>NZ_CP085135.1:0-4920000 GCF_020616515.1 Mesorhizobium sp. PAMC28654
ATGACCCCATTTGAAATCCCAGCCCATTTTAACGATAGCTATACGCACAACGTTGAAATGCTGCTCCAGCGCAAGGGACCGAAGTTCCTTGAGGCTGTTACCATGCGCCCCTACCAGGGCGAACAGGCACAGGTCGTCAAGCAGTTCGGCGACGTGGCCTTCCGCGACAAGACGACCCGCCATTCCGACACGCAGTTCGATGATCTCATCCACATGCAGCGTTGGATTTTCCCGTCCGACAAGGTTCTTGCCCTGCCGGTCGACAGCCAGGACGAACTGCGGGTGCTCGATAGCCCGCTGTCCGCTTACGCGGAAGCCGGTCGCATGGCCTATGGCCGCGCGGTCGACGACTTCATCCTCCCCGCTTTCTTCGGTATCTCGCCGACCGGTATCAAGGGCGCCACGCAGCCGGCGTTCCCCGCCGGCAACCAGATTGCCGTCAACTACGTCGAAAGCGGCGCGGCGGCCAACTCCGGCCTGACTATCGCCAAGCTGCGCGCCGCCCGCAAAAAGCTGGCGCAGAACTTCGTCGATCTTGAAGTCGAGGAAGCATATGTCGGCGTCACGGCGCAGCAGGTCCAGGACTTGCTCGCCACGACCGAAGTGACCAACAGCCTGTACAACCAGGTCAAGGCGCTGGTCGCGGGTGATGTCGATAGCTTCATGGGCTTCAAGTTCATCAAGAGCGAAGCGATCCCTGTCGACGCCAGCAACTATACCCGCTGCCCCGTGTGGGTGAAGTCGGGCCTGGTCTATGGCCAGTGGGAAGGTCTGATCACTCGCATCGGCCCGCGCCCCGACAAGGACTACCTGACGCAAATCCACATGACCTTTACCGGCGGTGCGACCCGCACCCAAGAGGGCAAGGTTCTCGAAATCAAGTGCGACCCGACCCTCTAAGTCGGTAGCCGCCTGGCCGGCATGATGTCGGCCAGGTCAACCTTTTGAAAGGAAAACTTCCATGACTGTTACTGCCCAGCAGTCCAACCAGGTAGCCAACGGCCTCGCACTGCCCGCAGTGAAGAACGAGGTTGTGGACCTGGCCAAGCTGCGCATCGCTCGCATCGATTTCAAACAGAACGGCGCTGGCGACATCGCCTCCACCATCGATCTGGTCCAGTTCGGCGGCGCCCACTATCGCATCATCCCGGCACTGTCCTGGCTGTCGTGGTCCGCGTGGGGCACGAGCGCCACCATTGACGTTGGCCACACCGGCTACACGAAGCTCGACGGCACTGTTGTCGCTGCGGTGGACGACGCGATCGAAGACACCCTGGCTGTTGCTACTGCCGGTTCCGCCTTCCTTGGCGTCGGCACCAATGCCGCTGCCAACATCGGCGCACTGGAAATCGAGACGAAGGGCAACCTGCTTCTTCGGGCTGTTGTCGGCGGCGCCGTCATCCCGGACCAGGCCACCCTGACGGGCTGGATCGCATACGTCACCGACTAACTCTAGTGGAGGGCGGGTCGCATGGCGCTACCTGTTGACATCTGCAACCTTGCGCTGACCAAGCTCGGTCAGCCTCGCATCGGTAGCATCGACCCGCCCTACATCAATCCGTATGGCGTCGAGCCGGATTGTGCCTTCGTGTACCCGCTCGCCCGCGACGCCGAGCTTCGCAAGAACCCCTGGAGCTTCGCCCGCTCTCGCCTGATCCTGGCCGCAGACGGCAACACGCCGCCATTCGGCACCGACGACGACGAGCCCGATGATCAAGGCTCGTCCTGGGCCGACGAAGTGCCGATGGATACCCCGCAGATTTTCCAGTATAGAGTGCCCAATGACTTCATCCGTATGATCAAGATGAAGTACGAGGAGCGGCGCATCGAGGGGCAATACGTTCTCACCTATGAGGACAGCCCAATTAATTTCCAATATATTGCGCGCGTCGATCCGGCACTGTTCGACCCGCTGTTTGTCGAGGCCCTGGCCTGCCAGGTGGCCGTCCAGCTCACGTACAAGATCACGACGAGCGACGCGCTCAAGCAGTCGATCGGCCAGGACTACAAGCTGGCTATTAACGAAGCCAAGCGCGTCAACGCGATTGAGGCGCCACCGGAACGCGCACCGGAGGACACGTTCGTCCTTGTGAGGCGCTGACATGGCGCGCGCAGCAGCAATCCAGGCCGGCTTCAACAACGGCGAAATCTCGCCCTACATGTATGGGCGTGTCGACATAGAGAAGTATCCGCTCTCTCTGCGCGAGTGCACAAACATGCGCGTCGTCGTGCAGGGTCCGGCGACAAAGCGCGACGGCACCCGGTTCGTCGCCCCTGTGGCCGACGAGACGCAGCCGTCGCGCTTGTTCGAATTTGAGTTCAACCCGACCCAGGGTTATGCGATCGAGATCAACTCCAATCGCGCCCGGTTCTTCACCAACCGTGGCCTTGTCACCGAGGCAGCCGAGGCCGTCACCGGTATCACCCAGGCCAACCCGGCGGTCGTCACGACTTCCGCCCCGCACGGCTACAGCAATGGCGATCAGGTGTTGTTGCCGGCGGTCGGCCCGTACACTGCGTTGCAGAACCAAGTCTTCACCCTGGCCGGCGTAACGGCGACTACGTTCCAGCTCTCTGGATACAATGGCACGAGCCTGCCGGCGTTCTCCGGCTCGCCGACTGTCGCCCGTGTCTACAGCGTCCCGGCACCTTACGCGGCCGGCGACCTTGCGGCCGTCAGCGACCTGCACGCGGCTGACGTGCTCAACCTCTATCACCCCAAATACCAGCCGCAAAAGCTGACCCGTAGTGGCGCGGCGAGTTGGGCGTTCGTCCCCTTCGTCTTCAAGGATGGCCCATACCTCACGGAAGACCCGCAGGGCATCACGCTCACCCCGAGTGACACGGGCAGTTTGACGCCGCTGATGACGAGCAACACGACCGCCGCGCCACCGAATGTGACCGGCTGGAACATCTATGTCTCGACGAGCGCCGGCACGGAGACACGGCAAAACGCCTCTCCGATCGCAACAGGCGTCGCCTGGGTCGAGCCGAACACCGGGCTTATCGCGGGCGCGGCACTTCCCGGCGTCAATACCGCCGGCCTGGTCCCTCCAACAAATGGCGCACTGACCTCCGCAGTGGCGGGCGCGCTTGCGGGCGCGACGTACTATGTTCGCACGACTTGGGTGACGCCGATCGGTGAAACGCTCGGTAGCGCGGAGACATCGCTCGCCGTTGCGGCAAATTCTGTCCTCCATGCAGCGTCTCCAACAGCGCCAACAACGCCGGCAGGCGTCGCGTCCACTTCTAACGCCTCATCGGGCGACTACCAGATGTTCGATAGGAGCCGGACGCAGAGCATCACGGTGTCAGGCGTCGGCAACGGCTTCATCCGGTACGATCTCGGCGCGGGCAATTCCGCCGTCATCGACGCCTATTGGCTAACGACCAGCAACGTCGCCACAGGCAGCAATGACTATTTCACCGATTGGCAGGTGCAAGGTTCTAATGACGGCGTGACCTGGACCACGATCGACACGCGCCAGGGCGAGACGGGCTGGAATAACGCCGAAACGCGCTACTACTCGTTCACCAACCAGGTGGCGTACCGATACCACCAAATGCTGTTCACCGGGGGCGGTGGTTCCGACGCCCTAAACAGCGTCGCGGCCGAACTTGCTTTCCATCGCGCCCCGGCCAGCCAGGCGCCAATCACGCTGACGGCTTCGGGCACGGCCGCCATCAACGGGGGCTCTGGCTTCCTGGCGACTGACGTTGGCCGCACCATTCGCCTCATGGGGTCCGATGGCCGCTGGCGGTGGGCAACGATCCTGAGTTACGTGTCGACTACCCAGGTAACTGTCAACTGTCCGTCGTCAGATCATTTGGCTCAGATTGGATCGCAGATTAGCGGAGTGTCGGCCTCATCTTGGGGTTGATGTTAAGCGGCGATCTTGCGGTGCTGCAAGCGCCGATGTTGGATGGTTTGGCGTTTGATCCTTTCTCGCTGTTTGATAATGGCTGCGGCCCTGCCGAAGTAGGCGTCGGCTGGCGTTACGTTGGCCAGGCTCTCGTGGTAGCGTCGATGGTTGTAATGTTCGACGAAGGCTGCGATCTGGGCCTCAAGGTCGCCGGGCAGAAAGTAGTTCTCCAAGAGGATTCGGTTTTTGAGGGTCTGGTGCCAGCGCTCGATCTTGCCTTGGGTCTGGGGATGCATTGGAGCGCCCCGGACATGGCTCATGCGTTGGTCCTGGATATAGTCCGCCAGTTCGCCGGCGATGTAGCTGGGGCCATTATCGCTGAGCAGCCGAGGCTTGTGGTGCACATGGGCCTGGTCGCACCCTGAGGCAGTAAGTGCCATGTCCAGCGTGTCGGTGACGTCCTCGGCCCGCATGGTGCTGCACAGTTTCCAGGCGATGATGTAGCGGGAGTAATCGTCGAGCACGGTCGACAGGTACATCCAGCCCCAGCCGATGATCTTGAAGTAGGTGAAGTCCGTCTGCCACATCTCGTTGGGTCGCGTCGTCTTGGTGTGGAACTCGTTCGCCGCCTTGATCACCACATAGGCCGGGCTGGTGATCAGATCGTAGGCCTTGAGGAGAGCGGTAAACGCTGGCTTCTGACACGAAGTAGCGCGTCTCGTCGGTGAACCGTACTGCCAGTTCGCGCGGGGAGAGCTCGGACTGCTCCAGCGCCAGTTCGATGATCTGGTCATGGATGGCAGGCGGGATGCGGTTCCACACCCGGCTCGGCGCCGAGGGCCGATCCTGCAGCGCCTCAGGCCCGCCCTCGACATAACGGTCATACCAGCGATAGAAGGTCCGGCGCGGGATGCCCAGTCGGTCCAGCGTTTTGCGGGTTGGCAGGTGTGACTGCTCGACGATCCTGATGATCTCGAGCTTTTCGGATGCGGGATATCTCATTCTTGCTCGTCCCCATCCGCGATCATGCTTTTTTTGAGCAGACGGTTTTCCAGTGTCAGATCAGCGACGCATTCCTTCAGCGCGCCGGCCTCCCGGCGCAAATCCTTGACCTCGTCGCTGGTGGCAGCACGAGCGGTATCACCCGCCAATCGGCGCTTGCCGGCCTCCATGAACTCCTTGGACCAGGTGTAATACAGGCTCTGCGCGATCCCTTCCTTGCGGCACAGCTCGGCGATGCTGTCTTCGCCGCGCAGCCCGTCCAGCACGATCCGGATCTTGTCTTCCGCTGAAAAATGCCGCCGGGTCGCCCGGCGAATGTCCTTTACCACCTGCTCGGCAGGCTTCTTGGCACTTGAGGATTTAGGGCTCATCTTGGTTCCTTCGTCGTGACGACGAGATCAAAACCCTCCTTAATTCACAACCTCAAATCTGGGACACAGGTGCTGACGGGGAACAACGGTGATCTGCGATCCACCGATGCCGCCCATGTTGCGGTCCCTGGCGTTGACATTGGTGGTGACACTGGTGACTTCGCAGGTATCCGCGATGGTTTCGATCACCATGGCGCAACTGCTGGCCGCGACCTTGTAGAAGGAGCGAAGACCCGCCTGCTGCTGCACGGCGATATCCTCGTCGTCCTTGACTGGAATGCCGATTGTAATGCTGGACTGCACCCTGGCGAGCCCGTCATCACCGGGACGCCGGGGGCGGCCTGTGTCGTCAAGGACTTGAGAGAATGCCGGCGCCACGGTGCCGCAAAGCAATGCAATGATAATTGTTGCCTTCAAATACATCGTTTGATCTCCATTTGAGATTTTTACATCTCATATGAACAATCAAAGCGACGTTATTATTTTGGCTCAATCACGTTGAAAGTTTGACGGATTTATTTCTCCGACACGCCGGCCTCGGCAAAGCTTGCCATGTGGGCGTGACATTCCATGGCCGAGCGGACGATGTTGACGGCGAGGCAGGCGCCGGAGCCTTCACCAAGCCGCATGCCGAGATCGAGCAGCGGCGGCAGGCCGAGTGCTTCGAGCAAGCCGCGATGGCCCGATTCCGCCGAGACGTGGGCGGCGATGGTGTGGGCGAGGCCTGTCGGGTGGAGTTTTGCCAGCGGGGCGGCGGCGGCAGTGCAGACGAAGCCGTCGAGCAACACGGGTATGCCCAGATGGCGGGCGGCCAGCGTCGCGCCAAAGATGGCGGCCAGCTCGCGACCGCCAAGCGCGGCTGCAACCCCCAGCGGGTCGGAAAGGGCGGCGGCATGACGCTTCAGTCCTGCTTCGATGGCGACCACCTTGCGCTTCAGGCCGGCATCATCGACGCCGGTGCCGCGCCCCGTCCATTTTTCCGCGCCACCGCCGAATAGTGCCGCCGAAATGGCGGCGGCCGGCGTGGTGTTGCCGATTCCCATTTCGCCGAAGCAGACCAGGTCGAGGTCTTTCGTCACCGCGTCATAGCCGGTCGAAACGGCGGCCAAGAACGCCGCGTCATCCATCGCCGGCGCTTGCGTAAAATCGCCGGTCGGATGGTCGAGGTCGAGCGGGATGACGTCGAGTTCGGCGCCGGCGATGCGGGCTAGCTGGTTGATGGCGGCGCCGCCGCCGGCGAAATTCGCCACCATCTGCACTGTGACTTCAGATGGGAAGGCCGACACGCCTTGCGCGGTGACGCCGTGATTGCCGGCGAAGACGAAGACTTTCACGCGGTCGAGCTTCGGCATGTCGCGGCCCTGCCAGCGCGCCAGCCAGGCGGCGATGGTCTCCAGCCGGCCGAGGCTGCCTTGCGGCTTGGTCAGCGTATCCTGGCGGCGGGCGACGGCATTGGCAGAAGAGTCACTGCCCGCGGGCAGGTCGAGGCAGGCGGTGCGCAGTTCATCAAGTGATTTGAAGGACATGGGGGCAAAGTCTCCAAAAGGGAATCAGGCTGGGGAATCAGGCCAAAAGGGAGTCAGGAGAGGGCAACGGAAGCGACGAGAAGCACGGTGATTTCGCTCAGCTGCTGCAGCGCGCCGACCGTGTCGCCGGTCTGGCCGCTGATCTGGTTGAGGCAGAGAGCGCGGAAGGCGGTAAACAGCAGGCCGAGCAGGACGATCGCGACAATGGCGCCGCCGAGCCCGAGCAGCAGCAGGGGGACGGCACCGAGCACGGCGCTGACTACAGCGGTTTGAGCCGAGACAGTGCCAGCACCGGCCGAGAGCCCTTCGGAGCGCGCGGGGGGTAGGAGATGCATGAAAGCGCTGAGAACGCCGCGCGAGGCGGCGTGTGCCGCCACGAGGGCGAACAGGGCCTGTGTGGGATCGACGACCTGCGAAAGCACGCTCCAGCGGGTGAGCAGCGACAGAGCCAGCGCCGACGCGCCATAGGCGCCGATGCGGCTGTCGCGCATGATCTCCAGTTTTCGGCCGCGCGACTTGCCGCCACCAAAGCCATCCGCGACATCGGAAAGCCCGTCCTCATGCAGGCAGCCAGTGGTGAGTATCGTCGCGGCCAGCGCGAGTGCCGCCGCCGGTCCCATGGCAAGGCCAAACCGTTCCGCGGTGGCAAAGACGATCGCGCCGATCAGGCCGACGGCGAGGCCGGCGATGGGTGCTGCCCATATGGCGGCGGCAAGGCCGCGGCCACGAAAATCGAAGGCGGGCAGCGGCAGCCTGGTAAAGAAGACCAGGCACAACGCGATGTCGTCGAGAATCCGCCGGGGCGATGGAGCCGTGCTCCGGAGTTTCAGCATGATCTTTTCCGAAAACTGGCTCACACTTTTCGGAAGCATGCTCTAGGCCCTCGCAATGGCGTGGAAGAAGGTACCGCTGACATTACCGCGCCGGTAGCCGGAAGCGCCGAGCGGATTGCCGAGGCCATCGGCGAGGTCGGCCAACGGCTCGTCATTACCGGCAGCAAGCATCTGCGCATAGTGGAATTCGTGGCCACGGATCGCCGCGCCCCGCGCGCCCAGCGGACAATCGGCGCGCAGCCGCGCCTCGCGATAGCCGAGATTCATCTTCCGTTTGGCGAAGCTAGTGGAATGACCGAGCAGGCCGAGCATGATGTGCGTTTCGCCAGAGGCGTCTTCCAGTGCCTCGCCCAGCACCATGAAGCCGCCGCACTCGCCGTGAACCGGCTTCGTCTCAGCGAAACGCGCCATCCCGGTGCGAAAGTTAGCGGCGGCGGCGGCGGCCGGCATGGAGCTCGGGATAGCCGCCGGGCAGCCAGCAGACATCGCAATCCCCGGCGGGCGCTTCATCGGCGAGCGGCGAGAAGGGAACGATCTCGGCCCCGGCCTTGCGCCAATAGGCGGCGACATGCGGATAGAGAAAGGTGAAGGCGGCATCTTCAGCCAGGGCGATGCGCTGGCCGGGCGGCTGCAAGGCATCGCCGAAATCGCCGGGCGCGGGCGAGAACGGCTTTGCCAGTGCCATGATGGCGTCAAGGTCAAGCGAGCTTTCGACCATGTCGGCCAGCCGGTCGAGATGCGCCATCAGGTTCTCATATTCGCCGGCCTGGACGAGGCCGAGATGGCGCTCGGGCAGGTTCAGGCTGGGGTCGCGCATGATGGCGCCGACCACGGGCAGGCCGATCGCCTCTATCGCATCGCCGCAGAGCCGGCGGTGCCGCTCGCTGCCCAGGCGGTTGAGCACCACGCCGGCCATGCGCACATCAGGATCGTAGGTGGCAAAACCCTTGGCCACGGCCGCGGCCGTGGTCGACTGGCCGGAAACGTCGAGCACCAGCAGCACCGGCAGGCCATAGAGCCGTGCGAGGTCGGCGGCGGAGCCCGTACGCCCCTGGGTCGAGGGAATGCCGTCGAACAGGCCCATGGCGCTTTCGAGGAAGACGAACTCGGCGTCATCTGTTGCGTTACCAGCCAATGCGTTGAGCAAGGCAGGCGACATCGCCCAGCTGTCAAGGTTGACGCCGGAAAGCCCCGTGGCGGCGGTGTGGAAGCCCGGATCGATATAGTCGGGACCGGATTTCGCGCCACGCACCTTGAGGCCGCGCCGCGCCAGTGCGCGCAGGATGCCGATGGTGACGCTGGTCTTGCCCGAGCCGGAGCGCGGCGCGCCGATGATGATCGCGCGGGTCATGCCCCGCCCGCCAGTGCCGCACGCATGGCGACGATGCCGCCGACGACGATCAATGCCGGCGAGGCAAGGCCGGCGGCAGCGGCTTCCTCGGCAAGAGTGGCGAGCGTGGCGACGACGATACGTTCCTGCGGTGTCGTGGCGGCCACGATGACGGCGGCCGGTGTCGAGGGCGCCAGCCCGCCTTCCAGCAGCGAGGCGGTGATAGTGGGCAGATTGGCCATTCCCATGTAGATGACCACCGGCTGGCCGGTGCGGGCGATCGCGCCCCAGTCGAGGTCGTCATCGGTGCCGGCGGCATGGCCGGTCGCCAGGATCACCGCCTTGTTGATGCCGCGCATGGTGGCGGGAATGCCGGTGGCGGCAAGCGCGCTGAGGCCTGACGTGAGACCTGGCAGCACGTGGAACGGAATGTTTTCGCGGGCAAGCGCCAATGCTTCTTCGCCACCACGACCGAAAATATAGGGATCGCCACCCTTCAGCCGGACCACGCGGCGTCCCTCACGGGCCAGCCGGACGAGCAAGGCAGTGATGTCGTCCTGTTTCATCGACGGCTGGCCGCCGCGCTTGCCGGCATAGAACAGCTCCGCGTTCTCGGCGACCGCGACGATCTCGGGCGAGACCAGCGCGTCATAGACCAGCGCATCGCACTGCCCCAGGGCGGCCAGCACGTCCAGCGTCAGGCAGCCGGCGTCGCCTGGACCGGCCCCGGCCAACCAGACATGGCCGGGCTGCAACTGGCGCGGCTTGAAGTTCAGCCGTGCCAATGCCTGTTCGACCGTGGTGTTTCTGTCCTTGGCGCTGCCGCTCACAATCCATCCCGCCCGCGAAAACGCCGCTGGTAGTGGGCGTCATAAAGTGAACTCTCGCCAAAACCTTCCGCCGCCAGCGACTGGCCGACGAAGATGATCGCCGTGCGCTCCATCGGGTCTTCAGCCAGCTGTGCCTCGATGGTCGCCAGCGTGCCGGTAAGGACACGCTCGTCCGGCCAGGAGGCGCGGAAGACCACCGCCACCGGGCAGTCGCTGCCATAGTGGGGCGTCAGCTCAGCGACGACACGGTCGATCGCGTGAATGGCAAGATGGATGGCGAGCGTGGCGCCAGTGCGGCCAAAACCGGCCAGCGTTTCGCCGGGCGGCATCTTGGACGCCCGACCGGAAATGCGGGTCAGCACCAGGCTTTGCGCGACTTCGGGAATGGTCAGTTCGCGGCGTAGCGCTGCCGCCGCAGCGGCGAAGGAGGGAACGCCCGGCGTCAGCGTGTAGGGAATTCCGTGCTTCTCCAGCCGGCGAATCTGCTCGGCAACCGCGCTCCACACCGACAGGTCGCCGGAGTGCAGACGGGCAACGTCATGGCCGGCCTTGTAAGCTTCGAGATAGGCGGCTTCGATTTCGTCGAGCGACATCGGCGCCGTGTCGATCAGCTTTGCCCCTGGAGCGCAGTGCTGCAAAAGCTCTGGCGCGACGATCGAGCCTGCATGGAGACAGACCGGGCAGCTTGCCAGAAGCCTGGCGCCGCGCAGGGTGATGAGGTCGGCGGCACCCGGACCGGCACCGATGAAATGGACAGTCATGCCTCGTCTCCACTGATGGCGAGGGCGCAGGTGACGGGGCCGACGACGGTGCGCGGCCCGAGCAGTTTTGCGCCCTTGCCGGCGGCGGCGAGGGCGGCGGCTTCCGAAACCGATGGCGTGCCAGCAAGCGCCTGCGACAGGTCGGATTTGCTGAGCGTGTCCGGCGAGGCGGCCTGAAGCGTGGCGTCATCGATGATGATGACTGGGACGCTCAGGGCGCGGCCGGCGGCGGGGATTGCTTCCTCATCCTGCTTGAGCGTGGCGGTGGCCAAGGCTGAAAGCGCCGACATGGCCAGCCCATGCGCCTCGACGGCGGTTTCGATCGCGGCGAGCACGTCCTCCACGCTCACGCCCTTGCGGCTGCCTATGCCCGCGATGATCATGGCTTTACCCAAACCCATTGTGTGACCGGCATGGCCGGCCGCCAGGCCTGCATCGAGCCGACCGGTGAAGCGCGGGATATGGCGATCCGGGTAAGGTCGCCACCGATCGCTGCGTGGCGGGCCAGTAGCATCGCTTCCATCTCAAGCGTCACCGCATTGGCGACGAGGCGGCCGCCGGCGGACAGGGCGTCAATAGCAGCGTCGAGCACGCCTTCGTCGCTGCCGCCGCCGCCGATGAAGATCGCGTCGGGCGTCTCCAACGCGGCAAGGGCTTGTGGCGCCGAGCCCTCCACAATGGTGAGGCCGGGTACCCCGCAGTGAGCAGCGTTGCGGTGGATGCGAGCGGCGCGGGTCGGGTCGGCCTCGATGGCGATGGCGCGCATCGATGGGTGAGCCAGCATCCATTCGATGCCGATTGATCCTGATCCCGCGCCGATGTCCCAGAGCAATTCGCCGCGCCTGGGTGCAAGCGCCGACAGCGTGACGGCGCGGACTTCGCGCTTGGTGATCTGGCCGTCATGCTCGAACAGATGATCGGCAAGGCCGACCGTCAGCGGCAGGATTCGCGCCTGCGGATTTGATTCAAGCTCGATCGCCAGCACATTGAGCGGATTGATGTTTTCGAGATCGAAAGTATCGGCGCGGGCTGAGCGTTGGTTCTCGTTTGGACCGCCCAATGCTTCCAGCACTGTCAGCCGCGAGGCGCCGAAATCGAGTTCAGTGAGCAGGCGCGCGATTGCCGCCGGCGCACCGCCATCCGAGGTCAGCGCCAATATGCGCGCGTTCGGCTGCAGCAGGGGTCGGATCAGGTCGAGCGGTCGGCCGTGCAGCGACACGGTCTCGATGTCCTGCAGCGCCCAGCCAAGGCGGGCAGCCGCCAACGAAACGGCTGACGGTGCGGGGATGACGTGCATGTCCCGCGCCTTGACCTTGCGGGTGAGGGTGACGCCGACGCCGTGGAAGAACGGATCGCCGGACGCGAGAACGCAGACGCGCCTGCCGGCAAGCGCCAGCACGTCGCGCATTTCAGGGTCGAAAGGCGTTGCCCATGGGCGCGCTTCGCCCTTGGCGAAGGAGGCGACAAGGGCGAGGTGACGCTTGCCGCCGAAGATGACTTCAGCCCCGGCAATCAGCCGCTTGGCCTCGTCACCGAGACCCGCTAAACCGTCCTCGCCGATGCCGACGATGGTGAGCCATTGCGGCTTTGAGTGCTTGATTTTTGACATGTTGCGCCGCCCCTCATCCGCCTGCCGGCACCTTCTCCCCGTATAGTGACGGAGAGAAGGGGACTGGCTGCAACGCAGGCGGCCGTACTAGACGCGACCCATCATGGTGCCAATGAAGAAGATTCTGATCCTTGGCGGAACCACCGAAGCCCGGCAACTGGCTGGAAAACTGGCTGATCGCGCCGATTGCTCGGTCACTCTGTCGATGGCTGGCCGCACCGAAAGCCCGGTCGCGCAAGGCGTGCCTGTGCGAACCGGAGGATTTGGCGGCGCCGATGGACTGGCTGCCTATCTCCGGGCAACGCGCACCGATCTCTTGATTGACGCGACACATCCGTATGCAGCGCGAATCTCCGCCAATGCGGCGCGAGCCGCGCGAGAGACCGGCATGCCGATCCTTGCGCTGCGGCGTCCCGGCTGGAAGGCTGTCGATGGCGATCGCTGGGTGCTGGTCGACAATGTGGCCGATGCCGTTAGGGCGCTGGGTATTGCGCCGCGCCGTGTCTTCCTGGCGCTCGGCCGGCAAGAGGTCGCGGCCTTCGAGGCCGCTCCTCAGCACCACTACCTCATCCGCAGCGTCGATCCGGTCGAACCGAAGCTTACCTTGCCCAATGCCGAATATCTCCTGGCACGCGGGCCATTCAGGGAGGCCGACGAAGACGCGCTGCTCAGGGATCATCATATCGACGCCGTCGTGTCCAAGAATAGCGGCGGCGAGGCTACTTACGGCAAGATCGCGGCGGCGCGGGCGCTGGGGATAGAGGTGGTCGTGGTCAGCAGGCCGGCTCTGCCGGACGTTCCGTCGGCTGAAACCGTCGAAGCCCTGGCCGCGATGGTGGATCATTTTGTCCGCCCGGTCGACGAACGCGGCGTGTAGACTAGCGCCGGCTTGTCGCCGCGCCTGATGATCCTGGTTTCCGGCGAGCCGATGATGATGCACGTCGACATGTCGGCCTTGGCGGCATCCGCGTGGGCGAGCAGGCACACTTCGATACGCTCGTCAGGCCTGCCTGCGGCGCGGCCGAATATCACCGGCGTCGTTCCCGGCAGGATCGCGGTGAGGCATTCGAGGGCGCGGCCAAGCTGCCAGGGGCGCGCCTTGCTGATCGGATTGTAGAGCGCGATGACGAAGCCGGCGCCGGCCGCGGCCAGCAACCGCAGTTCGATCAGGTTCCACGGCTTCAGATTGTCGGACAGCGAGATGGCGCAGAAATCATGGCCGAGCGGGGCGCCGATGCGGGCCGCGACAGCGAGCATGGCCGTGATGCCCGGCACCATGGCAACATCGACGGCACGCCATTCTGCGGGGCCGGCCTCGATCGCCTCGCACACGGCAGCGGCCATGGCGAACACACCGGGATCGCCGCCGGAGACGACTGCGACATCATGGCCCTCGGCGGCCTTGGTCAATGCATCCTTGGAGCGGGCCAGTTCTTCGCGGTTGTCGGAGGCGACTCGGGTCTGATCAGGACGCAGTTCCAGCCGGTCGAGATAAGGCTTGTAGCCATAGAAGAACTTAGCCTCAGTGACGGCGCGGCTTGCTTCCGGCGTGACCTGGTCGATGTTGCCTGGCCCAAGGCCGATGACGGTGAGACGGCCGCTCATGCGCCTGCCTCCGGCGAGGTCTCGGGCCTGCCGGACCAGCCGGCGACCAGAACGATGGCGAAATAGGGCGCCTTGTCGTCCTGCTTGTCGGCAAGCTTCATGGAGACGCTGCCGGCCATGGTGCCGCGCTCGACATAGACGGCGCGGGCCAGCTTGCCAGTGGCTTCCAGTGCCCGCCTGATCTTGGGCAGGTTGCGGCCGACCTTCATGATGACGGCCGCATCAGTATCGGCGAGTCGGCGGGTCAGTTCGAATTCGCTCATCGTGCCCGGCAGTACAGTCAGCACGTCGTCGCCCTGGACGATCGGCAGGCCGTTGACGGACCAGCAGCCGGACATGGCGGTGATGCCGGGAATGACTTCGGTTGGAAAGCGGTGCGCCAGCCGCACATGCAGATGCATGTAGGAGCCATAGAACAGCGGATCGCCTTCCGACAGGACGGCAACCATGCGGCCGGCTTCAAGGTGCTCGGCGACCTTTCGCGCGGATTCCTCGTAGAAATCCGTGATTTGCGACCGGTAGTCCTCGTGATCCTTGTCGATTTCCGTGGTGACGGGATAGAGCAGCGGCAGCTCCGTCATCCCCGGGCGGAACTGCGCCTCGACGATGGCGCGCGCGTTGCTGTTGTTGCCGCGCTTGGCGAAATAGGCGACGATATCGGCTTCGGCCAGGGCACGAGCGGCCTTCAGCGTCAGCAGTTCGGGATCGCCCGGACCGGTGCCGACACCGACGAGACGGCCTTTTGCAATGGCGTTCACAGGCCCGACCTCGCCAGCGCGTTGAGCGCCGCGGCTGTCATGGCGCTGCCACCCAGCCTGCCGCGCACGATGGCGTAGGGCACGCCATAGGAATTCTCGGCCAGCGCATCCTTCGATTCGGCCGCACCGACGAAGCCCACGGGCATGCCGATGATGGCCGCCGGCTTCGGCGCCCCGTCGCGCAATTTCTCCAGCAGATAGAACAGCGCGGTCGGCGCATTGCCGATGGCGACGACCGCCCCGGCCATGCGCTCGCCCCACAGGTCGATGGCCGCGGCCGAGCGGGTGTTGCCGATCTCCCTGGCGATCTCATGCGTTCTGACATCGCGCAGCGTGCAGATGACCTCGTTGCCGGCCGGCAGACGGGCGCGGGTGACACCGTGAGAGACCATTTCCGCGTCGCAGAAGATCGGCGCGCCGGCACTCAGCGCCGAGCGCGCGGTGGAAACGAAGTCCTTCGAGAAGACAAAGTGGGTGGTGGCTTCGACCTGCCCGCAGGCATGGATCATGCGGATGGCGACATCGGCCTCGGCTTCGGAAAAGCGCGACAGGTCGGCCTCGGCGCGAATGATGGCGAAGGAGCGCTCGTAGATGGCCGTGCCGTCATGGATGTAGTCGTAGGCGGGCATGCTCATTCCTGTCGGTAAGCCTCGGCGACGCCTACCGCGCCAAGCCGTGTCAGGCAGGCAGCGGCGGTTTCGCCGGGATGTCGTGCGCTGCGGATCGCTGCCGCGACGCGGCCGATGCCGCGCGCGGCGTCATAGCGCGGCCTATAGCCGGCAGGAAGGGCCTTTGCCGTCGCGTTCACGACAAGTCCGGCTCCGTTTTCGCCGCCGACGATGGTTAGTGTCGCCGGGCCGGGGTGAGCGCAGCCCTTGGCACAGCCGGAAATGTGCAGTGTGAAGGAGGAATCGAGGATATCGCGGTTCTCCAAGGCGATCGTCTCGGCGATCTCTCGGGTGGCGATCTGGCCGGAGGCACAGGCCGGCGCGCCGGGGCAGGCGGCGATCATCGTGCGTGGGTCGGTGGGGTTGATAACGAAGCCGAGAGTGGCGGCTGTTTGTTGAAGTGCGGCGCATGCGGCTGCTGGTTGGCCAAGGAAAAGCAGAGCGCGACCCGGGGCGAGGCGGATTTCGGTCGCACCGAGGGTGAGGGCGCTCTGGACCAGATCAATGATTTTGCCAGCCTGCATACTGCCGTAGGGCAGGCCGATGCCGAGGGCGATGGCGTGGCTTACGTTGAAGAAGCCAATTGGCCGGCGAGAGTGCTCTACGGCGCCACCCTCTGTCCTGCCGGACATCTCCCCCTCCAGGGGGGGGATTGCGCTGGGAGGGCTGCGTTCACCAGTTATCAATGCTGTAAGAGGAGAGCCTGCGGTGAAGCTGCCAATCTCCCCACTTGAGGGGGAGATGTCCGGCAGGACAGAGGGGGGCGCCAAAGAATGCCAGCCTGCTAGCGAACTTAGCTGCCTCTCCGACAAATCCCTTGCATGGGCTTCGCGACCTTTTTCGGCAATCATTCTGAGAGCAGCAACGGTGATGTCGCGGGCCGCACTTTCATCAGCAAGGACGAGCGGCTTCGCATTATGCCCATCACCCGCGACAGACACTTGCCACCACTGGCTTCCCGCATCGGTGCGCGTTGCAGCAAGCCGCACATCGGCAGTCACCGCATCCAGCGTCAGTTGCCCGCCGCCGTCGACAACGACCGAAACCTTTGGGCCGAGCCGTAGCGTGAGCCCAGCTTCTTCAACCGCCGCCCTGATCTGTTCAGCCAGCGGGCGCGGATCCAAGATTTCCCGGGGATCGAGGCCTGCCAGTGCCCCGGTCTCGATGGGCACGCCGGTGCGCACTGTGATGCCCAGGGCATCAACCTCCGCCGCCAGCAACGGCGCGCTTTTAGACGCCAGGCCGCGTATCTGCAGGCTGCCGCGCGCGGTCACCTCCATGATGCCGTTGCCATGTTGCAAGGCGGATTCAGCGAGTCCGATCAACTGTTTCGGCGACAATCCTCCAGCAACAGGGTTGAGCCGCACCAAAAGGCCGTCGCCGGTCCGCATGGGCGCGGACAGGGCCGGGCAGGCGCCCCGTCGGGAGAAGGCGTTCATGCCGCGACCCCGAGGGCCTGGGCTTCGGCGATCAATGCCGTGAGATCGTCGTCGATGGAATTGCGCAGCGGATGCCAGAGACCACGCCGGCGCGCCGACAGGAAACGCTCGGCGATGATTTTTGCGGCGGAAGGGTTCTCATGCAGGATGAAGGCGCGAACCAGGGGATCGCCGACATAGGCATCGTGCACGGCCTCGATCAGCGCACCCGATATGGCATGGGTGGTTTCGGCAAAGCCGACGAGACGGTCGACGGTCTCAGCGAATTCGGAAGCGCCGCGCGGGCCATGGCGCATCTGGCCAGCGATGAAGCGGGGATTGATCGCGCGGGCACGCACGACCCGCGATACGGCCTCGCCAACGGAGCGCGGCTTCGGCTTTTGCGGATCGGTGGTGTCGAGCACGATGACATCGGCGTTCCTGCCGAGGGCCGCGAGCGCCGCCGAAAAGCCGCCGATGAAGGCGACATCGGCGGAACCTTCCAGAATGTCGCGGCCGGGGTCGTCGCCGGTATGGACGAGCAGGTCGGCGTCGGCGACGCGGGTTTCAAAGGCGCCAGGCGAGGAGATGCCTTCGCCGTCGGCGCCGCCATAGGCATGCGAGGTGGCATCGAGATAGGCGCGGCCGATCTCTTCGCGCGCGGTCCAGTCCCCGCTCGACAAAATATCCTCGACGCCGGCGCCGTAGGTGCCCGGCGAGGTGCCGAAGATGCGTGGGCTGATCTTGCCGTCGACGCGGGTTTTTGCCGCGAGCGGGTTTTCCGAATCGTCCTCGTCGCGGGTGGCAACGGCATTCGCGGCGGCATCGATCAGCGCGATCTGGGTCGGGAACATGTCGCGGAACAGGCCGGAGATGCGCCAGGTGACATCGACCCGCGGGCGGCCGAGCGTGGCCGGTGGCAGCACCTCGATGCCGGTGATGCGGCCGGTGGCGGAATCCCATTGCGGCCGGCAGCCCATCAGCGCCAACCCTTGAGCGATTTCCTCGCCACCGGTGCGCAGCGAGGCCGACCCCCATAGGTCGATGACCAGGGAGCGCGGCCAGTCACCATGCGACTGCATGTAGCCGCGCACGACCTCTTCCGCAGCCGCCTTGCCCAGATCATAGGCTGTGGGCGTCGGCATGGTGCGTGGGTCCGATGTGAACAGGTTGCGGCCGGTGGGCAGCACATCGCTGCGGCCACGCGCGGGCGCGCCGGCCGGACCTGCCTTGACGTGACGGCCATCGAGGGCCGCCAGCAGCGCAGCCTTTTCGGTCCTTGCGCTTTCCTGACGCATCGCGTCGGGCTCGTCCTCAGTCGCGCGGCCATAGATATGCAGCCCGTCCTTGATGGCGAAATCCTTGAGGTCGCAAAGCCAGGAGTCGATGCGGCGCAGCGCTTCGTCCGGTGCGTCGGTCTTGGCGACACCAGCTTCAGAGGCGAGCCCCGTTTTCTGGGCGGTTTCGACGATCAGCTTGGCCAGACGGTCGCGGCGGCGGCGGTCGAGCCCGTCGGCCTGTGCGTATTCGTCGACCAGCCGCTCGAGCCTGTGCTGGTTTTCGTCGAGACCGGCGCCAGTGAGGGGCGGCGGCAGATGACCGAGCGTAACGGCGGCGATGCGCCGCTTGGCCTGTGCTGCCTCACCGGGGTTGGAGACGATGAAGGGATAGATGACAGGCAGCGAGCCGGTGACGATCTCGGGAAAGCAGTTTTCCGAGACAGCGACGGTCTTGCCGGGCAGCCATTCCAGTGTGCCATGAGCGCCGACATGGATGAGGGCGTGGATACCCAGCGATTTGCGCAACCAGAGGCCGAAGGCGAGCAATGCATGGCGCGGCGGCAGCGTCGGGTCGTGGTAGTCGGCGCGGCGGTCGGCCAAGCGTCCGCGATCGGGGGCGAGTGCCACGGTGACGTTGCCGAAGGTGGCGGCGCGGAAGGGGAAGCTTTTTTCGCTTGTTGGTAGCGAAGGCCGGCGTTCTGTCGTGCCCCCCTCTGTCCTCCCGGACCCGGCCCTTCGCTGTCGCTCCGAGCGTTCGTCGTTCGGAAAGCCAAGCAGTTGGCCTTCCGTCCGCTGCGCGGACCACTCCTCACCCCCCACAGGTGGGGAGATTGGCAGTTCTATGGCCGGCTCCCCCTTTGCAAGGTTTGAGATTGGCGAAAGCGGAGATGGGTGCGTAATCTCCCCACCCGTGGGGGAGATGTCCGGCAGGACAGAGGGGGGCGCCTCGCGCAGACCCGTCTCGTCCTGCGCCTTGCCCCAAGCCGCCTCCACGACAGCCACCGCCTCGCCGGGCAACTCCTTCGAGAAATCTAGATAATCGTCCAGTCCCAGCCCATCGCCGCTGCGCTCCAGCAAATCCAGCAATTGCCGCGGCGTTTTCGGAATCCCTTCAACCACATAGCCCTGTTCGCTGAGGTCATGCAGTATGGCCAGCACGCTGTAGGGTACGTCGAGGCCGACGGCATAGCCGGTGCGGCCGGGTGCGCTTGGATAGTCGGGGATCAGGATGGCGAGCTTGCGCTCGGCGCGGGATGCGCGCTGCAAGCGGATGAAGGCTGATATGCGGTCAGCCACCTGCGCCACGCGATCAAGCTCCGGCCGGTTGGCGAAGGCTCTATGACCAAGCGCCGGATCGACATCGCTTTCGCCCTTGAAGGAAATGGCGCCGGCAAGGATGCGGCCGTCGAGTTCGGGCAGCACGACATGCATGGCGAGGTCGGCGGGCGCGAGGCCACGCTGGTTCTTTTCCCACACGTCGCGGCGGGTCGTGGCAACGATGACCTGGAAGACCGGCACGCCGGCGCGGTCGAATAGGGTTTCGACGCCGGGTTCGGCGCCGGAAGCGAAGGCTGTCGCGGTGATGATGGCGGCGGGTTTGAGCGCACTGAGTGCGGTTTCCACGAACGCGAGCGAGGTCGGGTCTTTCAGGCTGGAGATGAAGATGGGGACCGGGAGCATGCCACGCTGCCCCAGCGCGTCAAAAAGCGCATCGATGGGCGCGACATCAGCGGCGAGCAGCATCGAGCGATAGAACAGGATGGGTACGACCTTTCCCTCCCCCGCGAGGGGAGGGTGGCCCGCAGGGTCGGGTGGGGTCGGTACGACCGGGCTCCGCGCCTCTTTGAGTCGGCGCACTGCCGCGGGGACCCCACCCCCGGCCTGCGGCCGGACCCTCCCCTCGAGGGGGAGGGGGACGACGCCGCGAGTGGGCTCGTAGTAGCCTGCTTTCGGAACTGCGACCGGCTCGACAATTTCTGCTTGCGATCCAGCCAGCCGCGCCAGCCGATGCACCAGCGCGGTCATATTCGCCGGACCGCCCTCGCGGAAATAGTCCAGCAGGCCGTCCAGTTCCTCGCGCGGCAGTGTCGAGGCTTCGATCAAACGCAGATCCTCGTCGCGGCATTCGCCGGGAAGCAGCGCCAGTTTTATGCCGCGATCGCGGGCGATCGAGGCAAGCTGGTCGCAGCCGTAACGCCACCAGTCGTAGCCGCCGAGGATGCGGATGAGGATGACCTTGGCATGGCGGGCGACGCTGTCGACCCAGAGGTCGACGGACATGGGATGGCGCAGGTCGCGGAGTGCGGCCAGCCGCATCGAGGGCAGGCGGTCGGCGTCGGCCTTCCATGCCGCCGCCAGTCCGGCGAGATCGCTGTCGGTGAAGGACAGCGCCACGATATCCGCCGGCGTCTGCCGCAGATCAACCGGCTCGGCGAGATCGTCGAGCGAGGCGGACGTGGTGGTGAGTATGTGCATCGCGGCTCGTGTCTGAAATCAGCCGGCGAGTATACGCTCGATCGCCGGGCGGTTAAGTCCCTTGAGGCCGATGACGACGAGACGCGAACGACGGTCGTCCTCGGCAGTCCAGGCGCGATCGTAGTAATGATTGACGCGCGGCCCGACGGCCTGCAGCAAAAGCCGCATCGGCTTGCCGCCGACTTCGACGAAGCCCTTCACACGCAGCACGTTCTCTTCCTC
Source organism: Mesorhizobium sp. PAMC28654 (assembly GCF_020616515.1). Taxonomy (GTDB): domain Bacteria; phylum Pseudomonadota; class Alphaproteobacteria; order Rhizobiales; family Rhizobiaceae; genus Mesorhizobium. Next base: position 20,552 of record NZ_CP085135.1, read on the forward strand.
GGCAACGGTGGCGACGCGCTTTGCCAGCTCGTCCGGATTGGCGATCGAGGGAATGTCGACGATGAACGTGTCGAAGTCGTCATGCTCGTGGTCGAATGCGCCGTCGTGATGCGATTTGCGGTTCTCGATGTCGTCCTCGACGGCGAGACCGAGCCCGAGCAGTATGGAGGGATCGACCTTGCCATGAGACGTCGGCACGATCTTCACGGCGCGGGCGGAATGTTCGTTGATGATGGCATTGGCGCGGGCCGAACCGGCGGCGTCCATCAGGTCGCTCTTCGACAGGATGATCAGGTCGGCGCAGGCGATCTGGTCCTCGAACACCTCCTCGACCGGATCGTCGTGGTCCAGCGTCTCGTCTTGCGCGCGCTGCGCCTGCAGGGCGTCCATGTCGTTGGCGACGCGGCCTTCGGCCAGCGCGGGACCGTCGACCACGGCGATCACGCCATCGACGGTCACGCGGCTCTTCACCGTCGGCCACTGGAAGGCCTGGACCAGCGGCTTGGGCAGAGCGAGGCCCGATGTCTCGATCAGGATATGGTCGACCTTCGGCACCAGCGACAGGATCTGGTCCAGTGCCGGAACGAAATCGTCGGCCACGGTGCAGCAGATGCAACCATTGGCCAGTTCGACGATGTTTTCCTCCGGGCAGGTGTCGATGCCGCAACCCTTGAGGATTTCGCCGTCGATGCCGATGTCGCCAAACTCATTCACGATAATCGCAATACGTTTGCCGCCAGCGTTTTCCAGGAGATGGCGGACCAGCGTCGTCTTGCCGGCGCCGAGGAAGCCGGTGATGACGGTGCAGGGAACGCGAGAGACGGATGAGGTCATGGTCAGTCCTTCAACATGTCGAGGGGAGGGATGCGGGCAACGAGGCCGCGCTTGAGGCTATCGGGGCGGCCGCGCCACGGAATGAGGCCGTCGGTCGAGGTGGCGAAGAGTTTTGCACCGGTGACGAGATCGGCGCCGCTTGTCGCGGTCAGGTCGCCGAAGACGTAGCTCCAGCAGCCGTCGCGCAGGATCGCGGCACTGAGCCGGCGCTTGCAGTTGCCGAGGCATTCAACGCTGCGGATGCGGATGTTTTCGCCCGAAGCGGCGCGGCGCGTATCGTCAGCCAGCAGTTCGCCGGCGCGAGGATGGTCATCAGAGCCGGCTTCGTCGCGGCACGAGGCGCAGACGATGACGGTGATTTTTTCGAGGGCATCGTCATGGGCGGATGAAAAATCCGCTCTTCCAGCCGAAAGACTGCTGTCGTGATCCAAATCTTGCTCCTTGCCCGGAAACCCGCCAGGCGATCGGATTCTCTCTATTCCAGACGGCAGGTCTCCTGGCTCGCGGGTCATCGCCTTGGGTAGCCGCCTTCCCGGGAACATCCCAGTGGTTTTCGGCCTTGGCTCTTCGCTTACAGTTGCGGGGACAGCCGCGGATTTGAAATCTTGCGATTCCGCACCGCATTCCCTCTTGGCTCCTCCCTTTGAAGAGAAGAGACCGTCTGGAGCAGATTTAGGCTTTTGCGGGCAGCGGTGTCAACGCGAGCTTACGACACGGCGATGTCGGCCAACGCCGGCCCCAGATCGCCAGCCGGCGTCACCTCGATGCGTTCAAGGCCGAGCCAGCCCTGCATCTGCTTCAGTTCTTCGAACAGTTGTATGGCGGTGTCGACGGGCGCACCGGGCTCCGCATAGGCGGCATGGACGCGCAACACGCTTGCCGGGCGGTCGGCCTTGAGGTCGACGCGCGCCACGATCCTGTCGCCGAGCAGGAACGGCAGGACGTAATAGCCGTACTGGCGCTTGTCGGCCGGCGTATAGATCTCGATGCGATAGTGGAAATCGAACAGCCGTTCCGTGCGCGAGCGCTCGAAGACGACCGGATCGAACGGTGCCAGCAAGGCGCGGGCTTCGATTTTTCGTGGCAGCCGTGCGTCCTTGTGAAGGTAAGCCGGCTTGTCCCAGCCTTCGACGCGCACCGGCAGCAACTCGCCAAGCTCGACCAATTCCTCGATCCGGCCCTTCATGTCGGCTGGTGACAGTCGGAAATAGTCGCGCAGGTCGCCGGCCGTCGCGATGCCGTGGGCGCGGGCGGAGATGCGCAGCAATTCGCGGTGCGCGTCCTCGGCTGATGGCACCGGCAGGTCGAGAATCGCCTGCGGCAGCACACGTTCGGGCAGATCGTAGAATCGCTCGAAACCGCGACGGTGCGCCGTGGTGATGCGTCCGGCCCAGAACAGCCATTCGAAGGCATGCTTGGCATGGCTCCAGCCCCACCAGCCGCCCGAGCCTTTCTGCCCTTCGAGCGCGGAGGCGGCGATCGGACCGCGCTCGACGACGTGCCGGTAGATCTCTTCGACATAGGCGGCGTGCTCGCGCCCCCATTTGGCGAGGCCGGTATACATCTCGTCGCCACGTTCGGCCCTCTCCATGCGCCAGCGCATCAGCGGGTAGGTCTCAACCGGCAGGAAGGAGGCCTCGTGGGCCCAGTATTCGAACACCGTGCGCTTGCGTGTCACCGCGGCATTGTCGAGCAAAGCCAGCGGGTAGGGGCCAAGCCGCGAATAGAGCGGCATATAATGAGCGCGCACCACGGCACTGACGGAATCGATCTGCAGCAGGCCGGTGCGGGCGAGCACGCGACCAAGATGGCGTCGGCCGGGTATTCCGACGGGTCTGGCGTCCATGAAACCCTGAGCCGCAAGAGCGATGCGCCGGGCCATGGGGAGCGAGATTTTTTCCTTCATGCTGATGCGACTCTGATGGGGTTTGGGAGGGAGGAAGACGATGATTCCGCGCGATGCTAGCAGGGTTTTGGCGGGATATATGTCAGGAGAGAAAAGTGGAGTAAAAAGCGAAGGAAATCAAACAGGAGCGTATCGGACCAGTTTCCCCGGATATGCCGTCCAGGTCAGCGTTTTGAACAAGGTTTGACTTGCTTCGCCGAAAGCGCTGCGCTAACCCTCGCCGCGTTGCAGCATAGAGCCCCTAAAACGGTTCAGCGGTTAAACTGTCACGCTTCCGCAAGTGGGTCTGGTGCTGTAATCAAAGTGGATTGGCGCCAACGGAAAGCCGAGCATGAACGCACTTCTAGGTTCATACCTGCCCATCGTCCTGTTCATAGGCGTGGCACTTGTGGTCGGCCTGGCGCTGCTGGCGGCGCCTTTTCTGGTGGCCTACCGTAACCCCGATCCCGAAAAGCTTTCCGCCTACGAGTGCGGTTTCAACTCGTTCGACGACGCCCGCATGAAATTCGACATCCGCTTCTACCTGGTGTCGATCCTGTTCATCATCTTCGATCTGGAAGTGGCCTTCCTGTTCCCATGGGCGGTGTCGTTCTCGAAGATCGGCATGCTTGGCTTCTGGTCGATGATGGTTTTCCTGGCGGTGCTGACCATCGGCTTTGCCTATGAATGGAAAAAAGGAGCGCTGGAATGGGATTGAGCGACAGTTCCGGCACGCTCATCGCGCCGAAGCCCAAGGGTCTCATCGATCCCAACACCGGCAGGCCGGTGGGGGAGGACGATCCTTTCTTCCTCGAAATCAACAATGAGCTTGCCGACAAGGGGTTTCTCGTCACCTCGACCGAGGCGCTGATCACCTGGGCTCGTAGCGGCTCACTGATGTTCATGACGTTTGGTCTTGCCTGCTGTGCGGTCGAGATGATCCATACCTCGATGCCGCGCTACGACTCGGAGAGGTTCGGCGTCGCGCCGCGCGCGTCTCCGCGCCAATCCGACATCATGATCGTGGCGGGTACGCTGACCAACAAGATGGCGCCGGCGCTGCGCAAGGTCTATGACCAGATGCCGGAGCCACGCTACGTCATCTCGATGGGCTCGTGCGCCAACGGCGGCGGCTACTATCACTATTCCTATTCGGTGGTGCGCGGCTGCGATCGCATCGTGCCTGTCGACATCTATGTCCCCGGCTGTCCGCCGAGCGCCGAAGCACTGCTCTACGGCATTCTTCTGTTGCAGAAGAAGATCCGCCGCACCGGCACGATCGAACGGTAAATCCATGGCCGCCTCCTTAAGCGAACTTTCGACCTATCTCGGCGAAAAGCTGATCGGCCGGGTCAGCGACGCGGTGATCGCCTATGGCGAACTCACCCTTCATGTCGAGCCGAGCGACATCATCGAAGTCGTGACCTTCCTGCGTGACGATACGCGCTGCCAGTTCATCTCGATCATCGATGTCTGCGGCGCCGACTATCCTTCGCGCGCCAGGCGTTTCGATGTCGTCTATCATTTGCTGTCGCCGAAGCAGAATGTCCGCGTCCGTATCAAGGTGCAGGCCGACGAAGAGACGATGGTGCCGTCGATCACCGGCGTCTATCCCGGCGCCGACTGGTTCGAGCGCGAGACCTATGATCTCTATGGCGTGCTGTTCTCCGGTCATCCGGACCTGCGCCGCCTCTTGACCGACTACGGTTTCGAAGGTCATCCGCTGCGCAAGGATTTCCCGCTGACCGGCTTCGTCGAGGTGCGTTACGACGACGAAGCCAAGCGCGTCATCTACGAGCCGGTCGAGCTCAAGCAGGAATTCCGCAATTTCGATTTTCTCTCGCCATGGGAAGGGACGGATTACGTCCTGCCGGGCGACGAAAAAGCCAAGACGAATTGAGGCGCCACAATGGCTGAGACCTCCGTCCGCAATTTCAACATCAATTTCGGCCCGCAGCATCCGGCGGCGCACGGCGTTCTGCGCCTCGTGCTGGAACTGGACGGCGAAGTCGTCGATCGCGTCGATCCGCATATCGGACTGCTGCATCGCGGCACGGAAAAGCTGATCGAGGCCAAGACCTATCTGCAGGCTTTGCCCTATCTCGACCGGCTCGACTATTGCGCGCCGATGAACCAGGAGCATGCCTTTGCACTCGCGGTCGAGCGTTTGCTCGGCATCGACGTGCCGAAGCGCGGCCAGCTGATCCGCGTGCTCTACTCAGAGATGGGGCGCATCATGTCGCACATCCTGAACGTGACGACACAGGCGATGGACGTCGGCGCGCTGACGCCGCCGCTGTGGGGCTTCGTCGAACGCGAAAAGCTGATGGTGTTCTATGAGCGCGCCTCCGGCTCGCGCATGCATGCCGCCTATTTCCGTCCCGGTGGCGTTCACCAGGACCTGCCGCAAAAGCTGGTCGAGGACATCGGCAAGTGGATCGACCCGTTCCTGAAGTCGATCGATGATCTCGATGCGCTGCTGACCGGCAACCGCATCTTCAAGCAGCGAAATGTCGATATCGGCATCGTTTCGCTGGCCGATGCCTGGGCCTGGGGCTTTTCGGGCGTCATGGTGCGCGGCTCGGGCGCCGCCTGGGATCTGCGCAAGTCGCAGCCTTATGAATGCTATGCCGAGATGGATTTCGACATTCCTATCGGCAAGAACGGCGACTGTTTCGACCGCTACCTGCTGCGCATGGAAGAGATGCGCCAGTCGGCCAAGATCATGCGCCAGTGCGTCGATCTGCTGCTCGGCAAGGAACTCACCGGACCGGTTTCGAACCTCGACGGCAAGATCGTGCCGCCGAAGCGCCAGGCGATGAAGCGCTCGATGGAAGCGCTCATCCATCACTTCAAGCTCTACACCGAGGGTTATCGGGTGCCAGCCGGCGAAGTCTACGCGGCCGTCGAGGCGCCGAAGGGCGAGTTCGGCGTCTACCTGGTCTCCGACGGTTCCAACAAGCCCTATCGCTGCAAGCTGCGCGCACCCGGTTTTGCGCATCTCCAGGCCATGGATTTCTTGTGCCGTGGCCACATGCTGGCCGACGTCACCGCCGTTCTCGGCTCCCTCGACATCGTGTTTGGTGAGGTCGATCGTTAAATGTCAGTCCGCCGTCTCGCAGAAGCCAGCGTCCAGCCAGCATCCTTCGCCTTCAACCGGGCGAACGCCGCAGTGGCGAAGCAATGGATCAAGAAGTACCCGAAGGGCCGCGAACAGTCCGCGATCATCCCGTTGCTGATGATTGCGCAGGAGCAGGAAGGTTGGGTGACGAAGGCGGCGATCGAGACGATTTCGGATATGCTGGGCATGCCCCGCATTCGTGGACTCGAGGTCGCGACCTTCTATACGCAATACCAGCTAAACCCGGTCGGCACGCGTGCCCACATCCAGGTCTGCGGCACCACGCCCTGCATGCTGCGCGGCTCGGAAGCGCTCATGGACGTGTGCCGCTCCAAGATCCACCACGACCAGTTCCACACCAACGACAAGGGCACCTTGTCGTGGGAAGAGGTCGAATGCCTGGGCGCCTGCGTCAATGCGCCGATGGTCATGGTCTTCAAGGACACTTTTGAGGACCTGACGCCGGAGCGGCTTGCCGAGATCATCGATCTTTACGACGCGGGCAAGGGCGCCTCGGTGCCGCCAGGGCCGCAGAACGGCCGCACCGGCTCGGAGCCGGCCTCTGGCCTGACGTCGCTGACCAACGAAAAGGCGATCCTCAAGTCGACCCGCGACAGGGAAGCAAAGGCTGCTTCCAAGGCCGCCAAGGAAGCGGCGCCAGCCGCTGTCGCCGCTCCAGCGGCAACCGCGCCATCTGCTCCGGCGCAGGCACCGGCCGCGCCTGTCGCGCCGTCCAATGCCAGCAAGCCGAAGACCGATGCGCCGGAAACCAGTCCGGCCTTGAAGACGCCTTCGGCAACCACGGTGGCTCCGGCAGCGGAAAAGGCCGCGAGCGTTTCGGCGCCGCCGCATTCGGCCGCCAATGCCAACACGGCCGCGCCGGAAGTCGAGCAGGTTTCCAAGCAGCGCAATGGTCCCAAGGCCAAGGCCGAGCCGGCGTCCGCCTTCAAGGCACCGGAGACCAAGGCGCCCGCCGCCGAGGTCGAGGCCAAGCCAGCCAAGCCGTCGCTGGAGGACAAGAATCGTCCGGCCGGCATCGACAAGCCGGCGCTGGTCGACGATCTCAAGCTGATCTCGGGCGTCGGCCCTAAGATCGAGGGCATCCTGCATTCGCTGGGTATCTTCACCTTCACGCAGGTGGCGTCGTGGAAGAAGGCCGAGCGCGAGTGGGTGGATGCCTATCTGAGCTTCCATGGCCGCATCGACCGCGACGACTGGGTCAAGCAGGCCAAGGCGCTCGCCAAGGGTGGCGTCGCCGAATATATCCGCGTCTTCGGCAAGAAGCCGGTCTGAGGGACGAAAAATGCTTCAGGACAAAGACCGTATCTTCAACAACATCTACGGGCTGTTCGACAAGTCGCTGGCCGGCGCGATGTCGCGCGGCGCCTGGGACGGCACGCCGGGCATCGTCGCCAAGGGGCGCGACTGGATCGTCAACGAGATGAAGGCGTCAGGCTTGCGCGGCCGTGGCGGCGCCGGCTTCCCGACGGGCCTGAAATGGTCGTTCATGCCCAAGCAGAGCGACGGCCGGCCAAGCTATCTGGTCGTCAACGCCGACGAATCCGAGCCCGGCACCTGCAAGGACCGCGACATCCTGCGCAACGACCCGCACACGCTGGTCGAGGGCTGCCTGATTGCCGGCTTCGCCATGGGTGCAGTCGCCGCCTACATCTATGTGCGCGGCGAGTTCATCCGCGAGCGCGAGGCACTGCAGCGCGCCATCGACGAGGCCTATGAGGCAAAGCTGATCGGCAAGGGCAACACCTCCGGCTACGATTTCGACATCTACATGCATCACGGCGCCGGCGCCTATATATGCGGCGAGGAAACGGCGCTGCTGGAAAGCCTGGAAGGCAAGAAGGGCCAGCCGCGGCTGAAGCCGCCATTCCCGGCCAATGTCGGCCTCTATGGCTGTCCGACCACCGTCAACAATGTCGAATCGATCGCCGTGGCGCCGACCATCCTGCGCCGTGGCGCGGCCTGGTTCTCGTCCTTCGGCCGGCCCAACAATGTCGGCACCAAGCTGTTCTGCATCTCCGGCCACGTCAACAATCCGTGCACCGTCGAAGAAGCGATGTCGATCCCGTTCCGCGAACTGATCGAGACGCATTGCGGCGGCATTCGCGGCGGCTGGGACAATCTGCTGGCGGTCATTCCGGGCGGCGCCTCGGTGCCGCTGGTGCCGGCCGAGCAGATCATCGACGCGCCGATGGATTTCGACGCGCTGCGCGACCTGAAGTCGGGCTTGGGCACAGCCGCTGTCATCGTCATGGACAAGTCGACCGATATCGTGAAGGCGATCGCGCGGCTTTCCTACTTCTACAAGCATGAGAGCTGCGGCCAGTGCACGCCGTGCCGCGAAGGCACCGGCTGGATGTGGCGGGTGATGGAGCGGCTGGTGCGCGGCGAGGCGCAGAAGCGCGAGATCGACATGTTGCTCGACGTCACCAAGCAGATCGAGGGCCACACGATCTGCGCGCTGGGCGACGCGGCGGCATGGCCGATCCAGGGCCTGATGCGGCATTTCCGCGGCGAGGTGGAGCGGCGTATCGACGAGTTTTCACGCAACGCGCACCGGGCCGAGCCGGTGATGGTGGCGGCGGAATAGAAGAGTTTGTGAATGGCGAAAGCCCGAAGCGATAACAACGGGGCGGGGCGAAACGAAAAAACGACCAGGAGATATCTATGGCGCCGTATTCGACACCCTACCCACTGATGCCCAATTTGGAACAGCTCGAGAAGATGAACCAGGACCTGACCAGGATGATGCCGAAGGAGATGGCCAGCGCCGTCAACCTTTTCGCGCACCCTGTCGCGGGTGCGGCTGCGATGTCGGCGCTCGGCATCGGGCTGGCCAACCATGCCTTCGGCGTGTGGCTGGGGGCGCTTTCCGGCGCGGCCGAAGCCTCGCAAAGGCTTCTGCAGCCGATCGTCGATGATTTCGAGGCAACGACGGGGCGCTTTTCCGAAACTGGCGACAGCTCGTCCATCAAGGCTCGCGCGGCGACCATCACCTTGATCGCCGAGGCGCAATCCTTTGCGCGGGACGTGACCGACATCGCCGCGCCCGCCGTGGAAGAAGCAGCTAACGCAACACCGGCGGCAACCGACGATGCGCCGACCGGCTTGCTGCCGGAGGATTTCCAGCAGCCCAAGTCCATGGATCGTCCGGCGCTGCCGGCGGACCTGAAGAAGATTTCAGGCGTCGGCCCGAAGCTGGAAAAAGTGCTGAACGGGCTGGGCATCTGGACATTTGGCCAGATCGCGGCCTGGACGCCGGAACAGATCGCCTGGGTCGACGACTATCTGTCGCTCAAGGGGCGGATCGGCCGTGACGACTGGACCCGGCAGGCGGCAGCGCTTGCGCTGGCCGCCAAGGCCAAGAGGTAGGGGCCAGGGATGGAGCTTCACGACAGACGCGATGTTCTCGATGTGCGCAGTGCGATCGTCAGCAATTCGAGCTTTGACGACGTGAACATGTCGAACACGCGGTTTCACAATGTGAACCTGTCGGTGTCCACCATCCTGCGCGCCAATTTGACCAACGCCAAGTTGGAAGACGTAAACCTCTCGAACGCGCATTTCACCAATGTGAACATGAGCAACGTGAAGATAGAAAACGCTGAGATCGCCGGCATGATGATCAACGGCATCAGCCTCGGCGATCTGTTAAAAGCATATGAGACGGCGAAAACCGCCGGGGGCAATTGATGGCAAAGCTCAAGGTCGACGGGAAAGAAATCACTGTACCCGACCACTACACGTTGCTGCAGGCGGCGGAAGACGCGGGCGCGGAAGTGCCGCGCTTCTGCTTCCATGAACGGCTGTCGATCGCCGGCAACTGCCGCATGTGCCTGATCGAGGTGAAGGGCGGGCCTCCCAAGCCGCAGGCTTCCTGCGCCATGGGCGTGCGCGACCTGCGTCCCGGTCCGAACGGCGAGCCGCCGGAAATCTTCACCAACACGCCGATGGTCAAGAAGGCCCGCGAAGGCGTGATGGAATTCCTGCTGATCAACCATCCGCTGGATTGCCCGATCTGCGACCAGGGCGGTGAATGCGACCTGCAGGACCAGGCGATGGCGTTCGGCGTCGATTCCTCGCGCTATCACGAGAACAAGCGCGCGGTCGAAGACAAGTATATCGGACCGCTGGTCAAGACGGTGATGAACCGCTGCATCCACTGCACGCGCTGCGTCCGCTTCACCACCGAGGTCGCCGGCATTTCCGAACTCGGCCTGATTGGTCGTGGCGAGGACGCCGAGATCACCACCTATCTCGAAAGCGCGATGACTTCCGAACTGCAGGGCAATGTCATCGACCTTTGCCCGGTCGGCGCGCTGACCTCGAAGCCCTTCGCCTTCCAGGCGCGGCCGTGGGAGCTGACCAAGACCGAATCCATCGACGTGATGGACGCTGTCGGCTCGGCGATCCGCATCGATAGCCGTGGCCGCGAAGTGATGCGCATCCTGCCGCGCGTCAACGAGGCGGTGAACGAGGAATGGATTTCCGACAAGACCCGCTTCATCTGGGACGGATTGCGCACGCAGCGCCTCGACCGCCCCTATGTGCGCAAGGACGGCAAGCTGGTTCCGGCGAGCTGGGCCGAGGCGTTCACGGCAATCAAGGACGCGGTGTCGAAGGCAGCACCCGACAAGATCGGCGCCATTGCCGGCGATCTCGCCGCCGTCGAGGAAATCTACGCGCTGAAGCTGCTGATGGCTGCGCTCGGGTCGAAGAACACCGATTGCCGCCAGGATGGCGCCGCACTCGATCCGTCGCTCGGCCGTGCCAGCTACATCTTCAATCCGACCATCGAAGGCATCGAGCAGGCCGACGCGGTGCTGATCATCGGCGCCAACCCGCGCTTCGAAGCCTCGGTGCTCAATGCCCGCATCCGCAAGCGCTGGCGGATCGGCAATCTGCCGGTCGGCGTCATCGGCGAGATCGGCGATACGCGCTATGACTATGAACAACTGGGCGCCGGGCCGGATTCACTGAAGGACCTGGCTGACGGCAATGGCAAGTTCTTCCAGATTCTGAAGAAGGCAACGCATCCACTGATCATCATCGGCCAGGGCGCTCTGGCGCGCGCCGATGGCGCGGCCGTGCTCGGCCAGGCGGCGAAACTCGCCGCAGCCGTCAATGCTTCCCGAGCCGAATGGAACGGCTTTGCCGTGCTGCACAATGCGGCCGGCCGCGTCGGTGGCCTCGATCTGGGCTTCGTGCCAGGCGAGGGCGGCAAGAACGTTGCCGGCATGCTGGGCGAGACGGAAGTCCTGTTCCTGCTCGGCGCCGACGAGATCGACATGGCCAAGACTGGTGGAGCGTTCGTCGTCTATATCGGCACGCATGGCGATCAGGGTGCGCACCGCGCCAATGTCATCCTGCCGGCGGCTGCCTACACCGAAAAGTCGGGCACCTATGTCAACACCGAGGGACGCGTGCAGCAGACCAACCGCGCCGGCTTCGCGCCGGGCGACGCGCGTGAGGATTGGGCAATTCTGAGAGCGTTGTCGGATGTGCTGGGCAAGAAACTGCCCTTCGATTCGCTGCCGCAGCTGCGCGCGAAACTCTATGGCGAATACCCGCATCTTGCCCGCATCGATCAGGTCGCGGCCGGCAATGCCGACGATATCGCCAAGGTGGCGAAGCTCGGTGGGCGGTTGAACAAGGGTACGTTCACTTCGCCGGTGAAAGACTTCTACCTGACAAACCCGATAGCACGGGCGTCCGCCGTGATGGCGGAATGCTCGGCACTGGCCAAGAGCGGCTTCAAGCAGGCGGCGGAATAAGCATGGAAACCTTCTTCTCCTTCTACGTGCTGCCGGCGCTGATCATCCTGTTGAAGTCGGTCGTGCTGATCGTCGTGCTTTTGATCTTCGTTGCTTACATCCTCTATGCCGACCGCAAGATCTGGGCGGCGGTGCAGTTGCGCCGTGGCCCGAACGTCGTCGGCCCCTGGGGCACGCTGCAGGCGTTCGCCGACCTGTTGAAGTTCGTCTTCAAGGAGCCGATCATCCCGTCTGGCGCCAACAAGGGCGTCTTCCTGCTGGCGCCGCTGGTGTCGGCGGTGCTGGCGATTTCGGCCTGGGCGGTGATCCCGGTCAACGAGGGCTGGGCTGTCGCCAACGTCAATGTCGGCATCCTCTATGTCTTCGCCATCTCCTCGCTCGAGGTCTATGGCGTGATCATGGGCGGCTGGGCGTCCAACTCGAAATATCCGTTCCTCGGTGCGCTGCGCTCCGCGGCCCAGATGGTGTCGTACGAAGTCTCGATCGGCTTCGTCATCGTCACGGTGCTGCTCACCGCCGGCTCGCTCAACCTGACCGATATCGTGCTGTCGCAGCATAATGGAATTGGCACGCGGCTTGGGCTGCCCAACACGTTCCTCGACTGGAACTGGCTGTGCCTGTTCCCGATGTTCATCATCTTCTTCATCTCGGCGCTGGCCGAGACGAACCGTCCGCCCTTCGACCTTGTCGAGGCCGAATCGGAGCTGGTCGCGGGCCACATGGTCGAATATTCGTCGACGCCGTTCCTGCTGTTCTTCCTCGGCGAATATGTCGCGATCGTGCTGATGTGCGCGCTGGCGACCATCCTGTTTCTTGGCGGCTGGCTGCCTCCGTTCGACTTCGCGCCTTTCACCTGGGTGCCCGGCGTCATCTGGTTCGTGCTGAAGGTCTGTTTCGTGTTCTTCGGCATCTCGATGGTGAAGGCATTCGTGCCGCGCTACCGCTACGACCAGCTGATGCGTCTCGGCTGGAAGGTGTTCCTGCCGATCTCGCTGTTCATGGTGGTCGCCACCGCCGCCTTCCTCAAGATCACGGGGTTTGCGTGATGTCCGCTCTTTCCCAGGCCGCAAAATCGCTGCTGCTGCAGGATTTCGTCAGCGCCTTCTTCCTCTCGATGCGCCAGTTCTTCGCACCGAAGGAGACGATCAACTATCCGCACGAGAAGGGGCCAACCAGCCCGCGCTTCCGTGGCGAGCACGCGCTGCGCCGTTATCCCAATGGCGAGGAACGCTGCATCGCCTGCAAGCTGTGCGAGGCGATCTGTCCGGCGCAGGCCATCACCATCGAGGCCGGCCCGCGCCGCAATGACGGCACGCGCCGCACCGTGCGCTACGACATCGACATGGTGAAGTGCATCTATTGCGGCTTCTGCCAGGAAGCCTGCCCGGTCGACGCCATCGTCGAGGGGCCTAATTTCGAATTCGCGACGGAGACGCGCGAGGAACTTTACTACGACAAGGACAGGCTGCTGGCGAATGGCGACCGGTGGGAGCGCGAACTGGCGCGCAACATCTCGCTGGACTCGCCGTATCGCTGATATTGGACGGATGGACGGGGCAGGGGCCTCTTCCGCAGGATGATCCGGAGTGTTTCGGGCAAGATCATCCTCATGAACTTCTAAGTTGCCCATGTTTCTTTCGGTCGGGCCTTTCAACCCGATCGGAACATGGGCTAGGACAACGCGGCTTCGGCACCGGAGGCGGAACGAAGCCACAGATACGGACAGGCGTGAGCCAGTCCGGACAGGAACCCGGGGGAACCCCATGCTGAGTGGACTAGAGGCGGCCTTTTTCTACCTCTTCGCCTTTGTCGCGGTGGCGTCGGCGTTCATGGTCATTTCATCGCGCAACCCCGTGCATTCGGTGCTGTTCCTGATCCTGACCTTCTTCAACGCCGCCGGCCTGTTCATGCTGACCGGGGCCGAGTTCCTGGCGCTGATCCTGATCGTCGTCTATGTCGGCGCGGTGATGGTGCTGTTCCTGTTCGTCGTCATGATGCTCGACGTCGACTTCGCTGAAATGAAAGAGGGCGCCCTGCAATACGCGCCGATCGGCGCGCTGGTCGGGCTGATCCTGGCGGCGGAACTGATCGTCGTGCTCGGTGGTTATACATTCGCGCCGAAGCTGGCCGCGACCGTATCCAAGCCCATCCCGGATCTCGCGACGCGAACGAACACCGCGGCGCTCGGCGACATTCTCTATACGGACTACCTCTACTACTTCCAGGTCTCGGGGCTCATCCTGCTGGTGGCCATGATCGGCGCCATCGTGCTGACGCTGCGCCACAAGCAAGGCGTCAAGCGGCAGTCGATCGCAGCCCAGGTCGGCCGCACGCCGGCCACTGGAATGGAAATCCGCAAGGTCAAGACAGGCGAGGGACTCTGAGATGGTCGTCGGCATCGCGCACTACCTCACCGTATCGGCGATCCTGTTCACGCTGGGCGTGTTCGGCATCTTCCTGAACCGCAAGAACATCATCGTCATCCTGATGTCGATCGAGCTGATCCTGCTGGCGGTCAACATCAATTTCGTCGCCTTCTCGGCCGTGCTCGGCGATCTGGTCGGCCAGGTGTTCGCACTGTTCGTGCTGACGGTCGCGGCGGCTGAAGCCGCCATCGGACTTGCGATTCTCGTCGTCTTCTTCCGCAACCGCGGCTCGATCGCGGTCGAAGACGTGAACATGATGAAGGGCTGACGGGGCTATTATGTATCAAGCGATCGTCTTCCTACCCCTGCTTGGCTTCCTGGTCGTCGGCCTGTTCGGCAATTCGCTCGGCGCCAAGGCATCCGAATACATCACCTCGGGCTTCCTGGTGATCGCGGCCGTGCTGTCATGGGTTGCCTTCTTCACCGTCGGCTTCGGTCATGGCGAAGTGTTCACCGTGCCGGTGCTGCGCTGGATCCAGTCGGGCGGGCTTGAGGCCTCCTGGGCGCTGCGCATCGACACGCTGACGGTGGTGATGCTGGTGGTGGTCAACACGGTGTCGGCGCTGGTCCACATCTATTCGATCGGCTACATGCACCACGACCCGAACCGGCCGCGCTTCTTTGCCTATCTGTCGCTGTTTACCTTCGCCATGCTGATGCTGGTGACGGCGGACAATCTGGTGCAGATGTTCTTCGGCTGGGAAGGGGTGGGCCTCGCCTCCTACCTGCTGATCGGCTTCTGGTACAAGAAGCCGTCGGCCAATGCCGCCGCCATCAAGGCCTTCGTCGTCAACCGCGTCGGCGATTTCGGCTTCGCGCTCGGCATCTTCGGCGTATTCGTGCTGTTCGGCTCGGTCAATCTCGGCACCATCTTCGCCAATGCCGCGACCTACATTCCGGCCGAGGGCGCTCCGCAAGGTGCCGCCGTGCTGACCTTCCTTGGCTATTCGCTGGACAAGCAGGCGGCTATGACCGTCGTCTGCCTGCTCCTGTTCATGGGCGCCATGGGCAAGTCGGCGCAGGTGCCGCTGCACACCTGGCTGCCAGACGCCATGGAAGGCCCGACGCCGGTCTCCGCGCTGATCCATGCCGCCACCATGGTGACGGCCGGCGTGTTCATGCTGGCGCGCCTGTCGCCGCTGTTCGAACTGTCGCATTCGGCACTGACGGTCGTCACCTTCATTGGCGCCTTCACCGCCTTCTTCGCGGCGACGGTTGGTCTCGTCCAGAATGACATCAAGCGCGTCATCGCCTATTCGACCTGCTCGCAGCTCGGCTACATGTTCGTGGCGCTGGGCGTCGGCGCCTACGGTGCCGCGATCTTCCATCTGTTCACGCACGCCTTCTTCAAGGCGCTGCTGTTCCTCGGATCGGGCTCGGTGATCCATGCCGTCTCCGACGAGCAGGACATGCGCAAGATGGGCGGACTCAGGAAGCTGATCCCCACCACCTACTGGATGATGGTGATCGGCACGCTGGCCCTGACGGGCGTTGGCATACCGGTGACCGTCATCGGCACCGCCGGCTTCTTCTCCAAGGACGCGATCGTCGAGAGCGCCTTTGCCGGGCACAATTCTGTCGCTGGCCTGGCATTCGTGCTGCTGGTCATCGCCGCCTGCTTTACCTCCTTCTACTCCTGGCGCCTGATCTTCATGACCTTCCACGGCAAGCCGAGGGCGAGCCATGATGTCATGCACCACGTCCATGAATCGCCGCCGGTCATGCTGGTTCCGCTGTTCATCCTGGCCGCCGGCGCGCTGTTTGCGGGCATCATCTTCCACGGCGCCTTCATCGGCGAAGGCTATGCCGAGTTCTGGAAGGCGTCGCTGTTCACGCTGCCGGACAACCATATCCTGCACGAGATCCACGAACTGCCGCTGTGGGTCGAGCTGTCGCCCTTCATCGCCATGGTCATCGGCTTCGCGCTGGCCTGGAAATTCTACATCCGCTCGCCGGAAATGCCGAAGAACCTCGCAGCACAGCATCGCGGGCTCTACGCCTTCCTGCTCAACAAGTGGTACTTCGACGAACTCTACGACTTCCTGTTCGTGCGGCCGGCGAAGCGCCTCGGCACCTTCCTGTGGAAGACCGGTGACGGCACGATCATCGACGGTCTCGGTCCCGACGGTATTTCGGCGCGCGTCGTCGACGTCACCAACCGGGTCGTCAAGCTGCAGACCGGTTACCTCTATCACTATGCCTTCGCCATGCTGATCGGCGTTGCCGCACTCGTCACCTGGATGATGCTCTGATGACCGCCTGGCCCATTCTCTCGCTGGTCACCTTCCTGCCGCTGGTTGGTGTGCTGCTTATCCTGTTCATCAACGATGACAGCGAGAACGCACGCCGCAACATCCGCGCCATCGCGCTGTTGACGACGACGTTCACCTTCCTGATCTCGCTGTTCATCTGGACCGGCTTCGACAATTCGCAGGCCGGCTTCCAGTTCGTCGAGAAGGCTGCCTGGCTCGATTCCGGCATCTCCTACCATGTGGGCGTCGACGGCATTTCGATGCTGTTCGTCATCCTCACCACCTTCCTGATGCCGCTCTGCATCCTGGCGTCGTGGGAATCGATCGAGAAGCGCGTCAAGGCCTACATGATCGCCTTCCTGCTGCTTGAAACGCTGATGATCGGCGTGTTCTGCGCGCTGGACATCGTGCTGTTCTACGTCTTCTTCGAAGCCGGCCTGATCCCGATGTTCATCATCATCGGTGTCTGGGGTGGCAAGCGGCGCGTCTACGCCTCGTTCAAGTTCTTCCTCTATACGCTGGCCGGCTCGGTTCTGATGCTGCTCGCCATCATGGCGATGTTCTACCAGTCCGGCACCACCGACATCCCGACGCTGCTGACGCACAGCTTCCCGGCCAACATGCAGACATGGCTATGGCTGGCCTTCTTCGCCTCCTTCGCGGTGAAGATGCCGATGTGGCCGGTGCACACCTGGCTGCCCGATGCACACGTCGAGGCGCCAACGGCGGGTTCGGTCATCCTGGCCGGCATCCTCTTGAAGATGGGCGGGTACGGCTTCCTGCGCTTCTCGCTGCCGATGTTCCCGCTGGCGTCCGAGATGTTCGCGCCACTGGTGTTCACGCTCTCTGTCGTTGCCATCATCTACACCTCGCTGGTGGCGCTTATGCAGGCTGACATGAAGAAGCTGATCGCCTATTCGTCGGTCGCGCACATGGGCTTCGTCACCATGGGCATCTTCGCGATGAACCAGGAAGGCATCCAGGGCTCGATCTTCCAGATGCTCAGCCACGGCCTTGTTTCCGGCGCGCTCTTCCTCTGCGTCGGCGTCATCTATGACCGCATGCACACACGCGAGATTGACGCCTATGGCGGCTTGGTCAACAACATGCCGAAATACGCCACCGTGTTCCTGATCTTCACCATGGCCAATGTCGGTCTGCCCGGCACCAGCGGCTTCGTCGGCGAGTTCCTGACCATGCTCGGCGTGTTCAAGGTCAACACCTGGGTGGCGTTCTTCGCCGCCACCGGTGTCATCCTGTCGGCCGCCTACGCGCTCTGGCTCTACCGCCGGGTGATCTTCGGCGCGCTGACCAAGGACAGCCTGAAGGGCCTGCTCGACCTGTCGTTGCGCGAGAAGGTGATCATCTACCCGCTGGTCGTGCTGATCATATTCTTCGGCGTCTATCCGGCACCCGTCTTCGACGCGACGGCCCAATCGGTCAAAGCGCTCGTCACCAATGTCACCGCATCCATCGGCACCGCGCAGACCGCGGCGGCGAACTGACCAGGGGTTTTGCGAACCATGACGCCGGACCTTATCTCCAGCCTGTCGCTCTCGACGCCAGAGCTCATCCTTGCCATCGGCGCCCTCGTGCTCTTGATGGTCGGTGCCTATTCGCGCCGAAACACCAGCACGCTGGTGACCGGCCTTGCTGTCATCGTGCTGGTGATCGCCGGCGGATGGATGATCTTCTCCACCGGGCATGGCAATGCCTATGGCGGCGCCTTCATCCAGGATTCCTTCGCCCGCTTCATGAAGGTGCTGGCGCTGGTCGGCTCGGCGGTGACGCTGGTCATGTCGTTGCGCTTTGCCAAGGCCGAGCATTTCGACAAGTTCGAATACCCGGTGCTGATCCTTCTGTGCACGCTCGGCATGATGCTGATGATCTCGGCCAATAGCATGATCGGGCTCTATCTCGGCCTCGAACTGCAGTCGCTGGCGATCTATGTGCTGGCCGCGATCAATCGCGACAATCTGCGCTCGACCGAAGCCGGCTTGAAGTATTTCGTCCTTGGCGCGCTGTCATCGGGCATGCTGCTCTATGGCATCAGCCTGGTCTACGGCTACACCGGCAACACCGGCTTCCAGGAAATCGCCTCGGCACTGGGCAGCGGCGAGCGCCAGCTTGGCCTCGTCTTTGGCCTGGTCTTCGTGCTGGCCGGCCTTGCCTTCAAGATCTCGGCGGTGCCGTTCCATATGTGGACGCCCGACGTCTATGAAGGCGCGCCGACCCCGGTAACGGCTTTCCTGGCGGCGGCACCGAAGATGGCGGCGATGGCGCTCTTGGTGCGCGTCACCATGGGTGCATTCAAGCCGATCGCCTCCGACTGGCAGCAGATCATCGTCTTCATCTCGATCGCTTCGATGGTGCTCGGCGCCTTCGCGGCGATCGGCCAGACCAACATCAAGCGGCTGATGGCTTATTCGTCCATTGGCCATATGGGCTACGCACTGGTCGGTCTTGCCGCCAACAGCCAGGACGGCGTGCGCGGCGTTGCCATCTACATGCTGATCTATCTGGTGATGACCCTGGGCACCTTCGCCTTCATCCTCGCCATGCGGCGCAAGGAAGGCAATGTCGAGCGGATCAGCGATCTGGCTGGCCTGTCGTCGACCAACCCGATCATGGCCACCGTCCTCACCATCCTGATGTTCTCGCTGGCCGGCATCCCGCCGCTCGCCGGGTTCTGGGGGAAGTGGTATGTCTTCCTCGCCGCCATCAACGCCCATCTCTACGCGCTGGCGATCATCGGCGTTCTGGCTTCCGTGGTGGGCGCCTATTACTATCTACGCATCATCAAGATCATGTGGTTCGATGAGCCGGTTGGCGGTTTCGTGCCGATGGCCGTTGAGCTGCGCCTCGTGCTCGGCGTCTCCGGCGCCTTCGTGCTGTTCTATGTGCTGATCGGCGGTCCGATCGCGACCTACGCCGAAGCCGCCGCCAAGACTTTCTTCTAGACGGCATGGCATTTCGGCTGGCTCCAACCTCGGCGTCGGAAGGGTTCCGGCTCGAGGCGCATGATAGCGTCGGCTCCACCAATGCGGTGGCGCTGGACCATGCAAGGGCGGGTGACCCCGGCAATTTGTGGGTCGTTTCCAAGAAGCAGGAAAGCGGGCGTGGCCGGCGAGGCCGTGCATGGTTGTCGCCCGAGGGAAATCTGGCGGCGACGCTGCTTGTCATCACCAAGGCGGAGCTTCGCCTCGCCGCGACGCTCGGCTTTGTCGCCGGCCTGGCGCTCTCCGATGCATTGGATGCTGTCGTGCCGAAGGGCCGGATCGCCATCGGGCTCGACGGCGGCAGCGAAGGCCGAAACCGCTTCGAGCTGAAATGGCCGAACGACGTGTTGGCCTCCGGCGCCAAGCTTGCCGGCATACTGCTGGAATCGACGGTGCTGGAAGGCGGCCGTTTCGGCGTTGCGGTCGGCATCGGCGTCAATGTTGTGGCTTTTCCCAACGATCTGCCTTATCCGGCGACATCGCTTGGCGCATTGGGGGCGACCTGCGATGCGGAAACGCTGTTTCTGGCGCTGTCGGATGCCTGGAGCGAGAATGCCCGGCTGTGGAATGACGGACGCGGGCTTGCCGTCATCAGACAGCGCTGGCTGAAGCGTGCCGCGGGGCTTGGCGGGCAGGTTGCTGTCAGAATTGACGGTAATGTGGTGCGCGGTACATTTGAAACCATTGACGAGGATTGCCGTTTCGTGATCCGCGACGATGAAGGTTCGGTTGTGACGATCGCCGCCGGCGACGTCCATTTCGGCGCGGTAGCGTCTGCCCGTGTTTGACGGGCTTGGTTTGATGGGCTTGGCTTGACCGGCCAGGAAGGGAATATCATGGCGAAAGCGGAAAACGCTGAACTCGTCTTCGTACCGCTCGGCGGCGTCGGCGAGATCGGCATGAACTTCGCGCTCTATGGCTACGGTCCGGCTAATGCGCGCGAATGGATTGTTATCGATGTCGGCGTCACCTTTCCCGATGCCAGCCTGCCCGGCGTCGACCTGGTGCTGCCCGACACGCGCTTCATCGAGGAGAACCTCGCCAATCTGCGCGGCATCATCATCACCCACGCGCATGAAGACCATTACGGTGCGCTGCTCGACACCTGGCCGAAGCTGAAGGCGCCGGTCTGGATGACGCCATTCAGCGCCGGCTTGCTGGAAGCAAAACGGCAGGGCGAGCAGGGCGCGCCAAAAATCCCGGTGACGATCTACAAGGCGGGCGAGACATTCACCGTCGGCCCGTTCCAGATCGAGGCTATTCCCGTCGCGCATTCGATCCCGGAACCAATGTCGCTGGCCATCACCACGCCGCTCGGCACCGTCATCCACACCGGCGACTGGAAGATCGATCCGGAACCGACGATTGGACCCAAGACCGACGAGGCGCGTTTTCGCGCGTATGGCGACAAGGGTGTCTTGGCGCTGATCTGCGATTCGACCAATGCGCTGCGGGAAGGGGAGTCTCCTTCCGAAGTGGCCGTTGGAGAAGGCCTCAAGGGCGTCATCCAGAGCGCCAAGGGCCGCGTCGCGGTCACCACGTTCTCCTCCAATGTCGGACGTATCGTTTCCATCGCCAGGGCGGCTCGCGATGCCGGCCGCCAGTGCCTGGTGCTGGGGCGCTCCCTGAAGCGCGTCATCGATGTGGCCGGCGAACTCGGCTACATGGACGGCCTGCCGGAATTCATCGGCGAGGAGGACTACGGCTTCATCCCGCGCGAGAACCTGGTCATCATCTGCACAGGCAGCCAGGGCGAGCCGCTGGCCGCACTAGCCAAACTGTCGCGCGAAGAGATGAAATCCGTGTCGCTGACGGCCGGCGACACCGTGGTGTTTTCCTCGCGCACCATTCCCGGCAACGAGAAGGCGATCCTCGAGATCAAGAACCGGCTCATCGACCTCGGCATCAAGATCATCGAGGATGGCGATGCGCTGGTGCATGTTTCCGGCCATCCGCGCCGCAGCGAATTGCGCAAGATGTATGAATGGGTGCGCCCGCGGATCGGCGTCCCCGTCCATGGCGAGGCAGCGCATCTGGTGGCGCAGGGATCGCTGATGTCGATGTCCGGCATCGGCCAGGTGGCGCAGGTGCGCGACGGCGACATGCTGCGGCTTGCCCCGGGCGCCGCCACCATTATCGACCAGGTGCCGTTCGGCCGCGTCTACAAGGACGGCAGGCTGATCGGCACCGACCAGGCCATGGGCATTCGCGATAGGCGCAAGCTGTCCTTTGCCGGCCACGTCGCCGTCAATGTCGTGCTCGACGACAAGTATGAGCTGGCCGGCGACCCCGATCTGGTCGCTATCGGTGTCGCCGAGGCCGACGGCCGCGGCGAGACGCTGGAAGACCTGATGATCGATGCGGCGGTCGGCGCGGTGGACTCCATTCCCCGTCAGCGCCGAAAAGACCTCGACCTGGTGCAGGAGGCAGTGCGCCGCGCCGTGCGAGGCGCTGCCAACGAAGCCTGGGGCAAGAAGCCGCTGGTGACAGTGTTCGTCACACGGTGACGATTAGGGCAATATGGGAGTAGGGCAGTAAGGCAATAGGGAAGAGCAAGCAGCGTCGCGCTCGACCTTCAGCCCGTTTTCCCTATTGCCGTACCGCCCTATTGTCCTACTCCCCTGATTTTCGGAGCACCCTATGCTCGGACGCCTGAACCATGTCGCGCTTGCCGTGCCGGACCTGACTGCCGCTGTTGCCGCCTATCGCGACACGATCGGCGCACGCGTGGGCGAGCCCCAGCCGTTGACCGAGCATGGCGTCACCGTGGTGTTTATCGATGTCGGCAACACCAAGATCGAATTGCTGGAGCCTTTGGGCGAGGGCTCGCCGATCGCGGCTTTTCTCGAGAAGAACCCTTCGGGCGGCATGCATCATTTGTGTTACGAAGTGGAGGACATCCTGGCTGCTCGTGACCAGCTCAAGGCTGCGGGCGCGCGCGTGCTGGGTGACGGGAACCCGAAGCTAGGTGCGCATGGCAAGCCGGTGCTGTTCCTGCACCCCAAGGATTTCTTCGGCACTCTGATCGAACTGGAACAATCATGAGCTGGGTTTCGTTCACCGCGCTGTTCTTCGCGACCTGGTGGGTTGTTCTGTTCGCCGTGCTGCCGTTCAGCGTCAGGACGCAGGACGACGACCAGGACGTGACGCTGGGCACGGTTCCCAGCGCGCCGCGCGGGCCGCATATGCTGCGCGCCATCATCCGCACCACCCTCGTGACGGCGGTTGTCATGGGCATTTTCTATGGCCTGACGCACGGACTGGGGTACAGTCTCGACGAGATCCCCCACATCATTCCGGAAGCGCCGTTGGCACCTGCAAAATAGGTTCGTCGGCGAAGCCGCCTAGCTTGTGCCTGGGGTGATAATACGTCAGTCCGGTTGAATTACCGGCTTGGCGAGCCTCATGCTGACGCAAGGTCAGGCGGTTTGAGAGCTCTTGGCGCTAACCAGATGTTTGCACAAAAAAAATGCAAGGCACAAGGCCTTGCAATTTAAACGCGTCCGATCTGTTTCCGGTTTCCGGTGGCAGCGAGTAACCGCGCCTAGATCGCATCCTCCCAAGACTTTGACCGCGTAGGAGAGCAGATTTTTCTCTGCCCTCTCGGTTATCGGGGCACACTAGCCTAACGCAGATGAAAATGTCACGTAGAATTTTGCCCTGAAACGGGCAATCTCGTGCTGCACTGCACAATAGTGCGGCAGCCTTTGCTTGCAAATAGAACAGTAAGCAGTCTGGGGGTACTATTGTTCACCGAGAGCGCCGCGTTCGTCTGAGGCGCAAGGGATACCCCGGCACGCTGAAGTTGCACATCGAGCGGCGCGGCGATCGATTTCCGAATTCGGGCCGATGCGGCGGGCCGGGTTTCCATCCGGCCATGAAATGGCTATGAAGCCGGGGCAAGCAAGCCAGTGCCGCGCGATTCCTGCGCGGTCCCCTCACTCACGGACCAGTCCATGCGTTTGTCGCGCTATTTCCTGCCCATCCTCAAAGAAAATCCTCGCGAGGCCGAAATCGTCTCGCACCGGCTGATGCTGCGTGCCGGCATGATCCGCCAGCAGGGGCAAGGCAGTTTTTCCTGGCTGCCACTGGGCAAGCGCGTACTGGACAAGGTCTGCCAGATCATCCGCGAGGAGCAGGACCGCGCCGGCGCGCTCGAAATCCTGATGCCGACGATTCAGTCCGCCGATCTGTGGCGCGAAAGCGGCCGCTATGACGATTACGGCAAGGAGATGCTGCGCATCAAGGACCGGCAGGACCGCGACATGCTTTACGGTCCGACCAATGAGGAAGTGGTCACCGAGATCGTGCGCGCCTATGTGAAGTCCTACAAGGACCTGCCGCTCAACCTCTACCACATCCAATGGAAATTCCGCGACGAAGTGCGGCCCCGCTTCGGCGTGATGCGCTCACGCGAATTCCTGATGAAGGACGCCTATTCATTCGATCTCAACTTCGAGGGTGCCAGGGCCGCGTACAACCGCATGTTCGTGTCCTATCTGCGCACGTTCACGCGCATGGGCCTGCAGGCGATTCCGATGCGGGCGGATACCGGCCCCATCGGTGGCGACCTCAGCCATGAATTCATCATCCTTGCCGACACCGGCGAGAGCCAGGTCTATTGCGAGCGCGAGTATCTTGCGCTGCCGGTGCCGGGCGCGGACACCAACTTTTCCGATGACGCCGAGATCGCCGACATCGTCAAGACATGGACGACGCCCTACGCCGCCACCGACGAGATGCATGACGAGGCGGCGTGGGAGAAGGTCGCGACGGACGACCGCGTCTCGGCGCGCGGCATCGAGGTCGGCCATATCTTCCATTTCGGCGACAAATATTCCAAGCCGATGGGCGCCAAGGTGACCGGGCCTGACGGCAAGGATCACTTCGTGTCGGGAGGTTCCTACGGCATCGGGCCGTCGCGGCTCGTCGCGGCGATCATCGAGGCCAGCCATGACGACAACGGCATCATCTGGCCCGAGGCTGTCGCGCCCTTCGATATCGGCCTGATCAACATGAAGGTGGGCGACGCCGAATGCGACCGCGTCTGCGGCGAGCTTCATGCGGCCTTCGTCGCTGCCGGCAAGGACGTGCTCTACGACGATACCGACCAGCGGCCGGGCGGCAAGTTCGCCACCGCCGACCTGATCGGCCTGCCCTGGCAGGTGATTGTCGGGCCGCGCGGCGTGGCCGCGGGCGAGGTCGAGATCAAGAACCGCAAGACAGGTGAGCGCGAGACGCTGCCGATGGCGGAAGCGAAGAAGCGCTTCGGTGGCGCCGCATGAGCGAGGCCGCGGTAGCGAGATCAGCGGGCGCCGGCCCTTTTTCCGTTTTCGAGCGCATGGTGGCTTGGCGCTATTTGCGCTCGCGGCGCAAGGAGACGGTGATTTCGGTGATCGCCTCGATCTCCTTCCTCGGCATCATGCTAGGCGTGGCCACGCTGATCGTCGTCATGGCGGTCATGAACGGGTTTCGCGCCGAACTCCTGACGCGCATCCTTGGCGTCAACGGCCATCTGATCGTGCAGCCGATCGACACGCCGCTGGAAGACTATGCGCAGGTCGCCGGCCGCATCAACGGCGTGTCCGGTATCAAATATGCCATCCCGCTGATTGACGGACAGGTGCTGGCGCAAGGCAGCGTCGGCGGCGGCGCCGGCGCGCTGGTGCGTGGCATACGAGGTGAAGATCTCAGCAAGATCTCGATCGTCGCCAGCAATATCAAGCAAGGCACGATCGCCAATTTCGACGCGGGCGAGGGTGTCGCCATAGGCAGCCGCATGGCCGAGAACCTCGGCCTTGTGCTCGGCGACACCATCACGCTGATTTCGCCCAACGGCGATGTGACGCCGCTGGGCACCACGCCGCGCATGAAGGGCTACAAGGTCAGCGCCATCTTCGAAGTCGGCATGTCCGAGTATGACAGTTCCATCGTCTACATGCCGTTTCCGGAAGCGCAGCTCTATTTCAACATGGAGGGGCAGGCACAGACGATCGAGATCTATGTCGACAATCCCGACGATGTCGACGCACTGAAACCGAAGGTGGAAGAGGCGGCACAGCGGCCGGTCTTCCTGACCGACTGGCGCGAGCGCAACCAGACGTTCTTCTCCGCGCTCCAGGTTGAGCGCAATGTGATGTTCATGATCCTGACGCTGATCGTGCTGGTGGCCGCCCTAAACATCATTTCCGGCCTGATCATGCTGGTGAAGGACAAGGGGCACGACATCGCCATCCTGAGGACGATGGGCGCTTCGCGAGGAGCAATCCTGCGCATCTTCCTGATGACGGGTGCCGCCATCGGCGTGGTCGGCACCATCGCCGGCGTTCTGCTTGGCGTCGTCATCTGCCTCAACATCGAACGGATCCGCGAATTCTTTTCCTGGGTCTCGGGCACGGTGCTGTTCAATCCGGAGCTCTATTTCCTGAGCCAGTTGCCCGCCCGCATGGACGCCAGAGAGACGATCTCGGTGGTGATCATGGCGCTGGTGCTGTCGTTCCTGGCAACCCTGTTTCCGGCGTGGCGCGCGGCCAGGCTCGATCCCGTCGAAGCGCTGAGGTACGAATGATGGCCGAGGCCATTATCGAGTTGAAGAGCGTCGAGCGGCACTATGTCCAGGGGCCGCGCAAGCTCACCATTCTCAACGGCGTCGATTTTTCGCTGAAGCGCGGGGAGATGGTGGCGCTGGTGGCGCCATCCGGCACCGGCAAGTCGACGTTACTGCACACCGCCGGCTTGCTGGAGCGACCCGATGCCGGCGACGTCATTCTCGATGGTCGCGCCTGCGGGCGTCTTTCCGACGATGAGCGCACCGCGATCCGCCGCAACGATATTGGTTTCGTCTACCAGTTCCATCATCTGCTGCCGGAATTCTCGGCGCTCGAAAATATCATGATGCCGCAGCTGATCAAGGGGCTGTCGCGCAAGGAAGCCTCCGAGCGCGCGGCGCAACTGCTCGACTATATGCAGATCGGCAAACGCGCGCTGCACCGCCCGTCCGAATTGTCCGGCGGCGAGCAACAGCGCGTCGCCATCGCGCGCGCGGTTGCCAATGCGCCGCTGGTTCTGTTTGCCGATGAGCCGACAGGCAATCTCGACCCCGTCACTGCCTTGTATGTGTTCGAGGCGCTGGGTGCGCTGGTCAAGCAATCGGGCCTTGCGGCGGTGATCGCCACCCACAACCACGACCTGGCATCGCGCATGGACCGCCGTGTTACGCTCGCCGACGGCAAGGTTGTGCCGCTTTAGGCCTGCTCGTAGTCGGGTGACGGCCTGCTCCTGCTGCCACTCTCCATCTGCCACCCTCCGCTGTTAACGCAGGTCTCGCTCCGGCTTCACCTGATCTGATTCCCGCGTGCTGGCGGGCCGATGAGTTCCCCCTCGGGAGGTGTATCCGCGTCCGGTCGATGGATAAGCGGTGTGTTCATGCACCCCATCAACCGTTTCTTAACCCTGCCGGTTTGATGGCCCGCGATTCTGGATGTGCCCGGATTCCGTCCGTTGACTTTAGAACAAAATTAGAACAAATTGGAAACATAGCGACAACAGGAGAGCGTTATGACCGATCTTGTTCAGGATGTTGTGTCTCTGGTGTGCATGAGTGCGTTTCTGATTTCCATGGCGATGTGGATCGGAGCGATGTGAGGGACAGCGCCTTGTCGCTGATGTTTCAGGCGGGCGAGGAGGCTGCGCTGTTAAGCCTTTCTTGCCGCCGTGACGCTAGGGTGCCCTGAAGACAGGGAGTAGCGCCAGGTGTCGCCCATCGTCACGGCCATTCTCGTGGCCGCCAATCTCGGGCTGATTTTTCTGCTGATGACCGCGCCGCTCGGTTTGCGCACGGTCAGGATCAGCCGCCTGGTGAAGATGGACCGGCAACGCCTCTGGCAGGCGCTGTGGCCGCTTGGGAGCGACGCCGGCTGGTCCGGCGAGATCCTTTCCGCCGAATCGCTGGGTGATGGCGGCATGGTCCGGACAAGGCTTTCCTGGGAGGGTCGCGACGGCCAACCCATCGAGCGCAAGATCATGCTCGAGGAGGTGGAGGAGTACAGCCGCTTCTCGATGCGTGTTATCGAAGACACGGCGCTGGATCCGTCCTTCTGGGCGGATTATCGCGAAACCACTGAGTTGGTCTCCGAAGGCGCCGCGACGCGCGTGATTCTCAGCCAGACCGATCGTTACCGCGGCATGGCCTTTCTGGTTTTCCGCTACTTCGCCATGCGCCGTGAGCTTGGCAAGTTGGAGATCTGGGCCAGGACCGGTACATATCGCAAGGGTGGCTGGTTCGAGCATCCGCTCAGCCAGGTCGGGTTCGCCATTCTTTCGGCACTCATCCTGTGGCCGTTCTTCGGATTGAACCTTGGCGGCCTGGCGCTGGCCGCGATTCTGACATCGGTGGTCGCCCTGCACGAGCTCGGCCACATGGCGGCGTTCCGGTTGACGGGACATCGCAAGGCCCGGATGATCTTCATCCCGCTGCTGGGCGGCATCGCCATTGGCGGGCGGCCCTATGACAGCCGTTTCGAGGTGGCGTTCGTGGCGTTGATGGGCGCGGGCTTTTCCGCCTTCCTGGTGCCGTTGCTGATGGCCGCCAGCATCTTTGCCGGCGGCGAGGGCCACCGACTCGCGGCAGCCTTGTTGGCGACGCTTGCCGGCTGTTCGGCGCTGTTCAACATCGCCAATCTGGTGCCGGTGTGGAAGTTCGACGGCGGGCAGGTGCTGCGCCAGATCTGTCCAGGCCCGGTTGTGCTGGCGCTGGCGTCGTTTTCGCTGCTGTCCGCCTTTCTGGCGCTGGCATCACGAGCCGGCTTGTCGTCCAGCTTCCTGCTGGCGGCCGGCGCTGTCTTCGCGATCCTCAGCCTGCTGACGATGCGCAGCGGCGTGAAACCACGCCATGAGCTGAAGCCAATCCGCACCTTTGATCGCTTCGCCATGGCGGCGGCGCTGCTGGCGGTGTTCGCCATCCACGGCGACGGAGTTCTGTGGGCTTCGGCGCGGCTGATCTGAGCCGATTTGCCAGAGAGAATCAGCCGGCCTTGCGCGTGGCTTCCGCCTGCAGGGCGGTAGCCGGTCCGAACACATCCTCGAACGCCGATTTCAAGGCATGGTCGAGATCGGCCATCGTCACCGGCAGGCCGAGATCGACAAGGCTGGTGACGCCGTGGTCCTGCACGCCGCAGGGCACGATGCCGCCGAAATGGCCGAGATCCGGCTCGACGTTGATGGCGATGCCATGAAAGCTCACCCAGCGCCGCAGCCTTATGCCAATCGCGGCGATCTTGTCCTCGGCAGGTGAGCCGTCCGGCAGCGCAGGACGGTCCGGCCGCACCACCCAGACGCCGACGCGGTCTTCACGCCGCTCGCCCAGCACGTTGAAGGCGGCAAGCGTGCCGATGATCCACTGTTCGAGCGCGGCGACGAAGGCGCGCACATCCTCGCGTCGTCGCTTCAGGTCGAGCATGACGTAGGCAACCCGCTGGCCCGGCCCGTGATAGGTGTATTCGCCGCCGCGCCCGGCCGCGAACACCGGGAAGCGGTCCGGGTCGATGAGGTCTTCGATTCGGGCGGAGGTACCAGCCGTGTAGAGCGGCGGATGCTCGACCAGCCAAACCATTTCGCCAGCAGCGCCGCTTCGGTCGCTTCGGCGCGCGACTCCATGAAGGCAAGCGCATTGGGATAGGCGGTGAGGCCGGGTTCGATCAGCCATTCGACCGGCACGGAGCCGGGCAGGGGCAAGAACGACGTGGCTATCTGGCTGCGTTCTGTCATCACGGGTCTCGTCCACGGAGCGTCACTTCAAATGCGCGACACGCCCTGGGTGGTTGTCTCGTCCATGTCATGATCCCAAACCGCTCGGCGCCTTGGACGACATGCATTGGTCCTTCATATGGCGGCAATCGGCCAAAACGTCCAGTTCACAGCACGTTTCAACCTTCTCGACCATTATGCCGAAATCACTGGCGATTATTGCGTACCGCGCACTTGTTTCGCCGGAAACGATTTGCTACACGCCGCGAGCCGGTTGGTTCCGGCTCCTACCACGTGCGGTCGTGGCGGAATTGGTAGACGCGCAGCGTTGAGGTCGCTGTGGGGCAACCCGTGGAAGTTCGAGTCTTCTCGACCGCACCAAATATCTCTAAGGCAACACCTCCAACTTGTTGAAATGTCAGGATAGCAAGCCCCCTCGCGGGGAGGCTTGGCTTCTTGCATACGATGCGCTGAGAGCCACGCCTGCGCCGTTCGCCCATCTCACTTACCGCTTGATCTCATCGAAGGAGATCGCTGAGGGCGGGTGAACTGAGCCGGCCGCCAGCGAAAGCCAACCATGACGCCAAGCGAAAAAGGGCGGCTCGGAAGAACCGCAGCTTCGGGACGTTTTAAACAAATCGCCACGCCGCGCGAAGTCCATTGCGCGATCAAGGGCGCGAGGCCGGTTCCTGTTCCCAGGCCAGCGCGCCTCAAGACGGAATCAAGCGGCCCTCTTTATCCGAGCCAAGGTGTTGGCCACGACCTCGCCAAAGGAGGCAGGCGTCGGCACGATGGTGACGCCGGCTTCCTTGAGGATCTCGACTTTTTCCTGCGCCGACTCGCCAAATGCCGAAATGATCGCGCCGGCATGGCCCATGCGCCGGCCTTTCGGAGCTGAAAGCCCGGCAATATAGGCGATCAGCGGCTTGCGCATGTTGTCGCGTGCCCAGATCGCGGCTTCGGCTTCCTGTGGTCCGCCGATCTCGCCGATCATCACCACGGCGTCGGTGGCGTCGTCCTGCTCGAACAGTTTCAGAATGTCCTTGAAGGACGAACCGTTGATCGGATCGCCGCCAATGCCGACGCTGGTCGATATGCCGATGCCGAGCGCCTTCATCTGCGAGGCGGCCTCGTAGCCCAGCGTACCAGAGCGCCCGACGATGCCGACCCGGCCGGGAAGATAGATGCTGCCCGGCATGATGCCCATCAGCGCCTGTCCGGGTGTGATAATGCCCGCACAGTTCGGTCCGATCAGCTTCATGCGGTCCTCGAAGCGATAGCGCCGCATGTAGCGCTTCACCTGCATCATGTCCTGCGAGGGAATGCCGTCGGTGATGCAGACACAGAACTTGATGCCGGCATCGGCCGCTTCCATGATCGAGTCGGCGGCGAAGGGCGGCGGAACGAACACGATGCTGGCCTCGGCACGGGTCTCGCGCACCGCCCCCTTCACCGTGTTGAAGATGGGCAGGCCGAGATGCGTCTGCCCACCCTTGCCGGGCGTCACGCCGCCGACGAGCTTGGTGCCATAGCGTTTCATGTCCTCGGCATGGAAGCTGCCGATCTTGCCGGTGAAGCCCTGAACGAGGACGCGGGTGTTGCGATTGAGCAGAATTGCCATATTTTCCTCCCGTCAGGCTGCGTTTTTCTTGGTGACTGCTTGCCAGGCGGCAACCGCCTTTTCGGCGGCCTCGGCCAGCGTGTCGGCGACGATCACATCCTCGCCGGATTCGGCCAGGATGCGCTTGCCCTCATCGACATTGGTGCCGGCCAACCGCACAACGAGCGGAACGTTGACGCCGACTTCGCGGATCGCCTTGATGACGCCCTCGGCGACCCAGTCGCAGCGGTTGATGCCGGCGAAGATGTTGACCAGGATCGTCTCGACATTCTTGTCGCCGAGAACCGCTCGGAATGATTTGGCGACGCGCTCGGGCGAGGCGCCGCCGCCGATGTCGAGGAAGTTCGCCGGCTCGCCGCCGGCGATCTTGATCATGTCCATCGTCGCCATCGCCAACCCGGCGCCATTGATGATGCAGCCGATATTGCCGTCGAGCCCGACATAGGACAGGCCACGGTCGCTGGCGAAGGTTTCGCGCGGATCTTCCTGGCTCTTGTCGCGCAGCTCGGAGATTTCCGGGCGACGGAACAACGCGTTCTCGTCGAACGACATCTTGGCGTCGAGCGCCATCAGATTGCCGTCGCGGGTTACCACCAGCGGATTGATCTCGAGCATCGAGGCATCGTAGTCGCGAAACACCCGGTAGCAGCCGAGCAGCGTCTCGGTCGCCTTGCCAATCAGGTTGTTCTCGAGACCCAGGCCGAAGGCGATCTCGCGCGCCTGGAACCGCTGCATGCCGACGCCGGGATCGACCGTGGTCCGGATAATGGAATCCGGAGCGTCTTCGACGATGTCCTCGATCTCCATGCCGCCGGCGGCGGACGCGACGATCATGACGCGCTCTTCCTTGCGGTCGAGGACGAAGCCGATATACAGCTCCTGTGCGATGTCGACGGCTTCCTCGAGATAGAGCCTGGATACCAGCTTGCCGCGCGGACCGGTCTGCTGGGTTACCAGCTTGCGCCCCAGCATGGCCTCGGCGGCGTTGGAGATTTCCTCGTCATTCACGCACAGGCGGATACCGCCAGCCTTGCCACGCGCGCCAGAGTGCACCTGCGCCTTGACGACCCATTTGCCGCCGCCGATCTCGCGGGCGCGGTAGGTCGCCTGCTCGGGGCTGTAGGCAAGGCCGCCACGCGGGACATGGACCCCGTGACGGGCCAGCAGTTCCTTGGCCTGATATTCGTGGATATCCATTCTTGTCCTCCCGGTATCGTCGGTGCGCGGCAGCGCGCGTCTAACCTACGCGTCCGATTGCCCCGTTGACCACCAGCACGTTGCGCCATGCGCTCCGACGCCGCGTCGGTCATCTTGCCGTGAAACGTGGAGCAAGTCTCGTTTCGATGATAGCTCGCAACAACACCTTCGCGGGTAAGATATCGTTGCGTGCGGGTAGGTTTGGCCTACCCGCACGCACCCTAGGATCCCCAACGCTTCTCACTTGAATAGAGTGCGACCGCCATTGCCCGATTGCGGACGGCAAGCTTGTCGTAGAGATTCTTGAGATGATATTTCACGGTATTCTCGGAGATACCGGTGCGTGTCGCGATCTGCAGGTTGGTCCAGCCGTCGGCAAGCACCGCCAGAAGTTCCCGCTCGCGCACCGTGAGCCGCGACAGCGGCGTGTCGTTGATCTTGTTGATGTCGATATAAGGGATGCAGATACGGCCGCGCGCGACCGCGAGTATCGTCTCGAAGATGATCTGGGGCTCGTCGAACTGGAAACAGTAGCCATGAGCCCCGAGGCGCACGCACTGCTTCAGGATTCCGATATCGTGTTCGTTCGAAAAGACAGTAACGCGCACGTCGAGCTTGCGGTTCTGGATTTCCGCCAGAAGGTCGGCGCCGTCCATGTCGACGAGTTTCCAGCCGATGACGGCCACATCGAATTGCGACGCCGTCGCGAGTTCCAGGAAATGCTTGCCGCTTCGCACCGAGCCAAAAAACGCGAAACGCCCGTCGCATTCCAGCATTTCACGCAGGGCCGACAATACCAGCGGATTGCGCTCGGCGACGAGAACGCTAACGCGCTGTCCGGTTGCCTCGTTTGCTCTCTCCGACTGGATGTTCAACGATTCCCGGTTGTTCTGGACCGATTTGCGGGCATGGGTCGATCCGGTTGTTTCTGTTCATCTCACGTTACGCAATTTTGTCCTAACCGCGAATGGGTGCTCTTTCCTCAGCGACATGCGTTGTCGCGTCGCTTCAACCAGGCACTCAACCTCACAATTGACTTTTACGTAAATGCCGTGCGAGGCTCTGCATGTTGGGGCAACATGCCGATTCCGGCTGGGAACTGGGTTGGCATGGGACGGACGGGCCGGTAATCGGCGAGGGGTGTCCGGTCCCGGCATGTGGAGTGACAATGCGGGAATACTATTCGATCACGGAGCTGACTCGCGAATTCGATGTTTCGACGCGGACGTTGCGCTTCTACGAGGATGAGGGGCTGGTGCAACCGGTGCGGCGTGGCCGCACCCGCCTGTTCCGTCCGTCGGACCGGCATCTCATCCGCCAGATCATGCGCGGAAAGAGGCTCGGCTTCTCGATCAACGAAATCCGCGAAATCATCCAGATGTACAAGGAGCCGCCCGGCGAAGTCGGGCAACTCAAGCTCATGATCAAGCGCATCGAGGAAAAGCGCGAGGATCTCCGGCAGAAGCGCAGGGATCTCGAGGAGACGCTGGCCGAACTCGACCAGGCCGAGGAATCATGCGTTGAGCGGCTCGTGGAGCTTGGCGTCAACACGTAAAACGTCTTCGCGGCGAAGGGCGGCTCAAATCCAGCGCCGCACCTTCTTCGCATAATCCCGGTATTTCTTGCCGAACTTCGCCGCAAGGATTTTCTCCTCGCCCTCGATCGCGACCTTTTGGGTGACGAAGGCGGCGATGAACGCCAGCGGCAGGAACCACGCTATCCCCGAGACAAAGGCCACGCCGATCAACAGCAGCGTATTGGCCAGGTACATTGGATTGCGGGTAATGCCGAACGGGCCGCTCGTTACCAGATGGTCGGGTACGGCATTGGGATTAAGCGTGGTCTTGGCCCGCATCATGATGCGGATCGCCGTGAACCAGAGTGCGGCGACGGCAAGCAGCGCCACCCAGCCGGCCGCGAACAGGATGTCGCCCAGGAGGTCGTCGATCCATGGTAGCGGATAGAGAAGCCCGAGCGCGACGCTGATGGCGATGGCGGCGATGTAGATCAGCGGTGGCCACGGAATTATTCCCGGCTTTGCCTGGCTGTCGGTCATTGCGCCCCTCCATCCATCATCTTGTCGTCGGTCTTGGCGGTGCAGGTATCGGCAAGGTCACCCAGATGTGCCTTCCACTCGGCGGTCTGGTCATTGTTGTAGAGCCGGTCGAGCGTGGTTTCTCCAGCGCATCAAGCATGCAACCACAATAGGCTGTACAGAACACCTTGTCGCGCTGCTGCTCGCACGAGACCTGGCAAGCTTTCAGGAAATTGACCTGCTTGGTTTCGACCGGCGCCGGCATCACCTGAGCAAACAGCCAGACGCAGGAGATAAGCAAGGGCTGGTGGATCAGGTAGAAGGCGAGGCTGTGGCGACCGATGAAGACCAGCGGGTTTGCCCAGCGCCCGGGCGTGATGCTGGCCAGACGCGTCAGGATACCAGAGGCAGTGGCAAGCTTCGTCATGCCGATGCCCACAAGCACGGCGCCGAACCACGGAAACAGAGGAACGTAGTCGTTGGAGCGCGGATTGTTCGCCGACAGACCGACCCACCACAGGGCGGGATGGTCGAAAATCTCGGAACGCAGGTAAAAAGGCGCGGCGATGACGAGCGCCGCCACAAGCAGCGTCAGCAGTGCCGGCAGACGCAGGAACAGCAGCCCGAGCACGCTCGCCAGCGCGATCTCATGCAGGATGCCGAAGAAGATGAAGCCGTCCGGCGTGGCGATCCGGGTGACGATCGATATGGCGAGTGCTGCCACGGCAACCATGGCGAAGCGCTTCCAGAAGCCGTTCCAGCGGATCCTCTTGCCATGGGCCAGGAACAGGCTGACGCCGACCAGGAACAGGAAGGTCGAAGCGATGCAGCGCGCATAGATCTTCCACCAGCCAAAGGCGGTCAGGCCGGGATCCGTATAGCCGAAGAATTCGAGATCCCAGGTGAAATGGTAGCTCGCCATGGCCAGCAGGGCGATGCCACGGAGCACGTCGATGCCGATAATGCGGCCTGGCTTGTCTTTAACGGGTGCGGTCGGCGTATGGATGCTCATGGTCTCGCGATCTGAATCAGCCCTGCAAGACGACTATCACGGTTGCCCCGGACAAAAGAAGCTGGCCACTCGGCTTCGACCTCGATTGTCCGGCGACGGGGACATCCTGCCTCCTGCAGTCTGTGGAATATTGGATCGGCACCGCATCAGGATCCGCTTTAGGCCAGCACTGGAAAGCCTTTGGCCGGCTTCGCTTTTGCGGTGAATGCGTCGGTTTCCTGTTACTCGCCCGGGAACGCTCCCTGCAGATTTGGGTTTGCGATTCTGCTTCGGGGGAAGCGATGTCCATCCATGTGCGTCATCCGATCTGGCTTCCGGCCCTCAAGGCCGCGGATGCGCGCACCTTTGCCTCGCTCTACGCGGTCGAATCCTTCGCCCGCGCCATCGTGTCGAGCGTCATCCCGATCCAGGCCTACGAGATCCTGCACAACGAGCAGATCGTCTCGATCCTCTACACCATCGTGGCAATGCTCGGCCTGTCGGTGACGCTGTTCATGCCGATGTTGATCCGGCGCTTTGCCCGGCGCTGGGTCTACACCGCCGGCGCTTGCTTGCTCGCCATCGGCTCACTGTTCTTCGTCACGCACACGCTGGCCGGGCAATTGGCCGGAATGCTGTGCCGCGTCATGGGCGCCAGCGCGCTGGGCATCACGCTCAACCTCTACATCATGGATCACATCCGCAAGACCGATTTCATGCAGGCTGAATCGCTGCGCATGGCGTGGTCGATGGTGGCGTGGACCGGCGGGCCGACGCTCGGCATCTTCCTCTACACGCGTTTCGGCATCTATGCGGCGCATGGCGCGGTCGCCGTCTTCGCCATGATCCTGTTGGCGCTGTTCTGGTTCTACCGGCTGAGTGACAACCCGTTGATCCGCCCTGGCAAGACGCGTCCAGCCAATCCGCTCGCCAATATCGGCCGCTTCATCGCCCAGCCAAGGCTGCGGCTGGCCTGGCTCATCGCCTTCGGCCGCTCCTGCTTCTGGACCACATTCTTCGTTTATGGGCCACTGTTCATGGTGATCACGGGGCAGGGCGACATGGCCGGTGGCCTGCTGGTTTCCGCCGGCAATGCGCTTCTGTTCATGGCGATCTTCTGGGGCAAGGCCGGAAAACGCTTCGGTGGCCGCCGCACCATGACATTTGCCTATTTCGCCATGTCGGCAACACTTCTGGCGGCCGGCGCCGTTGGCGAGACCGTGCCGCTGCTCACCGGCGCCTTCCTGCTTTGCGGCGCCTTCTTCACCATCGCGCTCGATGCGCTGGGCTCGACCGCCTTCATGCGCTCGGTGCGCTCCTACGAACGGGCGCAGATGGCTGCCGTCTATCGCACCTATCTCGACTTTTCCGAGCTGACGCCGCCGCTGGTCTATTCCGTGGTGCTGGCGTTTTTCGGCCTGGGGGCGGTCTTCGCCACGCTCGGCATCCTGGCGGCGATCTGCGGCTTCGTAACGTGGCGGTACCTGCCGAAGTCTCTCTGATCCTCAGGGGCTGGGCGGAACCGCTGCGTGGCGCTCGCGTATCCAGTTGTGGAAGCGGTGCAGCTCATATTCCTCGGGCATCAGAACGCCGACCTGGTGGCGCATCGAGCGCAGTCCCCTCTGATTGACCTCGCAGATCGCCGCGTCTTCCTCCAGCACCTGCCTGCCGAAGGCGACGATGTTGTCGATGTCGGCTGGGGGCGCCTTCAAGGCCTCCGGCGGAAACAGCCATTCTGCGGTGAGTTCCGTCTGCTCGGGCCCGAGCGGCACCAGCCGCACCGTCCTGACATAGTCGACATGGCCGACGACGAACATGGACGGCAGATTGGTGGCATAGGTCTGTCCGGCGGCGCGTTCGGCCGGCGTCAGGCCGGCAAAGACCGGCCCATGCGCGCGCCCGTCGCTCGACCATGTTTCGGCTCCGCTTCTCAGGCCACCAGAAAATTCCGGCGCGTCATTGTCGGCATGGCGGGCCCATTCGGGATCGTCGTGCCGACCCATCAGGCCACGGCCGTAGATCGGCACCAGCCGCGACAGGTCCTTGTGGACGCCCGGACAGTGCAGGCACTCGTTGAAGTTTTCCCAAAAAATCTTCCAGTTGCAGTTCATCACCTTGCGCAGCACGTGGCCGGTGACCAGCGTTTCAAGCGGCCAATTGCCGAGATTGCCGGACGCGGGGTCGAAGGATGTTTCAGCCGAGTCTTCGGCGTCTTCCAGAAGGTTGACGAAAACAAAGCCGCGCCACACGGAGAGCGCTACCCGGTAGAGCGCATGGTCGGCCTTGTCGAAACCTTCGGGCAGCGATTTCGACGGCACGCGCACGAGATCGCCGCGCAGCGAATAGGACCAGGCATGGTAGGGGCAGGTAAGGAGCCGCGCCTTCAGCCGGCCCTCGCTTTCCTGGCAAAGCTGCGAGCCGCGATGCCGGCAGGTGTTGTGGAAGGCGCGGAGAACGCCTGTCTCGTCGCGCAGCACCACGATTTCCTGCGTGCCGACCCGAAACGTCCTGAAGGCCCGTGGTTCTGCCAAGTCCGCCTCCCGGCAGACGAGAAGCCAGCTTCGATACCAGATGGCGTCGAGGTCGCGCTGATAGGCTCCCATGTCCCAATAGGCCGATGACGGCAGCGTCGCTTCAGCCCGGGTCAGTCCGTTGTAGGTGGCTCGCTCGTTGGGATCGGGCTGCATGACTGGCTCCCTCTGTTGGCTGAACGTTCAGCCAATACCCACTCGTGAGAATTGTCAATTGGCGCACCGGCTTGCCGACCGTCCAAGGCGGTGGATTCGCGTTGGTTGCCGGCGATTCCGGCAGGAGCGGCAAGAACCGGCTTGCAACCCCGCTGGTTGGAGGCAATAGGAACAGGGATGAAAACTGCTTCAGTCCTCCTTGGCGCTTGATCCGACCGATGGCCGATCCCGTTGCACATAAGGGCACGCTGACCTTTCTCATCGGCGGTTCGCGCTCTGGCAAGAGCGGGCATGCCGAGACGCTGGTGACGGCTCATCCGGCACCATGGTCCTACATCGCCACCGCGCAAGCCTATGACGACGAGATGCGCGAACGCATCGCCTTGCACCGCTCGCGCCGGGGCGAGGGCTGGATGACCATCGACGCGCCGCTCGACCTTGCCGGCGCGATCGAGGCGCTGCCGGATGGGCAGCCTGTGTTGGTCGACTGCCTGACTTTGTGGCTGACCAACCACATGCTGGCCGAGCACGACGTCGAGGCCGAATGCAGGCGATTGGCGGACGTGCTGTCGCGGCCGCGTGGGCCGTGGTTCGTGGTTTCCAACGAGGTTGGCCAGGGCATCGTGCCCGACAATGCGCTGGCTCGTCGGTTCCGTGACGCTGCCGGCCGGCTCAACCAGCAGGTTGCGGCGGTGGCCGAAACAGTGTTGCTGATGGTGGCGGGGCTACCGCTGAAGGTGAAGTGAGATGACCGAAATCGACAGGACCATCGACGACAGGGATGAAGAGCGCCACCGCGCCAAGATGGCCAAGCGCAAGGCGGTGCAGGACGCCGAGGTGGCGGCCAAGACGGTCGAGAAGGGGCTGCTGATCGTCAACACCGGTCCGGGCAAAGGCAAGACCACCGCCGCCTTCGGGCTGGCCTTGCGGATGCTCGGCTATGGCAAGCGCGTCGGCGTCGTCCAGTTCATCAAGGGCAAATGGCACACAGGCGAGAAGGATGCGTTTGCAGCATTCGGCGACCGCGTCGTCTGGCATACGATGGGCGAGGGTTTCACCTGGGAAACGCAGGATCTGAAGCGCGACATCGCCGCCGCTGAAGCCGCGTGGGCCAAGGTGCTCGAACTGATGGCCGATCCGTCGATCAGCCTTCTGGTACTCGACGAACTGAACATCGCTTTGCGCTACGACTATCTCGATCTCGAAAAAGTGGTCGAGGCGCTAAAGGCGCGGCGCGAAGGGCTGCACGTCGTCGTCACCGGCCGCAACGCCAAGCCGGGGCTCGTCGAGGCGGCCGACCTCGTCACCGAAATGGGCGTGACCAAGCATCATTTTTCGGCGGGCGTGAAAGCGCAGCAGGGGATCGAGTTCTGAACGGCGATCTCGTCACGCAACGATGACGACGACCGCGACCAGACCGAACAGGCCGATCAGTAGGTAATCGGCGACCCGATAGAGTTTCAGCGCGCGCCTGATGTCGAGGCTGTCGACTTCGCGGCGGCCGCCTTCGCCCATGAACACGTCGTCGACCATGACGCCGCCATAGCTGCGCGGGCCGGCAAGCGCGAGCCCGAGCGCTCCGGCCATCGCCGCCTCGGGCCAGCCGGCATTGGGCGAGCGATGCTTCCTGGCGTCACGCCAGACGGCGCGCCAGGCGTTGCCCGCATCCGCATCCCTGACGAGGAACGCCGCCAGCACGATAAGCAATGCTGTCAGCCGCGACGCCGGCAGATTGATCAGGTCGTCGAAACGCGCGGCGGCCCAGCCGAAGGCCTCGTGACGTGGCGTGCGGTGGCCGATCATCGAATCGGCGGTGTTGGCGGCTTTGTAGGCGACGCCGCCGGGCAGGCCGCCGACACCGATCCAGAAGGCCGGGGCGACGATGCCGTCGGAAAAATTCTCGGCCAGGCTTTCGATGGCCGCGCGGCCGACGCCTGCCGTGTCCAGTCTTTCCGGATCGCGGCCGACAATCTGCGAGACGGCGATGCGTCCCATCGCCAGGCCGCCGGTTTCGAGCGCGTAGGCCACGGCTTCGACGTGTTCGTAGAGGCTCTTCTGCGACAGCAGCGCGGTTGCCAGGATCGCCGTGACCACCAACCCGGTGGGAAGCATCCGCCAGAGCGCGATTTCGATGCCAAGCGCGATCACGGCCGGCACGAGGACGATGATCATCAGGGCAACAACGCCTCGCCGGCGACGCTGCACGTCGGAATCAGTGGCGCGGTTGAGCCTGCGGTCGAGAAAGGATATCAGCCTGCCAAACCACGTCACCGGATGGCCGATGGCGCGGAAGAGCCAGCCCGGATAGCCCAGTGCGAGTTCGACGGCCAAGGACAGGAAAGCGATCAGGACTGACATGAAGCTTCTTGATGGAGCGATTGCAACGGTGGATCACGGCGGCAGTCTTGGCCGGGCGAGGGCGCTCTTTCCCGACGCACCGCAGCCTTTCGTCGATCTTTCGACCGGGATCAATCCGCTCTCCTATCCGCTTTTCGACCTGCCCGCCACCGCCCTGTGGCGTCTGCCGGAAAAGGCGCGCGCGCACGAACTGGCCGAAGTCGCCGCCAGCGCCTATGGCGCGCCGTCCCCCGCGCATGTCGCGGCGGGGCCGGGGACGCAGATTCTCTTGCCGCGCGTTGCCTCCCTGGTCAGGCCCGGCAAGGCGCTGGTGCTGGGGCCGACTTATGCGGAGCATGCGCGGGCTGCGGCGATTGCGGGCCATGCCGTGACGGAGGTCGAGGATTTCGAGGCCCTGGCTGAGGCCGACCTTGCTGTCATCGTCAACCCCAACAATCCGGACGGGCGCATCGTCCCGCGCGAGAAGTTGCTGGAGCTTGCCGCAGGATTGCGCGCCAAGGGCGGGTTGCTGGTGGTCGACGAGGCGTTCATGGATGTCGGCCCGCGTACTGAGAGCCTTGCGGGGGATGTCGGGCAGGGCGGCATTGTCGTGCTGCGCTCGTTCGGCAAGTTCTTCGGCCTGGCCGGCTTGCGGCTGGGTTTCGCGCTTTCCGATGTGCTGACTGTCAAACGGCTGGAGACACAGCTTGGCCCCTGGGCGGTTGCCGGGCCGGCGCTGGAATATGGCATGAAGGCGCTCGCCAATATCGCCTGGCAGGACGAGATGCGCTCGTCGCTGGCCGCTGCCGCTGCCCGGCTCGACGGGTTGTTTGGCCGCTTCGGCGTTCCCGTCGCCGGCGGCACCACCTTGTTTCGCTATCTTCGCCTGGTCGATGCCGCCGGACTGTTTTCGGCACTTGGCGAGCGCGGCATCCTGCTTCGCCATTTTGCCGACCGGCCACATGTGCTGCGCGCTGGCTTGCCGGGATGTCAGGAGGAATGGTTGCGGCTCGAATCCGCTCTTGCCGACTGGGCGCGGCGGCGCGACGATCAGCCAAGGGAAAAGATACTATGATCCATGTCTGTTCGTTGGCGAAGGTCGAGGAGACGGTGGCAAGGACCGGCGCCGGGCGGCTGCTTTCGCTGTTGTCCGCTGGCACGGAGGTGACGCGTCCGGCATCGATCGCCAGGGAAAATCATCTCCACCTTGTCATGCATGACATCGCGGTGGCGCAGGACGGCATGACCATGCCGGGCGAGGAGCACGTGCTCGACATACTCGACTTTGGCCGCCAGTGGGATCGTGCACGACCGCTGGTTATACATTGCTATGCGGGAATCAGCCGCTCGACCGCTTCGGCCTATATCATCGCGGCCGCGCTGGCGCCGAAGCGTGACGAGGCGGAACTGGCACGGACCCTGCGGGCGTTGTCGCCGTCGGCGACACCCAATCCGCGCCTGATCGCGGTGGCCGACGCGCTGCTCGATCGCAACGGCCGCATGGTCGAGGCCATCCAGGCGATCGGCCGTGGCGCGGATGCTTTCGAAGGCACGCCTTTCGAACTGAAGATCGAGGGTTAGCTCAGCCAGTCGGCAAGCTTTGCCTTGCGCACGTCCTTCACCAGGCTGATGAAGCCGTCGGCCTGGTGCTCGGCTGTCAGCCGGCCTTTTTCTGCCGTGGCGATGCCGGCATCGCCGACTACGCCGTTCGGGTTGAGATCCCCAGCGATCCACGCGAAAGCGTGCGTTCCGGTGTGGCGCAGCAGCGAGAATTCCTTTTCGGCCTTGGCGACATTGGAGACGAAATTGTCGGCTTTGCCCATATCGACGAGGTCCGGCCGGAAATGCAGCATCAGCGACGTCTCGACATCGCCGCCGTGGATGCCGTGACGGTCCTCGAGTTCGGTGTACATGCCAGCCGGCCGGCCGAAGCGCTGCCAGCTCGTCTTCACCGCCAGCATCTTGGCACGCACGCGCAACTCGCGCGTGATGATGCCCATGATCTCCTCATTGCCGCCATGCGAGTTGACAACGATCAATTTGCGCAGGCCGGCGCGCGCGATCGACAGGCCAAGCTCAGTCCAGGCGTCGACCAATGTCGTCGCCGGCAAGGTGAGGGTGCCCGGTGCGTGAAGGTGCTCATTGGACTTGCCGATCGCCTGGACCGGCAGGATGCGGATGTCGAGATCATCGGGCAGGCGGTCGATAACCGCGTCGAGCATGCCGTTCATGATCGATGTGTCGGTAGAGACGGGCAGATGCGGTCCGTGCTGCTCGATCGCCGCCACGGGCAGAACGGCGATCGTCGCCTCCGGATCAATCGAGGCATATTCGGTTGTCCGGTAGTCGCCCCACCACACGCGTCTTTTTGTTTGGGTCATTTCGGGCCTCGACGGAACTGATCTTATGTTTGCGCTGCCCGGCACCTTCTCCCCGTGAAGAACGGGGAGAAGGTGCCGGCAGGCGGATGAGGGGCGGCGCAGACTTTGGTGTGGTGTAGCTTCAGATTGCCAGCCTGTCGATTCGAGGCTTCGGCCTGCGCATCTCACCCAGCCGCGATGGCCTCGACCTCTACCTTGAATTCCGGCCGGGCAAAACCGGAGACGATCATCAGCGTCGAGGCGGGAGCGGGACTGGCGAACAGCCTGTCGCGGACGTCCATATAAGGCCGCAGATGCGCGCGGTCGGTGACATAGGCGTTGATGCGCACGATATCGGAAAGCCCGAGACCCGCCTCGCCGAGAACCGCGGCGATGTTTTGAAAGCAAAGCTCGGCCTGGGCGCCTGCGTCCTCGGGAGTCTGGTCGTCCGCCGTGATGGCGACCTGGCCCGAACATAGCACCAGCCGCTTGCCGGCGGGCACCTCGACGCCGTGGCTGTAGCGGGCGAAGGGCGGCTTGATCGACTTCGGCGTGAGAAATTTGAACATGGCAATCTCCGTTCCGCCGGCAACCTAAGGCGGTAGTGGTGGTATCTTCAAGATGGCGGTTCATGTCGTCGGCGCGATTGTGGACAGCAGTTCAAAAAATAGGCACGATGCCTTTCGTACAGCATGACCCGCCCGCCCTTGACGCGCGAGTGCGACGCAAGCGGGCGGTCCCGGCACGAGGGGCCGGTGGCATGTGTCTTGCTTCTTGAACCAATGGTGTCGAGCCCGGCGCGGAGCGTGCCGGAGCAAACAGAGGGTGGTGTCGATGTACGGAAGACGGAAGATTTCGGCGGGCGCGATCGCGCTGCTTGCGGCCGGCACGGTGGGCGCGGCCGCCAATGAGAAAGTCACCTTTGGCACCAACTGGTTGGCCGAGCCAGAGCATGGAGGATATTACCAGGCCATCGCCGATGGCACCTACGCCGCCTGCGGCCTCGACGTCACCATCATGCAGGGTGGGCCGCAGGTCAGCGGCAGGCCGATGCTACTTGCCGGCAAGATCGACTTCTACATGGGAGGCAATCTGCTTTCGGCTTTCGACGCCGTGCAACAGGGCATTCCGATGCGCGTGGTGGCCGCTGATTTCCAGAAGGACCCGCAGGTGATCATGTCGCAGCCCGGCCAGGGGCTGGACACATGGGACGACCTGAAGAAGGCCGACCAGTACATACTGGGCGACGAGGGCGCGCAGACATTCTTCCAGTGGATGATCACCGATCTCGGCTTCGACGCCACCAAGCGCGTGCCCTACACTTTCAATCCGGCGCCGTTCATCGCCAACAAGAAGTCGATCCAGCAGGGCTACGTCACCTCCGAGCCGTTCGCGGTCAAGAAGGCGGGCGGTTTCATGCCCGACCAGTTCCTGCTCGCCGACTATGGCTGGGACACATACGCGACGACGGTCGAGGTCATGCAGGATACGATCGACAAGCGCCCCGAGGTTGTCCAGTGCTTCGTCGATGGCTCGGCCAAGGGCTGGTACAAATATCTCTATGGCGACAACAAGGCCGCCAATGACATGATCAAGAAGGACAATCCGGACATGACGGATGAGCAGATCGCCTTCTCGATCGAACAGCTGAAGAAGTTCGGCATCGTCGATTCAGGCGACAGCGAGAAGCTGGGCATCGGCGCGATGACGGATGCGCGCATCCAGAGTTTTTACGACAAGATGGTCAAGGCCAAGGTCACGCCCGCGGGCATCGATATCAAGAAGGCCTACACGCTGGCCTTCATCAACAAGGGCGTCGGGCTCGACCTGAAGAAATAGGCCGGTTCGCGCATGATCCAGGAGACAGTGGCGCAAGCGCCAACAGGGTCGGGGCCTCGCCCGACGTTGCTGGCGTTGCGCGGCGTCGGCAAGGTCTTTTCCAACGGTGTGACGGCACTCGACAATGTCGACCTGACGATCCGGGACGGTGACTTTCTCAGCCTTCTCGGCCCGTCCGGTTGCGGCAAGTCGACGGCGCTGCGCCTGATTGCAGGCC
Organism: Mesorhizobium sp. PAMC28654; assembly: GCF_020616515.1. Taxonomy (GTDB): domain Bacteria; phylum Pseudomonadota; class Alphaproteobacteria; order Rhizobiales; family Rhizobiaceae; genus Mesorhizobium. The sequence goes on from NZ_CP085135.1 coordinate 64,889, forward strand.
TGTCGACGCCGACGTCCGGCCTGCTCGATTGGCGTGGCGGCGGCTCTCTCGACCGCTCCAAGATCGGCTTCGTCTTCCAGGAACCGACGCTGCTGCCCTGGGCCGATGTCTTCGACAATGTCTGGCTGCCGCTGCGGCTCAAGGGTATTTCACGAGCCAAGGCGGCGCCGGCGGTCGAGGAGATGCTGGCGCGGGTCCATCTGACGGGCTTTGAAAAAGCGGTGCCGCGCGAACTGTCCGGGGGCATGAAGATGCGCGTCTCGATCGCGCGCGCCATGGTGACGAAACCGCGCGTGCTGCTGATGGACGAGCCGTTCGCGGCGCTCGACGAGATCACCCGCTTCAAGCTCAACAATGATCTGCTGGAGCTATGGCAGGACGAACGCTTCACCGTCGTCTTCGTCACCCACAGCGTGTTCGAAAGCGTTTTCCTGTCCAATCGGATTGTCGTCATGGCGGCTCGGCCGGGCAGGGTGTTCGACGAACTCGCTGTCGAGGCGGGCTATCCGCGCGACGAGGTGTTCCGCACCTCGCCCGACTATGCAGCACTTTGCCGCCAGGCTTCCGATGTGCTGGTCAAGGCCATCAATTCAACAGCGGGGTCGCGTCATGACGGCCATTGAAGAGGTCACGCTGAAGCTTGATCCCGAAGAGGCGCGCCGCGTACGGGAGGACCGGCTCGAGCGGATCGGCCGGTGGGTGTTGCCACTGGCGATCATGATCCTGGCCATCTGGCTGTGGGACCGCATCTGTGTCTGGAACGATATCCCGAAATACATCCTGCCGCGCCCCGGCGTGGTGCTGCAGACGCTGCACGATGATGCCGGGTTGCTGTTTTCCTCGCTGCTGGTGACGCTCAGGATCACCTTCCTCAGCTTGGCCCTGGCTGTCATCGGCGGTGTCGGGCTATCAGTCCTGTTCGCGCAGTCGAAATGGGTGGAAATGTCGTTCTTTCCGTTCGCCATCGTGCTGCAGGTGACGCCGGTCGTCGCCATCTTCCCGTTGATCAATATCTATGTCGGCAACCAGACGACCAAGCTTTTGCTCTGCGCCTGGATCGTCGCCTTCTTCCCGATCCTTTCCAACACCACGCTTGGCCTCAATTCCGTCGACCGCAACCTGCTGGATATGTTCAAGCTCAACGGCGCCACGCGCTGGCAGCAGTTGCGCTATCTTCGGCTGCCTGCGGCGATGCCCTACTTTCTCGGCGGGCTGAAGATCGCCGGCGGCCTGTCGCTGATCGGCGCCGTGGTGGCCGAGTTCGTGGCTGGGGCGCAGGGCCAATCATCCGGGCTTGCCTCGCGCATCATCGAGGCCGGCTACCGGCTCAACGCACCGCGCCTGTTCGCGGCGCTGATCCTGATCTCGCTCACCGGCATCCTGATCTTCCTCGTGCTGTCGCTGATTTCGCATCTCATTCTCAGGCGCTGGCACGAAAGCGCACTGAAGCAGGAGCGGTAATTTCTTGATTCCGAATTCAGGCTCATACCGGCTCGCCAATGTCCGGCTTCACGCGTCCCTGACACCAGCCGTTGCCGTGGCCTTTGACAGCGACGGCTTTGCGCTGGCCGACATCACCGTCGCCGACGGCAGGATTTCCAGCATCATGGCTCATGGTCGCCCAACGGTGCCAACCGACGCGGTCGACCTTGCCGGCCGCATCGTGCTGCCATGCTTCGTCGACTGCCACACCCATATCGACAAGGGCCATATCTGGCCGAGAAAACCCAATCCGGACGGCACGTTCATGGGCGCGCTGAACGCCACGGGCGCGGACCGCGCCGCGCGCTGGAACGCCGAGGATGTTGCACGCCGCATGGATTTCTCGCTGCGCTCAGCCTATGCGCACGGCACCAAGGCGCTGCGGACCCATCTCGACAGCGTGGCGCCGCAGGAAGAAATCTCCTGGCCGGTGTTCGAGACGATGCGCGAAAAGTGGCGCGGCCGCATCGAACTGCAGGCCGCCTGCCTGATCGGCATCGAAGGCGTTCGCGAGAAGACCTGGTTCGAAGGCCTGGCCAAAAGGGTGGCCGCCGCCAAGGGCGTTCTCGGCGTCGTCACCTATATGGTGCCGGATCTGGAGGAGCTTCTCGACCAGGTGTTCGCGCAAGCGATCAAACATGGCCTCGATCTCGATTTCCATGCCGACGAGACCGACGATGTCACGGCGATCTCGCTGAAGAAGATCGCGGAGGCGGCGCTCTGGAACGGCTTCGAGGGCAATATCCTCGTCGGCCATTGCTGCTCGCTGGCGCGCCAGCCCGATCTCGACGTGCTCGACACGCTGGATAAGGCGGCGAAGGCCGGGCTCGCCGTGGTGTCATTGCCGATGTGCAACCTTTATCTGCAAGACAGGCGTGCGGACCGGACCACGCCGCGCTGGCGCGGCGTGACGCTGCTGCACGAGATGGAGGCGCGGGGCATTCCAGTTGCCGTCGCCTCCGACAACACGCGCGACCCCTTCCATGCCTATGGCGATCTCGACATGCTGGAGGTCTACCGCATGGCGACGCGCATCCTGCATTTCGACCATCCGGTCGCCGACTGGCCGCAAGCGGTGACAGCGACACCGGCTAGGGTGATGCGACTTGACGGTGTCGGCACGCTTGCCGTCGGTGGTCCAGCCGACTTCATCCTGTTCAAAGGTCGAAGCTGGACGGAATTGCTGTCGCGGCCCGAATCGGATCGCATCGTCGTGCGCGACGGGCGTGCGATTGAGCGGCAATTGCCCGACTATGCCGAACTCGACGAGTTGATGGTGAAATGATGGATATCGCCGCGCTGAAACGCGATCTCGACGGGATAAAACTCGACGACAATCCGGCGATTGTGCAGCAGAAGAGCCGCGACTTCTACTGGTACAGCCCGGTGCTGAAACAGCAGCTCGACCATGTCACCGGCGACCTGATCGTGACGCCGAAGAACGAGGCCGAGGTGATCCGCGTGCTCGCCGCCTGTCACCGGCACGGCGTGCCGGTGACGCCGCGCGGCAGTGGCACCGGCAATTACGGCCAGGCGATGCCGCTTTCGGGCGGCGTGGTGCTAAACCTTGCCGACATGAACGAGATCAAGTCGATCGCATGGGGGAGCGTGGTGACCGGACCTGGCGCTGTGCTGGGCGATATAGACAAGGCAACGCGGGCGCACTCCGGCCAGGAATTGCGGCTGTCGCCCTCCACCTACAACACGGCCTCGATCGGCGGCTTCATCGCTGGCGGATCGGGTGGCGTTGGCTCGATCAATTTCGGCGGCCTGCGTGATTTCGGCAATGTGCTGCGCCTGCGCGTGGTGACCATGGAGGCCGAGCCGAAGGTGCTCGAACTCACCGGCGAGGATATGCACAAGGTCACGCACGCCTACGGCACCAATGGCATCATCACCGAAGTCGAGATGCCGCTAACCGCAGCCTATGACTGGGTCGATGTCATCGTCGGCTTCGACACATTCATGGACGCGGCGCGCTATGGCAACGCGCTGGCGTGCCAGGATGGCATCCTGACCAAGCTGATCACGCCGATTTCGGCACCCGTGCCGCAGCTCTATTTCAAGCGGCACCAGAAATTCCTCAGGGAGGGACAGAGCATCTGCGTCGTCATGGTGGCGCTGCATGGGCTGGATGCCTTCCTTGCCTTCACCCGTCGCGCCGGCGGCGAGGTGATCTTCAGTGCCGCCACGGCGACGCCCGACGAGAAAAAGGGTCTGCCACCGGCCTATGAGCTGACCTGGAACCACACGACGCTGCGGGCACTGCGCGTCGATCCTTCGATTACCTATCTGCAGTCGCTCTACCCTTTTCCCAACCAGCTGGCGCTGGTCGAAAAGATGGATGCGATGTTTCCCGGAGAAGTCTTTTCGCATCTCGAATTTGTGCGGCTGGACGGCAACATCACCTGTTTCGGCCTGCCGCTGGTGAAATTCACCACCGAGGCGCGGCTCGATGAGATCGTTCGGCTGCATGAGGCGAATGGCTGCCCGATCTTCAATCCGCACCGCTACACGCTGGAAGAGGGCGGCATGAAACAGACGGACGCGGTGCAGCTTGCCTTCAAGCGCGAGACCGATCCGCAAGGCCTGCTCAATCCCGGCAAGATGATCGCCTGGGAAAATCCGGACTACGATTATCGCTCGGGCCGGACTTTCTTGTTCAAGGGGCTGCAGAGGGTGTGATGAGGAGAGGTTTGCGCTTGAACACCCCCCTCTGTCCTGCCGGACATCTCCCCCTCAAGGGGGGAGATTGGCAGCCTCAGCGTTGCGACCAAACTGTGACGTTGACCGTTGGCGAAAGCGATGCGGCAGTCCGATCTTCCCCCTTGAGGGGGAGATGCCCGGCAGGGCAGAGGGGGGTGCCTCGCACTGACCTGCGGGATGTTCTCCTGTGAACATCCTCGTACTCTACGCCCATCCGGTCGAGACCAGCTTCAATGCCGGTCTGCATCGGATGATCGTCGAGCGCCTGGTGGCAGCGGGCCATACGGTCGATGACTGCGATCTTTATGCCGAGGGTTTCGATCCAAGGCTGACGCGAGCCGAACGGCTCGGCTACCACAACGAACGCGGCGAGGAAGATGCCGTGGCCCCCTATGTCGAGCGCCTGCTGCGGGCCGATGCGCTGGTACTTTCCTACCCGGTCTGGAACTATGGCTTTCCGGCCATCCTGAAGGGGTTCTTCGATCGCGTGTTCCTGCCCGGCGTGTCGTTCAAGCTGGTCGACGGCAAGGTGCAGCCGTCGCTGCACAACATCCGCAAGGTCGCGGCGGTCACCACCTATGGCGGCAGCCGGTTCCGCGCCATGCTGATGGGCGATCCGCCACGCAAGCTGATCAAGCGCATGCTGCGCGCCACGGTAAAGCCGGGCGCATCGGTAACCTATCTCGCTGAATACTCGATGAATCTGTCGACAGGCGAAACGCGCAAAGCCTTCATGGCCAAGGTAGCATCCGGCATGGACAGCTTCTGATGCGTGCGCTGGTTGTTTATTGCCATCCGGTCCCGGAGAGTTTTTGTGCGTCGATCCGGGACAGTGCCATCGAGGTGCTGAAGGCGAGGGGCTGGGAGGTGCGGCTGCTCGACCTCTATGCGGAAAACTTCAATCCGGTGATGGGCTGCGACGAGCGGCGCTCTTACAATGACCAGGCGCCGCAGGACCCGGCGCTGAAGCCGCATTTCGAGCTGCTTGCCTGGGCCGAAGCGATCCTGTTTGTCTATCCGACGTGGTGGTACGGGCTGCCGGCGATGCTCAAGGGCTGGCTCGACCGGGTGTGGGCGACGGATGTGGCCTTCAAGTTGCCGGCGGGCAAGGGACGGATCAAATCGCTGATGACGCATGTGACGAAGGTCGGTGTCATCACCACCTGCGGCGCGCCAACCTGGTGGAGCGTCGTCGTCGGCCAGCCCGGCCGCAAGACCCTGCTGCGCGGCATGCGGGCGCTGTGCGCGACGCGATGCAAGACATTTTTCCTGGCGCACTATCTGATGGATGCTTCGACGCCGAGGAGCCGAGCGGCTTTTTTGGCGAAAGTGCGGGCGAAGCTGGAGCGGTTCTGAGTTGCGGGATTAGCGCCCTTCTCCCCGTTCTACGGGGAGAAGATGCCGGCAGGCAGATGAGGGGCAGCACCGACATTTGCCTTAGTCTGGGGCGTTTGCGCCGCCCCTCATCCGGCCCTCGGGCCACCTTCTCCCTGTGAACGGGGCGAAGGAAGAACGCGCTACATCTTCACCCGCTCCGACTTCGGATCATACATCGGCTTCAGCGATGCTTCCGCGGCAAAGCGCTCACCGGCGATCTCGATCTCATAGGACGACGCCAGCACATCCGCTTCGCTTTCGCCCTGGCACGGGACGTAACCCAGCCCGATGGCGCCGCCGAGATGATGGCCGTAATTGCCTGACGTGATCGGGCCGACGATCTTGCCGTCGCGCAGGATCGCCTCGTTGTGGAAGAGCAGGGGTTGCGGGTCCTTCAGCCGGAACTGGACCAGGCGGCGTGACAGGCCGGCTTCCTTCTTCTTCAGCACGGCATCGCGGCCGATGAAGTCGCCCTTGGCGGTCTTGACCGCGAAACCAAGGCCGGCTTCCAGCACATTGTCTTCGTCGGTGATGTCGTGGCCGAAATGCCGGAAGGCCTTTTCGATGCGGCAGGAATCCAGCGTGTGCAGGCCGCAAAGTTTCAGGCCGACATCGGCACCGGCGTCCTCGATCGCCTCGAAGACATGGGCTGCCTGGTCGGTCGAGACGTAGAGCTCCCAGCCGAGTTCGCCGACATAGGTAACGCGGTGGGCGCGGGCCAGGCCCATGCCGATCTCGATTTCCTGGAACGTGCCGAACGGGTGAGCTTCGTTGGAGAAATCGTTCGGGCTGGCCTTCTGGATCAGCTTGCGCGCATCCGGGCCCATCAGGCAGAGCACGCTTTCGGCCGCCGTCACATCGGTGATGACGACGAACTCATCGCTCAGATGCTTGCGCAGCCAGGCAAGATCGCGCTGCAGTGTGGCGCCGGGCACGACGAGGAAGTAGGCCGTATCCGAGAGCCGCGAGACGGTGAGGTCGCTCTCGATCCCGCCCCGCTGGTTGAGCATCTGGGCGTAGACTATCTTGCCCGGTGCGACGTCCATGTCATTGGCGCACAGCCTTTGCAGGAAGGCACAGGCATCACGGCCCTCGACGCGGATCTTGCCGAACGAGGTCATGTCGAACAGGCCGACCTTGTTGCGAACAGCCAGATGTTCCTCTCGCTGGTTGTCGAACCAGTTCTGCCGCTTCCAGGAGTAGCGATATTCGCGCTCCTGGCCTTCGCGGGCGAACCAGTTGGCGCGTTCCCAGCCGGCGACTTCGCCGAACACGGCGCCGCGCGCTTTGAGATGCTCATGCAGCGGCGAGCGGCGGACGTTGCGGGAGGTCGCCATCTGCCGATAGGGGAAATGGTCGGCATAGAGCAGGCCGAGCGTCTCGGAGACACGCTCCTTCAGGTAGCGGCGGTTCTTCTGGAACGGCTGGGCGCGGCGGATGTCGACTTCCCACAGGTCGAAGGGGGCTTCGCCGTCATTGATCCACTGCGCTAGCGCCATGCCGGCGCCGCCGGAGGAGACGATGCCGATCGAATTGTAGCCGGTCGCCATCCAGTAGCCGCGGAGTTCCGGTGCTTCGCCGAGATAATAGCGATCGTCTGGTGTGAAACTCTCCGGGCCGTTGAAGAAAGTGTGGATGCCGGCAGTCGCCAGCATCGGCATACGATTGACGCCCATTTCGAGGATCGGCTCGAAATGGTCCATGTCCTCCGGCAATTGGTCGAAGCAGAAATCCTCACGGATACCGTCCATGCCCCACGGCTTGGCCACCGGCTCGAAGGCGCCCAGCATCATCTTGCCGGCGTCTTCCTTGTAGTAGGCGCACTCGTCGGGAACGCGCAGCACCGGCAGCCGGCTGAGGCCGGGGATGGGTTCGGTGACGAGATAGAAATGCTCGCAGGCATGCAGCGGGATGGTGACGCCGTTCTGCGCGCCCAGTTCACGCGCCCACATGCCGGCGCAGTTGACGACGATGTCGGCCTCGATCGTGCCCTGTTCGTCGCCCTGTGCCCAGGACACACCGGTGACGCGACCGGCTTTGGTGTGGACCTTGGTGACCTTCACATTCTCGACAATGGTGGCGCCGCGCTGGCGCGCGCCCTTGGCCAGCGCCATGGCGATGTTGGCGGGGTCGCACTGGCCGTCGAGCGGCAGATGCACGGCGCCGACGACGTCGGAAACATTCAGATGCGGATACATCTGCTTGACTTCATTGGGTGAAATCTCGCGCACGTCGACATCGAAGGCGCGGGCGAGCGATGCCTGCCGGTAGATCTCGTGCTTGCGCTCCTCGGTCAGCGCGACGGTGATCGAGCCGACCTGCCGCATGCCGGTGCCGACCTCGGTCTCAGCTTCCAGCTTGACGTAAAGATCGGCCGAATATTTCGCCAGCCGGGTCATGTTCTGCGAGCCGCGCAACTGGCCGATGAGGCCGGCGGCGTGCCAGGTCGTGCCTGACGTCAGCTGCTTGCGCTCAAGCAAGACGATGTCGGTCCAGCCGAGCTTGGCCAGATGATAGGCGACCGAGCAGCCGGAGACGCCGCCGCCGATGATGACGGCGCGGGCCTTGGTGGGGATGGCTTTGAGGGTAGTCGTGTTCATGCGGCCTCTCGGCGGTAGCTGGATACGAAGCGGCGCAAGCGAAAGGCGGCTTCCGTCAGCACCGCTTCGGGCTGGCAGAGGCTGATGCGGATATGGCCTGCGGCGGCCTCGCCGAAGCTGGAACCGGGCATGACGCCGACGTTTTCCTTGTCGAGGAATGCGAAGGCGAATTTCTCGTCGTCCCGTTCGATATCGCTGATGTCGAGCATGACATACATGCCGCCTTCGGAACCGCGCACTGTGACATCGTTCATGCCGCTGACAGCATCGAGGAAGACGGTGCGCCGCGCCGCGTAACGCTCGGCGATGTCCTTCACACCGTAATGGTTCTCAAGCGCCTCGGCGCAAGCGATCGAGATGAAGGCCGGCAGGCCGTAGGTCGTCACCAGATTGAGATTGGTCAACAGCGTGATCATCTCCTCCGGACCGGTCAGCCAGCCCATGCGCCAGCCGGTCATGCCGTGGCTCTTCGACATGGAATTGATGACCAGCGTGCGCTCGGCCATGCCGGGCAGCGAGCGCGGCGAAATGTGCTCGCCGCCGCCCAGCGTCCAGTAGACCTCGTCCGACAGCAACCAGAGGTCATGCTCCTTGCAAATCTCGGCCAGCTCTTCCAGCCGCTCGCGGGAATAGACAGCACCGGTCGGGTTGTTGGGCGTGTTGATCAGGATGGCGCGGGTGTTCGGTCGAACAGCCGCGCGGATCATGTCGGCATGTGGCTGGAAGCCATCCTCGGCCGGCGTCTCGACGACGGTGAAACTGGCTCCGGCGGCGCTGAACGTGTTGGGATAGGTGGCGTAGTAGGGTGCAACCACGATGGCGTGGTCGCCCTGGTCGAGAACGGCCTGGACAGATGCGTAGAGCGCCGCCTGGCCACCCGGTGTAGCGATAACCTGATCCGGTGTCGTCTCAACCCCGGTGCAAGCGCTGGAGGCGGCGGCCATCGCCTTGCGCAGTCGCGGTAGGCCAGGAAGCGGGGTGTAGTGGTGGTGGCTGCCGCGAACCGCGGCCACGCAGGCTTCGATCGTTTCCGAAGGCGTGTCGAAGTCATGGTCGCCGACCGAGAGCATGATGATGTCCTCGCCGGCAGCCTTGCGGGCCCAGGCCGCCGAATGGACTTCCCAGCCATCCTTGCCCGACGGCACGATGCCGGAAATGCGCGATGATGGTCTAGGCATGTATACCTCCCGAAATGTCATAGCCGGCCTGGTCCAGCCGGTCGCGTAGAGCAGCGATATGCGCCGGTCCGACTTCGCAGCAGCCGCCGACGATGGTTGCACCGGCTTCCACCCAGCCCATTGCCTGGCTGGCATAGGCTTCCGGATCAAGGTCGTGGCGGGCGTGCAGCACATCCACGGTGCCGCCATGCTTCAGCGCGTCGACCGAGGTGAAGCCGTTGGCGTAGGCACCGACCGGCCCGCCGAGGTCGATGAGTTCGGATAACGCCGCGCTGACCGCTTCGGGCCGGCAGCAATTAACCAGCCGTGCGGCGACCGGCAGGCCGTCGAGTGCGTTTGCAGCCGCGGCGATCGTCTCGCCGCTGCGCAGGCACGGCCTGCCGTGGTCGGCCAGCGTCCAGGACACCCAGACCGGCTTGCCGCTTTCCGATGCCGCCGTGACGGCCGCGCGTGCCTCCTCGGCGGACGCCATGGTTTCGCACAGGAACAGGTCGACGCCCTCGGCCTGCTCGGCAACGATGCGGCGGTAGATGTCGAGCGTGTCCTCGAATGAAATGGTCAGCGCCTGTGCGTAGCTACCGAAAAGCGGGGATAGGCAGCCGGCAATGGTTGCCTCGCCGGCTTGTTCGCAAGCCTGCCTTGCAAGCTCGATGCCGCGCTTCTGCAATGGCTTGAACAGATCCTCCGCGCCCTCACGCGCCAGGCGCTCCGGTGTCGCGGAATAGGTGTTGATGGTGATGACGCGGGCGCCGGCGCGGATGAACTCCGCGTGCAGGTCGCGCACCAGATCCGGTTCGTCGATCAGCACCCTGGCCGACCACAGCGGCGTCGGCTCGGAGCGGCTGCGGCGCACCAGTTCCTGCCCCATGCCGCCATCCGTAAGGATGATCGGCTTCATGCGCGCAGCCTCTCGTTCTTCGGATCCCACAGTGGCTCATCCTTCTGCACGACCGCCTTGAAGCGGTCGCCGAAGATTTCGATTTCGATCGCCGTGCCCGGTTCAGCCAGATCGGCCCGCAGCATGCCGAGCGCGATCGATTTGTCGACCCGGTGGCCAAAGCCTCCTGATGTGGTTTCGCCAACGATCTTGCCGTCATGCCAGAGCGTCGACACGGAAGGAGCATCACAGTCGCCGGGGTTTTCGACGACCAGCGTGACGAAGCGCTTCTTCACGCCCTGCTGCTTTTCGCTCAGCAGCGCCGCCTTGCCGCGGAAGTCGGGCTTGTCCCATTTGACGAAGCGCTCCAGCCCGCCCTGAAGGACCGAGTAGTCGGTCGAAAGGTCGCCCTTCCAGGTGCGATAGCCTTTTTCGAGCCGCAGCGAATCGAGAGCATACATGCCGAAAGGCTTCAGGCCATGCTTCTGGCCGGCAGCCCAGATGGCATCGAAGATGGCGGCGGTGTCGTCGACCCTTGTATGGATTTCCCAGCCCAGTTCGCCGGCGAAGGAAACGCGCACCAGTCGGGCCCAGTGGCCGGCGATGCTGGTTTCCTGATGCGTCAGCCACGGCAGCGACAGGTCGGCGGCGGAGACATCGGCGAGGATCTTTCGCGAATTGGGGCCAGCGAGGATCTGGGTGGAATATTCCTCGGTCCGGTCGATCAGCTTGAAAGTCGCATTTTTCGGCATGCGCGACTTCAGCCATTCGAAATCGTGCCATTGCGCGACCGCCGCCGTGATCAGCGTCATCAGGTTCTCGTCGTGGCGCACGACGGACATCTCGGTGACGATGCGGCCCTTGTCATCGGCAAAGTAGATAAGGCCGATGCGGCCGGGTTTCGGCACCAGTCCGGTGACCTGCAGGCTCAGCCATTCGGCGGCACCGGGGCCTTCGAGGTTGAAGCGCGAGAAGCCGGGCAGGTCGAGAATACCGGCAGCGTCGCGCACGGCAAGGCACTCCTCGCGCACACGGTGGTGCCAGGGACCTTCACGGCGGAAGGTCATTGTGGCTGCTTCCGACACGTCGTCGCCGTCCTGCGCGTACCAGGTGGCGCGCTCCCAGCCATTGTAGGCGTCGAAGCAGGCGCCGAGCGCCTTGATGCGATCATGGATCGGCGACAATTTTCTGTCGCGCCCTTCCGGCCAGGCATGGCGCGGGAACTGGATGGCGTATTCATTGCCGTAGGTTTCCATGCCCTTGGCGACGCAATAGTCGGGCGCGGACGCGAATGAGGTGAAGCGGCGCGGGTCGCACGACCACATGTCCCATTCGGTCTGGCCTTGCGTGATCCATTCTGCCAGCACCTTGCCGGCACCGCCGCCCTGGGCAATGCCGAAGGTGAAGACACAGGCCTCGAAAGCATTGGGAACACCGGGCATTGGGCCGATCAGCGGGTTGCCGTCCGGCGTATAGGGGATCGGCCCGTTGATGACCTTGGACAGGCCGGCGGTGCCGAGGATCGGCACGCGCGCGACGGCATCGGCCAGGTAATGTTCCAGGCGGTCGAGATCGTCGGGGAATAGCTGGAAGGAAAAATCGTCGGGCATCGGATCGTTGTGGCCGACCCAGTGCGCGCGGCAATTGCGCTCATAGGGGCCGAGATTCATGCCGTTCTTTTCCTGGCGCAGATAGTAGGAGGTGTCGACGTCGCGCAGCAGCGGCAGCTTTGAGCCGTTTTCCTTCGACCATGCCGCGAGTTCGGGGATTTCCTCGAACAATATGTACTGATGGCTCATCACCATCATAGGCACGTCGCGGCCGAACATCTTGCCCACTTCCGCCGCGCGGTAGCCGGCGGCGTTGACGACGATCTCGCAGCGGATCTCGCCTTGCGCTGTTTCCACCACCCACTCGTCCTTGTCGCGGCGCACGCCGGTGACCGGGCAGAAGCGGATGATCTTGGCGCCCAGGTCGCGCGCGCCCTTGGCCAGCGCCTGGGTCAACTGCGCCGGATCGATATCGCCGTCGCTCGGATCGTAGAGCGCGCCCTTCAACTCATGCGTTTCCATGAACGGGTAGCGGCGCTTGATCTCGTCGACGCCGATCACGTCGATGTTCATGCCCTGGTAGAGACCCATGCCCTTGGCGCGCTGAAATTCCTGCATACGCTCGACGGTGTGGGCCAGCCGCAGCGAGCCGGTGACGTGGTAGTTCATGGGATAGTCGACAGCGTCGGCCAGCCCGCGATAGAGCTCGGTCGAATAGCGCTGCATGTTCATCAGCGACCAGGACGAGGAGAAGGTCGGCACATTGCCAGCGGCATGCCAGGTCGAACCGGAAGTCAGCTCGTTCTTTTCCAGCAGCACGCAGTCGGTCCAGCCCGCCTTGGCCAGATGGTAGAGCGACGAGGCGCCGACGGCGCCCCCTCCGATGATAACCACGCGCGCCGTGCTCGGCAAACCCGCCATGTTTTTCTCCCAAACTCTCAGCGCGTTGCGCTTCTATTTTTGTTTTGATGCATGGCCTCATCCCAAAACTGCTGCACGGTTTTGGGCGACATGCATTTCAATAAACCGGTGGCGAAACCACCCAGATGACAACCGCCGGCTCGGACCCCGGATTGCGCCAGCGATAGGGCTTGCCATCGAAGCGAAAGGAGTCGCCTTCGCCAAGTCGATGCCAGACGCCGGATATCTGGATGTCGAACAGTCCGGACGCGACATATCCGGCTTCCTCGGTCGGCCGCCGCGCCTCGGTCTTCAGTTCCGCGCCCGGAGCGAAGACCGAACGCACCATCTCGAAGCTGCCGCCGAGGTCGGGCGACAGAAGCTCTTCCACCAGGCCCGATTCGTTTGTGCCAAGCGCGCGACGCCTGCCGGCGCGCACAACCACGCCGCGCTCGCTTTCCTGCGGCACGTCATGGCTGAATAACAGGCTGATCGGGACACCGAACAGTTCGGCAAGAGCTCTGATATCGCTGAGCGAGGGGGTCGACAGGCCGCGCTCGACCTGGCTGACCCAGCCGACCGAGCGGCCAAGCTTCAGCCCGGTCTCGGCAAGCGTCAGCCCGCGCGCCTTGCGCAGCGCACGAATGTCGCCGGCCAGCAGCCGTTCGTCAGGTCCCTGCAATGTCTGGGCTGTAGTTGGAGGCAAAATCGCTCGTTTCATGAAAAAATCTACTCGAATTTCATGAGAAAGCAGGCTCGTGAAAAAATCAAGTGGATTTTCATGCACTCACAAGATTTGCTTGCGCGATTTTGGCTGATCATGCAAAGGCTCGGCCACGAACGGCGAGTGGGGACGTCCGGTCGAGATAAAGGCTAAGGGACGGCCCATGCTGGAAAACACCCCCCGGGTTGCGGATGAAGCCGAGATCGTCGATGAGGCGATCGTGTCGCGCCGCTCCGTGCGTGCGTTCCTGCCCGACATGGTCGACGACGATACGATCCGCGCCATCTTGGCCGTTGCCGCGCGCGCGCCATCGGGCACCAACATGCAGCCGTGGAAGGTCTACGTCACCAAGGGTGAGGTCAAGCAGCGGATCACCGATGCCATCCTCAATTCCGGCATTCGGGCCGAAAAGGTCGAGTGGGACGAGTATCAGTACTATCCGACACAGTTCTTCGAACCTTATCTGACACGTCGGCGGGCCAATGGCTTCGGGCTCTATGGCGCACTCGGCATAGGCCGGCGCGAGGTGGACAAGATGCGCGCCCAGCACGACCGCAACTTCGTCTTCTTCGATGCGCCCGTCGGCATGATCTTCACCATCGACCGGCGGCTGAACCAGGGCTCGTGGATCGACTACGGCATGTTCCTGCAGAACATCATGGTCGCGGCGCGGGGCAGGGGTCTGCACACCTGTCCGCAGGCGGCTTTCGCGCCCTATCACCGGCAGATCAGGCCGGTGCTCAACATCCCCGACGAGGAGATCGTCGTCTGCGGCATGGCGCTCGGCCATGAGGATACGTCCAAGCCAGAGAACGACTTCCGCACCGACCGCGTGCCGCTGGAAGAATGGGTGACGTTCAGCGAATAGGCGGCCTGCGACCGTTTCTATTCCGTGTTCATCTGCATGCCATGGCCGCTGACATGGGCGCCGTCCTGGGGCGTCAGCTTGAGATAGGCGAGCAGCGCGCAAAGCGTGATGCCGCCCTCGATCAAGAACAAAATCCGGAAGTCGCCGCTCATGGCGGGGCCGCCGCCTGCCAGAAATGACAGTGTCGCCGCAGCCAGACCGACGCTGATCGCCACCGCCAATTGCCAAAGAATATAATAGAGCGCGCTAAAGCGGGCGAGCTGTTCAGGCGCGATGTCGGAATAGGCAAGGTTTCCGGTCGAGGCCCACTGTATCGAGCGGAAGACACCGAAGGTGAAAATGTAGGCTAGGACGATCCACACCGGGGTGGTCGCCTGCATCAGGGCGAAACCAGCCACCATGGCGGCCACGATCGGTGTGTTGAAGACCAACACGCGACGGAAACCGAAGCGGTTGAGGAGGCGCGGCATGAAGAAACGCATGACCACCGAGCCGAGCGCGGCAACGAAGGTCAGCGATCCGGCCTGTACCGCGCTCATGCCGAAGCCAAGCTGGAACATCAGTGGCAGCAGGAAGGCGACGGAGCTGAGGCCGATCGTGTCCAGCCCGCCGCCGGTAAGGAACGAGACACGGAAGGTGCGGATGCGCAGAAGCTTGAGGTCGAGCAAGGGATTGCGCACGCGCAGGCAGTAAAACGAGGCAATCGACAGGATGATGACCGCCAATGCCAGCTCACCGGCAATCATGCCGCTGGCGACGTCTTTCGCCGCCAGTGAATCCATGCCGAAGACCAGCAGGATCATGCCGCTGCCGACCAGCAGGAAGCCCGGAAAATCGAATGGGGTGCGCACGGGCTTGGTCACGGTCGGAAACAACGAGGCGGCAAGAATTGCCGCTGCCAGCGCGAATGGCACGTTGATGAAGAAAATCCAACGCCAGGAAATGTAGGTGGTCAGCGCGCCGCCGACGAGCGGGCCGACCAATGGTCCTGACTGGCTGGCCAGCGAGATGTACATGTTGATCGTCAGTGTCCGGTTGCGCGGAAAGGTCGACAGGATGACGACCTGGCCGAGCGTGCCCATCAGGGCGCCGCCGAAACCCTGCAGGGCACGGGCGCCGACCAGCATCCATATGTCATTCGACAACCCGCAAAGCGCCGATGAGGCGGCGAACACCAACAAGGCGAAGCAGTAGACATTGCGCAGGCCGAAACGATCCGCGGCCCAGCCGCCGAGCGGCATCGAGATGATCAGGCTGGCGACATAGACGGTGATCAGGAGGCCAAGCTGGCTGGGCGGGCGCCCCAGGCTCTCGCCGATGCCGGGCAACGCCGTCACCACGACATTCTGGTCAAGGCTGGTCATGAACACGCCGCAGGCAACCGTCAGCGGCAGCAAAAGCATGGCCCTTGCTGAAAAGTCGGCGCGATCGGCGGCGCCGGCGGATGCTTCTGCGGTCATGGGGATGTTCGAACCAAACGAATGTGCCGACTCAGAGACGGGTTTTCTAACCCTTGGACCGGCTTTGCGGCCATTTTTGTCCATAATGCTCGCCTGGATCGGATTTCTCTAGCGGCAGAGCCGGCTGGCCTTGATGCCAGATGCACATTCCGTACCACTACGGAAACCTCTCCGATCCCCGAACAATGTCGGCCGCTCAATCGTCGAGGAGATGCTGAATCCGCGACCGCAGCCATTGGTGCGCGGGGTCGCCGTCTCGCCGCTTGTGCCAGATCTGGGTGAATTGAAAGGCTGGAATTTCGAAGGGCGGAGCGAATATGCAAAGCCCGTTGCCTGGTGCCGGCAGTATCCGGCTGGCGACGGTCAGCACCAGGTCGGTGCCGGCGATCAGGCGCGGCGCGACGCCCCAATGCGGGATGATGAGACAGAGCCGCCGCTTGTGACCCAACTCGGCCAGCGCCGTGTCGACCTCGCCCGGGCGATCGGCGCGCAGATCGACAAGCGCGTGTGGCCGTTCCAGATAGGCAGCCAGATCCATCGTCTGCCTGCCGCCAAGACCTGCCGCGTCGGCGAGACAGGCGAAGCGCTCGTCGAACAGGCGCTGCGAGCGCACGGATCGATCGAGGCCGGGAAAGACACCAAAGGCAAGATCGATCTCGCCGTCGACGATCTGCGAGATCATCACCTCTCGGCTCGCCTGGCTGACCACGAGGTCGACATGCGGCGCCTGCGCACGGATGAGCGGCAGCAGGGCCGGCAACATGACAGCAGCGCCATAATCCGACATGGCGAGGCGAAACGTCCGGCGCTCCGTCGCCGCGTCGAAGCCTGCCGGTGCCAGAAGGTGTCGCATGCGATCGAGCGCCTCGGCGAGCGCCGGGGCGATTTCCATGGCGCGCGCCGTGGGCTCAAGGCCGCCCGGCCGCCTGACCAGCAGCGGATCATCGAGAAGGTGGCGCAACCTTGCCAGCGCATGGCTGACGGCGGGCTGGCTCTTGTTCAGCCGTGTTGCCGCCCGCGAGACGTGGCGCTCGGCAAGCAAGGCTTCCAGCACGACGAGGAGATTTAGATCGACACCGGAAAGACTATTCATACGGTGCATATTATGCGTACGAAATTCGAATTTCCATAAGAAAACCTGACGATCTAATCCGGCATGATCGATATGGAGACGATCTCATGCCCGGTTCCTTTTCCTTTCTTGTCGCCGCCTTGCTGGCGGGGGCCGTCGTCCCCTTCCAGGCTGGGGCGAACGCAATGCTTGGCCGCCTGCTCGGCCATCCGCTCTGGGCGACCTTCGTTTCGCTGGGTGTCAGCCTTGTGCTGATCGTTCCGGTGATGATCGCCTTCAGGCTGCCGGTTCCATCCGCCGGGATGGCGCTCAAAGGTCCGTGGTGGATCTGGATCGGTGGCGCGGCAGGCGTTGTCTACATCACCGCCGCATTGCTCCTGGCGCCGAAGCTCGGTGCCGCGAGCTTCATCGTCGCCGTCATCGCTGGCCAGATGATCGCTTCGCTGGCCATCGATCATTTCGCCTTGATGGGCTTTGCCCATCGTCCGGTGAATATTGCCCGTTTCGCGGGACTTGCGTTCATCATCGCCGGGCTCGTGGTGACGCAATGGGCAAGCGCCGTTGCGCCGGCAACCCAATCCGATACAAATCCGACCCAGAATGGAGACCAAAAATGAAACCTCATCTCGTCTTGCGCGTGGCGCGGCCGACGAATGATCTCACGGCGGTCACCCGCTTCTACCGCGACGGTCTCGGTCTTCAGGAACTGTTTCGCTTCGACGGCCATGATGGCTTCGACGGCGTCATGCTCGGACAGCCCGGTGACGCCTATCATTTCGAATTCACTCATGCCCATGGCCACGACGCGGGCAGGGCGCCTACCGCCGACAATCTGGTCGTCTTCTACATGCCGGATCGTGATGCGTGGGAAACGGCCGTGCAGCGCATGAAGGACCACGGCTATGCCCCCGTGTCGTCCTTCAATCCCTATTGGGACAGGCAAGGCGTCACTTTCGAGGATTGCGACGGCTATCGCGTTGTCCTGCAGAATACCGACTGGCGCATGGTCGTGCAGCAGGCGTAACCGGCCCGGCGCGGGGCGACATACATCAGTGCAGATGCCTCAACTTGTCAGGGTTCCTCACCACATAGATTGCCGCGACCTTTCCGTCCTCGATTTCGAGCGCGGTGGTGGAGAACTCGCCATCAGGCTCGACCGTGATGAAACCGGGCAATCCGTTGATGAAACCGGCGCGAACGAGTTTCGAGCTGTTCTTGCGAAAGATCTTCGCCAGATATTCGTGGGCCTTCATGACGGCATCGAAGCCGAAGACCGGTTTCGCGGCTGCGGGACGCTTGCCGCCGCCGTCGGCGTGAAGGCTGACATCAGCCGCCAGCATCGCACCAAGCGCCTTCATGTCGCCGCCGCGCGAAGCAGCGAAAAAGGCCTCTGCTAGCGCGAGGCCACGTTGTTTTTCCATCTGGAAACGAGGTCGCGTCTCGCGGACATGGGCACGCGCGCGGCCAGCGAGTTGGCGGCAGGTCGCGGGGTCGCGCTGGATTGTATCGGCGACTTCCTCGAATGCCAGCCCGAAGACATCGTGCAGCAGGAAGGCTGCCCGCTCGAGCGGAGAAAGGCGCTCCAGCGCAAGCATCAGCGGCAAGGTGACGTCTTCCTCTTCTTCGTCCGCCACGAGGGGATCCGGCAGCCAGGGCCCGATATAGGTCTCACTCTGGCGTTGCGCCGATTTGAGCCGATCGAGGCAAAGGCGGGTCACGGTGCGGCGCAAGAACGCCTCGGGCTCGCGCACGTCGCCGCGGTGAGCCCTCATCCAGCGGATGAAGGCCTCCTGCACCATATCCTCGGCGTCGGCCACGGAACCGAGCATGCGGTAGGCGACCCGCATCAGCTTCGGACGCAGCGGCTCGAAAGCCGCCGCTGCGTCCTCGGACCGCGAGTTGGTCATCAAGCGGCGGCCGCCTTGGCAGCGGACTTTACCGCGGCCGGGTCGGTCCAGGCACCGAAACCAACCGCGAGGCGATTGTACCCGTTGATGACATTGATCATCAAGGTCAGCTTCACTTGCTCCTCGTCCGTGAACTCGACTTTCAGGGCGCCGTAGGCACTTTCGTGCGTATGCCCTTCCGAGAGCCGCGTCATTGCCTCGGTCCAGCCCAGAGCAGCGCGTTCACGATCAGTATAGCACGGCGCCTCGCGCCAGGCCGATACCAGGTAGATGCGCTGCTCGGTTTCTCCGTTTTCGCGCGCAAAGACGGTATGCATATTGAGGCAGTTGGCGCAGCCGTTGATCTGCGAGGCCCTGATCTTAACAAGCTCGCTCAGGCTCGGCTCGAGGCTGGAGGAAATGGCAAAGGCCGCGCGCTGCCATTCCTTCATCAGCAAGGGCGCAGCGGTGAGAAAATCAAGTTTGGCGGTCATGATCGGCATCCTTCTGTTGGTTGCGAGATCATGACGAGTGAGAAACCGCCGATGTGACATGGACGGCGAGTTTTTTGCACGCCGCCAGGGATGACGCGGTCCTACACCACCTCGTAGCCGACCTCGTCGGCGGCGTGGCACAGTGCCTTCCAGAACGACCGGGCGAACGAACGGAAGACATAGATGTCGAACTGGTCGGCGCCGGTGCGCTGGATCTGCGCGAAGACATCGTGATGAACGGTCGAGCGGCCGGCACCAACGGGGAAGGCCGGCAGCGCGAAGTCGATGGCGAAGAATTTCGCCAGCACCCATTCGGCCTTCGGCCCCGCGATGCGGATGGCGGTCCGGCCATGGGAGAGATCGGTCACCGTGCCGATGGCAGGGGTAATGACCTTGGCAAAGGCCGCGTCCAGGCCCTCGGCCTCGTCGACCACGGTGAATTTTCCCGGCGCGAAGCCGAACACCGATTTCACGCCGTCGGAACTGCCGCCTCCGGCGCCATCAGGCAAGGCAAGGCCGGTAACCGCGCGGATGCCGGCCATCAGCATCTTTTCCTCGCCCGGCCATGCGGCGAGTTGCACGATAGAGCCTGGGCTCGTCTCGGAAAGGATGACATCGATGCCATTCTCGAAATTGCCGTGCGAGCCGAGGCGCAGCTCCGGCTCCAGCGGTGATTGACGATCAACCATGCATGCGGCTCCCGTCCGGATCAAAGAAGTGGTTTGAGACGATCTCGATTGGCCCGAAGCGATTGCGCAGCGGGTCGGAGACATGGGCACGCGTGCCGTGGCGTGCCTTGCCACCCTCGACCAGCGCCAGCGCGATATGCTTGCCCAGCGCCGGCGAATAGCAACAGGCAGTGATGTGGCCGATGGAGCCGTGCGGATTGGCCTCGTCAAGCTCCTCGACGATATGTGAGCCGCCATTGAGCGGCTTGTTGTCGAGCGAGATCAGGCCGACGAGTTCCAGGCGCTCGGGGGCGATCAGGCCCTCGCGGTCCATCATAGCCGAGCCGATGAACGGCTTCTTCTTCGACAGCATCCAGTCGAGATGCAGGTCGCGCGCCGTGGTGCGGCCGTCGATCTCGGCGCCCGTGACATGGCCTTTCTCGATGCGCATAGTGCCCAGCGCTTCAAGCCCGTAGGTTACCAGCCCGAATGGTTTTCCGGCTTCGATCAGCGCTTCCCAGACATGGGTGCCGTAGCCGGCGCCGGAATAGACTTCGAAGGCCATTTCGCCGGAGAAGGACAGCCGGCAAATCATCACCGGGACGCCGGCGATGTCGCCGCGCACGATGCCCATGAACGGCAAGGTGGCATTGTCGACGGCGGTGCCGGTGACGCAAGCGGCGAGGATCTGCCTTGCCTTCGGTCCGCCGATCGCCGCGCCCGCCCATTCGTCGGTCACCGAGGTGACGTGGACCTTCAGCTCCGGCCAGATGACATCAAGGAAATACTCCAGATGCTGCATCACCTTGCCGGCATTGGCCGTGGTGGTGGTCATCAGGAAATCCTGTTCGCCGAGCCGCCATGTGGTGCCGTCGTCGAAGGCAAGGCCGTCCTCGCGCAGCATGAGCCCGTAGCGCGCCTTGCCGACGGCCAGCGTCGAAAACATGTTGGTGTAGACACGGTCGAGGAATTCCGCCGCGTTGGGACCTTGCACGGCGATCTTGCCGAGCGTCGAGACGTCAACGATGCCGGCGCTTTCGCGCGTTGCCTTGGCTTCGCGCACATAGGCTTGCTCGACCGTTTCGCCGGGCAGGCCGTAGATCATCGGACGATACCAGAGACCGGCGGAATACATGGTGGCGCCGTTTTCCATGTGCCAGTCATGCATCGGCGTCAGCCGTTCTGGCTTCAGGTCGCCAAAACGCTCCGCCGCCAGCGAGCCGATGGATACCGGCGCGAAGGGTGGCCGGAAACGGGTCGTACCAACCTCCGGGATCGGCTTGCCCAGTGCTTCCGCCATGATGGCGAGGCCGGGAATGTTGGAGCTCTTGCCCTGGTCCGTCGCCATGCCCAGCGTGGTGTAGCGCTTCAGATGCTCGACCGAGACGAAGCCCTCGCGATGCGCCAGCCGCACGTCCTCGGCGGTCACGTCATGCTGGAAGTCGACAAAGCTCTTGCCCTTGGCCCTGATCTCGAAGACCGGAGCCGGATCGGGATCGCCGGGTGTCGCTTCGACAGTGGGCAACACCGCCGGCGTGCTTGTTCCACCGGCCGCGGAGATGCCGGCGGCTCGGCCTTCGGCGATAGCCTCGGTCGTCGAAAAACTGCCGGTGAAAGCGCCGGCGCCGATCCATTTCTGCGTCGGTTTCGGCGGCAGGAAGGCTTGCCGGGCGGCGTTCCATTCCGCCCTGGCGCCGGCCTGGCTGGCCAGATGGATGGTCGGCGACCAGCCTCCGGACATCAGCAGGCAATCGGCGTGGATGCTGCGCGCTTCGCCGCTCAGCGCGCCATTGGCCATGTCGAAGCGTTGCACCTTGATGCCCGACAGGGCCTTGCTACCTTCCGTGGCGACCACGGCGTGGCCTGACAGGATCTCGGCCTCGGCGTCGGCGGCCAGGGCGCGCATCTCGCTCGAAAGCTCCGGGCGCACGTCGATGATGGCGACGATCGCGGCGCCCGCCTTCTTCAGCGACAGGGCTGCCCGATAGGCGCTGTCATTGTTGGTGAACAGCGCGATCCTGCTGCCCGGCAGAACGCCATATTCATTGACGTAGCGCTCGGCGGCATGGGCCAGCATCACGCCCGGGCGATCGTTGCCTGGAAACACCAGCGGCCGTTCGAAAGAACCGGTGGCCAACACCACCGACCTGGCGCGGATCGCCCAGTAGCGGTGGCGAGGCTCACCCTTGGCGGCCCTCTCCTTGTGGTCGGTGACCCGTTCGAGAGCGGCCAGCGTGTTGCCGTCGTAGTAACCCCAGACCGTCGTGCGCGGCAGCAGGCGAACATTGTCATAGCCTTCCAGCTGGGTGGCCGTGCGCTTTGCCCAATCCGCCGCCGGCACACCGTCGATGGTTTCGCCCGACCATTTGGCGGAACCGCCGAAATGCGGATCAAGTTCGGCGAGGATGACGCGTGCGCCCTGATCGGCAGCCGCCTTGGCGGCCATCAGTCCGGCCGGGCCGGAGCCGACCACAAGCACATCGCAGAACGCATTCATGCGCTCGTAGCGCGCCGCGTCCCCAGCCGAGCCGGCACGGCCAAGCCCGGCGGCGCGGCGGATGAAATGCTCGCAGAACATCCAGAAGCGAGTGCCTTTCAGCGGGCCGACGACCGGTCCCATGAAGGTCTTGTAGTAGAAGCCGGCGGACAGGATCTTGCCGCCGAGCTGATTGACCGCGTTGACGTCCCAGGCAAGCGACGGAAAGCGGTTCTGGCTCAGCGCCGTCAGCCCGTCATGGATCTCGACCATGGTGGCCGGGACGTTGGGTTCGCGAACCTCGCCCTTCAGGACGGTCACCAGGGCGTTCGGCTCCTCGACACCGGCCGTCAGCACGCCGCGCGGGCGGTGGTACTTGAACGAGCGTCCGAACAGCGTGACGCCATTGGCCAGGAGGGCTGAAGCCAGCGTGTCGCCGGCGTGGCCGGTGTAGTGCGCGCCATCGAAGGTGAAACGGATGGTCCGCAGCCGGTCGATCCGGCCGCCGGTCTCGGTGCGGCGCGGGCTCATGACTTGCCCTCCGCCTTGCGACGGGAAGTCGAGGCGTGATCACCGCGCGCGAAGGCAACGCTGGAAATCTCGTGCGTCAGCGTGTTTCTGATAACCCTGAGATGGGAGCGGCAGCCGCCGGAATGCTGCCAGAATTCGTTGTGGTCGCCGGCCGGGTTCAGCCTGTCGTAGACATAGGCGTTCCAGGCATCGAGGTTCTGCGAGGCCGGATTGGGGCGCTCGCGGTTGGCGTCACCCTGATAGGTGAACTCGATGACGTCGCGGGGGCCGCAATAGGGACAGGTGATCAACATCTGATTCTATCTTCTCGTTTGACCATGATCTGGTCGGAAAACTGGTTTCCACTTTCCGCTGACGCGGTCCTACGGGGGATCATGGTCTAATGCAGCCTGGGGTTCGCGCCCTGGCCCTTGTCGTCGATGACGTGGCCGCGGTGGAAGCGGTCGAGCGTGAAGGGCGCGTTGAATTCGTGCGGCTGATCCTTGGCGATGGTCCAGGCAAAGCACCAGCCGGAGGCGGGCGTCGCCTTGAAGCCGCCATAGCACCAGCCGCAGTTGAGATACATGCCGGGCAGGGGGCCGGTGGTGATGATCGGCGAGCCGTCCATCGACATGTCGCAGACGCCGCCCCATGAGCGCAGCATGCGGACGCGGGCGAGGCCGGGGAACAATGCCAGCATCTCGCTCATCACCTCGTCGACGATAGGCAAATTACCGCGCTGGGCGTAGCTGTTGTAGCCGTCGATATCGCCGCCATAGACAAGGCCGCCCTTGTCGGACTGCGACATGTAGAAGTGGCCCATGCCGAAGGTCACCACCGTATCGATGAACGGTTTCAGCGATTCGGTGACGAAGGCCTGCAGCACGTGGCTCTCGATTGGCATTGTCTCGATGCCGGCCAGTTGCATGACGCGGCCGGTGCTGCCGGCCACGGTCACGGCAACTTTTTTGGCGCGGATATCGCCACGCGAGGTCGTGACGCCGGTGATGCGGTCACCATCGCGGAGGAAGCCGGTGACCTCGCAGTTCTCGACGATGTCGACGCCGCGACGATCGGCGCCACGTGCATAGCCCCAGGCGACAGCGTCGTGGCGGGCCGTGCCGGCGCGACGCTGCATCAGTCCACCGAGAACCGGGAAACGCGCTGTGTTCGACATATCCAACGCCGGGATCAGGCGCTTGATCTCAGCCGGCGTCATCAGTTCTGCGTCGACGCCGAGGTGGCGCATGGCGTTGCCGCGCCTTGCGTAGTCATCGAACTGGGCCGGCGTGTGCGCGAGGTTGAGGCAGCCGCGCTGCGAGAACATGACGTTGTAGTTGAGATCGTGCGACAGGTCCTCCCACAGCTTCATCGAATGTTCGTAGAAGCGGGTATTGGCGGGCAACAGATAGTTGGAGCGGACAGCCGTGGTGTTGCGCCCGACATTACCCGACCCAAGCCAGCCTTTTTCCAGCACGGCGACATTGGTGATGCCATGTTCCTTGGCCAGATAGTAGGCGGTCGCCAGTCCGTGGCCGCCACCACCGATGATGATGACATCATAGGACGCTTTCGGGTCCGGCTTGCGCCAGGCCGGCTTCCAGTCCTTGTTTCCCTTGAGCGCGTTCGCGAGCAGCGAAAAGGCCGAGTACTCTGCCATGTGCATGTTTGTCCGGTTCGGGCGATGCGGCAGACTATACAGCAGGCCGCCGCCGCAAAGCCAATATTGCGCCATCGCTTTTCAACTGACCGACGCCAGGCCAGACGATCGGACGGGAAACAGGGATGGCGGATGCGACGGCTTGCTCCATGATATAGCCGTCTTTATCAAGGACGGGCTTTCTTTGAATACCTTTGCTGCTTGCCGAGTCGCCAAACAAATCATGCTTTTCCGATTGCTCCGCCTGGTTCTGATGCTGACGCTGGCCGTATCGGCTGACCTGTCGTCCGGCGCCGTTGCGCAGGTCGCCGGCCAGGCTCCAGCAGCGCAGGGGGCCAGCCAGCCTCCCGCGGCGCCGGCGGTCAACCAGACACCGACCGCGCCCGCGGCCAACCAGACACCGGCCGCGCCAGCAGCCAGTCAAGCGCCGGCCGCGCCTGTGGTGAGCCAGACTCCGGCCGCACCAGCGGCCAGTCAGGCTCCCATCGGATTGATCGCCGATCAGCAGAAGATGATCCAGGACCTGACGGTAAAGACCGATGGGCTTGAGAAGAAAATTCAAGCGGATGGGGAGGAAGATTCCAGCCTCGTCGATATCCGCCTGCAACTCGAGGAACTGTCTCGCGAGTCGCTGAACACCGCGCTTGCGTTCCGTCCGCGCCTTGCCGAGATCAATGCCAGGATTCAGCAACTTGGCCCGGTACCCGCCGCGGGCCAGCCAGCGGAGCCCGATATCGTGGCCGCCGAACGTCAGGCGCTGACGTCGGAGAAGGCGGAGATCAATGCGGTCATCGCCGCGGCGCAGACCTTGTCCATCCGCATCAGCGGACTGATCGACAAGATCGGCAACATGCGCAGCGCGCTTTTCCGCAACCTGCTCACCAAGCGCTACGTGTTGACCGATGCGCTGAGCCCGCAGGTCTTTTCCGACGCCAATGACGAGTTTTCCAGCTTCTACAAGGCGGTATCGTCATGGTTGACGTTTGCCTTCAAGTTCAAGTTCCAGGCGGTACTGGCGGCGACCTTCGTGGCGCTCGGGCTTGCACTGGTGCTGCTGGTCGGTGGGCGCCGCCTGTTCGGGCGGGTGTTCGAACCCGACCCCACCGTCGAAGACCCGTCCTATCTCAGCCGCTTGTCGGTGGCCTTCTGGTCGACCCTGCTGCCGACGCTGGCGGTGAGTGCCTTTCTTGTCTCGACCATTTTCTTTTTCAATTATTACAACGTTTTGCGCGGCGACATTGGTATCTTCCTGAATGCACTGGCGGTCGTCATCGCGGTGGTATTCTGCGTCAACCGCCTTGCCAATGCTGCGCTGTCGCCGCGGCTGCCGAATTGGCGCCTGATCCCAGTCGAAACCGGGCCGGCGCGCTGGCTGGTGCGCTTGAGCACCGCCATGGCCGTGGTCATCAGCGTCAACACCTTCCTGTCGGTGGTGAACGACAAAATGGGCTCGCCGCTGTCGCTGACAATTGCCCGCAGTTTTGGCGCCACCATCATCGTCGGCGTCATCCTGATCCTGATGGCGCTGCTGAGGCCGTTCAAGGCGTCCGACGGAAGCTGGCGTCCCTGGCCGGCATGGCTGCGCTACCTCTCGCTGGCGCTTGGCCTGTTTACCGTCGTGGCGGCCTTGCTCGGCTATATCGGCCTTGCGCTCTTCGTCTCGCTGCAGGTCGTTGTCACAGGCACCGTGCTGGTCACCGCCTATATCGGCTTCCTGTCGGCGCGGGCGATCGGCGAGGAGGGCGCCTTCGCCGACACGTCGGTCGGGCGCTGGCTGTCGACCAATTCCAGCTACGAGGACACCGCGCTCGATCAACTCGGCCTGGTGGTCAGCGTCGCCATCAACCTGATGATCGTGCTGGTGTTCCTGCCGCTGATCCTGCTGATGTGGGGCTTCCAGCCCGGCGATATCCAGGCCTGGGGCTACAAGCTGGCGACAGGGATCAGCATCGGCTCGGTGACGATCTCCGTCACCGGCATCCTGAGCGGCATCGTCGTCTTCATCATCGGTTACTTCCTGACGCGCTGGTTCCAGGGCTGGCTCGACGGCTCGGTGATGGCGCGCGGCAAAGTCGACACCGGGGTGCGCAACTCGATCCGGCTGGCGGTCGGCTATGCCGGCGTGGCGCTTGCCGCGCTGGTCGGCATCTCGGCCGCCGGCATCGATCTCTCCAGTCTGGCGCTGGTCGCCGGCGCCCTTTCCCTTGGTATCGGCTTTGGCCTGCAGAACGTCGTTTCCAATTTCGTCTCGGGCCTGATCCTGCTGGCCGAACGGCCGTTCAAGGTTGGCGACTGGATCGTCGCCGGCGAGACCAGCGGCACCGTCAAGAAGATCAGCGTGCGCGCCACGGAGATCGAGACGTTCCAGCGGCAATCCGTGATCCTGCCCAATTCGAACCTGATCAACAATGCGGTCGGCAACTGGACACACCGCAACAAGCTCGGCCGCGTCGAAGTCAAGGTGGGCGTCGCCTATGGCAGCGACGTCAAGCGGGTCCATGCCATCCTGCTGGAAATCGCGCGGGGTCACCCTTTGGTGCTGAAGAACCCGGAACCCTTCGTGCTGTTTTCGAATTTCGGCGCCGCCGCGCTGGAATTCGAAATCCGCGTGTTCCTGGCCGATGTGATGAACGGCAGCTCCGTGCAAAACGATATTCGCTTTGCCGTTCTCGATGCCTTCGACAGTGAGCACATCGAAATCCCCTCGACGCCACGCGCCGTCGTCGAGGTCAAGAAGCATGCGGCATGGCCAATCGACGACGACAAGATCGAGGTCGATTTCGCCGAACAGCAGCAGGCAAAGGCCGAAGCCGAAGCCGAAAAGCGGCGTCTTGCCAAATCGCGCCGCAAGAAGCCCGATCCCGGTTAATACATGTCGTTATCCAAAACCGCGCAGCGGTTTTGGATAACGACATGTATGGAAAACCAAGACTCAAAGCGCGTCGCATGAATCCGTTCCGACGCGGCGCGCTTTAGAGCCTGTCCATCCCGATGGAATCGGGATGGGGCTCTATCTCTGTGTTTGAGGATGATCTTTTCCGAAAACCGGTTCCCATTTTTCGGGATCATGCTCTAGACATTCAGGGGGTAGAATCCGCACCTTTCGAGGCCGCGCATGAATTGCGGCATGAATGCGGCATTCAGTTGCGGTTCAGCTTCCATCTCATATAAGTTCGCATGCAAAGGGCGAAAATGCCTTGCGAAATGCAACAGAGGCGGTGGGAACACCGGTATTGCACATGTGGAAGTCTCTCGTCGCTGCCGTTGCCTTGCTCGCCGCGGGCGGTTCTGCCCATGCCGCCAGCGCGGTCAATAAGGACGCGCAGACCCGCACGCTCGTCGTAACCGAGGGTGGCAGCAAGTCCGAGCTGGCGCTGGCCGCCGGCGAAACAGTGGAATTTTGCGCCAGCGGCTGTTTCGTCACCCTGCCCAATGGTGACCTGGAAGCCCTGACGGGTTCGGAAACGATCGAAATCTCGGGTGGAGTCGCCCGCATCAAGTAGTTGCAAGCAGATAAGCGTTCCGGGGGAATCGCACTTCCCATCAGCGACCGACACACTCGTTGACAAAAATGTCAGCGTCGAACGGCTCCGAGGCGCGGCATATTCCGCTGTCGTCGCCGGATGCCTGCCGATGCCCGATGCCGTGACAGCCTCCCATCTATCGGTCCCGGGCGCCGGCCGGCAGGCTTCAAGGTCCAGACCGCGGCGCTGGCCGTGGGGTGGAACGATCTGGATCGAGCCATTCCCTTTGGCGCCTTGGCAGCCTTTGGCCCATCGCTGGGTTATCTTGAGTGATCTGTCTTTTTTGACGACTTGACTGGAACGTCACGTAAAAGTGTATCTGCCAAGCCTTGGCCATAGGTGTTCAGTGCTTTAGCAGTTGCTCTCAAGATATTCTGGGAGGTGCTGATGAAACGCTTGGCTATGTTTGGACTTTTACTGGCTGGACTTTCCCCCATGGCGGCAATCGCGCAGACGCCAGCCAGTGATGCCAAGCCTTCGGCGATACAGCAGCCGCCTTCCTCTGGCCCCGCTCTATCCGATATGCGCCCGGTGGCCGTCGGCGATCACTGGACTTATCTCAGTAGGGACAATCTTACCGGCGACCTCACAGGCGAATTCACCCAGACGGTCACGGACGTTGGAAACACGGACGTGAGCGTCAGTGTGAAGTTTCTCGGAGCGGCTCTTCCAGCTTTTTGCGTCTTTGATCGGCTGTGGAATGTAAAAAGCACGAACGTTGCGAAGTTCGAGCCAAATGACGGGACAGGCGTGAATAATACAATGAAGGTGAACGACAGCTGGAATGCAAAAGCGTCGGACATACGCTCCTCCCGAACGCTATGGAAGCGGGTGGAGACATCCAAGGTTATTGGTGAGGAATCCGTCACCACGGATGCAGGCACATTCAATGCTATCAAATACGAGACAGTGGTCAACATCCGCGGAGCTGTTGATCCGGCACAGAAAGCCACGGTCACAACTACCACTTGGTGGGTGCCGGAGATCAATCATTGGGTGAAGCGATCCGAGAAAACCTTCAGAGACAAGCAGGTGAAATCAAACTGGACGGTTGAGCTTACCGACTACGGACGGTCTTGAATTTCCCCAATCTGAGAGGTCTATCATGACACCGATGAAGCTATTGTTCTTTACGGCGGCGCTCATTCTTTCCAGCGGATCAGTATTTGCCCAGGAAACAAATCCGCCGACGGGACAAGCGAAAGATAAGGCGCCCGAAACGGCCGCTACGCAGAATGCCGTCGACATGCCTCAGGCCGCGGTCGGTGATCATTGGAGCTACGACGTCTTTGATGACATAACCGGTGCTGTGAAGGAGAGCCGCACCTGGCTGGTCACCGATGTTTCGCCCAAGGACATCACTTGCAGGGTAGAGCTTGCTGGTTCGTCTACAACCGAAAGCGTTATTATCTACGATACGTATTGGGATATTGTGAGGGACGGCGGGATCCGTTGGTCGCCCCATAATTTCGGTGGGGTGCAACTGCCTCTCGAAGTTGGAAAATCCTGGACTTTCAAAGCCAGTGAAATCGATATGAAGGGACAAGTCTGGAAAAAGTCAGGCCAGTCGCGAGTAACCGGCAAGGAAACCGTCGTTACCAAGGCCGGCAGCTTCGATGCCTTCGTTGTTGAAACGAAGTTTGTCAGGCGCAACGGCAATGACGCGTCACCCAAGTCAGACTTTACTATGAAGACATGGTACAGTCCGGTGATAGATCACTGGGTCAAGCGCAGTACGATTGTTAGCCAGGATGGTCACGTCGTTCAAAATGACACGGTTGAACTGACCAGCTATGGCCGACGAAAGACCTAGCTGTAATGAGGCGCCGTGGCCGGGCGATGCCATGCCGAGCAAGGTGCGCGAACTTGTTGCGCCAGCAGTCGAGGCGCAAGGGCCGACCGAGGCCGTGAGCGACAGAATCGCCCGGATGGCGGTCAAACAGAGATGGAATCCTCAATCAAGTCTTTTCGATCGCACGGGTTGTGGAAGGCCGGGTGTTTGCCCGGCCTTTTATTGTTCGTGGTCATAGCTGCTTAACGATGACCGGGGAAATACCGGTCTTCGGACGCAACCGGGCCGACAACTTTAACGTTCACTGCGCTGATCCCAGCTATGTCCATCACAAGACGCCCAACCACGGCGCATGGCGGATTTAGCAGGGCAGGACGGGACATGGACGCGCGATCGGACAGGAACGCTATTCCGCTTGCGGTCGATCTCGACGGCACGCTGATCTCGACCGATCTGTTGTGGGAAGGGCTGTTCATCCTTCTCAAGAAGAACCCGCTCTACATCTTCCTCGTGCCCTTCTGGGCCGCTGGCGGCCCGGCTCGCCTGAAGCAGGCCATTGCCCAGCGCATAGACATAGATCCGGCTTCGTTGCCCTACCGCGACGTGCTGCTTCAGCGCCTTCGCGCCGAGCATGCCGAAGGCCGCAAGATCGTGCTGGCGACCGGCACGCCACGCAAATTCGCCGAGGCCATCGCCGGCCATCTGGGCATTTTCGACCGGGTGCTGGCGACCGACGGCCTCGACAATCTGACCGCCGGCAAGAAGCGCGCCTCGCTTGTCGCGGCCTATGGCGATGGTGGGTTCGATTATGCCGGCAACAGCCGGCACGACCTCAAGGTCTTCGATGCCGCCCGCACCGCTATTGTCGTGGCGCCGGACCGGCACGCCGCGCGCTGGCAGGCAGCGAATGGCGCCGAGATGGTGCCGGCGCCGAAGCCGACGTTCCGGACCATCGTCAAGATGCTGCGCGTGCATCAGTGGTTGAAGAACTCGCTGATCGTGGTGCCGATGGTGCTGGCGCACCAATATTTCAGCCCCAACATGATCTGGGAATGCATGCTGGCGTTCATCTCGTTCAGCGCGGTGGCGTCGGCCATCTACATCCTCAACGATTTCTTCGATCTCGCACTCGACCGTAAACACGCCACCAAGCGTAACCGGCCGTTCGCCAGCGGCGCTCTTTCGATTCCGTTCGGGATCGGCGCGATCGTGGTGCTGCTGGCGGTCGGCGTCTGCACCAGCCTTGCACTGTCCATAGAGTTCCTCGCCGTGCTCGGCGCCTACATCGTCGTCACCACGGCCTATTCGCTGTCGTTCAAGCGCATGTTGCTGGTCGACGTGCTGACGCTGGCGGGGCTCTACTCGATCCGTGTCCTGGCGGGCGCAGCCGCAACGGGGGTCGCCGTGTCGTTCTGGCTGCTGGCTTTCTCCATCTTCTTCTTCCTGTCGCTGGCGCTGGTGAAGCGCTACGTCGAATTGCGCACCACCGCCATTCCCGCTGGCGAGCGCATTGCCGGCCGTGGCTATCGCACCGAAGACCAGGAGATCGTCGCGCAGGCGGGCATGGCCTCGGCTTTCTCGTCCGCGCTGGTGCTGGCGCTCTACATGGACAGCGTCGCGGTCCGCGAGCTTTACCCGCACCCCTGGCTGATCTGGCCATTGGCGCCGATCGTGCTCTACCTGACCATGCGCGTCTGGATCCTCGCGCGGCGCGACGAGATGCACGACGATCCGGTTGTGTTCATCATCCGCGATTGGCGCAGCCAGATCGTGGTGTTCATCGGCGCCGTGCTGCTGGTCATCGGGGGCTGGTAGGCATGGCCGAGCGTTACCAAAGCTTCGGCCTCGCCACGTCACCGGCAGCACGCGCAGTCACCGCCGATGATGGTGTCGCGATGCTGAAGACCCGGGAGGCGAAGAAGGACGGCCTGCTCGCATACGGCAATGGCCGCTCCTACGGCGATTCCTGCCAGAACGCGGCAGGCGCCGTCGTCGACATGCGCTCGCTGAACCGCATCCGCGCCTTCAATCCCGAAACCGGCGTTATCGAGGCCGAGGCCGGGGTTCTCCTGTCCGACATCATTGCGCATGCTGCACCTTACGGCTTCTTTCCGGCAGTTGTCCCGGGCACCCAGTTCGTCACGCTTGGCGGCGCCATCGCCAACGACGTCCACGGCAAGAACCACCACCGGCGCGGCACGTTCGGCTGTCATGTCGAATCCTTCGCGTTGCTGCGTTCGGACGGCCGAACATATCGCTGCTCGGCCACCGACCATGCACGCCTGTTCCGCGCGACGATCGGCGGCATGGGGCTGACCGGCCTGATCCTGTCGGCCTTGGTCCGCCTGATGCGGGTGCCTTCGCTCGACATCGTCGAGAAGGCGACACCATTTCGCGATCTCGGTGAATTCTTCGGCCTTGCCGAGGCCGCCGACCAGGCCAATGAATATGCCGTCGCCTGGATCGACCAGCTTGCCGGCGGCCGCAACAGCGGGCGCGGCCTGTTGTTCACCGGCAACCATGCCGAGCATGGCTCGCACGTGGCCTCGCACGCAACTGGGGCATTGTCGGTACCGGTCCAGCCGCCGTTCAATGTGCTCAACCGGCCGTTCCTCACCGCTTTCAATGCAGCGTACCGATGGAAGAAAGGCCGGTCTTCCGCGCCGCGCCATGTCGGTTACCAGGGCTTCTTCTTTCCGCTCGACGGGGTCCGTGACTGGAATCGGCTTTATGGACCGAAAGGGCTGTTCCAGCACCAGAGCGTCGTGCCGGAAGACACCGCGCGCCAGGTCGTGCCGGCACTGCTCGCGGCGGCACGAAAGGCCGGGCAAGGCTCGTTCCTGACCGTGCTGAAACGCTTCGGCTCGATCCGTTCGCCGGCTCTGCTGTCGTTTCCCCGGCCGGGGTTCACGCTGACGCTCGACTTTCCCAACCGGGGCGCACCAACGCTTGCGTTGCTGTCGGAACTCGACCGCATCACCGTGGAAGCCGGCGGCGCGGTCAATCCGTACAAGGATGCCCGCATGGGCGCCGAAATCCTCGCTTCGTCCTTTCCAGATTGGCAGCGCCTGGAAGCGCTGCGCGATCCCGCCTTCATGTCGAGCTTCTGGGCACGGACAGCGAAAAGACTCGATGGGCGGCGCGCCGCCGCCGAGGCCGCGGAATAGGTAAAATTCGACTTAGTCTTGGTTATCACATTGCTAACCCAATGGTTCATTCAAAATATTCTTGTTACTTCACGAAATGTTTGCGGGTTTGCACTAGGACGGTGAAGGGATGAGTGGGAAAATATGAAATACATTGTCTTCATTCTTTTTACGGTCATGACCAACGCCGCCGCGCAGGTGATGCTCAAGCAGGGCATGATGTCGCTCGGGCCGATTTCGTTCGAGGGCGTCAATCCGGCGGTGAAGCTGTTGCAGATCGTGTTCAGCCCATGGGTTTTCCTCGGGCTCTGCACCTTCGTTATCTCGATGGGATCGCATCTTTATGTGTTGTCCAAGGTCGAGCTCTCCTTCGCCTATCCGTTTCTCAGCCTTGCCTATGTGGTTGTCGCGATCGTCGCCTATTTTGTCTTCCGCGAGGACCTCAATGGCTGGCGCATCGCCGGCATCGCCTTCATCTGCTTAGGCACGGTGCTGATTGCGCAGAGCGGGCGCGTGCATGACGAGGAAACGGCTTCTCTTTCGTCCGACAAGATTCACAGCGAGATCATTCGATGAGACATGTGATTTTCGGCGGCGACGGTTTCGTCGGCCGCCACCTGGCTCCCAAACTGCTGGTCGACGGCGAGGATGTGGTCGTCGCCGATATCGTCAAGAGCGACCTGCCGCATTACCGCAACGTCCGCTTCGTTCAGTGCGACGTCACCGATCCTGCCTCGGTCGACTCGGTCGGACTGAAGACCGACGACATGGTCTACAATCTGTCGGCAAAAATGCTGTCGCCGATCCAGGTGCGCGCCAAGCGGCACGACTTCTTCTTCCCTGTCAATTTCCATGGCACCGAGCACATCATGCAGGCCATGGACAGAGCCGGCGCATCGAAGCTCGTGCATTACACGACCGACATGATCTACGGTCATACGGTGACGCAGCCGATGACCGAGGAGCATCCGGTCGCGCCGCTTGGCGAGTATGGCTGGTCGAAGCAGAAGACCGAGGAACTGGCGGCCGAATGGCGCAAGCGCGGCATGTCGATCTCGCTGTTTCGTCCGCGCCTGATCATCGGCCCAGGTCGGCTCGGCATCCTGGAAAAGCTGTTCAAGCTGATCGACTGGAGTTTTCCCGTGCCGATGATCGGCTCGGGCAGGAACCCCTACCAGTTCATCTCGGTGTTCGACTGCGCCGAGGCCGCGCGCGCCGCCTGGAAAGCCGGTGTGCCCAACGAGGCCTATAATCTCGGTTCGCTCAATCCGCCGCCGGTCAAGAAATTGCTCGGCGACCTGATCAGGCATGCCGGTTCGAAGTCGATCCTGGTCCCGACGCCGGGCTGGGCGGTCAAGCGGACGCTCGACCTGCTCGATCTGATGAACATGCCGATCATGGATCCGGAACAATATCTGATCGCCGACGAGGAATGCGTGCTCGACGTGTCCAAGGCCGAGCGCCAGCTTGGCTGGGTGCCGCAATATCGCGACGAGGACATGCTGATCGCCGCCTACAGCGAATACCGGGCCAAGAAGGCCGGCCATGCTGTCGCCACCAAACACGTACCCGCCGAATAATGGGACGGCCGAATACAGGCCAATTGGAGATTTTGTAATGACCGTCATGGCCAAACCCGACCACACGAGCGCGCGCACCATGGTCAGCGCGCCGGCTCTGTCGCCCGCAACCATCGCCAAGCCTGACCTGATCAGCGTCGAGCAGGCGAAGGCCATGGACGTCGCTCGCATGACCGACCTGTTCAAGGCGCACCTGAACCCCGGCCAGCTGCATTTCATGAAGCTGCTCGGCTTCCACAAGATCAAGATCGAGCGCGCCGAGGGAATGTTCTACATCGACCAGAGCGGCCGCAAGATCCTCGACTTTTTCGGCGGCTTTGGATCGCTGGCCTTCGGCCACAACCATCCGCGCATCCTCGAAGCGCGCAGGAAATTCCAGGAAGAAAGGCGCCAGGAAATCGCCATCGCCTTCATGTCGCAATACGCGGCCGCATTGGCGCACAACCTCGCGAAGTGCTCGCCCGGTGATCTCGACATGGTGTTCCTTGGCTCATCCGGCTCGGAAGCCATGGAAGCAGCGGTGAAGCTCGCCGAGCGCGCGGCCGGCCCGAAGCGGCCGAAAGTCGTCTATGCCGAGAATTCCTTCCACGGCAAGACCAAGGGCGTTCTGGGCATCACCGATGGCCAGCTCTACCGCGCCGACTTCAAGATGGCCGACAATACCGTCCGCATTCCCTTCGCCGACATCGGAGCGGTCGAGCGCCTGTTTCGCTCTGACCCGGAGATCGGCGTCATCGTGCTTGAAACCATCCAGGGCGGTGGCGGCATCATCCAGGCGCCGGCCGAATACTGGCAGAAACTGCGCGCGCTCTGCGATCAGTTTGGCGTGCTGTGGGTGGCCGATGAAGTGCAGTGCGGCTATGGCCGCTCCGGCCGCTTCTATGCCTTCGAGCATTATGGTGTCATTCCGGATGTGACCGCGCTGGCCAAGTCGCTGGGCGGCGGCAAGGCGGCCGTCGGCGCGATGATCGCGCGTCGCGAAGTCTACATGAAGGCCTATGGTACGCCGAAGACGGCGATGATCCATGCCATGGCGACCTTCGGCGGCATGGGTGAGGCCTGCGTCACGTCGATCGAGGCGCTGAACGTGCTTTATGACGAGGGGCTGATCGACAACGCCGCCGTCACCGGCGACTACCTGCTGCAGCGCCTGCAGGCGCTCAAGGAGAAGTATCCGAAGATCATCAAGGATGTTCGCGGCAAGGGATTTATGGTCGGGCTGGAGTTCCACGACTTCTCGCAGACCTTGCCGATGGTGCTGCGGCCCATCGTCAGCGTGCTCGACGACAAGCTCAAGGGCTCGCTGTCGGGCTTCGTCGGGGCGCTGTTTCTGCGCGATTACGACGTGCTCGTCGCCTTCACCGAATACAACCGCAACGTCATCCGTCTCGAACCGCCGCTGATCTGCCAGCGCGAGCATGTCGACCGCTTCGTCGATGCCTTCGACAGCCTGTTGTCGCGTGGCATCGTGTCGATCGTGAAGGATTTCGTCAAAAGCCAAGTCCGCTAAAGAGAAGTTCACTAAGCATGCTGACCAAGCCCCCCGCTCCCAGGAATCCACTCGACCGGCTCACCTTGGCCGGTCTGGCATGGGGCGAGGGAACCTATGCGCGGCTGGCAGCACCGATCGGCGCGGCGGCCTTCGCGCTCTACATTCTCCTGACGGCATTCACGGCGTGGGTTCTGCCCGACACCAACTGGGACATGCTGCCCTATCTCGCTGTCGCCGAGGAGGGCACCTATCCCGATCCGCAGGCCTTGCATGATTACGCCTACAGCACGGTGAAGGCCGGCGTTTCGGCTGGCGACTATGCGGCGCTGACCGACGATGGCGGCGGCTTCCGCAGTCATATGACGTCGAATGCCGCCGATTTCCATTCGCTGCTCGGCATGTACCGGATCAAGTTCCTCTATGCCGAGATACTGTCGACGCTGAGCTCGGTGATGTCGCCGGTCGAGGCAATGCGGATCGTCTCGGTGTTTTCGGTGCTGCTGTTCGGCGCGATCACCCTGTGGTGGTTGCGCTCCGAGGGCGCGCTGGCGCTGGCGCCCGTTGTCGCCGCGGTGCTGATCATGGCCGATTTTGGTGAAGCGGCGCGGGCCTCGACGCCGGACCTGCTGTGCTCGGCGCTGTTTCTCGCCGGGCTCTATGCCTATGTCCGCGGTCGCGAGGTGGCTACGGCGATCCTGCTTTTCCTCGCCTTCATGGCGCGGCCGGACAACATTGTCTTTCTTGCCATCTTCGCCGTTCTGCTCATTGCCTACCGGCAGAAGGCCTGGGGCGCGCTGGCCGGTTTTGCCGCCTCCTTCGTCGCCTATTTCGCCATCTCGCACTGGGCGCATCATCCGGGCTGGTGGCCGCATCTGTGGTTCTCCAGCATCGAGCAGCACTACAATATGAATAACTTCCACCCGGCGTTCTCGGTCACCGCCTATCTCAGGGCCTTTGCCACCTCCCTCCTGCGTGCTGTCAGCATGAACAGCTGGGTTGGCGTCTCGGTGCTGGCGCTGGCGGGATGGTATACGGCCAGCCGCGCCGGCTTCCGGCTCGACCGCCGCGGCGGCATTTTGTTCGCCGCGCTGGTGCTCGGGGTGTTGGCCAAGTTCACAGTTTTTCCGATCCACGACACGCGCATCTATTTTCCTAACCTGATCCCGCCCTTCCTGCTGCTGGTTGGTCCCTTGATGGCGCTGTGGTCATCCCTGGGGCACGGCGAACGCCGCGTTGGCTTACACGTCATTCCCGGAGACAAGCCATGAGTTCCGTTCCCGGCCTGGCGCGCATTGCCCTGTCGCTAGGTCTCCCCAAGAGCCTGCTCGATCGCGGCCCATCACTGCGCGGCACGAAATTCCTGGCAAGGGCAGCGTTGAAGGCGCGGCTCAGTGGGGCAGGGCAGCCGTTCCAGATGGTCAATGTCGGCGCCTGCGATGGCGCGCTTTTCGATGATGTGACGCCGTGGCTGCATCGCATCCCGCGAGCACGCGCAGTGCTGGTCGAGCCGATCCCGTACAATCAGAAGCGGCTGCGCGCCAACTATCCCGACACGAACCGCTTCATTATCGAGCCGGTGGCCGTGACGAAGACAAAGGGAACGATCACCGTTCACACCTTCGATGCCGCCGCGCTCGAGGCCGGCAC
Organism: Mesorhizobium sp. PAMC28654; assembly: GCF_020616515.1. Lineage (GTDB taxonomy): Bacteria > Pseudomonadota > Alphaproteobacteria > Rhizobiales > Rhizobiaceae > Mesorhizobium. The sequence goes on from NZ_CP085135.1 coordinate 102,558, forward strand.
GTTGCCGATCGAGTTCATCGGCTGCTCGTCGGTCACCGACACCAACCTGATGTCGGGCAAGAATGCCTGGGGTGAAGAAGACACTGACTTCAACAAGTTCGCTCCGCATCTCAAGGACATCGAGGTGCCGTCGGAAACCCTGCAGACGCTGCTCGACCGCAACGGCATCAGCCATATCGACGCCTTCCTCGTCGATTGCGAGGGCGCCGACTGGATCGTCTTCGAACAGCTCGACCTCAAGCGCTATCGTCCGGGCATGATCAAGATTGAAGTCGGCGCGCTGCCCGCCCCGGAGATCGGCCAGGTCGTGGTCAAGCTCAAGACCGCCGGCTACCAGGTCGGCCTCCAGGCGGAAGACATCTGGGCTTTCGCCTGAGCTGGCCTTTCCGGGTGGAAAGAGAGCCACCCCAGGCGGGACGTGAAGCATTCCTCCATCTGGTCGCTCGGCTTTTTGCCAATGTCGCAAACAGGCTTCAATCGCGCCACCGCTCCGCCCTATAGTCCGCCCGCAAAACCGCTTTGGAGTCGTGGGCAATGGCAGGGTTTCCGGAAAAGGCGAAGGTCGTCATCATCGGCCTGGGTGGGATTGTCGGCGCATCGATCGCCCACCACCTGATCGAGCGCGGCTGGGATGACATCGTCGGCATCGACAAATCCGGCATCCCGACCGACATCGGCTCGACGGCGCACGCCTCCGACTTCTGCTACACGACCAGCCATGATTTCCTGTCCTGCTGGACGACGCTCTACTCCATCGATTTCTACGAGAAGATGGGCCATTACGCCCGCGTCGGCGGCCTCGAAGTCGCTCGCGTCGGCGATGACGGTCGCATGGACGAGATCAAGCGCAAGATCGCTTCGGCGAAGGCTTTTGGCACGCGCGCACGGCTGATCGAACCGGCCGAGATCAAGGAAAAGTTTCCGCTGATCGAGGAGCATCTTGTACAAGGCGGCCTGTGGGATCCCGATGCCGGTCTCGTCATTCCGCGCTCACAGACCGTCGCCGGCAAGCTGGTCGACCAGGCGGAAGCTTCGGGCAAGCTGAAATCCTTCGCCAATACGCCGGCCAGGTCGCTCATCGTCAAGGATGGCCGCATTACCGGCGTGGTGACCGATCGCGGCACCATCGAGGCCGACTATGTCATCGTCTGCGCCGGCATCTGGGGCCGGCTGATCGCGGAGATGGTTGGCGAGGACCTGCCGGTCATGCCGATCGACCATCCGCTCACCTTCTTCGGCCCCTACAACGAGTTCGCTGGGACGGGCAAGGAGATCGGCTGGCCGCTGCTGCGCGACCAGGGCAATTCGGCCTATATGCGCGACACCGGCGATCCCAAGACCGCCGAGGGCGGACAGATCGAATGGGGCTATTACGAAGAGACCAATCCGCGCCTTTGCCACCCGCGCGACCTGTTGGAGAAGGACCAGGCCCGGCTTTCGCCATCGCAGCGCGACCTCGACATGGAGCAGATCCTGGCGCCGCTAGAGCGCGCCATGGAACTGACGCCGATCCTGGGCGAACTCGGCTACAATGAGAGCCACTCCTTCAACGGCCTGCTGCAGGTAACGGCGGATGGCGGCCCGTCCATGGGCGAGAGCCAGAAGGTACGGGGCCTATGGTATGCCGTTGCCATCTGGGTCAAGGACGGCCCGGGCATGGGCAAGCTCATTGCCGACTGGATGACGGACGGCCGCACCTCGATCGATCATCACGCCATCGACTATGCGCGCTTCTATCCGCACCAGACCAAGGAGCAGTTCATCTGGGATCGCTGCACCGAGACGGCGATGAAGGTCTACAATCCGGCGGTGCATCCGCGCGAGCCGTTCTCCAAGGGCCGCAACATCCGGCGCTCGCCGTTCTGGGAGCGTGAGAAGGAACTCGGCGGCTATTTCATGGAACTTGGCGGCTGGGAGCGCGCGCATGGCTATGCCGCCAACGAGCATCTCCTGGAGAAGTACGGCAACCGCGTGCCGGTGCGCGAGAACGAGTGGGACAACCGCCATTTCTGGCGGGTTTCCAATGCCGAACACCTCGCCATGAGCGAGGATTGCGGCATCGTCAACCTGTCGCATTTCGCCATGTACGACGTCGAGGGCCCTGATCACGTCGCGTTGCTGGAATGGCTCTGCGCGGCCAAGATCGGCGGTGACAACAATATCGGCAAGGGCATCTACACCCACTTCCTCGACGAGGAAGGCATGGTGCGCGCCGACTTTACCGTCATCCGCATGGCCGACCGCTGCCGTTTGATCGACGGTGCTGACGCCGGACCGCGCGACTTCCAGTACATGCGCCGCACCGCGCAGGACAAAGGGTTCGACGTCACCATCACCGACGTGACGGAGAAATTCGTCACCATCGGCATCTGGGGTCCGAACGGGCGGGCGACCCTGCAGAAGGTGGTCGAGAATCCGGACGGGCTTTCGCTCGAAAACTTCCCCTTCGCGGCGATCAAGCCGGTTCGGATCGGCGGCAAGGATGTCACCGCTTTCCGCATCTCCTATGTCGGCGAGCAGGGCTGGGAACTGCACATGCGCTACGAGGACGGCCTCGCCGTCTGGGACGCGCTGCGCTCGACCGGCGTGATGCCCTTCGGCGTCGAGACCTATGCCAACACGCGCCGCATGGAAAAGAGCCTGCGCCTGCAGAACGCCGACCTTCTGACCGAGTACAATCTGCTCGAAGCCGATCTTGCACGTCCGAAGGTCAAGGAGAATGATTTCTGCGGCAAGGCCAAGCACGTTGAGTATCGCGCCCGCGAGCACCAGCCGGCGATGCTGTGCACGCTGGTGATGACCGACAATATCGATGCGAAGGGCGTGGCCCGTTATCCCGTTGGCATCATGCCGGTGATGGACCCCAAGACCGGCGAAACGCTGGTCGACGAACTCGGCCGCCGGTCGTTCACGACCTCGATGGCCTACGGCCCGACCATCGGCAAGAACATCGGTCTTGCCTACCTGCCGTGGGCCCATGCCCAGGAAGGCCGCAAGTTCGCCATCGAGTATTTCGGCGAGACGTATCCGGTTGAGGTCGCGGCTGTCGGCTACAAGCCGCTCTACGATCCGGAGAACCTCAAGCCGCGCAGCTGATTGCGGGGATTTGGGTGTAACCGCAGCGGTTGCACCCAAATCCTAATGCTGTAGCGCCGCGTCTATTTCATCCTGGCTTTTTGGCAGGCTGTTGCCGGTCGCTATCTCGGCGCTCAATTTGCTTGCCCGCTCCCAGCGGTCGGCGAAGTTCCATCCGCCAATCTGGATGCTCGAATAGACAGCGGTTTCGCCCCTTGAGCCCGGCGTGAAATACATGACGCCATCTGTCGGAGACGGGTAGGTCGTCGCGCGTTTGTATTTCTTGTAGAACTGGTCGCGGATGCGATTGCTGATCCTGGTGTTGTCCTGTTCGCCGATCCAGGACACGAAGGCGGCCGACAGGAACGTCGACAGGCCGGCGGCAAGCGTTTTCATCAACTCCTCGGTCGCCGGATCGGTGTCTTTCGGCGGCGCGAGGTCGATGGCCACCACAACGATCAGGCCGGAAACGAAAGCCGCAATGGCCGCCGGTCCCAGCACCCAGCCTTCGAGAAAAAGCAGCCCGGCGCGAGGTATTTTTGGAAGGAACAGGTTGCCGATCCACTCCAGGAGATAGCCGGCCACGATTGCCCCGAGCACCAGCCAGAGCGCTTCGGTCCATTGGTGGCTGATCAGCATCCATGCGAAAGCCATGCCGATCAGGACGACAATCAGGGCCTTCGCGGGGCCGCGAAGATCCCCGAAGAGATCCTGCAGTTCCGACCATAGCTTGCCGAACATGACGGTCAGGTCTCGTGCATGGGGTCGTGGCTGCACTGCCAGACGACATGGCCGTCCGGCTTGCGGACCTGCTGCATCGGCGCGTACGGCAGGGCCATCTGGCATTCGTTGGTCGCGGCGAGCGCTGTCAGCAGTTTCACGCTTTCGAAAAGCGCCCGGACCAGCGGCTGCGCCGCGCCGGTCGGCAAGATCGTCTCGCGGTTCCTGTCCAGCGCGGTAATGGCGTCAGCCAATTCGAGTGTGGAGATCGATTTCGGATTGTCGGAGGGATGCAAAGCGGCATGGAACGTCAAGAGCCGCGTCGCCAGCGCCAGCGCGCGTACAATCGGCTCCAGGTCGGCGGTCTCGGCCGCAAAAGGCCTGAACCTCGACAATTCTACCGTCAAAACGCCTAACTGTTCAACGGCCTGCTTTTGCGCATTGGCAAGTTGACGGCCTGGATCTTCTGCCTGCTGTGACATCGATTTTCCCCACAGCTCCGAGGTCGATGATAGTCCAAGTCGGGCCGGTGTAGAAGTGCGGCGACCGTGGGGATGCCGTCGGACGGAGCGGCCGAGAAAATATGGGCAGCCACTTCACCTGCCGCTCCCCTTCGCGCATTATCTGGCCATGGTTCGGACATTGACAGCGCTGCTGGCGGTATCCGCGGTTATCCTGCCGCCGGCCAGTGTTTCGCGCGCGGACGAGCCCGTCGATGTCGAGCTGGTGCTAGCCGTCGATGTGTCGCTGTCGATGTCGCCTGAGGAGCTCGAAATCCAACGCCACGGCTATGCGGCGGCATTGACCCATGATCATGTCCTGCAAGCCATTGCCGACGGCGCGCACGGCAAGATCGCCGTCACCTATGTCGAATGGGCCGGCACGACCTGGCAACGTGTCATCGTACCCTGGACGGTCATCGCCAACCGCGCCGACGCCGAGCGGGTTGTCGAGAAGCTTTCCGCCCAGCCACCCGATAGCGCCCGGCGCACCTCGATTTCCGGCGCGCTGCAATTCGGCAGCGATCTCTTCGCCGAAAGCGGCTTCCAGGGAGACAAGCGGGTCATCGACATTTCGGGCGATGGCCCCAACAACCAGGGGGCGCCGGTCGACGGCATACGCGACGAACTGGTGAAGCAGGGCATCATCATCAACGGCCTGCCGCTGATGACCCGCAGCGGCTTCACCGACGCCTTTGACGTCGATCATCTCGACCGCTACTACAGCGACTGCGTCATCGGTGGCCCTGGCGCCTTCATGATCCCGGTCAATGACTGGACGCAGTTTCCCGAGGCCATCCGCCGCAAGCTGGTGCTGGAACTCGCTGGCCCGGCGTCGCCGCAATGGGCGGCGGAAGAGGCTGAACATCCGCCCGTCGTGCTCGTTGACGACAAGCCGCCCGCCGACTGCCAGCTCGGTGAAAAGATGTGGCGCAACCGCAACTGGATGCAGAACCAGCCGTAGAGCCTCTGTTTCGTGAACTTGTTTCGTGGGCAGCGCGATCATGATCCAGCACGCGGTGCGCCGGGTCTTGGCGCACTACACTTTCCTGTTCATTGACAAGCTCGGTGGCGTCTGTGAACAATTCCCCAATTCAAGAAAACAAAAGGGGAACCGACATGAACAGGATCGCCGTTTTTACAGCAACATTGACGCTTGCCGCCGGATTGTCCGCGCCGGTGATGGCCGCCACGGCGCTCACCATTGGTATCAGCGGGTGGACGGGCTTCGCCCCGCTGACGCTCGCCAAGCAGGCTGGCATCTTCGAGAAGCATGGCCTCGATGTCACCTTGAAGAAGGTGCCGCAGGCGAGCCGGCCGCTGGCCATCGCCAGCGGGGACCTGCAATGCGCGGCCACCACGGTCGAGACATGGCTTGTCTGGAACGCCAGCGGCGTCACCACCAAGCAGATATTCCAGCTCGACAAGTCCTACGGCGCTGACGGCATCGTCGTGCGCAACGACATCAAGACGGTCGCCGACCTCAAGGGCAAGAATGTCGCGTCGTCGGCGCCGGGCACCTCGCCCTATTTCATGCTGGCCTGGGTGCTGAACAAGAACGGCATGTCGACCAAGGATGTGACGGTGGTCAACTTGGAGCCGGACGCAGCGGCTCAGGCCTTCCTCGCCGGCCAGAACGACGCGGCGGTGACCTATGAGCCGTTCATCTCGGCGGTGCGCGACAAGTCCGACCAGGGGCATATCCTGGCGACCACGCTCGACTACCCGATGGTGCTCGACACGGTCGGCTGCACGCCCGAATTCCTCAAGGCCAATCCGGACGCCGCCAAGGCGCTGGCCGACAGCTATTTCGATGCGCTCGACCTGATCAAGAAGGATCCGCAGAAATCCTACGAGATCATGGGCGCCGACGTGAAGCAGTCGGCCAAGGAGTTCGAGGATTCGGCGAAATACCTGAAATGGGCCGACAAGGCCGAGAACAAGCAATTCTTCACCAAGGAATTCCAGGATTTCTCCAAGACCGCAGGCGACCTTCTGCTGCAGATGGGACTGATCAAGCAGGCGCCGGATGTCACGACGCTGGCCGACACCAGCGGCGTAGCCAACTGAGCGGCGGATTGCATTGCCTCGCGGCGGCGCCTGACGCCGCCGTCTTCCCTTTTCCAAGGACACTCTAGATGCCGCGCCCCCTGCATCCGGTCCCGCCGGGCATCCGAACGATGCTCGGCATTTCCTTCTTTGTGCTGTTCGTGGCGTTCTGGGCGTGGATCACGCTCGGCGGTCACGTCAACCGCATCTTCCTGGCCGATCCGCTGTCGATGCTCAAGGACGGCTGGCGCCTGCTGGTCGAGGACCGCTTCTGGCTGGATATCCTCATCACCATGTGGCGGGTCTTCGGCGGCTTCCTGCTGGCGTCGATCGTGGCGGTGCCGATTGGCATCATGATGGGCGCGTGGAAGCCGGTTGAGGCGTTCCTTGAACCGTTCGTCTCCTTTGCGCGCTATCTCCCGGCCTCCGCCTTCATACCGCTGCTCATCCTGTGGGCCGGCATAGGCGAGCTCGAGAAACTGCTGGTGATCTTCGTCGGCTCGGTGTTCCAGGTCATCCTGATCATCGCGGTCAAGGTCGGCAGCACGCGGCGCGACCTGGTCGAGGCGGCCTATACGCTCGGCTCCACGGACAATGGCATCGTGCGGCGAGTGATCATGCCGGCCAACGCGCCTGAAATCGCCGAGACACTGCGGCTGGTGCTCGGCTGGGCCTGGACCTATGTCATCGTCGCCGAGTTGATCGGCTCGTCCTCGGGCATCGGTTATATGATCATCAACAGCCAGTCGCGGCTGGCGACGGGGCAGATCATCTTCGGCATCATCGTCATCGGCCTGATCGGACTGTTGTCCGACTTTGCCTTCAAGGCATTCAACCGCTGGCTCTTTCCATGGAGCCTGGCATGAGCAAGCTTCGCATCGAGGGCGTTTCGCGAACCTTTGCCGGCGTGCGCGGCGGTCAACCGGTCAAGGCATTGATGCCCGTCGACCTGATTGTCACGGCCAACGACTTCATCACCATACTCGGGCCGTCGGGCTGCGGAAAGTCCACACTGCTGCGCATCGTTGCCGGCCTGGAGGAGCCGAGCGAGGGCCGGGTTCTGCTCGACGGCAAGGCGGTGAGCCGGCCAGGCCCGGATCGCGGCATGGTCTTCCAGTCCTACACGCTGTTCCCGTGGCTGACGGTGGCCGAGAATATCGCCTTCGGCCTGCGCGAGCGGGGTATGCCTGAGCGTGAGCGGACCGGGATTGTGGCATCCTATATCGACCTCGTCGGCCTCAAGGGGTTCGAGAACCATTGGCCAAAGCAGCTTTCCGGCGGCATGCAGCAACGCACGGCGATCGCGCGGGCGCTTGCCAACGATCCGGAGATTCTTTTGCTGGACGAGCCGTTCGGCGCGCTGGACAATCAGACCCGCGGGTTGATGCAGGAACTGCTGCTCGGCATCTGGGAGCGCCGAAAGAAGACGGTGCTGTTCGTGACCCACGACATCGAGGAAGCGATATTCATGGCCTCGCGCGTGATCGTGATGACGGCGCGGCCCGGCAAGATCAAGTCGGATGTCGCCGTCGACCTGCCGCATCCCCGCCATTACACGCTGAAGACCAGCCCGGAATTCTCGGCGCTGAAGGCGCGGCTGACGGAGGATCTGCGCGTCGAGGCGATCCGGACGGCACAGACCCAGTTGGGCTAGAGCCAGTTGGGCTAGAGCCAGTTCCATCCCGATGGAATCGGGATGGGGCTCTATTTGTTTCGGCATGATCTTCTCCGAAAACCGGCGTCCACTTTTCGGGATCATGCTCTAGAGGCCAGGTGTGGCGCCGCTGCCGGCTGCGCTTTCGATGGCAATTGTGTTCGTCGGGCTAACGTGCGGGCGGCGTCGCGTTCACCAGAGCAATGCAGCCATCGAGGCCATTTTGTATGGCTGCTTCGTCGTGGCGACGCTCCCAGTCCAGCCACAGTCCGTCCAGCGTCGCCATGATGGTATCAGCGAGAGGTGTGACCGCGTCCGGCCCAATCTGGCGGTCGACCGCGACATTGCGCAGAAGTTCGCTCAGTTGCGATCGGTAGCTCTCGTAGAGTTCCCGCTCCACGGTGGCGATCTCGTCGTAGGCGAGCGCGGCGGACCAAAGGTCAATTCTGACGCGGAGATAGTCGCGTTTGAGGAAGGCCTTGCTGAAGCCCGTGCCAAGAAAAACCCGCAACTGCTCGATCGGGCTTTTGGACGACCTGCCGAGATCGCGCTGCGTCGCTTCGAACAGGGTCAAGGACGCGTATCGGTAGGTTTCCACCAGCACCTCCTTCATGTCCTTGAAGTGGTAGGTGATGTGCCCCAGCGATATGTTGGAATGCTCGGCGATCTTTCTCGCCGTCAATTTTGCGTATCCATATTCCTGCAGGCACAGGAACGCGGCCTCGACTATTTCGGCGCGCCTCTCCTGCGATGATCTGACGACGTGCGCCTTTCGTTCCTGGGCCAACGCGTACGCTTCCTTCCCTACATGGTGCCCGAAAAGCCGTTCGGCGGGCTTTGATCCGTCGCTGCCCAGGCTGCCTTTTTATGCGTCCAGCATCAACGGTTGGTTCCAACCTCAGTTGACATATTGATTCGTACAGATGTACAACATAGTCAGATTGGTACATCTGTACAACTCCTGGCTTCGCCACCGCGCGGAGCGCCACGAGACGGGGAGGGGATATGCGCCAGAAAGCCTGGGTGGACGCGCGGAACTGTGACCGCCGCGCTTTGCGTGACATGCTCGGTTCGTTCATGACCGGCGTGACCGTGGTGGCGGCGTGCGACGCGCGCGGCACGCCGAGCGCGCTCACGGCAAACTCTTTTACATCCGTTTCACTCGATCCTCCGCTGATCCTGGTTTGTCTGGCCAAATCGTCGAGAAGTGCCGGCGTCGTGACCCGATCCGAGCACTTCAGCGTCAACATTCTGGGCGATTGGCAACGCGAGATTTCGTCCGCCTTTGCCTCGCGCAGCCCTGCCAGGGATGTCGCGCTGGACGCGCTTACGCCTGGAATGCCGCCGGTACTCGACGACAGTCTCGCCACCATGAGCTGCACGCGCCACCAGGTCGTCGACGCGGGCGACCATATGATCCTGATCGGCGTCGTGACCCAATTCAGCTCCATGGGCGGCGAGCCTCTGGGCTATTTTCGTGGAGGGTATGCAGGCCTGGGCGTCGTACATGCGCACGGGAATCAGGAGGCGCCGGTTCATGTCGAAGGGACATCCACCTCGGCGCCAGCATTCGGCAACTGAAACCAGACGGGGACGACACTACATGGATTTCAACCACTTCCTGTCGAGCTACCTGCCGGATCCGGCCTATGGCGGCACCCGGCTTTACCGCGACATGGTCGAGCAGGCGGTATGGGCCGAAAAGGTCGGATATCGCGCGGTGTCGATCCCCGAGCACCATCTCATCAATATCCTGCTCGTGCCGTCGCCGCTCCAGCTTGCGGTGCGCATAGCCACGCTGACGAACCACATCAAGCTGGTCACGTCCATCGCGGTGCTGCCGGTGCGCGACATGCGGATCTTCGCCGGCGAGGTCGTGCAGGCAAGCATGCTGTGCGACGGCCGACTTGTGCTGGGCGTGGGTCGAGGCGCTTTCGCCTACGAGGTGGCCCGGCTGGGCACCCCGATCGAGCAGACCCGAGCAAAGTTCGATGAATCGCTTGAAGTGCTGCAGGCGTTGCTGACGCGCGAGGAGGTTTCCTGGAACGGCGACTTCTACCGCTTCGACCCGATCACCATCATGCCGCGGCCCGAGGTCGAGATACCGCTGATGATGGCGGTGATGGCGCCGGAGGGCATCGAGGCCTGTGCCAGGCAGGGCTACATGGTCCAGACCACGCCATTGCAAGCGTCCCATTCGGTGCTCATGGAGCAGGTCAACGCGTTCAAGCGCGGCAAGGCCGAGGCCGAACTGAGCGGCAGGACGAGCCGCCTGTCGCTGATGCGCGGCATCTATCTGGCCCGCGACGCCGGCGACGCACGGCGCAAGCTTGAACTGGCCTACAGCTACTACGAGCGGTTCGACAATGTCTTCTCAGGACCCGGCATCGTTGACAATGGCTGCATCCGTCCGCTGCCGCGCCGTCAGTCGCTGGAAGAGCTTGGCCGAAGCCTTATCATCTGCGAGGCCGCGGAAATGATCGACCGTATCTCGGCGTATGCCGAAGCGGGGATCGATGAAGTCATCATGTCCAGCAATTTTGGCCAACCGCAGGCCGAGACGCTCGACATGATGGAGCGGTTCTCGGTGGAAGTCATGCCCCAACTCGCTGGCAACCGCAAACGGTCGGCCGCCTGATCTCACTGTCGAAAACGGAGAAATGAAGACATGCCAGTCATAAAAGTCGAAATGTTCAGCGGCCGCACGGTCGACCAAAAGCGTCAGTTGGCAAAGGCGCTGACGGACAGCTACGTCAACGTGTGTGGCGGCAAGCCACAATCCGTCCACATCATCATCGAGGACGTGGACAAGACCAACTGGGGTATCGGCGGTGAGCTGTGCTCGGATCTCTATCCCGATCCCAAGCCGGCGGGAGGCGCCTGAGGTGCCGGCGATGAGCAAGCCAATAGACTGCGTCCATTCCATCGAGGGCAGCGGGCCGGCCATTTTTCTGATCCACGGAATCGGTGCGCGCCGCGCCGGCTGGTCGAAACTGGTGGAAGCACTGAAGGACAAGTTCACCTGCATTTCCTACGACCTGCGCGGTCACGGCGACTCGCCGCTTCCTTCGGATCGCTTCGGACTTGAGGATCTCGTCGACGATCTGGAACATTTGCGTGCCAAGCTTGGCATCGAACGGGCGCATCTAGCAGGCCACTCGCTTGGCGGCATGATCGGCCCGGCGTACGCAAGACGTTTTCCGGACCGGGTTCTTTCGGTCGGCTTGCTGTCGACCGCCGCATTCCGCACGGAAGATGACAGCGCCAAGGTCAAGGCGGTCGTTGCGGCCATGCGCGAGCGCGGCATCGGCCAGGTGCTCGACACACTGACGGCCCGCTGGTTCACGGATGAATTCGCGTCACGGCGCCCGGACGTCATCGCGTGGCGCAAGAAACAGGTGATGGATACGCCGGCCGAGATATTCCTCAACGTCTTCGACATCTACGCCGAGACGGAGATGGGGCCATGGCTGCACGAAGTCCTGGCTCCGTGCCTGGTGCTCACAGGCGAGTTCGACGGCGGCTGCAACCCGCGCCTCAACCGACAGATCGCGGAGGCTCTGCCGCATTCGGAGTTGGTGATCCTGGACGGGCTGAAGCACGCGATCCTGATCGAAGCCAGCGAGCGGGTCGCGCCGCCCGTGCGGCAGTTCCTGCTCGCCAATTCCTGACGGACAGCGCGCCTGCTTTCGGATCAGGCAGCAAGCAGCTGCTTGCGGTCGACACGCTCCTGCTGCGGCGAGCGGGCATAGAGTTCCCGGTAGCATTTGGAGAAATGCGAGGCCGAGACAAAGCCGCAGGCAACGGCGACCTCGACCACGGGCATGGACGACTGGATCAGCAGGTGCCGGGCGCGGTCAAGGCGGATCTCCAGATAGTAGCGGGCGGGGGACCTGCCCATCTCGGTACGGAACAGGCGCTCGATCTGGCGGCGCGACAGGTCGACATGATCGGCGATCTCGATCAGCGACAGCGGCTCTGACAAATTGCCCTCCATCAGCTCGATGATGGTCAGAACTTTCGAGTTCTGTACGCCAAGGCGCGCGCGCAGCGGCAGGCGCTGGCGGTCGGTCGGGCTGCGCACGCGGTCGGTCAGCACCTGCTCGCACACCCGGTTGACGAGGTTCTCGTCGAAATCGTCGCCGATCAGCTTCAGCATCATGTCGAGGGCGGCGGTGCCGCCGGCACAGGTGTAGATATTCTGGTCGATCTCGAAGAGATCGGCAAAGACATTGGCCTTCGGGAATGCCTCGGAGAAGCCCGGCAGGTTTTCCCAATGGATGGCGCAGCGCTTGTTGGACAACAGACCGGCGGCGGCAAGGATGTGCGCGCCGGTGCACAGGCCGCCGACGGCGACGCCGCGATTGTATTCCTCGCGCAGCCAGGCGAAGGCCGATTTGTTCTGATAACGCTCGACATTGATGCCGCTGCAGACGATGGCCATGTTCGGCCTCTCGGGGCCGGCCATCTTCTTGCGCTCTTCCTCCAGCGAGGTGTTGACGGCGCATTCGACGCCGTTCGAGGCGCGCACCGGCTTGCCGTCGATACTGGCCAGACGCCAGCGATAGGCCTCGTAGCCGAGCATCCGGTTGGCCGAGCGCAGCGGGTCAAGCGCCGTCGCGAAGGCGATCATGGTGAAATCGGGGACGAGGAAAAATACAAACGATCGCTTGATCGGATGCTTGACGGCGTTCAAGGGAACCTCATCTGGCCATGACGCTAACAGGATGTCGCGAATAGCATAGCGACATCAGGAAAAACCATTCCTGTCAATTGGCTAGGAGGCAAGGAGAAGATTAAATTTGCGACATGGGTCGCAAATGGGCAATCGCTGTGCAGTGACGCCCGAACGGTTACCATCGTCAGGTTGTGGGAAGGCCTGGGAGAGCAATCCGCAAACAAAAACGCCGCCTCGGCAAACCGAAGCGGCGGCAGTCAACTCCAAGGTCGCGGCAGGGAAGCGCGGCACTGGAGGTCGGCCGCGGGTCGAGAAGACCGCGCGGCTTCTGATATCAGGCGACGAAGCCGAGGCGCGCCGCATTCATGGCGCCGGTCTGGCCGGGCATGGTGTTGGCAAGGCGCTGGCGCTCGAGAGCGGTCGTCAGGTTCATTTCGCGGCGGGCAAAGAGGCGGGCAAAAAGCTTCATGATTCATCTCCATTCGGTTGCTTAGACGGGTCGCCTTCGCTTTATGGAGTGGGGCAGCTCGTTTGCTGACGCTGATATAGGCTTGTGTAAGCAAAAACTAAATCGCAAATGCGAAGCGCTTGATATGAAAAGCGACACCAGATGCGACATGTTTGGGCACCGTGCCTGAAATTTATGATTTTTTACAAGGCATTAGCTGGAAAACGGACAGCTATGCGGCTTGCTCATATGCGCCATGCGCTGCTGACATGGCTCTAAAACTCATTTGAATACAAATAAAACTGAGAAGGCCTGCCGGGCGGGTGCGCGGCAGGCCTTCAGCATTTGGTACACACGGTTTACTTTGCTCCAGCCCAGGATCCGACGCCATTGCGAATGCCGGTCTTAGAGTCGGCGGCCTCGGGCCAGCCAATATCCTTCTGCAGTTCGATCGGCAGTGAGCGGATGGCTCGTTCGGTCTGGTAGCGGGCGCGTGCGGCGTTGAATTCGGTCGCAATCCGACCGATGGACGACAGGATAGACATTACTTTCTCCTTTTGTGCCCGGTGCCAGGGCAGTGGCTGATTACGTCAGTTCTGTTTCAGCTTCATTTCGTGTCGATTGCAGGTCTGTATCGCGGTCGTTTCATGACTGCATATGGCAGCATCCTGCTTCGACAAGATTGACTATCTTCCCAAACTGATGTTCAATCAAACGAAATGGAATGATGCTTTGTATCAGAAAAATTGAAGGCTGGTTCCCATGAACGCCCCGCTAAATCATCCCCTGCCGCTGCTCGACCTCGACGTTTTGCGCACTTTCGTGGCGATCGCCGAAACCGGCAGCTTCACCACGGCGGCCAATGCGGTGTTCCGCACGCCTTCGGCTGTGTCCATGCAGATCAAGAAGCTGGAGGACATTCTCGGCCGGTCCGTCTTCGCGCGCGACGCGCGTTCGGTGACGCTGACCACCGATGGCGAGGTGCTGCTCGGCTATGCGCGTCGGCTGTTGTCGATCAACCGCGAGGTGGTGTCGAAGTTCATCATTCCCGACATTGTCGGTGTAGTGCGGTTGGGCTCCCCAGATGACTATGGCGAGCGCGTGCTGCCGCATGTGCTGAAGCGCTTCGCGCAGTCGCACCCCTCGATCGCCGTCGACGTCACCATCGACCAGAGCATCAATCTGCGCCGGCGCATGGACGACCGGGCGCTCGACATCACGCTCTTGACCAACTCCTATAAGTCCAGCGCCATCGGCGCCGAGGTGCTGCTCACCGAACCGATCGTCTGGGCCGGCGCCAAAGGCGGCTGCGCGCATCTGCGCGAGCCACTGCCAGTGTCGTTGTGGGAAGAAGGCTGCGCCTGGCGGGCAGGAGCGCTCGATGCGCTCGGCCGCGAAGGCCGCAACTATCGCGTTGCCTATATGAGCGCGCATACGGCCGGCCAGCGCGCCGCGATCATGGCCGACCTCGCGGTCGCGCCGCTGCCGAGATCGTTCCTCGGCAACGAGATGGTAGAACTCAGCCCGAAGGACGGCATGCCTGACATCGGCACCTACAACCTCGCCATGGTCGTGGCGCCGGACGCCAGCGCGCCGGTCAAGGCGGTCGCCGATCACATCCGCGACACCTTCGAAGTGTTCAGGCAAACCGGCAAGTTCTGATCCGCCAATAGCGTCGGACGAAAAGCAGAAGTGCTACTCCGCCGCCTCGGCGGAGGGTGCTTCGAATAGTGTTCTCGCATTTTGCCTGACCGGTGTCTGGCTCTCGCTCAGAAAGGCAACGATGTGTTGGCGTGCGCGGCGCGATTCCGGCATGTCGATCAGCGGCCAGACATGAAACATGCCTTCTTCATGGATGACATCGACCTCGACGCCGGCGGCGCGTGCCTTTTCGGCAAAGATCAGATTGTCGGGTGTCAGCAGATCGTGTGAACCGGTCAAGAGCAGCGTTTTCGGCAGCACCGACAGATCGCCGTAGACCGGGCTGATGTGCCAGTCGCTGCGGTCGATGCCAGCACTGTACATCCGGATCGCTTCCAGGCCGCCCGGAATGCCCAGCCATGGATCGTTGCGCTCGGCCTCGAACAGTTTCGGATTGGAAAGCGACATGTCGAGGCCCGGCGAAATCAGCACATGGCGCGATGGCAGTGGCAGAGCCTCCTCGGCGGCCATCATGGTCAGCACGACAGCCATGTTGCCGCCGGCGGAGTCGCCCATGAAGACGATGTCTTCAGCCTCGGTCTCTTCGAGCATCTGGCGATAGACCTCGCCGACCATTCCGAACATGTCATGGAAATCATGCTCGGGCGCGATGGGATAGATCGGCACAGTGATGCCGAAGCCCAGCCGATCGGCCATCTCGGCGATCAGATTCCAATGATAGGATGTGATTTCAAAGACATAGGCGCCACCGTGCAGGTAGAGAATCCGCCTCTGTTCGTCGCCTTTGGGTGCGATCTCGTAGACCGGAAAGTCGTTCACCGTGCGCGTCGTTATGTCGAGGCGCGACCGCACCGATGCGGGTGGCTGATGGTCCTCCGTCTTACGCGCATTGGCGATCCATCGCTGCAGGCTTTCCGGGCTGGAGAAGGCCTGCTTGCGGCTGTGCCTGAGGACGAAGGACACGAAGTGGCTTTTGAAACTTGGCATGCGGATACACGAACTTCGGCAGAGCCGACTAAGAGAATTCCCCCTCTTTTCCGAAGATCGTGTCTTCGCCAGGAATGTCAAGATTTATGCCGTCCACACGATTGTGTGACAGCTTGGGGGGCAGCCTCACTTTCGCCGAGGCTGGAGGCGCAGCAGGGCGGCGCGCAGCCGATTGTCGGTTGGGGCCGAGGCCGGATGACGGCCCCGGCGCGCGCCGAGCAGTTTGCACTTGTCGGCGAATGTCATCAGCGCGCGGCGCTCCAGATCGCGCCGGTCAGGCTCGCCCTTTCGCTCGATCGCGGCGACACCGGCCAGCCGATGTCCTTCTGGATTTCTGGAGGCAGGCTGTTCAGGATGCGCCTTGCCTTGTTGCGGTCGTGCGCTTTCTTGATGGCCGCGCCATAGCGGCCGAGGCTTTCAAACATCGACATCTTCATCTCTCCCTTGGAGTCTCGCGGCGGCCGAAGACATTTCGTGCCTGCCGTTCGATGTCGGTTAAATGCCCCGCCTGTGTATCCAGTGGATTTCGCGAAAGCGCGTTTTGGTTTCGAGATTGGTTCGATCTTGAAACATTTGCATGCAAATGAAATTGCACCGTGCCGGGGTGAGATTACTCCCGGCTACGCCGTGCCGCGTGGCCTTCGCGCGAGCGCCGGCGCGGCGCGGCGTCACCGGCGACACCATCCTCGCTCACGGTCTTGCGTGGTGGCAGTTTCACCGCCGCCGACAGTTTCGGGAACGGGTCGACCTTGTTCGGCAGCGCCATGGCGTAGACGAAATGCTCCTGGAATTTCGGTTCCAGGGCGGTCTCGATCTTCTCGATCTGGCTGACGGTTTCCTCGATTTCGCGACGATAGCCGCGATTGAGCAGGGCCATGCGCGCGCCGGCACCGGCGGCGTTGCCGACAGCCATGACCTTGTCGAGATCGCAATCGGGAATCAGGCCCAGCACCATGGCGTATTTCGGATCGATGAAGGAGCCGAAGGCGCCGGCGAAGTGAATACGGTCGACATGCTCGGTGTTCTGCTTCTCCATCAGCAACTTGGTGCCGGCATAGAGGGCCGCCTTGGCAAGCTGGATGGCGCGAACGTCGGTCTGGGTGATGGTGATCTTCGGCTCGCCTTCCTTCAGCACGTAGGAGAAGGTGCGGCCGTTTGCGACAACACGCGGCGAACGCATGCTGAGCGATCCATCGACGACGCCATCCTCGGAGATGATGCCGGCGAGATACATTTCCGCGACGATCTCGATGATGCCGGAGCCGCAGATGCCAGTGACGCCGGTTGCCTGCACGCTGTCGAGGAAACCTGGCTCGTCGGACCACAGTTCCGAACCGATGACGCGGTACTTTGGCTCCAGCGTGTCGGGATCGATGCGCACGCGCTCGATTGCGCCGGGAGCGGCCCTCTGGCCGCCGGAGATTTCAGCACCCTCGAAAGCCGGGCCGGTCGGCGAGGAAGCCGCCACGACGCGCGCACGATTGCCAAGCACGATCTCGGCATTAGTGCCGACGTCGACGATGAGCATCATCTCGTCCTGGCGGTGCGGGCCTTCCGACAGCGTTACGGCCGCCGCATCGGCGCCGACATGGCCGGCGATACAGGGCAGCATGTAGAGCCGGGCGCCCGGATTGAGCTTCAGGCCGATGTCGGATGCCTTGATGTGCACGGCGCCGGAGACGGCCAGCGCGAAGGGCGCGCCGCCAAGCTCGGTCGGATCGATGCCGAGGAACAGATGGTGCATGATCGGATTGCCGACGAAGACGGAATCCAGGATGTCATTGCGCTGGACATTGCCCTCCACGCAGACCTTGTCGACGAGGCTCGAGATCGCCTCGCGCACGGCAACCGTCATGCCTTCACGGCCATCCGGGTTCATCATCACATAGGAGACGCGGCTCATCAGATCCTCGCCGAAGCGGATCTGCGGGTTTGAGGTACCCGAGGACGCGGCGACGCGGCCAGACAGCAGCGACACCAGATGCATGGCGATGGTGGTCGAGCCGATATCGCAGGCCAGCCCATAGGCCTCGTTCTTGAGGCCGGGCCACAGCGCGATGACCCTTGCGGTCTCGCTATCGGCGTCCTTGTAGATGGCGGCGGTCGCGGTCCAGTTGCCCTTGCGCAAAATGCCCTGCACCTGCGGCAGGAGATAAAAATCGAAGTCCAGGCTCTTGAGGTTCCAGTCCTTCATCAAGGCGATCTTCAGGCGGTCGAGATCGCCGAGCGGCTTGTGCATGTCGGGCTCTTCGATCTCGACATAGCACATGCGGATCGCCGCATCGCGCGCGATCACCCGGGTGTCGGCATCCTTGCGGATGGTCTGCGCGTTGATGACGGTGTCCTGCGGCACGTCGATGACGAGGTCGCCGAGGATCTGCGCCGAGCAGGACAGGCGGCGCCGTTCAGGCAGGCCGCGCACGCGCTCGTAGCGCTCTTCCTTGGGCCCCTTGGGCGTGATGTGCTCGTTGGAGGAGACGATCTTGTGCTTGGCGAAATTGCCTTCCTGCACCTCGATCTGGCAACGTCCACAGGTGGCGCGTCCACCGCACACGCTCTCGACATAGACGCCAAGCTGGCGCGCGGCATCCAGCACAGGCGTGCCGACCGGAAAGCGCCCGCGCTTGCCCGACGGCATGAACAGCACGAGCGGATCGGTGATGTTGGCGGGAGAATTCATGCTGTGGGTCTCGATAACAATTGTCGATGCCGTTTAACGGATCGTTTCACTATTGGGCGGAGTGTCTGATGGTCCAGAGGCCAATCACGTCCGATCTCCTCCTGTCCGCGGTATTGACTGCTTTCACCATGGTACGCCTGCTGAGGGGCCCATGGCTGCGAAATCCGCAATATCTGGCGTCCGGTATCGTCGGGGCGATTGTCGGTGTCCTGCTGCTCCACGGCATCTGGCCGGCGGCCGACGATGACTTCATCGTCGGGGGAGTGACCGGCATTTTCGGATCGTGGGCGGGAATGGCCGTCTTCGACACCATTCTGGGCATGGCCTGACCGCAACACACACCGGACCGACGGCACTAACAGCACGGTCGGACCAGTGAGGTTGGCGGGAGATTTCACGATTGCGCGCTTACCCCCGGCCCATCCGGGCTTCACGTCCGCCGCGCCTGCGGCCGCCATTGCTGGCGCCGTCGCCCGGCGCATTGACCGCGGTCGGAGCCGCAATCGCCTGGCCGCCTTCGGACGGCTTGTAGTCCTTGTAGGTCCTGATCCAGTTGGTGCAGTTCTCGTCGGTGCCGTTCAGCACATTGGCGCCGCGCACGGCTTCCATCTCCTGCGGACGCACCGGGTTCATGATCGCCGAGGTCATGCCGGCGCCGATCACCATCGGGATGAAGGCGGCGTTGATGCCGTGGCGGTGCGGCAAGCCGAACGAGATGTTGGAGAGGCCGCAGGTGGTGTTGACCTTCAGCTCTTCGCGCAGGCGGCGCAGCAGCGCGAACACCTGGCGGCCGGCGTCGCCCAGCGCGCCGATCGGCATGACCAGCGGATCGACGACGACGTCGTGCGCGGGGATGCCGAAATCGGCGCAGCGCTGTACGATCTTCTTGGCGACGGCGAAGCGCACGTCCGGATCCATCGAAATGCCGGTCTCGTCATTGGAGATGGCGACGACCGGGACATTGTACTTCTTGATCAGCGGCAGGATGGCCTCGAGCTTCTCTTCCTCGCCGGTGACGGAGTTGACCAGCGGACGGCCCTTGGCGACCTTCAGCGCCGCTTCGATCGCGGCGGTGACCGAGCTATCAATCGAGAGCGGCAGGTCGACCAGCCCCTGTACGATCTCCAGCGTCTGAACCAGCAGGCCCGGCTCGGTCTCATTCGGGTTAACCGAGGTAACGCCAGCGTTGACGTCGAGCATGGTCGCGCCGCAGGCGGCCTGTTCCAGCGCGTCCCTGATCACGGTCTCGAAATTGCCGGCGATCATCTCGGCGGCCAGCTTCTTGCGGCCGGTCGGGTTGATGCGCTCGCCAATCACGCAGAAGGGCTGGTCGAAGCCGATGATGATTTCTCGTGTCGCCGAGGCAACAATGGTCCGGGTCATGAAATTTCTCCGTCGAGATATAAAGATTTCTTTATATCGTTGTCTGTTCTCGTTCAAGCGAATGGGTGGTCGCCGGCGCCGTCAATGCGCGGTCTTCACCATGTCCACCTGCGTTTCTGTAATCTCGTCGTGCAGTATGCGGTCGAGCCGATCGGCAACGAGCTGGTCGTCGCGGCGGATCTCACGTTTCCATGGCTGGCGGCCCTTCAGCACACCGGATTCATCGACGATCTCGGCGACATATTCTTCCTGGCGGTAGGCCATCACATGGATACCTGAGACGCCGGCGATTTCCTTCACCTCGTTGATGATGTCGATGCAGAGCTGCTTGCCTTCCTTCTTCTGGTCCTGGGCGCCTTCCAGCCGCTTGATGACAGCGTCGGGGATATGGATGCCCGGCACGTTGGAGCGGATCCATTTGGCCGTCTTGGCGGAAGCAAGTGGCCCGACGCCAACGAGGACGAACACTTTTTCGGTATGGCCGAGATCGCGCGCCTTCTGCATGAAGGTTTTGAACATTGGCACGTCGAAGCAGTACTGCGTCTGCACGAATTGCGCACCGGCGGCGATCTTCTTGCCGAGATGGATCGGGCGGAAATCGAAGGGCGGCGCGAACGGGTTGACGGCCGCACCCAGAAAGAGCTGTGGCGGCGTGGTGAGCTTGCGGCCGGACAGGAACTTGCCGTTATCGCGCATGATGCGGCAGGTTTCGAGCAGCGACATGGAATCGAGGTCGAACACCGGCTTGGCGCCAGGCTGGTCGCCGGCCTGCACGCCGTCGCCGGTCAGGCACAGCATGTTGGCAACGCCCATCGCTGCGCCGCCAAGAACGTCGCCCTGAATGGCGATGCGGTTCTTGTCACGGCAGGCGATCTGCATGATCGGCGCATAACCCATGCGGGTCAGCAGCGCGCAGATGCCGACTGACGACATGTGGCAGTTGGCGCCAGAAGCATCGACCGCGTTGATGGCGTCGACCCAGCCGTCGAAAATCTTGGCCCGGTTGTAGACGTCTTCCGGATCGGCGCTGTCGGGTGGATTGAGCTCCGTCGTTACCGCGAATTCGCCGCGCCGCAAGACGCGCTCCAACCGACCGCGTGAAGAGTGGCCGGGCAGGGGATCGAGCGGCAGGTGGATGCCGGCCGGGTTCTCGTCGCGCTGATGGCCGATCATGCCGACGCTCCGGTCTTCGCACTGGCGGCGGCTTCGCGCGCCGCTGCTGCCTGGGCGGTTACCCGCAGCCAGGCGGAGGTTTCACGTAGCGACTGGTCGACCGGCTTCTGCACGGTAAGGATCTTGTCGCCATGCACCATGTTCTGGGAGCCCTCCCAGGCCTTGACCCAGACGCAGGGCATATCAGGCTCGACCTCACAATTGCCGTTGGCGCGCACGCCGCCGCAGGGGCCGTTGCGCAGTTGCTTGGGGCAATTCATCGGGCATGACATGCCGGTGGATGAGAGCACGCACTGGCCGCACATGCGGCAGTCGAACATGAAGCCCTTGACACGTTTCTCGACAAACTTGATCGGTCCTTCGACACGGCCATAGCCGATGCCTTTCCACAGCGGGTGGAGCAACAGGAACATGTCGGCGAATTTGGCATAGAACCATTCCAGCAGGCGCGAATGCCTGATCGACCACAGCCGGATCGCGAAGGAGCGCTGCACGCGCCGCTGCGGCGACACGTCGGCCGGCTTGTAGTCGGATTTCGGCGCTGCCTTCTTGACCAGAGTGGCCTGGGTAACCGCCGGCTGGGTTTCAGACATTTTCTTTGCCGCCCGCCTTTACCAGAGCGACCAGCCGCTCACGGTCGTATTTCGTGTCGAGATCCTGAAAAGCCTTTTCGACCTCGGCCTCGAGGTCGTCACCAACCGGGATGGGATCAGCCTTGCGCCATTCG
The DNA here is from genome assembly GCF_020616515.1 of Mesorhizobium sp. PAMC28654. Classification (GTDB taxonomy): domain Bacteria; phylum Pseudomonadota; class Alphaproteobacteria; order Rhizobiales; family Rhizobiaceae; genus Mesorhizobium. The sequence continues at coordinate 124,294 of NZ_CP085135.1, forward strand.
GCCAGATAGTCGTCGGTGCCACCTGCACCGGTGCGCATGGCGCACATGTCAATCGCCTCGGTGAAGCGCAGCGGCAGTTCGCGCTTGGCGTTCTGCCGGCCCTTCTTGACGATGACCTGGGCGGGGATGTCGCGCCAGTAGACAACGATCAGATCGGCCATGAATTCTTACTCCTCGTGGTTTCGAGCATTGCCGTATGCGTCGATGGCCCGCTTGTTATGGGACGACGCCCGCGCATTCAAAAGCGACGCATTTGGATGTCGCAAAATGAAAGCGCGGAATCTTCGGTCCTGACAGCGCGAACAGGTAAGTCAACTGGCAGGTCGAGTTCGGCGAAAAGCTTGCAACGGAGGCGGAATATCGCCAGGTCGTCTGGGCGAATCCCGTGCTACCAGATGCCGCGTTTGATCCCGGTCCAGAGGTAGAACCAGATCGTCGGATGATACCATTGCTTCGAGGGCAGGCGGGGATCGAATGTGGTGAGACGGCCTGCCAGCGCATCGCTGACCGCATCGATACAGATGTCGCGCGAAAACGCCGCCTGCCGCAGCGCATGGCTGGAGATGGTATCACCGGGTTGCGGCTTGCCGCGGGCCTGCCGCAGCACGCCGCCGGTGTCGACGCCGGCATCGACCAGATGCACCGTCGAGCCGAAATTCTCCACGTCTCCGCTCGCCAGCGCCCAGTAGCCGCCATTCATGCCGCGATATTTCGGAGCGATGCCGGCATGGTAGTTGAGCACCGGGCAGGGCATTTTCGCCAGGGTTTGTCTGGACAGCAGGCGGCATCCGGCGAGCAGCACGACGCCTGGGCCGATGCTTTGGATCGCCTTCAGGCATTCGGCTGAGTCGGCCGAGGCAATTTGGATGATCGATTGCCCTGCTTGCGGTTCGGTCCGCAGCTTCTGTTCGGCGATCATGCGCGCCGCGTGCCCGGCAAGAAAGCGCTTGCCAAGCCGGGTCAGCACCATCGTGCCAAGCTGCCCGATCATTGACACCCAACCTTGGCGGCGAGCGCGCTTGACCAGCAATTGCTTTTTGGATTCAGGGGTTTCGAGGATGACGCTAACAGGCCCCAGTCGATCGGAGATGGCGTTGACGATGGCCCAGATATGAGGGCCGCCTTCGGTGACCACAACGATCGCGGCTCTCTGTTCAATCGCTGAAGCCATGGCGCGCTTTCTTGCCCGGCGCACGACCTGCCGCCGCGCACTCCCGGCTCAATTCTCTGTCGGCCCGGTTAAATGTTGATGACCGAAAGCATCGCCGATCAGCGCTTGAACTCGACGATGTCGAGCTTCGATTCGTAGTAGGGCGCGGGGAATTCGATGCGCCATTCGCTGGCGCCGCTGCGGAAGGCGTAGCCCACCTGGTCGCTTTGCGGGCCGCTGCCATAGGGTTTTGCCGGGTCGCTGTTGACATAGGCGGAGCCGAGATAGATCGCCCGCTTTTCACCATCGTCGAAGAAGCGCCCCTTGGTGCGCTGCGAGCCGCTGACCTTTTCCAGCCTCCAGCCCGAACCATCGTCGGTTACCTTGCATTTGAACCAGCCATAGATGACGAGCGGGGACAGTCCGCCGGCCTTGATGGTGCGGCACTTCCAGCTGCCGGTCAGGTCCTTGTCGGAGAAGGACACGAGCGGCTTCGCCAGCAAGGCGTCGAGCTGCTTGACATCAGCGGGACTGCCGGCCTTCGCTTCGGCAAGAGCCGCCTTGCGCGTCTCGTCATACTTGTCGAGCCGAGCCTTGTCGGCGGGTGTGATCAGCTTCTGGATTTCGCCATCGGCGAGTGCCGGCAGCGTCGCGCAAATGCCGAGGCACAGGGATAGAAGCAACGGACGAACAATCATCTGGGATACCTCTCCTTCGAGACTTGTCTTGGACTGTCAGCACGTGGCTGGAGCAGCGTGTTTGTCGGCCTGGCGTACAATATACCGGTTCGCGGTGGCCCATCATCCGTGCTTAACAGCCTGCGGAACAAAAATCATGGTGTGTCCGATGCGGATTTTGCTTACGGGATCGTCGGGCTGGCTGGGCGCCACGCTGGCGCCGCGGCTCACGGCACTTGGCCACGAGGTAACTGGACTCGATCCCGTTCCGGCGGCGCAAACGCGGATTGTCGGCTCAATCTCCGACCGCGACCTCGTGATGCGCGCGGTCCGGGAAAACGGGATCGAGGCGATCATCCACAGTGGCGCGCTGCACAAACCGAACATCGAGCATTTTGAGAATACGGATTTCGTCGCGACGAACGTTCAGGGGACACTGAACCTGCTCGACGCCGCGGTGGCATGCGGTGTCGATCGTTTCGTCTTCACCTCGACAACTTCACTGATGATATCCCAGGCTATTCGCGCTGGCTTTCAGGGCGGCGCGCGTAAAGCCGCCTGGCTAACCGAGGACATGTCGCCCGAGCCGCGCAATATCTATGGTATCACCAAGCTTTCAGCCGAGCATCTCTGCCGCCTCTATCATATCCAGCATGGCCTGCCGGTGGTGGTGCTGCGCACGGCCCGCTTCTTTCCCGAGGCCGACGACATGGCTGATACAATCGACCAGTCGGATGCCAACACCAAGGCGAACGAATTGCTGTTCCGGCGGCTGACGGTGGAAGATGCGGCGGAGGCTCATGTCGCTGCATTGGAGAAGGCGCCGCAGCTCGGCTTCGACATTTTCATTGTCTGCGCGCCGACGCCGTTCCAGCCTGACGATTGCGCGGCGCTGATCGCCGACGCACCTTCGGTCGTCGCGCGCTATTTTCCTGAGTTTCCGGGCCTTTACACCAGAAAGGGCTGGACGATGTTCTCTTCGATCGACCGCGTCTATGACGCATCGCGGGCGAGGGACAGGCTCGGCTTCGCCTGCCAGACAAGCTTTGCCGATGTGCTGGCTACGCTTAAGGTGGAACAGGGCATGGCCTGACCGATTTCGAGCTCAGGCGTGAGCCGCTGCTTGCGCCAGCCCCGGCGTCAGGTCGCCATACCCGGTCGAGCGCCGCTCATAGGCCAGGCCGAGCAAGGCGGCAGCCCTTTCCGCAACCTTGTCGAGTTCCGGATCGTCGGTCTGGGCCAGATAGATCAGCTTCTCGTAATTGCCGAAATAGTCCTTGATCAGCTCCGGGTGCTTGTCGATGCCGAGCGGCTTCATGAAGAAGGCGTCGAACTGGCGGCACAGGAAGTCGGTCATGTAGAACGACATCATGTCGTCGTCGCCGACCTTCGCATAGGCATCCATGCCCTGGTAGAAAGCGAAGCAGTGCGGGCCGGCCATGCGCTCGACACCATGCTTCTCGCAGACACGATCCAGCAGGCCGCCGGTGCCGCAATCGGCATAGCCGACGAAGATGTGGTCATAGCCCTCGGCCTTTGCCTTCTCGATGGCCTTGTCCATGGCGGGGGCAATGCGGTCGGGATAGAAATGAAACTCCGCGGGGAGACAGGTCAGTTCCAGATGATCGAGCTTAAGCTGCTCTTTCACGGCCAGAACTTCGCGCGCGATCATCCCGCAGGCAATGACCAAAAGCCTGCCTGCTTGATCCGATTGCGTTTTTTGCACCTTGGCCATGATTTCAGCTGAACCGGCTTTCGTTGCCGCAGTCACCTTTCATCTGGTAAAGAAAAAGCCGCGCTGCAAGGCGCGGCTTTAATGGTTGGCCAGGCGCCTTGCTGAACAGATCAGGCCGAAGCGCGCATGTTGTTGTGCTTGCGCTTCATGTATTCCTTGGCGGTCTCGACCGCTACCGCCGCATCGCGGCAATAGGCATCGGCACCGACGGCCTTGCCGAATTCCTCGTTGAGCGGCGCGCCGCCGACCAGCACGACATAGTCGTCGCGGATGCCCTTTTCCTTCATCGTGTCGATGACGACCTTCATGTAGGGCATGGTCGTGGTCAGCAGCGCCGACATGCCGATGATGTCGGGCTGGTGCTGCTCGATCGCATCGAGATACTTTTCGACCGCGTTGTTGATGCCGAGATCGATGACGTCGAAGCCGGCGCCTTCCATCATCATGCCGACAAGGTTCTTGCCGATGTCGTGGATGTCGCCCTTGACGGTGCCGATGACCATCTTGCCCTGCTTCGGCGCGCCGGTGGCGGCGAGCAGCGGACGCAGGATGAACATGCCGGCCTTCATCGCGTTGGCGGACAACAGCACTTCCGGGACAAACAGGATGCCGTCGCGAAAATCCTCGCCGACGATGCGCATGCCCTCAACCAGCGCTTCGGTCAGCACCCTGTAAGGCACCCAGCCGCGCTCGAGCAGTATGTTGGTGCCTTCCTCGATCTCTTCCTTCAGCCCGTCATAGAGATCGTCGTGCATCTGCTGCACCAACTCGTCGTCGGAAAGCTCGGAAAGGATGATCTCGTCGTCGGCCATTTGTATCCAGCTCCTGGCGGCATCGCGACTGTGTCGCAAGGCACAAAATATTGCGTTCAATACCTAACCTGCGGGGACGTGTATCCATAGCTGATTTGCGACTTCCCGCAAAAGGAAAGCGACCGCAAATTTATTGGAATTCTTGTCGATTTTGCGACAGTCGTTGGCGCTGGCTGGCCGTTTCGAATAGGGTGCATGACTACGATCCCGCAAGAAGCCGTGATATGCGGCCGTAACGGATTTCAGGCCAGATGGATTTCAGGCCGGAACAGATTCAGGGAAGAGCGAACATGAGCGATCACGCGGCAGTCGATCAGGAAGCGTCAAACGCGCGGCGCGGACGCGCCGCCAGCGGTGGCGCGGCTGCGCGGCGCGCGGCGCGCTCGGGCGGCGGTCCCGGCACTCAGCTCACCTACATCAAGCGCAAGATCAACGTCTATGAGGTGCTGGACGAGGAAGGCCTGGCGCTGATCGAGAAGAACACCGACACGGTGCTTGAAGAGATCGGCATCATCTTCCGCGACGACGCCGAAGCGCTGCAACTGTGGAAAGAGGCTGGCGCCGACGTCAAGGGCGAGCGCGTGCACTTCCCGAAGGGCCTCTGCCGCTCGCTGCTGAAGACGGCGCCACCCGTCTACACCCAGCATGCCCGCAATCCCGAGCGTTCGGTGCAGATCGGCGGCAATGCCACGGTCTTCGCTCCCGTCTACGGCCCTCCCTTTGTGCGCGACCTCGACGGCAATCGCCGCTACGCGACGATCGAGGATTTCCATAATTTCGTGAAGCTCGCCTATATGGCGCCGTCGATCCACCATTCGGGCGGCACCGTGTGCGAGCCGGTCGATGTGCCGGTCAACAAGCGCCATCTCGATATGATCTACGCGCACATCAAGTATTCGGACAAACCGTTCATGGGCTCGGTCACCGCGCCGGAGCGCGCCGAGGACACGGTCGCCATGGCCAAGATCGTGTTCGGTGATGACTTCGTCGAGAACAACACGGTGCTGACCAGCCTGATCAACGCCAACTCGCCGATGGTGTTCGACGAGACGATGCTCGGCGCGCTGAAAGTCTATGCGCGCCACAACCAGGCCTGCATCGTCACGCCGTTCATCCTGGCCGGCGCCATGAGCCCGGTGACGGTCGCCGGCACGCTGACGCAGGTCCTGGCCGAAGTGCTGGCCGGTGCATCATTCACGCAGCTGATCCGGCCGGGTGCGCCGGTGCTGTTCGGCACCTTTGCCTCGTCGATCTCGATGCAGTCGGGCGCGCCGACGTTCGGCACACCGGAGCCGTCGCTGGTTTCCTATGGCGCGGCACAGCTTGCCCGCCGTCTCGGCCTGCCGTTCCGTACCGGTGGCTCGCTGTGTGCATCGAAGGTTCCGGATGCGCAGGCAGCCTATGAAAGCGCCAACACGCTGAACTCGACCATCCTTGCCGGCACCAACTTCGTGCTGCATTCGGCTGGCTGGCTCGAAGGCGGGCTGGCGTCCTGCTATGAAAAATTCATGATGGACATCGACCAGCTCGGCATGCAGCAGAAATTCTGCGAAGGCGTCGACCTGTCGGAAAACGGCCAGGCCATGGATGCCATCCGCCAGGTCGGCCCGGGCAGTCACTATCTTGGTTGCGACCACACGCAGGCCAATTTCCAGACCGCCTTCTACCGCTCCAACATCGCCGACAACAATTCCTATGAGCAGTGGCTGGCCGAGGGCGAGAAGACCGCGCCGCAGCGCGCCAACGACCTTGCCCGCCGCTGGCTGGAAAGCTACGAGGCGCCGTATCTCGATCCGAGCATCGACGAAGCCTTGAAGGACTTCATCGCCAAGAAGAAGGGGTCGATGCCCGACGCCTTCACTTGAAAGGAGCCCGAATCAGGCGGGGCTAAAGTCGCCAATATCATCCACAAGGAAGTCTGGCGGAGTGCCTTCTCCGATCCGGTCAAGAAGGAATGATGTCCGGCAGCGTTGAAGCCATCGCTGCGGCGCTTTCGGCAAGCGGTCTCATCCTTCGCGGCGGCTTCAATTTCACGGCAGCCGATGCGCCGCCGATTGGTCGGTCGGGCGCTTTGGCCAAATCTGTCCTGCTGGTGGGGCAGGCGGGATCGGCCCCCTGGCCGCATTTCCTGCACTGGCGGGAAAAGCAATCACGGGCGATTACCGATCCACTCGATACGTGGTCGCGGCAGGTTATCGGCGCTGCGGCCGATATTTTTGGCGCGCGTGCGGTGTCTCCGTCCGACAAGCCGTATCTGCCGTTCCAGCAATGGGCGATGCGGGCGGAGGGTCTGAAGCCCTCGCCATTGGGCATCCTCATGCATCCGCAATACGGGCTCTGGCATGCCTATCGTGGCGCGCTGTTGTTCGAGGACGAGATTCATCTCGAGGCGCCTCAGGCAGCGATTCACCTGTGCGATGCATGTGTCGGAAAACCCTGCATGAAAGCCTGTCCGGTGGACGCCTATTCGGAAGGTGGATTCGCCTATCAGTCCTGTCTTGCGCATGTGCGTGGGCTCAAGGGCGAACCGTGCCGCAGTGACGGCTGCCTTGATCGCAACGCCTGTCCTTACGGCGCCGCCTATCGCTATCCGGCGGAGGTGCAGGCCTTTCATATGGCAAGTTTTGCTCCGATGGTCGGCTGATCGATCTCCTTTCTGCCGGTACGGCTTGCCCGAGCGTCTACCGTATTCCCGACTGACACTTGACGGCAGACACAAACGATCCGATTCATCAAGTCATCAGATGACTTGATGAATAGGCCGATGCAGCCCGCCACCAGAACCAACCTTACCGACAGCGCCGCCGAAAGCCTGCGTGCCGAAATCATCGGCGGGCGCTGGGGCGTGGGCGAGCGCATTCCCAATGAGGCAGGGCTTGCCGATCTTCTGTCGGTCAGCCGCGGCACGGTGCGTGAAGCGGTGCGGGTCCTGGTCTCGCAAGGATTTCTGGATACGCGCCAGGGCTCGGGCACCTACGTGCGCTCCGCCGTCGATTCATCGGCCGCGCTCGACCGCGTCAAGCGCACTGGCCTTCGCGATCAATGGGAGGCGCGGGCAGCGCTGGACCTGGAGGCCGCGCGGCTCGCCGCCTTGCGTCATACGCCTGTCGATCTCGAGCGGATGCGGCAACTGCTGGCCGCGCGCGGCTCCGTCGCGGATGGCGGAAGCGAAGCCTTCATCCGTCGCGACATCGCTTTCCACAAGTCGGTGGTCGCGGCGTCCGGCAACAAGGCGATGATGGAACTCTACGACTTCTTCACCGCCGCGATCACCGAAACCATCCATGCCACCCTTGATGGCAGTTTACCCGAACCGGATCAGCAGGCGCACGCCGCGATCGTCGACGCCATCGCCTCGGGCGATCCAGATCGCGCCACCGACGCCGTCCGCGCTTTCATGGCTCCGGTGCTTGCCCAACTTGAAAGACTGCTTTTCCCATGAACCCGACATTTCACCAGTCCATCCCAAAGGCGTCATCCGAGGCCGTCACCGGTCTGGAACTCATAGACGCGGAAGCCGACAGCCTGCCCGCGCCGCGGCCACCTGAATTGCGTAGCCGTGCCGCGCGCATCGTTCTTGGTGCCGGCCTTGTGTTGATCGCCTTCAATTTGCGGTCGCTGTTTTCCAGCCTGTCGGTACTGCTGCCCGAGGTGATGCAGGCAACCGGGCTTTCAGCGGCGGGCGCCAGCCTGCTGACGACCCTGCCGGTCTTGTGCCTTGGCCTGTTTGCGCCCTTTGCGCCAAGGCTTGCCCAGCGTTTTGGCGCCGAACGCACCTTGCTTGGGGCACTCGTGCTGCTGGCGCTGGGAACCGGGCTGCGCTGGTTCGAATCGGTTCCGCTGCTGTTTGCCGCCACCTTTCTTGCCGGCGCCGCGATTGCCATCGGCAATGTGCTGCTGCCGGGCCTGGTGAAGCGCGATTTCGCAGACAAGGTCGCTTTGATGACCGGGCTGTACACGATGGCCTTGTGCGCCGGTTCCGCCGCTGCCGCCGGTCTCACGCTGCCAATCGAACACCTGATCACGGGTTCATGGTCGGGGGCGCTCGCCGCCTGGGCGGTGCCCGTACTGGTCGTGCTGTTGATCTGGATCCCGCAGGCGCTGGGCAGCCGGCAGCTGGTGAGCCATCGCGGCTTCCGCGTCGTCGGCCTTTGGCGCGATCGCCTTGCCTGGCAGGTGACGCTGTTCATGGGGCTGCAATCAGCGCTTGCCTATTGCATTTTCGGTTGGCTGGCGCCGATCCTGCGCGAACGCGGTTTTGACGCGGCCACCGCCGGCGTCCTCGTTTCGGTCTCGGTGATGACCCAGGTCGTCACTTGCCTTGCGGTGCCGTCCTTCGCGGTGCGGCTGAAGGACCAGCGCGTTATCAATGTGGCGCTTGTCGTCGTGGCGGTAATCGCGCTGCTCGGCATTCTTTTCGCACCGACGTCGACCGTGCTTTTCTGGGCGGTCCTGCAAGGTATCGGGCAGGGCGGACTGATCGCGGCCGCGATGACCCTGATCGTGCTGCGTTCGCCGGATTCGCATGTCGCGGCACATCTGTCGGGCATGGCACAAGGCGTGGGCTATGTGCTTGCTGCATTCGGCCCGCTGCTCGTCGGTCTGATCCGGGGCTGGACCGGCAGCTTTTCGGGGACGGCCTTCCTGTTTGTCGCGCTCGGGCTTGGCGTGGCCGTCATGGGGTTTGGCGCCGGCCGTGCATTGCATGTCGGCGCACGGGCCGTACCCGCCGACGGCCAGGGCTGAGCTGGCTGGATTGGTCTTCAGGGTTTTCTGCCGAAAGCCAGTCCCGCCGCGTGAAAGAGACCCATCAGCAGGACCCCGATGGCACCAAAGACCAGCGAGACGATGGGATACTGTCCGAAGTTGGTCCCGTACGCCAAGAGGGTTGCTACGATAAAGCTTGCCCAGCCAACTATCAGATTGGGCACAGCAGAGTTGCCGAATAAGCACGGGTAGGATCCCCTGGTTATCCCGCTCACGAAATGTGGGACACCATTGACACCAAAAACGCCTGTGAAAAAGGCAAGGATTGCCGCTAGCCACATATGAGTTCCGTCCCCAGATCGAGGCACGCTGTTCCCTACGGACCGCCCGGTTCTCGAGCCGCTCCAGAAATTGTGCGCGAGGCCAACGTAGAGCAACCCCGATACGCATTTGTGAACGCGGCGGATCCACATCGCCTTGCCCAACTGGCTGGCGCGGATATGTATCGCACGACAAGTCAACGGAGCGGATTATGGCCAAGCAGGATATTCAGATCAAAACCAGGGATGGCGTGGCCAAGGCGGGGCTCTTCCGCCCTGCGTCCGCATCGTCGACCAAAGCCGGAATCATTCTCTACATGGACGCCTTTGGTCCGCGATCTGCGCTTGATGCCATGGCGGAACGGTTGGCAGGCGACGGCTATGCGGTGCTGGTTCCCGATCTTTTCTATCGATTTGGCGCCTATGGTCCGTTCGACGCCAAGACGGCATTCGCCGAGGAAAAGAGCAAGGCGGCGCTCATGGCCATGGTTGGCGGCACGACGCAGGAGATGACCATCAGCGACAGCGGCGCTTTCCTTGAGGCGCTGGCCGCTGAAGGTGTTATCGGACCGATCGGCACGGTCGGCTATTGCATGGGCGGCGCACGGGCGCTGAACGCCGCCGCTGCATATCCCGACAGGATAAAGGCGGCCGCCAGTTTCCATGGCGGCAATCTAGCCAGCGACGCCGCCGACAGCCCACACCACAAGGCAGCCGCCATCAAGGCGCGGGTCTATGTCGGCATGGCGGGTGTCGACAGAAGCTTTCCGCCCGAACAATCGGCGCGGCTGGCAGAGGCGCTGCGGGTAGCGGAAGTCGATCATGTCATCGAGAACTATGTCGGCATGGCGCATGGCTGGTGCGTGTCCGATCACGGTGTGTTCGATGCGGTGGGCGCCGAGCGCCATTGGAAACGGCTGGGCGTGCTCTTCGCCGAAACCCTGATCTGACCGTCCTCACCTGACGCTCTTGCCTGTTGGCTGCCCCGCACGTTCGGGGTATCAGGCTGCGAAAGCCGCGCGTCGTCTTAGGGCGACGCAGGCCGAGCGGGAACGAACAGCTGAATGCAATCCTATGATGTGGTGATCATCGGCGCCGGCGCCGCTGGAATGATGTGCGCCGTGGAGGCCGCCAAGCGCGGCCGCTCGGTGCTCATCCTCGATCATGCGGCGATGCCCGGCGAAAAGATCCGCATCTCTGGTGGTGGCCGCTGCAACTTCACCAATATCCATGCGAGCCCAAAGAACTTTCTTTCGGGGAATCCGCATTTCTGCATCTCGGCGCTCAGCCGCTACACGCAACGCGATTTCATCGCGCTCGTCCAACGTCACCGCATCGCCTATCACGAGAAGACGCTGGGACAGCTGTTCTGCGATGGCTCGGCACGCCAGGTCATCGACATGCTGGTCGGCGAAATGCAGGACAGGGGCGTGCAACTGTCATTGTCGACCAGCGTCGAGAACATCAGCAAGACCGAGGATGGGTTCGTCGTGACGCTGTCGACCGGCACGGTCACCTGCCAATCCATGGTCGTGGCTTGCGGCGGCAAGTCCATTCCCAAGATGGGAGCCACGAGCTTCGGCTATGAGATCGCTGATCGGTTTGGCCTGGCCATCATCGAAACACGCCCGGCGCTGGTGCCGCTGACCTTCGACGCAAAGACACTCGAGCGACTTGCGCCCTTGGCCGGCAATGCCGTCGACGCCGAAGTTTCTTGCGGCAAGACGCGGTTTTCCGAAGCCATGCTGTTTACGCATCGCGGCGTCAGCGGGCCCTCGATCCTGCAGATATCGTCCTATTGGCGCGAGGGCGACGAGATCCGCATCGCCATGCTGCCGGGGACGGACGTGGCCGAGCTGCTTGGCGCCGCCAGGCGCATCAACGGACGGCAAGCGGTTCAGACGGTGCTGGCAAACCACTTGCCGAAGCGTCTTGCGCAGGCTGTGGCCGAGCGCACCGGAATCAATGGCAATCTCGCTGATATGACCGACCTACAGATGAAATCCGTCGAAGCCGCGGTCAACGACTGGCGCATCAAGCCTGCCGGATCGGAAGGCTATCGCACCGCCGAAGTGACGCTTGGCGGGGTCGACACGAGCGCGCTCGACCAGAGGACGATGCAGGCGAAATCCGTGCCGGGCCTGTTTTTCATAGGCGAAGTCGTTGACGTCACTGGCTGGCTCGGTGGTTATAATTTCCAGTGGGCGTGGTCGTCCGGCTGGGTGGCTGGACAAGCGGTCTAGACGGCACCTGCGGCAGCCATGGTCCGATTGCCTAGACAAGGCCCGTCGCATGGAGCCCGATAAAAATAGCCACACCCGCGCCGATCAAAAGAAGCGGGTTCACCCTGGTCAGAAGAAGCGTTCCTGTTGATGCAAATGCCACGGTGCGTGCGAACCAGCCGCCGTCTATGGCCTGCAGCAATACATAGGTCGACGCGAGGATCATGCCCGCGGCGACGGGCCGGAGTCCTGCCTCCAGCGCCCGCTTCCAGCGCGTACCGCCGTCGCGGGACCACAGATGAGCGACGGCGTAGATAAGAAAGGTCGTCGGGCCAAAAATGGCCAGGGTTGAAACGACGGCGCCCCAAAACCCGGCGACCTGCCAGCCAATCAACGTAACCAGCAGGGATCCCGGCCCCGGGGCCATCCGCGATATGGCGAATGCCTCGACAAATTGCGACTGGCTCATCCATTGATGGACGTCGACAACCTGCCGATTGATATCGGCAATGGCGCTCTGTCCGCCGCCGATGGTGACGAGGGAGAGCGGAGCAAACACCGCCAGCAAGCTCAGCACCAGCGAGGTGTGCGGGCTCTCACTCATCAACTTGTCCCTTGGCGTAGGCATTGGCCACGCCCAAAGATCCGACGGCCAGAACGACCCAGAAAAGCGGCCAGTGCAGGATTGCGACGGCGATGAATGTGCCGGCCATGATCATGATGGGAATAGCGTTTCGAGGCACCGCTCGCGCCGCCGTGATGCCCATGGATAGCGACAGGCCGACAGCGGCCGCCGCGGCTCCGGTCAACACCACATGCGTCAGCGGATAGCGCGACAAGGAGGCGAATACCGCTCCCAACAGAACTATGACGATGGCGGGCGGGACGATGATGCCGACAAAGCCAATCAAGGCGCCACGCCAGCCAAGAAACCTGTAGCCGATCCAGACGGCCATGTTCTTGACGTTCACACCAGGCAGCGCCTGGGAAATGGAAAGGCCGTTGAGGAATTCCTCCTGCGTCATCCATTTGCGGTTTTGAACAAATTCCCGCAGCAGCCAGCCACTCAATCCACCGCCGAAACTCGTCAGGGCGATGCGTGTGAAAACCCAGAACAGCTGCGAGCCGCTAGGGGCGGATGGTGTTTTCGGTGTCGACATATTCAACGTTCTGGCTGCGGCCATCTCTTCGTTGGAGCATGATCCCCGGACAAGCGAAAACCGTTTCTCCCAGAAAACCGGTTCCGACTTTCGGGATCGTGCCCTAGCAAGAGAACCAGAGACCCGAGTCGAGCCGGAATTGCCAGCGCCATGCTCGACGGCAACAGGTCACTCTTTCTGGCGCCCGCCGTGAAGGCCTCTCGTTTTTCGACATCCCGCTCGAAGGGCGTGGCCGTTCGAGTGGGTGGCGGGGCAGTCAACCTATTGCGTCCGCATGCTGCGGCGGACAACATTCCCTTCCAGGAAGACGCCGGCCCGCGCTGTATCCGGAACGACGCCTTGCTGTGCGGCCAGGCGACACAGTCTCGAAACACACCTCCTGAATATCGGCGACGTCGATACAATCAGGAGGCGAGATGCGGTTTTTCACTATTGGCAGGGCTTTGGCCTTTGCACTGTTGACGGGTTGCCTGGCGACGCCAGCCATTGCCGGGCAAAAGCAATGTTCCTGCCAGGATTTGCAGAGCATTCAAGAGGAACTGAAGAATGCGGAATATGAAGCTCAGTTCTTTTCGGATATGGCAAAAAAGTTGAAGGCAGTGGAGGATCCGCTGATCGAGGCGCACAAGAACCCGATCGATCCTGATTCGGACGTCAATATCGGCCATCGCTCGTCCTTGAAACGCACCGAAATCATGAGCATCGCGAGCGCTGTTCGAGAGAAACGGCATCCGTCTATTGGGACAGGCTGCCAAGCCTTATCGCCGCCGAGGAGGCGGAACGCTACGCAGAGCAGGCCAAGGCCATGCGGGCAGTGCTGAAGCGTGTCGTCGATGAGGGCACCATGACTGTCGAGGCGAAGATGGAACCCCGCTTTACCGGTCCGCAATTCGATGTCACCTATTCCTATGTCACGCCGTCGGTGAAGATGGAGGGCAAGAGCTCGCCGGGATCCGACAGCTGGACGTTGAACGGAAAAGGCAAGCGGTCCGGCAAGATCAAGAACATGAAAGTCGGTGGCATGACCTGCAAGTCGAGCGGCCAGCTGAACGACGACATCGACATGGTTCTGGACACGGACGGTTTCGCCATGAGCCTCAGAAACAGGTCCACGGGCAAGCCCGGCGATGTCAAGGTTCGATGCACGGGCGGGTACGGCATGTCGATGCGTCCGAAGGGTGAGGTCGGCAGCGGCGACGTCTTTGCCGAGGAACGCCTGGCCAACGATGCTGATGTGTCGCAGGACGTCAGAACCATGCCATTCGCCAAGATTGTCGCTCAGGGCGGCATGTCTCTCAGTGGCAAGAACACGGTCACGGTGCGTCTTGTCTGTCCAGGCCAATGAGGCCCCATCGGCCGCTATCGCGGATCAATTCGAACTTTTTCTTCCCATCACCCCAAGGAATCGCCACTAGCCTTCGTCCAAGAGACAATGATGGCGATGATGCTGGATGAAAACGAAGCCTCCGACGCCGAACTGATCGGGCGGGCGAAGGGCGGAGACAGGGGGGCGTTCGGCACATTGCTGGAGCGCCACTATGACTTCGTCTATCGAGCCGCCTATCGCTGGTGCGGAAGGAAGGCCGACGCCGAGGATATCGCCCAGGATGTCTGCGTCCGGCTTGGCCGTGCGATCCGCGACTATCATGGTGGCGGCGCGTTCACGACATGGCTCTACGCCATGACGCTGAACGCCGTGCGCGACATGATGCGCAAGACTGCCCGCGAGGCGGTCAAGACCGAGGCCTACGGCGCCCACGCCCTGATCTCGGGCGAAGCTTCGGTCGAGGTGGAAGATCCGGCCGAGGCGCTTTGGGCGGCGGTGCGAATGCTGCCCGACAAGCAGCGCGATGCGGTGCTGCTCGTCTATGGCGAAGGGCTCAGTCACGCGGCTGCGGCCGAGGTGATGGCGATCTCGGAGACGACGGTTTCCTGGCACATCCATGAAGCGAAGAAACGGTTGAAGACGCTGATGCGTTCAGCCGGGGAAGTGTGACCATGGTCGACGACAACGAACTTAGGAAGCTGCGCGACATCGCGGCACCGGCGCCGGGCGAGGACGCGAAGGCACGCGCCTTCGAGGCCGCCATGCGCGCTTATGACCTGGTCGAAAAAGATTCGCCCGCCACCCAAGGATCGGCCGCGGGGCTTCGTCTCACAGAGCGAGCACAAAAGCTCTGGAGCGAAATCATGCAAAAGAAATTGATTGCCACGCCGGCCATTGCCGGGCTGGTCGCCTTGCCGATCGCCGGATACGCCACTTTTCAACTGCTGAGGGAACAGCCGCCGATATTGGGCGGCGGCCAGACGATCACGGAAACGCTGGCTGACAAGCCTGCAACGATGACGCCGCTGGCCAAGCCGGCGACGCAGACCCTGGCGGCCAACGAGCCGCTTGCGCCGAACGCCCCGGCAAAGGACAAGAAAGCGGATGCGGAAAGCCGCGATGCATCCGAGGCGCCGGTGGCGCCGGCCGCGCGGCCGAAGTCCGAAGCGCCCGTTGCTGTTGGTGCAGCGCAGGAATCGGCGCCGAGCGTTCCCAACCAGGATGCCGCCAGCGCTGGAGCGGCAACGTTGAATATTGCGCCCCTTGCGCCGCCGCCTGTTGGTGAGTTTGCGCTGGATGGCGCCAAAAGCGCGCCCAGCTCGTCGCGGGTTGCCCGCATGTCCGCCGAGTCCAAGCTGATGGTGCGGCAGCCCGCGCCAGTTCCTTCCGATCAACTGTCGGTGCAGGAGGAAAACCGCAATCGCGTCGAGGATTTCAAGACCAATCCGGTGCATGCGGCGCTCGAGGATCCGGTCTCGACCTTCTCGATCGATGTCGACACCGCCTCTTATGCCTTCGTGCGACGCTCGCTGAAGGAAGGGTCCGTGCCACAGGCCGATACGGTCCGCGTCGAGGAGATGATCAATTACTTCCCCTATGACTGGAAGGGGCCGGATTCCGCTTCGACGCCGTTCAACTCGACCGTCAGCGTCATGCCGACGCCGTGGAACAACCAAACCAAGCTGATGCATGTCGCCATCAAGGGCTTTGACATCAAGCCCGCCGAGCAGCCCAAGGCCAATCTGGTCTTTCTGATCGACGTTTCGGGCTCGATGGATGAACCGGACAAGCTGCCGCTGCTGCAGTCGGCGTTCCGGCTGCTGGTCAACAGGCTGCAGCCCGATGATACCGTCTCGATCGTCACTTATGCCGGAGAGGCCGGTACGGTGCTGATGCCAACCAAGGTTTCCGAGAAGGACAAGATCCTGGCGGCGATCGGCAACCTGCAGCCGGGCGGATCGACGGCGGGCGAAGCCGGCATCAGGCAAGCCTACAAGCTTGCCCAGCAATCCTTCATCAAGGATGGCGTCAATCGCGTGATGCTGGCCACCGACGGTGACTTCAATGTCGGCCAGTCGGATGATGACGATCTGAAACGGTTGATCGAAAAGGAGCGCCAGACCGGTGTGTTCCTGTCGGTGTTCGGCTTCGGCCACGACAATCTGAACGACCAGATGATGCAGACCATCGCCCAAAACGGCAATGGCACCGCCGCCTATATCGACACGTTGGCCGAGGCCGAGAAGGTGCTGGTCGAGGATGCGTCCTCGACGCTGTTTCCGATCGCCAAGGATGTGAAGATCCAGGTCGAGTTCAATCCGCAAAAGGTCGGGGAATACCGGCTGATCGGCTACGAGACCCGCGCCTTGAACCGCGAGGATTTCAACAACGACCGCGTCGATGCCGGCGACATCGGTTCCGGTCATTCGGTCACCGCCATCTACGAGATTACGCCCAAGGGCAGCGGGGGCGAGCAGGTAGACCCGCTGCGCTATGGCCAGGCCTCGGTGGACAATGGCGGCGTGGCCAATGCCGACGAATATGCCTTCGTCAAGATCCGCTACAAGCTGCCGAACGAAGACGTCTCGAAGCTGATCACCACGCCGGTGACATCAGCCAACGAGGTATCGTCCTTCGATCAGGCGAGTGCCGATCAGCGTTTCTCGGTTGCCGTCGCGGCGTTCGGCCAAAAACTTCGCGACGAGGATGCGACGGCGAAGTTCGGCTACGACAAGATCATGCAGATCGCCGATGCCGCCCGGGGCGCCGACCCGTTCGGATACAGGTCCGAGTTCCTGTCGCTGGTGCGGCTGGCCTCGGCGCTGGGCGACGGCAAGTAGTGGTGACGGTGGTCGGTTTCTTTCAGGCGGGATCGTTCTGACAGGGGAGGCCGTCCTGCGGGCGGATGAGGCAGGCCGGCGAGGGATCTTTTCCTTGCCGGCCTTTTTTCGTTGCGCTGCGATCTTACGCCAACCATTCTGGCGGAAAAGGCAGAGCCATGAAGAAACGTATTGTTCTGGTGCGGCACAGCGACGAGCCTGCTGACGACCGTGTGTTTACCTATCTCCGGCAAAACGGCTATGAGCCGGTCTTGCGTCGAGCCTATGCCGGAGAGGCGCTGGATGCTGATGACGATGTCGCGGGCGGCGTCGTCTATGGCGGCATGTACAATGTCTACGACACGTCGCTGCATCCTTTTTTGCTGGATGAGTACCGATTTATCGACTTCTGCATGAATGCCGACATCCCGTTGCTCGGCATCTGCCAGGGTGCGCAGCAGATCGCCTGGCATCGCGGTGCGCATGTCGGTCCGCCGGCGAGCGGCATGCATGAATTTGGCTATTATCCGCTTTATCCGAGCGTGGGGGCGGAAGATTTCCTGTCCGCGCCGATCCATGTGACGCAGTCACACTGGCATGGCTTCGAATTGCCGGAAGGCGCCCAGCACCTTGCCTCGAGCGACCTGTTTCCCAATCAGGCTTTCCGCATCGGCGACAAGGTCTACGGCCTGCAGTTCCACGCGGAAGCCACGCCGAACGGTTTCAGGCGCGTGCAGACCCGTCCTGGCGCGAACTATGACAAGCCTGGCGCACAGACGCGCGAGGAGCAGGACCGTCTCATGAACCTGCATGATGCCGGGCAAGCCGCCTGGTTCGATGGGTTCCTGCGGAAGCTTTTCCCGCCTTTGATCTAGAGCAGAATCTGATCATTCCGGCTCATATCCTGTTGCGGCGAAGTAGTTGGCGCACTCGGTTGGTGTGAAGCAAGGCAGTGCGGCGCTGATGGTATCCCACAATTCCGCGACGGTTCGTGCGGCGGCTTTGCGTAGAATCGATTTCAGCTTGGAAAAGGCGTTCTCGATCGGGTTGAAGTCGGGGGAATAGGGCGGGAGGAACATCATCCTTGCGCCGGTTGCTTCGATCGCCACACGGGCGGCTGCGCTTTTGTGCGCCGGCAGGTTGTCGAGGATCACGACATCGTCGGGCCGCAGCGTCGGCACGAGAACCTGCTCGACATAGGCGACAAACCATTCGCCAGTCATCGGGCCGTCCAGGACCATTGGCGCGGTCATGCCAGTGAGGCGCAGGGCGCCGGTGAACGTCGTCGTCTTCCAATGGCCATGCGGGATTGGCGATCGGCACCGCATCCCGCGCTTCGTGCGCCCCCGCAGTCGAGCCATCTTTGTCGAGGCTCCGGTCTCGTCGATGAAGACCAGATGCTCGGGATCAAGATCGGGCTGGGCGTCGAACCAGGCGTTTCGTCGCGCCGCCACGTCTGGCCGCTCCTGCTCGCTGGCGTGCGCCGTTTTTTTTTGAAGGTCATGGAGTGACGATCGAGAAACCGCCAGATCGTGCTCGTCGCAAACGACGCGCCATGCTCCTGTCGCAGCAACTCGGCGAGTTCGACCAGCGTGATGTCCACCCGCCTCTCGATCGCCGCCAGGATGATGTCGCGATACGCTTCAACGCGGTGGGACCGCCTGTCGCCGCCCTGCGGCTTTGCGCAGGTGGCTCCGGTCTCGCGCCATTCCCGGACCCAACGCACCGAGCTTGCCGCCGCCACGCCAAATCGCGCCGCTGCCGCCCGTCGCGACAGGCCGCCATCAACCGCTGCGACCACCCGAGCCCGCAAATCTTCCGATAAGGATTTCGCCATGCCATGCCGGCCTCCGAATCCAGCAGATATGCTGAATCAGATTTCCAATCCCAACGAAACCCCTATCGATTCTATCCGCTCGGATTTTGCTCTAGCTGCCTCCAGCAAAGGCCATAGCCAAGTTTAGACCTGTGTGCAGGGATCGTTAAATTGCGAGACATTTCCGGTACTGGATCGCAACTCCCACTTGTTACACCGGTTGTACCTACGGGGCTTGAGGGAGCCGGACTTGCAGATCAGAACTATCGCCAACTCGCCACCGCCGGCCCGGGACGCTTCGGCGATTCCATCAGCTGAATCCAGACGCATCAGTGACGACGTCCAGCAGGCGCGTCACACCGCGATGTCAGCGCTGACCAACGACCGCTTCCGCATCATGCTGGAACAGATAACCGATCCGGTTTCATCCGGCGCGCTGATGACGATGCGCGGCGACAACGTCGTCGATTTCAGGTCGGCGCAGTCAAGCTACGCTGACAATGGCGGATAGTCAAAAAGCGATCGCTTAGGCGCGGCTGCGGCGACGCTCGCGGCGGGCTTCGCTGGTCTCGGCGGTGTTTTCGGTCGCCACCTTGTTGCGCATCGGGCCGATGCGCTCGACGATCGCGGCAACAGTCGGACGATCCGCCTTCTGATGCGCGTCAAGCGCCTTGCGCATGGCGGCAAGGTGCTGGAACGAGGTGCCGCAGCAGCCGCCGACGATTTTCGCGCCGGCATCGACCGCGAGCCGCACATAATCAGCCATCAGTTCCGGCGTGCCGGAATAATGGATTTCGGTGCCGCGAAATTCCGGGATGCCGCAATTGCCCTTGACGATCACCGTCGCCTCCGGCTTCGCCTCGGTCATGTCGAGCAGCGAGGCAAGGATGTCGGACGCGCCAACGCCGCAATTGGCGCCGACGCCTAGCGGGGCCTCTGACAGGCCATCAACGACGCCGTGGATATCCCTGGGCAGCAGGCCCATCATGGTGCGGCCGGCGGTGTCGAAAGAACCCGTATAGGTATAGGGCAGGCCGACGCGAATGGCGGCTTCGGCCGCGGCGCGGATTTCGTCCGGCGCCGACATTGTTTCGATCCAGGCGACTTCGGCGCCACCTTCCTTGAGGCCCTCGATCTGCTCGGCGAAGGCCTCGACCGCCTCGTCATAGGTCATGGCGCCGAGCGGAACCAGAAGTTCGCCCGTCGGGCCGACCGAGCCGGCGACGATCACCTTGCGGCCGGCCTTGTCGGCGACAGCGCGGGCGATCTCGGCAGCGCGCTTGTTCAGGGCATGCACGCGGTCCTGCGCATGGTGCAGTTTCAGCCGATGGCGCGTGCCGCCGAAGGAGTTGGTCAGGATGATGTCGGCGCCGGCATCGACGAAATTCTGGTGCAGGCTGGTGATGGTGTCGGGCGCCGTCTCGTTCAGCAGTTCGGGTGCCTCGCCGGCTTCCAGCCCCATGGCGAACAGGTTTGTGCCTGTGGCGCCATCGGCCAGCAGCACGCCCTTTTCAGCCAGCAGCGCGTCAATGGGGTTGGTCGTCGTCATCGAATTGGCTTTCATGTTTGCAAGTTAGATAAGGATATAAGGAAGTCTTTATGTGCAGTCAACGAAATTGCGGCCTTTCAAGTGTGGGCGCGACCGCCGTTCCTCACGATCCGGACGTGATCTCGACCTCGATCTCGGTGCAGACTCCGCCATTGGTCGGATAGTAATCGACCGAGCAGGCGGTAACCACCAACAGCAGGTCCTGTTCGGCGCGCAACGTCACATAGCCGCCGGGCGGATTGATCGACGCCTCGACCACCAGCCTGCCGTCCGGCTGCGGCAGGGAGTTCTGGAAGAGATCGACCGGATCCGGGGCAAAGGGAAGCGATATGCCCTCGGCGGCAAGCCCCTGCATTAGATTGTCCCGGCAATTCGGGTGGTTGGGAAAGCCGGCCCGTTCGTAGAGCGCGCTGTCGCAAGCGGGGTAAAGCATGTCATGCGGGCCGGGCGAGGCATCCTCGACCAGTGTCAGCATAGGCTTGGCGGCGGCGCTGTAGAAATGGTCGCCGATCCCCGGAAAGAGGCGCTCGGTGATGTCGCGGGTCTGCGACGTGCTCAGCCAATCGAGCGTCGGTTCGGTGGTGAATGCCCAGAGGTCTGACACCTGCTGTCCCTTGGGATCAGTGATGCGAACGAGATCTCCGCGCGAGACGCGGAAGGACCGGCCCGACTGTGGAGGGACGACGATACGGCGTGAATCTGGCATGGGCTGTCCTTGGTGAATGGAAATGAATCGGCTCTCGACCATCTCGGGCCAAGCAATCGAATGAGCACGGCCGCCGGCGATCAGACAGAGCCTGATGGGAACGACATGCCGGCCAGGTTGCGCGCGAAGGCGGCGGCCTCATGCGGGTTGACGTCGGCGACGCGGATCAGATTGTCGAAATGGCGAGTCAGTGCCTGGATCGGCTGGGTGGCGTTCAGCACCACATACATGTCGCCGACATAGATGGCGGCCCGATAAGGGCCGAAGATGGTGAGCGGTATCGAATAGCGCATGCGGCCGTCATAGAGAAACAGACGGAAGGTCGGGTAGAGGTCGTCGAGCAGCGTCGCCATATGGGTGAGTTGTTGCTGGCGATCGGTCGCCGGAAAATGGTCCCAGACGCCCAGGCCGCGCGCGAATATCTCCAGCGTGTGGCGCGGCATGCAGACTTCCATGTCGGTTTCCGGGCGCCGGTTGTATTCGATGCGGTATTGGGTCTCGATGGCCTGTGCCTGGCGGCTCCTGTTGGTGATGTTGGCTTCGTAGTCGACGAGCGCGTGCGTCCGCAGAAGATCGGGAATGCCGGCCGGTACATAGCGGATCTTGGTGCCGGCGGCTTCAGCGAACCATTTGGCCAGCAGCGTGCGGTCGAAGCCATCCGGCGCTTCCTCGATCTCCAGGCTCTCGCGGATTTCACCGGTCAGGCCTTCGTCCTGGCTGAGGCCAAGCAGCCAGTCCAGCGACACCTTGAATTCGGCGGCGATGTTGAGCAGCGTTTCGGCTCGCGGCAGGCGTGTCGAGGCGCCGGACAGGAGTTGCGACAGGGCCGACCGATCGATGCCGACAGCAGTGGCGAATGCCGACTGGTTGAGGTCGGACCGTGTCAGGAGCAGCTTCAGACGCTCCCGAAAGATTGCTGACAGATCCCGTTTGTCCATCGCCGTTCTCCGCGAATCCTGAGGAAAAATTTGCGCCAGAGCCAGCCGAAACAGCGGTTCAGGCGTAAATGAATCCCTAAGGCTGTTTACAATGTATAACATGTGCGGTCAAAAATGCGCAATCGCAACATTTTGTACACTTTGTCTCGTTGAGTGGAATCACTTCTCCTGACACAATGCTGTCAGGAACCAACAGGGGTTCCGGCGACTGAGGGACAGTGGTCGATAGCATGACAGGCAAGAGCATCAAGCGACGCAACACACCAGCCATCGAATGGCCGACCGTGGTACTGGCTTTATTCTGTTACGGAACATGGCTTGCCACCGGCTTCCTGCTCTGGCCTTCCTATCCCATCCTGGCTCTCGTCATCCTCGGCTTCACCCTGGCATTGCAGTCATCGATCATGCACGAAGTGCTGCATGGCCATCCGACACGCAGCGCGTTGGTCAACGAAGCTTTCGTCTTTCTGCCTATAGGTTTCGTCTGGCCGTTCCGCCGCTTCAAGACGTTGCACTTGCGCCACCACGCCGACGAGCGGCTGACCGATCCGCTCGATGATCCGGAAAGCTACTACCAGGCGCTCTGGATGCACGAAGACCTGCCGCCAACGATGAAATTCCTGCTGAAGATCAACAATACCATGGCCGGCCGTTTCTTCCTCGGCCCCTGGCTGTCCTGCATCGGTTTCTTCATCGACGACGCCAAGCATGTGATTGCCGGCGACAAGGCGATCCGCAAGGCCTGGCTGCTGCATGCGATCGGCCTCGCGGTCGTTGTCCCGATCGTGCAGTTCGGCTTCGGTATCCCGCTGTGGCTCTACATTTTGGTACCGGTGTGGCTCGGCCAGTCGCTGATTGCGATCCGCACCTTTGCCGAGCATCAATGGTCCGAGCATCCGGAAGGCCGCACGGTCATTGTCGAGCGTTCGCCGCTGTCGTTCCTGTTCCTCAATAACAATCTGCATTTCGTCCACCACAAGACCCCGACCGTGGCGTGGTACAGGCTGCCGAAGCTGTTCCGCGACCGCCGCGAGGAATGGTTGCGGATGAACAATGGCTATGCCTATCCGAACTATTTCGCGTTGATCAAATCCTATGCCTTCAAGGCAAAAGAGCCGCTGGTCCATCCGGTGCTGCGGCGTGCGCCGGAGCCAGGCAGGGCATTCAAGCCGCGCATCAGGGCGCGCAACGTCAATGGTCTCGGTACAGCGCCGGTTCCCGCCGAGCCGCCCAAGGAATAAGCTTTTGCGGCAGGCAGGCCTGGCCTGCTAGGCTGGCTTCGGTCGGTCACTCCCTTCAACCTTTCCACGCAGCGGTCTGGTATTTGGCATGAGCGAATTTGTTGCGGCGTTGCCGATGTATGACTGGCCTGAGGTGCACGACGAAGTCGACGCCCAATGGGTGCGGCTGCGCGACGCCTTCAGGCAACGAGGCATCAACGCGCCGGAAATCATTGTGCGGCGCAATGGCGACCTGCCACCGGTGCCCGGTGGCATCCACGATACCAATGGCAAGCTGATCGCACCCGATCCGGCGACATTGCCGCCCGACGAACTCGATTATCACAAGCTTTGGCTGCACCCGGCGCTGTTGTTCGCGCAGACCTGCTGGGGGCCGATGGAACTCGGCCTGTCGAGCCATGTGCGGGTGGTCGGTCAGCCAAGCTACGACGCCTATGAGGGCGGGCAGGGCGAGCTCTATTCCAGCGCGCTGGTGATGCGGACGGGCGAGGGGCCGGAGGCTCGATCGCCTGCCGACGGCAAGGCCTTCCTCCCACTTGATCTGATCCGCGGCAAGCGCTTCACCTTCAACAGCCTCGATTCCATGTCGGGCACCATTGGCCTGACGCGCGACCTTGAGGCGCAAGGCGAAAGCCTGGACATCTTTGCGTCACGCAGCGAAAGCGGAGGCCATCGCGGCTCGATCGTCGCAGTCGCCGAGGGCAAGACGGATATCGCTGCGATCGATTGCGAAAGCTGGGCGTTGGCGCGGCGTTTCGAGCCGGCGGCGCGGAAGGTTGCGATCGTCGGCTGGACGGCACGGCGCAAGGGCCTGCCGTTCATCACCGCCAGGGCGACGCCGGAAAATACGGTCAGGGCAATGCGCGAAGCACTTGCCGGACTAGCCGAGCAGCCTCGCATCCAACGGGTAGGTTGAAAGCTGCTCGTTGCCGGTCTGGGTGATCAGGATCTGCTCCTCGATCTTGACGCCCTCGCGGCCACCGAGCCTGCCGATATAGCTTTCCACGCACAGCACCATGCCCGGTTCGATTACCCCGTCCGGCGTGTCTGATGTCCAGTCGCTGGCATGGGGCAGGGTCGGGTACTCGTCTGCCAGCCCAACGCCGTGATAGAGCACGCCGTAGCGGGTCGGGAAACAATCTCCAGGTGGCACCGCCGAGCGTTCGACAAGGTCGCGGAACGAGATGCCGGCCTGCATCAATTCTGTATTGTGGATGATCTGGTCGGCTGCGATTCGGAACAGGTCACGCTGTTCATTAGTCGGCTTTGTATCGCCGCATAGCCAGGTACGCGACAGGTCGGCGCAGAAGCCGTAGGGGCCGATCAGGTCGGTGTCGAAGGCGACGAGATCGCCGGCTTCGATGATACGCGACGAGCATTCCTGGAACCATGGATTGGTGCGCGGCCCCGACGCCAGCAGCCGCGTCTCGATCCATTCGCCGCCGCGCGCGATGTTGCCGCGATGCAGTTCCGCCCACAATTCGTTCTCGGAAATGCCGGGCTTCAGGGCCTGCTCCATCTCGCCCATCGCCGCCTCGCAGGCGACGATCGCGCGGCGCATGGCGAGGATCTCGTCGGGTGATTTGATCAGCCGCGCCGTCTCCATCACCGCTTCGCCATTGCCGATCGAAATACCGAGACGGGCGAGTTCCTCGACGCCTTCCGGATTGATGTGGTCGACGGCGATGCGGCTGTTGCCGCCGCCATGTTCCCTGACCAGATCGGCGATGCCGGCGGCCCAGCGGCGGACTTTCTGCTCGGTCAGTTCGCCGCCATAGAGGTACATCCACGATACCGCCGGGCGCACCTCGTCGACGACGCCGGAATGATCGGACAGGTGTTCGCA
Source organism: Mesorhizobium sp. PAMC28654 (assembly GCF_020616515.1). Lineage (GTDB taxonomy): Bacteria > Pseudomonadota > Alphaproteobacteria > Rhizobiales > Rhizobiaceae > Mesorhizobium. The sequence continues at coordinate 149,319 of NZ_CP085135.1, forward strand.
GGAAAAATAGTCGAACAGAACCACCGGGCCTTCGGTGGCGACGAAACAATGCCGAGTCGGGTTGTGCGCCACCCACAGCTGCATGTTGGTGCTGTCGGTGGCGTAGCGGATGTTGACGGGGTCGTAGAGCAGGGCGCCGGCATAGCCGCGGCGCTTCAACTCGGCGCGGATGCGGTCAAGCCGGTATTGGCGCATTTCGGCCAAGTCGGGGGCGGCAATGCCCGCCGCCGCCCATTCAGCTTCCGCCTGGGCGCCATAGCCCAGCACATGCTGGTTGAGTGACGCCGCCTTTTGACGGGAGGCGTCGCGCAGGGCCTCGATCGAGCCGGGCTCGAACGGCATGATCTTGCGATGGCGACCAAAGCCCGCCTTCAGCCCCGCGCTGTCCATGGAGGAACCTCAGGTCCGCATCTTCTCGCCGCTTGGATCGAAGGGCGCCTCGACATTGATGCGGGCTGGACGGCGATGTCCGAGGATCTCGATCTCGAACAGTCCGGCGCTCTCGTCCTCGGCCAGTGCCGCCGGCACGTAACCCTGCGCCATCGACTTCCGCACATAGTGAGCGTAACCGCCGGAGGTTACCCAGCCGACCACGCGCCAGTCACCGTCAACGATGCCGCGCACGGCTGAAGCGCCTTCGGCAGCCTTGGAGCCGCGTATTTCCTTGCCGGCCTTGTCGAAGCGCGGCGCGCCGTAGCCATGCGGCTTTTCCACCGTGCCATAGTCCTTGCTGACCTTGGCCCAGATAGGCTCGTCGCCCATGACGTCGGCACCGTCCGCATCGACGATGAAGGAGACGCGGCGCAGCTTTGGCCCTTCGGCCTGTTCCTTGGCGGCTGCTTCGCGGCCGATGAAATCGTTCTTCTCCAACTTGATGAAACGGTCCATCGCGCCTTCAAACGGCCCGTAGATCGGCCGCAACTCGCGGAACCAGGTCGGGAAGTTCTTTTCCAGGCGCATCGACAGCAGCGCGCGCATGCCGAAATCGACCAGGCCGAATTCCTCGCCGGCGTCCTTGATCGCCTTGTAGACGAGGCGCTGGTAGGCAGGCGCCATCCAGATCTCGTAGCCGAGGTCGCCGGTATAGGTGATGCGGTTGACCAAGCAGGGCGCGCCGCCGACCGCCATTTCGCGGAAATCCATGAAGCGGAACGCCTTGGTCGAGATGTCGACATCGACCAGCTTCTGCAAGAGGTCACGCGATTTCGGACCGGCGATCGAGAGACCGACCAGGGTCTGATCGAAGCGGTGGATGCGCACCGAACCGTCCTTAGGCAGGTGCTTCTCGAACCAGCGCATGTGGTATTTCTGCGCGGCGGAAGAGCCCCAGATCATGAAGCGATCTTCGGCGGCCTTGGCGATGGTGAAGTCGCCGATCAGCTTGCCGAATTCGTTGAGCATCGGCGTCAGCACGATGCGGCCGGTCTTCGGCATGCGGTTCGTCATCAGCCGATTGAGGAAATCCTCCGCTGCTGGTCCCGACACTTCGTACTTGGCGAAGTTGGCGATTTCGGTCACGCCGACGCGCTCGCGCGTGGCACGCACTTCCTCGCCGATCGGGCCAAAGTCGTTGGAGCGATGGAAGGAGACGATGTCCTTCGGCTCCTTGCCCTTCGGCGCGAACCAGAGCGGGGTTTCAAGACCCCACGAGTCGCCCATGACGGCGTTGTTGGCCAGCATCGTGTCGTAGAGCGGCGTCGTCTGCGCAGGACGCGCGGCCGGCAGTTCCTCATTGGGGAAGCGGATCGAGAAGCGACGCGAATAGTTCTCGCGCACCTTGGCATTGGTGTAGCGCAGGCCGGCCCATTCACCGAAGCGGGTGACATCCATGCCCCAGACGTCGAAGCCCGGATCGCCATGAACCATCCAGTTGGACAGCGCCAGGCCAACGCCGCCGCCCTGGCTGAAGCCGGCCATGACGGCGCAGGCGCACCAGAAATTGGTCAGGCCCTGCACCGGGCCGACCAGCGGATTGCCGTCGAGTGCGAAGGTGAAGGGGCCGTTGATGATCTGCTTGATGCCGGCCTTCTCGATGCCGGGGAAATGCTTGAAGCCGATTTCCAGCGACGGCGCGATGCGGTCGAGATCCGGCGGCAGCAACTCATGGCCGAAATCCCACGGCGTGTTGACCGGCGACCAAGGCTTGCAGGCCTTTTCGTAGGTGCCGAGCAGGATGCCGTTGCGCTCCTGTCGGGTGTAGATCTCGCCCTTGAAATCGAGCACGCCGATCATCTCGCGGCCGGTCGACTTGTTGAATTCCTCGACCTCCGGCATCGGCTCTGTGAGCAGATACATGTGCTCCATGGCCAGCACCGGCAGTTCGACACCGACCATGCGGCCGATCTCGCGCGCCCACAGACCACCGCAGTTGACGACATGCTCGGCTTTCACCGTGCCTTGTTCGGTGACAACGTTCCAGGTGCCGTCGACTTCCTGCGTCAGTTCGACGACGCGGTTGCGCAGCACGATCTCGGCGCCGAGCTTTTTCGCCGCCTTGGAATAGGCGATCGTGGTGCCAGACGGATCGAGGTGGCCTTCGACCGGATCCCACATGGCGCCGACAAAATTGGTCTCGTCCATCAGCGGGAACATCGCCTTGGCTTCGGATGGCGTGATCAGCTCGGTGTCCATGCCGAGATAGCGGCCCTTGGCGTGGGCGAGGCGCAGGAAGTCCATGCGCTCCGGCGTATCGGCCATCATCACGCCGCCGGTCAGGTGCAGCGAGCAGGACTGGCCGGAAATCTCCTCGATCTCCTTGTAGAGTTGCACCGTGTAGGCTTGCAGCTTGGCGACGTTGGGATCGCCGTTCAGCGTGTGGAAGCCGCCCGCCGCATGCCAAGACGAGCCGGAGGTGAGCTCGGAGCGCTCGATCAGCATGATATCGGTCCAGCCGGCCTTGGCCAGATGGTAGAGAACCGAGCAGCCGACGACGCCGCCGCCAATGACAACCGCTTTTACGTGGGATTTCATGAAGATAGGTCCGTTTTTGAAGGGATTGAATCGAGAGAGGGCGGTGTGAAAACAAAGCGAAGGTCGGATACAGCGATGTTTTCGGTCAGCCTGCCATCAAGCGCGGCAAGGATGGTTTCACAGACGGGAGTGCGATGTTTCAGGACGTCGTGGCTCCAAACACGCAGGATCGAATAGCCCTGGGCGCGCATGAAATCGTCGCGGCGGCGGTCATAGGAACTGCCGGCGTGTTGTGAGCCGTCGACTTCAACGATGAGCCATTTTTCGTGGCAGGCGAAGTCAGCAAAAAAGGGGCCGATGGAGAATTGGCGGGTGAATCGATAGCCGCCAAGTTTGCGCGCCTTTAGTTCAAGCCAAAGCAATGCTTCTGCCTGGTTGACTCCCTGCCTGAGAGTTCGGGCTCGCTGGGTTGTGCCTATTTTGCGGCGGCTGCGCGTTTCATGACCGGCTTCCCCCACTCCGTCGCCGCTTTGCGGCGCCACCTCTCCCCCCTCCGGAGGGAGAGGAAAGGTGCCAGCCTGCATAAGCTCGCGCCCTTCCTCTCCCCCGTCGATCGGGGGAGAGGTGTCGAGCGAAGCTCGACGGAGTGGGGGTCGACTGTTCATCGCCAACATAGATGATCAAAAATCGGTCGGCGCGCCGCCTTCGGCCGTGCGCTTTTCGACGAAGGCATTGAGTTCCTCGCGGATGGCCGGGTCCATGTAAGGCTCTTCGTAGGAAGCCAGCCGTTCCTTCCAGATCTTGTTGGCCTTTTCCATCGCCGTCGGCGATCCGGCTTCCGCCCAGGTCTCGAAATTGCGCCAGTCGGAGAGGATCGGCGAATAGAAGGCGGTCTTGTAGCGGTCCTGCGTGTGCTGCGTGCCGAAGAAGTGGCCGCCGGGGCCGACCGACTGGATGGCGTCGAAGCCGAGCGCCTCCTCGGAAAGGTCGAGCGGGGTCAGGAATTCAGCCACCATCTGCAGCAGGTCTATATCCAGGATGGTCTTCTCGTAGGAGCAGCGCAGGCCGCCTTCGAGCCAGCCGGCGGCGTGCATCATGAGATTGCCGCCGCCCTGGACGGCGCCCCACAGCGAGAACACGCTCTCATAAGCCGCCTGCGCGTCGACCGTGTTGGCGGCACAGGTGTTGGAGGTGCGGTAGGGGATGTTGTAGCGGCGGGCGAGCTGGCCGCCAACGAGCTGTGCCTTCATGTATTCAGGCGTGCCGAAGGCCGGTGAACCGGACTTCATGTCGACATTGGAGGTGAAGCCGCCATAGCCGACCGGTGCACCCTTCCTGACCATCTGGGCGAAGGCGATGCCGGACAGCGCCTCGGCATTCTGCTGCACCAGCGCACCGGCGATGGTCACCGGCGCCATGGCGCCCGACAGGGTGAACGGCGTGACGATGACGACCTGACCCTTGCTCGACATCTGGATGATGCCTTCCATCATCGGCACGTCGAGCTTGAGCGGCGAATTGGTGTTGATGATGGTGAAGACCGACGGCTCTTCCAGCATCTGCTCGTGGCTGATGCCGCGCGCGATGCGGGTGATCTCTATGCCGTCGACATTGCGTTCCTTGCCGAGCGAATAGATGTGGAACACCTTGTCGGTCAGCGTCGCCAGGTCGCGGATGCATTCGAGGTGGCGGACCGACGGGTGGATATCGGTCGGCTCGACCGGATAGCCGCCCGTGCAATTCAGGATGTTGTGCATCTGCGCAAGGCGCAGGAAGTTGCGATAGTCCTGCTGGTTGCCCGGCCGGCGGCCGCGATCGATGTCGGAGCAATTGGGCGCCGAGGCCATCATCGAGATGATCAGATTGTCGCCGCCGAAGCGCACATTATGCGCGGGGTTGCGGGAATGAATGGTGAATTCGGACGGGCAATTCGACACCAGCTCGAGGATCATGTCGCTGTCGAAGCGCACGCGTTCGCTGCCTTCGCGTACGTCGGCGCCATTCGCTTTCATGATGCGGCGGGCTTCGTCATGCAGCACGTCGACGCCGATTTCCCGCAGCACGCGCAAGGAGGCGAGGTGGATCGATTCCAACTCGTCTTCCGAGACCAGCTTGGTTGGCGCGAGCGGGTTTCTCAGCTGGCGGAAAGCCGGCTGCTCGAATGCGGACGAGCCGCCGGCGCGCTTTCCAGCGCGGCCGCCACGGCGGGCGCGGTCGGGTGCCAGTACCGGTTCTGCAGGTTGTAGGGCGGCGGTCATGATGGTCCTCGTACGATGCGATATTGGGCGGCATAATGGACCGGCGGCTGTCCGGCCATTGCGGAGGCGGCGACCACTAGGACGAGGGAAGCGACATGCCCATGGGGCAGGTGACTGGATCGCCGATTTGACGGTGCTGAAACTTACGCAAGCAGCTTTCGATCTGTACGTTGTCCCGATCTCTGACCGCGAGCAGCAATGACCTCTTCCACCGACACCGTCGAACCACCCTTGCAATGGGCAGCGCTTGCCGGCGTCACCGCGGCGCTGGCCATGTTTGGTGCGGCGCAAGGCTTGAGCTCACCGCTGTTCACGCTGCTGATGCAGAAGCAGGGCATGTCGCCCGCGCTGATCGGTCTTTCCGCCGCCATGATGCCGCTCGGCCTGGTTCTTTCGGCGTCATTGGTGCCGGCCGCCGTCCGGCTCGTTGGCGCGCGCACGCTGGCCGTCAGCTGCTCGCTGATCGGCGCGCTCTGTTTCTTCGCCATCGGCTATCTGCAGGACTGGGTCGCCTGGTTCGTCATCCGCTTCATTGTCGGCGTCATCATCAATCCGCTCTACATCCTTGGCGAGGTCTGGGCGCTGTCGCTGGCGCCGCCCTCGCGGCGTGGCAGGGTCATGGGTGTGTTCAATTCCGTCCTGGGGGTCGGATACGCGACGGGGCCGCTGGTCTTGACCGCTGTTGGTACGTCGGGATGGGTTCCTTTCATCGTCGGGATCGCTGGGTTCGTGCTCTGTGCGGTGATCCTGCGCGCTGTCTCGGCCAGCCTTGCCGGCTTCGAGGACGACGGCCAGCCCTCCGGCGGCCTTGTCGGCTTCGCCAGGCTGGCGCCGGCGCTGCTGTTCGCGGTGATGGTCTCGGCCGCGGTCCAGCAGAGCACCTATGCGCTGATCCCGGTCTTTGGCTCCGGCTATGGGCTGCCTGAAGCGGTGCTCGCCGCGCTGGTTATGGCGCTGTCGCTCGGCAACATCTTCCTGCAGATCCCGCTTGGCCTGCTGGCGGAACGTTTTGGCGGCCGGGCCATGATCATCGCCTGCGCGGTCGCGACAGCCGTTTGCGCGGTTCTGTTGCCGTTGCTGATCACGACGCCGTTGATATGGGTCGTGTTGCTCGTCATGGGCGCGGTCGGCTACGGCGTCTACACGATGGCGCTGGTCGAACTGGGTAGCCGGTTCAAGGGATCGGCACTTGTCTCCGGCAATGCGGCGTTCGCCCTGATGTGGGGCGCCGGCGGCATCGTCGGTCCGCCAAGCGCCGGCGCACTCATGCAGGCGATTGGGCCGCTCGGCCTGCCCACGGTGATCGCCGCGCTCGATGTGCTCCTGGTGGTGTTCGCGCTTTACCGGTCGTCGGTGCGACACAAGTCCTGAGCCCGTGGCGCAAGCGGATTTCGCCGCGCGGCCCTTTCGTTCTCGAAATCCTGGAGATAGCTGGATGGCTCGCCGAGGGAGAGCGGCACTTCATTATGGATGACAAGATGGTAGCGGCCGGTTCGAGCGACAGCGAGGCGGGAATGCAATGGGCCGCGATCACCGGCGTGATCGCGACCGTGTCCGTGTTCGCCATCGCGCAGGGGCTCTCCTATCCGTTGTTGAGCTTCATCCTGCAGCGCCAGGGCGAATCCCCGGCCATGATCGGATTGTCGGCGGCGATGACGCCGATCGGCTTCATCGCCTCGTCGCCGTTCATCCCGGCATTGGCGCGACGGTTCGGGGCAGGGCGAACGGCGCTCACCTGCGCGGTGCTATCGGCGGTCGTCCTGGCGCTGATCGGCTTGACGCAGAATGTCTATCTGTGGTTTCCCCTGCGCTTCCTGATCGGGGTGGTGACCAATCCGCTCTATGTGCTCAGCGAAATCTGGGTGATCGCGCTGGCGCCGCCGGCGCGGCGCGGCCGCCTGATGGGCGTCTATTCGACGATCATCTCGGCCGGTTTCGCGGCGGGACCGCTTTGCCTGCTTGCTGTCGGCACCGAGGGCTGGCCGCCATTTCTTGTCGGCATCTCCGCCTTCGCTCTTTGCGGCATCTGCCTGGCTTCGGTGCTGCCACGCTTGCCCAAGGTGGACGGGGCAGGACACCAGGTGTCCGTCCTTGGCTTCATGCCGCTGGCCACGCTGCTGATGTTTTCCGTCGTGATCGCCGCCGGCTTTGAACAGACGGCCTTGGCGCTGCTGCCGGTCTATGGCACGCATTACGGCATCACCGAGACCCGCATGTCGGCGCTGCTGTCGGTGATGATTGCCGGCAACATCGCCATGCAGGTGCCGCTTGGCCTGCTGGCGGAAAGACTCACGGCGCGGCTGGTGCGGCTGATCTGCACGGCGATCACGGTGCTCGGATGCGTCCTGCTGCCGCTCCTCATCGAAACGCCGCTGATCTGGCCGATGCTCTTCGTCTGGGGCGCTGTCTCCTACGGTATCTATACGATGTCGATCATCGAGTTGGGAGAGCGCTTTACGGGCTCGACATTGATCGCTGGCAACGCCGCCTTCGCGCTGATGTGGGGCGTTGGCGGCATTTCCGTGCCGCCACTGACGGGAAGCACCATGGATGTCCTGGGCGCCGGCGGCCTGCCGCTCACGCTTGGCCTGCTGTGCCTGGCATTGGCGGTGGCGAGTGTTGGTCGCAGGAAAGCCTGAATCCTCGGCCGAGGTACCGCGGCTATTGAATATCGGAGCGGGCATGTCGATGTTGCGTGCCGAAGCCTTCCTATCGGAGATTCCATGACCAAGCCCATCACCAAGCCAGAAGCCAGCGCCGAAGACCCCTTCCTCTGGCTGGAGGACAGGACAGCCACGCAGTCGCTCGACTGGGTGCATCGCCAGAACGAAGTCACCGTCGGCCAGCTGCAGGGCGATCCATCCTACCAGGCGTCGTTCGAGACGGCGCTGGACCTTATGACGGCCGAGGACAACATCGCGGTCGGCTCGGCACTTAAAGGCCATGTCTACAATTTCTGGCAGGACAGGACCAATGCGCTCGGCCTGTGGCGCCGCACGACGGTCGCTTCCTACAAGACCGAGAAGCCGGATTGGGAAACGATCCTCGACTTTGACCAGTTGGCGACGAAGGAGGGGATAAAATGGGTGTTCAGCGGCGCCGGCCGGCTCTATCCGGAGTTCAGCCGCTGCCTGCTCTCGATGTCGCCGGATGGCGGCGATGCCAGCGAGATGCGTGAATTCGATATCGAGACCAAATCCTTTGTCGAGGGCGGATTTCGAGCGCCGGCCTCGAAGTCGGGCTTCGGCTGGCTGGACAAAGATACCGTCGTTTCGGCGGCCTTCGAAGAGGATGACAAGACGCAGTCCGGCTATCCGCGCGTGATCAAGCTGTGGAAGCGGGGCACGAAGCTGGAAGACGCGACGCCGATCTTCGAGGCGCAGAAAGAGGATCTTGCCGTCGGTGCCGGCGTCGAGTTCGACGGCGACAAGCGCCATGTGTTCCTGGCGCGAACGCTCGATTTCTTCGCATCGCACAGTTTCCTGCACCTTCCGTCAGGCGAAAACAGACGCATTCCGCTGCCCGACGACGTCACCGACACTGCGCTGTTCAAGGACCAGCTGGTGTTTGGGGTGCGTACCCCATGGACGGCGCCGGACGGCACGGCGTGCCAGCCCGACGGGCTTTATTCGCTCGATTTCGTGCAATGGATCGAAACCGGTGAACTGCGCGCCATCGAAACCCTCTTCGCTCCGGCATATCGCGTCTCGATCGCTGGCCTTTCGCGAACCCAGGACCGGCTGTTCATCAACATGATGGACAATGTGCGCGGCAAGGTCATCGTCTGCGAGCGCAAGGAGAGCGCCTGGTCGCTGAAGCCGGTCGCGTTGCCCGAAAACGGCAATGTCGGCATCAGCCATGCCGAGCATTTCGGCTCCAGCGTCTCCTTCTCGTTCACGGATTTCCTGACGCCAAGCTCGATCATCTGGTCGGATGACAATGGCGAGACGCTAGCAACCGTGAAGTCGCAGCCGGCGCGTTTCGACGCGTCGCCGCTGATCTCCGAGCAGTTCGAGGCGCGCTCGAAGGACGGCACGATGATCCCGTATTTCGTCGTCCGGCGGCGGGACCAGAAGGATCCGGTGCCGACGCTGCTCTATGGTTATGGCGGTTTCGAAGTGCCGCTGCTGCCCGGCTATGCCGGCGTACGCGGCAGGCTGTGGCTGGAGAAGGGCAATGCCTATGTGCAGGCCTGCATTCGCGGCGGCGGCGAGTTCGGGCCGGCCTGGCATCAGGCCGCGCTCAAGGGCAACCGCCAGAATGCGTTCGACGATTTCGCGGCGGTCGCGCAGGATGTCGTCAAGCGCGGCATCGCCACGGCGGCCTCGCTCGGCATCCAGGGCGGTTCGAATGGCGGTCTGCTGACCGGCGTTTCGCTGACGCAGCATCCCGAGCTTTTCGGCGCTGTTATCATCGAGGTGCCGCTGCTCGACATGCTGCGCTACACCGAATTGCCGCCAGGGGCCTCCTGGATGGCTGAATATGGCGATCCGTCAAAACCGGAAGACGCGAAGTGGCTTTCCGCCTATTCGCCCTACCAGCATGTCGATGCCGGCGCCGACTATCCGCCGGTGCTGCTGACGACGTCGACCGCCGATGACCGCGTCCATCCCGGTCATGCGCGCAAGATGGCCGCCCGCCTGCAGGAAGCCGGGCATGAAAAGACGCTGTTCTTCGAGGAGACCGAGGGCGGGCATGGCGGGCGCGGCGACCGCCGGCCGCAGGCGGCGCAGACGGCGATGAAGTATGTATTCCTGCAGAGGGCGCTGACCGCCAAGGCTTGATCTCGAATCCTTCGGGCAGCGGAGCAAAGGATGTTCACCTTGAGCGTCCTTTGCTCTAAGGTGGCGTCCATGGGTCCCGTCGTGACATTGGCCAGCCTCCTTGGGGCTCGGGCGTTTAGGGGCGCGATGACACCGTCACCGCGGACGTTGCGCGCCGAGCTTCTGCGGCTATGCGCCCGCATCGGCTATTCGCCTCCCGTCGCCCTCTGACGAATCCGCCCCGGCTCAGCCGGATTGATTCCAAGAGGAAAGATCAAATCCATGACCTATCAGAACTATTCGCTGAAGCAGCTTCAGCAGATCGACGCCGCGCATCATCTCCACCCGTTCACCGACCACAAGGAGCTGCGCGAATCCGGCTCGCGCATCATCACCCACGCCAACGGCCCGTTCATCTACGATTCCGAAGGGGCTGAAATCCTCGACGGCATGGCCGGCCTGTGGTGCGTCAACATCGGCTATGGCCGCGATGAGTTGGCGGACGCCGCCTACGCGCAGATGAAGGAGCTGCCTTACTACAACTCGTTCTTCAAATGCTCGACACCGACGCCGGTGCTGTTGTCCAAGAAACTGGCGGAGATCGCGCCGAAGAACATCAACCAAGTGTTTTATGGCTCCTCGGGCTCGGAGGCCAACGACACGGCGCTGCGTCTCGTGCGCCACTACTGGGCGCTGGAAGGCAAGCCGGAAAAGAACCGCATCATCTCGCGCAAGATGGGCTATCACGGCTCGACGGTTGCCGGCACCTCACTCGGCGGCATGGACTCCATGCACAAGCAGCTTGGCGGCGAGGTTCCCAACATCGTTCATGTGATGATGCCTTACGCCTATGAGTTGGCGCTGCCTGGCGAGAGCGATCATGATTTCGGCCTGCGCGCGGCAAAGGCCGTCGAGGACGCGATCCTCGAAGCCGGCGCCGACAAGGTTGCCGCCTTCATCGGCGAGCCGGTGATGGGGGCAGGCGGCGTGAAGATACCGCCGTTGAGCTACTGGCCGGAAGTGCAGCGCATCTGCCGCAAATATGACGTCCTGCTGATGCTGGACGAAGTCATCACCGGCTACGGCCGTACCGGCGAGTGGTTCGCGGCCCAGACCTTCGGGATCGAGGCGGACACCATCACCACGGCCAAGGCGCTGACCTCCGGCTACCAGCCGCTGTCGGCGCTGCTGGTCGGCGACCGCATCGCGACGACGCTGGTCGAGAAGGGCGGCGAATTCAATCACGGCTACACCTACTCGGGCCACCCGGTAGCCTGCGCCGTTGCGCTGAAGAACCTCGAGATCATCGAGCGGGAAGGGCTGGTCGACCGCGTCAGGACCGACACCGGGCCGTATTTCGCCGAGGCCTTGCAGGAGCGCATCGCCGGGCACGATCTGGTCGGCGAAGTCCGTTCGATCGGGCTGATGGGGGCGATCGAGATCGTCAAGGACAAGGCGACCAAGGAGCGTTTCCTGCCGTCGGGCAGTGCGGCCGTTGTCGTGCGCGATCATGCGATCACGCAGGGCATGATGCTGCGTGCCACCGGCGACACGATGATCCTGTCGCCGCCGTTGATCTGGACGCGCGACACGATCGACATGGCCTGCGAGCGCATCGCCACGGCGCTGGATCTGGCTCAGGCGGATCTGCGCAAGCGCTAAGTCCGCAATCTCCGCCGGGCGTTCTTTGTGAGGACGCCCGGCCTGGAGCCCATCTCGTCGCGGCAGGGAACGAATGCCGCCTTCCGCGCGTAGTGTGGTAGGCAGTAGCCATATGGGCCGCGACAAGGGGTTTGTTTCCATGAGAAAGACCGGCAAGAGCCGACGCGTGCAAGAAGCAGCCAGCATCGGCGGTGACCTGATGCTGGCGCCGCTGGTGGCTATGATGCGCATGCCGCTGATGGCCATGGACGCAGGGAGTAGCCAGCCGTGGGGCACGGAAACCGCCCGCGCGGTGAGCGAGAAGACCGTTGCCGTGGCCGAAGGCGTATTCGCGGCGCAGATGTCGCTGCTTCAGTCGGCGTCTCGCTTCTGGCCGGAGGTGTTTTCCGGACGCACGCCGTCTTTGTTCAACGGTGTCGCGGCGGAGCGCTCCGTCAACGCCGCGCTGAAGCCGGCAAGCGTTGCCGTGAAAGCGAATTTTCGCCGGCTGTCGACAAAAACCTGAACAAGGCACCCGGCTAAGCGAAAACCGATTACGGTTTTCAGCGTCATCGTCTAGAACCCGCCAAGAGACATTTGCCCAAAGTGCGTCGCTATGCGCTTTTCGGCGATATGCATCAGGGGGACATCATGGCCGGACAACCACTTAACGAACCGGCCGAAATTCCGGCCGAGCTTGACCGCTGGAACTGGGGTGCTTTCTTCCTCAACTGGATCTGGGGTATCGGCAACAGCACCTTCATCGCGCTGCTGGCGTTGATCCCTGTCGTCAACATCGTCATGATCATCGTACTGGGCGCGCGCGGCAGCCGCTGGGCCTGGCAGAATCGCACATGGCGCGATGCCGAGCAGTTCCGCAAGACGCAGCGCAACTGGGGCATTGCAGGACTGGTCGTCTGGGTCGTTGCCATCGGCGGGCTTGCCGCTTCCATCAGCAGCATTCCCTACGTTCTCAAAGGCAATGACGCCTATCGCATGACAATGGACACCGTGCGCGCCAATGCCAACGTGAAGGCGGAGATCGGTGACGACGTCGCCGACAACTACTGGATCGGCGGTAGCGTCAATGTCGACGCGAATGGCGCCGGCGATGCCAAGCTGAGCATTCCGCTCCACGGTGCCAAGGGAAAGGGCACCGCGTATTCTCACGCCGTCAGAACCGCCGGCGCATGGAGCATGCGGTTGCTGGTTGTATGGGTCGAGGGGGTCGATACGCCCATCGTGCTGGTCAATGAAGATCACGTCCCGATCCCGAACGCGGCAATCGGGATATAGGCGGGGAACGGCAATATAGGTGGCGCAAACGCAAAAACCGCGCTCCAGCGGGAACGCGGCTTTGCCAGATACGCTTGGCGCTTCGCTACTCGAACACTTGGCGAAACTTACGGGCTCCGGTACGCGAGACCTGATCCGGAGCGCCGGGCGGATGCGATATGTCCGCCTCGCCATCCGTTTTATAGGGACATCGTTACCGGGGGGTTATCGAGAGCTTAAGCAAACCTAAATTTGCGGTTTTTCTACCTGACCAGTTCGGGAAAAGTCCGTCAAATCCGTTGGTTACGCTGGGTTGCCGCGCAGAAAATTAATTATGCCGGAGAAATCGGCGCCGCCATGTCCCTGGGCATTGAACAGCGCATAGAGTTGCGCCGCCTCGGCGCCAAGCGGCGTCACCGCGCCCGCGCCTTGCGCAGCCTCCTGCGCCAGCTTCAGATCCTTCAGCATCAGGGCCGCGGCAAAGCCCGGTCTGTAATCCTTGTTGGCGGGCGAGGTCGGCACCGGGCCGGGCACCGGGCAATAGGTGGTCAGCGACCAGCATTGGCCGGAGGAGGTCGAGGCGACATCGAACAGCGCCTGATGCGAGAGGCCGAGCTTTTCCGCCAGCACGAAGGCTTCGGCGACGCCAATCATTGAAATGCCGAGGATCATGTTGTTGCAGATCTTGGCCGCCTGTCCGGCGCCATCCTCGCCGCAATGCACGATGCGGCCGGCCATCGACTTGAGAATCGGCTCGGCCCTGGCGAAAGCATCCTTCGACCCACCAGCCATGAAGGTCAGCGAGCCGGCGGTGGCGCCGCCGGTGCCGCCCGAAACCGGCGCGTCGATCGACAGCAAACCATGCTTGCTGGCGACGGCATGCGCCTTGCGTGCCGATTCGACATCGATGGTCGACGAGTCGATGAACAGCGCGCCTTTTTTCGCTTTGGGTGCGATATCTTCGTAGACCGACAGCACATGCTTGCCGGCGGGCAGCATGGTGATGACGACATCGGCGTCCTTCACCGCGGCAGCCGCGTTGGCCATGACGACGACGCCATGGTCGCGCGCGACAGTCAAATTCTCAGGCATCAGGTCGAAGCCGTGCACCGTATGCCCTGCCTTGACGAGGTTGGCGGCCATCGGATTGCCCATATTGCCGAGGCCGATGAAGGCGATCGTGGTCATTGTCTCTCTCCCGGAATCTGGTGATTTCAACGGCCGATCAGGGCGCGTGCGATGATGACGCGCATGATCTCGTTGGTGCCTTCGAGAATCTGGTGGACGCGCAGGTCCCGCACCAGTTTCTCGATGCCGTAGTCGTGCAGGTAGCCGTAGCCGCCAAGCAGCTGCAATGCGTCGTTGGCAACGTTGAAACCAGTGTCGGTGACGAAGCGCTTGGCCATCGCCGACCATTTGCCGGCGTCGGGCGCCTTGCGGTCGAGCTTCGAGGCGGCGGCATAGAGGAAAATACGCGCCGCCTGCAGTTCCGTCTCCATGTCGGCTAGCCTGAACTGCAGGGCCTGGAACTGGTTGATCTTCGAGCCGAATGCCTTGCGCTCGGCAGTATAAGACAGCGCCTTGTCTAGTGCTGATTGCGCGCCGCCAAGAGAGCAGGCCGCGATGTTAAGCCGGCCGCCATCCAACCCCGCCATGGCGATGCCGAAGCCAGCGCCTTCGGTCGACAGCAGGTTTTCCGCGGGTACCTTGCAGTCCTCGAAGATGACCTGGCGGGTCGACTGCATGTGCCAGCCCATCTTGTGTTCGTTGGCGCCGAAGGAAAGGCCCGGCGCGTCCTTGGGAACCACGACCGTGGAAATGCCCTTCGGGCCCTCGGCGCCGGTGCGCACCATGACAGCGTAGACGTCGCTGTCGCCGGCACCGGAGATGAACTGCTTGGTGCCATTCAGCACATAGTCGCCGCCGCTCTTCACCGCCCGCGTCTTCAACGCGGCGGCGTCGGAACCGGAGCCCGGCTCGGTCAGGCAATAGCTGGCCAGCCATTCCATCGAGGTCAGCTTCGGAAGGAAGCGCTGGCGCTGCTCCTCATTGCCGAAGCGATCGATCATCGATGCCACCATGTTGTGGATCGAGATGAAGGACGAAAAGGCCGGGTCGGCGCGGGAAAGAGCCTCGAAGATGAGCACGGCGTCGAGCCGCCCGAGCGCTGAGCCGCCGACATCATCGCGGACATAAATGCCGCCGAGGCCGAGCGGTCCGGTTTCGCGGATCACATCGGCAGGAAAGTGTTTCCTGCGGTCCCAGTCGAGCGCGTTCGGCGCGACACGGTCGGCGGCGAAGGCTTCGGCCATTTCCTGTATGGCGCGCTGTTCCTCGTTGAGTTCGAACTGGATGGTGCTCGCATCGACCGCGGCGTCCATGGCGTGCTCCCTGATATCTGCTGTCGTTTTTGGCTTTGCGCGGGCACCAATCTAGACCAATGATGCCGCCGCGCAACCCGACCTTCCGCGGAGCGGCTGTGCGCGGATGGATGCCCGAAAGAGACCATGACGACAAATTTCAACAAACTGCTCGAGACGTTCCATGGCTATCTCGCTGGTGTCGACAGCGCGCTGGTGCGTGATGCCGTGGCGCGAATCGCTTGGGATATGCCGGCTCGATCGCTCGATCCGCACCCGCTTGCCTGCGTCGGCCATCTTGATCGCGCTGTCGAATTGGCGCCGCCGGACGCGAAGCCGCTGGTGCGACTTGTGGCGGACCAGCGCAACGATCTCCGCTGGGGCCAGACCTACAGCGAGGCGGATTTCGGCAAGGCGTTCATCGACAATTACGGCTGGCTGGAGGTGCTGGGCATGCGTGGCCACTTTGCCAATGACGCGGTCGCGGCCGGTCTGCTGATCCTTGGGCCGGACATTGTCTATCCCGACCATCATCACGTCGCCGAGGAGATCTACATTCCGCTGACCGGTGGCACTGAGTGGCGCATGGGCGAAGGCGGCTTCCACGTTCGCGGAGCAGGCGAGGTGATCCATCATGCCTCGAACGTCAACCACGCCATGCGCACCGGGAGGGAACCGCTGTTGGCCCTGTACATCTGGCGCGGCGGGCCGCTGGCGGCGAAATCGACGATCACCGGAACCGTCGCGCAGGGCAGGGCATAATGGCCAAGGCCATCATGCTGCAGGGCACCGGTTCGGATGTCGGCAAGACGGTGCTGGTTGCGGGCCTGTGCCGTGCCGCGAAAAAGCGCGGGCTGAAGGTGCGGCCGTTCAAGCCGCAGAACATGTCGAACAATGCCGCCGTCGCCGACATTCCCGGCGACAACAACCATGGCGGCGGCGAGATCGGCCGGGCGCAATGGCTGCAAGCGATCGCCTGCGGCGTCGCGCCGAGCGTCCACATGAACCCGGTGCTGCTCAAGCCGCAGACCGATGTCGGCGCGCAGGTCATCGTGCAGGGCAAGGTCTTTGGCGAGGCGCGGGCGCGCGACTATCAGGCGCTGAAGGGCCGGCTGATGGATGCCGTGCTGGACTCCTGGGCGAAGGTTGGCGAGGGCGCCGACCTGGTCATCGTCGAGGGCGCCGGCTCGCCGGCGGAAATCAACCTGCGCAGCCGTGACATCGCCAATATGGGTTTTGCGACGCGCGCCAATGTGCCGGTGGTGCTGGTCGGCGACATCGATCGCGGCGGCGTCATTGCCTCGGTCGCCGGCACGCATCTGATCCTGCCCGAAGAGGACCGGCGCATGATCGTCGGCTACCTCATCAACAAGTTCCGGGGCGACGTTTCGCTGTTCGATGACGGCATCAAGTCCATTGAACGTTTCACCGGCTGGCGCTGTTTTGGCGTCGTACCATGGCTGAAGGCCGCCGCGCGCCTGCCTTCGGAGGATTCCGTGGTGCTGGAAAGGTTGGTTTCCGGCGAGAAACGGGCGCTGAAGGTGGCCGTACCGATGCTCGGCCGTATCGCCAATTTCGACGACCTCGATCCGCTCAAGGCCGAGCCGCAGGTCGAGGTGGTGTTCGTGCCGCCCGGAAAGCCGCTGCCCGCGGATGCCGGACTGGTGGTTATTCCCGGCTCCAAGTCGACGATCGGCGATCTCCTGAAATTCCGCGAGAACGGCTGGGACAGCGATTTGCTGGCGCACCGCAAGCGCGGCGGCCATGTCGTTGGTATCTGCGGCGGCTTCCAGATGCTGGGCCGGATAGTGCGCGATCCGCAGGGCATCGAGGGCCATGTGACCGAGGCCGAAGGGCTGGGCCTGCTCGACGTGGAGACGGTGATGGAGCCCGAAAAGACGGTTCGCAATGTCAGCGCGCGCTCGGTGCAATTCGACCTGCCGCTGGCAGGCTACGAAATCCATCTTGGCCGCACCACTGGGCCGGACACGCTTCGGCCTTCCGCTGTCATCAACGGCGCCGATGACGGCGCCATTTCCGCTGACGGCAAGGTGCTGGGCACCTATATGCACGGGCTGTTTTCCGCCGACGCTTTTCGGGGGAAATTCCTTGAAAGCCTGGGCGTCAGGGGCGGCGGCCTCGACTACCGCGCCGAAGTGGAACGGGCGCTGGACGACGTCGCAGACGAGCTGGAGGTTCATCTCGACTGCGACGCGATCTTTGGCCTGGCGCGTTAGGCCTTTTCGCCTGCCTTCGGCCAGTAAGTACCGAAGGACCAGACATTGCCTTCCGGGTCGCGGCAGATGAATTCGCGGCTGCCATAGTCGCGGTCGACCAGTTCCTGGATGATCACGGCGCCGGCCTTCTTTGCGCGGGCATAGGCGACGTCGGCGTCCTCGACGGCAATGTAGATCGACTTGCCGCCGCCTGAACCGGGCTCGCCGACCATCTTGCCGTAGTCGTCGTCGCGCACCGTGCCCAGCATGATCATCGAAGAGCCGAAGACCAGTTCGGCATGATGAACGATGTCGCCTTCACCATGACGGGTGCGCACGCTGAACCCGAAGGCCTCGCCGAGCCAGTCGATCATTTTTGCCGCGTTCCGGTAGCGCAGGGCAGGGTAGAGCCGGGGCGGCTCGGTGGTTGCGGGCATGGTCACCTCCTTCATATGGGTTGGTCGATAACCCACTCTGTGCGACGGCCGTTCCGGCGTCTTGAAGAAATGTTACCTGCCGATCTATGCCGGAACCGAGAGCGCGGTCGGCGTCTCGCCGGCAAGGTCTCGGAATTCGCGTACGAGATGCGCCTGGTCGGCATAGCCGCAATCGGCGGCGATATCCGCCCAATCGCTTGCGGGCTGTCTCGACAGGCCGAGCGCCCGGTTGAAGCGGACGATGCGCGACAGTGTCTTGGGGCCGACGCCGACCGCATTGGAAAAGCTGACGGCGAGATGTTTGCGGCTCCAGCCCAGACTGTCGGCGAGCGATGAAATACGCGTG
Source organism: Mesorhizobium sp. PAMC28654 (assembly GCF_020616515.1). Lineage (GTDB taxonomy): Bacteria > Pseudomonadota > Alphaproteobacteria > Rhizobiales > Rhizobiaceae > Mesorhizobium. Next base: position 167,525 of record NZ_CP085135.1, read on the forward strand.
CGGCCACCAGACGCGACGATGCTGTCATAGGCCCAGGCAATTTCGATCGGCATTTCCCTGGCTTTGGCTAGCCGAGCGGCGACGAAGGCTTCGGCCAGATCGAAACGCGACGTCCAGTCCGGCGTATTGCCAAGCCTTTCGCGCAGCGCCGTCCCTTCAGCGCCGAGTACGTCATCCAGAACAACCATACTGCCGGTCAGCTCGCTCATTGGCCGGCTGAAGAAACGGCGTGCGCCGAGCGGCGTGAAATTGACCTGGACGCAGCAGGCGCCGCCGAAGGATTCGATCACCACCGGTCCGGCATAGAGGCCGGCGGCAAAACTGGCGAAACGGTCATTGTCGCCGGGTTTCTTGCCGAGTCCGATAGCGAAGGGCTCTGCAAAGCTGATCACCAGCGGCACGGTCAGCGATGCGTATTCGATATTGCGGAAATGGCCGGGGGCGGTTTCGCGATAGAAGCAGATGTCGGTAACAATGCCCGCAAGCCTCGAGTCGGGAATCCGCCGCAGCATCTCGAAGCGGCCGGCAACGGACCGATCCTGTTCTTTCTGGCATTGAAGTTCGCTTGGCATAGGCGGGAATCTAGCAGACCCTCGGCCGGAATCAAAAGCGCCCGGCTTTTGGCCGGGCGCTCCGAGTTGCCTGAGATTGGAGTGCTCGGCGTTGAAGCGCCGGCACAATGCCATGGATTGAAACTGATCCCCATCAGCTCATGTCAGACCGCCGACCGACATGATTCGTACGCCCATATTCTATCAGGGGCGCACTCACACGCCAGCAATCAGAGCGCGCAATGGGTTGGTCGGATCGGCGAGAAGCTTCACCGCCAGTGCCAGGCAGACGATCACCAGAAGCGGCTTGATCAGCCGGGCGCCAATGCGCATGGCAAGGCTTGCGCCGAGACGCGCGCCAAGGAACTGGGCGATGCCCATCATCAGGCCGATCTTCCAGTAGACAACGCCAAAGGCCGCGAAGACGACGAAGCCGCCGATGTTGGAGGCGAAATTGAGCAGCTTGGTGTGCGCCGTCGCCTTGAGCACGCCATAGCCGGCCAGCGCAACGAATGCGAGCATATAGAAGGAGCCGGCCCCCGGACCGAACAGGCCGTCGTAGAAACCGACCGCCGGCACGATGGTCAGCCCGAACAGGAATGGCGAGAGCCGCTCGGCGCGGTCGACGTCGTCCATGTTGGGCTTGAAGGCGAAATAGATGGCGATGGCGATCAGGACGATGGGAAGGAGGGCCCGGAGGAGATCGCCGGGCACGATCGTTGCCAGCAAGGCTCCGATCGCGCTTCCTATGAGGGCCAGCAGCGCCGAGGGAAGTTGGCGGCGCAGGTCGACATGGCCCTTCGAGGCATAGTGGATTGTCGCCGAGCCGGAGCCGAACATGCCCTGCAGCTTGTTGGTGGCCAGCGCCTGGACTGGGGTGAAGCCGGCGAGCAGAAGCGCCGGGACGGTGATCAGTCCGCCGCCACCGGCGATCGAATCGACAAAACCGGCGGCAAAGGCCGCGAAGGCGAGCATGACGACGGTCTGGGTGGCGAGATCGAACATTGGATCGATGGGAGCGTTCGGAGATTCAGGGCAGGAGGCGTTCGACCACGCCGACCCCGTTTGCGCAAGGCCGATTCCGCGCTACCTATTGGGGCGAATCGGAAAGGGATCTTTATGGCTGCCGGATTGCTGGACCAGATACGCTCGATCTTCGACGGCGACCCCGGCGTGCGCAAGGTGGCTGACGATCCGGTGCTGTCAGCGGAATTGCTGATGCTGTTCCGCATGATCCTTGCCGATGGTTTGGTGAGCGAAAGCGAAATGGCTGTATTCAGGCGTATCTGCAAGGACGCCTTCGACATTCCCGAATCCAGCATCGACGCCGTCATCGAATATCTCAACGACTTCGGCTACGAGACCAATGGCTCGCAGGCCATCGCGCTGTTTCGCGAGCTCGATATCGAGCGGCGCAAGTTGCTCGCCCGTCACATGGTGGAAATCGCCAAGGCGGATTCGCAGCTTGCCGAAAGCGAGGTGCGTCTCCTGCGTCGCACGCTTGACCTGCTCGGGATCAACCCGGTCGATGTGGTTAAGCCTAACGAATAAGAACGAACCGCCCGCTTGCCGGCGGCTCACCCCTGTTCCTGCATTCGGCGCGCAATCGCCCGGCGCAAATCAGGGGCGGCGGCGACCAGCGCCTTGGCTGCGTCTGACCGCGGATGGTCGAGCACGTCGTTCGTCTTGCCGCGCTCGACGATCTTGCCGTCGTGCATCACCAGCACCTCATCGGTGATGGCGCGGGCGACCGTCAGGTCGTGGGTGATGAACAGATAGGCGACGCCGAGCTTCTGGTTGAGTTCGGCGAACAGGTCGAGGATCTGGGCGCGGATCGAGACGTCGAGTGCGGATACCGGCTCGTCGGCGACGACCAGTTTCGGGCGCGTGATGATAGCGCGGGCGATCGACAGGCGCTGGCGCTGGCCGCCGGAAAATTCGTGCGGATACTTGTCCATGTCCCTGATGTCGAGGCCGACCTCATGCAGCGCGTGCGCCACCATCTCGCGGCGTTCGGCGTTCGTCGGTTTCTTGTCCAGGACATGCAGCGGTTCGGCAACCAGTTTCGCCACCTTCTGGCGTGGGTCGAAGGAGCCGTAGGGGTCCTGGAACACCACCTGCATGTCGCGCCGGGCAGGCTTGAGCTCTGCCTCGCTCTTGTCGGTGATGGCCTGGCCCTTGAAGCGGATCGTTCCTGACGTCGGCCGGTCCAGCGCCAGTATCATGCGGGCAAGCGTTGACTTGCCGCAACCGGAGCGCCCGACCAGCGCAACCGACTGGCCCGGCGCTATCGACAGGGAAACATCGTCGACGGCGTGGATCGGCGCCGCGCGCCTGAGCAGCGACGTGCGCCGGCCAGGATAATCCCGCGTCACGCCTTCGACCTCAAGCAGAGGCGTGGTCGATCCGGCATTGTGTGGCCGGGCGCGCGCCGGCACATGCATCGAGGCCTGCGCCAACTGGCGCGTGTAGGGATGGAGCTGTTCCGACAGGGTACGCGCCGTCTCGCCGGCCTCCATCACTTCGCCGCGACGCAGGATGATGATGCGATCCGCCATTTCCGTCACGACCGCGAGGTCATGAGAGATCAGCAGCAAACCCATATGGTTTTCGGTGACAAGGTCGCGCAGAAGGTCGAGGATCTGCGCCTGCAGCACCACGTCGAGCGCCGTGGTTGGTTCGTCCGCGATCAGCAGCTTCGGTTTCAACGCGCAGGCAATGGCGATGACGACGCGCTGGCGCTGGCCGCCGGACAATTCGTGCGGATAGCGCGACAGCGGGAATTGCGCTTCGGGCAAGCCACGCGGTCGAGCATTTTTCGCGCGTGGTCCTCGGCGTTGGCGCGGCTTGCCTTCGTGTGCCAGCGTATGCCTTCGGCAACCTGCTCGCCGATGGTCTTGACCGGATTGAGCGCCGTCATCGGCTCCTGGAAGATCATGCCGATATCGTGGCCGCGTAGCGCGCACATCTGGTCTTCGGTCGCCGCCAGGATGTCGATGCCGTCGAATATAACGCGCCCGCTAGCGCGCGCGGCATAGGGCAGAAGCCGCATCAGCGTCAGCGCGGTCATCGACTTGCCCGAGCCGGATTCGCCAACCAGCCCCATCACTTCGCCGGGCGCGACGGAAAGTTCGATCCCCTTCAGGATTGGCGTGTCGCCGATGGCCAGCGTGAGGTCCTGGATTTCGAGCAGGCTCATCGCCGCCGCCGCGATTTCGGGTCGATGATGTCAGCGATGCCGTCGCCAAGCAGGTTCAGGCCGAGCACGGTGATGACGATCGCCATGCCCGGAAAGATCGCCATCCACGGCGCCATCACCATGCGTGTCTGCGCGTCGAACAGCATGCGGCCCCAACTCGGCATCGGCGGCTGTGCGCCGAGCCCCACATAGGACAGTCCGGCCTCGGCGAGAATGCCCAGCGCGAACTGGATGGTGCCTTGCACGAGCAGCAATGTGGCGATGTTGGGCAGCACGTGCTCGATGGTGATGAGCGTCCTGCTCTTGCCGGCGGCGCGCGCCGCGAGGATGAACTCGCGCGGCCAGATCGCCAGCGCGCCCGCGCGGGCGACTCGCGCGAACACCGGTATGTTGAAGATGCCGATGGCAATGATGGCGTTGACCGCGCCCGGCCCGAAGATGGCGGTGATCATGATGGCCGAAAGCAGGGCAGGGAAGGCGAAGACGAGATCGTTGATCCGCATCAGCGCTTCGTCGACCAGACCGCCGCGCGCGGCGGCAAAGGCGCCGAGCGGCACGCCGATGCCCATGCCGATACCGACCGCGACCAGCGCCACGGCGATCGAGTTGCGGGCGCCGACCATGATCATCGACAGGATGTCACGGCCGAAATGGTCGGTGCCGAACCAGTGGGTGAGCGAGGGACCTTGCGTCTTGTCGGCGATAATCAGCCTGGTGATGTCGTAGGGCGTCCAGGCATAAGAGACTACAGCCATGGCCAGGATCAGCAGGGTGATGCCGAAGCCGGCAACGAATGCGGTATTCCCGAACGCCTTTGCCAGGATACCGCGGAACGTCTCCTCGGGGATGTCGATATGCAGCGTCATTGCCGGCTTCTCAGTCGCGGATCAACGACCGCATAGGAAAGGTCGACGAGCAGGTTGACGGCGATGACCGCGGCGACCAGCAGCATGACGACGCTTTCGACCACGATCAGGTCGCGCTGGGTGATCGCCTGGAACACCAGCCGGCCGAGCCCAGGCAGGTAGAAGACATTTTCGATGATGATGGTGCCGGCAAGCAGGAAGGCGAACTGCAGGCCAAGGATGGTCAGGACGGGGATCATGGCGTTGCGCAGCGCGTGGCGCCACAGGACGGCGCGGTAGGGCAGGCCCTTGGCGCGGGCGGTGCGGATATAATCCTCGTTCAGCACCTCGATCAGTGCCGAACGGGTCACCCGGGCAAGGATCGCGGCTTGCGGCAGGGCAAGGGCGATCGCCGGCAGGAGCAGGGCTTTCAGCGCGGGCCATGCCCCGGCGCTCCAGCCGGGAAAGCCGCCCGCCGGCACCAGCCGCAGCCAGACAGCGAAAAGATAGATCAGCATCAGCGCGAACCAGAAGTTCGGCACGGCAACGCCAAGCTGCGCGGCGCCCATGGTTATCGTGTCGCCGATCCGCCCGCGCCGGCCGGCGGAAAACAGGCCGACGGGAATGGCGATGACGGTGGAGAGCGCCAGGGCGATCAACGCCAGCGGCAGCGAGACGACGAGTCGTTCGCGTACAAGATCGATGACGGGCACCGAATAGGTATAGGAACGGCCGAAATCCAGGCTCAGCAAACCACCGGCCCAGTGCAGGTAGCGCTGGATAAGGGGCGCGTTGAGGCCCATCTGGTCGCGTAGCAGTTCGACCTGGTCGGCGCTGGCATTCATGCCCAGCATCAGCCGCGCCGGATCGCCGGGCAGGATCTCCAGCACGGCGAAGACGACCATGGAGGCCAGCACCAGGGTGAGCGCGGCGATGACAAGGCGCTTTAGGAGGTAGGCGGTCATGGATGTTGGGTGACCGCTGCGTTGCCTGTTGCAGAGATCGGGCGACGGTATCGTTCTGCACGGCCCCCCTCTGTCCTGCCGGACATCTCCCCCTCAAGGGGGGAGATCGGCAGTTTCAGCGTTGGCGAAACAAATGCATCGTTGATGATTTGCGAAACTAGTGGCGACGGCGCAATCTCCCCCTTTGAGGGGGAGATGCCCGGCAGGGCAGAGGGGGGCGCGACGGAGCGCAAGCGTCGCCTGTTGGCCAACTGCCTCAATCCGCCCACTTCACCTTGGTCAGATCATTGGCCTGGATCGGCGCGTTTTCCCAAAGGCCCTGCAGCTTGGCGTCCCAGACACCGACCTTCGGCAGTTCGAACAGGAAGCCGACCACGGCGTCGTCGGCCAGGATTTTCTGCGCCTGCGCGTAAAGTTCCTTACGCTTGGCTTCGTCGGAGGTGAGCTCCAGATCGGCGATGACCTTGTTGAACGTCGGGTTCTCGTAGCTGAAGTAGTAGTCCTTGCGCGAATAGATATCGATGTCGTTGGGCTCGGTGTGCGAGACGATGGTCAGGTCGTAGTCCTTCTTGGTGAACACCTGGTCCAGCCACTGCGCCCATTCGACCGGGATGATCTCCAGGTTGATGCCGACATCACGAAGCTCCGACGCGATGATTTCGCCGCCAAGCCGCGCATAGGAAGGTGGTGGCAATTTCAGCGTCGCCGTGAAGCCATTTTCCAGTCCTGCTTCCTTCAACAGTTCCTTGGCCTTGGCGATATCGTGTGGATAGCGGCCAGTGAGGTCGACATAGTATTTGTTGGTCGGCGACATGTGTGAGCCGATCGGCAGGCCAAGGCCGGCCGAGGCGCCGTCGATGATCGCCTTGCGATCGAGCGCGTAGGAAATCGCCTGCCGGACCTGCAGCTTGTCGAATGGCGGCTTCTTGTTGTTCATCGACAGGATGGTTTCGCCTTCGGTCGCACCGACGACCACCTTGAAGCGCGGATCGTCCTTGATCTGCGCGACGCTGTCGGGGTCGAAGAAGGGGAAGGCCTGGATGTCGCCGGACAGCAGCGCCGGCACGTAGGCGGCGGCATCGGGAACGATGCGGAACTCGACCTTGTCCAGAAACACCGGGGTGCCCCAGTAATGGTCGGACTTCACCAGCGTGATCGACGATCCCTTGACCCAGTTCTGGAACTTGAACGGGCCGGTGCCGATCGGTTTCTCCTTGTTGGTGTCCGCCGATCCGGGCGATACCATCACCGCGTCGCCCCAGCCCATATTGTAGAGGAAGGAGCCCTGCGGGTGCTTCAGCGTGACTTTCACCGTCGCGGGATCAACCACCTCGACGGTGTCGATGGCGGCGAACAGGCCCTTTTGCGCGTTGACCGAATTGTCGGCGCGGGCGCGGTCGAGCGAGAATTTCACGTCGTTGGCGCTGAAATCGGCGCCGTCATGAAATTTCACGCCCGTGTGCAGCTTGAAGGTGTAGACCTTGCCGTCGTCGGAAATGGTCCAGCTTTCCGCCAGGTCCGGCAGCACTTCGCTGTTGGGACCAATGCGGGTCAGGCCCTCGAACACATTGGCATAGAGAACCTCCTTGATCGCCGCGGCGGCGCCCGCGGTCGGGTCGAGATGCGGAGGTTCAAGTGGAATACCGATGACCAGGTCGGTTCGCGCGGCGAATGCCGAGGTTCCGGCGGCCAGTGACAGGGCGGCGGCGGCCAGAATGATCTTCCACAATTTCATCGTGCAACTCCCCATAGGCTCGAACCGGCGGATAGAAGCGTGATTTTTCAGCGGAGTAAATCGCGTTTCGTGCTGTCCGGCATCGCAAGGAGGAATGTTTTTTCCGCCGCTGCTTGAGCGCGGTCCTGATCATCCGGCGATCTTGCCCCGCAGCAGCACGTTGAGCCCGATCGCCATCACCTTCGCCGATTGCACCATGTCGTTGATGCCCACCCATTCGTCGGGCCTGTGGGCGAGATCGAGGATGCCCGGACCATAGGCGATGCAGTCATAGATATGGCCGATGCGGGCGATGTGTTTCTGGTCGTATGTGCCCGGTGAAATCACATAATCGGGCTCGCGGTCGAATATCTCCATGATGCCCTTGGCCACTGCCTTCACCACCGGGGCATCGCGCTCCGTCATCAGCGGCAGCACTTCCATTATGTCGCGGATCTTGTAGTCGAACTTCTTCCGCTCGCGCTTCAGCCGGTCGAGGATGTCAGTCACCTCTTTCTTGACGGTGCCGAGGTCTTCCTCGAGCAGAAAGCGGCGGTCGATGGTCAATCGGCAGGCATCGGGCACGTTGGGCGAGGGCAGGCCTGGCCGGAAATCCTCGGTCTGGCCGCCATGGATGGAGTTGATATTCATGGTCGAACGCCTGGCGCCTTCGGGCACGACAGGCATGCGCGTGATCTTGCGGTCGAGTGCCGGGAACAACTCATCCTCGAAGGCCTGCAGCACAGCGCCCATGTGGCGCACCGCATTGTCGCCGAGGAATGGCATCGAGCCATGCGCGATTTCGCCCTTGGTTTCGATCTCCGCCCACCACACGCCGCGATGGCCAAGGCAGATACGGTCCTTGTTCAGCGGTTCGGGAATGATGACGTGGTCGACCTTGGGGCTTGAGAAATAGCCGAGCTTGGCCAGATGGGCGACGCCGCCGAAGCCGCCGGACTCCTCGTCGACCGTGCCTGAAATCTCGATGGCGCCGGGAAAGTCGGGAAAGACCTCCATGAAGGCCTCGGCGGCAATGATCGAGGCGGCAAGGCCCCCCTTCATGTCGCATGCGCCACGGCCATAGACCCTGCCGTCCTTCACGACGCCGGCAAAAGGATCGACGGTCCAGCCGTCGCCGGCTTCGACCACGTCGATATGCGAATTGAAATGCACGCAGGCGCCAGGTGACCGGCCGTCGAAGCGGGCGACGACATTGACGCGCGGGTAGCGGTCGGTATCGCCCGGCGTACCCTCAGCGCGGACGAATTCGGTCTCGAAACCCTGCTTCCTCAGGCGCGCGCCGATGTATTCCGCACATGGGCGATAGGCTTCGCCGGGCGGATTGATGGTTGGAAAGCGGATCAGGTCGGCGGTCAGTGCGACGAGGTCATCGACCCGGTCGTCCACCGCCTTGAGGAGTCGTTGGTTCATTTGGAGAATTGAGCAGCGATCGCCCTGGTTTGGCAAGTCCGCTCCTGACAACGTCCGTGCGGCGTGTCGTTGCGGCAACTATCGCGGGAAAATCGTTCAAATTCGCCGCTTTGGATTGCCCAATTCGTCAAGAACTGTGTGCTATTTCACGTATCTGCCTCTTAAAAAATGAAAAACGACGTGAAAACATGCAGGCAGGGGCAATCAAAGGGGTTTGATCGCATGAAGAAGACAGTTCTCATGGCGGCAATGCTTGTCGCGATGCTGTTCGGCTCGTCAGTTCAAAGCTGGGCCGCCAGCCTGGTTGCAAACATCGATGTGTCGTCGCAGACGATGACTGTGAGCCAGTACGGCGAAGTGCTTTACCGCTGGAACGTATCCACCGCCCGCAAGGGGTATTTTACGCCGCGCGGCGCCTATAGGCCGCAACGGACGGAGCGGATGTGGTACTCGCGCAAATACGAGATGTCGCCGATGCCTTACTCCGTGTTTTTCCACGGCGGCTACGCCATCCACGGCACCGGCGCGGTCAGGCAACTGGGGCGTCCGGCATCGCATGGCTGCGTGCGGCTGCAGACGGCCAATGCCGCAACCTTCTATTCGATGGTGCGGGAAGCTGGCTTCGGCAATACGCGGATCCTCATCACAAACTAAGATGGTCAAAAACTGCCGCCCCAATCGGGGCTGCGGGCACTGTTGCTGTGCCCTTTCGGTTGTATCGAGGGTCGAAATGTTGCAGGAATAGCGCAATGGTACCGAAAACAAGGCCGCCACGTCTGGTTTAAAGCTGTTGATGCTTGCTTTAGCGCGCACGTATCGGCCAAACTTCATTCCAACATTTGCCGGGGGACGACGGGCTTAGCCGGGGGATGCAAAACGCCGCGAAGAGGGGTCTTCGCGGCGTTTTGATTTGATAGCCGGTTTGGGCAATACGTCGATCCTCATTGCGAACCAAGACAGCCAGCGACTTGGGCTCTGCCAGGAGCTCAGACGCTCATCGGCGTCGCTGTATCGTTCCGGGTCTGCCGATGTCCGAAATGTTGCAGGAATATCCCAATGGTACCGAAAACAACAGCGCTGCGCCTGGCCTGACCCCGCCGGTGGCTTGCTTGAACACGTATTGGTGGTACATCCCGGACAGGCAACATGAGGGGATTCTAATGTACAGACTGCTTATGGGCGCGGCGATCGCGGCAACAGCCACCTCGGCTTTCGCCGCGGATGTGGTCGTCATGGATCAGTCCATCGCCGCTCCGCACATTTCCGGCTATGTCGAGGCTTACCTCGGCGGATTGTATCTGACCGTCCCGGGCGACCATGCAACGGCGACCACTGCGGGCGGTGTCGGCCGTGTGAATTTCCCGATCGACGCCCGCTGGAACATCCAGACCGACGCAATGGTCGATTCCCTTTGGTTTCAGGGTCAGAATCTTTACGGCTACGGCGGCGCCGTCCATGCCTATTGGCGTGATCCGAGCGCCTATGCGTTGGGCGGCTTCGCGACGATCACGGGCTACGGCGGCGACGGCATCGGCGGTGAGAATATCTATAACTTTACGGCCGGTCCTGAAGCCCAAGTCTATTTGGGCAATGTGACCCTGTACGGTCAGGTTTACTACGGGCAGCTGCGGGCCAACGGTTCGTCAGAGCATATTGACGACTGGGGTACTCGTGGCGTTGCCCGATATTTCGCGCGGGACAACCTTCGCTTCGATGCCGAACTCGGTTTTTCGAGCGTGTCCATATCCGGCGAACATCTCAACACCGTCACCGGGGCGCTGCAGGCCATGTACCGGTTTTCCGGCACGCCGCTGTCGGTGTTTGGGCGCTACCAGCTGGATCATGTGTACGCAGGCGGCGAAAGCGAGAACATCCACAAATATGTGATCGGCTTGCGGGCGAGCTTCGGTTCGGACACGTTGCTTGATGAAGATCGCAACGGCGCCACGATGGACACCTACCGGCCAAACTTTGTTCTGCCATTTGTCGGGGGATGAATGGCCTTGGCGGGGGATGCAAAACGCCGCGAAGAGGTGTCTTCGCGGCGTTTTGATTCATGTGATCTGTTGAGCGAGCGATCGGAAAGGTAGCTGCCAAGAGGCATCAACTGACTTGGCTGGCTTCCGGTGGCTGTGCCTGCCGCTTGCGCCGGCCGCCAGTGATTTCCCACCTCTTGTGGAACCACATCCACTGGCCGGGGTCTTCGCGCACCCAGCGCTCGACCACGTCGTTGAGAAGCTGCGTGGTGGCATGGACGTCGACGCTGCCGCTGCTCGTGCGCGGCAATGACAGCTTGTCCTCGATCTCGAGCCGGAAGCGGTTATTGGGAAGCCTCACGCAGCGCGCCGGGTAGACATCACAGTCGTAGTGACGGGCAAGGGTGGCAAGCACCCGGTTGCTCTGGCAGGGACGACCGAAGAATGTCGTGTCGAGACCGTTCGAGAACTTCTGGTCGACGAGGACGCCGATATTGCCGCCGTTCTCCAGCACACCCGCCAGCGCGAAGGACGCGCCGGTCGAAGACGGCAGCAGCGATCCCATTGTAGAGCGCCGCGTCGAGAGAATGTAGTCGGCGAGGTAGGGGTTGTTGGGCGGGCGAAACAGCGCAGTGATGTTCATGCCGAAAGTGGCGGCGGCCACCGGCAGCAGTTCAAAATTGCCGAGATGCCCGGTGAAGATGATATGCGGCTTCTGCTCGCCGGCAATCTCGACGAAATGCTCGATACCCTTGACCTCGACACGGCCCGGCCTTGTAGCGGCGGGATCATAGTCGAACAGGGCGTCGAGAAAGATGTATTCAGCGGCAAGGCGGGCCATGTTGCCCCACATGTCCGATGCGATCGCCTGGATTTCGCCGTCGCTCTTTTCGGGATAGGCCTTGCGCAGATTGTCGATGGCGACGTCATGGCGGCCCACCCATGGGCCTATGTGCCGGGCGATCCGGTCGGCAAAATTGAGCGCGCTGTCGGCGGGCAGCAGGCGCAGCACCGAGATGATCAGCATCGCGGCCCGCGCAACTAGCCAGTAATTGAGCTGGCGGAGCTGCCTGCCGTAGCGAAACGCCAGGTCGCGGCGGGTCTTCTTGAACATGTTGGCCAAGACAGATCCTAGACGCGCAGGATGATCTTGCCGAACACGTCGCGGCCTTCCATGCGCTTCAGCGCCGTGTCGATGTCGTCAAAGCCGACTTCGGTATCGATGACCGGAGCAACGATGCCCGCCGCCATCTTCTGCATGGCATTGGCCATGTTCTCCATGCGGCAGCCGAAGGATCCCAGCAGCTTCAATTGCTGCTGGAACAACTGCATCAGGTTGATCTGCGTCGACACGCCGGAGGTCGAGCCGCAGGTGACCAGGCGACCGCCACGCTTCAGGCACAGCATCGAGGCGGCAAAAGTATCGGTGCCGACATGCTCGAACACCACGTCGACACCCTTCTTCTTCGTCAGCTTGCGCACGATGCCTTCGAAGCGGTCCTCGCGGTAGTTGATGACATGGTCTGCGCCGAGCGCCTTGGCCTTGTCGATCTTGTCGTTCGAACCAACCGTGGTGATGATGGTGCAGCCCATCCGCTTCGCCAGCTGGATCGCGGCGGAGCCGATGCCGGAGCCGCCGGCGTGGACAAGGATCGTTTCGCCCGGCTGAAGCTTGGCATTGTCGAACAACATGTGTTCGACCGTGCCGAAGGTCACGGGCGCCACGGCCGCGCCGATATCGGTCACGCCGGGCGGGGCGGGAACCAGCAGGCGCGCCGGCAGATTGATCTTTTCCTGGGCAAAGCCGTCGAGATGGAAGCCGTGCACGCCGGAAACATGTTCGCACAGATTGTCGCGGCCCTCGCGGCAGGCGCGGCAAAGCCCGCAGGTGCGCGCGCCGTAAATCGACACAAGCTGCCCGGGGACGAGATTGGAAACGCCGGGGCCGACCGCTTCGACCTCGCCCGAGGCCTCGGCGCCGACGACGAGCGGTAGCTTGCGCTTGGCGAAGGCCATGCCGCGCCAGCCCCACACGTCGATGTGGTTGAGTGCCACGGCCTTGATGCGCAGCGTCACTTCGCCGAGTGACGGCGGCGGGGGAGGCGGCAGGTCCACCGTTTCAAGACGGCGATCCTCGATAAGTTGCAGTGCGCGCATGGAGCCTGTCGGTTCTGTTGAGCGGAAAGCGCGACTTATAAACGCGTCGCGCGTTTTAAGTCCTTGTTTTTATGCATGTCGTTATCCCAAAACCGCATCGCGCTTTTAGGCGACATGCATTAGACCGGTTCCCGCGCCATGACAAGGCAAGTGTTCTGGCCGCCGAAGCCGAAGGAGTTCGAAAGCACGCTGCGAACCTCGGCGTTGCGCTTCTTGTTGGGCACCACGTCAAGCACGATCGCGGGGTCGGGATTGTCATAGTTGATGGTCGGCGGGATGACGCTTTCGCGCATGGTCATCAGCGAGAATGCAGCCTCGACGGCGCCTGCGGCCGAGAGAGTGTGTCCAATCATCGACTTGTTCGACGAGACCGGCATCGAGCTGATCCGCTCGCCGAACACCGTCGATAGCGACAGATGTTCCATCTTGTCGTTTTCCGGTGTCGAAGTGCCATGGGCATTGACGTAGTCGATCTCGTCCTTGCTCAAGCCGGCATCGGCGAGGGCGGCGCGGACAGCGGCTATCGCCGGCGAGCCGTCCGGCTTCGAGCGGGTGCGATGGAAATCGTCAGCCTTCTCGCCGCAGCCGCTGAGGATGCCGAGAACGGTCGCACCGCGTGCAAGAGCAGCCTCGAGCGATTCCAGCACAAGCGCGCCGGAGCCTTCGGCCAGCACGAAGCCGTCGCGGTCCTTGGAGAACGGTTTTGACGCCTTCTCGGGATTGTCATTGTGGGTCGAGAGCGCTGACAGCAGCGAGAAACGGATCAGCGCTTCGGCGGTTGCCGAGCCGTCGGCGCCGATCGAAAGCGCCCGGTCGCATTCGCCGCGCCGGATTGCCTCGACGCCGAGCTGGATCGCGGTGGCGCCGGAGGCGCAGGCGGTCGACAGCGTGATCGGCAGGCCGCGCGTGCCGAAAAGTTCGGCGAGGCGGTCGGCGATCGAGCCGAACTGCGTGGTCTCGAAGATGTCGAGTTCCTTCAGCCCGCGCGCTACCCGCAGCAGCCTTTCGGCGCCGGAGTCCTGGCTGTCGGAATTGTAGAGTGAGAAGCGCTCGTGCCAGTCGAGCTCGACCGGCGGCGAGGCAAGGAAAAGCGGACCACCGAAATCACCGGAGTCGAGACCCGATTCCGCCACGGCTTCGCGCGCGGCGGTTTCGGCCAGCTCGTAGGTGAGAGGGCTGGCGCCCTTCGAACTCGATGCCAGGAAGTCGACCGTGCCGGAGATGCGGGTGTTCAAATGATCGACTGGAAAGCGGGTGATCGGGTGGATGCCGGATTTGCCGGAGGTCAGCGCCGCCCAATTGTCGGTCTTGCCGATGCCAAGCGAGGTCACCACGCCAATGCCGGTGACGGCGACGATCGGCCTGCCCATGTGATCATTCAGTTTGGCCATGCGGTAGCCCTCGACCGTTTATCGTTGTGGCATGGACGTTCAAACACCGCCTTACGCGGCGTTGACCAGCGCCATGCCCTCGAATTGGTGATAGCCGATCGCCGTTGCAAGGACGCTTTTTGGCACGCCTTCGAATGGCTTCTCGGCAGCGGCATCAAAAACAGGGTAGGCGGCCTTGCGATCGACAGCGAGTGCCGCCAGCGCCACGGCGAACGGAAACTGCGCTTCCTTCATGTGTCCGGTCAGCGTCGAGAAGCCGCGCGTGGTGATCGCCGGATTGGCGTCGAGCGCAGCCTTCTCGGCGGTGGTTGCCGCGTGAGCGCCCGATGCACCCGATAGTGCCAGCAAATTGCCGTTCGGCAACGCGGCTCGGCTAAGCAGCGCGGCAATCTCCGCGTCGAGTTCGCCCCGCCGCCGTCTGGCGCGGCCAGAGACGACCGCCCCCAACTCGGCATAGATTTTCCGCCCACGGCCTACCGCGTGTTCGCGCTGCTCCAGCACCAGGAAAGCGCCGCCGGATCCCGACACCACGCCACCACCTTCCGCGCCCTGTCTTTGCCAGACCGGTTTCCATGGGCCGCGATGCAGATAGCCGGCCAATTCATAGCCGAGCAGCATGTCGGAATGTTCTGTCTGGAAGGCGCCGCCGACCAGGATATGCGTCGACTGGCCCGAGCGGATGCGCGCGGCAGCCGTCTCGACGGCCGAGACACCCGCACCTTCCTCACCCATGAAGGTGCGCGACGATCCCGTCACCTTGTGGACGATGGAGATGTTGCCGGCGAGCAGATTGGAAAGCTGGGCCAGGAACAGGGTTGGCCGCAGTTCGGTGGTGAGTTTCTCGTTGAGCAGCACATCGCGGTCGTTGCGGCTTTCCGAAGCGGCCATGATATCGGCGTCGACCGCCTCGTCGCGCTCGCCGCCGCCGGCGGCCACGACCATATCCATGGTCGTGCAAAGCTCGTCATTGCCCTTGATGCCGGCATCGTCCAGCGCGAGCCCGGCGGCATAGGTGCCAAGCCGCTGCCAGGTTTCCATCTGCCGCTGGTCGCCGCGCTTGGCGATCTGCAGGTTCCAGTCGATGGCCGGTAGCGGATGGACGGTGTAAGGCGCGAACCGCCCGGATTCGAGCACGGGGCTCAGACCTGGCTGGGCGAGTTTCCGCCAATGCGCATCCGGACCCTCTCCCAGCGAGGAGACAAGGCCGATGCCGGTGATGACGACGTCGTGAGGGCTCATGGGCGGCTGTTGTGGGTCAGGCTGCAGGGCGCGTCAAGGTCGCGCGGCTTGCGCCACATCAGGCGGTCTTGGCCGCGACCAGCGCGTCGATCTTGGCGCACAGGTTCTTCATGACGAAATAATCGTCGGTCGAGGCCTTGCCGTCATTGACTTCCTGCGTCCACTTTTCCAGCGGCACCTTGATGCCGAATTCCTTGTCGATGGCAAAGACGATGTCGAGGAAGTCGAGGCTGTCGATGCCGAGATCGTCGATCGTGTGGCTCTCGGGCGTAATGGTGTCGATATCGATCTCGCTGGTGTCGGCAATGATCTTGGCGACTTTGTCGAACGTGGTGGACAAGGGGCTTTTCCTTCATTTGCGGGCGGAATCTGTCCGCATGTGGTTGCGCGCTGTCTAATCGGTTTTTCCCGGCAGGAAAAGACCGAATGCGCCGCGCGCGAATGGGATACAGGGTGGCAATCGGCCAAAATGATGGCGTTGCCGGCGGATGGTCGCTGCGGATGTCCTCAAAATGTCACGCGACCGAGCACGCGCAAGCCCTCGCCCTGGGGCTCGACGACCACCGCTTCGCCTTCGCGCGGCGAAATGCCGGTGAGCGCGACGATGTCTTCCAGATGGGTGACCATGACCAGATTGTCGGAGCCGGAATAGGCGCGGATCTCCTTCATGATCGCCGCGATCTGGGCGGCCTTCGCGGTCTCGTCGGTCGACAGCAGGTCGAGCGGCGCAAAGAGTTCCGGCTCGGCCTCGAAGGCGATCCGGGCTGTGTCCACGCACCGGCAATAGCGGCTGGACAACACGCGAGAGACGGGTGCCGCGCGGGCGGCGAACAGTGCGCCGATCTTGCTCGCCTGCTGTTTACCGCGCGCCGACAGATTGATCTGGGTGGAACAGTTGGCGATGTCGAAATTGGCCGGATCGGTGGCGCCGGTAACCATCGCATTGCGAAGCAGCACGACATGTCCGCCATCACGCAGCAGCGCCCAGCCGGCGTCGGTCGCATGAGCAGAAGCGGGAATGACAAGCAGAAACAGCGCCAGGGCAAATCGAATCATCAACTATCCTTTAAAGGTCGCCAGCAGGCGGTTGCCGATGACCGGTATATAGGGACGGTAAAGTTTGCTGAAAAACAAGGCACGGCCGCGTGAGTTCTCGGACCACTGCGCATACTGCCAGCCGCGCACGACCTTCAGCCGTGGCGCTTGTCGCAGGCTTGCTATTTCAAGGCACTGGCCAATTGCGCTGCAATCAGGGCTCGCCTATCACCGGGGAAATGTCCCCGCTGACTGAAACAGTCCTTTTTGTCTTCAGCCTTGTCGCACTCGGCTATCTTGCCGGGCTCACCGGCTATCTGAAGCCGGCGAGCGGCGAGGGGATATCCGACTTCGCGGTCAGCGTGGCGATGCCGCTGCTGCTGTTCCAGACGATGGTGAACGCCGATTTCCATGGCGTGGCGCCGTGGTCGCTTTGGTCAGCCTATTTCATCGCGGTGGCGCTCACATGGGCCGCCGGGCATCTGGTCACCACCCGGATTTTCGGACGCGACGCACGCGCCGGGATCGTCGGTGGCGTATCATCGTCCTATTCCAATGTGGTCCTGCTTGGCGCTCCCTTCATCCTCGGCATATTCGGGCCGAACGGGTTCGAGGTGCTGTCGCTGCTGGTGTCCGTGCACCTGCCGATCATGATGATGGCCTCGATTGTCCTGTTCGAGATATTTGGCCGTCGCGGCGATGAGCCAGTTCATCCCCTGCGGGTCGTCAGGAGCTTCCTGCGGAAATTGCTCGTCAATCCGCTGATCATCGGCATCCTGGCCGGCCTCGCATGGCGCATCAGCGGAACGCCGCTGCCGGGGCTTGTCTCGCGGCTGGTCGACGCGCTGGCCAGTACCGCCGGCCCGGTGGCGCTGTTCGCGATGGGGCTCAGCCTGCGCCGTTTCGGCATTTCCGGCAACATCCGGCCGGCGCTGGCGCTCTCGGTGCTGAAGCTGTTCCTGATGCCGGCGCTGGTTCTCGGTCTTGTCTGGCTGTTCGGGCTGCCGCCGCTGACCGCCAAGGTGGCGGTCGTGGTGGCGGCGCTGCCGTCGGGCATCAATTCCTACCTCATTGCCGTGCAGTTCAACACGGGCCAGGCGCTGGCGTCGAACCAGATGACCATCGCCACCGCTTGCGCGGCCGTCACCACCGCCTTCTGGCTGGCCGTTGTCGGATACGTGTTCGGGTAGTTATTCCCTGGCCCAAAGCCTATATGCCATCTTGCAATTGCTTGCCGGGCTTGCCCTCGGTAAAGAGCAGTGGCTCACGTCCTGACGTACCGGCATCAATGCCGTCAGGACGTTCACAAGAAATCCACAGACCGGCCCGTCAGTGTGCCGAACGGAGGCTAGACCATGCTTCAGAAAACCAGCCATTTCATGCGGCAGGCCAATCTCATCAACGGCGAGTGGGTGCAGGCCGACAGCGGCCAGACCGTTGACGTCAACAACCCGGCCACCGGTCTCAAGATCGGCACCGTGCCTAAGTCGGGTAAGGCCGAGACCCGTCGCGCCATCGAGGCCGCCGACGCTGCCTTCAAGTCATGGCGCAAGACCACCGCGCTCGACCGTTCGAAGCTGCTGCGCAAGCTGCATGACGCGATCATGGACAATCAGGATGTGCTGGCCGAACTGCTCACCATCGAGCAGGGCAAGTCGCTGTTTGAATCGAAGGGCGAGATCGGCTCGGCCGCGGCCTACATCCTGTGGTTCGCCGAAGAGGGTCGCCGCACCTATGGCGACGTTGTTCCGTCGCCGTGGGCCGACCGCCGCATCCTGGTCACCAAGGAGCCGGTTGGCGTCATAGCCGCCATCACCCCGTGGAATTTCCCGTCCTCGATGCTGGCCCGCAAGCTCGGCCCGGCGCTCGCCGCCGGCTGCACCGCCGTGGTCAAGCCGGCTTCGCAGACCCCTTATTCAGGCCTCGCCTGGGGCGCGCTCGCCGAGGAAGTCGGCTTCCCGAAAGGCGTGATCAATATCCTGACGGGTGCCGCCGGCGAGATCGGCGACGAAATCTGCTCCAATCCCCTGGTGTCGAAGATCACCTTCACCGGCTCGACCGAGGTCGGCAAGATCCTCATCCAGAAGTCGTCCGTCACCGTGAAGAAGGTGTCGATGGAGCTCGGCGGCAACGCGCCGTTTATCGTCTTCGACGATGCTGATCTCGAGCGTGCCGTGGCCGGCGCCATCACCGCCAAGTACCGTAATTCCGGCCAGACCTGCGTCTGCACCAACCGCTTCCTGGTTCAGGCTGGTGTCTACGACAAATTTGTCGAAAGGCTTGCGGCCGCCAGCAACGAGCTGAAGGTCGGTTCCGGTCTTGAGGACGGCGTGCAGCAGGGACCGCTGATCGACGAGAAGGCGGTTGAGAAGGTCGAGGAACTGATCGCCGACGCCACCGCCAAGGGTGGCAAGGTCGTCGCTGGCGGCAAGCGCCATGCGCTGGGCGGCTCGTTCTTCCAGCCGACGGTCATTGCCAACGCGACGCCCAAGATGCGCTTCATGAAGGAAGAGATCTTTGGCCCGGTGGCCCCGGTGTTCAAGTTCGAGACCGAGGAAGAGGCCATCGCACTCGCCAATGACACCGAATTCGGTCTCGCCTGCTATTTCTACACCGGCGACCTTGGCCGTGCCTTCCGTGTCATGGAAGGTTTGAAATACGGCATGGTGGGCGTCAATGAAGGCCTCATCACCACGCCGGAAGCGCCGTTCGGCGGCGTCAAGGAATCGGGTCTCGGCAAGGAAGGCGGACATCAGGGTATCGAGGATTACCTCGACACCAAGTATGTTTGCATTGGTGGCCTCGGCCTCTGATTCTCCAAGCCGGTCCGCAAGGTCAGGCAGGCATCCATCAACGACTGGCGTTTGCGGGCATGACAATGAAGGACGGCGAGGTTTTCGGGACGACGCAGGCGGGCGAGGACGTCCGCCGCTTCACCATCAAGGGCGGCGGCCTCACCGCCAGCATCATCGGGCTGGGCGCGATCGTCCAGGATCTGCGCTTGAACGGCCATGATGCGCCGCTGGTGCTCGGCTACGATCGTTTCCAGGCTTATGAAACGGACACGGCCTTCTTCGGCGCGGTTGTCGGGCGCTTCGCCAACCGCATCCGCGACGGCCGCTTCACCCTCGCCGGCAATCGTTACCAGACTGAACGCAATTACCTCGACAAGCATACGCTGCATGGCGGCTCGCAGGGCTATTCCCACCGGGCCTGGGCGGTTTCGCTGCATGGCCGGGATTTTGTCACGCTGACATTGCATGACCCCGACGGCTCAATGGGATTTCCGGGCGCGCTCGAGGTGACCTGCACTTATCGGCTGAAGATCCCGGGTACGCTCAGCGTCGAGCTGACGGCGACATGCGAGGAGCCGACGCTGTGCAACCTCGCCCAGCACTCCTATTTCAACCTGGATGACGGCGGCGCCGGCGATATACTCGACCATCGGCTGATGCTGAATGCCGGCGCCTATCTGCCGGTGGACGGCGACATGATCCCGACCGGCGCGGTGAAGCCTGTCGACGGCACCGCCTTCGACTTCCGCCAGGCACGGCCGATACGCATGGAAAACGAGGGCGAACAGCTTCCTTACGACCAGAATTTCTGCCTTGCCCCGACGCGCGGCCCGCTCCGGCAGGCGGCCTGGGCGCAAGGGGCAAACTCAGGCGTCGAGATGGAGGTCTGGACCACGGAGCCCGGCGTCCAGCTCTATACCGGCCAGTATGTGGCGCCGGTGTCATTGGGGCTGGGCGGGCGCCGCTACAACGCATTCTCCGGCTTCTGCCTGGAGGCTCAGGTCTGGCCGGACGCACCCAATCGGCCTTATTTTCCGCAGGCGACGCTGTGGCCGGGCGCGATCTATCACCAGGTGACGGAATATCGGTTCAGGCTGCCTTAGGCCGACCTTTTCGACCTATCCCGCAAACGCGCTACGCAAAACCTCGAACGGTGCCAATGCGCCGCGTACCTGCACGACGGCGGCGGCGACGCGATGCGCATGTGCGGCGGCTTTGGTCGGCGCGTGGCCGGCCAGCCGGGCAGCGAGATAGCCGCCATTGAAGGAATCGCCGGCGCCCGTCGTGTCGGCTGGAGCGGCGACATGGACGGCCGGCACGCGCGCGCTCACCCCGCTTGAAAGGACAAGCGCCGGTTCCTCGCCATTCTTGACGACGATCTCGCCAACGGTCCGTCCCAGCCGCTCCGCCGTCGCCTCCGGTGTCGTATCGCCAAACAGCATCTGCTCGTCGGGAAAGGTCGGCAGCGCGATGTCGGTGACGGCAAGCGCTTCGAGGATCGCGGCTTGCGCGTCCTCGCGATTGCGCCAGAGCCGTGGCCGGTAGTTGGGGTCGAATGCGATCCGGCTGCCCGCGCAGCGCGCGATCGCGACGGCCGCCAGCAAGGTCTTGCGCGCGCCCTCGTCCAGAATTGCCAGGGTGATTCCGGAAAAGTAGACAAGCGACTGGTTTTGCAGGCTTTTCGCCAGGGCAAGGGGGTCGGAGGCAAGCTGCCTGGCGGCCGCATCGCCGCGCCAGTAAGTGAAGGAACGTTCGGCGCCTGTCAGCGTGATGGCGTAGAGGCCGGGACGCGCACCCGCGATGATTGGGCTGGCGCCGACACCGATGCCGTTTTGCGCGAAGAAGCCGATCTGGTCATGGGAGAATGGGTCATCGCCGAACGCCGAGACGTAGGTCGCCGGCCGGTCGTCGCTCAGTGCATGCAGCGCCCACAGCGTGTTGAACGTGTCTCCGGCAAAGCCCATGCGCCAGTTCGGGCCGGCCTGGCCCGAAAGTTCAAGCATGCATTCACCGACCGAGGCGACGCCGTTTCCTGCCATGGATATCCCCTTGCGCAAGTCCCGCTGTAGCTTTTTGCTGTTCGCAGCGCCATGCTTGGCAAAGACGGATTTTTCCGCCAGATGCGTTTTCCCACAGGCTGGCGGGACGCTATGTGTCCGCCACAACGTTATATGCGCAAGAGGAACCGGTTTGGCATCATTATGGCGTTATCTTCTGGCGGGTCTTGGTCTGGCCGCGCTGCTGGCCGGCATCCTTGCCGTGGTATACTTGGCCACGCCGCAAACGGCGCAGCTTGCCGGTGCGGATATTTCCCGATCGAAGAAGACCGACAACGGGCTCTTCATGGCGAGTTTCGAACCGGAGCGGGGCGTCGTCCGACAGGGCGAGCTGGAATCCTGGCTGCTGACATTGAAGACAACCGCCGGCGACCCAGTGGAGGGCGCGGCCATCGCGGTTTCGGGCGGCATGCCGCAGCACAATCATGGCCTGCCGACCAGTCCGCAAGCGACCGACTATCTGGGCGACGGCCGGTATCGCATCGAAGGCGTGAAGTTCACGATGGCTGGGTGGTGGCAGCTGCATTTTGCCATTTCCGCTACCGCTGGTTCCGACACGGTCGTCTTCAACGTGGTCTTGTGAGCCGCCGATGAGGCGTCTTCTTCGCCTTTCAGGTTTTCTAGCGCTTTCGCTGGCCACCATCCTCGCCGGCTGCGGCAAGCCGGATTTTTCCGATGCCGAGAAGAAAACGATTGCCTCGCTGGCGCTGTCGACACTGCCGTCGTTGAAGCCCGATACCACCAACCGCTTTGCCGATGTGCCCGCAGCCGCGGCCCTTGGATCGACACTGTTCTTCGATGCCAGGATGAGCCGCGATGGCAATGTTTCGTGCTCGACCTGCCACAAGATCGACCGGCAATTCCAGGACGACTTGCCGCAAGCGGTTGGGGTCGGGCGCACCAACCGGCGCACAATGGCGCTGGCCGGCGTCGCCTACGATCCCTGGTTCTTCTGGGACGGGCGGCGCGACAGCCTTTGGGCACAGGCGGTGACACCGCTGGAAAATCCGCTGGAGCAGGCTGGAAACCGCGCGGCTTATGCTCACTACATCAAGGCCCGCTTCGGCGAGCGCTATGAACGTATCTTCGGGCCGTTGCCGGATCTTTCGACCGTGCCGGCCAATGCCAGCCCGCTGGGCAACGATGCCGAGAAAGCTTCATGGAACAGTATGAGCGACCAGCAGCGCGATGCGGTCAACCGGGTCTTTTCCAACATCGGCAAGGCGATTGCCGCCTTCGAGCGGTCGATCATGCCGCCACAGACGCGCTTCGACCGGTTTGCCGTGGATCTGGCAACGGGAGCCCAGCCAAAGGGCGACGACGCCTTTTCCGCCCAGGAGGTGCTGGGGCTGAAACTGTTCATCGGCAAGGCCAATTGCGTGACATGCCACAATGGCCCGCGTTTCACCGACAACAGCTTTCACAACACCGGCGTGCCGCCGGTCGCGGATCTGCCGCCGGATCGCGGCCGCATAGACGCGGTGGCGCAAGTCGAAGTCGACCCGTTCAACTGTTTCGGCGCCTTTCGCGATGGCGATGCCAGCGCCTGCGGCGAACTGCGCTTCATGGTCAAGGACGCGCCGCAGCTGATCCGCGCCTACAAGACGCCGTCATTGCGCGGCGCCGCCACGCGGCCACCCTACATGCATGCCGGGCAGTTTTCCTCGCTTGACGAGGTTGTGGCGCATTACACCAAGGCAGTACCGAGCGTCGAAGGCGTATCCGAAGTCCACCCGCTTGAGCTCTCGGACCGCGAGCGCGCGGCGCTGGTGGCGTTCCTCAAGACGCTCGCGGAGTAAAGTCACCGATCCTTCACCGTCTCCATCGCCACGAAGGTCGAGGTCTGGGCGACATGCGGCAAGGCCGAGATACGTTCACCCAGCACGCGGCGATAGGCGGCGATGTCCCTGGTTCGCACCTTCAGCAAATAGTCGAAGCTCGATGCCATCATGTGGCATTGCTCGATCTCAGGCACGGACTGAACCGCACGGTTGAAGGCGTCGAGCGCGGCCGAACGGGTGTCCGACAATTTGACCTGGACAAAGGCGACATGGCCTTCGCCCATGCGCTCGCGATCGATGATCGCCTGGTAGCCCCTGATATAGCCGTCCTTTTCCAGTCGCTTCACCCGCGCCTGCACCGGCGTCTTCGACAGGCCGACCATCGTCGCCAGTTCAGACATGGACAAACGGCCATCGCTGGCCAGCGCGGAGAGGATGTTTCGGTCGATGCGGTCCAATTGGTCTTCTGTCATCGAAATCATAGTCCAAATCAAACGAAACTGGCCAAATGATAGATCGATCGGGCTGCCTTGTCGATTTCTTTGGACCGATCTAAATCCAGACCTGTGCTAGCGTGCGTCATTCGGTCCGGTGACCGCCGGCCCGCTCCCTGACGCTCATTCCATAGGACCGCCATGCCAGCGCTCAACGCCATCCGCCAGCAGATCCGCGCCAATTATTTGCCCGACGAGGACGACGCCGTGAAGCGGCTGGCCGAGGCGACCGGACTTTCGGCGAAGGATCGACAAAGCATCTCGGCGCGTGCCGCCGACCTGGTGCGGGCGGTGCGCGGCTCGTCCGATCCGAGGCTGATGGAAGTCTTCCTCTCCGCCTACGGTCTTTCCACCAAGGAGGGCGTGGCGCTGATGTGCCTGGCCGAGGCGCTGCTGCGGGTGCCCGACACCGAGACGATGGACGATCTCATCGCCGACAAGATCGCGCCGCATGACTGGTCGGCGCATTCAGGCGGTTCAAGCTCCATTTTCGTCAACGCCTCGACCTGGGCGCTGATGCTGACCGGCCGCGTGCTCGACGAGGGCGAGGGCGGCATCGAAGGCACGCTGCGTTCGATGGTGCGCCGGTTGGGCGAGCCGGTCATCCGCAAGGCGGTGGCAGCCGCCATGCGCGAGATGGGCGAGCAGTTCGTGTTGGGCCGCACCATTGCCGAAGCGATCAAGCGCGGCCGGTCTATGACCCAGAAGGGCTATCTCTATTCTTTTGACATGCTGGGCGAGGCCGCACGCACGGAAGCGGACGCCTTGCGCTATCACAAGGCCTATGCCGATGCCATTTCCTCGCTTGATGCGGGCTCCAACGGTCCCGACATCCGCCAGAACCACGGCATCTCGGTCAAGCTTTCGGCGATCCATCCACGCTACGAGGTGGCACGGAAGGAAGATATGCTGCCGGTGATGACCGAGCGGCTTTTGTCGCTGGCGCTTGCCGCCCGGCATTCGCGCATGGGCCTCAACATCGACGCCGAGGAGGCGGATCGGCTCGACCTGTCGCTCGATGTCATCGAACGGGTGCTGGCCGACCCGGAACTGGCCGGCTGGAACGGCTTTGGCGTCGTCGTCCAGGCCTATGGTCCGCGTGCTGCTTTCACCATCGACTGGCTCTACGCGTTGGCCAAGAAGTACGACCGCACCATCATGGTGCGGCTGGTTAAGGGCGCCTATTGGGACACCGAGATCAAGCGCGCGCAGACGCTTGGGCTCACCGGCTACCCGGTCTTCACCCGCAAGGCCAACACCGATGTGTCCTACATGGCCTGCGCGAAAAAGCTGCTTGGCATGACGGACCGCATCTATCCGCAGTTCGCAACCCACAATGCCCACACCGTCGCCACCATCCTGTCGATGGCTGATAATCGCGACTCCTTCGAATTCCAGCGGCTGCACGGCATGGGTGAGGCGCTGCACGAGACCGTGCGGCAGGCCGAGGGCACACGCTGCCGCATCTATGCGCCGGTCGGCGCGCATTCAGATCTGCTTGCCTATCTGGTCCGCCGGTTGCTGGAGAATGGCGCCAACTCTTCCTTCGTGCACCAGCTCACCGATGAAGAAGTCGAGCCAGAGGACATTGCCCGCGATCCGCTTGAAACGGTCGAGAAGCAGGGCCCGGCCGCCAATCCGGCAATCGCCCGTCCGTCGGCGATCTTCGGTGCCGGTCGCCGCAATTCCAAGGGATACGACATCACCGACACGGTGACGCTGGCTGCCATCGACAAGGCGAAGGCTGGGTTTGCCGGGCCGGATCGCTGGCACGCCAACCCGATCACGCGCGCCGCCGGCTACGGCAAGCCGCGCCCGGTGTTCAATCCGGCCAAGCCTACCGAATTGGTCGGCACCGTTCATGAGGCGGCGGCGAAACAGGTCGCGACCGCCGTGCGCATCGCGGTGGAGGCGCAGCCGGCATGGGCAAAGCGCGCCGTCGTCGAACGATCAGCCATCCTCAATCGTGCGGCTGACCTCTATGAGGCCAACGCCGTCGAGTTCTTCGCGCTGGCCACCCGCGAGGCCGGCAAATCGCTGGCCGACGGCGTCGCCGAAGTGCGCGAGGCCGTCGACTTCCTGCGCTACTACGCCGCCGAGGCGGCCAATGCCGAAGCGGGTACGCAGGCGCGCGGGGCGATCGTATGTATTTCGCCCTGGAATTTCCCGCTTGCCATCTTCACCGGCCAGATCGCGGCGGCGCTGGTCACCGGCAATTCGGTCATCGCCAAGCCGGCCGAACAGACGCCGTTGATCGCGTTCCGTGCCGTCGAGCTGCTGCGCGAAGCGGGCGTGCCGGAAGACGTCATCCAGCTTCTGCCCGGCGACGGGCCGTCGGTTGGCGGTCCGCTGACCGCCGATCCGCGCATCGCCGGCGTCTGCTTCACCGGTTCGACCGAAGTCGCCAAGCTGATCGAGAAGCAGCTCGCCGAGACCGCCGCACCCGATGCCATGCTGATCGCCGAGACCGGTGGCCTCAACGCCATGATCGTCGATTCCACAGCACTTCCCGAACAGGCCGTGCGCGATATCCTCGCCTCGGCTTTCCAGAGCGCCGGCCAGCGCTGCTCGGCGCTGCGCGTCCTCTATGTGCAGAAGGATGTCGAGAAGAAGATGCTGGAAATGCTGAAAGGCGCCATGGAAGCGCTTGATATCGGCGACCCCTGGCTGATCTCGACGGATGTCGGCCCGGTCATCGACGACGAGGCGCAGGCGTCGATCCGCGATTATTGCACCAAGATGGGCCTGCAGGGCCGGCTGATCGCCAAGCTTGAGGCTCCCAAGGATGGCCGCTTCGTCGCGCCGCACGTCTTCCGGGTCAAGGGCATCGAGGAGATGGAGCGCGAGGTGTTCGGGCCGGTGCTGCACGTCGCCACGTTCGATTCCGACGAGATCGATGCTGTCATCGCCGCCATCAACCGCAAGGGCTATGGCCTGACCTTTGGCCTGCACACCCGCATTGAGGGCCGCGTGCAGCATTTCGTCGACGGCATCCATGCCGGCAACATCTATGTCAACCGCAACCAGATCGGCGCTGTCGTCGGATCGCAGCCTTTTGGCGGCGAGGGGCTTTCGGGCACCGGGCCGAAGGCCGGCGGGCCGCACTATCTGCGCCGCTTCCGCAAGGGGCCGGAGGCCGGCACGCATCTTGCCGAGGGCCACAAGGTCACCGCGACCGAGCTCGCCGACAACCTGCCGGATCCGACGCTTGGCGGTTGGTCGACACGGCCCGATCGAGTGGCGATCCTGCGCAAGCATCTGCGCGGCAAGGGTTCGGCGGCCATCGCTGCCGCCGCCGGCATCGATTTCGGCCAGGTTGACCTGCCGGGGCCGACTGGCGAGGCCAACACGCTGTCGCTGTCGCCGCGCGGGCGCGTGCTCTGCCTAGGACCCGACGCCGATACGCTGCTCGCCCAAGCGATCCAGGCGCTAGCGGCCGGCAATGCGGTTCTGGCCGTCGCGCCAGGCGCACCGGCGGCGCTCTCGGCGCTGACCGGCAAGGGTCTGCCGCTTTCGGCCATCGACGGTCGTCCCGATCCTGTCGAGGCACGCTCGCTGCGGGTCGACGTCGTCGCCTTCTCGGGCACGCCGGAAGCCGCGCGCATCGTGCGCAAGGTAATCGCCGATCGCAGCGGCCCGATCGTGCCGCTGGTCAGCGAAGTGCTCAACCCCGCCGCCTATGCGCATGAGCGCGCCGTCTGCGTCGACACCACCGCCGCGGGAGGCAATGCGAGCCTGCTGGCAGGGGCATAACGAGCGAGGTTTTCGCTTGTCACGGGCTTTGCCTATGTGCAAAGGGCAGATGCCCGGGGGTAAATCGGGCGTCAACTCGACCGGGGGTGAGCCGCCTGATGCCAAGCACGTCCGCGATATTTGAGCTTCCTCGCGTTGACGTTGTCATCACTTGTCACAATTATCGCAGCTATGTCGAGGATGCGATCCGCTCGGTGCTGGCGCAAACCTATCAGAAGTGGGACTGTGTCATCGTCGACGATGCCTCTACGGATGGCTCGGCCGAACATGTTCGCCAGCTTCTCGAAACGATAGGCGACTCGCGCCTGCGTCTGCTTGTCCGGCCACAAAACGGCGGTCAACTGGCATCGTTCCGCGATGGTTTCGACGTGGGCGATCAGCCGTTCGTGGCATTCCTGGACGCTGACGATGTCTGGTTGCCGAATTTTCTCGCCGCGCATCTGTCGGCTCATCTGAACTCGGTACACTCGGCGTCTCTGTCCAGTTCCGATGTTCTGCTGGTCGATCGCGACCGTGTCGTCCTGAGTGGCACCTACGCTGCGTTGCGCAAGCCCCGTTCCGGGGAGGACCCAATCGGCGTCGCCGTACCGCCCGCCAATCGGCTTGGCGAGGTGGCTGGGATCGACTATTCATCGGAATACCCGATTACCTATCTGGGGCCCAAAACCTACGGCTGGATATGGGCACCGACATCGTCGATGGTTTTCCGGCGTGGCGCACTGGCACCGGTGCTGGTTTTCCCATTCAAGTCGAGGATGGGGACAGACTATTTGGCGGCGACTTGCGCGCATATGGTGGCCGGCAGCCTGCTGTTGTCGGAATCCCTGGGCCTCTATCGTCTGCACGGTGCCAACGTCTCCACCGACAGCGCATATGCGGGTGGACATGTGCAGCAGCCACCAAAACACAAGGCCAAGCACATCGCTTTGGGCACCGATATTCTCGATTATGTCGTGGCCAATGCCGGACGTCTTGACGCAATAAACTACGGAGGCTTCGTGTCAGGGGTCCTTGCGCATCTTGTCAGGCGGTTTGATTGCCTGCTGGATGACCCGCGCATTGTGCCTCTTCTTGACCGCAAGAACCGTTGGCGGCGGCAGCGCAAGCGTATCGTGCGGGGGCTGCGGCGTTTGTTCGGCAGGGCCGCGGACTGACGAAAGGTCGCCGGCCTGTCGCAGAGGCTTCACACCTCTTCAGGCGCGCAGCCGAATTTCAACAGATTGCCGTGCGGATCCCAGACGTGGAATTCCTTCATGTTCCAGGGGCGAATCGTGAATGCGCTGAGCCTTTCCACGCCGCGCGCGGAAAACTCCGCGTGCAACGCCGGCACTTCACCGCCCCTGATGTAGCAGGATGATACTTCCGGCAGTTTGCGGTCCTAGCTCTTCCAGAAATGGATCTCCATCTCGTTGCGACGCACGATCAGATAGTCTTCCATCTCCGGCCCGACGACATCGAAACCGAGTTGGTCGCGATAGAAGTCGCGAGACACGGCAATGTCGGGCGATGGCAGGATAGGGATCGCGCGGGCAGGGTCAGCCGCGGGCGAGACCATGTCAGGCGCCTTCAACGACCGAGAATCCCTCGAATTGAGGGTGGCCGATTTAATGGACCTTGGTGGTGCCGACATTCCTGTGGGCGGCGCGAAAATTCTCGGACTTTGTCCAGGCGACAAAGTCGTCATGGCTTGCCCACACGGTGTGCGAGGCAAACAGCGTGTAGCCCTCGGTCTCGTTGACCGGGCCGCGCAGCAGATAGAACTGTTGAAAACCCTTCATTTCCGAAAGGCTGGAGTCGCGGTTCTTCCAGACGGCCTCGAAGGCATCCTCTGAGCCTTTCTCCACCTTGAAGCGGTTCATGGCGATGTACATGCGGGTTCCTTTCGTGCGGATTGTGATGGTGGTGATGGATGTGCTCAGTTTGTCGAGAACGGGCCGATCGGGTGAAAGCCCAATTTGTGCGACCGGCATCTGGTGGAATGGGGGGAAAGGGCGATGCCTTCTGTATGATGCCAAGTGCGGCTTGATCCAACTCTGATGAGCCTGAACTCTTGACGAGACGGATGTCGGCAATATTGCCGGCAGCGTCGATCACAAAGGAGATCCTGGCATTGTTAAGCGCCTTGGCACGTGTCGCGTTGGAAATACCTCGCTGGACACGCCTTAGCTTCTCGGCGATTTTTCCGGGGTAGTTGGAAGCTGACGCGTTGCCAACGGATTTTTGGCCCCCTGTGCTTGCTACCACACGGTTGTCATTGGCGCCGTCCGCCAAGCCATTGGGGACGTTTGTTTTACTCTCACCGCCGGAACCAGGCTTGGATTTCGGTCTGTTTGGTTTGGCGATCGGCTTCTCAGGCTCTGCCGCGGTGTCCTGAGTGGGCGAAGAGGCGCTTTTCCCGGTCTGTTCCAGCTGCTTCTGCATGGTAGGGGTGGTTGGTGCCTCTTTTGCTGGTTCAGCCTTGGCAACCTCCATCACTTCAACCTTTTGCGACGGCGGAGGTGATTTCTTGGCGGCGCCATCCTTGTCGGACAATGTTTGCGCCGTCAGGATTTCCGGGCTTGGGTCAGCGGCCGCCGTTTCGTTTGCCACCGGTTCCGTCGCCTCAGGCACGGCGACCGGCTGCTGCGTCGCGTCCGGTACGGGCTGCGACGCTTCGGTGACGGGAGTGTCCGTTTTCGCATCGTCCGTCGGCTCTACCGTCTGCGTCGTTTGAACAGGCTCAGCCTCCACCCTCTTGGCAGGCTTCGGGTCGGGCATGGTGACTAGGGTGACGGGCGTTACGTCGGGCGGTAGAGGGTTGCCCGCGGCAGCCTGCATCTCCGAGCCATTGCCGGCGACCATGTCTCCCGATTGGTCCGCGCCTTCGATCTGGCTGCTGTCCTTGGACCTGAATGTCCCATCGGTAGCGATGAGGAAGGCAGCCGCCAACGCGGCATGCAGCAGGCCGGAGGCGACGATCGCCGCCGTCCATTTGTAATTTCGGGCCGATGGCCGCGTCGATATAAGCGGCTCCGCTGGCGTTATCGCCAGTTCACTGCTGGCTTCGGGGGGGGGATTGATTTCCGGCATGTCGCGGGCGGGAAACTGCCGCGAGCCGTTCGGGCTTGTCAAATCAAGATCAGTTGCCTCGAACGATAGCGCTCCTGGGCCGGCCAGCGGCCGGGCGATGATGTTTCGAGTGAATGCGACCTCCAGTCCCAACGGCCCTCTCAGATGCCGAAAGCGATGCCGGTCTTGGAATCCGTCTTCAGTTTGCGCATGCAGGCATTGGGCTCGACGCCCGCGCCGGCGCATTCCGTGGCGCTGTTGATCAGCACGCGGCTGATCTTGGCGCAGTCGGTGCCGGCCAGGTCGAAGCGCGTCACCTTGGTCTTGCCGGCGGGCAGGTCCTTGAAGTCGAGCACGGTCAGCCGGTCGACGACACCGGCCTCGTTGAACAGCGCGATCTCGAACGCCGCCTTGGACAGGTCGGCGCCCAGATTGTTGTTGACCACGAATGTCAGGCGGCAGCCCTTGTCGGAAGGTTGCGCGCCATTGAGTTCGAGGCTCAGGGCTGGGACCGGCGCGGACTGCTGAGCCCACGCCGGTACCGTCGCAAGCGACATCGCCAGCGCCGAGGTCAGCAGACGAAGCGATGTCGTCAAGCTCGTCATTGTCATCAGCCTCCAAAACGCATCGTTGCCGCCAACTTCAGGGTTATGCCAGGCTCGTAGGCCGCGAAGACCGGAGCGGCGCCGGGCGTGGTGGCCGGGACGATGTTGAGCGGGTTGGCGTATTTGACATCGAACAGGTTGTCGGCGCGGAAATCAATCTTCAAATTGTCGGTCGCCTGGTAGCTGACGAAGGCATTGACCAGCGTGTAGTCCTCGGCGATCGGATTGTCCTTCGGCTTGCCGTTGTACTGCACCTCGCCGCCGACGGTTAGCTTGTCCTCCAGGAAGCGCAGACCAAGCTGTGCCGTGACCTGCGACGACGGTATGGTCAGCAAGCCAGCCTGAACGCCCTTGGTGGAAATGGTGTGGCCATCGATGATCGATGCCGAGAGCCCGGCGTAGCCCCATCCCGCATCATACACGGTTTCGAGTTCGAACCCGTTGATCTTGGCATTGGCGAAGTTCTGATACTGATAGCAAAATGGAGGGCCAAATCCCATTGTGCAACCACTTCCCGGCACAAAAGGCGACAACCTGACTATACCAATATAGTCATCGATGTCATTGTTGAAATATGCCGCTTTGAGGCGGAATGCATCGCCCGGCTCGAGGATGTCATTCGCTTTGTAATTCACCCCGAACTCGGTCGTCTTACCGGTTTCTGGCCTCAGGTTGGGATTGGGCAGGAAGGGGAACGAAACGCCGGCGGGATGATTTCCGCTGATGAAGGTTTCTGTCAGCGAAGGCGAGCGATAGCCCTCGGCATAGGTGCCGTAGAATTGCAGACCCGCGAGGCCGACGCTTTCGAACGGCGAAACGCCGACCGTGACGCGGGGCGACACGCGATCGCCAGACGTTTCCGACTTGGTGCCTTTCAGGCTGTAATTGTCGTAGCGCAGGCCCGTGATCACCTCGAGCCAGTTCCAGGTAAGCTTGTCCTGGATGTAGGCGCCGGAGACGTTTCGCTTGCCTGAGGGCGTGTAGAAACTGTCGCCGCCGGCCGTGCCGTCTGTCTTGACCTTGTCGCCTACCCAGTCACCGCCATAAGTCAGTTCATGTGCGATGCCAGAGGTTTCGAACCGCGACGTATTCCAGATGTCTATCGCGGACGTGCCGATGTCGAAGGATGATCTCGAGCCGGCGGGCAGGACCACCGGCACACCTGTGATCGGATCGAAGCGGTCTGGGATCGGAACAAGCGCGACCTGGTTGAGATTGGTCTTGTTGTAGGAGGTATTGATGTGCAGATCGAGCCAGCTCTTCGCGTCGTCGGTGATGTTGTAGCGGGCTGTGAAGGTGTTCTGCTTCATGTCGACGTCGTAGACTGGCTTGCCACCGCTGATTTCGTTCCAGCTATCGCTTGAACCTGTCCAGCCGAGCTTCAGTTCACTGTTTTCGCTGGGGCGAATGGTCGTCTTGAGCAGTCCGCTCAGCACGTCGAAGCCGGTGCCGTTGACGGTGTCGCCACCGCCATCCTTGTAGTTGTCATAGTTGCGGTAGACGATGTTGCCCAGCGCATCCCAGTTCTCGTTGAACCGGTAGGCGCCAGACGCGCTGGTGGTCCAGCCCTTGCCATTGCTCTCGTAGCGCCCCGTCGCCGACGCGGCCCAGGTTTCGTCAGGCTTCAGGAAGTCCTCGGCATCCTTGGTGTCGAAGAAGACGACGCCGCCGATCGCGCCCGACCCATAGGTATTGGCTACCGGCCCGCGGATGACGTCGACGGATTTGACCAGTTCGGGATCGATGTAGAAGGTCGATTGCGTGCCATGGTCGGAGCGCTGGAAATCCTGCCGCGCACCATCGACGATGACCGCGACACGGCCGAAATCCTGCAGGCCGCGGATGTTGATGCTGGAGCTCACGCGCCTTGCGTCGGCCTGGACAGCGACACCTGGCACACCCAGCAGCATCTCGTTTGGAGTCGTCGCCATCCGGCGGTCAAGCTGTTCCTGATCCACATGGCTGGCGGAGGCCAGCGATTCGATCGCCGTCTCGCCGGTTCGGCTGATGACCAGGATCTTGTCGAGCAGCGTTACGCCCGTTGGGGCGGCCTTGGCTTCTTCGGCCTTCTTCGTTTCGGCCTGTTGCTGATCCGTCGGCGCCTGTGCCTGTTGCGCGCTAGCGTGTGGTGCCAGCAGCGTGATCGCGGCCACGCCGGCCAGCAATGCGGCCATTCCTTTTGCCATGGGCCGATGCGCGGGGGCCGTGTTTTCAGTCAGCCCCAGCCGTCCCCAATGTACCAACCCCATGCCCCAACTCCAAAAATTCAGGTTTCATGCTGGCTGGCTTGGCGCTTGCTGGCATTTTTCATCATGTCCGGCGTCTTAAATGTTGACTCGTTTAGTCCGGTATTGCACTGACTAGTAAACATGATTATTCAAGTCAAGAAATGAATCGGCAATCTACGCAACGCCTAGCCAGACGCCCGGCACAGGAAAGGGATCGATCCAGATGAACACGCACAATCCCAATGATTTTCGCTATCGCGTCCGCCGTTCCGACGATGCCTCCGTCCGTTTCGACCGGGTTCCGCTGGCGGTGCGAACCCTGTCCAGCAACTCACTGTTCCAGGGCGAGCACGAGATCGGCATCGAACATCACGGCGCGCTCTATCGGCTGAAGATCACCCGCCAGGGCAAGCTCATTCTCAACAAGTAGGGGTAGACATGGACCAGCGCGTAAAACCCGCTCCGCACGAAATCCGGCGGGCGCGGACAGACAATCCGAAAACGCGCGAGCGTGACCTCGCGGCCCAGCTCGGCATTTCGGAAGCCGAACTGGTGGCCGCGCATTGCGGCGACGGCGTCGTCCGCATCGAGCCACGCGTCAATGACCTCCTGACCGGCCTCGAAACGGTTGGCGAAGTCATGGCGCTGACCCGCAACGAAAGCGCCGTTCACGAGAAGATCGGCGTCTACGACAAGGTCGTCACCGGCAACCACAATGCCATGGTACTCGGCGAGAATATCGACCTGCGCATATTCCCGAAGATATGGGCGCATGGCTTTGCCGTGGAAAAGCGCGACGGCGGCGAGATCCGCCGCAGCCTGCAGTTCTTCGATGATGCGGGCGAGGCCGTGCACAAGGTGCATCTGCGCCCCGCATCCAACCTCTATGCCTACCAGAAGCTGGTGGCCGAGCTGGAATCGTCGAACCAGGAGCCGACGGTTGCCATTTCAGGAGCCAAGGTCTCGGATGATGTCGAAAATCCGGATGCGTCCGCCAGTCTCGATGATCTGCGCGATCGCTGGAGCCAGCTGACCGATGTGCATCAGTTCTTCGGCATGCTGAAGACGCTGAAGCTCAGCCGCAGGCAAGCGGTGCGGATGGTTGGCCAGGACTATGCCTGGCTGCTCGACAATGATGCCGTCGGAGCCATGTTCCATCACGCCGCCGAGGGCGAGATGCCGATCATGTGCTTTGTCGGCAATCGCGGCTGCATCCAGATTCATTCCGGACCGGTCAAGTCCATCAAGCCGACGGGGCCGTGGATCAATGTGCTGGACGAGACATTCCACCTGCACCTGCGAACCGACCACATCCATGAGGTCTGGGCCGTGCGCAAACCGACCAAGGACGGCCATGTCACGTCTATCGAGGTCTATGGCGCCGATGGCAACATGATCATCCAGTTCTTTGGCAAGCGCCATGAAGGCGAAGGCGAGCGTGACGACTGGCGCTTCCTTGTCGAGAACCTGCCACGCATCCCAAGCCCGACCGCAGCCTGAGGACGAAACGACAATGATTTCCCTTTCCAGACTGGCGCCGACGTCCGTATTCGCGCCCGTCTTAAGGCTGGCACTTTTGCCGGCGATCGGTCTTTCTATCGCCGTGGCAGCGGTTATGCCGTCCCGGGCGACGGAAGGCACTGCCGTCTTCGCGGACAAATCTAGGATCGCGGCCGTCGGCGGGTCGATCACCGAGATCGTCTATGCGCTCGGCGAACAGGACCATTTGGTGGCGCGCGATTCGACCAGCTATTTTCCGGCAGCCGCACTGAAGCTGCCGGATGTCGGCTACATGCGTCAGCTGTCGCCGGAGGGCGTCCTGTCGGTCAACCCGACCGGCATATTGGCGTTGCATGGCAGTGGCCCGAAGGAAGCCGTCGACGTGCTGAAGAAGACGAGCATCCCCTTCATCGAGGTGCCCGAGCACTATGACAATGAAGGCATCCTGGAAAAGATCCGCCTCGTCGGCAAGGCGCTCGGCGCCGACGCCAAGGCCGATGCGCTGGCTGCCGAGGTCGACGCCAAGCTGAAGGCGGTCGAGAAACAGACCGCGTCGATCAAGGAGCGCAAGCGCATCCTGTTCGTGCTGTCGATGCAGGGAGGCAAGATCCTTGCCGCCGGTAGCGACACCGCCGCCAACGGCATCATCAAGCTGGCCGGCGGCACCAACGCGGTCGAGGGCTTTTCCGGCTACAAGCAAATGTCGGACGAGGCGATCGTCACCGCCAAGCCCGACGTCATCATGATGATGAACAATGCTGGCCCACCCACATCGGATGAGGAGTTGTTCGGCAATCCGTCCATCGCCTCGACACCGGCTGGCACCGCGCGCAAGATCATTCGCATGGACGGCAGCTACCTGCTTGGCTTCGGCCCCCGTACGGCGGACGCTATCCACGAGCTCGCCGTTTCGCTTTATGGCGCTCAGGTCACGGACTGAGCGGACATATCATGGTCGATCAATCGATCGCCGGTCCGGCAAAGGGTATGGCGACTGCATCCGAAGGCGATCGTTCGGGACGTGCCCGCATCGTTATTCTTCTGTTGTGCTTGGGGCTCGGCCTTGCCGTGCTGATATCGCTGACCTCCGGCGCGTCCGATGCGTCGGCCGTCAGCGTTATTCGTGACTGGCTGTTCGGCACGGTACCGGGCGACGCGGCGCTGAGTGCACGCGACAGCCTGATCGTCTACGACATCCGCTTGCCGCGCGTTATCCTGGGAATGCTGGTCGGGGCAGCGCTCGCCGTCTCCGGGGCGGTGATGCAGGGCCTGTTCCGCAATCCGCTGGCGGACCCTGGCCTGATCGGTGTTTCGGCGGGATCAAGCCTTGGTGCCGTGTCCATCATTGTGCTTGGCGGCACCGTGCTGGCGCCGATCACCTTGGCGCTGGGCACGCTTGCCCTGCCGCTCGCGGCCTTCTGCGGCGGCCTGGCCACAACACTGGTGCTCTATCAGGTCGCCACGCGGCGGGGGCAGACCTCCGTCGCCACCATGCTGCTGGCCGGCATAGCGCTGGCGGCGCTGGCCATGGCGCTGACCGGCATCCTGATCTTCATGGCCGACGATCGCCAGTTGCGCGACCTGACCTTCTGGCAGCTCGGATCGTTGGGCGGCGCGACATGGCAGAAGATCGGTTCCGTCGGGCCGGTCATCGTGCTGGCGCTGGCCGGGATGCCCTTCCTGGCGCGGGGCCTCAACGCGCTGTCGCTGGGCGAGGCGACCGCCGGTCATCTCGGCATAGCGGTGCAGCGGTTGAAATATGTGGCAATCATTGGCGTCTCGGCGGCGGTTGGCGCGTCCGTCGCCGTCAGCGGCGGTATCGGCTTTGTCGGCATCGTGGTGCCGCATCTGCTGCGCCTGCTGATCGGCCCGGACAATCGATACCTGCTGCCAGCGTCGGCGCTGCTTGGTGCGGCGCTGCTGCTGCTGGCCGATGCCGTCGCTCGCACCATCGTGGCGCCCGCCGAGTTGCCGATCGGCATCGTCACCGCGATCGCTGGCGCGCCGTTCTTCCTTTGGATCCTGCTGCGCAAGCGTGGCGTCATAGACCTATGAGGTTGTCATGATGGAAGAGCGGGCATGATCGAAGGTCGGGATGTTTCGGTGGCGATCGGCGGCAAACGCATTGTCGCCAATGTCGATTTCGAGGCGAGGCCGGGCGAGATCGCGGCGATTGTCGGCCCCAACGGTTCGGGCAAGACGACCTTCCTCAAGGCGCTGTCGGGCGAGCTTGCCTATACGGGCCGCGTCGCTGTCAACGGCCGCGATCTTGGGGCCATGAAGCCAGTCGAGACCGCAACGCTGCGCGCCGTGCTGCCGCAGGCAACCATGTTGTCCTTTCCCTTCACTGTCCGCGAGATCGTCAAGCTCGGACTCATCGGCGGACGTTCCGGCGTGTTGCCGGGCGAAAACGCGCGCCTGCCCGAGCGAGCGCTGGCGCGTGTCGATCTCGATGGATTCGCGGGACGTTTCTACCAGGAGCTTTCCGGTGGCGAGCAGCAGCGCGTCCAGCTTGCTCGTGTGCTCTGCCAGGTCTGGGCACCGGTGCTCGACGGCAAGCCGCGCTACCTGTTCCTCGACGAGCCGGTGTCCAGCCTCGATATCAAGCACCAGCTGATCATCATGAACATCGCCCAGGATTTTGCCAGAAGAGGCGGCGGCGTCATTGCCATCCTGCACGACCTCAATCTGACGGCCATGTATGCCGACCGGATTTTTGTCATGCATCGCGGCAGGCTGGCCGCGACCGGCTCGCCAAAGGATTGGACTTGCCCCGAAAAAGTGGAGAGTTTCCTTCTGATGAAAGGCGACCTCGATGACGAAACAGAGACAGTTTACGGATGCGTTCAAGGCGGAGGCGGTTGGCCTTGTGCGAACGAGCGGTCGGACGAAGCGGCAGATCGCGGAGGATCTTGGTGTTGGTTTCTCGACGCTGACGCGATGGATGGGTCGGCAGCTGGATCGTGAGATGGGCGATCCTGGGCGTCCGCCTGATGCTGATGTCGCCGCTGAATTGAAACGGCTGCGGCGGGAGAATGAAATCCTTCGGCAGGAGCGGGATATCTTGAAACGGGCGACGGCTTTTTTCGTCAAGGAGGGAAGTCGGTGAGGTTCGCGCTCATCGACCAGGCGAAGAAGGATTTCCCTGTGGACCGTTTGTGCGCGACGCTGGGTGTCAGCCCGAGCGGCTACTTTGCCTGGGGGCGCCGGCCGGCGTGCCGCCGGCAGCGCGACGACATGATAATGCTGGCGCATGTGCGATCGTCGTTCGCGCTGTCGAACGGAACCTATGGTAGCCCGCGCATGACGCGGGAACTGCAAGACAATGGCTTTGCCATTGGCCGGCGACGAACGGCGCGTCTGATGCGGGAGAATGGCCTCCAGGCAAGACAGAAGCGGCGGTTCAAGCGCACGACGGACAGCGAACACGCCTTTCCGGTTGCCCCCAATGTCATCGACCAGGATTTTGCCGCCACTGGTCCCAACCAGAAATGGGGTGCCGACATCTCCTACATCTGGACGCGGGAGGGCTGGTTGTACCTTGCTGTCGTCATCGATCTGTTTGCCCGCAAGGTCGTTGGCTGGGCTGCTGGCAACCGGCTACACCGCAGCCTGGCTCTGGCAGCGCTCAACAAGGCGTTCGTCATGCGGCAGCCGGAACCCGGCCTCATTCACCACTCCGACCGCGGCAGCCAATATTGTTCTATCGACTACCAAGCCGAATTGCGTGCCGCCGGCGTCATCATCTCAATGTCAGGCAAGGGCAATTGCTTTGATAACGCCATGGTCGAAACATTCTTCAAGACGCTGAAAACTGAACTGATCTGGCGCACCTCTTTCCTTACCCGCGCCGATGCCCAAGCCGCCATTGCCCGATATATCGACGGCTTCTACAATCCCATCCGGCGGCATTCCGCGCTCGACTACATCAGCCCGATGCAGTTCGAGCGAAACGCCGCCGAATGAGCAACCCGCTCTCCACTTTACCGAAGCAAGTCCAGATGTACTGAGCGATGAACTGATCGAACAGGTCTTTGATTGCCGTCTCAGGGTCGGCGTCCTGCCGGCCGGCAACGCGCCATTCGTGCTGCCGCAATCGGCGGCCTGACTGACCGACGTCGAAAACTCAAGCCGCCAAGGATTCAGGCGGCTGGGGCTCGGCGCAGTTCCAGCATGTCGATGCCGAGCAGGTTGCGCACATTCGGCCGCGCCGCCACCAGATCGGCGATCGTGTAGCGCTCCAGCACAGCGAAGAACGCGTTGAGCGCCTCGCGCAATGCGGAATTCAGCGCGCAGCTGTCGACCAGCGGACATTCGGCGGCATCGTTCTCGAAGCATTCGGCCATGGCGAAGCTCTCTTCCGTCACGCGCACGACATCGAACAGGCTGATGGATTCAGCCGCGCGGCCAAGTTTGACGCCGCCATTGCGACCGCGGACGGTCGCGACCAGGCCATGCTCGACCAGGGGCTGCAGGATCTTGAACAGGAAAAGCTCGGACACGGTGTACGCGGCGGCGATCTCTGGGATACGGCTCAGCCGGTCGTTGTTGGCGGCGCAATACATCAAGATGCGCATGGCATAGTTAGTCTGACGCGTAAGCCGCATTTTGTCCTCACCAAGCCCAGGTTTGGCGGATTTGAAAGTCTGCCATGTCTACGGCATCGGCCTTCAGAAATTGCAAATCCAAAACCACACCAGATTTCAATTGTTTGCTAGTCTGGCTCCGAACCTGAATTCGCTCTTGCGCTGCTCCCAGGCAATACGAATTTCAGATTCGCCACACCGGCTGCGGCGGAATATGGCCCATACTTTGGAATAATTCCAGACTGGCTAGCCATAATAGATGAATATCCTCGTCAACTTTACGTGCGCGGCACTGCAAAACGTGAACCAGCTTTCCGATTCGGTGGGCATTCGGGCGGGCGGGACACTAGATATGTCCGCAAGATAGACGAGGAGCGGCCTGTCCATGTCACAATCGGTCCCGGCCCTGGGTCCCGTCCGGCTCGATGCCGACGCGGGCGCCAAGCTTTCGGCGTTGCGGCGCACCAAATTCATCGCCACGGCAGCGCTTGTGCTTTGCGTTCTGATCTTTGCCGCGGCAAAGTCGTGCGAGGGCATTTATCCGTGGTTGGGCTACGTCGCTGCTTTCGCCGAGGCCGCTACGATCGGCGGGCTGGCCGACTGGTATGCGGTGGTGGCGCTGTTCAAGCGACCGCTTGGCCTGCCGATCCCGCACACGGCCATCATCCCGGCAAACCAGACCCGCATCGCCGACAATTTCGGCCGCTTTATCGAGGTCAATTTCCTGGCGCCTGAGCCGGTACGGGAAAAGCTGGCCGAAGTGGATTTTTCGGCGCTCGTCGCCGACTGGCTGGCCGATCCCAGCCGGGCGGCTGGCCTGTCCCACTTTGTCAGCCGGCTGGTGCCGCAGACACTGGCGGCCGTCGAGCAGTCGGGCCTGCGTGGCTTCGTTACCAGCCGCATGCTGGAGCAGGTCGAAAAGATACCACTGGCGCCGCTCTTCGCCGATTTGTTGTCGACGTTGACCGATGACCGCCGTCACCAGAAACTCTTCGACGAGTTCATCAAGGTCATTGGCCGGTTCCTGAACGACGAGCAGGCGCTGGCAACCATGCGCGAGAAGATCCGCGAGGAATTGCCGTCGCTGTTCAACCTGTTTCGCGCCGACGCCTACCTCTTGAAGAAGATCGTGGCGTCCGCGAGCTCGTTGCTCGACGAAGTACGGGCCGATCCCGATCACCCGATGCGTGGGGAATTCGACCGCTTTGCGGAAACCTTCATCGAGCGGCTGAGGACATCCAAGCAATATGCCAGGCGTGCCGAGAAGCTGAAACGCGATTTTCTCGAAAGGCCCGAGCTGAAAGCGCTGGCCGGTGATATGTGGGCAAGCCTCAGCCTGTTCATCGAACAGGACGCGAAGGCGCCAAATTCGATGATCCGCACCCATCTCACCGAGATGTTCGTCGAGGTCGGCCGCCATCTTGCCGATGATGCGCAGATCAGGGCCGACATGAACCAGGGTTTCGTCGTAGCACTTGCCTCCTTCGTCGACAGCCAGAAGAGCGGTGTCTCGAAATTCATCGCCGACCAGGTCAAGCGCTGGGATCTGGGCCAACTGACGCGGCTGATCGAAATGAACATCGGCAGGGACCTGCAATACATCCGGTTCAACGGCATGATCATCGGCGGTATCGCCGGTGTCGTGCTCTATGTGGCGGAGCGGCTGTTTCTCCCCAATTGACCGACCTCTGGCTCGACCGGGCTTTGAGGCATGTCTTCATAGACACGCGACGCGCGAGTGCTATTCTCGGGAAAAGGGCATCCGCATCGCGGCAACAGGGAGCGAAAAATCATGGCAAAACAACCGGATTCAGATTCATTCATGGACATGTTCGGCAGGTTCGGCCGCGACCTGAAGGTGCCGAATGTCGATGTGGAGGCGATCCTCGCGCACCACCGCAAGAATCTCGAGGCGCTGGAGAAGTCGGCCAGGGCAAGTGCGGCCGGTGCGACGTCGCTGATGTCGAGACAGCGCGAGATGCTGCAGGATACGCTGCGCGAAATCACCGACATGGCGCAGAGCTACAGGGCTCCGGGTAATCCGCAGG
This sequence comes from Mesorhizobium sp. PAMC28654, assembly GCF_020616515.1. Classification (GTDB taxonomy): domain Bacteria; phylum Pseudomonadota; class Alphaproteobacteria; order Rhizobiales; family Rhizobiaceae; genus Mesorhizobium. Next base: position 208,923 of record NZ_CP085135.1, read on the forward strand.
AATTGATGGCCAAGCAAACCGAGTTCGCCAGGAAATCCTTCGAGGCCGCGTTGAAGAATGCCGAAGAAGTGCCCGGACTGGTCAAAAAATCCGGTACCGAATCCGTCGAGATCCTGCGGGAGCGCATCAAGGCCGCGATGGAGGAAATCCGCGCCGGCTACGATAAGAAGTGAACCATCGACTTTCGGGATACCTGTGACGGCGTTCATATGTCCGCTGTCAACGCGCGATGCTTGCGAATGATCCGCAACTCGCCGTGGCAAACCGCGCTTTGCGGAACGGAATCACGCGGAGCGAATTGACAGAGGCTGTCGGTTCGTGGTCCGGAGGCGGGAGATGTCATCGGGAAAGCAGGAATGACGGAAACACGGCCCAAGGCGCCGCCGACGTACGAACAGCTCACGGCCATGTCCGGGCAGGAACTTGGTGTCTCGGATTGGACGACGGTCGATCAGAACCGCATCAACCAGTTCGCCGAATGCACGGGCGACCATCAATGGATTCATGTCGATCCTGAAAGAGCGCGGCGGCAAAGCCCGTTTCGTACGACGATAGCGCATGGCTATCTGACGCTGTCCATCATCGGTGCACTGGCGCTCGGCATGGGGATCGTGCCGGAAAACACCCAGGCAGCCTTCAACTATGGCTTCGACAAGGTGCGTTTCCTGGCGCCGGTCAAGGTTGGCGCGCGCATCAGGCTGCGCGCCACCCTGATCTCGATGGAGGTTATGGGCCCAGGCCAGTATCTGATGAAAGCCGCGAACACGATCGAGATCGAGGGCGAATCGAAGCCCGCGCTCACAGCCGAGACACTCGTCATGCTCTATGAGCGCCGCAGGCGGGCAGGGGCCTGAAAGGGGTCTCGGCGAAATCACGGACCTTTGACTGCGGATGAGTTGGCGGGCATGCGCCTTGCCGCAGTGCGAGCCGAGAGCAGCGCAAGGATCAGTGCAACCAGCGCCAGGCCCGTGGCCGTCTGAAACGTAACCTGCATTCCCCGCGTCGCGGCGGCTGCCGTCAGGACGCTCGCGCCCGCCTGTCCCCCAGCCGATGCCACGGCAAAAATGGCACCCATCACCGATGCGCCGGTGATCAGGCCGAGATTGCGCGCCAGATTGAGCAGGCCGGAGACCACGCCGCGCTGGTCCGTGCCGACACCGCCCATCACGGCTGAATTGTTGGATGTCTGGAACAGGGCGTAGCCAATGCATGTGACGGTGATCGGCACGACATAGCCGGCAATGCCGAACTCCGTCCTTGTCAAGGACATGAGGAAGGTGCCCGCGGCGAGGCTGAACAGGCCCGCCACCATCATCCGGTGCGCGCCAAAGCGGTCGACCAGGCGTCCAGCCGCCAGCGCCGACAGGGAGGAGACAAGCGGCCCGGTCGAAAGCACCAGCCCGACCATGGCGGCGTTCAGGCCGAGTGCGCGCGAAAGGTAGAACGGGGCAACCACCAGCGTCGCCATCATCACCGTGGCAACGACGAGGCTCATGATGAGGCTTGCATTCAACGTGTTGTCCCGAAACTTTGCCGGCTGAATCAATGGGTTGGCAATGCGAGCTTCGACAAGGGCGAACAGAAGCACACCGACCGCCGCGGCGATGAGCAAGCCGATGTTGAGGGAGCCGAAGCTGCCCCGGCCAAGCGTCATGGCCAGCGCATAGGCGGCCAGTGTCAGCGCGAGCAGCGTGGTGCCGATGCCGTCGAAACCGCCGCCATCTGCCTTCGTCGTCTTTTTGCGAACCGGCAAAGTGCGATAGGCAAGAATGAAAGTCAGCAAGCCCAGGGGCACATTGACCAGGAAGATCGCCCGCCAGCCGAGCCAGGCGATGAGCAGGCCGCCAAGCGACGGACCAAGTGTGGTGCCGATCGAGGACATGGCGCCGAGCAGACCCATGGCGCTGCCGGTTTTCGCCTTGGCAACCGTCTCGCCGACAAAGGCGAGCGTCAGGGCCATCATCATCGCCGCGCCTAGTCCCTGCACGGCCCGCGCCGCGATCAGCAACCACAGCGTCGGCGCAAGGCCACAGAGCACCGACGCCGCCGTGAACAAAGCGATGCCGCAAAGCAGCAGCGGCCGGCGGCCGACCATGTCGGCGAGCCGTCCGGCGCTGACGATCAAGGTGGTGATGGCGAGCAGATAGGCCAGGACAACCCACTGCACGAGCTGGAACGACGCACCGAATGCCTGCATCAGCGACGGAAGCCCGACACTGGCGATGCTGGTTCCGAGTGAAGACAGGAGCGTGGCGAGCGACAGGCTTGCCAGTGCCCATCCCGCGGATCGCACCTCATCCGGCGCCGGTATCAGTTCGATGCGGCTTTGCTCAGCAATGGCCAAGATGCTCTCCTTTCCGACAGCTCCAAACCGGAGCCATTGGAAAGCTAGTCACCAAGTTGATATGGCGGAAGGCGCAGCATTTGCATTCTATCCATGCATGAAACGCCACATCATTGTGGATCCATGCTACGATCCCGTCATGTCTTCACCTGATCTCAACCTGCTTGTCGCCCTCGATGTCCTGCTGACGGAAGGCAGCGTGGCGCGCGCCGCCTTCCGTCTTCGCCTCAGTCCCTCGGCGATGAGCCGGACCCTGGCGCGGCTGCGCGAGGCGACGGGCGATCCGCTGCTGGTTCGCGCCGGCCGCGGCTTGGTTCCCACGCCGCGCGCCCAGGAACTGCAACAGCAGGCCGGCCGTGTGGTCCAGGATGCGGAAACGCTCCTGCGACCTGCCAGGCTCCTCAACCCTGCAAGCCTCGACAGGATTTTCACGCTGCGCACCAATGAGAGCTTTGTCGAGGAGTTCGCGCCGCGCCTTGTCGCCCGTATCGAAGCCGAGGCGCCTCGCGTGCGGCTGCGCTTCGCGCCGAAGTTCGACAAGGATGTCACGTCGCTGCGTGAAGCGGCGATTGATCTCGAAATCGGCGTCGCCGGTGAAACCGGACCGGAAATGCGCATTCAGGCGCTGTTTCGCGACCGCTTCATCGGCGCGGTACGGGCTGGTCATCCCTTGAGCAATGGCATCGTGACGGCGGAGCGCTACGCTTCCGGCCGCCACATCAGTGTTTCCCGGCGTGGCCGCGAGAGAGGGCCGATCGACGAAGCCCTGGAGCGGCTTGGGCTCCAACGGACAGTTGCCTGCATGGTGGCCGGGTTTTCGGCGACGCTTGCCCTGGCACGCGCATCCGACCTGATCGCCAGCGTTCCCGAGCGGCATACCGAGGGCGCGCGCACGGGCATGCACAGCTTTCCACTGCCAGTCGCCACCGTCGAGGTCACCATCTCCATGCTCTGGCACCCGCGTCTCGATGCCGATCCGGCGCAGCGCTGGTTGCGAGATTGCGTGCGGGAGGTGTGCGCGGCCTCACGATGATCGGCGCGCTCGCATCTGGGTGCGAAGCCGGCGCGGTCATCCGCTCCATGCCTGAGGAGCCAATTGACGGTGTGCGCCGACGGATCTTTCAGCTAATATGTTCGAACGTTGTTTTGGAAAGAGAGCATTTTTCTCGATTTCCAGGTCCGTTTCATGTCGTTATGGGTTAACGGAACGTCTATCTGCCAATACTTGTGAAGTTCATTTTTCTGGGAGGTGATGAAAGCATGCAATAGAAAGTCCTGATGAATATGGAATGGGAGGGAATGTATGCGTAGGCATAAGGTTCATTCGTCGGCTTCGACGATATTTTTTCTGTTTCTTGCAGGGTGTACAACCAGTTCGGGTGGTAATGTCAGTCATCTTAGCTGGACAAAAACTACCAGTTCAGGAAAGCCTGTCCTGGTTTCCTCGCACTATCAAGTGGACCCCAATTGTAACTTCTTGGCGCCTCCGCCCGTCCAGATTGTGTCAGGCCCGGCTCATGGGGTCACCAAGATTGAGCAAGCCAAAATTTATCCCAGCTTCAAACCTGACAATGCTCGCTACAAATGCAACTCTGTCCTGGGTAATGGAATTGGAGTTTATTACACTCCGTCTCCTGATTTCAAAGGTGATGATCAGGTCGTTGTTCGCTCTGATTTTGGCGGCGGAGAGATAAATGAGACAACAGTTATCATCACCGTGAAATAGCGGATTCGATTGAAGCAGGGGGCCTCCATTGCTTGCCGGACGCCCCTTTGCCATTCTCGGCCTTTGCTGGCTATCGTTTCCGCAGTATCCAGAGTGCGCCTGATGCTACCGTCGGCAGGACCGTGCAGTAGGCAACCAATGGCCACGCCGTATCTCCACCGAACAAGATGACAAACAGTGTGCCTACAATGCCAACGACAAGGCTTTGGATGCAGAAGTAGAGCGCTACCGCCGTTCCCGCGACATCGCTGAACTCTTGAAGTGCACCGTTCGCGGTCACCGACACGGTGAAGACAATGCCCATGGCGATGACCCACATCGGCAGCACAAATGTCGCGAAGGAGGGCTGCGCGATCATCTGCCCGACCGCCAACAGGGCCGCGCCCAGAAACAGCATCGCCATGCCACGGGCAGCGCTGCCTGCGGTGCCCCATTGCGCGGCGAACCCTTTGACGAAACGTGTGGTCACGATCATCACCAGCGCCGCCGTGGCAAAGGCGAGGCTGAAGCCGACCTGGGAGAAGCCGGCACGATCGATGAGAACCCGTGGTGCCGTCGAGAAGAAGACGAAGAAGGCTCCCATGGCGGCACTGAAGGCCAGTGTATAGGTCCAGAAAGGTAAGCTTGAGAGGATGGGTCGGAACGCAACGCGGGGATTGACGCCAGTCGAGGGCCGAGTCTCGTGCCATCTTGGCCACGCATTGAGCGTTGCCGCAGCGGCCAGAATGCCGAGCGCGATGAAGATTGCGCGCCAGCCAAGAGTGTCCGCGATCAGCGCGCCGGCTATCGGCCCCAGCGCCGGCACGAAAGCCAGCATGGAACTGAACAGGCCGTAGACAACCGCACCTTCCGGCTTTTGCGCATAGATGTCGCGCACCGTAGCGAACGTCGCAACGAGAATGGCTGACGCTCCGATCGCCTGCAGCACGCGCAGGACAACGAAGGCGGTCGCCACGGATGTGCCGGCGAGCAGGAAGGAAGCGGCCGCGAACAGGAGCGCGCCGCCGATCAGTACGGGACGCCGGCCCATCCTGTCGGAGATCGGGCCGAAAAGGATCTGTCCCAAGCCAAGCACGATCATGTACAGGCTCAGCGTCAGCTGAATGACGGCAGGCGACGTCTGGAGAGCTGCCGGCATGGTCGGGACGACCGGCAGATAGATATCCATGGCCAGCGAAGCCAGGATGTCGAAGGGAGCCATCAGCAACAGCGCCGACGGCAAGGAATAGGTCCAGGATTTTGGAGAAGGCATGATTGAACATCCGCTCAAATGGGTACATTTGGCGGCGATCTGCCGTTTTCATCGAAATCAGGAATGACGGGACAGACTGCCGCAACAACGAAGCGTTGCTGCGGCTTACTTGTCTGCTGACTTGCTGGTTCCCATAGCTCTATCCCGAAGTGGTCATGCAGTGGTGCACTGCGCGGAAAGCCAGTATCAGGCCGGACATGGCTCGGCAACCTTCGGGTTTGTTTCGGCGCGCGACCCGACGAGGCTTGGCGCGGCGAGATCGGATATCAGCAAGATCAACGCGCCATCGCCGCCTCGAGCGTCCTGAAAATCCGATCGTCCCCGGACTGTGCAACGTTGAAGCGCAGGAACCGGCTGGCTGTCTGGGACAGGCTGAACGCATTGCCGGGTGCCAGCACGATCTTGGCGGCCAGCGCCCGGCGGGCCATTTCAGCCGCATCGACGCCATCGGGCAGGCTGCACCACAGAAACAGGCCGGCCGGCTGATCTATCCAGGGTGTGATGCCGATCGCTCGCAGACGGCCGCTTGTTTCGTGCATTGCGCGTGAAAGCCGCGCCCGCAACAAATCCATGTGCTTGCGGTAGCTGCCGTCCTTCAGCAGGGTCAGTACGAGTTCCGATGCAAGCCGACCGCCGCCGAAAGTCGTGGCGATCTTGAGGTCCGTGAGGCGCTCGATCCAGTCGCGGGGTGCCGCGATGAAGCCGCAGCGAACCGAGGCCGACAGCGTCTTGGAGAAGCTGCCGATATGGACGACGCGGCTCAGACCATCGAACGCCGCCAGCCTCGGGGCAGGGGTATGTTCGAAATCGGCGAAGATATCGTCCTCGACGATGGTCATGTCCGACTGGTCGGCGAGTTTCAGCAGCCGGTGCGCGGTGACCGGCGACAGGATCGCGCCGGTCGGATTGTGGATGGCGGAGTTGGTGATGTAGAGGCGCGGCCGATGCTCGGTGAGCGCCTGGGCGAACAGCTCGATGTCCGGCCCCGACGGCGTATAGGGAACGCCGACCACCTTGGCCCGGTGGGCGCGCAGCAGCGCATGGAAATTGAAATAGCAGGGATCGTCGACGAGCACCGTATCGCCGGGTTCGAGCAGCAGCCGGCACAGGAGGTCGATGGCCTGCGTGCCCGATTCCGTCAGCATGATCTGGTCGGGGGAGGCGTCGATGCCGTGCTCGGCCATGCGCCGTGCCAGAAGCTGGCGCAGTGGCGGCAGCCCGAGCGGCGTGCCGTAGTCGGCGAGCGTCACATCATCGGCGCGCGCCACTGTCCGCAGTGCTCGACGCAGCCCGGTCTCCGGCATCCATGAGGCCGGCAGCCAGCCGCAGCCGGGCTTCAGGACGTCGTCGCCGGCTTCCAGCGATTGGCGCGAAACCCAGAGCGGATCGACGGCGCGGTCCAGCCGAGGCCCGATCTCGGCCAGCGACAAAGGCGCCAACTGTCCGGCGGCATAGAAGCCCGAACCTGGCCGCGATCGGATCGTGCCTTCGGCTGCCAGCCGCTCATAAGCTTCGACCACGGTGGATTTGGAAACCTGCATGGACTGGGCGAAAGGCGCGGATCGAGGGCAGTCGCGCGCCTGGTGTCAGCGCGCGTGCCGCGATGCGTTGGCGAATGGAGGCCATTACGCCTTCGACAAGCGTTCCACCGCCGTCGAGCTTTATGGTTTGCTCGTCCATCTGTACTCCTCGTGAGGCCGTTACAGTTTTGTGGAATTGTACTGCATTGTCTCTGGCGACACCATGGGGCGGGCCCGATACAAGGCCCAACAGAAGAAGCCTGCAATGGACAAGACGGCGAGCGGTTGGGTGAGCGGTTTCATCGGCGTGTTGATCTTCAGTGGGTCGCTGCCGGCGACGCGCGTGGCCGTGATGGATTTCGACCCGATCTTCCTGACCTCCGCCCGGGCCGCGATAGCCGGCCTGCTCGGTCTGGCGCTGCTGCTCGTGTTTCGCGAGAAGCGCCCGGAGCGGGGAGACTTGCTGTCATTGGTGATCGTCGCGCTTGGCGTGGTGGTCGGTTTTCCCTTGCTGACCGCGCTGGCGCTGAAGCATGTCACCTCGGCGCATTCCATCATCTTTGTCGGCCTGCTGCCGCTCGCCACCGCGATCTTCGGCGTGCTGCGCGGCGGCGAGCGTCCCCGCCCGGCCTTCTGGCTTTTTTCGTGCATGGGCAGCGCGCTGGTCGCGGGTTTTGCCCTGTTTCAAGGGGTGACCGCTTCACCGGTCGGTGACGGTTTGATGCTGGCCGCCATCATCGTCTGCGGCCTTGGCTATGCCGAGGGTGCCGCGCTGTCGCGCAAGCTCGGCGGCTGGCAAGTGATCTGCTGGGCGCTGACATTGTCCCTGCCGATCATGCTGGTGCTGACCTTCGTGACCTTGCCGCCATCCTTCGCCGGAGTTGGCTCCAACGCCTGGATCGGCCTCGCCTATGTCTCGCTGTTCAGCATGCTGATCGGCTTCGTCTTCTGGTATCGCGGCCTGGCGCAGGGCGGCATTGCTGCTGTCGGGCAATTGCAGCTCCTGCAGCCGTTCTTTGGTCTGGGATTGGCGGCAACGCTGCTGCATGAGCAGGTCAGTCCGCTGATGGTCGTCGTCACGCTCGGCGTTGTGCTGTGCGTGGTCGGGGCGAAGAAGTTTGCGAGATAGAGGGTAGCTCCGACGCCGTTGCCTGCTAGAACTTCGTCACCACCCCAATGCCGATGCCCTCGAACCCGCCCATCGCTATCAGGGCTGCCGGTGCCTCTGCGAGGCTGATCTTCTTGCCGACCAGCAATTCGGGCTTCAGCTTTCCGGTGCGGATCATCTCCATCATCGACTGATAGCGGAAGGCCTGCATGCCGTGGCTACCGAGAATTTCCAACTCGAAGGCGATAACCTTGCTCATCGGCACGGGTGCCCTGGCATGGTCGCCAAGCATCAGGCCGACTTGCACGTGACGGCCGCGCCGGCGTAAATTCGAGATCGAGTTGAACGAGGTCGTCGGGTGGCCGAGCGCGTCCATCGACATGTGCGCGCCGCCATCGGTGATCTGCTTGACGGCTTTTACGACGTTGGGCGTCGTCGAAGCATTGATGGTCGCCACCGCGCCGACCTTGCGGGCAAACTCCAGTTTCTCGTCGGTGAGGTCGATGGCGATGACATTGGCGCCCATGGCGCTGGCGATCATGATCGCCGACAGGCCGACGCCGCCGCAGCCGTGAACGGCCACCCATTCGCCGGGCTTCACCCGTCCCTGGTCGACGATGGCCCGAAACGAGGTCACGAAGCGGCAACCAAGGCTGGCGGCGGTGGCGAATTCCATTTCTTCCGGCAGGCGCACGAGATTCGTGTCGGCGAAGTCGATTGCCACATATTCGGCGAACGAGCCCCAGGCGGTGAAGCCGGGCTGGAACTGATGCTCGCAGACCTGATGGTTGCCCGAGGTGCATTCGAAGCAGCGCCCGCAACCGCCGACGAAGGGCACGGTGACGCGATCGCCTGCCTTCCAGCGCGTCACGCGCTTGCCGGCCGCCACGACCACGCCCGCCAGTTCATGGCCGGGCACATGCGGCAGGCGGATATCATCGTCATGACCCATCCAGCCATGCCAGTCGCTACGGCACAGCCCGGTCGCCTCGACCTTGATGACGACACCTTCCGGAGCCGGCTTCGGGTCGGGAACGGTCTGGATCGTCGGCGTCTCGCCGAATTTTTCAAAGACAACGGCTTTCATCGGCAACTCCACCCAAGCGCAACTTCCGCGTTCAGCCGACGATAGCCGATTCCTTGTCGCATAGACTGGAAATCGATTCTGCCAAACGTTGGCCAGCCGGGATCGCCCTTCTACTCGGCATCGATCTGGTTCTGGGGAGCCGCCTTCTGGAAGGCCGGCAGCGCCATGCAGGCGGTATTGATGCGCGCGATCGTCGGGTAGGGCGTCATGTCGATGTTGAAGCGGGCATTGTTGGTGACCTGCGCGGCCAGACAGATATCCGCCAGGCCGGGAGCATCGCCATGGCAAAACGTCCTTGTCTCGGCCGAGGAAGCGAGGATCTTTTCAAGCGGCTGGAAGCCTTCGTTCACCCAGTGCCGGAACCAGTTGGAGATGTCCTGGTCACCCGCGCCGAACAAAGTTCGCAGCGACGTCAGCACGCGCAGATTGTTCACCGGATGGATGTCGCAGGCGATCATCTGCGCCAGCATCCTGACGCGCGCGCGACCCAGTGCATCCCGGGGGAGCAGCGGCGGCTCGGGCTTTGTCTCGTCGAGAAATTCGATGATCGCCAGCGATTGCGTCAACAGCGTGCCGCCCCATATCAGCGCCGGTACCAGTCCTTGCGGATTAACCGCCAGATAAGCTGGTTCCAGGTGATCGCCGTGGCGCAGATGATGCGGCACGTAATCGTAGGTCAGTCCCTTCATCTCCAGCGCGATCCGCACCCGGTAGGATGTGGAGGAGCGGTAGTAGTTGTGAAGGACGATGTCGCTCATTCGGCTGGCCCGATGGTCACCTCGATTTCGCCGATGCCGTCGACGCCGCCGGTGATTGTCTCGCCCGGATTGACCGGACCGACGCCTGCCGGCGTGCCGGTAAAGATCAGGTCGCCAGGCTTCAACTCGACCGCCTCGCTGCAGATCGAGACAATATCGGCGATCGGCCAGATCAGTTCGGCAAGGTCGCCGTCCTGCCTGATCTCGCCATTGACGGCGAGCCAGATGCTGCCCTTTTCAGGATGTCCGGATTTCGTGGCGGGAACGAGAGGGCCGCAAGGGGCGGAGCGGTCGAAGCTCTTCGACCAGTCCCACGGCCGTGCCGCCCTCTTCGCTTCCTCCTGGAGATCGCGCCGGGTGAGGTCGATGCCGACGCCGTAGCCCCAGATATGGTCCAGTGCCCGGCCAAGAGGAATGCGGAAGCCGGCCTTGCCGATGGCGACGACGAGTTCGATCTCGTGATGCAGATTCTCGGTCAGCGGCGGGTAGGGGATAACTGTGCCGGAATCGACCACCGCGTCGCCGGGCTTGGTGAAGAAGAAGGGTGGATCGCGTTCGTCATTTCCAAGTTCGCGCGCATGCGCCGCATAGTTGCGGCCGACACAGAAGATGCGGCGCACCGCGAAACGCTCGCTTGTGCCGGCGATGGCAACCGATGGCGTTGCGGGCGGGGGAAGGACGAACTTTGTCATGCGCGGTCTCTGCTTCAAATGTCGTGGGCTTGAGGTGGCGTGGCTGGCACATTCGACCGATTTGAACGACCGGGCAAGGCATGCGTTGGAGAAAGCGCCAACCGTCTCGTCCGGACAGAAGGTGATGTACTATTTGGCAATAATCTGGCCATGGTCAGGGGACTATCCTGCGCAAGTGCGAACTGAAGCGAGCCACATGACCACAGCCAACGACCGCGCCAGGTTTCTGATCATCGACGATCATCCGCTGTTTCGCGAGGCGCTGCACAGCGCCGTGCAGATGGCCTATCCGGAAGTCGATACGGTTGAGGCGCGCTCAATCACCGAAGCGCTGGAGCTGCTGGCGGATGCGAAACCCTTCGACCTTGCGCTTCTCGACCTCAGCATGCCCGACGTGCATGGCTTCGATGGCCTGCTGCAGCTCCGGACCCGCTATCCGCGCCTGCCGGTGGTCATCGTTTCAGGCTATGAGGAGCCGAAGATTATTTCCGAGGCACTGTCCTATGGCGCCGCCGGCTTCATCCCGAAATCGGCGCGCAAGAGCGATCTTGCCAATGCCATCCGCTCGGTGATGGAAGGCGCCATCTACGTGCCGGAAACCTATGAGGGCCAGCCGCCGGATGCCGAAAGCACTGACCGCGCCGAGATGGTGCAGCGGCTTTCCACGCTGACGCCGCAGCAATTGCGGGTGTTGCAGATGCTGCGCCAGGGCCTGCTCAACAAGCAGATTGCCTACGAGCTGCAGGTCGGCGAAACCACGGTCAAGGCGCATGTCTCCGAGATCCTGCGCAAGCTCAACGTCTACAGCCGCACGCAGGCGGTGATCGAGGTGTCGAAGCTGGATAATGCGGAGCTGTTTCGAGATCAGGCGGGGTTTTGAGCCTTGGTCCATTGAGGTTGGGCATATTGCGGGCGCAGGCTCAAAAATCTTCTGGGCTGTTGTTTATTCTGTATTTTGACCTGAGAGCGTCTTAAAAACATTGCCGTAAACATCGTCAATTTTCAAATTCTTTCTCTCAAAATAATGTTCGACAACCTCCATCATCCAGTTGGCTATGGATTCTTCCTCGACCCACCGCTTCCGGGTTACAAGGCCCCATAGAAGAAAAAGGAGGTCACGGTCGTAGTTGTATTCCCTGGCCATTTTTTCGTATAATAAATTTAGGAAACTCCCGTAGGATTCTTTGTTTTGCTCCTTTAAATCGAAATTTAAATTGTATCTTATCGTGTCGATAAAGAAGGAATATCGGATGCGGTCGACTTCAGAGAAGTCATCCTCAAGCGCGTCGGTAATTTCTGCAACAAGCGCTTTAACGACGTGGTCAATTTGAAATCTGTTCAACAGGTAGATCACGTCTATTTCAGTCTGGCCCATCATCGCAACAGTCGGTGATTTGGAAGAGGGCCGGCTTGGCTTCCTACTGAGCATGTGTTTGCCGATAAACCCTTTCCAGTCAGTCATGGCCTGGCTCTTCCTCTCTTTTGTTGGGTTTAGCGAAAGGTCTTAGAGTCTGACTCATAATATTTCTGATGGATATCATGGATTTGCGATGCGCCGTGTCATGAGTTGAACGGATGCGAGGAGCAGCCAAGCCGTGGAGCTTTCGATGGTCTGCTCGAAGTCCTTGGACAGGCGTCGGTTGCGGCCGAACCAGGCGAAGGTTCGTTCCACCACCCACCGGCGCGGGAGCAGGACGAAGCCTTTTGCGGCGTCGGATCGCTTGATGATTTCGAGGGTCCAGCCACCTTTTCCCCTGAGCGCGGTCTGGAGTTTTTCACCGGCTTAGCCGCCATCGGCGAAGACGTGGCGCAGCCAGGGAAAGCTTTCCCGAATAGAAGCCAGAACCTCGGGGGCGCCGTCTCGGTCCTGGATGTCAGCGGTATGGACGATCGCGCCGACCAGCAGGCCCAAGGTGTCGGTCAGGATATGGCGCTTTCGGCCTTTGATCTTCTTGCCCGCATCGTAGCCACAAAGCCCGCCGCTTTCAGTGGTTTTCACGCTTTGGCTGTCGATTACGCCGGCGCTGGGCGACGCCTCCCGACCTGCGGCGACACGCACGGCCATCAGCAGCAGGTGGTTGATCGTGTTCCAAAGGCCGCTGTCGCGCCAAGCGTAGAAATAGCGCTGCACCGTCGATACCGGCGGCAAGTCCCTGGGCAGCATTCGCCAAGGCAGACCGCTACGCAGCACATAAAACACGCTCCATGATAGACCGCTGCGACCATTTCGGCGGGCGGCCAAGCGCCGAGCGAGGCGGAAGCAGCGGTTCCAGAACCATCCATTCCGCGTCCGTCAAATCGCTTGAATAACGTAGTCCCTTTCGGGCATGCTTGGCGCGGGTGATATCAGTCCACATGTGATGCTCCGTCGAGGCTTCGCAACTCCGATTGAATCACAAGTCATTGATATCACCCAACTTCTTTTTGGGTCAGACACTAAGCCAGCAAATGCGCCAGCAGCGCCCTCAGTTGCGCCGGCTTCAGCGGCTTGCGCATCAGTTCGATGCCGGCGGCGCGGGCTGCCTTCGCCACCACTTCCGAACTGTCGGCGGTAACGATCAGCGCCGGCAGGGCGCGGCCGAGATAGTCGCGGACTTCGGCGATGGTGGCGGTGCCGAGGTCGCCGCCGTCGAGATGCTGGTCGGCAATGACGATGTCGGGCACCCAGTCGGTGTCGCCGAGCAGGTCGAGCGCGTCGTCTGTCGAGGTGGCCGCGCGCACCAGGCATTGCCAGCGCTCAAGCAGGAACGTCATCGCCTGCAACACGTCGGCGTCGTTCTCGACCAGCAGCACCTTGGTGCCGAACAGGCCGTAGCCGCGTGGCCGTTCCATGTCGGCGGCATTGGCGATGGCGTCGGCGCTGGCACCGATGCCCACGGGAACATCGATGTGGAAAATCGTACCGCGCCCGACTTTCGACGAAAACGTGACGGGATGGCCGAGCGCTCCGGCCATGCGGCGCACGATGGCTAGGCCGAGGCCAAGGCCACCGCCGGCCAGTTCGGTATCGGCGGAGTTGGTGCCGCGATGGAATTCCTCGAATACGGCTTCGCGCTGCTCTTCTGGAATGCCGCAACCGGTGTCGGCGACATCGATGCGGATCGTGTCGCCGCGATGCCTTGTGCCGACCAGAACGCCGCCCGCGCGGGTGTAGCGCAGCGCATTGGAGAGGATGTTCTGCAGGATGCGGCGCAGCAAGGTGCGGTCCGAACGAACGACCGCGTTCACCGGCCGGAATTTCAGCGACAGGCCCTTCAGTTGCGCCACCGGCAGGAAGTCCGAACGCAGCGACGAGAACAGCGTCTCCAGGCTGACATCGCCGATATCGGGCTGGACGACGCCGGCGTCGAGCTTGGAGATGTCGAGCAACGTACGGAGCAGATCCTCCATCGTCTCCAGCGACCGCTCCACCTGACGGACCAGTTTCTTGCCCTCGTCGCTGGTCTGCACCTCGGCCAGCGCCGAGACCGAGAGATGCGCGGCATTCAATGGCTGCAACACGTCATGGCTGGCGGCGGCGAGAAACCTTGTCTTGGACAGGTTCGCCAGTTCGGCGTTTTCCTTGGCGGCGCTCAGGTCGATGTTCGACTGTTCCAGCCGGCGCAAGGTTGAATGCAATTCGTCGGTGCGTGTGCGCACCCGGTTCTCCAGCGAAATGGCTGTCTGGAACAGCGAGAACGCATTGCCTTGCTGATCCATGGACCGCTCGACGCGGCTGACCAGCGCGGCGTTGATCTTCTTCAGCTTCTCCAGGTCGTTGATGTCCTTTAGCGGCATGCGAATGTCCTATTCGGCCGCCTGGCGTTCGCCGAAGGCGATGCCGGTGAAAGTCTGGTTCAGGTGCATGGAGCGATATTGCTCGCCATAGGTGCCGAAACCAATGACATTGTTGACCCGGTAGAGCTCCGAAATGTCGCGAAAAACCTGCCTGTTGCGAGCATCGAGCCGCCTCAGCACGCAGTCGAAGCCGAGGATCATATCGATGCCGCCCAGCCTTTCCTCGGCATCCTTGAGGGCGGCCCGCGTCGATTCCACCATGCCCTTGGGCTGGGCTATGGAAAGCACCACGCCATCATCTATGGCGCAGAAGAAGGACAGCGAGCCGTCCGGGTGCATCTTCTGGATCGAGCGGCAATAGTATTCGCCGCCCACCTTCACCACCACCGGATGCGACGCAAAGCTCAGCGGCGTCAGCGTCCGCGGCATGATGCCGACGGCGGCCGCGTATTCCTCCGCCGCATTGGTGGCGTTGAACTCCCGCACGATGCGATGGTCGGGATCGGATGCGGTGACCACCAGCTTCTCGTCGGTGGGAACAAAATTGTCGGTCTTGAAGACGTGGAAGGGAATGTCGCTTGCGATCAACACGATGATGGCGCTGTCGGAGGTGACCTTGCCGTTGGAAATCAGTCGCGTGGTCTCGAATTTCAGATCATCGCCGGCCGAGCCGCCAATCAGCGGAATGTCGTCGAGGCCCCAGTGGATGGCTGAAGTCACCGCCTCCTCGGCATAGGACAGCCCGTCGATGAAGCAGAGTGCAAACGTGTCTTTCGTATGCTCCCGACCCGTGCGCCCGCGAAGCGACCGCCTCAGCCCTTCCACTTCGCCGGTGATCCTGTCCATCCCCGACGAGGACAAGTCATCGACCATCGCGCTGACCGCAGTGAACGACGCGGATGGCAGCAGCATGGCGAGCACGTGGCCATCCTCCAGGCCCTGCGGCGTGATTTCACCGGCTGTCGAACAGCCCGCATAGTGCAGTGCCGGCGCATGAGCGCGGAGCGCGTCGGACAGGGCGGTTGCATCGATTAGGCTCTGGGAGAAAAACAGCAGCGCGAAGCCGGCATCGATTGCCGCGGCTTCCACCGCGATCGCCTTGGCGAACGCATCCATGTCGGGCTCGTCGGTGGTGAGCACCGACAGGCCGCATGCATAGCTAGTCCTTGAACTGGCCAGCGGCTTCCTCCGCATTTCCTCCGACGCTCGTTTATACGCAGCTATTTTTACTTGCTTCTGGCGCGCGGGCGTCGAGCGGCATTGTTGTCTCCAGGCCACGGTTTGGCAATGGGTCGATTGGGTGCCGTGTTCGACGCATAGCCATGGCCGAAAGTACAATGTGCCGGGTTTCCGCCGCGCTGTTTTTCATGCGTTATGCAGTATAAGAATAACGGATCGCCGAAGCACCAGCATGGCGTCGGCACGTGATGACCAAGGTTGTACCCAGGGAGGAATCATGTCGGACGTATCGTTGACGGTGAACGGGAAGCGGGTGAGCGGCGTTGCCGAGGACCGAACGCTCCTGGTTCATTTCTTGCGGGAGAATCTCGGCCTCACCGGCACGCATGTCGGCTGCGACACCTCACAATGCGGCGCCTGCGTCGTGCATGTCGACGGCAAGGCGATGAAGTCCTGCTCGATGCTTGCCGTACAGGCCTCCGGATCGACCATCGTCACGATCGAAGGCCTGGCCAATGGCGCCGACCTGCATCCGGTGCAGGCGGCCTTCAAGGAACATCACGGACTGCAATGCGGCTTCTGCACGCCGGGCATGATCATGACGGCGACCGACATGATCAACCGCCATCCCGAAGGCCTCGACGAGGCCACGGTGCGCGCCGAGCTCGAAGGCAATATCTGCCGCTGCACCGGCTACCACAACATCGTGAAGGCGATCCTCGCCGCATCGAAGACGATGTCCAAGGGCGCGAAGAGCAAAGCCAGGCAAGCTGCATAGGGCTAACGGAGTAGGCAATAGGGAGTAGGGCAACGGCCATACGGAACCAGGAGCCCCTTTTCACTACTGCCTTATGCCCTACTGCCTAATCCCTTAAATTCGGAGGAATTTCTGATGGGTATTGAAGGTGTTGGCGCTCGGGTCGCGCGCAAGGAAGACAAGAGATTCATCACCGGCGCGGGCCGCTATGTCGACGACATGGTGGTTCCCGGCATGAAGCATGCTGCTTTCGTGCGCAGCCCGCACGCGCATGCGCAGATCAAGAAGATCGACGTCAAGAAGGCGCAAGCGATGCCTGGCGTCATCGGCGTGCTGACCGGCAAGGAGCTCAAGGCCGACGGCATCGGCAACCTCATCTGCGGCTGGATGATCCATTCCAAGGATGGCTCGCCGATGAAGATGGGCGCGTGGTCGCCGCTTGCCTTCGACAAGGTCCGCTATGTCGGCGACGCGGTAGTCATCGTCGTTGCGGAGACCAAGAGCCAGGCGCGCGACGCGGCCGAAGCGGTCGAGATCACCTACAAGGAACTGAAGGCCGTCGTCGATGCTTCCAGGGCGATGGACAAGGGCGCGCCGCAGATCCATCCCGAAGCCGAAAACAACCTGATCTTTGACTGGGATATCGGCAATGCCGACGACACCGCCTCCGCCTTCAAGAAGGCGGCTCATGTCGTCAAGATGGACATCATCAACAACCGGCTTGTTCCCAATGCCATGGAGCCGCGCGCGGCTCTGGGGCACTACGACAAGGCAGAGGACCATTACACCTGCTGGACGACGTCGCAGAACCCGCATGTCGCGCGGCTGGTGATGAGCGCCTTCTACAATGTCGCGCCGGAAAACAAGCTGCGCGTCATTGCGCCGGATGTCGGCGGCGGCTTCGGTTCAAAAATCTACATCTACCCGGAAGAACTCGTCTGTCTGTGGGCGTCGAAGAACCGGCGTGCCGGTCAAATGGGTGGCCGACCGCACCGAAAGCTTCCTCACCGACGCGCATGGCCGCGACCATCACACCCACGCCGAAATGGCCTTCGATGCCGACCACAAGATCCTTGGTCTCAAGGTCGAGACGCAAGCCAATCTCGGCGCATACATGTCGCTGTTCTCGTCGGCGACGCCGACCTATCTCTACGCGACGCTGTTGTCAGGCCAGTACAACATCCCGGCGATCCACGCCAATGTGAAGGCGATCTACACCAACACCGCACCCGTCGATGCCTATCGCGGGGCGGGGCGGCCGGAAGCGACCTTCGTGATGGAACGGATGATGGAAACCGCCGCGCGCCAGTTCGGCGTTTCGCCGGCTGACCTGCGCCGCAAGAATTTCGTCACCTCGTTCCCGCACCAGACGCCGGTCATCATGTGCTACGACGCTGGCGACTATGCCGCCTCGCTCGACGCGGCGATGAAGGCTTCCGACTATGCCGGCTTTGCCAAGCGCAAGTCCGCCGCCGCCAAGAAGGGGCTGCTGCGCGGCATCGGCATGAGCTGCTACATCGAGGCCTGCGGCATCGCGCCGTCGGCGGCGGTCGGCTCGCTCGGAGCCGGCGTCGGCTTGTGGGAATCGGCCGAGGTGCGCGTCAATGCCGTCGGCACGATCGAGGTGCTGACCGGCTCGCACAGCCACGGCCAGGGCCATGAGACGACCTTCGCGCAACTGGTCAACGAGCGCTTCGGCGTACCGATCGACAGCGTGTCGATCGTCCATGGCGACACCGACAAGGTGCAGATGGGCATGGGCACCTACGGCTCGCGCTCGGGCGCGGTCGGCATGTCGGCCATCGTCAAGGCGCTCGACAAGGTCGAGGCCAAGGCCAAGAAGATTGCCGCGCACCTGCTCGAGGCCGACGAAGGCGACATCGTCATCGAGAACGGCGCGCTGAAGGTGGCCGGCACCGACAAGAGCGTGCCGTGGTTCCAGATGGCGCTGGCCGCCTATACCGCCCACAATCTGCCGGGCGGCATGGAGCCGGGCCTGAAGGAGACGGCATTCTACGATCCGTCGAATTTCACCTTCCCGGCCGGCTGCTACATCTGCGAGGTCGAGGTCGATCCAGAAACCGGCACGACCGAGATCATCCAGTTCGTCGCCGCCGATGATTTCGGCAACATCATCAACCCGATGATCGTCGAAGGCCAGGTGCATGGCGGCATCGCCCAGGGCGTCGGCCAGGCTTTGCTGGAGGGCGCGTATTACGATCCCAGCGGCCAGCTTCTGACGGCGAGCTACATGGATTACACCATGCCGCGCGCCGGCGACCTGCCGTCGTTCAAGGTCTCGACCTCGAACACGCCATGTCCCGGCAATCCGCTGGGCATCAAGGGCTGCGGCGAAGCTGGCGCCATCGGCTCGCCGCCGGCGGTGATCAACGCCATCACCGACGCCATCGGCACCAACGATCTTGCCATGCCGGCATCGCCGTCCACCGTGTGGGCAGCGATCCGGGCGGCGACGAAACACTGAGGGAGGAAGCCCATGTATTCGGTCAACTATCACCGCGCCGCCTCGGTCACGGATGCCGCCAAGCTGATCAAGACCGGCGACGCCAAACTGCTGTCGGGTGGCATGACGCTGATCCCCGCCATGAAGACGCGGCTTGCTGCACCTTCAGACCTGGTCGACCTGTCGCGGATCAAGGAACTGCAGGGCGTCAAGGTGTCGGGCAGGACGGTCACCATCGGCGCAGGCACGACGCATTTCGATGTCGCCCATGACGAGAAGCTGAGGAAAGCCTGTCCGGCGCTTGCCCATCTGGCATCGCTGATCGGCGATCCGGCGGTGCGCTATAAGGGCACGATCGGCGGCTCCATCGCCAACAATGATCCGGCGGCGGATTATCCGGCGGCGATGCTGGCGCTGGGCGCCACCATCGTAACCAACAAGCGGGAGATCGCCGCCGACAAGTTCTTCAAGGGCCTGTTCGAGACGGCGCTGAAGGAAGGTGAAATCGTTACCGCGGTGACCTTCACCGCGCCAGCGAAGGCGGCCTATGAGAAGTTCCGCAATCCTGCGTCACGCTATGCTATCGTTGGCGTGTTCGTGGCCAAGGGCAAGGACGGTGTCAGCGTTGCCGTCACGGGGGCCGGCGACGACGGCGTCTTCCGTTCGAAGGAGATCGAGGCCGCACTTGCCAAGAGCTTTGAAGCTTCCGCGCTCGAAGGCATGAAAGTGCCGGCGAAGAACCTCATGACCGATATACACGCTTCCGCCGAATACCGCGCCAATCTGATCGCGGTGATGGCCAAGCGCGCGGTGGCCGCCGCCAACGCCTGAGACTGGCTGTACAACAAAAGGGGCTCCGCGGCCCCTTTTTGTTTGCCGGCTTATTATCGGTCGATTCTGGCGCGTCTACGCCTTCAACTCTCGCAGATAGTAGCGCACCGCTTTCTTGCCACCATGGATCACCGCGTCGCCGACCTCGGCGAAGCCGAGTGCGGCGTGGAAGGCATCCGATGCCGGATTGGGCGGTTCGGCATTCACCTCGCAGGTGACGATCGCCTGACCGGCGCGCGAGGCATGGTCGAACAGATCCTGATAGAGCCTGCGGGCGTGGCCGCGACCGCGCGCTTCCGCCGCGACCACGACGCGGTCGACATAGACGAAACGCTGGTAACGCTCGCGAAACCAAAGGAAATTCGGACTGTCGTAGCGCGCGTCCTGATCGAAGGTCATGATGAAGGCCTCGATGCTGCCGATGCGGCGTGCGTAGAACGCTTCGCCGATCAGGAAGGAGAGGCGCTCTGGCTCCAGCCACGACAACTCAGCCGCATGCTCGTTGTTGAGCGCGAGGATCGCCGCTTCGTTTTCTAACGACACGCGGTCGATCAGGGTGGAGGCGGTGGTCATGCCTTGGCTGCCGCAATGGTTGCCGCCACGAGGTCTGTGTCGGTCAAGGTGTTGCGATACTCGCGGTCAAGGTCCGAACCGCCCATGCCGACATGAGCGTTGCGGTAACTCATGCCGCTCGCCACGTCCTTGAGCGCGGCGAAATGCATTTCGGACAGTCCGGTGGTTTTGCGCACCTCGGCGATGTTGTGCAGGTCCAGCGCTCCGCAACCAAGGATGATGATGCGATCGCCCGCCTGCCGGACCAGATCAGCCAACAGGCCCTTGCCCTCGACGGCGGTATCGCGCTGGCCGCTGGTCAGCACGCGGCCGACCTTGCAACGGATCAGCGCTTCAAGTGCCTCGACCGGATCGCGCGTCATGTCGAAGGCGCGGTGGCAGGTGACGTTCAGAGGGCCGGCGGCTTCGGTCAGTTCGGCCATGCGCTGTTCGTCGATTGTGCCGTCGGCATTGAGGCAACCGAAAACGACGCCGGCAACACCGAGGTCGCGCAGCGCAATGACATCGGCGAGCATCGAGTGGTATTCAGGTTCGCTGTAGAGAAAATCGCCACCGCGCGGCCGCACCATGACGTGAAACGGTATGGTCGCCTGGTCAAGTGCCGCACGCACGGTGCCGAGGCTTGGCGTGATGCCGCCCTCGACAAGGCTGGCGCACAGTTCGACCCGGTCGGCGCCAGCGGCTTGCGCGGCCAGAAGGCCGTCAATGCCCTCGACGCAGATTTCGATCAGCGGCAGGCGAGGTTCTTTGGTCAAGGGGGCGGTCCAATCCATGATTTCGTCGCCAGCCCTAGCATCGGGCCGATTGCCGCGAAAGCGCGAACAGCGCGTCGCCGCTTGGGCCAAGCTGCAACTCCCGGCGTTTGAGTTGCTCGATGCTTTCGGCGAAGGGCGCTACTGGCGCAGAATCGTATTCTTGGCGCCTTCCTCGACCTGATCGATCACCAGCAGCTTGACCGGGCCGTCGCCGACATTGGTCGCCTGATGCCACTGGCCGATCATTTCGATGATGAAATCGCCGGTCTTGTAGGTGTTGCTCTTGCCGGTCTCGACATTGGTGACCTGAAGTGTCCCGGCCTCGACATAGGCGTAGCGGGGGAAGGGGTGCTTGTGCACCGGCAAGGTGGCGCCCGGCGCGATGTCGTAGGTAGAAACCAGCACCTGCACGTTCTTCTGCGGCAGGGTGATCGGTTGACCGGATGCCGTCGTGGTGCGCGACGCCAGTGGGGTCACGACAACCGGCGTGCCGGTGCTATCCAGCGCCAGAACGGCATTTGCATAAAGCGCTGCCGCCACCAGCAGCGTCGATGCCAGGATTTTGCGCATGATTCCTCCCCAAACCATGCCACCATCGCGCGGGGCGCGGCCACGCGCAAGCTCGTCGAGGTCACAGTCAAGGACTAATAGCAACCGACTCCCCGTCGCGGGTCGGCGCTACACAGGACTTGGTCGTGTTGGGCCGGGTTTCTGTTTACCCGGCCCGCCGGCACTTCAGGCCGGCTGACGCCCTGTAGGCGGCAAGCCACACCCAGTGCGAAATGCGTGGATCAGGTCGGAGCCTTGCCACCGTTCTTCTTGCAGGCGGCGCGGAATTTCTCGCGATCCTTGCCGTGCAGGCCCTTGGCATCGGCCAGCGTGGAGCACTGCTTCGAAATCGCGGTTTGCGCGGGCGTCATCGGCGTTGCCGCCTTCTTCATCGGCGCCGTTGTGGCCGGTGCGGTCGCCGGTGCCGTCGCCGGCGCGGTTGCCGTGGCGGCCATGGCTCCGCCCGACACGAGCGCAGCCAATGCGACAGAAGCCAAGATGGTAGTCAACCTCATTGCGATCTCCTTTGGTAATCCCCCAATGGCGACGCTAGCATCGGCCCAGAACACCAGCAATGCTGGGGTTTCGCCGATCCGGCGCAGGGTCATCACGATTTCGTGGTGACGTCAGGTTTTCGTTTGGTTCAGCTGAATTGGGAGCCGGCAAACCGCTGGCGGCGGCATCTCCAACAACGCCGAGAAGGCAAGCGTTGTTCGAACGGATCGACCCGTATGCCAGGTTCACCAGACAAACGGTCGGTCAAGCAATGACGAAAAGTCCAGTCACGGCTCCAGATCAGGCTTCAGGCGATCTATCCTGATGGACGCAGGCATCGGTCTGCTTGCAAAACCAAGACAGTCAGTTTGTATTCAAGACAAGAAAGCCTGCCTCTTAGCGCAGGGATGGCGCGGACCATTGCCGCTTCAGCGAGATCTCGAGGCTCATAAGGCTCATAAGGCTTTGAAAAGATTTGGCTCCCCGGGCCGGACAAGTTCGGCAAATCGAACCGGAGAAATTAAGGCCTAAAAGACGTTATATTTCAGATGCTTAAGTCTTATGCCTCTTCCGAGGTGTCACCGTGTTGGTGTACCTGTATGGGTAGCAGTGGTGTACCTTAAGCGTCAAGCCTTGATCCATCGCGAGTGAGCTTCGGACCCAAAACCTTGTCTTGTTGCGCACTCCATTTGCGCCAGTACCTTGCGACTTTCACGTCTGTGAATTGCTGCTGCCAGATCGCGGCCTCATCGGCATCCACTTCCTCAATCCAAGCCACATGCCGTTCGCACCAGTCCTGCAGGCTTCCTTTCCTAGCGGGACGTAGGGCTTCCTCACCCTCTCTGGGTTCTTCTTTCAAAGTCACGTCTATTCCCTTCATGTTGTGCGCACTGCTGGGGTGCAGGCCGTATATGCCGCGATTGGCACTCTGGACGCAATGGAAAATTGACTTAACTTGCTGATATAATTACATTATCTCCGCTAGTGGACTAACTCCACAAGGGGAGACGCCTACCGATGTGGCAGGGCTGCGCCAAACGTCGCCAAGGTCGCCCCATCAAGATAGTCGCGGGGAAACCTCAGTGCCACTCAGCGCAGCCTCTCCGGGGTGGGAAACGATTAGCTCAACTCGTTACCGCGCCCGCTTCGATGAACCTGACGGGCAACGTTGCTCCGATTTCTGCAGCATTCCCCGGCAACAGCCGTTCAAGAGCCTGACGGGTCCTGAAATAGGACTGAGGTCGCCATGCCGGGTGGCCACCCCGCGTTCCTGACCTGTGCTGGATGATCCATTGGATTTGGTTGCGACACTCGATGATCCGGGTCGCCTTGGCCTCGCTGAGGTCCCACCTCAGGACCACGCGCGAATAGTTGTCTGCTTCCTCGCAGGCCGGATTAAGGGCGCGAGGGGTTCTGGTTTTGCTCACTGTCTGAATTACCTTCCTATTGATGTTGATATTGATGTTTTCCGGGCTGCCGAGGCTGCGGCAGACACGATGAAGCAGTCCGGGGGAACGATGTGCCTCCAGACCAAAGCGCCGCTGGGCGCAGGGTGTTTGGTGTGGCTACTTGTTCCGGGGCGCAAACTCCGGGAGGTTGCCAACCATTGTGCTGACGGCGGTTGTGATCGGGATCGAGTTGCCAAAAGGAAGGACCCGGAACAGAGCCCGAGCTTCCTCCTGCGACCACCTACGATCCTGAGCCAGAGCAGTGAGACTCCGGAAGGCCAGCATCAGGTCGTCCAAGCCACCCGTGGTGGGGTTGCCGAACATCATGTTGCTTGTCTGTCCGGTAGTTCGCGTGTGGCTGAACACCGCGTCCTGACCCCCAAAGTACAATCCGGTGTCGATGAGCATGGGCAGCACGGACGAAGCGCCTGCTCTCGCAAACGCCGCCGTTCCAATCTTTCCCCAGCTCAACCTATCCGCCAGCCATTCCTTCCTGTCAGAACGGCCGATTGCAGCGATCTTCTGCTGCACGACATACGACAGGCCGGCGAAGCCCATGGTCGCGGCGAGTGCCTTAGCGGCAACCGGATCGCGCATGTGCATCGACTTCAGGGTGTTCTTCTCCCAAGCGCCAACCATGAACGAGCGGAACTGCATGAGCAGCTTGGCAGCGGGATGAGACATCCACATAGCCATGTTGCCGATGTCGTTCTTCTGGATGATCGTGTTCCCGAGGCGATAGGCTGCCTGACGGAAAGCTTCGGCTGCCTCCTTGTCTTGCCACTTGGCGAAGTGAGCGCGGGCGACCTTCTTACCGGTGAGCAGGCTCTTGCTGTACTCGAAGTTGCCGGGCTCCTTGAACGCCTTAAGGACGCGGGCTGTCATGTCCTTGGACAGGCCCAGGTCGGCGATCCGGGCGGCAGACATCATCTTGCCACCATGCGCCATGTCGGCGAAGCGCTGGACGATGGAGGCTGCCGTCCACCGGTAGAGGGCGACGTTTGCAGTGGTCAGGCCTGAGGACTCCGAGGTGAACCTTCCGGCCACGTTCAGGGCATGCTCAGCCTTGTCTCTCCAGCTCCCTGTTGGTGCATCGTGGATGCCTGTCAGGTCGTCGAAGCGGTACTCTGCGGACGCCGTCAGGCGCTCGCCGCCGAACCCACTCCAGACCTCAATGTCATTGGCCTGCTGCCGGTTTTTCGGACACCCGGTTAAGCTAGCATAGCTTGCTCCTCGAACTCGTTGGGGCTGAGATAGCCCAGCGTCGAGTGCCTTCGCCGAGGGTTATAGAAGCATTCGATGTAATCGAACACATCTGCCTTGGCGTGATCCCTCGTCCTGTAGACCTTGCGGGCTGTCCGCTCGGTTTTGAGCGACGAGAAGAAGCTCTCCATCGCAGCATTGTCCCAGACGTTGCCGGACCGGCTCATCGAGCAGGTAATGCCGTGATCGGCCATCAGGCGCTGGAACTGCTCGCTCGTATATTGCGACCCCTGGTCCGAATGATGGAGCAGGCTGTCTGGCTTGCCTCGGCGCCAGATCGCCATGATTAGGGCGTCGGTGACGAGTTGGGCCGTCATCTTCGGCCTTCATCGCCCAGCCGACGACACGCCTGGAGAACAGGTCGACGACCGCCGCAACATAGAGCCATCCTTCGGCGGTCCAGATGTAGGTGAAGTCGGCAATCCACTTCTGGTTCGGAGCAGCAGCTTCGAAGGCGCGATCAAGGAGATTGTCCGACACGGCGGCTCGCTCGCCAGTGTCCTTCGGTAGCCCGCGGCGCCGAGGCCGGGCACGCAAGCCGTTCTCCCGCATGAGCCTCTCGACGCGATGAAGACCGCAGGAGACTCCCTCAGCCAAGACGTCGTGCCAGACGCGACGGGCGCCATAGGTGCGGTCGCTGCTCTTGAAGCTCCGGTCGATCCTGGGAACGAGCATCTCGTCGTGCTGGGACCGGGCGCTGGGGCTGCGGTTGAGCCAGGCATGGAAGCCTGAGCGCGACACATCCAGCGCATTGCACAGCCATGCCACCGGCCAGATCGAACGGTGCTTCGCGATAAAGGCGAACCTCATATCGCATCCCTCGCGAAGTAGGCTGCGGCCTTTTTTAGGATGTCGCGCTCCGCCTTCAGCTTAGTAACTTCCCGACGCAGCCGGTCAATCTCCTGCTGCTCAGGCTTCATTTGACCATGGCCGGGAAAGGCATGCTGCGGGTCAGCGCTCGTCTCGCGGACCCACTTGCGCAGCACATTCTCATGGAGATCCAAATCACGGGCCGCCTGCGCCACCGCAACGCCCCGATCCTTCACCAATCTCACCGCCTCAAGCTTGAACTCGCGGCTGAACTTCCTTCTCTGCATTCCCACTCTCCAGTTCCGTTAAACACCTTATCTCGGTGTCCACGAAACCGGCAGCAGGCCATCTTCGTTTCATCGGCGCCAACGCGCTCTTTGAGATAGAGCCTCTTGGCATCCTCTAGGGTAGGGGCTGGCGTGCCCGATGGGTTCAGCAGAAGCGCGCGTGCCAATGCGGCGTCTGCCTCGGTCGGGAGGAAATCAGGGACTTCGTCATCATCGTCGATGCTGTCGAAATTGGGAACGTACATGCGGGCAAGCTCCTCGACAGCCTTCAATCTGGCCTGCCAGTCCGTGTCATGATCGATCTCGTCGACAGACGGGAAGTCGCGGTCTTGGCGGAAGCCCATCTTGCGGGCAGAAGTTATGCCGTCACGGAATCGACCCCATTCTGTTGGGGCAGGCCCATTGGATCGCGTGACTGCGTCGGACAAAAGCTTCTCAGCTTCAGCATGGACCCTCTTATACCGGGCCAATGCTTCGGCCTCGGTTTTCCCAAGTGGTATAACGATCTCACCTCGACCGAGGAATGCCTTGAGGGCAGGGGGGACTTTACGCCGATAACGCCATCCGGCCTTGCCACGCTTTTGGAGATATTGCACTTCAATCAGCATTCCTATGTACCCTTCGGTGTACCTGAAGGTGTACCTCGGCGGAAGCGCAAACCCTTGCAACTGTTGGGATATAAGGCTTTGAGGCGTTAAGTGGCTCCCCGGGCCGGATTCGAACCAGCGACCAACCGGTTAACAGCCGGTTGCTCTACCACTGAGCTACCGGGGAACAGTCGCTCTCTTGTGAGTGTGGCAGCCTATAGCAAACCCGTTTCAGCTTTGCAAAGAAGCATTTCGTATTTTTTGTCAGGTTTTTCATCATGCGATTTCTCGCAATCATCTGCTGACGCCCTCATATGAGCCTTTTGAAGGCGATTGTGGATCCAAAAGGTGGTTGCGGCCTTGTGTTCCTGATCTCCGGGATTTGTGAAACGCGGTTAATTCAATCGACATGACGGCAAACGACACTCAGGCACCAGCGCGGAAGATTTCGATTCTTGGCCGCGAGTTCACCATGCCGCGCTCGCGCGGCCTCAGAATCACGATTGGCGTGCTGCTCGCGCTTGGCGGGATTCTCGGTTTCCTGCCGATCCTGGGCTTCTGGATGGTCCCGCTCGGAATACTGGTCCTGTCCTATGAGTTCGCGGTGATACGCCGCCATCGACGTCGATTCGTCGTGTGGTGGGAGCGACGCCGCCGGCCCAATCAATGATTGTGCCGGCGAGGAACCTGGGCCGCTCCTGGCTGCTGATACTCGTTGTGGCTCAGCCCGGCAGGCGCGCCCGGTCCTGCGAATGGTTCTGGACGCCGGGCTCTGTGTTCGGACCAGGGGTGCCCTTGCGGGCTGAACGTCTTTCCAATCCCTCACGGATTTCCTTGAGCACGGCGGCAACCGACGCCAGCCGATCGCGAGGCGGCAGGCGACAGGCGGCATGCGCGCCCCATGCCAAGGCGGTCGATGGCGTGGTGGGCAAGCTCCTTGCATCTCAACAGGGAGTGTTCGTGCGACTTGTCCTCTGCATTGCCCGGCTTCGCATGACGCATGGCGCGGCCCTCCTGCTTGCTCCACGTAATCCTTGCCAACGCGGTTTCTCGCGACTTGAGGCCATGGATGACAACCGGCTAATGGGCGGATGGGCAGGCAAGCAGCGGCGTTTCAACGCAAGCGCTTGTCCGTGGCCGAGGAAACCGCTGGGAATGCACCTTCGCCGCTTGACGGCATTTTCGCCGCAACCTATTGGAACCGGGTGGAACGCCGGGAGCAATGAGGCCTCGTGGCGGAGTGGTTACGCAGAGGACTGCAAATCCTTGCACCCCGGTTCGATTCCGGGCGAGGCCTCCAATACCCGGGCTCCCGCGCGTCAGCGCCGGAGCGCGACGTTCCGGTCGAAATGAACCGCGGTTTGTGCGCGGCAAGCGGATTGGTTGGGACATGAGCGCTGATTTCTCCGAACGCCGCGTGAAGATGGTGGATGGCCAGGTCCGCACCACCGACGTGACCAGCACGCCTCTGCTCGACGCCATGCTTTCCATACCGCGCGAGGCTTTTGTCAGCGCCGGCCAGAGCGATCTCGCCTATATCGACGAGGATATCCGCATCGCCAGCGGGCCCGATGGCGCGCGCTATCTCATGGAGCCTTCGCCTCTGGCCAAGCTGATCCAGCTGGCCGAGATCAATCCAGGTGATTCGGCGCTCGATGTCGGTTGCGGCACTGGCTATGCCGCCGCCATCCTGTCGCGGCTGGCAAAGTCGGTTGTGGCGCTTGAAAGCGATTCGACCCTTGCTGAATCGGCCACATCAACGCTTTCGGCGCTGGGCTGCGGCAATGTCACCGTGGTCAAGGGGGCCTTGGCCGAAGGTCATGCCGGCAAAGCACCGTACGATGTCATTTTCATAGGCGGCAGCGTTGAAAAGGTGCCCGCGCCGTTGCTTGAACAGCTTGCCGAAGGCGGCCGTCTCGTTGCCGTTGAAGGGCAAGGGAATTCCGGCGTGGCTCGACTGTTTTTCAAGGCTGGGGGGGTTGTAACCGGAAGACGCGCGTTTAATGCGGCAATAAAGCCACTACCGGGATTTGAACGTGCTCACGCCTTCGAATTCTGAGTAATTTTGCCTTGCAGCCAATGCGCTGTCATGGTCGCTTGCGTTAACAATCGTTGCTGATCCGTTTATCCGGGGTGATCTGGGCTGACAGCAGGGAACGTCAAAACGCGGTGCCGACTGCTCGAATTTGAGAGAGGCCGGCGCGGCGCAGTTCCCATGTTAAACGAATGAGGGATATACCGTGCCGTCTGTACGCAAGAGTCTTTTCGCCGCCGTCCTGTTCTCCGCGACAGCGCTTTCTCCCCTGGCCGCCTCGGCGGAAACCATCCTTGGAGCACTTGCAAAAGCCTATCAGAACAATTCGCAGCTGAACGCGGCGCGTGCCGGCGTCCGCGTCACGGATGAAGGCGTGCCCTTGGCCAAGTCTGGCTGGCGGCCGACGATCAACGGCTCTTCGAGCATAGATTACACGAAAACAAACTTTCCCGGCGGTCACCTGAGCGCGACGACCGCCAATTTCGGCATCCAGATCAACCAGACCCTGTTCGACGGATTCCAGACCAGCAACAATGTGGCGTCGGCCGAGGCCCAGGTCCGGGCGTCCGTTGAAAGCCTGCGCAATACCGAAGAGAACACCCTTTTCAACGCGGCAACCGCGTATATGGATGTGATTCGCGACCGGCAGATCGCGGTGTTGACCGAGCAGAACCTGCAGTTCCTGACCGAGCAGGCGCGCGCCGCGCGTTCCCGATTCGAGGTCGGCGAAGGCACTCGTACCGACGTTGCGCAGGCGGATGCGTCCCGCGCGTCGGCGGTGGCTCAGCTCAGTGCCGCCCGTGCACAGGCGCTGTCCAGCGCCGCGACCTATCACCAGATCATCGGTGATGAGCCGGGCAAGCTCAAGGGTGCTTCGCCGCTGGCAAAGCTGCTGCCGGGCAGCCTCAATTCGGCGATCGGGGTCGCGTCGAACGAGCATCCCGCCATTCTCGCCAACCAGCATCTGGTCGATGCGGCGGGCTTTTCCGTCAAGTCGGCGGAGGGGGCGCTGTTGCCGCAGCTGTCGGCCTCGGCGGGCGTTTCCGACACCTACAATCAGTACAGCCCGTCATCTTTGTCGAACCCAAATGGCAATTCGACCTCTGCCAATATCGGCGCGACGCTGACCATTCCGATCTATTCGGGTGGCCGCACCGAGGCCACGGTGCGCAGGTCCAAGGAATCGCTGGGCCAGGCGCGGATCGAGGTTGACGTCAGCCGCGACCAGGTGCGCCAGGCCGTGACCGCGGCCTGGACGCAGTATACGGCGGCTCAGGAAAGCGTCGCCGCCAACAAGCAGGTCATCGATGCCGCCCAACTTGCGCTGAACGGCGTCATCGAGGAGCGCAATGTCGGCCAGCGCACCACGCTCGACGTCCTCAACGCGCAGGCGGCCGTCATCACCGCCAAGATCAACCAGGCCGGTTCCGAGCATGATGTGGTGGTGGCGAGCTATGCCATCCTGTCGGCCATGGGACGCCTGTCGGTCGACCGCCTTGGCCTGCAGGTGACGAAGTATCAGCCCGAAGAGCACTACAACGCCGTCAAGGACAAGTGGACCGGCCTGCGTACGCCGGACGGTCGCTAGTCAACCCGCCTTCCGGTCCTGGGCCTTTGCGCGCCGGGCAGGACGGTTATGCAGCCAGATGCCGATAGAATGTTCTTTCGGCACCCTGGCGTTGGGTAGGGAGCCGTCCTGGTTCCGCATTGCGCGGGAATGCCCGTGGAAATGATCGAAGCCGCTTCCCATTGGGAACGCTGACCCAGGCAAACAGCCAGACCGTCCGTTGCTCTAATCTGTTGAAATCCAACATGTCTCCACATTGGGGATTCTCGTGGCGCGATCCGTCGGTTACGCTGGCGCCATGATTCGAATCCGGCCTTTTGCCGGACGGGAAATTTGCAACGAGTCACAAGGGCGGCGGATGTGACGATGGCGACGGCAAGCAGCGCACAGCGCGAACCTTCCATGGAAGAGATACTGGCCTCGATCCGCAGGATCATCGAGGACAGTGATACCGGCCGCAAGCCCGCGGGCGAACCAGATGAACTGCGTCAGGATATCGAGCCGGAATCGGCTTCGGTGCAGGATGTGGACGCATTCCGCGCCGAGCTGCGTGGTGGATTGGATGTCAGGAAGCCGGTGACCCTGGCGGAAGTCCAGGCGCAACTCCCTGCCGCTGAACCGATCGTCACTCGCATCGAGACGCTGGTTCGTTCCGATCTTGCTTCGGTGAGAGCTCCGGCAACGCTGGCTCCCGCAGCCCAGGCGCCCACGACATTGGCCGAGGTGAGCGCCCGGGTTGATGCCGCTCCCGCAGCCAACGCCGATATGCCTGCCGTCGCGAGGATGTCGGAGACGAGCGACACCATCGTCGCCGATTGGCGGCGCGATATTGCAGCGGTGGGCGACGCGATCAGGGCCTCGACATCGCTGCCGGATGCGGCCACTACGCGCCGGGTAGCTGCCGCCGAGCCGGTGGTAGCGGTTCCCGACAAGGGATCGACGGTTGAACCGGTCCTGGAATCAGCGCCGTCGCGCACTGGGGCGGCATGGCCGGCAACGGCCGAGGCGTCCGTCCGTCCGGCGATCGTGTCGGAACATACAGGGCGTCAGGTGGCTGCTGCTTTTGGCGAGTTGTCCGATGCGTTCGCCAGCCGTAGCAAGAAGACCTTCGACGAGATGGCCGAGGAAATGATGCGGCCGATGCTGCAGGACTGGCTGGACAACAATCTGCCGACGCTGGTCGAGCGCTTGGTGCGCGAAGAGATCGAACGCGTGGCGCGCGGCGCGCAATAATTTCCTGGACAATTCCAGGCTGAAAGCGCCGCCCTTGTGCGGCGCTTTCTCTTTGGTGTTCAGCCGTTCTTGGCCGCGAAGGCGATCAGAGCGCTCCCCCAAGCAGACAGATATTTCAGGCTGACCGGCTTCAAACTGTGGACCGTGTACGACGTGTTTTTTAAGTTCGGCGTTCCCACTACGGCCCCGATTGCCCAGCCTGCGGAAAGCCATGCCGAACACCGCGTGCGAAATTCTGTGCCGAGTGCGGACATGGCCTTCCGTTGAAATGAGCAGAGCCAAGCCTATTTGCCGTTGATGAGCCAAGGCAGTCTCGGTTGACTTGGCCAAAACCTTCCGATTTACACCGGGTCAGCAAACTCCCGACAGCGCGGACCATTTCCCCATGCTTGAAAAGACCTACGACGCCAAGACCGTCGAGCCGAAGATCGCCAAAATCTGGGAAGAGGCCGATGCCTTTCGCGCCGGCGCCGGTGCGGAGGAGGGGGCCGAGGCCTTCACCATCGTTATCCCGCCGCCGAATGTCACCGGCTCGCTGCATATGGGCCATGCGCTCAACAACACGCTGCAGGACATTCTCGTGCGCTTCGAGCGCATGCGCGGCAAGAACGTGCTGTGGCAGCCCGGCATGGACCATGCCGGCATCGCCACGCAGATGGTGGTCGAGCGCCAGCTGATGGAGAAGCAGATCCATCGCCGTGATCTCACACGCGAAGAATTCATTGAGAAAGTGTGGGAGTGGAAGGCCGAATCCGGTGGCGCGATCTTCAACCAGCTGAAGCGGCTTGGCGCCTCTGCCGACTGGTCGCGCGAGCGCTTCACCATGGATGAAGGCCTGTCCAAGGCCGTGCTCGAAGTCTTCGTCACCCTCTACAAGGAAGGGCTGATCTACAAGGACAAGCGCCTTGTGAACTGGGACCCCAAGCTGTTGACCGCGATCTCCGATCTCGAGGTCGAGCAGCAGGAGGTCAACGGCAATCTCTGGCACTTCCGCTATCCGATCGAGGGCGAGGTTTTCGATCCGGAGAATCCAAAAACCTTCATCGCCGTGGCGACGACGCGCCCCGAGACCATGCTGGGCGACACGGCTGTCGCCGTGAATCCTGACGACGAGCGTTTCCGGCACCTCGTTGGCAAGAACCTTGTCCTGCCGATCGTCGGCCGCAAGATTCCTGTGGTGGCGGATGAGTATTCCGACCCGGAAAAGGGTTCCGGTGCCGTCAAGATCACGCCGGCGCATGACTTCAACGACTTCGAGGTCGGCAAGCGCCACAAACTGCCGGCGATCAACATTCTCACCATCGAGGCCGCGATAAACCTCAAGGACAATGAGGATTTCCTCGCCGGCCTCGACGTGACGCCGGAACGCCAGGCCGTGTGGGATGAGCTCAACGGGCTCGACCGTTTCGTTGCGCGCAAGAAGATCGTCGACCTGATGGAAGCCGGCGGCTTCCTCGAAAAGGTCGAGCCGCATCGCCATGCCGTGCCGCATGGCGATCGCGGCGGCGTGCCGATCGAGCCGTTCCTGACCGAGCAGTGGTATGCGAATGCCGCCGAACTCGCCAAGCCGGCGATCGCTTCGGTGCGCGAGGGCCGCACGAATTTCGTGCCGAAGAACTGGGAGAAGACCTACTTCGACTGGATGGAGAACATCCAGCCCTGGTGTATTTCGCGCCAGCTATGGTGGGGCCATCAGATTCCGGCCTGGTATGGACCGGACGGGCGTGTCTTTGTCGAGAAGACCGAGGAAGAAGCGCTTGGCGCCGCGATCGAATATTATCTGGCGCTGGAAGGGCCCTGGAAGGCCTGGGTCGAGGACAAGCTAGAGAACTTCAAGCCGGGCGAGATACTGACCCGTGACGAGGACGTGCTCGACACCTGGTTCTCGTCGGCCCTGTGGCCGTTCTCGACGCTTGGCTGGCCGGACCAGACACCGGAACTGAAGACCTATTACCAGACCGACGTGCTGGTGACCGGCTTCGACATCATCTTCTTCTGGGTCGCCCGCATGATGATGATGGGGCTGCACTTCATGGATGAAGAGCCGTTCCATACGGTCTATGTCCACGCGCTGGTGCGCGACAAGAACGGGCAGAAGATGTCGAAGTCGAAAGGCAACGTCATCGATCCGCTCGATCTCATCGACGAATACGGCGCCGACGCGCTGCGCTTCACCCTGACGGTGATGGCGGCGCAGGGGCGCGACGTGAAGCTCGACCCGGCCCGCATCGCCGGCTATCGCAATTTCGGCACCAAGCTCTGGAACGCCACGCGCTTCGCCGAGATGAACGAAGTCGCGCGCAACGACGAGTTCTGGTTGAACGATGCAAAGCTGGCGGTCAACCGCTGGATCCTGACCGAGCTGACGCGGGCCGCGCGCGACATTACCGATGGGATAACGTCCTATCGCTTCAACGAGGCCGCAGGTGCTGCCTACCGCTTCGTCTGGAACCTGTTCTGCGACTGGTACCTGGAACTGCTGAAGCCTGTGTTCATGGGCACGGACGAGGCTGCCAAGGCCGAAAGCCGGGCTTGCGTCGCCTTCGTGCTCGACGAGATCTACAAGCTGCTGCACCCGATGATGCCGTTCATGACGGAAGAGCTGTGGGCGCAGACCGCCGGAGAGGGCAAGGAGCGGTCGTCGCTGCTTTGCCATGCCGCGTGGCCTTCACCGGACTTCGAGGACGCGGAAGCGGCCGCCGACATCAACTGGCTGGTTGACCTTGTCTCCGGCATCCGCTCGGTGCGTTCGGAAATGAACGTGCCGCCTGCGGCGATCGCGCCCCTGGTGGTGATCGGCGCCAACGCGGTGACACGCGAAAGGCTGCAGCGCCAGGACTCGGCGATCAAGCGGCTGGCACGGGTTGGCGACATTTCGCTGGCCGATGCCGCCCCCAAGGGGGCCGCCCAGATCGTGCTCAACGAGGCGACCATCTGCCTGCCGCTCGGCAGCCTGATCGACCT
This sequence comes from Mesorhizobium sp. PAMC28654, assembly GCF_020616515.1. GTDB lineage: Bacteria > Pseudomonadota > Alphaproteobacteria > Rhizobiales > Rhizobiaceae > Mesorhizobium. The sequence continues at coordinate 242,984 of NZ_CP085135.1, forward strand.
GACCGCCGAAGCGGCCCGGTTGCAGAAGGAACTGGTCAAGGTGACAGAGGAAATCGCCCGGCTGCACAAGAAGCTGTCCAACGAGAGATTCGTCGCCAGCGCGCCGGAGGAGATCGTGGCCGCCGAGCGGGAAAAACTCGCGGAGTATCGTGAAGCGCAAGAGAAGCTTTCAGTGGCTCTGAGTCGGGTGCGCGACGCGGGTTGAAATGCTGGAACTGGCGAGGCCTCTCAAGCCGCCTCGACGACTGCGTTCTTGCCTCGAAAACAGGCATTCCGTTGCGTTAATATTGACGTAAACGGAAAGTTTCAGCCCCATTGTTGCCATAATGTAACAATGGGGCGCTTACGCCGTAAAAAGTGCCATTTTCGCGCGGGTTTAGACAGTTCTTCCGCATTTTCTTTGCCGATTTTTGCCCAAAGGCCACTTTTTAGGCCTTCTGGAGGTGGACGCAATTTGTCGAAATTGCGTTCTGATCACCTGTACGTGTACGCCTCTTGAATTCGTTGTTGCGCCGTTAACCTGAATTGGCTCTAGCTTGACGCACTAGTATTTCGGGGAGGAATTCCATGGACATTTTGCGTCTGAAAGCACTGCTGGGGGCAGGGTGTTTTTCATTTGCTTTGATCGGCTCGGTGCACGCCGGCGGCTTTTCGCGCGGGACCGCGGACACCGACATCATTTTTGAGGACGGCAATTTCAACATGCGCACCAGCGTGACGTATGTTGCGCCGACCAGAAAATACTCAGTAAATCCGCTCAATCCGTATCTGGTTGGAGTGAATTACTCGGACGCCTACGCTGTTCCCTCAGCCGCGGTAAAATTCAAGCTGACAGACAATCTGTCTTGCGCCGGAACGATGACGGAATCGTACGGCGGTGACGCGTCCTGGCCTCGCTCGAGCGGGCCACTGGGCAAGTTGAGTGAAAACTTCACCATGTATGAATACGGCGTAACTTGCGGTGTGAAGTACGACCTTAGCAAGGGGCGCGTATGGTTTCTTGGCGGCATCTACGACGAAGTCACGAATTACAGTCTCGATGCCGGAGCCGCGCTGGGGTCAAATTTTGCTCCCCTTAATGTCCGTCTCAATGACAGCAATGTCGGGTGGCGCGCTGGTGTTGCCTATGAAATCCCGGAGATCGCACTGCGCGCGCAATTGATGTATCGCTCCGGCGTCAGCATCAAAGCATCCGGGGAGGCCAATACTTTTGCTCCCACGAACCCGCCGACGCCAATTACTGTTCCTGCGACCGGCGACGCGAAGTTTCCGCAGTCCGTGGAGTTCAAGGCTCAAACTGGTGTTGCGCCAGGCTGGCTTGCCTATGGTAGCGTGAAGTGGACGAATTGGTCAGTCACCAAGCAACTCAACCTGCAGGTTCCGGCGATTGGTCTCAACAATGGCAATGACTACTTCTGGCGCGATGGCTGGACCGTGACCGGTGGCATCGGCCACAAGTTCAATGACTGGCTGTCCGGCACGGTGTTTGCAACCTGGGATCGGGGGGTCAGCACCGGATGGGATCTGACCGGGGCAAGCTACACGCTTGGGACCGGCGTCTCGATGAAAGACAAGATGGGCGGCGAACTTCGATTTGGCGTCGCTGCTGTCTACCTCGCTTCCGTGTCTGAAACCCAATACTCGAATTATCCAGTTGGCGGCGGTAACTTCGCCAACATCAATCGTTCGGTTGATGGCGGCTGGGGCTATGCCCTGTCGGGCGGCTATAGCTTCAAGTGGTAAGCACTTCTATTCGCTACAAAAAAGGCCGGGCATTGCCCGGCCTTTTTTGTTTGTCCGGATTGGTATTGAGGCGAATACGCTCGCACGTATTCAAACTGCGTTGCAGATAAGCCGCACTCGCGTCACGTCGTATGATTGTGACGTTTTGGCAACACTTTCTGAACAACCCCCGCGCTACAAATCCCGCCAAGGAAATCGCCCATTTCCCGCCATAAACCCGGCGCACCTCGAATTGTCTCGGGACACGCGCCAAAAGGCTCGGCGATGGGGCGGGCCGCACCGCCAGCGGCAAGGATGAGTATGGACGTCAGAGTCATCTCCAAGGCCGATCTGCCAAGCCGCCACGTGACCGTTGGTCCGGCGCGGGCGCCGCACCGTTCCTATCTCTATGCGATGGGGTTGTCGGCGGCCGAGATCGCGCAGCCTCTTGTTGGCGTCGCCAGTTGCTGGAATGAAGCAGCGCCCTGCAACATTTCGCTGATGCGCCAGGCCCAAGTGGTCAAGAAAGGCGTGGCCGCGGCCAACGGCACGCCGCGCGAGTTCTGCACGATCACCGTCACCGACGGCATCGCCATGGGGCACCAGGGCATGAAGTCGTCGCTGGTGTCGCGCGATGTCATCGCCGATTCGGTCGAACTCACCATGCGCGGCCATTGCTACGACGCGCTGGTCGGCCTCGCTGGTTGTGACAAGTCATTGCCTGGCATGATGATGGCCATGGTGCGGCTCAACGTGCCGTCGATCTTCATCTATGGCGGCTCGATCCTGCCCGGCAGCTATCGCGGCCGGCAGATCACCGTGCAGGACGTGTTCGAAGCCGTCGGCCAGCACTCGGTCGGCACGATCAGCGATGCCGAACTGCTTGAAATCGAGCAGGTGGCCTGTCCCTCGGCCGGCTCCTGCGGCGCCCAGTTCACCGCCAACACCATGGCCACGGTCGCCGAGGCGATCGGGCTGGCCTTGCCCTATTCCTGCGGAGCGCCGGCGCCCTACGAGATGCGCGACCGTTTCAACTTCGCCTCGGGCGAGAAGATCATGGAGCTGATCGCCAGGAACATCCGCCCCCGAGACATCGTCACGCTGAGAGCGCTGGAAAATGCGGCGACCGTGGTTTCCGCCACGGGCGGCTCGACCAACGCGGCGCTGCATCTGCCGGCGATCGCGCATGAGGCCGGCATAAAGTTCGATTTGTTCGATGTCGCCAGGATTTTCGAGAAGACGCCTTACATCGCAGACCTGAAGCCGGGCGGCAAATATGTCGCCAAGGACATGTTCGAGGCCGGCGGCATTCCACTGCTGATGAAGACCTTGCTCGACCACGGCTATCTGCATGGTGATTGCCTGACGGTGACTGGCCGCACTTTGGCCGAAAATATGGAACACGTTGCCTGGAATGAAGATCAGGACGTGGTCCGTCCCGCCAACCGGCCCATCACAAAAACTGGCGGCGTCGTGGGCTTGAAGGGAAACCTTGCCCCCGAGGGCGCGATTGTGAAGGTCGCGGGCATGGCGGAGCTGAAATTCTCAGGCCCGGCCCGTTGCTTCGATTCGGAAGAGGAATGTTTCGAAGCCGTGACGAACCGCAACTACAAGGAAGGCGAGGTCATCGTCATCCGCTACGAGGGTCCGCGCGGCGGCCCGGGCATGCGCGAGATGCTGTCGACAACGGCGGCGCTTTACGGCCAGGGCATGGGCGGCAAGGTGGCGTTGATCACAGACGGGCGCTTTTCAGGCGCTACACGTGGTTTCTGCATCGGCCATGTCGGTCCAGAAGCCGCCTTGGGCGGCCCGATCGGACTGCTCAGGGATGGTGACATGATCTCGATCGACGCTGTGAACGGCACGATCGAAGTGGCGTTGTCCGAAACGGAACTGGAGACAAGGGCAAGGACGTGGAAGCCGCGCACGACCGACTATCAGTCGGGCGCGATCTGGAAATATGCACAGACGGTAGGGCCGGCCCGCGATGGCGCGGTCACCCATCCGGGCGGTGCGAAAGAAACACACTGCTATGCGGACATCTGAGTTGTTGAGGTCGTCTGTCCTTTCGGCACTGGTCGCGGCAGCGATCTTTGGCGCCGTGGGCCAGGCCATGGCCTTCGACGACAAGGTGTTCGACGACAAGACCGGCGTGAAGCCGCAGTCCAGCCCGTGGGCTGTGTTCCAGTTCGGATTCTCCGCCTACAAGAACGGCCACAAGGAACAGGCGGCGGAAGCCTATAAATACGCCGCCGAGAACGGCCAGATCGGCGCCACATGGAAGCTTGCGCGCATGTATGCCGAAGGCGACGGCGTGGCGCGCGACGACTATGAGGCGTTCAAGTTCTTCTCGGAGATCGTCGATCAGGATGTCGAGCCCGGCTCGCCGGAGGAAAGCTATGTTTCCGACGCGCTGGTGGCGCTGGGCGACTATCTCCGCAAGGGCATTCCCGGCAGTCCGGTCACGGAAAACGAGGTGGCTGCCCAGGAATATTACATGCGCGCCGCCGCCAATTACCGCAATCCGAACGCACAGTTCGAGATGGGCCAGATGTTCCTGAAGGGCGAGGGCGGCGTCAAGGCCAGCGTCAAGCAGGCCGGCCGCTGGTTCCAGCTCGCTGCAGAAAAAGGCCATGCCGGCGCCCAGGCGACGCTTGGCAACCTGCTGTTCCAGAGCGGCAAGATCGTTCGCGGCCTGGCGATGATGACGGCGGCGCTCGAACGCGCTTCGCCGGCCGATCAGCCCTGGATTCGCGGTATGCAGGAAGAGGCGTTTGCCGCCGCCGGCGAGGCCGACCGTCGCACCGCGATTTCGCTGGCCGACGACATCCTTACCAAGGGCGGTGGCGAAGGTGGCGGCGACCAGTAGCCGAGCGATCTCGCGCCGCTCGCGGGTTGCAGGGTCTCGATAGAATCAGTTTGCCGTCGGCTCAGCAGGGATCGCTTTCGGCAAAGGTGTCGAGAGCGGTGCCGTCGGATGCGTTGCGGGCGCTTCTCCGGGACAGTTGTCCGCAACCTTTGTCCACGACGAATTGTTGAGGACCTTGTCGCATCGGGCGAGGTGGCTTTCACCGGCAAGGGTGAGGCACGCGGATTGGCCGAGCTGGAACGACTTGCCATTGGCCAGGCATTCCGGGGCGGCGAGCGCCGCGGCCGTCGCGGCCAAGACGAATCCCAGGGCAATCGGGCAAAGAAGAAGTCGCAAGGTCACGGCAGCCTCCGTCGCAGCATCATGATCTCCGATCAAACGCGCGATTGTGGCGAGATGTGGGTTCGGTTGGTGGATGCCCTTGACCTGCCACTTGTCAAGCCGGCCGCAGCGCGAGGTCTATTGCCACCGGAACGTGGTCGGACGGCTTTTCCCAGGCCCGGACATGCTTTTCGATGGAGGCCGACGAAAACCGGTTGGCGGCCTCCGGCGACAACAGCAGATGGTCTATGCGGATGCCGTTGTTCTTCTGCCAGGCGCCGGCCTGATAGTCCCAGAAAGTGTAGGTGTCCGGCGCGTCGGTGACCGCTCGCACCGCTTCGGTAAAGCCGAGATTGAGCAACCGGCGGAAGGCCTGTCGCGTCTTGGGCTGGAACAGCGCATCGCCCAGCCAGTTCTCCGGAAATCTTGCGTCGATCGGCTCGGGAATGACGTTATAGTCGCCGGCGAGCACCAGCGCCTCTTCAAGCCGAAGCCGCTCTTCGGCCCAACGCTCCAGCCGCGCCATCCAGGAAAGCTTGTAGGGAAACTTCCTCTCGTCATCGATCGGATTACCATTCGGCAGATAGAGCGAGACGACGCGTAGCGCGCCCTTGTCGGTGGAGAAAACGCCCTCGATGAAACGCGCCTGTTCGTCGGTGTCGTCTCCCGGCAGCCCCCTGATGACCCTCGTCGAAGCGCAGCTTCGAAAGAATGGCGACGCCATTGAAACCCTTTTGGCCATGGGTTTCGACATTGTAGCCGAGCGCCTCGATCTCGGCGCGTGGGAACTGTTCGTCGACCGACTTGATCTCCTGCAGGCAGACGATGTCCGGCGCGCTCTCCGTCAACCAATGGGTCAAATTGCCGATGCGGGCGCGAACGCCGTTGATGTTCCAGGTGACGATTTTCATGACGGCCTCGATGCTATTGCGGCGGATGGCGCTCGACGAGGCCGATCGTATTGCCTGCCGGGTCCTTTAGGAAGGCCATCCATTCGCTTTCCCCTGCCGGTCCGAACATGCCCTCGGTATCGCGATGGACCAGGGTCGGCGGTGCGGTGAAGGGCACGCCCGCGGCCTTCGCCTGGGCGTGAAAATCCTCAAGACCGGTGATGTCGAGATAGACAGTTCCGGCCGGGATGCCGTCGGTGAACAACAGCCGCACTCCGCCAGCCATGATGAAGGCGATGCCTGGCGGATCGAAGCGGGCATGCACGCTCATGCCCAGAACATCACGCCAGAAGGCCAGAGTTGTATCGAGATTGCGTCCGGCTGAAAGCGCGATCTGTCGGACCGCGCCTATGGCAGGCATTTCTAGATGGAGAAGCTGGTGCCGCAGCCGCAGGACGCGACCGCATTTGGGTTCCTGATCTGGAACGACTGGCCCATCAGGTCATCGACGAAATCGATCACCGAACCGCCCATATAGACCAGCGACAGGTCGTCGATCAGCACGGTGGCGCCGTCTCTTTCGATGGCGACGTCGTCGTCATTGCGACCATCAACCAGATCGAACTTGTAGGAAAATCCGGAGCAGCCGCCGCCTTCGACGGAAACGCGCAGCGCCGTTTTGCCTGTTTCGCCAGACACAATCTTGGCGATCCGCTTGGCGGCGGCTTCGGTCATGTCGACTTTCATGCCAGTCTTGGCATCCGCGCCCATGGGCGTCACCTTGCTTTCGGTTTCACATGATAGGTATGAAGCGCGAGGGGCCAAGTCAACTGCACCAAGTCAACTGCATCAAGTCAACCTGCGGCATCGACCATGACCAACGAGTTGGGTGACATCGGATTCGGCTACCGGCCGCGCGCTTTATATGCCTGCGATCCGGCAAAGTCGCGCGGGCGATTGTTCGACGAGGTCGAGAGCCCGACCCGCACGCCGTTCCAGCGCGACCGCGACCGCATCATCCACTCGACGGCGTTCCGCCGGCTGAAGCACAAGACGCAAGTTTTCGTCGCGCATGAGGGCGATCACTACCGCACCCGGCTGACGCATTCGATCGAGGTGGCGCAGATCGCGCGCGCCCTTGCACGCGCATTGCGCGGCGACGAGGATCTCGCCGAAGCCGTGGCGCTGGTGCATGATTTCGGCCACACGCCGTTCGGCCATACCGGCGAGGATGCGCTGAACGAGAGGATGGGTGCCTGGGGCGGCTTCGACCACAATGCGCAGTCGCTCCGCGTCGTGACCCGGCTGGAGCGGCGCTATGCCGAATTCGATGGACTGAATCTCACCTGGGAAACGCTGGAGGGATTGGTCAAGCACAATGGGCCGCTGATGGACGCCAGCAGAAAAGGGCTCAAGGGGCCGGTGCCGCAGGCGATTCTCGACTATTCCGAACTGCATGACCTCGAACTCGACCGATTCGCCGGCATCGAGGCGCAGTGCGCGGCGATCGCGGATGACATCGCCTACAACACCCATGATATCGACGACGGCCTCAGGGCAGGGCTGCTGACGCTTGACATGCTGGAGACGGTCTCGCTGCCGGGAACGATCCTGGCGGGCGTGCGCGCGCGCTATCCGGCGCTCGACGACGTGCGCACCGGGCATGAACTCATGCGGCGGCAAATCACGATGATGGTCGAGGACGTGATCAAGTCGACCACCGGCAATCTGGAGCGCATCAGGCCTGGCAGCGCCGACGCGGTGAGGGCGGCAGGCGAGACGATGGTCACGTTTTCCGCCGAAATGGCTGCCCTGGAGAAGGAACTGAAGGTCTTTCTCTACAAGCATCTCTACCGGCACAAGGAAGTCATGCGCGTGCGCGGCGAGGCCGAGCAGATCGTCAAGGACCTGTTCGACGCCTATTTCGCCGATCCGCATGCCATGCCGGATGGCTGGCGCGAAGGGCTCGACCGGGCCGACGATCGCATCAAGGCGCGTAGCGTGGCCGATTTCCTGGCGGGCATGACCGACACCTATGCGCTCAAGGAACATAGGCGTTTGTTTGACCATACGCCGGATTTGAGCTAGGGCGGGCTCGATTTTGCCGGCCAGCGAGCCGGATTCCTGCAAAACCGCCAGAGCCATACCCATGAACATTTTCGCCGATTTCAACGCGCGAATCATAAAAGCCGTAGAAGCGCTCGATCTGAAGGACCGTGACGGCGCCTCACCGGACCTGTCCCGCATCGCCGTCGAGCCGCCGCGTGACGCCAGTCATGGCGACCTGGCGACCAACGCCGCCATGGTGCTCGCCAAGCCGACAGGCCAAAACCCGCGGGCGCTGGCCGAGAGGCTGGCGGAGGCGCTGCGCGCCGACAAGGATGTCGCCGCCGCCGAGGTAGCCGGTCCCGGCTTCGTCAATCTCAGGCTCAAGGACGGGTTCTGGCAGGCGCACCTGACCGCGCTTCTCGGCGAAGGCCGCAATTATGGTCGGTCGACGGTCGGCGGCGGCAAGAAGGCCAATGTCGAATATGTTTCCGCCAACCCGACCGGTCCGATGCATGTCGGCCATTGCCGTGGCGCCGTGGTGGGTGACGCGCTGGCCAACATCATGATGTTCGCCGGCTACGACGTGACCAAGGAATATGTCATCAACGACGCTGGTTCGCAGATCGATGTCCTCGGTCGCTCTGCCATGCTGCGCTATCGCGAAGCGCTCGGCGAAGATGTCGGCGAGATTCCGGCCGGTCTCTATCCGGGGGACTATCTGGTTCCTGTCGGCGAGGCGCTGGTCAAGGAATTCGGCCGTTCCTTGCTGCAGATGCCCGAAGACGAGGCGCTCGCCATCGTCAAGGACCGGACGATCGATGCCATGATGGCAATGATCCGCGAGGATCTGGCGCTGCTCAACGTGCGCCACGACGTGTTCTTCTCGGAGCGCACACTGCATGCCGATAATGCCAAGAAGATCCGCTCTGCGATCAACGACCTGACGCTGAAGGGGCATATCTACAAGGGCAAGCTGCCGCCACCCAAGGGCGAGAAGCCGGAGGACTGGGAGGATCGCGAGCAGACTTTGTTCCGCTCGACGGCGGTCGGCGACGATATGGACCGGGCACTGGTCAAGTCCGATGGCTCGTTCACCTATTTCGCCGCCGACGTCGCCTACCTCAAGGACAAGGTCGATCGCGGTTTCGTCGAACTCATCTATGTGCTCGGCGCGGATCATGGTGGCTATGTCAAGCGGCTGGAGGCTTTGGCGCGGGCGATTGCCGGCGACGATGTCAAGCTGACAGTGCTGCTGTGCAACTTGGTCAAGCTGTTTCGCGAGGGCGAACCGGTTCGCATGTCGAAGCGGTCCGGTGATTTCGTGACTCTGCGCGAAGTGGTGGAAGAGGTCGGCCGTGACCCGATCCGCTTCATGATGCTCTACCGCAAGAGCGATGCGCCCCTCGATTTCGATTTCGCCAAGGTGACCGAGCAGTCGAAGGACAATCCGGTATTTTATGTGCAGTACGCCTCGGCGCGCTGCCATTCCGTGTTCCGGCAAGCGAGCGAACAGTTGGGCGAGGCTAATTTCGATCGCAACAGCCTGGCGGCGGCCACCGCTTTGCTGACCGATGAAGGTGAGATCGGCCTGATCCGCAAGCTTGCGGAATATCCGCGGCTGATCGAGTCCGCGGCGCTTGCGCTCGAGCCGCATCGACTGGCATTTTACCTGTATGATCTGGCCTCCAGCTTGCACGGACACTGGAACCGCGGCACCGATAATCCGGACTTACGGTTTGTTAAGGTTAACGACCGACAATTGACGCATGCCAGACTAGGGCTGGTGCAGGCTGTCTCGGACGTGTTGACGTCCGGCCTGACGCTGATCGGAGCCGCCGCGCCCACCGAAATGCGTTAGGTTTGACTAAAAAACCTGTCACCTTTTGCCCACATTGCGCTGGTATGGGCCAACCCTACGCGACGTCCATGGCGTCCGAATGAGTGCGAGTTCGGGAACAATAATGGCAGACAGAACCCAGCTGAGAGCAGCCGACCGTAACGACATCGCCGACGATGATCCGTTCGCTGAACTGACGAGGATCATGGGCTTCGATCCGCGCCAGCCGGTCAAGCCGCAGGCGTCGGTGCAGCCGTTGGCCGCCGTCGATCACCGGACGGACGAGGCGGATTTCGACATCGATCTCGAAAAGGAGTTGATGGGCGACTTCGGCGACAGCGAAGCCGCCTCCGTTGTTCAGCTTCATGAGCCGACGTTCGAAACGGCGGCCGCCGACACGGTGGACGACGACCTTGCCATGTCGCTCGACGAAGACTTCCATCTGGATGCGGCGGATATTGCCCATCATGGTGCCGATCAAACGGCTTATGGCGCTGTTCAAGCCTCCGAGCCCGCCGTCGACGCTGCATTCGACGATGATTTCGATAACGCCGTCGCCAGTTCGCTCGAGGACGTTTCGCCGTTCGAAGACGACCAGCCGATGGAAGATGAGCTTGCCTCATCGTTCGAGCAGAATTTCCAGCTCGACGGCAATGCCGTCGACCACGCCGAACATTTTGCGCAAGCCGCCCCGGCGATCGAACCGGCTTTCGATCATGAATTCGACAACGCCGTGGCCAATTCGCTCGAAGATGAGCTGATGTTCGACGATTCCCTGTCGACACAAGACCATCAGAGCGCCCCCGAGGCGGAATACCAGTCACCCGGGCAGACCCATGCATATCAGTCGCAGGCGACCTCCGACGAGGATTTCGCGGGTCATTTCGACGATGCCATGACCGACGTTGGCATCGATTTCGACCAGCCTACCGCCGCCGATCAATCGGTCGCGATGATCGAGGAACTGGATGCGCATGGCGTACATGCGGAGCCGGTGGCTACGCGCGACGAGACCGTTGGCCTGGCCTCGACAGAGGCGTTCGACCACGATTTCGAACTGAATTTCGACGATGCGCTCGCCGAGGAAGCTCACGAGCCGTTGGCCCAGCTGGCTGCCCCGGCGGTTCAGCCGACCATCACTGTACCGGTTGCGCCCGTCGTGCAGCCCGTGCAGGCCCCGGTTGCGAACGAACGTAGTCTTGAAGACGAGTTGAATGCGCTGCTGGGCGCCATGAGCGCACGGACAGCGCCGGTGGTGGCCACGGAGCCAGCCATGGTTCAGCAGCCGGTCGTTCAGCAACCCGTCGCGGTCGCCGAACACGCGGCCGAGGAACCGGCGGATCTCGTCGGCGATCTGGATTGGGATCTTGACGAGCACGCGTCTTCTGAGCCGCGGCAGGATCAAGCAGCTCAGCCTGCCAGCGCCGATCTCGACAGTCTTCTGCTTGATGAGCTCCAGGGGCATGACTTCGCGGCCGGAGATGCCATGGGTGCTGACGTCGCCAACGTCGATTTCGACAAGGATGCCTTCGACGCTGCCTTCGCCAGAAGCATCGGCCTGGATGATGACAGGGCTGACGACAAGACATCGAACGCGCCGCGGTCTGCTACCCCGGACGATACTGTCGATTCACTCAATTGGCTGGCCGAGCGCTCCACTCCACCCGAGCCTGCCCGCTCGTGGAGTCGTGTGACGCCGGTTGCGCAGCCGCCCGTAGCGCCCGTGGCCACGCCACTTGCTTCATTTGCCGCGGTGGCCGTTGCGCCGGCGGTGATGGCCGCGTCCGCATATCGGCCTGAGCCGATCAGGAGCGAGCCGGTCAGGACCGAGCCCGTCTATGCGGCGCCGGCGCCCGTGCAGCAGGAACAGTCCGCAAGATACGACGAGATGCCCGACGTCGAGACTGTCGACGTGCCAGAGCGCGTCGTGGCGCTGGCTGACGATCTCGACATTCCCGAGTTGCACTTCGAAGAGGATGAACCGGCATCCGCCGGCTATGACGATCTCGACTCCGAGTTTGCCAGCCTTCTCACCGAAATGAACACAATGGATGTGCCCGCCGCCGCGCCCGCGCGCAGCCCGGCCTATGACGATGAGTCCTATGGTGCCGGCTTCAAGCCTAGCTACGAGCAGACGACGCAGGGCTATGCGCAGGCCAAGCCAGGCTACGACCAAGCCAAGCCGGGTTACGGTCAGGATCGGGTCGAAGCGCGCACCTATGCGGCGCGACCCACGGAAATGCCGGCAGCTGCATCCTATGCCGATGCGGCCGGCTTTGACGTGAACGAACTGCCTGGCAGCCAGCCGGTTTCGCAGGCCGACGACTTCACCGTCGACGAACTGGACTATGATCCGGAATTGGACGAGGCGATGGCGGTTCCAGGCCTTGCGGCCCAGGAGAACGCACGGCAGCCTCGCCGGCGGGGCCTGTTTATCGCGGCAATCGTCGGTGGTGTCGCGATCGCTGGCGGTCTTGGTGCCTTTGCATTGTCCTTTGGCGGCAAGGGCAGCGGCGGGGCGCCAGTAATCGTCAAGGCCGACAATGCGCCGATCAAGGTCAAGCCGGAGAATCCGGGCGGCACGGTCGTGCCGAACCAGGACAACAAGGTCTACGACGCGGTGCTCAAGGGCGCGAAGCCCGCCGAGCAGGTCCAGCAAAAGCTGGTGACCAACACCGAGAAGCCAGTGGATGTGGCCGCCAAGGACCAGCAGACCCGTGTCGTTGATCTTTCTCCTGACCAGACCGATGCTGCTCCGGGTACGGATGCGGCTGGAAACCCCGACACGGCCGCGGCGCCTGTGCCGAAATCGGAAGACCGCATCGCGCAGGTCCTGCAGGATGCCGACAAGGGTACGAATACCGATGTCGTCGCCGTGGCGCCACGCAAGGTGAGGACCATGGTGGTCAAGGCCGACGGTTCGCTGGTTGCCCGTGAGGATCCGGCACCGGCAGCGCAGCAAGTCGCCGCCGCCGAACCGACCGACCCGGCGCCGCAGCACGTGGCCCCGTCGGCTCAGGACGACAGCCAGGCAACCGGCGCCGTGTCGCCTGCCGACCAGACAACTTCCGACCCGGCAAAGCCGGCGTCTGCCCTCAAGCCGGTGGCTGTGCCCAAGGCTGAAGCCAAGGCCCAGTCGGCAAACACGCCGGCCAAGGTCCCGGTCGCGCCGCAGCGTCCTTCCGACCAGCCCGTCGATGTGGTTGGCGAGGTCAAGCCTGACCAGGTGGCATCGATCGATCCGGCCGCGGCTGCTGCCGCTGGTGGTTCGTGGTCGATCCAGATCGCGTCGCAGCCGACTGTCGACAGCGCTCAGTCCACCTATCAGGACCTGCAGCGTCGCTATGGCAGCGTGCTTGGCGGCCGTACGGCCAACATCGTCAAGGCCGAAATCGCCGGCAAGGGTACGTTCTACCGCGTGCGGGTTCCCGCGCAGTCGCGCAATGACGCGATCAACCTGTGCACGAGCTACAAGGCCGCGGGCGGTAACTGCTTCGTCTCGCGCTGAGAGCTTCTATTCCCCTTCACGAAACCGGCGCTGTCCCAGACAGCGCCGGTTTTTTCTTGGAGTATCTGGCTTCCGGCAGGCGTTTCGACGCGATTCCCTTTGTCCGCGTAAAGCTTTAGACTCGCCGACATGACCGAATCGAAAGCCATGATCCTCGGCTGTAGCGGGAAATCGCTGACGCGAGACGAAATCCGCTTCTACCGCAATGAATGCCCGTGGGGCTTCATCCTGTTCGCCCGCAACATCAGCGAGACCGAGCAAGTCCGCGACCTCGTCGATTCGCTCCGCGATTGCATCGGCCGTCCGGATGCGCTGGTGTTCGTCGACCAGGAAGGTGGGCGGGTGCAGCGCCTGCGGCCGCCGCTGGCGCCGAACTATCCGTCGGGCGCGGCACTCGGCGCGCTTTGGCGCGATGACCACGATGTCGGTGCCCGTGCCGCCTGGCTGATGGCGCGGCTGCTTGCCTTTGATCTGCTGCGATACGGCATCACGGCGGATTGTCTCCCGGTCCTCGATGTGCCGATCGACGGGGCAAGCGATGTGATCGGCGCGCGTGCCTATGGCAGGGAGCCGCGCGCAGTCATTGAACTGGGCCGCGCTCTGGCGGAAGGGTTGATGTCCGGCGGCGTGCTGCCTGTCATGAAGCATATTCCAGGACATGGCAGGGCCTTGGCCGACACGCATCTGGAGCTTCCGACCGTCAATGCTTCGATGAGCGATCTGCAGCGGCACGATTTTGCCCCGTTCAGGGAGCTCAACCACCTGCCGATGGCGATGACGGCGCATGTCGTCTACAGCGCCATTGATCCCAAAAATCCGGCGACCACATCCGGCAAGGTGATCGACGAGATCATTCGTCGTGAAATCGGATTTGATGGCCTGCTGATCAGTGATGACACCTCAATGAAGGCACTTTCTGGGGATTTCCCGACAAAGGCGGCCTCGATCCTTGCGGCGGGCTGCGATCTGGTCCTTCACTGCAATGGCGTTTTCGAGGAAATGGTTGGCATTGCGTCGCGCAACAAGGGTCTTGAGGGCAAGTCGCTGCAGCGCGCCGAACGGGCGCTGACCTATATAAAGAACCGCGACGCCGCGGATGAAACCGAGATACGCGCTGAATTCGCCACCTATTTCGAAGCGGTGGCCTAACAGAGAAGGCAAAGGCAGTGGCGGAAGCATTGGAAAGCAAGCCTGCGAAGGCCGCACCGATGGACCGTCTGTGGGCCGAGAACGACGATTCGCGCGTGACCGGCGATCCTTCGCTGGTTGTCGACGTGGCAGGCTTCGAGGGACCGCTCGACCTTCTCTTGCACCTTGCCCGTACCCAGAAGGTCGACCTGTCGCGCATCCCGATCCTGGCGCTGGTCGAGCAATATCTGACCTTTGTCGAGACGGCGAGGGCGCTCAGGCTCGAGCTTGCCGCCGACTATCTGGTGATGGCGGCGTGGCTGGCCTTCCTGAAGTCGAAACTGCTCATTCCCAAGCAGCCCGGCGATGACGGTGAAAGCGGCGAGGAACTGGCGGCGGTCCTGCAATTCCGGCTGAAGCGGCTGGAAGCCATGCGCGACGCGTCGGCGAGGCTGGTCAACCGCAACCGGCTTGGCCGTGATGTCTTCGCGCGTGGCATGCCGGAAATGGTCATTGTCGAGAAACGCAACGCTTATTCGGCGTCGCTCTACGATCTGCTGACCGCCTATGCGCAGCAGCGGCAGAAGCAGGCGATCACCAATGTGACCATCGCCAGACGCCTTGTCTGGTCACTCAAGGACGCGCGCGATATCCTGACCCGGATGGTGGGGGCGCTGACCGACTGGACGGCGCTTGACAGTTTCCTGATCCAGTACATGACCAGCCCGGAAGAGCGGCGCACCGCGATCGCCAGTTCGTTCGCCGCCACACTGGAACTGGTTCGCGACGGCACGATGGATGTGCGGCAGGACCAAGCCTTCGCGCCGATTTATCTGCGCGGCCGCGCCCAGGCAATCACGGCAATCGAGGTGGCATCATGAGCGAACGCGCCAACGCGTCGGTCATTCCGTTCAAGGTCGATGACGAGCCCGAGGAGGAGGCATCGGCCCAGAATTCCCAGCGGAATCCCGCTGAGCGACTGCATCTTGCGGAAGCCGTGCGCATGGCCGAGGCTATCGTTTTCGCCAGCGCCCAGCCGGTCAGCGAAAAGCAGCTCGCCGCGCGGTTGCCCGACGGCATCAACATTGCCGCGGCCATGGCCGAGCTGCAGCAGATCTATGCACGTCGCGGCGTCAACCTGGTGCGCGTCGGCGACGCCTGGGCGTTCCGTACGGCCGGTGACCTCGCCTTCCTGATGAGCCGCGACACGGTGCAGCAAAGGAAGCTTTCCCGCGCGGCGCTCGAAGTGCTGGCGATCATTGCCTACCATCAGCCGGTGACCCGCGCCGAGATCGAGGATATCCGTGGCGTGGAGACCTCGAAGGGAACGCTCGACACGTTGCTGGAAACCGAATGGGTGCGCATGCGCGGCCGGCGCCGGACGCCCGGCCGTCCAGTCACTTACGGCACCACCGATACGTTCCTCGATCACTTCGCGCTGGAAGAAATCCGCGATCTTCCCGGAATGGAGGAATTGAAGGGTGCCGGCCTCTTGTCGGGCCGCATGCCGTCGAACTTCTCCATTCCGCTACCGCCGGCCGATCCGGACGCGCTGACCGATGACGAGGATGCGCTGACCGACATCGATCTCGAAGAACTCGGCCTGCTGACGCCGCGCGTCACGGAAGATTGAGCATATCCACCTCGTAGAACCGCCAGGGGGCAGGGCTGCGCCGATTCGTAGCGGGGTGGCCGCGAGGAAAGTGCGTGACATCCATCACTCATTCATAAACTTTGTCGCTGTTGTGTTTGAATCCCAACGCGAAAACGCATAGATCAGCGTCAGGGAAAACATTCGAGAGAGATTTGCTATGGGTTCATTTTCGATTTGGCACTGGATGATCGTACTGGTCATCGTGCTCCTGGTGTTCGGCCGCGGCAAGATTCCGGAGCTGATGGGCGACATGGCCAAGGGTATCAAGAGCTTCAAGAAGGGCATGGCGGACGACGATGTTGCCGACGACAAGCGCACGGTCGAGCATCGCGCTGACGAGACCGTTTCGGCAGCCAAGGAAAAGGCCAGCAAGAGCTGAGCCCAGAACCTAGTCGGAACAGGTAGCCATGTTTGACGTCGGCTGGAGCGAAATGCTGGTGATCGCGGTCGTCATGATCGTGGTCGTCGGACCAAAGGATTTGCCCAATATGCTGCGCACCTTTGGCCGCACGGCGGCGAAGCTGCGCGCCATGGCAGCCGACTTCCAGAGGCAGTTCAACGACGTCTTGAAGGAAGCCGAACTCGACGACATCAAGAAATCGGTCGACGAGCTCAGGGGCCTCAGCCCGGTTGCCGAGATCAAGAAGCAGCTCAATCCGTTCGAGCAGGCTGCGGCCGACGTGCGCTCCGGCGTGGACAACATGATGAAGCCGAAACCGGCGGCGGATCCCTCCGCGCCGGTGGCGTCGACACCGCAGGCGTCCAAGCCGCTGAAGAATGGCGCCACGATGATGCCAGGTGTCAATGGACCGGAGACGACGCCGGCAACACCTATTTTCCCGGCAATGACCGACGAATCCGTGGTGACGGCAGCTGTCGAGCAGCCGGCAGTGCCGCTGAAGACGCCCGCGGTGAAAAAGGCGACGAAGGCCACGCCGGTAAAAGCGGCGCCGGTGGCAAAAGCCAACCCGAAAGTTTCCGTGGCCGCCACCAAGGCGTCCACGTCGGCGAAGGCCACGGCCGCAAAAGCGTCGCCCGCGTTGAAAGCGCCTGCCGAGGCGGACGCTGCAAAGCCGACGGCGGCAAAAGCCGCAAAGGGGGCCGCGACAAAGGCGGTTGCGGCGAAAACTACCGCTGTTAAAGCTGAACCGAAATCCGCGGCGGCGAAGAAGCCGGCCGCGACTGGCAAGAAGACGGCGGGGGCCGCTAAGTGAGCGTTTCGGACAAGGAAAAGGAAGAGATCGACAAGTCGTCGGCTCCCCTCATCGAACATCTTATCGAGTTGCGGCGCCGGTTGATCTGGTCGCTCGGCGGCTTCTTCGTCGCCTTCCTCGTGTGCTTCTTCTTCGCCAAGAAGCTGTTCAACCTGCTGGTTGTGCCGTTCAAATGGGCAACCAAGTGGGCAGGGCTCGATCCGCACAAGGTCGAGCTGATCTATACGGCGCCGCAGGAATTCTTCTTCACGCAGGTCAAGCTCGCTATGTTCGGCGGCATGGTCATCGCGTTTCCGCTGATCGCCACGCAGATCTACAAATTCATCGCACCCGGCCTCTACAAGAATGAACGCAACGCCTTCCTGCCGTTCCTGATCGCTTCGCCGCTCCTGTTCCTGATGGGCGCGTCGCTGGTCTATTTCTTCTTCACGCCGATGGTGATGTGGTTCTTCCTCGCCATGCAGCAGACCGGCACCGACGATCAGGTGCAGATTTCGCTGCTGCCGAAGGTGTCGGAATATCTCAGCCTGATCATGACGCTGATCTTCTCCTTCGGCCTGGTGTTCCAGTTGCCGGTGGTGACCAGCCTGATGACCCGGGTGGGCATGCTGTCGTCAAAGGCGCTGGCCGAAAAACGCAAATGGGCGATCGTGATCGCCTTCGTCGTGGCGGCTGTGCTGACGCCGCCGGATCCGATGAGCCAGATCGGCCTGGCCATTCCGACGATCATTCTCTACGAGGTCTCCATCTGGGCCGCGAAGTGGATCGAGCGGGATCAGGAAAAGCAGCGGGTGGCGCGCGAGAAGCAGGACGCCGCGGAGACTGTGGCGGAGAAAGCTCCCGACGAACCACCACCGCCGGCTGCTTCGTAACAACGACATCGCGGATTGCCCCGTCAAAGGGGCGTTCGCGACGAGCGAACAGGTGCGGTTGTTCGTCCCTGGGGGCTGTTGCGCCCGGAAAAACCCAAGGCCACCGACCACTCATCTTGCATAGATCAATGATGCGGTTTACGCCCTCTGGCTGAAATGCATCGCACTCAAGGCGATGCGTTTCAGTTTTGTTTTGAGCGTGTCGTTTCCCCAAACCACTGCGCACTTTTGGGCGACACGCTACCGCAGGAGCGTTCAGACCATGCTTGATATCAAATGGATTCGCGACAACCCGAAGACCCTGGTCGAGGCGCTGGTGAAGCGCTCGTGGTCCGGTGCTGAAGCGCAGTCCACGGTGGATGATCTGATCGCCAGGGATGAGGCGCGGCGCGAACACGTCACCGAGTTGCAGATCAAGCAGGAACGCCGCAACGCCGCTTCGAAGGAGATCGGCAATGCCATGCGCTCGGGCGATGGCGTGCTTGCCGAGAAACTGAAGGCCGAGGTCGGTGATATCAAGGCTTTCATCCAGAACGGCGAGGTGCGGGAACGCGATCTCGACAAGGCTCTGAACGACGCGCTGGCGATATTGCCAAACGTGCCGCTCGATGACGTTCCCGTCGGCAAGGATGAGCATGACAATGTCGTCAAGCGCATCGTCGGCGAGGTGCCGACGCGCCCGAACTGGGTAAAGGAGCATTTCGAGATCGGCGAAGCGCTCGGCATGATGGATTTCGAGCGGGCGGCGAAGCTTTCCGGCTCACGCTTCACCATCCTGAAGGGCGGACTTGCTCGGATGGAACGCGCGCTCGGCCAGTTCATGCTCGACCTGCACACGACCGAGCACGGCTACGAGGAAATCCAACCGCCGCTCATGGTGCGCGACGAGGTTCTTTTTGGCACCAACCAGTTGCCGAAGTTCGAGGAGGACCTCTTTTTCACGCCGCATGGCGACGGCAGGCTTGGTCTCATTCCGACCGCCGAGGTGCCGCTCACCAATCTCGTGCGCGAGGAGATCACGGCGCATGAAAAACTGCCGCTGCGCTACACGGCGCTGACACCATGCTTCCGTTCGGAAGCAGGCTCGGCCGGGCGCGACACACGCGGCATGCTGCGCCAGCACCAATTCTACAAGGTGGAACTGGTGTCGATCACCGATCAGGAGTCTTCACTCGCCGAGCATGACCGCATGACCGCATGCGCCGAGGAAGTGCTGAAGCGTCTCGGCCTGCCGTTCCGCACCATGGTGCTGTGCACCGGCGACATGGGTTTTGGCGCGCGCAAGACGCATGACATCGAGGTGTGGCTGCCCGGCCAGAACGCCTATCGCGAAATCTCGTCCTGCTCCGTCTGCGGCGATTTCCAGGGGCGGCGCATGGACGCCCGCTACAAGGACAAGGACGGCAAGGGCAATCGCTTTGTCCATACGCTCAACGGTTCGGGCACCGCTGTCGGCCGCGCCCTTATCGCTGTCATCGAAAATTATCAGAATGAGGACGGCAGCGTAACCATTCCTGAAGCGCTGCGGTCTTACATGGGCGGTCTGGAAAAGATCGAAGCGAAATAATGCGCATTCTTCTGACCAATGATGACGGCATCCACGCCGAGGGCCTCGTGTCGCTCGAACGCATCGCCCGCACACTGTCCGATGATGTCTGGGTCGTGGCGCCCGAGCAGGACCAGTCCGGCTATGCGCATTCGCTGTCTATCTCGGAGCCGCTTCGGCTGAGGAAAATAGGCGAGAAGCATTTTGCCGTGCGCGGCACGCCGACCGACTGCGTCATCATGGGCGTGAAGAAGATCCTGCCGGGAGCGCCCGACCTGATCCTGTCGGGCGTCAATTCCGGCGCCAACATTGCCGATGATGTCACCTATTCGGGCACGGTTGCCGGCGCCATGGAGGGTGCTTTGCTCGGCGTGCGCTCGATCGCGCTCAGCCAGGCCTACAGCTATGTCGGCGAAGATCGCGTGGTCCCTTACG
Source organism: Mesorhizobium sp. PAMC28654 (assembly GCF_020616515.1). Classification (GTDB taxonomy): domain Bacteria; phylum Pseudomonadota; class Alphaproteobacteria; order Rhizobiales; family Rhizobiaceae; genus Mesorhizobium. The sequence goes on from NZ_CP085135.1 coordinate 263,029, forward strand.
AGACCACCGAGGCACTGGCGCCGGCGCTGCTGAAAAAGCTTGTCGCCATGCCGCTGCCGGATGGCGTGCTGCTCAACGTCAATTTTCCCAATTGCCTGGCCGAGGAGGTTGTCGGCACAGTCGTCACCTCGCAAGGCAAGCTGGTGCACAGCCTGTGGGTCGACGAGCGTCGCGACGGGCGAGGGCTGCCTTACTATTGGCTGCGCTTCGGCCGGGAACCTGTCGAGGGCAAAACCGGGACCGACCTTCATGCCATGCGCAATCGGCTGGTGTCGGTGACGCCGCTGCAACTAGACCTGACTGCCCATGAGATTCGCGATCAATTGACCAAGGCGCTCGCATGAATACAGTGGATGACCGCGAAGGCTTTGCCGCTTTCCTGCTGCGCCTGCGCGGCAGGGGAACGGTGCCCAAGGCACTGATCGCCGCTTTCGAGGCGACACCACGGCGCGGTTTCCTTGCCGTACAATTCCATCCGATCGCATGGTCGGACCGCATGCTGCCGATCGAGTGCGGCGAGGCGATCGAGGGCGCAGACATGCAGGCGGCGGTTATCGCGGCGCTGGGCATCGAGCCAAGCAACCGCGTGCTCGAGATCGGAACGGGCTCCGGCTACACGGCTGCGGTGATGTCGCGGCTTGCGGCGCGGATTGTCACCGTGGATCGCTACAAGACGCTCACCGAACAGGCCAGGCAGCGTTTCGAAGCGCTCGGCATCGGCAATGTCATTGCCCGCCAGGCGGATGGCTCGGGCGGGCTGGCCAATGAAGGACCGTTCGATCGAATCGTCGCCTGGGCGGCCTTCGACAGCCTGCCGCGCTTTCTGCTCGACCAATTGTCGAGCGGCGGTGTCGTCATCGCGCCGATCGGGCCGGAGGAGGGCGAGCAGGTGCTGGCCAAGCTCACCAAGGTGGGCAGCCGTTTCGAACGCGAGGACATCGGCCTCGTGCGTCTGCAGCCGATCCTGCGCAGTCTCGCCACTGTAATCTGAAGTCTCCCGGTCCAGCTCGATCCTTGCGAAGGCCGTGCTCCGGCCTTCGACGACATACCCGTGCACTGAAACAGGAGCATGCGGCCGAAAACCGGCTGCAAATAGTTTTAAGAAAAATTTCGTCAGATTCTAAAGGCTTAACCGACCAGTAACATTAACGCGCTTTAATCATGCACAGGTTGGTACAGAGTATGTGCGGGTTAGTGCGATGCAACTCAGTGTTTTGAAGGCAAATGGTCGCAATCTGGCGCGGGGCTGCGCCGTCTTGATGATCGCGGGTGCGGCAGCGGGGTGCAGTTCCCAGGCGTCGCGGTTCAATGGCGTCGACGACGTCTTTACCTCCTCGACCAACAATCAGCGCAACATCATCAACAAGCAGGATAGCAGCCAGCCCTATCCGGGCGATGTTTCGGCTGCCCCTGTCGACGCTACTCCCACGCAGTCGGTGAGCCGCTCGAGCCTGGAGCCAGTCTCGTCGCGACCGCTGCCGCCGCCCGCCACCGCAAATCCGGTGCGCACCGCATCAATGCCGATTGTTGTGCCTCCGGCGCCGCATCTCGACAAGACCGCGACTGGCGCCGTTGCTCCGGCAGCCAGGCCGTTCAAGGACGCGCAGCCTGACGCGCCGCGAGTGGCGACTGCCGCCAGTGCGCCGCACGCAACTGAAATCGTGGTCCGGGACGGCGAGACCATCTCCGGCCTGGCTCGGCAATATAAGGTACCCGCCGATGCCATCATCAAGGTCAACGGGCTGAACGCGGCCAAGGGGCTGAGGACCGGCCAGAAGATCGTCATCCCGGCCTATGCCTATTCGAGCAAGGACTCGACAAAGGTCGCCGATGCAAAGCCGGCGAACGGCAAGCATGATCAGCCGGTCAACGCGCCTGAGAAGGTGGCCGTGCTTCCGCAGCAGCCGAAGCTGAAGGAAGGCAAGTCCGCCGCGCAGGTGGATGCATCCGCCGCCGCGAACCAGCCGAAGAACGGCAAGGCGCCGCAGATGGCCTCGGCCGCGCCGAAGGGCGCTGGTGGAAGCTATACCGTGCAGCAGGGTGATACACTGGCGGCAATCGCCCGCAAGACCGGTGTCGGTGTCGTCGCGCTGAAGAATGCCAACGGCATGAAGGATGGCGTGCTCAAGATCGGCCAGACCCTCAAGGTGCCGGCCGGCGGAAATGCCGCCGTCGCCAGCGCCAAGCCGGTAGCTGTCGATCCGGTGACGACCGCCACCACCGCGCCCGCCGCGAAGCCGACCGAAGCGCTGGCGTCCTACACGCCGCCGAAGAAGGATGCCAAGGTCATCGCGGCGGCCGAGGACGACGATGTCGTGGCACCGAACGCCACCGGCATCAGCAAGATGCGCTGGCCCGTTCGTGGCCGCGTGATCTCCAGTTTCGGCGGCGGCAAGGACGGTGTCGACATCGCCGTGCCGGAAGGAACGCCGGTCAAGGCAGCCGAAAACGGTGTCGTCATCTATGCCGGCGACGGCCTCAAGGAATTCGGCAACACGGTTCTGGTGCGCCACGAGAATGGCCTGGTCACGGTCTACGGCCACACCAGCTCGATCGAGGTCCAGCGCGGCCAGAAAGTCAAGCGTGGCCAGGAAATCGCCCTTTCCGGCATGAGCGGCGCGACCGACTCGCCGAAACTGCACTTCGAAGTGCGCAAGAACTCGGCCCCGGTCGATCCGTCGGGCTATCTCGAATAGAAGAAAACGCAATTGCGGGCCGCCTGACCTCCAGTCCGCCCCGCCGGCTCAGCCCGCTCCGCAAGGGGCGGGCTTTTTCAGTTCCTTGATCGGCGTTCAGTCTTTCAACTGCTTGCCCAGCCGGCCGGCCAGATCCTGCGTGAACTGCCAGGCGACGCGGCCCGAACGGCTGCCACGGGTCGTCGCCCATTCGAGGGCCTCGGCACGCAGCGTGTCGGGATCGATAGCAAGGCCGTGATAGCGGACGTAGCCGTCTATCATGTCGAGATACTCGTCCTGCGAGCATTTGTGGAAGCCTAGCCACAGGCCGAAACGGTCGGAGAGCGAAACCTTCTCCTCCACGGCCTCAGACGGATTGATGGCGGTCGAGCGCTCGTTGTCGATCATGTCGCGCGGCAAGAGATGGCGCCGGTTCGACGTGGCGTAGAAGATCACGTTGGCCGGGCGCCCCTCGACACCGCCTTCAAGTGCCGCCTTCAGCGATTTGTAGGAGGTGTCGTCATGATCGAAGGACAGGTCGTCGCAAAACAGGATGAACCGGTAGGGCGCGGCCTTCAGCAGCTCATCAGCCTGGGCAGCGTGTCGATGTCCTCTCGGTGGATCTCGATGAGCTTGAGTGGCAGGTCGGACCTGGCCTTGGCGTTGATCTCGGCATGCACGGCCTTGACCAGCGAGGATTTGCCCATGCCGCGCGCGCCCCACAGCAGCACGTTGTTGGCCGCGAAGCCGGCCGCGAAACGCTCGGTGTTGTCGACCAGGATGTCACGCACCCGGTCGACGCCGCGGATCAGGCCGATGTCGACGCGGTTGACCTTGCGCACCGGTTCCAGGAAGCCCGGGTCGGCTTGCCAGACGAAGCAATCGGCTGTTGCGATGTCGGTTTCCGGCACTGTCGGCGGGGCGAGGCGGGTAACCGCCTCGATCAGGCGGTCGAGCTTCTGGTTCAGGGATTCTATGCTGATTTCGGTCATCTTGCGTCTTTTTGTCTTCGCTTTCTCAGGGGTGCGACACCGGAACCTACTCGATTCCCGCAGTTTCGAAATCGCCGCCAACCATTTGTTTGAGCGTGATCTTTTCGCGAAACCGCATCGCGCTTTTCAGCGTCATGCTCTAACACGGGTCAGGAGGCCGGAAAAGCAGCGTATTTGCCCGGTCCCGCAGTTGCATTGACAACTTTACCGACTATATTCCGGCAAAATTTCACGGGCCGCCCAGCGGCTCTTTTTCAAAATTCAGGAGTTACCTCAATGTCCGGCACCTCTCCCGATATGCTGATCAGCATTTTGCCGTTTGTCCTGATTTTCGTGATCATGTATTTTCTCATTATCCGGCCGCAGCGCACGCAGTTGAAGAAGCGCGGCGAGATGCTGGCGGCGGTGCGCCCGCGGCGACACGGTGGTTACCGGTGGCGGCTTCATCGGCAAGGTGACCAAGGTGATCGACGACAATGAACTCGAGATCGACCTGGGCGGCGGCACCAAGGTGACCGCGCTGCGCTCGACACTCGCCGATGTGCGCGTCAAGGGTGAGCCGGTGGCGAACCAGAACGCCAAGAAGTAACCGAATTGTCGGCGGGACGATCCGCCAGCATTCCCTGACGGACGACGCCATATGTTGTATTTTTCGCGCTTCAAGATGATCCTGATCTGGCTGGCTGTGGCCGCCACGGTGATCCTCGCTGCGCCCAATCTCATACCCGCAAGCACATTGGCCAAGCTTCCCGACTGGGTGCCGAAGCGCCAGATGACGCTCGGCCTCGATCTGCAGGGTGGCTCTCACATCCTCCTGGAGATGAACCAGAACGATCTGATCAAGGATCGGCTCGAGACGACGCGTGACGAAATCCGCACACTGCTGCGCGATGCCAAGATTGGCTATACCGGCCTTGGCGGGACGGGCCGGACCTTGCAGGTGCGCATCACCGACCCCACTCAGCTCGATGCCGCCAAGACAGCGTTGAAGTCATTGACCGACCCTGTCGCGGCCGGCCTGTTCACCGGTGGCTCCATCCAGGAAATGACGCTCGACGATTCCGAGCCCGGCCTGCTCAAGTTCAACGTGACCGATGCCGGTATCAAATACCGCACATCCACGGCATTGACGCAGTCGATCGAGGTGGTTGAGCGTCGCGTCAACGAACTCGGCACGACTGAGCCCATTGTTCAGCGGCAAGGCGATGACCGCATCCTGGTTCAGGTGCCGGGCCTGCAGGATCCGCAGCGGCTGAAGGAGATCCTCGGCCAGACGGCGAAGCTGACCTTCCAGATGGTCGATCAGTCCATGCCGGTGCAGGATGCGCTGAAAGGCCGCCCGCCTGCCGGTTCGTCGGTGCTGTATTCGCAGGACGATCCGCCGGTTCCATATCTGATCGAGAACCGCGTCATCGTATCCGGCGAAAACCTCGTCGATGCCCAGGCGACATACAATTCGCAGAACAATGAGCCGGTCGTCTCGTTCCGCTTCGATTCGAAGGGCGCCTCGCGCTTCGGCCAGGCCACGGCTCAGAATGTCGGCAAGCTGTTCGCGATCGTCCTCGACAATCAGGTGATTTCGGCGCCGCAGATCCGCGAAGCGATCCTTGGCGGCACCGGCCAGATCTCCGGTAATTTCACCGCACAGAGCGCGAACGACCTCGCCGTTCTGCTGCGCGCCGGCGCGCTGCCCGCGACATTGACGGTGATCGAGGAGCGTACCGTTGGTCCGGGCCTCGGCCAGGATTCCATCCATGCCGGCAAGGTAGCCGGCATCATCGGCTCGATCCTCGTCGTCGCGTTCATGTTCGTGGCCTATGGCTATCTCGGCTTCCTCGCCAACATCGCGCTGGCGGTCCACGTGGCGATGATCGTGGCGTTGCTGTCGTTGCTGGGGGCAACGCTGACCTTGCCTGGTATTGCCGGTATCGTGCTGACCATCGGCATGGCCGTGGACTCCAACGTTCTGATCTATGAACGTATACGTGAAGAGCGACGAAACGGGCGATCGGTGATCCAGGCCATCGATACCGGCTTCTCGAAGGCCTTGGCCACGATCGTCGACTCCAATGTCACGTCGCTGATTGCGACAGTGGTGCTGTTCTATCTCGGCACCGGACCGGTGAAGGGCTTTGCCATTACCTTCGCCATCGGCATCCTGACCACCGTGTTCACCGCCTTCACCTTTACCCGCCTGCTGGTGTCGATCTGGTTGCGCCGGGCGCGTCCGAAGGAATTGCCGCGGGCGCCGGTCACCTTCATTCCGGCCGGTACGAAGATCCCGTTCATGGGTATACGCCGCTGGACATTCGCACTGTCGAGCCTGCTGTCGATCGCGTCGGTCGTGCTGTTCATGACCGTCGACATCAACTACGGCATCGACTTCAAGGGCGGCTCGCTCATTGAAGTGCAGTCGAAGGCCGGAGATGCCAATCTTGGTGACATCCGCAGCCGGCTGACAGAGCTCAACATCGGCGAAGTGCAGGTGCAGCAGTTCGGTGCGCCAAACGACGTGCTGATCCGTGTGGGTGCGCAAGGCGGCGGCGAGAATGCCGAGCAGAGCGTCATCGACAAGGTGCGTGGCGAACTGCAGAACAATTATGATTTCCGCCGCGTCGAGGTTGTGGGACCGACCGTGTCTGGCGAACTCGCCAAGCAGGGAACGATCGCCATGCTGGTCGCGCTGCTCGGCATCCTGATCTATGTCTGGTTCCGCTTCGAATGGCAGTTCGCGGTCGGTGCCATCGTCGCCACCGTCCACGACGTCGTCATGACGCTCGGCTTCTTCGTCATTACCGGGCTTGAGTTCAACCAGTCGTCGCTGGCGGCGATCCTTACCATCATCGGCTATTCGCTGAACGATACGATCGTGGTCTATGACCGCGTTCGAGAGGATCTGCGAAAATACAAGAGAATGCCGCTGCCGCAGCTGCTGAACAACGCCATCAACGAGACGCTGTCCAGAACGACGCTGACTTCGGTGACCACGATCCTGGCGCTGCTGGCGCTGGTGCTGTTCGGCGGCGAGGTGATCCGGTCGTTCACGATGGCGATGCTGTTCGGCGTCATCTTCGGAACCTACTCCTCGATCTTCATTGCCGCGCCGCTGCTGATCCTGTTCAAGTTGCGGCCGCAGGCAACGACCGATGAGAAGACGCCGGCAGGCAAGGCGGTCGCGACCTGACGCGCGGCGCCAGAGGCGGGTGATCAAGGGATGGCCAAGGGCATCGTCATCCGCGAGGCGCACTTTCCCGGTCGCGCGCCGATAGAAGCCTATGGCAATGGCGGGTTCCGCTTTGCCGACATGTCACATCGCGGTTCCCTGTTGTGCCTGCCGTCGGGCATCCATGGCTGGGAGCCGGCTGATCCGACGGCGCTGACCGTGGCGGATTTCGACAGGCTGCTTGCTGAAGCCAGCAATGTCGAGATTCTGCTGGTTGGCATGGGCAGGGATCTCAGGCCATTGCCGGCAGCATTGCGGGCCACGCTGAAAAGCGCCGGCATCGCGTCCGATCCGATGTCGACGGGTGCCGCTGTGCGGACATACAATGTCCTCCTGGCCGAGGATCGCGCCGTGGCCGCCGCACTCATCGCCGTCGACTGACATGACTGATAACGCCAAGATCGTCATGGAGGCGGTGCGCGCCGCCGACCACGACCGCTATCTCTGTGCGCTCTACGCGCCCGAGGACAAGCGCGACGCGCTGCTTTCGCTCTACGCCTTCAATGCCGAGATTGCCGGCATACGCGACCGCATCCACGAAGCCTTGCCGGGCGAAGTGCGGCTGCAGTGGTGGCGCGATATCATCGCAGCCGGTGGCGAGGCGGGCGCCGGAAATCCTGTTGCCGAAGCCTTGAACGCCACTATTGCTGCCTCCAACTTGCCGAAGCCGGCCTTCGAGAACATGCTCGAAGCGCGTATCTTCGACCTCTACGACGACCCGATGCCGTCGCGCACCGATCTGGAAGGTTACTGCGGAGAGACGGCGGCGGCGCTCATCCAGCTCGCAGCCATGGTGCTCGATCCCGTCGAAGCACCACGGTTTGCGGAGCTAGCGGGCAGGGCCGGCTGCGCGCAGGCGATGACCGGCCTGCTGCTTCTTTTGCCGCTGCACCGCAAACGTGGCCAATGTTTCGTGCCGGCCGACATTCTTGCGGCGGTGGGTTCATCACCGGAGGAATTCGTGGCGGGCGATGGCGGACCCGGCGCCGGTGGCGCGGTGGCCGCGATGATCGCACTGGCGCGGGAGCATTTTTCCGCCTTCGAACAAGGCGCATCGGCGTTGCCGGACTCGCTGCGTCCGGCTTTTCTGCCGCTTGCCCTGTCGCGGGCCTATCTCGCGAAAATGGAACGGCCGGGCCACTCAACACTTGCCGGGGTTGCCCGGCTTTCGGCGTTGCGCCGACATTGGCTGCTGTTGCGTCGCGCGTCGCAGGGTTGGCCCGCACGTTGACGTAAACGTCAACCATGCTAGGATTCTCCGGATCGAGAACGCAGCCGAAGACGCTGCCGGTCCGGAGGAGATGCCTGTCCATGAGCTTGCCCGTGCTGGTCGCGATCGTTGCCTTCGGCATAGCGTTGTCGGTCGCCGCCGTGCATTTCACTGGCGGCAGCAGAACAGCGATGCTCGTGGACGCGGATCAGGCATTGAGGCGTTTCGCCGAGGATTTCCCTGACGAGGTGATCGCGACAGTTCGCCTGACGGCGGATGCCAGGACGGCGTTTCTCGATCTCGGGCGAGGGCGCACTGGCATCGTCCATGGCGTAGGTGATTGTTTCCTCACGCGCATCGTTGCGTCTGGGGATGTTACCGCGTTGAACGCTATCGACCCCCGCTCGATTTCCTTGCGGCTCGCCGATTTCACCTGGAAGGGCGGGCAGTTTGTTTTCAGCGATGCAGATGACGCCGGCGCGGTGATGGCCGCGCTCAAACCGCAAGCTCCGAGCCAGATCAGGGAGGCCGCGTGATGGAGAGCTACAATTTTCCGCAGATCACCCAGCTTGCCATTCCATTCTTCGTCGTGGCGATCCTGATCGAGCTCTGGCTGGTGCGAACTGGCCGCGCCAGGGGCTCGTTCGAAACCCGCGATACGTTGACCAGCCTGGTGATGGGCACCGGCAATGTCGTCGCCGGTTTGCTGCTCGGCGTCGTGTCTTACTGGGCGCTGCTGTGGCTGTGGCAGTTCCGCTTCTTCAATCTCGGCCTGTCGGTTTGGGTGTTCCTGGCTGCGTTTCTGCTCGATGACCTGCGCTACTATGTCTACCACCGCATTGCGCACCGGGTGCGCTGGGTGTGGGCCGAGCACGTCAACCATCATTCCAGCCAGCACTACAATCTGTCGACGGCGCTCAGGCAGAGCTGGACGGGGCTGTTCACCTTCATGTTCGTGCTGCAGGCGCCGCTGGTGCTGCTCGGCTTCCATCCCGCCGTCATTGCCTTCACCTTCGGCTTCAATCTCGTCTGGCAGTTCTGGATTCACACCGAAACCATCGGCAAGATGTGGAACTGGTTCGAATTCATCTTCAACACGCCGTCGCATCACCGCGTCCACCACGCCACCAACCCGCGCTATCTCGACACCAATTTCGCCGGCACGCTGATCATCTGGGACCGCATGTTCGGAACCTTTGTCGGGGAATTGGAGGAAGACCGGCCGCGCTACGGCATCGTCAGGAACATCGGCACCTTCAACCCGCTGAAAGTGGCGTTTCATGAATGGATTGGCATGTTTGCTGATGCGTTCGCGCCCGGCCTGACGCTGAGCGAGCGCATCAACTACCTGGTCAAGCCGCCAGGCTGGAGCCATGACGGCTCGCGCGAGACGTCGGAGACGCTGAAGGCAGGTTATGTCAGGCGAAATCCGAGCGAGGCTGGCAAGCCGGGGCTGCCGATGGCTGGTGTCGAGGCGGCGGAATAACCGCTTACTATTCAGCGGCTTCCGCTGTCTGCGCCGGCAACCCCAGCCATTCCCTGCAGTCGGCCCGCGCACGCGACGTGATGGCGTGCCGCTTGGCGACGGTCTTGTCCTTGCCGCGCAGGCGCTTGCCCTCGGTCTTCGGTGCCTCCACAGGCGGAAAAAGTCCGAAATTGACGTTCATTGGCTGGAACGAGCGTTTTCCCGGTTCGTGGTCGGAGACGATATGGCCGCCGGTGATGTGGTTGAGCAGGGCGCCGAAGGCAGTGGTCAAGGGCGGCAACGACGGCTGATGTCCAAGCCTCTCGGCAGCGGCGAAACGTCCGGCGAGCAGGCCGATCGCGGCACTTTCGACATAGCCCTCGCAGCCGGTGATCTGGCCGGCGAAGCGCAGGCCCGGGCGCGACTTCAGCTGCAGCGAGGCGTCGAGCAAGGTTGGCGAATTGAGGTATGTGTTGCGGTGCAGGCCGCCGAGACGGGCGAAGTCGGCGTTCTCCAGGCCCGGAATGGTGCGGAAGATGCGCACTTGCTCCGCATGCTTCAGCTTGGTCTGGAAACCGACCATGTTGTGGAGCGTGCCCAGCGCATTGTCCTGCCGCAACTGGACGACGGCATAGGCCTTGACCGTCGGGTTGTGCGTGTTGGTCAGCCCCATCGGCTTCATCGGCCCGTAGCGCAGGGTCTCGACGCCGCGCTCGGCCATGATCTCGATCGGCAGGCAGCCATCGAAATAGGGCGTGCCTTCCCATTGCTTGAATTCGGTCTTCTGGCCGTCGACCAGCGCCTGCACGAAGGCAAGGTACTGATCCTTGTCCATGGGGCAGTTGATGTAGTCCTTGCCGGTGCCGCCGGGGCCGACCTTGTCGTAACGCGACTGGAACCAGCAAATGTTCATGTCGATCGTGTCGAAATGCACGATCGGTGCGATGGCGTCGAAGAAGGCGAGTGCGTCGGCGCCGGTCGCTTCGGCGATCGATTGGGCGAGCGAAGGCGCCGTCAGCGGTCCGGTGGCGATGATGGCCTGATCCCATTCCGCAGGCGGCAGGCCTGGCATTTCCTCGCGCTGGATGGTGATCAGCGGATGTGCCTCCAGCCTTTTGGTCACCGCTTCGGAAAATCCGTCACGGTCAACGGCAAGCGCGCCACCCGCCGGCACCTGGTGCGCATCGCCGGCGCTCATGATCAGCGAGCCGGCCAGCCGCATTTCGGCGTGCAGCAGTCCGACCGCGTTGTTTTCTGCGTCGTCGGAGCGGAAGGAATTGGAACAGACGAGCTCGGCCAAGCCATCGGTCTTGTGGGCGTCGGTGCCGCGAACGGGGCGCATTTCATGCAGCACGACGGGAACACCGGCTTGCGCCGCCTGCCATGCGGCTTCGGAACCGGCGAGACCGCCGCCGATGATATGGATGGGATTTTTGCTCATGAGCGCCGGAATAATCGCTTGCGGCCACGATTGCAATTGTCGCGCGGCGGTGACGGGAAACGCTTGGTTGGAAAGCCTGCCCTGGAAACAACAACACCCGCCGGGGGAGGAGATCCGGCGGGTGTCGTTTTGGTGGTCAGCCCTCGGGAGGAGGTGAAGGCCGAGCGTATTCGTCATTGCCGGGGAGGAGGTCGGCTCCGACGAAATCTCTTTCGCTGCTTTTAAAAGGGGCGAAACCCTTTGGGAAACAGCGCCCGCCGCGGGAGGAGGTGCGGCGGGCGCCGTTTGGGTGGCCAACCCTCGGGAGGAGGTGAAGGTTGGGCCTATTCGTCATTGCCGGGGAGGAGGTCGGCTTTGACGAAATCTCTTTCGCGTTTTGAAAAGGGGCGAAACCCTTTTGGGAAACAACGCCCGCTGCGGGAGGAGGTGCGGCGGGCGCCGTTTTGGTGGTCAACCCTCGGGAGGAGGATAAGGGCTGACCGTCTTCGTCAGGGTCGGGGAGGAGGTCGACCCCAACGAAATTCCTTGTTAGATCGCCTCCCGGGCGATGATCTTGATCTCGTCGCGGACGATGCCAAGGTCATGCAGCTGACGGTTGGACAGGCGACCCAGCTCGGTAACCGTCTCGCGATAAACGCGCCAGTTACGATAGTTGCGGATCAGGTTCATTGTCGGTTCTCTTTTTCAAAACTGGTTCGGACCATTCGCGGTCCGAAGAATTAGACCGCCTTGCGAGCGACGTAAGGAATGTCGCTGCGGCTGATGCCGAGGTCGGTCAGTTCACGGTTGCTCAGGCGGCTCAGCTCGGAAACGGTGTCCCGATAGCGGCGCCAGTTGCGATAGTTGCGGATCAAGTTCATGATATTTCTCGTTTCGTCTTTCTTCCGGATCATTCCGTCTTTGTGTACGGAGCATAAATAGGCGGGCCCATATCGATTTAAAAGCGCTATTGGCGCATGGCAGCAATGCAAATTGTGCAATGCAACATTAATATGCCTTCACGCCGCTGACACAAAGAAACCCGAATCGGAAAATGCCGCGACGTCAATGGCTTGGCCGGTTCGGTTGAATAACTGACCAAGAAGGGGGAGAAACGCATGGCGAGCTATTCGACACGGGTCAGATCGGACATTGCGCGATGGGTGCAGGCCGGCCTGATCGACTCTCCCACCGCTGACGCCCTGGCGCGCGACGTCGAGGCCAATGACCGCAAGTCGCTCAGCTTCGGTTCTATACTCGCCATGATGGCGGCCCTGCTGTTTGGCGCGGCGATCCTGATTTTTGTCGCGGCCAATTGGGAGGCCATTCCGAGACTGGGCCGCGTGGCGGCACTGTTCGCTATCATTCTCGGCGGCTATGTCGGCGGCGCGGTGCTGAAGACGCGCGACCATGCGGCAATCGGCGAAGCGCTGTGGATCATCGCCGCGGCGGCCTTTGGCGGGGCGATCGCACTGATTGGCCAGATGTATCATTTTTCCGGTGACGAATCGTCGGCGGTGATCACCTGGGGCGTCGGCACCGCGCTTGCCGCGGTTGCCTTGCGCTCCAATCCCCTGACGGTCGCGGCGGTCGGCATTGCCGATGCATGGCTGTTCCTGGAAGGGTTCGATTATTTCCGGAGCAGGGATTTTCCGCATCCTTTCATCGCCATGGCGCTGGTGCTGTTCGGCATCTCTTTCTGGACGCGCAGCCAGGCGGCCCGGCACCTGATCATCCTGTCGGTCATTTTCTATGTGGTCATGCTGGTGACGAACCACGACACGCTGCAGATAGCCATCCCGCTTGTGCTGGCATCGGTGGCCCTGTTCGCGGCCGCAGTGCTTGCGCCTGAGCCGGTGGACAAGATCGTCCAGCTTGGCGGGCGGTTGCCCTTGCATGCGCTGCTCGGCTTTCTCACCGGCCTGGCGATGATCCAGTTCGAACTGGCTGACAAAAGCACTTATGATGGCGGGTTTGCCATTGCGTCAGCCATTGCGCTGGCCGGCATCGCCGCGGCAATCGTGCTGGCAGGGCGGGAAAGTCGCGCCTTGCGCTGGCTTGCCTATGCCGGCTTCGCCTTCGAACTCGCCATCATCTATGTGGTGACCTTGCAGTCCATGCTGGATACGGCGGGCTTCTTCCTAGCGGCGGCCGTGCTTCTCGGCATTCTTGCCCTCATCATCATACGCATCGAGAAACGCATGAAGGGCTCAGCCGTTCAGGGAGCAGCAGCATGATGACCGGGAAAAGGCTGATCATCTCGGCGCTGGTGCTGTCGCTCGTCCAGATCGGCTTCCTGAGCTGGATCATTGCCGGCCGGGCGGCGATCCTGCGCAATGGCAAGGAGGTACTGCTGAAGGTCGAGCCGATAGACCCGCGCGACCTTCTGCGTGGCGACTACATTCTCCTTGGCTATGACATTTCCCGAATTCCAGTGAAGCTGATCGCCAACATCCCCGCGGGCAAACTGACCACGGACGATACATCGCTTGTGGTCAGGCTGAAGAAGGGCGCCGATGGTTATTGGCTGGCGACAACCGCGTGGTTCGGACAGGCTCCGTCACCCGCGGGCCCCGACGAAGCCGATATTGTCGGCAAGGTTGCTTCCGGCTGGGACCTCGGCTCGGACGCCACGATCGCGCCTGATTACGGCATCGAGCGGTTCTATCTGCCGGAGGGCGAGGGGATGCCGATCCAGAACGACATGCGGGTGCGGCCGTTCGGCATCCGCGTCGCGCTTGCCGCTAATGGCACGGCGCAGATCAAGGCGCTGATGGATGGCGACAAGACGCTGTTCGAGGAGCCACTTTATTAGAAATGGAATGCGACTGAAGGGTTCGGCCTGGCCTGTCAGCCATCGTAGATGACCTCATGGGGGATGGTCTGATCATGCCAATCATCTTGACGACGCGAGACGACGTAAACCTCGATACGGTTTTTCGTGTCGCCTGGAAAAGGGACACGGTCGAGATCAGCGGCAAGGCGCTCGATCGGATTGCCGAGTGCCGTGCCTGGTTCCTGCGGCTTATCGAATCCGATCCCGCGCCGGTCATTTATGGTGTGACCACCGCCATGGGCGAACTGGCGAGCCAGCGGCTCGCCCATGACGAGCGGGATCGTCATGCCCGCATCAAGGCGTTCGCAGCCGCGACATCCTTTGGCGAACCCTTGCCGGATCGCGTGGTCAGGGCGATCGTGCTTGCCCGCCTGACGAATTTTCTTGAGGGAAACGCCGCCACCACACCACGCATGGCGCTCGCCGTCGCCGCGATGCTGGATGGGGGAGCCATGCCCACGGTGCCGTCCGCCGGCCAGGGCGGCGCTGGTGAGATCCTGGCGCTCTATCCACTGTTCGCCGAGCTTACGGCGCATTTCGACCTCGAGGTCAAGGAAAGGGGCTCGCTCATCAACGGCTCGCCCTGCGCGGCAGCGCTTGTGGCCGACGCGGCCCTGGCGGCTCGCCGCCGGGTTCGGTTGGCGCAAAAGGTCTTCGCGCTGTCGATCGAGGCGTTTCGCGCGCCGTTGGAGCATTATGATGCAGCGCTCGATGCGCTGTGGGGCGACGAACATGAAGCCGCCGCGTTGCGCGGCCTGAGGGAATTTCTGGTCGGTGCTGGAGACGGACGGCGCAACTATCAGGCGCCCGTCAGCTACCGCATCGTGCCGCGCGTTCTCGGGCAGGCACACCGCGCACTGGCGGCGGCGGAGCGGGCGGCGACCATTTCTCTGGCTTCGATATCGGACAACCCCGTCTATATCCCGCCTGACGATGCGCACCCGCTCGGCCGTTGCATCAGCACGGGCGGCTATCACAATGCCATGGCAACGCCGGCCCTGGATGATCTGGCGGCGATCTGGGCCGATATCTGCCTGCTGTGCGACCGTCATGGCTCAAAGCTTCTGAACGGCAAGGTGTCGCAATTGCCGGATCTGTTGATGACGGGGCGGCACTGGGCCGACAGCGATGGCCATGGCAATGTCGGTTATGTGCCGATGGCGATCACCGGCTATCTGGAACAAGCCAAGCTGGCGGCGCAACGCACTTTCATTCCCGGAACGGAATCAGCTGGCGCCGGGCAGGACGATGTCGCGACAACGGCGTTCTTCGCCTGGACGAAGGAGGCGACCGCCGGCCGCTGCGCCGACGCAGCGATGGCGATGCTGGCGATGATAGCCTCGCAGGCGCTTGACGTCACCGGTCGCGCGCCGCCGCCGGCGCTTCAGCCGTTCGTTGAGGATATCAGGAGCCTCGTGCCGCCGGTTGGCGACGATCGCGTGCTTGGGCCCGAACTTGCGAAGCTGGCCGCGTGGTTCACAAAGCAGGTCTTTGAGGCGTAGGGCCGGTTCGCGTCGACCGACCCACGATATTGGTGCCGATGAAGCGAACCCGCGCGCCTTTCGGCACTTCAAACCTAAATCCGCTGTTGGGAGCAGCAGTGGTGCGGGTAGAGGGACTCGAACCCCCACGTTTTCACGCCAGAACCTAAATCTGGTGCGTCTACCAATTCCGCCATACCCGCCGGTCTGGTGACCTGTGCCACGTCTATGTCACAGCCCATGTCACAAGTTCAAGGGACTAAAACCCGCGGACACAGGATGTATGGCTTGTTAGTGTGCTCGCCCATAGTCCCAACGCTATTCGAATTAGAGCGTGAACCCATTATTCGAACTTACGCGCAGTTGTGGAGAGAGCCTGCTCAGAAAGCAGCACGAAGCGCTTATTGTCACGTAGCCGCATGCGTCGCTGGCCAGGGCAGTATCACGATTTTGCCGCCGAACCCGCCAGCGTCGATACGTGTGTGGATATCTTTCGCCGCCGCGAGAGGTTCGCGACCGACAACCATTGGATGAATGGCTCCGTTGCGGAGCAAATCGAACAATGCAGCCATATCAGCCCTAAATTCTTCAGGATGCGACACGCGGCGGTCCGTGATGCTGTACCAAACCGCTGTGCGGCCACGAAACAGGAAGCTCAATGCGCCCCATAGCTTCAGGCGTGCCAATCCTAACCCAGCCGCGATTAGGTTTTCGTGCCCGATCGCCATGGTCTGGGAGCCATAGCCGATAAGGGTGCCCCCTGGCGCGAGACAGGCGAATGACCGGTTGAAATGCGCCCCGCCGATCGCATCGAATGCTGCATCGACACCGGCGCCGCCTACTCGCCCAGTCGTGAGGCCACGCACCGCGTCAACGAAGTCGCCAGCCCGATAGTCGATTGCCTTGGCACCAAATCGCTCGACCACGGCAAGGTTTGCCGCCGAACAGGTGCCGATTGCCTTGAGGCCAAAATGGCGCGAGAGATCGAGTAGCGCCGTACCGACCGAGCCTGATGCGCCGACGACGAGGACCATATCGCCGGGAGACAAGCGACGATAGCGCGTGAGCATCTGAAAGGCCGTAAGGTAGGCGAGAGGTATGCAAACGGCCTCCGCGGCATCGATGCCATCTGGAACCGGCACAAGAAAACGCGCGGCACGAATTGCATATTGCGCGTAACCACCGACCACGCACAGATCGGCAACGATTTGCCCTTCACGCGGCGAGACAACGTCGGGGCCAGCCTTCTCCACAACACCAACCAGGTCGTAGCCGGGTGTAAACGGCAGCGGCCCCTTGAAGTCGGGGTAACGGCCACGCCGAATGAAACTGTCCGTGAAACCGGTCCCGGCTGCCAGTACCTTGATGCGTACCTCGCCGACACCTGGATTTGGAATTGTTGGCTCGCTCACCAACTCCAGGACCTCCGGGCCGCCGAAGTGGGATATGCGAACGCGTTGCCAGGACATTATGAAACCGTAGCACATTCGATTCCATAAGCGAGACTAACATTACGAGTCACCGCTTGGACCGGTCGCCGACGTAGCCATCATTCTGTCAATGTCGGGGACAATATGACAGCCACCAGTCAAAACGCGAAGATGGTTGAAAATTAGCCTAGCCTGTGACAAAAGGCGTGTCGAATGTGACGGGACGCGACGATCCGCTTCTGCAGAATGTGATAAGAAGTAGGAAAAACAAAGACTTATTCACATTTTGGGGCGCAGTTTGGTGAAGATTTGAGCCGTATTTTCGGTCAAATCGCCAGGTTCCGTACCAAAAGCCATTCCCGGCAAGAATATACCGGCAGGCTGTGAACGGCAGGAGCCGTTTGGCAGCCTCATTGGTGAAAACAAAGGTTCTACTATGCAGGTCACCGAAACCCTCAATTCCGGTCTCAAGCGCGAGATCAAGATCACCGTGCCGGCCGGTGACATGGAGGCCAAGCTGATGGCGCGGCTTTCCGACGCCAGGAACAAGGTCCGCATCAATGGCTTCCGCCCCGGCAAGGTGCCGGTGCAGCACCTGCGCAAGGTCTACGGCAAGTCGTTCATGGCCGAAGTCGTCAACGAGATCCTCAATGATTCGACCCGTTCGATCATTTCGGGCCGCGGTGAAAAAGCCGCCATGCAGCCCGAGGTCATCATGACCGAGGACGAGAAGGAAGCCGAGAAGATCCTGGCTGGCGGCGTCGATTTCGAATTCCGCCTGAACTACGAGATCATCCCGGCCATCGAGATCAAGGATTTCTCCGACATCAAGGTGACCCGTCAGGTGTTCGACGTGCCGGATTCCGAGATCGACGAGCAGGTCCAGCGCGTCGCCGAATCGGCACGCAGCTATGAGCCGAAGACTGGCAAGGCCGCCAATGGCGACCGCGTGACCATTGATTATCTCGGCAAGATCGACGGTGAAGCCTTCAATGGCGGCGCCGGCACCGACCAGCCGCTGGTGCTGGGCTCCAAGGAGTTTATCCCTGGCTTCGAGGAGCAGCTCGTCGGCACCAAGGCCGGTGACGAGAAGCAGGTCACCGTGACCTTCCCGGAAAATTACCAGGCAGCACATCTCGCCGGCAAGGAAGCGACCTTCGACGTCACCGTCAAGGAAGTCTCCCAGCCCGGCGCGCTCGAAATCAACGACGAGACCGCGAAGAACCTCGGCCTGGAGTCGCTGGAGCGCCTGCGCGATGTGGTGCGTGGCCAGATCGAGAACCAGTTCGGCGCCATGACGCGCCAGAAGGTCAAGCGCCAGTTGCTCGACCAACTCGATGCGTCCTACTCGTTCGAAGCACCGTCGAAGCTTGTCGAAGCCGAGTTCAACAACATCTGGGCCCAGGTCAATCGCGACCTGGAAGCAGCCGGCCGGACCTTCGCCGACGAAGAGACGACGGAAGAAGAGGCTCGCGCCGAGTATCTGCGCCTTGCCGAACGCCGCGTGCGCCTCGGCCTGGTTCTGGCCGAAATCGGTGAGAAGGCCGGCGTTACCGTTTCCGACGAAGAGCTGCAGCGTGGCCTGTTCGAGCAGGTGCGCCGCTATCCGGCCAACCAGCAGCAGGAAGTCTTCGAATTCTACCGCAGCAACCCCGAAGCGTTGAACACGCTGCGCGCGCCGATGTTCGAGGAGAAGGTTGTCGACCATCTGCTCGGCCAGATCGCCGTCACCGACGTCAAGGTGAGCAAGGAAGAGCTGATGGCCGACGACGAGGAGGCCGAAACCACCGCCAAGGCGAAGCCTGCCAAGAAGGCTGCGTCGAAAAAGGCAGAGGCCAAGGCAAGCGACGACAAGGCCGGCGACGACGCGGAAGAGCCCAAGAAGAAGGCCGCGCCGAAGAAAAAAGCCGCCAAGGACGCCGAATAAGAACGATTTTCCAATGAATTGAGAAGGGCCGCCCTTGGGGCGGCCTTTTTCGTTGCGAAACTGCAACAGCCGACTCGCTTACGGACGGCTGCAATGGCGATACGAAGCTTTGATCATTATCTGCGCTGAATGCGGAGTGCAGGGTTGGAGGGATCGTTGAGGTTGTTCTTCGACATGGGGCTTGCTGTTGCGGCAGCGCTTGTTCTTGCCGGGGCATGCGGCGTTGTGCGTGCCGACGCCGCTGTTGGCGACTGGCGTTTCGCCAAGGACGGCGATGGCCTGGTTACAGCCTCGCTCTATGCCACGAACAAGCTGATCACGGGTGGCGGCGCCCTGAGCTACAGCCCCGTGCTGACCATTGCTTGCCGGTCCGGCGGCGAGCCGCGCTGGACCGAATGGCTGCAGCTGAACGATGCCGTCTCCGCCAGCCGCAAGATCACCGTTTCGGTTGCCATCGACAGTCGCGGCCAGATGCCGCTCATGGATGGTTTGACCGCAACACGAGCCGCAATGCCTATGCCTGTATCCGAAACGGTGAACCGCAAGGCGGTTGGAACCAAGCGATCCTCACCCGGTTCAACCTTTAAAAATACCCGCCCTGATTGGGTGAACTTGATCGCATTGCCAAGCAAGTTGAGGAGCACCTGCCGCAGCCGCGTCGGATCGCCGACCAGGTCATTGCTGACACTGGTTCCAATTTCGCACACCAGCACCAGCCCTTTCTCGTGGGCACGAGGCGCCACCATCTCGATCACCTTTTCCAGGTGGTCGCTCAACGAAAAGCCTGTTTGTTCCAGATCGAGCTGAGAGGCTTCGACCTTCGAGAGGTCCAGGATGTCGTTGATGAGGTTCAGCAAGTTATCGCCGGAACGGCGGAATATCTGCACGTACTTGTCTTGTTCGGGGGAAAGTGGGGTCTTTGCGAGGAGGTCGGCGATGCCCATGATTGCATTCATGGGCGTGCGGATCTCATGGCTCATGCTGGCAAGAAAATCTGACTTGGTTCTGCTCGCGCTTTCAGCTGCCGCCTTGGCTTGCTGCAGTTCCACTTCCACGCGCTTTCGCTCCGTGACGTCGCGCGCCGCGGCGAAGACGCCCTGCAATGTGCGGCCCCGATCGTAGAAAGTCGTGGCGTTATAGGACACGACGGTCTGCTTGCCGTCTCGGGCGCGAGCCGTAAGCTCGTAGTCGGTCACCGACTTTTCGCTGAGCACGCGTTTGATCCCCGCTTCCGCCCGCTCCGGATCGGTGAAGCAGTCCTTGAACGGAGCGCCGATCAATTCGTCACGGGTGCAGCCGGTGAGCGCCTCCGTCTGTTTGTTGACGTCCGTAATGATGCCGGCTGGGTCGATCGTCATCAGGGCGTCGATGTTCGATTCGATCAGCGAGCGCGTGTAGAATTGCTGATCGCGCAAACGCTGGTCGGACTTCTTTTGCTCTTCTTCGACCAGTTTGCGCGCGGTATTGTCGGTGCCGATCAGGAGGTATCCGATGATCCCGTCCTGTGCGTCGCGTAGCGCCGTGACTGACACCACCGCAGGGAAGCGCGTTCCATCCTTGCGGATGTAGGTCAGTTCGTAGATGTCTTCTATTCCGCGCGATGCCTTGAAAACCAGGGCCTCAAAACCCGGCTCGATCATGGTCGCTAGTTCGATGCTCAAGGCCCGAGCGCGCAAGATCAGCTCCTGAGGATCGGAGATGTCGGCCGGCGTGATCGTGTTCATCATCTCGGCCGCCGTGTAACCAAGCATCCGCTCGGCGCCGACATTGAAGATCTGAATCACACCTTTGGCGTCGGTGGCGATGCTGGAGAAGTTGGCGCTGTTGAAGATCGCGCTCTGCAACGCGCCTGCCTGGAGGAGCGCTTCTTCAGCCTCCTTGCGCGCGGTGTTGTCGGTGCCGATCAGGAGGTATCCGATGATGCCGTCCTGCGCGTCGCGCAAGGCTGTGACTGACACCACTGCCGGAAACCGGCTTCCGTCCTTGCGAATATAGGTCAGTTCATAGATGTCCTCGATTCCGCGCGAGGCCTTGAACACCAGGGCCTCGAAGCCTGGCGTGATCGATGTCGAAAGCTCCGCGCTCAAGGCTTGAGCGCGCGCAATCAACTCCTGCGGATCGGAGATGTCGGCCGGGGTGATCGTGTTCATCACTTCGGCTGCCGTGTAGCCAAGCATCCGCTCGGCGCCGACGTTGAAGATCTGAATCACACCCTTGGCGTCGGTCGCGATGCTGGAAAAATTCGCACTGTTAAAGATCGCGCTCTGCAGGGCGCCCGCTTTAACGATGGACTCGTCCGTCTGATGATGTGCTGCGTTGTCAGGGGACAGGGGAAGTGGGTTCTCGATGTCTTCTCCGTGGGTAAATTCGAGGTCAGGTTTCCTGACAAAAACTTGCGGCCGCCACTCGTACAAATGTTGAAAGCCACGAAGCCATGTCAGTGAAGAAGTTCCGCGACGGAATATTCAAGTTGAGCGGGAGAATAGGGTTTCTGAAGGAATTGTCCTCCACCGACGAACATCTCTGTCATACCGGCGGTGAGAGGGCTACCGGACGTGTATAGCACACGCAATCCCGGCTGAAGCTTGATTGCCTGGTTCGCCACGTCGTATCCACCGAGGGCCAATGCGCTGAGGCGGATATCGACAAAGAGCGCGTCAATTTGTTGAGACGTCGACAGGTGCAAGAGTGCTGCTGCGAGATCGCCGGCCAAGAGGACGGTGTGACCCAAGTCGCCAATTGTCCACTCGGCGGTTTGGCGGATGAATACTTCGTCTTCGACGATGAGAATAACGGCCATCAATGGGCCATGAGCAGCAAAACCGGCATGTTATCAGAAGTCCCCCGACTGCGGAGCTCGCAGTCAACACGGAACTCGCGTCTCGGGGCATGGTTCCATGAGGTGTCGTATTATTGTTCGTGAGCGAAAGCTGTCTTCGTGATCCCGATTGCAAACGTTGAATCGAACGCCATCCGCACCTCTCGTAAAAGGCCTTCCAGGGCAAGTATGTGCTTGGACAGATAAGTGGCCTCAATGCTCAGATCAGCAGCAGGCCCTTCATGCTAGAATAGCCTTTCTTGCCGATGATGATGTGGTCGTGGACGGAGATGCCCAAGCGCTTGCCGGCATCGATGATTTCCTTGGTCATCTCGATGTCGGCGCGCGAGGGCGTCGGGTCGCCGGACGGATGATTGTGGACCAGGATGATCGCCGTGGCGGCCAGTTCAAGCGCACGCTTGATGACTTCCCGGGGATAGACCGGTGTGTGATCGACCGTGCCGACCTGCTGCACCTCATCGGCAATCAGCGCATTCTTCTTGTCCAGGAACAGGATGCGGAACTGCTCGCGCTGCTCGAAGGCCATGGCCGAGCGGCAATAGTCGAGAACCTGCGTCCAGGACGAGAGCACCTCACGGCCCAATACCTCGCCGCGCGCCATGCGCTGCGCCGTCGCCGCGACGACCTTCAGGTCGAGCGCCACCGCCGGCCCGATGCCCTTGACCTCCTGCAACAGGCCAACAGGCGCGCCGAGCACCTCGGCCAGCGTGCCGAAGCGCGCCAGCAATGCCTTGGCGACCGGCTTGGTATCAGTGCGCGGGATCAGGCGAAAAAGCAGGAGCTCCAAAAGCTCGTAGTCGGGCAGGGCGTCAGGGCCGGCGCCGGCAAAGCGTTCACGCAGGCGGTCGCGATGGCCGATATAGTGCGGCTTTTCCTCGATCGTCGAGGCCTTTGCCGGCGGTCGGATCGGTGCTTCGGAGAAAAAACTCCGTTCATCGTCGTCGCTGGTCTTCCCCATATGCCCCCGCATCCGGCCAGTCAGCCAGGCAAAACTGCCGCCCGACTTGCCAAAACACTAGAGCATGATCCCGAAAAGTGGAAACCGGTTTTCTCGGACAAACGGTTCCCGTTTGTCCTGAGATCATGCTCAAACAAAAATGATAGAGCCCATCCCATCGGGATACAGGTTCCAGGCGGGCAGGGCTGAGCGGCCGAGGTTTGGGCGGCAGGGTGAAATTCCGAAGGCTGTCACACAAGGTCGCGATCGAGTGTTGCTTCATTCGGCCAGCGAAGTCCGTTCGCGGAACTGCTCGGCCATCCAGTCGATGAAGACGCGCAGGCGCGGCGATAGCTGGCGGGTGTGCGAATAGAGCACGTGGACCGGCAATGGCGAGGGTGGAAAGTCGGCGAGCACTTCGACCAGCATGCCGCTGGCCAGTTCCGAAACCACGCGGTATCGCGGCACCTGGATCAGACCAAGGCCCAGGCATGCGGAGGCGACATTGGTATCGGGCCCGGTCACGGTCACATTGGCGGGTAAGGTCAACTGGCGGGTCTTTGCGCCGATGCTGAAGACGAGAGGTGTGATCTCGGCGGAGTCTGGAGACAACAGTCCGACCATTTCGTGCCCCCGCAGATCGTCGGGCGTTCGCGGCGTGCCAAAGCGGTTGAGGTAGTCAGGGCTGGCGAAGGTGCCCCTTTCCAGCGTTGCCAGACGTCGCCGTATCAACGGGCTGTCCGACAACTCGCCCGCGCGCAGCAGGCAGTCGAACCCTTCGCGGATCATGTCCAGCGGCTGGTGCATCTCGCTGATGTGCAAGCGAATGTCCGGGTAGAGCTCGCGAAAGCGTGGAAGACCCGGCAGGAGGAAATAGCGTGCCTGGGTGCCGTGCATGTCGACGCGGACCAGACCCGATGGCTTGGCGCCGACAAAGGCGCCCTCGGCGTCTTCGAGGTCGGCGATCAGGCTGACGCAGCGCTGATAGTAAGCTTCGCCGTCCAGCGTCGGGCTGACTTGACGGGTGGTTCGCTGCAGCAGTCGCACGCCCCGCCGCGCCTCCAGACCCTTCACCGCATCGGTGACCGATGAACGCGGCAGGCCGAGATCGTCGGCGGTCTTGGTGAAACTGCGCCGCTCGACGATGCGGATGAAGGCGCGCATGGCATCGAAGCGATCCATTGTCCGAACTCTCGAATTATAATGCCGGATCGTGAATTTCTCATCCAGCGTCGTCGGCATGCTGCAGCCGGGCTATGGCGTCTATGCCGCCACCAAGGCGGCGGTCGAAGCCATGACCAGCATCCTCGCCAAGGAATTGCGCGGCCGCGACATCACGGTCAACGCGATCGCGCCAGGGCCGACGGCGACCAAGCTGTTCCTCGACGGCAAGCCGCAAGAAGTGGTCGACCGCCTGTCGAAGATGGCGCCGCTCGAACGCCTTGGCCAGCCCCAGGACATCGCCGATGCCGTCGCCTTCCTTGCCGGTCCGGACGGCGCCTGGATCAACGGCCAGACGCTGCGCGCCAATGGCGGGATCATCTGATCCGGGCCTGTCCCGTCTCGACCCACTTCAACGCAAACCTCAAACTCAAACCTCAAGCAAGGAGATTTCGTCGTGTCCAAGTCCATCATGTCCAAGTCCATCATCCTCGTCACCGGCGCTTCCTCGGGCTTCGGCCTCATGACCGCCAAGGCCCTGGCCGAGGCCGGCCACACGGTCTACGCCTCGATGCGCGAGACCACGGGGCGCAATGCGCCTCAGGTCGCTGCCGTCGCCGCCTGGGCAGCGGAGCAGAAGGTCGATCTGCGCACCGCCGAACTGGACGTGCAGTCCGACGCGTCGGCCGATGCCGGCATCGCCCAAGTCATCGCCGATGCGGGCCGGTTGGACGTCATCGTCCACAATGCCGGCCACATGGTGTTCGGCCCGGCCGAGGCTTTTACCCCGAACCAGTTCATCCAGCAGTACGACGTCAACGTGCTGGGCGCCCAGCGGATCAACCGGGCGGCGCTGCCCCATCTGCGCCGTCAGCACAAAGGCCTGCTGGTCTGGGTCGGTTCTTCCTCGACTCGTGGCGGCACCCCGCCGTTCCTGGCGCCCTATTTCGCGGCCAAGGCGGCAATGGACGCGCTTGCCGTGTCCTATTCCACCGAACTCGCGCTGTGGGGCATCGAGACCACGATCATGGTGCCCGGCGCCTTCACCAAGGGCACCAACCACTTCGCGCATTCCGGCAAGCCGTCCGATGCGGCGCGGCTCGCGGAGTATGAAGCGGGTGCCTATAGCCGATCGGGCCCTGAAGGGGCTGGCCGGCCTTGAGTCCGCGGATGCCGATCAGTCGGAAGTGGCGCGCGAGATCGTTCGAGTCGTGGACGCGCCGTTCGGCAAGCGGCCGTTCCGAGTTCATGTCGATCCGTCACAGGATGGCGCGGAGATCGTCAACGGCGTCGCCGACCGTATGCGCCGCGAGATGTATCGCAATATCGGCCTCGAAAACCTGTTGCACCCGGCTGTTATCGCCTGAGTTCGCGGTTCGCCGGATCGGTCGATGCAAAAGGGCTGACGCCAGTAGTGGTGTCAGTCCTTCCGTCGTGACGATTGCCTTCTGGCAGGCGTGGTCCGAAACGGAGGACGTGGCGGCGACCTCTATGACGCGGTGCGAGAGTCCCGGATGAGTTCGATGAACGCCCGCAATTTCGCCGGCTGGTGACGTCGTCCGGGATAATAGAGGTTCAGGCCGGGATAGGGCGGCGTCCAGTCGTCCAGCACCTGAACGAGACGTCCCACCGCGATGTCCTCGGCAACCGACCATTCGGAGATATAGGCCAGGCCGGCGCCCTCCCGCGCGGCGCGCAACATCAAGTCGCTTTCATCCAGGGTGAGGGAGCCCGGAACGTCCAGGGCCAGACTTTCTCCCCTTCTTTCGAACTCCCATCGGTAGAGCGACCCGCTGGCCATGCGAGCACGGATGCATGTGTGCATCATCAGGTCGTTTGGCGTCAGGGGGCGGGCACGCCGTTCAAAATAGGAGGGAGAGCCGACGATGACCGAACGCGTCTCCCGGCTGATCGGTATCGCGATCATGTCGGGCGGGATCATTTCGGCGATCCGCACTCCAGCGTCGAAACCCTGGCCGATCACATCCACCAGCGCGCCTTCGGTGGTCACTTCAACCTGCATCCGTGGGTAGCGACGCAGATATTCCAGCAGCAACGGGGCCAGGATCATCCTTGCCGCGCCGAGCGAGGTGTTGAGACGCAACGTGCCGACAGGCTCGGAGCGGTGCCCGTCAACGCCCTCCATGGCGTTGCGGATCGCCGACAGGGCAGGCCCCACTTCGGCGATGAACTGCTCGCCGGCCGCGGACAGGGAGACACTGCGGGTGGTGCGATTGAAGAGGCGTACGCCAAGGCGGGTCTCCAGCGCAGCGATCGACTGGCTGAGCGCCGAGGAAGACATGCCCAATTCGCGCGCCGCTGCCCGAAAACCGCTTCGGCTGGCGACGGCCATTACAGCTTCGAGTTCAATCAGGCTGCCACGTGTCATTGTCCGTATATTCTTATCAGGCTGCGCGGCTTTGGTCATCTTATCTAATTGATGCGTTTGCGCCAAATTAGTCCAGTCAACAAATATGGAGAACACGGCCATGCGCGGCATCGACAAAATCTACATCAACGGCGCCTTTGTCACGCCACACGGCGAAGAGACCGCCGACCTCTTCAATCCCGCCACCGAGGTGAAGATCGGCCAGGTGCGGCTGGGCGACGCGACTGATGCCGATGCCGCTGTCGCGGCCGCCAAGCGGGCATTCCCGGCCTTCTCGCGGACGACCAAGGCCGAACGCATCGCTTTCCTCAAGCGCCTGCACGCAGAGGTCTCCGCGCGGGCCGACGAACTGGCCCGCGCGATGGTCGAGGAATATGGCGCGCCGCAGTATTTCGTCGGCTTCGCGGTCGCCAATGCTGCATCGGTCTTCCTGAACATGGTCGAGACACTGGAGGCCTACGACTTTACCCGGACCATCGGTCGGGCCAAGGTGGAGATGCGGCCGCATGGCGTTGTCGTGGCGATCACGCCCTGGAACAGCAATTATGGTTTCATTTGCACGAAGCTGGCCATGGCGATCGCCGCCGGCTGCACCATCGTGCTCAAGCCCAGCGAGATGAGTGCCACCCAGACCCAGGTGCTGACTGAATGCCTGCACGCGGCGGGGTTGCCGGCGGGAGTGTTCAACATCGTCAACGGTCGTGGAGACGTGGTTGGCGCCACGCTGAGTTCGCATCCTGACGTTGCCAAGATCAGCTTCACCGGCTCCACGGGCGTCGGCCGCTCGATCCTGCTGGCCGCCGCCCAGACCATGAAGCGCGTGACGCTGGAACTGGGCGGGAAGGGGCCGAACGTCATTCTGGAGGACGCCGACCTCGACGCCGCCATTCCGACGGCGCTGATGACCGGTTTCATGAACAGCGGCCAGGCTTGCATCGCCGGCACCCGTATCCTGGCGCCCGAGAGTCGACTGCCGGAAATCCTGGAGCGGCTGAAGACCGCCGTGGCGGCCATCAAGGCAGGTGATCCAAACGAGCCGGGCGTTCAGGTCGGTCCCATGGTGAGCCAGAAGCAGTATGAGCGCGTGCAGGGTTACATCCGCTTGGGCCTGGATGAAGGCGCCGATCTCCTCGCTGGCGGTGAGGGGCGCCCGGCGGGCCTGGATCGTGGCTGGTTCGTGCAGCCGACCATCTTTAGCGGCGTTACCAACCAGATGCGTATCGCCCGCGAGGAGATTTTTGGGCCCGTGCTCTGCGTGATCCCTTATCGGGATGAGGCTGAGTGGACTTGCCCCGAAAAAGTGGAGAGTTTCCTTCTGATGAAAGGCGACCTCGATGACGAAACAGAGACAGTTTACGGATGCGTTCAAGGCGGAGGCGGTTGGCCTTGTGCGAACGAGCGGTCGGACGAAGCGGCAGATCGCGGAGGATCTTGGTGTTGGTTTCTCGACGCTGACGCGATGGATGGGTCGGCAGCTGGATCGTGAGATGGGCGATCCTGGGCGTCCGCCTGATGCTGATGTCGCCGCTGAATTGAAACGGCTGCGGCGGGAGAATGAAATCCTTCGGCAGGAGCGGGATATCTTGAAACGGGCGACGGCTTTTTTCGTCAAGGAGGGAAGTCGGTGAGGTTCGCGCTCATCGACCAGGCGAAGAAGGATTTCCCTGTGGACCGTTTGTGCGCGACGCTGGGTGTCAGCCCGAGCGGCTACTTTGCCTGGGGGCGCCGGCCGGCGTGCCGCCGGCAGCGCGACGACATGATAATGCTGGCGCATGTGCGATCGTCGTTCGCGCTGTCGAACGGAACCTATGGTAGCCCGCGCATGACGCGGGAACTGCAAGACAATGGCTTTGCCATTGGCCGGCGACGAACGGCGCGTCTGATGCGGGAGAATGGCCTCCAGGCAAGACAGAAGCGGCGGTTCAAGCGCACGACGGACAGCGAACACGCCTTTCCGGTTGCCCCCAATGTCATCGACCAGGATTTTGCCGCCACTGGTCCCAACCAGAAATGGGGTGCCGACATCTCCTACATCTGGACGCGGGAGGGCTGGTTGTACCTTGCTGTCGTCATCGATCTGTTTGCCCGCAAGGTCGTTGGCTGGGCTGCTGGCAACCGGCTACACCGCAGCCTGGCTCTGGCAGCGCTCAACAAGGCGTTCGTCATGCGGCAGCCGGAACCCGGCCTCATTCACCACTCCGACCGCGGCAGCCAATATTGTTCTATCGACTACCAAGCCGAATTGCGTGCCGCCGGCGTCATCATCTCAATGTCAGGCAAGGGCAATTGCTTTGATAACGCCATGGTCGAAACATTCTTCAAGACGCTGAAAACTGAACTGATCTGGCGCACCTCTTTCCTTACCCGCGCCGATGCCCAAGCCGCCATTGCCCGATATATCGACGGCTTCTACAATCCCATCCGGCGGCATTCCGCGCTCGACTACATCAGCCCGATGCAGTTCGAGCGAAACGCCGCCGAATGAGCAACCCGCTCTCCACTTTACCGAAGCAAGTCCAGAGGCCATCGCCATCGCCAATGACACGAGCTATGAGCTGCAGGCCTATGTGATGTCGTCCAATGCCGAGCATGCGCGTGCGTTCGCCGACCAGCTCGATTCAGGTCGCGTCGTCATCAATGGCGCGCCTCACGAACCATTGGCGCCGTTCGGCGGGTTCAAGCAGTCGGGTATCGGTCGCGAATACGGCGTCTTCGGACTGGAGGCGTATCTGGAGCCTCGAGCCGTGCTCGTCTAAGGGCACTCAACCTGGACCGCTCGATCGTCCCGGCCTGGCAAACACTAAGCCGGCAGGCCGGGGCGGTCGAGATTGTTGGGCGACAGCGTGAAAATCTCGCAGCCGGTATCGGTCACGCCGATCGTGTGCTCGTACTGCGCCGACAGCGAGCGATCGCGCGTCACCGCTGTCCAGCCGTCCGACAGGACTTTGACGTGTGGCCTGCCAAGATTGATCATCGGTTCGACGGTGAAGATCATGCCTGGCCGCATCTCGACGCCTTCATGGGCGCTGCCATAGTGCAGGATGTTGGGCGCGTCATGAAACAGCTGGCCGACACCATGGCCGCAGAAATCGCGCACCACGGAGCAACGCTCGCCTTCGGCAAAGCTCTGGATGGCGGCGCCGATGGCGCCGGTACGGGCTCCCGGCCGGATCGCGGCGATGCCGCGCATCAGGCATTCATGGGTGACTTCGAGCAACCGTTCGGCGGCGCGCTTGATGGTGCCGACCGGATACATGCGCGAGGAGTCACCGTGCCAGCCATCAAGGATGTAGGTGACGTCGATGTTGACGATGTCGCCGTCTTTCAACGGCTTGTTGTCGGGAATGCCATGGCAGACGACATGGTTGATCGAGGTGCAGGACGACTTTGTGTAGCCGCGATAGTTGAGCGTCGCCGGCAGCGCGCCGTGATCCATGCCGAATTCGAAGACGAAACGGTCGATGGTGTCTGTTGTGACGCCAGGTCCGACCATGGGCACCAGCTCGTCGAGGCAGCGCGCGGTGAGGTCGCACGCCTTGCGCATGCCGGCAAAGCCTTCTTCGCCATAAAGGCGGATCTGCCCGGTGTTCCTGAGCGGTGCGGTGGCGGCGTCGAGATAGGTGACCATTGTGTCCGTCTTGCCGGTGATGGCCCTTTTGAATGAGCCGGCGTGAAATTCACTCCAGATTTGGCACTTGAAGGCCAAAGGTTCAAGGAAGAACTGCCCAAGGCGGCCGAACATGGCGGAGATTCACGTCCGGCGGCCCGACGTTTGGCCGCTCCTGCCTGGGTTTGCTTTCCTTTCTTGCCCATGTGCGGTACGGCGGATGGACGATTTTGGAGAACGCGCGCCTTGAGGTTCGAGCGCATCAGGTCATTTGACACGCCGATGACGGCAGCCTGCTCATGTCTGGTGGGCCTGCTGCTGTTCGCGTTGCTGTGTCTCGGCCAGTCGGGCGCACCAACTTTTGCTGGCACCGACACCGGCGGCCCCAGTCTCAGCCTGGAGCAGCATGGCGAGGCCGCGGCTCTACTGCGCGTCACCGGTAAGGTTCAGGCAGTTGAAGTCCGCACCGGCCGATCGGTGTTTGCAAAGTTCGCGGGCGGTAACCCGGCCTTGTTGCCGCCGGAGCCTCAATTCCTTCTGCTCGACCGCACGTCGCTGGTCGAGCGGTTCATCGCGCGCGCGGCAGTTGCCGCGCCGCGGTCGAATGCCAACCGGCCGCGTGCGCCGCCGTCCGTCTGACCGGCACTTTCAGCTTTCACCCATAAATCCTTCTGCGTCGCGGACCGGTGCGGCGGCCCTTGGCCGTGCATCGGCCACGTGGCGCGTCATTCGGACTGCTTTTCAATGGAACGTATCAAGTCATTCAAGACACTCACGCGCGCGGCGACGGCCGCATTGTTCCTCTCGGTCCAGGCCATCATCTGCATCGGAACCGTCTATTGGGCGGTCGCCGAGACACTCTGGCTTTCTGGAACGGGAGCCGTTGTTCTCGGCGTCATCTTCGCGGTGCCATCGGCCTATATCCTGCTGGTGGTCACCCGCATGTGCTATGAAGCGGAGACAGATCCGGCAAACCAGTGAGCACGTCGGGCCATGAGCAGGCCGGGCCAAGCAGGTCGGGTTCCGGCCCGGTTCGGCGTCAAGCGCGCAGGAGGACTACAGGACCTCCGCGCTTTTGCCAGCAGATCACGGTGGAGGGCCGCGGCATGGCATTGCCGTGGCGCAGTGACGACACATTCCTTGCCGAGAAACCTCTTCAGGCAACTTTTTAAGACGAACCGCGTTACGCTCTCGACGTCGGTTCGGGAGACTTGGAATGGACAGATTGCAATTCGAGGTTCCGGTGCGCATCGCACTCGAACCCGACCTGCCCGTAGAGGAAATTTATGGCGTCGAACAGGCGCTCGATTTCCTGCAGGATTGGCCGGTTCGCAAGCAAGGACCAGTCTACCAGAAAGCCTTCAATGCGTGTTTCGGTGCCACGGTGGACGTGGTGAAGACGGAAGACGCATGTCGTGCGTTCATGGCATTCTGCCGGGTCAGCAGGCTGATGGCCCGCGATATGATGACGACGCGCAAGCGGGACGGTGAGGCGAGAGGTATGCGTGCGTAGTCTTGACGCTTGACCAACTCGCCTTTTCTGCCTGTGCGGGAAAGCGTCGATCACGTTTCATGAATCGTCGTTAAGGATCCGTTTTCACCTTCGCGGCTACGCCAGTGACTGTAGGGCAGCGTTCGATTCGTTGCGTCAGTCTCATGGTGTAAAAATGCATTCAGCAGAAGTGCGAGTTTTTCCGATAGACCGTCAGATCGTTCTGGTTCGCGAGGTCGCGGCCAAGCTCGACAAGCTGCACGGGGACACAGCCACATCATTCTGGAAGGCCACGGCCGGCGAACTCCTTGATCGCGTCGTCGGGTCGGGCAAGGATAGGGCTTCGGCAAGCGACGAGGTTCGCCGTTTCTTTGCTGCTGTTCAAAGAGAGATGCATATTTTGACCGGCGACGTGGCCTGAGACGACGCCAAAACCGTATCAGCGCCATTTTTCGCCGCGCCGGTGATTTTGAATCTTTCTGTCTGCGGTCAAGTTTAAGCGGCGGATTGAATTACCCCATAATGATGAAATGGACGCTCAGGTTTATTCGGGTTCACGAATCCGAGACCTGACGCCCAGCTTTTCAGGTTCCTTCAACATTATATGTTTCCGATGATCTAAGATAAATCCCCGGCGCTTTGCGATTTCCGCACCCGCCGTGTCGAAATTCCATGGATTATTTCAGGGTTATTTTTGATAAATTTAGTAACGTATATATATATACTTTTAGATGCAGCTTAGAATCATTATAAAGTAAGTTTGATCGCGAATTTGTGATGTTTCGATCTGCTCGCGTTTCTGCATTTTTCTTGTTGCCTTCGCTCGCAAGGGTGTAGGTGCAGCCCACGTAGCCGGAAAATTGGATGAACGGCTCCAGGGCTTTTGAATGCTGGTTCCTTTCCTCATCATGCTGCGCGAGGGCATCGAAGCAGCCCTTATTGTTGGTATCATCGCGAGCTATTTGCGCCAGACGGGCCGTCGTGCGTGGTTGCCGCTGGTCTGGGTGGGCGTCGGCCTGGCTGTCGCTCTTTCTCTTGCCGTGGGCATTGCATTCGACCTTGCGAGCGGCGAGTTCCCGCAGCGCATCCAGGAGATGTTCGAGGCGGCTGTCGGGCTGGTCGCCGTCATCATCCTAACCTCCATGGTGTTCTGGATGCGAAGGGCGGCGCGCTCGATCAAGGCCGAACTTCACGACTCGATCGACCACGCGCTGAGCACCGGCGATCATCAATCGATAGCGTTGCTGGGCATGGTGTTTTTCGCTGTTGCCCGCGAGGGACTGGAATCGGTGTTCTTCCTGCTTGCCACGTTCCAGCAAGGAGCAGAGGTCGGCATCGGCGCGCCGGTTGGCGCCGTGCTTGGACTGGCTGTCGCGGTCATCGTCGGGCTCCTCATTTATTATGGTGGCGTGAAGCTCAATCTGCGCGTGTTCTTCCGCTGGACCGGCTTCTTCATCCTGTTCGTCGCGGCGGGATTGCTCGCCGGCTCGTTGCGCGCCCTGCACGAGGCTGGGCTGTGGAACGGCCTGCAGGCGACAGCTTTCGATCTCAGTTCCATCCTGCCCGTCGATAGCGCACTGGGGTCGGTGCTGGCCGGCATATTGGGGTATCAGGACCAGCCGACAGTCGGCGAGGTGCTGGTCTACCTGCTCTACCTCGTTCCAGCGCTGATCCTTTTCATTCCCGCGCCGCCCGCGCCGGTTTCTCCCCAGCCAGCGGCGGACGGTTCGCGCCGTCCCGGCACCATTTGAGGCAATGGCGATGTCAGGCGGAGTGAAACAGTCTCAGATCGGCGCCGTCGCGGCTTTCCTGGCGATCGCGGCGGGTGGTGGCTACTACGCCTGGCAAAAGGGCGGTGACACGGGTGCGCCCAAGCCCGTTGCCGGAGCAACCGCGCCGGCCGTCCAGCCCGCCAGCGCAACCCCAGGCAAGACCGCGGAGGCGACGGTTACCGTCAACGCCAGGGCATGCGACCCCGAGGACATGACCGTGCCGGCGGGCAAGGTGACCTTCTCGATCGTCAACAAGAGCACGCGCGCGCTGGAGTGGGAAATCCTCACCGGCGTCATGGTGGTGGACGAGCGCGAGAACATCGCGCCGGGCTTTACGCAGAAGCTGACGACCACGCTTGAGCCCGGTGACTACGAAATCACCTGCGGCCTGCTCAGCAATCCCAAGGGCAAGCTTCATGTCACCGGCACCATGCCGGCTTCCGTGAAGCCGAAACTGGTCGACCTGATCGGACCGATGGCCGAATACAAGGTCTATCTTGGCGGAGAAGCGGCGGCGCTTGGCGAGGCGACTGTCAAATTCGCCGATGCCATCAAGGCCGGCGATCTCGACGCCGCCCGCAAGCTCTACGCACCGGCGCGCGTCCATTATGAGAGCATCAAGCCGATCGCCGAACTCTTCTCCGATCTCGACGCGGCCATCGATGCCAACGCGGCCGCCTATGACAAGAAGGAAGCCGATCCCGGCTTTGGTGGTTTTCACCGCATTGAATATGGGCTGTTCGCGCAATCGAATGCCGCCGGCCTGGCACCTCTGGCCGACAAGCTCTCCACCGATATCGCGCAACTTGGCGAGCGGCTGAAGACGCTTACCGTTCCTCCAGACAAGATGGCGGCCGGTGCCGCCAGCCTGATCGAGCAGGTAGCTTCGTCAAGGATCGCGGGCGAGGGCGGTCGCTACAGCCGAACCGAGCTGTGGGACATCCAGGCCAATGTCGACGGCGCGAGGAAGATCGTCGACCTTCTGCGACCCGTGCTTGCAAAAGCCGACGGCGCACTGACGAACCGCATCGATGCCGATTTCTCGGCGGCTGGCGCAATCCTGGCCAGATACCGCGCCGCCGACGGTTCCTTCGCAACCTACGACAAGGTGTCCGAAGACGACCGCACTGCCCTGCAGCAGGCAATGGCCAAGCTTGCGGGCGATCTCGCGGGGCTTTCCGACGCCCTTGGGCTGGCTTGAGGTGAAGACCATGACAGAGAAATCCGTCGATAATACCAAACAGTCGGGCATGGGCCCGTCGCTGGACCGCCGCCGTTTGCTTTTGGGCCTGGGTGCCGCGGGTGGTGCGATCGTCAGCGCCTCCACGGCTCGTGCCGACGGTTGCCCGATGGCGGCGGCTGGCGTTGCGGCCCTGGCGGCGATTGACGACCGCCAGCCATTCCATGGCAACCACCAGGCCGGAATCATCTCGTCGCGACCACCCGCGGGACTGGTGGTCGCCTTTGATGTGCTGGTCAGGAAGCGATCCGATCTTCAACGTCTCATGCGCACCCTGACCGACCGGATCGCGTTCCTGATGGAGGGTGGCGCCGCACCGGTGGGGGAGCTGGATTTTCCGCCTCCCGATTCCGGGTTGCTCGGGCCTGTCGTCTCGCCGGACAATCTCACCATAACGGTCGCCGTCGGCGCGTCTCTGTTTGACGGTCGCTTCGGCCTTGCTGGCGTCAAGCCGGCAAGACTCACGACGATGCACCAGTTTCCCAATGATGCGCTGGAGGCCAACCGCTGTCACGGCGACCTCTTGCTGCAGATCTGCTCGAATACAGCGGAGACCAACATCCATGCGCTGCGCGACGTGGTGAAACACACACCCGACCTCCTTATGATGCGCTGGCAGCAGGATGGTTTCGTGCCAGCGCCGCGCGAGCCCGACGAGCGCAAGGAGTCACCGCGCAACATGCTCGGCTTCAAGGATGGCACCGCCAATCCAGACTCGTCCGACGCGGCCTTGATGGACCGGATCGTCTGGGTGCGGCAGGACGCGAACGAACAGGGCTGGGCCGCCGGCGGCACCTACCAGGTGGTGCGCGTCATCCGCAATTTCGTCGAGCGCTGGGACCGTACGCGGCTTGTCGAACAGCAGACGATCATCGGTCGCGACAAATATTCAGGTGCGCCGCTCGCCATGAAGGCGGAGCGAGACGTCCCCCAATATGCTGAAGACCCCAAGGGAGACAAGATTCCCCTGGACGCCCACATCCGGCTCGCAAACCCGCGCACGGCGGCGACCGATGCCAATCTGATCCTGCGCCGTCCCTTCAATTTCTCGCGCGGAGTGACCAAGGCGGGGCAGCTCGACATGGGTCTTCTGTTCATCTGCTTCCAGGCGGACCTCGATGCCGGCTTCATCGCCGTCCAGAACCGGCTGAATGGCGAGCCTCTGGAGGAGTACATCAAGCCCGTCGGCGGCGGCTATTTCTTCGCCCTTCCCGGTGTGCCGGATCAACACAGCTATCTCGGCCAATCCATGCTGGAGGCGGCCGGACGTTTCGATCAATCCGAAGAAAATCCTTTAGCAACAAAGAAAGGAGCCTGAAACATGAACTTTCGTTCCATCGCGCTTGCCGGCGTCTGCGGTTTTGCGCTGTCGAATATCGCCTGGGCAGCCATCGATCCGATGGCGCTTGTCCAACCGGTAGCCGACTACAAGGTCTACGTCTCCAAGGGCGTCGATGATCTCGTCGCCCAGACAGAGAAATTCACGGCGGCCGTGAAGGCCGACAGGCTTGACGAGGCAAAGGCACTCTACGCACCGACGCGCGTCCACTACGAAGCGATCGAGCCGATCGCCGAACTCTTTTCGGACCTCGACGGATCGATCGATTCTCGCGCCAGCGACCATGAGAAGGCGGAACAGGATCCAGGCTTCACCGGCTTCCACCGTATCGAATACGCGCTCTTCGTGGAAGGCTCCACAAAGGACATGCACGACTTCGCCGACAAGCTGAATGCCGACGTGCTCGACCTTCAGAAGCGGGTGAAGACGCTGACCATTCCGCCCGACAAGATGGTGGGCGGCGCGGCGGGCCTGATCGAGGAAGTCGCATCGTCCAAGATCAGCGGCGAAGAGGATCGCTACAGCCATACCGATCTGTGGGATTTCCAGGCCAATGTCGATGGTGCTGAAAAGATCGTCGATCTGCTGCGGCCGCTGACTACCCAGGCTGACAAGGGCCTGTCCGACAAGATCGATGGCAACTTCAAGACCGTCGATGACATCCTGGCCAAATATCGCGCCGCCGACGGATCATTCGCCGCCTATGACAAGCTCACCGGCGATGACCGCAAGGCATTGCAGGGGCCGGTGACCGCGCTGGCCGAGGATCTGTCGACGCTTCAGGGCACGCTCGGCCTCAAGTAGGACTGTGGCGTCGCGGGCGAGGGGGACTTCGCCCGCGATGGCAAGACTTTGTCCTGAAGAGCACAGCGAGTGCTGACATCGATTCTGGATAAAAAGCCCGCTGTCCGTTCTGGTGGACAGCGGGCTCTTTGCATGACTAGCCCCGTCTATGCGGGGGGGCAAGGGACTAGCCTTGGCCACCATCAAGCCGAATCGTAGGCAAGTCCAGCCAAGGAACGACCTCCAAAGGTATAGCCATATGTCCGATGGTATAGTTGCGGCTTCCGAAAGCTGGCATCGCGTGGCGGGCCATTGGCGTCTTCGGCCTTGAAAGGTCGAAAGGTTTGAAGTTCAGTGCGCCGACATGCTTTTGACCGCTATCGTTCTTGCCCAAATACTCGATCCGATCAGGATCATCCTGGTAGGCATCGCTTTTTTCGTCAGCAGGCTGGTGGAACACCAGGGTGCCCGGTTGCTCGGGCTCATCGTGGCGCTCGCGGCGATCGCTGCTTTTTTCCCGTTCGTCATCTTCGGCCAAACTGGCGGCGCCGCATGGATTTCGGCGGCAGTCGGCGTAATCTCGAACGTGCTTATCGTTCTCGTGCTGGCCGGGCTCCAGAAACTATACCGCCGGGTTTTCTGATCTGGACCAGCATGGCGCAAACCGCGCGGTTTGCTACCAGGTCAGCTGCACGCCTGCATTTCCGCCGACACTATGCCCGGCAAACGCGATGCCAGCCGTTCCTGTCAGTCGGCCGCTGCCACCCGCAAAAAGACCCTCGTCAAGAACCGCAGCCCCTGTGAGACCCATGGCGTTCGACACGCCCGCGTTGCCCCAATTGACGCGCAGGCCGAAATGCTCTCCGGCGACCAAGTCCGGACTGGTCAAGGCTGCTGCTATCGAGGCATTTTCGAAGGCACGAGCGACACGATTGTCGATGTCGTCGACGCTCTCCGCGAGCGCGGTCTTGGATGTCACCACTCCGTCTTCGGTCGCTCTCTTCGTGACCCCGGTGTCGGCGTTTATGCAGGTGTCGGTGCCCGGGCTGTAGTAGTATTGCGCACCGTAGAGAGAGAGCATACTTTCACGTATTGAACCGGCGCTGCGAAGCCCGGCGCTATGGCACCAACCGTTCCCGACAGAGCCCCAAGCAAGATGTAACGATTTATCCTGAACACGTGCCCCTCCCAATTGGCGAAAATGTTACCGTTAACGCAGTGGCGCATGGACAAGCTTCGCCTGTCAACGGGGCCGGCGCCGTCGACAATCCGGATCCTGTGGGGTTCTCCGAAATCGGGAATCTGTTGCTCGCGCGCAACAACCAGTCGGCAGGGCGAGCCGGTCGAAAATCTGGGCCTATCGGCTCATGTCCGCCAATGCATCGCGCATCGCGGAACTGGTAATGCCGAATATGCCTCCGTAGAGGAAGGTCAAATCTATGATGACGAACATCACGCTGGCGACGGCTACGACTGAGATTGCCAGGACGATCGCACTCAACAGTCGCCGGGGGACTTGCAGGCCAAAGCTAAAGAACACCAGCACCAGCCAGAAGCTGACTATGCCACTGTATGAATTGCTGTCCGCGCGTTCTGAATCTTCAATGACCGCCCAACGGCTCTCTTCAACCATTGTGAAATTCAATCGGCACCTGGCAGCCATGTTTATGTGCGCAGTATCTGCCGGCGCGACAGAGTCGATCAATGATCCGATTTCGTTCATGAGGGTCTTTAGTGCTGCATCTTCGCCGCTTATGGCCATGTGACGGACATCCGGCATGCCCTCGACGACGGGCGCGGCCTCATGCGGCCACGTGCTCGCTAAAACCGCTGCGGTATATTGGCGAAGACGTAGTCTTGTCGGATCCATATCGGGGCCGAGATTTCGAAGGCACTCGTCGAGACGTGCCAATTTGGCGGCATAGAGAGAGCGATCACGGTTGGCGGCATCAAAAGCCGATTTCGCCGAAGATAACTGCAGGCTTAGAACCAAGGCGGCGAAGGTGACGAGGAGACCCGTGCCCAGGCTTACCGCATCCATATTGTCCTTAGAAAAATGGTCTTCGGGAAGCCAGGCCCGCAACACCACGCCACCGACCGCGCTTACGCCGAACAGTGCCAAAAACCCAAGCCCGTAAAGTATTTCCATCACGCAAAGTGGCCGGAAACTCGGCAATTGTGCCGCTTGATGTCTTGGCTTTGAAAGTATCGCCCCCAGCCAAACTATGCAAGCAGTGGCCTAACAGTGGCGGGTCTAAAGCGCGTCGCGTCGAAACGGATTCATGCGACGCGCTTTAGTTCTTTTGTTTTCATGCATGTCGTTCTCCCAAAACCGAGGTCACTTTTGGGCGACATGCATTAGCCTTTCTGCTCGTCCAGCTTGCCAATGAGTTCCCGGATCGCGGACGTGTTTCTCCTCAATCGCCTTGGTGTTGGTCCGTGCAACCTCTCTTGGTGTGGGCGAAGCCTCCATCGAGGCACTAACGCGCTGTCTTAGGCGTGACGTGGCGGGGCGGATCTTGTCTGCTCCGCAGATGCCGCCTGTTGCGGCACTCGTCTATTGTGCGCCAACTCCGCAACGGCTTGCCGGTTCGTCTGGTCGCGGCTCTGCACGACACAAGCACTCGAATGATCGAGACGCATTATTCGTCGGCTATCATCGACGCGCTCGACGAATTGTCAGCTGGGGCAGTCGTGCCCCTCATGCCTCCCGAGAGCAATGACGACAAGGTTGTGCCGTTGCGCGCCGGATAGAGCTTCACAGATCGCAGGGGATAGGACGGCGGGCAGCGTTGCCTGTTAGCAACACCTAATTGAAATTGCTTGAGAATGCCGAAGGGTGGGATTTTCTAAATTAGACAATGCTTCTATGCCAAGCGAGGGGTAAATGGGGCTTTGAAAATGAAATTTGCGATTCTCACGGCGTTGATTGTGGCTGCTTCCTCGGGCGCAGCATCCGCTGCCGACGCCGTCATCACGACGGAGCCGGCGCCCGCAGCCTACAATTGGTCGGGTGCTTATGTCGGCGGCCAGATTGGCTACGGATGGGGCAACGACAAATGGTCCTTCCAAGGCATCAATTATACCGTTCCAGCCAAGCCGGATGGCTTCTTGGGCGGCATATATGGTGGCTACAATTGGCAGGTCGGTAACGGGTTTGTTCTCGGCGCCGATGCGGATTTCACGTTTTCGGACATGAAGGAAAGCGGCATCAGCGGCGATGATGGCGGCGCGCCGGACGCCAGGTATGGCTATGGGTCCAAAATTGACTGGACGGCGGCCCTTCGAGGAAGGGTTGGCTACGGCATCGATCGCTTCCTGCCCTACGTCGCCGGTGGCGTAGCATTTGCTCATCAGAACGTGAGCGCGAGCCTATCCGCCCCATTTTCGGAGAGCGCGACCCGAACCGGGTGGACGGTAGGGGTGGGCTTGGACTACGCGGTAACCGACAATTTGATCGTTAGGGCGGAGTACCGCTACAGCGATTTCGGCAAGAAGACATTTTCGCCCGTTGACTGGACGCCCTTCGACGATCGGCTCTCCGTCAACGACATCCGCGTTGGCGTCGCATACAAGTTCTGAACAGCGCCTGAATACCACGTTACCGGCCCGCGCTCTCCACCAGAGGCGCGGGTTTTCATTTGCCGGCAGAAGAAGGAAATTTCCATGGCTTCGACGACCGCAGCGCTAGTCTGGTATATGGTAATCGCCAGCCCCGGAAACGGCTTGGTCGTGCTGCCTAGCACCTTCGACAAGCGGGAACAGTGCACCGCTGCCATCGCCGAGTATCAGAAGCAACCGACGCCGGCCGGCTGGTCGCTTCAGTGCGTGCCGAGCGCGTCGCCTTTCACCGACAATGGTTCGGCAGAGTAGCTATCCTCCCCAAGCGCAAGGCCTGCGGCCAGCTATGTGCCTGTGCAGGCAATCGATGAGGAAAGCGAGACGGCCCCATAAAAAGGTTGGCTTCGTGGCATAAAAGCCCATGCGCCAGCGTTAGTGCAGGATGAGGGTTCGCGCTCGGGAGGAAATCCATCATGCGCACCATGCTCGTTCTTGCTCTGCTTGCCTTTGCTATGCCTGCCTATGCCGCCAACCATGCAGTCCAGATCAAGGGCATGAAATTCAACCCGGCGAAAATCTCGGTCGCCGTTGGCGATACCATCACTTTCACCAATGCCGACCCGATGACACACACCGCCACCGCGCTTGACGGCTCCTTCGACACCGGCCGTCTCGCCACCGGCACGAGTGCCAAGGTCAAGGTATCGGCGGCCGGCGCGCACCCGTTCCATTGTGCGATCCACAGCTCGATGAAGGGCACTGTCACAGCGAAATAGCAGCACGCTGGGCTGTTTTCCGCGCGGCGCGTGATTATCGATTTGAAAATCACGTCACACGGAATGACTCGCTAACCGATTGTCGCAAGCGTAGAATCCAATTGTCGCTGGCCACTTAGCGGGCGCTGGCGCTTGGAAGAGCCGATCACGCTTTCGCCCCTCTGGAGGGAGAGAGCATATGCTTTTGAATGGCATTGCCGATTCGGAACAAATGACGATCCTCGCCAAGGCTTTGAATGACCATTGCTTAGCCTTTGGTATCTCGGATGAATCGGAACGTGAGTTGATCGCGGTGCTGGTCATGTCGCTGTTCAACAACGGCGCGATAAGCGCTGAGGAATTGAAGGCCGGCCTTAACGGGGTTTTAGATCGCAATCGGCGCTATGAGCAGCAGCGTCACGGCTAGACCGCTACCCAGCCATGGCAGCCAGCTTCAAGTCCGTCATCGCCCGTCACCGTGGCGGCCAATTCGGAAACCCTTGAGGTTTAGCCTGGCTGATTACCCTTGCTTCTCTAAGGATCGAGGCATGGTTGAGGCCGACCATCGATATCATTTCGCGAATTTGTACCTCAGTGACTTGCGATTCGCGCGCCAGAGCGCGGACGCCGTCAGGCGCCATTTCGGGCCGTTTCGTTTCTTCGACCATCGCTCAAATCCATGGTTCCGCCGAAGCTATAAGTTTCCGAGCGCCGTGTAGTTCCGAGCCGGTCGCGCATTCTCGTCGGAACGATTGCTTAGGAACGGAGTTCCACGATTGTTGCGGACCGCGTCAACCGGGCCTGGCGATGTGGTGAACAGGATGGTTTTCCCGGTTTCATATCCTGGCCAAGGAATGGCAATACCACCTGTCCCGCCCGGTCTGCAGCATCCGAGATAGCAATCCGCTGACCTTGGAACTATTCGTGAGCCGTCGAGTTGATATGGCGACAATTAAGGCTACGACATGCCGCGATACTTCTTCGACATCTACGACGGCGCTGAGACAACAGTCGATGAGGCCGGGATTGGATGCAATGCGCTATCTGAAGTCAGCGATCACGCTGTCGCGTTGCTTCCAGACATTGCACGCGACGAGTTGCCTGACGGCCCGAATCGAATTTTCTGGGTCAAGGTTCGCGGCGAGGACGGCGAACACGTCTATCGTGCGACACTGGCCCTTTCGTCAGCATGGCTTGTCGACGACACGGACGGTCGCAACCAGCCGGGCGAGGAGTTGGCAACTGCCGCGATGCGTCGCACGAGCGCGCAGATCAAGGCGATCAGACGTGATTTAGCAGAAGACGGCTTTATGGCGCAGATGCAGGAAATCGACTCCTTGATGGGAGTGGCGCAGCTTGAGACAGATCGCTTACTGAAGCGAACATCGGCTAAGGTGACAAGCTAATGCGGTCTAGCGATACGGCTGATACCCCTTCGTGGTCGTCGAGCATGTGGCCAATGGCCAGCACCACGTCGGCATCGATATTGGGCGGCAGCGTGTGCATGGCTTCCCCCTACCGCAAGATATTGCGCAGACGGAGAAATGGCTTACTCAACGGTACTAGTGGATTGATTCCAACGTTTGGTGCCCACGCCTGACGGCGGCGATGATGTTTGCGGGATCGGCCTTCCATGCGAAGGGCCTGGGCTGCTGATTATGCTCGCTGATGAAGCGGTTGATGGCGGCCTGGAGGTCGACGACGGAGTGGAAGACGCCGTGCTTGAGCCGCCGGCGGGTGAGCTTGGCGAAGAAGCCCTCGACGGCGTTCAGCCACGAGCAGGATGTCGGCACGAAGTGGAAGGTCCATCGCGGATGCCGGGCCAGCCAGGCCCTGACTTTCGGCTGCTTGTGGGTGGCGTAGTTGTCGAGAATGACGTGGACGGCTTTGTCGGCCGGGAGTTCGGCCTCGACTGCGTTGAGGAAGCGGATGAACTCCTGGTGCCGGTGGCGCTGCATGTTGCGCCCGATGACCGAGCCATCAAGCACGTTGAGCGCGGCAAACAACGTGGTGGTGCCGTTGCGCTTGTAGTCGTGCGTCATCGTGCCGCCACGGCCAGGCTTCAGTGGCAGCCCCGGCTGGGTGCGGTCAAGCGCCTGGATCTGGCTTTTCTCGTCGACCGAAAGAACGATGGCATGGGCGGGTGGGGAGACGTAGAGAGCCCAACCACGTCGTGCAGCTTTTCGGCGAAGGCCTTGTCATTGGACAGCTTGAAGGTGCGCCAGCGATGTGGCGCAAGACCGTGGTCGTGCCAGATCTTCACTACCGAAGACGCCGCGATGCCGACCGCTTTCGCCATTGCACGGACCGTCCAGTGCGTCGCTTCGTGATCGGGCGGCTCCAGCGTCAGCGCCACGACCTTGTCGACCACCCCCGGCTTCAGAGGCGCAATGCCAGGCGGCCGGGTCTTGTCGCGCACCAGGCCATCGACACCTTCGGCCATGAAACGCTCCTGCCAGCGCCATACACAGGTCTTGGATTTGGCCGTCGCCGCCATGATCGCCACGGTGCCCAGACCATCGGCAGTCAGCAGGATGATCCGCGCGCGCCAGACATGCTTCTGGGGCGAACTTCGCGCCAAAACGATCGCCTCAAGCCGCGTCCTGTCAGATGCCGTAACGTCGATGCCGATACCTGTGCGCATCCCGGCAGCCTCGCATGCCACGCTCCAGGATGGAATCCCCGGCGGACTCCTTTGTCTCGATCAATCCACTAGAGCAAAATCCGAGCGGATAGAATCGATAGGGGTTTCGTTGGGATTGGAAATCTGATTCAGCATATCTGCTGGATTCGGAGGCCGGCATGGCATGGCGAAATCCTTATCG
Source organism: Mesorhizobium sp. PAMC28654 (assembly GCF_020616515.1). Taxonomy (GTDB): domain Bacteria; phylum Pseudomonadota; class Alphaproteobacteria; order Rhizobiales; family Rhizobiaceae; genus Mesorhizobium. Next base: position 306,388 of record NZ_CP085135.1, read on the forward strand.
GAAGATTTGCGGGCTCGGGTGGTCGCAGCGGTTGATGGCGGCCTGTCGCGACGGGCGGCAGCGGCGCGATTTGGCGTGGCGGCGGCAAGCTCGGTGCGTTGGGTCCGGGAATGGCGCGAGACCGGAGCCACCTGCGCAAAGCCGCAGGGCGGCGACAGGCGGTCCCACCGCGTTGAAGCGTATCGCGACATCATCCTGGCGGCGATCGAGAGGCGGGTGGACATCACGCTGGTCGAACTCGCCGAGTTGCTGCGACAGGAGCATGGCGCGTCGTTTGCGACGAGCACGATCTGGCGGTTTCTCGATCGTCACTCCATGACCTTCAAAAAAAACGGCGCACGCCAGCGAGCAGGAGCGGCCAGACGTGGCGGCGCGACGAAACGCCTGGTTCGACGCCCAGCCCGATCTTGATCCCGAGCATCTGGTCTTCATCGACGAGACCGGAGCCTCGACAAAGATGGCTCGACTGCGGGGGCGCACGAAGCGCGGGATGCGGTGCCGATCGCCAATCCCGCATGGCCATTGGAAGACGACGACGTTCACCGGCGCCCTGCGCCTCACTGGCATGACCGCGCCAATGGTCCTGGACGGCCCGATGACTGGCGAATGGTTTGTCGCCTATGTCGAGCAGGTTCTCGTGCCGACGCTGCGGCCCGACGATGTCGTGATCCTCGACAACCTGCCGGCGCACAAAAGCGCAGCCGCCCGTGTGGCGATCGAAGCAACCGGCGCAAGGATGATGTTCCTCCCGCCCTATTCCCCCGACTTCAACCCGATCGAGAACGCCTTTTCCAAGCTGAAATCGATTCTACGCAAAGCCGCCGCACGAACCGTCGCGGAATTGTGGGATACCATCAGCGCCGCACTGCCTTGCTTCACACCAACCGAGTGCGCCAACTACTTCGCCGCAACAGGATATGAGCCGGAATGATCAGATTCTGCTCTAGGTCAATTTGAAATTAAGCGATTGATTTGAGCTAAGCGGAAACGGGTGGCGGCTCCACTCGCCAACGGTCAGACTCCACCGATATGCTGCGGAGAATGACCGATGTTTGGATTGTTAGAATTCCATGAGATTGCCGCAAGGCGCGGCGACGGCCTGGGTCCGGAGTTTTTTGGCCTGCTTCCTGAGCAGCCTCTTCGTGAAAGGCTGACACTCATTCCCGGTGGGCTGGCGCAAGCTAATCAGCCGTCGCCTGCTTCCGCATAGATAAGCGCCACGATGTCGCCAATCCCCCAAAGCTTGCCGCTCCGCCAGGAGCCTTCAAACGCATGCACTGACTCGCAAAACCGCGATTCAATTAGATCGCGCTGAAATGGTTCCCGAAGCGGCACCAGCGTCCCTGTGGTCTTACCGCCCCAAGGCCTGCCGAGACAATACGATCAACTCTTTCTCGTCGCTGATACCGGCCATGTAGTTCGCGATGATGCGCGATGCTCGGGCTTCTTGCTCGGTCGTAGTCTCGTTGGCAGCCTTCGTTTGATCGAACACTCGACCGAGCAGACCTATCTCTGTCGGTTGGAATATGCCCGCCTCAGTCGCCTTACGATGGATCATTGCCGCCTCCGATCGGGGACGATACGCCAAATGGCCACAAACGCAAAAAGGCCGCCCGGCGCGAGCCGAGGCGAGCCTTATGGAAGCTGTCTGTAAACAGCACCCGATGAGGGGATCGGGCATGTGACACTCTTGCGCGGGTTGGAAGGTTCCACTCTAAGTAGAAAGCCGACCTTGTCACAGCCCCGAGCCAGCTTTGATGAAAGGGTTTCGCCCTAGACCTTATCCGCGGTAAACCCGCCGACCTTGCGATCAGCGGGTCTCGGGAGGCGCCAGAGTGGGATCCGGCCAACACGTGATCCTGAGGGTGGATCAAGGTTAAACATATACCCATGAGCCGGATTAGATAGCGACGAATTAGTCTGCATACAAAAAGACCCGCCCCGACGTTAGCCTAGACGAGCTGATTTCCGCAAGCCAGATAATTTAGGCTGGGTTATTTTGATCCGACAGTGCTGCCTGAGCAGTAACCTTTGACAGGCGCTCGCGCTTGATCAGTGTAGGCTTCTCGTACTTCTTCATGGGAACCCCCTGAGTTGCAGTTCCCCCTCAATGATCGCAAGTTGCATTGAGACCGTTGAGATTGTCAATCTCTCTAAAAAGAGCCCGCCACCGTCAAAGGCAGCGGGCGCGGCCAGAGCGGCCGACTTGCGCATAGTCGAATCGTGCGCGATTGTCCCATCGCCTTGGGAGGGGCAGGGGGGATGAAGCAGATTCTCACGCTGACCGCGTGCCTGGCGCTAGCTGGGTGTGCTTCGGCCAATACAATCCAGACTTCGAAGAACACGGCAGTCGTGGAGTCATCGGCAGCGCCGGCATGCGGTGAGATCGGTGCTGCCAGGGTTGCCCAAAAGCAAGCCGCTGTCGCAACTCTCAAGGCCGGGTAGACAGCTACGTCATTGTCGACGCGGCCTCTCAAAACAACGTGCAAATCGTGCAAACGCCAGGCACCTACAACACGACTGCCGTGGCTAACGGCAGCTACGTAACTGCAACGACGACCTATCAGCCTGGCACGCCAATAGTGATGGGGCACCACAATCAGTCGTTTGCCATTCGAATGTTCAAGAACGGCGAACCTGGCTCCGAGAATGCACTCTCCGCACGCGACGCGCTCGGACCGGATTGGCAGAACAAAATGAAAGAGGTCGTAATGACGTGCTCAAATAGCTAGGGGCACGGAAACTTGGCATGGAGGGCGACTAGCACCTCACTAGAGGCTGAAACTGCACGACTTGGGCTGTCGGCGCGTACAAATTCAACGATGGCTGCGACGATCATGGGCAATTTGACATTGCTTCCTATACAAAACTGCGACCTCTGAGATAGTCCTTTTACAGCGGCGAGCGTCAGATAGGAATCGACAACCCCCCGTGATGTAGCCAAAACAGAACGGCACTTTCTGACTATCGTCGCAGGCGGTCAACAATTGGCCGGTGTTCGGAATGCCCGTCACGGGTTGGGCTGCCTTCGCCGATTCGCCGCTAAGCAGGATTAAAAGCGCATAAAGGATTTTTGCCATCGACGCGATTCTCCCGCCCGGATCGCACGAATAAAGCACATCACGACCATTCCGCGCGAGCTTCGGAAAAGATGGCTACAAACGGCTTATTTGACCGTTTTCGGAGAGTTTCTGCTAAGTGCTTGAAATATCTGGTACGCCCAAGGGGAATCGAACCCCTGTTACCGCCGTGAAAGGGCGGTGTCCTGACCGCTAGACGATGGGCGCGCTCAGATGTGGGGCTTATAGTTGCGTTGTTCGCGGCCGGCAACCCGTCTGTCGCTGCCTGCGGCAACTTTTTTCAATTGTTTCACAAGTGGGTTTTCGACGGCCAAATTCTGGCGGCGCGGCGCCGGCCAGCACGGTGCTCGCACCAGTTGGAGGCGCTGAGCAGGTTAGCCGTCGCCGCCATCGCTGCTGCCACTGCGCCGGCGGCAACGCCAGTTCCAGTCGCGCTCGGGGCCGACATCGACGTGCACCGATTCGGTGTGGCAGTAAGTGCCGACGCCGCCGCGACCGGGCATGGTGCGGATGTAGCTTGCCAGTTCCCACTTCGAGACGCCGGGAACCTGGATGTCGGCGGCGGCGCAGTACATGTGGAGCGAATTTTTGGCGCCGTTGGCGCGGCGGTTGCGGGCCGGATCGCGGTAGCCCGAGGTCACGACCATCTTCTTGCCGTAGTGACCCTCGATCGTTTTCAGCACGCGCACCAGCGACGGTTTCAGGCAGGCGACATCAACGGTCTCGTTCTGCTTGAGCAGTCCGTTCGGCGCCAGCCGGGCCAGGCCGGCGGCGGATGCCACCTGATAGGGGCTGCCCGAGCCTTCGTCCTCGTTCAGGTCGACGTCACTCTCGTCGTCGAGGCCGGATTTGCGCTTGATCTCGAACAGCGCCGTCTGGCGCACGCCGGGCAACGCATCGCTGGTGTAGTGGCTGGTATCGCCGCCCACTGAAGCTAGTTGTACCGGCTTTGGCGCGGAATCCGCTGTTGCCAGCGTGATGATCGGCTTTGCCGCGGGTGGCGATGCAGGTGGCGTTGCCTTGGCTTGAGCCGGTGCCGGCGGCTCGACGGACCGCGTGTTGACGAGTGGAGCAGGAGTGGCCGAAGCCGGCGTGGCGCCGAACAACGAGGCCAGGAAGCCTTTTTTCTTGGGTGTGTCGGCTTGGGGCTGCGGCATCTCACCAGCGGTGACATAGACCGGATTGTTCATCGCGGGGGCCGCCGGCTTGGGCTGGGGCGTGGGCGCGGTCACCTGGGCATCGGCGGCGGCGATCTTCGCGGCGACCGCGTCGGTCTGTTGCTCTGTCTGGGCGGGTTGCACCAGCGGCTGTGGCGTCGTGCCGGCAATTGTCTCCGCGCCGGCCGGCGTCGTGATCGGAAAGGCGACCTCGGGCTTGGCCATCGGCACGTAAGCTACTTCCTCGGGAAGGGCAGCGTCACCTTCTGCGGTCATCGTCATCTGCGGATGAGCAGCCATCTGAGACGAGGAATCAGCCGTCGCCACCTGGTGCACGCCCGAAGCCGTGCTCATTTCCGTCGTTGTTGCGTTGTATCCGGGCATGCCGACCGACATCGTGGGGTCGCCAGCCGAGGTACAGGATGCCAGAAGCACGGAGAAGAGTGCGGCCGCGATAGCGCGACTTTCTCCCTTCGCCAGGCACGATCCTGCTGATTTCAAAACAAATTCCCCCTCGGTGTCCGGCCGGTACATCGTGGCGCGGCGACTGAACGTCTACGTCACGATGATTCTCCCGGAAACGAGACCTGTGTCAAATCCGCAAGCCTGACCGAAATTCAGCAGTCGCGGACGAATTAAGGCTGCTTCGTGGTTGACGCCACATTTCGCCCGCTTTTACCGGGTCGTCAACTCACCAGACATTACAGTCCGTTACACACGCACCTTGACATAGGTACCGGGAGCATCGCCCAGGGTTTTCATATGCTTGCCAGGGGTGCGGGCGGGTACGCGGGTGTTGTCCTTGGCTTCGATCCAGCTTTGCCAGTGTGGCCACCAGGAGCCGGGATGGTCGATAGCCCTGGCGATCCATTCGCCGAAATCGCCTGTCGGCGTCCCGCCCGTCCAGTACTGATATTTGTTGGATGCCGGCGGGTTGACCACGCCGGCGATATGGCCGGATCCGGCCATCACGTATTCGACCTTGCCGCCGAAATATTTTGACCCAAGGAACACCGAGAGCGCCGGCGCGATGTGGTCTTCCTTGGAGGCAAGGTTGTAGATCGGGATTGTGACATCCCCGAGCGAGACCGCATGGCCCGCCAGTTGCATCGTGCCTTGCGAGAGGTTGTTCTCAAGATAGCAGTTGCGCAGGTAGAATGAGTGATTGGCCGCGGCCATGCGGGTCGAATCGGCGTTCCAGTAGAGCAGGTCGAAGGGCAGGGGATCCTTGCCGCGCATGTAGTTGTTGACGACATATGGCCAGATCAAGTCACCGGAGCGCAGCATGTTGAAGGCGGTCGCCATCTTTGTGCCGTCGAGGTACCCCTTCTCGCTCATCGATTTCTCAACGGCCGCGACCTGCTCCTCGTCGACGAACACTTTCAGGTCGCCGGCATGGGTGAAGTCGACCTGCGTGGTGAAGAAGGTGGCCGACTTAATGCGGTCGTCGCCTTCGCGCGCCATCAGCGCAAGCGCGGCCGCCAGCAGAGTGCCCCCGACGCAATAGCCGATCGCGTTGACGTCCCGTTCGCCAGTCGCCTTCTCCACTGTGTCTAGGCCGTATTGCAGGCCCTCCCTGATATAGGCTTCCCAACTCTTGGAGCCGTGACGTTCGTCCGGATTGATCCAGGAGATGACGAACACGGTGTGACCCTGTTCGATCGCCCAGCGGATGAAGGATTTCTGCGGGTTGAGATCGAGGATGTAGAACTTGTTGATCCATGGCGGGCAGATCAGCAGCGGCCGCTTCAGCACCGTCTCGGTCGTTGGATCATACTGGATGATCTCGGCGACATCGCTGCGGCCGACCACCTTGCCGGGCGTGGTGGCGATGTTCCTGCCGATTTCGAAGGGCGAATAGTCGGCCTGGCGCAATTTCAGGTCGCCCTTGCCTGCGGCGATATCCTCGGCCAGCATCTTCATGCCGCGCACCAGGTTCTCGCCGTTCGAGGCAACGGTTTCGCGAAACAGTTCCGGATTGGTGAGGATGAAATTCGACGGCGAGATGGCGTTGGACACCTGCTTGACGTAGAAGCCAGCCTTGTGGCGGGTGTGCTCGTCCAGTCCATCGGCGTGCTCGACCAGATCAGCCGCCCAGCGCGAGGTGACGAGATAGGCCTGTTTCAGGAAATCGAAGAAGGCGTTGCGGCCCCATTCGGGGTCGAGGAAGCGCTTGTCGCCGCGCTCGGGTTTCACGGCGTCTTCCGTGCTTTCCGCGGCATTGCCGGTGCGTTGAATGGCATTGGCCCAGACGGTCATATAGCCGGAGAACAGCCGCGTCTGCGCTTCCAGCGCGCGCTGCGGATCGGCAAGCCAGTATTCGCTGAGCTTGGAGAAGGTCTTCACCATGTCGACAACCGGCTCGGCGACGCTGTCGCGCACTTCGCCCTTTTCACGCGGTTCAGCCCATGCGGAGGCGGCCTTGCCGGCCTGTTCGATCATGCGCGCCATGTTCAGGGCGAAGCGTTCCGGGTCCTTCACCAGATATTGCTCGACGGTCGAAGGCTCGTCATCTTCCGCTTTGCCCGAATCGGGTGTCTTGGACATGGCTGGCGGGGTTCCTCCCGAAGCGTTTTCTTGACATATTATCATGGGACATCGGACCGGGTCCAATATGCTGTACCCCGGCCGCCAGGGAAACAATATGACGATTAATATTGGCGATACTGTTTTTTCCAGGACTGGTCGTTTTTGCCGCACGGGCGTTGCGATCGTGCTGCTGGCCATAAGTGGCTGTTCGAGCACCGGTATGGAAGGCTCGACGCCTGTCGCCAGTGCCGAGGGACCCAAGGACACGGCCACCTTTCCAAACCTGAACATTCCGCCGAAGGTGGCGGCGCAGCAATTCACCGAGGCTGAAAAGACCGCCAAGCTTGCCCAGTTGAAGGCGGACGAGCGAGCCCAAGCAGCGAAGAACAGCGGCGCCAAGCCCACCAGCCCGGCCGAACTGACCGCGCTGGCAAAGCAGCACGGCGGTGACACGCTGAAGCAGATCGAAGGCAAATGTGACCTTACCCTCGACCCTACTTGCAAATAGGGTTATATCGCGCGCCCAGAAACCCCCTCGCTGTCTGGAACTGCCATGGAAGAATTTCACAAGGTCCGCCGGCTTCCGCCCTATGTCTTCGAGCAGGTCAACCGGCTGAAGGCCAGCGCCCGTTCGCGCGGCGCCGACATCATTGATCTTGGCATGGGCAATCCTGACCTGCCGACACCCAAGGCCATCGTCGACAAATTGTGCGAGGTGGTGCGTGATCCGCGCACACATCGTTATTCGTCATCGCGTGGAATTCCGGGCCTGCGTCGCGCCCAGGCCAGCTACTATGCTCGCCGCTTTGGCGTGAAGCTCAACCCGGATACGCAGGTCGTGGCGACGCTGGGCTCCAAGGAAGGCTTCGCCAACATGGCGCAGGCCATCACGGCTCCTGGCGACGTGATCCTGTGTCCGAACCCGACCTATCCGATCCACGCCTTCGGCTTCATCATGTCGGGCGGCGTCATCCGTTCGCTGCAGGTTGAGCCGGACGATGGTTTCATCCCGGCGGTCGAGCGCGGCATCCGCCATTCGATCCCGAAACCGCTGGCGCTGATCCTCAACTATCCGTCGAACCCGACGGCGCTGGTCGCTTCGCTCGACTTCTACAAGGATGTCGTGGCCTTCGCCAAGAAGAACGACATCATCATCCTGTCCGACCTTGCCTATTCGGAAATCTATTTCGACGGCAATCCGCCGCCGTCGGTGCTGCAGGTGCCAGGCGCGATCGACATCTGCGTCGAGTTCACCTCGATGTCGAAGACGTTCTCCATGCCCGGTTGGCGCATGGGCTTTGCCGTCGGCAATGAGCGGCTGATCTCGGCGCTGACGCGGGTGAAGTCCTATCTCGACTACGGCGCCTTCACGCCGATCCAGGTTGCGGCGGCGCACGCGCTCAACGGCGACGGCGCCGATATCGCCGAGGTGCGCGACATCTATCACAAGCGTCGCGATGTCATGGTCGACGCCTTTGGCCGCGCCGGCTGGACCATTCCGGCGCCGGCGGCATCCATGTTTGCCTGGGCGCCGATCCCCGAACCGTTCCGCCATCTGGGCTCGCTCGAATTTTCAAAACTGCTTATCGAGCATGCCGATGTGGCGGTGGCGCCGGGCGTCGGCTTTGGCGAATATGGCGACGAATTCGTTCGCGTGGCGCTGGTCGAAAATGAGCACCGGATCCGCCAGGCGGCGCGCAACATCAAGAAATTCCTGTCGTCCAGCGCCAAGCAGCCCAACAATGTGGTGCCGCTCTCCGCCCACCGCTGAGTTGCCACACATCATATCGATCGATTTTTTTGAGGGACGTCGCCGGACATGGCTGAAGCATTGCGTGTTGGAATCGCCGGTCTCGGCACTGTCGGCGCGTCGGTAGCGCGCGTGCTGCGTGACAAGGCAGCGGAACTGACCCGGCAGTGCGGGCGCGATATCGTCGTCACCGCCGTTTCGGCGCGCGACCCCAAGCGCGACCGCGGCATCGATCTTGGCGCGACGCTTTGGTTCGACGACGCGGTGAAGATGGCGCAGACCGCCGACATCGATGTGTTCGTCGAACTGATCGGCGGCGACGAAGGCCCGGCGCGTACCGCCGTGAAGGCGGCTCTCGAGGCCAGCCGTCACGTCGTAACCGCCAACAAGGCGCTGCTGGCCAAGCATGGCGTGGCGCTGGCCGAGATAGCCGAGAAGAAGGGCGTGCTGCTCAACTACGAGGCGGCTGTGGCAGGCGGCATCCCCGTCATCAAGACGATGCGCGAAGCGATGGCCGGCAATTCGGTCACCAGGGTCTTCGGCATCTTGAACGGCACATGCAACTACATCCTGACCCGCATGGAAGCCGAGGGCATTTCGTTCGACGAATGCCTGAAGGACGCACAGCGGCTGGGCTATGCCGAAGCCGATCCGACCTTCGACATCGAAGGGCAGGACACCGCGCACAAGCTGTCGATCCTGACCAGCCTTGCCTTTGGCACCAGGATCGCCGCCAACGACATCTATATGGAAGGCATTTCCAACATCACCCAGGCCGACATCCGTGCGGCCGCCGATCTCGGCTACCGGATCAAACTGCTCGGCGTCGCCCAGCGCACCGAGAGCGGCATCGAGCAGCGCGTGCATCCGACCATGGTGCCGACTGCCTCGGTCATCGCGCAGGTGCATGGCGTCACCAATGCCGTGGCGATCGAGACCGACATTCTGGGCGAGCTGCTGCTTTCAGGGCCGGGCGCCGGTGGCAATGCGACCGCGTCGGCGGTGATCGGCGACATCGCTGATATCGCCAAGAGCCGGCCCGGTTTCCAGCACGGCCCGGTCTTCGGCCGACCAGCCAAGGAATTGAAGCCCTACAAGAAAGCGCAGATGCGCAGTCATGCCGGCGGTTACTTCATCCGGCTGACCGTGCATGACCGCATCGGTGTGTTCGCGGCAATCGCCAAGCGCATGGCGGACAATGACATTTCGCTGGAATCGATCGTGCAGCATGCTGTCAATGGCGAGGCCGAGGCGCAAAAGACGGTGATCCTCGTTACCCATGAGACCACCGAAGCAGCAGTGCGCAAGGCCGTCGACGGCATCACCAAGGACGGCCATCTGACCGACAAGCCGCAGGTCATCCGCATCGAGCGGGCCGGGTAGAAATCAACCGGCCTTCGCCGCTTGGCCCGTCGAGGCCAATGAATTCTCCCTTGACCCGGTCGAGTCATGGCGATCGGAACGAATTTGCGCGCCCGCCGTTCTCTTGGTCTACAAACCAAAGGAACCTTTCAATGGCCGATGCAAACAAGTCCGACGTCCCTCACATCGACGATATCCAGAAGACTCTCGAAAAGCAGATCGCTGAACTCCGCAAGGAGATCACCAAGATCAACAAGAGCATTTCGGAGCGGGGCGCCGAACTGGTCGACGATGCCAGGGAACAGGCGTCCGACATGTATGACACCGCCGCGGCGCGTGCGTCGCGAACCGCTCAGCAGGTACGGACTCAGGCCCAGGCCGTATCCGAGGTCGCACGGGACAACCCGGGCACGACCACTGCTGTCGTCGGCATCATCGGCCTGATCGGGTTTCTGGCCGGAATTGCGGTGGGACAGGCGATGAGCGACACGCCACGCCGCTGGTATCAATAATTTCATAGTTGGCCGGCTTTGCCGGCCTTTTCGTCTCGGCACGCTGATTTTTCAAGGAGGGTTTTATGGCGTCGTCCATGCTGATAGGCATTCTGATCACGTTTCTGGTGATCATTCTCGTTCTTTATCTTGTACAGCGGCTTCCGCTCGATGCCAGGATGCGACAGATCGTTCAGATCATCGTCATCATCATCGGCATCATCTCGCTGCTGAAGTATCTCGCGGTCTTCTAGAGCAGAATCTGATCATTCCGGCTCATATCCTGTTGCGGCGAAGTAGTTGGCGCACTCGGTTGGTGTGAAGCAAGGCAGTGCGGCGCTGATGGTATCCCACAATTCCGCGACGGTTCGTGCGGCGGCTTTGCGTAGAATCGATTTCAGCTTGGAAAAGGCGTTCTCGATCGGGTTGAAGTCGGGGGAATAGGGCGGGAGGAACATCATCCTTGCGCCGGTTGCTTCGATCGCCACACGGGCGGCTGCGCTTTTGTGCGCCGGCAGGTTGTCGAGGATCACGACATCGTCGGGCCGCAGCGTCGGCACGAGAACCTGCTCGACATAGGCGACAAACCATTCGCCAGTCATCGGGCCGTCCAGGACCATTGGCGCGGTCATGCCAGTGAGGCGCAGGGCGCCGGTGAACGTCGTCGTCTTCCAATGGCCATGCGGGATTGGCGATCGGCACCGCATCCCGCGCTTCGTGCGCCCCCGCAGTCGAGCCATCTTTGTCGAGGCTCCGGTCTCGTCGATGAAGACCAGATGCTCGGGATCAAGGTCGGGCTGGGCGTCGAACCAGGCGTTTCGTCGCGCCGCCACGTCTGGCCGCTCCTGCTCGCTGGCGTGCGCCGTTTTTTTTGAAGGTCATGGAGTGACGATCGAGAAACCGCCAGATCGTGCTCGTCGCAAACGACGCGCCATGCTCCTGTCGCAGCAACTCGGCGAGTTCGACCAGCGTGATGTCCACCCGCCTCTCGATCGCCGCCAGGATGATGTCGCGATACGCTTCAACGCGGTGGGACCGCCTGTCGCCGCCCTGCGGCTTTGCGCAGGTGGCTCCGGTCTCGCGCCATTCCCGGACCCAACGCACCGAGCTTGCCGCCGCCACGCCAAATCGCGCCGCTGCCGCCCGTCGCGACAGGCCGCCATCAACCGCTGCGACCACCCGAGCCCGCAAATCTTCCGATAAGGATTTCGCCATGCCATGCCGGCCTCCGAATCCAGCAGATATGCTGAATCAGATTTCCAATCCCAACGAAACCCCTATCGATTCTATCCGCTCGGATTTTGCTCTAGGACACCGCAACGCCGCGCGGGCGAACGAGCATTGCAAAAGGCTCGTTCGGGTCGCAAGCGGGGAAATCCAATCTGATCCGACGCACGCCCGGTCCATCATGGCCGGACGTGCTTCGTTATAGTGCCGGACTTCAATCGATTGATATTGTTGCCTTTTCGAGAAATCCCCCAGCAGGTCTTGCCGTTGTCATGCTCGTTTGACAAAAGAGACGCGCCTCCGGCGGGAGGCCGCATGCCAACGAGGATTTCCACCAGATGAATGTGGCTCACAACATTGTCGCCGGTCTCGACCGGATACTCACCATGGAACTGGTGCGCGTCACCGAGAGGGCCGCGGTGGCGGCCGCCAGACTGCGTGGGCGCGGCGACGAAATGGCCGCCGACCAGGTCGCCGTCGATGCCATGCGCCAGGAGCTCAACCGCCTCGCCATCAAGGGCACGGTGGTGATCGGCGAGGGCGAGCGTGACGAGGCGCCGATGCTCTATATCGGCGAAGAGGTCGGCACTGGCAAAGGTCCGGCCGTCGATATCGCTCTCGATCCGCTCGAAGGCACGACGATCTGCGCCAAGAACCTTCCCAATGCACTTGCCGTCATCGCGATCGCCGAGAAGGGCAGCCTGCTGTTTGCCCCCGATGTCTACATGGACAAGATCGCCATCGGTCCCGGCTATGCCGAGGGCATTATCAACATCGATGCAACGCCCGCAGAAAACATCGCCAGCCTGGCCAAGGCCAAGGGTGTCGCTGTGTCCGACATCACGGCTTGCATCCTCGACCGGCCACGTCATGCCAAGCTGATCGAGGCCGTGCGCGCCACGGGTGCGGCGATCCGGCTGATTGGCGACGGCGACGTTGCCGGGGTCATTCATACCACCGACCCCGAGGAAACCGGCATCAACATCTATCTCGGCACCGGTGGCGCGCCGGAAGGCGTGCTGGCCGCTGCCGCCTTGCGCTGCACTGGGGGACAGATGGAGGGCCGGCTGATCCTCGATACGCCGGAAAAAGTCGCGCGGGCCGCGAAGATGGGCATCTCCGATCCGAAACGGATCTATCGGACTGACGACATGGCGCGTGGCGATGTGTTGTTCGCTGCCACCGGCGTCACCGACGGCAATATGCTGGCCGGCGTCAAGTTCGGCCGCAACTACATCACGACGCATACGATCGTGCTGCGTTCGTCGTCGCGAACGGTGCGCGAGATCAAGGCACGACACCAGGACCTGGAAAAGTTTTGATACCTTCCTGTTTAGCCGTCGCATATTGTGAGAAATGACAATTCGCGGACGGCGCGTCGCATGACGGGCGAAAGACGACTTTTCCTTGATGTCAGGCAGTCGGCGACCGGTGTTTCCTGGGAACACCGGCTGACGGCGCGGCAGGACATGACGGCGCTCGCCATAGCGCAAGGCCATGGCGTGCCCGACATCGTCGCCCGCGTGCTTGCCGGGCGTGGCGTGACCGCGGAACAGACCGAGCGCTTTCTCGATCCGACCATCCGTGACCTCCTGCCTGATCCGGCGTCGCTGACCGACATGGAAAGGGCTGCCGCACGCATCGCCGCAGCTGTGGTGACCAAGGAGAAGGTGGCGATCTTCGGCGACTATGATGTCGACGGCGCCGCCTCGTCGGCGCTGCTGAAGCGGTTTCTCGCGCATTTTTCTGTGCCGTCGGAGATCTATATCCCAGACCGGATTTTCGAGGGATATGGCCCCAATCCCGATGCGATGCGTGAACTGGTTTCGCGCGGCGCGACACTGATCGTCACCGTCGACTGCGGTACCAACAGCGCGGCTTCCGTCGATGCGGCGATGCAGGCCGGCGCCGATGTCGTGGTGCTCGACCATCACCAAGTTGGCGGCCCGTTGCCGGAGGCCATTGCCGTGGTTAATCCCAACCGCGAGGACGACCTTTCCGGACAAGGCCACCTTTGCGCGGCGGGTGTCGTCTTTCTCACACTGGTCCAGACGGCAAAAATACTGCGCGGGCGCCTGACCGACGCGCCGCCGCCTGACCTGCTTTCCATGCTGGATCTGGTTGCCCTGGCGACCGTCTGTGACGTGGTGCCGCTTATCGGCGTCAACCGCGCCTTTGTCGTCAAGGGACTGCAGGTGGCGCGACAGCAGAAGAATGAGGGCCTGGCGGCACTGGCGCGTGTCTCGCGCATCGGCGAGCCGGTCAGCACGTTCCATCTGGCCTATCTGATCGGGCCGCGCATCAACGCCGGCGGGCGCATCGGCGACGCTGCACTTGGCAGCCGGCTGCTCGCCACCGACGATCCGGTCGAGGCCCGTACCATTTCCGAAACGCTGGACCGACTCAACCAGGAGCGGCAGCTGATGGAGCAGGAGATGCTGGCGGCGGCGCGCGCCGAGGCTGACGCCGAGCTTGCCGGCGGCAATGGTCCGGCAATCGTTGTCACCGCCAGCAACAACTGGCACCCCGGCATCGTCGGCCTGCTTGCCTCGCGGCTGAAGGATCATGCGCGCCGCCCGGCCTTCGCCATAGCCTTCAACGCCAATGGTGTAGGCACGGGTTCAGGCCGCTCGGTGTCGGGCTTCGACCTCGGCCGCCTGGTGCGCGAGGCGGCGGATGCCGGGCTGATCGTCAAGGGCGGTGGCCATGCCATGGCGGCGGGCATCACGGTAGAGCGCGCGAAACTCGGCGAGCTCAGGGCCTTCTTCGAGGAGCGTGCGGCTGGCGATGTGTTCCGGTTGCAGGACGAGGAACGCCTGGCGATCGATGGCGCGCTCGCGGCCGAGGGCGCGACGCTTGGCCTGCTCGACGCGCTGGAAAAGGCAGGTCCGTTCGGTGCCGGGCATGTGGCGCCGGTCTTCGCGCTGCCGCGCCATCGTCTTGCCGACGCGCGTCCGGTTGGCACCAATCACATCCGTGCCGAACTGCAGTCGGAGAGCGGTGGCCGCATCCAGGCGATCGCCTTCCGTGCCGTTGATACCACGCTTGGCGAGTTCCTGTTCAAGAACCGGGGCAAGACCGTACACGTCGCCGGCTCGCTGTCAGGCAATTACTGGAACGGCAACCGAACGGTGCAATTTCGCATCACCGATGCCGCGCTTGCCTGAACCCGGTTAACTCAACACCGTTTGCAATCGGGTGAGTTCTCCGATCTGGGCCATCGTTGCCTGATAGCCGAGGTTGATCGCCTCTCCGGCACGATGGAATTCGGTCAGGCCGATATGGCTGAGCTTCGGCTGCAGCGACATATCGGGAGGATCGCCCGCCAGCCGCGCCCGTGAAATGCGATCCTGGATGATGTTGAAGGCTTCGACCATGACGCCGGTGATGCCAAGCCGGGTCTGGTGCGATTGGCGCTCGGAGTCGGCCTGGCCGCCTCGTGGCGCATCCTTCTCGTCCCTCAGTTCGCCAGCGCTGTGCTTGATGACGGCAGCGCGGCCGAACAGGTCATAGTGAAGATTGACAGCCACCACGAGCGGTTGCTCGTAGGCGCGGCAGACCGAGACCGGCACCGGATTGACCAGGGCTCCATCGACCAGCAAGCGGCCATTGCAGTCCACCGGCTCGAAGACGCCGGGCAGCGCATAGGAAGCGCGCATGGCGGTGATGAGCGACCCGCTCGACAGCCAGATTTCATGGCCGGTGCGGATCTCCGAGGCGACACAGACAAACGGCTTGGGCAAGTCCTCGAAACGAATGCCCGCCATATGCTCGCGCATGCGCGCGTCGAGTTTCATACCGCCGAACAGACCGCTGCCGCGCAGGTTGAGATCAAGCAGGCCAAAGATGCGCCGCTTGGTCAGGCTGCGCGCGAACTCTTCCAGTTCATTCAGTTTGCCGGCAAGATAACAACCGCCGACCAGCGCGCCGATGGATGTGCCGGCTATCATCGATACTTCAATACCGGCTTCGTCGAGCGCGCGCAGCACGCCGATATGGGCCCAGCCTCGCGCACAGCCGCCACCCAATGCCAGGGAGATGCCGGTTTTCTTGGGGTGGGTCGGTTCGGACGTGCCGCCGGACGAGGAGAGGCCGTTGGCTTCTCGAACGTCTGGCCTGTTACGCAATGACGCCCACTCGAGCATCATGATCTCCCTTGTCCCGCATCTCTTGTACCGAAAGGATGTTTGAGAATAATGAACATGAGTGATTTGTGAATATGGAATGGTTCACAAAGGCTTCCGATACGTCTCTTCCGCATCGAACAGCGGTTTGCTGCCGTCGTCGGCAAGCGTCCCCTTGCCGTCGATCAGCCCCACCGTCCGATAAAAGCATGAACGTCGACCAGTGTGACAGGTTGCATCGTGGCCCAACACTTTGACGCGCAGCCACAATGCGTCCTGGTCGCAGTCGGTCCGTATCTCGACGACATGCTGGAAATTGCCGGAGGTCTCGCCCTTTTTCCAGAGCGCGTTGCGCGAGCGCGACCAGTAGTGGGCGATGCCGGTTTCCAGCGTCAGCGCCAACGCTTCGGCGTTCATGTGCGCGACCATCAGAAGCATGCCGTCGGCTTGATCGGTGACGACGACCGTGACGAGGCCGCTGGCGTCGAAGCGCGGTGAAAAGACCGGGCCTTCCTCCAGTGCCTTCTTGTCCGATGAAGCTTTCGGGAATTCCAGTGCCGACATCGCCGATTCATTTTCCTGTTTGACCATGATCTTATCCGAAAACCGGTCCCCACTTTTCGCTGGCGCGGTCCTTCGGTTCGGGATCATGGTCTGGCGAACCGGCGAGGGCCTGTCAGGCCCTGCCGCCGCGCACCATGGTGACGAAGCGGACCTGCTCCTCGGGCGTGTCCTTGAACACACCGGTGAAGGTCGAGGTCAGCGTTGTGGAACCCTGCTTGCGGATGCCGCGCATGGCCATGCACATGTGCTCGGCCTCGATCATGACGGCGACACCGCGTGGATTGAGCACGTCCTGGATGACGCCGGCGATCTGCGCGGTCATCGCTTCCTGGGTCTGCAGGCGATGGGCGAAGATATCGACCACGCGCGCGATCTTGGAGAGCCCGACGACCTTGCCGTCCGGCAGGTAGCCGACATGGGCCTTGCCGATGATCGGCACCATGTGGTGCTCGCAATGCGAGTGGAATATGATGTCCTTGACGATGACGAGGTCGTCATAGCCAGCGACTTCCTCGAAGGTGCGGCCAAGTTCCTCGGCCGGGCACATGTCGTAGCCGCCGAACATCTCGCGGAAAGCCTTCGTCACGCGCTTGGGCGTATCGATCAGGCCCTCGCGGTCCGGATTGTCGCCGGTCCAGCGCAAAAGCGTGCGCACCGCAGCCTCGACCTCGGCTTCACTCGGCCGGTCCGTGACCGGCTTCTCCATATAGGCGGATTGGGGCATGAGTTTCTTGATAACGGCATCCATAAAAGGCGTCTCCCGTAGTTCCCCTCGGTGGAGGAACGAGTTGAACGGACCACAACCTTCGGTTTCAGAAACTCGCCCGGTTTCCGGCCCCGTAAGCGGCGTGAACAGATTTGGCAAGGACGCGGCTTATGGTTGCCTTGTCGATACCCGACTGCCAGCATTATATATGGTCGTGCGCAGCGAAAGGAAGACGCTACAGCGGCAATCGCTGTTCGCTTGGCGGCGACGGATTGGAAAAATATGATCGACGACGTCTACAATGCGAAAATTCTGGGTTTTGCCGGAAACATCGCGCGCATCGGTCGCCTCGATCACCCGGACGCGACGGCGAAAGCGCATTCCAAGCTGTGCGGTTCGACCGTGACGGTCGATCTCAAGATGGAAGACGGCGTGGTCACCGATTTTGCTCATGACGTGAAAGCCTGCGCGCTCGGCCAGGCTTCATCCTCGATCATGGCGCAACATGTGGTCGGCGCCACCGCGGACGAGTTGCGCGCGGTGCGCGAGACAATGCTGAAGATGCTCAAGGAAGGCGGCACGCCGCCAGACGGTCGCTTTGCCGACCTGAAATACCTGGAGCCGGTGCGCGACTACAAGGCGCGCCATGCGTCAACGATGCTGACTTTTGACGCCGTGGTTGACGCGATCGGCCAGATCGAGAAGCGGGCCGAAGAGGCAGCCTAGCCCTAGATATCATCCAGAAAACGCCGGCTTTCCGCAAATTCACTGCGCACCCAATCGGCGAAAGCCCTGGCCGGTTCGGACAGGTTGCGCATGCTCCTGGCCACCAGCCAGTAAGCCCCACATGTGACGTTGGTGTCGAACGGCTTGATCAAGGTACCCGCGGTCAACTCCTCCTGCACCAGCAAAAGGTCGCCAAGCGCCACGCCGTGGCCGAGCATGGCCGCCTGCTTGGCAAGCGAGGCGTCCGCCAGCAATGGACCTCGCTCGGGTATTGCGTCATCGGCGACGCCGGCCGCCTCGAACCATCGTGCCCAGTCCTGACGGTTTTCCTCATGCAGCAACGTGTGGCGACGCAGATCGGTCGGGCTTTCCAGCGCCGGGCCGGATTTGAAGAGCGCTGGAGCCAGCACCGGCGAATCGATCACCGGCGCCATCAGTTCCGCTTCGCTGCGCGGCCATGACGTGGCGCGTGCGCTGAATCGCAAGGCCAATTCCGCCTGATCGCTGCGGAAGTCGATCAGGCGCGTGTCGACATCGAGGGAAATGTCGATATCCGGCCGCAACTGGCGGAAGCGATTGAGTCTTGGCACCAGCCAGGATGTGGCAAGAGAGGGGTCGACACTGATACAGGCCACGGCCTGCGCCGGCGTCGCCACCAGATCCGAAAGCAAGCCGTCAATGGCGTCGAAACTCCTGACCAGTTGGTCCAGCAGACGTTGACCAGTGTCGGTCAGTTCGACGCGGCGGTGGTGCCGTTCGAACAAGGGCTGGCGCAGGAAGATTTCGAGTTCGCGCACCTGACGGCTGATTGCCGCTTGCGAGACGAAAAGCTCCTCTGCCGCGCGGCTGAAACTCAGGTGCCGGCCGGCCGCTTCAAAACTTCTCAATGCTGTTAGCGGCAGGCGTCCGCGCTTCATTCGCATAATCTCAAGTCATACGATGTCGAAATTATACTCGTTTGAGGACGAAGGCCAGCGGCGGTCTAATCGGCCTTCAAAGGAGATATGGCCATGTTCCAGTTCATGGAGATTTTCGGCGAGGTGATGCGGATCGTGACGTTCCAGAGGCAGAGCGAGAACCCGTCTCAATTGCATGAAGAAGGGAATCCATCCCATCGCCGGGTGTCCAGGCCTGATCGTTGCACCGCGCCGTTTCGCCGGTAAACAATGCTGCTGAAACCGCGACGCGGAGCAGGGGATTGCGTTCCCCGCTGGGAATTCACATCTATGCCGGGGAACGCGATGCGGAGATTGCGATGCGTGACGACCATCCGCATGTGCATGCCGCCAGGCCATCCCAGCGCGGGCGCAACTGGCCGGGCCCCTGGCGCAAGACGCCGGGGCGTATCCTTGGCACGTCCATCGTGCGCCTTTACCAGCTGACGCTTTCAGGCTTTGTCGGCAATTCCTGCCGGCACCTGCCGACCTGCTCGGAATACGCGCATGAGGCGATCGCCCGTCACGGACTGTGGGCCGGCGGCTGGATGGGATTTTTCCGGGTGCTGCGCTGCGGTCCCTTCGGCACGCACGGCATCGACCGCGTGCCGGAGGTACTCGATCAGCGCTATGTCTGGTTCATGCCTTGGCGCTACTGGCGGATCGGCAGGAAACGGGGCGAAGCCAAGGCCTGACGGTGGCCCAACTTCAAAGTCGGACTATTTCGCACCATTCAGCATCATGCTGGGCCGTCGTTGTGATGCCCCCCGTCTCAGGTCTGCGATTTCAGGTAAATCTGTATCACTTTGTGGGTTTTGCCACGACGCGACTTCTGTCCAAAACCAGTTGCCGATAGGTGATCGTCACAGGCGAGGCCCAGTCATCTTTTTATATTCCCTCCAAATTCGGGTCGCCATATGTACTATGTACCGCTCATGGTAATATAAAAGATACATAATAATAAATAAAACAACAGCGAAAGCGAATGTTCCAACCAAAGATATTATAAATTCTATCGGGGTTTTTTCAAATTCAACCAATCGAAACTTATCTCTGATTTCGCCAGTTAATAACGCTGATACTGATATGCCTATAGTATATCCCATCAAGCCGATCAGCGCGATATAAGCTATAATTTTTTCCAAACACCCATGATCAATAAGGCCCTAAAGTTTTAAGCATTCGTACTGGTCACATTCTGTTCTGATATTAATTCCCATAATCCGATTTTGGGTACAATGCCCCAGAAATCAACGCATGGCAGTAGGGGTAAATGGAAAGAAGGTGAAACCGTTGTGCATCATACTGATCTCGATTCGCGGGAATGTCGCGGGCACAAACTTTTACGATCCGGTAGGGTTAACACAAACCTGCACAAAGACTGCTCATTTGAGACAAAATCGAGACAAGAGACCTCGTTAAGCCGCTCGCCAACATCCTCTCAAGAGCGAGCTTCAAATGCGCCAGATCGACCGTCTTCCCTTCATCCTTGCCGGTATCCTGTTCCTGCTTGCCTGGCTGCTGGGATTTCCGATGCGCGCTCAGTCGGCGCCGCTGGACGATGTCCAGTGCACGGTGATCCTCGATGCGGCGAGCGGCAAGACGCTTTATCAGGACGGTGTCTGCGACCAGCGCTTCAGCCCGGCCTCGACGTTCAAGGTGCCATTGTCGCTGATTGGCTATGACGCGGGCGTCCTGGGCGACGAGCATACGCCGACTTGGGACTACAAGCCCGAATTCAACGCGGTGAAGCGAGATCAGAAGGCCGTCGACCCGACGATCTGGGAAAAGGATTCAATCCTCTGGTTCTCAAGGGAGATCACCCGCCGGCTTGGAGAGAAGAACTTTGCCGGCTATGTGTCAAAATTCGACTATGGAAACAATGATGTTTCCGGCAACCAGGGCAAGAATGACGGCCTGACGCATTCCTGGGTGAATTCCTCGCTGAAGATCACGCCGATCGAACAGGTGAATTTCCTGCGCCGGCTGCTTGACCGCAAGCTGCCGGTTTCGGCCAAAGCTTATGACATGACCAAGGCGATCATACCGACATTCCAGGCCGATGACTGGAGCGTGCAGGGCAAGACCGGAAGCACCAGGCTTCGCAACGATGCCGACAAGGTCCAGGACAAGCGCTCGCTTGGCTGGTTCGTCGGCTGGGCGCGGAAGGGTGATCAGCGGATCGTCTTTGCCCGTCTTGTGGTCGACACCAAGCGCACCGATATGCCGAAGGGGCTCAAGACACGGGCCGGTTTCCTGAAGGACCTGCCTGAGCTCATCAAGTAAAGAATGACGTTTGACCCGGCTTTACCGCGGCGGGATCTGCCCATAAAAGACAGCCCGCCGCCGGACGCATCCGGCTCTTACCTGTGCATGTCGCCCAAGACGGTTCGCCTTGGGCTCCATGCATTTCAACCACCCGCGCTCGTTTGCGGGACTGGATAGGAGAAAACCATGTTGAATTCCGTTTCCCTCACATTTCCCGATGGCTCCGTCCGCGAATATGACGCGGCGATGACCGGTTCTGGCCTTGCCGAATCGATCTCGAAGTCGCTGGCCAAGAAGGCGGTCGCCTACAGCATCGATGGCGCGGTGCGCGATCTCTCGGATCCGCTGGGCAAGTCCGGCAAGGTCGAGATCGTCACCCGCGACGATCCGCGCGCGCTAGAGCTCATCCGTCACGACACCGCCCATGTGCTGGCGGAAGCGGTGCAGGAACTGTGGCCTGGTACCCAGGTGACCATCGGTCCGGTGATCGAGAACGGATTCTATTACGATTTTGCTCGCAACGAGCCGTTCACGCCCGACGATTTTCCGGTGATCGAGAAGAAGATGCGCGAGATCATCGCGCGCAACAAGCCGTTCACCAAGCAGGTCTGGTCGCGCGAGCAGGCGAAAAAAGTGTTTGCCGACAAGGGCGAGCGCTACAAGCTGGAACTGATCGACGCCATTCCCGACGACCAGGATCTCAAGATCTACGCGCAGGGCGACTGGTTCGATCTATGCCGGGGGCCACACATGGCCTCGACCGGGCAGATCGGCAACGCCTTCAAGCTGATGAAGGTGGCCGGCGCCTATTGGCGCGGCGATAGCAACAACCCGATGCTGACGCGCGTCTACGGCACGGCATGGGCCGACCAGGCACAACTCGAAGCCTACCAGACGATGCTGGAGGAAGCGGAAAAGCGCGACCACAGGAAGGTCGGCCGCGAGATGGACCTGTTCCATTTCCAGGAAGAAGGGCCTGGCGTCGTCTTCTGGCACGCCAAGGGCTGGAGGATGTTCCAGAACCTGGTCAACTACATGCGCCGTCGCCTCGACGAGCAGGGCTATCAGGAGGTCAACGCGCCGCAGGTGCTCGACAAGAGCCTGTGGGAGACATCGGGCCACTGGGGCTGGTATCGCGACGCCATGTTCAAGGTGACCGTCGCCGGTGACGATACCGACGACGATCGCGTTTTCGCGCTGAAGCCGATGAACTGCCCCGGCCATGTGCAGATATTCAAGCATGGTCTGAAGTCCTATCGCGACCTGCCGGTGAAGCTCGCCGAGTTCGGCAATGTGCATCGCTACGAGCCGTCGGGCGCGTTGCACGGGCTGATGCGCGTGCGCGGCTTCACCCAGGATGACGCGCACATCTTCTGCACCGAGGAGCAGCTTGCGGCGGAATGCCTGCGCATCAACGACCTCATCCTCTCTACCTATGCCGATTTCGGTTTCGATGAGGTCAGCGTCAAGCTGTCGACACGGCCCGACAAGCGCGTCGGCACCGACGAGGCGTGGGATCACGCCGAGGCGATCATGGGCAGCGTGCTGGAGACGATCCGGACGCGGTCGGGCAATCGCATCAAGACCTCGATCAACCCGGGCGAGGGCGCTTTCTACGGGCCGAAGTTCGAATATGTGCTCAAGGACGCCATCGGCCGCGAATGGCAGTGCGGCACGACGCAGGTCGACTTCAACCTGCCGGAGCGTTTTGGCGCCTTCTATATCGGCGCCGATTCGGAAAAGAAGCGTCCGGTCATGGTGCATCGCGCCATCTGCGGTTCGATGGAGCGCTTCCTCGGCATCCTGATCGAGAACTATTCGGGCCATTTCCCGCTCTGGTTCGCGCCTCTGCAGATCGTGGTGGCGACGATCACCTCTGATGCCGACGACTACGCACTCAAGGTCGTCGCGCGATTGAAGGAGGCCGGGCTGCTGGCCGAAGCGGACTTGCGCAACGAGAAGATCAACTACAAGGTCCGCGAACATTCGCTGGCCAAGGTTCCGGTCATCCTGGTCTGCGGCAAGCGCGAGGCGGAAGAGGAGACGGTCAACATCCGCCGCCTCGGTTCGCGCGACCAGGAATCGCTTGGCCTTGGCGAAGCCATCGCCCAGCTTACCGAAGAAGCGATCACGCCGGATCGCAGGCGCAAGCGCGCGGCCTGATCAGTCGGTTTCCGAACGAAATGGCGGTGGAGCGATCCACCGCCATTTTCACATGCCTGTCACGCCAAACTTGTAACGAACCTCTTATGCTCAAACTGAAGATGCGCGAAAAACCGTTTCCCGAGCTCTCCTATGCCAATCCGTGTCAGCCGGCGCTGGCGCGGTGGGTGATCCATTCCATCGAGGGCCTTTCGGGCCGGGACCGTTTCGCCGCACTTTACGATTTCTGGCGCCGCCAGGTGGTGCCGACCGGCGAGCGCGTGTTCAGCCGTATGCTGGAGCTGATCGACGTCCGGATTCGGACCGCAGACCAGTGGCCGCCCGCGCAATTGCCTGACACGCCGCTGGTGATCGTCGCCAACCATCCCTTCGGCATTGGCGACGGCATTGCGGTGCTGTCGCTGGCCGAGCAGATCGGGCGCCCGTTCCGGGTGATGATCCACAAAGACCTTCTCAAGATCCGCGAGATGGAACCCTATTCGCTGCCGGTCGATTTCTCGGAAACCAAGGAAGCGTTGAAGAACAATCTGGCCGTGCGCCATGAGGCGGTGCGCCTGCTCAAGGAAGGCGTCACCATCGTTGTGTTTCCGGCGGGTGGCGTCGCCACCGCACCGAAAGGCTTTGGCCGGGCGCGCGATCTGCCGTGGAAGATGTTTCCGGCCCGCCTCGTCCAGGATGCCAAGGCGTCCGTCGTGCCGATGCATTTTTCCGGCCAGAACGGCAGGCTCTTCCATCTGGTCAGCGGCCCGATGAACATGGCTGAACGTGATGGACGCGTGGCAAAATTCGTCGGCAAGGCCTCGCTTACCTTGCGCGTTTCCCTGCTTATCCACGAATTCGCGCGCCTGTCCGGCAAGCCGATCGACGTTCGTGTTGGCGATGTTCTGAGCTGGAACGAACTGGAGCCGTTGCGCGATCGCAAGGCGCTGCTTGACCGGCTCTATCGCGGCGTTTTCGACCTGGCGCCGGCTGTGCCGCGCCGCCGGATCCCGTTCCTGCCGGCACGGACCAAGCTGGCCGCCTAAGGTCATTCGCCTAACGAATTGACCGCCATGTTGATTGTCATGGCAGTTCAGGACTGGAGAACGGCAGAGCGCTAATCCGCGCCTTCTTCTGGATCCATCGCAGCGGCTTCGTTGGCCAGAACCTCGATCTCCTGGTTCTGCCCGGCCACGACCGTAAAGTCCTTCTGGTAGATACGGTCGCGGTTCTTGGCGATGATGGTGTAGTCGCCTTCCGCGAGCACCATCGAGGCGAACGCGCCGACGGTTTCCTTGATCGGATCACCGGATTCGTTGAGCAGCGACCACGACGTGTCCGCGATCGCCTCGCCACCCGTCTCACGCACCAGCTTCATCGTTATCTCTGCTGCGTGATGCTCGACGGTCGCTTCCGTCAGCTTGCCGGCCTCGACGCGGATGTCCGAACGGATGACGGCGTTAACGGCACCGTAGGTCGAGACGACATGGTAGATGCCGGCATTGAGCCGCACCACGCTGTTGGGCTCGACATCGGGGATGATCAGCGCGCGGTCGCCATTGGGCTCGGCATGGCCTTCATAGATCGAGAAGCGCAGCTTTTTCGGCGGGATGTGCGCGCCGCCCGACAAGACGGCGTCGAGCTTCAGGCCGCCGGCATCGAGCACGAGGCTCTCGCGTTTGGCATCCCGGCTGACGGTGATGCGCTTGGTGGCGCCGGCCCGGCCATAGGAGGCGTGGACCAGATAGCTGCCTGGTTCGAGCTGGAACACCGCAGTGCCGCCATGTGCCGAGGCGACCATCGGCAGTTTGCCGTTGACCGCTTCCGGCTTGAAGACGCGCCACACGATGCCGCGTGTGATGTCGGCGCCCTTGTCCTTGTCCGTCAATTGAGCCGATAGGGTGATGGCGCCGCTGCTTCCGGTTGCCAGCGTGGTGTCGCCCCTGGGCGTCGCGTAGCTCGAAATTCCCGGAAGCTTCCGGTTGTTGATGCCGTCTTTTTCCTGTGCACCAGCAAGCGAAGCCGGCACCATGAACAGCGCGGCACCGAGCCAAACCAGCAAAAGGCGCAGAGTCCCCTCAAACATGCCTTGCGTTGAAGCCCATGGCGGTGGCAATTTCAAGGCTTAAGAGTCCGATACGCTTCTGTTAGATGACTCTTCAAGTCCGGCGCGCCGCGCCAATGCCCGAGCCGCCTGAATTCCCGCATGGCGCGCTTCAGCTCAAAATCGAGTGTTTTAGGAGATTGCGCCCATGGCGTCGCCGATCATCGACTTCCTGCTGACCCGCAATTCCGCGCCGATCCTGGATTTGAAGGAGCCGGCACCCAACGACGCGGATATCGCGACGATGATTGCCGCGGCCACGCGGGTTCCCGATCACGGCCGGCTGGAGCCCTGGCGCTTTATCCTCTATCGCGGCGAGGCGCGTGTCGAGATCGGCCGGAAACTGGCAGCCCTTGCCGAACAGCGCGAAGGACCCTTGCCGGAAGGCCGCCGCAACCAGGAACTGGCCCGGTTTTCGCGTGCCCCATTGGTGGTCGGCGTGGTGTCGGTGCCGAAGGAGAATCCGAAGATCCCGCAATGGGAGATGTTCCTGTCCGGCGGCATGGCGGCGATGAACCTCATGATATCAGCCAATGCGCTGGGCTATGGCACCAACCTGATCAGCAACTGGTATTCCGACGTGCCGGAGGGTAGGGCCATCCTGGGCCTGGCGCCGAACGAGCGTGTCGTCGGTTTTGTCCATATCGGCTCCTACGCCGGGCCAGCGCCAGAGCGGCCGCGGCCCGATCCAGCAAAGCTCTATGCCGACTACGCGGGACCCTGGAACGGCTAAGATGTTCTACGAACCGTCCAAGGGCCATGGCCTGCAGCATGATCCGTCCAAGGCGATCGTCGCGCCGCGGCCAATCGGTTGGATCTCGACGCTGAACGGGGCAGGCGAGGTCAATCTCGCGCCCTATTCCTTCTTCAACGCCGTGTCGACGCGGCCATTCATCGTCTGGTTTTCCTCGGAAGGTGAAAAGGATAGCGCCACCTTTGCTCAGGAGACGGGCGAATTCGTTGCCAACCTCGTCAGCCGCGACCTTGCCGAAAAGATGAACCGCACCTCCGTCGACGCGCCGCGCGGCGTCAACGAGTTCGCCTACGCCGATCTCGCCATGGCGCCCTCACGTCTGGTCGCGCCGCCGCGCGTGGCGGCAGCGCCGGCCGCGCTCGAATGTCGGGTGACCGAGGTCATCCGACCAAAGGCACTGGATGGGACGACGGCGAGTGCCGTCGTCGTCGCCGGCGAAGTGGTCGGCGTATACATCGACGATGCCTTCCTGCAGGACGGTATGTTCGACATCACCAAGGCCGGCAATGTCTCCCGTCTCGGCTATATGGACTATGCCAGTGTCAGCGAGATTTTCTCGATGCGACGGCCGCGCTGGGAAGCGGACTAGGAACTTGGGGCCTGTTCCACCGTTCGTCGCCGGGCTGTCATGACGGCGCGCACGTAGCCGGGTTCGCTGATCCGGATGCTTCCGTCGGGGAGGCCGAGTATGCGGTCGAGAGCGACCTCGTAGAGCCTGACGCGTTTCTCCAGGGTTTCGATGGCGACGTCCATGTCGGCGTCGCTGCCGCTTGCGATCGCCTTGGCGACGACGCCATGCGTGGCCATGCCGAACTGCATGACCATGTCGGCGACGCCCTCCGGATCGAAGGTGCGGAACGTTCCGTCTTCGACACCTTGCCTGATGATCTTGACCAGCAGAGGCGAAAACGACGCGCCGGCCGCCAGGTTGATGCGATGGAAGAGCACCAGGTTTTCCGGTCGGAACATCGTCTCGAAAAGAGCCCAGGCTTCCGACGCGGTCTCGATCTTGGCCTGCCGGGACTTGGCAAGCAGACCATTCAGGCGGTTGAGCGGATCGAGACCGGGATCGTCGAGTACATCCTGGACACCAGCCAAAGCCTGTCTCGCGAAGCGCTCGGCCAACGCCTCCAGAAGAGCCTCCTTGGAGGCGAAGTAGTGATAGAAGGCGCCTTTCGAGACGCCGGCGGCCGCAATCACGTCATTGAGGCTCGCTCTGTCGTAGCCATGGGCCAGGAACAGGGCCTGGGCCTGGTCCAGGAGTTCTTCTCGCCTGAGCTCTGGATGCTTGATGACACGTGGCATGACCATACCTTCTGCACGCGGCGGCGGTCCTCGTCCAGATGCGTGATACCAGCTTGCAAGATAGACCACTGGTCGGTATAGTAGACTGGTGGTCTAATTCAGACAATGCCCGGCGGGCCGAGTCACGGAAGGTTGGTCATGATTTCGAGGTTGATTCTTCAGACGTGCGTGTGGTTCGGCGTCATGGGCGCCTTGCTCTTCCTGTCGGCTGGTACGCTGCACTGGCCGGGAGCCTGGGTGTTCCTCGTGGTGATGATCGGCCTCAGCCTTATCATGGGCGTGGCCCTGGCCCGGCGCGACCCGGGCCTGATGAATGAGCGGCTGAGCCCTCCCATCCAGAAGAACCAGACCGCGGCCGACAAGGTCCTGCTGAGCGTGCTGCTGCTTGGCATGTTCGCCTGGCAGGTCCTCATGGGGCTCGACTTCCGTTTCGGCTGGTCACCGGTTCCAGTGTGGGGGCAGGTGGTCGGCGCGCTGGTGCTGCTGCTTGGAATCTGGATCTGCTATCTGACGATGCTGGAGAACAGTTTCGCGGCGCCCGTCGTGAAGATCCAGGCCGAACGCGGTCAACGCGTGATCACCACGGGTCCCTACAGCCTCGTGCGCCATCCGATGTATGGCGGCGCCATTCTCTTCTTCGCCGGCACGGCACTTCTGCTTGGCTCCTGGTGGGGGCTGGTATCGGTGCTGGTGTTCGTCGTTCTCCTGGCTATCCGCACATTCATCGAAGAAGCAACGCTTCGGACTGGCCTGCAAGGCTATGACGACTATGCGGCCCATGTCCGTTATCGCCTGATTCCGCGGGTCTGGTAGCGGTTCGGCCGTTCAGGCGGAAATTCCCGACGCCCGGGCTCGAGCCAGAAGCCGCTCCGCCAGTCTGAGATGCGGCCGATCGTACATCTTGCCATCGATGCCGACGACGCCGGGATTTCCGGCTGCCTCGAACGCATCGACCACGGCGGCCGAATGCGCGATGGCCTCGGCCGACGGTGTGAAGGCCGCGTTGATGACCGGCACCTGCGCCGGGTGGATCGCCATCTTGCCGGTAAAGCCGTCGCGCTCGGCCTCGGCGCATTCAGCTTCGAAGGCGGCCATGTCGCGAAAATTCGGGAACACCGTGTCGATGGCGGCGACCTCCGCCGCGCTTGCCGCGAGCAGGGTCATGGTGCGGGCGAAACGGAACACATCGGTGTAGCGGCCGCGTTCGTCGCGCGCCGCGCGTGCGCCAATCGCCGCCGAAAGATCTTCCGCCCCCCAGGTGATGCCGGCCACCCGCGCGCTTGCCCTGGCATAGGTCGCGGCCGCCAGCACGCCCGCCGCCGTCTCGGTGATGATCGGCACGATTCTGATCGCACCGTCGGCCAAGCCGTTTTCGGCCTCGCGAACCCTGAGCTTTGCCGACAGATGCTGCACATCCTGACCGCTGTTCGACTTCGGCAGCATGATGCCGTCTGGCCTTGCCACAACCAGCGCGGCCAGATCATCGTCAGTCAGCCCTGTCGACAGATCATTGACCCGCACATAGATCGCCGAACTGGTTTGTTGCCTGTGCTCGATGATGAAGCGCGCCGCGATGTCGCGCGCCATGACCTTGTTTTGCGGCGCGACGGAATCCTCGAGGTCGACGATGACAACGTCCGCGCCCGCGCCAAAACCCTTTTCCAGCTTCTTTTCCGAATCGCCGGGGACAAACAGCAGCGAACGCACCGGTCAGGCCGCCTTCTTCATCATCATGGCCTGCCTCGTGCATTTGGCGACGAGATCGCCATGCTGGTTGTAGGCGCGGTGTTCCAGTTCGACGATGCCGCGATCCGGCTTCGATTTCGACTCGCGGACCGAGATGATCGTGGTCTCGACGCGGATCGTATCGCCATGGAAGACCGGATGGGGAAACACCGTTTCCTTCATGCCGAGATTGGCGATCGTGGTGCCCATGGTGATGTCGTTCACCGAAATGCCGATCATCAGGCCGAGCGTGAACAGCGAATTGACCAGCGGCTTGCCCCATTCGCTCTTGGCGGCGAAATCGAAGTCGATGTGAAGCGGCTGCGGGTTCAGCGTCATGACCGAGAACAGCATGTTGTCGCTTTCGGTGACTGTTTTGCGCAGCGTGTGCTGGAAGACATGGCCGACGACAAATTCATCCAGGTAAAGGCCAGCCATGGTCGACGTCCTCCGTTTCCGTTGCTTGATAGGCGCTGCAAACCGGGCCATCAAGCGGGTTAATGAATATGGTGAACCGTTCGTAAACCATTTCTGCCTACCCTCCGCAAAGGGGCCGGAAACATCTGGTAGGGGCGTAAGCAGGCGGCATGGTTGTTTCGCATTTTTTGAAATGGATCTACACGGCGCGAGTCTCGGAGCGAGCCGCCGCGGCCAGTGCGCTGGCCCGTGCCTATATCAATTCCGACCTGCCGTTCGAGGATCGCTGCGCCGCCGAGGCCGCGCTGACGCTGTTGCTCGACGACGCGTCGTCCAAGGTGCGGCTGGCGATCGCCGAAGCGCTCTCCATGAGCCACCACGCGCCGCTGCAGATCATCAGCGCGCTGGCGTCCGACCAGCCGGAGGTCGCAAGCCTGGTGCTGGCGCGTTCGCCGCTGCTCACCGATGCCGACTTGATCGATCGCGTGGCTTCAAGCCAGAAGGCGACGCAGAAACTTATCGCTGATCGGCCGGTCGTTTCCATGGCGCTTTCTGCGGCCATCGCGGAGATCGGCGAAGCCGAAGCCTGCGCCGTGCTTCTCGCCAACAGCGGCGCCGACATCGCGTCGCTCAGCTTCCGCCGCATTGCCGAGCGTCATGGGCA
Organism: Mesorhizobium sp. PAMC28654; assembly: GCF_020616515.1. Lineage (GTDB taxonomy): Bacteria > Pseudomonadota > Alphaproteobacteria > Rhizobiales > Rhizobiaceae > Mesorhizobium. The sequence goes on from NZ_CP085135.1 coordinate 336,418, forward strand.
CCTGCCTTTGGTGCGTGAGGCACTGATTGCCGACGCGCGCTTGCCCGCCGACTGCCGGCACATGCTGCTGGTCAAGCTTGGCGAAACACTCAAGGGATCGCCGCTGGTGATGGCGCTGATGGGCGCTGCCAGGGCCGACCGCGTCATGCGCGATGCCTGCGTGAAGGCCTCGGTGACCTTGATCGAAGGCACGCGCCAGGAAGAACATGCGGCGCTGATCGAACATCTGCGCCTGCGCGGCGACCTTACCGCCAGCTTCATCATCAGGACCATCGCGCATGGCAAGGTCGATTTCTTCGGCTCGGCGCTGGTCGCGCTCTCCCAGCAATCGGAACAACGGGTGCGGGCGCTGCTGGCCGGCGGGCACGATGTCGCGCTGCAGGCGCTGTTTCGCGGCGCGGGCCTTACCACCGCCACGCACGCCATCATCCTGCGGGCTCTGAAGATCTGGCGCGAGGTCGCCAACGGCAAGCGGATTGCCGGGGTGCAGGAAGTCAGCTGGCTGATGCTCAAGGAATTGGGCGGCCAATCCGCCGAAGGCGATCTGGCCACTCTGGTCAAGTCGATCCATCTCGACGCGCTGCGCGAAAACGCCCGGGGGCATGCGCTGGCTATAGCCGCGGCCTGAAGTGTATCGATATTCAGGTGATTCCGGCCTGCGAATGGCGGATACCTGCGCTTTCGGTGCTCACGTACCCAAAAGTACGCTCCACTCCGGTTCTCGGCCTCCGCCATTCTCGACTCGGCCTGACCTGAATCTCGACACACTCAACCTCGGTCTTTCGCGAAGAAGTCTGGAAAATCCTCGATTGCTGCGGCGATGATGCGTAGTGATGCCGCGACCTGCAGCATTTCGCCGGCGCTGCTTCGCTGGGCGATGCTGGCCGCGTATTGCCTGGCGACGGTCACGGTCGATGTCTGCGGCTCACCGGATCGCCGGAAAAGCAGCTCACGCGCCAGCCCGCGCAGAAAATTCGAGACTGAGAGGGCCGTTTCGGATGGCAGGGTGGCACTCTGCAATGCGTGGCGCAGACGCAGGATTTCGATACCGACAGTGACGGCGGCTATGCTGCCATCCAGAACCGCATCGCCCTTCTTTCCCGTGCGCTGCGTCTGCGACATGAGCTGGTTGACCCGATCATAGGCAAGGCTCTCGAAAGCCGTGCGCCTTGGCACGCGCTCATGCAGGCACAGGCGCGCCAGGTCTTCGCGCATGACGCGTACGATGCGGTTGACGAAGACCCATGGATCGGAGGGCAGCACGACGATGAAGACGCCGATCGCCAGCAGGATGCCGACCAGGATCGATGCGCAACCCGCCAGGAAAGGCCCGGGATCATAGGTCATCGCCTGATGCGGGCTGAGGAAGGCCAGGAAATTGATGGCAAAGGCGGTGGCGACGCCGACATAGCGCGGATTGGCCATTGCCAGCGCGGCCGGCAGCAGGATCGGCACGACAAAGAGCATGAACCAGCCGAAGCCGGGCAAGGCGGGCAGCGCGATCTGGCCGACGAAGAAGGCAAAGGGCAGGGCCAGCAACGTGCCCTTGAAGAAGCCCCAGGCCACTTGCACCGGGTCGGGACGGGCGGCAAACAGGCTGGAGACGACGGAGACGAGGATGACCGTGCCCGCCGCTTCGGACCATTTCGTCGTCAGCCAGAAGGCCGCGACCAGCAGCGTGGCGAGCGCTGCGCGCACGGCGTTGCGTGAGGCCGCCTGGTAGTCGCGATGTACCACCAGCGCCGGCTGCTTGCGGACGCGGTTGGAGCGTGACGCGGGCGCGCGCAGGGCGTCGAGGCCACGCAGCACCTGCTTCAAGGCTTCGGCGAAATCGGCGGCGATGGTGAGGCGCGTGATGGTGCCAAGCCTCTCATCGGCTTGTCCGTCCGGCATGTCCGGCATCTGCCTTGCCCTGGCGGCGATGACGTCGAGCCGCGCTACCCATGGTGTCGTGTCGTCGAGAGCGCCTGGTTTGGCCGCCAGTTCGCCGACCAAGGCATGCAGGTCGGCGCGCACGGGAATAAGCGCCGCGTTCCTGGGCGCGGCATGGGCATGCAGCGCGCGCGCGGCCGACAGGGCCGAAAGCAGTTGACCGATGGTGCGCCGCACGGGATGCGCGCGGGTCGCCAGGCTCGGTGCTTCCAGCCTTGCATAGACGCGCATTTCGCCGAGCGTCTCGGCCTCCGCTATCAGCTTTCGGTGCAGGTCGGCCAGTACCGCCGCATCGCGGCCGGAGAAGGCGCCGCCCGCATAGATGGCAAGGTCGAGAATGCTGCGCTTCAGTCTTTCGATGATGGCTTCGCCCGCCAGCTTGGGCAGGATCAGCCGGCTGGTCACGCCAGCGCAGACGATGCCGAGCGCGATTTCGGCGCAGCGTGCGACAGCGAGATCGACCACGAGATGAGGTTGCCCGAAAGCCGGCAGGCCAATGATCATCGCCGTGTAGCCGGCGAGTGCCGCGCCATAGGCTTCGGGATTGCGCAGCAGTGACGAGACGAAGGTGCTGATGCCAATCCAGACGGCAAGCACCGTCACCAGAACCCACGGATTGGAACCGAAGACCGTGGTGATGCCGATTGCCGCCAGCCCGCCCGCCAATGTGCCGAGCAAACGGTAGAAGCCCTTGGCCAGCACCATGCCCGCCACCGGCTGGGCGACGATGAACACGGTCATCATGGCCCATTGCGGATGGTCGAGCTTGAGCTCGTAGGCGGCCAGAAGCGCGATCAGCCCGGCTGAAACGGTTCTAAGGGCAAAAATCCAGTCCGAGCGCGTCGGTCGCGTCAGGTCGGCGAACCTTGTCCCGAGATAATCTTTCAGCCGTGCCCAGATCACATGCTCGACTCCGCACCGATACGGACAAGGTAGAGCAGCGGGCGCTCAGATATCCAGCACTTCCGTCTCGGCGAATTCGGCGCGTTCCTGGATGAAGCGGAAGCGGGCTTCGGGCTTGGTGCCCATCAGCGCGTCAACGGCGTCCTTGGTCGCCGCCTCGGCGTCGATCACATCGATCCGCAGAAGCGTGCGCTTCCTTGGATCCATGGTGGTTTCCTTGAGCTGCGCGGCCATCATTTCACCCAGGCCCTTGAAGCGGCCAAGCTCGACTTTGCCGCGTCCGGCGAATTCGGTGCGCAGGAGCTCGTCCTTGTGGGCATCGTCGCGGGCATAGGCAACCTTGCCACCCTGCCGGATCGAATAGAGTGGCGGCACCGCCAGGTAGAGATGGCCGCCGTGAACCAGCGCCGGCATCTCCTGGTAGAAGAAAGTGATCAGCAGCGAGGCGATATGGGCGCCGTCGACGTCGGCGTCGGTCATGATGATGACCCGGTCGTAGCGCAAATCCTCGTCGCGGTATTTCGAGCGCGTGCCGCAGCCGAGCGCCTGGATCAGGTCGGATATCTGCTGGTTGGCCGCCAGCTTGTCGTTGCCGGCGCTGGCGACGTTCAGGATCTTGCCGCGCAATGGCAGCACGGCCTGGCTGGCACGGTCGCGCGCCTGCTTGGCGGAGCCGCCGGCCGAATCGCCTTCGACGATGAAGAGTTCGGCACCCGCCGCCGCATTCTGGGTGCAGTCGGCGAGCTTGCCGGGAAGGCGCAACTTGCGCACCGCGCTCTTGCGCGAGACTTCCTTTTCCTGGCGGCGGCGCACCCGCTCGTCGGCGCGCGCGATCACCCATTCGAGCAGCTTCGATGCTTCCTGCGGATTGTCCGCCAGCCAGTGGTCGAACGGATCGCGGATCGCGCTCTCTACAATTCGGACGGCTTCGATCGTCGCCAGCCTGTCCTTGGTCTGGCCGACGAATTCCGGCTCGCGGATGAACACCGACAGCATGCCCGCCGCCGAGATCATCACGTCTTCCGAGGTGACGATCGAGGCGCGCTTGTTGCCGACGAGATCGGCATAGGAGCGCAGCCCGCGCGTCAGCACGTTGCGGAAGCCGGCCTCATGCGTGCCGCCTTCGCCGGTCGGGATGGTGTTGCAGTAGGAATTGATGAAGCCGTCGCCGCCGAACCAGGTCACCGCCCATTCCAAGGCGCCGTGGCCACCTTGTTTCTCGGTCTTGCCAGCGAAGATTTCCCGGGTCACCTGGAACTCGTCGCCGAGCGAAGCCTTCAGGTAGTCCTTGAGGCCGCCGGGGAAATGGAACGTCGCCTTGGCCGGCGTCGTGTCCTTTTCCTTGATCAGCGACGGATCGCAGGTCCAACGGATTTCGACGCCGCCGAACAGATAGGCTTTCGACCGCGTCATGCGGTAGAGCCGCGCCGGCTCAAACGCCGCGCCCTTGCCGAAGATCTGCTCGTCGGGATGGAAGCGGATCTTGGTGCCGCGCCGGTTATGCACCTCGCCGAGTTGCTCAAGGCCGGTCACCGGAACGCCGCGCGAAAAACGCTGGCGGTAGAGCTGACGCCCACGCGCCACCTCGACCTCGAGATGATCCGAAAGCGCGTTGACGACGGAGACACCGACGCCGTGCAGGCCGCCCGAGGTCTCATAGACCTTCGAGTCGAACTTGCCGCCGGAATGCAGCGTCGTCATGATGACTTCGAGCGCCGGCTTCTTGAATTTCGGGTGCGGGTCGACCGGGATGCCGCGACCATTGTCGGTGACGGCGAGATAGCCGTCGGCGGACAGCTCGACATCGATGAAGGTCGCGTGGCCGGCGACCGCCTCGTCCATCGAGTTGTCGATGACCTCGGCGAACAGATGATGCATCGCCTTGTCGTCGGTGCCACCAATATACATGCCCGGACGCCGCCGTACCGGCTCAAGGCCTTCAAGCACCTCGATGTCGGCGGCACTATAGCTGTCGCTGGCATCACGCGATGGCGCTGGGCGTTTCACCGCCTGCACCAGCGGGTCCGCCGGGCGCGCCGGTGCACGAACCGGTTGCGGCTGCTTGCCCAGGTTGCCGAAAAGATCGTTGCTGTCGTCCATGCCTGTCTGGGTACCGATGCTGCGAATCACCCCGCGATACTGCCACGCTTTTAAGCGCCAAGCGACGGAGGTTCCTGTTACGTTCGAGGGTTTGACCCCCTCTTAACCCAAAACCATTCGATAACCAAGCAGGCGGAAATAGGTCGAATGCCGCCGCGCGAGATTCCTCATTCTTTAACAATGCCGCCTAGCGTGAGCTCAACAAAACAAGAAACTGCGGGCATCAGGGGTTTCGGCGTGAGGGGCAAGGCCATAACGATGATCGGCATCGCCGCCGTTTTCGGCGCGATTTCGATCTTTGTCGCCGATTTCTGGGTCAAGAGCCAGGCCAGGGCCGGCGCCGAGGAAAGAACGGCGTCGATCGCCGCTCCCGAGACACCGAAGGTCGAGTTCAAGACCATCGTGGTGGCGAGCGCTCCGCTGCGTTACGGCATGCCGGTGGAGCGGGGACATTTGGCCGAAATCCCCTGGCCGCAGGACTCCCTGCCGCAGGGTGCATTCGCCACCGTTGATGCGCTGATGGCCGACGGTAATCGCGTTGTGCTGTCGCCCATGGAAATCAACGAACCGGTTCTGCTCGCCAAACTTTCGGGACCGAACGGTCGTGCGACGCTTTCCAACATGCTGTCGCCCGGAATGCGGGCGGTGACCATCCGCACCGACGAAATCGCCGGCGTTGGCGGTTTCGTCACACCCGGCGACCGGGTCGATGTCGTTCTGATCCGTGACGCCGGCGAAATCCAGGAAGTGGCCAAGAACGCGCAAGGGGCGGCGGGCTCGACCATCACCTCCGAAATCGTGGTGGCCGACGCCAAGGTGTTGACCGTCGGGCAAGGCGCCGACGTGCGCCAGACCACGCCGCAAATTGCCAATTCCGTGACCATCGAGGTGACAACGGAGGGCGCGCGCAAGGTCGCGCTCGCGCGCACCGTCGGCACGCTTTCGCTGTCGCTTCGCTCAGCGAGCGACAGCATTGTCGGCAAGGACGGGGTCACCACCATCTCCGCCTTTGGCGGATCGGTCGCCTCCGGTGTCAAGGCGGCCGCGGCCTCGGCGTTCGACGCCGTGGCGAAGGAACCCGAGGGGCCGAAGTTCAAGAAGGTCATCGTGACCCGCGGTACGCAGGTTGAAGAATACCAGGTTCCTTCGCGGGACCAGAAATAGAGACCGGCCAGAAATAGAGACCGGCATGTACCGGACAGGGACTACACAGATGTTGGGGATCATGCATCGGATGACGAAACGGCTGCGCCTGGCGCGCGCCCTGGCAATAGTGGCTTCCCTTGCCGCCGCCGGGATGTTGGCTTTTGGCGCGCCTGCCTGGGCGAGCAATGACATCGTTTATGTGTCGTTGACAAAGAATGCGTCGGTCAAGGTGGCCAAGGGCAAGCCAAAGACGATCATCACCAGTGCCGCCTTCTACCAGATCGTGATCGGCGACCCCGACATCGCCAACGTCAATCCGTTGACCGACAAGTCCTTCTACGTGCTCGGCAACAATCTGGGCACCACCGGTATCGCGCTGTTCGACGAGAAGAAGCAGCTTGTCGGCACCATCGACATCGAAGTCACGCTCGATACCGATCAACTGGCCAGCACCATCCGCGCCAGCGTGCCGGACGCCAACATCAAGGTCGGTTCCGCCAATGGCCGCGTGGTGCTGTCGGGCGAGGCGGATGACGCCGTTGCCGCCGACAAGGCAAACAAGATCGCGACGCGCTTCTCCGGCAAGGAGGAGGTGATCAACTCCGTCAACATCTCGTCGTCGCAGCAGGTCCAGCTCAACGTCCGCTTCGTCGAGATCAACAGGCAGGCGGGTCAGCAGCTGGGCGCAACATACGCCGCCAATTTCGCCTATGAGCTGGGCGGCCGCAACGTCCAGATCGCTCCCGGTACGGTTCCGGCAGCGGGCACCGGCGAAATCATCGGGCAGTTGCTGTCGAATGGCGTCTCGATCGACATTGCCATCCAGGCGCTGGAGAACAAGGGCCTCGCCCGGCGGCTGGCCGAGCCGAACCTGATCGCCCGTTCCGGGCAGACGGCAAGCTTTCTCGCCGGTGGCGAATTTCCAATCCCGGTTTCCGACGACAACGGCAAGATATCAGTCAGCTACAAGAAATATGGCGTCAGCCTGGACTTTACGCCGACGGTCTTGAAGGATGGATTGGTCAGCCTCGACATCGCGCCGGAAGTCTCGTCGATCGATACATCCGCCTCCATCAATGTCGGCACGATCTCCATTCCGGCCTTCGTCGTGCGCCGCGCCAAGACCTCGGTCGACTTGAAGAACGGCCAGAGCTTCATGATCGCCGGATTGCTGCAATCGCAGAACGATATCTCGACCTCACGCATTCCCGGCCTTGGCAAGCTGCCCGTCCTATCAGCGGCGCGAGACGGATCTGGTCATCATTGTCACGCCCTATCTGGTCAAGCCGGTCGACCCGTCGAAAAAGATGGTGGAGCCAACCGACGGCACACTGCCGCCGAGCAACGCCGACTACTTCATCAACAACACGGACGAAGTGAAGGCATCCGACGCCAACCGTTCGCTGGCAATGGCGGGCGGAAGTGTCGCGCAGCCGGCCACAGTCACCACCGTCGGTCATTTCCTAGACCTGCCGAAGGATTGAAGCCATGCGTGGGATCTTGAGATCGAGCATCGCCTTGCTGCTGGCCAGCCTTGCCGGCGGTTGTACCAGCGACGACTATCAGCGCACCGAGGGGCCGACTTTGGCTGCCGGCAATGCGCAGGCAGCCAACACTGTCATGCAGATGGTCGACCCGTGGAAATACGGCGTCCAGAACACAAAGCTCCTTGTGCCGGCAAAACGCGACGCTCCCGTGACGGGCGGCACTGGCCAGACGGCCGATGCGAAAACCTCGCAATCGACCACAAGCGACTGATTCATTGGCGACTTATTTGATTGACGAGTTCAATCGGCGACTGACCTGACGGGCTGACAGAATGGCAAGTGGAACCAAATCCAGGAAGATCCTGCTCGTATCGACAGACAGGACGTTTCTCCAGGATACGCGGACGGCATTCGCCGCCTCCGAGATCATCCAGCTTTCGACTGTCGAAAAGTCAGTCACGGAGTTGCGCGGCGAGATCCAGGAAACCGACTTCGGCGCCATCATCGTCGACATGGATGCCGCCAAGCTCGAGCACGTCGAGTCGCTGCAGCGCATCATGCGCCGGCTGGAGGGCCGGGTACCGGTCGTCGTCGTCACGCAGGAGTTCAACGCGGCGGCGGTGCGCATACTGGTTCAGCTCAAGGTCGCCGATTTCCTCGTCAAGCCGATCACCACGGCCGATCTGGTGCGTTCCGTCATCCGTGCGCTGCAGGGACCCGGACGCGAGGAAAACACGGAATCGCAGATCTACACCTTCATGCCGGCGGCCGGCGGCGTCGGCACCACAACGTTGGCGCTGCAAACGGCCTTCCAGTTGCACCATTCGGTGACGCGCGGTGCGTCCACCTGCGTGGTCGACCTCAATTTCCAGCAGGGTGCCTGCGCCGATTATCTCGATCTCGAGCCGCGCTTCGACATCACCGAAATCGAGAACCAGCCCGAACGCCTCGATCGGCAATTGCTTGACGTGATGCTGTCGAAGCATGCGAGCGGTCTTTGCGTGCTGGCGGCGCCTACGCACCCTTCGGAAATGCGCTCGTTCAAAACCGATGTCGTGGTGCGCATGCTCGATCTGGTCTCGGCCTATTTCGACAATGTCGTCATCGACATGCCGCGCACCTGGTTTCCCTGGACGGAGACGGTGCTGCTCGGCTCCAACAAACTCTATATCGTCGCCGAAATGACGGTGCCGTGCCTGCGCCATACGCAGCGGCTGATCCAGGCGGTCTACGAGACCGCCGGCAAGGAGGTGAAGCCCAACGTCATCGTCAACCGCTTCGAGCAGAAGATGTTCGACAACGGCATCAAGCAGGCGGACGTCCAGGAGATACTCGGCGAGCATTTCGTCGGCGGCATCGCCAACAATTACCGGCTGGTGCGCGAGGCGGTGGATCGCGGCGTGCCGCTGCATGAGATCGACCCGAACGCCAATGTCATCAACGATCTGAAGAAGATCATCCTGCCCGAGGAGACGCTGGCGACAACAGCGAAGTCACGCTCGCTGTTTGGCATTGGCAAGGGACTGTTGCGGAGGAAAGCCCGATGAGCAGCCGCTTTTCCACTCTGCAGAACCGGGATGCGCGCCCCGCGCGGCCGATGGATGCGGCACCTGTCGCGCATCATCCCGTTGTCATTCCGACGACACGCAAGCATGTGCCGGCAAAGGCGGAGGCGGCGCCCGCGAAGAACGCCAACAAGGTGCTCGACGCGCGGGTGCGCATCCACAGGATGCTGCTCGAGGAAATCAACCTCGTCGCCCTGGAGCGGCTGCCCAAGGACGAGATGCGCCGGCAGGTGCATGAATTCGTGTCGGAAAAGACCCGCCAGGAGCGGATGGCGATCAACACCGCCGAACTCGATGCGCTGGTCGACGACATCGTCGACGAGATGGTTGGGCTCGGTCCGCTGGAACCGCTGCTGAAAGACCCCGATATCAACGACATCCTGATCAACGGCCACCAGAACTGCTTCGTTGAAAAGAAGGGCAAGCTGCAGCAGGTCCATATTCCGTTCAAAGACGAGGCGCATCTCCTTCGAATCATAAACAAGATCGTTGCCGCCGTCGGCCGCCGTGTCGATGAATCGCAGCCGATGGTCGATGCGCGCATGCTGGATGGCTCGCGCTTCAACGCCGCCATTCGCCCGGTCGCCGTCGACGGGCCGCTGGTGTCGATCCGCAAATTCTCGAAGAACAAGCTTGGCCTGCACAAGCTGGTCGAGTTCGGCGCCATCACCCAGAACATGGCCGAAGTGCTGGCGGCGGCCGTGCATGCCCGCAAGACGACCATCATCTCGGGCGGCACCGGCACCGGCAAGACGACGATGCTCAACGCGTTGTCCGCCTTCATTCCCGAAGACGAGCGGCTGATCACCATCGAGGACGCCGCCGAACTTCAGCTGCAGCAGCCGCATGTTGCGCGCATGGAGACGCGGCCGGCCAATATTGAAGGCCACGGCGAATTGAAGCAGCGCGACCTGGTCAAGAACGCGCTGCGCATGCGTCCCGACCGTGTCATTCTCGGAGAGTGCCGTGGCGAGGAAGCTTTCGACATGCTGCAGGCGATGAACACCGGCCATGAAGGGTCGATGGCGACGATCCATGCCAACACGCCGCGCGACGCCATCTCCCGCCTCGAACAGATGCTTGGCATGACCGGCATGCCGATGACGGTACAGTCGATCCGCAGCCAGATCGCCAGCGCGCTCGATCTCATCGTGCAGTTGACGCGCCTGTCGGACGGCAAGCGCAAGGTGACCAGTGTCGCCGAGGTGACCGGCATGGAAGGCGACGTCATCCAGATGCAGGAGATCTTCCGCTTTGTGCGCACCGGCATGGAGGCCGACGGCAAGATTCTCGGCCATTTCGAGGCGACCGGCATCCGCCCGCGCTTCCTTGAGGATCTGCGCGCCATGGGCATCGAATTTCCGGGAAAATATTTTGAACCCGGTCGGCCGCAGGACTGACGATGTTCAGCGGATTCAGCGCCATCTACGTTGTCTATGCCACTGCGGCGCTCACTGGCATCATGATCGCCGAAGCGTGCTACCTGCTCTATGCCGGGCGCAGCGACAAGCGCACGGCCATCAACCGTCGCATGAAGCTCCAGGAAACCAAGATCAGCCAGGAACAGGTGCTGCTCCAGTTGCGCAAGGAGCGCGGCATTGATGCGGGCACACCACTGTTTTCGCTGGACAGGTTCCGCGCGCTGCGCACGCAGTCGGGCATGGTCATGCCGCTGGCGCGATTCCTGATGATCACCTCGGGGGCGGCGCTTGGCCTGGCTTTGGTCGCCATGTGGTACGGCCTGTCACTGCTGTTCGGCCTCATCCTGTTCGTCGTAATGTTGCCAGTCGTGCCGGTGATGACGATGCGTTCCAATCGCGGCCGACGGCTGAAGCGGTTCGGCGTGCAACTTCCGGAGGCGCTGGAACTGATCACGCGCGGACTGAAGGCTGGTCATCCCGTCCCTGTCGCGATCGCCATGGTGGCCCGCGAAATGCCCGATCCCATCGGCACCGAGTTCGGCGTCATCGCCGATGAAGTGACCTATGGCTCCGATCTGGTTTCGGCCTTGAATTCGCTGTTCGAACGGGTTGGCCACGAGGATCTGCCGCTGTTCCTCACCGCCGTGTCGATCCAGACCAGTTCGGGCGGCAATCTCCGCGAGATCCTCGACGGGCTTGCGCTGACAATCCGCGAGCGAGGCAAGCTGCGCCGCAAGGTGCGGGCGATCTCCACCGAAGGCCGCATGTCGGCCTATATCCTGACCGCCGTGCCGGCATTGCTGTTTGCCGCCATCATGGTGCTGATGCCGCAATTCTATCGAAGCGTCTGGGGCGAAGCGAAGACCTGGTACCTGCTTGGCGGCTCCATCACCTGGCTGATGCTGGGCAACGTCATCATGTTCAAGATGTCGAACTTCCGATTCTGACATGAACAGCGTGATCGAATTCCTTGCCTCGCTTGCACCGACCTCGCCGATGCCGGTGGCGGTTCTGTTGCTGTTGCTGGGAGGTGGCGCCGTGGCCTGGCCGCTGGTCACGGCAAAGGGCGACCGTAACGACGTCAAGCGCCGGCTCAAGATCGAGGACAGCCGGATGGTTGAGAGGGCCGGGCCGGCGCCCAGGAAGGATCCTGGCGCCGTGCGCGAGAAGGCGGTCAAGCGCGCCCAGGAATTCTATGCCAAGAGCGATCCCGAGAATGTCGCCCGCCTGCGGTTGAAGCTTATCCAGGCGGGCTACATGGAGCCGCGCGCTGTCGGCCTGTTTTTTCTCATCCGCTTCGCGGCCCTGATTGGCGGTGCGATCGGCGCGTTCCTGGTCAACCGATGGATGGCGAGCGCGGACGCGACGATGACCAGTCGCTGGACCTTCGTCATCCTGTCGGGAGCGGCGGGCTACTTTCTGCCGGGTCTGGCGCTGACCCAGAAGGTCCGCGAAAAGATGCGCGAGTACCGCAACGGCTTTCCCGATTTCATGGACCTGATGATCGTCTGTTCGGATGCGGGGATGAGCATGGAAGCCGGCATCGAACGCGTGTCGAAGGAGCTCGCTATGACCTATCCCTCACTCAGCCAGAACCTGCAGCTTGTGTCGCTGGAACTGAGGGCCGGCCGCAGTCTCGACGATGCTCTGAGGGCGCTCGGGGATCGTCTCAGCCTGGACGAGGTTCGTTCCTTCGCCACGCTGCTGCAGCAGTCGAAGGAACTCGGCACCAGCCTGTCGGGGGCACTGCGCGTTTTCTCCGACGAAATGCGCCACAAGCGCATGTCGCTGGCGGAGGAAAAAGCACATGCTTTGCCGGCTAAGATGTCTGTGCCGGTGGTGGTTTGCATCCTGCCGGTGGTGCTGATGATCGCGGTCATTCCGATCATCGTCAAAATGACATCGATGCATTAGAGCCTTGGTCCATCCGATATAATTGGATGGACTCTGGTTGTTTGTTCTAGCAGGATCTTGTCCGAAAGCCGGATTCCATTTTTCGGATTCATGCATTGGAAACAAAGGTTAATGTGCTCTTTGCGCGATCTGAAAATTTTGGATGTATTTCGGCACTGAAGCTTAATCGCTCTCCAATACTGTGCCCTTGAACAACGACCTGGTAAATCGGGCGATCGGGGCAGGGGCATGCGTCACAGAATTTTCACGGCAATGGCCGCGATGGCGGCCATCTTGATGGTAGCCGGCTGTTCGACCAGCGACGTCGACACGACCAAGACCATGGCCATTCCCCCAGTGGCGAAAGACGTCAGCACCTCCGATCTGGCGCAGGGCAAGGCGCAATTCCGCGAGGCGAATTACGGTCTCGCCGAACAGCATTTCCGCAAGGCGGTGGAGCTGAAGGCCGACAATGCCGAAGCCTGGATGGGTCTTGCAGCCTCCTACGATGAACTTGGCCGCTTTGACTTCGCCGATCGCGCTTATGACCAGCTGCTGAAAGTTGCCGGGCGCAAGCCGCGGATCGTCAACAATATGGGCTATTCCCAGCTCATGCGCGGCAACCGCAAGAAGGCGGAGGCGCTCCTGCTGGAAGCCAAGGCCGGGATGAAGGACCCCACGGTCGTCAACGCCAATCTGGCGCTTCTGAACAAGGGATGATCTTCCCTCTTTCACGGCATGCGTCGTGATTGCGCGAGATGGCGTCGACGCTTTGTAAACCTTGACCGAAGTTTGGCGGGGAAGACCGGATGAAAGCGGTTTGCGCGGACGCCGGCTTACCTAGAATGCCGCGAACGATCCCCAAGAGGCCACTGCCTGCGCATGTTGGATTTCAGTTCGCTCCTGCTCGCGGCGGCGCTCTCAGGCGCGTGCCTGAGTGGCACCATGTTCGCGATCTGGTTCACCGCGCCACGGGCTCGCTTTGTCTTGACGATGGCATGCGGCATACTAGTGCTTGTCGCGCATGTCGTCCTGTTCTGGCTGTACGCCAGGGATCCCAGCCCCTTGCTGTGTCAGGCGGTGCTGGCGCTGCTCAACCTCGGCTTTCTCGTCGTCTGCCTCTCTGCCATGCAGTATCTGGACGTCCGCGACTACAGGAGCGCCGCCTTGCCCAGCTTGGTCGTGCTGGCGGCCAGCGCCAGCGCGACATTCCTTGGCTTCGACGGCATCGGTTTCATCGTCACTTACACATTGGTAACAGCGCTGCTCGCGGCAATAGGGGTGCTGTTCTGGGTCAATGGCGGTGGCCATGATCGCCGGATTCTGCTGGTCGTTTCAGTCCTGAGCGGTGTCTGCGGCTTGTCCTTTGGACTGTGCGGCGCGGCGCTTCTGTTGAAGGGGCAGTGGGTGCTCGGCGCCGCGCCGGACAATTGGGCCGAACGGCTGAATTCCGTGGTCTCGGTCGCTTGCATGACCGGGCTGGGCGCCCTGACGCTCTCCCTCCATCATTTGCAGGCGCAGATCGAGCTGAAGGCCGAGACGATGACCGATCCGTTGACCGGACTCATGAACCGGCGTGCCTTGACGTCACTCTATGGCGAGCGTGCTTTCGGGCCGTTCATGTCGGTCGCCATGTTCGACCTCGACCATTTCAAGAGGACGAACGATGTCTTCGGTCATCCGGTCGGCGATCAGGTTCTTCGCCGCTTTGCCGCGGTCATCAAGAAGTACCCCCGGACCGGCGTCGATGCGTTTCGATTGGGTGGCGAGGAGTTTGCCGTTGTCATGTCGCGAATGACGCAGGAGAGAGCATACGACATCGCAAGCAAGATCGGCGTCGCCTTCGGCGCCGAGGTCGTTGCCACCGCGCTTGGACCGTTGCGCAGCACCGTTAGCGGCGGCATCGGCTTTGGCCGTCCGGACGGCGCCGCTCTCGATGAAGTGCTCGCCGAAGCCGATGCGGCGCTCTATGCGGCAAAGCGCGCCGGACGAAATTGCGTCATGGCTGCCAAGACCTCTGGCAAGGCCGACCCTGTCGAGCCGGCCTTGCGCTCCGCCTGATTGCCCGGAAGACTATTCAGCGGCCCCCAGATAGTCGGACAGCGGCGGGCAGGAGCAGACGAGGTTGCGGTCGCCGGCGACGTTGTCGATGCGTGACACGGGCGGCCAGTATTTGGCTGCGGTGTCGGCGTCACCGGCGGGATAGGCGGCCTCGAGCCGCGAGTACGGGTGGGTCCATTGGCCGGCCAGCGCCTCGGCGGCGGTGTGCGGTGCGTTGACCAGCGGATTGTCGGCCAAAGGCCACTCGCCCCTGGCGACTTTCGCCGCTTCACCCGCAATGGCGATCATCGCCTCGCAGAAGCGGTCGAGCTCGCGCTTGGGTTCGGATTCCGTCGGCTCGACCATCAGTGTGCCGGCGACCGGAAACGACATGGTCGGCGCGTGGAAGCCGTAGTCGATCAGGCGCTTGGCGATATCGTCGACACTGATGCCGGCGCTGTCCTTGAGCACGCGCGTGTCAAGGATGCATTCATGCGCGATACGATCGTGCCGGCCCTTGTAGAGCAGCGGGAAGTGCGGCGCGAGCCGTGTCGCCATGTAGTTGGCCGAGATGATGGCGGTCTCCGTCGCCTGCTTCAGGCCGGCAGCGCCCATCATGCGGATATACATCCAGGTAATCGGCAGGATGGAAGCACTGCCGAACGGTGCGGCCGACACGGCATGCGCCGAGCCCTCGGTGACATGGCCCGGCAGATAGGGTTTCAGATGCGCCTTGACGCCGATCGGGCCGATGCCGGGGCCGCCGCCGCCATGCGGGATGCAGAAGGTCTTGTGCAGGTTCATATGGCAGACATCGGCGCCGATATCGGCAGGGCGGGCAAGGGCAACCAGAGCATTGAGGTTGGCGCCGTCGAAATAGACCTGGCCGCCATGCTCATGAATCAGGGCGCAGAGGTGGCGGGCGCCTTCTTCGTAGACGCCGTGCGTCGAGGGATAGGTGAACATCAGCGCCGCGAGATTCTTGGAATGCTCGTTGGCCTTGGCTCTCATATCGTCCATGTCGATATTGCCGTCCTCCAGGCAGCGCACGACGACAACGCTCATGCCTGCCATCGCCGCACTTGCCGGATTGGTGCCGTGCGCGGAGGAGGGGATCAGGCACACGGTGCGATGGCCTTCGCCGCGCGAGCGGTGATAGGCGCGTATGGCGAGCAGGCCGGCATATTCGCCCTGGCTGCCGGCATTGGGCTGCAGACTGACCGCGTCGAAGCCGGTGATCTCCGACAACCAGCCTTCCAGTTCGCCGACCATGACGCGATAGCCGGCCGAATGGCTGGCCGGCGCGAAGGGATGCAGGTTGGCAACGCTCGGCCAGCTCACCGGCATCATTTCGGCGGCGGCATTGAGCTTCATCGTGCAGGATCCCAGCGGGATCATGGTGCGGTCGAGCGCCAGGTCCTTGTCGGCCAGCCGGCGCAGCAAGCGCATCATGTCGGTTTCCGACTTGTTCTCATGGAAGACCGGTTGGGTCAGGAATTCCTTGCCGCGCGGCTTGCCTGGCACCGTGCTATCGGCGGAAATGCCGGCCTTGGCGCCGAACAATGCCGCGATCGCATCGAGATCGGCGTCGGTGGATGTCTCGTCGAAGGCTACGCTGACATGATCGGCGTCGATCACGCGCAGAAGCCGGCCGGTCTTTTCGGCGGCAGCGGCAATCTGTGCGGCCTTGCCCTTTGTCTCAAGCGTCACCGTGTCGAAGCGGCTGGCGCCAAGCACCGAAACGCCGGCAGCCTTGAGGCCGTTTGCCAGACGATTTGCCAGCGCGTGGATGCGCCCGGCAATCGCCTGCAGTCCGGCTGGGCCGTGCCAGATAGCATAGGCGGTCGCCATGTTGGCAAGCAGCGCCTGCGCGGTGCAGATGTTGGAGGTCGCCTTGTCGCGGCGGATGTGCTGCTCGCGGGTCTGCAGGGCGAGACGATAGCCGGGGCGACCCTTGCTGTCGTTCGATTGACCAACCAACCGGCCGGGCATCAGCCGCGTCAGTTTGTCGGAGACGGCGCAATAGGCGGCGTGTGGGCCGCCAAAGCCCATTGGCACGCCGAAGCGCTGCATCGGGCCGACAGCAATGTCGGCGCCGAGTTTCGCTGGGGCATCGGTCAGCGTCAGGCCAAGCGGGTCGGCGATGAACACGACAAGCGCGCCCGTTGCCTTGGCTTTTTCGAACGCCGCTTTATGGTCGCCATAGACGCCAAACGTATCCGGCCAGGAGACGAGCAGGGCGGCGGTGTTGTCGTCGATCGTTTCGCCGTCGATCTCGACGCCGAGCGGCTCGGCGCGGGTACGCACAACGTCCAGCGTTTGCGGATGCGGCGTGCCGGCAAACGCGATCCTGGTCCGCTTGTCGCGGTGATGGCGCAGCGCGATGCCGACGGCTTCGGCAACCGCGGTTGCTTCATCGAGCAACGAGGCGGATGCCACCGGCAGGCCGGTCAGTTCGGCGACTAGCGTCTGGAAATTGAACAGCATTTCGAGACGGCCCTGGCTGATCTCGGCCTGATAGGGCGTATAGGCGGTGTACCAGGCCGGATTCTCGAACAGATTGCGCTGGATGACCGGCGGCACGTGGACGCCATGATAGCCGGCGCCGATGAAGCTCTTCAGCACCGTATTCTTCGCCATGGTCGCCGACAATTCAGCCAGCGCTTCGGCCTCGCTGGCCGGCGCGGGCAGGGTCAGCGGCAGGTCGAGACGGATCGACTGCGGTACCGCCTGGCTGATCAGCGTCTCGACGGACGGAACGCCGATCACGGCAAGCATGGCTCTGACATCGTTGACGCCCGGACCGATATGGCGGGCGGAGAAAGGGGTAAGTGCTGCGCTCATCGTTTTCAGTCCTGTTATCAGGCGATATGGGCTTTGTAGGCGGCCTCATCCATGAGACCCTCGAGCTGGCTTTCATCGGCCAGCCTCATCTTCCACAGCCAGCCATTGCCGGTCGCCGCCGAATTGACCAGCGACGGGTCGGATGAGAGCGAGCCGTTGGCCTCGGTAATCTCGCCGTCGACCGGCGCGTAGACGTCCGACGCGGCCTTGACCGATTCGACCACGACAGCCGTGTCGCCTTTGGAAAGCTTCTTTCCCGTCTCGGGCAGTTCAACGAAGACGAGGTCGCCGAGCTGTTCCTGGGCGTAGTCGGTGATGCCGACGGTGGCGACGCCGCCCTCGACACGGAGCCACTCGTGATCGGTGGTGAAATAGGTCTTTGCCATGAGGATCATCCTTTGCGGTAGCGATGAGGTGTGAAGGGCAGGGAACTGATATCGACGGGAATCTTCGTGCCGCGCACGTCGGCGAAAACCCGTGTTCCGGGCTTTGCCAGCGGTGTCGAGACATAACCCATGGCGACCGGATGGCCGGCCGAAGGACCGAAGCCGCCTGATGTGACATGGCCGGCGGGATTGCCGTCGGCATCGAAAAGGGCAACGCCGGCGCGCACCGGCTGCCGGCCTTCCGGCTTCAGCCCGACGCGCTTCTGCGCGGGGCCTCGTTCCACGGCAGCGCGGATCGCATCGGCGCCGATGAAGGCGCCGGCAGCGCGGATCTCCTTCGGGATTGCCCACATCAGCGCCGCACTTGCCGGATCGGTCTCCGGCGTGATGTCCTGACCGTGCAGGCAGAGGCCGGCTTCCAGCCGCAGGCTGTCGCGTGCGGCAAGGCCGATCCACAGCACGCGCTCGTCCTCGAGCAGTTTGGCGACGAGGTTTCTTGCATCCTCGTCAGGCAAGCCGATCTCGAAACCGTCTTCGCCGGTATAGCCGGAGCGGCTCATGAACCAGTTTTTCCGTGGCTCGATGCCGTGCATGAACAGCAGCGAACCGGTCTCGATGCCGGCACGAGACAGTACAGCCCAAGCCTCAGGGCCCTGGATGGCCAGGAAGACGCGGTCGAGCGCATCCACCTTCACATCGAAATCCCCGGCCAGCGCACGCAGATGCTTTTCGTCGGCCACGGCGTTGCCGGCGTTGGCGACCACCATGAAACGCTCGGCGCCGAGCCTGGTGACGATCAAGTCGTCGAGGATGCCGCCTGCCTCATTGAGGAAGAATGTCAGCTTGGACTGCGAGATCTCGAGCGCGCCGGCGTCCACAGGACAAGCGCGATTGAGCAGCGCTGCTGCGCCGGGCCCGCTGAGCTCGAACAGCTTCATGTGCGAGATGTCGAACATGCCGGCCTGTTCGCGTGTGTGAAGATGTTCCTTCATGACGCCGGCCGGATAGGTCAGCGGCATGGACCAGCCGGCAAAAGCGCCAAAGCGCGCACCGGCGGCAAAATGCATATCTTCGAGGGGAAGGTGTCTTGTGTTGTCGCCCGTCATGTCATCTCCAGAGTCGCACGCAAGCGGCCGCGAATGGCGACCAGTCCGTGCCCCTCTGTCTGAAGCCTGAGAGACTCGCGCAGCCGGAACTCTGTCAGCGGCGCTTACACCTTCGGCGCGGGGGCAAGCCCCGACTTTCCAGAGTGTCTTTCCCGTCTACGGTTCTTTTTGCCTGAGAGATTTCGGGCGATTTCCCCTTCGGCGACAGCTTTCGCTGCTCTCTCCCGCAAACAGGTAGGACTCAAAGCATGAGCCCTCGACGCGCCATCCATAGCCCCTGAACGACAGGTTGTCACCTGTCCACGACGCATTCCCGACAAGTCTTCGCTAACCACGCCGTTTGCCGGTTTTTCAAGACACTGCTGATATGCTGGTGGGAATCACGGGAATCCACCGTGGCGGCGAACGGGGACGAAAAATGGGCGAATTGATCATGACCGCGCCGGTGGCGGGACTGACTTCCAAAAATCGCATTGCTGCCGAGGATGTGCTCATGCTGCGTCGCGAAGTGTTCGCCGACGGCGTGGTGACGCGCGGCGAAGCCGAGGCGCTGTTCGCACTCGACCAGACGGCGCGCGACAAGTGCCTCGAATGGGCGCCGTTTTTCGTCGAGGCGGTAACGGACTACATCGTCCATCAGGAAAAGCCTGAAGGCTATATCTCGCAGGAGAACGCCGACTGGTTGGTTCGCACCATCTCGCGCGATGGCATGGTCGACAGCCGCACCGAACTTGAACTGTTGGTGCATGTTCTGGAGGAGGCGAGATCATCACCTGGCCAACTTTCGGCCTATGCATTGCAGCAAGTCGCCCATGCGGTGATCGACGGCAAGGGGCCGCTGATGCACGGCGGAAGCCTGGTGCCCGGGGTGGTCGCCAGGGCCGAGGTCGATCTCCTACGCCGCATTCTCTATGCCTATGGTGGTGACGGGAACATCGCCGTCACCAGGGCCGAATCCGAGATCCTGTTCAGGATCAACGAGCAGACGGCCGCAGCCAACAACGATCCTTCCTGGAACGACCTGTTCGTCAAGGCTATCGCCAATTTCGTCATGTGCTCGGCCGGCTACGAGCCGCCGACGCGTGAGGTGGCACTGCGCCACGATCAGTTTTTCGAGAAGAGCGAGCCGGAGATTGGCGGCTTCTTCAGCCGCATGGTGTCGGGCGGGCTTGCCGGAATCATGGAAGCGTACAACTCGCCGGGCGATATCGAGGCCGATTGGGAATCGAAGAACCGAGCGGCTGAGGCGCTGGCGCGCCGCGCCGAAACGATCGACGCCAGCGAAGCGAAATGGCTGGCGGAGCGTATCGGCAGCGATCGTCCGTTGCGCGACAACGAACGCGCCTTGCTCACGCTGATCAAGCACGCCTCGCCGGAAATCCATCCAGTGCTGAAGCCGCTGCTCGACAAGGTTGCCTGAGCCGGAAGGGCAGGGTCAGTGCGAAGGTATGGCTTGCGACATCAGATGCCGCCATACCAGTCGTAGCCATTGTCTTCCCAATAACCGCCGCGTCCTTCGCCGACGTCGGCGAAGCTGTCGACGAGTTCGATCTTGGAAAGATACTTTGGCATCTTGTAGCCGAGCTGGCGTTCGACGCGGACGCGCAGCGGCGCGCCGTTCTCGACCGGCAGCGGCTTGCCGTTCAGGCCATAGGCCAGGATCGTTTGCGGGTGTCGGGCATCGATCAGGTCGATCGTGCCGTAATATTTGACGTCGCCGGCAAGGCTGCGGTCGATCGTGTCGAGGCAATGGAACATCACGTAGCGTGCCTGCGGCTTGACCACCGCCTGGTCCAGCACCAGCGACAGCGGCGTTCCCGTCCATTTGGCGATGCAGCTCCAGCCTTCGACGCAGTCGTGGCGGGTGATCTGCGTGCGGCTCGGCATGTTCATCAGCTGTTCGCGGGTCAGCGACAGCGGCTTTTCGACAAGGCCGGTAACCTCCAGCTTCCAGTCGGCGAAGTTGTTGGCGAGCAGGGCCTTGTAATCGTCATCGTCTGGCGAGGTCACGCCATTCGGCCGCTGCGGCTGGCGGATATCGGCTTCCGTGAATTCCGGCGCCAGCGAATCGCGGCCGGCAAGCAGACGTTGCGCGCGCCATGTCAGGCCGTTGGCATTCTCTAGAAAACTGCGCAGGCCATCGCCTATGCCGAGCTGGCTGTCGAAGGCATCGCAGCCCGACAGCATGATGCCAGACACGCCGAGGCTGGCCCCGGTGAGGAATTTCCTGCGGCTGATCTCGAACTTCGCCATGTCAGGCACTCCTCTTGGACGCTTCGTCGACATGAGCGGGCGGGTCGGTGCGATACCAGCCGGTGATGATGGAGCGGAGTTCGTTGATCGGACCGGCGGCAATGATCATCAGGATATGGACGACGAAGAAGAGCACGAGCAGCACCATCACGCTGAAGTGGATGGTGCGCGCCGTCTGGCGGCCGCCAAGCAGGTCGTTCAGGAACGGCAGCACCGAATTCATGCTCGGCGACATCGCCAATCCGGTGATGATCATCAGCGGCAAGAGCACGAACAGCACGCCGCCATAGGCCATCTTCTGCAGCGTGTTGTATTCGCCGGTGTGGTGGAATTTGAGCTTCGCGTGGTCGATGATGTCTTGCGGCAGCCGCTTGATATCATCGATGCGCGGGGCGAGATCGCGGCGCAGGTGGCCGTTGATCAGGCTGGCGACCAGCCAGACGATCAGCGTCGTCACCAATATCCATGCGAAGAAGAAATGCACGACGCGGGCCGTGCCGAGATCATAGTAGGATGGGATCGTCGCCCATGACGGGAAACCGCGCGCCGTCTCCTGGCCCGCGGGGCCGGACCAGCCGAGCACGCCGGTCGTGTCGAAGCGATGCCCGAGGATCTCGGTATAGCCGCGCGAGCCGTTGGCTGTGTTCTCCGCGCCAATGGCGAAGACCGTGTTGTTGAATTCGAAGCCGGACTGCTTGCCGATATAGAGCTGCGGGCGGGCGTTGAAAATCTGCAGGCCCGAGAGCAGCATGAAGAACAGCGAGATAGCCCAGAGCCAATGCGTCAGCCGCGTCCAGCGCGACTGCCGATAGATCAGCGTCGTGGCCGGCACTGCTGCCGTTTCCACTGCGTCCGTGGGTTTGCTCCGGATAGCTGATTCCATGGTTTCCTGCCTCCAAGCCACGCGATCCAGCGCGACTTCTATTTCATCATTCTCTTCCTGATACGTCGCAACCCAAACCGATGTTTCATCCTATCACGGAAATATTAGACTCCGAATTCTCCTACGGTCCACCAAGACTGACCGCCAGGTTCACGGCGGCGGCGACGATGACGGTGTTGAAGAAGAACGACAGGATGGAATGGACAAGCACGACACAGCGCATATGTGTCGTCGAAATGTTGGTGTCGGCGGTCTGCGCCGTCATGCCTATAACCGCCGAGAAGTACAGGAAATCCCAGCCTTCCGGGCGTTTGTCGCCCGGGAAAAGCAGGCCGCCAACGGGGACTTTCTTCTTGGTCTTGGTGTCAGTGGTATCGCCGTCCATCCAGTAGACATGAGCATAATGGAGCGCTGCCATGGCATGGATGGTGAACCAGCCGAGCGGGATCGACAGCAGCGCGAAAGTCAGTTCGACGGGGTGGCCTCTGTCCTTTTGATTGATCAGCAGGAACAATGAGACGACGGCAACGCCGACGACAACAAGCGTCACGGCGAAGATCACCAGCACAGGCTGATCGGCGGCGCGGGCATTCTTGCTGAGGTAGGCGCCGGTGAACCTGGGCATCTGGGCAACGACCAGAATGACGTAAGCGGCAAAGAATGCGTTGGCGCCGATCGAATAGACGAGCGGGGCGTGAAGCAGCAACGCAATGACAAGCGCCACAACGCCCAGGCAGGCGGACACCGCGAACAGCATATGGCGCTGCATGGGTGTCTTCATCGGGGTTTCTGCAGCCATGGCGGTTCCAACCCTGAATGGCGCCTCGGTTTCTATTGCGGCGTTGCGGATTTCAGGGCGCGTCGCAAGATGCGGTCGAGTTCCCCCAGAAATCGCGAGCGGTCCTGTGGTGCGAAGCTGGCATTGTAGCCCTTGCTCTCGCCGGTCTCGCGCAGATGCTGCTTGAGATCGCGCATCGCCACCGCCATGCCGATCGTTTCCGGCGTAAAGGGGCGTCCTGTCGGACCAAGCACATGCGCGCCGAGCGCCACGGTACGGGCAGCAAGCGGGATGTCGGCGGTCACCACGATGTCATTGGCCCGTGCATTTTCGACGATCCAGTCGTCGGCCGCGTCGGCTCCCTTGGAGACGACGACGTTGCGGATCCTCGGATCGCGGGAAGGGCGCAGGCCGCCATTGGAGACATAGGTGACGACGACGCCATGGCGCTCGGCCACTTTTTCGACCTCGGCTTTCACCGGGCAGGCGTCAGCGTCGACGTAGATGGCGGGTGCGGGCATCGTTCGTTCCAACAAAGATGGGGCCGGTGATCTCATCCGGCCCCATGGATACCATCTGATCGGTCGTTAGGCCGGCAAGGCGCCGGACTTCTTCGCCGTCCAGGTGGCGATGTAGTCCATCAGGCCGGGATTGAGGCAATCATAGGGTTCGAGCCCGATTTTCTTCAGCTGGCCGCGAATGCCGTCCATCCGCTTCGGATCGACGCCGGATTCGATGATCGACGAGACGAAGGCGGTGAAGCCCGGAGGCGACCAGCCGTCCTCGACGAAGCGCTCGGGGTGGATGAAGGTCAGGCCCTTGAACGGATGATCGCGCTCGACCGGTCCGTGCATGTGGACGCCGCAACCGGTGCAGGCATGGCGCTGGATCAGCGCTGAGGCGTCGACCACCTTGAGCTTGTCGCCATTCTCGGTGACGGTGACGTCGCCCGTGCCCGCTACGGCCACGACCGAGAACACCGCGCCTTCGGGCTTCCAGCATTTTGTGCAGCCGCAAGCGGTTGTGGGCGATCTGGCCCTTGACCTTCACCTTCACCGGCTTGCTCGTGCAGGCACAGACCAGCGTGCCGCCGGCGAAGCTCGCGCTTTCCTTGGGCAGTCCATTGTCGATTTTCGGATGCAGTTTTTCCGCCATGTCTTCTCCTCCCATGTTGTGAACCACAGAGGTCGCGGGCCGATTGGTCCGCGGCGTGTCGCTCTTCCAGCGTATGATCGGCCAAGTTTTGGCTGGTCATACGCAGATTCGATGGAACGCGACCGGACGCCGACTTGCATCCGCTCCTTACGGGCGCGTCCTAGTAAACCACGACGCTCCTGATCGATTTGCCCTCATGCATGAGGTCAAAACCCCTATTGATGTCCTCGAGCTTCAGCGTGTGGGTGATCATCGGGTCGATCTCGATCTTGCCGTCCATGTACCAGTCGACGATTTTCGGCACATCGGTGCGGCCGCGCGCGCCGCCAAAGGCGGTACCCATCCAGGTGCGCCCGGTGACCAGCTGGAACGGCCGCGTCGAAATCTCCTGGCCAGCACCGGCAACGCCGATGACCACCGACTTGCCCCAGCCGCGATGCGAGGCTTCCAGCGCCTGGCGCATGACCTTGGTGTTGCCGGTGCAGTCGAACGTGTAGTCGGCGCCGCCGATCTGGTCGGCGCCGCGTTTGGTCATGTTGACGAGATAGGGCACGACATCGCCGTCGATCTCCTTGGGATTGACGAAATGCGTCATGCCGAACTTCTCGCCCCAGGCCTTCTTGTCGTTGTTGAGGTCAACGCCGATGATCATGTCGGCGCCGGCAAGGCGCAGGCCCTGGATGACGTTGAGGCCGATGCCACCGAGGCCGAAGACCACGGCCGTCGCGCCGATCTCGACCTTGGCGGTGTTGATGACGGCGCCGATGCCGGTGGTGACGCCGCAGCCGATGTAGCAGATCTTGTCGAAGGGCGCGTCGGGATTGACCTTGGCCAGCGCGATCTCCGGCAGCACGGTAAAGTTGGAGAAGGTCGAGCAGCCCATGTAGTGGAAGATCTTGTCCTTGCCGATCGAGAAGCGCGACGAGCCATCGGGCATCAGGCCCTGGCCCTGCGTGGCGCGGATGGCCGTGCACAGGTTGGTCTTGCGCGACAGGCAGGACGGGCACGAGCGGCATTCGGGCGTGTAGAGCGGAATGACATGGTCGCCCTTCTTGAGCGAGGTGACGCCCTTGCCGACATCGACGACGACGCCGGCACCTTCATGGCCGAGAATGGCTGGAAACAGGCCTTCGGGATCGGCGCCCGACAGTGTGAATTCATCGGTGTGGCAGATGCCCGTCGCCTTGATCTCGACCAGCACCTCGCCTTCGCGCGGACCCTCGAGGTCGACCTCCATGATCTCAAGCGGCTTTCCGGCGGCGACAGCGACTGCGGCGCGGGTTTTCATAAGGCAATTCCTCCAAAGGCGATTTTCGCGCAAGCTTTCAGGTTTTGCCCTGGCGATCAACCGCTAGCTGGTTCCAGGCTTGGGCCAAGACGAAGAATTTTAATCCCAAATCGATTGAAAGATCGCGATTCACCTGGCCGGCTTGACCGCGCCGGCACAGGTCATAAAAGGAACGGCCGACCCGAGGGATGACATCCGCATGTTTACCAAGATTCTGATCGCCAATCGTGGCGAGATTGCCTGCCGCGTCATCAAGACAGCCCGCAAGATGGGCATCGCCACGGTCGCCGTTTATTCCGATGCGGATCGCGATGCCGTGCATGTCGAGATGGCGGACGAAGCCGTGCATATCGGGCCATCGCCAGCGGCGCAGAGCTATCTGGTACCCGAAAAGATCATCGCCGCCTGCAAGGCGACCGGCGCGCAGGCGGTTCATCCTGGCTACGGCTTTCTCTCCGAGCGCGCTGCCTTCTGTGAGGCGCTTGAGGCCGAGGGCATTGTCTTCATCGGCCCGAAGCTCAGAGCGATCAAGGCGATGGGCGACAAGATCGAATCGAAGAAATTCGCCAACGCCGCCAAGGTTTCGACCGTGCCCGGCTGGCTCGGCGTCATCGAAAATGCCGACCATGCCGAAAAGATCGCCGGCGAGATCGGCTATCCCGTCATGATCAAGGCTTCAGCCGGCGGCGGCGGCAAGGGCATGCGCATCGCCTGGAGCCAGTTGGAAGTGCGCGATGGATTCGACCGGGCACGTTCGGAAGCCAAGAGCTCGTTCGGCGACGACCGCGTCTTCATCGAGAAGTTCGTCGTCGATCCGCGCCACATCGAAATCCAGGTTCTAGCCGACGCGCATGGCAACGCACTCTATCTCGGCGAGCGCGAGTGCTCGATCCAGCGCCGCAACCAGAAGGTCGCCGAAGAGGCGCCGTCGCCTTTCCTCGACGCCGAGACGCGCAAGGCCATGGGCGAGCAGTCGGTGGCGCTGGCCAGGGCCGTCGATTACCAGAGCGCGGGCACGGTCGAGTTCATCGTCGACAAGGACAAGAACTTCTATTTCCTTGAAATGAATACACGATTGCAGGTCGAGCACCCGGTGACGGAACTCATCACCGGCATCGATCTGGTCGAGCAGATGATCCGCGTTGCGGCCGGTGAGAGACTCGCCATCAAGCAGAGCGATGTGAAACTGAACGGCTGGGCGGTCGAAAGCCGGCTCTACGCCGAAGACCCTTATCGCAACTTCCTGCCCTCGATCGGCCGGCTGACGCGCTACCGGCCGCCGGAGGAAGGACAATTCGGGGACATCGTCATCCGCAACGACACCGGTGTCACCGAGGGTTCGGAGATCTCGATGTTCTATGATCCGATGATCGCCAAGCTGTGCACCTGGGCGCCGACGCGTATCGAGGCGATCGACGCCATGTCGGAAGCGCTCGACAGCTTCGTTGTCGATGGCATCGAGCACAACATCCCGTTCCTGGCGGCACTGATGCAGCATCCGCGCTGGCGGGAAGGGCGGATTTCAACCGCCTTCATCGCCGAGGAATATCCCGACGGTTTTGCACCGATCGTGCCGAACGGCGATGAGAAAGCCGTGCTGGCGTCGATCGCCACCGCGGTCGAATTGCTGCGCCGCGACCGGCTCGACCGGTTGGGCGGTCGGCTGGCTCCGCATTCGGGCGCCTTGAAACGCGATTGGGTGGTGAAGATTGGCGAGGATTACCTCTCGGCATCGATCCTCGAAGGCATGATATCCATTCCCATGGAAGTCGACCTGTCGATCGAAGGCGGCAAGGCGCTGACAGTTTCATCCGACTGGCGGCCTGGCGACCTGATCTGGCAGGGCAAAGTCGGGAATCGTTCCGTCACGGCGCAGATCAGACCGGTTTCGAACGGCCTTCGCATCGCCTGGAAGGGTATGTCGGTGACCACTCGTGTGATGCTGCCCCGTATCGCCGAGCTTGAAAGGCTGATGCCCGAAAAGCTGCCGCCGGATACGTCGAAGATGCTTCTATGCCCGATGCCCGGTCTCGTCGTGTCGATCGCCGTTGTCGAGGGGCAGGAGGTCAAGGCTGGCGAAACGCTGGCGGTGGTCGAGGCGATGAAGATGGAAAACGTGCTGCGCGCCGAACGCGACCTCACCGTATCGAAACTCAATGCCAAGCCGGGTGACAGCCTGGCCGTCGACGCGGTGATCATGGAGTTCGCGTGAGGCTCGTGGCCTTGCATTGCCAGCGTCGGTTTTGTTTGGCCGCGACCTATCTGTGAACAGGCAATCGCTGGACTCGCATCCGGCCGTCCCGGACAATACATCTTCAGGACTTGAGTCCTTTTGAACGGCGCGGAAAAAACATGGCGGACGACAGACTTCCACGCGATCCCCTGAAGCGCGAAGCCGCGATCCAGGCCGCGCGCCCGGAGGCGCCGGCGCGGCCGTTCATCCATCTGCGCGTGCATTCGGCCTATTCGCTGCTCGAAGGCGCGCTCCAGATCGGCAAGATCGTCGGCCACGCCGTCAAGGACGAAGCTCCGGCTATCGCGGTCACCGACACCAACAATCTGTTCGGGGCGCTGGAGTTCGCACAGAAGGCGGTCAAGGATGGGATCCAGCCGATCATCGGCTGCCAGACCGCGCTCGCCTTTTCCGGCGAGAACAGTGACGGACAGCGCGACCGCCGCCGGCAAGGTCCCGATATGCGGCCGGTCGTCCTGATCGCCGCGACCGAGGCGGGCTATAGCCATCTGGTCAAGCTGGTCAGCCGTGTCTATCTCGAAACGCCTCCCGGCGAAGCGGTGCACCTGACCACCGAAATGATGCAAGGCCATTGCGATGGGCTGATCTGCCTCAGCGGCGGGCCGCGTGGCCCGATCGGTATCGCCTTGAAGGAAGATCGTCGCGACCTCGCCGAGGCGCGGCTTTTGACCCTCAAGGCCATGTTCGGCGACAGGCTCTATGTCGAACTGGATCGGGTTTCCGGCTATGACCGGACGATCGAGCAATCGTCGATCGATCTTGCCTATGCCCATGAATTGCCGCTGGTCGCCACCAATGAGGCGTTCTTCTCGGCGCGCGACGACTATGACGCGCATGACGCGCTCATCGCCATCGCTGAGGGATCGGTCGTAGCCGCGGACAATCGCCGCCGCCTGACGCCCGACAATTTCCTGCGCGGCCAGGCCGATATGGCGCGGCTGTTCGCCGACCTGCCGGAAGCGATCGACAATACGGTCGAGATCGCGATGCGCTGTTCCTACTATCCCAAGAACCGCAATCCGATCCTGCCGCGCTTCACCGGCGGTGATGTCGCCGATAACGAAGCCGCCGTGCATGCGGAAGCCGACGAGCTCGCCCGCCAGGCGCATGAAGGGTTGGACGCGCGGCTGGCCGCGCACGGTCCGACGCCCGGCTATACGGTCGAGCAATATCGCGAGCGGCTGAATTTCGAGCTCGGCATCATCACCAAGATGAAGTTTCCGGGCTACTTCCTGATCGTTGCCGACTTCATCAAATGGGCGAAGGCGCAGGGCATACCGGTCGGGCCGGGCCGCGGTTCGGGCGCCGGTTCGCTGGTGGCCTATTCGACGACCATCACCGATATCGACCCGCTGCGCTTCTCGCTGCTGTTCGAGCGCTTCCTCAATCCCGACCGCGTATCGATGCCCGACTTCGACATCGATTTCTGCCAGGATCGCCGCGAAGAAGTCATCCGCTACGTCCAGAAGAAATACGGCCGTGACCAGGTCGGCCAGATCATCACCTTCGGTACGCTGCAGGCCCGCGCCGTGCTGCGCGACGTCGGCCGCGTGTTGCAGATGCCCTATGGCCAGGTCGACAAGCTTTCCAAGATGGTGCCGCAGAACCCGGCCAATCCGGTGAAGCTCGCCGAGGCGATCGCCAACGAGCCGCGCTTTGCCGAAGAGGCCGAACGCGAGCCGATCGTCCAGACGCTGCTCGACATGGCGCAGAAGCTGGAAGGGCTCTACCGCCACGCTTCGACGCACGCCGCCGGCATCGTCATCGGCGATCGGCCGCTGTCCGAACTGGTGCCGATGTATCGCGATCCGCGCTCGGACATGCCGGTCACCCAGTTCAACATGAAATATGTCGAGCAGGCCGGGCTGGTGAAGTTCGACTTTCTCGGCCTGAAGACGCTGACCGTGCTGGAGACTGCGGTGAAGCTCATCCGCCGACGCGGCATCGAGATCGACCTGGCAAATATCCCGCTCGACGACGCCGAAACCTACGCCA
The DNA here is from genome assembly GCF_020616515.1 of Mesorhizobium sp. PAMC28654. Lineage (GTDB taxonomy): Bacteria > Pseudomonadota > Alphaproteobacteria > Rhizobiales > Rhizobiaceae > Mesorhizobium. The sequence continues at coordinate 365,847 of NZ_CP085135.1, forward strand.
TGCTGTCGCGCGGCGAAGTGGTCGGCGTGTTCCAGGTGGAAAGTGCCGGCATGCGCAAGGCGCTGATCGGCATGCGGCCCGACTGCATCGAGGACATCATCGCGCTGGTTGCCCTCTATCGGCCGGGCCCGATGGAGAACATCCCGACCTACAACGCCAGAAAGCATGGCGAGGAGGAGATGGCGTCGATCCATCCCAAGATCGACCATCTGGTGAAGGAGACGCAGGGCGTCATCGTCTACCAGGAACAGGTGATGCAGATCGCGCAGGAGCTGTCCGGCTATTCGCTCGGCGAAGCCGACCTTCTGCGCCGGGCCATGGGCAAGAAGATCCGCGCCGAGATGGACAAGCAGCGCGAGCGTTTTGTCTCGGGCGCGGTCGAGCGCGGTGTCGGCAAGCCGCAAGCCGACTTCATTTTCGATCTGCTGGCAAAGTTCGCCGACTATGGGTTCAACAAGTCGCACGCCGCCGCCTATGCGGTCGTCTCCTATCAGACCGCCTATCTGAAGGCGCATTATCCGGTCGAGTTCCTGGCGGCGTCGATGACGCTCGACATGGGCAACACCGACAAGCTCGCGGATTTTCGTCAGGATGCGCTGCGCCTTGGCATCGAGGTTCTGGCGCCATCGGTGATGACCAGCTTTCGCCCCTTCGAAGTGGGTGAGAACCGCATCTATTATTCGCTGGCCGCGCTCAAGGGCGTCGGCGACGCGGCGGTCGAGCACATCGTTGTCATGCGCGGCGAAAAGCCGTTCAAGAACCTCGCCGACTTCTGCGAGCGCGTGGATCCCAAGATTGTCGGCAAGCGCGTCTTCGAAAGCCTGATCACGGCCGGCGCGCTCGATTGCTTCGGCCATGACCGCGCGTCGATGATGGCGGGTGTCGAACGCATGATGGGGCTGGCGTCGCTGGCGCAGCAGAACGCCGTCTCCGGCCAGCACGACATTTTCGGCGCGTCGCTCGGTGCGCAGTCACAAGCGCTCAATCTGCCGACGACCGAGCCGTGGCTCGCCGCCGACCGGCTGCACCGCGAATTCCAGGTGGTTGGCTTCTATCTCTCCGCCCATCCGCTCGACGAGTACAAGGCTGTCTTGCAGAAGATGCGGGTGCAGAACTGGGGCGAGTTCTCGGCGGCCGTCAAGCGCGGTGCCGCCGCCGGCCGTCTGGCCGGCACGGTAACCTCCAAGCAGGAACGCAAGACGCGTACCGGCAACAAGATGGGCGTCATCGCCTTTTCCGATACATCCGGCCAGTACGAGGCTGTGCTGTTTTCGGAAGGGCTGGCGCAGTATCGCGACCTTCTGGAGGCTGGCCGCTCCGTCGTCATCACCGTTGCGGCCGAGGACAGGCCGGAAGGCGTCAATCTGCGCATCAACTCGGTACAATCGCTGGAGGATGAGGCAAGCCGCATCCAGAAGGCGCTGCGTATCTTCGTGCGCAACGCCACACCGATCAACACGCTGGCGAACCAGTTGACCGTCAAGGGCGAGGGGCAGGTCAGTTTTGTGCTGATCAAGGAAGAGGGCGCGGGCGAGGTGGAGATCGAATTGCCCAATCGCTACCGTATCTCGCCGCAGATCGCGTCGGCCATGCGCGCGGTGCCGGGCGTGGTCGAGGTTGAACTCGTCTAGCCGGCTGGACGGAAGTCGACGCGGACGCTATCGCATTCAACATGAACAACGGGGTCGGGGGCGGATTGCAGGGCGCTGTGGCATTGACGCGACTGCGCGGCAGGCTGCGCAAGCTCTATCATGGGCGCACGCCCGCCGCCTTCCGGTTTCAGGTGGCGGCAATCGTCATCGATCTGGCCATTATCGCCTTCTTCATCGCCGCACCGGTCCTGCAACAGTCGGCCTCGTTCCTGTGGCTCGACTATGGAGTAGCGGCACTCGTCGCCGCGGACATAGCTGCCCGGCTGCTCGCCTCAAACGACATGCTGCGCCAGATGAAGCAGCCGACCTCATGGGTCGATATCTTCATCCTGCTGACATTGCTGATGCCTACGGCGCTGGCCAATCTCGCTTTTCTGCGCATCCTGCGGCTGTGGTCACTGTCGCGCAGCGGTTCGCTTTGGCGGCATTTCGAAATGCGCGGCCTGAGACCCTGGCGCGAAGCGAGCCAGGCGGTCATCAATCTGGTGACCTTCCTGTTCGTCATCACCGGTTTCGTCTACACGTTCTTCTTCCGCAACGGCGCTGGCCTGGAGAACTACGTCGACGCGCTTTATTTCACCGTCGCCACGGTGACGACGACAGGTTTCGGCGACATCGTGCTGCCAGGCATCGCCGGCAAGCTGACGGCCATCGTCACCATGATCATCGGCATATCGCTGTTCGTCAGGCTCGCGCAGGCGATCTTCCGGCCGGCCAAGGTGTTCTTTCCCTGTCCGCAATGCGGGTTGCAGCGGCATGAACCGGATGCCGTGCATTGCAAGGCCTGCGGCCGTGTTCTCAACATACCCGACGACGGCAACTAGGTGCATTGATATTCAGGTGATGCCGGCCTGCGAACGGCAGCTTCCTGCGCTTCCGGTACTTACGTACCGAAATGTACGCTCCGTTCCGGTTCTCGGAAACCACCATTCTCGACTCGGCCTGACCTGAATCTCAATGGCGCGCTACGACGCCGCCACTTCGGCCGGCCTTATCGGTTTGCGCTGCAGATTGAGCAGGTTGCCCATCAGGATCAGCAGCGCGCCGCCAGCGGTGAAAACGTCGATCTGCTCGCTATAGAGCAACCAGCCAACCAGTGCCGACAGCGGTACGCGCAGGAAGTCCATCGGCGAAATGACGGTGGCGTCGGCGTAGGTGAGCGCCCTAGCCATGCAGAAATGCGACGACATGCCGGTGAAGGCAATCAGCAGGATCCACGGCCAGAGATAAAGCGGCGGGTTACGCCATTCGTAGAGTGCCGGAGCAAGGCCAACCACCGACTGGATGATCAGCATCCAGAAGATGATGCGCACCACGCTGTCGGTTCGGGTCAGCGACTTGACCAGCACCAGGGATATGCCGAAGCAGACGGCCGCGCCCAAGACAACGACGTGCCCGAGATCGGCCGAACCCACACCGGGGCGTACGATGACGACCACGCCGATCAGCCCAAGCACGACAGCGGCGAGCTTTGCCCGGCTCAGCCTTTCGCCGAGAAACGTTACCGCCAGGATCGCCGTCCAGATCGGCGTGGTGAACTCGATGGAGATCAGCACCGCCAATGGAATCAGCGTCAGCGCATAAAGCCAGGCTGCCTGGCCGGTATAATGAACGACGTTGCGAGCAATATGCGCGAGAGGGCGTTCGGTGCGCATCGCCGCGAAGCCGCCGCTCGCCAACACCAGCGGCAGCAGAATGAAGAAGCCGATCACCGAACGCAGTTCCAGCACCTGGAACACATTGAGCTCCGCCGTGGTGGCGCGACCGGCTATCGACATCCCCAGGAACGAGGTGACCGAAAGCGCCATCCAGAAGGCTGCCTTGGGGATTGAAGGTGTGGCTGACATCTGAGCTATGTCGCAAGCCGGGGCCGTCACCGCAACCATGAGATGACGCATTCGACTGGGCCAGTCGCAAAACACCGCGATTGCAAAAAAACGGCCACGATGCCGGTGGAACCTGCTGTTGCAGCAGGCGTTGGTGCTCGAGAACAGCCAGGATTTCGCCGAAGATGCCATATTTGCGAGGAGACTTTCAATGAAATCACTTGCGCGATTTGCACTTGCCGGCTGTTCGTTGCTGGCGGCGGGCGTGGCGCATGCCGACGAGAGCAAGTTTCTCCAGTCTTTCCGGGGCAATTTCGCTGGCAAAGGCACTGTGCAGGTCACTACCGAAGTGCCGAACGTGAATGTGTCCTGTACGTTCAAGTCGAACGCGACCGCGACCTCACTGTCGCTGAATGGCAGTTGCCGCGGTCTGGTTCTGGTTACGCGCGCGATCAGCGCGAACTTGAAAACCGCCGGGGTGAAGTACACGGGCGTCTATGTCGGATCGCGTACCGGACCAGCGCAACTGAGCGGCAGCCGCTCGGGCAATGCAATCAATCTCATCATCACCTGGGCCAAGGTGGTCAACGGTGACCGCAAGGCCCAGCTGACGGTCGAGAAGAAGGGCGAGAACGGTATTCTCCTGACCGTTGTCGACCGTGATCCCAAGACCGGCAAGAACGTTGTGACAAGCCGGATTGATCTGCGACGGACTTGATTCGGCCTAATCTTCGATTGGCTCCGGCGGATGCGCGCCGCGGCCCTTGCCAAACGTGTAGCCGGTTTCCACCGCCTTGCGGCCGAATTTGTCGCGCAGCGCATCGATGGCGCCTTCGGCCATGGCACGCTTGCGCGCCTGGAAGTCGACGAGATCGGGCGGGTCGGCCTTGTCGTCGTCAGAGAGTTCGCTGACACCGATGCCAAGGAGCCGGTATTTTGTTCCATCCGCTTCCTTGCGAAGGAGCTCCACCCCAGTCTGGAAAATGCGATCGGCAAGGCGAGTCGGATCGCCGAGCTGGCGATTGCGCGTGCGGAGCTTGAAATCCTGGGTCTTCAGCTTCAGCACCACGGTGCGCCCGGCAATGCGCGATTTCTTCAGTCGTGCCGAAACCTTTTCCGAAAGGCCCCTCAGCACCGCGACCAACTCTTCCAGCGAAGCGATGTCGGTGTCGAAGGTGGTTTCGGCCGATACGCTCTTGGCATCCTGGTCAGGGTCGACGCGGCGGACGTCCTCACCGCGCGAAAGGTGGTAGAGCCGGTCGCCCATCGTGCCGTAGCGGCGCATCAGGTCGCCGCGATCCATCTTTTGCAACTGGCCGATGGTGCGGATGCCGTCGCGTTCGAGCGTCGCGTTGAATGCCTTGCCGACGCCCCAGATCATCGCCACCGGCTGCTCGGCCAGGAAGCCGACCGCTTCCGCCTCGCCGATCACCGAAAAGCCGCGCGGCTTGCGGAAGTCCGACGCTATCTTGGCGAGGAACTTGCAGTAGGAGAGCCCGGCCGAAACCGTGATTCCGATCTCCTTCTCGACGGCAAGCGCGAACCGGGCCAGCACCACCGCCGGCGGCAGGCCGTGCAACCGTTCGGTGCCGGCGAGGTCCAGGAACGCTTCGTCGATGGAGAGCGGCTCGACCAGAGGCGTCAGCGCCTGCATCATGGCGCGCACCTCGCGGCCGACGCGTACGTATTTTTCCATGTTCGGCGGAATGACAACGGCTTCCGGGCAGGCTTCGAGGGCCTTGAACATCGGCATTGCCGAGCGGACGCCCTGGATGCGCGCTATGTAGCAGGCGGTGGAGACAACGCCGCGCTTGCCGCCGCCGATGATCAGCGGGCGGTCCTTCAGCGCCGGATTGTCGCGTTTTTCTATGGCCGCGTAGAAAGCGTCGCAGTCGATATGGGCAAGATACAGCCGGTAAAGCTCGGGATGGCGGGCGAGGCGAGGGCTGCCGCACCGCTCGCACCGACGTGTCTCGCCGCGCTGAAAAGTCAGGCAGTCGCGGCAAAAACCGTGATCGGGATTGTTGACAGGGGCGGCCATCGCTGCGAACATAAAGAGAACGGAAGCAATGGTACGACAGTGCAAGGCCAGCGACAAGGCTGGCCTGGGGAGAACGTATGAGCACGACCGTCGCGCCGCTGGTGCCCGAGCTTTGGGCCGAATTCGAGGACCTTTTTGGCAAGCAAGGCGCCTGCTACGGCTGCTGGTGCACGCATTTCCGGTTGGCGCCGGCGGCGCGCCGGGCGAGCGATCGCGAAAGCAACAAGGACCATATCAAGGCGCGCATCGAAGCCGGTCCGCCGCCGGGCCTGCTGGCATTCGAGGACAGCCAGGCTGTCGGCTGGATGCAGATCGGCCCACGCGCCGACGTGCCCGAATGGAACAATCGAGGCAGGGGGTCGGCACCGGTCGGCCCTGCGGATGCGGCGGATCCGGGCGTCTGGGCGATTTCCTGCTTTTTCATTCGCGCCAAGGCGCGGGGCAGGGGCGTGACCCACCGTCTGGTGGAAGGTGGCATCGCGTTCGCCCGGCAGAGTGGCGCGCGGCTGGTCGAGGCCTGCCCGATCGATCTGTCAAGGGATTCGCGTTCGATCGGACTTTTCGTCGGTTCGTCGCGAGTTTTCGAGAAAGCCGGCTTCGAACGGCTTCTTGAACGCAAGGCCGGCCGACCGCTGATGCGGTTGATTCTTTGAGGCAAACGCCCGATTGTCGATGCCCGTCTTGCGGCTGTGATGGTATTTTCCTACCAGAACAGCGAAATGTTTTCGCCATCTGAGGCCAAACGGAGAATTTGCGTGAACCGTGTCCTGCCATTTGCTTTCCTTCTTGCGCTGAGCGCGCCTGCTTTCGGACAGACAGTCGACAGCCAGGGTGCGACGCATCTTTCCGAGAATCTGTCTCGCTATGTCGGCAAGCAGGCGGTCGACAAGGGCGTGCTGAAGGTCTCCGTGGAAGGCGATGCCTACAAGATCGCTTTCGACTTGAAGGCACTTGCCGCGATGTTTCCGGACCAGAAGCTCCTGAAATTCGACTTTGCCCCCTATGCCTTGCTGGTCAAACCGCGCAGCGATGGATCCTGGGATGTTTCGATGGATTTTTCGCAAAGCGCGTCCTTTGAGTTCAAAGGGCCCCAGGGGCTGCAAAGCACGCAGTTCTCGATCAAGGACGGCAAGGGTTCTGGCGTTTACGATCCCAATCTGGCGGCGTTCACCAGCGGCGCCAGTTCGATGGCCGGCATGACGATGACGTCGAAGGATGACAAGCAGCACATCGATGTCAGTGCCGGCGCCGGCACCGCGACCATCGCCGGGACCAAGTCAGCGAATGGCGGCGTCGATTTCACCACATCGCAAAAGGTGTCGAGCTTCGTCGAAGCGGTCAATTTCGACGATCCGGAAAGTGGGTTGAAATTCCCGGTCACCATCAAGTCGCCGGAAGTGTCGTTGGAGGCGGCCGGCAAGGGCGTGCGGACAAAGCCGTTGCTCGACCTGCTGGCATTTGCGGTGGCCAACGAAGACGAGGCCACGCTCAAGGCCAACCAGGCGCAGCTCAAGACGCTTTTGCGCGCCGCTTTGCCTTTGTGGGAGCGGGTCGACGGAAGCTACGGTTTCAAGGATCTGGCCGTGGCGAGCCCAGTCGGCAATTTCGGCGCGGCGCAGCTCAGCACCGCATTCGGAATGGACGGGATCGCGCAGAGCGGAACGGTCAATTATGCGATCAAGGCGTCAGGTTTGACCATTCCGACGCAGGTTCTGCCAGGCTGGAGCGTCGCGCTGCTGCCGACCGATATCGACCTCAATTTCGGCGGCGCCAACATTGATCTCGACAGTATGGCAAAGAAGGCGATCGATGCCTTCGATCTCAATCAGAATCCGCCGCTGTCGGCTGAATTTGGCAACTCACTGACCGCCGACTTCCTGGCCAGGACGCCGAAGGTCGTCATCGGACACAGCACGGTGAAGAACGCCAATATGGAAGTCGCAGTGGAAGGCGAGATGACCTTCCCCGATGAGAAACCCGAGGCCAATCTCAAGGTTGATGTTGGCGGCTACGACAAGATCGTCGAAAGCCTGCAGGAGGCGGCAAAGTCCGATCCGGATGTCGCGCAATACGTACCTGTCGCGCTCGTCGTCAAAGGTTTTGCCAAGACGCTCCCCGATGGTCACCTCGAATGGGTCGTCAACACCAAGGCGGACGGCTCGGTGACGGTCAACGGCGTCATGGTGAAGCCTGCCGATCCAGTCCAGGATGACAGCGGCGCAACCGACGACAGCAGCGACGATGATGGCGGCGATTCCGGCGCCCAGATGGGACAGCCTTCACAGGAAAGCAAGTAAACGCGACGAAATTCGACCGCTGGCAGATAGAGCGGTTCGCATTCGCGAGCCGCTATCTATTTGATTTTCTGCGTATATGCGGGTGCCAGAGCTCTATAGCCCAAGCGCTGCCGCGATCTTCGGCGCCGCCTCGGGCCAGTCCTGCACGACGATAATGTCGTCGGGTATCGGCGGCAGGAATTCGCGCAGCGAATTGTCGGCCATCAGATGGAAAAGATGCGCGTCGGCGACCGAATGGCGCGCCGACACCAGATTCGGCGGCTGATCGTCGACGAAGGCAATGGGGCGTCCCTTGTCGCCGCGCAACTTGGCCACCGCCGGCCCCTTGGCCATTTCCGTGGTCAAAAGCGGGTAATTCAGCCCGAGCGCATCGAGATGGGCGCGGCGAACAGCGCGATGCTTGTGCGGCATGGCCGTCAGCATGACGATCTCGGCCTGGTCGCCGAGAGCCGAAAGCGCCTCGGCCGCGCCGTCGGTGATGCTTTGCCATTCGGCTTGCGTGTGGAAGAAGTCGTCCAGAAGCGCCGTCACTTCCGCCTGCTCGACCAATCTGCCGGTTCCCTGCTCGGCAATGTTGCCGGTCAGACGGAACGAAGCCAGTGTCAGACCGAAGCCGCGAGCCTTGAGGAAATTCGGGAAGGGGCGGATGAATTCGAGCACGACATCGTCGACGTCGAGTATCAGCAAGGGTCGGTCGTCGTCCGCCAGTTCGGCGATCTGTCGTGCGGTTTCTGGATCATCGCTCATATCGAATGCTCATGGTTGTCGTCGCCAAGGGGAAGCGCCCGCAGAGCCTTGCCGACGGACGCGGGCGGGGTGCCCGTTTCCTCCGCGAAGCGCAGGAGCGTCGGCTCGTGGGCGAGAATGAATTGCAGGACGCCGGCCAGGAATCCCGGTTCGCCGGCCGCCAGACGGATGGAATGCGCCTCGATGCCGGTGATCGCCAGGAAGCGCGACAACAACTCCGGGTCCGAGGCGACGAAGGCCAGTGCCTTCACGGCAATGGTTTCCGCTTCTTCGCGCATTGACGCTACGTTTGCCATCACTACCTTCAGGTGTGCGGGATGAGTCTGTTTCCGCAGTAATGGCAAGCGTCGCTTGCGGCAAGCCACCAACTCCTTCCAAGCGGCGTCGAGGTGGAATCCGGGCAGCTTTTCCCGCGGCGGATTTCCGTTTCGTCAATCATATTGCCGTAAAGTGAGGCAGGGTTTGGTGCGCTCCGACGGGAACGCATGACGGCAGCCTTCAAGCGGAAGGTCGGCCGGGACGGGAAGTAAATGCCTAAGAAGGTCATGATCGTCGAGGACAATGAGCTCAATATGAAGCTCTTTCGAGACCTCATCGAAGCGAGCGGCTACGAGACCGTGCGCACGCGCAACGGCCTGGAAGCCCTGGATCTGGCGCGACAGCACCGGCCGGATCTCATCTTGATGGACATCCAGTTGCCCGAAGTTTCAGGCCTGGAAGTGACCAAATGGCTGAAGGAGGATGATGACCTTCATTCCATCCCGGTCATTGCCGTCACGGCGTTCGCCATGAAGGGCGATGAAGAACGTATTCGCCAGGGCGGTTGCGAGGCGTATATTTCCAAGCCGATCTCGGTGCCGCGTTTCATCGAAACCATCAAATCCTATCTGGGCGATGCATGATGTGCCCTTCCAGCCGAGCCGGAGCCTTGTGAAATGACCGCGCGGATCCTCGTCGTCGACGACATCCCTGCCAATGTAAGGCTGCTCGAGGTCCGGTTGCTTGCCGAGTATTTCGAGGTCCTGACGGCCACCAACGGGCCGGATGCGATCGAGACCTGCGAGAACGGCAAGGTCGACGTCGTGCTGCTCGACGTGATGATGCCGGGCATGGATGGGTTCGAGGTCTGCCGGCGGCTGAAGAGCGATCCCGCGACCTCACACATTCCTGTCGTCATGATCACGGCTCTGGATCAGGTTTCGGACCGGGTACGCGGCCTTGAAGCCGGCGCCGATGATTTCCTGACCAAGCCGGTCAACGATCTGCAACTGATGACGCGCGTCAAGAGCCTGGTGCGGCTGAAGTCGCTGACCGACGAGTTGCGGCTGCGCGCCTCGACCACGCGCAACATCGGCATCGAGGAATTGTTGAGCCGCAGTTTCGCCTCCGAGGACACGACGCCGAAAGTGCTTCTGATCGATGAGCGCAAGTCCTCCTTCGATCGTATCCAGAAAATGCTGCGCGGCAGCGCCGATGTCGACCTTGCCATGGACCCGCATGCCGGCTTCTTCCAGGCTGCGGAGCTTCCCTATGAATGCGTGCTGATCTCGACGGCCTTCACCGATTTCGATCCGCTCAGGCTCTGCTCGCAATTGCGATCGCTGGATCGCACGCGCTTCCTGCCGATCATCCTGCTGGCGGAGCAGGGCGATGAGGCGCGCATCATCCGCGGTCTCGAACTCGGTATCAACGATTACCTGATGCGGCCGATCGACCAGCATGAATTGACGGCGCGTCTGCGCACGCAGGTGCGCCGCAAGCGCTACAACGACCATTTGCGCGCCAGCGTCACCCAGACGATCGAGATGGCGGTCACCGACGGCCTGACCGGGCTGCACAATCGCCGCTATCTGGACAGCCATCTGCATACCCTGTTCGAGCGCGCCGTGGCGCGGCGGCGGCCGCTGTCGGTGATGATCACCGATCTCGATCGATTCAAGAGCATCAACGACACGCATGGCCATGATGGCGGTGACGAGGTGCTGCGTGAATTCGCGCGGCGGCTGCGCAAGAATGTGCGCGGCATCGATCTGGCCTGTCGTTTTGGCGGCGAGGAGTTCGTCGTGGTGATGCCGGATACGGATGGCACAGTGGCCGAAAAGGTCGCCGAGCGTATCCGCGCGGAGATCGCACAGCTTCCATTCGCGGTCGGTCACGACGGCAAGACGATCGAAGTCACCGTCAGTGTCGGCGTCTCATCCGTGCTGAAGGGCGTGGACACTGTCGCGGCGCTGATGAAGCGCGCCGACCTTGCGCTCTACGAAGCCAAGAGCGGCGGCCGCAACCGCGTCGTCGCCAAGGCAGCATAGGGCAATCGCCCGATTATCCAGCGAAGCCGACAGGGTTACGAATTTACCTTAATCCAAGCGATTCGCGAGCCGTGGTTAAGAAACTGTTGATTTTCATCAGTTCTTGGGCGAGTGTGCTGGTAGACAAAGATGGCCGGCGCGAGGATAGATTGCCGGTCAATCCCTAGAATACCCCATGTCTCAGGTCCGCCGCATCTCCTGGGTCCGTGGGGTCGGCCGGCCGGCGCTGGCACATAGTGGCCTCCTCGTACCGCTGCCAAACGCCGACCGGCCCCCTTTTTCCAAAACACATCAGGATTCCATGCCAGGCCTTTGAAAAGGCTGGCGGTTGACGGGGCGTCTCTCGAAGCTCGCCGTCGCGTCGCGGCGATCGTCCGTCATGCCTGCCGCTCAGCTCTCGGCTCACGATTTCCGGCGAAAGCAGTTATCGCTCCTGACATTCGGTTGACAGGAGCTTTCTTCTGTGCAGAAATTGGTTGGACCATTGGACCACTTGGAGGATTTGTGGACCAGAACAGCCTGCCACCCATACAGACGACGGCGCGCGACGACGCCGTGCTGAAGGCATTGGTGGGCTTTGTCGGCGCCGAGGCCTTGCAGCCCGGTGAAAAACTTCCGACCGAACGCATTCTTGCCGAGCGGCTGAAGGTCAGCCGAAACACCGTGCGCGAGGCGCTGACGCGTTGGGAGGGGTTGGGTCTGGTCGAGCGGCGGCAAGGCAGCGGCACCTATCTCAAGGCGGCTGTATCGGCCGATATGCTGCATATGCCGCTGACGCTGGCGGGCGGCAGTGATTTCACCAGCCTGATGCAGACCCTGGAAATCCGCCGCGCGCTGGAGGCGGAAGCGGCAGCACTTTGCGCCGAACGCGCAAGCCAGGAGGACATCGCGGAGATTGCCCGCAAGCTGGACGCCATGGAACAGGCTTTTCTCATGCGTGACGGCATGTCGTCGAATGAGGACTGGGAGTTCCACCAGGCGATCTACCGGGTTTCGGGCAACCCGCTGTTCGAGCAGATCATCTCCGCCATGCACGAATTGTTTCACCGCTTCTGGGAGCACCCGCTCGGCGTGCGCGATTTTGGCCACGCCAGCTTTCCCTACCATCGCACCATCTACGAATGCATCGCCACCGGTGACCCAGCTGGCGCACGCGCCGAGGCACTGAAGCTGATCGCCACTGTCGAGAACGACCTCAAGCGCGGCGCCGCCAAACTCAAACTCCTGGACCTGAAATGAACGAGCATCCAACCGGTTTCGACAAGGACTATCTCGCCGAGGCGGCAACGCTTCTGGCTCACGACGAGCCATTTCCCGGTGGCGCGGTGGTGCCGCCGATCTACCAGACTTCGCTGTTCACCTTTGGCAACTACGCCGAGATGGCCGATACATTCGCCGGCAAGCGGCGCCAGCCGATCTATTCGCGCGGCGACAACCCGACGGTGATGGAGTTCGAGAGCCGCGTGGCGGCGCTGGAAGGTGCTGAAGCCGCGCGTGGCTTTTCCAGCGGCATGGCGGCCATCAGCGCCACCGTGCTCGCGTTCGTCGGGGCGGGTGAGCGCATTGTCGCGGTGCGCAATTGCTACGGCGATGCCTACCGACTTTTCGAGCGATTGCTGCCGCGGATGAACATCAAGGTCGACTATGTCGATGGCTCCGACCCGGATGCGGTCGCGGCGGCACTGCCCGGTGCGAAGCTGCTTTATCTCGAAAGCCCGACCTCGATGATGTTCGAGTTGCAGGATCTGCCGCACCTGACCCGGTTGGCGAAGGAACAGGGCATCATCACCACGATCGACAATTCCTGGGCGACGCCGGTTTTCCAGAAACCCATCCTGCACGGCGTGGACCTGGTCCTTCACTCGGCCTCGAAATATCTCGGCGGCCACAGCGATACGGTCGCCGGCGTCGTGGCGGGTTCATCGGCCCATATCAAGCATATCAACGAGCAGACCTATTCCTTTCTCGGCGGCAAGCTGTCTCCCTTCGAGGCCTGGCTGCTGCTGCGCGGGCTGCGCACGCTGCCGCTGCGCTTGCCGCACCATATGAAGAGCGGCCTGACCATCGCTGAACGGCTGAAGGCGCATGGCAATGTGGAGCGGGTCAACCACCCCGTCTATTCGAACCATCCAGGCAAGGCCACGCTGGCTGGCTATGCGGGCCTGTTCTCGTTCGAGGTGACCGAGGATATCGACATCCCCGTCTTCGTCGACGCGCTGAAATATTTCCGCATTGGCGTCAGCTGGGGTGGGCATGAGAGCCTGGTCGTGCCTGCCAAGGCGTCGCTTGAGCAGACGCCCGGCGTGAATTCGATGGCGCGCTTCGGCGTCAGCCCCCGAACCATCCGCTTCAATGTCGGATTGGAAAATGTCGAGGACCTCTGGGCGGATGTGGCCCAGGCCTTCGAAAAAGCAAAAAAATAGTTGGAGCAGCAAACTAAAATGGGAGTGTTCAAGATGAAACGACTGAGCGTGATGCTTGCAGCCGCCGCGGGACTGGCGATTTCCGCCGGAAGCGCGATGGCGGATACGACCCTCAAGATGGTCGAGGTGATCACCAGCCCGCCGCGCACGGAATTCCTGAAGAAACAGATCGCCGAGTTCGAGGCGGCAAACCCGGGCGTCAAGGTTGATCTGGTCTCGCTGCCCTGGGGCCAGGCGTTCGAGAAATTCCTCACCATGGTGCAGGCCGGCGATACCCCTGACGTGGTCGAGATGCCGGAGCGCTGGATGGGTCTCTACGCCAACAACGGCCAGCTCGAGGATCTCGGCCCGTACATGGCCAAATGGCCTGACGCCAAGACGCTGGGCGACCGAGCCAAGGAGTTCGGTTCCACCGTCAACAACACGCAGTACATGATCCCCTACGGCTACTACGTGAACGCGCTGTTCTGGAACAAGAAGCTGTTCAAGCAGGCAGGTCTCGACGGTCCGCCCGCGACGCTCGACGAATTCATCGCGGACGCCAAGAAGATTTCGGCACTGCCCGGCAAATATGGCTACTGCCTGCGCGGCGGCCCGGGTGGCTTCAACGGAATGCACATGTTCATGAACATCGCGGACGGGAAGGGCGGTTACTTCAACGCCGACGGCACGTCGACCATCAACGATCCGGGTTCGGTGAAGGGCCTCCAGATGCTGGCCGACATGTACAAGGACGGTCTGGCGCCGAAGGATGCCGTCAGTTGGGGCTTCAACGAAACCGTCACCGGTTTCTATTCGGGCACCTGTGCCATGATCAACCAGGATCCGGATGCGTTGCTCGGCATTGCCGACAAGATGAGCGCTGATGATTTCGCCGTGGCGCCGATGCCGGTTGGGCCAACGGGCAAGTCGTTCCCGACGCTGGGCTATGGCGGCTGGGCGATGTTCGCCAACTCGCAGCACAAGGATGACGCCTGGAAGCTGATGGCGACGCTTTTGTCGCCCAAGGACAATCTTGACTGGGCCAAGGAAGTCGGTGTCATTCCGATCCACAACGGCGCTGATCAGGACGCTCATTTCAAGACCGAGCAGTTCAAGGGCTGGTTCGAGGAACTGAGCGACACCAGCAAATACGAAATGGTGACGCCGCCGACCCATCTGGAAAATCTCGGCAATTTTGTCGACCAGGTCGCGATCAAGAACTTCCAGGAAGTTCTGCTTGGCCAGAAGACGGCCAAGGACGTGGCCGACGAATGGGCTGCGTTCCTGACCAAGGAGCAGCAGGACTGGATGGCGAAGAACAAGAAGTAGGGCGCCTCTTCCTTCTCCCCGTTCACGGGGAGAAGGTGGCCCGAAAGGGCCGGATGAGGGGCGGCGCCAACACCCCAAGGTTCGCGCTGCCTCTTATCCGCCTGCCGGCATCTGGCCGGTCACGGCCGCTCCGGGCGTTCGTTGTTCGAAAAGCCAGGCAATTGGCTTTTCATCCGCTACGCGGACCACGCCTCACCCCCGTAGAACGGGGACAAGGGCGCTGTCGCCTACGCGGCATTCACCTCTCAACGCAGAGCTATCAATGACCTATGCCGTCCCCGAAATACGATCCGCCGGCGCCCCGCGCCGCAAGCGGCTGTCCTATGCGGCGGTCGAGCCCTGGCTTTATCTCAGCCCGGCGATCGTGCTTCTGATCATCGTGCTGGTGGTGCCGCTCATCATCGGCATCAGCTATTCGTTTCGCAAATTCTCCGCCTTCAAATCGGAATACGTCGGGCTTGGGCAGTACCACGCCATGCTGTCCGATGCGGCGTTGGGGCAGGCGCTTGTCAACACGCTGTGGTGGACGGTCGCCAGTCTTTTCTTCCAGTTCTTCCTTGGCCTTGGCCTGGCGTTGCTGCTCGACAAACCGTTCATCGGGCGTAAGTTCGTCCAGGCCGTGGTTTTCCTGCCGTGGGCGGTGCCGTCCTTCCTGTCGGGTCTGACATGGGCTTGGCTGTTCAACCCGATCATCGGGCCGCTGCCTCACTGGCTTTTCGCACTGGGGCTCAGGGCTGATCCGTCCACCAGCATCCTGTCCGATCCGGCCACTGCCATGTGGGGGCCGATCATCGCCAACATCTGGTTCGGCATTCCGTTCTTCGCCATCACGCTGCTGGCTGCGCTGAAGTCGATCCCATCGGAGCTGCATGAGGCCGCGGCGATCGATGGCGCCTCGCCATGGCAGCGCTTCAGCAAGGTGACGCTGCCATTCCTGGCGCCGACCATCGTCATCACCGTCATGCTGCGCACCATCTGGATCGCCACCTTCGCCGACCTGATCTTCGTGATGACGTCAGGAGGGCCCGCAGGGTCGACCAGCACCGTGCCGGTCTACATCTACGTCAGCGCCTTCAAGTCGCTGGACAAGGGCTATGCCTCGGCGGTGGCGTTGCTGCTGCTCGTCTTGCTCATCGTCTATGCCGTGGCGCTGATCGGCATTCGACGCTCAATCGTGAGGCATGTCTGATGATCGCCGGACGCACCACCTCTTCGCGCATTCTCAGTGGCGTCGGCCTCTATGGCGCCATTGCGGCCTATATGATCTTCGCGCTGTTCCCGATCTTCTGGACGTTGAAGATATCGGTCACGCCGGAGCGGTTGCTCTATTCCGAGGGCATCACCTTATGGCCCTCGCAGACGACGTTCCAGAATTTCTACACCGTGCTGGAAGCCTCTGATTTCCCGCGCTATTTCCTGAACAGCGTCATCGTCTCGGTGGCGACGGCGGCCCTGGTGACCGTCATTGCCACGCTCGCCGGCTATGCCATGTCGCGCTTCACCTTCCGTGGCAAGGCGATACTCGCCATCATGCTGCTTTTGACCCAGACCTTCCCGCTGGTGATGGTCATTCCGCCGATCTACCGGGTCATGGGCGAGCTTGGCCTCACCAACAGCCTGATCGGGCTGATCATCATCTACACCGCCTTCAACACCGCCTTCGCGACCTTTCTGATGCAGTCCTTCTTCGACGGCATCCCAAAGGACCTGGAAGAGGCGGCGATGATCGACGGCTGCACGCGCGCCCAGGCGATGCGCAAGGTGATCGTGCCACTGACGCTGCCCGGTATGGGCGCGACGCTCGGCTTCGTCTTCACGGCGGCGTGGAGCGAGCTTCTGTTCGCGCTGATGCTGATCTCCAGCGACGACAAGAAGACTTTCGCGGTTGGCCTGCTCACCTATATCGGCAAGTTCGCCGTCGACTGGGGACAGATGATGGCTGCGTCCATCCTCGCGCTGATCCCGGTCTGCATCTTCTTCGCCTTCCTGCAACGCTATCTCGTGACCGGCCTCACCGCCGGCGCGGTCAAAGGATAATCGATGGCTTCCGTTACGCTGCAACAAGTCGCGAAAAATTACGGTTCGGTACGGATCCTTCACGGTGTCGACCTCGAAATCGCCGACGGCGAGTTCGTCGTGCTGGTCGGTCCGTCCGGCTGCGGGAAGTCGACCCTGCTGCGCATGATCGCCGGTCTGGAGGAGGTTTCGGGCGGCGAGATTCGCATCGGTGAACAGCTGGTCAACGACGTTGCGCCGAAGGACCGCGACATCGCCATGGTGTTCCAATCCTACGCGCTCTATCCGCACATGGACGTATCGTCGAACATGGGCTTCAGCCTGCTCCTGAAGAAGGCGGAGAAGGCAACGATCGACAAGCGCGTCGGCAGCGCGGCCAGCCGGCTGGGTCTCGATACTTTCCTGCAGCGCTTGCCGCGCCAGCTTTCCGGCGGCCAGCGCCAGCGCGTCGCCATGGGCCGCGCCATCGTGCGCGATCCGAAGGTTTTCCTGTTCGATGAGCCGCTGTCCAACCTCGATGCCAAGCTGCGGGTCCATATGCGCGCCGAGATCAAGGCATTGCATCAGCAGTTGAAGACCACCTCTGTCTACGTCACCCACGACCAGATCGAAGCGATGACCATGGCCGACCGCATCGTCGTCATGCATGATGGCTTCGTGCAGCAGGTCGGCGCTCCGCTGGAGCTCTACGACCGGCCGGTCAACATTTTCGTGGCCGGCTTCATCGGTTCGCCCGGCATGAATTTCCTGCCGGCGACGGTGCGCAAGGACGGCAAGACGAGCGCGGTGCTGGCCGACGGCCAGGCACTCGCGCTGCCCGATGGATTGCCGCTGAAGGACGGCGATGCGCTCACCATCGGGTTGCGGCCGGAGCATATCCAACTGGCCGACGATGGAGCCATCAAGGCCGAGGTCCAAGTGGTGGAGCCGCTCGGCCTGTCGACGCAGTTCTACGTCAAGCTTGCCAATCAGCAGGTCTGCGTCTTCGCCATGGGGCGCAGCGGTGTCAGACCAGGCGACATGGTGCGGCTATCGGCTGATCCAGCGGCGCTCCACCTGTTCGATCCCAAGAGCGGCGATCGCATCGGGTAGGGGCGGAACCGATCAGTTGCGGTGCGAGGGTTTCAAGGTACCGCGCAAGGATAGGTGAGATTGCGCCAAGGTGCACCTTCAAGACAGCGGGGCGCCATCCATGCTCGAGTGGCCAGGAGAATGTCTATTTGACGCTTCTAGGGCAGAGCGCCTTGAATTGCTCCAAAGCCACGTCGTAGCCGTCCGCCGAACTTCCGCCGATGGATTCGCCATTTGAGTTCAGGAGGAGATATTCAGGTTGTGACGCCGAATCGTTGGGGTCGTGGTTCGGGTTGGGGCCGGAAAACGTAAACCCTTCGCTATTCAACGTGCTGAACTTCCCAGTTTTGCAGTTAGCCGAGATTGATACGGCGAGGGGCACCTTCAATTCATCCGACACGCATCTGGGCGTGACTTTGCCGACATAATCGCGGCAGTAGGCAACAGCGTTCGCCTTCGTGTGTTTGACATTTATGATGGCGTGCGACGTGCCTAAATTTGACTTGCTCACCACCGTGACCTCCATGCCGGCGCGGGAGCCGTAGCCAAGGGTTTCGCCGTGGGCGACGGTAGCTGATGCTGCGCACAAACAAAGCGCGGCCAGTATTCTCATGTCGTTGCCCCCCCATTTCTCGACCGACAATATCTTCGGCGTTGGCAAACGCAACAACCGTTCCCCTCCACAAGCGCCGCGCCAAATTTGAATCCAGCAGCTGTCGCAAGGCGGATTTGGGAAGGCGCACACATGAACCGCAAGCGCGGCCTTTTCAGGCTATGGCCGGCCTTGCCGGCGCCTTGGGTACTGGCGGTGGCCGGCGGCGGGGCGTTCTGATTCCAGTCGCCGTGGCTACAATGTGGCTAGAAATTTCATAGCCGGGGAAGGGCTATCGGGTAACCGATGTGGTGAAGAATAAAAAAGACAGTGAATTCAACAGCCTGCAAACGAAAAACGCCGCCCGATGGCGGCGTTTTGGCATGCATGGGAAAACCAGATTACTTGATCTTGGTTTCCTTGAATTCGACGTGCTTCTTGGCGACCGGGTCGTACTTGCGGAACGACAGCTTGTCGGTCTTGGTGCGGCTGTTCTTGCTGGTCACGTAGAAGAAACCGGTGTCAGCGGTCGACAGAAGCTTGATCTTGATGTTTGCGGCTTTGGCCATGATGTTCGTCCGTTGTGTTCGTGGAGTTTTTGCCGCTGGAGCACGGGGAAACACCCGGACGCGGGAAACTTGGCGCGACACATAAAGAACGTACCCGGAAAGTCAAGCCCGATGGTCCTGTAACTGGTCGGCGGCGGGCGCCATCGCGATGTTTATCGAGGTGTCGGCGGCCGGAAATATCTCCCGGTTTGCCTCTATCTTGGCCGGCGCGGCAGCCTTTTTCCAGTCGCCGGTGGTGTTCCACCAGCGATTCGGATTGGCGCGATCGTCCAATCCCTTGGAGCGGCTGGCGAGGATCGGCTGGATGCGGATCACCGGTTCCTGATAGCTATGCGCCTGGAAGATCGTTTCGACGACACGGGCGGCCAGTGCCTGGTCATCAGGCAATTCGAATGAAATCTCGACCGTGCCAGGGCGTCTGCGCAATTCGGTCTCCGGGCCGGCGGCAGCGCCCTCAAGCGGCCTGTAGCGCTCGATGCCGTCAGCCGACTGATAGGCATTGCGATCATACTTGCCCATGCGCAGCGGGGTGATCGCGACCACCGCTTCCATGATGCGGTCGACATCGGCGGTGGGCGCCTGAAAGGTCACAAGCAGGAGCAGTGTCATGCGCAACGAAGTGGTTTCAAAGCCGCTGTCGATCATCGGAGTATCCCTCAACTCAGGTGTTTTGAGGTCTCCTTATAACCGGGGGCTCCTGACACGGTTCTGTCAGCAGCCTGTCACCGTGCCATCGTGAATGTCGGGCCACGCGGCCCGTGCTCAGAGGATCTTGCGGACGAGCCTGGCGCCGACGAGCACCATGTAGGCGGCGAAGAACAGCCCGAGCGACCAGCCGAATCCGGAAGGCCCAAAAGCATCCATGCCGATGCCGATCGCCTGCGGACCGAGCACCATGCCGACACCGTAGCAGAGCACGAAGGCGGCGTTGGCGGAGGCCAGTTCGTGACCGGAAAGCTGGGAGCCCAGATGGGCGAGGCCGATCGTGTACATGGCCGCGACGACACCGCCCCAGACGAATAGAAGTGCCGCCATCAGGTGCCAGTTCTGCGCGAAGAAGGGCATGAAGATCGTGCCTGCGAACCCGACAGTGGCGCAGGCAAGCAGCAGATACCGGCGGTCGCTGACGCGGTCGCTGATCATGCCGATCGGTATCTGCAGCAGCACATTGCCGAGACCGATCATGGTCAAGAGAAGTGCCGCGTCGGCTTCGGAATAGCCGATGCGGTTGCCATAGATTGGAAACAGCGCAAAGCCACCGGTTTCGACCGCGCCGAACACCAGCACCGCGGCGGTCGCCGTCGGCACCAGCCAGATATAGCGCAGGAAGTTGCTGGTCTCGCCATCGGCCACGATTGTCGGGCTTTCGTTGCGCGCCGCCAGCACCGGTATTGCCGCCAAGGTCACCAGCACGATGATGACGCCGAAAGGCCTGAAGCCGGAACTGCCGAGATGGGCGAAGATCCACGGTCCCGCGGCAAAGCCCAGCGACAAGACGGTGGCGTAGATGCCCAGCACCAGCCCGCGCCGGTGCGGCGGCGCCGATGTGCTGATCCAGAACTCCGACAGGATGAACAGCACCGTCAACGCGATATGCAGCACGATGCGCAACGGAAACCACATCCAGAAATCTGGCGCGAAATGAAAGCCGACGAAAGCCAGCGCGCCGGCGGCGATCATGGCAATCATGGTCCAGGCCACACCGAATCGCATGGCGAGTGGGGTGGCAAGCGGCGCGCCCGCGATCGAGGCGAGACCGGCGACGGCGGTATTGAGGCCGATCATCGACGCCGAATGGCCGCGTGTTTCGAGGATGACGCTAAGCAGCGGCATGCCAAGGCCGATGGCAATGCCGACGACGCTGATCGACGAGATCGCCGCCACCATCGGCAGCCAGTGTACGCGTTCGTCGCCCTGTGGTTGGGTATCGACCGTCATGGGATGTCTGAATACTCGATGTTTACAGAATTTCGCGGGTGAAACGGTTGCGGACAAGCCGGTAGAAGGGCACGGGACCGCCCGGACGCAGCAGCGGATCATGGGCGAGGCGGTTTTCCAGTTCGTCCAGGATCATTCGGGTAATGTCGGGTATGTCAGCTTCCCTGGCCTTGGCAAGCGGCAGCCAGACCAGTTCCTCGAGTTCGTTGGTCGGGCCGCCACCCGGCAATTCGACCGCGACATCGTCGCGCCAGGCGCTGAAGAAGCGGGTGTCGAAGCGGCGCACCCGGTTGGGCGGCGTAATGGCGCGTGCGATGAAGCGCAGCGTTTCGAGCGAAGGTCTCACGCCGTGTTCGACAAAACCCTGCCAGTCGCTGATGTCAGTCGCAAAGGCGCCTTTCTGGCCGATCAGCAGCCCGGCTTCCTCATACGTCTCGCGAATTGCCGACAGCGCTACAGCGCGGGCGCGCGCCAAGCTGATGCGACCGGGACCCGCAAGCAGCTTTGCCTCTTCCTGGTGGTGTAGTGCAGTGGCTGTGAGGATACGGCTGTCGGCGGGGTCGGTGCGGCCGCCAGGAAAGACGAATTTGCCGGGCATGAAGGCATGGCTGGCGTGGCGACGTCCCATCAGGACGAGGAATTCCTCGCCCTTGCGGTCCAGAAGGATCAGGGTCGCCGCGTCGCGCGGGCGAATTGGCTTGTCGCTATGAGCGATCATGCTCCGCTCGATCCTGTCGACTTCCGCCTTGGTCATACCGTCCATGCGCAGGACCTAGCGGAAACTTCGGGCAAGCGAAAGTGGCCTTTCACGGTCGGTATGTTGCGCCAGGCGCCGTTCTGGCCGCGACCTAGGCTCAGGAATGGGGCTCTATAACGTCGTGTTCGTCACCAAAGCCGTGCATATAGAAGGCCCATTGCAGTCCGATGACGGCACCTTTCACAGGCTGCAGCAGTGCGACCGACAAAAGAATCGTCAGCGGCACCCAGATGGCGATGTGCTGCCAGGTGGAAAGCGTCGATGTCGCTTCGACCCCCATGAAGGCGCCGAGAACGATGTGGCCGACAATGACGATCACGAGATAGGCGGGAAGGTCGTCGGCGCGATGGTGATGAATTTCCTCGCCGCAGACGCTGCATGTGTCGACGGTCTTGGTGAAGGCGCGAAACAGCTTGCCTTCTCCACAATTCGGGCAGCGGCCAAGCATGCCGCGCTTCACGGCCGTCCACAGCGGACGCGCGACCCGGCCCGAGTGATGTTCGCCACCGAAAACCTGTTGTTCCATCATCGTCTCCTGCCGCGCGAACCTGGACGCGATTGCGACGCGCGGGCGCGGCCCTTAGCCTTGTGAAACGACCGCTTGGAGCCTGGCAGGGGCTTCGGGTCGGTCAACATCTCGAATCGCATCGCTCCGGCCATGGGGGCTACCTCAATCAGGCGAACCTCGACGCGATCCGCCAACTGATAACCCTTGCCGCTGCGTTCTCCGAAAAGCGAGCGGGCCGCTTCGTCGTATATATAGTAATCGCCGCCCAAGGTTGACACCGGGATGAAACCATCCGCGCCGAACTGCGGCAATTGGACAAAAAGTCCTGACTTGGTGACGCCTGAAATGCGCGCGTCGAAACGATCGTCGATACGCTCGGCAAGATATGCGGCGATCAGCCGGTCGACCGTGTCGCGCTCTGCTGCCATGGCGCGGCGTTCGTTGCCGGAAATCAGCACGGAAACATCTTCGAGCCGCGCCTCCTCATCCTGCGTCAATCCGCCTGGGCCGAGATCGAGTGCGGCAATAAGTCCGCGATGCACGATGAGATCGGCATAACGGCGGATCGGCGAGGTGAAGTGCGCATAGCGTTTCAGGTTGAGGCCGAAATGGCCGATATTCTTGGGCGAGTATTCTGCCTGGCTCTGCGAGCGCAGCACCACCTCGTTGACCAGTCCTTCATTGTCGTCACCGCGTACGCGCTCCAGAATGCCATTGAACTGGGCAGGGCGCATCTGCGCGCCCCGCGCCAGCGACAATCCAAGCGTCTGCAGGAACTCGCGCAGCGATTCCTGCTTGGCCAGCGATGGCGCGTCATGAACGCGGAAAACCAGCGCCTGTTTCTTCGCCTCCAATGTCTCCGCTGCCGCGACATTGGCCTGGATCATGAATTCTTCGATCAGTTTGTGGGCGTCGAGCCGCTCCGGAACGATGACGCGGTCGACGGTTCCGTCAGGCTTGAGAATGATCTTGCGCTCGGGCAAGTCCAGTTCCAGCGGCTGGCGGCCGTCGCGGCCGCGCTTCAGGACCGCGTAGGCGGCCCAGAGCGGCTTCAGCACGGTGTCGAGGATCGGGCCGGTCTTGTCGTCCGGGGCTCCGTCGATCGCGGCCTGCGCCTGCTGGTAGGAGAGTTTCGCCGCCGACTTCATCATGACACGGTGGAAGGAATGCCTGATCTTGCGGCCTTCGGCCGAAAACACCATGCGCACGGCCAATGCCGGCCGGTCCTGGCCTTCGCGCAGCGAACAGAGGTCGTTGGAGATACGCTCGGGCAGCATCGGCACGACGCGATCCGGGAAATAGACCGAATTGCCACGCTTCAGCGCCTCGCGGTCAAGTGCTGTGCCATAACGGACATAGGCGGCGACATCGGCGATCGCAACGGTGGCAACCACGCCGCCGGGGTTGTTCTCGTCCGGATCGGCTATCGCGAACACCGCGTCGTCATGGTCTTTGGCGTCGGCCGGATCGATGGTGAGCAAGGGCAGGTCGCGCCAGTCCTCGCGATGGGCCATCGTGGCTGGCTGGACGGCTTCGGACTCGGCGATGACGTCGTCCGGAAAGATGTGCGGGATATCGTGGGCATGGATGGCGATCATCGAGACCGCCTTTTCGCTGGTCAGCGAGCCCAGAACCGCCAGCACCTTGGCCCTGGGCAGCCCAAAGCGGGAGGCTCGCGCCGGCTCGACCTCGACCAGATCGCCGTTCTTCGCGCCGTTCTGGAATTCCTTGTCGACGATCAGTTCCGGCTGGCGCCGCTCCACGGGCTCTATGCGGAAGGTGCCATCCTGCAGGATGCGAAACACACCCAGGACCGCATCGGTGCGCTTCTCGAAAATCTTCATCACCCGGCCGGTGTAGGCGGGGCCAGTCGCGTCGTTGGTCGGGAAGGTCTTGGCCAGTACGCGGTCGCCGATGCCCGGTGCCGGGCCGTTGCCGCTACGCGAGACGCGAATGGAGATGACAGGCGGCTCGCCGGTGCCGACGGCTTCCACCGGATGCGCCAGCAAGACGCCATCGCCGTCGCGGCCAAAAATGTCGAGCACGGCGACATGGGGCAGGGCGCCGACACGGGCAAGTTTCTTGCGCTCCTTGGTCAGCAGGCCCTCGTCCTGCAGATCGTGCAAGATGTCCTTCAGCCAGATGCGGTCGTCGCCGCGCAGCGCGAACGCCTTTGCTATATCGCGCTTTCCCGCGCGATCCGGATTTTCGGCGATGTAGCGCAGGATTTCATCGCGCGAGGGCTTGTAGTCGTCCTTGACCTTGGCCCTGTTGTCGGCGGTGCGCGGATCGCCGTGACTTCTACCGGTGATCCTTCGCGCCACGCTGACCTATCCTTTTTTCTTTGCTGCCGGCTTCTTAGCCGCCGTTTTCTTGGTTGCCGGTGCCTTGGCCGCGGCAGCCTTGCGGACCGGCTTCTTGCCGCCGCCGCCCTTGGCTTCCTTCTCGGCAATCAGCGCCAAGGCATCCTCGATCGTCACCGACTGCGGATCCTTGCCCTTGGGCAGCGTGGCGTTGACCTTGCCGAAGTTCACGTAAGGCCCGTATTTGCCGTCACGCACGACGATCTTGCCGCCACCATCGGGATGCTCGCCGAGCTCCTTCAGGGCCGCGGCGGTGCCGCCATTGCGGCCGCCCTTGCCCTTCAGCTGCTTCTCGGCAATCACCGAGACGGCGCGGTTCAATCCGATCGAGAACACATCCTCGATGCTCTCAAGGTTGGCGTAGGTTCCGTCATGCAGGACGAACGGGCCGTAGCGGCCGAGCCCGGCGGAAATCATCTTGCCGGATTCCGGATGCTGGCCGACATCGCGCGGCAGCGCCAGCAAGGCGAGCGCCTTTTCGTGGTCGATGGACTCCGGCGTCCAGCCCTTGGGCAGGCTGGAACGCTTGGCTTCCTTGCCGTCGCCACGCTGGATGTAGGGGCCGAAGCGGCCGCTGCGCAGCGTGATTTCCTCGGCCGTGTACGGATCCTTGCCGAGCACCTTGGTACCGTCATCGCCGCCGCCGTTGTCGCCATTCGGGTTGGCGGCGTCGCCGAGCTGGCGAGTGAAGCAGCATTCGGGATAGTTTGAACAGCCAACGAAGGCGCCGAACTTGCCGAGCTTCAGCGACAGGTTGCCGCTGCCGCATTTTGGACAGATGCGGGGGTTCGAACCGTCCTCGCGGGCGGGGAAAACCAGCGGCGCCAGCTCTTCGTTGAGAGCATCGAGAACGTCGGTGACGCGCAATTCCTTGATGTCGGCGACGGCGCCCGAAAAATCCTTCCAGAAGTCGCGCAGCACATCCTTCCAGGCGAGCTTGCCGTCCGAAATCTCGTCGAGCTTTTCCTCAAGCGATGCCGTGAAGTCGTACTCGACATAGCGCTCGAAGAAGCTTTCCAGGAAAGCCGACAGCAGGCGGCCCTTGGCCTGCGGCACCAGCCGGCGCTTGTCGATGGTGACATAGTCACGATCCTCAAGCGTCTTCAGGATCGCCGTATAGGTCGACGGGCGGCCAATGCCGAGCTCTTCCAGCTTCTTGATCAGCGAGGCTTCCGAATAACGCGGCGGCGGCTCTGTCGTGTGCTGGGTGGCGTTGATGGCCTGGCGTGCCAACTGTTCGCCGGGGCGGATCTCGGGCAGGCGGCGGCTTTCCTCGTCTTCCGCGTCATCGTCCTTCTGGTCGGTGTAGGCGGCGATGAAGCCATCGAAGCGAACGACCGAGCCGATAGCGCGCAGCTCGGCGCTGCGGGCGCCGTTGACGGCTTCGATCTCGACGGTGGTACGCTCGATCTCGGCCGGCTGCATCTGGCTGGCGATGGCGCGCTTCCAGATCAACTCATAGAGCCGCATCTGATCGGAATCGAGATACTGCCTGACCGATGCCGGAGTGCGCATGAAATCCGTCGGGCGGATCGCTTCGTGCGCTTCCTGGGCATTCTTGGCCTTGGCGGTGTATTGGCGCGGCTTTTCGGGCAGATATTTTGGTCCGAACTCCTTGGCAATGGCGTCACGAGCAGCAGAGATCGCCTCCGGTGCCATCTGAACGCCATCGGTTCGCATGTAGGTGATCAGGCCGGTGGTCTCCCCGCCGATTTCCATGCCTTCATACAGCCGCTGCGCCACCTGCATGGTGCGGCTGGCCGAAAAGCCGAGCCCCGATGAGGCGGCCTGCTGCAGCGTCGAGGTGGTGAAGGGCGGGCCGGGATTGCGCTTTGTCGGCTTGGCTTCGACCGAGGCGACCTTGAAGGTCGCGCCTTCGAGCATCGACTTGATGTCGTCGGCCTGCGTCTTGTTGGCTATATCGAGCTTTTGCAGCTTCTTGCTCTCGAACGCGGTCAGCCGAGCCTCGAAAGTCTCGTTGCGCGGAGTGCCGAGCAGTGCGGCGATCTGCCAGTATTCCTCGCGGATGAACCGCTCGATCTCGGATTCGCGGTCGCAGACCAAGCGCAAGGCCACGGACTGGACGCGGCCGGCGGAGCGGGCGCCCGGCAATTTGCGCCACAGAACGGGTGAGAGTGTGAAACCGACAAGATAGTCGAGCGCGCGGCGGGCGAGATAGGCATCGACCAGCGGCACATCGATCTGGCGCGGATTGGCCATCGCTTCCAGCACCGACGACTTGGTGATGGCGTTGAAGACGACACGGCTGACCGTCTTGTCCTTCAACGCGCGCTTCTGCTTGAGCACTTCCAGAACGTGCCAGGAGATTGCTTCGCCCTCACGATCCGGATCGGTTGCGAGGATCAGGCCATCGGCATCCTTCACCGCCTGGGCGATTTCGGCGAGGCGTTTGCCCGAGGCCGTGTCGACAGCCCAGGACATGGCAAAATCCTCGTCCGGGCGCACCGAGCCGTCCTTGGCCGGCAAATCACGGACGTGACCAAACGAGGCCAGAACCTTGTAGTTCTTTCCCAGGTACTTGTTGATTGTCTTCGCCTTGGCCGGCGATTCGACGACGACTACGTCCATGAGGTCTCATATCAGCTGTGATGCGGCAGAAGAATTCCGCTGCGCGCGACGAAATCTCGTTCAATTTGTCGCTCACATGGCCGCGCTTTTGCATCCGGTCAAGGGCGAACGCCCAAAATGCATGTCTTGTGCGATGTATGCAATCGGCCGATGCGGAGCGAAATTTGAGGGCAAGAGCTGGGTTGTTGCTGCCACAGGGCAAGCCGACAACGAAGCCGGAAGGAGGAACAAATCACGTTGAATATAAGGGGAACATTGATCCGGCGCCACCCTTTGTGAAAATGCGCGGTGACTAGCTGTCCGTTGAGGCCGGACCGGTTGCGCCCCGGCCGAGGGTTTGCGACGCCCCCGCCGGGGCGGATCGGATGGGAAACCGGCCGCCGGGGTTGGAGAATTGTCCGGCGACCGGAACCGTCGGGAATGAAAGCGGTTCAGTTTGGGCTCAATCGGCCTTCAGAACGTGCCATACGCCGCCAACACCTTCGCCGCTCATGTCGCCGGCCTTCTTGTCCTTCATGAAAGTGTAGGCAGGCTTGCCGTCATAGGCCCACATCTTGGTGCCGTCGGTGCGGTCGACGACAGTCCATTCGCCGTCGGCCTTCGCGCCGGCCTCGGCCTTCAGCGGTGGCCAGTTGGTGGCGCATTTGTCGTAGCAGTTGGTCTTGCCCTTCTCGTCCTTGTCGAAGGTGTAAAGCGTCATGCCGTTGGCATCGGTGTAGATCTTGGTGCCTGCGACATCAGCTTCCTTCCACGCCTCGGCGGCAAAGGATGCGGCGGTGCCGAGCAAAAGCACGGCCAGTCCAACGATCATCGTCTTCATGAAAATCTCCCTGGGATGCAAAGAGGCGCGGCAAATCGCGGCCTCGTTCATGCAAACGCTCTCGGGATACTGTTTCTTCCGGACAATCCGCTTGACCGGAGCGACGACTTGCCACGCAACGGTGATTGGCGGACAAGACTTGGCGTCGCTATATCGGCGCCACTGAGTGGAGCTTGGAAATGGCATTGGACATCGGCTATGTCAGCGCGATCGGGGCGGGAGCCATCTCGTTCCTGTCGCCTTGCGTGCTGCCGCTGGTGCCGCCCTATCTCTGCTACATGGCCGGCGTTTCGGTAGACGATTTCCGCGGCAATGCGGGCACCGCCGCGAAGGCTGTCGCGCGCGGCGCGCTGCTCTATTCCTCGCTCGCTTTCGTGCTTGGTTTTTCCACCGTTTTCGTGGCGCTCGGAGCCGGAGCCTCGACCATCGGCCGGCTGCTGCGCGTCTGGCAGGAGCCGCTGGCGATGGGAGCCGGCGTGCTCATCATCCTGATGGGGCTGAATTTCCTCGGCATACTGCGCATTCCGCTGCTGTCGCGCGAGGCGCGCTTCCAGTCGCAGGGCAAGCCGGCAAGCGCTGTCGCCGCCTATGTCATGGGCTTGGCTTTCGCCTTCGGCTGGACGCCTTGCATCGGCCCGGTGCTTGGGCCGATCCTGACGCTGGCCGGCGGACGCGAGACGGTTGGCGAGGGCGCATTGCTGCTTGCCGCCTATTCGCTCGGCCTCGGCATTCCGTTCCTGATCGCGGCGCTGTTTTCCGGCGCCTTCATGCGTTTCCTTGGAAAATTCCGCGTCCATCTCGGTCGCGTAGAAAAGGCCATCGGGGCATTGCTGGTCGTCGCCGGCGTCTTCTTCCTCACCGGCGGCGTGCAGACCGTGTCCTATTGGCTGCTGGAAAATTTCCCGGTGCTTGGCCGACTGGGGTAGGCAGCGCGCCAAGGCAAGTTCGCTGGCGGCGTTGTCAACCCGGCCGGTTGCAAGCCGTTCTCATTGAAGCGGATTGCCGGAAAGGTTGTTCTGCAACTTGTCAAGCCAAGCTTTGAGTCGTGCGGCATCGTCGTTGTTGGCCCCGCCATTGCCCTGATCGTTGCCAACATTGCTGTTGCCGTTCCCATCGGTGGCGTTGTCGTTGCCGTTGTTGTTGCCGGTGTTGAAATTGCCGTTGTCGTTTCCCGAATTGCCGTTGCCATTGCCGTTGCCGACATTGCCATTGCCGTTTCCATTTCCGCTACCAGCCATCACGGAGGTCACGGAAAACGCTACCGCCAAAGCGACAGCGAACATGAGCAGGACGGTGATCGTTGATGTGTTGTTGGCCATCGTTCACCTCACGGAGAGTTGCCGTTTGCCTCTGAAGCCCCCGTTGCCGGCCCGGTATGCTGGTCCGGCTGCTGTGATAGCCCAATTTCCGTTGGCCGGCGCTGTGCCGTTGCCAGCATTACCGTTGCCGGCCAACGTTACTTTTACTCGTACTCGTACTATTACTATTACTCTTACTTAGGGCAAATGCTTTCGAAAGAGTGGAAACCACCGCAGACCGTCGAGACCGACGTCTGGGAGGAGCCGGATCGGCTATTGCTTCCGCCGCCAGTACCACCCGTGCCGCCAGTACCACCCGTGCCGCCGGTGCCACCCGTGCCACCCGTGCCGCCAGTACCACCCGTGCCACCAGTACCTCCGGTGCCGCCGTTGCCGTTGCCGTTGCCGTTGCCATTGCCGACACCGGTATTGCCGTTGCCGTTACCGTTGCCGTTGCCGATGCCGGAATTACCGTTACCGTTGCCGTTACCGTTGCCGATACCGGAATTGCCATTTCCGTTTCCGTTGCCGTTTCCGACGCCTGAGTTGCCATTGCCGTTTCCATTACCGCTTCCGACAGACATAGCGTCGGAGTAGCCAGTAAAGGCAACCAGAATTGCTGCAACGAGAAGGATCTTTTTCATAGCCGCATCCTCTTCCTGAGATGTGCGTATTGATTACTTCTTGCCAACAACCAATCCGTGATGGCAAAGTTAACGATCTCATCATCGGTCGATACGGAATTTAAACAATTGTGATTCACCCACGTATTGAGTCAGGTTTTAAGCGGGCATCCCTGTTCGGTTTATCCGCCCCGAGTCGGGAAAAGCCCGACAGGCAAGCCGGGAAAAAAGGCGTATTTATTCGCTCTGATTGTGGCGATGCGGCCATACTCGCGCCCCCTGCTCTGCCAGCGCGGTGCGCGAAGGTTTGCTGACGTCGCCTGCCACCGCTCCCATTTTCTGCCTGGGCAGTGACTCTGATGGGCAAGCAGGAAATCAAGTTCCTGATTTGATTGTCGTGAGTGCGACGGATCGGGCTCTGGACCCGCTGATCAAGAGGCAGTTGCTCCACCGGCTCACCGGAATTTAACCGCATTGGTGAAGCACTTCGCCACTGCTAGCATGCGTTGATTCCAAACTCCTTTTCTTACGGTTGCCATTCCATGAGTCAGAGATCCTGCCTGTCCGTCATCCTCGCCGCCGGCGAGGGCACGCGCATGAAGAGTGCGCTGCCGAAGGTGCTGCACCAGATCGCCGGGCTACCGATGGTCGCCCATGTGGCGAAGGCGGCTGAAGCCGCCGGCGCCAGCAGCCAGGCGCTGGTGATCGGCCACGGGGCCGACGAGATGCGCAAGGCAGCGCAGAAATTCGCTCCGAAGGCGGAGACGTTCGTGCAGGAGAAGCGGCTGGGCACGGCACATGCGGTGCTTGCCGCGCGCGAAGCGATATCAAGGGGTTATGACGATATCCTGGTCATGTTCGGCGACACGCCGCTGATCGACCCGGAGGCGCTCATCCTGGCGCGGCAGAAGCTGGCCAAAGGTGCGGCTGTCGTGGTCATCGGTTTCCGTCCGCCCAGTCCTGCCGGCTATGGCCGGCTGATCGAGAAAGGCGGCAAGCTCGTCGCCATCCGCGAGGAAAAGGACTGCAGCGAGGAAGAGAAGAAGATCACTTTCTGCAACGCCGGCATGATGGCGGTGGCCGGCAACCAGGCGCTGAAGCTGCTCGATGCGGTCGGCAACAAGAATGCCAAGGGCGAATATTACCTCACCGACATCGTGGAGATTGCCGGGGCGCAGGGGCTTGATGTCGTGGCCACCGAAGCAAGTTTCGAGAGCGCGCTTGGCATCAACAACCGCGCCGAACTGGCACAGGCTGAAGGTATCTGGCAGACCCGCCGCCGGCGTGAGGCGATGCTGTCCGGCGTGACGCTGATTGCGCCGGAAACCGTGTTCTTTTCCCACGACACCGAGATCGGCGCCGACACGATTGTCGAGCCAAACGTCTGGTTCGGGCCGGCGGTGAAAATTGCTGGTGGAGCCAAGATCCATGCCTTCAGCCACATCGAAGGCGCCACGATCGCATCGAACTGCGATGTCGGACCGTTCGCCCGACTGAGGCCGGGCGCCGACCTCAGGAACAAGGCCAAGGTCGGCAATTTCTGCGAGGTCAAGCAGGCTGTTATCGAGGAAGGCGCCAAGGTCAATCACCTCACCTATATCGGCGACGCTCGGGTCGGCGCGGGCGCCAATATCGGCGCCGGCACCATCACCTGCAACTATGACGGCTACTCGAAATTCTTCACCGACATCGGCGAGGGCGCTTTCATAGGCTCGAATTCCTCATTGGTGGCACCGGTGTCGATCGGCAAGGGCGGCTATATCGCCTCCGGCAGCGTGATCACCGAAAGCGTGCCTGATGATGCGCTGGCCTTCGGTCGCGCCCGCCAGAAGACGATCCCGGGCAAGGGCAAGGAATTGCGCGAGCGCTTCGCTTCGGCCGCGGCCGCGAAGAAGAAGGCGTCAGGCGCTGACCATTAGCGGCAACTGGCGGCATCCTTGCCGAAAGCGGCGGTCACCTCGATCCTGCCGACGATTGCCCGGTTGAAATCGGCAAGGTTCTCAGCAGGAATCCAATATTCCAGATGCGCCTTGCTGCCGGCGTGCTCGACCCGGTACCGGTCGAGAAAGCTTTTCAGGACATCGAACCGCGTGACATAGCCCGCGCCACTGGCGGGTACATTCCAGTCGCGCGCTATCTGCACGGCATAGGCTTCGGACAGGACCGGGTAGAAGATGGGCTGGTCCGGCAAGCGTGGCGGAAACGCCCGCATCCCCGAGCCTTCGATGAGCTCAAGTTCCTGGGGGCCGACCGGGCGCCACAGTGTCACGACGTCTCTGATTTCACTCATCGCCTTGCTGCCTGACTGGACCGCGGCAAAGTGATCGCGGGCATCCCATTACGCCAGCCACAGATAGATAATTCGCCCGAGTGCGCCCAGCAACAGTGCAAGGGCCGCCACGGTCTGAATGAAAAATCCAGGATATCGTTTCAAAGGGGCAGAGAGATATCCGACGAAGTACGCCACACGGCCGACAAGCCACAGAACGCCGAGGCCTGCCGCCCATGTGGCGCTCCAGTAGATGGCGAACAGCCACAAGGCGGGGAGAAAGATCGGCAGCCATTCGAGCGTATTGGAATGTGCTCGAATTGCCCGCTCGAGCAGCGGGTCGCCGGTCATGGTGGGGGCATGTATTCCAGTCTTGGAATGGGTTTTAGCGACCGTGAGCGCCATGCCGAATACGGCGAGGCCACAAAGAAGGGTCACTATTGCCACCGGGTAGTAGCGTTCCATTGTGGCGTTCCTTTTCCAACGGGCCGTGTTTCGTCGCGCCACTCTACCGGAAACAGCATTCTGGCAATACCGTGTGGCGGCAACGGCCAACGCCCGGAAAATCGCAAAAATCCTGATGATAATGGTAACGGGATTGCAAGAGCGGTCTGTCATGATGCATGCGTGCAGGAGCGTTCCGGCTGATACGGGACGAAATGCAATGTGACTTTCGCGGCAGGCCGGCCATCCCTAAATAGCGCTGGGTTTTCTGCGGGGAATCGGGGGTTGTCTGCATGTGCGGTATCGTTGGAATTGTTGGTCAGTCGCAAGTCGCGCCACTCATTGTCGATGCGCTGAAACGGCTCGAATACCGCGGCTATGATTCCGCCGGTGTCGCCACCATCGAACATGGTCAGCTCGGCCGCCGCCGCGCCGAAGGCAAGCTGGTCAATCTCGAACGCCGGCTGAAGGACGAGCCGCTCGGCGGCACGATCGGCATCGGCCATACGCGCTGGGCAACCCATGGTGTGCCGAACGAGACCAATGCGCATCCGCATTTTTCCGATGGCGTCGCCATTGTCCATAACGGCATCATCGAGAATTTCGCCGAGCTGCGCGAGGAACTGATCCGCGACGGCTACGCCTTTACCTCGCAGACCGACACCGAGGTCGTCGCGCATCTGGTGGCGCGCGAACTGGCCAGGGGGCTGAAGCCGGTCGAGGCCGCGCACCAGGCGCTGAAGCGGCTGGAAGGCGCGTTTGCGCTGGCCATCATGTTCAAGGGCGACGAGGATCTGATTGTCGGCGCGCGCAACGGGCCGCCGCTGGCCGTCGGTCATGGCGACGGCGAGATGTTCCTTGGATCCGATGCCATCGCGCTTGCCCCGTTCACCAATTCGATCACCTATCTGGAAGACGGCGACTGGGCGGTGGTGCGTCGCAATGGCGTCGCCATCTTCGACATCGACGGCAAACAGGTCGAACGCAAACGCCAGCAGTCGCTGTCGACCAGCTTCATGGTCGACAAGGGCAACCGGCGCCATTTCATGGAAAAGGAAATCCATGAACAGCCCGAGGTGATCTCGCACACGCTGGCGAATTATCTCGATTTCGTCGGCGGCGTCTCCAAGCCGCTCGATCTGCCTTTCGATTTCGCAGAGATCAACCGGCTGGCAATCTCGGCCTGCGGCACCGCCTACCTGGCAGGCCTGATCGGCAAATACTGGTTCGAGCGCTACGCGCGGCTGCCGGTCGACATCGATGTCGCTTCGGAATTCCGCTACCGCGAAATGCCATTGTCGAAGAACGACGCCGCTTTCTTCATCTCGCAGTCCGGTGAAACCGCCGATACGCTGGCCTCGCTGCGCTATTGCCGCAAGGCGGGGATGAAGATCGGCGCCGTGGTGAATGTGCGTGAATCGACCATGGCGCGTGAATCCGACGTGGTGCTGCCGACCCTGGCAGGGCCGGAGATCGGCGTCGCCTCGACCAAGGCTTTTACCTGCCAGCTGTCCGTCCTTGCATCGCTTGCCGTGCGCGGGCGTTGCGCGGGGAACGATCTCGCCAGAGCGGGAAAAAACGCTGGTGCGCGAGCTTTCGGAAGCGCCGCGCTTTGCCAATCAGGTGCTGAAGCTCGACCAACAGATCGAGAAGGTTGCGCGCGATCTCGCTCACTACAAGAACGTGCTTTATCTCGGCCGCGACACCAATTTCCCGCTCGCCATGGAAGGCGCGCTGAAGCTCAAGGAAATCTCCTACATCCACGCCGAGGGCTATGCCGCCGGCGAGCTGAAGCACGGTCCCATCGCGCTGATCGACGAGAACATGCCGGTCATCGTCATCGCCCCGCATGACCGCATCTTCGAAAAGACGGTGTCGAACATGCAGGAAGTGGCCGCGCGCGGCGGCAAGATCATCCTGATCACCGACGCCAAGGGCGCGGCGCAGTCGAGCGTCAAGACGATGGAGACGATCATCCTGCCCGAGGTGCCGGAAATCATCTCGCCCATCATCTACGCGCTGCCGATCCAGATGCTCGCCTATTTCACCGCCGTGTTCATGGGCACGGACGTCGACCAGCCGCGCAACCTGGCGAAATCGGTGACGGTGGAATAGCCGCTGGCAACACGACGTCTTTAAAAACTTCGCAGTTCCAAACGGGGCAGCGGTTCACTAATGTTGCGGCGCAATAGCGCGCCGCGGTGAATCATGTCCGATGCCCCCAAGACCTCCGGCATGACCCGGCTCAGAAACTACTTTCTGACCGGCTTCATCGTCTGTGCGCCACTGGCGATCACCGCTTACATCGCCTGGTCGGTTGTCGGCTGGGTGGATTCCTGGGTGAAACCCTATATTCCCGCCCGATACAGCCCAGATACCTACCTGCCTTTTCCGGTACCGGGTTTTGGGCTGATCGTGGCGCTGTTCCTGATCACCCTCATCGGTTTCCTGGCAGCCAACATCGTCGGCCGGGCCATCGTCTCTTTCGGCGAGCGCCTTCTTGGCCGCATGCCGCTGGTGCGTGGCATTTACGGGTCGCTCAAGCAGATTTTCGAGACCGTGCTGTCGAACAAGGGTGACATGTTCCGCCAGGTCGGGCTGGTCGAATATCCGCGCAAGGGCGTCTGGTCGCTGGTCTTTGTCGCTGGCGAGAGGCACACCGAGATCAATGAGAAGCTGGATCAGGAAGGCGACCCGCTGATCGCGGTGTTCATGCCGTGCACGCCCAACCCGACCACCGGCTTCCTGATGTATGTGCTGAAATCCGACATCGTGCTGCTCGACATGACGATCGAGGACGGCGCCAAGCTGATCGTCTCGGCTGGGCTTGTGGCACCCGAGGTCAAGACGAAGGTGCTGACCGTGAACGGCGAGCCGATCAACGGAACACTCGCCAACCCGCCGCTAGGCTCAGGGCCTCAGCCGGCGCGCAGCAACCGCACGGCCTCATCGCGGCCGAACAAGTAGAGCAACAGCCGAAGGGCCTCGCCGCGCTCGGATTGCAGGTCCGGATCGCGCGACAGGATCAGGCGCGCGTCGTCACGGGCGGCTTCGAGCAGATCGGCATGCGCCTCGATACGCGCAACCTGGAAACCCGGCGTGCCCGACTGGCGGGTGCCCAGCAATTCGCCTTCGCCACGCAGTTTCAGGTCCTCCTCGGCGATGCGGAAGCCGTCTTCCGTTTCACGCATGACCGACAGGCGGCGTTTTGCCGTTTCGCCGAGCGGGTCCTTGTAGAGCAGCACGCAGGACGATGGCTTGTCGCCACGCCCGACCCGCCCACGCAACTGGTGAAGTTGGGCAAGGCCAAAACGCTCGGCGTGCTCGATGACCATGATCGTCGCATCGGGAACGTCGACGCCAACCTCGATCACGGTGGTGGCGATGAGGATGCGTGTTTCGCCCTGCTTGAAGGCGCGCATCGCCTCGTCCTTGTCGGCGCCTTTCATGCGGCCGTGAACGAGGCCGATCCGGTCGCCGAACAGCGGCTGCAGCGAGGCAAAGCGGTCCTCGGCCGACATCAGCTTGATCTCTTCGGATTCCTCGACCAGCGGACAGATCCAGTAGATCTTCTGGCCCTCCGCCACCGCGTCGTGCATGCGGCCAACCAGTTCATCCAACCGTTCCAGCGGCAGGGTGACGGTGCGGATCGGCTGGCGCCCGGCCGGCTTCTCGGTCAGCTTCGACACGTCCATGTCGCCGAAAGCGGTCAGCACCAGCGTGCGCGGGATGGGTGTGGCCGTCATCACCAGCATGTCGGGCGCGTCGCCCTTGGCGGTCATGGCGAGACGCTGGTGAACGCCGAAACGATGCTGTTCGTCGATGACGGCGAAGACGAGATCGTGGAACGTCACCGTCTCCTGGAATAGCGCATGTGTGCCGATGACGATGTCGATGTCACCGTTAGCCAGACCGGCCAATGTGTCGCTACGCTCGCGGCCCTTTTCGCGGCCGGTGAGGACGGCTACCTTCATGCCGGCTTTTGCGGCCAGCGGCGCGATCGTGGCGAGATGTTGCCGCGCCAGGATTTCGGTAGGCGCCATCAGCGCCGCCTGGCCGCCGGCCTCGACGGCGCGGGCCATGGCGAGCAACGCCACCACCGTCTTGCCGGAGCCGACATCGCCCTGCAACAGCCGCAGCATGCGTTCGGGATCGGCGAGGTCGGCGTTGATCTCGGCCAGTGCGAATTCCTGGCTGGCGGTCAGCGAATAAGGTAGGGCCGCACGCAGTTTTTCGACGATGCGGCCGTCACCGATCAGCGGGCGGCCGGACAGGCGGCGGACCTTTGCCCGCACCAGCGCCAACGACACCTGGCCCGCCAACAACTCGTCATAGGCGAGCCGCCGCCACGCCGCGCCGTCAACGGAAACATCGATGGGGTCGGCTGGATTGTGGATGCGGGCAAGCGCGTCGCCAAAAGCGGGAAATGTACGACGGCGCAGAAACTCAGCATTCTGCCATTCGGGCAATATAGGCAGACGGCCGAGTGCCTGGCCGATCGCCCGGCGCAGCACCTTGCCCGACAGTCCCGCCGTCAGCGGATAGACGGGCTCGACCAGCGGCAGGTTTTCAGCTTCGCTGGCCAGCGCAATGTGGTCGGGATGGACCATGGACGGGCGGCCGTTGAACCATTCCATGCGGCCGGAAACGATGACATGCTCGCCCTCGGGCATCGCCTTTTCGAGATAGGCGGCGTGGGCATGGAAGAAGGTCAGCGCGATCTCGCCCGTGTCGTCATGGGCATAGACCCTGTACGGCACCGATCGGTTGCCGCGCGGCGGCGGCTGGTGACGGTCGATGCGCACGTCGAGCGTGACGATCTGGCCCTCGGCGGAACCTGCGATGCCCGGCCGGTCGCGGCGGTCGATGACGGTGTGCGGCAGCACGAACAGGAGGTCGCCGGCGCGCGCCGCCCGGTCACCGAGGTCGGCTGTCACGACCTTCTCGATCAGCGCGCCAACCTTCGGTCCGACACCAGCAAGCGAGGTGATCGGGACGAACAACGGATCGAGGAGGGAAGGGCGCATGATGTCAGCTTATGTCGAGACGGTCACAGCGCAAGGCTGACACCGCTGTCTATCCACGCTATATGCGCCGTTCAAGACCCAGGATCCCGCACGATGACCGGAACGACACGATCAAGCGAAGGGCTCGACGCCCGCCGCCGCAAGCTTTTGTTCCGCTCGTGGCATCGCGGCATGCGCGAAATGGACCTGATCCTGGGCAGCTTCGCCGATGCCGAGATCGACGCCTTGACCGGTGATGAAATCGACCAATATGAGAGGCTCCTGGATATTCCCGACACCGAATTCCTGCCGATGATCACCGGAGAGCGACCAGTTCCGGCGGACATTGATTGCAGCGTTCTGCAAAAAATCCTGGCCTCACGCCGATCCATGACATTCTAAACACAAGTAATTCCAGGAAAAGTGCGAAGCGGTTTTCCGTCCGGAATTGCGACAAGACAAGACCGTGATTTCATGACCCTTATTCCCAAAATCGGCCTGCCCAAGGGCCGCGCCGGCCAGTTCATCGTCGACGGCGTCGCCGATGGCTACGAGGCCTTCGCGCTGGTGCAGACGGCGCTCGAGATCGCTCCCGACAAGCCAGTGCTGTTCGTGGCGCGTGACGGACAGCGCCTGCCGGCAATCGTCGAGGCGCTGGCCTTCGCCGCACCGGGCCTGCCGGTGCTCGACCTGCCGGCATGGGATTGCCTGCCTTACGACCGCGTATCGCCCGGTTCCGATGTCGCCGCGCGGCGGCTCGATGCGCTTACCGCCATGATCGCGCTGGCCCGGAAGCCGCATCGCGCGGTCATCCTGACCACCGCCAATGCACTGCTGCAGCGCATTCCGCCGGCCGGCCTCGTCGAGGCGCAGACCTTCCACGCAAAACCCGGCAACCAGATCGACATGAACGCGCTGATATCGCGCCTGGAGATCTCCGGCTTCGAGCGGGTGCCGACCGTGCGTGGCGTTGGCGAATTCGCGGTGCGTGGCGGCATTCTTGATCTCCTGGCGCCGGGCTGGACCGAGGCGCTTCGGCTCGACTTCTTCGGCGACACACTGGAATCCATCCGCGTCTTCGACGCCGCGACCCAGCGCACCACCGGCCAGCGCAAGTCGATGGCGCTGCAGGCGATGAGCGAGGTGGCGCTGACGCCCGAAACCATCAGCCGCTTCCGCCGCTCCTATATCGAAGCGTTCGGCGCACCCCAGCGCGACGACGGGCTCTATGCAGCGGTTAGCGAAGGCCGGCGTTTCGCCGGCATGGAGCACTGGCTGCCATTCTTCTACGAAAAGCTGGAGACGGTTTTCGACTATCTGCCGGAAACGCCGGTGGTGTTCGACCATCTGGCGCACGAGGCCCTGGCCGAGCGCCACACGCTGATCCTCGATCATTACGAGGCGCGCAAGAAGCAGGCCGACGCCGCATTGAAGGACGCCGTGCCCTACAAGCCGGTGCCGCCAGACCTGCTTTACCTGTCGCCGGAAAATCTGGTCGCCTCGCTCGGACCACGCGAAGCGATCGACTTCACGCCATTCGATGCGCCGGATGCCGGTGCGAAAAAGGTCTATCACGCCGGTTCGCGCCAGGGTCGCAGCTTTGTCGAGGAACGCGCCGATCCCAACATCAACGTCTTCGATGTCGTCGTAAAACACATTGGCGATGAGCGGGCGGCCCGCCGACGCGTCGTTGTTGCAGGCTGGACCGAAGGCTCGCTCGACCGGCTCGGGCAGATCCTGGCCGAGCACCACCTCGGCAATCTCAAGCAGGTTGCAACGCTGGCAGAAGCCGAAAAGCTCGAGCCGGGGCAGGCGGCACTGGCCGTGCTGCCGCTGGAATCCGGCTTCGAGACCGAAAAACTTGTCGTCGTCGCCGAGCAGGACATTCTGGGCGACCGGCTGATCAGGCGTTCGAAGCGCAAGAAACGCGCTTCCGACTTCATCGCCGAGGCCTCCGCCCTGTCATCTGGCGATATCGTCGTTCACACCGATCATGGCATTGGCCGCTTCATCGGCCTGCGCACCATCGAAGCGGTTGGCGCGCCGCATGATTGCCTCGAAATCCACTATGCCGGCGATGATCGGCTGTTCCTCCCGGTTGAAAACATCGAGCTTCTGTCGCGCTACGGCTCGGATTCAGCCGAGGCGACGCTCGACAAGCTTGGCGGCGGCGCCTGGCAATCGCGCAAGGCGAAGCTGAAGCGCCGCCTGCTCGACATGGCCGGCCAATTGATCCGCATCGCCGCCGAACGGCAGATGCGTGCAGCACCCGCGCTGGTGCCGGCGGACGGCCTCTATGACGAGTTCGCGGCACGCTTCCCCTATGAGGAGACCGACGATCAGCAGACGGCGATCGACTCGGTGCGGGACGATCTTGGCGCCGGCAAGCCGATGGACCGGCTGATCTGCGGCGACGTCGGCTTCGGCAAGACCGAAGTGGCGCTGCGCGCCGCCTTCATTGCCGCCATGGAAGGGTTCCAGGTCGCGGTGGTGGTGCCGACGACGTTGTTGTCGCGCCAGCATTTCAAGACGTTTTCGCAGCGTTTCTCCGGCTTGCCGATCCGCGTTGCCCAGGCCTCGCGGCTGGTCGGCGCCAAGGAACTGGCTGAAACCAAGAAGGGCATTGCCGAGGGGCAGGTCGACATCGTCGTCGGCACCCACGCGCTGCTTGGCTCGTCGATCTCGTTCAAGAATCTCGGCCTGCTGATCATCGACGAGGAGCAGCATTTTGGCGTCAAGCACAAGGAACGGTTGAAGGACCTCAAGACCGATGTCCACGTGCTGACGCTGTCGGCGACGCCGATCCCGCGCACGCTGCAACTGGCGCTGACGGGCGTACGCGAACTCTCGCTGATCGCTACGCCGCCGGTCGATCGCATGGCGGTGCGCACCTTCATCTCGCCTTTCGATCCGCTGGTCATCCGCGAGACGCTGCTTCGGGAACGCTATCGCGGCGGCCATTCCTTCTACGTCGTTCCACGCATCAGCGATCTGGCGGAAATCCATGATTTTCTGAAGGAGTCTGTTCCGGAACTGAAAGTCGCGGTAGCCCATGGCCAGATGCCGCCGGGCGAACTCGACGACATCATGAACGCCTTCTATGACGGCCAGTATGATGTGCTGCTGTCGACGACCATCGTCGAATCCGGCCTGGACATCCCGACCGCCAACACGCTGATCATCCATCGCGCCGACATGTTCGGCCTGTCGCAGCTCTATCAGTTGCGCGGTCGTGTCGGGCGCTCCAAGGTGCGCGCCTACGCGCTGTTCACGCTGCCCGCCAACCGCAAGCTCACCGATACGGCCGAGCGCCGGCTGAAGGTGCTGCAGTCGCTCGACACGTTGGGCGCCGGGTTCCAGCTCGCCAGCCACGATCTCGATATCAGGGGCGCCGGCAATCTTCTGGGCGAAGAGCAGTCCGGCCACATCAAGGAAGTGGGCTTCGAACTCTATCAGCAGATGCTGGAAGAGGCTGTCGCCGAGGTGAAGGATTCCGGCGAGGTTCAGGACGGCGGCTGGTCGCCGCAGATCGCCGTCGGCACGGCGGTGATGATCCCGGAAAGCTATGTTCCCGACCTGCAGCTGCGGCTGGCGCTATACCGTCGTCTCGGTGATCTCGAAAACACCGAGGAGATCGATGCCTTCGGCGCCGAGCTGATCGACCGTTTCGGACCGTTGCCGGAAGAGGTGAAGCATCTCCTCAAGATCGTCTTCATCAAGGCGCTCTGCCGCAAGGCCAATGTCGAGAAGCTCGATGCCGGGCCAAAGGGCGTCGTCATCCATTTCCGCAAGCGCGAGTTCTCCAACCCGGTCGGGCTGGTCAAGTTCATCGGCGAGCAGGGCTCGCTGGCCAAGATCCGGCCGGACCACAGCGTCGTCTTCGCCCGGGATTGGCCGACGCCGGAAAAGCGCCTGGCTGGCTCGGCAGTGGTGATGACGCAACTGGCCAAGCTGGTCGACAAGGCCGCCTAGGCGCGTCCCATTCGCCAGGCGGTCAAATCCGGTCTAGAATAGGAAATCGGCTTCGTGTATGGAGCCGCGATCCCCACATAGGGGTCGAAATGGCGGGCGATGGCGCTCGCTTGGTTGTTTGACGCAATTCCGGACGGAAAGCCGTTTTACACTTTTCCTGGAATTGCTCGGAAAGAGCGTTGGGTGCAGCGATGACGAAATGGTCGCCGAATTCGTGGAGAGCAAAGCCGATCAAGCAGGTTCCTGCCTATCCGGACCTTGCCGCGCTGAAGAACACGGAAGCACAACTTGCCACCTTTCCGCCGCTGGTGCAGGTGAGGCGCGCAAGCTGAAGAAGCAGCTTGCGGCTGTCGCTGCCGGTGACGCATTCCTTCTGCAGGGCGGCGATTGCGCCGAGAGCTTTGCCGAGCATGGCGCGGACAACATCCGCGACTTCTTCCGCGTGTTCCTGCAGATGTCGGTCGTGCTGACCTTCGCCGGCGCACAGCCGGTGGTGAAGGTTGGTCGCGTTGCCGGCCAGTTCGCCAAGCCGCGCTCGTCCGACAACGAGACCAAGGGCGATGTGACTCTGCCCAGCTATCGTGGTGACATCATCAACGGCATCGAGTTCGACGCCAAGTCGCGCATTCCCGATCCTGCCCGCCAGGAGATGGCCTACCGCCAGTCGGCGGCGACGCTCAACCTTCTGCGCGCCTTCGCGCAGGGCGGCTATGCCAGCCTGGAGAATGTGCATCGCTGGATGCTCGGCTTCGTGTCCGACAGCCCGCAGGGCGAGAAATACGAGTCGCTCGCCAACCGCATCACCGAGACGATGGACTTCATGAAGGCCGTCGGCATCACCTCGGAAACCAATTACGCGCTTCGCGAGACGGATTTCTACACCAGCCACGAGGCGCTGTTGCTTGGCTATGAGGAAGCGCTGACCCGCGTCGATTCGACCTCCGGCGACTGGTACGCCACGTCAGGCCACATGATCTGGATCGGCGACCGCACCCGCCAGCCCGATCATGCGCATGTCGAATATTGCAAGGGCATAAAGAACCCGCTCGGCCTGAAATGCGGTCCGTCGCTGACGCCGGATGGTTTGCTTGAACTGATCGACCTGCTCAACCCGGAGAACGAGCCGGGACGGCTGACGTTGATTGCGCGCTTCGGCTCCGACAAGGTAGCCGATCATCTGCCGAAGCTGGTGCGCGCGGTGAAGAAGGAAGGCCGCAGCGTGGTCTGGTCGTCGGACCCGATGCATGGCAACACCATCGAGGCCGCCGGCTACAAGACGCGGCCGTTCGACCGCATCCTGAAGGAAGTGCAGACCTTCTTCGAGGTGCATCGCGCCGAAGGCACTCATCCGGGCGGTATCCATGTCGAGATGACCGGCAAGAATGTCACGGAATGCACCGGTGGCGCCCGCGCTATCACCGCCGAGGAACTGCACGATCGCTACCACACACATTGCGACCCGCGTCAATGCAGATCAGGCGATCGAACTGGCGTTCCTGGTCTCGGATCTGTTGAAGAAGAGCCAACCGGTCCAGCACAAGCAGGCCGTAAACGGCTAATATTGTTTCGATATTTGAATGTATCAAAAAGGGCGTCGGAGAAATCTGGCGCCTTTTCAATTTGAAATCAGCGCCCGCGTTCCCAACGCAGGTCCTTGAGCCTTGGATCGGCAAAAGCCGTCCTTGAAAACTCGATCCGCTTTTCCGGGAATTCGCAGATTGCCTGCACGCCGAAGGCGCCGAGACGAATGCGCCATGTCTGGGGTTCGATCGGCTTCGGCTTGGCGAAGCCACGGCAGGTGAGCAGCGCGATGTTGGCGCCGATGGGGTTGCGTGCCGAGCGATAGCGGATCGCTTCCAGTCCGGCTTCGCGCGCGACATCGGCAATGTCCTGGCAGGCCGCGTAGTCCTTAGGATGGGCCCATGTCGCGTCGTCGCGGTCAAGCGGCGGTCGGGTCAGGTCGACGGCTCTTGCACAGCGTATCGCGGCGGCGAAGGCGGTGTATTCGGCGGCGTCGCGTGGCCAGGGCGTACCCGGCGATTCAGCAAAGAACAGCAGCCGGTAGAAGGCCATTTCGGATACGGCGGTCATCATGGTCTCCGCCGCGTAGTAGACGCCCTTGGTCCTGCCGGCACGGCGGAAGCGGGAGCCATGCGGATAGACCGAGCCGTAGCGGAAGGGCGTCGCCAGCAGATAATGGAGGTGCCGGCACTCAAGCGGGATTCGTGGCTTGGTTTCCTCGATGAGGTCTTCGAGCACTGCCTGCTCATCCAGCGTGTCGACGACTTTCAGCGTCGAGACACGGTGCTGCGCCTCGACCATGCGCCAGTATTTGCCTTCGAGGCTTACGGCTTCAGACGAGAGCGCGTCGGGAGTCCAGATAGGCGATGACATCGACGAGCCCGGTGATGGTGAGGATTTTTTCAAGCGGCGTGGCGTCGAACGCCGTGTTGGAATTCTTCAGCCACGCCCGGGCAACGGTCTCGTCACCTCCGACAATGGCGTCGAGCGAACGAAACAGCCT
The DNA here is from genome assembly GCF_020616515.1 of Mesorhizobium sp. PAMC28654. GTDB lineage: Bacteria > Pseudomonadota > Alphaproteobacteria > Rhizobiales > Rhizobiaceae > Mesorhizobium. The sequence goes on from NZ_CP085135.1 coordinate 409,812, forward strand.
GACGAACAACACGGCGAGCTCGAATGGCTTGGTGCCGCGTTCCAGCAGGAATTCCTGCCTGCGCATACGCGAAACCGTCGCTTCGGAGACGCCGATTACAGAGGCCAGCATCCTGGCGGTAATGTCCAGCAGATCAGCCGCGCGCAGCGTTGCCTTGGTCAGGACTGCGTTCTCGGCTGTCTTGGCTGCGGTCTGGAGTTGCATCGCGCACGCACCCTTCCATTTCTATGGAAAATATAGGCCACAAAAATTCACATGGAAAGGGCAAGGGCAGCCAAAGTCGAAAGATGGGAGGCGAAAGGCCGGTCGGGCGTCAATCTTTCTTGTAAAGCAGCCAGCTCTTGCCGGAGCGACCTGCCATGGTCGAATGCCTGGTCACACGGTTGCGGCCACCGACCTTCGAGCGGTAGAGCGCACGGTCTGCCTTGGTGTAAAGATCCTCGGGGTTTTCGGCCTCCGATGCCATGCAGATGCCCATGGAGACCGTGACGGTGCCATAATTCGTGCCGGTCTGGCTGCTGGTGAAAGGAGTCTGTTCAATCAGCGCGCGGATACGCTCGGCTATCTCGTAGGTTGTATCCTCGCTGGCGCCTTCGATGATCAGCGCGAACTCCTCGCCGCCGGTGCGGGCAACGAACATGTCGCCACGAATGCTGGTCTGCAGGATGTCGGCGATGATCTGGATGATCTTGTCGCCAACAGGGTGGCCGTAGCGGTCGTTGATGTCCTTGAAGCGGTCGATGTCGGCAAGGATCAGGGCATTGAACAGGATGCCCTTGTTGCTGTTGTAGATCCTGGTGATTTCCTTGTCGAAGGCGCGACGATTCCAGATATGGGTCAGCGGATCGGTGTCCGCGAGCCGCTTGTACTCTTCGAGCTTCGATTTCACGCTCTCGAGTTCAGCTGTCTTGTCGCTGAGCGTGGTTGCAACCTGCCGGCCGTGGTTGATCGTCGAATTGGTGGCCGTCGCCATGGCATTGGCGATCTTCTGCAGGAGATCCTGCGAAAGGAGGCTGCGGTTGCTCAGCCCGCTCGACGTCTCGTCGAGAATCCGGCCGTACTTCTCGATGTGGCTGCGCTCGCTTCTCAGCAGCGAGGCAACGTCCTCGAGTTCCTTGGCAATCACATCCCTGGCGTGTTCCACGATGCTAGGGCCATGGTTCTGCGCGAAGAAGGTGCGTCCGATCTTGTCCAGTTCGTCCTGGGTCGGGCGATTGCTGAGCGAAACGACGGCAAGGCTGAGTTCGTGATTGGTGCCGCTCAGCGCTTCGTAGAAAATCTCGTAGTTGCGCGGCAGGCCCAGGACGCCCAACTGTCGCATGGTCGCCACAACCGTGCTTGCAATGTCGGCGTTTCGTTCGGTCTGGGCGGTTGCCGGTTGCATGTTTTGTTCACTCTACCCTAGGAGCCATCGCGGACTTGCGAGTGCCGGATGTCACCGACCGGGGGAACGCAACTCGACATTCCAGAGCATCTTGCGAAGTGACGCGTCCCCACCCACGACTTTCGCTCGCCGGCATGATAAATGCGGGCGCGCTAAAGTTTCCTTAATTTACTGTGGCTTCATAAGATTTTTCTACCTCAGGCTGTAGAAACGATGAGCCGGTTTTGAGGTAAGGCGTATCCGAAAGCATGGTCTTGGACCATTCCAACCGAGATCAGAGCTGTGACCTTGTCTGCAAACGAGTGAGTTTTGGACAAACCACCTTATTCCATTGATGCCGCCATTGCATTATCTCGGGCCGGTGATTCTGACGGGGATTTGGCATGCAGCGGCTGATCGGCGCGTTTTTCAATTCGGTGCGGGCGTTTCGCAAGCTGGCCGCCAGCGAAAAGGCCTTCCAGCAGGAGTTGATGCTGCTGGTGCTTGCCTTGCCGCTGGGATGGTTCGTCTCGACGTCGTGGCGCGGCTACGCAGTGCTGATCGGTGCGGTGCTGCTCCTGATCATGGTGGAGGTGTTGAACACGGGCATTGAAGCAGCGTGCGACGCTATCTCCCGCGAGTTCCACATAGACATTCAACTGGCCAAGGACTGCGGCTCGCTGGCGGTGCTGATTTCGGTCGTGATCGTTGCCGGCGTCTGGGGCATCGCGTTGATCGAGCGGATCACGGGACTACCGATCTGACGGCTCAGTCACTACATGACGGTCACCAAAGGAGACTGTCATGAGCGAAGCGGGCAATTTGCTTCTGTTAGAGCGTGCATGCCTACCGGACGATTTGCGCTGGCTGGCCGAAAAATACCCGCGTGAAAACTGGCAAGGGCATGCCAATATCCACGGCATTGCCAATATGTGGCTGCAGCGCCACGACATGTTCCGCGAACTCGGTGGCATGCTGACCGCGGGCATTGGCGACTACCGCGAGGGCAGGCTGACGGCGCCGGACTTCGCGCAATGGTTCGCGCCGCGCCTCAACCATTTCCTCGGTAATCTCGATGGCCATCATAATGTCGAGGACCACCATTACTTCCCGGTCTTCGCCAAGGCCGAGACCCGATTGAAGCGTGGCTTCGATATCCTCGATGCCGATCATCATACCATCCATGAAGGATTGGAGCGCAATGCCGAAGCGGCGAACGCCTTCATCCGACGCTTCAGGAGAGCGAGGACAAGCAGCGTTTCGCCGCGGACGCGTATGCCGACGAGAACAGCAGGCTGATCGCCATGCTGACCCGGCATCTTGCCGATGAGGAAGACCTGATCATCCCCTTGATCCTCGATCGCGGCGACCGCGCTCTCGGCATCGATTAGGCTCCTCCGGTTTCCCTGACTTCCTTGTCGCGTTCCTTCCTCGAGGCGTAACGGGCGATCAGCCAGGCGATGACGGCTACGGTCAGGCCGATAGCGAGGCCGATCAGCAATTTCTCGTGGCGCGCCAGGGCCTTGCCGACGATCTGCTCCGCGCCCAGCCCGAAAACATAACCAATGCCGCTGAACAGGACCGCCCAGATCACCGACGATATGGCGTTCAGGATGACGAAGCGCAGCATGCCTATCCGCGAGAGCCCAGCCGCTATGCCGCCGACGAGACGAAGTCCGTAGATGTAGCGGTTCGACAGGACGAAGATGTTGGGATGCGTGTTGACCAGCCGGTAGGCGCGCCTGAAGCCGGGCCGTTTTCTCAATCTGACCACGAATGGATATTCGGCGAAGCTTCGCCCAAGAATGAAGAACAGCGTGTCACCGGCAAAGGCGCCCAGCGCGGCCGCAAGGACGGTATGCCAGAGAACGAAGAGATGCTGGTGCGCGAAGAACCCACCCAGGATCGCCGCGCTTTCACCTTCGGCGACGCAACCGAGAAAAACGGCAAGCAGTCCGTATTGTTCGATGAGATGATGGATGAACTCCGTCATGAAGCTGACCGCTGTTGCGGCGGCATGTCGTTGAACGAATCAAGACCGTCCGCCCGTCGCCTTCGCCAACGGTTTGGCAGACGTCTTTTCGTCTTGTCCATGCTCGTCCCCATAGCTATGTCCTCGACAGACGTAGAGGCTGCCGGCTTCTACGGGAAGTGGTACATTCGCGGCAATTGGCGAGGGTGCGATGGCAGATTTTCGAAAAATTCGTCTGCGTGCCGCAAAACGCAAGGGCGGTGAGGGCGAACTGGCGTCACTGCTGGGGCCGGCGCCCGACAATGCGGCCGTGGCCGGCATCGCGGATGACCGCATTCTCTCGACCATGGCTGAGCGCGTCTTTGCCGCCGGATTCGTGTGGCGGGTCATCGACTAAACGTTTGGACATAAGGGAAACCCTTGCATCCGTGAGGCACGTTCCTATATGTGCCCGAGCGGAGCTAACCTCATGAATTATAATGATAAAGTTATAGTGGATTTCTCAGAAGAATCCGATTCTACAGTGAATTTTCACATTGCTTCGGTCAGCGAAACAGCGCTGACATACGCCGGACCAGTGGCCTATTCGTACATCAGATGGTCCACCGCCATCCAAGAGCAAGGCGATAGCTTCAGGCGGCAATTCGCCTTGGCCGAGAAATGGAGTATCGAGAACGGAATCCCATTGGCCGATGACAGGATCATGACTGATGCCGGCGTGTCTGCCTTCAAGGGCAGGAACCTTGAACAGGCGAGTGCGCTTGGGGCATTTTTGAAGGCTGCACAGGACGGGAAAATCCGGCGTGGTTCTTACCTTCTGGTGGAGTCGATTGACCGTCTAAGCCGCCAAGGCGTGTTCGCTACCGCTGCCATTGTCCAAGAGATTTGGAAGGCTGGAATTTCAATTGTCACGCTTACCGATTCCAAGACCTACCATCCCGATTGCAATGACATGGATGCGCTGATGATTGTGTTTGTGGCCATGCGAGCGAAGGAAGAGTCGGCCACAAAGGGCAAGCGAGTTAAGCAGAGCTATATCAAGCGCAATGCCAAGGCCGCTGCCACTGGTGAAGTCGTGTCAGGCAACCTGCCGGGATGGCTGCTCAAAGACCCACAGACGGGCAAGGCGAAGCTACATGAACTGAAGGCAGAGATTGTCAGGCGGGTTTTTGATTTGAGCCTGAACGGGTGTGGCCTGCCCAAGATCGCCAAGATTCTGAACGAAGCTGGGGTCCGTCCATTCGCCATGGATAAGCGCAGGAAGGGCAGGGCAGAATATTGGACCATTGCGAACGTCCATTACATCCTGAAATCCAAGGCCACTTACGGTCTGTATGCGCCACCGAAATCAGACCCATGCATGATCTTTCCAGCGGTCATCACCGTTGAAGAATACAATCGGGCGCAAGCTGGCATGGCACAACGCCAGCGCACCGGTAAGGGCAGGAAAGGGCAAGCCTATTCGAACCTGTTTGGTGGCATTGCCAAATGCCACCATTGCGCTGAGCCCATGACTATCAGAAACCCAAAGCCGGGCCGGGCTATCCAGTTCTATTGCAAGGGTTCGTTGGTGGGTAAGTGCATGGATGCAGCACCATGGAACTATGAACGGTTTGAAAAATCCTTCCTGTCATTCGTAGCTGAGATCGATCTGAAGACCATCATCCATGGCGGGACGGGATCACGCCAAGACACCATTACGCAACAGATTCAGCAATTGGAAGGCGAACGGATTGCGCTTTTCAAATCCCAACAGACCTTCATCAAAATGATCGTTGATGACGAAATCCTTCGGGAATCGTTGCAGCCTTCCATGGTGAAGAACGCCACCAAGCTAAAGGCCATAAACGAACAGATAGGCGCATTGGCGATTGAGCGGAATAAAATCCAGTCAGAACAGCAAGCGTCAAACGATGGCAACCGGATCACCTTTCCAAGGGTAGGAACTGGACCCAGCGAAGTGACAATGGCCGAACTGTATCAGCTACGAGCAAAGGCCGCTGAACATATCAGAACCATTGTTGAGTTCATCGAACTGGATAGGATTCACTGGCGCAAGCGTTACCTGCAAGCAGCCAAACAGGCCACCAATGAGTCAGAGCGGGAACTCTGGCTGAATGCAGCGGGTAACGTGAAACCATCAGCTATAGATTCAAAATATCTGGTGCGTTTCAAAGGTGGCGCATCACGCTTGATCTATCCGGATAACCGGGATGCCACAGAGTCCTTTGCCGTGGCGAATATGGGCTTCAAGGGAAATGCGGCCAAGTTGCCGAAGGCCACCAGAACCATTGAAGAATTTCACGAGGCCCGGATGGGCGTGAATTTCAGCTTGGGCTAATGCGAGCGAACTCGATGGTGAATGCACCCCGACGCCGTGACAACCGAGACGCCAAAGCGTTCAGCAATCTGACTTTGCCAGGCGAACGCCATGGAACGTCTCAAAGACTGTAAGCGCCACAATCCTCGAACGCTGTTGAAAAGCGTTGGTTAAAGGCTCTACCACGCCAACCGGGATCTTCACCGGCTCGTATTTTCTTCGAGGTCTCTTGTTCCCAACCGCCATCCGGGAATTTAGACCAGACGCAATCACAAAAATGGGTCAGTTGATCGCTTGTTGGGTTGGATTTTTCTCCAAGTGTGAATTCGGGAAGGGGCTGCTTACATGTAAAAGAAAGATGGTCGGCGGCAGCGGTTTGAACCGTGTATGATTTGAACATTTCCAAAGCATAGCCGGCGGGAAAAAAAGCCAGGATTAGGCCGATGAAGGCAGCCCACGAAAAAGCATGAGGACTACCTTGCGCACTGCCGGTGACCGCCTTGGTGATACCAGCCGCAATGAGTGCCAGACCGCCGCCGATGATGATGGATGCTGCAAACATTCCGACGACAATCAGCACGATGTGTGCCCAAATCGGGACCGATATTGGACTCCGAGAAAACCAGTTGTAATAAGCAAGGCCGACAAACCACCCGAAAATCACCATCCCTGATGCTTTGCCATTGATTTGATCGACGGTCATAAGCTTCCCCCCTTTTATGCACAGCTATGTCTAAGTGCCAGATCGGTGGTTTGGAAGAGGCAATCATTGGGACAAATGGATTTATCAATGCTGCTGGCCGCCATGGTTAGCTGCTCGATCTTTAAATCCTGTGTCCGTTGTCTTGCCCTAAACTACGGCTCTGGCAGAATGCAAAGCCTCATGGGTGGGAGGGTAAAGTGGGCAGATTGTTGTGGTTAGTTGCGGCAACGCTGTTGGCGGGGCATGCCAGTGCGGCGGTCATCCAAAAAAGACCCCAAGCGTTGGGTTCGCCGGACTTGATCACGGTTACCGGGATCATAGAGCCCAACGACGATCTCCAGTTCAGTCAAATCGCTGCGACGACCGGGCAAGCAATTGTTCTGCTCGATAGCGAGGGCGGATCGGTATTGCCGGCGCTGGAAATAGGTCGGGCTATTAGGCTGAAGGGTTTCGCTACCGCTGTGGCAAGCGAAACCCTTTGTGCCTCCGCATGTGCATTGACTTGGCTCGCTGGCTCGCCACGGCTGGCGGGCGAGCAAGCCAAACTTGGCTTCCATGCATCCTATATCGTCAACAATGGCGTTGCCAGCGAAACGGGTGTCGGGAACGCTTTGATCGGGGCGTATCTCAACCAAATCGGGCTTTCGCAGAATGCAATCGTTTTCGTCACTTCTGCGCCGCCTGAAGGGATGGCTTGGCTGTCATGGGATAAGGCCAGGGAACTCGGCCTACAGGTAGGTTCGTATCAAGCGAACGTTATGTCTCCGGGCACTGGAGACGGGCAAACGGCACCCGAGCCGTACGATCCAATGAAGGCAGCCGCTGCGTTCTACAATGCCTTGTCCAACGCCGATGGGGTTTCGGCTGCGGCCCTCGTGGTTCCTGAAAAACGAGGCATCGGCCCGTTCAACGAGGCTTCTATCCATTCATTTTTCGGTGGGCTTTCCGTTCCGCTGCAACTCGAATCCATTGCACGGCGTGGCGTCGACAAGGTCGCTGTCTCGTATACATATTCCAGATCCGATGGCTCCGTCTGTGCAGGTAAGGCGGAGGTCCAGACCATCTACAAATACGGCAAGACCCTGATTGGCAAAATACGAGCCCTTAGCGGGTGCTAGTGGTGAAAACCTAACGCTTGATACCCGCTGATACGACCGCAATGGGTAGAAAGCGGCCATTCGGGCAGGTGACAGATAGCGGTGGCACGGTCCAAGTCGTCGTCACCTGGCCGATGTTGTAGAAACCGGCGGCGCTAGATCTGCACCACAAACCTGCGACTGCAGATACTCGACATGAGCTGCCAGCAATGATGGCCAATTTGCCCAGTCGATACCGCTGACCCAAGCGCAAGCTGCTTCATGCCCGTGAACTTGTCGCAGCAGGCAGAAGTAAGCATGGTCTCGCCATGAACCACATAACTGCTCATTGCCGCTCATCACCTCCATCGCCGAACGCCATGTGAACCACCTCTTGATCCATTCGCCAACCCTGCCGTCGAGATCATCGACGCACTGGGCTATGAAGGCATCAAGATCACTTTCGTTTGCGACCCAAAAGGGACCACGACCTCCGACAAAGTTTCCGTCGATGCCATCAAAAGATACTCTAAGAAATTGTTTGTTCAGCCGTCGAGAACTTTGAGTTTTGAACTGCGCCGAACTTGGATCTTTGAGTTCATACCAAGCGTCGAAATCCTTGTATGATTTGGCGAATTTCTTCCACTTGAACACAACTACAAGGGCGCAATCATAATCTCCGTACCGGCGGTCCGCATAGCAGTCGAACTCGATGTCGAAGTCCGTCTGATTGTCCGCAGATGCCACCACAAGCTTGGTGCTGTCCGGCTTAAACCATTTCGCCCCAAGGCGGGTATGGAGTTCTCCTGCCACTTTCATTCGGATTGTTTTTGAATCCAACATACTGAGCAAAGCCTTCTCTGCGGTTAGTGTAACTGAACTCAGCGGGTATGGGTCGTTTCCTGCCATTCCCTGTGGGTATCAAGCGTTAGGTTTTCACCACTAGGATACGACGGGACGAAATCTGTTGCCATTTTTAAATGCCGTCGAAGCCTGCTGTCGTGGCTCTCCCTCGATCCAACAGATTTCCCTCAGTGTCTGACCCAAAAAGAAGTTGGGTGATATCAATGACTTGTGATTCAATCGGAGTTGCGAAGCCTCGACGGAGCATCACATGTGGACTGATATCACCCGCGCCAAGCATGCCCGAAAGGGACTACGTTATTCAAGCGATTTGACGGACGCGGAATGGATGGTTCTGGAACCGCTGCTTCCGCCTCGCTCGGCGCTTGGCCGCCCGCCGAAATGGTCGCAGCGGTCTATCATGGAGGGCGTGTTTTATGTGCTGCGTAGCGGTCTGCCTTGGCGAATGCTGCCCAGGGACTTGCCGCCGGTATCGACGGTGCAGCGCTATTTCTACGCTTGGCGCGACAGCGGCCTTTGGAACACGATCAACCACCTGCTGCTGATGGCCGTGCGTGTCGCCGCAGGTCGGGAGGCGTCGCCCAGCGCCGGCGTAATCGACAGCCAAAGCGTGAAAACCACTGAAAGCGGCGGGCTTTGTGGCTACGATGCGGGCAAGAAGATCAAAGGCCGAAAGCGCCATATCCTGACCGACACCTTGGGCCTGCTGGTCGGCGCGATCGTCCATACCGCTGACATCCAGGACCGAGACGGCGCCCCCGAGGTTCTGGCTTCTATTCGGGAAAGCTTTCCCTGGCTGCGCCACGTCTTCGCCGATGGCGGCTACGCCGGTGAAAAACTCCAGACCGCGCTCAGGGGAAAAGGTGGCTGGACCCTCGAAATCATCAAGCGATCCGACGCCGCAAAAGGCTTCGTCCTGCTCCCGCGCCGGTGGGTGGTGGAACGAACCTTCGCCTGGTTCGGCCGCAACCGACGCCTGTCCAAGGACTTCGAGCAGACCATCGAAAGCTCCACGGCTTGGCTGCTCCTCGCATCCGTTCAACTCATGACACGGCGCATCGCAAATCCATGATATCCATCAGAAATATTATGAGTCAGACTCTCAGGAATTCGGGCCGAAGGCACGAACCGCTAATTTAATTGGTCACAACGTCTGCCATTTATGGCCTCGATATTAAACCGCCGCCCTTTATCCCCACTTTGCACAAGTAATCCTGCAACGTTTTCGCTGCACTCTCTATATTGAACGTATTTCCTTCTTGGGACTCGTTCGTCCAATGGGTAAAAATGTTTTGGATAGGGCATTATTCGATTCAGATATCTTTCTAAAAGTATGCGAAGCAATGAGCCTTTGAAAAAGGCGAAATCGGTTGTTGCACATTCAATTGGTTGCCTTCGGCAATTTCGCTTCGCTCAATATTCCAATTGATTTCATTATAACCTATCAACACAAGAATCTAATGATGCACTGGTTGAAGGATACACTTTTCCCTGCCATTAGAATCGGTTTTCCAAAAAAGTGCTGGAAAGACCAATCCCAAAGTGGAAGGGGAAAAGTGTAATCCTGATACCTATGCACTATGGCCATCAGATACGTTCTATAAGGCGAACCCCGTTTTATGGGTAAGGAAAGGTCGTCCGTTTTTTCCTTGTGCCCGACTTTCGGCGGAACTTCATGAAATCGATAGAACCCGGATCATGAAGTTTGTAGGCGACGAATTTTCACGCTCCTACTCTTGCGAATTTTCTTATAGACAGCTTTTTCCGCTTGGCTGTTCCAAAGCATTGCGGATGCTCTGGTTTCCGTATTACCCATTTTTAAAAGTTCGATCTCAGCGGCATATTCGCAACGTGGTCACTACTCGATTGCACGTGTCCGGAACCAACCGGGATGGCGATGGGGCTTTAATCGTCAAACTCGCAAATTCATAATCTCTGTTCTAATATGTATCCGTCGAGCTCAATCCAAATTTCAAAACATCGATCACGAATTGTTACATTCGTAAAAAGGCGTGATCTGGTGTAATTACGGGTGGTTTAGGCTAAAGCGTTGAAAAATGCATTGGCGCTCTGGCTTATTAAGTCAGCTTTCTCAACTCTGTGTATCGAGATATTTTCGAATTGCTTGTCGAGCAATACATGAAACGGAAACGCCAGACGTTTCGGAAAGCCGGATCAATCGGAGATGGTCACCCGGAAGCAGTGTTGCTGAAAGCCTTTTGTTTGAGTTAGCCAACATCATCGTCTTCCAATTCGATTTGTTCGGAATCGTGAGCCTGCTCTAATAGCATACATATCAGAGGATGCTCGCTTTGTTCGCCGTAAATTTCTAATGTTGAAGTCATGTGGTCGAAAATGTTGGATTTGACGAGGCGATATGATCCGAGGCTGGACTTTATTTTTGGAGTCTTCAATATTGATAGTCCCGTTAATTAGATGCTGTACCGAATGTGATACAGAGGTATTTATAATTTTGAGCATTTTGCCTCATATTGAGGCGCTGTCGGATCGTGGAACTCCTATTACAGCCTATTAAATGCATCCATGGCAGACTCATGATGCTGACAAACAAACAGTCTCGACGGCGGGACGGGCAGGTTTAGCGCTCTCCTAGCAGGATCATATTCACTCGGAACAACGGGATGCCCACGATCTTCTGGATGTGAGCAGCGAGTTCCCAATTCCATCGCCAGCAACTGAGCCAAATGCCGGAAATCGCCGCAATCCAGCTTCATTGACGTGCTCGGCGTTCATTGCGATTTCGCTGTCGAGTCGAGCTTTGCTGCCGCCTTGCGTTCCTCGCTGGCGAGATATTTGTGGAACGAGTCCTCCAGATGGTCAAATCGCTCGACCCCATCCCTTTGGTCGAGTTCAGCCAGTGTGAATCCGGGGATTGCCTTTCTTTTCGCCTTGGTCGATTTGCTGTTCAATTGGCCTTCGATCCAGATTGCTGATTGTCCATTATGTCCGATATGACCCTGCGTACCGTGGATCGGCTTAACCCGGCTGCGGCTGCAATTTGGTACGGGCTTTTTGCCGCCAAATGCATTTCGATTATGCGAAATGTCTTTGTCTGGGTCTTTGGACGACGATACATCAGTCGATTTTGGGGCATTAGGTACCTCTCCCGGTGATTGTTAGGCGGCTTCTGCCAAAATTCGATAGACCGATGATCGACCAATGCCCAGCTCGTTGGCGATGTCGACTGGCTTCTTGCCTGCCTGATGCATAGACACTACGACAGATGACTTGCGCCGAGCGGTTGGGGCTCTCCCTTTGAACTTGTGCTCCGCTTTGGCCTTGGCGATGCCTTCCCGCTGACGAGCAAGCATAATTTCACGCTCGAACTGCGCTATCGATCCGACGAGGTTCATAAGAAGTCTGCCCGTGGGCGATGTCGTATCAATCGACATGTCGAGGATTTTCAATCCAACCTGCTTGGCTTCGAGCCGGGCAACAATCTGGCCCAGGTCCGCAACCGAGCGGGCGAGACGATCCAATCGGGTGACAACGAGAACATCGTTCTCTCGCACAAAATCAATTGCCCGATCCAGCTCCGGGCGGTTGGAATTAACGGAAGAAACCTGTTCGCTGAAAACCTTTTCGCATCCCTGCGATTTCAAATCCCGAAGTTGCGCTTCGTAACCGGCCTTTTGCTCGATGGTGCTTGTCCTGCAGTAGCCCACGAACATGCCATATCCTTTCCCAATAGCCTCTTAGAGATTGTGGGACAGAATTCCTAAAATGTCAATGGAACTCTTGTGGGACAGAAACGAACGGATATGGTCTGGACTTGCTTCGGTAAAGTGGAGAGCGGGTTGCTCATTCGGCGGCGTTTCGCTCGAACTGCATCGGGCTGATGTAGTCGAGCGCGGAATGCCGCCGGATGGGATTGTAGAAGCCGTCGATATATCGGGCAATGGCGGCTTGGGCATCGGCGCGGGTAAGGAAAGAGGTGCGCCAGATCAGTTCAGTTTTCAGCGTCTTGAAGAATGTTTCGACCATGGCGTTATCAAAGCAATTGCCCTTGCCTGACATTGAGATGATGACGCCGGCGGCACGCAATTCGGCTTGGTAGTCGATAGAACAATATTGGCTGCCGCGGTCGGAGTGGTGAATGAGGCCGGGTTCCGGCTGCCGCATGACGAACGCCTTGTTGAGCGCTGCCAGAGCCAGGCTGCGGTGTAGCCGGTTGCCAGCAGCCCAGCCAACGACCTTGCGGGCAAACAGATCGATGACGACAGCAAGGTACAACCAGCCCTCCCGCGTCCAGATGTAGGAGATGTCGGCACCCCATTTCTGGTTGGGACCAGTGGCGGCAAAATCCTGGTCGATGACATTGGGGGCAACCGGAAAGGCGTGTTCGCTGTCCGTCGTGCGCTTGAACCGCCGCTTCTGTCTTGCCTGGAGGCCATTCTCCCGCATCAGACGCGCCGTTCGTCGCCGGCCAATGGCAAAGCCATTGTCTTGCAGTTCCCGCGTCATGCGCGGGCTACCATAGGTTCCGTTCGACAGCGCGAACGACGATCGCACATGCGCCAGCATTATCATGTCGTCGCGCTGCCGGCGGCACGCCGGCCGGCGCCCCCAGGCAAAGTAGCCGCTCGGGCTGACACCCAGCGTCGCGCACAAACGGTCCACAGGGAAATCCTTCTTCGCCTGGTCGATGAGCGCGAACCTCACCGACTTCCCTCCTTGACGAAAAAAGCCGTCGCCCGTTTCAAGATATCCCGCTCCTGCCGAAGGATTTCATTCTCCCGCCGCAGCCGTTTCAATTCAGCGGCGACATCAGCATCAGGCGGACGCCCAGGATCGCCCATCTCACGATCCAGCTGCCGACCCATCCATCGCGTCAGCGTCGAGAAACCAACACCAAGATCCTCCGCGATCTGCCGCTTCGTCCGACCGCTCGTTCGCACAAGGCCAACCGCCTCCGCCTTGAACGCATCCGTAAACTGTCTCTGTTTCGTCATCGAGGTCGCCTTTCATCAGAAGGAAACTCTCCACTTTTTCGGGGCAAGTCCAGTCTTTCCCACAAGAGCAGGGGCTATTGGTTCATGGGGGCGGATTTGGACAGCGCAAAATCGCAAAGCGATGAAGGTGCCCTCCGGAAGCTCTTTCTGGGTCCCTTGCTGGAACGCTACAGCCTTCTAAAGAATAATGACCTCATTACACTCGCTCACTATACGTCTGCAAAAGTTCTCCTTGATATGCTGGAAAAGAAAGAAGTGTGGATGAGAAACGCCAGATGCATGAATGATTTTAGCGAAATCGACTATGCGAAGTGGTGTATTCAGGAGTATTTTAGAGACGAAAAGCGGCGAGACGCATTTCGATTAGCTTGCGAGAATTGTCATGAAGGTGCCTTTGATTTCGTCAGCAAGCTATTGGATGGACATTTACCGGCCATTTATAACAGAACTTACATTTCATGCCTTGCCCAACACGACATTGAAGACGATGCAAACGGACGCTTGTCTATGTGGAGAGGGTACGGCGGTGCAGACGTAGCCGTTTCGATTGTCCTTCGAAAAGCGGCGGTCATAAGGGATGGGTCTGGGCCCTATGGCATTCAAGGGTATCCGGTGCAGTATCCAAAAATGGATGGGCTTTTTGAGGATCTAAATAGAAGACGGGATATCATGGTTGAAAATAAGGAGGAGATATCCAGCGGAAGTTTCGAATATTTTAGAAATCATCTATTCGGAATGTTCCAAGTTTTATTGGCTACAATAAAGCATCCGGGGTTTTCGGAAGAGAACGAGTGGAGGCTAATTTACCTTCCTGATTTGAACCCGTCTAAAGATATGGAGAAGACCAAGGTGCAGATTGCTTTGAATGGAATGCCGCAATCTATATACAAGATTCCAGTCAATGGAGAGAAGTTCAATGATGACCGGGCGGTTACTGTCGATGAGCTTATCCAAGGCATTATTGTCGGCCCGTGCGCAGAAGCCGGCGTCGCAATTGCCGCTATTCAAGATGCATTGATGCGAGCAAATCATCGATCCGCTCAAAAGATCGTTCACTTTTGCGGAATCCCATATCGAGAACGCCTATAGCTGCGTCACCAGAATATGGCCCCAATGGCACCTGATGGCCTCCATTGAACTAACTGTTTGCGCCGGGAGATTGGATGATAATGAACCCGCAAAGCCAGTTCAATCCCGAGCTGATGGGAGGAATGCAGGTTGGTCTGGGATGTTCTAAACGCAAGAATACTGGAGATATGGCAAGAGCACATTCCGCCAAACGAGGAGGGGGCGCTCGCACCTCTTTTTTATCCGGATCGTGGCAAGTCAGATTTGCTGTTTGTGGGATTCAATCCATCATTCAGTGAGAAGGAAGCGGCAAAGCGAGCTTTGGGTATCGACGTATCGGAGTTTTACAAGTGGAAAGGTTTTCAAGGCGAACGTTTACCGCAAATGGCAGAGATTCAAGGTCGTTTTATGAAGGATCTTTATTACTTCAAGCCAATGCAACTCGTTGCTCAAGAGGTGAAAATGGCTTGGGCTCATCTTGATATTTATCCTGTTCGGAAAACTAATCAGAAGAAGACGCTAAGTTATCTAAAAGGGAAAACCCGATTGAAGGATAGCCTTGAAAGTCTGTTCGAGACGACAATCCGCAGGTTGCAACCCGAAATTATCATAGTTGCGAACGCCTATGCGTCCCAGTGCGTTAAGCGGCTTTTTGACGGCCATCTTCCCTTCGACGAAAAGGTTGGGTTTCATCGTCTGCAAATAGAAGGAACATGTGCAGCAGTCTTTTTCAGTAGCATGCTGTCGGGGCAACGTGCTCTTGATACCGGTTCGTTTGAGCGTCTTCGTTGGCACGTGCGAAAGGCCGCCGAAACTTTGAAGCCAACAAAGGAGGACCGGAGTAGGCACATGAGCTGGGAAGCGGGGAACGGTGGAATTTCACTAGGACGTTCAGGTCAAGGCTTATGACGCTTACAAGGGATAGAATTGGCGCTGTTCCCAGTTGAAAATTGGGGTGGTGTTCGACCACAAACCTGCAGTTGGCTAATCGAGTTAGTGCCGGGGTAGACGCAATGGGGTAGGGTGGGGAACCTCACGTTGGGAGGGACATCATTCATCGGCTTGAGCGATTTGGTTTTATGACCTACGTCTAGTGATGCGCTGGGGGGACGAAAAAAGATGGGCACCGGGAAGAGACCATCAACCCCGTGGCGTCGCAATATTGCCGATGCACGGGCTTTCTTTCTAAACGACTATGGGCAGACGCTCTTCCCGTTAAAAACCAATCGATTTCTGGCGGAATTTGGCTTCGACCAATTGCGGGACTTCGGGCTCTCTGCCGCAGAAGCCGTTGAAAAAGCGGCCTTTCTGCCGCAGCGAAACGTGTCAGCGCTAAAGGCAGGTTGGCACCAGAGAAGAACGGTGAAGTTGGACCCGGTCGCAGAGGCTTTTATCTACGATTTCATGTTCCGAAATCGAGGTTTGATAAGAGGTGCCATCTCAACTGAGCGAGAGTGCTACGGCTATACATTTAGAGAGGGCGCACCGCTGAGCCCCACTTTCTCCTACAGGGGCTTCAAAGGCGCAAAAAGCGAGTATTCAGCTAAGTTTGAGCATAGTCTATCGTTTGATATTTCCTCCTATTTCAACTCCATTTATCATCATGATTTGCCGGAATGGGCTGAAGATCGGGGGTTTTCTGGAGATGATGTTGTTCTCCTTGGACGATTTTTGCGAGAAATCAAGTCTGGCCGAAGCATTGATTGCCTTCCGCAAGGCCTGTATCCTACAAAAATGATCGGTAACGATTTTTTGAAATTCATTGATAATTCGGTTCGTCTAAAATCACCAAAGTTAATCAGGTTTATGGACGACATAGTCATTTTCTCTGATAATAAGTCTGACTTGCTCTCCGATTTCTACTTGATTCAGGACTTACTTGGACAACGGGGATTGTCTATTAATTCTGCAAAGACGAAAACTTCGGAGGAAGAGCAGGATGTCGCCGTTACCGTTGACGATGTTAAAAGAGGCCTGCTCAGGAAGAGGCGCTCGGTGATTTCAAAGGGCTATTCACAAGATGACGACGACGACGAAAAGGAAACGCTTGGAGTCGTTCGTAATCTGACGGGCAAAGAGGTTGCCCGTCTACAAGAAATGTTGAAGGAACCACATCTGGAGGAGGAAGATGCAGAGTTAATACTTACGCTTATGGGCGAGCATTCGTCTGACGTATTGGCGAGATTTGATGATCTTTTGGGGGATTTTCCGAATCTATCGAAAAGCCTTTATAGTTTCTGCAAACATATATCGGATCGGGAATATTTGGCTGAGGCTGTTTTAGGTTTTTTGAATAAAGCCGCATTTGTTCCAGAATTTCAATTGTTTTGGATCGCCATGATTTTAGACGATTATCTATTAAGAACAAAAAAGGCGGGCGCAATCATAGCCAAACTGATTGTGCACCCGCAGTCGACCCCCATTACTGTTGCGAAGTTACTGGAGATTCCAACTTCGAATTTTGGGCTGCCCGAGCTACGGACTGAACACCTGCGGGAAGGCAAGTCAGATTGGCTTGCATGGTCAGCGGCTGTGGGTTCCCGGGCTGCACCGAAAGGGGCCAGAAATCAGATGCTAAAATACTACAGACACGGATCGCCGATGAATTCGGTGATCGCCGATATCGTATCGTCTTATGATGCCAGCGTGTTTGATTAAGCTGAGCGAGGGAAGGGTACAGCAGTGAATGCCATTTCTGCACTGATCGGGATCCTGGCGCTCATTGCGGCGCTTGTTGCGTTCATACCACTTGTAGGATGGTTGAATTGGCTCGTGATACCCGTGGCGGTGATTGGTCTCGTATTGGGGCTGTTTTCTAAAAATACGACGGGCCGAAACATCAATATCGTTGTCCTTCTTGTCTCGATGTTTCGGCTTTTCGTCGGAGGCGGGCTTCTATAGCTGGATGCCTGAACAGGAGGTCGCTTGTGTTCCTAAGAATGCTAATGTCTGCATCAATAGCTGTTGCAAGTTTGCCTTCGCCGGTGGCTGCTGATGAGATGAGGGGTTTCGTAACGCTCAAGGGAAAATGCGAGAGGCTGATAGTTTCCGGGAGGAACTTTTCGGTAGATTGTAATGGTCTAATTATGCAATCAATATACCGGTCTGGACGGACTGGTTTTACCGTAACTGTCGGTGACAAGGGAGTTGCGGTGACGTTCAGCGGAATGGAAGGTGTGAAGCCGGATGAAAATTCCCAGCTGCAAACTGTCGACCATCTTATATTTAATCTAGGTATCAAAGGCGTTGAGCCGTCGACTGAGAAAATACAGGGAAGTTGTTCTTACAGTAATCCGAACTTAGGTCCCACGAATATAAACTGTCAGGCGATTGACAAAAAAAGGAATGGGTACCTTCTTGAGTTTAGAACAGATGGGTCAGCTCCTACCTACAATTAAATTTACGTGCCGGTAGAGGCCGAGAGCCGTGTCAAGGGCTATTCGCTGCTAGTCGGACTGGGGCCTAGGACGACCTGTCGTGGAGGGCCTCGCCCTATCATGCCGAACGGGTTCTTTTTGCCAAAGCCTTTAGCTGTTCAATAGCAACATTCAAATCCCGGTCACTGAGTCCCGAGAGTATCAAGCCGGCTTGAATTTCAAGCGTCGCCCGTTGCTCAGATTGCGCCATATCGCCCTCCTGAAAGAAAACCCTTACAGGGACATCAAGCGCTCTGCCAAGACGCACAAGTGTCTCGAAATTTGGCCAATTCAGTCCTCTTTCCCATTGGGAGACGGAGTCAACAGACCTATCCGTCCGGAGCGCCAAATCGTCCTGCGTGAGCTCTCGCAACTTGCGGAGTTCCCTTAGAATCGTACCGAAGTTTTTGGTCGCTAACATAGCGCAGCATTGCGCTGCCATCCTCTAGCCGTGAACCGAACAATGTCCGTCTAAAGCGTCATAAATCCGTAATAAATTACGGTTTCCTCATTGAGCAGCCGCCCCCACTCGGCTATGGAATTGGGCGTCAAGGCTGCACGAGAGACGGAGGCAAAAATGGCGTTGTTGAATTTCACGACCAAAATAGTGCTGGCGGTATCTTTGGTCAGCATCGGTACGTTGTCTTTTGCGGCCGATGGCGACCATACCTCTTGGCGGGGCACCTTCTTGGGGCAGAGCAGGGGGGATGTGGTAAAAGCTCTTGAGGGAAAACTTGTGACGACAGAAGATGATTTTGCAGGTGATCCGCAAATACAAGCTATCGGAAAATCACATGAACGGTGTGGAACATTTGATCTTAGGAATGATATTGTTGTTAGAATGAATTTGAATCCATGCTTCTTCGATATATATGATAATATATCTGACAGAGATTTTGCAAAAATACTTTTGAACCATTACGATATTTCCTCTTTTGAGCCTGAGCCGACGCAAATGAGTGGTGTATCTATAGTCTACAAAGGGAATACAACCCACGGGGAATCGCTGACAGTATTTGAGCAGATTGGGACAATTTCTGTTACCGTTGAGCCTGAACCGAAAGGTGAGTTTTGAAAGGGGGCAACACCAACGGCTTCTTATGTGTAATTGCAAAGTGGGGCGTCAAGATACACTAGGAAAATTAGGTGCGTAGCCAACCATCAAACTGGCGAATGATCGGAGTGCGCCTGCTTTGCGCTAACGCACTCCCAATGGTTTTCATAGGCCAAACAAAAATTGCTTGTTCAAGCCCTGAATCTCCGAATCAATCTTGGCCAAGTTATCTATATCTGGCCAGTCTTTCCCTGAATTGGAGTCGTTCCATGCCTTCATGAGATATTTGCAAAGTACGCCGTCATTGTATCGTCCCGGCGAAGATGCAAAATATTCATAAAGTCTGTTGAACGGGTTTCCTTCCGGCTCTTTCGAATTTCCAATCAGGGCCTGAAAAACTTTCTGGACGCCTTCCTCTGCATCGCTTTGCCCCTGTGACAGTTGTTGAAGGGCATAGCAAAATGCGACGGTAAATCGTGCGGGAAAATCCGTCTCTCTCCAGAAATCTCTAATGGCGGATTCGATATCTGGATGGGCATTCAGAATGTCTGAGATCTTTGAGCTTCCAAGCGTTACGCTTGAATGCTCGCCGCACAGGAAAGCTACGAGGCGTGCAACTTGCACGCACTTGTTGGGTTTGCTGAAGCCGGCGATAGTCGCCATATGCGCTGGAGTTCTTCGAACGCCCACATCCACGTGACTTGCTTTTGTATCGTCTTCGTCACGAACAATCCAGAAATACTGGGATCGTCCGGAACGTTCAATTGCTTTGAGTCTGTGCTGTCCGTCAATTACGCAACTCGTGGACGAGAGCAGACGTATCGTATTGTTTGATACGATGGAAGAATCCCACCTTCCCTCCTTCATATCGGCTGCATAGAGCCGAACGGCATTGCGATTTATCTGGCGCTTGTTGCCTGGAATTGAAAGAAGCTGTTTTGCTCGCTCCGGTGATATGAGTTCCTGTTCGAACTTTTCGATTTCAGGTTTGATCATTTCGTTTTGCATTTTACTGTGCCCTTGTTTGCATCGCTTGTTTGCGATGTTTGGGCATTTAGAGAAGCGGCTCGGGCGTTTCAACCCCATCAGAAATGTATAGTTCGTCTACATGATTCTATAATCAAAAAAAGATTGTTTGAATTTCTATTAATCGCTACGGGAATGTTTTTATGATGCGAGGTCAAAACAAGGGATTGTTCGTTTCTATTCAAGGATTGTTATTTTCTATATGTCGGAAGTCGGCATGTATAGGAATATATTCTTTCCTCAATCGTGGCCGCAGCTTGCGCTTCAAACCGAGAATGCGCCACCGGACGTTGCCCACAAGCAGGCGTTTCATGACAATCGGTTTAATCAAGAAGCCGGGCGACAGGTCGGAATCCGTTCGAATGATGACCGCCATGTTGGCCTTTCGGCGCTCGCTGGATTGCGTCGGAAACCAATGAATGCATGATGTTCAATTGACTGTTGTCGGGTTATTGAGCAGAAATGGCCTGGCTTCGAGGAAGCGTTTCTAGGCTTCGAGCCGAAGCGTTTGTTGTTCCAGCCCGATGATTTCTGGCACGATCTGACCGCCGACAAGCGCATCGTGCGCAATCCGCAGAAGATCAAATCCGTTCGTGATAACGCTGCCTTCGTCGAGCGTGTGTCGAAGGAGCATGGCGGATTTGGCAAGTTCCTTGCGCAATGGCCGGCTGATGATCAGGTCGGGCTGATGGCCTATCTGGGCAAGCATGGCAGCCGCCTCGGCGGCAATACCGGCCAGTATTTTCTGCGCTGGCTGAACTGGGACGCCTTTCTCATTTCAGGCGATATGTCGGCCGCGCTGCGCGACGCCGGTCTCGACATCGCCGAAAGCCCGACGTCGAAGAAGGACCTTGACAAGATCCAGGCCCAGGTCGACGTCTGGGCAGCGGAAACCGGCCTGTCGCGCCGGCATATTTCGCGGATCCTGGCGATGTCGATCGGCGAGAACCATTCGCCGGAATCGCTGCGCGAATATATGGGCGAGTAGGCCGCGATCGACATTCCTTCGATCTGTCCGGGTGGTCCAAACGAACGCCATTGCCCGGCGAATTCCGCCGCGCTAAACCCGCTGACATGACCAAGAAGACCGCTCCCGATATCCTGCGCATCGCTGTCGCCCAGCTCAATCCGACTGTCGGCGATATTGCCGGCAACCTCGCCAAGGCGCGCGAGGCGAGGGCGGATGCCGCCCGCCAGGGCGCGGACATCGTCCTCTTCACCGAGCTTTTCCTTGCCGGTTATCCGCCAGAGGATCTGGTGCTGAAGCCGGCGTTCCTCAGGGCGTGCGAGCGGGCGGCGGAAGATTTTGCCGGGGATACCGCCGATGGCGGGCCGGGCGTCATCATCGGCACGCCATTGAAGCGCAAGAGCGGGACGCACAATTCGATCATTGTTGCAGACGGCGGCAAGATCCTTGCCGAGCGCTACAAGCTCGACCTGCCGAACTACGGTGAATTCGACGAGAAGCGCGTCTTCCAGGCCGGGCCGGAGATCCAGGGGCCGGTCAATTTCCGCGGCGTAAGGCTGGGAATTCCGATCTGCGAGGATATCTGGGGCGATGTCGCCATCTGCGAAACGCTGGCCGAGAGCGGGGCGGAGATCCTGCTGGTGCCGAACGGCTCGCCCTATTATCGCGCCAAGATCGACGTTCGGCACCAGGTTGTCATTCGACAGGTTATCGAGTGCGGGTTGCCGATCATCTATGCCAACCAGCTTGGCGGCCAGGACGAACTGATCTTCGACGGTGCGTCCTTCGCCATCGGTGCCGACAAGACGCTGGCCTTCCAGATGAGCCAGTTCGAGGAAGCCGTCGACGTCACCACCTGGAAGAGACAAGCCGATCATTGGGTCTGTTCGGAAGGACCGATGTCCAAAATCCCGGACAAGGAGGAGGCCGACTACCGCGCCTGCATGCTGGGACTGCGCGACTACGTCAACAAGAACGGCTTCAAGAATGTCGTGCTCGGCCTGTCCGGCGGTATCGATTCGGCGATCTGCGCCGCACTTGCCGTCGATGCGCTTGGCGAGGAGCGGCTGCGGGCCGTGATGATGCCCTATCGCTATACGTCGAAGGATTCGTTGAAGGACGCCGAGGACTGCGCCCGCGCGCTCGGCTGCCGCTATGACATCGTGCCGATCTTCGAGCCGGTCGAAGGGTTCATGCATGCGCTGACGCAGCTTTTCGAGGGCACCAAGGAAGGCATTACCGAGGAGAACCTGCAAAGTCGTGCGCGCGGCACCATCCTGATGGCGATCTCCAACAAGTTCGGCTCGATGGTCGTCACCACCGGCAACAAGAGCGAAATGTCGGTCGGCTACGCCACGCTCTATGGCGACATGAATGGCGGCTTCAATCCGATCAAGGACCTCTACAAGATGCAGGTCTACGCGCTGTCGCGCTGGCGCAATTCGCATGTGCCGCCGGGTGCGCTAGGTCCCTCGGGCGAAGTGATCCCGAGCAACATCATCGACAAGGCGCCATCGGCGGAGTTGCGCGAGAACCAGACCGACCAGGATTCACTGCCGCCCTATCCGGTGCTCGACGACATCCTCGAATGCCTGGTCGAAAACGAGATGGGCGTCGACGACATCGTCGCGCGCGGCCACGACCGGGCGACGGTTACGCGCATCGAGCATCTGCTCTACATAGCCGAGTACAAGCGCCGGCAGGCCGCACCCGGAGTGAAGATCACCAGGAAGAATTTTGGTCGCGACCGCCGCTATCCGATCACCAACCGGTTCAGGGATCGCGGATAGGCGCTTTCTCAAGCGTCCAGCCGAGCCTTCCGTCCGGATGAGGGTGTGCCATGTCCGACTATGAAATCAGCTTCGACGTTTTCCGCATCGATTTCCGGGTGACATCCGACAGGTTGATGGCAAGCTACTGGGGCGCCGGGCGCACCGATGACATCCATCGCCGCGCCTTTGCCAATTCGCTTTCCGTCGGCGCCTACATCGACGGAGGCCAGGTCGGTTTCGGCCGGGCGATCACAGACCGCACGGTGTTCGCCTATCTCGCCGATATCATCGTCTGGCCCGAACATCGCGGGCAGGGCATAGGAATGCGCATGGTTCGAGCCCTCATCGACCATCCGGATCTCAGGAGTGTCTGCCACTGGAGCCTATCGACCAGCGATGCGCACGGGCTTTACGAAAAGCTCGGCTTCAAGCCCTCTATGGATGGCCGCTACATGCGGTTCGATCGCGTTCCGGAGTGAGGACCGCGACGACGGTGTACAACCCGTCGTTGTTGCAAAACAATCTCAATGGTTGGCACAGTTGCACTTTTGGCGTGCGCTCGTCTTGGCGATGCCCGGAGGAATCTCTATAAAAGCGTCTCCGCGATTCTTTGCGGGAGGTCCGAATGGCAGTATTTGAAATGGTAATGCGAGGCCGCGAAGCTTAGGTCTCCACCGGCGTACCACGAAGGTCATGCCTTCGTGCGCGAGCCGGATTGAGAACAGGCTTATGCCGATGCCGGTCGCCGCCCGATTACGGGCGAGTCGCCAAATACGCCACTCCGCATTCTAGGCAATCCTTAGCCTTTTCGCGGTTCTTCAATTTTCGAACTTAATGGGACCGGGCTCTTTTGCGCCCGAATGACATCATGGCTCGTTTTCGAATCGATCTGCGCGCCAGCGCCTTTCGTAGCGTTCTTGGCTTCACGCTCACCCATTGGCGGCGCCAGCCCTGGCGGCTTTCGCTCATCATGGGCACCTTCATGTTGTCGACGTTGGCCGACGTGATGACGCCGCTCTATTCCGGCAGGCTGGTCGACGCCGTTGCCAGCAGTGCGTCCGCGGACGAGGTGGCATGGAATGCCGCGATGGCGGCGTTCTCGATGTTGGTGGCATTGGCGCTGACCGGCGTCGTGCTGCGCAATCTCGCCTTCATCGGGATCACCGATCTGACCCTGAAGATGATGGCGGATATTGCCGCCGACGCCTTCCACCGCGTTCAGCGCTTTTCCACCGACTGGCACGCCAACAGCTTCGCCGGCTCGACCGTGCGCAAGGTGACGCGCGGTATGTGGGCACTCGACCTGCTCAACGACACGATCCTTATCGCCCTGTTTCCTTCGCTGGTGATGCTGGTTGGCTCGACAGTGCTCCTCGGTTGGTTCTGGCCGATGATGGGCGTTGTGGTCGCGGCTGGCTCGGTACTCTTCATCATCGTCACAGCGATGCTTTCCTTGGGCTATGTCGCCCCGGCGGCACGGCTTGCCAACACCTGGGATACGCGCATGGGTGGCTCGCTCGCCGACGCCGTCAGTTGCAATGCGGTGGTGAAGGGTTTTGGCGCCGAGACGCGTGAGGAAGCCCGCCTTGCCAAGGTTGTCGCCAAATGGCGCGGCCGCACAAGGCGAACCTGGGTGCGCGGCACCGTCAACGGCACGACGCAGGGAACAATGCTATTGCTGCTCAGAGTGGCGGTGATCGGCCTTGTCCTTCTGCTGTGGTCATGGGGGCAAGCAAGCGCCGGCGATGTCGCATTCGTGCTGACCTCGTTCTTCGTGTTGCAAGGCTATCTGCGCGACATCGGCACGCACATCCGCAATTTGCAGCGCTCGATCAATGACATGGAGGAACTCGTCGATTTCCAGTCCGAACCGCTGGGCATCGAGGACCAACCCGGCGCGAAGCCGATCCGGATCACCGACGGCCATATCACCTTTGACAATGTCACCTTCCACTATGGCAGCCACCGGTCGCCGCTTTATCGCGACTTCTCGGTGGACATAGCTCCGGGGGAAAGGGTCGGACTGGTCGGTCACTCCGGTTCGGGCAAGACGACCTTCGTCAAGCTGATACAGCGGCTCTATGACGTGAACGCCGGGCAAATTCTTGTCGACGGACAGGATATTTCCGGGGTGGCGCAGGCGTCGCTGCGCGGGCAGATCGCCATCGTCCAGCAGGAACCGATCCTGTTCCACCGGTCGCTGGCGGAGAATATCGCCTATGCCCGGCCGGACGCCAGCCAGGCGGAGATCGAACATGCCGCGCGGCTTGCCAGTGCCCATGACTTCATCGTCAACCTGCCGAAGGGCTATGGCACGCTGGTCGGCGAACGCGGCGTGAAACTGTCGGGCGGCGAACGCCAGCGCGTGGCGATTGCACGCGCGTTCCTGGCCGATGCACGCATCCTGATCCTGGACGAGGCGACATCAAGCCTCGATTCGGAATCGGAAGTGCTGATCCAGCAGGCGATGGAGCGCCTGATGGTCGGTCGCACGACATTGGTCATCGCGCATCGGCTTTCGACGGTGAGGGCGCTCGACCGGCTGTTGGTGTTCGATCGTGGCCGCATCGTCGAAGAAGGCTCGCATGACGAGCTGATCCGGCTGAAGGGCGGCATTTACCGTCGCCTGTTCGAGCGCCAGGCGCTGGAACTGACCAAGGGCCTGGTGATCTGATCGACCTCAACTCAGCGCCGCGCATCCAGCGCGGCGCTGTAGCCTTTTCATTCCGTCCGGCATGTTCTATGTCTGCCGCTCGGCGCGGGGGCGCGTCTTGTCAACAACAAAAGCATCCGGTACGCCCCGCTCATGACAGTTACCGTACGTTTCGCCCCTTCGCCCACAGGCCGCATTCATATCGGCAATGCGCGCACCGCCTTGTTCAACTGGCTGTTTGCCATGAAGAACAAAGGCCGCTTCATCCAGCGCTTCGACGATACTGACCTTGCGCGCTCGAAGCAGGAATTCTCCGACGCCATACTCTACGATCTGCATTGGCTGGGAATTTTCCAGGATGCGACGGAGTATCAGTCACGGCGCTTCGAGATCTACGATGCCGCGATGGAGAAGCTGAAGGAGGAGGGCGTTCTCTACGCCTGCTACGAAACACCGGAAGAGCTTGACCTGCGGCGCAAGGTGCGCCGCACGCGTGGGCTGCCGCCAGTCTACGGCCGGGAGGCGTTGACGCTGACGTCGCAGCAGATCGCCGAGTACCAATCCGATGGCCGCCGGCCGCACTGGCGCTTCCTGCTGCCCAATTTCATCGGCGATCCGCAGGAGCCGGAACGCACGGAAATCCATTGGAACGACCTGGTTCGCGGCGAGGAAACCGTCGACCTTGCGTCGCTTTCCGACCCCGTTCTGGTGCGCGAGGACGGCACCTATCTCTACACCCTGCCTTCGGTGGTCGATGACATCGACATCGGCATCAGCCATGTCATTCGCGGTGACGACCACGTCACCAACACGGGCGTGCAGATAGCGCTATTCAAGGCGCTGGGCGCCGAGCCGCCGGTGTTCGGTCACCACAATCTGCTGACAACGATCTCGGGCGAGGGATTGTCGAAGCGGACCGGTGCGCTGTCGATCGAGAGCCTGCGCGAAAGCGGCATCGAACCGATGGCGGTCGCCTCGCTGGCGGTGCTGGTCGGCACGTCGGAAAATGTCACGGCCGTGCCGACGATGAGCGAGCTCGCCGAACGCTTTGATCCGGCCGCGACGTCGAAATCGGCAGCCAAGTTCGACCCGGATGAGCTTCTCGTTCTGAACCGGACGCTGCTCCATCACATGCCCTTCTCCGATGCGCATGACCGGCTGATGGTGCTCGGCATATCCGGCGAGCAGGCCGAGCCGTTCTGGCTGGCTGTACGCGGCAATCTCGACCGGCTGGCCGACGCGGCAAGCTGGTGGCGCGTCCTGCGCGAAGGCCCGCGGGAGCAGCCGGAATTTTCCGACGATGATCGCGACTTCCTTCGTCAGGCGTTCGATCTGCTGCCTGAAGACCCGTGGACCGCGACGATCTGGAAGGATTGGACGGCCAAGGTCAGGGAAGCGACCGGCCGCAAGGGCAAGGCCCTGTTCATGCCGCTCAGGCTTGCGCTTACTGGACTGTCTTCGGGGCCGGAGCTCGCAGATCTATTGCCGCTGCTGGGTCGGGAAGGAACGATGGCCCGACGACCCTGATCCTGCGCTGTTCCGGCGGCAGCGCCGAGACGGGCGAGGTAGCGGGCTTGAAGGTCAGGCGCTTGATTGCTTCGCGGTCGAGCCGTCCCTCGGCGTTCGCCATGGTCTCGGGGTCGGCGCCCGGATCGGGCTTGGCCGGCGGCACCGGAACGAACGGCGTAACGTCCGTCACTGGCTGCGATTGCTCCGGATTTGGCGGATTGCCGGCGATGATCTGGAAATTCCGCGCGGCATTGCAGCCGCAGGCCGGCGGGCGCGATATGTTGGGCGTCTTGTAGAGATAGGCGGTCGGCAGTTCGCCATAGGGCCGTCCGGTTGCCGACGAGGTCATGGCCGCCGAATCGTCGTCCATGTCGCGCGAATAGAAGACCTGCATCTCGGTGCCCGGGCAGCTCGATTCGCAATTCTTCTGGTCGCGCTCGAAATCGCCGACCGAAGCCGCGTTCGACATCGGGAAGAAATAGCCGTCGCAGGTGCGCACGCACATTGTACGGAATTCGCCGCCAGAGCGCGGCAAGTCCATGGCGGGTTGATTGAGCACCTGGCGGCCGTTGTTTTGTTCGCCTGGGTTGTCCGGTTGGTTGAGCGCTTCGAGCTGGCTTCTGTCGCCGCCGAAAAGCTGATTGAACAGATTTCCCTTGTCGTTTTCGTTGTTCGAGGCCTCGATGGGGTTGCGCTTCGGGGCTACCGCTCCATCCCTGCAGCCATTGACGTCGAGCGATGCCAGCAGGCGCGCGCGATCACGGCGAGAGCCGCCGCCAGAAAGTCTGGCGCGCTTGCTTTGCAGGGCATCGAGATTGGCATTCATGCGATCGATGCTGGCATTGAGCGCCGCGCACTCGGTGACATTGCTGCCGAAGAGTGAGAAGCCGCAGCCGGCGCTGCTGGACTGGCTGCGCGCCTTGGAAATCTGCTCGCGTTGCCGGGCAATCGCATCATCATATTTGCCGATGAGGGCGGGCTTGCCTCCACCGCCGGAGGTTGCCGCGAGATCGGCTTCGAGCTGGCGGCAGACGCGGGATGCCGCCTGTGCCTGGGATATGGCTAGACAAGAAAGCACGAGGGCGCCGAGCAGCATGGCGGTATGCGCCTGCTTCCCCCCTCCGCTGGTCATCCGCCCCGACTCCGCCTGTCTGTTTGCCGCCAAACCTACCGCGTTCGCAGTTAACTGTTTCTTAATCTTGACGCTGCCCCTTTGCGATCCAGGGGACGATATGCGTCAACCCAGACTGACTGTCGCCTGGGCCTTCTGCGCGGCTTCGACAACCGCAAGCGCTGTCATGTTGACGATGCCGCGCGATGTTACGGATGGTGTCAGGATGTGCGCCGGCTTATCGGTGCCGAGCAGGATCGGGCCGACATGCAGGGCATCCATCATGGTTCGCACGGCCGTGAGCGTGATGTTGGCGGAATCCAGGTTGGGGAACACCAGAAGATTGGCTTCACCTTTCAGCCGTGAGTGCGGATAGACCCGCTGGCGCAAAGACTCCGACAGGGCCGAGTCGGCATGCATTTCGCCGTCGCATTCCAGGTCCGGCGCGATGCGGGCCAGGATCGCCGCCGCGTGGCGCATCTTGAGGGCGCTCGGTGCATCGCGCGAGCCGAAATCCGAGAATGAGAGCAGGGCGGCTTTTGGCTCAATGCCAAATCGCCTGATCTCCTCGGCCGCGAGAATCGTCATCTCGGCGATCTCCTCGGCCGTCGGGTCGATGGAAACGTAGGTGTCGGTCAGGAAGATGACGCCGCGCTGCGAGATCAGCATCGATAGCGTCGACAGGTCATGATCCTTGATGCCGGCGCGCGGACCGATGATCAGCGTGACATTGCGCAGATGGCGCGCAAAGCGGCCCTCGAGACCGCAGATCATGGCGTCGGCATCGCCGCGTTTCAGGGCGAGCGCGGCGATCACCGTGTTGTCGGTGCGCACCATGGTGCGCGCTGCTTCCGTCGTGACCCCACGCCGGCCCGCAAGCTCGATCAGCAGGTCGACATAGTTGCGGTAGCGCGGGTCGTCCTCGGGGTTGATCAGGCCGAAATCGACGCCCGGCTTGATGCGCAGGCCATAACGCTTCAACCGCACCTCGATGACGTGCGGGCGGCCGATCAGGATTGGCTCGGCGATGCCTTCTTCCAGCACGACCTGGGCGGCGCGCAGCACGCGCTCATCCTCGCCATCGGCATAGATGACGCGCTTGGCGCTGGATGCCTTTGCCGACGAGAACACCGGCTTCATGACCAGGCCGGAGCGGAAGACGAAGCGGTTTAGCTTGTCGATATAGGCGGCAAAGTCGGCAATCGGCCGGGTGGCGACACCGGTTTCGCAGGCCGCCTTGGCGACAGCCGGAGCGATGCGCAGGATAAGGCGCGGATCGAATGGTGAGGGGATCAGGAAATCGGGCCCGAAGATCGGCGTCTCGCCGGAATAGGCGCGGGCCGCTACATCGGATGGTTCTTCACGGGCGAGAGCAGCGATGGCGCGGACCGCCGCCATCTTCATCTCTTCATTGATCGCCTTGGCACCACAGTCGAGCGCTCCCCGAAAAATGTAAGGAAAGCACAGTACGTTGTTGACCTGATTGGGAAAATCGGAGCGGCCGGTGCAGATCATCGCGTCGGGGCGTGCTGCCCGCGCCGCCTCCGGCATGATTTCGGGATTGGGATTGGCCAGCGCCAGGATCAGCGGTTTCGAGGCCATGAGTGCCAGCAGTTCCGGCTTGAGGACGCCCGCGGCCGACAGGCCGAGGAACACGTCGGCTCCCGGCAGCACGTCGGCCAGCGTGCGTGCTTCGGTGTCCTTGACATAAGGGTCTTTCCAGCGATCCATCTCGTCTACGCGGCCCTTGTAGGCGACGCCGAAGCGATCGGTGACCCAGATGTTTTCGACGCGGGCACCCAGCGAGACCAAGAGGTT
Source organism: Mesorhizobium sp. PAMC28654 (assembly GCF_020616515.1). Taxonomy (GTDB): domain Bacteria; phylum Pseudomonadota; class Alphaproteobacteria; order Rhizobiales; family Rhizobiaceae; genus Mesorhizobium. The sequence continues at coordinate 439,477 of NZ_CP085135.1, forward strand.
GAGGCAGGCGAGGGCCGCGGCACCGGCGCCGGAGGTGACGATCTTGATGTCCGAGAGGGTCTTGCCGGCGAATTCCAGCCCGTTAAGCACGGCGGCGCCGACGATGATCGCGGTGCCGTGCTGGTCGTCGTGGAACACCGGTATGCCCATACGGGCCTTCAACTGCTCCTCGACCTCGAAGCATTCAGGCGCCTTGATGTCCTCGAGATTGATGCCGCCGAAGGTCGGCTCAAGCGCCGAGATCGTCTCGACCATGCGCTCGATCCCTGGCGCGTCTATCTCGATGTCGAACACGTCGATGCCGGCGAATTTCTTGAACAGCACCGCCTTGCCTTCCATCACCGGCTTGGACGCGAGCGGACCGATATTGCCGAGGCCGAGCACGGCCGAACCGTTGGAAACCACGCCGACCAGATTGGCGCGCGCCGTATAGTCGGCGGCGGTCGCTGGATCATCGCGGATTTCGAGGCAGGGCGCCGCAACGCCGGGCGAATAGGCGAGCGCCAGATCGCGCTGGTTGCCGAGCGGCTTTGTCGCCTGAATCTCGAGCTTTCCCGGTATCGGGTATTTGTGGAAGTAAAGGGCGGCTTCATCGAGGTCCGATCGCGCCGTTTTTTTGTTCTCGCCTTCCATGCGGCCGCTCCCTCGAAACCTGCTTCGGGTCTCTTTTAGCATGCGCCCAAGGTTTTTCGCGACGCTAAATGACGCGCTCGCGGCTTTGTGCGACCGCGCGTCAAAAACAGCTGCGTATCAGATACTTATGCTGATTTCATTGCAGATCAGTTCTGCTGCTTCTTGAGCGCGTTGATCAAAAAGCGCTGACGTAGAGACCGCCATCGACCGGTATGTTCTGTCCGGTCAGGTAACCGGCATGGACCGAGCACAGGAAGGCGCAGATCTGGCCGAACTCCTCCGGCGTGCCCAAGCGCTTGGCTGGGATGCCGGCGCTGATGCGGGTCTTGCGCGCGGCGGCCGCTGCCGGGTCTTCGACCGTGCCGGCTTCATGGGGGCCGCGCAGGCGGTCGGTGTCGACCGAGCCCGGCAGCATGTTGTTGATGGTGACATTGCGCGCGATCACCGTTCGCGCCACGCCGGCAAGGAATGAGGTCAGGCCGGCGCGAGCGCCGGACGACAGGTCGAGGCCCGGAATGGGAACATAGACCGACAGCGAGGTGATGTTGACGATACGGCCGAAGCCGCGCGCGGCCATGCCGTCGATCACTGCCTGAACCAGTTCGACCGGCGTCACCATGTTCTGCGTGACGCCTTCGAGGATCTTCGCGCGATCCAGTTCGCGGAAGTCGCGAAACGGCGGGCCGCCATTGTTGTTGACGAGGATGTCCGGCTCGGGGCAGGCGGCAAGCAACGCCTTCTGCACCTCGGGCTTCGAGACATCACCGACGACTTCCCACACCGTGACGCCATAGCGTTCGCGCAGTTCCGCGGCGGTCTTTGCCACAAGCTCGGCGTTGCGCCCGTTGACGACGACGTCGCAGCCGGCCTCGGCCAGCGCCATGGCACAGCCTTTTCCAAGTCCTTTGCTCGATGCACAGACGATGGCCTTCTTGCCGCGAATACCGAGATCCATGACGAATTTCTCCTGATGGGTTGGCGGCAACCTACTCTTGGGGCTGGACCAATCGCAACCGTCATACGGTTGTTGCATGAATCGGGGCATAGGCTGGGCGAAAGCAACGGTGACAAATCGATGTCCGGCCAAGAGCCCCGCACTTTCCGCAGCATGTTCATCTCCGACGTCCATCTTGGGTCGAAGGCGGCGAAGGCCGAATTCCTGATCGATTTCCTTCGTTATCATGATGCCGATATCATCTACCTCGTCGGCGATATCGTTGATGGCTGGCGGTTGAGGCGGAGCTGGCACTGGCCGCAAAGCCACAACGATGTCGTGCAGAAACTGCTGCGCAAGGCGCGCAAGGGCGCAAACATCACCTACATCGCCGGCAACCATGATGAGTTCGCGCGCCAGTTCCAGGGCGTGCATTTCGGCGGCATTGTCGTGGCCGACCGCGCCATCCATGAAACCGCCGACGGCAAGCGCCTTCTCGTCATCCATGGCGACCAGTTCGACACCGTCGTCCACAATGCGCGCTGGCTGGCCTATCTCGGCGACCACGCCTACGATGCGGCCATGATCGTCAACCGAGTGGTGACACGGCTTCGCCAACTGCTCGGCCTGCCGTACTGGTCATTTTCCTCGTGGGCCAAGGTCAAGGTGAAGAAGGCGGTGAACTTTATCGGTTCCTTCCAGACCGTGCTGACCGAGGAAGCGCGCCGATCGCATGTCGACGGCGTGATCTGTGGCCACATCCACCATGCGTCGATCGAGAATTTCGAGGACATGCGCTACATCAACACCGGCGACTGGGTGGAAAGCTGCACGGCGGTGGTCGAGCATTTTGATGGCCGGATGGAAATCCTGACCTGGGCGCAGGTGCTGCCGGAGGCCCCGGACGAGCCCTTTATCCCGATGCTCATCGAAGATCGGGTAGGACAGGCAGCCTGACGCGGAATTCGCGACGGTTTTCGGCATCAATCGATTAGTCCAGCCGGTTTCGCCTGGTTTTCCGCCATGTTAAGGGATCGATCCGCGCAGCTGGCCGCCCGGTCGGAGGCCGCGTAATTGGATCGATTCATGTCCCTGCCGCCGCTCTCCCCAGAACAACTCGTCAAGCCCAGCCATTTCGAACTGCGCATGAGCCTGATCTTCGCCACGCTGTTCGTGCCGCTTGGAACGCATCTGCCTTATTTTCCCCTTTGGCTGCAGGCCAAGGGTTTCCATGCCGAGCAGATCGCCATCATCCTGGCGGCCCCGATGTTCCTGCGCGTGGTGACGACGCCGTTGCTCACGGCGCTGGCGGACAAGGCTGGCGACCGCGCCGATGTCTATATCGCGCTGGTTGCCGCGTCATTGCTTTTGTCGGCAGGCTATTTCCTGCCGCCAACCTACGCGGTGGTGCTCGCGGTATCGCTGGTGCTCACCATTGTCTGGACGCCGCATTCGCCGATTGCCGATTCGCTCGCGCTGTCGGGCGTGCGCCGCTTCGGCTCGAATTATACCAGCATGCGCAAATGGGGATCGATCTCCTATCTGTGCGCCAATGTCGCCGGCGGTTTCATCCTGTCGGCGGCTGGCTCACGCGCCGTTCCGGTGATCATCTTCGTCGCGCTGGCGGCGGCCCTTGTCGCCGGCCTGTTCGCGCCGCGTCTCGGTCGTCCCAGACGCTCATCACCGCTTTCGGCCACCGATATCCAGCATTCGGCGCCAAAGCTGCTCAATTCCTATTTCCTGTATTTTTCCATCGGCGTTGGCGTCATCACCGCCAGCCATGCATTCCTCTACGGATTCGTCTCGATCTACTGGAAATCGATCGGCATCAGCGATTCGGTGGTCGGCCTGCTTTGGGCCTGGGGCGTGGTGTCCGAAGTCTGCATGTTCATGATGTTCACCCGCTTTTTCAATTCGTTCTCCGTCGTGTCGATCATGGTGATGGCGGGAATTGGCGCCATTGTGCGGTGGATCGCCTTTCCCCTGGTCTGGCCACTCGGCCTCGGCGTCACCGGTTTTCGGCGTCCAGACGCTGCACTCGGTCTCGGTGGCGCTTGTGCTGATCGGCCTGCAGAAGATGATCGGCGAGACGATCTCCGAGGAACGGACGGGTGCCGCGCAAGGCATCGCCTATTTCTCCAACGGGTTTTTCATGGCGGTGGTGACGCTGGCGTCCGGTCCGCTCTACGACCGCTTCGGCGTGGACGGCTTCTTTGCCATGATCCCGGTGGCCTTGGTCGGGTTGGCATTGATCGGGCTTGCCGCCCGCTCAGCCCCACAGCACCGGCTCGGGCGGTGACACCAGCGATCCTCGGTAGACAAGGCCGGGCACGCGGTCGCGCGCAAGCAGCAAGGGACCATCGAGGTCGACGAATTCAGCGCCTTGGGCCAGCAAGACCGCCGGCGCCATCGCCAGCGACGTGCCGACCATGCAGCCGACCATCACGCCAAATCCCAGTTCGCGGGCCCTGTCGCGGAGAGTGAGGGCGGCAGTCAGGCCACCTGATTTGTCGAGCTTGATGTTGACGGCGTCGTACAGGCCGACAAGTGCTGCCAGGTTCTTCGCCTCATGCACGCTTTCATCGGCGCAGATGGGCACGGGGTGCGCGATGCGGCGCAGGATCTCGTCATGGCCGGCCGGCAGCGGCTGCTCGATCAGCGCGATGCCTTGCTCGGCTGCGAAGGCCAGGTTTGCCGCGATATTCTCGTCGGTCCAGCCTTCATTGGCGTCGAGGATGATGCGGCTGTCGGGTGCGGCCTGCCTGACGGCGCGGATTCGGGCGATGTCGTTGTCACCGCCGATCTTGACCTTGAGCAGCGGTCGCGCCGCGTTGGCGCGCGCCTGCGCCGCCATCGCCTCAGGCTCGCCGAGCGACAGCGTGTAGGCCGTCTCGAGCGCACTTGTGGGAACCACGCCAATCGCAGAGGCAACCGACGTTCCAGTCATCTTTGCTTCCAGGTCCCACAGAGCGCAGTCGACGGCGTTGCGGGCAGCTCCCGCCGGCATGGCGCCGAGGAGGGCCGCGCGGCTGATACCATCGGCGATCTGGCCGCTCATTGCCTGGATCGCGTCGCGGACACCATCCATGGTCTCGCCATAACGCTTGTAGGGAACGCATTCGCCACGACCGGCATGGTCGCCGTCATTGATGATACAGGTGATGACCTCGGCCTCGGTCTTCGAGCCGCGCGAAATGGTGAATATCCCGGCGATGGGAAAGCGCTCGGCCTCAACCGAAATGACACGCGCCATATTTTTCTGCTCCCGCTATGTGACAACGAGCTTGTCGGCAAATCGACAGCTTGGTTTCGTCAGGCTAAACAGGACGCCATGTTGACCATCGGTAAACGCGACGCAAGCGGCACGACCGCCAAGGAGGCTGACCACCAGCCTCGCGTCGCCGTCGGTGATGAGGGTGGCGTTCTCGGCTGCGCCTTTTCCGGAACCTGGACGACACGCACCGTCGCGCTGGTCGACGCCGAAATGCGCAAGATCGAAAAGCGCAGCGGATTCAAGACGCTGGCGCTCGATCTTTCCAAGATCGAGAAAATTGATACTGCCGGCGCCTGGTTGATCGACCGCCTCGTCAGCGCCTTTGAAAAGCAGGGCGCCGAAATCAGGATGCAGGGACAGAGCGAGGTCGCGTCGATCCTGCTTGAAGCTGTCAGCGAAGCGGTTCGACGCGCGCCTGATTCCGGTCCCGTCCGGCCACCCAACATTGTCATCCGCGCGCTTGAGGCGATCGGCCGGCGTGTCTACGAAATGCGCGACGATTTCCTCTCGTCGATGAACATCCTCGGCGCCACCATCCGTGGCGCGCAGATGAAGCTCGGCCGCGGCCATGGCGTCAACATGGCGGCGATCTTCAACCAGATCGATCGCATGGGGGTCGGGGCCATCCCGGTTGTCGTGCTGATGTCGGCCATCGTCGGCGCGATCGTTGCCCAGCAGGGCGCTTATCAGCTGAGTTATTTTGGCGCCGATATCTTTGTCGTCGACCTGGTCGGCGTGCTGATCCTGCGTGAACTTGGCGTGCTGATGACGGCGATCATGATCGCCGGCCGTTCCGGCAGCGCCATCACCGCCGAGATAGGCTCGATGAAGATGCGCGAGGAGGTCGATGCGCTGAAGGTCATCGGGCTCAACCCGATCGGCGTGCTGGTGTTCCCGCGGCTGGTGGCGCTGGTCATCGCACTGCCGTGCCTGACGATTATCGCCAATTTTGCCGCTCTCGGCGGCGGCATCGCGGCCGCCTGGCTCTATTCCGGCATTTCACCGGCTGCCTTCCTCGACCGACTGCGCGTCGCCATCGATCTCAGCACCATCTTTGCCGGCCTGATCAAGGCGCCGTTCATGGCCATCATCATCGGCACGATTGCTTCCGTCGAAGGCATGAAGGTTGGTGGCAGCGCCGAATCACTGGGCACGCACGTGACGGCTTCGGTGGTGAAATCGATCTTCGTGGTCATCATTCTTGATGGCCTTTTCGCAATCTTCTATGCGGCGATTGCGTTCTGACATGGCGATGAAAGCAACACAGCCGCCGAGATCACGGAACAGAAGGATGAGAGCGATATCGTGCTCTCCGCGCGCGACATCACCGTATCCTTCGCCGACAAGCTCATTCTCGACAAGCTGTCGCTCGATATCAGGCGTGGCGAGATTCTCGGCTTTGTCGGCGCCTCGGGTGCGGGTAAGTCCGTTCTCTTGCGCACCATCCTTGGCCTGACGCGCAAGCAGTCGGGAACGATCAAGCTGTTCGGCGTCGATGTCGAAAAGGCCAGCGACAAAGACCGCCTGCGCATTGATATGCGCCTGGGCGTTCTCTTCCAGCACGGCGCCCTTTTCTCGGCGCTCACGGTTTTGGAGAACGTGCAGGTGCCGATGCGCGAGTATCTCGACCTGCCGCGAAAACTGATGGACGAACTGGCGATGCTCAAGGTCGAACTGGTCGGCTTGCCGCCCGACGCGGCACGAAAATTCCCGTCCGAACTGTCCGGCGGCATGATCAAGCGTGCCGCACTTGCCCGGGCGCTTGCGCTCGACCCCGACATCGTCTTCCTGGATGAACCGACATCCGGTCTCGACCCGATCAGCGCGGCGGAGTTCGACGAACTGGTCGTCAAGTTGCGCGATACGATGGACCTGACGGTCTACATGGTCACGCATGATCTCGACACGCTGTTTACCGCTTGCGACCGCGTTGCGGTGCTCGGCAACAAGAAAGTGCTGGTCGAAGGCACCATCGATGACATGCTGAAGAGCGAAGAACCTTGGGTAAAGTCCTATTTCCGCGGAAAACGCGCCCGACAACTTGATCTTGCGGCCCGCGCATAGCCATAAGTGAAGCAATGGAAACCAGAGCCAACTACGTCATTGTCGGCATTTTCACACTGGTTGCGATCCTGGCCGCCTTTGCTTTCGTCTATTGGACGGCGGCGATCGGTGACAAGGGCGAGACCACATTGCTGCGTGTGCGCATTCCGGGCTCGGCCTCGGGCCTCGGTCGCGGCAGTTTCGTGCTCTTCAACGGCGTCAAGGTTGGTGACGTGAAGCGTGTTTATATCGACGTCGACAATCCGACGGTCGCCATCGCCGACACCGAAATCGACCGCATGACGCCGATCACCAAGTCTACGCAGGCCGATATCGGCCTTGCCGGCCTGACCGGGCAGGCCAATATCGAATTGAAGGGCGCCGACCCCAAGGAGGTGAAGCTCCTCGACCAGGCCGAAAAGGAAGGCAAGGTCGCCGAGATCATCGCGAACCCATCGGCAGTCACCAACCTGCTGCAGACCGCGCAGACCATCTTCAGCCGTGCCGACAAGGTGCTTTCGGATCTCGAAGGGTTTACCAGGGACGTCCGCGGACCGCTGACGCAGACCGTCCAGAACGTGCAGACATTCTCCGATGCGCTGGCCAAGAATTCGGACGGCATCGACAAGTTCCTGTCCAGCGTCAGTTCGCTCTCCGATGAACTGAAGGGCGTTTCGGGCAAGCTAGATGGTACGCTGAAGGCAGCGGAAGGGCTGCTCAATGCCGTCGACAAGGATCAGATCAAGAGCATCGTCGCCAATGTCAATACGGCGACAGCGAATCTCAAGGAAACCTCAAAGCAGTTCGACACGGTCATCAAGAATGTCGATACGGCGGTGGGGTCGATCAACGATTTTGCCCAGAAGACACAGGGCACGCTGACCAAGGTCAATGGCGTTCTCGACGGTGTCGACCCGGCCCAGCTTCGCTCCGCATTGGCCAATATCCAGCAGGCGAGCGAGAATGCCAACAAGGCCGCCGCCGACATCGCCCAGGTGACCAGCAAGATCGCCAACCGGGCCGATGACATCGACCAGACGGTCAAGGACGCGCGTCAGTTGGCGCAACGCCTCAACGACGCTTCCGTACGTGTCGACGGCATCCTGGCCAAGGTCGATACGTTGCTGGGATCCGGCCAGGCTGACGGCATGATGGCCGATGCCAGGGACACGCTGAAGTCGTTCAAGCAGGTTGCCGACACGCTGAACGGCCGCCTCGGCGCCATCCTGGACAATGTGTCAAAGTTCTCCGGCCAGGGCCTGTCGAATGTGGAGGCGCTGGTGCAGGACAGCCGCCGTTCCATCGGCCGTATCGAAGAGGCCGTGACCGACCTCAGCCGCAATCCACAGCGGATTCTTTCCGGCGGCGATGGCGAGGTTCGACAGTTTGACGGCAGGGTGCGGCGTTGACTTCGGCCTCCGCCCGCCCCAAGAACGCAAGGCAGAAGCACTGGGGCGGATCGATTTTGCGATCCGGGGACAACAGGGATCGCACGTGAAGATCGCGCTCAAATCGGGTGTGGCATTGCTTGCCTTGACCCTCGCCAGTTGTGCGGCATTGCCAGGCGGTGGGCCCGCGCCCCTCGACACATTCGAACTTTCGGCGCCATCGGTCGAGGCGCATGGCCACAGCCGCCGCCAGATCCTGATCGCGCAGCCATCCGCGCTGAAGGCGCTGGACAGCCAGAACATCGTCATCAAGCCATCCGCGCGGTCGATCCAGTATCTCAAGGGCGCCCAATGGGCCGACCGGCTGCCGCTCATCGTGCAAGCACGGCTGGCCGAAACATTCCAGCGTTCCGGCAGTTTCGCCGGCGTCGGCAAGCCGGGCGAGGGGCTGGCGATCGACTATCAGGTGATCGTCGAAATCCGCTCCTTCGAAGTCCGCGTTGACGGCGGCGAACATGCCGAGGTCGACCTATTCGTGCGGATATTGAACGACCGCAATGGCGAGGTCCGCGCCTCCAAAAGCTTCACCGCAAGCGCGCCTGTTTCGGGCAGCGGCAACCAGGCCTATGTCGGTGCGCTCGATGCCGCGTTTGGCGATACGGCCAAGCAGATCGTGCGCTGGACTGATTCGGCGATCTGAACGCAAGGCTCGCGCACACAGATCTTCGAAGCTACAAGTGGTCGAAGGCGGCTGGTCGCAACGCTCCAGTCTTCATAAGATGTTGTAGGGTGTAGGTGACCGAGAGCGCATCGTCGAGTGCGTCGTGCCCTCGCAACGGAGGGTGTTCGACGCCGTAATACTCCGCAAGCCGGTTGCTTGGCGTCTTCGCCAAATCCTCTATTGGCATCCCGGCCGCGATCAGCAGCTTGACGGCATTGTCGAACCGGTTGGCAGCGATGGAAGGCTGAATGCCCGCGACATAGCAGCTGATGGCGACCATGTTCAGCTCGTCTTTGCCCCAAGACCAGAAACGAGCCCCGCCGGAGAAGCGATCGACGTCCGCAAGGGCTTCTCCGAGTGCGACCCCCTCGGTGACAATGTTTTCTTCAGTGATACCGGTGAGTTTGGTGAAGAACGGGTCGAGCCTGTATCTGTTGCCAAATCGGTCGACAGGGTGAACGTAGGCCTTGTGCGTACCCAACAGAGGAAAGTCGTCTTCGAGGCCAAGCCTGACCGCGCCGATCTGCGCGATGACGGGATCGGGATCGTGCGCCGCGCACCAAAATCTGCGCTGCGAGCCCTCAAGGCAAAGAAACTCGCAGTCGAATATGATTGCCGTTTTCACGGTCAGCCACCTTTGTATCGATGATCAGGGCAGCTGGTTTCGCCTGTGGTCTTCGCGCACTTGCGTTGGGAGATTCTCAAACCGTCACGGGCGGGGCGTTAGCCCCGCCATTTTTCGGTTCCGACGTGGGCCCGCCCAGTTAGTGCAGGCGGCCGCTGGCGTGGGCCAGCATGGTGTAGACCTTGCCCGTATCCGACGTCAGGTAGGTCTGGGCCATGATGTTGTCGCGGTCGTTGCGTGACACATCCTTGAGCAGCTTCTCGAAATCGTCGCAGTAGCGGTCGACCGCACCGCGGAACTCGGCCTCGCTCTGATACTTGCGGCGGATTTCATCGAACGTCTGCTGGCCCTTGAGCGTGTAGAGGCGGCGCGTGAAGACGTCACGCTCGCCGCGCCGGTAGCGGTTCCACAACTCGATCGAGGCATCGTGGTCTATGGCGCGGGCGATATCGACAGAAAGCGAGTTGAGCGATTCGACGACATGAAGCGGCGAACGCTGGGCCGGGACCGGGCGCGGCGCTTCCACCGGGGCCGCGGGCCTGGCTTCCTCTTCGCGCGATGCGCCGGTCAACAGATCGCGCACCCAACCGCCCTGCGGCGCACGGCCGTTGGGGTCACGCGGGCGTTGCGATGTCTCGGACGGGCGCTCCAGGTCGAGCGTGCCGCGCAGCGCGGTACCGCCCAGTGGCGCCTGCGGGGCAAGACGCTCCGGCTGTGGCGTCGGCGGACGACGCTGAGGCTCGGGGGCGCGTGCCACGGGAGCTTGCGGCGCCGGACGCAGGTTGCGCTGCTCCGAATTGTCCGTGTTGCCGCGGCCCGATTTCGCAACGATATCCGAAAGTTCCTTCAGGGCGTTGATCTGTTCGGAAACGGCACGGCGGATGGCCGTGGTCGATTCCTTTGCCTCTTCCGGCATCTCGATCACGCCCTTCTTGAGTTCGGCGCGGGTAAGGTCGAGCTCGCTCTTGATGGAGCCCGCGGTGCGCCGCATCTCCTCGGTCGCATCGGCGAAGCGCCTTGTCGCCGAATCGACGACTTCGGATATGGCGGTGCGAATCTTGTCCGCCGACTCCATCGTCTTGCCTTCGGCATTCTGCAACGTCTGGCCCACAAGGTTCTCGAACGAGCGCATGACCCTTTCGAGATCTTCCGACTTCTTGACCAGGCCGACGGCGAGGTCCTCAAGCGAGGACTGCCTCTCCAGCGTATGCTCCAGGTTGCTCTGGGCCGAGCTCAAGAGGTCCGAGGCGCTGGACAGCAGGCGGCTGTGTTCATCGAACTTGGTGGCGATCGAGGCGACCTCGCGCAAGGTCGAGGACGACAGTTCGGTCAGCCGGGTCGTGTTGGAGTCGACCAGGCGCGCCGAGCTGGCGAAGGTCTGCGCGGCCTTTTCCGTTGTCGCCGCGAAGCTCTGCGTGCTGCCGGTCAGGCGTTCGTCGACCTGGCCGAGATTCATCGCGGCCTGTTCGATCAGCTGACCGAGCTGCGAGCTGGACTTCGTCATGCGACCGATGAGGTCGGCAACGCTGTCCGAGAGCGAGGAGCGGGCGCCTTCGACGGCCGACAGCGTTTCGGCCGTGCGGCTGGCAAGCGCGTTGACGAGGGCAGCGTTTTCGCTGCGCAGCTTCTCGGTGGCGCGCTCGGTGACCTCTTCCATGCTCCTTTGCAGTTCAGAGCCACCCTGGGCAAAGCGCTCGACCAGTGGCCGTGCGGTTTCGTCCAGGATTTTCGACATTTCGGCCGAGCGCGCCGCGAGCATGGTGTTGAGCTCGCGGGTGTTGGCTCCGATGGTCTTGGCCGCATCGTTGGTGCTTTGGCCGATATGCTGGCCGACCGCGGTGAAGGTCTCCGCAATGACGTTGGCGCGCGAAACCAGCTGCGCCTCGGCATTCGACACCTGCTCGTTGATCCGCTGGCTCATCGCCTCGGCCGTGTAGGCAAGGCGGTTCTCGACGCTGGAGACCTGCTCCTCGACACGGGCGGCAGTGGCCGCCGCACTCGATGCCAGCCGCTCGTCGACGCCAACAAGGCGGTTCTCGACGTGGGCGACATGCTCTTCGACACGGGAAGCGGTTGCCGCGGCGCTCGATGCCAACCGCTCGTCGACGCCGATGAGGCGGCTCTCGACGCGGGCAACCTGCTCTTCGACACGGGAAGCCGTTACCGCCGCGCTCGACGCCAGCCTCTCGTCGACGCCGGCAAGCGCCTGCTCGATTTCGCGGGTGTGGACGGCGAGTTCCTGGCCGGTTTTCCGGGCACGGTCGGCGACCCTCTGCTCGGTATCGGCAAAGGCACCGACGATGGTCTCGGCATGACCGCCGATCGTCGACGTGCTGTCGGCGATGCGGGACACCAGGCGGTTGTCCGCTTCGTCGAAGATACGGCCGATTTCCGAGGCGCGCGCCGACAGGGCTTCCGAGCCCTCGGCGATGCGCGAGATCAGCTGCTGGTCGGCCGCGTCGAAGATGCGGCCGAGATCCGATGCACGCGCGGCGAGTGCTTCGGCAGATTCACCGATGCGGACGCCCAGGCGCTGGTCGGCGCCTTCGAAGTTGCGCAGGATGTCGCCGGCGCGGGCGGCCAGCGACTGTGCCGTCTCGACCGCGCGGGCAACGAGCTTCTGGTCGGCCACGTCGAACGTGCCGGCGATCTCGCTTGCACGAGCGGCGAGGTGGTCGGCCGTCTCCTGGGCGCGGGCCAGCAGCGTGCTGGAAGTATCGTCCGCGCGAGCGATAAGAGCGTTCGATGTGACTTCCGAGCGGGCGTGGAGGCGGCGGTCGGCATCCTCGAAGGTCCGGGCGATGTCGTCGGCCCGTGCGAGCAGGGCGCTTGACGTGTCGTCGGCACGCGCCGCCAGACGGCGGTCCGCATCCTCGAAGGTCCGAGCGATGTCTTCCGCTCTCGCCAGCAGGGCGGCCGAAGTCTGCTCGGCGCGCTCCGCGATCTTGCGATCGGCATCACTGAAGGCCGCGCCAGCCTGTTCATGCAGGGCGCTGGTGACCTCCATGACCTTTTCGCGCAAGGCGCCGGCGACGAACACAGCGCTTTTCTCAAGCACGCTGCGAACGTTGTCGACGCCAGTCGAAAGCGCACGCTCCATGGTTCCGGCGCGTTCCTCTATGATGCCGGTCTGGCGGCTGAATGCCAGCTCGATCTTCTGGACGTCGGCGGCGATAGCGTCTGAAATGTCGGTGCTTCTGGCGGCGATCTTGTCGATATGGCCGGACAGCGAATGATCGACATCCTTGCGGGTATCCGCGAGCTTGGAGAGGTCTTCTTCCAGCGCACGGGTCAACATGTTGCGGCCTTCGGCCAACTTGCCGACATGTCCGGCGATGATGTCGTCGACATCGGTGCGGCTTGCCGCGATCTTCTGCAGATCGGCCTCGAGCGCGCGCTTGAGGATGTCGCGGCCCTCGGCCAGCTTCTCGACCTGGCCGGCAACCAGCCCGTCGATGCTCGAACGGCTTTCCGCCAGTTTGGCAAGATCGTCTTCAAGTGCCTTGGACAGCGTCGAGCGGTCCTGCACCAGCCTTTCCGAGTGGCTGTTTACAAGGCCATTGACGCTTTCAAGGTCGGATTCCAGCGCGCTTGCGAACTGCGCGCGATCGTCGGTGAGCTTCCGCGACTGATCGGCAATGGTACCCCTGATCGTGTTGAGATCGGCCTCGAGCGCCCGCTTGAGGATATCGCGGCCCTCGGCCAGCTTCTCGACCTGGCCGGCAACCAGCCCGTCGATGCTCGAACGGCTTTCCGCCAGTTTGGCAAGATCGTCTTCAAGCGCCCTGGTCAGGTTCGAGCGATCGTCAACCAGCTTCTGCGACTGGTCGGCAATGGTGCCTCTGATCGTGTTGAGATCAGATTCCAGCGCGCGCTTGAGGATATCGCGACCCTCGGAGAGCTTCTCGACCTGGCCGGTAACGAGACCATCGATGCTCGAACGGCTTTCCGCCAGCTTGGCGAGATCGTCTTCAAGCGCCCTGGTCAGGTTTGAGCGGTCCTCGACCAGCTTCTGGGAATTGTCGGCGATGACACTCTTGATGGTGTTCAGGTCGGATTCGAGCGCGCGCTTGAGGATATCGCGGCCCTCGGCCAGCTTCTCGACCTGGCCGGCAACGAGGCCGTCGATGCTCGAACGGCTGTCGGCCAGCCTGGCAATGTCGTCTTCGAGTGCCTTTGACAGCGTCGAACGATCCTGCACCAGCCTTTCCGAGTGGCTGTTTACAAGGCCATTGACGTTTTCGAGGTCGGATTCCAGCGCACGGGCAAACTGCGCGCGATCGTCAACCAGCTTCTGCGACTGGTCGGCAATGGTGCCCCTGATCGTGTTGAGATCGGATTCCAGCGCCCGCTTGAGGATATCGCGGCCCTCGGCCAGCTTCTCGACTTGGCCGGTGACCATTCCGTCGATGCTGGAGCGGCTGTCGGCGAGCTTGGCCAGATCGTCTTCCAGTGCCTTGGACAGGGTCATCCGATCCTGGGCAAGCCGGTTCATGTGATCGGAGACGACATCCTTCACCTTGAGCAGGTCGGTTTCCAAGGCCTGCGAGAGCTGGCCACGGTCCTCCGCCAGCTTGTCGGACTGGCTGGCGATGACGTTCTTGATCGTATTGAGATCGGATTCGAGCGCGCGCTTGAGAATGTCGCGTCCCTCGGCGAGCTTCTCGACCTGGCCGGCAACCAGCCCGTCGATGCTGGAGCGGCTATCCGCCAGCTTGGCGAGGTCAGCCTCGAGCGTCTGCGAAAGCAGGCTGCGGTCTTCAGCGAGCCGGCCCGAATGGTTCTCCAGCAGGCCCCTGATGCCCGACAGATCGTTTTCGAGCGAATTGCTGAGCTGGCCGCGGTCCTCAGCCAGTTTCGAGGAGTGGGTCTCGATGAGGCCCTTGATGCCTGCAATATCGGCCTCCAGGGCTCTGGCCAGCACGGCGCGGCCTTCGGCGATCTTCTCGACCTGACCGGCGACCAGACCGTCGATGCTGGCGCGGCTGTCGGTCAGCTTGCCGAGATCTGCTTCCAGGGCGCGCGAAAGAATGTTACGGCCCTCAGCGAGTTTCCCGACGTGTCCGGCAACCATTTCATCAATGATTGTACGGGCTTGCACGAGCTTTCCGGAGTCCTCGTTCAATGCCAAGGCAAGCCGGTTGCGGCCTTCCTCGAGTCTTTCGAGGTGACTGCCGAGGGAAGCGTCGATGGCCGCGCGGGACTCGTTGACCTTGCGCAGATCCTCTTCGAGCGCGCGCGAGATGAGGTTGCGGCCTTCGGCCAGCTTCTGCACCTGATTTGTCACGGCAGCATCGATGCCGTCGCGGCCTTCCGCGAACTTCGCGAGATCCGCCTGCATTGCCTCGGCCATGCGTTCGCGGCTTTCGGAAAGCTTGCGGCTGTGGTTCTCGACCGCTTCCTCGATTCCGACGCGCGCGTCGGCAAGTCGCTGGATGTCGGTGTCGAAGGACCGCGACACGACATGGCGTGCCGCCTCCATGCGCCCGGCGAAGTCGCTGGCGCGGGCTTCAAGCATGGACGAGGTCGACGTCACGATGTCGGCCATGTCGGCGCCGATCTGGGCCTTGCCCTGATCGATCATCGACGACAGCGTGTCCTTGCTCTCCGCGAATGTGTGGGCGATTTCGCGCGCGCGCTCGACCAAGGTCTCGTTGATCTGGCGTGCACGGGCTTCGAGCGCCGCGTTGAGCTTCTGGGTGCCGGTGTCCAGCGCCTCGGCGCGGGTCTGGAACTCGCTGATCAACGCCTGGCCGCGTTCGGCCAGCGTGCGTTCGATGCCATTCAGGCTCGCCTCGAATTCGGAATTAAGCGTGCGCGCGGCACCGCCGAGCAACGACACCATGCCGGTGGTCCGGTCGTCGAGCAGATCGGTAAGCGAACGGGTCAAGCCATCGGTCGTGTCCGTGAGCTTGGCAATGCGTGTATCGAGCAGGCTGGCAAAAGCTTCGCCGGACGTCGACAGCCGGTCGGTGATCGTATCGAGACGACCCTCGACGGAATCGAAGATCGACATCGAGCTTTCGTTGATGCGGTCGATCAGCGTGTCGCCGGAATTGTTGATCGTCATCGACAATTTGGTCGAGGCGTTGAGGATGCTGTCGCATATGATATCGCTGGCGGCGCCGATTTCCTCCTTCAGCGTCTCATGTGCGCCGGTGATCGAAGCACGCACGCGCTCGGCATGGGTGACCACGGCCTCGCGCTCGCTGCCCAGTCCGTCGACGAGCGAGCGGATGCGGGATTCATTTTCCGAATAGGAGCGTTCGATCTGGTTCACTTCGCTGTGGACGAGCGTTTCGAGCTCGACAGCGCGGGCAAGTGTCCGCTCGATGCCTTCACCCATGGCCGCGACTTCGCGACGCACGGCCTGGCCGATCATCATCACGCGGTCCTGGGCAAGGTTTTCCGGCTCGGCGAGGCGGAAAGCCACTTCGGTCATCGACTGCGCGGCAATCCGCATTTCCTGTGCTCGGCGGATCATGGCCGCGAATGCCCAGAACAGGATGACGGGCACGATGGCGGCGATTGCGAGGCCGATCAGTTCAGGGCGCGCGAAGAACTGGTCGACGGTACGGATTCTCCAGATATCCGGTCCAAACAGCAGATTGGCCAACCCGCCCGCGCCAGCGATCCAGGCGAGCGAAACGAATGCCACGACCCAATAGATCGTGTTCGAGGCGCGCCGGTTCAGCGTGTGCAGGAGCGTCTTGTAGTCTTTCTGGCGGTCGTCGTTGGCTGGCGCGAAGCCGGCCGGCTGCGATGTATTGCGCGTTTCCACAGGCCGCAATTCGGCCGGCCTGGCCTTGGCCTCGGGTCTCGCTGGCTGGCTCTGGGTTGCGACAGGCGAACTGGCGACAGGTGCTGCTTTCTGGTTGCGGCCTTCGCGCGCCAACTCGTCCGCTGCCTGCGATATCTGCGCTTCCAGGTCTTCCATCGAAGCCGCGATATCGAGGTCGCCGCTTCCATCGCCGCTCAGATCGATATCGAGCGCCTTTTCAAGTTCCCTGGCTACGTCGCTGTCGAGAGTTCTTGTCGTGGTGGTTTTCTTCGCCATGCCTTCGCTACCCTGTACTAGCTGCCGAGGGACTTATGATTTTGGTTGTCTTATCCCACGCAGGAGGCTGAAAATGGACCCTCGTATCGTAATGACACAGGGGGGTAAAGAAAACATGCATTCCGCGAGATACGTAAAACTTTAAATATAAGGTTAACGGAACCGTGATTTGGACGCCGCTTTCGCAACATTTTTCCGGCTCAAACATTAACCCGTTGTCCATGGGATTCGCCTACATTTTCGGGCAAGTGAAGAACGGAGTGCGGAACATGCGCGGCGAAAGCGGCATTGCCTTTTCAATGCCCGGCGGCGACGCTTCGGGAACGGGACGATCGAGGCCGGTGGATATGGCCCATCTGTCCCGCCAGACAATGGGTGACCGTAGCCTTGAGCAAGAGGTGCTGGCGCTCTTTGTACAGCACGCCCTGTCCGTGCGCGACAAGATCACCGAGGCCGATATCCACGAAAGACTTCTGCTGGCGCACGGACTGAAAGGCTCGGCGCGAGGCGTTGGCGCTTTTGCCGTTGCCGATTGTGCCACCGAGATAGAGCACATGCCTGAAGACAATCGTACGCTCAAGCGTCTTGGCACGCTGATCGACGAAGTGCGCGATTTCATCGCCGCTATCAGCCGTTAAGTCCGGTTTCCGAAAAAAACGTCATCCGGTGGCGTTTTCGCGCGGCAGTTGACTTGTCCGCCGGAGTGATTATCTCGGCTGAAACTCCCTTCAGGTGACAAATGACCAAGCTGACTTTCATCGCCCATGAGGGCACACATTTCGACATGGACGCCGAGAACGGCTCGACGGTCATGGAGAACGCGATCCGCAACGCGGTGCCGGGGATCGAAGCCGAATGCGGCGGCGCGTGTGCCTGTGCCACATGCCATGTCTATGTCGACGAGGCATGGACGGCCATTGTCGGCGAACCGGAAGCGATGGAAGAAGACATGCTGGACTTCGCCTATGACGTTCAGCCGAATTCGCGCCTGTCCTGCCAGATCAAGGTGCGCGATGCGCTGGATGGTCTGGTCGTGCGCGTTCCCGCCCGCCAGGGCTGACGTTCCAGCTTTTTTGCCGCTGCTGCTTGGCAGCAGGCTTCCGGTCATGCAGTCTCGCCTCGGTTTCATATCGAGGCGCACCGCATGACCGGCATTACCAAGACAGACGTGCTTATCGTCGGGGCAGGGCCTGTCGGCCTGTTTGCCGTGTTCGAGCTCGGCCTCTTAGACATGAAGTGCCACCTGATCGACATTCTCGACCGGCCCGGCGGACAATGCGCGGAGCTCTATCCGGAAAAGCCGATCTACGACATTCCTGGCTGGCCATCGATCTCGGCGCAGGGTCTTGTCGACAAGCTGCTTGAGCAGATCGCGCCATTCAAGCCGGACTTTACCTACAACCGCATGGTCCGGTCTCGAGAAACTCGATGACGGCGGTTTTCGTGTAACCACCGACGAAAACGAGATGTTCGAAGCCAAGGTGGTTGTCATCGCCGCCGGCGGTGGCTCCTTCCAGCCGAAGCGGCCGCCGATCCCAGGCATCGAACCCTATGAGGGCAAAAGTGTTTTCTACTCGGTTCGCCGGATGGAGGATTTTCGCGGCCACGACCTCGTCATTGTCGGCGGCGGCGACTCAGCGCTGGACTGGACGCTCAACCTGCAGCCGGTGGCCCGCAGCGTGACACTGGTGCATCGGCGGCCCGAATTCCGCGCCGCGCCCGACAGCGTCAACAAGATGTACGCCATGCAGGAGATGAAGCAGCTGGAGTTTCAGGTCGGGCAGGTGACCGGACTGACCGGTGTGGACGGCCAGCTTTCAGCCGCGACCATCAAAGGGCCTGATGGCGACATCGAGGTTCCCTGCACGCGCATGCTGCCGTTCTTCGGCTTGACGATGAAACTAGGCCCGATCGCGGAGTGGGGGCTCAATCTTCATGAGAACCTGATCCCGGTCGACACCGAGAAGTTCCAGACGTCGGTTCCCGGCATCTTCGCGGTCGGTGATATCAACTGGTACCCCGGCAAGCTGAAGCTGATCCTGTCGGGATTCCATGAAGTGGCGCTGATGGCCCAGGCGGCGAAGCGAATCGTCAGCCCGGGTGAGCGGTTCGTGTTCCAATACACGACCTCATCCACCAGCCTGCAGAAGAAGCTCGGCGTTTCGGGTTAGCTCTTTTCCTGATGCAATTCCGGACGGAAAACCGCTTCATACTTTTCCTGGAATTGCTTCTTACTCCGCCAGTATAGGCGCTGGATTGTCGATATGGCCGCGAAGCTCTTTTTCGGGCATCAGCGTCAGCGTGATAAGCCCCAGCACCAAAGTGGCGGCGGCGACAAGAAAGATCATCTCGAACGGCAGAGCCGATGCGACATGGCCGGCCACTTGCACGCCTTCGCCAGCAAGCGGCAGCCCAAAGCCCAAGGCGACGGCGCCCAGCATAGCCACCCCAAGCGCACTGCCCAGCGAACGCAAGAAGGTCAGCACGCCGGTGGCGACGCCAAGATGGACGCGGTCGACGGCATTCTGCACGGATACGGTGGTGACAGGAAATGTCGTCCCGGTTCCCAATCCGATACACACCGTCAGGATTTCGACGACAAGCAGCGATGCATGCCCGGCGACAAAGGCCAGCAGGGCAAGGCACAGGATGGCGAAGATGACGCCGACCATTGCAATACGCTTGTAGTGGGTGAAGCGCGGTATCAGGCGGCCACTGGAGGCCGCGCCGCCGACGGTTCCAAGCAGAAGTCCGAGCATCGCAATGCCCGATTCGCTGGCCGTCAGGCCAAGTATCGATTGCAGGTAGACGGGCAGATAGACGGCCAGGCCAACGCTGGAGGCCTGGAGCAGGAACATCGACAACGTGCCGGCCAGGACGATCGGATTGCCCAGCACCTCAAGCGAGATGAGCGGTTCGGCGGCCCGCATCAGCCGCAGGGCGAAGGCGCCCCAGAACAGTGCGGAGCAGGCGAGGACGCCAATGACTTCCGGCGATATCCAGGGATAGGCGCTGCCGCCCCAGTTCAGTGCGAGCAACAGCAGCGCCGTGGCGACGATCAGAAGCAGCGCGCCGAGGCCATCGATGCTGTGGTTCTTGGCGGCGATCGGCAGCTTTTTGAGCGGCTTGTTGATGATCGCCATCGCAACGAAGCCGAGCGGAATGTTGATCCAGAAGATGAGCGACCAGTGAAGATGCTCGGCAAAGGTGCCGCCGAGCAGCGGCCCGGCAACGCTGGCGACGGCCCATGTACCGGAGAACCACGCCGCGTAACGCGCTCGTTCGCGCGGCGGAACGAGGTCGCCGACCACGGTCTGCGTCAAGGCGAACAGTCCTCCGCCGCCGGCACCCTGGATCGCGCGTCCCAGGACGAGCACGAACATGTTGGAAGCCATCGCGCTGACCAGCGATCCGGCAAGGAAGATGAGGATCGCCGCATAGACGGTCGGCCGGCGCCCATAGACGTCGGAAATCTTGCCGTAGAGCGGCGCCACGGCGGTCGCCGTCAAGAGGTAGCCGGTGACGATCCACGGCAGGTATTCGGCATGGCCGAGCGAGCGCCCGATGGTCGGCATGGCCGGCGCAACGATGGTCTGGTCGAGCGCCGCCAGCAGCATCGACAGGAGCACGCCACCGATGATGGCGTTCTTCTCACTCTCCGTTAGAGGAGGTGTTTCCTTGTTGACGACCTGATCCATCAATTCACTCCAGCTGCCCGTTGCCGGGCATCTTGTCCAAGGCCAGTTCATGCTCTCGCCGCGCCAATGAGGGCGACGCATGTCGGAGCCTTGGAATTCAGCTGTGGACCTCGTTGGGACGACGGGGCTTCGGATCCCGCGCTGCGGGATCGCCGGACTACCGACCGGCACGCGTTTCCTTCAACAGCGGCGCGGAAATAGCAGACGGCCCGTGAGGTGTCGAGGCAACGGCGCCGCCAGTGCCCAAATCGTTACCAACTGGCCCAAGCTAACCTGGCAGCTGGCCATTCTGGATGCGTTCGAGGCGATAATGCATCAGCCGCACGATGCGGCTTTCGAAATTGACGCTTTCGACGCGGTCGAACTGCACCTGGGCCCGGTCATGCTTGGCCAGTATGGCGGCCGTGATTTCCGCCGCTTTCTCCCTGGCGATCTGGCAGTTCTTCTGGGGGTAGGTGGCCTTCAGCGCGTCCTCGAGTTCGCGGGCGTGATTCTTGGCGATCTCGACATGGCGTTCCTCATGGCGCTTGATGTCGGCGGACAATGTGTCCCAGAACAGCTTCACATCCGGATCGGCCTTGCGTGGCTGACGCCACCGCGGAAGGATCACCTTGACCTTGACGGTCACGTTGGCGTCGACAATCCGGCAAGAGTCGGATCTTTCCGCGTAGCTGGTACGGGTGGTGAACGACATCTGCGTGGCGCCTGGATGCCGTGACCCGCCGCTGGTCTTCACCTCGGGCCCATGCTCCGAAAGCTGTTTCTGGATCTCGTCCAGCGTGCTGCCACGTATGGCAAAGTAGCTGTAGGTCTTTACAAGCGTCGCGGCGGCCGCCGGGGTGGCGGCAAGACCGAGCACAAGCGCGCAAAGCAGGGATCGTTTCATCATGTTGCCTCTTCGGTCACCTTGCTTTACGGCCGTTGCCGGCGCAACGGAATTGATCCCCGGTGGATCAAACATGGTTGATTGGCAATGATGACGAGGCGATGGCGGTTGGCGCATGGACGCCATCTCGATCTTGGTGACAAGGCCGTGGTTGTCGGCATCCTTAATGTCACGCCCGACAGTTTTTCCGATGGCGGCCTGTTCGATGTCCCGGAACAGGCGATGGTCCAGGCGCGCCGCATGGCGGCGGAAGGGGCCTTGATCGTCGACATCGGCGGCGAATCGACCAGGCCCGGCGCCCAGCCGGTTTCCGCCAGCCAGGAGCAGGACCGCATCCTGCCGATCATCAAGGCGTTGGCCCACTCCGGCGAAATGCTCATTTCGGTCGACACTTACCGGCAGGAGACCGCCCGGCTTGCCGTCGCGGCCGGCGCGCATATCGTCAATGATGTGTGGGGACTTCAACGCGAGCCAGGCATCGCCGGCGTCGCTGCCGGCACCGGCGCCGGGCTGATCATCATGCATACGGGGCGGGGGCGCCAGAAGCTGCCCGATGTTATCGACGACCAGTTGCTGTTCCTGAGAAGATCACTGGAAATCGCCGCCACCAGCGGCGTCGCCGACGACCAGATCATGCTCGACGCGGGCTTTGGTTTCGCCAAGGAGACCGTGGAGGAAAATCTCGACCTGATGGCGAGATTTTCCGAATTGCATGCGCTGGGCTTTCCGCTGATGGCCGGAACATCGCGAAAACGCTTCATAGGCACTGTCACCGGCCGCGACCCGATGGACAGGGGAGCCGGAACAGCCGCGACAAGCGTTATTCTGAGACTGAAAGGGGCGCATCTGTTTCGTGTCCACGATGTCGCAATCAACGTGGACGCACTGGCCGTGGCGGATGCTATGCTGGCGCGCGAGACCAATCGGGCAGGAACTGAGTAATGTACGTCATCCGCATGAAGAACTGCGCCTTCTTTGCCCGCCATGGCGTGCTGGACGAGGAGGAAAGGCTCGGCCAGCGCTTCTATGTCGATGCCGCGCTTACGGTCGAGCCGGGTCGGGCGCTCGTCGATGATTCCATCGAAGAGACCGTCAACTACGGCATTGCCTTCACGGTGATCGAGAAGATCGTCACCGGACATCGGCGCTTTCTCATCGAGGCCCTGGCGCTCGAAGTGGCAAAGGCTTTGACGGACCGGTTTCCCCAGATCAAGAAGGCCGAAATCACGGTACGCAAGCCGAACGCGCCGGTGCCCGGTGTGCTCGATCATGTCGAGGTGACCGTTGCCTGGCCAGAATAACACTGTCTATCTGAGCCTGGGCGGCAACCTGGGCGACCCGGCGCAATCGATGGGGGCTGCATTGCGCATCCTCGATGCCGACGACAGCACGCATGTTGTCGCGGTTTCCTCGCTCTATCGCACACCGCCTTGGGGCAAGCTCGACCAACCTGATTTTCTGAATGCCGCGGTCGAGATTTCCACCACGCTGGCACCGCGCGCACTGCTGGAGCTTTGTCTCGACGCTGAGCGCAAGCTGAAGCGGGTGCGCGAGGAGCGCTGGGGGCCGCGGCTGATCGACATCGACATTCTGGTGTATGGCGAGCGCATCATCCACGAGACCGGGCTGGAAGTGCCGCATCCACGCATGCTGGAGCGCGCCTTTGTCCTGGCGCCGCTGGCCGAGATCGCGCCCGGCCTTGCCGTTGGCGGCAGAAGCGTGGCGGAACGGCTCAATGCCGTTGATGCCGCCGGCATAGAGCGGCTGCCTACCGGCCGCGACTGGTGGCAGGCCTGACCGGTACTTGCCGCCGCGCCCGAGCGCTCAGCCGGAGAATCCGCCTTCATCGAGAAATGCCTGTTCCTCCGGCGTCGTTTCCCGGCCGAGCATCCTGTTTCGATGTGGAAAACGGCCGAACCGCTGGATGATGTCGCGGTGCTCTATCGCATATTTGAGATAGCCCTCGGCGCTGGCGGCCATCAGCCTCATCGATTCAAGCTGGTCCGTGAAAAGCTCCGAATGCTCAAAGGGCAAATAGACGAAGATGCGGATTTCCGCATCGAGCACCATGTCGTGGCCGGCGGCGATTGCCTTTCCAGCAAAATGCCGCGCCAGGGGATCGGTGGCAAACATATGGCCCGTGCCGCGAAAGCAGTTCCTCGGAAATTGGTCCAGCAGGATCATCAGCGCGAGAGACCCTTCCGCATGATCTGACCAGTCATCACATTCGCGCCGCGCGGCGGCGTAGTGAAGTTCAAGGAACTGGTCGCGAAAGTCCGCATCGAAGGCATCGTTTTTCTCGAACCATGCGTCCGTTCCGGCGTCACGCCAGAATTTGGTGACCGACAGGGCGTTGGCGTCCAGTTTCACGATCAGGTCCTCGTATCATTCGTGGGCGTGGATTTGTGCAGCACGCTCGCGGTCTCTTCATTGAGCGCCTGACCGGGGCGCCGTGGTTGGGCAAGCGGTGTCGGGATAGGCGTCCCGATATTGCCTTTCAGGAAGCGCTGTCCGGCTCGGATGCCCTCG
The DNA here is from genome assembly GCF_020616515.1 of Mesorhizobium sp. PAMC28654. Taxonomy (GTDB): domain Bacteria; phylum Pseudomonadota; class Alphaproteobacteria; order Rhizobiales; family Rhizobiaceae; genus Mesorhizobium. The sequence goes on from NZ_CP085135.1 coordinate 463,265, forward strand.
GCTAGCTGGAGTTCGAAGCGGGCGGCATCGCGCCGCCGAACGTCTTCGATCACATCGGCCACTTCTTCCGGATCGACGCCCAACGCCTCCAGGGTAGACCCGCCGAACACAAGCGCCGATTCGAATGTTTCTCGCAGCTGGAAGTCGACGCCTGCGCGAATCAGCTGCAACGCGGTTCCGCGGTCGAAAGCACGCGCCAGAACGGTCAGCAGCGGGAACTCCGCCTTGATGAGTTCGGCGATGCGCACCGCGACATCGGCCTTGTCCACGCAGATCAACACGGCGCGCGCGCGGCCGGCGCCGGCCGCGTGGAGAATGTCCAGCCGCGTGCCGTCGCCATAATAGACTTTGAAGCCGAAATCGGCGGCCGCCTGGATCATTTCGACGTCATTGTCGATGATCGACACATCGATGCCGCGCAGAAGCAGCGGTTGGCTGGCGATCTGGCCAAAGCGGCCGAAGCCGATGACCAGGACACTGCCGGTAAGGCCTTTGGCGACGTCGACCCCCTCCAGCGATTGCTCGTCACGGGGTGTCAGATATCGCAATGCCACGATTGCCAGCGGCGTCAGCACCATGGAGATGATGACTATGGCCGTCAGGGTCGCGTTGGCCTGGCTGTCGATGATGCCAACAGTGGCGGCGGCGGAATAGAGAACGAAGGCGAACTCACCGCCTTGCGCCATGAAGACCGCACGCTCGAGTGCTTCCTTGTGGCCTGCTTTCAGCAGGCGGGCGACGGCATAAATGGCGATTGCCTTCATCACCATGTAGGCGACGACATAGATGGCGATGAGCCGCCAGTTGTCGACCACGACATGCAGATCGAGGGACATGCCGACCGCAAGGAAAAACAGTCCAAGCAGGATGCCGCGGAACGGCTCGATGTCAGCCTCCAACTGATGGCGGAATGTTGATTCGGACAGCAGTACACCGGCCAGGAACGCGCCCATTGCCATCGACAGGCCGCTGAGCTGCATGACGAGCGCGGAGCCGAGCACGACCAGAAGCGCCGCGGCCGTCATCACCTCGCGGGCGCGCGCATCCGCCAGAATGCGGAAGAACGGATTGAGCAGGTAGCGCCCGGCCACCACCAGCCCGACGATCGCGCCCAGGCCGATGCCGACTTCAGTCAACCGCTCGGTCAGGCTTGTATCGGCGCCGCCCGGCGCCAGGAAGGCGATCAGGGCCAGCAGCGGCACGATTGCCAGATCCTCCAGCAGCAGAATGGACACGACGCGCTGGCCTTTGGGTGAAGCCATTTCACCGCGCTCTTCAAGAATCTGCATGACGATAGCCGTCGACGTCAGAACGAAGCCGGCGCCGGCGACGAAGGACTGCGAGATCGAGAAACCGCCCGCCAGGCCGACGCCGGTCAGCAACAGCGCGCACATGCCGACCTGCAGCGCACCGAGGCCAAAAATCTCGCGGCGCAGGCCCCAGAGCCTTGATGGCTGCATTTCCAGCCCGATGATGAACAGGAACATGACGACGCCGAGCTCGGCGACATGAAGAATGGCCTGCGATTCAGAAAAAATGCCGATGCCGAAGGGGCCGATGACCACTCCGGCGGCCAGATAGCCAAGAATCGAACCGAGCCCCAACCGTTTGAAAATGGGTACCGAGACAACGCCGGCAGCCAGCAGCGCCACCACCTGGACGAGATCGCTGCCCGCTGCCTCTGCCGCCATGCCGGTCATTCCGTTCGTTTGAGGATAGCCGCGCATGCAGCCGTACAAGGTGGCGAGGATAGGGGCTTCGGCGGAAATCGAACAGAGCGAAATCAGAACCCGGCAATATTGCAGACGCGTTACACAAGTTTACGCCGGGGTTGCGTTGCTTGTTGCCGCGATCGGGGGGTATGGACGCTCGGCTTAGGCCATTGAAGGGCGGACGACGATCAAGTCGCGGCCTTTTTGAGGAGATGACTGACATGAAGAAATTTTTGCTTGTTGCCGTTGGTGTTGCGGCACTTGCCGGTTCTGCCTGTTCGAAGGCACCGGAGTGCACCACTGAAATGCTGACCAAGAAGGGGCAGGATCTGACCGCGGCGCTGCAGGCTGCTATTACCAAGGATCCGTCCAAGGCGGCAGATCTCACGGCCAAGGTTCAGGCGGTGACCACCAAGTACCAGGGCGCCACCACGGCCGCAGATGCCTGCAAGGCCTATGACGACATGATCACGGCGGTCAAAGGCTGAGCTGGAATCACTGATGATGTGAAAGCGGCGGCCGGTGGCCGCCGTTTTTGTAATTTCGGTCCGCTATCGCTCAGTTCGGCGTGATGGAGCCGACTTCGACCGCGTCGACCCGCTTCAGGCTCATGCCAATGACCGGCACCAATTGCTCGTCGACGCGCACCGCGATTGTCACGGTCATCGAATTGTCGTCGGGAATGCGGGCCTGCATGACGCCGCGCAACTGATTGCGGTTGATGGTGAAGACGACCTTGTGGGCGTCGACAACGTTGCCGCCGATAATGTCGAGGCCGGAACCAGCAGCGCCGCCCATGAAGCTGCCTTTGTAGCCCTCGCGGCCCTTGTGTTCGATCGTTGCCGACATGGCCTGAGTGAATACGCCGACGCGGCAACCGCCGTCGAGTGTCATGCCAAGCTTGGTGACCGGCGTCGTGCCGGTGAAGGTGCAAGTGAATTTCGTGCCCTTGTACTTGCCGGCGATGATTTCTCCGGGGCCGACCCATTTGCCTTCCGCCGTCTGGAAGAACTGCTTGTCAGGCTCCGCCGAGAAAGCCTTTTCGGCCAGGCTGACTGTCGTGGCAGCAGCGATCGCCATGGGCAAAACGCTGGACAATATTACGCTTTTCATCGACGACACCCGGCAACAAAGAGACTGTTTGGAACTCATCCGACCATGAACAAGATTGGTTAATGCTTCGTCACTGCCGGACGATCATCTTGCTGTCCCGAGTGTATGGCCAGCGATGCGTTTCACTTGCCGGAAGTGGCGGTTTCGCTGTCTTTCTTGGCCGCGAACGATGTCAGTGCTGAAAGGAAATCGCCCAGGCCCGGCCGTCTCGCGGCGCTGAAGGGCAGGGGTCTCGCCGTTTCCATCGCCGCGATGCCGATGCGCGCGGTCATCATGCCGTTGACGACGCCTTCGCCAAGCTTCGCGGAGAGCCGCGCGGCCAGGCCATGGCCAACAATCTGCTGAACGAAGCTGTCGCCGACGGCAATCGACCCGGTGACCGCCAGATGGGCAAGGACGCTGCGCGCCAGGCGGAAAAAGCCCAGCGTTCCCGGCCGCCCGCCATAGAGTTCCGAAAGACGCCGGATCAACCGGCCCGCCTCGAACACGACATAGGCCACGTCGACCAGGGCGCGCGGGCTGAGCGCCGTCACCAGCGAAACGCGCTTTGCCGCTTCGAGGATCATCACCTTGGCGCGGGCGTCGAGAGGGCCGAGAATCTCGGCTTCGGCCAGCCGTACCAGATTGCCGCCGTCGATGATTTCGCCGCGCAGCTCCGCCAGCGCACGCCTGCCGGCGGCGGTCTCTGGTTTCGCTGCGACAAAAGCCGACAGCTCGTCAACGACAGCCCTGGCCGCCTTCGGATCGTCGCGAGCAATGGCGTCGAGCGCCCGTTTCTGCAGCTTTTCGACCTCGGCGAGGCGAGCGATCGCCAGGAACTCGCGGATCAGGATCACCACAAGCGCCAGCAAGGCGATGGCGGCCATCCCCGCGGCCAGCCAGCCCAGCCATGCGGCGCGCTCGAACAGGTCGCGAATCAGCTGGTCGGTCCACAGGCCTACAGCCAGCGAGACCAGAACGCCGAAAGCGCCGAAGAAGATGCTGCCGAGCAGCGAACGCTTTCTGGGTGCGACCGACGGCGGCGGCTCGGCGGCGACGATATCGGGTTCGTCAAAGACATCGATTTCCGCTGGCACGACAATGGCGACGTCGGCACTGACGGCTCGTGGCTTTCGCATGGGCTGCTCGGCGTGGGCGCGGCGTGCTTTCTGTGCTTCATGCTTCGGCGCGGCTTCCGGTTCGATGCGGAATGCCGCCGGCTTACGGGGCAGGCTCATGCCAGATGATCTCCGATCAGGAACTGTAGCGCACGGTCGAGCCTGATATGCGGCAGTGACAATGTCACGCCCTCCGCCGTGCGTTCGAGTTTGGGTGGGCGGAAGCGGACGAAGCGGATGGCCGGGTTGTCATCGTTCTGGCGATGATCGGGTTCGGAGGCCTCGAACACGGCATCAATCTTCTCCGGCAAGTCACCGGGAAATATAGCTGTTTCGGTGTTGCCGTCGAATGTCTCGCCATTGATCCTTTCGCCCTTCAGGGGCGTGCCGATGATGACCGGCAGCGTTTCGCCGCCCTGTTTCACCGTGCCTTCCCGCGTCGCGCGCACCGCCGCCATGGCGACGACGTCGACATCCGCGCCGGTGAAATTCGCCCGCGCCACAGCGCGATCGGCAAGCCGCCGCACGATCGCCTGCAGACGGTCGTGGCTTTCATGGTGCAAATGATCGGCCTTGGTGGCTGCGATCAATATGCGGTCGATGCGCCGAGAGAACAGGTCGGTCAGGAAGCTGCCGCGGCCGGGGCGGAAACAGGAGAGGATTTCGGTGACGGCCCGCTCCAGGTCGGCCATGGCGCCCGGGCCGGCATTCAGCGCTTGCATGGCGTCGATCAGGACGATCTGGCGGTCGAGCCGCGTAACATGTTCACGGAAAAACGGTTTTACGACATGGGTCTTGTAGGCCTCGTAGCGCCGCTCCATCATGGCGTGCAGCGACCCGGGACGAGCCCGCTTTTCACCGAGATCCCGCAGTGGCGCGAAAGTCAGCGCCGGCGAACCTTCGAGATCGCCCGGCATGAGGAAGCGACCGGGTGGCAAGGTCGAGAGAGCCCGCTCGTCGAGCTTGCATGCTTTGAGATAGGCCGCGAAACTTTCCGCCAGGCGCCGTGCTGTCATCTCGTCGGAATCCATATTCGCGCTGACCTCGTCCGACAGGGCTCGCCATTCCCGCGACAGGTCGGCGCGCACCGGCAACTCAGCCATCTCGAAGGCTTCACGCGAGAAATCGGCGTAGGATTTTCCCAACAGCGGAAGATCGAGCAGCCACTCGCCGGGGTAGTCTACGATGTCGACCGACAGCTTGCCGGCCGAAAACATACGGCTCCAGCCGGACGCCGATTCATACTCGATGGTGAGTCTGAGCTCCGAAATGGCGCGCGTCGAATCCGGCCAGACGCGGTCATTCACCAATGCGGCGATGTGATCCTCGTATTGAAAGCGCGGCACGGCGTCGTCCGGTTGCTCCTCAAGAAAGGCGCGTGCGATGCGCCCCGACTTCTGCGCCTCGAACAGCGGCAGGCGTCCGCCATGGATCAGATTGTGCACGAGGGCTGAAATGAACACTGTCTTGCCGGCGCGCGACAGCCCGGTCACGCCAAGCCGCAACGACGGAGAGAACATCCCCGTCGCGCGGCCCGACAGCGTGTCGAGCGCAATTCTCGCCTCGTCGGTGAAGGTGGTCAGCGATGATGCCAAAATCTGCTCTCTCGGGCTTGGGCCGTGACCCGTTGGTAGCTCCGATATAGGCAATGGAGTCCGGCTTTGAAATGGCGTCAGGGATCAGCGGGCGTCAGGAAGGCGTCGAGATGACCCGTGCCCCGAGCCGCATCGGCAAGATTGCCGGGGAAGCCGATGACCGCGAGACCGGAAGTCGGGAAACCCTGGTTCAGCGTGGCCAGGGCCGCCTCGTCGCCGCTGTCCGCGACCGCCATGGCGAGATCCTCCATCATCGGGTTGTGGCCGATAACGAGCAGGGAGCCTGGCCCGCCATTGCCTCGGATGATCGCCAGATAACCGGCAGCGTCGTCGCTGTAGAGTGTGTCCAGGAACAGCACCCGGCCAGTGTCCGTCTGCCCTGCCAAGCCTTCCAGGGTTTCACGCGCCCGCCTTGCATTGGAGCATAGGGTCAGGTCCGGGACGTAGGAGCGGGCACGCATCGCGGTGCCCATCTTTTCGGCGTCGGCATGGCCCGATGCGTCCAGCGGACGGTCGAAATCGCGGACGCCGGGAAGCGCCCATCCGGCCTTGGCATGTCTCAACAGATAAAGTCTGCTCACCGAACCCCCGTTGGTGTTAAGCGGCGAAGCCCGCTAAAGACGATGCAGGATTAGCCACCAGAAAGCCGTGGCGCACAATGGCCACTGTCCTTCATGCTTAGGGAATCACCAGCGAATTTGCTGTTGTCGACACTGTAAAAGGGTATGCCAATGCCTCGTTTGCCGGCACTAACAATTGCGTGAGACCGTGGCCGATTGCGCTTGTGCAGGCGTCTGACGGCGAATATATAAGCGCAAAATTTGGGGCTGTTTGGGTGAGTCGAATGAACGACATCGTTACCGCCGATTACGTACCCTCCGAAGATGAGCCGTTCATGAACGAACGGCAGAAATCCTACTTTCGCCTGAAACTCGTTACCTGGAAGAACGACATATTGCGCGAAGCGCGCGAAACCCTCGAAATCCTGCAGCAGGAAAACGCCAACCATCCCGATCTCGCCGACCGTGCATCCTCGGAAACCGACCGTGCCATCGAGCTTCGCGCTCGCGATCGCCAGCGAAAACTCATTTCAAAGATCGATTCCGCCCTGCAACGCATCGACGAGGGCACCTACGGTTATTGCGAGGAAACCGGCGAGCCCATAGCCCTGAAGCGCCTCGACGCGCGCCCGATTGCGACCTTGTCGATCGAAGCGCAGGAACGCCACGAGCGCCGCGAAAAAGTCTATCGCGACGACTAAGTCAGGGTCCGCAGCGAATCTGCGTGGCGATATTGGTTTTGAAGTGGCCGGTTCTCCGGCCATTTTTGTATCCATGAAGCCAGCGTTTGGGCCGCGCACCAGTCAAAGGGCGCTGCGTGTTAATACGATGTGGGTCCGTCGTTGTCATGACGACCGCCTGAGCGTATTCGATTATAGTGATGCGCGTATATATTTTCCTGGCCGCCAGTCTCAGCTGTCTTATCGTTGCCGCCATGGCTTTGGCGTCGCCAAATGCCATGGTCGCTACTTTGTTTCCGAACACGAAAGCTGTCAAAGTGGCGCAATGCTCGCGCCTCCTGCAACGTTACAGGGATAGCGACAAGATTCTGGAACGCGATACTCCTGAAGGCGCTCGCTACATCGAATGCTACTATCTGATTTGCGGAATTAGACTGGACGGTTGATCATCGGCTATCGGTAGGCGAAACGGACGGCTCGTTTGAACCGCACCGTCGTCACTCGTGCCTGATCCTGACGGGCTTTCTAGCTCCGCTTTTGGCTGGAGAGTTCGCCGAGCAACTTCGTCATCTCGTCATCGAGTGAGGGCGGCGCTTTTGGCGCGGTTTTCCCCATCGGGACGCCCGGCCTGGGCTGTTCAAGCGAGACTTCGAGTTCCTTCATCAATGTTTCGTCGATGGAATCCTGCCTCGCGGGCGGCACCTGCCGGCTGGCATTGGCATTCCCCGCCCCGTAGGCGGGCAGCGGGGTCACATTGGCCGGCTGGTAGTTTTGCACTGCCGGTTTCGGCATCGGTGCGGGTGCTGGAGTTGGTGCCGGCATCGCCGGGCGAGGGCGCGCTGGTGCTGGCGGAGGAGCAGGGGCCACGTTCACCGGCTGTGGAGCCGGCGCCTGCCTGACCGGGGCCGGGACCGGGACGGGTGCTGGGGCAGGTTGCGGCGCGCGCGGCCTTGGCGCCGGAGGAACCGGCTGATGGCCACCATCTCCGGTCAGCGCCGGGCGGCGCGGCGCGGACAGCCGGATGTCGCGTTCGACGACGACATCGGTCGGGCCGCCAATCAGCAACAAGTGCTCGATATCGTCGCGGCGCACCAGCACCAGCCGGCGATGGCTGTCGACAGCGGTGGCATCCATGACGGCCAGCCGCGTCTTGCGGTTCCTGCCGCCGGCGACAAAGGTCCCGAAGGTCAGGTTGCGGACCAGCTTGATGATCACGAGAACGATGACCAGCAGGACAAGCGCGGCAAACGTCCACAGGAGTGCCGCAGCATAGCCGGGACCCGCCACGCCATCGAGCCATTGTAGCATTGGTTCCCCCTGAGCGGTCTTTGAAGTGACGCGACACTAGACCGTTGCGGCGGGCCACCGCAAGTTGCCTTTCACGTGTCGTGAACAGCTTGAAACATTGATGGCCGTTCAACATCATTTTTATCGGACATTTGCGACCGGGGCCTTTTCCGGATTAGGAGAATATGATTCAACCCGTTAGGGGCAGGTGTCGGAACACCGGAATTCACGAGCAGGGGGCATATGGCCAAGGAAGCGCGCGGCGATTTCTATCCGGTACCTATCGTCGACCAGAATACGCGACCGGGAGCGGTCACCCGGCTCATCGTCTTCATCGTCGTCCTTACCGGCGCCGCGATTGTTTTCGGCCTCTTCCGCGATCGCCTGGGCGATCCCTTCCTGCTTGGCATGCTTGGCGTCCTGGCGATGATAGGCGTTGGTTTCCTGTTCGCCACCGCGATCGGCTTCGTACAGATCACCCCGCGCTCGACGAGTGACGAACTGTCGAAGGCGTTTGTGGATTCGATGTCGCAAGGCCTTCTCGTAACCGACACCAAAGGCCGAGTGATCTACGCCAATCGTGCCTATGCCGACATGACGGGAGCATCATCCGCAACGGATCTGAAGACGGTCGAGGGGTTGCTCTCGGATGTTCCGGAGGCCTCTGTCACTATATACAGGCTGGCGTCCGGCCTGCGTGACGGTCAGCCGGGCGACGGCGAGTTTCGGTTGGCGCAATCCATTCGGCCGGGCGCCGAGCCAGGCGCTCGCTGGTATCGGGCTCAAGCCCGCGCTTTCAGCGTTCCGGGGCAGCGGCTGCCGATGCTGGCTTGGCAGCTTGCCGACATCTCGCAGGAACGGGCCGAGCAGGAGCGCTTCTTTCTCGACCTGCAACAGGCCATCGATCATCTCGACCATGCGCCAGCCGGCTTCTTTTCCGCCGACCAGGACGGTCGGGTCACCTACATCAACGCCACGCTGGCGGAATGGCTGGGCATTGACCTCGCCAGCTTCACGCCAGGCGCGGTATCGCTTTCGGAGATCGTTGCCGGCGACGGCATGGCGCTGGTCCGTTCCGTCAAGGCCGACCCCGGCACGACACGCAATGCGGTCATCGATCTCGATCTGACGACGATGACCGGCGAGGCGCTGCCGGTGCGCTTCATGCATCGCGTTTCGGCGAGCCGCGAGGGGCTGAACGGCCCGACGCGGACGATCGTGCTCAATCGCACGCAAGGCGAGGACGCATCGGCTGACCTTCGCGCCTCGGAAGTGCGTTTCACGCGCTTCTTCAATTCGACGCCGATGGCAATTGCCGGCGTCGACCACAATGGCCGCATCCTGCGCACCAATGCGCCGTTCCTGTCACTGTTTTCCTCGGTGGTCGATCGGGACGCGGTCGATCGCCGCGTACGGCTCGACACGGTGATCCATGAGCGCGACCGGCCGGCTTTTGCCGCGGCTTTCGAAAAGGCACGGCAGCGGCAGGCTGACATCGAGCCGATCGACACTCTACTGCCCGGCAATGACGAGCGGCATATCCGTTTCTACGTCAACGCGGTCGCTGACGGCACAGGCGGCGAGGGCGCCGAGGAATCGGCAATCGTCTATGCGGTCGAGACCACCGAGCAGAAGGCGCTCGAAGGCCAAATGGCGCAAAGCCAGAAGATGCAAGCGGTTGGCCAGCTTGCCGGCGGTATCGCGCACGACTTCAACAACGTGCTGACCGCCATCATCATGGCGTCGGACCTGTTGTTGACCAACCACCGGCCCTCCGACCCGTCCTTCCCGGACATCATGAACATCAAGCAGAACGCCAACCGCGCGGCCTCGCTGGTGCGGCAGTTGCTGGCCTTCTCGCGCAAACAGACGCTGCGGCCGGAAGTGCTCAACCTGACCGACGTGCTGGCCGATCTCCGGATGCTGCTGGCCCGGCTGGTTGGCAATGACATCAAGCTGAAAGTCGACCATGGCCGCGATCTGTGGCCGGTCAAGGTCGATATCGGCCAGTTCGAGCAAGTGGTGGTCAATCTGGCCGTCAACGCCCGCGACGCGATGCCGGCTGGCGGCGATCTCACCGTACGCACCCGCAATGTAACCGCCGGGGAGTGCAAGGCCTTCTCCTACCGCGAACTCACGCCGGCCGACTATGTCGTGGTCGAGGTCGAGGATAGCGGCAGCGGTATTGCGCCCGATGTGCTCAAGAAGATTTTCGAGCCCTTCTTCACCACCAAGGAGGTCGGCAAGGGCACGGGTCTCGGCCTTTCCATGGTCTACGGCATCATCAAGCAGACCGGCGGCTTCATCTTCTGCGATTCCGAGGTCGGCAAGGGATCGACGTTCCGCATCTTCCTGCCGCGCCACATCGCGGATGTGAAGAAAGCCGGCGAGCCTGGTGAAGTGCCGGCGGCACCGGCCAAGATCCCGGATGCGGCCAAGGATCTGTCAGGCTCGGCCACCGTGCTGCTGGTCGAGGACGAGGATGCCGTGCGCATGGGAGGCATGCGTGCGCTGACATCACGCGGCTACACCGTGCACGAGGCGTCGTCGGGCGTGGAAGCTCTGGAAGTGTTCGAAGCTCTTGGCGGCAAGGTCGACATCGTCGTGTCCGACGTGGTGATGCCGGAAATGGACGGACCGACCCTGCTCGGGGAATTGCGCAAGCGGCAGCCGGACATCAAGTTCGTCTTCGTGTCCGGCTATGCGGAAGACGCCTTCGCCAGGAACCTGCCTGCCGACGCACATTTCGGCTTCCTGCCGAAGCCGTTTTCGCTCAAGCAACTGGCAACGATCGTCAAGGACGTTCTCGAATCATAGAGCCGCCGATCAGGCGGCTTCCCGCTTCGGCGCCATCTCGTCCATGTCCGGCCGGTGGCCGCGCAGATAGAGCGCGCAGGTGGTGCGCAGCATGGATGCGAAATTCGGGATAGCGCCGTTGATCTCGATGGCCTCGTCATAGAGTTTCGAGATGAATTTCGGTGTCGTCAGGTTCTGGTTTTCGGCGATTTCGTCGAGGAGCGCCCAGAATGTCCCCTCCAGCTGTATGCTTGTTGAATGCCCGTCGATGCGGATCGACCGGTTGATCTGTCGATAGCCTTCGGGGTCTTGGCCCGCAAACACCCTGCACATCCGAAAACCTCCCGTCATCGATTGTTGGTCTTGGGTGGAAAGGTCGCGCGCGCCGTTGGCGTCACACATCCTGTCCCCGTCGCCATCTTCGGGTAAAAATGCCCTTGGGGCAATCGGACTTTCGTCCTCTATCGGCCCGTAGGGCCGATCACGGTTTTGGGCGTGGTAACCGGCTGCCACCACCTTTTGCCCGTGCCGCCCATAATCGCTCCGAAGCATACAGCAACGGAGACTGATTTGGCGAAGGCGATCCACAGCATGATCCGGGTTCTCGACGAGACCCGCTCCGTAGGCTTCTACCAAAAAGCATTCGGGCTCAATGTGGCCGAAAGGCTGGATTTCGAGAGCTTTACCCTTGTCTATCTCAGCAATGCGGCATCCGATTTCGAGGTCGAACTGACGATCAACAAGGGCCGGACAGAGCCTTATGCGCTTGGCGACGGCTACGGCCACCTTGCCGTTTCGGTCGCCGATCTAGACAGCGAAAATGACCGGCTTGGCGCGCTCGGCTTCAACCCGAAGAAGATCGTCGAGTTCAACCGCGATGGCGCATTCATCGCCCGCTTTTTCTTCATCGAGGATCCGGACGGCTACAAGATCGAGGTCTTGGAGCGTCGCGGCAGGTTCAAATAGGAGACGCGGAAGCCGCGCCGGCGGGCGCGGTGCCAGCAACGGCACCTTCGGGTGCGCATAGCAAGCAGGGAGGAAAATATGGTCACGATCTATGACAGGAAGCCTGGGCCTTCCCGTCGTGAACTTCTGAAACGCGGTGGTGTCGGCGCGCTGCTCGTCATTTCCGGCAATGCGGTCATCAGTACGGAGCATGCGTGGGGGCTCGAAACCTCGGCACTCAAGCCTGAAACAATGGCGACGCTGATCCAGATGGCGCGCGATATCTACCCGCACGATCAGGTTCCCGACAAATATTACGCCATTGCCGTCAAGGGTCACGATGAGCAAGCGGGCAAGGATGCCGCCTACAAGACCATGATCGAAAACGGCATTGCCGACCTCGATACAAAATCCGGAGCCGGGGGCTATCGCAACCTCGGCTGGGAGGACCAGCGTGTCGCCGCGTTGAGGCAGATCGAGGCGACGCCGTTCTTCCAGGCCATTCGCGGCGGCCTCGTCGTCAGCCTCTACAACCAGAAGGAGGTTTGGCCGATCTTTGGCTACGAGGGCGAGTCCTATTCCAAGGGCGGCTATATCGCGCGCGGTTTCAGCGACATCGAGTGGCTCTGAGCCCCGTCGTCTCGGCAGCGCAAAAACAGGACATCATGGGAGGAAACCATGGCAGCACCATTTGATCTCAAGAACGATGGCGTGATCGTCATCATCGGCTCGGGCGCCGGCGGCGGCACGCTTGGCAATGAACTCGCCCAGAAGGGCATCGACGTCGTCATCCTGGAGGCGGGCGCCCGCCACGAGTTCGAGGATTTCATCAATGACGAATGGGACTCGTTCACCCAACTCGCCTGGAAGGACAAGCGCACCACCTCCGGCGACTGGCGGGTGGCGAAGGATTTTCCCAATCTGCCCGCCTGGATCGTCAAATCGGTGGGCGGCTCGACCACGCATTGGGCAGGCGCGTCGCTGCGCATCCAGGAGCATGAATTCAAGGCGCTTTCCAATTATGGCAAGGTTGAGGGCGCAAACCTTCTGGATTGGCCGATCACGCTTGCGGATCTCGAGCCCTACTATGCCAAGGCCGAGGACAAGATGGGCGTTACCCGCACCAATAACATTCCTGGTCTGCCCGGCAACAACAATTTCAAGGTGATGAAGGCCGGCGCCGACAAGCTCGGCTACAAGGAATGCCACACCGGCCGGATGGCAATCAATTCCGAGCCACGCGACGACCGCAATTCCTGCCAGCAGACCGGCTTCTGCTTCCAGGGCTGCAAATGGGGCGCCAAATGGTCGACGCTCTACACCGAGATCCCCAAGGGCGAGGCCACCGGCCATCTCGAGGTCCGGCCGAACGCCATGGCGATCAAGATCAATCATGACGACAGCGGCAAGGTGACCGGCGTCGTCTACGCCGACAAGGACGGCAAGCTGCAGGAGCAGAAGGCGCGCATCGTGGCGGTCGCCGGAAACTCCATCGAAAGCCCGCGTCTGCTGCTCAACTCGGCGTCGGCCAAGTTCCCCGATGGGCTTGCCAACTCGTCGGGGCAGGTCGGCAAGAACTACATGCGCCACACCACCGGCTCGGTCTACGCCATCTTCGACAAGCCGGTGCACATGTATCGCGGCACGACCATGGCCGGCATCATCCGCGACGAGGCGCGCCACGATCCCTCACGCGGCTTCGTCGGCGGCTACGAGTTCGAGACACTGTCGCTCGGCCTGCCGTTCATGGCGGCATTCCTCGATCCGGGCGCCTGGGGCCGATCCTTCACCACGGCACTCGATCATTACGATCACATGGCCGGCCTGTGGATCGTCGGCGAGGACATGCCGCGCGCGGAAAATCGCATCACGCTGCATTCCGACATGAAGGAACACGGCATGCCGATCGCCGACGTGCATTTCGATGATCATCCCAACGATACGGCGATGCGCAACCACGCTTACAAGCAGGGTTCGGCACTTTACGCGGCGGTCGGCGCGACGCGCACCTTCCCGACGCCGCCCTATCCATCGACCCACAATCTCGGCACCAACCGGATGAGCGAGAAAGCCGAAGACGGCGTCGTCGACAAGCATGGCCAGGCGCACGACATCAAGAATCTGTTCGTGTCGGATGGCAGCCAGTTCACCACGGGCGCTGCTGAAAACCCGACCCTGACAATCGTATCGCTTGCGATCCGCCAGGCCGACTATATCGCCGAACAGATGTCGGCCAAGACGATCTGAAGCAGACCTCCCACTGACTGTCGGCGCGGAACCCCCACGGTTTCCGCGCTGTCCTTTGCCTGTGCCTCAGCGCTTCGTGCAGGTTGAAGCGGTAAAGGCGCCGTCGGGCTGCTTCATGATGATGTCGAAGGATGGGGCGCTCGTGCCGTCCAGAGTCGCCTGCGTGAGCGATAGCGAGTTGCCGCCAGTCGTGTAGCCGCCGAGTGGCCCCAGCCAGTTGATCACGCCGTTTGCGTCCATCTGGTAGTTGTAGCCTTGCTGGGGAGGGCCGAACGTCACCGGCCCGCTGTAGACGCTGCCCTTGATGGTGATGTCACCGAGGTTCAGGAACATACCCAGAAGATAGACCTCGCAATGATAGACGCCGTCCGGCAGCTTGCCTTCCGTGAAGTCGGCTCGTGCGCCGGTGGTCGTCGCGATCAGAAACAGTATGCCGAGAATGCGTGAAATGCTGGATGCCATGACGTCGCTCGCTTGAGGCCTGAGCTTGCCCTATTTCCTCGTGGCGCCGCAACGATTGATGTCGGCGATCCGGCATCATCTACCTGCGCGGGTCAAAATTTAGGCAACTTGTCAATCAGGGCCAAAATTAGGCAATTCCATTGTGCGTTGCGTAAAATTATCTCAATCAAATTCCGGCCCGCACGTTTCATATGATCTGGCTAATATAAATAACATACTGATAACATTTGTGTATTCTTGAAATTTTGAAATCACTCCGTCGGTTGGCATGGTGGTTGCATAGTTTGTTGCGGTGCAAACAACCAGCTTGGGAGTGTACGAATATGAGGGGCAGCTTTTCGGCAATAACAAAAATCTTCTCGGCAAGCGTGGTCGCGGCAGGGCTTTTAATGTCCGTGCCGGCAAAGGCGGCTGACGACACGATCAAGGTCGGTATCCTCCATTCCCTGTCGGGAACCATGGCGATTTCCGAAACGACGCTGAAGGACGCCATGCTGATGCTCATCGACGAGCAGAATGCAAAGGGCGGCCTGCTCGGCAAAAAGCTCGAAGCGGTCGTTGTCGATCCCGCATCGAACTGGCCGCTGTTCGCCGAAAAGGCGCGCGAACTGATCTCCAAGGACAAGGTCGCGGCGGTGTTCGGCTGCTGGACCTCGGTGTCGCGCAAATCCGTGCTGCCGGTGTTCAGCGAACTCGACAACATCCTGTTCTATCCCGTCCAGTATGAGGGCGAGGAGAGCGAGCGTAACGTATTCTACACGGGTGCGGCGCCCAACCAGCAAGCCATTCCCGCTGTCGATTACCTGATGAGCGCCGATGGCGGCTCCGTGAAGCGCTGGGTGCTCGAAGGCACCGACTACGTCTATCCGCGCACCACCAACAAGATCCTCGAGGCCTATCTGAAGGCCAAGGGCGTTCCCGCCGAGGACATCATGGTCAACTACACGCCGTTCGGCTTCTCCGACTGGCAGACCGAGGTTTCGGCGATCAAGAAGTTCGGCTCGGCCGGCAAGAAGACGGCCGTCGTGTCGACCGTCAATGGCGACGCCAACGTTCCATTCTACAAGGAACTCGGTAACCAGGGCATCAAGGCCGAGGATATCCCGGTCATGGCCTTCTCGGTCGGTGAGGAAGAGCTTGCCGGCCTCGACACCGCGCCGCTGGTCGGTCATCTCGCCGCCTGGAATTATTTCGAGAGCATCGATACGCCCGAAAACAAGAAGTTCATCGAGAACTGGCACAAGTTCATCAAGAACGACAAGCGCACCACCAACGACCCGATGGAAGCCCACTATATCGGCTTCAACATGTGGGTGAAGGCGGTCGAGAAGGCCGGCACCACGGATCCCGACAAGGTCATCGACGCGATGGTCGGTGTCTCCGTGCCGAACCTGACCGGTGGCTATGCGACCATGATGCCGAACCACCACATCACCAAGCCGGTGTTCATCGGTGAAATCCAGGCTGACGGCCAGTTCCAGACCGTGTGGCAGACGGCTGGGCTGCTGGTCGGCAAGGAATGGTCGGATTACCTGCCCGATTCCAAGAACCTGATCTCCGATTGGCGCGCGCCACTGTCCTGCGGCAACTTCAATGTCGTCACCGGCAAGTGCGGCGGCAAGGGAACCAACTGATCCTCCCGGGGGGTCTGAGCGGGTCGTGGGTTGCCAAATCCATGACCCAAGACCGCAAGTGTCCGGGTGGGTCACTCCGCCCGGACACTTCAACTCTCCAACGGTGATGGCTTTTGACCTGATGATCCTGTTGCGCACATTCGGCCTGACACTGCTGTTGCTGTTGACGACGCTGCTGCCGTCCAACGCCGGCGAAGCCGAACTGCGCGCCATCATCGCCAAATTCGCAACCGCATCGAATTTCTCCGCCACCGAAGCCCTCGTGCGCGAACTTTCCGCTACCGGCGATCCCGCCGTTGAGCGCCCATTATCCGCGCTGGCGGACGGAAACCTCTATATCCGCAAGGCCGATTCCGTGGTCTTCGTCGGCAAGGACGATGGACCAAACGTCTCGCTGCTCGATCCGCTGACTGGCCAGGCGGCCGGTGAAGCCGACAAGGGCGATGTCACCAAGATCAAGGTCAACAACACGCTGCGTCGCGTCGTCCGCGATGCGATGGGCACGCTGACGCTCGGCGCCAGGGACCCAGCAGTACGGCTCTCCGCAGCCGATACGATGTTCAAGACACCCGACGCAGGCAACATCGCCGCTCTCGATACAGCGATTGCCAGTGAAGGCGTGGCAAGCGTGAAGGCCCTGCTCGAGCAGGCACGCGCCGCTTCCATTCTGGTGTCGGACAAGCCGGAAGCCGACAAGCTCGCCGCCGTCGCCTTGATCGGCGCGCGCGGCGATCGCGATGCGTTGTCGCTCCTTACCTCTGTCGAGGCGAAATCCACGGGTGCGGTCAAGGATGCGGCGACGGCCGCGATGGCCAGGATAGGCTCGACACTGGCTTTGTGGGATGCGGTCCAGAACATCTGGTTCGGTGTTTCGCTGGGATCAGTGCTTCTGCTGGCCGCGATCGGCTTGGCTATCACCTTCGGCGTCATGGGCGTCATCAACATGGCGCATGGCGAGATGGTCATGCTTGGCGCCTACACCACTTTCGTCGTGCAGAACGTCATTCGCACGTCGTTTCCCGGCCTGTTCGACTGGTCGCTGGTCATCGCGCTGCCACTGGCCTTCCTTGTCGCGGCATTGGTTGGCCTTGCCATTGAGCGCGGAGTCATCCGCTTCCTCTACGGGCGGCCGCTCGAAACGCTGCTGGCGACATGGGGCGTGTCGCTGATCCTGCAGCAGGCGGTGCGCACCATCTTTGGCCCCAGCAATCGCGAGGTCGGCAATCCATCGTGGATGTCTGGCTCCTTCGATGTCGGGCAACTCGCCATCACCTGGAACAGGCTTTGGATCCTGGTGTTCGCGCTCGTGGTGTTCGGAGTGCTGCTCTACGTGATGAAGCGCACCCGTTGGGGCCTGCAGATGCGCGCCGTCACCGCCAACCGGCGCATGGCGGCATCGATGGGCA
The DNA here is from genome assembly GCF_020616515.1 of Mesorhizobium sp. PAMC28654. Lineage (GTDB taxonomy): Bacteria > Pseudomonadota > Alphaproteobacteria > Rhizobiales > Rhizobiaceae > Mesorhizobium. The sequence continues at coordinate 480,799 of NZ_CP085135.1, forward strand.
TCAGGACGCCCTGGGTCGATGCGCTGACCTTCGCACTCGGCTCCGGCATCGCCGGTATCGCCGGTGTCGCGCTCAGCCAGATTGACAATGTCTCGCCCAATCTCGGCCAGAGCTACATCATCGACAGTTTCATGGTCGTGGTTTTTGGTGGCGTCGGCAATCTCTGGGGCACATTCGTCGGCGCCTTCTCGCTTGGCATCCTCAACAAGTTCCTCGAACCCTACGCCGGCGCGGTGCTCGGCAAGATCGTCGTGCTCGTGCTAATCATCCTGTTCATCCAGAAGCGCCCGCGCGGCATGTTCGCGCTCAAGGGCAGGGCGGTGGAAGCATGATCACCGGCCGCTTCTTCGGCGCGGACCGCCGCATCGCGATCACGATCTTTCTCCTGCTGGCGGCCGCTATCATCGTGCCGCTGCTCAATCTGGCCGTGTCGCCGACGAGCGCCTTCTACGTGCCGTCCTACATCGTGGCGCTGACTGGCAAGTATCTCTGCTATGCGCTGCTTGCCTTGGCACTCGATCTCGTCTGGGGCTATTGCGGCATCCTCTCGCTCGGCCACGGCGCCTTCTTCGCGCTCGGCGGCTATGCGATGGGCATGTATCTGATGCGCCAGATCGGCTCGCGCGGTGTCTACGGCAATCCGATCCTGCCCGATTTCATGGTGTTCCTGAACTACAAACAACTGCCGTGGTTCTGGTTTGGGTTCGACCATTTCTGGTTCGCCGCGATAATGGTGCTTGCCGTGCCCGGCCTGCTCGCCTTCGTCTTCGGCTGGTTCGCCTTTCGCAGCCGCGTAACCGGCGTCTACCTGTCGATCATTACCCAGGCGATGACCTATGCGCTGCTGCTTGCCTTCTTCCGCAATGACATGGGTTTCGGCGGCAACAACGGCCTGACCGATTTCAAGGATATTCTCGGCTTCAACGTGCAGGCGGACGAGACGCGCTCGGCGCTTTTCGCGGCAAGCGCGGTGGCGCTCGCGCTTGCCGTCCTTCTCACCTGGGCAATCGTCAGTTCCAAATATGGCAAGCTGCTGATGGCGGTGCGTGACGCCGAAAGCCGTACGCGGTTCCTTGGCTGGCGGGCGGAAAACGTCAAGCTGTTCGCCTTTACCGTGTCGGCTGTGATGGCCGGCATTGCCGGCGCGCTCTACGTGCCGCAGGTCGGCATCATCAATCCCGGTGAGTTCGCGCCGTCCAATTCCATCGAGATCGTCATTTGGGCCGCGGTCGGTGGGCGCGGCACCATCGTCGGACCGATCATCGGCGCGCTACTGGTCAATGCCGGAAAATCCTGGTTCACCGGCGTGCTGCCGGAATTCTGGCTGTTTGCGCTGGGCGGCCTGTTCGTCGCCGTCACGCTGCTGCTGCCGAAGGGCATTGTCGGCATGTGGGATTCCTGGCGCGGCAACGCCAGGGCGTTTCGGGCGGCATCGCTCGCCGAGGAAGCGGGCACCGATGCCGAGATCCCATCGCCGACAATCGTTCGCGCCGCCGCGAGAACGCCGGGTGAATGGTCGTCCAATCCCGAACCGCAGCCGGCGGAGTGAGCGATGGCAGGCAAGTCGAACACCATCCTCTATATCGACGGCGTGTCGGTTTCCTTCGACGGTTTCCGCGCCATCAACAGCCTGTCGCTGGTGCTCGACAAGGGCGAGATGCGTGCCATCATTGGCCCCAATGGTGCCGGCAAGACGACGATGATGGACATCGTCACCGGCAAGACACGGCCCGACGAGGGCGAGGTGTTCTTCGATGGGCAGGTCGACCTGACCAAGCATGACGAAGCCGAGATCGCCATGATGGGCATTGGCCGAAAGTTCCAGAAGCCGACGGTCTTCGAAAACCACACGATCGAGGACAACCTGATGCTGGCGCTGAAGGGGCCGCGCTCGATCTTCCCGGCGCTGTTCCATCGCCGCTCCGTGGCAGAGGCACGGCAGACCGACGATATCCTCGGCATCATCCGGCTCGGCGACAAGCGCGACGACCTCGCCGCCAATCTGAGCCATGGACAAAAACAGTGGCTTGAGATCGGCATGCTGCTGGCGCAGGCCTGGACTTGCCCCGAAAAAGTGGAGAGTTTCCTTCTGATGAAAGGCGACCTCGATGACGAAACAGAGACAGTTTACGGATGCGTTCAAGGCGGAGGCGGTTGGCCTTGTGCGAACGAGCGGTCGGACGAAGCGGCAGATCGCGGAGGATCTTGGTGTTGGTTTCTCGACGCTGACGCGATGGATGGGTCGGCAGCTGGATCGTGAGATGGGCGATCCTGGGCGTCCGCCTGATGCTGATGTCGCCGCTGAATTGAAACGGCTGCGGCGGGAGAATGAAATCCTTCGGCAGGAGCGGGATATCTTGAAACGGGCGACGGCTTTTTTCGTCAAGGAGGGAAGTCGGTGAGGTTCGCGCTCATCGACCAGGCGAAGAAGGATTTCCCTGTGGACCGTTTGTGCGCGACGCTGGGTGTCAGCCCGAGCGGCTACTTTGCCTGGGGGCGCCGGCCGGCGTGCCGCCGGCAGCGCGACGACATGATAATGCTGGCGCATGTGCGATCGTCGTTCGCGCTGTCGAACGGAACCTATGGTAGCCCGCGCATGACGCGGGAACTGCAAGACAATGGCTTTGCCATTGGCCGGCGACGAACGGCGCGTCTGATGCGGGAGAATGGCCTCCAGGCAAGACAGAAGCGGCGGTTCAAGCGCACGACGGACAGCGAACACGCCTTTCCGGTTGCCCCCAATGTCATCGACCAGGATTTTGCCGCCACTGGTCCCAACCAGAAATGGGGTGCCGACATCTCCTACATCTGGACGCGGGAGGGCTGGTTGTACCTTGCTGTCGTCATCGATCTGTTTGCCCGCAAGGTCGTTGGCTGGGCTGCTGGCAACCGGCTACACCGCAGCCTGGCTCTGGCAGCGCTCAACAAGGCGTTCGTCATGCGGCAGCCGGAACCCGGCCTCATTCACCACTCCGACCGCGGCAGCCAATATTGTTCTATCGACTACCAAGCCGAATTGCGTGCCGCCGGCGTCATCATCTCAATGTCAGGCAAGGGCAATTGCTTTGATAACGCCATGGTCGAAACATTCTTCAAGACGCTGAAAACTGAACTGATCTGGCGCACCTCTTTCCTTACCCGCGCCGATGCCCAAGCCGCCATTGCCCGATATATCGACGGCTTCTACAATCCCATCCGGCGGCATTCCGCGCTCGACTACATCAGCCCGATGCAGTTCGAGCGAAACGCCGCCGAATGAGCAACCCGCTCTCCACTTTACCGAAGCAAGTCCAGACCCGAAGCTGCTGCTGGTCGACGAGCCGGTCGCCGGCATGACCGATGCCGAGACCGAGGAAACCGCGCGGCTGCTCAAGGATATCGCGCGCGACCATTCGGTCATAGTCGTCGAGCACGACATGCATTTCGTGCGTGAGCTCGGCGTCAAGGTCACCTGCCTGCATGAGGGCTCGGTGCTCTCCGAAGGTTCACTTGATTTCGTTTCAGCCGACGAACGTGTCGTCGAAGTCTATCTGGGGAGATGAGCATGGTCTGGCGCGTTCAATTCCATCGCTTCGATCTGTCGTTTCTTCGACTCTGGAAGAGGCGCTGACATGCTCGAAGTTTCGAACGCCACGCTCCACTACGGCGCTGCCCAGGCGCTGCGTGGCGTTTCGCTGAACGCTGACGCCGGCAAGATCACCTGCGTGCTCGGGCGCAATGGTGTCGGCAAGACAAGTTTGATGAGATCGATCGTCGGCCATCACCGGCTGACGAGCGGAAGCGTTGCCTTCGAGGGGAAGGCGCTCGACCGGAGCGCGGCGTATGATCGCGCCCGGTCGGGCATCGCATTCGTGCCGCAGGGCCGGGAAATCTTCCCGCTGCTCACGGTGCGGGAAAATCTCGAATCGGGCTTCGCGCCTCTGAAGCGTGCCGACCGCAATGTGCCGGCGCACGTGTTCGAGTTGTTTCCGGTGCTGAAGCAGATGCTGTCGCGGCGTGGCGGCGACCTTTCCGGAGGGCAGCAGCAGCAACTTGCCATCGGCAGGGCCCTGGTGATGCGACCGAAATTGCTCGTTCTGGATGAGCCGACCGAAGGCATCCAACCGTCGATCATCAAGGATATCGGTCGGGCCATCCGCTATCTGCGCGACCAGGCGGGCATCGCCGTGCTGCTGGTGGAGCAGTATCTGGATTTCTGCCGGGAGCTTGCCGACGAGGTCAACATCATGGACCGCGGCCAGATCGTCCATACTGGCCCCGCCGAAGATCTGGATCGGGCGGATGTGCGGAAATTCCTGACCGTTTAGATCTGTCGCCGATCTATTGTCATGCAACTCTGGCGCACCGCAAGTTGCGTGCTAACCTTTGCTTGGCCTTGGTGAGTCGGCCGCTTTCCGTACCAGTCTCAGCGTGACAGATCGAGGGGAAGGCGCGGGCCGAGCCGGCAAGTTCCACGCAAGCAAGCGTTCCTAGCTTCCCCCTGTGATCTGATTGTTGTTCAGCGCGTTAGGCACTCAGGCTAGGGACAGCCGATGGAACATTTCGTCGAAGACTATCACAAGCGGCGGCTCACCGAGCGCGTCGACATCATGACCGCCATCAACATCCTGAAATCTCAAGGGTATGACCAGGACGAGTTGATAGGAGGGATGACCAAGGTCTTCTACGTCGACCTCGACGCCTACAATGAGGTCGTCTCCACATAAGGGCTCACGCCTTCGCGCGCACGGGCGTCAGCTTGCGCGGCGAAATGCCGAGGCGGCAACGCGGTTGCGACCATCGCGCTTGGCGGCATAGAGAGCCTTGTCAGCCGCGCTGAGCACCTTGTCGAAGCTCATGCCTTCAATCGTGCCGAAGGAGAACCCCGCACTGACCGTGCATGTCAGCGGGCCGTCCTCGCTTTCGATCCTGCACGCCGCGAAAGCAGCGCGTATGCGCTCCGCGGCGGCTTCAACCGTCTCGGGCAAGGTCCGCTTCAGCACAAGTGCGAATTCTTCTCCCCCCATGCGCGCGGCGACGTCGGACGGGCGGAGATTGCTGGTGAGTTCCCTGGCGAACACCCTCAGCACTTCATCGCCGGTGGCATGGCCGAATTCATCGTTGATCGCCTTGAAGCTGTCGAGATCGAACACAACCACCGCCGTGAAGGCGCCGACGGGAGTATTGCCGTGCAGGTCGAACAGCGCGCGGCGGTTGAGCAGGCCAGTCAAGGGGTCAGTCAGCGCATTGCGGTGGTGATGCCTGGCAAGGCGCCCTTGATTGAGCGCTAGGGACAATGCGCCGATCCCGGTCATGCTGGCGATGACGACGATGAGGCTCAACTCCTCGGCCCAATTGCTTGGCGCATGTCCGAGGATCAGCTTTCCATCCCAGGCAAGAACCATGGCGCATAGCGCGAAGGATGTGGCGGTGGCCGAATACAGCGCGGTGATGCCAATCGTCAGGGCAGGGGCTTCGTCGCGGCCTTTCCAGTATTCGCGCGCCGTGGCGAACAGAAGCAAGGCAGCAAACGTGTTTTCGAACACGAAGCCGAGACCGTCATAGCCAAGAGCCATGGGGGGCAGCGCCACGACCAGCGAAATGCCGCCAAGCACCGTTCGACGGATTGGCGAGCCGCCGGTCCTGAACTGATAGGCCGCGCCCAGCATGGTCGAAAAGCCAAGCAGGAGAAAGGCGATGGTCGTGATGCCGAGCAGGCGCCCGGGCATGTCGATATAGGCGTCATAAACAAAGATGTCGCCGACCACCAACAACAGGCTGATCGCCCATGTCAGCAGGAACCGCTCCGAACGAGCGGTCAGCCACATGCCAAACAATGTCAGCCCCAGGCAGGCGGCGGAAAAACCAACAGCCAGCAGAAGTGAAGTGTAGTCGAGCGACATGCCTCTCGTTCCTCGCCGGCAGCGGCTCCAGCTCTGCGACTTGGCGTGGCTGGACTCATGCAGCAAGGAAGTGTCGATAAGGTTACGATGACGCGGAAGATGCCACGAATAGCCGCGTTGCTACGCTCAAAATGCATAGAAGACGCTGTTATCGCGTGTCGGAAAGTCTGACAGCGATACCCGTCAGTCAGCCACTCGCTTCATTAGCGCCATCGCTCCGAATGGCGCGCGCACCTTGCCCTCGGTGATGAAGTAAACGAACACGTCGCGTGGCTGGATCGGCGCCTCGGTCGAAGGATCGGCGCGTCGGAGATCGGCCGGCACCTTGCCTTCCGCCCACGTTTTTGCCCGCGCCGCCCATTCGTCGAGACCCTTTGGCGTATAGCAATCAGGATTGTCGTCACTGCCGGTCTGCAGGCGGGCATAGATGAAATCACCGGTGACATCAGCGATATCAGGATATTTGGCGTGGTCGGCATAGACGATTGCCGTTTTGTACTTGCGCGCCAGGGCCGCGAATTCCGGCACGATGAAGCTGTCGTTGCGCACTTCGAGCGCGTGGCGCAGCGCGACGCCATCCTGCTTTTCCGGCAGCAATTTCAAAAAGGCTTCGAAATCATCGGGATCGAACTTCTTGGTCGGCGCGAACTGCCACAGGATCGGGCCAAGCTTTTCGCCGAGCGCGGCTACGCCTGATCCGAGGAAGCGCATCATCGGTTCGCCAGCTTCGCCGAGCACGCGCCGGTTGGTGACGAAGCGGTTGCCCTTCAGCGAATAGACGAAATCGTCTGGCGCCTCGCTTGCCCATTTGACGAAGGTCGGTTCCTTGAAACTGGAATAATAGGTGCCATTGACCTCGATGCTCGGCACCTGCCGAGTGGCGTATTGCAGTTGCTTCGCCTTGGAGAGTTTTTCCGGATAGAAGGACGTGTCCCACGGCTCGAAGGTCCAGCCGCCCATGCCGGAGCGGATCTTTCCCGATTTGCTCATTGTCGTCCTCCCGAGTTCAGAAAAATCAGGCCGTCGTGATTTGATCGACAGGCTTTGCCATATGGACGAGCGTCCATCCTGCCCGGTATGGGTTGGGACCGCGATCGGTCTCGTGATAGCCGTAGGCCAAATAGAGCGCGATGTTCCGTTCCATCTTGGCATTGGTGTAGAGCCGCACTTCCGGCAATCCCCAAAGGCGGGTCTGCTCATCCGCCTGCTTGAGCAGCGAGATGCCGAAACCCCTGCCTTGAAAACCGGGTGCAACCGCAACGCTGAAGATCAGGCTGTGATTCGGATGCCGCTCAAGAACCAGCAGGCCCGCCACCAATCCGTCTTCTTCGACGAGCGTGACCTCGCCACGAGCAATGCGCGGCACGTAATCCTCGGTGATTGGGATTGGCGGGCCGCCAAGCAAGGCAATGTAGTGCCCATAGGCAGCCTCAGTTAGCCAGACCACAGTGGCAAGGTCATCGGCAAGGGCGAGTCTGGTGTTCATGATTGGCTCGTGCTGGCAGCGGCAGCGATGACCTTGCCCATCCCGGCGGCCATCGCGTGGACGGCTTCGCGACTTGCATCGCCCAAGCCGTGACGCTTCGCTATCCAGTGCGGATCATTGTAGGAAAGCCAGACCTTGCCCTGCTCGTCCTCCCAGCCAAGCGCCTTCAACGGCAGGTCGATGCCGGCGAGTTGCCTGTCCTGCATCAGCGGTGTGCCGCCCTTGGGGTTGCCGAAAATCAGCAGTTCGGTAGGGCGCAGCGATACGCCGACATCACGCGCGCCGGCGGCATGGTCGATGCGCGCGAAGACAAGCAAGCCAGCTCGTTGCACGGTCTCGACCAGGCGGTCGATGGTTTCGGCCACGCCGAAACGACTCTGGATCGTGATGAGACCGTTGTCAGCCATCATTCCGCCGCTTCGCGCTTGCTCCCAGGACGCCGCTCCAGCAACTCCTTCAGGAACTGCCCGGTGTAGCTGCGCTTCTCGCGCACGATGGCTTCCGGCGTGCCTGAGGCAACCAGTTCGCCGCCGCCATCGCCGCCCTCGGGGCCGAGGTCGAGCACCCAGTCGGCGGTCTTGATGACTTCGAGATTGTGTTCGATGACGACCACCGTGTTGCCTTGGTTGACCAACTCGTGCAGCACTTCGAGCAGCTTGGCTACATCGTGAAAATGCAGGCCGGTGGTCGGTTCGTCGAGAATGTAGAGCGTCTTGCCGGTTGCCTTGCGCGACAGTTCCTTGGCCAGCTTGATGCGCTGCGCCTCGCCGCCGGAAAGCGTCGTCGCCTGCTGGCCGACATGGATGTAGCCAAGGCCGACCTGCTTCAGCGTTTCCAGCTTGTCGCGCACGCCGGGCACGGCGGCAAAGAAATCGACCCCTTCCTCGACGGTCATGTCGAGCACGTCGGCGATCGACTTGCCCTTGAACAGCACGTCGAGCGTCTCGCGGTTGTAGCGCTTGCCGTGGCAGACGTCGCAGGTGACATAGACGTCGGGCAGGAAGTGCATCTCGATCTTGATGACGCCGTCGCCCTGGCAGGCTTCGCAGCGGCCGCCCTTGACGTTGAAGGAGAAGCGGCCAGGCTGGTAGCCGCGCGCCTTGGCTTCGGGCAGGCCGGCGAACCAGTCGCGGATCGGCGTGAAAGCGCCGGTATAGGTGGCCGGGTTCGAACGCGGTGTCCGTCCAATCGGCGACTGGTCGATGTCGATGACCTTGTCGAGGAATTCCAGACCCTCGATGCGGTCGTGCTCGGCCGGGTGTTCGCGCGAGCCCATGATGCGGCGTGAGGCCGCCTTGAACAGGGTCTCGATCAGGAAGGTCGATTTGCCGCCGCCGGACACGCCGGTGACCGCGGTAAAGGTGCCCAGGGGTATTTCGGCGGTGACGTTCTTCAGGTTGTTGCCACGCGCCCCGACGATCTTCAGGCGCCGGTTCTTCTTGGCCTCGCGCCGCACGCCAGGCGTCGCCACTTCGAGCGCGCCCGACAGATATTTTCCGGTGATCGAATTGGGATTGGCCATGACCTGTTGCGGCGTGCCCTGCGCAATGATCTCGCCGCCATGAATGCCGGCGGCCGGCCCCATATCGACGACGTAGTCTGCATGCAGGATGGCGTCCTCGTCATGCTCGACAACGATGACCGTATTGCCGATGTCGCGCAGGTGCTTCAGCGTGTCGAGCAGGCGCGCGTTGTCGCGCTGGTGCAAGCCGATCGACGGCTCGTCGAGCACATAGAGCACGCCGGTGAGGCCGGAGCCGATCTGCGACGCCAAGCGAATGCGCTGGCTCTCGCCGCCCGACAGCGTGCCGGAATTGCGCGACAGGGTCAGATAGTCGAGCCCGACATCGTTGAGGAAGCGCAGCCGCTCGCGGATCTCCTTGAGCACACGCACCGCGATCTCGTTTTGCTTGTCGTTGAGTGACGCCGGCAGGTCGGTGAACCACTGGTCGGCCTTGCGGATCGACATTTCGGTGATCTCGCCGATGTGCTTGCTGGCGATCTTCACGGCGAGCGACTCGGGCTTCAGCCGATAACCTTTGCAGACCGGGCACGGCGTGGCCGACATGAAGCGCTCGATCTCCTCGCGCATCCAGGCGGATTCGGTCTCTTTCCAGCGCCGTTCCAGATTGGGGATGACACCCTCGAAGGTCTTGGTCGTCTTGTAGGAGCGCAGGCCGTCATCATACTGGAAGGTGACTTCGCGCTCGCCGGTGCCGCGCAGGATCGCGTCCTGGGCTTCCGCGGTCAGGTCCTTGAACTTGTCGCCGAGCTTGAAGCCATAGGCCTTGCCCAGCGCCTCCAGCGTTTGCGAATAGTAAGGCGAGGTCGACTTTGCCCACGGGCTGACCGCACCGTCGCGCAGCGAGACGTTTTCGTCGGGAACGATCAGGCTTGCGTCGATGGCACGCTGGCTGCCGAGACCGTCGCAGGTCGGGCAGGCGCCAAACGGATTGTTGAAGGAGAACAGCCGCGGCTCGATTTCCGGAATGGTGAAGCCGGACACCGGGCAAGCGAATTTTTCCGAGAACAGGATGCGTTCATGCGTCTCGTTCTTGGACTTGTTGACCGAGTCCTCGCCGGTCTGGCTGGCGTCGAGCGGCTTGTCAGCGAATTCGGCCACCGCTAGCCCCTCGGCCAGCTTGAGAGCGGTTTCGATGGAGTCGGCGAGCCGTGTGGCAAGATCGCCGCGCACGACGATACGATCGACGACGACGTCGAGGTCATGCTTGTACTTCTTGTCCAGCGCCGGCACGTCGGCGATCTCGTAGAAGACGCCATCGACCTTGACGCGCTGAAAGCCCTTCTTCTGAAGTTCCAGCAATTCCTTGCGGTATTCGCCTTTGCGGCCGCGCACCATCGGCGCCAGGATGAACAGGCGGGTGCCTTCCTCCACGGCCATCACGCGGTCGACCATCTGGCTGACTGTCTGGCTTTCGATCGGCAAGCCGGTTGCCGGCGAGTAGGGCACGCCGACACGCGCGAACAAAAGCCGCATATAGTCGTAGATCTCGGTAACGGTGCCGACCGTCGAACGGGGGTTCTTCGAGGTGGTCTTCTGTTCGATCGAGATGGCGGGCGACAGGCCGTCGATCTGGTCGACGTCCGGTTTCTGCATCATTTCGAGGAATTGCCGCGCATAGGCCGAAAGGCTTTCGACATAGCGGCGCTGGCCTTCGGCATAGATGGTGTCGAAGGCCAGCGACGATTTGCCGGATCCCGAGAGGCCGGTCATGACGATCAGGCTGTCACGCGGCAGGTCGAGATCGACGTTCTTCAGATTGTGTTCGCGCGCACCGCGAATGGAAAGATATTTATGGTCGGCCATTGCCGGTCGCCGCCTCAGATCTGGAATTCGTGGGATTGGCGGGTTTTCCCGACCATCCCCTATGTAGGTATTATTGCCGCCACGTCGAGAGACGCCACAATTCTCGACGAATTCGTTTAACCGTCTTTCATGCGAACGGGCAAGCGGAAAGAACAAAGGCCGAACACGCTCCTGACAAAAGCTGTTTGTCAAATGGCCTCACGAAGCGTCTCAGCGATCACATTTTTCATAACCGGCTATTGAAAGGTTGACGTCCCGGCGTCACGGGAGCAGACTTCAAGCGTCAACGGAGCCGGCCGTCTTTCGATGGCCTCGCCGCCCAGGGGGCGGCCTGCGAGACGCCGCAGGCATCTGCGATTTGCGCTTCGGACGACAATGTCGAAAACGGACAAAGGAGCGGAGCCATGACGCCACCGGATAGTCCCCAAGGGTTCCAGGTATCACTGGAACCGCGGCAGGCATAAGTGCCAGGGCTTGAGCGTTTGCGCCGCCCGACAAACCGTGACCTGCCGATCCCCACAAAAATCAGAGACTATTAGTCGGATCGTCGGCTGAATGCCGCGAAGCGTCCGAAATCAAAGTTGGAAGAAACCTTCCAGCAAATTGGATTTGACATCCAAAAAGGCCCCGACCGTTTGCGGAAGCAACGGCGGGGCTGTTTTCGTGTTGGCTCACTGCCTCCAGGCTGCGGCACTCATTGAGTGCACCCTATCCGATTCAAATTGCTCGGCCGAAAAAGCCCCGCGATGTCAGTGGCGTGAAGGTCCGATCGCGCCAGCGCCGACGTCGACGGTGATGCCGGAAATCCGCACATCGGTATCGCCGATCTTGAACTGCTTGATCCCATCGCCCGGAACAGTTTCGTCGGGCTCTGGCTGTGGGGCAGGCTTGGCAATGCGGTAGTCGCTGGTCACGCCGGGCAGGGTGCTCTTGGCCGAGGACGTGTCGTCGGCGACTGCCGTGCCGGTCAGCACGGTCAACCCGGCGATGGCGCCGAAAAACCAGCGCAAAAGTCTGGATGAATTGCTGTCGGTCATGGATGAACTATATCGCCGCAATCATGCCGAGACCAGACCGGCAATGTTTCAAACCGGCGGGCCATTGGTCGCGATTGCCCGCGCCGCAAGCAGTTCAAGGTCTTTGTTTTTATGCATGTCGTTGTCCGAAAAACGCTGCGCACTTTTGGGCGACATGCATTGTCCCTTACGCCGCCTGTTTGCGAGTATCGAAAACATGGTCGACGATACCCCATTCCCTGGCCTCACGAGCGGTCATGAAATGGTCGCGGTCCAGCGTGCGTTCGACCTCTTCATAGCTGCGACCGCAATGCTGGGCGTAGAGTTCGGCCATGTGGCGTTTGGTCTGGCTGATGCGCTGCGCATGACGCTGGATATCGGAAGCCTGGCCCTGGAACCCGCCCAGCGGCTGGTGCAGCAGGATGGTGGCGTTCGGCAGTGAGATGCGACGCCCTGGTGTACCCGCCATGAGCAGGAATGAACCCATCGACGCGGCAAAACCCATGCACACCGTCGACACCGGGCAGCTGATGTATTGCATCGTGTCGTAGATGGCGAAGCCGCTGGTCACCACGCCGCCCGGCGAGTTGATGTAGAGCGATATCTCCTTGTCGGGATTGTCCGATTCCAGCGACAGCAGTTGCGCGCAAACCAGCGCCGACATGTCGTCGTTGATCTCTCCGTTGATGAAGATGATGCGCTCGCGCAGCAGCCGCGAGAAAATGTCGAAGGCGCGTTCGCCGCGGCTCGACTGCTCGATCACCATCGGCACCAGACTGGCAACACCGCTCATGGTCTTCATCTCCATTGTCCTTGTTCAGGCCGCGCGCAGCGTCAGCAGCGGTATGTTTGCGGCGACAGGTTTTCTGGAGCCGCGCGACCCCAGCGAAAGCCGGCAGCTGGCGCCGGCCATGGCAACAGCCGGCATCGCCTTGCGGGCAAAGCCGTCATGGACAATGCGCAGATGCGTGCCGCCGGAAACCGTACGGGCAAGCGTGAACGTAACGGTGCTGTCGAGTGGGTCCTGGCGCGCGGCATCGCCGGGTTGAGGCTGCTCCCGCCAGGAATAACGCAACAGCCGCTCGGGCTCGGCATCGAGGATTTCGCATTCGATCGCGGCCTCCGGCCCGGCGAAGGCAAAATGGCTGCCGGCCTGCGGCCTGATGTTGTTCGGCATCATCCATGCAGCGAGCAACTCGGGCACGGTCAAGGCTCGCCACACCTTCTCCGGCGGCTCGGGAAGGTCGTACTCGAACTCGATCGCGTCCGGGGCGATCTCGCCTTGGTTCTCCTCGATCATTGATCTCGCGTCCTTCATTGATCCATGTCCTTCAAAACCGTCTTCAGCCTTTCGATGCGCTCCGGCCAGAAGGTGCGGTAGCGTTCGATCCAGGAGAGCAGGGGTGCCAGCCCCCGCGGGTCGGCACGGTAATAGGCATTGCGGCCCGCCCGCCGCTCGACCACCAGACCGGCGCTACGCAGCACGGCCAGATGCTGCGAAACGGCCGGCTGCGAGACCGTCATGCCGTTGCGCAGTTCCGACACGCTCATCTCGCTTGTGGCGAGACGCTCAAAGACGGCACGTCGCGTCGGGTCGGCCAGCGCCCGGAAAATCTCTGCTTCGATCATGACAAAAGCATAAGTGGATACTTATTGATTTGGCAAGCACTCTTTTCAAACCCATATGAGGTCCCTGGGCATTGCTGCCATTCCTTGACAACAAGCGGCTGCGCATGTAGGAACGAAAAGAGAACAAAAACCTTGTGGGAAAAGGCAGCCACAGCAGGCGAGGATTGTCCGTAGCCTGTAAGGTACGCCAACAAAAAATTGTTCGGATGAGCGCGGAGAAGTATCATGGCGGGTAGCGTCAACAAGGTCATTCTGGTGGGCAATCTCGGCGCGGACCCTGAAATCCGCCGCCTGAACTCGGGCGAGCCGGTGGTCAACATCCGCATTGCCACGTCGGAAAGCTGGCGTGACAAGAATTCCGGCGAGCGCAAGGAAAAGACCGAGTGGCACAACGTCGTCATCTTCAATGACCAACTCGCCAAGGTGGCCGAGCAGTATTTGAAGAAGGGCATGAAGGTCTATGTCGAGGGCCAGTTGCAGACACGCAAATGGCAGGACCAGACCGGTGCCGACAAGTACACGACGGAAGTCGTGCTGCAGAAATTCCGCGGCGAGTTGCAGATGCTCGACGCACGTGGGCAGGGCGAGGGCGGCCAGGTAGGCGGCTATTCCGGCGGCGGTGGTAGCAGCCGTGGTTCCGATTTTGGCCAATCCAGCCCGAACGAAAGCTTCAACCGCGGCGGCGGCGCTCCCAAGGGCGGTGGCGGCGGCTCCTCGCGCGAGCTGGACGACGAAATCCCGTTCTGAGCGCAATGCGATCCTGAACGGCGAACGGCACTTTAAGTCAAGCATGATGCCCCGAGAGTCTTATGGACTTTCGGGGTTTTGCATTGTCGGATGACCGCTGGCCGAGCGATCAAGGAATGCAGGAAGGACGAGCCTGGTGAAAGCACGGGTAAAATGGGTCGAGGAGCGCACCTTTGTCGGCGAGTCCGGCAGCGGCCACAAACTGGTGCTTGGCACGGCGCTCGGACCGGACGGCAAGACGCCGGGACCGAGCCCGATGGAATTGCTGCTGATCGGCACCGGCGGCTGTTCAGCCTATGACGTCGTGCATATCCTCGAAAAGGGCCGCGAAGCGGTCGAGGACTGCGTCGTCGAACTCGACGCCGACCGGGCGGAGACCGAGCCCAGGGTGTTCACGCGCATCCATATGCATTTCGTCGTCAAGGGCCGTGCCCTTTCGCTCGACAAGGTGAAACGGGCGATCGACCTGTCGATCGAAAAATACTGCTCGGCCTCCGCGATGATGGCCAAGACCGCCGCCATCACCCACGATTTCGAAGTGATCGACACGACGACCAAGTAGGCTCGACGCAGCCCGGTTTGTTCACAAAGACGGCGGGCTACCCCGCCATCAGCGCCTTGATGCCGTCGGCGACGAACTGCACGGCCAGAGCCGCCAGGATGACGCCAAGCAAACGCGTCAGGATCGAGCGGCCGGTCTGGCCGAGGATGCGGTCGATGCGTTCCGACAGCACGAACACCAGATAGGTGATCACCAGGCAGACAAGGATGATGCCGACGAGCGCCGCCTGGGCGGCAAAGCCCTGGAATGAGCCGGACAGCAGAACCGTGGCCGAGATCGCGCCGGGGCCGGCGATCAGCGGGATCGCCAGCGGGAAGGCGGCGATATTGTGGATCATGTCCTTGGTGATGGCGACGTCGCCGATCTTCTCCTTGCGGTCCTGCCGGCGCTCAAAGACCATTTCGAAGGCGATGAAGAACAACAGGAAACCGCCGGCGACGCGGAAGGCCGGCAGCGTGATGCCGAATACCGACAGGATCGACGCACCGGCGACCGCGAACAGCGCCATCACCAGGAAGCCGATGATCGAGGCCCGGACGGAAACCTGCTGGCGTTCCTCGCGGTTCATGCCGCGCGTCACGGCGAGAAACAACGGCGCCAGGCCGGGCGGATCGATGGTCACGAGAATGGTGACGAAGGCGTTGAACAGGCTGTCGAAGCTCGGCATCTGATCTCCCCACCGGGCCGCGCCCGAACCTCTGCATTCCCCGAACCAGCCTATTGGTAGAGCAAAGCTGGCTCAGGGGAAACCGTGAGAGTTACGGGAATTCGCAGGGATGACGAGCCTAGCCATTGGCGCCGCAGTAGGCCTCCAGCCGATAACCGTCCGGATCGACGACGAAAGCGGCGTAGTGGTTTTGCCATAGTCGGTGCGCAGGCCTGGCGCGCCATTGTCGCTGCCGCCTGCCCGCAAGGCGCCGGCATGGAATGCGTCGACGCTGGCCCACGTCGGCGCGGTGAAGCAGAAATGCAGGCCGGATTTTTCATCCGCCGGTACCGGGCGTGCCGCTTCGTTTACCCACAGCGAGACCGCTCCCGCGCCATAACCGAGCGAGCCCGGCGACTGGCTGAGGCAGGTGTAGCCGAGCGGCTTCAGCGCCGCGTCATAGAAGCGCTTGGAGGTATCTGCGTCGAGGACGCCGATCGAGACGTGATCAAACATCCTTTTCTCCATTATTGCAAAGTGTTGTGGTGTCAGGTTCTCTAGGATTTGCGCGCCAGAAACTCGACCTCGGTCCGCCAGGTCGCGCCATTGTCGTGCGAGCGTTCGCCCAGCCAGCGGAAGGAATTCTCGGTGATCCGCGAAAAGCTCCAGCGCACCGAGGCGCCTGTGCCGTCAGTACCTTGCTGGACGATGCTGTCGCCCTCGGCGCGGCCGAGCTGGCGGCTAAAATACTGGTTGCGCGGGTCGCTCCAGAAGATGTGCCAGGCGTTGAGGCCGGGGTCGTAAACGCGCAGCGTCGTGCCGTAGAAGGTCCAGGCGCCAAGCGAAGGCGAGGGGCCGGCATCACGGGCGGGCAGGATCCAGACATCCTGGATCGCTCGCCCTTCGAGCACCCAGCCGAAATGCACCTCGCCATGCCCGGTCAGCACTGTGCCGTCCTCGAGATGGCGCGAGGCGTCAAAGCACCAGGCGCCGACAAAGCGGCCGTAGAGCTGCAGCTTTTCGGCAAGGTTCTCCGACGGTCCGGCGCTGTGCAAGGCTCCAGTGAAGGAGGATTGGTCAGATTGGGCTTCGGACATGGTTCTGGCCTCTTCTTGTCAGGAGAGATCAGGCAATAGGCCGTGGCAGGGTTCTGGGCTTGGGAAAAATTGCTATGTTTCGGCGATGGCAGCGACTGCGCACACACTCGCATCCGGTCCAGGCTGGCACGTGGCGGACGTAATCTGCACTGCCGGCGCCGCCGACCGGCCGTTCGAGGAAACACATCAGGATTTCTGCGTCGCGGCGGTCACCAGCGGCACGTTCCGTTATCGCGCGCAACAAGGCACGGCGATGCTGGCGCCAGGCGCCATCCTGCTCGGCAATGCCGGTACATGCTACGAGTGTGGGCACGATCATGGCAGCGGTGACCGCTGCCTCTCCTTCCATTTCGAGCCGGCATATTTGGAACGGATCGTGGCCGCCGTGCCGATCGCGAGGAGGCTGGCTTTCGGAACGCCACGCCTGCCGCCCTTGCCGGCGTTGGCGCCGCTGCTGGCCGGTGCCGAGGCTGCTCGCGAAACGGGCGACATCGATGCTTTCGAGGAATTTGCCCTGCGCATTGCAGGCGCGGCAGTGACGGTCGACTCTGGCGCCGCGGGTATCAAGCGCCCGCCGAGCAGACGCGATCAGAAACGGGTGGCCGAGGCGGTGCGGCGGATTGAACTTCATAGCGACAGACCGATTTCGCTTGCCGAACTTGCCGGTGAGACCGCAACCAGCCCCTACCATTTCCTGCGCACATTCCGGCAGGTCGCCGGAATGACGCCCTATCAATTCCTGCTGCGGACAAGGCTGAACAGGGCAGCTGTTCGATTGCACACCTCGGATGACGCGATCTCGTCGATCGCCCTGGAGGCCGGCTTCAACGACCTGTCGACCTTCAATCGCCGATTCCGGAGGGTCATGGGGGAAACGCCGGGTGGTTATCGCGGCCGCCGCCGGTCAGGGCATTGAACACGGTGCCCTTGGCCGTCTCGGACGAAGCTCGATCGATGTCGGTCAATCCGATGTCGGGCCGCACCAGCCGGGCAGATAGTCCGCGTCCTTGCCCTTGGCCAGGGTCAACGCTTCCTTCATGGCCTTGGCGAAGTTCTTGGCCACGTCATCCTTGTCGATGCGCCGGCGCAGGAAATCCGCCCAGATGAATTCGGCGAACGGCGTCGTATCCTTGGCGTAGCCGCCCAGGCGGCGCAATTCGCCCGCCATGCTTCGGTATGGATCGTCGACCAGTTCGGCGATGGTTTTGGGAATGGCGGCGTAGTCGCGACGTTGTCCGTTTTCGTCGAACGGATGCATCCAACCGCGATTGTCGAGCACGAAAAGAAAGGAGTCCTTGTCGAGCCCCGACAGGTCGCTGATCACCGTCACGAGCACATCCTTGACGCCTTCCTCGATCAGTGCCCGGGCGAGATGATGGTGATCGGTGACATAATGGCGTCCCTTCGGCCCGAGCACGGCGGGGACCATATGCGTGCCAAGGAACGTGCTGGTCTTGCTGACGCTCTGCGCTCGGATCATCTGGCGCTTCAAGGCCACTTCCCGCATGCCCACGGTGATCTGCGTCGGTCGCAGTTCTTTCACCGGAACGGGCTTCAGCAAAGGTTCTCTTTCGACCGCCATGCTGGAGGGTGTCGTCATTGCGGGCTCTCCTGTTTTTCCGGCGATTGGCCGGAATGCAATGTCCGGACGGCGTCATCGACGCTGTGGAAGACATGTTGCGGACCGATCAGGTCGATAATGCCGAACCGCGCCAGCGCCGCCTGAGCGCGCAGCGATTCCATCCGTGCGATGGCAAAGGTCGCGCCCTGATTGCGGCTATAGGTGATCGTCTCGATCAATGCCTGCGCCGCGGTATAGTCGATTTCCACGATGTTGCTGGCTTCCAGGACGACCAGTTTCGCGGTTCCACGCCTTGCGTCGATCATGCCGCGCAGACCCAGCTTGAAGCGGTCGGCATTGACGAAGGACAATGGCGCCTGAAATGCGGCGACCAGCACGCCGGGCAGTTGTTCGCCGACGCTTGCCGTAGCGGGCGGCCACCACACGGATGTGCCGGGGACCTTCTCCAATTCAATGGGTTGCGTGCGTGTTGCACTCCAGATCCCGTGCAGCAGCGAAAGGCCGATGCCGATCGCCACGCCGGTCTGGATGGGCAGTGCGACGATGGCAACCATCGTGACCAGGATCAGGACGAACTCGATCGGCGCCTGGCGATAGACATTGGCAAACACCTGCCAGCGCAGGATCCGCTGGGCCACGAACAGCAGCACTCCGGCAAGTGCCGCCTGCGGAACGTTGGCAAGCAGGCTGCCGCCAAAGGCGCCGAGCACGAGCACGATGGCTGCGGCCACAATGCTCGCCAATTGCGATCGGCCGCCTGTCTGGGCGACGATGGCGGTGCGCGGCGGGCTGGCATTGACCGGAAAGGCGCCAAGCAGCCCAGCGGCCATACTACCGGCGCCGACACCAACGAAATCCCGGTTGACGTCAGGGGCATCGCCCTGTTGCTGGACGAAGGAGCGTGACGTGGCCGCTGTCTGCACCATGACGACGATGGCGATCAGCAGTGCCAATGGGACCAATGCCTGCGCATCGTCGAGGCTGACGAGCGGCAAGCCGGCCCGCGGCAGGCCGTTCGGCAAGGCGCCGAGCACCGCTACACCACGACCGGCAAGACCGAAGGCGACGACGGCGGCTGTCGCCAGCACCACTCCGATCAATGCACCGGGAATGCGCGCGCTCATGCGCTCGGCGACGAACACGATCGCGAATACCCCAAATCCAAGCGCCAGGCTGTAGGGATTGGTCAGATGGAGACTGGAAGCGATTTCGCCGACGCGCCGCAGGGTTTCGCCGCTTTCGGCAGCCAGGCCGAGCAGACCCGGTAGCTGCGACACGATGATGTGGATGGCGATGCCGGCCAGGAAGCCGGTGGTGACGGGAACCGACAGGAGGTCGGCGACCCAGCCAAGACGAAGGACCCCGCTGAGCGCCACGATCAGCCCGACCATCAGGGCCAGCATGCCCGCCAGTGCCAGATAATGCGGGGAGCCGGTCGTGGCGAGCAGCGCGAGGCCGCCCGCGAAGAGCGGCGTGATGGTTGAATCAGCCCCCGCCGAGAGGTGGCGATTGGCTCCGAACACGGCAAAGGCGAGCGAGCCGGCGACGAAGGCGAAAAAGCCGACCTCCGGCGCAAAGCCGCCAAGACGGGCTGTCGCCATCTGCTCGGGAATGGCGATTGCTGCCAGCGTGATGCCCGCGACAATGTCGCCATTGATATCCTTCGGGGTCCAGCCGCTCAGCGATCGGAACGGCAGCCACGGGGACAGATTCATCACGCTTGTGGCTTTCACTCGAGAAGCGCGCCCAAGTCCATGCTTTGCTTCAACGGCCACCTTGGCCATATCGTCGCAATGAGCGGTATCCTTTTGAATTTACCACCAAAATTGACACTGGAAAAGTGCTGGGAATATTGGAGTTTCGGCGCCGCTTCCTATATAAGCGGAAAGTGATTCCTGATTAGATTGTGATCCGATTTGACCGACCAGAAGACACCGCGCGGCGCAGACGGCGGCCCCTCGGGCATCGAGCCGATATCCATCATCGAGGAGATGCAGCGCTCGTACCTCGATTACGCGATGAGCGTGATCGTCAGCCGCGCGTTGCCGGACGTCCGCGACGGACTGAAGCCGGTGCATCGCCGCATTCTCTACGCCGCCCATGAGAGCGGCTATCACTGGAATCGCAAATATGTGAAATCGGCGCGTCCTGTCGCCGACGTGATGGGTAAATACCATCCGCATGGCGATGCCTCCATCTATGACGCCCTTGTGCGCATGGCGCAGGATTGGTCACTGCGCGTGCCGCTGATCGACGGGCAAGGCAATTTCGGCTCGATCGACGGCGATCCGCCGGCGGCGATGCGCTACACGGAATCGCGGCTCACCAAGGTCGCGCATGAACTGCTCGAGGATATCGACAAGGACACTGTCGATTTCCAGGACACTTACGATGCTTCCGACACCGAGCCGAAGGTGTTGCCGGCGCGGTTCCCCAACCTTCTGGTCAACGGTTCGGGCGGCATTGCCGTCGGCATGGCCACCAACATCCCGCCGCACAATCTCAGCGAGATCTGCAACGGCGCGATTGCCCTCATCGACAATCCGGCGATCGATCTGCCTGCCCTGATGGAGATCATTCCGGGACCCGATTTTCCGACCGGCGGCATTGTGCTTGGCCGCTCCGGCATCTACAGCGCCTATTCGACCGGTCGTGGCTCGGTCGTCATGCGCGGCAAGGTCAACATCGAGCAGCGCGCAATGACCGCGAGTCGATCATCATCACCGAGGTTCCCTACCAGGTGAACAAGTCGTCGATGATCGAGAAGATGGCCGAACTGGTGCGCGACAAGCGCATCGAGGGCATTTCCGACATTCGCGACGAGAGCGATCGTCAGGGTTATCGCGTCGTCATCGAGTTGAAGCGCGACGCCGTCGCCGACGTCATCTTGAACCAGCTCTATCGCTTCACACCGCTGCAGACATCCTTCGGCGCCAATATGGTGGCGCTGAACGGTGGCAAGCCGGAACTGATGACGCTGACCGACATGCTGAAGGCGTTTGTGTCCTTCCGCGAAGAGGTGATCACCCGGCGCACGAAATTCCTGCTGCGCAAGGCGCGCGACCGCGCTCACGTGCTGGTCGGTCTTGCGATTGCCGTTGCCAATATCGACGAAGTCATAAAGCTGATCCGCACCGCGCCGGATCCGCAAACGGCGCGCGAGCAGTTGATGGAACGGCGCTGGCCGTCCGGCGACGTCGAATCGCTGATCCTGTTGATCGACGACCCGCGCCACCGCATCAATGAGGACGGCACCTACAATCTGTCCGAGGAGCAGGCCCGCGCCATCCTCGAACTGCGCCTGCAGCGCCTGACCGCGCTTGGCCGCGACGAGATCGCCGACGAGTTGAACACGATTGGCGCCGAGATCATCGACTATCTCGACATCCTGTCGTCCCGTGCCCGTGTCCAGCAGATCGTCAAGGACGAACTCGCCGCCGTGCGCGACGAGTTCGGTACACCGCGCCGCACCGAGCTCACCGACGGTGGGTCGGACATGGAAGACGAGGACCTGATCCAGCGCGAAGACATGGTAGTGACGGTGAGCCATTCCGGCTACATCAAGCGCGTGCCGCTGTCGCTCTATCGGGCGCAGCGCCGCGGCGGCAAGGGCCGCTCCGGCATGTCGACCAAGGACGAAGATTTCGTTACCCGCCTGTTCGTGGCCAACACGCACACGCCGGTGCTGTTCTTCTCCTCGCGCGGCATCGTCTACAAGGAAAAGGTCTGGCGGCTGCCGATCGGCAACCCGCAATCGCGTGGCAAGGCGCTGATCAACATGCTGCCGCTGGAGCAAGGTGAACGCATCACCACGATCATGCCACTACCGGAGGACGAGACGAGCTGGGGCGAACTCGACGTGATGTTCGCCACGACGCGCGGCACGGTTCGCCGCAACAAGCTTTCCGATTTCGTCCAGGTCAACCGCAATGGCAAGATCGCCATGAAGCTGGAGGAGCAAGGCGACGAGATCCTCGGCGTCGAGACCTGCACCGACAATGACGATGTGTTGCTGACCGCGAGCTCAGGCCAGTGCATCCGTTTCCCGGTTGGCGACGTGCGTGTCTTCCAGAGCCGTAATTCCGTCGGCGTGCGTGGCATTGCCATGGCCGACACCGACAGGGTGATCTCAATGGCGGTGATCGAGCATGTCGACGCGCCTCCGCCGGAGCGTGCAGCCTACCTCAAGCGCGTGGTGGCCGAACGGCGGCTTGCCGCCGGCATCGCGGCAGGCGAGGAAGAAGAGATCGCGCTGACCAATGAAGAGGTCGGCGAAGAAGCCGAGCTTTCCGACGAGCGGTACGAGTTCCTGAAGCAGCACGAACAGTTCGTTCTGACAGTGACGGAGTTTGGTTATGGCAAGCGGTCTTCGTCATACGATTTCCGCCTGACCGGGCGTGGCGGCAAGGGCATTCGCGCCACCGACGTGTCGAAAACCGCCGAGATCGGCAGGCTGGTGGCGACCTTCCCTGTCGGCAATGATGACCAGATCATGCTGGTGTCGGATGGTGGAACCGTCATCCGCGTGCCGGTCAACGGCATCCGTTTCGCCAGCCGCGCCACCAAGGGCGTGACCATCTTCAATACGGCTGAAGGTGAAAAGGTCGTCTCGGTGGAGCGGATTTCAGAGCCGCAGTCCGAGGAAGAAGTCGAAAACGCCGGCAATTCCGAAGGTGCCGCGGTTGACGATGCCGGTCCAGAGAGCGCGGAATAGGTTTTGACACAGCAACGCCGGCCCATGGGCCGGCGTGGCACTGCGGCAACAAAACTCTATCGGTTCAGAAGTGGCGATACGGCTTACGAACGCCGAAACCTGCGAACCGCTTGGTATTTGCCCTGGCTCGGACGCGCTGCGCTTCCTGATGAAGCCCGAATGCGGTGGCAATCAGCATGGCGACGGTCATTGCGGTGGCGAGCATGTAGATCAGCATTTGCGTGTTCTCCTGCAGCCTGTAACGCTTAGATGGGGCTTTGGTTTCATCCTATGAAGCTGCAATCTAGTGAACGCTGCGTGAAGCATTCGTGATCAGCCCGTTCATCTGTCGTTCACGCCGGCGAAAAGGTTCACGGACGGCTCACCGATCGGATTTGCCTTTGCGAGAGAGGCTCGCTAGAAGCACCAGCCATGATTGAACGCATTGCCCTTTACGCTGGCTCCTTCGACCCGCTGACCAACGGCCATCTCGATGTGCTGAAGGCGTCGCTGGCCGTCGCGGACATCGTCTACGCGGCGATCGGCATCCATCCTGGCAAGAAGCCGCTGTTTTCCTTCGAGGAACGGGTCGGTCTCATCGAGGCCGCGACGAAAGCGGAATTCGGTGCCGACGGCGCTCGCATCAAGGTGGTTGCATTTGACGGGCTGGTCATTGATGCCGCCAGGAAAGAGGGCGCCTCGATCATGATCCGCGGCCTGCGTGACGGCACCGACCTCGACTACGAGATGCAGATGGCCGGCATGAACGAGACCATGGCGCCGGAATTGCAGACGGTTTCTGCCCGCCAGTCCCTCGGTGCGAACCATTACCGCCACACTTGTCCGCCAGATAGCCTCGATGGGCGGCGACATCCGCCCCTTCGTGCCGGCGGCGGTTGCCGGCGCGCTCACCGCAAAATTCGCGAAATAAGATCCCGGAGATTCAAATGCAGCTCAAAAGGCTCGCCTCATTCCTTGTCGTGCTCGCCGGTCTTGTGACCGCGTCCGTTTCGGCCTTCGCCGCTGAGCCGGAAAACACCATGATCATCACGCTGAAGGACGGCGACGTGACCATTGCGCTCAGGCCCGACCTCGCGCCAAAGCATGTCGCGCAGATCAAGAAGCTGGTGCGCCAGGGCGCTTACGACAACGTTGCCTTCCATCGCGTCATCGACGGCTTCATGGCGCAGACCGGCGACGTGAAGTTCGGCAACATGAAGAAGGGGTTTAGCGCTGAAGCCGTGGGTACCGGCGGTTCCGATCTGCCAGACCTGCCGGCCGAATTCTCCAAGACCGAGCACTACAAACGGGGCGTGCTCGGCATGGCCCGTTCGCAGGATCCGAACTCCGCCAATTCGCAGTTCTTCATCATGTTCGCGCCGTCGCCGTCGCTCGATGGCCAGTACACCATCGTCGGCAACGTCGTCAGCGGCATGGAACTGGTGGACAAGATCAAGAAGGGCGACGAGGCTAACAACGGAACCGTCACCGATCCCGATCGCATGATCAAGGTGCGCATCGCCGCTGACGGCAAGTAAATCTGTTAATTTTCAAAAGGATATCTGACATGGCTGAGATCAAGGACCGCGAGAACGCGCTCATCATGGAGACGACAAAGGGCAACGTCGTCATCGAACTGTTTCCCGACCTGGCGCCTGGCCACGTCGCCCGCATCAAGGAACTGGCGCGCGAAGGCGCCTATGATGGCGTGGTGTTCCATCGCGTCATCGAGGGTTTCATGGCGCAGACCGGCGATGTGAAGTTCGGCAATTCGACCAAATCCACATTTGCCCCGTCCCGGGCTGGCATGGGCGGTTCGGAGAAGCCTGATCTGAAGGCTGAATTCTCCAACGCCAGCCATGGCCGCGGCACCTGCTCGATGGCGCGTTCGCAGAACCCGAACTCGGCCAACTCGCAATTCTTCATCTGCTTCGACGATGCCGCCTTCCTCAACCGCCAGTACACGGTCTGGGGTCAGGTCATCGAAGGCATGGACAATGTCGACAAGATCAAGCGCGGCGAGCCGGTTGTCGACCCCGACAAGATCGTGTCGCTGAAGGTCGCGGCCGACGTCAAGTAAGGCGAATTACAATGATGGGCGTCGTCTGGTCGCTTCTTGGCATCCTGTCCGGCGCCTTCATTGCCATTCAGGCACCGATCAATTCGCAGCTGGCGCGAGGCCTGGGGCTCCCGGTCGCCGCCGCTGCGTTTTCGTTCCTGTCGGGTGCGGTCGTGCTCGGCATCATCTCCGTCACGGTGGTGAAGCTGCAGGGCATTTCGCTCGACTGGAAAGCGCCGGCACCCTGGCTGTTCGTGGCTGGCGGCATGCTCGGCGGCTTCTATGTCACGCTGTCGACGATTCTGACGCCACGCATCGGCGCTGCCGCCCTGATGGCGTTCCTGGTGGCTGGCCAGTTGCTGGCAGGCATTCTCATTGACCGCGTCGGCTTCCTCGGCGTCGCCGTGCGCGAGATTTCGCTCGGCCGCATCGCGGGTGCGATGCTGCTGCTGGCCGGAGCGCTGCTCGTCCGGCTCTTTTGATCCATGCGCGTCGATCTCTTTGACTTTGAACTGCCGGAGGAGCGCATCGCGCTGCGACCGGCAGAACCGCGCGACAGCGCCAAGATGCTCGTCGTCAGTCCGGATGAGGGGCTGGAGGATCGGATCGTTCGCGACTTGCCATCCTTGCTCAGGCCCGGTGATGTGCTGGTCTTCAACGATACCAAGGTCATTCCTGCCCAGCTGAAGGGCATAAGGCGTCGAGGAGAGGCTGTCGCGCAGGTGGAGGCCACGTTGCATATGCGGATGGCTGGCGATCGCTGGCTGGCCTTCATGCGGCCGGGCAAGCGCATCGCCGCCGGCGACCGCATCCATTTCGGCCATGACGGCGATTCATGCTTTCTTGGCCATCTCGACGCCACGGTGCTCGAGAAGGGCGAAGGCGGCGAAGTGCTGCTCAGCTTTGACCTTTCCGGTGTGTTCCTGGACGAGGCGCTGCGTGCCGTCGGGCACATTCCACTGCCGCCCTATATCGCCTCGAAGCGCGACGACGACGAGCGCGACCGCAGCGACTATCAGACCATCTATGCCCGGGAAGAAGGTGCCGTGGCAGCGCCCACTGCGGGCCTGCATTTCACTCCGGAGCTTTTCGCCGCGCTCGATGCCAGGGGGGTCGAACGTCGCTTCGTTACCTTGCATGTCGGCGCCGGGACATTCCTGCCGGTGAAGGCCGACGACACCGCCGATCACAAGATGCATGCCGAGACCGGTTCGGTCAGCCAGGAAACCGCCGATGCGCTGAACGCGGCAAAGGCGAGGGGCGGACGCATCATCGCCGTCGGCACGACGTCGCTGCGACTGCTGGAAAGTGCCGCACGCCCGGACGGTACACTGCCGGCGTGGTCGGGCCCGACGGACATCTTCATCACGCCGGGCTACCGCTTTCGCACCGCCGACATGCTGATGACCAATTTCCATCTGCCGCGCTCGACCCTGTTCATGCTGGTCTCGGCCTTCAGCGGCCTCGAGACGATGCGCGCGGCCTATTCGTACGCCATCGAGAACCGCTACAGGTTCTACTCCTATGGAGATGCAAGCCTGCTTTATCGCGCGGGGCAATCTCCAGATGCGCCGTTGCACGACAAGGAATTCAATGACTGAAGCCTTCTCATTCAAGGTTCTGGCGACTGACGGCAAGGCGCGCCGCGGTGCGATCACCATGCCGCGCGGGGAAATCCGCACACCCGCCTTCATGCCGGTCGGCACAGGCGGCACCGTCAAAGCGATGTACATGGACCAAGTGCGCGGCGTCGGCGCCGATATCATCCTGGGCAACACCTACCATTTGATGCTCAGGCCCGGCGCCGAGCGCGTGGCGCGGCTCGGCGGTCTGCATGAGTTCGCCCGCTGGCCGCATCCGATCCTGACCGACAGTGGCGGCTTCCAGGTGATGTCGTTGTCGAAGCTGCGAAAGCTGACTGAAAAGGGCGTCACGTTCCGCTCGCATATCGACGGCGCCGCCTATGAAATGTCACCGGAGCGCTCGATCGAGATCCAGGGACTGCTCGATTCCGACATCCAGATGCAGCTCGACGAATGCACAGCGCTGCCGGCCGAGACCAAGGAAATCCAACGCGCCATGGAACTGTCGCTGCGCTGGGCGGAGCGCTGCAAGACGGCATTCGGTGACCAGCCCGGCAAGGCGATGTTCGGCATCGTGCAGGGCGGCGACAACGCCGACTTGCGCGTGCGCTCGGCGCAGGCGCTGAGCGCGATGGAGTTGAAGGGCTATGCTGTCGGTGGCCTGGCCGTTGGCGAGCCGCAAGCGGTGATGCTCGAGATGCTCGACATCACCTGTCCCGAACTGCCGGCGGACAAGCCGCGCTATCTGATGGGCGTCGGCACGCCGGACGACATTTTGAAATCGGTGGCGCGCGGTATCGACATGTTCGATTGCGTGATGCCGACGCGGGCCGGCCGCCACGGCCTTGCCTACACACGGCGTGGCAAGGTCAACCTGCGCAACGCCCGCCATGCCGACGATCCGCGCCCGCTCGACGGGGAAAGCGATTGCCCGGCGGCGCGGGACTATTCACGCGCCTATCTGCATCACCTTGTGCGTTCACAGGAGGCGCTGGGCGCGATGCTTCTGACCTGGAACAATCTCTCGTATTATCAAAAGCTTATGCAAGACATTCGCGCCGCCATAGAGGGCGGTGATTTCCAGGCGCGGGGCGCTGAGATTTCCGAAGGCTGGGCGCGGGGCGATATCCCGGCCATTTGACCCTCAGGTGCTCAATGAGTTCGCCGCGCGCAGACTGCAGCCGGTGATCTGGAACGTGCCATCGGGCTGCTGCTGGAGCGTGTAGACCGCTTCATAGTCCTTGCCGTCGGGTCCCACGATCAGCACCTGCTGGACGATCGATGTCGGGCCCGTCTCCTGCACCTTGCCGAAGGAATAGGTCTGCGGCTTGCGTACCGGCGGGTAACCGTTGGTGACCATGCTCATGAACAGGTCGGCGGTTGGGAAAATCTGTTTCACGTTCGGTGCGGCGAAACTGTAGGCGCGCGCGCCGTCATTGGCGATGAAGGCCTTCAGTTGGCCGTCGATGACGGTCTGTGCGGCCTTGACTTCAGCATCCCCGGCCAGCGCCGGCGACTCGAAGAGCAGTGAAACGAGTGCGAATGCGAGAAATGCTCGACGCATGGCCTGTCTCCGTTGTCCCTCGAAAAGTTATCCCCAAAAAATTGCTATCCGAGGACACATCATAACATACGCAATACCTTACGTATCTCGGCGCTTCAGGGTTTCAGCGACCCTTAAACATTCGCCTCGGAATGGCCTAACTCCTGTCTTTAAGCATACTTTAATATGCCGCGCTCATCGTCAGGGCGAGGGGGATTCAAATTCTCAAGCCCACAGGATGGACAATGTCTGGACAGATTCATCGACGTGCCTTTCTGAAAGTTGCCGCAAGCTTTGCGGTTCTGGCTCCTTTGCCCGCATGGGCAGGCGCCGCCCAAGTGCCCTTCGATCCGGCGATTCCCGCACTCGGTAATCCTCGAGGTAATGTGACAATTGCCGAATTCGTCGATTATCAGTGCCCCATCTGCAAGCTCACCTATGTCGAATTGAAAAGGCTTATCGCCGAGGATCATGGCATCCGGTTGGTGATGAAGGATTGGCCGATCTTCGGTGATGCTTCGCGCGACGCGGCCCGCATGGCGCTCTCCGCCGGCCCACACTATGCCAGGGCGGTGAATGCCCTCATGGCCAGCGGGCAAGGACTTTCCGAACACCGCACGAACGAGATCCTCGCTTCCGCCGGCGTTGATGTGACCAAGGTGCGTGCCGGCCTGGCTGCTCGTCAGCCGAAGATCGATGCCGTCCTCTCCCGCAATGGCGCCCAGGCAAGCGCCTTCGGGCTGCGCGGCACGCCGGCATTGGTGATCGGCGGGACCTTGTACCGGCACGGCATGTCCGTGGCGGACCTCAAGCTTGCTGTTGCCAAGGCACGGGCTGCCTGAGTACGGGCAGCCTGAGGACAGTCCTGAAGCTTGAAAGCCGGGCGGCAGTCTGCGACAAGGGCCGCTTCCAGCGCATGACCCGAAAAATCGGATTCGATTTTCGGCAAGGATCATGCGCAACGTGCCACGACATCCTTCGCGCGCCCCTGAGGACGCGCGGCGCGGTCGGTACGAGCTTGAGCGGGACGGAGCAATGAGAGCGTTTTTCGTGCAGATCAAATGCGACCTAGGCAAGGCCTATCAAGTGGCCAGTGCGCTCGCGGATGCCGAGATCGCCTCGGAGATCTACTCGACCGCCGGCAACTACGATCTGCTCGCCAAATTCTATGTCGATGACGAAGAGGACATTGGCCACTTCGTCAATGAGAAGGTGCAGATTCTTCCAGGCATCAAGGATACGTTCACGGTCGTTACCTTCCGAGCGTTCTGATCGCGTCCATCACCTGCTCGACCACCAGGCAAAGCCTGATCCCAGTCACATTGGCCCTGCCTTAATTTTAGGCAGTTGCAATATACTGATCGTCCGAGCCTCTCAAATCACCGATTGCGCTTGATTTTCTCCAGAGACGCCAGTGAAATGGTGTCACAGGGGAGTACGCGATTGGCAGCGTTCGATGAAATGCTTCCGGAAGTCTCCGGATTGAGAAAACCGTATTCGGCTTACGATCGCTGGCTGAAGGAGCAGGATCCGGCCAGGCTTACGGAGAAGATGCAGGATGCCGAGCGCGTCTTCCGCAAGACCGGCATCACCTTCGCCGTCTATGGCGAACAGGACGCCTCCGAACGGCTGATCCCGTTCGATATTGTTCCCCGCATCATTTCCGGCAATGAATGGCGGCGGCTCACGCAAGGCATCGAGCAGCGCGTGCAGGCGCTGAATGCCTTTCTCGACGACATCTACCACCGCCAGGAAATCCTGCGTGCCGGGCGCGTTCCCAAGGAACTGATCGCCAAGAACGAAGCATTCTTGCCGGAGATGATCGGCGTGCGGCCGCCGGCTGGCGTCTACACCCACATCATCGGCGTCGACATCGTCCGCATCAGCGAGAACGAATTCTACGTGCTGGAGGACAATGCGCGCACGCCGTCCGGCGTTTCCTACATGCTGGAGAACCGCGAGACGATGATGCAGCTCTTTCCGGAGCTGTTCCAGCAGATCAAGGTACGGCCCGTCGAAAACTATCCGCAGCTCCTGCGCCAGTCACTGGCGGCAGTACGACCGCAGAGCACCAAGGGTGCGCCGACCATCGCCGTGCTGACGCCAGGCAGCTACAACTCCGCCTATTTCGAGCATGCCTTCCTGGCCGACCAGATGGGCGTGCAGCTTGTCGAAGGCCAGGATCTACGGGTCGTCGACGGCCACGTCGCCATGCGAACGACAGAAGGCTACAAGCAGATCGACGTGCTCTATCGCCGCGTCGACGATTCCTTCCTCGATCCGCTGACCTTCCGTCCGGATTCAGCGCTTGGCGTCCCGGGCATCATGGATGTCTATCGCGCCGGCAACATCACCATCGCCAATGCGCCGGGAACTGGCATCGCCGACGACAAGGCGATCTATTCCTACATGCCCGAGATCGTTGAGTTCTACACCGGCCGCAAGGCGATCCTCGGCAACATCCCGACTTGGCGCTGCTCGGAACCGGACAGCCTGAAATACGTCCTCGAACACATCGACGAACTGGTGATCAAGGAAGTGCATGGCTCCGGCGGCTACGGCATGCTGGTCGGACCGGCGGCGACCAAGAAGGAGTGCGAGGATTTCTCCAAGAAACTCGCGGCGAAACCGTCCAACTACATCGCCCAGCCGACCCTGGCGCTGTCGACCTGCCCGATCCTGACGGATAAGGGCCTGGCGCCCCGTCACGTCGATCTGAGGCCCTACGTACTGGTTTCCGACCGCATCCAGATCGTCCCAGGCGGCCTGACGCGCGTCGCGCTCAAGGAAGGCTCGCTGGTCGTCAACTCATCGCAAGGCGGCGGCACCAAGGATACGTGGGTGCTGGATGACTGAACCTCATTCGAAGGGTTTTTGATGCTTCTCGGCCGCACCGCCAACGGGCTTTACTGGATGAACCGCTACATCGAGCGGGCCGAGAACATGGCGCGGCTTGTCGATGCCGGCTTGCGCATGGCGCTGACCCGTACCCAGAGCGCGTCGGAAGAGTGGAACTCGGTGCTGCTCAGTGCCGGCTCCGACGTGGCCTTCACGCAGAGATATTCGGACTACACCGCCGCCAACGTTGCCGACTTCCTGTTGCGCGACACGTCGAACCCTTCGAGCACGATGGCCTCGATCGAGACGGCCCGCAGCAATGCCCGTATGGTGCGCACCGCGCTGACACGCGAAACCTGGGAAAGCATCAACGAAGCCTGGATGTCGCTGAAGCGGATGCTGGCCAAGCCGATCGACGAACGCGACCTGCCTAGTGTCCTTGATGCGATCAAGCGCGAGACGGCGCTGATCCGCGGCTCGTTCTACGGCACCATGTTGCGCAACGAGATCTTCGACTTCTCGCAGCTCGGCACCTATGTCGAGCGGGCCGACAACACGGCGCGCATTCTCGATGTGAAATACTACGTGCTGCTGCCGTCCATCTCCTGGGTCGGTTCGACGCTCGACAATTACCAGTGGGAATCGATCCTGCGCTCGGTATCGGCGCATCGCTCCTATCGCTGGGTCTATGACGCCGATTACAAGCCGACGAACATCGCGGATTATCTGATCCTCAATGTTCGCATGCCGCGTTCCCTGACCTTCTGCTACCGCTTCCTGACCGAGCACCTGAAATTCCTGGGCGACGATTACGGCGAGCGGCATGCCTGCCACGCCACGGCTGAGAAGACGCAGGCCATGCTGAGAACCGGCTCGATCAAGGACATATTCGATACCGGCCTGCACGAATTCCTGGCCAATTTCATTCTCGACAACACCAAGCTCGGCGACGAGATCGCGCAAGATTATCGGTTCAACTGATATGCGGCTGAAGATCACACACCGGACCGAATACCGCTACGATGCGCCGGTGCAATATCTGTTGCAGCGGTTGCGGCTGCTTCCCGTCAGCGGGCCGACACAGACGGTGTTGTCCTGGGGGCTGAATATAGAGGGCGCGCGCGAAGAAGTGCGATTTGTCGATCATTTTGGCAACGACACACGGCTTTTGAGCGTCGAAGGCGATCGCGATTTCATCACGGTCGAGGCGGCTGGCGAAGTGGTGACAAGGGACACGGCCGGCGTGTCCGGGCCGCACCAGGGTTTTGCGCCGCTCTGGCTGTTTGGCCACGAAACGCCGCTGACAATGATCGGCGGCGGCATTCGCGAACTCGCGGCGTCGATCGGCAAGGGCACCGATATCGAAAGGTTGCACCGGCTGATGGCGGTCATCGGCGAGCGTGTCGCCTATACGCCGGGCACCACCAATGCGGCGACGCCCGCCGAGGAGGCACTGGCGCTCAAAACCGGGGTCTGCCAGGATCACAGCCATATCTTTGTCGCCGCCGCTCGCGCCATGGGGTTTCCTGCCCGCTACGTCAGCGGCTATCTGATGATGGACGCGGCGGTCGAGCAGGCGGCAAGCCATGCCTGGGCCGAGGCGCATGTTTCGGGCCTTGGCTGGGTTGCGTTCGACGCCGCCAACGGCATTTCTCCAGACGAGCGCTATGTGAAGGTTGCAACCGGCCGCGACTACCGGGACGCCACGCCGGTGTCGGGAATTCGGCTTGGACAAGCGGAAGAACAACTTGCGGTCACCGTCACGGTAGAGCAGTAATCCCAGCAACATTGCTGCCAGAAGAGATTCCATGACCTATTGCGTCGGCCTGAAGATCGATCGCGGGCTCGTGTTCATGTCGGACACGCGCACCAATGCCGGCATGGATTCGATCTCGACCTTCAAGAAGATGCATGTCTGGGAACAGCCGGGCGAGCGCGTCATCGTGTTGATGTCCGCCGGCAACCTGGCGACGACGCAGGCGGTGGTCAGCCTGCTGGAAGAGCGCACCAAGGCGGTTGCCGATCGTCATGCCACGTTGTTGGAAACGCCTTCCATGTATCAGACGGTGCGGCTCGTGGGTGACACCGTCAAGGAAGTGATTGCCCATTCGTCGCCGGCCGGCGAGAAGGCGGATTCCTACTTCAACGCCTCTTTCATCCTTGGTGGACAGATCAAGGGCAGCGAGCCGCGCCTGTTCATGATCTACCCTGAAGGCAATTTCATTGAGTCGACTGACGACACGCCGTTCTTCCAGATCGGCGAGACCAAGTACGGCAAGCCGATCATCATCCGCGCCTATGAAAAGACCATGAGCCTTGCCGAGACGGTGAAACTGCTGCTGGTGTCGTTCGACTCGACCTTGAAGTCAAACCTCTCGGTCGGCCTGCCGCTGGACCTGCTGTTCTATGAGAAGGAGACTTTCAAGGTCGGACTGAAGAAGCGGATCGGCCAGGATGATCAGTATTACCGTACGATCTCCGATGGTTGGTCTAACGCGCTAAAAACCGCCTTTGCGAGCCTGCCTGATTTTCCGGGCTAGTGGCCGCCCATTCGCAGGCCGTTGCGAACCAATATTTCACATGTTAATTAGACTGCTGATCGAATGTGGCGGCTGCAATCGGCGACGCCTGGCAGTGCTGGAAGGCGCGAATGAACAACGATGATTTCCGGCAATGGTCGCTGCGCGCGGCCGAATGGGGTGCCGACTACCGAAGCGGCCTTCGCGACAGGCCGGTGCGGCCGCTTGTCGAGCCGGGCGACATCTTCAAGAGCATAGAAGTCTCGCCACCTGAAACGGCGGAGCCGATGGACGCGATCTTCGCCGACTTCGAGGACAAGATCCTGCCGGGCATGACGCATTGGCAGCATCCGCGTTTCTTCGCCTATTTCCCGGCCAATGCAGCACCCGTTTCTGTCGTGGCCGAGTATCTGGTTTCGGCGATGGCCGCGCAATGCATGCTGTGGCAGACCTCGCCGGCGGCGACCGAACTGGAGACGCGGGTGGTCGACTGGATGCGCCAGGCGCTCGGCCTGCCGGAAGGGTTTTCGGGGGTCATCCAGGATTCGGCGTCCTCGGCCACGCTTGCCGCCGTGCTGACGATGCGTGAACGCGCGCTCGACTGGCAAGGAAACAAGAAAGGCCTGAGCGGGCAGGCGAGGGTGCGCATCTATTCCTCCGACCAGGTCCATACCTCCATCGACCGGGCAATCTGGGTTGCCGGCATTGGCGAGGACAATCTGGTCCGCATCCCCGCCGCAGGCCGCTTTCGCGCCATGGATACCGTGGCCCTTGAAGCTGCGATCGTCGCCGACAAGGAAGCCGGACTGCTGCCGGCCGGCATCATCGCTTGCGTCGGGGGTACCAGCACTGGCGGAACCGATGATGTCGCTGAAGTCGCGGCGGTGGCGAAGCGGCATGGACTGTATCTGCATGTTGATGCGGCGTGGGCGGGATCGGCGATGATCTGCGAGGAATATCGGCACTTCTGGGCCGGTGTCGAGCAAGCGGATTCTATCGTCTTCAATCCGCACAAATGGCTGGGCGCGCAGTTCGACTGCTCGATCCAGTTCCTGCGCGATCCGGAAAGCCATGTGAGGACGCTTGCCATCAAGCCGGATTATCTGAAGACGCACGGCCATGACGGCATCATCAATTATTCCGAATGGTCAGTGCCGCTAGGGCGTCGCTTTCGCGCTCTGAAACTCTGGTTCCTGCTGCGCGCGCATGGGCTGGACAATCTGCGCACGATGATCCGCAACCACGTCGCCTGGAGTGAAGGTCTTGCCGCGCGTCTGGCAAGGGAGCCGGACTTCGAACTCGTCACCGAGCCGATGCTGTCGCTGTTTTCGTTCAGGCATCAAGCGCCATCAGGCATCGATCCGGATGAGCATAATCTGCGATTGGTCAACGCCATCAACGATGACGGCCGCATCTACCTGACGCAGACACGTGTGGATGGCCGGGTCGCGATTCGTTTTCAGGTCGGCCAGTTCGAGGCGACCGCCAGCGATGTCGATGCGGCTTTCGATACTGTTACCGAAGTCGCGCGCACCCTGGCCTGAATCGATTGTTCCGAATCTGCGACGCGGTTTGCTTTTGCAATCGTGCGTTTCTATTCACTGGCTCTTGTCTTTTCATAACTTTCGTTTTCGGCTATGGACAAAGAAAACGAAAACGGGAGCCTACCCAATGTACCTGTCGCCGCGCCACTCCGAGATCGTCCAGATGGCAAAGGACAATGGCAGGGTGCTGGTTGACGAACTGGCAACGCATTTCAACGTAACGCCACAGACAATACGCAAGGATCTCAACGACCTGTGCGACCAGCGGCTGCTGTCGCGCATCCATGGCGGCGCGCTGTTTCCGTCCGGCATCGAGAACATGGAGTACGAGGCGCGGCGCAAGATTGCCGCCGAGGAGAAAGATGCGATCGGCCGCGCGGCAGCCAGACTGATTCCAGACAACGCCTCACTGTTCATAAACATAGGCACCACGACCGAGGCCGTCAGCACGGCGCTTCTCGATCATACGGGACTGATGGTCATTACCAATAATATCAATGTTGCCAACAGGATGCGCATATATCCGTCGATGGAGGTCGTAATCGCCGGCGGTGTCGTACGCGGTGCCGATGGCGGCATCGTCGGTGAGGCCGCGGTCGACTTCATCAGGCAATTCAAGGTCGACTACGCTGTGATCGGTGCATCGGCGATCGATCATGACGGAGCGCTGCTCGACTTCGATTTTCGCGAAGTCAAGGTAGCGCAGGCGATCATCGCCAATGCCCGGCATGTCATCCTCGTTTCCGACCAGACGAAGTTCGAACGCACGGCGCCGGTGCGCATTGGCCATCTGTCGCAGGTGAATACATTCATCACCGATCGTTGCGACATCCCGTCGGTGCGCAGGATTTGCCAGGAGGCCGAGGTTCAACTGATCGAAACATCGCTCGCTTGAAAGCTCTCGGGGGCGGGTGCTGGGTATTCGTATTCGTTTGACATTCGTTATCATTTCGAAATAATGCCGCCACGGTTTCGTTATAAGTCAAGAATATTGCAATGCGAAATCGCTGGAGAATCGTGTGGACACCATCCATGACATCTTCGTCATAGGCGGCGGCATCAATGGCTGCGGCATAGCCCGTGATGCCGTTGGTCGAGGCTTTTCGGTCTTTCTCGCCGAGATGAACGACCTGGCCAGCGGAACGTCCTCCGGCTCGACCAAGCTAATCCATGGCGGCCTGCGCTACCTTGAATTTTATGAATTCCGCCTCGTGCGCGAAGCGCTGATGGAGCGAGAGGTCCTGTGGCGGAACGCGCCACACATCATCTGGCCAATGCGCTTTGTCCTGCCCTATGCCAAAGGGCTGCGGCCTGCCTGGCTGATCAGGCTTGGCCTCTTCCTTTATGATCACATTGGTGGGCGCAAATTGCTGCCGGCGACGCGGACGCTGGACATGGCCAACGACCCGGCCGGCCGGCCGCTGAAGCCACTGTTCCGAAAGGCATTCGAATATTCCGACGGATGGGTCAATGATGCGCGGCTGGTGGCGTTGAATGCGCGCGACGCCGCTGACCGTGGCGCGACCATCCGGACCCGCACCAAGGTGGTCAGTGCCCGCCGCGAGGGCGATCTCTGGACGGTAAGCCTCGAGAACGTCACGACCGGCGAGACCGAGGAAGTGAAGGCGCGATTGCTGGTCAATGCAGCTGGTCCCTGGGTCGATCATGTGCTGTCGGACACGGTTGGCCTGAAGGACGTGCACAATGTCCGGCTGGTGCAGGGCAGCCATATCGTCATCGGCAAGAAGTTCGATGATCCGCGCGCCTATTTCTTCCAGAACAAGGATGGGCGCATCATCTTCGCCATCCCCTATGAGGAAGAGTTCACGCTGATCGGCACCACCGATAGGGATTATCCCGGCGATCCGCATGACGCGAAGATCAGCGATGCAGAGATCGACTATCTGTGCGCGGCGGCAAGCGAATACTTCGCCGAGCCGGTCAAGCGTTCGGACATCGTCTGGACCTATTCGGCGGTGCGCCCGCTCTATGATGACGGAGCCTCGAAGGCGCAGGAGGCGACGCGGGATTATGTTCTGAAAGCCGACGGCGGTGAGGGCGTTGCGCCAATCGTCAACGCCTTTGGCGGCAAGATCACCACCTACCGGCGGCTGTCGGAATCGATGCTCGAAAAGATCGAGGGTCTTCTTGGCAAGCGCGGCAAGCCGTGGACTGCAAATGCGCCGCTGCCAGGGGGCGATTTCCCGGCCACCGGGTTCGATGCGGAGGTCACGAAACTGAAGGCGGCCTACCCGTTCCTCGATGCGCGCCTTGCCCGCCGGTTGACCCGGCTCTACGGAACGCGGGCACGATCACTGCTTGGATCGGCCAGATCGAATGCCGACCTTGGCCGCAACTTTGGCGAGGACCTCTACGAGGCCGAAGTGCGCTATCTCGCCGAAAATGAATGGGCCGTCACCGCCGATGATGTGTTGTGGCGCAGGACCAAGCGTGGTCTGCATCTCAGCCGCGAGCAGGCGGTTGCACTCGACGAGTTCATGCGGGGCATGAGCCGCCAGCACATCGCGGCCGCCGAATAGCGGGTACCGACACCGAATCGGTAAAGCCCGGGAAGGCAGCATCTTTTTCCCTGCCGGTTGCATGGATGGCGAAACCTCGGCAAGAATTGGTCCTGCGTCGGATCGCGCACCGGGGGAGTGGGAATGAGTGGCTTTGTCCTGGCAATCGACCAGGGGACGACATCGACGCGGGCGATCCTGTTCGACGGCGAGATGACGATTGCAGGTAGCGGGCGGAAAGAATTCGCCCAGCACTATCCGGCTTCAGGATGGGTCGAGCATGATCCCGAGGAGATCTGGTCGAGCGTCGTGACGACGGTGAAGGCAGCCCTGAGGAAGGCCGGACGCAAGGCTTCCGAGGTTGCCGCGCTCGGCATCACCAATCAACGCGAGACGGTCGTCATCTGGGACAGGGCAACCGGCAAGCCCATCCACAATGCCATCGTCTGGCAGGACCGGCGCACCGCGCCGCTGTGCCAGAAACTCAAGAAGCAGGGGCTGGAGAAGACATTCACCAGGAAGACCGGGCTGCTGCTTGACCCGTATTTTTCCGGCACCAAGATCGCCTGGATGCTGGACAAGGTGAAGGGAGCCAGGAAGCGCGCCGAGAAGGGTGAACTGCTGGCCGGCACCATCGACAGCTTTTTGATCTGGCGGCTGACCGGCGGCAAGGTTCACGCCACCGATGCTACCAATGCATCGCGCACATTGGTCTACAATATCCAGGAAAATGCCTGGGACGATGAGCTTCTGGCCATCCTCGGGATACCCGCGAGAATGCTGCCGGAGGTGAAGGATTGCGCCGATGATTTTGGAAGCACTGAGAAAAGCCTGTTCGGTGCCGAGATAAGAATCCTCGGCGTGGCCGGTGACCAGCACGCCGCAACGATCGGCCAAGCCTGTTTCGAGCCAGGCATGATGAAATCAACCTATGGCACGGGGTGTTTCGCGCTGCTCAATACGGGCGGCGATCTGGTGCGCTCAAAAAACCGGCTGCTGACAACGATCGCCTACAGGCTGAACGGCAAGACCACGTATGCGCTGGAGGGCTCCATCTTTATCGCCGGTGCGGCAGTGCAATGGCTGCGGGACGGGCTGAAGGTCATCGGCAAGGTCGAGCAGAGCGGCAAATTGGCGGCTGCCGCCGATCCGACCCAGAACGTCTACCTGGTGCCAGCCTTCGTCGGGCTCGGCGCGCCACACTGGGACGCCGATGCGCGGGGCGCCATTTTCGGACTGACCCGCAATTCCGGCCCGGCCGAGTTCGCACGCGCGGCATTGGAGTCCGTCGCTTTTCAAACGCGTGATCTGCTCGACGCGATGCGCAAGGACTGGAAGGCCAGTTCGGCCAAGACCGTGCTTCGCGTCGATGGCGGCATGGTCGCGTCGGACTGGACGATGCAACGCCTGGCCGACATTCTTGATGCACGGGTCGACCGCCCGACCATCCTCGAGACAACGGCGTTGGGCGCCGCATGGCTCGCCGGCTCGCAAGCCGGTGTGTGGCCGGCGGCCGGGACGTTCGCGAAAAACTGGGTGCTCGAACGGCGGTTCCAGCCAGAGATGGACGCAGCAGACCGCGCAACGAAACTCGCGGGTTGGCGCGACGCCGTACGCAGAACGTTGAGCACTTTATAGTGCTCGGAACCGCAGTGTGATCGGGATTGTGCTGAAGTGAGGGGGAATGACGAATCCACGTTGGTATGCTGCTTGGCGTGGCGAGGCTGTCGACCAGCTGCACGCCACGAACAAGCACCTACAGGATGAATTCCGTCTGGGTAGCTGGTCTCGCTACGACTATGATCTGAAATCTGGGAAGGTTCTTTTTCTCGGATGATCAGAGCATCGTCAAGGTTGTTGCCGAAATCCAGATCGCAGGCAGTACCAGCACTAAAGCCAGAAACTGGCTTTAGTGCTGGGCAAACTCAAATTTGCCTGGCGAACTGCTTGGCCACTGAAAACTGGTTCGATCTTTCGGAGAGAAGAATGGCATTGACGAATCGGCTCAGGGCTACGTGACGGATACGCAAGATGATCTGGAAGTGCTCGGTTGGGAATTGACCGGCGCTACGATCAGAATTTGCAATGCTCTTGGAGCGTACCGGTCGCCGCGTGGCGAAGGGCTCTATTTGATTTTGAAGAACATCAGCTGGGCAAGTTAAATGAAACTGCCTCATAATACCGACGAAAGGCTCGCACCATCTTCGGTGCGAGCCTTTCGTTTCGTCATTCAGTTCAGTTCGCTCGGATAGGTTCGATCAATAGGGCGAACGGCACTGCTGACGGGGGCCGTTGTTCGGCTGGAAGGTGTTGTCCGAAGCGCGATAGGATCTGTAGCGGTCGTAGCACCACTGCACATGGGAATTGCCGCGGTTCTGTTCGCTGTTTACGATTGCTCCGCTAATGACCGCGCCTGCGGCGAATGCGGCCAGCGGGAACCAGTAGTCGCCGTGGCGCTGATAACCCGGGCGATAATAGCTATAGCCACGGTGTCCGTTCCAGTAGCCGCCGCCATTTCCCCTGTTACCGAAGTTGCGGTTGCCGTTGAAGTTTCGGTGACCGCCGGAATTGCGGTTGCCACGGAAATGGCGATTCTTCAGTTGCGGATTAAAATCGACAGCCTGGATATCGGATGGAGTGACGATAGGGGCCTGCGGCACGAATATTGGCGCGGCTTCGGCAGGTATGGCGGCAGTGGCCGCGAATGAAATTGACAGAGTGGCGGCCAGCAAGCCCGACATGACCTTATTCATCATCTTCTCCTTGAAAGGGTGGTTGACGTCCCTTGTGGCTGGAAAACGGATAGAGAGCGCTATTGTTCCAGAAAAATGATCAAGTTGCTGATCTGTAATGTTTGTCCTGTTCGAATCTCTATTTGGAAGCTGTCCCCCCGAGTTTCGCCGAGGCCATTGCATCTTGGATGAACCGCTTCGCAAGGCGCAACGAAGCCGTGGAAATTCTCGGCGTGCAAGCGCTCTTTTCCGGTTGACCGGCCGAGGCACTCTCCCTATGTTCCGCGCAATTTCGAGGGTAGCCTTTCGCGCCCACGGGAGCGCGTAGCTCAGCCGGTAGAGCAACTGACTTTTAATCAGTAGGTCATGGGTTCGAATCCCATCGCGCTCACCATAAATTCAGATGAAACATCAGTGGCTTAGGTTTTGGTTATCTGGAGCAGACGCGGAACTGCGGATAAAATCCGCACCGTGCGGATGATTTATCCGCACGGCAGCGTTCGCCACCTGTTCCCCGCCTCGAGCGCGAAGCGTCGGGCGTCAGGCACCTGCGAGCCGCAAAAGCAGTGAAACGTAGCGGTTGGCGGCTTCGATCTTGTCGCGCGCGCAATAGGCCAGAGTCACGGCCGAGTGCTGCAAAAGCACGTGCTGGTGGTCATCGACGTTTTCTGGACCAGCGTCGGTCTCAAGGATGATCGTCAACAGGGCGATTCGTCGACGATTGCCTCTTGTCGTCGAGGAAGGCAGGCGATTGTATCAGGCGAACAGCGGCGACGGTCAGAAGCGCCACCGTTGCGCCGGCAAGGACATCAACAAGGTGATGGCCGCCCTCAGGCATCGTTGAAACGATCATGACCGCGTTGAGCAATCCGAGCGGCCAAGCGAGCACGGGTATGAACCGCAGCGCGTAAACGACAATGATTGCGAGCACGGTGTGAAAAGAGGGAAATGTCGTCAGTCCCTCCGCTCTCGATACCAGCAGGTTGACCGGTTCGTCCGAGCGAAGCCGCATCAGTTCCTCGTAATGCCACATGCCGGCTCTCGCGGTGAAATTGCTGAAATCCTCCGCAAGAGGTTGAAAATACGCATAAGTCCCGGCCGCGGGCACCATGGCCATGGCCGTGGCGGTCAACGCTGACGAGACGGCAAGCATCGTCACGAACTCGGTCAGGCGCTGACCTCCGTTGCTGAATGCGAGCACGATGAACAAGATCGGCAACTGAGGTCCCATGGAATGATAGGCAAAGACCAGTGCGCGGGCGATGACCGGATGAGCGTTGGCAAGATCGAGGAAGTCCCGCCATCTGAATCCGATTGCCGCGTCGATATTTGCAAGTGACTCGTCCATCAAGGGCCGTTGCGTGTCGGCGACAAGGTACATCAGGTAAACCGACGCGAAAGCAAGCGGAAGGAACAAGGCGGTATTGCCCGCCAGGGCCTTGGCGCCGTCCGAGCCGCGCCGCAGCACGCGGGCGACCTTTGTGTTGTCGCCCGCAATTCGCCAGTCAACGAACACCATGGCGACGTAGATTGCAGCCATTGTCGCCATGGCTTTTGCTAGATCGACAAAGTTCCGGGGCGCGAAACTGACATGCGATCCGCCGGAATAGGTCAGGTCCGCAACCACAAAAGCGGCGGTTATAAGTAATACAGTAATTGCTAATCTATTATTGCGCGCGACTTGCGAATTGCCGATCATCAATCGCTCTAAATTTTTAGGTTGATCAAAAATACAAATGCATAAGACATCTGTAGTTATAAGAAACCGTAAAACTGTTGAATGGATCAGCGAAGCCCCGGCGTGGGCGTCGCGATGCCTCTGCCGACCGGATCCTGCGGCTGTTCAGTTCCTGGGGCGCTGGAGATCATAGCTCAAGACAGCAGGCACCCCCGCAATTCAAACATCCCTGAAGATCAGAGAGACGTTGCCGCCGGCATGACGCTCCAATCGACCCGCAAGGTCCAGTTCGAGCAGCACCATGAAGACCTGGGCTGGATGGAGGCCGGTGTGGCGGATGATTTCGTCGACCGATACCGGGGTCGGACCGAGGGCTTCGACAACGCTGGCGCGGTCGTTCTCGCGTGGCGGAGGCACCGAGAAATCCAAGGGATCTTCAAGCGGCATGGTTTTGGGCGCATGAAGACCGGTGAGAGGCGCGATCGCCCCGGAAACGTCGGCTGCTTCGGTGACCAGGGTGGCGCCGTCCTTGAGCAGGCCGTTGGTGCCGGCGGCGCGCGGGTCGAGCGGCGAGCCGGGAACAGCGAAGACCAGCCGGCCCATCTCCGTGGCAAGCCTGGCGCTGATCAGCGACCCGGAACGTTGTGCGGCCTCGACCACGACAAGCCCCAGCGCGATGCCCGCGACGAGCCGGTTGCGACGCGGAAAATCCTGGGCGCGCGGTTGCCAGCCGAACGGCATTTCGGAAACGATGGCGCCGCCGCGCTCGGCGATCTCGTCGCAGA
This sequence comes from Mesorhizobium sp. PAMC28654, assembly GCF_020616515.1. Taxonomy (GTDB): domain Bacteria; phylum Pseudomonadota; class Alphaproteobacteria; order Rhizobiales; family Rhizobiaceae; genus Mesorhizobium. The sequence goes on from NZ_CP085135.1 coordinate 523,267, forward strand.
GGCCGACGTTTTCCGGTGGGTAGGGCATGCCTTGACGGTCATTCAACAGACGGCTATCGAGGCTGTTAGAGCAGAATCTGATCATTCCGGCTCATATCCTGTTGCGGCGAAGTAGTTGGCGCACTCGGTTGGTGTGAAGCAAGGCAGTGCGGCGCTGATGGTATCCCACAATTCCGCGACGGTTCGTGCGGCGGCTTTGCGTAGAATCGATTTCAGCTTGGAAAAGGCGTTCTCGATCGGGTTGAAGTCGGGGGAATAGGGCGGGAGGAACATCATCCTTGCGCCGGTTGCTTCGATCGCCACACGGGCGGCTGCGCTTTTGTGCGCCGGCAGGTTGTCGAGGATCACGACATCGTCGGGCCGCAGCGTCGGCACGAGAACCTGCTCGACATAGGCGACAAACCATTCGCCAGTCATCGGGCCGTCCAGGACCATTGGCGCGGTCATGCCAGTGAGGCGCAGGGCGCCGGTGAACGTCGTCGTCTTCCAATGGCCATGCGGGATTGGCGATCGGCACCGCATCCCGCGCTTCGTGCGCCCCCGCAGTCGAGCCATCTTTGTCGAGGCTCCGGTCTCGTCGATGAAGACCAGATGCTCGGGATCAAGATCGGGCTGGGCGTCGAACCAGGCGTTTCGTCGCGCCGCCACGTCTGGCCGCTCCTGCTCGCTGGCGTGCGCCGTTTTTTTTGAAGGTCATGGAGTGACGATCGAGAAACCGCCAGATCGTGCTCGTCGCAAACGACGCGCCATGCTCCTGTCGCAGCAACTCGGCGAGTTCGACCAGCGTGATGTCCACCCGCCTCTCGATCGCCGCCAGGATGATGTCGCGATACGCTTCAACGCGGTGGGACCGCCTGTCGCCGCCCTGCGGCTTTGCGCAGGTGGCTCCGGTCTCGCGCCATTCCCGGACCCAACGCACCGAGCTTGCCGCCGCCACGCCAAATCGCGCCGCTGCCGCCCGTCGCGACAGGCCGCCATCAACCGCTGCGACCACCCGAGCCCGCAAATCTTCCGATAAGGATTTCGCCATGCCATGCCGGCCTCCGAATCCAGCAGATATGCTGAATCAGATTTCCAATCCCAACGAAACCCCTATCGATTCTATCCGCTCGGATTTTGCTCTAGATTGATGCCGAACAGGAGTTTCCATGCTGCAGCCCCGCGACCTCAAGGGACGCCGTGCCATTTCTTATGCCCGCTGGTCGTCTGGTGCCCAGGCATCCGGCGACAGCTTGCGCCGCCAGTCAGAAAATGCTGTCGCGTTTTGTGTTGAGGCGGGAATGGTCCTTGACACCGAAATTTTCGACAATGGCGTCAGTGCCTTCAAAGGTGCCAACCTTGAGGCTGGGCTGGGCAAGCTAGTCGACAACATCAAGGCGGGTATCGTCGACACAAATATGGTCCTGATCCTCGAAAACCTTGATCGTTATTCCCGCCTTGACCCAGTTGACGCGCTTCCGCGCTTCATTGACCTACTCAAAACTGGCCTGACTATTGTGACCTTACAGGACCGCCGCGTTCATACGGAGGAGAGCTATCGCGGGAACCTTGGGAACCTGATGCAGTCCATTGTCCACATGTCGCTTGCCAATGAGGAGAGCCGCAAGAAGTCAGAACGCACAAGGGCGGAATGGGCCAGCCGCGCAGCGAAGGCACGGCAGGGCAAGGTGAAGGTTTCCAAGGTTCCCTTCTGGATTGACCAGAAAACGCAGGGCCTCAATAGTCGTGCTGACTGTCCGTCGTCAGATCATTTGGCTCAGATTGGATCGCAGATTAGCGGAGTGTCGGCCTCATCTTGGGGTTGATGTTAAGCGGCGATCTTGCGGTGCTGCAAGCGCCGATGTTGGATGGTTTGGCGTTTGATCCTTTCTCGCTGTTTGGCCTGCTGCCGGTTTTTCGGACACCCGGTTAAGCTAGCATAGCTTGCTCCTCGAACTCGTTGGGGCTGAGATAGCCCAGCGTCGAGTGCCTTCGCCGAGGGTTATAGAAGCATTCGATGTAATCGAACACATCTGCCTTGGCGTGATCCCTCGTCCTGTAGACCTTGCGGGCTGTCCGCTCGGTTTTGAGCGACGAGAAGAAGCTCTCCATCGCAGCATTGTCCCAGACGTTGCCGGACCGGCTCATCGAGCAGGTAATGCCGTGATCGGCCATCAGGCGCTGGAACTGCTCGCTCGTATATTGCGACCCCTGGTCCGAATGATGGAGCAGGCTGTCTGGCTTGCCTCGGCGCCAGATCGCCATGATTAGGGCGTCGGTGACGAGTTGGGCCGTCATCTCGGCCTTCATCGCCCAGCCGACGACACGCCTGGAGAACAGGTCGACGACCGCCGCAACATAGAGCCATCCTTCGGCGGTCCAGATGTAGGTGAAGTCGGCAATCCACTTCTGGTTCGGAGCAGCAGCTTCGAAGGCGCGATCAAGGAGATTGTCCGACACGGCGGCTCGCTCGCCAGTGTCCTTCGGTAGCCCGCGGCGCCGAGGCCGGGCACGCAAGCCGTTCTCCCGCATGAGCCTCTCGACGCGATGAAGACCGCAGGAGACTCCCTCAGCCAAGACGTCGTGCCAGACGCGACGGGCGCCATAGGTGCGGTCGCTGCTCTTGAAGCTCCGGTCGATCCTGGGAACGAGCATCTCGTCGTGCTGGGACCGGGCGCTGGGGCTGCGGTTGAGCCAGGCATGGAAGCCTGAGCGCGACACATCCAGCGCATTGCACAGCCATGCCACCGGCCAGATCGAACGGTGCTTCGCGATAAAGGCGAACCTCATATCGCATCCCTCGCGAAGTAGGCTGCGGCCTTTTTTAGGATGTCGCGCTCCGCCTTCAGCTTAGTAACTTCCCGACGCAGCCGGTCAATCTCCTGCTGCTCAGGCTTCATTTGACCATGGCCGGGAAAGGCATGCTGCGGGTCAGCGCTCGTCTCGCGGACCCACTTGCGCAGCACATTCTCATGGAGATCCAAATCACGGGCCGCCTGCGCCACCGCAACGCCCCGATCCTTCACCAATCTCACCGCCTCAAGCTTGAACTCGCGGCTGAACTTCCTTCTCTGCATTCCCACTCTCCAGTTCCGTTAAACACCTTATCTCGGTGTCCACGAAACCGGCAGCAGGCCACTTCGTTCATGGACGTCGCAACCTCAGGCCTTAAGAGCTACGGCGCTTTTCAGTAGCCCCAAGGGCCCACGAGTTCACCACCGACACTCCGCTGGCTGCCTATCTGTCTAACTCAGAACGCCTTGGACAATGTCGGTGGCAGCCCTGCAATTGGTGTTAGCACTTGCCGTCATCACGAACCTGTGATCAAGTTGGTTGGCATTGTGCAGAAATATTTTGGGGGTTAATTTGAAGTACGCTCTGATCGTTGCATGTCTTATTTCATCAATCATCGGGACCGTAAGTGTAGCTGTCGCCCACAGCGGCGGCACAGATGCAAACGGGTGCCACCATAACACAAAGACAGGTGAGTATCATTGCCACTAGTTGTTGGTGGACCGGTGAAGCTGCTCTCCGTGATTTGTTTCGTGGCCATTTCTGCCGTTGCAAACTTGGCATCCGCCCAAACGTTTAACGGCTATGACTGCACCCAAGACTGTTCCGGGCATCAGGCCGGTTACGACTGGGCGGAACGCAATGGCATTGAGAGCGCATCGGACTGTGGTGGCAACAGCAACTCGTTTATCGAGGGCTGCCAGTCGTATGTAGAAGAAAATGCCGACTCCTCTGACGGCGAAGTTGAGGAATAGCTGTCAGCACTAGAGCTACCAACGCGGGACACGAGTTCCCTCAGGGCGGCGGTATGGCAGGCTGGGGCCTACTCCATGTCCGGCACGTCGCCGCCCACAAAAAGCGTCCGAGGCTCCCCGTACTCGCCAAGTGCTGGGTTAGCATCACGCGACCACGCAATGACCCCCGCATGTTTCCCCATGAGGCCCCTCGCGGTCCTTATGGCGCGGTCCTCGGTCTGCTGTTCTGCTGGCCCGAAGACAGGCTGAAGGTCGCCGCTCTCATCGCGATCAAAGGCTGTGACGACGATGAGCTTGGGGGCTTTCTGCTGGGGAAGGATACTCTCTGACATACTCGTGCCTTTCGTTGGCCGTCCGTCTAGCCTGCCGCGCCACGGCTCCGCTTATGGTGCCATCCTCGACTGAACCCGTAGCCCACTACCGGCATCGCCAAGGCTAGTTCACGCTCCAAGGAGCCGTTGGCGATGAGCAGGGCCGTCACTGCCGCGCGGGCATCACCCCCGCAAGCCGCTATGGCCTCCTCTGTAGCCGCCGCCCAGTCATCGGAAGCCGCCTTGGCCACCTTCTCGGGTTCGGTCATCCCAAGAAAGGTGGCGCATCGTCGTAGCTGACCGTCACTAACCCCGGATGGCGATGGGCCAGGGCGAGTATCTGGGTCTCAAGCTCGCAGTTGTAGACCATGAGGGCCTTCACGGTCTCAAGGGGGCTGTCGTAGCGGGCGATAAGCCTTTCCGCCTCGTTGTGTAGTTCGGCCTTGCCTTGGTCGTCCAAGCGGAATGTGCCCATGGTCGTGGCTCCTACCGTGCCGCTCGGCGTTGTGCGGGAATGGCGTCGAGCTGGTCTTGCAGGTGCCCGTTCAGCACGATCATTTCCTTGAGCGCCTTCATGACATCGCCTTTCTGGAGGGCAACGAACTTGTCTGCGACGGCTTGCAGGGCAGCCTCCTGCCGACTGTCGAGCCTAACAACGTGGTCCATGCGTTTGCTCCTATCCCGTTTGAGGTTAGTGAACAAAAAGAGAACAGAATTGTCAAGCGTGAATTGACTCAGAGAGGAATGGGTTCCTATTTTGAGCCATGCCGGAACCCAGCCGAAGACCGCGCCGCCTTGTGCAAACCCTATGCCGTGCCCATGACGTTGGGCAGCTAATCCGCGTCCGGTGCATCAACTGCAACATCACGCGCCACTATCTGCCGGGGGACCTCGCAAAGCTGGTCGGGGACATTCCGTTTTGGGACGTTGATCGACACATGCGCTGCGAACGATGCAAACGCCGAGACCTTGACGTGGACATCCTACTACCAAGCGCATCGGAGGGCATGAAGATACGCGTGAGGCGACTCGTTGAAATTCGTATGGTGCGGCGGGTGATATGGAGCGATGACGGGTAGCGCCGACGCCCAGCAACCGGAGCATCTTGAGACCGAAGTTTGGGCCGCTATTGGATCACTCTGGGCTGGTCGGCGGGTAACAGAATCTCCAAGGCGCAGCGAACCATATTTCGGAGCAGTTCTGCAAGAACTTGAGGCTGTGCGTCATAGCTTGAAGCAATGTCGCCGGGGCTTACACGATGTCGAACTGCTTCGGGCATGACAAGCAATTCTCTAAAAACGTCCCCGGCGAGTAGTGCCAGACTACAAAGATAGCGCTCGGGCTCCGTTGCCTCCGAGACACGCCGTACGCCCTGACTATTGTCTAACTCAATCGCCGCAACGACGGCCCTTGAGTCGAACAATTCCAAAGCGCCAACCAGAGGTACAAATAGCTCTCTAACACGCTGATCCGTGTAAGACGCGCTGAATGCCTTGTGCGCAAAAATGTTTCTGACTTTCCTGAAATTGCTAAGCCTATCAACGGTTCCCTTGGTCAACCAGCCGAGATGGTAAGCCATGGTGATACGCCCACCAAACGTACCCAGTGGACCGTTGCTCCCGAACAATCGATCCTTAGCTGCTTCGGAATTGAGGTCGACCAGCTGATTTTGAAAAAGATTTGTGACGCGATCTTCAATATACGACGAAACAACGAGAACCTGCGATGTCTCGGATTCTTTGTGCAAGCGACGGAAGATGTTTGGCATCGCAGATGAGTCAAATTTTGTTTTGTCGATCGCGGATTTCGCTACGCCAACTTGGTGATCGTACATCGCCTTGACGGCGGCATCCAAGCCTTTGGGATCGAGCTTCATCTTTGACCATCTCTCATTCGTATCGGCAACTCTTGTGTCTATAGAGAAATCTCTAAGCAGCCTAGCAACCTACAGCAAAGAGAACTGGCCATCTTTTTCACCGTGAGAGTCTGACTCATAATATTTCTGATGGATATCATGGATTTGCGATGCGCCGTGTCATGAGTTGAACGGATGCGAGGAGCAGCCAAGCCGTGGAGCTTTCGATGGTCTGCTCGAAGTCCTTGGACAGGCGTCGGTTGCGGCCGAACCAGGCGAAGGTTCGTTCCACCACCCACCGGCGCGGGAGCAGGACGAAGCCTTTTGCGGCGTCGGATCGCTTGATGATTTCGAGGGTCCAGCCACCTTTTCCCCTGAGCGCGGTCTGGAGTTTTTCACCGGCGTAGCCGCCATCGGCGAAGACGTGGCGCAGCCAGGGAAAGCTTTCCCGAATAGAAGCCAGAACCTCGGGGGCGCCGTCTCGGTCCTGGATGTCAGCGGTATGGACGATCGCGCCGACCAGCAGGCCCAAGGTGTCGGTCAGGATATGGCGCTTTCGGCCTTTGATCTTCTTGCCCGCATCGTAGCCACAAAGCCCGCCGCTTTCAGTGGTTTTCACGCTTTGGCTGTCGATTACGCCGGCGCTGGGCGACGCCTCCCGACCTGCGGCGACACGCACGGCCATCAGCAGCAGGTGGTTGATCGTGTTCCAAAGGCCGCTGTCGCGCCAAGCGTAGAAATAGCGCTGCACCGTCGATACCGGCGGCAAGTCCCTGGGCAGCATTCGCCAAGGCAGACCGCTACGCAGCACATAAAACACGCCCTCCATGATAGACCGCTGCGACCATTTCGGCGGGCGGCCAAGCGCCGAGCGAGGCGGAAGCAGCGGTTCCAGAACCATCCATTCCGCGTCCGTCAAATCGCTTGAATAACGTAGTCCCTTTCGGGCATGCTTGGCGCGGGTGATATCAGTCCACATGTGATGCTCCGTCGAGGCTTCGCAACTCCGATTGAATCACAAGTCATTGATATCACCCAACTTCTTTTTGGGTCAGACACTGAGAAAACTTGATCTGCGTGGCGGGCTTATCCACAACCACCAGCGCATCATCCGATGCCGTCCGCTGCATCCTCTTCGCGTCAGCCCACGGGGCCGTCAGCCACGTCTCTACGTCCTCCTGCGTGGTTAGGATCACCGGCATGGCCTTCTCGTGGATCGGCGCTATGAGAGCGTTGGGTTTGGTAGTCATGAACCCGTAAAGCTCGAAGTCCCCCGGCCCATCCTTGACCTTGCGTACTCCCTGCCAGGGCGTCCAAAGACCCGCGAAGAAAAACAACGGACGTCCCTCGTTCAGGGCGAACCAGTAGTTTCGCTGAATGCCTGTCTCAGGGTCCTTGTCGTTCGGTGTTGGGCTCGGCTCTGCGAAGCTGGTGACGGGAACCACGCAGCGATGCTCGACGCCAACAAACTGCTGCCAGTGTCCGTACTGCGGATTGCGAATGTTGGTCGTGCCATAGTCCGCCTTGCCCTTCACCCGCTCGATGGTCGTGGGCATCCCCCAAAGCAGCTTGGCAAGCTCGCGCTCACCGTCGAGGGCATTGCGGACCACGGGACCGGGCTGGTTTGGATAGACATCAAGGGAGGGCTCAAGGTTGCCCATGATGTCCCGCAGTGCGCGAGTCCACTGGCGTACAGCGTCTTGGGTGGTGGTGATGTTGTAGAGGTTGCACATACCGCTAGGATGCCTGTGCATTCATGAGCAATCCAGTGCGAAATGACCCTATACCGCACGTAGACGTGCTGGGTTCTGGACCCGTGTCCTTGCTCCCACCTTTTTTGGCTTTGTTTCCTGGGAAGCGTCTTGCCTCAAGGTGCCCATGCGTTTTCGTACAGTCAGCGCATGGGCACTGAGAGGTTGATCTATCGTTGGAAAGCCTTGGCCAGCTTCGCCCTCTTCCTCAGGATGTAGAAGGCGTTGAGAATGATCCCGTCATCTTCTTGCTCAGATGCCGACAACTTCTCCTCAAACTGCGCTTCCTCAACATGGAAATCCTCCGCCTTCGACGGCATGTTGGCCCATCCCCAAGCACACGCGTCCCAGTGGCTTTCGCAAGGGACAACGCGCTGCCCGATTACTTGGCCCTGTTTTCCAAAGAATACGATCTTAAAGTTCGTCATGGTCTCGGCTTTCCAGTGTCTGGCTTGATTGCCGATGCCCATGTTTCACACATCCAAAGGGGAAAAAAGAGCAACTACCGGGGACTTCCCGCTACCGGGGAGAACCATGATAGCAGGGACGCTGCACTATCTCAGGAAATCCGCCGCTGCATCCTCGTCGATTTGGTAGCGCCAGCCGTTAAGCTCTCGGACCCGTTCGTAAAAACTTTCGTCGCCCAAGGCTGCATACATAAGGTTCTGAGCGTGCCCTGATTTGTTGCCGTTCAAGATAACAACCATGCCGATGAGACCAAGTACGCCCCACCACCAGGCGCTTGTAAATGCCCAGTAGAGGCCAACCCCTGCCACTACCCATGCTAAGCCTGTGAAGAACTTGAAGGCGTGTCTCGTTGAACCTTTGGGGTGTATGCCGGAAGTCGCGAGTCTTAACGCGAACTCTTCGCTCATCCCCAAGTTTACCTTGCCCTGCTTGTGTAGTTCAACGAGTTGCTTGTGTGGCAGAGATAACTGTGATGTCGAGTAGTCAACCATCGCCATCTTGCACCTACCGTATCGACGAACGCCGGAAGACTATCGCGCGACACTAACAATCCGCAAGGACGGAGTTACTCCCCCGGACCATGCCACTGCCCATTTCCGTCGACCTCTTGTTCCGGGACTTGATGTTCAGCGGACATTTCTGGAGAACCAGTGTTTCGGCATTCGTTTATAAGGCAATCCTAAAATCCCCCATGGCTCCATCGGGGAAACCTCGGCCCTCACTATACGCCCGACCGAAGGAGCGGCCCCCAGTAAGAGCGACCTACTTCCAGTCAGGATCGTGCCACCGGCCATTCGAGTCGATCTGTTCCAGCGGTACCTCTTTCTCAGTTCCGTCAGGCTCGGCCCTCGCGGCCTTGAGCCAGTTGAGGGTTCCCCATGTGAGGACATGCTTCCCGTGCTGCTGATCCCAGTGCTTTCCTCGATAGACGGTCAACGTGATCACTGCGTTCTCCTTCGGGGCCCGTGAGGGTGCGACCTTTTTTGCGAAAAGTCTGTTAGACCTTACGTACATCTAGGTAGGGCTCAAACCCCCATGGCCCCTCGGGGAGAACTTCCGACTCCATTCCTATACGTGCCGCCCGCCACCCATTGATGTGAACAGAGCGGGAACATTGGCGTCCGCCGAGCTATGCGCTCAGTGCATTCCGTAGAGAGACCGGCAGAGTATGTCGAGGCCCCCCGCCAGCACACCGATCGTGCCCGTGGAAATACTGCCCTGATGGGCCGCCGTGTCGATGCCGCGCGCCAGGCCGGAGACGATGCTGTAGCCGTGTTGGCCAAGATCCGTCGCCAGCGTGCGCGCCATCTTGATGCCGGCCAGCGAGGCGTTGCGGGCGCCAACGATGGCAATGGCCGGCATGCGGAACACTGCACCTTCGCCCTTCACCGCGAGTAGGGGCGGCGGGTGGTCCATATTCTTCAGCAGCGGCGGATAGTCGGGTTCGCCAATGCCTACGAAGCGAGCGCCGGCGCGCCGTGCGGCTTCCAATTCAGCTTCCGCCTCGGCCACTGAGGCGATGCGGGCGATGCGGTTGACGCCGCCGGAAATCATCAGTTCGGGCAGTATTTCAAGCGCGGCCTCGGCGGAGCCGAAGCGGTTGATGAGATCGCGAAAAGAGGCCGGGCCGACATTGTGGGTGCGGATCAGGCGAAGCCAGCTCAACCGTTGCCGGTCGCTGAGGCGCGGCCCGACGAGCCGGTTGTTCACCCCTTGGCTCCGATCTTGCCTTCCGTGCCGGCGAGTAGCCGCGAAATGTTGGCGCGGTGCTTGATGAAGACGATGATGCTCATGACCACGAACAGTCCGGCAATCTGCGGCGTGCCGAGAAAATAGAGCGCTATCGGGACGACAACCGCCGCGACGAGGGCCGCCAATGAGGAGTAACGAAAGAGGAAGGCAACGGCGAGCCAGACCACGGCGAAGATCAGTGCTACCTGCCAGGCGAGGCCGATCAGCACGCCAAGATATGTGGCCACGCCCTTGCCGCCCTTGAAGCCGAGCCAGACTGGAAAGAGATGACCAAGGAAGGCGCCAAGGCCGGCCCAAAGGCCGAACTCCGGCGCATAATGACTGGCAATCAGGACAGCCACAGTGCCCTTCAACGCGTCGAACAGCAGCGTGGCGGCGGCAAGGCCCTTGTTGCCGGTGCGCAATACATTGGTTGCGCCGATATTGCCCGAGCCAATCTTGCGCACATCGCCAAGGCCAGCTGCGCGGGTGATCAAAAGCCCAAAAGGGATCGAGCCAAGCAGATAGCCGAACACAAGTGCCACGACGGGACCGTAGGTCATTGTTCCCCCTGGATCTCCCCTGGCCGACCGGATTGGAGTGCGAGGCGCTCCGCAGTCTTCAGTCTAGGCCGAAAATACTGTGCGGCCCGCAACCATCGTTTGCAAGACCCTGCCTTGCAGCCGCGCGCCCTCGAAACAGGTGTTTTTGGAGCGCGAGCGAATGCCGCTTTCGCTAACAATCCACGGCTCATTCAGATCGACAACAGCTAGATCAGCCAATGCCCCCGGCTTCAGGGTGCCACCGGGTAGCCCAAACAGTCTCGCCGGCGCTGTGGACAGCGTCTCGACCAGTCTCAGCAGCGTGAGGTCTTCATTGTGGTACAGCCGCAGTGCCGCGCCCAGCAGCGTTTCGAGCCCGATGGCGCCGGCGGCAGCGTCGGCGAAGGGCAAGCGCTTGGTGTCGACATCCTGCGGGTCGTGCGAGGAGACAATGATGTCGATCGTGCCGTCCCTGACCGCCTCGATCATCGCCAGCCTGTCCTCTTCGGCACGCAGCGGCGGCGTCAGCCGGAAGAAAGTGCGGTACTCGCCGACATCGTTCTCGTTGAGCGACAGATTGTGGATCGACACGCCCGCCGTGACATTCGCGCCGTCGGCTTTCGCCCGCGTCACCGCATTCGCGGCCATGGCCGTTGAGATCTTTGCCGCGTGATATAAGCCGCGCGTCAACCGAGCGAGCGCAAGGTCGCGCTCCAGCGGGATGGATTCGGCTTCACGCGGAATGCCGGCAAGGCCGAGCCAGCTCGCATAAAGGCCTTCATTCATGACGCCGGCCGAGGCGAGGGCGGCGTCCTGCGTTTCATGCACGATCATGGCGCCGAAATCGCGCGCATAGGTGAGCGCCCGGCGCATCACCAAGGCGCTGGCGATAGTGTGTCGCCCGTCGGTGAAGGCAACCGCGCCGGCCTCGCGCAGCAGGCCGAACTCTGTCATATCGCGCCCGTCGAGACCCTTCGTGATCGCCGCGGCGGGGAAGATGTTGACGCTTGCTGTGTCCTTGGCCGTGCGCAGCACGAATTCGACCAGCGCGACATTGTCGATCACCGGATCGGTGTCGGGCATCATGACGATCGACGTCACGCCGCCGGCGGCCGCTGCAACGCTGGCGGAAGCGATGGTTTCGCGATGCTCCCCGCCCGGTTCGCCGATGAAGACGCGGCCGTCGACAAGACCAGGGATGATCGCCTTGCCGGCGCAATCGACGACGGTAGCGCCATCGGGCGCCCGCTGGTTCAGCGCCGCCTTGCCGGCAGCCGCGATCTTGCGTCCATCGACGATGACGGTACCAATCTCGTCGATGCCGCGCGAAGGGTCGACGATACGAGCGCGCTCAAAGACCGTCGTGCTCATGCGCCGCAGCCCTCTTGGTTACGGCGCGGATCGAGCAGCGCTTCCATCACCGCCATGCGCACGGCAACGCCCATCTCAACCTGTTCCTGGATAACGCTTTGCGGACCATCGGCGATTTCCGAGGCGATCTCGACGCCTCGGTTCATCGGGCCGGGATGCATCACCATCGCGTCGCCCTTGGCAGCCTTCAGCTTTTCCGCGTCGAGCCCGAAATAGCGGTAATATTCGCGCACCGAAGGCACGAGGGCACCTTCCATGCGTTCGCGCTGCAGGCGCAGCATCATCACGACGTCCGCGCCCTTGAGGCCTTCCGCCATCGAGCGCGTGACGATGACGCCCATCTTTTCGATGCCAGTGGGCAGAAGCGTCGAGGGGGCGACGACACGCACCTGCGCGCCGAGCGCGTTGAGCAGCATGATGTTCGAGCGCGCAACGCGCGAATTCAGGATGTCGCCGCAGATCGCCACGATCAGTTTCGACAGCGGACCCTTGGCGCGGCGGATGGTCAGTGCGTCAAGCAAGGCTTGAGTCGGATGTTCATGGGCGCCATCGCCGGCATTGACCACCGAACAGCCGACCTTTTGCGCCAGAAGGGCGGCAGCACCGGCCGACTGGTGGCGGATGATCAATATGTCGGGGCGCATGGCGTTCAGCGTCATCGCCGTGTCGATCAGCGTTTCGCCCTTCTTCACCGAAGAGCTGGCCACCGACATGTTCATGACGTCGGCGCCGAGCCGCTTGCCGGCAAGCTCGAAGGACGACTGGGTGCGGGTGGAGGCTTCGTAAAAGAGGTTGATCTGGGTGCGGCCGCGCAGCGTCGAAGTCTTCTTTTCCGACTGCCGGGAGATGGCGACCGCCCGATCCGCGCGATCGAGCAAAAGCTCTATATCGGCGGGGGAAAGGTCGCGGATGCCCAGTAGATGGCGGTGTGGATAGAGCGGCAGGGACGAAGCGTCAGTCATCTCAAGGCGCTGCTATAGGGTGGAGATTCGGCGGCTGCAAGCGCCAGCTTTGGATTGCGGCCTTTCTCCCCGGTATTTTCATCGCGCGCGCTGCAATGCTTGGGTTATAAACCGCCGATGGCTTCGGATTCGTAGCCTGTGACGATAGGGATAAGGCGTGACCGACGACGTGACGAACCAGCCGCCGCCATTGACTGGCGGGAATGCCTGGCGGGGCGATCCGTTGCTGATCCAGCTTGCCGAGCGCTTTTCCGATCCGGTGCGCAAGGATCTCGATGGTCTCGGCCGCTTCGTGCTGACCCAGGAGGCGCAGGAGCTTGCCCGCCTCGCCAATGTCGAGACCCCAAAACTCCGAACCCATGACCGGCAGGGCCGGCGTATCGACCTGGTCGAGTTCCATCCTGCCTACCATGCGCTGATGCGCCGTTCCGTCGCGAACGGGCTGCATTCATCGATCTGGGAAAATGGCGATGCCGAGATCGGTCGCCGCCATCAGGTGCGCGCGGCCCGCTTCTATCTCACCGCCGAGTTGGAAACCGGGCATCTGTGCCCGATCACCATGACCAGCGCGTCGCTGGCGGCACTGATGGCCAGCCCGAAACTGTTTCGCGAATGGGCGCCCCGCGTCACGACGCGCAAATACGACCAGAGCCAGAAGCCGCCGGTCGAAAAGACCGGCCTGACGCTGGGCATGGCCATGACGGAAAAGCAGGGCGGCACCGATGTGCGCGCCAATGTCACCAGGGCCGAGCGCGCCGGTGGCGGCTTCTATCGCCTGACCGGCCACAAATGGTTCATGTCGGCACCGATGTCGGATGCGTTCCTGGTGCTCGGACAAGCGCCGGAAGGGCTCTCGTGCTTCCTAGTTCCGCGCGTTCTGGGCGATGGTTCGGGCAACGGCTTCCGCTTCCAGCGGCTGAAGGACAAGCTTGGCAACCGCTCCAACGCCTCTTCCGAAGTCGAGTTCGTCAACACCATAGGCGAGATGGTCGGCGAACCGGGCGCTGGCGTGAAGACGATCATGGACATGGTGACGCTGACCCGCCTTGACTGCGCCGTCGCGTCATCGGCGATCATGCGCGCCGGGCTGGCCGAGGCCGTGCATCACACCCGTCACCGGCAGGTGTTTGGCACCAACCTGATCGAACAGCCGCTGATGCAGCGCGTGCTGGCCGACATGGCGCTCGACGTTGCCGCGGCAACCGCCCTGTCGTTTCGGCTGGCGCGCTCCTTCGACGAGGCCGCCAGCGATCGCGGCGAGGCGGCGTTTGCCCGCGCCATGACGCCGGTCGTCAAATATTGGGTCTGCAAGATCGCGCCGCCGCTGCTCTATGAGGCGATGGAGTGCCTGGGTGGCAATGGCTATGTCGAAGAGGCGCCGCTCGCCCGCTACTATCGCGAAGCTCCCGTCAACGCGATCTGGGAAGGGTCCGGCAACGTCATGGCCATCGACGTGTTGCGCGTGCTCAACCGTGCGCCGGGACTGTTCGAGGACGTGCTGGCAGGCATTGATCGTGACCTGGGCGCTGGCGGCCGTGGTACCATCGGCGTGCTCAAGGCCGCGATGCAGGTCGCCGGAACCGACGAGGGCTCGGCCCGGTTGCTCACCGAGCAACTGGCGCTGTCGGCGGCGGCGGCCGAACTGCGCCGGCTGGGGGCAGGGCGGATCGCCGACGCTTTCGTCGAGACGCGGTTGGCCGGGCAGTGGCGCAACACCTATGGCATGCTCGATTCGCGCCACGATGCTCGCATGATCATCGACACGCTCTATCCACCAACGAATTAGAGCCTTGTCTTGACGCAATTCCGAACGGAAAACCGTTTCACACTTTTCCTGGAATTACTCTAGGCCGCGATCAGAAGCGCCGCGGTTGCGAAAGTGCCCATGGCGGGCGCTGTCGTTCTCCCTGTGAATTGCCGTTAACCTTAACAAATGGTTTCCATTGCGGTGGCGAGCCGCAAAGCCCACTGTCTCAGGATACCGAAGCAGGAACGGCATGCGTCAGGTCTTGACCACTCTTTTGGCTTTGCATTGGGCGCTTGTCTTCGCCCTGCTGGCGTTTATCTGCATCGACGGAAGCCGTGGTGTCTCTGCCGCGCTAGGGATGCTGGGCATCACGGTTCAAAGCCCCGGCCTTGCGGATCTCGAGAACGTGGTCGTGGTGGCGCCGCTGGCGACCGCGCTGATGGTGGTTGCCGTGCTGTTTTGCTGGGCCTTTGTCGAAACACTGATCAGCACGATGGATATGGATTCCGCCGACAGCGTATTGCGGATCGCATTTATTTCCGCCTTCGGGTTGCTGTCGCTGATCCTGGTTGGCGGTGCCGCGCAAGGCATCAACGGGCTGTTCATGGTCATCGCCATCCAGATGGCGGCGCTTCTGGCATCCTACGTCGCCATGCTCGCTGAGCGGCGTTCGACAGCCTCAGTCGCTGTTCCCGGCAAGCGCGAAATCCGTGCAGCGCATGCAATGGCGAAGGGCGCGGTGCATGATTCCCTGCTCTCCCGAATTTCCGGTCGACCGGACACGAACCGGAAGGATGGTCGCTGATGCGCTATTTGTTCGCGCTGTGGGCGGCCCCCCTTATTTTGTTCTGGGGGTGGTTCTTCCTGTCGCTCAACGACATCAATTTCGGCTATGTCATGTTGAGCCGGCAACTGCATGATGTGGTGTTCCAGCTCTACGGGCAGATGCTGGGCATCGATCCGGCGATCATTCCCGGCATGGTCGCCAAGGCTTGCTTATTCGACGGATTGCTGCTGATGGCGCTGTGGGCGTTCCGCCGCCGGCGCAACATTGCCGGTTGGGTCAAGAGGCAGTGGACGGGCCCGGTTCCGTCCGAGCGGCTGCATCGAGCGACTGAAGGCGGTCGAGAACACCCTGCAGGATAAAGGCAGCCGCCGCCGAATCGATCTTGCCTGCGCGCTTCTTGCGCGAAAAATCCATCTCGATCAGCGTCCTTTCGGCCGCGACCGTCGACAGCCGCTCATCCCACAGAACGAATGGCAGGTCGGTCATCCCCGACATGTTGCGCACAAAGGCACGGGATTTCTGGGCGCGGGGGCCTTCCGATCCGTCCATGTTGATGGGCAGGCCAAGCACGATGGCGCCGGCGTTCTCCTTCTGAAGCACGGTGAGCAAGGCCGCCGCGTCCAAGGAGAATTTCTTGCGCATGATCACCGGGCGCGGATGGGCAAAGGAGAAGCCCCGGTCTGAAATCGCAATGCCGATCGTCTTGTCGCCCAGATCAAGACCGGCCAGGGTCTTGCCGCTGCCGAGATGTGCCGGCAATTCCTCGATCGCGATGATGCTCAACGGCTTTCCCTCGACTGCAACGCCGCGCCCGCGTTCGAACGGGCAAAGATACTAGATGTCATTGATTTGCGTCGCTGGCGTTCTATCCTCTAGCACAGCAAAAATCGAGGAACGTCTTCATGAAGCTCACCTGGTACGGCCATTCCGCATTTCGCATCGAAACCGCTGGGGCGAAAATCCTCATCGACCCCTATCTGATCGGCAATCCATCGTGGACGGGTGGCTGGGAAGAACCGGCGGAAGGGATCACGCATGTCCTGCTGACCCACGGCCACAGCGATCATATCAGCGGCGCGGTGGAAGTGCTGAACAAGAGTGGCGCCCAGCTCGTCGCGAATTTCGAGATCTGCATGTACCTGGTCGGCAAGGGCGTCAACGGCCAGAAGATCAATCCCGGCAACCTTGGCGGCACTGTTGACTGCGGCGCTTTCACCACGACTTTCGTCCAGGCGCTGCACTCATCCTCGTTTGGCGAAGAGGGTGGCAAGAATGTCTATCTCGGCAACCCGGGTGGGCTTGTCCTGCATTTTCCGGAGGACGAGACGCTCTACCATATGGGCGACACGGATATCTTTTCCGATATGGCGCTCATCAACGAGCTGCACGAACCCAAGATCGGCATCGTGCCGATCGGCGACCGCTTTACCATGGGCGGCGCGGTGGCAGCGCTCGCCTGCCGGCGCTTCTTCAAGTTTGACACGGTCATTCCCTGCCATTTCGGCACGTTTCCGATGATCGATCCCACCGCCGAAAAGTTCGTGGCCGGCTTGGATGGATCGGGCGTGAAAGTGGCGTTGCCGAAGATCGGCGAGACGATCACTCTGTAGCGTCAGCGACGTAACCATTGCCTCGAGGCGGTGGTTACGCGTTTCAATGTTGGTTGCGGCGTCGCCCTGCCGTAGGTTTAGAAATTGCCATGGCGAGGGCGATGCGCCGGTCAAATCGGCAAGCCTAGAGCAAAATCCGAGCGGATAGAATCGATAGGGGTTTCGTTGGGATTGGAAATCTGATTCAGCATATCTGCTGGATTCGGAGGCCGGCATGGCATGGCGAAATCCTTATCGGAAGATTTGCGGGCTCGGGTGGTCGCAGCGGTTGATGGCGGCCTGTCGCGACGGGCGGCAGCGGCGCGATTTGGCGTGGCGGCGGCAAGCTCGGTGCGTTGGGTCCGGGAATGGCGCGAGACCGGAGCCACCTGCGCAAAGCCGCAGGGCGGCGACAGGCGGTCCCACCGCGTTGAAGCGTATCGCGACATCATCCTGGCGGCGATCGAGAGGCGGGTGACATCACGCTGGTCGAACTCGCCGAGTTGCTGCGACAGGAGCATGGCGCGTCGTTTGCGACGAGCACGATCTGGCGGTTTCTCGATCGTCACTCCATGACCTTCAAAAAAAACGGCGCACGCCAGCGAGCAGGAGCGGCCAGACGTGGCGGCGCGACGAAACGCCTGGTTCGACGCCCAGCCCGATCTTGATCCCGAGCATCTGGTCTTCATCGACGAGACCGGAGCCTCGACAAAGATGGCTCGACTGCGGGGGCGCACGAAGCGCGGGATGCGGTGCCGATCGCCAATCCCGCATGGCCATTGGAAGACGACGACGTTCACCGGCGCCCTGCGCCTCACTGGCATGACCGCGCCAATGGTCCTGGACGGCCCGATGACTGGCGAATGGTTTGTCGCCTATGTCGAGCAGGTTCTCGTGCCGACGCTGCGGCCCGACGATGTCGTGATCCTCGACAACCTGCCGGCGCACAAAAGCGCAGCCGCCCGTGTGGCGATCGAAGCAACCGGCGCAAGGATGATGTTCCTCCCGCCCTATTCCCCGACTTCAACCCGATCGAGAACGCCTTTTCCAAGCTGAAATCGATTCTACGCAAAGCCGCCGCACGAACCGTCGCGGAATTGTGGGATACCATCAGCGCCGCACTGCCTTGCTTCACACCAACCGAGTGCGCCAACTACTTCGCCGCAACAGGATATGAGCCGGAATGATCAGATTCTGCTCTAGCTTCGTTTCATGGAGATCATCAAGCGAGTGGGGTCGTTTCTCCGCAGGGGGCGGCCTGTCTTCCAGAGGCTTGAGTTGCATGTCGCGCATGGCTGCAACCTGTCGTGTGAAAGCTGCTCGCATTACTCCAATCACGCCCACGCCGGTACCGTGTGTCTCGAAGACGCCGACCGCTGGATGGCACTGTGGAGCCAGCGCGTCTCCGTCACGTGCTTCTCCCTGCTGGGCGGTGAACCCACCATCCATCCGCAATTGCCAGAATTCGTCGGGCTGGTGCGGCGGCATTGGCCGAAAACTCAAATCGAGATCGTCAGCAACGGCTTCTTCCTGCACCGCCATCCGACACTGCCCGCCGTCTTGGCCGCTGATCCCGATGCCTGCCTGTTCGTTTCCGTCCATCACGATTCCGATGAATATCGCGAGAGGCTGAAACCGGTCTTCGACTTGCTGGAGGCCTGGCGGCGAAACCACGGTTTTGTCGCCAGGATTCGCCCGTCGCACAAGCAATGGACGCGGCGCTACACCGGCTTTGGCGACAGTATGCAGCCTTTCGAGGATGGTGACCCCAGGGCCAGCTGGGAGATCTGCCCGGCCCGCCACTGCAAGCAGCTATATGACGGGCGCATCTGGAAATGCGCTCCGCTGGCCTATCTGCCGATGCAGAAGGCCAGATACCGTCTCTCCGAAAAATGGGACGCCTATCTGGACTACCGGCCGTTGGAACCAGGCTGTTCCGTCGCCGAATTGCAAACCTTTGCAGCGCTGGAGGATGAGGCGGCATGTGGCATGTGTCCGGGCAGGGAGGGCCTTTTCGAATTGCCTGTTCCTTTGCGCCAGCCGAAAAGCCGACCTCGCACTTCGGCGTAGGCTGTCGCACGATGCAGTTGCGCGGCGCGCGCCGCGCCGCTATAGCGCCACTTGGTTTTCCAGAGGCAGAAACATGTCCGTTGATCTTCAGACAGTGAAGCGCGTCGCGCGTCTCGCCCGCATCGCCGTGAGCGAGGAGGAAGCGGAGCGCATGACTGGCGAATTGAATGCCATTCTGGGCTTCGTCGAGCAATTGAACGAGGTCGACGTCTCCGGTGTCGAACCGATGACATCCGTCACGCCGATGGAGATGAAGAAGCGCCAGGACGTTGTCACCGATGGTGGCATGGCGGCCGACATCATCGCCAACGCGCCAGCGACGGAAGAGAATTTCTTCCTGGTTCCCAAGGTGGTGGAGTAGGCCGCGATGGCAATCGAGATCGCCATCGAGACGCCGCTGCAGGACGATGTGCGTGGGTTGGTCAATGAACTCAATGCCACGCTGCTCGAACTGACGCCGCCGGAGCACAGCTATCTGATGACCGTCGAGCAAATGGCCGACGGCGACACGACCGTTTTCATTGCCCGCGACAATGGACTTGCCATTGGCTGTGGCGCGCTGAAGCGGCATGATGGCGTCGGCGAAGTCAAGCGCATGTACACGCGACCTTCCCATCGCGGCCAGAAGATTGGTGCGAAGATTGTCGAGCACGTCGAGGCGCTGGCGCGTGACGAAGGGCTGAAGCGCCTGGTGCTCGAGACCGGCGATCGCCATCCCGCCGCCTGGACTGTCTACGAACGCGCCGGGTTTTCGCGCTGCGGACCAGTGCTGGATTATCCCGATTCCGAGTGGTCGGTGTTTTACGAAAAGAGTCTTGCCTGATGAGCGACCTGACCCATCTGACGATTTCGCAGGCCCGCGCCAAGCTGCGCGCCAAGGAAATCACCGCGACCGAGATCACCGAGGCGTATCTGGCGGCGATCGATCGCGCAAACCCTGCGCTCAACGCCTATGTCGCTGTGACCGACGACAAGGCCCGCGACATGGCCAAGGCATCCGACGCGAAGCTGGCCAAGGGTGAGGGCGGAGCCCTGGAAGGCATTCCGCTCGGAATCAAGGATCTCTTCGGCACCGAAGGCATCCACACCCAGGCCTGCAGCCACGTTCTCGACGGTTTCAAGCCGCGTTATGAATCAACCGTCACCGCCAATCTGTGGGCCGACGGCGCCGTCATGCTGGGCAAGCTCAACATGGACGAGTTCGCCATGGGTTCGTCGAACGAAACCTCCTACTACGGCCCTGTCATCAATCCGTGGCGGTGTTCACGCACGGACACGGTGGTGATGCCGACCACGCATCAGGGCGAAGGTGGCTTCGTCTCCGCGGGCGGCACGAAGACCGCGCGCACGCTGGACAATGCGCAGCTGGTTCCCGGCGGCTCGTCCGGCGGCTCGGCTTCGGCCGTCTCCGCCTTCCTGTGCGCCGGCGCCACCGCCACCGATACGGGCGGTTCGATCCGCCAGCCCGCCGCCTTCACCGGCACGGTTGGCATCAAGCCGACCTATGGCCGCTGCTCGCGATGGGGCATCGTCGCCTTCGCCTCGTCGCTCGACCAGGCCGGGCCGATCGCGCGCGATGTGCGCGACGCGGCGATCCTGCTAAAGTCGATGGCCTCGGTCGATGCGAAGGACACCACCTCGGTCGACCGGCCGGTGCCGGATTACGAGGCGGCGATTGGCAAGCCGATCAAGGGCATGAAGGTCGGCATTCCCAAGGAATACCGCGTCGACGGAATGCCCGAGGAGATCGAGGCGCTGTGGCAGAAGGGCATTGCCTGGCTGAAGGACGCCGGTGCGGAGATCGTCGACATTTCCCTGCCGCACACGAAATACGCACTGCCAGCCTATTACATCGTGGCGCCCGCCGAAGCCTCGTCCAACCTCGCCCGCTATGATGGCGTTCGCTATGGATTGCGTGTTCCAGGCAAGGACATCGTCGACATGTACGAAAAGACCCGCGCCGCCGGCTTCGGCCGCGAGGTCAAGCGCCGTATCATGATCGGCACCTATGTGCTGTCCGCCGGCTACTACGATGCCTATTATCTGCAGGCGCAGAAGGTGCGGAACCTCATCAAGCGCGATTTCGAGAACGTGTTCGCGGCCGGCGTCGATGTCATCCTGACCCCGGCAACGCCATCGGCGGCATTTGGCGTCGCCGACGAGGACATGGCGTCAGATCCGGTGAAAATGTATCTCAACGACATTTTCACGGTCACCGTGAACATGGCTGGCCTGCCCGGCATCGCCGTGCCCGCCGGGCTCGACGCCAAGGGGCTGCCGCTTGGGCTGCAGATCATCGGCCGGCCTTTCGACGAGGAAACGCTGTTCCAGACCGCTCACGTCATCGAGCAGGCGGCGGGGACATTCCAGCCGGAGAAGTGGTGGTAGGCTCCCGAGCCTGACGGGGCTGGGGGATGTTCTTCTACCTTTCCAAGATATTCTGGTTCTTCATCCAGCCGCTGAACCTGTCGATTTTTCTGCTTCTTGCCGGAGTGATCGCGGCGACGTTCGGCCGACGGCGATTGGCAGTCGCCGGCAGCGTGCTCGCGTTTATGATCCTTGCTCTGTCGACCTGGACGTCGCTTGGCGCGCTGATGCTGAACCCGCTGGAAGAGCGCTTTCCACGTCCGTCCCTGCCTGAAAAAGTCGACGGCATCGTCGTGCTGGGCGGTGGCTTCGAAGGAGCCATCAATCTGGTGCGCGGCGGCTACGAGTTGAACGCTGGCGGCGATCGCATGGTCGAGACGGCCGTGCTGGCGCGGCTCTTTCCAGAGGCGAAGATTGTCGTCTCCGGCGGCAGCGGCGAACTGATCCTGGACGGCGAGGGGGATGCGACCACGGCGCCCCGCCTGCTCGGCGCCCTGGGGGTGGCAGCCGATCGGCTGATCCTGGAGAACAAATCTCGCAACACCTACGAGAATGCCATCTTCACCCGGCAGATGGTGGCACCGAAACCGGGAGAGACCTGGCTGCTGGTGACCTCTGCCTTCCATATGCCTCGTGCCAAGGCACTGTTTGACAAAGCCGGCTTTGCGACGGTTCCGTGGCCGGTCGACTACCGCACCTCCGGCCGGGAAGGCGTCGGCTTGTTCCGGGACAATGCCGCCGATTCGCTGCAGACCACGACCATGGCTATCCGCGAATGGATTGGCCTTTTCGCCTATTGGCTGTCGGGTCGTATCGACGAGCCTTTTCCAGGCCCGGGCGACGTTGGTTGACAAGCCCCGTCGGTGCGGCGGCAGCGATCAGGTGGGCAAGGGCACGACTGCTTCCGCGCGCAGCGCATCGAGGACAAACTCAGTCTTGGTAACCCACCCCAAAGCGTGTTCGAAATTCCACAGTGTGGACTGGCGATTGAAGTCCGGCCCGGAATGGTTCATCGCGTCTTCGATCAGGATCGGCCAGAATTCCCGCGAATAGGCATCGCGCGCGGTTGCGTCGACGCAGATATTCGTCGCGACGCCGGTGAAGAGCAGGTGACTGATGTCGCGGGCGCGCAGGGACGCTTCGAGATCGGTATTGCAAAATCCGCTATAGCGGGACTTTCGAATGACCAGGTCGTTCGGTTCAGGCGTCAACTCTTCGACGATCCGCCAGTCCCAGCTGTTGTCGATCAGAAGCCTGCCGTGAAGCTCTGGCCGCTGGCGCATCATGACCATGCCCAGTTCCTTGTGATGGTTCGGGGATGACGGATCTCCGCCGTCGCTGAGGTCGGGCTTGTAGGACATTTGCAGATAGACCACCGTTACGCCGGCGTGACGGGCCGCGGTGAGAAGGCGCTTGTTGGCGTCGATAACGGGCGCTGCTCCGGATATGTCTATCCCGGCCAGATCGAACATGCCGCCCTTCGAGGCAAAGGCGTTCTGCATATCCACCACCACGACGGCTGTCCGGGAAGGTGTGAGACTGAGCGATTCAGGCCTGGCAATTATCGTCAGCATGGCTTCCTCCTCCGCGATATCACTGCTTTTGTGAAGCGGCGTGTCGGCATCGTCAATGGCTCGCATCATAGCCCTGCGAACGATGTCGCTGCAGGACCAAACAAGGTCGGCAAGCGCTGCGCCGCGAGTTTCAAAAAAGCAGAAGCATTGCGGGAATTCCTATATGTAGTCCTCGATATCTCTCCCGGAGACAGCCGCGCGTGTTCCTTTCGGTTTTCGACCTGTTCAAGATCGGCATCGGCCCGTCGAGTTCCCACACGATGGGGCCGATGACGGCTGCCGCCCGTTTCCTGGACGAAATCCTCAATGGCGACTGGCCGCGCCCCGCTGGCGTCAAGGTGGATCGTGTTGGCGCAAGCCTGCATGGCTCGCTCGCCTATACAGGCATTGGCCATGGCAGCGACCGCGCCGTTGTCCTCGGCCTCGCAGGCCTGACGCCGCAGACGGTTGACCCCGATCTGGCTGAAGGCATTGCGGCGCGCATTGCCACCGACAAGCGGCTTTCGCCGCCCGGCCATCCATCCTATCGCTTCGATCCGGCTACGGACCTTGTCCTTGACCGCAAGACGCCGCTCACCGGCCACGCCAACGGCATGGCGTTTTACGCCTATGATGCCGGTGACCGCTTGCTGCTCAAGCGCATCTACTATTCGATCGGTGGTGGCTTCGTGGTTTCCGAGGAGGAACTGCAGCGGATGAAGGCCAAGGGGTCGGTGACGACCGAAGGCAAGAAGGTTCCTCATCCGTTCAAGAATGCCGTCGAGATGCTGGCGATGGCGGCGAAAAGCGGGCTTTCCATTGCGGACATGAAGCGCGTCAACGAGGAAACGCAGATGTCGCGCGAAGAACTCAACGCCGGCCTCGACGGAATCTGGAGCGCCATGAAGAGCTGCATCGAGCGCGGCCTGTCACAGGACGGCATCATGCCGGGCGGGCTGAAGGTGCGTCGCCGCGCGCGCATGCTGCACGACAAATTGCAGGAGCAGTGGCAGCAGAACAAGCCCAACCCGTTGCTCGCCAATGACTGGCTGTCGATCTACGCCATGGCGGTCAATGAGGAGAATGCCGCCGGGGGACGTGTGGTCACCGCTCCGA
Source organism: Mesorhizobium sp. PAMC28654 (assembly GCF_020616515.1). Classification (GTDB taxonomy): domain Bacteria; phylum Pseudomonadota; class Alphaproteobacteria; order Rhizobiales; family Rhizobiaceae; genus Mesorhizobium. Next base: position 547,233 of record NZ_CP085135.1, read on the forward strand.
CCAACGGTGCCGCCGGCACGCTGCCGGCGGTGCTGCGCTACTGGCTGCATTTTCATCCCGAGGCCGATCAGCCAAGCATCCGCGATTTCCTGCTGACAGCCGCTGCCGTCGGCGGCATCATCAAGACCAACGCCTCGATCTCCGGTGCAGAGGTCGGTTGCCAGGGCGAGGTGGGGTCAGCCTCGGCGATGGCGGCGGCCGGTTTGTGTGCCGTCATGGGCGGCACGCCGGAGCAGGTCGAGAACGCCGCCGAGATCGCGCTGGAGCATCACCTTGGCATGACCTGCGATCCGGTCGGCGGTCTGGTGCAGGTGCCCTGCATCGAGCGCAATGCGCTGGGCGCGGTCAAGGCGGTGACCGCCGCCTCGCTTGCCATAAAGGGCGACGGCATTCATTTCGTGCCGCTCGACGCGGCGATCGAGACCATGCGTCAGACCGGCCTCGACATGAACGAGAAATACAAGGAAACCAGTCTTGGCGGGCTCGCCGTCAACGTCGTGGAGTGCTGAGCGCCAATGCAAGTCCCGTGACTGGCACTGTGGAGAACCCTGTCAGGCCGTTGACGGCTTCGTGCACGGGACTAAAGCTTGGTCAATGTCTCTCAACCTCATAAAGCTCTGTGTCGGCTGCGACAGCGTCGAGGACCTCGAGGACTGGATCGCCTTTCGCCTCGATGAACGGCGGCGCGCCGGCGAGCCAGTAGAGCAATACCACACCACGCGCATGGTGCCGACGCGCGCCACGGAAATCATCGATGGCGGCTCGCTCTACTGGGTGATCAAGGGCAACGTCCAATGCCGCCAACTGATCACCGATATTCGGCCGTTCACCGATGACGAGGGCATCGGCCGCTGCCGCCTGATATTCGATCCGCAGGTTGTGCGCACCGACTGGCAGCCGCGCCGTGCCTTCCAGGGATGGCGCTACCTGAAGCCGTCCGACGCTCCGCTCGATCTTGGCAAGGGTAATGCCGAGCTGGCCGAGATGCCGCCGAAACTGCGGCGTGAGCTTGCCGATCTCGGCCTGCTCTAGCTCGCAGCAAGCATTTGCCTGCAACTTGTCTGGCCCTCATGTTGCTCAATGCTGGACTTGCAAGCGGCGCGCCAACGCCACATGTTGAATTTCATGAATGACAAGAGCCAGCCGATATCCAAGAGGGGTAACGCCGCGCCGACCAATTCGCGTTCCGACGCGGGCGAGATCGAAGCGTTCGTGCGTCAGGCAAGAGCCTTGGCCGCGGCCGGGAATGGCACCGGCAGGCTGATTCTCTCGCTTGACGCGACGATGAGCCGGCAGCCAACCTGGGATCTCGCCTGCACATTGCAGGGTGAGATGTTCGATGCCGCGGGCAAGGCCGGCGCGCTCAGCGTCCAGCTGGTCTATTTCCGTGGTCTTGGCGAATGCCGCTCGTCCGCGTTCGTCTCCGACACGGATACGCTCAAGCAGCTGATGACGCGGATCGACTGCCGCAGCGGTCACACCCAGATCGGCAAGGTTCTCAGCCATACGCTGAAACAGACGGCATCGGCCAAGGTCAATGCGCTGGTCTATATCGGCGATGCCATGGAAGAGGATGCCGACGACATTGCCGAGAAGGCTGGCAGGCTCGGCCTGCTTGGCGTTCCTGTCTTCGTCTTTCAGGAAGGCCATGATTCTGGCGCAGAAAAGGTATTCAAGGACATTGCGCGGTTGTCCAAAGGGGCATGGTTTCGATTCGATCGACGGGCCGCCGCGACCCTGGCCGGGCTGCTTTCAGCGGTTGCCGTGTTTGCGACTGGCGGATTGGAGGCGCTGGAGGCCAGGGACAGGCCGGAAGACCGGCTGATGATCGAGCATCTGCGGGGCGGCGGGACATAATGGGCGCAATCATTGCAATCGTTGCATTGCTGGGGGTGCTTTTCGGCTTCGCCACGGTGTTCCTGCGCGCGGACCCGGCCGCACTCGCGGGTGGGCTGAAAACGCTAGGGCCGGCTCTGCTGGCGGTCTTCGGCGGCGCGGTGCTTCTGGTGGGGCGCGAAGGCGTTGGCGGCGCGATTCTGTTGGCGGCAGCCGCATGGTACGGCTCGATGCGCATGGGCAGGCAGGTGGCGAAACTGGCCCCGGGAAAGCGCTCGACGGTGCGTACCGCCGCGCTTGAAATGGAACTCGATCACGACACTGGCGGCCTGGAAGGCCTCGTGCTGGCCGGCCACCATGAAGGCAAGATGCTTGGCGCGATGGCCCTTCCGGAATTGCAGCAACTTTATCGTGAACTCTCCGGAGATCCGGAGAGCCGGCAATTGCTAGAGACGTATCTTGACGGCAGATTTCCCGTCTGGCGCAAAAACGCTGACACGAACGGTCGCGAAGGGCTGGGTGTTGCGCCAAGTTCTGGCTCCATGACTAAGGAGGAGGCCTACAAGGTCCTTGGTCTTGAAGCGGGGGCCGCCGCGGCGGATGTCCGCAAGGCGCACCGCCGCCTGATGCAGCGCCTGCACCCCGATATCGGCGGCACGTCTTTCCTGGCGGCGCGGATTAATGAAGCCAAGGACGTCTTGCTCTCCAATCACAATTAGTCTCCTTCGACGCAAAACTTTTTCCGGGAGATGACTTCCACGCTGCCCTACTGTTGGACGGCGTAGCACTCGATTTTCTTTTTCTTCAAAGCAGTGCAGGCCTTCCAGGCGGCATCCTTCGAGCCGAAGCCACCGAAGCGAGCACGGTAATAGGTCGTGCCGCCCTTCTCGAAAGCGGCGGTGAAGCCCGAAGCGTTGGCGAGCACCGACGGCGCCTGCTTGGTCGTCTTGTCGAGGAAGGCCTGTGCCTCGGACTGCTTTGGTGACGAGGCAACCTGTATGGCCCAGCCGGAAGGCAAGGAGGCCGTCTTGACCGGGTCGACAGCGGCCGTCTGTTCGGCATAAGCCGCGACAACGGGAGTCGCCTCGGTTTCGGCCGGTGCCGCGGCCTCAGGCGCAGCCGCCACGGTCACGGTCTTGACCTTTCTGGTTGGGACGGGGGTGGTTTCCTCGGCGACAGGCGCATTGTCCTCGTCGGTCGCCGTGGTATCGTCGGCAGCCGTCGCATCCTGAGCAATCGCAGGTTTGTCGTCGGGTGTTGGCGCGTCATGCTTGGGCAAGAGCACCTTTGCCAATGCCTTGATCGGATCGTCGCTGGTGCTGGCCTTGGCCACCAGCATGCCGCCGCCGCGAGTCGATGCTCTCGGCAGGTAGGTTGTGATCAGATGCGCCATCTCGTTGTCGCGGCTGCCACCCGACACTCCGCCCATGACCACGCCCACGATGCGGCGATCGCCGTCGGCGACCGAGGAGACGAGATTGAATCCGGATGCCCTTGTGTAGCCGGTCTTGATGCCGTCGACGCCCTTGATGCGTCCCAGCAGGCGGTTATGGCCGTTGATGCGCTGACGTCCGTAAAGAAAGGAGCGCTGCGAGAAATAGCCGTAATACTGGGGGAACTGCTCGCGCAGCGCGATGCCAAGCGTCGCCATGTCGCGGGCGGTCGTGAACTGTCCGGGGTTGGGCAGGCCGTTGGCGTTGCGGAAGACTGTACCGTTCATGCCGAGCTGCCGTGCCTTGGCGGTCATCATGCGGGCGAAATTGGCTTCATTGCCGCCGAGAAGCTCGCCGAGCGCGCTAGCTGAGTCGTTCGCCGACTTGGTGACGATCGACAGGATGGCGGTTTCGACGGTGACAGAGCCACCCGCTTTCACGCCGAGCTTCGTCGGAGCCTGGGCGGCGGCATTGGCCGAGAACACGACCGGCGAGTTCTTGCCGATCCTGCCTTTCTCCAGCGCTTCGAAGGTCAGGTACAATGTCATCATCTTGGTGAGCGAGGCGGGATAACGCCGACCGTCGGCATCCGACGAGTAAAGCACCTTGCCGGTCTTGGCATCGATGACGATGGCTGCCGACTTGGCCGCAAAAGACGGCGCGGCACCGGCAACAACGAATGATATCGCCAAGGCGACGACCATGATCGTTTTGAAGGAGGACGCGGTTTTGGAGAAGATGCCCGACAACGCCTGACGCACTGGTAGTTCCCTTGAATTTTTCGTTGCATTGGAGGCGGCAAAGGGTCCTGCCTCGCTTCAGGTCAAGCTACGCGGGCAGCGTTACCAATCCGTTTATGGTAACCGCCGCGTTCACCATTTTCTTCGGCCTTGAGCCTCTCTTTATTCGAATCTTAGGCATTGCCGGCGGATCGGGAGGCTCTGCTCCGGTGAAATGTTGACTTTTTGTGCAATGCACAATATATCAAGTGCATTGCACAAAAGCGACCCGATCAGGGCGCATCTCAGGCAACCGTCAAGGGAATCAGGAAATGACCCAGACCTACGAAGATTTCAGCAAATATGGCAAAGAGTTCGCTGATACCGGACTGAAGAGCTTCGCTTCGCTTTCCAAGGGCGCGCAGGCCATCGCGACCGAGGCCGGCGAATACACCAAGAAGAGCTTCGAAGCCGGCAGCGCCGTTGTCGAGAAGATTCTTTCGGCCAAGTCGCTGGACAAGGCGATCGAGATCCAGTCCGACTACGCCAAGCAGTCCTACGAGGCGTTCGTCGCCGAGGCCACCAAGATCGGCGACCTTTACGCCGAACTCGCCAAGGAAGCCTACAAGCCCTTCGAATCGATCGTCGCCAAGGCGAAGTAAATTTCTTCAGCAATGTGACATCGGCCTATTCCGGCCTGAATACGAACCCGGTCGCGATCGCGCGGCCGGGTTTTTCATGTCAATTTCACGTCGGGGGCTCATCTCCCCTTCACGATTGCGAAAATCGGCCAAGTTTGGCCACCTAGCCATATTGTCAGCTAAACAGAAGGGCTTAAAATCGTTCATCGAACACCTACATGTCGATCTCGCATGGGGATTCGAAAGAGGCAGGAATACGTGACGATTGGTTTGACTGCCACGAGACATGTGGCGCGTATGCAGAACGGCAGCGGCGACGGCAATGAAGCCGGGCGTGGCACCGCCGTCATCACGCGCACCAAAACCAAGACCAAGAAGCCCAGCCTTTATCGGGTCCTCATCCTCAACGACGACTACACGCCCATGGAGTTCGTGGTTCACGTGCTGGAGCGATTTTTCCAGAAGGACCGCGAAGCCGCCACACGCATCATGCTTCATGTCCACAATCATGGAGTGGGCGAGTGCGGGGTCTATACATTCGAGGTGGCCGAGACCAAAGTGTCCCAGGTCATGGATTTCGCCCGACAGAATCAGCATCCGCTGCAATGCGTGATGGAGAAGAAGTGAGGTAACATGCCGGCTTTCTCCCAAGGCCTGGAAAAGGCGCTTCACCAAGCGCTGACGCTCGCCAATGAGCGGCACCATGAATACGCAACCCTGGAACACCTGCTGCTCGCGCTTATCGACGACACCGAGGCGGCCGCCGTCATGCGCGCCTGCAATGTCGATCTCGACGAGCTGAAGCACACTGTTCTCACCTATATCGACACCGAGCTCGACAACCTGGTCACCGGGTACGATGAGGATTCCAAGCCGACCGCCGGCTTCCAGCGTGTCATCCAGCGCGCGGTGATCCATGTGCAGTCATCCGGCCGCGAGGAAGTGTCCGGCGCCAACGTGCTCGTCGCGATCTTCGCTGAGCGCGAGAGCCATGCCGCCTATTTCCTGCAGGAACAGCAGATGACCCGCTACGACGCGGTCAACTACATCTCGCACGGCATCGCCAAGCGTCCCGGCGCGTCGGAAACACGCTCGCCGCGTGGCGCCGATGACGAGCAGGGCGGCCAGAACGGCGCCGAGCCGCAAGAGGAAGGTGGCAAGAAGAAGCAGCAGCAGGACGCGCTGACGGCTTATTGCGTCAACCTCAACAACAAGGCCAAGGCCGGCAAGATCGACCCGCTGATCGGTCGCGAGTCGGAGATCAACCGCACTATCCAGGTGCTGTGCCGCCGCTCCAAGAACAACCCGCTCTATGTCGGTGATCCCGGCGTCGGCAAGACGGCGATCGCCGAAGGCCTCGCCAAGCGCATCGTCGAGGGCGACGTTCCCGAAGTGCTGCACAACGCTACCATCTTCGCGCTCGACATGGGCACGCTGCTGGCCGGAACGCGCTATCGCGGCGATTTCGAGGAACGGCTGAAGCAGGTCGTCAAGGAACTCGAGGATTACCCGGGCGCGGTGCTGTTCATCGACGAGATCCATACCGTGATCGGGGCAGGGGCTACCTCAGGCGGCGCGATGGATGCATCGAACCTGCTGAAGCCGGCTCTGTCTTCCGGAGCGATCCGCTGCATCGGCTCGACGACCTACAAGGAATTCCGCCAGTTCTTCGAGAAAGACCGCGCTCTGGTGCGGCGTTTCCAGAAGATCGACGTCAACGAGCCGACCATCGAGGACGCCATCGAGATCATGAAGGGGCTGAAGCCCTATTATGAGGAATTCCACAAGGTGAAGTTCACCAACGAGGCGATCAAGGCCTCGGTGGAGCTGTCGGCGCGCTACATCAACGACCGCAAGCTGCCGGACAAGGCGATCGACGTGATCGACGAGACCGGTGCCTCGCAGATGCTGGTGCCGGAGGCCAAGCGCAAGAAGGTCATTGGTATCAAGGAGATCGAAGCAACGATCGCCACCATGGCGCGTATCCCGCCGAAGACGGTTTCCGCCGATGACGAGCAGGTGCTGCAAGGCCTTGAAGTCGAACTGAAGCGTGTCGTCTACGGTCAGGATACCGCGATCACCGCGCTGACCTCGGCCATCAAGCTGGCGCGTGCCGGCCTGCGCGAACCGGAGAAGCCGATCGGCTCCTACCTGTTCTCAGGCCCAACCGGCGTCGGCAAGACGGAAGTGGCGAAGCAACTCGCGGCATCGCTTGGTGTCGAGCTGATCCGTTTCGACATGTCGGAATACATGGAACGCCACACCGTCTCGCGGCTGATCGGCGCGCCTCCCGGCTACGTCGGGTTCGACCAGGGCGGCCTTTTGACCGATGGCGTCGACCAGCATCCGCACTGCGTGCTTTTGCTGGACGAAGTCGAGAAGGCGCATCCGGACCTGTTCAACATCCTGTTGCAGGTCATGGATCATGGCAAGCTGACTGATCACAACGGCAAGCAGATCGACTTCCGCAACGTCATCCTGATCATGACCACCAATGCGGGCGCTTCCGATGCGCAGCGCGCGGCGATCGGTTTCGGTTCGACGAAGCGCGAAGGCGATGATGTCGAGGCGATCAACCGACTGTTCACGCCGGAGTTCCGCAACCGTCTCGATGCGATCATCCCGTTCGGCTCGCTGCCGGTGCCGGTCATCCATCAGGTGGTGCAGAAGTTCGTCATGCAGCTCGAGGCCCAGCTCTCGGAACGCGGTGTCACCTTCGACCTGTCGCCGGATGCGATCGCCTGGCTGGCCGACAAGGGCTATGACGAGCGCATGGGGGCCCGACCGCTTGGCCGCGTCATCCAGGAGCACATCAAGAAGCCACTGGCCGACGAGGTGCTGTTCGGCAAGCTGAAGAAGGGTGGCACGGTGCGCGTCACCGTCGAGAAGAAGGAGACCGGCGAGACCGGCCTGAAGCTCGAAACGCTGGCCGACGAGGCTCCAGTCAGACCGAAGAAGGAAGAGCCGGAAGACGGACCGAAGCCGAAGAAGGCCGCGGCGAAGAAGCCCGCCGCGAAAAAGGTGGTGGCGCAGAAGCCCGAACCCAAGGGCAAGGATGGTGGCAAGCGCAGCTTGGTGCCGCAACTGCCAAGAAAGAACTGATATTGCACACAAGTAAAAAAAGCCCCGGAAACGGGGCTTTTTTGTTGAGCCAATGAGGTAACGCATGACTGAACCGGGGCAGATCATCATCCTGAATGGCGTGCCGCGATCGGGAAAGTCGAGCATTGTGCAGGCCATCCAAGAGAGCTTCGATGGCGTCTGGATGAATCTTGGCGTCGACATCCATGCCCAGATCACGCCGCCGCGCTATCGTCCCGGGATCGGTTTGAGGCCGGGCGGCGAGCGCCCGGATCTCGAAGTTTTCGTCCCCCAATTCTATGCCGCATTCTATGAAGCGATCGCCGCTCACAGCCGGCTGGGGTTGAATGTCATTGTCGATATCGGTCACCACGATGCCTATTCGAGGCCTCTCCACATTCGCGCCGATTGCGCCCGCCGCCTCGTCGGTCTGCCGGTGCTCTTCGTAGGCGTCCGCTGCCCGATCGACATCATTCTGAAAAGGCGTGCCGGAAGCGCCTTGGAAATGGGCTATGTGACCGGATCAAACGCTGATCCCGTCCCGCTGCCGGTACGTTTGTGGCAGGAGGCAGTCCATCAGCCCGGCCTCTATGACCTGGAGGTCGACACGTCGCTGCTAAGCCCAATTCAGTGCGCAAACGCAATCCGCCAGCGGCTTCAGTGGGGTATTGCTCGCCCGACCGCACTCGGGAAACGCTCCAGTCTATTTTTCGAATAGCTAGAGCAGAATCTGATCATTCCGGCTCATATCCTGTTGCGGCGAAGTAGTTGGCGCACTCGGTTGGTGTGAAGCAAGGCAGTGCGGCGCTGATGGTATCCCACAATTCCGCGACGGTTCGTGCGGCGGCTTTGCGTAGAATCGATTTCAGCTTGGAAAAGGCGTTCTCGATCGGGTTGAAGTCGGGGGAATAGGGCGGGAGGAACATCATCCTTGCGCCGGTTGCTTCGATCGCCACACGGGCGGCTGCGCTTTTGTGCGCCGGCAGGTTGTCGAGGATCACGACATCGTCGGGCCGCAGCGTCGGCACGAGAACCTGCTCGACATAGGCGACAAACCATTCGCCAGTCATCGGGCCGTCCAGGACCATTGGCGCGGTCATGCCAGTGAGGCGCAGGGCGCCGGTGAACGTCGTCGTCTTCCAATGGCCATGCGGGATTGGCGATCGGCACCGCATCCCGCGCTTCGTGCGCCCCCGCAGTCGAGCCATCTTTGTCGAGGCTCCGGTCTCGTCGATGAAGACCAGATGCTCGGGATCAAGATCGGGCTGGGCGTCGAACCAGGCGTTTCGTCGCGCCGCCACGTCTGGCCGCTCCTGCTCGCTGGCGTGCGCCGTTTTTTTTGAAGGTCATGGAGTGACGATCGAGAAACCGCCAGATCGTGCTCGTCGCAAACGACGCGCCATGCTCCTGTCGCAGCAACTCGGCGAGTTCGACCAGCGTGATGTCCACCCGCCTCTCGATCGCCGCCAGGATGATGTCGCGATACGCTTCAACGCGGTGGGACCGCCTGTCGCCGCCCTGCGGCTTTGCGCAGGTGGCTCCGGTCTCGCGCCATTCCCGGACCCAACGCACCGAGCTTGCCGCCGCCACGCCAAATCGCGCCGCTGCCGCCCGTCGCGACAGGCCGCCATCAACCGCTGCGACCACCCGAGCCCGCAAATCTTCCGATAAGGATTTCGCCATGCCATGCCGGCCTCCGAATCCAGCAGATATGCTGAATCAGATTTCCAATCCCAACGAAACCCCTATCGATTCTATCCGCTCGGATTTTGCTCTAGGGCTGTTTTCGCTGGGATGACCTTTGTCGGATTTCCGTTTTCACGCGGAATTAACCTCCCTTGGTCATTTTTCGGCGATGGTTTTTTTACCCGCAGAACGAACGATCTTTACGGTCGCATTGGCGCTGACCGCCGTTTGCCTGTTCCTGATCTGGGAGAAAGGCGTCGTTGTCGCGCTTGGCGCGTACAGTTGGTCCATCGGTTTCGCTGTTGTCATGATCGCCATTGGCCAATTCTATCGGCATGTCCGCAAGGCGGAGCGGATTGCGATCAGCACCCATATTCTGGCACTGTTCATCGCCTATTCGATACCGGCTTCGCTTTTCAACCTATTGTTGTTGCCGCGGCCCTCGGCACCCATCGACGCCACTCTCGTCCAGATGGATTCCTGGCTTGGCTATTCCTGGCCAAGCGCCTGTGCGTGGATTGCACAATACCCACACCTCTCGGATCTCCTTAGGCAAATCTACAGCTTAACGCTGGCCCAAATCCTGTTCGCTTTTCTCTTTCTTGGCATGGCCAATGATCGGCGGCGACTGCATGCGGCAGCACTCGGGACAGTTTTCGCGTCGCTAGTCACCATTTTTTGCTGGGCGCTGTTTCCATCCAGCGGAGCCTCCGCCTATTGGACCTTGGCGCCAGAAGTTGACCGCATCGTCAGACCGATCGTTAATTCTGCCTATGGCGCTGAATTGAACCGTCTTCTGGTTGAAGGTGTGCAAGACATCTCCAAGCTGAAAACAACGGGACTTGTAGGGTTTCCTTCGTTCCACACGGTCATGGCGTTGATCTCGCTGATTGCGGTTTGGCCATATTTGCCCATGCGTTTGGTGTTGATACTCATCAATGTCGCGTTGCTGCCAGCGATACTCATCCATGGCGGGCACAATCTGATGGACGTACTGGGCGGAATTTTGATTACTGTAGTCTCTTGGCGCCTGGGAGTTCTGGTCTTCGAAGCTCAGGAACGCATCGCGCTCAAGCTTGAGGCAGGCAAGGTCGTGACCGCCTATCCGGAAGCAACTGCCGCCTGATACGCCGTCCCTCGGAACCTTGAATAGCAATCAGCCACCCAGCGCCCTCCGTATCTTGTCCGCGTTCTCGGCAAGGATCTCGGGCTTCTCCATCGCTCCGGTATGTGGTTTCAGCGCCATGCCCTGGAACCGTGGAATCACGTGAACATGCAGGTGGTAGACGGTCTGCCCCGAAGCCGGCTCGTTGAACTGCAGGATGGTGACGCCATCGGCCTCAAAAGCCCTTCTGACCGCCAGCGCCACTTTCTGAACGGCCGTGAAGAGGGGCCCTAGCGTTGCCGGGTCGGCATCGAGAAGGTTGCGCGACGGCGCCTTCGGGACGACCAGCGTATGGCCCGGCCCCTGCGGCATGACGTCCATGAAGGCGACCACGGCCTTATCCTCGTAGACGCGATGCGACGGGATTTCACCGCGCAGGATCTTGGCAAAGATGTTCTGTGGATCGTAAGGGGTCTCGGCCATGACGTGCTCCGGGTTGTGCCTCGGCATCCGGTGTAGCGAAGCCTCCTATAGGCGGCAAGGTGATCAGGCGAGATCAACCATGCCTGCTTCGACAAGGGCAACACGAGGCTGGCTACCCAACCCGAGAGGTGAGAGGCGCGAAGTGGAGAATTGCGACGGCACTCGGTCTATTGAAACAACCCTTAGAGGAATTCACTCCTCGCCGGTAGGGTCCGATTTGCGGAACGGGGTGTGCTCTTCAAGGTATTCGCCCATGCGTTCCACCTCACGCCGCTCACGCCTCAGATAGTCGGCCACGGCATTGCGTAAGCCGGGATGGGCGATGTAGTGCGCCGAGTGCATGGTCACCGGCCGGTAGCCGCGGGCGAGCTTGTGTTCGCCCTGCGCGCCGGCTTCGACCACTTTCAGTTTGCGGTCGATGGCGAAATCGATGGCCTGATGGTAGCAGACCTCGAAATGCAGGAAGGGGTGATCCTCGACGCAGCCCCAATTGCGCCCATAGAGTGCGTCGGAACCGATGAAATTGATGGCGCCGGCAATATACCGGCCATTGCGCTTGGCCATCACCAGCAGGATGTCGTCGGCCATGCGCTCGCCGATCAGCGAGAAGAACTCGCGATTGAGGTAGGGGCGCCCCCATTTGCGGCCGCCGGTGTCTGTGTAGAAGGCGAAGAAGTCGTCCCATGCCTTTTCGGTGAGATCCTTGCCAGTCAGCCAGTCGATCGAGATGCCGGGGGCGAGCGCCTCACGCCGCTCTTTCTTCATGGCCTTGCGTTTGCGTGACGCAAGCGTGGCGAGGAAATCGTCGTAGGTCGAAAACCCTTCGTTGAAGAAATGAAACTGCTGGTCGGTACGGTGCAGGAACCCCGCGGCCTCCAGCGTGGCGACGTCGGCTTCCTGTGCGAAAGTAACGTGTGCCGAGGACACGCCGAGCTTTTCGGTCACCGCTTTCAGCCCGGCGGCCAGGCCGGCTTTGACGGTATTGCTGTCTTCGCCCCTACTGACCAGCAGGCGGGGGCCGGTCACAGGCGTGAACGGCACCGCGCACTGCAGTTTTGGATAGTAGCGGCCGCCGGCCCGCTCGAACGCATCCGACCAGCCATGATCGAACACATATTCGCCCTGGCTGTGCGATTTCAGATAGCAGGGGACGGCGCCGAGCAGCTTGCCCTCGGTTGTTTCGAGCCTCAGGTGATGGCCCTGCCAGCCAGTGCGCCGGACGGCACAACCGGAGTCCTCGAGCGCACTTAAAAAAGCAAATGAAACGAGCGGGTTAAAGGCATTGCCTGCATCATCGCGCGTGGTGCCGCCGAAACTGTTCCATTCGTCGCGGGTGAAGGCGCCGATACCCGCGGCGACGCGGATCGCATATTCCGCGTTCGCCGTTTGACCGTCGCCGTCGTCGCCTTGATCCATGAGGCTTATTTAAGCTCCATCCGAGCCGCTACAAGTCACGTTTCAGGCAAGCTGACTTCATGCCACTTTGGCAAGGTCGGGCTCGAACCCTTCGAACGTCATCTGGTCGGCATATTTGAACGTCAGGTCGATCGCCGGCTGGTCATGCACCGTCCAGGTGATCACCGGCATCTTCAGCTTTTCCCGAACGAAACTGACGAAGGGGTTTGGCAGGTCGCCGGCGGCGTAGGACGTGAAGGCAATATCGTGCGCCAGCATGGCGAAATGCGCCTCGATCAGCCCGGCGTCCTTGCCATACGCGGTCAATCCGCCGGGAATGCCCGGCGCGAGCTTCGGAAAATCGCGAATCAGCCAGTGGTCAAACGACATGATCGCCGCCTTGCCCTTGTAGCGCTTCAGCATCTTGCCGACGCGCGCCACCAGGCCGTCGTCGCGGCCAGGAATTCCCTTCAGTTCGATGACCATCGGCACGCGGCCGTCGACCAGGTCGAGTGCTTCCTGCAACGTCGGCACGTGATCCGATGTACCGCCGACCTTGAGCGCGGTCAGCTCAGCCGCTGTCCGTTGCCAGACAAACCCGTCACGGCCCGTCAGTCTTCGCAGGTCGTCGTCATGAATGACGATGGGAACGCCATCCGACGACAGGTGCACATCGCATTCTATGGCATAGCCGCGCTCGGCCGCCGCGGCGAAGGCGGAAAGCGTGTTCTCCCAGCGCGTTTTGTTCATGTCGTGAAAGCCGCGATGGGCGACGGGCCGGGCAATCAGCCAGGATAGGTCGGTCATGCTGGTTTCCAGGCTCATTCGACTTCGAAGATCGCTTCGATTTCCACTGCGGCATTAAGCGGCAGGGAGGCCGTGCCTACGGCGGAGCGGGCATGTTTGCCGCGCTCGCCGAGCGCGGCCACGAGAAAATCGGAGGCGCCGTTCGCAACCAGATGCTGCTCGACAAAATCAGCGGTCGAAGCGACGAAAACGGTGATCTTGACCAGCCGACGAATCTTCTCAAGGTCGCCAAGCGCGGCCTTGGCCTGCGCCAATATGTTGATCGCGCAGTATTTTGCCGCTTCCTTGCCGGTTGCGGTGTCGACGTCGCGGCCGAGCAGCCCGCTGGCCTGGAGCTTGCCGTCCTTGAGCGGCAACTGCCCGGCGGTGAACAGCAGATTGCCGGTCTGGCAATAGGGCACGTAGTTGGCGGCAGGTGCCGCCGTGACGGGAAGCGTCACGCCCAGATCGCTTAGCCGCTTTTCGATTGTTTCGCTCATGGTATTTCCCTATTGCTTGATCTAGCGGCTTTGGCCGAGGCCGAAATTGCTATTTTTGCCTCGCTTCCGCCACGACTTTTTTTAAGCTGGACTATCTTTCCCCGCGGGCTGCCATCAGCCACGATGATCGGAGCACCTCATGCGCTTAATGCGCCGCCTCGTATTCCCCGCCGTCCTGTTGTCGGCGGTTTTCTCGATGGGGCCCGCTTTCGCCGTACCGGCGCTGCAAGCGCATCGTGCCGTTTATGACCTTTCACTGAACAAGGCGTCCGACCGCTCCGGCATCACCGGCATCACCGGCCGCATGGTCTATGAGTTTAATGGTTCGGCCTGTGAAGGCTATACGGTGAAATTTCGCTTCGTGACCCAGATCGTCACCAACGACAACACAAGGTTGACCGACCAGCAGACGACCACTTTCGAGGATGCCGAAGGCAAGACCTTCTCATTCGTGACAAAATCCTTTGTCGACCAGAATCTCGACAAGGAGGTCAGAGGCACCGCGACGAAGGACTCGAAAGGGCTGAAAGTCGACATCGACAAGCCCGAGAAGAGCAGCCTGGAACTGGCCGCCACCCAGTTTCCGACCCAGCATCTGGTCGAGCTGATCGGCAAGGCCGAGAGGGGCGAGAATTTTTACGAAACCAATTTGTTCGACGGTTCGGAGGATGCCAACAAGGTGATGACCACCACGGTGATCGTTGGCAAGAAGACCGATGGCGACAAGACCGACCCGGAGGCGCCGGCGCTGGCGAAGCTTTCCACCGACAAATACTGGCCGGTCGACATCGCCTATTTCGATGATACCGCCAAGACTGGCGAAGAGGTGCCGGAATACCGGATCAGTTTCAAGCTGCATGAAAACGGCATCACGCGTGATCTGGTCATGGACTACGGCGATTTCTCGATGACCGGCAAGCTGGTGAACCTGTCGCTGTTCGATCAGTCGAAGCCTTGTCCGGCGAAATAGCGCGCCAGACTCAATCATCGTCTGATTAACCACGGCGCGGGCTTGCAGTGCTCTGTGACTTGAACACGCCGCAATTGGCTCTCACCTTTCCCTCCGTATCGCGGATTGTGTGCGATCTCTGAAGGGGGAGCATATTGGCCAGAATCGATGTGTTCGTGGCGCCGCGACCCAGTCCGGCGCTGATCAAGATCATGACGGTCGTCAATCGGATCGTCATGCTGCGCGGCGTTCCTGGGTTTCGCGACCTGTTGCCGTTCAATCGCCTGGCCGGATTGCGTGGCATCGCCAATGTCCGCCATTTCGATTTTCCCATCGGGGAACAGAGGCGACTGAAAGCCGCCTGCGGAGAAGGGAAGGCGACGTTCATTACGCCCAATCATCCCGAGTTCTTCACGGACTGGATGATCGACAAGGAGATCGTGTCGCGGGTCAGCCCGCTCACCGCGTCCTGGGCAACGAATGGCGTCGTTAACGGTCTTGGCCGGATGATGCAGAAATTCTGGTTGGCCAACAATCTGATCGCGCAAATCCCCGGAAACAGCGGAGCGGCCAAGGCGTACTCCGTCGACTGGGCGCTGAAAGGCCATGGCGTGCTGCTGCACCCTGAAGGTGGCGTCGGCTGGCATGGCGATTTTGTCGCGTCATTGCTCCCGGGAGCCGTGGAGATGGGGCTGGACGCCCTGAAGCGTGGCCGTGAAACCGACCGGCATTTCAAAGCCTGGATTGCTCCCGTCGTCTGGAAGCTCACCTTCACAAAAGACGTCGAATCGGCGCTGGCGCGGGAGTGTGGCTATGTCGAGCGGAGCCTGGAGATCGAGCGCATGGCGGCCGATACGTTGCCGGAGCGCATCCATCATATCTATGCGGTGCTGCTTTCGCGCGATGCGTCCGCGTACGGCGTGCCGTCGGACCAAAGTGCACCCTATGCCATACGCCAGCGGGATCTTCTGCTCGAGCTGTGCCGCCGCCTTGGGCAGGAGGTATCCGTCGATGCGAGCACCGTCGATCTGGCAGAACTTCTGCGCCGGTCGCGGCGCTGGCTGAAAGAAAATGCTGGTGACGAGCAGAAGCGGATTCGCAAGCTGATGGCGACGATCCAGCGGATACAGCGCGTCGGGCCATGGGCATGGGCCAAACCGCTGACGACGCAAGAGGAGTTGGCGGAGCATCTGAAGCGTATCCGCAACGATTATTGCAAGGGGACGCTACGCGACACTCTAAACCATTTCGCGCCGCAGCCGGCCGGGCCGCGCTGTGCGCATATCCGGGTTCCGGAGCCGTTGGGGTTGCATGATCATGAGGGCTCGATCGATGATGCTCTCGTTGAGCTGCGCCGGCGAATGCAGGAAGCGGTAACCGGCGTCGTGAGCGAGCTTGAGGCTGCCGGAGGCTTCATTTCCTATCAGAATCCCTTCTATCGTTGCTAGTTGATGGGACCGGCCACGGTTCAGCTGGCGAGACGAGGAGTGTGGCAAGCTTCATGGCTGTCTATGTCGACGCGGCGATCTGGAAATGGGCCGGTCATCGCTGGTGTCACCTGATGGCCGATGAGACCGACGAGTTGCACCGCTTTGCCGCACAGCTCGGCGTGAAGCGCTCGTCGTATCAGGGGCCGCCGAAGACATCGGCTCCCCACTATGACATAACCGGCTTCGAGCGCGACCGCGCGGTGAGGCTTGGCGCGATCGAATGCAGCCGCGAGGAGATCGTAGAGATATTCAGGCGGGTGAGGGTACCCAACGGGAAGGGGAGCCGACCATGACGCTGGCCGCATTTCTGGCTTACTGCGCTGCAATCACGCTTGCCGCCGCCACGCCAGGCCCGGCAATGTTCGCGGTCATCACCAATGGCGTTTCGCGCGGGTTCGTTCGCGCGTTCATGGCCGGGATTGGCGTCGCCGCCGGCGATGCCGTGCTGGTCACCCTGGCGCTGCTCGGGCTGGTGGCGCTGGCCCAGACTTTCGAATGGGTTTTTCACCTGCTGAAATATGCCGGTGCGGCATATCTGGTTTTTCTCGGCGTCAGGATCTGGCGAGCCGCCGCCAGTCAATCGGCCGAATCGCGGACACCGCAGGCATTGTCGCGATCGTTTTTCCTCGGCGCCTCCATTGCGCTGGGCAACCCGAAGGCGATTCTGTTTCACGCCTCGATCATGCCGCTGATCCTGAACCTCAACACACTGACCTTCTCTGACGGCCTGCTGGTGGTCGCCGTGGTGATCAGCGTCAATATCCTGACCATGAGCCTTTACGCGGCACTTGCGGGTCGGGCTTCCAACTGGTTCAAGACGCCGAGGCGCATGCGGCTGATGAACAGGTTTGCCGGCAGTGCAATGATCGGCACCGGAGCGCTGATTGCCGCACGCTGAGCGGTGAAGCGCCACACGGCTTGCGTTTGTCGCACTTCCCCTCTATATGCGCGCTCATTCCACACACGGACTTTGGTGTCTGCCCGGGAGAAATCCGGCTGAGACCTCCGGTGGCGTTCGAGGACATCGTCCAAAAATGCCTGTGTCCGTGGAGGCTAACCGGAAAAGGAACTAAGAATGGCACTGCCTGATTTCAGCATGCGCCAGCTTTTGGAAGCTGGCATTCACTTCGGCCACCAGACCCATCGCTGGAACCCGAAGATGGCGCCTTACATCTATGGCGCTCGCAACAACATCCACATCATCGACCTCTCGCAGACGGTGCCTTTGCTGCACCAGGCGCTGAAGCAGGTTTCCGACACAGTTGCCAAGGGCGGCCGCGTGCTGTTCGTCGGCACCAAGCGCCAGGCTTCGGACATCGTTGCCGATGCCGCACAGCGTTCGGCCCAGTATTATGTCAACTCGCGTTGGCTCGGCGGCATGCTGACCAACTGGAAGACGATTTCGAACTCGATCCAGCGCCTGCGCAAGCTCGACGAGATGCTGGCCGGCGAGGCGCAAGGGTTGACCAAGAAGGAACGCCTGAACCTCGATCGCGAGCGCGAGAAGCTCGACAAGGCACTGGGCGGCATCAAGGACATGGGCTCGACGCCGGACCTGATGTTCGTGATCGACACCAACAAGGAAGCGATCGCGATCCTCGAGGCCAAGCGTCTCGGCATCCCGGTTGTCGCCATCATCGATTCGAATTGCGATCCGGACAAGATCGACTTCCCGATCCCGGGCAATGACGACGCGGCTCGCGCCATCCAGCTTTATTGCGACCTGATCGCCAAGGCTGCGATTGACGGCATCGCCCGTCAGCAGGGTGCGCTCGGTGTCGACATCGGCGCTTCGGTCGAAGCTCCGGTGGAACCGGCACTTGATCCGGCTCCGTCGACCGAGACCCCGCAGGCTTAAACGGCGAGGGCCGGTCCCGGCCTTCATCTTTCTAATATTTTGGCACGCTAAACGGACGCACCATCGACTACCGATGGTGCGTCGGTGCATTTAAAACAAAGAGGCGACAATGAGCATTTCGGCTGCACAGGTCAAAGAACTCCGCGACTTGACTGGCGCGGGCATGATGGATTGCAAGGCGGCATTGAACGAGACCAACGGCAATATGGAAGAAGCCGTTGACTGGCTGCGCAAAAAGGGCATCTCCAAGGCAGACAAGAAGGCTGGACGTACTGCGGCGGAAGGCTTGATCGGCGTGGATTCCGGTGTTCGCGAGGCTGCCGTCATCGAGGTCAATTCCGAGACCGACTTCGTTGCCCGCAACGCGGCGTTCCAGGAGATCGTCACCAACGTTGCCAAGGTTGCGCTCGCCTATGGCGGCAAGACCGAGGCGGTGGCTGCCGCCAAGTATCCGGGTTCGGACAAGTCGGTCGCCGACACAATCAAGGATGCCGTCGGCACCATCGGCGAGAACATGAGCTTCCGTCGTTCGGCCAAGCTTAGCGTTGAGCACGGCGCTGTTGCAAACTACGTTCACAACAAAGTTGCTGATGGCCTCGGCAAGCTCGGCGTGCTTGTGGCGATCGAAACCACTGGCAATGCGGAAGCCGCCAACGCCTTTGGTCGCCAGGTCGCCATGCATGTCGCCAACTCCAATCCGATGGCGCTGACCGCGGAGCAGATCGATCCTGCCGCTGTCGAGCGCGAGAGGGCGATCTTCGCCGACCAGGCGCGCCAGTCCGGCAAGCCGGAAGCGATCATCGAGAAGATGGTCGAAGGCCGTCTGCGCAAGTTCTATGAGGAAGTCGTGCTCTTGAAGCAGGCGTTCGTGCTCAATCCCGACATCACTGTCGAGCAGGCGCTGAAGGATGCCGAGAAGGAAATCGGCGCACCGGCCAAGATCACCGCCTATCTGCGTTTCGCGCTGGGCGAAGGCATCGAGAAGGAAGAGACCGATTTCGCGGCGGAAGTCGCGGCGGCGGTCAAGAAGTAAGATTGCCCGCGGGCGATCTATCCTTCTGACGAGATTTTTCAGCCGGGTGTCCGCAGGGACGCCCGGCGGATTTCGTTTACGGTGTCTATGAAGGCTCTGAGCTTGGGCGCCATCGCCGCCCGCCGCGGGAAGTACAGAAACAGTCCCGGCTCCTCGATCGCCGTCCGCGGCAGGATCTGAACGAGGCGACCGGCGGCGATATCCGCGCGCACCAGCGGCTCGAACACATAGGCGAGCCCGACCCCAGCGAGTGCAAGGTCGATCGCCGCGAGCGAATCCGTCACGATAGCGGTGCCACGCGTCTCGACCACAACATCCTTACCGCTTTCGCTCAAGTCCCAACGATAGAGTGCACCAGAGCGAACGAGCCGGTAGCCGATGCAGTTGTGGTTCGCGAGATCGCCCACGTCGCGCGGACGGCCATGCAATCCAATATAAGCAGGGGAAGCAACGATCACGGCATGAAACGGCGGCGTGAGCCGGACCGTGATCATGTCCTGTGCGATCATCTCGCCCAATCGGATGCCAGCATCGAAGCCTTCCTCGACGATATCGACGAGACTTTGGTCGGTGAACAATTCTACCGTGACGTCCGGGTAGCGCTCGGCCATCGCCGCGACCACAGGCGTCAGCGCCAGAGGGACGGCGATGTTGGAAACATTGATCTTGAGCAGGCCAGAGGGCCGTCCCTTGATCCCGCGGATCCGATCCATCCGTTCGGCGATATCCCGAAGGGCAGGGGCGGCCGTCTCCACCAGGGCCTTGCCAGCTTCAGTCAGAGAAACGCTGCGCGTCGTGCGCGCGAACAATGGCTGACCGATGCGCTCTTCCACGAGCCGCACCGCGTGGCTGACCGCGGAAGGGCTCATGCCGAGTTCGGCCGCCGCAAGCGCGAAGCCGCCGCGCCGCGCGACGGTAACGATTACCGGCAGATGCATGAGCAGGTCTCGGTCCATTCATGAACGATATCGCATGGTCTTTACGAACAATGCAATCTTATCGATGCCAAGGCGCAGGTCCATATTCTCGTCAACACATCGGCGGCGGGCTGATGCACGAAGGAGGAAAGACATGAACGCGTTGAAGCACGTCACTTTCGCGGCAGGCATAGTGCTGGCGCCGCTCGATGCCGGTGGGGCGGAGCCGTTCGGCTGGCAGGCGCTCGCCGACGAGCGGGCCGTCATCCGCATCGCCGATGCCATCGACCGCGCCGTCGATGCGCAGGATTGGAGTGTCGCCCGCAGCTATTTCGCGGATCGGGTTACCGCTGATTTCAGCAGCCTATCCGGGCAGCCTGCGGCCAACATCGCCTCCGACGATCTGATCGGCGCCTGGGCTGGCAACCTCAAAGGCAGCAAGACAAGCTTGCATCTGCGCACCAATCATCAGGTCCTCCTCGAGGCCGACACGGCGACCGTCCTTTCCAACGGCTATGCGTGGAACCGGATGGAAGGCAATGGCGATCCGCTTTGGGAAGTCTGGGGCACCTATGAGCATCACCTGACCCGTTCTGTCGCCGGCTGGAAGGTCGATGGCTTCACGTTCCGCATGACGCATGAGCGCGGTAACCTCTGGGTCAAGGCCACCCCCGGCCAGTGACGCCACGTCAATCGGTTCAGGACAGGAAAACACCATGACGATGACTTATTACACGCTCGGCAACAGCGGGCTGCGCGTCAGCCGATTGGCGCTCGGCACGATGACCTTCGGCACCGAATGGGGCTGGGGCGCCGACAGGGACACCGCCCGCGCAATGTTCGATGCGTATGTCGAGGCTGGCGGCAATTTCTTTGATACCGCCGACCTCTATACGGCCGGCACCAGTGAGACGTGGCTCGGCGAATTCGTTGCCGAGCGCGGGTTGCGCGACAAGGCGGTGATCACCACCAAATTCACCATGAACTCGCACCCCGGCAATCCGAACGCCGGCGGCAACGGCCGCAAGAACATAATGCGCGCCGTGGACGCGTCGCTGAAGCGGCTGGGGACGGACTACATCGATCTCTATCTGCTGCATGTGTGGGACAGGCTGACCCCTGCCGAGGAGGTCCTGCGCGCGCTGGACGACCTGGTTCGTGTGGGAAAGGTGCGCCATATCGGTCTGTCCAATGTGCCGGCCTGGTATGCCGGACGGGCGCAGGCCATCGCCGAATTGCGCGGCTACGAGCCGATCTCGGCGCTGCAGCTCGAATATTCGCTCGCGGAGCGGGCCATCGAGCACGAATTCGTGCCCTTCGGCGCTCGCCACGGCGCCGGCATCATGGTCTGGAGTCCGCTGGCCAGCGGGCTACTCAGCGGCAAATACCTGCCGGCACAGGCTGGAAACGCCGGCCGGCTCGATGGTTTCCGCGACACGACTCATCCGGGCTTCCAGAAGTTCAGCGAACGCAACTGGGCGATCGTGGCCGAGCTCGAAAAAGTGGCCGCTGAACTCGGCCACGGCATGGCTCAAGTCGCGCTCAATTGGGTGGCGACGCAGCCCGGCGTCGCCACCGTCATCCTTGGCGCGACAAAGCTCTTCCAGGTGCAGAGCAATCTCGCTTCGCTCGATTTCTCTATTCCCACTGATCTTCGACGTCGGCTGGATTCGGTGAGTAGCGCGCCGGCGCCTTTCCCGCATTCCTATTTCGGGTCCGAGATACAGGTCAGGGTGACCGGCGGTGTCGTGACCGGGGACAAGCCGTCTGGCTATGCATCCCCGGTTGTGGTCGAAGGCGAGGCCGTCAGCATCAGCAGCAATTGACCAAAGAAGCCTGGAATTTTGCAGAAGGGCGCGGCGTGACATCGCTGCGCCCTTCGTGTATCGGGTCAACCCGTCATGACAGCACCGCCAGGCAAAGCGGAGCAGTTTTCGCCTCCAGATTTGCCGCCGAGATTGCGAGGAACCAGATGACGGTGAAGCCCCTCTTCCGACGTGTCTTGTTGAAAGCGTCGGGCGAAGCATTGATGGGCGAACAGCATTTCGGGATCGACGTGTCGGTCGTCGATCGCATCGCATCCGACATCGCCGAGGCCCGCGCGCTGGGTATCGAGGTCGGTGTCGTCATCGGCGGCGGCAACATCTTTCGCGGCGTGGCGGTTGCCTCCAAGGGTGGTGACCGGGTGACCGGCGATCACATGGGCATGCTGGCCACCGTCATCAACTCGCTGGCATTGCGCACCTCGCTGAACAAGATCGGCGTCGAAGCCGTGGTGCTCTCGGCGATCGCAATGCCTGAGCTTTGCGAGAGCTTTTCGCAGCGGCAGGCTACCGCCTACATGAACCAGGGCAAGGTCGTCATCTTTGCCGGAGGCACCGGCAATCCGTTCTTCACCACTGATTCGGCGGCAGCACTTCGCGCGGCGGAAATCGGCGCCGACGCACTGTTCAAGGGCACCCAGGTCGATGGTGTCTATTCGGCCGACCCCAAGAAAGATCCCAGCGCGACGCGTTTCGAGCGCATCAGCCATGCCGAAGTCATAAAACGCGGGCTTGCCATCATGGATACAGCAGCGATTGCACTTGCGCGCGAAAACAACATTCCGATAATCGTCTATTCGATCCACGAGAAAGGTGGGTTTGGCGATATTCTGAGGGGTGGCGGCCGCTGTACGGTCGTCGCGGACACTTGATCCGGAGCATGGTTGCGAAAACGTGGGATCAATTTTCGCAATCTGGCTCGAACGCGGGGTTCTCCCCTGAAGCAGTGAACCCGGGGCAGCCGGGTCGAGGAGACAATTATGAGTGGTGAGTACGAAGACCTCAAGCGGCGCATGGATGGGGCGATCGCCGCGTTCAAGCACGACCTGGCTTCGCTTAGGACCGGTCGTGCGTCGAGCAATCTGCTCGATGCGATCCAGGTGCAGGCCTATGGCACCTCCATGCCGATCAACCAGGTGGCCAACGTCTCGGTGCCGGAGCCGCGCATGATTTCGGTGTCGGTATGGGACAAGTCGATGGTCAGCGCCGTGGATCGCGCCATTCGAGAGTCCAATCTCGGCTTCAACCCGATCGTGGACGGCACCAACCTCAGGATTCCACTGCCTGAGCTCAACGAGCAGCGCCGCAAGGAACTGGTCAAGATCTCGCATGGCTATGCCGAGAATGCCCGGGTCGCCGTGCGCCACGTGCGCCGCGACGGCATGGACTTCCTGAAGAAGGCTGAGAAAGACGGCGATATCAGCGAGGACGATCAGCGCAAGCGGTCCGACCAGGTCCAGAAACTTACCGACGAGACGATCAGCAACATCGACCATCTGCTTTCCGATAAGGAAGCTGAAATCATGCAGGTTTAGGGTCCGGCCATCGGCTGACCCGAAAGCGAAAACATGGCAACGCCCGCGCATGTCGCGATCATCATGGACGGAAATGGACGCTGGGCCAAGGCGCGCGGCCTGCCGCGGCTTGCCGGCCATCGCGCCGGTGTCGAGGCGTTGCGCAAGGCGGTGCGGGCGGCGCCTGGCCTCGGCGTGTCCTTCCTGACAGTCTACGCCTTTTCATCCGAGAATTGGTCGCGGCCAAAGTCCGAAGTCAGCGACCTGATGGGCCTGCTGAAGCTCTTCATCCGCCGTGATCTCGCTGAACTGCACCAGAGCGGCGTGCGGGTGCGAATCATCGGCGACAGGACAGGGCTGCAGGCCGACATCAGAGGCCTTCTCGACGAGGCCGAATCGCTGACGATCCACAACACCTCGCTGACGCTGGTCATTGCCTTCAACTATGGTGGGCGTGATGAGATCGTGCGTACAGCGCGCAAGCTCGCGCAGGCCGTGGCCCGCGGCGAGATCGACAGCGAGGCAATCACCGCCGAGAGCTTTGCCGGCTGTCTCGACACGCAGGGTATTCCCGATCCGGAACTGGTTATCCGCACCAGCGGCGAGCTCCGGCTATCGAACTTCCTCCTTTGGCAAGCTGCCTATAGCGAGCTCGTTTTCCTGCCCTGCTACTGGCCCGATTTCAGCCGTGAGCACTTTGCGGAGGCCTTGCGCGAATTTGCCGGCCGCGAACGCCGCTTCGGCGGACCAGGCCCGCAAGACGTCGCTTCGCGACCGGCCGCAGGATGAGCAATCTTCAGCTGCGCGTCCTTTCAGCGATCGTGCTTGCCATCCTCGCCCTTGGCCTGACCTGGTTTGGCGGCCTGCCGTTTCGCCTGCTTTCAGCGGCGATGTCGGCCGTGATCTTCCACGAATGGACGCGTATGTCGCGCCCGGAGGGGGCGGCCGGGCTGGGGTTCCTGCCGGAAGCGCTGCTCCTGATTTTCATCTGCGCCCTGATCGCCGGCCTGCAAGCATCCCTGATGCTGTCACTCGTCGCGGTTCTGTTCGCCATTACGGCCGTTGCCGCGCGGTTGCGCAATGTGGGGCAGTGGGATGCGTCCGGCCTTGCCTACGCAGCCATTTCAGGCCTTTCCCTGTCGCTGATGCGCGACAACGACCATTCGGGCCTCGTCGCGATTCTGTTCCTGTTCGCGGTCGTCTGGGCAACCGATATTTTTGCTTACTTCGTTGGCCGCGCGGTCGGTGGTCCGAAACTGGCGCCATCGATTTCGCCCGGCAAGACGCGCAGCGGAGCGCTCGGCGGTGCCTTCGGTGGCGTTGTCGCGGGGCTCGCCCTGGCTGCCGCTGCCGGTGCCGGCAACCTCGCACTGCTCGGCCTTGTGGCGCTCGTGCTTTCCATCGTGGCGCAGGCTGGAGATCTGTTCGAATCATGGGTCAAGCGCAGGCACGGCCGCAAGGATTCGGGTACCCTCATACCGGGCCACGGCGGCGTCATGGACCGGGTCGACGGGCTTGTCGCGGCGGCCTTCGCCCTATACCTCATTGGCTGGATTTCGGCGACCGCCGAGCATCCGGCACACGGGCTGTTTCCGGCTTGAGTGGCACCGTTCCACGACTGGCCGCACAAGCGCCATGGATTCGCCTCGATTGATGTGACAGTCGCGGCGTGGCCTGCGCCGCGGAAGAATTTGAGGGCAAGACTTGAACGAGATTCTTCACGCGGTTTTCAGCACGGAGGGCTTTATTCTCGGCACTCTGGTGCCCTTCCTGTTCGTTTTGACAGTGGTGGTGTTCGTCCACGAGATGGGCCACTACCTGGTTGGCCGCTGGTGCGGCATTGGCGTAAGGGCCTTCTCGATAGGCTTCGGCCCGGAGATATTCGGTTTCAACGACCGCCATGGCACGCGCTGGAAACTCTGCGCCATACCGCTCGGCGGATACGTAAAATTCGTTGGCGACATGAATGCCACGTCGAGCCAGCCAAGTTCCGAGGACATCGAAACGCTGACCGACGAAGAGCGCAAGGTGGCGTTCCACACGCAGCCGATCTGGAAGCGCGCCGCGACAGTGGTCGCCGGGCCGCTGTTCAATTTCCTGCTGACGATCGTGGTCTTTGCCGTGCTGTTTGCCGCTTACGGCCGCTATGTCTCGGAGCCGATGGTGGCCGAGGTCACGGCTGAAAGCCCGGCGGCCAAGGCCGGAATTCTTCCTGGCGACCGATTCGTCAGCGTCGATGGAAGCAAGGTCGAGACTTTCGCTGACGTCCAGCGAATGGTTTCAGGGCGCGCCGGCGATATCATCACCTTCGTCATGCTGCGCGACGGCAAGGAAGTCACCGCGACGGCGACGCCGCAGTTGATGGAGCAGGACGACGCGCTGGGCAACAAGGTCAAGGTGGCGGTGATCGGCGTCGTCAATAACAAGGAACTCGGACAGCCCCGGCTGATCACCTACAGTCCCGCCGGCGCATTGACGGCGGCGGTCGAGGAAACCGGCCACATCATCCAGCGCACGGGCCAGTTCCTGCAGCGGTTTGTCGTCGGGCGGGAAGACAAATGCCAGCTTGGCGGCCCGGTGAAGATCGCGGACATGGCAGGCAAGGCGGCAAAGCTGGGCTTCGAATGGCTCGTGCAGCTGGTCGCGCTGCTCTCTGTCGGGATAGGTATTTTAAACCTTTTGCCGATTCCCCCCCTCGACGGCGGGCATCTCTTGTTCTACGGCGTGGAGGCGGTCATACGGCGGCCAGTGTCGGAGCGGATGATGGAAATGGCCTATAGGGCCGGCATGATTCTCGTGCTGTGTTTTATGGGTTTCGTTTTCTGGAACGATCTGTTTGGATGCTGAAATCATGAAGAAATTTGGCTTTGACACAGCCTATGTTGAGACGGCGTTTACCATGCGTGGGGATATGCGTGACGCGAAAGCCACGCATCAGGGTTAAGTAAATACAAATTAACCAGAAGCCTTGCGTGTAGGGAAAATCCGGTTAATACGGTAGGGGAAATGACCGCACGTCCGGTTTTCTCGCCGTGGGGACTTCGAGAAAAAGGTTATAAAGCCCGATGAAGGCAGCATCCAAGTTTCTGAGCGCCGCGTCCGCGGTTGCCATGTCCGCGGCTCTGGTCGTGCCTGGCGCGCTCACTGTTCAGTTTGTAGCCACATCTGCCGCCGAGGCGGCCGTTGTCAGCAGGGTTGAGGTCAGCGGCAATCAGCGCATCGACGCCGATACCATCCGCAATTACATCACGATCAAGCCGGGCAAGGCGTTCTCCAGCGCCGATATCGACGCCGCCGTGAAGGTTCTCTTTGGTACGGGACTGTTCTCGGACGTACAGATCAACCAGGTCGGTTCGACCCTGATCGTCAAGGTTGCCGAATATCAGGTCGTCAACCAGGTCCTGTTCCAGGGCAACAAGAAGCTCAAGGACAACGCGCTTCAAGCCGCCGTGCAGCTGAAGTCGCGAGGCACGTTCTCCCAGGCAGCCCTTGATTCCGACGTCGAGGCGGTCAAGGCGGCGTACCAGCGCATTGGTCGCGACGACGCCGCCGTGACGACGCAGATCATGCAGCTCGGCGACAATCGAGTGAATGTCGTCTTCAACATCAACGAAGGCGGCCGCACCCAGATCACGGCGATCAATTTCGTCGGCAACAGCGCCTATTCGAGCCGTCGTCTGTCGGACGTGATCAACACCAAGCGTTCGTCCTGGCTGTCGTTCGTGCTGCGTGACGACGTCTACGATGAGGACAAGCTGCGCGCCGACCAGGAGCTGCTGCGCCGCTTCTACTACAATCATGGCTATGCCGATTTCCAGGTGGTGTCCGCGGTCGGCGAGCTTGACAGCTCGACGAACAAGTACACCGTCACCATCACCGTGCAGGAAGGCGATCGCTACAACTTCGGCGATATCAGCGTCGAAAGCACGATTCCCGAGGTTGACGGCAAGGCGCTGCAGTCGGTGGTCGACACGCAGAAGGGCGATACCTACAACGCCAAGAAGGTCGAGGACTCGATCATCGCGCTGACCGAAAAGGTCGCGGGTTCGGGCTATGCTTTTGCCCAGGTGACGCCGCGCGGCGACCGCAACTTTGAGAATCACACCATTTCGGTCGTCTATACGATCGATCAGGGCACCAAAGCCTATGTCGAGCGTATCGAAATCCGGGGCAACGATCGTACGCGCGACTATGTCATTCGCCGCGAGTTCGACGTCAGCGAGGGTGATGCCTTCAATCAGGTTCTCATCCAGCGCGCGAAGAAGCGCCTTGAAGCCCTTAACTACTTTGAAAAAGTAGATATTTCGACGGTCCCGGGCTCTCAGCCGGACCAGGTCGTGCTCGTGGTCGACGTCGTCGAGAAGTCGACCGGCGAGTTTTCGGTGGGTGCGGGCTATTCGACCGGTGGCGACACTCCTGGTCCGACCGTCGAAGGTTCGGTTACCGAGCGCAATTTCCTTGGCCGTGGCCAGTTCATCAAGCTCTCGGCGGGCGGCGGCAAGAACTCGCGCGACTATGGCCTGTCGTTCACCGAACCCTATTTCCTTGGTCGGCGCATTGCCGCAGGGTTTGATATCTACAACCAGACCCGAGGTTATACCAACTACAACGCCGTGACGACGGGCGCGACCGTGCGCCTCGGACTGCCGATCACCAACAGCATTTCAACGCAGTTGGCGTATAATATCTCGCAGGAAAAATACAGTTATGCCGACGGCTGCCTGAACAGTAGCGGCCAATATATTCCTTACGACCCCAGCAATCCTCTTGCCAGCAGTTGCAACATTTCGGGGGCGATCCAGCAGGGTATCGCAGAAAGCCCGTGGCTGAAGTCATCGGTCAGCCTTGGGTTGCTGTACAACACCATCGACGACATGAAGAACCCGCATGAAGGACTTTACGCCAATACGAGCGTCGAGGTGGCCGGTCTGGGCGGTGATGCGAAGTTCGTCAAGCTCACGACACGCGGTAGCGTCTACCAGACCCTTTCGGAACAACTTGACGTGGTCGGTTTGATTTCTGGCGGCGCCGGCTATGTCGAAGGTTATGGTAGCAACGGGCTGCGCATTTTCGATCAATTCCAGAGCACGGATCGCATGATACGTGGCTTCGCTTATGGTGGCATCGGCCCTGTTGCTTCGGGTACCAGCGGCGATCATGTCGGCGGCACCACCTATTTCAACGCGTCGGCGGAAGCCCAATTCCCGATACCTGGTATCCCGGAAAGCTTCGGCTTGCGTGGCGCGGTCTTCGCCGACGCGGCGACGCTGTATGGCAGCAAGATTGACTCGTCTCTGGTCGATCCTTCGTCAACCGGAATGCAGTTGCGTGCGTCTGTCGGCTTTGGTGTGATGTGGGCATCGCCCTTTGGCCCAATCCGTATTGACTATGCGATCCCGGTCAAGAAGCAGGCGACCGACGACGTGCAGGAATTCAACTTCGGCATAGCGACCCGTTTCTGATCCGCGGGCAAGAATGCTTCCGGGCCATTTTGGTCCGGAAGAAAGTGTCCCGACCTAGCTGGATAATGCTTCTGGAATGACCGATCCGGTGTTCTTCGCGCCCTCACGCCGGTATACGGCGGGCGAAGTCGCGAATCTGACCGGCTCAGTGCTTGTCGATTCCGACCACTCTCAAGTATTGATCGAGGCTCTGGCGCCCGCAAGCGAAGGCGGTGAGAACGCGCTTGTCTTCGTTGACGGCCGGCGCAACTCCGCGCTGATGCCGTCCCTGCGTGCGGCAGCCGTTCTGTGCCCTGCCGAATTCGCCGGCAAGGCGCCCGCGGGCATAGCGGTTCTCATCCATCCGCGCCCGCAGCAGGCTTTTGCGTTTGTTGGACGCCTGCTTTTTCCGACAGCCGCGACACCGGGGCCGATCACCAGCGAAACCGGCGTTTCGCCACATGCGCATGTCGATCCGACCGCCCATGTCGAGGCTGGCGTGATCATCGAAGCCGGTGCGGTCGTTGGACCTCGCGCGTCCATCGGCAGCGGAACCGTGATCGCCCCCAACGCTGTCATTGGCCCGTCCTGCCAGATCGGCCGCGACGGCTATATCGGCCCAGGTGCCAGCATCCAGTACGCCCTGATCGGCAATCGCGTGATCATCCATGGCGGGGCCAGGATCGGTCAGGATGGTTTTGGGTTCGTTGCCGGCGCCAAGGGCCCTGAACGTGTGCCGCAGATTGGACGTGTCGTCATTCAGGACGACGTCGAGATTGGTTCGAACACCACGGTCGATCGCGGCGCGATGTCCGATACGGTCATCGGCCAGGGCAGCAAGATCGACAATCTGGTGCAGATCGCCCACAACGTTCGCATTGGCCGCAATTGCATCGTGGCCGGGCTTTCGGGTATTTCGGGTTCCGTGACCGTGGGTGACAACGTTACCATGGGCGGTGGCGTCGGCCTTGCGGATCACCTGACCATCGGGACAGGGGCGAAACTTGCCGCGAGAAGTGGGTTCATGAGCAATGTTCCCGCTGGTGAGATTTGGGGAGGCTATCCCGCGCAACCAATGGCGGAAGCCATGCGGGAGATAGCCGCGCTGCGTCAACTTGCCAGAACGCGCAAACAGGGTGACGGGGGCAATGGCTGACATGGTGGCGGCGACGACGCTCGAAGCGGTCGATATAATGGGGCTGATGAAGCTCCTGCCGCATCGATATCCGTTCCTGATGATTGACCGCATCATCGACATCGATGGTGACGATTCCGCCATCGGCATCAAGAACGTGACCATAAACGAGCCGCATTTCCAAGGTCACTTCCCGGATCAGCCGGTAATGCCCGGCGTGCTGATCGTCGAGGCGATGGCGCAGACGGCCGGTGCCATCTGCATCCGCAGTCTTGGCGCTTCAAAACCCTCGCTGGTCTATTTCCTGACCATAGACAACGCCAAATTCCGCAGACCGGTCGTTCCCGGCGACCAACTGAAGATTTATGTAAAGAAAATCAAGAAACGCGGCAACCTTCTCAAATTCGCCTGCGAGGCTCTGGTCGACGGCGCCAAGGCCGCCGAAGCGGATATCTCGGCGATGATGGTGACGAGCGACTGACGATCGAATGCTTATGAAAATCCAGACACTGATACATCCTTCGTCGGTCATCGAGACAGGCGCTCAAATCGGCGAAGGCGCTCGCATTGGGCCGTTCTGTCACATCGGTGCGGACGCAATCATCGGCGACGGCGTCGAACTGGTCAGCCATGTCTCGGTGATGGGCGCGACAACCATCGGTGCCGGCACCAAGGTCTATCCGATGGCGACATTGGGGGCGCCGCCACAGAACACCAAACACAAAGGCGGTCGCACCACGCTGGTCATCGGCAAGAATTGCACGATCCGCGAAGGCGTCACCATGCATCTCGGCACGGATTCCAGCCGTGGCGAAACGACGATCGGCGACAACGGCAATTTCCTCGCCTATGCCCACATCGCTCATGACTGCGTCGTGGGCAACAACGCGACTTTCGCCAATGGCGCGACGCTGGGCGGCCACTGCGAGATCGGCAACAACGTCTATATTGGTGGCCTGACCGCCGTTCATCAGTTCGTGCGCGTCGGCGACAATGCCTTTCTGGGCGGCTGCTCGGCAATTGTCGGCGATGTCATTCCCTATGCCATCGCGGTAGGCAATCGCGCCAGCCTGCGCGGATTGAACATCATCGGGTTGAAGCGCTCCGGCCTGCAGCGTTCAGAAATCCATCTGCTGCGCAAGGCATATCGAACGATCTTCGATCGCAGCCGCACCGTCGGCGAGAACATTGAATTCGCCAAGGCTGAATTCAGCTCGTCGCCGACAGCCATGAAGATCATCGATTTCATCTCCAGCCGCGGCAAGCGGCACTATGCCGTTCCGTCGCTCAAGGGTGGCGATGGCGACGATGCCGATGACGAAGACTGAGGTCGCCGGAACGGGTCTCGTACTCGCGCCGGGCGACAGGGTCGGTGTCATTGCCGGCGGCGGCAGCCTCCCGGTCGAAGTCGCGGCAGGCCTTGCAGAGGGTGGACATCAGCCGGTCATCATCCTGATCGAAGGACAGGCCGACCGTCAATCCGACTTGGCCTCCTATGAGCATGAAAGCCTCGCTCTGGAAGATATTGGCGCGCTGGTCACATTGCTGCGACGCCGGCAGATCAGCCATCTGGTTCTTGCTGGCGAGATCAAGCGCCGACCGCGGCTGGTCGATATGCGGCCGAGCCTTAGCTTGCTGGCCGTGATACCTTCCGTGGTCATGGCGCTGGCGCGCGGCGATGACGGCCTATTGAAGATCCTGACCCGGGGTCTGGAGGCGCGCGGCGTCAAGGTCGTCGGCGCGCATGAGGTCGTGCCCCGACTTGTCGCGACCGAGGGGCCGCTGACCAAGGCACTGCCGAGAAAGTCGGACTGGCGCGATATCGAGGCAGCACACGCGGCGGCAAAAGCCATCGGCGCGCTGGACATCGGCCAGGCGGCCATTGCGATCGGCGGCCGCGCCATCGCCCTGGAA
This sequence comes from Mesorhizobium sp. PAMC28654, assembly GCF_020616515.1. GTDB lineage: Bacteria > Pseudomonadota > Alphaproteobacteria > Rhizobiales > Rhizobiaceae > Mesorhizobium. The sequence continues at coordinate 578,972 of NZ_CP085135.1, forward strand.
GGCATTGAGGGTACCAGCGGGCTGCTTGATCGGACCAAGCAGTTGCGCGATCACGGCAGGCTTGCCGGCAAGACGCGCGGTGTCCTGGTCAAATGCGCCAAGCCTGGTCAGGAGTTGCGCGCCGATCTGCCCTCCATCGGTCCGCAGACGGTCGAGGCGGCGTATGCCGCCGGGCTTGCCGGCATTGCCGTCGAAGCCGGTCGTTCGCTGATCCTGGAAGGTCCCGTCGTCGTCGAGCGCGCCAATGCGCTCGGCCTGTTCGTGGTCGGCCTGCCTGCGGCGGAACTGACGCATGGCAGCTGAGAAGCCACTGAAGATCGCCATCGTGGCCGGGGAGGAGTCCGGTGACGTGCTCGGCGCGGACATCGTGCAAGCCCTGAAGCGCATGACCGGACGGGAGGTACAACTCGTCGGCATCGGCGGGCGGCATCTGCGGGCGCTCGGATTGGTGCCACTGTTCGACGGGGCCGAGATCGCGCTGATGGGGCTCAGCGCCATCCTGCGCGACCTGCCGCGCCTGATGCGGCGGATCAACCAGACGGCAAGTGCTGTCGCCGGCGAAAAGCCCGACTGCCTCATCACCATCGACAGCCCGGATTTTTCGCTGCGCGTGGCCAGGAAGGTCCGCGCGGTCAATCCATCGATCCCGATCATCCACTATGTCTGTCCGAGCGTCTGGGCCTGGCGGCCGGGCAGGGCGGTGGCGATGAAGCCCTATGTAGATCACATTCTCTGCATCCTGCCTTTCGAGGTGAAGGAACTCAGCCGTCTGAACGGCCCGCCTGGCACCTATGTCGGGCACCGTCTTGCGCACGATCCGGGCGTGCTGGGCGCTGCCAAGGCGCAAAGCCTGCCGCGCGACCTGTCGGGTGATCGTGTCAAGACGCTGCTGGTGCTGCCGGGCTCGCGGCGCGGCGAGGTGAGCCGGCTTATCGGTCCATTCGGCGAGACTGTCTCGGTCCTGCGCGCACGCGGACACCGTTTGCGTCTGCTTTTGCCGACGGTGCCGCATGTCGCCGATCTGGTCAGGACCTCGGTCGCGCGCTGGGATGAGAAGCCGGAGATCATCCTCGATCCCGAACGCAAATGGCAGGCCTTCGGCAAGGCGGATGCGGCGCTGATCGCGTCTGGAACGGTGTCGCTGGAACTGGCGTTGTCTGGAGTGCCGATGATCTCGTGCTATCGGCTTGATCCGGTCATGCGTGTGGTTCAGGGGCTGGTCACCATCTGGAGTGCCGCCTTGCCCAACCTGATCGCCGATCAGGCGATCGTGCCTGAGCACTACAACCAATATGTGCGACCGCGCTATCTGGCACGGCAGCTTGAGAGTCTGTTTTCAGACACCGCCTATCGCACCTGGCAAAAGGGCGGTTGCCGAAGTCGCGAAGCGCATGGCAACGGACAAGCCGTCCGGTGAGATCGCGGCAGGCGTTGTGCTTCGCCATATGAAAAAGGCGCCCTGAAAGGCGCCTTTTTCAATCAAGAGAACCTCGATCAGCGCTTGGCGATCGGCACGTAGTCGCGCTCCGGCGCGCCTGTGTAGAGCTGCCGTGGGCGGCCGATCTTCTGGCGCGGATCCTCGATCATTTCCTTCCACTGCGCGATCCAGCCGACTGTGCGGGCGACCGCGAACAGCACGGTGAACATGGTGGTGGGGAAGCCCAGCGCCTTCAGCGTGATGCCGGAATAGAAGTCGACATTCGGGTAGAGCTTCTTCTCGATGAAGTATGGATCGGTCAGCGCGATCTTTTCCAGTTCCATGGCGATGTCGAGCAGCGGATCGTCCTTGATGCCGAGTTCGCCCAGAACCTCGTGCGCCGTCTTCTGCATGATTTTCGCTCGAGGATCATAGTTCTTGTAGACGCGGTGGCCAAAGCCCATCAGCCGGAACGGATCATTCTTGTCCTTGGCGCGGGCGATGAATTCCGGGATGTGATCGACATGGCCGATCTCGCCCAGCATGTTCAGTGCCGCTTCATTGGCGCCGCCATGGGCCGGGCCCCACAGGCAGGCGATGCCGGCGGCGATGCAAGCGAACGGATTGGCGCCCGACGAGCCCGCGAGGCGAACCGTCGAGGTCGAGGCGTTCTGCTCGTGATCGGCGTGCAGGATGAAGATGCGCTCCATGGCGCGCGCCAGCACCGGGTTGATCTTGTATTCCTCGCACGGCACGGCAAAGCACATGTGCAGGAAGTTGGCCGCGAAATTCAGCTCGTTCTTCGGGTAAATGAAGGGCTGGCCGATGTGGTATTTGTAAGCCATGGCCGCGATCGTCGGCATCTTGGCGATCAGCCGCATGGAGGCAATCATGCGCTGGTACGGGTCGGAGATGTCGGTGGAGTCGTGGTAGAAGGCCGATAGAGCGCCGACCACGCCGCACATGACCGCCATAGGGTGCGCATCGCGGCGGAAGCCCGTGAAGAAACGCGACATCTGCTCGTGCACCATGGTGTGGCGCGTCACGCGGTAATCGAAATCGTCCTTCTGCGCCTTGGTCGGCAATTCGCCGTAAAGCAGCAGGTAGCAGACCTCGAGGAAGTCGCCATGTTCGGCCAACTGGTCGATCGGATAGCCGCGGTGAAGGAGGATGCCGGCGTCCCCGTCGATGAAGGTGATTTCCGACTCGCAGCTTGCCGTCGAGGTGAAGCCGGGATCGTAGGTGAAGGCGCCGGTGGTGCTGTAGAGCGTGGCTATGTCGATGACATCGGGACCGACAGAGCCGCTTCGCACCTTGAATTCATGAGTCTTGCCCGCGAATTCAAGCTTTGCCGTAGCCTCTTGGGTTTTGCCGCCAAATTCCAGTTTTGTCGCAGCTTCGGTCATTGCAAACTCCTTCTTGTTTCCTCATGCCGGCAAAGGCAAATTCTGCAAAGCGACACGTCGAAATCACCGGAATGCGCGTATTCGCCACCGCATTTTGGGGGGTGCGTGCCAGATTGGGCCAAGGCCTAATGTTGCACTGCGAAACGCACCTTTCAATGCCAATCTTCTTGGGCCAGATTGCTCCTAATCGATTTGGTCCGCTATACGCGCCAGGCTCTCGTCACGCCCGAGCACGGCAAGCACGTCGAACACTCCTGGCGAAGTGCTTTTTCCGGTCAATGCAGCGCGCAACGGTTGGGCCACGGCCCCTAACTTGTGACCGCCAGCCAGTGCATAGTCACGAATCGCGGCCTCCGCCGCGGCAGCCGTCCATTCGCCTAGAAGCGCGTTCAAAGCTTCGTGAGCGCCCCTCAGAACCTTGCGGGCGTCGTCATTGAGCACCAAGGCTGCCTTGTCGTCGATCGGCAGTGGTCGCGTGGCAAACAGGAAGGCCGCGCCATCGACCAGTTCGACCAACGTCTTGGCGCGCTCCTTCAAGCCCGGCAATGCAGCCAGCAACTGCGCCTTGTGCTTGGCGTCGAGGCGCGCGGCCATGGCCGGCCCGCCCTCGAGATAGGGCAATGTGGCAATGAAGATATCGAACAGATCGGCGTCACTCATGCGGCGCATATGGACACCGTTCAGTGCCTCGAGCTTGGCGAAGTCGAAGCGGGCCGCACCCTTGTTGACGTCGCCGATATCGAACCAGGAAATCATGTCCTTGATCGACATGATCTCGTCGTCGCCATGGCTCCAGCCGAGGCGTGCCAGGTAGTTGAGAAGAGCCTCCGGCAGATAACCCAAGGCGCGATAGGCCTCGACGCCGAGCGCGCCATGCCGCTTGGACAGCTTGGCGCCGTCGGCGCCATGGATCAGCGGGATATGCGACATCGACGGCACGTCCCAGCCCATGGCGTTATAAATCACGGTCTGGCGGGCGGCATTGGTCAGGTGGTCGTCGCCACGGATGATGTGGGTGACACCCATGTCGTGGTCGTCGACGACGACGGCATGCATGTAGGTCGGATTGCCGTCCGAGCGCAGGATGATGAAATCGTCGAGATCCTTGTTGGGGAATCGCACCTCGCCCTGCACGCGGTCGTGCACCACCGTCTCGCCCGCGGTCGGCGCCTTGACGCGGATCGCGCCCTTGGCGCCGGGAGGTGCCTCGGACGGATCGCGGTCACGCCAGCGGCCATCGTAGCGAGGCGGCAGTCCCTTGGCTCTTGCTGCCTCGCGCATGGCATCAAGCTCGGCAGGCGTGGCATAGCAGTAATAGGCCTTGCCCATGCGCACGAGTTCCTCGGCCACCTCACGGTGGCGCTGCGCGCGCTCGAACTGCGACACCGGCTCCCCGTCCCAGCCAAGGCCGAGCCAGGACAGCCCATCAAGAATGGCCGCGGTCGCGGCATCCGTAGAACGTTCCCTGTCGGTGTCCTCGATGCGCAGCAGCATCGTCCCGTTGGTGTGCTTTGCGTACAGCCAGTTGAACAGTGCCGTACGGGCGCCGCCAATATGCAGGTAGCCAGTGGGCGAGGGAGCAAAACGGGTGATGACCTTGTCGGACATGGGACTCTCGGAAGGCGTGTGAGGCTTGTCTGGTTTCGCGGACTTTCGCGCGTTGCGCGTTCATGTAGCATAGGAGGTCGAGGGCGCAAGGGGCAGACCCGATGGCTGGAAGGGGCCGGGGCACAGAAGAGAACGAGGACGCCGTCATCGGCGTCAGCGAACGCTTCCTGTTTGCGCCTGCCGTGGTGTAGCGCGCAAAATCGTTTGGCATCTCCGCGCAACTTCACTTGGCACTAACTTACGTGCTAATCAGAGCGGATTGCTACTGCCTTTCACCGCCTGGCATCAAAAGGTTGCGACCATGCCGAAGGTCCTTGTCGCCGCGACGTCCGCACTCCTCCTTTTGATCACCGCGTCAGCGCTTTGGGCGCAAACGAGTTCGGACGCGCTCAAAAAGACGTACCTTGAATTGGACGATCAGTGCCGGGGTGGCTCAGGCGATGATCCGGCGACGATCAAGGCTTGTGATCAGCGAAATGTGGTTTCGGCACAACTTCGCAAACTCAACATCTGCATTGTCGATGTCGGCGATGGTTTTGGGGACTGTTCCAACGCGCCATCAGAAACTGCCGCCGACGTCGACGCCTTTTCAGCGCGAAAATATCAAGACAATTTTGGAGGGTGGCATCTTGCGATCACCGCTCGCACTGATGTGGTGTCAATCAGCTGGCTGACCGTCAACCGTGGCAACTGCAGCCTTCTCAACGCTTCCACGGGCAGCAGCAAGAACATGCGCTTTGGCCAGATTTACGATGTTGTCGTGGCGTGCGATCCGATCGAAATCTCAATTCAGTCGGAGAGCGGAACCCAGATCCTGACCTGGGACGAATAGAAATCAGCCCACGCCTGGCGGAAGCTCTACCGCCGAGGCGAGCCCTTGACGGTAGCGTGTTCCCGCCTGGCAGCGGCGAAGGCATGCAAAATGCTCTGCGACAACAATAGCGTTCGCGCTTCGAGCGGCTCAGGCGGTTGGCGATTATTGCACTGGCTGTGTCACGGGCACGTCATAACGGGCTAAAACGCTGCGAACGGCCGCAAGTGTTTCCACCAACTCGCATTCGTCTAGAAAAGCCATTCGTGACGGCGAGACGGTCGATGCGACGCTGCAGAGATCGACAAGTCGTCGGTCCAGTTCGTGAACCCTACGGACATCGACAGGACCTCCTTTCGGGAGGTCATCCCACACTAGGCCTATGGACTCATCGTACTCGCGTATCCTGCCACAGAGCATTTGGAGCCCTATGTCATTATCCTCCGAAAGCTCATGCCCGATACCTCCGAATGGGAACGCTCTGCTGGGCATGGGAGGGAAAGTCGGGAAATGCTTCCTGCAGAATTCGATGACGTTGAACTGCCGCACAGACTGTGCGCCGTCTGCTTGCTCCAGTTGGTGCAACCTCATCTGCTGTTGAAGAAGCTCGGTTTGGGTGCCAATGAAATCGGCCGTCCGCTCGGCCGAAGCAGCCTGGCCCTCAGCAACCTGCCGGTTCTGCTCTATTTGGTGACGTTGGAGTGCCAATTCCTGCGATTGCACCATCGTAGCCACAAATAGCCATAGGAAGGCCAACGGTGCGGCTACGCCGGTGAGAACACTGGAAAAGGCCTCCAATGACATGGTGTCAGGAATAGTGAGAAAGTGGCCAGGCCCGCCCTTATACCAGGCAACGATGCAGCCGCCGAAATACAGTACTGTTATTGCGAGGCCGATGTTTACCCACGTGGAAAATCCGGTCCCACGGCCGATTGATGATTTCATTCGATGGCCCTCCAAACCCTAACCCACTATAATAAGTTCTCGCGCAGGTGTCCCGTTGCCACCTGCTACGCTGTAGAACAGGTCGGCCTCCTGCATGTCAAAACCCGCGAATGCCTCGCGGATCTCGGGCACGTCATTGATCGACAGGACGAACCTCCCTTTGAGGCTGCGCAGCCTGGCGGCGATGCCTTCAAACTGATCTCGGCCGAACAGCTCCTTTCCATAGTCGCCCTCGCTGCCGAAGTACGGCGGGTCGAGATAGAACAGCGTTTCAGGCCGGTCGTAGCGGTCGATGAAGGCTGACCAGTCCAGCTGCTCGATGACGACGCCGGCAAGGCGGTCATGAATATCCGCCAGTAGCGGCTCCAGCGTGGTCAGATTGAAGCCGGCCGAGGAACCAACGCTAACCCCAAAATTGCGCCCCGCCACCTTGCCGCCGAACGCCAGGCGCTGGAGGTACAGGAAGCGGCCGGCGCGCTCCAGGTCGGTCAATGTGGTCGGGTCGCTGGCCTTCAGCCGTTCGAACTCGCGGCGCGACGTGATCTGGAAGCGTAGCGTGTCCATGAACTGCGGATAGTGGCGCTGCAGGATGCGGAACAGATTGGCGACGTCGCCGCTGCGGTCGTTGATCACCTCGGCGCGAGGCCTGGAGCGGCGACGGAAGAACACGCCGCCCATGCCAACGAACACCTCGGCGTAGGTCGAATGGGGAACCGCCGCGATTTGGGCGACCAGGCGCTCGGCCAGGCGGCGCTTGCCGCCAATATACGCTGCGGGCGGCCGAACCGGATCAATGGCTGTGAATGGGTCTTGAAGGGTCATTTAAGTGCTTTCGAGAATCAGTCACCGTCCCTCCGCCCGAAAAGGGCCAGGTGCGGCGGTTATCTCTTCATGCTGTCGAGCGGGTCGGACGCCAATCTAAGCCCGCTTCTCGGGAATTGCCCCGAGCACCTGTCGCCTAGGCTGCCTTGCCCTCGTACCAACCTTCGTTCCAAAGATGGCCGAGGCGCTCAAAATAGCGCTCGTATTTCGCGCCGATGACATCAAGGGAATAGTTGTCGATCACATGCTGACGGCAGACGGCACGATCAAGGTGCTTGACGGCTTCCAGCGCGCGCAGGAATTCGCCAAAGGTGCGACACCGTATACCGGTCACTCCATCAATGACGGTTTCGGTCATGGCTCCAAAATCGGTGGAGATGACGGGCGTTCCGCATGCCATCGCCTCAATCGCCACGTTTCCGAAAGGCTCGATGTAGCGGGTAGGCATCAGCAGGGCTGTAGCATCGCGCATCAGTATGCCGCGCGCCTTGGGACCGACGACGCCGGTGAAAACACCATAACCTGTTTGTTCACCGGGGCCGGCGAGAACCAGGCGCTTGCCGGCGGCTTCGCAAACCTCCTGGGCTATCGCGAAACCCTTGCGATCGATGAGGCGACCGACGAACAGGTAGTAATCGTCGAGAAGTCGCTCCGCTCCCCGGAAAGGAAACTCGGCCGGATCGAGATAGCCCGGTATGACCGCGTCCCACCATTCGCCATCCACCGCGCATGGGTCGCCATTGGATCGGGCGCCGTAGACCGTGTGCATCCAGGCATTGCTTTCGAACACCTTGTGCCTGGCAAAGCAGCCGCCGTACCCCACGCCGAATTCAACGACGGTTGCCTCCGGTAGCAGATCGGCGATCGGCTTGTGCGCCACGCCACCGATCAGGCAGACGAAATCGCCGACGCGGTGACGTGACACGATTCCACCGGCCGCGTTCAGATTGAAGGATCGCCATGCCGGCGACGCGGTGTCCCAGGGCGCGGCTGTGTAGTGGCCGTCGCCGACATGGGCAGCGCGGGCAGCCTCGCTGATGCACACGATGTGCTCGTCGCAGGTCGCTTCGTTCTGCTCTCCGGCATAGAGAAAGACAGCGTGGCCGCGATCTTTCATCATCTGGCAGAAATACTTCACCTTGTTGGTGAACGCGCAGGCGGAGAACGCCTCGGCAACCTGAGTATGAGGAAGCCCGACCACATGAAAGCGCAAAGCATTCATCTGTCAGAACCACGCCAAGAAGCCACCCATCGGTGATGGCGGGTTATAGCTGATCACGATGAAGCCTTGTCCGCCATTTCCTCCAGCCGCCCATCCAGTACTAGCATTTGCACCACCACCACCACCGCCGCCGTACAAACCGCCTGCACCACCCGCTCGCGGTGATGTAAAGTCCGATGAGCCACCACCGCCGCCGCCGCTAGAACCGTGCGTAGCATCGTATTCAGTACCGATACCTCCTATGCCTCCAGCACTTGCACCACCGCGTGTTGATCCGCCTCCGCCACCACCATTTGTGCCTGCAGTATTCGCAGCTCCACCGCCCGTTCCACCATCGTTGTTGCCGCCTGCACCGCCTGTCTGAACGCCAGAAGCGACCGTAGCACCGGCGGAACCACCACCGTTTCCGCCACCACCACCTCCGCCGCTGGAACCAGATGTGCTACCACCAGCACCGCCAACGCCTAGCGGACCACCGCTGCCACCGCCACCGGTCCCGCCATTTGTGCTTGTGCCTGTGCTACCGGACGCACCGCCGCTATACTTTGTAGTGCCAACTCCAGATGCCGAGGCACCACCTGCAGCCGATCCCGTTCCCGTACTGCCGACTCCTCCTTTTGCACCAACGGTCGATGCAGCAAGAGTTGTCGCGTTAAACCAGGTGTCGCCTCCGGTAGTACCGTTTGCACCGCAGTGTTCTGCGCGGCGACAAACAAGGTGAGACTCAGCGTCAATCAGGATGAGACTCGGCGGCGGGGGTGTGACGAAGGGAGGGCGTAGCCCGACCGGAGTTACACCCCCGCCGCCGCGCAATTTTTCAGCGTCTTATGATCGCGGTCGGCCCGGTAGCTTGGTGGTTTTCTGGAATGGAGAACCATCTTTGTGCCGGGTCGCCATGTAACCGATCATCAGACGAGGCTTTTTATGAAGTACCGACAAAACAATTCTATCGAGGTCGCCGCCGCCAAGGCGTCGATCAGCAGGGCGACGGCCTATCGCATCAAGACGGACGCGCACCTGCCATCGCAAAAGCAAAAGGCTCGTGGCCGGCGGAGGCCTGACCCTCTCGAGCATATCTTCGATGCCGAGGTCGTTCCCCTTTTGAAGGCGGCGCCAGGCATCCGTGTTGTCGCCATCTATGAGGAGATGCTGCGGCGGCACCCGGAACTGAGCGCGGGCATTCGCCGAACGCTGGAGCGGCGCATCCGGTCATGGCGTGCCATCCACGGCGAAGAGCAGGAGGTTATCTTCCGCCAGCTTCACGAACCCGGCCGACTCGGGCTATCGGATTTTACCGACATGGGCAGCCTTGACGTGTCGATCGCCGGCCAGTCTCTTGATCATCTACTCTACCACTTCCGGCTCGCCTGGTCCGGCTTTGAACACACCCATGTCATTCTCGGCGGCGAGAGCTTCGTGGCCCTGGCCGAAGGACTGCAGAACGCGCTGTGGTCGCTTGGGGGAGCGCCGCTCTATCATCGCAGCGACAGCCTGTCGGCGGCTTTCCGCAACCTCAGCGCCGATGCGAAGGAGGATCTCACGCATCGCTACGAAGAGCTTTGCGCGCACTACCGCATGACGCCGACCCGCAACAACAAGGGCATCGCGCACGAGAACGGTTCGATCGAAAGCAGCCATGGCCATCTCAAGGATGCCATCCGTGACGCCCTTCTGATGCGCGGCAGCAGAAATTTCGACGATCTCGGCGCGTATCGAGCCTTCATCGACGAGATCGTCAGCCGGCACAACGCCAATCATGGCAAGCGCATCGATGCCGAACGCCCTCAACTGCAGGAACTTCCAGACCAGCGGACCAGCGACTTCGAGGAGGTGGTCGTCACCGTGTCGCGGACCGGCGGCTTCACCTTGCGCAAGGTCTTCTACACCGTTCCCTCCCGCCTGATCGGACATCGGCTTCGCATCCGCCTGTTCGATGATCGCCTCGAGGTCTTTATGGGAGGAACAAAGCTGATGACGCTGCCCAGGGGCCGAGGCCATGCCGACGGGAGGCACGATCAGGTCGTCAACTATCGGCACGTCATCCATTCCCTGCGCAAAAAGCCGATGGCGCTTCTTAATCTCGTCTATCGTGACAAGCTCTTCCCGCGGCAGGAATACCGCAGGGCCTTCGACGAGCTCATTGAGCGGCTGCCGGACAGGCAGGCGTGCAAGATCATGGTCGATCTGCTGGCGCTGGCCCACGATCGAGGCTGCGAGCGTGAGCTTGCCGAGCAACTCACCGAGACCCTCGACGCCGGCGACCTGCCCGATATTGCCGTCTTGCGAACCCTCCTCGGCCCGGACCCCGCACGGCTGCCGACCGTCTTGGTGCAACTCGCTTCCCTTAACGGCTATGAAGCCCTGATCGGGGCAACCCATGTGGGAGACGTCGCATGAGCAACGCCCACACCATCGACGAAGCCCGCCTCGGCATCATGCTCAACGAACTCCGGCTACCGACGATCAAGACGCTCTGGGCGCAATTTGCCGAGCAGGCCGATAGAGAGGGGTGGCCCGCCGCCCGGTTCCTCTCGGCCATCGCCGAGCATGAGCTGGCCGAACGGGCACATCGCAGGATCGAACGGCATCTGGCCGAAGCGCATCTGCCGCCCGGAAAGACGCTCGACAGCTTCGCCTTCGACGCCGTACCCATGGTCTCCAAGGCCCAGGTCATGGCCATGACCGCCGGTGACAGCTGGCTCGCCAAGGGCGCCAATATCCTGTTGTTCGGCCCACCCGGTGGCGGAAAGTCGCATCTTGCGGCAGCGATCGGACTCGCCCTCATTGAGAACGGCTGGCGCGTGCTGGACTTGCCCCGAAAAAGTGGAGAGTTTCCTTCTGATGAAAGGCGACCTCGATGACGAAACAGAGACAGTTTACGGATGCGTTCAAGGCGGAGGCGGTTGGCCTTGTGCGAACGAGCGGTCGGACGAAGCGGCAGATCGCGGAGGATCTTGGTGTTGGTTTCTCGACGCTGACGCGATGGATGGGTCGGCAGCTGGATCGTGAGATGGGCGATCCTGGGCGTCCGCCTGATGCTGATGTCGCCGCTGAATTGAAACGGCTGCGGCGGGAGAATGAAATCCTTCGGCAGGAGCGGGATATCTTGAAACGGGCGACGGCTTTTTTCGTCAAGGAGGGAAGTCGGTGAGGTTCGCGCTCATCGACCAGGCGAAGAAGGATTTCCCTGTGGACCGTTGTGCGCGACGCTGGGTGTCAGCCCGAGCGGCTACTTTGCCTGGGGGCGCCGGCCGGCGTGCCGCCGGCAGCGCGACGACATGATAATGCTGGCGCATGTGCGATCGTCGTTCGCGCTGTCGAACGGAACCTATGGTAGCCCGCGCATGACGCGGGAACTGCAAGACAATGGCTTTGCCATTGGCCGGCGACGAACGGCGCGTCTGATGCGGGAGAATGGCCTCCAGGCAAGACAGAAGCGGCGGTTCAAGCGCACGACGGACAGCGAACACGCCTTTCCGGTTGCCCCCAATGTCATCGACCAGGATTTTGCCGCCACTGGTCCCAACCAGAAATGGGGTGCCGACATCTCCTACATCTGGACGCGGGAGGGCTGGTTGTACCTTGCTGTCGTCATCGATCTGTTTGCCCGCAAGGTCGTTGGCTGGGCTGCTGGCAACCGGCTACACCGCAGCCTGGCTCTGGCAGCGCTCAACAAGGCGTTCGTCATGCGGCAGCCCGGAACCCGGCCTCATTCACCACTCCGACCGCGGCAGCCAATATTGTTCTATCGACTACCAAGCCGAATTGCGTGCCGCCGGCGTCATCATCTCAATGTCAGGCAAGGGCAATTGCTTTGATAACGCCATGGTCGAAACATTCTTCAAGACGCTGAAAACTGAACTGATCTGGCGCACCTCTTTCCTTACCCGCGCCGATGCCCAAGCCGCCATTGCCCGATATATCGACGGCTTCTACAATCCCATCCGGCGGCATTCCGCGCTCGACTACATCAGCCCGATGCAGTTCGAGCGAAACGCCGCCGAATGAGCAACCCGCTCTCCACTTTACCGAAGCAAGTCCAAAGTTCGATCTGCTCATCCTCGACGATCTGGCCTACGTCACCAAGGACCAGGCCGAAACGAGCGTGCTCTTCGAACTCATCTGCGCAAGATATGAGCGGCGTTCCATCATGATCACCGCCAATCAGCCCTTCGGAGAATGGAACAGAATCTTTCCGGACCCCGCCATGACCCTCGCCGCAGTGGACCGACTTGTTCACCACGCAACGATCTTCGAGATGAACGTCGAAAGCTACCGGCGCAGATCCGCCATGGAAGCCAAACGCCAGCGCGGCAGGCCAGCCTCTTACGCGACAATCAAGAACAAACACGAACTTGTCGCGGAGCGGCAATCAGAAATAGATGAAGGCCTTGCCAGCGACAATCAGCATGATAATTTGCACGTGACCGCGACCTGAGAATCTCATCCAGATCGCCGCTCACGTCTCATCCAGATCGTCGCGCTATAGTGTTCCCCGTCAGCACCTGTGTCCCAGATTTGAGGTTGTGAATTAAGGAGGGTTTTGATCTCGTCGTCACGACGAAGGAACCAAGATGAGCCCTAAATCCTCAAGTGCCAAGAAGCCTGCCGAGCAGGTGGTAAAGGACATTCGCCGGGCGACCCGGCGGCATTTTTCAGCGGAAGACAAGATCCGGATCGTGCTGGACGGGCTGCGCGGCGAAGACAGCATCGCCGAGCTGTGCCGCAAGGAAGGGATCGCGCAGAGCCTGTATTACACCTGGTCCAAGGAGTTCATGGAGGCCGGCAAGCGCCGATTGGCGGGTGATACCGCTCGTGCTGCCACCAGCGACGAGGTCAAGGATTTGCGCCGGGAGGCCGGCGCGCTGAAGGAATGCGTCGCTGATCTGACACTGGAAAACCGTCTGCTCAAAAAAAGCATGATCGCGGATGGGGACGAGCAAGAATGAGATATCCCGCATCCGAAAAGCTCGAGATCATCAGGATCGTCGAGCAGTCACACCTGCCAACCCGCAAAACGCTGGACCGACTGGGCATCCCGCGCCGGACCTTCTATCGCTGGTATGACCGTTATGTCGAGGGCGGGCCTGAGGCGCTGCAGGATCGGCCCTCGGCGCCGAGCCGGGTGTGGAACCGCATCCCGCCTGCCATCCATGACCAGATCATCGAACTGGCGCTGGAGCAGTCCGAGCTCTCCCCGCGCGAACTGGCAGTACGGTTCACCGACGAGACGCGCTACTTCGTGTCAGAAGCCAGCGTTTACCGGCTCCTCAAGGCCTACGATCTGATCACCAGCCCGGCCTATGTGGTGATCAAGGCGGCGAACGAGTTCCACACCAAGACGACGCGACCCAACGAGATGTGGCAGACGGACTTCACCTACTTCAAGATCATCGGCTGGGGCTGGATGTACCTGTCGACCGTGCTCGACGATTACTCCCGCTACATCATCGCCTGGAAACTGTGCAGCACCATGCGGGCCGAGGACGTCACCGACACGCTGGACATGGCACTTACTGCCTCAGGGTGCGACCAGGCCCATGTGCACCACAAGCCTCGGCTGCTCAGCGATAATGGCCCCAGCTACATCGCCGGCGAACTGGCGGACTATATCCAGGACCAACGCATGAGCCATGTCCGGGGCGCTCCAATGCATCCCCAGACCCAAGGCAAGATCGAGCGCTGGCACCAGACCCTCAAAAACCGAATCCTCTTGGAGAACTACTTTCTGCCCGGCGACCTTGAGGCCCAGATCGCAGCCTTCGTCGAACATTACAACCATCGACGCTACCACGAGAGCCTGGCCAACGTAACGCCAGCCGACGCCTACTTCGGCAGGGCCGCAGCCATTATCAAACAGCGAGAAAGGATCAAACGCCAAACCATCCAACATCGGCGCTTGCAGCACCGCAAGATCGCCGCTTAACATCAACCCCAAGATGAGGCCGACACTCCGCTAATCTGCGATCCAATCTGAGCCAAATGATCTGACGACGGACAACGGCGCGTATTGCCCCTGGTCTTGTCGAGGATCGCGGTGGCGAGGTCGGCGGCGATGTCGATGCCTGGGCATCGGAACGAAGCCAAAAGTTGGAAGTCCTCGGCGTCGCAGGGAACCGCCTGCAGCCATTCGAGAACCCGGTTGTGAACGCGCTCAAACTCCTCCAGGTGCGCCGGCAGCAGCTCCTCGCCAATGAGCACAACCGGCGCGCCGGACTTGTCCGAAAGCTCCCGCAAAAGGTCCACGAAACGCTTGCGCGAGATGAAATGCGCCTCGTCAATGATGAGGGGGCGGCGCGGGTCGCCGGCCATGGTCATGATGGCCTGGGATTTCATATCCTCGATCGAGCCGCGTGGCCGCTGCTCGCCGAGCTCGATCAGGATCTCTGTCAGCATGGAGCGCGCCGTCGTGAACTGGCCGCACTCGACATAGGAGGCGCGATATTTGTTCGCGCCATAGACCGCAGACTTGCTCTTGCCCCAGCCGGAAGGGCCGGAGAACACCGCCAGACCCGGCGCGTCCGGATCGCGGTCGACCATCTTGGCGAGCAGCGTCGAGAACGCCGCGACGTTCTTCAAAGGGGCTGGCCTGTTGACTTTGGATAGTTCGTTCATCAGATTCCTCGTTGTTCACAGCGCCGCTTCGCGGCAGTTCCTTCGGAGAGCCCGGTTTGCAGACCGGGCTTTTCCGTTACTCAGGACAGGTACGCGTCCCCGAAATCCTCATGCATGCCTTGCTGGGCTCTGAACTCGGCCGTCTGCTCGTAGCCGCCAAGCCAGACCGCATCGGCGGCCGGCAGCGTGTTGGTGTCGAGCTTCTTGCGGAAGCTGACGGCGCGCCGATAGCGCTCCCTTGAGGTCTCTGGCAGAGCGACAACGTTGGCATTCTTCGGCAGATGGGCGGTGCGGTGCGCCTCGATTTCAGCCTGCCGGCGCCGGATCAGGGCGTCGGTGTCGGCGAACAGCTGCTGCTCGTCTTCAGCCTTCATTTCGTCAATCAGCCGGCGATGCGCCGCAGCTGCTGCTGGATCGAGGGGCTGGCTGGGGTTGAGACGTTCGCCGAGTGCCTCGATCGCGGCGCTGATCTGCGGTGTCGAATGCACATGGTCGCGCTTTGGCAAAGGGATGACGTTCGGCGCATCGCGACGGGCGACCTCCAGGGCGCGCTCGATCAGCGGCACACCCTTGGCGATCCTCTTCATGTCGGCCTTCAGATCGCGCGTCTTCTCCTCGACCAGCTCGTTGCGCATTTCCTTGGCGGCGCGCACCAGCGTCTCGGGATGGATGCCTGAAAGCTCCGGGCAGATCGCGTCGCCGAGGAACTCCGCGCCATCCTGGGCGAAGGCATAGGCCCGGCCGGCATCATTTGGGTCTTGCCGCACAAACACGGCGGTGCCCGGCAGTATGGCCGGCGTCATGTAGTGGTGGCCGTCGATGCGGATGCCGAGCTTCGTCACAATACGCTGGCCGTCCGAGCCGGCCACCGGCATCAACAGAAGGTCCAGGGCGCGCTCATCGACCTTGCGAACCGGCTTCGTCGAAGCCAGCGCGGTGGCGAACGGTGTTGCGTTCTTCAGGCCGGCATGGGGCCGGTGCTGATAGACCACGCTTGCCCACTCATCGACATGGTCCTGCAACTGCGGGCCGGTCAATGTGACACCGAAAACCGAGGCGTCATCCTCACCCAGCCGCTGGGCAAAGCTCTTGCGGCTTTCGATCGCTTTCCGATCGGTGACGGAGTGGCCGACGAACCCCGGCAACAGGGTTGCCATGTCGTGCTGGAAGGTCTTGATAACGCGCTCGACGTGGCCCTTCTGTTCGGGCGAATAGGCGTCCGACGTCTCGGCCTCTATGCCCAGCGAGGCGAACAGCCGCTGCGTATCCTTGGCCACAAAGTCGGAGCCGTTGTCGGTCTTGACGACATCGGGCACGCCCCATTCCAGGATGGCCTTGCGGATCAGCAGCGCAACGGCCGAGGCGCGAGGCGTCCGCGACAGCAGCCAGACGGTACGGCGCGTGGCAATGTCGATGCAGGCGTAGACCGCGTGGCGACCGTCAATGCAGAGCGCGTCGACCGGCGAGGCGTCGATCTGCCAGAGCTGGTTAGGATCGGTGACGTGGCGCAGCATGCCGACGCCAGCCGGGGCCATGTGCGACCGGTACCGGTCGGGATTGGTCAGCTTCAGCAGCTCGACCTTGTGCTTCTCCTTCAGCCCCTTCAGCGCATGCTGGAAGGTGCGGACGGGAGGCATCGGAATCTCTGTTTCAACGCCCTTTGAAACGACCTTTACGGTGTCGCCAAACTCGGAACGGCACATGGTGCGAACATGGTGACCCGAGAGGTGCGGTTGGTGCCCGAGCAGGGCCAGCATGAAGGCGCTGACGGCGCCGTCATTGGCTGTCTCAAGGATGCCGGTTCCCTTGCGCGCCTGGGCGGGATCGTGCGCCAGGGCGTTGACCTTGCCGTCGCGTTTCTGCGACTGCCAGCGGGCCAGGGACCGCTTGGACAAGTTCGGAATGATCTCACGCGCCCAAGGTTCAATGTTGAGCGAGCCGGCGTTGTACTTGTCGGTGAAGACCTGGACACGGGTGGCATAGCCGAGCTTGAGTGTGCGGCTGAACCTCTCGAAGACAGCGACGATCGCGAGGCGCGCGTCACGCTCCAGCTGGGCGCGGGCTGTAAGGCCGGCGTCCGGCGCGGCCTTGGCCGGCTTCACCGGCAGTTCGATGACGATGTGCTTCTGTTGATAGGCGACCTGGGCGAGAACCGGAAACAGTGACAAGTGATATTCCGTGGCTCCGCCGCGACCTGGCCGCTTCCGCGCCAGAGCAGAGCCGTCCCACTCACTGCGCCCGGCAAGGCGGATCACCGCGCTTTCCGAGGCCGGCATGTCGGGCAGCTGCTCGGCAGCGATCTCGCGGGCGGTCAGCCAGTCTTTCATACCGACACCTGCGGAAAGCCGTCATAGGTCCGACCGTCGAGTAGGCGGCCGGTCTCGGACTTATGACGGAAACGCATTGGCTGGCCGACGAAGCGATAGGTGCGACCGGCCGCCAAGTCTGCCTCATGCGTGGCAGCAGCGTCCGCGACCTGGTCTTCCTCGATCCAGTTGCCCCACTGCTTGAAAAGGTAGGGGATGCCGTTGGGGGCGCAGAAATCGCGAGTTGCATAGTGCCACTCGGGATTGTGGGGCCGTGCGTTCGGACCGCTTTCTCCGCCGGATACCATCCACCGGATGAATTCCCAGCCGCGCCAGTCCACCATGCCTAGCGCCGGCTCGTAGCTGACCCATGTCAGCCAACCCGCATTCGCTATGTCTCTGAGCGGCTCGCGCCGTTCGTCGGCGCGCGCCTGGTCTTCAACCGAAGTGCCTAGCCAGACGTTAGGCAGCGGTGCGACTTCCTGCTTTGCGCCTTCTGGCAGGATGTCATCCAGGACGAGCGGCTTACTCGAAATCTCCCGAGCATGTCCGAGGATGTGGCGGTCGCCAGCATTGAAGGCGTCGATATATGCACGCATCCGATCTGGCCGCTTCGTCAGGACTTGAAAGATATGCTGTGGGGCCAGCGCCATGACCGCGAAAACACGGTCAATCCATTCGTCTGGAACGGCCTCGTAGAACAGGTCGGCATGCGCGCACACGAAGATCATGCGCGGCTTGGTCCAGCGCAGCGGCTGGGTCAGCCACTCCTCGTTGAAGCGCACTTCGCCGGTCCAGACCGGGCCATTCTTGGTGTCGACGGTCAGACCTTCGCGGCTCCAGTGGTGCTTGAGCCGGGTTCCCGCAAGTTTCATCGCGTAGCAGAATTTGCAGCCCGGCGATTTGACCTGGCAGCCGGTGATCGGGTTCCAGGTTGCGTCGGTCCATTCGATCTTGGTGCCGTCAGCCATTCGGGTGCGCCTGTTGGTTGGCGCCCGCCGCTGTAGTCGTGCGGCGGGCGCTGTCCGAGGCGGCTTGGGAGGAGCTTTTCGCCTCGGAGGATTGAAGGGTGCGAACGGCTTGCGCCGTGTAGCCTTGCAGCTGCTCGCGCATGTGCTGTTGGGTGTCGGCGTCCTCGCAGCGGAGCATCTTGATCTGCCAGCGGACCAGCCACTGCGCATCCTTTGGGAGCAGCGCGAAGTAGTGGCTGGGGCAGAAGATGCCGGTTGCCGGGTGCGGACACGATGGCATGGCGCAAGGGTGCGTGGTCATGACCAGATGCCTCCGCGCATGACGTGCTTGTTCACACGCTTTTGGAAGGCTGCGCCGGTGGCCGCTCTGCGACGAAACCCAGCCGTGTAGAGGCGGTGAACGCCATAGAGTATGATGGCGTAGACGATGACGCCGCTGATGCCGAGGACGAGGAACGGGCTCATTGGCCGATCCTCGCTGCGATCACCGCCGCCGACAGGCCAGCCGAGCCGTAGACCGCGAAGACCACGAAAGCGGCTATGGCGAGGAGACCGGCGACATCGTGCGCCAGGTCGAGAAATGCGCGTTTCATGCGGAAGCCTTTCATCGTTTTGCTTTCCACTGTGCGTCGAACGCCTGCCTGTCTCGGGTCGCCCGCTCGATGGCTTCGTCGGCCATTTCCCGCATGATCAGCGCCTCGAATTTCTTGGGGACGACGATCATCCCGGCATCTTCCAGAAGGGTGTTGAGCGCGCGCACGTCGCCGGTGACCGACACCAGTGCGGCCAGCCGCAGGGCTGAAATTGAATGCTGTTCCTTGGCCTGGCTGGCGTAGGCGTCGAGTGTCGTCTTCGCCACGTCGTCCTTCAGGTGCTCAGACATGGCTTTCGCGATGTCCGTGCGGTTCATTCTTGCTTCGTTGAGCGTCAGGCTCACTGCCTTCGACAGCCGGCCAGCCAGCGACCACGCCTGAACCGCTTCCGCATCGAAGCGCTCGACCACCGGGGCCGGCTGATAGTCGCGGAACAGGTCCAGGGAATGAGTGTCGCGGCGCTTGACCATCAGGGCTGCCGACCTTTCAGCCAGCGCTGGATGGCGGCTTCGTGCAAGGCAAAGAAGCGGTCCTGGTCGCCTTCCTTCATCTTCGAGAACGCAGTGGCGACCTTCTGCCAAGCCGGCTCGGTTGCCGGCTTCACCGTCCGGTCGATGACCGCAATGGCCTCTGCGACGTTCTTTGGCGCGTCATCGGCGGCCATGGTCAGCAGGCGGGCAACAGCGGCCTGACGCTCTGAGGGCTCGGCAGCCAGCAGCAGCAGGTCCGTTTGGCTGTCGGCGATTGCGTGAAGGGAGATGCTCTCCCTGACCGGCAGCGGGATGGTGGCGATCTTGAGGGCGTGGAAGACGCTGCGGCGCGATATGCCGAGGACGGTCTGGGCGGCCTCCGAGAAATTGAGTGCAAAGTTTGCACTCAATTCATCGTCCTCGACGATCTCGCGGGATTTCTTGCGGCCGGTTTTGCCTGTGCCGTGTTCGGCGTCATGGATGTCGCGCCAATCGGCGATGTCCCTCGACCGGTCGAGGACGGACAGCTGGCGTCGGATCAGGTTCTCGGCGATCTCGCGCTTGCGCATCTGCGCTTCGGTCGCAACCTCTTTCGGGTCGCGGATAAAGGCGTCGATCTCTGTGTGACCGAGGCCGGCGACGGCCTCCAGGCGATGCCCGCCGAGGATGAGCCGGTATGGGCTTCCGTCGGAAGTCTCGGGCACGACCTCGATCGGCACCATATGGCCGTTGCCGGCCTGCATGTCCGCTTTGAGCGTCTCGACCCATGCTGGATCGGTTCGGCGCCGGTTCTTCGGCACCCTGATGTCGGCAATCTTGATCTTGGTCGGTGTCGTCACGTCGGAGGTCCCCTGAATGGCGTTTGGCTGTCTGCGAATGGCTTCGCGCTAGACAGCGGGCTCAGGGCGCGCCCGATGCGGCGTCTAAAATGAGTGCAACTTTTGCACTTCCGCTGCGGCTGGCGGTGCTGGTAGTCTCGCGATCGTTGTGACGGCCTCTCGTGTAGAGAGTCGGGAACAGGGTTCGGAAAGGGATATCGAGTGCGGCGGCAATCGCCTCCGCACCGGTGCGGCTAGAGCCGATGATCCCTTGCCTGCAGGCGCTGGAATAAAGGCCCGCGTCTTTGGCGATCCCGGTCAACGTCATGCCACGGCGCCGAAGCTCGGCATTGATGGCGTGACGGTCCCACACCTGAGGCATGTTCATAGCGGCTCCACCGATCGTCCGGACCTTTGCAGAGGGCCGGATGGTTAAACTTTTAGACAACACTAGTCGCGACTAATGTCGCACCAAAGAGCGAAAACAGCAACCCGAGTGCGAAGAAATTCGCACGTCAGAGTTCAAAATCCGCAATCTGGTGCGAATAAGCCGCTAAGCATCGGAAAACACATGAGTTTCCCGGACGAGGCTATCGGCAACGGAACTCTGACGCATGGTCAGAGTTCGGCATCGTTCGACCTGGGCACGTTCTCAGGTCGGTTCGCCTTCGCAATCGAGGGCGAATCACCCCACGCCTTTTCACGGCGATCGGGAATATCTAGCACCATGGTGCGAAAATACCTGGAAGGCTCGATGCCGGGGCTCGACAAGCTACTTGAGATTGCCGAGGCGACGCATGTCACCTTGGATTGGCTTGCGGCGGGGCGGGGCCAGATGCGGCCGACTGAAGGGCAGGCCAAGAGCATTATGGTGACCGGTGACGCGCCGGACGGTTTTATTGCCGTACCGAAGCTTGATATCAGGCCGAGCGCTGGCGCCGGCAGTATGGGGTTCCATGAGGATGGCGAGCCGGACATCGTCGCGTTCAAGGAAGATTGGTTGCGGCGAATAGGGATCAGCCCCAAGTTTGCCCGACTGATGGTTGCCCAGGGCGATTCCATGCGCGAAACCATCAACGATGGCGACCTAATGATCGTCGACATCTCGATCCGAGAGTTTATCGACGAGGCCATCTATGTGCTTGTCTATGGCGGGCTAGTAAGGCTCAAACGGTTGCAAATGCTGCGTTCTGGCCTGTTGTTGCTGAAGAGCGACAACCCGCGCTATGAGACCGAGGAAGTGCCTCTGGCCGAACAGCCAGAGCTTATTATCGGTGGCCGCGTCAGGTGGGCTGGCGGTTCGATTTAGGGGGACAGTGATGGAAAGGAAGATTGTACTAGGCGTAGCTTTGGCGCTTGTCGCTGTGGGAGCATACCAATATTCGACGGGTGGGATTGGACCAAGCGTGGACCTCGTTGAAGCAAAAGCTAGGTGCTTGGATGCCGTTGCTAGGGCGCGCGCAATCCGAAACGGCGCTCCGCTGCCGCAATCCGAGACTGTTGCACTTTACGAGCTGAGGCTCACGGATTGCAAAAGCAAACAATACCTCAGCAGCGACGAAATCGGTGACCTTTTAGGCTCCTAACCGCCAATGGATTGACTCTGAGGTCTGCCGTGAACAAAATGAGAACATCCATTCAACGGAGGTTCTCATGCATTTCGCCATCGATCTCGCAGAGCGGCCTAACGCCGCGGAAGTCAGCAGCTTCGTCATTCTGGCGCCCTCTGGCCAGTTTCGGACTGATAAAGCACTACGGCAGGTCGAAGCATTCCTGGCTGACAGGTTCCCCACCCTGACATTCTATGCGAACGGCGACACTCCGCCGTTCGATGGCGACTATAATATAGTGCCGATCTGCGGAGTGCCGGGCAAGGAGCCCGACTCCATAAGGATGCTCGATTACCCTCCGCGATCGCTGATGCTGGCCATAGATGCCGCTTTGCAAGGCTTTCGGCCCACCGGCCTCCCGGTCAACTGATCATGGCCGACCGCCCTTGGAAGAGCGTTGTCGATACGCTTGGCGATCTGCGCGAACACGGCGTAGGCCTTCGGGGCCATTGCCTCGCACCGAACGCCAGCCACAGCCGGGTGCTGGATCTGGAAAAGCTGATCGGGCTGTTTGGCGAAGATTACGTCTTCATCAACGACGAGGAGATCGGCCGCCAGTTCGTCTGCACCGAGTGCGGCCGCACTGGCGGCTCGATTACCCTCATCGCCAACACGGCGCCGACTGGCTGGTCGCCTCCGCGCTGACTTGGTGCCATCCGATCTTGCGCGGCCAAAAGCGCCGCCGCCGGTTTTGGTGCCAGATGAAGTTGCGCGGCCGGTTTTTGACCACCGGCCGTTCCGGCTTCGCCATTTCGCAGCAAAGCCCTTGTTTTCCGGGCTTCTGGCAGCTGTTCCCGCCGATTATCACCTTTTCCCAGCATTAGCCGGAAGATGCCATCCGATCTTGCGCGTTACACGTGGCGATTCCGCCGACGCCGGTAGCGTCACCCCTGTCACGTCCTGGTGACGATCGCGCGCCTCCTGTCATGCCCACGGCAAATCCAGCTCCGGAGACCGGTGCGGTCGTGCGTTTGCGCCGGCAATTCGGCCGCCTTTCGCTATCCGGTTTCCGCGGCATGGTGGTGTCCGCGGCCAACCTTGAGCTTGATCGCGGCGTTGCCTTCCTGTTGGTGCCTGTCTTCCTTGCGCTCGGTGTGATCGGCTACTTTTCGCTGGCGGAAGAACCGGGCTTTCCAAAACTTGTCGCTGTCGTGCTCCTGACAGCATCGTGCGCGGTGGCCTCACGGTCCTACCGTAAAACCCATCTGTGTTTCATGATGGCGCTGCTGTGCGCGCTTGGCGTGCTTGCCGCCAAGGTCGAAACATGGCGTGCTGGAACGCAGATCCTAGTGGATTGATTCCAACGTTTGGTGCCCACGCCTGACGGCGGCGATGATGTTTGCGGGATCGGCCTTCCATGCGAAGGGCCTGGGCTGCTGATTATGCTCGCTGATGAAGCGGTTGATGGCGGCCTGGAGGTCGACGACGGAGTGGAAGACGCCGTGCTTGAGCCGCCGGCGGGTGAGCTTGGCGAAGAAGCCCTCGACGGCGTTCAGCCACGAGCAGGATGTCGGCACGAAGTGGAAGGTCCATCGCGGATGCCGGGCCAGCCAGGCCCTGACTTTCGGCTGCTTGTGGGTGGCGTAGTTGTCGAGAATGACGTGGACGGCTTTGTCGGCCGGGAGTTCGGCCTCGACTGCGTTGAGGAAGCGGATGAACTCCTGGTGCCGGTGGCGCTGCATGTTGCGCCCGATGACCGAGCCATCAAGCACGTTGAGCGCGGCAAACAACGTGGTGGTGCCGTTGCGCTTGTAGTCGTGCGTCATCGTGCCGCCACGGCCAGGCTTCAGTGGCAGCCCCGGCTGGGTGGCGGTCAAGCGCCTGGATCTGGCTTTTCTCGTCGACCGAAAGAACGATGGCATGGGCGGGTGGGGAGACGTAGAGCCCAACCACGTCGTGCAGCTTTTCGGCGAAGGCCTTGTCATTGGACAGCTTGAAGGTGCGCCAGCGATGTGGCGCAAGACCGTGGTCGTGCCAGATCTTCACTACCGAAGACGCCGCGATGCCGACCGCTTTCGCCATTGCACGGACCGTCCAGTGCGTCGCTTCGTGATCGGGCGGCTCCAGCGTCAGCGCCACGACCTTGTCGACCACCCCCGGCTTCAGAGGCGCAATGCCAGGCGGCCGGGTCTTGTCGCGCACCAGGCCATCGACACCTTCGGCCATGAAACGCTCCTGCCAGCGCCATACACAGGTCTTGGATTTGGCCGTCGCCGCCATGATCGCCACGGTGCCCAGACCATCGGCAGTCAGCAGGATGATCCGCGCGCGCCAGACATGCTTCTGGGGCGAACTTCGCGCCAAAACGATCGCCTCAAGCCGCGTCCTGTCAGATGCCGTAACGTCGATGCCGATACCTGTGCGCATCCCGGCAGCCTCGCATGCCACGCTCCAGGATGGAATCCCCGGCGGACTCCTTTGTCTCGATCAATCCACTAGGTTCCGAGATATCGACACGGCTGACAGGCCGCGTGGTCGCCCTGGACCTGATGCCGAATGGCCGCGTCCGGCTGACGATCGATGTCCTCTCGACGGCAAGACCGACCCTGCGGTACGCACCCGAACGGGTTCGCCTTTCGGCACGGAAAATACCCTCCAACCTGACCGCCGGTTCTCAAGTCGCCGGCTATGTGCGGCTGCTACCCCCCACCGGTCCGGTGCGGCCGGACAGCTATGACTTCTCTTTTGACAGCTATTTCGCAGGCATTGGCGCCAGCGGCTTCTTCCTCAGCAATCCGACCATTGTTCCTTCCGACGAACTGCCGCTCGCTTCCCGCATTTCGTCAACGATCGAAAATGCACGCGAAGCATCGCCGATCATATCCGCGCCAGTATTGGTGGGGCGGAGGGCGAGATTGCCGCCGCGCTTATCGTCGGTGTTCGCGCCGGAATTCCCGAAGAGATCAACGAGGCGATGCGGCGCACCGGCATCTATCACGTCATCTCCATTTCAGGGCTGCACATGGCGCTGGTCGCCGGTACCATCATGATGTTGATGCGCGGTTCATTCGCCCTGTTTCCGGATTTCTGCGCGCGTCGTCCGGTCAAGAAATACGCAGCCGCGGCCGCGCTTGTCTCGATTGCCGCCTATCTGGTCATTTCCGGCATCGTGGTTGCTGCCGAGCGCAGCTTCATCATGCTCTCGGTAATGCTCATAGCCGTGCTGTTTGATCGGGCGGCACTGACAATACGCAATCTCGCAATATCAGCCATTGCCGTTATCGTCGTCTCGCCGCATGAGGTGGTCGGCCCGAGTTTCCAGATGTCCTTTGCAGCGACTGCTGCCCTGGTCGGTGCCTATGCCGGCTGGTCCGACTACCGCGCCCGCAAGGTCAGCACGCCGCCGCCGCGACGGTCGTTGCCCGGCTTCCTCATACGAAAACTGCTGCTGGCGACCGGGGGCCTCGCGATGACGTCCATCATTGCCGGAAGCGCCACCGCACTCTTTGCGATATGGCATTTCCAGCGCGTGTCACCGTTCAGCCTGTTTGCCAATCTGGCCATCATGCCGATCGTATCGGTGATCGTCATGCCCTTTGCGGTCTTCAGCGCGCTGGCAATGCCATTCGGAGCTGATGGGCCATTCCTCTATGTCATGGGCAAGGGCCTGACAGCGATGATCGCGCTGTCAGCCTGGTTCTCCGAGCGTTCGCCGATCGACGCGGTCGGGTTGATTTCGCTGCAATCCGTCTTGCTGGTGACAGTCGCGCTGACCATCGCGACGATGGCGACAACCTGGCTGCGGCTGGCGTCACTGCCGTTCGCGCTGGCCGGCCTGCTGACGATTTCCGACACGCGCGCGCCGGATGTACTGATTTCGGAAGATGCGCGGCTGGTGGCGTTGCCAATCGGCGGTGGCGAACTCGCAGTGAACCGGGAGCGCCCTAACGAATTCACCGCCGACAATTGGAAACGTGCGCTGAAATCCGAAACCATCGTCAAGCCGGAAAGCTTCGGCCAAAACGATCGACAATTCGACATTGCCGATGCCGCCGATTTGCCGTCGGGCGCGCCTTTCTACTGCAGTGACGATCTGTGCGTTGCCCGACACCTGTCCGGCGCGATCGTGGCGTATGTCGAAGATCGCAAGAAAGCGTGGAAAGCCTGTCGTTTTGCCGACCTGATCGTCGTTAACGACGCGACGGCCTACGACCCATGCCGCAATCCAACGGTCCTTGTCGTCACCAAACGGCAACTTGCTCGTGCGGGAAGTGCCGCTGTCTTCTTCGACCCGCAATCAGCAATTTCACGGCCGAAAATAAGCTTCGCGCTCGACAGGCCGTACCGGCCTTGGCACCAGCAACGAAAATTCTCACGCGAGGCGAGGGGGCTGCCGCCCTATCGCAAACCAGACAAACCCGTTGCTGTGCCGGCTCAATAGCGCCGGATCAGCCCGACAAGCTTGCCTTGCACCTTGACCCGGTCGGGTCCGAAGATACGGGTCTCGTAGGCGGGGTTGGCGGCCTCCAGGGCGATGGAGGCGCCTTTCCGGCGGAAACGCTTAAGCGTCGCTTCTTCCTCGTCGACCAGCGCCACGACGATCTCTCCGGGACTGGCGGTGTCGGTGTTGCGGATGATGACCGTGTCGCCATCGAAGATGCCGGCCTCGATCATAGAGTCGCCCTTGACCTCCAGCGCATAATGATCGCCGCCCATAATCATGTCTGGCGGCACCGAGATGGAATGGGTCTGGTGCTGGATGGCATCGATCGGCACACCGGCGGCGATGCGGCCCATGACTGGAATGGACACAGCGGCAACCGCGTCGTCGTCATTGCTGGCCGAAGACAAGCGTGACGGTGCCGGCTTGATCTGCCGACCCAGGCTACCCTGGATGACGCTCGGCAAAAATTTGCGCGCCGCGTTGAGGCCGGGCGCGATGGAATCGGGAAGACGCAGCACTTCCAGCGCGCGAGCCCTGTTGGGTAGCCGGCGAATGAAGCCGCGCTCCTCGAGCGCGGTGATCAGCCGATGAATTCCGGACTTGGAGGCAAGGTCGAGCGCCTCCTTCATTTCGTCGAATGAAGGCGGGATTCCGCTTTCCTTCAGCCGTTCATGGATGAACATCAGCAGTTCATGTTGCTTGCGCGTCAGCATGGCGGCCCCCAAGGGTTTCGAAGACGGGATCTGAAACCAGAATCGGAAAAACAAACCCAGAACAAACACTATCTGTTCCAGTTGTGTTCCGCAACCGTTTAAAGTTTAATGAATGTGTTCAGACAACGGAAACCATGTGACGTCCGCGAGGGCAGGCGCCGGGACAGGCTGCGGTTGCAAGTATCGGCTTGGCTGGATTGAAATCATTTGTGTTTTTGCCATCGGCGCCACCGTCTGCAGTCCTCGACCGATCTCACATCCAACGGAAAATAATCCATTTGAGAAGCGTTCCGCCTCGCCTGTTGGCTGGCTCAGCCGTGAACGAAACGAAGCCAAACTGCCAACCACCGGCGAGTTGCGGAGGCCCATTTCCCGTCCGCGCTGCAAGTTGACCTTCGGTGGCGAAGCAACGCGCGACCAACGTTACCGCACATCATTGTGGGAGCGGGATTTCAGGCAGCCGGGATTGCGCCAGCCAGCACCTGCGCGTAGGCGCCGGCATCAATATTGCCGCCTGAGATAACGCAGACGATATTGCCGGTCATCTGCTCGCTGCGAAGGGCGGCGGCCACCGATGCGGCGCCGGCGCCTTCGGCCACGACCTTTGCACTCGAGAACAGAAGGCGCATTGCCTCCGTTACCTGCTCAAGACTGACGGCAATGGCTCCGTCGATAAGCTGGTTTGCCAACGGCCATAGCGCAGGCACCAAGGACGGCCCGCCAATGCTCTTGATGAAGGACGGTCGTGTCTTGATCTCGACAATGCGTCCGGCAGCCAGAGCGGCCGTGACGGGAGCCGCGTTCTCGTCCTCGACCGCAAAGATCCTCGCATGGGGGCGAAGTGCCTTGATCGCGCTGGCGACCCCGGTTGTCATGCCGCCGCCGCCGTAGGGTGTCAGCACGCAGTCGACCTCCGGCAGATCTTCGACGATCTCCACGCCGATCGTGCCATTGCCCGCCAGCACCGCCTGATCGGTAA
This sequence comes from Mesorhizobium sp. PAMC28654, assembly GCF_020616515.1. GTDB lineage: Bacteria > Pseudomonadota > Alphaproteobacteria > Rhizobiales > Rhizobiaceae > Mesorhizobium. The sequence goes on from NZ_CP085135.1 coordinate 606,662, forward strand.
CGGGATTCACGAGCAGCTCGTCGATGTCCGGTTGTTCAACGCCGGTAATGTAGCGCCACCAGGTCTCATGGGAGACGAAACGCACCTCTCCGCCGAGGCGACGAACCCCGTCAATCTTGGTTCGTGGGGCGTCGGCATACATGTAGGCAGCCATTGGAATACCAAGCGCTCTTGCTGCCCAGGCCATGCCATAAGCCATGTTGCCGGAACTGACGGTCGCGACGCCATGCCTCAGCGTTTCGGCATCGCGAGACAGCAAGGCATTGAGCGCCGGCCTGACCTTGAAGGCCCCGATGGGCGACAAGGTCTCGAGCTTGAGGAATATCCTTTGATCGGCCCGGCCAAGGTCGACCTGCAGCAATGGCGTTCGCGGCAACCAGGTAGCCAACCGGTCGCCGGCGGCGGCAATCTCGTGAAGCGTTGGACGGCGCGGAGGCGCTGAAATCATCCGCCGACGGCCTTCAGGCTGCCGGCGCGCGCGGCGTATTTGTTCGCGCCACCGTCTTCGCTGTGGACATAGACGTGCAGCGTGTAGCCGATGTGAGCGGTCATCAGCGCCTTTGCCCGCCCGACGTCACGATCGAGCGCCGCTTCCATGATTGCAGTGTGGTGTTCGATCGCAATCGCCTCACGCAGCGCGTTCATTGCCTCTTCGTAGCCATCCTTGAGGCCTGCGGCGGCCCGCAATGTTGGCGCCAGTCCAAGAAAGCGATGATGCCGGCGCAACTGATCCGAGATTGTCGAGCGGAATCGCAACAGCCAACTCGATGTTGCGGCACTCAGCAGTGCCGCGTGGAAAGCCTCATGGTTCTCGTCCCATATGTCGACGGCCGCGTCGGAAGGGTCATCGACGGCGGTCTTGCAGCGCGATAGCCGGTAGTGGGCGGTGACCACCGCATCCTCCCACTCACGACCACCTTTCTCGATCGATTCCAGGAAAAGGGGGATCTCAACAACCATTCTTGCGCGTGCCAGATCCTCGAGTTCGGCCCGCGACACGGGCGCGACGGCAAAGCCGCGGTTGCTGATGGCCGTGACCAGGCGTTCGGCTTCCAGCCGAGACAATGCTTCGCGCAGAGGCGTCCAGCCGACACCATAAATGCCGCGCAACGCACTCAGCTTGAGCGGTGCGCCCGGCATGAGGCGCGTGGTGAGGATATCCCGCCGCAGCAGCTGATAGGCCGCCTCCGTCTTTGTGGAGTTCTTCTGGTCCTGCATCGCGGTCCATTCATCATCTGGTGTGGGGAAAATTATATATGATATGGAAGCATGGCAAGAATTATATATAATGTTTGACATGCGCGAAGCGACTGACCATGATCGCCGCAGTAGCCGTCCTATAGCGGCGCTAATCAAATCTGGGAGGAAATGATGATGAAGTCGAAGTCCACTTGGCTGTCGGGATTGGCCCTGGCTGGCGCGCTGATGGTCAGCGCAGGGAGTGCCGCCGCCGATCAGATCCGCATCGGCATCGCCAATTTCGGCGAGCACCCGCAGTTGAACGCCGCCATCGCCGGTTTCAAGAAGGCGCTTACCGCGAACGGCTTCGTCGAGGGCAAGGATGTCGTCTACTCCGAAAGCCACACCAATTTCGATGCGTCGCTGGTTCCGCAGATGATTGCCAAGCTGCAGGCGGAGCAGCCCAAGCTGATGTACACCATCACAACGCCGGTCTCGCAGATCGCAAAGAAGGCGCTTGCCGGCTCGGGCATCCCGATCGTCTTCGCGGCCGTGACCGATCCGGTCGCGGCCAAGCTCGTTCCGTCGTGGGACGCAGGCGACGAAGGCATGACTGGCGCGACTGATCTCCAGGATGTCGCGGCGGTGATGGCTTTCACCAAGAAGCTGCTGCCGAACGCCAAGCGCTTCGGCGTGCCTTACAATCCGGGCGAGGCGAACGACGTCGCGCTGCTTGAAAAGATCAAGGAAGCAGCGCCCGCGGCAGGGTTCGAAGTCGTCGAGGTCGGCATCGACAACGTCAACGACATCCAGCAGCGCATCGCTTCGCTCGCCGGCAAGGCCGACGTGATCTATGGGCCGACCTCGAACCTCATCCAGCCGGCGATCGCGGCTGTCTCGGCGGCAGCGCGTCAGGCCGGCATCCCGGTGGTCAATGCGGACGACAATGCGGTACGCAGCGGTGTGGTGCCGGCAAGCTTCGCGGTCAACTACGAGCAGGTTGGCGTCAACGCGGGCAACATCGCGGCGGAAGTCCTGAAGGGCAAGGACCCGAAGACGATCCCGCCTTCGCGCCCGGCCTACAAGGACCACGCAGCGCTGATCTCGAAGAAGGCGATGGCCGCGTTCGGCATCGAAATCCCGGCTTCGCTGGCGGATTGCGGCTGCATCGTCGACTGACATCGAGCTTCATCAAGCAGGTGGCGGCACCTTGAAGGGCCGCCACCGTTTTCGGGAGGGCCTGATGCTCGAGATCCGATCCGCACGCAAGGTTTTCTACAAGGGCCAGGCCGACGAGAAGGTCGCGCTCGATGGCCTCGACCTGTCGCTCGTCACGGGCGATTTCGGTGTCGTCATCGGTTCAAACGGGGCCGGAAAGAGCAGCATGCTCAACGCCATTTCTGGTGCCCTTGTACTTGATTCCGGCAAAATCCTGATCAATGGCGCCGATGTGACCGACATGCCGGTGCATAAGCGCGCCATGAAATTGGCGCGCGTTTTCCAGGATCCGATGCGCGGCACCGCTGCCAGCATGACCGTGGCGGAGAACATGCTGCTGGCCGATCTGCGCAGTCACAAACGCACCCTGCGGCAGGGGCTGAACGCCGCGCGGCTCGCATCCTACAAGGAGCGCCTGTCCCTATTGGGCCTTGGGCTTGAAAACCGGCTCGACACCCGCGTCGACCTGCTCTCGGGCGGACAGAGGCAGTCGCTGTCGCTGATCATGGCCGTGGGTGGCTCACCGGACCTGCTGTTGCTCGACGAACATACGGCCGCACTCGACCCGCGCACCGCGGAGATCGTCATGCAGGCGACGGTGCGTGCCGTCAATGCGTTGAAGCTTACTACCCTGATGGTGACCCACAACATGCAGCACGCCGTGGACTATGGCAGCCGCGTGATCATGCTCGACGCGGGCCGGGTCCGTCTGGAGGTCGCCGGTGAGGCGAAAGCTAGTGTTACGGTCATCGACCTCATCGGCCATTTCTCCGTCAAGACCGACCGCATGTTGCTGGCGAGCTGATCATCATGGATTTTGTCCAGGAAATTCTGACGAGCTTCGTCTCGATCATTCCCGTCACCTTGGCGCAAAGCCTCTTGCTGGCCTTTGTCGTGCTTGGGATCATGATCCCATTTCGGATGCTGAATTTTCCTGACCTCACCAGCGAAGGCGCGTTTCCACTGGGGGGCTGCGTCTGTGGTGTGCTTCTTGCAGCCGGCGCATCGCCGCCGATAGCCATCGCCGTCGCCCTTGCGGCGGGCTTCGTGGCGGGCTGTTGCACGGCTTTCATCCATCTGCGCTTCCGCATCCACACGCTGCTTGCGGGCATCCTGATGATGACGATGCTCTACAGCATCAACCTGCGCATCATGGGCAAGTCCAACCTCTCTGTCTTCGGGTCACCCACCGTATTCGACTGGGTGCCGTTTGCGCGGCCTGGTTTTCCGGCCAGCAAGATCGTTGTCGCAGGCCTGATCGCGTTTGTCGTCTTCCTGCTGCTCAACATGTTCTTCAAGACCGAGAAAGGCACCGCGGTCCGCGCTGTGGGCGCCAATCCCGACATGGCCGAAGCGCAGGGCATCAATGTCTGGGCGGCGACCATTGGCGGCGTGGGCCTGGCGAGCGCGTTCTCGGCGACCAGCGGCGCGTTGATGGTGCAGTCGCAAGGCTTTGCCGACGTCAATATGGGCCTGGGCATCCTCATCAACGGTCTTGCCGCCCTGATGATCGGCGAGGCCATTATCGGCAAGCAGACGGTGCGGCGCCAGTTGCTGGCGCCCTTTGTCGGAGCGATCGTCTACTACCAGCTGGTGTCGTTCTGCCTTGCCGCCGGAATGCCGCCACCGGATCTCAAGCTCGCCACCGGCCTGTTCGTGCTTGCCATGCTGGCACTGCCAAGCCTGAAGCGCAGCCGCGGCCCCGCGCTCGCGCGAGAAACCATTCGCGAATAACCAAGGACTGACTGATGACGAGTGCAATTCCCGATCTCGCTGCAATCGAGGCGATGGATGCGGCCGATCCCCTGCGTTCGATGCGCGACCGCTTCGTCTTGCCGAAGGGGGTGATCTATCTTGACGGCAACTCACTGGGGGCGGCGTCACACGCCGTTTTCGATGAGCTTCAGAAGGCTTCCACCCAGGAATGGGCTCAAGACCTCATCCGTGCGTGGAACACGGCCGGCTGGTTCGACATGCCGACCACGCTTGGCGACCAGCTCGGCCGCCTGATCGGCGCCGGGGCCGGCCAGACTGTGGTCTGCGACACGACATCGATCAACATCTACAAAGTGCTGCATGCCGCGTTGGAGATGCGGCCGGACCGCTCGGTCATCATCGCCGAGGGCGACAGTTTTCCAACCGATCTCTACATGGCCGAAGGCGTTGCCTCTACCCGGCCAGGCGCGGTGCTGCGCCTCGAGGGCGTCGACGCACCAAGCATTGAAGAGCTGATCGACGAGCGCGTCGCGGTCATCCTGGTCAACCACGTCAACTACAAGTCGGGCGAATTGCGCGACATGGTGGCGCTGACGCGCCGGGCGCATGAAGCCGGGGCGCTGATCGTCTGGGACCTGTGCCACACCGCCGGTGCGCTGCCGGTCGAACTTGACCAGGCCAATGCCGATTTCGCCGTCGGTTGCACCTATAAATACCTGAATGGTGGTCCCGGCGCTCCGGCCTTCATCTATGCGGCCAAGCGGCACCTTGCCGATATCAGCCAGCCGCTCAGCGGCTGGTGGGGGCATGCACGACCTTTTGCCTTCGAGCGAGGGTATGTCGCCGGCACTGGCATCCGCCGGTTCCTGTGCGGCACGCAGCCCATCCTGTCGATGCGGGCACTGAAAGGCGCGCTCGACATCTGGGACGATGTCGACATGGCGGTCTTGCGCAAGAAGAGTATCGCGCTGACCGACCTGTTCATCCAGCTCGTCGAGACGAAATGCGGCGCTTTCGGCCTCACGCTGGAGAGCACCCGCGATGGAAGCCGGCGCGGCAGCCAGGTGTCGTTCCTTCATGACCATGGCTATCAGGTCATGCGGGCGCTGATCGACCACGGCGTGATCGGCGATTTCCGTGCGCCTTCAACCATCCGCTTCGGCTTCACGCCGCTCTATGTCAGCTACAAGGATGTGTGGCAGGCGGTCGAAGTGCTGGAAGACATCTTGCGTACCGGCGCTTGGAAGGACCCACGTTTCGCCACCAAGGAAGCCGTGACCTAAGCGAGGAGAGGTCGTTTCAGCCTCGCTCGAGACGGCGAGGCTGTTCACCGGTTGGGCCCATTGCTTCGAATGGGCCTTGGACCTCATAGCCTTGTGCGAACCTTCCAGAGTTCGGGAAACAATTCGATCTCAAGCATCTTCTTGAGGTAGGAGGCGCCGGACGTACCGCCGGTGCCGCGTTTCATGCCGATGATGCGCTCGACCGTCGTGACATGGTTGAAGCGCCAACGCCGGAAATAGTCTTCGAAATCGACGAGCTTCTCGGCCAGTTCGTAGAACATCCAGTAGCGCTGCGGATCGCGATAGACGCTCTGCCAGGCAACCAGGACCTCTTCGTTTTCGGCGCGGGTCTCACGCCAGTCGGTGCGTCTGGCGTCGGCGCCGATGTCGAATCCGTTACGGGCCAACAGCAGCAACGCTTCATCGTAGAGCGAAGGCGCGGCGAGGATCGCTTCCAGCTTTTCAGTGAGGTCCGGCCGATGCTTGTGGGGGCCAAGCATGGCGAGGTTGCGGTTACCGGCCATGAACTCGATGGCGCGGTACTGCCAGGACTGGAAGCCCGAGGACTGGCCGAGCGAATCGCGGAACTCGGTGTATTCGCTGGGCGTCATCGTCCTCAGCACATCCCAGGCATTGTTCAACTGCTCGAAGATGCGCGCGACGCGCGACAGCATCTTGAAGCTCGGCTCAAGGCGGTCAGCGCGGATGGCGCGGATCGCGGCACCGATCTCGTGCAAAGCGAGCTTCATCCACAATTCAGACGTCTGATGCTGGATGATGAACAACATCTCGTCATGCGCTGACGACAGCGGTGCCTGCGCGTCGAGGATCTTCTCCAGGTGCAGATAGTCGCTGTAGGACATGCGCTCCTTGAACGACATCTGTGCGCCTTCGGACGAAGGATCGTATGGCTCGCTCAATTGGTCTTCTCCGTGCGTAACCGGAAGCGCTGTATCTTGCCGGTCTGGGTCTTGGGCAGGGCGGCGATGAATTTCACCGATCGCGGATATTTGTAAGGGGCGATCGTCGCCTTGACGTGGTCCTGCAGGCGCTTGATGGCCAACGCGTCCGGCGCCACGCCCTGCACGAGCACGACATACGCCTCGACGATCTGACCGCGTTCGACATCGTCCGTGCCGATCACCGCGCATTCAGCGACATCCACGTGTGACAGCAGCGCCGCCTCGACCTCGGGTCCGGCGATGTTATAGCCGGCGCTGACGATCATGTCGTCGGAGCGCGCGGCGAAGTGGAAGAAACCGTCGTCATCCTGGGTGAAGGTATCGCCGGTGAGATTCCAGCCGTCGCGGACATATTCCTTCTGTCTGGTGTCAGCCATGTAGCGGCAGCCGGTCGGCCCGCGCACCGCCAGCCTGCCTGTCATGCCGCGCGGCAGTTCGTTCATCTCATCGTCGACGATACGCGCCTCGTAGCCGCTCACCGGCTTGCCGGTCGACGCGGGTTTCATGTCGTCGAAGCGGTTGGAGATGAAGATGTGCAGCATCTCAGTGGCGCCGATGCCGTCAAGGATCGGCTTGCCAGTCTTTTGCGTCCATTCTTCGAAGACCGGGGCAGGCAAGGTCTCGCCGGCCGAAACGGCGACGCGCAGCGACGACAGGTCAGCGCCCTCATCCATGGCCTTCAGCATCGCGCGGTAAGCGGTCGGCGCGGTGAAGGAAATGGTGGCTTTGTAAGTCTCGATGATGTGGATCATGTTGGGCGGCGTCGCCTGTTCCAGCAACGTCGCCGCCGCACCGAAGCGCAGCGGGAAGATTGCGAGGCCGCCGAGGCCGAAGGTGAAAGCGAGCGGCGGCGACCCGACAAAGATGTCGTCTGGCGTCACCTGGAGAATTTCCCGTGCATAGGCGTCGGCGATGATCAGCAGGTCACGGTGGAAATGCATCGTCGCCTTCGGCACGCCTGTGGTGCCCGACGTGAAGCCGAGCAGCGCAACGTCGTCGCGACCCGTGTTGACGGCGGTGAACGTCACCGGCTTGTCGAGGGCGGCGCGATCGAGTTCGGCATCGTGGTTGGCGGTGCCGTCGAAGCCGATGACCTGCTTGAGGAACACGCTGTCCTTCGCGCAGGCCGTCATCTCATCCATCAGCCTGGTGTCGCAAAGCGCGACCGTGATTTCAGCCTTGTCGACGATCTTGGCAAGCTCGCCGGCGCGCAGCATCGGCATGGTGTTGACGACCACGGCGCCGACCTTTGTGGCGGCCAGCCAGCAGGCGACCATGGCAGGATTGTTTGCCGAACGGATCAGCACCCGGTTGCCGGGCTTGACGCCATAATTCTCGACCAGCGCGTGGGCCAGCCGGTTCGTCCAGTCGGACAGTTCCTTGTAGGTGCGGCGACGTCCGTTGCCGATCAGCGCGGTATGGTCGCCAAGGCCTTTCTCAACCAACCTGTCCGTCAACTCGACGCCGGCGTTGAGGTGCTCGGGATAGTCGAAGCCGTCAAGCAGGAACTCCGGCCACTGCTCCGGCGGCGGAAGGTTGTCACGCGTAAAGGTGTCCACATGCGCTGATGGCCCGAGCATTTTCGCGACTTTCCCCTGTCGTTATGGCCGCGGCACGAAATTGCCCGGCTCGATTCTGCGTTTACTGCTTTAGGTGGAAGGTCGGTCCTGCCGGCCCTGGATCAGAGCGCGGCGCCATTGGCACAGCCGTTGTTGAATGACGGTATGTGGGTCTTTCGGACGGCACAGTGAGATCTCCCATTCTCGACTGAACATGGGGCAGCATCGCACTTGCCGAAATTTGTTTCAAGCCTAAAGGTTTTTGTTTCCGGCGCATTGACGCCGCCTCGTTCGATGCTCATTGCTACGCGACTGACGATACACCTTGGGGGAGAGTGCCGGTGCTCGAACATCGAATCACCGATTGGGACAATGCCTATGCCAATGGCGCGAACATCGCCGCAAGCGACTGCTGGCCGGCTGCGTGGGTGGAACCAGCGCAAGCGTTTCGGGATGCGCTTTCAGCGGAGGGCAGGGCGCGGCTCGACGTCGCCTATGGGGACAGGACGCGTAACCGGCTCGACCTTTTCCTTCCGGCAGCCGAACCCAAAGGGCTCGTGGTGTTCGTGCATGGCGGCTACTGGAAAGCCTTCGACAAGAGTTTCTGGTCACATCTTGCTACCGGCGCGATCGGTCACGGTTACGCCGTGGCTATGCCTTCCTACACACTCTGCCCGGAGACAAGCATCGCCGGTATCGTCCGGGAAATCGGCGCGGCCATCGACAAGGCGGCGGAGCTCGTCGAAGGACCGATAATGCTGACCGGACATTCGGCCGGCGGCCATCTCGTCAGCCGGATGGTGACGGCAACGACACCGCTGGCGCCGGCCGTGGCCAAGCGCATACGCCATGTGGTGTCGATCTCAGGCGTACACGATTTGCGCCCGATGATGCGAACAGACATGAACACCACATTGAAGCTCGACGAGGCCGACGCACTGGCTGAAAGCCCGGCGCTGCTGCGTCCCATGGACAATGCGCGCATCACCTGCTGGGTCGGCGGCGGCGAGCGCGCCGAATTCCTGCGGCAGAGCGCGTTGCTTGCCAATATCTGGACAGGCCTTGGCGCCACGACAGCCACTGTGGTCGAGCCGGATCGTCATCATTTCAGCATTATCGACGGCCTTGCCGATCCGGGCCATGCGCTCACTCGAACCCTGGTCGCTGAGTAGGCGCGACATTTTTTAGGCTTGTTATCAGAGGCTTATCGTGACTTTATTCAGCGCAGCATCAATACGCTGCAGGGGGCGCCCGCGGCCGCTGTGGGAGCAAACGGCGCACGAACGATCAGCCCGTTGGCGTCAGCCAGCATTCTCAGCATCGATGAATCCTGGATGCCAAAAGGCGTCGCCACCAGCCCGTCGGCATCTTCCTTGACGACAGCCCGCACATAGTCCTGCCTGAGATCGTTGGCCGACATCGCGGCGCCCAGCCGCGCTTCTCGCACATCCTGCCGATGGTCGCGGCCGCCTAGCCGCGCCAGAAGGGGTTTCAGGAACAATTGCGAGCAGACGAGGCTCGCCACCGGATTGCCGGGCAGGCCGATGCAGCGGATGTTGCCCAGCCGCCCGAACATCAAGGGCTTTCCGGGTCGCATGGCGAGCTTCCAGAAGTCGAGCGTCATGCCTTCGCCAGTCAGCACGTCATGGATGAGGTCGTGGTCGCCGACCGAGGCGCCGCCAAGCGTGACGATGACATCCGCGCCGGCCTCTGCCGCCTGTCTCACCAAGGCGGCGATGGCCTCTTTCTTGTCAGCGGCGATGCCAAGGTCAAGCACGCGGGCACCGACCGACTGGGCGGCCGCGGCAACACCATAGGCGTTGGATGAAATGATCTGGTCGGGGCCAAGCTCGCTGCCCGGCGGCAGCAATTCGTCACCGGTGGCGATGATGGCGACAAGCGGCCGCTTGACCACGCTGACATTGGGATGGTTGGCGGACGCCGCCAGCGACAACGCCGCCGGATCGAGCAGGCGGCCTTTTTCGAGCAGGATATCGCCCTTCGAGAAATCGAGCCCGATGCGGCGGATGTTGCGCCCCTCGGCCGTCGGTTCGGTCACTTCGATGCCGCCGCCGCCGAGATCGCGGACGTTTTCCTGGATGACGATTGTATCGGCGCCTTCGGGCAGCGGCGCTCCGGTGAAAATGCGAACGGCCTGTGCCTTGCCGACAGCACCATCAAAACCACGTCCGGCTGGTGCCGTGCCGATCACCGAAAGGCGAGCCGGCACGGATGCCACATCGGTGGCACGCGCCGCATAGCCGTCCATGGCGGAGGCATTGAACGGCGGCTGGGTGCGTAGCGCGACGACCGGTTCGGCCAGCACACGGTCGGCGGCGTCCATCAGGGCGACGGATTCACAACCCGAAGGCCCTGCGCCATCCAGCAGGCGTTCGAGCGCCTCAGTGACCGGAACGAGTGCCATCTAGGCGTCAACCCCGGATTCGTTGGCCTTGTAGTCGCCGGACTTGCCGCCGGTCTTTTCGACCAGCCTTATGCCGGAGATCACCATGGCCCGGTCGACTGCCTTGGCCATGTCATAGATGGTCAGGCATGCAACCGAGGCCGCCGTCAGCGCTTCCATCTCGACACCGGTCTTGCCGGTTACCCGCGCGAGCGCCGTGACGCGCAGTCCGGGCAACGCCGCGTCCGGCTCGATGTCGACGGATACCTTGGTCAGGAGCAGCGGATGGCAGAGGGGAATGAGCTCATGCGCCTTCTTGGCGGCCATGATGCCGGCGATGCGCGCCGTGCCCAGCACGTCACCCTTCTTGGCATTGCCCGCGAGAATCGTTTCCAGCGTTTCGGGCAGCATCGAGACAAAGCCTTCGGCGATCGCCGTGCGCGTCGTCTCGGCCTTGTCGCCGACATCGACCATGTTGGCCTCGCCCCTTGCGCCAAGGTGGGTGAGGGCGGCCTTCATTGTCCGATCGCCTCTGCCGCCGCCTTGCCTGTCAGAAGCAGGTGGGTTGCGGCGGCCACATCGTGTTGCCGCATCAGGCTTTCGCCGACGAGGAAGGTGCCGATGCCTCTTTTCTGCATCCTGAGGCAGTCGTTATGCGTAAAAATGCCGCTCTCGCTGACCAGCTGGCGTCCGCCCGGCACCATCGACGCCAGCCGCTCCGAGGTTTCAAGACTGGTTTCGAACGTTCTGAGATTGCGGTTGTTGATTCCAATCATCCGCGACGACAGTTTCAGCGCGCGCTCCGTCTCGTCCTCGTCGTGCACCTCAATCAGCGCGTCCATGCCGAGTTCGAATGCCGTCGCTTCAAGCTCGCTTGCCAAGGCATCATCAACGCTGGCCATGATGATCAGGATGGCATCAGCGCCCCAGGCGCGAGCCTCATATACCTGGTAAGGATCAAACAGGAAATCCTTGCGTAGTGCGGGCAGGGCGACGGCTGCTCTTGCACTGGTGAGAAATTCCGGCGCTCCCTGGAAGGACGGTGCATCGGTCAGTACCGAAAGACAGGCGGCCCCTCCTGCCTCATAGGCCCGCGCCAGCGCCGGTGGGTCGAAATCGGCGCGGATCAGCCCTTTGGAGGGGCTAGCCTTCTTGATCTCGGCGATCAGGGCGAAGCTCCCCGATCTGCGCTTTGCCTCGAGCGCCGCAAGAAAGCCGCGCGGCGCGGAGGCGTCTTTTGCCCGCGCCTTGATTTCGGCAAGCGGTATCAGCGCCTTTGCCGCCGCGATCTCGTCGCGCTTGTAGGCCTCGATCTTGCGCAGGATATCGGACATTCTTCTAACCGTTCGAAATCTCGACCAGCCTGTCGAGCACGGCAAGCGATCGGCCGCTGTCGATGGCTTGCGCCGCAGCGGCAATGCCGTCGGCAAGCGTGGTTGCCTTGCCCGCGACCACAAGTCCGGCGCCGGCGTTCATCAACACAGTGTCTCGATAGGCACCGGCGGCACCGCCCAGCATGTCACGCAACGCCCCGGCATTATAGGCGGCGTCGCCGCCGCGCAGTTCATCCTTGGTGTGGCGCTTCAGCCCAACGGCTTCCGGGGTCAATGTGAAGCTGCGTATCTCGCCGCCGACCAGTTCGGCCACCTGCGTTTCGCCAGTGGTGGTGATCTCGTCATAGCCGTCGCCGTGGACGACCCAGGCATGATCGGCGCCCAGCGTCTTCAGCGTCTCTGCCACCGGCATGATCCATTCGGGCAGGAACACGCCGACCATCTGCCTGCTGACACTGGCCGGATTGGAAAGCGGTCCAAGCAGATTGAAGATGGTGCGCGTGCCGAGTTCGACCCGGGTCGGGCCAACATGCTTCATCGCCGGATGATGCGCCGGCGCGAACATGAAGCCGACGCCGGCCTCCTGGATGCAGCGGCTAATCGTTTCGGGGGCAAGATCGATCTTGACGCCAAGCGCGATAAGGACGTCGGCGGAACCGGTCAGCGAGGAGAGGCCGCGGTTGCCGTGCTTGGCCACCGGCACGCCGCTGGCGGCGATGACGAAAGCGGACGCGGTGGATATGTTGACGCTATGCGAATTGTCGCCGCCGGTGCCGACGATATCGATGGCGCCATCAGGTGCTTCGACGCGCAGCATCTTGGCGCGCATGGTCGCGACGGCACCGGAAATCTCGCTCACTGTTTCGCCGCGCACACGCAGCGCCATCAGGAAGCCACCGATCTGGCCGGGCGTGGCATCGCCCGACATGATGATATCGAAGGCCTCGCGCGCTTCCTCGAAGGAAAGGGCGGTCCCTGTGGCGACCTTGGCGATATGCGTCTTCAGCGCGCTCATCTTGTCGAGGCTTGCGCAACGGCGGCCTGATCGATGCGGACGTCGTATTGCGTCTGCAACTGCGCCACCAATTGGTCGAGCAGGTCATCCGACATGCCGGAGTTGAAGGATTTCTGGGCATCTTCCGGCACGGAACTGACATCGGCCCCGGCTGGTTCGAACACCTCGGCCACCTTGAACAGGATCTGGCCATCGCCCGTGGGTGAGGGGATCAACCCGGTGCCGCCTTCGCCAACGCCGAACATCGCCGCTGCCCCTGCCTTGCCGAAATCGACGTCGTCGGCGTCACGCTTCACGCCGCGCTTGGTCTGCTTCTCGAGCTTGAGCTCGCCCGCAATCACATCGAGCGTGGTGCCGGCCTTGAGACGCTTTTCGAGTTCGTCCGCCTTGGCCGCGAGACGTTTTGTCGTCTCCGCCGCCGTCCAGTCCGCGACCACTTTCTGGCGCACTTCATCCAGCGTGCGGTCGCGGGCGGGCGTGATGGAATCATCCTCGTAGAAGACGAAGCCGTTGTCGGCTGTTGTCAGTGCATCATTCTCGGTGTGCAGTTCGGCGGCGAACACCGCCTTGATCAGGTCCGGCGATTCCGGCAGGTCCTTGACGATCGTCCCATCAGGCCTCAAGCCCGTGCGATCGATCGCATCGATGGTGATGACCTTCAGCTTCAGCTTGGCGGCCGCATCCGCAAGCGAACCGCCCGCCGCACGGGCATCCTCATAATTGTCGTGCACGTCCAACAGGATGCGGCTTGCCTCGCCCAGCGCCAGGTCCTTGCGGATCTGATCGGAGACCTCGGCCAGGGACTTGGTCACTTCAGGCTTGATCTCGGTGACGCGCAGCAAAACCGCACCAAAGGTGCCCTGTACGACGGGGCTGACTTCATTGACGTTGAGCGCGAAGGCAGCATCGGCAACAGCCTTGTCGGCGATCTTGTCCTTGGTGAGTGTGCCAAGCAGCGTATCGGCCTGCGTTTTGCCTTCAGCGGTGACGATCTTGTCGAAGGTGGCGCCAGTTCTGAGCGAATCGAGTGCCGCCTTGGCGGCCTCGGGAGTCTTGAACACCAGTTGTTCGATGGTGCGCTGTTCGGGCGTTGTGTAGCGGCCCTTGTTCTTGTTGTAGTCGTCGCTGACTTGAGCGTCGGTCACGGAACTCACATCCATGATGTCGACAGGCTCGAGCCGGACATAAGAGAATTTGCGGTATTCGGGCGCCGCGTAGGCTTTCTTATTTGTATCGAAATAGGCCGACAGCACGCTGTCGGACGGTGCCTCCACCGGCTCCACCAAGGCTTTCGGCAAGGTCAGGTAGTCGATGGTGCGGTCCTCGCCGCGATAGAGAGCGACCGCCTTGAAGAACGTATCCGGGGCCTTAAGCCCGTCGGAAACCGCTTCGACGATCTGCTGGCGCACCGCCACCTGGGCTCGGTTCTTCAGGTAGTCTTCCGGCCGCATGCCGACCTGACGCAGCAGGTATTCGAATGTTTTGCGGTCAAATGTGCCGCCAGGTCCCTTGAACGCGGGGTCTTCGCGCGTCAGTTCGGCCAGCCGGTCCTTGGAAAGGCCGAGGCCGAGCTTGCGCGCCTGTTCGTCGAGAACGGCGCCCGACACCAACTGCGCCAGCACTTGATTGTCGATGCCAAGTGCCTTCGCCTGCACCTGGGTGATGCGCTGGCCGAATTGCTGGGACAGCACGCTGAGTTGGCGATCATAGGCCAGACGATATTCGTTGATCGACACTTTGGTGCCGCCAGCCGTAATCACCGAGTCATGTCCGGCGAATCCGCCCATCAGCCGCCCGGAAATGCCCCAGGCGAGGAAACTCACCACAAGTAGCGAAAGCAGTGTCTTCGCGACCCAGGTTCCCGCCGCGTTTCTCAAGGTACCAAGCATGGTTACTTCCGATTTATGCGCATTTTCGCGTGCGCCGAGTCTGAAACAAGCGCAATAGCGCCCTTCCGGCCCACTGTCGATTGCTTTGTGGCTTGATTTTGGTAGTGAGGGCGAGAGCCGAATATTGCCCGGAGAAACAAACCCATGACGCCAGGAATCCGCCCGTTGATCGCCGGCAACTGGAAAATGAACGGTACCAGCGCCTCTCTCAATGAGCTCAGGATGATCGGCAATGGTTTCATGAGTGGGCTGGACGCGGATACCGAAGCGCTGGTCTGCGTTCCCGCGACCCTGCTCGCGCACGCCGCCGAGATCCTTTCACGTACCCCAGTGCGGGCGGGTGGCGAGGATTGCCACCCCAAGGAAAGCGGTGCCTATACCGGCTGCATTTCGGCCGAGATGCTGAAGGATGCTGGCGCCAGCCACGTCATCGTCGGCCATTCCGAGTGTCGCGAGCAGTGCGGCGACGACGACGCCACGGTGCAGGCGAAGGCGTCAGCCGCATGGCGCGCCGGGCTGATCGCCATTGTCTGCATTGGCGAGACCAAGGCCGAACGCGAGGTGGGCGCGGCGCTCAACATATTGTCCCGCCAGGTCGACGGTTCCGTGCCGTCAAATGCAACGGCGTCGAATACAGTCATTGCCTATGAGCCAGTATGGGCGATCGGGACAGGGCTGACGCCGACCGCCGCCGATGTTGCCGAGGCGCACGCGCACATCCGCGAACGACTGACCGAGAAGCTCGGGGCCGCGGCGGCCAGGATCCGGATTCTGTACGGTGGTTCGGTCAAGCCATCCAACGCCGTCGAACTGCTCGGCGTGAAGAACGTCGATGGCGCGCTGGTCGGCGGCGCTAGCCTGAAAGCGGCGGACTTTCTCGCAATCGCGGAAGCGTACCGCAGTATTTGAAGCCTGGTGTAGACCTCGGATGGGGCCTACACGGCGGCGCAAGTCGTTGCAAAGAACGTATTGCTTCCCATATTCGGCCCACGGGCTTGGAAATGCCGTTAAAGCATTGTATTGAGCCGCCTCCAAATCACCGGCCTTGTCCACGACCGGGCAAAGCCTTGCCAGGATAAACTATGCAAACCGTACTGATCGTCGTTCACCTCATGGTTGTGCTCGCCCTTGTCGGCGTGGTGCTGCTGCAACGCTCTGAAGGCGGCGGTCTTGGCATCGGCGGCGGATCGGGCTTCATGACCGCACGCGGCGCCGCCAACGCGCTGACACGGGCAACGGCGATCCTGGCGGCGGCTTTCTTCGTCACGTCGCTGACCCTGTCCGTCGTTGCCCGCTACGGCGAGAAGCCGATCGACATCCTCGACCGCGTGCCGGTAACGTCGGACAACGCGGGCAAGGGCGTGCTCAACCAGCTGCCCGGCACCGCGACGCCAACGCCGCCTTCGGGCAATACGGCACCCGCGACGCCTTCCAAGCCGGTGCCTCCCTCGGGTAATGACGCGGCGGCGACGCCACCGGCAACAGCGCCCGCGACGCCACCCGCGGCGGGTTCGACGGCGCAGCCGGCGACAAATGGCGTCACATTGCCGGTCACGCCCCAGGTTCCGAACCAGTAGGCCGGGTCTCCCGCCGCGATCTGTTGTCGATAGAACACAGTCGCGGCAAATGCCGCGCTATCACGAAGATTCGACTGGGTGCAGCGCAACAGCGCGCTTGAGACGCCTCCGTTTAATCGACTATAGATTGCATGCGGCATTTTCGGCGTCCTTGGGGGATGCCGGGCGACGCCGTGGGCAACAAGCATAGAACGATCGGATCTTCGCCATGCAGCTTCGCAGCTTCATTTTCCTGGGACTTTGCGCCGCACTCGGCCTGAGTTCCGCAGCCTTCGCCGGTACGCCGGTAAACATGATCGCATCGCCATCGGTTGAGAGAACCGATGCCATCAATATCGCTGTCAAAAGTGACGCGGCGCAACTGAGGATTCTGAAAAGAAAGAAGAATCCAACGTCCGAGGATCTTGCCCAGATCAGCAAGATCGAGGCCAGGATAGCGGCCGACAAGGAGACCGCTCAGGCCAAGGCGATCGAGGCCAGGAAGCTGGCCATGCGCGAAGCGGCCAAGGCCAGGGCTGACGCGGAACGCCAAGCCTTCCTTGCCTCGAAGGGCAAGCCCGCCGCGACCGAGGTAGCCGATGCCAAGCCCTCGAAAAAGATAACCAAGATCATCGAGCCGGTTCAGCCTATCGAACCGATCCAGTCGGCGGAGCCGATCCCCGCGGAAGCCATGAATGTCGCACTGACCGGCAACAATAGCGAACTGCGCAGCGAAGCGCCCGGACAGACACAGCAGAACACAGGCCTCTTTGCCGGGCTATTCGGCGGCACATCATCGGCGTCCTCGATTGCATATCTCCCGGAGACGCGCGCTCTGGATGCCGCGCTCGCCAAGAAGGAAGCCAGGAAGCAGTTCAAGGTGAAGCCGGAATTCGTCCCCCAGGACGTGACGTTCACCGGTTACGACGCAGGCACCATCGTCATCGACACCAGCGCGCGCCGCCTCTATCTGGTCGAATCATCGACCACCGCGCGCCGCTATGCGATCGCTGTCGGCCGCGAGGGCCTGCAGTTCAAGGGTACCGTTGCGGTGGGCGACAAGCAGGAATGGCCGCGGTGGATTCCGACGCTCGACATGCAGAAGCGGGAGCCCAGTCACTATGGCCGCTTCAAGGATGGCATGCCTGGCGGTGGCGAGAATCCGCTTGGAGCACGAGCCATCTATCTTTACGACGGCAAGAAGGACACCCATCTGCGCATTCACGGCACCATTGCGCCGCAGTCGATCGGAACCAGCGCCTCCAATGGCTGCTTCCGTATGATGAACGAGCACGTCATGGATCTCTATAGCCGCGTGAAGGTCGGTACCAAGGTCGTCATCATCTGACGCTCCCGTCTATATTGCCGAAAGGGCCGGCTTTGCCGGCCCTTTTGTTTTGACTTGCCCCGCGGGGCACCATGCCTTTTTGGGAAAAAACCTCAGCGGCCGTTTTTTCTCTGGCGGAATCAATTCGGCCGCGTTAAGCGATGACTCCCATGGTGCGATATGTATTCATCACAGGCGGCGTGGTTTCCTCACTTGGAAAAGGCATAGCCGCAGCGGCCCTTGGGGCTCTCTTGCAGGCGCGAGGCTATCGCGCACGCATCAAAAAACTCGATCCCTATCTGAATGTCGATCCCGGAACGATGTCGCCGTACCAGCACGGCGAGGTCTTCGTTACCGATGACGGGGCCGAGACCGATCTCGATCTTGGTCACTATGAGCGCTTCACCGGCCGCTCCGCCAACCAGCAAGACAACATCACCACCGGGCGCATCTACAAGAACATCATCGAGCGCGAGCGGCGCGGCGATTATCTTGGCGCCACGGTGCAGGTCATCCCCCACGTCACCGACGAGATCAAGAATTTCGTCCTCAACGGCAATGACGACTACGACTTCGTGCTGTGCGAGATCGGCGGCACCGTCGGCGACATCGAGGCGATGCCGTTTCTCGAGGCGATTCGTCAGCTTGGCAACGACCTGCCACGCAACAACGCCGTCTATGTGCATCTGACGCTGATGCCGTATATTCCGACCGCCGGCGAACTGAAGACCAAGCCGACACAGCATTCGGTCAAGGAACTGCGCGGCATCGGCATCGCACCGGACATCCTGCTGGTCCGCGCCGACCGGCCCATTCCCAAGGAAGAACGGCGCAAGCTGTCGCTGTTTTGCAATGTGCGGGAAAGTGCCGTCATCCAGGCGCTGGACGTACCGCATATCTACGACGTGCCGATGGCCTATCATAATGAAGGGCTGGATTCGGAAGTTCTCGCCGCGTTCGGCATCGAGCCGGCGCCGAAGCCCCGCATGGATCCATGGCAGGCTGTCTCCAACCGCATCCACAACCCGGAAGGCGAAGTGACCATCGCGGTGGTCGGCAAATACACCGGCCTCAAGGATGCCTACAAATCGCTGATCGAGGCGCTGTCGCATGGTGGCCTTGCCAACCGGGTCAAGGTCAAGCTCGACTGGATCGAGAGCGAGATTTTCGAGAAGGAAGACCCGACGCCCTGGCTTGAAAAGGTGCATGGCATCCTTGTTCCCGGCGGCTTTGGCGAGCGTGGCTCCGAAGGCAAGATTCTCGCGGCGATTCGCACGCGAGCGCAAGGTGCCGTATTTCGGCATCTGCTTCGGCATGCAGATGGCCTGCATTGAGGCCGCGCGCTCACTGGCCGGTGTCGAGCATGCGTCGTCGACTGAATTCGGTCCGACCAAGGAGCCCGTCGTTGGCCTGATGACCGAATGGCTGAAAGGCAACATGCTGGAGAAGCGGCGCGCAACCGGCGATCTCGGCGGCACGATGCGGCTCGGCGCTTATGAGGCCGACCTCGCCCAGGGATCGAAGATCGCCGAAATCTATGGCGACACCCGTATCTCGGAGCGCCACCGGCACCGCTACGAGGTCAATGTCGACTACAAGCAGCAACTTGAGGATTGCGGGCTGGTCTTTGCCGGCATGTCGCCCGACGGTGTGCTGCCGGAGACGGTCGAATATCCGGATCATCCGTGGTTCATCGGCGTACAGTATCACCCGGAGCTGAAAAGCCGGCCGCTTGATCCGCATCCACTCTTCGCGAGCTTCATCGAAGCCGCCGTGGAGCAGTCGCGGCTGGTGTAGGCAGCGCCAGCTGGTTTCCTGATGCAAACATATGTGGCGCTCCTCTACAGCATCATCTTGGGCGAGGGGCGCCG
Organism: Mesorhizobium sp. PAMC28654; assembly: GCF_020616515.1. Lineage (GTDB taxonomy): Bacteria > Pseudomonadota > Alphaproteobacteria > Rhizobiales > Rhizobiaceae > Mesorhizobium. Next base: position 625,975 of record NZ_CP085135.1, read on the forward strand.
GGTGGTCATGTCCGATCTCAAGGTCATGGCGGAAAGTCTTGGACTGAAGAACCCGCGCACGCTTGCTGCGACCGGCAATCTGGTCTTCGACACCGACGAGACCGAGATTGCCGCGCTGGAGCTGTTGCTGGAGACTGCGTTCGAAGCGACCTTTGGCCGGCATGTCGACATCATCGTGCGCGACGCACCCGGCTGGCGAATGCTGGCGTCCGCAAACCCGTTTCCCACCGAATCGGTGGCCACGGGGGATCAGGTGGCCGTGCGGGTCATGCGCACGCCCGTTCCAGCCGAATCGGTCTCAGCTCTCGTGGCCTGTGTTGGCCCGGACGAAAAGATGCAGGCTGTTGGCGGCGACATCTGGGTTTTCCTTTCGCGGGAGACGCCGAACTCTCGCCTGCTGGCGGCGACAAGCCACAAACGTCTGGGCATCGGCACTTCGCGCAACTGGAACACGGTGCGCCGGCTGGCCGAGATGGTCGGAGCATAGAGACGGGGCGGCATGGCGCCGCCCCGAAACTGCCTGTCAGGCCTTGGCCGTCCTGGCGCCCGCGCCCAGAGCCGCGGTGCGCAGCACGTAGTAGATGACGCCGGCGATGGCGACGCCGAAGAACCAGCCATAGACACCCCACCAGGATGGCAGCAGGCTGGTGAAGTTGGGCAGGATCGACGAGAAGATCGCGCCTATGCCAGCCGCGATGAAGGCATTGACGTGCCAACCGCTCTGGAACCGGAATTCACCATTTTCCCTGTAGAGCGCATCGACATCCAACTCGCCCTTCCGGATCAGGTAGTAGTCTACCATCATCACACCGAAGATCGGTCCCATCGTCGCGCCGATGATATTGACGAAGGAGGCAGCACTGCCTTCCCACGGCGCGAAGGGGTAGAGCACGAGTGCGATCACGGCCGCGATATAGCCGCCTTTCTTGAAGTCGATCTGCCGGGGAAAGACGTTGGAGAAATCGAACGCCGGCGACACGAAGTTTGCCACCACGTTGATGCCGAGTGTTGCCACGGCGAAGGTCAGGGCCGCGAGTGCCGCCAGGAACCAGCTGTCGAACTTCGCCGAGATCTGGTCGGGATGGAGTAGCACTTCGTGATAGACGTCGAAGGCGGCAATGGTGGTGACGCCGGCGACCAGCGAGAACAGGATGAGGTTGATCGGCAGGCCCCAGATATTGCCCTTGCGCAGCGACGCCTTGTCAGGTGCATAGCGGGCGAAATCACAGAAGTTGAGATAGAGCGCCGAAAAATAGGTCACCCAGATCGCGGCCACCGCAAACAGCGAAGTCCACGACCCCGGTGTACCGGGCACGCCCGCATCCTTGGTCTTTTCGAGGAGCACGTCCATCGGAATGTCGCTGGTGAGGGCGAACCTTCCAGACTTGACGCAGAGATAGATGGCGAGGATCAGCATCATCACCCACACGGCGGGCCCGGCCCAGTCCTGGAAACGGCGCACCGTTTCCATGCCTCTCTGGATGATCAGGAGTTGCAGTGCCCAGATAATCACGAAGCAGATCACTTCCAGGCCCGTATGGCCCAGGAAATGCGTCGACTTGTTGAAGTCGTCGAACCACTGCAAGCGTGTCAGCAGCGCGACGATGGCGCCGGACGCCGCCGCGGTCTGTGCGCCGTACCAGAAGCAGGCAACGACCGCGCGCACCAGAGCCGGCACATTGGCGCCCCAGATGCCAAAGGAAGCGCGGGCAAGCACAGGGTAGGGCACTCCGGTCTTCACACCGGCGTAGCCGACCATATTCATCATCGCGTAGATGATCAGCGAACCGATGCCGATGGCGATGATGAAATTGACGAAACCACCGCAGAACAGGAAGAGACTGGCAGCCAGGTAGTAGCCCCAGAGGCTATGGACGTCCGACGTCCAGACGTTGAAAATCGAGAATGGCCCCCAGTTTCGAACCTTCGCCGGAGCGAGATCCTCATTGTAGAGGCCCGGTGACGCGCCTTGTATTGTCATTGTGGTGTGTTCCCCTTTTTTGCCGGACGCGCCCTCACGCGTTGACCACGCAGATTAAGCCTGACGCAAGGGAAGCGGCAACGGAGTGATTTGCCGGCTTTGAGCTTAAAGATATTCAATGAGAACCACTGTTATAGGATGACGACTGCGTTGCCGCCGAGATATCTCGCCAATGATTCGAGCTGTTCTCAGCGGCGTGGCCAATCCGCTTCTTTTTTCAGCCGATGGCTATTTTGTTGGGAACCAAATGGCAGGCTGTGAGTTTTGTAAAGTTCGATCGCAATGCGGTCGACCGGGAGGAAACTATGGATCGCTTGCATTTCTTTTCGCCGGTGCGGATTACGCGCGGGCAAGGACACCCCTTGGAAGAAGTCGATAGCGTAGCCGAAGCAATGGTATTTCTGCGGAAATGGCCAACCGGGCGGCGCGGGCCGGTCTATCAATGCGCGTTGAATTGCTGTTCCGCGGCTTTGTCGGGACAGATGTCGCCCGAGGAAGCGAGGAAGGCTTTCACGGGTTTTGCCCGGATTACCCGTTTGCTGGACGATGAGTCGGCAATGCCCATGGGTAGCGAAAGCATGGGGCACGTATACGCCCTGAGGCGGTAAACGCCTGATCCGGATTGCTACTTCAACGTCCGCGCTCGTAGCGGGTGCGGACGTGCGGTGGTTTTTGCCCCACTGCTCACCTGCGAGTGTATCCTGTGTTACGCTAGTGCGCGCCTTTGATGCGACGCCTCGCGAGTCGCCGTGCCGCTGGTCCAAATGATCGGCTGGCGGCGATCACGGCGCGACCGGGAGAAAGAACAATGCCCAAATGGCTCAAGATGGTCCTGGGAACAGTTGGCGCCATCGCCATCGCATTGGTCTGGGCAATAGCGGCCACATTGATGGGCGCTCCATCCATGCTGATCACGGTGGGAGCGGTCGCCATAGGGGCGGCGTCCTGCAGCTACCTCGGCCAAAGCTCGAGCTGACGCCAGTGAGCCGTTCAATCTAAACGACTCCCTGGTGCTCATGCCATCTGTCGGAACTGGCGTTCCGTCTAGGCGATGGCCATCACCCGCTTGTGGTCAGCAACTTCGGACAGCAGCCAATCCTGAAACAGGCCGGTGCCCGGCTTGTTGCCGATGCTGCGACGCTGATGCAGGTAAATCCCGGCCGGATAGGTATGGCGAGCGCGAAACGGTGCGACGAGTTTGCCTTGCTCCAGAAAATCCTGGGCCATCATCGTGTCGGCAAGCGCGATGCCGGCGCCATTGATCGCCTCGCGCATGATGAGCGTGCAATCATCCAGAGTTGTGCTGGACTTCGGCGTCGTGTCCGAAACGCCTTCCTGCTCCAACCACCGCCTCCATCTCATACTCTCACATTCATGGATGAGATGGTGATTGACCAGATCAGCGGGTGAACGCAGCGGCACGGGCCCTTCGAGCAGTGAGGGCGCACAGACCGGCGTCAGAACCAGCGGGATCAGCAGCGTCAAGGCCGGGCCGGCCTTGTAGACGAACTCGTCGATGATGGCCAAGTCGAAGTTTGCGCGCTTGCCCGATGTCGAGATCTCCAGATCGACGGACGGGTGCAGTCGCCGAAAATTCGGCAACCGGTCCGCCAGCCAGAGGTTCAGAACAGCCGGCACGCACAAGACCCTGACACGTTGGGCCTTGCTGTGGCGCGGGCCGTCGGAGAGGCTGACATCGTCGGTGGCGCGCCAGATGGCCTCGAACGCTTCCGAGAGGCTTCGCGCATAGTAAGAACCTCTCGTGGTCGGCGTTATCTGGCGAAAGCCGCGCTCGAAAAGATCCTGGCCGAGATTCCTTTCAAGCGCGCGGATGTGTCGGCTGATAGCCGAGGGTGTCAGATGCAGCTCTTCCGCTGCATCCTTGACACTGCCGAGACGCGCAGCGGCTTCGAAAGCGCGCATGCCATTGAGTGATGGTAAGGCCATCCGTCGATCATGAATTGTCAGTTGAGTTTTTGTCAATCGATAGGGACAAAATTGGCGTTTGATCGCCTGCCCTGTTCAGGGATACCGAAAGGGCAAGAGCAACTAAGTCGTCTTAAGAAAACGACTATTTGGGGACTCCGGTACCATTCCACCGGCGGCGGAGATCGGCGTGACCGGTTTCCACCGGTGGCGGGCGTAGCTTGGCCGCATGACACCACAACATGTCGAAAGCCGACGCTTCAGCCGGTATCGCCGCAATAGGAGAGAATGCCAGTCTATGCCTCAATCGCCAGTGCCGGTCTTCGAAACGGCTGACGAGATTTCCGCGGAAACCTCTGTCGTCGTGATCCTGCAAACTGCCCAGAACGGCTTTGGCCCTCGGGCAGCGGCACTGGATGCTGACATGGGCGGGATTCTGTCCCGGGCCTGCTCAGACCCCGCCGCGCTAGCGGAATCCGGCGCCTGCATCGATCTCATCGCTCCGCAGGCTGTGTCGGCCCGGCGTGTGATCGTACTGGCATTGGGCAAAGCTGAAGCCGTAACCACCCTGTCCTTGGCGCGTGCCGGCGGGTTACTTGCCGCGCATCTGGAAAGCAAAGGGGAATGTTCGGCCACGATCGTCCTTGATCCCATCGCAGGCATTGACTTGCCCGGTGCGGAAATCCTGGCGCGCGTCGCGCTTGGCATGCGGCTGCGGCGCTATCGTTTCGACATGCGCAATCAGCGGCAAGGCGCGGGGGCGGATCGAACCTTGCGGGTGCGGCTGATCGGAGCAAGCGGCGCGGACGTGACCTCGGCGCTGGTCCGGATCAATGCCATCGCGGATGGCGTCGAATATGCGCGGACCCTGGTCAACCTGCCGCCGAACCATCTCCATCCCGACAATTTCCACGATCATCTCGAGCCGCTGCGCGAAGCCGGCATCGACGTCGAAATGCTCGACGCCGCACAGCTGAAAGAGCTCGGCATGAACGCGCTTCTTGCCGTCGGTGCGGGCTCGGCACGACCGCCACGGGTCGCGGTCCTGCGCTACCGCGGCAAGGGTGCCCCCACGCAGCCGCTCGCTTTCGTGGGCAAGGGTGTCTGTTTTGATTCCGGTGGCCTCTGCATCAAGGGCGGGACGCAGATGTTCGACATGAAGGCCGACATGGGTGGGGCGGCCGCGGTCGTCGGCCTGATGATAGCACTCGCGCGACAAGGCAGCCCGGTCCACGCGGTCGGCGTGCTGGGCATCGCCGAGAACATGCCCTCGGGCACCGCGCTCAAACCACGCGACATCATCACGACGGCCTCGGGACAGACCGTGGAAGTGTTCGACACGGATGCGGAAGGACGCCTGCTTTTGGCCGACTGCCTGCATTATGCGGCCACCCGATTCAACCCATCAGTGATCGTCGATCTGGCCACGCTGACCTATTCGGTGACGCGCGGCCTGGGATCGATATTCGCCGGGCTGTTCAGCACCGACGATGCCATCGCGTCACAGATGATCGCGGCCGGAGAAGTGGTTGGCGAGCGGTTCTGGCGACTGCCGCTCGACCGGGCCTACGACGAAGGATTGCAGTCGCCATTCGCCGACCTCCGCCACCACGCCAAGGATATGGAAGATGGTGACGCTCCGTATGCCGCGGCCTTCCTGCGCCATTTCACGCAAGACCGCCCCTGGGTGCATCTCGATATCGCCAGCAAGGAACTGACCGACACCGATCGGCCCTTGGCCCGGCAAGGCGCCACGGCATTCGGCGTGCAGATGCTGGAAGAGTGGGTGCGGGCCAGCCGCAAGGTGAACTAGGTGCCTGCCGTTACGGACAACGACAAGACGCCTTCAAGCGCACGGGGAATTGGGATGTCGTCTGAGATCATTGCCAGGGCAGGGCGGGCCGCCTTCGGCGGCTACGAAACCTGGTACCGGATCAGCGGCGAACTGAATGCCGACAAAGCCCCGGTGGTGATCCTGCATGGCGGTCCGGGCGTCGCGCACAACTATGTCGATGCCTACAAGCTTCTTGCGCTGAGAGATCGCGCCGTCATCCACTACGACCAGTTGGGGTGCGGCAATTCCACTTTGTTGCCGCAGAAGGGCGTCGACTTCTGGTCGCCACGGCTTTTCATCGATGAGCTTGAAAACCTGGTCGACCATCTCGGCATCCGCGCCGGCTTCCATGTCCTCGGCCAGAGCTGGGGCGGCATGCTGGGTGCCGAATATGCGGTAACGCGGCCGAAGGGGTTGAAGTCGCTGACCATCGCCAACTCGCCGGCTTCCATGAAGCTGTGGGTCGAAGAGGCCAACCGGTTGCGCGCCGACCTGCCTGAGGATGTGCAGGAGACGCTGACCCGGCACGAACAGGCCGGGACGACGGAGGATACCGCTTACCAAGAGGCGACGATGGTGTTCTACGAACGGCATGTCTGCCGGGTCGTGCCTTTTCCGCCCGAAGTGACCGAGAGTTTCGCCCAGGTTGCCCGCAATCCGACTGTCTACAATGTCATGAACGGGCCCAACGAATTCCACGTCATCGGCACGCTGAAGGCCTGGAGCATCATCGACCGCCTGCCGGCCATCGATGTTCCCACACTGATCATCTCCGGACGTCATGACGAGGCCACTCCCGCGACCGTGCAGCCCTTCAAGGACGGTATCAAGGGATCGCGCTGGGAGATATTCGAGCATTCCAGCCACATGCCGCATGTCGAAGAGCAGGATGCGTGCATGCGGGTGGTGGGAGACTTCCTGGACTGCAACGACAACTGAGAAAAGGGGATCAAGCATGAAGAAACTGTTTTTGGCGGCGTCAGCCGCCGCATTGCTGGCCGGCACATGGCTGGCTCCGGCGCAGGCCGAATATCTCAAGGAACACCGAGGGGGCACCATTCGCCTGCTGGCCCGCTCTGCCGCGGGAACGCTCGATCCGCACATCAACTACACCGACCAGGGTTGGCAATTGTACCAGCCGATCTATGACGGCCTTGTTGCCTTCCGCAAAGCCGAGGGCATGGACGGCTTCACCATCGTGCCGGATCTGGCCGAGGCGTTGCCGCAGGTCAGCAATGACGGCAAGACCTTCACCTTCAAGCTGCGCAAAGGCATCAAGTTCTCCAACGGCCAGGAGCTTGGCGTGAAGGACGTCGTCGCCTCCTTCCAGCGCATCTTCAAGGTTTCCGGCCCGACCTCCGGTACTTTCTATGCCGGCATCGTCGGCGCCGACAAATGCCTGGCCGACACCAAGAGCTGCACGCTGGAAGGCGGCGTTGTCGGTGACGAGGCGGCCGGCACGGTCACCATCAACATCACCAAGCCGGATGCCGAGATTCTCTACAAGCTTGCCTTGCCGCATGCCGTGGTCCTGCCGGCGGACACGGCCGCGGAGGACATGGGATCGACGCCCATTCCCAGCACCGGCCCGTACATGATCTCTACTTTCGACCCCAACAAGGGCATGACGATCTCGCGCAACCCCAATTTCAAGCAGTGGAGCCAGGAAGCTCAGCCGGATGGCTATCCGGATGTCGTCCAATATGATTTCGGCCTGTCCGAGGAAGCAGCCGTTACCGCGATCCAGAACGGCGAGGCAGACTGGATGTTCGACGCGCTGCCCAGCGACCGCCTGGGCGAACTTGGCAGCAAGTTCATGGACCAGCTGCACATCTCGCCGCTTTCGGCTTGGTGGTACGCGCCGCTGAACACCCGTATCGCTCCGTTCGACAACGAAAAGGCCCGCCAGGCTGTTGCCTTTGCGATCGACCGCAACACGCTGGTCAAGCTCTTCGGCGGCAAGGTGCTGGCCTCCCCAGTCTGCCAAGTCCTGCCTCCGGACTTTCCCGGTCATGAGGACTACTGCCCCTACACCAAGAACCCCGGCGCCAAGTGGTCGGCGCCTGATCTAGACAAGGCAAAGCAGCTCGTCGAGGAGTCGGGCACGAAGGGTCAGAAGGTGACCATCATCGTCGAGGACACGGCCGTATCCCGGTCCATCGGCGTCTATCTGCAGAGCGTTCTGACCAGCATTGGCTATGCCGCCGACGTCAAGCCGATTTCAGCCAATATCCAGTTCACCTACATTCAGAACTCCAACAACAAGGTGCAGATGTCCGTTACCCAATGGTACAAGGACTATCCCGCGGCATCGGACTTCCTGAATATCCTGTTCAGCTGCGCATCCTACCGCGAGGGCTCGGACGCTTCGATCAATATAGCCGGCTTCTGCGACAAGGAGATCGACGCCAAGATGCAGAAGGCACTTGATCTTGGCGTGACCGATCAGAAAGCGGCCGACAAGATGTGGGCTGAAATCGACAGGCAGGTGACGGACAAGGCGCCGGCCGTCGGCCTCTTCACGCCGAAGCGGCTCGACTTCGTCAGCAAGCGCCTGGGCAATTTCAAGTTCAACCGGCAGTTCAACTGGATGATCACCCAGTCCTGGGTGCAGTAACGAACTGTGGAGGGCACGTCCGTGTTGAACGAAGCCGTTGCCGTGCCGCGCAAGACGCGAGGGCCGTGGGCCGTCGCGCTTGCGAAGCTGACAAGGAACAGGGCCGCCATGGCGTCCCTGTCCGTGTTCCTCCTCATTGCCTTTGCCTGTCTCAGCGCGCCTCTCTATGCAAAGTGGGCAGGCGTGGACCCATTCGCCTCGACGCTCGACGCCGTCATCCAGATCGACGGCGCCGACGTGCCGGTGATGGAGCCATCGACCGAAGGGCTTGGTCTCGGCTACACGCCGCTCGGCCCGACCTGGCAGCTTGGAAACTATTTCCTCGGCGCGGACAGCCAGGGCCGCGATGTCATGGCCAGGATGCTTTATGGCGGGCTCAGTTCGCTGTTGATCTCCGGGGCGGCGACCATCTTTACCCTGCTCATAGGCACAGCGGCGGGTCTCGTCGCCGGCTATTTTGGTGGCATCACAGACACGGTGCTGTCGCGCTTGCTGGATGTCCTGTGGGCGTTCCCGATCTACCTGCTGGCGATTTCGCTTTCCATCGTCACCATAGCGCAAGGCATCGCGATCGGGCCGATCGAGATCGAGTCCGGCAGTCTGTGGCTGCCTGTCATCATCATCGGCATCGTCTACGTGCCCTATGTGGCGCGCCCGATACGCGGGCAGGTTCTGTCGCTGCGCAACAGCGAATTCGTGATGGCCGCGATCAATCTGGGCGTGCCAGGCGCGAGAATCCTGTGGCGCGACATCCTGCCAAACATCACCACTACGCTCATCGTCTTCGTGCCGCTGATGATGGCGCTGAACATGCTGACGGAATCGGCGTTGTCCTTCCTTTCGATCGGCGTGCAACCGCCCGCGGCGAGTTGGGGCACCATCATCCAGGACGGACAGGCCTTGCTTTACACGCGGCCGCTGGTGGCGCTGGCGCCCGGTTTGGCGATCGCCATCTCCGTCATGGCGCTCAATGTCTTCGGCGACGGCCTGCGCGACGCGCTTGACCCACGCTCCAAGGTCCGGCTGGGGCGCGACTGATGATCTACGCAATCCTGCGCCGTTTCGGTCAGATGCTGTTCGTGATGTTCGGCATCTCGGTCATCGTCTTCCTGATTTTCTTCGCGACTCCGGGCGCCGACCCCGCCGCGCGCATCGCCGGGCGCAACGCATCGCCCGAAGTGCTGGAAGCGGTGCGCCACAGTTTCGGCTTCGACCGGCCGCTCTACGTGCAATATGTGAAGATGATGGAGAAGATCTTCGTCACGGGCGATCTCACCTCCTTCGTCAATCGTGGTTGGAAGGTGGTTCCGGCGGTGCTGGATTCCATCCCGGTCACGCTCTCCCTGGTGTTCGGGGCGGCGATCCTGTGGGTGGTGGTATCCATCATCATCGGCGTCGTCGCCGCCGCCACTCGCGACAGCTGGCTGGACAAGCTTCTGATGGCGCTGGGGTTGCTCGGCATTTCCATGCCGGTCTACTGGCTGGGCGAGGTGATGAACCTGATCACCCAGAGCCGCTACCATGACAGCTGGGCGTTCTCCTGGGTGCCGCCGCTTGGCTACAAGAACTTCTCCGACGATCCCAAGGGCTGGTTCCTGACGCTGGTCATTCCGTGGATCACGCTGGCCATTCTCTACATCGGCATCTACGGGCGCGTCTTGCGCGCGGCGATCATCGAATCCCTGCAGGAAGACTATATCCGTACGGCCCGCGCCAAGGGCCTGTCGGAAACCCGCATCCTGCTGCGCCATGCCCTGCGCACCTCGCTCATCGCCTTCATCACTTTGTTCGGCCTGGACTTCGGCGCGCTGGTGGGTGGCTCCGCCCTGCTGACTGAAGTGGTGTTCGGGCTGCACGGGATAGGCAAACTCACCTATGACGCGCTGCAGAACCTCGATCTGCCGATGATCATGGCAACGGTGATGTACGCTTCCATGTTCGTGGTCATCGCCAACGCGGTGGTTGATTTCATCTACATCCTTCTCGATCCGCGCCTGAGGACATCATGATACTGTCGGTGCGCGATCTTCGAGTGTCCTTCCGCGCCGATGACGGCCTAGTGCGGGCCATAGACGGCGTTTCCTTCGATCTCGAAGAGGGCGAGATCCTCGGCGTCGTCGGTGAATCCGGCTCCGGCAAGACCGTGTCGCTGCTGGCTGTCATGGGTCTCATCACCGATCCTAACGCGGTCATCGAAGGCTCGATCCGCTACAAGGGCCGCGAGCTGGTGGGACTGCCCGCGCGCGAGCTCCGACGCCTGCGCGGCAACGAGATCGCGATGATCTTCCAGGACCCGATGACGGCGCTGACGCCGGTCTACACGATCGGCTGGCAGATCGCCGAACAGATCCGCGCGCATCGCAACATCAGCAAATCCAAGGCGATGGAGCGCGTGGAAGAACTGTTGGCCGAAGTGAACTTTCCCAACCCCCACGAGGCGATGTCACGCTATCCGCATCAGCTCTCCGGCGGTATGCGCCAGCGGGCGGTGATTGCCATGGCGCTGTCCTGCAATCCGGCACTGCTGGTGGCGGACGAGCCGACCACGGCGCTCGACGTCACGGTGCAGGCAGGCATTCTCGACCTCGTGCGCAAGCTGCGCGCGACATACAATTCGGCGGTGGTCTTCATCACGCACGATATGGGCGTGGTCTCCGAACTCGCCGATCGTGTGATGGTCATGTATGCTGGGCGCGTTGTGGAACGCGGCAGCCGCATGGAGCTGTTTTCCGACCCGAGGCACCCCTATACGCGCGCGCTGCTCGGTTCGATCCCACCGCTGACGGGCGAAAGGCCGCGCCGCCTGCCGGCCATTCCCGGGTCGCCGCCGTCGCTGCTGCGATTGCCGCAAGGCTGCGCCTTCGGTCCGCGTTGCCCTGTTCAATACGAGCCCTGTGTGACCGGCAAGCCCGACCTAGGTGTCGGCACTCACGCCGCGGCGTGCTTCCGTGTGGCACAGGCATGAGCGGACCGATGATCGATAAAGACCAGCCAATCCTCGAAACGCGTTCGCTCGGCAAGCGCTTCTCGATCGGCTCCCGGTTCTCCTCCGAAGGCAAGCGAACCGTCCATGCGGTCGACAATGTTTCGCTGTCGGTGCGGCGCGGCGAGACGGTTGGTCTGGTCGGGGAATCCGGATGCGGCAAGTCCACGCTGGCGCGTTGCCTGGTGAGGCTCTACGACATCACCGACGGTAAGCTCCTGTTCGAAGGCGACGACATCACCTCGAAGTCTCTGTCAGAACTGAGGCCGCTGCGGCGGCGTCTGCAAATGGTGTTTCAGGACCCGTCGGCCTCGCTCAATCCGCGCCGTCGCGTCGGCGATCTGGTGGCTGAGCCGCTGCGGATCCATACCAAGCTTTCCTCGCGCGAGATCACCAGGCGCGTCGCGGAACTGTTCGACCTCGTTGGACTGCTACCGGACCATGTCATGCGCTACCCGCACGAATTCTCCGGCGGGCAACGCCAGCGTGTCGGCATCGCGCGGGCCATCGCCCTCAATCCCGATCTGGTCGTGTTGGACGAACCCGTCTCCGCGCTCGACGTGTCGGTGCAAGCGCAGATCGTCAACCTGCTTGCCGACCTCCAGGAGAAGCTGAACCTCACCTACATCTTCATCGCCCACGACCTGTCGGTGGTGCGTCAGGTCTCGACCCGCATCGCGGTCATGTATCTTGGCTCCATCGTAGAGGAGGGGCCCGCGGAAGAGGTGTTTGCAACACCTGCCCATCCCTACAGCCAGGCGCTGATCTCTGCTGTTCCTGTCGTGGAGACGACGCCCAGCGGGACGCGCAAGCGCATCATCCTGACCGGTGACGTGCCGAGCCCGCTCAAACCTCCGTCCGGATGCCGCTTCCACCCAAGATGCCCGATCGCGGTGGAGCGTTGCCGTACGGAGCGGCCAGAGGTGAGGGAATATCAACCCGGTCGCAAAGTGGCCTGCCACTTCCCGACGATGTAGCAAGGGCCGGGGACAGTTCGCATACCTCAGGAGCTTTTCGCGCGGTGCCAAGCGGCGGCACCGGCCATCCGCGCGAGTTCCAATGGCATAGCCCTCCATTTCCAGGCGGACACTCCCCAATGAGACAGAGTTGGATTCGCTGAGCGAGTTCAGAGGATAATTTCTGGCTCACCTAAGCACGACGCACCGTCATGAGGGTCATTCGCGCCCGTCGTTCTTCGACACTTCACGAGCCTCATGGAGCAGGTAGGGCAAGCTGATCTGTATGAAGGCTTCGACCGGCAAGTGAACTCAGGTGCGCAGTGGAAGAAAATCTGGCCCTGCGGCTCTCTCTTGAATTTTACTGTGCTAACGCGCCCGCGCTAAGGCAAAGAGAAGTCCTTCGCTGTATGGTCTGGAGCGCTGAACCTGTTGATCATTTGCCGGCTTTCCTTTCTCGATCGTCGTGCTCGCGGATGATGGCCAGGGCCAGCCGCATCTGCAGGGATGCCGTCTGACGAAAAGAGGATTCAATGCGCATCGCTCGGACCTCGCTCACCATCATCCTTTCGTTGGTCGTGACAATTCTGACTGCCTGGGCCGGACTTGCCATGTGGTACCGCCTGCCTGCCGCAGAGCTCGGACGGGGTATCGCCGCTGGCTTTTTCATCTTGTTTGGCCTCGCCACAGTCATCGCGCTCTTCAGCCGGTTTCGCATCCGGACGTTTACCCTGTTTGCCGTTGCGTTTGCCTTGGTTCTGGTTTGGTGGAGTTCCATCAAGCCCTTGGGCCATGCGGATTGGGCGCCGGATGTCGCTCGTCAGGTAACCGGCACGCGCGACGGAAATCTGTTGACGCTGAAAGACGTGCGCGACTTTGAATGGCGTAGCGACACCGATTTCACCGAACGCTGGACGACACGGACCTACGACCTGTCCACACTTCAGACTACCGACCTCTTCATGTCATATTGGTCCGGGACCAAGATCGCCCATGTCATCGTGAGCTTTGGCTTCGCAGGTGGTGACTATCTCGCCTGGTCCATCGAGGTGCGGCGGCGTAGCGGCGGCGAGTTTTCGCCACTGGCGGACCTGTTCAAGAGCAATCCCCTTGTCATCATCGCCGCCGATGAGCGCGATGTGGTCGGCGTCAGGTCGAATGTTCGGGGAGAGGACGTCTAGATCTATCGCCTGAACGTGTCGACAAATGCGGCCCGAGCGCTTCTGCTGGAATACGTCTCCGATGCAAATGCGCTTTCCACGACTCCGGAATTCTACAATTCGCTTACGACGAACTGCACCACGACGATCGTCAAGATGATGCACGCGGTTGGTGACGTGGTCCCTCTCGACTGGCGCCTCATCGTCAACGGCTACTTGCCTGATTATGCATATGCACGGGGGGCACTCGACACTCGCCTGCCATTGTCGACTTTGAGGGACTTAGCCCACATAGACGAGCGCGCGCGGGAGTCGGCTCTTTCGCCAGATTTTTCGAGATCGATCCGCGTTGGCGTGCCGTCTCCGTTCCAAAATGGGAATTGATCTCCGCATTATGTCGGGCAGCCGCGTCGGTTGACCAAACCGACCACGTGAATTCTCCACCGCCTGGAGGGGGGTACGCTCACCGGCCAATCACGATTTGACTCAGAAGGGTTGGCATAGAGTCGGAGGGAGAGCGCTCTGTGGCGCGGTGCCCATCCGCCGTCAATTTCGCCGAGCGAAGGCCTGTGATAGGAAGCCCGAAAAGGGAAAAGGGTTGTCGGAAACACGAAGCCAGGGATCGTGGTGCGCGTCAGCCTTTGCAGAGGAATTCCGCGGGGGTGTCTTTGCCACGCAGCGGCGACTCCGGACCCGGCTTCTCGATCGTGACGTGATCCGCTACGCTCAGGCGCGCGATCTCGCCGCCCATATGCTCCTTCATCTGGATGACCTGTCGGGTTGCTGGTCCATCGCCACCAACTGGCTGCGGGCCGAGTTTGGATGCCAGCGCGTCGACACCGGTTTCGGAGTGCGCGAGGCCAAGGACTATTTCCCTGGCTTTGCGGAAGCAAAAGACACGGACTACGATGTTCTTTCGTTCGGTGGCGGCAAAGCCGTCGACAATCGCGATGTCGCGATGCAGGCCATGTGGCTGGACCCTCGCCCGGTGATCTTTGCCGATATTAAGCAGGACAGCCGCATCACGATGCGGCTGCGGCAACGGCTTTCCGGAGCCCGGACGAAATCGAAGTTCGCCTGGGCGCTTCGGACCGAACGCGGCAGCTTGAATATGAGTGTTTGTTCGGACGTAATCAAGGTCGACCAGGAGCTGAGTTCATGGTCTGATTGGGTGCCTGTCAGATCACGCCGTTCCGCTGCGATGCGGGAGGAAGCATTTTTTGTGCGGCCACTTTTCTGGCTATACCGATAAGCTTATCCAACCGGGTGCTCTTTAGGCGCCAGTAATGGAGATAAAGGGGGATGAATAGCTCCGCGCTTTCAATGACGGTGATCAGTTTGCCTGAAACGATGAAATCTTGAACAAGTCTGCGCGGCATGACCGCGTAGCCCACTCCCGCCACTGCCGCGGACAGCAGTGCGTACCAATCCGGCAGATAGTGTCGCTGCTTGATACTGATCATAGGTCCCAGCAGTTCACCAATCCGCTGAGTGTGAATATCGGCCTGATCAAACAATAATAGCGAAGTCCCTGACGTTATCCGCCCTTCATCGTTTGGTCGTGGAGGGTGAACTGGCGAGGCGACTGCAACGTATTCAAGCATGCAAGAGCGACACAATCACACCCACTGGGAGGCGTTGCCTCCGCTGAAACCGCAGCAACAGCAGTGCCATCGGTTAGCAATTTGACAGTTTCATGTTGATCCGCGCATCTGACGTCCAGCCCTCCAATGCCCAGAGAAACAAACTCGATAGCAACATCGGAAAACCATGTTGCCAGCGATCCGTGGTTGACCGCTACGGTTAAGCCGATGGGGCATTCATTGCCAATAAGCGTTTGCCTCGCATCATCAATCAGCAATTCAACTTGCTGAGCCAAGCGAATCAGCGTTTCACCGGCGTGTGTCAATCGGACCGGAGACGATCGCACGATCAGGATCTGGCCAATGCTTTCCTCGATCTGCTTGATTCTCTGGGACATCGCACCTGGAGTTACGTGTAGCAGCGCTGCTGCCGCGTTGAAGCTTCCGGTGTTCTTCAGTGCGAGCAGTGACGATAATTCACGCAGTTCGATCATGGATACGCATTTCTGTTTGTTGGCTTTGGCGTGACGCTTTGATAGTTGCTGACGGCGTGCCAACTCTATCCCGGAAGGCCGTTGGATATCAGCATGACCCGTCGATCCGCCGCGGAAATTGTTAAGAAGCCGCGACCAAGTCCTGCGCATCGCTCCGCAGTGTTCCCCGTCAGCACCTGTGTCCCAGATTTGAGGTTGTGAATTAAGGAGGGTTTTGATCTCGTCGTCACGACGAAGGAACCAAGATGAGCCCTAAATCCTCAAGTGCCAAGAAGCCTGCCGAGCAGGTGGTAAAGGACATTCGCCGGGCGACCCGGCGGCATTTTTCAGCGGAAGACAAGATCCGGATCGTGCTGGACGGGCTGCGCGGCGAAGACAGCATCGCCGAGCTGTGCCGCAAGGAAGGGATCGCGCAGAGCCTGTATTACACCTGGTCCAAGGAGTTCATGGAGGCCGGCAAGCGCCGATTGGCGGGTGATACCGCTCGTGCTGCCACCAGCGACGAGGTCAAGGATTTGCGCCGGGAGGCCGGCGCGCTGAAGGAATGCGTCGCTGATCTGACACTGGAAAACCGTCTGCTCAAAAAAAGCATGATCGCGGATGGGGACGAGCAAGAATGAGATATCCCGCATCCGAAAAGCTCGAGATCATCAGGATCGTCGAGCAGTCACACCTGCCAACCCGCAAAACGCTGGACCGACTGGGCATCCCGCGCCGGACCTTCTATCGCTGGTATGACCGTTATGTCGAGGGCGGGCCTGAGGCGCTGCAGGATCGGCCCTCGGCGCCGAGCCGGGTGTGGAACCGCATCCCGCCTGCCATCCATGACCAGATCATCGAACTGGCGCTGGAGCAGTCCGAGCTCTCCCCGCGCGAACTGGCAGTACGGTTCACCGACGAGACGCGCTACTTCGTGTCAGAAGCCAGCGTTTACCGGCTCCTCAAGGCCTACGATCTGATCACCAGCCCGGCCTATGTGGTGATCAAGGCGGCGAACGAGTTCCACACCAAGACGACGCGACCCAACGAGATGTGGCAGACGGACTTCACCTACTTCAAGATCATCGGCTGGGGCTGGATGTACCTGTCGACCGTGCTCGACGATTACTCCCGCTACATCATCGCCTGGAAACTGTGCAGCACCATGCGGGCCGAGGACGTCACCGACACGCTGGACATGGCACTTACTGCCTCAGGGTGCGACCAGGCCCATGTGCACCACAAGCCTCGGCTGCTCAGCGATAATGGCCCCAGCTACATCGCCGGCGAACTGGCGGACTATATCCAGGACCAACGCATGAGCCATGTCCGGGGCGCTCCAATGCATCCCCAGACCCAAGGCAAGATCGAGCGCTGGCACCAGACCCTCAAAAACCGAATCCTCTTGGAGAACTACTTTCTGCCCGGCGACCTTGAGGCCCAGATCGCAGCCTTCGTCGAACATTACAACCATCGACGCTACCACGAGAGCCTGGCCAACGTAACGCCAGCCGACGCCTACTTCGGCAGGGCCGCAGCCATTATCAAACAGCGAGAAAGGATCAAACGCCAAACCATCCAACATCGGCGCTTGCAGCACCGCAAGATCGCCGCTTAACATCAACCCCAAGATGAGGCCGACACTCCGCTAATCTGCGATCCAATCTGAGCCAAATGATCTGACGACGGACACGCCCGAGCGAAAATCGCTATGTGGCCTTAACCAGATAATTTTTGACCTGCCCTCATGCGCGGGCCGGCGCGCGGCTGTGTAAATCTTTCCGATGCCGCCGTTGGAAACCACCATGAAGATCAAAGCAGCCGTTCTGGAAGAAATGGGCCTTGAGCGCCCCTACGCCAGGTCCCTACCGCTCAAGGTGCGGTTCGTTGATCTGGAAGGTCCTGGACCCGGCGAGGTTGGCGCAAGTGGCGCGAGCATTTCGGTGTCGACCGCCTGATTACCAAGCGCCCGCAATTCATCAACAACTATGAAATGCTGCTTCGGGCATGCCGAGCCGGTCAAGGCGTGGCCATGGGCATATTACACTTTGCACAGGAGGAACTTGCTCGAAGGCTCGCTGGTCCGGATTTGCATCAAAAATGGGCGGTCAGTCTGTCGAGTCATCCTGGGTAGGCCGCCTGTCGCGCTGATGGCCTTCCCGACAAGGCCAAGCCCCTCGTAGGGCAATGCGCGCGAGATCAACTGGTTCGACCTTGACCGGCAGGCCGTGCACCGCAGCAGCGTGGGATGGAATGAGTTTTGTCAGGCCAATGTCGATGCCGAGAGTCACCGGTCCGGCGCCTTGGGCAGCGCGATCGCGGCCGAGACGAATGAGCCGTTCGCGATCGAGAGCCGCCATATTGCACTTTCCAAGATGCCTTTGCAGCATGTCGAGTGTCGCGGCCTTGGAGCGGAGAGGGACTTGCCTACATCGCAAATGTCGTCGATATGAAGGTTGATCAGTTGGCCGAAAGTCTTCAGTCGCGCTACACGGGATTTGCTCGGCCTCTCGCCAAGATCGATTTGGCGCTCGGCATCGGTTGCCCAGCGCCTTGCGTCGTCCCGGCGCAGGAAGGTCTCGCTGACGTAGCGACCCTTGCGACGGACTTGGACACGCCACGAACCGGACTGGCGTAAATTCGTGTGTGCTTGGCAATGGCTAACAATTTGATGTTAAAGAAAAAATGCTGAAGTATCAAGAGCATAGACTATCTATTGCACCTATGATGGATGGGGCGGATACCTAAGTATAATCAGCTAGTTAGGGGATGTTGTGTGCAAAAATCGCACACGAAAGTTCTGCTTCTCTTCATTTTTCGTTCCCACGACGGAGCCGCCGACAGCCCTTTTCGGACGCTCTTCTGCCGACGAAATTGACCGCTTCAATGCGGATGTTCGCCTGGATATCCGTGAACCTCATTGTCCGTCGCGGCGTCCAATTTACCTGGGGTTCTTGGAAGCTTTTCGAACTTTTTGGCTCGCGCCTCCAACTGAATTGCGTGTGCTTTTCAAGGAGGTTGGCGGGTCTGGATCCGCAGTGGTGCAAACTTGATCGAGGCGCCTACTGGGGGTTCGAGTCGGGAGACCGCTACCGCCTTTCCCCCCATGTGAGGCTCCGATGGCAAAGGTTCCGCGCAAACAACGTCTGTCGGTCTATCTTAATCCGAGGGTCATGAGCAGGCTCGCCGAGCATGCGGCGCGCCGAGATCTTTCGCGGTCGCTCGTCGCGGAGGCGGCCATCGAGTCGTTCCTCTCACCCGATGCCGCCGAGCGACAGGAGGCGGCGATTACCAAGCGGCTCGACCAGATCGATCGTCGCATGACACGCCAGGAGCGCGATGTTGGAATCGCCGTGGAGACGCTCGCTGTTTTCGTCCGCTTCTGGCTGGCGACAACACCAGCGTTGCCCGAGCCCGCGGCGCATGCTGCCCACGCCAAGGCCGGTGAGCGCTATGATGCCTTCGTCACCGCGCTCGGCCGGCGCCTGGCGAAAGGTCCAAAGCTTCGACAGGAAATCTCCGAGGACATCGATGGCGGCCTGGACACACTCCAGACCGGCAAGCCCGTGGGCTAAATGGACGGGCGGACTGAGATTTCGCAAGCATCGATATGTCGAGACATATCAGAGCGTTGGAATGATATGTTGTCATAGATCACGCTTTGCCAACCAGTCGAGTTTGGCAGAAGAAAACTAGACAGAAGCAGGATGGGGTCGCTTTTACGGGAGCCATGTTGGGCGCGAAATCCTTTTAAGATCCGTGGTTGCATGAGGGGCCACTTCTTCATGAGCTTCCATGATCACTTGGAAAAAACAGCCGTCTGAGCCGAATCAGTTTTTTCAGTGGCTAAGTGGCGTCAGGATTTTTCGTTGAAAATTATAGTCTGTATGCTATAAGGCAAGCGAGAATGAAAAACCAAAAGCCTGCGGTATGGATGGGGTCGTCGAAGGACGACCTGCGCGAGTTTCCGGTCGATGTTCGCCGGTTGATGGGTGTCGCAATCAACGACGCCCAGAATGGTGAGGAGCACCCGGCTGTCAAAGCCCTGAAAGGGTTTGGGGGCCGTAGCATCCTCGAGGTGGTCGACGACTTCGACGGAGATACCTACCGGGCCGTCTATGCGGTGCGCTTTGCCGGAGTGATCTACGTGCTTCATTGCTTCCAGAAGAAGTCGAAGAAGGGCAGGGAGACACCCAAGCACGAAATCGATCTCGTGACAGTGCGATTGAAGGCGGCCGAAGCGCACTACCGCGAAAACTATGGGAAAGGAACGAAGTCATGACAGAAGACATCACCGCCGAAGTGAGCAGCGGCAACGTGTTTGCGGACCTCGGCTTTGACAATCCCGAAGAGGAATTGCTCAAGGCCAAGCTGGCCCGCGAGATCCGCGCCATTATCAAGCGCCGGCGTCTGACCCAGGCGAAGTCGGCCGAACTGCTCGGAATGAAACAGCCCGACGTCTCCGCGATCGCCACCGGGCGTACGGGCAAGTTTTCAATAGACAGGCTGGTTCGCTGTCTGGATCGGCTCGACTACAAGGTCGACGTGGTGGTTCGCCACAAGCCTCGACGGTCAACTCGTGCTGAGGCCGCTTGATCAGACGGCCTTGCCGACGAGCTCACATTTGACGTCGGGCGCCGCCCTTGCCTGAAGATCATCAGCCTTGATTACAGGTCGGCGCCGCCAATCTCCTGTATTTGCATGCTACGCCACTACGCCTCGATATAGGTGTTGAAACCACTCGAGATGCGGCTCTCTTAATCATCCCCGTCCAGGGGTCGCCCATGTCTCCCGGATCGAAACGGGGACAGGATGGCAGCTTCGCCTCACAATTCAGAAGGTCTGGCGCGCGGCGCGCGTATGCTGCGCACAGCGCTGGGACCTGCGATCGCCCGCTATCTCGACGATGCGAGCATCGTTGAAGTGATGCTCAACCCAGATGGGCGCTTGTGGATCGACCGTTTGTCCGAGGGGTTGTCCGACACAGGCGAACGTCTGTCGGCGGCGGACGGCGAGCGCATCGTTCGCCTCGTTGCTCATCATGTCGGCGCCGAAGTCCATGCCGGCGCCCCGCGCGTCTCGGCCGAGCTGCCCGAGACGGGCGAGCGGTTCGAGGGGCTTCTTCCTCTCGTCGTCGCGGCGCCCGCCTTCGCGATCCGCAAGCCTGCCGTCGCCATCTTCACCCTCGAAGATTATGTCGCGACCGGGATTATGTCGGCGCGCCAGGCGGACGCGCTGCGCCAGGGCGTTGCAAACCGCGCGAACATTCTCGTTGCAGGCGGCACATCCACGGGCAAGACCACGCTGATCAACGCGCTGCTCGCTGAAGTGGCCAAGACCGCCGATCGCGTCGTCATCATCGAGGATACGCGCGAGCTGCAATGCGCCGCGCGCAATCTCGTGGCGATGCGCACGAAAGACGGCGTCGCGTCTCTATCTGATCTTGTTCGCTCATCGCTGCGCCTGCGCCCCGACCGCATTCCGGTCGGCGAAGTGCGCGGGGCCGAGGCGCTCGAACTGCTCAAGGCCTGGGGCACCGGCCACCCCGGCGGCCTCGGCACGATCCACGCCGGCAGCGCCATCGGCGCGCTCCGCCGCATGGAACAGCTCATCCAGGAAGCCGTCGTCACGGTTCCCCGCGCGCTGATCGCCGAAACGATCGACCTGGTTGCCGTCCTTTCCGGCCGCGGCTCCGCGCGCCGGCTGTCCGAACTCGCCCGTGTCGATGGCCTGCGCCCGGACGGCGATTACCTGGTCGCGCCAGCCGTCATCGAGGGCGACGACAGCCCGACCTTGCTCGTCCAAAGCCCTGAAGGAGAAAATCCGTGATCCAACGCCTGCGCCTCGCGCGCCATCGTCTCGCCATGACCGTTTCGGTTCCCACGCTCATCCTGGTGATGGCCGCGCCCGCCCATGCCTCCGGCTCTTCGATGCCGTGGGAACAGCCGCTGCAACAGATCCTCCAGTCGATCGAGGGCCCGGTCGCCAAGATCATGGCGGTGATCATCATCATCGTCACCGGCCTGACGCTCGCCTTCGGCGACACGTCGGGTGGCTTCCGCCGGCTCATCCAGATCGTGTTCGGCCTGTCCATCGCTTTCGCGGCGTCGAGCTTCTTCCTGTCGTTCTTCTCGTTCGGCGGCGGAGCGCTGATCTGATGGCGGGTGCTGTCGAACATGGCGGCCCAATGCCGGATTATGCAGTGCCCGGCTACGAGATCGCTACGACGCTGGACGTTCCCGTCAGCCGCTTCTTCGACGGCCTGCCGGGAAACGATGAGACCTGCGTCGAGGCGCGGCCCCTACGCGTCTTGAGGGCGGGCGAGGTTCTGCACTGGGCACCCTCGGCGGTGTGCTCACCATCGCCTCGCTCACCACCACGATGGAATTCCAGTCCATCCCCGCCTACGTCCAGCAGGTCGTCTCCGGCCTCATCCTCATTCTGCTTGTCGTTCTCGACCGTACGGTTCGGACGGGCTCGCGGAGTCATGCCGCGGCAGTCGCCTCGGCTTAACCACCAGAATTCAACAGGGAGGAAATGATGATTACCAGGAAAAGTACATTGCTTGTCGGCACCATGGCGCTTTTGGCTTCGGCCGGTTGGGCTGAAGCCAAAACGGTATGCTACGTGACGGCAGCAGACTCTCACGCCTACGTCACCCCAGCGAACAAGGCGCTCGATGCCCGCGCAAAGGAACTCGGCATCGACGTGCTCAGCCTTAGTCAGAACTTCGATGTCCAGACTGGCACCGAATAGATCAACACCTGCATCGCGCGCAAGGCCGACGGCATCATTCTGTGGCCACTCGACCCGCAGGCCTACATACCGGCTCAGGCGCGCGCACAACAGGCCAACATCCCGGCGATCCTGATCAATTCGCCGATGAATGATCAGGCCAAGCCCTTCATCAAGTCGTTCACCGGACCGGACGTCTATTCGGAAGGCGAGATGGCGGCAGACTCGCTGAACAAGGCGCTCAACGGGCAGGGTTCGGTTGTCATTATCGCCGGCCAGGCCGGCAATGGCACCACGATCGGCCGCGTCGCTGGTTTCACCGATCATCTCAAGAATCTCGGCAGCAAGATCGAGGTTCTCGACACCGTAAACGCCGACTTCGACCAGCAGAAGGCTCTAGTCGCTAGCCGAGATCTGATCACTCGGTTTGGTGATTAGATCGCGGGCGTCTACGCGAACGACGACACTATGGCGCGCGGTTTCATCGATGCCTGGAAGGAGGCGAACCCCGGCAAGCCCACACCGCCGACCGTCGGCATCAATGGTCAGAAGGACGCCTTTGCTTCGATCAAGTCCGGCGAGATG
This sequence comes from Mesorhizobium sp. PAMC28654, assembly GCF_020616515.1. GTDB lineage: Bacteria > Pseudomonadota > Alphaproteobacteria > Rhizobiales > Rhizobiaceae > Mesorhizobium. The sequence continues at coordinate 648,808 of NZ_CP085135.1, forward strand.
TATTCGACCATCGTCCAGTCGCCTGTCGAAGACGGCAAGCTCGCCATTAATACCATGGCCGACATCCTGGACGGCAAGGAAGTGAAGGATCGCATTCCGATCCCGCTGACGGTCGTCACCAAGGACAACGTCGACGCGGTCAAGCCGGCGTTCTGATCATCGAGGTCGGACTTCAGATTTGCCAGAGTTGCCGGTCGCTACCGCGACCGGCTTTTCTGTTACCGGCCGGAACTTGCAAACAGCCAAGACGGGTTTCAAATCGCTCGGTCTCATCAGTCACAGCAGAGCAAAGCGAGACAGTCACAGTACCGGTCACGCTGGTTCAGCGGGCTTCAACTGGGCTCAACCATCGACAATCTATTCACCGGCGAGACGAACGATAGGCGCAATCGACCGCTGGTCGGATGCAGACCCATCAAGGTCTCAGGGCCATTCACTGGGGCACATGATCCAAGAGCACATCAGGCAAGCGCGCGCCGTCGCACCACGCCCTTACCGTGGCCGCGAACAGCTCGGGCGCTTCTCCGTTCCAACCATGCCCGAGGCTGTTGGCGAACCTCTTCTCGGCGTGAGGCAGGACAGCAGCCAGCGCGTCCATCGACCGCTGAATCAGCGCGTGCTCGCGCTCTCCGGCGATTAGAAGCGTGGGTGTCCTAATATTGGCGGTTCCCGTCGGCATCGAATAGGCGCCGGCGTCGCGGCTGGCCGCCATGAAGCCTTGCATCGACAGCTGTTGAAGCGACTTTCTGTATCCCTCGAAATGGTCGTCGGGAACCTTCAGCGCGCGGGCGTTCATCCTGGCGCCAGCTGACGTCTTCAGAATCGGGGCCATCAGGTAGCCCATCACGGTCATCATCCAGGGATTGGGTAGCGGCAGCACGTTGAGGCCGCTCAGCACGGCCCGGTCCGCAACCTCTTGATTCCTGGATAGAAGGGTGAGCCCGACATAGGCGCCGAGGGAAAGGCCGACGATATGCGCCTTCCGTCCCGGGACCTCAGCGCGAATGACATCGCCGACCAAGTCCGCCGTGCGTTCCATCGAATGCCAACGGACCGATCGGCTGAGGCCGTGGCCCGGCAGATCGACGGCCACACAATGAAACCCGGTCAGGCGTCGAAACTGGTCCTCCCACATCCAACCGCTGGTTCCTATCCCATGGAGAAACATGATCGTCGGCTGGCTCGCGACGCCCGAAACGCGCAAATGAAGCATGATCAAAGGTCTCCCCAGCCAGATCGGTTCTTCGCCGCACGGCGGTCATATGGTAGTCTTCACGCCGCTAGGCGTAGCGCTGGAACCCAAGCTCATCAAGACGAGGTACATCGCCTTCTGTAGTCAGATCGATCCGGGTGCAGTCCACCAAGCTTAACCTCGGTGTCCGAAAAACCGGCAGCAGGCCAGACCTTGCACTCCAAAGAAAACATGGCTATATATCTGGATATAGCACGGAGGCAAGCGATGAGCAACAGTGCGCAGAAGAGAGCCCTCGAGAATTATCGGTCCCGTCTGACTGAGCGTGGCATCGCGCGGTTCGAGATCCAGGCGCCCGACGCCGATCGCGATCTACTCCGATCCCTTGCTCGGAAATTGACGGAGGAAGGTCCGGAAGCCGGGCAGCTTCGCCGGACGATACGGCAGGCAGTGGCGGGTGAGCCTCCGAAAGCGGGCGGTATTCTCGCCGCGCTGCGTCGCTCGCCTATGGTTGGCGCGGATCTCGACCTCAGCCGGCCGCGAGAAGGGGGGCGTAAGGTCGATCTGTGACGCGCTACCTCCTTGATACCAATATCATCAGCAATGTCATAAAGCCGGAGCCGTCGGGCTCGCTGCTGGCCTGGATGGGCGCCCAGAAAGACGACGACCTTTTCATTGCTTCGCTTACCGTCGCTGAAATCCAACGAGGTATCTTGGAGAAACCGAAGGGCAAGAAGCGCAGCAGCCTTGAAACTTGGTTCGACGGCCCCGAAGGCCCGCAAGCGCTGTTCGCCGGCCGCATCCTACCGTTTGACGAGAAAGCTGGCCTCGTCTGGGCGCGGCTGATGGCTGGCGGGAAGGCGAAGGGACGCCCCCGAAGCGCGCTCGACACCATCATCGCCGCGGTCGCCGAGGCCAACGACTGCGTGGTCGTCACGGACAATGAGAAAGACTTCCACGGAATCGATATCATCAACCCTCTGCGTGACAGTGCAGGGTTCCCTTCGTGAGCCGAAAGGACCCTCAAGATGGTTCAGCTTGAAGCGCCGTTTGCCGTCGGCTAGTACCAATCCTGCGAGCGTGTGCTGCTGGGTATCTGTGTCAGCGGTATGTCCCTTGCGAGGGTGTAGAGGCCGCCCGCACTCTTCCTGGTCACCTATGCGGATGGCCAATTCATCGACGGGCGGAGCCTTCCCAGCAAATTGTACGCCACGGGGTTGCGAGCACTCCCGCACCAGCAAGCAAGGCCGCGCGCATGTGGCAGGGCAATCGACACATTGCTGTTTCCTGCGGTAGGCCCGGAGTGGGAACGGTGGGAGATTGCGCCGAAGTCAGGACGTGCGACCGCCAAGGGTCTTGGAGCGTCCGCGGCCGGTTTCGCTAGGCGGAACCGGGATATGACAGAGGCGAAAGATGGACCCGCAACTCTGTGCCGTAAGCAAACTCAATACAGTGTTTTGTGCTTTGGCGGCCCGGCCTTTCAACGAGGTGCGCATGAACGTCCCGCTAAACTGCACCCGATAATCCAAGGTTTGTTTGGGTGAACCGCAAACACGAACCGGCCAACCCTTTCCATGAATACACCGAGATCGCCAACATCGGCGACCTTGCCGGCGTGTGTGGTCCGTAACAAGGGTAAGGCATGAAATTCGCTTCCTACTGGCATGAAACCGCCCCCGCCTTCACCGGCGGAACGGCGGCGCCGGTTTCGGGCCACTATGATGTGGCGGTGATCGGCGCGGGCTTCACCGGTCTCGGCGCCGCGCGGAAGCTGGCGAGGGCCGGGCGCCGCGTCATCGTGCTTGAGGCTCGGCAGGTTGGCTTCGGCGCCTCCGGCCGCAATGGGGGCCACGTGAACAACGGCACCGCCCACAGCTTCCTGCACGCCAAAGGCAAGTTTGGCGAGGAAAAAGCCAAGGCAATGTACCGCGCCTTCGATCAAGGCATCGAGACAATCGAACGCATCATTGCTGAGGAAGGTATCGCCTGCGATTTCCGCCGCTCGGGCAAACTGAAGCTCGCCGCCAAGCCCGCGCACTACGACAGTCTCGCGCAGAACTACGCAGCGGTCCATGCCGAGGTTGACTGCGAGACCGAACTCCTGTCCCGCGCCGACCTTGCCCGAGAGATCGGTTCCGACGCTTTCCACGGCGGGCTGTTGATGAAGAAAAGCGCCATGATGCACATGGGCCGCTTTGTGGTCGGTCTGGCCGAGGCCGCTGCAGGGCGTGGCGCCGAAATCCACGAAAATACACCCGTCACCAGCCGCCGTCAGGTTGAAAAAGGGTGGGAACTGACCACGCCCGAGGGCAAGGTCACCGCCGACAAGGTGTTCCTTGCGACCGGGGCCTACACAACGTCGGCTTTCAACTATTTCCGGCGCCGCATCGTGCCGGTGGGCGCTTTCCTCCTGGCTACCCGCCCGCTGACCTCGGCCGAGTTGACCGCCACCATGCCGGGCAACCGGACCTGCGTGACCACGCTGAACGTCGGCAACTTCTTCCGCGTTGCCCCGGACAACCGCCTGATCTTCGGCGGCCGGCCGCGGTTTTCGGCCCGATCCGACAAGAAATCCGATGCGAAAAGCGGGGCCATCCTGCAGGCGGCGCTCGCCGGCATTTTCCCCCAGCTTGCTGGGATCGAGGTGGATTATTGCTGGGGCGGGCTGGTTGACATGACCAAGGACCGCTTTCCGCGCGCGGGTCAGGCCGATGGCGTCTATTTCTCGATGGGCTATTCCGGTCACGGCGCGCAACTCGCCACCCACATGGGCGAGATCATGGCGGATATGATGACGGACCGCATCAACCGCAACCCCTGGGCCGATCTCGCCTGGGACGCCATCCCCGGCCACTTCGGCCCACCCTGGTTCCTGCCGCTGGTCGGCGCCTACTACAAACTGCTGGATCGGGTGCAGTAGAATTCGACGAACTATGCGCGGACACCCAAGATCTGGTGCCATGATCAACCATTGGTCGCGGGATCGTACGGAAGATTGCGGGCGCGTTAGAACCGTTTCGTGCGACCCTGATCCGTCTCTGTAACGATCAGGCAGCGCGGCTGAAGCGGTTGATCCTGAAATCATCGAGTGGCGTTTCGCATTGGCCGGTCGTGATGAGTTCGGCCATGGCGTCGCCGACGCCCGGACCGAGTTGGAAGCCGTGTCCACTGAAGCCGAAGGCGTGGAACAGGCCTGGCGTCGTCGCCGAGCGCCCCATGACCGGCAGCATGTCCCTGACATAGCCCTCGCAACCGGACCAGGTGCGGATGACCGTAGCCTGCGCGATCGCCGGCAGCAGTCGCGCGACGGCGCGCAGCTGCGTGGGCAGGCGCATGGGGTCGGCGGTCGCCTGGCCTGGTTCGAGGTCCACCGCTACTCTTTCTGCCGCTCCGCCGAAGACGATGTTGCCTCGTTCGACCTGACGCAGATAGGCGCCATGGTCCTTGTTGCGCGTCCAGATGCCGACCACCGGCAGGATCCGATGCGGCAGCGGCTCGGTCACGCCCATCTGCGGGCCGCGGGCGTCGAGCGGTACCGCTTCGCCGAACTGCGCGGCGATGCGCGCGCCCCAGGCGCCGGCGGTGTTGAGCAGACACTCGGCGGCGAATGCACCTTTTGAACTGGCGACAAGGAAGCTGGAGCCCGTGTGCCGGATCGTCTCGACCTCAGTCGCCTCGAGGATTTCGGCGCCCAGCCCGCGTGCAGCCTCGGCAAAGGCCGGTGCGATCAGCCGCGGATTGCCGCTGCCATCGTGCGGCGAGAACGACGCCGCAATAGCATCAGGACCGAGACCGGGAAAACGGGCGCGAATCTCGCGCGGGCTGAGCTCCTCCAGCTCAAGTCCCAAGGGCAGCGCCGCTTTGGCGTAGGCCCGCATGTCGGCGAGGCTATCTTCATCGAAGATCAGCCGGATATGGCCGGTAGCGCGGAATTCCACGTCGCGGTCAAGCATTTTTTCGGCCTCGCCCCACAGCCTGAGCGAGCGATGGGCGAGCGGAAGTTGGGACAAATGACGCCCCGTGCGGCGGATGTTGCCGAAGGAGGCTACCGTTGCTCCAGCGCCCATCCGGTTGCGCTCGATCAACGTCACGCGCGCGCCGCGCCGGGCCAGGAAATAGGCCGAAGCCGTTCCCATCAGTCCGCCGCCCAGCACGATCACATCCATGGAGCCCTCACGCAAAGAATCCTTGACCAATCTTGTCCGCACCGCGGACTTGCGTCAAAGATGGGTTTGGACAGAAGCCATAAGCTTTACCTATGGAGTGGCAATGCGGGCCCGGCAGCTCGAAGTGTTCATCGCCGTCATGCGCGCGGGCACCGTGACCGCCGCGGCGCGGACGCTGAACATCTCCCAGCCTGCTTTGAGCCAGATCCTGCTCCACGCCGAGGACGAACTTGGCTTCACTTTGTTCGAGCGGGTGAAAGGCCGGTTGCGACCGACCCCGGAGGCGCTCGAGATATTCCCTGATGCCGAGAGGTTGTCGGCCGGGCTTGAAGGCTTGCGCCGCAAGACCACCGATCTACGCCTGGGTCGGGCAGGGCTGGTGCGGGTGGCCGCCTCACCGCCGCCGGCCATGGCTATCTTGCCGCGTGCGTTCACCAAATTCCGGGCCCAGCATCCCAACATAATGTTGCGTGCTCATAGCGCGCCGATCGCCGCCATCGTCGACATGCTGCGAGCAGGCGATGCCAGCCTCGGCGTGGCCATGGACAACCGGCTGCCTCCGGATATCGAGGCGGAGGTGATCGGCAGCGTCGGCTTCGCATGCCTGCTGCCCACCGGGCATGCGTTGGCTAGGAAAACCGAGCTGACGCTCGCCGATCTCGTCGGCGAGGAGTTGATATCCTATCGCGGCAACACCCGTCCCGCCGACGAACTGGCCCACGCTGCCCGCGCGCAAGGTGTGACGCTTTCCCCGTCGCTCGAGATCGACGTATCCATCTCCGCGGTCGGTTTTGTCCAGGCCGGTTTGGGCATCGCCTTGGTCGACGCGCTGCTGCCGTGGTATAAGTTTGCCGGACTTGCGGTCAGGCCGCTGACGGCAGGACCGGAATTTCCGATCGCACTTCTCACCTCGCGGACGCGGTCGCTTTCACTGGCCGATGAGATGATGCGCGATGAGATCCGCGCGGCCTGTGCCGCCGCCCTCGGCGACCATCGCGCCAAGGCATAAGCAAGACTTATATACTTGCCCGTCATCCGTCTTGGACCCGCAACATCCGGTCGTGCCAGCTTTGGTGGCAGATAGGAAGGGAAGCATCATGGATTGTGTCATCGCGGCGGATGAGGCGCGGAACAGGGCCGACTGGAAGGTTGGCGTCGATATTGGCGGGACATTCATCGATTTCTGCGCGCTCGAAGCAAATTCCGGACGCCTCGCCTCGCTGAAGGTGCTGACGACGCCGGAAGATCCGGGCGCCGAACTGATGACTGGCCTCACCCTGCTGGCCGAGCGAGAAGGCTTCGATCCTACGCATATGACGCGCTTCGTGCACGGCACGACCGTCGGCATCAACACGATCATCCAGCGCAAGGGCGCGCCGCTGGCGTTGTTCACCAATGCCGGCTTCGAGGACGTGATCGAGCTTGCACGGCTTCGCATGCCGGACATGTATTCGCTGTTCTGCTCGCGGCCGGACCCGCTGATCTCGCGCGACATGGTCTTCGGCATTCCGGCCCGCATGCGTGCCGATGGCAGCGAGACCCAGGCACCTGATATGGCGGCGGTGGAAAGCGCGGTCGCGGCGGCGAAAGCGAACGGGGCGCATGGCATCATCGTCGCCTTCCTCCATTCATGGCGCAACGCCGGGCAGGAAGCCTCCGTCAAGGCGGCGATAGCCCGTCTTGCGCCCGATCTCTTCGTCTTCTGCTCGGCCGAGGTGTGGCCGGTCATCCGCGAATACGAGCGCAGCTCGACCGCCATTCTCAACGGCTATGTCCATCCGCGTGTCTCGGGCTATTTGACGGCGCTGGAGGACCGGTTGAAAGGGCGGGGCGTGCCTGCTCGCCCGATGCTGACGAAGTCGAATGGCGGGCTGATGAACGCCGCAGAAGGCAAGCACGCCTGCGTCAACATGCTGCTTTCGGGAACGGCTTCCGGAGTCATCGGCGCCTCGTGGCTGGCGCGTCAGGCCGGCGAAGACAGAATCCTTACCCTCGACATCGGCGGCACCTCGGCCGACTTCGCGCTCATCATTGACGGCGAGCCGCAATTCGGCACCGGCGAGTTGATCGGCGAGTTTCCGCTCCATATTCCCTCCGTGTCGGTGAGCTCCATCGGCGTCGGTGGCGGCTCGATCGCCAGCGTCGACGCGCAGGGTGGACTTGCCCCGAAAAAGTGGAGAGTTTCCTTCTGATGAAAGGCGACCTCGATGACGAAACAGAGACAGTTTACGGATGCGTTCAAGGCGGAGGCGGTTGGCCTTGTGCGAACGAGCGGTCGGACGAAGCGGCAGATCGCGGAGGATCTTGGTGTTGGTTTCTCGACGCTGACGCGATGGATGGGTCGGCAGCTGGATCGTGAGATGGGCGATCCTGGGCGTCCGCCTGATGCTGATGTCGCCGCTGAATTGAAACGGCTGCGGCGGGAGAATGAAATCCTTCGGCAGGAGCGGGATATCTTGAAACGGGCGACGGCTTTTTTCGTCAAGGAGGGAAGTCGGTGAGGTTCGCGCTCATCGACCAGGCGAAGAAGGATTTCCCTGTGGACCGTTTGTGCGCGACGCTGGGTGTCAGCCCGAGCGGCTACTTTGCCTGGGGGCGCCGGCCGGCGTGCCGCCGGCAGCGCGACGACATGATAATGCTGGCGCATGTGCGATCGTCGTTCGCGCTGTCGAACGGAACCTATGGTAGCCCGCGCATGACGCGGGAACTGCAAGACAATGGCTTTGCCATTGGCCGGCGACGAACGGCGCGTCTGATGCGGGAGAATGGCCTCCAGGCAAGACAGAAGCGGCGGTTCAAGCGCACGACGGACAGCGAACACGCCTTTCCGGTTGCCCCCAATGTCATCGACCAGGATTTTGCCGCCACTGGTCCCAACCAGAAATGGGGTGCCGACATCTCCTACATCTGGACGCGGGAGGGCTGGTTGTACCTTGCTGTCGTCATCGATCTGTTTGCCCGCAAGGTCGTTGGCTGGGCTGCTGGCAACCGGCTACACCGCAGCCTGGCTCTGGCAGCGCTCAACAAGGCGTTCGTCATGCGGCAGCCGGAACCCGGCCTCATTCACCACTCCGACCGCGGCAGCCAATATTGTTCTATCGACTACCAAGCCGAATTGCGTGCCGCCGGCGTCATCATCTCAATGTCAGGCAAGGGCAATTGCTTTGATAACGCCATGGTCGAAACATTCTTCAAGACGCTGAAAACTGAACTGATCTGGCGCACCTCTTTCCTTACCCGCGCCGATGCCCAAGCCGCCATTGCCCGATATATCGACGGCTTCTACAATCCCATCCGGCGGCATTCCGCGCTCGACTACATCAGCCCGATGCAGTTCGAGCGAAACGCCGCCGAATGAGCAACCCGCTCTCCACTTTACCGAAGCAAGTCCAGGGTGTGTTGCGTGTCGGGCCGGAATCGGCTGGTTCGACACCGGGGCCGGCCTGCTACGGCCGTGGCGGCGAGCGAGCGACGGTGACGGACGCCATGGTGGTGTGCGGATGGCTCGGCCACAGCGAGATGGCCTATGGCCAGCTCAGCATCGATACCGGACTGGCGCAACGCGCGGTCGGCGAGCTTGCGGCGCGGCTTGGCCGCCCGGTCGAACAGACCGCGCAAGCGATCCTCGACATCGCGGTGTCGGAAATGTTCGTCGAGGTCGAGAAGCTTGCTTCGCGCGCCGGCGTCGACCTGCGCGATTTCACGCTGATGCCGTTTGGCGGCGGCGGCCCGATGCTCGGCGCCTTTCTTGCCCGCGAACTCGGCATGAAGCGCGTCATGGCGCCACGCCGCCCGGGCGTGGTGTCGGCGCTCGGCGGACTGGTGGCTGATCTGCGCGGGGACTTCATTCGCACCGTCTTCAGCCCGCTGTCGGCCGCGTCGCTTCCCGTAATCCGCGATGCCTTCGCGGCGCTGGCGCAAGAGGGCCGCGACTGGCTCGCGGCGCAGGGGCATGATGCGGCCGCGCACCTCAATCTCTCCTGCGACATGCGTTATATCGGGCAGAGCTATGAGATCGAGGTCGTGTTGTCGCCGGAATGGCTGACTGACGGCAATGCGACCGCCATCGAGCAGGCCTTCCACCGCACCCATCAGCAGCTTTACGATTTCCACGACCCGGACGGCGAGATCGAGCTTGTGAATATCAGGCTGTCCGCCGTCGGCGCGGGGCCGGCTCTCTCCTTTCCGGAGATCGACGAGGTCGATGTCCCCGCCAGTCCGGCGCGCCGGCTTCCGGTCTTTACGGGCTTGGGCGTCGAGACGGTCGACCTCCACGACCGGCAGGCGCTCGTGCCGGGTTGCACGTTCCGCGGGCCCGCCATTGTGGTGCAGGAAGACACGACCTTCGCCATCCCGGCGGGAACGCAGGCCCGCGTCGATCGCCACCTCAACCTTCATCTGACCTTCGCGGAGTGACGTCATGTTTGACCGCACAAACCTTCAGGTTCTTGCAAACCATGCCCGCGCCGCCGCCGAGAACATGGCCCATACGCTGCACCGCACCGCACACTCCGCCTTCGTCAAGGAGACGCAGGATTTTACGGTGATGCTGATGGACCGTTCCGGCGCGACCTTCGCCGTCCCGATGGAACTCGGCGCAACCTGGTATCCCGGGCTTTCGTATCGCCGCGCGATTGCGATGGTCGATAACTACCGGCCGGGGGATATTGCGTTCACCAACGATCCCTATTCAGGCTATGTCGCCACCCACGCGCCGGATACGCATCTGTGGAAGCCGGTCTTCGTCGATGGCGAGATCGTCGCCTGGACCGGAGGGCACATCCACAACACCGACATGGGCGGCGCGGTACCGGCTTCACTGAGCCGGGCGCTGACCGAAATCCATCAGGAAGGCATCCGCTTTCCTCCGATGAAGCTCGTCAATGAGGGCATCTTCGACGAGATGATCCTGCGGATCATGAGCACCAATGTGCGCAAGCCCGATCTCAACATCGGCGACATCAAGGCGCTGGTCGGCGCGCTCAACACCGGCGAGCGCAAGATCCAGGCGATGGTGCGGAAGTTCGGCAAGGCCGGCTTCGTCGAAGGCGTTGCCGCACTTCTCGACCACGCCGAGGCGCAGGCGCGCGACGTGCTGCGTTCCATGCCCGACGGCACATGGGAATTCTCCGACTATGCCGATGAGGATTCGGTCGAGGCCAATCCGTGCCGGCTGAAGCTGACGCTGACGATCAAAGGCGACGAGGCGGTGCTCGACTTCACCGGCTCCGATCCGCAGCTCGGCTCTTCGCTGAACGTGCCCTCGGGCGGCGACCCGCGCCACACCATGCTGCTCATCGGCGTCTACTATGTGCTTTACACGCTCAACCCGAAGATCCTGCTTAACACGGGCCTTACCCGGCCATTCACCTGCATCACGCCCCGAGGTTCGGTTCTGAACCCGGTCCATCCCGCCGCAGTGGGCATGCGCTCGCTCACCTGCTCCCGGCTGAGGTCGGTGATCTTCGGCGCCTTTTCGCAGGCAGTGCCGGAGCGCCTGCCTGCGGCTCCGGCCGGCAACAATTGCATTATCAACGTCATGACTACGGACGAGCGCACCAGCCGGAGCGTCATCGCGGCGGTGAACCCCGTGGTGGGCGGCGGCGGCGCCATGCCGCATCGCGATGGCACCAACGGATCTGGCGCCGACGCTGCCTACCTCAAGAACACGCCGATCGAGATCACCGAGACCGAGACCCCGGTCGAGTTCGTGAAATACGGGCTCGCCAGGGATAGCGGCGGCGCGGGTCGCTGGCGCGGCGGGTTGGCGACAGAGATGGCCTTCCGCGTCTTCGCCCCGGACTCCCGGATCACGGCGCGCAACCGCGACCGCAGCTTCTTCCGGCCCTGGGGAGTGCTCGGCGGCAAGGCGGCCGGCCTGTCCGACATGGTCGTCAATCCGGGAACCGGGTACGAGCGGCGGTTGGGCAACATCGACACGGCGGTCCTGCAGCCCGGCGACGTGCTGGAAATCCGCTCCGCTGGCGGCGGCGGGCGCGGCGATCCGCACGAACGCGAGCCCTGGCGGGTCGCGCAGGATGTGCGGCGCGGCTACATCTCGCCGGCAGCGGCTGAGCGCGACTATGGCGTCGTCATTCGCGGCGGCGAGATCGACGGGGAGGCAACGGAGCAATTGCGCGCGGGGCATAAGCCATCAGCCGGCCATTTCCATTTCGGGCCGGAGCGCGACGGCTACGAAGCGCAGTGGACGCCGACGGCCTACAACCGGCTCCACGTCGTGCTGGACGCTTTGCCGATCCACTGGCGCTTCTTCGCCAAGACCGAGATATTCCGCCGCATGAAAGGGCGCGCGGGGCCGGAGGGCGTCGAGGCGGCCTTCGATGCTGTCTGCGAACGCTTCCCCGAACTGCCTCGTCCTCACCCGATACAAGAGGCAGCCGAATGAACACCGCCGGTCGCATCGTCCGACTGGCCGAGCGCGATCGGGCACAAGTGCAGTTCTTTCTCGACGGTGAGATGCGTCACGCGCTGGCGGGCGACACCGTGTTGACGGCGATGCTGGCCTCCGGACACACGTTGCGGGGGTCCGAGTTCGGATCCGAGCGGCGCGCCGGCTTCTGCCTGATGGGTGCCTGCCAGGATTGCTGGATATGGCAGGATGAGGGGCAGCGTCTGCGCGCGTGCACAACCCTTATCGTTGAGGGTATGCGGCTGCGCACGACGCCACCGGAGAGCTGGCCGTGAGCGAGACGACATCGCCACGGATCGTGATCGTGGGCGCCGGTCCCGCCGGCATCGGGGCGGCGGCAACGCTGGTCGAGGCCGGGCTGCACCCCGTGGTGATCGACGAAGCGCATCGCGCGGGCGGGCAGATCTATCGCCGTCCGCCTGCCGGGTTCGTCCGCACGCCTGAGCAGCTCTACGGGTCGGAGGCGGCGAAGGCGCGCGCGCTGCATACGCTGTTCGACCGGCTGGCCGAAGACGGGCTGCTCACCCATTGCGCGGGCAGCTCGGTCATCGCCGTGCATGCGGGGCGGCTGCACGTGCTGGGGGAGGGTGGCGTGCAGGTGATCGGCTATGACAGCCTGATCCTCGCCACCGGCGCGTCCGACCGCATCGCGCCGGTCCCCGGCTGGCAGAATGCCGGCGTTTTCAGCCTTGGCGCGGCACAGATCGCGCTGAAGGCACAAGGTGTGGCGCTGGGGCGGCGGATCGTCCTGATCGGATCGGGGCCTTTGCTGACGCTGGTCGGCACGCAGTTGGTCGAGGCTGGAGCTGATGTGGCGGCGGTGCTCGATACTTCCTCGTGGTACCAGCAAATGCGGGGATTCTCGGGACTTGCCGCCCGGCCGGTCGTCGCACTGCGCGGCCTGGCCCTGCGGGCGCGGCTCGGCCGCCGCTATCATGCGGGCGTGACGCCGGAGCGGATCGAGGTCGACGAGCAGGGTGTCGCAGCCCTGCGCTGGCGCGATGCCGGCGGCCGGCAGCGCCTCACGCCGTGCGACATGGTCGGCATGGGCTGGCACCTGCGGGCCGAGACACATCTCGCCGATCTGGCGGGATGCGCCTTCATCTATGACATGCAATGGCAGCAATGGCTGCCGAAGACCGACGAAATGGGCCGGGCCGGCAACGGCGTCTACCTTGCGGGCGATGGGGTCCGTATTCTCGGCGCCGATGGCGCGGAGATCGCGGGACGCCTTGCCGCGGCGGCGTGTCTTGCCGATCTCGGCTATCAGCCGCCGTCCGCCGGCGCCGATCTGCGCAAGCTCGCTCGGCTCGAACGCTTTGCCTGCGGTCTGGCTCGCGCCTTTCCCTTCCCGGCGGCGATGGTGCGGACACTTCCCGGTGATGCGATCGTCTGCCGCTGCGAAAACGTCACGGCTGCAGCGGTGCGCGAGGGAGCGGATTTCGGCGGCAGCGAGGCCAACAGGGTGAAGTCGCTGTCGCGCGCCGGCATGGGGCGCTGCCAGGGGCGCTTTTGCCAGTTGGCTGCCGTTGAACTCGTCGCGGCGCAAGCCGGCTGCGCGCCTGATGTCGTCGGCCGGTTTCGCGGACAAGCCCCTGTCCGGCCGGCGCCTGTCGGCGCCTTTCTCCGAGAGGACTGATGCGATTGCCAAAGCCGCGCTCCGATGTCGGCATGCATGACATCTCAGAAATCCGCGACCTTGCCCCAGGCCGAACCATCGAAGCGTCGCGGATCATAGGATATCGCATCGACGATCGGTTCCGACCCGGTCACCAGATCGGCGACGAGGTGCCCGGCGCCTGGCCCGATGCCAAAGCCGTGCCCCGAAAATCCGGCGGCGAGGAAGAAGCCTGGAACGCTGTGTACCTCGCCGATGGCGGGCACGCCGTCTGGCGTGCTGTCGATATAGCCGGCCCAGGCGCCACTAATCCTGGTCTGGCGCAGTGCCGGCAGCAGCTCGAGCGCGCGGGCATGGGTCAGGCGAATGGTCGCCTGATCCGGAACCGGATCGAGGATGCGCATCCGCTCCATCGGCGTTGGCCGGTCGAGCCGCCAGTGCCGCAGCGTTTCATGGCCCGAACGCGCGCCTTGCAAGCCGCCAGGCCCGAGGCTTCGCCAGCGCTTCAGGAACATGGGCAGAAACTGCGACGAGAAGCGCAGCTGCTGCGGCGTCACGTCGACGCGTCCGCGTCCGCTTATGGCGAGTGTGTAGCCGCCGTCGCCGCGACGCGTGGCCGAAATCTTCGCGGTGTGCAGCGCATCCGGCAGGCCCTCCGCACCGGGCGAGACAGACAGGATGGACGAACGCACCGATGCCTGCGGGAAGCGGAAACCGAACTGATGGCAAAAGGAGGAGGCCCATGCGCCGCCGGCCAGCACCGCAGCCTTGGTCCGGATCGTTCCGTTTTCGGTGACCACGCCGCGCAGGCGCCAGCCCTCGGTTTCGATGCCGAAATTGAGAAACTGCGCCTCGCGCATGTGCTGCCAAATCCGGTACCTGGCGAAGCTCTGTAGAGCTATTGCCGAAGCCGCCTCATGCGAACGGAGACATCCTCCAAGACCGGCATGGAGGCCAGCACGAGGAGAATGGCTGCGAGAAACAGCGTTGCTGCGAAGCCGATGTGCTTGAAACCCACAGCGCCGATGACACCGCCGACAAAGAACAATGCAACAAGCGATGCAAGCAGTCTCAGCTTCCTTCGATCTGCCTTCACGAACAGCTCGTCCGAGTCACTTCCCGAGATGTTCCAATAAAGCAGCTTGCCGAGTTCGATGCCCATGTCCGTCACCAGTCCAGTGATATGCGTCGTCCGGATTCTGGCTTCCGATAGCTTTGTGATGATGGCGTTCTGCAACCCCATGATGAAGCAAAGCAGCATCACCGTCATTGGCACAAACAGCGCCTCATGACGCGCGAGATGGCTACCGAGAAGGCCGAAACAGATCAGCAGGATCGCTTCCAGGACAAGCGGAAACGCATATTCGCTCTGCAGGTGCTGCCGTCGCCCCCAATTGATCAGCATCGCTGAACACGCCGCGCCTGAGACAAACGACAGCAAGGCCCCGAATCCGGAAAGCGCGAGCTCGACGTTGCCGAGTGCCAAGTGATCAGCCATCGACGAGACGATGCCTGACATGTGGGACGTATACTGCTGGACCGCCAGAAATCCGCCAGCATTGGCCGCCCCCGCGACGAAGGTCAGGAAACGGGCGAGATGTCGATCGGTCCTGTCACTCCGTTCCTTCCCGGCAAGCCGACGTAGATAGAGGATCATGAGCGAACCCTGCCCTTCCGTGTGGGGAAGCGGAACCACAAGTCGACGTGCAGGGAGAGGCTCATTGGGTGTTTCTGGAAGGAAAAGAAGACGAAAGACGGTGATTGCGCGGGGCGCCAAAGGCCCACTTTGCATGATCTAGTTCGGCTTGCCCAATAGCGTGTCCGGATGCCGGAACCTCACGCCACGACCACCATCGTCGCTGCGCACATGTTCGCTGAGAAGTTCAACACCCGCGCGGTTCAGCGCGTTGATCACTTTCATCAAACTGTCGACAACGCCTCGCACATTGCCTTGGCTGGCCTCCATTCGTTGGATCGTTGGCAGGGAGACGCCCGCCATTTCCGCCAGGGTTTTCTGATCGATGTTGAGAAGGGCGCGGGCGGCACGAAGCTGGGAAGCGGTGATCATCGAGGCATCAGTGTCTGAGTATGAGAAATGATATTCTTCATGGTATCATTGACGCATAAAACATCAATACAGAGCGGAAAATAATGATCCGCCCTTGGCACGGAGAAGCTCAACGATTATCGTGTCCGGATGACTCAACGTTACAAACCCTGCCGGGAGCCGACTGGCACTTGGACCGTCAATGATGCACGTACCGGGCGGCCCGCCGAGATGGGCAGCCGAACTATCATTGGAATGAACCGACCCGATGCAGAGGAACTCGCCGGTCTCCTCAACGGGTTGAATGCACAAAAGCAGGAAGCGAAATCATGAAGGTCAAAGACAGCAACGGCACCCCTCTTGTCGTTCTGAATAATCAAAAACAATCCATGGGTTGCGGAAGATTCTGGTGGCGGTCATATTTGCGCGACATCCGGGCGGTCTTCACCGGGGACGGCGCTCAAAGGGGCGAGGATGGGTACCACTGGATCGCCGGACGCCTCGGGGCGCGATCAACGTTTCAGGGCACAGGTTGGGACCGCCGAAATCGAGAGCGCGTTCGTCGCCAATCCACGCATGGCGGAAGCCGCCGCGGTCCGCATTTCCCACAGCATGAAAGGGCAGGGCATCTACGCGTTCGCGACGCTGAAGCTCGACGAGCAAGAAAACATCGACATGAGACGCAAACTTGCGGCAACGGTGCATGCGTAGAATCCTGCGGAAGATCGCTGAGGACGATCGAACGACTGGAGACATTTCAACACTCGCCGATCCCGGCGTCGTTGCGTCCTCGATAAAGGACACAGCGCGTTGTTGGAGAAGGCCAGCGCGGCCGCTGAAGACGCGCTCCATGTTCAGAAGCACGGCAAGGCATGTCGCCCGGGGGCAAACATGACCCCGGAGCCAATGTCAGTCCCGTCTCACGATGAAGCCATCGAGATTGAGGATCGAATCTATAAATACGCAGAGCACCTACGTATAGACTCGGGAACAAGCTTCAGGGACTGACGAGGTTAAAGGGCAGGGACGGATATATACTGTTTTCATAGCGGAATTGGATATCGCGATGATCTATGCAGTATATCACGAACGAGAAAATTGGCTGGCATTGATCGAGAACCGTCTCGCTGTCGTCGAAGCGTGAGTCCGCAGCTTACGGTTGCCTATAGGTCTCTGGCATGCCGTCGCCCATGCCTTCGATTTGTTCATCGAGGCGTGACGTCTCTGTTGTCAGAGCCATGCCCGACAGGATGAAACTGAAGAGCCAAGGCGCGTAGCCGAAGCACCGTGCGTCGCCGCAAAAGCGAGGTCTTGACGGCCGATGAACACGGTTGCGCGCCGAAATCTGCCGGTCACCGTTCAGTCAGCACGTTGATCGAACCGGCCGATGGTATCCGAACGCGATCCCGGGATTGGCCTTCTCGAATAGTGGAAACAAAAAAACTGCGGCTAAATGACAACGAAATTCATTTGTAAAATTAATGAGAGACAATACCTATGCAACAAGAGACAATAGGTTTTCAGCTGTACTACACGTCGGAGCCAAGGGAGTGTTGCTGTCATGATGTAACGAGCAACGATTCCTGCTGCGAAATTAGACATGCTCTGAATGTAATGAGGTGATCAGTGTGATCGCCTGCGGTGTTTGTTTGCCGGGACTGGAGTTCTCAAATGGCGCTTTCTCTCTTTTTCGCAATGCGTTCAACAAGTGAGGTGGCCGACGCTTATGTGCGGTCCAGAGGTAAATCGGGATTCTTGTCGACGGCTCGCGCGATCCAGGCGATGCGTCTTTGTCTGCCAAATTGCGATGCGACCGATCGGGAATTAGAGGAGATTGTCGTATCCGCAGCCGCTAAGCGTGGTGTCTCTGTCAAACTTGACGTCGCGCGCGCGGCAGTACCCGCGTCTCAATGACCTGCTGTACGCACATCTTAAGATGAGACGAACAGACCGTCCGCGCAACGGTCTGTTCTCGACCGCCTCGATCCGTTCATCTGCAACCGCTACGAGTGAATCCGCACGTGAGGCCTTCGACATCGGCGTGCGCTACATCGGCCTCTGCTGCGGAGCAAGCTTACACCATATTCGCGGTCGCGGAGGCGCTCGGCCGCACCGTGCCGGCAGTCGCTATTTGCGCGTCTCTATCCCTCTAGAAATCCTCCTGGAGTATTTGTCATGCCCCTTGAAAAGGAAGAAACTAGAGCAAAATCCGAGCGGATAGAATCGATAGGGGTTTCGTTGGGATTGGAAATCTGATTCAGCATATCTGCTGGATTCGGAGGCCGGCATGGCATGGCGAAATCCTTATCGGAAGATTTGCGGGCTCGGGTGGTCGCAGCGGTTGATGGCGGCCTGTCGCGACGGGCGGCAGCGGCGCGATTTGGCGTGGCGGCGGCAAGCTCGGTGCGTTGGGTCCGGGAATGGCGCGAGACCGGAGCCACCTGCGCAAAGCCGCAGGGCGGCGACAGGCGGTCCCACCGCGTTGAAGCGTATCGCGACATCATCCTGGCGGCGATCGAGAGGCGGGTGGACATCACGCTGGTCGAACTCGCCGAGTTGCTGCGACAGGAGCATGGCGCGTCGTTTGCGACGAGCACGATCTGGCGGTTTCTCGATCGTCACTCCATGACCTTCAAAAAAAACGGCGCACGCCAGCGAGCAGGAGCGGCCAGACGTGGCGGCGCGACGAAACGCCTGGTTCGACGCCCAGCCCGATCTTGATCCCGAGCATCTGGTCTTCATCGACGAGACCGGAGCCTCGACAAAGATGGCTCGACTGCGGGGGCGCACGAAGCGCGGGATGCGGTGCCGATCGCCAATCCCGCATGGCCATTGGAAGACGACGACGTTCACCGGCGCCCTGCGCCTCACTGGCATGACCGCGCCAATGGTCCTGGACGGCCCGATGACTGGCGAATGGTTTGTCGCCTATGTCGAGCAGGTTCTCGTGCCGACGCTGCGGCCCGACGATGTCGTGATCCTCGACAACCTGCCGGCGCACAAAAGCGCAGCCGCCCGTGTGGCGATCGAAGCAACCGGCGCAAGGATGATGTTCCTCCCGCCCTATTCCCCCGACTTCAACCCGATCGAGAACGCCTTTTCCAAGCTGAAATCGATTCTACGCAAAGCCGCCGCACGAACCGTCGCGGAATTGTGGGATACCATCAGCGCCGCACTGCCTTGCTTCACACCAACCGAGTGCGCCAACTACTTCGCCGCAACAGGATATGAGCCGGAATGATCAGATTCTGCTCTAGTTTAACTCAAACTGTTAGAATTCGAGAACTCTACGCGGATGACACTGTTGTGGCGCTCAATGCCGCTCTTTTGGAACGTGGCGTCGAAATCGAACAGATTATCTCTGTGCTCACTGTCCCGGGGCAGGCGATGGGGCGGCCCGTATCGCCGCAGTTCCGCGTTCTTTATCGGTCTAATTTGACGTTGAAATAATTGCGGACCTATGACCGCAAAAATCAGAGATATTTTGGAGACGAGCTGGAGGCGGTCCGGAAAGGAATGACGATATGAGCGACTTGGATAAGAAGGAGAGCACCGGATCGACCATGAGTAGTGGTGCACCAGCGCCCAGTGATCGGAACTCCCTGTCAATCGGATCAAACGGTCCTCTGCTGCTGCACGACGTACATTTTCTGGAGCAGATGGCGCATTTCAACAGGGAGAAGGTTCCAGAGCGACAACCTCACGCCAAGGGAGCGGGCGCGTTCGGCACGTTTGAAGCCACGGAGGACATGTCTGCCTTCACCAAGGCATCGTTATTCCAGAGAGGCGCGAATACTGACATGCTTGCACGGTTCTCGACTGTGGCCGGCGAGTCAGGAAGCCCCGACACGTGGCGCGACGTGCGTGGCTTCTCGCTGAAATTCTATACCGACGAAGGCAATTACGACCTCGTCGGCAACAATACGCCAGTGTTCTTCGTGCGCGATCCGATGAAGTTCCCGCATTTCATCCGCAGCCAGAAGCGACTTCCAGACTCGGGCTTGCGCGACAACCACATGCAGTGGGATTTCTGGACCAGCAACCCCGAAACCGCCCATCAGGTCACCTATCTGATGGGGGAACGCGGCCTACCGCGCACCTGGCGTCACATGAACGGCTACGGCTCCCACACCTACATGTGGATCAATGCCAAAGGCCAGAAATTCTGGGTCAAATATCATTTCCATACCAGCCAGGGCATGGCGTTCTTCAACAACGCCGAGGCGGCGGACGTTGCAGGCAGCGATGCCGACTTCCATCGCCGCGATCTGTTCGAGGCGATTGCGCGAGGCGCGCATCCGAGTTGGACCTTGTCGGTGCAGGTCATGCCCTATGCCGAGGCGAAGACCTATCGGTTTAATCCGTTTGACCTGACCAAGGTGTGGTCGCATGCAGACTACCCCTTGTTCAAGGTCGGCACTATGACGCTGAACCGCAATCCGGAGAATTTCTTCGCTCAGATCGAGCAGGCGGCTTTCTCGCCGGGCAACACGGTCCCGGGCATCGGCCTGTCGCCCGACAAGATGCTGCTCGGCCGCGCCTTCGCCTATAACGACGCGCAGCGCAACCGCATCGGAGCCAACTTTCACCAATTGCCGGTCAACCGCCCGAAGGTGCCGGTCAACACCTACATGTTCGACGGCCAGATGGCCTTCGACCACGCCGGCAACGCGCCGGTCTATGCAACCAACAGCAGCGGGCGCAGTTGGGCCGATGAAACCGGCCCGGTAGCGGATGGCTGGGAGACTGATGGCGAAATGGTGCGCAGCGCCTACAGCCTGCATACCGACGACGACGATTTCGGCCAGCCCGGCCAACTCGTACGCGACGTCTGGAATGATGCGCAGCGCGACCAGTTCGTCGATCAGGTCGCCGGTAGCCTACTGGGCGGCGTTCACAGCGGGGTGCTCGAACGGGCGTTTGCCTATTGGAAGCAGGTCGATGCGAGTACTGGCCAGCGTATCGAGGACAAGGTTCGCGCGGGCAGTGCTCCGAAGCCTGCCGAAGGCATGGTCGAAGGCTGATGGCTACGCGCGAATGCTGGCTGCCTGTCTGCGTCCATTCGATGCGACAGGCAGGCTTGTTGTTCTACCAGGCCTCATGACACGAAAGCGGCGATTTTGTCCGACATTTGAGAACACGGAGCGATCATGCGGCGAGGGCTGACGTTTCGCGGCGCGGCGGCTGGTGGTCCAAGCTGTCTGTAGGAGTCCAAATGCAGTCGCCGGCCTGATCCGTGTAGATCCTCTCGCCCAAATCGAAACGCCGGACAGATTGACCCGATGGATTTCACCATACGGCTTATAAGTCACGATTGGCCTCGGAGCGCTTCTTATCGGCGCATTCACCCTCATTTAGCCGAATATAGCGTTTCTGTTCATGGTCGGTTTGTCCAGTTGGTTCTGCTTGGCTATACCCCCTGCGTGAAGGAACAATATCGACCGTAAGCCGTTGGGGTGTATGCAATTACACGGTTCGCTGCTTTTCTGGTCTACAGTGACCGCCACGGTCGCGGCGCTAAGCCTTGGGCCATCGTTCGCCCATGTTCTAGAGTCGGCACCGCGCCTAGCGCGATGGTCGCCAGATTTGTGGCGCGAAACCACAGTTTACAATGAGCAGTTCTGGGTGTTCGCGGCCGTTGGGGAGCCGCTTGACGTCGCCGCGATCCTATTTCCGGCCATTCTAGCATGGCTGATGCGCAGTGACAGTCCAGTCTTCGCCTATGCCGTCGCCGCGACCGTGCTCTATCTGTTGGCCCTCGTTGTCTGGTACTTCTGGGTCCAGGGGGCAAACAGCATTATGGCCACCTGGAGTGTCAGCGCGTTTCCCCTGGAATTCGAGGCGATTCGCCTGCGCTGGGAGACCGGGCACATAGCGGTCGCGACGCTCAAGTTGGCTGGTTTCGTAGCGCTGATGTTATCGCTGCTTACTGTCGGCCGTCTCGGAATTTGATCGTGGTATAAGAATTGGCGGGCGGGTGCTGAGGTCACTACTCTTCCACAGCTGCCCGTAGGCTCTCTATGTTCACCTTGACCTGCTCGACCGATGCGACCC
The DNA here is from genome assembly GCF_020616515.1 of Mesorhizobium sp. PAMC28654. Taxonomy (GTDB): domain Bacteria; phylum Pseudomonadota; class Alphaproteobacteria; order Rhizobiales; family Rhizobiaceae; genus Mesorhizobium. Next base: position 670,315 of record NZ_CP085135.1, read on the forward strand.
GGACATTCGGTTCGACGGTAAGCATTCGTGGTGTTGTGCACAGTATAAAGGACTCGTGGCCTTGTTTTATAGCCCGAAAGATGGGGTTTGCATCTGCGACGCTACCCTCCCCGAAACAGAATAGCAGCAGCTGTTCGTTTCCGTGAATGGATTATGTGAGGCCAATATCTAGAACGCGAAGGCCGGCTCCTTGCTCTTCGCGTTAAGCGTTCGGAGCGCCGCGAGCTGCGGTGACGTTGTCGGTCATTCGTTTCGACGAGGTGTATCCTTGGCCCAATGAAACGGCGACAATGACCCACATGGAATCGTTGAAGCGTCACGCATACGGACCCATGTATGTGTTGCGTCAAACGTCTCCTCCCATTCGTTTGACGCGTTCCCCTCTGGAGGTTTTAACCTTCATAATTGGCCGGGCTTAACAGTCCGGCCTTTTTTATTGAGCATTTGAGCCCAATACGAAGTCGCCATGTGGCTCATTCGCGCAGTCTTATGACGCTGAGCCGAATCCCGTGAGCTTCATAATGAAGCTTCATCTGAAGTCCGCCGGGTATCGAACTGGGCTTGCTGCGCCTTGTGTGTTGGGTCACGTTCGCGTTGGCGCTTCGTTCTGGCGTTTGTTATTATGCCGTGACAATTGTCTGGCGGAACACTGGTGTGGGCGGAAAGAAATCAAAGCACGACGTGGTGAAAGCGCACCATCTCGCGCCTGAAAAAGCCCGCGAGGTTGCCTACTTGGCGAAGAAATTTGGGATGACCCAAGAGGAGGCGCTCAAGATCATGAAGGATGCTGCCGACAGGCTCGACAAAGACGACATTCTCAAGAGATTGAAGAAATAATCCTGGCCCTCCTGAATGAGAACGCGTCACCGCCGACGCGGTATTGTTGCGAGACGAAAGGCAGCGCTGAAGGAGTCGCCCGGCAATGCACGCAAGGCCTCGCTCAGCGAAGCGATTATTGAGGCTATACGGTGAGCATCTCCGCATAGGCATTCTGCAGAGCTGTGTAGTGGAACCGGAGCTCTGCCGCGAGGGGCGGGAACCGGCTTCCACTTCGTCGGCATCGGTGAAGGCTGAAGACTGGTGCTGCTTTTGCGGTTGGCTGTCACAGTCGCGAATCTCGCGCCCGCTCGACGCGGAATTCTTCACTTCTTCAGGCGTCGAACGCTTCTAAGCGGCGCGCGCACGTGGCCGACACTTCGCTTTCGGTGCTCCCGCTCGAAAAACCAGCGTTTCGTAGCCTCTGAGACGATTAGATAAAGGCAGGTGATAGCAACGATGCCGCCCACCGTGGGAAATGACAGCGGAACGAACCCAAGCCAGCCAGCCAATGGCACGTAAGGGATCGCGATGGCAACCAGCGCCACACCGAGCGTCAGTGCGAACAGAAGAGGGCTCGGGCGGCTCAGCCAGAACGCATGATAGGTACGGACAATGAGCACGATAGCCAATTGCGTCAGGAGCGATTCGACGAACCATGCCGTGCGGAAGGTGTCGACCGTCGCGTGCAAGACGAGCAGCAGAAAGCCGAAAGTCAGGAAATCGAACAGGGAACTGACAAGGCCGAAGCCGATCATGAAACGGCGAACGGCGCCGATGTCCCATCGCCGTGGCGTGCTGGTCTGCTCGACGTCGACGTTGTCGCCGGCGATCGCGAGCGAGGGCAGGGACGACAGAAGGTTGTTGAGGAGTATCTGCTTGGCCAGCAGTGGCAGAAAGGGCAGGAACAGCGATGCGAAGGCCATGCTGATCATGTTGCCGAAATTTGCGCTGGTCGTGATCGAGACGTATTTCATGGTGTTGGCGAAAGTCTTCCGGCCGTGGTCAATGCCGCGCAGCAGGACGCCGAGGTCGCGCTTGAGCAGGATCAGGTCCGCCGCTTCGCGCGCGACGTCGACCGCGCTGTCGACCGAAATCCCAACATCTGCTTCGTGCAAGGCCGGCGCATCATTTATGCCGTCGCCAAGGTAGCCTACAACATGGCCACGGCTGCGGAGCGCTTCGATGATGCGCTCCTTCTGGTTGGGGTCTATCTCGACGAACAGGTCCGTTTTTGGAGCGAGCGCGCGCAGTGCATTCTTTGTCATGGTGTTCAGTTGTTGGCCGGTGATGATCTTGCCGGCGCCGAGGCCTACCTGGGTCGCAATGTGCGCGGCGACATAGCGGTTGTCGCCAGTTATCATTTTGACGGCGACGCCGCACTTGCCAAGGGCTGCAAGCGTCTCCTTGATTCCTGGTTTGGGCGGGTCGAGGAACAACAGGAAGCCGGCGAAGGCGAGATCCTTCTCGTCGCTTCTTACATAGCGGGATTGCCGCGCAAGATGGCTGACGGCGACGGCGATCACGCGAAAGCCCTCCGCGCTCCATGCCTGGAAACGCGCGTAGATCATCGCCCGATGCTTGTCATCTAGCGGCGAGCTTTCCGTGCCGGCAAGTACCGACGAACAGACCTCGAGCACGTTCTGCACCGCTCCTTTGCAGATCATGAGATCCTTGCAGGCGGAAGCCTCTTGCCTGACGACGACGGACAGCCGCTTGCGGATGAAGTCGTAAGGGATCTCATCCACCTTCGCGTATGTCGAAAGGCTGGCCTTTGCGTCCGGGATTGCGGCGATGGCGCCATCCAGCGGGTTTTGGAGTCCTGTTTGCAATGTGGCGTTGAGGCAGGCCCACCGCAGAATCTCGGGCGAGGTTTTGCCTTCCGTATCGTAGCAGCCGTCGAGATGGATGACGCCTTCAGTCAACGTGCCTGTCTTGTCCGTGCACAACAGGTCCATGCTGCCCAGATTCTCGATTGCTTCCAGCCGTCGAACGATAACGCCGTCGGCCGCCATGGCGCGGGCGCCGCGCGACAGCGTTACGCTGATAATGGCGGGAAGCTGCGCGGCGACAAACAAGGTGAGACTCAGCGTCAATCAGGATGAGACTCGGCGGCGGGGGTGTGACGAAGGGAGGGCGTAGCCCGACCGGAGTTACACCCCCGCCGCCGCGCAATTTTTCAGCGTCTTATGATCGCGGTCGGCCCGGTAGCTTGGTGGTTTTCTGGAATGGAGAACCATCTTTGTGCCGGGTCGCCATGTAACCGATCATCAGACGAGGCTTTTTATGAAGTACCGACAAAACAATTCTATCGAGGTCGCCGCCGCCAAGGCGTCGATCAGCAGGGCGACGGCCTATCGCATCAAGACGGACGCGCACCTGCCATCGCAAAAGCAAAAGGCTCGTGGCCGGCGGAGGCCTGACCCTCTCGAGCATATCTTCGATGCCGAGGTCGTTCCCCTTTTGAAGGCGGCGCCAGGCATCCGTGTTGTCGCCATCTATGAGGAGATGCTGCGGCGGCACCCGGAACTGAGCGCGGGCATTCGCCGAACGCTGGAGCGGCGCATCCGGTCATGGCGTGCCATCCACGGCGAAGAGCAGGAGGTTATCTTCCGCCAGCTTCACGAACCCGGCCGACTCGGGCTATCGGATTTTACCGACATGGGCAGCCTTGACGTGTCGATCGCCGGCCAGTCTCTTGATCATCTACTCTACCACTTCCGGCTCGCCTGGTCCGGCTTTGAACACACCCATGTCATTCTCGGCGGCGAGAGCTTCGTGGCCCTGGCCGAAGGACTGCAGAACGCGCTGTGGTCGCTTGGGGGAGCGCCGCTCTATCATCGCAGCGACAGCCTGTCGGCGGCTTTCCGCAACCTCAGCGCCGATGCGAAGGAGGATCTCACGCATCGCTACGAAGAGCTTTGCGCGCACTACCGCATGACGCCGACCCGCAACAACAAGGGCATCGCGCACGAGAACGGTTCGATCGAAAGCAGCCATGGCCATCTCAAGGATGCCATCCGTGACGCCCTTCTGATGCGCGGCAGCAGAAATTTTCGACGATCTCGGCGCGTATCGAGCCTTCATCGACGAGATCGTCAGCCGGCACAACGCCAATCATGGCAAGCGCATCGATGCCGAACGCCCTCAACTGCAGGAACTTCCAGACCAGCGGACCAGCGACTTCGAGGAGGTGGTCGTCACCGTGTCGCGGACCGGCGGCTTCACCTTGCGCAAGGTCTTCTACACCGTTCCCTCCCGCCTGATCGGACATCGGCTTCGCATCCGCCTGTTCGATGATCGCCTCGAGGTCTTTATGGGAGGAACAAAGCTGATGACGCTGCCCAGGGGCCGAGGCCATGCCGACGGGAGGCACGATCAGGTCGTCAACTATCGGCACGTCATCCATTCCCTGCGCAAAAAGCCGATGGCGCTTCTTAATCTCGTCTATCGTGACAAGCTCTTCCCGCGGCAGGAATACCGCAGGGCCTTCGACGAGCTCATTGAGCGGCTGCCGGACAGGCAGGCGTGCAAGATCATGGTCGATCTGCTGGCGCTGGCCCACGATCGAGGCTGCGAGCGTGAGCTTGCCGAGCAACTCACCGAGACCCTCGACGCCGGCGACCTGCCCGATATTGCCGTCTTGCGAACCCTCCTCGGCCCGGACCCCGCACGGCTGCCGACCGTCTTGGTGCAAACTCGCTTTCCCTTAACGGCTATGAAGCCCTGATCGGGGCAACCCATGTGGGAGACGTCGCATGAGCAACGCCCACACCATCGACGAAGCCCGCCTCGGCATCATGCTCAACGAACTCCGGCTACCGACGATCAAGACGCTCTGGGCGCAATTTGCCGAGCAGGCCGATAGAGAGGGGTGGCCCGCCGCCCGGTTCCTCTCGGCCATCGCCGAGCATGAGCTGGCCGAACGGGCACATCGCAGGATCGAACGGCATCTGGCCGAAGCGCATCTGCCGCCCGGAAAGACGCTCGACAGCTTCGCCTTCGACGCCGTACCCATGGTCTCCAAGGCCCAGGTCATGGCCATGACCGCCGGTGACAGCTGGCTCGCCAAGGGCGCCAATATCCTGTTGTTCGGCCCACCCGGTGGCGGAAAGTCGCATCTTGCGGCAGCGATCGGACTCGCCCTCATTGAGAACGGCTGGCGCGTGCAGTTCGCCCGAACCACCGATCTCGTGCAGAAGCTCCAGATCGCGCGGCGAGAGCTGCAGCTCGAAGCCGCCATCGCCAAGCTCGACAAGTTCGATCTGCTCATCCTCGACGATCTGGCCTACGTCACCAAGGACCAGGCCGAAACGAGCGTGCTCTTCGAACTCATCTGCGCAAGATATGAGCGGCGTTCCATCATGATCACCGCCAATCAGCCCTTCGGAGAATGGAACAGAATCTTTCCGGACCCCGCCATGACCCTCGCCGCAGTGGACCGACTTGTTCACCACGCAACGATCTTCGAGATGAACGTCGAAAGCTACCGGCGCAGATCCGCCATGGAAGCCAAACGCCAGCGCGGCAGGCCAGCCTCTTACGCGACAATCAAGAACAAACACGAACTTGTCGCGGAGCGGCAATCAGAAATAGATGAAGGCCTTGCCAGCGACAATCAGCATGATAATTTGCACGTGACCGCGACCTGAGAATCTCATCCAGATCGCCGCTCACGTCTCATCCAGATCGTCGCGCTATAGGGAAGCAGTTCAGGCGTCAGCCCGACCGCAAGTGCAAGTGAAAAAAGCAGGGAGTCTATGAGTGGCCGGTGTAAGAGCAGATTGGCGGCGAAGACGACGATGACGATCGCCAGCATGATTTGCGTCATGAGATAGCCGAAGCGACGAATCCCCTTGGCGAAGTTGGTTTCTGGAACGCGCCGCTCGATTGCGGCCGTGATACTTGCGAATTCCGTCCGTCCGCCGGTCTGAACGGCCAGGATTGTCGCGGTGCCGCTGCGAACCGAGGTTCCGGTGTAGACGGCGTTGCTGCGCTGCGCGATCGTCGCATCGACCGGCGACTGGCCGGGGGCCTTGACGACCGGAAAGGTCTCGCCAGTCAGCGTCGCTTCGCTGACGTTGAAATCCCGGGCATCTAGGATGATGCCGTCGGCGGGGATCAGGTTACCGGCCGAGAGTCTGATGATATCTCCGGGCACGATGTCTTCAGCTGATACAATTGCCTCCACACCATCGCGAACCACCGTAACCTTGCGCGATACGCGTTGCCTGAGCGCGTCCATCGCGCGTGAAGCACCGTATTCCTGGGTGAAGCTCAGGAAGCAACTTACAAGCACGATCAAGCCGATTATTGCCGCGTCGCTGGCGTCACCCAAGACCGCCGAGACGCCGGCCGCGAAAACGAGGATGAGCACCAGTGGGCTTCTGAACTGACGGATGAACGTGCCGATGGCGGTGGACTTCGATGCGTCGCCAACCGCATTCGGTCCGCCCTTGGCGAGGCGGCTTGCCGCTTCGGGGGGAGGGAGACCCGCAGCGCTGGTACCAAGCGCGCTTAATAAATCGGCCGCCGCCCGTGACCAATAGGCCTCTGCCGGCCTTGCGGTGCTGGGTGCCGGCGACTGAGCCCCCTTGTGCTGCATGACGGCGTTCCTTTTCCAGAGCGAGAAAGTTTCGGACCACTTCGCACCGGCCTCTACCAGACCGTCTCAACAGCCGCTTTGAAGGAAATCAAGTAATTGCGTTTCGGCAGCCAATCGGCCCGCAGCGAGAACCCCGAAGCTGACGCCGCGTCTAAAGGCGCTTTTGGAGCTAGGCAGGCTCTTTACGGCCACACCCGCCCTCAACTCTCCGGGCTCGCCGCAGCGATCGGGTCGGGACCATGTCTCAAGCCAGCGGATCGACCATCATGCCGGATAGGGGGTCGACCCATAGGAGATGATCCGTCACGGCCTTGACGCCCGCGATGTTTTCGGCTGCGACAAGCGCCGCCTGGCGCTCACGTTCGTCAAAGATCGGTCCGCTCAGTTCCGCGACGCCCTTGTCTACGTTCACGCGAACCAGGCTGTTACGAGCCCACGTTTGGCTGGCAAGTTCTGCGAGTATATTCTGGCGGATCTGCTCGTCGCTGACGTCCGTCGAACCCTGCGCTGGAAGGACTCGAAGCAATGCACGCAGAAGATCGGAGCGAGCGATTATGCCGACAACTTTCCCGTCTTCCATCACCGGGAGGCGTTTGACATTGTGGCGGGCCATGAGTTCAACGACTTCTACGAGCGATGCTTCGCGAGTCGTCGTGACGACACTGTTGGACATCACCTCGTCGACCCGCTGTCCGTTGGCGTGAACATATTCATTGGCGGCTTTTCCGGGACTGAGAAGAAATTCAAGCCAACGCGAGCGCGTACGTTTCGTATCCAGTTCTATCCGGCGGAGAAAATCACCTTCGCTGATGATTCCCACCAGCGTGCCATCGCCCCGAATGACAGGAAGGCCACTGATTTTCCTGGAGAGCATCAACCGTGCCGCGTCGGCTATCGACGCGGACGGTTCGATGCCGATAACAGGTGATGTCATTACTGCTTGGACCTGCATGTTTCATCTCCTTCAAGCAAACAACTGCCGCGGCTTTCGGTCACAATCGAGGACTTCGGGTTACTGAACGTCCGGCTGTCTGCTTGGTTGTGGCTGTGCCAAACGTTCTGTCCCAAAGCCCAGTGGTCACGCCGAAGTTTCCGTCGCCGTCAATATGGTGGTGCAGGGCGTGCCTCTGCTTCAGCCTATAGACATAGCCTGCATGCGGGGGGTGCCAATGATGAAGGATGTGGTGGATGCAGACGTACCACAAATAACCGATCATCAAGCCGCTAGAAACGGCGCTGGCAATTGCGAAGTTTGTGAGGAGCCATATTGGCAGGAACACCAGTAACCCATGAGCCGAAAGGCTCAGCCACGAAGGCGTACCGCGCGATGCGGTCTCGTTGATATGATGATCGTGGTGTAAATCCCTAATTAAAGGAGCGTGGTGGAAGACCGCCCGATGAAGCCAGTATTCAATCAGGCTCCACAATCCAACAAAGCCTCCGCAAGTGACGATCCACCTGGCCGCACCGCTCAATCCGGCTTCAGCCAGGCCGCTAGCTGCGAGGGCTGCTATCAAGAGCGGGTAAACGACGAAGTCGCTGTAGTAACCAATCGGGCTCAACTGCATTTCAGACCCGTTCGTTCCTGGCTTCCGGAGGCATCGCATCGGGGATGTCGCACCCCACACGGCATTCTGATCGAAGAGCGTAGGGCGGTCTGTTGGTCGAACCTTCGCTGCCTCGCCCCCAAAACTAGACAAACATCATGACCACGATCGCGCCGACAACTATTAAGACAAGTCCGCCGATCAACATCGGCAGCAAACTGTTGTCCTGATCGATACCAGATTCAAACTGTTTTATTGCCCGCTTTTCGTTCTTCTTCGGCTCAATCATGGCTCGTCTCCATCCGAGGAAAAGCACGTCGTCGATGTACTGACCGTGGCGGCTGTCTCCAAATCGGAGACAGATGGTGGTGCTCTTCATTCTTCGCGTCACAAGTCGCTCTGTCTCCAGCCGTAGAAAGGACAGAGCGTTATCCGCTATCCCGCTGCGCGCCGTTGCGACCAGGCAGCGGCCCGCCAAGGAAGTCCTCCGGCATCAGCGTGACGTCGGCCAGCGTGTAGCGGTCAAGGGTGTTCTGGAAAGAGGCCATCGCTTCGCCAAACATGCCCGAAAGCTTGCAACAGCGAGTGAGCACGCATTGGTTTCCCGTGGCGAAGCACTCTACGAGCGCGAAATCCGGCTCGGTCAGCCGTATGACGTCGCCGATGCGGATCAGTTCGGGCTGGCGCCCGAGAACCAAGCCTCCGGAACGACCGAGGATGGCCTTTAGGTAGCCGCTGCGCGTAAGAGCGTTGGCTACCTTGTTGAGGTGTGTCCTCGACACGTTAAAGACGCGCGCAGCTTCCTCGATCGTGATGAGCCGACCGCCCGAAGCCGCCGCGTACATCAGCATTCTCAGCGCATAATCGGAAAAGTTGGTCAACCGCATCGATGGCTCCTCCAATGGATCGTCGTGCTGTCACAGGAACCAATCAGAAGCCAGTCTGGCATTACAGGCCTTCTTCGGTGATCGGTTCGATGTCAATCGTGTTTTCGCCGCGGCTGAAAGCGACCGCTAGGCGGAAACTGTGAGCGATGCGCAGCGCGCGATCCATGAACAGCGCTGCGACCTCAGGCGGGCAGATGCGACGCACCGTTGTGCGAAACAGCTTCAGCCAACGCCTGAAATGTGTCTCGCCAAGGCCGGGGATCGCTAGATGTGGCGGCAGTGGCCGCCCTTCATATCGGGATGTTCGCAGCAGTGTCGCTGACCAGAAATCGCACATCTTCGCCAGATGGCGCGGCCATTCGTCCGGATCGATCCTGCTGTGGAAGATGGGGCCGAGCAGATCATCCCTACGAATTTCATCGTAGAAACCATGAACCACGCCGTGGATCATGGTCTCGTCGAGCACTTCAGGCAACGGAACGCCATCGATGACAATCGTTCTCGCACTTCGACCATTCCCAGTCATCCGCATGCTCCGCTTTTCGCACGGCCAAACCGCCGTTTGATATCGTCGTCCGCCACCTGCTGGGTCCATGACGGTCCACAGGCCGGACAAACCTCGGCGTAGTGAACTCCAGGTGGGGTCGAGCCAGCCGACCGTGCGGCTCGCTTGGCACGGCTGATCACTCGATTGCCGAAACGCACGACTTCCCCGACGCCAGCCGCGAAAATGCGTAAGCTTGCAGCCATGTCGTGGGATGATGATCGATGCGGTTGCATTGGTATGATGTCTCAGCAGTGAAGTTCGGCCAGCATCGGCGCTAAAACATATATTGTCAATATATGTTTTAGGAGAAGACGACCATAAAACGAGAATGCAATTGAAGGTAGGTTTTCTGCTGGACGTGCTATTGGCGCTACATTCGGCGAAAGGATCGTGATTGCCAGGATGACGTGCTCCCGTTAAATCGGACCGTTTATGGCTGGAATTTTCCACTTATGATCCCTCGACCGGGAGATGGAGAGTTCCATGAAAGCGACGAAGTTTTCGGAGGCTCAGATCGCCTTCGTTCTGAAGCAGGCCGAGGACGGCTCGGCTGTTGGCGAGGTGTGCCGGAAGGCTGGCATTTCGGAGGCGACATTTTACAACTGGCGCAAGCGCTATGCGGGTCTGATGCCGTCGGAAGTGAAGCGTCTTCGCCAACTTGAGGACGAGAATGCGAAGCTCAAGCGCATTGTTGCCGACCTGAGCCTGGACAAGGCGATGCTGCAGGATGTGCTTTCAAAAAAGCTCTGAGGCCTGCTCGCCGTCGCCAGCTTGTGGATCAGGTCAGGGAGACGTGGAAGGTATCGGTTCGCAAGGCTTGCGAGGCCTTGCGAATCTACCGCTCTCTCTACACCTACAAGTCAAAGCGCGGCTCGCAGGCCGGATTGCAACAGCGGATCACGGATATCTGCCAGACGCGGGTGCGCTATGGGTATCGGCGCGTTCATGTCCTTCTGCTTCGGGAGGGCTGGCGGATCAACATGAAGCGAACACGCAGGCTTTACAATGAGTTGGGGCTTCAGCTCAGGAACAAGACGCCAAAGAGGCGGGTGAAAGCCAAGCTCAGGGGGGATCGATCCCAAGCCACGCACAGCAATCACGTCTGGGCCATGGACTTCGTTCACGACCAGCTCGCCACGGGTAGAAAGCTTCGTATCCTGACCGTCGTCGACACGCATTCACGCTACGCGCCGGCGACAGATCCGCGCTTCACATATCGTGGCGAGGACGTCGTACAGACGCTGGAGCGTGTCTGCCGGGAAATTGGTTATCCGAAGACGATCAGGGTGGACAACGGTAGCGAGTTCATCTCCCGTGATCTCGATCTGTGGGCCTACCAGAGGGATGTCATCCTGGACTTCTCCCGGCCAGGCAAGCCCACCGACAACGCTTACATCGAATCGTTCAACGGCAAGTTCCGGGCCGAGTGCCTGAACACCCATTGGTTCCTGACCCTTGACGACGCCCGGCAGAAAATGGAGGAATGGCGTAGAGACTACAACGAGGTTCGCCCTCACAGCGCCATCGGCAACAAGCCGCCGATATCGCTCATGAATGGCTCAGGCGCATCCGGTCTGCCATGAGTTCGCAGGACGGGAAATTCCCAAGCCCTGCGGTCCAAAATCCGGGAGCACCTCAATGAAACTCCGGACTCTCCATTGAATTGGAGGGAACAAGGGTCTCAGGTCAACACGTACGTGCGTTCCAATGGCTCTGCCTGCAACGGAAGAGCCGAGCTGAATACGATCTACAGATATGGCAAGACACTGATCAGCAAGATCAGGGCATTAGGCGGGTGCTAACGGCAGGGTGGGGTCGGCTCGCTGGCCTGGAAGCTGCAAGAGTTGCCATTCCGGCAGCGGACACAGTTCCCTATGTGATGAAGCCCGAGCATCGGCATCTGGTACCGGACATGCTTTCGATGATCCGCCTGCAACGCTCCGACAGGACCGCCACCATTACATCCGCCAAATTGTGTGGACAGAGATCGGCGCGGCGCGGCGATCCCGGCATCTCAAACCCTGAGGTCGCTGCCCAGTTGGGTGTACTACCAGCGTCCTGCTTCAGAACCTCGGGCCCAACGTCTTTTTTTGCCAAGCTGTTTATTTCCGTGTTGCATCGGCGATAGCCGCACGCTTTGACAATCCCTTTTTAAGCGCCTCGGGCGACGTCACTCCTAGCTTGAATGCGGTGAACACGCGCAGGGCGATATATTCACGGTCGGGCGCATCGGTAATACGATTTTCGCGGCAATACTCCTTCACCAGCTTATGCAACATTTTCAGCTCGTCTGGGGTGGCTCCGTACATCATTGCGGCCCTTCTCTCTCGTCGCATCACGACCTCATTTAACGGAGTGTCGAGCTTGTGCAACGGCTTGCCGATCGGCCGGGGCAGGGACTGCGGACCTGGTTTGGCGAATAGGCTATTGTTTAGGTGCGTTGCCGACTGTTCGGGTTCCTTTGAGAGTGTTGGCCGACGGCTGATATGAATGGATTGCCTCTTGCGCAGAACCGAAAATGAGCACCCGTGCAGCCGCGTTTTGCGATGAGGATCGATGGCTTGCATTCTCATGGTGTCTCGGCTTCACCTCGAGGGACCATTCCAGCTAAAACAGACATTGTCAATCTATGTTTTAGGAAAGTCGATCGTGAAGTGAGGGCGCAATGCATTGGCAGGCTTTCTGTTGAACCGCACTCAACTGAAGGCCGGGGCTTATCCGGAGTGCCTCATAGGCAAAGCGTCGGCAGGTTGGGCATCCGTATGCGCACCACGGTGAAGGCAGACCGTATTGCGTCGAGCAGGGAAGCTTGAATCAAGGCCGAGGTCACTTTCCACACAATGCCAGCAGCGTACGTCCGCGACTAATGAGTCTAGGCATTGCTTAACTGCCTAGGCATGAAGCCCGGCCAGGCAAGTGTGCGAATTGGTGGAATGGTCGGGCTGGGGTCAGCATCAAGTATCGCCATCACCTCACCAACTGACTGTGCCTGTCGCAGTCCCTCTCGAGTCCGAGGCGCCCGAAGTACCCGGCACACCTGTGAAAGAGCGGGAAGGAAAGCGGAAACGGCGGAGCGCGGCCAGAGCAACGTGTAAACGATATCGACTGGATCGTCATCTGGTCCGTCGAAATCGATAGGCGAAGCCAGTCGTGTGAAAGACACGACAGGCGAAGAGATCGTGTCGAACAAGGCGTGTGGGATCGCCACGCCGCGGCCGATACCTGTCGAGCCGAGGCACTCTCTGTGCCAAAGACTACGGAGAACCATCTGCTCGTCCAGCCGGGATCTCCGTGCAATCCTGACGGCGATCCTCGACAAGGCCGAATGCATTCCCTTTGTGGCGAGGTCAAGCGAAATGTCTTCTTCTGACAAGATGTGTGGGATCATCACAGTCGCCTCTAAGCTGATCCAAACGCGATCGCGAACGAGCGTTCAGCCACATTGCCTACGCAAGGCAATGTTCACTTTGGACTGAATTGAAATCTGGCTGTCCCGGACGCAAAGCCAGGGCTTTTTTTCGCGCCCGGGCTACAGGCCTGCTTTGAGGCGCTGTGGCTCTCGCCGGAACTTTAGCACTAAAACATTCATAGCAACTCGAATGTAGTGAAAGGTCGCCCGAAATCAAGCAAAGAACTCGAGGGGAATTGATCCCTAGCTTGAGATCGCAGATTAGACCGAGATTTTATAGCGGTCTGATGGCTGACGCCCCACTTTCCGGAGTTCAATCGGTGCCCGAAGAAAAGCCGATCCGCCTCAGCAAGCAGTTCGAAAGATGCCAATCAGTACGGTTCAAGATGCAGAAATAATGCATTGAAACGCTGATTAAATTCGTTTGACGAGCCGAGGTCTCTCCTACTTGCTGTTGTGACGCTGCACGGTCGCTTCCGCAACCGAGGCAGGACGTTTCGATGGTTTTCCAACCTCGGCCACTGTGGCTTCTGTTCCAGCAAGGAGAGACTCAGATGAAAAAACTCGCACTAGCACTTGTCGTGACGATGGCCAGTTCGCTCTGCGCGATGGGAGCGACCAAGTTTACCCAGGCGCCTCCGCCAGCCCCTTATCAACAGGTCAGCAAGCTGGTGAAACTGCCTGACTTCCTTCCGGGCATGGGCCAGCTTTTCGTCGATCCGGCGACATTGCCCGCCGGGCCGTTCCTAGCCTATGATCACGAGGGAAAGTTGGTCAGCACGATCTACATGCTGCCGATCAAGGACCTCAATCCGAACAAGCGCTTTGACAATCTGGCTTCGCCCGGCGGCGATGTCGACCACGTTGACGTCTATTACAATGCCGGCCATCCTGGCGTCCAGGAACCGCATGCCCACGTCGTCCTGTGGCATGTCTCGATCGCCGACGAGGCGCGAGTTGCCAAATGAAACTCACGCGTCGTGAGATACTGGGGGCGGGCGGCGGGCTTGTCGCCGCCCTTCCCCTGCCCCTTTTGGCGGCGTCGGCTGCGGAAATGGTCGACATACGGATGCAGGGCCGCGCCGACGGGTCACACGTTTGGTTCGATCCGGTCGGGATCCTTGTCATGCCTGGTCAGACGATCCGCTGGACCAATCTCGATTCCGGCAATTCTCACACGACGACGGCCTACAATCCGGCAAACTTCGAGCGAAAGCTCCGCATGCCCGAAGCCGCAAAACCCTGGAATTCCGACTATCTCATGCCTGGCGAGGCTTTCTCGGTTACCTTCACCGAGCAGGGAGTCTACGACTATTACTGCATCCCCCACGAACAGGCAGGAATGGTCGGCCGCATCATTGTCGGCAAACCCGAGACGCGTGGCTGGATGGAAATGATCGGGGCGAATGACGGTCTTCCCGAGGAAGCGCTGGCAGCATTTCCAACGGTCGAAGAGATCATGGCGAAGCAGTTCGTCCGGCGCGTTTAGACGCATGGCGGGCTTTTTACCGTTCGCAACAAGGAAGAAATGCGTCGACGATGCGAATGTACGCCGAGATTCCGGGCTATCTTCACTGACCGACAGGAGGCGACTTTCATGACTGGCACCGTGTCTCCCGACAGAACTCCGCAACAATCGCCGGCAGAGCAAGACGGGTGCACGAAGGTGTCGGGCCCGCCCCTCGATGTCAGATCTCCAACAGGGCAGCGCGAGCGTGCGACGCACCGGTTAGCCGCGTTGGGCGAAATGACGGGCGGAATCGCCCATGATTTCAGAAACCTCCTGACAGTGATCGAATCCGGCCTAAGTCTTGCTGAGAGAAGGGCTGGTGAGCCAGAATGCGTACGCGCCTATATCGCGGCAGCGCGGCAAGGTATCGATCGAGGGATCGAACTGACCTCGCATTTGCTCGCCTTTGCAAAGCATCAGGAACTCGATGTCCATGCTGGCGACTTGAATGAGTTTCTAAGGGTTTTTGAGCCTTTCTTGAGATATGGCGCGGGACCTGAGATCCGCGTAAAGCTCGATCTTGGTCTTGATATTCCCGACTGCCTGATTGATCCCGCACTGTTTGATGCTGCGGTACTTAATCTCGTCGTCAACGCGCGAGATGCGATGCCGAATGGCGGCGAGATTCGGATCGTTACCGAACGAGTGGTGCAGAAGACTGCAACACCTGACCCGCCAGGGCCGGGAGCCTATGTGCGCGTTCGCGTTCAGGACCAAGGTAACGGCATGTCCCCAGAAGTTTTGCGGAAAGTGTTCGACCCTTTCTTCACGACAAAGGGCGAGAAGGGAACAGGGATAGGGCTATTTCAGGTGTGTACATTTGCGCAACTGGTTGGAGGCCAGATCTGCATCGAAAGTGAACGAGGGGTTGGAACGACCGTCGATCTCCTGTTCCCGTCAATCCACCCTTAGGTGCCCCCTCGCTCATCTCGATACCGAGATCATCCCCATCCAACGACGTTTAGCGCCTATTCGGCGTTTCGGTTTGAAATGGCGTGCAGCCCAGCCATGGCAGGGCCAGCCACGGTCTCATCCGCGTTGCCTGATTGCACCACGTAGACCGGGTAGGAGAATTGGGGCATTTCGGGCACGAGGTGAAGCCGCCCGGCCTCAATGTGAGACTGCACTGCGCTCATCCTGAAATAGCCGCATCCGCCAGCCGAAAGAACGTAGTTGAGCGCGAGCGGGCCGAGATCCATAAAGAGATCCGGGGTGACATCCGGGAAATTCATGCCATGGTGAAGGGTGAATTCCGGTCCCCAATCCATGTACACATAGTCTTTGTCGATACAACCTGCTTCAGGGCTGGTTGTCACCAGCACGAGCTTCTCTTCCAGGAGCAGATCGATCTTGAGGCCGGGTCGATGCTGGGGCGCATACATGATCGCCACGTCGACGAGGCCGGATGCGACCTGAGTGATCAGATCCTGCGGCACATCGACGTGCACTCGAAGCGCGATATCCGGAAGCGATCGACGCATCCATAGAACCCAGTCGAGCAGAAGCGGCTGGGCAAGACTGACTTCGCTGCCGACCGTCAAGACGGCGCGACGGCCGGGCGGGACAGCCACTTGGTGGAGGGTGCGCTGCCATAGCTGGACGAACATCGGGGCGTGACGCAGGAACTGTTCGCCGGCGGGAGTTAGCGAAGCGCCGCCCTTGTGCCGGACGAACAACTGACGCCCTAGTTGTTGCTCAAGGCTGCGAATTCGCGCGCTCACGGTCGTTTGAGCAACATTCAAACGTTCCGACGCCCGGATAAAACTCCCTGTCGAAACGATCTCGATAAAGGTACGTGCAAGTTCGATTGTCCGTCGTCAGATCATTTGGCTCAGATTGGATCGCAGATTAGCGGAGTGTCGGCCTCATCTTGGGGTTGATGTTAAGCGGCGATCTTGCGGTGCTGCAAGCGCCGATGTTGGATGGTTTGGCGTTTGATCCTTTCTCGCTGTTTGATAATGGCTGCGGCCCTGCCGAAGTAGGCGTCGGCTGGCGTTACGTTGGCCAGGCTCTCGTGGTAGCGTCGATGGTTGTAATGTTCGACGAAGGCTGCGATCTGGGCCTCAAGGTCGCCGGGCAGAAAGTAGTTCTCCAAGAGGATTCGGTTTTTGAGGGTCTGGTGCCAGCGCTCGATCTTGCCTTGGGTCTGGGGATGCATTGGAGCGCCCCGGACATGGCTCATGCGTTGGTCCTGGATATAGTCCGCCAGTTCGCCGGCGATGTAGCTGGGGCCATTATCGCTGAGCAGCCGAGGCTTGTGGTGCACATGGGCCTGGTCGCACCCTGAGGCAGTAAGTGCCATGTCCAGCGTGTCGGTGACGTCCTCGGCCCGCATGGTGCTGCACAGTTTCCAGGCGATGATGTAGCGGGAGTAATCGTCGAGCACGGTCGACAGGTACATCCAGCCCCAGCCGATGATCTTGAAGTAGGTGAAGTCCGTCTGCCACATCTCGTTGGGTCGCGTCGTCTTGGTGTGGAACTCGTTCGCCGCCTTGATCACCACATAGGCCGGGCTGGTGATCAGATCGTAGGCCTTGAGGAGCCGGTAAACGCTGGCTTCTGACACGAAGTAGCGCGTCTCGTCGGTGAACCGTACTGCCAGTTCGCGCGGGGAGAGCTCGGACTGCTCCAGCGCCAGTTCGATGATCTGGTCATGGATGGCAGGCGGGATGCGGTTCCACACCCCCGGCTCGGCGCCGAGGGCCGATCCTGCAGCGCCTCAGGCCCGCCCTCGACATAACGGTCATACCAGCGATAGAAGGTCCGGCGCGGGATGCCCAGTCGGTCCAGCGTTTTGCGGGTTGGCAGGTGTGACTGCTCGACGATCCTGATGATCTCGAGCTTTTCGGATGCGGGATATCTCATTCTTGCTCGTCCCCATCCGCGATCATGCTTTTTTTGAGCAGACGGTTTTCCAGTGTCAGATCAGCGACGCATTCCTTCAGCGCGCCGGCCTCCCGGCGCAAATCCTTGACCTCGTCGCTGGTGGCAGCACGAGCGGTATCACCCGCCAATCGGCGCTTGCCGGCCTCCATGAACTCCTTGGACCAGGTGTAATACAGGCTCTGCGCGATCCCTTCCTTGCGGCACAGCTCGGCGATGCTGTCTTCGCCGCGCAGCCCGTCCAGCACGATCCGGATCTTGTCTTCCGCTGAAAAATGCCGCCGGGTCGCCCGGCGAATGTCCTTTACCACCTGCTCGGCAGGCTTCTTGGCACTTGAGGATTTAGGGCTCATCTTGGTTCCTTCGTCGTGACGACGAGATCAAAACCCTCCTTAATTCACAACCTCAAATCTGGGACACAGGTGCTGACGGGGAACAGTTCTGCCAGAACGGGTTCGGCGAGGCGCTCAGGGTGGGTTCGCGCCTGCGGCTCGCCGTGGCGATGCGGCGACATTTGATCTGCCGTCATCAATGCGCGGAGGAAATCGACATTGAGCTACGATTGGCTAGGATAGAGTTGTCCGATCATAAAAAGCGGGCGTCAAGCACCCGTTGCCTCAAAGGTCATCTCGACCATCCCGAGCTTTTTGGTTTGCGCGATCCGCGTCATTGGCGCTCTGTCAGTCACTCAATCGCGCGAGCACCTCGCCGCGGTGGAGGGCCACGTGGTCGGTCTTGCTGCTTTTGATCTCGTATTGAGGCGAATCTGGACTCGCGTGATGCGTGTGACCCTTGTAGTCCGTGTTTTGGGTATGGATTTTGATGATCGTACCGTTGACGCGACCGGCTTCCGAATTCCAGCTTACCCGATCTCCAACCTTAAATCGTTTTGGCACCGCGAGCCGCCCGTCGCTGCGCCGCGATACCTGCTTGTCTTCTGTCATTTTCTGTCCCTCGCGTCCAAATGGTCGATGTCAGCAGCGTCGGAGCCCATGAAAAGCCTCCTTACTCGATTTCACAGCAGGGGCCGCCAACGCACTGCGGACCGCCGCGACACGGCGTCACGCAGGGCAGGGTCCTGCCCGGGTTTGTCAGTTTGAAGCTGCGCATCGACCGTTCGGGCAAAGGTGATCAATTCGACATGAATCGGTTCAGTCGATCATTTTCAAGGAGCGAGCGAGTAGCGCCGCCGAACACCCACTCCCTAAATCTGCTATGGCCGTAAGCGCCGGATATGACCAATTGCGCATGCATCTTTTCCGCCAGATCGGAGATCGTTCGACCGCCGGACTCCTCCGGAAGCACTTCCGCCTTTGCTTTTACGCCATGAAAAGAAAGGAACGCGATGACATCGTTAAGGCTATTCCAGGTTTCGTCGGTCTCGTCATCCTCGATCGTGACCACATGAACCTTCTTAGCCATCTGCAAAAAGGGCATGGAATCGACAACCGCGCGCCTGGCCTCGCGCGTCTCCTTCCATGCGACGAGTACCTTGTCGGCCAGGAAATTTTCCTGGTTGGTTGCAGCGACCAGTACAGGTCGTCCCGCTTGAAGGATCAGGCTGCCGAGATCGGTGGAGCGGTGAACGTTGCCTGAAGACGCGCCTTCGGGCGACGCCGTGACGATGAGATCGGCCAGACGCGCCGTGTTTATCAGCGAGCGGGTCGGATTGCTTACTTCCCCCCGCCATTCTGTATCAACTGTTGCGCCGGCAACGCCTTCGAATTCCGCACGCAGGTCCTCAATTCGATGTTCAATGTTCTTCCGCTGGCGCACCGTGATCGTGTTGTCGAAAGCCACTCCTCCTTCCATCACAGCTGGCGGTGGAACGTCGGCGGCCGAAAAGCCGATCAGGCGCGCGTCGAAGCGCTGGGCTAGTCTAGATCGATACCGAGTTTGACAAGAGGTGCGACATGCCCGTCGATGTCGAGATTGAGAGCGATCGACTTGTAGGCCATTCGACGTTCCTTCCGTGGGATGAGTGCCAGTCCGGCTAAGGGAAATGCAGACAGACCGTCAGCTACGAAGACATGGCCTCATGATGCGCGCGACCACCTCCGGAGGTTCCGGGATGGCCGAAACCTTTAGAGGCGCCTCTAGCAGCCCGACGACACATCGATCAGTGTTGTGAAGAATTCCACGGCCAGTGCGGCCGTCAATCTTCTGGGCCTACTCGAACGCGAGCCGTACGGAACCCCTTTTTGCGATCAACTTTCTCCGAGCATCCTGGATCTGCTCAGCCTGTTGTTTGGTATAGGGGCCCATCGGCCGGGTCTTTTCATCTCCCCGACGGACCTGGCAGTACCAGTTTCCGCCGTCAGAAAAGATTTCAACTGTGGTCGGCAACCCGTCAGGTTCTCTCTTGGCGACGTCGTTGATGAATTTGACTATCGTCGAATGATGCTGCGCAGGCGCAACCATGTGCAAACCATTGGCGATTTTAAGTTCCTGCTGCCCTGTGGACATAAGTAGACTCCTTTCGATCACGACGACATTCGGTTTCGACAATTTGTGATACCTGCTCCTTTCGATATCCCGGTGGCAGAGACCCCGCTCTAGATCGAAGTTGAGCGCTCCATCGCCAACTCGGCTTCAAGGCTTTCGATGTCCCGAAAAATGGAAGCAGCAGCCAGCGTGCGCCCTTCGCGCCTGAAGCGCAGCAGACAGTCTTTGGCGACGATGTCGCCGTCGACCACTATCTCGTCCCATCGTTCGGCGTGGCCGACATAGTTGATCGGGACATCGTAGTGCTGGCTCCAGAAGAACGGGACCGTAACGAATTTTTCGCGATGTCCGAGCATGTTGAGCGCCGCGGTCTGCCCCTGCCTCTCGGCAACAACCCAATGCTCGACCCGAATGTTCTCGCCACTGTGAGGATCGGGCCATCGCGCGATGTCGCCGGCCGCGAAGATCCCTGGCTCGCTCGTTTCCAGAAAAGCGTCCACAACAACGCCGTGGTCAACGACCAGCCCCGCCGTCTCGGCAAGTCTGATCCGCGGCCGCACGCCGATGCCGACAACGACGAAATCCGCCGCCAATGTTGCGCCGCTACTGAGTTTCACCTTCCCGCCGTCGATGCAGCTGGCAGTCTCTTCGAGATGGAATACGACACCATGCTCCTCATGGAGCGCGCGGATAAAGTCGCCCATTTGCGGACCCAAGACCCGCTCCATGGGCCGTTTTTCCGGCGCCACGACATGAACTTCGATGCCGCGTGCCCGCAGCGCCGCGGCAACCTCGAGCCCGATGAAACTGGCGCCAAGCACGAGCGCGCGACCTGCCGTCACCGCCTGCTCGATGATCGCGTTGCAGTCTGCGAACGAGCGCAACGTGTGAACGAACGGCAGGTCCGCGCCGGGGATGGTCAGGCGGACGGGCTCCGCTCCCGTTGCAACAAGCAGCCTGTGGTAAGGAATCCTGCCTTCATCAGCGAGGACGACCTCGCGGGAAAGTAGGTCGATGTCAACGGCCTTCGTATCGAGACGCAGGTCGATGTTGTTTTTTGAATAGAAATTTTCTCCTCGGAGCGGAATCCAGTCCTCTGGCGCTTTTCCCGCGAGGTAATCCTTGGAGAGGTTCGGTCGATCGACGGGCGGCGCTTGATCGTCGCTGATCATGACGATGCTGCCCTGGTACTGCTCGCGCCGCAGTGTTTCGGCCGCTGCGAAACCAGCTGCGCCGCCGCCGACAATGACGATTTTCTTGGGGATCTGCCCGGAGCCTCCGGAGCGCGGTTTCGGAGCCGTTCGCTTGAATTTCTCGCCGACAAATATCCGGCCATCACGCTGTTCGACGGCCCAGCAGGCCAGAGGATTGAAGGCAGGAGCGCACAACGCTTCGCCCGTTCGCAGATCGAAGCACGCGTGATGCCAAGGACACCGGACGGTATCCTCTACCACGAGACCGTCGACGAGCGGCCCGCCGTAATGTGTGCATGTCGCGCTGACAGCGAATACCTCAGCCCCGCGACGCACCAGCAGCACCTGCTCGCCGCCCCAGTGGCCGACAAGCTTTCCGCCATCGGGAATGTCGGAGAACGCGATCCCCAGGGTCAGGTCCAGTCCGATTAATTTGGTATGGCCTTCAGCCACTTATCTCTCCTTGGCGATCCGATCTAAAAAGCGTTGGTACCCGCGAAGCTGAAACTCCGGCTCTCGAGAATGCTTTCTCGCGGATCGGCACGCCTTCAGGTTTTCAGAACTTGTACCAAACGTTCTGACCAGCCCATTCGTTACGGACCAGATAGTACCCACACCGGACTTTCTCGCTATCTTAGATGCTGTGCAAACGAAATTAATCGACAATTATGTGCAATTTTTATGATAGCTTAAATGGGTGCACTCACTGGAAGACAAGTTGCAAAACACTGCAATTCCCGGGCAGGTTGGACTTCAGGGCGCCGGGCGGAAAATAGCACAAGATCGGGTCGTCGTTTTGGCGCCTATGCAATGAGCCGGCCCCTTGCTTTTCGGGTCAACGCCAACAGCTATCATCGCAACGTCGTGCGTAGGGCTGCGTGGTGATGTGGGCAACCTGGCTGAGTCGGTTCTTGATGCCATAACGGCGGCCGGTGTTTGACATAATGACGACTAGGTGGGCGTATTGCCGCCGAGCAGCGATATGGAGAGACAAACCAAACGAGGGTCTGGGTGGAAGCTTTGTAGGATCTGCATTTCAGGGGAATTCATATGCGCTTTGTAATTGCCGCTGCGCTGACAGTTTTTGCGTCGAGCGTTTTCGCTGAGACTCTGGGCTACGGCTCACGCGCTGGGATGGAGGTCACAGTGGTAAGCAAGTCGGACATCGGCACTACCCACGCGATCATAACGGTCAAACACACCAAAGCGAACGCTGTCGCGTATTGCCGCGACTACGTCGGCAAAGTCACGCCCAAATGCGTAAGGGACGAATTGAACGTGCCGCTTGCCGCGTCAATCTCGGCTAACTGCGAAACCGGGAAATTCAGCACCTTAAACGGCGAGGGATTCACGTTATCCGGCCGCAATCCCAACTACGATCCCAACGAAGCAGTTTCGCAACCCGAGTACCTTCTTCTGAGCTTAGCAAGCGGCGAAGCTGTCGGCGGAAGTTCGGCAGACGGCTACGATGTAGCCTTGGAGCAGTTTAAGGCGCTCTGTCCCAACCGCCTCAAATAACAGAAGGCTAAGCGCGCACCTTCTGGAAGTAGGCGGCACTCGGGCACTACATCGAATTAAATCACTGAATTGAAACACAATTTCGAGGGGCAATAGATCGCCTCCGAGGCTCACATGGATGGCCGCCGATAGATAGGCTTCCTGCTGTGACAAAGGTCCAGAGAGTCGCTCCTCATCGCCTTCTCCGACATCATGCCCGACCAAGCCGCCCTCGGCGCGGTCGCTTCCGTCAAGGCGGCTTTTGCCTCTCACCATTCCTTCCGTAAGTGCTACGGTCAGCCTTCGCCTTCCGAGGCGACTGCCGTGAACTCGGTCTCATGCAGATCCGCACCGGACCATAGACGCCAAAGGCCAACGGAAAGGCTGTACACCTTATCCAGACCGCCCTTAGGAATGGCTTCAAGTCCACGTCGAGCGTCACAAGATCGCTTGCCCTGTCTTACCCCAGTCGGCAAGAAAGGACGCCAGACCCTTGTCAGTGAGCGGGTGTTTGGCGAGATTTCTGAGCACCGCTGGTGGTACGGTTGCGACATTGGCGCCTGCCATGGCCGCCTGTTTGACGTGGAGAGGTGTCCGGATCGAGGACGCCAGGATTTCCGTCTTGAAGGATTTGTCGTTGTCGTAGATCGCGCGGATTTCTCGGATCAACTCCATGCCGTCCAGCCCAAGATCATCGAGCCTGCCGACGAACGGCGAAATGAAAGTCGCGCCTGCCTTGGCTGCGAGCAATGCCTGGTTGGCAGAAAAGCATAGGGTGACATTGACCTTGTGTCCGAGTTGACTGAGCGCCCGGCAAGCCCTGAATCCATCCCAGGTAGATGGCACCTTGACAGCCACATTGGCGGCGATGCTGGCCAAATGCTGTCCCTCGGCGATCATGCCGTCGAATTGGATCGCGGTGACTTCCGCTGAAACCGGGCCCTCGATTGTCTGGCAAATGTCCTTTACCACCTGCTCGGCAGGCTTCTTGGCACTTGAGGATTTAGGGCTCATCTTGGTTCCTTCGTCGTGACGACGAGATCAAAACCCTCCTTAATTCACAACCTCAAATCTGGGACACAGGTGCTGACGGGGAACAGTCTACTCGGCTCATGACGAGATGCACAACGATGCTGTCGTCCTCAGAGATTTTGCTGAGACATCGGTAGAGAGGTCATTCCCCTCTGTGTCCGTGCCGGCGGCGTCGAGAAGGCTCGAGAATTCGTTTCTAAGGATTGCCTCGTCAGCTGCATCTGACACGAACACGAAGATGTTGCCTCGATATCTCTCGATCCAGTGATGGCCAGTACCATGGCTACGCAGGTAGTCGCCAATCTGATGGATCGTGGAATTGCCCAACCCGCTGTGCAGGAGAAATCTCATCAGATTGCGCTTTCCCGCCGGAGACAGATCGCCTGCCTGACTCAGGGGCCGACCTTCTGGCCCTGAGCGTCGAACTGTTTCAGATAGGCGATCACATCGGCGATCTCCTGGTCCTTGCTGAGACCGGCGAAAGTCATTTTCGTACCGGGCACCAGTTTGCGCGGCGCATGCAGATAGGTCGTAAGCGTCGGTTCATCCCAGATCAGGCCCGAATTCTTGTTGGCTGCGGAGTAACTGTAGTCCGGATACACACCGGCCGCCCGGCCGACGACTCCATTCAGGACCGGACCAACTCCGTTCTTGGCATCGGGGCCGACCGAGTGGCAGGCCATACACCTCTTGAAGACGGCTGCGCCGGCTTCGGCATTGCCAGCAGGCGATGCCTCCAGCCCATGGGCAGGCTCGTTTGCAGCAAGAATTGCTGTCATCAATGCGAACATCAGCGATTTCATGTTTGCTTCCTTCAATGAGCTACGGGTTGGTTCCCAGCCAAACCGGCCACCGGCAATAAGAGGTTCGAAACACGCCAAGTCCGCCGGATCCGAACCGCGAGTCCGGATCCGGCGGACGTCGCCTCAGGAGGGAACCAATGGGCCGGGGTTCTTGAGATACTGATTCTTGATCGTGTCCACCGCCCAGTAGGCAAGAGCGCCTACCGGTCCAGTCGGGTTCTTTCCGGCGTTCTGAGGGAACACACAGGCCCCCGTGACGAACACATTCGGAACATCCCAGACCTGAAGATGTTTATTCAGGACACTGGGGGTTGGATCAGCGCCGAAGACTGCCCCGCCTGTGTTGTGTGTGCTCTGATAGGGCACGATCGAATAGGGCACGGGAGGAATACTCCGATCGACCTTGGTAGCACCCATCTCCTTGGCGATCTTCACGCAAATGTCGGCCTGACCGTTCATCTGCTTCACCTCGTTATCCTGTGTCCGTCGTCAGATCATTTGGCTCAGATTGGATCGCAGATTAGCGGAGTGTCGGCCTCATCTTGGGGTTGATGTTAAGCGGCGATCTTGCGGTGCTGCAAGCGCCGATGTTGGATGGTTTGGCGTTTGATCCTTTCTCGCTGTTTGATAATGGCTGCGGCCCTGCCGAAGTAGGCGTCGGCTGGCGTTACGTTGGCCAGGCTCTCGTGGTAGCGTCGATGGTTGTAATGTTCGACGAAGGCTGCGATCTGGGCCTCAAGGTCGCCGGGCAGAAAGTAGTTCTCCAAGAGGATTCGGTTTTTGAGGGTCTGGTGCCAGCGCTCGATCTTGCCTTGGGTCTGGGGATGCATTGGAGCGCCCCGGACATGGCTCATGCGTTGGTCCTGGATATAGTCCGCCAGTTCGCCGGCGATGTAGCTGGGGCCATTATCGCTGAGCAGCCGAGGCTTGTGGTGCACATGGGCCTGGTCGCACCCTGAGGCAGTAAGTGCCATGTCCAGCGTGTCGGTGACGTCCTCGGCCCGCATGGTGCTGCACAGTTTCCAGGCGATGATGTAGCGGGAGTAATCGTCGAGCACGGTCGACAGGTACATCCAGCCCCAGCCGATGATCTTGAAGTAGGTGAAGTCCGTCTGCCACATCTCGTTGGGTCGCGTCGTCTTGGTGTGGAACTCGTTCGCCGCCTTGATCACCACATAGGCCGGGCTGGTGATCAGATCGTAGGCCTTGAGGAGCCGGTAAACGCTGGCTTCTGACACGAAGTAGCGCGTCTCGTCGGTGAACCGTACTGCCAGTTCGCGCGGGGAGAGCTCGGACTGCTCCAGCGCCAGTTCGATGATCTGGTCATGGATGGCAGGCGGGATGCGGTTCCACACCCGGCTCGGCGCCGAGGGCCGATCCTGCAGCGCCTCAGGCCCGCCCTCGACATAACGGTCATACCAGCGATAGAAGGTCCGGCGCGGGATGCCCAGTCGGTCCAGCGTTTTGCGGGTTGGCAGGTGTGACTGCTCGACGATCCTGATGATCTCGAGCTTTTCGGATGCGGGATATCTCATTCTTGCTCGTCCCCATCCGCGATCATGCTTTTTTTGAGCAGACGGTTTTCCAGTGTCAGATCAGCGACGCATTCCTTCAGCGCGCCGGCCTCCCGGCGCAAATCCTTGACCTCGTCGCTGGTGGCAGCACGAGCGGTATCACCCGCCAATCGGCGCTTGCCGGCCTCCATGAACTCCTTGGACCAGGTGTAATACAGGCTCTGCGCGATCCCTTCCTTGCGGCACAGCTCGGCGATGCTGTCTTCGCCGCGCAGCCCGTCCAGCACGATCCGGATCTTGTCTTCCGCTGAAAAATGCCGCCGGGTCGCCCGGCGAATGTCCTTTACCACCTGCTCGGCAGGCTTCTTGGCACTTGAGGATTTAGGGCTCATCTTGGTTCCTTCGTCGTGACGACGAGATCAAAACCCTCCTTAATTCACAACCTCAAATCTGGGACACAGGTGCTGACGGGGAACAGTTATCCTGGAAGTCGAACGTCATCCGCATCAGCGGACGTCCAAAGACGTCGGTGTAGGTCGGATCGAGGCTCAGATAGTTTTGTCGGTAAGCCATAACCGCGCCCTGGTTGCCGACGCTGGTTGCGTGGTCATAGTTGTCGACCACCGCCTTTTTCCATTCAGAGCCCCAGGACGGCGTGCCGTGTGGCGTTGGATGCGACTGGATGGGCCGCGCGCCCGAGTTGCTGCAGCTGATGCCGCCGCCGCCAATATAGCCGGCCTTCTCGAAATCGTAGTTATCGCCGTTGAAATCGTCCATTGTCGTGCCGAGCGCGCCCGCACCCATGAAGCTATTCATGACCGTCTTCTTGTCGAAATAGGCGGAAGCCCGCCGCCGCATTGGTAGGCATAGTTGCGGCCGACAACGCCCTTTCCCGTCGCCGGATCGTAGGGCACACCGATACCCGACTGAAGCAGAAGGTTGACGTTGCCGAGGGCGTAAGCTGAGAGAATGATGAGATCGGCAGGCTGTTCGAATTCCCGCCCGCGTGCGTCGAGATAGGTAACGCTGACCGCCTTCTTGCGGGTCGAGTCGAGATTGACCTTCAGCACGATCGAGTTGGTGCGCAGCTCGAAATTCGGATTCTGCCGCGCAAGCGGAATGACGGTAAAGTGAGGGCTTGCCTTGGCATTCGCCTCGCAGCCGAAACGCTCGCAGAAGCCACAATAGTGACACTGGCCGAATGCCACGCCGTCGGGATTGACGTAATCCCGCGACGCGTTTGACGAAGGATTGGGGAAAGGATGGTAGCCGAGATCGCGGGCCGCCTTCTCGAACATCACCATGCTTTGCGCAGCAATCATCGGTGGATTGGGATACTCGTCCTTGCGCGATCCTTCAAAAACGTTGCCGCCTACGATCTTCTTGCCATTGAGATTGCCGGCCTTGCCGGAGGTGCCGCAGGTCTTCTCGAACTTGTCGTAGTAGGGTTCGAGATCGTCATAGGTGATCGGCCAGTCCTGCAGGTGCATATCCGAAGGGATGATCTTTTCGCCATACTTGTCGACCGTCCTGGTGTGCGCCTGGTGGTCCCATTCGAGCCATCGCCAGGTGACGCCGTTCCAGTGCACGCCGGCGCCGCCGACGCCTTGGCCGGGCAGGAACGAGCCAAGCTGTCGCATCGGTAGCGCCGTTTGCGATTCACTGTTTCGGAAGGTGATGGTTTCTCGCCGCACATTCTGCATGAGATCGTAGCGGGCGGCGTAGCGCAGTTCGTCATGGATCTGCGGATCGAGAAAGTCCGGATTGGTATCGCGCGGGCCTCCCCGCTCAAGAGCAACGATTTTCAGCTTGGTCGACGCAAGCTCCTTGGCAATGATACCGCCTGTCCATCCAAGACCGACAATCAGGACATCGACCGCGTTGAGTTTGGTGGCCATGTTACAATCTCCTCTTCTTCCGTCGACTAAATGAGGTCCTGGATGCCCTTCGGTTCAGCTGCATAGGGCTTGTTCCGAAATGGTTCGATCTTGTCCATGTACATGGCGTCCGCACCGGGGAAGCCGATCATCTTCCAGGCCGCCTTGTCTATATTTCCGCCATACATCGGATCGGCGAAGTAGCCCTCGATCGTCAGTTGAAGCAGCAGTCCGAAAAAGGTCGCGGTTGGCACGGTTGGAAGCTCCACCTTCTTGCCCTCGAGATCGGCCATCACGGCGGCACGATCTTTTGCCGAAAGGGCGTCGAACCTGCTCTTGTGGTTTTTCTGCACATAGGCACCGACATCGGCGATGCCGACACGGATCAGCTCAGATGGCGTCATCGGCAATTGATAGCCCTGCTCGGGCGTGCCCTCGGCGAAAGGTCCTTCCAGATACAGCCGGTCGCCCTTGCCGTACCCACCTGCCATCTGGCGGTCGATGTAGATCGCGACACCGAGCTCCTTGGCGCCGGGGCCTGTTGAATCACTTGGAATGAGCGTATCGACCGCCGCTTCGATGAAGGCGGATTCGTCCACATTGAAGAATTCGTAGCCCGAGTCCCCGGCATGGGATTTCGCGGCGTCGGTTACGTGATGATGCGTTTTGTCGGTCGCCGCGGCCACCACTTCGTCCGCGGATGCGGATCCACCCAGCGGCAAAGTGCTCGCCGCCGCTCCGGCAGCTCCCGCCGCGCCGAACAGCTTCAGAAAGTCACGACGCCCCACATCGCTTTCGCTCTTTTCTTTCGTCGACATGATCTCTCCTGTGACACTGCAGGCAAAACTTTGATGAGGATGGAGAGAGCTTGCGCCCGCTCCAACCAGCGCTGCGCAGCATCCAGCGCTAAGCTTGGTGGATTTTTTGAAGCCTAGTGCTCACGCCTTCCGTCTAGCAAACGAATTTAATCGGCAAATGAGTGCAGTTTTTATGATGGATGGTGTGTCTGGCAACGCGCATGAAACCGCAGTCGGCTCTGCCATGGCTGGAATGCACGCCATTTCAAACGGCGACGCCGAACAGGCATAATTCCGCCTTTCCATCCGCCATTACCGAACAAGGGCAACATCGACACGAGGGAAAGTCGTGCGCGAAGGCTTCGTCCTTAGGAAGAAAAAGGGAAATGCGCGTCGTATTCGTCATCGAACCGAAATTGACTGCAAGATAATTGCGTTAAATTCATCATAAATTTCATTTGTCTTGTTCTTAAAGAACGGCGAGGCTGCTAGCGCGGCGCACTGTTGATATCAGCTAGCAACTTCGCCGAGCGTGAAGAGTAGTAACGTCCTCTGCCTGCCGTAAGATGACTTTCCCAGGATGTGTAAGAGTTGAGTGTTGGTCCACTATAAGGAACTGCGGCATGAGATTCGACAGCAATATCAAGCAGGATTTGGAAAGCGAACTGAAATGGGCCCCCGACATCGATGCCGCAGACGTTGGTGTCACCGTTAAAAAGGGCGCCGTCTCGCTTACCGGCTACGTCCCTTTCTATATGCAGAAATACGAGGCGGAGAATGCGGCGAAGCGAGTCAAAGGCGTCCTCGGCATTGCCAACGACATTGAAGTTCGCCTTCCATCCAGCCATCAAAAGACAGATCCGGAACTCGCGCGGGCCGCAGTCGAGGCAATCTCCATCGAGCTTCCCTCTTCCTGTTCCCCGTCAGCACCTGTGTCCCAGATTTGAGGTTGTGAATTAAGGAGGGTTTTGATCTCGTCGTCACGACGAAGGAACCAAGATGAGCCCTAAATCCTCAAGTGCCAAGAAGCCTGCCGAGCAGGTGGTAAAGGACATTCGCCGGGCGACCCGGCGGCATTTTTCAGCGGAAGACAAGATCCGGATCGTGCTGGACGGGCTGCGCGGCGAAGACAGCATCGCCGAGCTGTGCCGCAAGGAAGGGATCGCGCAGAGCCTGTATTACACCTGGTCCAAGGAGTTCATGGAGGCCGGCAAGCGCCGATTGGCGGGTGATACCGCTCGTGCTGCCACCAGCGACGAGGTCAAGGATTTGCGCCGGGAGGCCGGCGCGCTGAAGGAATGCGTCGCTGATCTGACACTGGAAAACCGTCTGCTCAAAAAAAGCATGATCGCGGATGGGGACGAGCAAGAATGAGATATCCCGCATCCGAAAAGCTCGAGATCATCAGGATCGTCGAGCAGTCACACCTGCCAACCCGCAAAACGCTGGACCGACTGGGCATCCCGCGCCGGACCTTCTATCGCTGGTATGACCGTTATGTCGAGGGCGGGCCTGAGGCGCTGCAGGATCGGCCCTCGGCGCCGAGCCGGGTGTGGAACCGCATCCCGCCTGCCATCCATGACCAGATCATCGAACTGGCGCTGGAGCAGTCCGAGCTCTCCCCGCGCGAACTGGCAGTACGGTTCACCGACGAGACGCGCTACTTCGTGTCAGAAGCCAGCGTTTACCGGCTCCTCAAGGCCTACGATCTGATCACCAGCCCGGCCTATGTGGTGATCAAGGCGGCGAACGAGTTCCACACCAAGACGACGCGACCCAACGAGATGTGGCAGACGGACTTCACCTACTTCAAGATCATCGGCTGGGGCTGGATGTACCTGTCGACCGTGCTCGACGATTACTCCCGCTACATCATCGCCTGGAAACTGTGCAGCACCATGCGGGCCGAGGACGTCACCGACACGCTGGACATGGCACTTACTGCCTCAGGGTGCGACCAGGCCCATGTGCACCACAAGCCTCGGCTGCTCAGCGATAATGGCCCCAGCTACATCGCCGGCGAACTGGCGGACTATATCCAGGACCAACGCATGAGCCATGTCCGGGGCGCTCCAATGCATCCCCAGACCCAAGGCAAGATCGAGCGCTGGCACCAGACCCTCAAAAACCGAATCCTCTTGGAGAACTACTTTCTGCCCGGCGACCTTGAGGCCCAGATCGCAGCCTTCGTCGAACATTACAACCATCGACGCTACCACGAGAGCCTGGCCAACGTAACGCCAGCCGACGCCTACTTCGGCAGGGCCGCAGCCATTATCAAACAGCGAGAAAGGATCAAACGCCAAACCATCCAACATCGGCGCTTGCAGCACCGCAAGATCGCCGCTTAACATCAACCCCAAGATGAGGCCGACACTCCGCTAATCTGCGATCCAATCTGAGCCAAATGATCTGACGACGGACACCCTCTTCCCACGGCCAGTTCAAGGTCATTGCGAAAGAGGGTTGGCTCACCCTGGAAGGCGACGCCGAGTGGCAATGCCAGCGCAATCAGGTCGAAGCCGCGGCGCGGAAGGTGCACGGCGTCAAAGGCGTCATTAATCGCGTGGTGCTGAAGCCGCGCGTGGCACCTGTAGAGACCAAGGCCAAGATCGAAAATGCATTCAAGCGAAGCGCAGAGGTCGACGCGCAGCATATCAGCGTTACCGCCGATGGTGGTGAAGTGAGCCTTTCCGGGGCAGTAAGCTCATGGTCAGAAAAACAGGAGGCCGAGCGAACCGCCTGGCGAGCACCGGGCGTTGTCAGGGTCCATAACCACATCAACATTGTCGGCTAGGTCGTCGCCTGGCCATCCAACAATGAGCGGGCTCTGAGATCCATTCTCCTAGAACGCAAATTGGAACGATTGTTGGATTGGCGTTACCAAAATGGCTGCCCGTGGAGGGCCCGCCGCGACAGTGATTGATGATGGCGACGATCAAATTCGAAGACGACGCAGTGCAGGTCGATGCCGCAATCATTGGCAAAGGGCTTGATATTGACCCTTGGGTTGTCCAATCACTCATTCGGGAAAGCAAGATAACTAGCAGGTGTGAGCGCGGCGAAGGCGCAGATGCCGGGCGCCTACGGCTGACATTCTTTTTAGGCAACCGCCGGTTCTGTGTCATTGTTGACGAAGCCGGACGGATCATCCAGCGATCTGCCATCGATTTTGGCGAGCTCGCTCTACCCAGGGCACTTCGAAGGCCGGGCGGATGAACGAGGATAAAAGAAGCCACTTTCTCATCGAATCCTCGGACCAACTTCCCCAAGTGACCGTGTTGAAGCGGCTTCCCCTGCCTAGAAAAACTCGGCGTCGGTCAAGAATCGCGGGTAGGAAAAAGGAAACGCTGGCCTGTGCCAGCCGCAGCGGCAGCGCGTGCAAGACTAGAGCGAGGTTTCCGATGCCGATAGCGATACGCTTGGCCGTTTCGCGCTGGCCATAATCCGCATTGCTGTAACGTTACGCATCTCTTACGGCGGCTGAAAGACGGGAAAGGACGAAACAAATGTTCGTCGATAGAGTGCTACCGATGGCCCGCAAAAGGCTCGTCACTGTCGGATATGATGCTCCAATGCTTGAAGCAGCACGACTGCTTGGTGGCTCACCGGACCTAGTCGTTGTTTGCGGCCACGATCGGCTTTTGAAAGGCGTGATTACGAAAACGGATATCGTAAGGCAGATAGGCCAGTGTCAGGGTTCTAGCTGCCAAATCGCGACATCGTCGGTGATGACCCAGGATGTCGCCATCTGCCGACCGGCGGACTGGTTGCACGATGTCTGGTCGATCATGAAGGAGCGCCGGCTGAAAAACATTCCCGTCATCGATGCAGAGTCTCGACCGATCGGAGTGCTCAACGCGCGAGATGCGCTTGAGGCGCTCATGCTGGAAGTGGAACAAGAAGAGACGCTTTTGCGCGATTATGTGATGTGCGTTGGCTATCGCTGATTGACCTGTGGCAACCAAGATCGATTTGGCCCCTCCAGAAAGGGCGCGAGTTCGGGCATGATTGCCATAGCCCAAGACGTAGGGCTTCCTGACTTGTTAACGCGCGCGCTGCTCCATTTTCGGGAGAAAATGAATCGCGCAAAGCCGAGACCCAAGGCCGTTTTGCGCCCAATGCACGAACCCGCTTCGCGGGAGGTCGCCTGGTTCTGAGATGGCGCGGTATTCATAGGCCTTGAGCTATCCTCCATCAGTGGCGATCAGCATCCACTTGCGCTTCCTTGACTGGGTGTCACAGGCGAACGTCCACGCATCGATCACCTCAGTGATCTGCTGGGGATCGCCGGCAACAATCGCATCATTGGCCGAGCGTGTAACGCTGACTACGTCGGAAACGAAGCGAATGGCAATCTCAGCGATACCATCCTTTTCGAGAGCACTGATGACCGTCGCTTCGCGCATGCCGATGAATGTCAACTGCAGCATCTCTTGCCGATCTCGGCGTTCGGCTGTCGCTTGCTCGAAGATGTCGAGCACTTGCGGCCCGACAAGGCGCTTTAATGTCTGCATGTCGCCGCATGCATAGGCCAACAGGACAATTTCATAAGCCGCATTGGCGCCGGCCAGAAACTTGGCGAGGTCAAAACCCGGATCAATTTTTCGGATAACGTCCAATGGCAGGTCCCCGGAAGACGTGTTTTCGATACAGCCGGTTCGTTGCCTCGTCTGCACATCGTCCCGTTTGGCCTTGTCTTCTCCCGAGCGCGGCAGAGGTTGGCCCCAACTGCCCAGCAATGCCCAATAAAACGCGATGATCGCAACGAGCAGTATCGCGTTGTTTGGATCTGCGGTCTCGTTCATGGCATTCTCCCGACGACGTGTCGAAGTATTCAGACGTCGATTTGTTCAGCGGATGAGCGGCAGCTTTTGCCACTGATGGAAGGGCGGCGGCGACGGCAATTGCCATTCGAGCGTGGTTGCCCCTTCACCCCATGGATTGGCGCCGGCCGGGCGTTTGCGTCTGAAGGCCTCCGCCACCGTGATGAAGAAGACGATGAGCCCGGCCGTTGAAATATAGGATCCGATCGATGAGACGAAGTTCCAGCCGGCGAAAGCGTCCGGATAGTCGGCAACGCGGCGTGGCATACCCGCCAGTCCAAGGAAATGCTGGGGGAAGAAGACGAGATTGACGCCTACGAACATCAGCCAGAAATGCAGCTTTCCCAGTGTCTCATTGTACATGTACCCGGTCATCTTCGGGAACCAGTAGTAGAATCCGGCAAAGATGGCGAAGGCGGCGCCCAGCGAAAGCACGTAATGGAAATGCGCGATGATGTAATAGGTGTCGTGCAGCACGCGATCAATGCCAGGATTGGCGACAACAATCCCGGTGACGCCGCCAATGGTGAAGAGCAGGACGAAACCCGTGGCCCAGAGCATCGGCGTCTTGAACTCGATCGAGCCACCCCACATGGTCGCCAGCCACGAAAACACCTTCACCCCGGTCGGAACCGCGATGACCATTGAAGCAAATGCGAAATAGCGCTGAGTGTCGACCGACAGGCCTGTCGTGAACATGTGGTGTGCCCAGACGATGAAGCCGATCATGCCGATCGCCACCATCGCATAGGCCATGCCGAGATAACCGAAGATCGGCTTCTTGGCGAAGGTCGAGATGACGTGACTGATGATGCCGAAGCCGGGCAGGATCATGATGTAGACCTCGGGATGACCAAAGAACCAGAACAGATGCTGGTAGAGGATCGGATCGCCGCCGCCTTCGGGGACGAAGAAGGTCGTGCCGAAGTTGCGGTCCGTGAGCAGCATTGTGATCGCGCCGGCAAGCACGGGCAGCGACATCAGCAGCATGAAGGCGGTCACCAGCATCGACCAGGCGAACAAGGGCATCTTGTGCAGATTCATTCCCGGCGCGCGCATGTTGAAGATGGTCGTGATGAAGTTGATCGCACCGAGGATCGATGACGCTCCTGCTAGGTGGATCGACAGGATGACGAGGTCGACCGCGGGGCCGGGCTGGCCAGAGGTCGAAAGCGGCGGATAAAGCGTCCAGCCGCCGCCATGGCCGAGTGTGCCGGGCGCCCCCGGAACGAACATCGAGGTGATGAAGAGGATAAACGACATCACCAACAGCCAGAAGGAAATGTTGTTCATGCGCGGAAAGGCCATGTCGGGCGCGCCGATCATGATCGGCACCATCCAGTTGCCGAAGCCACCGATCAGGGCCGGCATGAGCACGAAGAAGATCATGACCAGGCCGTGGGCGCTGACGACGACGTTGTAAACTGCCGGGTCGGAGAAAATCTGCAACCCCGGTTCCTGAAGTTCCATCCGCATCAGCACCGAAAGCGCGGTGCCGAGGATACCCGTCATGATCGAGAAGATCAGATAGAGTGTGCCGATATCCTTGTGGTTGGTCGAAAACAGCCACCTAACTAGAAAACGCGGCTTGTGATCGTCCAGCGATGCTGTCGTATTCGACATGGCGTCCTACCTGATCTTCATTGCAGATGAGCCGGATGAATTCCGCAACCGACGACACTTGGAACCATCGTCATGGATTGAAGAACCAGGCCCTGCCTGCGTCGCGTTCATTCATCGGTGACGATTACGTCCATCGGAATGTCGTGCGGCTGCGGATAAATGGTCTGGATCCTGCTGTTGGAGTAACCGACGCCGACGACAAACGGCCGCTTGGGCATTGCCGCCAGCGTCCTGTCAAAAAAACCACCGCCGTAGCCCAGGCGGTAATTCGCCTGGTCGAAGCCGACCACGGGCGCGATTACCACATCCGGCTGGACCGAGGGGCCATGTGATGGGACCAGGATGTTCCAAACGCCGCGCTCGAGCGGGTCGCCCGGCCCCCAGACGCGGAACTCCAGCGGCCAGCCCTTCTTGATGACGACCGGAAGCGCGATCCGTGCGCCGCGCTCGATGACCTTGATTGCCCAGTTGCGCAGATCTGGCTCGCCACGGAAAGGCCAATAGCCGCTGACGATGCGGCCGCTGACCTTGCCGATGGTGAGGTCGAGACGCGAAGCGATCCGGTCCGACTTGGCCTGCCTCTCTTCGGCATCGACCGCGAGGCGTTCATCTATCAGGCGCTTGCGTTCCGCCTTGCGCCACGGGGCGACGTCGGTCCAGGCGTCCGCCTGGATCAGTTCCGTTCCATGCCCCGGAACGACGTCATGCGTGTTGCACGACGACAACGCATATTCTCTCGTTTCGGCGTGAGTGGTTTCTTTGTCAGGCATTGCGCATCCTTGTCATCTGCCGTTGACATGCAGCGGTAAAGCCGCCTGCCCACCTCTCTGAAAACGTTGCGCCGTACGAAAAAGGAAGGCAAATGGAATTAAGTGCTGTATCAATGCAATATTATTGCACTGAAGTTGGGGGAGGCTCTGTTGGACATTGACCGCGCGCGCACTTTTCTGGAAATCGTCCATTCCGGCAGTTTTCTCAGGGCCGCCGACCGGCTTCACGTGACCCAGACCACGGTCAGCGCGCGCATACGCACGCTGGAGGAAGAGCTCGGCCGTCAGCTCTTCATCCGCAATCGCAACGGCGCGCAGCTGACGCCGGCCGGTAGGGAGTTCGAACGGTTTGCTCAATCATTCGTGCAGATCTGGGAACGGGCACGGCACCAACTCGCCATCCCCTCGGGGCGGACGAGTGTCGTCGCGCTGGGTGGAGAGCTCAGTCTGTGGAATCCTTTGCTGCTCGATTGGCTGGTCTGGATGAAGAAGGCCAAGCCGGAGATCGCGATCCATGCCCACGTCGGCGTGCCCGATCAACTCCTTGAGCAACTGCGCACAGGTGTTCTCGACATCGCCGTGCTTTACGCGCCGAAACTCTTGCCGGGCTTCAAGGTGGAGTTGCTGGTCGAAGAGCAGCTTGTCCTCGTGAGAACCAAGAACAAGGAAGGCGAACCGGCTGGCGCGAATGACTACGTCTATGTCGACTGGGGGCCGCTGTTCGCTGCGCAACATGACGCCAGTTCCACTGCGTTCGGAGAACCCGGATTGCTGGTCGGCCTCGGGCCGCTGGGGCTAAGCTATATCTTGCGCGCCGGCGGCATGGGCTATTTCAGGAAAGGCGTTGTGGCTCCCCATATCGAGGCCGGCGAGCTCGAAACCGTTGAGGGAGCGCCGGAATTCACCTATCCCGCCTACGCCGTTTATCCTGAAGCAAGCGAAACGCGACCCGACGTGCAGGAAGCTATGCGTGGCCTGAAGCAGGTTGTCAAATGATCGACCTCGCCGATAGGCGCAGTTCCGGAAAGGTGAACCACGGCCAGAATGAACATGCCTTATCCGTTCCACACCATCGGTCACTCGACGCGGTTGATCGCCGAATTCGTCGCCCTGCTGCGGGTTGCCGATATCGGCCTTGTGATCGACATAAGGTCGGTGCGGCGTTCGCGAGCGAATCCGCAGTTCAACAGCGACGTGCTGCCAGGAGAGCTGGCACCGTTCGGGATTGGATATGAAAATATTGCCGAGCTTGGTGGCCTGCGTGGCAAGGCGCACGACATTCCACCGACGCTCAACGCATTCTGGATCAACCAGAGTTTTCACAACTACGCCGACTACGCGCTGTCAGCGGAATTTCATCGGGGCTTGGATCGACTTGTGTACCTCGGCAGGCAGCGCCGTTGTGCAATCATGTGCTCGGAAGCGCTATGGTGGCGCTGCCACAGAAGGATCGTCGCGGACTATCTCCTTAGCCGCGGCGAGACCGTTTTTCATCTGATGGGCCATGACAAAGTCGAGCGAGCGCAACTCACCGACGGTGTGAGAGCTCGAGAAGACGGAAGGCTTGTCTATCCACCTTCACAGCCTTCAAGTTAGCCGGGCCTCAGGCGGCGGACGGACCTGGATCGTCGAACTCTGTTTCGAAAGCTGTTGTGACTTGGTTCGTAGCCGCTTTGTTCGGCAAGTCATCGGAACGATGGACGATCCGCAGGACCGGCCCGCCCGGCCACCGTTGGCCTGGTTCTGCACGTTGCGCCAGCTTCAACTTGTCACGTCTTGCCGCTTCCGGCTGATAGACCACTTCATGGAGGGTCAGCGTTTCAAGGCCGCCATCCGCGGCCGGAATGGTTATGGACTGACCTTCGGCCAGGCCGAGCAGCGCCAGGCCGCGCGGATTGGTGATAGGCAAAAGTGTTCCCCGTCAGCACCTGTGTCCCAGATTTGAGGTTGTGAATTAAGGAGGGTTTTGATCTCGTCGTCACGACGAAGGAACCAAGATGAGCCCTAAATCCTCAAGTGCCAAGAAGCCTGCCGAGCAGGTGGTAAAGGACATTCGCCGGGCGACCCGGCGGCATTTTTCAGCGGAAGACAAGATCCGGATCGTGCTGGACGGGCTGCGCGGCGAAGACAGCATCGCCGAGCTGTGCCGCAAGGAAGGGATCGCGCAGAGCCTGTATTACACCTGGTCCAAGGAGTTCATGGAGGCCGGCAAGCGCCGATTGGCGGGTGATACCGCTCGTGCTGCCACCAGCGACGAGGTCAAGGATTTGCGCCGGGAGGCCGGCGCGCTGAAGGAATGCGTCGCTGATCTGACACTGGAAAACCGTCTGCTCAAAAAAAGCATGATCGCGGATGGGGACGAGCAAGAATGAGATATCCCGCATCCGAAAAGCTCGAGATCATCAGGATCGTCGAGCAGTCACACCTGCCAACCCGCAAAACGCTGGACCGACTGGGCATCCCGCGCCGGACCTTCTATCGCTGGTATGACCGTTATGTCGAGGGCGGGCCTGAGGCGCTGCAGGATCGGCCCTCGGCGCCGAGCCGGGTGTGGAACCGCATCCCGCCTGCCATCCATGACCAGATCATCGAACTGGCGCTGGAGCAGTCCGAGCTCTCCCCGCGCGAACTGGCAGTACGGTTCACCGACGAGACGCGCTACTTCGTGTCAGAAGCCAGCGTTTACCGGCTCCTCAAGGCCTACGATCTGATCACCAGCCCGGCCTATGTGGTGATCAAGGCGGCGAACGAGTTCCACACCAAGACGACGCGACCCAACGAGATGTGGCAGACGGACTTCACCTACTTCAAGATCATCGGCTGGGGCTGGATGTACCTGTCGACCGTGCTCGACGATTACTCCCGCTACATCATCGCCTGGAAACTGTGCAGCACCATGCGGGCCGAGGACGTCACCGACACGCTGGACATGGCACTTACTGCCTCAGGGTGCGACCAGGCCCATGTGCACCACAAGCCTCGGCTGCTCAGCGATAATGGCCCCAGCTACATCGCCGGCGAACTGGCGGACTATATCCAGGACCAACGCATGAGCCATGTCCGGGGCGCTCCAATGCATCCCCAGACCCAAGGCAAGATCGAGCGCTGGCACCAGACCCTCAAAAACCGAATCCTCTTGGAGAACTACTTTCTGCCCGGCGACCTTGAGGCCCAGATCGCAGCCTTCGTCGAACATTACAACCATCGACGCTACCACGAGAGCCTGGCCAACGTAACGCCAGCCGACGCCTACTTCGGCAGGGCCGCAGCCATTATCAAACAGCGAGAAAGGATCAAACGCCAAACCATCCAACATCGGCGCTTGCAGCACCGCAAGATCGCCGCTTAACATCAACCCCAAGATGAGGCCGACACTCCGCTAATCTGCGATCCAATCTGAGCCAAATGATCTGACGACGGACAGGCAAAAGCATGCCAACCAGACCGGGCATGTCGCCGTGTGCGACGATGTGGGTTTCCGCAGGGCCGTCGTTTATCTGGTAAGCGACGCGGCTGCTGAGTGTCGCGACGGATGGTGGGATGTCCTCCCGAAACACTACAACTGCGTTCGAAATCTTTCGTTGAAGGAGAGCCGAGAAGGCATCGCCGGGGGCCGGATGGCGCTCCCGCATCACTTCAAGAATGGTGTAGTCCTTGGTGGTCAGCTGACAGCTATCGATGTTGGGCATGGTGCGTCTCCAGCCAGCCCGCGAAAAGGGGATCCGGCGCTAAGCAATTGATCGGTGTGGAAGCTACCCCTGCGCTGTGCCAGGATGGGCCGGCGCAGGGGTCAGACTCCCGCGATCAGGCTGCCTGCGTGATTGAGGAGACGGATGGAAACGCCCATGTCTAGACGCCGGCCGCAACCGTCAAAGATGCTGTTGCCCCCCGATCGGCTGCATCGCCTTCCGGAGCGGGCTGGCTCACGCCAAGCACCGACAGTTCGTGCTGGCGCCCATCGCGCGCGGTCCACATGATTGACTGGCCGGCCGAGAGGCCGATCAGGGCCGTGCCAATCGGCGTGAGGATTGAAACCTTGCCTTCCGAGATGTCCGCATCGCCCGGAAAAACCAGCGTGATGGTTTTGGCGTCGCCCGTGTCGGGCTTGAATGTCACCGTCGAGCCCATCTGAACGATGTCGGCGGGAACCGAACTGTCGACGACGATGCGCGCCCGCTCGAGTTCGGCGAGTAGTTCATCAGAGGCTTCCGGATTTCGTGCCGCCACAGTACTCGCAAGCATCGATAAACGCGCATGGTCCGACTGCGAGATTCTGATGTTGGGCTTGCGCCGGGTTTTCGTGTTGTCTTGCATTTGAATACTCGTGCTTCTGCTCGGACCAACTGCCCACCGATGGTGCCGACCCCGAGCCAATCGTGAAAAATCTAGTTGAAAACGCCGATACCCATAGGCCTGAGGGATCATCCCATGTGGGTGAACGCACCGCCCCTCGGCTCAGGGCGCATGGCAACTGAGCCGGGGGCTACACTCCCGCTATAGGGCAAACCCGGAAAAGTAAATCGTGACGAATTTTGACTACGGCGTTCATATGACCATAGTTGGTTAGGCAATCTTGGAAGTCAAGACTCCCTCCTTTGCGCAACTTGGCGGGCATCAGCCCTAAACTAGTCAGGACGAGCGCCGAGCAACGTTCTTATCACCAACTCTCTGCCGGCCCTGTTTATCCCGGTCCCGCTCGGTCTTTCTTCCGCCAGGTCGAGGAAGACCAGACGTTCGGCTAATGCTTTCGACAGGGCCGGGTAGGGCCCGCGATTCATACGTTTGAGCGCTGTCCGCTCCTCCTCGGTGAGATCGTCCCAGGCAACGGCCACGATGGCCTCCTTGCTTTCTACTTGTGCGGCCAACGCGATTCTGAATCTTCCAGCGACCGACTATGGATGCGAATTCGTCGAGGTCCCAAGACCTTAAGCCTATGGGACGGCGTCTGTTCCGACTATGCCGCCCTCATTTTCCAGAACGCCGATCCGCCTGACTTCCGAGCGGTTGAGTTTCAGGCGAACGCCGATGCCACCACCATTCTCGGCAATGAAAACGGCGCCGGCGTTTTCGAGCGCGGTTTGCAGCGTCTTGCAGACATCCAGGCTGGGAAGGCTGATGCGGCGTTCGAATTCCTCGATGACCGACGCATCCACGCCTGCATTGCCGGCGAGCTTTTCACGGGTCCATTCGACCAGCGCCCGAGCGGCACGGCATTGCGCACCAGTGATCATCATAAATCTCCTTCCATACCGCTTTCGGGTGCGAAATCACCGCCTGTGGAAAGTCAAGACCGTCGTGGCGCGGTGGCGGCACCATCAAAAATGCATATCGAATCCGAAAAGGGAAGGGCCGCTTCACTCATCGGAATCGAAATTATGATGCAAAATAATTATG
Source organism: Mesorhizobium sp. PAMC28654 (assembly GCF_020616515.1). Taxonomy (GTDB): domain Bacteria; phylum Pseudomonadota; class Alphaproteobacteria; order Rhizobiales; family Rhizobiaceae; genus Mesorhizobium. The sequence goes on from NZ_CP085135.1 coordinate 711,290, forward strand.
TTAAAGCGGCAATAAATTTCGTTTGTCTTGTATGTAAGGATAAAGGAAGCTCCGGCGCAGCGAAATTGACAGGATCGAGTGCCTGCAGCAGGTCTCAACGCCAGGAGTGGGAATCTTGGCGATATCGCGCGAAGGGCACTTTAGGCTCAGCGATGATGATGGACACGCTTGTGCACGATATCGGCAGCATAGTTTCCGGCCCGGACATGCAGCGCCGTGTGGTCGGTCGAATGGTATCTGCCAACCACATCCCAATCGCCCGCGCGGATGACAACGCTCTCAAAACGCGGTTGCGTGAGGAACTGGTCCTGCAAGCACAGACCCGGCTGCCGATCACTTATGGAAGACTGGCCAAGAGCATGGTTATTTCGGGCGCGACTGGCGTGATCCGGGATGCACTCGAACAACTGATGGACGACGATGCGAACGAAGACCAGCCGTTGCTCGCAGCTGTTGCCGTGAAGGCGCTCGAACCCGGTGCCCGCTCCCTGGTTCTTCCTGAAAGCCGAGGACATGGGGCTGTTCGCTGGCGATCCGGCCGATCTGGAAGCCTATGCTTTCCACGCAAGGGAATTCTATCGCACGATCCATCACCATGCTGGTCCGTCACACGACGGGCAGGGCTCTGGAACTACCTTGCCAGCAGTTCTGCCGCCTGCAGGCAGGTAAAGGAGAATGAAATGCTGATCGCCAAGGACATCATGACGTCACCGGTCATCTCGGTAGGGCCGGACAGTACGGTGGACGAGGTCGCCGATATTCTCCTATCGCACGGGATCAGCGGCGTGCCGGTGATTGATCGAGGCGAACTGCTGGGCATCGTCAGTGAGGGAGACCTGATACGCCGGGCTGAGATCGGCACGGCGCTGCGGGGTCGTTCCTGGTGGCTTCGGTTTTTCAGCAACAACGCTGCTCAGGCGGAGGGCTATGTTAGGTCTCATTCCGCGCACGTGACAGACGTGATGACAAGGCAGGTTGCGACGGCGACAGAGAGCACCTCGATCGTCGAGATCGCCGCCCTGCTTGAAAGCAATCGGATCAAGCGTGTCCCGGTACTACGCGGCGGACAGGTGGTGGGGATCGTCAGCCGCGCTAATCTGGTGCGGGCCCTTCTCGTCGCCAGGAAACGCTCCCGAATCCCGGCCTGGCATGACGACGACAGTATCCGGCGGAAAATTCTAGACGCCTTGCGATCCGAATCATGGCCCTTGACCGGAAGTCCGGACGTGACCGTGGCCAACGGCGTGGTCACCTTCTGGGGGACTTATCTATCGGAGCAGGAGCGCAAAGCCTCGCTAATTCTGGCTGAAAACACTGCCGGCGTACGGGCTATCGATGATCACCGCATTCCCCTTGATATGACCTATGGCGTGGTCTGAAGGAGGGATGAGCGCTGGATCAGAGCATGCCCTTGACGCGGACAGTGCCGATTTCGGACGAGCAGATTCGACAGCTCGTCGGTTCCTTCTGTGGCAAGATCCGCGCCGACGCGGATCTCGGGCGGATTTTCGGGCGCGTCGTTGGCGGCGATTGGGAAACGCATCTGGCGAAGATCTGCGATTTCTGGTCCTCGGTCATGCTGACCACCGGGTACGACAGGGGAAGTCTCCTTGCGGTCAGCAAGCATATGGCTGGGTTGGAGATCGGTCTGCTCGACCGGTGCCTCGCCTTGTTTGGTGACAGTTGCGACGAATTGCCGGACAGCGAGACTGCTGGGCTCTGTTGGCTGAAGGCCGCCCACATCGCCGAAAGTTTGAAGCTCTGCTTGCTCTATCGCCCTGACCGGTCATGGCAGAGAAACGCCGCATGACGTTCGTGGTCACTGACAATTGCATCAGATGCAAATACATGGATTGCGTGGAAGTCTGTCCCGTGGACTGTTTCTACGAAGGCGAGAACATGCTCGTCATCCATCCCGATGAATGCATCGACTGCGGCGTCTGCGAACCCGAATGCCCGGCGAAGGCGATTTTTCCCGATGCCGCGCCTGGTCTCGACGATTGGCTCGCACTGAATGCTGAGTACGCATCTGTGTGGCCTAATATCGCGATCAAACGTGATCCACCTGCCGACGCCAAGGCGTTCGACGGTGAAGAGAACAAATTGGCGAAATATTTCTCGCCGGAACCCGGGCTGGGCGACTGATCAAAATGAACGCATATACGCATCGGCTCTCCCCCCTGTATCTGGGCATCGACACCGGCGGCACGTACACCGATGCCGTGCTGTGGTCGGAATCTACAGGCATCGTGGCCAAGGCCAAATCGCTGACCACGCGGCACGATCTTGCCGAGGGCATCGCCGGCGCCGTCGACGCTGTTTTGTCCGAGGCTGCCATCGAACCCGGCGCTATCAAGCTTGTCTCGATGTCGACCACGCTCGCCACCAACGCCCTCGTCGAAGGGCAGGGTGGACGGGTCGCGCTGGTGATGATCGGCTTCGCTGAAGCAGATCTTGCCCGGAACGGATTGTCAAAAGCCCTCGGCTCTGATCCCGTGATCTTTTGCTTGGGCGGACATGACGTCCACGGCGATCCGCGTCAACTGGTGCTGGACGCCCTCGTGGCTGCGCTGCCGTCTCTTGCCGACACGGTTTCAGGCGTCGCCGTGGCCTCTTATTTTGCGGTTCGCAATCCCGAACATGAGATCGCTGTACGTGACGTCATCCGCAAACATGCCGGGCTTCCGGTGACCTGTTCACACGAACTGTCGTCGAAACTCGGCGGCCCGCGTCGGGCGCTGACCACGCTTCTCAATGCGCGACTGATCTCGATGATTGATCGCCTCGTCAACGCCACCGAGGGCTTTCTGACAAGACGCGGGATCGTCGCTCCGCTCATGGTCGTGCGCGGCGACGGCGCACTTGTCACCGCTGAATTCGCCCGTGCCCGACCAATCGAGACCATCCTGTCAGGACCAGCGGCAAGCCTGGTGGGCGCACGGTACATGACCGGCATCGACAACGCAGTGGTGTCCGACATCGGCGGCACCACCACCGACATCGCCGTTCTCGACGGCGGCCGCCTGCGGCTCGATCCGGACGGCGCCACAGTCGGCGGATTGCGAACCATGGTTGAAGCCGTCGCCATGCGCACCTTTGGCCTCGGCGGAGATTCGGAAGTCTTGCTTCATGAGCGGTCGTTGGCTTCGACGATCGTCCTCGGGCCCCGTCGGCTGGTACCGCTGGCGCTCGCCGCGGTGAAACACGGTGATCCCATATACAAAGGCCTCAAGCGGCAATTGCTCAGCCCCAACACCAGCCGGCTGGACGGCCGTTTCGCGTTGCGAACAGGTGTGCCCGAGCGTCTGGCTGCGGGCCTGACTGTTACCGAGGCAAGGCTCTACGCGGACATTTCCGGAAATCCCGCTGCACTCGATCGGCTGCTCGTATCGACGTCACAGGTCGCGACACTCAATCGCCTGGTCGCGCGCGGTCTGGTGCATATCGTTGGCTTTACGCCATCCGATGCGGCCCATGTGCTCGGCCGGCAAGGGAATTGGGATCCTGTCGCGGCTCGACTGGGCGCCGAATTGTTCGCACGCAAGCGCGACGGTCAGGGGCATCGTGTCGCGAACGGCGCGGAAGCATTTTCCGAGATGGTTCTCACCGCGGTGACTCGGCGTTCGGCCGAAGCCATTCTTGAAACGGTCTTTGCCGAGGACGGGCTGGATGGCGGCGTCTCCATTGCCAATCCCCTGGTTCAGCGGGCGGTCGGCCGGCAAGGCGGCATGGCGCGGCTGTCGATCGCACTCGACCGGCCGGTGATCGGCCTAGGGGCCTCCGCCGTGCTCCATTATGCCGGTCTACCGCAATTGATCGGCAATGACTGCCGCATCGCCGAACACGCCGACGTCGCAAATGCGCTGGGTGCCGTCGTCGGGCAGGTGCGGATGTCGGCGGAAGCGCGCATCAGCCAGCCCGAAATCGGGCTTTTCCGTCTCAATTCCGGCGAGCGGCTGGACGACTATGACACCGAGGACGAAGCAATGGCTGCCGCCGAAGCCCACATTCGCGCTTTAGCAGCAGCTCTCGCCGAGCGCGCCGGGACCGACCATGCGCGGATCGAGATCGCACGGGACATAAGGGTTGCTACAATCGAAGGCGAGCGCAGTTTCGTGGAAGCCATCGTCGTCGCTACAGCCACCGGACGCCCCCGCATAGCGTCATGACGCAGATCAGGGTCGCGCAGCGCCATGGCCGGCACGTCACGAGCGCTGGAGCGCTTCGCCGGTACGAAGATCGATACAGGCCTGGTGTTAACGGATGACATCGCTCGCGCCATCGAGGATGCCCTGCAGCCGGGTGGAGTGGCCGTCGTGCTTGTCGCCGAGCATGGCTGCATGACATCGCGCGGCGTCCACGCTCACGGCACGCGCATGGTCACCAAACGCATGCTCGGCGTTTTCGACACGAACGTCGATCTCAGGCGCGAATTCCTGTCGTCCATTCCAGTGTGACGAATTTCCGGGAACCTTTGTTGTCGGGCCCCATCTATTGAAGGGCAAGGAGACTGCTCATGTCGTACGTTCGACGAGACGCGACCGAAATCATCGCTGCCTCTGGCGACCTGGAATTGGCACAGCGCGCCATGGCGCGCGACGGCGCCGCCTTCCGCACCATCATCAAGACGCATAACCAGCGGCTTTACCGCATCGCGCGCGGCGTGGTGCGCAACGACGCCGAGGCCGAGGACATCGTCCAGGAGGCCTATGTCAGGGCCTTTGCTCATCTCGAGAGTTTTCGCGGCGATGCCTCGCTCGGCACGTGGCTGTCGCGCATCGTCATCAACGAAGCGCTCGGCCGGTTGCGTAAAAGACGGCGAACGGTGGCGATGCCCGAGAACCCGCAAGCCGAGATTATCCAGTTTCCCCTCAACCCCAGCGACGATCCGGAGCGGACGATGGCGCAACGGCAGATACTGGCGCTTGTCGAACGGGCGACCGACAGCCTTCCGGATCTCTACCGGATGGTGTTCGTGGCGCGGGTGATCGAGGGCCTGAGCATTGAAGAGACTTCAGAACTACTCGGCGTGTGGCCCGAAACCGTCAAGACCCGCCTGCATCGCGCCCGCGCCCTGCTGCGCAAAGCGCTGGAGGACCAAATCGGGCCCGTGCTGCTCGATGCCTTCCCCTTTGCCGGCCGGCGCTGCGAACGGCTGACCGCCGCCGTGATGAAGCGGCTCGGCCTGGAAGGCTAACCCTCGTCGAATTCAGCTGATTTTGGCTGGAACGTTTGCCGCTACCCAGCATCCAATGACCGTCAACTGAAAACGATGCCCGGTGCGTTTTGCGCATCCGGGCGAAGGAGATGTCATGCTTATTCGTCACACCGCCGCCCTGGCCGCCTTGCTGCTGCTTGGCACTGCCCCGCTCGCGCAAGCCGCCGACAAACCAACTGACCCGCAGATCGCCCACATCGCCTATACAGCTGGCGTGATCGATGTCGAGGCGGCCAAGCAAGCGCTCAAGAAGTCGAAGAACAAGGAGGTGCTCGCCTTCGCCAAGGACATGGTTCGCGACCATGAGGCGGTGAATGTGCAAGCGCTCGACCTGGTCAAGAAACTCAAGGTGACGCCGGAAGACAACGCCACCAGCAAGGCGCTGACCAAAGCCGCCGCGGAGGAGCGGGCCAAGCTCGCCAAGCTCGAGGGCGCGGCCTTCGACAAGGCTTATGTCGACAATGAGGTGGCCTATCACAAGCAGGTCGACGGCGCTCTCGAAACCCTGCTCATCCCGTCGGCCAGCAATGCCGAGTTGAAGAGCCTGCTGGAGACCGGCCTGAAGATATTCCAGGGCCATGAGCAGCATGCCGAACATGTCGCCAGTATGCTGAAATGAGGCCGGCGCTGATGGTGCCGAAACGTCATCTTTGGATTGCACTGGCGCTGACAGTCATTGCGGCGCCGGTGAAAGCCGAAACCATCCAGGTCACCATCGACAAGCTGGTGTTCTCGCCAGCGACGGTCGAGGCGAAGGTTGGCGACACGATCGAGTGGGTGAACAAGGACATGTTCGCCCACACGGCGACCGTCAAGGGCGGCTGGGAGGTGATGATCCCGCCGAAGAAGTCCGCAAGCCTGTCATTGAAGGCCGCGGGAGCGGTCGACTATTTCTGCCGCTTCCACCCCAACATGAAGGGTCACATCGTGGTGGCGCCGTAGCAGGAGCGTGGGATCGCGGCAGGCGCCGCGATTTCACAATTTGGGAGGTGCGTTGTGCCCAAGGAGGTTGCACAAGGAAAGACCGCATTTGTCTTTGCTGGCGGCGGCAGCTTCGGCGCCATTCAGGTTGGCATGCTGCGCTCGCTCGGACGCCTACCATGCGGCGCAGCACGCCTTCCTGGTGACACATAACCTATCACAATGCTACAGGGCTTCAGGTTACGTCGGCTGTGCTCGCAGGCATGGTTTGGGCACTCGAGAATCCTGATGCTGGAATCGTGGAGGTGGAAGATCTGGACTTCCGGCGCTCCTTGGAGATCCAGAAGCCCTATCTTGGCTCCCTCGTGGGTATCTATACAGACTGGACACCTCTGGATGGCCGACCTTGGCTCATCCCTGGCAGTTCCGGAATGCTGGCTTCCTGACCGGCGCCGGGCAAGGCAGCGGAGGAACAAATACCGAGCGTAAACCGTTTGGCGTTTATGGGATACAGGATACAAATAGAGCGCACTCCTCAATGCAAAGTCATTGCGGAAGTTGCAAAGCCTACAGGGTGCCGCATCACTCCTATCAGAGCGGCCATGTCTGATATGCGGCCTGATCGCGTCCCGCAAATACTTGAAACCAAGTTGGCCACGCATTTGTGAAGGAACGGGTCGAGCCGAAGGCCGTTCCGACAATATGCATATCTCGTCCATTTGCAGCCACAAGCAGAAGCGTACGGGCGTTGTCAGCAGCCTCCGAGTGGCTCTCCGCCGCCCCCGCAGTTTGGAATTTGAGCGGAATGGGACGCATGGACAGGGTTGTGGCCCCGCATTTATTGTCGATGGCGCGCTACACTTCGTGGGTCGAGCCGGAAAGCCAGCTCTAGCGCTGGGGGCTAAGAATGACCGCCTCCCAATCGGATGCCTACGTGTGTTCTTCTGCGTCAGGGGTGATCTGGCCTATAGCAGCTCTTCCCAGCACTACGGGTCATGGCCTGGCATAGCGGCTCGACATGCCGGTCTTCTGGGAGGGCGAATCGGCCCGGACAGTCGACCAGCTCATCGCATGTCTGCGCAGGGGTACCCTCATTCTCGCGGATGGCGATGTGATCCCCCTGCCGCACAAGATCCACGTTCCGGCCTTGGGCAGGCGGAGGAAGGCGGGTTATTGGTCTGTGTTTACGAGCAGCAGAGGCTGGACACAATACGTCGCTGCCCGACCCGGCATAGCCTCATAGTCAACGACATGCTGTACATCCCGGTAGCAATGAAAGGGGGATCGTCTGACGACGGTGTTCCCGTGCCTGGATCATTACGCGCTCGATCCAAAAACCTGGCGGTTTACGACCCACCGATATCACCATCGAGCGCATCGGCGATCCGGGCCGCCAACGATTTTTCCGTGCTTCTCAATCCGCCCAATCCCGCTCCCTGGGCATTAGCGAGGTCGCCATGAACGCAACAACCCGATTGCACGAACTCGGCCAAAGCCTTTGGTTGGACAACATCACCCGCGATCTGCTGAGCAGCGGCACCCTTCAGCGCTACTGCACCGAATTGTCCGTGACGGGATTGACGTCGAACCCTACGATTTTCGATGAGGCCATTCGAAACAGCAAGGCTTACGATCCTGCCCTCCACCAGAAAAGGAAAGAAGGGAAAGCCGGCGAGAAGCTATTCTTCGAATTGGCGCTGGAAGACCTGACGCAAGCCGCAGCACTGTTCCGTCCGGTCCACGAAGCGACCGGCGGCGTCGATGGCTGGGTTTCCCTGGAAGTGTCGCCTTTGCTGGCTAACGATGCCGGTGCCACTGTCGAGGCCGCCAAGCGGCTGCACGCGCAGGCTCACTGTTCCAACCTGTTCATCAAGATTCCCGGCACGCCCGCAGGCGTTGACGCCATCGAGGAATCGATCTTCGCTGGCGTGCCCGTGAACGTCACGCTGCTGTTTTCGCGTGAGCACTACATCGTGGCGGCCGACGCGTACTGCCGAGGAATTCAGCGCCGGATCAATGCCGGACTCGATCCGAAGATCGCCTCGGTCGCGTCGATCTTCGTCAGCCGCTGGGACAAGGCGGTGATGGATAAGGTTCCCTCAGCACTGCGGAACCGCCTCGGCATCGCCATATCCGGTCAAGTCTATAAAGCCTACCGGGAGCGGCTTGCCTCTGCCGGGTGGCGCAAGCTGGTGGATGCCGGCGCACTTTCCCAGCGTCTGCTTTGGGCAAGCACCGGAACCAAGGATCCGAAGCTTCCGCCATCCTATTATATCGAAGCGCTCGCCGCACCGGACACCATCAACACCATTCCGGAGAAGACGCTCCATGCATTTTCGAAAGAGGGTGTGTTGCGCGGCGTCATGCGGGAGGATGGCGGCGAGAGCGAAATAGTGCTTGGCGATTTCGCAAAAGCCGGCGTCGACATTCAGGCGCTAGCCGCGCAGCTCCAGCTGGAAGGCGCGAAATCCTTCACCAAATCATGGACTGATCTGATGGCGGTGATTGCGTCGAAGAGCGAGCAGTTACATAGTTCTCCCGGTTCGGCACGCGGATCATGAGCGCGCCTCTTGCGACCAGGGCATTGCCGCTCATGGAACTTCCGGCCTGGAAGGCGTTGGTGACGCATTACCAGGAAGTGCGCGTGTTACATCTGCGACAGCTGTTCGCGGACGATCCCGAGCGTGGCACGCAGTTCGCTGTCGACGCATGCGGACTCTACCTGGATTATTCCAAAAACCGCATCACCACTGAGACGGTCCGGCTTCTCATTCAACTTGCCGAGGCTTGCAAGTTGCGCGAGCGCATCGAAGCGATGTTCAGCGGTCAGAAAATCAATGTGACGGAGCAACGCGCGGTGCTTCACACGGCGCTGCGCGCGCCTGTCGGCGAGCGAATTTTAGTCGATGGCATCGATGTCGTGCCGGAAGTGCACGCGGTGCTCGACAAGATGGCCGATTTCACGGACAAGATTCATAGCGGCGCATGGCGCGGCCATACTGGCCTGCCGATCCGCAACGTCATCAATATCGGCATCGGCGGCTCGGATCTTGGGCCAGTCATGGCCTATGAAGCGCTGCGCCACTACAGCCGGCGCGACATGATTTTCCGCTTCATCTCGAACATCGACGGTACCGACTTCGTCGAAGCGACGCGGGATCTGAATCCTGAAGAAACGCTGTTCATCATCTGCTCGAAGACGTTCAAGACGTTGGAAACGCTGACCAACGCTCATACCGCACGTCAATGGGTACTGCGCAAATTAGACGAAGAGCAAGCGGTGGCCCGGCATTTCGTCGCCGTCTCGACCAATGCCGACGGGGTTGCCGAATTCGGCATCGACACCGAGCAGATGTTCTGGCTGTGGGATTGGGACGGCGGCCGCTATTCGATGGATTCAGCGATCGGCCTATCCACCATGCTCGCCATTGGGGCAGAAAACTTCCAGGCGATGTTGTCGGGCTTCCACGACATGGACCATCACTTCCGCACCGCGCCGCTCGGTCAGAACCTACCGGCGCTGATGGGCCTGCTCGCGGTTTGGTACAATAATTTCTTCGAGGCGCAGACGGTCGCGATACTTCCCTACGAGCAATATCTGAAGCGGTTTCCTGCCTATCTCCAGCAGCTGACAATGGAAAGCAATGGCAAGCACGTCACGCTTGACGGCACGAAAGTCGATTACCAAACAGGACCGATCTATTGGGGCGAAGCTGGCACCAACGGGCAGCACTCATTCTACCAACTCATTCATCAAGGCACCAAGCTGGTGCCGTGCGACTTCATCGGGTTTTGCCAGGCATTGAATCCGCTGGGACGCCACCACGATCTCTTGATGGCAAATCTCTTCGCACAGACTGAGGCGCTGGCTTTCGGCAAGACGGAAGAGGAAGTCAGGGCCGAAGGGACGCCGGACTGGCTGGTTCCGCACCGCACTTTCGAAGGGAACCGCCCCACCAATACCTTGCTTGCCGAGCGCCTGACCCCAACGATCCTAGGCAGCCTGGTGGCGCTCTACGAACACAGCGTCTTCACGCAAAGCGTCATCTGGAACATCGATTCATTTGACCAATGGGGTGTTGAGCTGGGCAAGGCATTGGCCGAGAAAACAATCCCCCAACTGGAAGCTTCCGAAACTCCGCACCTCCAACATGACAGCTCGACCAACGCTTTGATCGAGCGCTATCGCCGATTCCGGAAGCGAAAGAAGTGAAGTGCGGTGGGCCTGGCCGCCGATGGCGCGCCGACCTGACCAAACCTGCAACCCAACCCGCCAGCACTTTGACAATCGGGTTGCATAAATCCGATCGAAGGATTTCCCATGAAACCGACGCCACTCGACCAGCTTTGCATCAACACGCTGCGGATGGTTTCCATCGATGCGGTTCAGAAGGCAAGATCCGGTCACCCTGGAACGCCGTTGGATGCCGCGCCGATGGCCTATTGCTTGTGGCAGCGCTTCCTGCGCTACGACCCTGCCGATCCCGACTGGCCGAACCGTGACCGTTTCGTGCTGTCGGCAGGCCATGCCTGCACTCTGCTCTACAGCCTGCTTTACCTGTGCGGCGTCAAGGCAAAGGGCCCGGGCTATCCGACGGGCGAACGGCTTGCCGTAACGCTGGACGACCTCATGACTTTTCGTCAGGCAGGCAGCCATTGCACGGGACATCCCGAATATGGCTGGACCTCGGGCGTGGAAACCACCACGGGTCCACTCGGACAAGGTGCCGCCACAAGCGTCGGCATGGCAATTGCGGAACGCTGGCTGGCGGCCACCTACAATCGACCCGATTACGATCTGTTCTCGCACAACGTCTATGCGCTGTGCAGCGACGGCGACATGATGGAAGGGATCAGCAGCGAGGCGGCATCGCTGGCGGGACACCTCAAATTGTCCAATCTCTGCTGGATCTACGATGACAATCACATCACGATCGAGGGCCCGACCGGCCTTACGTTCACCGAGGATGTCGCAACCCGCTTCGCCGCTTACGGATGGTACGTCGCGCGGGTGAGCGACGCAAACGATCTGGTGCAGTTGGACAAGGCGTGCCGGGCATTCATCGACAGCAACGACCACCCCACGCTGATCATCGTTCAAAGCCATATCGGTTATGGCGCGCCGCATAAGCACGACACAAACAAAGCTCACGGAGAACCACTGGGCGCCGAAGAAGTGCGGCTGACGAAGGAATTCTACGGTTGGGACCCACACGCCGATTTCAAGATTCCGGAGGGCGTCGAGGCGCATTTTCATGAGCATATGGGCAAGCGTGGAGAGGTCGCTCATGCTGCCTGGGGGAAGTCGTTTGGCGCTTATAGGGCGCAGTATCCAGACCTGGCCGAGCAGATCGATCGGATGCAGCGACGCGAAGTTCCCCCCGGGTGGGACGCCGCGCTGCCCAGTTTTGGAGCCGATGCAAAAGGCATAGCGACGCGCGACTCATCCGGCCAGGTCTTGAACGCCATTGCGTCCCACATGCCATGGCTGCTGGGTGGCGCGGCAGATCTGTCGCCATCAACCAAGACGAACCTCGAATTTGATTTTGCCGGCGACTTTCAGGCGCCCGAGGATGAACAGGCAGTCAGCTATCGCGGGCGGAATTTCCACTTTGGGCTCCGCGAACACGCCATGTGCGCTATCGGCAACGGCATGAGCCTGTCGAAGCTCCGGCCGTTCGTTTCCAGCTTCCTGATCTTCACCGACTATTGCCGCGCGGCGCTGAGGCTGAGTTCGATGATGGAGCTCCCGCTAATCTCCATCTGGACCCATGATTCCATCAGTCTCGGCGAGGACGGGCCAACCCATCAGCCCATCGAACAGCTTGCGTCGTTCCGCGCCATGCTCGGCATGGTGGTGCTGCGTCCGGCAGACGCGAACGAAGTCGTGGAGGCGTGGAAGATTATCATGCATCTCAGGGACAGGCCTGTCTGCCTAGTGCTGACCCGACAGGCGGTTCCGACGCTCGATCGTTCGACCTATGCGAGCGCAGGCGGCGTGGCGCAGGGCGCATATGTGCTGGCCGATGCTCCCGACGGCAAGCCCGATGTCCTGCTGCTGGCGACCGGCAGCGAAGTCGCGCTTTGCGTGGCGGCATATGGACGGCTGAAAGCTGAGGGCATCAAGGCACGCGTCGTCAGCATGCCGTCATGGGAATTGTTCGAAAGCCAACCGAAAGACTATCGCGAGACAGTCCTGCCGCCCGCTGTAACGGCTCGGGTGGCTGTGGAGGAAGCGTCCGGTTTCGGATGGGAGCGCTATACTGGTTTCGACGGCGCTATCCTCGCTCTGCACAGTTTCGGCTTGTCAGCGCCATCGAAAGTTGTCGCAGAACACTTCGGCTTCGAGCCAGCACACGTCGTTGCGGCAGCCAAGGCGCAAATCGCGGGCCGGCATTCAAGCTCGTCAACCAACGTAGCCTTCACCAATTGAGGCAATCAGCACGATCATGAAAATCAGTCCATTGGCCGGAAAGCCGCCCCAGCCCGACATGTTGGTCAATGTCGCCAAGCTCGTCACTGCCTATTACAGTCAGGCGCCAGACCCTTCTATCCCCTTGCAGCGGGTGGCATTTGGGACATCCGGGCATCGCGGATCGGCATTCGAGAAAACATTCAACGAAGCACATGTTCTGGCAATCAGCCAGGCCATTTGCCTGTACCGCAAGCAACAGGGCATCAATGGCCCTATATTCGTCGGCATCGATACCCATGCGCTTTCGGAACCAGCCTTTGCGAGCGCCCTTGAGGTGCTTGCCGCAAACGGTGTGGAGGTGATGATGGCGGCGGGTGGCGAATATACGCCCACCCCGGCCGTTTCCCATGCGATCCTCAACTACAACAACGGCCGCAAGACCGGGCTCGCTGATGGCATCGTCATCACGCCGTCGCACAACCCGCCCGGCGACGGCGGCTTCAAGTACAATCCGCCCAATGGCGGGCCGGCGGATACCGACGTCACCGGCTGGATCGAAAAACAGGCCAATGAGCTGCTTGGCAGCGGCCAGAAAGACGTACGGCGGATGCCGTTCGAGAAGGCCCTCCATGCGTCGACAGTCCATGTCTATGACTTCCTGAACGCTTACGTGAATGATCTCGGTAACGTGATCGACATGGACGCCATTTGCGGAGCGCATGTTCGCATGGGCGTCGACCCGCTCGGTGGCGCAGGCGTCCACTACTGGCCCGCCATTGCCGACCGCTACAAACTTGACCTGACCATCGTCAATCAGCAGGTCGATCCCACCTTTCGTTTCATGACGGTCGATTGGGATGGCCAGATTCGCATGGACCCGTCTTCATGCTACGCCATGCAAGGCCTGATCAGCCTGAAGGATCAATTCGACATCGCTTTCGCGTGCGACACCGATCACGACCGGCACGGCATCGTCACGCACAACGTCGGGCTGCTGCCGCCCAATCATTACTTGTCGGTGGCGATTGACTACCTGTTCCAACATCGCCCCGAATGGCGCAAGGACGCAGCCGTTGGAAAAACTGTGGTGAGCAGCCAGATGATCGATCGCGTCAGCGCCAGGCTGAAGCGCAGGCTGTACGAAGTGCCGGTCGGGTTCAAATGGTTCGCCGAGGGGCTTCAGGAGGGCTCGCTGGGGTTTTGCGGCGAGGAAAGCGCTGGAGCGACGTTCATGCGCCGAAACGGTGCCGTTTGGACAACCGACAAGGATGGCATCGTCCCGGCGTTGTTGTCGGCGGAGATCATGGCGAGGATGGGCCGAGATCCAGACGAGGTCTATCACGATCTGACCGATGAATTCGGCGAACCAGTCGCTGACCGGCTCGAGGCTGCCGCGACTGCGGCACAAAAGGAAAAACTGTCGAAGCTCTCGCCGCAGCAGGTCAAGTCAAAGACCCTGGCTGGCGAGCCGATCCAGTCGGTGCTCAGCCGCGCACCGGGCAACAATGCGGAAATCGGCGGCGTGAAGGTGATCACGGAAAATGGCTGGTTTGCCGCACGGCCGTCGGGCACCGAAGATGTCTATAAGATCTATGGGGAGAGTTTTCGCGGACAGGACCATCTGCGCGCCATCCTGGCCGAGGCGCAGACGATCGTCGACCATGCGCTGGGTGCAGTCGAAGGGACCTGAATTGGCCGGGCGGTTGCTCTAGCAAAATTGCGTCGAAACGCATTGTATTTAACATATGAAGATTACGCGCACTACATTCAACTTGGATCAACCGATGGGGGCCGGCCAATCGCGCCACAAATTCACGCCGACAATCTGGTTCCATCAGCAACAATTGATATAGCCCCCATTCCCTGCGGGTGTACCGTTTCTCTATGAGCAACCAGCAGATTGATGCAATCCCTGAGTCAGGATCCGTCGACCATCCCTATGAAGTCGCTTTCTTTGCCAAAAAAGCGTGGGCTGAGCGAAAAATGGCGGCGGTCATCTCTTGGTCAATGGCCGTCCCGGCGAATGTGCGGCGCGGCCGCACAGGCATTCAAGCAGGCCGTAGCTTGGCGGGCCAAGAAGTAACACTGCGCAGATCCGCTGCGACAAAGGCCACGTTCAGGGCTAGGGATGCAGCCGTGAAATCGTGCTGCTGCTGACATTGTAGCGGGTGGCCCACGTCGCGCCTCGCTTCCCCGGCCGCCAGACTTGCCAAAGCCTCTCGCCGCTGCTGCAGCGAGAGTTCTCGACCGACCGGGTGTCCTTGCGCAGCTAAGCACGCACAAACACGCAAGTTAGGTGCGTACGTTATCTCGGCACAGCAAAACTGGAATCCCGCCAAGCGCATTTTTCGACCACGGGACGCATCGTTTTTAGAAGGAACGCTACGTGATCGAGGGAACCACAGGATGGGCGTTTCAACAGTTATTTGCAGCAAAATTATTGCATCAAACCAACAATATCATTCGTTTGTCTTGGCCAAAATTCGGATGCAATGGTCGCAGCTGGCAGCCGGCAGGGCTCTCGGATGCGAGTTCCGCGACGCTCCCTAATCGGGCAAAAAAGCACAGGCAGGACTGTGCCGAAGGAGTGATCAGATGGCGGCATTCGAGTTTCCAGGCCCAGGCTTTACGGCCGAGCAATGGGAACGAATTAACGCCCTGACGATCTCGCTGAAGCCTGGACAAGGGCTCTGGATCAGCGGTTATTTGGCCGGGATCGATCACGGCGTGCGCTCACTGCTCGGAGACATTGCTTCTCCATCACAATCTGACCACTCAGTGTCGGGCGTGCCGCTAGCGATTTCCTCGCGATCGCTGACGATCCTGTTCGGCGGCGAGACCGGCAACAGTTCCGGTCTCGCCAGGACACTTGGCGAAGCCGTCCGCAGGCAAGGACTTGAGCCAATCCTGGTTGACATGGCTGACTACAAGCCGCGCAAGCTCAAGGACGAGCAGGACATCTTGATCGTTACCAGCACCCATGGCGAGGGCGATCCACCGCTTTCAGGCATGGGCTTCTTCGAATTCGTTGAGAGCCGCAAAGCGCCGCGCCTTGAAGGCGTGCGCTATGGCGTGCTTGCGCTCGGCGATTCCACCTATGAACGATATTGCGAAGCGGGCAAGCGTCTCGATCGGCGACTTGCCGAACTTGGCGCGGTGCGACTGCAGGATCGGGTCGATTGCGACGTTGATTATGAGGACCAGGCCGCTGGCTGGATCGCGGCTGCTGTCGCCAAGCTCGCGCCAGCCGCATCAGGATCAGGCTTGCAGACAAAGGCAGCCGGCACTGTAAGCCCTTCTTCCGCTGCCGTGACGGACACGCCGGCATTCGACAAACGCAAACCATTCCCGGCAGCGATCATTGACAATCTTGTCCTGACCGGACGCGGATCGAGCAAGGAAACCCGGCACATTGAACTGTCGCTGGCTGACTCGGGACTCGCCTTCGAACCGGGCGACGCACTCGGCGTCATGCCGCGTAACGATCCGGCCCTGGTCGAAATGCTGTTGAGCAGGCTGTCGCTAGGAGGCGATGCAAGCCTGTCCGTCAAGGGGCTCACGACCTCGCTCGGTGTCGCGCTGACCGAGCAGCTGGAAATCACCGCCGCCACGCCGCGCTTCCTCGACCAATGGGCAGAACTTACTGGCGCAAGCAAGCTTCAGGAGTTGCGCGGCGAGCAGCAGTTTCAGGCCCGCGCTGCGTTTTTGCGCGGCCACCACGTCATCGACATCGTCCGCGACTTCCCCGTGCCGGGCATTGATGCACAAACCTTTGCCGCAGGCCTGCGGCCGCTGCAGCCACGGCTCTATTCGATCGCGTCGAGTCCTTCCGCCGTGCCCGATGAAGCGCATCTGACGGTCGCCACAGTGCGCTATGATCTGCATGGCCAGCCGCGCGCCGGTGTGGCTTCTGGTCACTTCGCCGGACGTGGCCAACCGGATACGACGATACCGGTCTATATCCAGGCCAATCCACATTTCCGCCTGCCCGACGCTGACACGCCCATCATCATGATAGCGGCGGGCACCGGGGTCGCGCCCTACCGTGCCTTCCTGCAGGAGCGCGAAGCGCAGGGAGCCACGGGCAAATCCTGGCTCGTTTTCGGCGAGCGTAATTTCAGCAGCGATTTCCTCTACCAGACCGAATGGCAGAGCTTCCTGAAGGATGGCGCGCTCAGCCGCATGAACGTTGCATTCTCTCGCGACAGCGACACCAAGACTTATGTCCAGCACCGCCTCACTGAGCACGCGCGCGATGTCTATGCCTGGCTGGAGGAGGGCGCGCATGTCTATGTCTGCGGAGACGGCACGCATCTCGCTCCCGACGTGCATGCCGCCCTGGCTGGCGTGGTGCAACAGCAGCGCGCATGCGGCAAGGCGGAAGCCGCCGACTATCTCGGCAGCCTGCAGCGCGACCACCGCTACCAGATCGATGTCTACTGAGGTTCGTATGACAGTGCACCAGTCAAACACGGAACGTAGCCGGGACCTCTCGCAGCCGCTGGAAAAACTTGGGGCAGACGAGAGGATGAAGGCAAACAGCGACCAGCTGCGCGGCACCATAGCGGCCGGTCTTGTCGAAGAACTGACCGCCGCCGTGCCTGGCGACGACGTCAAGCTGATGAAATTTCACGGCCTCTACCAGCAGGACGACCGTGACATCCGCGATGAGCGCCGCCGGCAGAAGCTTGAGCCGGCCTACACCTTCATGGCCCGCATCCGTCTGCCGGGCGGCGTTTGCAGCCCCAGCCAATGGCTGAAGCTGGATGAGCTTGGGCGCGCCTACGCGGGCGAGACGCTGCGGCTGACGACGCGGCAGACGTTCCAGCTGCATCGCGTCAAGAAGCAGAATCTGCGCGCGACCATGCAAGGTTTGCGCGACGTGCTCCTGGACACCAAGGCTGCCTGCGGCGACGATTCCCGCGGCGTCATGTGCTCCGTCAATCCGCGGCTCTCCACCTTGCATGCCGAGGTCTACGCCTTGGCCAAGCGCGCCAGCGACCATGCCATTCCCAAGACCGGGGCCTACCGCGAGATCTGGTATGGCGAGGAGCGCGCGGAGATTTCTGGGCCGGAAGAACCGCTCTATGGCCGCACCTACATGCCGCGAAAATTCAAGATCGGTTTCGTCATTCCGCCGATCAACGACATCGATGTCTATGCGCAGGATCTGGGCTTCATTGCCATAACCGCCAATGGCAAGCTCAAGGGCTTCAACATTGCCATTGGCGGCGGCATGGGCCGCACCGATCAGGCGCCCAAAACCTATCCGAGACTGGCCGATGTGATCGGTTTCGTCGGTGTCGACAAGGTGCTGCAGACTTGTGACGCGGTCATGCAGGTGCAGCGCGACTATGGCGACCGGGTCGATCGTGGCCGCGCCCGCTTCAAATACACCATCGATGACAAGGGCCTCGACTGGATCAAGGCGGAGATCGAGACAAGACTCGGCTTTCCGCTGGCGGCTGTCCGGCCTTACCAATTCATATCGAATGGCGACCCCATCGGATGGACGCGTGGAGAGGACGGGCGCGAGCACTGCACGCTCTTTATCGAGAACGGCCGTGTCATCGGCACGGTCATGGATGGGCTGCGCGCCATCGCCCGCATCCATCAGGGGACGTTCCGCATCACGCCGAACCAGAACCTGATCATCGCCGATGTCGCGCCGGAGGCACGGCCGGGCATTGAAAACCTGATGAAGGAATTCGGGCTCGACATCCTCAACAAGGCAAGCGGTTTGCGCCTGAACTCGATGGCTTGCGTGGCGCTGCCGACCTGCGGTCTCGCCATGGCCGAAAGCGAGCGCTATCTGCCCGGCCTCATCGGCAAGATCGACACGATCTTGGCCGCACACGGTCTGGCGCAAGAGCCGATAACCATTCGCATGACCGGCTGTCCCAATGGCTGCGCACGTCCCTACATCGCCGAGATAGCCCTGACCGGCCGCGCGCCTGGCAAGTACAATCTCTACCTCGGTGGCGGCTTTCACGGCCAGCGGCTGAACAAGATGGTTCTCGAAAACGTCGGCGAGGCCGCCATTCTGGACATGCTCGGGAAGGTGATCGCGCATTTTGCTGGGGATCGGCGACCGGACGAGCGTTTCGGCGATTTCGCCATTCGCGCTGGGTATGTCGCGGAGGTCAAGGAAGGCCGGCATTTCAACGACTGACGCTTCAAGATCAAAACAGGAAGGACAAAATCATGTCATTGCAACTTGGCCAGATCGCCCCAGACTTCGAGCAGCAAAGCACGCAAGGGAAAATCCACTTCCACGAATGGCTCGGCAATTCGTGGGGCATCTTCTTCAGCCATCCGAAGAATTTCACCCCGGTCTGCACCACGGAACTGGCCGAGGTCGCCCGCCTCAAGCCGGAATGGGCCAGACGCGGCGTCAAGCCGCTCGGCCTCTCGGTCGACGACGTCAAGGCGCATACTCTTTGGGAAAAGGACATCGAGGAGACGCAGGGGCAGGCGCTCAACTTCCCGATGCTTGCCGACACCGACAAGAAGGTCGCCAATCTCTATGGCATGATCCACGTCGAGACTGACCCGAACGTGACAGTGCGCGCCGTCTACGTTATCGATCCAAACAAGAAAATCCGTCTAAGCCTGACTTACCCGCCGAGCGCCGGCCGCAATTTTTCCGAAATCCTGCGCGCCATCGACAGCCTGCAACTCACCGACAATCAGAAGGTCTCGACGCCGGTGAACTGGCAGCCGGGCCAGCCGGTCATCATCTCGCCAAGTCTCTCCAATGAGCAAGCGAAAGAGCGGTTCCCCCAAGGTTGGCAGGAACTGCGCCCCTATCTGCGCATGGTCCAATTGCAGGGCTAATTTCCAAAACCTTATTCCTGTCGCGTGAGGCGTTCATGACCAAGCCCAGAGATCCTCGGACCATCGCGGCGGCGAACGGCATCGCCGCCGACAGCGGCTTCGGCGCAGTCACGCCGCCGATCTATCTTTCGAGCACCTTCGTTTTCCCAGGCTATGAGCAGGCAGGGCGTTATGAATACACGCGCGCCGGTAATCCGAGCCGGGACATGCTGGGCGAAACACTGGCCAAGCTGGAAGGGGGTGCCGGCGCTGTCGTCACCGCCTCGGGCATGGCCGCGGTCGATCTGGTGCTGGGGCAGTTGAGACGAGACGATCTCGTCGTTGCGCCGCATGATTGCTACGGGGGCACCTACCGGCTGCTTTCAATTCGCCGCGACAAAGGGCATTTCGATGTGCTCTTCGTTGACCAGGGCGATGCAGCAGCTCTGTCGGCGGTGTTGGCGAAGAAGCCGGCCCTCGTGCTGATCGAGACACCCAGCAATCCACTGATGCGCGTCGTCGACATCCGTTCGATCGCTTCTCAGGCAAAGGCTGTCGGCGCGAAGGTTGCAGTGGACAATACCTTCCTGTCGCCCGCTCTGCAGCGACCGATCGCGCTGGGTGCGGATTTTGTCATCCACTCCACAACCAAATACCTCAATGGCCATTCCGATGTGGTGGGTGGCGCCGTCATCGCGGCGCGACAGCACGATGTCGAGGCACTCGGCGAATGGGCGAAGATCACCGGTGTCGCTGGAGCGCCGTTCGATGCCTACCTAACGCTCAGGGGCCTTCGCACGCTGTTCCCGCGTATCGAGCGGCAGCAAGCCAACGCGGCGGCAGTGGCCGTTTTCTTACAAAAGCAGCCGCAAGTCAGCGCCGTCCATTATCCGGGGCTTGAATCCCATCCCGGTCACGCAATCGCCAAAAGTCAGCAAGCCGGGTTCGGCGCCATGCTGAGCTTTGAACTCGCTGGAAGCGCGGAGGCGGTTCGGCGCTTCGTCGAAGCGGTCGAAGTCATCACGCTGGCCGAGTCCCTTGGTGGCGTCGAGAGCCTTGTGGCGCATCCGGCGACCATGACCCATGCTGGCATGGGCGCCGACGCCCGCAGGGTGGCAGGCATCAGCGACAGTCTGTTGCGGCTCTCGGTTGGCCTCGAAGCGGAGACTGATCTGATCGCCGATCTTGAGAGAGCCCTTTCCAAAGCTGCTGGTTAAGATCTGCAGACTCTATTCTAGCAATGTTGTCTTAAGTGATCGGCAGCGGATCTTAAATAACGCTTATAGATGCATCCTATGCCTGACGAGAGCTCCCATCAGGTAGACAAGCGGATGGTCCCCGCCAGCGTCACGTCGTAGCCGGTGAGCTCCGCCGCGCGCGTTGCCAGGTCGCCCCGTGCGATGAAGCGTAGCAACGCCTGCAGCGGTGACTGAAAGTAGGCGCGCTGGCGCATAAGCAGGTCGAAATCCTCCCATACCATTGGCACGAAATCGAGGCCGGAGGCACGTGCCGCAGCGCGCGTCGCGATGCCGCAATCCGCCTGGCCGGCACGAACGGCGGATGCGAGATCGGGGCCGGTCAGGCAGGGCGGATCGAGCCGGTTCAAGTCGGATTGGGCTGCCCCTGACCTGGTCAGCAAAATGTCGAGCAGCATTTGTGCTCCAGCCCCATTCTGCCTGACCGCCATTTTCGCATTCGTGGCCAAAACGTCGCCAAAGCTCTGAAGTCCTTTCGGATTGCCCGGCGATAGTAAAAGTCCCTGCTCGCGCCGCGTCAGCGCGACAAGCACTGCGTCATGCAGACGCGGCATGGCCCGGACCGCCACGACATTGGCCGGCTCTTCGCCATCGCCTGCGCCATGAAAGTGAATGGCGGCAGCGACGATCTCGCCACGCAGCAGACGGGCGATGCCACCCCCGGTGCCTTCGTTCAGCGAGGCCAGACCCGAACCGGACTGCCGCAGGCACCATTCGAGCAAATCGTCCTGGCTGCCACCGACGATCGGCGGGGCTTCGGCAGGGATCATTCCCTCCGGCCGTCGCAGACCGGACAGCACCCAGCGGTCAAGTTCATGACGCGGAAACAGCCATTTTCCAGTCGTCTTGCTGCACGGAATCGCGTTGCCTGCCACTAGTTCATAGAGCTTGCGTTCGCCGAGCCGGAGATAGTCGGCAGCTTCGGCTGTGGTCAACAGGTCCATACCTGCATCAATATGCATATTTTGGGTTGGTTTCAATCGTTTGACAGAACAGGAATCATTGCAGACAAAGCCCGCGGAGGCGAGAATGCCGGATAGTCTTGACGCTTGGCAGCTGATTATCGGCGGTGACCCCGCGCTATACGCGATTGTACGGCTGTCACTAGTCGTCAGCCTGTCGGCGGTGGCGATCGCGGTTGTGGTCGGGTTGCCGCTCGGGGCCATGCTTGCGTTGACGCACTTTCGCGGTCGTACGGCGCTGATCGTGCTGCTGAACTGCTTCATGGGCCTGCCCCCGGTCGTGGTCGGCCTGACAGTGTTCCTTCTCCTATCGCGTTCGGGGCCGCTTGGCGTTCTTGGCATCCTGTTCACACCACTGGCCATGGTCATCGCTCAAGCGCTGCTGGTGGCACCGATTATCGCCGCGCTCACGCGCCAGACAGTCGAGGATCTGTGGCGCGAATATCGCGACGAACTGACGGCGATGAATGTCGGGCCGGCTGACCGCATGGCGACGCTTTTGTGGGACAGCCGCTTCAGTCTCATCACCGCACTCTTGGCGGGGTTTGGTCGTGCCGCCGCCGAAGTCGGCACCGTGATGATCGTCGGCGGCAACATTGACGGCTACACCCGTACCATGACTACCGCGATCGCGCTTGAGACTTCGAAGGGAAATCTGCCGTTTGCCATGGGATTGGGGCTTATCCTCATCGCGTTGATCCTTGTGATCAACGCCGCTGCCTGGGCAGTCCGTGCATGGTCCGAGCAAAGGGCGGGCTGATGATGCGAGACCTGTCAAGCGATCTCCCCGTCACGTTGCAAAGCGTAGCGCTGTGCGCCGGCGCCACCAAAATTCTCGATTGCTTGAGCCTTACCATCACGCCCGGCGCGCCGACGTTCATCGTCGGGCCGAACGGGTCGGGCAAGACCTCGCTACTCAGACTGTGCATGGGCCTCGTTGCTCCTTCAGAAGGCAGAGTTAGCTGGGGCGGGCGCGATGCGGTGGGCCCCGGCCGCCTGGCCATGCTGTTCCAGCGTCCGGTCATGCTGCGCCGCTCGGTCGCAGCCAACGTCACCTATGGCCTGAAGCAGGCGGGTATACCGCGAAGCCTTCGCAAGGCGCGCATGGAAGAAGCGCTCGCCCGCGTCGGGCTCCTGGAACTTGCCGACCGCCCGGCCAGGCGACTTTCAGGCGGTGAACAGCAGCGTGTGGCGCTCGCTCGCGCCCTGGCGCGCGAACCAGAGTTGCTGCTGCTAGACGAACCTACCGCCAATCTCGATCCGGCAGCGGCCCGCGGCGTCGAGGAGATCGTGCTGATGGTGGCGCAATCCGGCATCAAGGTCGTCATGGCCTCGCATGATCTCGGCCAGGTGCGAAGGCTGGCCGGCGAGGTGATGTTTCTTGTCCGTGGACGCCTTTGCGAGCGCGCCGGCGCCGCCGATTTCTTCGACCGTCCTTCAACCCCGGAGGCTGCCGCGTTCATTCGCGGCGATCTCGTCATCTGACCGGCATACCAGGAGTTATCATGTTGAACCGCCGTCTCTTTTCCGCCCTAGCCGCATTCGCTTTGCTCTCTTTCGGCAGTGTCGCCGCAATTGCGAAGGACAAATCCATCGTCGTCGCCTCGACCACCTCGACGCAGGATTCAGGCTTGTTCGACTACCTTCTACCGATCTTCAAGGCCAAAACTGGCATCGACGTGAAGGTCATTGCGCAGGGCACCGGCCAGGCGCTCGACACTGCGCGTCGTGGCGATGCTGACGTCGTGTTTGTGCACGCCAAGGAGCAGGAGCTGAAATTTCTCGAAGAGGGCTTTGGCGTGAAGCGCTTCGACGTGATGTATAATGATTTCGTGCTGATCGGCCCCAAGAGCGATCCGGCCGGCGTCAAGGGAACCACGGATATCACCGCCGCCTTCGACACAATCCGCATCAAAAAAGCGCCGTTCGTTTCTCGCGGCGACAAGTCCGGCACGAATAGCGCCGAACTTAAGCTCTGGAAGGAAGCGGGCGTCGACATCGATACGGCCAAGGGCGCGTGGTATCGCGACATCGGACAAGGCATGGGCGCGGCGCTGAACACCGCCGGCGCCATGAACGCCTATGTTCTTTCCGACCGTGGGACGTGGCTCTCGTTCAAGAATCGTGGCGATCTCGAAATCATGGTCGAGGGCGACAAGCGGCTCTTCAACCAATATGGCGTCATGTTGGTCAATCCGAAGAAATTTCCGACAGTGAAGGCCGACCTTGGCCGGAGCTTCATCGACTATCTGGTATCTGCGGAAGGGCAGAAAGCGATCGCCAACTATCAGATCGACGGAAAGCAATTGTTCTTTCCCAACGCCAGCCGCGACCCGTCTTAGTCGGGTCACTCTGCCAATCCCTACATTGAGGGCGGGAGGACTGTTTCACCTGGGTCAATGACAGTTGCAATACGGATCACAGCTGGCCCATCATTGGGCATGAGCAGAACGCAACTTTCGAACGGCACGTTGACCAGCCTCGAATCGGCGCTCGCCGAACTGCTCGACGGCTTGGTTCCGGCCGCCCTCACATCCGTGCCGCTTGCGCAGGCGCGGGGGCGTATCGCCGCTGAAATGGCAGTGCTTGCAAACCCGCTGCCTGAGCGTAACAAGGCCGTGATCGACGGCTGGGCGCTGCGTTCGCTCGATCTTGCCGGCGCATCGTCCTATTCGCCGGTTCCTTTGATGAGCGCCCCGGTGTGGGTCGAAGCCGGCGACGCGCTTCCCGATGGCTGCGACTGCGTGCTGGAAGCAAATCTGGTCGAGTGCGCAGGCCCAATCTCGCAAGCCTTCGCGGATGCGATTCCCGGCGAGGGCACACGTCGTTCCGGCGAGGACATCGCCGCTGGCCGGCCCGCCACAATCGCCGGCCGCCCCCTGTCTGCCATCGACCTTCTGGCCGCTCGCGCCGCCGGATTTGAGACGGTTGCGGTGCGTTCGCCGAATGTCCGCCTGATCGATGTGGCGGCAATCGATGGCAATTTGCTGACGGTGGAACTCATCGCCGAATTGGTGCGGGCGGCGGGAGCGCGCGTTTCGGTTGAAACTACCGCGCGCGATGCACGATCGATCACCGATACGCTCGATGCCCACCCATGCGACCTGATTGTTACCGTCGGCGGCACCGGCTTTGGTCGTTCCGACGCCACCGCCGAGGCGCTGACGACGCGCGGCGCGTTGATTGCGCACGGAATCGCGCTTCGACCCGGCCGCACTGCGGCGATCGGCAAACTGGGCGCCCATCCGATCATAGCGCTGCCCGGCGCGCCGGATCAGGCTTTAGCGGCCTATCATGCGCTGCTGCAGCCAATACTTGACCGTCTGACCGATCGCACAGGCAGGTCCGGTACAGTGCTGCCGTTGGCGCGCAAGATATCGTCAGCCGTCGGCATTACCGAGATCGCGCTGCTCAGACAAGAAAGGTCTGCCTGGATCCCACTCGGCGTTGGCGATCTGTCGCTGGACCATCTTCGCATGGCCGATGCATGGCTTGCCATAGCCGGCCACAATGAGGGATATGCCGCTGGAATGCCCGTTGAAGCCTTTCCACTGCGCATGACCTGAGACAAGGACGCCGATATGACCAAATCTTCTCAGCCGTCAGCTTCCCGCCAGCGGCGAGGGATCGCTCAGGACCAGTTTCTGGCCATCCTATCGCGCGAGGAAGCGATGGCCCGATTTGAGGCGGCGCTGTTTCCACGCGACGTGTTCCAAGAAGAGCGCCTGCTGGCAGACGCGCTCGGCCTAGCGCTGGCCTGCGATATCGTTGCGCCGGTCGACGCGCCGCCATTCGACCGATCAAATGTCGATGGCTTTGCCGTGCGATCCGCTGATATCGCATCCGCATCGGAAGCAGCCTTCGCGCGCCTTTCGTTAAATGAAGAAATCATCGCTTGCGGCGTGGCGCCTAATGAGACCGTGCGGGTCGGCACCGCAACTGCAATCGCGACCGGTGGGCCGCTCCCTCGCGGCGCTGATGCAGTCGTCATGGTGGAACATACCCAGCCTACGGAAGATGACGCCATCGAGATCCGGCGCAGCGCATCGCCTGGCCAATTCGTATCCTATGCCGGATCCGACATTGCCCGCGGTGAGGTTTTGCTCCGCGCGGGAACCCAGATTGGCTCGCGCGAAATCGGCATGTTGGCCACCTGTGGCATTTCGCGCGTCGCTGTTGCACGCAAGCCTCGCGTTGCAGTGCTGTCGACAGGGGACGAACTGGTCCAGCCAGGCGAGCCCTTGCGTCCCGCGGCCGTCTACGACGCCAACGGCTCGGTCGTCAGCGCGGCAATCAGCGAAAATGGCGGGGAGGCGGTGTTCTTCGGCGCTATTGTTGACGACGAAGCTCTGCTCGAAAGCGCCATGCGCGAGGCACTTAAGGCTTCCGATATGCTGATCCTGTCCGGCGGGTCTTCGAAGGGCGCCGGCGATGTCAGCCACCGCATCATCTCCCGCCTCGGCAAACCGGGCATCATCGCGCATGGTGTGGCGCTGAAGCCCGGCAAGCCGCTGTGCCTTGCTGTCTGCGACGGCAAGCCGGTCGTCATCCTGCCGGGCTTCCCGACGTCGGCGATGTTCACCTTCCACGACATGATCGTGCCGGTGCTGCGCCGCATGGCCGGTCTGCCGCCGAGGGCTGAGATGCAGGTAGCTGCAACAATTCCGCTGCGCATCGGTTCAGAACTTGGCCGCACCGAATTTGTCATGGTGTCGCTGATTGAAGGTGAAAACGGGCTGGTCGCCTATCCGACCGGCAAGGGCTCCGGCGCGGTCACCTCGTTTGCCCAGGCTGATGGGTTCGTGCGCATCGACGCGCTTGCCGACCACATGCCTGGCGGCGCGCTGGTCGAGGTAGCGCTTTTTACGCCGCATGTGAGGGTGCCGGATCTCGTCATCATAGGCAGTCATTGCACCGGGCTCGATTTGGTGCTGGCGCCGCTTGCGCGCGCCGGCCTGTCTACTCGATCGCTTGCCGTCGGCAGCCTTGGCGGGCTGGCGGCGGCAAGGCGTGGCGAATGCGACCTGGCACCGATTCACCTCTTCGATGACCGCACCCAGACCTACAACACGCCGTTCCTGAGCGAGGGGTTGGAACTCGTGCTCGGCTGGCGGCGCATGCAGGGCATCGCCTATCGGCCGGGCGATACGCGCTTCGAGGGCAAGTCTGCTGAAGACGCGCTTGCTACGGCCCTTGCCGATCCGACCTGCATGATGGTCAACCGCAATCAGGGTGCAGGAACCCGCATTCTCATTGACAAATTGCTTGGGCAAGCGCGACCGGACGGTTACTGGAACCAGCCGCGCTCGCACAATGCCGTCGCGGCAGCGGTGGTGCAAAGGCGCGCTGATTGGGGTGTTACCATTGCGCCCGTCGCGCGCGCCGCCGGCCTCGACTTCATTGCGCTGACCGAAGAGCACTACGATTTCGCGCTGGTCTCGATGCGCAAGTCGCGGCCGGCGGTCCAGGCATTCCTGGCCGCGCTGCAGTCGCCCGCAAGCCGTATTGCGATGGAAGAAGCGGGTTTCCGGCCCGCGTGAATCAATCAGCGGCCAGTTTTGCCAGTTGTTCGGCCTCGGAAAGATCCTCGACTGACGCGGGTGACTCTGCTCTCCGCTCGCCTCGGTGCGGTGGGAAGAACTGCAGTTCTTTTGCTTGCCTGTCAGACGGACGCTTCCTTGTGAAGGATATCGTCGCTCCGCTGCACTACTGCCTTTCAATCAATTCCCCTGTCGACGGTTATGCCATGCGCGGCACGGACCTTTCGTCTGGTGGGCATGGGACGTTTGCCGGGCAAGTCGCGTTAAGGTAGGTACCCGGTTGTCGGAGCAATCAATCCGGAGCTACTTGGGCGCCTGCTGGCCTTCAGTCACTTAAAAAGCCTGGATCGGACGCCACCTTCCGAGCCGCCCAATTGCGATTGTTGGCTTTGAGACCTTCAATCATCGCATTGCGTCAACGCGAGAGACCCTCAGCGACAACCGGTCGCTCGCGTTGTATAGAAATACAATTAGGCCCGATCGCGCATAGGATGGGAACCCTCACGAGGGGGCGGTAGGGAGAAGCTTTCGGGGTCACCGGTGGAAAATGCCTTGGATTGTGTACGTCGATGAAACCCCCTCCGCCTCACCCAACGATACTTATATATGCCGCGAGAAGCTTGAGGTTTGTCCTCCCATCCTTGGTTTCCGCTTTTTCGAACATGAGCGGGGTCACTGTAGAAACGCGGCATGGTCCGGCCGGCCTGCTAAGGGAGCGCATTGAGGAAGGTGAGCGGCCTGATGTCTTCCTTTCCGCCAACTTCGCTCATCCTGCCCGTCTCGCCGCCTTGGGTCTCGCGCAGCCACCGGTGGTATTTGCCCGCAACATCATAGCCGCCGCGGTGCGCCGGGATGCAGGCTTCACGACGGCGAATTTCATTGACCGGCTGCTCGATCCTGCGATCGGCATTGCTACCTCAACGCCGTTAAAGGATCCCTCAGGTGACTATGCCTGGGCGATTTTCCGGCGTGCTGAAAAACTCAGGCCTGGCAGTTTCGCCATTCTGGAGGCGAAGGCACAGCAGTTGATCGGCGGTTCCGGAACGGCAAATCCGCCGGGGCGTTATGACCCGATCGCGGCGGCGCTAGCGACGGGTTCCGCCCATGTGTTTCTCGGCTATCGCACGAGCTTGAAGGGGCTAGCGGAGGAGGTACAAGGGGTCAAAACGATGAAGATTCCGGCGAATCTGAACGTCGTGCCAGAATATACCTTGGTCGCACTTCAGGACTGCTCCTTGGCTGGAATGGCCTTCGCATTGTTTATCCTCTCGGCGGCCGGACAGAAGCTGCTGCAGGATTTTGGCTTTCAGCCGGTAGCGCTTTCGAAGGGAATCTGAGTCAGCAAAGTCGCGGCAGTTCGCAGGGAAATCAAAACCGGCCATAGCATTAAACGGGGTGACCTTAACGGTCTCGCCGGCCCGAGCGACCGGGGAGCGGGCAGGGCGCATGCCTGCATTTATTAACTTGCGCGCTTCGTCGACGCAGATCGAGCTCTTGCCGAAAGGCTTGTCATTTCCAATCCCAAACTCCCCAAACTAGCCGTCAATAAACGCTAGTCTGCTCTCGACGGCCGATGCCGGCAACGCATCTTGGCGAACCAAATGCTGAGGTCGACTATTCCGCCGCCTCTGCATGAGCCTTTTGCGCGACACGGGCGGCACAATATTTGAACTCCGGTATTTTGCCGTATGGATCAAGCATCGGGTTGGTCAACTTGTTTGCCGGGCTTTCGTTGAAACAGAACGGTATGAAGATCATCCCGTCGGCGACCTCGCGGTCTGCCCGCAAGATCGCATCGATCGTTCCACGTCTCGTTTCAACCTGGATGACATCACCCACCGACAGATCGCGCCGTTTGATCTCGTAAGGGTTCATCGCCGCGATGCCTTGCGGCTCGATTGCGTCGAGCACTCCGGCGCGCCGGGTCATGGCGCCGGTGTGCCAATGTTCCAGCATGCGACCGGTCGTCAGCACCAGCGGATAGTCCTCATCCGGAACCTCGTCGGGCGGGAGCAGGTCGGTCGGCACGATGCGGCCCCGCCCATCGGTGGTGGGGAAGCCCGACGAGAAGATTACTTCATTGCCTGGTACATCCACGCCGTCTGCCGGATAGACGACCGAACCCTCACGCTCGACCCGCTCCCATGAAATGTGTTTCAGCGACGGCATGACCTGCGCCATCTCGGTGTAGACGTCGGATACATCCTTGTACTCCCAGCCGAGACCCATGCGGTTGGCGAGGTCGATGATCAAGTCGAGATCCTGACGCGCATCGCCCGGAAGCTCGAGGGCGGGGCGACCCATCTGCACCTGACGGTTGGTGTTGGTGTAGGTGCCGAACTTTTCGGCATGGGCGGACGCCGGCAGTACTACATCGGCGTGCCAGGCAGTCTCTGTCAGGAAAATGTCCTGCACCACCAGATGATCGAGCTTGGCAAGTGCCGCGCGGGCATGGGTTTGATCCGGGTCGGACATCGCCGGGTTTTCTCCCATGATGTACATGCCCTTGATTTCGTCGGCATGGATGGCGTCGATGATCTCAACCACCGTCAGGCCGCGCTTGGGGTCGAGCGTCTGACCCCAGAAGTTTTCGTATTGCCCGCGAATGTCGATGTTTTCGACCGATTTGTAGTCGGGATAGTACATCGGGATCAGTCCCGCGTCAGAAGCTCCCTGCACGTTGTTTTGACCGCGCAACGGGTGGAGGCCTGTGCCGGGGCGGCCGACATGTCCTGTGATCAGGGCAAGGGCGATCAGGCAGCGCGAATTGTCGGTGCCGTGGGTATGTTGAGAAATGCCCATGCCCCAGAAAATCATTGAACGCTCGGATCGCGCATACATCCGCGCAACATCGCGCAAAATACTGGCTTCGATGCCGCAGACCTCAGCCATGGCCTCGGGCGAAAAATCCTTGACCTTGGCCTTCAGCGCCTCGAAGCCGGTCACATTGGCCTGGATGTACTGCTCGTCGTAAAGCTTCTCCTCAATGACTGTGTGGATCAGCGAATTGAGCATGGCGACATCGCTGCCCGCCTTGAAGCGCAGGGAATGCGTGGCATAGCGCATCAGGTCTTGGCCACGCGGATCCATGATGATCAATTTCAGGCCGCGCTTTACCGCCTGCTTGAAATACGTCGCGGCGACAGGATGGTTGGTCGTCGGACGCGCGCCGATGATGATGGCGCATTCGGCCTTCATGGCATCCATGAACGGCGCCGACACGGCGCCGGAGCCGACGCCTTCCATCAAGGCGGCGACGGATGAGGCGTGGCAAAGCCGGGTACAGTGATCGACATTGTTGGTGCCGAAGCCCTGGCGGACGAACTTCTGAAACAAATAGGCTTCCTCGTTCGATCCCTTGGCAGAGCCGAAGCCGGCGAGCGCCGGGCCGCCATGATCCTTGAGGATTTTCTTGAAACCTGCGGCCGCACGTTCCATCGCCTCTTCCCAGGTGGCCTCGCGGAATACGGTCAATGGATCGACGTTGCGCAAATCGGCTTCACCGAATTTCGGGGCGTCGTCACGACGGATAAGGGGCTTGGTCAGGCGGTCCGGGGACATCGCATAGTCGAAGCCGAAGCGCCCTTTCACGCAAAGACGATTCTCGTTCGCCGGGCCGTTGCGGCCATCGACCTGGACAATGCGGTTGTCCTTCACAGCCACGCTTGTCTGGCAGCCGACGCCACAGAAGGGGCACAGCGTATCGACGACCTTGTCGAAGTCCTGGACAACGCGGGTCTTGGCCGACTTGTCCATCAGTGTTTTTTCGTAAAGCGCGCCCGTCGGACAGGCTTGCACACACTCGCCGCAAGTCACGCAGGTCGACAGGCCCATAGGGTCGTGCATATCGAACACAGGGACCGTATGCCCGCCACGATCGGCCATGCCGATGACGTCGTTGACCTGAACCTCCCGGCAGGCACGGACACAGGCCCCGCAGGCGATACATGCATCCAGGTTGACAGCGATCGCAGGGTTGGAGATGTCAAACCCGGCAGCCTCGCCTTCGTGGAACTTGGAGTCGAAACGGTCGCTTCCCGAGATACCCATTGAACTGGCCCACTGCCAGAACTTCGACTGGTTGTCCGGGCCGTCACTTGCAGGCCGCATGTTGCTGGCGAGCAGCTCGAACACCATCGCGCGCGACTTTTCCGCGCGTTCGGTGGCGGTATTGACCACCATCCCGGTCGTCGGCTTGCGGATGCAAGACGCCGCCAGTACCCGTTCGCCCTCGATATCGACCATGCAGGCCCGGCAGTTGCCGTCAGCACGGTAGCCTGGAAGATCAACATGGCACAGGTTTGGAATGGCGGTACCTTCGCGCTTGGCAACCTGCCAGATGGTCTCGCCGTCAGCCGCTGTGACGGACTTCCCGTCTAAGGTGAATTCAATCTGACCAGCCATTTCAGATATCCTCGCGGAAGTGTTTGAGCAGATGGTTGACCGGGTTGGGAGCCGCCTGGCCCAAGCCGCAGATCGAGGAATCGCGCATCACCATCTCCAGGTCGCGCAGTCCGGCCTCGTTGAGGGGACCATCCTTCTCCAGCAGCGAAACCATTTTTCCGGTTCCCTCGCGGCATGGGGTGCACTGACCGCAGCTCTCATGCCGGAAGAACTTAAGCAGATTGACCGTCGCTGCCTTGGCGCTGTCCTGGTCGGAAAATACCACCACCGCATGGGAGCCGACAAATGCGCCTTGCTTGGCAAGTTCACCGCCGAAATCGAGAGGGATGTCGCCCATGGACGCCGGCAAGATGCCGCCAGACGCACCACCCGGCAGGTAAGCCTTGAACGTGTGGCCGTCCTGCATGCCGTCGCAGTAGTCCTCAATCAGCTCGCGAACCGTGATACCGGCCGGCGCCAGCTTGACCCCTGGGTTTTTCACGCGACCCGAGACGGACCATGAGCGCACCCCGGGGTGACCAGGCCTGCCCAGGCCCGCAAACCATTCCGCGCCCTTTTCCACGATGTCGCGGATCCACCAAAGTGTCTCGACATTGTGATTGAGCGTTGGCCGCCCGAACAGGCCGACTTCAGCGATGTAGGGCGGGCGGTGGCGCGGCAGGCCACGCTTGCCTTCGATGCTCTCCAGCATCGCACTTTCCTCGCCGCAAATGTAGGCGCCGGCACCACGCCGAAGCTCGATAAATCCGGGCTCGGCGATACCGGCCAGTTCGAGCGCGGCGATTTCGCTTCGAAGGATTTGAAGCACCGCCGGATACTCGTCGCGCATGTAGAAATAGATGTGACCGGCTTCCACCGCATGGGCAGCGATCAGCGCACCCTCCAATGTGCGATGGGGGGCACGTTCGAGGTAGACCCGATCCTTGAATGTACCAGGCTCACCCTCGTCACCATTGATCGACATCAACCGGGGGCCTTTGTAGGAGCGGACAAACTCCCATTTCTTGCCAGCCGGGAAGCCAGCCCCGCCAAGTCCTCTCAGGCCCGCACCCTGCATGGTCGCGATGATGGCCTCGGTGGAGAGGACGCCGTCGCGCACCTTCTGCAGAAGCTGGTAACCGCCGGCCGCATGGTAGGCTTCAAAGCCTATATATTCCGGCACCGCGACTTTCGTATCGCCAATCTGCGCCATCTCCGACAGCCGTTCGGCCGTGGCGTGATCGACTTCTCGGTCCCCGATACGCGCCGCGGGCGCCGAAGCGCACCGACCCATGCAGGGCGCGCGCATGACCCGGATAGCGGCGGGATCGACCTTCGAGGCGAGATCGTCCAGAAGGCTTTCCGCTCCGGCAAGCATGCAACTGATCGAGTCGCACACCCGGATCGTCAGCGGTGCCGGCGGTGCCTCGCCCTCCTTGACGACGTCGAAATGGTCATAGAACGACGCGACTTCGTAAACCTCGGCTTGCGAAAGGCGCATGTCCTCGGCCAGCGCCCGAAGATGGCGCGCCGACAGGCATCCATACGCGTCTTGTATCAGATGCAGAAATTCGATCAGGAGATCGCGGCGGCGCTGTCGACCCATAAGCAGGTCCTGGACCTCCCTGAGCGCGGTATCCTCAAGGGCTCGTCCCTTCGGTCCTCGATCGCGAGGGCGCCGAGCTTGCATCGTCATGCACACATTCCCTTCCGTCGAATCGTCAGAGCCGCGACCTGTTGCAGTGGGTCCAGCTTCTCCAAACTTAGCGTACTGATCGCTCGATGCGAGAAGAAATGCGACAGGCGTGCCGCGAATTGGCAACCAATGACAAGGGCAAGCGTCAAACCAGCTAGAAACGCTTGGGCTTTGCAGGAGAGGCGCTTGCCTTTGTGATCAGAAATACGATGCTGTTCCCGGCGCGATCGGTGCTTTCGAGGCAGTCTCCCGTTTCGTTGATGAGGTTGGGAATGTCGATGGCGGACAAAGGGTCCGTACAATGGACTTCGAGCCTGTCGCCCCGTTCGATTGACGAAAGTGCCTTGCGCGTCTTCAGCGCTGGCAGCGGGCATTTCAGGCCTGATAGGTCAAGCTTTGT
This sequence comes from Mesorhizobium sp. PAMC28654, assembly GCF_020616515.1. GTDB lineage: Bacteria > Pseudomonadota > Alphaproteobacteria > Rhizobiales > Rhizobiaceae > Mesorhizobium. The sequence continues at coordinate 744,897 of NZ_CP085135.1, forward strand.
GGTCTTCATCCTCTGAGCCTCGCAAGGGCATCGCTTGCCGTCAATTGGCCAAGGCAGCGCATGGCATGGCTCACCACAGGAACGCTAGATCAGGAAGGAGTAGGGGATGAATCCGACTATATCGCCCACTTTGACCTCGGTGCTTTCCTCGTCGAGTTCGATAAGACCATCTGTGTCGACAAGGGATGAAAGCAGGCCTGCACCCTCTCGCGGAAACTTGACAGCTTCCGGCAAGCCGTCCTGCCCTTGGCGAAAATTGACGCGGACATACTCACGTCTCCCCACCTTCTTTCGGTAGGAGAATGCAGCTCGGATCGGCATTTTTGCTATTGGGGCCGGCGACGCTCCCGCCAGAGCCATGATCGCCGGCCGGGCAATCAAGGCGAACGTGACAAAACTCGCGACCGGATTCCCAGGCAGTCCTATGAACGGGGTGCCTTTGATGACTCCCATGGCAACGGGGCGGCCGGGTTTGACTGCGACGCGCCAGAACACAAGCGTTCCCACGCTTTCGACACTTGCCTTGACGAAATCGGCTTCGCCTGTTGATACGCCCCCGGATGTAAGGATCAGATCGTGCGTCGAGGCTGCAGCATCCAGGACTTCGGCGATCGCCGCGCGATCGTCTCTCAGAATGCCAAGATCTGTGACCAAGCAGCCCAGGCGTGAAGCCATTGCTGACAACATGAAGCGGTTGGAATCGAAAAGCTGCGAGGCTCCACGTTCTGCTCCGGGGGCAACAATTTCGTTGCCGGTCGAGAAAATGGCGACCCTTACCGGCTTGGTCACCTCGACGCCTGTCATGCCCAATGCCGCAACCAGGGCGACGTCTTGAGGACGAAGCTGGTGACCTGCTTTCAAAACCTTTTTCCCCAAGGGGATATCCTCGCCCGTCGGGCGTACGTTTGAACCCCGCTTCAGACCGGGCGGCAGCGTTACGCTATCGGCGGGGCCGACAACGACATCTTCCTGCATGAACACCGTGTCCGCACCGTCCGGCATCGGCGCCCCAGTGAAGATGCGAATGGCTTGGCCGGGTGCCATGGCCTGGCGTGCAGCCATGCCAGCCTGAACATAGTCTGTAACGGGAAAGCTCTGGGCAGCAGCATCGGGGATATCGGCGCCACGAATGGCGTAGCCGTCGACCGCCGAATTGGTGAAGGGGGGTAGTGGCAATGGCGCCAGAAGATCGTGGGCAAGAATGCGGCCATCGGCCGCGCCAAGCGTCACGAGTTCGTGTCCATCCAGGGGGCCAAGGCGCGACGCGATAAGCGCGAGGATTTCGTCGACCGGGATAAGCGGGCCGCCGAACGCGAAGCAATCGTCCGAAAGTTGTGCCATTTCAACTACCGCAATGTTCCACCAGCGCAAAAGATTGGCCAGCCTTCCCAGGTCGGCCTATATCATCAGCCACCAGCGGGCGAGCATTTTCAGGCGGACTCCAGCACTCGGCCCGTTCGCCAACACTGCGAGAACACAATGCAAACTGTCAAAGTCGTTCCTGAATTGGCTGTCGTTATGCCGGACCCGGCCGCCCCCCGCCTTACTGAGAGGGTAAGCGGCATCGATCACACTGGCGCGCTCGTCGAAATCAACGTGCCTGCCGAGCGAGCGCTCACGCTCTATCTCAACGCGCAGGAAATCGTCACCATGATGACGATCAACGATTATCCGGAGTATTTGGCTCTCGGCTACCTGCTCAACCAGAACATGCTCAAGCCGGACGATGTCGTCACCGAGGTCGAATATGACGATGACCTCCAGGTGGTCGTCGTGCGGACCGAGCGTAACACCAACTACGAACAGAAGCTGAAGAAGCGGACGCTGACATCTGGCTGTGCACAAGGCACCGCCTTCGGCGATCTCATGGAGGCGCTCGAAGAAATCGATCTGCCAGCGGCCGAACTGCGGACCTCCTGGCTCTATCAGATGACCCGTATCATCAACACCACGCCTTCGCTCTATCTTGAGGCAGGCGCGATCCATGGCTGCGTTCTGTGCAGAGAAGGAATTCCAATCTGTTACATGGAGGATGTCGGTCGTCACAACGCGGTCGACAAGATTGCTGGCTGGATGTACCGCCACGACGTCAATCCGGCAGACAAAATCCTCTACACGACTGGCCGGCTCACCTCCGAAATGACCATCAAGACCGTGCGCATGGGCATTCCAATCCTCGTTTCGCGATCTGGATTCACGGCTTGGGGAGTGGCGCTTGCACGACAGGTCGGTTTGACCTTGGTCGGACGAGCGCGCGGCAAACGGTTCACCGCGCTTTCCGGCGAAAAAAGGATCGTGTTTGACCAGGATATCGAGCAGGTCGAGGAAGAACCGTCCCGGCACAGGCGAAAGGGCGGCGAAAATGACGAATGACAGCATTCCGACGGTCGGCGTTGTTCTCGCGGGCGGTCTGGCGCGGCGCATGGGGGGCGGCGATAAGCCGATGCGTCAAATAGGCGGGCGCACGATCCTCAGCCGAGTGATCGAGCGTCTCGCCCCGCAATGCGACGGCCTAATCCTGAATGCCAATGGCGACCCCAAACGTTTCGCTTCGTTCGGGCTAACGGTCATTCCCGACACAGTCGGAGACTTACCTGGACCCCTTGCAGGCGTGCTTGCGGCGCTCGACTGGACGGCGGCGAATAGGCTCGAAACGGAATGGGTTGTAAGCGCCCCCGGAGACTGCCCTTTTCTACCGCGCGACCTCGTTGATCGCCTTCAGAGTGCGCGGGTGGACCAGGACGCCCAACTTGCAGTGGCGGCGTCGGGCGACCAGACACATCCTGTGATCGGCCTATGGAGCGTTGCTCTGCGTCATGAACTGCGGCACGCCCTCGTTGAAGAAGATGTGCGAAAAATCGACCGTTGGACCGAACGGTATCGGTTAGCGAAAGTGACGTGGCCGCTGGAGCCTTTAGATCCCTTTTTCAATGCTAACACGCCGGAAGACATGGCCGAGGCTGAGAGGTTGGCGGGTCAGCTTGACGACTAGGCCCGCACAGTGTCGGAGAAAATCACTTCTGTCGGCGGGCAGCAGGGTTTGAATCGTCCCGTTAAAGCAACGGTTCCTCCCGGAGACGGCATCTCGAATGCACCATCGGTCGCGACGATTCATCGCCGGCGCCCTCAAAGCCGGACCCGTCAAAGCTGCACCATCTGCCACATGCACGCTCGATCCCGGAATATGAATGGAGCATTTCGATCTCTGAAAAGCAGAATCACCGCAAGCGCCCGCGGTGATCCCCGTGCGGTCGGCACAGCACTCTTGATAGCACACGCAATTGTGGGGCATGAAGCCACTGGAACCGCGCCCAAATACGATTGCGCGGAAGTGGGTTATTGGGGACTGAATGGTATGTTAGTTGGGTGGAATTTTCATCGCTTTGCTATTCCCTTCGTAGTGTTCGTAAGTTCATTAGCTTCGAGTGAGGTGAGCGCCCTCGAATTTTCGGCACATTTCAATGGCGCGGCACGCATCGACGGGGAAAGTACATGGATTTATGCTGATGGCCCGATAGAACTCCACGATACAGAAAAATTCGAGAAATTCTTAGAAGATACGGAGCTATGGAAGAACCAACGCGTCGTCCTCAATTCTCCCGGCGGTAGCGTCCTTGAAGGAATAAGACTTGGCGAACTGATCCGGAGCAGAGGCTTCCGGACAGCCGTTGCAAAAACAGCTAAGGACGGGGACTACTCCCGAGTTGAGGCGGGCATTTGTGCCAGTTCCTGTGTGCTCGCGTTTGTTGGTGGGATTCAACGGGGCGCAAGTGAGGGCTCGCGAGTGGGTATCCATCAACTGTCGGTGGATTTCGAGAACATATTCTCGCAACGAAATGTGACTGTTGATGATTTGATTGCGAATTTTTCCGACACCCAAAAGGTCATGAGTCTGGTGCTGAAGCATTTCATGGCAATGGGCATTGACCCCGGTATCGTGCCGATGATGGCTGGCACGTCTTCGTCGGACATCAGGTGGCTGACCGCTGAGGAAGCGAAAAACACAAAGATTGCGTATGAGCCGGAGGAGTTCGCGCCTTGGGTAATCGAGCCCTACGGCAAGGGTCTCGTTGCCTTCTCAAAATCGAATGATGGCAAGAAGCAACTCACGCTATTTTGTAAGAACGGCCATATGCGATTTCTTCTGCGAGCAGAAGGTTCGCCTTACAGCACGACTTTTTCCAGTGATGTCGGTGGGCTCAAAGGATTCGAAATTGTGGGCGCTGCCGTTGTGGCGCCGGACTTCAAGCTCGAAGTCAAGAATGATACGTTGGAGCTGTCAGGCTCGTGGAATAGTACAGGCGCCGATCCGAAATATCATTCCACATTTAGCCTTTATGGCAAGGTTGTCGGATCAATTTCCGACATCTACAGTCTGTACCATTTCAACCCCGCTCGATTCGACAAGAGTGTGAATTTGGCGCGGAAAAACTGCGTGTAACGCCCCAACAACTTAAGGCTTTCACGATGGTGGGGACGGGTGAAGCCGGAGCATTACATATCGGTCGGAGCGGTGCTCGCGTGGACGCTTAAGCAGGATCTTGGCGCGACTTCTCGCCTAAGTGTCTGACCCAAAAAGAAGTTGGGTGCTATCAATGACTTGTGATTCAATCGGAGTTGCGAAGCCTCGACGGAGCATCACATGTGGACTGATATCACCCGCGCCAAGCATGCCCGAAAGGGACTACGTTATTCAAGCGATTTGACGGACGCGGAATGGATGGTTCTGGAACCGCTGCTTCCGCCTCGCTCGGCGCTTGGCCGCCCGCCGAAATGGTCGCAGCGGTCTATCATGGAGGGCGTGTTTTATGTGCTGCGTAGCGGTCTGCCTTGGCGAATGCTGCCCAGGGACTTGCCGCCGGTATCGACGGTGCAGCGCTATTTCTACGCTTGGCGCGACAGCGGCCTTTGGAACACGATCAACCACCTGCTGCTGGTGGCCGTGCGTGTCGCCGCAGGTCGGGAGGCGTCGCCCAGCGCCGGCGTAATCGACAGCCAAAGCGTGAAAACCACTGAAAGCGGCGGGCTTTGTGGCTACGATGCGGGCAAGAAGATCAAAGGCCGAAAGCGCCATATCCTGACCGACACCTTGGGCCTGCTGGTCGGCGCGATCGTCCATACCGCTGACATCCAGGACCGAGACGGCGCCCCCGAGGTTCTGGCTTCTATTCGGGAAAGCTTTCCCTGGCTGCGCCACGTCTTCGCCGATGGCGGCTACGCCGGTGAAAAACTCCAGACCGCGCTCAGGGGAAAAGGTGGCTGGACCCTCGAAATCATCAAGCGATCCGACGCCGCAAAAGGCTTCGTCCTGCTCCCGCGCCGGTGGGTGGTGGAACGAACCTTCGCCTGGTTCGGCCGCAACCGACGCCTGTCCAAGGACTTCGAGCAGACCATCGAAAGCTCCACCGCTTGGCTGCTCCTCGCATCCGTTCAACTCATGACACGGCGCATCGCAAATCCATGATATCCATCAGAAATATTATGAGTCAGACTCTAAGGTACGGATGCTGCATTGCAGATTGAGGAAGGTTACGGCAAGCAAGCGGGGCTGAGTGGCTGAGAAACGCTCGAGCCGCCAACGAACAACCGGTCCGCGCGCGGCTCGACGAAGAGCAAATGGATCGGCGACTGGAAGGGTGGCGTGGCTTGCGATCGAACCGGTCGCGGATTCGTACTGCGCGTGACCGGGAAGGGCCCAAAAGCCCGAATGCTGTGCAACATCGTGTTTTTCATGTCTCACACCTTACTGACGCGCCCTGACGTCAGCACGGGCGAGACTGCGGATCAGACCCAACTGAACAGCCGCAACGGCACAGTTTGTCGACGGCTGCCGCTGTCACTGTTCGACGTCCCTTTATGTCCTCGGTCAGAAAAAGATCGAAGATCAGTACAATTTTCTTGTTCTTAAATATGATTTAATTTCGCTTGTCTTGTTGTTATTTCCTTCTCTAAACTTTGCCCATCTGCGGCGCGGGCCGCCTTCGATCAACGTTCGATGATGTCGAACTGGCATTCTGGTGGATTCTCAACGCTGACGCGGGCTTTCGCGATCGTGCGACGCGTCAGTTGCTGTTTTTGCATTTGATGTGTCGGGCGGCCCGGTCGGTCCGGGTCGGCGGAAGGAACGATTTCATGTCTGAATATGATCAAACCATAATTGTCGAGAACTACCCGGCCTCGATTGACGCCAGTACCTGGGATGACTGGTACGACCGGTCGATCAAAGACCCGGAAGCATTCTGGATGGAACACGGGCTGTGTCTCGACTGGCGCCGTCCATACACCCAAGCTCGGTCGGTGAGTTACGGGCCACAACACGTGCATATTCGCTGGTTCGAAGACGGCCTTTTGAACGCTTCGTGCAATTGCATCGACCGCCACCTCGAGTTGCGCGGAGACCAGACGGCGCTGATTTGGGAAGGAGACGAACCTGGCACAGACGAGCGGCTAACCTATCGCCAACTCCATCAAGCCGTCTGCCGCCTTGCCAATGGAATCAAGTCGCTTGGAGTTCGAAAAGGCGATTTTGTCACCATCTACCTGCCCATGATTCCAGAAGCCGCCATCGCCATGCTGGCTTGCGCACGGATCGGAGCGATCCACTCGGTAGTATTTGCCGGATTCTCGCCGGACGCTCTCGCCGACCGCGTCAGGGATTGCCGTTCCCGCCTGATCATCACCGCCGATGAGGGGGTGCGCGGAGGAAAGCGAATTCCACTGAAGCGCTACGTCGAAGAAGCACTGAAGAATTGCCCGTCAATCGAATGCTGCATCGTCATCAAAAGGACCGGGGACAGGTCGAACTGGAACGCCCAGCGTGACGTCTCTTATGACCAACTGGTCGAATCCATGGATTCGCACTGCGATCCGGAGTGGATGAGAGCAGAGGACCCTCTCTTCGTCCTTTACACGTCGGGATCGACCGGAAAGCCTAAGGGCATAGTGCATTCGACTGGAGGCTATCTCGTCGCCTGCGCTCTCAGCCACCGCTACGTTCTCGATTGCAAACCGAACGACGTCTACTGGTGCACCGCCGATGTCGGATGGGTGACTGGCCACAGCTATATCGTCTACGGTCCGCTCGCCAACGGCGCGACGACGCTGCTCTTCGAGGGAATACCGACATATCCCTCGCCGTCTCGTTTCTGGGAGATCTGCGACAAATACGGCGTCACTATTTTCTACACCGCGCCTACAGCCATCAGAGCGCTGATGCGCGAAGGCAATGCGGCCGTCGAACGCACCGGCCGCTCGTCGCTGCGGGTATTGGGTAGCGTTGGCGAGCCCATAAATCCCGAAGCGTGGCGCTGGTACTATGAAGTCGTAGGCGTCAGACGCTGTCCCGTGATTGACACCTGGTGGCAAACCGAAACCGGGGCGATCATGATCGTGCCCATTCCGGGCGTTACCCCGCTGAAGCCAGGATCTGCCACGCGCCCGTTCTTGGGAGTGGTTCCGGTAATCGTGGATCAGGATGGTCGTACGGTTGATGGCGTCGGCGAAGGAAATCTCTGTCTATCGGACGGTGGCCCCGGAATGGTCAGAACAATCCTTGGTGATCGCAAACGATTTGAGGAAACCTATTTTGCGCGGTATCCGGGCCTCTATTTCACAGGCGACGGCTGTCGACGTGACAAGGATGGGTATTACTGGATCACCGGGCGCGTCGACGACGTGATCAACGTTTCCGGGCATCGGTTGGGGACCGCCGAAATCGAGAGCGCGCTGGTCGGCAATCCGCGCGTGGCGGAAGCTGCGGTTGTTGGAATTCCGGACAGCATGAAAGGGCAGGGCATCTACGCCTTCGTGACGCTGAAACTCGGCGAGCAGGAAAACGCGAACGTCAGACGCGAACTCGTAGCAACGGTTCGGAAGAGAATCAGCCCTATCGCGACGCCCGATGTCATCCAGTGGGCTCCGGCGCTGCCAAAGACGCGATCTGGCAAGATCATGCGCAGGATCCTGCGGAAGATCGCCGAGGGTCGATCCGATGACCTTGGAGACACTTCCACACTTGCCGAACCCGACGTCGTTGCGTCCTTGATCCAAGGGCACGACGCGTTGTTACGGAACGCGGGTGCGGTCTGAAGACGCAGTTCTTTGAAGCAAAGCGCCACCGTCCGCGAACAAACCGATTGCCTCGCAAAGGTTTTTCGGCAGTGACTACGAATGTCCTCCGGGATCGGCTTTGTCGTAAACTCTGACTTTGGTTGCGATGAGACGTTTTCCGTGGGTATCATGCCGGGAGAGTTTCGGATTATTCGGCTATTGACGGGCGGGGATTGCAGGCAAACATTGCCTGTCGCTTGCACCGTCAGAGGTCATGTTGTTGATGACCGTTCTATTGCTAACGCCTCTGCGCATGAACTCCCTGATCACGTCGCAGACATCTCGGTAGGCCCGGCCGAGCCGATCCACCCATCGCACCACAAGCGTATCGCCCCATGCGGTAAGCGGTCTCGGATGCCGGTCAAGCGGCAGGCTTGATCCCGAAATCGACGGGGCGGAGAATGAGATCGTCGAGTGTGTATTTGTCGAGGAATTCAGCGCCTCGCCGAGCAACTTCTTCCGCTGTTCTCGCCCGTTGCTGATCGAAATCCTCACCCGCTTCCACGATGAAGCCTTGAGCGTACGGACAAGCGCCGGGCCGAGCGCGGCAAGTTTTCCGGCGCCCAAACGTTTCTGTTCGGCGGTTCGTTCGGCGACGAGAAAGGGATAGACGCCAATGGACGAGTTGTTGAGGAAGCCCCGCCGTTCATCTCCGCGACATCGATCCGCTCGACACGGCCGGCGGCGATGACATCCAAGGCCGCGTCCAAATCACTCGACAAACCGAGATCGCTGTCGAAATGATAGAGGGTACCGAGCGGCAGAACCCCAGCACGACATGCGTTCCCGCGATCGCCGACGCCACGGAACCGAGAGTGCCATTGCCCCCGCCGACCACGAGGGTCCTTGGCTCGCCGCCGGGTGATTTCGCCGTGACCAAGCTGTCGGCCACCTCCGCGATCTGGCTTCCGCCCGCCATTCGCACCTCGGCTTCCAATCCGCGCGTGAAGCTCGGTTCGAACGAATGCATCGACATCGTAGTCGGCTCGCTGAACTGTGCCTGCGCTTGCATTGAGTAGGACTAGGATTGTGATGTGCGCGCCACTTGCGAAGGAGTGAAAATGATATCGTCTGCTCGTCTCATGCATTTCGATATTGCGTCACGAATCGTCTCGGTCAGGGACTGGCAACGCCACCCTGCAAAGCTCCTGTTCCTGGATTGGCAGGAATCCTTCCGTCGCGCGCCAGCAGAACCTGGCCGTCCCAATCAGGGGTCGGACTATGATCGGGCCGGGTCACCAGGCGGCCGGCGTCGAGAGACGCAGCCAGAAGGTCGCGTGGTCCGTTCGCGTCGGGCTGCGCCTGTGTCACCGTGAAGAGCGGGAAGCGATTACCCAGCTGTTCCTCGACAACCGACCCGATCCAGAGTTCCGTCAGGTGGCCGTTTCGCAAATCAATGTCGGTGGCCCACATCCGGAGCACGAAACGCGAGTTGGTGCCGCCTACCTCGTCGCGGGGATGGACCAGCGTAAGGCTCGGCAGGCGCCCGCGCTCCATGTAGGGCAACGTTGGAAGGACCATCGGACCGGGACGTGGCGTGAACCACCCGAGAGCGCCGGCCAACGTCCACGGAGCCGGCGGCCGCCAGCCCTTTTGCGTCAGATCTGCTTCGAGGTTTTCCAGGCTTCCGGCCCATTGGAATGTCAACGGTTCCTCGATCTCGCCTGCGAGATCGATCCGCTGCACGGGCAACTGCTGCCAATCCCGCGCCCACCAATCCGCCACGAGAATCGACGGTGCTTCGTATTGGACGGCGTAACGCTCCATGTCCTTAGCGTGGTTGCGGTAGATATGGAATCCACCTGCGACGACCAGGCCGGCGCAGGCAACGGCCAAGAGACCTCCGGCGCCCTTTTCGGGCGGTTGATGATGCAAGTAGGCTATGCAGAGCAGAGCCAACCATGCCGTCGCGAATGCCAATCCGCCCGCCACGTCGGAAAACCAGTGGGCACCGAGGTAGAGCCGGGAGAAGGCGATCAAAGCCACCAAAACGGCCGCTGCGAGCGCGACCGGGAGACCCCAAGCTGGTCGGACGCGCCGAGCGATCAGGAAAGCCAGAAAACCATACAGAACGGCGTTCTCGGTGCTGTGGCCGCTGGGAAAGGAGAAATCGCTCCAACCGGAATAGAGGTTCTCAGTGGGGCGCGCACGGTGTAAGGCCACCTTGATGCCCGTGTTGATGGCTGCGGCGCCGCCGATAGCCGCCGCCCAGTAAGCGGCGGTGCGCCAGGCGCGCTTCCAGGCCAGCCATAGGAACACGAGGACGGCAATCACAATCACTACAGTTGTGTCGCCCAGTTCAGTGAAGCCGACCATCAAGGAATCGCCCAACGGCGTCCGCAGATCTTGAAGGATTCGATAGACCGCAGCATCGGTGCGTACCAGCGGATCGCCGCTGACGACGTCCTCGAGGATGCCGAAGAAGGTCCAGGCAGCGACGACGAGCAGCAGCGCCAGCGCCGCGAGAATCTTGGCTTCCTTCTGGGCCGGATCGAGCAGTGAGCGGATTTGACGGCTCGTCCAAGTATCGCGGGCATCTGCCCATTGTCCTAGGCGGCCCAGATAGACCAGAAGGATGGGAATGCCGCGGCGTACTGCGTAGCGGACGACCCAAATGGTGACCCACAGGACAAAGATCACCGCGACAAGGAGGGCCGCGAGCCGGCCTGCCGCAGCGCCGGCAACGCTGAAATACGCGCCGACGAACACGCCAGGCAGGATGTGCGACGGCGCCCAGACGAATGCCGAGAGGATGTTGGCGTAGTAAAAACGGCGGGCCTGCATTTGCAGCATGCCTGCCACGAGCGGAATGAACGCACGGACGCCAGGCGTGAAGCGCGCCAGAAAGACGCTCTTGCCGCCGTGCCGTTCGAAGAACGCCTCGCTGCGCGCGATGAGTTCGGGATAACGGTTCAACGGCCACCGCTGCAGGATTTCCCTGTGGTAGCGATGGCCAAGCCAGAAAGACAGGCCGTCGCCGACGATCGCGCCCAAAGAGGCTGAAATCAACATCGGCCAGAGCCTCAGCACACCGCTTGGGACAAGAGCGGCAAGGCTGACGATGATGGCCGTTCCAGGAACGACCGCGCCGATGACCGGAACGGACTCCGACAGAGCCAGCAGAAAGATCGCCGCATAGGCCAGATGTGGATGCGAAGCGATGTAGTCCGTGAGCGCCGAGAAAAAGGACATCTATCGTCCCCCTTTTTGACGAAAGCTCAGGAGCACCCGGCGCAGCCTTTTTACGGGGGAGGGGCTCATCGGGAGCTCGCTCCCCTTATCAGTCCCGGCGGGTTTGCGAAATCTTCGTGAATGATCTGTTCAGAGCCGGGGATGAATTTCCCGCCATGGTCGTAGCGAAGCACCACGAAGGCGTCGAAAACGTTGTCCGGCCAGTATCCGTCAGGCAGAACTGCGTGCGGGTCACCACCAAGTGCCTCTATGATCTGCGGCAAGGTGCCGTGATGCCAGGCAATAAGAACGGACTTCCGGTGGGGTTCCGCCATCAATGCACGAACAAGGCCCGCGATGTCCTTGTTGTCGAATCTCAGGTCCAGCGGAATCCGGAGTGCCCGGCCCAATGGCTCCAGGGTCTGTCGCTCGCGCGCACTGTTTTTGGAATCTGCGGTCGCTATCAGCGTATCAGGCCGAAACGCAGCACCGTTCAGCGTGAGATGCTGAAAATACCCGACATAGGCCTGAGCGCGTGCCTCCCCCGCAGGCGATAGCCCAGTCCCGCTGTCGGGCTTTTCGGCATGACGTATGATCAGCACCGTCGCATCCGCGAGGCTCGCCATTTTAGCTTCGGGAGCGGCGCTGGCGGATACCGGAGTCACGAGCGACATGACCAGCAAGAGATAGGCAAGGGCAAGCAAGCGGGAGCGATTGATCCGGTTCGATGAAAAGGATTCGTGCGCCATTTTTGAGCCCTCGCGGTTTTTTTGAGCTGCGGCATCTGCCCGACATCACGGATTTCACCGACGCTCATTACAGAATTCCGGTCACCCATCGATCGACGCGGGTGTCCTCCCGGTATGCGATCCGGACCAGTCCGGCGGCGACAAGGGCGGTCGCCACACCCCCCACGATGTCGCCGACATAATGGGTCCCGACATAGACACGGGAAATCACGACAAGCAGGGCGGCCGCGACGAACCACAGTGCCTTGCGGACACGGGCGTTGAACGCATAGCTGAAGACGGCGGCAAAACTGGCGGTGGCATGATCCGAAGGAAACGACGGATCGGCGCTGCGCGTGATCAGCAGGTGCGAAACGCCGGCGTCGTAGGGACGCATGCGATGCACGAGGAGCAGAATAATCTGGTTGAGGGCCAATCCAAGCAGGAACGACAGGCCGCAGGCAACCGCAACATGCCTCTCGGAGCGACTGCCGCCACCCCACCACCAGGACGCCACCACGGCCAGTATCAACAGTGGCACACCCGCCTGTGTGACAGCGATCATGATTAAATCGATCAGGTTGTTGTGCCCTGAAAGGTTGTTGATCCAGCCCGTGACCTGGGCATCCAGTTTTTCCATTCCATCACCATTCCATTTCGAAAAGAAACCGCGAGCCGGGTCTCAGGGTGCCTCCCGCTTACCCAACCCCATTCGAACAGGGAGCAGGCCCGCCAAGGTCAGCACAGTAAAGACAGCGCCTGCGAGGAAAGTGCCTTGCGGCCCTGTCATGTCCCAAAGCGCGCCAGCGACAACGCTGGCAATGAGGAGTGCCAAGCCGGTGACGAGGTTGAACATGCCGAAGGCGGTCCCGCGCAATTCCGCCGGAGAGGCATCAGCGATCAACGCAGCCAGCAATCCTTGGGTGAAGCCCATGTGGAGCCCCCAGAGGATCACTCCGAGCACAAGCCCGATCGTCCCCGGCGCAAAGGCGAGAACCAGATCGGCTGCGAGGAGCAGAAACAGGCCAACGATCAGGATTGTCAGGCGGTTCACACGATCAGACAGCACGCCGACGGGATAGGCCGACAGAGAATAGGCAAGGCTCATGATAACCAAGACAATCGGCGCCAGCACCATCGGCAGGCCGATGGATTGCGCACGCAAAATGAGGAATGCTTCGCTGAAGCGAGCAAGGGTGAAGACTGCCGCGATTGCCACGACCCACCAGTAGTGCGCTCCCAGACGGCGTAGCTCCTCGCGATGCAGCGGCATGCGGATACGGCGCTGCTCCTTCGGGCGTTCCGGTTCCTTCACGGCGACGAGGAGCAGTCCGACGGACAGGCATGCCGGGATGACGGCAATCCAGAACACCGCCTTAAAATGAAAGGCCGTCACCCACATCAGGCCGATGGCAAAAAGCGGCCCGAGAAACGAACCGATCGTGTCGAGCGACTGGCGCAGGCCAAAGCTCGCGCCGCGAAGATGTGGCGGGGCGAGGTCGGCGACAAGCGCGTCCCGCGGGGCGCCGCGAATACCCTTGCCGATACGGTCGATGAAACGCGCCGCGATAAGCCAATCGATCGAGGATGCCAACGGAAAGATCGGCCTAGTCAAGGCCGCCAGGCCATAACCGAACACGGCGAGCAGTTTGCGCTTGCCGAGCCAATCGCTCAGGGCGCCGGAGAAGACCTTGGTGATCGAGGCGGTTGCTTCAGCGATACCCTCGATGACGCCGACGGCAAGGGCTGACGTTCCAAGCACCGTCACCATGTAGATAGGCAACAGCGCGTGGATCATCTCCGACGAGATGTCCATCAGCATCGAGACGAAGCCCAGAATCCAAACGCCGACGGGAATCCCCTGTCTGGCTCTGGGGCGTTCCATGATCTCGGTTGTCATCGCGCCTGTTCCGTCATACTGGCCGCTCACCTCACCGATTTTCATCGTGTGCGTCGAAGACCCGTTGAGCGTAGCTGTCGAGCAGGGCCTCGCATGCCCGCAGCCGTTCGGCAGCCTCATCCGCAAGTGATGCACCGTAGAAATCGAGCTTCTTGATCTTCTCCAGCCAGCCCTGGAGCTTCTTCAGATCTGTGTCTTCCTCTTCGAGCTCGGCATAGGTGAACTTGTTGATCGTGATCTCCTTGGCGATCTCGACCTCGAAGCCGGCGCACCGACCGAGAAACTCGCGATACTGGTCGTCGCGATCTGCCTTGAAGCGGGCAACCACCTTGTCCTCTTGAGCGCGATCAAGGGCGACCGTCTCCAGGATGACGGATTCGCCGCCCATCTTGGAAACATCGTTCTCCAGCATTTTCAGCCGGCGCACATGATCGTCGGTCTTCGGCAGCAGGCAGACACCGTTCTGCAGGTAAATCGCCCCCATGCCCTTCAGTCGCCGCCATAGCGCAACGCGCTTCGTGGCGGGCTCCGGAGGCACCTTGTATGTCAAAAGAAGCCACGTCAGCACGACCATGGCTTCAATTTAATGCAACGGCTGTAACAATTCAATCGCAACGTCGCAGTTCGCACTGTTGAAAGTGTTTGCGCGTGAACGACAAACGAATCCGTCTAGCCCAGTCAAGTGCTACGCATTCACGATGCCAGACCATGGCTCGGACCAAAAGATGATGGGAGACATGATTAAGATATCGAACCCGCTTGCGCTTGCCGTCGCCTCGGATTGTCGTCAACGCAATCTGCCGCCTGGTTCTTCCTTGCGTTTGTCCGGTTTGTCCTTTGAAATTGAATGAACCGCAGATTCCGAGTCAGACTGACGGCCAAGACATTTCTTGCTTACAGAATCTTCGCCAGAAAACTCTTCGTGCGGTTCCTTTGCGGATTCGAGAACAGTGCCGTGGGCGCTGCCTCCTCGACGATCAGGCCGTCATCCATGAAGATCACCCGGTGCCCGACCTCACGGGCAAACCCCATCTCATGGGTGACGACCACCATCGTCATTCCCTCGATCGCCAGCGTCTTCATGACCTGGAGCACTTCGCCCACCATTTCGGGGTCGAGCGCGGAGGTTGGCTCGTCGAAGAGCATGACGTTCGGGCCCATGGCCAACGAGCGGGCGATCGCCACACGTTGCTGCTGGCCGCCGGAAAGCTCGTCCGGGTAGCTTGCTTCCTTGCCCACCAGACCGACTTTGGCCAACAACTCGCGTGCGACCTTGTTGGCCTCGGCAAGTGTGAGCTTCTTGACCTTGCGCGGCCCGATCGTGACGTTCTCCAAAATGGTCAGATGCTTGAACAGATTGAACTGCTGAAACACCATGCCGACATGCTGTCGCAGCTTGTGGATGTTCGTCTTCGGATCGGTCAACATCATGCCGGCGATTTCAATCTCGCCGCTGGTTGCCGTCTCCAGCCCGTTCAGGCAGCGCAGAAACGTGCTTTTTCCGCTTCCTGAAGGGCCGATGACGACGACGACCTCCTTTTCCTCCACATGAGTGCTTATCCCCTTGAGGATCTCGTTGTGGCCGAAGGACTTGTGAAGGTCTTTAACGTTTATCAACTTGAAGCCTCCTCTCCAGGGAGGACGAGAACTTCGACAAGGAGAAGATGAGGACGAAGTACAGCGCCGCTATGAGCCCCCAGATCGCAAAGGATGCGAAGGTCTCGGCAATTACGATCTCGCCCTTGTAGACCAGTTCGGCGATGCCGACCGGCGCGAGCAGCGAGGTGTCCTTGATCGTCTGGGCCGCCTGGTTGACCAGTGGTGGGATCATTCGCTTGAATGCCTGGGGCAGGACGATATAGCGCATTGTCTGAAAGCCGTTCATGGCGATGCTCTGCGCGGCTTCCTTCTGGCCTCGATCGACACCGAGGATGCCTGCGCGGACGATCTCGGTGACGTAAGCACCTTCGTTCAGGCTGAGTGTGAGCGCGGCGGCGAGGATCGGATAGGTCAGTTGCCCGAACCATTGGTTGACGGGCAGGATCGCGGGCAATCCAAGCACGATGAAGAAGAGTTGCACCAACAGTGGAGTGGATCGGAAAATCTCGACATAAGCGGTGGCGATCCACCTCAGCGGCGCGATCTTCGACAGGCGCATGAGCGCCGCGATCAGGCCGATGATCACCATCAGGACGATGGCGACGATCGAGTATTGAATCGTAAGGCGCAGGCCTCCGAGGATGACCGGTAAGTTTTGCCAGATGGGACCCATGCGCCGTGCCTCGAATTGCTAGTCTCGGCCGCGTCCTTACGAAAGAAAGCACGGCACCTGCCTTGCGCCACGCGCTCTCCGCGTCGATTTGGTGGACTCGCCGAGAAGGCTGGACCATCTGCCGAGCAGATGGTCCAGAATCCTCAGCCTGAAACAGCGACCGTCGCTGGCTTTTCCACGCCATTGACCACGCCGCTGACATCGCCGCCGAAATACGTCTCGAAGAGTTTCTGATATTCGCCGTTCTGCTTGATCTTGGCGAGGCCCTCATTGATCTTGGCGGTCAGATCAGGTTTTTGCTTGCTGATGGCGATACCGTAATATTCGCCGGTCAGCAGCGGACCTACAATCTTGACGTCGGCATGGGCGGTCTTGAAGTTGACGTTGACGGGGTTGTCGAAAATGACAGCGTCCGCCCCGCCCGTCTCAAGCGCTTGATAGGCGGCATCGATGTTCTGGAATTGCTTGATATAGTCCGACGGGAAGCCGTGGCCGGTCATATAGTCGACGGATGACGTGGCTTTCTTGGTGGCTACCACATGGCCCTTGAGGTCGGCGAAATCCTTGATGTCAGAGTCGTTCTTGACCAGCACTGACAGACCGGACTTGTAATAGGCATCGCTGAAATCGACGTTCTGCATCCGGCTGGTCTTGATCGTGATTCCGGCAACCGCCGCGTCGATCGAGCCGGCTTGCAAACTGGGGATAATCCCGTTGAACGGTAGCGTTTTCAGGCTGACCGTCATGCCCTCTGCCTTGGCAATTGCCTTGATCAAGTCGATGTCGAAGCCCGTGACCTCGCCGTTCGTCTCGGTCTCGAATGGTGGGAATGTCGTGTCGGCGCCGACGACGATGTTGGTTGCCGCGCTTTGCGCGGCCGCCATGGGCATTGCGCCAAACGAAAGAACCAGGCCGGAAGCCAGTGATGTGGCCAGCACGATAAGCGACTTGTTTTTCACAGATATCTCCGTTCGGCGGGCATTCGTCAGCTTGGGGAGAGTCGACGAATAGGAGTGGTGCATGAACGCATGAATTCAAGCCCGCCCAAGAGCATCTGGATCGGCAGATGCCCAAGTCAAGGCATCAAGAAGCTTCACGTGTGCGTTTTTTGAGCAGGGTGGTGTCGCCGGGATCACGTTCGCTGTCCACCCCAAGGCTCTCCTATCTTCAGGAACTACAAAGGCCTCCGCCGACTTGAAGAATGGCGCGATGAGGTCGAAGGTCGATTTCAGCCGTGCGCGACAGGTCCGGAGTACACGATCTTCGCCCGCGCTTTGGCCCAGAACCACCAGATCAAAGCGCATGCAATCAAGGTCACGACGATCGGCCGCAGCCATGGGTTGAGGCACTGATGGATCTGAACGAAAACCCCGGTCATTCCGTCCAGGACAAGCACAGTCGTCAGCACCACGCGCAAGGCGCCACCTTGCTCTTCCCGCCACAGCAAGGCGATGGCGACGCCGGCGGGAATGGCGATCATGGCGTAGGTATTGGGCTCGACGCGGGGATTGAACACACACATGTAAAAGGCCGCCACCAGGAATATGGCGAGCCCTGCCGTTCCGCGCTCTACCTTTCGGTCGTACCAGAGAACGGCCGACAGGGCCATCAGCGCGGCGATGACGCGCACGATCGTGGCCTCACGTTCCGGGAGGGGATACCCGAACGACGCGAAGACAGACGTGAAGTCGGCGGGTTCAAACGGGCCGGTCCTGTCGACAGCCATCGCCGTCAGCATCTGGAAGAAGTCGTGATACTGGTCATTGACATAGCCAACGGGCGCGAAGGCATAGGGTATGATGAGCACCACCAGCAACGCCAGCACGATCACCGGTATCAGCCGGGGACGCAGTGCCGCCACCAGCAACACCATGACGATGGCCGTCGGCTTGGCAATGATTGCAAGCGACGTCCACAGAAAAGTCTCCGCGCGCCGGCCCTCGAGCGCCGACAAGGTGAGCAGCCAGCAGGCGCCGGTCAGCAGTATCGTGGCCTGGCCATTGCGGAGCGCGCCGAGCGCCATGGGCATTGATATGACAAGGCCGAAGGAAAGCAGCCAGGTGAGGTCATGGCCGCCAAGTTTTCGGACATGCCGAACGACGGCAAGGGTTACCACGCCAAAGCAGATCGTGCGCCAAACCAGGTCGCCGAAATGGTGGCCAAGCATCAGAAGCGGCGAATAGAGCGCGGCGAAGGCAGGCGCGTAAAGGTAGCCCATGGCGAGATGGACATGATAGAGCGGCCGCTGGGCCATGAAGGCTTCGGAGCCATTCCTGTAGACGAACACCACCGAACGATGATCGAGCGACATTTGCGCCAATGAGGCCGTGACAAGAAACGCCACGACCCACAGCATTAGTCCCAAACGGTCGAAGACCGGCTTGGAAATCGTCATGGCAACACCCTCTAGGCGCAAGGCTGAAAGCTGATGACCGTCAAGCTCGCGTGCCGTGAAAGCGCTTTCACTGCATTTACCGTTTGCACAGTCGTGCCACCAGGCCGCGAAATCCGAACGGCAACCAGACCTTTTGAATCTCGATCTGATCTGACGCAAATGGGCTCTTGCCCAGGAAATCCTTCAGTCCTTTTCGATCAAATGTTTGCTGGGTTTCAGGACCAATGAATTGAAACTTCCTCATGGAAGAGCAATCCGTCGCATAGATTGACAGTATTCCGCCCGGACGCAGAACCCTATGGGCTTCCGCCAGCGCCGTTCCCGTCGGCGAACAGAAATAGATGACGTTGACGGCCAGAATCTTGTCGACCGTTGCGCTTTCCAGCGGCAACTGCTCGAAGGTGCCGCGGATCAGTTTCAGCTTTCCATCGCCGATCGCGGTCCGATTTCGCGCCTCGGCCTGACGAAACATTGTTGGCGACCGATCCACCCCGGTGATCGTACCGCCATGCGCGAACCGGACCATTGCCTTGAGGGCCCAGCCTGGTCCAAATCCGATTTCGAGCACGTCGTCCCGTTCGGCGATGTCCAGTCGTTCGATGGCCCGCTTGTTCGGCAGGTGGTTTATCAGACCCATGATTGCCCCGGCCACACGCCCGCATACGCCTTCGGGCATGGAAAACTGTTGCGCAATAAAATTGTGCAGGCCGAGGCTGCCGATGCCATTGGGGGTTTCCACGATTGACGCGCTCGAAGGAGCCGCCAAGATTTGCCAGCTAAGCGCATCTTGAAAGGTGGGGCCGTCTTTCGCGCCACATATGTCGACCCTCGGAGCCAAAGGCAGTACGGCCGATTCCTGGGCTTTTTCATCTAACATTGATGATGCTTTTTTTGCGAAAGGCTTCGCGGCAGACGCCGTCTGCGTAAAGAATTGCGAGAAAGGGGAGGTCAACCGCCGTTGTGGGTGCCGCTGATGCCGGCGTCGCCGAGCTTGGTCAGCGGCACGAAGGACAAGGTCCCGCCTTGATAGATGTCCGAACGCGCGACAGTAAAGCTGCCGTCCGCGGCCTGTTTCTTGGTGACCTTCAGCACATGCTGGGCGCCGGGCGGTCCGACCGGGATGACCATGATGCCGTTGGGCCGCAGCTGCTGCAGCAGGGGCGGCGGGATGTGGTCGATGCCGCAGGTGACGATGATCCTTTCGAACGGCGCCTCTTCCTTCAGGCCGTAATAGCCGTCGCCTGTACGGGTCGAGATGTGCTTGTATTCGGTGTAGCCGTCGGCGATGAGCCCGTCATAGATGCCGCGCGTGCGAGCGGCCAGCGGCTTGATGATCTCGATCGAATAGACCTTGTCGGTGAGATAGGAGAGATAGGCGGACTGGTATCCGGAGCCGGTGCCGATCTCCAGCACCTTGTCACCGTGGCGCACGTCGATGGAATTGGTCATGCGGGCAACGGTGTGCGGGCCGGTGATGGTCACGCCATAGCCGATGTCGAGATAGTGCCATTCATAGGCGCGCGCGATGTTGGCCTTGGTGACGAAGCGCTCGCGCGGGGTCAGCAAATAGGCGCGCTTGTTGCGGTCGTCCCAGACATCCTTGTGCGCGATAAGCTGTTCGAAACGGTCCCAGCGCTGGCCCAGGAACTCGGCCGCCTCGCCACGGTTCTTCTGCATCCACTGGATGTAGTCGGCCTTGCCTGTCAGGGGAGGGCCGTCGGCCGTGTCGAGGGGCGCGGGCACCCTGGCGGCGGCGCTGGTCGCAGAGGCTGCGGAAACCAGCCCTCCCGCACCGCAAAGCATCAATTCGCGCCGGCTGAGCATCATTGGCAGCTCTGACCTTTCAACATCTGAGCAGCATCGCGGAATCCGGCTGCCGCCAAATTGCTACTTTATAGCGTCCGGCCAACAGCCGGCTGCCCCGATCGTACCACGGCGACCCTAGACATCTTGGCTGAAGGCCAGATTGCCGGAACTATACAAAGCGGTAAGGTTTTCAGACTGTGGCAGGCGATGGAACCGGGCGGGGCATGGGAGTGCTCTTGTGAGGCCAGCAATCCGGTCCCTGCCAAGAAATTTCCGTCGAATACTCCGACCTTTGCTGGAGCCATTTGGTAGCGGGCGTGTTACGGCCGGAGAGAGGAGAGTGGCGGTCGGCCTACCTCCACAGCTACCGGGCGCATCGCGCGCAGAGCCGCCGCCGCATCCCCTTGGCAAAAAATCCCGCGACCACGCGCGCGTAAGCGCGATGCTGCCGTATCGCACCCCAAGGCCAAGTGAGCGCCTATCCGAACCGAGGCTCGCTCCATGATAATCAAAACGGCGACTGGTTTTTTTACCGCGATGGATTATATATCGTAATGCGATCTATTGGGTCATGCGCTGCTCACTCGATGGTGAAGCGAGCTAGTGAAGCAGTGAGACCGGATGTGAGCAGATGAGAGCCTAAGATATCTGAGGATGTGCTATGTACGATGCATGGTTTTCCAGGCCGGTGCCAGTTTCGACCGGCCTTAGTGGCGATATTCGCAACCTCTTGAGCGCCGACCAGGCGCTGGACCTACTTATCCATCACTGGCGCGATCCGGGCAGCCAGGCTCATCGGTCGGCTTTGAGAGCTTGTCGACAGGCTGTCAGCGGCGGGGTTTCGGCGGATGTGGCGAGAGAGATATTTGTAGAGGCTGCCCGCGCGGCGCGCATTTTGATTGAGTGATCACATGCAGAAGGGTCGGTGATCATATGAGATGGAATTTAGAGGCGGGGCAAGTTAGCGGCACGATTGCTCGGGTGCTTACGTAATTTAGACGTCAACGGCCATACCCACCCTGCGAGAACGGGCCAGCCGCACCCGTGATCTGCGCGCCGGCAGTTACTTCGTCAGCGACAAGGGGGTTGTTCAAGCCTCCATGGGCAGCACCGGAGCGTCGGAGGCGACGAGTGTCTCCATAAGGCACGCAAAGGCAGCAAACGCCGTCAGCGCATCTTGGTCGGCCATTTGCGCGGCAGACGCTGCGCCGCAAGCTTTCAGCGCGGTTCGGTACGCAGGCCAACGACGGTCGACCGGCCATCGTTGCAGAAAATCCATTGCGTCAGACACGGTCTCGATATCTTCGGTGACGCCGTTGAGTGAAACCTTGATGACCATGACCGATTGCTCCTGCAACAGGAAGAGGACATTGGTGTAACACGGGAACTATGGCCCGGTTGCATTCATGGGACGTCGGGGCTCTTGCGGCGGGTACCGAAGCCCAGCAAGGCTCTGCGATCGTGCTCTTCGGCCTGTTTCCTCGACCGGACGCGCATCATGTCCTTCCAGCCGACATAGCCGACCAGCCGTGCGTCTTCGCGCGACACGACCGGCAGATGGGAAACATTGGCCATCAGCAGCTTGTCGGACAGACCTTCCAGATACTCATCCGGATAGGCGAATGTCACCTTGCTCCCGGCCAGCAACTCGCCAAGCGTCGTGGTGCGGTGCGTGCCCGCGCGTCTCCAGCGCAGGATCGCCGGTGGATCGATGAGACCGAGAACATGCCCGTCTTCATTGACCACGGGAAAACTCGGATGCCGCGTTTCCGGCGCGGTCAGGAACGCCGCCGCGCCATGCAGCGTCATTGTCGACGGCACGCTCTCGACCTTCGAGGTCATCACCTCGCGCACCCGGGTCAAGGCAAAGGGATCGACCCGGTATTCGCGAACCAGATGGTGCCCTCTCCTGGCGATTTTCTCGGTCAGGATCGAGCGCTTCATCAGGAGCACGGTGACCGCGTGCGCCGTGGCGCAGGCCGCGATCAGCGGCAACAAGACGTGCGTGTTGCCAGTCAGTTCAACAGCGAAGAAGGTAGCGGTCAGCGGCGCGCGCATCGTGCCGCCCATGGTCGCCGCCATTGCCAGCAGCGCCCAGAAGCCCGGATCCGCTGCCGGCAGAATGCCGGCGAGCACCGCTCCCATTGCGCCGCCCATGATCAAAAGCGGCGCCAGCACGCCCCCGGATGTTCCCGAACCCAGCGCCACCGACCAGATGATGGCCTTTACCACCAGCAGAATGAGCGCTGCGGTGGCGACCGTGCGGCCGTCCAGCATATTGGCGATATTGTCGTAGCCGACGCCGAGCGCCTGCGGTTCGATCAATCCGCCGATGCCGACCACCAGACCACCGAGCATCGGCCACCACATCCAATGAATGGGCAGTTTCTGAAAACCGTCCTCGCAGGCATAGACCATCTGCGTCAGCAACCCCGACAGCAGCCCTGCACAAACGCCGATCGCAACCCAGCCGCCAAGGCCGACAAAGGAAATCTCCATCCCGCCCTGGAACGGAAAGATCGGCCCGGGCAGATGCAGCATGGTGCGTTCGACCTCGGCGATAACAGCCGCGACCGCCACGGGAATGAAGCTGCGCGGCGTCCATTCGAAAAGCAGCAATTCGACGGCCAGCATGATGGCGGCGATCGGCGTTCCGAACACGGTGGTCATGCCTGCTGCCGCACCTGCCACAAGCAGCGTCTTGCGCTCATTGTCGCTGACCGGCAGCATCTGCGCGATCAGCGAGCCGATCGCGCCGCCCGTCATGATGATCGGGCCTTCGGCGCCGAATGGCCCGCCGGTGCCGATCGAGATCGCCGAAGATAGCGGCTTCAGGATCGCAACCTTGGCATCAAGCTTGGAGCGCCCGAGCAGGATCGCCTCGATGGCCTCGGGAATGCCGTGGCCACGAATCTTTTCACTGCCGTAGCGCGCCATCACGCCGATGATCAGCGCGCCGATCACCGGAATAATCACCGAGACATAACCAAGCGGCGAGTCCTGCAGTTTCAGATCGGCAAGCGTGAACTGTCCAAAATAGGCGATATTCGTGGCAAGCCGGATCAGCTTGAGCAGACCAATGCCGGCGAACACTCCCGCCGTCGCCACCACCACCGCAATGGTGGCGATCGTCAGCACCCTTGCGTCGGTCGTGAAATCACGCAGATGACCGGGATTGGCATGGTCGGATTTCATTGCAGCTCTCATTCTGCGGGTGCACCGCATGTGTCGACGACTGTGTCCGCAAAATCACGGCTTGGCGGCTCGCTCTGTATCGTAATACGATATAAATAGACAAGACCTTTTTGCCCGAAAATTGATTGAGCTTTCATTGGAAACGAACAAATGTCGGGAATGACGCATCCGCTAAAACCACGCCCCCCCATCCGCCAAGCCGACTACCAGCGGCTGTCGGAGTTTCGCTACCTAATCCGCTGCTTCCTTGAGTTCAGCCAGATCCAGGCGCACGATGCCGGATTGCCCCCGCGCCAGCACCAGGCGCTGCTGGCGATCAAGGGCTTTCCGGGCGGAGGTCCGGTGACGATCGGCGATCTGGCGGAGCGCCTGCGCATCCGCCACCATAGCGCCGTCGAGTTGGTCAATCGTCTTTGCGAGGCTGGACTGGTAGCGAGGGATCAGGACAAGGACGACCATCGCCGCGTCCTGCTACGGCTGACCGAGCGCGCCGACGACCATCTGGCCGACCTGTCGGCCGCTCACCTTGACGAGCTCTCGCGGATCGAGCCGATGCTGAAGCGCTTGCTCATTCGCCGCGACGACTGACAATGCCTTCCCGCAGCAACACCGCCCCCGTCACATGGATCAAGACAGCATGAAAACCGCGCTCCGTATCCTCGCCCCGGCTTTGATCTTGACCGCCGTGCTGTTCCTCGCCTACCAGTCCGGCCATCAGCGCGCGATTGTCCATACCCTCTATATCGTCGTGCCCGGCGCTTGGCTGTGGGCGGCAATAGTCGGCATCCGCGCAGTGCGGCGGTGGCGCAGCAACACGCCCGCCACGCCACCGGTCCAGCAGGACAAGCCCTGTCCCGCAGCCGACGCAAAAGAACCGTCCACAGTTATCTATCTCCCTCGCGGTGGGTCAAGGCGCAATACCCATTGAGCGGACGCGCGTATAAGAGCGTCTGTACTTCTTGCGATATGGCGGCTCTTGGAATCGCTGGCTGGACATCAAAGGGAACGTGCGCTACCGCAGATTCATGTGCCGCTGTGGGACGCGGAACGGCAGGGCGCGGGCTCTGGGGCGTAATTGGCCAGATAGTCAGGACATAGGTGGTGTCTGCGCGCGATCATGCTCCCATCTATGCATCCTCTGAAACAGCATCTGAGGGCGGCGAGCGTGTTGCGGGTGAACGAGATGTATCCACCTCAAGGATTGCTCAACTAGATATCCCCCGACAAGGTGGCCTTTTCGACGTCAAAGTGCGCCGTCTCGCGTTCTCCGCAACCATCTTTGCGGCGCTAATCCTAGTTGTTCTGGCATTCGGCGGCATGATCCAGGGCATCAACTATCATGCTCTGGTGCATGCGCTGCATCACCTTCCGGTAGCCGCGATTGGCTGGTCGATCCTTGCAACAACAGTAAGCTTCGCTGCTGTCGTCGGGCGGGACATCTGTGCGGTGTACTACGTCGGCGCTCGAACGCCACGTATGGCGCCCGTGGTGGCCGGCTTTTGCGGAACTGCTCTCGGAACGCCGTTGGTTTTGGCACTCTCACGGGCGCTGCCGTCCGATACCGCATCTATGGTGAGGTCGGGATTCGATCCGACGACATTGCTCGGCTTCTTCTGTTCATCGCCGGTGGCTTCGGCCTCGGCCTTGCTGGCTTCCTCGAGTGTCCGTCGTCAGATCATTTGGCTCAGATTGGATCGCAGATTAGCGGAGTGTCGGCCTCATCTTGGGGTTGATGTTAAGCGGCGATCTTGCGGTGCTGCAAGCGCCGATGTTGGATGGTTTGGCGTTTGATCCTTTCTCGCTGTTTGATAATGGCTGCGGCCCTGCCGAAGTAGGCGTCGGCTGGCGTTACGTTGGCCAGGCTCTCGTGGTAGCGTCGATGGTTGTAATGTTCGACGAAGGCTGCGATCTGGGCCTCAAGGTCGCCGGGCAGAAAGTAGTTCTCCAAGAGGATTCGGTTTTTGAGGGTCTGGTGCCAGCGCTCGATCTTGCCTTGGGTCTGGGGATGCATTGGAGCGCCCCGGACATGGCTCATGCGTTGGTCCTGGATATAGTCCGCCAGTTCGCCGGCGATGTAGCTGGGGCCATTATCGCTGAGCAGCCGAGGCTTGTGGTGCACATGGGCCTGGTCGCACCCTGAGGCAGTAAGTGCCATGTCCAGCGTGTCGGTGACGTCCTCGGCCCGCATGGTGCTGCACAGTTTCCAGGCGATGATGTAGCGGGAGTAATCGTCGAGCACGGTCGACAGGTACATCCAGCCCCAGCCGATGATCTTGAAGTAGGTGAAGTCCGTCTGCCACATCTCGTTGGGTCGCGTCGTCTTGGTGTGGAACTCGTTCGCCGCCTTGATCACCACATAGGCCGGGCTGGTGATCAGATCGTAGGCCTTGAGGAGCCGGTAAACGCTGGCTTCTGACACGAAGTAGCGCGTCTCGTCGGTGAACCGTACTGCCAGTTCGCGCGGGGAGAGCTCGGACTGCTCCAGCGCCAGTTCGATGATCTGGTCATGGATGGCAGGCGGGATGCGGTTCCACACCCGGCTCGGCGCCGAGGGCCGATCCTGCAGCGCCTCAGGCCCGCCCTCGACATAACGGTCATACCAGCGATAGAAGGTCCGGCGCGGGATGCCCAGTCGGTCCAGCGTTTTGCGGGTTGGCAGGTGTGACTGCTCGACGATCCTGATGATCTCGAGCTTTTCGGATGCGGGATATCTCATTCTTGCTCGTCCCCATCCGCGATCATGCTTTTTTTGAGCAGACGGTTTTCCAGTGTCAGATCAGCGACGCATTCCTTCAGCGCGCCGGCCTCCCGGCGCAAATCCTTGACCTCGTCGCTGGTGGCAGCACGAGCGGTATCACCCGCCAATCGGCGCTTGCCGGCCTCCATGAACTCCTTGGACCAGGTGTAATACAGGCTCTGCGCGATCCCTTCCTTGCGGCACAGCTCGGCGATGCTGTCTTCGCCGCGCAGCCCGTCCAGCACGATCCGGATCTTGTCTTCCGCTGAAAAATGCCGCCGGGTCGCCCGGCGAATGTCCTTTACCACCTGCTCGGCAGGCTTCTTGGCACTTGAGGATTTAGGGCTCATCTTGGTTCCTTCGTCGTGACGACGAGATCAAAACCCTCCTTAATTCACAACCTCAAATCTGGGACACAGGTGCTGACGGGGAACAGTCAACTATCGGCACGTCATCCATTCCCTGCGCAAAAAGCCGATGGCGCTTCTTAATCTCGTCTATCGTGACAAGCTCTTCCCGCGGCAGGAATACCGCAGGGCCTTCGACGAGCTCATTGAGCGGCTGCCGGACAGGCAGGCGTGCAAGATCATGGTCGATCTGCTGGCGCTGGCCCACGATCGAGGCTGCGAGCGTGAGCTTGCCGAGCAACTCACCGAGACCCTCGACGCCGGCGACCTGCCCGATATTGCCGTCTTGCGAACCCTCCTCGGCCCGGACCCCGCACGGCTGCCGACCGTCTTGGTGCAACTCGCTTCCCTTAACGGCTATGAAGCCCTGATCGGGGCAACCCATGTGGGAGACGTCGCATGAGCAACGCCCACACCATCGACGAAGCCCGCTGGACTTGCCCCGAAAAAGTGGAGAGTTTCCTTCTGATGAAAGGCGACCTCGATGACGAAACAGAGACAGTTTACGGATGCGTTCAAGGCGGAGGCGGTTGGCCTTGTGCGAACGAGCGGTCGGACGAAGCGGCAGATCGCGGAGGATCTTGGTGTTGGTTTCTCGACGCTGACGCGATGGATGGGTCGGCAGCTGGATCGTGAGATGGGCGATCCTGGGCGTCCGCCTGATGCTGATGTCGCCGCTGAATTGAAACGGCTGCGGCGGGAGAATGAAATCCTTCGGCAGGAGCGGGATATCTTGAAACGGGCGACGGCTTTTTTCGTCAAGGAGGGAAGTCGGTGAGGTTCGCGCTCATCGACCAGGCGAAGAAGGATTTCCCTGTGGACCGTTTGTGCGCGACGCTGGGTGTCAGCCCGAGCGGCTACTTTGCCTGGGGGCGCCGGCCGGCGTGCCGCCGGCAGCGCGACGACATGATAATGCTGGCGCATGTGCGATCGTCGTTCGCGCTGTCGAACGGAACCTATGGTAGCCCGCGCATGACGCGGGAACTGCAAGACAATGGCTTTGCCATTGGCCGGCGACGAACGGCGCGTCTGATGCGGGAGAATGGCCTCCAGGCAAGACAGAAGCGGCGGTTCAAGCGCACGACGGACAGCGAACACGCCTTTCCGGTTGCCCCCAATGTCATCGACCAGGATTTTGCCGCCACTGGTCCCAACCAGAAATGGGGTGCCGACATCTCCTACATCTGGACGCGGGAGGGCTGGTTGTACCTTGCTGTCGTCATCGATCTGTTTGCCCGCAAGGTCGTTGGCTGGGCTGCTGGCAACCGGCTACACCGCAGCCTGGCTCTGGCAGCGCTCAACAAGGCGTTCGTCATGCGGCAGCCGGAACCCGGCCTCATTCACCACTCCGACCGCGGCAGCCAATATTGTTCTATCGACTACCAAGCCGAATTGCGTGCCGCCGGCGTCATCATCTCAATGTCAGGCAAGGGCAATTGCTTTGATAACGCCATGGTCGAAACATTCTTCAAGACGCTGAAAACTGAACTGATCTGGCGCACCTCTTTCCTTACCCGCGCCGATGCCCAAGCCGCCATTGCCCGATATATCGACGGCTTCTACAATCCCATCCGGCGGCATTCCGCGCTCGACTACATCAGCCCGATGCAGTTCGAGCGAAACGCCGCCGAATGAGCAACCCGCTCTCCACTTTACCGAAGCAAGTCCAGTGACGTAGGCCAGATCGTCGAGGATGAGCAGATCGAACTTGTCGAGCTTGGCGATGGCGGCTTCGAGCTGCAGCTCTCGCCGCGCGATCTGGAGCTTCTGCACGAGATCGGTGGTTCGGGCGAACTGCACGCGCCAGCCGTTCTCAATGAGGGCGAGTCCGATCGCTGCCGCAAGATGCGACTTTCCGCCACCGGGTGGGCCGAACAACAGGATATTGGCGCCCTTGGCGAGCCAGCTGTCACCGGCGGTCATGGCCATGACCTGGGCCTTGGAGACCATGGGTACGGCGTCGAAGGCGAAGCTGTCGAGCGTCTTTCCGGGCGGCAGATGCGCTTCGGCCAGATGCCGTTCGATCCTGCGATGTGCCCGTTCGGCCAGCTCATGCTCGGCGATGGCCGAGAGGAACCGGGCGGCGGGCCACCCCTCTCTATCGGCCTGCTCGGCAAATTGCGCCCAGAGCGTCTTGATCGTCGGTAGCCGGAGTTCGTTGAGCATGATGCCGAGGCGGGCTTCGTCGATGGTGTGGGCGTTGCTCATGCGACGTCTCCCACATGGGTTGCCCCGATCAGGGCTTCATAGCCGTTAAGGGAAGCGAGTTGCACCAAGACGGTCGGCAGCCGTGCGGGGTCCGGGCCGAGGAGGGTTCGCAAGACGGCAATATCGGGCAGGTCGCCGGCGTCGAGGGTCTCGGTGAGTTGCTCGGCAAGCTCACGCTCGCAGCCTCGATCGTGGGCCAGCGCCAGCAGATCGACCATGATCTTGCACGCCTGCCTGTCCGGCAGCCGCTCAATGAGCTCGTCGAAGGCCCTGCGGTATTCCTGCCGCGGGAAGAGCTTGTCACGATAGACGAGATTAAGAAGCGCCATCGGCTTTTTGCGCAGGGAATGGATGACGTGCCGATAGTTGACGACCTGATCGTGCCTCCCGTCGGCATGGCCTCGGCCCCTGGGCAGCGTCATCAGCTTTGTTCCTCCCATAAAGACCTCGAGGCGATCATCGAACAGGCGGATGCGAAGCCGATGTCCGATCAGGCGGGAGGGAACGGTGTAGAAGACCTTGCGCAAGGTGAAGCCGCCGGTCCGCGACACGGTGACGACCACCTCCTCGAAGTCGCTGGTCCGCTGGTCTGGAAGTTCCTGCAGTTGAGGGCGTTCGGCATCGATGCGCTTGCCATGATTGGCGTTGTGCCGGCTGACGATCTCGTCGATGAAGGCTCGATACGCGCCGAGATCGTCGAAATTTCTGCTGCCGCGCATCAGAAGGGCGTCACGGATGGCATCCTTGAGATGGCCATGGCTGCTTTCGATCGAACCGTTCTCGTGCGCGATGCCCTTGTTGTTGCGGGTCGGCGTCATGCGGTAGTGCGCGCAAAGCTCTTCGTAGCGATGCGTGAGATCCTCCTTCGCATCGGCGCTGAGGTTGCGGAAAGCCGCCGACAGGCTGTCGCTGCGATGATAGAGCGGCGCTCCCCCAAGCGACCACAGCGCGTTCTGCAGTCCTTCGGCCAGGGCCACGAAGCTCTCGCCGCCGAGAATGACATGGGTGTGTTCAAAGCCGGACCAGGCGAGCCGGAAGTGGTAGAGTAGATGATCAAGAGACTGGCCGGCGATCGACACGTCAAGGCTGCCCATGTCGGTAAAATCCGATAGCCCGAGTCGGCCGGGTTCGTGAAGCTGGCGGAAGATAACCTCCTGCTCTTCGCCGTGGATGGCACGCCATGACCGGATGCGCCGCTCCAGCGTTCGGCGAATGCCCGCGCTCAGTTCCGGGTGCCGCCGCAGCATCTCCTCATAGATGGCGACAACACGGATGCCTGGCGCCGCCTTCAAAAGGGGAACGACCTCGGCATCGAAGATATGCTCGAGAGGGTCAGGCCTCCGCCGGCCACGAGCCTTTTGCTTTTGCGATGGCAGGTGCGCGTCCGTCTTGATGCGATAGGCCGTCGCCCTGCTGATCGACGCCTTGGCGGCGGCGACCTCGATAGAATTGTTTTGTCGGTACTTCATAAAAAGCCTCGTCTGATGATCGGTTACATGGCGACCCGGCACAAAGATGGTTCTCCATTCCAGAAAACCACCAAGCTACCGGGCCGACCGCGATCATAAGACGCTGAAAAATTGCGCGGCGGCGGGGGTGTAACTCCGGTCGGGCTACGCCCTCCCTTCGTCACACCCCCGCCGCCGAGTCTCATCCTGATTGACGCTGAGTCTCACCTTGTTTGTCGCCGCGCAGGGCGCAATTTGCCGAGCAGGCCGATAGAGAGGGGTGGCCCGCCGCCCGGTTCCTCTCGGCCATCGCCGAGCATGAGCTGGCCGAACGGGCACATCGCAGGATCGAACGGCATCTGGCCGAAGCGCATCTGCCGCCCGGAAAGACGCTCGACAGCTTCGCCTTCGACGCCGTACCCATGGTCTCCAAGGCCCAGGTCATGGCCATGACCGCCGGTGACAGCTGGCTCGCCAAGGGCGCCAATATCCTGTTGTTCGGCCCACCCGGTGGCGGAAAGTCGCATCTTGCGGCAGCGATCTGGACTTGCCCCGAAAAAGTGGAGAGTTTCCTTCTGATGAAAGGCGACCTCGATGACGAAACAGAGACAGTTTACGGATGCGTTCAAGGCGGAGGCGGTTGGCCTTGTGCGAACGAGCGGTCGGACGAAGCGGCAGATCGCGGAGGATCTTGGTGTTGGTTTCTCGACGCTGACGCGATGGATGGGTCGGCAGCTGGATCGTGAGATGGGCGATCCTGGGCGTCCGCCTGATGCTGATGTCGCCGCTGAATTGAAACGGCTGCGGCGGGAGAATGAAATCCTTCGGCAGGAGCGGGATATCTTGAAACGGGCGACGGCTTTTTTCGTCAAGGAGGGAAGTCGGTGAGGTTCGCGCTCATCGACCAGGCGAAGAAGGATTTCCCTGTGGACCGTTTGTGCGCGACGCTGGGTGTCAGCCCGAGCGGCTACTTTGCCTGGGGGCGCCGGCCGGCGTGCCGCCGGCAGCGCGACGACATGATAATGCTGGCGCATGTGCGATCGTCGTTCGCGCTGTCGAACGGAACCTATGGTAGCCCGCGCATGACGCGGGAACTGCAAGACAATGGCTTTGCCATTGGCCGGCGACGAACGGCGCGTCTGATGCGGGAGAATGGCCTCCAGGCAAGACAGAAGCGGCGGTTCAAGCGCACGACGGACAGCGAACACGCCTTTCCGGTTGCCCCCAATGTCATCGACCAGGATTTTGCCGCCACTGGTCCCAACCAGAAATGGGGTGCCGACATCTCCTACATCTGGACGCGGGAGGGCTGGTTGTACCTTGCTGTCGTCATCGATCTGTTTGCCCGCAAGGTCGTTGGCTGGGCTGCTGGCAACCGGCTACACCGCAGCCTGGCTCTGGCAGCGCTCAACAAGGCGTTCGTCATGCGGCAGCCGGAACCCGGCCTCATTCACCACTCCGACCGCGGCAGCCAATATTGTTCTATCGACTACCAAGCCGAATTGCGTGCCGCCGGCGTCATCATCTCAATGTCAGGCAAGGGCAATTGCTTTGATAACGCCATGGTCGAAACATTCTTCAAGACGCTGAAAACTGAACTGATCTGGCGCACCTCTTTCCTTACCCGCGCCGATGCCCAAGCCGCCATTGCCCGATATATCGACGGCTTCTACAATCCCATCCGGCGGCATTCCGCGCTCGACTACATCAGCCCGATGCAGTTCGAGCGAAACGCCGCCGAATGAGCAACCCGCTCTCCACTTTACCGAAGCAAGTCCAGTGCAGCGCTGCGCTCGCGGCGGACGCAGGCACGCGCTTCAGCGCTCAGTCCGTTGATCTCGCGCTCGATATCGAACAGGACATCAAGGCGTTGCACCGCCTCCAGTGCTATCGGGTAGATCGTCCCTGTCCGCTCGCCGCGGCTCTTCTTGCGCGCCGCTCCCTCGACATCGGCTAGAGCAGAATCTGATCATTCCGGCTCATATCCTGTTGCGGCGAAGTAGTTGGCGCACTCGGTTGGTGTGAAGCAAGGCAGTGCGGCGCTGATGGTATCCCACAATTCCGCGACGGTTCGTGCGGCGGCTTTGCGTAGAATCGATTTCAGCTTGGAAAAGGCGTTCTCGATCGGGTTGAAGTCGGGGGAATAGGGCGGGAGGAACATCATCCTTGCGCCGGTTGCTTCGATCGCCACACGGGCGGCTGCGCTTTTGTGCGCCGGCAGGTTGTCGAGGATCACGACATCGTCGGGCCGCAGCGTCGGCACGAGAACCTGCTCGACATAGGCGACAAACCATTCGCCAGTCATCGGGCCGTCCAGGACCATTGGCGCGGTCATGCCAGTGAGGCGCAGGGTGCCGGTGAACGTCGTCGTCTTCCAATGGCCATGCGGGATTGGCGATCGGCACCGCATCCCGCGCTTCGTGCGCCCCCGCAGTCGAGCCATCTTTGTCGAGGCTCCGGTCTCGTCGATGAAGACCAGATGCTCGGGATCAAGATCGGGCTGGGCGTCGAACCAGGCGTTTCGTCGCGCCGCCACGTCTGGCCGCTCCTGCTCGCTGGCGTGCGCCGTTTTTTTTGAAGGTCATGGAGTGACGATCGAGAAACCGCCAGATCGTGCTCGTCGCAAACGACGCGCCATGCTCCTGTCGCAGCAACTCGGCGAGTTCGACCAGCGTGATGTCCACCCGCCTCTCGATCGCCGCCAGGATGATGTCGCGATACGCTTCAACGCGGTGGGACCGCCTGTCGCCGCCCTGCGGCTTTGCGCAGGTGGCTCCGGTCTCGCGCCATTCCCGGACCCAACGCACCGAGCTTGCCGCCGCCACGCCAAATCGCGCCGCTGCCGCCCGTCGCGACAGGCCGCCATCAACCGCTGCGACCACCCGAGCCCGCAAATCTTCCGATAAGGATTTCGCCATGCCATGCCGGCCTCCGAATCCAGCAGATATGCTGAATCAGATTTCCAATCCCAACGAAACCCCTATCGATTCTATCCGCTCGGATTTTGCTCTAGTTCGAAGAACTTGCGGCGCGCATGGGCAAAGCAGCCCGCTTCGAGCACAGGCCTTGGGCAACGGCCGGCTGCGTAGAGGTCGCCATAGCCGCCATAGGCATCTGCCTGCAGGATCCCGGACCAGGTGTCGAGATGCGCTTGTGGATGTTCACCGCGCCGGTCGCGCGAATAATGAAACAGCGCGGCGGGCGGATCGGCGCCGCCAAATGGCCGATCGTCGCGGACATAGACCCACAGCCTGCCGATATCAGTCTTGCCCTTGGCGAGCACCGGCACTGTTGTGTCGTCGCCGTGCAATCGGTCGGCGGCCAGCACATGGGTCTCGATCCGCCGATAGAGGGGCATGAGCGCGAAAGTGGCCGCGCCGACCTGGTCGGCGAGCGTCGACAGGCTCAACGGCACGCCTTCGCGCGCGAAACGGTCGGCCTGGCGGTTCAGGGGCTGGTGCTGGCCATATTTGTCGAACAGCAGCATGGCGAGGAAGCTGGGGCCTGCCCAGCCACGCGGCACGACATGGAACGGCGCCGGCGGCTGTGTGATCGCCTCGCAGTTCCTGCACGAGAACTTCTCACGTACGGTCTGAATGACCTTCCACTGGCGCGGGATCACCTCCAGCGTCTCGGTGACGTCCTCGCCGAGCTTGGACAGCCGCGTCCCGCCGCAGGTCGGGCAAGAACACGGCGCGGAGATGACGATGCGCTCGCGCGGCAGATGCTCGGGAAACGGTTTCTTCGCCGGCCGTTTGCGCTCGAAGGCGGTGACGTTGGTCGCCCTCGCCGCCATCGCCTCGGCGGTGAGGTCATCCTCGCTGGCGGTGGCCTGGAGTTCCTCGAGCTGCAGCTCCAGTTGGTTGAGCAGCCGGCGGCTGCGCTCGGCGCTAGGGCCATATTGCTCGCGCCTGAGCTTGGCGATCTGCAGCTTGAGATGTGCGATCAGGGCTTCCGTAGCCGAGGCCCTGGCCTGCGCGGCAGCAAGCTCGGCGCCCATCGAAACCACCAGCGCCTTAAGCGCTTCGACGTCGTCCGGGAGGGGCGAAACAGCGGCTTCCATGGCCGAAATGAATCAGCTCCCAACACCCTGTGCAACCGGAAAATGTCGCTTCGGCAGAGGAAATCTGCGTCCTACCCCGCGCTCGCCGGACGCCAGGAATATTGCGGATTGCGCCAGTCGATCCCGTCGAGCAAACACGCCAACTGAGTGCTCGTCAGTGACACCGCACCGTCCGTCGCCTGGGGCCAAATGAAGCGGCCCCTCTCAAGCCGCTTGGCGTAAAGCGACATGCCGATCCCGTCATGCCAGATGATCTTCACCAGCGATCCCGCGCGTCCGCGGGAAACGTATAAATCGCCGCCGTGAGGGTCGCGCTTCAGGTGCTCCTGCACCAGCAACGCCAAGCCCTGCATGCCCTTCCTCATATCGGTGTGGCCCATCGACAACCACACCCGCGCGCCCGGCGGGATCACCGTAACGCCTTCAACACCGCCGTGGCCAGCGCGGGCGGCGATCCTGCGAAGATGCTTATCCGACCGCCCCTTGCCAGTTCCACGACAATCGCGGGCCGGTGTTCCCGTGGCTGGCTACCGTCTTCATCGACAACCAACGCCTCGGCAAAACCCGGTTCGGTCGCCGGTTGGCATAACTTGCGACGCCATGTGTAGATCAGCGCCGTTGAAACGTCATGCTGCTGTGCCACATGCGTCACGCAGGCTCCTGGCGAAAATGCCTCTTCCAGAATCTGCAGCCGCTCGTCGTCCCTCCATCGCCGCCGCCGTTCCGGCCCCGTCAACAAGGTAACC
The DNA here is from genome assembly GCF_020616515.1 of Mesorhizobium sp. PAMC28654. GTDB lineage: Bacteria > Pseudomonadota > Alphaproteobacteria > Rhizobiales > Rhizobiaceae > Mesorhizobium. Next base: position 780,082 of record NZ_CP085135.1, read on the forward strand.
TGACCCATCAACCGCTCCTAAGTCCGCTCATAAGAGCGCACTTAAGACTGATCGATCCCTACCCAGACAAGGCGTCTCACGCCGGAGGGATACCTTTCAACCGGGGGGAAGACACCGTTCATGTAAAGCCAATCCTCGAGGAAAGCCTTTGCTCAGACAGAGCTTCAGCGTGATCGCAAAGCCCATTTGACCATTTGCGAGATCGTCCTTCCTGCCACTGACGAGGCTCTCTGCCCGTCATTCGTGCAACAGGCTGCGGGGACTGGTCATCTCCCTCTTTGTTCCAGCGCAACGATCATCTTGTAAAGCGGCTGCATGTTGTCGCCTTGCAACGCGGACAAAAGGTATGAAACCTCGATTCAGCGACGATGTCACGATGGACGCAATCATGCGCGAGTGGCCAGCAAACCATCCGCGTTGTTCTCCAGCATGGCATGCTTTGCGTCGGCTGCCCAATTGCTCCGTTCCACACCATTTCCGAAGCGGCGCGGGAGCACGGGCTGAACGAAGAATCACTTCGTTTCGATCTGCAAGCCGCTATCAAGCGAACCGAAGGCGATTAGTTTTTCAGTTTTTCCCAGTCCGCCCTTCAACGAGTACAAGCAGGCGGTGAGGTTCAACCACGGTGACCTTCTCGCGCCCGCTTTTGACGAGCCCTTTTTCCTCCCAAGATGAGAGCAATCGGCTTACCGTATGCAGCGTCGTTCCTGTCATCTCGGCAATGTCCTGCCGTGAGATCGGGAAGTCGATCATGATTCCTTCATCAGTCTTCCGGCCTGTCTGCTTGACCAGCTTAAGCAGCGCGTGGGCGACGCGCTGATCCACCTGCTCGGTGGACATCTCGATGACGCGCGTGTGGGCATCCTGCAGCCGGGTGCCCACGGTCTTATATGTGTTGGCACCAAAATTGGGGAAAGCTTCCGCAAATCTTGGCCAAAGGTGGCCTGGCCATGCAAGCACAACGCAGTCGGCGGCGGCGATTGCGCTGGCTGGATACGTGGTGCGGCCTATCGCGTGGGCGATGCCCAGTAGTTCGCCAGGGCTGATATATCGTACCGTCACCTCCTGGCCGTCAGGCGTTGTTTTGATGACGCGGACATGTCCGTCGAGCAGCAGGAAAAAAGACTGCGCTTCCTGCTCCTGCTCGAACACGGGTTGGTCCTTGGGTATCCGTAACGACCGGGCTTGGCCGATTATATAATCGAGCTCCGGGGGGGCAATGCCTTCAAAGGCAGATAGCCCGGCAATCAACGAGCGATCGAGGCGGCTCAACTGCAGTGCCTTTTCCAAAGCTTTACTGTAATCATGAAAGGCATTCCGTATCTGTCGAACCGCACAATGTCACAGCCAGACGACTGGCGGCAAGTGGCGCAAACCGCGGCCTTTTTGTTTCCCATTTGTTTGCGCTGCCGCAAAGTTCTCAGGTCAAGATAGCCTACAAGAACGAGAGTGGTGGGCGCCGCCGGGAACTTTAGCAGGGAAGATAAGATCATGAGACACGCAATTGTAGTCGCCGCCACGCTCATGGCATCTATGTTGGTTGGAGGTGCACAGGCTGCCGATCACCAAGTCCAGATGCTTAACAAGGGCGCGAAAGACGTGATGGTCTTTCAGCCTGACTTTGTCGAAGCTGCGCCCGGCGACACCGTCACTTTCGTGCCGACGGACGAGGGTCATAATGCAGAAAGCATCTGGGGCATGATCCCGGACGTGCAAAGACCTTCAAGGGCAGGGCGAGCGAACAAATCACCTTTACGCTCGACAAGGAAGGTGTCTACGGCGTGAAGTGCGCACCTCACTATGGAATGGGCATGGTGGCGCTGATCGTAGTCGGCAAGCCGGTCAATCTGGCGCGTGCAACGGGTGTCAAACAGTCGGGCAAGGCGAAAAAAGTGTTCGAGACCCTGTTGGCTCAAGTTCAAGTCGCCAATTAGGCTGTGTAAATCTCATTCTGTAAATCAACAGAGTCCTGCAAGCGGACATTTGACCGCCCGACTTCCTCCTTTTTGAAATGCATTTGATGGCAATTCCTCGCACCCGACCAAGCGCTTATCCGGCGGTTCTGTCTTACGGTTTCCGGCCGTTCTTCCTGCTCGGCTCTCTGTATGCCGGAGCAGCCATCCTTTTCTGGCTGCCGTTGTTTTACGGCCAGCTCACAACCTCCAGCGTCTTTCTGCCCGTTGATTGGCATGTCCATGAGATGCTCTTTGGCTATCTCGCGGCAATCATGACGGGATTCCTGCTGACGGCCATCCCGAACTGGACCGGACGTCTGCCTGTGCAAGGCCTGCCCCTGCTAGCGCTCGTCCTGCTGTGGCTTGCAGGGCGGCTTGCGGTGTTTTTTTCAGCTGACACCGGCTGGCTCGTCGGAGCCGCAGTCGACTGTGCATTTCTCCTGGCGGTAGCAGCCGCCGCCGCGACCGAAATCATCGCGGGCCGAAACTGGCGAAACCTGAAGGTGCTGCTGCCGGTTGCCGTGCTTTTGGCGGCCAACGTGATGTTTCATGCCGAAGCGCATTACCAGGGCATCTCGGACATTAGCCGCCGGCTCGGCCTCGGGGCCGCCGTCGTCCTCATAATGATTATAGGGGGACGCGTTGTTCCCAGTTTCACCCGGAATTGGTTGGCGCGCGAAAATCAGGGACGTCTGCCATCCCCGTTCAGCCATTTCGACGCAGCAACGATCGCACTGTCCGCGACCGCATTGGCGGCTTGGGCCTTCTTTCCTGAAAGCAACGTAACGGGCGCAATGCTGATCGCCGGAGCTGTCCTCAATGCCATGCGGCTTGCGCGCTGGGCTGGTGATCGCACGCTCCGCGATCCGCTGGTGCTGATCCTGCACGTGGCGTTCGTCTTTGTGCCGATCGGTTTTCTGTTGACCGGACTTGCCGTCGTCCTACCGGAGACCGTTCCTTCCGCGGCGGGAATTCACGCGTTCAGCGTAGGTGCGGTGGCATGCATGACGCTCGCCGTCATGACCCGAGCCACCCTTGGGCATACAGGCCGCGAGTTGCGGGCGGGTATTGGCACATGCGCAATCTTTGTCGCGATCGTGCTCGCGGCCATCTTTCGCATCGGCGCCGCGTTCGTGCCTGCGGAAGAAGTGCTTCTCCATATGTCGGCGACGTTGTGGGTGGTGGCCTTCCTCGGATACGCGGCTCTGTTTGGCGGTATGCTCGTTCAACCCAAATTACGTGCGCGGCAGCCGAACAAAGCGGCTTCATGACGGGCGGACCGCATCGTATCCAAAGTAACCGGAAATACGGCTGGCATGTTAGGATTGCGAATCCGAAAGTCCTGTGATCTTGGAACAGCGCGATGACGAAGGTCGGAATCGGATACTAATCGTGCGGCGATTCTAGAGCAAAATCCGAGCGGATAGAATCGATAGGGGTTTCGTTGGGATTGGAAATCTGATTCAGCATATCTGCTGGATTCGGAGGCCGGCATGGCATGGCGAAATCCTTATCGGAAGATTTGCGGGCTCGGGTGGTCGCAGCGGTTGATGGCGGCCTGTCGCGACGGGCGGCAGCGGCGCGATTTGGCGTGGCGGCGGCAAGCTCGGTGCGTTGGGTCCGGGAATGGCGCGAGACCGGAGCCACCTGCGCAAAGCCGCAGGGCGGCGACAGGCGGTCCCACCGCGTTGAAGCGTATCGCGACATCATCCTGGCGGCGATCGAGAGGCGGGTGGACATCACGCTGGTCGAACTCGCCGAGTTGCTGCGACAGGAGCATGGCGCGTCGTTTGCGACGAGCACGATCTGGCGGTTTCTCGATCGTCACTCCATGACCTTCAAAAAAAACGGCGCACGCCAGCGAGCAGGAGCGGCCAGACGTGGCGGCGCGACGAAACGCCTGGGTTCGACGCCCAGCCCGATCTTGATCCCGAGCATCTGGTCTTCATCGACGAGACCGGAGCCTCGACAAAGATGGCTCGACTGCGGGGGCGCACGAAGCGCGGGATGCGGTGCCGATCGCCAATCCCGCATGGCCATTGGAAGACGACGACGTTCACCGGCGCCCTGCGCCTCACTGGCATGACCGCGCCAATGGTCCTGGACGGCCCGATGACTGGCGAATGGTTTGTCGCCTATGTCGAGCAGGTTCTCGTGCCGACGCTGCGGCCCGACGATGTCGTGATCCTCGACAACCTGCCGGCGCACAAAAGCGCAGCCGCCCGTGTGGCGATCGAAGCAACCGGCGCAAGGATGATGTTCCTCCCGCCCTATTCCCCCGACTTCAACCCGATCGAGAACGCCTTTTCCAAGCTGAAATCGATTCTACGCAAAGCCGCCGCACGAACCGTCGCGGAATTGTGGGATACCATCAGCGCCGCACTGCCTTGCTTCACACCAACCGAGTGCGCCAACTACTTCGCCGCAACAGGATATGAGCCGGAATGATCAGATTCTGCTCTAGCGGCCGTTCCTCAAGATATCTCAAAGTGGCCAAGCGTTTGATGGCCGTCGCTGCAAGGATTTGAGCTCGGTCGCGGTCGGCCTGAAATGGAAGGCTCTCCCCCGCATTGAGGTAAGATTCAGCCAGGAGTTCGCAGAGCGCATCCAAGGATTCCGGCGATTGGTTGCTAATTGAATTGCTCGGTCCAAGCGGACTGCCAGTGAGTTGTTTTGCAAGGTCTTCTGCCTCTGCCGCCAGACGGCTAAGCACGGCCTTGTCATGTTTCCCTCTAAAAGCCGCAAACGCGTTCAGCCGGATCGCGATCTGTTCTTCCATGTTTGCTAGGTCGCCAGAGGTGACAAATGTCGCTTCGGCGTCACGACGGGAAGAGAATGCGCGCCGGCGTTCAGTTCGCAGAACACGAGCATGTTCCAGTTCCTCGCTAGCCATCTCCTCGGAAGCGGACCGGACCTCCGTTGAAGTCGCATTCGCAGCGACCTAGGACCAAAAGGCAAAAGCGCGCTCTTCATTTCTCACTGCCATCGCGAACGAATGGTAAGCATCCACAAGTTCCGGCGAGACCACGGCCGCATCCTCGTCGTCGAAAACATCTTTTGGCGTCCATCGGAGCTGCCTCAGATCCGGATCGTTGCCGCCGGATTTTCGGGACCAGCGAACGACGTTTTCGATATGGCCTGTTTCCTCCCTGACTAAGCGCTCGAAAACCTCCGCCAGTCTCGCCTGACCGTTATCGCGCATTCGCTTCGCCAGTTCTGCGTACTTTTCCGCAGATTCTGTCTCCATAGCGAATGCGATCGCCATAAGTTCGGCCATCGACCTGACAGCCGCCGCTGGCTCTGCCTTCAAACGGGACATGACTCTCCTCCGATGCCATTTTTTTGACAGTAGGCCAACTGCCTCGAAGTTGTTTGCGCTGCGTCAAAGAACTCTCGTCCAACAACCCCCGACATGTGCGCCAAAGGCCGCTGGCGGACTTGAAGCCTTGGAAATGCTGAGAAACTGAAGAAGCAAGTCGATGCCGGAGGGCATCTCCATTCGATCCTGGCATTCCTCGCTGTCTGGTCCGCGCCTACCTATGTCGCGGGAAGCCTCCGTAGGGTACTGATCGATACGGAATTCGAAGGCGTCCGCCGCTAGCGCCATCTCCGCGGCACCCCGAACGATTGGATATGCCTAGCTCGACTCCGATTCTCGAGCGCTGTTGGCTATTCGGGCAAACCGATCGGAATCCCTGTGGGCATTGTCCGCGGGATCAAGTTTGTCGAGCACAAGAAACCCGATTGTCTTTGTACGCAAGCCGCAGGCGAAGGTCCTCGCGGCGCTCAATTCGCTGATTGGTAAAGGACCTCAGCCGTGGTCGGCTGTGCGAGTTTGAGCGTCGTCGCGCGGAAGGCTGCGACGGTTCATACGCCGTCGACCGCCTTCGATTTGATGGATTTGGACAACATTGTTGGTGCGGTTCAATGATTCGATGACGTCGAAGCCATCAGACGCCCGCATGTGGCACATTAACCCTAGCGGGGACCACGGAAACGGACAGCGATGGCGTTTCAGGCGGTCCTGCCAGAGGCCCGCGGCGATTGTTCCAGATAGGTGTCGAAAGCGGAAGCGGCGACACGGATGAAAAACGGGTACTCCCTGCGCACCCGAATGAGGCCTTCAGTCACCTCCAGCACTCCGTCATTTGCCATTGCCTGGAGGCGCCCTCCGGTGTCGAGTATCGGAGTGGGATCGAAGCCGAATTGGGAGCAGATTGCCGGAACGTCGACTTCGAAATCGCACATCAGCCGCTCAATGATCGCGCCACGGATTCGATCTTCAGCGGTGAGCCGATAACCCTTCGAGGTCGCCAGCCGACTGGAAGTGATGTGCCGCGCGTAGAGACCGAGCGCAACCTCGTTCTGAACGTAGCCATTGTCGGTTCTGCCGATGGCCGAGGCGCCGAGACCGATCAACGTTTGGCAAGTATCAGTCGTATAACCCTGAAAATTCCGGCGGAGTGTTCCGGCTTCCTGCGCCCGCATGAGATCGTCGGTCGGCAAAGCGAAGTGATCAAGGCCGATTTGCCTATAGCCGGCGGCCGTAAGCACATCGGCGATCGCACGTGCCTGATCATTGCGGTCCATGCTGTCCGGCAGAGCCGTCTCATCGATCATGCGCTGGTGCTTTTTGAACGTGGGAACGTGAGCGTAGCCGAATACAGCGAACCGGTCCGGTCGCATGGCGATGGCCGCGATCGCTGTGTCGACGCACGAACGCACCGTCTGGTGCGGGAGACCGTAGATGAGGTCAAAATTAATTTTCTCTACGCGATTTCTGCGGAGATGGTGCACCGCTTCAGCTGTGATCTCTTCACTTTGGATACGATTGACCGCTTTCTGCACCAAAGGATCGAAGCTCTGGACGCCGAGGCTGGCTCGCCCGACACCTGCATGCCCCAATGTCTGAGCCATGTCAGACGTCAGCGTGCGCGGATCGATCTCGATTGCGATCGCAGAAGTTTCGTCGAATTCAAACCGGTGGCGCAGGAGATCCATGAGCGCCACGAACTCTGCCGGGTCCAGGATCGTAGGCGTGCCACCGCCAAAATGCACCTCGCCGATGCAAAGACGTCGGGACACGTGATCGGCTACCAAGTGAATCTCCTCCCGCAAGACGGCGAGATAATCGAGAATCGGCTCGTCCTTTTTCGTAATCGTGGTGTGGCAACCGCAGTACCAGCACAGCGATCGGCAGAAGGGGATGTGAAGATAAAGCGATACTGGCTCACCTTTAGGAAGGTTCGCCAGCCAGTCGGCATAAGTGCCTGGACCCACGGCGGGCGAGAAACGCGGAGCCGTTGGGTAGCTAGTATAGCGGGGGAGACGGGCATCGCCATATTTTCTCAGGATGGATGATTGCAACGGAACTTTCCTGCCCAGTGTGTAGAAGGTCAGTCATGCTAACCGTTCGCCCGCAGTGTTCCCCGTCAGCACCTGTGTCCCAGATTTGAGGTTGTGAATTAAGGAGGGTTTTGATCTCGTCGTCACGACGAAGGAACCAAGATGAGCCCTAAATCCTCAAGTGCCAAGAAGCCTGCCGAGCAGGTGGTAAAGGACATTCGCCGGGCGACCCGGCGGCATTTTTCAGCGGAAGACAAGATCCGGATCGTGCTGGACGGGCTGCGCGGCGAAGACAGCATCGCCGAGCTGTGCCGCAAGGAAGGGATCGCGCAGAGCCTGTATTACACCTGGTCCAAGGAGTTCATGGAGGCCGGCAAGCGCCGATTGGCGGGTGATACCGCTCGTGCTGCCACCAGCGACGAGGTCAAGGATTTGCGCCGGGAGGCCGGCGCGCTGAAGGAATGCGTCGCTGATCTGACACTGGAAAACCGTCTGCTCAAAAAAAGCATGATCGCGGATGGGGACGAGCAAGAATGAGATATCCCGCATCCGAAAAGCTCGAGATCATCAGGATCGTCGAGCAGTCACACCTGCCAACCCGCAAAACGCTGGACCGACTGGGCATCCCGCGCCGGACCTTCTATCGCTGGTATGACCGTTATGTCGAGGGCGGGCCTGAGGCGCTGCAGGATCGGCCCTCGGCGCCGAGCCGGGTGTGGAACCGCATCCCGCCTGCCATCCATGACCAGATCATCGAACTGGCGCTGGAGCAGTCCGAGCTCTCCCCGCGCGAACTGGCAGTACGGTTCACCGACGAGACGCGCTACTTCGTGTCAGAGCCAGCGTTTACCGGCTCCTCAAGGCCTACGATCTGATCACCAGCCCGGCCTATGTGGTGATCAAGGCGGCGAACGAGTTCCACACCAAGACGACGCGACCCAACGAGATGTGGCAGACGGACTTCACCTACTTCAAGATCATCGGCTGGGGCTGGATGTACCTGTCGACCGTGCTCGACGATTACTCCCGCTACATCATCGCCTGGAAACTGTGCAGCACCATGCGGGCCGAGGACGTCACCGACACGCTGGACATGGCACTTACTGCCTCAGGGTGCGACCAGGCCCATGTGCACCACAAGCCTCGGCTGCTCAGCGATAATGGCCCCAGCTACATCGCCGGCGAACTGGCGGACTATATCCAGGACCAACGCATGAGCCATGTCCGGGGCGCTCCAATGCATCCCCAGACCCAAGGCAAGATCGAGCGCTGGCACCAGACCCTCAAAAACCGAATCCTCTTGGAGAACTACTTTCTGCCCGGCGACCTTGAGGCCCAGATCGCAGCCTTCGTCGAACATTACAACCATCGACGCTACCACGAGAGCCTGGCCAACGTAACGCCAGCCGACGCCTACTTCGGCAGGGCCGCAGCCATTATCAAACAGCGAGAAAGGATCAAACGCCAAACCATCCAACATCGGCGCTTGCAGCACCGCAAGATCGCCGCTTAACATCAACCCCAAGATGAGGCCGACACTCCGCTAATCTGCGATCCAATCTGAGCCAAATGATCTGACGACGGACAAACAAGTTCAGCTATGGCATCGCCGACCGTGGCGCCTCGATCCGTGTGCCGCACTCCTTCATCAAGAATGACTACAAGGGTTATCTGGAAGACCGCCGCCCGAACTCGCAAGGCGACCCCTACCAGATCGCTTCGCAGATCCTGAAGACCATCTCGGAGGTTGCGACCGACGCGTCGGTTTCGGCCGCTGCCTGATTGTAGTCGCGGCGCGGGCCATGAGATGGCTCGCTACCGAAGAATTCGAAAAGCCCCGGCGGGAAAACGCCGGGGCTTTTGCATATGCTCGCGGGGCCTGAATGTGCAGGCCGCTCTCAGCCGGCGATAGCTCTACGTGCCTTGAGCGCCGCTAGCACCTTCGCATGCGGCAGGGCCGGGCTTCGGTTGCTGTCGCGGCCGGTCATGTCGTTGTTGGCGACGAGCGCATTGAGCACCGCCTCCTCGGTCGCCTGCACGACGGCTGCATAGAAGTCGTCCATCCGCCCCCATGGAACGAAATCCATGTGGCCATAGCTTTCCTCGGTGGCCGGCCCTTGGGGAAAGCGGCCGTTAAGCGCATCGCGGTTGGCGGTCGAGAAGGCGAGAAAGATATCGCCGGAGAAATGCGAGCCGCTGGTGCCGGTTCGCGCCAGGCCGAGTGGTACGCGTCGGGCCAGGGCCTTGCATTGGCCTGGCAGCAGCGGTGCATCGGTGGCGATGACGCCGATGCAGGAACCGGCGCCCGTCGGCCCACCTCTGAAATAGGCCTCCATCGGATTGTCACCGGCCAATTCGTCCCCAAGCGGTACGCCGGCGATGTTGAGCTCATGGCGGGAGCCGAAGTTGGCTTGCAGGAACACGCCGACGGTGTAGCCGCGATGACCGTAGTCGACGATCCGCGAAGCCGTGCCCGAGCCACCCTTGAAGGCATAGCAGTTCATTCCGGTGCCGCCGCCGACCGAACCTTCTTCGATGGCGCCGCCCGCCGCCGCATCGATCGCCGCCATGGCGTGATCGACGGTGACATGCGAGCCATTGATGTCGTTGAGATAGCCGTCCCAGGTCTCGGCCACCACCGGCAGCAGCCACTGGTTTGCGATATCGGGCTTGTGGCGCGCCACCCAGTCGATGACGCCACGGTGGCAGGGGCCCACGGCATGGGTGTTGGTGATGAGTATGGGCAGGCTGAGACTGCCAGCCTCCTCGATCCACGATGCGCCGGTCATCTCGCCATTGCCGTTGAACGAATGATAGCCGGTGGCACAGGCAACGCCGACGCCGTCGTGGCCGAGCGGCAGGATTGCGGTTACGCCAGTGCGTACCGGTCCGTCACCGAGGTTGAGCTTTCCGTCTCCCTTGATGATTGTCGAATAGCCGACCAGCACGCCTTCGACGTCGGTGATGGCATTGGCCGACCCTGGCGTGCCCTGCAAGGGGATGCCGAGCGCCCGGGCCCTCGGTTTGCCGGTGGGTGTCGTGTTGACGGTCGCCCGCAGATTCATATTCAGTTCACTCCATTGATGTGATGGCTTCAGCGCAGACTGCAGCCTGTCGCCAGCTCGGCGTAGCTGGTCAGGATCGCCAATGCCGAGGGTTGATCGACCGCCGGAACGACGTTGACGAGATGCAGTCCCAACCCGTCCTCGAGCACCACTAGGCTGCGGGCGATCGTCTCGCTGCTTGCATGCAGTTTGAAAATACCGGTGGCCGCGCCCGCTTCGAGAATGCCGACATAGATCGACACCTGCCGCTCGAACAGCGTGATGTGGCGAGCCGCGTAGCTTGCGTCCGAGCGCGAATAGGCGCCGAGTTCGAGCAGGAGCCGGCAGAGCTGGTCGTCCGCGTCGGTCGGCAGCCCGTTCTCGATCATCGCCTTCAATCGCGACCGGGGATCGGCGATCGCTGCGACCGACGCCGCGCGCATCGTGCAGAACCGCTCGACAGCCTTCCTCTGCACATCGTCCAGAAGGTCCTTCAATCCGGGGTAATAGTAGAGCAGGGCGCTCGAGCTCATGCCGGCCTCGTTGGCGACGTCGCGCAGCGTGACGTCGGCGAGCCCGCGCCTTGCGATTATCGATTCGGCGGCCGCGACCAAGGTCAGGCGGCGGTCGGTCTGTGTTTTGGGTCTACCCATTTCTGTTTCCTGAATTGAATTCAGTTTAAAACTGACGCACGAAAATTTGCAAGCACGCATACACCATATTCGTTGACGATTTCAGATCATACCGATAGGTTCCGCTGCGGAGGATAATTTTTATCTTATTAAAAAAAGGGGAGGACTATGTCTACAAACGAAGCCACAACCGCGTCTGCGGACAAAGCCGTAACAAGTGCCAAGGGGCTCGACCGAGCCCTCAACGCGCTTGGCACACTCATGATCGTACTGTCGGCGGTGACGCCGGCATCCTCGGTGTTCATCATCGTTCCCGGTGTCATCGCGCTGGCCGGCACGGGATCATTCCTCAGTTTCGTCATTGCCGCCGTCATCGGGCTGTTCATGGCGTTCGTCTATGCCGAACTGTCATCGGCCTATCCCATGGCCGGCGGCGAATACACCATGATCGGCCGCACGCTTGGCCGCTTCTGGGGATTTGTCACGCTGGTCCTGGTCTTCGTTTCGATCGTGCTGATCGTCGCGGTTATCGCGCTCGGCGTCGGCACCTATCTCGGCGTCCTCATTCCCAATCTCAGCCCGCAATTGGTCGGCGTCGTGACGATCGCACTCGCCGGGACGGTCGCGGCAATGCGCATCAAGCTCAATGCCTTCGTCACCGGCATCTTCCTCGGCATCGAAATGCTGGCGCTGCTGGTCCTGATGTGGCTCGGCTTCACCCATATCGAACGGCCGCTCTCCAGCCTGTTCACGGCGCCGCAATTGCTCGATCCAACCACAAACGCCCTGGTTCCGGCATCGGCGGGCATCGTGATGGCCGCGACCGCCGTCGCGCTGTTTGCCTATAACGGCTATGGCGCCGCCGCCTATTTCGGCGAAGAAACACAGGACGCCAAACACAATATCGGCAAGGTCGTGCTGTGGGCTCTGGTCATCACTGTTGCCGCCGAGCTTATCCCGCTGACGGCGGTGCTGCTTGGTTCGCCGGACCTCGGGGCCTTGCTCGCCGCGCCACAGAAGATCGAGTACTTCCTCGAGGCACGTGGCGGTCACGCGCTGACGGTGCTGATCAGCCTCGCCATCGCGGTTGCCATCTTCAATGCGGTGATCGCCATCATCCTGCAGGCGGCCCGGCTGCTGTTCAGCTCCGGCCGCGACAAGACCTGGTTCGGTCCCATCAACGCCGCGGTCGCCTCGGTTCATGGCAGCTATGCCTCGCCATGGATCGCCACCATCGTGGTATCGATACTGGCTGCCGTTGCCTGCTTCATCGACATCAACCTGCTGCTGGTCGTCAGCGGCACGTCGCTGGTGGTGATCTATGCCTTGTTGTGCGTGGCGGTCTTCGTTGGTCGCCGCGCTGGCACCACCGATGGCGGGCACTATCGCATGCCGCTGTTTCCGGTTCCGGCCATCCTCGCCTTCCTGGCGCTGATCTATGTCGCCTACGAGAACTATCTCGACGTTGCCTTTGGCCGCCCGAGCCTGATCGCAACGGGCCTGATCATGATCGTGGCTGCCGTCTACTACCTGCTGGTGCTGGCCAGGCGAAAGGACTGGAATCTGCACGGCCCCGACGAACTTGCCGGATAGGTCCCAGCCCCTCCTTGGGTCTGTCCGTGCAGGAACCCCGGCTAGCGCCGGGGTTTCTTTTTGGGCTGTGCCTGAGCCAAACAGCCGTCCGGAAAACATACCCAGAAAAAGTCAGGTTGATCGACCTGGTGCATCCCTCGGCCGATACGCGGTTCGCCTCGTCGCCATCATCGGCGTACGTCACCTGAAAAAGCCCGCAAATCCGCCTTTTTGCGGGGCTTTTTGTGACGGTGTGGCTCGCGCAAGAGCCTGATTCAGTGCCGAAATTGACGCCAGAACGTCGCAGCCGGCCGCGTTGACAGATCTCGGTGCGGCATGCGTATTCGGAGGGCTTGGGGTTACGCCATTGCGATGTTGTCGAAACGGGGCGGGGGCTTCGTTGACGATTGCATGGCGCGGGCGCCGGACGAGCGGACACTGCAGCCTGAGGCAGTGCGCCGCTCGCTCTTGGCTTGTTGTTCTTGATCGAACGCTTCCCCGCCTGGCCGTCGCCAGACCCCGGTTCGAGCCTCTGCAAAAGTTCAAAGCCAGACAAACGCAGACGATGCGCTGGATGCCGAATGGCAACAAAAAGCCCTTGAAAGGCTCAAAGAAAAACCTCTCAAGGGCTGTGGTACCGGGCTACGCTCAGACCGAATAGTACATGTCGTATTCGACAGGATGCGGGGTCATTTCGAAACGCATCACTTCGGCCATCTTGAGCTCGATATAGCTGTCAATCTGGTCGTCGTCGAACACGCCGCCGGCCTTCAGGAAGCCGCGATCCTTGTCGAGGCTCTGCAGCGCTTCGCGCAGCGAACCGCAGACGGTCGGGATCTTCTTGAGCTCTTTCGGCGGCAGGTCATAGAGATCCTTGTCCATCGGCTGGCCGGGATGGATCTTGTTCTTGATGCCGTCGAGGCCGGCCATCAGTAGCGCCGCGAAGCCGAGATAGGGGTTCGCGCCCGGATCGGGGAAGCGGATCTCGACGCGCTTGGCCTTCGGCGACGAGCCGAACGGAATACGGCAGGAGGCCGAGCGGTTGCGCGCCGAATAAGCCAGCAGCACCGGCGCTTCATAACCCGGCACCAGGCGCTTGTAGGAGTTGGTCAACGGATTGGTGAAGGCGTTGATCGCCTTGGCGTGCTTGATGATACCGCCGATGTAGAACAGGCAGCTTTCCGACAGGCCGGCATATTCATTGCCCGCGAAGGTCGGCTTGCCGTTCTTCCAGATCGACATGTGGACGTGCATGCCCGAGCCGTTGTCGCCGAAGATCGGCTTCGGCATGAAGGTAGCCGTCTTGCCATAGGCATTGGCGACCTGGTGCACGACGTATTTGTAGATCAGCATCTTGTCGGCGTTGCGCACCAGCGCGTCGAACTTGATGCCAAGTTCGTGCTGGGCTGCAGCCACTTCGTGGTGGTGCTTTTCAACGCGCACGCCCATTTCCGCGAGCACGGTGAGCATTTCCGAACGCATGTCCTGCGCGGAATCGATCGGCGGCACAGGGAAATAACCGCCCTTGACGCGTGGACGATGACCGAGGTTGCCGGTCTCGTAGTCGGTGTCGTCGTTGGACGGCAGTTCGGTGGAGTCGAGCTTGAATCCGGTGTTGTAGGGATCGGCCTTGTACTTGACGTCGTCGAACACGAAGAACTCGGCTTCCGGGCCGACAAAGATGGTGTCGCCGATGCCTTCAGCCTTCATGTAGGCTTCGGCCTTCTTGGCGGTGCCGCGCGGATCGCGGTTGTAGGATTCGCCCGAGACCGGGTCGAGGATGTCGCACAGGATGACCATGGTCGACTGAGCGAAGAACGGGTCCATGTGCACGGTGTCGGTGTCGGGCATCAGCACCATGTCGGACTCGTTGATGGCCTTCCAGCCGGCAATCGACGAGCCGTCGAACATGACGCCATCGGCGAACATGTCTTCCTCGACCTCGATGACATCCATCGTCACGTGCTGCAGTTTGCCCTTCGGGTCGGTGAAGCGCAGGTCAACGAACTTAACGTCGTTGTCCTTGATCTGCTTCATGATGTCTTTGGCTGTCGTCATGTCATTTTTCCCTGTGTGATGACGCTTTGTAGAGTTGATCTGAAATCAGAAACGTCAGACGGCGTCCATCCCCGTTTCGCCGGTGCGGATGCGCACGACTTCCTCGATGTTGGAGACGAAGATCTTGCCGTCGCCGATGCGGCCGGTTTGTGCAGCCTTGCGGATGGCTTCGATCGCGCCCTCGACCGCGTCATCGCCGAGCACGACCTCGATTTTCACCTTGGGCAGAAAATCGACGACATATTCGGCGCCGCGGTAGAGTTCGGTGTGACCCTTCTGGCGGCCAAAACCCTTGGCCTCGGTAACCGTGATGCCTTGCAGTCCGGCCTCCTGAAGCGCTTCCTTCACTTCGTCCAGCTTGAATGGCTTGATGATCGCTTCGATCTTTTTCATGTAAAAAGTGGCCTCCACTGCCAAAAACGGGTTGTGAATACCCCGCTTGCGCCTGCTTCAAGCACGAACTGTGCCAAATTCAACCTATTCCGACCGGTATCACATGATTTCAATGCCATGCCATACCAGGCTGCGCATTCGCTTCATTCATTGCATCGGATACGGCATGTGCACTCGAAACCCATACATTGCCTGCGCTCCGATTTGCACAATTATCAGGCAAACTGCACGCTAGGTGGGCAGTTGTGCCGCTATCCTGTCATTCCGAACGACGCGCTTGCACGCTGTGCCATCTCTTCATCGTTTGCGTCGGACTGAAAACTGGACAATGCTTGATTGGAGTGCGGACGGCAATCCATGAGCAACGAACTTCTATCGCCGGCAGAGATGACCGAGGCTGATCGGTTGGCGATCGCTACCGGTCCATATGACGGCATCGGCCTTATGCGCAATGCTGGCGCCGCGGTCGCCGATGTCGTGCTGGAACGCTATCCGGCTGCGACACGCATCCACGTGCTCTGCGGTCCCGGCAACAATGGCGGCGATGGCTATGTCGTGGCCCGGTTGCTGGCTGAGTCCGGCGTCGATACGAGGATATGGGCAACCGGCGTGCCGAAGCCAGGAAGCGACGCGGCACTCGCCGCGGCCGAATGTTCGATCGACGCGTTGCCGCTGTCGGAATTCCACGCCGAGGCCGGCTCGATCGTGGTCGACGCGCTCTATGGGGCAGGGCTGTCCAAACCATTGTCGGGTGATGCCGCCAGGGCGGTTGATATCGCCGCCGCTCTAGATCTGCCCGTCGTCGCCGTCGATCTGCCCTCGGGTCTCTCTGGCGAAAACGGTGACAGTCTCGGCAAGGCATTTCGCGCGGAGGTCACCGTGACATTCGTGCGCAAGAAGCCAGGTCATCTGCTGTTGCCGGGACGTGAACTCTGCGGTGAGATCGTGCTCGCTAATATCGGCATAACCAATGACGTTATTGCGCGCTTGGACGTGCGGACTTTCGAGAACAAGCCGGTCTTGTGGCGGCATGAATTTCCCGTTCCTGCGGTCGATGCTCACAAATACAAACGCGGCCATGCCGGTGTGTTTTCCGGCGGGCCGTCGGCGACGGGTGCGGCACGGCTGTCAGCGCTTGCCGCTGCAAGAAGCGGGGCAGGGGCGGTAACCGTATTGTCGCCAGGCAGTGCCATGCAAGTCAACGCCACGCACCTTACCTCGGTCATGCTTCGCAAGGTCGACACCGTCGCTGATGTCAGAGAATTCATCGGCGAGCGCCGGCCATCGGCCTTCGTCCTCGGCCCAGGTTTCGGCGTCGGTGAAAAGGCGCGCGACCTTGTCCTCGCCATATTGGCGGGCAACCAGCCGCAAGACGCTCGGATCGATGGGCTGGTGCTCGACGCCGATGGCATCACGTCATTCCGTGAGGCGGCCGACGCATTGTTCGAGGCCGCTCATCAGCCGAATGCGCCGGCCTTGGTGATGACACCGCATGAGGGCGAGTTCGGCCGGCTATTCCCTGATATCGCTGGGTATAAAAGCCTGTCCAAACTGGCCAAGGCGCGCGCCGCCGCGCACCGCGCCAACGCAGTGGTCGTCTACAAGGGCGCTGATACGGTGATCGCGGCGCCGGATGGTTTGGCGGCGATCAACTCCAATGGAGCGCCTTGGCTCGCCACCGCGGGCTCGGGGGACGTGCTGTCGGGCATTGTTGCCGGGCTCATGGCGCAAGGCATGCCGCCCTTCGAAGCCGCTTGCGCCGCCGTCTGGATTCATGCGGAAGCTGGCAGCCGCTTTGGACCTGGGCTGATCGCCGAGGACTTGCCACTGGCATTGGTGCCGGTGCTGCGCGAGCTTGTTGAAGGCCGAAGCCAACATTGAACACCGCACCGCTTGCGGCGAGCCGCGGCGTACGACCTGTGACTGGGGTCAGCCACCTGGCGGGAGACCATTTTCCGCGATGAGACGAGCCAAGGCCTCACGCGCCTGTTCCTCGCTAACCCCTCGCGTGCCCTGAATACTGCTCGGCGTCGCGATGGGGGCCTCCAGAATCTGGACGCCACGGTTGATCGGCCCATCCTTGAAGGCCCAGTTGGGCCTGAAGATTATGGCGGAGGGCACGTTCAGTGCAGCGGCGGCGTGGGCAAGACCACCATCGACGCCAAAGAACAATGTCGAAGCCGCGATCTGGCACATGGCGTCGGTGATCCGCGAGCTCGTGGTGAAATCGACGACTTGCGGCAGGGCGGCTTTGATTGCCGCGGCGGCGGAATGTTCCCGCGATGCACCGACAATCCAGATCGACCAGCCGCGATCGGAATAATCCCTGGCGATGGATATGAAGCGTTCGATGGGCCACGTCTCCGGTCATCGATGCCGGACGTGTAGAAAGCGAGCACCGGCTTTGTCAGGTCGACGCTGTTTCGCTGGCGCCAATCGTCCATCTGTTCGGGCGTGACGACGAGTTGGGGGGCTGGCCATCCCTCAAGCGGAGCCGGCTCCCTGGCGAGCGTGGCAATCTCGCAAATCTCTTCATAGAAGCGCAGGTGCTGCTTGCCCAGTGTCAGCATTTGCCACAGCCAGTCGGCTGGAAAGCGGTTGACCAGGCCAAACTGGAATTCGCGCGGATAGCCGATGCGCTCCGGTATGCCGGCCAGCCACGGCACCAGTGCCGCCTTGGTGGCGCTGGTCAGGAGATAGGCGGTCCGGTAGTTTTCAGGACGGAGTTGTTGGGCAAGACGACAGCGGTCCATAAAACCCAGACGCCTTGGTTTTTTGTCCATTCCCCAACCTTTTCGGACACCCGGCATCATGCCGGCCAGCGGCGCCGCCACTGATGAGGTGACGACGTCGATGGGACGGCCGGGACATCTCTCAGCGATGAGCTGAATGGCCGAGTGACTACGCACGAAATCGCCCACCGCCGGAAAGCTGACTACAAGGATGGGGTCCAATACGCGTACCTCTAAATCGAAAATCGCCTTGGCGGCGAACCGGCCGAATATCCCTCGAGGTGACCCTAGAGCGGGATGTTGTCGTGCTTCTTCCAGGGGTTCTGCATGTCCTTGTTGCGCAGCATCCTGAGCGCGCGCGCGATGCGGCGGCGGGTCGAGTGCGGCATGATCACCTCGTCGATATAGCCGCGTTCGGCGGCGACGAAGGGCGACAGGAACCGATCCTCGTAGGTCTTGGTATGCGCCGCGATCTTCTCCGCGTCGCCGATATCCTTGCGATAGATGATTTCGACCGCGCCCCTGGCGCCCATCACCGCGATCTGCGCCGTCGGCCAGGCGTAGTTCATGTCGCCGCGCAGATGCTTTGACGCCATGACGTCATAGGCCCCGCCATAGGCTTTGCGGGTGATGACGGTGATCTTCGGTACTGTCGCTTCGGCATAAGCGAACAGGAGTTTCGCGCCATGCTTGATCAGCCCGCCATATTCCTGTGCCGTGCCGGGCAGGAAACCCGGAACGTCGACGAAGGTGACGATCGGAATCGAAAAACAGTCGCAGAAGCGCACGAAGCGCGCAGCCTTGCGGCTGGCATCCGAATCGAGAACGCCGGCCAGCACCATCGGCTGGTTGGCGACGAAGCCGACGGTGCGGCCCTCGACCCTCCCGAACCCCGTGACGATGTTCTTGGCGAAGTTCTGCTGGATCTCGAAGAAGTCGCCCTCGTCGGCGGTTTTGAGGATCAGCTCCTTGATGTCGTAAGGCTTGTTGGCATTGTCTGGGATAAGTCGGTCGAGCGACAGGTCGTGATCGGTGACCGACTGGTAGCATTCGATCTCGGGAATCTCTGAAGTGTTGGAGGCCGGCAGCAAATCGATCAGCCGGCGCATCTGCAGCAACGCCTCGACATCATTGTCGTAGGCGCCATCGGCGATCGAGGATTTCGTCGTGTGGACCGAGGCGCCGCCAAGGCTTTCCGCTGTCACTGTCTCGTTGGTGACGGTCTTCACCACGTCCGGTCCGGTGACGAACATGTAGGAGGTATCGCGCACCATGAAGATGAAATCGGTCATCGCCGGCGAATAGACGTCACCACCAGCGCAAGGGCCCATGATGACCGAAATCTGCGGAATGACGCCGGAGGCCAACACATTGCGCTGAAAAATCTCGGCGTAGCCACCGAGCGCCGCTACGCCTTCCTGGATACGCGCACCGCCGGCATCGTAAAGGCCGATGATCGGCGCGCGGTTGCGCAGCGCCATCTCCTGGACCTTGATGACCTTCTCGGCATGGGCCTCGGACAACGAGCCGCCGAAGACGGTAAAATCCTTGGCGAAAACGTAGACCGGGCGGCCATTGATGGTGCCCCAGCCGGTGACGACGCCGTCTCCTGCGATCTTCGTCTTCTCCATGCCGAAATCCGTCGACCGGTGCTCGACATACATGTCGAATTCCTCGAACGATCCCTCGTCGAGAAAGACGTCGATGCGTTCGCGGGCCGTGAGCTTGGCTTTCTTGTGCTGGGCGTCGATGCGGGCTTGGCCGCCGCCGGCGCGCGCCATATCGCGGCGGCGTTCAAGTTCCTTCAGCACGTCCTTCATAGATCGGTCCCCAAGGTGGAAAGCTGCATTTCGTGGTAATGATGCCCGCCGGGGAGCGCAAGCGTCGCTTTTAATCGGCTTTTGTTGCGCTGCAACATGGCGCCCCTTGCATTTCGCGGCGAACTGGGCCATATGCGACGTCATAGGCGCTTGGGCCGGGACTATCCGGCCTTCTCGACGAATGAGACTGGTTGCGTCTGTTTTCCCTCTTTCCGGTATATCGGCCCCTCTTTCCGGTACATCACAAAGTGGCGAAAAAGCCCCGTGGCATGATGCCTGCGGGCACGACAGCGCAGCCGCGCGGACGATATCGTCCGCCGCCTTGTCGTTCCATGACAATGTATTCGACGGCAGGTTGCGCCCTGCCGCCAATGATGTTTGCGGCCACGAGCCGCGTGAAAGAAGAAGAATTTTGACCAACGAAAACACAGCGGAACTGAACGGTTTCGCCGCACTTGGAATTACGGGCGCGCTGCTCAAGGCCACCCACGCCGCCGGCTTCACCGATCCGAAGCCGATCCAGACCCAGGCTATCCCGCCGCAACTGGAAGGCCGCGACATTTTTGGTATTGCCCAGACCGGCTCCGGCAAGACGGCCGCCTTTGCGCTGCCGATTCTGTCGAAGATCACTGCGCTCGGCACCAAGCGCCGGCCGAAGACGGCCCGTGCGCTGATTCTGGCGCCGACCCGCGAACTCGCCGTGCAGATCGAAGACACCATCAAGATCCTCGCCAAGGGCCAGCACGTCTCGACGGCGCTTGTGCTGGGCGGCGTCTCGCGCTTCAGCCAGGTGAAGAAGGTTGCTCCCGGCGTCGACATCCTCATTGCCACGCCAGGCCGGCTCACCGATCTGGTGCGCGAAGGCGACCTTATTCTGTCCGACACCAAGTGGCTGGTGCTGGATGAGGGTGACCGCATGCTCGACATGGGCTTCATCAACGACGTCAAGCGCATCGCCAAGGCGACCGCGCCCGACCGTCAGACGGCGCTGTTTTCGGCCACCATGCCGGACGAGATCGCTGAATTGGCCAAGGGCCTGTTGAAGAACCCGGTTCGTATCGAAGTCTCGCCGCAAAGCACCGCGGCTGTCGAGATCGTGCAGGGCGTTGTCTTCGCTCGCACCAAGCAGAAGCGCCAGGTTCTGTCGACGATGCTCGCCGACGAAGCGATGAAGTCCGTCATCATCTTCTCGCGCACCAAGCATGGTGCCGACAGGGTGACCAAGGACCTTGAGCGCGACGGCTTCAAGGCCGCCGTCATTCACGGCAACAAGTCGCAGAATGCTCGCCAGAAGGCGCTCAACGATTTCCGCGAGGGCTCGGTGCGCATTCTGGTTGCAACGGACATCGCGGCGCGCGGCATTGACGTGCCCGGCATCAGCCATGTCGTGAACTTCGACCTGCCTGACGAAGCGGAAAGCTATGTCCACCGCATCGGCCGTACCGGCCGTAACGGCATGGACGGCATTGCCATCACGCTTTGCGATCCTTCGGAAAACAGCAAGCTGCGCCAGGTCGAGCGCATCATCCGCACCAAGCTGCCGATCGTTGCCGACCATCTCGGCAGCCCTGATCCGCAGCGCAATCCGGCTGAAAAGAACGAGCGCTTCGAGCCGGCCAATGATCGCAACGGCAATGGTCGTCGCGACGGCAGGCGGCCGGGTGGCGAGAACAAGGGCAACGGCTTCGGCAAGAAGCGCTTTGGCGACAAGCCAGCCTTCGCGGGCGAGCGCAAGCCTGAAGGCGCCAAGCCGGGCAACAAGCGCCGTTTCGGCGGCAAGCGTCCCGCGGCGCGGGCTGCTTGATCAGTTATCCGCGTTGGGTCCGGCCGATTGGCCGGGCCAGCTAAAGGAAAGGGCGGCTGAAGCAGCGCTTCGATCGCCCTTTTTCATGTCCCGAGAGCGCGCCCGTTGGCGCGGACTATTTGGCGACCGCCTCGATCCAGACGGCGATCCGTTGCGCGAGGAAAGCCGTGGTTGATGGCGACAGCGCGTCGCCCGCAAGGACATGGTTGTCGGGATCGCCACTGCTCTCGATGGGCACGAGCTCGTGCGAGCCGCCCCAGCGCCCGGCGATCTCGCGCGTGCGGTCAGGCCGGACCACCCTGTCCATGTCCGAGAAAATGAACAAAGCCGGGATGTTTGCCTTCTCCACCGGCGCTCCATACGCAAGTTCGGTCAGTGCGGCCATCGGCAGCGTCGCGGCGATCGGATATTTGTAGGTCCAGAATTTTTCGTGCAGCGCATTGCGTGGCACGAAGCCGCGTTCCTTGCCGGCCACAAGCTCAGCGATCTGCTTGCCCCACGGCATGGTCAGGATCTCCGTGCCGGAAGCCTGGACGCCAAAGTTCGGCGAAATGAATGCGATCGCCGCCACCCCGTCCGAAGCGCCGGGCTGGGTTGCTGCCCACGCCGCCAGCGAGCCGCCGGTGGAAGTGGTGATGACGATCACCTTGTCGCCGATCGCCCGGCCGATGGCGAGCGCTTCCTCATAATCGTTGATCCAGGCATTGACGCTGCCCTGCGCCATCGCGGCGCCGTCCTCGCCATGCCCGGTGAGGCGGGTATAGAAGAGATTGGCGTCCAACTGTTCGGCCACTTCATCCGGCAGCGGGCGAATTTCGCCTTTCGACGCTGAAAAGCCGTGGATATAGACGATCGACAGTGGCGTCTTGGCATGGACCATCGGGTCCGCCCAGACGATCTCCTTTTCCAGCCCGTCGCGTATGCCGGGCACCGTGGCCTCTTTCCTCGCCACATAGCCCTGAGGATCGTCACCGATCGATGCGGGATCGAAACGGATCGTGGTATCGACGGCAACGCGCGGGCCAAGCACGAAGGCCAGTGCGAGGACGGCGACAAGGCCAAGCACAGCAAGCACGATCCGTCGCCCCATCAGAGACTCCACGCAACAATTTCAAACCTATGGCCGGCTTTGCAAACAGGCAACGGGCAGCTTGCCGGCAAAACGGATCGCCAGTCCCTTTGTGACAAGGCTTATTTGCTCGGCGGCTTGCGATCGAAATTCAGCGGCCGCGCTTGCCAGTGCGTTGTCGTGTTGATGAACCATCGACAAAACGGCCTTGGCAGCAGGCTGATGAATTTGAGCCCCCAGCTCAATCGGCGCGGGAAGGTGACTTCGAAGCCGCCGGACTTGATGCCGCGCGCCATACGGCGCGAGGCGCGGTTGACCGGCATCAGACCGGGCATCGGCAGCAGGTTTTTTTCGGTCAGGGCCGTGTCGACAAAGCCGGGGTTCATCACCTGGACGCGGATGTTCATCTTGTCGAAATCGTATTTCAGCGACTCGGCCAGGATGTTGATCGCGGCCTTGGTGCCGCCATAGGCCGCCGTCGTCGGCCAGCCGAAATAGGCCGTGACCGAACCAACGAGGACGATGTGGCCGCGTGCGCGCACGCGCATATATTCCACGAGCGGGACCAGGCCGTTGATGATGCCGAAATAGTTGACCTCGAAGGATTTGCGAAAATTGCCGACGGTCAGGTCCTCACCCGGGGTCGCCAGGTAGTTTCCGGCATTGAAAACCGCCAGAACGATAGGCCCGAGGTCCTTCTCGATTGCCGCGACCGTCTTTGCCATGCGCAACTCGTCGGTCACGTCGCAGGGATAGGCCACGACGCGGCCGGGCATCTGCGCCGTCTCGACGATAAGCGTATCGATCGGGTCTTCGTCGAGCGCGGTCACCGCCACCATGTAGCCTTGGGCTGCAAGATCCTTGGCCAGCGAGCGGCCTATCCCGCTGCTGCCGCCGGTAATCCAGGCAATGCCGTCCTTGGGGTTGGCCCGATAGAGTGTCATGCTACGCCCTGCAAAACTGATCCGTAGTGCTCTAGCGCATCGCCCAGCGAATCGGAATCGATTTTCGGAAGGCACGATGTCCGGATTTGAGCTGTAGGGGCATGCTTTGCGGCATCCAAATGGACGGATGTCGGTCCGGCGGTGAACAGGCCTTCGAAATGCGACTGTGCCAGGCAAAATCTTGCCTTGAAACCGAAGCGTCGGGTTTCTAGGGTTTCGCCGCACGCACAAAGGAATCCAAATGCCTCGTTCTGTGATCGACGCGATCGGCAACACCCCTCTGATCCGCCTCAACAAAGCTTCGGAAGAAACCGGCTGCGAGATCCTCGGCAAGGCCGAATTCATGAACCCCGGACAGTCCGTCAAGGACCGTGCTGGTCTCTTCATCATCCGTGACGCCGAACAGCGCGGTTTGCTCAAGCCCGGTGGTGTTATCGTCGAAGGGACGGCCGGCAACACCGGCATTGGGCTCACGCTCGTCGCCAAGGCGCTCGGTTATCGCACGGTTATCGTCATCCCCGACACGCAGAGCCAGGAAAAGAAGGACACGATCAAATTGCTCGGCGCCGAACTCATCGAGGTGCCTGCCGTGCCCTACAAGAACCCCAACAACTACGTGAAACTGTCGGGTCGGCTGGCCGAGCAGTTGGCGAAGTCGGAACCGAACGGCGCCATCTGGGCCAACCAGTTCGACAACGTTGCCAACCGCGATGGCCATATCCGCACAACGGCGGAAGAGATATGGAACCAGACCGGTGGCAAGGTCGACGGTTTTGTCTCCGCGGTCGGCTCCGGCGGCACGTTGGCCGGAGTAGCCTTCGGGCTAAAGGCCAAGAGCAAGAATGTGAAGATCGCGCTCGCCGATCCGCTTGGAGCCGCGCTCTACAGCTTCTACACCAGCGGTGAACTGAAATCCGAGGGCAGTTCGATCACCGAGGGCATCGGGCAGGGGCGGATCACCGCTAATCTTGAAGGGTTCACGCCGGACTTCTCGTTCCAGATACCGGACGAGGACGCGCTGCCGATCGTCTTCGACCTGATCCAGGAGGAAGGCCTCTGTGTCGGCGGTTCGACCGGCATCAACATCGCCGGCGCGATCCGGTTGGCCAGGGAGTTGGGCCCGGGCCATACCATCGTGACCATCCTGTGCGACTACGGCACGCGTTATCAGTCCAAGCTGTTCAACCCGGAGTTCCTGCGTGAGAAGCACCTGCCTGTGCCAGGCTGGATGGAACAGCGCAGCACCATATCGGTGCCGTTCGAGAAGGTCGCGTGATGGTGCACAAGACGGAAACGCTGTTTCGCGATGATGCCTATCTGCGGACGGCCGAGGCGAAGGTCGTCGCCATCAATGACCGCGGTGGCATCATCCTCGACCGGACGATCTTCTACGCGACATCAGGCGGGCAGCCGGGCGATACTGGTTACCTCGAGCGCGCCGACGGCAGCCATATCGCCATTGCCGCCACCATCACCGGTGAGACCAAGGAAGAGATCATCCATGTTCCGGCGCCGGAACAGGCCGCGCCAACCATTGGCGAGCATGTGAAACTCGCCATCGACTGGGAGCGCCGCCATCTTCTGATGCGCATGCACGCGGCCTGCCACTTGCTCACCGTGGTCTGTCCTTTCCCGATCACCGGCGCCTCCGTCGCCGAGGACGATAGCCGCGTCGATTTCGACATTCCGGATGTGAGCTTCACCAAGGAAGACGTAACGGCAGGGTTGATGGAACTGGTGCGGGCCGACCATCCGATCTTTACCCGGCTGATCAGCGACGAGGAATTGGCGGCCAATCCAGGCTTGGTCAAATCCAAGAATGTCCGGCCGCCGGTCGGCACAGGCAAGATCCGCCTCGTCTGCATCGGTGAGAACGCTTCGGTCGACAGCCAGCCTTGCGGCGGCACCCATGTGAAGAGCACCGGCGAGGTCGGTGAGATTCATATTGGCAAGATCGAGAAGAAGGGCCGCGAAAACCGGCGCTTTCGCATACGCTTTGGTCCGATGCCCGCTGCCTAGGCCCAGATCCCGAAACGTGGAAATCGGTTCGGAAAAAGATCATGGTCAAATAGTAGGCAGGCAAGCGTCACCAAGCCAAGCAGGAGACACAGAATGGCCGAAGACAGTCCTTTCACCGTCGACGCGGATTGGTTGCAGCAGCGTCTGGGCGAGCCGGGCCTGACGATTATCGACGCGTCCTGGTATCTGCCGGCGCAGAAGCGCAATGCACGGGCCGAATATGACGCAGCGCATATTCCGGGTGCGCGTTTCCTTGATCAGGATGCGGTGTCGGATCCGGATTCCGTTCTGCCGCATACGCTGCCGTCGCCACGGCATTTTTCGCGGTATGTCGGGTCCATGGGAGTTTCGGCGGACGATACCATCATCGTCTATGACGGTCCGGGCTTCTTCTCGGCGCCGCGGGCGTGGTGGATGTTCCGGGCGATGGGCGTTTTCCAGACCTATGTTCTGGACGGCGGCATTGATGGCTGGAAAGCGGCGGGTCGGCCGGTAACGGCCGAACCAACGAAGATGGCGCCGAGCGTGTTCCATGCCGATTTCGACGCTGGTCGCGTCGCCAGCCTCGCCGACATGCGCCGCGTCGTCGAGACGAAGGAGAGCCAGATCGCCGATGCCCGGGGATCTGGCCGCTTTACCGGCACGGAGCCTGAACCCCGCGCCGGTGTCCGGTCGGGTCATATGCCGGGCGCGCGCAATCTGCCCTATTCGGCGCTTTCGGAAAACGGCAAGCTGTTGCCGAAAGAGCGTTTGCGCGAAGTGATCGAAGGAGCCGGCATCGATTTGTCCAAACCCGTCATCACGTCGTGTGGTTCCGGCATTACAGCCGCGGTGATCACGCTGGCCCTGGAGACGCTTGGCCATACGCAGAACAGGCTCTATGACGGCTCATGGACGGAATGGGGCGGGCTATCCGACACACCCGTGGTCACCGGCAAGGAATGACGGCGATGGAAAACGGAACGCGGGAAGACATTGATGTCACGGTGACGTTTCTCGAGATGCATATGCCTCCGGCCTATTCCCCACCCGCACCGTATAACCGTCAGATCGCCCTGCTGAGGACCAAGGACATTCCGTTGCATTTCTATCGCTATTTGATGGATCGGGTGGGACGCAAGTGGCACTGGGTCAATGTGCTGAGACTAAGCGACGATGAGCTTTCAGCCGGCATCCATCGCGAGGATCGCGATATCAGGGTGCTCTATCTCGATGGCGCGCCGGTCGGCTTCTTCGATCTCAAGCCACACCTGCCAGAGGAGGTGGAACTTGCCTATTTCGGCATGATGGAGCATGCGACTGGACAGGGGATCGGTCGTTGGTTCCTTGGATCGGCGATCGCCGCTGCGTGGTCTTACGGGCCGAAGCGGGTGACGGTTCAGACTTGCACGCTCGATCACCCAGCGGCCTTGCCGCTCTATCAGAAGCTTGGTTTTGCACCTGTGGCACAAAAGAAGGAGGTGGTGCACCCGCTGCCTTTCCTCGAGCGCTCGGCCAGCGTGATGCGGCCGTGATTTTCGCGCGAAGCTGAACCATCCGTTCATCGGCGCTTCAGACTGCTTTTGGCATGTAGCCGGCATCAACGATGCCGAGGAGACAAAGACATGCTGACCCGCCGTACACTTGCCGCCGCGCTGATCGCGGCGATTGCCATGCCGAGCCTTGCCGCTGCCCAGGCCACCACGCCTTCGGCCGCGACGATCGAGCGCAAACTTGAGGCCGCCCCGCGCGTAAAACTGCGGCCGGACGAGCGCGTCACCATCCGCGAATTCAAGCGGCGCCCGGATCTGCGGCGCATGGCCCGTTCGATCGATATCCAGTCGATCAATTTCGCTTTCGGCTCAGCGGCCATTTCGCCGTCGCAATACGGCAAGATCGAGAACATCGCCGACGCGCTCCAGCGCATCCTGCGCCGCGATCCCGGCGCTCGCGTGCTGATCGAAGGCCACACCGACGCGGTCGGCTCGTTCCAGTCGAACCAGATCTTGTCGGAACAGCGTGCCGCCTCGCTGAAGCGCACCTTGGTGCGGGAATTCGGTGTGCCGGCCTACGCGCTTGAAACCGTTGGCTACGGCGAGGAGTTCCTGCTCGTACAGACGCAGAACGAGAACTGGCAGAATCGCCGGGTGACGTTGCGCCGATTCGACGATTTCATCCGATAGTCGCGGAGCGATACTTGGGACTTGACGGTCCCTGACGGGAATTCGGATCAGAAGAGCCTGGCTTGAATGAGCCGGGCTCTTTCCATATCGCTGGCCGTTCAAGGCAATGGCGAGCAAAGGACCGGACGATGACGATACGGGTGGTTATGGCCGGTGCGACCGGCTGGGTCGGCAAGGCGTTGATTCCGGCGATCGCCGAGCAAGCCGACATGAAACTGATCGGCGCGGTTTCACGTAGCGCGGCGGGACAGGACGCGGGAGCGGTCGTTGGCGGCCCCGCGAACGGCGTGACGATCTCCTCCTCGCTGACCGAGGCGCTGGCAACGGCATCCGACGTGTTGGTTGACTACACCAAGCCAGATGTCGTGAAGGATCACGCTCTGCTGGCGATCTCCAAGGGCAGGCATGTGGTGATTGGCACGTCAGGGCTGGGTGCTGCCGACTATGCCGAAATCGATGCCGCGGCCCGCGCCAATCGTGTCGGCGTGGTTGCTGCGGGCAATTTCTCGATCACCGCTACACTGATGAAACGCTTCGCGCTGGTGGCGGCGAAATTCGTGCCGGATGTCGAAATCATCGACTATGCCAGCGCCGGCAAGCCCGACGCGCCGTCGGGCACTGCTCGCGAGCTTGCTGAAGCCTTGGCGGAGGTCCGCCAAGCGTCGACGGCGCGGCCGGTTTCAAAGGTCTCGGGTGTGCCCGGTACACGCGGTGCGGCAGTGGGCGAGGGAAAGGGGGTACAGGTGCACGCACTGCGCCTGCCGTCCTACATCCTCTCCTGCGAGGTGTTGTTCGGCTTGCCCGACGAGAGGCTAACCATCCGTCACGACGCCGGCTCATCCGCGGCTCCCTACGTGGCCGGCACGTTGCTCGCCATCCGCCGGGTGCGGGAGATCACCGGGCTGGTGCGCGGGCTCGACGCTTTGCTGGATTAGATGCGATCGACGAGTGCCGCATCATTCTCGTCTGACTGGCGGGAATCGGGTGGGCACGGTTCGTCGCCGCGAATAATTTCCGGACAATGAAACCGGAGATTCAGCATGACCATCCAGTTCAAAGCCTTGCCGACCGAAGATGCAAGGGCGCTGCAACACGGCGCGCCCGATGCCTATGGCCGGATCCCCGAGCGCAAGATTTCCGACGGCGACGGCGTGCCTTGCCGTCACTGCCTCAAGCATGTCGCCGCGGGCGAAGAGTATCTCGTCCTGGCCTATAGGCCGTTCCCGGACCTTCAGCCCTACGCTGAAACGGGCCCGATCTTCATGCATGCGCGGGAATGCGAGCGCGCTGCTGAAACCGAAGCACTGCCTGAAATGCTGGAAAGCACCGACTATATCGTGCGCGGCTATGGCAGGGACGACCGCATCGTCTATGGCAGCGGCGGCGTCATCCCGACAGGTGCCATCGCCGCCCGGGCGGAGGCCTTGTTCGAACGCGACGACATCGCCTATGTCCATGTCCGCTCGGCGCGAAACAATTGCTATCAGTGCAGGATTGAGCGCGCCTGACCGAAACGCCATCCTGCCAACTGTGTTGTCGTACTGCTGTAACACTCTCGCGCTAGACAGGGATTGTCGATAGATTTGCCGACCGCGGATGGACCGGCGGGAAATCTCGACAACCGAGGAAGCGGGGCTTTGGCTCCGCTTTTTTGTTGTTGGTTGACGTTTCGCGCAAGAAAAAGCCCGCCGGCTTTGGCCGACGGGCTGAGACTGTTTGCCGGAAGGCTTCTAGTTGAACTTGTACTTCGCGCCGATCCGGACCGTATGGAAGGACGGTGTGGAGGTGAGCGTATCGCCAGGCGCGCCGATATCCGAAGAGAAATCCTTCTTGGCGAACTGCGAATAGCGGTATTCGAGACCGACCGTCACGTTGTTGGACAAGGCCGTTTCCAGACCGCCACCCACCGAGAAGCCGCTGGAACCCCAGTCCAGGATGTCGCCAATCGGCGCTGAGGCTTTCAGGTCAAAATGCTGCCAGCTGTAACCACCGAGCACATAGGCCAAAGTCGATTCGTTGACCTTCATGCCGACGCGGCCGAGCACGTCAAAGCCGTAGTCGGTATCGAGATTAACCGAAGTGCCAAAGAGATCCAGCTTCGACGTCATACCGGAATAACGGGCATCGACCATGACGCCTGCCACCCAGTTGCCGAAGTCATGATCGTAGCCTACGTTCAATTCGCCGAACACGCCTTCGCCACCAAGGCCATTGAATTTCAAGTCG
Source organism: Mesorhizobium sp. PAMC28654 (assembly GCF_020616515.1). GTDB lineage: Bacteria > Pseudomonadota > Alphaproteobacteria > Rhizobiales > Rhizobiaceae > Mesorhizobium. The sequence goes on from NZ_CP085135.1 coordinate 809,858, forward strand.
GCGAACGGCGGAACATTGATCTGCTGTACCGACGCACCGGCACCACCCGCGCCACCGATGTAGAAGCCGGTCCAGTTGTAAGCAGGCGCTTCAAAGGCCGCGGCACCGCCATTCTGGGCGCCAAAACGATAGTTGGCCGCGACTTGGAAAGTGTGCCGCGACGTGTCCGTGTTGAGGATGCCGTCCGGCACGCCAAAATCAGAAAGAATATTCGCGGTGCTAAAGCGCGTATAGCGATACTCGGTCTTGATCGTCCAATTGCTGTTGATCGCCGTTTCGACACCAGCTCCGACAAAATAGCCGCTCTGGCTCCAATCGAAACCAAAACCGGCGTTCGTGTCGAGTTTGTACTTCTGCCAGGAGTAGCCGCCAAGCACATAGCCCAGCGTGTTCGGCGTGAAGAGATAGCCTGCACGCAAGCCGGCGTCGAAGCCGTAAGTCTCCTGGATGGAGGCGTTGAAGCCGGCTATATCCAGCGTGGTTTCGATATTGCCGACATGGGCGTCCAGCAGTCCGCCAAGCAGGAAGCGCTGCGAAACCATATAGTCGTAGCCAACGGTTGCTTCACCGTAGACGCCTTCGCCACCAATTCCATTCAGAGATATTGGAATAACGTCGCTGCCAAGCTCATGAACATTGGCGCCGGCACCAACGCCGAAGCCTATATAGACACCACTCCAATTAAAGCCTGACGACTCGACCGGCTGTACAACATCAGCGGCATGAGCGACCGACATAAGTGCCATGGCCGAGACAGCGCCAAGCAAGATAGATTTCGCGGACGTGCGAATTAACATAGTCAAACCCCCAATTAACAACCCAGGCGTGTCCTATCTGGGTGTATTATTTAGCTATGATAAAAATGCAACAGTGATACGCAAAGTGCCAATCGATCAGACTTGCGCACGGAAAAGCAGGCCCGCCATTTGCTGGCTAAGAAAAAACCCGCCGGAATGATCCGGCGGGTGAGACAGGAGGAAACTCGTTTTACGTGGAATCAGGCAGCCAGGACTGCCTTGGGCTCGACCAGTTCATAGCCGAGCGCTTCCGCTACTGCGCGATTGGTGATCTTGCCTTTGTGGACATTGAGGCCATTGCGCAGGTGATGGTCGTCGATCAGTGCCTTCAGGCCCTTGTCGGCGAGTTGCAAACCATAGTGCAGCGTCGCGTTGTTGAGCGCATGCGCCGAAGTGACGGGCACGGCACCAGGCATGTTGGCGACGCAGTAGTGGATGACGCCGTCGACCTCATAGGTCGGGTCGGCATGGGTGGTGGCGTGCGACGTCTCGAAGCAACCGCCCTGGTCGATGGCGACGTCTACCAGAACCGAGCCTTTCTTCATGCCCGACAGCATTTCGCGAGAAACCAGTTTCGGGGCGGCGGCACCCGGGATCAACACGGCGCCGATGACGATATCGGCCGAGAAGCACTCTTCTTCCAAAGCCTCGACAGTCGAGTAGCGGGTGTGGACGCGGCCGCCAAAAATGTCATCGAGTTGGCGCAGGCGCGGGATCGAGCGGTCGATGATGGTAACGTCGGCGCCAAGGCCGGCCGCCATCCTGGCGGCATGCAGGCCGACGACACCGCCGCCAAGCACCGTGACCTTGCCGGGCAGCACGCCGGGCACGCCGCCGAGCAGCACGCCGCGGCCGCCATTGGCCTTCTGCAGTGCGGTGGCGCCAGCCTGGATCGACAAGCGACCAGCAACTTCGGACATCGGCGCCAGCAGCGGCAGGCCGCCGCGATCATCGGTCACGGTTTCGTAGGCGATCGCCGTCACGCCGGAAGCCAGCAGGCCCTTGGTCTGTTCCGGATCTGGAGCCAGATGGAGATAGGTATAGAGGATCTGGCCGTCGCGGAGCTGAACCCACTCGTTGGGCTGCGGCTCCTTGACCTTGACGATCATGTCCGACTTGGCAAACACGTCGGCGGCGGTCTTGGCGATGGTCGCGCCGGCGGCGCGATAGGCATTGTCGTCGGCGCCAATGCCGGCGCCGGCGCCCGTCTCGACCAGAACTTCATGGCCGTGGGCGACATATTCGCGGACCGAGCCCGGCGTCAGGCCGACACGGTATTCGTGATTCTTGATTTCCCGAGGACAACCGACGCGCATTTTCTTCTCCTGATCAGACCCCTTTGGGGCTCGCTCCCTGAATTGGTTGAGTGAACCACGAATCGCGGCGCAAGTGTTTGCGAATGCGCTTGCGCCCGAAGGGTTGGTTCGATAATCCTTGCGCCGAAATACAGGATTATCGAAGGAATCGCGAAAAATGCCGCTCGACAGGATCGATATCGCCATTCTGGAGACGTTGCAGAAGGATGGGCGGATACCAAACGCGGCGCTTGCCGAAAAGGTTGGACTGTCGCAATCGGCCTGTTCGCGGCGGTTGGACAATCTGGAGAAATCCGGAACCATTCGAGGCTATCACGCCCGGCTTTCCAATGCAGCCCTTGGCCACCAAATGACGGCGATCGTGCACATATCGCTGTCAGGCCAATTCGAGAAGACGCTGTCGGATTTCGAGGCGGCGATCAAGCGCTGCCCGAACGTTCTCTCCTGCCACCTGATGTCAGGTGAATACGACTATATCCTGCGCATAGCGGCGAAGGACCTTGTGGACTACGAGCGCATTCACAAGGAGTGGCTGTCGGCCATGCCGCATGTGACCAAGATTAACTCGTCCTTCGCGCTGCGCGAGATCGTCGATCGGACGGCCATGGGGATGAAGCCGGAACTGGCTTAACGCCAAAGGCACACCCGGACGTCCTTCCCAATATAGCATGCGCCTACGCGGCGAAGTTCTCCCCAATCTCCCGGTTCACCGTGAGTTGCGCGAATGTCCGAGTTCCCATAACCGTCCCAAACATCACCGTCCTTGTAGACAACCGCCCAGTAATCTTCGGACATTTCACCAGCCCCACTATGCGTATCAGGGTAGTCGATGCCTGCAAAAACTTGCCGAGGGCCTTGGATATTAAAATCGCCACCCTTCTCGATTTGATAGGAGCATTTTCCGGATATGCGGGTCTGCCCGTCAACAACAAGCAGGCAACGGCCCCATTTGTAACCGCTCGGCAAACGATGCAGTGGTTGCGCATGGGAAGGCGAAAAGGAAAACGCGACAGCAAGGGCAGCCACTATAGTTCGTCCGATCATCTTGTGATCCGTTGAGACGCAGCCAATCCAAAAGCGACCGGACACTGTTGGATCCGCCCAGAGCGCATGTCGAAACGGTCCTCCGCAACATGGTTGGCTTGAGGTCATGTTATTTGTCGACCAAGTCGGATTTTTTGTCACCTGACATTTGCGCTGCCGCGCGGCGGAAATATGGACAATTTTCTGAAACAGGCTCTTAGGCCTCGGTGACTATCCGATCCATCGGGATATCGTGCGGTTGCGGATAGATTGTGGCGATGCGCTGCAGTTCGTAACCGACGCCGATGACCAGCGGCTTGAAGGGCATTGCGGCCAGCGTGCGGTCGAAGAAGCCGCCGCCATAGCCAAGGCGATAGTTTGCCGGATCAATACCGACGATCGGCGAGATAACGATGTCGGGCAGTACCGGATCGCCCTCGGCCGGGATCGGGATGTTCCAGATGCCTTTTTCCAGCCGGTCGCCGGATTTGTAGGCGCGGAAGATCAGCGGTTGCCCTTTCTCCACGACGATGGGCAGCGCTGTGCGGCCACCGCGCTCATTGACGGATGCCATCCATGGCCGCAAATCCGGCTCACCGCGAAACGGCCAGTAAAGACTGACCATGCGACCACTGATCTCGCTGATGATCGCGTCGAGCCCTTCGGCAATACGCTGAGACATCGCCGTTCGGGCATCGGCTGAAACCGCCAGCCGCGCCGCGATCAGCCGTTCCCGCTCGGCCTTGCGCCAGCGCCTCACATCGGTCCAGTCGGATAGCGGCACCCGGAATTCCGGATCGAGCTCATGCATGAAGCAAGGCGGCGAGACATACTGCGCCGGACCTTGGTCGTCATGATCGTTGGCCATGCGTCACCTCATAGTGTGTTCGATGACGCTATACCTCGCGATACGATATAACTTGTGCATTCACGACATGGGACGGCGAGTCCCGGGTACTGTCCTTCTGTTGTTGCATTGCACAAAAATACCTACATCCGGGGCAGGCGATCTTCCAATCGGGGGTGAATGAAATGAACCAAGCCAGTCATCACATCGTTGTTGTCGGCGCGGGTTTTGGCGGCCTTGAATTCACCCGCGCGCTTGGTGGCGCACCGGTTCGCATCACCATGATCGACAAGCGCAACCATCACCTGTTTCAGCCGCTGCTCTATCAGGTCGCGACCACCGCGCTCGCGACCTCGGAGATCGCCTGGCCGATCCGCCATCTCCTTCGCAGGCGCAAGGACGTGACGACACTGCTTGCCAATGTCGTCGGCGTCGATCGCGCAGGCAAGCGGGTGCTGCTCGACGACGGCAGTGCGGTCGCCTACGACACGCTGCTACTCGCCACCGGCGCCCGCCATGCCTATTTCGGCCATGACGAATGGGAGCCTTTCGCGCCCGGCTTAAAGACATTGGAGGATGCCACTACCGTTCGCCGGCGCATCCTGATGGCCTTCGAGCAGGCCGAACGGGAGAGCGACCCCGCCAAGCGTCAGGCACTGCTTACGCTGGCAATCATTGGTGGCGGTCCAACCGGTGTGGAACTCGCGGGAACCATCGTCGAACTGGCTCACGAAACGCTGCGAGGCGAATTCCGCAATATCGATACACGAGATGCGCGCGTCGTGCTGATCGAGGCTGGCGACCGCATCCTCGCCAACTTCGCACCGGAGCTTTCCGACTATGCCCGCAAGGCGCTCGAGCGACTTGGCGTAACGGTCGAACTCGGTCAGGCGGTGACGCGCTGCGACGCCGAAGGCGTCGTCTTCGGCGAAACGCATCTGCCGGCGAGGACGATCCTGTGGGCGGCGGGAGTCGCGGCCTCGCCCGCCGCCGAATGGCTGGGAGCAGCGGCGGATCGGGCGGGCAGGGTGCTTGTCGAGCCCGACCTGACCGTGCCTGGCAGCCCGGATATCTTTGTCGTTGGTGACGCGGCGCATGTCCTGCGCCCGGACGGCCGGCCCGTGCCGGGCGTTGCACCCGCCGCCAAGCAACAAGGCCGCCATGTCGCCGCCACCATCAAGGCCCGGCTTGCCGGCGACATGGACAAACGGCCTTTCCGCTACAGGCACGACGGTGATCTGGCGACGATCGGGAAGCGTGCCGCCGCGATCGATCTCGGCTGGATCAAGCTCACCGGCTGGCCGGCCTGGTGGCTGTGGGGCCTCGCCCATATCTATTTCCTGATCGGGTTCCGCAACCGGCTTGCGGTTTCGCTTAGCTGGCTATGGATATACGCGACGGGTCAGCGCAGCGCGCGCCTGATCACCCAAGGTGACGACGACAAGGGCTGACCTTGCCCCCTGTGCGATCTCCGCAAGCCTTCATCGGCGCGTCATCTCTTGCTGATGGACTGTCCTTCCCTGCAAAGTGTCACTCTTCTTGATGGACTCGAGGGGATTTCGGCGCGAAGCTTTGCTTAGGGCAGGACTTGTGATGTCGAAGAAGGAGAAAACAATGTCCCAACTGCTCCATCCCGTCTCCCGCCGCGGTTTTCTCGCCGGCGCTGCCGCCACAGGGGCGCTGGTCATGCTTCATCCGTTCTCGGCTCGCGCGCAAGGCAACCAGGCGCATCTGCGGATCATGGAGACGACCGACATCCATGTGAATGTGCTGCCCTATGATTACTACGCCGACAAAGCAAACGACACGATGGGACTGTCGCGCACGGCGTCGCTGATCGACGCGGTGCGCAAGGAGGCCACCAACGCGATGCTGATCGACAATGGCGATCTCCTGCAGGGCAATCCGATGGGCGACTACATCGCCTATGAGAAGGGCATGAAGGAGGGCGACCTTCACCCGATCATGAAGGGCATGAACCTGCTTGGCTACGAATGCTCGACGCTGGGCAACCACGAGTTCAACTACGGCTTGTCGTTCATGGACAAGGTGCTCGCCGGCGCCAATTTTCCATTCGTGTGCGCCAACTTGATCCGTGGCACCACGCTTGCCTCGAACCCACGCGACGACAAGCTCTACCTCAAGCCCTATGTCATTCTGGAGAAGAAGATCAAGGATGGTTCGGGCGCCGAGAAGCCGATCAAGATCGGCATTATCGGCTTCGTGCCGCCGCAGATCATGGTCTGGGATCTGAAAAATCTCGACGGCAACGTCAGGACGCGCGACATCGTCGAGGCGGCCAGGGCGTGGGTGCCACAGATGAAAGAGGAGGGCGCTGATATCGTGATCGCGCTCTCTCATTCCGGCATCGACGTGAAGCAGGGCGACATGATGGAGAACGCATCGTTCTTCGTGGCCGGCGTCGACGGCATCGACGCCGTATTCACCGGTCATCAGCATCTTGTCTTTCCGGGCAAGAAGGATTTTCAGGCGCTCGATGGCGTCGATACGCAAAAGGGTACGCTGCAAGGCAAGCCCGCGGTCATGGGCGGCTTCTGGGGCTCGCATATGGGCCTGATCGACCTGATGCTGGAGCGCGACGGTTCAAAATGGCGGGTCGCCTCGGCGACCTCCGAGGCGCGGCCGATTTTCGAGCGGGTCGACAACAAGAACAAACCGACGGTCGAGGACGACAAGCGCATCATTGCAGCACTCGAGCAGGATCACCAGGCAACGCTGGCCTATGTGCGCCGTCCCGTCGGCAAGACATCCGCCCCGCTCTATTCCTATTTCGCCCTGGTCGCCGATGATCCCTCGGTGCAAGTCGTCAGCCAGGCGCAGACCTGGTACCTCAAGGACATCCTCAAGAACACGCAGTGGAAAGATGTGCCGCTGCTGTCGGCGGCCGCCCCTTTCAAGGCGGGTGGGCGCAATGGCGCCGACTACTATACCGACGTTCCGGTTGGCGATATCGCCATCAAGAACGTCGCCGATCTCTATCTTTATCCGAACACCGTGCGCGCCGTCGAAATCACCGGAGCGCAGATCAAGGAATGGCTGGAAATGTCGGCCGGCATCTTTAACAGGATCGAGCCGGGCAAGGCAGACCAGCCACTCATCAACACCGAATTCCCGTCCTACAACTTCGACGTCATCGACGGTGTCACCTACAGGATCGACCTGTCGCAGCCGCCGAAATACGACGCCAAGGGTGGCGCGGCGAATGCCGGCTCTAACCGCATCGTCGACCTGATGTTCGACGGCAAGCCAATTGATCCCGCACAGAAATTCGTCGTCGCGACCAACAATTACCGGGCCGGGGGTGGTGGCAATTTCCCCGACATCAATGCCTCGAAGATTATCTACGAGGCGCCAGACACCAACCGCGACGTGATCGTGCGCTACATCGTGAGCCAAGGCACGATAAACCCATCGGCGGACGACAATTGGTCGTTTGCACCATTGCCCGGAACCAGCGTGGTGTTCGAGACCGGCGCCAAGGCCAAGGATTTCATCGCGGAGGTCAAGACGCTCAAGATCGAACCGGCGGGCGAAGGCGAGGCGGGGTTTGCCAAGTACCGGATTCTTCTTTGAGAAAAGGCCCAAGAACACGAGTGCCGGATCCTGGACGCAGGCAGAAAAGACGGCCCCAATGGAGCCGTCTGAAAGGATCGATATCAGGTGCCTAGTTCGCTGGCATCGGCGCCAGAGGCACGGCTGTCTCGGGCGATGTCGGAATGGGCGGCAGCGGCGGCTCCGTTGACGTGCCCTGCGGATCGTTCGGTACGGTCGGCGACGTCATTCCCGCAGGAGAATTGATGGTAGAAGTTGGTGTGCTGTCGATGACGCCAGGCGTCGATGTCGGGCTGGTACTGAGACCCAGAGGGTCATCGGTGGGCGGCGATAACTCGCGTGCGGCAGTGGCAGCTGATATCCCGGCTAGAGCAGAATCTGATCATTCCGGCTCATATCCTGTTGCGGCGAAGTAGTTGGCGCACTCGGTTGGTGTGAAGCAAGGCAGTGCGGCGCTGATGGTATCCCACAATTCCGCGACGGTTCGTGCGGCGGCTTTGCGTAGAATCGATTTCAGCTTGGAAAAGGCGTTCTCGATCGGGTTGAAGTCGGGGGAATAGGGCGGGAGGAACATCATCCTTGCGCCGGTTGCTTCGATCGCCACACGGGCGGCTGCGCTTTTGTGCGCCGGCAGGTTGTCGAGGATCACGACATCGTCGGGCCGCAGCGTCGGCACGAGAACCTGCTCGACATAGGCGACAAACCATTCGCCAGTCATCGGGCCGTCCAGGACCATTGGCGCGGTCATGCCAGTGAGGCGCAGGGCGCCGGTGAACGTCGTCGTCTTCCAATGGCCATGCGGGATTGGCGATCGGCACCGCATCCCGCGCTTCGTGCGCCCCCGCAGTCGAGCCATCTTTGTCGAGGCTCCGGTCTCGTCGATGAAGACCAGATGCTCGGGATCAAGATCGGGCTGGGCGTCGAACCAGGCGTTTCGTCGCGCCGCCACGTCTGGCCGCTCCTGCTCGCTGGCGTGCGCCGTTTTTTTTTGAAGGTCATGGAGTGACGATCGAGAAACCGCCAGATCGTGCTCGTCGCAAACGACGCGCCATGCTCCTGTCGCAGCAACTCGGCGAGTTCGACCAGCGTGATGTCCACCCGCCTCTCGATCGCCGCCAGGATGATGTCGCGATACGCTTCAACGCGGTGGGACCGCCTGTCGCCGCCCTGCGGCTTTGCGCAGGTGGCTCCGGTCTCGCGCCATTCCCGGACCCAACGCACCGAGCTTGCCGCCGCCACGCCAAATCGCGCCGCTGCCGCCCGTCGCGACAGGCCGCCATCAACCGCTGCGACCACCCGAGCCCGCAAATCTTCCGATAAGGATTTCGCCATGCCATGCCGGCCTCCGAATCCAGCAGATATGCTGAATCAGATTTCCAATCCCAACGAAACCCCTATCGATTCTATCCGCTCGGATTTTGCTCTAGCAGGATTAGCGCGGCGATTGCAGGTCGTTTCAAGGAAGCCTCCTATGTCAAGAGGCGCTCAGCGTTGGATGCGGTATGTGGCGCTTGCGCCAGTGCAGAAAAACGGCGACCTTGTGATCGCGGTTGCATCACATTCGCATGAGCAAGGCCGCGCCTGGCCGGCGTCAGCGGGGCCGATCGTCGATGTCTGTGAATCCTAAATTTAGGCCTTGTAGACCACCTGCCGGACGTCGATGTAGCTGGCGCGAAAGCCCGCTTCGCAATAGTGCAGATAGAACTCCCAGAGTTTCTTGAAGCGATCGTCGAAGCCCAGCGGGACGATCTTTTCCCACGATGCCCAGAAGCGGTGGCGCCACTCGGCGATTGTACGCGCATAGTCGTCCGGAAACACGCGCTCGCGCAGATGGGCGAGGCCGTGGGTCGCTCCCAGTGCCTTCAATATTGATGGCGTTGGCAGCATTCCCCCTGGGAAAACATAGCGCTGGATGAAATCGGGACGGGCACGATAAGTGTCGTAGGCCTTCTCGTTGATGGTGATGATCTGCAGGCCGGCGGTCCCGCCGGGCCGCAGGCAATCCTTCATCTTGCTGAAGAACACCGGCCAGTATTTTTCACCAACGGCTTCAAACATCTCGATCGAGGCGATGCGGTCGTAGGTGCCGGTCTCGTCGCGATAGTCCTGCAGCTTGATATCGACCTTGTCGGCGAGCCCTGCCTTCTGGATGCGCGCCTTGGCGAAGTCATGCTGCTCGCGGCTTATCGTAAGACCGGTAACCCGGCAGCCGATCTCGCGCGCGGCGAATTCGGCGAAGCCGCCCCAGCCGCAGCCGATCTCCAGCACACATGGTCCTTCGGTCCAATGCCCGTGTCCTTTGCCAGGGCGCGGTACTTGGCGGCCTGCGCGCTTTCCAGATCGTTGGCGCCGGTCGTGTAGAGCGCCGAGGAATAGGTCATGCTCGGATCGAGCCATTCCTTGTAGAAGGCGTTGCCGAGGTCGTAATGCGCGGAGATGTTGCGCTTCGAGCCGGTTCGGGTGTTTTCGTTGAACCAGTGGCGGATGCGCTGTGCGGCATTGATCAGCCAACTGGCTCCACCCGCTATCCGCTCGCCGGTCTCTGAATTGACCACGAACAGCTCCAGGAAACTGGTCACGTCAGGGCTTTCCCAATCGCCGTCCATGTAGGATTCGGCGACGCCTATCGTGCCGCCGGTGAAGGCCCGGCCAGGCAAACGCCAGTTCTTCAGCACCAGTTCCGCGTCGGGACCCGGCCCCTTGCCGCCAACAAGGACGGCGCGACCATCCGGCATTCTCACCTTCAGCGACCCGCGCGGCAGGTTCATCGCGGCCGACAGAACCATTTTCGCCTTGGCTGGCAAGCCTTTCACGATCTCGGCGAAATTGAATTCGTCGAGCTTGATCGCCTCGCCCAACATAACGCCGGTGTGTTCCCTATTAGCCATTTCACATTCCTGGACTTCCGCGGAGTTGGCTGTAATATCCGCCAAACTCCTCACCCTCTCGCAGTTCATTCGCCAGGCTCGAACGCCGCTCCCTGATCCCGGTAACTGGTCGATTCCGGGGCGGGCGGGCTCGAACGAAAGCGCGCGCCCTTTAACCAGAGCTTCAGCGCCTCCCAGTGAATTCCCGCCACAATCTTCCACGTCATCAGGGGGAACTTCAAGAGGCAAGTCGCCAACTGCGGTGTGCCAAGTGGACAGCCCTGGCCCGCAAAGGTCGCCGACAGCAGCGGCTCGCCCTTTTCCGTCTCGTGAATACGCAGGCGCACCACTTTTCCGGGAGGCAAGATGTGAAAGTGATACCGGGCTCCCATGTCGATGAAAGGCGACACGTGAAAGATCTTCGTCCGTGTCTGGCGCACCCCAGCCGGGCTGAGATCGCCTGGCTCGATTGGAGCGACATAGGTGTGTCGCTCACCAAATGTATTTCGCACCGCGTAGATCATGGCGATCAGCGCGCCGGCATCATCGTAGCAGAAATAGACCGAGATCGGATTGAAGACGTAGCCGAGGATGCGCGGATAGGCGAGGAGCAGGATTCGGGCGGCTGGCTTGGCAAGCCCGGCGCCGGCAAGCAGCCGGTCGGCGAAGTCGCGCAATGTCTCGCCATCCCGCTCGACATGATCGCTCTCATGGAATGATGACAAGCCGCGCCGATTGACCCTCAGCAGCCAGGTCATGCCGCCCATCTCGGCCAGGCGGTCGATGTCTACGAGCAGCGAGAAGACCGAATAGACGAAACGATGGCCGAATGGTTTCAATCGCGCATGCATGACGTCGCCCGGATAGAGCACGCCGGCCGCTTGCGGCGGCGGTCCGTTCTCCGTCATCGTCGTTATGCGTTGTCTTTTCATGTAGCGCGCCCGCTGTTTTTCTATTCTGCCGCCAGCTTGAGTTGGGGCAGTTCTTCCTTTGATGCTCGCCACGGCACCTTCGCGCCAAGCGCGATCGCCGCGTCAAGGCCCGAGCGCAGTCCGTCCTCGTGAAAGCCATGGCCTGTCCACGCACCGGCAAAATAAGTGCCGCGCACACCCTGGATGTCGTCGAGGCGCGCCTGCGCCGACAGCGCGCGCGCATCATATTGGGGGTGGTCGAAAGCCCATTCGCCGAACACCAATTCCCTTCGCGGCTCGACGACCGGATTGAGCGAGACGAACAACGGCTTGGTTTCGTCGATGCCTTGCAGGCGATTCATCCAGTAGGTGACGGAGACTTCCGGCTCGTCGCGGTCGCAGGATGAGCGCAGATAGTTCCACGCCGACCAGGCAGCGCGCCGCTTCGGCATCAGGCGGGGATCCCGGTGCAGAATAACGCGGTTGGGCCGATAGGGAATGGCCGACAGGATCGATTCCTCGACGCTTGAGGCATCGCCCAGCATCGCAAGCGCCTGATCGCTGTGAGCGGCGATGATGACATTGTCGAAGCGGTCTGGCCCCTGGTCGCCGGCCCATACGGTGATGCCGAAGGCATCGCGAACCATGGTCCTGGCAGGCGCGGCCAGCCGCAACCTGGAACCGAGCGGCGCCAGCAGCTTTTGCAGATAATTCCGCGAGCCGCCGCTCACCGTACGCCATACGGGGCGCTCGCTATGGATCAGCCGATGATTCTCGAAGAAGGAGATAAAACTTGCGGCCGGATAGTCGAGCATCTTGGCGCGGGGGGTCGACCAGATGGCCGCCGCCATCGGCATGAGATAATTATCGCGAAACACGCTCGAGAAACGCTTTTTCTTCAGATAATCGCCGATCGTCAGGTGACCGAGCGACCCGCTGTCGCGATCGACAACGCATTCCTTGTTGAAGCGCAGGATTTCACGCAGCATCCAGAGAAAGCCGGGTGAAAAGACATTGCGCTTCTGGGCAAAGATCGTGCGCAGCGTCGAACCGCACCATTCGAGCTTGCCGCCGTCGAGCGACAGGGAAAAACCCATGTCGCTTTCATGCGTGGCCACGCCGAGATGCGAGAACAACGCCGTGAGGTCCGGGTAGGCGAGTTCATTGTAGACGATAAAGCCGGTATCAACCGAGATCGGAGTGCCGTCGTAGTCTATGTCCACCGTGGCCGTGTGCCCCCCCGGCCGACCTGATGCTTCAAACAGGGTGACATCAGCCGTCGGATTAAGCGCCCACGCTGCCGCGGCTCCGGATATTCCCGACCCGATGACCGCGATCTTCTTTCTGGCGCCATGCTGGCCTCGGTTGATAGGCACGATGTTCATCTTGTCCCCTTGCATCGACCTTTCTCGTCTCAGTGCGCATTGGCACGCTCTGGTGTCGGTCAATGAGAGTTACGGGGCAATCGACGCCGAGTTTCACGCCGTCGCCAGACAAAGTGTCTTTCGGCCCCATGGAAGCCGACTTCAGAATGGCGAGGCTACGAAACAAGACTTGGAAAAGATCTGGGGAGGGCGCTTGCCAATGCTGGAATGGCTATGGCCGCGCCGATGCGCATACGCTAGTTTTAGCCATGCGTTATGTAATCGTCATCTGCGCCATTACGTTCTTTCTGATCTGGGACGGCCTCTACAATCACGGCCGCTATCTCGACACGACTGTGCGGGAAATTTCGCGCGTCGTGCGCTATGTCACCGGCAAGGTCTGAACGTTCAAACGGGTCGCCGGCGCGACATCCTTGCCTGTTGACGAGACAGCTCTGCTGACCCAAAAGACGCCCGTATACCGATCGGGGAGTCTGGGTTGATCCGGCATATCGTTTTCTTCAGTGCACGGCGCAAAGAGGATGTGGAGGCTGTTCGAAACGGCCTGCTGGCGTTGGGCAAGATTCCCCATTCCAGTCTCTTCGAGGTCACCTTCAATACGAAAGTCGATCCGATGTCGGACGAGATCGATGTGGTTGTCTACGCCGAATTCGAGGACGAGGCGGCACTTGCCGCCTACAAGGCGCATCCGGTCTACGCCAAGACGACGAGCGAGGTGAAACCGCTGCGCGAACTGCGCTATTCCGCTGATGTCGTGGCCCTGGCCTGAGCGAGATCCCGCGTCAGCGTCTCGAGACGTTGCCTGTAGCACAGGAAAACGCGCGGCGAACAATCCCCGGCGATATCGTTGCCGAGGATATCGAGCCGAAAGGTGCCCGACCTATTCGGTTTGAACAGCAGATGTTTCGGTCATATCAACGCCGGGCCGCTTTGGCGCATTCCAGACCAGTACGGCAACCACCGTCATCGAGAGGATCGCTGCTGCCATGAACAGAATCTTTCCCATCGGAATCAGGTAGGCCGGCTTTCGGCAACTGCAAGTATCCTGCTCTCAAATGCCAGGATTTTCGCTGGCTCCGGATCAAACCCTTGAACCGCCTTGCCGAATGATGCACATCGCGCCCGTATGACCGAAGCACATGCCGCCAGACAACCGCTCGACCATCTCGTGCTGCCGACCATCAGCCTCGATGTGGCGCGAACACGGTTGACCTCGCTCGGATTCGTCGTTGCGCCGAACGGCATCCATCCCTTCGGCACCGAAAACTGCTGCGTCTTCCTTGCCGATGGCACTTATCTCGAACCGCTGGCGGTGGGGAACACGCAGGCCGCGGCACTGGCGATCGCGCAAGGCAATGTCTTCGTCGCACGTGACCGTCTCTATCGCGATAGCCGCGGCGAGGATGGATTTTCCGCCTTGGTCCTGGGAACCGGGGATGCCGAGGCCGATCACGCCCGCTATGTCGAGGCGGGCGTGTCGGCGGGAGATATATTGAACTTCTCGCGTGCATTCGTGGACACCTCAGGCAAGAGCGCCATGGCATCGTTCAAGCTCGCCTTCGCGTCCGCCAGCGGGACGGCGGATGCATTCCTGTTCGCCTGCGAGCGGGTCAATGCGCCCAAGATCGACCGCATGGCGTTACAGGCGCATGTCAATGGTGCGGCCGGCATCGTCGAGGTCGTGGCTGTCAGCGACATTCCTGGTGACCAAGGCCGATTGATTTCGATCGCCACGGGCGCGGAAGGCGAAAACACCTTCGATCTGCCGAACGCGAGGTTGGCCGTACTGACGTGCGCGGAACTCGAAACCCGCCTCGGTGTGCCTGTCGATGCACCGTCAAAGCTGCGCTTTGCCGCGATCGTCTTTTCGGTGCGGAATGCAGGGATTGCCGCGAAGCTGCTTGCAGCCAACGGCATTGCACACGACATACGTGGCAGTGACATTGTCGTGCAGGCCGCGCCAGGACAGGGCGCGGCGTTTATTTTCCGGGAGATCCGATGAGCAAGCCCAATTCGTCCGTAACCGTCGGCAACGTAACCTTCGCCAACAACGCGCCGCTCTCATTGATCGCTGGGCCCTGCCAGTTTGAATCGCGCCAGCACGCCTTCGACATGGCCGGCGCGCTCAAGGAACTGACCGGCAAGCTCGGCATAGGCCTAGTCTACAAGTCCAGCTACGACAAGGCCAATCGAACGTCGCTGTCGGCGACGCGCGGCGCCGGGATGGATGCGGCGCTTCCGGTCTTTGACGACCTGCGCAAGGAATTTTCGCTGCCCGTGCTGACCGATGTTCACACCGAGGAACAGTGCGCGATCGTGGCGCCGCATGTCGATGTGCTGCAGATTCCGGCTTTCCTGTCGCGCCAGACCGACATGCTGGTCGCCGCCGCCAGGACAGGCAAGGTCATCAACGTCAAGAAAGGCCAGTTCCTGGCCCCCTGGGACATGAAGAACGTCGTCGCCAAGATCACCGGTTCCGGCAACGCCAATGTGTTGACCACCGAGCGCGGCGCGTCCTTCGGCTACAACACGCTGGTGTCCGACATGCGGGCCTTGCCGATCATGGCCGAGATCGGCGCGCCGGTGATTTTCGACGCGACGCATTCGGTTCAGCAGCCTGGCGGGCAGGGCGGCTCCTCCGGCGGCGAGCGACGTTTCGTCGAGACACTGGCTCGCGCGGCTGTCGCCGTTGGCGTCGCCGGCGTGTTCATCGAGACCCATCAGGATCCCGATAATTCGACCTCTTCCGATGGCCCGAACATGGTGCCGTTGAAGGATATGCCGGCGCTGCTCGAAAGATTGATGGCGTTCGATCGCATCGCCAAGGGCTGACACGGGCTACGCTTGTGACGACAAGGCTACGGTTGTACGCTCGCCCGGCAAATGAGCGTCCTGGCAGGAGGAAAGCCATGTCCGTCGCCCGTGTCACCGAAATCAGCTCATCGTCGAAGAAGAGCTTTCATGAAGCCATCGAGAAGGGAATCGCGCGCGCTTCAAAGACGTTGAAGAACGTCGAAGGCGCCTGGATCCAGGACCAGAAGATCGTTGTCGAGGACGGCAAGATCGCCGCCTACCGGGTCAACATGAAGGTCACGTTCATCCTGGCGGAGTGATCGGCCGGCACCGAAAAAGGCGGGAACCTTCGCCCGCGCCCCTCATTGTCAAAGCATACTTCAACGACAACGAGGAGCGCATCATGACGACCCAGACAGGCCACACCGAAGCCATTGCCGCTTCGCGCGTCATCGGTACATCCGTCTACAACACCGAAGGCAAGAGCATCGGCAGCATCGAGGACATCATGCTCGACAAAACGTCGGCCGGGATCATGTTCGCGGTGATCGGTTTTGGCGGCTTTCTCGGTATTGGCGAGAAGTATCACGCCGTCCCGTGGGCAAGCCTAGAGCAAAATCCGAGCGGATAGAATCGATAGGGGTTTCGTTGGGATTGGAAATCTGATTCAGCATATCTGCTGGATTCGGAGGCCGGCATGGCATGGCGAAATCCTTATCGGAAGATTTGCGGGCTCGGGTGGTCGCAGCGGTTGATGGCGGCCTGTCGCGACGGGCGGCAGCGGCGCGATTTGGCGTGGCGGCGGCAAGCTCGGTGCGTTGGGTCCGGGAATGGCGCGAGACCGGAGCCACCTGCGCAAAGCCGCAGGGCGGCGACAGGCGGTCCCACCGCGTTGAAGCGTATCGCGACATCATCCTGGCGGCGATCGAGAGGCGGGTGGACATCACGCTGGTCGAACTCGCCGAGTTGCTGCGACAGGAGCATGGCGCGTCGTTTGCGACGAGCACGATCTGGCGGTTTCTCGATCGTCACTCCATGACCTTCAAAAAAAACGGCGCACGCCAGCGAGCAGGAGCGGCCAGACGTGGCGGCGCGACGAAACGCCTGGTTCGACGCCCAGCCCGATCTTGATCCCGAGCATCTGGTCTTCATCGACGAGACCGGAGCCTCGACAAAGATGGCTCGACTGCGGGGGCGCACGAAGCGCGGGATGCGGTGCCGATCGCCAATCCCGCATGGCCATTGGAAGACGACGACGTTCACCGGCGCCCTGCGCCTCACTGGCATGACCGCGCCAATGGTCCTGGACGGCCCGATGACTGGCGAATGGTTTGTCGCCTATGTCGAGCAGGTTCTCGTGCCGACGCTGCGGCCCGACGATGTCGTGATCCTCGACAACCTGCCGGCGCACAAAAGCGCAGCCGCCCGTGTGGCGATCGAAGCAACCGGCGCAAGGATGATGTTCCTCCCGCCCTATTCCCCCGACTTCAACCCGATCGAGAACGCCTTTTCCAAGCTGAAATCGATTCTACGCAAAGCCGCCGCACGAACCGTCGCGGAATTGTGGGATACCATCAGCGCCGCACTGCCTTGCTTCACACCAACCGAGTGCGCCAACTACTTCGCCGCAACAGGATATGAGCCGGAATGATCAGATTCTGCTCTAGAATACGACGAGAAGATGCACGGCTATGTCGTGCCCTTTTCTAGGGAACAGCTGGAGGCGGCTCCTGCCTATTCGATCAACGAACTGGCCGGCGCGGACGGCGAGAGCACGCGCGACGCGTCCTATAAATATTACAAGGTCGCGCCTTACTGGCATTGACGCTTTGTCTCTCGAAAAAAGGCCCCGTTTCGACGGGGCCTTTTGATTCAGTCCGATGCCTACTCGCTGATGTGCAAGGCCGGCAACGGCTCGATCGCCTTTGGCGGCGACCGCTGATTGTCACACGAGGTCAGGAATGCAGCCGCGATCAGGAACAAACTCACGATACCGCTCAACTCGGACATGGCGAAACTCCCTTCTGTTTCGCCCCGCGCACAACAGCCATAGCCCGAAATCCACGTCCGACGTCATGACTTATGATGACAGAAATTTGCGCTTCGTGACTCGGGAGGTCGGCAATATTTGCCAGCGCCACGATTGCGTTTTGCGGTGCTTTGGCTAAGACGTGCGCGACGCTTCAATCGATCAATCGAGGACATCGCAATGACTGCCATCATCGACATTGTCGGGCGTGAAATCCTGGACAGCCGTGGAAATCCGACCGTCGAGGTCGACGTCATACTCGAAGACGGCTCGATGGGCCGCGCGGCCGTACCGTCGGGCGCCTCCACCGGCGCGCATGAGGCGGTCGAACTGCGCGACGGCGGCGCCCGCTACCTCGGCAAGGGCGTGCTGCGCGCCGTAGAGGCCGTGAACGGCGAACTGTTCGAGGCGATCGGCGGCATGGAAGCCGAAAACCAGATCCATATCGACCAGACCATGATCGAGTTGGACGGCACGCCCAACAAGAGCCGGCTCGGCGCCAACGCCATCCTCGGCATTTCGCTGGCGGTGGCCAAGGCCGCCGCCGATGCCGCCGGCCTGCCGCTCTACCGCTACGTCGGCGGCACCAAGGCCCACGTCTTGCCGGTGCCGATGATGAACATCATCAATGGGGGCGCGCATGCCGACAACCCGATCGACTTCCAGGAGTTCATGATCCTGCCGATCGGCGCGCCGTCGCTGCGCGAAGGCGTTCGCTGGGGGTCGGAAGTCTTCCACACCCTGAAGAAGAAGCTGAAGGATGCCGGGCACAACACCAATGTCGGCGACGAAGGCGGTTTTGCTCCGAACCTGAAGAGCGCGCCGGTCGCGCTCGACTTCATAATGGAATCGATCGAGAAGGCCGGCTTCAAGCCGGGCGAGGAAATCGCGCTTGGCCTCGATTGCGCGGCGACAGAATTCTTCAAGGGCGGCAACTACGTCTATGAGGGCGAGAAGAAGACCCGTGATCCCAAGGCCCAGGCCAAGTATCTGGCCAAGCTCGCCGCCGACTATCCGATCATTTCGATCGAGGACGGCCTGGCTGAAGACGACTGGGAAGGCTGGAAGTACCTTACCGACCTGATCGGCAAGAAGACCCAGCTGGTCGGCGATGACCTGTTTGTCACCAACACGGCGCGGCTGCGCGACGGCATCCGCATGGGCGTCGCCAATTCGATCCTGGTCAAGGTCAACCAGATCGGCTCGCTGACGGAAACGCTCGACGCGGTCGAGACCGCGCACAAGGCAGGCTACACGGCAGTCATGTCGCATCGTTCGGGCGAGACCGAGGATTCGACCATCGCCGATCTCGCTGTTGCCACCAATTGCGGACAGATCAAGACGGGATCGCTCTCGCGTTCTGATCGCATGGCCAAGTACAACCAGCTCATCCGCATCGAGGAAGAACTCGGCAAGCAGGCGAGCTACGCCGGCAAGTCCATCGTCAAGGGCTGATACGAACCATATCCGAAGGAAAAGGGCGGGAGCATTCCCGCCCTTTTTCGTTCTGGCTGCCGCCAATCCTGCAGTCCGTAACCGTCCATTAAGCACAATGGGGCGAGATGAGGTGTCAGAGGATTTGGACGATGTGGACACGCCAGCATAAACAAAGAAACACCGGCCGGCTGATCATCCCCTCGCTCTGCGTGGTGTTCGTGGCCTATTTCGGCTTCCACGCCTATCATGGCGAGTTCGGCATCAATTCAAGATATCAGATGGAAGCCAGGGCGGCCGATCTTCAAGGGCAGCTCAATGCCATCAAAGCGCGCCGCGTCGAGCTCGAACGCCGTGTCCAGCTGCTGCACGAGGGCTCGATCGAGAAGGATATGCTCGATGAGCAAGCGCGCAGGGCGCTGAATCTTTCCCAGGCTGATGAAATTACCATCATGCTGCCTGACTCAAATAAATAACTGAATTCCAGTTAATCACCAATATTTTCAATGTTTTTAACTGCTTAGACGCATGTCAGCCATGCAATTTCGGCATGGCGGAACGCTTTCTCGCGTGTTAGCCTCTCTGAAATCGGTGGGGAGAACTGATCTCCCCTAATGTCCGCGAAGAGACGCCAACAGGGAGTGATGCATGGCCACCGCCGCCAGAAAAGCGCCTGCCAAATCCAAATCCGACGGCAAATCAGGGCTTTCAGCGCCCAAACCCGCCGACTTCACCAAGGACGAAGAGCTTGCCGCCTACCGGCACATGCTGCTCATCCGCCGCTTCGAGGAAAAGGCCGGCCAGCTCTATGGCATGGGCTTCATCGGCGGCTTCTGCCATCTCTACATCGGCCAGGAAGCGGTCGTTACCGGTATGAAGATGGCTCTGATCGAAGGCGATCAGATGATCACCGCCTATCGCGATCACGGCCATATGCTGGCGATGGAATTGTCGCCGCGCGGCGTCATGGCCGAGCTGACCGGCCGCCGTGGCGGCCTGTCTAGGGGCAAGGGCGGCTCCATGCACATGTTCTCCAAGGAGAAGCATTTTTACGGCGGCCACGGCATCGTCGGTGCGCAGGTGTCGCTTGGCACCGGTCTCGCCTTTGCCAATCGCTACCGCGACAACAACAATGTGTCGCTGACCTATTTCGGCGATGGCGCCGCTAACCAAGGTCAGGTCTACGAAAGCTTCAACATGGCTTCGCTGTGGAAGCTGCCGGTGATCTACATCATCGAGAACAACCGCTATGCCATGGGCACGTCCGTTTCGCGCTCGTCGGCCGAGACCGATTTCTCGCACCGTGGCGCCTCCTTCAAGATTCCCGGCATCCAGGTTGACGGCATGGACGTCCGCGCCGTGAAAGCCGCTGGCGATCTGGCTACCGAATGGTGCCGCGCCGGCAACGGACCGCTGATCCTCGAAATGCAGACCTACCGCTACCGCGGCCACTCAATGTCCGATCCGGCCAAATACCGCTCCAAGGAAGAAGTGCAGAAGATGCGCTCCGAACATGACCCGATCGAGCAGGTCAAGGCGCGGCTGACCGAGAAGAAATGGGCGACCGAGGACGAACTGAAGGCCATAGACAAGGAAGTTCGCGACATCGTCGCCGACGCCGCCGAATTTGCCCAGCACGACGCAGAGCCGGATCCGTCCGAGCTCTGGACCGACATCGTACTGTAACGGGAGGGCAAGGACATGCCGATCGAAATTCTCATGCCCGCTCTCTCGCCAACCATGGAAGAGGGCAATCTTTCCAAGTGGTTGAAGAACGAGGGCGACAAGGTTGTCGCCGGCGATGTCATCGCCGAGATCGAAACCGACAAGGCGACGATGGAAGTCGAAGCCGTCGATGAAGGCACGCTGGGCAAGATCCTGATTGCGGCGGGCACAGAAGGCGTCAAGGTCAACACGCCGATCGCCGTTTTGCTGCTGGACGGCGAAAGTGTCGCCGATGTCGGCAAATCCTCGGCTCCCGCCAAGGCGGAAGCGCCAGCGAAGGCAGAGGCCCCGGTCGAGGAAAAAGTTCCGGCCGAGGAAAAGGCGGAAGCCGCGAAACCAGCCGCCGCACCGGTCGCAGCCGCTCCCAAGACGGAAATCGCCGCCGATCCGGACATTCCGGCCGGCACGGAGATGGTCTCGACCACGGTGCGTGAAGCGCTTCGTGATGCCATGGCCGAGGAGATGCGCCGCGACGGCGACGTCTTCGTCATGGGCGAGGAGGTCGCCGAATACCAGGGCGCCTACAAGATCACGCAAGGGCTGCTGCAGGAATTTGGCCCACGGCGCGTCGTCGACACGCCGATCACCGAGCATGGTTTTGCCGGCGTCGGCGTGGGTGCGGCGATGGCCGGGCTCAGGCCGATTGTCGAGTTCATGACCTTCAACTTCGCCATGCAGGCGATCGACCAGATCATCAACTCCGCCGCCAAGACGCTCTATATGTCCGGCGGCCAGATGGGTGCGCCGATCGTGTTTCGCGGACCGAACGGAGCCGCCGCCCGCGTCGCCGCCCAGCATTCGCAGTGCTACGCCGCCTGGTACAGCCACATTCCCGGCCTGAAGGTCGTGATGCCCTATACCGCCGCCGACGCCAAGGGCTTGCTGAAGGCCGCGATTCGCGATCCCAATCCGATCATCTTCCTGGAGAACGAAATCCTCTACGGCCAGTCCTTCGACGTGCCGAAGCTGGATGATTTCGTGCTGCCGATCGGCAAGGCGCGCATCCACAAGACCGGCAAGGACGTCACCATCGTCTCGTTCGGCATCGGCATGACGTATGCGGTGAGGGCGGAGGCGGAACTGCGCGGCATGGGCATCGATGTCGAGATCATCGATCTCCGCACCATCCGGCCGCTCGATTTCGACACCATCATCGCCTCGGTCAAGAAGACCAACCGGCTGATCGTTGTTGAAGAGGGATATCCGCAGAACTCGGTCGGCGACCACATCGCCAACCAGGTGTCGCAGCGCGCCTTCGACTTCCTCGACGCCCCGGTCATCACCATTGCCGGCAAGGATGTGCCGATGCCCTATGCGGCGAACCTCGAAAAGCTGGCATTGCCCAATGTCGGCGAGGTCATCGAGGCGGTCAAAGCCGTCACGTATCGCTGAACCGGGCGGGAGGAAAACATGCCAATCAACATCACCATGCCGGCCCTCTCGCCAACGATGGAAGAGGGCAATCTGTCCAAGTGGCTCGTGAAGGAAGGCGACAAGGTTTCGCCGGGTGACGTGATCGCCGAAATCGAGACCGACAAGGCGACGATGGAGGTCGAAGCCGTTGATGAGGGCACGGTTGCGAAGCTGGTCGTTCCAGCCGGTACCGAAGGCGTCAAGGTCAATGCTCTGATCGCTATTCTTGCCGCGGAAGGCGAGGATGCTGGCGCTGCCGCAAAGGGCGGTGGCGACGCCGCGCCGGCTAAGGTTGAGGCTCCGAAGGCTGAGGCCGCCAAGGCCGAAGCACCAAAGGCTGAGGCACCAAAGGCCGATGCACCAAAGGCCGGACCTGCCGCTGCCGCACCCAAGACGGAAGCCGCGCCTGCCGCCAATGGTCATGCCGGTGGTGAGCGCACCTTTGCCTCGCCGCTTGCACGTCGCCTTGCCAAGGACGCCGGCGTCGATGTGTCCTCGGTAACCGGCACCGGCCCGCATGGCCGCGTGGTGAAGGCCGACGTTGACGCGGCGATTGCCGGTGGCGGCGCCAAGACGGCTCCCGCAGCCAAGGCAGCGCCTGCAGCTGCTCCGGCGGCTCCCGCCACCACAGCGGCGTCTGCACCCAAGGCCATGTCGGACGATCAGGTGCTGAAGCTGTTCGAACCCGGCTCCTATGAACTCGTCCCGCATGACAACATGCGCAAGACCATCGCGCGCCGCCTGGTCGAGGCCAAATCAACCATTCCGCATTTCTACCTGACGCTCGACTGCGAACTCGATGCGCTCTTGGCGCTGCGCACGCAGCTCAACGCGGCGGCGCCGATGAAGAAGACCGACAAGGGCGAAGCGCCCGCCTACAAGCTGTCGGTCAACGACATGGTGATCAAGGCGATGGCCATGGCATTGAAGGCGGTGCCGGATGCCAATGCCTCGTGGACCGAAAGCGCCATGGTCAAGCACAAGCATGTCGATGTCGGTGTCGCCGTCTCGATCCCCGGCGGCCTGATTACGCCGATCATCCGCAAGGCGGACGAAAAGACGCTGTCGGTGATCTCCAACGAGATCAAGGATCTTGCCAGCCGCGCCCGCAGCCGCAAGCTGAAGCCGGAAGAGTACCAGGGCGGCACCACGGCGGTGTCCAACCTCGGCATGTTCGGCATCAAGGACTTTGCCGCGGTCATCAACCCGCCGCATGCGACGATCCTTGCGGTTGGTGCCGGCGAGCAGCGGGCCGTGGTGAAGAACGGCGAGATCAAGGTTGCGACGGTCATGTCGGTGACGCTGTCGACCGACCATCGCGCCGTTGATGGCGCGCTTGGCGCCGAACTTCTCGTCGCCTTCAAACGCCTGATCGAAAACCCGATGGGCATGCTGGTGTAGGAAAGAAGAAGGCGGTGCGGAAATCCTTCACCAGCCTTCTCGCTCGAACCACTCCCGGTTTGACCGGCGGACCGACAGTGCCGCGATGCACTGTCGTGACTGGCGGCATGACGAATCCATTGTTGGAATTGGTTTTTCGTGTGCCGCCGAATCGCGGGCGCGGACAGGTCTGGGGAGGGGAGACGGCATGAAGACAGTTCTTTGCTACGGCGATTCGCTGACATGGGGCTACAATGCGGAAGGCGGCCGTCATCCGCTGGAAGACCGTTGGCCGAGCGTGCTGCAGGCAGTGTTGGGCGACGGCGTGTACGTTGTCGCCGACGGCCTGAATGGCCGCACCACCGCCTTCGACGATCATCTGGCCGGCGCGGACCGCAACGGCGCAAGACTGTTGCCAACCGTTCTGATGACGCACGCGCCGATCGACCTGATCGTCATCATGCTTGGCGCCAACGACATGAAGCCATGGATCCATGGCAATCCGGTCGCGGCCAAGCAAGGCATCCAACGCCTGATCAATATCGTGCGCGGTCACGACTATCCGTTTGACTGGCCGGCGCCGCAAATCCTCATCGTTTCGCCGCCAGCGGTCAGTCGCACCGAAAACGCCGAATTCAAGGAAATGTTCGCCGGTGGCGATGACGCTTCCACTAGGTTGGCGCCGCTCTATGCCGCCCTTGCCGATGAGAGCGGCTGCGGCTTCTTCGACGCGGGCGCCGTGGCGACGACCACGCCGCTCGACGGCGTGCATCTAGACGCTGAAAACACGCGAAATATCGGTCAAGCCCTCGCGCCACTCGTGCGCGTCATGCTGGAATTGTGAACCAGGAGAAAGCCCGTGGCTGAGAACTACGACGTCATCATTATCGGTTCCGGCCCCGGCGGCTATATCGCCGCCATTCGTGCGGCGCAGCTGGGTCTCAAGACGGCGGTCGTCGAGCGCGAACATCTGGCGGGCATCTGCTCGAACTGGGGCTGCATTCCGACCAAGGCGCTGCTGCGCTCGGCCGAGATCATGCACTATTCGGACCATCTCAAGGACTACGGCCTGAAGATCGACGGCAGCATCAAGGCGGATCTGAAGGCGATTGTTGACCGTTCGCGTGGCATCGCGCAGCGCATGAATGGCGGTGTCGGCTTCCTGATGAAGAAGAACAAGGTTGACGTCATCTGGGGTGAGGCCAAACTGACTAAGGCCAATGAGATCGTCGTTTCGAAGACGTCCAAGAAGCCGATGGAGCCGCAGGCGCCACTGCCCAAGAACACCAAGGGCGAGGGCACCTACGCGGCCAAGCATATCATCATCGCCACTGGCGCCCGCCCGCGCGCGCTGCCCGGTATCGAGCCGGACGGAAAGCTGATCTGGACCTATTTCGAGGCCATGGTGCCGCCGGAAATGCCGAAGTCGTTGCTGGTGATGGGCTCGGGCGCCATCGGCATTGAGTTTGCCTCCTTCTATCGCACCATGGGCGTCGATGTGACGGTGGTGGAGGTGCTCCCGGCCGTCATGCCCGTGGAGGACGCCGAGATTTCCGCCTTCGCCAAGAAGCAGTTCGAGAAGCAGGGCATGAAGATCCATCTCGAGGCCAAGGTAACCAAGGTCGAGAAGTCAGCCAATTCGATCACCGCCCATGTCGAGATGAAGGACGGCAAGGTCGAGAAAATCACCGCCGACCGGATGATTTCCGCTGTCGGCGTCCAGGGCAACATTGAGAATCTCGGCCTGGAGGCACTCGGCGTCAAGACCGATCGCGGCTGCATCGTCATCGACAGCTATGGCAAGACCAATGTCGCCGGTGTCTATGCCATCGGCGATGTCGCCGGCCCGCCAATGCTCGCCCACAAGGCCGAGCATGAAGCGATCATCTGCGTCGAGAAGATCGCCGGCCTGCCCAATGTCCATCCGATGGACAAGCTCAAGATTCCCGGTTGCACCTACTGCAATCCGCAGGTGGCCTCGGTCGGCCTGACGGAAGCCAAGGCAAAGGCCGAGGGCAAGGATATCCGTGTCGGCCGCTTCCCCTTCGTTGCCAACGGTAAGGCGATCGCGCTGGGCGAAGACCAGGGTCTGGTCAAGACCATCTTTGACAAGAAGACCGGTCAGCTACTGGGCGCCCATATGGTCGGTGCCGAAGTCACCGAACTGATCCAGGGCTTCGTCGTGGCGATGAACCTCGAGACCACCGAGGAAGAGCTGATGCACACCATCTTCCCGCATCCGACGCTGTCGGAGATGATGAAGGAAAGCGTGCTCGACGCCTATGGCCGCGCGCTGAATGCATGATAAATTGAGCGTGCAAGACTCGAATTTGACGGCGGGGTAATTCGGTTCCGGATGCATTTTCACCCATCATACAAGGAGAGGGCATATGCACTTGAATGGCGTAGGTTGGATAGCAGCGATCATCATCGGAGGCTTGGCGGGCTGGTTCGCCGAAATGTTCATGAAGAGCAATACGGGCGTCTTGATGAACATCATTCTCGGCATCGTCGGCGCGATCGTGCTGAATGCCATTCTGCAGGCCCTGAACATTGGCGTCTTCGGTATCGGCTGGACCGCCTATCTGATCACCGGCTTTATCGGGGCCTGTCTGCTGATTTGGGTCGGCCGCTTGGTTCGCCGTTAACACGGCTGAACACCAGCTATGCGAAAAAGGCTGTTGCGGCATGTGCCGTGGCGGCCTTTTTCTTTGCGCCGAAAAGTCTTAGATGACATTGGAAAGGCGAGCGCCGGGTAGGCGGTCGCGAGGAGCCGGGTTTTCAAATGGTCACTGTCCTCGACAACATCGCCAATGCGCCGCGCCTGCGGCATCCGGAGAAGGCCCACAAGCCCGACCAGGAGGTGCTTCGCAAACCCGATTGGATCCGCGTCAAGGCGCCGATGTCGAAGGGCTATGCCGAGACGCGCGAGATCGTGAAGTCGCACAAGCTGGTGACGGTATGTGAAGAGGCGGGCTGTCCGAATATCGGCGAGTGCTGGGAGAAAAGCACGCCACCTTCATGATCATGGGCGAAATCTGCACGCGCGCCTGCGCGTTCTGCAACGTCGCCACTGGTATCCCGACCGCGCTCGATGCTGATGAGCCGGCCCGCGTCGCGCATGCCGTCAAGCAGATGGGGCTGACCCATGTCGTCATCACCTCGGTTGATCGCGACGATCTCGCCGATGGCGGTGCCCGGCATTTCGCCGAAGTCATCCGCGCCATCAGGGCAGCGACACCTTTGACGACGATCGAAATCCTGACACCTGATTTCCTGCGCAAGGAAGGCGCGCTGGAGATAGTGGTTGCTGCCAGGCCCGACGTCTTCAACCACAATCTGGAAACCGTGCCGTCCAACTATCTGACGGTTCGTCCGGGCGCGCGCTACTTCCACTCGATCAGGCTTCTGCAGCGCGTGAAGGAACTCGATCCTTCGATCTTCACCAAGTCCGGCATCATGGTCGGCCTCGGCGAAGAGCGGAATGAAATCCTGCAGTTGATGGACGACCTGCGCTCGGCCAATGTCGACTTCATGACCATCGGTCAGTACCTGCAGCCGTCGAAGAAGCATCATCCGGTGATACGCTTCGTAACGCCGGAGGAGTTCAAGTCGTTCGAGACGATCGGCAAGACCAAGGGCTTCCTTCTGGTGGCGTCGAGCCCGCTGACGCGCTCGTCGCACCATGCCGGCGACGACTTCGCCCGACTACGCGCAGCGCGGGAAGCGCTCCTGAAGAAATCAGCCTAATCCGCTGGTTTCATGCCAAAATTCGAAGCAACCCGCCGGGTATCGCACACGCCGGAACAGATGTTCGCGCTGGTCGCCAATGTCGAGACCTATCCGCAGTTCCTGCCGCTTTGCGAGGCGCTGACGGTGCGTTCGCGCAAGGAGCGTGACGGGCGCACGATCCTCCTGGCCGACATGAGCGTTGGCTACAAGGCGATCCGCGAAACCTTTACCACGCAGGTGTTGTTGAAGCCGGACGAGAAGGCGATCGACGTCAAGTACATCGACGGTCCGTTCAAATACCTGACCAATGTCTGGCGTTTCGAGCCGGCGGAGGGCGGCTGCGATGTCCGTTTCTTCATAGACTATGAGTTCAAGAGCCGCATTCTGGGCGCGGTCATGGGGACCATGTTCGACCGCGCCTTCCGCATGTTCGCCGAGGCTTTCGAGAAGCGCGCGGACGTTATCTACGGCAAGACCCCCGCGGTCTGACCTTCGTCGAGTGCCTGCAGGCCAAGTTCGAGCGCGTGCTTGACCGTTTCGCGTCGGATGAAATCACGGCCATTGTCGGCAAACTGCTCACATTCGGCGAGAATCGGTTGGCCGGCCAAGGCGACACCAAACCAGACCAGGCCGACAGGCTTCTCCGCTGACCCGCCGCCGGGACCGGCAATGCCGGTGACCGCAAGTGTCAACCCGGCCCGCGAGCGGGCCAGGGCGCCGCTTGCCATCTCCATCGCGGTTTCGCGCGAAACCGCGCCATGCGCTTCAAGCGTGGCGGCGGAAACGCCAAGCATCTCCATCTTGGCTTCGTTGGAATAAGTGATGAAGCCGCGATCGACCACGGCCGAAGAACCGGCGATGTCGGTCATGGCAGCAACGATCATGCCGCCGGTGCAGCTCTCGGCCGTCGCCAGCATGATGCCACGCTGCTGGCAGGCTCGAAATAACGCATTCGCCAGATCACCATTGTTCATTCCGGGACCTCACCGGGAAACACCACGCTAGCGGTGGCGATTGCCGCTATGCCTTCTTCGCGGCCGACAAAACCGAGCTTCTCGTTGGTTGTCGCCTTGATCGAAATTCGGTCAGGGGAAATCCTCAGCATGTCGGAAAGGGCTGATGTCATCGCCTCGCGATGCGGGCCGACCCGCGGCGCTTCGCAGATCAGCGTGATATCGGCATTGGCGATGCGCCCGCCGCGTTCGCGTACCAGTTTAGCCGCGTGTTCGACGAAGATACGTGACGCCGCGCCCCTCCATTGCGGATCGGAGGGCGGGAAATGCGTTCCGATATCGCCGGCGCCGCATGTGGCCAGCAGCGCATCTGTCAAGGCATGGAGGCCAACATCGGCGTCCGAATGACCGGAGAGCTTCTTGTCGTGCGGAATGGCGACGCCGCACAGAGTGACGTGATCGCCAGCCTCGAAGGCATGGACGTCATAGCCATTGCCGGTCCTGATATCTGGAAAGTGCATCCGTTCGCCGGAAAGTCGCTGGTGCGCCATGGCAATGTCCCTTGCCCAGGTGAGTTTGACATTGTCCGGCGAGCCCGGAACGATTTTTACTGGAATATGCGCCCACTCGGCGATCGCGGCGTCGTCGGTGAAGTCGCTCTTTCCCAGATGATGCGCTTTTTCGTGCGCTGCCAGTATCGGCCAGAACGGAAAACCCTGCGGTGTCTGGGCGGCATGCAATCCCGCCCTCGGAACCGTTTCGCCGATCATGCCAGCAGCCGATTCCCGTTTCAGCGTATCGGCAATCGGCAGGGCAGGCAGTGCCCCCTGACGCTCACCGATGGTGGCAATCGTGCGGTCGATGAGTTCGGCGTCGACGAACGGCCGGACGGCGTCATGAATCAGTACCTGTCCCGGTGCGTGGCTCCTCAGCGCCAGCAGGCCGAGCCGGACGGAATCCTGCCTTGTGGCTCCGCCAATGACCATCATTATCCTGTCGGCATGGCCGCTTGCCGCCTGCTGAAACAGATCGAGATCGTCGGCATGGATGGCTACAACGACGGGGCCGGTCCGTGGATGTGCCAGGAACACGTCCAGTGTCCGTGCGATGACGGCGCTGCCGCCAATGCTTTGATATTGCTTCGGCCCATTGGCCTGTCCGGCGCGCGCACCACGGCCGGCCGCGACGATAACCACCGCGACCTTGCCATCCGTGCCCGAAGCCTGAATTTTACTTGCGTCAGTCATGCTGATTGGTCCTAGTCGCGGCCAAGGCCGAAGGCCAGCAATTTTCCCAAATGCGCCTTAATGTGGCGTCATTCCGCGTTGCACATTGCCGGTCTTCTGGCTAGAGAATGTGCAGCAATTGAACATGCTTGGTTTTTGTGCATGCCTGAGTTAAGCAAATTGGCCGCGCCACTGGACGTTGGGGGCATAAGAATACGCAATCGCGTGTTCCTGGCCCCCATGTCGGGAATCACCGACGAGCCATTCCGGCAGCGCGCCCATGCGCACGGGGCCGGACTGGTCGTGTCCGAAATGGTGGCGAGCGGCGAACTGGCCAAGGGGCGAGCCGGTTGCGACCTGCGCATCCGCCATTCCGGACTGCCCGTCCACATGGTCCAGCTTGCTGGCCGCGAAGCGCTGCACATGGCCGAAGGCGCGCGCATCGCCGCGGGCGAGGGCGCTGACATCATCGATATCAACATGGGCTGCCCGGCCAAGAAGGTGACTGGCGGCTATGCCGGTTCGGCATTGATGCTGGATCTCGACCATGCGCTGTCGCTGATCGAGGCCGTGATTGGCGCGGTCGAGGTGCCTGTGACGGTCAAGATGCGCCTTGGGTGGGATGAAAGCGCGCTCAATGCGCCGATACTTGCGCGCCGCGCCGAGCAGGCCGGCGTCAGGATGGTGACTGTGCATGGCCGCACGCGCTGCCAGTTCTACCAGGGCAAGGCCGACTGGCGCGCCATTGCCCGCGTCAAGGAAGCCGTGTCCATCCCCGTCGTTGCCAATGGCGACGTTTCCTCGCCGACGGAGGCCGCCGAGGTCCTCGACCAGTCCGGCGCTGACGCAATCATGATCGGCCGAGCGCATTACGGCGCGCCCTGGATGGCAGGCAGCATAGCTGCGGCGACTCTGGAACAAGTCGCTCCCGGCATCCCCGCCAGCGGGCAAGCCTTGGCTGACTATGTCGTCTCCCACTACGAGGACATGCTGGCCCTTTATGGCAAGGAGAGCGGGCTGCGTCAGGCGCGCAAGCATCTTGGCTGGTATCTTGACCGGCACGCCTCCAGTGTCAGCCACGAGCATCGCAAGGCCATACTCACCTCATTCGAGCCCGAGCGCGTCATCGTGCTGCTGCGCGACGTTTTTTCAGGCGCGCCGGAAACACTGAGCCTGCGGAGCGCGGCATGAATTCCCCGGTAGCACAGGGCATTGAAATGGCGGAGGCCGCCCACATCGTGCTCAACACGATTCGACGCCCCGTAATCATGGTCGATGGGGAAGGGTTCATAACCTACGCCAATGCGGATGCTGAGGATTTCTTCCGCTCGAGCGCGAACATGCTTGCCCGCAACACATTGTCCAAGCTCATTCCTTTCGGCAGCCCGCTGTTGACACTAGTCGATCAGGTGCGCGAGCGCCGCGCCCCCGTCAACGAATACCGGGTCGACGTTTCCTCGCCGCGCCTCGGCATCGAGAAGGTCGTCGATCTCTATGTCGCGCCGGTGCCGGAGTTTCCCGGCTCCGTCGTGGTGATGTTCCAGGAACGGTCGATGGCCGACAAGATCGATCGGCAGATGACGCATCGCGGCGCGGCGCGCTCGGTGACTGGTCTGGCCGCGATGCTGGCCCATGAGATCAAGAACCCGTTGTCGGGGATCAGGGGTGCTGCCCAACTGCTCGAACTGTCGGCGTCGGACGAGGATCGTGCACTGACACGCCTCATCACCGACGAGACCGATCGCATCGTGTCGTTGGTCGATCGCATGGAAGTGTTCTCCGACGAGCGGCCGATCGACCGCTATCCGGTCAATATCCACGTCGTTCTCGATCACGTGAAGGCGATTGCCAAGAACGGATTTGCAAAGAGAATCAAGATATTGGAGGACTATGATCCATCATTGCCTCCGGTTTTTGCCAATCGCGATCAACTCATCCAGGTGTTTCTGAATCTGGTCAAGAATGCCGCCGAGGCGATAGGCAGCGACCCGCAGGGCGAGATCATCCTGTCGACGGCCTTTCGCCCGGGCATTCGTGTTTCGGTTCCAGGCACCCAGGATCGCGTATCACTGCCGCTGGAATTCTGTGTTCGGGACAATGGCTCTGGCGTGTCCGAGGACATCCTGCCGATCCTGTTCGATCCCTTCATCACCACCAAGCCGAACGGTTCGGGCCTTGGGCTGGCGTTGGTTGCCAAGATCGTCGGTGAGCATGGCGGCATCATCGAATGCGATTCGACGCCGCGCGGAACCACCTTCCGCATCCTGATGCCCGCCTGGAAAGAAACGCCGTTCGGCGCCGACGATGACAGTGAAGGAGACCGCAAATGACCGTTCGCGGCAATATTCTGGTCGCCGACGACGACGCGGCGATCCGCACCGTTCTCAATCAGGCACTGTCGCGCGTCGGCCACGATGTGCGCGTGACATCCAACGCCTCGACCCTGTGGCGCTGGGTTGCGGCGGGCGAGGGCGATCTGGTCATCACCGATGTGGTCATGCCGGACGAGAACGCCTTTGACATGCTGCCGCGCATCAAGAAGGCGCGACCGGAGCTGCCGGTTATCGTCATGAGCGCGCAGAACACTTTCATGACCGCGATTCGCGCCTCTGAAACCGGTGCCTACGAATATCTGCCGAAGCCGTTCGACCTGACGGAGCTCCTCAACATCGTCAACCGGGCGCTTTCCGAACCTCGCAAGCCGAAGATCGATACGCGGCCGGAAGAACAGCCTGACGCGATGCCGCTGGTCGGCCGCTCAGCCGCCATGCAGGACATCTACCGCATGCTGGCGCGCATGATGCAGACCGACCTGACGGTGATGATCAGTGGCGAATCCGGCACCGGCAAGGAACTGGTGGCGCGCGCGCTGCACGAGTATGGCCGCCGTCGTGGCGGTCCATTCGTTGCCATCAACATGGCGGCGATACCACGCGATCTGATCGAATCGGAACTGTTCGGCCATGAGAAGGGTGCCTTCACCGGTGCGCAGAACCGATCGTCCGGTCGTTTCGAGCAGGCCGAGGGCGGCACGCTGTTCCTCGACGAGATCGGCGACATGCCGATGGAGGCGCAGACGCGCCTGCTGCGCGTGCTCCAGCAAGGCGAATACACGACCGTTGGCGGACGCACGCCGATCAAGACCGATGTGCGCATTGTTGCCGCCACCAACAAGGATCTGCGTACGCTGATCAACCAGGGGCTTTTCCGCGAAGACCTTTTCTATCGCCTGAATGTCGTGCCACTGCGGCTGCCGGCGCTGCGCGAACGCTCGGAGGACGTTCCGGACCTTGTCCGGCATTTCTTCAAGCTGGGCGCCATGGAAGGCCTGCAGACCAAGCGCATTTCCACCGGCGGCATCGAGTTGATGAAGCGATATCCCTGGCCGGGCAATGTGCGCGAACTTGAAAATCTTGTCCGCAGGCTGGCCGCGCTCTATTCGCAGGACGAGATTTCCGCCGAGATCATCGAGGCGGAACTGAAGACAGGCGAGCGGCCGGTCGTTCCCGGCGGCGGCAATCTCATTCCCGACGACCTGTCCATCGGCCAGGCGGTTGAGCATTTCCTGCAGCGCTATTTCGCATCATTCGCCGGCGAACTGCCGCCTGCCGGCCTCTACCAGCGCATTCTGTCCGAGGTTGAATATCCGCTGGTGCTGGCCTCGATGACGGCAACGCGCGGCAACCAGGTCAAGGCCGCCGAACTGCTGGGGCTAAACCGCAACACGCTGCGCAAGAAGATCCGCGAACTCGGCGTCAACGTCTACAAGTCGTCGAGACAGGGCTGATCCCCGGCAAGAAGCGCGCCTTTAGGTCGTTTTTAGGGGATGGTTGCCGAAACATTTCCGTCTCGGCCACACTTGTTGCATAATCGCCACAATGCGTTGCATACATCCGACGCAATCAATGGCTTTAGACGGCGACATGGCCCTGCAGTTACCAATTCTGAAAGAATCGCTTTTCAGCGAGATCCGTCGAAAGGATGGGCGCCGGTTGCTTGCGCTGCCGGGCGTGATCGCTGTCGTGGGAGCATTGGTCGCCGCGGCCATATCGTTCGCCATTCTGGTGGGCGCCACGCCGATCACCCCGAATGAGACGACGACGCTGGCGCTGATTGCTCTCAACGCCGCCTTCGTCCTCTTCCTTATCGCACTCGTCGGGCGCGAGGTGCACCGCATCCTCATGGCGCGCCGGCACGGCAGGGCCGCGTCGCGCCTGCATGTTCGCATCGTGGCGATGTTTGCGCTGGTCGCGGCAATTCCCGCCATCATGGTGGCGATCATCGCGTCGATCACGCTCGACATAGGCCTCGATCGCTGGTTTGAAATCCGCACCAAGACGATCGTCAATTCGTCGCTGTCGATCGCCGACGCCTATGTGCAGGAAAATGCCCGCAACCTTCAGGGCACGACGCTGTCGATGGCCTACGATCTGGATGCATCGCGCACGCTCTACGGCCTCGATCGAACCGGCTTCCTCGATCTGATGAACAAGGAGGCTGTCGGGCGGACGCTGGCACATGCGGCACTGATCAAGCCGGATGGCTCCTTTGTCATGAGTGCCAAGACTGATGCCGATTTTGCCATGCCGGAGCCACCGGAGGGCGCCGTAGCGAGCGCCGTCGATGGCAAGCCGGTGCTGATCGAGCCGAAAACGCGCAACATCATGGGCGCCATCGTCAAGCTGCGTGAGATCGATGGCCTCTATCTCTACACCATCCGCCTCGTTGACCCCGAAGTGATCAAGGCGCGACAGATCGTCAAGGCCAACACGGACGAGTATCGCGGCCTCGAGGACAATCGCCGCACCTCGCAGGTGGCCTTCGCACTTCCATATCTGTCGCTGACGCTCATCATCATCCTGTCCGCCATCTGGACCGGCATCGCCGTTGCCGACCGGCTGGTACGACCCATTCGTCAGCTGATCGGGGCCGCCGACGAGGTCGCGACCGGCAATCTCGATGTCTCGGTTCCCGTCCGGCCCTCCGACGGCGACGTCGCATCGCTTGGTGACACGTTCAACAAGATGCTGTTGGAACTGAAATCGCAGCGCAATGAGATCCTGTCCGCCAAGGACCTCATCGACGAGCGGCGACGCTTCTCGGAAGCGGTGCTTGCAGGCGTTACCGCGGGCGTCATCGGTGTTGATCCGTATGGCATCGTCACCATCGTCAACCGGTCGGCTGAAACGATGCTGGCCATATCCGCCACGGCAGCACTCGGCCAGAACCTGTCCACCGTGCTGCCGCATGTCGGCCGCGTCTTCGAGATCGGCCGCAAGTCGGGAAAACCCGTCTATCGCGAGCAGGTGACCTTCTATCGCACCGGCGCCGAGCGCACCTTCAACGTGCAGATCACGATCGAGGCCGGCAACGATGGCGCGGAAGAAAAATCCTATGTTGTCACGATCGACGACATTACCGATCTGGTACAGGCTCAGCGCTCTTCCGCCTGGGCGGACGTGGCGCGTCGCATCGCCCACGAGATCAAGAATCCGCTGACGCCGATTCAGCTTTCCGCCGAACGTATCAAGCGCCGCTACGGCAAGGTGATCACCGAGGACCGCGAGGTTTTCGACCAATGCACCGACACGATCATCCGGCAGGTCGAGGACATCGGCCGCATGGTCGACGAATTCTCGGCATTCGCACGCATGCCCAAACCCGAAATGAAGGCGATAGACCTGCGCGAATCGCTGCGCGAGGCCTCGTTCCTGATCGAGGTCAGCCGTTCGGACATCACCTTCGAAAGGGTGTTCGGCACTGAGCCGCTCAAAGGCACGTTTGACAGCCGTCTGATGGCGCAGGCTTTCGGCAACATCATCAAGAACGCGGCCGAGGCCATAGACGGACTTGATGAAGAGGATGGTTACCACGGCATAATCCGGATTCAGGCCGGGCGTCAGAATGGCGCGATTCGCATCGACGTCATCGACAACGGAAAAGGTTTGCCGCGTGAGAATCGTCAAAGGCTGCTGGAGCCCTATATGACGACGCGCGAGAAGGGCACGGGGCTCGGCCTCGCTATCGTCAAGAAGATCGTGGAGGACCATGGCGGCAGGCTCGAACTCAATGATGCACCCGCGGACTTCCACAATGGACGCGGCGCGATGATCTCAATCATCCTGCCGCCAGCCGCTGCCACCGCACCGTCGTCGCGCGGCGAGGGCGGGACGGAATACGAACGAGAAACTGAAAAGGTCGGTAATGGCGTCTGACATTCTCATCGTCGATGACGAAGAAGACATCCGTGAACTTGTCGCCGGTATCCTGAGCGACGAAGGTCATGAAACCCGCACGGCATTCGATGCCGACAGCGCGCTGGCGGCGATCGCCGACCGAGCGCCGAGGCTGATCTTCCTCGACATTTGGCTGCAGGGATCGCGCCTCGACGGTCTGGCGTTGCTGGACGAGATCAAGACGATGCATCCGAACCTGCCCGTGGTGATGATCTCGGGCCACGGCAATATTGAAACCGCGGTGTCGGCCATCCGTCGCGGCGCCTATGACTTCATCGAGAAGCCATTCAAGGCCGACAGGCTGATTCTGATCGCGGAGCGTGCGCTCGAAACCTCGAAATTGAAGCGCGAAGTCTCGGACCTCAAGCAGCGCAGTGGCGAGACCTTCGACCTGATCGGCATGTCGTCGGCGATGAGCCAGTTACGCCAGACCATCGAGCGTGTCGCGCCGACTAACAGCCGCGTCATGATCATTGGCCCCTCCGGATCAGGCAAGGAACTTGCCGCGCGCGCCATCCATACGCTGTCGGCGCGCAAGACCGCGCCGTTTGTCACGCTCAGTGCCGCCAACATCACGCCCGAGCGCATGGAGATCGAGCTGTTCGGCACCGAATCGAACGGTGTGGAGCGCAAGGTCGGCGCGCTGGAGGAGGCGCACCGCGGCATTCTCTATATCGACGAAGTGGCCGACATGCCGCGTGAGACACAGAACAAGATCCTGCGCGTGCTGGTTGAACAGCAGTTCGAACGGGTAGGGGGCACCAAGCGGGTCAAGGTTGATGTCCGCATCATTTCCTCGACCTCGCAGAACCTCGAGGCGATGATCGCCGATGGTCGTTTTCGCGAGGATCTCTACCACCGTCTGGCCGTGGTTCCGGTCATGGTGCCGGGCTTGGCCGAGCGGCGCGAGGACATCCCCTATCTCGTCGACAATTTCATGAAGCAGATCGCTCGACAGGCCGGCATCAAGCCACGCCGTATCGGCGATGACGCGCTTGCCGTGCTGCAGGCGCATAACTGGCCCGGCAACGTCCGCCAGCTGCGCAACAATGTCGAGCGGCTGATGATCCTGGCACGCGGCGACGATGTCGATTCGCCGATCACCGCCGACCTTCTGCCGTCCGAGATCGGCGATGTCATGCCGCGAACGCCGAACCAGTCGGACCAGCACATCATGGCGCTGCCGCTGCGCGAGGCCCGTGAACAGTTCGAGAAGGACTATCTGATCGCCCAGATCAACCGCTTCGGCGGCAACATCTCGAAAACCGCCGAGTTCATCGGCATGG
Source organism: Mesorhizobium sp. PAMC28654 (assembly GCF_020616515.1). Classification (GTDB taxonomy): domain Bacteria; phylum Pseudomonadota; class Alphaproteobacteria; order Rhizobiales; family Rhizobiaceae; genus Mesorhizobium. Next base: position 846,784 of record NZ_CP085135.1, read on the forward strand.
AACGCTCCGCGCTTCATCGCAAGCTGAAGTCGCTCGGCGTCTGATCCCGTCCGTCGTCCCGCCCGCCGTGGCCTACGTAATTGTCGGTTACGGCAGCGGCGGAATTGCCTAAGAAAGCCCGAGAATTCTTGCAGGGGTGGACCATGTCGCGCATTGCCTATGTGAACGGGCGCTATGTCGCTCACGCCGACGCTTCGGTGCACATCGAGGATCGCGGCTATCAGTTCGCCGACGGTGTCTATGAGGTCTGCGAGGTTGCACGGGGCTTTATTGTCGATATGCCTCGTCATCTTGCGCGGCTGAACCGTTCACTGACCGAATTGTCGATCGACTGGCCGGTCAGCCGGGGCGTATTGCCGCTCCTCCTGCGCGAGGTGGTCAACCGCAATCATGTCGTGGATGGCCTGGTCTATGTCCAGGTGACGCGCGGCGTTGCCAGCCGGGATTTTGTTTTTCCGGTCGCGGGCACGAAGCCGTCATTGGTGATTACGGCGAAGAAGGCCGATCCCGCCGCAAACGCGAAGCGTGTCGAGACCGGTATCAAGGTTATTACCGTGCCGGAGAATCGTTGGGACCGGGTCGACATCAAGAGTGTCGGATTGTTGCCCAATGTGCTGGCCAAGCAGAAGGCCAAGGAGGCCGGCGCCCAGGAGGCATGGTTCGTCGACGTTGACGGCAACGTCAAGGAAGGCGGATCGTCCAATGCGTGGATCGTCACCAGGGACGGCGTTCTTGTGACACGGCCAGCCGAGCACGGTATTTTGCGCGGCATCACCCGTACGACCCTTTTCGATGTCGCCGCCAAACTCGGGTTGAAAGTCGAGGAGCGAGGGTTTTCGGTTGCCGAGGCCAAGGCCGCGCGGGAGGCCTTCCTCAGCTCCGCGACCACGATTGCCATGCCGATTATAGCGATTGACGGCGATCCCGTCGCCAACGGCCATCCCGGCTCAATAACACTTTCGTTGCGGCAAGCCTTTTTTGACATTGCGGAAAAAAGTCCAGCCTGATAACCGCACAGGTGGAATGAACATCAATATATCTCGTTCTGCTTGTCGTTCCTGACGACAAGACGGTGTTTGCGCGCTTGACATGGGCCGGTTAATTTGGCGCATTGGCTTGCAAACCGAAGGGGATCGGCGAAAGACAAGAACAATGGCGGAACGATCGCAAAACCTTCAGGACCTGTTCCTGAATTCAGTTCGCAAGAGCAAGAACCCGCTCACCATCTTTCTCATCAACGGCGTGAAGCTGACCGGCGTGGTCACCTCATTCGACAATTTCTGCGTTCTGTTGCGCCGGGACGGTCACTCCCAGCTCGTCTACAAGCACGCCATTTCCACGATCATGCCGAGCCAGCCGGTTCAGATGTTCGATGGCGAGGAAAGCCAGGGCGCCTGATTGGCACGTGAGAAAGACGCGGACCGCAGCGTTCGTGGAAAATCAGCACAGCCGGGGACGGAAGATAAAGGTCCGACCCGCGCCGTTGTTGTCGTGCCTGTGCTTACCCGCCAGCCGCGCGGCGACGATGAAAAAAATCGCCCTCGGCTGACGCGTTCGGCCGACGCCCGCCGCGACGAGGCGGTCGGCCTTGCCCGTGCCATCAACCTTGACCCCATCCATACCGCGGTTGTGACCGTCAACGATCCGCGTCCGGCGACCTTGCTTGGCAGCGGTAAGGTTGCGGAGTTCGCCGAGATCGTCAAAGAGGGTCACGCCGAGCTGGTCATCGTCGATCATCCGTTGACGCCGGTGCAGCAGCGCAATCTCGAAAAGGAATTGAACGCCAAGGTGCTGGACCGCACCGGGCTTATCCTGGAGATTTTCGGCGAGCGAGCGCGAACCAAGGAAGGCACGCTGCAGGTCGAACTGGCCCATCTGAATTACCAGAAAGGCCGGCTCGTGCGCAGCTGGACGCACCTTGAACGGCAGCGCGGCGGCGCCGGCTTCCTAGGCGGCCCCGGTGAAACGCAGATCGAATCCGACCGGCGGCAGTTGCAGGAAAAGATCATCAAGCTGAAGCACGAGCTGGAAACGGTGCGGCGTACGCGCGACCTCCACCGTGCCAAGCGCAAGAAGGTACCTTTCCCGGTGGTCGCGATCGTCGGCTATACAAACGCCGGCAAGTCGACGCTGTTCAACAGGCTGACCGGAGCTGACGTCCTGGCGGAGGACATGCTGTTCGCCACCCTCGATCCGACATTGCGTCGCGTGCGCCTGCCACACGGCACGCCGATCATCCTGTCCGACACGGTGGGCTTCATCTCCGATCTGCCGACGCATCTGATCGCGGCCTTCCGGGCAACGCTGGAGGAGGTGGTCGAGGCGGATCTCGTCATCCACCTGCGCGACATTTCCGATCCCGATACTGCCGCGCAGGCTGAGGATGTCGAGCGCATCCTCGCCGATCTCGGCGTGGATGCAGGCGACACCAAGCGCGTCATCGAAGTGTGGAACAAGATCGACCAGCTCGACGAAGGCAACAGAAACCGGCTGCTTGCTGACAGCGCTGACGGCAACAAGGCGCCACCGATTGCCATATCGGCGATCACCGGCGAGGGGATCGACGCGCTCAAGGCGATCATAGAGACGCGTATGTCGGGCGAGTTGGAGTCCCTGACCGTGACGATCGAGCCGGCACAATTCGGTCTTGTCGATTGGCTGTATCGCAATGGTGACGTCGTCTCCAGGACCGACAATGAAGATGGCAGTGTCACCATCTCACTGCAGGCCACGCAAATCGCCCGCGAAGAGATCGAAAGCCGATTGCTTCGCAAGAACAACGGCTAAGAGCGTTTATTTCGCGCTCTTGGCTTCCTGCCAAAGCGTTTCCATCTCGTCTAATGTCGCCTTTTCGAGCGTGCCGCCGGATGCTTCCACCGCCTGCTCGACATAGTGGAAGCGCGAGTGGAATTTTTCGTTTGTCCCGCTCAGCGCCGCCTCGGAATCGACCTTGAGGTGTCGTCCGAGATTGACGAAAGCAAACAACATGTCGCCGAACTCGTCCTTGATCGAAGCCGTGTCGCCCTTGGCCAGCGCCTCGCGCAATTCGCCGATCTCTTCCTCGATCTTGTCGAGGATCGGTGCTGCCTCGCTCCAGTCGAAGCCGACGCGGGCAGCCTTCTCCTGAAGCTTCAGCGCCCGGGTCAGCGCGGGCAAGGCGAGGGGAATACCGTCCAGAAAACCCTTGCCGTTGTCCTCGGGATCAAGCCCGCGAGCTAGGCGGGCGCTCCGCTTCTCGGCCTTCTCCTCGGACTTGATCTTTTCCCACATGCCCTTGGCCATGCCGGCGCTGCGGGCCTTCTCATCGCCGAAGACATGCGGATGGCGGCGGATCATCTTGGTCGTGATGGCCTGGACCACGTCGCCGAAGGCGAACTCACCGGCTTCCTCGGCCATTTGCGCGTGGTAGACGACCTGCAGCAGGAGATCGCCGAGTTCGTCGCGCAGGTCATCGAGATCTCCGCGCGCTATGGCATCCGCCACTTCGTAGGCTTCCTCGATCGTGTAGGGCGCGATGGTCGAGAAGTCCTGCTCGATGTCCCACGGACAGCCGGTCTTTGGCGCCCGTAACGCCGCCATGATCTCGATCAGGCGGGAAATGTCTTTCGATGGCTTCATGCGCCGAATGCTAACCTGCGGCCCGTCGCACGGCCAACGCTGTCGACCGGCGAGGGGATCTTGTCCACAGTTGGGCTCAATCCAGCACGGAAATAATGGCCTTGGCGAGCGCATCCATGCCGTCTTCCGGCAGGCCTGCCACATTGATGCGGCTGTCGCCGACCATGTAGACGGCATACTCGATACGCAAACGCTCTACCTGGGCTTCGGAAAGGCCAAGACGCGAAAACATGCCACGATGGTGGGCGACAAAATCAAAGCGGTCGGAATTGGACTGACGCCGCAACGCGTCGGCGAATGCGACCCGCAGCCTGAGCATGCGCTGGCGCATTTCCTCGAGCTCCGCCTCCCAGTCGGCGCGCAGCGCGGCGTCTTCGAGCACGATGCGCACGGCGGCCGCACCATGATCTGGCGGCATTGAGTACATGGCGCGCGCCGCCGACAGCATCTGGCTCATCGCCACATCCGCCTGGGCGCCGTCCTTGGCCATGACCATGGCCGCGCCAACACGGTCGCGATAGACAGCGAAGTTCTTCGAGCAGCTGGACGCAACGACCATTTCAGGAACCTTCGCGGCCAGAATCCGCAAGCCGGCGGCATCTGCGTCCAGGCCTTCGCCAAAACCCTGATAGGCGATGTCAACAAAGGGTAGCAGGCTGCGCTCTACGACCAGGTCGGCGACAGCAGTCCATTGCTGATCGCTCAGATTGGCACCCGTCGGGTTGTGGCAGCAACCGTGCAGCAACACCACATCGCCGCTTCTTGCCGTCCGCAGCGCCGCCAGCATGTCGTCGAAGCGAACGGCGCCCGAGGCGGCGTCGAAATACGGATAGTCGCGAATCTGCAGGCCGGCGGCGCGCATCACCGGCATATGGTTGGGCCATGTCGGGTCCGACAGCCAGATGGTTGCATCGGAACGGGTCCGCTTGAGCAATTCCGCCACCAGGCGCAGCGCGCCGGAGCCGCCTGGCGCCTGCGCGGCGCGAATGCGCGTCAGATCGGCTGCCGGGCCAAAGGACAATTTGGCCATCGCCGTGTTGAAGGCGGTGTCGCCAACGAGCCCGAGATAGGTCTTGGTATCCTGGCTCTGCAGCAGACGCTCTTCAGCCTCGCGCACAGCGCGCATCACCGGTGTCTTGCCGTCGCGATCCTTGTAGACGCCGACGCCGAGATCGACCTTGTCGGGTCGCGGGTCAGCACGGTAGAGCCCGATCAGGGCGAGTATCTTGTCGGCGGGGGCTGGCTGCAGGTCTTCGAACATTGGTATGGTTCCGTTGGCGCGGCGGAGTGATACGAAAATTGGTCGCCGACCACCAGCAGTTTCAACCGCGCCAAGCTGAAAGTGTGTGAATGCCATTCCATAAGACCGCAGCGCTGGTCCACGAATAGCGGCTGCGCGGCAAGATTTGAACCTGCCGAAGCTTTTGCTACCCTGCCTGTTGCAACGCCAACAGACCGACCGCGCGAGGACATGTGCCACAGGACAGTCAGACGCTTCATGGTGACGGCATCACAGCGACCATAGTCGCGCAGGGCGCGGAGCTTGTTTCCCTGCGAAACGCGGAGGGGCTCGAGTTCTTGTGGCAGGCCGGACCGGAGTGGCGACGCCATTCGCCGGTGTTGTTTCCCATCGTTGGCCGGCTGAAGGACGACCAATTGCGTCATCGCGGCCGAACCTATCCGATGACGCAGCACGGTTTTGCCCGTGACAGGCAGTTTGAATGGGCGGAGAGGGGGCCTCGATCCTGCACGCTGGTTCTCATAGACGATGCCGATTCCCGATCGCACTATCCGTTCGCCTTCCGTCTGGCGATCAACTATTCGGTGGCGGACGGAGAACTTTCCATACGCTTCGAAATCACCAACACCGGCAACGAGACGCTGCCGGCATCGATAGGCGCCCATCCGGCGTTCAATTGGCCGCTGCGGCCGGGTCTCGCCAAGACGGATTACAGGCTGACCTTTGCCGAAGCCGAGCGCGCTCCGATCCGCCGCTTGAGGGACGGCCTGCTGCTGGCAGCACCGCAGCCGACGCCTGTTGATGGCAAGATTCTCGAGCTTTCCGAGCGGCTGTTTGACGACGACGCCGTCATTCTGGATCGTCCAGCAAGCGTTGGCGTGCGCTACGCTGCCGACAGGGGGGCGGCCATCGAGATGTCCTGGCACGGATTTCAGGAACTGGGCATCTGGTCCAAGCCCGGCGGTGCGCCATTCCTTTGCATCGAACCCTGGCACGGCATTGCAAGCCCGGCGGATTTCGACGGCGAATTTACTGAAAAGCCGGGCCTGATGCTGATCGCGCCGGCGGCAGCGCGTGCTCTGGGTTATCAGATCCGCCTGCGGCAGACGCAGCACGGGTGACAGCGCCGACCCCTTTGATAGGCGGCCCCTATTGGGGCGAGACGGAATTCTATCTTAGGGAGAGGCCATCCAGCAGGAAGCCTAGGCCTTTCCGGAAAGCACCATCCTAATCGTCATCCAACAGCAACCGGGAGCGTTCGATTGTCGCGGAGTGTTCGCTGAGCCGTGCAAGACGCTGATGCGCGGCGGCCCTGTCGTCGCCCGAACGGTCGAAACTCGCCCGGGTGATGGTGGCGCCAGGGCAGGAAGAAGTCCCTGCCGTTGGGGCCGGCGCCGGGACGGCTCGTTGGCGCGCAGCCGGTTGACCACCAGCGTCGCGTAGCGCATGGGCGCGAGGATGGCGGTCTCGGGAAGGTCGCTCACGCGAACGGGAAGGTCTCCCAGCGATAGGCCCAGGCCTTGTCGCCGCACTGGTTAGCCGAAGAACGTGATGGGAGGAGTTTGGACGCCATCAATGAACCAGGTCGAAAGTCTTCATCAGGATGCGTTCCTTCCATTACATACAAAAGTCGCATAAGATAGATTATGGAACTGATCGGTATGGCGGTAGGTCGAAATTCTGTAGAAATGTCAGCAGCTTGATCATGACAGCGTTGCGGCCGGTATCATCGGAAGCCACCACGACTCAGCGCATCTAAGCGCCATCCCTCAGGCCGCCAGGTCCGCTACCACAGCCTTCGCGGCGTTGATCATCGCATACGGCTCGGCGGCAAACACCGCATCATGAGCACCGGCGGCAGCCCAGATGCGATCGAAGCCCAGCAGGACTTCATCGGCGAATGCCGGTATCACGATCAGGTGCCCGATGGGCGCGACGCCGCCAATGGCAAAGCCGGTCTCGTCGCGGATTTGTCTTGGGTCGGCGCGCTTGAGCGGCTCATTGGTCAATGCCGCGGCCTTGGCTAGATCAAGCTGATTGCTGCCGGACACCAGGAACAGAAACAGCTTTCCGCTGCTTTCTCCCTGGAAAATCAAGGATTTGACGATCTGCGCCACCGTGCAGCCGCATTGCGCGGCGGCTTCCTCGGCCGTGCGCGTCGAGGCGCCCATGCGCCTGATCTCGATGTCGAGCCCTGCATCAGCCGCCGCCTTGGTCACACGATCAATGCTGCCAGCCATGAAGAACAATTCCCATCACATTGATTCAAAAGGAATTTCAATAATCAAGCCGTCAAAAGCCGGCTCGACGTTGGCCGGCGTCTCGGCCATGACCGTGGCATAGTCGAGCGGCACATGCATATGCGTCAGAACGGAATGTCTGGGCGCCAGCCGTTCGATCCAGCCAAGCGCCTGGTCTAGCGACAAATGACTTGGATGCGTCTTGTACTGCAGCGCGTCGATAACCAGCACGTCCAGGTCTTTCAGCCGCTCGGCGGTAGTCTCCGGGAAGTCGCTGATGTCCGGACAGTAGGCCAGTCCGCCAATGCGAAAGCCCAGCGATATGATATCGCCGTGGATCTGTGGCAGCGGCTCGAGGGTGAGGGCACCCCCCTCTCCTTCAATGGTCACCGGCCTGCCATGGTCGATGAGATGCGGCTTGACGATGGGCGGATAGGAACTGCCTTGCGGTGTCTCGAAGCAATATCCGAACGCTTCCCGCAACCTGAGCATGGTGGCTTGGTCGGCATGAACGTTGATCCGCTCGCGCTGGTCGAGCACGAAGCCGCGCAAATCGTCGATGCCGTGGATATGGTCGGCATGTGGATGGGTGTAGACAACACCGTCGATGCGCCTGACAGACGCCAGCAGCATCTGTTCGCGAAAGTCAGGACCGGTGTCGACAACGACCGTGGTCCTGGCACCATTTTCCGCTATCCGCTCGACGAGAGCCGCGGTGCGCATACGCCGGTTCCTGGGATTGGCCGGATCGCAATTGCCCCAGTCGCCGGTGATGCGCGGCGTGCCCGGCGATGAGCCGCAGCCGAGAATGGTGAGGCGCAGCCGGTCGGTCATGCTTCAGGCGCCCCGTACGTCCGGGCGCGGCATCTTCCGGAACAGGCGGAAGAAATTGTCCGTCGTGGCGGCTGCGATCTCCGTCTCGCTGATACCGATGGTTTCCGCCAGCACCTTGGCCGTATGCGCGACATAGGCCGGCTCGTTGCGCTTGCCGCGAAACGGGATCGGCGCGAGGTATGGCGCGTCGGTTTCCACCAGCAGGCGGTCATGCGGCACATCGGCGGCAATGGCGCGCAACTCGGTCGAATTCTTGAAGGTCAGGATGCCTGAGAAGGAAATGTAGCCGCCAAGCGCGACACCCACTTCGGCCAATCCGCGTCCCGAGGAAAAACAGTGCAGGATGAAGGGGAAGGCGCCCTTCCCTGTTTCTTCCGTGAGCATATTAGCCATGTCGTCATCGGCATCGCGCGAATGAATGACCAGCGGCAGCCCGGTCTCACGCGCGGCGGCGATATGGGTGCGAAAGCCCTGCGCTTGCGCATCGCGCGGCGCTTTATCGTAGAAATAGTCGAGCCCAGCCTCGCCGATCGCCACCACCTTCGGATGGGCGGACAGGCGCACGAGATCGTCCTTTGTCACATCCAGCTCTTCGGCGGCATTGTGCGGATGGGTGCCGACCGAACAATAGACTTCGTCGAAAGTCTCCGCGATTTCAACGATTTGCTGAAAACGCTTCACCCGCGTCGAGATCGTCACCATGCGGCCGACCCCGGTAGCTTTGGCGCGAGCGACAATGGCCGCCCGCTCCTCGGCGAAATCTGGAAAATCCAGATGGCAGTGGCTGTCGACAAGCATCAGGCGTTCGCGTCCGGCTGTTCGACGTAGCGCGGAAACACGCCTTCCGGCACAGGCAACGCAGCGCCGGGAACCAGCGCATTGTCCGCGTGGACATGCACGAAATCACGGTTGTCCACCGGCACCGCCAGCAGGTCCAGCAGCTTCCTGGCCGATCCCGGAATGAAGGGCTGGCACAGCAGCGCCACGCGCCGGACGACTTCGGCGGTCGTCCACAGCACGGTCTCCATCCGCGCCGGGTCAGTCTTCTTCAGTGCCCATGGCTCCTGCGAAGCGAAGTAGCGATCGGCTTCCGCCACGACGTTGAAGATCGTCGCAAGCGCCAGATGGATGCCCTGCTCAGCCATTGCCTTGCGCGCGGTGGCAAGAGCGGCCACCGCCTGATCCAGGATCGCCTTGTCGGCCTCCGTCAGGTCGCCGCGCTTCGGCACCATGCCGCCGCAGTTCTTGGCGATCATCGACAGCGAGCGCTGCGCCAGATTGCCGAGGCCGTTGGCAAGATCGGCGTTCGTGCGGTTGACGATCGCTTCATGGCTGTAGCTGCCGTCCTGACCAAACGGCACCTCGCGCAGGAAGAAATAGCGCACCTGGTCTACGCCATAATGCTCGACCATGGTGAACGGGTCGATGACGTTGCCGACCGACTTCGACATCTTCTCACCGCGATTGAACAGGAAGCCATGGCCAAAGACGCGCTTCGGCAACGGGATTCCCGCTGACATCAGGAAGGCCGGCCAGTAGACCGCGTGAAAGCGAACAATGTCCTTGCCGATAATATGTGCATCCGCTGGCCAGCAGCGCCATTTGTCAGCATTTTCATCGGGATAGCCGACAGCAGTGATGTAGTTAGTCAATGCATCGACCCACACATACATCACATGCTTGTCGTCGCCTGGCACCGGCACGCCCCAGTCAAAGGTGGTGCGCGAGATTGACAGGTCCTTGAGGCCGGACTTGACGAAGCTCGTCACCTCATTGCGGCGTTCGGCAGGGCCAATGAAGTCGGGCTGGTTTTCATAGAGTGCCATCAGGCGGTCCTGATAGGCCGACAGCCGGAAGAAATAGCTCTCTTCCTCGACCCATTCGACCGGCGTGCCCTGAGGGCCGTAGCAGACATCGTCGGCGCGAACCTCGGTCTCCTCCTCGCCATAATAGGCTTCGTCGCGCACCGAGTACCAGCCGGCATAGCCGCCCTTGTAGATGTCGCCATTGGCGGCCATCGCCTTCCAGATCGCCTGGGACGACGCATAGTGCCGCTCTTCAGTCGTGCGGATGAAGTCGTCGTTGGAGGCATTCAGAGCCGTCGCCATGCGCTTGAAGTCGGCTGAATTGCGGTCGGCAAGTTCGCGCGGCGAGATGCCGTCCCGCTTCGCGGTCTGCAGCATCTTGATGCCGTGCTCGTCGGTACCGGTGAGGAAGAACACGTCCTTGCCGTCGTGGCGCTGGAAGCGGGCGAGCGCGTCGGTCGCGATCAACTCATAGGCGTGGCCGATATGCGGCTTGCCGTTCGGATAGGAGATCGCGGTCGTGATGTAGAATGTGTCGCGTGACATGAATGAACCGTCATGAATGTCTGAATGTCAGTTGTGGCGGTGGATATCGCATCGGGACGGCGATTGCCATCCCGAGGCCAATGCATGACGACCAAAAGTGGCCCGGTTTTGGGGCAACGGCATGCATAACGGGGCCATCACATTCGCATTGCAGAATTCAGGCGGTCGATCATGATCAGGGCGTGCTGCTTCTTGTCGAGATTGTAGGTTTCGGTTTCAGATACAGCGTCCAGCGCCTCATGCCAGGTATCCGACAGCGTTTTCGCACGCGCAAGATCGCCGGCCAATGCGGCCTGACTTGCCGCGCCCGACAGCAGGTCCAGTGCCCGCCGGTTGAAGATGTCGAACTGTATGGCCTGGTCGCGGCCAGCCACAGCTTCCGCCAGGCGATAGGCTCCGGCGACATCGCTTTTCCTGGCGCTCACCAGGGCATCCAGGGTGCTGGCGATTTCGATCCCGCCATATTGCGTCAAAAGGATCGCCGTGCGCGCGCTGCCCCCTGCCCGTTCGGCCAATGCCGCGCGCGCGGCCGGATCCTCTGGCGGTGGCGGCTCGACGGTCGCCAGCACGGTCATGAGATCGTCGGCATCGAGCGGCGACACACGCACCATCTGGCAGCGCGACCGGATGGTTGGCAACAGGCTGCCCGGCGCGTGCACAATCAGGATGAACAGGGTTCGCGGCGGCGGCTCCTCGAGGTTCTTCAGCAAGGCATTGGCGGCATTGGTATTCATGTCATCGGCGGGGTCGACGATCACCACCCGGTAGCTGCCGTCGTGTGAAGTCATCGACAGGAAGCGGTTGACCCTCCGGATTTCATCGACGGTGACGACGGTCTTGAAGCTTTTGGTCTTGTCGTTCGCCGGTCGGGTCAGATGCAGCACCGACGGGTGTGCCCCGGTCGCAATCTGGCGAAACAGCGAGGATGACGGGTCCGGGACCGCGAAGATTGGTGGCGCGTGTTCGAAGGCCGGATATTTCAGCAGATGATGCGCCAGATGAAAAGCGAGTGTCGCCTTGCCGATGCCGACCGGCCCGGCGAAGATCAACGCGTGCGGCAGCTTTCCGGAGCGATAGGCGGCGGCGAGCATGTTGGCGGTTTGCAGGTGTCCGACCAGACGGGGCGTTTCCGACGGCTCCGGCACGCCGTCCAGCGTGTCATGCTGTTCCGGTGCGATGCGTTCGAAAATCATGCGGGCGTGGCCTGCTTGTGGTTGGACGGCGTCCTGGTCTCCAGCGCCGCGAACACAGCGGCGGTGACGACATTCTCGACCGTGTCGGGATCAGCGGACGCGTCGATCACAATGCAGCGCTCCGGTTCGGCGGCGGCGATCGCCAGGAAGGCATCGCGCCGTCGCTGATGGATGGCCAGGGTTTCCTTCTCGAAACGGTCGGCGGCCGCTTCCGTGCCGCGCCGCACCGTTGCCCGCCGCAGCCCCTCTGTCGGGTCGATGTCGAAGATCAGCGTCATGTCCGGCACCATGCCGTTGACCGCGACTTTTTCAAGCGCTTCCATGAACGCCGGGTCGATGTCGCCGGTGACGCCCTGGTAGACGCGCGAAGAGTCCATGAAGCGGTCGCAAAGCACGATCGAGCCGCGCTCGACCGCCGGGCGAATAACCTGCTCGACATGGTCGGAGCGTGCGGCCGCAAAAAGCAGCGCCTCCATCTTGGGGCCGAACGGTTCGGCCGCACCGGAAAGCAGCACATGCCTGACGGCCTCGGCGCCGGGCGATCCTCCCGGTTCACGCGTGACGACGACATCGTACTTCTTGGCGCGCATCTTCCTGGCCAACCGCTCGATCTGCGTCGACTTGCCTGCTCCTTCGCCGCCTTCGAAGGTGATGAAAAATCCGCTCGACAAACGAAAAGCCTTTATCCACGCTTGCGGTGAACGTAACGCATGAGCCCGAAAATCGGAATCGGTTTTGCGTGCGCAACGTGTCCTGATGGTTGCGACCTAATAGTCCGGGCCCGGTAAAAGGTCCACGCCGTTGGCGCTACCGCAGCCAGCCGACGGCCAGTTCCTTGACGGCATCAAGCGCGCGTTGCGGTAGCGTGCCCATGCCGACCGGCTCGGCCGCGAACAACGGCGTTTCCTGGCTTAGTGTATCACCGATCCAGACACGCAGCGCGCCCACCGCTTGCCCCTCCTCCACCGGCGCGGTCACCGGGCCGTCGTAGACGATCCTGGCCGTCAGCTTGTCGCGGTTGGTGATAGGCAGGAATATGTTGACAGGCCCCTTCGCCTTCAAGGTCACTCCGGACTTCACGCCACCGAAAACCTGGGCCACGCCGACCACTTCGTCCTTGGCGAAAATCTCGGTCTTTTCGAAGGAGCGAGCGCCCCAGTCGAGCAATTTCCGTGCTTCCTCGGCGCGCTCACGATCGCTGGCCAGTCCACTCATCGCCGCGATGACCCGCGAACCATTGTGGCTGACGGAAGCCACGATGCCGAAACCGCCGGCTTCGCTCGTGCCGACCGCCAGGCCGTCAGCGCCGATATCCATGGCCAGAAGCGGATTGCGGTTCCGTTGGGAGATCTTGTTCCAGGTAAAATCCTTCTCGCCGAAATAGGCATAGAGATCCGGGTACTCCCGCTGGATGTGCAGGGCCAGTTGCGCGAGTTCGCGCACCGTCGTCTGCTGCCCATCCGCCGGCAGGCCGGTCGAATTGACGAAGGTCGATTTTTGCAGGCCGATCTGGCGCGCGCGCTCCGTCATCTGCGCCGCGAAATTCTCTTCCGATCCGGCCATGCCTTCGGCGAGGATCATGCAGCCATCATTGGCTGCCTGGACGGTAACCCCGCGGATCAGATCCTCGACCCGGATCGAGGATTTGAGTTTCGCAAACATCGTCGATGTTCCGGAGGGAGCGCCGCCTTTGCGCCATGCGTTCTCGCTGACCACGAATGTGTCGTCGAGTGTCATGCGCTTGGACTTGATGGCGTTGAAAACCACTTCCATCGTCATCAGCTTGGCCATCGATGCCGGCGGAAAGGGCTTGTCCGCATCCTTGGCAAACAGCACCGTTCCGGTCTCGGCGTCGATCATGAAGGCCTGTGCGGCTTTGGTTTCGAAAAGTTGTGCGCTGACTGGTGCCAACGAGAGCAGCAGAAGACCAAACCCCAAAAAACCGACCAAAGGCGCCGAAAAGCGAAATTTCATGAAGTCGACCCGTTTGCCGGTATTTAATGCATGTCGCCCAAAAGTGCCCTCGGTTTTGGGAGAACGACATGCATAAAAACGAAAGACCCAAAGCGCGTCGCATGAATCCGTCTCGTCGAGACGTGCTTTAGCTGGGCAAAGCTATCAGGCTTTTTCCCGGCGGATCAACCGCAGGACGCAAATACCGCGAGACTTTCGGTTTGTCGGGATCAGTTGCGCACAACGAGTGCGTCAGGCGCACCATGCGACCATGCCGCCTGCAGCATTTCGTCCAGGCTACGGTGGCCGTCCGGATAGAGATTGACGGAATACCAGTCCTCGCCGTCGAGTTCGGAACGCTGGATTTCGGTCTTGCCGAATTCGGATAGCCGGGCCGCAACGCGTTTTGCCTCGGCGGCATTCTCGAAAGACCCAGCAGCGACGTAGTCGGTGACCGCGCCGGCTGACGGGGCTTGGCGCTTCCACGATTGCAGGATGTCGGCTGGTGACATGCCAGTCCCACCCAGCGAGGCAAAAACATCCGAGGCGCGATGCACGCGCTCGTCCGCGTAAGACAGGGAGGCCAGGGCAAACGGCGATTGCGCCGGCAGGCCGAATTCCGGGCGTTCCGGCACGATGGGGCCAAAATCGGGCAGTGCGAGATCGCCGATGGCTGGCGCCTGTGCCGCCATGGCAGGTTGCTGCGGAGCGGAATTCGTCAACTGACCAGGAAACGGTACGGCCGCGGCGCCTACCGGCATGCTCGGAGACGGTCCGTTCATGGCCACCATCACGCCGGTGGGCAACCCGTCCGAAGGATCCGGAATCCTGTTTCCGGGGTGGTAGGACGCCATCAGGTACTGGTCGTCATCGCCATCGAGCGGCGCGCGGCCGACATATTCCACCTTCACCTCGGCGGTGCCGATATTGGCATAGTCAAGCATCTGCGCGGCGCGCTCGGACACATCGATGATGCGGCCTTCGTGGTAGGGACCGCGATCGTTAACGCGAACGATGACCGAACTGCCCGTCTTCAGATTGGTCACGCGTGCATAGCTCGGCAGCGGCATGGTCGGATGCGCCGCCGTCAGATGCGTCATGTCATAGACTTCGCCATTGGCGGTGAGCCGGCCGTGAAAGGCATCACCGTACCAGGATGCCAGGCCGACCTTCTTGTAGTTCTTCTCTTCCTTGGGATAATACCACTTGCCGCGAACCTGATAGGGCTTGCCAAGCTGGTCACGCCCGCCGCCGCGCAGTCCTGCCATCCTGGAGGCGACGCGCGGGCTGGCCTTCACGCCATATTCGGATTCGGAAAAGTATTCCTTGGAGCGTTGTCTCTTGTCGATCATTGCCTTCGGCTGCGGTGTCCCGCAGGCCGCCAGCATGGCTGTCGACACGACGAACAACGCGACAGCGGAAGCACGGCGAAGACGCGGGCGCGCCGTAGTCTGCATATTCCGATTGTCCCCTACAGTCTCGACAGAGACATCGCTCCTTGAACATCATCAGGGCCGAAGCACTCACTCAACAAATGCCCAACGACGCCTGAACCCCTATCCTTTGTGCGCAGGAATTGTTTATCAGCCTATTAACCGATTGTGTCCGGAACCGGGCAAGATTATGGCGCGCCGTCACGCCCCCGACCCAATTGAAAAGTAATGGTTTTTCGGCCGCCGGGGTCAAGAGCGGCAGCCGCCCACTCGCTGCAAGCCGTCTAAACTAACCATCCGCCGCCGCCGACATGCTCCGGTCTCGTCGCTTGCTACCGTGAACGCCGCACGCGTCTGCCGCCAGCACCGAGCGCAAACAACATCCGGCATTCCAATGGAACGGGCCGATAACGATCGTCACCGGCCCGAGCCTTGGTCAGTCTGAAGTCTCGTTGGCGCCATGACTCTATCAAGGTGGCGGCAGCGACGGGTTCGACTGCGCCGTCACCAAAGACAATCTCTCACGTTTTGTCAGAACTGGCTTTTCGTAGACTTTCTTCATGGATTCCCCCGAAAAGAACGCACGCGACGGGTTGGGCAGCACAACGCTGCGTTGTCAACCGCAAGTTTGTACGGATGGTGCTGGTTGACAGGCCTTTGCCGAGCACACTAGAGCAGTGACGCGCGACCGATCTCGACGTGCGGGATTGCCCGCAGGCGGTCTGGGCGGGCACTCGTGATTGAAAGATCACCAGGAGGAATGGCCGAGCGGTTTAAGGCACCGGTCTTGAAAACCGGCGTGGGTGCAAGCTCACCGTGGGTTCGAATCCCACTTCCTCCACCAAACAATGAAAGGTCCGTTCCGGACACATGGGTTACGATTTATATCGGAGACATGGGTAACACTTTTGGCCCGAAAGGGTTTTGGTTCGAGCCTGCATGTCTCATCGTCAAAGTATCCCAAGTCATAGTCCATGAAGCTAGCCAGCCAGATATGGTCCTCTGCCTGTTTGATGCCGACGGCCTGGCCGGCAAAGCCGAGGCTGCGATTGATCTTCTTGCGGTCGAAGCAGATGCGTCCGCATGTGGTGACGGTGACGGCCTTTTCGTGAAAACGGATAATCGAGGTCAGGCAGGCCAGTATAGGGGCGCGGTGAAGGCGTGTAGCACTTGGCCGGGCGGTGCATGTCGAGCGCCTGGTGCGGTCGCTCATTGTTGAAGCAGTCGATGAAGTCGTCGAACTTGGCCTGCTGCTGAAGGAAGTGGGCTGCGGCTGGTTTGGTGGTCCCCAGCTTCAAGGTGAGGTGAGGTGCATGCGCTCATGGCGCCCGTTTTTGCTGCGGGCAGCCCGGCTTGATGCGCTCGATATCGATGCCCAGTCGCAGCCACCAGACCGACAGACGGCCATCTTCTCGCCGTCCAGCAGCCGGGCGATGAACTTCAGCCGCTCTTCCACGGCGTTACACTCCTTCCAAGGCACCTTGCTCTGCTTGCAAAGGGCCGAAAATGTAACTCATCTATCCGGAATGAACTGTCACCCATCTCTCGGGAAGAGTGTCTGCTGTAATGGTAATACTGACTTGAATATATTGGCCGCCCCGTGGCGATCGAGGCGACCGACACTCAGTTCATTTTGAGGAAAACGGCTGGGAAGCTGAACCGCTGCCTAGAACTTTTCCTGACGCATCTACCGCCTTCACCGTGATGTTGTAGAAATGAGTTCCACTATCCGGACATGGCCCCTTGTACCGAAACGCGCCGTACGACAAAGACGTTTGTCCTTTGTAAGCAACCGTCCCAACGCCATGCTCATAGGCCGAACTGCTGTCAATCATCCCTATTTCAAGCTTTGCCGTTCCTTTAGGTACGCCCGACAGCGTTATTGGTGGCGACTTCGGATCAAAACACTTTTTTGTAGGGCCCCATTGAAACGAAACACCCATGCCCGAGGCGGAGGCTCCCGACGCCACCAAGGCAAGCCCAATAGCAAGCAACAGTCTTTTCATAACTTCCCTGACAGGCTAGGCGGAGGGAATTGCCCCTACCCGAGACACCAAGCCGCAGAAAAAAGACTAAACGATTCTTCTGGAATTCCGTATATCGTTTGGACCTCCACTTGGCTTCCGAAGATTGCTACTGGCCCGATTAGCCGGGTATTTCGTGGGGCACTTTGTTACAGCTACCTCAAGAATATCGCTGAAAAACAAATGGATAGCGCTATCTATTTGGCTGTCACCTCTAGATCGGCAATGCTGAAATCACCGCTTCACCACGGGACGGTTCGACCGAGATAGTCGAGATATTCCAGTCCGGGCGTTCCCTGCTTCGAAAGAAGGACGTTCACCAGGCTCGGCACGCTTTCCTCGATACTCAGCCGTCCATCCGGTCCCCCCAGTTCGGTGCGGACCCAACCGGGGGCCATTGTGATCATGGCACGAGATGTCCCGGAATGGCGAGCCGCGAAGCTGCGCATGAACATGTTCAAGGCCGCCTTGCTGCCCCGGTACACCTCACGCTGCCCGGTCTCATTATTGGCAATGCTGCCTTGCCCGGATGACATCACGCCAATCAGGCCCGTCGTAGGCACATATTGCCCCAGGCTCTCGATGACCCGCATAGGGCTCAGCGCGTTTGTGACCATGACACTTACGAACTCGTCGGTTGTCACATCCGCGATCGTTTCAGCCGGGTTGTTGGTCACCCCGGCGTTGACGAAAAGCATCTCGAACACCCTGCCCGACAGACGGTCACGCAACGCCGCGACCTGATCCGGTTCGCTGATGTCCAAGATCTCGATTTCGACCCGGCCGTCATATTCGTCCGCCAGATCGTGGAGCAACGTTCGGCTTCCGCCGCCTCGGACCGTGCCGACGACGTTCCATCCCTTCTTCAGGAATTCGGCGGCCATCGCATGGCCGAGACCGCGCGATGCGCCGATGAGAAGGATGGTACTGGCAGTGGCACTCAAAACGACCTTGGGCATGGACAATGTTCCTCGTTGGTCAGGTCATCGCAAACATAAGCGGTTCCGCGACAGGCGCCAGACGCATCAAAATCAAGATATGGTTGCATCAAACGCTGTGTCGAAGGAAGCAGATGAGATAGGCTCGATCCATGAACGACGCGGATGTGGATCTGAACCTTCTTGTTGCGCTGGACATACTGCTGGCCGAAGGCAGTGTGACAGGCGCGGCCCGCCGCCTTGGTCTGAGTACCTCCGCGATGAGCCGGACGCTGACGCGACTTCGGTCGGCGACAGGCGACCCGCTGCTGGTGCGGGCTGGGCGCGGGCTTGTGCCGACACCGCGCGCTGCCGAGCTGCGCGATCGCGTCCATGAGCTTAGCCGGGATGTGCGAGCGGTTTTGCGGCCGCAGATCAATGATGTCGACATGGCCGGACACGAATCGACATTCGTCATTCGCGCCAGTGAGGCGTTCATGGAGTTCCTTTCTGGCCGTGTCGTTGCCGCTGTATCGCAAGCCGCGCCGCGCGTCCGCCTGCGTTTTGTGTCCAAGCCCGACAAGGATGCGCGTCCGCTTCGGGAAGGCCTCATCGATCTTGAGATCGGCTTGCTTGGAACGTCCGCGCCGGAGATACGCACCCAGTTCCTGTTCCATGACAAATATGTCGGCGTCGTCCGGATCGGGCATCCGCTTCTGGCAGGCACGGGCGTTACGCCGGAACGATATGCCGCCTGCAAACATGTCGTGGCGTCACGGGAAGGGAATGTCACGGAGCCGATCGATGACGCCCTTGAGAAGCTTGGCCTGAGACGGACGATAATGGTTGTCGTGCCTGGTTTCCCCGATGCGATGCGGATCGCGCGCCAATCGGATCTGGTCGCGCTCGTGCCGCGCTCCTGTCTTGGCAACAGCATGGTGAATGACGACCCCGCCATGTCCAACCTTGGGAGCTTCGAACTCCCGCTTCCCATGCCTGAGTTCAAGATATCGGCGATGTGGCATCCTCGCATGGACGCCGACCCGGCACATCGCTGGCTGCGCGACACCGTGATGTCGGTTTGCCGGGCGGCGTATCCACGGCGATGAACTTCCGTGGCATCGAAGGCGGGCCACTGCACCCACAGGGTGCCGTTGCGTGGAAGAGGTCTGTGATCGAGGCCGCTGACGGTTTTGTGTACATTCGGACCCGGTTGATTAGACAGTTCTGCAATCCGTTGAAATAGAAAGGGCTTTACGATTGGCCTGCGCTGGTTGTCCGCTCGTTTTCTTGTAGAAGGCCATATCCTTCAAAACAGCCCTTGGTTGATTTTTCCGACAAAATATGCTGCTTCTTCCGCCCATGAAAAAGCTCTTCATTGCTGCGCTGGCATCCGCGACATTGGCCTGGCCGGCGAACGCCATGGACAGCGCACTGCGCGCCGGCTTGCTGAAACTCGACCCGCAGACGCGCCTCGAGCAGCGATGTGATGCCGAAGTCCTCGACCGGATCACTCATGACGATCACAAGTTCAAGGCGGACAGGGTCGTCGCCTATGCGTTTGCGACGCCGGAAATGGGCACCGATGCGATCAGAAGCCCAGGTGCTGCCTTTCGCAGCAAGGGGCAATGGTATCGCCTGAAATTCAAATGCCAGACGGCTCCCGACCATATGGAAATCTTGAACCTTCGCTATCGCATCGGCGACGAGATTCCAGAAACCGACTGGTCGAAATACAATCTCTACAATTAGGTCCTCCAGTTAGATTGTCCTCGACACGTCGACTTGCGATCGTGTTGGCCTGCAATTGTTCAGAATCCTGTTTTGCAACCGAGATAAGGTTACAGCGTTAAGGCAGTCTCTTGACGCGTGGCAATCATACACGTTAGGGCGTCGGTCTACCGGACGCGGACAATCGGCGAACAAGCAAGGGGCTTCCAGTCGATGGAAATTTTCACCGCCGCAGGCATATCGGCCCTGCTCCAGGTCATCGCCATCGATCTCGTGCTTGCCGGCGACAATGCCATCGTCATCGGTCTTGCCGCCGCTGGGCTGCCGGCCGAGCAGCGCAAGAAAGCGATCCTGATCGGCGTCCTGGCGGCGACGGTGCTGCGCATCTGTTTTGCGGCAGTCACCGTCAAACTTCTTGCCATCGTCGGCCTGCTGCTGGCCGGCGGCATCCTGCTTCTGTGGGTCTGCTGGAAGATGTACCGCGAGCTGCGCACATCCCATGCCGATGAACTGGAGGCGACCGAGGCGCTGTCGAATTCTGGTGCTGCCAGCGAAAAGGGTCCGCGCAAGACATTGGGGCAGGCAGCGTTGCAGATCGTCGTGGCCGACGTGTCGATGTCGCTCGACAATGTGCTGGCGGTGGCGGGCGCCGCGCGCGACCATTTCACGGTGTTGATCATAGGCCTCGTGCTTTCAATTGCCTTGATGGGGCTCGCGGCGACTTTTATCGCCAAGCTGCTGCACCGTCATCGCTGGATCGCCTATGTCGGCCTGTTGATCATCCTCTACGTCGCCGTGGACATGGTCTATCGCGGTGCGATGGAAGTGTGGCCGCACGTCAACAACGCGGTCAGTTGAGGCCGCCGGCCTGCATTTCGCAGTCAGGAAATGCCGGTTTGGCAAAGGGCAATCGCGGTACGTTTTGCCGCATTGAGGGCGTGCCCATACCAATGCCGCAATAAGTGTGGTACTGCGCCGCCAATCCTGAAAAGCCCGGAAACCCTATATGTCCGCTCCTCGCGTGAGTTTTGTCAGTCTTGGATGCCCGAAAGCCCTTGTGGATTCGGAGCGCATCATCACGCGCCTGCGCGCCGAAGGCTATGAGATCGCCCGTAAGCATGACGGTGCCGATCTCGTCGTCGTCAACACTTGCGGCTTCCTCGATTCGGCTCGCGACGAGTCGCTCAACGCCATCGGCTCCGCCCTTTCGGAGAATGGCAGGGTCATCGTCACCGGCTGTCTTGGCGCCGAGCCCGACGTCATCCGCGAAAGACACCCCAACGTTCTCGCCATCACTGGCCCGCAGGCCTATGAAAGCGTGATGGCCGCGGTGCATGAGGCGGCTCCGCCGAGCCACGATCCCTATATCGATCTCCTGCCACCGCAGGGCGTCAAGCTCACGCCGCGCCACTATGCCTATCTCAAGATTTCGGAAGGCTGCAACAACCGCTGCACTTTCTGTATCATTCCGGCGTTGCGTGGCGACCTCGTCTCGCGCCCCGCCGCCGACGTCCTGCGCGAGGCCGAGAAACTGGCCAAGGCCGGCGTCAAGGAACTCCTGGTCATTTCCCAGGACACCAGCGCCTATGGCATCGACATCAAGTATCAGACCAGCATGTTCGGCGACCGCGAGGTGCGTGCCAAATTCCTCGATCTTTCGGAGGAATTGGGCAAGCTCGGCATCTGGGTGCGCATGCACTATGTCTACCCCTACCCGCATGTCGCCGATGTCATCCCGCTGATGGCCGAGGGAAAGATCCTCCCCTATCTGGACATCCCGTTCCAGCATGCCTCCCCGCAGGTGCTGAAGAACATGCGGCGCCCGGCGCACGGCGAAAAGACGCTCGAGCGTATTCGCGGCTGGCGCGACGTGTGCCCTGATCTCGCCATCCGCTCGACCTTCATCGTCGGCTTCCCCGGCGAAACCGACGATGATTTCGAAATGCTGCTCGATTGGCTGGACGAAGCCAGGATCGACCGCGCCGGCTGCTTCAAGTACGAGCCCGTCAGGGGCGCCCGCTCCAACGATCTCGGCCTCGAACAGGTGCCGCAGGAGATCAAGGAGGCGCGCTGGCATCGCTTCATGCAGCGCCAGCAGAAGATCTCGGCGACACAGCTTGCCAAGAAGGTTGGCAAGCGCCTGCCCGTTCTCATCGACGAGGCGAATGGCATCTCGGCAAAAGGCCGCACGAAATACGACGCGCCGGAAATAGACGGTTCGGTCCATATCCAGTCACGCCGCCCGCTGCGCCAAGGCGACATCGTCACCGTCAAGATCGACCGCGCCGACGCCTACGACCTCTACGGTTCGGCGGTCTGAGCCCATCTTTCGTGGCGAATGAGAAGGGCGCCTCGCGGCGCCCTTCCCTTTTGTATTCCTGCGCTGCCTACTGCGGCAGCTTGTCGTCGACGCCCTTGACGTAGAAATTCATGCCGAGCAGCGTGCCGTCATCAGCGACTTGGCCGTCCTTCAGCCAGGGCGTGCCGTCCTGCTTGTCGATCGGCCCGGTGAAGGGGTTCCAGCCGCCGGCGATCTTCTTCTCTGTTGCCTCGGCCATCGCCTTCACGTCGTCGGGCATGTTGGTGTAGGGGGCGAGCTTGACCGCGCCGTCCTTGATGCCGAGCCAGACATTGTCCGGCTTCCAGGTGCCGTCGATGGCCGCCTGGACCCGGCTGATGTAGTAGGGGCCCCATTCATCGGTGAGTGAGGTCAGCTGCGAGTTCGGCGCGAACTTGATCATGTCGGAAGACTGGCCAAAGCCGTGCAGCTTGCGCTCTTCGGCCACCTGCAGGGCAGCGGTCGAATCGGTGTGCTGGACAATGATGTCGGCGCCCTGGTCGAACAGCGCCTTGGCGGCGTCGGCTTCCTTGCCTGGATCGAACCACGAGTTCACCCAGACGATCTTGGCCTTGAAGTTCGGATTGATCGAATGCGCGCCGAGCATGAACGAGTTGATGCCCATCACCACTTCGGGGATCGGGAAGGAGACGATGTAGCCGGCGACACCCGACTTCGATTCCTTGGCCGCGATCTGGCCCAGTACGTAGCGGCCTTCATAGAAACGCGCATTGTAGATGCCGAGGTTATCGCCCGTCTTGTAGCCAGTCGCGTGCTCGAACATCACCTTGGGAAACTTCTTGGCGACCTTCACTTCCGCGTCCATGAAGCCGAACGACGTCCCGAAGATGATCTTGCAGCCTTCGCGCGCCAGGCGCTCGAACGCACGGTCGGCATCGGGGCCTTCGGAGACGTTCTCCAGATAGGCGGTCTCGACCTTGTCGCCGAGCGCCTTCTCGACTTCCAGGCGGCCCTGGTCATGCTGGTAGGAATAGCCGAAATCGCCGATCGGGCCAGTATAGACCCAGCAGGCCTTCAGTTTGTCCGCGGCCTCGGCGGTCGCCGCCAGCGAGAGTGCGGCCGTCGTGGTCATCAACGCAATAAGCAGTTTTTTCATCGTGTTACCTCTCTGTGTTAAGCCTTGGAGCTTCCCGTTTGTTTTTATTGTCAACGATCTGGAACGAATGGCTGCCCCAAGGAAGCCGGCGTGTTCATCATCGTAAGACGCTTGTTGCGCGAGATTAGAACAAGAACGACGACGGTTGCCAGATAGGGCAGTGAAGAAAGCAGTTGTGAAGGCACCGGAATGCCAAAAGCCTGTGCATGAAGCTGGCCGATCCACACCGCGCCAAAGATGTAGGCGCCGGCCAGCACCCGCCACGGTCGCCATGAGGCGAACACGACCAGCGCCAGCGCGATCCAGCCGCGCCCGGCGCTCATGTTCTCCACCCATTGCGGCGTGTAGACCAGCGACAGATGGCCCCCCGCGAGACCGGCACAGGCGCCACCGAAGATCACCGCGAGATAGCGGTAGCGGATGACATGGATGCCAAGCGCATGAGCGGAGGTATGGCTGTCGCCGATCGAGCGCAGTGTCAGCCCGGTACGCGTCTTGAACAGGAACCACATGACGGCGGCGGTGAGCGCGATCGAGATGTAGAAGATCGGGTCCTGGCCGAACAGCAGCTTGCCGACCACCGGAATCTCGGTCAGGCCCGGAATGTAGAGATTGGGAAGTCTTTCGCCTGGCTGGCCGACGAAGCTTGTCCCCATCATGCCCGAGAGGCCAAGACCGAGCAGCGTCAGCGACAGGCCGGTCGCCACCTGATTGGTGGCCAGCGACAGCGTCATGACGGCAAACAGCAGCGAGAACAGAGCGCCCATGACAATTGCGGCCAGCAGGCCGAGCCAGGGCGACCCGGTCAGATAGCCGGCGCCGAAACCGCCGACCGCGCCCATGATCATCATGCCCTCGACGCCGAGATTGAGCACGCCGGAGCGCTCGACCACCAGTTCGCCGATCGCCGCGATCAGCAGCGGTGTTGCGGCAGTGGCGATTGTCAAAAGTATGTTTACGGCGATATCCATCAGCGTGCTTCCTTCAACTTTGGCGCGGCTTCGAGTTTCGCCGCGCCTCCCGGTTTGGTCAGCGCCAGGCCGATCAGGCGAATGCGGTAGTGAATGAGCGTGTCGCAGCCGAGCACGAAGAACAGCAGCATGCCCTGGAACACACGCCCCACCTTGTCGGAGATGCCGAGCGCGCTTTGCACCGCTTCGCCACCAAGATAGGTCAGCGCCAGCACCAGGCCGGCCGCGATGATGCCGAGAGGATTGAGCCGGCCGAGGAACGCCACGATAATGGCGGTGAAGCCATACCCGGGCGAGATCACGGGTTGCAATTGGCCGATGGCGCCGGAGACTTCAGAGATGCCGGCGAGCCCGGCCAGCGCACCCG
Organism: Mesorhizobium sp. PAMC28654; assembly: GCF_020616515.1. Taxonomy (GTDB): domain Bacteria; phylum Pseudomonadota; class Alphaproteobacteria; order Rhizobiales; family Rhizobiaceae; genus Mesorhizobium. Next base: position 871,111 of record NZ_CP085135.1, read on the forward strand.
ACAGCAGAAAGGCGAAAAAGACCATGCGGTTGAGGCCGAAGCCGGCGAAGCGCCCTGCCCGGGGGCTTGAGCCGAGAACGCGCACCTCGAACCCCTTCAACATGCGGCTCATCAGGATCCAGACCAGCACCGCGGCGACCAGCGCGAAGACGAACCCCCAGTTGGCCCGGCCGGCGTCGGGCATCAGCTCGGGCAATGTGGCCGAGTCGCTGAACTGGATCGTCTGCGGAAAGCCATGGCCTTGCGGGTCACGCCACGGGCCACGCACCAACCAGTCGAGAAAGAGCTGCGCGACATAGACCAGCATCAGGCTGGTCAGGATCTCGTTGGTGCCGAAGCGCGTTTTCAGAAAGGCCGGAATCGCCGCATAGGCGGCACCGCCGACCATGCCCAACAGAAGCATCATCGGCAGCACCAACGGGCCCTCGAACTGCGGAAACAGTACCGGAATGGCCGAGCCAAAGATGGCGCCAAAGACGAACTGGCCTTCGGCGCCGATGTTCCAGATGTTGGCCTTGTAGCAGACCGACAGGCCGACAGCGATCAGGATGAGCGGCGCTGCCTTGATCGCCAGTTCATGCAACTGCCAGACTTGGCTGATCGGCTCGATGAAGTAGATATGGAAGGCGGTCAACGGATTGACGCCGAGCAGCGCGAACATGATGGCGCCGGCAATGATCGTCAGCGCGAAAGCGATGAAAGGCGACAGCGCCGAGAACAGAACGGAGCGTTGCGGGCGTTTGACGAGTTCGAGGCGCATCATGCCGTCTCCATTGTATGTTCGACGTGGCCGGGTTCGGCGCCGCCCATCAGCAGGCCAACCTTCTCGAAGGTCGCCTCGGCGATCGGCATCGGCGTGGACAACTCGCCATTGTGCATGACCGCGATTGCGTCGGATATCTCGAACAACTCGTCGAGGTCCTGGCTGATGACCAGCACCGCCGATCCGCTGCGAGATAATTCAATGAGCGCCTGGCGGATATGGGCGGCGGCTCCTGCATCGACGCCCCAGGTCGGCTGATTGACCACCATGACGCTCGGCCGGCGATCAAGCTCGCGACCGACGATGAATTTCTGCAGATTGCCGCCCGAAAGTGCCGCGGCTTCGGGGTCCGGAGCGCTCTTTCGCACATCCATCGCTTCAATGATGCGTTGAGAGGCGGCATAGATGGCACCACTCTTGACCACGCCGCCTGCGCCGACAAAAGCCTTGCCGTCGGTTGCATGGCGCGACAGCAGCAGGTTTTCCGAGAGCTTCATGCGCGGCGCGGCACCATGGCCGAGACGCTCTTCGGGCACGAAGGCGGCACCCAGCAACCGGCGTCCGGTAATGGTGAGCCCGCCCGCGTCCTCGCCGCGGATGCGCACCGAAGCGGCATCCTGCTGCGAGACTTCGCCGGAAACGGATTCAAAAAATTCGCCCTGGCCGTTGCCGGCGACACCTGCAATGCCGATCACCTCGCCGGCGCGGACGTTCAGGTTGATATTTTTGAGGGCGATCGAGAACGGCGTCGCCGGTTTGCGGCTGAGCGAGCGGATTTCGAGCAGCGGCTGCGCGGTTTCGATCCCCTCTACCGGCGCGCGCACCACGGCCTGCACCTCGTTGCCGACCATCATGCGGGCCAATGACGACGCGGTTTCCTCACGCGGGTTGCAGTGGCCGACCACCTTGCCGTGACGCAGCACAGTGGCCCGGTCGCAGATGCGCTTCACCTCTTCCAGCCGGTGCGAGATGTAGAGGATGGATTTGCCTTCCGCCCGCAGTCGCTCCAGCGTCTCGAACAGCTTGTCGGCTTCCTGCGGGGTCAGCACGGAGGTCGGTTCGTCCAGGATGATGAGCTGCGGCGTCTGCAGCAGGCAGCGGATGATCTCGATGCGCTGACGCTCGCCGACCGACAGGTCGCCGACCAGCGATTCCGGATCGAGCGGCAGGCCATAACTGAAGGAAAGCGCCCTCGCCTTCGCCGCGATGCTGCTGATCGGCGAGCCGTCGTCCAGCGACAGCGCGATATTCTCGGCCGCGGTCAGCGCCTCGAACAGCGAGAAATGCTGGAACACCATGCCGATGCCGAGTTTCTTCGCCACGCCGGGGCTGGTGATCCTGACCGCCTGGCCGTTCCAGAAAATCTCGCCGGAATTGGGCTCCAGCGAACCGAACAGCATTTTGACAAGCGTCGACTTGCCCGCGCCGTTCTCGCCGAGCAGAGCGTGGATTTCACCTTTTGCGATGTTGAGATCGATATGGTCGCACGCCGTCAGCGTGCCGAATATCTTGGTAAGGCCACGAACCTCAAGCAGGTTCGCGCCATCATGATCTGCACTCACAGTGCCTCCCATCTGGTTTGCCAGATATGTTCTGTGTTCCCGCAAGCATGGTATGCGCGGCCTGCTCTTGTCGGAAAGCGGCACGCGCCTTGAAAGAGCTTCAAGAAACTCAAGGGGTAAAGTGACCCGGATAAAACGCCAATTCGCTTGGCTTTTCAACCAACGAACGCTTGCCACGACAGAGCAGCAAAGGAACCGTGACGCTTCCTAGGGAACAAGAATGGTTGTTCCCGTCGTCCGGCGCCCCTCAAGGTCGGAATGCGCCTTGCCGGCGTCCTTGAGCGCATAGCGCTGGTTGATCCTGATCTTGACCGCACCGCTGAGCACGACGTCGAACAGCGCGGCGGCGGAGGCATCAAGGTCCTCGCGTTTTGCATTGTAGACGAACAGTGTTGGCCTTGTGGCGAACAACGAGCCCTTCTGTGCCAGCAATGACATGCTGAACGGCGGGATCGGTCCCGAGGACTGGCCGAAGCTGACGAACATGCCGAGCGGCTTGAGGCAGTCGAGCGAGGCCGGGAATGTGTCGTTGCCGACTGAATCATAGACGACGTCACACCTCCTTCCGCCGGTAATCGCGGCGACGCCAGCGACGAAATCCTGCTCCTTGTAGTTGATGACGTGATCGAAGCCATGCATCTTCGCCAGTTCGATCTTGTCGGTCGAACTCGCGGTGCCGATGACGGTCGCGCCGAGATGTTTCGCCCATTGGCCAAGGATCAGCCCGACCCCGCCGGCAGCGGCGTGGTAGAGGATCGTGTCTCCGGCCCTCACCTTGAACGTGCGGCGCAGCAGGTATTCCGCCGTCATGCCCTTAAGCATCATGGCCGCCGCTTGCTCGTCGCTGATGCCGTCGGGCACTTTCACGACATGGCTGGCGTCGATCAGGCGTTGCTCCGCATAGGCACCAGTCGCGACGGCGTAGGCGATGCGGTCGCCAGGCTTCAGCCAGTCGACGCCTTGGCCGACTTCCACCACCACCCCAGCCGCTTCGCTGCCGGGCGTGAGCGGAAAGCCGCCCGGCGGCGGATAGTGCCCGGAGCGATAATAGACGTCGATGAAGTTGAGGCCGATCGCGGTATGTCTGACCAGGATCTGACCCGCGCCTGGATGACCCGACGCGACGTCCTCATAGTTGAGAACTTCCGGGCCGCCATTGGCGTGGATACGGATCGCTTTGGACATTGAAAGGCTTTCTTGGGATCAGGTTTTCTTGGCGCCGAGATTTGGAAAGAACTGCATGATGCCACCGATGCAGGCTAGGTAAAGCCCGGTGATGGTGATGCCGATCTTGGTGAAATCGCTGACTTGCTCGCCCAGCACGCCGATCTGGTCATAGAAGGCGGCAAGAGCGGCCTGCGCGAGCGCTAGCGCGCCGAACGCGCACCACAGCAGCGTCATGGAAAGGTTTATCCGCCGCAGCCGCACCACGCGCACCGGATGGATGAAGTTGATCGGCAGGAAGGTCAGGATGCCGGCAGCCACCACGACGCCGAACGACACCCATTGGCCCGGCTCGATGACGAACAGCGTGAAAACCACCATGTTCCAGACCACCGGAAATCCCTTGAAGAAATTCTCCTTCGTCTTCATGCCGGTGTCGGCGTAGTAGATCGCGCTCGAAACGACGATGATCGCCGCCGACAGGAACGACAGACCCTCGCCCATGAAACCGCGCTGATAGAGCGCGAAAGCCGGTATGAGGACATAGGTCACGTAGTCGATGATGTTGTCGAGGAGTTCACCCGACCATGTCGGCAGGATTTCCTTGACCTCGAGCTTTCTGGCGATCGGCCCGTCAATGCCGTCAACGAACAGCGCCAATCCCAGCCACCAGAACATGGCCGTCCAGCGTTGTTCGCTGGCCGCCACAAGCGACAGGAATGCCAGGAAGGAACCGGACGCCGTCAGTAGGTGGACCGAAAACGCCCGCGCTTGCGGCCATGTCACCTTCTTCTTCGGCCTTGGGATGCGGTCGGCGATTTTTTTGGCCGTCGTTTTCTTGGTCACGGGCCCCGCCAGTCCAATTTGCAGATTTCGGCCGAGCGGCCGGCAAAATTCCAGTTGCGGCCGAAAGCCCGCATCTTGCTCTTGTCGGATCGGGCGACGATGATTTCCGGCGCAATCCAGTATTCCGAATTGCTGATGACGGTATCCTTGTCGCGGTCCTTGCCGGGGATCGGCGTTACCGCCCCGTCGATGATCTTCGGTATCTGAAAGATACGCGTCTTGTCACGCGTCTCATAGGTGATCGGCACCTGTTCGACGCCAAGGAATTTTCCGATCAGGATGGAGAGCAGTGAGGTGGTTCCACCGGCCTTGCCGGTAAAGATCTTGGTCAGCGCTTTCACGGCATATATCGAGGCACGCTCGTCGATGAACAGGCCAGCCGTCCAGTTGCCACGGCTCATATAGCCGGGAATTTCCATGACAAGCCCAAGATTGAGGCCGGAGAGGTCGACCTCGCCGAAATGGCCGGCATCGATGCGGAAACCCGCCCAGGTCTGGCAATAGCCTTCCGTCGGCGGATGGTTGCCAAGCGACAGCACGCAAGGGCAAAAAACCGTGCAATTGCAGGAGAGTACGAGCTCCCCTTTCATTGCCCAGCTCTGGTCTGTCATTGAATCCCCCTTAGTCAAGCCGAGACTACTAGTAGCGCGGCTGCCCAGACAAGCAGTATCGCACCGGCCAATCGCGTTGGAAGCCTGCTTGCGGTTTGTTTTTCGATCAAGGTGAACAGCCCGATGACAGCCATCCAGAATATGTTCATCACCCCAACCGCGAACATCACCAGCATCAGCGCCCAGCAACAGCCGAGACACCATATGCCTTGCTCCATGCCAAGACGGAAAATGCGGAGAGGTCTTGCGCTCCAGTTCGCGAACAGGATCGAGAACGGGTTTTTGCACTTGTCCAGGCAGGCTTGCTTGAGGCCGCTGAACTGGTATAGGCCGGCACCCAGCAATGCTAGGGAACCCGCGAAGCCAACGGCCGGATCGAGCATCTGCCCGGTTGAAGCGAATGCATGGACCATGAGCGTCAAGGCCGCGAACGCCACGGAAGCCACGAACCAGACGCTCAGGTACCCCGCGACCAGCACCAGCGGATGGACGACCGGCTCACCCTTGATGCGGGCCGTATCGGCGATCTCGCAATAGGTGCGGATCATCGGTGCCGCCGACGGCAGCATCGTGGCTATCGCCATCAGGAACCACATCAAGACCAGCGCGACTGATTGTTGACCGGCATTCGCGCCAACCGGCAATGGCGCAAGGCAGAGGCCAAAGAACCGTTCGAGGACGTCCGGCAGCGGCAAGCGCGGAAAGTGTCTGAGCACAGCGTCTCCGGGTGCATCGGCGCCCGGCAGCCTGCTCTCCGCACCGCGAATCGCCATCGCGCCGAGAAGCAGCCAGGCCAGCGCAATGCCCGCCCCAATGATCACGTTTACAGTGATGCGCGGATTGCGCGCGACGTTTGCCGTGGCGCGGCCGGCGCGGTCGAGGTGGCTGAAATCGTCTGACTGGCCGCTCATGGCAATCGAATGGGCCGAATCGCCGCGTTGATCAAGCCGCTTGATGTGACCTATATACTTATCAACGGGATGGTCGGGCAGACCGCCCTTCATGACAATCCGGAATCCGATCTTGGAGCATCAGAATACAGGGCGGATATTGGTCGCGGGCACAGGGCCCGCGGGGCTGATCGCGGCGCTTGGCTTCGCGGCTGCCGGGTTTCCGGTCACACTCGTTGGAACGGAGGCCAGCGCCCAGGACAGTCGCACCACTGCCCTGATGAACCCTGCCCTGAAGGTGCTCGAGCGAATAGGCGTTCTCGATGGCCTAAGGCCCATGGCCGCGCCCCTCAAGGTCATGCGTATTGTGGACGCGACCACACGGCTGATCCGCAGTCCGGTCGTCACGTTTCGCGCCAGTGAAATCGACGAGGAGCAGTTCGGGCTGAATTTGCCCAACCGCGCGCTCTATCCGGCGCTCGCTGGGGCTGTCGCGGCGCATTCCGGGATAGAATGGCGAAAGTCGCTGGTGGAAACCTGGCATCTCGACGCCGGACACGTCCAAGCGACTCTGTCTGACGGAAGCGAGACCTCGGCGTCTCTGGCGGTTGCCGCCGACGGACGGATGTCGCCGGCCCGTGAGGCGGCGGGCATCTCCACGTCTGTCCGATCCTATCCGCAGGCAGCCCTGGTTCTCAATTTCGAACATCGCGGCGATCACGCCTTCACGTCGACGGAATTCCACACCGAGACCGGTCCGTTCACGCAAGTTCCCCTGCCCGGCAATCGTTCAAGTCTCGTCTGGGTCCTGAGGCCTGAAACCGCCAGGGAACTCGCGGCGCTGGATGACCTCACCCTGTCGACGCGAGTCGAACAACGCATGCAGTCGATGCTGGGGCGCGTATCGGTCGAGCCCGGCAGGCAGATCTATCCGCTTTCGACCGTAACGCCCCGGCGCTTTGCCCGGGATCGGGTGGCGCTTGTCGGCGAAGCCGCCCACGTCTTCCCACCGATTGGTGCGCAAGGCCTTAATCTCGGCATCAGGGATATTGACGATCTCATTGGAATTTCTTGCGAAAATCGAGCCGACCCGGGTGCGGCCAAGGCCTTGGCCACCTACGATTTCAAGCGCCGACCCGACATTCTGGCACGCAGCAGCGCGGTCAACCTGCTCAACATGTCGCTGCTCTCCGACATGCTGCCGGCCCAGGTGGCGCGCAGCGCCGGTCTTGGTGTGCTCGGCGGCTTCTCACCACTTCGCGCCTTCTTCATGCGCGAGGGCCTGCGGCCCGGCAGCGGTTTTGCAGCGCTCGCGGGTGGCCTGAGGAAGCAGGTCAAGCGATAGCGCCTGCCGCACTCGATAGCCCGATGACATCGGAGATTTTTGCGCTCGCCCGAAACCCTTGCGGCGGGTTGGTGCGTAGCTTGATCAGGCGCCGGGCGCTTCGGGATTGAATTGATGCGGCGTCTGCGCCAAATAAAGCCAAGGATTTCAAGTGGTGAGTACGATGAAAACAGCCAAATTCTCTATCGGACAGGTGGTTCGCCACCGGCTGTTTCCATTCCGCGGCATCATTTTTGATGTCGACCCGGAATTCGCCAACACCGACGAGTGGTACGAGGCGATACCGGCGGATGTCCGTCCGCGCAAGGATCAGCCCTTCTACCATCTGCTGGCCGAGAATTCGGAGACCGAATACATCGCCTATGTGTCGGAGCAGAACCTGCTTGAGGACCAGTCGGGCGAGCCGGTCCGACATCCACAGATCGGCGAGATGTTCGACAAGATGGCTGACGGGCACTACGAGCCGAAACGTCAGTCCAGGCACTGAACAGCCCGGTCCGAAAATGAAAAAAGCGGGGCCTGGACCCCGCTTTTTTGTTTGTTGGCTCGAGCCTTGCCGGCCGATCAGTTGGCGGTCTTGGCCTTTTCCTGCTCGTCCTTGAGCTTCTTGGCGAAGTCCTGGTTGTTCTTGGCCACGAAATCCTGGAGCTTCTTCTGCCGGTCTTCGATGTCCGACTGCTGCATCGGCGGGCCGTCATAGGCGCCGCTGAAGCCCTGCAAAGCAATCTTGACCGGATTCGGCTGATTCTGGAAATTGATCGAGGCAACTGTGATCGCCTGTCCTTTCTTGAAGGACGCGATGAGCGCGTCGGTCAAGGGGACTTCCGCCACGCAACGATCCGGAAAACAGACCACATAGCTGAGGGTCTGAGTCTTGCCGGCGTCGATCTGGAGGCCAACGCCGGGAGTAACCAGACGGCCGGTCGGGACCGTCACTTGGAACACCTTGCGGTTAACCTTGCCCTTGAGTTCGATCAGGCTTACCCCGGTGACGAGCTGGCCGTTGCCGGCGGTCACGATGTTCTGGACGTTGCAGATGTCGACGTCTTCCTGCTTGGTGCAGGCCTTGAACCAGCCTTGCGGGACCTGTTGTTGCTGCTGTGCGGAAGCAGCGGGAAGTTCGGCGCCCAGAAAGCCGACCACGCCAGCGGCCATGACCGAAAGGCGGTATGCGTTGCTCTTCAGGCTCGTCATGTCGTGCATTTCCTCTCAAATGATCCCAGGCACGGCTTGTTGGTGCCGTGCGGTCCAGCTACCTGTTGCCGAAATGAGGCAACAGAATGACTTCGGACGGCGTGTTACACTGCAAGCGATGCCGAATCCAGCCCGATACTTGTAATTCTTAGAAGCGCGATCGGTCGGCCCGCCGCCGCATCGTGGTAGGGTAAGCTCCGAATCATCAAGCCGACCCATTAAGGAGACGGTCATGGGCCGCGTTCTTGTCTGGCTGATCACCGCGATATCATTTGTCCCCCTCTCGCTCCAGCCGGCCGTTTCGGAACCGAAGCATGCCATCGCGATGCAGGGCGAGCCGGCGTTGCCGGGCGACTACCAGCATTTCGACTACGTCAATCCCGATGCGCCGAAGGGCGGCAACATCACCTATTGCGTGGTCGGCAGCTTTGACAATCTGAACCCGTTTATCCTGAAAAGCCTGCGCACCACGGCACGCGGCATGATGGATACGATTTTCGGCAACCTCGTCTTCGAGCCGCTGATGCAGCGCAATGCCGACGAGTCCTTCAGCCTCTATGGTCTGCTCGCCGATACCGCCGACATGGATCCGGAACGCAAGACGATAGAATTCCACCTCGATCCCAAGGCGAAATGGTCGGACGGCGAACCGGTTACCCCGGAGGATGTGCTGTTCACCTACGAGGTCTATACGGACAAAGGTCGCCCGCCCTATAGCGAACGCATGGCCAGGGTCGCCAAGCTGGAAAAGACCGGCGATCACAGCGTGCGCTTCACCTTCAACGACAAGGCCGATCGCGAGTTTCCGCTGATCATCGCGCTGACTCCGATCATTCCCAGGCACGCCTTCGACAAGGACACCTTCGACAGGACAACGTTGAAGCCACTGATCGGCAGCGGGCCCTATACTATTTCCCAGGTCTCCCCCGGCCAGCGCATCGTGTTCAAGCGCAACCCTGACTATTGGGGCAAGGATATTCCGTCGAAGCGCGGCTTCGACAATTACGACCAGATCACCATCGAGTATTTTCTCAACGCCAATGCCAAGCTCGAGGCGTTCAAGAAGGGCATCTGCGCCATCAATGACGACAGCGATCCGGTAAAGCGCGAGCGCGATCTCGACTTCCCCGCCTTCCACAAGGGTGAGGTGATCGCCGAAACCTTCGATACCGGCATCCCGCCGGTCGTTACCGGATTCCTGTTCAACACGCGGCTGCAGAAATTCTCCAATCCCGTCGTTCGGCGCGCGCTCGGCATGCTCTATGATTTCGAATGGGCGAACAAAAACCTGTTCGGCGGCAAATACACGCGCACCATGAGCTATTGGCAGAACTCCGAACTCTCCGCGCTCGGCCATCCGGCCGACGAGCGGGAAAAAGCGCTTCTGGCGCCCTACCCTGGCCGTGTCCCGCCCAATGTCATGGATGGCACATACCGCCCGCCGGTCACCGATGGGTCGGGCCAGGACCGCAAGGTTTTGAAGACCGCCTTCGATCTACTGAAGAGTGTCGGTTACGGGGTGCGGAACGGCGTGATGCTGGATCCCCAGGGACAGCCTTTCAGCTTCGAGATCCTGACCTCGTCGCAGGACGAGGAACGCCTGGCGGGCATCTATCAGCGCACGCTGGAGAAGATAGGCATCAACGTCACCATTCGCAGTCTCGACGGCGACCAGATCCAGTCTCGCAAGCAGCGCTTCGATTTCGAGGTTCTGATTGGTGCGAGCGGGTTCAACAATTCGCTTTCGCCCGGCATCGAGCAGATCGGGCGCTGGGGATCTTCGGCAGCAAAGGCCGAGGGTTCGTTCAACCTTGCCGGTATTGCCGATCCGGCCGTTGACGCGGCGATCGAAGCGATGCTCATGGCCCGCGAGAAGCCGGACTATGTCGCTGCCGTCCGCGTTCTCGACCGGTTGTTGATCTCCGGAAACTACATGGTGCCGATGCAATACAACACGCAGCAATGGATTGCATATTGGAACTATCTGGAACACCCGCAAAAGACGCCCATATATGGCTATCAATTGCCGACATGGTGGCGCAAGCCGAACTGAGCCTGGTCTGGAGAACCGGGATCTATCCGGTTTCGGATAAGGCAATGTCCAAGGAAACGGGTTCTTGCTGGACAGGAGATCAAGAATGAGCGAGATGAACTCCATCACCGTCGATGTGGTGTCCGATGTCGTCTGCCCCTGGTGCTTCATTGGCCAGAAGCGGCTGGACAAGGCGATTGCGTCGGTTGGCGACGTCGACATCCACATACGTTGGCGGCCCTTCCAGCTTGATCCCACCATCCCGCCCCAGGGCCAGGATCGTCGCGAATATATGATGGCCAAGTTCGGCAGCGAGCAGCGCATCAGCGAGATCCATGCCCGGATCGAACCATTGGGCGAAGCCGAGGGCATTTCATTCGCATTTGATGCGATCAAGGTTGCTCCCAACACGCTGGATGCGCACCGCCTGATCCGCTGGGCCGGGGCTGTCGGAGAAGATGTGCAGAACCGGTTGGCGCGACGCCTGTTCCAGCTGAATTTCGAGGAAGGCGCCAATATCGGCGACCATGGGGTGCTGACCGAAGCCGCCCGCGAGGCCGGCATGGATGCGTCGGTGGTCGAAACACTTCTGCCAACGGACGCCGATGTCGATTCTGTCCGAACTGAAATCGCCACGGCTTCACGCATGGGCATCACCGGTGTGCCCTGCTTCCTGCTCGAAGGGAAATATGCGGTCATGGGCGCACAGGACGCCGATACCCTGGCCGATGCCATCCGTCAGGTCGCCGCTGCCAAGGCAAATGGCGAGTTGGAACGCGCGGACTGAGCAGTAGCATGGCCGCCGCTGCGATGCTTCGCGCCCACGGCCGTGGCGAAGGCGGTCACCCGCTCCGCATTGAAGGCTGATCTAGGCTGATTCGAAGGCTTCTGAACCCGACCGCCGGCGGCCCGAATAGCGCATCAATCTCGGTATTTTCCGCGCATTTCAGTCAGTTCGCGGTAAGAAAAATCGCCAAACAGCCTGCCAAAAGCGTTCACGAAGCCGTGTCACCACCTTCCCTAAGGTAAACTGGATGACGCGGGCGAGTTCTTTCACCAAGCCGTTGAAATAATTGAAAATAACCAAGCTTTGAAGTCCGCCCGTCGGACTGGGCGTCTGTTTGACCTGTTGCGTCGGGGCAACGGCTCGCGTGTATCGCTTCACAGTCGCCGGGATAAAATTAATAGAAAATGATCAATTGGTGTTACCCTTCGTAACAAAGCAAAAAAGGGTTTGGGCGGGATTGTGATTCGGGTCGGTAGACCACCGCGACAGTCAGTGACGGAAGGAATGCCCCGCGATGCCGAGAGGCCGTCGCCCTTGACCCCGGTGTCCTCAATGCGGACCTTCTGGGGACTGATGCGGGCCTACTGGCTCTCCGACCGGTGGAAGGAAGCCTGGACGCTGACACTGGTGATCGCGGCGCTGACCGCGCTATCGAGCAAGGCTGATGTCTGGTTCACCAGAGCGTCGGCGGAGTTGATGAACTCGATCAGCTTTTTCCATGACGCGGCGAATGTAACCCCGGTTCAAACGTTGCTCGGCAACGCCGCCCTCCTCGTTTTCCTGGTTGTGCTGAAGGATGCGGGCATTACGGGGATCCGCAATCTTGTGTCGACCACTCTGCATCGCAAATGGCGCGGTTGGGTGAATGGACGCTTCAACGACGCGCTGCTCGATGGCAATCACACTCATTTCCACGCGCAACATGGTTCGCCCGCGGCGGCGGCGCCTGACAACATCGACCAGCGCGTCCAGGAATCGATCAAGGATATGACCGCTGGCGCGATTGGCTTGGCCATGGGGGCGTTTGGCGTTGCCACGGCGCTATATTTCCTCGGCGGGGAATTGTTGCGGAATTCTGTTGCCGTCAAGGGGCTCGACTTCCTGGGCGATTACGGCACAGCCGTTCTGGCCTTGCTGGCGGTCGCGCTCTACGTGCCCTTCAATACCTGGATCGCAGTCAAACTGGGCGGCATGCTCGAGCGATTGAACATCAGGATGCAAAAGGCCGAGGGCAGCTACCGTGGCGAGCTGACGACCTTTCTGCGTCGGAGCTTTCATGTCGCGGCCTCGAAAGGCGAGGTCGTCCAGAAGTCGATTCACAATCGGCTCTACGACGATATCGACAACACGTGGTCACGCCTCAACATCATCAACACAATCTATATGGGCTTCGAGCTGGTCTATAATTTCGTGGGCGCCCGCATCGTCGCCTATGGCCCTGGGCTTGTGCCGTTCATTCACAACGGCCTTGATCTGAAGGGCTATCTGACGGGTTCGGAACAGATCAACGCGCTGATCCAGCGCTGCTCCTACTTCATCCATGTGATGCCTGCCATCGCCACGCTGCGCGCCAACAGCCAGCGCGTCACCGAGCTGGCCAATGCGATCGAGAACGTCCAGCACCCGCAGGAATTCTACAGCCAGACCGGCCGCTCCGACTTCCGCTACGACCGTCAGAACCCGGTTTTCGGCCTGACCATCCAGAAGCTCGAACTGACGCACCAGGGCGAGGATGCAACACCGTTCCTGAGTGCCGCGAACCTGCGCTTCCGTCGCGGTGAGTGGACATTCCTGAAAGGCGAATCGGGCTGTGGCAAGACTTCGCTGATCAAGGCGATCAACGGACTTTGGCCTTATGGCCGGGGAACCATCGTCTTCCCTGACGGCGCTCGAAGCTTTTACGCCGCCCAGGAAGTGAAGCTGCAGCAGGTTTCGCTGAAGCAACTGGTCTGCCTGCCCGGCACCGAACACGATCATTCAGACGCACAGGTCGCGTCGGCATTGTACAAGGCGGGTCTTGGCGATTTCATCTCGCACATGGCCGATGAAAACCGCGAGGGCAAGAGCTGGGACCAGGTCCTGTCGGGCGGTCAGAAGCAGAAGTTGGTCGTGGCCCGCATCGTGCTGCAGCAGCCGGGGCTGCTGTTCCTCGACGAGGCAACCGGCGCGCTCGACCCCGAAGGCAAGATCGCGTTCCATCAGGCGATAAAGGACAACTGCCCGGACGTCACGGTGATCAGCGTGATGCATGAAGCCGTTGCGCCGCGATCGCTTGCAGGCGCCGAGTTCTACCACAGCGTGGTCACGATCGCGGACGGGATTGCAACCAAGAGACCACTGGTTCCGAACCTGCCGGTCGAGCTCACGACAATCCTCGCGCATCCGAAGCCCGTTGAGGAAAGATGGCTGAAATTCTCTCGCCGGATGAAGCAGAAATAACGGCAACGCCATGACGACCAGACGTTGTCGCCGCCGGGTATCGTACAGCGTCACCAACAGCGATCACAGTCGCGCGATTTTCCTTATCCGCCAGTGCTTTCCGCCGTCATTGCGATTGACTTGGCAAGGCGCGCTCCTGTGTTGCGCCGGCTTGCAGAATTCACCCGAAACCCGCGAGCGGAAAGGTTCCCGCGCCATGCCTGGCGACAGTCATAGTCGAACGCAATCGCCGTCCGCCTAGACGTGACCTGATCGGTTCATGTCCTGCCGGACGGCAAGGAGTGAGCCATGAATGAATTTCCCACCATAGCGGACGACGATGCCGTGGCAATCGCCCGCATCCTCGCGAACGATCACGTCGCCGATGTCGTCGAGGCTCTCAACCGGGAACCGCGCGAAACGGCATCGGAACTCCTCAGCGAAGTGCCGTTCGAGCGGGCGGTCGACATATTCGACCAGCCCGAGCTGGACGGAGCGCCTGAACTCATCGAGGCGCTGCCACGCGCCAAGGCTGGCAAGCTGCTCGCCGCCATGTCGGTCGACCGTGCCGCCGACATACTGCGCGAGATGGAGGAGCCGGCACGTTCCGAACTGATCAGCGGGCTTGCGCCGCCGCTTCGCGCCACGCTGCTTGCCATTCTCGGCTACCCTGAAGGCAGTGCCGCCTCACTGATGACCACCGAGTTCGTCAGCGTGCCCGCGGATTGGACCGTGGGCCGAACACTGGACTACATCCGCAAGGTGGAACGGACGCGCGAGACCGTCTACGCGATCTACATCACCGATCCCGAGACCCATGTCCTGCTGCGTTCGACCGGCCTGCGCCGGCTGATCACGGGCGAGCCGGACGATTTGATCACAACGGTCGCGCCGGACCGCACGCCGGTGACCGTCTCGCCGCTGGCCGACAGCGAAAAGGTGGCGCAGCTCATCTCCAAATATGACCTTCTGGCCGTTCCTGTCGTGGAGGGTGGCAAGATCCTCGGCATCGTCACCGTCGACGATATCATCGATACCATGATCGAGGAGACGACGGAGGACGTGCATCGTTTCGGCGGCATGGAGGCTCTGGACGAGCCCTATATGAAGATGAGTTTTCTCGCCATGATCCAGAAGCGCGGCGGCTGGCTCTGCGCGCTCTTCATCAGCGAGATGCTGACCGCAAACGCGATGCAGGCCTACGAAACCGAGCTGGAAAAGGCCATCGTGCTGACCTTGTTCATTCCGCTGATCATGAGCTCCGGCGGCAATTCCGGCTCGCAGGCGACATCGCTCGTCATCCGCGCGCTGGCCCTGCGTGAGATTGGGCTTGGCGACTGGTGGCGGGTGGCGCTGCGCGAACTGCCGACGGGGCTCGTGCTCGGATCGATGCTTGGTGTGGTTGGCATCTGTCGGATAGCGTTCTGGCAGTATATGGGCTTTTACGACTACGGTCCGCACTGGCCGCTGATCGCGGCAACGGTTGGCGCCGCACTTGTCGGCATCGTTACCTTCGGCTCGCTTTCAGGATCGATGCTGCCGTTCGCCCTGAAACGGATCGGCTTTGACCCAGCCAGCGCATCGGCACCGTTCGTCGCTACGCTGGTCGACGTCACCGGACTGGTGATCTATTTTTCGGTGGCGCTGGTGATCCTGCGCGGAACGCTGCTGTAGCAGTCCCCATAGCGGCATATCCGCCGCTATCATTTCTCTCATGCGTGTCGCCAAAACCGTCGCGGCCTTTGGCGACATGCCATGTGGTCAGTCAACCCGCTGGCCGTCTTTCACCCGGTAGGTCGGCTTGTACATGGTCACGAGTTCCTCGGCCGCTGTCGGATGCACGGCCATGGTGCGGTCGAAGTCGTACTTGGTGAGCCCCGCTTTCAACGGGATGCCAAGGAGCTGCGCCATTTCGCCGGCATCCGGTCCCAGAATATGGGCGCCCAGCACCTTTCTCGAAGCGCCGTCGACCACCAGTTTTATCAGCATCTTTTCATCGCGACCGGACAATGTGTGCCGCATCGGCCGGAACGTCGCGCGGTAGATCTCGATGTCGGAAAAGCGCTTGATAGCATCATCCTCCGACAGGCCGACCGTGCCGATCTCGGGCTGTGAGAAGACAGCCGTGGCGATGGTCTCGTGATCTGGCGCCGTCGGGTTGCCCTTGAAGGCGGTCTCGATGAAACACATGGCCTCGTGGATAGCCACCGGCGTCAATTGCACCCGATTGGTGACATCACCGATCGCCCAGACGTTCTGGATATTGGTGCGGGAATACTCATCGACTTTTATGGCGCCGGTGCTGGTCATCTCGATGCCGGCGCCTTCCAAGCCCATGTTCTCGGTATTGGGGATACGGCCGATGGCGAGCATGACCTGATCGACGGTCAGCACCTTGCCGCCGGTGACGAGTGCGTCGAGCCGGCCATCCGGCCGCTTCCTGACCCATTCGGACACTGCGTGGCAGAGGATCTTTATCCCCTTCTTTTCCATCGTATCGTGCAGCATGTGCCGCAGGTCCATGTCGAAACGGCTGAGGATCTCCTTGCCGCGATAGACCAGCGTGGTGTCGACACCCAGACCATGGAAGATGTTGGCGAACTCCACGGCGATGTAGCCGCCGCCTTCGATCATGATCGCCTTTGGCAGTCGCTTGAGATCGAAAGCCTCGTTGGAATAGATGCAATGTTCGTGGCCGGGCAGCGCCGGATGCGCCGCCGGTCGACCGCCAGTGGCGATCAGGATCTGGTCGGCGGTAACCGTGCGATCCTCGCCTAGGAGATGCACCACATGCGGGTCGACGATCATGGCGCGTGAATGAAAGGTCTCGCCGCCAGCGCCTTGCACATTCTTCTCGTATATGGCCTCCAGTCGGCTGATCTCGCGATCCTTGTTGGCGACCAGCGTCGGCCAGTCGAAACTGGCTTCCGGCACTGTCCAGCCATAGCCCGCAGCATCGGCGAAATGCTCCGGAAATTGCGAGGCATAGACGTAGAGCTTCTTCGGCACACAGCCGCGGATGACGCAGGTGCCGCCATAGCGGTATTCCTCGGCGATGCCGACGCGCTTGCCGAGCGCGGCGGCGACGCGCGCCGCCCTCACCCCGCCCGAGCCGCCGCCGATGACGAAAAGATCGTAGTCGTAACCGGCCATCATGCAGCTCCTGGAGAAAGAACAATCGCGTCACAGGTAGGCTGCAAACCACCAAAAGAAAAGCCCGGACGAGGCCGGGCTTTGCTGATTGGGATCGCGGCCTAGCCGCCTGAAAACTCAGGATTAGTTCTGCGAATCGTCGGCGGGAGCCGTACCATCGGCAGGTGCTGCGCCATCTGCCGGTGCTGCCGCACCGTCCGCGGGAGCCGTTGCATCGGCCGCCGGTGCTGCCGGCGCCTTGGCCTTGGCGGCAGCGGCCAGCGTCTCTCCAACCTGCTGGGCGAGATCACGGGCAATGCCATTCTGCCAGATGTCGGCGGCCTTCACCAGTTCACGCGTCACATTCGGGCCATTGTCGAGCAGCTTCTTGCCCGCATCGGAGCTGTAGAAAGTAGCGATATCCGTCAGCTCCTTTTCGGAAAACACCTTTGCATAGGCAAGGGAGGCCTCCTTTTCGAGATCGGCGCGACGCGCCGCCAGCGCCATTGCCTTTTCGGCGATAGTCTTGCTGATGAGCTCCTGCAAGTCCGGATTCTTCTGGATCAGCTGCGACTCGAGCGCGGCCGCCGCGTTCGGCAGGATGTTGTCGAACGAGTCCGTCGCGTGAATCGCCTCGACGGCGGCGCGGGCGGCCTTCAGGTGCGAGTCCGTGACATCCTGCGAAAACGCGGGCGAGGAAAACGCGAAAACCGCCGAAGCCGCCACAATGGCGGAAAAGCGACGAACCCGGTTATGCAACGTCATGATTGATAGAACTCCCTGGTTTTCGGGCGGCATGGACGGTTTGGATACCGTCGCCGCCGGCGATGATGGCCGCTGACGCCAGCCCGATGAAAAGACCGTGCTCGACCACGCCAGGAATGGCGTGGAGAGCATTCGAAAGCGCTCTTGTATCCGGAATGCGGCCAAAAGATGCATCGAGGATAAAATGGCCGCCGTCTGTAACAAATGGCTGGCCCCCCGTCATCCTCAATGTAACGGGACCGGAAAGACCGAGGCTTGTGGCTGCCGCGCCGATCGCGATCTCGGTGGCACGCAGGCCGAATTTGTTGACTTCGACGGGCAAGGGGAAGCGTCCAAGCGTTTCGACCATCTTTGAGCGGTCGGCGATGACGATCATGCGGGCCGAAGCCGCCGCGACGATCTTTTCGCGCAGCAGCGCACCGCCGCCACCCTTGATCAGGGTCAGGGCAGGATCGACCTCGTCGGTGCCGTCGACGGTCAGGTCAAGCTCGGGCGTGTCCTCCAATGTCGACAGCGGCACGCCGAGTTCGCGGCACAGCGCGGCCGTGCGCTCCGAAGTCGGGACGCCGATGATGGTCATGCCCGTGGCAACCTTCTCGGCCAGCAGCCGCACGAATTCTTCAGCGGTGGTGCCAGTGCCGATGCCGAGCCGCATGCCATCCGTCACATGCGCCAGGGCCGCCCGTGCGGCCTCGACCTTCAATTGTCTCGCATCCATACCGTTTATTGCCCTTAGGGACCGCCTGAGTGGGCTCCTAGCATTTTTGCCCGCCCGGTCAAAGCCTTTGGGCTGGTCTTGCCGAGCCTTCTTGCCTGAAAGGGCCGCAGCCGCTATCGGCTGCCGGTAACGCAACTGTCACAGGACTGGCCATGCCTCGCCCGATCATCGTGTTCGACCTCGACGGTACGCTGATCGACACAGCGCCCGATCTGCTCGATAGCCTCAACCATAGCCTTGCCGCCAGCCAGCTCGCGGCGGTCGACCAAGCCGGCTTCAGGCGCTTTGTTGGTCATGGCGGCCGGGTCATGATCGAGCGCGCCCATGCCGCGCAACAGCGATCGCTGGCCGTCGAGGAGCACGATCGGTTGCTGAAGCTGTTTCTAGACCACTATACCGACAACATTCCGGGCAAATCACGCCCCTACCCTGGCGTCGTCGAGGCGATCGCCCGGTTCGAGAACGCCGGCTATCTGCTGGCCATCTGCACCAACAAGTATGAGGCCAACTCGCTGGCGCTGATCGAGGCACTCGGATTGACCAGGCATTTCGCCGCGATCTGCGGCCAGGACACGTTCGCGTTCCGCAAGCCCGATCCGCGCCATCTCACCGAAACCATCGCGCTGGCCGGTGGCGATCCGAATCGCGCGCTGATGGTCGGCGATTCGCAGACGGACATCGACACGGCCAAGGCCGCCGGCATTCCGGTTGTGGCTGTGGATTTCGGCTACACCGATCGCCATGTGCGCGAATTCGAGCCTTCGGCGGTGATCTCGCATTTCGATGCGCTGACGCTGGAACTGGCGGAAAGGCTGATCAACGCCGCTGCCGGGCGCTAGGGTGCGGTGATTGCGTGTGGTCATCGAGGCCACTCGATATACCTCTTCAGAATGCCGGACATCGCCTTGACTTCGCCAGCCGGCCTACATTATATCGCGGCTCGCTTGGCCTTCGGGCAACGAGCGGGCGATTAGCTCAGCGGGAGAGCACACCCTTCACACGGGTGGGGTCGCAGGTTCAATCCCTGCATCGCCCACCATCTGCCTTTACAGAATCCTCCGGCTCCTTTTCATTTCCGCCGCACGGCAATCGGCGCGATTGTCAAATGCATGGTCATATTCCCAACCATGGAACCAATCGGCATCCAGGCGAGTTCCTGCACGACGAAGTCTGAGGGATTCCACATGCAAAAATTTGCCTTGGCGACAAGCGTCGCCCTTCTGCTTGCCGGCGGGGCCGCAATTGCCGCCGATGACAAACCGCTGCCTCCGCCGGATGCCAAGAAACTCTCGGAAATCATTGCCAAGGTCGAGCAACGCGACGGTTTTCGCTATGTGAAAGAGGTCGAGTGGGACAGTGGTGCCTATACCGTCACCTATTACACCGCGGACAAGGCGAAGGTCGAAATTACCTATGATCCGGTGACCGCCGAGCCAAAATGACAGCACGGCGCGTCGTAACCCTTCGGCAATTCCGTACAGAGTGTTTTTTCCCTAAGTGTCTGACCCAAAAAGAAGTTGGGTGATATCAATGACTTGTGATTCAATCGGAGTTGCGAAGCCTCGACGGAGCATCACATGTGGACTGATATCACCCGCGCCAAGCATGCCCGAAAGGGACTACGTTATTCAAGCGATTTGACGGACGCGGAATGGATGGTTCTGGAACCGCTGCTTCCGCCTCGCTCGGCGCTTGGCCGCCCGCCGAAATGGTCGCAGCGGTCTATCATGGAGGGCGTGTTTTATGTGCTGCGTAGCGGTCTGCCTTGGCGAATGCTGCCCAGGGACTTGCCGCCGGTATCGACGGTGCAGCGCTATTTCTACGCTTGGCGCGACAGCGGCCTTTGGAACACGATCAACCACCTGCTGCTGATGGCCGTGCGTGTCGCCGCAGGTCGGGAGGCGTCGCCCAGCGCCGGCGTAATCGACAGCCAAAGCGTGAAAACCACTGAAAGCGGCGGGCTTTGTGGCTACGATGCGGGCAAGAAGATCAAAGGCCGAAAGCGCCATATCCTGACCGACACCTTGGGCCTGCTGGTCGGCGCGATCGTCCATACCGCTGACATCCAGGACCGAGACGGCGCCCCCGAGGTTCTGGCTTCTATTCGGGAAAGCTTTCCCTGGCTGCGCCACGTCTTCGCCGATGGCGGCTACGCCGGTGAAAAACTCCAGACCGCGCTCAGGGGAAAAGGTGGCTGGACCCTCGAAATCATCAAGCGATCCGACGCCGCAAAAGGCTTCGTCCTGCTCCCGCGCCGGTGGGTGGTGGAACGAACCTTCGCCTGGTTCGGCCGCAACCGACGCCTGTCCAAGGACTTCGAGCAGACCATCGAAAGCTCCACGGCTTGGCTGCTCCTCGCATCCGTTCAACTCATGACACGGCGCATCGCAAATCCATGATATCCATCAGAAATATTATGAGTCAGACTCTAAGGTGTGAGTGATCGGTCCACTTCCCGCCATGGGGCAACTACCATGCGCTCTTCCAGCCGCACCGCAGTCTGGCTCGCTCTTGTTCTGGTCGGCGTCGGCTCTGGTTCGGCAAGAGCCGACGGACCATCTTTCGACTGCCGGAAGGCGACCCTGCCCGCTGAAAAGGCCGTATGCGCCGACCGGCAACTGTCTGCCATCGATGCATTGATCGCCAAGGCCTTCAGGGATTTCAAGCCGGCCTTCGGTGGCGACAAGCGCAAGATCGCCCGGGCGCTTGTCGCCGACAGGAACGCATGCAAGGACGATGTCGCCTGCATCGTCAGCGCGCAGAACAATGCCCTGCAGACATATGGTCAGACGCCGTCATGGGTGCAGGACTACAATGTCGCGCTGATCGGCAAGAAGGCACTCGACGTTGCCGCGCAGGGCTCGAAAAACGCCGATCAACCGCTGCCATCCTCTATCGGACAGTGCGCGTCCACCCACATCAAGACGCTGACCACCCGGCTCGGCGACGATCCTCTTGAAACCGCAAGCCCCGATGCCGGCAGTGCCGCGACCTTCACCAATGGTGGTTCGGCGGTCTCCTATGATCGCGAACCGGGCCTTGCCAGTTCCAAGGTCGGCGATCCCGTCATCATGTGCCTGATCTCTATCCCGAGGGACTGCCCCACGGATGATGAACGCGGCCGCGTCTACTACTCCGTCGATCTCACGGCAAATGGCACATGGGCCTTGCCGGACTCTGAGCATTTGTGCGGCGGAGCCTGACCGACTCGCAGCCGAATAACCGACACCAGCCGATCGCACGCTTCCGCGCCATGTGTACACGCGCCCTTGCGCGGACACGCCTTTGATGGCTGACTGCGAACGACACTGCACCACACGGGAGGGTGGGCATGGCGGGGCACGTCCTGAAGCGCATCCTGATGATGTTCGCTGGCTATCTGGTCGCGGTGCTGGTCGGGCTCCTCGCCGTGGCCGGGATTTATGCGCTCCTCAGTTCGCTGCCGAATGCGCCGGAATATTTCGACGTCATGGGCGTGACGCCGATCGCGGCGCTCGTCGTGCCACCGCTCGGCATGTTCATCTATTTCCTGACGATCATACTCACCGGCATGCAGACGCTCCTCTTCGCGCTGATCGCCGAACTCTTCGCCCTGCGCAATTTCCTGCTGCACATGGTGTTTGGCGCCGCGTCGGCGGCGGGTGGCTTCGCTCTGATCTGGCCGGATGCCGACATCAACCCGGAACGATGGCCTGACATGGGCATTGTTGCCGCATCTGGCCTCATTGCGGGGCTGGTCTATTGGCTGATCGCCGGGCGGGACGCCGGCTTTCGGCGTCCACTTTTTGCCCGCTAGGCCTCAACTCGCCGGCGAGCGCACCGATTCCGTTGCGTCCAGGGCCTGCATCAACTTGGTGTCGCGGTCGTAGATGTCGTTGAAGTACTCCACCTTGCCGGACATGTCCGGCCATGCGGTGAAATAGGCGACGTAGACGGGAATCGTGCGCGTGACATTCTCGGTCGAATGTCCGTGCTTCAGCGTCTCGGCGATATTGTCAACCGAAGTATCGAGCACGGCCGCGGCCATGCCGCGCGGATCCTGCAGGCGAACACAGCCATGGCTCAGCGCACGCATGTCCTGTTTGAAGAACGATTTCTGCGGCGTGTCATGCATGTAGATTGCGTGCTTGTTGGGGAACAGGATCTTCAGTTCACCCAGCGCGTTCGCCTCGCTTGGTTGCTGGCGTACATTGTAAGGAATGTTTGCGCCGTAGGCCCCCCAATTGATCGATGATGAAGGGATGCGCTTGCCACGCGTATCGGTCACCTCGTAGCCGGACCTGTCGAGATAACCGGGATCGCTGCGAAGGCGCGGCAGCATCTCGTTGACGATGATCGACTGCGGCACGCCCCAATAGGGGTGGAAATCGACCTGCTTGATCTTGTCGTAGAAGAACGCCGTCTGGTTGGTGGTCCTGCCGATGACCGTACGGGTCTTCAGCTTCTCCTCGCCATTGTCGATATAGCTTGCGGTGAAGGCAGGCTGGTTGATGAAGACGCGGGGACTGCCGAGGTCGGAAGGCAGCCAGCGCAGCTCTTCCAGCGCGACTTGCACCTTCTGAAGCCTGTCGGCCTTGGACGTTCCGGCGAGCGACGCGACCGTGCGGCCCAATAACGCCGTCACCCTTCATTCCGGCTCTTTTTTGCACCGCCTCGATGACCGGCACCAGCTCCGGAACATAGACTTCGCTGTTGACGAGCCTGGACAGGATCTCGCCATAGGAGCCGCCCATATCGTCGTCGAGATTGCGCGCGATCAACGTCAGCAGCTTCGGCAACTCGGGGCTGGTCTCACCGGGCTTCAGCAGCAGTTTGGGATCGACGACGATCTCGTTCTCGGCGCTCGCCTGCAGCGATTCCAATTCGACGCGCAGGGCCTGATATTCGGCATTCTGCGGGTGCCGGGATTCGAGATAGGTGCGGACCTCCTGGGTGTGCGCCAGCGTTTTCAGCACACCTTCCATATCGATCGGCTTGGCCGGAAAATCATAATAGGCGGTCATGCGATTTGGATCGACGCGGCCGCTCTGGGCATCGTGAGCGTAACGTAACACGCGGGCGGAAAGGGCCATTTCGAAGCGGAGGAGTTGCTTCATTTGCGCTGCCGGGTCGGCTGTCGATGCTGCGCCCGTGGGCACCTCGACCGTGTAGTCAGCCGGCGTGAGGCCGTAGCTTGCAGCCTCGCCAAGCACGCGCACCGCGTCCTGTGCTCGGCTGTTGGCGCTGGTTCCTGTCACCCAGATGAAATCTGGATTGGCCGTGTAGTAGGCAATCAGCGCCTTGGCGATGTCAGGCTCGGCATAGAGTTCATAGTCGCCAAGTCCGGCAACCGCGTCGCGGAAGGCCGCGCTGGTGGCCGAGGGCACAAAGGCGGCGTTCTGTAGAGATGTCTGCCGCGGTGCTGCCGTAATCGCCGTGAAGTCGACACGCACGAGCTTGTCGGCCTTGTATGTGTTGTAGGTCGGACTGCTGATCTTGACCGCGGCGCCGCCTTCGGAAACCCTGGGCTTCGGCTTGTGCATCGGTGGCGGAGGCGGGAATTCTCCCTGCGGTTGACGCCTGATGCCGCCGCCAAAAAGCATCTCGAAAAGCCCTTGCGCGCTTGCCTGCGGTGCGCCGAGAGCCAACGTCGCTGCGATCGCGGCGAGCGGCATCACGGTTGATCTGTTTGCAAAAAATTTCATTAATCACCCGCTCCGGTAGCACCGGTTCCCGTTCTGCACCGTTAGAAGGTCCCGCCCACCGCATGGCGGATGTAAGGCGCGACTATACCGATTCATACCGATTTCGTTAAGCTTTCATAAATTTTGGAAGCCCTGTTGCAGAACGGTTTCACAACATCGTGACGGACCAGAGCGGCTTTTCTCCCCCCTCCGGTCCGGCAATCTGGAGCGCAACGGCAGTCTCAGGCGTTCGCGCCGCCATCGATGGTCAGCGCGGCGCCGGTGACGAACCGCCCCTCGGGTCCGGCCAGCCAGGCAACCATCCCGGCAATCTCATCAGCCTTGCCAAAGCGCGGCGTTGCCATCTTTTGTCGTTGATGCCCGGCATGCGGTCCCTCATGTCGGTGTCGGTCGAACCGGGATGAACGACGTTGGCGGTGATGCCGCGTGGACCGAGGTCACGAGCGAGCGCCTTGGTCAATCCGGCCAGTGCGGCCTTGCTGGTCGAATAAGCGCTAAGGCCGGTATCGGTGACCCGCCCGGCCAGATTGCTGCCGATGGAGATGATCCTGCCGCCCTCGCCCATATGCGCGGCCGCGGCCTTGGAGGCGACGAACGGCGCTCTCAGGTTGACGTCCATGGTTTCATCGAAGTCGGCAAGCGAAAGCACATCGATCGGCGCGGCGCGCCAGATGCCGGCGCTGTTGACGAGAATGTCGAGCCGGCCGAACGGGCCAACGGTATCGTTGACCGCCTGTTCCATGGCTGCAGCGTCTCGATTGTCGGCTTTGATCGCCACAGCTTGTCCGCCAGCCACTTTGATCTCTTCGACGATTGTGCGGGCTTGCTCTTCGCCATTCACGTAGGTCAGCGCCACATTGGCACCATCGGCCGCTAGCCTTCGCGCGATCGCGGCACCTATGCCGCGACTGCCGCCGGTGACGAGAGCGACCTTACCGTTCAATTGCTTGGATGACATCGATTTCTCCTTTATGTATCGACCGATACATAAATAACTGTCAGTCTTGCCGAGTCGCGTCAACTGATTTATGTATCGATCAGCACAGAAAAGAGAACCATGTCCGAACGAGGCCGCCCCCGAACCTTCGATAGAAACCACCGCTTTGCGGCGTGCGATGGATGTGTTTTGGGCCCGGGGCTATGAGGGCGCCTCGATGAGCGACCTGACCGCGGCGATGGGCATCAATTCGCCCAGCCTCTATGCCGCCTTCGGCAGCAAGGAGGCCCTCTTCCTCGAAGCAACCGACCTCTACACACGTGTCGAAGGTGCGGACATCTGGTCGGCGCTGGAAGAATCGCCGACCGCTTCGCTTGCGATCGAACACTTCCTTTGCCGGACGGCGGAAGCCTATTCACAGACCGATCGCCCCCAGGGCTGTCTGATCGCACTCGGCGCGTTGCACCAGGATTCGAGCAAAGGCGCTATCCGCGACGATCTGCGCCGCCGTCGCGCCGAAAACCACATGGCCCTGCGCAAGCGTCTCGATCGCGGCGTTGCCGAGGGCGAATTGCCGCTGGATTTTGACAGCAGCGCAGCGGCGACATTCTTCGCCACGGTTCAGCATGGCATGTCGATCCAGGCGCGCGACGGCGCATCGCGCGCCGCCCTGCTGGCGACCGTGGCCGGCGCAATGGCTGCATGGAAGGTGATGGCCAGCACAGACGCGGCGTGACAAACGCCTGCCATTGTGCTGGAAATTCAAACAGCCAGCCTAATGCGCGGTCGGGAGGAGAAGCCTGTGAAGAAGGGATATCGCGAGCTGCTGGACGAGGCGAATGCCGAGATCGAGGTGGTGTCGCCCGAGGAAGCGGCAGGGCTGCTCGACGACGAAGGCACGATCTTCGTCGATCTGCGCGATCCGCGCGAACTGGAACGCGATGGCAAGATACCCGGTGCCCAGCATGTAACCCGAGGCATGCTCGAATTCTGGATCGATCCGGACAGCCCTTATCACAAGCCATTCTTCGCCTCGGGAAAAAGCTTCGTCTTCTTCTGCGCCGGCGGCTGGCGCTCGGCGCTGGCCACCAAGACGGCGCAGGATATGGGCCTTTCCCCGGTGAAGCACATTCTTGGCGGCTTCACAGCCTGGAAGGCAGCCGGCTTGCCGGTCGAGCCCGGCAGCAGGAAGAAATAGGCCGCTTGGCCGACATTCAGTGCAACAGTGCCGATTCTGGGCGGCCGGCCACGAAATTGACGGCCTGCCCGACCACCCTTTTGTCAGCCAGAATGCGGCGGTGGCCGAGCCCGTCAGCCCAGTAAAGTTGCACATGATCGCCGGCGCCCGCATAGAGCCTGGCATGATCGGCGGACACTTCGCGGTCGTCGGGTGCGTGGATCACCAGCGTTGGCAGTGACGTGCGGGCAAGTTGGCGGTCGCCAACGAATTCATGCAGTGGCCGTCCAGCGAGATGCTCGACCCGATCAGCCATCGCAGCCTGCGAGCGCGGGCCGACATTGAGCATGCGGCTGAAGTCGGCGAAGATCGCCGGCAGCGAACTCGGCGCCGCGATCAGCACCAGCCGATCCGCGGCAAGCGGGGGGATATTCTTGACTGAACCGACAATGGCATTGGCGGCAACGGCGCCGCCGAAGGAATGCCCGATGACGGCCGTGAACGGGCCGAACCATTCTCCGGCTACGCGTGCCGCATCGACCGCGCTGACCATGTTTAGCCGGCGGCCAAGCGACTGGCCATGGCCTGGCAGGTCCAGGGAAATAACCTTGTAGCCGGCGTCGCGATGGCCTTCGATCAGCGCGCGCATATATTCGGTGCGTGAACGCCAACCATGGATAACCAGCACTGTGCCAATGACCTCCCTGCCCGGCTCAGGCCGAAATTCATGCACCGCCACGCAGCCTGTCGCGGTCTTCAACCGATGGTGGCGCGCCTCGGTCATGAACGCTGCGGCACGGTCGACGGCGCGCCGCTCGCCATCTGTCAAACCCTTGGGGTTTGGGGTGCGGCAGAACAATTCGAACGCCGCGCGTCCAGTCAGGCGTGGCGCAACATGTTCGGCGGCGGCGAACACCCCCCGGATGACCTTCAGACCAAATGATGCCATAGTGGCGATCCATCCATTCGTTCAAGCATGAACATAATAGTTCAAAGATGAACATTAAACAAGACCTACCCTGGGACAACCCGCGTTTTCGCAACTGGGTCGCGGTGGCGCGCGCCTGCCATGTGATCGAGAGAGCCTTGGCGGTGAAGCTTGCGCCGCTGGACCTGAAGCCGGCGCAACTCGACGTGCTGATGAACCTTTATCGCCATCCGGGCATGTCGCAGCATGATCTCGCGCGACGGCTTCTGGTCGGTCGCTCCAACATCACCATGCTGCTGCCGCAGCTTGAAACGCGTGGATTGCTGCGCCGCGAGGGTGATGAAAAGGACAAGCGTATTCTGCGGCTGACCCTGACCGAAGCGGGTGAAGCCCTGCTGATGCAGGCGCTGAAGGTCCACATGGCGCTGATCGAGAAGGCGATGAGCCAGTCGACGCCCGAACAATGCGACATGATCGGCGAACAGATGCGCAAGATTTATGACGTGCTGAAGGAAGCGTAGCTGCTGTTTCAGCCGGGTTACGCTACCACATCGACTTTTTCGCCCGCTCCGGCCACTCCCTGTCGTAGGCCTCGCCGTCGATGTTCTTGCGGCTGGTCACTTCCAGGATTTGCCCGGGCGTCGGCAGCGATTTCGGATCGACATGCCTCGCTGGGTTCCAAAGCTCGGAGCGCACGATGGCGCGGGCACATTGGAAGTAGACCGAATCGACGTCGACAACGGTCACCGAGCGGGCCACCTTGCCGTCCACGGTGAACGATGCGCACAGCGCCGCGTCCGTGGTGATGTGAGCACGACCGTTGACGCGCAACGTCGTGCCGGAGCCAGGCACGAGGAACAACAGGCCAACGCGTGGATCGCGGATGATGTTCCTGAGCGAATCGGCGCGGTTGTTGCCACGGCGGTCCGGCATCATCAGGGTTCGGATCATGGATCCTCACGAAGCCCCCGAGATCGCCGCGCGGTGAGCAATCCAGCCCTTCTGGCCCGCTGGTCGCCAGGGCGACGAATGGCGAGGCTTCAATGAAAAGCCGCATACTCCGGAATGACGTGGTCGAGTTCCTTGACCAATGAGGCCTCGCCCGGAACGCCATAAAGCGCTTCAAGCTGCTCGATCGTGGTGATGAGGGACATCTTTTCGTCTCCGGACCTTTGCCGGCGCTACTCCAAGTGTGTGACGCTTTCACGACGCCTGGGCGCGCCGACAACTAGCGGTCCCGGCTCAAGCCTTTTTCCGTAAGTTCCGCGAGATAGGCGTTCCAGCGCGCCTCCTTCTCATGGCCGAGGGTGTGCAGGTAATTCCACGTGAAGATGCCGGTGTCGTGAAAGTCGTCGAAGGTGATGCGTACGGCATAATTGCCGACCGGCTCGATCTTCAGGATGGCAACGTTGCTCTTGCCCGGAACGGTGACGCGCTGCTCCGGTGAATGCCCCTGCACTTCCGCCGATGGCGAGGCGACACGCAGCAGTTCGGCCGGCAGTTCGAACGGCTGATGGCCGGGAAAGGTGACGGAGAGCAGCTTGCGGTCCTTCGAGACCCTGAGTTCCTTCGGCGCCGTCATGGTGAGATATCCCCCTTTGTCTGCCTCCTCCCTACGCTGCTTCGCAAAGAGGGAAAAGGCTATTTGAAATCAGCCGACTCGCGATGTCGGCCAGGGAATGTTACCAAAGATCAAGGCAGGCTATCTTGAACGGCGGGCCGGATCGTATCACATAGCAGTATATAACGATGCCGTTCGCGGCCACGGGAAGCGTTTAGCATGGACATGATCGACCCATTCGGTCGCACGATCAACTATCTGCGCGTGTCGGTCACCGACCGCTGCGATTTTCGTTGCACCTATTGCATGGCCGAAGACATGGCTTTCCTGCCGAAAAAGGACCTGCTGTCGCTGGAAGAACTCGACCGGCTCTGCACCGTCTTCATCGAAAAGGGTGTCCGGAAACTACGCCTCACCGGCGGTGAGCCGCTGGTGCGCAAGAACATCATGCACCTGGTGCGCCAGATATCGCGCCATCTCGACAGCGGGGCGCTTGAAGAACTGACGCTGACCACCAACGGCTCGCAGCTTGCGCGCTTTGCCGCCGAACTCGCCGATTGCGGGGTCAAGCGCATCAACGTCTCGCTGGATACGCTCGACGCCGACAAGTTCCACGCCATCACCCGCTGGGGCCACCTTGGCAAGGTCATGGCTGGTATCGACGCCGCGCAGGCGGCGGGGCTCGAGGTCAAGATCAACGCGGTGGCGCTGAGGGATTTCAACGATGCCGAATTGCCGGAGATGATGCGCTGGGCGCATGGCCGGGGCATGGACCTGACTGTCATCGAAACCATGCCGATGGGCGAGGTCGACGCAGACCGCACCGACCAGTATCTGCCGCTGTCGCTGCTGCGGGCTTCGTTCGAGCGCCAATTCACCCTTTCGGACATTCCCTACAAGACCGGCGGTCCGGCTCGCTATGCTCACGTCGCGGAAACCGGCGGAAGGCTCGGCTTCATCACGCCGATGACGCATAATTTCTGCGAAAGCTGCAACCGCGTCAGGCTGACCTGCACTGGTACCCTCTATATGTGCCTCGGCCAGGAGGACGCCGCCGATCTGCGCGCGCCGCTGCGCGCATCCGAAGGCAACGAACTCGTCGCCGACGCCATCGACGAGGCCATCGGCCGCAAGCCGAAGGGCCATGATTTCATCATCGATCGCCGTACCAGCCGCCCGTCGGTATCGCGGCATATGAGTGTCACCGGCGGCTGATCTTTCCAACCATCCCGTGTTAGGATTGCTTTCCGACTACGGGCTGGGGACCATTCATGCGGCGGCGCTATTCAATCCTGGCCTTCCAGATCGTAGCTGCCGCGATCGCCTCGGGCAGTACATTCGCTGCACCGTTCACTTACACTAACGCGCGCTTCGGCACGACCTGCACGTTTCCTGACGAAGTTTTCACTGACCGCCAGCCCGAGCCAGAAAATGGTGACGGGCAAGAATGGTTGAGCACGGACGGCGCCAGCCTGATCTGCTCGGGCATCCTGAATGTCGACAATGACACGCCGAAAGGTTTTGTTGCAGCCGAGAAAGCCGAGCCGGGTAACAAGATCAGCTACGGCAAGACCGGCAAGGATTGGGCGGTGCTGTCGGGCATCAAGGACGGCAAGATCTTTTATGAGCGCCGGCTCTTCGGCAGGGACGGTGTCATCCGCACCGTGTGGATCGAATACCCGCCTGCCCTGAAAGCGAAATATGACGCGCTTGTCGGCTCCATCGCCGCCAGCCTCAAGGCAGGTTGAGCATTTCGGCCACACCACGACAATATTGTTTCGCTTAAGCGCGAACGCATTTACCGCCGTCCCCTCGGAGCCTAGCTTGGCAATACAGCGGTTTTCGCTCGGCGGGGGACAAACAACATGCGCAAACTCATTCTTTCTCTGGCACTTCTCGGCCTTTCGGCCTTGCCGGCAGCGGCCCAGTCGATCGGTGGCACCTACTCCGTCGCCGGCACCAACTTCGACGGATCGAAATATGATGGCGAAGCCACCATTACATTGACCAGCGAGACCACCTGCACGATACATTGGGAGACCGGCGGCACGTCTTCCGATGGTATCTGCATGCGCAACGACGACGCCTTTTCCGCTGGCTACGTCCTGGGCAAGGACATAGGCCTCGTCGTCTACAAGGTGGCGGAAGACGGTTCGCTGCATGGGCTGTGGACGATCGCCGGCAAGGAAGGCAACGGCACCGAGGTGCTGACTCCAAAGAAGTAGGTTTCGCCGTTCTCCTGAACTGTCGCGACATATTGCCAGTAAATCACATCGCGCTCGGGCCGCGCCGCAAGGCGGCGTGGCCCAGCCCTTTGACATTGCTGTCCTGTGGCCGGCTGCTACAGGCTTTGGGCAAAGCAGAACGGTAGTCGCCTTGGCCCTCTCCCCCAATATTCGCAGCGCGTTGTTCATGTTGGTGGCCATGGCCGGCTTCACGTTCAACGACGCCATCACCAAATACTCGTCCGAATCGATGAACATGGCGCAAGTCATGCTGGTCAGGGGCGCCTTCGCCTCGTTTTTTGTTGGCCTGCTTGCCTGGCGAAGCGGCGCGCTCGCACAGTTGGGCTCCATGCTGCAGCCGTTGGTGGCGATACGCGTGATCGGCGAAGCCGGCGGAACGGTGACCTTCCTGATTGCGCTTGCCCACTTGCCGATTGCCAACGTCTCGTCCGTGCTGCAGGCGCTGCCACTGGCGGTGACGATGGGCGCGGCACTTGTCTTCAACGAGGGCGTCGGCTGGCGGCGCTGGCTGGCGATTGCCGTTGGATTTACCGGCGTGCTCATTATCGTGCGCCCAGGCTTCGAGGGGTTCAGCGTGTTTTCGCTGGTGGCGCTGGCTTCCGTCGCCTGCTGTACGGTGCGCGACCTCGCCACCAAGCGGATACCCGCGGCCATTCCGTCATTGCTGGTCTCGACGGCGACCGCGATCGCCATGACAATCGTCGGTGCGATATTGCTGACGCCGATGGGTGGCTGGACGCCGCTGACAGGACGAGCCACTGCCCTGCTGGCGCTCGCCGCCGTGCTCGTGCTCATCGGCTACCAGTTCATCATCATGGCGATGCGGGCCGGCGAAATCTCGTTCATCGCGCCATTCCGCTACACGTCCTTGCTGTGGTCGATCGTGCTCGGCTTGATCATCTTCGGTGATGTGCCCGACCTTCCGATGATCACCGGCGCCACGATCATCATCGGTTCTGGCCTCTACGCGCTCTATCGCGAGCGGGTCGTCGGTCGGCGCAGGATCGTCGCTGAAAGCACTGGACCCTCCATGGCGCCAGACGGCATATAGGCCTCACCGATCACCTGGAGGATTGGCCTGAAGGCCATGTAATGAACAGAGAGGTTGCAGGGATTATTCTGGCCGGTGGTCAGTCGCGACGGATGGGCGGCGGCGACAAGAGCCTGCTTGCGCTCGGCAGCGGTCGCCTGTTGGACCATGTCATCGAGCGCTTCTCTCCACAGGTGGGACCACTGGCGCTTAGCGCCAACGGCGATCCGGCCCGCCTTACGGACATATCGCTCCCGGTGCTTGCCGACACTGTGAAAGGGTTTGCCGGTCCGCTGGCCGGGATCCTGGCCGGCCTCGAATGGGTTTTTGGAAACACCAATTGCCAGGTCCTTGTCACGGCCGCCGGCGACACGCCATTCCTGCCGGAGGATCTGGTCGAGAGGCTGGTGGACGCGGCTGGAGCGCGCCCTGATTCGATTGCCGTCGCCTGCTCCGACGGCAAACGGCACCCAACATTCGCGCTTTGGCCCACAGGGTGTCGTGATGCCCTGCGCCATTTTCTGGTCGAAGAGGACAACCGGCGGGTTTCAGCATTCATCGACCGGCATGGTTCCGTCGACGTCGAGTTTCCGATGTTGTTGAAATCGGGCCCCCAACCGATCGACCCCTTCTTTAACATCAACATGCCTGGCGACCTTGCCCACGCCGAGCGTCTGCTGCAGAGCATGAAATCATGAACAGACGCGTCTTCGGCATCACTGGATGGAAGAATTCCGGCAAGACCACACTGACCGAAAAGCTGGTCACCGAGCTTGTCCGGCGTGGTTGGAAAGTATCGACGATCAAGCACGCGCATCATGACTTCGACATCGACAGGCCGGGCGCGGACTCCTTCCGTCACCGTCAGGCGGGCGCCACCGAAGTCGCCATCGTATCCGGCAACCGCTGGGCCCTGATGCACGAATTGCGCGGCGAGGATGAGCCGACGCTCGAGACCATCCTGTCTCGGCTTGCCCCGTCGGATATCGTGGTTGTCGAGGGCTACAAGCGCGAAGCGCACCGGAAAATCGAAACGCGGCGAATGGATGCGAAGGACCGGACGCCACTTTCCGCAAGCGATCCAAACATAGTCGCCATCGCTTCCGATTTCGCTGTCGAGGACAACGACCTGCCGGTGTTCGATCTCGACGATACGAAATCGATAGCCGACTTTGTCGAGCGAACGACCGGTCTCGTTGCTTGAGCGATGACGTAACGGCAGAATAGCCTTGCGGATTTTGACGGTTTTGCAGTTGCTTTTTTCTTGGAAAGAGTGGGAGTATCCAATCAGCGGGCGGTCAAAAGCACCGCCCCACAGAGCCGTTAGGAACGACGGCCGGGACCTAAAGAGAGGACAATTATGCGTATTGCACTGCGTATCGCGCTCGCCGCATCGGCCGCGCTGCTGACGCTTGGCGTAGCCCAGGCCCAGGAAAAAACCCTGAGAATCGGCACCGAGGGCGCTTACCCCCCGTTCAACAACCTCACGGCGGACGGCCAGCTCGTGGGCTTCGACATCGACATCGCCAAGGCGCTCTGCGATGAAATGAAGGTGAAGTGCACCTTTGTCGCACAGGATTGGGATGGCATCATTCCCGCGCTTCAGGCCGGCAAGTTCGACGCCATCGTCGCCTCGATGTCGATCACGCCCGAGCGCAAGGAGAAGGTCGACTTCTCGAACAAATACTACAACACGCCGTCGGCGATCGCCGTGCCGAAGGACTCGACGCTGAAGGGCGTGACAAAGGCGGACCTGGCGGGCAAGACCGTAGGCGTTGCCACGACGACGACGCATTTCAACTATGCCTCGAAGACCTTTACCGACAGCACCGTCAAAGGCTATCCAAGCAGCCCCGAAGAACAGGCCGATCTCGCCAATGGCCGCCTTGACGCCATTGAAGATGATATCGTCGTGTTGAGCCAGTGGCTGGCCACGCCGGACGGCGCCTGCTGCAAGATCCTCGGCACGCCGTCTCCGCAGCCGGTTGAAATCTTCGGACCTGGCGCGGGCATCGCCGTGCGCAAGGGTGAGACGGATCTCGTCAACAAGCTCAACGCAGCCATCGACGCCATTCGCGCCAATGGAAAATACAAGGAAATCAACGACAAGTACTTCACGTTCGACGTCTTCGGTAGTGCTTCCTAATAGGCACCAGGTCAAGGCGGCAGGGCCATTCCCTGCCGCCTTTGCATTCGTTTCGGGAACATCGGGGAGATAAGTCTAGCCAATGCAAGGCCCGACCATATGGACGCTTCTCAGCTGGGGACCTGATGGCTGGTCGGACGATATCGCCTATGGTGCGATGGTCACCATTGCACTGGCGCTCGCAACACTCCCCATCGGCTTGACGATCGGTTTTTTCATAGCGTTGGCCAAACAGTCCAGCGAACCATCGCTGCGTCTCGCTGCCAACATCTACACCACTGTCTTCCGTGGCCTGCCGGAACTGGTGACGCTTTTCCTGTTTTTCTTCGGCATGCCGATCCTGCTGCAGCACCTCGTCAGATATTTCCGGCCTGACGCGACCATCGACGTCAACAGTTTCGTCGCTGGCATGATCGTGCTTGCGCTGATCTTCTCGTCCTATGCCAGCGAGGTGTTCCTGTCTGCCTTCAGGGCCATACCGAAGGGCCAGTATGAGGGCGGATACTCCATCGGGTTGTCGAACTGGCAAACCATGCTCAAGGTGATCTTGCCGCAACTGTTGCGTATCGCATTTCCTGGCCTCGAAAACTGCTGGCTCAGCCTGCTCAAGGACA
This sequence comes from Mesorhizobium sp. PAMC28654, assembly GCF_020616515.1. Lineage (GTDB taxonomy): Bacteria > Pseudomonadota > Alphaproteobacteria > Rhizobiales > Rhizobiaceae > Mesorhizobium. The sequence goes on from NZ_CP085135.1 coordinate 905,661, forward strand.
CGTCACTGGTTTCTGTGGTGAATCTGGCTGAAACGCTGCGCAATGCCAGTGTGGCCGCCCGGGTCACGAAGCATGCATTCCTGTTCTATAGCGTAGCCGCCCTGGTCTTTCTTGCCCTTGCCATTGTCTCGTCCTTCGCCACCGGCGCTATCCTGCGCTCGCTCGGCAAGCGGGAGGCGCAACGATGAGCGCGGCAGCGACCATGGTCGAACGCCCCCCACCCCAGATGCGGGGTTGGCCACGCAGCCGCATCATCGGCTACGCTCTTGTTGGCTTCTGGATCGCTTTCGGCCTGGGCATCATTGCCTATCTGGTGTCCGCGTGGAATCCGGCTTTCTTCGCCAAATATGCGCCTGCCTATCTCCAGGGATTGGGAGTAACCTTATCGCTGGTCGCCATCTCCATGGTGCTTGGCGCGATCCTGTCGCTGCCGGTAGCCTATGGTCGCATGTCGAAGAACCAGGTCCTTTCCGGGCTTGCTTATTGCTACGTCTACTTCTTCCGCGGCACACCGCTACTCGTGCAGACCTATCTGGTTTATTACGGATTGGGCTCGTTCAGGTCAGAGCTCGAAATGGTCGGCCTGTGGGATTTCTTCAAGAATGCCTTCAATTGCGGCGTCTTCGCTTTTGCTCTCAACACCGCCGCATACCAGGCCGAAATCTTGCGCGGCGCCATCGAGAGCGTGCCCAGGGGCCAGTGGGAAGGTGCCGCGTCACTTGGCCTGCACAGGCTACAGACGCTGCGCAAGATCATCCTTCCGCAAGCGCTGATTGTAGCCTTGCGACCTTACGGCAACGAGCTGATCCTGATGATCAAGGCCTCCGCGATCGTCGCCATCATCACCGTGTATGACCTGATGGGCATGGCAAAGCTGGCCTATGCCAACTCCTTCGACATCCAGGCCTATATCTGGGTAGCCATCGTCTATCTGGTGATCGTCGAGATACTGCGCCACGGCGTCGAGTGGATTGAACGTCGCATCACCATCCACCTGAAGCGCTGATCATTTTCAATTCAGCTGTGCCAGTCGATCAGCTTACGCGCGTCTTGACGAATTGAACGCAGAGCCTAGAGCTTTTGCAGCAAAATTCTGTTTTCATTCTGAAGGGCAAGCTCATGGCATCTGTGGCATTTCTCGGTCTTGGCGTCATGGGCTATCCGATGGCCGGACACCTGAAAAACAAGGGCGGCCACGATGTCACCGTTTACAACCGCACCAAGGCCAAAGCCGAGCAATGGGTTGGCCAGCACGGCGGCAACCTTGCCGCGACACCGGCTGAGGCGGCCAAGGACAAGGACTTTGTCTTTTCCTGCGTCGGCAATGACGATGATCTCCGCTCGGTGACGATCGGCCCGGACGGCGCCTTCCAGGCGATGAAGAAGGGTTCGGTTTTCATCGACAACACCACGGCCTCGGCGGAGGTTGCACGCGAACTGGCGCAGGCCGCGCAAGAGGGCGGGTTTTCGTTTCTCGACGCGCCTGTCTCCGGGGGCCAGGCCGGCGCCGAGAACGGCGTGCTGACGGTCATGGTCGGTGGCGAGCAGGACGCTTTCGACAAGGCCAGGCCGATCATCGATGCCTTTGCGCGAATGGTCGGGCTGATGGGCACGGCAGGCGCCGGCCAGCTCACCAAGATGATCAACCAGATCTGCATTGCCGGGCTGGTGCAGGGCCTGTCGGAAGGCATCCATTTCGGCAAAAAGGCCGGGCTCGACATCGAAAAGGTCATCGAGGTGATCTCCAAAGGCGCGGCGGGCTCCTGGCAGATGGAAAACCGGCACAAGACGATGAATGCCGGAAAATACGATTTCGGCTTCGCCGTCGACTGGATGCGCAAGGATCTTGGCATCTGTCTGTCGGAGGCTGACCGTAACGGCGCCAAACTGCCGGTGACGGCGCTTGTCGACCAGTTCTACAAGGATGTGCAGACAATGGGCGGCAAGCGCTGGGACACGTCCTCGCTGCTGGCGCGCCTGGAAAAATAGGCATTGCCGTGGCCGAGCTCTCACCCCGATCCAGCGCGGAGGAGATTGTCGCTCACCTTCGCTCGATAGGCTCGGAGGAAAACCGTGCCGGCATGGTGCGGTTCGGCATCAACACCGCAACGGCACTCGGCATTAGCAATGCAGTCCTGGACCCTCTTGCCCGACGCGTTAAGCGGAACCATGAGCGCTCGCTGAAGCTGTGGCAGAGCGGCATTCGCGAGGCGCGACTGCTGGCTGTCTTCACCGACGAGCCGCCAAAGGTCACTGTCGAACAATGCCGGCTCTGGGCCAGCGATATGGATTCGTGGGAAGTCGTCGACACTGTCTCCTACCTGTTCGCCATGACGCCATTCTGGCGCGAACGTGTCGAGGAATTCGCTGAAGACCAGCGCGAATTCGTGCGACGCACCGCCTTTTCCATGCTGGCATACGCAGCAGTGCATCTGAAAAATGAGCCGGACGCGACATTCACGTCCTATCTGCCCCTTGTCGAGTTGCATGCCGTCGACGAGCGCAACTTCGTCAAGAAGGCGGTCAACTGGGCGCTCAGGCAGATCGGCAAGCGATCGATGGAATTGCATGCCCCTGCCCTTGGCCTCGCGCAAACTGGCTGCTTCGAACGACAAGACCGAGCGTTGGATCGGCAAGGACGCCGTGAAGGAATTGACCGCCGCAAAAACACTCGAGCGGCTGGCGGCAAAGACAAAGTCCAGGATATGACCGAACTGGATTTCGTTCCCGTCACCGGGAAGACTTGGCCGGATTTCGAAACCCTGTTCGAGCAGCCGGGGAGCCCGAAATTCTGCTGGTGCACGAGCTGGCGAGACCTCCCCGACCGCCAGTCGGCCGACAGCGCCGATAAGAAGAAGGCGATGGCCGCGATCGTCGCGGCCGGCACGCCGGTGGGCATCATTGCCCGTTCGGGCTCCGAGGTCATCGGCTGGTGCTCGGTCGCGCCGCGCGTGACATTTCGGAAACTATCGCCCGATCAGAACGATGAAGAGAAGGGCATCTGGTCGATCGTCTGCTTCTTCGTTGTCCGTGCTCGCCGCAATGGCGGTATCGGCGCGGCATTGCTCGACGCGGCTATAAATCACGCCTTCAAGAGCGGCGCGTCCGCTATCGAGGCCTATCCCGTCGATCCGGAATCGCCAAGCTTTCGTTTCATGGGCTTCAAACCGATGTTCGCCGCGCGCGGATTTCGCGCGACCGGCACGGCCGGTTCTCGGCGAAATGTGATGCGGCTCGACGGTTGACGCAGACGGACGGTTGGTTTTACCTCGCCGTGACAAAGGGATACGCTCGATGAGCATCCGTCTCAAATCGATGGCGAACCTGGCAGCAGCGTTGCTCATGGCCGTTGTCCCAGCCAATGCCGCAGCCGAGACCACCCACATATTCTGGAAGGATCTGCGACCGGCGGCGCAAGCCCCCGCGGAAAGTGCCGGACTACCGATGATCGCGGCCAAAATGCCCGACCATGGCGAAACCTTGTCCGTCAATCTGCAGGACAAGACCGTTCAACTGGCCGGCTATGCGCTGCCGGTCGACCGTGACGGCGACCTTGTCTATCAGTTCCTGCTGGTGCCGTGGACAGGTGCCTGCAGCCATATGCCAACACCGCCCCCCAACCAGATCGTGCTCGTCACGCCGGCCCAACCCTACAGGATGTCGGAAGCCTACCAGCCGGTTTCCGTCACCGGTGCGCTGAAACCGGACATGGAGAAGAGCCAGCTCTTCATCCTCGATGGCGTCAGCATCATCCAGTCTGGCTATACGGTGCGCAAGGCCAACGTAGTGAGTGTCGACAACGTGCCGGACACCGTCACCCTGCCGGTGAACTCACCTTGGACTTTCCTGAACAAAAAGAAGAACTGAGCGGCACGCGCCCTATTTCCATCAGGCGGCGTTCGCGCCTGACTCCTTGTCCAGCAGCATGTAGTCCAGCGGCATCTCGGTCGTGTACTTGATCTGCTCCATGGCGAAGGAGGACGACACGTCACGGATTTCGATCTTGGCGATCAGCCGCTTGTAGAAAGCGTCATAGGCGGCAATGTCGGGCACCACCACGCGCAGCAGATAATCGACGTCGCCGCTCATGCGGTAGAATTCGACCACTTCGGGAAATTCCTGGATGACTTCCGAAAAGCGCCGCAGCCATTCATGGCTGTGTGAATTGGTGCGGATCGACACGAACACCGTGACGCGCACATTGACCTTCTCGTGATCGAGGATGGCGACGCGCCGCTTGATGACGCCCTCTTCCTCGAGCTTCTGGATACGCCGCCAGCACGGCGTGGTCGACAGCCCGACCTTCTTGGCGACATCGGCGACCGCGAGTGTCGCGTCCTCCTGCAAGAGGCGGAGAATTTTTCTATCAAGGCGGTCCATTGGGTGCTCCCTGGTGCATGTCGCCCAAAAGTGCGCAGCGGTTTTGGGTCAACGACATGCAGAAACAAGAATTCAAAGTGCTTCACGGCTTCCCTTCAGCCGCGACGCGCTTGGGGAATAGATTGCTTATGATCCGCCTTACTTCGCCCTTTCACAAGAAAGAAATTCTGCCGATTATGGAAAAAGCGAGTGTTTTCTTCCTGAAAGCTCAGCCAAGGCGATAGCGGATTTCCGTTCTCAGAAATGGCAGCAAATCCATTTCAAACCATGGATTCTGTTTCAACCAGCCGCTGTTGCGCCAGGATGGATGCGGCAATGGCAGCACTTTTGTGTTGCTGGGCGCATCCCAGATGGCACGCCAGTCCATCACCGTTTCCGTCAGGGACGGACGGCGCGTGGCGCCCATGTGCCAGGATTGCGCATAGATGCCGATCGTCAGCACAAGGTCGATTCGCGGCATCAGCGCCATCAAGGGAGCGCGCCATGCCGGCGCGCATTCGCGGCGCGGCGGCAGGTCGCCGCCCTTCGCATCCTGGCCGGGAAAACAGAAGCCCATCGGCACGATCGCGAACTTTTCAATGTCGTAGAACTCTTCGCTGCTGACACCCAACCAGCTCCGCAGCCGGTCACCGGAGGCATCCGTGAACGGCATGCCCGTGATGTGGACTTTTGTGCCCGGCGCCTGGCTGGCGATCAGGATGCGAGCGTTTGATGAGGGCCTCAGCACCGGGCGCGGCTCATGCGGAAGCGGCCGGCCGATCGGATTTTCGACACAGATGCGGCAGGCGCGAACTCTCGCCGCGAAGGTTTCCAGCTCTGTACCCATGCTCAGGCGGCGGCGCTCGGTCGGCTCGAAACTGCCTGGTGCCATCGCAGCACATTGGTGCAATCTTCCGGAACCTTGATGCGCGCTGGCTTCATGAAATCGACCGCGATCAGCCCGGTGATATCGGCGATCGAATAGGTGTCGCCGGCCACGAATTGCCGGCCTGCCAGTTCGCTATCGAGGACCTTCAGGAATTCAACGGCTTTCGGCTTGTTGGCCTCGCCCCATTCGGCAATTTGCGGGATTTCCCATTCCTTCATCGCCGGATGGATGTGACGAAAGGCCTGCGCGATACAGGAGAGCAGGTTGAACTCCATGCGCCTCTGCCACATCTCCACCTGCGCCTTGCCTACAGCGCCGCGCCCGAACAGCGCCGGCTCCGGATGCAGTTCCTCAAAGTAGCGGCAGATGGCCACCGATTCCGTGATAACGGTGCCATCATCGAGCTCGAGCACCGGCAGCCGACGGAGCGGATTGCGTGAGCTGACCGCCTGCTGCCTGTGCTCCAGCGCACCCATGTCGACCGGCACGATGGGAACCTCAAGGCCCTTTTCGGCCAGGAAGACGCGAACCCGTCTTGGGTTGGGCGCTCGGCCACCGTCGAAGAGCTTCATCAAGTCCTCCCTGTTGTTGTCCGGGCGAATTATACGGTGCCGGTCACCAGAAGCGAAAAAATTCTCGCAAGGCATCGCCGATCGAAGCCAGGCTGCCATGCTCTCTCTCGGCCAGTTGGCCGTTGTGGCTTGCGCGCCATGTCCGTGGTTGATCGAAGGTGCCGGCCCAGATGCCGGCCTTGCCGGCTCGCGCCGCCGCCGCCTCGGCTTCGAAATCGCCATAGGCGACCGCCCAGCCCGCCGCCACCTGCGAACGGTTGAGATCCACGCCTCCTGCCTCGCAATCGCCCAGTAGCCTGCCATATCGGTCGCGTTGCCAGCCAGTACAGGAAACGGGCCTGCCGGCGATCAACCGCACCAGCGACTGACGCGAAAGCTTGCCGCAGGCATAGTCGGCGCCGTCCTTGCGACAGGTCTGCGAATATTCAGGCGCATCGATGCCGCGCATCCTGATGCGCTCGCCGGCGAGTGTGATCGAATCGCCGTCCGCGACGACAGCAACGCCTTCCGTTTTCCGCGCCTCCATTCGGTCGAGGCGCGCCGCCAACAAGATGAGCAGGCCGAGGAGGATGACGGTCAGGCCATAGTCGGCCAGCTTGCGCCACGCGCTTCGCGGAGCTGGCGGAATAGTTCGCCGCCGCGACCTCCCGGACCAAGAACGGCTCATATGGCAAACCGTTGGTTAATCATTCGAACGTAGCTTAACACTTTGAAACCGCTGCCCGCATAAATTGAAGTTTCCATGCCCTTGCAACGCTCGAACACAGCGGACAAGTTTATCGTGGACCGCAGGAAACGCCACCGCAACAGCGACGTGGCGCGCGCGGTGCGCAAGACGCGCGACCGTCTTTCGCAGCAAGCTGGCAATCCCGACTTCGACCGCGAACTGCTGAAGTTGCATGCCCGCGCCATGGTCAGTGGCGCCATAGCCGTGCCGCTGATCGTCCTGGCCATCGCCGCGGGGGGGCTGCTTGCGGGCATGAACAGGGAGATCGGCGTCTGGGCGCTGTTCACGTTCATCTGCTACGCCATCGTCGCTTTCATGGCACGGCGTGTCGAACGTACCGAAGGTTCCGAACTGAATCCGTCCCGGGTGCGTCGGGATTTCCTGATTGGACATTTTCTCTGCGGCCTGGGTTGGGCCTGGTTCGCCTGGCTCGGTTGCAATACCTGCCAGACCGACCAGTTCCAGATGATCAAGGTAGTTGTGCTGCTGCTTGCCATGGCTGTAACCGCGGTCATGGCGTCGTCGTTGCGCGGAGCGCTTCTGGCGACGTTTGCCGTTCCCGTGGCGGTGTATGCCTATGCGGGCGCGCGCCTATGGATGCCGATCGAGGTGATCATGGTCGGCCTGCTGGTCATGTCCCTGCCCTTCTTCGCCTATGTGGCGCGCCAGCTTCACCGGTCGTCCTTGATGCTCTTATCGTTCCGGTCCGAGAAGGATGCGCTCATCGCCGAACTGGAGACGGCGAAATCAATGTCGGACGAAGCGCGGCGTCGGGCGGAAGACGCCAATCTGGCCAAGTCACGCTTCCTGGCGTCGATGAGCCACGAGCTGCGCACGCCGCTCAACGCCATTCTTGGCTTTTCGGAGGTGATGTCGAACGAGGTGCTGGGGCCGATGAACAATCCCACCTACCGCGACTACGCCCACGACGTTCATGAATCCGGACAGCATCTGCTCGACCTGATCAACGAGATCCTCGACCTGTCGCGCATCGAGGCGGGGCGCTACCAGCTCAACGAGGAGCCGGTGATGCTGCTCACCATCGTCGAGGATTGCTGCCACATGATGGAGTTGAAGGCGCGCAACAAGGACATCCGTATCGTCCAGGATTTCGAAAGCATCCTGCCGCGCCTGTTCGCCGACGAACGGGCCGTGCGGCAGATCACACTCAACCTTTTGTCTAACGCCATCAAATTCACCGCGACAAGCGGTGAAATCCGCGTTCGCGTCGGCTGGACGGCCGGCGGCGGGCAGTACATCTCCGTCAAGGACAACGGACCGGGCATCCCGGAAGACGAGATTCCGATCGTGCTCTCCGCTTTCGGCCAGGGGTCGATCGCCATCAAGAGCGCCGAACAGGGCACCGGACTTGGCCTGCCGATCGTGCAGGGCCTGCTCGCCATGCATGGCGGGGAATTCGAACTCCATTCGAAGCTGCGCGAAGGCACCGAGGCAATCGCCATCTTCCCGCTGAGCCGGGTCATGGAGGAACTGCCGGCGCTGCCGACCAAGGTGGTCGCGGCGGCGCGCAGGCGCTGAACGCCTATCCGCGAACTGCTGCCGCCATGCCCGAACTGGTCAGCGCAGCGGCCTTCACCAGACCTGCAGCAAGGGCGGCTCCTACCCCCTCGCCATGGCTCATCCCCAGGTCGAAAATCGGGCGAAGTCCAAGCCGCTCGGCAGCGGGGGCGTGCGCGGGTTCGGTCGAGAGGCTGGCAAGCAGGCAGTGATCGAGGGCGGCGGGATTGGCCGCATACAGCACTGCCGCGGCCGCAGTCGCCGCAAACCCGTCGAGCAGCACCGGGATCTTCTGCATGCGTGCGGCGAGGATGGCACCGGCGATCGCGGCAAGCTCGCGACCGCCGACACGGCGCAATGCTTCCAGCGGATCACGGAGATTGGCACCGTGGAAGGCAAGTGCCGTGTCGACCACGCCTGCCTTGCGCGCCTGCATCGCCGCATTGGCGCCGGATCCAGGACCGACCCAATCCCTGCCCCTGCCCCCGAACAGCGCTGCAAGCAGCGCGGCGGCAACAGTGGAATTGCCGACGCCGAGGTCGCCAAGGCAAATGAGATCGGTGCCGCCGGCAATGGCTTCCATGCCGAAGGCCATGGTGGCGGCGCAGCCGCGCTCGTCGAGCGCGGCATCCTGCGTGATGTCGGCCGTCGGAATGTGCAGCGCCAGGTCGAACACCTTCAGGCCAAGATCATTGCCGATGCAGACCTGGTTGATCGCCGCTCCGCCGGCCGCGCACAGCTCGACCGCGTTCGCCGTGGCCGCCACCGGCCGCGGAGAAATGCCGTGACGGGTCACGCCATGGTTTCCGGCAAAGATGGCCACCAGCGGCCGGTTCACCGCAGGTGGCGCACGACCGCTCCAGGCCGCGAGCCACGCGGCGATATCCTCGATTCGGCCGAGCGAGCCTTGCGGTTTGTCCGCCTTCGAAAACAGCAGGCGCACGCGTTCCACAGCTGTCATATCGGCGGCTGGCAGGCTCGCCAGCAGATTGCGAAAATCGTCGAGAGGCAGCGCACTGGTCATATCGGTCCTGATCCTTGGAATCGATCAGCGGCATAGCTGCGTTGTCTTGTCGACACAACCTCCCGGCATTGGCGCGAACGCGGTTGTAGACGGCGGAATCCGAAGAGCTTGCATTGGCCCGGCCGTTGCACCATGTGGAAGGGAACAAGGGCTTCCGCACGGAAGTCTTCAAGAGAAAGTCATGACGGCCATCGAATCTCCGTGCATCCTGGTTTGTTCAATCGACATGAAAACCGGCTTCTGTTTCGGTTGCGGTCGCACACGCGATGAAATCGGCGCGTGGATCAGCATGACGCCGGAAACGCGACGAGGGGTCATGGCCGAACTGCCTGCCCGCCTGGAAACGGTGGAGCGCCGGCCGCGCCGCGAAACGCGCCGCACGCGCATGGCGCGCGAACGCGACGCACTCTCATGAACTGGCCGCGCCCATGAACCGTCTGTTCTGGATATTGATGGCCGTGATCGGAGTAGGCGCGGCCCTGCTCATGTTCAACGATTCCGCCGGCAGCACGATGGGCGTCGAGAATTACGATTTCGGACGGCTGATCTGGCTTGGTGCATTTGCCGCACTCATCGGCTCGGGTTTGCTTCGGTCAGGCAGGCCGATGGGCGACATGCTTAGAAATCTCGCCGCATGGGCGGCAATCGTGCTGGTGCTGATCGCCGGCTATCAATATCGCTATGAATTGCAGGATGTCGCCAGCCGAGTGACAGCCGGTCTTGTTCCCGGCAGCCCGCTTGCGCTGGGCCTGGAAGATGGCCGGGCCACCGTGTCGCTGGACAAGGCTGACAATGGCCATTTCGAAGCGCGCATCCTGGTCAACGGCACGGCGGTCCGGGCCTTGGTCGACACTGGCGCGACCAGCACGGTGCTGACCGCCCAGGACGCCCGCGCAGCCGGGTTTGACCCGGATAAACTCAACTTCACCATACCGGTTTCCACGGCCAACGGCATGGCGCGCGCCGCGGCGGTAAGGACGGACGAACTCGCGATCGGCGGTATCGTGCGCAAGAACATGTCGGTCATGGTTGCCGCACCCGGCGCACTCGGCCAGAGCCTGCTCGGCATGAATTTTATCGGCTCGCTGTCTGGCTTCGACGTGCGCGGTGACCGGATGATCCTCAGGGATTGATCCCGGTCAAGCGGCTTCGATTGATCCCGGTCAAATCCGCTTCGATTGACCCTGTCAGGCGGCTTCGGCGGCCGCCCCGCCGAAATCGACAGCGGCAAAAGCCTTTCTCAGAACGTCGGACCCCGCGCCCGGCTTGGTCGCATCGGTGGACAGTATCTGCCGGTAGCGGCGCGCTCCCGGCAAGCCGTGGAACACTCCGACCATGTGACGGGTGACATGGCCGAGCCGGCCGCCGCGCTCGATATGGCGGGCTGCATAGTTCGCCATGGCGTCGATCAAACCGGCAAAATCGAATGGCACGGCTTCCCCGCCATGGATAGCGGCGTCAGCTCCCGCCAGGATGCCCGGCGTGTGATAGGCGGCGCGGCCAAGCATGACGCCATCGACAAATTCAAGATGCTGGCGGGCTTCCTCGAGAGATTGAATGCCGCCATTGATGCCAATGAATTCGTTGGCCTTTCTAGCTTTCAAACGATAGACGCGACCGTAGTCGAGCGGCGGGATATCACGGTTTTCCTTTGGGCTCAGCCCCTCCAGCCACGCCTTGCGGGCATGCACCCAGAGCGCGTCGGCACCGGCGGCAAACACGCCGTCGGCCAGCGCATCGAGCGCCGGCTCCGGGTCCTGCTCGTCGACACCGATGCGGCATTTGACGGTAACGGGAATGCTCACGGCCTCCTTCATCGCCGCGACGCAGTCGGCCACGAGAACCGGCCCTCATCAGGCAGGCGCCAAACGTGCCGGACTGGACACGGTCGGACGGGCAGCCGACATTGAGGTTGATCTCGTCATAACCAAAGGCCTCGCCGATACGCGCTGCCTCGGCAAGCTTGCGCGGATCCGAACCGCCGAGCTGCAGCGCAACCGGATGCTCCGCCTCATCGAAACCAAGCAGCCGATCCCGTGCCCCCTGGATGACAGCATCAGCCACAACCATCTCGGTATAGAGCAGCGCCCGGCGCGTCAGCTGACGATGGAAGAACCGGCAATGCCGGTCCGTCCAGTCCATCATAGGCGCAACGGAAATCCTATGGGATTGATTTATCACGCTTTTTCTCGTATTTTCAGGGCCTTAAAACGTGCACACGTTCGCCGTTTGTACGACACGATATCCGTCAGTTTTCGCATTTTGTACTCCTCCCTGTGCACACAGCGTGCACGAAAAAGAGACCACCCATGGCATGCATCAACAAGTTGGCTTCCGGCAAGTGGCGTGTGCAGGTTCGCTGCAAGGGCCACTACCTCACCACCAGCTTCTCGCTCCGCAAGGACGCCGAGATGTGGGCGCGCCGAATTGAGCGAGAAATCGACCTGGGTCAGAAGCCTGCTCCCAAGCACAAGGACGGGATCAAAACGGTCTCCGACCTGATCGACCTGCATATCGCGGATATGACGGAAGTTGGCAAGGTGATCGGGCGTTCGAAGGCATTCAGCCTGGACCTGCTACGAGCCAGGCTCGGAAGGCTCAACATCGCCGATCTTAATCGCGAACAGGTCATCAAGTTCGGCAAGGGACGAGCGGAGGAAGGCGCCGGACCTGTCACCGTTGGAATAGACATCGGATACGTCCGGACATTGCTGGTGCACGGCGCGGCTGTGCATGGACTGCCTTATTCAGCGGAGCCGGTGGAACTTGGTCGTGTCGCCCTCACCCGCTTGGGTCTTGTTGGCAAGGGCAACGAGCGCGATCGGCGACCGACGCTTGAGGAGATAGAGGCCCTGATCCGATACTTCAGAGGAAACAACTTCCAGATTATCCCCGTCGACAAGATCATCCGCTGTTCCCCGTCAGCACCTGTGTCCCAGATTTGAGGTTGTGAATTAAGGAGGGTTTTGATCTCGTCGTCACGACGAAGGAACCAAGATGAGCCCTAAATCCTCAAGTGCCAAGAAGCCTGCCGAGCAGGTGGTAAAGGACATTCGCCGGGCGACCCGGCGGCATTTTTCAGCGGAAGACAAGATCCGGATCGTGCTGGACGGGCTGCGCGGCGAAGACAGCATCGCCGAGCTGTGCCGCAAGGAAGGGATCGCGCAGAGCCTGTATTACACCTGGTCCAAGGAGTTCATGGAGGCCGGCAAGCGCCGATTGGCGGGTGATACCGCTCGTGCTGCCACCAGCGACGAGGTCAAGGATTTGCGCCGGGAGGCCGGCGCGCTGAAGGAATGCGTCGCTGATCTGACACTGGAAAACCGTCTGCTCAAAAAAAGCATGATCGCGGATGGGGACGAGCAAGAATGAGATATCCCGCATCCGAAAAGCTCGAGATCATCAGGATCGTCGAGCAGTCACACCTGCCAACCCGCAAAACGCTGGACCGACTGGGCATCCCGCGCCGGACCTTCTATCGCTGGTATGACCGTTATGTCGAGGGCGGGCCTGAGGCGCTGCAGGATCGGCCCTCGGCGCCGAGCCGGGTGTGGAACCGCATCCCGCCTGCCATCCATGACCAGATCATCGAACTGGCGCTGGAGCAGTCCGAGCTCTCCCCGCGCGAACTGGCAGTACGGTTCACCGACGAGACGCGCTACTTCGTGTCAGAAGCCAGCGTTTACCGGCTCCTCAAGGCCTACGATCTGATCACCAGCCCGGCCTATGTGGTGATCAAGGCGGCGAACGAGTTCCACACCAAGACGACGCGACCCAACGAGATGTGGCAGACGGACTTCACCTACTTCAAGATCATCGGCTGGGGCTGGATGTACCTGTCGACCGTGCTCGACGATTACTCCCGCTACATCATCGCCTGGAAACTGTGCAGCACCATGCGGGCCGAGGACGTCACCGACACGCTGGACATGGCACTTACTGCCTCAGGGTGCGACCAGGCCCATGTGCACCACAAGCCTCGGCTGCTCAGCGATAATGGCCCCAGCTACATCGCCGGCGAACTGGCGGACTATATCCAGGACCAACGCATGAGCCATGTCCGGGGCGCTCCAATGCATCCCCAGACCCAAGGCAAGATCGAGCGCTGGCACCAGACCCTCAAAAACCGAATCCTCTTGGAGAACTACTTTCTGCCCGGCGACCTTGAGGCCCAGATCGCAGCCTTCGTCGAACATTACAACCATCGACGCTACCACGAGAGCCTGGCCAACGTAACGCCAGCCGACGCCTACTTCGGCAGGGCCGCAGCCATTATCAAACAGCGAGAAAGGATCAAACGCCAAACCATCCAACATCGGCGCTTGCAGCACCGCAAGATCGCCGCTTAACATCAACCCCAAGATGGACTTGCTTCGGTAAAGTGGAGAGCGGGTTGCTCATTCGGCGGCGTTTCGCTCGAACTGCATCGGGCTGATGTAGTCGAGCGCGGAATGCCGCCGGATGGGATTGTAGAAGCCGTCGATATATCGGGCAATGGCGGCTTGGGCATCGGCGCGGGTAAGGAAAGAGGTGCGCCAGATCAGTTCAGTTTTCAGCGTCTTGAAGAATGTTTCGACCATGGCGTTATCAAAGCAATTGCCCTTGCCTGACATTGAGATGATGACGCCGGCGGCACGCAATTCGGCTTGGTAGTCGATAGAACAATATTGGCTGCCGCGGTCGGAGTGGTGAATGAGGCCGGGTTCCGGCTGCCGCATGACGAACGCCTTGTTGAGCGCTGCCAGAGCCAGGCTGCGGTGTAGCCGGTTGCCAGCAGCCCAGCCAACGACCTTGCGGGCAAACAGATCGATGACGACAGCAAGGTACAACCAGCCCTCCCGCGTCCAGATGTAGGAGATGTCGGCACCCCATTTCTGGTTGGGACCAGTGGCGGCAAAATCCTGGTCGATGACATTGGGGGCAACCGGAAAGGCGTGTTCGCTGTCCGTCGTGCGCTTGAACCGCCGCTTCTGTCTTGCCTGGAGGCCATTCTCCCGCATCAGACGCGCCGTTCGTCGCCGGCCAATGGCAAAGCCATTGTCTTGCAGTTCCCGCGTCATGCGCGGGCTACCATAGGTTCCGTTCGACAGCGCGAACGACGATCGCACATGCGCCAGCATTATCATGTCGTCGCGCTGCCGGCGGCACGCCGGCCGGCGCCCCCAGGCAAAGTAGCCGCTCGGGCTGACACCCAGCGTCGCGCACAAACGGTCCACAGGGAAATCCTTCTTCGCCTGGTCGATGAGCGCGAACCTCACCGACTTCCCTCCTTGACGAAAAAAGCCGTCGCCCGTTTCAAGATATCCCGCTCCTGCCGAAGGATTTCATTCTCCCGCCGCAGCCGTTTCAATTCAGCGGCGACATCAGCATCAGGCGGACGCCCAGGATCGCCCATCTCACGATCCAGCTGCCGACCCATCCATCGCGTCAGCGTCGAGAAACCAACACCAAGATCCTCCGCGATCTGCCGCTTCGTCCGACCGCTCGTTCGCACAAGGCCAACCGCCTCCGCCTTGAACGCATCCGTAAACTGTCTCTGTTTCGTCATCGAGGTCGCCTTTCATCAGAAGGAAACTCTCCACTTTTTCGGGGCAAGTCCAAGATGAGGCCGACACTCCGCTAATCTGCGATCCAATCTGAGCCAAATGATCTGACGACGGACAGACCAGGCCGGCCGTCTTGGCGTCGGTCTCGGAGATCCACACCACCGGGCCGCCGCGGTTGAGCGTCAGCATCAGCAGATTGTCCGTATAGGTGGAATGGATGCCCCACTTCTGGTGAGGCGTGATGAAGTTGAGGACGATTTCCTTGTGCCCGTTGGGACGGACGTCCTTGATACCCGGGATCGTCTTGAGATCGACTGGCGGCTTCCAGGTGACGAGCCCCTCGCCGAAGGCCCTCATCCACAGGTGATCCTGGTAGAGCTGCTGGCGGCCGGTCAATGTCCGCCACGGGATCAATTCGTGGACGTTGGTATAGCCGGCGTTGTAGCAGACCTTCTCGCTTTCAATGCCGGACCATGTCGGTGAAGAGATGATCTTGCGCGGCTGCGCCTGGATATCGCGGAAGCGGATTTTTTCGTCTTCCTTCGGCAAGGCAAGGTGGGCATGTTCTCGGCCGGTGATTTCCGACAAGGCTTCCCAGGCCTTGATCGCGACCTCGCCATTGGTCTCCGGCGCCAGCATGAGAATGACCTCGCAAGCGTCGATGTCGGTCTCGATCTTCGGCAAGCCCTTGCCCGCACCATCGAGATGGACGCCATTCAGCGCTCCGAGCGCCTCGACTTCGTGCTTGGTGTTCCAGGCGATGCCTTTGCCCCCGTTGCCGATTTTCGTCATCAACGGCCCCAGCGCCGTGAACTGGGCGTAGAGATTGGGATAGTCGCGGGTTACCAGCGTCACGGACGGCATGGTCTTGCCCGGGATTGGCTCGACTTCGCCGAGCTTCCAGTCCTTCACGTCGAGGGCCTGGGCCATCTCGGCCGGGCTGTCATGCTGGATCGGAGTGAGAACCACATCCTGCTCAACGCCTAACACCTCCTGGGATACTTCCGAGAAGGCTTTGGCGAGGCCCTTGTAAATCTCCCAGTCGGAGCGCGACTCCCAGGCAGGATCCACTGCCGCCGACAGCGGATGGATGAAGGGATGCATGTCGGACGTGTTGAGGTCGTTCTTCTCGTACCAGGTTGCCGTCGGCAGCACGATGTCGGAGTAGACGCAGGTGGTCGACATGCGGAAGTCGAGCGTGACCAGAAGGTCGAGTTTTCCTTGCGGCGCCGTCTCGTGCCAGACGACTTCGGTATTGCGGACCGCCCCTTCCGCGCCGAGGTCCTTACCCATCACACCGTGGGTGGTGCCGAGCAAATGTTTGAGGAAATATTCGTGCCCCTTGCCTGATGAGCCGAGGAGATTTGAGCGCCAGACGAACATGTTGCGCGGCCAGTTGTCCGGATCGTCGGGATCATGACAGGAGAGTTCCAGTTCACCGGATTTCAGCGCCTTGACCACATAGTCCTTCGGCTCAAGACCGGCGGCTTCGGCCTTGGCGGCGATCGTCAACGGATTCTGCTTCAGCTGGGGCGCCGAGGGCAGCCAGCCCATACGCTCGGCGCGAACGTTGTAGTCGATGAAACTCTTGTTCCAGTCTCCTTCGGGCGCGGTCGGCGACAGTATTTCGGCAGCCGTCAGGGTCTCGTAGCGCCACTGGTCGGTCTGCGCATAGAAGAAGGACGTCGAGTTCATGTGCCGGGGTGGCCGGCTCCAGTCGAGCCCGAACGCAAGCGGTGTCCAGCCCGTCTGCGGGCGGAGTTTTTCCTGTCCCACGTAATGTGACCAGCCGCCGCCCGATTGACCGATGGCGCCGCAGAAGACCAGGAGATTGATGATCCCCCGGTACGTCATGTCCATGTGGTACCAGTGATTCACACCAGCGCCGAGGATGACCATCGAACGGCCGTTGGTTTTTTCCGCGTTAGTGGCAAATTCACGGGCAACCGTGATGATCGCATCGCGCTTTACCCCGGTAATGCGCTCCGCCCAGGCGGGCGTGAACGGCACGTCCTCGTCATAGCTCTTTGCCGCGTGATCGCCGCCAAAGCCACGATCGAGACCATAATTGGCCATCATCAGGTCGTGCACGGTGGCAACTGCCACCTTGGAGCCATCGCTCAGCTTGATCCGCCGGATCGGGAGACTGCGGGTGAGGATCTCACCGTGATCGGTCGAGACAAAATGCTCGGTCGCGCGACCGCCGAAGTAGGGGAAATCGACAGCTGCAATCTCGGCTTTCTTGCCAGCAAGCGTCAGCCTGAGCCGAATGTCTTGGCCACTGCCGTCCTTTTCCTCGAGATTCCATTTGGCGCCCTCGCCCCAGCGATAGCCTATCGAACCGCGCGGCGAGACGAGCGCATCGGTGGCCTCGTCGATCGCGACCGTTTTCCATTCCGGATTGTTGCTCTCGCCCAAGCCACCTGCGATCTCCGAGGTCCGCAGGAGCCGTTCGGGAACGAACCGACCATCACGCTCCGTGAGGCGCACCAGGAACGGCAGGTCGGTGTATTTGCGGGCGTAATCGTCGAAATACGGGACAGTACGATCAAGGTAGTATTCGCGAAGAATGACGTGGCCCATGGCCAGCGCCAGTGCAGCGTCGGTCCCCTGCTTCGGGTTGAGCCAGATGTCGGCAAACTTGGTCGCCTCGGCGTAGTCCGGGCTGACGACGGCGCTCTTGGTGCCCTTGTAACGAACTTCGGTATAGAAGTGCGCGTCGGGCGTCCGTGTTTGCGGGACGTTGGAGCCCCAAACGATGATGAAGCCGGCATTGTACCAGTCGGCGCTTTCAGGAACGTCGGTCTGCTCGCCCCAAGTCTGGGGGCTGGCCGGCGGCAAGTCGCAATACCAGTCATAGAAGGACATGCACACGCCACCCATCAGCGACAGGTAGCGTGAGCCCGCTGCATACGAGACCATCGACATGGCCGGGATCGGCGAGAAGCCGATGACACGGTCGGGACCATGTGCCTTTACCGTATAGGCATTGGCCGCCGCGATGAGTTCGTTCACCTCGTCCCAGGTGGCGCGCACGAAGCCACCGTGGCCGCGGATAGAGATGTAGGATTGCCGCTTGTCAGCATCCTTGACGATCGAGGCCCATGCGGCAACGGGCGGCATCGTGGTGCGGGCGGCCCGCCACAGCTTCAACAGCCGGCCGCGGATCATCGGGTATTTCACCCGCGCGCCGGAATAGAGATACCAGCTATAGGAGGCACCACGCGCGCAGCCGCGCGGTTCGTGGTTGGGGAGATCGGGCCGCGTGCGTGGATAGTCGGTCTGCTGTGTCTCCCAGGTGACGATGCCGCCCTTGACATAAATCTTCCACGAGCAGGAGCCGGTGCAGTTCACGCCATGGGTGGAGCGCACGATCTTGTCGTGCTGCCAGCGCTTGCGGTAACCGTCCTCCCAAGAGCGATCCTCGTTGGTGACGATGCCGTGGCCGTCGGAGAAACTGTCGACGGTCTTGCGAAAAAAGGTTAGCCGGTCGAGAAAATGCGACATTGCTTTTGCCTCTGATTATTCGGCTACGGCCGGTTGGACGGACGCGCCCCGATTGGCACGCTCGATGTCGTGAAGAAGGCCGCCCTTGCGGGTGTAGACGGCCCAAGTGATGACGAGGCAGCTGACGTAGAATATCAAGAACCCCCAGAGCGCGGCGCTCGGTCCGCCCGTCAAGGCGATCGAACTGCCGTAGCTCTTCGGGATGAAGAAGGCGCCGAAGGCTGCGATCGCTGACGTAAAGCCGGTGATGGCGGCGGACTCCTTCTCCGCCTGCCGACGGCGCGTCTCTGCATCTGCCGTGGGCATTAAGCGGCTCATCTCCTTGGCCATGATCACCGGGATCATCTGGAAGGTGGAGGCATTGCCGACACCGGTGGCGAAGAACAGCAGTAGGAACGCGGCGAAGAAGCCAAGGAATGCACCAGGTTGATCCTTTATGCCGATGAACCACAAAACCCCTGCTGCACCCGCGATCATTAGGACGAAGACCCAGAAGGTGACGCGCGCGCCGCCATATTTGTCCGCCAGCCACCCGGTGCCCGAGCGCGACAGGGCGCCGACAAGCGGGCCGAGAAAGGCGAACTGAAGTGCGTTGACGTCTGGGAACAACATTTTCGTGAGCAGCGGGAATCCGGCCGAATAGCCAATGAAAGACCCAAAAGTTCCAGTGTAGAGCCAGCACATGATCCAATTGTGCCGGCGCTGGAAGATCACAGCCTGCTCAGTGAAAGATGCCTTGGCCGAAGCGATGTCGTTCATGCCGAACCAGGCCGCAAAAGCCGAGATCGCAATAAACGGCACGAATACGAAGCCGGCATTCTGCAACCATAAGGGCGCCTCGCCCGTCGGTCCCTTGACCATGGCCGGATCGCCACCGAACCAGCCGAATATCCCGGCGGTGATTGCGAGCGGCACCACGAACTGGACGACGCTGACGCCGAGATTGCCAAGGCCAGCGTTAAGCGCAAGCGCATTGCCCTTTTCCGCCTTCGGGAAGAAGAAGGAGATGTTGGCCATGGAAGAGGCAAAGTTGCCGCCGCCTAGGCCACAGAGCAACGCGAGCAAGAGCAGCACTACATACGGCGTGTCTGGATTCTGCACGGCATAGCCGATCCCAACCGCCGGGATGAGGAGGGACCAGGTCGTCAGGGTCGTCCAGAGCCTGCCGCCAAAGATCGGCACCATGAAGGAATAGAAGATGCGCAGCGTCGCGCCCGAGATTCCGGGCAGAGCCGCAAGCCAGAAGAGCTGGTCCGTGGTGAAGGTGAAGCCCACGAGCGGCAGCTTGGCGACGACGACCGACCATACCTGCCAGATGGCAAAAGAAAGGAGAAGCGCCGGGATCGAAAGCCACAGGTTGCGCCGTGCGATGCGGTGGCCGCTTTCACCCCAGAATACCTTGTCCTCCGGTCGCCAGTCCGTCAGAGCACCGCCCGATCGGGGTCCTGTCGCCGGCTTTGGCATGCCCTGCATTTCGGGGAAAGGCGGGAGCTTGGCGAGGGCTTCGCCAGCGACCCCGCGTTCCATCTGGCGGATTGTCCGTCGTCAGATCATTTGGCTCAGATTGGATCGCAGATTAGCGGAGTGTCGGCCTCATCTTGGGGTTGATGTTAAGCGGCGATCTTGCGGTGCTGCAAGCGCCGATGTTGGATGGTTTGGCGTTTGATCCTTTCTCGCTGTTTGATAATGGCTGCGGCCCTGCCGAAGTAGGCGTCGGCTGGCGTTACGTTGGCCAGGCTCTCGTGGTAGCGTCGATGGTTGTAATGTTCGACGAAGGCTGCGATCTGGGCCTCAAGGTCGCCGGGCAGAAAGTAGTTCTCCAAGAGGATTCGGTTTTTGAGGGTCTGGTGCCAGCGCTCGATCTTGCCTTGGGTCTGGGGATGCATTGGAGCGCCCCGGACATGGCTCATGCGTTGGTCCTGGATATAGTCCGCCAGTTCGCCGGCGATGTAGCTGGGGCCATTATCGCTGAGCAGCCGAGGCTTGTGGTGCACATGGGCCTGGTCGCACCCTGAGGCAGTAAGTGCCATGTCCAGCGTGTCGGTGACGTCCTCGGCCCGCATGGTGCTGCACAGTTTCCAGGCGATGATGTAGCGGGAGTAATCGTCGAGCACGGTCGACAGGTACATCCAGCCCCAGCCGATGATCTTGAAGTAGGTGAAGTCCGTCTGCCACATCTCGTTGGGTCGCGTCGTCTTGGTGTGGAACTCGTTCGCCGCCTTGATCACCACATAGGCCGGGCTGGTGATCAGATCGTAGGCCTTGAGGAGCCGGTAAACGCTGGCTTCCTGACACGAAGTAGCGCGTCTCGTCGGTGAACCGTACTGCCAGTTCGCGCGGGGAGAGCTCGGACTGCTCCAGCGCCAGTTCGATGATCTGGTCATGGATGGCAGGCGGGATGCGGTTCCACACCCGGCTCGGCGCCGAGGGCCGATCCTGCAGCGCCTCAGGCCCGCCCTCGACATAACGGTCATACCAGCGATAGAAGGTCCGGCGCGGGATGCCCAGTCGGTCCAGCGTTTTGCGGGTTGGCAGGTGTGACTGCTCGACGATCCTGATGATCTCGAGCTTTTCGGATGCGGGATATCTCATTCTTGCTCGTCCCCATCCGCGATCATGCTTTTTTTGAGCAGACGGTTTTCCAGTGTCAGATCAGCGACGCATTCCTTCAGCGCGCCGGCCTCCCGGCGCAAATCCTTGACCTCGTCGCTGGTGGCAGCACGAGCGGTATCACCCGCCAATCGGCGCTTGCCGGCCTCCATGAACTCCTTGGACCAGGTGTAATACAGGCTCTGCGCGATCCCTTCCTTGCGGCACAGCTCGGCGATGCTGTCTTCGCCGCGCAGCCCGTCCAGCACGATCCGGATCTTGTCTTCCGCTGAAAAATGCCGCCGGGTCGCCCGGCGAATGTCCTTTACCACCTGCTCGGCAGGCTTCTTGGCACTTGAGGATTTAGGGCTCATCTTGGTTCCTTCGTCGTGACGACGAGATCAAAACCCTCCTTAATTCACAACCTCAAATCTGGGACACAGGTGCTGACGGGGAACACTTTACCACCTGCTCGGCAGGCTTCTTGGCACTTGAGGATTTAGGGCTCATCTTGGTTCCTTCGTCGTGACGACGAGATCAAAACCCTCCTTAATTCACAACCTCAAATCTGGGACACAGGTGCTGACGGGGAACAGTCGGATGCTATGTCTGGCCTGCTGCCGGTTTCGTGGACACCGAGATAAGGTGTTTAACGGAACTGGAGAGTGGGAATGCAGAGAAGGAAGTTCAGCCGCGAGTTCAAGCTTGAGGCGGTGAGATTGGTGAAGGATCGGGGCGTTGCGGTGGCGCAGGCGGCCCGTGATTTGGATCTCCATGAGAATGTGCTGCGCAAGTGGGTCCGCGAGACGAGCGCTGACCCGCAGCATGCCTTTCCCGGCCATGGTCAAATGAAGCCTGAGCAGCAGGAGATTGACCGGCTGCGTCGGGAAGTTACTAAGCTGAAGGCGGAGCGCGACATCCTAAAAAAGGCCGCAGCCTACTTCGCGAGGGATGCGATATGAGGTTCGCCTTTATCGCGAAGCACCGTTCGATCTGGCCGGTGGCATGGCTGTGCAATGCGCTGGATGTGTCGCGCTCAGGCTTCCATGCCTGGCTCAACCGCAGCCCCAGCGCCCGGTCCCAGCACGACGAGATGCTCGTTCCCAGGATCGACCGGAGCTTCAAGAGCAGCGACCGCACCTATGGCGCCCGTCGCGTCTGGCACGACGTCTTGGCTGAGGGAGTCTCCTGCGGTCGGTCTTCATCGCGTCGAGAGGCTCATGCGGGAGAACGGCTTGCGTGCCCGGCCTCGGCGCCGCGGGCTACCGAAGGACACTGGCGAGCGAGCCGCCGTGTCGGACAATCTCCTTGATCGCGCCTTCGAAGCTGCTGCTCCGAACCAGAAGTGGATTGCCGACTTCACCTACATCTGGACCGCCGAAGGATGGCTCTATGTTGCGGCGGTCGTCGACCTGTTCTCCAGGCGTGTCGTCGGCTGGGCGATGAAGGCCGAGATGACGGCCCAACTCGTCACCGACGCCCTAATCATGGCGATCTGGCGCCGAGGCAAGCCAGACAGCCTGCTCCATCATTCGGACCAGGGGTCGCAATATACGAGCGAGCAGTTCCAGCGCCTGATGGCCGATCACGGCATTACCTGCTCGATGAGCCGGTCCGGCAACGTCTGGGACAATGCTGCGATGGAGAGCTTCTTCTCGTCGCTCAAAACCGAGCGGACAGCCCGCAAGGTCTACAGGACGAGGGATCACGCCAAGGCAGATGTGTTCGATTACATCGAATGCTTCTATAACCCTCGGCGAAGGCACTCGACGCTGGGCTATCTCAGCCCCAACGAGTTCGAGGAGCAAGCTATGCTAGCTTAACCGGGTGTCCGAAAAACCGGCAGCAGGCCAGTCCTGACTTTGTCGAAGCAACAGGGGACGCCAGATCGAGCCATTCTACCGTTTGAGAAGGCGCTCGTCGCATCGGAGCTCGGCATGACTCGTGAATCCTTTTCGCGCGCGCTGTCGAGTCTCGGGAGATCGGGCATTCGGGTCGACGGGCAGATGATAGCAATCCTTGACGGTCCGCGCTTAGCCGCCGAATGCAAAATCGACTCGCTTATCGACGGGGCAGATACCGATGACTTCGTGGTCTGATTGACCGACGTCGCCGCAATCGTTGCTTTGTGTTGATCCAAGTCAACGCCTATCCGTCATTCTCACAGTCTCCTCAACCGGTCGAGGAAGGGAGAACGGATGTGCTAATAGACAGATCGACGATCACTATCTTAGTGTTGGAATTCTTTGCCTTCTTCGCTGTGCTGGCCTACGCCTCTTTCGAATCGCGTCATAAGTCACGCAAACAGCGCCATGCGCCGATCAAAACGGATTTGGACGAGAAACCTCGCCAGAATTCAATCAAGCCGAAAGCCTGAAGCGCCAAATATGAGATGGCGACCTGTTATCAGTGGAATTTTGAGCACAGGCTCTTGCTCATCCCGATCCTGAATCGGCGGTCCTGCGACGTATGAATGCCTCTTCAAAGTGTCCTGCCAGATGGTCGGAAAGTCCGCACCCTTGCTGCGCTTCAAATTGCACTCTGTGACAAGCTTGGACACAACATCGGCCATTGGGGGCGACCTCTTCGATAAACTGGCGGGTTTTCAAAGAAAACTTTGATCTCTGCCACCCGCTTTGACCCAGATCAAATAGGCCGACTTTTCTCGCTCGACCGGGCTAACTTCGCTTTCAAAATGGTCTTGGCTTGGCTATCGTGCTGGCCACAACCAAGGAGCTTGGGATGAGCGTCCGAATTCCGATCGCTGTCATCGCCGTCCTGCTGTTCGCTCCTGTCTCCACCCTCGTGCAGGCACAACAGGCGAACAGCGTACCGGACACAATTGAGGCTCGCGTGCAGGCGTGCACGATTTGCCATGGCGACAAAGGCAAAGGTACCAGCGACGTCTATTTTCCGCGGTTGGCCGGCAAGCCTGCAGGGTATCTCTACAACCAGTTGCGCGCATTTCGGACCGGACGCCGACATTATCCTCCGATGAATTACTTGCTGGAGTTTTTGCCTGAGCCCTATCTTAAGGCGATGGCAGAATATTTTGCCCAACAAAGCCCACCACTTCCCGTTCCCGCAACTCCAGAGGTCTCCCAGGAGATCCTGATGCATGGCAAGGAATTGGTCACGCGCGGAGACTCGGCGCGTTCGGTGCCAGCTTGTGCAAGTTGTCATGGGCCGTCCCTCACCGGGATGGAGCCGGCGATACCTGGTCTGCTTGGTCTGCGCCCATCCTATGTGAGCGCGCAACTTGGCGGCTGGCGCTATGGTACGCGCACGGCGCCTGCTCCGGACTGCATGCAAATCGTGGCCGGCCATTTAACCGAAGCGGATGTAAAGGCAGTCGCGGCCTGGCTTTCGACACTACCAGCGCCGCCAAACTCGTCACCCGCCCCGCATGGCACTTTCACGCTGCCTTTTGATTGTGGAAGCCAGCCGAAATGAGGGGATGACTATGCTCAAAGCGAAAATCCTTGGCGGCCTTCTCACCATTTCATGCGTTTCGGCAGTCGCACACTTCGAGCTTAATCAGATAAGCGCATCGGCTCAGGAGCAGACGTCAAATGTAGCCTCCGCGGCGATTTTGAAAGGTGAGTATCTGGCCCGGGCGGGCGACTGCATCGCTTGCCACACCGCTCCTGAGGGACGATTGTTTGCCGGCGGGCGGGCCATGCCCACGCCATTCGGCACCCTGTACACATCCAACATCACGCCGGATCCCGAGACGGGTATCGGCAAATGGACCGCCGACGAGTTCTACAGGACGATGCACACAGGTCGGTTCCCTGATGAAGGGTTGCTCTATCCGGCCATGCCATTCGCTTCCTACACCAAGGTCACGCGCCAGGACAGCGACGCCATCTATTCCTACCTCAAATCCATCGAGCCGGTGCGGCAGCAGAACCGACCTCATGACCTGGGGTTTCCTTATAACAATCGATCTCTAATCCTGGGCTGGCGAACCTTGTATTTCACCGAAGGTGAGTTCCAGCCGGATGCCAGCAAATCCGTGGAATGGAACCGCGGCGCCTACCTGGTCGAGGGGCTGGGCCATTGCGGCATGTGCCACAGCCCGATCAATGCACTTGGCGGGAGCCCGGAATCCGAGCAGTTCAAGGGCGGCTTGATCCCGATGCAGAACTGGTATGCACCTTCGCTCACGTCGAACAGGGAAGCCGGGCTAGGCGACTGGAGCATTAAGGAAATTTCCGACCTGCTGCGCACAGGTGTTTCCAGCCGGGGCGCCGTTTACGGTCCGATGGCCGAAGTCGTCTACAACAGCCTGCAATATCTCAGCGACGAAGACACGCGCGCCATGGCGGTCTACCTGAAGAGCATTGCTCAGGATAGCGCACCCGAGCCGGCGCAGCCGTCGGTTCCGGCCAGCGAGGGCAGTCTTCTGATGAGCCTCGGCAAGACGGTGTACGACACCCGATGCGCAAGTTGCCACGGCTCGCAAGGCCAGGGGACACCGCCGCATTACCCGCCATTGGCGGGCAACCAGTCCATCCAGATGGAATCCGCCGTAAATGCGATCCGGATGGTGCTCAACGGTGGTTATCCTCCCGGCACGGCGGGCAATCCCATGCCTTATGGAATGCCGCCATTCGCGGGCTCCTTGTCCGACAACGAGGTTGCGGCAGTTGTCACTTACATTCGCACGTCATGGGGAAATCGAGGTGCGGCGATCGGCGCCGCTGAAGCGAACGTACTGCGTTCCGCGCCGCTGAACTGAGGAAAACATGATCGATTCTGATGACCCCCCAACGAATTCCTCCGAGACCGAAGCGGAAGCTCTTGATCGAGTGCTGCGCTCCGGACCAGGCGGCGCATTTCTCCTGGCCGGGATCGCAACGACGATCGTCGTTGCCCTTTGGTTGGCGTTCTATCTATTCGTGTTCCTTCCCCATGCATCCCCGTAATTGACCGGAAACTGCGATGAGCGAGCATCAGATCGACCACGCCGCGGCGGCCGCCCGTGCCGAGCGAAACTGGGCAGCGATCGCCGTCTTGATCATTGTATTTCTTGCCGGCATGGCCGCGTTCGCGGGCATTCACCAGGCCACCATGCCTCAAGCTCGAGTCGAAACGGCAGACCCGAGCACGCTGCATCTGACGGGCGAGTTCGTCGAATCCAATCTCGGTAGCGCTCTCGAGCCTGATGGGTCGGTGACGGTTCGCGCCATCGGGCAACAGTACTCGTTCACACCGCAATGCATTCTCATTCCCGCCGACACGACAATCACTTTTCGCGCCACCAGCGCCGATGTCATTCATGGGCTCCTTATCCAGGGAACCAACGTCAACACCATGCTGGTTCCCGGCTACATATCCGTGCAGAGCGCACGCTTCCACACGCAGGGCGAATACCTGATGCCTTGCCAGGAATACTGCAGCTTCGGCCATGAAGGCATGTGGGGCAAGGTCAAGGTCATCGACAAGGCCGAATTCATGGCCATGGCGTCCCAGCAGGGGAGACTGAGCTGTGTTAAATAGCCGACGCCTGATACTAGCCCACTTCTGGCTTGCCTTCGCTGTCTTCGGCCTGGCGCTGCTTCTGGGCGCCTGGCAGATGTTCATCCGCAGCCCGCTGCACACATGGATCACCAATCCCGAATGGTACTACCGGTCGCTTACGGCTCACGGCACTGTAATGGGCTACGTTTTTCCGACCCTCGTTGCCATGGGCTTCGGCTACGCGATCTCCGAGAGCTCACTTAAGCAACCGCTCATCGGCCGCCGCTGGGCATGGGCGGGCTTCTGGCTGATCGTGATTGGCGCGGTAACGGCGATGGTGCCGGTGTCGCTGGGCCTCGCGTCCGTCCTCTACACTTTCTACCCGCCGCTGATCGGAAGCCCGTTCTATTATATCGGCGTCGTGCTGGTGGTCGTCGGGTCCTGGATCTGGGTCGCGCTGATGTCGATCAACCTGCGCGCCTGGAAGCGGAACAACCCCGACACGCCCGTGCCTCTGCCTATGTTCGCCAATGTTGCCGGCGCCTACCTCTGGGCCTGGACTGCAGTAGGAGCGGCTCTCGAACTGCTATTGCAGATATTGCCGGTTGCGCTTGGATTCAAAACCACGATCGACGCCGGGCTTTCCCGCATCTTCTTCTCCTGGACCCTGCATGCGATTGTCTATTTCTGGCTGATGCCCACCTACATTGCCTATTACACGATCCTGCCGCGGGCCATTGGCGGCAAACTCTACAGCGATACCATGGGCAGGCTCTCTTTCATCCTGTTCCTGGTGGTCGCCATGCCGATCGGCATGCATCATACTTTCGCCGACCCGCAAGTTGGCGCCGGTTTCAAATTCATCCATTCGGCATTCACTGCGCTCGTCGCGTTGCCCACCCTTCTGACCGTCTTTACCATCTGCGCATCCGTCGAGATCGCTGGTCGCCTTCGCGGCGGCCGAGGTCCCTTCGGATGGATCGCAGCGCTGCCGTGGGACAACCCCATCATGCTTGCCGCGGCGTTTTCCTTCATCCTGCTCGGGTTTGGCGGCGCTGGGGGGCTCATCAACATGAGCTACCAACTCGACTCGTCCATTCACAACACGCAGTGGATCACAGGACATTTCCACCTCATTTTCGGCGGTGCGATCGTCATCATGTATTTTGCGATCGCTTACGATCTGTGGCCGCATCTGACCGGCCGCGCGCTTGACAGCTTCCGCCTCATGCGCTGGCAGCTCTGGCTGTGGTTCATCGGCATGATCGTGACCACCTTTCCGTGGCACTATGTCGGCATCCTTGGCATGCCGCGCCGCATGGCCTATTTCGATTACACCGACCCTGCGCTGGCAGCGGACGCACTGTCGGTAACGTTGTCGACCTTCGGCGGGTTCATTCTACTGGTCTCCGGAGCACTCTTCATTCTCGTGCTCATACGAGGGCAGCGGGCACCAAGAACAGAGACCGGAGACTACCGATTCAGCACGGCTGTCCATCCGCCAATCTCCGTCCCCTTGGCCCTGAACGGCTATGGCCTCTGGATCGCGCTGATGATCGGGCTCACGATTACCAATTACGGATTTCCGATCGCGCAACTGGCGTTACGCCAGGGTACGTCGGTTCCGGCCGTCTACATCGGAGCAAAGTAATGCCAGCCGAGCGCCTGTTCTCCATAACCAATCCCTGGTTCAAGGCGAGTTTCGGGATCGCGGCCGCCTTGGTGGTCGCCACCGCGCTGGGCGGGTTCATACTGCTTCCTTACGCGCAGCCTGATCTCAAGCTCGCCGGACTGTGGGATGCGATATGCAGTGCCGCCGGCATTCCTCAGCAGCGGTCGAGCGCCGCTGTGGTGCAACCCGACTTTAAGACCTCGGACGTGGTGATGACCTCGTCGATGTTGAGCAATCCGACGAGCGTATCTGTCGGGCGCGGGGCAACCCTCGCTCAGCAGTGCGCGATCTGTCACGGTCCGACGGGCGTTAGTCGGGCAGACTCTCCAAACCTGGCCGGCCAGTACCCAGGTGCTATCTACAAGGAGTTGAAGGACTTCAAATCCGGCGCCCGGACCAATGTCGTGATGAGTCCCTTTGCCATCCATCTGAGCGAACAGGACATGATCGATTTAGCGGCTTACTACCATTTTCTGCCTCGGTTGCCGGCCTACCACCCGGCCCAACAGCTGCCGGCGCCTCGTATCGTGATCAATGGCGCACCTGTGCGGGGCATCGCCCCATGCGGCTCTTGCCATGGCAGCCTTGACAACAAAGCAGGCAGTCCATGGCTTGAAGGCCAGTCGGCTGTCTACATGAAAGCCCAACTGCAGGCGTTCGCCACCGGGAAGCGCCGCAACGACATCAGCCAGCAGATGCGAAACATTGCGCGAGCAATGACTCCCGAGGAGATAGACGAAGCTGCCCAATACTATGCAGCGCAGCCCTCGGGCGAACAAGCTGCGTCTCCATAAGCAAGAATGCCTGGCCCAAAGACACACGTCTTTGATGCGCATCAAAGCGGCGACCGCCATCGGCTGCCATTGTGTCGGCGATGAAGCGGGAGCTCCATCATATCGAAAACACTCGAGATTGCAGGCGACACATGACTACGGACAGCAACGGCCTTGGTCCCTGGCAGCCCGCGCGATTCCATCACCTTGCCCAGGCACTGATACCCTTGGCTGGCGTCGGAGTCTTTCTCGGCCTTTCCGCACTCACGGTCAGCCAACTCCGTTCGGATGGCATCGAATTTCCATTCGTCGGCCCGCTTCGTGCGATGATGCTCGTGCTTGCGACTATCTGGTCCGGAGCTGTGTTGGCAGGTGACGGGTCTCTATAATCGGGAACCTGGCCGACGAGTGCTCGCAATATCCTTCGTCGGGTTGGCCATGATCGTCACCGACGCCGGCTGGCTTCTGCTCTTCTCGGTCTGGTAAGCCGGCGTTGCCTCATATTTGCGGTATGAGCATGCGACGGAAAGCAACCAGGAACAGGCCGAAGGCGACAACCCACAGGGTGCCTGAAAGACTCGTTAAAGGACCGCCGTCGCCGGGCAACAATTCGACCAGGAGGCGCGACAGGCAGCAAATCGTCATCGCCACGAACGCGCCGGTCGCCGGAACCGAAGACGCGAAGGCGCGGCGGCTGTGCTTGCGCATCATGCTCGCCATGATGGCGAGAGCCATCGTGCCGATAGCGCCGATCGTCCAGGCATGAACGGCAGCCGCCTGCCCCAGCCTTGCAGGCGCGAAAATGTGGATCGCCAGAAGCCCGAAACCGACCGTGATCCAGCCGTACCCAATATGAAGAGCGAGAACTGACGACGACGCCACCATCCGCCATCCCCTCCACTGGGCGATTCGCATCACCTGACTGCAGGCGGCAAGGGCGCAGGCAAGGCCGGTGAATTGTGCCTGCGGCGCAACAACTGCGCGGCGACAAACAAGGTGAGACTCAGCGTCAATCAGGATGAGACTCGGCGGCGGGGGTGTGACGAAGGGAGGGCGTAGCCCGACCGGAGTTACACCCCCGCCGCCGCGCAATTTTTCAGCGTCTTATGATCGCGGTCGGCCCGGTAGCTTGGTGGTTTTCTGGAATGGAGAACCATCTTTGTGCCGGGTCGCCATGTAACCGATCATCAGACGAGGCTTTTTATGAAGTACCGACAAAACAATTCTATCGAGGTCGCCGCCGCCAAGGCGTCGATCAGCAGGGCGACGGCCTATCGCATCAAGACGGACGCGCACCTGCCATCGCAAAAGCAAAAGGCTCGTGGCCGGCGGAGGCCTGACCCTCTCGAGCATATCTTCGATGCCGAGGTCGTTCCCCTTTTGAAGGCGGCGCCAGGCATCCGTGTTGTCGCCATCTATGAGGAGATGCTGCGGCGGCACCCGGAACTGAGCGCGGGCATTCGCCGAACGCTGGAGCGGCGCATCCGGTCATGGCGTGCCATCCACGGCGAAGAGCAGGAGGTTATCTTCCGCCAGCTTCACGAACCCGGCCGACTCGGGCTATCGGATTTTACCGACATGGGCAGCCTTGACGTGTCGATCGCCGGCCAGTCTCTTGATCATCTACTCTACCACTTCCGGCTCGCCTGGTCCGGCTTTGAACACACCCATGTCATTCTCGGCGGCGAGAGCTTCGTGGCCCTGGCCGAAGGACTGCAGAACGCGCTGTGGTCGCTTGGGGGAGCGCCGCTCTATCATCGCAGCGACAGCCTGTCGGCGGCTTTTCCGCAACCTCAGCGCCGATGCGAAGGAGGATCTCACGCATCGCTACGAAGAGCTTTGCGCGCACTACCGCATGACGCCGACCCGCAACAACAAGGGCATCGCGCACGAGAACGGTTCGATCGAAAGCAGCCATGGCCATCTCAAGGATGCCATCCGTGACGCCCTTCTGATGCGCGGCAGCAGAAATTTCGACGATCTCGGCGCGTATCGAGCCTTCATCGACGAGATCGTCAGCCGGCACAACGCCAATCATGGCAAGCGCATCGATGCCGAACGCCCTCAACTGCAGGAACTTCCAGACCAGCGGACCAGCGACTTCGAGGAGGTGGTCGTCACCGTGTCGCGGACCGGCGGCTTCACCTTGCGCAAGGTCTTCTACACCGTTCCCTCCCGCCTGATCGGACATCGGCTTCGCATCCGCCTGTTCGATGATCGCCTCGAGGTCTTTATGGGAGGAACAAAGCTGATGACGCTGCCCAGGGGCCGAGGCCATGCCGACGGGAGGCACGATCAGGTCGTCAACTATCGGCACGTCATCCATTCCCTGCGCAAAAAGCCGATGGCGCTTCTTAATCTCGTCTATCGTGACAAGCTCTTCCCGCGGCAGGAATACCGCAGGGCCTTCGACGAGCTCATTGAGCGGCTGCCGGACAGGCAGGCGTGCAAGATCATGGTCGATCTGCTGGCGCTGGCCCACGATCGAGGCTGCGAGCGTGAGCTTGCCGAGCAACTCACCGAGACCCTCGACGCCGGCGACCTGCCCGATATTGCCGTCTTGCGAACCCTCCTCGGCCCGGACCCCGCACGGCTGCCGACCGTCTTGGTGCAACTCGCTTCCCTTAACGGCTATGAAGCCCTGATCGGGGCAACCCATGTGGGAGACGTCGCATGAGCAACGCCCACACCATCGACGAAGCCCGCCTCGGCATCATGCTCAACGAACTCCGGCTACCGACGATCAAGACGCTCTGGGCGCAATTTGCCGAGCAGGCCGATAGAGAGGGGTGGCCCGCCGCCCGGTTCCTCTCGGCCATCGCCGAGCATGAGCTGGCCGAACGGGCACATCGCAGGATCGAACGGCATCTGGCCGAAGCGCATCTGCCGCCCGGAAAGACGCTCGACAGCTTCGCCTTCGACGCCGTACCCATGGTCTCCAAGGCCCAGGTCATGGCCATGACCGCCGGTGACAGCTGGCTCGCCAAGGGCGCCAATATCCTGTTGTTCGGCCCACCCGGTGGCGGAAAGTCGCATCTTGCGGCAGCGATCGGACTCGCCCTCATTGAGAACGGCTGGCGCGTGCAGTTCGCCCGAACCACCGATCTCGTGCAGAAGCTCCAGATCGCGCGGCGAGAGCTGCAGCTCGAAGCCGCCATCGCCAAGCTCGACAAGTTCGATCTGCTCATCCTCGACGATCTGGCCTACGTCACCAAGGACCAGGCCGAAACGAGCGTGCTCTTCGAACTCATCTGCGCAAGATATGAGCGGCGTTCCATCATGATCACCGCCAATCAGCCCTTCGGAGAATGGAACAGAATCTTTCCGGACCCCGCCATGACCCTCGCCGCAGTGGACCGACTTGTTCACCACGCAACGATCTTCGAGATGAACGTCGAAAGCTACCGGCGCAGATCCGCCATGGAAGCCAAACGCCAGCGCGGCAGGCCAGCCTCTTACGCGACAATCAAGAACAAACACGAACTTGTCGCGGAGCGGCAATCAGAAATAGATGAAGGCCTTGCCAGCGACAATCAGCATGATAATTTGCACGTGACCGCGACCTGAGAATCTCATCCAGATCGCCGCTCACGTCTCATCCAGATCGTCGCGCTATAGCAACAACCCACGAACCAAGGGCGCATGCTGCCACGACCGCTGCCGCGTACTCAAAAACAGCGGAGCGATCGATGAAGATCCGGCCGCCGGCGCTTTCGACGTAAGCCATGGTCAAAGCCGGCACGACCCGTCCTCCGATGATCATGAGGAGGCCGATGATCGAAGCCAGGGCTAGTCGCAGTGCAAATTCTGCCTGGTAGGACGCTGCTGCGAGCACGTTGCTGCCATAGAAGATAAGCAGCAGAAACACTATCTTCAGATTGCGGCGGTCCCGGCTGGCGATCACTTGGCTCGCCGCGATCAAGAGGAGCGTCAGCACCAAAAGCGCCGAGAGGGCAAGCCCGGCCGAATGCGACAGGAACAGGAAAGTCCCCCGGCTGCACAGCCATAGAGCAACCAGCAAACGCGTGGTGAGCGGCGTCACTGCACGTCGTCCTGTCCATCGGGGCAGCGCCGTCAACAGAAAGCCAGTCAAAATGGCTGGAACCATCCCGAACAGAAGCACGTTGCGATGCCAATCGCCGGGAGATATCCCGGTTGGGCCGATGGCCTGTATTCCGAACGCTGACGGCAGCCAGACCGCCGCGCCTACAATCGCGTCCAACCCCGCGATAAGAAAAAATGGCCGAAACGGCGCCGATGTCTGCTTCTGCTGCGCATCGAAAGTGAGCACACTCCCTTCTGTAACCATGCAAGAATTCCTCTACGGGGATGACTGACACAGCATCCTCGTGCCGCTCCGAAACCCGCATGATCGGCGGTCGGAAAAGCTCAATCCGCGAAGGCAATACTGTCGATGATCGATCTCCGTGTTTGCTCCAGCGCAAACAGGCTGCAAAATGGCCGATTACAGTCAAAGAGATTTTCGAGACCGGGACGGCTAACTGTAAAGCGCTGCGTCTGGTTACGTTGCGACCGGCCGCGAAACGTCGCACCCGTGCTGCGCCAATGGCTCGATCGGACGCCGGCTGACCTGATTGGCCTTGCGACAGGAGCGAAGAAGATATGATGCAGAACGTTCCATTGAATGGCGTCGACGGCACCCGGCGCTTTGCCGACATGGCCGTTGTCGGCCGGCTGGCAAATTTGATCAAGGACGCCCGGCTCGATTGTGAGTGCCGTTCCAGGCTCGACGAGACGCTGGCGCGATTTACGGCTCTGGAAGTCCGGCGCGCGGCACGCGAACATCTTGCCAACGCCCACACCCAACGCGAGCGCATCGAAGCCATTCTCTTCTTCCTGCAGGATCTCGATGAAATGGGAACTGCCGAGCGGGATCGTAGCGTCTACCTGGATGTCGCGCTCCTGTTCGATGACATCGCGAATACCGCAAGGGAAGGTGCATTTTCGATGCGGCAACTCAGTTTATCCCCGGTGCCGCCCGGGCCATAGATGGTCGGCCGCAAGAGTTGGTGAGGGCTGCAGGCGTCCCGACCGACCCGGTTCCGGCGATCGTCGATCACGGTCCAAACAGAGCCCGCGGCCACCTCCGGTATGGGTGAAACTCAACACATTTCACAAAGGAGAAATCGCGTGAAGAAATGCATGATGCCAACAATCGCCATGGTCCTCTTCGTCTCCCCGGCGCTTGCGACGGGAATGCACTCCGGCCGGCCATGAAATGATGACTATCGGTCAGCCGGGCGTGGCGGCCAAAGTAGACCGGACTATCGCGATCAGCATGGTCGAGAACGAAGATGGATCGATGGCGTTCGATCCGGTTTCAGTCACTGTGAAAAAGGGCGAGACGGTGCGTCTGGCCTTCACCCATGAAGGCGAATACGGCCACGAATTGTCATGGATACGCATGAGCAGGTGATGGAGCATAAGGCCGTGATGGAGAGGCTTCCCCATATGGAACACGCCGACCTCAATGCGATCCGCATCGGGCCCCAAGGAAACGGCGAGATCGTCTGGGCCTTCACCAGCGTCGGCAAGTTCGAGTTCGCCTGCCTGATACCGGGTCATTTTGAGCTTGGAATGAAGGGGGTGTTCAATCAAGGGAAGTTCGTTCCCGCGAATTGCGCAAAGCTGGTCTTGCCAGCCGCGTTTGACGTGTTCGCAAATCAGCTCGTGCGATGAGGCTCGGTGGTATCTCGAAAATTGTTCCTGGGGCGGCAAGCTCGATCGCGACAGCGACGGCATACCATGCGAGTCACTTTGCTGATTGCGCGCCGCTCAGCAGCGAACCAGGCAAAGCTGTAGCAATCAACTCGGCGGCCATGTTGACATTGGGATCGCGACGGGGTGTTGCCATCCCGATGCTTCAGCTCGATGCCCCGAACTACCAGTTCCGACGCGAACCATGTCGATCTCGTCGGTTTTCCAGCGCGGACAGGCTGTCTCCCGCGCCCGCGGCGACAAGCACATCCTATCTAACGCGCGTGGCCACCCCTCAGCAATGATCTGGAACAGTACCCGTACGCTCCGCGCATGATTCTCAATCTGCTCATCGGCACCATCGTCATAAGCCTGACGGTCCTGGTCCATACTTTTGGTCTGATCGCCGTTACGCATGCGATGGGATACCTTGTCGCCCAGTTTCGCATGCATGGACGGCGCAGCCGCACCGTCGCGATGATGGGGCTCTTCGCCGTCATGACTGCCGAGGTCTGGCTCTGGGCAGGACTATATTGGCTGCTTGATGTCTTCGCCGACTTCGAAACCGCCCTGTACTTTTCGACGGTCGGCTACGGCGACATTGTGCCCGCTCATGCATGGCGCCTACTGGCGGCGCTCGAAGGCGTCAACGGATTTCTGCTCATCGGCTGGTCGACCGCCTATCTGATCGCGGCGGGCACTCGCATTGGTCCTTTCAAGGCCGGCGAGCATTTCTGACCGGCCTGATGCTCAGACCGCCACCGAATGCCTGGCTTTGCCAGTTTCGAGATATCTGTCGAACTCCGCCGCGATGCTTCTGACGAAAGCGCGACTTTCCGCCGGCACGACGAAGCTGTCGCCATCGAGTTCCAGCAACCTGGCGGGATCATGAAGGGCCATGGAACGTGCCTTGAGGAGAAGTCTTTGGCCGGCTTCGCCAAAACGCTCCACCAGGTCGATCGCCGAGAAGGCGAAGTCACACATCAGCCGCTCAATGATCCAGCCGCGAACACGGTCATCTTTTGAAAACGCGATACCACGGACAACGGCCAGCCCGCCATCGGCGACCATGCGCCCGTATTCAGCGGTCGAAGGCATGTTCTGCGTGTAGCCCTGGCGAAAGCGGCCGATGGACGATGGACCGAGCCCGATCAGCGTTTCGCAGCGATCCTCGGTATAGCCCTGGAAATTGCGATGCAAGGTCCCTGCGCGCGCCGCCTTAGCCAGCGCATCGCCCGGCTTGGCGAAGTGATCGAAGCCGAT
Organism: Mesorhizobium sp. PAMC28654; assembly: GCF_020616515.1. Classification (GTDB taxonomy): domain Bacteria; phylum Pseudomonadota; class Alphaproteobacteria; order Rhizobiales; family Rhizobiaceae; genus Mesorhizobium. Next base: position 941,284 of record NZ_CP085135.1, read on the forward strand.
GGCTTCGTATCCCGCGTTCAGCATCAGACAGGCGGCAATTTGCGATTGGGCGAACCGTTCTGCCGAATCCGGCAGCCACGCCTCATCGATCATCGTTTGATGCTTCTTGAACCAGGGCACATGCGCGTAGCCGAATAGCGCCATCCTGTCCGGTTCCAGGGTTAGCGCCTGGGCCACGGTAGAACAGACGCTCTCCCTGGTCTGATGCGGAAGGCCGTAGAGCAGGTCCAGATTGACCGATTCTACACCGCGCGAACGAACCCCATCGACAACCGCCTTGGTCTGCAAAAAGCTTTGCTCGCGGTTGATTGCCTTCTGGACTTTCGGATCGAAATCCTGCACTCCAAGGCTCGCTCGCGTCATGCCGATTTCGGCGAGCGCGTCGAGGCGTGCCTGGTCCATATCGTTGGGATCGATCTCGACGCTGATCTTGGGGTTCGCAAGAAAATCGAAGCTGTCCCGCAAGACCGTTCCCAGCGTCACCATGTCCTCGGGCCTCAACATCGTTGGGGAACCGCCGCCGAAGTGAATTGCACGGACGACGGCTTTGCCCCTCACAATACGGGCAACGGTCGCGATCTCCGCATGCATAGAGCGCAGATATTCGGTCACCGGCTTATAGTGGCGTGTCTGCTTGGTATGGCATGCACAGAACCAACAGAGCCTGTCGCAATAGGGGACGTGCAGATAGAGCGAGACCTCGGCACCGCGTTCGAGCGTCTCCAGCCAGCCACGATAAATGGTTGCATCGATGCCCGAATGGAAATGCGGTGCCGTCGGATAGCTGGTGTAGCGTGGGACGTTCTCGCCAAGCCTGGCAGCTAATTCCGGTCGCATGTCGCTGTCCACTGTGTTTGCATGGCTGGGACCTTGGTCGGATCGGTTTGCTAAAGCCTTGATTTCGGTCAAAGACCTGTGCTGGGGACAAACTGCCGCAAGGATTTTTCGGCGGCCTATGCTATCTTGCCCGCGCTTTGGATCCTTGGGACGATCATGATGACAGTGCGGCAGGACGTTCATAGCGCCAGCATTCCAGTGCTTTGCCAGTCTTGCGAGGCACGGCATCGCGGCGTCTGCGGCGCGCTCGATCCCGACCAACTGGTCGGACTCGCCAAGGTCTCATCGAAGAACAGGATTGAGCCCGGGATCGAACTGATCGGCGACGCCGAGACCGTCGAGAGCTATTCGAATGTGCTTTCAGGCGTGGTGAAGCTGACAAAGAGCCTTTCGGACGGCCGCCAGCAGATTGTCGGCCTGCAATTCGCCCCCGATTTTCTGGGAAGGCCTTTCAAGGTGGAAAGCGCGATCAACGCGGAAGCCGCAACCGCCGTTTCCTTGTGCTCGTTTCCAAAAGCAACCATCGAACGGATGATGAAGGCATCGCCGGAACTCGAGCATCGTCTGCTCAAGCAAACACTGAACGAACTCGACGAAGCACGCGACTGGATGGTGACGCTGGGACGCAAGACGGCATCAGAAAAAGTGGCGAGCTTTCTGCTGATGATCGCCAGAAACATCGATCCTACGGTTGATCCGGCTATCAGGTCGGCGACCTTCGACCTGCCGCTGACGCGCTCCGACATCGCCGATTTCCTTGGCCTGACGATCGAAACGGTTAGCCGTCAGTTGACCAGGCTGCGAACAGACGGCGTGATACGGATCGAGAACAACCGGCATATCACGGTCGACAGCTTGACCCGGCTACAGCGACGATCTGGCGCCTAGGACCAATCGACGATCCCGATCATCGGCAAGACGTGCTCGCGCTCAAACGCGATATGCCGACGCACGCTTTCGAAGAAGCCACGCAGCATGAAGCCGACGGCTTCGGCATTCTTGACTGTCTCGCTTTGGCCAATCGCCAGCAGAATTTCAGTGACCTCGCCGGCAAAGCATTCGTCTTCGACGTGTTCGGCGCGCAATCGCCGGGTTGAGGCAAGGTTGACATTCACGCCGGCTAAAGCCGCCTCATAGGCGGGAAAGATGATCGTCTCTTCGTATTGATGGATGTTGCGCAACAGCGGGACGATCGCGTTGGCTGTACCAAGGCAATGAAGGCGATCGACGCCCGGCAAGGCATCGGCGATTTTTTCCAGGGCATCACAGAGCTGCAGTTTTTGCCTATGCGCGCGCTTCATAACGGCGCCTTGGGCCGCCGCTCTGCCTGATCGGCCAGCTAATGTCGAATTTTCACGGCCTGCTTCGAACGGCGACGATCCCCGCTCCTTCTCCCTGCGCAATGACAACCTCCCGACGTTTCCGAGATCGAAGCTGCCCAATCCAAAAGCACGTGGCTTTGACATGGATCAAGGCAGTGGCGAGGCGGCTGCTGAATCGGTGCTGCTGCGGATCGGCGTCCGCGCATCGGAATTTAAGGTCGGGGACATCTCATGAAGTTCGGCACAGAAATTGTCGCTTTGGGCCTGTTCGCATTCACGGCGCTGGTGGCCGCCGGCGTCGGTGTGGATGAGCCTTTTCGGCAGCATATGTGGGTGCTATTTTTCGTACTGCTCGGTTTTGTCGCCGTGCTCATCCGCAACACTAGCTTCGAAGCTGCCGCTCCCATCGACGCATCCGCTTACATGGATGGGCCAGTCCGTTACGGCGCCATCGCCACGATGTTCTGGGGTGTCGTCGGCATGCTGGTCGGCGTGATCATAGCGCTGCAACTCGCCTACCCCGATCTCAACATCCAGCCCTGGTTCAATTTCGGCCGTTTGCGGCCGCTGCACACGTCAGGCGTGGTCTTTGCCTTCGGCGGCAACGCGCTGCTTTGCACGTCTCTGTATGTCGGACATGTCCGCTTCTTCGCTGCTGGTCATCGGAAACGCGCTGCGGCTGCAAGGATCTGGGCCGCGCGCCCCAGCAAAAAGCGCTGTTCCTGACAAGCGCTCCAGCATCCGCGCACTGGCACGATCCTCATGAGCACGCTCGTCTACCTCATACCCGTGGCGCTTTTCCTCGGCGCGCTTGGGCTGTTCGGCTTCCTGTGGGCATTGCGAAGCGGTCAATATGAGGATCTTGACGGGGCCGCGGAGCGAATTCTCATTGACCGGGACGATACGCCAGGAACGGCATAGTCCTGAAGCAGACATGGTTAGGGAATCGAACGGCAAGACTGGGATTGGGAGGAAGCATGGGCGAGGATCTATCCGGTCATCATGCCGGCCGCATTCAGGCCGCGGTCGCTTCGGACGCGGCGGCGAAGTCCGCGCTGGTCGCCTCCTGGCGACGGTCTTCCAATTTGCATCGGCTCGATCCCGCCGATTTCAGCCCGCTACGCTATAGACGCGGGTGGTGGAGATGTCCACGGAGCAGGTGGAGCAGCGCGTTGCGCATGCCTTGTTGCGGTTGGCAAATCAGACCGGCAGAAAAACCGACAGTGGCATCGAAATCGACTTCCCGATTTCGAGGCAGGACATTGCCGAGATGACGGGAACGACGCTGCACACCGTCAGCCGCCTGCTCAGCAAGTGGGAAGACGATGGAATCATCGTCAGCGGACGCCAGAAAGTCACCGTGAAGGATGCGCATCGCCTGGTGGTTCTGGCCGAGAACCGGAGCAAGAAGTGATCCTCACCGTTCTCCTCGAACAGCCGATTCTAGGTCCAAAATGAAGAGGGTTTCGTCGATCCGATGCTCGCGGCATGCTTCGGCCACCGTATGGAAAGTGCCGATCGGGCAGCCGACGCAAAGCATCCTATAGCTCAGCACCACTGCCACCGTTGCCGGCCATTTTCTCATGATCTCGTCGACAACCATATCGGGACCGATCGAACTGAGTTCCTTCAAGATGCAGTCTCCGCGATTTGCGAAGCCTCGTGATATATACCGCTCGCGCCGCCTTCGTTGCGCTTTCGCAACTTCACAGAACTGGCGTTGATCCTGTCGGGGGTGGGACAAGCGCCCATGGTACGGGCCGGGATCAAGGTCGCAAGACCGTCAGATGGCAGTACCAACGACGGCACCAATACCGGCGGTCAGCGCCATTGCCAGCGCCCCCCAGAAGGTGACTCGAACAGTTGCCCTCAACACATTGGCGCCGCCGGCTTTGGCCCCAATGGCGCCCAGAACCGCCAGGAACAGGAGTGAGGCAAAAGACACCGTTGCGGCAAGCCAGGTGGCCGGCGAAACAAACACCATCGCCAAAGGCATGGCTGCGCCAACCGAAAATGCAGCCGCAGAGGTCAGCGCGGCCTGGATTGGTCTCGCCGTCGTCACCTCCGAAATACCGAGTTCGTCACGAGCGTGGGCGCCAAGCGCGTCCTTCGCCATCAATTGGTCGGCGACCAGCAAGGCCAGCGTTGGCTCCACGCCACGTTTGACATAGATCTCCGCAAGTTCCTGTCGCTCGAAATCTGGCTGCGTGGCCAGTTCCCCTTTCTCACGTGCAAGGTCGGCTTGCTCGGTGTCGGACTGCGAACTGACCGAGACATATTCACCGGCCGCCATCGACATCGCGCCGGCGACCAGTCCGGCGACGCCAGCCACCAGGACGTTGGAGGTCGCTGCATTGGCTGCCGCCACGCCAACGATCAGGCTGGCCGTCGAGACAATGCCGTCATTGGCGCCAAGCACGGCGGCGCGCAACCAGCCGACGCGGGATACAAGATGGTTTTCGCTGTGGAGGCGGCTCATGACATCACCGCGCGCGACGTCCAGCAGGGCGCAGCATTCTGGCGAGCACGTCCGATTTTACAATGAAATGCTGCCACAAGGCCCCTGCCGCATGGAGGCCGACGACAACGATGATCACCGGCTTGGCGAGGTCGTGAATGTCACCCATCGCCCGAAAGCTGAAGTACCATGCCAGCGCGCCGGTGATCGGCATCCCGAAAATGAAAAGATAGAGCAGGAAGTGGGCGGCAGCGCCAATTCGCTTCAGCAGGACGCTTTCTTCGGGCGGCGGCGCCGGTACACCGTCCCGTAGACGGGCTGCAATCCGCCAGATCGCCAGCGCCAGAACAGCCAAACCGACATAGACGTGAATGTTCGCGTTGAAGACGTCACCGGCTGCCGGTTCGGTACCGCGCGAGAACGCGCGGTAAGCCGGTTTGATGTCCTCACCTATCACAAGCTGCAGGACGATCAGCACCGCGATAGTCCAATGCAGCAGTATCTGGGTCCCGGTGTATCCGGCCGGCTCGTTGGCAACACTCATCGGCAGCTACCTCGCTTGAACAGAACCTTCCTACCTTGCCGCTTATGCGATAATCTTGATCCAGGACAAGTCAATTTGCCACCCCATTGAGCTTTCACGGCCCCCCGCAACTGGATCCGAGCTGACAGCCAGTTGTCAGCTTGGTCGTGGGATACTGCATCTGAAGCGAGCCGAATGGATCGCCACTGCAAGGTTCAATGTGGAAACAGAATTCCGATGAAACAGATTGCGCTGTCGCTTTTCGTGGTCGCCGCCTCCGGCGCCTATGTCTGGGATCAGGCCGGCAAACACGCTGCCGACGATGTGCTTGGTTCGGGGTTGCCGGCCGACGCGATAGAGGTGCCCGCCTCAGCCGCGCCGATGTCTCGGACCTTTTCGGGGCCCTTCACACCCCAGTTCACGACAAGGCTCCCGATTGCCAGGGAAACGACGGCGGGCATAGCAATCGCTGCCAAACGGGCAAATGATCCAGCCACGCAGACGGCGGTTCCGGTGGCGCCACAACCATCGCCAGCACCACTGCAGCACCTACTGGCGCCGGCTGGCGCCGATCCTGTGTCATCAACGCCTTCATTCGCAGTGACTCCAGCTGTCTACATACCGGTCCCGCAGCCGAGGCCGGCATATCGGGATGCGCCAGCACGTGTCGTCCGGGTGGGCATGAAGCTCTCCGCACAGGGCTATGCCGATGGCGTCTACACCGGTCCAACGGCCGATGCCTACTACGGCATCATCCAGATTCAGGCCCTCGTACAGGGTGGGCAGCTTACGGCGCTGAAAGTGCTGAAATATCCCTCCGATCGCCGCACCTCCGTCAACATCAACAGGCAGGCGCTGCCCATGCTGCGCGACGAAGCGATCAGCGCCCAAAGCGCCAATGTCGACATTATTTCGGGCGCGACGCTGACCAGCAGGGCTTTCATCCAGTCGCTGCGCGGCGCGCTGAAGAAAGCGTCGTCGTAGTTCCATGCGCGAAACGCGAATTTTGATGGGCATGCCCATTTCGGTCGACATCGGGGGCGCGTCGAACGCTGAGTTGATCGACACGGTCTTCAGCTATTTCGAGCATATCGACAGGCGCTTCAGCACATACCGGGCCGACAGCGAGATCGCGGCCATCAACCGCGGTGACGTTCCGGTCGTCGACTGGAGCGGCGAGATGATGGAAGTGCTGGCCATCGCCAAACAGACGAAAAACGAGACGGACGGATACTTCGATATTCGCAAGCCCGACGGTTCGCTCGATCCTTCCGGAATCGTCAAGGGCTGGGCCATTCGCAATGCGGCCGGGATTGTTCAACGGGCCGGCATCAGCGATTTCTTCATCGAGGCGGGCGGCGATATCCAGTCCTGCGGCAAGAATGCATCGGGCCGTGACTGGAGTGTCGGCATCCGCAATCCCTTCAACGCGGACGAGATCGTAAAGATCGTCTATCCCCGCGGTCGCGGCGTCGCAACCTCCGGCACCTATGTCCGCGGTCAACACATCTACAATCCGCATGGGATTGGCAGTTCGATCCAGGACATCGTCAGCCTGACCGTCATCGGCACCGATGTGCTCGAAGCCGATCGTTTCGCTACCGCGGCCTTCGCCATGGGGCGGGACGGCATTCTCTTCATCGAGCAGACGCTTGGCCTGGAGGGATATCTCGTCGACGCCAATGGCCGCGCTACGCCGACAACCGGGTTCGGAGCCCTTTGCCTGCCATGATCAAGACCATCGACCGATTCCTCGATCACCTGACGATGTACAGGTTGGTCCTTTACTATCTGATGGCGCTGGTCAGCGCGGCGTTCGTTCTCGGCTTCGTCAAGCTGGTGCCACATGACCCGCTTGCACTTGCCTTCACGACGGCTTTGGCGTTGGCGGCCTGCTGGATTACCAACAAGGTCTTTGCGCGGATCTTTGCAGTCCCGGCCAACAACGAGTCCGTCTACATCACCGCGCTCATCCTGGCGCTTATCCTCGATCCGGTTGCGGTCACGGACATCAAGGGGATCGCGGCGGTGGCATTCGCGGCTGTCTGGGCGATTTCATCCAAATTCATTCTCGCCATCGGCCGGAAGCACCTTTTCAATCCGGCTGCGCTGGGCGTGGCGCTGTCCGCGCTGCTGCTCGACCAACCAGCCACCTGGTGGGTTGGTGGCAGTCTGCCGTTGCTTCCACTCGTGCTCGTCGGCGGCATGCTCATTGTCCGGAAACTGCGCCGGCTTGATCTTGTCTCGACCTTCGTTGTCGTGGCGCTGGCGACCATTCTGGCAACCACGGACCCCTCGCAATACTGGACCGCGCTTGCTGAGACCCTAGGTTCGTCACCGCTGCTGTTCTTTGCCTTTGTGATGCTGACCGAGCCGCTGACCGCGCCGACGATGCGTTGGCCGCGTATCGCCTTTGCCGCCATCGTCGGCTTTCTGTTTGCTCCCAACATCCATATCGGCTCGTTTTATTTCACGCCGGAACTGGCGCTGCTTGCCGGCAACCTGTTTGCCTATGCGGCAGGCCCCAAGGGACGCTTCGTGCTGACTCTTGAACGCATTGAGCAATCGGCCGTCGACAGCTTTGACTTCGTCTTCCGGTCGCCGCGCAAGCTCGCCTTTGAGGCCGGCCAGTATCTCGAATGGACGCTTGGCCTCGATCGTGCCGACAATCGCGGCAACCGCCGCTATTTCACGGTTGCGTCGGCGCCCACGGAGGAAACGGTCCGCCTCGGGGTCAAATTCTATCCGCAATCAAGCGCCTTCAAGCGCGAATTGATGACCATGAAGCCAGGCAGCACGATCCACGCCGCGCAGCTGGCCGGCAATTTCACACTGCCCGCCAGGCGTGAAACCAAGATCGCTTTCCTGGCCGGAGGTATCGGCATCACGCCATTCCGCTCGATGCTGCAATATCTCCTCGACCGCAAGGAGCGGCGACCGATCGTCATCCTCTACGGAACCGAGGGACAGCAGGACATCGCTTATCGCGACGTGCTTGGCGCGGCCAAGGAGGAACTTGGTATCAAGACGGTCCACGCTGTGGCGCAAGGGGGCGAGCGCGGGCAGTATCCCGGATACATCGACGAGCGCCTTATACGTCTGTCCATACCCGACTACCTTGAGCGCACTTTCTACATTTCCGGCCCGCAGGCGATGGTCAAGGCGCTGCGCCAGAAGCTGCTGGCCATGGGCGTTCGTCGTTCGAGGATAAAAGTCGACTATTTCCCGGGCTTTGCCTGAAGCACGCTCAACTGTGTCTCGGCAAGGAAATGGTCACGACCAGGCCCGGGTCGGCATTGGTCATACTCAGACGTCCGCCATAGGCTTCGACGATGTCGGAAACGATGGCCAGGCCAAGACCGCTGCTGCCGCCCTTGCTGTCGAGCTGGACACCACGTGACAGCGCGGATTCCCGATCGGCATCCGGTACACCTGGGCCATCATCGGCGACGGTAACAACCACCTCGCCTGCGGCGGCGGATGCGCCGACACGGACTGACGATTTTGCGTAACGGGCGGCGTTCTCGACCAGATTGCCGAGGATCTCGGACAGATCGCCTTCGTCGATTGGCGCCGTCGCATCTTCCGCAACGTCCATCTCGAACGAAAGCTGCTTGCCGCTTGGCGTCCGCTTGACGACGGCAATGACGCCGGCGGCGACGTCCGACACAAGGCAGGATGCCTTGCCGGAGACGCCGGGCGCGAGGCGGGCGCGCGCGAGCTCCCGCTCGACATGGCGGCGGATCGCAGCGGCGCTCTTCTCGATCTCATCGGCCAGCTCCGTTTCGCCTTTTTTCCGCAACGCGCGGATGTCGGCCGACAGGACTTGCAGTGGCGTCTTGAGGCCATGCGCAAGATCGGTGGCGCGCGAACGGGCCCGAGCAAGAGCCTTCTCCTGCGCATCGAGAAGACGATTGATCTCGTCCGCGAGCGGCTGAACTTCGCTTGGTGCCGCCACGTCGAGCCGCGCCGTCCGCTGCGCGATCACGTTTCTGACCGAGACCCGCAAGGTCTCCAGAGGCGCAAGACCGACAGTGATCTGGATGAAGAAGGCCGCCATGAGAGCAACGGCGAGCAGAATGAGGGCTGGCGCAAGGTCGCGGACATACCCATCGACGGATTCCTTCACCGTTTGATGGTCTTCCGCCACGACGGCGCGAAACGATCGGCCACTGGCGTCGATGATCGTGCGCTCGACGGCGATGGTGAGCTCCCCTTGTGGCCCCTTGAATTCCCTGATCTCCCTGAGTTCGCCGTTGGTTGCGCGATCAGGCAAGGCAAGCGTCGCGTCCCACAATGAACGCGAGCGGACAAGGTTGCCGGAACCAGTATCCCGCACCTGCCAGTAGTGGCCGGAAAAGGGAATGGAGAAACGTGGGTCGGTCAAAGCCGCCTGGACCGAAAGACGGCCATCGGCGGCGAAACTGGTCGCGCCGATAAGGTCGTTCAGGTCGACTGTCAGCTCGCTGACAACGCGCCGCTCGACGTTCAGCTCGAACAGATAGCGCAGTCCGACACCGGCGATGGCAAGAGCAACAAGGATCGAGATCGTTGCCGCCAACCAGAGCCTGAAGCGGATCGAGTTGCCCATCAGCTGAAATCGTCTGGGACGAAGTACCCGAATCCGCGCCGCGTTTCGATGACGTCACTCCCAAGCTTGCGACGCAAGCGCGCGACGATCACTTCGACCGCATTGGGATCCCGGTCGTTGCCTGAATCGTAAAGATGCTCGGCCAGTTCGGTCGGCGCCACCACCCGCCCGGCATGATGCATCAGAAACGCCAGGAGCCGGTATTCCAGCGGCGAAAGCGCAACGGGAATGCCGCGCAGCGAAATTCGCATCTGGCGTGTGTCCAGAACGAGTGGCCCCGACTTGAGCACTGGCGCTGCCTGCCCCGTTGAGCGGCGTAGGATTGCGCGTAATCGGGCGAGCAGTTCTTCCATTTCGAAAGGTTTCGGGAGGTAGTCGTCAGCGCCAGCATTGATGCCTTCGACACGTTCTGTCCACATGCCCCTGGCGGTCAAGATGAGAACCGGGAACCGGCGGGCGTTGGCTCGCCAACGTTTCAAGATCGTAAGACCATCGAGCTTGGGCAACCCGAGATCTAGGATCGCAGCATCATAGTTCTCCACATCGCCTGCGAACCAGGCAGCCTCTCCATCGCGAACCGTGTCAACCGCCATTCCGGATGCCTTGAGGACTGCAGCGATATCGGCCGCGATACGGGGCTCGTCCTCGGCCAGGAGGATCTTCATCAGTCGCCCTCCCCGTTGCGCATGATGGCACCGGCGCCGGCGTCGACGTCGATGGTCTTTCGCCGGCCATCAGCACCGACGACCTGAAACCGGTAGACCCATCTGTTGGCCTGGCGGATGAGATCGACCGCAACAACATCGCCGGGAGCCTTGGCACGGACAATGTCCAATATGTTGGCTAGGCCTTTGATTTCGCCGTGCTCGTAGAGATCCCGCGCCCGGTCATGGTCGCCGTCATCGTCCTCGTCGGCGCGGGCAGCGAGAGGCATGGCCAGGATAAGTCCCGCGAGACCCAGCACCGCCAAACGCTTCAATTGTCTTTTCATCGGCAAGGCATGTCGCACGTTGGAGCTTTCAATCTGCTGTCAGTCATCCTCAGCCCACAGCAAGCAAAGGGTCCATATCGAGGTATCATCGCGTCCAATCATGGCCGCGCCGAGAAGGATACCAGACCATGCGCAATTCCATGTTTGTACTTGCAACACTTGCAGGCCTCACGATCTTTGCCCTGCCGGCGGCGGCTGAATCGGACGAAGGATCATGCGGAGCGCCATCGTCGGTTGTCCCGTCCGGCCCAATCGATCTGCAGGCCATCCCGATGCAGGACGCGACCACCCCGAAAGCCATCAAGGGTGATGACGATGCGTGTGACGACCGGCAGGGCGATGAGGTCGACGAAAACGACTAGGTCTCTCGTTCGCGGTGCGTGGCCCGCCACAGCACGTAACGCTCGCTAATGCCGTGAGCCAAGGCTCGCTGCAAGGCCGGCAATTATCCAAAATCCCCTACCAATTTCTGGAGCGTTTTTCGTGATCCCCATTCAGCACATCCACCCCCTTCTTGTTCATTTTCCTATTGTTCTGATCTACATGCTCGTGGCTATCGACCTCGTGGCGCTGGTTGGCGGCAGTGCCGTCACCAGAAAATCGGGCGCCGGTACGATCTCTACTTTTGTGGCCCTGGCTGCCGGAGTGTTCGCCATGGGGACCTGGTTCTTTGGAGGTCTGGCCCTGGATCATGCCGAAGCTGCCGGCTTCAGCAGCGATATCGCGGAGATCCACGAAAGCCTGGGAGGTATCACTGCCTTTGCCTTCCTGATCTGGGGACTTGTGCGGCTCGCGCTTTGGATGCGAAACCGTGACATGCGGGTTGTAACGATCGCCATTCCTCTGATCGAAGTTTGCGGAGCATTTCTGGTCACCGCGACGGCCTACTATGGTGGGCTGCTTGTCTACGAACTTGGCGTGAACGTCGCCAAGACCGCGATCGTTGGTTGACCGGTACGCCCCCGTTATTGATGGCTCTAACTTTGCACCAAGTGCCTCGATGGAAAAATGATTCAGATCAAGCGCCTGGTGCATGTAAAATCTAAGAAGCCGGAGGTTGGAGAAACTCCGGAGAGCGAACATGCAAGCCGAAGCCATCATGAGCAAGCCAGTCGTCGGCATAGACCCGTCCGCATCGATCGCCGAGGCGGCCGCGCTGATGCTGTCCAAGAAGATCAGCGGCCTCCCCGTCATTCGCTCGGACGGCACGCTGGTGGGTATCGTCAGCGAGGGCGATTTCCTGCAACGAGGAGAACTGGGCACGGAGCGCAAGCGCTCGCGTTGGCTGGAGTTTCTCAGCCCCGGAAAGGCCGCCGACGAATATGTCCGCGCCAATGGCCGACGGGTTGAGGAGGTTATGTCGCAAGATGTCGTCACGGCATCCCCCGCGGCATCGCTCGCGAAAGTCGTCGAGCTCATGACGCGTCGCCATGTCAAACGCATTCCGGTCACCGACGGCGGGAAAGTCGTCGGCATCATCACCCGCTCTGATCTTCTGCGGGCATTGCTCGGCGTCCTTCCGGATGACGCCTCTACGGTCATCGATGACGAACAGATCCGCCACAACATCGCTACCGAGCTTGCGAAGCAGAAATGGCTGGCAACGATTTGATCAACGTAATGGTGGACAAGGGCGAGGTGAAACTCAGCGGCGCCATCTTCGACGAACGCGAGCGCCAGGCAGCCATTGTCGCCGCCGAAAACGTCGCCGGCGTCAAGGCTGTCAAGGATGATCTCTTTTGCGCCGATCCCGTGTCGGTCGTCCTTGTTGTCCGTCGTCAGATCATTTGGCTCAGATTGGATCGCAGATTAGCGGAGTGTCGGCCTCATCTTGGGGTTGATGTTAAGCGGCGATCTTGCGGTGCTGCAAGCGCCGATGTTGGATGGTTTGGCGTTTGATCCTTTCTCGCTGTTTGATAATGGCTGCGGCCCTGCCGAAGTAGGCGTCGGCTGGCGTTACGTTGGCCAGGCTCTCGTGGTAGCGTCGATGGTTGTAATGTTCGACGAAGGCTGCGATCTGGGCCTCAAGGTCGCCGGGCAGAAAGTAGTTCTCCAAGAGGATTCGGTTTTTGAGGGTCTGGTGCCAGCGCTCGATCTTGCCTTGGGTCTGGGGATGCATTGGAGCGCCCCGGACATGGCTCATGCGTTGGTCCTGGATATAGTCCGCCAGTTCGCCGGCGATGTAGCTGGGGCCATTATCGCTGAGCAGCCGAGGCTTGTGGTGCACATGGGCCTGGTCGCACCCTGAGGCAGTAAGTGCCATGTCCAGCGTGTCGGTGACGTCCTCGGCCCGCATGGTGCTGCACAGTTTCCAGGCGATGATGTAGCGGGAGTAATCGTCGAGCACGGTCGACAGGTACATCCAGCCCCAGCCGATGATCTTGAAGTAGGTGAAGTCCGTCTGCCACATCTCGTTGGGTCGCGTCGTCTTGGTGTGGAACTCGTTCGCCGCCTTGATCACCACATAGGCCGGGCTGGTGATCAGATCGTAGGCCTTGAGGAGCCGGTAAACGCTGGCTTCTGACACGAAGTAGCGCGTCTCGTCGGTGAACCGTACTGCCAGTTCGCGCGCGGGGAGAGCTCGGACTGCTCCAGCGCCAGTTCGATGATCTGGTCATGGATGGCAGGCGGGATGCGGTTCCACACCCGGCTCGGCGCCGAGGGCCGATCCTGCAGCGCCTCAGGCCCGCCCTCGACATAACGGTCATACCAGCGATAGAAGGTCCGGCGCGGGATGCCCAGTCGGTCCAGCGTTTTGCGGGTTGGCAGGTGTGACTGCTCGACGATCCTGATGATCTCGAGCTTTTCGGATGCGGGATATCTCATTCTTGCTCGTCCCCATCCGCGATCATGCTTTTTTTGAGCAGACGGTTTTCCAGTGTCAGATCAGCGACGCATTCCTTCAGCGCGCCGGCCTCCCGGCGCAAATCCTTGACCTCGTCGCTGGTGGCAGCACGAGCGGTATCACCCGCCAATCGGCGCTTGCCGGCCTCCATGAACTCCTTGGACCAGGTGTAATACAGGCTCTGCGCGATCCCTTCCTTGCGGCACAGCTCGGCGATGCTGTCTTCGCCGCGCAGCCCGTCCAGCACGATCCGGATCTTGTCTTCCGCTGAAAAATGCCGCCGGGTCGCCCGGCGAATGTCCTTTACCACCTGCTCGGCAGGCTTCTTGGCACTTGAGGATTTAGGGCTCATCTTGGTTCCTTCGTCGTGACGACGAGATCAAAACCCTCCTTAATTCACAACCTCAAATCTGGGACACAGGTGCTGACGGGGAACAGTCCTTGTTTCGTAGCGGAGTCAAGAAAAGTCGCGTCATTAAACTCCTGCGCCAGGGCATTCATCGCCAGATGATCCACAGCTAGGCACCATTGCCTCGGTGAGTGCCAGTCCTCGCCCGCGGCTTCGCCGCGCTTAGGTCGCGACCAGGGGTATCAATGGTCGAAGGAGCAACAGGGCAAAGGCAATAAGCGCCGCGCCCACAATTCTTTCTGCCATCCTTTTGCCTCCGCTAAGGCGCCTGCCTAGCAAAAGCCACAACGATCCTGTGGCAGCTGTGGTCACCAGGAGCGCAATCCAGAAAATTCCCAGCGCTCTCGGTTCAATCTGCATCGGCACGATAGCCAGGCAATAAATAAAGGCCTTCGGGTTTAGGGCGCTGGTCGCCGCAACAGAAATGGCGTCGCCGTTTTTGGAAACGTTGATGCGGGCGCTCGCTGACAGACGCAGGCCAAGAATTACGAGCCATCCGGCTGCAACCAGCCTGAGTATTTGAATGGTATTGGGCGACACAAAGGGACGCAGTGAAAACCAGCATGCGGATGCGATCCGTATCCGCATGCCTGAGCGGCCAAAAGCTTGATCGCATTCTCTCGCTTAACCGACCCCGCCAGCAAAAGAGCGTTGGTTGGCCCTGGCGCCACAAAGAGCAGAAATGCTTCCAGAAAAAATAGAGTGTCCAAGGTGCCTGGTCCCGTGGAATGCAAATCTATCAACTGCAAAAACTCGGTTTGCGCTGACTCTCGTCAGAACACGGACGGCACGACATCGTCGAGGCTGATTGCTTGATACACTACCGTTGGCCGGCCGCATGCTGCAGTCGTGCGATCAGGTCGCGGTTGCGGCAGTAATCTGGTGGAACATCGGCTTGCTGATGTTCGTCGAGCCTGGTCGAGCATTCATCCTGGTGCCCGCAGGAACGGCAGCGGTCCACCGCCCGGTTGGTGACGGCCACATGGTCCGGCACCGATTTCAATTGTCTGTCGACGCCCAGCTTCCGCATTCATGCGGTCCATCAAGGCGGTTCTGGCATCAACTGAAATCAGGTAATCGAGAAAGGTCATGCTGATCACTCCTGCCTACTGGCCATCATTGGCATGTTGGCGGCAGGCGGCGTTGATCTCGATCAACGGGCGATCAGCTGACAAGCCCTAGAGAGCGCTAAACCGAAGCGACGAGGCGGTCGAGAAAAGGCCGTTGACCGACAACCAGCTTGTCCCTTGCCAGTGCTAAATCCAGCCATTCACCACGGTCGACCTCGGCAAACGATTGTATCCGGCCGCTGCGTCGTGGCCATTCCATCTCAAACAGGTTGCTGTGCAACATCGCGGTATCGAAATCGCCTTCGAGCGCGAACGCCGTGATGAGTTTGCCTTTTCGCTGGCGCAACTCACCCAGATTGAGCAGGGCCCCCTTTGGCTCCCAGCCCGTCTCTTCCGTGAACTCGCGCCGTGCCGCTGCTTCCGGCAGCTCGCTATGGTCATATTCACCCTTGGCAATCGACCAGGCGCCAAGATCGCGGCTTTGCCAGAACGGGCCGCCTGGATGGACAAGCAGCACCTGCAGGCCGTTCGTCGATCTGCGGTAAGGCAGGATGCCCGCACTCCTTTTGATCATCGCCATAAACCACCCTCGGGCAGCATATTCATTTCGCCAAGGCTGAACGCGCCATGGTCTTCCCGTCGACGCCCTGACCTGCCCCGTGCCGGCGCAAGAAGCGGCTGTCATGCGAGAAGAACCAGCGTTTGGTTGCTTCCGAAACGACAAGGTAAAGCCCGGTGATCGCGACGAGTCCGGCAAGTACGGGAAATGGCAGCGGCACGAAACCGAACCATCCCGCAACGGGGACATAGGGCAAGACGATCGCGACAATCGCCACAGCAAGCGTAAGCCAGACAAGCAATGGGCTTGGACGGCTCGCCCAGAGCGCCTTGTGCGTGCGGACGATGAGCACGATCGCCAGCTGGGTCATCAGTGACTCGACGAACCAAGCGGTCTGGAAGGTTGCGGGTGCTGCGTTGGCAACAAGTAACAGGAAGGCAAAAGTCGCGAAATCGAATAGGGAACTGACCAATCCAAAACTGATCATGAATCGCCGCACGAACCCGATATCCCAGCGGCGGGGCCGGCGCATCTGCTCGGCATCGACATTGTCCGTAGCGATCGCGAGTGAGGGGATGCTGGAGAGCAGGTTGTTGAGCAGAATCTGCGTTGCCAGCAGCGGCAGGAAAGGCAGGAACAGTGAGGCGACGGCCATGCTGATCATGTTGCCAAAGTTGGCGCTGGTGGTGATGGAAATGTACTTCATCGTGTTCGCGAAGGTCTTGCGACCATCGTCGACGCCGCGCACCAGCACGCCCAGATCCTGTTTGAGAAGGATGATGTCGGCGGCTTCGCGCGCGACATCGACAGCGGAGTCGACGGAGATGCCAATGTCTGCCTCATGAAGGGCGGGCGCATCATTGATGCCGTCACCAAGATAACCTACGATATGGCCCCTGCTCCGCAAGGCCTGAACGATGCGCTCCTTCTGGTTAGGGTCGATCTCGACGAAGAGATCGGTGTGCTGCACGCCCGCAAAGAGCGCGCTCTTCGTCAATTTCGAAAGCTCCTCGCCGGTCATGATCCTGTCGGCGCGCAGGCCGACCGCCTGGGCGAGATGCGCGGCAACGTAACGGTTGTCGCCCGAAATGACCTTCACCGCGATGCCGCGGTGGGCGAGTTCGGCAAGCGTCTCCTTGACGCCTTGCTTTGGCGGATCGAGGAAAAGCAGGAAGCCCGCGAAGGCGAGATCGATCTCGTCTTTCCTGCTGAACGCTTTCCGGCGCTCAAACCGACGGATTGCCAGGCCCAGAACGCGGTAGCCGTCCGCGCTCCAGCGCCGGAATTTCTCGTCGATTGCAACACGGTGCGTCTCATCGAGGGGTTCCAACCCCTTGGCCGTTCGGACGAAGCCGCAGATTTCGAGGACATTTTGTACGGCGCCTTTGGTAATCAGAAGGTCTTCGGCGTCCTTGGTCCGCACAACTACGGATAGCCGCTTACGGATAAAATCGTAAGGAATCTCATCGACCTTCGTGAAGGCAGCCAACGATGCGCCCTCGCCTGGCGCAGCGCCGATCGCTTCGTCCAGCGGGTTCTTCAGTCCGGTCTGCATGGTCGCGTTGAGACGTGCCCAAAGCAGGATGTCGGTTGACGGGTTGCCATCGACATCGAGCCATCCATCAAGGTGGATGACGCCTTCCGTCAGCGTGCCGGTCTTGTCGGTGCACAGCAGGTCCATGCTGCCCAGATTTTCAATGGCATCGAGACGGCGCACGATGACGCCATTGGCTGCCATCGCGCGAGCGCCTCGAGCCAGCGTCACACTGATGATGGCCGGAAGGAGTTCCGGCGTTAAGCCAACCGCGAGTGCCAGCGAAAACAGTAGCGATTCAATCAGCGGTCGATGCAGCATCAGATTGGCGAAGAACACCAGGATGACAATCGCCAGCATGATTTCGGTCATCAGATAGCCGAACTGTCTTATCCCCCGGGCAAACCCCGTTTCGGGGATTTTTCGCTCCAAGGCCGCGGCGATCGATGCGAATTCCGTGTTGGAGCCGGTCGCTGCGGCAAGCACGGTTGCGGTGCCGCTGCGGACCGATGTGCCCGTGAAGACCGCGTTGCTGCGCTGTGCGAGGGAAGCCTCCGCCGGCGTCCGGCCTGGTTCCTTGACCACGGGAAAGGTTTCGCCGGTCAGCACGGCCTCGCTGACATTGAAGTCGCGTGCGTCCAGAATGATACCGTCCGCGGGGATGAGGTTTCCGGCCGACAGCCGGATCATGTCGCCCGGCACGATGTCTTCGGCGACAACGGAGCACTCGAAGCCATCGCGCAGCACAATAGCCTTGCGCGAAATGCGCTGTTTCAGCGCTTCTGTCGCACGCGAGGCGCCATATTCCTGGGTGAAGCTCAGGACGCAGCTTGCCAGCACGATCGCGCCGATGATCGCAGCCTCCTGGCCCTCTCCCACGAAGGCCGATACGCTGGCCGCGAAAATGAGGATCAGGACCAGCGGGCTTCGGAACTGACGAGCGAACACCACCAGGGCCGACTCGCTCGACTTCGACGCCGGTGTGTTTCGGCCGAGTTTTGCGAGCCTTGATGCGGCCTCGGCGGCAGCAAGCCCCGAGGCCGACGTCTCCAGGCGTCGCAGGAGGTCGTTCGTCTCGATCGACCAATAGGCAGCGCCGTCTGGCGGGATGGATTGCTGGTCAGCTTCGCTTATCATCAATATGACATGAAGCGGTTGATGCCGCTCTCTTCGATCAGCGTGCGGGTAACGCCGCCAAACGCCCATTCCCGCAAGCGGCTATGGCCATAGGCGCCCGAGACGACCAGGTCCGCATGGATCGAGCGTGCGAATGTCAGCAACCGGTCGCCGTCAGCCTCGCCGGTGATGAGCTCGGTTCGCGCCTTGATGCCATGGTGTTCAAGAAAGACTGCGACGTCGTCGAGACTGTCACGAATGCTTTCGTCGCGGTTGGTGTCTATCGTGGCGACGACAACTTCGTTGGCCTTGGCCAAAAAGGGCAGCGCATCTGCCACCGCGCGTCTCGCCTCCCTGGTGTCCTTCCAGGCAACCAGGACGGTTTTCGCAAGGATGTGTTCGACATTGCCTGCGGTGACCAGGACTGGCCGCCCGGCACCGAGTGCAAGGCTCCCTATATCCGCAGCGCGAAAGACGTTGTCTCCATCCCCGCCGCCGGTGACGATGAGGTCGGCCGCTCTGGCCGAAACGCTGAGGAACCGGGTCGGACTGCAGACGGCTTGTCCCCATTCGCTTGTAATCGAAGCTGGCACCAGCCTCTCGAACACTTCACGCAGTTCGGCAAGCCGCTTTTCGATTTCCGTTCTTTGGATCTGCATGACCTCACCTTCGTAGACCATGCCGTCGCCTGTCGCGACCAGCGGCGGGACATCAGCAGCAGCCAAGCCGATAAGATGGGCTCCAAATCGTTCGGCAAGTTCGATCCCCACCCGCACAATGGGAGCAGGAGTCGCATCGATGGCGAGGTTCACGATGATTGACTTGTAGGACATTGCGGGTGCCTTTCGCTGAAATGGTCGAACGCGTGATGAATTGCATCCGCCGGCGCCCGATGCCTTGATGCGGGTCAAATCACTCGCAGGCTCCAGTTTATGCGGGGCCGTCGGCCTCGATCCGTTTTGCGTGTGCGGCGAGAAGTGATAGGTAGCCGTTGTTGCGAACCCAGGAACCTCAAGTGAGACAAGACGAAGCGCTTGTTCTGTCGGCCGGCGGGACAACGCTGAAATCAGTCTTGTCCCAAATGTTCGAGCAGGCTCCGGGCTTTATAGCGCTCCTGCGCGAGCCAGGTCACGTTTTCGAGCTGACCAATGCCGCCTACCAGCGATTGATCGGCCACAGGCAAGTGATTGGAAAGTCAGTACGGGACGCCTTTCCCGAGCTCGAAGGGAATGAGTTTTTCGACCATCTGGACCATGTGTACACGACCGGCGAGCCCTACATCGGCCACGGGGTGAAGGTTGGCCTTCGCAATAAAGCCGACGGGCCGGTCGAGGAGCGCATCCTTGATTTCGTCTATCAGCCGGTCAAGGCCGACGATGGCCGTATCACCGCGATCTTCATTGAAGGCACGGATGTCAGCGACCTGTCCTTTGCAAACGCAGCACTTCGGCTGCGTGAGGACCATTTGCGATCGATCCTGGCAACAGTGCCGGACGCGATGGTCGTCATCGACGAACAGGGTGGGATTCAATCCTTCAGCACCGCTGCCGAAACGCTGTTCGGCTATCAGTCAAGCGAAGTCATTGGTCAAAACGTGAAAATGCTGATGCCCTCGCCCTACCGCGACGAGCATGATGCCTATCTGCTTCGCTACCTGACGACGGGGGAGCGCCGGATCATCGGGCTCGGCCGCACCGTTACCGGCGCGCGCAAGGATGGCACGACTTTCCCGATGGAGCTTTCCGTCGGCGAGATGCATCCGGGAACCGGACGCTTCTTTACCGGCTTCTGCCGCGACCTCACCGAACGCCACCGGGCAGAAGCAAGAATCCAGGAGCAGCAGCAGGAGCTGCTGCACATGGCGCGGTTTACAGCACTCGGCGAAATGGCTTCGACGCTTGCTCATGAGATCAACCAGCCACTGACGGCTATCACGAACTACCTCAAAGGCAGTCATCGGCTGCTCGAAAAGAGCCAGGAAGAGAACGCGCCCATGCTGCGGGATGCCGTGGAAAAGGCGGCCGAGCAGGCCCTGCGGGCAGGAGACGTGATCCGTCATCTCAGGGATTTTGTGGCAAGGGGCGAAAGCGAGCGCCAGGTCGAACGGCTGCCGGCTCTGATCGAGGAAGCCTCGTCCTTAGCCCTGGTTGGCGCAAGGGAGATGAATCTCCTCGTCAGCTACAAGCTCGACCCTGCCGCAGAACTGGTCTTGACCGACCGCATCCAAATTCAGCAGGTTCTGCTCAACCTGATGCGCAACGCGTTGGAGGCCATGCAGGGCGCGCCGCGCCGAGAATTGAAGGTCACAACCGTTGCCCGGGATGACGGGATGGCCGAGGTGAGCGTGATCGATACTGGCCCAGGCCTTGCGTCGGAAGTTTCGGCACAACTTTTCCAGCCATTTGTAACCACCAAGAAGCAAGGCATGGGTGTCGGCCTTTCCATTTGCCGCACCATCGTTGAATCGCACGGCGGCCACATATGGGCCGAGGCAGTGCCGGCTGGGGGGACCGCCTTTCGGTTCACCTTGCGCATCGTCGGGAAAGAAGAGGTCTCCAATGGCAGATAATGATCTGGTGCACGTGGTCGACGACGACGCTGATGTTCGCAAGTCGCTCGGTTTTCTTCTGGCGACCGCAGACTTCGCTGTGCGCCTGCACGAATCGGCCACAGCTTTTCTCTCGACGGCGACGGACAACCTCGACGGCTGCATTGTCACCGACGTGCGAATGCCGGGCATAGACGGCATCGAGTTCCTGCGCCAGCTCAGAGCGGGAGGGCATACAATTCCGGTTATTGTCATGACGGGCCATGCCGATGTGGCGCTCGCTGTTCAGGCAATGAAGGAGGGAGCAGCCGATTTCATTGAAAAGCCGTTCGATGACGAGATGCTCATCGAAGCGATCCGCTCCGCGCTGGCCAACCGCAACCGGGCCCATACAGCGCATCCGCAGTCCGCGGAAATCCGCGGGCGTCTGTCGACCTTGTCAGAGCGCGAGCGGCAGGTGCTGGACGGGCTTGTGTCGGGTCTGCCGAACAAGACGATCGCCTATGACCTTGGCATCAGTCCGCGCACGGTCGAAATTCATCGCGCCAATGTCATGAGCAAGATGGGCGCGGGCAGCCTGTCACATCTTGTGCGCATGGCGCTGATCGTGGAATCCAGGCCCTAGGGAGAGCCTTCGAGAGGTTTGTCAAATCTGGCCTGGGCCTGCTCGGCTTCCCAATCGCGCCAGTGGGTCGGCCGGATGTCAACACGGACGCCGGTAATGGCATTCTTCCAGCCTTCGCGACCCTTTATGCAAGGAAATATGAGCGCATGCTCCCCCTCCTCGTCGAAGACGGCCAGTTCGAGGTCCCGACCGTAGGGTGCGCTTAGGATTGGGTTCCACATCGTTCAATGATCCCTCAAGTGAAGGTTCGCGCCTTGATCTGGATCATTTCTGAAATTGCGTGATGATATTGTGGGCAAGTATGCGTGTCGGTCGTTCAGAGCGGACTTTGGTTGTGTAGGCGCTAAGCGCGCGCCGCTTGACGACCGGCCATGCCAGCCCGGCCATTGTGCGAGCCTCCAAGCAGCCGCGGCCGTCTGCGTACTTGCATCCTCTCTGCTGTTTGATCGTGATCAAGGCCCAGTTTGGCACAGCGCCTATCATTCGATAGCAGAGGGAGATTGCCATGCAGTACATCAAGGTCGACGAAGCGCTATGGGCGTCCAGCATGTTGCCCGAGGGACATCCTGGAGCGTTGGTTCATTGCCAGCGGCGACACAATCAAGGCCGGCGATCGAATAGCCGAAGTTCGCGTCGAAGACGCGCTTCACGAGATTGTCGCGGCGGCAAGTGGCCGCGCGACGATTGTCGCCACAGCAAATGCCGTCATCGAACCCGGCTCGATCCTGGCAACACTGGAGCCCCAGTCCGCGTGAGACATTCGACGCCTCACGGCGACATTAGCGCTCATCCCTCAACAATAGCCTCAAGGATCTATCAACATGCAGACTCAACATGCCGTCGTCTGGCTGGACCATCGCGAAGCCAAGGTGTTTTTCGTCAACCGTGAGACAGCAGAGAGCCTCAGGCTTGCCACCACGCTGGCGCATCATCAGACCCATAACAAGGCAGGCACTGTCGACGGCAAGCGTGCGCCGGAAAACGAAGCCTGCTATCACGATGTGGTCAACGCCCTGCAGCCGGCGAAGGAATGGCTGATCGTGGGACCAGGATCTGCAAAAGATGAACTGGCCAAGCACATCCGCGACCACCATGCGCACTTGAAGGATCGCATTGTCGGTGTTGAACCGGCGGATCATCCTACGGAGGCCCAGATCGTGGCGCACGCGCGGTCGTTCTTCCAGGCCGCTGACCGGATGTTGCCCTAGCCCAGTCTGGGGCTAGCCTGCTGGCGCCGCAATCGGCCGCGAAGTGGATTGCACGACAGTCAGGCCCGGTCGCCTGCCGTGCCCAATGGCCTCGATCACGATTGCTGCAAGCTGCTAATATATGCGATGATCGCATCGATCTGGTCAGGGCTTGCAACCCATTCGGGCATGTCCGGATGGCCGGTCGAAATGCCCTCGGCGAGGGCTTCCTCGAGATCCGTGATCGGATAGCGCTTGGATAAGGTGCGAAACGCCGGCGCGTCGGGATGGGTGCTTTTATCGGTTTTTCCAATGGCGTGGCAGCGGGCGCAATTGAACTCAACCAATGGCTGGCCGCGTTCCGTCAGGCTGTTGGCCTGTGCAGGCACGGATCCAAGCAGCACCACCGCAAGTGCGCAAGCCCATCGACACCGCCGCCGGCGACGCCCATTGCCCATATAGCTGCTCATGGTTGCAGGCCTCCGCCTTTCGATCTACGCGACAGTCTTCGCCGCTGCGTCCTCGATTGCGGTTTTGGCTTCCTTGCGCACGCGTTTGGCCGTTTCCGACGCGAGCTTGGAGGTCACGCCCGCGAGCTTGCCGGCTTCGGTTGTGTATTCCAATGTCGCATTCTGCAGGAAAGTGGCGAAGATGTCGAAGGCGTCGTTAAACTCAGCGCCGTCGATCAGGTCGCCGGCCAGCTTTACATCCTGCTCGTAGCGATGTTTCAGAAACCCCAGCGTTTCGATGTGATAGCGCATCATTGCCTTGAAAGCATGCGCCTGAAGAGACGCCGCAGCGAGGAGGACCTTCTGACTATTTTCCGCCATCGGCAACAGTTGCATGCCGAATTGCGACGGTTCGAGATAGGTCTGCATGATCGATACACTCCGTGTGAGGCGCGCAAACAAAAGTCTGCGCCACACGACGCTAGCCCCATTCGTTGCCGGGTCATTGATCCGGATCAACCGGCGTGTGAGCTTTGTCGGAATGTGGGAGCAATCTAGCGCCACTGGTCTCGTTGGAGCGTTTGACACGCATCAAGGTCGCTGCCCTTCCTTCATGGTTGGCTCGTTTCGAGTGGCTGCCGCAGTGTCCTGACGCCGACGTGTGACATTCCAAACAGCGGGGCTTGCGCAGAAATCCGGCGGCTGAAAGCAGCCGCCCGCTCAAACGGTCTTCATCCCTTTGCCTCTGAGCAATTTGATCCGGCTCAATGCTCGAAGCTTTTCGACGCCTTAAGAATGGACCTCAAATCTTCGAGGAGCATCGCCATGGGTCATAGTCCACACACGTCCTTTGCTGACTTCACGCACGCTGCCCAACAGGCGCAGCAGTGGGTCAACAAGCTTGCCAAGGATCTTTGCTGGAGCGAGCCGAGCGCGTGCCGCCTCCTGAGATCTGTCCTGCACACGGTGCGGGATTGGCTGTCGCAAGCGGAAATGGCCGATCTCTCGGCCCAACTCCCAGTTTTGATTCGCGGCATCTACTTCGAAGGCTGGACTCCATCTGCGCCTGCGCATGAGCGCACGAAGCGCGACTTCATTCTCAGCGTCAGAAACAGTTTCGGCTACGATGAGGAGATCGATTTCGATGTCGCGATCAGCGCCGTGTTCAAGCTTCTCGACCGTCACATTTCGCATGGCGAGATCGTGCAGGTCCGAAACTCGATGAAGAAGTCGCTCAGAAAATTGTGGCCAGTGGATTTGTCCGTCGTCAGATCATTTGGCTCAGATTGGATCGCAGATTAGCGGAGTGTCGGCCTCATCTTGGGGTTGATGTTAAGCGGCGATCTTGCGGTGCTGCAAGCGCCGATGTTGGATGGTTTGGCGTTTGATCCTTTCTCGCTGTTTGATAATGGCTGCGGCCCTGCCGAAGTAGGCGTCGGCTGGCGTTACGTTGGCCAGGCTCTCGTGGTAGCGTCGATGGTTGTAATGTTCGACGAAGGCTGCGATCTGGGCCTCAAGGTCGCCGGGCAGAAAGTAGTTCTCCAAGAGGATTCGGTTTTTGAGGGTCTGGTGCCAGCGCTCGATCTTGCCTTGGGTCTGGGGATGCATTGGAGCGCCCCGGACATGGCTCATGCGTTGGTCCTGGATATAGTCCGCCAGTTCGCCGGCGATGTAGCTGGGGCCATTATCGCTGAGCAGCCGAGGCTTGTGGTGCACATGGGCCTGGTCGCACCCTGAGGCAGTAAGTGCCATGTCCAGCGTGTCGGTGACGTCCTCGGCCCGCATGGTGCTGCACAGTTTCCAGGCGATGATGTAGCGGGAGTAATCGTCGAGCACGGTCGACAGGTACATCCAGCCCCAGCCGATGATCTTGAAGTAGGTGAAGTCCGTCTGCCACATCTCGTTGGGTCGCGTCGTCTTGGTGTGGAACTCGTTCGCCGCCTTGATCACCACATAGGCCGGGCTGGTGATCAGATCGTAGGCCTTGAGGAGCCGGTAAACGCTGGCTTCTGACACGAAGTAGCGCGTCTCGTCGGTGAACCGTACTGCCAGTTCGCGCGGGGAGAGCTCGGACTGCTCCAGCGCCAGTTCGATGATCTGGTCATGGATGGCAGGCGGGATGCGGTTCCACACCCGGCTCGGCGCCGAGGGCCGATCCTGCAGCGCCTCAGGCCCGCCCTCGACATAACGGTCATACCAGCGATAGAAGGTCCGGCGCGGGATGCCCAGTCGGTCCAGCGTTTTGCGGGTTGGCAGGTGTGACTGCTCGACGATCCTGATGATCTCGAGCTTTTCGGATGCGGGATATCTCATTCTTGCTCGTCCCCATCCGCGATCATGCTTTTTTTGAGCAGACGGTTTTCCAGTGTCAGATCAGCGACGCATTCCTTCAGCGCGCCGGCCTCCCGGCGCAAATCCTTGACCTCGTCGCTGGTGGCAGCACGAGCGGTATCACCCGCCAATCGGCGCTTGCCGGCCTCCATGAACTCCTTGGACCAGGTGTAATACAGGCTCTGCGCGATCCCTTCCTTGCGGCACAG
Organism: Mesorhizobium sp. PAMC28654; assembly: GCF_020616515.1. Taxonomy (GTDB): domain Bacteria; phylum Pseudomonadota; class Alphaproteobacteria; order Rhizobiales; family Rhizobiaceae; genus Mesorhizobium. The sequence goes on from NZ_CP085135.1 coordinate 966,888, forward strand.
CTCGGCGATGCTGTCTTCGCCGCGCAGCCCGTCCAGCACGATCCGGATCTTGTCTTCCGCTGAAAAATGCCGCCGGGTCGCCCGGCGAATGTCCTTTACCACCTGCTCGGCAGGCTTCTTGGCACTTGAGGATTTAGGGCTCATCTTGGTTCCTTCGTCGTGACGACGAGATCAAAACCCTCCTTAATTCACAACCTCAAATCTGGGACACAGGTGCTGACGGGGAACACGCAACAGATCTATCTACTGCGATCGAAACCGCAAAGGCACATCCCAACATACTCGTTGCGGTAGCCCTTTGCGGTCTCACAAAGGCTCCCTGCGAATTCTGGCTTCCGGCGCTCCTAGATGGCCAGCGATCTGGCTACTTCCCGCCGAACCTGAGGCTGTTTGCGAGCGTATCGTCAGATGGCATCAGAGTGCCCCTGCCCCACTCTCTCCTTCGCGCAATCGTTCCTATCGACATCGGTGTCGATCGGTCCCGGTTGGTCGATCTACCGCCACCTTTGACGCCGGCGGGAGCATGGCCGGCCTTGCCGGCTGTGCAGACTGAAGAGTCCAAGAACCTGCGTGTCGAGCTTCAAGACCTGCTCGAGGTCTCAGATCGAACGACAATTGCGTTGCTCGGAAGGATATCCAACGACTGCCAAGCATCGGTCGACATCGCCGCAACCGACCTTGTTCCCACACTCAAAGACTGCCTTGATTGGCTAGCGGCCGTTCGTGGACCAACTTCGTCACAGCACCCGAGCACCAAGTATTTTCAGCGATTCGAGGATTGAGCGATGTACGATCCCATTGGTGGCTTCAAGCGTATGATCGACCAGTTCATGGTCTACCTCGACACCGCCTATCGGATCGAGAATCCGACCATGGCAGCTGCGCGGCACGCCTTGCTATCGGCTCCCGGCGAGCTCGCCCTCGATCCAATCTTCGAGGCGGTGCCGCGGTACGTGCAATGGAGTCATGGCATCGAGGAGCTGGCGGCCGACTCCGAGGGCCTGCTTAAAGACTTTTCCAAGGCCCAAAGGCGAGCGTTCGCCGAGTTGGTTCTGTGCGGTCTGTTCGACAGCGTCGCCGATGACTCCGAGCTCGGAAAAAAGGGATCCTACAAACCATACCTTCACCAAATGGACATGCTGCGCCGCGGGGTTGCAGACGGTCTGCCGGGTATCGTCACGTCCGGAACGGGTTCCGGGAAGACCGAGAGCTTTCTTCTGCCTTTGCTGGCGCAAATCTCTCGAGAGGCGACTTCCTGGCCGTCTCCCCTCCAGCCGATAGACGACGACTGGTTGGATCCGCGCGGAAGATTCAAATACCACCGCAGAAACGAACATCCCGATCGGCCAAAGGCGATGAGGGCGATCGTCCTCTATCCGCTGAACGCCCTCGTCGAAGACCAGATGGTTCGACTTAGGAAGGCGGTGGATTCGCCAGAGGCTCGGGCCGTGATGGATCAGTATTTCGCGGGGAACCGGATTTTCTTTGGGCGGTACACCGGCAGATCTCCCGTTACTGGGTATCTCGAACACCCACGCTTGGCCGACACGCCATATTGGGACAAGCGCTCGAAACGGGCCACTGGCGAACTCCGAAAGGAGCTTCGACGGTACCGGGAAATCCAGGCGAAGATCGCTGCTGACGCCACCCTCCCGGACGATCTGAGGTACCTGTTCCCATCGACCGATGGCGGTGAGTTGATCTCACGTTGGGATATGCAGGCCACGCCTCCGGATATCCTCGTCACCAACCAGTCGATCCTCAACGCCATGCTGGTGCGCGAGATCGACGCACCGATTATAGATCAGACCCGCGACTGGATATTGCAGGAACCTTCAGCCCGTTTTTACCTGATCCTGGATGAGCTGCATCTCGTTCGTGGATCTGCCGGTGCCGAGATGGCTTCGTTGTTAAGGATCCTGATCGAAAGGTTGGGGCTGTCGCATCCCGATCATGCCCATAAGCTCCGCGTACTGTCATCTAGCGCATCGTTGCCTATGGAAGGGGCCGATTCCGCTTTCAGCGTTCAATATCTGAAAAGCATGTTCGGCAACGCCGGTACTGCAGGGAGCAGAGACCTCGATAGAGCCTGGCGTGACAGCGTCGTCACAGGCACTGTTCCCCGTCAGCACCTGTGTCCCAGATTTGAGGTTGTGAATTAAGGAGGGTTTTGATCTCGTCGTCACGACGAAGGAACCAAGATGAGCCCTAAATCCTCAAGTGCCAAGAAGCCTGCCGAGCAGGTGGTAAAGGACATTCGCCGGGCGACCCGGCGGCATTTTTCAGCGGAAGACAAGATCCGGATCGTGCTGGACGGGCTGCGCGGCGAAGACAGCATCGCCGAGCTGTGCCGCAAGGAAGGGATCGCGCAGAGCCTGTATTACACCTGGTCCAAGGAGTTCATGGAGGCCGGCAAGCGCCGATTGGCGGGTGATACCGCTCGTGCTGCCACCAGCGACGAGGTCAAGGATTTGCGCCGGGAGGCCGGCGCGCTGAAGGAATGCGTCGCTGATCTGACACTGGAAAACCGTCTGCTCAAAAAAAGCATGATCGCGGATGGGGACGAGCAAGAATGAGATATCCCGCATCCGAAAAGCTCGAGATCATCAGGATCGTCGAGCAGTCACACCTGCCAACCCGCAAAACGCTGGACCGACTGGGCATCCCGCGCCGGACCTTCTATCGCTGGTATGACCGTTATGTCGAGGGCGGGCCTGAGGCGCTGCAGGATCGGCCCTCGGCGCCGAGCCGGGTGTGGAACCGCATCCCGCCTGCCATCCATGACCAGATCATCGAACTGGCGCTGGAGCAGTCCGAGCTCTCCCCGCGCGAACTGGCAGTACGGTTCACCGACGAGACGCGCTACTTTGGACTTGCTTCGGTAAAGTGGAGAGCGGGTTGCTCATTCGGCGGCGTTTCGCTCGAACTGCATCGGGCTGATGTAGTCGAGCGCGGAATGCCGCCGGATGGGATTGTAGAAGCCGTCGATATATCGGGCAATGGCGGCTTGGGCATCGGCGCGGGTAAGGAAAGAGGTGCGCCAGATCAGTTCAGTTTTCAGCGTCTTGAAGAATGTTTCGACCATGGCGTTATCAAAGCAATTGCCCTTGCCTGACATTGAGATGATGACGCCGGCGGCACGCAATTCGGCTTGGTAGTCGATAGAACAATATTGGCTGCCGCGGTCGGAGTGGTGAATGAGGCCGGGTTCCGGCTGCCGCATGACGAACGCCTTGTTGAGCGCTGCCAGAGCCAGGCTGCGGTGTAGCCGGTTGCCAGCAGCCCAGCCAACGACCTTGCGGGCAAACAGATCGATGACGACAGCAAGGTACAACCAGCCCTCCCGCGTCCAGATGTAGGAGATGTCGGCACCCCATTTCTGGTTGGGACCAGTGGCGGCAAAATCCTGGTCGATGACATTGGGGGCAACCGGAAAGGCGTGTTCGCTGTCCGTCGTGCGCTTGAACCGCCGCTTCTGTCTTGCCTGGAGGCCATTCTCCCGCATCAGACGCGCCGTTCGTCGCCGGCCAATGGCAAAGCCATTGTCTTGCAGTTCCCGCGTCATGCGCGGGCTACCATAGGTTCCGTTCGACAGCGCGAACGACGATCGCACATGCGCCAGCATTATCATGTCGTCGCGCTGCCGGCGGCACGCCGGCCGGCGCCCCCAGGCAAAGTAGCCGCTCGGGCTGACACCCAGCGTCGCGCACAAACGGTCCACAGGGAAATCCTTCTTCGCCTGGTCGATGAGCGCGAACCTCACCGACTTCCCTCCTTGACGAAAAAAGCCGTCGCCCGTTTCAAGATATCCCGCTCCTGCCGAAGGATTTCATTCTCCCGCCGCAGCCGTTTCAATTCAGCGGCGACATCAGCATCAGGCGGACGCCCAGGATCGCCCATCTCACGATCCAGCTGCCGACCCATCCATCGCGTCAGCGTCGAGAAACCAACACCAAGATCCTCCGCGATCTGCCGCTTCGTCCGACCGCTCGTTCGCACAAGGCCAACCGCCTCCGCCTTGAACGCATCCGTAAACTGTCTCTGTTTCGTCATCGAGGTCGCCTTTCATCAGAAGGAAACTCTCCACTTTTTCGGGGCAAGTCCAGGCCGGCGATCGACACGTCAAGGCTGCCCATGTCGGTAAAATCCGATAGCCCGAGTCGGCCGGGTTCGTGAAGCTGGCGGAAGATAACCTCCTGCTCTTCGCCGTGGATGGCACGCCATGACCGGATGCGCCGCTCCAGCGTTCGGCGAATGCCCGCGCTCAGTTCCGGGTGCCGCCGCAGCATCTCCTCATAGATGGCGACAACACGGATGCCTGGCGCCGCCTTCAAAAGGGGAACGACCTCGGCATCGAAGATATGCTCGAGAGGGTCAGGCCTCCGCCGGCCACGAGCCTTTTGCTTTTGCGATGGCAGGTGCGCGTCCGTCTTGATGCGATAGGCCGTCGCCCTGCTGATCGACGCCTTGGCGGCGGCGACCTCGATAGAATTGTTTTGTCGGTACTTCATAAAAAGCCTCGTCTGATGATCGGTTACATGGCGACCCGGCACAAAGATGGTTCTCCATTCCAGAAAACCACCAAGCTACCGGGCCGACCGCGATCATAAGACGCTGAAAAATTGCGCGGCGGCGGGGGTGTAACTCCGGTCGGGCTACGCCCTCCCTTCGTCACACCCCCGCCGCCGAGTCTCATCCTGATTGACGCTGAGTCTCACCTTGTTTGTCGCCGCGCAGCAGCGGCCCGCGGTGCGCCACTTTCGCAACTGGCTGGTGAGAGAAGCAATCGAGAACCCCGTATGAACTTGGCGCTCGGCTCATGCTTTGTCAGTGGCGCCGCACATTAGGCAACTCGTCGTGGCACATGCCAAGGCCTGAACGCCAACTGGCCAAGGTCATCTGTGCGATCTCGTCTGCAGCAACCGACGGCGGTATCAGCAGCACCGGCTGGACGAAATCACGCACCTTGCCTGCCATCGTGCCCAGGCTGCCACCTCCACAACCGATCATCAAGACATCGGACGCTTGCGCTAGAAGACCGAAGATCGCGTGTATAGGCAACACGGTGGCAGATGGGAGGTCTCGCCAGAATTCAATCAAGGCGAAAGCCTGAAGCATCAAATATGAGATGGCGGCCTGTAATCAGGGGAACCTTGAGAAAGGGGCCATCCTCATTTTGGTCCTGCGTCAGCGGGCCTGAGACGTGCGAATGTCGCTTCAGTGTGGTTTGCCAGATCGTCGGGAAGTCCACCCCCTTGCTGCGCATTAAATTGCACTCCCGGACGAGCTTGGAGACAACATCGACCACAGTGTGACCTTTTTCGATAAACTGCTAACTTTCAAAGATCTCATGATCGTTGCCGCCCGCGTTTGACCGAGATCAAATGGCTCAGGCTTTTCCGCTAATTGAGCTGCCATCCAGACCGACCTATAGCCGCTCCGGAAGCATCGGAACCAATCAAGCGGATGGGTCAGTTCGGTTCCGCCGTCATGACAAGACACGTATTTTGCCCACCGAACCCAAAGGAACTGGACAGCACCGATGAGACCCGCGCATCGCGCTTCACGTTGGGCACCGCGTCTAGAATGATTGTGGGATCAGGATTGTCGTAATTGATTGTGGGAGGGATCGTTCCGGTCTGGATGGTCAGCACTGAGAACACCGCCTCGATCGCACCTGCGGCTGTCAGTGTATGGCCGATCATCGATTTGTTGGAGGAAACGGGAAGTGATGAAATACGGTCCCCGAAGACCGTCGACATAGCCAGATACTCCATCTTGTCGTTTTCAGGCGTGGAGGTGCCGTGAGCGTTGACGTAGTCGACGGCGTCATCCTTGAGACCGGCATCATTGAGCGCCGCGCTGATCGCGCCGATGGCTGGCGAGGCGTCCGGCTTCGATCGGGTACGGTGGAAGTCATCAGCCTTTTCGCCACAGCCGCGCATGATGCCGAGAACGTTTGCCCCCCGCGCTACAGCGGATTCGAGGGATTCCATGACCATCGCACCGGAGCCTTCGGCCATGACAAAACCATCGCGGTCCAGCGAGAACGGCTTTGCTGCCTTGTGAGCAGGCTCGTTGTGGCTGGACAAAGCTGAGAGCAACGAGAAACGGATCAGCGCCTCTGCTGAAACAGAACCGTCAGTGCCGATCGACAGGACACGGTCGCTTTCGCCGCGCCGGATCGCCTCAACCCCGAGCTGAATGGCGGTCGCGCCCGAAGCGCATGCTGTCGACAGCGTGATTGGCAAACCTCGCGTGCCAAAGGTGTCGGCGATACGATCGGCAATGTAGCCAAACTCGGCTGTGTTAAACATCTCGACCTGCGGGCCAAGGCGACACGCTGCGAGCAAGAGAGCGTATCCCGGTTCGCCCTCGGATCCTATCAACGCAGCAAGCGCGAAACGATCGTACCATTCGAGTTCCACCGGTGGCGCTGCTACGAAAAGCGGCCCTCCAAAATTATCGATAGGAAACCTAGCCTGCAGGATTGCTTCCTCAGCTGCCAGCAAGGCAAGCTTCAGCGACAGTGCCGAGGCCCCCTCCCAGCTTTCCTCAAGAAAGTCGACGGTGCCTGCGATCCGCGTGCGCAAATTGTCGACGGCAAACCGCGTGATTGTGTGAATTCCCGAAGTGCCGGAAGTGAGCGCCGCCCAATTCTCTTCCTTGCCTCGCCCGAGTGACGAAACCACGCCAAGTCCGGTAATGGCAACCAGCGGACGGCCGAGATGATCGGTGTATTTTGACACAGAAATATCCCTTAGATTCTTACCAGCCGAGCGACACCTTCGCCGCGGACAGCACCGATGGAGGTCGCGAGCGCTGTCTCGATGCGCGCCGATCCCTCCCGTTCGTTTTTGGCATCGATCGGCGGGAAGGCCGCGCCATTGAAGACGCTTAGCGCGGCAACAGCTACTGCAAGCGGAAATTGTGCCTCACGCAGATGGCCCACCTTACCCGCGATACCGCGCACCGCCGACGTAGATAATAGATCGAGGGCTGACTTTTCCGCGGCGGTGATGCCTTTCGCGCCAGTGGCGCCGGAAACGACCAAGCCAATCCCTTTCTCTGGTCTTGCAGCGTCAAGCAGCCTGGCAACCGTTGCTTGCAGATCTTCGCGGTTCCGGCGGATCTGCGTGCTGCGGATCGCGTCGACCGCGGCATACGCGCGAGCGCCACGCGACTTCGCGTGCTCGGCTCCTTCCAGCACCAAGAATGCGCCCCCAGAACCCGTGATGATGCCACCGCCAGCTGTGGCTTCTCTCTGCCAGAGAGGGGCCCAGCCGTCAGTTTTCAGCATGCCGTTGAGCTCATAGCTGAGCAGCATATCCGGATGCTGGGAACTATAAGAGCCGCCGACCAGCGCATGCGTGCTCTGTCCCGAGCGTATACGGGCAACCGTAGTGTCTATCGCGGAAATGCCCGCCCCCTCCTCGCCCATGAATGTGCGCGAAGAACCGGTGACCTTGTGAACAATGGAGATGTTGCCGGCGAGCAAATTTGACAGCTGCGCGAGGAAGAGTGTCGGCCGCAGCTCTGTGCTCAGTTTTTCATTCAACATCGGGCCGAGGTCGTGGCGGACCCGTGCCTCGGCCAGGATCTGCGTGTCGACTGAAACGTCGCGTTCGCCGCCGCCTGCAGCCACGACCAAATCCATTGAGGCACAAAGGGTTTCGTCGTTTTTGATCCCGGCATCTTGAAGTGCGAGACCGGCGGCATAGGTACCGATGTGCTGCCAAGTTCCCATTTGCCGTAGATCGCCGCGCTTTGGAATCTGGTTGCTCCAGTCAACCTGACCCAAGGGATGAACTGTATAGGGCTTGAATGTGTCGCTATCGACCCGGGGGGCGGTCTCCCCATTGAAGGCTCGCCAATGTGCATCGATGCCCTCGCCCAGCGATGAAATCAGCCCGATGCCAGTTATAACGACGGTGTTGTTTTGCATGGTCTCCCGATACCGTTCACTTGGCGATCCGGTTGAATGATGGTTTAATCCGTGAGAACTCACCTGCGAATTCAGACATTCTTCGCGTCGCAATCAATCAGATTGGCCTTCAGCAGGATAATTGGCGGCGTCGTCAACTCTTTGCCTTCGCGTTTCCAGCATGTTCAAAAGGTTGGCGAGTTCCTCGGCGTCCTGCCGATTCAGGCCGGCAACAGTCCGGCTTCCCATTTCAGCGGGGCGCTCGGTGCGGGTGTCGATAAGGGTCCAGGTGCCGTTTGACTCCTGGTTTGGCTGATAGCGTTGAGTCATTCGGGCTAGATAACTGCCTACGTCATCGCTGCCAAGCAGCCAGGCCACAGTTTTCGATGGATTTTAATGCCTTATGCATCAATCATAGGGCTGCCCACATGATTTATCATATTCCCGGAGGGGGTATGTAGATGATCACGTCTTCTCACGCCGGGATATCGTGAACGATCCGAACAATGAGTCCGGCGCAGACGGTGCTGGGCCGAAAAAATAGCGACGACCGACCGACCCGTTTGAAGGTCAGGTCATCTGTGGAAGACAAATATCAAAACCAGAACAACCGCCGCCAGCACTGCAAGGAGATAGAAAGTTCGGTTAGCGCGTGTTCGCCACCCCTCGCTTTTCGTCCCTCGCCTCATTTTTTCTCTTTCGCCATTCGTTGTGCCTTTAGCCGAGCTGTCTTTGCGTCCCGCTCTGCCTTCTCGGCGTCAGCGATTGATCGGACTTCGATATTGCTGCGGGATTTCCGCCCGTCTCCCTGACTGGGCAAATTAAACAGATTCTCCTTGGTTAAAGTGCCAAGGTATACGGCTCTTTTATTCGCCTCTGCCATGATTTCTCTCCAATCCGCTATTAATGTATCAATTCATATTGTTTCCGGCAGTAGTAATGGACCGCATAGTCGCGCTCGCTAGCCACTATCAAACAATTGCAGTGCGGGGCCTCGACATAGGCGATATGCACCTGTGGGGTCGCAAATAGGACTTCTGAATGAAATCAACAGTGTTTCGTGCCCACAGCAGTATATCAAAAACCCACTTTGCTTTGCGCCGGCTGGCGAGGCAGGTGCCAAGGTCTGAACGCAAGCCGATTGAGATCCCAAGCGATATCATCCGCGCCGACCACGGGCGGCATCAACATTCTCGGCGGCACCAGCTCGCGAACATTGCCCGCCATCACGATCGCATTGCGGTCTGGTATTCCGCGAATATCAAGCAATCTGACGTCACTCCAAGCGGAGCTGAGGTTGGTGGCAACGCGGTCCGGCAACGAATCCAAATCGTGGCGAGCATGAATATTTCCGATAAAGCACCCGGAAGAATTCTTTAGACGGCTACGAGCTAGTCGGAAGAATGTTTCAGTCCGTAGATTCTCTGGGATCCGTCTCCCGACGTATGCGTCCAGGACGATTGCATCATAGCGATAGCGTTCGGCGCGTAAGAATTCCTCCCCGTCGGCGACACAACAGTCGACATGACGCGGAAGCCCAAAGTGTCGTCGTGCGATCTGGAAAGCTTGTGGATTAATGTCAACGATCGTGACCCGCACTCCTACTCGATCGAGCATCGTGCCCAAGCTGCCGCCGCCACCACCAATCATGAGCACGTCGGTGACCTGCTTCTGAGCAAGAAGGCCGAAGATGGCATGGACATAGGGTACGACGCTCACGCCGTTTTGGTCACACTCACTTTGAAAGCAACCACCCTGGCGATAGATAAACGAGCCAGTATCCTTGGCGCGAAGGACCTCTATGTTGCCGAAATCGGAATGATATTTCGCAATTCGGATCATGATTTCATCACTGTGTCCAAGTTTCTAAATCCGCCGTTCCACCATCATGGTCTTGATCGCTGCAATAGCTTTTGCCGGATTGAGGCCCTTGGGGCAGGTTTGGGTGCAGTTCATGATGGTATGGCAGCGGTAGAGGCGAAAAGGATCTTCAAGGTCGTCGAGACGCTCACCCGTCATTTCATCACGGCTGTCGATCAGCCATCGATAGGCCTGCAGGAGCACGGCGGGTCCGAAATAGCGATCACCGTTCCACCAATAGCTTGGACAGGAGGTAGAGCAGCAAGCGCACAATATGCACTCATAGAGACCGTCAAGCTTTTCCCGGTCCTGATGACTTTGCTTCCATTCTCCCTGGGGTTTTGGCGTTACGGTCTGCAGCCAAGGTTTGATTGAAGCGTACTGAGCGTAAAAATGCGTCAGATCGGGCACTAGATCCTTGATCACTTCCATGTGGGGCAGCGGATAGATCTTCACGTCGCCAGCCACATCTTCGATGCTTTTGGTGCAGGCAAGCGTATTGGTCCCGTTGATATTCATCGCGCAGGAACCGCAGACGCCTTCCCTGCAAGACCGCCGGAACGTCAGCGTCTGGTCGATCTCTTCCTTGATCTTGATCAGCGCGTCGAGCACCATCGGTCCGCATTTGCCAAGATCGACTTCATAGGTGTCTATTCGTGGGTTCTGGCCATCATCCGGGTTCCAGCGATAGATACGGAATCTTTTGACCCTGGTGGCGCCGTCATCGTTCTTGAAAGTCCGCCCCGCAGTGATCGTGGAGTTTTTCGGCAATGTGAGCTGAACCATCGTCTCTTCCTTTGAGAACCCGTCACCCGCTGCGGCAGAGACTGCCCATCAATAGATTCGGGTTTTGGGTTCGATGTATGCGATATCCTTGGTGAGGGTATATGCGTGGACAGGTCGATAATTCAGGCTGACATTGCCCTCGCCGTCGCTTCTGGCCAAAGTGTGAATCATCCAGTTTTTGTCATCCCGATCAGGGAAGTCTTCGCGTGCATGAGCGCCGCGGCTTTCGGTGCGGGCCAGAGCGGAATCGACAAGTGTTGTTGCCTGGAGAAGAAGGTTTTCGAGCTCGAGCGTCTCAACCAGGTCGGAATTCCAGATCATCGAACGATCTGAAACACGCAGATCGGAGAGGCCGTCCCAAACCTCCCTCAGTTTTTCCTTGCCCTCTTGCAGGATCTCCGCGGTACGAAACACGGTGGCATAGCTCTGCATGGTTTGCTGCATCCTGACTCTCAGGCGAGGTGTCGGCGTGCCACCCTTGGCATTGCGTAACTTGTCGAAGCGGTCGAGCGTGCCTTCGCCTGCGTTGGATGGCAACGCCGGCTGCGCAGCGCCGGGGACGAGGAGTTCGGCGCAGCGCAATGCAGCAGCACGGCCAAAGACCACGATGTCGAGGAGCGAATTGCAACCGAGCCGGTTAGCGCCGTGGACTGACACGCACGCCGCTTCGCCAACGGCCATAAGACCGCTAACGATCGCGTCCGGATTGCCATCGGTGCCGCTGATCGCTTCACCGTGGTAATTTGCGGGGATGCCGCCCATGCAATAGTGAGCTGTCGGCAGGACTGGGATCGGCTCGCGCATCACGTCGACCCCAGAAAAGATCTTGGCCGACTCCGATATGCCGGGCAGACGCTCGCGCAGCATGGCGGGATCGAGATGATCGAGGTGCAGGTATATATGGTCCTTGTTCGGCCCAACGCCCCTCCCCTCCCGAATTTCAACCGTCATTGCGCGGGAGACAACATCGCGGGAGGCGAGGTCCCGAGCGGACGGAGCATACCGCTCCATGAAGCGCTCACCCTCCGAGTTGACCAGGTAGCCACCCTCCCCGCGCGCGCCTTCCGTGATTAGGCAGCCAGCTCCGTAAATGCCAGTCGGGTGAAACTGCATGAACTCCATGTCCTGGAGCGGCAAGCCGGCTCGCAGAACCATGCCGCCGCCATCGCCCGTGCAGGTATGGGCGGATGTGCAGGAATAATAGATCCTGCCGTAGCCACCAGTCGCCAGGATGACTGTCTGCGCACGGAATCTGTGCAGTGAGCCGTCCTCCAGCGACCAGGCGATGACGCCACGGCATTCACCGTCGACCATGATGAGATCGAGAACGAAATACTCGATGAAGAACTGAGTGCCGAAACGCAGGGCCTGCCCATAGAGCGTATGAATCAGGGCGTGCCCTGTGCGATCTGCCGCAGCACAAGCCCTTGGCACGGGGCGCTCGCCAAAATCGCTCATGTGGCCGCCGAAAGGACGCTGATAGATTTTTCCGTCCTCGGTACGCGAGAACGGCATGCCAGCGTGTTCCAGCTCCATGACCGTCGGAACAGCCTGGCGGCACATGTATTCAATAGCATCTTGATCGCCGAGCCAGTCCGACCCCTTGACGGTGTCGTACATGTGCCATTGCCAGCTATCTTTGCCAAGATTGCCAAGGCTGGCAGCAATACCGCCCTGAGCGGCGACTGTGTGACTACGGGTCGGAAATACCTTGGTGATGCATGCCGTCTTCAGACCGGCTTCGACAGCGCCTTGCGTGGCGCGCAAACCAGCGCCACCGGCGCCAACGACGACCACATCATAGGTGTGGTCGGTAAACGTGTAAGCATTTGAAGTTCCCATTACATTCTCATTCACATGAATTGCGGGCTGAAGCTGATCTTCAACACCGCAAAAAGGCACGCGACAGCGATTGTTGCCGAAAAGAGAATGTTGAGAATGAGCATGACAACTTTGATGCCCGGCCTATGCACGTAATCCTCGATGATCAACTGCATGCCCAGGCACATGTGCCAGACGCCGGAAAGAACGAGCAGCAGAAGTGTAATCGCCACCAACGGGTTGGCGATCGAGTTCCTGGCGGTGACGTAGTCCGCACCCATGCACGTCAGCAACAACACAATAAGGAAGAGCACGAGTGGCACGTTGGCCACGGCCGTTAACCGCTGAATCCAGAAATGACCGGTGCCGGCACCAGCCGCCCCTGATCCGCGCACACGTTTCATCGGCGTTTGCATATTGCTCATGTCGCTCCCCCAAACAGATGGCCCGCCACCCAAATCGCAGCGGTTAGTGAGAGCGAACCTATGAGGGTTGCGCGCGCCATGACGTTTGCCGCGGGCAGATCAAACCCCTTTCCCATGTCCCAGACGAAGTGCCGAAGGCCACCCAACAAGTGGTGAAGAAGCGCCCAGACATATCCAAGCAGGACGATCTCTCCGGCTGACGAGCCGATGAACAACCGAAATGTGGCGTAAGCCCCGGGACTCCACGCTGCCGAAACCAACCACCAGGTCAGCAAGAGCGTACCTAAATAGAGAGCGATCCCCGTGAGCCGATGCAGGATGGACATCGTCATGGTCATCGTGAGCCGATAGATCCGCAAATGCGGTGCAAGAGGCCTTCGCTGCAGGCGCACGGTCGGCTTCATCCCCTGTCTCCCCCGGTCGAGCCGGCTCGGCCGGAAAACCACGAAATGGCTATGCCAAGGGCCGTAGGCTCGGCATGCAGCCGGGAGCTGAGCGCTTTACGGCAACGCGGATATCGGACCGGTACCCTTACCATCAAAATCGATATCTCATACATCGGTTATTGAATTTATCACCTTTCAATATATGCTGCAACGTGTAGGGATCATATCCCTAATGCAGACAGGAGAGGATGCGACACGTGATAACTGCTCCACAGTTGCGCGCCGCGAGGGCGCTCCTTGGCATCGATCAGCGCAGGCTTGCCGAATTGTCCGGCCTTTCGGTGCCGACAATCCAGCGCATGGAGGCCAGCGAGTCGATTATCCGGGGCAATGTCGATTCCCTCATGAAGCTGATCGGGGCACTTGACCTCGCTGGCGTCGAATTGATCGCCGAAGGTGCCTCGAGCCAAATCGGCGGGCGCGGCGTGCGGCTGAAAGCGGATTTTGACCCCGCAAAAATTCTGGGCGGTGTCGATGCGGACGCCAAACTCCCCGTGAGGAGCGTGGCGTGATTTCGGGGGCCGCGGTCCTCCTGTGGGGCGTTGCCGCGCTCCTGGGGACTGCGGTGCTTGCGGTTGCGTCAAGCCGTAGATCTGGCTCGGGGACACATTTGATCTACAGCATGACGCTGGGCATATCGGCGGCAGTGCTCCTGGTTCTCGCGAGCCGCATCGCCAACGATCCCGTCACCCCCTCGACTGCCACGCTGCCTCTTGGATTGCCATGGATTGGCGCTCGTTTCCGTTTGGATGCGCTCTCGACTTTCTTCCTTGTCGTCGTCAATTTCGGCGGCGCCATGGCCAGTCTTTATGGCCTCGGCTACGGCAGACATGAGTCTGCACCGCATCGGGTGCTGCCGTTCTTCCCGGCTTTCCTAGCCGGAATGAACCTTGTTGTGATGGCCGACGACGCCTTCACCTTTCTGCTGTCCTGGGAATTCATGTCGCTCGCCTCCTGGGCGCTCGTCATGGCGCACCATCGCGAACAGGACAATGCGCGGGCGGGCTACATCTATCTCGTGATGGCGAGTTTCGGCACGCTCGCGCTGCTGCTTGCGTTCGGCCTGATGTCAGGCCCTGGCGGGAACTACACGTTCGAAGCGATGCGTGCCGCCTCCCCCACCCCGCTCGCCACCGCTTTCGTCCTGGCTCTTATGCTGCTGGGCGCAGGCTCCAAGGCTGGCCTCGTACCGCTGCACATTTGGCTGCCACTCGCTCACCCGGCCGCGCCAAGCCACGTCTCGGCCCTGATGAGTGGCGTCATGACCAAGGTTGCCGTCTATGGCTTCATACGCGTTATTTTCGATCTGCTCGGCGAGCCGGCATGGTGGTCGGGCGTTGTTGTGCTTTTCCTCGGCGGACTGACGGCGGTTCTCGGCATCCTCTACGCGCTGATGGAAAAGGACCTGAAGCGGCTGCTTGCCTACAGCACCATTGAAAATGTCGGCGTCATCTTCGTGAGCCTTGGCCTTGCGCTGGCCTTCAAGGCGAACGCCATGCCATCGGCCGCGGCGCTGGCGCTCACCGCCGCACTGTTCCACGTCCTCAACCATTCCTTCTTCAAGAGCCTGCTGTTTTTCGGCGCGGGCGCCGTGCTGACGGCAACCGGTGAGCGGGACATGGAGAAACTGGGCGGCCTCATCCATCGCATGCCTTTTACGAGTTTTGCCTTTCTCGTCGGCTGCGTCGCGATCTCGGCTCTACCGCCTTTCAACGGGTTCGTCTCCGAATGGCTAGCCTTCCAGGCCATATTGCAGAGCCCCGACCTGCCACAATGGGGACTGAAGGTCATGGTGCCCGCCGTCGGTGGTCTGCTGGCACTCTCGGCGGCACTGGCCGCGGCCTGCTTTGTAAAGGCGTTCGGGATCACATTCCTCGGCAGGCCACGCTCGGCTGCGGTGGAGCCAGCGCATGAAGTCGACCGCTACTCGCTGGCGGCAATGTTCATCCTCGCGGCCCTTTGTCTCCTTGCCGGCATTCTGCCGGGTCTTGTCATAGACGGCCTGTCATCGGTGACACTCCCGCTGATTGGCAGCCGGATGCCCGTGCAGACGGCGCAGCCTTGGCTGTCGATCGTACCGATTGCAGCGAGCCGCAGTTCCTACAACGGCCTGCTGGTGTTCCTGTTCATCGCCTTTTCAGCATCCGCCGCGGCATATGTAATCCACCGTTTCGCGTCGCATGCAATCCGTCGGGGGCCAGCCTGGGCTTGTGGCTTCCCGGATGTAGTCCCAAGCTCGCAATACACGGCCGTCAGCTTCGCGCAGCCTATCCGCCGCGTCTTCGGCACGTTCGCTTTCCGTGCAAGGGAAACCGTCGAAATGCCGCCCCCCGGCGGAACCGGTCCGGCTCGTTTGCATGTCGAAATGCATGATGTGATCTGGGAGACGCTGTATCTGCCCATCGGCAAGGCCCTCGACTTTGCGACCGACCACCTGAACCATCTTCAGTTCCTGACGATCAGGCGCTACCTGACCCTCGTCTTTCTCTTTCTCATTGTCTTGCTCCTGGTGCTCGCACTATGGCCCTGATCATTGAGTTGGCCGTTCAGGGCGCACAGATGATCCTGGTGCTTTTGCTGGCGCCGCTCCTGACTGGCTTCGTGCGCAAGGTGAAGGCGAGACTTCTGCGGCGCCAGGGTCCCTCTCTCGTCCAGCCCTATCGCGACCTCCTACGGCTCATGCGCAAGGAGGTCGTCCTGGCGGATAACGCCTCCTGGCTGTTTCGCGTGACGCCCTATCTGATCTTCGCCACGACCTGGGTCGCGGCTGCGCTCGTCCCGACATTCGCCACGGGGCTCACCTTCAGCTGGACCGCCGATCTCATAGCCATCGTCGCACTGCTTGGAAGCGCACGGTTCTTCTTGGCGCTGGCAGGGATGGACGTCGGCACGAGCTTCGGAGGCATAGGCTCGAGCCGCGAGGTGATGATCGCTTCGCTGGCCGAGCCCGCCATGCTACTGATTGTCTTCAGCCTGGCCCTCGTCGCCGGCGCGACGCAACTCTCGACCGTCGCTGCCTTCATGGGATCGCCGGAGGTTGGCCTGCGGGTATCGCTCGGGATGTCGCTCATCGCCCTGGTGATGGTGGCGATCGCCGAAAACGCCCGCATACCAGTGGACAACCCCTCGACCCACCTGGAACTCACCATGGTTCACGAGGCGATGGTGCTGGAATATTCCGGTCGCCATCTGGCGATGATCGAATTCGCCGCTTTCCTCAAGCTTCTGCTCTATGTGTCGCTGATTTCCTGCGTCTTCCTGCCTTGGGGACTGGCGGCCGCCGGGGTCGGACTGGAATCCTTGGCTCCGGGTGTCGTCGCCTATGTCGGCAAGCTTGCCGTCTGCGGCATTCTGCTCGCCGTGTTTGAGACTGCTATCGCCAAGATGCGCGTCTTCCGCGTCCCGGATTTTTTAGGCGCCGCACTCATGTTGGCGCTGCTCGGCACGCTCCTGCTGTTCGTCTCGCGGAGCCTGTGATGAACGGTCTCACCTTCGACATCGCTCATCTGCTCGCCGGCGGCCTGGTGCTGGTCAGCTTCATGATGCTGTATCAGGATCGCCTCTTTGCGCTGATTAACGTTTTTGCGCTTCATGCAATCGTGCTCGCCCTTTCTGTAGCCTGGCAGGCCTACATTCAGGACGCCCATCATCTCTACGTCACCGCGGCGATCGCTCTCGTTTTCAAGGCGATCGTCATTCCCGTCGGGCTTCACCGCATCATCCAGCGACTCGGCATCCATCGCGACATCGAGACGGCCGTCGGCATCGGTCCGACCATGCTTGCGGGAATAGGTCTGGTGACTCTATCCATGGTCCTGATGCTGCGGGTCACTCCCGACGCCGACCCGCTCGCCCGCGAGGACCTGGCCTTCGCGCTGTCCATCATACTGCTGGGGCTTCTGGTGATGGTCACCCGCCGGAATGCCGTGAGCCAGGTTGTCGGATTCATGTCGCTCGAGAACGGCCTGGTCCTTGCCGCCACGGGGGCAAAGGGCATGCCGCTGGTCGTCGAGATAAGTGTCGCCTTCTCGATCCTGATCGCCTTCATCGTCATCGGCGTTTTCCTGTTCCGCATACGCGAACGGTTCGACTCGGTGGATGTCGGCGCACTCGACGATTACAGGGGAGAACACCGTTGACCGCGTTATCCCTCGATGCGGTGGCCGCCGTTTTGCTGATACCAGTCAGCGCCGCCGCACTTCTGGCGTCGCTGCCTAACTACCGGATATCGGCAGGCCTCAATGTCGGCGCGAGCTTGCTGACCTTGCTCGCTGCGATGTCGCTCTTCGTCACGGATCGGCCGCAGCCCGGCCAATACCTGCTCATCGACGATCTCAATATCGTCTTCATCGTGCTCAACGCATTCGTCGGTTTCACGACGAGCGTATTCAGCGCCTCCTACATTGCGCACGAGCTCGAGACAGGGCGGCTGACCGCGCCAAACCTGCGATTTTATCACGCGATGTACCAGATCATGATGTTCGGCATGAACCTGGCGTTCGTGTCGAACAATATCGGCCTGATGTGGGTGGCGGTGGAGCTTGCCACGCTGACCACCGTGCTCATGGTTGGCATCTATCGCACGCACGAAGCGCTGGAAGCCGCCTGGAAATACTTTATTCTGGGAAGCGTCGGCATTGCGCTCGCACTGTTCGGCACCATCCTCGTCTACATGGCCGCGCAGCCGGTTGTTGGCGAGGGCACGAATGCCATGGTCTGGACAGTGCTCATCGCACACGCAGCACACTTCGATCCAGCTTTGCTGAATGTCGCCTTCGTCTTCCTGCTGCTTGGCTACGGCACGAAGGTTGGCCTTGCGCCCTTGCATGCTTGGCTACCCGATGCGCACGCGGAAGGGCCGACGCCGATTTCCGCGGTGTTGTCGGGACTGCTCCTCAATGTCGCGCTCTATGCCGTGCTGCGCTTCAAGCTGCTGCTCGCCGCAAACCCGGAAGCGATGACGCCCGGGCCATTGATGATCACGATGGGGCTGACGTCGCTTGTTTTCGCGGCATTCATGCTCTACCGGCGCCGCGACATCAAACGTCTGTTCGCGTACTCTTCGATCGAGCACATGGGCATCATCGTGTTCGCTTTCGGCATGGGTGGCCCGCTCGCCAATTTTGCCGGCCTGCTGCACATGGTCATGCACAGCCTGACCAAGTCGGCGATCTTTTTCACGGTGGGCCACATTGCCCAGGTCAAGGGAACACAGAACATCGCCGAGATCCGGGGGCTGACGGAGACGCATCCGGGGCTTGGCTGGGCGCTCGTCATCGGGGTCGTTGCCATTGCCGGCCTCCCTCCGCTCGGCATCTTCATGAGCGAATTTCTGGTCGTGAGTTCGACATTTGCCAGACACCCCCTCCTGGCGATGCCGTTGGTGTTCGGGATTCTGCTCGCTTTCGGAGCCCTGCTGCTTCGACTGACCGGCGTCGCTTTCGGCGAGCCAAGCGGCAGCACCGCACCCTCCGAGGCTTCCTACATTCCGATGTATTCCCACTTGGCGCTGGTGTTTGCCGCCGGCATCTATCTGCCGCCACCGCTGGTCACATGGTTCCAGCATGTCGCAAGTATCCTGGGATGAGCGGATGACCAAGGAGAAACCCATACCCGCACTCAAAGACGTCATCCTGGCTGGCCGTCGCGTCGAGCAGCACCTTCCTTGGATGCGTGCCGTGGTGGCTCCAAAAATGTGGAATTTTGCTTCCGAGCAGCTGGCTGCAGGTAGCTGGAGCTTGCTCGGTCTTTGGGGTGAGCCTGCTAGCGTGCACATGGCGCTTCTGGACAAAAATGCTGAGGAACCCGGCGTCCTCAGTCTGGCATGCCCGGGTGGCCGCTACCCATCGGTCGGCCAGTTGCATCCGCCCGCAATGCGTCTCGAACGCGCGGCCGCCGACCTGTTCGGTCTGTTGCCGCAGGGTGCGCCTGATTCGCGGCTGTGGCTCGATCATGGGCAATGGGGGTTTAGCCGTCCATTGGGTGCGCCTGGTCCGGCGTCAACAGCTGCTTCCTCATACCGTTTTCTTCCTGCCGAGGGCGAAAGCCTGCACCAGATCCCCGTGGGGCCCGTGCATGCTGGCATCATTGAGCCGGGGCATTTTCGATTTACAGCGAGCGGCGAAACGGTCGTGCGGCTGGAGGAGCGCCTCGGATACGCGCACAAGGGCATTGAAGGCTTGATGGCGGGGTCCGATATCGACCGCGCGGCCAAGCTGGCGGGCAGAACGTCGGGTGACAGCACTGTGGCGTATTCGTTGGCTTTTGCCCGCGCGGTCGAAGCGGCGCTGGGTGTCGAGGTTCCTCCACGCGCAATCTGGCTGCGAGCGCTCATGGCCGAGTTGGAGCGCCTGGCCAACCATCTGGGTGACATCGGCGCCATCTGCAATGACGCAGCCTTCGCCCTCATGCATGCCCACTGCGGCGTGCTGCGTGAGCGCGTGTTGCGTGCCAGCGATGTTGCCTTCGGCCACCGCCTGATGCGCGACCGCATCGTGCCGGGCGGAGTAGCAAGGCATCTAAGCGACGAGGGGGCTACAGCAATTCGGTCTCTGATCGCAGAAATCGGGCAGCGGTTCCCTGCCCTGGTCGAACTTTACGACAACACCGCGTCACTGCAGGACCGGACTGTCGGCTCTGGCCGGCTCAAGGTAGAACTCGCCCTGCAGTATGGTGCGGGCGGCTACGTCGGCCGAGCCTCCGGTCGGAACTTCGATGTCCGGCGCAATTTCGCCTATCCTCCGTATGACGAACTCGCCTTCGATGTGCCTCTCCTCCAGGAGGGAGACGTGAACGCCCGCGTTTGGATTCGCATCCATGAGGTCAAGCAGAGCTTATCTCTAGTCGAACAGATTCTAGACCGGCTGCCGGAAGGCCCGATCCGTTTCGATTTTGCGCAGACAAATGGCGCGCATGAAGGCATGGCGCTTGTCGAAGGTTTCCGCGGCGACATTCTGGCTTGGCTCCGTATTGCCGCAAACGGCACAGTTGAACGCTGCCACCTGCGCGATCCCTCTTGGTTTCAGTGGCCGCTGCTCGAGGCCGCGATCGAGGGCAACATCGTCGCCGACTTTCCGCTCTGCAACAAGTCGTTCAACTGCTCCTATTCGGGCCATGATCTCTAAAGGATGCTGCTATGCGAATGCTCCTCCTAAAAAGTCTGGTTCAACCGCCGCTTACGGAACAGCCGCCGCCGGCTGGCGATGCGGCGATCAACGAACTCGCGCGCGCTCTTGACGGCGCAGCACACAAGCGGCTGGGCCGAAGCCTGTCCATCCGCGCGGTCGACGCCGGTTCCTGCAATGGCTGCGAACTTGAAATGCACGCACTGAGCAACGCCTTCTACGATATCGAGCGTTTCGGAATCCGTTTCGTCGCATCGCCGCGCCATGCCGATGTGCTGCTCGTGACCGGCCCAGTCACGAAGAACATGCGCGAGGCGTTGCATAGAACCTACGAGGCCACCCCCAGTCCCAAATGGGTGGTCGCCATCGGCGACTGCGCTCTGAACGGCGGGTGTTTCGCCGGGAGTTATGCCGTGATGGGTGGGGTGTCCAAGGTGCTGCCGGTCGATCTGCGCATTCCTGGTTGCCCACCGCCCCCGATCGAGATTCTAAAAGGCTTAATCGCGTTGCTGGAGGGCGTGAACGTCAAAACAGGTGCTTCCGGAGGTTGAATGGCATGCCGCGGCTCTTTCAGGCCGGCTTTTTCGCCGCATGCATCCAATGCATGGCCGCAGGGTTGGCAACCGTTGTCATCTTGCTGACCGTACGACATGTACCAATCATTCTGGTATCTCCAAACGTCGGTGCTGACACCCCATCTGAATTCGAAGCGCTCCTCCCCATTCTGAGAGGCAGCTATCTGGCCATAGCCTTGGTGATAGCCCTGACCAATAATCCGGTTGTCTATTTCACGGCTGAGCGTATCCGTTTCGCGTCGCACTTGATGCGTCCAAGTGATCCGGATTATGCGACAAAGAGCCTGCTGACGCAGCTTACGCTAGCCTCGATCGGATTTGCGATATTGGCGCTTCGCCCGCCGCCGACTGCATTGCTCGATGCCGTCTCCGGTGGATGTGCCTGGGCCGCCTCGGTCACCTGGTCAGGCTTTATGAGCATCGCCGTGGCGGGTTTTGGCGCCAATGCCCAGGCGGCAAAGAGAGCGCTATGAACAAGCCAACGGATAATCCCATGGATGGCGCATCCCGTGTGCAAATATCCGATCATTTGACGCCTGAAGAGCAAGAAGACGAAAGACCCACTCTCGTTGTCGCCGCGCGCCGAGGGCTGCTTGGGCGCTGCCCCAATTGCGGAAAAGGCAGACTGTTTGCCTCATATTTGAAGCAAGTGAATCACTGCGATGTTTGTGGTCAGCAGTATGGCCATATTCACTCCGACGACGCAGCTCCCTGGCTCACGATCCTGGTTGTCGGCCATCTCGTTGTACCAACTGCCCTAGCCGTCGAAAGTCAAACATCTCTGCCGAATTGGATTTCTATGACCTTATGGCCAGTGGTGGCCATTGTTCCCCGTCAGCACCTGTGTCCCAGATTTGAGGTTGTGAATTAAGGAGGGTTTTGATCTCGTCGTCACGACGAAGGAACCAAGATGAGCCCTAAATCCTCAAGTGCCAAGAAGCCTGCCGAGCAGGTGGTAAAGGACATTCGCCGGGCGACCCGGCGGCATTTTTCAGCGGAAGACAAGATCCGGATCGTGCTGGACGGGCTGCGCGGCGAAGACAGCATCGCCGAGCTGTGCCGCAAGGAAGGGATCGCGCAGAGCCTGTATTACACCTGGTCCAAGGAGTTCATGGAGGCCGGCAAGCGCCGATTGGCGGGTGATACCGCTCGTGCTGCCACCAGCGACGAGGTCAAGGATTTGCGCCGGGAGGCCGGCGCGCTGAAGGAATGCGTCGCTGATCTGACACTGGAAAACCGTCTGCTCAAAAAAAGCATGATCGCGGATGGGGACGAGCAAGAATGAGATATCCCGCATCCGAAAAGCTCGAGATCATCAGGATCGTCGAGCAGTCACACCTGCCAACCCGCAAAACGCTGGACCGACTGGGCATCCCGCGCCGGACCTTCTATCGCTGGTATGACCGTTATGTCGAGGGCGGGCCTGAGGCGCTGCAGGATCGGCCCTCGGCGCCGAGCCGGGTGTGGAACCGCATCCCGCCTGCCATCCATGACCAGATCATCGAACTGGCGCTGGAGCAGTCCGAGCTCTCCCCGCGCGAACTGGCAGTACGGTTCACCGACGAGACGCGCTACTTCGTGTCAGAAGCCAGCGTTTACCGGCTCCTCAAGGCCTACGATCTGATCACCAGCCCGGCCTATGTGGTGATCAAGGCGGCGAACGAGTTCCACACCAAGACGACGCGACCCAACGAGATGTGGCAGACGGACTTCACCTACTTCAAGATCATCGGCTGGGGCTGGATGTACCTGTCGACCGTGCTCGACGATTACTCCCGCTACATCATCGCCTGGAAACTGTGCAGCACCATGCGGGCCGAGGACGTCACCGACACGCTGGACATGGCACTTACTGCCTCAGGGTGCGACCAGGCCCATGTGCACCACAAGCCTCGGCTGCTCAGCGATAATGGCCCCAGCTACATCGCCGGCGAACTGGCGGACTATATCCAGGACCAACGCATGAGCCATGTCCGGGGCGCTCCAATGCATCCCCAGACCCAAGGCAAGATCGAGCGCTGGCACCAGACCCTCAAAAACCGAATCCTCTTGGAGAACTACTTTCTGCCCGGCGACCTTGAGGCCCAGATCGCAGCCTTCGTCGAACATTACAACCATCGACGCTACCACGAGAGCCTGGCCAACGTAACGCCAGCCGACGCCTACTTCGGCAGGGCCGCAGCCATTATCAAACAGCGAGAAAGGATCAAACGCCAAACCATCCAACATCGGCGCTTGCAGCACCGCAAGATCGCCGCTTAACATCAACCCCAAGATGAGGCCGACACTCCGCTAATCTGCGATCCAATCTGAGCCAAATGATCTGACGACGGACACTCGAGGAAGCGCTTCGCGCGCGCATGAACATCCCCGTCTTTCACGACGACCAGCACGGTACTGCCATCATTGTCGGAGCCGCGGTTCTCAACGGACTCGAGCTTGCTGGAAAGAGCATCGAGACGGTAAAAATTTGTACGTCGGGCGCCGGGGCAGCGGCTATCGCCTGTCTTAATCTACTTGTGGCGCTCGGCGCCAAATACGAAAACATCTGGGTCGCCGACAAGGGCGGTCTGGTCACCCATAAACGTGCCGGTACGGTTGATCGCTGGCGTGGGAAATTCGCCCAGACGACTGATGCGACAACGCTTGCTGATGTGATGGACAGCGCCGACGTCTTTCTCGGACTCTCGGGGCCCGGCGTTCTCAAGCCCGAAATGCTCAAGGCGATGGGCAAAAATCCGCTCGTACTTGCGCTTGCCAATCCTACGCCTGAGATCATGCCCGAGGAGGCGAGGTCAGTTCGCCCTGACGCCATGATCTGCACCGGACGCTCTGATTATTCCAACCAGGTCAACAATGTCCTTTGTTTCCCTTTCATCTTCCGTGGCGCACTCGATGTAGGCGCCGCAACGATCAACGAGGAGATGAAGCTTGCAGCGGTGAAAGCGATTGCCAAACTCGCCCACGAGCCGGGCCTGGAGGCATCCCAATCGGGTGAGCCGGCGATATATGGACCGGATCACATCATCCCGGATCCCTTTGATCAAAGGCTGATTTTGAGGATCGCTCCGGCGGTGGCGCGGGCCGCTATGGAGACTGGCGTCGCTAAACGCCCGATCGTCGATTTCGACGCATACCACGATAGCCTCAACCGCTTTGTCTTCCGCTCCGGCCTGATCATGAAGCCAATCATCGACCGTGTGCGCAATCTTGATAAGAGAATCGCCTTTGCTGATGGCGAAGATGAACGAGTACTACGGGCGACGCAGGTGATCATAGAAGAGCGCATTGCACACCCGATTCTTATAGGGCGGCCGGCCGTTATAGAACAGCGCATTGCACGTTTCGGACTTACGCTTAAACCAGGACAAAATTTTGAGATCATCAATCCTGAAGACGACCCACGTTACCGCGATTATGTCGCACTGTTTCACTCTCTCGTCGGCCGGAGCGGCGTCGCGCCTGAGACCGCCCGTTCCGTGGTTCGCACGAATACCACCGTCATCGGCGCGCTCGCGGTCAAACGCGGCGATGCGGATGGCCTGATCTGCGGTCTGCAGGGACGCTATGTCAAACACCTGCGCGACATCCGCTCGATTATCGGGCTGGCGGAGCCGGTGACGGAGGCCTCAGCGCTCTCGATGCTTGTCATGCCGCGGGGGGGTTTCTTCCTTGCCGACACTTACGTCACGACGAATCCAAGTGCTGATGAGCTCGTCAGCATGACGCTTCTGGCCAGAAACCATCTCAGGCATTTCAACATCACCGCGCGCGTGGCGTTGCTAAGCTATTCCGATTTTGGGTCTCGCGACGGCGACAGCGCGCTCAAAATGCGCGAAGCCTACGGAAAGCTGAGAGAGGCGGACCCCACTCTAATCGTCGAGGGCGAGATGCAGGGTGACCTTGCGCTCAATCAACGTCTGCGTGAACATTATGTGCCCGACACCATATTGAAGGGTGACGCAAACCTACTGATATTCCCGAACCTTGACGCTGCAAACCTTGCGATGACCTTGCTCAAGGAAATGAACGACGCGCTGTCCATCGGGCCAATCCTGATGGGGCCAAAGAAACCTGCACATATTTTGGCGCCCTCTTGCACAAGTCGAGGCATCGTCAACATGACCGCCGTCGCAGCGAACGAAGCCCTCCTGCCCGATCGAGGCGGCTGGCCGGTCTCCGACGTTTCCTAGTGGCAATCCCGCGAATCAAGAAGACGCGGGGGCCGCAAATGGCCCCTGCGTCGCCCAACTCAAATCATTTCTATGGTTCATGTCGAATAGCAGATATCTTGGGGTTGAAGCATTGAGGGTCATGTTCTATACATGAGATATGATGGACAGCGGTGGCACAAAAGTTGCGCGTCCGACCTTGCAGGCCGCGCTGAAGCGGGGCTTCATGGGGCGGTGTCCAAATTGCGGTCAGGGAAAGCTGTATCGCGCATATCTGACGCAAGTAGAAAATTGTGCCGAGTGCGGCGAGCGCTTTGGCGATATTGAATCGGATGATGCAGCGCCATGGTTTACAATCCTGTTGGCGAGCATAGCTGCAGCTCCGCTCTATTTTTTGTTCCAGTCTCTTCTGGCATCACACTTCGTTGTCACGATGATATTATTGGTGCTGATTGTCATTGTGCTGATCCTCGTTTTGCTGCCACGGGTTAAGGGCGTGTTGCTCAGTGCTTTTTGGCTGTCACGGCTGGACCGCGGCACCTCCGGATGACCAATACTTGCCGCCAGAGGCGTTGCCTTGCCGCAGCCCGGCGGGCGGTTTTTCGCGATGTAGTTTTTCAAGGGATTCGCAGGTCCGGAGAATTTGGAGATGATTACCGCTTCGCAGATGCGAGCAGCGCGGGCCTTGCTCGGAATGGACCAGAGAACTCTGGCTGAACGTGCCGGCGTTTCGCTCCCGACCATTCAACGCATGGAGGCCAGCGAAGGCGATGTACGGGATGTAGCCGAGACACACATGAAAGTCATAAGCGCATTCAGGGCAGAGGGCGTTGAAATGATCGGCGATCATGAACGCAGTAATGACGGGGGGCGCGGCGTACGCCTGGCGCATCCGGTCGGGTTAACAGGCCGGACTCACTGATTGCAATGCTCGCCTGGAGTCCAACTCCGGTTATGCAGAAAGGGCGTTCGAGAGACGCAGCGGGGAAGCCATGAAGTCTGATCGCTCGATGAAGCGACGGTATACGCCAAATCAAGAGCCAACAGGTGGCAGTTGGTCCGTTCTGGACACTCGCCCTGAACGGCCCACAGAAACGCCTTCCCGCGTCATGGTGGGCCTTAGCAAGGATGATGCATCCGACGCCGCCGATCTGCTCAACAAGCTTGATGATCAAAAGACAGGCCGATCCAAACAAAATCGGCGGTTCAAGTGAAAGACGAAGCCCAAACGAACCAAGAATCGGCATGCTTGATCTACGGCTTGCCAGGAGTTTTGAGTCCGCTTTTGATCGTCATGACGGGCCTGGATGCACGATGACAAAGGAAGGCATACACAGACGCATGATGGACTTTGACTCCTCGATGACAGCGTAACCGCCAGCTACGGAAGTGGCTCGGCCGAAGACGCTGTACGACCATGCGGCACTGCAGAAATCGCTGGCGATCACCGCCATCTCACCGATTTCGGCTCGGGCGATGCGCGGGGCGTTGCGGTCGACGGCGGCTGGTCAATCCACCTTACGAAGCGCTCGGACCTGCAGTTGGTCACGGCACAATACCCCGACCTGATCGAACACCATTCCATTTTCTGCAAATCCGACGTCGATCAGGGCCAGCTACTGGCCTTCTGACTCAGCAGAGGGATGAACAAAACCCCTTAACTTGGTGGAAGGAAGGATTATGGACTTCGAAGCTCTCCTCGCCGCTAGGCTTGATGGCCTGCATAAGGAAGGGCGCTATCGGGTTTTTGCCGAGATTGAACGTCACGCAGGCTCGTTTCCACACGCAACTCGCCACGCTGACGGCTTGAAGCGCGACGTGACCGTGTGGTGTTCCAACGACTACTTGGGCATGGGGCAGAGCCCAAAGGTGATTGCCGCCATGCACGAAGCCCTCGATAAATCCGGCGCCGGCGCCGGCGGCACGCGCAACATTTCCGGCAATAGCCATGATCATGTCCTTCTTGAGCGCGAACTTGCTGATCTGCATGGCAAGGAGGCCGCCCTGCTCTTTACCTCAGGCTACGTGTCGAACTGGGCCACGCTCGGCACGCTTGGCGCCAGTATTCCAGACTGCCTGATTCTCTCCGACGAGAGCAACCACGCCTCGATGATAGAGGGCATCCGCCATTCGAGGGCAGAGAAACGGATTTGGAGGCACAACGACCCGAAGGACCTTGACCGCATCCTCTGCGAATACGGTCCAGAGCGCCCGAAAATCATCGCTTTCGAGTCCGTCTATTCAATGGACGGCGACATCGCGCCGATCGCCGAGATTCTCGCCGTTGCTGAACGGCATGGTGCGATGACCTACCTCGATGAGGTCCATGCCGTCGGCCTGTACGGGCCATACGGAGGTGGCATCGCCGAGCGTGAGGGGCTTATGAACCGCGTCACGATCATCGAGGGAACGCTTGGCAAGGCATTCGGTGTGATGGGCGGTTATATCACCGGGTCCGCTGTCGTCTGCGATTTTATCCGCTCATTCGCGTCTGGATTCATTTTCTCGACAGCACTCCCGCCAGCGGTCGTGGCTGGCGCGCTAGCTTCGATCCGTCACCTGAAGACATCGAACTTAGAGCGTGATCGACACCAGGAGTGCGTAAGAAAAGTCCGCAGCCGGCTTAACAGCATTGGCATCCCGTGCCTTCCAAATCCAAGCCATATCGTGCCAGTGATGGTATGCGACCCCGTAAAATGTAAATGGATCGGTGACATCTTGCTCGATCGGTACGGGATCTACCTGCAACCCATCAATTATCCGACTGTGCCGCGTGGCACGGAGAGATTGCGCATTACGCCTTCGCCGCTGCATACGGATTCAGACATTGACCATCTTGCCAACTCGCTCTCTGACCTTTGGTCGAAATGTGCGCTCGCAAGACAAGTGGCGTAAGATTTCCATTCGTGGGTCCTTTCCTTGGAATGGCCCAGAGACTTTGACTGCGATCGAGGGGTGCACGCCAGTTTGAATTCTGCGTCCTGCGGCTGCTCCATCCTTCAAAGCCGAGAAAAGGTTCGCAGAATACCCGGCATCGACTACCGTTCCCGGTGCTCCCGAGCTGCCGCATTCGCCATGGGCGACTGCCATTCATATTCAAGGTGGCCGTTCTGATCTTGAGCACCAAACAGGGTGCCTTCCGTCACCCCCTGAATGATCTCCGTAATGGCAGATCGCAGGGCCGCAAGCGCAGCCACGCCATGGTAAACGTCTCGTGTGTAGACAACCACTCGCACGGTTTCGTCCGCCACCCCAATGGGCTGCACGTCAATCACTGTCGTCGCATGCGGTTCGTCTGCGAGACGCCTCCAAGCGTTCGGCTTCATCATCGTTCGTCCTCTTGGGAACCAGGTACATCGACACGCTATGTTTCGTTGAAGTGGACGGGGCTTTCCCTAGACCCTTAGCAATCGCTGCTTGAAATTGGTTCGCTTCGTCGTCAAGGCGCGACAGGGTCTGCATTATACCGAACTATGAGTCCGATGTCCTCTTCACCGTGCCGCTTGCAAGAGCCAAACCGGATTTCGACTTGGCAACACAGCCGCCGAGGCTTTGAAAAGAACGCAGCGGGAACTCGCGGCGGCGCACCATCAGAGCAGATGCAATGACGAAATAAGAACCTGTGCAACCAACCAATTGGCGCCAAGCTTCTGAAGCAGGACGTTTTCCCTGACGCCCAGTTGCGCTGCTACCTCGGGCACCGACATTGTCTGTGACGACAGCATCACGCGCGCCGCCGCGATCTGCTTGTCGTCGAAATCGTCGTTGTTGGCCTTGCGAACGTGGTCGAGGCGGTCAAAAGCCTTGAACACCCGGGCTGCCTGGTTGGGTAGCCAGTCGACAGTGTCAATTTCATCTTCTATCGACACCAATCCGGCGTCGAGAATGCGCAACGAGCCCAACACCATGCTCAACTTGCCGGGTGTAGGGGCAAGCCTGGAAAGAGCATCGACAACCAGGACATCACCTGACTTAATTGCCCCAAGCAGGGCTACCAGGCGCGGTTGACGGAAAGACCTTTCAACATAGACCCGGTCGCACCCTGCTTTCAGCAGGCGTGCGGTCTGAGCCGCCCCATCTTCGTCAGTCGCCTTTAGAAGGGCATACCCCAATCGCATTTTTCGGTCCTAGGCTGTGAGAAGCAACGTCCGAAGCTGGCGCTGTGCCCGAGGCAATGGCAATCCGGCAGGAACGTCGGCGTAAGGGTCGGCGGTCGCCGTCTCTAAGACGGTCTTTCAATGCGCTTTCCCAAGAAGCACGTCGGGATGACGCAAGCGGACGCCTCGCCCACCCCGATCGCTCCGCTCATGGTCGCCGACGAAATCGACACCCACGCCATTGAGCGCCTGAACGACTTTGGTCAGTGAGTCGACCACGCCGCGCACGTTGCCATCGCTGGCCTCCATGCGTTGAATGGTAGCGATGGATACTCCCGACAACTCGGCCAGTTTGACCGATCGATACCCAGAAGCGCCCGCGCGGCTCGCATTTGTGCAGAAGTGATCACGCTACCCCTCGTTAGCTAGCAGTAAAGCAATTCAAAAGTAGCATAGTGATATTTTAGATAGCAATAAAGATGTTTCACACACGCATGCAAACTTGATCGATGAGGCTGATTCCTGCCAGAAGCCGGACATACATGGCTTCCGTTCCGGCATTGGCGACAAATACGCAACTGTCGTCACACGGAGGCCGCACGCCTCTTCGCGCGCCAAAAGCCAGTCGGGTGTTGCGAATTGAGGCGTGCTCTAAAGCCGTCCGGCCCAGCCGATCATGGCGCTTCGGTTGCCGGGCTCCAGGTCGTGGCCTCTGCCACTGCGCGATTCCAGCATTTGCGCCTTGGAGAGCTCTGCTTCGGCCTCGGCGAGGAGTGGCTCGGCTACGGTTCTCTGCCGCAGAAGGTCTGATTGCGAATTTTTGAGGTTGTCTCGACGCAGACGGGCGGCCTTGGCGAAGGTCGGATAGGCAAAATGGTTGATGTCGGAGATGCCGGCTTTCTTTTCTTCGGCATTGATCTGGACGTCCAGATCTCGCCCCATTCGATCGAAATCGGCAATCATCATGTCGAGTTGCAGCAGTTGCCGCCGTTTCTCATTCACCTGAAACTGCTTCAGTCCGACAAGATTGCCACGTGGTCTCATGACTCGGTACTCCGGTACGCGCACTCGCTCCCATCAAACCGCTTCGTTCAGCCCTTAAAGTTCGACCTTCAGCGACTCTCACGGCTTCCGGCTCGACAGGAAACATACATTTCCAAAATCCTTGGCAGATAGCTATGAGTTCAATGGCATCGACAACCATGCGCGCGAGGACTTAAGGGGCAGTAAAAAGCGGAATAGGACAATAGGCGTGACCTAATCAAACGCGCGCGAGGAAAGGTACGCGGCCTTAGGCGCCCTGCCCCGCGAAATTCCACATTTGACAAGTTGGAGACGAGCTAAGGGTCAATCTCTTCAAAGGGCGGTTGACCTTTCCTGTCGCAGGGCCATTCTGCCCAGCACATTGAAAGAAGACGAATGACACACCGCCCACAATCTTCGCCACAGTTCTATCTGACCGCCCCAACACTCTGCCCGTATCTGGAAAGCCAATTCGAGCGAAAGATTTTCGCGCACCTTGTCGACGGGAAAGCAGCCGAACTGAATGATCACTTGTCACAAAGCGGGTTCCGGCGATCACAGAATATTGCCTATCGACCAGCCTGCGAGACCTGTCACGCCTGCATATCGGTGCGGGTCCTAGTCAAGGAATTCAATACGACCCGCTCGATGCAACGGGTTTGGCTGCGCAACAGGAATCTCATCAGTTCCACACACAAGGCTCAGGCATCAACCGAGCAATTTACCCTCTTCCGACGTTATGTGGACGCGCGGCATCGTGCAGGTGGAATGTCCGACATGGGCATCCTCGAATATGCGATGATGGTCGAAGATACGCACGTTAATACACAGATAATCGAATACCGGCGCCGTAGGCCGGGTCCACTGACGGACAACACCAGCGACGGCGTGCTCGTCGCTACCGCGCTGACCGACGTCATGACCGACGGCCTGTCGATGGTCTATTCCTTCTACGATCCCGATGACAGAGGCACGTCGCTCGGAACGCTCATGATCCTTGATCACATCAATCGGGCGCAAGCTTTGAAGCTTCCCTACGTCTATCTAGGGTATTGGATCGAAGGCTCCCGCAAGATGCAATACAAGATCCGCTTCATCCCCCAGGAGCATCTGGGCATCAACGGCTGGGAACGGCGCGACTGATCCGGCGTCTGCTCCATCCAATGCGGGCACAATGGATACGCCTCGATGGCCGGGCAGGCAAGCGGATCACAGGCCACATGGCGCAAGGCAACACACTCCCAGCTCAGTGATTGTCCCTCGGCACGCCGCTGGTGTGTGCCACATCCTGGTATTTCACCGCCGGCTTCAGCACCATGCCGTCTGCAAGCTGTTCGACCATGCCGCGCTGGATTTCCTGCCAGGGCGTCTGGTGCTTGGGAGAGTGATAGCCGCCATTGGTCTGCAGCTTGGCACGGCGGCGAGCGATCTCGTCGTCGGTGACGAGGATGTCGGCGGTACCCTTCCTCAGGTCGATGCGGACGCGGTCGCCGGCCTTGAGCAGGGCCAGCCCGCCGCCAATCGCCGCTTCAGGCGAGGCATTGAGGATCGAAGGCGTGCCCGACGTGCCTGACTGACGGCCGTCGCCAACGCAAGGCAGCGAGTGGATGCCACGTTTGATGAGATAGGCCGGCGGCTGCATGTTGACCACTTCAGCCCCACCGGGATAGCCGACAGGCCCTGCCCCACGCATGAAGAGGATAGCGAACTCGTCGATGTTCTCGGCCGGATCATCGATGCGGGCGTGGTAATCTTCCGGTCCGTCGAACACCACCGCCTTGCCTTCGAAGGCCTCCGGGTCC
Organism: Mesorhizobium sp. PAMC28654; assembly: GCF_020616515.1. GTDB lineage: Bacteria > Pseudomonadota > Alphaproteobacteria > Rhizobiales > Rhizobiaceae > Mesorhizobium. The sequence goes on from NZ_CP085135.1 coordinate 998,943, forward strand.
TTCGGGTTCGACAAATAACGGTCGCGGAACTCCTTGGAGATGACGCTGGTCTTCATGATGGCGGAATCGAACAAATTGCCCCTGAGGTTGATGAAGCCGGCTTCCTTGACTAGCGGGGCGGCGACGGTGCGGATGACGTCGGCGTTCTCGTTGACGGCGCCGCTGCAATTGTCGCCGATTGTCTTGCCATTGACGGTCATGGCTTCCGGATAGGGCAGCAGGCCGGCCTTCATCAATTCGCCCACCACCGCCGGCACGCCGCCGGCATGATGGTAGTCTTCGCCGAGGTATTCGCCCGCAGGCTGCAAATTCAGCAGCAGTGGGATTTTGTGGCCGACCGCCTGCCAATCGTCATTGTCGAGCTTGATGCCAAGGTGACGGGCAATGGCGTTGAGATGGATCGGCGCGTTGGTCGAGCCGCCAATGGCCGAATTGACTACGATGGCATTCTCGAAGGCTTTCCGCGTCATGATGTCGGACGGCTTGAGGTCCTCATGCACCATGTCGACGATGCGCTTTCCGGTCTCGTAGGAAATCTGGCCACGCTCACGGTACGGCGCCGGGATGGCAGCGCCACCAGGGAGTTCCATGCCAAGTGCTTCTGCCAGTGAATTCATAGTGGTGGCAGTGCCCATGGTGTTGCAGTAGCCGGTGGACGGCGCCGAGGAGGCGACGATGTCCATGAATTCGTCATAGCCGATCTCGCCGGCCGACAGGCGCTGGCGCGATTCCCAGACGATGGTGCCAGAGCCGGTGCGCTTGCCCTTGTGCCAGCCGTTAAGCATCGGACCGACCGACAAAGCGATGGCGGGAATGTTGACGGTGGCCGCGGCCATCAGCAAGGCCGGCATTGTCTTGTCGCAGCCGATGGTGAGCACGACGCCGTCAAGCGGATAGCCGTAGAGCACCTCGACCAGGCTGAGATAGGCTAGGTTGCGGTCAAGTGCCGCGGTCGGGCGCTTGCCCGTCTCCTGGATCGGATGGCACGGGAACTCGAAAGGAATGCCGCCCATCGACACGATGCCTTCGCGCACGCGCTTGGCCAGCTCGATGTGATGGCGGTTGCAAGGCGAAAGATCCGAGCCGGTCTGGGCGATGCCGATCAGCGGCTTGCCCGACATCAGTTCGGCGCGCGTCAGTCCGTAGTTCAGGTAGCGCTCCAGATAAAGAGCGGTCATTCCCGGATTGTCGGGGTTGTCGAACCATTCTTGCGAGCGAAACTTCTTCTTTCGGGTATTGGCGCCGGACATCATGGCCTCCCTATTTGTAGGACAAATCGATATGGCAATGCGCAAGAGTAGGCAAGAGGCAGCACCACCCGACCGCAGCCGTCATTTGATACCAGAAAGCTGGAAAGTCGGCAGGCATGATGACATCATCCGACCGGGTTAGACTACCGGAGTTATAGAATGCTGAGATTGAGCCGCGCCGCGCTCTATGAACTGGTTTGGTCGAAGCCGTTGACTGAGATTGCCAAGACCTATGGTGTCCGCGATCAGCATATCGCGCAGGCTTGCGACCATCACGACATTGCAAGACCGCGCCGGCCATTGGCAAAAACTTGATCATGGCAAGGCAGTCGAGAGGATCGTTCTCAGCAACCACACATTCTCCACCGATGATATCATCACCATAGATCCAGCGGGATAGAAGGTGCGCGGCAGAATGCTCGCTAGGCATCATAGGACGCCCACTATGGTCTAGGAAAATAGCGGGGTTGGGATTGGCCACCGCCGATGCAAACGAAACGCATTTCGCCGCTCTCGCCGAACCGGACGTCGAGAAACAGCCTTAGCCGCGCCGGCTCAAATCCATAGCTCGGCCACGTTCATCGCGTCTCTTTGCGCGGGGATTCTGTGCAACAAGCTGTAGTACAACTCTGATATCTCCAGCGCCTGTGGAATACCTATCAACCTCTCGCAGGCGGCTCCGTGGAAAACGCACCGATGATCGCCTCGAGCGATACATTCAATGCGTTAGAGAAGGCCCTGCCCTTCTGCCAAATCGCAACGTAGTGATAGAGCGCGGTCGGCTCTACTGGCCTTATTCCCAGGTGAAACGCCGCGTATTCACGCGCAATGATCTCATTGGTTATCGAAATGCCCAGGCCAGCCGAAACGTATCCGGCTTCGTGACCGTTGCAATCGAATTCCACAAGGATGTCTGGCTCGACGCCGGCGAAGCGCAAGGCATTGAAGTTCATCTGGTGGGCGGCGAACCGCGGATCGATATCGATGATCGTTTCGCCTGCCAGGTCGTGAGCCTCGATACAGGTCTGTTTTGAAAAGCGGTGGTCGGGATGAAAGATGCACACATTGCGCGCAGACCCGAGCGGCGCCCATTCAAACAGAGTTGGGTCGAGCGGCAATCTCGAGATTCCAAGATCCGCCCGCCCCGCCAGGATGTGCTCACCGATCTGCTCGTAGCTTCCCGAAATTGACCGGACATTCGAAGCGGTCTTTGAGTGGATGATCGCCACGACCTTGGGCAAGGTCACGAAACCGAAAACGGAGGGGGCGGCAATCGCAATCCTCTGCTTTTCCTCGTTCTTCATTGCGAAGATCGACGCTTCCAGCCGATCCAGGGACGTCAGGGCAAGTTCTACGTTTCGCAGGAGTTCCCAGGCTTCCTGCAAGGGCACGATGCGGTTGGCTGATCTCTTGAAGAGCGTGATGCCGAGCGTGGTTTCGAGTTGCTTCACATGTTGACTGACGGCCGGCTGGCTTATCCCGAGCGCAACCGCCGCTCGCCTTGTCGAACCGGCACGCAACACTTCTCGAAAGACCTTCAGTTGACGGAGCTTCAGGTCGCTCTGCAGCAACTCCATTGCCTGCGCTCCTTTCCTGATGACGCCACCCGGGAAGCGGATAACGCCAACCTGGGGAGCAACGAACCGTCTCAGTATATAACGGTGCGTTATAGATAAAATAATAAAAATTATAGATTGAGTATGTAATTTCAGGCGCTAGAATTAGCAAATATCTTAAATTAACTCCAAATTACAAATATAACAATTCGCAACCTTGGGTTATACGACTTGGTCTGAGTGTCTGACCCAAAAAGAAGTTGGGTGATATCAATGACTTGTGATTCAATCGGAGTTGCGAAGCCTCGACGGAGCATCACATGTGGACTGATATCACCCGCGCCAAGCATGCCCGAAAGGGACTACGTTATTCAAGCGATTTGACGGACGCGGAATGGATGGTTCTGGAACCGCTGCTTCCGCCTCGCTCGGCGCTTGGCCGCCCGCCGAAATGGTCGCAGCGGTCTATCATGGAGGGCGTGTTTTATGTGCTGCGTAGCGGTCTGCCTTGGCGAATGCTGCCCAGGGACTTGCCGCCGGTATCGACGGTGCAGCGCTATTTCTACGCTTGGCGCGACAGCGGCCTTTGGAACACGATCAACCACCTGCTGCTGATGGCCGTGCGTGTCGCCGCAGGTCGGGAGGCGTCGCCCAGCGCCGGCGTAATCGACAGCCAAAGCGTGAAAACCACTGAAAGCGGCGGGCTTTGTGGCTACGATGCGGGCAAGAAGATCAAAGGCCGAAAGCGCCATATCCTGACCGACACCTTGGGCCTGCTGGTCGGCGCGATCGTCCATACCGCTGACATCCAGGACCGAGACGGCGCCCCCGAGGTTCTGGCTTCTATTCGGGAAAGCTTTCCCTGGCTGCGCCACGTCTTCGCCGATGGCGGCTACGCCGGTGAAAAACTCCAGACCGCGCTCAGGGGAAAAGGTGGCTGGACCCTCGAAATCATCAAGCGATCCGACGCCGCAAAAGGCTTCGTCCTGCTCCCGCGCCGGTGGGTGGTGGAACGAACCTTCGCCTGGTTCGGCCGCAACCGACGCCTGTCCAAGGACTTCGAGCAGACCATCGAAAGCTCCACCGCTTGGCTGCTCCTCGCATCCGTTCAACTCATGACACGGCGCATCGCAAATCCATGATATCCATCAGAAATATTATGAGTCAGACTCTGAGTGAAAAAGACCGGTGTATCTCTTGCGGTATCGCGAGTCGAGGGACGCGCCCCATGGGTGGTTTTACTACTCAGTTTGTTGTCGCACTCACCGTGACCATAAGCCTGGCTCTTGTCAGCGGCTGCCTCGGTACGGCATTTGGGTTGCTTTTGGCGATTTCGAAAGGCACGGCACAGCCGCGCCTCAACCGTGTCGTGACGGCCTACACGACGGTTGTCCGTGGGGTACCAGAACTTCTCATTATCCTGCTCATCTATTTCGGCGGAACGACTTTCGCCAGCAAGATCGCCGGCCGATATGTGGAGGTGAACGCATTCACCGCAGGCATTATTGCGCTCTCGGTCGTCTTCAGCGGTTATGCGACCGAAGTGTTTCGCGGCGCGATTGCGGCAGTGCCAGCGGGTCAAACCGAAGCGGCAAAGTCGCTCGGGCTGAACGCCTGGCAGCGCTGGATGTTCGTCATCGGACCTCAGATGCTACGGCTGGCGCTGCCTGCCTATGGCAATCTCTGGATTTCGCTCTTCAAGGATACCGCGCTGGTTTCGATCGTCGGCCTGACCGACATCATGCGCGTTGCATATGTGGGGGCTGGCTCCTTGCGCGCGCCATTGACCTTCTACCTTGCGGCCTCCGCTCTCTATCTCTCGCTGACCACCGTCACGCTGCTGTCGATCCGGCTGGCTGAGCGGCGCTATCCGGCACTCGGCCGGTAGGGGGGGGCGACCGATGAACCTCGGCTTGATGTTCGACGCAATGGTTGTCCTGCCTTCGGGCGTTGGTCTCACACTGACCCTGACGGTCCTGTCGCTGACGGCCGGATTTCTTCTGTCCGTGCCGCTGGCCTTCGTCCGCGCGTTTGGACGTCCCGGCTTCTCGCTCGCGGTGCTCTCATACACCTATGTGATCCGCGGAACGCCGATGCTTGTTCAGCTCTTCCTGCTCTATTATGGCCTCGCTCAGATCGAGGCGGTGCGAGCCAGCATCTTCTGGATCATCCTGCGCGACCCTTTCTGGTGCGCCCTGCTGACATTCTCGCTGAACAGCGCGGCACACACCACGGAGATCCTGTGCCGCGGTCTCCAGTCCGTCCCTAAGGGTGTCACCGAGGCGGCCACGTCTCTCGGCTTGAAACGCTTCCAGATCGCTCGCCTGGTCACCTTCCCGATCGCTTTCAGGATATCGCTTCCGGCCTACGGCAATGAGGTCGTCGGGATGATCAAGGGTTCATCCCTGGCGAGCACCGTAACGCTGCTCGAGATCACCGGCATGGCGAGACAGATGGTGTCGACCACGTTCGCGCCCTACGAGATCTTCATCGTCGCCGGAGCGATCTATCTATCGCTCACCTCGATCGCCGTGAAAGCGATCCAGTTGATGGAGCGATGGCTTTCGACCGACGGCAATCGTGTACATCGACGCAAGGCCCGATTGCGTCGGCGTTTGTGACCCCGAGATCACGACGCCCCTGCCCTGACCCGCGGGTTTTTTCGGCAGCCCTTTCCATCCAAACCAACGAAGAGGTGCATCATGCGCATACCCCTAGCTATTGCAGTTTCTATCGCATCCCTGATGTCTGCATTCCCGGCGAGCGCGCAAAGCGAGCGCGTCATTTCGATCGCCTCCGAAGGCGCCTCGCCGCCCTGGGACAGCACCGACGCGAACGGTCAACTCTACGGTTACGATATCGATGTGGGACAGGAGCTGTGCCGTCGCATCCAGATCAAGTGTACCTTCGTCCCGCAGGATTGGGACGGGATCATCCCGGCACTGCTTGTCGGCAAGTTCGACGTCATCATGTCCGGCATGGCAATCACGGAAAAACGCAAGCAGAAAATCGCGTTCTCGATCCCCTACGCCGCCGGCTTCAACCAGTTCGTGGTGCGCAAGAACCTGGGGCTCGATCCTGGTGACATCAAGGAGAAGGTCAACCTCTCGACCATCGGGGACAAGGAGAAGGCAACCATCGAACACCTGAGGTCGACACTCGCCGGCAGGGCGATCGGGGCCTTGCGCTCATCGAATTCGGAAGCCGTCGTGAAGGAAATGCTGGGCGATGTCGTGACCGTTCGCAGCTACGATAGCCTGGACAACATGAAGCTCGATCTTGCCGCGGGTCGCATCGACGGCGGCCTCGCCGACTATTTCACCTGGCGGGATTTTCTGGAGACGCCTTCCGGCTCGGACGCGGTGTTTTTCGGGCCGGAATTGAAGGGCGGACTCTGGGGGCCGGGCGTCGGCGCCGGCATGCGCAAGGACGATGCCGAGTTGCTCACCAAGTTCAACGCGGCCATCGACGCGGCCACCAAGGATGGGACGATCAAGGCGCTCAGCCTGAAATGGTTCAAGAGCGATATCTCACCGGCCCTATCGCAATAGGCGGCACCCGACTTCGACATTGACGGGGCGCTGGCCGAAACGCCGGCGCCCTCTTCTCCTTCAAGGCGAGTTCCCATGAAAGACCAGTTCTGCGCGGTCGTTACCGGCCAATCCCTGATCACGCACGACATTCGTGACGTCAAAGACGAACGCTTCATAGCGGTTACGGACTTCCTGCGCCAAGGCGACGTCGTCTTCACCAACTTCGAGTCGACGATCCTCGGCAAGCACGGCGGGTGGCCGACCAAGGGCAAGTATTTCGGATATTCCAGGGCTGAAGTGCTCGACGCATTGCAGGCCATCGGTTTCAACGCGCTTGCGCTGGCAAACAACCACGCCTTCGATCTCGGAGCTGGCGGCATCCTCTCGACGCTGGAGGAAGTGCAAGCGCGCGGCTTCCTGCAGGCCGGGATCGGAGCCGACGAGACGGATGCCAGGAAACCGGGCCGCCGCCGGCTGGGCGCGCGCGAGGTCGCGCTTCTCGCGATGGATGCAGGGCCCGGACCGACCAACATGTATGCCGGAGACCGCACGGCCTTCCGGCCCGCTCGGCCCGGCGTCAATCGTCTGAACACCGTTCGCAAGATGGGGGTGCCGGACGGACATTTCAGCAGACTGGCAAGACTGGGCGCTCATTTGCAAAGCTCGCCCTTTGAACTGGCCAACTATGCGCAACCGGAGGACCCTGTAGAGGTGGCAGCCGGCAAGGAGATCAATTTCTACGGCACCGTGTTCACGCAAGCCGCCGATTTCGGCCGTCTGATCGAAGTCGATCAGCGCAGCGCGAGTGTCCATCTGTCCGCCATCCGGCACGCGGCGGCACAAGGCGATTTCGTCATTGCCTATCTGCACCACCATCATTGGGAACCAGGTTGGCAGGACGTGCCGCGATGGGTGCAGACCTTTGCCCGGGCGTGCATCGATGCCGGCGCGAACCTGTTCGTCAGCCACGGCGCTCCTGTGCTGCAGTCCGTGGAAATCTACAATGGCTCGCCGATCTTCTACGGACTCGGAAACTTTCTTTTCCACGTCCACCCCGACGAAACCGAATGGGATCCACCGGAAGTCTGGCAAAGCATCGTCGCCGCCTGCCGCTATGATGCGGGCGGAAACCTCGCAGAAATAGATCTCCTGCCCGTCGTGATCGGCGCGGACCCCCAGTCTCTCGGATCGGCAACGGGCAGATTGGTACCCGTCGCCGTCACTGGGAGCGCGGCGCGAGAGATCCTCGAGGGATTCGCGACCCGCTCGCGGGCGTTCGGCGTCGAAATCGAAGTGTCCTCGGCTTGCGGCCGCATCGCCCTGCCCGCTGCACGAAAATTCGGCTGACCGGCCCGACCGCCCGTCAGGCCGTCTTGTATTCGGCCGGTGCGGATTCGCCGGCCGTCTCGCTATCCGCCTTTGTGTCTAGCAGGGCCAGTTCTTCTCCTAACGCTGCGATCAGGGACGAGACTCGACCGCGCACACGCGGCGGAAGATTCACAAGCCCCTCGATCAGGCGCCGACCCTCCGCGCTGGCAATGAAATCCAGGCGCTCATCGACCGGCAGCGGCCGCGCCTCGACGCGGGTCTCATCGTTTCCCGGCAGGCCTTCGAAGAAGCGGCTGACAGGAACGCCGAGCGAACTGGCGATCTCGTAGAGCATCGACGCGCTCACGCGGTTCCGCGCGTTCTCGTATTTCTGGAGCTGCTGGAAGCTGATGCCTATGGATCGGGCAAGCTGGGCCTGCGAGACGTCCGATTGGACGCGAACGGTCGCTATCTGCCTGCCGACATGCTGATCGGCGGGATGAGGGTCACTATCAATCTTTGGCTTCGACCCCGTCCGAAGTAGGACAGAGCGTTGCGGTTTCAACAAGGCCTTTCGATGCTCCACTAGTGAGCCGGACAGAACCTGTCGCACGCTCCGGGCTCTTCGCGCCGATGTTTTCTGAAATGTCGAATCGCCATTTAATATACCTTATAGGGTGCAAAATAACCCTATAGGTGGCAAACATTATCGGCCTGCCGATTGTGGACTCATGGTCAGTCCACGACAGATTCGAGCCGCACGGGCTTTGCTTGGTTGGTCGCAGCAGGAGCTCGCTGACAAGGCAATTGTGTCGCTGAACGCGCTAACCCGGTTGGAAAACGGCAAGGTGGATTCCCGGATCAGCACTCTGCAGGCCATTGAGGCGGCTCTGATAAAAGCGGGTGTCGAATTCCTGTCCGCTGGTCAAAAGGGTGAGGGTGTCCGGCTCTTAGATCCTCTGGTTTGATGGTCAGTCTGTTTGCTGGCCAATCAGAATAATATTCTCCAAGGTCGATCGTATCTGCGGCCAAGGAAACTCACCCTCGTCCTCCGACGACTGCCCTTCCCCAAGCACCCATCAAGCTTGGTTGCCACACCGGCGCGAGAAACAGCGGGGGGTTCGGACAGTATCTCGAGCAGGTCCGCTGCTCGGACGGCCGCCTCGCGTTCGGCCTGCGACGTCGCCGAGTAGCCAACTTCCCGTCTGCGGCATCCCTTAGCCCCTGATGGGCCGCCAACTCGGCTTCGGCCTTCGCGCCGGCTGCCACGTCCTGTTGATGAAGATAGAAGGCTTCGTGAAGCGCCTGAAGGGAATGCACCATGGCACTGCCGCCGGCCGCACAAGGAAACCCGATTGTTTCGGTGAGTTTCCGCTCAAAACGCCGTTGCTGGCGGCATAGCTGGCCAGTCTTGTGGTGGACTGCCTGCCCTTTGCGCCACACCGCCACCGCGGGGTCGGCAGATTGGTCTGTCTCTAAATCCTTGCGGGCAAATGCTCTTGGCTGCCATTCCGCAGCTGCCGTTCCTGTTAGCAGCCTCCTGCGGGTGACGGGAGGCAAAGTCGTGGTATTGTCGGAATCAGCCATGACCCGAACTCCTGACAGCATGGTTGTGGTCAAGCCGATCAGAGTGTTCCCGCACCATGATCGGTCGTAGCACGCGTGATGCATGTGCATTGCACGTGCTTTGTTATGCATTCTTTCTGCTCCAAGTTCAAGCCGAAAAGCGACAATGATAAAAAAGCCATTCACAACGCGTTTGGACCCATCTGTGCTAGCTCTGGCTGAACAACTCGCAGAGTCGGAACGTCGTTCGGTAACCGCTGTCATTGAGCTCGCATTGATCGAGTATGCAGAACGTCGCGGTGTTAAGGCGCGAGACGCCAAAAATGCCGGATAGCTGCGTCGCGAAGCTCATCATTGAACGGCCGAAATGGGGCCGGGGAACGAACCCGCTGCGCGGGATGGGCGCGAGCGGTTGAGGTAGAGCTTAAGCACCGGTCGTCGCGCCCGCATTGAGCGGGGTTCGGCAGCGGCAGAGCATGACGGGCTTCTTCAACAAGGAGCCTGACCATGCCCCATCCCGTTCTCGATGCACCCATCAGCCCTTTGCGCCAGCGGCTGATTGAGGACATGAACTTGCGGCGTTTCTCACGAGACGCAGCGCAACTATCTCCGCGACATCGGACGTCTGGCGACATTCCTTGGGCGTTCACCAGACACAGCGACCACCGACGACCTGCGCCGGTTCCAGATCGAGCAGCAGGAGGACGGCGTTCCCGTGCCAACGATGAACAGCATCGTGTCGGCGCTGCGCTTCTTCTTCACCCACACGCTCGACCGCCCGGACCTGGCGCGCAGGCTTGTCCGGCTAGCGCATCCGCGCAACCTGCCCGTGTTGCTCAGCCGCGACGAGGTGGCCCGGCTCCTCAACGCCACCACGTGTCTCAAGCACCAGGCCGCGCTCTCGGTCGCCTATGGTGCGGGCCTGCGCGTCGCCGAGGTGTCGATGCTGAAGGTCACCGACATCGACAGCGAGCGCATGCTGCTGCGCGTCGAGCGTGGCAAGGGTGGGCGGTATCGCAATGCCATGCTGTCGCAGGACCTGCTCACGCTTCTGCGGCAGTGGTGGCAGGTCGGGCGCCAGCAGGGCGTGATGCACCGCGATGGCTGGCTGTTTCCGGGCCAGCACGCGATGAAGCCGATCAGCACGCGGCAGCTCTATCGCATCGTCGTCGAGGCGGCCCAGGCCGCCGACATCACCAAGCGGGTCGGGCCGCACACGCTGCGCCACAGCTTCGCCACCCACCTGCTGGAGGACGGCACCGACATCCGGATCATCCAGGTCCTGCTCGGGCATGCCAAGCTCAACAACACCGCCCTTTACGCGAAGGTGGCGACCCGGACGGTGCGTGCCGTGACGAGCCCGCTCGACAAGCTCGGGCTGTTCAAGCCGGGAGAGGTCTCGCCCGACATCAGAGCCGTGCGCGCCTCGATCGAGGTCGCCGACATCTTCCGTGCCGCCGGTCCTGCCTACCGGGCCGCCCATGCCGGCCATCTGAGCCTGCATCAGTTGAAGGTCATGTCGGCGATCGAACACTGCCGCACCGCAGCCCTTGGCGGCCATGTCGAAGCCTGCGAGGACTGCGGCCAGTGTCGGATCGCCTACAACTCCTGCCGCAACCGGCATTGTCCGAAGTGCCAGGGTGCGGCCGCGCGTACATGGCTCGCCGAGCGGAAGGCCGACCTGCTGCCGGTGGGATACTTCCATGTCGTGTTCACGCTGCCGGCCGAGGTCGCCGACATCGCCTTCCACAACAAGGCGCTGATCTACGATCTGTTGTTCAAGGTGGCATCGGAGACGATACTGACGATCGCGGCGGACCCCAAGCACCTCGGCGCGCGCATCGGTATCACCGCCGTGCTCCACACATGGGGATCGGCGCTGACGCACCATCCGCATGTCCACATGATCGTGCCGGGCGGCGGCATTGCACCGGACGGGAGCCGCTGGATATCGTCGCGGCCGGCCTTCCTCCTGCCAGTGCGCGTGCTCGGCAAGCTGTTCCGCCGGCTCTTCCTCACCCGGCTGGTCGCGCTGCATGAAGCAGGACGGCTCGCCTTCTTCGGATCGATGGCGCACCTCGCCGAGCGGCAGGCATTCGTGCGGTACCTGTCGCCGGTCCGCAAGAAGCGCTGGGTGGTGTACGCCAAGGCGCCGTTCGCCGGGCCGGAGGCGGTGCTCGCCTATCTATCCCGTTACACCCACCGCGTTGCGATCTCGAACCGCCGCCTGATCGCCCTCGACGAGAACAGCGTCACCTTCCGCTACAAGGACTACCGCCGCGCCGGAGCCGATCGCCAGCAGGTCATGATGCTTGGTCCCGATGAGTTCATCCGCCGTTTCCTGCTCCACGTCCTGCCGCGCGGCTTCCATCGCATCCGTCACTACGGTCTGCTCGCCGGCTCCGCTCGCAAGACCAGCCTCGCACGCGCCCGCGAACTGCTGAACGTCGCTGCGCCGTCCGAGGACGACAACTCGGTAGAACCGACTGACGTCCGGCCGCCATGCTCGTGCTGCGGCGGACGCATGATCATCATCGAGACGTTCGAACGGTGGAGACAACCGCGCGGACCGCCGGACACAACGACGACGAACCGGGAGAACTCTCCATGACCCGGCATGGCATGCTCCAGCCTTCAGCCGCAGGCACTCAGCCTCCGGCAACGGACCCACGCGTGTCTATGGTGATCATCGACGCCGAACGGGTCGCGTCCGGCCGCGCGACGAGCCGACAATACCGCGTGGCTGAAAGGCGAAGCGGTCCGTCCGCATCAAACCCGCCGCTTCCCGGCGGCGGTCACGCTATCGCCGACACCGGCCGCAAATCGAAATCCCCATAGCCATCGCCTGTGGCCCGCGGGTTCCTTCCTCGGGGGCTTTCGTACGCCTGCCGGCGCCCGAAACTCTTCACGAGAGCGGACTGGCAGCTTACAGTATGATGATGTTCAGACGTAGCCGTTCCGCTGTGGCCCATAAGCTGACCTCTTTGGGCATGTCCCATAGTGTGAAATTCGTATTTCACACTATGGGACATTCGCGACACATCCGACCGCGTGCGCGTTTCTATAGGCACTCCGCGGGTGAGCACACCCCTTCACACGGGTGGGGTCGCAGGTTCAATTCCTGCATCGCCCACCATTCACCCCCTTCAAAACGTTGGATGAATTAAATCGGCACTGGCGCGTACCTGGCGCGCAGCCCGAAAAGACCTCGGCCTAGTGCAGAATCTCAGCCGGATGAACTCGGCGCTCTCAGGTTCTCCACTGCCGCACCCTCTTTGGGTGGGTGGCTGTGGGGATGGCGTAGCCATCGGGTGCGGCTAGTATATTTTTGGTGCTTGCGGATGCACCAAATGCAGGGGGAAACATGGCAGACCTTGATCACGCAGCAGTTGCCGCAGCAGCCAAAGAGCGCTTTGACACGGCCTATGACCGCACGAAGAAGCTTTCCGATTTTGTGGGAATGTTGACCCGCCTGTCGTTCCTGGTCCTGCTCGGCACTTTCGTAGCGAACGACCTAGAGCAAAATCCGAGCGGATAGAATCGATAGGGGTTTCGTTGGGATTGGAAATCTGATTCAGCATATCTGCTGGATTCGGAGGCCGGCATGGCATGGCGAAATCCTTATCGGAAGATTTGCGGGCTCGGGTGGCAGCGGTTGATGGCGGCCTGTCGCGACGGGCGGCAGCGGCGCGATTTGGCGTGGCGGCGGCAAGCTCGGTGCGTTGGGTCCGGGAATGGCGCGAGACCGGAGCCACCTGCGCAAAGCCGCAGGGCGGCGACAGGCGGTCCCACCGCGTTGAAGCGTATCGCGACATCATCCTGGCGGCGATCGAGAGGCGGGTGGACATCACGCTGGTCGAACTCGCCGAGTTGCTGCGACAGGAGCATGGCGCGTCGTTTGCGACGAGCACGATCTGGCGGTTTCTCGATCGTCACTCCATGACCTTCAAAAAAAACGGCGCACGCCAGCGAGCAGGAGCGGCCAGACGTGGCGGCGCGACGAAACGCCTGGTTCGACGCCCAGCCCGATCTTGATCCCGAGCATCTGGTCTTCATCGACGAGACCGGAGCCTCGACAAAGATGGCTCGACTGCGGGGGCGCACGAAGCGCGGGATGCGGTGCCGATCGCCAATCCCGCATGGCCATTGGAAGACGACGACGTTCACCGGCGCCCTGCGCCTCACTGGCATGACCGCGCCAATGGTCCTGGACGGCCCGATGACTGGCGAATGGTTTGTCGCCTATGTCGAGCAGGTTCTCGTGCCGACGCTGCGGCCCGACGATGTCGTGATCCTCGACAACCTGCCGGCGCACAAAAGCGCAGCCGCCCGTGTGGCGATCGAAGCAACCGGCGCAAGGATGATGTTCCTCCCGCCCTATTCCCCCGACTTCAACCCGATCGAGAACGCCTTTTCCAAGCTGAAATCGATTCTACGCAAAGCCGCCGCACGAACCGTCGCGGAATTGTGGGATACCATCAGCGCCGCACTGCCTTGCTTCACACCAACCGAGTGCGCCAACTACTTCGCCGCAACAGGATATGAGCCGGAATGATCAGATTCTGCTCTAGGCACCGGCTTCAACTTTCCAGTTGTGACTCGGTGGTGCGCCTTGCTGGCCATCAGCGGGATATCCATCAAGCTGACGCTCATGGTGGGGTCTGTCATCGGCACGAAGTTGACTGAGTTCACAAACATGCAATTTGTACGCGTTCCTGGCGGCGTGAAACGCTGGCACCCAGCAAGGCTACTGATCGAGCTGTTCTGTTTGCTCGCAATTGTCGGCCTGAGCAGTTCTCTAATTTCATATGGGGCTAAGTTGGCTGAGCGCATGACCGACCACACCCACATTCAAACACAGTGATCTGCCGAGTTTAACGTTTTCCATCTGGCTTCATTTTCGCGATTTGCTGTGCGAGGAACATCTTAGGGCCTCGTTCTCCCATTTCATTGGCTTTCAGCCCAGCGGCCAAAAGCTCTATTTTAGTCAGCGGCGCAGCTTCCACCCGTTTTGGCCTGCCGCCAAAAATCGCGCACTGGATGAGCTGTTCCCAGACCGAGCCAAAGGACATGCAGGGGCGCCTACTGCGGCCGATACCGGTTCCAACCCTTTCGGAAACGGAGAGGACGCAATTGACGCAGTGTTTGTGGATGTTGGGCAAGGCGCTGACGCCCGCCAGCGCCCAAAGTGGCGGAAGAAACGCAGCAACGCGTAATTTACAGCCAGATTGTTTTCGGCTTGCCGCCGTTGTCATTCCAGAAGCCCTGAAGGGCGGCCATGAACGTTGTGAAGTTGGCTGGCGACCAACAAACCTGATAGCCGTCCCGAAGAAGCCAGTGGATGCCATTTGCACAGTGGAATTGGCTCGTGTCGGACGCGTTGATGAAATTGATGCAGTTTGTGACAGTCTGTTGGAACGACGAGCCGTAATAGTTGTACGGCACATTCCAGAGCAATCCTTCCAGATAATAGGATGGCGCCAACCCCTCCTTCAGCAATCCATTTTCTATCATGCGGTTTCGCATGTTTTTAAAGATGCGAACCGTGGGTTTAAAATAGCCGTTTGTCGCCTGGTGCTTGGTAGTGCAGTTCTCTGAATGCTGCTTAGGGTAGTTCACGATCTTGGTGCCATCCTTGGCCCAGAACACGACACCTTCAAGAAAGGTCGGGCTGCCGGCAGCCGGATAGCTAGTGTAATAGCGGTGCTCGGCACAGGGCAGCACGTCGGCATCACGACGACTACTGCCGTTGCCGGGGACGAAAATGGCTTTGTTCCCCGGCTTCACCCCGCTTCCAAACTTCGCGACCAGCCATGCACCAACCTCTTCCTTGAACTTCGCGAGGGAATATTCTGCTGACGACCGGTTGCTCTCGTAATTGCTCTTTTCCTGGCCCGACAAGCCGCTTGTGTCGGTATAGAAGATCGAATCCAGCCTGATAACGACATCCACATCGCTGTCAGCGTAAATGTTGGTGTCGTTGCCGTATGACCCTTGAAGGAAGATGTCGAACGACTTGGGGTAATATGGTGATTGGGCGTCGTTCAACACGCCTCGCACCGTCTGGTAGGTTGCCGCGGACTGCTGCACCGACCCCTGCGCCGACCATGTAACGAGCTGCGCTTCATTGATTGGCATCACACGTCCTTAAACCAGGAATTCCCTCAAAGTCGCTTCGTTCTTTGCGAATGACTCGCGACCGCGCTGCCGAAGAATATTGAGCTTGTCCAAATTGTGCTCGAACAGGTCGGTCGCCATTTCCGGCTGTTCGAACGTGTCGCTTATCCGCACCGTCGGAACGTCCTTGAAAAGGATGACCCGGAGCTGGTCCATCGACTGGGTGTTGATCTCCAACGTTTTCTGGAGGAGTTGAACGCTAAGCAGATACTTCGCCCAATACATTTTGCTGAAATACGACGGGGTTGGGCTCGGATAGACGCCGACACCGACACTCACAACGCGAAGGCGCTCGTGCGGTAGGCCCAAGGCTCTCACCGCGTCTGCTATTGCGTAGAGCGTGGGATTATTGGCGCAATAGCCGCCATCCACGAGCTTCACATCGTCGCCGCCAGCGGTGGTGATCGTCTTCGGCACGAAGAACGGGAATGCCGAGCATGAGGCTTGGACAGCGTCACCGATCGTCACACCGAACCCAGGCACGAACGTTCCCTTACGGCCGTGGGCTTGCGCAATGCTGCCTTTAAAAATCATTGGCCGCTCGATCACCCACTTCGTGGTGACCACCCCTACGGCGGTCTTGACCTCATCGAATCTTTGGTCGCCGAAGATCTGCTTAGCCAGTTCCGCGAGCTTGGCAGACTTCTCGTGCGGCCTTTTGAGCCGCATGATGTCTGGCACGTACTTCTTGTAATTCTTGTGGATCTCATCGACTGGCATGCCAAGGGCGATCATTGCCGCGATGATGGCGCCGGTGCTGGTACCAAACACCAGGTCGAACCGCTCATGCAGGCGGCAGCCTATCATCCCTTCGATTTCAGCCAGAACGCCGAGCGTGTAGAAACCTTTGGCGCCTCCGCCGTCGAGGCTGAGGATGCGATAGGGTTGTTCTTCGGCTGTTTTGTCGTCGGACATGAGAAGCCCCCTCAGGCCTGCCTATTTATTTAGCAGATGAAGAACAGGGAAAGTAGCGGATTGTGATATTATCCACGGTATAAAGTGTAAGCAACGATCTGGAATTTGTTCTACCCTACAAGACGCCACCGCGCTGATGCCAACGACTCGCAGGGGCTTCCGTGAAGCGCCGAATGCCAGCGGTTACGGCAATCACAAGGTCTATCTCGCGCCGGCACTCGCGATTCCCCGGTTTTGGCCGGGAAGGTGCCATCGAAGAGATCCTTTGGTTAGCGACGCAGGGCATGGACCATGTACTGACCTTCAACGACGACAGCGTTGGCGATCATCGGTAAGCGCGATTTTCCCTGCACGTTGACGGCGTCGCTTTTGAGGGATCGCCTTCGCCCGGCATTTGGTCTGATCAGGCAGTGGCGGTTTTGGGGAAGTTGAAGGGCAGAAGATCCTCGATATCAGCGTCTTCGGTGCGCTGAGGCAACTCGGTAAGGGCGTGGCGCAACCATGCTAACGGCTCGACACCGCAGGCGCGACAGGTCAACATCAGGCTGTAGACGGTGGCGCTGGCCCTTGCTCCCTCGACGGTATCGCTGAACAGCCAACTTTTCCGGCCCGTTGCAAAAATCCTGATGTCGCGCTCCAGAAGGTTGTTGTCGATCGGCATCCTGCCGTCCTGGGTGTAGCGCGTCAAATAATCCCATTGGTTTCGGGTATAGGACACGGCGTCGCCGAGCTTGCTGTCAGGCAAGACCTTTGGGGCGATTTCGTCGAGCCATTCCTTGAGGGCGTTCAGGACGGGGATGCTGTGTTGCTGGCGGAAGCGGCGAATGCCGTCGGCCTGCGTTTCACCCTTGTCCGGTTTTTCGTTCCGCGCCTGCCTTTCAACCCGGTAGAGCTGTTCGAAGAACCGGAGAGCCTGCTCCGGCGGTCCGCCACCCTTCTTTCTGGCCTTGAAGGCCTCGACGAAGCGCCGTCTGGAATGGGCCATGCAGCCAAGATGGATTGCACCTTCCAGCGTGCGCCAGGCGGTATAGCCATCGCTCATCAATATGCCGCGGTATTCGCCGAGGAAGGCCTGCGGTGTTCCCCGTCAGCACCTGTGTCCCAGATTTGAGGTTGTGAATTAAGGAGGGTTTTGATCTCGTCGTCACGACGAAGGAACCAAGATGAGCCCTAAATCCTCAAGTGCCAAGAAGCCTGCCGAGCAGGTGGTAAAGGACATTCGCCGGGCGACCCGGCGGCATTTTTCAGCGGAAGACAAGATCCGGATCGTGCTGGACGGGCTGCGCGGCGAAGACAGCATCGCCGAGCTGTGCCGCAAGGAAGGGATCGCGCAGAGCCTGTATTACACCTGGTCCAAGGAGTTCATGGAGGCCGGCAAGCGCCGATTGGCGGGTGATACCGCTCGTGCTGCCACCAGCGACGAGGTCAAGGATTTGCGCCGGGAGGCCGGCGCGCTGAAGGAATGCGTCGCTGATCTGACACTGGAAAACCGTCTGCTCAAAAAAAGCATGATCGCGGATGGGGACGAGCAAGAATGAGATATCCCGCATCCGAAAAGCTCGAGATCATCAGGATCGTCGAGCAGTCACACCTGCCAACCCGCAAAACGCTGGACCGACTGGGCATCCCGCGCCGGACCTTCTATCGCTGGTATGACCGTTATGTCGAGGGCGGGCCTGAGGCGCTGCAGGATCGGCCCTCGGCGCCGAGCCGGGTGTGGAACCGCATCCCGCCTGCCATCCATGACCAGATCATCGAACTGGCGCTGGAGCAGTCCGAGCTCTCCCCGCGCGAACTGGCAGTACGGTTCACCGACGAGACGCGCTACTTCGTGTCAGAAGCCAGCGTTTACCGGCTCCTCAAGGCCTACGATCTGATCACCAGCCCGGCCTATGTGGTGATCAAGGCGGCGAACGAGTTCCACACCAAGACGACGCGACCCAACGAGATGTGGCAGACGGACTTCACCTACTTCAAGATCATCGGCTGGGGCTGGATGTACCTGTCGACCGTGCTCGACGATTACTCCCGCTACATCATCGCCTGGAAACTGTGCAGCACCATGCGGGCCGAGGACGTCACCGACACGCTGGACATGGCACTTACTGCCTCAGGGTGCGACCAGGCCCATGTGCACCACAAGCCTCGGCTGCTCAGCGATAATGGCCCCAGCTACATCGCCGGCGAACTGGCGGACTATATCCAGGACCAACGCATGAGCCATGTCCGGGGCGCTCCAATGCATCCCCAGACCCAAGGCAAGATCGAGCGCTGGCACCAGACCCTCAAAAACCGAATCCTCTTGGAGAACTACTTTCTGCCCGGCGACCTTGAGGCCCAGATCGCAGCCTTCGTCGAACATTACAACCATCGACGCTACCACGAGAGCCTGGCCAACGTAACGCCAGCCGACGCCTACTTCGGCAGGGCCGCAGCCATTATCAAACAGCGAGAAAGGATCAAACGCCAAACCATCCAACATCGGCGCTTGCAGCACCGCAAGATCGCCGCTTAACATCAACCCCAAGATGAGGCCGACACTCCGCTAATCTGCGATCCAATCTGAGCCAAATGATCTGACGACGGACAGCCGATCTCGGCGCCGAGATGTTTGGAATCGGCGGCGATCGTGCGCAGCGTCTCGGCCGCGGTCCTGAACAGGATGGCGTAAACCGCCGCCTTGTTCTGGAAGGCGATCGCGGCGACCTCGGCCGGTAACGTGAACACGACGTGGAAGTAGGGAACCGGCAGGAGTTCGGCCTCGCGTGCGGCGAGCCAGTCGCGGCAGGCCTGTCCCTGGCATTTTGGGCAATGCCGGTTGCGACAGGAATTGTAGGCCACGCGGATCGCCCCGCAGGATCGGCAGCCCTCGACATGGCCGCCGAGCTCGGCCGTCCGGCAGAGCTCGATCGCGCTCATCACACGCCGCTCGACACGTCCGAGATGGCCGTCATGAACCTGCCGATACGCCTCGCCGTGGCGGCCGAAGATATCCGCCACCTCCAGTCTCGCCGACATGGGCGGAACCGGTCAGCCCGGCGGCACCACTTCGATGTTGAGCCTGTCGAGCGGGCTCGTCGTGCGCCGGATGAGGCCGTTCGAGACCTTGGTGTAGCGTGCCGTCGAGGAAAGATTGTTGTGGCCAAGCAGCACCTGGATGATGCGGATATCGGTGCCGTTCTCGAGCAGATGCGTGGCGAATGAGTGCCTGAGCGTGTGCACCGTCACCCGCTTGTCGATGCCGGCGGCGGCGCGCGCCGAGCGGCAGGCCGAATACAGCACCTGCACGTCGATGGGGCGATTGGGGGCGCGGCCGGGAAACAGCCAGCCCTGCGGCTTCGCCAGTCGCCAGTAGGCCCGCAGGATCCGAAGAAGCTGCGCCGACAGCATCACGGTGCGGTCCTTGCCGCCCTTGCCGTGACGAACGAGTATGACGCCGCGGCCGCTGTCGATATCGCCGACCTTCAGCCCGACGGTCTCCGAGGCGCGAAGACCCGCTGCGTAGGCCGTCGTCAGCGCCGTGCGCGTCTTCAGGCTCGGCACGGCCTCCAGGAAGCGGACGACCTCGTCGGCGCTGAGAACCACCGGCAGCGTGCGTGGCGAGCGGGCATAGACGATCCGTTCCGGAATCTCGGCATGGCCGAGCGTCACGCCGTAGAAGAACCGCAACGCGCACACCGTCTGGTTCAGCGCCGGCCACGAGATCCCGGTCGAGACCAGATGCACCTGAAAGGCGCGGACATCTTCAAGGCCAAGGCGGTCAGGGGATCGGCCGAAATGGCGGGAAAACTTCGCCACCGCGTGCACGTAGGATCGTTGCGTGGCCGGCGACAGATTGCGGATCGTCATGTCTTCGATCATGCGCCGGCGAAGAGGGCTCAACTCGGCCATCTCAGTGCTCCTGTTCCAAGATTGCGCTTCAACAGCCGCAATCCTTCAAAACAGAAGCCTCAACTGCAAACCCACCCGCCAAATGCCGCGTCAGCGGCTTCGTTCAATCCCCGCCGATTCAGCCTCAGTTCATCCCGCTCTAGCAGGTGTGCGTACATCACAATGCTTCAAAGGCTTTCGATCGCGCCCCGCAGCATGGTGCGCACCTGCTCGGCCGGGCCGCGCAACGCCGCGTTCTCGATCGCAGCCATCGAGGCAACCGGGTCGATCGCAGCGACTTCCACCTGCCCTTCGCCCAGTTCCTGAACGATGACGTTACAAGGCAACATCGTACCGACCTTGTCCTCAATCGACAGCGCCTCAAGCGCCATTTTGGGATTGCAGGCGCCAAGGATACGATAGTTGCGGTAGTCGATCCCCAGCTTCTTCTTGAACGTCTCCTTGACGTCGATCTCGGTAATGATGCCGAAGCCGGCATCCTTCAGAACGGCCGTCGTGTGTTCGACCGCCGCTTCGAAGCTGGAGTTCAGCGTCTTGGAAAAATAGTAGCTCATGGTCTTTGTCCTTATTGGTTCAGGCGGGAGCTGAGGTTGGTTGATTGGTCGTTGGGGTTTCTGCCGGCGCGTCGCTGTCGGTGCCCGGCTTCGAGCCGCCTCGAAGCGCCACGTAGATGGCGGGGATGACAAGCACCGTCAGCAGCGTCGACGAGGCGAGGCCAAACAGCAGCGAAATCGCCAACCCCTGGAAAATCGGGTCGGTCAGGATGACCGCCGCCCCGATCATCGCTGCGATCGCGGTGAGCAGGATCGGCTTGAAGCGGATTGCGCCAGCCTCGAGCAACACGTCGACCAGCGGCCTGTCGGTGCCCTTGGAATGGCGAATGAAATCCACCAGCAGGATCGAGTTGCGCACGATGATGCCGGCGAGCGCTATGAAGCCGATCATCGAGGTGGCCGAGAACGGCGCATTGAAGGCCCAATGGCCGAGCATGATACCGATCAGGGTCAGCGGGATCGGCGTCAGGATAACCAGCGGCAGCCTGAACGAACCGAACTGCGCGACGACGAGAATGTAGATACCCAGGATCGCCACTATGAAGGCCGCGCCCATGTCACGGAAGGTGACCCACGTCACTTCCCACTCCCCATCCCACAGAAGTGTAGGTTTGGATTCGTCGTCCGGTTGCCCGTGCAGCGCGATCGTCGGTTTCGGCAGGTTACCCCAATCCGCTTTGGCGATGGCATCGTCGACGGCGAGCATGCCGTAAACGGGCGCCTCGAATTCGCCCGCGAGTTCACCCATCACCATTTCGGCGGGCCGGCCATTGTGGCGGAAGATCGGGTAGGATGCCGGCTCACGCGTCACCCTCACGACGTCGCCGAGTTCCACCACGTCGCGTGCGCCGGGTAGCGCGTTCGCCGGGACCGGCGTCGTAAGGGCACGCTGGTCTACGACGCCGTCGCTCTTCGAGAGCGCCACGCGGATCGGGATCGGCTGGCGGCCGCTGCCGCGGTGGGAATAGCCGACCGTCGTGCCGCCGTAGAGGTAGTTCAGTGTATCGTACACGTCGGATTGCTCGACCTTGTAGTATTCGAGGTTATCCTGATCGATCGCCAGACGCACACGCTGCGGCTGGTTGTGGAAGCTGTCGTCGACGTCGACAATGAACGGAATCGAGGCGAACGTCTCGCGCACCCTCGTCGCCACCGCGCGGCGCGTCTCGGCGTCAGGCCCATAGATCTCCGCGAGCAATGTCCCAAGTACCGGCGGACCAGGCGGTGGCTCGACCACCTTGAGTACGGTGCCTTCTGGCATGGCAATGCCCTTCAGCCGCTCGCGGATGTCGAGGGCGATGGCATGGCTTGGACGACTGCGCTCACCCTTTCCCGCCAGGTTGACTGCGACGTCGCCCTGCTCGGGCCCAGAGCGAAGATAGTAATGGCGCACAAGGCCGTTGAAGTTGAAAGGCGCTGCTGTACCGGCATAGGTCTGGAACGAGACCACCTCAGCCACATCGGCGAGGCGATTCACCACGGCCTGCAACAGCCGGTTGGTGTCCTCGACAGAGGAGCCTTTGGGCAGGTCAGCAACCACCTGCAATTCGGTCTTGTTATCAAACGGCAAGAGCTTCACCGTGACTTGCTTGGTGTAGATGAGCACCATCGAAGCCACGGTCGCGGCGCCGACGACAAGCAGGAAGGTCCACGACCGAAATCGCGACTTCAGGATGGGCCTTGCGACCGCGATATAGGCGCGACCGAGCGCGCCACCGGGGCTACTGGCATCATGGGCATGCGCCGAGGCGTGGCCCCTCTTGCCGAACTTCATCATCAGCCAAGGCGTCAGCGTCACCGCGACGAAGAAGGAGAACAGCATTGCCGCCGAGGCGTTGGCCGGAATAGGGCTCATATATGGCCCCATCAGACCAGAGACGAACAACATCGGCAGGAGCGCCGCGACGACGGTGAGCGTCGCCACGATGGTCGGATTGCCCACCTCGGCTACGGCGTCGATGGCCGCCTGCTTGCGGGACCGCCCATCATCCATGGCCCAATGCCGGGCAATGTTCTCGATCACCACGATCGCATCGTCGACCAGGATGCCTATGGAAAAGATGAGCGCGAACAGGCTGACGCGGTTCAGCGTGTAACCCATGATGCGCGAGGCAAACAGTGTGAGCAGGATGGTCGTCGGGATGACAACGGCCACCACCAGCGCCTCGCGCCAGCCGATGGCTACCGCAACAAGCACGACGATGGAGATGGTCGCGAGGCCGAGGTGGAAGAGCAGTTCGTTGGCCTTCTCGTTAGCGGTCTGGCCGTAGTCGCGGGTCACGATCATCTCGACGTCCTTCGGGAAAATTTCCCCCCGCACCTGGTCAAGGCGCTTGACGATCGTATCCGCGATGACAACGGCGTTGGTGCCCGGACGCTTGGCCACCGCCAGCGACACGGCCGGCGCCCGTTCAAGCCCCTTATCGGACTTGATGATGTTGGTGACCCAGTTCTCCGCCGGTGACGTCGCCAACACAATTCTGGCCACGTCGCGTACATAGATCGGCCGCCCGTCGCGCGCTGTCAGAAGCAGGTTACCGATGTCGGCGAACGTCTGCAGGGTCTGGCCGGCGACCAGCACGCGCTGCTTGCCCTCGTCGCGCACCGTGCCGATCTGGAAGGACCTGTTGGCGCCAGTGATCTTGGCCGTCAACTGCTGCAGTGTGATGCCGTAGAGAGCGAGTTTTTCAGGGTCCGGCTCGACCTGGATCGCTTCCGGCTGTTCGCCGACGATGTAAGTCAAGCCAATATCCGGCAGCTTGGCGACCTCGACTTGCAGCTCGTGCGCCAGCCGCGTCAGATCGGCAGAGGAATAGCGACTGGCCGCCTCGGGCGTCGGGGTCAGCGTCACCACCACAATTGCCACGTCGTCGATGCCACGCCCGACGATGAGCGGCTCGGGTATGCCAACCGGGATGCGGTCCATGTTGGCGCGCACCTTGTCGTGAACACGCAAAACGGCGGCGTCGGAACTGGTGCCGACCTTGAAGCGGGCAGTCACCAGCGCACCGTCGTCCACGGTTTGCGAGTAGACGTGCTCAACACCGTCGATGCCCTTGATGATGGTTTCCAGCGGCTCGGTCACGAGCTTGACGGCATCCTCCGCCTTCAGCCCGTTGGCCGCGACATGGATGTCCACCATGGGCACGGAAATCTGCGGCTCCTCCTCGCGTGGCAGCGTGGCGAGGGCCACAAGCCCGAGTGCCAGCGCAGCCAACAAGAAGAGCGGCGTCAGCGGCGAGGCGATGAAAGAGCGGGTGAGCCCGCCGGCGATGCCAAGTTTCATGGCACGACGACCTTGTCGCCTTCGGCGAGGCCGGTCAGAACCTCGACCCGCGGCTGGCCGCCATCCTGGTACCGCTCGCCCAGCACGACTGCCACGCCGAGCGGTCTGTCCGCCGTATTGACTGTAACGTAGTCGATCCCATGCACCGTGTTGACCGCCTGCGGCGGCACGCTGAGCATGGTTCGCTTCGCGACTGGAATCGACACCAGCGTGCGCTCGTTGACGAAGAAGCTGCCGATGTCGGCGACCTCGACATCGGCGATGACGCGGCCGTTCTCAATCTCCGGATAGACCTTGGCGACCCGGCCCTGGCGGGCCTTCACGAAACCGCCATCCGCGCCGGCACCGCGTTCGGCGATATCGACCTGGGCCCCCTCCGTGATCTCCGTCGCATGCCGCTCCGGCAGCGACAGTCGCAGATAGTATTGTCCCGAAGCGATCCGGGCGACCGGTTCGCCTGCCATGATCACCGAGCCGGCCGTCACTGGAACCGTCAGCACCCGACCGTCGGCCGGAGCCAAAGTATCGCCTTCCTTGGCACTTTGCTGGGTAACGGCCTTCTCGGCAACCGCGGCCGCCAGCTGGCTCGTGATGACGTCGAACTGGGTCTGAGCCGCATCGACCCGGCTCTGGGTCGCAGCGCCTTTGGCCAGCAAGTCCTGGGAGCGCTGAAGATCGGTCTTGGCATTCTCCATTTGCGAATTGAGGGCGCCGATCTTGGCATCGGCTGCGCGAAGCTGCAGAGCGATTTTGTCGTCGACGACGGTAGCGACCACGTCACCCTTCTTGACGACCTGGCCTTCCGTCACCCGCACCTCGGTGATGGTACCGGAAATGCGCGCGCGTGCCGGCACGATCGTGCGGCTCTCAACCTGACCGTAAACGGCCTTCATCTCGATGACGGTGGCTGCCTTGACCGTGAAGTCCCCCGCAAACGCGCCGCCGTTGACGAGCAGCGTGATGCCGAGCAGAACCCCGTTGGCCAGGAGGATTCGTGCGTATCTCATCGCAATGTGCCGTTCTTGGAACGAATTGAAAGGACGGGAGGCGCGAAGGCACCTCCCGCATTGGACGCCAATCCTGGAAAGTCGGGCGTTACTTGAAGGCGACGCCGCTCTTGCAGCCAACTTTCTTAAAGACAATAGCTGCCGGGCACCAGCCGGTAAGCGAAGCCTGCACCATGTTGAGCCCGGCAAAGCCGGTCAGCAGGAACCAGTAGGGAGAATAGTAATAACCGAGCGCGACGGAGATCAGCACCATGAACCCCGCGAACATCAGAACTGCCTTGTCGATCGTCATAATCTTGTCTCCTGAAATCTGCGCCGTGCCTATTCGGCCGGCTCCATGTGAATGGCCTTGAGCTTCTTGATGCCGAGCAAGTCGAGTGCCAGTCCCTCGTAGAAGGTCTCGCTCTTGCCCTGACGGACCTTGTGCAGGAAGTATTTCTCGAACCCGACCTTGGCCGCGTGCACCCACTTACCCTGCGATGACCAGTTGACGTTGCGTGGCGGGATCTGCGGCTGCGCCACGAAGGCAATGCCTTCGTCGCCGAAGTCGGCCAGGCAGACAGCATTCCAGGTCGCGACAGCCCGCGGTTCCTCGCCGCGCAACAGTGCGCTAATGTTTTCCGCCGTCGCAGTGACCATGGATTCGATCATGAAGCCGGTCTTTGGAACACCAACCGGCAGCGGCGTCTTGCCGACTGGGGGAATGGCGACGCAGACGCCGATCGAAAAGATGTTCGGATAAGTCTGGTTCCGCTGATGCTTGTCGATCGTGACGAAGCCGCGCGGATTGACCAAGCCCTCTATGTCCTTCACCGCCGGCACACCACGGAAGGCCGGAAGCATCATCGAGAAGGTGAACGGCAGGTCGTGCTTGGCCTTCACCGAACCGTCCTCGTTCACTTCCTCCACATGCATGGTTCCAGCGTCTACTGACGACACCTTGGCGTTTGTGATCCACTTGATGTGCCGATCGCGCATGGCACTCTCGAGCAGACCCTTGGTATCGCCGACGCCATCCAGGCCGAGATGACCGATATAGGGCTCCGGCGTCACGAACGTCATTGGCACCCGGTCGCGCACCTTGGCCCTGCGCAGCGCGGTGTCGAGGATGAAGGCGAATTCGTAGGCGGGTCCGTAGCAGGATGCCCCCTGGACGGCGCCGACGATCACAGGGCCCGGATTGCGGACGAGTTCATCGACCTTCGCCTTGGTGGCGGTCGCATGGTCGATGTGACAGATAGACTGCGTATATCCAGCAGGTCCGAGGCCGGGCACCTCATCGAATGCGAGATCCGGCCCGGTCGCGATGATCAGGTAGTCGTAGTCGACAAGCGTACCGTCATTGAGCTCGATCCGGTTTTCCTTCGGATACACTTTCTTGGCGCCCTCGGGTTTGAGCGCGATATTGCGCCGCTTGAAAATTGCGGCGAGGTCGACAGAGATGTCGTCGCGGTTGCGCCAGCCGACCGCCACCCACGGATTTGAAGGCACGAAGGAATAGGATGTGCCGAGATTGACGACTGTGAGGCTGTCCTCGCTACGCAGCTTCGCGCGCATTTCATAGGCCATGATGGTTCCGCCAAGACCGGCTCCAAGGACGACTATGTGTGACATGGGGTTCCTCCCGATGTTTCTCGTTCCAGCAAACTGACAGCAAGGCAGCAGGCTTGTGTTGATCTGGCTCAATTTCCCAAGGCGGGCGGCCCGATTGTAAGTCGTGCCGTTCGCAAGCCAGACCGATGGGCTTGCATTTAACATTCAAAGATTATAAATTCAAGAGTATGAATGTAAGAGAGATGATCCCGGCTTCGGGAAAGGCAGCGGACCTGCTCAGGAGCCTATCCCATCCGCAACGGCTGCTGGTCCTTTGCGCGTTGGGGAAGGATGAGCGCTCGGTGGCGGAGCTGCGCGAACTGCTGGGTATTGACCAGGTGCCGATGTCGCAGCAACTCATGCGCTTGCGGGCTGACGGCCTGGTTGAATCGCGCCGCGATGGCACGACCGTCTACTACCGCATCACCCGGCCAGAAGTCCTCACGGTTGTCGAAGCGCTTCATTCGGCTTTCTGTTCCTGACGAGAAGCGATGGCGACAACCCTCGCCGTCGCTCGCCTGGCCAAATTGAGCAGAAGGCTTCGAATATCTCAAAGGCGGCACAGGGCCGGATTCGCAGGAAACAGGAGAATTACAATGTTTGGATTTGGAACGCGGTCGGCAGCCAGGACGCTGACCCCGACGCAAGTGCGCCAGAATGGGTGACGCCGTCACGCTTGTGGACGTCAGGGAGGACGGCGAGTGGGCGTCTGGGCATATAGCCGGCGCCGTCCATATTCCATTAAGCAGGCTTCGTGACGAGATGGACCGCATTCCATCCGGCAAACCCGTCGTGTTTTATTGCCACGCCGGCGGCCGGTCATCGCAAGCGATAGCCATCGCCATGGCTGCGGGACAGGCGCACGACACGCATAAGGGCGGCGGCATCAGCGCCTGGCGTGCGCAAGGTTTCCCGTCGGCAAGCTGATAGCGACGGCGTTTTCGAATAAGAGGTCAAGTTGCGGCCCAGCGGAACAGAAAATGATCCTCGCGGTTGGGAGCATGTCCATGGACGTCGCGGCGGAAGGCACAACTGCCCCGGCCGGCGTCAGTCAACGAAGCCGCTCAATCCATGTGCACCGCACAACCTGGAGCGCCAAGCCGAAAGGTCACTGAGTTTGCCTTCAAAGCTGTCTTTTAAACGGGACCGACGGTGTGTTGACCTTCCATCTACCGGAAGGTCTACGTTCCCCCGCGACCCGGAGATTTCAGCCATGAACATTGGTATCGCGTCCGAAAAATCAGGCTTGCCGCCCAAAACTATCCGGTACTACGAGGATATCGGCGTCAGAGTGGTCGAGGTCGGCACCGGCAACGCCGATATCCCCGCCTACAAGAGCATGGCGATTGTCGACGTTGTCTTTCAACCCGGCGCACACGCTCCGGCAACGATGATGGACAACGACATGGTCTGCACCATTACCGCCGGTACATTTACAATCAAGAAAGCGGACAAGGAATTCAAGCTCAAGGAAGGCGACATGTATACTGCGCCAAGGGTAAGACCGACGAGGCGACGAACACAAGCAAGGCGGTCGGCGTGCACCGCATTGCCGTCCTGATCCCTGCATAGGAACTGGATTCCGGCCGGACGGTCGATCGGCTGCATGCCGTCATGAGTCCGGCCGGAGCTTAAGAGCCAACTTGCCGCAACAATTTCCAACCTGGTACGGCTCGCCGTCGCCGGGCCTTCCAACCATCATCGAAAACCGCGCTTGACCTTCCAGCAACTGGAACCACTAGATTGGCGGAGGAGATAGTCACTGCGTGACGTGATGCGCATTGTCGACGTGCGGGCATGCCTGCCGGACCGAGTTCATCGTCGCTTTCGAGAAGGAGATTTCCATGAACATTGGCCTCGCGTCAGAAAAATCCGGTCTGCCCTCGAAGACGATACGCTACTACGAGGATATCGGCCTTCTGCGCCCGGCCCGGACGGACAATGGCTATCGTGACTATTCGGCCGCCGCCATTCACCGCCTGCGCTTTCTGCAGCGCTCGCGCAGTCTCGGGTTTTCGGTCGACGAGTGCCGCCAGTTGCTGTCGCTCTACCATGACAAGGACCGCGAGAGCGCCGACGTAAAGGCGGTCGCGCTAGCCAAGCTGATGGAGATCGACAGGAAGATCGCCGAGCTGATTGGACTGCGGCATCTGCTGCATCACCTTGTCGAGCACTGTCATGGCGACGACAGGCCGGACTGCGGATCAAGGGCTATGCCCTGCGACCGCTCTATGGAACTCCGTGAAAGGAGTTCGCCATGACCACTTTGAAGGACCTCACCCCGAAATTCCGCAATGTCCGGTTGCTGCTCGCCCGCGAGAAAGGTCATCCGGAAGGCGACCGCGAAGAGGGCTATGACGTGCTCGCTCCATTGACCGGCGAAGGCCAGATTGATGCGGAAGAGTGGAAATCGCACAAGGCCTCTTGCCGTGTTCGCCGGTTTCGCAATGGCGAGGAGGATTTGATCGGCCGACTGAGGCGCAAGCCCGGCGGGCAATGGTATTTCGACTATGCCGACGGCGATCGCGACGACGAGATCGGCTTCCATCTCGGCGATGAACGGTTCGTGACAGGTGAGTACGTGTCGATCGAACGCAACGGCGCCATGCACACCTACCAGGTGGCACGGGTCGAACGGCCTTGACGCCTCGGGCCAAGCTCCCTGCGAGTAGACCATGTCGCGACGCATCCTGATTGTGGTCGGCCATCCCGACCGGTCCCCGGACCGCCTCTGCCGCGGTCTCGCCAGGGCCTATGGCGAGGGCGCGGAGAAGGCGGGACACGCCGTCCGCCAGGTCGATCTGGCAGCGCTCGATTTTCCGATGCTACGCACGATGCAGGAGTTTGAGCACGGTGCGGTGCCCGACAGCCTCAAGGACGCCGCCCAAGCGATCGTCTGGGCCGAGCACATTGTCTTTTTCTTCCCGCTATGGCTCGGAAGCATGCCGGCCATGCTCAAGGCATTTCTGGAGCAGGTGATGCGACCAGGAACAGCCTTTGCGTACCCAGACAAGGGCAGCGGGTTCACCAGGACGCTGCTTCGCGGCCGCTCTGCGCGCGTCGTGGTGACGATGGGCATGCCTTCTGTTCTTTACCGCCTATGGTTCCTCGGACACGGCATCGCCGGCATGCGGCGAAGCATCCTGCATTTTGTCGGCATCAGTCCGGTGCGCGAGACCTTGTTCGGCATGGTCGCTGGCGCCAGCGATGCGACCCGCGCGAAATGGATCGGACAAATGCGCAAGCTCGGTGAGCGTGGGCTTTAGCTGGCGATCCAGGAACCGGGACCGCGGTTCAAAGCCATGCTTTGCCGGCGCCGCAAATAAAGCCAGAGCCACCAGGCCTTATGCGGCGCCCAAACCGGCAAGACTGCGATCCAGGCAAGCTTCGAAACTGCGACAGTCGCAGGTTCCGGCCAAGAGGCTGCCGGCTTTAGGGCCTATGGATCGACGGTAAATTCGGCCCACATGCCGGCTCCATAGTGACCTGGCACGTTGCAGATAAGCAGGTATTTTCCAGCCTTCAGTTCGACGGTCAATGTGCCTGATTTGCCGGGATCAAGCTCCGAAACTTCGCCCTTGTCGCCAGCCTTGTCTTCGTCGACCCGGTTCTCGGCCTCAAGGTAAGGAAGCGGCTTGCCGGGATCGGCAAGGTACATCACGATCATTTCGTGAACGGTGTCCTTGGAGTCATTCTTCACATTGAACGTGACCTCCCCGGCCTTCACCGCACCGGGCAAAGCTTTGATGCCCATAGTCGCCTTGGCGAGATCGAGCCCCGGCGTCGCATAGGCGAGCCCCATCGGCATCTCGGTACTCGCGCCCTTGTCCCATAGCGAGACCTGGACAAGCGCAGCAGCATGGACGGCGCCGGTACTGCCGGCCATGAACAATGCGGCGGCAAGCCCGAGCGCAGCTCTCCTCGATATGATTTTCATGGCAATCTCCTTCAAGACGGCAGCCGAAGTGCTCTACGTCCCGACCGTCATCCTGCTCGTGGAGGCATCTGCCGTCCTTGCGCCAAATCAAACTGACCGGCGCAAGCCCATCAACGGGCCCGATGATCTGTCAGCCAGTTGTCAGGTTGAATTGGCTATGTCGCACCAATGACGGTGAAATCGCCGTCTGACACGACCGATTGAAATCCCAACCGCAGGCGCAACATCCGCGCCCAACTTCCCGAATGGAGCCATCATGTATCGCACACTCGTTCTCGCCGCTCTCGCCGGCATGGTTGCAGGACCGGCGCTCGCCGCCGGCGGCAGCTGCAGCACCGCCCCGAAATCGCAGTTCAAGCCCAAGGCAACGCTCGAGGCGCAGTTGACCGGTGAAGGCCTCACCGTCCGCCAGGTCAAGGTCGAGAAGGGCTGCTACGAAGTCTATGCGGTCGACAAGGCCGGCAAGAAAGTGAACCTGGCCTACAATGCCGAGACCCTTGAAAAGCTCGAAAATGCCGAAGCCGGCGAGAACTGATCAGACCGTTCCGGCCGCCATGGACGCGCAGCCATCTCCAGAGATGGTGCGCGTCTGGGACCGTGTCGTGCGGAGTTTCCACTGGGCGCTGGTGATCAGCTTCGTCACTGCCTGGCTCACTTCTCATTCCTCGGAGGACATTCACCATTGGGCCGGCTACGCCTCTGCCGCACTGGTCGCTATGCGGCTCTTGTGGGGCATTCTAGGCACGCCCTATGCGCGGTTCTCTCAATTCGTGCGTGATCCAGGAACAGTGCTACGCTACCTCTCGGCGTTGCTGAGCGGTCGCGAAGCCCGCTACATCGGCCATAACCCGGCCGGCGGCGCGATGGTGATTGTGCTGATTGCGGCTATGGGATCAACCGCGCTGACCGGCTGGCTGATGACAACGGACGCCTATTTCGGGGTGCCGTGGGTCGAGGCCGCGCATAGCGTGGCGGCGCACGGCCTGCTGATGCTCGTCTTCCTTCACATTAGCGGCGTCGCGCTGGCAAGCTTTCGCCATCGCGAAAACCTTGCCCGGGCCATGGTCACGGGGCGAAAACGCAAAGCCGAGCGCACGGATATCGCCTGACGATCTGCCAATGCACAAGCCCGTTTCGCATCCTCAACAATTTGGGGGAACGGGCAGATCCCGCTCGTTGATTGTCAATCACGGCACAAGGACGGCGGCGCCGCTCAATCTCCCTTGTCTCAGATCGTCCAACGCCCGATTGGCCTGTTCCAGCGGATAGACTCTGGTATGCGTGCGAACCCGCGCACTCTTCGCAACGGGAAAGAACTCTTCCGCGTCGCGGCGCGTCAGGTTTGCTACCGACATTAGTTCCCGTTCTTCCCAGAGCAATTCGTAGGCCATCGCAGGAATGTCACTCATGTGGATGCCGCCGCAAACCACCCGGCCACCCTTGCGGACAGCGCCAAGCGCGATCGGCACCAGGGCACCAACAGGGGCGAAGATGATTGCGG
Source organism: Mesorhizobium sp. PAMC28654 (assembly GCF_020616515.1). Classification (GTDB taxonomy): domain Bacteria; phylum Pseudomonadota; class Alphaproteobacteria; order Rhizobiales; family Rhizobiaceae; genus Mesorhizobium. The sequence goes on from NZ_CP085135.1 coordinate 1,031,017, forward strand.
CATCGAGCTGCCTGGGCGGAGATTCATCCGAACCGCCGGCCCAAGTCACACCGAGCGAGCGGGCGAATTCCTGCGCTTGCCTATCGCCCGACCGGGTGAACGCGAACACCTCACGACCTTGCCAGATTGCGATCTGGGCGACGATATGCGCAGCGGCGCCGAAGCCGTAGACCCCGAGCCGCTTGCCGTCGCCGGCTTTCTTCAGGCACCGCCAGCCGATCAGGCCAGCGCAAAGCAACGGCGCCAGGGATACGGCGTCGACATCCGGGTCCAGATCGAAGGCGAATTGCGCGTCGGCAATGACATGACTGGCGAAGCCGCCATCGCGTGTATAGCCGGTGAAATCTGGCTGAACGCAGAGATTCTCATTTTCTGCGACACAGTAAGGACAATGCCCGCAAGTGTGCCCCAGCCAAGGCACGCCAACTCTGCGCCCGATCCTGGAACGCGCAACGCCCTTGCCGACGGAATCGATGATGCCGACGATTTCGTGACCCGGGATGAGCGGCAGTTTTGGATGACGAAGATCACCATCAATGACATGCAGATCGGTCCGACAGACAGCGCATGCCTCGACCTTCAGCCTGATCTCTCCCGGCCCAGCTATGGGATCGGGCCTGTCGACCAGCTTCAAAGGGGCGCCGACCTTTTCGAGCACCATCGCTCTCATGACCGCTCCTGAGTGTGCCGCATTGAATAAGGGAAGCGGATCGTGATCCGCTTCCGTTCGACGTTCCAATGCGTCAAGCGATTGTAATGTGATCTTCGACCATACGCACTCCGGGCACGGCCCAAGCCGCGCGCTCCGTTGTGCGGCGTTCGGCCCAGCTGTTGACCTTGCCTTTCAGGGTAACCTTGCCGTCGGACACGTTGACTTCTATCACTTTCGACTCGACTTCCGCACTGCGTTTCAAGGCATCTTCGATGCGCTTTTTCACATCGGGCGCCGTTGCGTGTGGCAGCACCTCGATGCTGTTGTGCACGCCGAGCACGCCAGCCAGATATCGAATGGCGGCGTACGCTGCGGCTCTCTGGTACTGCCAGGCCACCTTACCAGTGAGTGTCACCCAGCCATTCTGGACCCTCACCAGTACCGCTCCGTCGGGAACGACGGTGTTCCAGCTGATCGAGTGCAGAGCACGCTTGGCGATCTCGTCGTCAGCCGTAACATTGCTGCCGAAGGGCCGGACTTCGATTTCCTGCGCGATACCCTTTACGCCCTTGACGCGGCGCACCGCCTCTTCCGTCGTTGCCTTCTGGGCATAGGTCGATACGTGGCCGGTCAGAGTAACCACGCCGTTGTCGACGGCGATACCGATGTTGGCTGCGTCGATGCTCGGCTGGAACTCGAGTTCATCGATAATGTCCTGCCTCAAAATATTGTTGTTCATGATTGCACCTTTTTTCGGGAGCGGGCCGCGCTCGCCTGGTTGACCGTCTGATTATGGACACGTCACCACGAAAGAGCGTTGATGGAGATCAAAGGATCTCTGATCGAGCGAGACGCGCATTCTTTCCCAGTTCGCACCTTTTAGAATTGCAATCGCTTTTTGACCCGCATCAAAGCTGCCGGCCCTATCTTGCTGTTCATTGCCTCCCATCAGAGCCTTCAAATTGGGGAGAGCATCATGACTACGGCTGATATCAACATTCCTGTTCGGAAAGTCGCGACCGCGACGCCGACGAAGCTTCGACTGGGTTCCCTGGCCGCACTGGTGATCGGTTCGATGGTCGGCTCCGGCGTTTTCAGCCTACCGCAGAACATGGCTGCTGGTGCTGGTCCCCTCGCCATCCTGATCGGCTGGGCGATCACCGCGGTCGGCATGCTGGCGCTGGTCTTCGTCTATCAATCGCTTGCCACCCGCAAGCCCGAGCTCGACGCCGGGCCCTACGCTTACGCCAAGGCCGGCTTCGGTCCCTTCATCGGCTTCAACAGCGCCTGGGGTTACTGGATCAGCGCCTGGGTCGGCAACGTCTCCTACGCGGTGATCGTGTTCAGCGCCCTCTCCTATTTCTTCCCGGCCTTCGGCGACGGAAACACCTGGCAGGCTGTGCTCGGTGCGTCGATCTTGTTGTGGCTCATCCACATCCTGGTGCTCGCCGGCATTCGTCAGGCCGCCGTCGTGAATCTCATCGTCACGGTGGCAAAGATCGCTCCGATCGTGCTGTTCGTCGGAGTTGTTGCCGTCGCCTTCAAACTGCAGGTCTGGTCCCTCGATTTCACCGGTCTGGGCAACGCCAGTCTCGGTTCGATCACCGCACAGGTGAAGAGCACGATGCTGGTGACCCTGTGGGTGTTCATCGGCATCGAAGGCGCGAGCGTCTTTTCCGGCCGTGCCGAGCGTCGCAAGGACATCGCCACGGCGACGGTTCTCGGCTTCTTCACCTGTCTTGCGCTCTACGCCCTGGTGTCGTTGCTGTCGCTCGGCATCCTCAGCCAGCCTGAGCTCGCCGCACTGAAGAACCCCTCCATGGCCGGCGTACTGGAGGCTGTTGTCGGACCCTGGGGTGCCATCCTCATCAACATCGCGCTTGTCGTGTCCGTGATCGGCGCGTTCCTGAGCTGGACGCTGCTTGCGGCAGAAATTCCGCATGTCGCCGCCAAGGACGGCACGATGCCGAAATTCTTCGGGCGCGAAAGCGCGCGCGGCGTGCCGTCGACCTCGCTTCTGATCACCAACCTGCTCGTCCAGGCATTCCTGGTGATCACGCTTTTCGCGCAAAGCACCTACCAGGCACTGTTCTATATCGCGTCGGCCGCAATCCTGGTGCCTTACATCTTTTCCGGGGCCTACGCGGCCAAGCTCGCGCTGACCGGAGAGAGCTACGAGAGTGGCGACCAGCGCGTCGGTCCCCTTTTTGCCGGTTTTCTGGCAACGGTCTACGGGCTGTGGCTCGTCTACGCGGCGGGGCCGGCATACCTGTTCATGTGCGCGATCCTTTATGCGCCCGGCATCATCTTCTACATCTGGGCGCGCCGCGAAACCAACCAGCGCGTGTTCCATCCTGTCGAAGCCGCACTCGCGGCAGCCCTCGTCGCCGTCGCCATCCTCGCTGTCTACGAAATGTGGACCGGCGCCGTCAGCCCCCTGTGAGAGGATCGGCACGATGACAAACCTGGGTGTCCACTCCGAGGTCGGCCGGCTGCGCGAGGTGATGGTCCATCGACCGGATCTCAGCCTGCGCAGGCTGACGCCGGAGAATTGCAAGGCGCTCCTCTTCGACGATGTGCTGTGGGTCAAGCGGGCTCGCCAAGAGCATGACGTTTTCGTCGATGCGTTGCGCGAACGCGGCGTGCTGGTGCATTCCTTCGGGGAGCTCCTGGCTGAGACAATGAGCCTGGCGAAGGCCCGCGACTGGCTTCTCGACCGCCGGGTTCATCCCGGCGTCGTCGGGCTCGACATGGTCGACGAGATGCGCGGATGGCTCAACGAGATGCCGTCGGAACAGCTGGCGTCTTACCTAGTCGGCGGCATTGCCCGGGCGGAGCTTCCTTTCGAGCCCAAGGGCCTGACCGGGAGGACGCTCGCGCCGCAGGATTTCGTGCTGCCGCCGTTGCCGAACCAGCTTTTTACTCGTGACAGCTCCTGCTGGATCTACGGTTCGGTCTCGGTCAATTCCATGTACTGGCCCGCGCGGCGCCCGGAAGCGGCCAATGTCGAAGCCGTCTACCGCTTCCATCCCCGCTTTCGCGACAGTGGCATACCCTTCGTGTCGCCAGATTTGGGCACCGGCACCAGCCTTGAAGGCGGTGATGTCATGCCGATCGGGGGTGGAACGGTTCTCGTCGGCATGGGGGAGCGCTCCACGCCGCAGGCCGTGGGAGGCCTTGCGCGCAGTCTGTTCGCGGCCGGCGAAGCAACGCGTGTGATTGCTGCCCTGATGCCCCGCGACCGCAGCTTCATGCATCTCGACACCGTCTTCACCTTCTGCGATCGCGACCTCGTCACGCTGTATCCGCCGGTGGTCGACCGGCTGCGCACCTTCTCGCTGCGGCCGGGCGACGCAGAGGCAGCGGTCGAGGTCACTGATGAGACAGAGCCATTCACGGCAGTCGTTGCCGAAGCGCTTGGATTGAAATCGCTGCGGATCATCGCCACCGGTGGCGACCGCTACGAGGCCGAGCGCGAGCAATGGGATGATGGCAACAATGTCGTGGCGGTCGAGCCCGGCGTGGTCATCGGCTACGACCGCAACGTCTACACCAACACGCTGCTGCGCCGTGCAGGAATTGAAGTGATCACGGTCGAGGGCGCCGAACTGAGCCGCGGTCGCGGCGGCGGGCACTGCATGACCTGTCCGATTGTCCGCGACCCGATCTGACCCGAAAGGAAATCCCATGTCGACCAATCTTCATGGCCGCTCCGTGCTCTCGCTGGACGATCTCACGGCCGACGAGATCCGCTTTCTTCTCAAGCTCGCCGCCGATCTCAAGGCAGCCAAGCTCGCCGGGCACGAGATTCCGCGTCTTGTCAGGAAAAACATCGCGCTGATCTTCGAGAAGGATTCGACGCGCACACGGACGGGATTCGAGGTGGCAGCCTATGATCAAGGCGCCCACGTCACCTATTTCGGCCCCACTGGCAGCCATATCGGCCACAAGGAATCGATGAAGGATACCGCCCGCGTGCTCGGCCGGATGTATGACGCGATCGAATATCGCGGCTTTGGTCAGCATCAGGCTGAACTGCTTGCCGCGCATGCCGGTGTGCCTGTTTACAACGGTCTCACCGACGAAGCGCATCCGACGCAGATCCTCGCCGATTTCATGACCATGCGTGAATTCACGCACAAGCATCTTTCAGACATGACCGTCACCTTTGTCGGTGAGGGCCGGGATAATGTCGCGCTGTCGCTGGCGCTTGGAGCAGCCAAGGTCGGCATCGACATGCGCATCGCCTCGCCAAGGGAACTCTGGCCGGATGAGGAATTCTGCGTCCATGTCCGGGATCTGGCGGAGCGTAGCGGCGCCCGCTTCCGGCTCGACCAGGACGTGACAGGCTGCGTCCGGGATGCTGATTTCATCTACACCGACGTGTGGATGTCGATGGGCGAGGACAAATCGGGCTGGGCCGAACGTATTCGTCTTTTGACGCCCTACCGCGTCACCAGCGAGGTGATGGCTGCCGCCGGCAACCCCCACGTCAAATTCATGCATTGCCTGCCGGCATTCCACGACACCGATACCGAGATCGGCGCCTTCGTTGCGAAGGAATACGGTATCGACTGCATGGAAGTCACGAACGAGGTGTTCGAGTCGGCTGCGTCGATCGTCTTCGACCAGGCCGAAAACCGCATGCACACGATCAAGGCCCTGCTCGTCGCCACGATCGGTAACTGAGATGCTTATCGTCGTTGCGCTCGGCGGAAACGCATTGCTGCGTCGCGGAGAACCGATGACGGCCGGGAACCAGCGCGCCAACATCGTGCGCGCTGCATCCGTGCTAGCCAAACTCGTCAGCGAAGGGCATTCGATTGTGATCACGCACGGCAACGGACCGCAGGTGGGACTGCTGGCCCTGCAGGCAGCGGCCACTTCGGACGGCGGCACATTTCCGCTGGACGTGCTTGGCGCCGAGAGCGCCGGCATGATCGGCTATGTGATCGAGCAGGAACTCGGCAACCTCCTCAAAGAGAGGCTTTTCGCGACCCTGCTGACACAGGTGAAGGTGGATCCACAAGATCCGGCTTTCGCTCACCCGACAAAGCCTATCGGCCCCGTCTACGATGAGGCAACAGCACGCAGGCTTGCCAGCGAGCGCGGCTGGCAGATCGCGCCTGACGGTGACAAATGGCGCCGCGTCGTGCCTTCGCCAGCGCCGCTGGTAATCCTGGAAGCTTCAGTGATCTCGTTTCTGGTCGAGCGCGCCGTGATTGTCATCTGCACCGGCGGCGGCGGTGTTCCGGTGGTAGCCCGGAACGACGGCAGTCTTTGCGGCGTGGAAGCAGTCATCGACAAGGATCTGGCAAGCTCGCTGCTTGCTCGCCAGTTGAAGGCAGACATGCTGCTCATGTTGACGGATGTCGACGCCGTCTATGTCGACTATGGAACAGCAACTGCTCGGGCGCTTCGGCGCATGACCCCCAAGGATCTATCGGGCCAGAATTTTCCAGCCGGCTCCATGGGGCCGAAGGTCAGTGCTGCAATCGAGTTCACTGAAGCAACGGGTAAACCTACCGCAATCGGCAAGCTCGATGATGCTGTGGAAATTGTCAGAGGTGAGCGCGGCACACGATTCGAAGCCAACGCTTTGGTCATACCCTTCGATTCTCGGCACGACTAAGCGGGTGCCGCAACCAACGGGGTCGCAGACCAGGATCGCCGATGGCGAGGCCAAAATAGTCGAGGATGTCGGTGCCTGATACCGCGGCAGTATCAGACTGTTGGGGGAGGTTGATATGCAATATTTCAACAGGTCGGAAGATGCCCCCACCCACCTACCGACGGGAATTTGGGCACTTGGCTTCGTTTCGCTGTCGATGGATGTCTCATCGGAGATGATTCACGCATTGCTGCCGGTCTATCTCGTCACCGTCTTGGGGGCATCGATGGCGACGGTCGGCACTATCGAAGGCATTGCCGAAGCGACGGCCGCGATCACCAAGGTCTTCTCCGGTGCGCTGTCCGATCGGATGGGAAAGCGCAAGTTTCTGGCCGTCATCGGTTACGGCTTGGCCGCCGTCACCAAGCCGGTGTTCCCATTGGCCTCCTCGATCGGCTGGCTGGTGGCGGCACGCTTTGTCGACCGCATCGGCAAGGGCATCCGTGATGCACCCCGTGACGCTCTGATTGCAGACATTTCTCCACCTCACTTGAGTGGCGCGAGTTTCGGGCTTCGTCAGTCGCTTGACACGGTTGGGGCATTTGTCGGGCCGCTCCTGGCGATTGGCTTCATGTGGCTGACCTCCAATCAGTTTCGGATCGTGTTCTGGATCGCTGTACTCCCTGGCTTTCTCGCGGTTGCGATACTGGCCATTGCCGTCCGTGAGCCGGCTCGACCGGCAGATTTGCGGCAAGTGCGCGCTCCCTTGAGCCTGCCTGAACTGCGCCACCTAGAGCAAAATCCGAGCGGATAGAATCGATAGGGGTTTCGTTGGGATTGGAAATCTGATTCAGCATATCTGCTGGATTCGGAGGCCGGCATGGCATGGCGAAATCCTTATCGGAAGATTTGCGGGCTCGGGTGGTCGCAGCGGTTGATGGCGGCCTGTCGCGACGGGCGGCAGCGGCGCGATTTGGCGTGGCGGCGGCAAGCTCGGTGCGTTGGGTCCGGGAATGGCGCGAGACCGGAGCCACCTGCGCAAAGCCGCAGGGCGGCGACAGGCGGTCCCACCGCGTTGAAGCGTATCGCGACATCATCCTGGCGGCGATCGAGAGGCGGGTGGACATCACGCTGGTCGAACTCGCCGAGTTGCTGCGACAGGAGCATGGCGCGTCGTTTGCGACGAGCACGATCTGGCGGTTTCTCGATCGTCACTCCATGACCTTCAAAAAAAACGGCGCACGCCAGCGAGCAGGAGCGGCCAGACGTGGCGGCGCGACGAAACGCCTGGTTCGACGCCCAGCCCGATCTTGATCCCGAGCATCTGGTCTTCATCGACGAGACCGGAGCCTCGACAAAGATGGCTCGACTGCGGGGGCGCACGAAGCGCGGGATGCGGTGCCGATCGCCAATCCCGCATGGCCATTGGAAGACGACGACGTTCACCGGCGCCCTGCGCCTCACTGGCATGACCGCGCCAATGGTCCTGGACGGCCCGATGACTGGCGAATGGTTTGTCGCCTATGTCGAGCAGGTTCTCGTGCCGACGCTGCGGCCCGACGATGTCGTGATCCTCGACAACCTGCCGGCGCACAAAAGCGCAGCCGCCCGTGTGGCGATCGAAGCAACCGGCGCAAGGATGATGTTCCTCCCGCCCTATTCCCCCGACTTCAACCCGATCGAGAACGCCTTTTCCAAGCTGAAATCGATTCTACGCAAAGCCGCCGCACGAACCGTCGCGGAATTGTGGGATACCATCAGCGCCGCACTGCCTTGCTTCACACCAACCGAGTGCGCCAACTACTTCGCCGCAACAGGATATGAGCCGGAATGATCAGATTCTGCTCTAGGCTCGGCCTTCTGGCTCGTTGTCTGCGTCGCCACCGTGTTCACGTTGGCCAGATTCAGCGAAGCCTTTCTCATATTGCGCGCGCAAGGCATGGGTTTGCCGATCGTTCTTATCCCCCTCGTCCTCGTGGTCATGAATGTGGTCTACTCGCTCGCCGCCTATCCGGCAGGTGCGCTCTCCGACCGCGTCAATCGCCTGACCATGCTGATTCTCGGCTTCGTGATCCTTATTGCCGCCGACCTTGTTCTGGCGCTCCCTCAAAACCTTGCCGCTGTGGCGCTCGGCGTGGCCCTGTGGGGCCTGCATCTGGGATTTACGCAGGGGCTTCTGGCAACGCTCGTCGCTGATACCGCGCCGCCGGAACTCAGAGGCACCGCCTTCGGGATGTTCAACCTGGCTGGTGGCCTTGCGCTTCTGGCCGCCAGCGTAATGGCAGGCACACTCTGGGACACTTTTGGCCCGGAGATGACCTTCCTGGCGGGCGCGGGCTTAACGGCGCTGGCTCTGCTTGGTCTCTGCTTTGTTCGGTGGCGTGTACCGACCCTAGGACATGATCGAAGGACGGAGACAAAAGAAAGCGCGGTGCCGTCGCAAAATTCAATCATAAAGAAACACGGGCGCCGATCGCACCAATGAAGCAGTGCCGAGTGCATCGGATGGAAACCAACCGAACGCAATGCAACGCTTATTGACCCGGATCAAAACCCGAACTGGTTGTCCAATGTATGGTTTGCAATTAGCGATTTGAACGAGGCTGCCATGAAACCGCAGAAGATTTGGGTCCTGGTTGCGGATGAAGCACGCGCACGAATTCTGCGCAATGTCTTGTCCGCAGGGGAACCGCCCGACGAACGTGAAGATTTGGTGTTCCATTCCGCGCGGCGGCAGTTGCGCGAGATCATGGCCGACAAGCCGGGCCGCAGCTTCGCTTCATCGGGAGTCTGCCGGTCGACGATGGAGTATCACTCTGAGCCGGTGCGCGAGGAGGATCGGGCCTTTGCTGCAAAGCTTGCCGGCACGCTGCACAACCATCATCTCGCCGGAGATTTCGATCAACTCGTCGTTGCTGCCGCCCCCCAGATGCTGGGCGACCTTCGCCAAGCTTTTCCGGAAAGCCTGCGCAAGGCAACGGCTGCAGAAATAGCCAAAGATTTCACGAAGCTGCCGACACATAAACTTCGGGATGCGATCCGGAAGCTCGAAATCAAGCACCTGTCCGTGGATGAATGAGCAGCCGGTCCAGCGGCCTTGACCAAACGATCATCGATTCCGGTCAAGATGGCTGCGGATCCCGATTGATGCGTATCAAAGCCGGCTGAACGCATGCCTGTTAGCTAGGATGCATCGAAGCTCGGAGATCGTCATGGCTCACAAACAGGTATTGTTTCGTTCCGCTGCGCGCGAAAAAATTCTTCGTGGCGCAACCCAACTCGCAGATGCTGTGCGTGTAACGCTCGGACCGCGCTCGAAGTCGGTTCTGATCGAAAAGAAATGGGGCGCTCCCATCGTCTGCAATGATGGCGTGACCATAGCCAAGGAATTCGACCTGAAAGACCCCGAGGAAAACCTCGGCGCTCGGATGCTCAGGCAGGCTGCCGAGAAAACCGGGGATATGGTTGGTGACGGCACCAGCACGTCGACCATTCTGGCTCATGCGATGTTCGCCGATGGCGTGCGCAATGTCGTTGCCGGCGCCAGCGCGATCGACATCAAGCGAGGCCTTGATCGCGCCACCAAACGCGCGATTGAGACGCTCAAGCAGATATCTCGACCTGTCTCGACGCGGCGCGAGAAGGAGCAAGCGGCGACGATCTCCGCGCACAACGACCCGCTCATCGGACAGTTGGTCGGCGAGGCCATGGAAAAGGTCGGCGGTGAAGGCGTCATCACGGTTGAAGAGTCGAAGACCACCGAGACCGTTCTCGACGTTGTCGAAGGCATGCAGTTAGACCGCGGTTTCCTGTCGCCGTATTTCGTGACCGATCCCGAGAAGATGGAAGCGGTCCTGGAAGACGCGCTCGTGCTGATCGTGGAAAAGAAGATCGCTTCGCTGAACGACCTTATCAAGCTACTTGAAGCCGTGGCGAAGTCCGGTTCGCCTTTGCTAGCGATAGCCGAGGAGGTCGAAGGCGAGGCGCTTGCGACGCTTATCGTCAATCAGATCCGGGGCACCTTCAAGAATTGTGCCGTCAAGGCGCCGGGCTTCGGCGATCGTCGCAAGGCCATGCTGCAGGACATCGCCATCCTGACGGGCGGACAGGTCATCTCCGAAGACCTCGGGCTCAAACTGGAAAACGTCACGATGGAACAGCTGGGTCGTGCGAAGCGGATAGTCGTCGACAAGGACAACACGACCATCATCGGCGGCGCCGGTGACGCTAAGGCAATCAAGGGCCGGGTCGAACAGATCCGGCGCGAGATCGACAATACGACGAGCGACTACGATCGCGAAAAGCTGCAGGAACGGCTGGCCAAGCTTGCAGGCGGCGTCGCTGTCATCAAGGTCGGTGCTCCGACCGAGGCCGAGATGAAGTCGAAGAAGGAAGCGCTCGACGATGCCATCAGCGCCACCAAGGCCGCGGTCGCCGAGGGCATCGTGCCAGGTGGCGGTCTTGCCTTGCTGCGTTGCATCGCCGCCGTTGCGGACGAGGAGCAGCATTGCGAAGGCGACGAACGGACGGGCGTGCAGATTCTTAAGCGGGCACTCGAAACGCCGGTCCGGCAGATCGCCGAGAACTCGGCGGTCGACGGCGGCGTCGTCATTGCCAAGATGATCGAAGGCACCGGAAACTTCGGCTTCGATGCCGGAAAGAAGGAATATGTCGACTTGGTCGAAGCCGGCATCATCGACCCGACCAAGGTCGTTCGCATCGCGCTTGAGAACGCAGTCTCGGTCGCCAGCGTTCTGCTGCTCACCGAAGCAACCATGACAGAGATTCCTGAACCACAGAAGGAACGGTCGCTCGAGCCGGAGATGACGATGTAGGCGTGTTGTCGCGCCCGCAGATGTCGACGTTCAACGAGGTACGGAAATGAAGGAACTGCCGCTTGCCGAGGTATATCGGCTAATAGAGCCCGGTCCTGTCGTTCTGCTGACGACCCGGGCCAGAGGCCGCGCCAATGTCATGACCATGTCGTGGCACATGATGGTGGAGTTCACCCCGCCGACGATTGCATGTGTCGTTTCTAGCGGCGACTTCTCTTTTGCCGCGTTGCGCGACACCAAGGAGTGCGTGATCGCGATTCCGGCCGTGGGGCTGGCGGAAAAGGTCGTGGAGATAGGCAATTGCTCAGGCCGGGACAGGGACAAGTTCGCGACGATCTGGCTGACGCCGCTGCTGGCCGAGGGTGTCGCTGCACCCCTGGTCGCCGAATGTTTTGCCAATCTCGAATGTCGCGTCGTCGATACCCGGCTTGTCAACAAATACAATCTTTTCGTTCTGGAGGTCGTGAAGGCCTGGGTTGATCCGGCGCAGCCAAAGCCGAAGACCATCCACCACGTTGGAAACGGAGCCTTCGTGGTGGACGGAGAGATCGTCCATTTCGAGTCGAATATGCCTTGAGGTCGGCCGCTTGATCGGCGTCAAGGAGCGCAATGCCTTGCATGGTCTAGTTTCAGCTCATCCGATCAATACAAAAGAAGAGCGCCACCGATGAGCTACAAATGTGGACATAGACGGTCCAATCGGGCCGATCATAAAGATCGCCGTCGATCTTGCCAGGCGTTTCGAGGCTCGGCTGATCGGCTTCTGCGCAGCTGATGCACCCTTGCCGGTGACGATGGCGCCTGAGGGTGCCGCGATAGCCGCCGAGGTCTGGCAGCAATTGAGGGATGACATCCAGAAGCGGTTCAAGGACCTGCACGCGCAGTTTGACAGCCTGGTTGCAGGGTCAGTGGCGACCGAATGGCGCGATGCGCTCGGCAACCCCAACCACGCCCTGGTCGCGACATCGAGGATCGCGGATCTTATCATCACCGGCGCCTCTCAAGGGGCTTCCACCGGAGATTCCTATCGGACCGTCGATCCTGGCAGCTTCGTGCTGCGCGCCGGCAGGCCGTTGCTGATTGCGTCAAGCGGCACCGAGCATGCGCCGTCAGGCAGGATCGTGGTCGCCTGGAAGGATACGCGCGAAGCGAGGCGCGCGGTTGCTGACGCCGTGCCGCTGATGGCGATGCCAGACGAGGTGATCGTGGTCACGGTCAATTCCGAGCCCAGCGACAGGACCGGGGCCGGCATCAACGATGTCGCGACCTTCCTGGCCACGCATGGCATCACGGCTCGCAGTGAAGTGCTGAAGGCTGATGACGAGAGCGCCCAGCTGGTCGACTTCCTGAGCACCGCCAATGCCGACCTGATCGTGTCGGGCGCCTACGGGCACAGTCGGATTAGGGAATGGGTATTCGGCGGCGTTACCCGCTCACTGCTCGACGACAGCCGGCTCTGCCGCTTCATGTCAAGCTGATCGTCCGCCACCCGCCACGTCCGATGGTGTGTTCATCAGCCACATCCCAGCCACGGGCGTCGGCTTGGGGCTGCCAGTGAGAATAGCAATGCCCTATGCGACCGAGAAGGATCTTCCACCGTCCGTCAGCGCGCATCTGCCCTTGCATGCCCAGGAAATCTTTCGCGCTGCCTTCAACAACGCCTGGGACGAATATGCCGACCGAGGTGAAGGGCGCGAGGAAATAGCCCACCGCGTAGCCTGGGCTGCCGTGAAGCGCCTTTATCGCAAGGAAGGAGCGACTGGGTGCCGTTGTGAGCAGCCTCGTGCAATTTGATCGAAATCAAAGCCATCCCTGCCGCTTCATTTATAGGATTTGCGATCAGGCCACTTAGATACTTTGATAATGCGGGTTCAATGACGGACATCGTCGCGAGGCTTCTCAATGCGTGCAACGCGGAGAAGAACAAGGGAGCGGACTTTCCGACGATCTGGAAAGACATCCTGAAGGCGCACCCTTATGTCGCGGGATCGCCGATCCAGGACAGCGGTAGGGACGGTCCCTTATTGAGAATCCCCCTGATCACCGGGCAGGTTCTTGTCTTTCTCGGTTCGAATTTCTCGCTACTCTAGCCGTAGCAGCTGCCATTTGTCGGGCATGCAGCAGAAGTGCCCTTCCCAATCTCGGCTAGCATGCCAGCGACATCCCCATCCGGGAAGCCCTCGCGATGCTGGCCGATTCGCCCAGGATCGCCGCTGCAAAAGGCTCGCGACGATCGTCGGAATCAGCAAGGTCTGGTCATGATCTGGGAGGGACTCAAGCCGCCGCCAACATGTTCTTGATGGCTTCGACGGAATGTTTCGCGAGATCCTTGCCGACCTCGCCGACCAGCTTTGCCTTCAGCGAAGCCTGGAAGTGCTTGCGCAGTTCGCCCAGCGTGCGCGGATCGGCGACCACCACTACGTGCTCGAACGCTTCCGTCAGCGCCTCGCGATTGAGATACTCAGCCACGGCCGCGGCAAAGTCGTCTTCCCGCAGGCGAGAGTCGTCGGGATTGGCAGTGGAACTGCGATGACGTCCGCCCGAGCCGGTGTTGGGCGCGTGCAGCCCCAACTCGGGCAGTTCGACCAGATCGATCCGAGGTTCGTGACCCTTGCTGCGGAAGAGGCGCAGCTTCTCGCCGTCTGTAACCGCGACGAGGGTACCATTAGCCAGAATCATTTTGTTTCTCCTTTGACATGGATCGAACTCCAACGCGTTCTCTCGCCATCATTGGCCATGATATTCGCCGCCGAATGCACTTCGGCGGTATAGATGCGTCGCGCAGTATCGCCGCGGCAGCCAATCCGGCTGCCGCGGCGCGACTGGACCGTCAGATGATCGAGATCCGATCTTCCACCATCCGCACACCCGGTGACGACCAGGCGGCGCGCTCCGCGGCCTGGCGGTCGGACCAAGCCTTGACCTTGCCTTCGAGCGTTACCCTCCCGTCCGAGACCTGGACGCGGATGGCCTGTGCCTCGGTTTCGGCATCACGCTTCAGCGCATCCTCGATGCGCTTCTTGATGTCGGTTCCCGAGGCACGTGGGGTGATTTCGATCTGGTTGGCCACGCCGACAACGCCTGCCAGCCCGCGCACGGCCTCGGCCGCGGCGTTCTTCTGATACTGCCATTCAACCTTGCCGGTCAGGGTGATCCAGCCATCCTGCACCTTGACCTGCACCTTGTCTTTCGGAATGGAGACATTCCAGGTGACCGCATTGACCGCTCGCTTGGCGATCTCGTCGTCGGCGGTTCCCTTCTGTCCAATCAACCGGACTTCGATTTCCTCGGCGATGCCCTTCACGCCCTTGATGCGCTTGACGACATTTTCGGCGGTTGTCTTTTCCCAGTAGGAAGAAACATGCCCTGTAAGGGTGACGATGCCATCTTCCGCAGCGACGCCGATGTGGGCGGCATCAATGCTCGGCTCGAACTCCAACTCGTCGAGAATGTTCTGACGCAGCGTTAAATCCATCATGATCCGTCTCCTTTTGTTTGGGGTTTAGCACCCCACTAAAACGAAGCATCCTCTGCGTAGCGGCTCATTGATCTGGCTCAACAGTCGCCGATTTTTCGAACCGGAAACCTCAACCGGTAAACCGGCAACCCCAAACTGCCCGACCTGGGGCAGTTAGCGGCCCCAGATGATCAGCGGCTCATCTCTTGGCGTCGCAGACAGTAACTTTTGCACCCGGCCGACAATGATGGGGGCAACCGGTCTCAGTGCGGGGGGAATACCAAGCTCCTTCTTCACTGACGTCGCGTTGAGCCAGGGCCGAGACAACCCGATCCAGCATGTGCCTAGACCCTGGGCATGAGCCGCCAGCATGAGATTCTGCCCGGCAAGGCAGCAATCCTCGTCGGACTGCCGCTCTTCATTCTTCGCGCAGATCATGATCAGGGCCGGTGCATCGTGGAAAATCTTGAACTCCTTGTCGGCAAAATGACCAGCAAGCGGTGACCCTTTGGGCAGATTGTCGATGGTGTAGCGCTTGGCCTCATCCGACAATCCCTGCAAACGCGCGGAGCCGTTGACCACAACAAAGGCCCATGGCTGAAGGTTCATGGCGCTCGGCGCCAAAGTGGCAGCTTCGATCAACTCGCGGATCAGATCGTTGTCGATCTGCTCGTCAGTGTAGGAACGGACCGCTCGCCGCGTCCGCAACGCTTCCATCAGTTCCATAGAGCACCTTCAGGGACACCCGTTACAGGGAATGCTTCAATCACGTTGTATTCTGGCATGTGTTTTCGCGGATCGCTTTGCCTTGAATCAATCCGGCGATCCCCGACACCGTCTATGCTGATGCTCAATTTTGGATACACCGCATGGCGACCATGTTCTGCAGGTCCGCCAGCGCGGTCAGTTCTGCTGAACATGGAGGATCCGACCGTCGCATTGGCCTTGATGCGGAGCACCACCACTCACGTCGGCGACTAGCCGACTGTCATGAGGTGGCGGAAGCGCCCACAAGCCAATGGTGTCGCATGCTGTCCAGTGTCTCGGCGATGTCGCCGGCCTCGACTTTGACAAGATCCGTGTGACCAAAACCCAAGGTGTAGTCGAGTACAGAGATGATCGTGGGCCGCACTTTAAACAGCTTCACTGGGGTAGCCTCACCGGGCTGGATAGCCGGTATCTGCGGAAAGCGCTGCACCATCAAGCGACCAACCTCGGTGAGTTCCGAAGGCACAACGACCTCCGTGGCGGTCGCTGCCATCGACAGTCCCTTGATCTCCAGCCAATTCTCGTACGGCGCAGTCATGGCCACCGAGACGCGTGGATCGCGAGAAATATTGACTGCCTTCTGCGATCCGGCACCACAGCCGAAATAGAGCAGCAGACCGTCGTGGACGAATGAGACCACCGTCGCCTGGGGCGAGCCGTCGGAGCGGGTCGTTGCAATCGTCATGTCCATGCACCGCGCCAGGATGTTGATCATCTTCTTCTGAAGCTCGTGTTTCATGAGACTCTCCTTGTTTGTTCAAGACTGGCCGGCATCTTGGCCCGCTTCGCCTTTGCCGCCGAAACCTGTCCGGCGGTTCGCCGCAACGGCGCAAAGTCGTCTGGCGTCAGCGTTTCCCTTTCAAGCAGCAGCTTGGCACCGGCGCGCAGATCGGCGATCCTTCCCCTGAGCAATTCCTCGGCGGAGGCCGAGGCGTTGTCGATCATGCCGCGGACCGCCAGGTCGACTTCCCGTGCCGTGGCTTCCGAATAGTCTCTCTTGGCCGGGCCGCCAGGACCGTCGCCAAGCCATTGCAGGCGCTGTTCTTCGAGGACGGCCAGTCCCACCGTCTCGTCCATGCCAAAGCGTGTAACGCACTGGCGGGCGACGTCGGTCGCCTTGGCCAGATCATCGGCAGCACCTGTGGAAACCTCCCCGTAGATGATCTCCTCGGCAGCGCGGCCGGCAAGCAGCGCGATCATGCGCTCCTTCAATTCGCCAAGGGTGATCAGAAAACGGTCTTCCGTGGGACGCTGCAGCGTGTAGCCCAGAGAGCCTATCGACCGCGGAATGATCGACACTTTCTGCACAGGATCGGTCTTGGCGAGCGACGACGCGGCCAGCGCATGGCCCATTTCGTGATAGGCGACCCGCTCGCGATCCTCCGGCTTCAGCAGCCTGCTCTTGCGTTCAGAGCCGGCGACGATGCGCTCGACCGCATTGGTGAAATCCTCGATTGTCACTGTGTCACCACCTCGCCGGGTAGCGAAGATCGCCGCCTCGTTGACCAGATTGGCGAGATCGGCGCCCGTAAACCCTGGCGTCAGGCTAGCGACCTCTTCAATCTTGAGGCTCGGCGCTACCGAAATCTTTCTGATGTGCACCGCCAGGATCGCCTCCCGCCCCTTGCGGTCGGGTCGATCCATGACAACCTGACGGTCGAAGCGACCGGCACGCATCAAAGCCGGATCAAGTATTTCCGGACGGTTGGTCGCTGCCAAAAGCACGATGCCGACGCGTGGATCAAAGCCATCCAGCTCAGCCAGCAGTTGGTTAAGCGTCTGTTCCTTTTCATCGCCGCCGCTATACGCCGCAAAGGGGCTGCGCGCGCGACCAAGCGCATCAAGCTCGTCGATAAAGATGATGCAGGGTGCCGCCAGTTGTGCCTGCTGGAAAAGATCGCGCACGCGTGCCGCGCCGACACCAACGAACATTTCGACGAACTCGGATCCCGAAATCGAGAAAAACGGCACTCCGGCCTCGCCGGCAACCGCTCGGGCCATCAGCGTCTTGCCGGTGCCGGGAGGGCCGACCAAGAGGATGCCCTTGGGAATTCTGGCACCCAACCGACCGTATTTTTCCTTGTCCTTCAGGAAGGAGACAATCTCCTGCAGCTCGGTCTTGGCTTCGTCCGCGCCGGCCACGTCATCGAAGGTCACGCCGGTATCGCGCACAAGATGGACCTTGGCTTTTGACTTGCCGATGTTGATCAGCCCGCCCATGCCTTGCCTCTCGGCGATCCCGCGGAAGAAGAACATCCAGATGCCGGCGAAGATCAGGGCGGGCACTATCCACGAGAGAAATGTCGTCAACCAGTTGCTGTCGGAAGCACCGGTGATCTTGACGCCGGCCTTCTCGAAAACTGCGACTGCGGCCGGGTCGACGCGATTGGCCACGAACATCGTCTTGCCGTCTTGCGGCTCCTTGAACGCCCCCTCGATCATGGTCTCGGTCAGTGTGACGGACGCTATCTTGCCCTCCTGCGTGAGGTGCATCACGTCGCTGTAGGAAAGCTGCGCGGTATCGCGGTAGGCGAACCAGAACTGAAACAGCCCGATGATCAGGAGCGCGGCCATGACGTAGCCGATGTTGAATTTTTGCTTGTTGTCCATCGTTCGCCCACTCGATCCGGATTTGCGAAGTCGAAAACGCAGCCTTCCATCTCGATCGAGGTCACGCATTGACGCCGGTCAAAGCGTGCGTCGGCGACGAGAGTAGAAACGAGGCAGCTATTCCATGCCTGTCTCGGTTCCACAGCGACAAGGATCAGGCCGAAGTGAAGAATTCGAAGGAGACGAACATGCAAGCCGCATCGGTAATGACCTCTCCCGTCGTGGGCATCGAACCTTCCGCATCGATCGCCGACGCGGCAGGGCTGATGCTCTCGAGGAAGATTAGCGGCCTTCCCGTCATTCGCGACGATGGCACGCTGGTGGGGATCGTCAGTGAAGGCGATTTTCTGCGCCGCGGCGAACTGGGCACGAAACGCAAGCGCGCGCGCTGGCTGGAGTTTCTCGTCAGTCCCGGACGTGTCGCGGAGGAGTATGTCCACGCCAATGGGCGGCGGGTCGATGAGGTGATGTCCGACAACGTCGTCACGACATCCCCCAAAGCCTCGCTTGAGGAGGTCGTTGAACTGATGATCCGGCATCATGTCAAACGCATCCCGGTGGTAGATGGCGGAAAAGTTGTCGGCATCCTCACACGCTCCGATCTACTGCGCGCATTGCTTCGCTCCCTTCCCGCCCGAAACTCGACGACGGTGGGCGACCAACAGATCCGTCAGAACATCGTCGCCGAACTTGCTGGCCAGCCATGGGCTGGAACGGGCATGATCCATGTCAGTGTGGATAAAGGGGTTGCCGAACTGAGCGGCGCAATCTTCGACGAGCGCGAGCGCCAGGCGGTTCTTGTCGCGGCAGAAAACGTCGCCGGCGTAGAGGCCGTGAAGGATCAACTGTTCTGGGTCGAGCCCCTGTCGGGCATGGTGGTTGATCCACCTGCTTGAGTTTCGATCGAATTCGATCGACGCCGAAGGCCAGATTGATCTGGCACAAGGTGACAGGCGCGGCGCCGAGATAATGAATTCGGAGATTCAGTCTTCGAGGCCGCCATGCTGCAGATCAACACCGATTTTCATCCTGACTTATCGCGCAAGCGGAGCATGGCAGCTGCCCGACATTTCATGTGGCTCCACAAATGGTTGCTTGGCGGGCTGGTCTTGCTGGCAGTCGCCCTCGCCCTGGCGCTTGCGCGCTGGCTGGTCGGTCCTGAAGTCATCGTCTATCCGGTGATCCGTGGCGATCTCGTAAGAACCGTCGTGGCAAGCGGACACGTCGAGACACCCTACCGCGTCAATATCGGAAGCCAGTTCACCGGCACAGTTGAGGATGTGCTCGTCGATGAAGGGCAGACGGTCAAGCAGGGTCAGCCGCTTATTGCCCTCGTGTCCAGCGAATTGAAGTCAGCCGTCGTCGAAGCACAAGGCGCGGCCGCCCAGGCGGAGGCGCGGATGAGTCAGATGCGCGAGTTCACCCTGCCCGCAGCGCAGGAGGCCCTGAAACAGGCGCAGGCAACGCTGGTCAATGCCCAGGCTGCCTACCAAAGAGCGGACCAGCTTTCAAAGACAGGTTTCGGCACTCGGGAGACGCTCGACGCGGCCACCAGGGACTTGGATGTCGCCCGCACCCAAGTCCGCACGGCCGAGCTCGGTGTCTATATCGCGCAGCCAGGCGGCAGCGACTACGTGATGGCACAGACCCAGCTCAATCAAGCACGGGCAAATGTGATCACCGCGCAAGCGCGCCTTGGCTATGCCACGATCATCGCGCCACGAGATGGAACCCTCATCACCCGCAATGTCGAGCGAGGTTCCGTGGTTCAGCCCGGAAATATTCTCCTCGTCCTCGCGCCTGCCGGCGATATCCAACTGGTGCTTCAGGTCGATGAGAAGAACCTGGGGTTGCTTCGGTTGGGACAGGACGCATTGGTTTCGGCGGACGCCTATCCCGACCAACGTTTCAACGCCAAGGTGTCCTACATCAACCCCTCGGTTGACATCACACGCGCATCGGTGGAGGTGAAACTCACCGCAACAGCCCCGCCGTCCTATCTGCGCCAGGACATGACCGTCTCCTTGGATGTCGAGATCGACAAGCGCGCATCGACCTTGATCGTTCCGGCGCGGGTGGTGCATGACCCCACATCAGCTTCGCCTTGGGTTCTCGTCGTCCGCGAGGGGCGGCCGCGCGAGCAGCCGGTTCGGACCGGCCTGCGTACGAATGACCGGGTAGAGATCCTGGATGGGCTTTCGCAGGGAGATTTCGTCGTTCCTGTCGCCGCCGGCGTCAGGGCCGGCCAGCGTATCAGGCCGGTGGCATCATGAAGCCCTGGCTGTCATTTGCGTGGATTGCGGCACTCCGGTTCCTCGCCGAAGGACGGATGCAGTCGGGGTTCATCCTCAGCGGCATCGCCATCGGCGTCGGTGTGATCGTGTTCATGTCGGCCATGCTGACCAGCGTCCAGACCAACTTCACCAACCGCGTGCTCACCTCGCAGCCGCAGATCCAGCTCCTGGCACCACAAGAGATCGCCCGGCTGCTGAGATGGCATGATGGGGTAATCGAAGAGGCAATCGTCCAGCAACCGACGCAACGCACCCTCTCCATCGATCAGTGGCAAACGATCCTCGCCACGATGCGGGCGCGGCCGGATGTGGTGATCGCATCCCCAACCGTGTCGGGTTCCGCGCTCGCCGTGCGCGGCGACGCCAGCCGCAGCATCGGCATCTTTGGAATGGAGCCTGACAACTATTTCCGCATTGTGCGTGTGCCGGACTATATCGTCGCCGGCAATTCAGACCTTGGCTCCGACGACATCCTCGTCGGCCTTGAACTCGCCAAGGATATCGGCGCGACGATCGGTGACAAAGTCAACATAACAACCGCCATGGGCGGCAGCCGAACCCTGACGATCAGGGGGATATTCGATCTCGGCAACAAGGGTGCGAACGAGCGCAACGCGTATGTCGCATTGCGGACGGCTCAAAGCCTTCTTGGGCTGCTTGGCGGCGTGACGACAATCGATCTCACCGTCACCGACGTCTATGCGGCGGAGACCATCGCACAGGACATTCAGGGGACGCTGCCGGTCGAGGCCGACAGCTGGATCAAGACCAACGCCCAATTCTTCACCGCGATCCGCGCGCAGAACCTCTCCAGCGCCCTCATCCGCATCTTTGTCGGCCTCTCGGTGGCATTCGGCATTGCAGCGGTGCTGGTGGTATCCGTGCTTCAGCGCTCCAAGGACATCGGCATTCTGCGCGCCATGGGATGCGCACGCGGGCAGATCCTGAGGGTTTTCCTGATCCAGGGCGGCGTCCTCGGCTTCGTCGGCTCGTTTGCGGGATCAGCCCTGGGTGCAGCCGCTCTCATGGTGTGGCATCGCTATGCACGCCAGGCCGATGGCTCCGAACTGTTCCCGCTCTACATCGAGCCAAGCCTGTTCGTATCTTCGGCGGCACTTGCGACGATTACGGGGGTGATCGCCGGCATCGTGCCGGCGCTGCGCGCCGCGAGCCTTGATCCGGTGGATGCCATCCATGGCTGATCTGCTCGCTCTCGAAGGCATTCGCAAATCGTACAATGTCGACACCCCGGTCGAGACCGAAGTGCTGCACGGCATAGACGTCGCCATACGTCCGGGCGAGTTCGTGGCGCTGATGGGGCCATCCGGATCGGGCAAGAGCACGCTGCTCAACATCATCGGCCTGCTCGATCGTCCCACTTCTGGCCGCCTGTCGATCAAGGGCGAGGACACGACGCAACTGTCCGAAGCGTCCTTGACCAGCCTGCGCGGCCACACGATCGGCTTCGTATTCCAATACCACTATCTGATCTCCGCTTTCACCGCTCGCGAGAATGTCATGATGCCGATGCTGGTCGACCGTGGCCGGCCGGACGCCGCGATGGAACGGCGCGCCGACGAACTCCTGGATCGGGTCGATCTCGGCAAGCGGCGCAACAATCGGGCATTGAACATGTCCGGCGGCCAGCAACAACGCGTAGCCATCGCGCGCTCGCTGGCGATGGATCCGTCGCTTGTGCTGGCCGATGAGCCGACTGGCAATCTCGACACTGTCTCGGCGGATGCCGTCTTCGAACTGATGCGGCGCTTCAACACGGAACGTGGCACGACCTTCCTGATCGTCACGCACAATCATGATCTCGCGGGCCGTTGCGACCGTATCATCCAGGTCGTCGACGGCAGGATTACCGAGGATCGTGCCAGTTCGGTTAAGCGCTGTCCGCGCTAGTGGGATACGCACGAATGCGCGGCGACTTACCGTCACAACCACGGACTATCCCGAAGAGGCGACGACGCGCTGTCGGCTGCGAGTCGATGTATAGGAAGTTTGACGAGCATCAAGGCGAAGATCAGGGTTCATTGCGATCCTGCCACCACACATGGAGGCACGAAAATGATCTTCAACACCATCATGGTTCAGCTTGACGTCGATTCACCGGCGGCACCGCGAATGGCCTACGCCCGTGAATTGGCTCGGCGTTTTGAAGCGACACTGATCGGCTTTGCCGCGGCGGACGCATATGTGTTTGTTCCTGGCGACGATGGCGGCCTGGCAGCGGCCAAAATAATGCGGGAGCGCAGGGCGGAGATCGAAGACCGGCTGAAGGTCCTGAAGGAGGAGTTCCTGGGCATCGTCGGGTACGATGCGTCCTGGTGCGAGGAGGTCGGCGATCCGACGCAGCTCCTTGCGACGCACGCCCGCGCCGCGGATCTCGTCGTGACCGGAGCGCCGGCCGCAGGAAGCGCCGGCGACCACCATCGCGTGCTCGATATCGGTACATTGGTGCTGTCGGCGGGGCGACCGGTTCTGCTTGCCGCCGACAATCTCGTTCCGCCCAACCCCAAGAAGGTCCTGGTGGCGTGGAAGGACGCTCGCGAGGCGCGGCCGGCGATCGTTGATGCCATGCCTTTCTTGACGGGAGCTGAGGATGTGCTCCTGGCGACGGTCGAAGAGCAGAACCTGAGGACGGCGCGCGAAGGTCTCAGTGACGTTGTCCGCTTCCTGATGAGGCATGGCGTCAAGGCAAGGTCGGAAATCCTGCCCGCCGGCATTTCGGACGCCGGCGAAGTCGTCGCCGAACTGGCCCGTGCAATGGGCGCGGAGCTTGTGGTCGCGGGTGGCTACGGCCACAGCCGGATCCGTGAATGGGCCTTTGGCGGCATGACCCGCTCCCTTCTCAAGCAGGGGTCGGTCAATCGGCTGTTTTCGAACTGACCTCTTTCGCAGAATGCAAGGCTTCCTCGCGGAAGCGGTGGCCCGTGGGACGCAGCGGCAGATAGCTGGACCACTATGATCGAAATGTGGTCCTCGATGCGGACACCCGGCACGTCTAGCGGCCCCGTCCTTGACGCGCATCAAGGTGACGCTCCCCGCTGGCCATCATTGTACCGGCGATGGCAAGACTGCGGAAAATTACGGACTTGGCGGCGAAGGTGCGCTTTCTCAGCGATCCGGCGACGTACGGGAGTCGGACGACACATGTGGATATCCGCGAGACGCATATGTCCTGGGTCTTCCTCACGGACGAACTGGTCTACAAACTCAAGAAGCCGGTCAGGCATGCGTTCCTCGACTTCGGCACGATCGCGAAGCGGCACTTCTACTGCGGCGAAGAATTGCGGCTGAACGCTCGCCTCGCCGCCGAAACCTATCGGCGGCTTCTTCCCCTTCGGCGTGACGCATCGGGCCGTTTCACGCTTGGAGGCGAGGGCCGCGTCGTCGACTGGCTGGTCGAAATGAAGCGCCTGCCGCAAGGCGACATGCTGGACGAGCGCATCGGTGGTGGCGGTCGCCTGACCGCGGCGGAAATCGACGACGTCGCCAACACGCTGGCGGCCTTTTATGCGCAATGTCCGGCGGAAATTGACGGCGGCGCCTATCTGCGTCACCTCACGGGAGAGCAGCGCATCAACCGCGCCATCCTGCTCCGGCCCGAATTCGCGTTGGCGGATATCGCCTCGGGCGCGCTGGACATGGTGGACGGTCTGCTGCAGCAATTGAAGCCCCGGATCGAAGCGCGCATTCTTCGGGGCGCGATCGTCGAAGGGCATGGCGACCTGCGCCCCGAACACGTCTGCCTTTGCCAGCCGCCCCAGATCATCGACTGTCTCGAATTCAACCGCTCGATGCGCATCATCGATCCCTATGACGAGATCAACTATCTCGGCCTGGAATGCGAGATGCTGGGCGCGCCATGGATCCGGCTGCTGCTGATCAAGGCGCTGGAGTGTCGGCTGCCGGACCGCCCCGATGCCGAGTTGCTGGCGCTCTATGGCGGTTTCCGGGCATTGCTGAAGGCTCGTCTCGGTGTCGCGCATCTCCTCGAGACGCCAATCCGCCATCCGGAAAAATGGCGCCCGCAGGCGATCCGCTACATCAGGCAGGCGGAGCGCGAGATTTTCAGTCTTCGATCCCGATCAGGTCGGAAATCGACCCCTGTGTGTGGAGACGCCTGATGGCCTTGCCGATCAGGCGACCGATCGGCAGAATGTCCAAGGGCGCTTGCGGGTGCCGAGCTTTGGCGAGTGCCGCCGAGTCCACGCTGTCAGTGACGATGATGCGGTCTATGGCCTGACTGCCGAACAGCACGTCGGCACCCTTGCCAAACAATCCGTGCGTGGCGATCGCATGAATGGTCCGGGCGCCGCGTTCACGACAGGCAAGTGCCGCGCGCAGCATGGTGCCACCCGTGCTGATTAGATCATCGACAATGAAAACGGCATTGTCGGCCACGTCGCCAGCGAACAGTTCGCCCGAAACCACGTTCCGACTGCGACGCTTTTCCATGAAGCCGAATCCGATTTGCTTCCCGATTTCCGCCTCCAGGGCCTCCTTGAGCAATTGCGCGCGCTTTACGCCGCCGCTGTCGGGTGAAAAAATGGTGATCGAAAGATCGCCGGCCAATCTGGCTATCAGCGGAGCAAAGAGCTTTCGTGTATCGAGATGGATGCTCTCGCACCGAAAGGCATTCTGGAAGGCCGCGAAATTATGGATGTCGAGGGTGACAATCCGATCGGTGCCCATTGCTTCGAAGAGTTGCGCGACATAGCGCGTGGTGACGGGGTCACGCGCCTTGGTCTGCCGGTCCTTGCGCGCATAGGCCAGGTAGGGAACGACCGCTGTTACTCGCGCGGCGCCGTTCTCCTGGCACGTTGCCAGGAAGAACAGGAGTTTGCACAGCTTGTCGTTGGCGGACACGCCGCCATTTCCACCAAGGCTGTGCAGCACATAGACATCCCTGCCGCGCACGCTGACCAGCGGGCGCGCCTTATGCTCCCCATCCTCGAAATCTCGCTCTTCATGCGGATCGAGTTCGATCGAAAGCGCCCGCGCCGCTGCCGCGCCGAGTTGTTCCGAGCCATTGAGTGCGAAGAAGCGCATGGTTTCTTCTATCCAGTTTCGAGCATTGATGGATTGATGCGCGTCAAGGATGCCGACTGTCGGATGGCGTAGGAAAACCAATCGACAATCTTCAACGCCTGCGCTGGGGAAAGCCATGCTGGAGCCGCTTCAAACCACGCCGCCAAAACCAGGCGTCAAGCCAATGACGACATTGGCGACGAAACCACTCCTCGAAAACATCGGGGTGGCAGGGAAATTCCACGATTTTGCCGATCTCCTCGACAGCCAAGGCGCCGACGGTTTCCGCGCACGCGCCTACAGAAGGGCGGCGGATGTCGTTTCCAGGCTGGAACGGCCCTTGGGCGAGATCCTGGCAAAGGAGGGACGCGACGGCCTCATCGCCTTCCCGGCCATCGGAACAGGCCTGGCCGGCGCGATTGCCGAGATGGTTGCAACCGGGCGCTGGTCCCAACTGGAACGGCTGCGCGGCGATATGGAACCGGAGGCGCTGTTTCGGTCGATCCCCGGGATCGGACCACGATACGCGCACAGCCTCGCCGAGGACGGGCAGCTCGAAACCCTCGAAGACCTCGAGAACGCGCTCCGTAGCGGCGCTCTTCATATCAAGGGCATCGGTCACAGGCGCAAGGAGATGCTGGGAGCAGCCCTCGCCGAGCGGCTCGGCAGGGCTCGACTGAGAACGGCCTATCAACCTCAATCTTTGCCGCCAGTGTCGATGTTGCTCGATGTCGATCGCATTTATCGCGAAAAGGCGGCAGCCGGAGTGCTTCGCAAAATTGCGCCGAAGCGCTTCAATCCGAAGGGCGAGGCCTGGCTGCCGGTCCTGCATGCGCGACATGACAACTGGCATTTCACCGCGTTCTTCTCGAACACCAGGCTGGCACACGAACTGGCAAAAACGAGCGAATGGGTGGTGATCTACTTCCAGGCCGACGGCCAACCGGAGGGACGATGCACTGTCGTCACCGAAACAAGGGGGCCGATGGCAGGCAAGCGCGTCGTCCGGGGACGGGAAGACGAACAGCAACTGAAGGAACCGGTATGATGGAAAGAGCAGCGGGCAGGATTGGCGACGGCGAGACGGAACTTAAAGTTCCGCTCGAAACCGTATCCTTCATCATCATGAAGGCGCGCGAGTTCGACGCCAAGGATCCGGTCACCGAACCCAGCCCCGCCTCCAATCCGTCCGATGATCGTTCTGCCGCGATCCTTGAGGATCATGCCGACGACCCCGTCCTCGAAGAACTGCAGTCGCTGATTTCCGACCATTCCGTCGACGCACAAATCGACCTGGTCGCCCTGATGTGGCTGGGTCGCGACGATCAATCCGCCGACGAATGGCAAAGTGTCCGCCAGCAGGCGACGGACGCGCACAATGAGCATACGGCCGACTATCTCTGTGGAACGCCGCTGCTCGCAGACCATCTCGCCGATGGTCTTTCGACTCTCGGCTACTCCTGCGTCGAATTTGAGCGCGAGCACTTTTAGTCATTGCAGTGCCCTGCGCGTGCTGACAGACGGCTTTTCAATGTCGCCGCCGTGCAATCTCTTGATGGTCGCCCATCTCTATCAAGGCTCCAGCGGAAGACATTTTTCTGTCGCCATTGACCCCAATCAATGAGCCTCCCCTTTGCAACGGCTTTGATGCTGTTCTTGCCAGGTCGAGCAAAATTTGGCGACGCGGGCGCGATGGACAGCGGCAAAACCGCGGATTCGCGAAGCAATGGACCAGTTCGGTGACGACATCTGGCAAGCGGGTCCGCTGACCTCCGGCTCTAGCGCCTCTTGGGCGACCTAAGGTGGAAGGGTGGAGGCGGCGGAACCTGTCGATCAACCCACTTCCGAGGATAAAGCCATGGCTGAAGTTGCCACCAAACTGCCCGTCAAGACAGAGAAAAGCACCGCGCCGGCGCCAGCCGGCAACTGGACCGCACCGTTTGAAAGCCTGCGCCGCGAAGTCGACCGCCTGTTCGACGATTTCCATCCGTTCGACTTTCGCTTGCCCTCGACACGCTCCCTGTTCGGTCGTGAACTGCCGTCGCTGCGCAACGCGGACTGGCCGGTCGCGCCGGCCATGGATCTGGTCGAGAAGGACAAGGAGTATGAGATCACGGCTGAACTGCCCGGCATCGACGAAAAGAATGTCGAGATCAAACTCGCCAACCACATGCTGACGATCAAGGGCGAGAAGCAGGAAGAAAAGGAGCAGAAGGACAAGGACTATTACCTGTCCGAGCGCCGCTACGGCTCCTTCCAGCGTTCGTTCCATCTGCCTGAAGGCGTCGATGCCGACAAGATCGATGCAAGCTTCGCCAAGGGCGTGCTCACGGTCAAGCTACCCAAGACCGCCGAAGCCCAGAAGGCCGAGAAGAAGATCACGGTCAAGGCCGCGTAACAGCCGTGACTGACGATCGTCCTCAGCGCGCCGGTTCGGCGCGCTGAGGCTCTTTACGTGCCGTGATTTTGCAGTGCAGATTCGCTACTTATAAACACCGTCTGGTGCCTTTGCCGCGCTGCCAAATCAACGCGATGGGTCGACAACACTGCTGGGGAGGCCAGGTCCGCGGGACCGCTTGCGTGCCTCGCGATCGGCGATTTTGAGTTTTTCCTGCTCCAAGGCCAACAAGCCTTCGATTACGCCTCGCCGTTCCGGATCAGTCTCGCATGCGAGGAGGTCCTGGAAATGGGTGATATTGGCGTGCGCGATGAAGCTGTCCACAGTGTATCTTACACTGCGTTTCCTTTCCCGTCCGAATTATCTTGACGCAGATCAAGACCGCTACCGCGACCATGTGCTCTTTGCAAAAACACGATGTGACCCGTTTGAATGGAGTAACTCGATGTTCAATTTGCGCAGTATCTTCGCAGCGGGCCTGATGCTGGGCGTTGTCGTGATACCTGTTGTGGCTGGGGCTGAAGACAACGATTCCGGTTGGTGGCCCCGTTGGGGAATGGGCCGAATGATGATGGGCCAATGGGGGATGGGCGGCCCGATGGGTGGCTATGACTCAGACGAGATGCTTGATCGGATCGACGGACGCCTCGCTTTCCTCAAGACGGAACTGAAGATCACCGGCGAGCAGACGCCCTCCTGGGATGAGCTGGCCGGCGTCATCCGTGGCACAGCCGAATCGCACAACGCGTTGATGCAGGGCATGCTCAAGGAATTCCAGGATGGTGAGTTTCTGAAGAAGCCCCTGCCCGAGCGACTGGCCTACCAGCAAACCCATCTCGAAGCGCGCCTGGAACAGGTAAAGACCGTCAGGGCAGCAGTCGAAAAACTGTACGCAAAGCTGAGCGATGAGCAGAAGCAGGCCGCGGACGAGATTGTCCTGCCGATGATGGGCATGGGCATGGGACGCTCGGGCGGCTTCGGTCCTGGAATGATGTTCAGATAGCCTTCATAGCGATCTGAACGTGTAGTGCGCTGACCGAGCCGGATGTTGCGGAGGAATTGAACGCATGTTCATCGCGTTTCGCCTGCTGACCGCGCTAGCTCTGCTCGGCATCGATGAGGCGGCCGCCGGCTCGACGATCTTTCCGACGGGGGTCATCTACAGCAATTGGACTGACGAGAGCGAAGATGCCAAGGTTTGCGAGATCATCCTGGATGTCAGCAACCCGCCATCACGGGAGGTCGTCAAGTTCATCACGATTGCCGGTTACAACAAATTCGACGGGACGGTGCTGGCCGGCTTTCTGATGGCCGCGGCCGACATCACGACAACCAACAAATATCAAATAGCGCGGGTTTCAGACGTTGCATTCGGTTCCCGCACATTCAACTCGCTCGGCCATCTGGACTACGAAGTCTATGACGACGGTACAGTCATGGCGACGACACAAGGCCCTGACCTCGCCAGGTCTTTCATTAATGCAGTTCTTTCCGGAACTTATGAATTGCGTTTTGCTCGCTCAGGATCAGACGCTGAAATGCTAACCTACAAAATTGCGTCTGCTCCACAGGAATCTGTGACTAGCAATTTCACAGACTGTCTCAATCACCTTGCCATTGAGTCCAACCGGGCACGATCAGATGCATCGACGAAAGGAAAGCCCGCTGCCGGAGGGGGCAGCGGGCTCAGCATCACGATGGATCAGGGAGGACAACCCCATCGCTCACCCACGTCAGGGGAGGACATGGGCACACCACAGGAACATGTTCCTACCATTCAAGACGAAACTATTCGATTTTCGAGAGACTTCTCGTAGCACGTCTCGTCCACGATCGCCCATCGCTCGCCCGGCATGATCACGCCAGGATTATTTGATCCGGCTCAATGCGAACATCGTCCCGCACACTAGAATGATGACTAGAGGTTGAAGGAGCGATCGCATGACTCACAATTCAGCTAAGGGATTCACTCACGCTGCCGAGCAGGCCCAGCAATGGGTGAACGAGCTGACTCAGGATCTGGGCTGGAACGAACAAAATGGCCTGCTGCCGGTTTTTCGGACACCCGGTTAAGCTAGCATAGCTTGCTCCTCGAACTCGTTGGGGCTGAGATAGCCCAGCGTCGAGTGCCTTCGCCGAGGGTTATAGAAGCATTCGATGTAATCGAACACATCTGCCTTGGCGTGATCCCTCGTCCTGTAGACCTTGCGGGCTGTCCGCTCGGTTTTGAGCGACGAGAAGAAGCTCTCCATCGCAGCATTGTCCCAGACGTTGCCGGACCGGCTCATCGAGCAGGTAATGCCGTGATCGGCCATCAGGCGCTGGAACTGCTCGCTCGTATATTGCGACCCCTGGTCCGAATGATGGAGCAGGCTGTCTGGCTTGCCTCGGCGCCAGATCGCCATGATTAGGGCGTCGGTGACGAGTTGGGCCGTCATCTCGGCCTTCATCGCCCAGCCGACGACACGCCTGGAGAACAGGTCGACGACCGCCGCAACATAGAGCCATCCTTCGGCGGTCCAGATGTAGGTGAAGTCGGCAATCCACTTCTGGTTCGGAGCAGCAGCTTCGAAGGCGCGATCAAGGAGATTGTCCGACACGGCGGCTCGCTCGCCAGTGTCCTTCGGTAGCCCGCGGCGCCGAGGCCGGGCACGCAAGCCGTTCTCCCGCATGAGCCTCTCGACGCGATGAAGACCGCAGGAGACTCCCTCAGCCAAGACGTCGTGCCAGACGCGACGGGCGCCATAGGTGCGGTCGCTGCTCTTGAAGCTCCGGTCGATCCTGGGAACGAGCATCTCGTCGTGCTGGGACCGGGCGCTGGGGCTGCGGTTGAGCCAGGCATGGAAGCCTGAGCGCGACACATCCAGCGCATTGCACAGCCATGCCACCGGCCAGATCGAACGGTGCTTCGCGATAAAGGCGAACCTCATATCGCATCCCTCGCGAAGTAGGCTGCGGCCTTTTTTAGGATGTCGCGCTCCGCCTTCAGCTTAGTAACTTCCCGACGCAGCCGGTCAATCTCCTGCTGCTCAGGCTTCATTTGACCATGGCCGGGAAAGGCATGCTGCGGGTCAGCGCTCGTCTCGCGGACCCACTTGCGCAGCACATTCTCATGGAGATCCAAATCACGGGCCGCCTGCGCCACCGCAACGCCCCGATCCTTCACCAATCTCACCGCCTCAAGCTTGAACTCGCGGCTGAACTTCCTTCTCTGCATTCCCACTCTCCAGTTCCGTTAAACACCTTATCTCGGTGTCCACGAAACCGGCAGCAGGCCAAAACACTACCGGCTCCTGAAATCCGTCCTGCACACGTTGCGAGACTGGCTAAGTCCAGAGGAGATGGCCGACCTTTCAGCTCAACTGCCCACGCTCATCAGGAGCATCTATTTCGAAGGCTGGAAACCGGACACGCCGATGTGGGAAAGGAAAAAGAGCGACTTCGTGATTTGCGTTCGAAACAGCTTTGGATATGAGCCCGACGTCGATATCGACCAGGCGATCAAAGCGGTTTTTAGAGTGCTCGATCGCCACATATCGCATGGGGAGATCGTCCAGGTTCGGAACTCGATGAAGAAATCGCTCCGTCAGCTCTGGCCGGCGGCGTGACCGATGTTCCGCGACCGACGGGAGGCCGGGAAAAAGCTTGGCGTCGAGGTGGAGAAACTCGGTTTATACCAACCGATCGTTCTCGCCTTGCCGCGAGGCGGTGTTCCTGTCGCCGCCGAGGTGGCCAAGGCCCTCGAGGCTCCACTTGATCTGATTATCGTTCGCAAGGTTGGCGCGCCGGGTGTCCGTCGTCAGATCATTTGGCTCAGATTGGATCGCAGATTAGCGGAGTGTCGGCCTCATCTTGGGGTTGATGTTAAGCGGCGATCTTGCGGTGCTGCAAGCGCCGATGTTGGATGGTTTGGCGTTTGATCCTTTCTCGCTGTTTGATAATGGCTGCGGCCCTGCCGAAGTAGGCGTCGGCTGGCGTTACGTTGGCCAGGCTCTCGTGGTAGCGTCGATGGTTGTAATGTTCGACGAAGGCTGCGATCTGGGCCTCAAGGTCGCCGGGCAGAAAGTAGTTCTCCAAGAGGATTCGGTTTTTGAGGGTCTGGTGCCAGCGCTCGATCTTGCCTTGGGTCTGGGGATGCATTGGAGCGCCCCGGACATGGCTCATGCGTTGGTCCTGGATATAGTCCGCCAGTTCGCCGGCGATGTAGCTGGGGCCATTATCGCTGAGCAGCCGAGGCTTGTGGTGCACATGGGCCTGGTCGCACCCTGAGGCAGTAAGTGCCATGTCCAGCGTGTCGGTGACGTCCTCGGCCCGCATGGTGCTGCACAGTTTCCAGGCGATGATGTAGCGGGAGTAATCGTCGAGCACGGTCGACAGGTACATCCAGCCCCAGCCGATGATCTTGAAGTAGGTGAAGTCCGTCTGCCACATCTCGTTGGGTCGCGTCGTCTTGGTGTGGAACTCGTTCGCCGCCTTGATCACCACATAGGCCGGGCTGGTGATCAGATCGTAGGCCTTGAGGAGCCGGTAAACGCTGGCTTCTGACACGAAGTAGCGCGTCTCGTCGGTGAACCGTACTGCCAGTTCGCGCGGGGAGAGCTCGGACTGCTCCAGCGCCAGTTCGATGATCTGGTCATGGATGGCAGGCGGGATGCGGTTCCACACCCGGCTCGGCGCCGAGGGCCGATCCTGCAGCGCCTCAGGCCCGCCCTCGACATAACGGTCATACCAGCGATAGAAGGTCCGGCGCGGGATGCCCAGTCGGTCCAGCGTTTTGCGGGTTGGCAGGTGTGACTGCTCGACGATCCTGATGATCTCGAGCTTTTCGGATGCGGGATATCTCATTCTTGCTCGTCCCCATCCGCGATCATGCTTTTTTTGAGCAGACGGTTTTCCAGTGTCAGATCAGCGACGCATTCCTTCAGCGCGCCGGCCTCCCGGCGCAAATCCTTGACCTCGTCGCTGGTGGCAGCACGAGCGGTATCACCCGCCAATCGGCGCTTGCCGGCCTCCATGAACTCCTTGGACCAGGTGTAATACAGGCTCTGCGCGATCCCTTCCTTGCGGCACAGCTCGGCGATGCTGTCTTCGCCGCGCAGCCCGTCCAGCACGATCCGGATCTTGTCTTCCGCTGAAAAATGCCGCCGGGTCGCCCGGCGAATGTCCTTTACCACCTGCTCGGCAGGCTTCTTGGCACTTGAGGATTTAGGGCTCATCTTGGTTCCTTCGTCGTGACGACGAGATCAAAACCCTCCTTAATTCACAACCTCAAATCTGGGACACAGGTGCTGACGGGGAACAGACCGGATCGACCACATGCCCGAGCGGCAGCATGCCTGGTCGATCTTGAGCAAACATGTCGACTGGTGGGAACCTGGAGCCCTTAAGCCGGTAACACCTGCGCTTGCGGACCACTCATCGCATGTGTTCTTTCGGATTTCGATCGAGCACGTGTCAGGTCGTGAGGTGGAAGAACACAATAGCTGACGCGGCCTCCTTACCAGGGTACGACCTAGCCAGAACTGCTGTCGTGGCACGCCAGCTCCCTGTTACCGCCAAGGTCTTTGTGTCGGCACGAGACGACTCGGCTTCTGATCTTGCAATCTCCGCCCGGTCTGAATGCAGGCCTTTTGGAATCCTTTGTGCTTCATCGCGCCATCAAGATCGGCAGCGACTGATCCTCAAGCATCGATCTGGTGACGCCGCCGAAGATGCGCTCACGCAACCGCGAATGACCGTAGGCGCCCATCACCATCAGGTCAGCAGCAATGTCGACGGCATGCTGGCGAAGAACCTCGGCAACGGAATGGTTAGCACTCGGCAGCCGGTCGACCGTGACCTTTACCCCGTGTCGGGCAAGATAGGTTGCAACATCGGCTCCCGTTTCCGCGCCGTGATGGGCTTCGCCCTCGACGGGGTCCACAATGGCAAGATGCACGGCATCGGCTGCGGCAAGCAGTTCGATTGATTCCCGCACAGCGCGCGATGCCTCAAGCTGCGAATCCCAGGCGACCAGCACCCGTTTCGGCTTCAGCGTCGGCCGCGAACCTTGGGGAACGAGCAGCAGCGGCTTGCCGGAGGAGAACAGCACGCCTTCGATCGCCTTGTTTTTCAGCGTTTCGCCTGCCAGCAGTTCCGGCCCGAGAATGGTGATATCGGCATAACGGGCACGGCGACCGATTGTTTCGTCCGCCCAGCCGGCTTCGGGATATTCGCTGTCGATGTCCGCCGAAAGCCCCCGGCCCGCGAGCAAAGCCGTCACCGCCGCCGTTGTCTTCGTCAAGAGCTTTTCCTCTGCCTGCCGCTCCTTCAGCCAGTCTTCGGAAATAATTGCGGCATACTCTCCGACCGGCGGCGGTGCAGCGAGCACCACGACGAGAACGGCAAGGTGTGCGCTGGCCTCCTCGCAAAGGCCGGCGGCGAGCTTGAGATCGCCGTCGCTCATGCCTGGCCCTGTGACTGTGAGTATTGTCTTAAATGACATGGCAGCCGCTCCCGCGTTTGAGTAAACGTTCGCGAAAAACAATAGCGAGGCGGAACGCAACGACATTGCGCTGAGTCAGAGCAGGGATTGACCCCAATCAACATACTGGTCCGCAGGATGGCTTAGGCTTCCGCCATTAGCTGATTGGAGCGCATATGAAACTCTTGATGATGGCGGCATGCGCCGGCTTGACCTTAAATACGGCCGCAGCCCAGGAAATGAGTTACGGCCACGCAGAATACCTGAACTCCTGCGCCGTCTGTCACGGTGTCGACGGCACGGGCGACGGACCCTTGCGCGACCTGCTGATCAGGCGTCCGGCCGACCTGACGCAGCTTTCCGAACGCAATGGCGGGACGTTTCCCTATTCCAGGGTCTTCGCGACTATCGACGGTCGCTACGCCGTACCAAGCCATGGCAATCGCGAGATGCCTGTCTGGGGCCGCCTGTTTCTTGAGGATGACGCAAAAAACTACGGCCCCAGTGGCGGCGAGGTGGTGACCACGGAACGCATCCACAATCTGGCAGGTTACATCGAGACGCTGCAGCATTAGATTCAGCTGTCAGCGACGGTCACCAAAATAACTTGCTCTGCGACGGATCGAGACACTTCCGGGCCAGCCAATGTGGTTCAGGACGGCGATGACTGACATCAGCCTCAGGTTGGACAAGCGCCTTGGCCGAATCCATGCGAGGCAGCGTCTGGGCATTGAAGAAGACCACGAAGCACAAATCTTCGGCCAGGGCCTGAATTTCTTTCACCTGGAGAACTGGTATTCGATCCATGCAGTGATCCGCAACGGACTGCGGCTCACCGGCCTCTATGGGCGCGGATGCCGCAATGCCGCCAATGTCCAATACCGGACGAACAATATCGTATCGGCGAGACTGCCACGCGGATTTGAAGACTTCCGGATCCTGCACCTCAGCGATCTTCACGTCGACATGAGCCGTCAAGCGATGGATCGAGTCATCGAGCTTGTCACCGATCTCGACTACGACATCTGCGTGCTGACCGGCGACTTCCGCGCCAAGACGTTCGGCCCTTTCGAGGCAGCCTTGGAGGGCGTCGCCCGCCTGCGCGCCTCCCTGAAGGGGCCACTATATGGCGTGCTAGGCAACCACGACACGGTTCGAATGGTTCCAGCTCTGGAGGACATGGGCATTCGCATGCTGATGAACGAGCTCGAGATGATCAAGCGGAGCGGCGAGCGCATCTATCTGGCGGGAATAGACGACGCGCATTTCTTCAGGGTCGACAACATCGAGAAGGCGGCCGACGATGTGCCGACCGAGGCGTTCTCGATCCTGCTTTCCCACACTCCGGAGATCTATCGCCAGGCAGCGCACGCTGGATTCGATCTGTTGCTTGCGGGGCATACACACGGTGGCCAGATCTGTCTGCCGGGAGGGATCCCGATCACCTTGGATTCGAAGCTTCCGCGGGCGTTGGGCGCCGGCTCCTGGAAGTATCGCGGCATGATCGGTTACACCTCGGTCGGCGCGGGTTCGAGTGTCGTCGCCGTCCGGCTGAACTGTCTTCCCGAGATTACACTCCACCAGCTTGCCCGCAAGGGTTAGTACGGTCTGTCTCTGATGCGAAGCGTGTAGAGAAGCCGGGAGACCAGAAGTTCGCCGATCCAAAACGCGCAGACACCGATCAGAATATCCCAAACGGCAAAGCCCACATGGCTGCTGACCACCAGGAAAGGCAACAGGGATTCCGGCACTTGATCGAGACCTGGCGCCTCGGCACTCGAAGCCAATCGCAGGCGGCGTTTGATGAAGCTCGACAGCATGTCGCCGACCATGGCGCTGATGCCGATGAGCACGCCAGTTTCAATCTCGAGCCCGACAACGGGAGCGCCGATCGCAGCAGCGAGGATTGCCAGCACAAACCCACGCAGCGTCTTTGACTTACCCAAGAGCGGCTGCCCGTCCCAGAAGAGCCGACCGCCATCGATCGGCCAAGCCAGCCAATCGCCGAGCATTTTCCTGGCGATGACGGGCACGCCATTCGCGAGGGTCAGCACGACGAGGCACTGGGCAATAGACCAGAAATGAAACTGCGGCATGATATCTCTCACAAAGCTGAGAGGCGCCAGCGG
This sequence comes from Mesorhizobium sp. PAMC28654, assembly GCF_020616515.1. Classification (GTDB taxonomy): domain Bacteria; phylum Pseudomonadota; class Alphaproteobacteria; order Rhizobiales; family Rhizobiaceae; genus Mesorhizobium. The sequence goes on from NZ_CP085135.1 coordinate 1,067,274, forward strand.
TGCAGGAAGACGCGCGCCTTGCACAAAAAGTTAGTCAGATCGGGCTGCCTTCCTCCGAGCCTTGCCTTCAGCACCAGTTCTCAAAAAGAAGACGCGCGGGTTGGTCGGAATGCTACTGGCGGCGGGATCGAGAGGTCGTCGCGACCCGACATCCTGACCAGCTGTCTCTTGTTGAGAATATCGAAATCCTGCGCATTGCGGATTTTGATGATGCCCTTGCGGCTCATCTCGTGAATGACGCGACTGATGGTCTCCCCGGTTGTCCCAAGATAGCTGGCCATGTCACGGCGACCGATGGGTACATGGATCGAAAGATTTGCGCCGGCCGTCCATTCATCTGCACCGCTTCGACGGCAAAGCATCAAGAGGAAATTGGCAATTCGTTCCGGGATCGTCTGACAGCCAAGCAGAAGCATCCAATTGCGCGCTGCGTCCAGTTCGTCCAGCGTGCTCAGCATCAATTGATGCTCGAGCTGCGGAAAACGCTCCGTCAATCTCTCAAAGGCGCGACGCTCGTAACAACATAGAGTGACATCGGACGCCGCCTCAATGGCGTAGTCGGAAAGGCCCGCGAAGACGCGGCCGAAGAAGTCTGAACGAAACAGCAGGCCGACCAGCTGCTGACGCCCGTCTTCAAGGGTCTTCTGCATGCGCAACACGCCGGACGCGACGATGCCCACAAAGGATGTGGCCTCCATTTCGGCAAGCACGGTTTCACCGATACGATATGTCCGGGGATGGGAAATTCTGGCGAGCTCCTTCTGTAAGTCGGCGCTGACCCTTCCGCAAAGCGAGTTTTTGCGAACGGCACACGCGTCACAGGGCGTTAGGGCTCGAATAAAAGGCAAGGGCTCCATAGCATTCTCCAACTCACGGTTGTGTCGATGGAGGCCGCTTCAAATAAAGTTGCCGGAAAAGGCTCAGGTCTGAATGAAATCTGAAGGTCAGCCTGGCGGCAAAAATCGCCCCAATTCCCTCTGTCGTCTTTGTCCTGAATCAAATTGAAACCGTTATGCTTCAGGCCAGACCTCGTCACGCAGTCCTATTCGGCTTTGCCGCAGACTAATTTTTGCTCAGCAACATTTGCGTATATCAGCAAGATTCACGCATAGGCGCACCCTTGCGAGGCCAGGCCGTGGATGGCTATGTGGCCCATGCCAACGTCGCTCGCCAGCGAGATGTTTTCTCGTGAATTGAGCCCGGAACAGCGGCATGCCGTTCTGAGCTCGCTTGCAAGTAAGAACTGTGGCCGCTAGCGGCTTCCCCGGCAGCAGTTTCTTTGTGCGTCTGCCCTTTAGGCGAAGGAGCTAGCCCGTCTTATGCACGACGATGGGCCTTTGAGGCTGGCGGATGTAGCTTAAGCGGTTGATTTGGCGTAGGATTCGGTTGCTTAGGCCAACCCTTCCACCGCATCTCGCGAGCCACACCCGCCATGACCGACGATACGTTGCTGCCGCTCTCTTTTCCAGCCGTTGGACGCAAGAAGATCACAGCTGCGTTTGACGGCGGACGCATCACCTCGGATGGTGGCGTCATGCTTTTGGCCGCGGCCGAGCGACGCCTGCAACTGGCCGACAGGCTGGCCGCCGCGATCCCCGATCCGCGCGATCCAGAGCGGGTGACGCACGCCATGGCCGACATTCTGCGCGCCCGCATCTTTGCGATCGCGTGCGGCTACGAGGACGCCAATGATCTCGACCGACTGCGTACCGACCCGGCATTCAAGCTCGCCTGCGGGCGGCTGCCCGACAGCGGGATTGATCTGTGCTCGCAGCCGACCTGCTCGCGGCTGGAGAACCTGCCCGACCTGCGCACCGTCATCAGGCTTAGCTGGGTGCTGGTCGATCTGTGGTTGTCGAGCTATGCCGCGCCGCCGAAAAGCGTCACGCTCGACATCGACGATACGCTGGATTGGACTTGCCCCGAAAAAGTGGAGAGTTTCCTTCTGATGAAAGGCGACCTCGATGACGAAACAGAGACAGTTTACGGATGCGTTCAAGGCGGAGGCGGTTGGCCTTGTGCGAACGAGCGGTCGGACGAAGCGGCAGATCGCGGAGGATCTTGGTGTTGGTTTCTCGACGCTGACGCGATGGATGGGTCGGCAGCTGGATCGTGAGATGGGCGATCCTGGGCGTCCGCCTGATGCTGATGTCGCCGCTGAATTGAAACGGCTGCGGCGGGAGAATGAAATCCTTCGGCAGGAGCGGGATATCTTGAAACGGGCGACGGCTTTTTTCGTCAAGGAGGGAAGTCGGTGAGGTTCGCGCTCATCGACCAGGCGAAGAAGGATTTCCCTGTGGACCGTTTGTGCGCGACGCTGGGTGTCAGCCCGAGCGGCTACTTTGCCTGGGGGCGCCGGCCGGCGTGCCGCCGGCAGCGCGACGACATGATAATGCTGGCGCATGTGCGATCGTCGTTCGCGCTGTCGAACGGAACCTATGGTAGCCCGCGCATGACGCGGGAACTGCAAGACAATGGCTTTGCCATTGGCCGGCGACGAACGGCGCGTCTGATGCGGGAGAATGGCCTCCAGGCAAGACAGAAGCGGCGGTTCAAGCGCACGACGGACAGCGAACACGCCTTTCCGGTTGCCCCCAATGTCATCGACCAGGATTTTGCCGCCACTGGTCCCAACCAGAAATGGGGTGCCGACATCTCCTACATCTGGACGCGGGAGGGCTGGTTGTACCTTGCTGTCGTCATCGATCTGTTTGCCCGCAAGGTCGTTGGCTGGGCTGCTGGCAACCGGCTACACCGCAGCCTGGCTCTGGCAGCGCTCAACAAGGCGTTCGTCATGCGGCAGCCGGAACCCGGCCTCATTCACCACTCCGACCGCGGCAGCCAATATTGTTCTATCGACTACCAAGCCGAATTGCGTGCCGCCGGCGTCATCATCTCAATGTCAGGCAAGGGCAATTGCTTTGATAACGCCATGGTCGAAACATTCTTCAAGACGCTGAAAACTGAACTGATCTGGCGCACCTCTTTCCTTACCCGCGCCGATGCCCAAGCCGCCATTGCCCGATATATCGACGGCTTCTACAATCCCATCCGGCGGCATTCCGCGCTCGACTACATCAGCCCGATGCAGTTCGAGCGAAACGCCGCCGAATGAGCAACCCGCTCTCCACTTTACCGAAGCAAGTCCACAAAGGCTCCGCCGAGCACATCTACGACGTGATCTACTGCGCCCGCGGCCAGGCCGAAAACCTGATCAAGATGCACAAGAGCCAGCTCGCCTCCGACCGCACCTCCTGCCGCTCACCGATTGCCAACCAGGTCCGTCTCGTCCTGCACACCGCCGCATACTGGTTGATGCTCACCCTGCGCGAGGCGGTGCCCACGACCCATCATCTGCGCAACGCCGAGTTCGCTACGCTGCGGCTCAGGCTGCTCAAGCTCGGCGCCCGCGTCATCGAAACCGTCTCTCGCATCCGCCTGGCCTTCGCCGCCGCCTGTCCCGAGGCAAGTCTGTTCCGGGCGATCGCCAGCAATCTGCTACCGGAAGGACCATGACCGCCGGGGCAGCAGGCCCCGCCGAACCACACAACTTCCACCCTCCAGCGCGTTCACAAGTCCAGACACAGCCGCGGTGAAAAAGACGCCGAGCAGCCACCTGTCCGACGCTCAGCGGAAAACAAACCCAGATGCGTCATGAATAAGACGGGCTAGTACCCGGAATCACAGTTCGCTGATACGGCGACCCTTGACGCGGCGTTGATGGACTTCTGCCTTGGTCCAATTGAACGGTTTTGAGTCGGCATTGTAGGCCTGGATGAAGTCGTCGATATGTCGCCGCAGTTGCTTGATCGATGTGAAGGAAGCGCCGGCAAGGGACTTGCCCTGCAAGATCGAGAACCAGATCTCGACCTGGTTGAGCCAGGAGGCGCTGGTCGGCGTGAAGTGGAAGCGCACATTGGGATGGCGTTCGAGCCAGGCCTCGTTCTTCTTGTGGGTGGTTGTCGAGGATGACGTGGAGTTCCTCATCTGGATAGGCGGCGACAATGTCGTCCATGAAGTCGAGGAACTCGACGCGGCGGCGCTGCTGCTGATGGGCGCTCCTGACCTTGCCGGTCGCCACGTCGAATGCGGCGAACAAGGTCGTCGTGCCGTGCCGCTTATAGTCGTGGCTCTGGCCGGTCAGCGCCCGGCCATTGGGCAGCTTCAAATAGCCCTGCGCCCGCTCCAGCGCCTGGATCGAAGGCTTTTCATCGACGCAGATGACCACTGCATTGTGCGGCGGAGCCATGTACAGCCCGACAATATCGGCCGCCTTGGCCACGAACTCAGGGTCCTTGCTCTCGCACCAGGATTTACGCGGCGCCAGGTCGATCCGCTGCGCCCGCAGGAAACGCCAGACCTGCTGTTCATGCACATCGCCCAGTTCTGCCGCGATCAACGGACCCGTCCAACGGGCGAACCCAGCCGGCGGCGGGCGCTCCAAAACCGCCAGGATGCGCTTGCCCGTGCCGGCGTCATACTTCGGCGCAGGTCCAGGACGCGGCTTCTCGGCCAAGCCCGCCCGAGCATAGCGGCCTCGCCACAGGCTCACCGTCCGCGGCATCATGTCCACCGCCCTGGCGATCGAGCGCGTCGAGCGCCCTTCGTCCGCCAACAGCACTATTCGCGCGCGAAACACATCGCGCTGTTCCGTCGTCGGCGCGCGAACGCGAGCCTCGAGCACCGATCGATCCTCCGGCGTCAGCCGGACTTCCGCTGCCTTGGGTATCATCCATCTGCTGAATCACGAATCAGCTAATAAGGAAAGTCGGTACTAGCTCGGGCGACCGGGGAGTTCCAGTTCGCTCGCATCTTCACATCATTGCGCCGTTGAAACTGCAGTGCCATCTATAGAGGCTTATCGAGCATTTTGCCGGCGGGTTGCTATTCGCGCTTCGACGTTCGGGTGTTACAAAATCCGCAGAATTTCTTAATCCGGGTGCGGGGACTGCACAACGGCAAAGATCTTGCGGTTCTCCAACTCTTTGCAGACGTCATCGGGCAATGACCTGCAACCACAATGCACGGCATGTCTCAGATGCCAAGCAAGTCCTTGGTCCGAAATGCGGATTGTGGGCGGCTCATTCGAGAGGTGCCATTTCAGGTTTATTTTCGTCTGCCTTGATGGGTAAAAGCGGTTTACTTCGTGGAACATGGCCCTCTCCATTCTTTTGGACAAAGGATACCGGTTGAAGTCGAATGTGTCGTTGATCCCCGTCAAAACTCATCATCGATGATGGTTTGTAACACGTAGGGGCATGGGCCGGCGCCTACGGCCGGAGATACCCAACCTCGCGCGACGACAACAGGGGGCGCCAGCCATCAACAGCCTTCCCAGTGCCGCCTCGGTGTCGTTCTAAGGAATTCCCCTTAGGGACATAACCGAATTTCGCCAGTCAGGGATTCGCGCGATTGCTGTGTCACGGATCAACCGGGAAAAACAGCCATGCACGCCTACACGACCTCCAGAGTTGCACTGCCATCACAGTCCACTCAGTCTGTCCTGCCAGCGGTATTCGATCCCGCACCGATACAGCCGGTGAGCTTCTTTCCCGCCGGTTCGGAGATTTATGCTCAAGGCGAGAAGGCCGGTGCTTTCTACCAGGTCGAATTCGGCGCCGTGCGCATCTACCGCCTGCTTGCCGACGGCCGCCGGCAGATCAGCGCCTTCCACCTGGCCGGAGAAACATTCGGCTTCGAAGCTGGCACGACCCATCACTTCTTCGCCGAAGCGATCAATGCCACCGGTGTTCGCGCCTTCCGTTTCACTTCTGGAGCAGACATGTCCCATCAGTTACTGCACCTGGCGCTCAAAGGGTTAACCAAAGCTCAGGAACACCTTCTGGTCCTCGGTCGTCAGAACGCCATCGAACGCGTGGCTGCATTCCTGGTCGACATGGCAGAGCGCCAGGGCGGCTTGCGGCAGGTCGAACTGCCGATGTCGCGCATGGACATCGGCGACTATCTCGGCCTCACCATCGAGACCGTGTCGCGGGTCTTCACCCGGCTGAAGGACAAGGGCGTCATCCGCCTGCTCAACCTGCGCAGCATCGAAATCGTCAAGCACGACGCGCTCCACTGCATGAGCGAATGACCAAGGCATCGCCCACTGGTGGCACGGAAAGCCCAAAGAAGCCAATGCTCCTCGCCACTGCCTCTGCAACGGCCGCAACCTTTCAGCCTTCGAGCGTTGCTTCGTTCGGCCGCTTCGGAGCAACCAGAATCAGAGGTCCGCATATGACCGCGAATACTGCAATTACCACCCATAGCGCGCGATCGCAGGTCCGAGCGCTGTGCGCAACATACGTGCGCCGCGCGCCAGACCTTCTGAATTGTGATGGGAAGCCGCCATCCTGTCCCCGTTTCGATCCGGGGGACATGGGCGACCCCTGGACGGGGATGATTAAGAGAGCCGCATCTTGAGTGGTTTCAACACCTTTATCGAGGCGTAGTGGCGTAGCGTGCAAATACAGGAGATTGGCGGTGCCGACCTGTAATCAAGGCTGATGATCTTCAGGCAAGGGCGGCGCCCGCCGTCAAATGTGAGCTCGTCGGCAAAGCCGTCTGATCAAGCGGCCTCAGCACGAGTTGACCGTCGAGGCTTGTGGCGAACCACCACGTCGACCTTGTAGTCGAGCCGATCCAGACAGCGAACCAGCCTGTCTATTGAAAACTTACCCGTACGCCCGGTGGCGATCGCGGAGACGTCGGGCTGTTTCATTCCGAGCAGTTCGGCCGACTTCGCCTGGGTCAGACGCCGGCGCTTGATAATGGCGCGGATCTCGCGGGCCAGCTTGGCCTTGAGCAATTCCTCTTCGGGATTGTCAAAGCCGAGGTCCGCAAACACGTTGCCGCTGCTCACTTCGGCGGTGTTTGGACTTGCTTCGGTAAAGTGGAGAGCGGGTTGCTCATTCGGCGGCGTTTCGCTCGAACTGCATCGGGCTGATGTAGTCGAGCGCGGAATGCCGCCGGATGGGATTGTAGAAGCCGTCGATATATCGGGCAATGGCGGCTTGGGCATCGGCGCGGGTAAGGAAAGAGGTGCGCCAGATCAGTTCAGTTTTCAGCGTCTTGAAGAATGTTTCGACCATGGCGTTATCAAAGCAATTGCCCTTGCCTGACATTGAGATGATGACGCCGGCGGCACGCAATTCGGCTTGGTAGTCGATAGAACAATATTGGCTGCCGCGGTCGGAGTGGTGAATGAGGCCGGGTTCCGGCTGCCGCATGACGAACGCCTTGTTGAGCGCTGCCAGAGCCAGGCTGCGGTGTAGCCGGTTGCCAGCAGCCCAGCCAACGACCTTGCGGGCAAACAGATCGATGACGACAGCAAGGTACAACCAGCCCTCCCGCGTCCAGATGTAGGAGATGTCGGCACCCCATTTCTGGTTGGGACCAGTGGCGGCAAAATCCTGGTCGATGACATTGGGGGCAACCGGAAAGGCGGAAAGGCGTGTTCGCTGTCCGTCGTGCGCTTGAACCGCCGCTTCTGTCTTGCCTGGAGGCCATTCTCCCGCATCAGACGCGCCGTTCGTCGCCGGCCAATGGCAAAGCCATTGTCTTGCAGTTCCCGCGTCATGCGCGGGCTACCATAGGTTCCGTTCGACAGCGCGAACGACGATCGCACATGCGCCAGCATTATCATGTCGTCGCGCTGCCGGCGGCACGCCGGCCGGCGCGCCCCCAGGCAAAGTAGCCGCTCGGGCTGACACCCAGCGTCGCGCACAAACGGTCCACAGGGAAATCCTTCTTCGCCTGGTCGATGAGCGCGAACCTCACCGACTTCCCTCCTTGACGAAAAAAGCCGTCGCCCGTTTCAAGATATCCCGCTCCTGCCGAAGGATTTCATTCTCCCGCCGCAGCCGTTTCAATTCAGCGGCGACATCAGCATCAGGCGGACGCCCAGGATCGCCCATCTCACGATCCAGCTGCCGACCCATCCATCGCGTCAGCGTCGAGAAACCAACACCAAGATCCTCCGCGATCTGCCGCTTCGTCCGACCGCTCGTTCGCACAAGGCCAACCGCCTCCGCCTTGAACGCATCCGTAAACTGTCTCTGTTTCGTCATCGAGGTCGCCTTTCATCAGAAGGAAACTCTCCACTTTTTCGGGGCAAGTCCAAAGGGCAGCCGGACCGACGTCAGATCGAGGAGTGAGAAACTGCCCAACTCGGGATAGCCGAGATCGGCGAGACCGAACATGGCGTCACCATCGGCATCCAGTTCGGTCGCGAGCCAGGTTCCTTCGCCGAGTGGATTGAAGAACTTCACGAGCGGTGCGTGATCGGCGTTGCGCTCGCGGCCATTGGCGAGCAGGCGCTCGCGCAGTTCGTCGGTGAGGAGGATCATGCCGCCCTCCTATCGATGACGGTCTCATCGACTTCGACGGAACCTGCCTTGGCTCCGCTGCCAGATTGCGGCAGGAAGGCGAGCAGCCAGTCGGCCGCCTTGCTGGCCTGGGAGGCGGCACGAACGATGGCGCGGTTGTCTTCGCGCAGGACCTCGAGCCAGGAGGCCAGGTAGTCGGCGTGGCGCACGGTCGGCACGATGCCAAGCGAAGCGCAGCAGAAGGCTGCGTTCATCTCGGCGACGAGCTCCTCGAAAGCGTATTTCTTGGTGCCGAAGGCGCCCCCGAGGTCACGGCCGACGCGTGAGGCATGGCCGGTCGCATGGCCAAGCTCGTGCAGGGCGGTGCGGTGCCAGTCGATGGTCTCGAAATAGGCCTGCGGGGGCGGCACCCGCACGTAGTCCTGCGCCGGCACATAATAGGCACTGCTGCCACCGATGCGGAAATCGATACCTGTCGCCTTGATCAGCGCGTCGACCGCAGGCGCGATCAGTCCGGGGTCCGGTGCAGGCGGAGCCGCGGCCAGATCGTCGGGCAGATTTTCACATTGCGCCACGTTAAACACGATGAAGCGCTTCAGGAACGGTATGGCATGTGCCGCTTCGCCGGTTTCCCGCGCGCGATTCTTCTCGTCGTCAGGGATGAAGCGGTCGGCATAGACGACGGTGGTCCCGTGTTCGCCCTTGCGGACATGGCCGCCCAGCGATAGCGCCTGGCGGAAAGTCAGCCAGCCTTGGACGGGAAAGCCATGCTCGACGACCGCACCCCACAGGATCAGCACGTTGATCCCCGAATAGGCGCGGCCGGTGGCGGCATTGGCCGGCATCGTGAGGGGAGCTTTCGTCGCCGTCGTGCCCCAGGGCTGCACCCAGGGAAAGCGGCCGGCTTCCAGCTCGGCGATGATCTTGTTGGTGATATCGTCATAGAGGCTTGCCCGGTCGGCGCCGGCGCGAGCGTAATGTCTGGACATCGCGGTTCTCCGCGACGGGCGCCGGAGGTCTCTCCTCCCGCTCTCAACCCGTCACGGCAAACCGCTCTGTACTCTCACTCTAGACGGCGTTGCGGGAGCCTTCCGCAGAAGGGGGACGCCCTCGAATTTGGAGCAAAGGCGATCCGCGCCAAATCGGCAAATGTCGCTGACCATCTAGACTAGTATGGTTACTGCTACCGGACTGCGTGGCGGATGCGCTCGGTAAGCGTTTGTTCGACGTCGAAATAGCTCTCCCAGGCTTCGGGCGGCTGAGTCCGCGCGGCGGCGGCGAAAACATCGAACCGTTGGCGCTTTCGCAGGTGCGCAACTCCTCCCAGCAGCGGCGATCTCCTTGCCGGTTCCCGGATCGAGATTGGCGGAGCCAAGAGTTGCCGGCGTCTTCGGCATTTCCATCACACCTGGCCAGCTCGCTTGTCTTCGCGCATGCCCTCAAAGCTTGGATGTCGCAAGCCGCCATCCGGGGTCACTTCGGCACAGGCGACTTCGGCGACAAGCTCGGGCTTCACCCACCGGGCACGGCGGGCAATGTCAAAGTCCTTGCAGACGGCGACTTCGAGAACAGGAGTCAATTGAGACATGGAGCGCAGCCCCCCAGCGCCGAGACATCACTTAGGCAAATTTGGGTCTGCAGCCTAGAACCGTCGAAGGGATCAAAACACCTTCTTCCAAGGAGTCCGTCGACGTGCCACCGGGTGCGAAATTATGCCAGACGCGAATTCGTTCGACCACCGCCACCGTCTCGCAGCGTGGCCAGTTGGAAGATCGCAGGGGCTCGGCCGCGGCAAGCGGATCGGATACGAGCTGGGACAATTCGATCTCTTGTGCGAGCCCAGCCGAGAATTCGCGGAACGGCGATAGATTGATCTGGGGAACTCCAATCAGGACGGGAACGGACAGCTCAAGTGCCTTGGCGATCAGCGATCTAAAGCCGCCGCCTTCGGCCTTGGTCTTCCCAAATTGCAGAGAACCAGCAAATCGGTTTGGGTGGACAACCCGGCCTTGGCCGCTTCGCAAGCTCTGAGCAATAGATCGCTGGTCGGCCGAATGGCCGGAATGGCCCTTCTACTGCAATACGCCACCGGCGTGCAGTTCTGGGTGGCATTTTCTCTTATCAACCTGCCCTTCTACTATCTGGCGATGAAACGGATGGGCTGGCGTTTCACAGTCAGGACGTTTCTCGCCGTCAGCCTCGTTTCTCTGCTGTCGCGACTGTCGGCACGCTGGGTCGACTTTTCGCTGCTAGTGGATGGATTCTAACACTTGGTGCCCCGTTTGACGGCGGCGATGATTTTGTCGGGGTCGGCGGTCCAAGAGAAGGGTTTGGGTTGCTGGTTGTGTTCTTGGAGGAAGCGGTTGATTGCCGCCTGGAGGTCGACGACGGAGTGGAAGACGCCTCGTTTGAGGCGACGCTTCGACAGTTTTGCGAAGAAGCCCTCGACCGCGTTGAGCCACGAGCATGAGGTTGGCGTGAAGTGGAAGGTGAAGCGCTGATGACGGCCGAGCCAGGCACGCACCTTGGGATGCTTGTGAGCGGCGTAGTTGTCGAGGACGACGTGGACGGCTTTGCCGGTCGGCACCTCGGCGTCGATGGCGTTGAGAAAGCGGATGAATTCCTGATGGCGATGGCGCTGCATGTTCTTGCCAATAACGGTGCCGTCGAGCACGTTGAGAGCAGCAAACAGTGTGGTCGTGCCATTGCGCTTGTGGTCGTGGGTCATGGTGCCGAGCCTACCCTTCTTCATGGGCAGACCGGGTTGGGTACGATCGAGCGCCTGGATCTGGCTCTTCTCGTCGACCGACAGCACGATGGCGTGAGCAGGCGGATCAACATAGAGGCCGACGACGTCGCGCAGTTTGTCGACGAACTGCGGATCGGTGGAGAGCTTGAACTGACGCCAGCGGTTGGGCTGCAGCCCGTGCGCCTTCCAGATGCGACGCACCGCACTCGGGCTGATGCTGGCTGCGGCCGCCATCATGTCGGCGGTCCAGTGCGTCGTCTCGCCAGGCGGGTCCTGCAACGTCAGCGCCACCACACGCTCGGCTATTTCAGGCCCGAGAGCCGGAATGCGCGAGGGCCGCGTCTTGTCGCGCAACAGCCCTTCGAAGCCTTCCGTGGCGAAGCGCTCCTGCCAACGCCATACGCAGGTCTTGGATTTGCCGGTTTGCCGCATGATCTCGACGGTGCCCACACCGTCGACGCTCAACAGAATGATCTCGGCGCGCCAAACATGCTTCTGCGGCGCATTGCGATCCCTGATCAGCGCGCTCAGGCGCTGGCGATCAATCGGCGAAACGGTCAGAGATATTCCTGTGCGCATGCGCCAAACTCGCATGCAAACTCCCGAAAGGGAATCCCAAACCGGACTCTTATGTTAAACGGAAACCACTAGACCCCACCTATGCAGCGGTGTTAGGCGGTGGCCTGTGCGGGACGGGGCTTTTAATTCCATTTCGCCACCGTACCGGTCTCGGTGGCATCAATATCCTGGCTATCTTTCTCCAGCATTGCCGTCGGACGAAAGCGGCGGTAGGCATTGGGAACTCGCTGACGCGTAATTCATGCAACCTCAGTCTTCGTTTCGCTCATCGGCGACCAATGCGACAGCAGACGTTCCGCTGCCGCAAGCGGATTGGATACGATCTCGGACAGGTCCATTTCTCGTGCGAGCCCCGCTGAGAATTCGCGAAACGGCAATAAGTTGATGAGGGGAACACCTATCAGGACGGGAACGGATAGCTCAAGCGCGCTGGCGATCAGCGATCTAAAACCGCCTCCTTCGACCTCGGTCTTTCCGAATTTGCAGAGGACCAGAAGATCGGGTAGTGCATCAGTTTGAAATTGGCGGCCCTTGAATATGTCTCACCCCGGCCATAACTCCATCGTAACATCTGGGGCCGATGATCGGAACAAGCCGCGCGCATGGGCGTTGCGGCTCTGTAACCGTTTTGGTAACGTCCTCTCCAATCTCGCTGGGGGCGTTCGGCCTGATTCGAACGGAGATGAAAATGCCAAAAGGACCGAACGGGGAAAGACGCCCAGCCGACTCCATCGGCATGTCGGTTATGATCGCGAAGATCGCGACGGGCGAAATCGAAGACAACAAGAAGTCGAACCGCACCAAGTCGGGCAAGGCGGGTGCGAAGGCGCGCGCGGAATCCATGACGAGCGAGGAACGGACGGAGATCGCCCGCAAGGCGGCGAACGCGAGGTGGAGTTGATGCCGGCTCCGTATTCACCACTTGCCTTCGCAAATGAGTTCATTTTGCTTGCCGAACCATATGGCGTCGAGCACATGAAATTGCAGAAGCTTGTCTATATTTCTTATGGGTGGTGGCTTTCTGTTCATGACGAGCCCGTATTGAACGAGCAACCGGAGGTCTGGCGGCATGGGCCGGTGTTCCCGTCCCTCTACCGCCTCCTAAGGGAGCATGGTTCAGCCGCAGTTTGTCATCCGCAGCGCTCCATATTTAATCGCCAGCCGGACCGCATAGACAACACTGACGAGGATGTTCTCTCTCTTGTGCGGTGGGTTTGGGGAAAATACCGCCACATGTCTGGCTTCCAGTTGTCTGATTTGACTCACAAGGAGGGAAGTCCTTGGCAAATTACGGTTGCAAAATACCAGTATAGTGTTCCTTTTCACACAGAAATACCTGTAGATGTTATCCGTGATCATTATAGAGGTTTAGCGCGCGAGTTGGTTAGTGGAGCCGTGGAAGCCTCAAACTGAAGATGTAAGCGAAGAACGGATTCCTATACCTAGGAATCCGTCATCGAAAGACGAATCAATAGAGACATTCTCTCTTGATAACGAGCACAAGAAATATAAGAACCATGATCTCAGAAGTGACATCAAGCTAAAACGGGCGTATTTCTCTCAGACTAGAAAAATAACAAAGAATTGGGTCTGCTTCATTATCTGTGCCTCTTCCCTCCAATTCGTGGCACGACTGTTTCATGTCGGCTTTGAAGCTTCTGAGTTCATCGCTTTAATTACAACTACCACCGCAACGCTTGTAGGTTTTTGGGCGATCGTGGGAGCCTATTTGTTTCCTCGGCGGCATAAATCAGACTGAATAAAATGCTTGATAACTGAATTTATCAAGCTATATTAGAGGCATGAACAAGCTGCCTCTCGCCACTCGCGTCCAAATCCTCTCCATGCTGGTTGAAGGCTCATCCATGCGCTCAATCGCTCGCGTGGCTGATGTTTCGTTCAACACCATTTCAAAGCTGATGATCGAAGCGGGCGAGGCTTGCGCCGCCTATCACGATGAAACCGTGCGCAACGTGAAGGCGAAAAGGGTGCAGTGTGACGAGATTTGGAGTTTCACCTACGCCAAGCAGAAGAACGTCGAGACGGCCAAGCGCCAAGACCTCGCCTATGGCGATACATGGACATGGACCGCGCTGGATGCCGACAGCAAGATGATCATTTCGTATCTTGTCGGCGGTCGCGACAGCGACTATGCGCTGGCCTTCATGGGTGACGTTGCGGGGCGCGTTGCCAATCGCGTCCAGATGACCACAGACGGCCACAGGGCCTATCTGGAAGCGGTTGAGGGTGCCTTTGGTGCCGATGTGGACTATGCGCAGCTCATCAAGATCTATGGGGCTTCGCCGGAAAGCGCCAAGGGCCGTTACAGCCCCGCCGACTGCACCGGGATCAAGAAGAACCGTATCGAAGGCTCGCCCGATCTGGCGCACGTCAGCACGTCATATGTCGAGCGCATGAACCTCAATATCCGCATGGGCAATCGCCGCTTCACGCGCTTGACGAATGCATTCTCGAAAAAGATCGACAATCATCTTCACATGCTGTCGCTCTATTTTTGCCACTACAATTTTTGCCGCATTCACAAGACGCTCCGCATGTCGCCGGCAATGGCCGCAGGCGTCTCTGAAACCCTTCGCGATGTCGAATGGATTGTCAGCCTTATCGACGCGCGCGAGGAAGCCCCGAAGCGTCCGAAGACCTACAAGAAAAAGACCCCGGCCTTGTGAGCCGGGGCCGATAGACTCAGGCGAAAATCATTTCGATTTGCACCGGCTCAATACCGGGGAATTTCATTCCGGTATTGATCTCGCTAATGCGACCCTGGTTGATGCGGAAGTGTGCAGCGATATCGTGCTGGCATACTCCAACGTCAATCAAGGCTTTGATTTTAGCTGCCATTTCTGGCGTTACGGGAGGGGATTTCCGCTTGCGCGGCATCGGTATTACGGTCTCAATAATCACTGCTTTCTCCGTCAAATGCGGACTTCGCACTTGCTCACGGAGAAGGGAAACGCTAGTATCCTAAGCGTTACGAGGGAGACGTAGCGTCCCCTTTCTCCGAGTGACCTGCGTGCGAGTCCAATCACATTTGCAGGTCATTTTGATTCTGGGGCTGGCGTGGGTTTCGTAGACCCGTTGCCGGCCTCAGTAGTTCTGGACCGAATCGGCCCACCCGACAATTTAGAGGAATTGGCAACCGGCGTGGAGTCCGCCGAAGTGGATAACGTGCGTTATCCCGCGAGAATCTTTACCCCGCCATTTTCAAACTGATGCACTACCGAAGATCGGTTTGGCTTGACAACTGCACTTCGGCAGTCGTGCAGGCGCGGAGCAGCCGATCGGCATTCAAAACGCACCCTCGTGCGTGAGGACCTCGATCATCCGAAATCCCGTGAAGCTCACCCGTTGCGAGGTCGCGCAGATACATATCGCATTTCACGCGACCTGGTTTCGGCTCACTGCGCTGGATAAGGCCGGCCAATTGCAAGCCTTGTTCAGCCATGGCGGTTGTGAATTCCTGCAAGAAAGCTTCGAACTGGGGACCGTCCGAATAAACGATTGCGGTGATTGGATAACCAGGTCTACCGATCTGCATGCGAGAGTTCCTTCCGGTAGGAATTTGCGTTAATTAGCCGCGAATCGCGGCTGGTCAAACGGAAGCACCTCCAGGAGCGAGCCGACTTCGACGGGTGTTGATGCGCCAGGCACAATGGCAACGGCGTCGGCGAACACCATGGGCATCATTCTGTGCGAGCCATCCGGCCCGCTGCGGTGTGCGGTCAATCGACCCTGCTCGACGTTCAAACGGACCGGCAGCAGTTCCGTGCGATCCGGTTTGCGGGGATGTGTGAAGTTTATTTCGGCCGTGATGCGGTTCGCTGGAGCTTGGCCGAGAAGGGCTTTCATCATCGGGCGCACGAAGGCGAGCGCGCCAAAGGCTGCAGCTTGTGGGTTGCCGGGCAGTCCTATGAAATACGCACCTGCAAGCGTGCCGAAAGCCAGCGGCTTTCCGGGCTTCATCGCCACCTTGACGATATCGAGGCCGCCCCCGGCACGTACGACGGCATTGCGCACATGATCCTCTTCGCCGACCGACATACCGGCGGTGACGATGACGAGGTCGACCACTCCCGCGATGCTTTCGAGTGCTTGCGCGATGGCAGTCAGGTCATCACGAACGGTTAGGGACGTGACATGCACGCTCGGCGCCGCCAGCAGCGCGCCAAGCATGGGCCCGTTGCTGTTGTAAATGGCGCCAAGGGGAAGCGGTTCGCCTGCATTGCGAAGCTCGCTTCCAGTCGCGAGAACCGCGACCCGCAGGGGACGGGCAACCGAAACCGTTGCAACGCCAAGCGCGCTTAGCAGCGCAATTTCTGTCCAGCCGATCATGCGACCTGGCCGAAGGACAGTCGTGCCCTGTCTTACGTCCTCGGCAACCCGTCTAACGTGGCTACCGGCTTCAACGTCGAGCCCGAACTGCACGTGATCGCCCCTGCGGGTTGCGAGCTCCTGCATAATGACGGTATCCGCTCCCCCTGGCAATGGAGCACCCGTCATGACGCGATGGGCTGTCCCCGGTGTCAGCACGTCCGGTTTGTCGCCAGCGCGCGTGCGACCGGATAAGGGGAGGATTAGCGGCACGCCCGTCTCGCCCGAAAGACGGATGGCATATCCATCCATCGCCGCCTGATCGAACGCAGGAAGGGGGCGCGGAGCTTCGATCGTCGCTGCCAGGATGCGTCCGACCGCACGCACCAACGGCACATCTTCCTGCCTGTTGAGCGGTTCAGCAAGCGCGACGGCGACGGCTCGAGCCGTTTCAAACGACATTATCTGGGCGCCTGAGCGGAAGCAGTCGTTGCGTAGCGCACCCATCGTCAGCCAGCCTTCGCCGCTGGCAGGGACTTTTCGAGGATTGCGCGCATCGCCGCGAGGCCAGGATCCTCCGCTCGATTCATGAGACCGATGAGCTGCGTCCAATGGTCGTCCGATGCGGTATCCAGGAAATTGCGAACGGCCGAGCCGACGATCTCGGCTGGCAAGCGACCGGACGCATCGGCAGCCGTAGCCAAACGGGTCAACAAGGCGGGCTCGTCGAATGCTGCGACGAGACCCATGGCGACTTTCGGATCTTCCAGCGAGGCTATGAGGTTTCCAAGCATCGCATCGTCCTCACTGCACCAACGGCGAAGACGAGCCGTCGATATCAATCCCCCTGATATCCGCCTGACCGACAAGCAAAGAGACGTATTGCGCCGTCGCTTGCCGATTGACGTGCTCGGTCAAGTAAGCGGCGATGCGGTCCCGCACGACCTCGAACGGGAGCTGGCGGCCGTCGATCCGTCGCGTCAGGCGGATGAGATGGACGCCGTAACGTGTCTCGACCGGAGGCGAGATGTCACCGGGGACGAGATCAATCAGAGCGGCTTCGAATTCCGGTGTCGTATCGCCCGGCCCGATCTGACCGAGGCTGCCACCGATGGCCCCCGATGGGCAATCCGAGCAATCCTTCGCCAGCGCTGCAAACCCTCCGGTGCAATTGCCATCTCCGATCTCAGAGCCAGCGCCTTTTCTCGCGCTGCGGCGAAAGCTTCGCTTTCATCGCGGCGTGCGCCGATGAGGATGTGATCGGCTTCGTAGAGCGCTGGCGTCACGAAGCGGCGAAGATTGTTCTCGTAGAAGCGACGCAGCATCTCCTCGTCCGCCTCCGGCACACGGACTTCGCGTTCGATGAGGCCACGCACTAGCGCATCCTCATCGGTCTCCTGGCGTCCGTCCTGGTCGGTCCTTTGCTCCGCGGCGATATCGAGACGCCGTGCTTCCTGCAGGAGCAATTCGCGAATGACCAGCGCGCGGGTCGCCGCTTTCCAGCCCTCGCCCGGATTGCGAGCGGGAAAGTTCTGCACTTCGGCGGCGACGGCCTTATGCGAGATCGTCACACCATTGACGGTTACTGGCGGCATCGCCACGCGCTCGCGCGATGGAGTCGTGTCGGGCGTCGCCGGTCGGTGCTCGTGTGGATGTTCGCAGGACGGTGCGCGGCTGGCCGCGTGATCGATGATGAGAGCGGTCATGACTTACTCCGCAGGTTGGCGGGCGGGACGAGCAACTGCAGGCCGCACCGACGCTGGAGATCGAGCTGTTGACATGGGGGTGCGCACCCGTCGCCCCGCAAAACGCGTGCGCACCACCTGATAGCCGGGGCGCCCGAGATACCAGATCGGGGCACTCCAGACGTGGACCAGCCTTGTGAACGGAAACACCAGGAAGATCGTCATTCCAAGCAGGAGATGCGCCTTGAAGATCGGGTTGACGTCGGCGACATAGGCTGCGGCCGCTGGCTGCAAGGTGAGAATTCCCTGAGCCCAGTTCATGAATTTCACCATCTCGTGGCCATCCATGTGACCGAGCGAGACGAAGATGGTGGACAGGCCAAGAGTGAGTTGCATCCAGAGCAGCAACAGAATGGCGATGTCGCCGGGAGCGGACGTGTTGCGGATGCGGGCATCGAACAGCCGACGATGGGCGAGAAGCGCGATACCGACAAAGCAGGCAACGCCGGCGATGCCGCCAACGGTGATGGCGAGCCCCTGCTTGAAACTGTGGGAGATGCCGAGCGCGTCAAACACCCAGATCGGCGTCAACAGACCGACGAAATGCCCGCCGAAGATCGCCAGGATACCGACATGGAAGAGATTGGAACCCCAGCGGAGCTGCCGCCGTCGCAGAAGCTGGGAGGAACCTGTCTTCCAGGTATACTGCTCGCGGTCGAAACGGATCAGACTCCCAAGCAGGAAGACGGTCAGGCAGAAATACGGATACCAGCCAAAAAGAGCGTCGTTGATTGCGTTGGACATCGCTTGCCTCCGGTCAGGCCAAATTATGCCGCGCGTCGCGGTTCGCCGCGCGCATCTGGATTCTCAGCCGATCGACGGAACAGCCGTCGGTCGCATTTCCTGGGCCGAAAGTGACGGCAGTTTCTTCCCAGGCGGCATCGATGGAAGCCAGGTCGTCGGGCTCGTCATTGATCTCGACCGTGTCGGCGATCACAGCGGTTTCGTTTATGATCGAGAGCGCGGCCGTGAACACGGCGGCATAACCTCCGGTTCGCTTGGCCAACCTTTCCTCAAGCAGCGAGAAGATATGGGCGGTTTCCTTGAGCAGGCCACGCGCCTCCTCGAGCGGGCAAGCGGACAGAAACTCAAGGAAAAGCGGGATGAAATCGGGCAACTCGTTTGCCGCGATAAGAAGTCCGCCGCGTTGATAGTGCTCGAGCAGATCGACCATCGCCTGTCCACGGTCACGGCTTTCGCCGTGGATGTGCTCGAAGAGATGCAGCGAGTGGCGACGCGTCTTGTCGAACAACTCCACATAGCGCTCTTGGAGATCGTACAGATCCAGTGTGCCCAGATCGGCAAGCAGAGGGCGCAGTTGCTCCCTTGCTTCGACCGATATCAGCCCCTCGGCCTCGATCGCCGCGGTAATTTCCGGGATTGCCGAGGAAAGGTTCTTCGTCGGATAGGCTAGGAGCGCCGAAAGCGCCTTAAACGTCCTGTTCGAGCGCGGCACCGTCATCACGCGATCTCCATCGGGTTGGTTGGTCGCTTGGTCTGCTTGGTGCCAAAGAGGTTCGTCTCCGTGGAGCCGCCCGAGCAGCCGTTTCCGAACGAGAAGCCGCAGGAGCCGCGCATGTCCTGGGCGTCCTCGCTCCATTCGCGGTGTGCCGTCGGGATGACGAACCGGTCCTCGTAGTTCGCGATCGCCATGACCTTGTACATTTCGTCGATGGCCGTGCCCGTCAGCCCGACCCGCGCCGCAATCGACTCGTCGAGGCGGCCGTCGATCGTCTTCGCCCGCATATAGCTGCGCATCGCGAGCATGCGTTCGAGTGCAAGAGCGACAGGCTCCTCCTTGCCCGCGGTGAGCAGATTGGCGAGATACTGGAGCGGGATGCGCAGGCTGCGCACATCGGGCATGTCGCCGTCGACGCCCATTTTGCCTGCCGCGGCCGCTGATTGGATGGGCGAAAGCGGCGGCACGTACCAGACCATCGGCAAGGTGCGGTATTCCGGGTGCAGCGGGAAGGCGATTTTCCACTCCATCGCCATCTTCCAGACGGGCGACAGTTTCGCCGCTTCCAGCCAGTTGTCGGGTATCCCGTCAGCGCGAGCCTGGGCGATAACGGCTGGGTCGTTCGGATCGAGGAAAACGTCGAGCTGCGCCTGATAGAGATCTTTCTCATCCGGAGTGCTGGCGGCCGCCTCGATACGGTCCGCGTCGTAGAGGATCACGCCGAGATAGCGGATACGCCCGACGCAGGTTTCCGAACAGACCGTCGGCTGCCCCGCCTCGATGCGGGGGTAGCAGAAGATGCACTTCTCCGATTTTCCCGACGACCAGTTGTAGTAGATCTTCTTGTAGGGGCAGCCAGAGACGCACATGCGCCAGCCACGGCATTTGTCCTGGTCGATCAGGACGATACCGTCCTCCTCGCGTTTATAGATCGCTCCCGATGGGCATACCGCCGCGCAGGTCGGGTTGAGGCAGTGCTCGCACAATCGCGGCAGATACATCATGAAGGTGTTTTCGAACTGACCATAGATATCCTTCTGGACACCCTCGAAATTCACGTCCTTCGAACGCTTCTCGAACTCGCCGCCGAGGATCTCCTCCCAGTTCGGTCCCCATTCAATCTTTTCCATCCGCTCGCCGGTGATCGCCGAACGCGGGCGGGCCGTGGGGAACGCCTTCGATTCCTTCGCCGTGTGCAGATGCTCGTAATCGAACGTGAACGGCTCATAGTAGTCGTCGATCTCCGGCAGGTCGGGGTTGGCGAAGATGTTGGCAAGGATGCGCCATTTGGCGCCCATCTTCGGCTCGATGCGGCCGTTCTTCTTGCGCCGCCAGCCGCCATTCCATTTCTTCTGGTTCTCCCACTCCTTGGGATAGCCGACGCCGGGCTTGGTCTCAACATTGTTGAACCAGGCGTATTCGACGCCTTCCCGGTTGGTCCAGACGTTCTTGCAGGTGACGGAGCAGGTGTGGCACCCGATGCATTTATCGAGGTTCAGCACCATCGCGATCTGAGCACGGATTTTCATTCTGCAGCCTCCTTCGGCGCTTCGGATGCGAGCGGCCCTTCGAGCCAATCGACATTGGCCATCTTGCGGACGACAATGAATTCGTCGCGGTTTGAGCCCACGGTGCCGTAATAGTTGAAGCCGTAAGACTGCTGGGCGTAGCCGCCGATCATGTGGGTAGGTTTCAGCACCGTTCTGGTGACCGAGTTGTGGATGCCGCCCCGATTGCCGGTCATCTCCGATCCTGGCGTGTTCACGATCTTTTCCTGGGCGTGATACATCATCATCATGCCCGGCTTGATGCGTTGGGAGACAACGGCACGCGCCGTGAGCGCGCCGTTGATGTTGAAGACCTCGACCCAGTCATTGTCGACCAGGCCGGCCGTCTTGGCGTCGGTCTCGGAGATCCACACCACCGGGCCGCCGCGGTTGAGCGTCAGCATCAGCAGATTGTCCGTATAGGTGGAATGGATGCCCCACTTCTGGTGAGGCGTGATGAAGTTGAGGACGATTTCCTTGTGCCCGTTGGGACGGACGTCCTTGATACCCGGGATCGTCTTGAGATCGACTGGCGGCTTCCAGGTGACGAGCCCCTCGCCGAAGGCCCTCATCCACAGGTGATCCTGGTAGAGCTGCTGGCGGCCGGTCAATGTCCGCCACGGGATCAATTCGTGGACGTTGGTATAGCCGGCGTTGTAGCAGACCTTCTCGCTTTCAATGCCGGACCATGTCGGTGAAGAGATGATCTTGCGCGGCTGCGCCTGGATATCGCGGAAGCGGATTTTTTCGTCTTCCTTCGGCAAGGCAAGGTGGGCATGTTCTCGGCCGGTGATTTCCGACAAGGCTTCCCAGGCCTTGATCGCGACCTCGCCATTGGTCTCCGGCGCCAGCATGAGAATGACCTCGCAAGCGTCGATGTCGGTCTCGATCTTCGGCAAGCCCTTGCCCGCACCATCGAGATGGACCGCCATTCAGCGCTCCGAGCGCCTCGACTTCGTGCTTGGTGTTCCAGGCGATGCCTTTGCCCCCGTTGCCGATTTTCGTCATCAACGGCCCCAGCGCCGTGAACTGGGCGTAGAGATTGGGATAGTCGCGGGTTACCAGCGTCACGGACGGCATGGTCTTGCCCGGGATTGGCTCGACTTCGCCGAGCTTCCAGTCCTTCACGTCGAGGGCCTGGGCCATCTCGGCCGGGCTGTCATGCTGGATCGGAGTGAGAACCACATCCTGCTCAACGCCTAACACCTCCTGGGATACTTCCGAGAAGGCTTTGGCGAGGCCCTTGTAAATCTCCCAGTCGGAGCGCGACTCCCAGGCAGGATCCACTGCCGCCGACAGCGGATGGATGAAGGGATGCATGTCGGACGTGTTGAGGTCGTTCTTCTCGTACCAGGTTGCCGTCGGCAGCACGATGTCGGAGTAGACGCAGGTGGTCGACATGCGGAAGTCGAGCGTGACCAGAAGGTCGAGTTTTCCTTGCGGCGCCGTCTCGTGCCAGACGACTTCGGTATTGCGGACCGCCCCTTCCGCGCCGAGGTCCTTACCCATCACACCGTGGGTGGTGCCGAGCAAATGTTTGAGGAAATATTCGTGCCCCTTGCCTGATGAGCCGAGGAGATTTGAGCGCCAGACGAACATGTTGCGCGGCCAGTTGTCCGGATCGTCGGGATCATGACAGGAGAGTTCCAGTTCACCGGATTTCAGCGCCTTGACCACATAGTCCTTCGGCTCAAGACCGGCGGCTTCGGCCTTGGCGGCGATCGTCAACGGATTCTGCTTCAGCTGGGGCGCCGAGGGCAGCCAGCCCATACGCTCGGCGCGAACGTTGTAGTCGATGAAACTCTTGTTCCAGTCTCCTTCGGGCGCGGTCGGCGACAGTATTTCGGCAGCCGTCAGGGTCTCGTAGCGCCACTGGTCGGTCTGCGCATAGAAGAAGGACGTCGAGTTCATGTGCCGGGGTGGCCGCCGGCTCCAGTCGAGCCCGAACGCAAGCGGTGTCCAGCCCGTCTGCGGGCGGAGTTTTTCCTGTCCCACGTAATGTGACCAGCCGCCGCCCGATTGACCGATGGCGCCGCAGAAGACCAGGAGATTGATGATCCCCCGGTACGTCATGTCCATGTGGTACCAGTGATTCACACCAGCGCCGAGGATGACCATCGAACGGCCGTTGGTTTTTTCCGCGTTAGTGGCAAATTCACGGGCAACCGTGATGATCGCATCGCGCTTTACCCCGGTAATGCGCTCCGCCCAGGCGGGCGTGAACGGCACGTCCTCGTCATAGCTCTTTGCCGCGTGATCGCCGCCAAAGCCACGATCGAGACCATAATTGGCCATCATCAGGTCGTGCACGGTGGCAACTGCCACCTTGGAGCCATCGCTCAGCTTGATCCGCCGGATCGGGAGACTGCGGGTGAGGATCTCACCGTGATCGGTCGAGACAAAATGCTCGGTCGCGCGACCGCCGAAGTAGGGGAAATCGACAGCTGCAATCTCGGCTTTCTTGCCAGCAAGCGTCAGCCTGAGCCGAATGTCTTGGCCACTGCCGTCCTTTTCCTCGAGATTCCATTTGGCGCCCTCGCCCCAGCGATAGCCTATCGAACCGCGCGGCGAGACGAGCGCATCGGTGGCCTCGTCGATCGCGACCGTTTTCCATTCCGGATTGTTGCTCTCGCCCAAGCCACCTGCGATCTCCGAGGTCCGCAGGAGCCGTTCGGGAACGAACCGACCATCACGCTCCGTGAGGCGCACCAGGAACGGCAGGTCGGTGTATTTGCGGGCGTAATCGTCGAAATACGGGACAGTACGATCAAGGTAGTATTCGCGAAGAATGACGTGGCCCATGGCCAGCGCCAGTGCAGCGTCGGTCCCCTGCTTCGGGTTGAGCCAGATGTCGGCAAACTTGGTCGCCTCGGCGTAGTCCGGGCTGACGACGGCGCTCTTGGTGCCCTTGTAACGAACTTCGGTATAGAAGTGCGCGTCGGGCGTCCGTGTTTGCGGGACGTTGGAGCCCCAAACGATGATGAAGCCGGCATTGTACCAGTCGGCGCTTTCAGGAACGTCGGTCTGCTCGCCCCAAGTCTGGGGGCTGGCCGGCGGCAAGTCGCAATACCAGTCATAGAAGGACATGCACACGCCACCCATCAGCGACAGGTAGCGTGAGCCCGCTGCATACGAGACCATCGACATGGCCGGGATCGGCGAGAAGCCGATGACACGGTCGGGACCATGTGCCTTTACCGTATAGGCATTGGCCGCCGCGATGAGTTCGTTCACCTCGTCCCAGGTGGCGCGCACGAAGCCACCGTGGCCGCGGATAGAGATGTAGGATTGCCGCTTGTCAGCATCCTTGACGATCGAGGCCCATGCGGCAACGGGCGGCATCGTGGTGCGGGCGGCCCGCCACAGCTTCAACAGCCGGCCGCGGATCATCGGGTATTTCACCCGCGCGCCGGAATAGAGATACCAGCTATAGGAGGCACCACGCGCGCAGCCGCGCGGTTCGTGGTTGGGGAGATCGGGCCGCGTGCGTGGATAGTCGGTCTGCTGTGTCTCCCAGGTGACGATGCCGCCCTTGACATAAATCTTCCACGAGCAGGAGCCGGTGCAGTTCACGCCATGGGTGGAGCGCACGATCTTGTCGTGCTGCCAGCGCTTGCGGTAACCGTCCTCCCAAGAGCGATCCTCGTTGGTGACGATGCCGTGGCCGTCGGAGAAACTGTCGACGGTCTTGCGAAAAAAGGTTAGCCGGTCGAGAAAATGCGACATTGCTTTTGCCTCTGATTATTCGGCTACGGCCGGTTGGACGGACGCGCCCCGATTGGCACGCTCGATGTCGTGAAGAAGGCCGCCCTTGCGGGTGTAGACGGCCCAAGTGATGACGAGGCAGCTGACGTAGAATATCAAGAACCCCCAGAGCGCGGCGCTCGGTCCGCCCGTCAAGGCGATCGAACTGCCGTAGCTCTTCGGGATGAAGAAGGCGCCGAAGGCTGCGATCGCTGACGTAAAGCCGGTGATGGCGGCGGACTCCTTCTCCGCCTGCCGACGGCGCGTCTCTGCATCTGCCGTGGGCATTAAGCGGCTCATCTCCTTGGCCATGATCACCGGGATCATCTGGAAGGTGGAGGCATTGCCGACACCGGTGGCGAAGAACAGCAGTAGGAACGCGGCGAAGAAGCCAAGGAATGCACCAGGTTGATCCTTTATGCCGATGAACCACAAAACCCCTGCTGCACCCGCGATCATTAGGACGAAGACCCAGAAGGTGACGCGCGCGCCGCCATATTTGTCC
Source organism: Mesorhizobium sp. PAMC28654 (assembly GCF_020616515.1). GTDB lineage: Bacteria > Pseudomonadota > Alphaproteobacteria > Rhizobiales > Rhizobiaceae > Mesorhizobium. The sequence continues at coordinate 1,092,258 of NZ_CP085135.1, forward strand.
GCCAGCCACCCGGTGCCCGAGCGCGACAGGGCGCCGACAAGCGGGCCGAGAAAGGCGAACTGAAGTGCGTTGACGTCTGGGAACAACATTTTCGTGAGCAGCGGGAATCCGGCCGAATAGCCAATGAAAGACCCAAAAGTTCCAGTGTAGAGCCAGCACATGATCCAATTGTGCCGGCGCTGGAAGATCACAGCCTGCTCAGTGAAAGATGCCTTGGCCGAAGCGATGTCGTTCATGCCGAACCAGGCCGCAAAAGCCGAGATCGCAATAAACGGCACGAATACGAAGCCGGCATTCTGCAACCATAAGGGCGCCTCGCCCGTCGGTCCCTTGACCATGGCCGGATCGCCACCGAACCAGCCGAATATCCCGGCGGTGATTGCGAGCGGCACCACGAACTGGACGACGCTGACGCCGAGATTGCCAAGGCCAGCGTTAAGCGCAAGCGCATTGCCCTTTTCCGCCTTCGGGAAGAAGAAGGAGATGTTGGCCATGGAAGAGGCAAAGTTGCCGCCGCCTAGGCCACAGAGCAACGCGAGCAAGAGCAGCACTACATACGGCGTGTCTGGATTCTGCACGGCATAGCCGATCCCAACCGCCGGGATGAGGAGGGACCAGGTCGTCAGGGTCGTCCAGAGCCTGCCGCCAAAGATCGGCACCATGAAGGAATAGAAGATGCGCAGCGTCGCGCCCGAGATTCCGGGCAGAGCCGCAAGCCAGAAGAGCTGGTCCGTGGTGAAGGTGAAGCCCACGAGCGGCAGCTTGGCGACGACGACCGACCATACCTGCCAGATGGCAAAAGAAAGGAGAAGCGCCGGGATCGAAAGCCACAGGTTGCGCCGTGCGATGCGGTGGCCGCTTTCACCCCAGAATACCTTGTCCTCCGGTCGCCAGTCCGTCAGAGCACCGCCCGATCGGGGTCCTGTCGCCGGCTTTGGCATGCCCTGCATTTCGGGGAAAGGCGGGAGCTTGGCGAGGGCTTCGCCAGCGACCCCGCGTTCCATCTGGCGGATGGCGACGTGCATCCACAGCAGCGCACCTGAGACCAGGACAAAGAGCGCCATGAAGCAGCTCGTCCAGAGGCCAGTCAGGTCAAGCAGCAAACCGAACAGGATCGGCAGCAGGAAGCCGCCGAGGCCGCCGATCATGCCGACGAGGCCGCCGACCGAACCGACATGGTCGGGATAGTAGACCGGGATGTGCTTGTAGACGGCGGCCTTGCCGAGGGCCATGAAGAAGCCGAGCACGAATATCGTGATGACGAAGCCGACGAGGCTCATCTCCAGGTGGAAGGAGGTCGCGCCCTTGAGGCCGTGGACCACGTAGTCGGTCGGCGGATAGGACAGGATGAAGGTCGCCACGACCGAAACCAGGAACGTCCAGTAGAGCACGCGGCGCGCGCCAAAGCTGTCGGACAGGTGTCCGCCATAGGCCCGAAAAAGGCTTGCCGGCACCGAGAAGAAGGCTGCGATCATGCCGGCCGTCTTGATATCGAGGCCGTAGACATTGATGAGATATTGCGGCAGCCAGAGCGCAAGCGCGACGAAGGCGCCAAAGACAAAGAAATAATAGAGCGCGAAGCGCCAGATCTGCACATTCTTCAGGGGCTCGAGCTCGAGCCACGCACTTTTCGGCTTGATGCCGGATCGCCGCCGCTCGACGATAATGGGGTCGTCCTGCGTCGTAAGCCAGAAGATGACGGCCATGACGACCAGGGCTGCTGCCCAGACTTGCGCCACGGTTTGCCATCCGAAGGCGACGAGCACGAAGGGAGCGAGGAATTTGGTGACCGCGGCGCCGACATTGCCGGCACCAAAGATGCCAAGCGCTGTCCCTTGCCTCTCCGGCGGGAACCAGCGCGACACATAGGCAACACCAACTGCAAAGGAACCGCCGGCGATGCCGACGCCGAGGGCAGCCACCAGCATTTGTGGATAAGTGTGGGCATAAGACAGCAGAAAGGTCGCGACGGCGGCGGCGAGCATATTCGCCGTGAAGACGATCCGGCCGCCATAGCGGTCGGTCCAGATGCCAAGCGCGACTCTGAGCAGAGACCCCGTCAGGATCGGCGTGCCGACGAGCAGGCCGAACTGGGTCTCGCTGAGGCCGAGGTCCTGGCGCATGCGAATGCCGATAATGGAGAAGATTGTCCAGACGGCGAAGCAGACCGTGAACGCTGCCGTGCTCGCACCCAGGATTTGACTGGACTTCGGATACACAGTCGTTTGCATCGTCGACGGCCCCTTTGACAGTTGGTCCATAGGAGCGGAATCGTGTCCGCCCGAAGCCAAAATGGCCAAGCTAGCGCCCTGCGACATTGATCTAGGTCAAAGACTGCTGTGACTTCTGTCACGAATGATGCGGCAGTGATTGGGAAAGCCTCGATCGAGGAGACAATCTGTTGCATGGAATGACGGATAAGGAAGTGGAACCGGAGGCGTTGCCGCTGTTTCGAGCGCTATCCTCATCCAAGCGAACCGAGCTGCTGCGAAATGCTATGGTCCACGGTGTGGCCTCCGGCACCGTCTTGTTCGAGCAAGGTGACGTGCCGAACTTCCAACTCATCGTGCTATCGGGATCAGCCCAATTATTTGGACGATCCACCGAGGGCCGTGAAGTGTTGATCGAGGCCGTTCGGGCCCCTGACCTCATCATTCCTGCCGCTGTAGTGACGGGTGCACCCTACCTCATGCAGGCACGCGTACCTGAGCCTTCGAGCTTTCTGTTGATTCATGCGGCAGCGTTTCGCGCAGCGGTCGAGGCAGACCCTTCATTGGCGCATGCGGTAATCGGAAGCCTCGCACAACAGTTCCGACGTATGGTTCGGCAGATCAAGAATCTCAAGTTGAGAACCGCGACACAGCGTGTCGGATGTTACCTCTTGGCCCTCTCACAGAGACAGCACACTCCAGACAAAGCAGTCCTGCCGTTTGAGAAGATGCTGATTGCCTCCGAACTTGGTATAACTCGAGAATCCTTTTCGCGTGCATTGTCCAGCCTGAGCAAATCAGGCATTCAAGTCCATGGCCAAATTGTCGTGATTCATGACGCTCCTCGGTTAGCCGCCGAATGCGGGTACGACCCCGTTACCGACGGGCCAGATACCGATGACTTCGTAGTCTGATTGACCGAAGTCGCGGCAATCACTGCTTTTGGTTGATCCAAGTCAACGCCTGTCCGTCACTCTTGCCGTCACCTCAACCAGTTGAGGAAGGAGAACAGGTGTGCCAACGGACAGCTCGACGATCACCATCCTAGTGTTGGATGTCTTCGCCTTCCTCGCTGTGCTGGCGTACGCCTCTTTCGAATCGCGTCATAAGTCACGCAAACAGCGCCATGCGCCGATCAAAACGGATTTGGACGAGAAACCTCGCCAGAATTCAATCAAGCCGAAAGCCTGAAGCGCCAAATATGAGATGGCGACCTGTTATCAGTGGAATTTTGAGCACAGGCCCTTGCTCATCCCGATCCTGAATCGGCGGTCCTGCGACGTATGAATGCCTCTTCAATCGTCTGACAGATGGTTGCAGTAGGACACCATCGAGTTGCGGATGAATGCGCGGCCACTTCCGTGATCGGCGCGATCGGCAGTCAGGGGCTCGGCCAGCGCTTCGGCAGAGAAGCTTTCAGCTGTTTCCTTGGGATATGGTTCATCTGCCCGGCAACAGCGCATGTTCCCGCACGGACGAAAATCCGCCCGAAGAGGCTACTGGAACGTGACCCGATCACACGCTTGATACCGCCGTCGGAGCCTGCAACGGCGGCCTTCTTGCGGTTGAGCGCGATCGGCGGCGAGCAGCTGCAGAGCATTACGAGGGCGCCCGACGGAGATGAGTCGACAACTGATACCGCCTAGCGCTCCATCAAACCACGCCGGAGGCTGTCGCGGAGCAACGCCGGGTTCAGCCTGCGTAGGCTAGCCAGGAAAGGATCCGCATCGCGCGAGCACTCGTCTGCGTGATAGCCGATCAGCGCATTCATGCCGGGATAAGTGGCGCGGCAACGTCGTCGCCTCCCGTTCGCGGATGATCTGCATCAACGGAGCGAACGGCGCGACTGGTCAATGCGATCTCGGCCAAGCAGGCCGTATCTCAAAGGGTATCTAAAGATTTAGCCTGCATTCCATGAAGAACCCGGCGTTCGGGCAGAATTCGGCCAGGCCGGCAAAATCGCTGCCACACTCCAGCCACTCGCGGCATTGGCGGTGGAAAGAGCAGCCCAGGCACGTGTTTCGCGCATCCGCCATCGCCGTTCCGCCGCATTTGCGGGTCGCCACGAGCGGATCGACGCGCATCCGCTCCATGACGAGATCCATGAGCGTGAATTGCCTCCAGACCCTCTCGGACTGCAACCACTGTCGTTGACCAGACCGCATGATGATCTCCGTCTGCCGGAGCGACCGTTTATCCCTCGCATTCTATCCGCGAACTTCCTGCGGTTCGATGTGTCGCGTCGCCGCGCCCGCGAAAGGCGTGGCCGCTGCCTGGCAATATCGCGGCGTCCTCGCATCCATTCGACAGCAGCTTCGCAATGCTGCTCTTGATCAAGATAGTTCTTGCGATCAATATGCTGGCACTCTTCATCACTGCCGATACACTCGGCCCTCAGATTATCCACGTGAGCATTTTTGCCGTGAGGCACTTATTGCCTTGTGTCAAAGGCAATGTGCCACATCACTTGGCAAAGCACCGCCTGATGCACCATCAAAAGGCTTGCCGGTTCTGCGGCGTCGCCCCACGCCAAGCTCGGCGAATTGGAACTACGATATTTGCACGGGCAGCATCGAAAACCCGCTCGCCGGATAGCTCGCGATTACGGGCTGCCGACCGGGCACCAGCGCGATTTGCTGGGTCGCTCTCAGCAATTCCTCCATGACGACGCGTAGTTCCAGTCGGGCCAGAAGCGCTCCCGGACAGACATGGATGCCGCCGCCGTAGAGCAGGTTTTGCGTGGCATCGCGATCGACGCGGAATTCATCGGAGTTGGCAAAGACCGCTTCGTCGCGGTCGGCCGACGCCCACATGAGAGTAATCCACTCGCCGGCTGCAATCCTGCGTCCGCCGATTTCCACGGGCATGGTCGTCACCCTCCGGTTGGAAATGAGCGGTGCATGTATCCGTAGTATCTCGTCAATGGCGGAGGGCAGCAGCTGCAAATCCACTCGAAGCTGCTGCTGCACCAGCAGGTTCTCCGCAACATAGTGGCCCAGAATCCCCACGCAGGCGGTTATGGTGCCCAGTTCGCCGACGGTCCAATTACGCAAGATGCTTACGATCTCCTCGTGGCACAGAGGCCTACCCCCGATCTCTTGCCGGAGCAGATTCGTCGTGATGTCATCTGGCGCGGCCGCACCGGACTCACGCCGCGCTTCCAGTAATTCGCTGATATAGCCGTCAAACTCGAGCGCGATGGCAGACATTGCATTCGTGTCTCTGACCAAGGTGGCCTCATGGTTCTTGCGCACCCAAAGGAGCAGCGGCTCATGCAGGCTTGCAGGCCAGCCGAGAAAGGCGCACTGGACATGCACTGCGAATAGCTGGGCAAGCTGCGTCACTAGATCGATTTCCACGCCCCTTTGCAGACCTGAGACGAGTTTGGCTGAAATCGTCCGGCAAAGCGGTTCGAAACCCTTCACGCGCCCGGGTTCGAAATGGCGATCGATCAACCGCCGGTATGCAGTATGCTGAGGCGGGTCCATGCCGCTTGGCACCGACAGATGGCTGGAAACGACGCTGCTGAACGTGTGGTGATCGTCAAGGACCATCACCACGTCCTCATGCCGGAACAGCGACCAGCCGAGATAGTCGCTATACGCCACCGGGCAGCGGCGGCGCATAGCGTCATAGGCTTTGATCTGGTTGGAAAGGACCTGATCGGACCGGGGATCCCAATCCGGTTTCGGCTTGTCTGGCGTCGAACTCATAGCAATTCCCTGAAAACTTTCCCGGCACCGCAGTTGCGGCCACAGGGCACACAAATGCTAACCCGGAGCGAGCAGGAGGCCCTTGATGGGGATCAAGCCCATCGCGCCAAATGGCAGCACTGATCAACGCTCTGAGCCTTCAGAGTTCGCTCTGGTGAGCATTCGACGGAAAGCCATGAGAAACAGGCCGAAGCCGGCAACCCACAACGTGCCTGCAATGCTCGTTAAAGCGACGCGGTAGACGGGCAGAAATTCGACCAGGAGGCGCGACAGGCAGCAAATTGTCATCGCTACGAACGCACCTGTCGCCGGAACCGAGGTCTCGAAGGCGCGGCGGCTGTGCTTGCGGATCATGCTCGCCATGATGGCGAGGGCCATCGTGCCGATGGCGCCGATCGTCCAGGCATGAACGGCAGCCGCCTGCCCCAGTCTTGCAGGTACGAAAATGTGGATCGCCAGAAGCCCGAAACCGACGGTGATCCAGCCGTACCCGATATGAAGAGCGAGAACTGACGACGACCCCACCATTCGCCATCCCATCCACTGGGCGGTTCGCATCACCTGACAGCAGGCGGCAAGGGCGCAGGCAAGGCCGGTGAATTGTGCCTGCGGCGCAACAACCCACGAGCCAAGGGCGCATGCTGCCACGACCGCTGCCGCGTACTCCAAAACAGCGGAGCGATCGATGAAGATCCGGCCGCCGGCGCTTTCGACGTAAGCCATGGTCAAAGCCGGCACGACCCGTCCTCCGATGATCATGAGGAGGCCGATGATCGCAGCCAGGGCTAGTCGCAGTGCAAATTCTACCTGGCAGGATGCCGCCGTGAGCACGTTGCTGCCACAGAAGATAAGCAGCAGAAATACTATCTTCAGGTTGCGGCGATCCCGGCTGGCGATCACATGTCCCGCTGCGATCAGGAGGAGTGTCAGGACCAGCAGAGCCGAGAGGGCAAGTCCGGCCGAATGCGACAGGAATAGGAAAGTCCCCCGGCTGGACAGCCACAGAGCGACCAGCAAACGCGTGGTGAGCGGCGACATTGCACGACGTCCTGTCCATCGGGGCAGCGCCGTCAACAGAAAACCAGTCAGGATGGCTGGGACCATCCCAAACAGAAGCACGTCACGATGCCAATCGCCGGGAGAAATCCCGGTCGGACCGATGGCCTGTATTCCAAACGCTGCGGGCAGCCAGACCGCCGCGCCTATGATCGCGTCCAACCCGGCGATAAGAAAAAATGGCCGAAACGGCGCCGGCATCCGCTTCGCATCGAAAGCGAGCGCACTCCCGTCAGTCGCCATTCAACAATTCCTCCGCGGGGATGGCTGACACGAGATCCTCGTTCTGCTTCGCCGTTCGCAAGAGCGGCAATCGAAAAAAAGCTGATCCGAAGGCAATAGCGTGGGTGATCGATCTCCGTATTTGCTCAAACGCAAACAGGCTTCAAAACGGGTGACTATAATCCAGACCAGTTTTCGAGACCGGATCGGTGGATAAGACGGCGCCGCTCTATCCGTTGTGCAATCGGCCGCGAAGCGTTTCCCCCACGCCGCGCCAACAACTCGATCGGACGCCAGCAGGATTGTGATTGGCCTTGGCATAGGAGCGAACAAGATATGAAGCAGAACGTTCCATCGAGTAGCATTGACGACGGCGTCCGGCGCTTTGCCGACATGGCCTTTTTCGGCCGGCTGGCAATCTTGATCAACGACGCCCAGCTGGATTGTGAGTGCCGTTCCAGGCTCGACGAGACGTTGGCGCGATTTACGGCTCTGGAGATCCGACGGATCGCCCGCGAACATCTCGCCAATGCCCGCGGCCAACGCGAACGCATCAAAGCCATTCTCTTCTTTCTGCAGGACCTTGACGAAATGGGGGCTACCGAACGAGATCGTAGCCTCTACCTGGATATCTCGCTCCTGTTCGACGACATCGCGAACACTGCAAAGGAAGGTATAGCGCGACGATCTGGATGAGACGTGAGCGGCGATCTGGATGAGATTCTCAGGTCGCGGTCACGTGCAAATTATCATGCTGATTGTCGCTGGCAAGGCCTTCATCTATTTCTGATTGCCGCTCCGCGACAAGTTCGTGTTTGTTCTTGATTGTCGCGTAAGAGGCTGGCCTGCCGCGCTGGCGTTTGGCTTCCATGGCGGATCTGCGCCGGTAGCTTTCGACGTTCATCTCGAAGATCGTTGCGTGGTGAACAAGTCGGTCCACTGCGGCGAGGGTCATGGCGGGGTCCGGAAAGATTCTGTTCCATTCTCCGAAGGGCTGATTGGCGGTGATCATGATGGAACGCCGCTCATATCTTGCGCAGATGAGTTCGAAGAGCACGCTCGTTTCGGCCTGGTCCTTGGTGACGTAGGCCAGATCGTCGAGGATGAGCAGATCGAACTTGTCGAGCTTGGCGATGGCGGCTTCGAGCTGCAGCTCTCGCCGCGCGATCTGGAGCTTCTGCACGAGATCGGTGGTTCGGGCGAACTGCACGCGCCAGCCGTTCTCAATGAGGGCGAGTCCGATCGCTGCCGCAAGATGCGACTTTCCGCCACCGGGTGGGCCGAACAACAGGATATTGGCGCCCTTGGCGAGCCAGCTGTCACCGGCGGTCATGGCCATGACCTGGGCCTTGGAGACCATGGGTACGGCGTCGAAGGCGAAGCTGTCGAGCGTCTTTCCGGGCGGCAGATGCGCTGTGGACTTGCCCCGAAAAAGTGGAGAGTTTCCTTCTGATGAAAGGCGACCTCGATGACGAAACAGAGACAGTTTACGGATGCGTTCAAGGCGGAGGCGGTTGGCCTTGTGCGAACGAGCGGTCGGACGAAGCGGCAGATCGCGGAGGATCTTGGTGTTGGTTTCTCGACGCTGACGCGATGGATGGGTCGGCAGCTGGATCGTGAGATGGGCGATCCTGGGCGTCCGCCTGATGCTGATGTCGCCGCTGAATTGAAACGGCTGCGGCGGGAGAATGAAATCCTTCGGCAGGAGCGGGATATCTTGAAACGGGCGACGGCTTTTTTCGTCAAGGAGGGAAGTCGGTGAGGTTCGCGCTCATCGACCAGGCGAAGAAGGATTTCCCTGTGGACCGTTTGTGCGCGACGCTGGGTGTCAGCCCGAGCGGCTACTTTGCCTGGGGGCGCCGGGCCGGCGTGCCGCCGGCAGCGCGACGACATGATAATGCTGGCGCATGTGCGATCGTCGTTCGCGCTGTCGAACGGAACCTATGGTAGCCCGCGCATGACGCGGGAACTGCAAGACAATGGCTTTGCCATTGGCCGGCGACGAACGGCGCGTCTGATGCGGGAGAATGGCCTCCAGGCAAGACAGAAGCGGCGGTTCAAGCGCACGACGGACAGCGAACACGCCTTTCCGGTTGCCCCCAATGTCATCGACCAGGATTTTGCCGCCACTGGTCCCAACCAGAAATGGGGTGCCGACATCTCCTACATCTGGACGCGGGAGGGCTGGTTGTACCTTGCTGTCGTCATCGATCTGTTTGCCCGCAAGGTCGTTGGCTGGGCTGCTGGCAACCGGCTACACCGCAGCCTGGCTCTGGCAGCGCTCAACAAGGCGTTCGTCATGCGGCAGCCGGAACCCGGCCTCATTCACCACTCCGACCGCGGCAGCCAATATTGTTCTATCGACTACCAAGCCGAATTGCGTGCCGCCGGCGTCATCATCTCAATGTCAGGCAAGGGCAATTGCTTTGATAACGCCATGGTCGAAACATTCTTCAAGACGCTGAAAACTGAACTGATCTGGCGCACCTCTTTCCTTACCCGCGCCGATGCCCAAGCCGCCATTGCCCGATATATCGACGGCTTCTACAATCCCATCCGGCGGCATTCCGCGCTCGACTACATCAGCCCGATGCAGTTCGAGCGAAACGCCGCCGAATGAGCAACCCGCTCTCCACTTTACCGAAGCAAGTCCACTTCGGCCAGATGCCGTTCGATCCTGCGATGTGCCCGTTCGGCCAGCTCATGCTCGGCGATGGCCGAGAGGAACCGGGCGGCGGGCCACCCCTCTCTATCGGCCTGCTCGGCAAATTGCGCCCAGAGCGTCTTGATCGTCGGTAGCCGGAGTTCGTTGAGCATGATGCCGAGGCGGGCTTCGTCGATGGTGTGGGCGTTGCTCATGCGACGTCTCCCACATGGGTTGCCCCGATCAGGGCTTCATAGCCGTTAAGGGAAGCGAGTTGCACCAAGACGGTCGGCAGCCGTGCGGGGTCCGGGCCGAGGAGGGTTCGCAAGACGGCAATATCGGGCAGGTCGCCGGCGTCGAGGGTCTCGGTGAGTTGCTCGGCAAGCTCACGCTCGCAGCCTCGATCGTGGGCCAGCGCCAGCAGATCGACCATGATCTTGCACGCCTGCCTGTCCGGCAGCCGCTCAATGAGCTCGTCGAAGGCCCTGCGGTATTCCTGCCGCGGGAAGAGCTTGTCACGATAGACGAGATTAAGAAGCGCCATCGGCTTTTTGCGCAGGGAATGGATGACGTGCCGATAGTTGACGACCTGATCGTGCCTCCCGTCGGCATGGCCTCGGCCCCTGGGCAGCGTCATCAGCTTTGTTCCTCCCATAAAGACCTCGAGGCGATCATCGAACAGGCGGATGCGAAGCCGATGTCCGATCAGGCGGGAGGGAACGGTGTAGAAGACCTTGCGCAAGGTGAAGCCGCCGGTCCGCGACACGGTGACGACCACCTCCTCGAAGTCGCTGGTCCGCTGGTCTGGAAGTTCCTGCAGTTGAGGGCGTTCGGCATCGATGCGCTTGCCATGATTGGCGTTGTGCCGGCTGACGATCTCGTCGATGAAGGCTCGATACGCGCCGAGATCGTCGAAATTTCTGCTGCCGCGCATCAGAAGGGCGTCACGGATGGCATCCTTGAGATGGCCATGGCTGCTTTCGATCGAACCGTTCTCGTGCGCGATGCCCTTGTTGTTGCGGGTCGGCGTCATGCGGTAGTGCGCGCAAAGCTCTTCGTAGCGATGCGTGAGATCCTCCTTCGCATCGGCGCTGAGGTTGCGGAAAGCCGCCGACAGGCTGTCGCTGCGATGATAGAGCGGCGCTCCCCCAAGCGACCACAGCGCGTTCTGCAGTCCTTCGGCCAGGGCCACGAAGCTCTCGCCGCCGAGAATGACATGGGTGTGTTCAAAGCCGGACCAGGCGAGCCGGAAGTGGTAGAGTAGATGATCAAGAGACTGGCCGGCGATCGACACGTCAAGGCTGCCCATGTCGGTAAAATCCGATAGCCCGAGTCGGCCGGGTTCGTGAAGCTGGCGGAAGATAACCTCCTGCTCTTCGCCGTGGATGGCACGCCATGACCGGATGCGCCGCTCCAGCGTTCGGCGAATGCCCGCGCTCAGTTCCGGGTGCCGCCGCAGCATCTCCTCATAGATGGCGACAACACGGATGCCTGGCGCCGCCTTCAAAAGGGGAACGACCTCGGCATCGAAGATATGCTCGAGAGGGTCAGGCCTCCGCCGGCCACGAGCCTTTTGCTTTTGCGATGGCAGGTGCGCGTCCGTCTTGATGCGATAGGCCGTCGCCCTGCTGATCGACGCCTTGGCGGCGGCGACCTCGATAGAATTGTTTTGTCGGTACTTCATAAAAAGCCTCGTCTGATGATCGGTTACATGGCGACCCGGCACAAAGATGGTTCTCCATTCCAGAAAACCACCAAGCTACCGGGCCGACCGCGATCATAAGACGCTGAAAAATTGCGCGGCGGCGGGGGTGTAACTCCGGTCGGGCTACGCCCTCCCTTCGTCACACCCCCGCCGCCGAGTCTCATCCTGATTGACGCTGAGTCTCACCTTGTTTGTCGCCGCGCAGAAGGCGCATTTTCGATGCGGCAACTCAGTTTATCCCCGGTGCAGACCGGGCCATAGGTGCTCGGCCGCAACTGTCGGCGAGGACTACAGGTGTCCCGAGGACCGCTTCAGCGTTCGTCGATCGAGCATGGTGAGACTCAAACACATTCGCAAAGGAGAGATCGCGTGAAGAAATGCATGATGCCAACAGTCGCCATAGTCCTCTTCGCCGCCCCGGCGCTTGCCACAGGAATGCATTCCGGCACTGAGGATGGCCATGAAATGATGACTATCGGTCAGCCGGGCATGGCTGCCAAAGCAGCCCGTACCATCAGGATAAGCATGATCGAGAACGAAGATGGATCGATGGCGTTCGATCCGGTTTCAGTCACCATAAAAGGAGGCGAGACAGTGCGTCTCGCCTTCACCAATGAAGGCGAATACGACCACGAATTTGTCATGGACACGCATGAGCAGGTGATGGAGCATAAGGCCGGGATGGAGAGGCTTCCCGACATGGAACACGCCGACCTCAATGCGATTCGCATTGGTCCCCAAGGAAAAGGCGAGATCGTCTGGGCCTTCACCAGCGTCGGCAAGTTCGAGTTCGCCTGCCTGATACCGGGTCATTTTGAGCTTGGAATGAAGGGGGCCCTCACGGTCACTGCCAACTGAGTCTTGAGGTGACCAGATCGGTCGATCGGCGTGTGCGACCTCTTTTCGTAGAGCTCGACATCACTGCGCAGGTTGAGGTCTTCCTATCTCGATCAGCCATTCTGGTGGCCCCGGTCTAAGGCAAACCCAGATGTGTTCGCCAGCAAAGAACGCTTCGAACTGACGCCTGAGTTTATCAGGATCAAAATCGAGAACGACCACGAATGTCTGACCGGGTTTGAGTCCGTCGAACATTGACAATACAGCGGACTGCTTCCTTTCAGGTGGAAGCTTCCGTACGTCATATGTCGCGCCTTTCGACGTCTGCAAATTCATTGCTATCCTTGCACGTTGAGCCAATCCATCAGGATGATCACGCGGCGGCGACTTTCTTTTCGCCCCAACGCGTGAGCTTGTCGCCCGGGTCAACGCCTGCCCAGCCAATCAGTCGGGCAGCCATCTCGACCACCATTTCCTCAATCGAGGCCAGCTTGACATAGAACGGCGGTACTGGCGGTGCGATGACTGCGCCCATCCGTGCTAATCTCAGCATCGCGTCGAGGTGCCCTTCATGGAGCGGCGCCTCGCGTGGAACGATGACCAGCCGGCGCTTTTCCTTCAGGACGACATCGGCGGCCCTGGTGAGAAGATTGTCGCCTAAACCGTGTGCCATAGCCGCCAAGGTCCGCATCGAACAGGGAACGACGATCATGCCATCCGTTCTGAAAGAGCCGCTGGCGATTGGTGCGGCCAGGTCCTGATAGGAATACGCGTGGTTGGCGAGGGAGGTCAGTTGGGCAAGGCCGTCGGTGCCGAGCTCATGAGGGATGGCCAATCGCGCGCCCTTGGAGACGACGAGATGCGTCTCCACCCCGGCCCTGACCAACTGACGTATGGTCTCCAGCGCGAGCACGGAGCCGGATGCACCTGTGACACCGATTATCAGCCGTTTGGTCATTGTTGCCCCTGAGCGGTCGTCTGCGAAAAAAACTCGTTCCATCGTTGGGATACCTGCTCCTCGATATCGGCTGACATCGTCAGCTCCCTTCCCCATTCGCGAGAGGTCTCCGATCCAATCTTGCGCGTCGCATCGAGCCCGATCTTTCCCCCAAGCCCTTCGAGCGGCGACGCGAAATCGAGCTGGTCGATAGGGGTCCGATCCACCTGCATCAGATCGCGCGAGGGATCCATGCGGGTGGCGACCGCCCACATCACGTCCGGCCATGATCGAATGTCGATGTCGTCGTCCACCACGACGATCATCTTGGTCATCGAGAACTGCGGCAGCAGGGACCAGAACCCCATCATCACGCGCCTGGCCTGTCCGGCGTACTTCTTGGCGATTGAGATAACGGCAATCCTGTAGGAACAGGCTTCGGGTGGAAGCCACACGTCGACGATTTCCGGTATTTGTTGGCGCAGGAGCGGCTTGTACACGTCGAGCAGCGCCTCGCCGAGCACGGAGGGCTCGTCCGGCGCGCGCCCGGTGAACGTGGTCAGGTAATTTGCCCCGTCGCGAACGCGAACACGCTTGAGCTTGAACACAGGATATCGTTCCGGCGCGTTGTAGTATCCGGTGTGGTCGCCGAAAGGGCCCTCCAGCGCATCTTCTGTTGAAGAGACGGCACCTTCAAGCACGATTTCCGCACTGGTTGGCACGTGAAGCATGATGCTCTTGCAGGTCGCCAATCCGACTCGGCGGTTGTTGATCATCCCGGACAGTGCCAGCTCCGACACGCCTTCAGGCGCCGGCATCACCGAGGCGATCAACGTCGCCGGATCTGCCCCGATGACGACCGCCACCGGCATCTCGAGACCCCTCGCCTGCCACATGCGATGGTGGGCTGCTCCGCCTCGCATGGGCAGCCATCTTATGATCGCACGATCACGGGCTAGCACCTGCATCCGGTATATGCCCAGATTGTATGTGCTCGGGTCGTCCTCGCCAGGCGGGCGAGTAATGACCACTGGCCATGTTATGAGGGGGCCGGCGTCTCCCGGCCAACAAGTCTGGACGGGAAGAAGCGAAAAATCCGGATCGGCGTCTCGCCACTCTCTAGGCGGGGAGACGATCTTCGGCCGCGCCACGAGTGCACCGCGCGCAGCAGGCAACATCTGTCGGGCCTGACGAAGGTTCTGTGGGGCCTGAGGCGATCTCATCCACGCAAGGAGCGCGCCGAGGGTTTCTAGACCGTGAAGGTCAGTGCCAAGGCCCCAGGCTACACGTTCCCGGGTGCCGAAAAGATTTGCGACGACGGGAAAGGCTGACCTGACGCCGCGATCGACAGGCGCCGTAAGGCGGAGCGCCGGGCCTTTCGAGGCAATCACCCGCTTGTGTATCTCGGTCAGTTCGAGCCGTGTCGAAACAGGCACACCAACCTCACGAAGCTGCCCGTTCCGATCAAGGAACGAAAGGAATGAGCCGAGATCTGAAAACAGGGGAAGGCAACGGTGATGCATGGCGAAATCCGGCTCGACCGGATCGTCGGGCGAACAATTTTGCCATCAGGGCTGACGAAGAACTTTGCGCTAGCGCAAAGAGCAAACGATCCGTCCCCGCTATTTTCCCTTCTCACATCATTTCCGAGGAAGGCGATCGAGGCAAAAGGATTTCACATGGCAGGCAATCTCATCAGCGAAACTGTCGAGGCTTGGCGGTTCGTAATTTCCCTTCTCGCGGATCGCCGGCGGAGCAGGGCAGCGACAAGAGAATTTTGGGCAATGGGTTTGGATGAGTGCACAGGCATCTTGAATGACATCGGTCTATCGCGAAGCGAATTCGACGAAGCCATGCGGCTACCTTACGCTTCGCAAGACCTGCTTTCTTCCGCGATGCGTTCGATTGACATCGATCCTGACAGCTTTCAATCGCTGGAAGCCGCGCACCGTTTCATGTCACGCATCTGCATCACCTGCCAGCATCGCCGCCAGTGTCATGGCCACCTGGCCGCATTCGATTTCGAAAGTCACTATCAGGATTTCTGTCCCAACAATGTGAATTTCACGGACTTGCTGGCAGACGGACGCAGCCAGTCGATGGCCGGAAAGACCTGCTGAACGATCTCATGTGGATAGGATGTACCGAATGGTGACGATTAGCACGGAACCGACATTGCCGGCGGTCATTCGTCATCTTTTCCCACCTTTTGCCGGACTTCCCCTCGGGCCGTTGCTGACGCTATCATTGCGCTCGATGGCTAGGCGACAGCCCCGATTGTTCGACCGCCTGGGCGAACATCGAACAGCTTGCTATTTCATCGACCCGGTCGACCTCGCCTTCGCATTTACCGTCGTACCGGACGCAAAGCGTTCGATCGTTCGTGTCGTCAGGAAAAGTGAGGCTGCGACATCAAGCGTCCAGATCAGGGGGCCTATTCTGACACTATTGAGCCTGCTCGACGGCACGCTGGATGGCGATGCGCTCTTCTTCAGCCGGATCATCTCGATCAGCGGCCGCACGGAGGCGGTGCTCGCGTTGAGGAACACGATCGAGGATGCCGAGCTTAGCCCCGCGGACTTACTCGGCCTGCGTGGCTTCCTGGCTCGTCTGGCCGATACGG
The DNA here is from genome assembly GCF_020616515.1 of Mesorhizobium sp. PAMC28654. GTDB lineage: Bacteria > Pseudomonadota > Alphaproteobacteria > Rhizobiales > Rhizobiaceae > Mesorhizobium. The sequence goes on from NZ_CP085135.1 coordinate 1,108,205, forward strand.
GCATTCTCGGCGCATTGAGCGTCGCACGCCAAATGGCCAATCGAAATTCCAGACGCGAGGCGCCAGAGGCATGACAAGCGGACGCATGGAACTTGTCTGCCCGGCCGGAACGCCCGCTACATTGAGGGCAGCCGTCCAGGCTGGCGCGGACGCAGTCTATTGCGGATTTCGCGACGAAACGAATGCCCGGAATTTCCCGGGACTCAACTTCTCCGGCGAAGAACTGGCCGAGGGCGTCCGCTTCGCGCATGACCACGGCAGCAAGGTTCTCGTCGCCATCAACACATTCGCGCGCGTCAACGATGTCGGCCTGTGGAAAAAGGCAGCGGATACCGCGGCCGAATGCGGCGCAAATGCCATCATCGCGGCGGACATAGCCGTCCTTGATCACGTCGCCAAGAACCATAAACAAATTCGTCTTCATCTGTCGGTACAGGCTGCGGCAGCAACGCCGGAAGCAATCGGATTCTACGCGAAAAGTTTCGGGGTTCGTCGCGTCGTGCTGCCGCGGGTCCTTTCGGTTCAGGAGATCGCGGCGCTCAACCGCGCGATCGACGTGGAGACGGAAGCATTCGTGTTCGGCGGCCTTTGCGTGATGATCGAAGGCCGATGCTATCTCTCTTCATACGCGACGGGAAAATCGCCAAATCTGAATGGCGTCTGTTCGCCACCCGAAATGGTGAGTTACGACGACGAGCCCAACGGCACGGCGGCACGGCTTGCAGGGTTCACGATCGACCGCTACGAGTCCGGCGAGCCAGTGGGCTACCCCACTTTGTGCAAGGGCAAATTCAAGGCCGGCGGCAAGACCTCCCATTTGTTCGAGGATCCCGTCAGCCTGAACGCCGGCGGGATGATTGCCGGGTTGAAAGCCGCCGGCGTAACCGCCTTGAAGATCGAAGGACGCCAGCGTGGCAAAGGTTACGTCACGGAAGTAGTCCGTGCCTTCCGGAAGGCCGTTGACGCCGTCGAGCAAGGCGGCGACGCGATCGAGATCGATCGGATTCTTGCTGGCCAGTCGGAAGGTTCCCGGCAGACGGCAGGAGCATACAGCAAGAAGTGGAGATAGGACCTTGTCCGGAATTGCGTTGACGCTTGGGCCGGTCTTCTTCCACTGGCCGCCCGACCGCCTCTCGGACTTCTATCGCAGGATAGCAGACGAGGCTCCGATCGACCGGGTCCATGTCGGCGAAGTCGTCTGCGGCAAGCGGATGCCGTTTTCCGACCCCGTATGGCCTGAGATCATAGAACGCCTCGAGCGTGCAGGAAAGGAAGTGGTGCTGTCCACGCTGGCGGCGCCGGCAACCGTTCGAGAACGCAGAAGCATAGCGGACCTCTGCATCGACGAGCGGCTGGTCGAGATCAACGACGTCACCGCCCTGCCGTCACGCTCCGGCAAGCCCTTCGTGACCGGTCCGTTCCTGAACGTCTATAATGAGGCTTCCGCGCGGTTCCTGATCCAGCGCGGTGCCAAAACGATATGCCCGCCCGTGGAATTGTCGCTCGCCGCTGTCGGCGCCATGGCCGGCGCATGTCCCGAGGCGGAATTCGAGATTTTCGTCTTCGGTCGGCTGCCGCTGGCAGTTTCCGGCCGATGCTATCACGCACGCATCCACGGCCTTCACAAGGATTCCTGCCAGTTTACCTGCGAAAGAGACCCGGATGGTCTTGCCATAGACACGCTCGACGACCAGCAATTCCTCGCGATCAATGGCGTGCAGACGCTCTCCAACCAGGTGCAGGCCTTCTGCCCCGCACCCGCGGATCTCACCTCCAAAGGTGTCCGGCGTATCCGTCTGTCTCCGCACACGTGCGACATGATCGAGGTGGCGAGGACCTATAGAGCGCTTGTCGACGGGGCGGAGGATCCCAAGGCTGCTCGCTTCATCCTCTCGTGCCTCGATCTGCCCGGCACGCTCGTCGATGGATACGCCCATGCCAAGCCCGGATGGCAAGCGACCGCTTCGATCTGAAGATGGATCTCGAACGGAAAAATGACCCAGATTGCGATCGTCACGGTATCGGATCGTGCAAGCCGAGGCGAGTATGAGGACCTCGGCGGGCCCGCCATCGAAAGTTGGCTTCGCAAGGTCGTGACATCGCCGTGCAACTTCATCCGTCGCATCGTCCCCGACGGACTGGAGAGCGTCCGCGACGTGCTTATCGAACTATGCGACAAGCGCGGTGTTGATCTGATCCTGACAACCGGAGGGACCGGTCCCTCCCCCAGGGATCTCACTCCCGAGGCCATGCAGCAGGTCATCACCAAGGAGCTTCCCGGTTTTGGCGAACTCATGCGGCAGGCCAGCTTGCGGCAGGTCCGCACCGCAATCCTTTCACGTCAGACCGCTGGAGTACGCGGCCGTTCGCTGATCATAAACCTGCCCGGTAAACCGGCTTCGATCGACGTGTGCCTGAACGCCGTCTTTCCTGCCGTGCCTTACTGTCTCGAACTGATCGGCGCCGGTTCGATTATCGCGGACCCGGCGATGCTAGAATGACCGCGCGGAAATGATCGCGCGGATATCGACGCACTGTCGTCCTTCCCCTCGACCAGCCCAATTCAAATGATCACACGTGTGCATTTGCGCTGCCGAGCTGACGTGTATATCGACTATCAAAAAATCAACTGCGGCGATCGCGGCAATAGCGACGAGCTCGCAACAGTACTTCCTCAGCGGTGACCGCATCGACAAATTCCACGCAGGCGACACGCCCCTCAGTCTTCTGATGGCATATGCGCTCGAGCAAGCCGACGCAGCTCGATCTATTTCCGATGATAATCCATTTCTTCTTGGCTTCGAGAAAACCAAGAACGTCTCCGAAGAAATCATCATCTCGACGTTGGCCGTTCTGGCCATCATGTGTGAGCCGCTTGTCACGAATTAATTCAGGTTCTCCAGTGACTGACAGCATTGCAGTATCTTCAAAAAGGAACACCTTTGCGGTTCGGAATTCCAGCCACACAACAGCGTGATCGGTTGACATGCCCTGCCCCAGCTATCCCGCGAGATACTCGGTGGTATTGGCGCTTGCTGCCGGCATTTGATGTCGGCCGGCGTTGATGTGAGTGGCCGAGGCGACCCCCGTCCCTCGCCGCCACCGCGCAGTGTGCGCCCGCTGGCGTGCCTGCCAGCCGAGTGCATCGGCCCCACGTATCAGACATTCTCTCCCGCGCGCATTGCCGACGTCCAACCCCTGCCAGGATTCAATCGCGTTAGGCCCGACGAGATTCCTCAGCCGCATCGCCACCTGCAAAGTGCTGCGGGACGTTGGGCTGATCATCAGCTGCCGCAGGAACAATCGCAGCCAGACGATTGCAGTCTGCTGATTTCGACGCGCCATATCTGGCCTCGCTCCAGGTACTCCCAGGAAAACAGGCCGGGATATCTGGCCTCGATCTGGTAGTGCAGGGGTCGAGGGTCGTGGTCATTGACTGTTCCCCGTCAGCACCTGTGTCCCAGATTTGAGGTTGTGAATTAAGGAGGGTTTTGATCTCGTCGTCACGACGAAGGAACCAAGATGAGCCCTAAATCCTCAAGTGCCAAGAAGCCTGCCGAGCAGGTGGTAAAGGACATTCGCCGGGCGACCCGGCGGCATTTTTCAGCGGAAGACAAGATCCGGATCGTGCTGGACGGGCTGCGCGGCGAAGACAGCATCGCCGAGCTGTGCCGCAAGGAAGGGATCGCGCAGAGCCTGTATTACACCTGGTCCAAGGAGTTCATGGAGGCCGGCAAGCGCCGATTGGCGGGTGATACCGCTCGTGCTGCCACCAGCGACGAGGTCAAGGATTTGCGCCGGGAGGCCGGCGCGCTGAAGGAATGCGTCGCTGATCTGACACTGGAAAACCGTCTGCTCAAAAAAAGCATGATCGCGGATGGGGACGAGCAAGAATGAGATATCCCGCATCCGAAAAGCTCGAGATCATCAGGATCGTCGAGCAGTCACACCTGCCAACCCGCAAAACGCTGGACCGACTGGGCATCCCGCGCCGGACCTTCTATCGCTGGTATGACCGTTATGTCGAGGGCGGGCCTGAGGCGCTGCAGGATCGGCCCTCGGCGCCGAGCCGGGTGTGGAACCGCATCCCGCCTGCCATCCATGACCAGATCATCGAACTGGCGCTGGAGCAGTCCGAGCTCTCCCCGCGCGAACTGGCAGTACGGTTCACCGACGAGACGCGCTACTTCGTGTCAGAAGCCAGCGTTTACCGGCTCCTCAAGGCCTACGATCTGATCACCAGCCCGGCCTATGTGGTGATCAAGGCGGCGAACGAGTTCCACACCAAGACGACGCGACCCAACGAGATGTGGCAGACGGACTTCACCTACTTCAAGATCATCGGCTGGGGCTGGATGTACCTGTCGACCGTGCTCGACGATTACTCCCGCTACATCATCGCCTGGAAACTGTGCAGCACCATGCGGGCCGAGGACGTCACCGACACGCTGGACATGGCACTTACTGCCTCAGGGTGCGACCAGGCCCATGTGCACCACAAGCCTCGGCTGCTCAGCGATAATGGCCCCAGCTACATCGCCGGCGAACTGGCGGACTATATCCAGGACCAACGCATGAGCCATGTCCGGGGCGCTCCAATGCATCCCCAGACCCAAGGCAAGATCGAGCGCTGGCACCAGACCCTCAAAAACCGAATCCTCTTGGAGAACTACTTTCTGCCCGGCGACCTTGAGGCCCAGATCGCAGCCTTCGTCGAACATTACAACCATCGACGCTACCACGAGAGCCTGGCCAACGTAACGCCAGCCGACGCCTACTTCGGCAGGGCCGCAGCCATTATCAAACAGCGAGAAAGGATCAAACGCCAAACCATCCAACATCGGCGCTTGCAGCACCGCAAGATCGCCGCTTAACATCAACCCCAAGATGAGGCCGACACTCCGCTAATCTGCGATCCAATCTGAGCCAAATGATCTGACGACGGACAGTCATTGACGATGATGAAGGAAGATCCCTCGGCCAGCGCGGCCGCCGCGCCGAAGATTTGCGGGTGGCGATCTACCGGAGGAATAGCCCGCACGTCGATCGAGAGCACCGTTGCGAGTTCTGTATCTGCCATGTCGATTGAGTTCCCGGCCGCTGAAAGATCGGAGCCTGGAGACGGCGGCTATCGTCGATCCCGGCGCGAAAATCTAGCCCGTGGTCAGCCAGCCTATTTGTCGAATCGCAAACAATTCCAAGAATCCTGAAGGCACAGGATAAGCGCCGTTCGTTGGCATTTCGCAAAGAACCGCGCGGACGAACGACTAGCTTAGAGGGCACCCACTCTGAGTAGGAAAGTTCCGTTGCAACCATCCGTTCTGAGAAAATATGGAGATGCCCGTCTCCCCCGCTATACCAGCTACCCGACGGCTCCGCGTTTCTCGCCCGCAGTGGGTCCTGGCACCTATGCGGACTGGCTGGCGAATCTTCCTCCAGGTGATCCAGTATCGCTTTATCTCCACATCCCCTTCTGCCGATCGATGTGCTGGTATTGTGGTTGCCACACCACGATCACCAAAAAGGACCAGCCTGTTCTCGATTATCTCGCTGTCTTGCGGGAGGAGATTCACCTGGTAGCGGATCATGTTTCCGGACGTCTTAGTATCGGTGAGGTGCATTTTGGAGGTGGCACGCCTACGATCCTGGAGCCGGCAGAGTTCGTGGCGCTCATGGATCTCCTGCGCCACCGGTTTGAATTCACCGAGGCTGCTGCGATCGCTATCGAGATCGATCCGCGCACTCTGACGTCCGATATGGCTCAAACTCTTGGGCAGGCGGGTGTAGGGCGCGCAAGCCTTGGTGTGCAAAGCTTCGACCCCTTGGTGCAGAAGGCGGTCAATCGTATCCAAAGTGAAGAGGTGACAGCTGAAGCGATGCATCATCTCCGCAGAAATGGCGTAGAGCGCATCAATTTTGACCTCATCTACGGTCTCCCCCACCAGACGGTGCGTTCATGCGTCGACACAGCGATCGCGGCAACGGCCATGCGACCGGACCGGTTCGCTGTTTTCGGCTACGCTCATGTTCCCTCGTTCAAAATGCACCAGCGTATGATCGACGAGACGGTTCTGCCGGACAGCATGGCCCGTAATGACCAAGCACATGCGATCGCCGATGTGCTCAAGGCCGCCGGCTATCGGCAAATCGGCCTTGATCACTTCGCTTTGCCGGCCGACGATCTCGTGCGGGCGCAGGAAGCCGGAACACTCCGGCGGAATTTTCAGGGTTATACGACTGATACTTGCCAAACGTTGATCGGTCTCGGCGCCTCGGCCATCGGCAGAACCGACAATGGCTACGTTCAGAACGAGGTTGCGCTCGGTCTCTACGCGCGGCACGTCGCTTGCGGTCGGCTGGCAACCTCGAAGGGTTATCGGCTCACCGCTGAAGACCGGGTGCGTGGCGCTATCATCGAGCGGCTGATGTGCGATTTCGAAGTCGATGTTCTGGAAATCTGCTCTCAATTCGCCTTCGATTCAGCTCGAATACTCGACACCGGTGGGCGCCTTCAGGCGCTGGCAAAGGACGGCGTGCTGGAGATGACGGAGGGCTTCATCCGGGTGCGCAGCGAGCATTCGTTTCTCATCCGTGCCGCTGCTTCTGCTTTCGACGCTTATCTGGAACAATCGCCGAGGATTCATGGCAGGGCCGCCTGAAACGCCATCGCTGTCCGTTTCCGTAGTCCCCGCTAGGGTTAATGTGCCACATGCGGGCGTCTGATGGCTTCGACGTCATCGAATCATTGAATCGCACCAACAATGTTGTCCCAACCCATCAAATCGAAGGCGGTCGACGGCGCATCAATCGTCGCAGCCTCCCGCGCGACGACGCTCAAACTCGCACAGCCGACCACGGCTGAGGTCCTTTGCCAATCAGCGAATTGAGCGCCGCGAGGACCTTCGCCTGCGGCTTGCGTACAAAGACAATCGGGTTTCTTGTGCTCGACAAACTTGATCCCGCGGACAATGCCCACAGGGATTCCGATCGGTTTGCCCGAATAGCCAACAGCGCTCGAGAATCGGAGTCGAGTTAGGCATATCCAATCGTTCGGGGTGCCGCGGAGATGGCGCTAGCGGCGGACGCCTTCGAATTCCGTATCGATCAGTACCCTACGGAGGCTTCCCGCGACATAGGTAGGCGCGGACCAGACAGCGAGGAATGCCAGGATCGAATGGAGATGCCCTCCGGCATCGACTTGCTTCTTCAGTTTCTCAGCATTTCCAAGGCTTCAAGTCCGCCAGCGGCCTTTGGCGCACATGTCGGGGGTTGTTGGACGAGAGTTCTTTGACGCAGCGCAAACAACTTCGAGGCAGTTGGCCTACTGTCAAAAAAATGGCATCGGAGGAGAGTCATGTCCCGTTTGAAGGCAGAGCCAGCGGCGGCTGTCAGGTCGATGGCCGAACTTATGGCGATCGCATTCGCTATGGAGACAGAATCTGCGGAAAAGTACGCAGAACTGGCGAAGCGAATGCGCGATAACGGTCAGGCGAGACTGGCGGAGGTTTTCGAGCGCTTAGTCAGGGAGGAAACAGGCCATATCGAAAACGTCGTTCGCTGGTCCCGAAAATCCGGCGGCAACGATCCGGATCTGAGGCAGCTCCGATGGACGCCAAAAGATGTCTTCGACGACGAGGATGCGGCCGTGATCTCGCCGGAACTTGTGGATGCTTACCATTCGTTCGCGATGGCAGTGAGAAATGAAGAGCGCGCTTTTGCCTTTTGGTCCTACGTCGCTGCGAATGCGACTTCAATGGAGGTCCGGTCCGCTTCCGAGGAGATGGCTAGCGAGGAACTGGAACATGCTCGTGTTCTGCGAATTGAACGCCGGCGCGCATTCTCTTCCCGTCGTGACGCCGAAGCGACATTTGTCACCTCTGGCGACCTAGCAAACATGGAAGAACAGATCGCGATCCGGCTGAACGCGTTTGCGGCTTTCAGAGGGAAACATGACAAGGCCGTGCTTAGCCGTCTGGCGACGGAGGCAGAAGACCTTGCAAAACAACTCACTGGCAGTCCGCTTGGACCGAGCAATTCAATTAGCAACCAATCGCCGGAATCCTTGGATGCACTCTGCGAACTCCTGGCTGAATCTTACCTCAATGCGGGGGAAAGCCTTCCATTTCAGGCCGACCGCGACCGAGCTCAAATCCTTGCAGCGACGGCCATCAAACGCTTGGCCACTTTGAGATATCTTGAGGAACGGCCGATAGAATCGCCGCACGATTAGTATCCAATTCCGACCTTCGTCATCGCGCTGTTCCAAGATCACAGGACTTTCGGATTCGCAGCCCTAGAGCACATCCAGCGATGAATCGATTGTGATGTGACACAGGCTTGCTCGGCTGATTCAACGTCCACTTTAATGAGGTGGATGATGGCAAGGGCACTCAGCGAGGACCTCCGGTCCCGGGTTTTGAAGGCATCCGACGATGGCATGTCTGCGCGACAGGCCGCGGCGCGGTTCGGCGTGGGGATATCGAGTGCGATCCGTTGGATCGCGCGCGCCAGGATCGGCGAGCGAACGCCTCGGCCACAGGGTTGGCGGCGCGGCTCCAGTCTGGATGCCCATGAAGCCTTCATTGTCGGGTTGATCGAGGCGCGCAAGGACATCACACTGGACGAGATGGTTGAACTGCTGGCCGTCGAGCGGTCAGCACGCATCGGTCGCAGTGCCTTGAGCGCCTGGCTTGGCAGGCGTGGCTGGACGTTCAAAAAAAGTCCGCACATGCACTGGAGCAGACCCGACCAGACGTCCTGAAGCGCCGCCGCGCCTGGTTCGACGGCCAGCTCGATCTCGATCCAGCCCGGCTCGTCTTCATTGATGAGACCGGACTGTCGACCAAGATAGCGCGGCTGCGGGGGCGCGCGCCACGCGGCGAGCGTTGCCGGGCTGGCGTGCCTCATGGCCACTGGAAGACCACCACTTTCACCGGCGCGCTGCGGCTGACCGGCATGACCGCGCCGTTCGTCTATGATGGCGCCATGAACGGCACCGTCTTCCGAGCTTATGTAGAGCAGGTCCTCGTCCCGACCCTGAAGCCGGGCGACATCGTCATCATGGACAACTTGCCGGCGCATAAGGCGGCAGGGGTGCGCGACGCGATCGAGCAGGCCGGCGCGACATTCAGCTTGTTGCCACCATACAGCCCCGACTTTAACCCGTGTATGGATGGCTCCTGCGGGTCAAGGGTATCGGATCGGGTTTGGTGAACAGGTCGGTTGCGGCCATGTATACGGCGTCTGAATGTGCAACGGGATCGCTGCGCGCCCTGATGAATATCCGCTTGGAGAACAGGTCCCACTCAATCGAGCGCGCTCGAGGCGCTTCGGATTAATCGGGGTGTCCTGATTCTTCGTCTCCGTTTGTTCGCCATCACCTCACTTTGCCCTGACCATTCCGAGAGCCTGTCAGACTGCCTGCGGCTCGTAACGCGATCCGTCCCTGAGGACAGCAAAGATTGTTCGTGCCATGCGATGCGCCAAAGCGATGGCGACGATCTTCGTCTTCTTTCGCATCAGCATGCTCGATAGCCAGTCCGAGCCCGGTTCGCGCTTGAGTCTGCATCTGAGCATGATCTGCGCCATGGCGCCCAGATACAGCAAGCGTCGGATATAACGATTGCCCATCTTCGAGATTCGGCCCACCCTTTGCTTGCCCCCGGTGGAGTGCGGCTTGGGAGTGAGGCCGAGCCAGGCGGCATAGTCCCTCGCGCAGCCGAAATTGTCGACATCCGGCGTCGTCGCCGCGATGATCGTCGCCGTCAGCATCCCCACACCTGGGATCGTGGCCAGACGCTGGCTTGTCTCGCTTTGCGCGTAGGTCTCTTCGATCTCGTCGGTCAGCCGTTCGATCCGTTTGTCCGTCTCGGCCAATTGATCGAAGAGCAAACCCACAGGCATCCGAGCTACTTCCGGCAGTTGATCCAGTTGCTCCTTCAGTCGATTGACGTTCTGCGCGCCCTTCGCCGCGATGACGCCGAACTCGGTCATGTGGGCTCGGATCGCATTGCCGATCTGCGTGCGCTGGCGAACCAGAAAGTCTCGCGTGCGGTGAAGAACCAGAACCGACGAGCAGGCTTCGCTCTTGATGGCGACAAACCGCATGGAGGGCCGCGTCACAGCCTCGCAGATGGCGGCCGCATCCGCAGCATCTGTCTTCCCGCGCTTCACGTACGGCTTCACATAGGACGGCGGCATCAGCCGGACGTCGTGCCCCATCTCCTGGAGCCTGCGCCCCCAGTCGTGAGAACCTGCGCAAGCCTCCATGCCGATTAGGCATCGTGGACGCTTCTGGAAAAACGCCAGCAACTGGCTGCGGCGAAGCTGACGGCGTACGAGAACCCGCCCGTTCCCGTCAACACCATGGATCTGGAAGACACTCTTTGCGAGGTCGATGCCAACTGTGGCAAGTTCTGACATGGATGGCTCCTTTGCTCGGGACGACAACATCCCAACTATGGCGCAATGCGACGCCGGGAGCAGGAGCCATCCACACCATCAATCGAGAACGCCTTCTCAAAGCTCAAGGCGCTGTTGCGCGCCAAAGCAGAGCGAACAATCAAGGCCCTGTGGGATGCCGTCGGCTCGATCGTCGAGCTGTTCTCCCCGGCCGAGTGCGAAAACTACTTCAAGGCAGCAGGATATGACCCGGATTAAGCCGGATCTGCTCTAGCATGCCAGACGTATTTCCGTTTCCTTTGGATACGATGCGGTCCGTCCTTTATGAAGCCGCTTTGTTCGGCTGCCGCGCACGTAATTTGGGTTGAACGAGCATACCGCCAAACAGAGCCGCGTATCCGAGGAAGGCCACCACCCACAACGTCGCCGACATATGGAGAAGCACTTCTTCCGCAGGCACGAACGCGGCGCCGATGCGAAGGATGGCCGCGAGCACGATCGCGACAAAGACTGCGCATGTGCCAATGCCCGCCCGCAACTCGCGGCCTGTATGCCCAAGGGTGGCTCGGGTCATGACGGCGAGCGTCATGCATGCCACCGCACCTACGCTGAACGCGTGAATTCCCGCCGCGGAAGGAACGGACTCCGGTAGGACGACGGCAAGTCCGGCCAGCAGAAAACCGATCGGCACAAAGACGAACGCTACGTGCAGGATCAGCACCAGCGGATCGCGGAGCGTGCGATCACCAGCCCAGCGCGCAAGCCGCATGGCGTTGAGGACCGCTCCGGCGATCAGCATTGCGCCCGTTACGTTGCTTTCAGGAAAGAAGGCCCAGGCCGCCAATGCGGTCGCGGACAGTGCGATCGTTGCTGCGTCGAAATGGCTGAACGGGGACGGCAGACGTCCTTGATTTTCGCGCGCCAACCAATTCCGGGTGAAACTGGGAACAACGCGTCCCCCTATAATCATTATGAGGACGACAGCGGCCCCGAGGCCGAGCCGGCGGCTAATGTCCGAGATGCCTTGGTAGTGCGCTTCGGCATGAAACATCACGTTGGCCGCCAAAAGCACGGCAACCGGCAGCAGCACCTTCAGGTTTCGCCAGTTTCGGCCCGCGATGATTTCGGTCGCGGCGGCGGCTGCTACCGCCAGGAGAAATGCGCAGTCGACTGCGGCTCCGACGAGCCACCCGGTGTCAGCTGAAAAGAACACCGCAAGCCGCCCTGCAAGCCACAGCAGGACGAGCGCTAGCAGGGGCAGGCCTTGCACGGGCAGACGTCCGGTCCAGTTCGGGATGGCCGTCAGCAGGAATCCCGTCATGATTGCCGCGAGATAGCCAAAGAGCATCTCATGGACATGCCAATCAACGGGCAGAAAGACGCTGGAGGTTGTGAGCTTGCCGTAAAACAACGGCAGCCAGAAAAGGATGGCTGCTCCGGCATACAGGGAGCCGAGCAGGAAGAACGGCCGGAAACCGTAAGACAGAACCGCCGGATAAGCGCTTGGTCGGGTGCGAGGAATTGCCATCAAATGCATTTCAAAAAGGAGGAAGTCAGGCGGCCTAGTGTCCGCTTGCAGGACTCTGTTGATTTTCAGAATGAGATTTATACAACCTAATTGGCGAATTGAACTTTAGCCAACAGGGTCTCGAACACTTTCTTCGCCTTGCCCGACTGCTTGACACCCGCTGCCCGCGCCAGATTGACCGGCTTGCCGACCGCGATCAGCGCCACCATGCCCATGCCATAGTGAGGCGCGCACTTCACGCCGTAGAGACCTTCCTTGTCGAGCGTAACGGTGAATTGCTCACTCGGCTTGCCCTTGAAGGGCTCGGCGCCATCCGGGATCATGCCGTTGATGCTTTCAGCAACGTGGCCTTTGTCGGTCGGCACGAAGGTTTCTCGCCCTTGTTGAGCATCTGGACCTGATTGTTGGCAGCCTGCGCTGCTCCGGCCAACACCGATGCCGCGAGCGCGGCGGCGATTGCGATTGCAGTTCTCATGATCTACCTTTCTGTTCAGTTGTTCTCGACGGCGTTTAGCGCTGTCGCTTTTCTAGGCTGTATCCAGTCTGAGAACTTTGCTGCAGCGCAAACAGGGTTGGGAAATGAGGAAAAAGGCCGCGGTGTGTGCCACTTGCCGCCTGTCGGTCGTCTATGACATTGTGTGGTTCGACAGATCGGAATGCCTTTCATGGTCGCAGTAAAGTTTCGGAAGAGGCGCTACAATTGAGCCGCCTCGACCGCTCATTGATTGCCGGGCTATCTGCCTTTCAGGGCATGGCCCCAACGGATCTCGACTACATAATCGGCCAAGCCCGGTCGTTACGGATTGCCAAGGACCAACCCGTTTTCGAGCAGGAGCAGGACGCTCATTCCTTTTTCTTGCTTCTCGACGGGCATGTCCGTGTCATCAAGACGACGTCTGATGGCCAAGAGGTGACGGTGCGATATATCAGCCCCGGCGAACTGATGGGCATCGCCCACGCGATAGGCCGCACCGCCTATCCGGCAAGCGCAATCGCCGCCGCCGACTGCGTTGTGCTTGCATGGCCAGGCCACCTTTGGCCAAGATTTGCGGAAGCTTTCCCCAATTTTGGTGCCAACACCTATAAGACCGTGGGCACCCGGCTGCAGGATGCCCACACGCGCGTCATCGAGATGTCCACCGAGCAGGTGGATCAGCGCGTCGCCCATGCGCTGCTCAAACTGGTCAAGCAGACGGGCCGGAAGACCGATGAAGGAACCATGATCGACTTCCCGATCTCACGGCAGGACATTGCCGAGATGACAGGAACGACGCTGCACACGGTGAGCCGGCTGCTATCCTCCTGGGAGGATAAGGGCCTGGTGAAAAGCGGACGCGAGAAGGTGACCGTGGTTGAACCTCACCGCCTGCTTGTGCTAGCCGAAGGGCGGACTGGGAAGAACTAATCCGCTCGGTTTCGCTCGATAGCAGCATGCAGATCGAAACGAAGTGATTCCTCGTTTAGCCCATGCTCCCGCGCCGCCTCGGAAATGGTGTGGAACGGAGCAATCGGGCAGCCGACGCAAAGCAAGCCATGCTGGAGAACGACGCGGATGGTTGCCGGCCACTCGCGCATGATTGCGTCCATCGTGACATCGTCGCTGAATCGAGGTTTCATGCCTTTTGTCCGCGTTTGCGAAGCACAACACATGCAACCGCTTTACAAGATGATCGTTGCGCTGAAACAAAGAGGAAGAGGCCTAACCCGGCAACCTGCTGCACGACTGACGGACAGAGGGTCTCGTCAGTGGCAGGAAGGACGATCTCTCAGATGGGCATTGCGATCACTCTGAAGCTCTGTCTGAGCAAAGGCTCTCCTCGAGGATTGGTTTGACGTGAATGGTGTCTTCCCCCGGTTGAAAGCGACTGCAAGGCGGAAGCTGTGTGCAAGGCGCAGCGCCCGGGCCATGAACAGCGCTGCGGCTTCGGGCGGGCAAACGCGCTTCACTGTGGCTCGAAACAGCGCCAGCCAGCGCCGGAAATGCGCCTCGCCAAGGCCCGATATCGTCAGGTGCGGCGGCAGCGGCCGGCCCTCATAGCGGGAGGTCCGCAGCAGCGTTGCGGACCAGAAGTCGCACATCTTCGCCAAATGACGCGGCCATGCCTCAGGTGGGATCGCGGCGTTGAAGATTGGACCGAGGAGGTGATCGCGACGTATTTCTTCGTAAAAGCCTTGCACGACCCGGCGGATCATCGTCTCATCAAGCACGCTCGACAGCGGCATGCCGTCGACGACGATCGTTGGCTTGTTTCGTTGCTTCCCGTTCATGCATTGCTTCCTGTTTCGGGTAAGCCAAGACGGCGCCTGGCGCCGGCATTCATCATCTCGGGCGTCCACGGCGGTTCGTAGGTGAGCAGTATCTCGACGGTGCAGATTCCGGTCACGTTCCAAGCCGCCGACTGTACGGCGTCCTTGAGATAACCCGTGGCCGGACATGCACGCGTCGTGGTCGTCATTTCGATGTGCGCCGTCCCGTCATGTCCCACCGAAACCTGGTAAATCAGTCCGAGATCGACGACATTTTCACCAAGCTCGGGATCGATGACCATGCGAAGCGCTTCCCGCACGCCAGCCGCCCGTGTCTCGTCTTGCCTGTCGGTCATGACTTCCGCAGTCCTGGTCCGCATGATCGGATGACAATGCGATACTGCCCTTCGGGTTCAAAAGCACCTCGCCAGCGATGACCCCGCGCCTCGAGTTCGTCGATCAGGAACACCGGTTCACGTGGTAGCAGCACGGCTATGGTTTGGCCGACCGTCAAGGATTCGACTCCTTCCAACGCCTTGACCATAGGTTCCGGCGGCTCGAGATCGCGGTTGTCAAGTTCCATGACTGGCTCGGGCCAGTCGTCTTCGCTGGCGGGGCGTGACGTTCGTTGGGTTTGTTCCGGCTCTGGCGACAATGCATTGGCGGGCGTGAAGATCACTTCCCAATCGCCCTTGCCGATCTCGCGGGCCGAAACCTCGAACCCTCTTGCACCAAGCACCTGGAACAGAGGAATAGGTTTGAAGGAAGCGAGCAAGCGCAGGCTTTGACCGGGAGCCAGCGCGGCGACTGCTTCCATGATGGCGGTGAAGGGCTCGCCACCTTCGCGAAGGATCGGCCGAACATCGAGGTCGTAATGCGGGTGACTCATTTGAATTTCCTCTTTGGCGTCAGGATGGCAGGAAAAGACGTGGGCGCGACGTCCCGGCTGGCATGCGCAAGGCAGCCGAAACATTGACAAGGCAGCGCGCCAGAACAAGCTCCACCACGATTGCTGAGGTGGCGGTCAACGTCACGGTTGTGGCGATGCGGAACAGGACTGTCGCGTCGGCCAGAAGCGCGCCAGTTCCGGCCAGTACTCCGACATAATAGAGTGAGAACCAGTACTTGGCGCGGGTTTCGACAACGAGATCCTGAACGCGCGGCGTCGGCTTCCTACCCATCACCGGTCCGTAGCATTCAAGCCAAGTCAGGAACGGCACGATCTTGTAGAGCTGCGAAAGTCCCAGCCCCGTCAGCCAACCGAAAACTACGAGATAGACAATCCCGCTCAGATGTTCAGCGAACGTTCCTGTTGCCACCAGCGCGGCAAAAAGCAGAATCGACAGATAGAGGGCAGAGAATGCGCCGATCGCCGAACTGCTATTCAGCTCGATCTTGCGTCGCTTGCGGTTGCGATAAAAGAACACGAGATCAACGCCATACAAGATTGTCGCTATGAGGCCCAGGAAGCCCGCGAGAACGGTGGGCAACGCTGTTGTTCCAGAAACAGCTTCGAAAGGTCCTTCCAGAACAATCAAACCCAAGGCCGCCCCACCAGTCCATAAGACCAAATGCCCGCTGGTCCGTTCGCTGTCCGGGGAAAGCATGAACATCGGCAGCAAGCGGTAGCTGACGCCGATTGACGTGAGGCCGAGCCAGCCACCCAGCCCGACCGTCACATGGATGGGAAGAGCCAGTGTTCGCAGATCGAAGTCCGCCCATCCAGGCGCCTGGCCTGAAAGCACAAATGCAAACGAAGCACCCAACGCGGCGGTGACTGCTATGCTGGCAAGTCCTCCGGCCACGAAACGTGCGGGCAGTTGCAGGCTAGATGGCCGGACGCTCCACAACGTCCGCCCGAGCACCCATACGATCAACGAGAAACCAGCAGGAAGGAAGAGGCCCGCCAATGCGAGAACGGGGACATTGACGTCGATCGCGCCTGAAAGCTGGAGAAAACCGGTGAGCAAGCAGAACAGTCCCATAAGCAAACAGGTCAACGCCGGCAAAGCCAGTGACTCGTCGCGAAGGGGCTGCGCAACGAGCACTGGTACAAACTGGAGCAACGCCCCGCACATCAACAGACTGAGCCAACCGATTGTAATCATGTGGACGATCACAAGCGTTTCTGGAGCTTCCACGCCGACGGTCGGAAAACCGAAGCCGGCGATCATCAGCGCTTGTGCCGCGATCAGGAAAGCTAGCGCGGCAGCAAAGTATGCCATGGTCCAGCGAGAGAGGGCTGAGCCGTTCATCGCCAGTCATCGATATGATGATGTCCGCAAATTTCGGACATACCAGCACTCATCGCAATCGCTGCGACGGGCATATCGCCAAGAGACAGCATCAGACTTCGTTTTCTACACGAAGGCCATGACGACCACGCCGCCCACGACAATTAGGGCGAGCCCGGCGATAAGCATGGGCAGCAACGTATTGTCCGCCTTTGCGCCGCTTGCTGCTTCGGTGCTGAATACAAAGGTTGGCCATTCTTCGATCACTTCTTTACTCTCGGAATCTATTTTCATTTTCGCCTCACTTCGCTTGCTGGCATGCCTGGCATCGTAACGGCCGCGCCAATCGCTGCTCCGGAGGGCGCCTCACGTCGCGTGGACATGTCAGTCTCCAATCTCGATGGTCGTCGATTGAAAGAGAAGGTACGGGACATGGGATGTTTGTTCTTTGCGCTCGCGCAAATTGAACCGCGATGGGTCAGTGCTCAGGGCGGATCCAGAACCATGGGATGTGAGCGGCAGGGCGGCAGGGGTATCCCTTTTTGCTGGATTGTCTATCCGTGCGCCCGCTTTCGCGGTTCCGATGCTTGGAGACGGATTTTGCTTGCGACAGAGCAAAGAACGATCCGATTGCAGCAGTAAAGTTAAGCTAATCGCGAAAAACGTGTGGTTCAGAAATCCATTGCGATCCTGACAGATGGAGAACTGTGATGACCAAAGTCTCCTTTGGCGATGGAGCTGGATGGTGATCAGTTGCTCGAATCGGAAGGCTTGCGACAACATGCCGGACAAAGGTCTGGCGGGGATCCCTTCTGGAGGTTTAGATGATTTCGGTGAGATGGGCAGATGGCGCGCCTGAGATCGATGCCGCGGTGGCCGCTCAAGCGATGAAGTTCGCTGTCGAGTATTTCATGAGGCAGATGCAGTGCGGCGGCATCAAGGGCCGGGTTGAGCGTGGGATTGGCGAAGACGAGGGCAGATACCGCCTATCCTTCCGTCATCATGATCGAGAGTTGACGATGATTGTCGGCCACGAAGGCGAGATCATCAGCCAAGATTTGATCATGGCGGCGCCGAAGATTCCGGCGGAAGCGGACCTGAACTCTGCTCGGCACGATTTGGGGCAATCGACGACGAATGCATCAACTGGTCTGCCGGTTGGCGGCGATCGAATTGCTACCCAAACTTGGGACGAGGTTAGCCGGAACTGAGTGCTCAGATGGGCGCATCGATATATTAGCCCGTCTTATTCATGACACATCTTGGTTTGTTTGCCGCTGAGCGGTGGACAGGTGGCGGCGCGGCGTCTTTTTCACCGCGGCTGTGTCTGGACTTGTGAACGCGCTGGAGGGTGGAAGTTGTGTGGTTCGGCGGGGCCTGCTGCCCCGGCGGTCATGGTCCTTCCGGTAGCAGATTGCTGGCGATCGCCCGGAACAGACTTGCCTCGGGACAGGCGGCGGCGAAGGCCAGGCGGATGCGAGAGACGGTTTCGATGACGCGGGCGCCGAGCTTGAGCAGCCTGAGCCGCAGCGTAGCGAACTCGGCGTTGCGCAGATGATGGGTCGTGGGCACCGCCTCGCGCAGGGTGAGCATCAACCAGTATGCGGCGGTGTGCAGGACGAGACGGACCTGGTTGGCAATCGGTGAGCGGCAGGAGGTGCGGTCGGAGGCGAGCTGGCTCTTGTGCATCTTGATCAGGTTTTCGGCCTGGCCGCGGGCGCAGTAGATCACGTCGTAGATGTGCTCGGCGGAGCCTTTGTCGAGATTGGTGACGACGAAGCGGATGTCGAGGCCCATCGCTCCGGTGAGGGCACTGTAGATTGCCAGGCCGACCGCCCGCGCCATGACTGGTGGCAAGGCGTTGCCAATTTGACGTTTTTGCGGGTGTTGCGTGCCGCAGAATACCCAGTCATCAGGAAAACCTTGAAGCCGAGCGCCCATTTTCATCGTGAATTGGAACAGCTTCCCTTCGGATGATCTGCGGATGGGGCGCTCTTTGCGATTCCCAAAGGATCGATCCCGAGCTCAATCCAGGCCTGCTTTCGCAAATTGGCGCTGAACGCCAGCCTGCCGAATTGTTCAGAACCTCCGATGTTTGCCTTGTTCCTTGCCCAATCTTCGGCGCCGTCCCATCCGTTAGCGGCCACGAGATCGATTAGAGCTTCGCCAACTGTGGTTCTCCATTCCGGGAATTTGGGCGGCATGCGGAAGCGGCTAATCGGAACATCCCGAAATCCGACAAACGCTACCCTCGGCCGATTTTGAGCCAATCCGTAGTCGCTGCGGCTGCCAAAGAAGCTGAATACCTGCGTGTCGTAGCCAAGTTTCTTGAATTTCCGGTTAAGTTCCGCTCGATAGTTCGAGTTTGCCCGGAATCCGAACCCCTCGACGTTTTCAAAGAAAAAACTTTTGGCTCGATCTCGCCGACAATCCGCACTGCTTCCATACATAAAGAGGTCGCGCTCATCCGCATGGCCCTTCTGCAAGCCCATGCTCGAGTGAGGCTGGCATGGGACCCCGCCTGCGACCAGATCGATTTTTCCGCGATATGCAGTAAAATCCACATTTGCAATGTCGCCCTGCCGGACCGGACCGAGCGCGCGGTTGGCTTTCAGGGTGGCGACCGCATTCTTGTTTTGCTCGTAGATGCAGACGGCGTCGAAACCCGCGGCGTGGAGCCCGAACGCTTGGCCTCCCGCACCAGCACAGATCTCAATCGAGCTGAGCCGATAGGGAGGGTCAGGTCGGTCACCGTTTTTGCGGCTGCGGCAGGCAATTTCCTATGCTTCAACTGCTCTTTCGAAATGCCGTTGTCGTTGAAGAGCCAGATCACGCTTTCCACCACAGCGCGGTCGAGAAAATCATGGCTGGTATCGTATGGGTTGCCGCTGTCGGGATCGACCGACTGGAATTCTCCGATGGCCAGGCTCTTCAGGCCGTCGTGCGCCCGAGCAAGCCAAACAGCCTCGTCGGAATTGCCCTGGTAATTGTATTCCCAAGGAGCCGGCAGCGTTGTTGTATCAAAAAGCTCCCCGAAGCGCACAAGGCAATCGCTAGCTTGGTGCATTAGCGAAGCGCGCTTGCCGATCAAATAGTCGCGTGTGCCAATGCGTTCTGCCGATATATCGAGATATGCTCGGTGATCCAGTTGCCGGCGAATTAGCGCTTTTGCTACGTTTGCCGCAAAGACCGCGGTCAGGCCGACTGCCCGCCTAGTATGCTTTCCCTGAAGAACCCGACGTTCGCGCAGAATTCGGCGAGCCCGGCAAGATCGCTGTCGCGCTCCAGCCAATCGCCGCATTCGCGCTGGAAAGCGCATCCAAGGCAGGCGTTTCGTGCATTCGCCATCGCCTTTCCTCTGCATTTGCGGGCCGCGACGAGCGGATCGACTTCAATCCGCGCCATGACGAGGTCCATAAGCTCGAATTGCCGCCAGACCCTCTCAACCTGCGACCACTGTCGTTGCCCAGACTGCATGACTATCTCCGTTTTCCAGAGCGACCACCTGTCCGTAGTACTCTATCCATGAAGATCCTGCGGCTCGATGTGTCGCGTCGTCGCGCCAGCGAGAGCCGATGCCCAACGCGTTTCGCACCTCTCGGATGGCGGTAGAAAACGCGATAGTTTGCTGGCGTTTGCACGGCGCCTTGTGCCGCCATTTTTCGTCCCCTCAACTCGGCCGCTGACATTGCCGCTGGACTCGCTGGCCAGGCGGACGGGTCTGTTCGAAGTGGCCGAGCGAGCACCGCAAGCTACCCGAACAATACGACGGATCTATCCTTCGCCTTTGGAGTGAGGCTGTACGAGCGGTCGTCCGTCGCGAGGCGAGCCGCGCTGTTGGGATCTGGTCGTTTGAGACCCACCGTATAATCAAATGGCTTGCGAGGAGAGCGGATGGCCGGAAGCGGAGGGGATGTCAGCGGTGGACGCGAATCACACCAGACCGGCCGATGCGCCATCAAAGGGCTTTCGGTCTCGGGTTTCGCGGTGGGCCTGTTTGCAAAGCTCGGCGAATTGGAACTACGATATTTGCACGGGCAGCATGGAAAACCCGCTGGCCGGATAGCTCGCGATTGCGGGCTGCCGACCGGGCACCAGCGCGATTTGCTGGGTCGGTCTCAGCAATTCCTCCATGACGACGCGTAGTTCCAGTCGGGCCAGAAGCGCGCCCGGACAGACATGGATGCCGCCGCCGTAGAGGAGATTTTGAGTAGCATCACGATCGAGGCGGAATTTGTCGGAGTTGCCAAAGACCGCTTCGTCGCGATCGGCCGACGCCCACATGAGAGTGACCCGCTCGCCGGCTGCAATCCAGCGTCCGCCGATCTCCACCGGCCTGGTCGTCACCCGCCGGTTGGAAATGAGCGGTGCGTGTATCCGCAATATCTCGTCGATGGCGGCGGGCAGCACGTGCAAATTCTCTCGAAGCTGCTGCTGAACCTGCAGGTTTTCCGCAACATAGTGGCCCAGAATCCCCACACAGGCGGTTATCGTGCCGAGTTCGCCGACGGTCCAATTACGCAGGATGCTTACGATCTCCTCGTGGTTCAGCGGCCTGTCCCCGATCTTTTGCCGGAGCAAATTCGTTGTGATGTCATCTGGCGCGGCCGCACCGGCCTCACGACGCGCTTCCAGTAATGCGCTGATATAGCTGTCGAACTCGAGCGCGATGGCAGACATTGCATTCGTGTCTCTGGCCAAGGTGGCCTCATGGTTCTTGCGGACCCACAGAAGCAACGGCTCATGCAGACTTGCAGGCCAGCCGAGAAAGGCGCACTGGATATGCACTGCGAATAGCTGGGCAAGCTGCGTCACCAGATCGATTTCCACGCCCCTTTGCAAGCCGGAGACGAGATTGGCTGAGATCGTCCGGCAAAGCGGTTCGAAACCTGCCATGCGCGGCGACAAACAAGGTGAGACTCAGCGTCAATCAGGATGAGACTCGGCGGCGGGGGTGTGACGAAGGGAGGGCGTAGCCCGACCGGAGTTACACCCCCGCCGCCGCGCAATTTTTCAGCGTCTTATGATCGCGGTCGGCCCGGTAGCTTGGTGGTTTTCTGGAATGGAGAACCATCTTTGTGCCGGGTCGCCATGTAACCGATCATCAGACGAGGCTTTTTATGAAGTACCGACAAAACAATTCTATCGAGGTCGCCGCCGCCAAGGCGTCGATCAGCAGGGCGACGGCCTATCGCATCAAGACGGACGCGCACCTGCCATCGCAAAAGCAAAAGGCTCGTGGCCGGCGGAGGCCTGACCCTCTCGAGCATATCTTCGATGCCGAGGTCGTCCCCTTTTGAAGGCGGCGCCAGGCATCCGTGTTGTCGCCATCTATGAGGAGATGCTGCGGCGGCACCCGGAACTGAGCGCGGGCATTCGCCGAACGCTGGAGCGGCGCATCCGGTCATGGCGTGCCATCCACGGCGAAGAGCAGGAGGTTATCTTCCGCCAGCTTCACGAACCCGGCCGACTCGGGCTATCGGATTTTACCGACATGGGCAGCCTTGACGTGTCGATCGCCGGCCAGTCTCTTGATCATCTACTCTACCACTTCCGGCTCGCCTGGTCCGGCTTTGAACACACCCATGTCATTCTCGGCGGCGAGAGCTTCGTGGCCCTGGCCGAAGGACTGCAGAACGCGCTGTGGTCGCTTGGGGGAGCGCCGCTCTATCATCGCAGCGACAGCCTGTCGGCGGCTTTCCGCAACCTCAGCGCCGATGCGAAGGAGGATCTCACGCATCGCTACGAAGAGCTTTGCGCGCACTACCGCATGACGCCGACCCGCAACAACAAGGGCATCGCGCACGAGAACGGTTCGATCGAAAGCAGCCATGGCCATCTCAAGGATGCCATCCGTGACGCCCTTCTGATGCGCGGCAGCAGAAATTTCGACGATCTCGGCGCGTATCGAGCCTTCATCGACGAGATCGTCAGCCGGCACAACGCCAATCATGGCAAGCGCATCGATGCCGAACGCCCTCAACTGCAGGAACTTCCAGACCAGCGGACCAGCGACTTCGAGGAGGTGGTCGTCACCGTGTCGCGGACCGGCGGCTTCACCTTGCGCAAGGTCTTCTACACCGTTCCCTCCCGCCTGATCGGACATCGGCTTCGCATCCGCCTGTTCGATGATCGCCTCGAGGTCTTTATGGGAGGAACAAAGCTGATGACGCTGCCCAGGGGCCGAGGCCATGCCGACGGGAGGCACGATCAGGTCGTCAACTATCGGCACGTCATCCATTCCCTGCGCAAAAAGCCGATGGCGCTTCTTAATCTCGTCTATCGTGACAAGCTCTTCCCGCGGCAGGAATACCGCAGGGCCTTCGACGAGCTCATTGAGCGGCTGCCGGACAGGCAGGCGTGCAAGATCATGGTCGATCTGCTGGCGCTGGCCCACGATCGAGGCTGCGAGCGTGAGCTTGCCGAGCAACTCACCGAGACCCTCGACGCCGGCGACCTGCCCGATATTGCCGTCTTGCGAACCCTCCTCGGCCCGGACCCCGCACGGCTGCCGACCGTCTTGGTGCAACTCGCTTCCCTTAACGGCTATGAAGCCCTGATCGGGGCAACCCATGTGGGAGACGTCGCATGAGCAACGCCCACACCATCGACGAAGCCCGCCTCGGCATCATGCTCAACGAACTCCGGCTACCGACGATCAAGACGCTCTGGGCGCAATTTGCCGAGCAGGCCGATAGAGAGGGGTGGCCCGCCGCCCGGTTCCTCTCGGCCATCGCCGAGCATGAGCTGGCCGAACGGGCACATCGCAGGATCGAACGGCATCTGGCCGAAGCGCATCTGCCGCCCGGAAAGACGCTCGACAGCTTCGCCTTCGACGCCGTACCCATGGTCTCCAAGGCCCAGGTCATGGCCATGACCGCCGGTGACAGCTGGCTCGCCAAGGGCGCCAATATCCTGTTGTTCGGCCCACCCGGTGGCGGAAAGTCGCATCTTGCGGCAGCGATCGGACTCGCCCTCATTGAGAACGGCTGGCGCGTGCAGTTCGCCCGAACCACCGATCTCGTGCAGAAGCTCCAGATCGCGCGGCGAGAGCTGCAGCTCGAAGCCGCCATCGCCAAGCTCGACAAGTTCGATCTGCTCATCCTCGACGATCTGGCCTACGTCACCAAGGACCAGGCCGAAACGAGCGTGCTCTTCGAACTCATCTGCGCAAGATATGAGCGGCGTTCCATCATGATCACCGCCAATCAGCCCTTCGGAGAATGGAACAGAATCTTTCCGGACCCCGCCATGACCCTCGCCGCAGTGGACCGACTTGTTCACCACGCAACGATCTTCGAGATGAACGTCGAAAGCTACCGGCGCAGATCCGCCATGGAAGCCAAACGCCAGCGCGGCAGGCCAGCCTCTTACGCGACAATCAAGAACAAACACGAACTTGTCGCGGAGCGGCAATCAGAAATAGATGAAGGCCTTGCCAGCGACAATCAGCATGATAATTTGCACGTGACCGCGACCTGAGAATCTCATCCAGATCGCCGCTCACGTCTCATCCAGATCGTCGCGCTATACTGCCACGCGCTCGGACTCGAAATGGCTCTCGATTAGCGGTCGGTATGCCGTATGCTGGGGCGGGTCCATGCCGCTTGGCACTGACAGATGACTGGAAACGACGCTGCTGAACGTGCGGTGATCATCCAGTGCCTGCACCACGTCCTCATGTCGGAACAGCGACCAGCCGAGATAGTCGCTATACGCCACCGGGCAGCGGCGACGCATGGCGTCATAGGCTTTGATCTGGTTGGAAAGGACCTGATCGGATCGGGGATCCCAATCCGGTTGCGGCTTGTCTGGCGTCGATTTCATGGCAATTCCCTGAAATTCCCTGCACCGCACCAGCAAAGGCGGGAACGCGCATGCGCATAGCCCAGCCCTACGTGGCAAATGTCAGGCGCTGTGGTCTACCATCGACCCGTCCGCCAAAACAAAACAGGCCCTCGTTGCTCCGAGAGCCTTGAGCGCGGAAACGGCGCGGTCTACGGGCATAACGGAAAAGGCGGTCGAAAGCGCGTCCGCGCAGGTAGCGGTCGGTGCAATAACCGAGACGCTGAGATAGCGGTTCGCGCACAGACCCGTCGCGGCATCGAAGATGTGATTGAATCTCCCTGCTGTGTCGAATTCTGTGCCGTAGCCGCCTGACGTGGAGATGGCCTGGTTGTCGAGGGCAATCGTCGCAATGAGGCGGTCCTCCGCGCGCGGATTCTTTATCCCGACCGACCAGGGCCGTCCCGCCGGATAAGCGTCGAGCGCACGCGTCTCTCCCATATCGACCAAAGTGTGCGTGACTCCACGGGCGCGCAGTAGCTCGGCGACGCGATCGGTAATGTAGCCTTGCGCGATGCCGTTCAGGGTCAAGGCCATGCCGGACTGCCCGAACGCCACTTTTCCGGCATCGACGGTCACGCGCTGGTAGCCGCATTTGGCCACGGCGTCTGCGATGTCGGTCGATGACGGACCATTCGGGTCAGCGTCGGCCACACCGAAATGATTCGCGTAGAGCGTCCAGAGCGGCTGCACCGTCGGATCGAAGGCGCCGCCGGTCGCGCGAGCATAGCGCGCGCTCGCTGCCAGCAGCTCGACGAGTTCCTGCGGCGGATCGGCGAGCTCGCCATCGCTATTCAACCGGGAAAGCGCGGAGGTGTTGTCGTAGAGGCTGAACACGCGCTCCAGTCGGTGCACCTCGGCGAGCGCATCTGCGATCAGGCGCTCGGCTTCGGCGGCATCGGGATGGTAGAGCCGCAGCGAGGCGTCGGCGCCGAGTGCGACCCCGCGCCACTCGTGGAACAGCGGCGACCCCTGGCCCGGCCGCACAAGACCTGCCCCAAGCGCCGCAAGGCTCATGCCTGCCACGGCACCGCTGACGCGGATGAAGCGGCGTCGGGTTATCCGGCCTGCCAACGCGCCGTCCGGGTTTAACCCGTTGCTGAGGATTGTCATTGCTTCACCGCGGTTTTGGGTTGCGTGGAGTCGCCGGCCGAAGCATCTACGACGTGGTCGCCCTCGTCGCTTTCCAGGATGTAGTTCTCCGGAATCTGATTGAAGCGCAGGACGGTTCCGCCGTGCGCCGCCGTGAACGATCGGGCGGCCGTTTCATCGGAGAAGGGCACGGCTTCCTTGCCGCCCATGCCGGCGTTGTAGTCGCTGCCGATAGCATACCAGGCGTCGTGCGCCTCGACCCAGGCTCCCGCCTCAGGGCGATCCCAGTTCTTGGCCTTCGCCATGTCATTGACGTAGATTGCGACGACGTCCTTCGGCTCGCCGGGGAGTATCGAAAAGGCGACCGCGTCGCGAACGGACGAGAACCAAAGCGGCTCGGATTTGCCTGCACGGAAGGCCTGCGCCTTCGGGCCGCCGTGTTCGAGCAGGCCCATAGAGCAGAAATAGGCGACCGAGGTAGCGGTCGGCTCCTGCGGCGGCGGCTTGGGCTGGCCGGCGATGTCCTGGCTGCAGCCCGCGAGCAGGATGGAGAGGACAGCAGCGACAAGCGCGCCGACAACCTTTACACGCATCATGGCTCTTTCCTTGAAAAGACGAAGGCGGCCAGCGCCAGGGGAACCGCCACCCAGGCCGCCAGGGCCGTGAGCAGCACGGCGCGGCCGAACTGCATCTGCTCCGCAAGGCCGGCCATCCCGGCGAACAGGCTGGTTTTCGATAGCCCGGCAAGGTTGAGGAGCCGGAAGATGTCCGCGGGATCGAGGAGGAGCAGCCAGTTGAATCCGGCGGCGCTGATCGTCCTGCCCTGATCCGCAACCAGCAGGCCGAGGAGCGCCATGTCGTAGAGAAGGACCAGAACCAGCCAGATGCCGACGGCAAGGCCCGCTGCGGTGGCACGCTCGCGCACGGTCGCGCTGATCAGGTATCCGAGCGCGACGAAGACAGCGCCGAGCAGAATAGATGAGCCGACCATCCGCGCGAAGCTGCCGAGACTGTCGGCGTCGAACTCGCCGGCCGCCAGCGCCAGAGCCGCTCCAGCGGCGCCGTAGCCGACCACGGTCGCGACCGTCAGGATCGAGAGGTGCCCGAGGAACTTGCCGAACAGGATCTGCCAGCGCGAAAGCGGATAGGAAAGGAGGAGAAGCAGCGTGCCGCGATCTCGTTCGCCCACGATTGCATCATGGGAAAGGAGAAGCGCGATCAGCGGGACCAGGAAAATCGTCAGGCTTGACAGGCTGACGACCGTGACTTCGAGTGGGCTTGCGCCGACCACACCCGTGGGAGCGCTGCCGAGAAACGCGAGGGTCAGCGCCAGGCCAGCCATCAGCAGGACGGCGCCAAGGGCCCAGCGGTTGCGGAGGCCGTCGCGTATCTCGCGGGCGGCAATTGTCGCTATGGCATTCATTCCGCAGCCTCCCGTGTAAGCTCGTCGCAAAGATCGACCAATGTGGGTGGCATCACTTCGATGTCGCAGACGCCCTCAAGCAGCGACACGCTGCGGATTGCCTCGATCTTGCCATCGTCGGCGCAGGTGAATTCGAAGCGAACATCATCGAGCCACTGCACCGTGCGCCGCGCGGCGAATTCCCGTGCCACATTCCCGTCGGCGACGTGCACCCGTATCCGAAGCGGCAGATCCGCCAGGCGACGGAGCTCCGGAAGCGCGCCTGCTGCGACCACGCGGCCGGACTTCATGACCGCGATGCGGTCGGCCTGTTCGATGTCGCTGAGTGCGTGCGAGGAAAGCAGCAGTGTGGCCCCGGCGTCGCGCAACTCCGCCATGACATCGTAGAACATTTGCCGCGACTCGATGTCGAGACCGGTCGTCGGCTCGTCGAGAAAGAGGACGCGCGGCGCGCCGAGGAGAGCCTGCGCCAATCCGAGGCGCTGGCGCATGCCTTTCGAATAGGTGCCGACGCGGCGCCGCGCAGCGGCAGCGAGCCCCACGCGCTCTAGGAGCAGGTCGGCGACCGCAAACGGCACTTGCTTGAGACGGGCGTAGAAACGCAGCACCTCGCGGCCGGTCATGGCCGGAGAGAAGGCAACGTTCTCGGGCAGGAAACCGATCCTGCGCCGGAATGCCATGGCCTGGCGCCCAGCTGGGCTCTCGCCAAGCAGCGTGACGCGCCCCGTGGTCGGGATGAGCAGGCCGAGGGCCATTTTCACCAACGTGCTCTTGCCGGCTCCGTTGTGCCCAACTATGGCAACGCACTCGCCGGGCGCGACAGAGAGGTCCACGTCGCGCACGACGTAGGTGTCCCCGTATCGCTTCGATACACCCTCCATGAATATCGTCGGCGACGTGGTCATGGCTTCACCTCCAGCGCAGGCGGGATGGGCGCCATCAGTGGCGCGCTGTCGATGACGCCGCCAGGATGGAGCGCGGGGAATTCCGCTTGAGCCCAGCGGATGACCTGCACGGCCGGGCTGTTGATGAGAAGTTTGGCCGTCGGGTAAGTCCATACGACCTTGTCGAAGATGTCGTTCGGCCGGTAGGCGGTGTCGGCTATGCCGTCGCCATTCAGATCGAACGCTGGATTGTCGCTCCAGTAATTGCCGCGCCCGTCCGCCGACCAGTCGAGCGACCGGGTGCCCACGTAGACGACCTGCGAGCGGTTGTGGACAAAGGCGTTTCCGGTCATCCGGTTGCGCTCGGAACCCGCGGTGAAGTGGATGCCGACGGCGCAATCCTCGAACCAGTTGTCGGCGAACAGGTTCTTGTTGGCGTTGTAGATGAAGACGCACTGGTCGCTCCGCCGAACCACGTTGTCTTCGATGTCCGCATCGTTGGCGTAGTTGAGCAGGAGGCCGTGATCGCCATCGTCTTCCGACAGGTTGCGGCGAATCGCCAGGCGGCTCGAATACATGATGACGTAGCCGTCGTGGTTGCCGCGCGAGACGTTGTCGCTGACCTCGCTGTCGTTCGTGTACATGTAGTGGACGGCGAAGCGGACGTTCTCGATACGGTTGCCGCGGAAGACGTTGTTGCGGCTGGCATTGGTGAAGATGCCGTCGCGTCCGCCCGTGATGTAGTTGCCGATCACCTGCGCACCCGGCGCGTTCCAGACGTAGACGCCGTTGCCGCGCTCGTTGATCCTGAGGTCGGTCCGCCCGACGATGCGGTTGTTTCGCACGATCGCGTTGGCGGCGCCGTGAACATAGACGCCGACTAGGCTGTTCTCGATCCGGCTGTCCTCGACGATAGCGCCTGCGGCGCTGTCTTCGAGGAAGATCGCCGCGTCCATGGGATCGTCGATGCCCGAATTGCGTATGGTGAGGCCGCGCATGACGACGTTCGGGGCAACCACGTCGATGGCGCGGCCCCGGCCCTGCCCGTCGATCACGGCACCTGGCTCGCCCTCGATGATGAGAGCGTGGTCGATCCGGATCGGACCCTGGTGCGTGCCGGCGGCGAGCCTCAGCGTGTCGCCGGAATGCGATGCCGCGATCGCCTGCCGAAAACCGTCGCTCCCCGCGGGGACGGTGACGGTTTCTGCCCGCCCCGCCCCTGGGAGAAGGAAGGCGCAGGCGGCGACGAGGGCCGCCGCAACTGCGCTCCATTTATGCCGGTACCAGATCATGCCGGCCGCGGCTCCACGATCATGCGCCCGGCCATTTCCATGTGCAGGGCATGGCAGAACCACTGGCAGTAGTACCAGTGGACGCCGGGACGGTCGGCGACGAAGGTCACAGACGCGGTCTGCTGTGGCCCGATCTCCATCGCGATCCCGTGGCGCACCAAGGTGAAGCCGTGGGTCAAGTCCTCGACGTCATCCATATTGGTCACGGTGATGGTGACCTCGTCACCCTGCTTGACCGTGAATTTGTCGAGGCTATAGGCCGGCGCGACGGAGTGCATGTAGACGCGCACCTTGTTGCCATCGCGAATGACATCGGCGGCTTCCTCGAGCTTGACGCCGTCCTTCGCCGCCTGCTGCCGAGCTTCCTCCCACATCGGGTCGTCGCGCTTCCACACGGTCTCCGGCCTTACCTTCGAGCGGTGGACCAGGCAGATGTCGTGCGGCTCCGCAAAGCTCGGCCCGTCATGGACCAGGCGCATCTCGTCGCCCGAGATGTCGATCAACTGATCATTCTCCGGATGCAGCGGCCCCACCGGCAGGAAGCGATCCTTGGAGAATTTGTTGAGCGACACCAGCCACTTGCCGTCAGCCTCCTTGGTTTCGCCCATCGAAGTGTGATTGTGGCCTGGCTGATAGTGAACATCAATCTTCTGAACGATCGGATCGACCTTGGCGCCGCCAAAAGCCTGGATTGCCTTGTCAATGTTCCACTTGACGACCTGGCTGTCGAGGAACAGCGTGGTGTACGCGTTGCCTTTCCCGTCGAATGCCGTGTGGAGCGGTCCGAGGCCCAGTTCGGGCTCGGCGACCACGACGTCGCGCGGCTGGATCTTGTCGTCGAACAGGTCGTCGAAGCGGCGCACGTCGAGAAGCGTGACGGTCGGCGAGAGCTTGCCGGCGATCGCGACATGGATGCCGTCGGGCGCCGTGTTGCAGCCATGCGGATTGTTGCCGGCCGGGACGTAGCGCGTGTAGCGCGAACCGTGCCGTCCGTCCACCACGGGCACGCCGTTGATTTCCTTGTAGTCGCCTTTCTTGATCCCATCCTCGATGCGCTTGATATTGAAGACCACCACCCAGTCGCGGTCCGCGGATGTCATGTCGGCGAGCGTCACGCCTCGCTCCGAGTTGTAGCAGGTCGAGAACGCGTACTTGCCCTGGTAGTCGGCATCGGTGTTGTCGAGATTGCCGTCGACCAGCACCTGCCAGGCGATCTTCATCGTATCGCCGTCGATCGCCGTGAAGACCGACCAGTACTGTTTGGGATCGTCGAGGATCTTGCCGTCGTTCGGGATCGGGATGATGTGCTCGCTGTTGGCGAACACGTAACCGGTCCGCGGATATTTCTGCACGCGCAGCCCGTGAATGTCCGATGCGTTCGGAACCTCGATGATCTTGTCGCACTTCATCACGTCGCAACGGATGCGAGCGACGCGGCAGTTGGCCTTGTCGTTGACGAACAGGTAGCGCCCATCATACGTGCCGTCCGTGAACGACATGTGCGGGTGGTGCAGATCGCCATTGTGGTAGACGCCGCCGCGCGTCGCAAGGAATGCCTGCGTGGTCGGCATCAGGCCTTCCGTCAGGACCTTCCGGCTCTCGTTCGTGATCCCCCAGCCCGTTGCGCTGCAACGGTTGAAGACCGGGATGCGCATGATTTCACGCATGGAGGGCAGCCCGATAATGCGCACCTCGCCGCACTGGCCGCTCGAACTGAAGCCGTAATATTCGTCGAGATCGCCGGGACGGATCTCGCTGGTCGCCTCCTTGGCATGGGCGGGTCTGGTGAAACCGGCAACGCCGACCGCTCCGCCGCCGGCTGCGCTCGCCAGGCCGGCCAGTATAGCAGCCTTGCCGCTTCCGGTCAGAAGCTTGCGGCGGCTTACTCCAGTTTCAGTTTCCGCAGACTTGTCATCATCTTTCATTGGTTCTCTCCTTCTGTTGACGCGGCCTGGCTGGCCGCTGGCTTCCGTTCCACGGGGAGTTCGCGACCGTTGACGGTCACCAGGACCCTCGGCTTGCGCTTGGTCTCCGGCACCATCGACGGCGACTGCAGAGCCAGGAACTTCTCACGCTTGATGCGCTTCTGGATCACCACCGGACAGCGCTGGTCGTCGTGGTAGAGCACTTGGCAGTTGAGGCACTGGATGCATTCGTTGGGATTGATTGTCCCTTCCGGATGGATCGCCTGGACGGGACAGTCATTGGCGCAGCGCTGGCAAGGCGACCCGCATTCCTTATAACGCTTCAGCCAATCGAACATGCGCACACGGGCGGGAATAGCCAACGCGCCGCCGAGTGGGCAAAGATAGCGGCAGTAGAAGCGCTCGATGAACAGGCCGGGCGCAAGGCAGCCGACGGCGAACAGGACGAACCACCACTCGCGCGCGAAATGCAGGACGATGGCGGTCTTGAAGGGCTCCACCTCGGCCGCTTCCTCGGCGAGGCCGAGCGAACCGAAGGAAAGGCCGAACAAGCCAAGGAAGATAATGTATTTGAACGCCCACAGCCGCTGATTGAGCCAGAACGGCACGCGTACTTGCGGAATGTGAGCCCAGCGTGCCAGCCGGTTCGTCCACTCCTGTAGCGCGCCGAACGGGCAAAGCCAGCCGCAATAGGCGCCGCGGCCCCAGAACAGCAGCGCAGCGGCGATCGCGGACCACAATATGAAGATCAGCGGGTCGCGCAGGAAATAGTCCCACCGGAAGTCGCCGCGCAGCGAGTTGAAGAATGTGAGGATATTCACGACCGACAGTTGCGCGTGCTCGTACCAGCCGAGCCAGAGAAGCGTGAAGGCAAGGTAGCCCAGCCGGATGCGTTCGTAGGCACGCGGCCATTTCACGAGGATATCCTGGAAGAAGAAGATGCCGGTGAGCACGCCGATCGCGACGAGCATGATGGCGATGTCGAACATGCGCGCCTGCCACATCCGTTGCCAGAGCGGCGGCTCGTCGTCCGCTGCTGCCACCAGTTGCGTGGCGACCTGCGCCGGGGCGACCGCCACTGGCGGCGCAACAGGCGCGGTCAGGAACTTGTCGGGGGTCAGGTAGTCGAGCCCGGTGGTGACAAATGCCTTGTCGAGCGCACCGGTAGCCCGCTGCACGAGGAGCTGGAATCGCCATGACGTGCCGGGATCGAGATTCGAACCGTCTGGCGTGACGAAGACGCCGATTTCGGGAAAGTCCGGCGCCCCTTCGGCAACGACCGCCCCAATCCGGCGATAGTTGCGATCGCGGAACCGAATGCTGCTCTCGCTCTGGATCAACTCGATGCGATCGAAAATGCCGCCGCGCACATAACCGGAGCCACGAAAGGAATACGTCCCGTCGCCGGCGACGAGGATCGCCTGCTGACCGGGCTTCAGATCCTGGCGGAGGCGATCATATTCGGCGTCGCCGAGCAGCGATCGCCCGACTGACGGCACGCTTGCCAGCCCAATGTAGACGTCGACGAAGGGGGCATTCGGGTCCCCTGCCTGCGGGCGGGCGATGGCCGCGGCATTGCCCGTCCGCTGAAACAGGTCATCGAGTTCCTTGTTCGTGACCGCGAGTTGGCGGACCGATCCATCGCCAAGCAAAGCCTGCCAGGTTTCGACGGCGCTGCCGGTCTGATCGATCGTACGGTGGGTCGGCTGAGAAGCGACCTCCGCGGCGCCTGGGCCTAGGCCACGCGACCGCGCGATCTTGATCGCCGACTGCGTCATGCTGTCGGCGATGACCATCATCGTGACCGTCGCGCCGCTGACGATGTCGACCGGCATGCGGCTCGCCTCGCTCGGATCGAGGACGCGGCGGCCGACAAAACCGTTGATATAATGATCGATCTTGGCTTGAGGGATGCCGACCAGAACGATCGGTTCGTGATGCTCGACGAGCTTTGCGCCGGTGATCTTGCCGTCGAGGTCGATGCCGACAACGATGTTGATCGGCTTGCCGGAATAGCCGGTCGAATCGACGACATCGTTCGTAAGGAAGGCGTACCCGACGAACTGACTGCCTTTGAGGAGCTTCGCCGCAGGCGGGTTACCGTCGATCTCACCGAAGCTGTCGGCTGCGGGATCGACGTCAGATGCTTTGATCCTGCCGAGAAACTCGCCTAGCCGCCCAGACGCGTTGGCCTCGGCCTGCGGCAGCAGGAGCACAAGCAGGAGGAAGAAAGAAGCCAGGAAACCCAGGCCCGCCGATCTCCATCTGAATTCGAAATCTGTTTTCATTTCTGCCGCTAGCTGTCTGCACCAAAGCCCGATCGCTTGCTTGGTCGGACGCGCGCTACCGTTAGACGATCGCGCTGGCGGCTCTTTGCTCTAGCACAAACTCAAATGACGTCAGCCGATGTCAGATTGGCGACCATTCCTCCTGGAGGCGCGCTCCCATGAAGCGGTTGGGTGAAGAACCCGAGGCGCAGTTGCGCGATATCAGCAGCTTCTTGGCTCGGTGACCGCTATGGAGGAAACCGCTGCACAGCGCTACCAAAGGCTCGCGGCACATATGGAAAGGCTGAACGAGCGTGACGTAGCCGGAACAGTTTGCGGGCCTGTCGAAGAGTCGCGCGACAATATCAAGGAGATCGTCCGCCGTTCCAATCAACTGGCGGGCGCGGCGCCGCCGCCACTTGCCGATCCGAGCGGGCTGCCTACCGAACCGCTCGACCACGGGATGAGGCAGATGCCAGTGCCACTGTTCACCCCGCCGAGCCCTCGGCGTTGCGATGAACAAATAAACGCTGGCTTTCGCCTTCAATGCCTACGTCGCATCACATGGCAACGATGCGACAGTCTGGGCAAAGGCGCAGTGGTTGCGACCACGTTGCAGCTACGCGAAGAGCGGCGTAGCCTCTGTTGGCGCAAAGGCAGGCGCGACGAGAGCTTCATGCTGGATGCCTCATCAATGCCGGCCTTCGTGCGACAAAGCCGACGGCTCGAGTCGCGTGCCGCTTCCACCGATGGCTTTCTTCACGGTTTGCCGTCTTGGGCGATGAGGCACCGTCGAAAACAATTGCGAGGTTGTGCTGGCTCGGCCAACAGGCAGCGCCAGTCTTAGAGCCGCCAGCGATTCGGTAGAATCGCTGGCGGCTTAACTATTTGTCTTACGGGCGCGTTATTGGCCAATCTGTTTGAACAGTTCCTCGAAAGCCTTCTTCGCCTTGCCGGGCTGATTGGCCGATTCCGCTGCCTTCAGGTTACTGCCCGGATCGCCGACCACGACAAGGGCGACCATGCCCATGCCGTAATGGGGATTGCACTTGATCCCGTACACACCGGGCTTGGTAAACGTGACGGTCACATCCTTGTTCATCTGCCCTTTGAACGGCTCCGCACCGTCCGGCAGCATGCCGGGGATCGACTCGACATCGTGGCCCTTGTCCTTGGCAACAAAATGAACCGTGTCGCCGGGCGCTACCTTGAGAAACGATGGTTCGAGCTGAAACATGCCGTGCTTGCCCATGTTCAACATGGATATCTCAAATTCGGCGGCGCTTGCGGCGCTGGCCCAAGTTAGAACGGCGGCGGTAAGGAGCGGCACAAGTCTGATCGAGCGCATTCTTCTGATTTCCTTCTTGGTGTAAATGGCGGATTTTGCGGGTGGCCGCCTGTCTATCGGCTGCATCCGGTCCGTACTTTGCGCTAGGACAAACATGCTTCTGAAAAATGCACATTCACGCTTCGGCCAGCGGCTTGGCGCGATCCGCAGCCACGATGAGCTCTTCACCCACGTGGTCCGCGACAACAACGGAAGATCCTGCTCCACCCCAACGCAAGCGATCTGTCTGCCTTCCCGCTTTACAGCGGACCCGGGTTCGCCCGCACCGCGGCGTGTCCGCCAGCGGTTTGGGTTTTTGTTGTTCCAGCGCAAAGACGCCCACTTGAATATCGTCGATCGGTGAGACAGCCCCGACTACGCCGGAACGCCCCTGCGCGACGGTGCGTTATGTCGGATGAATCGCTCTGAACTTCAGGGCCCCTACTCGACTGCAAGGATCTTCGTGATGAACACCCAATTCCCTGGTCCAGAACTCTGGCAGCGAACTGTCGGCGACATAGCCGCCACGCTACCCGGCGCCACCGCGGTTCTCCGGAAGTACAAGATCGATTTCTGCTGCAACGGCGATCTCACTCTCGACAGTGCCGCTCACCGACGAGGGGTCGATCGAGGCGAGCTTGAGCGGGCGCTGGCAGCGCTCGGCACCCCCGATGGCACTAGCGCGGTGCCCACCGCAATGAGCAACGACGTTCTGATCGACCATATTCAGGCCTGCTACCACGAGGCGCACCGGCGTGCGTTGCAGGAGCTCATCGCGCTGTCGCGAAAGGTGGAGGCGGTGCATCGCGAACATCCGAAGGTGCCGGCCGGGCTTTCCGAAGCGTTGCGGCAACTGCAAAGAGACCTGGAACCGCATATGGCCAAGGAAGAGGCCATCTTGTTTCCGGCGATGCTGCAGTGGACTGAAGGTAAGTTTGATATCCCCATTTCGGAACTGCGGCACGAGCACGACGACCAGGGCATTTCGCTTGGGCGGCTTGAAAGCCTCACCGACAACTTCACCACGCCCGAAGGGGCTTGCCGCTCATGGCAAGCGCTCTATGTGG
Organism: Mesorhizobium sp. PAMC28654; assembly: GCF_020616515.1. Lineage (GTDB taxonomy): Bacteria > Pseudomonadota > Alphaproteobacteria > Rhizobiales > Rhizobiaceae > Mesorhizobium. The sequence goes on from NZ_CP085135.1 coordinate 1,143,737, forward strand.
GCACGGCCCAGTTCGCTGAAGATCTGATCAAGCACATCCACTTGGAGAACAACGTTCTTTTCCCGCGCTTCGCTGCGGCGGAAAGCCGGACCTAACGCCAACGTTGACGGCGACTGCCGCGGAATTCGGACCGCCGGGACGATCCTAGACTCGGTAAAACCCGTCGCTATCCGGCGACTCGTGCTTCGGACCACAGACTACAGGCCCGGCTTTACCTGCGTAACGCGGCGGCATCCTGAGGGCATCGCGTTGAAAGTTCGCTAAGTGTCTGACCCAAAAAGAAGTTGGGTGATATCAATGACTTGTGATTCAATCGGAGTTGCGAAGCCTCGACGGAGCATCACATGTGGACTGATATCACCCGCGCCAAGCATGCCCGAAAGGGACTACGTTATTCAAGCGATTTGACGGACGCGGAATGGATGGTTCTGGAACCGCTGCTTCCGCCTCGCTCGGCGCTTGGCCGCCCGCCGAAATGGTCGCAGCGGTCTATCATGGAGGGCGTGTTTTATGTGCTGCGTAGCGGTCTGCCTTGGCGAATGCTGCCCAGGGACTTGCCGCCGGTATCGACGGTGCAGCGCTATTTCTACGCTTGGCGCGACAGCGGCCTTTGGAACACGATCAACCACCTGCTGCTGGTGGCCGTGCGTGTCGCCGCAGGTCGGGAGGCGTCGCCCAGCGCCGGCGTAATCGACAGCCAAAGCGTGAAAACCACTGAAAGCGGCGGGCTTTGTGGCTACGATGCGGGCAAGAAGATCAAAGGCCGAAAGCGCCATATCCTGACCGACACCTTGGGCCTGCTGGTCGGCGCGATCGTCCATACCGCTGACATCCAGGACCGAGACGGCGCCCCCGAGGTTCTGGCTTCTATTCGGGAAAGCTTTCCCTGGCTGCGCCACGTCTTCGCCGATGGCGGCTACGCCGGTGAAAAACTCCAGACCGCGCTCAGGGGAAAAGGTGGCTGGACCCTCGAAATCATCAAGCGATCCGACGCCGCAAAAGGCTTCGTTCTGCTCCCGCGCCGGTGGGTGGTGGAACGAACCTTCGCCTGGTTCGGCCGCAACCGACGCCTGTCCAAGGACTTCGAGCAGACCATCGAAAGCTCCACCGCTTGGCTGCTCCTCGCATCCGTTCAACTCATGACACGGCGCATCGCAAATCCATGATATCCATCAGAAATATTATGAGTCAGACTCTAAGCAACGGCAAGGTAGAACAGAGCGTGATTTTTGCTATGCAGATCGGCTGATGCCCTGCCGCCTCATCTCCCGATAGATCGTAGATCGGCCAATGCCCAGCTGCCTGGCAGCTTCGGCGGGTGAGGTTTTCGCCTCGACCAGCTTGATGGCGGCCTCGACCTTTCTCATGTCGAGCGGTTGTCGGCCAGGCCGTTTGCCTTTCGCCCTCGCGGCTGCCACGCCGTCTTTAGTCCGCTCGGAGATCAGACGCCGGTCGAAATGAGCGATGGCGCCGAACACGTGGAAGACAAGCTCGCCGGCGGCCGAGGACGTGTCGATCTTCTCCTCAAGGCTGAGCAGAGCAATCTGCCGCTCCCGAAGCATCGTCACCGTTGCAAGCAGTTCCGTCAGTGAGCGGCCGAGACGATCGAGACGGACGATGGCGAGCGTGTCACCGGGACGGGCATAGGCGAGAAGATCAATGAGGCCTGGCCGGTCCATGCTCTTTCCCGATTTGACGTCGGTGAACACCCTGATTGCGCCGGCCTGCTCAAGGCGGAGGGTCTGACCCGCAACATCCTGATCGCCGGTAGAGACGCGAGCGTAGCCGAGAATATGCGCCATTTTCTCGTCTCCCAAACGGCCGTTCTGTGGACGGGTGTGGCTTGACCTATCGACCGATCCAGAATCTGTCCACAGAATATGTCTCTTTACCCGGGCTTGTCCACGGATTGGAAAGGCCTTTTGTGGACGACGGGAGGAGGCCTGAATGGCGAAACGTGAGCTCCTGAGTGACGCCGAGCGGGAACAGTTGCTGGGAATCCCGACGGCGCGGGATGACCTTGTCAGGCTTTACTCCTTTGAGCCAACGGATTTTGACTTGATCCGTCTTCGGCGGGAAGACCGAAATCGCTTTGGCCTCGGCCTGCAGATGGCTCTGTTTCGCCATCCCGGCACGACGCTGGCGCAGGTTCTCAATCGCGTCGCGGAGCCACCTCAAGCATTGCAGTCCTTTATCTCTGAGCAACTCGGCATCCCGGCCGCAGCGATTGCGGATTATGCGGCTCGTGAGCAGACGATGTCGGATCATGCTCGCGAACTCGTCCTGGCTTTTGGTCTATGCGGTCCGGCCAGGACCGACATTCCTTTCATGATCGAGATGGCGGCTAACGCCGCGTGGCCAACCGACAAGGGCGTCGTGATTGCCGCTGCTGTGATCGACGCCTTGCGGCAGGCGAAAATCCTTCTGCCATCGATTTCGACGATTGAACGTGCCGGAATTGCCGGTCGGGCGCGGGCCCGAAAACAGGCCACGCACGCTCTTCTGTCCGGCCTGAGTCCGGAAAAATTGGAGAGTCTCGATGCTCTGTTCGTCGCCGATCCCGGTACGGGCATCACTCCGATCGCCTGGCTGAAAGCCATACCTGGGGCGGCAAAGCCGGATCATGTCCGCGGCATTCTCGACCGACTGCAATTTGTGCGGAATATAGGCATTCCGGCAAAAGCCAGCGCTACGATCCATCCCGATCGCTATCGTCAATTCGTATGCGAAGGCCGGGCATCGCCTGCTTACCTGATCGAGCGTTATACCGTGGCGCGCCGGCGCGCCACTCTTGTTGTCTTCCTGATCGATCTCGAAGAGCGGCTGACCGATGCCGCAATCGAAATGGCCGACAAGTTGATAGGCACAATGTTCGCCCGTGCGAAGAACACGCAGGCCCGGCGCTACGTCGCAACCTCAAAAGACGTATCGCGACTGATGCGCCTGTTTCGCGGCACGATCAACGCGTTGTCCGGGGCGCTCGAAAACGACACCGATCCGATCGAGACGATCGACGAATCCGTCGGATGGGCGACCTTGCTCAAGGTCAGACATGAAGTCGCGGCAATTGCCGAAACGGCCGGCGAGGATCCGCTTATAGTGGCGGTTGACCGCTATGCGACGCTCAGGAAGTTCGCTCCAGCGCTGATCGAGGCGCTTGAGTTCAAGGCCGGGCGTGGCAGCGCACGCACCATTGCCGCGATCCGTATCCTTCGCGAACTGAACAGATCGGGCAAGCGGGATGTTCCGCCTGACGCGCCCATGCCATTCAAGAAGGAGTGGCGCAAGCTGGTCATCGGGCCGGACGGCAAGATCAATCGCCGCCTCTACGAAACGGCCACCCTGGCCCATCTCCGCAACAAGCTGCGCTCGGGCGATGTCTGGGTCGAGCGGTCTTCAGCCTACCGTCGTTTCGACAGCTACCTGTTGCCGGAATCGGCCGCCGCTCCGATCGCGTCGGCATTGGGCTTGCCGGCGACCGCCGATGAATGGCTCGATCAGCGCGGCACAGAACTCGACTGGCGGCTGAAACGGTTCTCGCAACACCTCAAGCGGAACCAGCTCGGGGGCGTCAGCTTCATCGAAGGCCGCTTGGCAATCACACCCGTCAGGGCCGCTAGCACCCGCCGATGCGGAGGCACTGGCCGATCGGCTCGATGCCATGATGCCGCGCATCCGCGTCACCGAACTGCGGCATGAGGTCGCCCGCGAAACCGGGTTCATGGCGGCGTTCACGAATCTCCGCACCGGAGAGAAATGCCCCAACGAAAGCGCGTTGCTGGCGGCGATCCTGGCCGACGCCACCAATCTCGGCCTTTCCCGAATGGCCGCCGCCAGTCAGGGTGTCACCCGCGATCAGCTCGTCTGGACCCAGGACGCCTATATCCGCGATGACACGTATAACGCTGCCCTCTCGGCCATCATCAATGCTCATCACCGTCTGCCGATTGCCGAAGTCTGGGGCGACGGTACGACCTCAAGTTCGGATGGGCAGTTCTTTCGCGGCGGAAAGCGCGCCGCTTCGGGCGGCGATATCAATGCCCGTTATGGTGTCGATCCCGGCTTCAGCTTCTACACCCATGTCTCCGATCAGCACGGACCCTACCACGCCAAGGTCATCTCGGCCGCAACGCATGAAGCGCCCTATGTTCTTGACGGCCTGCTGCACCATGGCAGCAATCTCAGCATCGCGGAGCACTACACTGACACCGGCGGTGCGACCGATCACGTCTTCGCGCTCTGCGCCATGCTCGGGTTCCGCTTCTGCCCCAGATTGCGGGACTTTCCGGACCGGCGGCTGATACCGATCGATCTTCTCGCCGCCTATCCTGGTATCGCACCGCTTCTGGGAAAACGAATCCGCACCGATGTCATTCGCGAGCATTGGGATGAGGTGGTGCGTCTCGTCGCGTCGCTGAAGGCAGGCCACGTCGCGCCGTCGGTGATGCTGAGAAAGCTCGCCGCTTACGAGCGGCAGAATCAGGTCGACATCGCTCTCCAGGAAATTGGCAAGATCGAGCGCACCCTGTTCATGCTCGACTGGCTGGAAAATCCGGCGCTGCGGCGCCGCTGTCAGGCCGGGCTCAACAAGAGCGAACAGCGTCATGCGCTCACCCAGGCCATATGCACTTTCCGGCAGGGTCGGATCATCGATCGCAGCCACGAGGCCCAGCAATATCGTGCCTCGGGACGGAACCTCGTCATTGCCGCGATTGTCTATTGGAACTCCACCTATATCGCCGACGCCGTGGGCCATCTGCGATCAACAGGCGAATCTGCCCCCGATGACCTTATGGTCCACACCTCGCCGGTCGGATGGGAGCACATCGCATTCTCCGGCGACTTCCTCTGGGATCGCGCCGCACAGGCGACAAACCGCAAGCCACTCAATCTGCCGGCCAGAAGGCAGGCGGCATGATGATGTTCTCTCGCCGTTAGCCATTAGCGTTGTTTGGCGTACTTTCAACGCGATGCCTTCCTTCTGCTGGCGCTGGCCGCTTCGCTGCTGATGACCGCCCTTGACCGCGCCATTGGGCTCGAACTCGTCCCGCCGCTCTCCGCATCCCTGTGGGATACATCCTGGTTTCTCGACGACACGGGCAGGCTGGGCGCCTTCATCGCCGCCATGACAGGCTACCGTGCCCGTCCCGAGCTGATATCCGTTCTGGTCTACACCCTCTACTGGTTCGCCGCCGTCGCATTGCTGCGGTCCGGCCGGCCGCGTCCCGCAGAAAGGGCGTCATGACACTGCATGTCGCTCGACAGGCTATTCTCAATCAGCCGCGCGACGTCTGGTAGAGGCTCGGGGATTGGCTGCAGCGTCATCAACGGTCGATCCGGACCGCGCAATGGACCGTCGTTCTGGTCTAGAGTCGAGCGCTCCTCGAATACGACGTTGGCTATCTCATCGGCAGCCTCGCCAGGACCAATCAACCGCAAGCTCGCCACGTCGCTGGTGCGGCTGGCCCCGCAGGAGCTGGAAAGAGATCTCCTTCAAGGACCTGCCGCTCTCAAAGCCTAATAACGAAAAAGTCAGGAACGAAAAGCCTGGCCTTCAGCCCGCGTTCCAGTCTGCCAATTATGCGACTTTCCGAGAACAGACCGGGGACATCTGGCCGCTTGCCAAGGCCAGTTCGCGGTGAAAAAGCCAAAGTGTGGGTGTTCCGAAATGGCCGCAACAGGGCCGAAACGGGAAGAACCGCTGTGGGGGAGCCGGGCGGGAAAGCGGACGCGCCAACGATAGGAAGTTTCCTCTAGCATCGATCTGGCCGGCCTTTCCAGCGTTTGGCGCAGTATCGCCAGCCTGGTTTCTCTTTCAAGGCGTTTAAGGATCCACCGCGATCGTGTTCCTGAGACTGAATCTGCCTCAGTTGCTCAACCCGCGCCTTACGTCGTAACATAACGGCCGGGGCTCTAGTCTAATCGCCGCTGGATGACAGATGGCCGCGCATCCTGACACCTTGCTTTCTTACCCGGCATGTTGGAGTGACTTCGCTGTCTGCACCAGAGCCGACCCCAACGCGGTGCGGTAAGCAGCGCCGACCTGGCGGCTGTCAAAGGCCTGAGGGACCTTAGAGTCTGACTCATAATATTTCTGATGGATATCATGGATTTGCGATGCGCCGTGTCATGAGTTGAACGGATGCGAGGAGCAGCCAAGCCGTGGAGCTTTCGATGGTCTGCTCGAAGTCCTTGGACAGGCGTCGGTTGCGGCCGAACCAGGCGAAGGTTCGTTCCACCACCCACCGGCGCGGGAGCAGAACGAAGCCTTTTGCGGCGTCGGATCGCTTGATGATTTCGAGGGTCCAGCCACCTTTTCCCCTGAGCGCGGTCTGGAGTTTTTCACCGGCGTAGCCGCCATCGGCGAAGACGTGGCGCAGCCAGGGAAAGCTTTCCCGAATAGAAGCCAGAACCTCGGGGGCGCCGTCTCGGTCCTGGATGTCAGCGGTATGGACGATCGCGCCGACCAGCAGGCCCAAGGTGTCGGTCAGGATATGGCGCTTTCGGCCTTTGATCTTCTTGCCCGCATCGTAGCCACAAAGCCCGCCGCTTTCAGTGGTTTTCACGCTTTGGCTGTCGATTACGCCGGCGCTGGGCGACGCCTCCCGACCTGCGGCGACACGCACGGCCACCAGCAGCAGGTGGTTGATCGTGTTCCAAAGGCCGCTGTCGCGCCAAGCGTAGAAATAGCGCTGCACCGTCGATACCGGCGGCAAGTCCCTGGGCAGCATTCGCCAAGGCAGACCGCTACGCAGCACATAAAACACGCCCTCCATGATAGACCGCTGCGACTGTCCGTCGTCAGATCATTTGGCTCAGATTGGATCGCAGATTAGCGGAGTGTCGGCCTCATCTTGGGGTTGATGTTAAGCGGCGATCTTGCGGTGCTGCAAGCGCCGATGTTGGATGGTTTGGCGTTTGATCCTTTCTCGCTGTTTGATAATGGCTGCGGCCCTGCCGAAGTAGGCGTCGGCTGGCGTTACGTTGGCCAGGCTCTCGTGGTAGCGTCGATGGTTGTAATGTTCGACGAAGGCTGCGATCTGGGCCTCAAGGTCGCCGGGCAGAAAGTAGTTCTCCAAGAGGATTCGGTTTTTGAGGGTCTGGTGCCAGCGCTCGATCTTGCCTTGGGTCTGGGGATGCATTGGAGCGCCCCGGACATGGCTCATGCGTTGGTCCTGGATATAGTCCGCCAGTTCGCCGGCGATGTAGCTGGGGCCATTATCGCTGAGCAGCCGAGGCTTGTGGTGCACATGGGCCTGGTCGCACCCTGAGGCAGTAAGTGCCATGTCCAGCGTGTCGGTGACGTCCTCGGCCCGCATGGTGCTGCACAGTTTCCAGGCGATGATGTAGCGGGAGTAATCGTCGAGCACGGTCGACAGGTACATCCAGCCCCAGCCGATGATCTTGAAGTAGGTGAAGTCCGTCTGCCACATCTCGTTGGGTCGCGTCGTCTTGGTGTGGAACTCGTTCGCCGCCTTGATCACCACATAGGCCGGGCTGGTGATCAGATCGTAGGCCTTGAGGAGCCGGTAAACGCTGGCTTCTGACACGAAGTAGCGCGTCTCGTCGGTGAACCGTACTGCCAGTTCGCGCGGGGAGAGCTCGGACTGCTCCAGCGCCAGTTCGATGATCTGGTCATGGATGGCAGGCGGGATGCGGTTCCACACCCGGCTCGGCGCCGAGGGCCGATCCTGCAGCGCCTCAGGCCCGCCCTCGACATAACGGTCATACCAGCGATAGAAGGTCCGGCGCGGGATGCCCAGTCGGTCCAGCGTTTTGCGGGTTGGCAGGTGTGACTGCTCGACGATCCTGATGATCTCGAGCTTTTCGGATGCGGGATATCTCATTCTTGCTCGTCCCCATCCGCGATCATGCTTTTTTTGAGCAGACGGTTTTCCAGTGTCAGATCAGCGACGCATTCCTTCAGCGCGCCGGCCTCCCGGCGCAAATCCTTGACCTCGTCGCTGGTGGCAGCACGAGCGGTATCACCCGCCAATCGGCGCTTGCCGGCCTCCATGAACTCCTTGGACCAGGTGTAATACAGGCTCTGCGCGATCCCTTCCTTGCGGCACAGCTCGGCGATGCTGTCTTCGCCGCGCAGCCCGTCCAGCACGATCCGGATCTTGTCTTCCGCTGAAAAATGCCGCCGGGTCGCCCGGCGAATGTCCTTTACCACCTGCTCGGCAGGCTTCTTGGCACTTGAGGATTTAGGGCTCATCTTGGTTCCTTCGTCGTGACGACGAGATCAAAACCCTCCTTAATTCACAACCTCAAATCTGGGACACAGGTGCTGACGGGGAACACGCTGCGACCATTTCGGCGGGCGGCCAAGCGCCGAGCGAGGCGGAAGCAGCGGTTCCAGAACCATCCATTCCGCGTCCGTCAAATCGCTTGAATAACGTAGTCCCTTTCGGGCATGCTTGGCGCGGGTGATATCAGTCCACATGTGATGCTCCGTCGAGGCTTCGCAACTCCGATTGAATCACAAGTCATTGATAGCACCCAACTTCTTTTTGGGTCAGACACTAAAGGAATCGCAGAACCTATCTTGATGGAGAGATGAATCGACAGGCTCCTTAAAAAGGAGGGATATTGATCATGGAAGTCACCGCATCCCAGCCAACGGCGAAAATCCTGCTGTTCCCCCTGGCAGCACGGAAGCCTGCCTCAAATTTAGGCGCAAAGGCCAAATTCGCGGCAGAGCTCGCATCTTTGCGCAACACGCACGCCGATTTTGACGGCTGGTACCACGAGGCGGCCGTCGAAGAAGAAAATACGCGGAAGAGCTGAACTCGGCAGGAGTTGTCTGGCATCAAAAAGCCCGGCGCGATTGATAGCGCCGGGCTTTTGTTTGAGCGAGAGAGCCTCGGTTACTGCTTGGTGTCGAGGTTGGTTCCGAGCGTGTCCTTGACGAAGATCATGCCGATTATGAGCGACATCGCCGCGATGATCACCGGGTACCAGAGGCCATAGTAGATATCGCCCTTGTAGGCGCTGAGCGCGAACACGGTTGCCGGCAGCAATCCACCGAACCAGCCATTGCCGATGTGATAGGGCAACGACATGCCGGTGTAGCGGATGCGGGTCGGGAACATCTCGACCAGGATCGCGGCGATCGGGCCGTAGACCATGGTCACGAAGAGGACCAGGATGAACAGGATCCCGATCGTCATCGGCCAGTTGATTGCCGCTGAGTCGGCGAACATGGCGAAAGCGCCGCCACCCGGTATGTTGTAGACGGTGATCTCGGGCGCCCCTGCCGCTTCATCCTTGGTCAGGAGCTTGTCGGTGATCGCCTGGTCGACCGGAACCGTAGCCTTGTCGCCGGCACGGATGGCGGCGGCATCGAGCTTCAGTTCCGGATTGGCTGCGACAAACGCGTCAAGCTTCTGATCCGGTATCTTGACCGCGGCGCGCTTCAGCGGATAGCCGCCGTCCTGCAGCGACATGTTGACCGCTTTGACGAAGGCAGCGTCCTTCGCTTTTGCCTGATCACCAGCGACAATGGCATCGTACGAGTTCACCGTCTCACTGCCGATCTTGACCGACGCGGCCGTTCCGGCGGCAGCCGTGGATACCACGTCATAGGGCACCGAGTTCCTAGTCAGGAACGAGGTCGCGATGTCGCAGGACGTCGTGAACTTCGCCGTGCCGACCGGATTGAACTGGAACTTGCAGTCGCCGGGTGCCGCCGTCACCGTTGCCCGCGTGTTCTGCTGAGCCTTGGCGAGCGCCGGATTGGCGGCCCAGGTCAAAGCCTTGAACAGCGGGAAGGTGCAAACGATGGCAAGCGCGAGGCCGGCCATGATGATCGGCTTGCGGCCGATCTTGTCGGAGAGCCAACCGAACACCACGAAGAAGATCGAGCCGAGTGCGAGCGCGATGGCGATCATGATGTTGACCGACTGTGCTTCGACCTTCAGCACGTTCTGCAGGAAGAACAGTGCGTAGAACTGGCCGTTGTACCAGACCACGGCCTGACCGGCGGTGAGGCCTAGCAGCGCGAGGATCGCGATCTTGGCGTTCTTCCACTGGCCGAAGGCTTCCGTCAGCGGCGCCTTTGAACCCTTGCCCTCATCCTTCATCTTCTGGAAGGTCGGAGACTCGGAGAGAGACAGCCGAATCCAGATCGAAACGGCGAGCAGCAGGAAGGAGACTATGAAAGGAATGCGCCAGCCCCAGGCTGCGTAGGTTTCCTTGCTCAACGACCCCTGGACGATCAGGATGACAACGAGCGACAGGAACAGACCGAGCGTGGCCGTGGTCTGGATCCACGACGTGTAGTAACCGCGCCGGTTGTCGGGTGCGTGCTCGGCGACATAGGTGGCCGCACCGCCATATTCGCCGCCCAGCGCCAGGCCCTGCAGCATGCGGAGCAAGATAAGGATCACGGGAGCGGCGATGCCCAGGGTTGCATAACCAGGCAGCAAGCCGACCAGGAAAGTCGACAGGCCCATGATCGTCATGGTGACAAGGAAGGTGTATTTGCGGCCGACAAGGTCGCCGATGCGGCCGAACAGCAGCGCGCCGAACGGGCGCACGAGGAAGCCGGCGGCGAAGGCCAGCAGCGCGAAGATGTTGCGCGTCGCTTCCGGAATGGTGGGGCTGAAGAAGGTCGAGCCGATGAATACGGCCAGCGAGCCATAAAGGTAGAAATCGTACCATTCGAAAACAGTGCCGAGCGAGGAAGCGAAGATGACCTTCTTCTCTTCCCGCGTCATGCCGCGGCTTGCTCCGCCGGCGGCTGATGCCATTGCCATGAGTTTTCCTCCCGTGAGATCCCGTCTGTCCTCGATGCTGCACATCAACGTCCGTGTTCTCCTCCGAACGCGGACTCAAAGCGGTGCCATCACGGAAAAAATGACAGAAAGTATCCCCCGGCGGCAGAGCGCCTTTGGGATTATGACTTTGGTATAATGTGCAGTGCGGTATGAGGAAAAAGCCAGCGGCGGAACGCTTAGCCCTTGAGCGCTTCAAGCAAACTTACGGCAGCCATCATGTCGCGCTTGCGTGCGGATCGACGCGCGACAGCCTCCGCGTCCTGGCCCCATTGCTCGATCTGCCAGTCCTCATCGACATGGCCGGCGGCCCAGGCCGCTTCGGCATCGAGTTCGCCGAAATCGACCGCCAGCGCCAGCAGCGCCGAACCGGTCAGCGATGTCATGACATGGATGGCGGCCAGCCGCGGAGGATCGGCACGCTGGGCAAGGTGAACGCCCAGAACGGCAATGCTCTCGCGCGGTTGCTCGACATGAATGATGCCTTCGGCAAGATTGAAGCGAGCGCCAAGCGTTGCGCGCGCCCAGTCGATGACCGGGTCCCAATGCTGGTTCTGCCGATCGACCAGCCCTTGCGGAGCGTCGGCCCTGTAGCAAAGCAGGTCGGACGAGGCAAAGCGCAGAATGTCCTCCAGCACCGCCTGCGGGTCGCTGGCGACACCGTCGATCGCCGTATTGACGAGGCGCATCACCGGCATCGTCACTGGATTGATCGTTTCGCCTTGCGCGGCGAACTCGCCGGCAACCAGCGTCGCGGCTTCCTCGGTCGGCAGCATCAATAGAGCCTTGCCAGGCGTACGCACCGGCTTGCCATCGAGATGTACCGCAAAGGCATCGTCAACTGGCTTGACCGAGGCGGTTTTGTAAAAACGCTTCGGCAGCGGTGTCTTCATCTGGATCTGGGCACGACGCACCGGATCAGGATCCGAAAGATATTTGCCTGCTTCAAGGTCGTTGAGGATATCACGCATAAAAGGTCTCTCTTACACCGGCATCAGCTTGCGCTGGGGCCGGTTGACGATGATCAGGCCGGCGGCAATCAGGCCAAGCGCCACGAAGATGCGCACGCTCAGCGGTTCATTCAAGAACATGGCGCCGCACAGCACGCCGAAAACCGGCGACAGGAAGGTAAAGCTCGACAGGCCGGATGCCGGGTAGCGTCGCAGCAGCCAGAACCACAGCACGTAAGTGAAGGCGACGATGTAGACCGCCTGGAAAAGCAGCGCCAATGTCGGCAGCAAAGCGGGATCGCGAATCGGCGAACCCGCCAAGGGAATTACCAGCAGACCGACGATTGCCGCCCCGGCAAGCTGATAGAGCAGCAGTTTTTCGGCGCTAGCCTCGACCAGCTTGGACCGCTTGATGAGGATGTTGGTCAAGGCCCAGAAGAATCCGGAGCCGAGGCTCAAGAGGTCACCGAACAACATGTCGCCACTGCCGCCAAGCTTGTCGGAAAAAACAGCGGCAAGGCCGGCAAAGGCCAGCAGCAGGCCGAGCAATTTGCGCATCGTTATCTGCTCGCCAAGCAGGAAGTGGCCACCGAGCAGCATCCAGAACGGCATTGTGTTGACCAGCAACGTGTTGCGGGCAACGGTCGTGTGTTCCAGGCCGACATAAAGGCAAAGGAACTCGATGCCAAAGAGCACGCCAACGGCAATACCGGCCAGAAGTGTCCCGTCGCGGGTAAATAGCGCTATGCCGCGCCACCGGCACCAGAGGAAGACGCAGAAACCGCCAATAGTCGACCGCGCGATCGACAGGAACACCGGGTCGTAGCCGGCATAGGAAATCTTGGCGGCGACATAGTTCAGCCCCCAGGAAAAGGTCAGGCCGACCATGATGGTGGCTGCGGCCATGTCGACCGAGTCGCGCCGGTCGAGCGTATCGGTAGCACCGCCCAAGCTCACTCCTCCGCGCTGGCGTCGTCGAAGCCGATCAGGTTCCAGCTCTGGCGCATATGCGGCGGCATCGGCGCGGTGACATCGATGAAACCTTTGTCGGGATGCGGGATGACGATGCGGCGCGCGTGCAAATGCAAGCGGTTCTGCATGCCGCCTGGAAAATCCCAATTGGTGTCGGCCTCGAAATATTTCGGGTCGCCGATGATCGGGCAGCCAATGTAGGCGGCATGGACGCGAAGCTGGTGCGTGCGGCCGGTATAGGGCTCCATCTCCAGCCAGGTCATGGTCTGCGCCGCCTGCTCGATGATGCGATAATAGGTAACGGCGTGGTCGGCACCCTTCTCGCCATGCTTGGCGACGCGCACCCGGTCGCCGTCGGGCGTCGGCTCCTTGATCAGCCAGGTCGAGATCTTGTCCTCGCGCTTGGGCGGCACGCCCTTGACCAGCGCCCAATAGGTCTTCTTGGTTTCGCGCGCGCGAAACGCCTCCGCGAGCTTCATCGCGGCAAGCCGGGTGCGCGCAACGACCAGCACGCCCGAGGTATCGCGGTCGAGCCGGTGAACGAGACGCGGCTTCTCGCCCTTCTTGTTGCGCCAGGCTTCCAGCATGTCGTCGACATTGCGGGTGACACCGGAGCCACCTTGCACCGCCAGCCCTGCCGGCTTGTTGAACACAAAGACTTTTGGATCCTCATGGATCAGCATTTTTGCCAGAACGTCGGCATCGCCTTGGTTGCGGATCGAGTGGCCGGTAAGGGCGCTTTCACCCTTCTTGTCCACTTCCAGTGGTGGCACACGCACCATCTGGCCTGGCTCGACGCGCGTATCGGCCTTGACCCGGCCGCCATCGACGCGGATCTGGCCGGAGCGCAGCAGCTTCTGAAGGTGTCCAAAGCCAAGGCCCGGAAAATGGGTCTTGAACCAGCGATCGAGCCGCATGCCCGCTTCGCCGGCCTCCACTGTAATCTGTTCAACGCCTGCCATAGTCTCGCTTTACCCGTTTCAGGCGCATGACACGAAAACGGAATCGGTTTTCGAAGGGGATCGTGCGCAAGATCAAATTTTCCATAGCGCCACCGGCGCGTCCCGAGGGATGCGCGGCGCCATTAGCGCGGCAATAGCACTAAGGCAGGCTTCTTGCGAGCCAAAGACCCAGAAAGAGTGCAATCATCGCCCCAATGACGCTTGCAAGCGCATAACCAAGGGCAGGTAGGGCCGATCCGCGCTCCCACAAAGTCGCGAAATCCAGCGAGAAAGCGGAAAAAGTGGTGAAACCGCCAAAGATGCCGGTGGCTACGAACAGCCTAAGCTCACTCGATCCGCCGCGCCGCACCAGCATTGCGATGAACAGCCCCATGGCGAAGGAGCCGACGATGTTGATCGCCATCGTGCCCCAGGGAAAATTCGGGCCGACAAGGCGCAGTGCGCCCATGTTTGTGAGGTGACGTATTCCGGCGCCAATGCACCCACGACGACGAGAAGAAGATTGAGCATCGTCGTTTACTGCCTTGGGTGCGCGCGCCGGTCAATCCCTTGGCTGGGCGGCTAAGCCGGCGGCACTGCGCAGACAGTGGAGCGCGTCAGGAACCGCCTCTCGCGGCCGTTGTCGAGCGAGAACATGCCGCCCCTGCCCGGCACCACGTCGATAATGAGATCGGTGTGTTTCCACACCTCGTATTGCGAGCTGCTGATATAGACCGGCGTCTCGCCAATTTCGCCGAGCATGACATCATTGTCGCCTACGATGAAATCACCCTGCGGGTAGCACATCGGCGAAGAACCGTCACAGCAGCCGCCTGACTGATGAAACAGAACTGGACCATGGTCGGCGATGATTTCAGCCAGGAACGCTTTGGCTTCCGGCGTGGCCGAGACTTTCCCAAGCGAAACCTTGTCGAGCATGGCATTCCTCCGTCATCAAGCGGCCGGGGCGCGGCGGAACGGCCGCGCCCCTTTGCGGTTACGCATGAACCTGCCCTTGGATATCCAGTCCAGGATCATGCGCAGCCCTGGGGGGCTCTTAGAAGAAACCAAGCTTCTTCGGGCTGTAGCTGACCAGCATATTCTTGGTCTGCTGATAGTGATCGAGCATCATCTTGTGGTTCTCGCGGCCGATGCCCGACTGCTTGTAGCCGCCGAAGGCCGCGTGCGCCGGATAAGCGTGGTAGCAGTTGGTCCACACACGGCCAGCCTGGATGGCGCGGCCGAAGCGGTAGCAGCGGTTGGCATCGCGGCTCCAGATACCAGCACCGAGACCATAGAGCGTGTCATTGGCGATCGACAGTGCCTCGTCGTCATCCTTGAAGGTCGTGACCGAAACCACCGGCCCGAAGATTTCCTCCTGGAAGACACGCATCTTGTTGTGACCCTTGAACACCGTCGGCTTGACGTAATAGCCGCCGGCCAGATCGCCCGGCAGATGGTTCTGCTCGCCGCCCATCAGCACTTCGGCGCCTTCCTTGCGGCCAATGTCGAAGTAGCTCAGGATCTTTTCCAGCTGCTCGCTCGACGCCTGCGCGCCGATCATCGTTGCCGGATCGAGCGGATCGCCCTGCACGATCGCTTCGACGCGCTTCAGTGCCTTTTCCATGAACTTGTCATAGATCTTCTCATGCACCAGCGCCCGGCTGGGGCAGGTGCAGACCTCGCCCTGGTTGAGGGCGAACATGACAAAGCCTTCGATGGCCTTGTCGAAGAAGTCGTCGTCCTCGGAAGTCACGTCCTGGAAGAAGATGTTGGGCGACTTGCCGCCAAGCTCGAGCGTGACCGGAATGAGGTTCTGGCTGGCATATTGCGAGATCAGCCGGCCGGTCGTCGTTTCGCCGGTGAAGGCGATCTTGGCGATGCGGTTCGAAGAAGCGAGCGGCTTGCCGGCTTCGAGGCCGAAGCCGTTGACGATGTTGAGCACGCCATCCGGCAGCAGGTCGCCGATCAGGTCCGCCCACAGCATGATGGTGGCGGGTGTCTGTTCGGCGGGCTTCAATACCACGCAGTTGCCGGCGGCAAGTGCTGGCGCCAGCTTCCATACCGCCATCAGCAGCGGGAAGTTCCAGGGAATGATCTGGCCGACGACGCCGAGCGGCTCATGGAAGTGATAGGCAACGGTATCGTGGTCGATCTCGGAAATGCCGCCCTCCTGACTGCGTACGGCACCGGCGAAATAGCGGAAATGGTCGATGGCGAGCGGCAGATCGGCGGCGGTCGTCTCGCGGATCGGCTTGCCATTGTCCCAGGTTTCGGCGAGCGCCAAGAGGTCGAGATTGTCCTCCATGCGGTCGGCGATGCGGTTGAGGATCAGCGCGCGGGCGGCAGCGCTGGTCTTGCCCCATGCATCCTTGGCCTTGTGCGCGGCATCGAGTGCCGCCTCGATATCCCGGCCATCGGAGCGAGCGACTTCGCCGAGCGGGCGGCCGGTGACAGGCGATATGTTGTCAAAGTATTTTCCGGAGAGCGGGGCGACCCATTTGCCGCCGATAAAGTTGTCATAGCGCTTGGCGAAGGGAACCTTGGCCGTGCGAGAAAACTCCACTTTGTTCATCGTCTTCCTCCCAAGAAGCAGCGCCACGGGATGTGGCGCGTCGATGGCAAGAGTTGCGGATGGGGTGGGGTTTGTCAGCCCTAGCCCACCATTCGCCGACGCTAACTGTCGCAGATCTGCGACAGCCGCGAGCCCCGAAGGCTCAGTGCGGACGGCGAATGCCGAAACGAGCGAGCTTGCGGTGCAAGGTCGCCCGCGAAATTCCAAGACTGCTGGCAGCCGCCGAAACATTGCCCTCGGCGCGCGCAATGGCGCGCTGGACCACGCCGCGCTCCGCCTCGTCCAAGTCTTCGGCAGTGTTGACCGAGCCGCCGAGGATGTCGGCGGCCGGCAGTCCCCTGGCCAGGATCTGTTGGGTGATGCCCAGTGCAAGGCGCGCCGACCGGGTCGCGCCGATCACAAGGTCGTCAGCATCGACCGCGATCAATGCACCAGCGCTGCGCTCGGCCACCGGCGCCAGCAGGATACGAGCGCTGGAAAACGCCAGGCGGAAATTCTCGGCCTCGATGCGGCGCGCCGCATCGCCTACCGCCATGGCGATCAGGTTGACGAAACCTTCGGTCAGGTCCGACCGGCATGACGATACATCGAGCGCGGCCGCCAGGGTGCCTTCATGATCGTAGATCGGCGAGGTCGTGCAGCTGAGCAGCGTGTTGCGCGAAAAGAAATGCTGGTCGCGATGAATGGTGAGCGCACGCTGGTCGGCCAGACACGTGCCGATGCCGTTGGTTCCCTCGGAGTCCTCACTCCATACCGTGCCTGTCCACAGGCCCCATTCGTCGAATGTACCATCATCCGCGACGGCGCCGCGGCGTTCGACCGGGATGCCTTCGCGATCGGCCAGAAGCACGCAACAACCGATGCCGCCGACGGCCAGATAAAGGCGGTCGAGACTCGCATCGGCGGCGCGCAGCAATGGCTCTATGCGTTGCCGAGCCTCGCTCAGCTCGCCTTCGGTCAGGCGTCGCGGAGCCTTGCGCTCGGCCGGATCAAGACCGTGCAATGACAGCGAACGCCGCCAGGAAGCGACCAATGCCGAGCGCGCGGCATCGCTCGTGGCTATGGCTGCCTGAACGACATCCGCGTGATGAGTGGCAGATTGTCCGTTCACCTTATCCTCCCAAGGTGAATGCCGCGCCCATTTCCGCAGCGTTATATCTGCGAAAACATATCCGTCAGTCGAGTTCTAGAGGATCACTGACCGATGCCGCTATAGGACGATGGTCCAAGAGCGGGCCAAAACGCACCCGCTCCCGGTATCTTGGAAGGCCGCGTAGAGATCAGGTCGTTCCGACTTTCTTCGGCTTGCTCGAGCCAATCATCTTCCAATTCTTGTAGAACATCGAGTTGATGCGCTCGACGCTGACCGAGACAACCGCGAGCATGCCGGCGATGAGCCCAGGAACCGGGGACGGCCTGATAATGTCCATGAACACACAATAGCGGCGTCCGTCAAATTCGTTGACCGAGCGATGCAGCAGCGTGTCGTCGAAGATGAACAGCGGATTGTCGTACCAGTAGTTCTTGACATTGCCGCATTCGACGAAGATTTCCGATTTGACCGGAACGAGGTTGTAGAGAATGCGCAGGCTGAGCCGCAGCGGCCCGAAGTGCCAGGACGTCGATTCGCGCTTGCTGAAAACGGAAACGGCAATGGTCTTGATGTATTTGAAATCCTTGTTGAATTCGGCGACATTGTCGATCTTGTGCTTGCCGTACCATTGGTAGACATACATACCGCGCCGACCGGCGCCGAAATTGGCATCGATGTCGGCGATGATCTCGTCCTTGCGCGCCTTGAAGATGTCCAGGACCTCATTGACCTCGCGCTGATAGTCGGCGGGAAACTGCTCCAGCTTCCAGACACCCGGATTTCTGTAGCACAGGAGGTCAACCAGCAGATTGAATGGTGAAAGCAGCCAGGTGAAGATACCGTTGCCCAGGAAATAGCCGCTGAACAGCGACAAATCCCTGCGATCATTGCGCAGCACATCGATGAGGCCGAGGACGATGAAAACCGCCGTCACGATTGGGATGAAATAGAAGCCAAGAGCAAGAAGCGGGATGGCAATGGCGAATTTGCGAAGGGATTTGCGAAGGTTTTTTGTCATTTTTCCACGCGCGGAGCGCGATCCTGTTGCGAATGAGGTGTGCCAAATCACGGCACCAACCACCGCCCGGCCGTGCGCCTTGATAAGGTTTTTTGGGTCGCCGCACAACGGCCACGGCATTGTGGCCTTGCGGCTGCCTGGTGGAACTCGCCGGACAATCAATGCACCGCCCGTGAAGCAGCGTATCAATTTCATAGAGCGCTTCAATGTGACCTGCTTGGACAATGGATTTACGCAGCGCGCGAAGCGTCAGAATTGTCGCCTCGAGTGTGTCTTTGACGTTCGCAGGTTCCGACACGGCGGTGTCCCCTGGGACGTCAAAACACGGCCGCGGCGACATGGTTCCACCAGGAGCGCTTCCCTCGCGAAAGGCCGCGAGGCCGCAGGTGAGGCGTTTCATGAAATGGCCATCAGGACATCGAGCGCGCATCAAGCAGCAGTGCTTTCAACATTGGCGCTCACGATTCGCGCGGAATTGTCCTCTCCTCACTCGGCACGCGATACTGCAGTTCTGCTTCCCCAACGGCATACTCTTGCAATCGGGCGCGAGTCTCAGGCGCCGCAATGCTCGACAGCATGAACCGTCAAATCGCGCAGCCTGTTACACGCTATTCGGAGCCTAGGTCGGGCGTATCGAGTCTGGCACGTCTTATTCCGCTACGCGACGCTGCGGCGTGGGCTTTCTGGAATATCGCCCACAAATTCATGGCGTCATCGGGACAACTCTCCCCAAGCCGAATGGATTTGCGTCAGAGATTGATGACGCTCGCAATGTCGATCATCATAGGGAAACTCCGATCTACTCTCTCTGCAGCCGCTGGAAAGAAGGCCTGCCGTGAGCATACCGGCAGTAGGCTCACGGTATTCCAAGCAAAGGCGCCGGGGATTCTGACTGTCGCAAGCGATGCAATCCAAGATTTCTGTCCCCTGCCCTCTACTCGCAGGTCGAGGCGATGGCAGCCCGTTGTCCTGACCGCCGAAAGAGCGCGAGGAGCTCGCCATGGTTCGTGCGCGCGGCTCTCGTCTAGACGCGTTTCCCGAATCCGCTACCTGATGTCAGCCGCCCACTTGGGATCCGTGGCCAAAACTGGTTTGGCTTTTCGCAGATGACCGTCTAGCTCCAGGTGAAGTTCATGCAATCCGCCGTCGCGGCTGCGCCCAAGAATCTCAAAGTGCTTGGGTTTGCGCCTTGGCTCTCCTAGAACGGCATATCCTTTGGCCTCGGCCTCTCTTATTGCGGCGTTCGGCTCAGCCTGAATATCGCTGTCGTGATGTTCCTTGTGGTGGATCGCGATCGTCTCGCCGTCTTCCTTTGCATAGTGCTCCACCTTCAGTTCCGAGGGTTTCATCTCCCCGGAAAGCGTGACGCGGTCCCCGATCTTCAGGGCAATCATTTCCGCTCCTTTTGGCGTTAGGTCGGCGGGGATTCGACCGCAGCCTGTCTCGACCACGAACCGGTGGGCGAAGATATCTGTGATGGTTCCCGTAACGATTAGGGCATCATGGTGAGGCATGTTTCGTTCCTTAAGTGGGGCCAGTATCGATCAACAGGCTGGCTGATATAGAGTTTGCTAATTGAGAGGATTCGGTCATGCCCATCGGGCACGATCGGTAATGTAATTGGCCTGATTTCTTGCCGGCCCGAGGACGGCCGCTGATTGGCGGCCGTCCTCCTGCATCTGGGCGAAGACAGCAGGGGCTGTGAGCGTCAGCGCAAGGCCGGCGAGGAGGAGCTTCTTTATTTCTGTTTCCTTCCTGGCTTGGGGAATGTTAGCCGGGCCTGCCCGGAGCAACGATTTCGACGCCTGGACGATGCAGGCGGTCGAGCAGGCCGCGCGGACCTGGGCGGGGCGGCTTGAGGCTTTCGGCGCGGCCGTCGGCATGGACAAGAAGATCGCCATGGATAAAGCCGTCGTCGAAATGACCTTGCACCGTCAGTGCTTCGCCGGCTTTGACGAGGTTACCGCCTTCGCCGCTTGGGCCTGTTTCGACGAGCGCCCGGCCGCTGCCATCGTCGATGACAAACTTGTTGCCGAATATCTCCGCGACCTTGCCCTTGACGGCGACGACGCTGTAGGGCGCCAACGAGGCAATGGTGCTGGGCTGCATGAGCATGACGCTGTCGCGGGGTGCTGCGAACATCGTTGCCCCGGCACCGGCAACAAGCCCGGCCACGAGAAGCCCGGCGGCAAAAACGCCGGTCAGATAGGGCCTGCGTGCCTGGTGGCTTTGCGGGGTTGGTCCGGCCTGAGCCGGGGTATCGGGAGTTTCTGAGGTATCGGTCATCCTGGTCACCTTCCGTGTTACGGTTGAATGCGACTGTACTAACCGGCCGGCAGGAACCCAGCCTGAACCGGGCCGTTCAGTTTCAGTTAAGCCGGCAGGCATAGGAGCCGACCCTGAAACGAGGCCGACGCAATGAAGGTGCTGCTCGTCGAAGACGATGAATCGATCGCCAGCCAGCTGGCCGAGGCGTTGCGGGGCGAAAACTTCGTCGTTGATATCGCCGCGAATGGTGAGGATGGTCAGCATCTCGGCGACACCGGCGCCTATGATGTCGCTGTTCTCGATCTCGGCTTGCCCAAGATCGACGGCAAGGCTGTGCTCAAGGCTTGGCGCGCGGCGGGACGCAGCTTACCGGTGCTGATCCTGACGGCGCGGGATGGTTGGTCTGAAAAGGTCGAGGGGTTCAAGGCCGGCGCGGACGATTATCTGACCAAACCGTTCCGAACCGAGGAACTGATCATGCGGCTGCGCGCGCTTGTGCGACGCGCGGCCGGCCATGCGCAGGCCAGGATCATCTGCGGCCCGCTCGCCTTCGACGCGCAGCTTGGCACTTTTGAGATCGACGGACTGCCGCTGAAATTGACCGGACTGGAATGGCGCGTGCTCTCCAGCCTGATGCTGCGCAAGGAAGTGGTGGTGACGCGCGCGGACTTGCACGAACGTGTCTATGACGGAAATGCGGAGGTCGACTCGAATTCCCTGGAGGTGATCATTGCCCGGCTGCGGCGCAAGATCGGTCACCGCCATATCGAGACGGTTCGCGGTCTCGGCTACCGGTTGACGGCAGGCGAGGTATGAACCTCATCCCGCGTTCCCTGGCAGGAAGGCTGCGACTTGCGGCCGCCATCGCCATCATCGTCGCTCTCGTCCTGGCGGGCATCACGATTGCACTAATCCTGCAGCGTTTCGTCATTGGCCAGATCGACCAACGACTGGATGGCCAGGTTTTCGCCGTGGCGGCAGCGTTGCAGCGCGGCGGCGATGGGAAAATGACGGTGACGCCGATGCTGAACGGGCCTCCGTTCGATCGTCCGGGATCGGGTTGGACATGGCAGGTCACGGCACCAGATGGCGAGTTGGTGTCGGCCTCGCTGGCTGGCGAGCCGGCCATGCCGCGGCCGCCGGTTCATGGCGGGCGCTTCGACAATTTTCCAGATATATCCGGACTGCTTGGATCGCTCGCTTCCCTGGGCCGGCCAGCGCCTGCGGATGGACCAGATCCGCACGGGCAGAAATTGCATTGGCGCATTCTTACGGTCCCATTTGGAGACAAAACCGCGACGGTGACGGCGACTGCGCCTTACAGCGCCATTTACGGACCTCTGCGCGACGCGCTTGTGCCGCTGGCGCTGGCGCTGATCGTGCTCGGCCTGTTGCTGTTCGGCGCGATGGTGGCACAGGTAAGAATTGGCCTGCGACCGCTGGCGGGCCTGCGCGCTGGTCTCGCCGATGTCCGTGCTGGCAGGCAGGCGTCCATCTCCGCCGACCAACCCAGCGAAGTCCTGCCGTTGGTCCACGAGGTCAACAGCTTGCTTGCCGAAAATGCCGAAGGCCTGGCGCGGGCCAGGCGTCACGTTGCGAATCTGGCGCATGGCTTGAAGACGCCACTCGCGGCGCTTGGCCTGGCCCTCGAAAAGCGGCCGGAAAGCACCGCCAAGTCCATCATATCCGCCACGGGTATTGCCTCCATGCGTTCGCAACTGAATGTGATGGAACGGCTGATCCGCCACCATCTGGCTCGAGCACGTGCAGCGGTGCTGGCCGGACCGGCCCGCGCCAGCACAAATGTTGCCGAGAGGTTGGTCGATCTTCGCGGCATGATGGCGAACGTACACCGGGAGCGCGGGTTGAAGTTCGACGTCCAGGTCACGGCCGATATCGCGGTCGCTGTCGAGATGCAGGATTTCGATGAGATCCTTGGCAATCTTCTCGACAATGCCTGCAAATGGGCGCGCGCGCGCGTCGTGATTTCTGCAAACGCCGATGGCAGCCGTGTCACCATTGACATCGAAGACGACGGTCCAGGTCTCGATCCGGCTGCGATGCCGGAGGCGATGCGGCCTGGACGGCGCATCGACGAGGCACCGCCGGGGCATGGTTTTGGCCTGCCGATCGCAGCGGAACTGACGGAGCTCTATGGTGGAAGCCTCGAACTGTCGCGGGCGACCGTTGGCGGATTGCGGGCGCGGGTAATCTTGCCCCAGTCGTACTGATTTAGGCACCTGAGATAGAGGAACGGAATGCCTAGTGGATTCCGTTCGTTGTTGACTACATCAATGTCTCGATCCGTTCGGATCCTGCCCCTCAGCCATCGCCCGATTGAACGCGGCCGCCTCGGTGGCCGAGTCGAACTGTCTAGCCCTTACAGACCCATCTGGCATCAACGTTATGGCTAAAAATGGTAGCCCCTTATGAGGCGGCGAATAGACGACATACGCGATGGCGGGCGGTTTATAGGTCATAGTGTCACCAATGTTTGTGGCGCAACACCTAGCCCGCATCCCTCTGCACGGCCAGCCTGTTTCCACCCTTGCGGCGCGTCTACAGATGGCTGGATCACGCCGCCCAAGGCAGGAAGAACGATGGCTGGTTCGCCAACCGGCTTTGCTGGGCAGTCCATGTCTTCCCCCGGTCCGCGGCCTTGCCGCTGAATGTAGGCGCGACCGATTTCGGGAGCGTCGGAGCTAATCACGCCAGTTTGCCGACACAGAATCGTATGAGTATTTTCCGAGTCTGGCGCTCGACGAGCGCCAGCCGGATCATGAGCACTTCTGACGGCCTTTTCGGCCGTTCGCTCCCTAGCCGCCGATACGAGGCCGCTGGAGGCTGTTCCATTCTAGCGTGCCCAGGCGGTTCTCGGCACCATAAATCCGTTTGGCGTTAGGGAGACAGACACCATGGCAACCCAACTGTCCGTGGTGACCGCAGCGCTAGCCAAATCGGTGAGCGGCGCCAGCGTCGATCCGCACAAAGGCCTGACGAGCGACGAAGCGCGCGCCAGGCTGAAGACCTCTTGCCCGCACTTCTGGTGGTCGGCACGCTTGTGACGGCGATCGTCGTCGCACTGCTCCTTGATCTGGTGAAGGTGCCAGTCTTTCATCGTCTTGGGATTACCTAGCCGCAACGGATGCCAAACAACGAATGCCAAAGGAAGAAAATGAAAATCATCCCAAGAGATTTTCGGGTCCGGGAAGGAGATGAGGTCAGCCTCAAAAAGTGGCCGACCATCATCGATCCCTTCTACAAGTCGAAGGCCCAATACCAAGAGCTCCTGGCGGATCATGTTACGCGCCTCAGTTCGCAACAGCAGCTGCTCTACGCGTCCAATCGCCATGCGATCCTGCTGATATTCCAGGCCATGGACGCAGCTGGGAAGGACGGCGCAATCCGGCACGTCATGTCCGGCGTCAATCCGCAAGGCTGCCAGGTGTTCAGCTACAAGCACCCGAGCGCAACGGAACTGCAGCATGACTTCCTATGGCGCACGACCCGCGACCTTCCCGAGCGCGGACGGATCGGTATCTTCAACCGCTCCTATTACGAGGAGGTGCTGATCGTCCGCGTACATCGCCAGATCCTCCTCAACGAAGGACTTCCCGACACGCCGCATAACGACAAGACGCTCTGGGAGAACCGCTATCGCTCGATTAACAATCTTGAGCGACATCTCCACGCCAACGGAACACGCATCGTCAAATTCTTCCTCCATCTTTCCAAGGAGGAGCAGCGAAAGCGCTTCCTCGCCCGTATCGACCAGCCGGAAAAGAACTGGAAGTTCAGCATGGCCGATGTCGAGGAACGAAAGTTCTGGAAGCAGTATATGAAGGCCTACGAGGAATGCCTGAGCGCGACGAGTACCGACAACTGCCCATGGTATGTCGTTCCCGCAGACGACAAAGAGAACGCTCGATTGATTGTCTCACGCATTGTGGTGGACACTCTCGAGGAGCTCAAAATGTCGTATCCGAAGACCAGCGAACAACGCCGTGAAGAACTGCTGTCCATCCGCAAGCGGCTCATGGAATGAGGTCCGGGCGTATGCTGGAAATCCGGAGCCATCGGTAGCGGCCGAACCAAGCCCCCCGCAGCGCGCAAATCAGGACCAATAGATTTCACATCGCCATTTCCGAGCGTGCGCCCTGAACAACAGCTCCTCGCCGGATGGCAGGCAATCGCGGCCAGACTTCGGCTTTCGTAAAGTGGAACTCAGCGGCATCGGATCGATGGGAAGCTTCATGTCTGAGGCACCCCGTCACGTAACAAGAGTTTTGTTCCTGTCACGACCGCCGGCCAGGCCCAGCGCGAAATAGATTGCGCCCAGGACGACAAACCAGGCAGCAGCGAAGTAGAATGCAGTTCGCGTCTCGGGATCAAAGGCCATCAATATGACGATGACGCCGACGAATCCGAGAACAAGCCAATTGGTGACAGGAGAACCCGGAAGGCGGAACGCGACACCCGGCTTGGTGCCGTTTTGAACTGCCCGGCGATACCGCATATGCGACACCATGATCACAATCCATGTCCACAATAGAAACACGAGTACGCCGGTGATCGCATAGTTGAAAACGCTGGCAGGCACCAGATAGTTGAGCAGGACTCCCAAGAGCATCATCGCAACCGAGACGGCCAGGCACCGGCTGGGAACCTGGTGTTTGTTGAGATGTGAGAAAAAGCGCGGAGCTTGGCCGGAGCCGGACATGGAGTACAGCATCCGGCTGGTTGCGAAGAGCCCGCTGTTGCATGCTGACGCTGCTGCAGAAATCACGACAATGTTGACGATCGCGGCAGCGGCGGGAAGGCCTATGCGCGCGAAAACCAACACGAAGGGGCTTGCCGTCGGATCGAGCTGATCCCACGGATAGAGCGTCATGATCACGGTGAGCGCTCCGATATAGAAAATCAGGATCCGGTAGATAATCCCGTTGAATGCTTTTGGAAGCGATTTGCTGGGGTCTTTCACCTCTCCGGCGGTAAGCCCCAGAACCTCCGTGCCGCCGAAGGAAAAGGCGGCGATCGGGAGCGCGAGCAGTACGCCCATGGCGCCGTGCGGAAAGACGCCGCCGTGCGACCAGAGATTGGAGAAATCGGCGGGGCCGGGTGTGCCCTTCAAGCCAAAGAAGATGATCACTGAGCCCAATGCGATCATTGCCAGGATCGTGACGACCTTGACCAGCGACAGCCAGAATTCGATCTCGCCATACAGCTTTACGGAAATGACATTCGCGCCATAGAGGACCATGACCGCGCAAAGTGCTGGAATCCATTGCGGCAGATCCGGGTACCAGTAGTGAAAATAGATCTCGATAGCGCTGACTTCCGCTATCCCCGCCAAGATCCAGTTCAACCAGTATGACCATCCCGTCAGAAATCCTGCCCAGGGGCCGATGAACTCCTCGGCATAGGACGCGAAGGATCCGGCGACGGGTCGATAGATCGCGAGTTCGCCAAGCGCCCGCGCAATCAGAAAGACGATGATCCCCGTAATCAGGTAGTCCAAGAGCAGGCCCGGGCCGGCTTTGTGGATCGCCTCGCCGGAGGCGAGGAACAGGCCCGCGCCAATAGCCCCACCGATGGCAATGAATTGGACCTGGCGATCGCCCAAGGCGCGCGACAATTGGCCAGGTTCGGTCTGGACCACCGCCGCGGCGCCTGGATTGGTTGCCGCTGCGGGCAGTGTCACAACCTGGCTGCCAAGTTCACTCAAGTTTGCCAACCTTCAGGCGTTGATTGAGAGCGCGGAGGTCTTTTCAATCGCCTTGGGCGCATCACCGCTTGGTGCCATGGGTTGAGGCCGGTCATGCGCGATGATCCGGCCAATTTCCTTTTTCATGATCTCGAGATAAGACTGCCAGCTCTCCGGATAGCTCGCGACCTTTACGATCCATGGATGGAGCACGCAGCACCTGAGCACATAGACGTTGTGGATCCGGTTCCATTCCGCCTCCGGGATTCCCAGGCGTCCGACCAGCCCCATCGGGGCATTGCCATAGGAATCGAATTCCAGGACGGTGTGCGACGTAATCCAATCATCCGCGTACAGCGGTCCGCCTTCATAGGATGAGGCCTGATAGATCTTGGCATTCAGATCGTTCATTTTGGTCAGATCGGTATTGCCCTTGTAGTTGAACGCCATGCAGACGACATTGAAATCCGGGCCATCGAGCAACTGCTCGCAGACGAAAACTTGGTCACCGACCGTGAATTCCCGGACGCTTTCCAGCTCCGTGGCGAAATGCGCGGCACCGGCAACGCTGCGACCGATCAACTGGCCATATCCGGCAATATTGAGCGGCAACAACCTGTGGGCTGCCCATACGCCGGCGGCGGCGGCGCCGGACTTGGAGCCTTCGAGTATGACGCTGCCAAGGTTCATTTCCAGATTTTGCTTGTTGTCGAAAACGTAGGCCGCATCATAGGAGACGAGACCCAGGATGCGCTTGTCCTGCAACGCAATGCCGCCCGCGGCATAAGGAATGTAGCCCATCTTGTGCGGGTCGATGGTGATCGAATCCGCCGTTGGCATCGCGCGATAGGCATTCCAGACATCCTCGGACGGAAACATAGCCTCCGAAACCGGAACACCCATCTCGGCGATCCTGGCGCGGACCTCGGCGAAGCCCATGAAATGGTTTGCCTCGTCGAGGAAGACCGCACGCCCGTAGCCGCCGTAGGCCGCATCAACGTGGAAATAGAAAGACAGGCCCTGCTTGGCATATTCATCGCGCAGCGCCGCTACCGCAGCGATGTCATCGACAGCCCCCTCCTCCGTCGTCGCAACCACGGCGACGACCGATATAATTGGCGTCCTGGATTTGATACAGGCATCGATCGCAGATCGGAGCGCTCCGATATCCATGCGATAGCGATCCGTAACCGGAATCCGGATGAGATTGTCGATGCCGATGCCGAGAACATCGGCCGCCTTGTCCCAGGAGTAGTGCCGGGTCTGCGGCACAATGATCTTTCCGAGCTTGCCGCCGCCGGCGCCGCGCGCTCGCGCGGATGCTTTCAATACAAGGCCGAAGGTCCTCTGCTCTTTGGTCCGATCGACCAGATCGAGGATCTGGGTCACGGACAGGTTGAGCAGTTGCCAGTCGTCGAGGCCTTTGACGAGCTCGGGACTGACCTCCTTGACCGCCAGCGGGAACGATTTGAGGTTGCGGGCCAGCCACAGCGATTCATAGTTCGCGATTGTGCCGTCCGACGTGATGTGTCCCCAGGAACGATCCACATCGTAGCCAAGCAATTTCGCGAAATCGCCCCCGCACTCAAGTTCCATATGCGCGGTTGCGACCGAGGATTCGTAGGCGACATTGTTCGGGTTGTACATTGTGGCCGCCATCTGGGCGAGGTTGGCCACCATCAACGTGTCCGAATTCATGTGACCGAGGTAGCGTGTCGAGAACCAGGGCGTGGAACTGTCCTTCAGTTTCGCCGACACCATGTTCAAGACCGCCGTCGTGCGGTCGAGAGTGGAGGTAAACGGCTGCTGCCGCATTTCGCTCGGGGTGACCATTTCGTCATCCGCCGGATGGAAGTCACGCCGCCAGTGGACGTGCTCATCCATGAGAAAATCGAGCGTTGTCTTGAAGAAGGCCTGGTTTTCCGATTTCGGACCGAGGAAGAGAGCTTCGACGGCAATTGGTTCTTGGCTAACAGTTTTCACGTTTTGCACTCAGCTTTCAGGATTTTTGCACAGTTAGTGCGGGGATGGTTCGACTGCGGACCCGTCTTCGCTTCAGTCGCTACGCGACGGGCAACGGAATGACCGCGCTCTGCTTCCAGTTGGCCTTGCGGAGGCGATAGATCGCGATCGGGATGAGGCACACCACGATCGTGCCGATGATCATGAAGAGTTCGAACGGCAGCGGGTCTTCCTTGACCTGCGTCGGCGGCAGCAGCGAGATCACGAAAATGAAGGCAGCGGCGACAATCCCCCAGCCCGCCATGAGCCACATGCCGAGCTTGCCACCCGGAATCCGGAACTTTCGCGGCGTGTCCGGCTGGCTGTATCGCAACCGGATGGCGGCCGCGTACATGAAGAAATACATGACGATATAGACCGAGGTCGTCAGGGCGAAGAGCGCCCAGAAGCCGGCGCTGACGCCGCCTGGCAGTACGACGAAGACCGCTCCCCAGAACGTCACCAGAACCGCCTGCAGGAACATAAGCGCAGTCGGCACGCCCTGCTTGTTCTCCCTTTGGAACACGGCAGGCAAAAGCCCGTCACGTGCCGCCACACTCAGACCACGCACCGGGCCTAGCACCCAGGCGATGACCTCGCCCACGGCTCCGACGATGATGAGAACACCGACGACGGGGGTAATCCAGCTCAGCCCCGGACCAAACACAACCTGAAAACTCTGCATGATCCCTGCGATCAGGCTCAGGTCCTTCACCGGGACGATCCAGGCAACGACCAGTCCGCCGATGACGCTTGTGACCGCCATGATCACGCCGACGACGAGGATCGCGATCGGGTAATCGCGGTTGGGGTTCTTCATTTCATTGGCGTGCGCGGCAGAGACCTCGATGCCAATGAAAAAGAAAACGAATGTGATCAGGAGAACGAGATCGCCGGCATCGGAGAAGCGCGGAACGAGGTCCTTTGCCGACGGGATCAGGGGAATAAGCACGGGGTGGCCTGTCCAGATATAGAGAATGCCGCCGCCGATCAGGACGATCATGGGGAAGGCGCCCAGGATGACGAAGAGCGTCGTCCAGCGGGCGTAGGTCTTCAATCCCTGGAGGTTGAGAAGTGTGGCTCCCCACCAGACGCCGACGACCACGGCAAAGATAAAGAGCTTGCTGTCGGCCAATGCTGGGTTGAACAGATAGGCAGCGGTGCCCGCGATGAAGGTCAGGATGCCGATGAAGCCGATGGTCATCTGAAACCACTGCAGCCAGATCGCGACGAAGCCGCATTGTTCGCCGAAGGCCTCCTTGACCCAGACATAGACACCGCCCTCCTTGGGCCAGCCAGTCGCGAGTTCGGCCGACACGAGTGACGCCGGCACCAGGTAGAGGAGGATCGCCAAGGCGTTGAAGGCGATGGTCTGCCAACCGACGAGGGCCTGAAGCGGGAAGGTGCGGATGCTGATCAGGACCGCAGATGTGATCATGATGAACGTTGGTAGTGATAGGGAATAAGTGGCTGGTTTTGCGGCGGTCGCCATGAGGTCTTCCGATCCAATTGACTGTACTCGAATGCTGCCAATGGCCCATGTGACCGGC
Organism: Mesorhizobium sp. PAMC28654; assembly: GCF_020616515.1. Classification (GTDB taxonomy): domain Bacteria; phylum Pseudomonadota; class Alphaproteobacteria; order Rhizobiales; family Rhizobiaceae; genus Mesorhizobium. Next base: position 1,173,587 of record NZ_CP085135.1, read on the forward strand.
GCGATGCGTTCGGCCGGAGTGATGGATCTCATCAGCTCGATCATGAGCGCGTGAGGCAGCTGTCGGATGGATTTGACCGCAAAGCGGATTTATTGGAAGGATCGGAATCTACCTATGGACCGACGGGGATCGAAGCAAAATTACCGCAACAGTTGCGAGCGGCTGCGCGACTTAGGCAGGGCCTAGCCGCCGCGTGCCCCCAGAAATCTAACCGCCCGTGAGACGGTCGATCTCGGTTGCCGCCCGATCCGAGCCATATGGTCGCCTGCGTAGTTTCCGATCCTGTGGCCGCGATCTCAAGAGGACTACCATCAGCTCCAGCATGCCGGCCGCAGACAAAACGATGAATCCTGCGCCTCTGGCCAGTTCTCTGACTATTTGCCTTGGCCTGGTGATGCCTCTGGCATCGATGGCTGGTCCCGCTGCTGCATCACCGAACCTGCGAAACAGACCACGGATACAAGGAAGCTCACAATGTTGAGGCACAAATCAGAAATCATCGGCTATGCCATCGAGGCAAGCGATGGCGCCATAGGTACAGTCACCGACGTCCTGTTCGATGACACGAACTGGATCGTTCGATGGTTGGTTGTCGACACAGGCAAATGGCTGTCGGGCCGAAAGGTGCTTCTGCACCCTTCGGCGCTAAAGCACGTCAATTATACGGGTCACCAGTTCGCCGTCAAACTCACGATGCAACAGGTCAAGGACAGCCCGGATATCGACACGGATCAGCCCGTGACACGGCAGATGGAAACCAGCATCTACGATCATTACCCATGGGGCGCACCCTATTGGACGACGCCATACTATATGGGCGGATACGGCTACTACGTGAATGGCTTCGGCTATATGGGCGGGCCAATGGAGGAGCCGCTCGCTGATGACGACATTCCGCGTCGGCACGGCGATCCGAGTCTGCGCAGCGTCAAAGCCGTGACGGGATATCACATCCATGCGACCGACGGCGAAATCGGCCATGCCGAGGACTTCCTTGTCGATGACACGGATTGGAGCATCCATTTTCTGGTGGTCGACACGAACAACTGGTGGCTTGGAAAGAGGGTTCTGATCTCGCCATGGTTTGCAACCGATATCAGCTGGAGGGATAGGCTGATCAACGTCGACGTCACCCGACAGACGGTCAAGGACGGTCCTGCCTATGATGCGTCCACCGTGGTGGACCTTGCCTACGAGAAGCATTTCCAAAGTCACTACGGCGATGGGCAACCCATCCTGCACCACTGAGGTCTTGCCCGGTCTCTTCTGACACTATTGCTCAGGAAGGATCGGGCGATCCCCATCTATGTGGGCTGACCGCGTCAGCATCGCATCGCGCAACAACACCAATGGTGTCGCGCTGGCCTTTAGATTGGCCGGCACGTTCCCTCGCATGGAGCCATGTATTTCCTGGAAGACGAGTGGCTGGCGGGCCGCGCATGGATCGGAGCTTGCCGATGTGGCCGGACACGAACACGTTCCTGACGGGGGTTCCAGCGTTATGTGTCGGATTTCACCGGATCGGTCTCGATGTCCGGGCCGCGCCAACGGGGTATGCTAAGCTTACCCGTTATGCGGCGGCCCGGCAGGCTGCGTTCCATCCGGGTTTCTCCGGCGTCGTCGCCCAGGCCGATGCCTGTTCCGGCGCTGGTGCCGCCCGTTGAGCCACCGAGGTCGAAACCGGGCCGATCCACCGCGCCAGCCGCAGGCGGTTTTTCCGCGACAAGTCGATTTAGGCCCTCGCCTGCAAACCTTGCTTTTAGCTGTTTGCGCTTTGTCCAGCCGAACGCTTCGACGCTGTGTTTTTTGTTGTTTTCCACGATCTCATTCCAAAAGACTGAAGCTATTTCCGCAGGTGAACAGAAACTGGGCGCACGAATTATCTCTGACCGCCGCTGACGTCCTCGAATTCGGCGTCGACGACATTTTCATCAGGCTTGCCAGACGGTCCTCCGGCTGCAGGGCCTCGAGATGGTTGAGCGGGACCAGTTGCGGCTTGGACCACCGCCTCATCAATTCGTTTCGTCACCTGAGCGAGACGTTCCATGGATTGCGTGAGCCCGTCATGGGACGTCCCGTCCGCGGCGGAGCGTGTCGCCGAGATTGCAGCGTTAGCCTCATTGTTGATTTTCACTGAGAACTGACCCGGCATTTCCACTGAGAAGTGACCCGCCTCTCATGTATGTTTCGGGTCGGGTGTTGTGGTCAAGGTTCTGGCTTTCTCCTTCGCTTTTTTGGGTTCGTGGGCAGAGCTGTTTTTGAAGCGGAAGCTGTCGTTTCCAGTTTCGAGAATGTGGCAATGGTGGGTCAGCCTGTCGAGAAGCGCGGTCGTCATCTTGGCATCGCCGAAGACACTCGCCCACTCGCTGAAGCTGAGGTTTGTGGTGATGACCACGCTTGTGCGTTCGTAGAGTTTGCTCAGCAGATGGAAGAGCAATGCTCCACCTGATGCACTGAACGGCAGGTACCCAAGCTCATCCAGAATCACGAGATCGGAATGGACGAGGCGATTGGCTATCTGGCCGGATCTCCCCTGAGCCTTCTCCTGTTCGAGCGCATTGACCAGCTCGACTGGACTTGCCCCGAAAAAGTGGAGAGTTTCCTTCTGATGAAAGGCGACCTCGATGACGAAACAGAGACAGTTTACGGATGCGTTCAAGGCGGAGGCGGTTGGCCTTGTGCGAACGAGCGGTCGGACGAAGCGGCAGATCGCGGAGGATCTTGGTGTTGGTTTCTCGACGCTGACGCGATGGATGGGTCGGCAGCTGGATCGTGAGATGGGCGATCCTGGGCGTCCGCCTGATGCTGATGTCGCCGCTGAATTGAAACGGCTGCGGCGGGAGAATGAAATCCTTCGGCAGGAGCGGGATATCTTGAAACGGGCGACGGCTTTTTTCGTCAAGGAGGGAAGTCGGTGAGGTTCGCGCTCATCGACCAGGCGAAGAAGGATTTCCCTGTGGACCGTTTGTGCGCGACGCTGGGTGTCAGCCCGAGCGGCTACTTTGCCTGGGGGCGCCGGCCGGCGTGCCGCCGGCAGCGCGACGACATGATAATGCTGGCGCATGTGCGATCGTCGTTCGCGCTGTCGAACGGAACCTATGGTAGCCCGCGCATGACGCGGGAACTGCAAGACAATGGCTTTGCCATTGGCCGGCGACGAACGGCGCGTCTGATGCGGGAGAATGGCCTCCAGGCAAGACAGAAGCGGCGGTTCAAGCGCACGACGGACAGCGAACACGCCTTTCCGGTTGCCCCCAATGTCATCGACCAGGATTTTGCCGCCACTGGTCCCAACCAGAAATGGGGTGCCGACATCTCCTACATCTGGACGCGGGAGGGCTGGTTGTACCTTGCTGTCGTCATCGATCTGTTTGCCCGCAAGGTCGTTGGCTGGGCTGCTGGCAACCGGCTACACCGCAGCCTGGCTCTGGCAGCGCTCAACAAGGCGTTCGTCATGCGGCAGCCGGAACCCGGCCTCATTCACCACTCCGACCGCGGCAGCCAATATTGTTCTATCGACTACCAAGCCGAATTGCGTGCCGCCGGCGTCATCATCTCAATGTCAGGCAAGGGCAATTGCTTTGATAACGCCATGGTCGAAACATTCTTCAAGACGCTGAAAACTGAACTGATCTGGCGCACCTCTTTCCTTACCCGCGCCGATGCCCAAGCCGCCATTGCCCGATATATCGACGGCTTCTACAATCCCATCCGGCGGCATTCCGCGCTCGACTACATCAGCCCGATGCAGTTCGAGCGAAACGCCGCCGAATGAGCAACCCGCTCTCCACTTTACCGAAGCAAGTCCACTCGACGCCGGCGACCTGCCCGATATTGCCGTCTTGCGAACCCTCCTCGGCCCGGACCCCGCACGGCTGCCGACCGTCTTGGTGCAACTCGCTTCCCTTAACGGCTATGAAGCCCTGATCGGGGCAACCCATGTGGGAGACGTCGCATGAGCAACGCCCACACCATCGACGAAGCCCGCCTCGGCATCATGCTCAACGAACTCCGGCTACCGACGATCAAGACGCTCTGGGCGCAATTTGCCGAGCAGGCCGATAGAGAGGGGTGGCCCGCCGCCCGGTTCCTCTCGGCCATCGCCGAGCATGAGCTGGCCGAACGGGCACATCGCAGGATCGAACGGCATCTGGCCGAAGCGCATCTGCCGCCCGGAAAGACGCTCGACAGCTTCGCCTTCGACGCCGTACCCATGGTCTCCAAGGCCCAGGTCATGGCCATGACCGCCGGTGACAGCTGGCTCGCCAAGGGCGCCAATATCCTGTTGTTCGGCCCACCCGGTGGCGGAAAGTCGCATCTTGCGGCAGCGATCGGACTCGCCCTCATTGAGAACGGCTGGCGCGTGCAGTTCGCCCGAACCACCGATCTCGTGCAGAAGCTCCAGATCGCGCGGCGAGAGAGCTGCAGCTCGAAGCCGCCATCGCCAAGCTCGACAAGTTCGATCTGCTCATCCTCGACGATCTGGCCTACGTCACCAAGGACCAGGCCGAAACGAGCGTGCTCTTCGAACTCATCTGCGCAAGATATGAGCGGCGTTCCATCATGATCACCGCCAATCAGCCCTTCGGAGAATGGAACAGAATCTTTCCGGACCCCGCCATGACCCTCGCCGCAGTGGACCGACTTGTTCACCACGCAACGATCTTCGAGATGAACGTCGAAAGCTACCGGCGCAGATCCGCCATGGAAGCCAAACGCCAGCGCGGCAGGCCAGCCTCTTACGCGACAATCAAGAACAAACACGAACTTGTCGCGGAGCGGCAATCAGAAATAGATGAAGGCCTTGCCAGCGACAATCAGCATGATAATTTGCACGTGACCGCGACCTGAGAATCTCATCCAGATCGCCGCTCACGTCTCATCCAGATCGTCGCGCTATAGGCTAATCTCTCGGATCGATAAATGTTCTCGATAATGCCAGCGTCGGATCACGCTCAATAATGCCATGTCGATCACTCCGTAATCCCCGCTGAAAAAACGCAGGGTAAGGGTCAAACATGGGTCAATTCTCGGTGGAAATATCCTGTGTCGCCGGGTCAGTTCTCAGTGGCAATCAACACACAGCGACTGGTGGGAGCCTGGCGCTCTCAAACCAGACACGCCCGCGGTCTCGGACAGCACTCCCCATGTGTTCTTCCGGATTCTCGTCGTCGAGGTGTCCGGCAGGGAGGCAAGGGATTAGGCTTGTTGCGCTCGCGGCATCGCCAGCAGCGGTTGCAGTTGTTCCCGGCAGCATCTGCCTGAGCACACCATCCTTCCGGGCGAAATGACGCCACGGCGCGGCAGCCCGGATGCAGCCGGCAAGGATCGTGACCGCATTGGCACCACAAGCTGGAGAACTCACGGAACCCAAACGCCTACTGAAGGATTTACGTCATGCGGTACTTCATGAATCCTCGGGCCAGCCTCGCCTGCTCTTTCGCCATGCTCAATGATACGTGGTTCAAGAGGGTCTTCGAACCATAGTCCTACATGCGCCCGGCCGGCTATGGCCGGCCGCAATCGATGAATGCATCAACGGAAATCAACAGTGGCCAGCCGCAACATTCCGCGGAGCCGCTTGAAGGACATGAACATGCAAGTCGAGTCAGTCATGGCATCACCTGTCGTTGGTATCGACCCATCCGCGTCAATTGCGGATGCGGCAAGGCTGATGTTAGCCAGAAAAATCAGCGGCCTTCCCGTCATTCGCAACGACGGAACTCTGGTTGGGATTGTCAGCGAGGGTGATTTTCTCCGCCGCGGAGAATTGGGCACGAAGCGCAAGCGTTCTCGCTGGCTCGAATTTCTTGTCAGTCCCGGAAAAGCCGCTGATGAGCATGCCCACGCCAATGGACGTCGGGTTGAGGAAGTGATGTCCGAGGGCGTCGTCACGACGACTCGCAATGCGTCGTTCGAGGAGGTCGTTGAATTGATGACCCGTCACCATGTCAAACGCCTTCCGGTGGTCGAAGACGGCAAAGTTGTCGGCATAATCGCTCGCTCCGATCTGCTGCGTGCATTGCTTCTCGTCCTACCGACGTCGGATTCGTCGGACGTGGGCGACGAACAGATACGCCGGAACATCCTCGCCGAACTGGCTGACCAAATCTGGGCCGGCACCAGCATGATTCACGTCAATGTGGACAAGGGCGTCGCGGACCTCAGCGGACCGATCTTTGACGAACGCGAGCGTCTGGCGGCTCGTGTCGCAGCCGAAAACGTCGCCGGCGTCAAAGCCGTGACGGACCATCTGTTTTGGGTCGAGCCTCTGTCCGGCACGGTGGTCGATCCGTCGGCATGAGACGCTGTCCCGCCCTGATCGTCCACAGAGAACCGAGATGTTCAGGAAGTTATACGGGTGTCGGTTCAATGAGCCTGCCAATATCCAAATGCGCGATCAGGCTCTCCTTCGGCTTCCGGGCATTCTGAAATGCTGTTGCGTAAACACGCTGGGACGACTTACGGTTCTGAGGCGGGTATCGCAAATCGCAACGAGTCACAATTGAATGGGATTAGTGGCCAGACATATGCCGGTGTATGTAGGCCGTGTTTGAGGGCAACGGGGTTGAGTTCATTGCTTGGACGAGCACTGAGGCCTGCTATTCGCCTTCGAAAGGCCTCAGCGAAAACGTAGTGTCCAAAGCCTTCGCACTGTCGTTCTTGCTTTGGTCGATGTCCATTGGCCGAAACACCATGCCCGCTCTCGAAGAAAAGTGCCGATTTTTACTGCTGATGACGCCGAAGTGCACGAAGCTTCTGCCAGTAAGCAAGCCTTTTCGTTACTTCTCGCTCGAAGCCCCGCTCATTGGGTACATAGAATTCGGGGCGGTCGTTGCCGTCAAGCCCCGCCGGGAAATACTCCTGCCCCGAGAAGCCGTCCGGAACATCGTGATCATATTGATAGCCGTCGCCATAACCGAGTTCCTTCATCAAGCTTGTCGGAGCGTTGAGGATATGAATTGGAGGCGCTAGCGATCCTGTGCGACTGGCGAGCTGCAGGGCAGCGTCAAATGCCAGGTGAGCAGCATTGGATTTGGGAGCGGTTGCCACATAGGTGACCGCCTGAGCCAAGAAAAGCTTCCCCTCCGGCCACCCTACCCTTTCAAATGCGTCCCATGTCGCCACGACTTGAGGTAGCGCTTGGGGATCGGCCATCCCTACGTCTTCAGAAGCTGCGCAGGCTAGCCTGCGGAACAACGTGGCAGGGTCTTCACCTGCGACGATCATCCGAGCCGCCCAGTATAGCGCCGCTTGCACGTCGCTCCCTCGCAGACTCTTGTGAAAACAGCTCAAAAGATTGTAGTGCCCTTCTTGAGCCTTGTCGTAAATCGGTGCGCGTTTTTCGATCGCCCTACTGAGGCCTTGTAAATTCAAGACTTCGCCCGCGTCAAAGGTGAACAGCTCTTCACAAAGCCCCAACAAATATCGGCCGTCGCCATCGGCCATTTCGACCAGGACATAGCGGGCGTCATCGTCTAGCGGCAACTTGCGACCAACATGTTGTTCTGCCCGATTCAAAAGCTCTTCGAGCGAAGGACGCTCGAGACGCTTGACCGTGTAAACCCGTGCACGCGACAGCAAGGCCGCCACAAGGCTGAAGCTTGGATTCTCCGTTGTTGCGCCGACCAGCACAACGGTGCCATCCTCGACATGCGGCAAAAGGGCATCCTGGGTGGTCCTATTGAATCGGTGAAGCTCATCTACGAAAATCACGCTCTGCCGCCCCGACGAAAAACGAAGATGACGGGCCGCTTCGATAACCTTTCGTAGATCCGCGATTCCAGCCGATACGGCCGAAAGCTGCATGAACTCGACGCCAGCCTCTTTCGCGACAAGACGCGCGATCGTTGTCTTTCCCGTCCCGGGAGGCCCCCACAGCACAAATGAAGAAAGCCGTCCGGCGGAAACCATTCGGCTGATGGGGCCATCGTCTCCCAAGAGGTGATCCTGCCCAATCACTTCGGATAGCCGCTTTGGACGAAGTTCCTCGGCTAGTGGCTTGGGCGCAGTTGAGGCGAATAGGCTCATGCTACTGCTCTCGAGCCTGGAACAGCCAAAATCATTGGCGTCGCGTTTGAGTAGGTGCCATGGTTATATACTCTTCTGTAAACCATTGAATCGGAAGTAAGAGTTGTCGATCCCCGGTACTTGAGGGTAGCGATGGATTTCGTCGACGAAAAGCAATGTCTGGCGGCCATTGGCGCGGCGCAGCTTTGCGCCTTCGAACACCTTCTTGAGGTCGGCGACGCCGGAAAACACCGCGGATATCTGCTCAAACGCCAAGCTGGTCTCACCGGCGAGCAGCCGCGCAACCGTGGTCTTGCCGGTACCAGGCGGGCCCCAGAAGATCATCGACCCCAACGAACCGGAGCCAATCAGCCGTGTCAGCGCGCCATCCGGCCCGGTCAGGTGTTCCTGGCCGACGACCTCGTCGAGATTCCTTGGCCGCAGCCTGTCGGCCAGCGGCCGGCCCGGCGGCGCCATATCCGGTTCGTCGACGCTGAACAGATCGGCCATGCACTTCTTTATGGTTGGAGCATGCTTCCCCGGAATTTCCGGGGCCGTGCTCTAATAACGCAACACCTGGCGCAGTATCTGCCCGCCACGCTCCACGGTAAAGCGCCACCAGCGCGTGTCCTGCTTGGTCGCCTGCTCCAGGGTCGCGGCGGTGTCGATGGTCGTCCCGTTCACCTCGCGAATGATATCGCCGGCCTGGAAGCCGAAATCGGCGGCGGGTGAATCGCGGTTGATGTCGGTGACAGTCACGCCCTTGATGTCTGTACGCAAACCAAGGCGCTGGGCAAGCCGTGGCGACAATTCCGCGACCTTGGCGCCGGAAAACGGGCTGCGGCCCCGCAAAGTGAGTTCCGGGGCTTTCGCGCCTTCAGGCGCGCGCTCCAGCGCGATGTCCATGGTCGCCTGCTTGCCCTTGCTGAGCACAGTGAAATTCGCGTTGGTGCCGATCGACAGCGTCGCCATACGGTAATCCAGCGCCTCGATGCTCTCGACCGGTGTGCCATTGAGTGCCAGCACAACATCACCCGGCTTCAGGCCTGCCTTTGCCGCCGGGCTTGCCTCTTCCACCGATGACACCAGTGCCCCGGTCGGCTTGTCCATGGCGAGCGACTCGGCGATCTGCGGCGTCACCGCCTCGAACTCGGCGCCAATGTAAGGGCGCTCGAAGAAGTCGCGTCCTGCCTTTGCCGCTTCGGCGAAGGCGCGAACCATGTTTGATGGGATGGCAAAGCCGATGCCGATTGAGCCGCCGCTGCGGCTGTAGATCGCGGTGTTGATGCCGACCAGCTGGCCGCCCATGTTGATCAGCGCGCCGCCGGAGTTGCCAGGGTTGATGGCGGCATCCGTCTGGATGAAGAAGCTGGAGTCGGAAACGCCGATGTGGCTGCGGGCGAGCGCCGAAACGATGCCGCTGGTGGTGGTCTGGCCGACGCCAAAGGGATTGCCGATCGCCAGCACCAGATCGCCGACCTCAAGCGCATCGGAATCGCCGATGGCGATGACCGGGAACGGCTTGTCGGACTCGATCTTGAGCACGGCCAAGTCGAGCGTCTCGTCCTTCAGCAGCACCTTGCTGTTGAATTCGCGACCGTCCGATGTTGCAACCTTCACCTCATCGGCGCCCTTGATGACGTGGAAATTGGTGACCACGACCCCTGTCGGATCGACAAGGACGCCGGAGCCCAGCGAGGACTGCGCGCGGGGCTGGGAGCGGCCGAAGAACTCCTCGAAGAATGGATCGCCGTCAAAAGGCGACGTGACCTTGGCCGTTTGCGAGGCATAGACGTTGACCACGGCCGGCGCGGTCTGCTTGACCAGCGGCGCGAACGACAGCTGCACTTCGTCGCGACCGAACGGCACGCGCTTGTTGTCACTGGCATTGCCGTTCTTGCCCTCAACGCCGTGCAACAAGTCGGTGAGCACATCGGACAGGCCGGGGTCGGTCTTTGCCTCTTCCGCCAACGCCTGTCTGACCGCCGGCGCGACTGCAAACACCATCATGGCGAAGAGCAGAACAAGGGACAGTCTTTTGGCGCGCATTGCGAATCCTCCAAGGCGAGTTCGGGCGCCATTGTCCCGACGATTGTGCAAAATGAAAGGCTAAGGCGATGAACGCTGGCGGTTTTATGCGGGTTCCATTGAAAATGGGCGCAAATAGACCCCAGTACGCTGCCTACCATTCCTTCTTTACAACAAAAGGGGCCCGAAGGCCCCTTAAAATTGCTGGCGAAAAGCTGAAGCTTATGCGGCTTCGGCTTCCTCATTGCCTTCGGCTTCGATGCGCGCGCGATCACCGGCGCCCTTGGCCGAGATGTCGCGATCGACGAATTCGATGACCGCCATCGCGGCGTTGTCGCCGTGGCGGAAGCCCGCCTTCATGATGCGCAGGTAGCCGCCGTTGCGGGTGGCGTAGCGCGGGGCGATCGTTTCGAACAGACGCTTGACGACGCCCTCATTGCCGATCTGGGCAATGACCTGACGGCGGGCGTGCAGGTCGCCACGCTTGCCGAGGGTGACCAGCTTCTCGACGATCGGACGCAGGTCCTTCGCCTTCGGCAGGGTGGTGACGATCTGCTCATGCTCGAGCAGCGACACGGCGAGGTTGGCGAACATCGACTTGCGGTGGCTAATGCTTCGGGCGAAGCGGCGGCCTTTGAAACCGTGGCGCATGGCTCTTTTCCTTCTTCAGTTGTTCAAGAGGCCGCGGCCCCTGATGGTTTTCCGCATGACCGTCGGATCGAGCGGCCCACGCCGCCGATCCTTGGAATTCATGCTCAATATTGATCTTCGTAACGCTTGGCGAGGTCTTCGATGTTTTCCGGCGGCCAGTCCGGCACTTCCATGCCGAGGTGCAGGCCCATCGCCGCCAGGACTTCCTTGATCTCGTTCAGCGACTTGCGTCCGAAGTTCGGGGTGCGGAGCATCTCGGCTTCGGTCTTCTGGATCAGGTCGCCGATATAGACGATGTTGTCGTTCTTCAGGCAGTTGGCCGAACGCACCGAAAGCTCGAGCTCGTCGACCTTCTTGAGCAGCGCCGGATTGAAGGCGAGCTCAGTGACGGCTTCCGCCGCGACTTCCTTCTGCGGCTCGTCGAAGTTGACGAACAGGCCGAGCTGGTCCTGCAGGATGCGGGCGGCGAAAGCCACCGCGTCCTCACCGGTGATCGAACCGTCGGTCTCGATCGTCATGGTCAGCTTGTCATAGTCGAGAACCTGACCCTCGCGGGTGTTTTCGACCTTGTAGGAGACCTTCTTGACCGGCGAGTAGAGACTGTCGACCGGGATGAGCCCGATCGGTGCATCCTCGGCGCGGTTGCGGTCGGCCGGCACGTAGCCCTTGCCGGTGTCGACGGTGAACTCCATGCGGATTTCAGCGCCTTCGTCCAGCGTGCAGATGACGTGGTCGGGGTTGAGGATCTCGACGTCGCCAACCGTCTGGATGTCGCCGGCAAGAACCGCACCCGGGCCCTGCTTGCGCACGACCATGCGCTTGGGGCCATCGCCTTCCATGCGGATGGCGATTTCCTTGATGTTCAAGACGATGTCCGTCACGTCCTCGCGCACACCGGCGATGGACGAGAATTCATGCAGAACACCATCGATCTGCACGGCGGTAACGGCTGCACCGCGAAGCGAAGACAGGAGAACGCGGCGCAGGGCGTTGCCGAGCGTGAGGCCAAAGCCGCGTTCAAGCGGCTCGGCGACCAGCGTGGTCAGCGTCTTCTTCTTCGACGAGAACTCGATCTTGTTCGGCTTGATCAGTTCCTGCCAATTTTTCTGGATCATGATGCTTTCCTTCCGTTGACCCGCCACCATCCAATCGTGGCGGGCGACCTGGAAAACCACGGAGGAACGCCTTTCGGCGCTCGCGCGGCGTTCGATATTTGTTAGACGCGACGCTTCTTGCGCGGGCGGCAGCCATTGTGCGGGATCGGCGTCACATCACGGATCGAGGTGATGGTGAAGCCCGCTGCCTGCAGGGCGCGCAGTGCCGATTCACGACCGGAGCCGGGTCCGCAGACCTCGACTTCAAGCATCCGCATGCCGTGTTCCTGTGCCTTCTTGGCTACATCCTCGGCAGCCATCTGGGCGGCGAACGGGGTCGATTTGCGCGAACCCTTGAAGCCTTGGGCACCGGCCGACGACCAGGCAATCGAATTGCCCTGCGCGTCGGTGATGGTGATCATCGTGTTGTTGAAGGTCGAGTTGACGTGGGCAACGCCCGACGAAATGTTCTTGCGTTCGCGACGGCGAACACGTGCGGCTTCCTTGGCCATGGTCTTCCTTTCAGTTGATCTCTACACCGCCGTAATGCCAGCGGCTCCACCTTCGTAAGGGAGTAGGGCAGTAAGGGAGTAGGGAAAATGCGGCCCGATTGGCGGGCATTCCCTACTGCCTTACTCCCCTACTCCCCTATTCCCCCAAAAATTACTTCTTTTTGCCGGCGATCGACTTGGCCGGACCCTTGCGGGTGCGCGCATTGGTATGCGTGCGCTGGCCGCGAACCGGAAGCGAGCGGCGGTGACGCAGGCCGCGGTAGCAACCAAGGTCCATGAGCCGCTTGATGTTCATCGACACTTCGCGACGCAGGTCGCCTTCGACCTGATAGTCGCGGTCGATCGTCTCACGGATCTGCAGCACTTCCGCATCGGTCAGCTGGTTGACGCGACGCTCGGCCGGGATGCCGACCTTCTCGACGATCTCCTGGGCGAACTTCTTGCCAATGCCGTGAATGTACTGAAGCGCTATAACGACGCGCTTGTTGGTCGGAATGTTGACGCCGGCTATACGAGCCATATTCTCTCTTCTCCATGTGGACCGGACGAACCGGCGCTGTTTCGATTACCCCGCGTCCGGTGGAGGCCGGCCCTTGCAGGAGTTTCCAGTTCAAAGCGGCTGCCTTGCCCTTGCGGACAAGCAAAGCCCATGCCTGATAGGAGACGGGCCGCCATAGCGCAGCGAACCGTTCCAGTCAAGCACAATCGTTAATTTACAGGCATCGCCCCTTGAGTCGTCGCCGCCAGCACCGACTCGATCTCTTTGGTGACCGCATCAATACCCGCCATTCCGTCGACGCCCTTGAGCTTGCCCTTGGCGTAGTAGTAGCCGATCAAAGGAGCGGTTTTCTTGTAATACTCGCGCAGACGTTCCTCGAAAACGGCAGGATTGTCGTCCTTGCGCACAGGCTGGCCAGCAGCCTTGGCGTCATCGGCACGTTTGACGATACGGCCAACCAACGCCCTGTCGTCGACAACGAGCTCGATGACGGTATCGAGGCTCAAGCCGCGCTCCGAAAGCATTGCATCGACGGCATCGGCCTGCACCAACGTGCGCGGATATCCGTCGAGGATAAATCCCCTGGTGCAATCAGGCTGATCGATACGTTCGGCGACGATGGCGTTAACGATTGCGTCCGACACCAGCTCGCCGGCATCCATCACCGCCTTGGCGCGTTTGCCGACTTCCGTGCCGGCCTGGACGGCAGCCCGCAGCATGTCCCCCGTGGATAGCTGGGGTATGCCGTGCTTCTCTACCAGTCTTTGTGCTTGCGTCCCCTTGCCCGCCCCCGGCGGCCCAAGCAATATCAACCTCATCGGCCCTTCTTCCCCCCGCGCAGCTTCGACTTCTTGATCAGACCCTCATATTGGTGGGCGATCAGGTGACCCTGAATCTGCGCCACCGTGTCGAGCGTTACACTGACCACGATCAGAAGCGATGTGCCACCGAGGTAGAATGGTACGCCAGTCGCGGAAATCAGGAACTCGGGCAGCAGACACACCAGCACCAGGTAGATGGCGCCGACGACGGTGATGCGGGTGAGGACGTAATCGATGTAATCGGCGGTGCGCTCGCCCGGACGATAGCCCGGAATGAAGCCGGAATGCTTCTTGAGCTGGTCGGCCGTGTCCTTCGGATTGAAGACGATCGCGGTGTAGAAGAAGGCGAAGAACACGATCATCGCCGCATAGAACAGCATGTACAGCGGCTGGCCATGACCAAGCGACGCCAGGATGGTGCTGGCCCAAGTGGGCAGGTTGGTCGCCTGCGAGAAGCCCGCGACGGTCGCCGGCAGCAACAGCAGCGACGATGCGAAGATCGGCGGAATGACGCCTGACGTGTTGAGCTTGAGCGGCAGATGCGAAGTGTCGCCCTGGAACATGCGGTTGCCGACCTGGCGCTTAGGATACTGGATCAGCAAGCGGCGCTGGGCGCGTTCGAAGAAGACGATGAGCGCGATGACGACAATGGCCAGAACGATGATTGCCAGGATGAGGCCGGTCGAAAGCGCGCCGGTGCGGCCAAGCTCGAGCGTGCCGGAAATGGCATGCGGCAGGCCAGCGACGATGCCGGAAAAGATGATCAGCGAAATGCCGTTGCCGATGCCGCGAGCGGTGATCTGCTCGCCGAGCCACATCAGGAACATGGTGCCGCCGACAAGCGTGACGACGGTCGAGATGCGGAAGAACATGCCGGGATCGCTGACGATGCCGTTGCCGTTCTCAAGTCCGACGGAAATGCCATAGGCCTGGACCAGCGCCAGCAACACGGTGCCGTAGCGCGTGTACTGGTTGATGATCTTGCGGCCCTGCTCGCCTTCCTTCTTCAGCGCTTCCAGCGACGGAATGACCGAGGTCATCAGCTGCATGATGATGGAGGCGGAGATGTAGGGCATGATGCCGAGGGCAAAGATCGCCATGCGCTGCACGGCGCCGCCGGCGAACATGTTGAACATGCCGAGCACGCCCTTGCTCTGCTGCGTGAAGGCCTGCGCAAAAGCATCCGGGTTGATGCCGGGAAGCGGAATGTAGGTACCGAGTCGGTAGACGAGCAACGCGCCGATGGTGAACCAGATACGTTTCTTCAGGTCCTCCGCCTTGGCGAAAGCCGAAAAATTCAGATTCGAGGCTAGTTGTTCAGCAGCCGAAGCCATGCCTGATTCTCCGCTTGGTCACGCTTCATGGCCCGCAGGTCAGGCGGCGCGTGTCACCGAAGCTCACGAGATAAGCTCCGGACTGTGAACATGCAAGCGGCCGCGTTGACGCGGCCGCCATATTCCAAATCAAAACGCGATCGAAAGCAAAAACGGATCCCACCTTTGCCGACCGCGCTTCAAATTGCTGTTACTCGGCAGCCGCCTTTTCGGGCAACTTCACCGAACCGCCAGCCTTCTCGATCTTCTCGACCGCAGCCTTGGAGGCGCCGGCGACGTCAAACGTCAACTTTGCCTTGATCTCGCCGTCGGACAGGATGCGCACACCGTCCTTGACGCGACGGATGACGCCAGCCGCGACAAGCGTTTCGGCCGTCACGGTTTCCTTCGCATCGAGCTTCTTGGCGTCGATCGCGACCTGGATGCGGGCCAGCGACACGACGGTATAGCTCTTGGCGAAGATGTTGTTGAAGCCACGCTTCGGCAGGCGCCGATAGAGCGGCATCTGGCCACCCTCGAAGCCGTTGATGGCAACGCCGGAGCGCGCCTTCTGGCCCTTGACGCCGCGACCACCGGTCTTGCCGGTGCCGGAGCCGATGCCGCGGCCGAGACGCTTCTTGGAATGCGTCGCGCCGTCCTTGTCACGCAGATCGTTGAGTTTCATCTGAGTTCTCCTGCGCTTTTGCTCAGCCCTCGTCCACGACGCGGACGAGATGCTGGACGGCAGCGATCATGCCGCGCACGGAGGGAGTGTCTTCCAGCGTGCGCTGCTTGTGCATCTTGTTGAGGCCGAGCCCGACCAGCGTCGCACGCTGCTCCTTCGGCCGGCGGATCGGGGAACCGATCTGCTCAACGGTGACGGTCTTGGTTGCTTTCTTGGCCATGGTCAAAATCCCTGGTCAGCGTCGACTATTCTTCAGCCGCAACGGCGGTGCCGCGGCGGGCCTGAAGGGTCGAATACTTGATGCCGCGAGCAGCAGCCACATCCTTGGGATGCATCTGGCTCTTCAGCGCGTCGAAAGTGGCGCGAACCATGTTGTATGGGTTCGACGAACCCATCGACTTGGCAACCACGTCATGCATGCCGAGCGTCTCGAAGACGGCGCGCATCGGACCACCAGCGATGATGCCGGTACCCTGCTTGGCGGCGCGCAGCAGCACGCGGCCAGCGCCCCAACGGCCTTCGACGTCATGATGCAGCGTGCGGCCCGAACGCAGCGGCACGAAAATCATGTCACGCTTGGCCGACTCGGTTGCCTTGCGGATCGCTTCCGGCACTTCGCGTGCCTTGCCGTGACCAAAGCCGACGCGGCCCTTCTGGTCGCCGACGACGACGAGTGCTGCAAAACCAAAGCGACGGCCGCCCTTGACGACCTTGGCGACGCGGTTGATGTGGACAAGCTTGTCCACCATGCCATCGTCGCGCTCTTCGCGATCGCGGCCGCGGCCGCCATCCCTACGTTCTTGTGCCATATCCTGTTCCTTATTTTTTTCCGGAAGCACGGTTGATGATGATATCCGGCGCCTCTTTGGGTCACCGGGGGCGAAAGTCATTTTTTCCTTCGCATGATTTTATCCAAAAAGTCCGTAACTTTTTGGCATCATGCTTAGAAGCTAAGACCGCCTTCACGAGCAGCCTCGGCCAGCGCCTTGACACGGCCGTGATAGATGTACGGGCCGCGATCAAACACGACTTCCGTGACGCCGGCCTTCGAAGCGCGCTCGGCGATCAGCTTGCCGATCGCGGCAGCGGCCGCGGTGTCGGCGCCGGTCTTGAGCGAACCCTTGAGGTCCTTCTCAAGCGTCGAAGCGGCGGCAATGGTGTGCCCCTTGGCGTCGTCGATGACCTGAACATAGATGTTCTTCGACGTGCGATGGACCGACAGACGAGGACGCTCGCCGGCGACCTTCTTGATCTGACGGCGAACGCGCTGCGCGCGGCGCTGGATGGATTCCTTGGTAGCCATGATAGTTCCTTGCCTTCAAAAAACGGGGACCGCCATATGCGGTAGGCGAAAGCGCCTCCCGCGACCGCTCCCCGCGGCGTTACAATTACTTCTTCTTGCCTTCCTTGCGGACGATCTTCTCGCCAGCGTAACGGACGCCCTTGCCCTTGTAGGGCTCGGGGCCGCGGTATTCGCGGATCTCAGCGGCAACCTGGCCGACCTGCTGCTTGTCGATACCGGCTATGGTAATTTCAGTCGGCTTCGGCACGGTGATGGTGATGCCCTGCGGCGTCTCGTAGACGACGTCGTGGCTGAAGCCAAGTGCCAACTGCAAGTTCTTGCCCTGAAGGGCGGCGCGATAGCCAACGCCGGTGATCTCGAGCTTCTTTTCAAAACCGTCCTTGACGCCCTGCAGGATGTTGACGATCTGCGTACGCGACATGCCCCACTTGGAGCGGGCGGTCTTGGTCTGGTCGCGCGGCTGAACAGCGATTTCGCTGCCTTCCATCTTGACCAGCACTTCGTCGTTCACGACGAACTTCAGCTCACCCTTGGGGCCCTTCGCCGTCACGGTCTGGCCGTTGACGGTCGCGGTCACGCCCTGCGGCAGTGAAACGGGTTTCTTTCCAATACGAGACATTTTGTTGTCCTCGTCACTTCTCTTGTTTCAGGTCTCTGTCTTCGGGAACGATCCGAAGACCGGATTCCACTTTGCGGTGAGCTGCCAGATCAGAAGATCTGGCAGAGGATCTCGCCGCCAACATTCTGTTCGCGTGCTTCATGGTCGGCCATCACGCCCTTCGGTGTCGAAAGGATGGCGATGCCGAGGCCGTTGGCGACGTGCGGGATCGACTTCGCCGAGACATAGACGCGGCGGCCCGGCTTCGAAACACGGGCGATTTCACGCACGACGGGCGCACCGTCGAAATACTTCAGTTCGATCTCGATTTCGGACTTGCCGTTGTCGAAGTCAGTCTGGCTGTAGTCGCGGATATAACCTTCCGCCTTCAGCACGTCGAGAACGCGGGTGCGCAGGCGCGAGGCCGGCGTCGAAACGCTCGACTTCTTGCGGCCATATGCGTTGCGGATGCGGGTCAGCATATCGCCGAGAGGATCGCTCAATGACATGTTATGTCCTCCTTACCAGCTCGACTTGACCAGGCCCGGGATCTGGCCGTTATTGCCGAGATCACGAAGCGCGATGCGCGATACCTTGAGCTTGCGATAGTAGGCACGCGGACGGCCGGTGACTTCGCAGCGGTTGCGGATGCGGATCTTGGCCGAGTTGCGCGGCATCGCCGCAAGCTTCAACTGGGCGCGGAAGCGCTCTTCCATTGGCTTGGACTGATCCATGATGATCGCCTTGAGGGCCCCACGCTTGGCAGCGTACTGGTCCACAAGCTTCCGGCGCCTGTTGTTCTTCTCGACTGAGCTGGTCTTTGCCATTTCAGATTTTTCCTTTTCTCGCTGCCGTTACTGGCGGAAGGGGAAGTTGAAGGCCTTGAGCAATGCCCTGGCTTCGTCGTCCGTCTTCGCAGTCGTACAAACGATGACGTCCATGCCCCAGATCTGATCAACCTTGTCGTAGTTGATCTCCGGGAACACGATGTGTTCCTTGATGCCCATGGCGTAGTTGCCACGGCCATCGAAGCTCTTCGGATTCAGTCCGCGAAAGTCGCGAACGCGCGGCAGCGCGATGTTCACGAGGCGATCAAGGAACTCGTACATGCGTTCCTTGCGCAGCGTGACCTTGGCGCCGATCGGCATCTTCTCGCGGACCTTGAAGCCGGCGATCGAATTGCGGGCGCGGGTGACGACGGCCTTCTGGCCGGCGATCATCGCGAGATCTTCCGCCGCGATCGAAGGCTTCTTCGAATCAGCTGTGGCTTCGCCGACGCCCATGTTCAGCACGATCTTGTCGATGCGCGGAACCTGCATCTCGTTGTCGTAGCCGAACTGCTCCAGCAGTGCCTTGCGAATGGTCTCGTTGTAGACCTTCTTGAGGCGCGGCACGTTGTTAGCAGTTGCCTGCTTGCTTTCAGCCTTAGCCATTGATGACTTCTCCCGAGCGCTTGGCGACGCGCACCTTCTTGCCGTCCTTCTGGAAGACGAAACCGACGCGGGTCGGCTTGCCATCCTTGGGGTCGGCCAGCGCGATGTTCGACAGCTGGATCGGCGCTTCCTTGGTGATGATCCCGCCCTCTTGGGACTGGGACTGCTTCTGGTGACGACGGATCATGTTGACGCCGCGCACCAGCGCGGTGTCTTCCTTCGG
The DNA here is from genome assembly GCF_020616515.1 of Mesorhizobium sp. PAMC28654. Lineage (GTDB taxonomy): Bacteria > Pseudomonadota > Alphaproteobacteria > Rhizobiales > Rhizobiaceae > Mesorhizobium. The sequence continues at coordinate 1,192,757 of NZ_CP085135.1, forward strand.
CTGAACCGAGAGGACTTCGCCCGAACGGCCCTTGTCCTTGCCGGCCAGCACGACGACCTTGTCGCCTTTTCTAATCTTTTGCATTGGTCCGGCTCCTTACAGCACTTCAGGCGCGAGCGAGATGATCTTCATGTGGTTCTTGGCGCGAAGTTCGCGCGGAACCGGTCCGAAGATACGCGTGCCGATCGGCTCTTTCTTGTTGTCGACGAGAACGGCCGCGTTCTTGTCGAAACGGATCACGCTGCCGTCCGGGCGGCGGATGTCCTTGGCAGTACGAACTACGACCGCCTTCATCACATCGCCCTTCTTAACGCGGCCGCGCGGAATGGCTTCCTTGATCGACACCACGATGATGTCGCCCACGGAAGCGTATTTCCGCTTCGAGCCGCCCAGCACCTTGATGCACATGACACGACGGGCGCCGGAATTATCCGCGACGTCGAGGTTTGTTTGCATCTGAATCATGACTGGCCGCCTTCTTCTCTTCTAACGGGATGGGCTCGAAGCCCCTCCCCGGTCTGTCCAAAATTCGTTTGTTTACGCCTGGTCCGAAGACACGACGATCCAGCGCTTATCCTTGGAAATCGGCTTCGATTCCTGGATGAACACCTGATCGCCAACCTTGTGGGCGTTGTTCTCGTCGTGCGCCTTGTACTTCTTGGTCATGCGCACGGTCTTCTTCATCACGGGATGCGTGAAGCGCCGTTCGACCTTCACGACAACCGTCTTCTCGTTCTTGTCGCTGACGACGGTGCCCTGCAGAATGCGCTTTGGCATGGTTTTCGTCCTTAAGCCTTCTTAGCCGCGGACTTTTCCGCAGCGATGGTCTTGATGCGCGCGATGTCCCTACGGACGATCTTCACGCGCGCGGTCTTCTCAAGCTGGCCTGTGGCCTTCTGAAAGCGCAGGTTGAACTGCTCCTTCTTCAGGCTGGCCAGGTCGTCGGTCAGCTGGTCCTGGGTCTTGGTCCGGATGTCTTCGGCTTTCATGATCAGCCCGTCCTTATTCTGCGATGCGCTGCACGAAGCGCGTCTTGACCGAAAGCTTCGCGGCGCCGAGACGCAGCGCCTCGCGGGCGGTTTCCTCATTGACGCCGTCGATCTCGAACATGATGCGGCCCGGCTTAACGCGCGCCGCCCAATAGTCAACAGCGCCCTTGCCTTTACCCATGCGGACTTCGGTCGGCTTGGAAGTGACCGGCACGTCCGGGAAAATACGGATCCAGACGCGGCCGGCACGCTTCATCTCACGAGTGATCGCGCGGCGGGCCGCCTCGATCTCGCGTGCGGTGACGCGGTTCGGCTCAAGCGCCTTCAGCCCGAAACCACCGAAATCCAGGTTGGTGCCGCCCTTGGCGGTGCCATGGATACGGCCCTTGAACTGCTTACGGAACTTTGTGCGCTTTGGCTGCAGCATCGTTCTAACTCCAAATTCCTAACTGTCTTAGGCGTTTTCGCGACGACGACCGCGTTCGCGATCCCCACCACCACCGCCGCCGCCATGCGAATGATCGCCTTCGGTCGCGCGCCGCTCAGAAGCCATCGGGTCATGCTCAAGGATCTCGCCCTTGAAAACCCAGACCTTGACGCCGCAAATGCCGTAGGCGGTATGTGCTTCAGCCGTGCCGTAGTCGACATCGGCGCGCAGCGTATGCAGCGGCACGCGGCCTTCGCGATACCATTCCATGCGCGCGATTTCGGCGCCGCCGAGACGGCCCGAGCAGTTGATGCGGATGCCTTCGGCACCGAGGCGCATCGCCGACTGCACGGCGCGCTTCATGGCGCGACGGAACGCGATACGGCGCTCGAGCTGCTGGGCGATCGACTGGGCAACCAGCGTTGCGTCGATTTCCGGCTTGCGCACTTCAACGATGTTGAGGTGCGTCTCGGACTTCGTCATCTCCATCAGCTTCTTGCGAAGCTTCTCGATGTCGGCGCCCTTCTTGCCGATGATCAGACCCGGACGCGCCGCATGGATGGTGACGCGGCACTTCTTGTGCGGACGCTCGATGACGACCTTGGAAATCGCGGCCTGCTTGAGTTCCTTCTCAAGATACTTGCGGATCTTGATGTCCTCATGCAGCAGCTTGCCGTATTCGCCGGTGTTCGCGAACCAGCGCGAATCCCAGGTACGGTTGATGCCGAGGCGCAGACCGATCGGATTGACTTTCTGACCCATTATGCGGCCTCCCCTTTTTCTTCGACTTCACGAACAACGATCGTGAGGTGCGAGAACGGCTTCTCGATACGGCTGGCGCGACCGCGACCACGGGCATGGAACCGCTTCATGACGATCGACTTGCCGACATAGGCTTCCGCCACGATCAGAGCATCGACGTCGAGGTCGTGGTTATTTTCCGCGTTGGCGATCGCCGATTCCAGCGTCTTCTTGACCGTGCCGGAAATCCGCTTGGCCGAGAATTCGAGATCGGAAAGCGCTGTCGCGACCTTCTTGCCGCGGATCAGCGCGGCAACGAGGTTCAGCTTCTGCGGGCTGATACGGATCGTGCGCAATACGGCGCGCGCTTCGTTGTCAGCAAGCCTGCGCGGAGCTTTGGCCTTGCCCATGATTATTTCCTCTTCGCCTTCTTATCCGCGCCGTGACCGTAATAGGTCCGGGTCGGAGCGAATTCACCGAACTTGTGACCGACCATGTCCTCGTTCACCGAGACGGGAACATGCTTCTGGCCGTTGTAGACACCGAAGGTGAAGCCGACGAACTGCGGCAGGATGGTGGAGCGACGGCTCCACATCTTGATCACCTCATTGCGACCACCTTCACGAACCTTGTCCACCTTCTTGAGAAGGTAGCCGTCAATGAAGGGGCCTTTCCAAATCGAACGAGTCACTTGGCGTTACCTCTTCTTAGCTCTTGCGCTGATGGCGCGAGCGCAGGATGAACTTGTCGGTCGCCTTGTTGGACCGCGTCTTCTTGCCCTTGGTCGGCTTGCCCCACGGGGAAACCGGGTGGCGACCACCGGAGGTGCGGCCTTCGCCGCCGCCGTGCGGGTGATCAACCGGGTTCATGGTCACGCCGCGATTGTGCGGGCGCTTGCCGCGCCAGACAGTGCGGCCGGCCTTGCCGTCGTTGATGTTGCCATGGTCCGGGTTGGACACGGCACCGACGGTGGCCATGCAGGAGCCGTGAACGACGCGCTGCTCGCCCGAGTTCAGGCGAAGGATCGCCATGCCCTGGTCGCGACCAACCAACTGGCCGTAGCCGCCGGCCGAGCGTGCAACCTGGGCGCCCTTGCCCGGCTTCAGCTCGATGTTGTGGACGATTGTGCCGACCGGCATCGACGCCAGCGGCATCGCGTTGCCCGGCTTCACGTCAACCGCTTCGCCAGCCACGATCTTGTCGCCGGGAGCGAGGCGCTGCGGGGCGATGATGTAGGACAGCTCGCCATCGTCATACTTGATCAGTGCGATGAAGGCGGTGCGGTTCGGATCGTATTCGATACGCTCGACCGTGCCGACAACGTCAAACTTGCGACGCTTGAAGTCGATGATGCGGTACGAACGCTTGTGACCACCGCCGATGAAGCGGGCCGTGATGCGACCGTGGTTATTGCGGCCGCCCGACTTGGTCAGGCCTTCGGTCAGACCCTTGACGGGCTTGCCCTTGTAGAGGCCCGAGCGGTCGACGATGACCAGCTGGCGGGTGCTCGGCGTTACCGGGTTGAATTTTTTCAGTGCCATTGTTGTTGTCCTCGCGGCCTTGCTCAGAGACCCGTCGCGACGTCGATCGACTGGCCGTCGGCCAGCGTCACTACCGCCTTCTTGACGTCGCTCTGGCGGCCAACCGTGCCACGGAAGCGCTTGATCTTGCCCTTGCGGACAAGCGTGTTCACGGCCATCACCTTGACGCCGAACAGCGCTTCGACGGCGGCCTTGATTTCCGGCTTCGACGCCTTCTTGGCGACGTTGAAGACGACCTTGTTCTGCTCTGAGGCCATGGTCGACTTTTCAGTGATCGCCGGCGAGACGATCACGTCGTAGTGACGAAGGTCGGTCATTTAAAGCGCTCCTCGAGAGCCTCGACGGCGGCCTTCGAAAGGACCAGCGTGCCGCGGCGCAGAATGTCGTAGACGTTGATGCCCTGGATGGGCAGCACATCGATGTTCGGGATGTTCGTGGCCGCCAGCCTGAAATTCTTGTCAAGCTCGGCGCCGCCGATCACCAGGGCGTTGGTCAGGCCCAGCGTCGCGAAATTCGCGATCAGCGCCTTCGTCTTGGCCTCGGTAAGCTTCAGCTCATCGATGATGATGATCGAGGCGCTCTTGGCCTTGGCCGAGAGGGCATGCTTGAGACCGAGAGCGCGCACCTTCTTGGGAAGTTCGTGCTCGTGGCTCCGAACGACCGGGCCGTGGGCTTTGCCGCCGCCGCGGAACTGCGGAGCGCGTGCCGAATGGTGACGGGCGCGGCCCGTACCCTTCTGCTTGTACATCTTGGCGCCGGTGCGGGCGATTTCAGCGCGCCCCTTGGCCTTGTGCGTACCCTGCTGCCGCTTGGCAAGCTGCCAGCGCACGACGCGCTGCAGAATGTCCTCACGCGGGTCCAGGCCGAAAATCTCCTCGGAGAGTTCCACCTTGCCGGCGTCCTTGCCACCAAGCGTTGTGATCTTGAGATCCATTATTCCGCTCCCTCTGTGGCCGGAGCCTCATTCTTCGTAGCGGCGCGGATCGCGGCGGGCTTCGGCGCATTGGCCGGCAGTGCCACCTTGGCCGCGTCGCGGACCAGGATCCAGGCGCCCTTGGAACCCGGAACCGCACCGCGGATCAGGATCAGGCCGCGATCGGCGTCGGTCGAGACAATTTCGACGTTCTGCGTGGTGACGCGGGTGTCGCCCATATGGCCAGCCATGTGCTTGCCCTTGAACACCTTGCCCGGGTCCTGACGCTGGCCGGTTGAACCGTGCGTACGGTGCGAAACCGAGTTACCGTGGGTCGCACGGCCACCACCCATGTGGTGACGCTTGATGACGCCCTGGAAACCCTTACCAATCGTCGTGCCCGTTACGTCGACCTTCTGGCCGGCGACGAAGTGATCGACGGTGATCTCGGCGCCGACATCAATCATGTTGTCGGCGGAGACGCGAAACTCGGCAACCTTCGCCTTAGGCTCGACGGAAGCGGTCGCGAAATGGCCGCGCATCGCCTTCGACGTATTCTTCACCTTGGCAAGGCCAACGCCGAGCTGAACGGCGGTATAGCCATTCTTCTCCTGCGTGCGCTGCGCCACGACCTGGCAGTTCTCCATCTGGAGAACGGTGACGGGAACATGTTCCCCGGCATCATTATAGATGCGGGTCATTCCCACCTTCTTTGCAATCACACCTGAACGCATCGGTTCAATTCCTTTAGAGTTCCGGGCCAGGGGCACCGCCCCTTCCTCGCTCTTTCCTTAAAGCTTGATCTCGACGTCGACACCGGCGGCCAGATCGAGCTTCATCAAAGCATCGACCGTCTGCGGGGTCGGGTCGACGATGTCGAGCAGACGCTTGTGCGTGCGCATCTCGAACTGTTCGCGGCTCTTCTTGTCGACGTGAGGCGACCGGTTGACCGTGAACTTTTCGATCCGCGTCGGCAGCGGAATGGGGCCGCGGACGTTTGCGCCGGTGCGCTTGGCCGTCGATACGATTTCCCGTGTCGAGGCGTCGAGCACCCGGTGATCAAACGCCTTCAGGCGGATGCGGATATTCTGTCCGTTCATGCGTCACTTCCTTGTTCTGGCGCGGCGCGGGCATATCCTGCGCCCGCGACAGATCGGTTTAAGTCCAAATTACTCTTTGATGGTGACGACGATGCCGGCACCGACGGTGCGGCCGCCTTCACGGATAGCGAAGCGCAGCTTCTCTTCCATGGCGATCGGCACGATCAGCTCGACATCGACCGTGATGTTGTCGCCGGGCATCACCATCTCGGTGCCTTCCGGCAGCGACACGATACCGGTCACGTCCGTCGTGCGGAAATAGAACTGCGGACGGTAGTTGGTGAAGAACGGCGTGTGACGGCCACCTTCGTCCTTGGTCAGGATGTAGGCTTCGGCCACGAACTTCTTGTGCGGCTTCACAGTGCCGGGCTTCGCCAGAACCTGGCCACGCTCGACGCCTTCACGATCAACGCCGCGCAGCAGCGCGCCGATGTTGTCGCCAGCCTGGCCCTGGTCGAGCAGCTTGCGGAACATTTCAACGCCCGTGCAGGTCGTCTTGGTCGTCGGACGGATGCCGATGATCTCGAGTTCCTCGCCGACCTTGACAATGCCGCGCTCGACGCGACCGGTCACAACCGTGCCGCGGCCCGAGATCGAGAACACGTCTTCGATCGGCATCAGGAACGGCTTGTCGAGCGGACGAACCGGCGTCGGGATGTAGGCGTCGACCGCCGCCATCAGCTCGCGGATCGCGTCCTCGCCGATCGTCTTGTTCGAATCTTCAAGAGCGGCAAGCGCCGAACCCTTGACGATCGGAATGTCGTCGCCGGGGAACTCGTTCTTCGACAGCAGTTCGCGAACCTCGAGCTCAACCAGTTCGAGCAACTCGGCGTCGTCGACCTGGTCGACCTTGTTCAGGAACACAACGATCGACGGCACGCCGACCTGACGGGCGAGCAGGATGTGCTCGCGGGTCTGCGGCATCGGGCCGTCGGCGGCCGAAACAACCAGGATCGCGCCGTCCATCTGCGCCGCGCCGGTGATCATGTTCTTCACATAGTCGGCGTGGCCGGGGCAGTCGACGTGAGCATAGTGGCGGGCAGCCGTCTCGTATTCGACATGCGCCGTCGAGATGGTGATGCCGCGTGCCTTCTCTTCGGGCGCCGCATCAATCTGGTCATAGCGCTTGTATTCGCCAAAATACTTGGTGATCGCAGCCGTCAGCGACGTCTTGCCATGATCGACGTGGCCAATCGTGCCAATGTTCACATGAGGCTTATTACGCTCGAATTTACCTTTTGCCATGTGATCTCTCCATTCCTGCCAGCCCGTGCGGGCCTTGAATTAAGTTAATGGTGCAACTCTCTCGAGTTACGCGTATTTCTTCTGAACTTCCGTCGCCACGGCGGTCGGGACCGGCTCGTAGTGATCGAACTGCATCGTGTAAGCCGCGCGGCCCTGGCTCATCGAGCGCAGGTTGTCGACGTACTTAAACATGTTGGCGAGCGGCACCATCGCGTTGATAACCACCGCGACACCACGTGCTTCCTGGCCCTGGATCTGGCCGCGGCGACCGTTCAGGTCACCAATGACGCTGCCGACGTAATCTTCCGGCGTAACAACCTCGACCTTCATGATCGGCTCGAGCAACTGCACGCCAAGCTTGGGAGCAGCTTCGCGGAAGCAAGCGCGGCCGGCGATTTCGAAGGCCAGAACGCTGGAGTCCACATCGTGGTAAGCGCCGTCGATGAGCGTCGCCTTGACGCCGATCATCGGGAACCCGGCGAACGGGCCGGACGTCATGACGCTGTTGATGCCCTTTTCGACACCGGGGATGTATTCCTTCGGCACGGCGCCGCCGACAATCTTGGTCTCGAACTGGAACTCGCTGCTTTCCGGGTTCGGCTCGAAGACGATCTTGACGCGGGCAAACTGGCCGGTGCCACCGGTCTGCTTCTTGTGCGTATAGTCCTGCTCGTGCTTGCGGGTGATCGTCTCGCGATAAGCAACCTGCGGAGCGCCGACATTGGCCTCGACCTTGAACTCGCGACGCATGCGGTCGACGATGATGTCGAGGTGGAGTTCGCCCATGCCGGAAATGATGGTCTGGCCGGATTCCTCATCGGTCTTGACGCGGAAGGACGGATCCTCCGCAGCCAGGCGGTGAAGGGCGAGGCCCATCTTTTCCTGGTCGTTCTTGGTCTTCGGCTCGATGGCGATCTGGATGACCGGATCGGGGAATTCCATGCGCTCCAGGATGACCGGATGCAGCGGATCACTGAGCGTGTCACCAGTGGTCGTGTCCTTGAGACCGGCCAGGGCAACGATGTCGCCAGCAAAAGCTTCTTCGACGTCAGCGCGCGAGTTCGCATGCATCTGCAGCATGCGGCCGATGCGCTCCTTCTTGCCCTTCACGGTATTGTCGACCGAGATGCCCTTGGTCAGCTTGCCCGAATAGATGCGGGCAAAGGTGAGCGAACCGACGAACGGGTCATTCATGATCTTGAAGGCCAGCATCGACAGCGGCTCGCTATCGTCGGCATGACGCTCGATCTCGGCATCGGTCTTGGCGTCGACGCCCTTGATGGCGGGAACATCGGCCGGCGACGGCAGATACTCGACGACGGCGTCGAGAAGCGGCTGAACGCCCTTGTTCTTGAAGGCCGAGCCGCAGAACATCGGGTAGAACTTCACCGCGATGGTACCCTTGCGGATCAGCGCGCGGATCTCGTCATTGGACGGCATCTTGCCTTCGAGATAGTTCTCGAGCGCGGTCTCGTCCATTTCGACGGCGGCTTCGATCATCTTCTCGCGGTATTCCACCGCACGAGCCTTCAGGTCTTCCGGGATCTCGACGACATCCCACGCAGCACCCAGCGACTCATCGCGCCAGACCAGCGCGTTCATCTCGACGAGGTCGACAATACCCTTGAACTCGGTCTCAGCACCGATCGGCAGCTGCATGACGACGGCATGGGCACCAAGGCGCGAACCGATCATCTCGACCGAGCGGTAAAAGTCTGCGCCGATCTTGTCCATCTTGTTGCAGAAGATCATGCGCGGAACGCGGTACTTGTCAGCCTGACGCCAGACGGTTTCCGTCTGCGGCTCAACGCCGGCATTGGCATCGAGAAGCGCGATAGCACCGTCGAGAACGCGAAGCGAACGCTCGACTTCGATGGTGAAGTCGACGTGGCCGGGAGTGTCTATGATGTTGAAGCGGTACATCTTGCCGCTGCGACCCTTCCAGAAGGTCGTGGTCGCGGCGGACGTGATCGTGATGCCGCGTTCCTGCTCCTGCTCCATCCAATCCATGGTGGCAGCGCCGTCGTGCACTTCGCCGATCTTGTGCGACTTGCCCGTGTAATAGAGGACGCGCTCGGTGGTCGTCGTCTTGCCGGCGTCAATATGCGCCATGATACCGAAATTGCGGTAGTCTTCGATCTTGTATTCGCGGGCCATCGTAGCTGCCTCTCAGTCTCGTTCGCGCTTTACCAGCGGTAGTGCGCGAAAGCGCGGTTGGCTTCAGCCATCTTGTGGGTGTCTTCACGCTTCTTGACGGCCGTGCCGCGGTTGTTGGCCGCATCCATCAGCTCGCCGGAGAGGCGATCGACCATGGTGGTCTCGTTGCGATTGCGAGCGGCAGCGATCAGCCAACGGATGGCCAATGCCTGACGACGCTCGGGACGCACATCGACCGGAACCTGGTAGGTCGCACCACCAACACGGCGCGAACGCACTTCCACATGCGGCGCGACATTGTCGAGCGCCTGATGGAAGACCGTTACCGGCTCCTGCTTGGTCTTGGACTGAACCTGGTCGAGAGCGCCATAGACGATGGTCTCGGCAACCGACTTCTTACCATCATACATGACGGCATTCATGAACTTGGTAACGATCAGATCACCGAACTTCGGGTCCGGATTGATCTCACGCTTTTCTGCACTGTGACGACGGGACATGGTTCTTGTCTCTCAATCTCGTAGCCTTGCGCAGGGAAAAAGCGCGAAGGCCGGAAAATCTTACTTCGGACGCTTGGCGCCGTACTTCGAACGGCGCTGCTTGCGGTTCTTCACGCCCTGCGTGTCGAGCACACCGCGAATGATGTGGTAGCGAACTCCAGGAAGATCCTTCACGCGGCCGCCACGGATCATCACCACGGAGTGCTCCTGAAGGTTGTGACCTTCGCCGGGGATGTAACCGATCACTTCAAAACCATTGGTCAGGCGGATCTTGGCCACCTTGCGAAGCGCCGAGTTCGGCTTCTTCGGCGTCGTGGTGTAGACGCGCGTGCAGACGCCCCGCTTCTGCGGGTTCTGCTGCATGGCCGGGACCTTGTTGCGCTTCACCGGCGCAATGCGCGGCTTGCGGATCAGCTGGTTGACGGTAGGCATTAAACCCTCTTGTCTCTCAATTCCGTGTCTCATGCCCAGTCAGGGCCGCTCAAAGCGTCAATTCCATACGCAAATTCGGGCCATAAACCGCGCCTCGCGGTCTTGCCCGAACAATTGGCAGAGGAAGCGGAAACCGCTTCATGCGCGCCGGAAATGTCTTTTCGCTCGTAAAGTGAACCCTGTTTGAGGCAAACTCCAAAGCGTGTCGCTTCGGACGGGAGAGCCTCACATCGGTTCTGACTGGCCGGCTTCTACCCGCAACACCGCTAACCGTCAACCCCGGAGCGCCAAATATTGCGCTCAACCCGTGGCGTGGCAGCCATGCATAAGGCGCATGTAATTTTCTTTCGCCATTTTGCAAGCAGGAGGAAGAAAGTGACCGGCTTTCGACTGTTGCAAAGCCATGCTTCATGCGAAAAGGCCGCAGGAGCAGCCCAAATCCCCTCGCCCGCCCAGTCTTTTTCGAAAAACCGAGGAATCAGCCCGTGAACGACAATGAGGAGCGCCCGGTCACCATAATCACCGGCCGGGCATGGAAGCGCAAAGGCGGCAAGCCGGAAGGTGTCCACGTCATGCTCGTCGCACCCGATGACGATTCGGCGGTGCGCAGGGCACTCGAATCGCTGGCGGCGGAAGGCTATGCCGAGGCGGAGCTCGACCAGATCGGCGATATGGACGGCGAGCCGGATGACGAGCCGCATTTGTCGGCTTTCCAGGGCGCGCTCGAAGGCGAAGTGTCGATCGTTACCTTTGACGTTCCACTCTGAAGTCGGGCCAATCTAAAGTCGGGCCAATCTGGAATCGGGCTAATCTGGAATGTGGCCGATCTGAATCGGGCAATCGGAGGCATCATGGTCAACTCGAGAACGACGAACCCCGAATCTCGCGCCTGGGCCGACCGGGCGGTTGCCGCGATCGAGGCTGACCAGCACCGTTCGGCCGACACCCATTTGTGGAAGTTGGACCTGCCGGCACTGGCCGGCATCGACTTCTACCTCAAGGACGAATCGACTCATCCCACGGGCAGCCTCAAGCACCGACTCGCGCGATCTCTCTTCCTCTACGCATTGTGTAATGGACATGTTCGCGAGAACGCGGCGGTGGTGGAAGCGTCGTCCGGCTCGACCGCCGTGTCGGAAGCCTATTTCGCCCGCATGATCGGCGTGCCGTTCTACGCTGTCATGCCGCGCTCAACCTCGCCCGAAAAAATCGCGGCGATCGAGCATCACGGCGGCAATTGCCACTTCATCGACGACGGCCGGCGCATCTACGCCGAATCCGCCGAACTTGCCGCCAGGCTCGGCGGCCACTTCATGGACCAATTCACCCATGCCGAGCGCGCGACCGACTGGCGCGGCAACAACAACATCGCCGAATCCATTTTCGGGCAGATGCGCGAGGAGCCGCATCCAATCCCGGCCTGGGTCGTGATGAGCGCCGGCACCGGCGGCACCACGGCAACAATCGGCCGCTACATTCGCTACAAGCGGCACGCGACGCGGCTGTCGGTCGCCGATGTCGAACGCTCCGCCTTCTTCGACGGTTTTTCAACTCGGGACGCCAACTGCCGCTGCGAGCAACCCTCGCGGATAGAAGGCATCGGCCGGCCCCGCGTCGAGCCATCCTTCGTGCCCGGCGTCATCGATCATATGCTGCGGGTGCCCGACGCGGTGTCGCTTGCGGCGATGCGGGTCCTGTCGCGCCGTCTTGGTCGCCGTGTTGGCGGATCGACCGGCACAAATTTCATTGCCATGTGCTTCCAGGCGGCGCGCATGATCGACCTTGGCGAGGCCGGCTCGCTGGTGACGCTGATCTGCGATTCTGGCGAGCGCTATGCCAACACTTATTATTCCGACGAATGGCTGAAGGCGCACGGCCTTGATCCCTTGCCTTTCGAACCGGCGATCGAGTCCTTTCTGGCGGGCGAAAGGCTGACGCTGCAATTCGAGGAAAGCTGGGGCTGAGATACAGCAAGCCTGCCGCTTGTCCGGGGCGGGTGTTCTGCTAAGAAATCCCGGCAATTCATCAGACGGAGTCCCCGTGTCCCAGCCCATCAAAATAGGCATCGTCGGCGTCGGCAAGATCGTGCGCGACCAGCATCTTCCGGCTTTGGCAAAAGACCCGAACTACCGTCTCGTTGCCGCCGCCAGCCGGCACGGCAAGGTCGACGGCATCCCGAACTTCCCAACCATCGAAGCCATGCTCGACGCGGCGCCGGAACTCGAAGCCGTTTCACTCTGCATGCCGCCTCAGTTCCGCTATGATGCCGCGCGGACAGCCCTGCTGGCGAAGAAGCATGTCTTCCTGGAAAAGCCGCCTGGCGCGACGGTCAGCGAGGTCGAGGACCTGAAAACGCTGGCGGCCGCAAACGGAGTGTCATTGTTCGCCAGCTGGCATTCGCGCTATGCGCCGGCGGTCGAAGCCGCGCGCGCCTTCCTGGGCTCGACCAGGATCAAGTCAGCCGCCATCAACTGGAAGGAAGATGTGCGCCGCTGGCATCCCAACCAGGACTGGATCTGGCAACCCGGCGGCTTCGGCGTCTTCGATCCTGGCATCAACGCGCTGTCGATCGCGACCTATATCCTGCCGGCAATGTTCATCACCTCGGCGGTCCTCGACTTTCCAGAGAATCGCGCCGCACCGGTCGCGGCGCACGTCACCTTCCGCACCTCGAACGGATTGCCGGTGACCATGGAACTCGACTGGCTGCAGACCGGCCCGCAAAGCTGGGACATCCTGGCCGATACCGACAAGGGCGCAACGGTGCTTTCCGGCGGCGGCTCGAAGCTTATCGTCGACGGCCGCGTGGTCCATGACGAACCGGAGGCGGAATATCCGATGCTTTATGGGCGTTTTGCCGAAATCGTGCGCGCCGGCATCTCTGATGTCGATCTCGCTCCGCTCCAGCATGTCGCCGACGCTTTCATGCTCGGCAAGCGCAATGTGGTCGAGGCGTTTCACGACTAGGCCGCTGTAGTACCGGTCGAGCGCCGCATGCGTCGTGCGCTCGCGATTGGATGGTCATGCGGCAGAGCTATCGCGCGACCAAGGTCCGGCGGATCGGCTGCTTCAATCCTTGATCCGGCAACCGGCCCGCTTGACCATATCGGCGACGATCAACGGCGTTGCCGGCGTTTCGGACCAACTGCTCTGGCGGGGAGCGCCCGTTTCAAGGGCGGCGCGCACGGACCCAGTATCCAGCCTGAACGCGTTCTGGACTTGCTTCGGTAAAGTGGAGAGCGGGTTGCTCATTCGGCGGCGTTCGCTCGAACTGCATCGGGCTGATGTAGTCGAGCGCGGAATGCCGCCGGATGGGATTGTAGAAGCCGTCGATATATCGGGCAATGGCGGCTTGGGCATCGGCGCGGGTAAGGAAAGAGGTGCGCCAGATCAGTTCAGTTTTCAGCGTCTTGAAGAATGTTTCGACCATGGCGTTATCAAAGCAATTGCCCTTGCCTGACATTGAGATGATGACGCCGGCGGCACGCAATTCGGCTTGGTAGTCGATAGAAGAACAATATTGGCTGCCGCGGTCGGAGTGGTGAATGAGGCCGGGTTCCGGCTGCCGCATGACGAACGCCTTGTTGAGCGCTGCCAGAGCCAGGCTGCGGTGTAGCCGGTTGCCAGCAGCCCAGCCAACGACCTTGCGGGCAAACAGATCGATGACGACAGCAAGGTACAACCAGCCCTCCCGCGTCCAGATGTAGGAGATGTCGGCACCCCATTTCTGGTTGGGACCAGTGGCGGCAAAATCCTGGTCGATGACATTGGGGGCAACCGGAAAGGCGTGTTCGCTGTCCGTCGTGCGCTTGAACCGCCGCTTCTGTCTTGCCTGGAGGCCATTCTCCCGCATCAGACGCGCCGTTCGTCGCCGGCCAATGGCAAAGCCATTGTCTTGCAGTTCCCGCGTCATGCGCGGGCTACCATAGGTTCCGTTCGACAGCGCGAACGACGATCGCACATGCGCCAGCATTATCATGTCGTCGCGCTGCCGGCGGCACGCCGGCCGGCGCCCCCAGGCAAAGTAGCCGCTCGGGCTGACACCCAGCGTCGCGCACAAACGGTCCACAGGGAAATCCTTCTTCGCCCGGTCGATGAGCGCGAACCTCACCGACTTCCCTCCTTGACGAAAAAAGCCGTCGCCCGTTTCAAGATATCCCGCTCCTGCCGAAGGATTTCATTCTCCCGCCGCAGCCGTTTCAATTCAGCGGCGACATCAGCATCAGGCGGACGCCCAGGATCGCCCATCTCACGATCCAGCTGCCGACCCATCCATCGCGTCAGCGTCGAGAAACCAACACCAAGATCCTCCGCGATCTGCCGCTTCGTCCGACCGCTCGTTCGCACAAGGCCAACCGCCTCCGCCTTGAACGCATCCGTAAACTGTCTCTGTTTCGTCATCGAGGTCGCCTTTCATCAGAAGGAAACTCTCCACTTTTTCGGGGCAAGTCCATTCTTGCACGAAACGATATGTGAGCCACGATTGCCGATTGTATCGACGATCACACCAGCCGCTTCGCCGACGCCGGCGACATAGGCAACCAGTGTTTGCTTCGCTATCGGGCTTGAGTCGGCCCTGGCGATCATCTCCATCACCTGTCCCACCGAGACCTGACCTTTCGCGGTTGATGGAACAGCGGCGGCGGTAAAAGGCAGCATGGACGCGGCCACGGCGCCGATCGCGGCAAGGGCAATCTTGCGATCAAAGGAAGGCATCTAATTCTCCTGTTGCAATGTCATCTTGACGAGAGGCATTATTACGCATAAATTAATTATTGTAAAACAATAATTTCTTTCGAAAAAGGTTTCCAATGGCCGACTCTGTCGTGATGGCTCCGACCGCCGATCCCATTCGCCAGGCGAGGTTGAACCGCATCCGGGTTTTCAGCCTCACACTGGCGCGGGGCTGTATTCTTCTGTCAGCCCTGCTGACAGTCGGCCTTCTCTTCTATTGGTTCTCGGCATCCACGGCCTCGATCGCGGCGGACGCGCAAATTCCCCGGGAATGGCTGACGGATCTGGGTGCGGGCGGAAGAGCCGCTGGGTTTGCGATCTCGTTCGTGCCGCTTGCGTGCCTGATCCTGGCGCTCATGTCCGCCAGGCGATGCTTCGGCGCCTTCGCGGCCGGGAACTTCTTTGGTCAGGATGCTGTGCAGGGTCTGCGATACTTCGCCCTCGGTCTGCTTGCATCCGCGTTGCTGAAACCATTCTCGGCGGCGGCGCTCTCTGTTCTCCTGAGTTCAGATGCGCCCACCGGCCAGCATCGCCTGGCGCTTGGCTTCGGCAGCGACACGGTGCTTGCCCTGTTGGCCGCCGGGATCATCGCGGTGATCGCCTGGGTGATGGCCGAGGCATCGGCGCTCGCTGAAGAAAACGCGCAGTTCATTTGAGGATCCGCTCATGCCCATAAGGGTCAGGCTCAACGTCGTCCTCGCCGAACGAAATGTGAAGTCGAAGGATCTGGCCGAATATGTCGGCATTACCGAGGCCAATCTTTCCCTGCTCAAACAGGGAAAGGTCAAGGGCATCCGGTTCGATACGCTGGAGCGTATCTGCGAGTATCTTGGCTGCGAGCCGGGCGATCTGCTTCGGTTCGAGAAACTGCCGGAATAACCCAACAAAAAAGCCGCCGGGTTGCCCCGACGGCCTCGTTGCCTGAGATTCCAAAGCGGTCGTTTCACGGAAACGACCGCTTTATCTTTTGTTCTGGCGCCGCGCTTACTGCGCGGCGGTAGTCATATCAGCCAGCATCGGCTCCGCGATCTCAACGCCAGACGCCTTGCGGCGTTCGTCGATGATCAATTCGTCGCGCGCGGTGGCGATGCGCCGGATCTGGCTCATCGTGCCGCCGGTACCGGCCGGGATAAGCCGGCCGACGATGACGTTTTCCTTCAGACCCTGCAGCATGTCGGTCTTGCCGGCAACCGCCGCTTCGGTCAGCACCCTGGTCGTCTCCTGGAAGGAGGCGGCCGAGATGAAGGACGGGGTCTGCAGCGAAGCCTTGGTGATGCCCAAGAGCACAGGCAGGCCTTCGGCCGGCTTCTTGCCGTCCTCGACCAGACGCTCGTTGACCTCTTCCAGTTCGATCACGTCGACGTGGTCGCCCGGGATGTAGGTCGAGTCGCCCTGCACCGTGATCTCGACCTTCTGCAGCATCTGGCGAACGATCACCTCGATGTGCTTGTCGTTGATCTGCACGCCCTGCAGTCGGTAGACTTCCTGGATCTCGTTGACGAGGTAGGACGCAAGCGCCTCCACGCCCTTGATCGCCAGGATGTCATGCGGCGCAGGATTGCCGTCGAGGATGTAGTCGCCCTTCTCGATGACGTCGCCGTCCTGGAGATGGAACGGCTTGCCCTTCGGGATCAGGTATTCGACCGGCTCAAGCGTCGAGTCATGCGGCTCGATGATGATGCGGCGCTTGTTCTTGTAGTCGCGGCCGAAACGGATCGTTCCATCGATCTCGGCGATGATGGCGTGATCCTTCGGACGACGTGCCTCGAACAGTTCGGCAACACGCGGCAGACCGCCGGTGATGTCCTTGGTCTTGGCGCTTTCCATCGGGATACGCGCCAGCACGTCGCCGGGGCGAACCTGTGAGCCCGGCTCGACCGAAAGAATGGCCTCGACCGAGAGCAGGAAGCGGGCGTCGCCGCCCTTCGACAGTTTTCCGACCTTGCCCTTCGAGTCCTGGATTGCGATCGCCGGCTTGAGGTCGTTGCCGCGTGGCGTCGAGCGCCAGTCGATGACCTCACGCTTGGTGATGCCGGTCGACTCGTCGGCCGTTTCCTGAACGGAAATGCCGTCGACCAGATCCTCGTACGACACTCTGCCCTCGATTTCGGTGAGGACCGGGCGGGTATAGGGATCCCACTCGGCGACACGCTGGCCACGCTTCACCTTGTCGCCATCATCAACGAAGATGCGCGAACCATAGGTGAGGCGGTGCGAGGCGCGCTCCTTGCCGGCTTCGTCGAGGATCAGCACCGCCATGTTGCGGCCCATGACCATCTGCTGGCCGTCCGAGTTGCGCACCACGTTGCGGTTGCGGATCTCGACCTTGCCCTCATACGAGGCTTCAAGGAACGAACTATCCACCACCTGCGCCGTGCCGCCCATGTGGAAGGTACGCATGGTGAGCTGGGTGCCCGGCTCGCCGATCGACTGCGCCGCGATGACACCGACAGCTTCGCCCTGGTTGACCGGGGTACCGCGGGCCAGATCGCGTCCGTAGCAGACCGCGCAGACGCCAACCCTGACTTCGCAAGTCAGCGCCGAGCGAATGCGGACCGACTGCACGCCGGCCTTTTCGATCTTTTCCACGTCACGCTCGTCCATCAGCGTTCCGGACTTGACCAGAATCTCGCCCGACACCGGATGGGTGATGTCGTCGAGCGACGTACGGCCCAGCACGCGCTGGCCAACCGAAGCGACGACCTGACCGGCATCGACGATCGGCTGCATGGTGAGGCCCTTGTCGGTGCCGCAGTCGACGGAGTTGACGATGCAGTCCTGCGCCACGTCGACCAGACGGCGGGTGAGGTAGCCCGAGTTCGCCGTCTTCAAGGCGGTGTCGGCCAGACCCTTGCGGGCGCCGTGGGTCGAGTTGAAGTACTCGAGCACGGTGAGGCCTTCCTTGAAGTTCGAGATGATCGGCGTCTCGATGATTTCACCCGACGGCTTGGCCATCAGGCCGCGCATGCCGGCGAGCTGACGCATCTGCGTGGGCGAGCCACGCGCACCGGAGTGCGACATCATGTAGATCGAGTTCATCGGCTTCTGACGGCCATTGTCCTCGAACTCTACGGCCTTGATACGGGCCATCATTTCGTCGGCGACCTTTTCCGAGCACTTGGCCCAGGCGTCGACGACCTTGTTGTACTTCTCGCCCTGCGTGATCAGGCCGTCATTGTACTGCTGCTCGTATTCCTTGGCCAAAGCCTCGGTGTCGGAGACCAGCTTGATCTTGGCATCCGGGATCAGCATGTCGTCCTTGCCGAACGAAATGCCGGCGCGGCAGGCATGGCTGAAGCCGAGAGCCATGATGCGATCGCAGAAGATAACCGTCTCCTTCTGACCGCAATGGCGGTAGACGGTGTCGATCATCTTGGAGATGTTCTTCTTGGTCATCTCCTGGTTTGCGGTATCGTACGGCACATTGACGTTCTTCGGCAGAAGCTCGCCGATGATCATGCGGCCAGGCGTGGTGTCATGGATCTTCGACACAACCTTGCCTTCGGCGTCGACCGTGCGGAAGCGACCCCTGATCTTGGAGTGCAGCGTGACCGCCTTGGTCTCAAGCGCGTGCTGGAGTTCGCCCATGTCGGCAAACACCATGCCCTCGCCCGGCTCGTTCTGGTTGACGATCGAGAGGTAGTAGAGACCGAGAACCATGTCCTGCGACGGCACAATGATCGGCGCGCCGGAAGCCGGGTGCAGGATGTTGTTGGTCGACATCATCAGCACGCGGGCTTCAAGCTGTGCTTCCAGCGACAGCGGCACGTGAACAGCCATCTGGTCACCGTCGAAGTCGGCGTTGAAGGCCGTGCAGACCAGCGGATGCAGCTGGATCGCCTTGCCTTCGATCAGGATCGGCTCGAACGCCTGGATGCCGAGGCGGTGCAGCGTCGGCGCGCGGTTGAGCAGCACCGGATGCTCGCGGATAACCTCGTCGAGGATATCCCAGACTTCCGGACGCTCCTTCTCGACCAGCTTCTTCGCCTGCTTGACGGTCGAGGAATAACCCTTGGCGTCGAGACGGGCGTAGATGAAGGGCTTGAACAGCTCGAGCGCCATCTTCTTCGGCAGGCCGCACTGGTGCAGCTTGAGCTCCGGACCGGTCACGATGACCGAGCGGCCGGAATAGTCGACGCGCTTGCCGAGCAGGTTCTGACGGAACCGGCCCTGCTTGCCCTTGAGCATGTCGGACAGCGACTTCAGCGGACGCTTGTTGGCGCCGGTGATGACGCGGCCGCGACGACCATTGTCGAACAGCGCATCGACGGCTTCCTGCAGCATGCGCTTTTCATTGCGCACGATGATGCCGGGAGCGCGCAGCTCGATCAGCCGCTTAAGACGGTTGTTGCGGTTGATGACGCGACGATAGAGGTCGTTCAGGTCGGACGTGGCGAAACGACCGCCGTCCAGCGGGACGAGCGGGCGCAGGTCCGGCGGGATCACCGGAACCACCTTCATGATCATCCATTCCGGACGGTTGCCGGATTCCATGAAGTTCTCGACGACCTTGAGCCGCTTCAGATACTTCTTCTGCTTGAGCTCGGAAGTGGTCGAGGCCAGTTCCGAACGCAGGTCGCCGGCGATCTTCTCGAGATCCATGCCGGCCAGGAGGTCGTGGATGGCCTCGGCGCCGATCATGGCGGTGAACGAGTCCTCGCCATACTCGTCGACCGCGATCATGTACTCTTCCTCGCTGAGGAGCTGGTGCTCCTTCAGCGCGGTGAGGCCCGGCTCGGTGACGATGTAGTTCTCGAAGTAGAGGACGCGCTCGATATCCTTGAGCGTCATGTCGAGCAGCGTGCCGATACGCGACGGCAGCGACTTCAGGAACCAGATATGGGCGACGGGCGCTGCGAGCTCAATATGGCCCATGCGCTCGCGGCGAACGCGCGACAGCGTGACTTCGACGCCGCACTTCTCGCAGATGACGCCCTTGTACTTCATGCGCTTGTACTTGCCGCACAGGCACTCATAGTCCTTGATCGGGCCAAAAATGCGCGCGCAGAAAAGGCCGTCGCGCTCCGGCTTGAAGGTACGATAGTTGATGGTCTCCGGCTTCTTGATCTCGCCGAAGGACCAGGACAGAATCTTCTCAGGGCTGGCGAGCGAAATCCGGATGGAATCGAACACCTGCGCAGGCGCCTGGGGGTTGAAGAGATTCATGACCTCTTGGTTCATGCCGTTCTCCTTTTCGGGGTCCTCGAAAACCCCTTGCATCTAGCGCGGGCCAAACGCCCGCCGTCTTTTGTCGGCCAACGGCCGAGGAATTTTATTGGCGCGCCGCGACTTACCGCGGCGCGCCGTTGCCTTACTCGGCCGCGTCGGGCAGCCGGATCGGGTTGTCGTCGAGCTTGGTGTTCTCCAATTCGACATTGAGGCCGAGAGACCGCATTTCCTTGACCAGAACGTTGAAGCTCTCCGGGATGCCAGCCTCGAACGTGTCGTCGCCGCGGACGATCGCCTCGTAGACCTTGGTGCGGCCGGCAACGTCGTCGGACTTCACCGTCAGCATTTCCTGCAGCGTGTAGGCGGCGCCGTAGGCTTCCAGCGCCCAGACCTCCATCTCGCCGAAGCGCTGGCCACCGAACTGCGCCTTGCCGCCCAGCGGCTGCTGGGTAACGAGCGAGTACGGACCGATCGAACGCGCGTGGATCTTGTCATCCACGAGGTGGTGGAGCTTGAGCATGTAGATGTAGCCCATCGTCACCTTGCGATCGAAAGGCTCGCCGGTACGTCCATCATAGAGCTGCGACTGACCGCTGGTGTGCAGGCCCGCCTGCTCCAGCATGATGTTGATGTCAGCCTCATGCGCGCCGTCGAACACCGGTGTCGCGATCGAGACGCCGCGGCGCATCTGCTCGCTCAGGCGAACAATGCTCTCGTCGTCATAGTCGCGGACCGGCTCGTTGCGGTCGTTGGCCGGAATGAAGCTCTCGAGCGTCTTGCGCAGCGGCTTGATGTCGCCCGCCACCTTGTACGCATCGATCAGTTCGCCGATCTTCTTGCCCATGCCGGCGCAAGCCCAGCCCAGATGCGTTTCCAGAATCTGGCCGACATTCATGCGGCTCGGCACACCCAGCGGGTTGAGCACGATATCCGCATGCGTGCCGTCCTCGAGGAACGGCATGTCCTCGACCGGAACGATCCGCGACACGACACCCTTGTTGCCGTGACGGCCGGCCATCTTGTCGCCGGGCTGCATCTTGCGCTTCACGGCCACGAAGACCTTGACCATCTTCATGACGCCTGGAGGCATCTCGTCGCCGCGCTGCACCTTCTCGACCTTGTCCATGAAACGCTGTTCGAGCGCCTTCTTGGAGTCGTCATACTGGCCACGCAGGGCTTCCAGTTCGCTCTGGAGCTTTTCGTTCTCTACGGCAAACTGCCACCACTGCGAACGCGGATACTCGTCGAGCATGTCCTTCGACAGCGTCGAGCCCTTCTTGAAGCCCTTCGGTCCGGCAATCGCTTCCTTGCCAACGAGAACGTCGGAAAGACGCGAATAGACGTTGCGGTCGAGGATCGCCTGCTCGTCGTCGCGGTCCTTGGCGAGGCGTTCGATCTCCTCGCGCTCGATCGCCATGGCGCGCTCGTCCTTCTCCACACCGTGGCGATTGAACACGCGCACCTCGACGACCGTGCCGAAAGTGCCCGGAGGCATGCGCATCGAGGTGTCGCGCACGTCGGAAGCCTTTTCACCGAAGATGGCGCGCAGAAGCTTCTCTTCCGGCGTCATCGGGCTTTCGCCCTTCGGCGTGATCTTGCCGACCAGGATGTCGCCCGGCTGAACTTCGGCACCGATATAGACGATGCCGGCTTCGTCGAGGTTCTTCAGCGCTTCTTCCGAAACGTTCGGAATGTCGCGGGTGATTTCCTCCGGTCCGAGCTTGGTGTCGCGCGCCATGACCTCGAACTCCTCGATATGGATCGAGGTGAAGACGTCGTCGGCGACGATGCGCTCGGAGAGCAGGATCGAGTCCTCGTAGTTGTAGCCATTCCACGGCATGAACGCGACCAGCACGTTGCGGCCGAGCGCCAGATCGCCGAGCTCCGTCGACGGACCGTCCGCGATGATGTCGCCCTTGTTGACCCGGTCACCCATGCGAACCAGCGGACGCTGGTTGATGCAGGTGTTCTGGTTCGAACGCTGGAACTTCATCAGCCGGTAGATATCGACGCCGGACTTGCCCGGATCGAGGTCTTCCGTCGCGCGGATAACGATACGCGTCGCGTCCACCTGGTCGACGATGCCGCCGCGGCGAGCGCCGATGGCGGCGCCTGAGTCACGGGCGACGATCGGCTCCATGCCGGTGCCGACGAACGGCGCTTCGGCGCGCACCAACGGCACGGCCTGACGCTGCATGTTCGAGCCCATCAGAGCGCGGTTGGCGTCGTCGTTCTCAAGGAACGGGATCAGGGCCGCGGCCACCGACACCATCTGCTTCGGCGACACGTCCATCAGATCGACGTTTTCGCGCGGCGCCATCATCACTTCGCCGGCACTGCGGCAAATGACGAATTCGTCGACGAAGCCGCCATTCTTGTCGAGCTCGGCGTTGGCCTGCGCGACATGGTGCTTGGCTTCTTCCATCGCCGACAGATAGACGACGTCATTGGTCAGCTTGCCGTCGACGATCTTGCGGTACGGGCTCTCGATGAAGCCGTACTTGTTGACGCGCGCGAAGGTCGCCAGCGAGTTGATCAGACCGATATTCGGGCCTTCCGGCGTCTCAATCGGGCAGATGCGGCCGTAATGCGTCGGGTGCACGTCGCGCACTTCGAAGCCGGCACGCTCGCGGGTCAGACCGCCCGGTCCAAGCGCCGAGAGACGACGCTTGTGGGTGATCTCCGACAGCGGGTTGGTCTGATCCATAAACTGCGACAGCTGCGAGGAACCGAAGAACTCGCGCACGGCGGCGGCCGCCGGCTTGGCGTTGATCAGGTCCTGCGGCATCACCGTGTCGATCTCGATCGAGGACATACGCTCCTTGATCGCGCGCTCCATGCGCAGCAGGCCGACTCGGTACTGGTTTTCCATCAGCTCGCCGACCGAACGCACGCGGCGGTTGCCGAGATTGTCGATGTCGTCGATCTCGCCCTTGCCGTCACGCAGTTCGACCAGCGTCCTGACCACGGCCAGGATGTCGTCCTTGCGCAGCACGCGCACGGTATCCTCGGCCTTGAGCTCTAGGCGCATGTTCATCTTGACGCGGCCGACAGCCGACAGATCATAGCGCTCGCTGTCGAAGAACAGCGAGTTGAACATGGCTTCGGCGGTCTCGAGCGTCGGCGGCTCGCCGGGGCGCATGACACGATAGATATCGAACAGCGCGTCCTGGCGGCTCTCGTTCTTGTCGACGTTGAGCGTGTTGCGGATATAGGCGCCGACATTGACGTGGTCGATGTCGAGAACCTTGATCTCGTCTTCGCCCGTGCCGAGCAGAACCTTCAGCGTCTTCTCGTCGATCTCGTCGCCGGCCTCGAGGAAAATCTCGCCGGTGCCGTAGTTGACGATGTCCTCGGCCAGGTAGTTGCCAAGCAGATCCTCGTCGGTCGCCTTGATCGCCTTAAGACCCTTTTCGCCAAGCGCCCTCGCCTGGCGGGCGGTGATCTTCTTGCCGGCTTCGACAACGACTTCGCCGGTATCGGCGTCAACGAGGTCGCCGACAGCCTTGAGACCGCGGAAGCGCTCGACGTTGAACGGAATGCGCCAATGGTCGCCAGCGCGCTTGTAGGTGATCTTGTTGTAGAAGGTCGACAGGATCTCTTCGCCGTCCATGCCGAGTGCCATCAGCAGCGACGTCACCGGAATCTTGCGGCGACGATCGATGCGGGCGTGCACGACGTCCTTGGAATCGAACTCGATGTCGAGCCACGAACCGCGATAGGGAATGACGCGCGCGGCAAACAGAAGCTTGCCCGAGGAGTGCGACTTGCCCTTGTCGTGGTCGAAGAAGACGCCCGGCGAACGGTGCATCTGCGAGACGATGACGCGCTCGGTGCCGTTGACGATGAAGGTGCCGTTCAGGGTCATGAGCGGCATGTCGCCCATGTAGACATCCTGCTCCTTGATGTCCTTGATCGACTTCGCGCCGGTATCCTCGTCGATATCGAACACGATGAGGCGCAGCGTCACCTTCAGCGGCGCGGCATAGGTCAGGTCGCGCTGACGGCATTCGTCAACGTCGAATTTCGGTCCTTCAAACTCGTACTTCACGAACTCCAGCATCGAGGAGCCGGAAAAGTCCTGAATCGGGAAGACGGACTTGAAAACAGCTTGAAGTCCCTCGTCCGGGCGCCCACCCTTGGGCTCCGCCACCATGAGGAACTGGTCATAAGATGCCTTCTGAACCTCGATCAGGTTCGGCATCTCCGCAACTTCCGGGATCTTTCCGAAGAACTTGCGTACGCGTCTGCGGCCATTGAAAGTCTGGGTCTGGGCCATCGTCGCTCCTTAGCTCAATTCTCGGGACGAGCCTCGCCGCGGCTCGCCTTGCATTCTAGGCCACCTGGGCGGCGACCCTTTTGTCTGTTCACCCGCCGCCTGTCGGCGGCTGGTCAAAACGGGAGAAAACCCGTTTCCTGAAGACCGAATTCCGGCCCTCAGGAAAGAGGTTCTCGTAGATCTCGCGTTACGCGTCCTCCCTTCACACGAAAGGAGTGGCGGACGGCGCGAGGCCGCCCGCCAAACAATCAAAACGCTTACTTAAGTTCGACCTTGGCGCCGGCTGCTTCCAGCTGAGCCTTGAACTTGTCCGCGTCGGCCTTGGAAACGGCTTCCTTGACCGGCTTCGGAGCCGCCTCGACCAGATCCTTGGCTTCCTTGAGGCCAAGACCGGTGATGGCGCGAACTTCCTTGATGACGTTGATCTTCTGAGCGCCAGCTTCGGTGAGGACGACGTCGAATTCCGTCTTTTCCTCGACCGGAGCAGCGGCAGCAGCACCACCGCCAGCGGCGGCAACAGCCACCGGAGCAGCGGCGGAAACGCCCCACTTTTCTTCCAGAAGCTTCGACAGCTCGGCCGCCTCGAGGACGGTCAGCTTCGAAAGGTCGTCTACGATCTTTGCGAGATCAGCCATTGTGGTATTCCTTCATAAGGTTCGAACGTGTGTTTGTGATAGCGAGGAACGGCCTCATGCCGCCTCGTCCTTCCGGGCGTAAGCGCCGATGACGCGCGCGACCGAAGCCGCTGGCGCATTGACGATCTGGGCGATCCGAGTTGCCGGCGTGGCGATCATGCCAACCAGCCTGGCGCGCAGCTCGTCGAGCGACGGAAGTGTGGCGAGTGCCTTCACACCGTCGGCGTTGAGCGAGGTGGTGCCCATTGCGCCGCCGAGAATGACAAGCTTGTCATTTCCCTTGGCGAAATCGGACGCGACCTTCGGCGCCGCAATCGGATCCTCCGAATAAGCAATCAGCGTCTGTCCCTTGAACAGCTCGATGATCGATGCGGAGTCCGTGCCCTGAAGAGCGATTTTGGCGAGACGGTTCTTCGCGACTTTGACGGTGCCACCGGCGGCGCGCATCTTCGACCGAAGGTCGTTCATTTGCGCGACGGTGATACCGGCGTAGTGGGCCACGACCACTGAACCTGCGTTCGAGAACGCACCGTTCAGGCCCGTGACGAGTTCGCGTTTTTCCGCTCTGTCCACTGCCTATCTCCAGTTGACCCCAATCCTGTTAACGGGAACATTCCCATTCACGAGGATAGGCGTCTGGTTGCCTTTTGTCGGCCGGGCCATCCAGTAACGGATCTCCCGAACGACGCTCGAGGATCCTGCCCCCTTTCGCCACATCATCCGGCAAGCCGGGCAATGCGCAGACAAAAGGCAAACACGGTTCGAACCTTTCATTGGAGCAGTCGCTCCGTTGTCGGGTCTTCACCCGTCTCATGCAGGCCCACATGAATTAAGGCTTTTGGGCCGCCTGCAATCTCGGACAGGATGTCCGGAAGCCTTTCGACTTCCGGCACCGGACCCCAAAACAAATCAGAGGCCCGGAATTCTTTGCGGATCAGCCCTGTCGCGGGCCGATCCAAATTGATCGCATCAGGACGCGGTGAGCGTCGAAACGTCGAGCTTGAGGCCCGGGCCCATCGTCGAGGTGACCGACACCTTCTTGACGTAGTTGCCCTTGGCGCCAGCCGGCTTTGCCTTGGTCACGGCATCGGCGAAGGCGCGGACGTTTTCTTCCAGGGCCTTGACGTCGAACGAGACCTTGCCGACCCCGGCGTGCACGATGCCCGCCTTCTCGACGCGGAACTCGACAGCGCCGCCCTTGGACGCCTTCACGGCGGCGGCGACGTCGGTGGTCACGGTGCCGACTTTCGGGTTCGGCATCATGCCGCGCGGGCCGAGCACCTTGCCCAGACGGCCGACGAGCGGCATCATGTCCGGCGTGGCGATGCAGCGATCGAAGTCGATCGTGCCCTTCTGGACGATGTCGACCAGATCCTCGGCACCAACGATGTCGGCACCCGCGGCCTTGGCTTCCTCGGCCTTGTCACCGCGTGCGAACACGGCGACGCGGACGGTGCGGCCAGTGCCGTTCGGCAGATTGACCACGCCGCGAACCATCTGATCGGCATGACGCGGGTCGACGCCGAGGTTCATCGCGACTTCAATGGTCTCGTCGAACTTCACCGACGAACGATCCTTGAGCAGCTTCAGCGCATCACCCAAGGCATAAGCCTTGTTGGGATCAATGCCTTCGCGGGTCTTCGATACACGCTTTGCAATCTTTGCCATGATCTTAGCCCACCACTTCCAGACCCATCGAGCGGGCGGAGCCCTCGACCATGCGCATGGCCGCCTCGACGTCGTTTGCGTTCAGATCCTTCATCTTGGCGGTGGCGATCTCGCGGACCTTGTCGCGCGAAACGGTGCCAGCCTTGATCTTGCCCGGCTCCTTGGAACCAGCCGTCAGATTCGCCGCCTTCTTGAGGAAGTAGCTCACCGGAGCCGTCTTCATGACGAAGGTGAACGACTTGTCCTGATAGTAGGTGATGACGACGGGGACCGGCGATCCCTTTTCCATTTCCTGGGTCTGCGCGTTGAACGCCTTGCAGAATTCCATGATGTTGATGCCACGCTGACCAAGCGCCGGGCCGATCGGCGGAGACGGCGTTGCCGATCCCGCTTTAACCTGGAGCTTGAGCTGGCCTGCAATTTTCTTAGCCATCTCTTTTCCTGCCTCTTCTCATGCCGGCATCGCCGGCGGTTGCAGTCTGGTGGTTCGATCCATGCGGCCGGCTAAAGCCGCACTCGTCTCCCACCGTTCTCAAGGCCACGCGCTTCCACGCCGCCTCCCCTGATCGCCCGATGGGCGCCCAGGATTCCGGATCAGCCTTTTTCGACCTGTCCGAATTCCAGATCGACAGGCACGGCGCGCCCGAAGATCGAAACTTCCACCTTGAGCCGCGCACGCTCCTCGTCCACTTCCTGGACGAAGCCGTTGAACGACGCGAAAGGACCATCCGAAACGCGGATCGCCTCGCCAATCTCGAACGTGACCGAAGGCTTCGGCCGCTCGACGCCTTCCTGCACCTGGTTCAGGATGCGCTGCGCCTCGGCTTCCGTGATCGGCACAGGCTTCGAGTCGCCCAGGAAACCGGTGACTTTCGGCGTATTCTTGACGAGCGAGAAAACCGCATCGGTCAGGTTTGCCTTCAGCATCACGTAGCCCGGGAAGAACTTGCGCTCCGCATCGACCTTGCGGCCGCGACGAACCTCGACCACCTTTTCGGTCGGCACGACGATCTGCTCGATGTCAGCGGACAGGCCCTTCTGCTTGGCCTTGTTGATGATGTCTTCGGCGACCTTTTTTTCAAAGTTCGAATAGGCGTGGACGATGTACCAGCGCGCGGTCATTTCAAGACTTCTCCGTAATCGCCGGACTTAGCGTCCGATGCCCAGAATCTGTTCGACCGCAAGGCCCATGAGCTGATCGGCGGTGAAGAAAAAGATCATCGCAATCACAGCGAAGGCCAGAACCATCACCGTCGAGATCATCGTCTCGCGCCGCGACGGCCAAGTCACCTTGGCGGTCTCCGCGCGGACCTGCTGGAGAAAGACGAAAGGATTTGTGGTTTTCGACGCCATATGCCGCTCTGTCTTCAAGATCCGTTGGCCGGATCTCCTGGATGATCCCGCTGGCCGGGACGTGCCGCCTGGGTTTGAGCTTACGCCGAATCAGCGCAACCATTCCGCCCATGCAAATCAGACGCGTAAAGCCGGTTTCCCAGCTCCACGCGTCGCGTGTCTGTTTCGTCTACATAAAACCGATTCTTGATCCACGCAAGTGGCAAGTGTCCGCTTTATGACCAAACGCCGCCTCGGAACCATCCAGTCGTCCCGTCCCGGCTATCAGGCTGTTATGCCTCAGTCGGCCTAATATGGCAAGCGGGTCGCCGATTTTCAACGGCCGGCCGCGGGAGAGTCGTGTTTTCGTGAATTGGCCATTTCGAAAAATGGCACGGGCAGCAGGGCTCGAACCTACGACCTGCGGTTTTGGAGACCGCCGCTCTACCAACTGAGCTATGCCCGTATCACGCCGCGCATCAATGCGGCAGGCGCTTCCTAAAAGCTTCCGCGTGTTCTGTAAAGAGTGCTCTGCAGCGATGGTCGGGGGAAAAGCAGAAGGGCTTTGAAATACAGCACGGTCCCATCATCCACCACTCGGCGGCTGGTACGGCCCGCCGGGTACGCCCCAGCCCCAAGCCGGCATCGGCTCCGTAGCCGGATCACAGGTTTCGCCGAGATTGGAATTCATCTTGGCAAGGCGCGATCCCCATTCGATATAGGCTGTGAATGCCGAGCGAAATTCCGGATCGTCCGGCAAGCCGACTGAGTCGGCGGCATCGATCAGCAGATTGATCCAACGGCGGCGCTGCTCCTCCGTCAGATGCTTGCCCAGGTGATGCATGACCATCTCGCGGTGGCCGCCATGCTTTTCGCTGTAGGTCTTCGGGCCGCCAAAGACCTCGCCGATAAAAGCCGCGACATGCGCGGGATGATCCGGCGCCATATGCTTGAACACCGGCCCGACAATCGGGTCGCGAAGCACCTTGTCGTAGAAGGTCTCCGTCAGGCGGTTCAACGCCTCAAGGCCACCGGCCCATTCATACAATGTCGGGACGCCCTGGCTCATTTGGACCATGTTCCTAGGCTGATCAATCTGACAGTCACCTGCGACGGTAACGGAAATACACAGCCTCGCTCAACCTGCCCCGATGGCCAGTTCGGATCGACTGCCTTACGTGCGGCTACAAGCCTGCTGCCATCGATGTCTCACGATTTGGCGGGCGTAGCGGCCTGGAGCTTAGTGGCCGACACCACACTGCAATTTTCCGGCTCCGGTTTCGATTTGCAGATGGAAGCTCCCGTCAGTTCATCCGCCGATTGAGATCCGGTCGTCAGCCCGATTCTCAGAGCCGTGCTCGGATCAAGCACCCGTTGGCTCGAATTAAGCCGTATCGCGGCAAACAGGCCAGGCCCAACAGCCATGTCTTCGAGGTAGGCCCCGACCTTCTCCTCCATTCCTAGGGATTGCACGCCTAGGCCGGCGCGAGGGCCGACAAGACGCCTGACACCGCCTGCAAGCAGGATCGGACAGGCCGCATCGCATTCGCCCAACTCATCATTCGTGAGTCCGACATAAGCGCCACCCTCGGCCACGCAACCCGCCTTCTCCGGTCCACATCCGATGAAATCCGTCCGTGCCACGGCCACGTCGAGCTTACGTTCGCGGATCAGTCTTCCGGCGGCCATGGCGCCAGGCAGGTCGCCTCCGGGCGAGTTCAGCACGACAGGCAGTCGCCGACCCCCGATTGTATCAAGCAGTTGCCGCAGTTTGTCCGGTGTCTGCGTGGTAATCGTGCCTTCCGCGGAGATCCATTCGGGGCAATCAGGGTCGCAGAGCAGGTTCTTGCCTCGAACAAGCACGAAGCGCATCTCGGCGCCATCGACCTTATGGATGGCCACGGGCTCGGCCGGTGCGGTAGCGGCAGGCTTGGCTTCAGCTGCCACCACATTGGCAGGCTGGGGCGCTTTCTGTGCCGACACCGGCACTTCCCTGCAATTCGCTGGCACCGGATTGTCCTTGCATACGCTTGCCCAGGTCAGCCGGTCTACCGAATCCGGGCTGGTAACGAGGGTCATCTGAAGCATGTCCTGCGGAGCCAGCCGGTGGATGGAACTGGCCGGCGTGTCCTTCATCGTCTCCAGCACGAGTTGGCCGACGCCCATCTCCTTCAGATAGGCCGCCAGCTTTTTCTCCTCCACCTTGCTCATCTCGTAGGTCTTGTAGGAGCCAGCGTTCTTCCTGCTGACGATTTTTGTACTGAGGATCTTCTTCCTGCCGCTAACGACGCGATAGGTCGTCCGGTACTGGAGTTTTGTCCGGGTAAAGGTCGTGGTGATCTGATGGACGCCCAGATAGGCCCATTCGCCGACGAAACGCCGGATGCCACCGGCAAGCATCAACGGGCAGGCGGAATTGCAGAAGGCGCCGTAGACGTATGCAGTGCCGAAATAGCGGGCGCCCTTCCCGTCATTC
This sequence comes from Mesorhizobium sp. PAMC28654, assembly GCF_020616515.1. Classification (GTDB taxonomy): domain Bacteria; phylum Pseudomonadota; class Alphaproteobacteria; order Rhizobiales; family Rhizobiaceae; genus Mesorhizobium. The sequence continues at coordinate 1,223,095 of NZ_CP085135.1, forward strand.
GGCTTGCAATTCTCATCAACGGGCAGACAGCCGCTGAACCTGGTCTTTCCAACACCGATGTCGAGCTTGTTCTGCCGGATCATTCGACCAAGGATCAACGCCGCGTCGACACTACCGCCGGGAGACGTGACAACGATCGGCAGCTTTCGTGCGCCAAGGGTCTTCAGCATACGTTTGAACAGCGCCGGGGTGTCGTGCCCTATCGTGCCCTGGGCCGATATCCATTCGGGACAGGTCGGCTCACAACCCGACGCATCGCTGCGGACAATCATGAACCGCATCGGCGGGCCAAGATCCGCCACGGGCGCGGTCTGTGCGGCCAAGGCGGCGTTGCCCATTGCAAGCAACATCACCAGGAAAACAAACGCTGGCGACCACCAAGGCCGGTCGTGCAAACGGTGCCGTGGAACCACTTGTGCAAGCCCCCGAGATACAACCCATACTAGCTGCGACGCAGGTGGTTGCAACAGGTCTTTGCGATCCGCACTTCGGCCCGTGAAGAAGAAAAAGGGCGGCCCGAGGACCGCCCTTTCGCATTCGATCCGGCTGATGCCGGCGTCGATCACTCCTTGATGGTGACGACGATGCCGGCACCGACGGTGCGGCCGCCTTCACGGATAGCGAAGCGCAGCTTCTCTTCCATGGCGATCGGCACGATCAGCTCGACATCGACCGTGATGTTGTCGCCGGGCATCACCATCTCGGTGCCTTCCGGCAGCGACACGATACCGGTCACGTCCGTCGTGCGGAAATAGAACTGCGGACGGTAGTTGGTGAAGAACGGCGTGTGACGGCCACCTTCGTCCTTGGTCAGGATGTAGGCTTCGGCCACGAACTTCTTGTGCGGCTTCACAGTGCCGGGCTTCGCCAGAACCTGGCCACGCTCGACGCCTTCACGATCAACGCCGCGCAGCAGCGCGCCGATGTTGTCGCCAGCCTGGCCCTGGTCGAGCAGCTTGCGGAACATTTCAACGCCCGTGCAGGTCGTCTTGGTCGTCGGACGGATGCCGATGATCTCGAGTTCCTCGCCGACCTTGACAATGCCGCGCTCGACGCGACCGGTCACAACCGTGCCGCGGCCCGAGATCGAGAACACGTCTTCGATCGGCATCAGGAACGGCTTGTCGAGCGGACGAACCGGCGTCGGGATGTAGGCGTCGACCGCCGCCATCAGCTCGCGGATCGCGTCCTCGCCGATCGTCTTGTTCGAATCTTCAAGAGCGGCAAGCGCCGAACCCTTGACGATCGGAATGTCGTCGCCGGGGAACTCGTTCTTCGACAGCAGTTCGCGAACCTCGAGCTCAACCAGTTCGAGCAACTCGGCGTCGTCGACCTGGTCGACCTTGTTCAGGAACACAACGATCGACGGCACGCCGACCTGACGGGCGAGCAGGATGTGCTCGCGGGTCTGCGGCATCGGGCCGTCGGCGGCCGAAACAACCAGGATCGCGCCGTCCATCTGCGCCGCGCCGGTGATCATGTTCTTCACATAGTCGGCGTGGCCGGGGCAGTCGACGTGAGCATAGTGGCGGGCAGCCGTCTCGTATTCGACATGCGCCGTCGAGATGGTGATGCCGCGTGCCTTCTCTTCGGGCGCCGCATCAATCTGGTCATAGCGCTTGTATTCGCCAAAATACTTGGTGATCGCAGCCGTCAGCGACGTCTTGCCATGATCGACGTGGCCAATCGTGCCAATGTTCACATGAGGCTTATTACGCTCGAATTTACCTTTTGCCATAGTCTCTTTCCTTGGACGGCCTGGACCTTCAGTTCAGTCGAATGCGGGGCGATTAGCGACAAAGGCCAAAAAACACAAGCGTCTTTTGGCTGGGCGCTGTCTCACTCGGCCTGAACCTCGGATCCGATTTCGGGATGTGATGCGTATATAGGAACGCGCGCGCCGAAATCAAATGGCGGCAAAGGGGTTGGCCAGATGGTCCTTAAGCAGGACCGGCAACCGATATTTGACCCATTGCAGCAGCGGCCCGGCTCTGATTTTCTGACGCGATGCATTCCATCCCAATCACCATTCGCGGCCCGCTGTTCATGATCGTTGCGACCGGGTCGTACCTAGTCAACGACACGATGATGAAGCTCGCCACGGCAGGGCTGCCGTCCTACGAAGTCTTGTTTCTGCGCGGAGCGGCGGCAACGCTCTGGGGCATTCCGCTGCTGTTCCTGCTGGGTCAGGGCAAGCAGATTCCGCTGATCCTCGACAGACGGGTTCTGCAGCGAAACCTGCTCGAGCTGGCAGCGATCCTTTGCTACGTGGTGGCGCTCGCCAATATGCAGATCGCCGATTCCACCGCCCTCGGCCAGATCACGCCCCTGCTGATGCTTGTCGGCTCCTCGATCCTGTTTGGCGAGCGGATCGGCGGGCAACGCATGGCACTGATCGGGCTCGGCTTCATCGGTGCGCTGATGGTGGCACAACCGACCATGGAGGGCATTTCGGTCTACGCCTTGCTGGCGCTGGGCAACGCGGCGCTGTCGGCCGCGCGTGATCTCGCCGGCAGGCGGGTCCCGGCAGAGGTGCCAGGGATGATCGTGGCGATTTCGGCCGTTGTTGTGGTGCTGATCGGCGCGGGTGCCGCGCATCTGGTTTCCGAGCACTGGGTCATGCCAGAGATGCGCCATCTGGTGTTGATGGCCGGCGCCGGGTTCTTCCTGATCTTCGGCCACTTCTTCATCTTCATGGCCTATCGCGTGGGGCCGACGAGCGCGGTGGCGCCGTTCTACTACTGCTTCACCGTCTGGGCGGTCATTTCGGGCCTGCTGGTGTTCGGCCAATTCCCCAATGCGCTGGCGGTCTGCGGCATCCTGCTGGTTGTCGGCAGCGGCCTGACGATCGTCACGCTGGATCATCGCAGGCGCCGGTTGACCATCGTGGCCTAGCTGCCGTTAAGCGCGGCTGTGTATAGCCACGCTCGCGGATGGAATGTTGGCCGCCAATAGCTTCAGTCGCCGGCCAGACGAATGCTGCCGGCGACAGTCGAATATCCGAGATAGGCCTGCCTTCGTCTAAAGTGTGCGACTGCCGGCGAACTGGTGATAGGCCCAGAGCACAACCACCGCACCAACCACCGCGACGATCAGGCTGTAGATGTTGAGGCCGGTAACGCCCGACGCGCCAAAGGCACTGAAGATCAGGCCGCCCACAATGGCGCCGACGATGCCGAGCACGATATCCATTATCATGCCCTGGCCGGTCTTGTTGACGATCTTGCTGCCTATGAATCCGGCTATGACGCCGAGAATGATCCAGCTGATGATACCCATTTTTTCCTCTCCATTCCCCCTTAGGAGAGATTTTCATATGATTGTCAAAAGCTCAAGCCAGCTTGAAATTCCGCCCGAATGCGCCATTGTCGAGGATGGGTTGGGCTTGGTTGAGATGGAGGATCCACCATGGGACTTTTTGACAACGCCGTTCCCGGCGGCAATATCGCCAAGCCGCTGATGATCGCGCTTGGCGCTCTGATGGTTGGAAAGATGCTAAGCGGCAGAAGCACCGAACAGCCGCAAAGCCCCGCACCGGCCGGAACAACATCCGCCGACGGCGGCCTGCTTGGCGGACTGGGCGGCCTCCTCGGCAAGCTGACGGACGCCGGCCACGGCAATGTCGCCGACTCATGGGTCGGCACCGGACAGAACCAGCCTATCAATCCCAGCGATCTGGGCAGCGCGCTGGGCCCGCAGGTCATCCACGAAATCGCGCAGCGGACCGGAATGGACGAGCAGGAATTGCTCAAGCAATTGTCCGCTGCCTTGCCGGGCGTCGTTGACAAGCTGACGCCTGGCGGACAGGTGCCGCCACAACATCAGGTCGCTTCCCTGTTCAACAGCTAAGCGTCGCACATCCACGTGGATATGCAAAAGACGTTCTTGAACTGTTGAAATTGCTGTCCGAAAGCGGGGCTGCTTTTCGGGGCGATGAAAGCATGCCGCCATTCATGGAAGCGCGCTGTCCCTGAACACGGCGCGTGCAAGCAGCTTTTGCGCGTCTGGCGCAAGAAACCATACAGGGAATGCCGACTGGCGTTCGCCTAAACGTTACAGCTTGATGGCGTGAAATTTTGGAGCGGGTAGCGGGAATCGAACCCGCACCGGGAGCTTGGAAGGCTCTTGTGATACCATTTCACCATACCCGCGTATGACCCCCTAGCTAGTCGACGATGTTGCCAAGGTCAAGCAGGGTCGATCCGACATCCCCTTGTTGATGCGCCAAGGCGAGATGCCGCAACTGCCTAGCCGCCCGCCCGCATATGGTTTGCCGCCGCCCTATCACACGTGCACCACCAAGGATCCCAGGCTAGCGTCGCTTGATGAAGCGCGGCCTTTCAATTTTCAATGTCAATTAATAAATTTACGTATGCAATGATTTACTGATACGCGTTAAAAGTGACAAAGTTTTCTGTAAAATTTCGCCTTGCGGTTGCGCGCTGGCGAGACGTATGTAGCTGGCGGGGCAGCGCTAACGGACAGCCAGGAACCGGAAGTCCATGATGCGAGGGATCGAATGCCGATGACGCACAAGACGATGGAGGAGTTTGCCCGTTCCTGCGGCGTCTCCCGGCCAACCCTTTCAAAGTATTTCGATGATCCGACCAGCATCAAGCCTGCCACACGGCATCGGATCGAGGTTGCGCTACGCTCGTCCGACTACCAGCCCAATCTGTTTGCCCGGAACCTGAACCGCAAGCGAACCCGCAGCATCGGCATCATGGTGCCAACGGTCGTCGACCCCTTCTATTCGGAGATGGTCAGCCGCATCGAGCTCAGACTGCGCGACGAGGGCTACTGGCCGATCGTGATCTCCTCGCACGGCTCGCGAGAACTCGAAGTCGAGGCAACGCGGACCATCCTGTCACTGAAGGTTTCCGGCGCCCTGATCGCGCCGCTCGGCGTGCGCTCGGACCACCGCACGCTGGAAAAGCTGACGCAGGCCATACCGGTCGTCTATTTCGACACTTATCTCGAAGGCGGAACGCCGTTCGTCGGCAACAACAACAGCCAGAGCGTCTCGACAATCGTCGACTATCTCTGCCGCTCCGGCGACGCGCCGATCTATTTCGATATTCCGCACGTCAACCATAACTCTCCCGAGCGACTGAACAGCTATATGAGTTCCATGAAGCGGCTCGGGCAGGAGCCCGTCGTCATCGGCAATACCGACGACTACACGTGGGACTTCGAGCGGATCGGCTACGAACAGATGGAAAAAATGCTGGGCAATGGCGGCCTGCCGGGCAAGACCATTCTGTGCAACAACGACCGTCTCGCTTTCGGCGTGATGGCGGCCGCCTACTCCCATGGCCTCAAGGTCGGGCGCAAAAGCGATTGCGACCTGCGCGTGGCGGCGCATGACGACCATCCGCTGAGTCGCTACACATGCCCGGCGCTGACCACAATGGCCCAGGATTTCGCCTCGATGGCCGGGCGCAGCGTGGAAACGCTGCTGGCCCTGCTGAACGAGGATGGGACGGCGGTCGCACCGAAGGTCAATCTCGACTCGACACTGGTCATGCGTCAGTCGGCCTGACGCCCGAAAGCCGGATCGAAGGCGCGCCATGCGGCAACGGCGGCGGTCACCGCCTCGCGCGCCGCAGGACCATGGCGTCCCATCGAGACGAAGCCGTGGATCTGGCCGGGCCAGCGCCTGACGACAACGGGCACCTCGGCCTCCTCCAGACGCTTTGCATAAGCCTCGCCTTCATCGGCAAGGATGTCATGACCGGCGATCGCGACAAAAGCCGGCGCGACGCCGGCAAGACTGGCAGCCCTCAGCGGCGAAACGCGCCAATCCTGGATATCCGAGAGATCGCGAATATAGTGATCGCGAAACCAGGCCATTGTCGACGCCGTCAGACCGAAACCGTCGGCAAAGCGACGGTAACTGTCGGCTGTCTGGGAAGCATCCGTGTTGGGATAGAACAGGAGTTGCGCGGTTGGCGGGCTCTTTTCCTCACGGCAGAGAAGGCAAAGTACCGTGGCGAGATTGCCGCCGGCGCTGTCGCCGGCGACGGCGATCCGCCCAATGTCGATGCCGAGATCATCAGCGCAGGTCCGCATGAACGATAGCGACGCCCGGCAATCCTCGATGGCGGCGGGGAATTTGTGTTCAGGTGCCAGCCGGTAGTCCGCAGAGACCACAACGCAACCAGCCATTTTGGCAAACCAGCGGCAGATCTCGTCATGCGAATCGAGGTTGCCGATCACCCAGCCGCCGCCATGCAGATAGAGCAGTGCGGGGGCGCCGGCCGTGGGCGCCCCCTTCCCGCGATAAATCCGGAGCGGCAGCGACCCTCCGGGCCCCGCAATCGTGCGCTCGGCGAGCGAGGTCACCGGTTCGCGCGCGCCCTGAAGTTCAGGAAATCCCTCGTCATAGGCCCTGCGCGCCTCTTCCGGTGTGCCGGACTCGAACGGCGGCGCGGGCGCTTGCCGGCCGAGTTCGAGGACATGCCGGGCCTCGGGGTCGAGCAGGGATAAAGGCGACGTCGTCATGGAAACCGCCCCTCTCAGGCAAGCAGGCTCGCCGCCTCATCCTCCTGGAGAAGCGGCGGCTGATCGACCGTTCCATTGACCGCGACGGATTCACGGTGTTCGCCCGAGGCCAGAATTGCCTCCATGATCTCAAGCACATGAAGGGCGAGATCGCCGGATGCGCGCGGCTTTCTTCCGGTCTTCAGTGCGCGCGCAAGATCGGCGACGCCGAGCATGCGGTAATTGGCGCGATCGGGCGCGGCGTAGGGCCAGTTAACAGCGCCGTAGAGTTCGCTTTCGCTTCGGAACTCCGTCCATTCGGCGCCACGCTCCGACAGCGAAATCGTGCCGCCGAACGTATCCGGGTCGGGCAGCCTGAGCGAACCTTCCGTGCCGTGAAGCTCGATCGGATGATTGGAATGCTTGAACACATCCCAGGAAGCGCCGAAGGTGACTGTGGCGCCGGAGCGGAACTCCAGCAGCGACAGGATGTTCGTCGGCGTGCCGACCTTGAAAGTGGTGTTATTGAAAGGACCTTCGGCGGTGATCAGGCGCTCTTCCTGGCCGCGCGTCGCCATCGCCATGACGCGAGCCACCGGCCCAAGCAGATTGACGAGCATCGTCAGATAGTAAGGGCCCATGTCGAAGACCGGCCCACCGCCCGGCTGGTAGTAGAATTGCGGATTGGGATGCCAATGCTCCATGCCGCGCCCCATCATGAAGGCTGTTCCGGTCACCGCGCGACCGATCGCGCCTTCTTCCACGAACCGGCGCGCGCGCCGGCCGGCGGCGCCAAGGAACGTGTCTGGTGCGGAGCCCAGCAGCAGGCCGCGCTGTGCGGCCTCGGCGACAAGGCGGCGTCCGTCGCTGGCCGAAGTCGCCAGTGGTTTTTCGGTGAAGACATGCTTTCCGGCCGAAAGCGCTGAAACCGAAACGTCGAAATGCGCCGACGGGATGGTCAGGTTGAGGACAAGGTCGACCTCAGGATCAGCCAGAAGCGCATCCACGCTGACGGCACGGATGCCATATTCGCTGGCACGCAAGGCTGCCAGTTCCGTGGAAATGTCGGCGCATGCCCGCAATTCCACACCGGCGAAGAGCGCCGCATTGCGCAGATAGGTCATCGATATGTTGCCGCAGCCGATGACGCCGATGCCGAGCTTGTCCTTTGAATTCGCGGGCATTTCTATCCTACCTCCCAAACGTCCTGATGCCTTGTCCGAGCCTCTGCACAAGCAGCAGGCCTTGCTCGAAAGCCGCTATACAGCATTTTAAATCTTGACGCGCGTAAAATTTTTATAGAACATGCGAACATGCTGGCGCACAATATCGGGAGGTTGCCAGCCCAAGGAGGAGAAAATGACTGACATGAAAAAAGGGCCGGTTTCCGGCTCGAAGCCTGCTGCTCACGTCACGATCGCGGACCGCAGGCAGTTTCTCATTGGAAGTGCCGGCCTCTTGGGCGCGGCAACTCTTGGCATGGCCACGGGACTGGGAGTTCGCAAGGCTCGCGCCCAGTCGCGCGCCGAAATCAGTTTTGCCAGCGCCGCCTTCTTCGGCAAGGAAACCTTTGGCGATCTGATCAAGGCCTTCAACGAATCGCAGGACCGCGTTCTCGTCAAGAACATCGAACTCCCGCCACCAAGCTCCTCTACCGAGGTTTATCAGGGCCTCGTCCAGCAGTTGGCCCGCCGCAACGGTACGCCCGACGTGTTCAGCCAGGACGTGATCTGGATCGCCGGCTTTGCCGCGGCAGGCTGGGCACTGCCGCTCGACCAGTATTTTCCAGCCGACAAGCGGAGCGCTTACTTCGAGGGAACCCTCAACGCCTGCACCTATGGCGGCAAGCTCACCGCCCTGCCCTGGTTCATGGATTCGGGCATGTTCTATTACCGCAAGGACGTGCTGGAGAAGCATGGCGGCAAGGTGCCGGACAACTGGGCGGACATGGCCACCATCGCCGCCGCCGCGCAGAAGGCCGGCGATATCGACTTCGGCTATCTCTGGCAGGGCAAGCAGGCCGAGGTCCTGGTCTGCGACGCGGTCGAGATCATCACCTCCAACAATGGCGCCATCCTTGCGCCGGACGGCAAATCGTCGCTGATCAACCAGAAAGGCGCGGTGGAAGCGATCCAGTTCCTGCACGACACCATTGCAACGACGAAGATCAGCCCGCAGGATGTGCTGTCCTGGGATGAAGAGCCGTCGCGCCAACCGTTCACCTCAGGCAAGGCGATGTTCATGCGCAACTGGTCCTACGTCTACCCGATCGCCCAGGATGCCAAGGCATCGCAGGTTGTCGACAAGGTTGGCGTCGCGCCACTGCCGTCGTTCCCGGGCGGCAAGAGCTCGGCCTGCCTCGGCGGCTACCAGCTCGGCGTCAACGCCAACTCCAAGCAGCGTGAAGCCGCGATAGAACTGCTCACCTGGCTGTCGTCGAGCGAGACCCAGCACCGCATCGCCTTGAACTTCGGCCTTGCGCCGACACGCCCGGCGCTTTTCCAGGACGAGAAGATCAAGGCCGAGCAGCCATTCATGGCGAGCCTCGAAAAGGTGTTCACCGGCGCCACCGCACGGCCGATAACACCCGAATACGCCAAGGTGACGCTTGCCTTGCAGTCGGGCATCTCCAAGGCGCTGGTCTCGGGCAACGTCCAGGCCGAGATGGATGCGCTGGCCGCGCAAATCAACAAGATTGTCGGCTGAACCCATGTCCGCGGCGGTTGATGTTTCTGGCACCGGCCGGCCGCGGAGGTTTGGCAAGGCGCTTCCGGGCACCCTCTGGGCCCTGCTCCTGCTGACGCCGGCATTGGTGTCGCTGGCGTCGGTGTCCTTCTATCCGATCGTCAACGGGCTCTATCTCTCGCTCACCAACACGTCGCTGATCACCCAGGAGCACGAGTTCTCGGGCTTTGCCAACTATGTGCAGCTGTGGGGCGACGCACAGTTCTGGAATGCATGGTGGCACACCATGTGGTTCACCCTGGCGTCGACGACATTGGAAACAGTGATCGGCCTCGGTATGGCGCTCATCCTGTGTGAGGCCTTCAAGGGCCGCGGCCTGGTTCGCGCCGCCATGCTGGTGCCCTGGGCGATGCCCACCGTCGTCACGTCCAAGATGTTCGGCTGGCTGTTCGACGGCCAGAACGGCATCATCAACTACATCCTGCTGCACGCCGGACTGATCGACCAGAACGTCAACTGGTATGGCTCCACGCAAACAGCGATGACCACCATCATCATCGCCGATGTCTGGAAGACCACACCATTCATGGCGTTGCTGCTTCTGACCGGCCTGCAGACCGTGCCCAACTCGCTGATCGAGGCGGCGCGCATGGATGGCGCCAAGGGGTGGATCACCTTCTGGTACATCCGCCTGCCGCTGCTGATGCCAACATTACTGATCGCCGGCCTGTTTCGCGCGCTCGATGCCTTTCGCGTCTTCGACCTTGTCTATGTGCTGACCGGAGGCGGCCCCGCCGACTCGACCGAGACGTTGTCCACCCTGTCCTACAAGGTGCTCTTCTCGACATTGCAGTTCGGCTATGGCTCGGCCGTATCGACGGCGATGTTCGTCACCGAGGGCATCATCGCACTGGCATTCTGCCTCTATCTCGTCAGGCAGATCAGGAGAGCGCAATGAACGACACGCGCTCGCCACTGCAGAGCATCGCTATCTATCTCGGTGCCTTGCTGATCCTGATCTGGTCCGCCGGCCCGTTCCTGTGGCAGTTCTCGACGTCGTTCCAGCTCGACAAGGCGCTGACCTCGGGCTCGCCGTCGCTGATCCCCTCGCCATTCACGCTTGAGCACTACTACAACGCCTTCATCGAGAAGCAGCTGCACCGCTATGTCTGGAACTCGCTGGTGGTCTCGCTGGCCACGACGTTCCTGTGTCTCTTCGTTGGCTCGCTGGCCGCCTTCGCGCTGTCGCGGCTCAACATCAAGGGCCGCTTCGGCATCCTGATGGTCATCCTTTCGGTGTCGATGTTCCCGCAGATCGCGCTGGTCGGGCCGCTCTACCTGGTGGCGAGCAATCTCGGCCTGCTCGACACCTACACCGCGCTGATCATCACCTATCTGGCGCTCGGGCTGCCGCTCGTCACCTGGGTTCTGTTCGGCTATTTCGAGACGCTGCCGCGCGAGATCGACGAGGCGGCGCGCATGGACGGCGTCAGCGTTCTGGGCCTGCTCTGGCACATCATCCTGCCGATGTCGTTGCCCAGCCTGGTGACGACCGGCCTGCTCGCCTTCATCACCGCCTGGAACGAATTCCTGTTCGCCCTCGCCTTCACCTCAAACATCGACCACCAGACGATTCCCGTCGGCATCGCCAATTTCACCAACCTCTATTACGTGCCCTGGGGCGACATCGCCGCGGCTTCGGCGGTCGTCACCGTTCCCTTGATCGTGCTGGTACTCTTCTTCCAGCGGCACATCATCGAAGGACTGACGCAGGGCGGCATCAAGGAATGAAAGCATGACCAAGAAAGACCTGAAAGTCGGTTGCCAGACCTTTACCTGGGAGATGCTCGGAGACCATTTTACCGGCGGTCCCGACGATCTCCTGAAGGCGATCGCCAATGGCGGTTACGCCGGCATCGAGATCACCGACACGATGATCGGCCGCTATGCCGACAGGCCCTCGGAATTCGCCGCCGCACTGAAGTCGTCCGGCCTCACCCTCGTCTCCTTCGCCTTCGGCTCCAAGAGCGGCTTTACGCTGAAGGACAGGATCAATGCCGATCTTGAAGCAGCACAACGCTGGATCGATTTCGCGTCCGCATTTCCCGGTGCGCTCGTCTCCATCGGCTCGGCCACTGTCGTGTCCGACGGCCCGCGCGAAGACAAGTTCGCCATCGCGGCCGAGTTCTACAACAGGGCCGGCGAACTGGGGCGCAAGGCGGGCGTCGATGTCGCTGTTCATCCGAGCTCCCATCACAACACGCTACTGTTCGACCGCGCCGACTACGACCGAATTTTCGGGCTGATCGATCCATCGCTGGTCGGCTGGGTGCCGGATACCGGCCACATCCTGCGCGGCCATGCCGACATGGCGGACACGCTCACCACCTACCGCGACCGCATCCGCTACGTGCACCTGAAGGATGTCGATGCCGCTGGCACCTGGGCGATGCTGGGCAAGGGCATCTGCGACACCCCAGCGGTGATCAAGATCGCCGCCGCAGCACCGAACTTCAACGGCTGGCTGGTGCTGGAAGAGGAATCCGAGACAGCGGCCGCCGATCCGGCCGCCGCGGTCAAGACCAACCGACAGGCCATGCGCAACTACGGCGCGTGAGGACGAAGCCATGATCCGGAAACAAGAGCGTCGTCTTCGTGTCGGTGTGCTCGGCTGCGGCCCGATCGCGCAATTCGCCCATCTCGAATCCTGCGTGAAAGCAGGGAATGCGGATCTCTATGCGATCTGTGATGCCGCGCCCGACCTGCTGGCGCGCATGGGTGCGACTTATGAACCGCGGAAGATGTATGGCGACTATGATGCCATGCTGGCCGACCCGGAGCTTGAGGCGGTGATTGTAGCCACCTCGGACGCCTATCACGTTCCGATGTCGATCAAGGCTCTGGAAGCCGGCAAGCATGTGCTGTGCGAAAAGCCGATCGGCGTGTCGGTCGAAGAGGGTCAAAAGCTCGCCGATGCGGTCAAGCGCTCCGGCAAGGTGCTGCAGGTCGGCCACATGAAGCGCTTCGACCCTGCGCTTGAAGCGGCGCGCGATTTCGTGCGCGACGAGATGGGTGAAATCCTGGCGCTCAAGGCCTGGTACTGCGACTCCACTCACCGCTACACCAACACCGACGCGATCCAGCCGCTGCCCGTCACCAGCAAGCTGGCGCGCAAGCCGGCCGGCAATCCAAAGGCTGATCTCAGGCAATATTTCATGCTGGCGCATGGCTCGCATCTAGTCGACACCGCGCGCTTCCTGTGCGGCGAGATCGTCGCGGTCCGTGCCCGCCTCAACGAGCGTTTCGGCGCCTATTGCTGGTTCGTCGAGACGGAATTCGCCAATGGGGCGCTTGGCCATCTCGACCTCACCGTTGCCGTGCGGATGGACTGGCACGAAGGTTTCCAGCTCTATGGTGAGAACGGCTCGGTGATCGCGAAGACCTTCAACCCCTGGTATTTCCGGGCAAGCGAGGTCGACATTTTTCACGAGAAGGACGCGACGTCGCGAAGGCCGCTTGGCGCCGACGGCCATTTCTTCAGGCGGCAGCTCGAAGGCCTCGCCGACACCGTGCTTGACGGCGCGCCGCTGCGTGGCGCCAACGTCGAGGACGGGCTCGCCTCGATCCGAGCCATGGTAGCGATCGCACGTTCGGTCGAGACCGGGCGGCGCGTCGAGATCGCATCCGTGACGGGAGCGGTCTGATGCGGATAGGGGTGTTCGCCAAGACCTTTCCGGGAAGCGAACCGGCCGGCGTGCTGGCGGCGGTCCGCGACGCCGGGTTTGCCGTCACCCAGTTCAATCTCGCCTGCGCCGGGCTGCCATCGATGCCCGATGCGGTTCCAGACGACGCCATCGGCGCCATCGCGGCGGCCGCGAAGTCCTCGGGGATCGCCCTGGTCGCGCTTTCGGGCACCTACAACATGGCCCACCCGGACAAGGCGGTGCGCGACGACGGCCTGCGACGACTTGCCGTGATCATCGAGGCTGCAGCGGCACTTTCCATTCCGCTGGTTACCCTGTGCACGGGAACGCGCAACGCCGACGACCAATGGGCTCATCATCCCGACAACGCCGATCCTTCGGCTTGGGCCGACATGGCGGTGGAAATGGCAAAGGCGCTGGAGTTCGCCGAGCGTCACGGCGTCGATCTCGGCATCGAACCGGAACAGGCCAACATCGTCACGTCGGCTGACGACGCGATGCGTCTCATTGCCGAGATGGGCTCGACACACCTTCGTATCGTGCTCGATCCGGCGAACCTGTTCGAACAGGCGAACGCCGAGCAGGCACGCATCATCGTCGCCGAGGCAGTCGAACGCACGGCCGGTCACGTCGCCATGGCCCATGCCAAGGACCGTTTCGCCGACGGCCGCTTTGCCACCGCTGGCCAGGGCGTCGTCGACTTTGCGGATTTCGTCTCGCGGTTCAAGGCAACCGGCTTCGACGGGCCGCTGGTCACGCACGGACTTTCGGCGGGTGAAGCGCCTGGCGTCGCCCGGTTCCTCAAGGGGCTGGTCTGATGGCACGTGCGGCCACCCTGCTTCGCGACGACGCCGCGCTCCGGATGTCAGATAATGGCGACGGGCTCGCGGTCGTCTTCCAGCACGGCCTTGGCGGCGGCGAGGCGCAGGTCACCCAGACTTTCCCCGGCAACACAGGCTGCCGGCGCATCACGCTGGAATGCCGTGGGCACGGGGCGTCCACGCTTGGCAAAAGCCGCCCGTTTTCCTTCGACATGTTCGCGGGCGATGTTCTTGCCGCAGCCAATCAGGCGGGGGTGGAACGGTTCGTCGCCGGCGGCATCTCCATGGGCGCGGCGATTGCCATGCGCCTTGCCTGCCGTCATCCGGATCGCGTGACCGGCCTCGTGCTCATAAGGCCGGCCTGGACCTTCGACAGCGCGCCAGCGAACATGCTGCCGATCGCCGAGGTCGCGGACCTCATCCTGGATCATGGACCAGAAAGGGCAAAAGCGGTCTTTGCGGAATCGCAAACGGCGGCCCGGTTCAGGCGGGAAGCGCCCGACAATCTCGTCTCGCTGCTGGGTTATTTCGACCGTCCCGATGCCGCGCAATTCGCCGAAGTCCTCGCCGATATCGCTGCCGACGGACCGGGCGTTTCCGCCAACGATGCCGCCGCACTCACCGTTCCGACGCTAATCATCGGCAACGCCCTGGATGCGGTGCATCCGCTGTCGGCCGCACACACGCTGGCCGCTGCCATTCCCGGCGCGGTGTTCGCCGAGGTGTCGTCCAAGTCACTCGACAGCGGCCGGCACTTTGCCGAGCTGCATACGCAAATCACATCGTTCCTACACGTCCACTTCAACATTCGGAGCCTTCTTCCGTCATGACGACCAAATCCCTGTCCGGCCGCGCCGCCATCGCCGCCTTGCCGCGCAACCGGCTGCTCGGCGAATTTTCGCTGTGGTCAGCCGATCTCGCCAATATGGAGCGTGATCTCAACCGCATAGATCCCTTCGTCGACCTGCATCACATCGACGTCGCCGATGCCCGTTTCACGCCCGGCTTCCTGTTCTTTCCAGACCTGGTTGCGCGGATCGCCAAGCTCACCGCAAGGCCAATCCACGTGCATCTGATGGTCGAGGCGGAAATCGTCGAGGAACAGACGCGCCAGTTCATCGAAGCCGGCGCCGACCTTATCAGTGTCCATGCAGAGAACGCTGAAGCCGGCCTGCGCGCCGTGCGGCTGGCGCACGAGCTCGGCGCCGAGGCCGGCGTCGTGCTCAGGCTCGAAACGGCGGTTGCCGCGGTCACGCCTTTCCTGCCCGAGGTGGCTTTCGTGACACTTCTGGGCACCTCCATCGGCGTCAAGGGTCAAAGCCTTTCGGAGCAGGCCTGCCCTCGGCTGATCGAGGCACGCGCCTTGATGAAAAAGGCCGGACGCGAAGCCGACATTGTCCTGGCGGCGGATGGCGGCATCCGTCATGAAACCGTGCCGCGCCTGCGCGCAGCCGGTGCAGAGACCGTGGTGCTCGGTTCGCTGGCATTCGGCGACCCCGACCTTTCTGAGCGTATGGCCTGGCTGCACGGGCTGAAGGTCGCTGCCTGATGGCAAACAAGGTCGCCCTCGCCTTTGATCTCGGCGGAACCGAGTTGCGCGGCGCGCTGGTCGAGAGTGGCGGCCGCGTCGTTGCCCATGCATCGGCGCCGACGATGGCGATCGCGGGATCGGAAGCCGTGATCGGCCAGATCATCACGCTGGCGGCCGACATTCTGGCACAGCGGCCGCAGACGGAGGTTGTTGGCATTGGCGTCGGCGCCCCGGGACCACTCGATCCCAAGGCCGGAATTGTCATCGCTCCGCCGACCCTGGCCGGCTGGCACGATGTGCCGCTGATCGACATTCTCGGCAAGCATTTCGGCCTGCCGGTGCGGCTCGAAAACGATGCCAACGCGGCAGCCCTTGGCGAATGGCGCTTCGGCGCCGGCCGTGGCACCGGATCGATGGTGTTCGTCACCGTATCCACCGGCATCGGCGGCGGCGTGGTTGCCGAAGGCCATATCTACCACGGGCGCCGCGGGCTCGCCGCCGAGATCGGCCACATGACGATCACCGGCGAAGGCGAGCGCTGTTTTTGTGGCGCCATAGGCTGCTTCGAGGCGGTTGCCTCGGGAACGGCATTGGGGCGACGCGCCACGGCACTGACGGCACCAGGAGACGGCTCGACGCTGAGGCGCCTTTCAGCCAATGGCGATGTTTCGGCCAAGCATGCCGTCGAGGCCGCGCGTGCCGGCGACGGGCGCGCGCTTGAATTGCTGGAGGCGGAAGCGAAGTGGCTGGGCATCGGTTTCACCAATCTGCTTCACCTCTATTCGCCGGATCTGATCGTGATGGGCGGTGGCCTCGCCAACGGCTTCGACCTTCTGGCTCCCATGATCCGGACGACGGTCGAGCAACGGGCCATGCCCGCCTATCGCGACGTACCGATCGTGCGGGCAGAGCTTGGCGCTCGCGCCGGACTGATCGGCGCGGCCAGCCTGATCCTCTGGGAGGGGGAAGCGGGCGCACCGCTCGCCATGACGCACGACGAAAACAACGATGGCACGCCCGAACGTGCCGACAGGGAGGCAAGCCATGGCTGAGCTCAAGCTGCGCGGCGTGCGCAAATCCTACGGGTCGGTTGAAGTCATCAAAGGCATTGACCTGGATGTCGAGGACCGCGAGTTCGTGGTGTTCGTCGGCCCTTCCGGTTGCGGCAAGTCCACGCTGTTGCGCATGATCGCCGGTCTCGAAAAAATTCCGCATGGCGACCTTCTCATCGACGGCGTCCGCTCCAACGACATCGATCCTTCCGAGCGCGGGCTGGCCATGGTGTTCCAGTCCTACGCGCTCTATCCGCACATGACTGTCGCCGACAATATGGGCTTTGCGCTAAAGATCGCCGGCATTGCCGCCAGCGAGAAGGAACGCAAGGTGAAGGAGGCCGCCGAGGTGCTGCAGCTTTCGCACCTCCTCGAACGCCGACCGAAGGAGCTTTCGGGCGGCCAGCGCCAGCGCGTTGCCATCGGCCGTGCCATCGTGCGCAACCCAAAGGTGTTCCTGTTCGACGAACCGCTGTCCAACCTCGACGCGGCGCTGCGCGTCAGCATGCGGCTCGAATTGATGCGGCTGCACGAACAGCTTGCCGCGACGATGATCTATGTCACCCACGACCAGACCGAAGCCATGACCATGGCCGACAAGATCGTGGTGCTGAACGGCGGACACATCGAGCAGGTCGGCTCGCCGCTCGACCTCTACAACCGGCCGGCGAACATCTTTGTCGCCGGCTTCATCGGCTCGCCGAAGATGAACTTGCTGAAGCTGAAGGTCGCATCGACCGGTCCCGGCGGTGTAACCGTGAACTTGCCGGACGGGCAGGTGCTGACCGTTCCGGTTCAAGCCGGCGCGACCAGATCCGGCGACGAGGTGCTGCTTGGCATGCGTCCTGAACATCTCAGCGTCTCAGCCGAAGGACAGTTCCGCGGACAAGCCGTGCTGGCCGAGCGGCTGGGCAGCCTGACCATCCTGCATGTGGAAATCGCTCCGAACCTGACACTGGTGGTTCAGGCCGAGGGCGGCGATACGACGCCGCTGCACAAGCCAATCAGCCTCGAAATGTCTCCAGCCGCCTGCCATCTGTTTCGAACGGACGGCCCAGCTCTTGCGCCGCTTCGCTTGAACTGAGCAGCGAGCCCACAACCCGCTTCACCCAAGCCGATGATTCAAGCCGACGTGCTGCGTTGCAGCACATCAAAAACCGCTGCACACCATTTTAAATCTTGACGCGTGTTAAATTTTTCTGAAACATGCGGAAATGCTGGCAAGGCACTGGCCGGCGCTCTGGGAGGAGAAATGCCTGATATCAAGAGGCCCGAAGCGGGCTTGAAACCGGCAAGTCATATGACTGTCGCTGCCCTAACGACGGCCTGTCATCACTGGCTGGATTCGCGCCGCAACGTCCGGCGCAGGCCTTTCCTTTGCCTGAGACCGATCAACGAGACACAATCAACAACGGGAGGAAGAACTATGCGCTTGTTCAATTGTCTGGCGGTGAGCGCCAGTCTGTTTGCGATGACGGCTTCAGGGCCGGCATTCGCCGAAGACGCAGCGAAAGTCGCGGCCATCGTCAAGGGGCTCGACAACCCGTTCTTCCAAACCATGCAGAAGGGTATCGAGGAGCAAGCCAAGGCCAACGGCGTCAATGTCACCGTACAGGCCGCCGCCAATATGGGCGACGCCACGGGACAGGCCGACCGCCTGACAGCCATGGCCATGCAGGATTTCGATTGCTACCTGGTCAATCCGATCAGCGTCTCCAACCTCGTCCAGGCGCTGGTGCCCGTCGCGCAGAAGAAGAAGCCGATCGTCAACATCGACAGCACCATCGACGCCTCGCAGGCCAAGGCCGCCGGCTTCGCCGTCTCGACCTATATCGGCACCGACAATGTTGCCGCCGGTGCACTGGCCGGCGAAGAAATGCTGAAGCTGGTGCCGAAGGGCTCCAAGGTCGCTATCATTGCGGGCATCGTCGGCGATGTCGGCAGCAACGCTCGCATCAAGGGCTTCAAGCAGGCCGTTGAAGGCAAGCTCGAAGTCGTGGTGATGGTCAGCGCCGACTGGGATCGCGAGAAGGCACTGACCGCCGCCACTGACATCCTCGCCGCGCATCCGGACCTCACTGGATTCTTCGCCGCCAACGACATCATGGCGCTCGGCGTCGAACGCGCAGTGCGGACCTCCGGCAAGGACGTCAAGGTGATCGGCCTCGACGGCATCGTCGACGCACTGAAATCGATTGCCGCTGGCGAACTCTCCGCCACCGTCGCGCAATATCCCTATGTCGTCGGCGCCATGGGCGTCGAGGCCTGCGCCGTGGCCGCCAAGGGCAAGGAATTGCCCGCCAACGTGCCGGCCCCGGTGCTGCTGATCAACAAGGACAATGCGGACGCTTCATTGAAGAACTTTCCGCGTCCTGGCGGCGACTATCCCGATCCCTTCCGCGAGATGTTGAAGTGAGCACTCCTTCAGATAACGCGCCCGCCGCCCATTCGGCGGGCGCGGAGGAGAGTCGTCCCTCCCTTGCGGCTCTCCTCCTCGATCCCTCCTTCTGGGCCGACTGGGCATCCGTCGTCGGCCTCGTTGGCCTCGTCATCGTGTTCGGCATTGCCCAGCCGGTCTTTCTCAGCGTCGCCAATCTGCAGGCGCTGTTGCTGGCAGCGGCGATCCTCGTCGTTCTCTCCATCGGCCAGACCTTCGTCGTGGCGACGTCCGGCATTGATCTTTCGATGGCCGCCTCCGTCATGCTGGGCGCTGTCATCCTCGGGCTCGTGAACGCTGCCGGCTGGGGTATCCTCCTCGCCTGCGTGGCTGCGGTCCTCGCCACCAGCGCGGTTGGATTCCTCAACGGCGTCATCATCACAGCCGGGAAAATACCCGACTTCGTGGTGACGCTCGGCACGCTGTCGGCGATCACCGGGCTCGGCCTTATCCTGTCGGGCGGTGAACCAACCATGGTCGGTTCGACCTTCCTGCTGAAGCTGGCGTCCGGTTCCTTCGGTCCGTTCGGCTATCCGGTCTGGGTGGCGATATCAGCCGTCATCGTGGCGCATATCGTGCTCTACCATACGCGCTTCGGCGTCCATCTGCTGGCGACCGGCGGCCAGACCGAAAGCGCCGGCGCACTGGGCATCCGCACAAACCGGGTCAAGATCGCCGCCTATACGATCTCTGGCCTCTGCGCCGGCATCGCTGCGGTGCTCCTAGTGGCACGCATCGGTTCGGCCGAACCCCTGATCAACACCAGCCTGCTCTTGAATTCGGTGGCGGCGGTGGTGCTGGGTGGCGTCAGCCTGTTCGGCGGCCGCGCCAGCATTCTTGGACCAGCCATCGGCGCGCTGATGCTGACCGCCCTCGTCAACGGGCTGACGCTGCTCAGCGTCTCGGCCTTCTACCAACCGCTCGCCGTGGGCGCCATCGTGGTGCTGGCGGCGCTGATCATGCGGTACCAGAAATGAACGCCGTCAATCACATCCCGTCCTCGGAAGCGATCATCGCCTGCGAAGGACTGAGCAAGCATTTCGGCGGCATCCGCGCCTTCACCGACGTCGCCTTCCAGGCCCGTCGCGGCGAAGTTACCGCCGTGATCGGCGACAACGGCGCCGGCAAATCCTCCCTGATCCGCAGCCTGGTCGGCGTGCATCAGCCGGACGCCGGCAACCTCTTCTTCAATGGCCGGCCGCGGCCCTTCGCCAATCCCGACGAGGCGCGCAAGGCCGGCATCGAAACCGTGCACCAGAACCTGGCGCTGATCGACGAACTGACCGTCGCCCAGAACCTCTTCCTCAACCGAGAGATCGTACGCAGGATCGGCCCCTTCGCATTCCTCGACCGCAAGGCGATGAAACGCGAGGCGCGCTCCATGCTGTCGCGCCTGTCGATCAATGTGCCGTCGATCAACCAGCGTGTGCGGCGCCTTTCGGGCGGCCAGAGGCAGGCGATCTCGATCTGCCGCGCCGTCGGTTCCGGCGCCAAGCTGGTGGTGATGGACGAGCCGACGGCAGCACTTGGCGTGCAGGAGACGGCCAACGTCGAGGCCCTGATCCGGCGCCTGCGCGAACAATCGGTCAGCGTCATCCTGGTCAGCCACAATTTCGATCAGGTCCGGCGCCTGTCGGACCAGATCTGGGTGATGCGGGCCGGACGCATGGCCGCGACAGTGCGCGCATCTGAAACAACCGGCAACGAACTCGTTGCCCTCGTCACCGGTGCGGCCTGACGGCCACGCCGGACGCCTTGCCAAATGAACGTTGGTCTTGGCCAACCGAACGATTGAGTTGAAAGGGAGTACGCCGTGGCGGTGATCCGTGTCGGGCTTATAGGCCTTGGAGAGGTCGCGCAGTCGATCCACCTGCCGGTGCTGAGCGATCAGCGTGACCGCTGGGTGATCGCCGGCGTCCATGATGTTTCGCCAAGCCTCGTGGCGCTATGCACATCCGAATATGCGACCGCCAAGGCCTATGACTCAGCGGAAGCCCTGATCCGTTCACCGGACATCGACGCCGTGTTCGTGCTGTCGTCCGACGACACGCACAGCCGCTTCGTGCGCGCCGCCATCAAGGCCAACAAACATATCCTCCTGGAAAAACCCGCCTGCCTGACAGTGCGCGAGATCGACGAATTGCTGGCGCTGGTGCCAACGTACGACAAGACACTCTTCGTCGGCTATATGCGGCGTTATGCGCCTGCCTATCTGGCGGCCATGGATGAACTGCCTGATCATGCCGATATAACCCATGTCCGCATCTTCGACCTGATCTCGGAAGGTCGGCATTTCCTCAAGAAAAGCCAGAACGTCCTCTATTCCCAGGACATCGACCAGAACCTGCTAGCGCGTGGCGCGAAGGAGCGCGATGCGCTCATCCGCGAAGTGGTGGGGGGCGATGCACCGGCCGATCTGGTGCGCGCCTATCGCGGCCTGACCGCACTCTCCTCGCACCATATTTCCGCGATGCGCGGGTTGATCGGAGAGCCGCTGGGCGTGCTCTCGGCGCACCGCACCAATGGCGGCGCCAACACATCAGTGACCTTCGATTACGGTCATTTCGCCTGCTGCTATGATGCGGTCGTTGACGACATCGGCCTGTTCGACGCCATGATCGAAGTGCGATCGAACACCAGGCGGGTGCGCATCATCTACGACACGCCCTATATCCGCAGCCTGCCGACCCGTCTGGAGGTGACCGATGCCGGTCCGCTCGGCCCGGTGACCAAGACCTTCGGTCCGCTCTACGGAGATGCCTTCTCCAACGAGCTCGAGATATTCCACCGCCACATCACCGACGGCACCAAGCCACTGACCGACCTGGCGGATTCACGCCGCGACTTGGCGCTGATGGCCGAGATCATCGATCGGATGAAGGAGAGCGGCAGGCGCTGAGAGCAGCCGTCTACTTCCCGCAATGGTGGCCGTTGATCTTGTTCAACGCATTCGCGTCGGGACCGACGCGAATGCGTGAGCAGGTTCCTGCAGCCGTCGCAATCCTTGGTCTCGCCAGCGCGCGGTCAGTAGCCAAGCGCCATGCCGTCCTTGCGCGGATCGGAAGCTCCGGTCAGCGTTCCCTTCTCCCAGTCGATCAACACCAGTTGGCCACCACCGAGCGGTTCGTGCGGCGCCACCACGCTGTGGCCGCGCCGGCGCAGCCCTTCGATGGCCTCGGCAGAGACGCTGCGTTCGGCGCTCACCATGTCGTCGTTGTAGAACACACGTGGCGCGTCCATCGCTTCCTGGGGGTCCATGCCGAAATCGAACATGTTGGTGAGCAGATGGACATGGCCAAACGGCTGGTAGCCGCCGCCCATCACCCCGAATGGCATGAGCGCACGGCCGTTCCTGGTGACCATGCCTGGCATGATGGTGTGCATTGGCCGCTTGCCCGGTGCGATGCAGTTCGGATGCTGGGGATCAAGGCGGAAGCTTGTCCCGCGATTTTGTAGAACGATTCCGGTCTTCGGGCCGACAATGCCACTACCGAATGAAAAATAGGTCGAATTGATGAAGCTCACCGCGTTGCGGTCGCGATCGACGACCGAGATATAGACCGTGTCGCTGCCGGGCAACGCGACACGCGGCAGATGCGTCATGGCGCGCTCGCGATCGATCTCGGCGCGCAGCCGATCCGCGTAGTCACGGGACAGAAGTTCTTTGACGGGAACCACCACATGGTCCTGATCGCCAACCAGATTGTCACGGTCGCGATACGCAAGCCGTCCCGCCTCGATCTCCAGGTGCAGCCGCTCGGCGCCGTTGGGGTCAAGCCCGCCCGGCAAGAAGCCGGACAGGACATTCAGCATCAGCAACGCCGTCAGGCCCTGATTGTTCGGTGGCATCTGGTGAATGTCGTAGCCGTGGTAGGACGTGCTGACGGGCATCGTGTAGTCGCCCCTGGTCGATGCGAAATCCTCGTGCGTGTGCAGGCCACCCAGCGCCTGCAGCCTGGAGACCAGGTCATCGGCGGTCTCACCCGCATAGAAGCCAGCCCGGCCATCCCTGGCGATCTTGCGCAACGTCGCGGCGAGTTCCGGCTGGCGATGGACATCACCCGCCACGGGCGCCCTTCCGCCCGGCAGGAAGATGCGGGCGGCATGCTCATCGGCCGAGAGATCCGTCTCGGGATCCGCCCAATCGAAAGCGACGCGGTCATGCACGACATAACCGTGCTCGGCATAGTGGATGGCGGGAGCCAGCGCATCGGCGATGCCTTTGCGGCCATGGTCGTCCAGCAGGCGGCACCAGGCATCCACGGCGCCGGGCACCGTCACCGAGTGAGGTCCGCCAGCAGGAATACGGTCGAAGCCTTTTTCAAGATACCAGTCGACATTCGCGGCCGCGGGAGCGCGGCCGGAGCCGTTGAACGCCAGCACGTCGCCCTCGCCATTCGGGCAATAGAGCACGAAGCAGTCACCGCCGATGCCCGTGGACTGTGGCTCCACCACCGCCTGCACGGCTGCAGCCGTCACCGCGGCATCGATCGCATTGCCGCCGGCGCGCAGCATGTCGATGGCGGCGAGCGTCGCGAGCGGATGCGATGTCGCGGCCATGCCTTCGGTGGCGCGGACTGGAGAGCGGCCGGGAAACTGTAGATCACGCATCGGGGGTCAGTACCTTGTCATAGGAAGCAGCTATAAAGCTTGGGCGTAAGCCACAGCTTTCGCATCGAGATTCGTCTTGCACGAGCTTGATTTCAAAAACCTACTTTCCACTTTTCCGGACCATGCTCTAGCGGCGGCGACCGAACAGCTGCGCCATCGAGAGCAGCACGATCGACAGCACGATCAGGCAGGTGGAGATCGCGGCGATCGTCGGATCGATCTGGTCGCGCAACGCGTTGAACATCCGGCGCGTCAACGTCGTCACCTCGCCACCGGATATGAAGAATGACACGACCACCTCATCGAATGAGGTGATGAAGGCGAACAGCGCGCCCGAGACGATCGAAAATCGGATCTGCGGCACCGTCACTTGCCAGAAGGCGGCAAAGCGCCCTGCTCCCAGGCTGCGCGCCACCCGCTCCTGGTTCATGTCATAGGACCTGAACCCGGCAAGCACCGTCAGCATCACCAGCGGCAGCGCCTGCACGGTATGGGCCAGCACCAGCCCGGTCATGGTGTTGTTTAGGCCGACCCGCGCGTAAATGAAGAACGTGCCGATGCCCACGAGGATGACCGGTACGATCAAGGACGCGGTCATCAGCGCGTTGATGAAACCCGACATGCGCAGTATCCGGGAATTCAGCGCATAGGCCGCCGCCACTCCGATCGGTGTTGCGATCATCGTCGTCAGGATCGCGGCCTTGACCGATACGATGGTGGCGTCACGCCATTCCACGGACTGGAAATAGGCTTCGTACCAGCGCAATGACCATTCCTGTGGCGGAAACTGCAGCAGCGTCGACGCCGAAAATGACATTGGCACGATGATCAGCGAGGGCGCGATCAGGAACAGCAGCACGAGGCCGCCAAAGGCATACAGCCATAGCCGCCGCCAATGCGAGATCGGCAAACCAAGGTCCTCGGTCATCTTGCGCTCCAGACGCCGGTCGCGCGGGCTCCGAACAACCTCTGCAACAGCGCGAGAAGGCCGAGCGTGACGGCAAGCAGGATGACACCCAGCGCGCTGCCGGCGCCCCAATTGGAATAGAGGCTTGTGGTCTGCTCCATCCGCATCGCCCACATGATGACCTTGCCGCCCCCCATCAACGCCGGAGTGACGAAGAAGCCAAGGCACAGGACAAAAACGATGACCACGCCCGAAGCCAGGCCCGGAAGCGACAGCGGAAAGAATATCTGGCGAAAGGTCGCCGATGGACTGGCGCCTAGGTTCATCCCGGCCCGCAGATAGTCGGAATCGATCGCCTTCATCGACGCATAGAGCGGCAGCACCAGGAAAGGCAGCATGATGTGTGTCATGCCGATGATGACACCGGTGAAATTGTTGGCCAATGACAATGGCTGATCGATCACCCCGAGATCCATAAGCCAGGTGTTGACCAGGCCCTTGCGCTGCAGGATCACCAGCCATGCATAGGTCCGCACCAGCACGGAGGTCCAGAACGGCAGAATCACGAAGATCAGACAGACCGAGGCGATGCGCTGCCGCAACTGCGACAGCATGTAGGCCAAGGGATAGCCGAGGAGAATGCAGAGTCCGGTGACGGTGAATGCCACCTTGAAGGTGGTGACAAAGGTCCGGATGTAGGAACTCTGCTCGACGAAGCGGGCATAGTTGGAACCGCTAAGCAGGCCGTTTTCATCAAAGAACGAAAGCCAGAACAGCCAGCCGATCGGCAACACGATGATCACGCCAACCAGCAGCAGGCCTGGCGAACACAGTGCCAGCAAGGCCAGTGATTCACGCCGCGCATCCGCCCTCAGCACGTTGGCGTTCGCGCCGCGAAGGTGACCTTCGGTGTCCGCCAGCGTCGTCATGCTTCGCTCGTCACGATGCTGGCATCTTCGGCGTTGATCTGAAGATTGATCGCCTGCCCGATTTGCGGAATCCTGGAAAGAATATCGCTGCGGCAATAGTCGCGCAGCGCGATCTGTTCGCCATTGGCCAGCGTGGCGTAGCAGATGAAACTGTCACCTTGATAAACGATGTCGCGTACGGTGGCGGCAAAGACATTCGCGCGGTTATCCGAAGCGTCTCCGGCGAGCCTGACACATTCCGGGCGTGCGACCAGCCAATGCCGACCCGACGGCGGCACCGGTGACCCGGTGTGAATTCTCTGTCCAGCGTACCATGCAGCGCCGTCCCGGCAGTCGACGGGGATGAAGTTCGAATCTCCGATGAAGCCGGCGACGAACCTTGTGCGAGGCTTCGCATAGAGAGCCTTTGGCTGGTCCAATTGCTCGATGCGGCCTTTGTTCATGACGGCAATCCTGTCCGACATGGTGATCGCTTCACGCTGGTCATGGGTGACGTAGACGGTGGTCATTCCCAGCCGGCGGTGTAGGCTGCGCAACTCGATCTGCATATGCTCGCGCAATCCCTTGTCGAGCGCCGAGAGCGGCTCGTCCATCAGGACGATGCGCGGCTCGAACACGATCGCCCGCGCCAGCGCGACACGCTGCCGTTGCCCGCCCGAAAGCTGATCGACGCGACGGTCGGCAAGGCCCTGCAATTGCACGAGTTCAAGTGCCCTCTCGACCCGCTCGGCGGTTTCCACGGCTGCGATGCGCCGCTGCTTCAACGGGAAAGCAATGTTGTGGAAGACGTTCATATGCGGGAACAGCGCATAATTCTGGAACACCATGCCAATGTTGCGCTTGTGCGGCGGCATGGTGATGACCTCATCTCCGCCGATCCTGATGCTTCCGGCATTTGCCCGCACAAACCCGGCGAGGATCATCAGAAGCGTTGTCTTGCCTGACCCGGACGGACCAAGCAGTGTGAGGAATTCCCCAGGCGCCACGTCGAGATCGAGATCGCTGAGAACCGGGACGCTGCCGAAGCGCTTGGCAATTCCCTTGATGCTGATCGGCGGCGAGGACTGGGCTGCGGACAAATCGACACTTCCTTCAGAGATGAGCTGTGCGAGAACGCAATCGCCGGATCGCCGGGAACGAGTCCCCGGCGCCAAGGTGATTGTCGAACCGGACGCGGCCTTACTGCTGGATCAGGTTGTTGAATTTTTCCGTGGCTTCCACGAGGTTGTCACGCCAGAATTCGGCATCCTGCAGAACCTGTTTCTTGACGTTCTCGGGCGATGAATTGATGTCCTTGATCCTGTCCGCGGGAATCTTGCCGGTCTCGAAAGCCTTCTCGTTCACTGGCCCGTTGTCGACATAGAGCGGCAGATTGGCCTGAAGTTGTGGGCTGACGAACATCGCAAGCGCCTTCATGGCGATGTCCTTGTTCTTCGAGCCCTTGGGTATGACCATGCAGTCCGCGGTGAGAACGCCCTGATCGAAGGAGAAGCTCACCGGCGCGCCTTCCTTCTTCAGGGTGCCGGCGCGCCCGTTCCAGATGCTGGCCATGTCGACTTCGCCGTCCTTGACCAACTGCATGGCCTGGGCGCCGGACGTCCACCAGGCGTCGATGTGGCCGCGAATCTTGTCCACCGACTTCAAAGCGGCGTCGACGTCCACGGGATAGACCTTGTCGATGGGAAGGCCTTCGGCAAGGGCAGCGACGCTGAGCGTTTCGGTCGACTGACTTCCGCTGAGCGCGCGGCGGCCCGGAAACTTCTCGACATTCCAGAAGTCAGCCCAGGTCTTCGGTCCCTTGTCGCCAAAGACATCGGTACGATAGATCAGCACCACGGACGTGTAGGAGATGCCCACCCAGTCGTCATGCACGAGCTTCGGGTTGATCCCGGTCTTGTCGATGATGTTGTAGTCGAGCTTCTCGAACAGGCCTTCCTTGGAGCCCCTGGCGCATTCGTCCGCGCCCAGTTCGGTGATGTCCCACTTGACCGCATTGCCGGTCACCTGGAGTCGGACGTCGTCCAGTCCGTTGGTGGTGTCTTCCTTGATCGTGATGCCGAGTGCATCGGCGGTGGGCTTGAAGAAGGCTTTGGTCTGCGCTTCCTGATAGGTGCCGCCCCACGAAGCGACAGTAATGGTGTCGGCCGCGAGCGCGCCCGAGACGGCGCCGACGACCAGACCGGCCGTGGCCAGTGCACTAACAAGGCTTGATTTTCTCATCGTCATGTTCCCCGGATATTGCCATTGTTTCGGCATTCTATTTTGTATACAACTTTGAATGTAATCGCTGGCAAAAACAAATGTCAACTTGAAAGATCGCGTTCTTCAGCCATAAGCTGGCATCCGCATGGGAGAGTTGAGTGGCCGGCGACCACCGCTGTCCCGACAATGCCGGCGGCCGACAGTGGCCGGCATTTCTCGAGCAAGAATTGGAAATCGCTTCGCATGGCCAAGGGGAAGAACACGTTGCGCGAATCCGTGTACGGGTCGCTGAAGGCGATCATCGTCACCGGACAATTGCCGCCGGGCGCACGCGTTACCGAGAATGACCTGGCAGTGAAGCTGAAGGTCAGCCGCACGCCGGTGCGCGAGGCGCTGAACCGGCTGGAGCAGGACGGGCTGGTCATTGGCCGCCCGCGTCAGGGCTACGTCGTCACCGAATTCGACATCCACATGTTCCGCGAGGCATTCGAGATACGGGAACTGCTGGATGGTTACGCGACCGAGCTGGCGACGGCCAATATCACGGCCAAGGACAAGGAACGCCTGCGCGAAATGGTCAGGGAATGCGAGCGCCTGGCGGCCCTGCCTGACCGCAAATCGGAGGACATGTTCCAGGAGTTGCAGATCGGAATGGACATCCACCGCACCATCGCCCAGATCAGCGGCAATGTGATGCTTTGCGGGATACTGAACGGCATTCTCGACAAGTGCCAGCATTATGTCTGGATGGAACTGCTGAGGCTGGACGAATGGAAGATCGCCCGCGACGAGCACTTCGATATTGTCGAGGCGATTTGCGCGGGTGATGCGGCGCGTGCCGTCGAATTGACGCGCGAGCACATCCGCGGATCACGCAACAACATCCTGCGGCTGCTACAGGCGAAGTCGGACTACCAGACATTTCTTGCTCGCGCCTCATAGCACAAACAAAGCCGAATGGCCGGGCGGCGAGGCCGCCCAGGCCCTTTACGATATCATGGATAAGCGCCGGCAATGCTCGCGCGCTGGCGCACCAGGGCCAGCACTGTGTCTATCGTCGGCGTTTCGACGCCAACAATGCGGCCCAGCTCCGCGACGGCGGCAACCACGGCATCGATCTCCATCTGCCTGCCGCGCTCGAGATCCTGCAGCATCGATGTCTTGTGCTCGCCGATGGCGGCCGCGCCGTCGATGCGACGCTCCACCGATATCGGCATGGTCACGCCGAGCGCATTCGCCACCTTCTCGGCTTCGGTCATGATTGAAAGCGCCAGTCGCCGCGTCTCGGCTTCGCCGCAGATGCGGGCAAGCGTGGCTCCCGTCAGCGCACTGATTGGATTGAAGGCCACGTTGCCCCACAGCTTCACCCAGATCTCGGTTCGGATGTCGGCCTTGACGGGAGCCTTCAGGCCAGCGCCGATCAGCGCCTTGCTGAACGCCTTTACACGCTCCGTGGCAACGCCTGAAGGCTCGCCAAGGCTGAACCGGTCGCCGGAAACATGCTTGACCACACCAGGCTCGACCACTTCCGCCGCCGGGTAGACGACACAGCCGATGACTCGGTCGGCTCCAATGCCGTGCTTTTGCACCCCGCCGGGATCGACCGATTCCAGGACATGGTCACGCCATGGACCGTCGAGGTCATGAAAATACCACCACGGCACGCCGTTGACCGCCATCACCACGCTGGTTGCCGGCCCGAGCAGTGGCTGCATGCGGTCGACGATACCGGCAACGGCCGGCGCCTTCAGCGCAACGACGACAACGTCCTGCTCGCCGGCCTCGGCGGGATTTTCATAGGCCGCAACCTGCACGGTCGACGACGTTTCGCTTTCGACGAGACGAAGCCCACTGGCCTGCATCGCGTGCAAATGAGGCCCGCGCGCGATCAGCGAGACTTCATGGCCGACTTTCGCCAGACGGGCGCCCACCAGGCCGCCGATGGCACCTGCGCCGTAGATACAGATTCTCATCGCGTGATCCCCAGCCGTTCGGCAAGACCGATCCGCTGCAATTTTCCGGTCGGTCCTTTCGGTATCTCCTCCAGGAACACGACGCGACGCGGGACCTTGAAGGGCGCCAGTCTTGTGGCTACGAATTCGCGCAACTCGCTTTCGGTTGCGGCAGCGCCTTCGCGCAGCACCACGGCGGCGGCAACTTCCTCGCCGAGCTTCTCGCTCGGCATGCCGAAGGTCAGGGCCTGGAGCACGGCCGGGTGTTCGGCAATGACATCGTCCACCTCGCGTGGCGAAATCTTCTCGCCTCCGCGATTGATGATCTCCTTGAGCCGGCCACTGATGGTGAGGTAGCCCTGCTCGTCCAGATGGCCAAGGTCGCCGGTGCGAAACCAGCCATCGCGAAAGGCCTCGGCATTGGCTTCCGGACGATTCTCGTAGCCGCCGGTCACATTCGGCCCGCGGATGACGATTTCGCCGGGTTGGCCCGGCGCCGCCAGTTTTCCGGAAGCGCCGAGGATCGCCACCTCGGGACCAGCGGCGATGCCGACCGAGCCCGGCTTGCGCGGCGATGGCGGCAACGGGTTGCTGGTCATCTGGTGCGCCGCTTCCGTCATGCCGTAGGATTCGATAACCGGACAGGCAAAGATCTGCTCAAGTTCGCCGATCAGTACCGGCGACATTGGCGCGGACGAGGAGCGGATGAGCCGCAGCCTGTGCCGCTCCATCACCTCGCGGTTGCGTTCGGCACGGCCGAGGATCGCCTGATGCATGGACGGCACGGCGCTGTACCAGGTGGCAGTCGACTCATCCAGCCAGCCGAAGAAGCGCAGCGCATTGAAGCCGCCGCCGCAATAGACGCTGGCGCCGGCGGCGATCGAAGACAGCAGCGCACCGATCAGGCCATGAATGTGGAAAAGCGGCATGATCACCAGCCCGCGATCAGACTGGGTCAACGACAGCGTGCGGGCGATGTTGCGGGCCGAGGTTGTCAGGTTGAGGTGGCTGAGCGGCACGATCTTTGGTTTCGACGTGGTTCCGGAAGTATGCAGCACCAGCGCGATATCCGCAGGCGTCGCGTCGGCATCAGCCACCGGCGCGCCCGTTGCCTGCCCGACGACGAGATCGAATGACCCGGTCGGCGCATCATTCACGGGGCGCAACTCGATGATCGCCACGCCGCGTGCTAGCGCTGCCGCGCGCGCCGGCGTCTCGGACCCTTCCAGCACCACCAAGGCCTTGGTGCCGAGGTCGTTCAAGTAATAGTCGAACTCCTCCGTGCGATAGCTTGGATTGAGCGGCGCGGCCGTGGCCGCCGAGGCAATCGCCAGGAACGCGGTGGCCAGTTCGGCGCTGTCCGGCATGACGATCGCCACGCGGTCGCCGGCAGCAATGCCGGCCTTTCGAAACACAGCAGCGACGGCCGCGATCCGGTCGCCAAGCCCACCATAAGTCAGCGGGGCACGTCCGGGTGCGAGAATGGCGAGGGATGCCGGATCATGCGCGGCGACAAGCGCCGGAATTGTTGAAGTCGCGGATGTCATCGATGGGTCCTCGCTTGTCGTAAAGGGTTCAGCCGGCGCTGCCAAAGAGGCCGTCGCGCACGGATTCCAGATGGCGCCGCATCGCCTGGGCAGCGGCTTCCGCGTCGCGCCCGGCAATGGCGTCGACATAGGCGCGGTGTTCCTCGCGATAGATGGTGAGGCGTTCCTGCGTCAGCGTTTCATGCCGCAGCCGCGACCATTGCGGCTGGGCGCGAATGGCGTTGAAGGCCTCGTAGATCGACAGCAGCAGCACATTGTGCGCTGCTTCGGCGACCGCCCGGTGCAGCCGTGCGTCCCACAGCTCCCACGTCTCGACATCCTTCGCCACTTCGCTCCTGGCGAGCAGATGACGTAGCTCGGCGATCTCGGCCGCCGTTGCCCGTGTCGCCGCTAACCGCGCCAGCGACGGCTCGACAAGGATTCGCGCTTCCATCAGTTCATTCGGGCTGGTGTGCGGCGCGACCAACGGTGCCGTCCCTGCAAGGCGACGCGGGCGACCCCCAACGAAAGTGCCCTGCCCGACATGGCGCCAGATCTTGCCTTCGGCTTCGAGCACTTCGAGGCCTTCGCGCAAAGCACTGCGGCTGAGGTCGAGTTGTTCGGAAAGATCGCGCTCCGCCGGAAGCCTGCTGGCCTCAGGAAAGGACGCACTCCCGATCAATTCAAGCAGCTTTGATACGGCGCGTTCCCTACGCCTCATTTGATACCAACCCAAATTGGTTTCACGATTTGGATGCAGCGTATCAGCGAAACAAATTTCAGAGCGAGCAGAATTTTGATGTCAATTCTGAAATTGGTATCAATCAGGCCGACCGAAAACGTCAATGTCCGGCCAAGCGCATCTTTGACTTCGCGGTAAGCCGCGCTGGCATACGCATTGCCGCAGTGATCGCGTCTCTCGCGACGAGCCGAGCCGATGGCGAAATTTGGATGAAGCAGAGCCGACTGGCATTCAGGACTGCTCTGGCGAGCAGGCCTGCTTCGCGTTTCAGGGCTTCCGGGCCGGCAGTGGTGGAGAGGGTTGGATTTGAACCAACGTAGGCATAGCCAACGGATTTACAGTCCGTCCCCTTTAACCACTCGGGCACCTCTCCAGTCTGCCGCCGGAGCCATGCAACGAGGCTGCGTCACGACCGCCATGGCTGTCGTCCGCGATGCGCCTTATGGCGGCACCATCCAAAACTGTCAACCGCAACATTCCGGCAAAACGCATTGAAATTTCATCCGCGTCACGATGGGTGGTTGTCCGGCGCGACTGTATCCATTTCCAGCGGACATGGTTATAGAACCGGCATGAACAGCGATAACAATTCCAAGACACCAAAAGACACCCACTACGCCAAGCTGCGCCGCGCCTATCGCGACGAGAAGAGCGGCGGCGCGCCAGCATTCCGGCCACGCCAACCAGTGCCGCCGGGCGAAAATGCAGCGGATGGGCTGGTCCGGCTCTATGGCCTGCACACGGTACGGGCTGCGCTGGACAATCCACGCCGCAAGATCAGCAAGATGCTGGTGACGCGCAATGCGCTGGAGCGCCTGGACATAGCCGACCTCGCCGCCTTGCCCTTCAAGACCGAACTTGTCGAGCCGAGGGACATCGACAAGGTGATCGGCTCCGACGCCGTGCACCAGGGCGTGCTGATCGAGGCCGAACCGTTGAAGCCGAAGCGCCTTGATGCCCTTGGGGATGCCAAACTGGTGCTGGTGCTGGACCAGGTCACCGATCCGCACAATGTCGGCGCCATCCTGCGCTCGGCGGTGGCCTTCGGTGCCGGTGCGCTGATCACCACGGCGCGCCATAGCCCACAGGAATCAGGCGTGTTGGCAAAATCGGCTTCCGGCGCGCTGGAACATATCGACCAGATCGAAGTGAAGAACCTGGCTGACGCGCTTGGGCAATTGCGCGAAGCCGGCTTCCAGACCATCGGCCTTGATTCGGACGGCCCCACGGAACTTGAAACCAGCTTCGCCGGTGACAAGATCGCCTTGGTGCTGGGCGCCGAGGGCAAGGGGCTGCGCCAGAAGACTCAGGAGACGGTTACGACGCTGGCACGCCTCGACATGCCCGGCGCCATCCGATCGCTCAATGTGTCTAATGCCGCCGCGGTCAGCCTCTATGCGGCACGGGCATTCCTGAAGCAGCGCGGCTAAGCCGGAAGCGGCAACCGATCCGCCCGATCGAAACGAGAAACGGGTTCCGGCGACGAACGCCGGAACCCGCTCTTCGCGAGGCAAAGAGTTGGCGGCTTGGGAACGTTGCGCCGCCCCCTCCTGACCTATGCCGCCTTGCCTTTGGCTTCGGCTGCTTCGCCGCCGACTTCGAAATTCGCCATCCGCTCCAGCGCTCGCACCAGCGCCGAATGATCCTCCTTGGCGCCGCCATTGGCGGCACAAGAATTGAACAGCTGCTGCGTCGTCGAGGTGTTGGGCAGTGACACGCCGAGCGCCTTGGCGCCCTCCAGCGCCAGGTTGAGATCCTTCTGGTGCAACTCGATGCGGAAACCCGGCGCGAAAGTGCGCTTGACCATGCGCTCGCCATGCACTTCGAGGATGCGCGAGGCCGCCAACCCGCCCATCAACGCCTGCCGAACCTTGGCCGGATCGGCGCCGGCTTTTGAAGCAAAAACAAGGGCTTCGGCAACGGCTTCAATGGTCAACGCGACGACGATCTGATTGGCGACCTTGGTGGTCTGGCCGACGCCGTTCGGTCCGACCAGCGTGATGTTCTTGCCCATCTTTTCGAAGATGGGCTTGGCGCGCTCGAACGACTTTTCCTCGCCGCCGACCATGATGGTCAGCGATGCCGCCTTGGCGCCAACCTCGCCACCGGACACGGGGGCATCGAGATAGAGGCAGCCGAGATCGTTGATCTTCTTGGCGAACACCTTGGTCTCGATCGGCGAGATCGAGCTCATGTCGATGACCAGCTTGCCTTTGGTCAAACCAGAGGCAACGCCATTCTCACCGAACAGCACGTCGGAAACCTGCGGCGTGTCCGGCACCATGGTGATGATGATGTCGGCGGCCTTGGCCACGGCGTGATGGCCGGTCACGGTCTTCAGCCCCTTGGCAACAAGGTCAACTGGTGGCTTCGAACGATGGTCGCTGGTGACGACCTTGTAAGCTGCGTCGAGAAGGTGCCCTGCCATCGGCGCGCCCATGATGCCGAGGCCGATGAAGCCGATGGTTTCCATTTTCATTCTCCGTCGTGTGTTTTTGTCGAGGCCGCGCTCCCTGGCGCGCGCCGGCCGCTAAGCCGCAGCGCTTCCCTGCCCAGCCAATTCCCGGAGCCAACCCAGCCCAGCTTCCGTCCCGGCCTTGGGCTTGTATTCAGCGCCCACCCAGCCGGAATAGCCGATGCGGTCGATATGATCATACAGGTAGGGATAGTTGATCTCGCCCGTCCCCGGTTCGTGACGACCGGGATTGTCCGCAAGCTGGATATGCGCGATGCGGCCGAGGTTTGCCTCGATGGTACGGGCGAGATCCCCCTCCATGATCTGCATGTGGTAGATGTCGTATTGCAGGTACAGGTTCTTCGAGCCGACGCGGTCGATCAGCGCCAGCGCCTGGTCCGAATAGTTCAGGAAGAAGCCCGGAATATCCCGGGTATTGATCGGCTCGATCAGAAGCTTGATGCCGGCCTGCTCCAGTTTCTCCGCCGCGAAAGCCAGGTTCTCGGCAAAGGTATCTTCAAGCACCTTTGCCGCAACGCCTTGCGGCGCGATGCCGGCGAGGCAGTTGACCTGCTCACAACCCAGCGCATGCGCGTAGGTGATTGCCTTGGCAACGCCCTGGCGGAATTCGGGGACGCGATCGGGCAGCACGGCAATGCCGCGCTCACCCTTGGCCCAGTCACCGGCCGGCAGGTTGAACAGGACCTGCGTCAGTCCGTTCTTCTTCAACCGCGCGGCCACGACATCGGGCGCATGGTCGTAGGGACCGATATATTCGACGCCCTTGAAGCCCGCGCGCGCGGCGGCATCGAAGCGATCGAGAAAGTCATGCTCGCCAAAGAGCATCGAAAGATTGCCTGAAAACCGTGGCATAGCGGGATTTCCTTACAAAGTGAATCAGTCGAGCATGACGATCGCCGTCGGCGCGTCTTCCTGATGTTCGGCAAGTTCCTCGAATTCGGTGATCTTGTCGATTTCGGTGCCCATGGAGATGTTGGTGACGCGCTCGAGGATGAATTCGAGCACGACCGGAACCTGATGTTCCTTCATCAGCCGTTGCGCCTCCTTGAAGGCACCAGCGAATTCCTCCGGCTTGCGCACCCTGACGGCCTTGCAACCCATGGCTTCGGCGACGGCGACATGGTCAACGCCGTAGCCCGCTTCGGGATCACCGGTCCGGTTGATGTTCTCGAAGGCGAGGTTGACTTCGAAATCCATCGAGAAGCCGCGCTGCGCCTGTCGGATCAGGCCGAGATAGGCATTGTTCACGACGACGTGGATATAAGGCAGCTTGTGCTGCGCCCCAACAGCCAGTTCCTCGATCATGAACTGGAAATCATAGTCGCCAGATAGCGCCACGATGTTGCGATCCGGGTCAGCGGCGCGAACGCCGAGCGCTGCCGGCAGCGTCCAACCGAGCGGTCCGGCCTGCCCGCAATTGATCCAGTTGCGTGGCTTGTAGACATGCAGGAACTGCGCGCCGGCGATCTGCGACAGCCCGATCGTGGTGACATAGGTGGTGTCGCGGCCAAACGCCTTGTTCATCTCTTCATAGACGCGCTGCGGCTTCAGCGGCACCTGGTCGAAATGCGTTTTGCGCTTCATCGTCTTCTTGCGCTGCTGGCACTCCCTGGCCCAGCCCGACCAGTCACGCAGCTTTCCCACCGTCTTCCATTCGGTGGCGACGTCGAGCAGAATCTTCAGCGCCGCGCCCGCATCCGAGACGACGCCAAGGTCCGGTGCGAAGACACGACCAATCTGCGTCGGCTCTATGTCGACATGAATGAACTTTTTCCCCTTGGTGTAGACGTCGACCGAACCGGTATGGCGATTGGCCCAGCGGTTGCCGATACCGAAGACGAAGTCAGCCTCGATCATGGTGGCGTTGCCGTAGCGGTGCGAGGTCTGCAGGCCGCACATGCCTGCCATCAACCGGTGATCGTCGGGTATCGCGCCCCAGCCCATCAAGGTCGGGATGACCGGAACGCCGGTGATCTCGGCGAATTCGATGAGAAGGTCGGAGGCATCCGCATTGATGATGCCGCCACCAGCCACGATCAATGGCTTTTCGGCCGCATTCAGCATGTCCA
Organism: Mesorhizobium sp. PAMC28654; assembly: GCF_020616515.1. GTDB lineage: Bacteria > Pseudomonadota > Alphaproteobacteria > Rhizobiales > Rhizobiaceae > Mesorhizobium. Next base: position 1,259,222 of record NZ_CP085135.1, read on the forward strand.
GCGCCTTCTCGGCCTGACCGCGTGTCATCGCGGGCTTGAACGGCATCATCGGCTCATAGGCGTCGATGTCGAATTCGATCTCAGCCAGTTGCACGTCAACGGGAAGATCAATCAGGACAGGCCCCGGCCGCGACGAGCGCATCAGATGGAACGCCTTCTGCAGCGCCATCGGCACCAGATAGGGCTCCATGACGGTGACCGCCCATTTGGCGACGGGGGCCGCGATGGCGGCGATATCGACTGCCTGGAAATCCTCCTTGTTCAACCGGGCGCGCGGCGCCTGGCCGGTGATGCACAGGATCGGAATCGAATCGGCGGCGGCCGAGTAAAGCCCGGTGATCATGTCGGTGCCCGCCGGGCCCGATGTGCCGATGCAAAGCCCGATATTGCCTGATTTGGCACGGGTGTAACCCTCAGCCATATGCGAAGCGCCCTCGACGTGGCGGGCAAGAACGTGGCGGATCGAGCCCCTCGCCTTCAACGCCGAATAGAGGGGATTGATCGCAGCGCCCGGCACGCCGAAGGCGCAGGAAATGCCTTCCTTTTCGAGAACGAGAACCGCGGCATCGACAGCGCGCATCCTGGCCATTTTCCAGCCCTCCACGGGATTGTCATTGTTTGATGGGCTGATGATGCTCGCGGCGGAGCTATTTTTCAATTTTTTCAGAATATTTTTTCATTTTCAGTAAATAGCCCTTATGCATTGATTCTGTTTGCGTTTTCGTTTTTCATGAATCTCATCGCCTCCAGCAGTGAAAAACTTTTTCATTGCGTCTTGGACGAAATCACCGAGAATGGCGCCGATGGAAACAAACGAAAAACGCCAGCGTGGCCGTCCGCGCTCCTTCAATGGTCCGGCCGAGGCCGCTTCGGTTCAGTCGCTCGACCGGGCACTGCGCATCCTGGCTATTGTCGCGGACGGTAGCGGCCTGTCGCTCAGTGAGATCGCGGCGCAGAGCGGTCTTGCCGCCTCGACCGCCTATCGCATGCTGACGACAATGGAGAACCACGGCATGGTAGAGTTCGACTCGAGCGACCAACTGTGGTCGATCGGCGTCGAGACCTACCGCATGGGCGCGGCGTTCCTGCGTCGCCGCAAGCTGGTCGACCGCGCGCGCACCGTCATGCAGGATCTGATGGAGCAAACCGGCGAAACCGCCAATCTTGGCGTCGCCGAGGATGATTGCGTCGTCTTCGTCAGCCAGGTCGAGACACACCAGGCGATCCGCGCCTTCTTCCGGCCGGGCACGCGCAGTCCGTTCCACGCCTCGGGCATCGGCAAGGCGGTGCTGGCGCATCTCGAACCGGAACGCGTCGGCGCCATCCTGCGCAAGGCCGGCCTGGAACGCTTCACCGACAAGACGCTCTCGGATCTCCCCGCCCTCACCCGTGATCTGGGCAGGATCAAGCTGCGCGGCTGGTCCGTGGACGACGAGGAACGGCACCCGGGCATGCGCTGCGTGGCGGCGGCCATCTTCAACGAGTTTGGCGAACCAATCGGCGGCGTCTCCGTTTCAGGACCGACAGTGCGGGTGACACCGGAACGGCTGGCCGAGATCGGGCCCCTGGTGCGCAATGCCGCGGCCGACGTGACAAAGATGATCGGCGGGGTCAGATCATCCTGACGATCCGGCAATCGCGCTCAACGATGCGGCAAGCATTCGAATCCCCTTCCGCAACGGCCCAAGCCAGGCTTGCCCCGACAGCAAAAAAGGGGCTGCAAGGAGCCCCTTTTTTCTGGCTGTTTGAAACAATCGCCTCCCTCTCAAAGCCGGCAGTAGTGGCGATAGCCGTCGTGGCCGATATAGGTGTTGGAGTCCGGATCGTAGCTGTCGTAGCGTTCGAAGCAGCGGCGGACATGCCATGAGCCGCCTTCGTCGTCGACATAGACGGCCTGCGGCTGTTGCTGTGCCAGTGCGCTGCCGAGCAGGAAGCCGCCGACGCCAGCAGCGATGCCAATGCCCAGGCCGTAGCCGTGATGATGATGCAAGGGATGAGCAGCCGAGGGCTGGATGGTGCCGGCCAGCATGGTGGCGGCGACGGTGGTGGCGATGAGGCCGGAAACGATTGTGCGCTTGAACATGACGATCTCCTTGTTTCGTTGACAGAAGCGAACCATCCGCCTCTTGATCATCTGTCGTTGCGGCCACGAAAAAGGTTCGAAGATTTTTGATTTTTCTCGACGAGGCAAGAAACTGGGCTTGAGGGCACGGAATCCGTCGCCGATGGCCGCCGATCCGTCTCGCATGACGATGGCAAAGCACTGCCCTACATACGGCAAAAAGGGCGGCCGAAGCCGCCCTTGCTGGTCGCGCCGTCAGGCTATTCTTAGAAAAGATGATGGTGATGATGGTGGTGATGCCACCACTGGTGATGATGATGTCGGTGGTGATGGTGATGGCGGTGCATGCCGTGAGCCGACGAAGACTGGACGGTACCGGCCAAGCCAACAGTGGACAGCAAGATGGCAATGAGGCTGGAAGCGAATGCGCGTTTCAACATGACGGATCTCCTGGATCTCTGATCGAGGCGACCATTCGCCTCTGGAGCATCAGTCGTGACGGCGAGCGAAAAGGTTCGGAGAATTTCCAAGGGCAAGCAACGCCGCCGCCTCGTTGCTCAGAAAGCCGGCGCGTGGAATGCAGCGGTTACACTTGCTTAACCCATGCCGGTGACATGGCGTAGCCAGAAGGCAAGCGCGATAAAGCCAATGATGGTGGTCACGCCGGTCCAGTCGATGTTGGCGCTCTTCAACTCCTTGACGGCCTTCACCAGCAAAGCCCAGACAGCGACCACCATGATGGCAATGACGACAAACCTTATCATCCCAGACATCCTCGCGCATACGATTGCACCTCCTCCCATATAGGGCGTCGGTTGGTGGTTTTCAGGATGCCCAAGCAGGCCAGCAATCCGCCACGCCAGTGGTGAAAAACCGACTTTTGTCTTTACTGGCGCTGCAAATATGCTAACCGGTGCGCCGTGCCCTTGTAGCTCAGCTGGTAGAGCAGCGGTTTTGTAAACCGAAGGTCGGCGGTTCGATTCCGTCCGGGGGCACCAGTATTTAATATCGCTATTTCAATAGGATCGAAGGTTCCGCCTTGGCCAAAATTGGCGCGCCATGCAAGGCGGCGGACGAAAAAGGCCGGTCAAAAGCGCGTCGCGTTTGAGCGGATTCATGCGACGCGCTTTAAGTCTTTGTTTTTATGCATATCGTTTTCCCAAAACCGGCGCGCACTTTTGGGCGACATGCATTAGCAGTGGATGACGCTCCCAGTTTGCGGTCGAAAGGGTCGGGATCACCGAGCAGATAGCTCCTCGGAAATAGCTGATCCAAGCCATGCGAGGCGGAGAGCGGCGACGCTCTTTCCCATGCCAGCTACAGAATGGATACCTCGTCTCGGATTCGAACCGAGAGTGTAGGGAAATGCACCCCCCTTGTGTAACCCACTCCGCCACGAGGTAGCTAACATTAGGTGCCTCTCTGGCGAATGTGAAGTAGATTCACTTAGCGATTTTGCGTATGCGGCGGACCTGTCGATCCGCCGGTCGGCGTTCCAGTAGTAGGGTGCGCCGCCACCAAGAATCGGTAGCCATTGGTTGTCATCCATCGGGCTCGCGCGAGATGCCTCTCCCAAGCTCGGTACGCCAGCACAGGCTCCTTTTCAGGATCGATGTGCGAAACGATGTGGGCAACTTCACACCAGTCCGCGTTCTCAGCCGCGGCGTCAGGCAGGCAAATGTAGGGAAACAGGCGCTCTTCGTCGTACCCTGTCGGCGCCTCGTCCGCGACATCCGGATCAAGCAATGGCTGCGCATTGCACCTTGTAGCGCCAGTTGACGATGACGACGCAAGGAGCCCGCCCCGGCGTGAGCCGAGACGGGCCTGGTGTCGTCATGACCTGCTTGAGGGAAACAGGCTTAAGCAGAACTTCGTTATGTCGACGCGGTTCCGTCCTTAGATAAAAATTCAAGCGCCGCTGGGCCAATTAAACGTCCCGCACGCGGAGGAACAACGCCCCGAAGGCGATTGCCTCGCGGCTTAATCAGGACGGGGTCAAGGCGTGTTGAGGGAAGTGCGGTACAGAAAGGTAGATTCCGGATTGCCTTGGACCTAGGAATACAAGTTGTTTTTGTTGTTTCTCTGCGCCAGTAAACCGCCACGAGGCGCACAGCACTGATATCAAAAGACCCTTTGATTCTTTTCTACTCGACGTTTTTCAGCAAGCCGGTCGACATCGGCTCGATCCCCTATGATGGACCAGGGGGATTTACCCTCGACAAGCGCCGCATTGCCGAAGCCACGGCTGTGGTCTTTCATATCCCCAACTATCGGGAGATTGGCGACGCCTTCAAATATCCCGGGCAATATTGGATTGGCTGGACGATGGAGAGCCGTCAAAACTACAAGCGGTTCAACGACCCGATGTTCATGCGGCACTTCGATTTCACAGTGACGCATGAGACCAAGTCCGAGATCTGGACGCCATATATACCGATAAAGAGTTGGTGGGATGAGGTGATGGCCATGCCTATTCCCGCCAAGACCGAAACGGCTCCTCTCGCGCTCTTCGTGTCTAAATCCAAGTCAAATCACAGCGGTCGAATGGACCTCATCGAGGGGTTGTGGGAGCACATTCCCATCGATTCCTATGGTCGGTTCAAGCGGAACAGGACGATCGAACTTCCGGACCTCGGATCACGGTCAAAGCTCGCTGCCATCGGGCGCTACAGGTTCGGTTTTGCGTTCGAGAATTCGAAAGAGCCGGACTATGTCACCGAGAAAATCTACGACTGTTTCAAGGCCGGGACGGTGCCGATTTACCTCGGGGCTCCCAATGTCGCTGAATTCGCCCCGCCGGGTTCGTACATCAACGCGGATGACTTCGGGAGCGCGCGTGATCTCGCTGACTATCTCAAATACCTGATCGAGACACCACAGGCATACGAAGCGTTCTTTGCGTGGCGCTCGAAGCCGCTGCCCGATTTTCTGGCGGAGAGGATTCGAGTGCTGGAGACCCCATTGTTCATCAGGTTGCTGGATTTCATTCGGCAAGAGGCTGACAACAGGCCCTCCAATCCCGCCGGCCGCCCCGGATTACCGTTTGGGCGCCGTGAGTATCTTTCCACTCGACTCCGCAAGTGGAAGAAGAAAGTCCCGCAATAGACCGCATGAACTACTTCCGCGCGGCGATGACGAGGCGGAACTGGCTTCACCAGATTGGGCTAACGCGAGACACGGATGCAACATGAGGCGCGCGATTCCGTCCGGGGCACCAAGTTTAACGAATTGACGCGGGTCTGAGTCCTCAATCCCACCTTTTTCGGATGCGGGCTTCTTCAGCGCCTCGCTCACGACCTCCTCTATTGCAGTCGCAAACCCGCGGCGCCAGCACGCTTGCCGGAAGTCAAAATTCGCCGCGACGGAAAACCGCGCGAGCGGCGTTTAAGGATTTGCACCACTTCCCAACAACGTGTTGTGCGACCCAAAAGAGAGGACATCATGAGAAAGATAATTTTGATCGCTTTTGCCGTCGGAGCCGCCCTGTCGGCAGTGGCTCCTGCTGAAGCGAGTGGCGGCTGCGGCATCGGATTTCATCGTGGGCCGTATGGCGGATGTCGCCCAAATCGCGGCCCCGTGGTCGTCGTTCCCGGCCCAGCCGTAGGTATATTCTATCCCGGCCTTGGGTATTGGTACGGTGGTCATTATTGGGGCCATCGCTATCGGCACAGTGGTGGGTGGCTCTATCGCTAGACGCGCCATGCGTCAGCGGGAATGGGCAAGCTTCCGTTCCCGCACCTTGCAACTGCGTGACCTTGTTTTTCACCCCCTCACTCCCATGAGCAGAGTGGCGGACCCTCCGAGTTGGGCGCAACTGCGCCCAACAGAATGCGCAATTATCACGGCCGGCACGATGAAGCCTGATGGCGGGATCCGCCGCCCTCTCGCCGTCGGTTTGAGGTGATTGCGCGAATCCGCTTGCCATCGCGATGTTCACTTAATAGCTTGTAAAGTGAACTGCGAGGCCATCATGAAAATCGCCGAGGATCACAGCGACAACGACAGCGCCATGTCCAGCATGGAAGCGCGGCGGTCCACGATATTGGGCGATCGCGTCAAGTTCTATCGCACCGCACGGCGACTCACCCTGCGCCAGCTCGGCGACATCGTCGGCACCACCGCCAGCTTCCTCAGCCAGCTCGAGCGCGGCCTCTCCGGCGCCAACACCAGCACGCTGATGCTGGTAGCCAACGCACTGGGCATCAGCCTCTCCGACCTTTTCGATGAACGCAAGGCGACGCCGCACGCAGTGCTGACGCGCGCGGAGCGTCCTGCGCTTCCGGTCAGCGAAGGCTATCGCAAGACGCTGCTGTCACGCCGCCCGATACGTGATGTCGAGGTCTATTGCGGACATTTCGATGTCGGCGGCTCAACCGGTGATGCCCCCTACACCCACGGCAACGCGCACGAGATGTTCCTGGTCCTGCGCGGCCGGGTCGAACTGACGCTCGGCGCCGAGACCTTCATTCTGGATGAGGGTGACAGCATCGAATACCCCACATCGACGCCGCACAAGACGGTGAATGTCGGCAGCACGCCCGCCGAAGTGCTGTGGATCATCGCACCGCCAACCAGCGGCGCCATCGATCTCGACGAATATGTAGCCCGGAAACCACTCGCGGCCGGGTTGCCTCAAGCAAAAGGCGAGTTTGGGAAGGATGAGTAATATGGGATACAGATCAACGCTTGCGAAGATTGTTGGCGCGACAGCGCTCGCGGCCATGGCGACCTCGGGTGTTTACGCGCAGAGCGCGCCGCCGGCCGGCACCGTCGTCGACGGTTCGCTGAAAGGAAAGACCCTGACCTTCGTGTCCTATGGCGGCATCTATCAGGACGGACAGGTCGCCGCCCTCAAGGAGTTCGTCGACAAGAGCGGCGTCAAGCTGCTGAACGACGGACCGACCGAAATCGCCAAGCTCCAGGCGCAGGTGGAGTCCGGCAATGTGACCTGGGATGTCGTCGACACGGACGATCTTCCGCCATTCGTGCATTGCGGAAAACTGTTCCAGAAACTCGACCTGACTAAGATCGACATCTCGAAGATCCCGGCAGGACAGGTCGGTGAGTGCAGCGTGCCGGCGATGAACTACGGCGCAATTCTCATGTACAAGAACGCCACCTACAAGGACAATCCGCCAAAAGACTGGAAGGACTTCTTCGACACCAAGAAATTCCCGGGCACCCGCGCCATCGACGGCAGCGGAAGCCCGATCGGCGGCCTTATCGAACAGGGCATCCTGGCCGATGGCGGCTCGGTCGAGAAGATGACGGCCGCGGATATCGACAAGGGCATAGCCAAGATCAAGGCCATCGGCCCGGACACGATCTTCTGGAAAACCGGCGCTGAATCCCAGCAACTCGCCGAATCCGGTGAAGCCGACATGATCATCATGTGGACGGGCCGCGCCATGACGGCAGTGAAGAATGGCGCCGCCTATACTCCGGTGTGGAAGGACTGGCTGGTCGTCATGGATCAGCTGACCATCCCGGTCGGGGCCAAGGACACCGACGCGTCCTACGCGCTGATCAATGCCTATCTCGGCAAGAAGTCGCAGGAGATATTGACCGAGCAGACCTCCTATTCGCCCATCAACACCGAATCACAGCCGAAGGTGGATGCTTCCGTCGCCGCCTTCCTGACCAACTCGCCCGACCACGCCAAGCAGGGCTACCAGCAGAACATCAAGTTCTGGGTCGCCAATTTCGCGGCGGCGTCCGACAAGTGGACGGCGCTGATGGCCGGCAACTGAGCCAGCTGGATCGCGAGGCAAAGGCGTGAGCCAGAAATCGCAAATATCCACGGCCGGGGACGCAAATCCCCGGCCGGCGGGCGGCGCGCCTGCATCGCGGCGGCGCCCGTGGCTTGCCGCCTATCCCTCGCTGCTGGCGATGCCGGCCTTGCTGTTGCTCATCGCTGCCATGGGCTATCCGCTGCTGACCGTCACGCTGCGCAGTTTCTCGGACCCCGCCTGGGGCTTGCAGAGCTACGTCTGGTTCTTTTCCACACCGGTGAACGTCACGGTTCTGTGGCGCACCTTTTCCATCGCGGCATGGGTCACCATCGTCTGCGTGATCGCAGCCTATCCCTACGCCTATCTCATGACCGCGGTCGGGCCGCGCCTGCGGCTGGCCCTCATCCTGTGCGTGCTGGTGCCGTTCTGGGTCAGCGGTGTCGTGCGCACCTTGGCCTGGGTCATCCTGCTGCAGGATTCCGGCATCATCAATTCGCTCATCAGGCTGCTCGGCTTTGACGGCGTGAAGCTTATCCGCACGCAGACCGGCGTCGTCATCGGCATGGCGCAGGTCCTGCTGCCCTTCATGATCCTGCCGCTCTATTCGGTCATGCGCGGCATCGACCTGCGCCTCGTCCAGGCGGCGCGCAGCCTGGGCGCGCGCCCCCCGCGCGCCTTCCTGCAGATCTATCTGCCGTTGTCGCTGCCGGGCGTATTCGCCGGCGCCATCATCGTGTTCATCCTGTCGCTCGGCTTCTACATCACGCCGGCTCTGCTTGGCGGGCCGCGCAGCACGATGCTGTCGACGCTGGTGCAGAGCCAGGTTCTCAGCCTGCTCAACTGGGGTCGCGGCGGCGCCATGGGCGTCGTGCTGCTGGTTGCAACCTTCGTGCTGCTGGCGCTCGCGGCACCGCTGATGCGCCAACGCCACAAACAGGCGTCCCGATCATGAAGACGCCCTTCCGCATCATACTTGGCCTGTTCTGCCTGCTAGTCGCCGTCTGGCTGGTGATGCCGACCCTGGTCATCATCCCGATGTCGTTCAACGAGAAGAAGTCGCTGGCCTTCCCACCTTCGGGCTTCTCCTGGCAGTGGTACGAGAATTTCTTCACCAACCCCGATTGGCTGTCGAGTTTCTTCAATTCGCTCAGGGTAGCAAGCCTCGTTGCTGTTGCCGCGACGTTGATTGGCACGCTGGCCGCGCTCGGCCTTGGCCGCATGAAGCACTCCGGCGCCGGCCTGCTGCGCGCCATCCTGATCACGCCGATGATCGTGCCCGGCGTGGTCCTGGCGATCGGCATCTATGCCGTCTATCTCGATTACCAGCTCGTCGGCACCACCATCGGCTTCGTCATCGCCCACACGATGCTGGCGATCCCCTTCGTCATCATCGCCGTGTCGGCAAGCCTCGAAGTGTTCGACGTGCGGCTGGAGACCGCCGCGGCAAGCCTAGGCGCCAACCGCTTCACCACGTTCCGCACCGTGACCTTGCCGCTGATCGCGCCTGGCATCCTGTCCGGCCTGCTGTTTGCCTTCGTGACCTCCTTCGACGAAATCATCGTCGCGCTGTTCATCACCAGCCCCTATCTGAAAACCCTGCCAGTGCAGATCTTCACCAGCATCACCCGTGATGCCGACCCCACGGTGACAGCCGTCGGAACGATCATCTTCATTGCCACGACGCTGATCATCAGCGCCGGGCTGATCATCAGCTCTAAATCGAAGAGGAGTTGAGATGTCTGCGTCCAACACCAGAGAACGCGGCGCGGCCATCGACATTCAAGGCGCCACCAAGCGTTACGGCAATTTCACCGCGCTCGACGACGTAAGCCTGCATATCGAGCCGGGCGAGTTCATGACATTGCTGGGCCCCAGCGGATCAGGCAAGACCACCACGCTCAACGTCGTTGCTGGTTTTACGGACCTGACCTCCGGCGACCTGGCCGTAGGCGGGAAGAGTATCGTCGCCCTGCCCGCTCACAAACGCAACATCGGGGTGGTCTTCCAGCACTATGCGCTGTTTCCGCACATGACCGTCGGAAAGAACGTTGCCTATCCGCTCACACTGCGCGGCATGGACAAGCAGGCGCGCGACCGCCATGTCGCGCGCGCGCTCGACATGGTCAAGATGGCCGATTTCGCGCATCGCTACCCAGCCGAGCTTTCCGGCGGCCAGCAACAGCGTGTGGCATTGGCCCGCGCCATCGTCTTCGATCCGCCCCTGCTTTTGATGGATGAGCCGCTCGGCGCACTCGACAAAAAACTTCGCGAATGGCTGCAGTTGGAGATCAAGCGCATCCATCGCGAACTCGGCACCACCTTCGTCTATGTGACGCATGACCAGGAAGAGGCGCTGGTTCTGTCCGACCGCATCGCGGTGTTCAACCAGGGGCGTATCGAACAGGTGGGAACCGGCCGCCAGCTCTATGACGAGCCAACGACCTTGTTCGTGGCGAAGTTCATCGGGGAATCGACCAGTTTGCGCGGCGCCGCGGAAACTTCAGGCGGCGAGACCAGCCTGACGATTGTCGGCCAGAAGATCGTGGCCAGGGGAAAACTCGCCAGCGGTCAGAAGCCGGTGGTCCTGCTGCGGCCGGAGAAACTGTCGCTTGCCAGCGCGAACGCGCCTGTGGCCGACGGGCAGAACAGCCTCACCGCTCAGGTCAGCGAAGCGATCTATCTGGGGTCCGGTTCGAAATACCAGGTGACGCTTCGCGATGGTTCAGTGGCCGTCGTGCGCGCGTCGCTCGAGGCCAAGTCTTTCTCTATTGGCGACACAGTCGATCTGCGCTGGTCGACCGTCGATGCAAAACTTCTTGCCGACGACGACCGCGCCGACATGACAATGACCTGACACCTCTTTCCACCACAGGATTTTAAACATGGATGCCAAGGTCAACGGCAACGTCTCGTTCTGGTATGCCGACATTGGCGGCCTGCCGGCCTATCGCGCGCCGCTTCCGGGCGATCTCGAAGCCGATGTCTGCATCGTGGGCGCAGGTTATACCGGCTTGTGGACGGCCTATTACCTGAAGAAGGCCGATCCTTCGATCCGCATCGCCATCGTCGAAAGGGAATTCGCCGGCTTCGGTGCTTCCGGCCGCAATGGCGGCTGGCTGTCCGGAGGTTTCAGCTGGTCGCGCGAAAAATATCTGAAGGCGTCGACCCGTGGCGCCGTCATCGACATGGAAACGGCCATGCATGGCACGGTCGACGAAGTGATAGGGGTGACCGAAGCCGAAGGCATCGATGCCGACATTCGCCGCGTCGACAATTTGACGGTTGCGACCAACAAGCCGCAACTCGAGCGGATCAAGGCTGCCTATGCGGAAGCGATCGGCTGGAGCGTGCCGCGAGATCGTGTCAGCCTGATCGGCCAGGAAGAAGCCACGGCCCGCATCAACATCAAGAACGTGCTTGGCGGGTTCATTCATCATGGCACGGCGCGTGTACAGCCAGCCAAGTTGGTGCGCGGCCTGTCCGAAGCGGTCGAGCACCTTGGCGTGCCGATCTACGAACAGACGACCGTGACCGGCATCGAAAAGGGAAAAGTCACGACCAATCGCGGCACGGTGCGCGCTCCCACGATCATTCGTGCCACGGAAGGGTTCACGGCCGGCATTCCCGGCAATGAGCGGCTCTGGCTGCCGCTTAACAGCGCCCAGATCATCACCGAGCCGCTGCCGCAATCGCTGTGGGACGAGATCGGCTGGAAAGGCCACGAGCTCCTGGGCGACGCGGCGCACGCCTATTGCTATGCCCAGCGTACCCGTGAAGGCCGCATCACCATGGGCGGGCGCGGCGTGCCCTATCGCTATGGTTCACAAACGGACGTGCGTGGCCAGACGCAGCAGGCGACGATCGAAAGCCTGCATGCGATCCTCACCCGCCTTCTGCCGCAGACAGCCAAGCTTCGTATCGACCATGCCTGGTGCGGCGTGCTCGGAGTGCCGCGCGACTGGTGCACGACGGCCGGTCTTGACCCTCAGACCGGCATAGGCTGGGCTGGCGGCTATGTCGGGCTCGGCGTATCGAGCTCCAACCTTTCGGGCCGGACGCTGCGCGACCTTATCCTTCGCCGCGACACCGAACTGACCCGCCTGCCCTGGGTCAATCGCCGGGTTAGCAAATGGGAACCGGAGCCCATGCGATGGCTCGGCGTCCACTCGATGTACCAGCTCTACCGCGTGGCCGACGAGCGTGAGGAAGCCGGCCTCGAACACACATCGAAACTGGCAGGGATCGCCGACCGCATCACCGGACATTGAACCCGCTGCGGCACCTGCCAATCCGTACATAAGTCCTAAAAGCATTTTTCAGTGCCTGCCCGGAGACCGCCATGATTGACTTCCAGACCTTTGCTCACCTCACCTCCATCGATCTCGGCGCGCCCGAGCCCAAGCCGACGTCGATCAGCGGCGATCAGGTCGAATCGTCCGTGACATTGTGGGCCTCGCCCGACGGGACATTGGAAGTCGGCGTCTGGGAATGCACGCCCGGCCGGTTCACGGCCTCGCGCGACACGAATTCCGAAACCTGCCACATCGTGTCAGGCCGGGTCTCATTGCACGGCCCCGATGGTCGCAGTGAAGACGTCGGCCCCGGTGAGATGCTCGTTCTGCCCAAAGGCTGGCAGGGCGAGTGGACCATTCACGAGAAGACGCGAAAACTCTACATCCTGCACTCCGAGAGGGCGTGAGCTGAATCCATTTCTGGTCGGGTTTGCAAACCGGCGCGGGTCGGATCAAGCCAGAGGCTTGTGATCAGTCACGCGGGGCCAGATCGAAATGTCGTGGAAACGCCTGATGCAGCAGCATCAGCATCGTCTTGCGCAGCACATCGGACCGGCCTTCCGGTGGGTTCAAATGATCCCAGAACCATGCACCGTGAACGAGATAGTTGAGGCTTTCGGCCAGCGTGTCCGTATCGACGTCGCTGTAACCGCCGATGTCAGCGATTTCGACGAGGAATTCACGCGCCTCGGCGGTGTAGGCGAGATCATTCGGCATGCCGATCTCATTGTAGATTTGCATGCTCTTGCGATCGCTGGAAAAGACGACGAACACCGACACCCATTTGGGATGCAGTCGTGAAAATCGCTGCGCGCATTCGAGTGCACCCATCAGCCGCTGGACGGGTGACAGGCCCGGAGTTCGGACCAGGCTCGCCCACAGTTCGTCGTACTGGTCGCTGAGATACTGCAGCACGGCCCTGAAGAGGTTCTCCTTGCTGCGGAAGTGGAACACGACCAGCGCGTTGGACGAGCCGACATGCTCGGCAATGCGTTGCATGGTGACGGTCGCGAGTCCCTCGTCCGCGATGAGCTCGATCGTGGCCTCGATGATCCGCTGAATGCTCGCTTCGCCGCGTTCGCGCCGACGATCCCTGAGGCCGGGGGCGGGTTTCGAACCCTTGCCCTCGGCCGGTGCAACCTTGCTGATCTCCGGTGCCACGGTTGCCTTGCGTTGCGCCATCTTCTTCCAGTCCTGTTCGAACCCTGCAGTGGACATTTCGCCGGCTCACCATGGCTGGAGCCGGCGCGCAAGCCCCCGTTGCAGGTGTTACTTATACACGATCAAAGCACCGGTCGTGTTTGCGCGCTCGCGTACCATTGGCCCCGCGCCGTTTCATAAGCCATTGCTGCCTGAAACACATCGGCGTCACAATAGGTGCGGCCGACGATCTGGATGCCTGTCGGCACGCCATTCGCCGCCCTGCCCGAGGGTATGGACAGAACCGGGCAACGGCTCATCATGTTGAACGGCGTCGTCATCACCCAGCCAAGCGACGGGTTCACCTGCGTTCCGTTGATCTCGACTGTGTCCTTGGAGTGATCGAACTCAGCCGGCACGGCGGGAATCGCGTTGGTCGGGCAGATCAGAACGTCGTATTTTTCCAACAACGGACCCAGTGTCTGGTACATCCTGGCCGCCACCTCCAGGGTTGCGACAAAGTCCGTCGCCTTCGACTTCTGCCCGCCCTCGGCGAACTGACGCGCATAGCTCGTCATGTCCTTGCCGTGTTCCTGGAGCAGTTGGGAGAGCGACGCGCCGAACAGATGCTCCAGATAGGCCATGCCGGCCTTCAGCACCTCGTCGCCCCAACCCAGATCGACTTCCTCGACCGTAGCCCCCAACGACCGGAACACATCGCACGCCGCGAGCGTGTTCTTGCGCACCTCCGGATCCACCTCATAGGAGCCGAGGTCCATGGAAAACGCGATCCTCCAGCCGCTGATCGGCTTGTAATCAAGCGGCAAGCGCAGCTTGGGCCGAAGCGTGGCAATGTCGAGCGGGCTCGGTCCCGCCATGACATTCTGCAGCAGGATCGCGTCCTTCACGTTCCGCGCCAAGGGTCCGGTATGACAGTAGAAATCGAGATTGAAAGGGGGCTCATCGGGATTTCGGCCATAAGGCGGCTTCAAGCCGACAAGGCCGCAGGCAGAGGCCGGAATTCGGATTGATCCGCCAATGTCCGAGCCGGTTGCAATCGAGGATGTGCCGGAGGCCAGTGTCGCCGCCGCGCCGCCGGACGAACCGCCCGGCGTGAAGTCCGGATTCCACGGGTTTCGTGTGACGCCCCAGCGCCTGGACCAGGTATAGCCGGCGCAGCTGAACTCCGGCGTAGCGGTGCGCGCATGCACGATGCCTCCGGCCTTCATGATACGCTCGTTCATCGTCGAGGTGTGTCCGCCGATGGCGTCCTTCGACAGAAGCGAGCCATGCGAGGTCGGCTTGCCCTTGATGTAGCTCTCGTCCTTGATACCGATGGGCAGGCCTTCAAGAGCGCCAGTCCTGGAGCCCTTGGCGTATTTGGCCTCGGCTTTTTTGGCCAGATCCAACGCCTCATCAAAATGGGTGAAGGTGAAGCAGTTGATCGTCGGCTTCGTCGCTTCGGCACGGCGAATGGTGGCCTGCATCAATTCGACGGGCGAAAGTTTCTTCGCCTTGAACAGCCGCAGCGCTTCGCTGGCCGGCATGTAGCAAAGGTCGAGATCGGTCATGAAAATCTCCTGCGATCACCGGATCGCGTTTTTTGCTTGAATGAAGGGAGATGGCCGCGCCGCACGTCGCGGCGCGGAGAAACCCGGAGCCAGGCTATTTCTGGAGGTCGGTCCAGATCTTCGTGTAGAGCGCCTGCACATTGGACGGGCAGGCCTGCATGAACTGGCCCTTGGCAGCGAATTCAGCCGGAACGTTCACTTCCGGCGCATTCTTCATGTCGTCGGGCATGAAGGCTTCCGAGCCCTTGATGCCGTTGGCGTAGCGCGCGAAGGCCGAGATCAACGCGGCGTTCCGCGGGTCCATGATGAAGTTCTGGAAGAGCTTGGCATTCTCGACATTCTTGGCATCCTTGAGGACGGCGACATTGTCCATCCAGATGGGGAAACCCTCTTTCGGATATCCGTAGACGATCTTGTCATTCTGCAACCGCTGCCGCAGGGATATGCCGTTCCAATTGACGCCGGCGGCGATGTCACCCCTGCCAAGGCCGTCGACGGCCGCATAGTCGAGCGAAAGCCATTTCGCCTTCGCCTCGATCAGCTTGTCGTGGACCTTCTTCAGCACCTGCATATCGTCGGTACAGTATTTGCCACCTTCGTAGGCGATGGCCAGGAACATGATGTCCCCCATTTCGGGCACGACATTGATCTTGCCGACGAGTTCGGGCGGCGGATCGAGGAAGATCGCTGAGGTGTTGATGTCGCCGGAGTAGACCGACTTGTTGACCGATACGCCCGTCGTGCCCCATTGCCACGGAACAGTGTATTTGCGGCCCGGATCGAAAGGCACGTCAACCCATCTCGGATCGACGTTCTTGAAGTTATCCATCTTGTTGGGGTCAGTCTCCAGCAGCAGACCCTCGCTGATCCAGACCGGGATGACGCTGGCCGAAGGTACCACGATGTCATAACCGGAAGCGCCCTGCCGCACCTTGGCAAGCGCCGTGTCATTGGAATCGAAGTCGGTGACGGTAACCTTGACCTTGTAGGTCTCCTCGAACTTCTTGATGAGATCGGGGCTGGTGTAATTTCCCCAATTGTAGATGTTGAGTTCGCCGTCGGCACGTGCAGCGCCCGCGCACAGCAGCGACAGCGCGACGGCCGTCGCGGTCAGTTTCCAGTTCATACTACTTGCTCCCATTGTTGGGACCGGCGGCAACGCGGCCTCAGGTCCGTTTCCTGCTGAAGAAAAGGAAGGCGGCGACGCCTTTCGCCGCAACGGCAAGCCAGATGGCTGCCAAGATATTCCCCTCGCGCTTCTAAGTGGCCATTCACCGGCAAGCCGGCTGTCCAACCCGATCGACAGCCATAGGGATAACATGACTAACTATACAGTCAATATGTTTTCGGTGCACCGTTACTGCGGGATAGTCGCATCGACCCGGAGGTCAATCGCGTGAGATAGGTCGCTTTGCGGATCGCTTTCGAACCGCTGTGCACCGCGCTGACTTCAGGTGCTTCGAGGCGGGAACAATCTGGGCAGTGGGAGGAAGACTAAGAAGTGTTTTGCGGGTGAATTTTGATGAGCCCCATCAGAACCAGGCTTTGCCACAACCAAGGAAAGCCCCGACGTTTGTGTCCGCTTTCACAGCGAAATGGACGAAGCCTCCGGCGTGGATCGTTCCGCCGGAAGCTCCAATCCGCCGCCTACTTTTCAGAAGAGATCAGTCAACGTCTTCCGAAGTAGATTGCCGGTCGCGGAGCCTCTATGCACCTGCAAGTTGATCGGGTGCGGTCGCCCTTGTGAACGTGTTCCTCACCCTGACCGACTTGTGGACGTAAGCGACCCAAATGCCGGTCAGCACAAACGACACGATAGGTGCGACCAGCGCGTCGCCTGTGAGCACCTGGTTCATCGGAACGCTCAGAACCGCCGAAATCCAAATCGTATCCAGGAGAAACAAGACAGGTATTGCAATCCACTGATACAGAAACAACTGCCTGAAGCGGAAACTGCGCCGCAGCATTGCAACCAACACAACCACCTGAAGGGCCAGGAACGCCAGCAACAGGCCAACCTCTCCATACGTCGCCAAGGCGCCATTCGGGAGCGTCATGAGTTTTTGGTAGTCGTCACTCGACGTGCCCAATATCGCGAGCGTGCGCAATGGAGACAGCGCCTGACCGATCGCCAGAAGCATCAGCCAACCTCCAAACCCCACCAGGCTCGCTGGATTCTGTGAAGGCTTACTCGCCGACCGAACAGCAAAGAAGACAGGCACGCCAATCAGAAGCAATAATATTACCCAATGCCATATGGAAAATTGCATCAACCCCTCCCTTTAATGCACCCCTGGGTTGTATCATGTTTTGGCCTCGACTCAAGAGGAGTTCGAACGAACTCGCGCGCGCCCCTGACCGAAAAGCCCGCCTCTCCTGCCCTGCCGACAGGAGCCGCCGTCACACCGCAATCGCCGCAACCAGTACCCGGTTCTGCCGGCGTATCGCGAGCCGCAACTCGGGAATCCTCGCTTCTTCGCGCTTTACGAACTCGATGAACATCATGTTCATGTTGTTGAAGATCAGCTCGCCCAGCGCCTGCCCGTCGATATCCTGCCGTACAAGGCCAAGCGACTGCAGCCGGGCGATCAGCGCGCTGATCTGTTCGGTCAGCGACCGGTCGAGCGCGGTGTAGGCCTGGCCGAACGGGCTATCGGGCAGCTGCGTCGAGATCGCCATCGCCTGCCGCCACATCTCCTTGCTGAGATAGTGCAAGGAGTGTTCAATGTAGATGCCCACCAGCGTGTCCAATGCGTCGCCGACATTGGCCGGCGGCTTGGCAACCACGCCGCGCCCGGCATTGAGCACTTCGTTGACCTCAAGCGAGACGATGGCGCCGAGGATGTCGCCCTTATTCTGGTAGTAATTGTAGATCGTGCCGACCGACACTTCGGCCTGCGTGGCGATCGCCTCGATCTTGGCGCCTTCATAGCCGGCATCGCGGAAAAGTTCGGCCGCCGCCTCGATGATGCGCCGGTGACGATCCGCCTTTTGCCTTGCCCGCAATCCGCTCATATCAGCCTCTTGCCACAAAAATAGAATTGACTCAATTTTGAAATTGGTTCAATTTTTTACAAGAAGCCACAAAGGCAAGGGAGAACACTCGATGTCCATGAAATCCACATCCATGAATCCGCCGTCTGCCCTGAAGACCCGGCTGCGCACGGCATGTGCCGCTACGGCACTTCTGCTGGCGGCGCGGCATCGCTCAGGCCGCCGATCTCAACGCGCTGATCTGGTGCGATCATTCGGACCCGGCGCTGCTGCAGCCCTTCGAGCAGGCCAACAATGTCAAGGTCAACGTCAAGGAATTCGAGGGCACAGGCGCTGGCCTCGCCATCGTCGAACAGTCGCAGCCGGGTGACTGGGACGTGATGGTGATCGACAGCATCGATGTGCCGCGCGGCGTCGAAAAGGGCCTGTTCGAGCCGCTGCCGGAAGACAAGCTGCCGCTGGCCGACATGTTTCCACAGGTGAAGATGGACGGTTCCACCATCGTCGGCGGCAAGCGCTACGGCATCACCGAAAAGTTCGGCTACAACACAATCGGCTACAACAAGACCAAGGTCGATCCGGCCGACATGCAGTCTCTGGCATCGCTGACATCAGACAAATACAAGGGCAAGGTCGCCATCTACGACTATTATCTGCCGGTCATCGGCATGGCCGCGCTTGCCATCGGCAAGAAGACGGCGGACCTGACCGAAGCCGACCTGCCTGCCCTCAAGGCCGAGCTTCTGAAGATGAAGGCCAACGCCAAGCTGGTCGGCGAGGTCACCGCCAGCCAGACCGCGCTAGCGACGGGCGAGGTCGACATCCTCGTCGGCGGCGGTGAGTGGGTGACCGCGGGATTGGCCAAGGAGAACCCGGCGTTGGACTTCTCGATCCCGAAGGAGGGTGCTGTGCTGTGGTCGCAGTCGCTGGCCATGTTCAAGGACTCCAAGAACAAGGACATGGCGCTGAAGTTTATCCAGTACGTCATGAGCCCCGAGGGCCAGGCGCGGCTTGCCACCTCGTCCTGCTACTGGGGCATGCCGTCCAACACCAAGGCGGCGCTGACCGACGACCAGAAGAAGGTCCTGCGTTTCGACGAACAGCCGGAATTCCTCGCCCGCGCCCAGGCCTATCCGGCGCCGAACGCCGATCTCGACAAGAAGATGCAGGACATGTGGACCGAAATGCTGCAGGCGAAGTGAGCGACGCCGCTCATGAACTCGGCTGGAAACAACGGGCGTGCCCTGCCCTGGGCGCTGGTCACGCCGGCGCTAGGCTGGACGCTGCTGTTCTTCGTCCTGCCCTTGATCGCCATGGGGCTTTCCAGCCTTACGGCGCATGAAGGCGGCGGCTTCACGCTGTCCAATTACAGCCAGTTCTTCACCAACCCGTCCTATTGGCAGGCGATGGTGAATTCACTGCAGGTCACCGTGATCTCTGTGCTGCTCGCCTATCCCTTCGCCTGGATCCTGGCCGAGCAGGTGCCGGAACGCTGGCAGCGGCTGGCGCTGATGCTGGCGGTGCTGCCGTTCTGGACTTCGTATGTCGTGCGCTCCTATTCCTGGCTGCTGGTGCTCGCCCAGAACGGCGTCATCAGCCGCGCGCTGACCGGCTCCGGGCTGCTCTCCGAACCGCTGCAACTCGCCAACACTCGCTTCGCCACTGTCACCGGCTTCGTGCATTTCTTCGTCATGCTCTTGACGCTCACGATCTTCGCAAATCTCAAGCAGCTCAGCCCCAGCTATCGCAAGGCCGCCGCCGATCTCGGCGCGGGGCCGGTGCGCACCTTCCTGCACGTTGTCTTGCCGCTGACCTTGCCCGGCATCATGGTCGGCGCTTTCCTCACCTTCGTACTGTGCATCGGCGACTATATCACGCCGCAGATCCTCGGCGGCAACAATGAGCTTCTGATGCCGCAACTGGTGATGATGCAGATCGGCCGGCGCGGCGACTTTCCCCTTGCCTCGGCGCTGGCAATTATCCTGATGGCGGTCGTCACCATCGCCTATCTCGCCTGCGCCCGCTGGCTGAAGATCGAGCGGGCGTGACCATGCGCCAGATTGTCCGCATCGTTTCGTGGCTATACGCCCTTGCCGTCTACGCCTTCATTTTCCTGCCGGTGGTCGTGCTGGTGCTGTTCTCGCTGCAGGCAACGTCGTTTCCGATCCCGCCCTTCACCGGTCCGTCGCTGCGCTGGTACGAAGCCGTTCTGTCCGACACGACTGACCTCGGCGCTGGTCAATTCTCTGCTGGTGGCGTCCATCTCGTCATTCGCCGCCGTCACGCTCGGCTTCCTGTCCGCCTGGGGTTTCGCGCGCTTCGTCCTGCCGGGCTCAGGGCTGCTGCGCGGACTGATCACGCTGCCGCTGACGGTCAGCTACCTCATCATCGGCATGGGACTGCTGGTGCTGTTCAACTGGGCCGGCGTCCCGAAGTCGCTGGTCTCGGCCGGCATCGGCCATGTTGTGATCAACCTGCCGCTCTGCTTCGCCATCATCTACAGCCAGATGGGCGACCACCAGATCAACATCGAGCGCGCCGCGCGCGACCTCGGCGCACCGGAATGGAAGGTGCTGCTTCTAATTACTGTCCCGGTGATGGCGCCCGCCATCTTCGCCGGCTTCTTCCTGTCGATGACATTCTCCTGGGACGAGTTCGTGATCTCCTTCCTGCTGACGCGCTTCGACACGACGCTGCCGGTGGAAATCTGGAACCTGCTGCGCTCGGGACTCAATCCCAAGACCAACGCCGTCGGTTCGCTGGTCTTTGCCGTCTCCATCGTGCTGGTGGTGCTGTTCGAACTGACATTGTTGCGGAGAAAGCCGGCATGAGCGCCCCCCTTGTCGATATCCGCAACATCTCGCACCGTTTCGGCCAGCTTGCAGTGCTGAAAAACGTCTCGCTTGCCATCGAACCCGGCAGCTACACCATCCTGCTCGGGCCGTCCGGCTCCGGCAAGACGACGCTGCTCTCCATTCTCGGTGGCTTTGTCAGCCCTAGCGAAGGCAAGGTGTTCATCCGTGGCGAAGACTGCACCTCGGTGCCGCCGGCGAAGCGCCCGACAACGACCGTGTTCCAGGACTATGCCCTGTTCCCGCACATCAGCGTCGGCGGCAATGTCGGCTTTGGCCTGCGCATGCGGGGTGTCGATGGCCCGACGCGCGCCGCCAGGGCACGTGACGCTCTGGCGCTGGTCGGCCTCGCCACTGCCTTCGACAAGAAGCCGCACCAGCTTTCCGGCGGCCAGCGGCAGCGCGTGGCGCTGGCGCGCGCTCTCGTCGTGGAGCCTGCGGTTCTGCTGCTCGACGAACCGCTCGGCGCGCTCGACCTGAAACTGCGCCGGCAGATGCAGGATGAACTGAAGGCGATCCAGAAGCGTGTCGGCACGGCTTTCATCCATGTCACCCACGACCAGGAAGAAGCGATGGCCTTGGCCGATCATTGCGTGGTGATGAATGACGGGCGCATCGAGGACGAAGGGCCGCCCGAGCGCGTCTATGCGAGGCCGGCGACGCGCTTTTCGGCGACCTTCATGGGCGAGAGTACGCTTGTCTCGGGAACAGTGACAGCGGCGAGCGACGGCACAATCACGGTTGCAACGCCCGCCGAGCCGATTTCGCTGCGAGGCAGCTTGCCTGTGGGCACGGCCGTCTCCCTGGCTATACGACCGGAGCATCTCATCCTTGGCGCGACTGGAGGCACAGCAGTGCTCGGCATGGCCAAGGTGAGCGACGTGGTCTTTCAGGGCAGCTTCAAGCGTGTGCTGGCGGTGTCCACCAAGGACCCGGCGCTGCACTACATCGCCAAGGTTCCGGCCGCCGCCAGCGTTCAGCCGGGCGACACGGTCGCTGTTTCATGCAACGCTGACGACATCAATTTGTTGGCGAACTGAGTCATGTCTGAATTTCCCGTCATAGGCGCCGTCGCTTGGTACGAGACCATCCGCATGAGCGATGGCGTCACGCTGATCCACGAGCCGTGGATCAAGCCGTTCTTTCGCTGCAACATGTGGCACGTACGCGGCCGCGACCGCGATCTCCTCTTCGACACCGGCCTCGGCCATTTCAGCTTGCGCTCTCATGTGCCGATGGTAACGGAGCGAAAACTCACCTGCGTCGCCAGCCACACGCATTTCGACCATATCGGCTGCCACCATGAATTTCCGGATCGATGCGTACACGCGGCCGAGGCTCAAATCCTCGCCGATCCGCGCAACGAATGGACCGCCGCCGGCACCTACGCGACCGACGAAATGTTCGACGGCATGCCGGAAGGCTGGGACACGGCTAGCTACAGCATTCAGCCCGCACCCGCCGACCGCCTGCTCGCGCATGGCGATGTCGTCGATCTTGGCGACCGTGCCTTCGAGGTGATCCACACACCCGGCCACTCGCCGGGCGGCATCGCGCTCCACGAGAAGAAGACCGGCATCCTGCTTTCCGGCGATATCATCTATGACGGCCCCTTGATCGACGACGTCTATCACTCTGACATCGATGATTATATCGCAACATTGGTGCGCATGCGCGACCTTGATGTCTCGATCGTGCATGGCGGCCATTTTCCGAGCTTCGGCAAGGTGCGCTACCGCCAGCTTGTCGATGAGTATCTGGCGCAAAAGCGGCAAGCCGGCTGCCATCTGCTGAAGACGCGATAGTTGCGTGTTTCAGCATAGTGACCAGTTGGGCAAACCGGCCGGCTATGCTCAGCGCCGGGCCTCAGCGACAGCAGCCGTAGCGCGCTCTTGGGGAGCGGACGCCCCGACCGCGATCTGCTCTCGAAACCATTCGAGGGTCAGCCTGATGCCATCCCGATAGCCGGTTTTCGCTTCCCAGCCCGGAAGGACCCGCGTGGCCAAAGTCAGGTCCGGGCAGCGGTTGGTCGGGTCCTGCGGAAGCGGCGGATGGTGCTCGATGCGGCTGCCTGGAACAAGCGAGCAAACGAACTCCGCAATCTCCAGGACTGAAATCTCGCAATTGTTGCCGACGTTGAGCGGTCCCCGATGATCAATGGGGTCGCGCCAGAAGAACCGCTCCAGTCCCTCGACAATGTCATCCACATAACCCCAGCTCCGCGATTGCGAGCCATTGCCATGGACAGTCACGATCCCGGTTGTCAGCGCCTGGCAGATGAAATTCGATACGGCGCGGCCGTCATCGATGCGTGTGCGCGGTCCATATGTGTTGAACAGCCGCACAACACGAATGTCGAGGTTGCTGACGCGCTGCTGTTCGAACAGCAACGCTTCCGTGCAGCGCTTGCTTTCATCATATGACGACCTGGGGCCGGTGCAATCCACGGAGCCCCTGTAGCTCTCGGGTTGTGGAGAGACCAGGGGATCGCCGTAGACCTCCGAGGTTGAAGCAAAGCAAAAACGGCCGCCTGGCTTGAGCACGGTCAAAAGATTGAGCGCTCCGCCAATGTTGGCCCTGATGGTGCGCGCCGGTTCACGCATGTACCACACCGGCGACGCCGGCGATGCGAGATGTATGATCTCGTCGAAGCGATGCCGCGACACGAAGCTTTCGGCGTCCTGAATTTCCAGGCCAAGGAGAGGATCATCGATATGCGCGATATTCCCCAGCAATCCGGTCCAGAGATTGTCGACTACAACCAGTCTTTCCAGATCGGTACGCAGCAACAGGCGGTCGATCAAATGTGAGCCGAGGAAACCGCAGCCACCCGAAATCAGAACGCTGCGCATGGAAGCCTTCCTCTCGATATCGGCCATTCAACGCCAGCCGATGCCTTTCCAACGAACGCAAGATAGGCGTTTCGCCCGCCATCAATCCTGTCCGCAAAGTGGGTTCATCTACGCTGCTACGCGCTGTGATTGCAACGCGCGAGCCGGATTTTGCCGAGCATGGTTTGCTGGACTGGAGATGGGCATGGCGCGCCAACGACATCGCCAGGAAAGAAGTCCCTGGGGGAGCATATTGTGCAGGAATTAGCGGCTAGATCAAACCCTTGAGCCGCTGCGGCCGGCCTTCACGATCATGGTGATCAGCTGTATTTTGCCAGCTTACAGTGCCCGTTGCGGGCATGGCGTTCCCACCGCGTCGCCGCAGCGCGAGGCAGTTGGCTGAGGCCTGAAGCTCATCTCCTCGGACTGGCGCACCAATTCCGAAAAGACCAGCGCGAAGCTTCCCAACATCAGGAAAACGATGATCAGACGTGTCACCGGCAATAGATCAGCCTCGACTGGCTAGGCCCCACGCTACCCATGCACTGTCGGCTAACATGATCGATGCGGCTTTACGAATGCTTAAGCTCCATCTTAACCATCACGGTCATCACATTCGCTCATGCAGTGACATGAAGCGCGAGCGGCAAGTCCATCTTCCGCCGGCGTCTTTGCCCGTGTGGGACAGCACAGCGTCTCCCTTTGCAGACGTGCCTCGCTCATGTTAACCCGACGCTGACGCGACCCAGGCAACCGGTCGCCATCCGGGAGCCATGAGCAAAGCCGCCAGCCGTTTCGCCTTCGTCTCATCCGATACAGCCGATGCCAAGGCAGCGCGGGAAAGCCTGTCGGCGCGCTACGGCGAGACATCCGTCGAGGAGGCAGGCGTCATCGTGGCGCTAGGGGGCGACGGCTTTCTGTTGCAGACCTTGCGCGACACGATGGGCACGGACAAGAAGGTCTACGGCATGAACCGTGGCACCATCGGCTTCCTCATGAACGAATATCGCAGCGGCGGCCTGGCGGAGCGAATCGCGGCCGCGGTCGCCGAAACGATCCGTCCATTGGAGATGCTGGCGGTGACATCGGAGGGCGAAACGATCTCGGCGCTGGCGATCAACGAGGTCGCGCTGTGGCGCCAATCCTACCAGACAGCAAAGATCCGCATCACGGTCGATGAGCAGGTGCGGCTTGAGGAGTTGAGCTGCGACGGCGTCATGATCGCGACGCCCGCCGGATCGACCGCCTACAACCTTTCGGCGCACGGGCCGATCCTGCCGCTCGATGCGCCGTTGCTGGCCCTCACCCCGGTCAGCCCGTTTCGCCCGCGCCGCTGGCGTGGAGCCTTGCTCTCCAACAAGGCGACCGTGCGCTTCGACATTCTGGAGCCGGAAAAGCGGCCGGTGAACGCCGCCGCGGATCACACGGAAGTCAAGGCCGTGACCTCGGTAACGGTGCGGGAATCGCCGACGGCGACGGCGACGTTGCTGTTCGACCCCAACCATTCCTGGAACGAGCGCATTCTCGCCGAGCAGTTCCGCTACTGAGCCGACGCAGCAAAAGGCACGAAGATTAAGCATTGCGATTAACGTTACGACTCCACAATCGTGCCAATCCCGCCCGTTTCTGTTGACAAATCGCGGGCTTGCGCCTATTCGCAATACCAATCTTGCAGGCGCGTGGCGCTTGCCGCGACGGATGCCGTTGCGCTTCCCCGAACCAGCCAAAGACAACAACACTTGTCCTCAGACACCACGACCGCTCAAGAAGCGTTGACCTTCGCAGACCTCGGCCTGTCGCCGAAGGTCCTTTCCGCAGTCACCGATGCCGGCTACACCGAGCCGACACCGATCCAGGCTGGCGCCATACCGCATGCGCTGCTCGGCAAGGATGTGCTTGGTATCGCACAGACCGGGACCGGCAAGACGGCCTCGTTCGTGCTGCCGATGCTCACCCGGCTGGAAAAGGGCCGTGCCCGTGCACGCATGCCGCGCACGCTGATCCTCGAGCCGACGCGCGAACTTGCCGCCCAGGTCGAAGAGAACTTCGTCAAATACGGCAAGAACCATAAGCTCAACATCGCCCTGCTGATCGGCGGCGTGTCCTTCGATGAGCAGGACAAGAAGCTGGAACGCGGTGCCGACGTGCTGATCGCGACGCCCGGTCGCCTGCTTGACCACCGCGAACGCGGCAAGCTCTTGCTCAACGGCGTCGAGATCCTCGTCATCGACGAAGCCGACCGCATGCTCGACATGGGCTTCATTCCCGATATCGAGCGCATCTGCGAGATGATCCCGTTCACAAGGCAGACCTTGTTCTTCTCGGCGACGATGCCGCCGGAAATCACGAAGCTCACCGAGAAGTTCCTGCACGCGCCAGTGCGCGTCGAGGTTTCGAAAGCCGCGTCCGCCGCCACCAACATTATACAACGGCTGGTGAAATCCGGCTCGAAGCCCTGGGACAAGCGCGAGACGCTGCGCAACCTGATCAGAGCCGAAGACGCGGAGCTGAAAAACGCTATCATCTTCTGCAACCGCAAGATCGAAGTGTCGGAACTGTTCCGCTCGCTGCTGAAGTATGATTTCGACGCCGGCGCGCTGCATGGTGACATGGACCAGCGCGCGCGCATGCAGATGCTGGCCAATTTCCGCGACGGCAAGCTTCGCTACCTGGTTGCCTCGGACGTCGCCGCGCGCGGTCTCGACATCCCCGATGTCAGCCATGTTTTCAATTACGACGTGCCGATCCATGCCGAGGATTACGTCCACCGCATCGGCCGCACCGGTCGTGCCGGACGTTCGGGCAAGTCCTTCACCATCGCGACCAAATCGGACACGAAATACATCGACGCCATCGAGCGGCTGATCGGCACCAAGATCGAGTGGCACGACGGCGACTTGTCGACGGTGGTGGCAAGCGAAAGCGAGGATGAAGCCCCGCGTCGTGGCAAAGGCGCGCCGCGCCGCGCCGGCCGCAAGGACGACAGCAAGGACAGGGGCGAACGCAAGCCGCGCGAACGCCACGCCAAGCGCAATGAAGACCAGGCGCCAGAGGCAGTGCTTGACGAACAACCGGTCGTCGCCGAAGCCCCTGTCGCGGACATCGGCGAGCGGCGCGCGCGCAAGGAATCGATCCGCTCCGAGAATACCGAACGGAAGGTTTCGTCGGATCGTAATGAACAACGCGCGCCGGAGCGCGGTGACACCAGGCCGCAGCGTGAAAACAACCGCCCTGCCCGCCACCGTCAGGAAGACAATGACGCCACTGTCGGCTTCGGAGACGACATGCCCGCCTTCATGCGAATCGTCGCCAAGGTCTGAGCGCGGTCAGGTTTTCAGAGAGCCAAACGAAAAACGGCCCCTCTCGGGGCCGTTTTGTATTGGATACCGCCCTGCTCAGGTCAGCGGCGACAGCTGGATCTCGACGCGACGATTCTGAGCGCGACCTTCCGCCGTTGCATTGGACGCGACCGGACGAGTCTTGCCGAAGCCGGTGACAGCGAAGCGGCGCTGATCGACGCCCTGGCCGGACAAATAGTTGGCCACGGCCAAGGCGCGGCGCTGCGACAGATCGAAATTGTGCTGGTCGCCACCGGTCGAATCGGTATGACCGAAAACGTCGACCGTGGTCTGGCGGAACTTCTTCAGAACCAGGGCGACGGAGTTCAAGGTCTGATAGAAGCCCGGCTTTACAGCGTCCTGATCGACGTTGAAGGTAATGTCGGACGGCATGTTCAGGATGATCTGGTCGCCACTGCGGGTGACGCTGACGCCGGTGCCCTGAAGCTGCCTGCGCAGTTCGGCCTCGTTCTGGTCCATGGTGGCGCCGATGGCGCCGCCGGCGAGCGCGCCGATGCCCGCGCCAATCAGCGCATTGCGGCGATCATTGCCACCAGCGAGCAGGCCAAGACCCGCACCCGCAAGCGCGCCAAGGCCAGCGCCGGCAGCCGTGTTGGAGATCTTCTGATCTCCGGTGTACGGGTCGGTGGTGGTGCAAGCGCTCACAAGCACAGCCGTCGCCACAACGGCGAGCACAGTCTTTTTCATAGGATCGTCCCTCTCAAAACGCGGTCGCTAGCGACGCGCCAAATCAGCCCTTCCAACGCCTTGTACCATGAAATAAGGCGAAAAACGGAACGGGAAAAGCAGCAGCCTTGGCTTTTCCCGACCGGAAATCCATTCGCGGCGCGATCGACGTCAATCGGTCAGAAGTGGCTACCAGAGATTCTTGCCGTCGATGACGACCAGTTCGACCTTGTCGAGATCGAAGTCGTCCAACAGGCGGGTATTCACGCTGATCTTCGGGTTGTCGAAATCCGCCTCTCCTGTCGACCAGTCTGGCGTTTCGGTGAAGGTTCCGCAGCCGCACTTGGCGCAAAACCCGTGTTTCACGGCTCTCGAACCCCATTGATAGAAGGAGACATTTTTGGGCGGGCTGGTGAGCTTGAACTGTGACGGTGTGTAGTAGGCCCACAAGGAGCCGCGCTTGGAGCAGAAGGAGCATGTGCATTGCGTGACGGTTTGCGGCGCCTGCGAAACCTCGAATGTGGTCGCCCTGCAGTGGCAACTTGCCTTGATGATCATGACCCGGTTCCTCACAATTGCCCGCCGCCGGTGGGGCAAGGGCAACATAAAGAAATGCTCCTGACAACCGTCTGTCGGCAGACTCCGTCCGCTCACTGCGTTCGCGCATGATCCAAGCCCCATAGGCTCATGCGCGGCCAGGGTCGTCCACTATGCTCAGTGGACGCACCGCAAGCCGGTAGCGCGCCTCGCCTAGAAGGAAGACGGCGGTACAAACAGGCAGATGGTCTTTCCGGCGTCGAGCCCCGCCTGATGGGCGCACCAGTGAAATTCGCCGTCGGGCGAATTCTTGACCCGCTTGTCACTGTAGGCAACCACCTCTCCGGTATCCTTGATGACATAGCCGTCGGGGCGCTCGCTGATCGATGCCTGCGGCACCTCGTGGCAATCGTAGTTCGCACAGCAGGCAAATGGATAACTCCAGCCTTGCGGCATAGCGGCGGTTGGCTTTGCATCATGGGCGAAGGCAGTTGGCGTGAGCAGGGCGATCGCGCCGATCGCGAGCGGGAAAAACAGGCGTCGGCCAGCCGGTTGAACGGCTTTGGCCGGTCGAATTGTGGCAGCAGACATGTCACGTTCCTTTCAAACGAGTTCAAGCGTTTCGCTTGCCCGTTCCCGGAACGTGTCTTCCCAGTGGCCAGATCGTCGGCTCGCAGATATGCCGCGCCCGGCCATAAATGCTTTTGCCCTCACCCGTATGGTGAGCCGATTGATGAGTCGGCGCAAGAGTTCGAGGAGCCGTCCGGCTATCCGTCCGCGGGGCCGGAATCCATCGCATGCTCGTCATATTGAGGGAGATCGTCCGTGATCGTGTACCACGGCGCCTTCGATCCAACGAAGATGTGCTTGCTTGGTCGAATGGCCGGGCTGTCTACCAGCGTTCCCATGGCGACGTGGACGAAAGCTCCCTCGCGAACGAGCGAATAGAGCAGCGAGCCACACAGCTTGCAGTGCGCGTCATGACCGTTTTGATCGCCGAAGATCAGAAGATTGTCCTCACCTTCGGTGGGGGCAAATTTGTGGCGCTCGATGCCAGCGATCGACTTGAAGGCCGAGCCGGTGGTGCGTCGACAATTCGAGCAATGGCAGTTGACCGCGTAGACAAACTCATCCGCCACCGCGTATTGGACAGCACCGCACAGGCATTTTCCGGAAAGCTTGCGACCGGTTGTTTGCAGCTTCATCACCGGCTGATCCTCCCCGAAGCTCGGCTTTGCAGGGTGCATCGGGGCTCGGCTCAAGCCAAGCCCCTGAGCTTGACAGTCCTAGTCCAGATCCGCAACGGCTTCGCCGGCGCCGCCCTCGATGCGCTGCGACAACGAGGCTTCCATGAAGTCATCGAGGTCGCCGTCGAGCACACTCGATGGATTGGTGCTCTCGACGCCGGTGCGCAGATCTTTCACCAGCTGATAAGGTTGCAACACGTAGGACCGTATCTGGTGCCCCCAGCCAATGTCGCTCTTCGACGCCTCCGTGGCATTCGCCACCGCTTCGCGCTTCTTCAGCTCTTCTTCGTAGAGTCGAGAGCGCAGCATTTCCCACGCCTTGGCCTTGTTCTTGTGCTGCGAACGCTCAGCCTGGCAAGCGACCGCGATGCCGGTGGCAAGATGGGTGATGCGAACGGCCGAATCGGTGGTGTTGACGTGCTGGCCGCCAGAGCCAGACGAGCGATAGGTGTCGATGCGCACGTCGGATTCAGAGACGTCGATCTCTATCCTGTCGTCGACGACAGGATAGACCCAGATGCTGGAGAAGGATGTATGGCGGCGCGCATTGCTGTCATAGGGCGAAATACGCACCAGGCGATGGACACCCGATTCCGTCTTCAGCCAGCCATAGGCATTGTGGCCCTTGATCAGCAGCGTTGCGGACTTGATGCCGGCTTCTTCGCCGTCATGCACTTCCAGCACCTCGACCTTGAAGCGGCGGCGCTCCGCCCAGCGCGTATACATGCGCAGCAGCATCGAGGCCCAGTCCTGGCTCTCCGTGCCGCCGGCGCCTGCGTGGACTTCGAGATAGGTATCGTTGGCGTCGGCCTCGCCCGACAGCAGCGTTTCGACCT
Source organism: Mesorhizobium sp. PAMC28654 (assembly GCF_020616515.1). Lineage (GTDB taxonomy): Bacteria > Pseudomonadota > Alphaproteobacteria > Rhizobiales > Rhizobiaceae > Mesorhizobium. The sequence goes on from NZ_CP085135.1 coordinate 1,289,341, forward strand.
GGCGTGCTTTCGCCTCGCCCTGCATTGAGCGGATCGCGGCTTCCGCCTCCGCCACGATACCCTCGTCGCCTTCTTCCTCGCCAAGCTCGATCAGGCCGATATTGTCTTCCAGCGCCTGGGTGAAACCCTTGACCGCCGCGATGCCATCTTCGAGACCCTGGCGTTCGCGCATCAGCTTTTGCGCTTCCAGCGGTTCGTTCCAGAGGCTTGCGTCCTCGGCGCGGACATTGAGGTATTCAAGCCGCTTTATGGCCTGATCCCAGTCAAAGATGCCTCCTCAGCAGGGTTATCGCCTGCCTGATTTCATCGACAATATTCTGCGTTTCCGCGCGCATGGGCTGCTGTTCTGTCCTGTTGGAGAATGATGCCTTGATCGGCGCGATACATAGGCATGGCACCGGCGCCTGTAAAGCGAAATGGGCCGGCTGGTGCCGGCCCATTGAAACGCATCTCAGGTCAATAAAGGCCGCCGCCGCCGTCCTGGATGGCTTGGTTGGCCTGGGGTGACAGAGCACCGCCTGTCGCATTGGAGCCATCGGCGCCCATGCCGATAACCCAATAGCTGTCAGCGGGTCCGGTACCCGGCTTGAAGGCCTCGATGATGGTGCCGGGGTCGCCCGCCGTGGCACGCATGCCGGTCTTGTGGTTGATGGCGATCAGCTTCATGCCATCTGGAACCTGGAAGTCGACATTGGGTGTGCCGTCCAGCGCCACCCGCATGAAGTCCTTGAAGATTGGCGCCGCGAGACCACCGCCGGTGGCGCCATGGCCGAGGCCACGCGGCGTGTCATAGCCCATGTAGAGGCCGACAACGAGGTTCGGCGTGTAGCCGATGAACCATGCGTCCTTCTCGTCGTTGGTCGTTCCGGTCTTGCCCGCGATATGGCGACCAAGTTCGCCGATCGTGGCGCCGGTGCCGCGTTGAACCACGCCTTCCATCATCGAGGTGATCTGGTAGGCGGTCATCGGGTCGAGCACCTGCTCGGAATTGTCGACCAGTTCCGGCTCGGGCTGGTTATGCCATTCGGTCGCGTTGCAGCCTTCGCAACCGCGTTCGTCCTGCTTGAACACGGTCTTGCCGTAGCGGTCCTGGATGCGGTCGATCAGCGACGGCTTGATCGACTTGCCGCCATTGGCCATGATCGAATAGGCCGACACCATGCGCATGACGGTCGTCTCGCCGGAGCCCAGTGCCATCGGCAGATAGGGCGCCAGATGATCGTAGACGCCGAAACGTTCGGCATATTCGACGACCAGCTTCATGCCCATGTCATTGGCGAGCCGCACTGTCATCAGATTGCGCGATTTCTCGATGCCGGACCGCAAGGTCGCCGGACCAGCCACCGTGCCGTCATAGTTCTTCGGCGTCCACGTCGTGTTGCCGCTCTGGATGGTGATCGGCCCGTCCATGATCACCGAAGCTGGCGTATAACCATTGTCGAGTGCGGCCGAATAGACGATCGGCTTGAACGATGAACCGGGCTGACGCATGGCCTGGGTGGCGCGATTGAATTCCGACTGCGCGTAGGAGAAGCCACCGACCATCGCCAGCACACGACCGGTGTGCGGATCCATGGCGATCAAGCCACCTTCCACTTCCGGAATCTGGCGCAGGCTGTAGGTTCCATCCGCGCCATCGTTCTTCTGCACGAAGATGACGTCGCCCGGCTTCAGCACCTCGGCCGGCGACTTGGCCTTGACGGTCTTGCCGTCGACCACATGTCGCATGGCAAATCCCATGTCGTCCTTGCTGACAGTGCCCGTGACGCGTTCCTTTACGATCTCGCCGGAGGCCTGCCGGGTCGGTTGAAGGCCGATGGACAGGCCGGTCGCGGAGCTCTCCAGCACTACGGCGAGCGACCATTCCGGCACGTCCTCCAATCCCTTGACATTGCCCAGAGGGACGCCCCAGTCGCTGGAAACATCGATATTCGTCACCGGCCCGCGATAACCACGCAGCGTATCGTATTTCAGCAATCCGTTCTGCATCGACTTGCGAGCAATGATCTGGATCTTTGGATCAAGCGTCGTGCGGACGGAAAGGCCGCCTTCGTAAAGCGCATTCTCGCCGTAGCGCGAGATGATCTGGCGGCGCACCTCCTCGGTGAAATACTCGCCTGCGAACAGATAGGTGCCAGTGCGGCGCGGCGTAACGCCAAGCGGCGAGGCCTTGGCCTTCTCGCCTTCGTCATGCGTGACGTAGCCATTCGCGACCATCTGGTCGATGACCCAATTGCGGCGTTCGATCGCGCGGTCCGCATGCTTGAAGGGGTTGTAGTTAGCGGGGCCTTTCGGCAGCGAGGCCAGATAAGCGGCCTCCGCGACGGTCAACTCATTCACCGACTTGTCGAAATAGGTGAGCGCGGCGCCCGCGACGCCATAGGCGCCGAAGCCGAAGAAGATTTCGTTGAGATAGAGTTCGAGAATGCGATCCTTAGAATAGGCCTGCTCGATGCGGAAGGCCAGGATCATCTCCTTGATCTTGCGCTCATAGGTCTGATCCGACGACAGCAGGAAGTTCTTCGCCACCTGCTGGGTGATCGTGGAAGCGCCAACCTGCCGCCGGCCGGAGCCGAAGTTCTGCAGATTGACAATGACGGCGCGGCCAAGTCCGGTAATGTCAATGCCGGGATGGTTATAGAAATTCTTGTCCTCGGCGGACATGAACGCCGCCTTGACGCGATCCGGAATGGCCTGGATCGGCAGATACAGGCGCCGCTCGCGCGCGTATTCGGCCATCAGTGATCCATCCGATGCGTGGATGCGCGTCGTCACCGGCGGCTCGTACTTGGCCAGAACCTCGTAGTCGGGCAGATCCTTCGACAGATGGCTGATATACAGCGCCACGCCCGCCGCGACCAAAAGGGCCAGCGTCGTGCCGATGCCGAAGAAATAGCCAATAAGACGAATCATGCCCGCTCCAGTCCTTGGTTCGGGATTTTCCTAAACGAAGCCGCCTTTCACGCAAGCTTTCCAGACGGTCCCAATCCGTAATGGAAAACCCATGTCGCGACCATGTGGACAAAATACGGCAATCGCCAATTTCGGTCCGGAATGCCGAAAATAAAAGCGCCAGGTGTTGTCGTCATACAACGCTGCCCGCGGTTGTGGGCAGCGCTGGGCATCTCACCCTCCAGCTCTATTTTCGGCCTTCGCGGCGGCAAACAAGGCGACGGCATTGGTTATGCTCTGTGCCGCCTTGCCTCTCCAGTCGGCATCCAGCAATTGGGCCTCGTCCTTTGCGTTGGAAAGGTATCCGAGTTCGACCAGGACCGAGGGAACGTCCGGCGCCTTCAACACCCTGAAGCCCGCGGAACGCTGCGGGTTGTTGATCAACCCGACGCTGGTCGAAAGCTGGCCGACCAGCGTGTGAGCAAAACTCATCGAAAAACTGTGGGTCTCGCGACGGATCAGGTCGATCAGGATATCCGTCACTTCCTTGTTGTCGTCCTTGATCTCCATCCCGGCGAACTGATCCGACAGGTTCTCACGATCGGCAAGCGCCTGCGCCTGCGGATCGGACGCCTTGTCGGATACGGTGTAGACTGTGGCGCCGCGAATGCCCTTGACGCTGATGGTGTCGGCATGGATCGAAATCAGCAGGTCGGCTTCGTGCTGACGGGCAATGCGGACGCGGTCGTCCAACCGAAGAAACTCGTCCGTGTCGCGAGTCATGAACACATTGTAGTTACCGGTCGCGGCGAGCTTGTCCCGCAACTCGGTGGCGAAGGCCAGCGTGACGTTCTTTTCGATCGTGCCGTTAAGCCCTTCAGCACCGCCGTCGACACCACCATGGCCCGGATCGATGACGACAGTGAAGCGATGGCCCGCGGTGGTCGTCGGGCCTTTTCCGACCCTCTCGCCCTTGTCGGCCGACACGGTCGAGCCGGTGGTCAATGTCTGATTGGCCAGGGCTTCGTCGAACTCACGTTCGGATGCCGCCGACATTTCGATGGCCAGCCGATAGCCGCTGCCATCATCGTTCTTGAGGACATCGAGCTTGTCGACAGCGAACGGCCCCTTGCCGGTCAGGATCAACCGCGACACTCCCTCGCCCAGATCACCAAGACGGACAGCCTTGACCAGGCCCCGCGCCTTAAGGTCCTTGGCATCGAGGGCGAATTTCGTGTTCTGAAGATCGACGACCAGACGGTTCGGGCCCCGCAGCAGGAACCATTTCGGATTGGGCTCGCGGTCAAAATTCATGACGATGCGCATCTTGGTGGCATCGCCCGCCATCTTGTATCCGGTCGCTTTCAGTGGTGCATCGGCCGCATGCGAAATAGTCGAGAAGGCCAGGCACAACGACACTACCACCAAGGCAAGGATGAAGCGCGCGACGTAGCCTCCAACACGACGACCCTTGTCTGTGAAGTCAGCCAGTCCCATCTCTTTCCAGTCGCTCCCGGTTTGGCGTCTTGAGTCGGGTCTGTATCGTCGAAGTGCCGGTTACGCCGCGAACTCGATTAACGATTGGTATCCAGAGAAGGTTAACCAAGCCTTTTCACGCAGGATCGAAGCCTGGCTTCCGCAACGGAACTGCTTTTTGCCGGCATCGGAAATCGGGGTTGCCTTCCACCCCGCCAAATCATAAAAGCGATGGTGGATCACTGCAATCCTGGAACCGCTCTCCTCCGCAGCTTACTGCTACAGGTCAGATGAAAGGCGGCTCCTTTCGCTTCACGCGAAAAGGCTTCAGGTGATCGCGACGAATTTCGTAGGCGTGCTCCCGTGGCGGGGGAATCGCTTGCGTGAGGAAAACGGCCGGGATCGTCCCGTGCCGGCTCTGTATGAGCAAACAAGCTGGTCCGGTTTTTCCCGGGCTTTGGTTCAAAAGGTTCTGCTGGTTACGATGGCTTCAAGCGCAATCATGGAAAGGTCCGCATCAAACCGCGCCATTACGGCTGCGGGCGGCACCACCATGGCGCTCAAGCGGCGGCCGGCGGACATTCAATTATCCGGCACCCAGAATCAACCAGACCCACAGCAGCGGGCTTTGTCCCGCAAGCTGAGGCTGATGGCTGCCGGGGGGAAACGAAATAATGCCCAACAAAATGCTGATAGACGCCTCCCACCCGGAGGAAACACGCGTTGTCGTCGTTCGCGGTAACCGTATCGAAGAATTCGACTTTGAATCACAAGACAAGAAGCAGCTCAAAGGAAACATCTACCTCGCCCGCGTAACGCGCGTCGAACCTTCCCTTCAGGCAGCCTTTGTCGAATACGGTGGCAACCGTCACGGTTTCCTCGCCTTTAGTGAAATACACCCCGACTATTATCAGATCCCGGTCGCAGATCGTCAGGCTCTGCTGCGCGCTGAAGCGCAGGAAGCCGAAGACGAGGAAGCCGAAGACGGCGAAGGCGAAGACCACCAGAGCCGCGATCGCGGCCGGCGCGGACGCCGCCGTGGCGGCAAGAGCCGTGAGCGCGGCGAGCACAAGCGCGACGCGGGTGCTACCGATTCCAACGAAAATGGCGAGAACAACGACGCCGGCGAGGAGGCCATTTCAGAAGAGGCCCACGCTGCTTCCGACAATGCGGACACCTCATCCGAGATATCAACACATGACGACGATGGTGCCGATCACGGTGAGACCGAGAAGTCTGGAGACGGAACCACGTCCATCGCGGCGGCTGTCGACGCGGATGTGATCTCCGAAGCCGTCCCGCATTCGGAGCAGAACGGCGAAGCCACCTCCACCGACAATGATCGCGGCATGCTGGAGGAGGTTCAGTCCTCGCATCCGGACGACCACGAGATCGAATCGGTCGGCGCCGAGGATGCACTGGAAGAAGTGCGCAACCGCCGCAAGCCGGTGCGCCGCCAGTACAAGATCCAGGAAGTGATCAAGCGCCGGCAGATTCTGCTGGTGCAGGTCGTCAAGGAAGAGCGTGGCAACAAGGGTGCGGCGCTCACCACATATCTGTCGCTTGCCGGCCGCTATTCCGTCCTGATGCCTAACACGGCACGCGGCGGCGGTATTTCGCGCAAGATCACCAATGCGCAGGACCGCAAGCGGCTCAAGGAAGTCGTTGCCGACCTCGAAGTGCCACAGGGCATGGGCGTCATCCTGCGCACCGCCGGCGAAAGCCGCACCAAGGCCGAGATCAAGCGCGACTATGAATATCTGATGCGGCTGTGGGAGAACGTGCGCAATCTCACGCTTCAATCCAGCGCCCCTGCCCTCGTCTATGAGGAAGGTAGTCTGATCAAGCGCTCGGTGCGCGACCTCTACAACAAGGACATCGACGAGATTCTTGTCTCCGGCGAAGAAGGCTATCGCGAGGCCAAGGACTTCATGCGCATGCTGATGCCGAGCCACGCCAAGGTGGTTCAGCCGTTCCGCGACACGACGCCGATCTTCGTGCGCAATGGCATCGAGGCGCAGCTCGACCGCATGCTGCAGCCGCAGGTGACACTGAAGAGCGGCGGCTACATCATCATCAACCAGACCGAAGCGCTGGTCGCAATCGACGTCAATTCTGGCCGTTCCACCAAGGAACACTCGATCGAGGACACAGCACTTCACACCAATCTGGAAGCGGCCGAGGAAGTCGCCCGTCAGCTCCGGCTACGCGACCTTGCCGGCCTGATCGTCATCGACTTCATCGACATGGAGGAGAACCGCAACAACCGCTCCGTCGAAAAGCGGCTGAAGGATCACCTCAAGAACGATCGTGCCCGCATCCAGGTCGGCCGGATCTCGCATTTCGGCCTGATGGAAATGTCGCGCCAGCGTATTCGCGCCAGCGTGCTGGAATCGACCATGAAGCCGTGCCCGCATTGCGGTGGCACGGGTCATGTGCGGTCCGATTCTTCCGTTGCTCTCATGGTGGTGCGGGCGATCGAGGAATTCCTGCTCAAGGATTCGCGCAGCCACATCACCGTGCGCACGCCGGCGGCTACCGCGCTCTACGTTCTCAACCACAAGCGAGGCACGCTGGTGGAGCTCGAAAGCCGCTTTGGCCTGACCATCACGGTCGAAGCGGATGACAGCGTCGGTGCCCAGCACTACGCGATTTTCCGCGGCGCGCTGGCCGAAAAGCCAGAAGGCTTCGTCGAGGCGCGCAGCCTTCCGGCCTATGTCGAGCCGGAGGAGCCCGAGGACGAAATCGTCATCGAGGAGGAGGAAGACGAGGCTCCGGTGCAGGCCGAGCAGCAGCCACGTCAGGCCCAGCAGCCGCAGCAGCCAAGATCCGGCGAGGATGGCGAAGGCCGCGACCGCAAGCGTCGCAAGCGCCGCAGGCGTCGCGGTGGCAAGGATCGCGACCGCGAGCATGGGGCACCGATGGACGGTGAGTCCATTTCGGCGCCGACGGATGGCGTTTCCGATACCGCAAGCGATGAGAGCATCGAACCGGCGGAATCGGACGACGAGGCACAGGTGGGCGTCACTGAAGCCGTGGAAGCTTCGGATGATGGTCAGGGCAAGAAGCGCCGACGCGGAAAGCGCGGCGGGAAGCGCAACCGTCGCGAGGATGGCGAAGGCGAGGCAGACGCAATCGCTGGCGAGGTGGCGGAGGTTTCGGAAGGCAATGTCTCCGTGGGCACCGTCTCCGTGGGCACCGTCTCCGAAATCGAGGTAGTCGCAAACGAAGCGGCAGTCGGCGTACCCGTCGTCGAAGAGCCGGTTGCGCTTGCGCCGGCCAATGACGACACGCCGGTCACCGAGAAGCCTAAGAAGCCGCGCCGCGCCGCCAAGCCGAAGAAGACGGCGGCGGAGGTCGTTGCCGAACCGGTGCCTGTGATCGAGGCCGCGCCCGAAACGCCGGTTGAGGTCGCCGCTCCGGCGGTTGAGGAAACGCCGGCAGGACAAGCCGAGGGGCCCGTTGCAAAGGCGCCTCGCGCATCGCGCCGCAAGCCCGCGGCCGTTGACGCCCCAGCGGGGCCGGTGGTGTCATCAACGGTTGACGAACAACCGGCGGAAAAGACCGAAGAGAAGCCGAAGCGAGCCGGCTGGTGGCAGCGGAAGGGCTTTTTCTAAGCCTTTCAACTACCTGACTTGATTTTCTGAATAAAAAGAATCCCGCGTCATCAAAAGATGGCGCGGGATTTTCCGTTTTGGAGCCCGTGGGTCGACAGCTGTCACTATGGCGCGAAGATCGACCAGTTCATCATCTTCGCCAGTTTCTCCAGCGCCATCGATCCCAGCTTGGAATTGCCGTTGGCGTTGAGGCCTGGCGACCATACGGCAAGCGAAACCACGCCCGGCACGATCCCCAGTATGCCGCCGCCGACGCCGCTCTTGCCGGGAATGCCGACGCGAAAGGCAAAATCGCCAGAGCCATCATAGTGGCCGCAGGTCAGCATCATGGCGCCGATGCGCCGCGCGCGCTCCGCTGACACAACCGAATGTCCTGTCGCCGGGTTTTTGCCGCCATTGGCGAGGAACCGGCCGGCCATGGCCAGTTGCCGGCAACTCATGGCGATGGCGCAATGGTGGAAGTAGACGCCCAACGCCAGATCCGGTTGATGATGGAGATTACCGAAGGATTTCATGTAGTTGGCAAGCGCGAAGTTGCGGTAGCCGGTGGCGCGTTCCGAGGCCGCGACTTCGCGGTCGATGATGATCGTGTCGTCATCGGCCAGGAACTGGATGAAGCGCAGGATCTCGCCGATCGCCTCGCGTGGCTGATGTCCCGCGAGCAGAATGTCGGAAATGACGATGGCGCCGGCATTGATGAACGGATTGCGGGGAATGCCGTTCTCGTGCTCGAGCTGGACAATCGAATTGAACGGATTGCCCGACGGTTCACGCCCCACCCGCTTCCACAACGCATCGCCGACATTGCCGAGCGCCAGCGTCAGCGTAAAGACTTTCGAGATGCTCTGGATCGAGAAGGGCTGGTCGGCATCGCCGGCCATGAACACGCGACCGTCATTGGTGACGGCGGCAATGCCGAACTTCCTTGGATCGATCTTGCCGAGCTGGGGTATGTAGCTGGCGACCTCTCCGCGATCGGTCCGCTCCGCCATTTCAACGGCGACCTCGGCCAGGGCCTGTTCGAGCTCCGGCATCGTTACCTCAACCAACGCTCGATGCGCGTCATCGCCTCGACCATGTCGTCATGGCTGCCGGCATAAGAGAAACGCATGGTTCTGTGTCCTTGCAACGGATCGAAATCGCGCCCGGGCGTCGCCGCGACATGCGCTTCGGCCAGCATTTTTCGCGCGAAGGCCATGCTGTCATTGGTGTGCCTGGTGACGTCGCAGAACGCATAGAACGCGCCATCCATTGGCGCCGCCAGCGCGAAGCCGAGTTCCGGCAGGCGTTTCATCAGCAACTCACGATTCCCAGCGTAGCGTGCCTTCACTGCCTCCAGTTCCCGCGTTGCCTTGAAGGCGTCGATCGCCGCGATCTGCGACAGTTCCGGAGGTGAGATGTAAAGGCTCTGCGCGATGCGCTCGACCGGCCTCACCAGTTCCACCGGAAGCACCATCCAACCGATCCGCCAGCCGGTCATGCAATAGTATTTGGAGAAGGAGTTTATCACCGTCACATCCGCGCCATGGCCGAGCGCCGTGGTGTCGGGCGCGGCATAGGCCAGCCGGTGATAGATCTCGTCGGAGATCACGGCGATGCCGAGTTCATTCGCCGTCTGTACAAGCGCCGACAATTCGTCGGCCGCAATCACCGCGCCGGTCGGGTTGGCAGGGCTGGCGAACAAGACGCCCTTCAACGGTTTTTCGCGGTGTGCGGTTCTCAGATGGTCTGCATGCAGATAGGCGGCGCCGTCGAGTTCGATCTCGACCACGTCGATGCCAAGCGCGGCCATGATGTTGCGATAAGCGGGATAGCCGGGAGCGGCGATGGCGACGCGGTCGCCGAGATCAAACATGGCCAGGAACGCCAGGTTGAAGGCGGCCGATGATCCGGTGGTGACGGCTACCCGGCCGGGCGAGACATCAAGCCCGTAATGGTCGCCATAGTGCTCGGCGATTGCCTTGCGCAGGACCGCGAGACCGAGTGTGTCGGTATAGCCAATCCTGCCATCCTCAAGCGCCTTCGCGGCCGCCGCGCGTACCAGTGCCGGCGCCGGGTCCGAAGGTTGGCCAACAGCCATCGATATGACCGGCACGCCCTTGGACTTCAGCCGGTTGGCCTCGGCCAGGATATCCATGGCATGGAACGGCTCGACCTCGCCGCGGCGCGAAAGCGAAACAACCATTTGACCTCGTATCCTTGCCAGTCCGGCGAATCCGGAATTCGCATCACGTTCGAGCATCGCGGCCGGAGAATCCTGGCCATGCGCCGCACAGGCCGCCCGTGCAAAGTTGGTCAGCCACGCCGCACAAATGCCCGATTGGTATGGGGATCACAAGTTCAGTAAGTTTTCGGTGCCGACTTTTCATCTTTCGCCCGCTCGTCTACCAGTGGACTTGTCATGTTGAGCCGACCCAAATCAGCGATCGCCAAGGCAGCGCGCGTTTTCGCGACCCTTTCGCTTGCCGCTGCCGTTGCGTTGGCCGGCACGCTCAATGCCTTTGCGCAAAATGTGCCGGTTATTCGCGATGCCGAGATCGAGGCGCTGGTGCGCGACTATGCGCGGCCGATCTTCAAGGCGGCCGGCCTTGCCAATGACGGCATCGATATCGTGCTGGTCAACGACAGGAGCTTCAACGCATTCGTTACCGGGCGCCGCATGTTCATCAACACCGGGGCGCTGATGGCGGCTGAAACGCCAAACGAGATCATCGGCGTCATCGCCCATGAGGCCGGCCACATCGCTGGCGGCCATCAGCAGAAGCTGCGCGAACAGCTCGAACGCGCCAAGACGATGGCCATCATCGCAACGTTGCTCGGTGCCGGCGCGATCGTCGCCGGCGCGACCACCAACAACCGGGGCCTTGCCGGCGCCGGCATGGGGGTGGCAGCCGGCGGTGGCGAAATGGCGCAGCGGAGCATTCTGGCCTATCAGCGCGGCGAAGAGGTCACGGCCGACCGGTCGGCGATCACCTACCTCAATGCCACCGGCCAATCTGGGATGGGCATGTTGAAAACATTCGCTCGCTTCCAGAGCGCGCTCTCGCTGTCGGGCACGCAGATCGATCCATACCGGATTAGCCATCCGATGCCGCAGGAACGTATAGCCAACCTCGAAGTGCTGGTGAAGCAGAGCCCCTATATCGACAAGGTCGACCCACCTGCGCTGCAGCAGCGGCACGACATGATGCGCGTCAAGATTGCCGCCTACATGGAAGGTCAGGCCGCCCTGTCGCGGCTGGTACGCAAGATGCCGGGCAGCCTCGCCGCGCAATATGGCGATGCACAAGTGACCTATCTCTACGGCAATCTGGGGGCCGCGCTGACCAAGACCAACGCCCTGATCAAGACACAACCGAAGAACCCCTATTTCCAGGAGTTGCGCGGCGACATCCTGATGAAGGCAAACAAGCCGAAGGATGCCGCGGAAGCCTATGCCAAGGCGGTCAGTCTCGACCCTGCTCGGTCCGGACTGCTGCCCGTTTCCTATGGTCAGGCGCTTATGGCCGTCGGAACGCCTGATTCCCTCAAGAAGGCGGTGGCGCAGATCAACAATGGTCTTGGGCGTGACAAGGAAAACGCCGATGGATACCGCTATCTGGCGCAGGCCTATGGCGAGCTTGGCAACGTCACGTCGGCCGAACTCGCGACCGCCGAAGGACATTTCTATTCCGGCAACTACAAGGATGCTAAAATCTTCGCAATGCGGGCGCAGAAGACGCTCAAGCGCGGAGAGCCAGACTGGCTTCGCGCGCAGGACATTATAAATTACACGCCGCCAGGCAAAATCTAGTGAACCATCCGGCGATGCGCGACGACCAAGTGGACTGGAACAGGCAAAAGGATAGACGATCATGAACAAGGCAGTTCTGCTGGGCACCACGGGAGCAGCGGTAGCGCTTGCCATGCTGGCTTTCGGATTCGTGGCTGGAAATCCCCAGATGGCAAAGGCCGGCACCACGCAGCCTGTCCAGGCAGCGTCGGCTGACACCAAGATCGATCGCACCGAAGTCGAAGGCATCATTCGCGACTATTTGTTGAAGAATCCGGAAGTGCTTCTCGAAGTCCAGGATGCGCTGGAAGCCAAGCAGAAAGAAGAGCAGCGCATTGCCCATCTCGGCGTCATCAAGGGCGCCAAGGACCAGATCTTCAATTCCAGCTTCGACGGGGTCGTCGGCAATCCCAACGGCAAGGTCACGATTGTCGAATTCTATGACTACAATTGCGGCTTCTGCAAACGTGCCATCGACGACATGAAGGCGCTGACCAAGACCGATCCGGACCTGCGGTTCGTGCTCAAGGAATTCCCGATCCTCGGCCCGGATTCGCAGAAGGCAAGCGTCGTGTCGATGGCATTCCACCTGATGATGCCGAATACGGCGAATTCCACAATGCACTGCTCGGTGGCCAGGGACGCGCAACGGAGGCGGCAGCGATCAAGGTCGCGCTTTCGCTCGGCGCCGACGAAGCCACGCTGCGCGAGAAGATGAAGGACCCGACGATCCCCGAGGCCATCTCCAAGACCTACGACCTCGCCAACAAGCTGGCCATCACCGGAACGCCGTCCTATGTGGTCGGCAACGAGGTGGTGTTCGGGGCGCTCGGACAGGAAGTGCTGGCGGAAAAGATCGAGGCGGCGAAAGCCGCACTCTGATTGGTTGCGGATTTTTTCCTCACGGCCACATTTCCGCCTGTTGTGGACAGTGAAAGAACGTACTTGCGCTCTTTTCGCAGGCGTCTATGCCCATTATAGAGGGTCCGGCGCGCCGGCTTGACGCCGGCGCCGGGAAAGGTCGGCATTTTTTGAAAACGGTTTTCGTCCTGAATGGCCCCAACCTCAACGCGCTCGGCAAGCGCGAACCGGGGATCTATGGCGGCAAGACGCTTGCCGCCATTGCCGACGACTGCAAGGAAGCAGGTGCCACGCTTGGACTCGAGATCGATTTCCGCCAGTCGAACCATGAGGGCGACCTCGTCGACTGGATTCAGGAAGCCGGAGACAAGGCCGCTGGCATCGTCATCAATCCAGGCGCCTACAGCCATACCTCTATTGCCATTCACGACGCCATCCGCGCCATCGCGCCGCTGCCCGTCGCTGAAGTCCATCTTTCCAACATCCATGCGCGGGAATCATTCCGCCACGTCTCCATGGTCGCGCCGGTTGCGGTCGGCATGATCTGTGGTTTCGGGCCGCTGGGCTACACGTTGGCGCTGCAAGCGCTGGCCGCACGCCTATGACCGGCCAACAAACAGAAGGCTCGAAAATGTCGATAAAGAAGACCGGTGTTGACCAACAGCTGATCCGCGATCTGGCGGGCATCCTGAACGACACCAATCTCACCGAGATCGAGGTCGAACTGGGTGACCTCAAGGTGCGGGTATCGCGACAGGCGCCAGCCGTCCACGCGATCGCTGCCCCGCAGCCATCCTATGCGCCTGCACAGCCGGCGGCCGCAACTGCCCCGGCAGTCGTTGATGTATCGAAGAACGCGGTGCCTTCACCGATGGTCGGCACCGCCTATCTCTCACCGTCGCCGGATGCAAAGCCGTTCATCGAGATCGGCCAGCAGGTCAAGGAAGGCCAGACGCTGCTGATCATCGAAGCGATGAAGACGATGAACCAGATACCCTCGCCGCGCGCCGGCACGGTGACGGCGATCCTGTTCGAGGATGCACAGCCGGTCGAGTACGGCATGCCTCTCGTCGTGGTCGAGTAGAGCAGGCCGGATGTTTCAGAAAATCCTCATCGCCAATCGCGGCGAAATCGCTCTCAGGGTGCTGCGCGCCTGCAAGGAACTTGGCATCCAGACCGTCGTGGTGCATTCGACCGCCGACGCCGACGCCATGCATGTAAGGCTCGCCGACGAAAGCGTTTGCATCGGTCCGCCGCCGTCACGCGACAGCTACCTCAACATCCATCAGATCGTCGCGGCCTGCGAGATCACCGGCGCCGATGCTGTGCATCCCGGCTACGGCTTCTTGTCGGAGAACGCCAAGTTCGCCGATATCCTTGCCGCGCACAACATCACCTTCATCGGTCCATCCGGCGATCATATCCGCATCATGGGCGACAAGATCGAGGCCAAGCGCACGGCCAAGCGCCTCGGCATCCCCGTGGTGCCGGGCTCCGATGGCGCGGTTACCGAGGAAAAAGAAGCCAGGCGCATTGCCGCCGAGATCGGCTATCCGGTGATCATCAAGGCGTCGGCCGGTGGCGGCGGGCGTGGCATGAAGGTGGCGCTTACCGAGGCCGATCTCGAAATCGCCCTGCAGACGGCGCGCACGGAAGCTGGCGCGGCGTTCGGCGACGATGCCGTCTACATTGAGAAATACCTCGAAAAGCCACGCCATATCGAAGTGCAAGTGTTCGGCGACGGCTTTGGCCAGGGCGTGCATTTCGGCGAACGCGATTGCTCGTTGCAGCGCCGCCACCAGAAGGTCTGGGAAGAAGCGCCCTCGCCGGCACTCAATGCCGAAGAGCGCGCCCGCATCGGTGGCATCTGCGCCAAGGCAATTGCCGACCTTGGCTATTCGGGCGCCGGCACCATCGAGTTCCTGTACGAGAACGGCGAGTTCTACTTCATCGAGATGAATACACGCCTGCAGGTCGAGCATCCGGTCACGGAAGCGATCACCGGCATCGACCTCGTGCACGAGCAGATCCGTGTTGCCTCCGGTGGCGGACTTTCGGTCAGGCAGGAAGACATCAAGTTCAACGGCCATGCCATCGAATGCCGCATCAACGCCGAAGACCCGCGCACCTTCACGCCCTCGCCTGGCACGATCACCCATTTCCACACGCCTGGCGGCCTGGGTATCCGCGTCGATTCTGGTGTCTATTCCGGCTACAAGATTCCGCCCTATTACGACAGCCTGATCGGCAAGCTGATCGTGCACGGCCGCAACCGCGTCGAGTGCATGATGCGGCTGCGGCGGGCGCTGGACGAATTCGTCGTCGACGGCATCAAGACGACGCTGCCGCTGTTTCGCGATCTCGTCGGCAATGCCGACATCGCCAATGGCGACTATGACATCCACTGGCTGGAAAAATACCTGGCCAAAGGCGAATAGCGCGGGGACGCGATGACCCGTCCCTTCGCGCCCGGCTATCGCCTTCCCACCGACCTTCTGCTCAAGGCATATGCCTCGGGCGTCTTTCCGATGGCCGAAAGTGCCGGCGATCCGGAGGTGTTCTGGGTGCGGCCGGAGACGCGCGGCATCATCCCGCTTGACGGTTTTCACACGCCCAAAAGCCTCAAGAAAACCATCAAGAAGCATCCGTTCGACATCCGTTTCGATTTCGATTTCGAAGCCACGATCGATGGCTGCGCCGAAAGGCGCGAAGAGCGCCGGTCGACCTGGATCAATGCGCCGATCCGCGAAGCCTATGTGCAATTGCACCGGATGGGTCATTGCCATTCGGTAGAGGCCTGGCGCGAGGAGCGGCTGGTCGGCGGCCTTTATGGCGTGTCGCTCGGGCGCGTCTTCTTCGGCGAAAGCATGTTCGCCAGGGAAACCGACGCGTCCAAGACCTGCCTTTTCTATCTCGTCGAGCGGTTGAAGGCTCGCGGCTTCGCGCTACTTGATACGCAGTTCACCACCGAGCACCTGAAGCGCTTCGGCGCCGTCGATATGCCGCGCGGCAAGTACGAGAAGATGCTGGCTGATGCGTTGAAGGGTGAGGCTGTTTTTTATCCGTGACCGGAGTGGCCAGATGTCGAGCGACAACAACCGACCCGCTGACATCCAACCTGTCGTCCAAGCTTTGATTGAAAAAGGCCAAGACGTTACGATGTCCGAGCTCGACGTGCTTCTCCCCAAACGAGAACTAAATTCGGCGGAGATCGAAGATATATTTGCTGCCCTTGCGGAGCACGGTCTACACGTCACCGAATGACGCTCGGCCGCCTGTGTAGGCTTACACGCGCGGTCAGGCTTTCGTGCTCGTCTCGATCGGCGTCTGCGAATGGAACATCATCTTCCAGCCGTTGACGCGATGGACATAGCCGGTGCTGACCAGCGCCGCGTAGGGTTCACCATTCTCGCGGGTCGCGCGCGCTTCGTAAGTCAGCATGACAATATCGCTGCCGGGCTCGACGATGCCTTTGAGCTCGATCTCGAGATTGCGCCAGCGATTGGGATTTTTGGCGGTTTCGGCAAGTTCCGCGTTGCTCATCGCCTGCGCCATCTGCGGGAAAGCGACAAGACACTCCGTGTCGGCATTGGCGGCATAGAATGCGGAATTGCCTGTCCAGAACCCTCTCTCGAGTTCAAGCAATTCCTTCTTGCTTGCGGTGATCGGCTTGCTGGCTGGCATCGCGGAATCCTCCATGCGCATCCTTGCGCGGTCCGCTAGCAAACGTCTGGCCGGCGTGGCGGTTCCGAACGATCAGTTGGTGTTGGTGGTCTCGTCGCCGGTTGTGTCGGGCGCCGTGGCGGGCTTCGGCGTGGAGGCGGCTGCCTTGGCGCCATTGCTCTTGCCAGCATCGGCCTTGGGGGCACCAGCCTTGACGGCATCGGGCGCCGGAACGTCCGACTTCTGTTTGCATTCCTTCAGCCAGACGTCATAGACGGCGTGCTCGACCGCATTGAGGCCGGGGCTTTCAGCGAACATCCAGCCGGTGAAGATACGGCGGATTTTCCGGTCGAGCGTGATCTCGTCGACCTCGACAAATGAATCCGTCTTCGGATCCTCGGTCTGCGGTCGCGAATAGCAGACCCGCGGCGTGACCTGCAAAGCGCCGAACTGCACCGTCTCGTCGATATAGACATCGAAGGTGATGATGCGGCCGGTGATCTTGTCGATGCCTGCGAATTCGGCAACCGGATTGCTGATGCGATCGGAGCCAGTGGGTGCGGCTTGCGTGGGGACGGCGGGCGCCGGCGCGGGCTCAGGCGAAGCAGCGAATGCCGTGCCGCAAGCGGCAAGAGCGGCTGCCGCTGCCGTCAGTCCACGCACAGAGATTCGGCCGAAAATACTCATTCAAGGATACCGGTGGTTGGCGCCCGGGGTGATTCTCTCAATCACAAGGCTAGTTGCCGCTTTCAGATCAGCAAGCAGCTAAACGCCAATTGTGGCGAGAAAGGACCGAGCTTGCGATTACGAGCCGGGCGTCCAGGCGTCGTAGTCGCCGGTCACTTGCGGGCGGTGCTGATTGGTCAACACGGAGCCCTTGGGACGATAGGCGGCGGGGCTGCCGGTCAGGTTGGGCTGATGCGGCTTCTGCCAATCGCGCGGCTTGTAGTCGTCGCTCGGCGGCGCGACATCGACACGATGATGCATCCAGCCATGCCAGCCGGGCGGAATCATCGAGGCTTCCGAATAGTTGCGGTAAATGACCCAGCGGCGGGTACGGCCTTCCGAATCGATGCCGCCCTCGTAGTAGACGTTACCGGTCTCGTCCTGACCGACCCTTTTGCCATAGCGCCAGGTGTGCAAGCGCGTGCCTATGGTCTGGCTGTTCCACCAGGTGAAAAACTGAGTAAGGAAAGTCTTCATCTCGGAGTCCTCGCGCCAGCGGCGCCTGTTTCCTGCTTATGGCGTCAGGCCATCGCGAAGGCAAGGGTTTTGCCATGACCGACAAGCAAATGGGCTGCGGGAAAACCGACCGATGGCGCGATCTTACCCTGCGGCAGGAAGGAAGCTTGCCAATCCTGCTTTGTGTTTCTAAAGCTCGGCGCGCCCAGAGCGGGTATCCGCCATGGCTACTGGTGAGGGAGGCAAGAGTGGGCCCAGACGCATCCGACCTCGATCTCCGCACCAGCACCGATATGATTCGCCACCGCAAGGGTGGCGAGCCGATCGTCTGCCTGACCGCCTATACCTACCCGGTGGCCCACCTGCTCAACGATCATGTCGACCTGCTCCTGGTCGGCGACAGCGTCGCGATGGTTCTGCACGGCCACAAGACGACGCTGGGCGCCTCCCTCGAGATGATGATCGCTCACGGGCAGGCAGTGATGCGGGGCTCGACAAAGGCCTGCGTCGTGGTCGACATGCCGGCCGGCAGCTATGAGCAATCGCCGGCGCAAGCTCTCGCCTCGGCGCGTCGCATCGTCGACGAGACCGGGTGCCAGGCCGTGAAGCTTGAGGGTGGCGTCGGTATGGCCGCGCAGATCGCGGCAATCGTCGCGAACGGCATTCCGGTCATGGGTCATATCGGCTTGCTGCCGCAATCGGTGGAAAGCGACGGCGGCTACAGGATCAAGGGCCGGACCGAAGAGAATGTGGCGGCGCTGTTTGCGGATGCGGAGGCGGTGGAACAGGCCGGTGCGTTCTCGGTGGTCATCGAAGGCACGATCGAGACCGTCGCCGCCGACCTCACACGACGCATCTCCATTCCCACGATCGGCATCGGCGCCAGCGGCGACTGCGACGGCCAGATCCTTGTGATCGACGACATGGTCGGCCTGACCGTCGACCGCGTGCCAAAATTCGTCAAGGAATACGCCAATCTGCGCGACGTCATCTCGCATGCCGCCGCCACCTATGCGGCGGAGGTGCGAAGCCGCGCCTTCCCCGGCCCGGATCACATCTTTTCGGCGACAAGCGGCAAGGAGCCGATATGAGCAGACCCCTCGTCGTCGACAGCGTTGCCGCTCTTCGCGCGCAAATCCACGACTGGCGGCGCGACGGCCTCCGTGTTGCCATGGTGCCGACCATGGGCGCACTGCATGACGGGCACATCTCGCTGGTCAGGATAGCACTCGAGAAGGCCGACCGTTGCGTCGTCTCGGTCTTCGTCAATCCGGCACAGTTCGCCCCCACCGAGGACCTCGACAAATATCCGCGCCAGCTTGCCACTGATCTCGACCGCCTGGCGGAGGCGAACGCCCATCTGGCCTTCACACCGACGGTCGGAGAAATGTATCCCGCTGGCTTCGCCACCAGGATTTCGGTCGGTGGCCCCTCCTCCGGGCTTGAATCGGACTTCCGGCCGACCTTCTTCGAAGGCGTCGCAACCGTCGTGGCAAAGCTGTTTTCGCAGGCGTCTCCCGACTTCGCGGTATTTGGTGAAAAGGACTATCAGCAGCTTTGCGTGGTGAGACAGCTTTGTCGCGACCTCGATCTGCCTGTCGAAATCATCGGCGCGCCCACGGTGCGTGATGCCCATGGTCTCGCCATGTCCTCGCGCAACGCCTATCTCAACGAGACGGGGCTCAAGATCGCCCGTCAGTTCAACGTGGTATTGCGCAAGGCCGCGGCCGCCCTGGCGGCAGGCGGCGATGAAGCAGCCATCACTGGCGACGCGGTTTCGGCGCTTGCCCAACTGGGCTTCGACAAGGTCGACTATGTGCAGGCGCGCGAAAGCCTGACACTTGCGCCTTGGCGGAACGACCATAGTGGCCGCCTGCTTGCCGCTGCCTGGCTAGGCAAGACCAGGCTGATCGACAATATCGAGATCCCCTCCGCCTAAACGGGGGCTGCTCATTCCTCGGTCGGCATATGCAGATACATCGACTGGATGCCGACCCGGCCAGGACCGGTGAACCGGTTGACGATGAAATTCATGTTGGCGCCGAAGAAGCCGCTGGATAGACGGTCTATCTTGGTCTCCATCCTGACCGACGCGTCCTTGAACAGCCAGCCACCGGGCTCGATGTCGATGGTTTCGCCAGCCGCAAGCGTCTTTTCGAAAACGTTGCCGTAGCCATGCAGCCAGACGACGCCGTCGCCGGCATCGCCGCGAAAACGGTCGATGAAGAAGCCGCTCTGGCCAAACAGCATCGTCGCCATGCCGCGTACGCGCTCGAACGTATATTCGACATTGCCGGTCGCCGCGAGGAACTGATGCTCGCGAACCTGGATTTCCTCGCCGCGCCTGAGATGGATCGGCACGATATGGCCAGGTCCGTCACGGCTGAAGGCGATGATGCCTTGTCCCGACGCCTCGGTGACGAAAATCTGCATTCCAGCCATCATGCGCTTCAGCGCGCCCTTCAGCGATTTCAGGCCGATGGTGATGGTGGAGTTCTTCCAGAGCAGGATGTGGTGCTCGAAATAGACAGGCATGCGCGAAACATCGACAGACAGGACAGGCACCAGCTCTCCTGCAACATGGTAGGTGACGCCGCCAAAGGTTTCGTCCGACACCTGTGTCGGCAACAGTTCTGGTAGGCTTGGCATGATTCCCCCTCAACGCCGCCCCGCACAAATATCCAGCTGTTCTGGCATTCGCACGGATACCGGCTGCGTCAGCTTGGTGCCGGGCCATCGTACCGTCAAATGAAAACCAGCCCTTGGCCGTGCCGCTCGCGCGAAGGTGATCCAGGCATATGCCGGCAGGCGTAGCTCAGCCGGCAAGAGGCCGGAGGTAGACGAGCGTCGGCTTTCCCCAGGCGCCGGCGTGCTCGCCGACATCGGCGGATCGCGCAAAGCCGTTCGCCTCGTAGAAGGCGATGGCTCGTGTGTTCTGCTCCTCCACCTCCAGGCGGATGGCGCCGGCTTCGGGGAAACTCTCGATGATCTCATCGAGGAGCATGCCGCCGATACCCCGCCCCTGCAGGCTGGGAAGCACGTAGAGCTGCTTCAGGGCAACCAGTTTGCCGCCGTCTACGCTTTCGGCAAAAGCCACGCCGCCAATACGCTTGCCGTCATCGGCAACGAGAAACTCGCTGTTCGGCCGCGCCAGCCTCGTCTTGAGCGAAGCAATCGAGTGCCACTTGTCCGTGATTTCGGTAACCCGGTCGGCACCATGGATGGCGTCATAGGTCGCATGCCAGGTTTCGACCAGCAACGCCCGGATGGCGGCGAGGTCGCGATCCCCGGCGGTGCGGACGAACATGCCTATTCGAGGCCCAGCTTGGCCTTGACGAGGTCGTTGACGACCTGCGGATTGGCCTTGCCGCCGGTTACCTTCATCACCTGGCCGACGAACCAGCCGGCCATGGTCGGCTTGGCGCGCGCCTGTTCGACCTTGTCGGGATTAGCTGCAATCACTTCATCGACGGCCTTTTCGATGGCGCCGGTGTCGGTGACCTGCTTCATGCCCAAGCTTTCGACCAGTTGGCGCGGATCGCCGCCCTTGGTCCAGACAATCTCGAACAGGTCCTTGGCGATCTTGCCGGAGATGGTGCCATCCTTGATCAGGTCGATGATCGCGCCGAGCTGATCGGGTGAAACCGGAGCATTTTCGATGTCCTTGCCGGCCTTGTTCAGTTGCCCGAGCAGATCGTTGATGACCCAGTTGGCGGCAAGCTTGCCGTCGCGGCCAGCAGCGACCTTCTCGAAATAATCGGCGATCGCCTTTTCCGAAACCAGGATCGAAGCGTCATAGACCGACAGGCCAAGCGAAGAGATCAGCCGTGCCTTCTTGTCATCCGGCAGTTCCGTCAGGTCTTTCGCCAGTGCGTCGACATAGGCCTGGTCGAATTCGAGCGGCAACAGGTCAGGGTCCGGGAAATAGCGGTAATCATGCGCCTCTTCCTTGGAGCGCATCGACCGCGTCTCGCCCTTGACGGCGTCAAACAGCCGCGTTTCCTGGTCGATCTTGCCGCCATCCTCAAGGATGGCGATCTGCCGGCGTGCCTCGTATTCGATGGCCTGGCCGATGAAGCGGATCGAGTTGACGTTCTTGATCTCACAGCGCGTGCCGAACTCGCCGCCGGGCTTGCGCACCGAGACGTTGACGTCGGCGCGCATCGAGCCCTCGTCCATGTTGCCGTCGCAGGTGCCTAGATAGCGCACGATGGTGCGCAGCTTGGTCACATAGGCCTTCGCTTCGTCAGCGGAGCGCATATCCGGCTTGGAGACGATCTCCATCAGAGCCACGCCGGAGCGGTTGAGGTCGACATAGGACATGGTCGGGTGCTGGTCGTGCATCGACTTGCCGGCATCCTGTTCCAGATGTAGGCGCTCGATGCCGACCTCGATGTCCTCGAACTCGCCCTGGCGGTCCGGACCGACCGAAATGATCACAGTGCCCTCGCCGACGATCGGCTGCTTGAACTGCGATATCTGATAGCCCTGTGGCAGATCGGGGTAGAAATAGTTTTTCCGGTCAAAGACGGATTTGTGGTTGATCACGGCCTTCAAACCGAGGCCGGTGCGGATGGCCTGCTTGACGCATTCCTCGTTGATGACGGGCAGCATGCCAGGCATTGCCGCATCGACCAGGCTGACATTGGCGTTGGGCGCGGCGCCAAAGGCGGTCGAAGCGCCGGAAAACAGCTTTGCCTCCGAGGTCACCTGGGCGTGCACCTCGAGACCAATGATGATCTCCCAGTCGCCGGTGGCGCCGGGGATCAGGCGTTTTGCGTCGGGCGTGCGGGTGTCGATGAGTGTCATGGTAGCCTGCGAATTACGGTGACCAAACTCACGTTTGAACGTGAGTGTCACGTCGGACGTGAAAGTCATTCGCTAGTGCAAACCGCCAAAAGAGACAAGCGCAAAGCCACGGACTGGCCTTTACGGCTGCATTCGCCTATATGCCGCCCATCCCAATGGAGAGTGGATGTCTACTTACGCTGAGTCCCGGTAAGGCCCTGACCTCCTAGCGAGGCGGGGCAGAAAACCTGAAACCCCGTGCCGCGATGCTTCGCGGCGGCGGCATTCTTTGTTTTCCCGGAAACTCTCCCATGGATATTTCGCGCACTGAACAGCGCGTCCTGCACCTGCTTGCGCAGGGCGGTCGCATTGAAATCGAAAAAACGAAAAGAAACGGATCGCCTCCGTCAAATGCCTGACCCGCGACGGCTGGCATTATCCGGGCGTCGATCTCGACCTGTTTCGAAAGCTGAAACGGAAGAAGGCGGTTTCGTCGTCTGGTGGCGGCCCCTACCACATCACAAGGCGCGGGCTCGAACTCGTCCGTTCCGAACTCGACAACAGATAGAAGCCAGGTTCCGCCGACCGGCATGCCGGTCGGCGGTTTCCCGCTCGATCAGGCCGTTGCGATATAGGCCCTGATTTCGTCGGCCTCGCGCTCCACGTCCTCGATACGGCGCTTGACCACATCGCCTATGGAGATGATGCCATCGAGCAGACCGTCCTTTTCCACCGGCAGATGGCGGAAGCGGCCCCTGGTCATGATCTCCATGACTTCGTTGACCGTATGATTTTCGTTGCAGATCTTCACTTTCGGCGTCATCGCCGAGCGCACGGCGATACCGAGCGCCGCTCCGCCTTCCTTGGCGACAACCCGCACGATGTCGCGCTCGGAAAGAATGCCGACGATCTTGCGATCGCCATTGGTGATGACCAGCGCACCGATCTTGTGTTCGGCCAGGATGCGAATGGCCTCGCTAAGTTTTTCGTTCGGCCCGAGCGTCAGCACGTCGTGGCCCTTGCTTTCGAGAATTGCCTTAACCGTCATGGCGACCTCCTCCTGCTTGCCGGTTCCTGCCCTGACCGGCTTCACTTAAGAGTGAACATCGTGCGCCGCGATCGGTTGCATTTCAAGTGCGGTAGTCCGTGCCCGTCCATTCGGGTTGCTGCCATCGCCGATCAAACCAGCGCAGGCCGAAGAAGCCGGCAACGAAGCCACCGACATGCGCTTCCCAGGCAATCTGGCCATCAAAGCCGAACGCGAAGCCGAACAGGCCTGTGGCGAGATTGATCACCATCCACGCGATGATAAAGATCGTGACGCCGCGCAGCCGCAGGATGATCGAGATCGGCAGCAGGGGTCCGGCAAAGGCGGTCTTTCCGGATGAACGTTCAGTACGCAAGCCAAACCGTGTCGCGGCGCCCATCATGCCGGAAATCGCGCCGGAAGCCCCGACCAGTGGCACTTCACCAAAGGGATGAATTGCCCAGAAAAGCACGACGGAAGCCAGGCTGGTCGCAGCGAAGAACAGTGCGAACCGGAGGGTGCCCAGACGATTTGCCAACGGCGAACCGAAGGCGGCGAACATCACCATATTGATCAGGATATGGGCAAAGCTACCGTGCATGAAGGCATAGGTGAAAGGGCGGGTTAGGAGGAACCAGTCGAAGCCGTATTGACCGGTGTAGAGGGCGGGAATGAAGGCCCCGTCGTAAAGCAATGTCAGTTGCTGCGCCTGCGTCAGCACATATTCCTGCAACAGATAGACGACCGCGCAGATGCCGATCACCGCCAGCACGACGGGAGGCAGGTTGAACACCGGCTCGCGACGCGGCTCCGGCTCGAGCTGTGTGTGTTCGATGTCCGAAGGGCTTACCGGTTCACTCATGCGTCGTTGCACTCGATCCAAGAGTTCAGTTTCACGGCCATCCAAGCCGCTTACCCATAAATGGGCGGCAACGCCAGCCAACCAATGCCCGCAATAGCTTTCATGCGGACACAGGCCGACCGACACGACGAGTTTACAAGAGCTCCAAGCTGGCGATCTCGGCAAGTTCTCGGCCCCGACACCGCATTGCAAATCCGCGGCCACCGCGGCCGTGGCCTTAGCTGCATCGCCGGAGAGAACGATCCCTGGACGTCAGCATTTATGGAAATAGCGATAGGTATCCGGGGCTCCCATCCACTTGAAATCCGGCGTGAGACCGCCCCGCGCATTGATCCAGCCCTGGATATCGGACGCATAGGCATGCCAGAGCACAGCCGTCATGTCCGGCCGATGCGCCGTGTGAAATCCAAAGCGCGCCGCCGGCATCACGCATATGTGGTCACGCGGAATATACCCCAGCAAGACCGTGCACGCCGACTGGCATGCCCCGACGATCCGTACTTTGACGCCCCGCGCCGCCAACTCTTTCCAGCGCTGGCTGTATGCGGCGACGCTGCCGCCATGGCTGTCGGACACGTCGATCGTCTCAGCCGCGGCAACCGACGTGCCGAGCATTGCGAACATCAAGACCAGCCCTGCGATTATCCTTTTCATGACGCACCTCGACATGGTGAAAAATCCCTGCGGGATGGCTCGATACTCTCCTGATTTTCGGGTTTTATAATGGCGATCGCCATGGCCCGATCGCCCGTCTCGTGATCGCGCTCTGACGTATCTTGATGCGCTCTTGGGTCGTGCACGAGATCGCCGCCAGTAAAATCACAATAGAGAATCACATAAAGCGAATCACAGGACGCGAATCAAAAAGAAGCCGCCCAAGGTTTCCCTTGAACGGCTTGTCGAGTCCCCTGCTCCCCTAAAACTCTTAACCGAAGTGCTGCCGATCGTCGCGAAACGACCGCTTCTGGAGTGGTTTTGGTATGCCACAGGCCTTTCGCGGGCACAACGTAAACCACTTGTTAACCTTAACGACCCCGACCCGTGAACAAGTGTTAACGACGCTGGCACGCTTCCTGCTCCGCAACGCATGTAAGTCATCGGAGGGCGCCCTTCTGTTCACCGATGGGACATCAGACGACAGATTGCGCGGAGCAGCATACCATGAACCAGAACGGATCGATCACGCTGTTCCATTATTGGAACCGCCTGCGTGACGGACGCCCTGCGCCGAAGCGCTCTGAAATCGAGCCCGCCGATATCAAGTCGCTGCTGGCCGATACATTCATCCTTGAGAAGGATACGCGCGGCGAAGCCGTCTTCCGGCTGGCCGGCACCCGGCTGTGCGCCACCTATGGCCGTGAGCTCAAGGGCTTTTCCTTTCCCTCGCTATGGCGCGAGAAGGACCAGCGGCTTGTCTCAAAACTCGTCCATGGCGTTTTCGATCAGAAATCCGTGGTGCTGATCACCTATGAAGGCTTCAGCCGCAACGGCCGCACCAACAAGTTCGAACTGCTTGTGCTGCCGCTTGATGGCGGCATCGAAAATCCACGCTGCCTGGGTGCGATATCAGCGGTCGAAAAACCGTTCTGGCTGGGGGCGGACCCAATCACCGACGTGCTCATTGATTCCATTCGCGTCGTTGACCCGGAAAACGAACCTGTGTCCCTGAAAAGCCGACCCGCGATCAGCGTTCCGTCGCTTGTTCCATCAGATCTCGATGCGCCCGAAACGATCTCCGCGCTTGGTCGGGCGCGCCGCATCCGGCATCTCGTCGTGTTCGACGGCGGCCGAGACGAATAGGCCGCGATACCCGCGCGGTGACGACTTGCTTTTTCCCTTTGTTAACCTGCACTGCTGTACTTTCCGCTGAAATTCCTCGCATCGGCGCGGGAATGCCAAACGGGGTGTAGGCAGTCATGAGGTCAGCGGCGGTCGACTACGCGCCGTCCCGAGCTGAAAGGCGCAACTTTCAGCGCGTCCGGGTGAAGATTTACGGACGCTTCATGCTGGAAGACCGCACCGAACACCCTTGCCAGGTCGTCGACATGTCGCCGGGCAATGTAGCGCTTCGTACCGAGCGCGTCGGCATGCCCGGCGAGAAAGTCATTGCCTACATCGATCACATCGGCCGCATCGAGGGCGTCGTCACCCGCACCCTGCAGGACGGTTTCGCGATGACCGTCATCGCGTCGGACCGCAAGAAGGACAAGCTTGCCGCGCAACTGACCTGGCTTGCCAACAAGCACGAGCTCGATCTGCCGGAAGACCGTCGCCACGAACGCGTGGCGCCGCGCAATCCGACCAGCGTGCTGCAGCTCACCGACGGGCGTCAGTACCAGTGCCGCATCATCGACCTGTCGCTTTCGGGCGCGGCGATCGAGATCGACGTCAAGCCGGCGATCGGCATCCAGGTGATGCTGGGCACCATGCGTGGACAGGTAGTGCGCCACTTCGAAGATGGCGTGGCCATCGAGTTCGCGGTCATACAGCGGCCCGAAACACTGGATTCAGAATTCAACTCGCCACGCACCTAACACCGGCTGCATCCAACCGAACCGGCCGCTTGCGGCCGGTTTTTTATTGGCCAGTCGCGTTTGAGCATTCAGTCGCTCGCCGGCAGCGAATCATGGCAGGCGGCCAACCTCACCCTTAAACACGCCGGCGCCGACCCCGCGCCCCAGCAAGGCTATGAGCCGTCGAAAATCCTGAATATTTTTATACTCAAATGCTTCAAATTTTACGTTTATTCTATTGGAGTTTTACTTAATGTATACTTCTGGCTTTTGCGTCAAATAAATCCAGTCGTGTCATTGTCTCCTCAAACGGGGAGACAAGAAAAATGAAGAACACGTGGGGCAAGCTGTTGCTTATGGCAATGGCGATGCAGCTTTCCGCCTGGGGAACGGCATATGCGGGAGGGCCGGTTTTCATGCACACCGGTGCCCGCACCACGCAGCCTGTCGGCCACTATGATTTCTGCCAGCGCATACCGGTTGAATGCAACGAGCGGACACCCAAGGGGCCGCCGGTCGACCTGACGCGGAAGCTGTGGGCAACGATCGTCAACATCAACAATTCGGTCAACACCCGCATCAAGCCGCGCACCGACCTGGAGAACTACGGCGTCGAGGAATACTGGTCCTACCCTGACAATGGCTACGGCGACTGCGAGGACTACGCGCTGGAAAAGCGCCGTGAACTGATGGACGCAGGCGTCCCCGCCGGCAATTTGCTGATGACGGTCGCGCGTCAGCCGAACGGCGATGGCCACGCGGTACTGACCGTCCGGACCAGCCTTGGCGAGTTCATCCTCGACAACCTTGAACCCAAGGTCCTGTCCTGGACCGACACCGACTACACCTACCTGAAGCGCCAATCGACCGAGAATTCGGGCGTTTGGATCACCATCAACGACGGCCGTTCCGACGCGGTCGCCAGCGTGCGCTGAGGACGCCAATGCATGTCGCCCAAAAGTGCGCAGCGGTTTTGGGACAACGGCATCCGTAAAACAGAGGTCAAGCTCGTCGCATTCATGCGACGCGCCTAAGGAGAAACCCGGTCGAGTCCCCACCCTCCCCGTCCCCAACGACCGGGTGAAAGGAGCCGG
The DNA here is from genome assembly GCF_020616515.1 of Mesorhizobium sp. PAMC28654. Classification (GTDB taxonomy): domain Bacteria; phylum Pseudomonadota; class Alphaproteobacteria; order Rhizobiales; family Rhizobiaceae; genus Mesorhizobium. Next base: position 1,317,088 of record NZ_CP085135.1, read on the forward strand.
CCCCCGTCCCCGGGGCCGGCTCCGCCATTTCTGGCGTTGGCCAGCCGAGCTAAACCTTCTTCAAACCCGCCTTGAACCGCTTGCCATTGGCGACATAATGCGCGGCTGACCCGCGCAGCCTTGCGATGGCGGCATCGTCCAGCGTCCTGATAACCTTCGCCGGCGAGCCGACGATCAGCGAATTGTCGGGAAACTCCTTGCCCTCGGTGACCAGCGCACCGGCGCCGACCAGCGAATTCCTGCCGATCCTGGCGCCGTTCAGCACGATGGCGCCCATGCCGATCAGGCTGTTGTCGCCGATCGTGCAACCATGCAGCAGGGCGCGGTGGCCAATCGTGCAGCCTTCGCCGATGGTCAGCGGAAAACCCGGATCCGTATGCATGATCGTGTGTTCCTGCACATTGGTATCGGCGCCGATGACAATCGGCTCATTGTCGCCGCGAATGACGACGCCGAACCAGATGCCCGCATCGCGGCCGATCCGGACGTCGCCGATCAGCGTGGCGTCTGGCGCGATCCAATTGCTGCCGGCCTCCTCGAAGGAGGGCTCTTTTCCGTCGATCGCATAGGCCGGCATCTGTCTCACTCCGATTCGCTCAGGCTGGGAAGCCGGCGGAACCTAGGGGAACGGTGGCCCAGGAGGCAATGGCGATCAGCACAACGCCCAGCGCCAGCGCCCAGATGGTCGCGGTACAGCCGCAGGAGATCATCATCGTCGTCGATATGCGGCGGTTGCGGCGGGCATCCAGGGCATCGTTGACCAACATGAACGGCCCGGCGCAAGCGGTTGCGGCGAGCGAGCGCAGCATATGCGCCGGCGAAACATAAGGCTCCGCGAAGGCGACCTTGCGCCCCGTGATCAGTTCCATTGCCGATCCGGCAAGGCCACAAACTGTCAACCCGACCGAAAACGCAAAAAGGACAAGCACCATCGAACCCATCTTTACCATCCATTTACCATGAAATCGCACAGTCGTTCCAACAGCGCTGCAAGGGCCGTGCCGCGTCATGTGTCCCGCCTGGGGACAGGCGGCAGAGATCGAGGATTTCCATGAGACAGGCGGCGACCGCGACCGACCCTGAATTCACCGTGGTTGATTCCATGCTGATGAGGCGGGTCTTCTACGCCTTCGCGACCCTGGCGTTGCTCTCGGTGGCGATCAGCCTTGGCGGCAAGTGGTTCGGCCACTCGATTGCCATGGCCGGCTATACCGACGACGGCACGGTCCGCCAAATCGTCATCGGCAACAATATCATCGCTGTGCCCGCCAATGCCATTCGCTTCGCCCAGGCAAGGCGCGATGGCATCGCCTCGAGACTTGACCTCTATCTGCGCTATCCGGACATGGATGGTTACAGCGAGGCCGCGCGCGATGATTTCAACCACACCGGGTCAGCCAAGAAGATCATTTTCCTCTCGTTTGAACCGCGGATGATGTCGCGTGACATGAGCGGCCGCTTCGCGCCTATCTACAGCGCGCTGATCGTCCAGCCCGGCACAGCCGGCCCCGGCGGCACGACGGTCTACGCCTTCAACGAGAAATCAGGCTACATGAACGAGGTGCTGGTCGTCGGCAAACGCCCAGGCAAGGATCCCTTCGTGGCACGTTGCCTGAGCGGTCCAAACGCGGGCGAGTCGCTAGCGCCTTGCGAACGCGACATCCACGTTGGCGACAACCTCAGTCTGACCTATCGATTTCCGAAGGAGTTTCTCGGCGACTGGCCGGCGCTTGACGCGGCAATCGTCGCTGAAACGACACGTCTCCTGAAGACGGGGCGCTAAAATATCATTTGAGGGAGGCTGGCCGGATGCATTCGGTGCGGGTCCGGCCGCCGCAGGTACTCTAGCTCAGGCCAGATCGATGTCGAGGATCGCCATCGAGAAATTGTAGTCGCCGTCGTCTTCGTCCTTGAAGACGAGGCCGAGGAATTCGTCGCCGACATAGACCTCGGCTGAATCATCCTTGCGCGGCCGGGCTTTCACTTCAAGCTTGGGGTTCTGGAAGACGCGCTTGAAATAGGCGTCCAGCTTTCTAATTTCGTCGGGCTTCAACAGTCTTCTCCGATCGTCGGCTTGCAAGTGTGAATGCGCTTCTGGCACGTCGACAATGGCGATGTAAAGGCAAGGCAGGCTTATTGCACGGGATGCTGGCGTGCCAGCGAGCCCGCCGGGCAATCCCTGCCCGATCGAGCAACAGCGCCGGAAATCAGATGTCGAAGGAGACGACCTGATCCATCGACTGGGACGGAAGAAGCTGGTCCATCTGGCGCGAAGGCCGGTCGCAACCTGTCTCGCCGACGACGCGGGCGGGCACGCCGGCAACCGTCTTGTTGTGAGGCACGGGTGAGAGGACGACCGAGCCGGCGGCGATCTTCGAGCAATGACCGATCTCGATATTGCCAAGAATCTTGGCGCCAGCGCCAATCAGCACACCGTAGCGGATCTTGGGGTGGCGGTCGCCGCCGGCCTTGCCCGTGCCGCCCAGCGTCACGCCATGCAGGATGGAGACGTCATCCTCGATCACCGCGGTCTCGCCGACGACGAGGCCCGTGGCGTGATCGATGAAGATACCCTTGCCGATGCGGGCGGCCGGATTGATGTCGGTCTGGAAAACCGACGATGAGCGACTCTGCAGATAGAGTGCGAAATCCTTGCGGCCCTGGTTCCACAGCCAATGCGCCAACCGATGGGTCTGGATGGCATGGAATCCCTTGAAATAAAGCACCGGCATGATGAAACGATCGCAGGCCGGATCGCGGTCGTAGTAGGCTTGGATGTCGACGCGCACGGTGGTCGACCACTCCTTGTCGTCGGCCAGCATCGCCTTGAACGTCTGGCGAATAAGATCGGAGCCGATGTCCTGATGGTCAAGCCGCTCGGCCAGCCGGTGGATCACCGCCTCTTCCAGGCTCTCCTGGTTGAGGATCGTCGAATAGAGGAATGCCGCCAGAAGCGGATCGCGGTTGACCGCTTCCATCGCTTCATCGCGGATCGAGCGCCAGATCGGGTCAACCGGCTGCAACGCGTTTGATCTGGAAATGCTGATGCTGTTCATCGACGTGTCCTACCGCCTTGCCTATGGTCCGGCAGCACCTATAAGCCAGATCATATCACGATTGAACTCAATTTTCCTTAGTGCTCTATCAAATGGATTTGGTTCGCGGGAATTCAAGCAGCCATGGAAAACGAACCCTTGATCGACAACGCCTTGAAATCAGCCCTTTCCAGGCTCTACGAGGCCGAAGATCGCCACTATCATGGCCTCGCCCACATCGAAGCGATGCTGGCGCTTGCGGGCGACCATCGCGCGCTGCTGCACGATGCCGAAGCCGTCGAGGCGGCGATCTGGTTCCACGATGCGATCTATGACAGCCGGGCCAAGGACAACGAGGCGCGAAGTGCCGCACTTGCCGAGAAGGAACTGGCCGGCCGTGCCGACACGAAGCGGATCGACCGTATCAAGGCAATGATCGTTGCCACCGCCACGCATGAATTGCCCCGGCTTGCCAACGAAAGCGCCGCCCGCGATGCCGCCCTGTTCCTCGACATGGACATGTCGATCCTTGGCGCGGAGCCCTCCGCTTTCGACGCCTATGAACGCGCGGTTCGCCGTGAGTATGGCTGGGTGGAGGAACCAATGTGGCGTGCCGGCCGTGGCGCGGTCCTGAAAGGGTTCCTTGCCCGCGACCATATTTTCCACACCGAGGAATTCAGGCAGCGGTTCGAAGCGCAGGCCAGGCACAATATGGCGCGGTCGCTCGAGGCGCTTGGGCTGACTTCAAGCCCCACCTGAGGCCAAGCAGAAGCTTCGGTCAGGAAAAGTCTCCCAGGCCGGTGCCGCATCTCCACACAGGCGACGGGAGATGAACCAGCGCCGCGCCGTTCAAAGCGGATTTTCGGCGTAGAACTCAAGCACGCGCTGCTTGAAGGACTTGTCCCCGACCGCCAGCATATGGTCGCGGCCCTCGATATGAAAAGCGCGGGCGTTCGGCATCAATGCCGCGAGTTCATCCGGCGAGCCGCCAATATCATCCGTCGTCCCGACAGCGACCAGCGTCGGCTGGGCGATACGCGCGAGATCGTCCTCGCTGAGCAATTCCCGCGAGGTGGCGATACAAGCGGCCAGCGCCAGGCGGTCGCTGCGGGTCTGGTCGGCAAAGGCGCGGAACGAACGTCCGCGCGGATGGCTGACGGAACCCGGATCATCGGCAAGAAGGGCCGCGGCTATCGGATCCCAATCGCCGACGCCATCGACCATGCCGATGCCGAGACCGCCGAAGACCAGCGTCGCCACCTTTTCAGGATCGGAAAGCGCCAGGAATGCCGATATGCGCGCGCCCATCGAATAGCCCATGACATGCGCCCGTTCGATGCCCAGGTGGTCCAGCAAGGCTGCCCCGTCGGAAGCCATTTTTGCAGGCGTGTAGTCGGCCTCGACGTAGCTTTTCGAAGACGAGCCATGGCCGCGATTGTCAAAGGCGATGGCGCGGTAGCCCGCATCGTTCAGCGTCTTGAACCAACCAGGCGACACCCAGTTGACGTAGTGGCTGGAGGCAAAGCCATGGATCATCAAAACCGGATCGCCGCTGCCCGACGCCGGCTGGCGATCAAGGTAAGCAAGGTCGAAACCGTCATGGGAGAAAAATTGCATCGGCCAAACGTTCAGTCAGAGCCGGCATTCGCGCCGATTTTCGGATGGCGCAACAGATCGCCATCCGCGATGCCATCCTTGGCGGCGGTTCCCGCCTTGAGCTCCAGCACGAAGCGGACCGGCGCGCCGGGTGAGATGATCGCTTCCGACTGCGGCTCCCCCCGTTTGATCGCCTGGATCCTGCCGTCCTCGCCGACAAAGACGAGGTCGAGCGGCATCGGCGTGTTCTTCATCCAGAAGTTGACCTCCCGCGACGCGTCGAACACGAACAGCATGCCATGATCGTCGTCCATGTCGGTACGAAACATCAAACCGGCCTCGCGCTCGGCCTCGGTATCGGCAACTTCGATGGAGAACGATCGTTCACCGCCTTTGGTTACGGCGACCAGTGGCGCAGGGTCGACGGGAAGGATCATCGCCTTGCCGTCGGCCGAACTCGATTCCTGTGAATAGAAGAAAGCGCTGGTGGCGATGACCACTGCAATCGCGGCGCCGAGCGCGCCGGCCGTCAGCCAGTTCCTGTGAGCCATTCAAGATCCTCGGCCGGAAATCGTCCTAATGCGAAACCGACAAGGTACCCATATCGGGGTGAATTTCGGCAGCCATAAGGCCCTTGTCGCCGCGCCCGAACCGAACCAGTACAACCTGCCCCGGACGCAACTCGGTGATGCCGTAGCGGCGCAACGTTTCCATATGGACGAAAATGTCCTCGGTGCCCTCGCCCCGTGTCAGGAAGCCGAACCCCTTGGTGCGGTTGAACCATTTCACCAGGGCGCGCTCAAGGCCACTCTCCGGCGTGACCGACACATGGGTACGCTGTTCCTGCATTTCCGCTGGATGGATCGCCGTGGAGGCATCCATGGAAAGAACACGGAAAGCCTGTAAGCCACGGTCGCCATGCTTGACGAGGCAGACGACGCGCGCGCCTTCCAGCGCGGTCTGGAAGCCGTCCTTTCGAAGACATGTCACATGGAGGAGAATATCGCCCGACGAGCCGCCATCGGGAAGGATGAAACCGTAGCCCTTGGCCACATCGAACCATTTGATGGCACCGGCAACTTCAACGAGATCGGCATCGCCGCCTTCATCCTGCTTCAAGGCGTCGCCGAGGGTCCCGTCCCGCCCCATGAAAGAGGCCTTTTCCCCCATAAGAATGCCCCCTTTTTTGAAGAACACCGCAACTGATTCTTGACATCAGATTAACACCGCGGCTTCCGGTGTGTGCAAGACCTGCCGTGCCTTTTTTCACGGTTCATTACGGCAATACCGGATTTGTTGTTTGCCGGCGCCTTCAACTGTTGGCGATTGCCCTTTGAGGGGGCCGGCCGTATGTTCCGCCGCGACACAACATTCTCGAGGAAAATCACATGCGCTATCTGCACACCATGGTTCGCATCGCCGATATCGATGCCTCGCTCGACTTCTACTGTGCCAAGCTTGGCCTGAAGGAAGTGCGCCGTTACGAAAATGAACAGGGTCGTTTCACGCTGATCTTCCTCGCGGCCTCAGAAGACGAGCAGAGCGGCATCGCCGACAAGGCGCCGCTGGTCGAACTGACCTACAATTGGGATGCCGAAGACTACAAGGGTGGCCGGAATTTTGGCCACCTCGCCTATGAGGTCGACGACATCTACGCCACCTGCCAGAACCTGATGGACAAGGGCGTCACCATCAACCGCCCGCCACGCGACGGCAACATGGCGTTCATCAAGTCGCCGGATGGCATCTCGATCGAGCTTCTGCAGAAAGGTCCGGCCAAGCCCAAGGCCGAGCCGTGGGCCTCTATGGCGAATACGGGAAGCTGGTAACCGATCCCGTAGCGCAAGGCGGATGGCTGCCGATGCCGTCCGCCAGTCTGGCGCTTCGCCAGATCATGCCTATCTGTCCGGATATCGCGCCCGCCTCTCTGCCGGTGCCAGGAGAACCAACCATGCAGACCAGCCGTGCCAACGTCGCCACCGAACATGCGAGCCGCTATCTGCAGCAGCTCTGCAAGCACTGGGCGCACAAATTTCCGGTCGAGTTCGACCCAAGCCATGGCGTTATCGATCTGTCGATGGGACGCACCGTGATGGACGCGGACGCGACGACCCTCCACATCGTGGTGACGACGGAAGAAGCCGGCTCGATCGAACGGCTGGAAACTGTCGTTGCCGACCACATCAAGCGCTTCGCTTTCCGCGAAGAGCTGGTGTTCGACTGGAACCGCCCGCCCGCGGCGTAAACATATCGAAGTCAGTTGCTACCGGTCTTGCCGGCCATCTCCAGCAATGCCAGCACCGAACGCCAGTTGCGCGCGGTGCCGGGCACTTTCAGCGTGCGCGGGATCAGTCCGGCAAACACGGACTTTCCGAGCCCGTCGGGGGCATGCAGATAGAGCACGTCACCCTTGATCTCGAATTGTTCGGGACCCGTGCATTTCTCCAACAGCCGAGCCGTCTCCTCGACGGTCGGCTCCCGCTCCAATACGTAGGCGTGGAGCTTGGTCGGCTCCTCCGCAACCTCCGGATACGGGTTTTGCTCGACCAGTCGCTCGAACCAGTCCGCGTCGCGAACCATGATGCGCGAGTGAAATCCCCATTTCTTCTCGAAGGCCGCCGCCAACTGGCTGGTCAGCGCGGCCGCATCGCCCTGCGCGGACCGGGACACAGCGTTGCCGCTCTGTACATAGGTGGCGACATCGCTGAAGCCGAGATCCTCGAAAAAGGCCCTCAGCTCGGCCATCTTGACGATGCGGTTGCCGCCGACATTGATGCCGGAAAACAGCGCGATGAAGATCTTCCCTGTCTTGTCGCTCATATGATGAACCCAGCCAGCGTCTCATTGTCGGTGATGTCCTGATACTGGACGCCCTCGGCTTCGAAATTCGCCCTGAGCAAGTCAAAATTCCGGCGGTCCTTGGTTTCGATGCCGATCAGCACCGAGCCGAAATTGCGCGCCGACTTCTTCAGATATTCGAAGCGCGCGATATCGTCGTCGGGTCCGAGCAGTTCGAGGAAATCGCGTAGCGCGCCCGGTCGCTGCGGAAAGCGGATGATGAAATACTTCTTCAGCCCTTCGAAGCGCAGCGCCCTCTCCTTGACATCGGGCAGCCGCTCGAAATCGAAATTCCCGCCGGAGACTACCGCAACGATGGTCTTGCCCCTGATCTCCTTCCGGGAAAAATCCTTTAGTGCGTCGATCGCCAGCGCGCCGGCCGGTTCCAGAACCACGCCCTCGATGTTGAGCATCTCGATCATCGTCGCGCAGAGCCGGTTTTCCGGGATCAGACGCACCGTATCGGTCGGAAAATCCTTGAGGTAGCGCAACGGCTCGCGGCCGATCTCGGCCACGGCCGCGCCGTCGACGAAGTTATCAACCTTGGCGAGCTTGAGGCGCTTGCCGGCGGACAGGCTCTCGCTCAGGCTCGGCGCGCCGGCGGGTTCACAGAAAACAAAACGTGTTTCGCGGCCCTGATCGGCGAAATAGTGCGTTACGCCGGCTGCCAGGCCGCCGCCGCCGACCGGCAGCATGACGATGTCGGGCATCCGCGCGCCCAACTGCGCGGCGATTTCGTAGGCGACGGTCGCCTGCCCTTCGATGATGTCCTTATGGTCGAAAGGCGGCACCATATGCGCGCCGGCACTTTCGGTGAACTCGAAGGCGGCCCGGTAGCATTCGTCGAAAAAGTCGCCAACCAGTTTGATTTCGACGAACTCGCCGCCGAACAGACGCGTCTTGTCGATTTTCTGCTGCGGCGTCGTCACCGGCATGAACACAACCCCCTTCTTGCCAAAATGGCGGCAGACGAAGGCAAAACCCTGGGCATGATTGCCGGCGGAAGCGCAGACGAACAGCTCCGCATCGTTGCCGGCGGCAAGCGCCTTGCGGAAGAAATTGAAGGCGCCGCGAATCTTGTAGGATCGCACCGGCGACAGATCCTCACGCTTCAGGAGGATGCGTGCGCCAGTTTTCTTCGACAGATAGTCGTTCTCCTGCAGCGGGGTTTCCGGAAAGATCTGGCGTATCGCAGCGGTAGCGACAGCGACGCGGGAAGAGAAACTGTTCATCGGAAAATCACCTCGGAGCGGATCTCGTTTGCTGGCCCGTATCCTGTGCGCCGAACAAGCTGGTTGCCATGGCGCTACCGGGTTACGGGATTAACGCGGCGCCCGCCAGGATGACAGCGGCTTGTGCCAGAAAGGTTCGTAATACACCCTGCCCTTGGACAACAGCCCGGCGACATAGCTCAGCGAACTCTTGGCCATGATAAGGCAATCCGCCTGGATCAATCCCGAGATTGTAGCGAAAACATCCGAGTTGAGCTCGAATTCGCAGATGTCAGGCAATGGCTGGAAGTCCGATTCCACGCCTTGCGAGAAGACACGAACACGATGATCCGGATAATCGCGCAGCGCTGTTTCGATGCGCCGGGCGATGACATCGTTGTCGGTTAAACGTTCGGCATAGGCGGGCACGCCGACGACATCGCCACGCCTGACATGAACGGCGATGGTGGGCAATGCAAATGACCGTGGCGGCAAGGCGAGCCGCGCGCGAAACTCATCGACAACGCCGCGGTAGAGATCGGGGTTCTCGTCAGCGAAAGCATGGAAATGTCGCTGCTCGACCACGACGGGCGCACCGCGATACCCTTTGCAGAAGGCCTCACCGTTGATGATGGGAACGCCCTCTGGCACGCCAGGGGAACCAATTCCGAGCTTGAACGATGTTTCCCACTGGCGAGCGAAAAGCGCCGGATCATCACCATGCATGACCGATTTGAACGGCGTGTGGAAATACGGAACCCCCGTGGCGCGCGAAAACAGGATTGCCGACATGACGGCCTGAACTTGAGCCCCGCCGCCATCTGTCTTGCCGGTGCATGTGACGCCAAGCAGCGAGCTGTTGTCCAGCTTGGATAACCGCACCGAACAGTCGCGCGCGCCCAATGCCTGCCGCGTACGCCTGAACCACCCGATTCCCATCAATGACTTCCTGTCTTCAGCAAGGCGCCATTTTCGAAGCCCCGCCGATCCGTGCCTTGCACGATCCAGAGCCCGATCGCCAGGGTCCGACCCCCAACATCTGGCGCCTGCCCTATTGCATACCCGGCCTGCCGAAGCCATTGTCCGGCGGTTCCAGCAAAGGACATTCCCAGAATCCCGGCAAGCACTTGGAGGTGTTTCTTCATGCCCGTAGCATCGGCCGTCATCCATATCGCTGCCGGAAATCGGTAAACCGACGGCGATGCCCTTCTCAAGCATCCCAGGGTTCCCGCCGTCCTTTGGGCTTTCGCGCAACACTGCCATGGCGGTCGCCCGACGCTGACCGCATTTGAACCGCAAACGACTTACTTCTGCCGCACTCTACCTGTCCGGGGGGTGTCGCGGAGGCCTTATGGCCGGAGTGGAATCTCAGACGTGCCTTTCAAGAAGATTTGCATCATTGCCCTTGCCTTGCTGATTGCCGGCTGTGCCGGTCGGCAAACCCAGGAAATTCTCGGCAGCGCCGTCGTCGCGACGCCGGTGACGGAGATTGCCGGCAACCACAGCATCTTCATCGCCACGACGCGCAAGAAGTCCGATGATCCCAACAAGGTTTTCGACGGCGAGCGCTCGGCGACGCTGAACTACGCCCGCGTCAACGTCACCGTCCCCGGCGTCCACCAGACCGGCCAGATCGAGCGGCGTTCGCGCGGCAAGTCGAATGACCCGGCCAAGTACTTCATGGCCTCGGAGGTCGTCGGCTACGACACACAGCCGAAATTCTCCAGCGCGCTCAACGCCGACATCGCGGCGCGTGGCGGTCGGGTCATGGTTTTCGTGCATGGCTACAACACCGGCTTCGATGCCGCCGTCTATCGCCTGACCCAGATCGTGCATGATTCTGGCTATCCTGGCACACCGGTGCTGTTTTCTTGGGCATCGGGCGCCCGGACAACTGACTATGTTTACGACAAGGAGAGCGCGAGTGCCGCGCGTGACCAGTTGGAAGTCACGTTGAGGATGCTGGAACAGTCCGGCGCGCGACGCATCGACATCGTCGCGCATTCGCTCGGGACCTGGGTCACCATGGAAACGCTGCGCCAGTTGGCCATCACCGGCGACCGCGATCTCGGCGGCAAACTGGGCGACGTGGTGCTGGCCTCGCCCGACATCGACGTCGACGTGTTCAAAAGCCAGATGCGCCGCTACGGAAAGCCGGACAAGCCGTTCATCCTGCTTCTGTCCGACGATGACCGGGCGCTGCGTATCTCCGGACTGCTCGCCGGCTCACGGCCGCGCGTCGGCGATTACAAAGACGCCGCCGACCTCGCCACCTACGGCGTGACGGTCGTCGATCTGTCGAAACTCAAGGGAGCGGATAGCTTCAACCACAACAAGTTCGCCGATAATCCGGCCATGGTGAAGATGATCGGCCAGCGGCTTCGCGAGGATGACGGCTTTGCCAGCGACCGCGATGTTACCGACCGCATCAGCCTGCTTGGACAATAGGATGCTTTCCGATGGCTTTCGGCGGTCATGTTCACGATTGCCGCACCATCGGAACACTTTGAACTGGACCGGGCCGGACACTGTCTTTATCGACATACCCATGGACGTCACGAGCTTGGCGTTGCTTACGGGGACTGTGTAACCGTGCGTTCGAAGAGCTTTCTCATCGTCGCCTTCGCGTTGCTTCTCACAGGCTGCGCCGGTCAGAACACGCATGACCTTCTCAACAAGACGACGATCGCGGTTCCTGCCTCGGACATAGCGGCGACGCATGAGATATTCGTCGCCACCACCCGGCAACGGGCCACAAAGGACCCTCGACAGGTCTTCGACGGCGATCGCTCCCTGACCACCAGCTACGCCCGTGTCGACGTGAATGTACCCAAGACCCATCAGATCGGCGCGATCGAAAGGGCAAAGGGATCGGCGAACAGCAATCCGGCCAAGGACTTCACCGCAAAGGATGTCGCTTACTACGAGAACGCGCCGCAATTCGCTAAGGCGGTCGGCGCCGATATCGCCATGCGCGGCGATCGCGCACTGGTTTTCGTGCACGGCTTCAACAACGGCTTCGATGACGGCATCTACCGGCTGACGCAGATTGTGCACGACACCAAGTATCCGGGCACGCCGGTGCTGTTCTCGTGGGCTTCAAGCGCCAAGACAACCGGCTACCTCTATGACAAGGATAGCGCCACCGCCGCACGCGACGACCTCGAAGCGACGCTGCGCATGCTTGCCAAGACCAAGGTCAAGAGCATCGACATCATCGCCCATTCGATGGGAAACTGGGTGACGATGGAGGCGCTGCGCCAGCTCGCAATCACCGGCGATCGCGATCTTGGCGGCAAACTCGGCTATGTCATCCTGGCGTCGCCAGACATCGACGTCGACGTGTTCAAGAAACAGATGATCCGTTACGGCAAGCCCAGCAAGCCCTTCGCCATCCTGCTCTCAGGCGACGATCGCGCCCTCAAGCTCTCCTCCTTCATCTCCGGCGACAAGCCCCGTGTCGGCGACTACGGCAACGCGGCGGACCTCGCCAGCTACGGCGTGTCGGTGGTGGATCTGACCAAGACCAAGGGTGGCGACCAGTTGAACCACGCCAAGTTCGCCGACAACCCGTTCCTGGTGCAATTGCTTGGCGACCGCCTGCGCGCGCCGGCCGGCCTGGCTTCGGACGAGACACCGCCTGGGCAGCTTAGTGACCTTGGTCAGGGCCTTGGAAAGGCCGTTGGCTCCGTGGCCGAGATCGTCATCACCACGCCATTCAAGGTGTTGACTATCGCCACCGGGGGCTGAACGAGCGTCAGACGGCACAAGCTGGTGCTTGTAGGGGCTGCGCTCCCGACCCTGAGTTTCGGCGCCTCGACCGGGAGCATCGAGGCTTATTGCCCGAGGCTTGGTTTGGCAGGTGTTACGGAAGCCGCACCAAATTCAGTGATCTCCAGCGCACGACCCACGAGTTCCATCAGTTCGGATTTTCCGTCGGCGTCAAACCACGCCTCCATCGCCGTCGTCATGGCGCTGACCACCAAGGCGCTGACGACCTTGATTTCAAAACTGCCTTCCGCCCCCCCCGCGCGCCGCGTCAGGATCGCTCGAAGCAGCAGTTCGCTTCGTTCCCTGTCCAGCGCGGCGGCGGCCCGCAAGGCGGGCACCTTGAAGGCAAGCCTGGCGCGAGTGAGGAGAAACTCATGATCCTCGGCAACAACCTGCGCCAATCCGGCTTCCAGCGCCTTGCGGATCGAGGTGAACATGGGCTCGTCGAGAGGCCGCGTTTCCAGAAGATTGATGAAGAGCGGGTCGTAGTCGTCGGCAACCAACGCTTCCTTCGTCGGGAAGTAGTTGAAGAGCGTGCTCGGCGACACGTCGGCGGCGCGCGCGATCTCCTCGGTCGTCGTTTCGTCGTATCCCTTGGCAAGAAACAGCGCGAGGGCGGCGCGTTGGATCGCCACCCGGGTCGCGCGCTTCTTTCGCTCGCGCAAGCCATCCTGCAATGGTCTATTGGCGGTGCTGTTGGGCATGGAGGTCTATATGGCGTCTATCATGAGGAGAGACAAGCAGCCACGCCGCGGCAGCCCCCAGGGGCCAGAGCCTCGTGGCGAGGTTTCGAGCTGAAATCCCTAACCGGGTCCTGGGAACAAGCAAGGCGGCCGCCTGCCAACTGCCACGCTGCTTCGGCGCCACGAGAATCCGGTGCCTCGCTTCGTAATTTCGAAATGCCGTTCGATGATCGCCCGGATTTGCAGCGAGTTCCTCGGCAAGCGTGAATGCACCAGCCATGGCCAGCGTCGAACCTTCGCCGAAGAGTGACAGGCTAGAGGCCGCGTCACCGAGGAGGACGACACGGCCGCGCCACCACTGATCGAGATGCACCTGGCTGACGGAGTCGAAGTAGAGATCGTCGGCGGCACGCACGCGATCGATGAGTTCCCGTGTTCGCCAGGAGCCGTGCGCGAACCTCGCCTCCAGGATCCGTTTGTGCCGCGCGATATCGCGGTGATCGAAGCCCGGCTCCGCTGGACTGTGGAACAGGAAAGCCACGAGCGCATGACCCGTCGACGGGTGGATGGAGATGGCTGTTCCGGGCGTGTTGTAGACGACCACTTCGTTCCCGCGTTCGGCACTGTCCAGGTGCAAAGTGGCGATATAGAGCCCCATATGATCAACGAAATCGGACTCCGGCCCGAAGGCCAAGCGGCGAACCGCGGAGTGCAGCCCGTCAGCGCCAATCACCAGGTCGAAACGACGCGGCGGTCCATTCTCGAACGTGACGTCAACGCCGTGTTCGTCCTGGCTGATACCGGCAATGGCATTGTTGAACAGAAATTCGGCGGCGCTCCGGCTTGCCTCGTAGAGAATGGATGCCAAATCACCACGCGGCAGTTCTACCTCCTGGCTGCCGGCTGCCTGTCGCAGAGCCCGCATGTTGATCCTGCCGACACGCTTGCCCCGCGCGTCGACGAAGCTCAGATAGGCAACATCGGTGCCGGCCTCACGAATGCGCGGCATGATGTTCATCCGAAGCGCGACTTCGAGCGCCGGCCCCCTGACGTCCACGGGACTCCCGCTGGACCGGACGGCGCCCGAGCGTTCAACAACCGTGGGTGAGAACCCATGCCGGGCCAGCCAATAGGCCAGTGTCGGCCCGGCAATTCCGGCTCCCGAAATCAACACCGTGCGGCTAGCTATGCCTTTCTCCTGAGTTTCGGACTTTGCATCCGGCAGCTTCAGGTAATTGTAATGTTGCTATAAATTTGGAGTCAATGTATTATTTTTGGATGCTCCAAGACGCCATCGCGACCGCTCGGCGGCGGCGCGAACGCGCTCGCCATCCGCGAGCGAGGCTTGGAATGATTTCGGTTTGAGCAGACGGATTGGTTAGACGAACAGGTCGACCTTCTGGAAGGTCGTCACATCGATCAGACCGACATCGGAAATCCTGAGCTCGGGAATGACGACCAGCGCCAGCAGCGAGTGCTGCATGTATGCGTTGTTCAGCGAACAGCCCATCTTGCGCATCGCCTCCGTCAGCTTTTCCGCCTTCGCGGCGACGATCTCGGCGCGTTCGTCCGACATCAAGCCGGCGATCGGCATTTCGACCAGCGCCAGTTCCTTGCCCTTGGAGAACAAAACAACGCCACCGCCGACCTCGCCCAGCCGGTTGACCGCCAGCGCCATGTCCTGCTTGTTGGTGCCGACGACGATGATGTGGTGGCTGTCATGCGCCACGCTGGACGCCATGGCACAATCGCCCATATAGCCGAAACCCGAGACAAAGGCATTGGTGACGCCGCCCGTGCCCCTGTGGCGTTCGACCAGCGCGATCTGGCAGACATCGTTGCGCCGGTCCATGGCGACCAATCCGTCCTCCACTGGCAGATCGGCCTCCAGCGCCCGCGTCGGCGCCTGGTTCTCGATCACGCCGATGACACGCACCCGCACCTCGTTGGCGCCCTTGGGCGCCACAATGTCGAAATCCAAGGCCTTGAGTTTCTTGCCGAGCTTGACCGTGTTCTTCGCCGTCTTCGGATAATTGTAGGCCGGAATGTCGGCTTCCAGCTTGCCGCCCTTGGCCAGCCTGACGCCGCGCCCATAGACCTCGTCGATGGTCATCCCGGCCAGATCGGAGACGATCAGCAGATCGGCCAGCCGCCCTGGTGCGATCGAGCCCAGTTCACGCTCGAGCTTGAAATGCTGGGCGGTGTTGAGCGTCGCCATCTGGATCGCCGTCACCGGCTTCAGCCCCTGCTGAATGGCGTGCCGCACCACCCGGTCCATGTGGCCTTCGTGAACCAGCGTGCCGGAATGGCTGTCGTCGGTGCACAGGATGAAATTGCGTGGATCGATGCCGCTTTCCGTCACCGCCTTGATCTGCGAGGCAACGTCGTACCAGGCCGAGCCCAGCCGCAGCATCGCCTTCATGCCCTGGCGGACACGGGCAATCGCGTCCTCGGCGCGCGTGCCCTCATGATCGTCCTCCGGCCCGCCGGCGACATAGCCATGGAACGGCAGGCCGAGGTCGCGCGAGGCATAGTGGCCGCCGACCGTCTTGCCCGCTTTCACCGTCTCGGCGATCTCGCCGGACATCACCGGGTCATTGGCGGCGACGCCGGGGAAATTCATCACCTCACCAAGACCGATGATGTTTTCCCAAGTCATCGCTTCCGCCACATCGGCGACCGTCAGCTCGGCACCGGCATGTTCGAGCCCCGGCGCCGAGGGCACGCAGGACGGCATCTGCACGTGCACGTTGATGGGCATGGCCACGGCTTCGTCATGCATCAGGCGAACGCCCGGCAGGCCCAGCACATTGGCGATCTCATGCGGATCGATGAACATCGAGGTGGTGCCGTGCGGGATCACGGCGCGGCAGAATTCCGTCACCGTCACCATGCCGCTTTCGACATGCATGTGCGCGTCGCACAGGCCCGGCACCAGATAACGTCCGCCGGCATCCACCACCTTGGTGCCCTGCCCGATGGCGTGGCTGGCATTCGGTCCGCAATAGGCGAAGCGCCCGCCGGCAATGGCGATATCGGTGCCGGCGATGATCTCGCCCGAATGAACGTTCACCCAGCGCCCGTTACGGATGACGAGATCGGCGGGCTTGCGCCCCATCGCGACATCCACCAGATGCGTCGCCATCTCGGTCCACGGTCTTGGTTTGGCGGCATTGGGGGTCTTTGCGGTCGGCATCAGGCGATTCCCTCGGTTACAGGCAGTCTCGCAAATGTCGGCCTGCGTAGCCAGAGGCAGCGACCGGCATCAACCAACCCGGCAACGGCGTATCGATTTCCAGGCAATGGCTGTTTCAATCGCTCGGCTGCTCGGCTTTCACATAGACCGTAACGCTGACATCCCCGGACGAGATCTTTTCGACGATCCGCTCGAGTTCGCCCGGTACGAATGTGCCGCTGACCATGATCTCACCGCCAGTGATCGGCTCCATGAGCCGTGGCGACATCACCACGGCGCCGTCGATGCTGAGATCGACGACCTTGCCGACATTGGCGGTGGTGAAGGCGGCGAACGCCTGCTTGCTTTCCGGTGTCAGCTCAAGGCTGAGGGACTGTCCCGACACTGTACCGGGGACCAATTTCGCCTTGGCCATGGCAAGCGTCAGAGGGTCGGCCATCGCCACTTTGCCGGATCAGCATGATCGCGATTGCGGTGATCCAGCGACGTGGGCGCATCGAAATACCTCATCCACGGTTCTGACTTTGCATACCAAGATTGCGTCGGCAATGGATAGCGAGCGGTCCGGGCAAAAGAGCTCATCTCGGATTCGCGCAAACCACGGGAAATCGACCGCACGGAAATCTGATTCCGTTTTCCCACGAATGGGGGTATTCTGAACGCACGGATCTTTCTGAATCGACGTTCGGGGAGTTCGATGCGTCGCCTAAGGCTTGCAAGTGCGGGTTTCCTTGTCGTCTTGGCCGGACCGGCTTTCGCAGCCGATCCGACGGTCGACCTGCCGATGACCGCGCCAGGCTTCGACTGGACCGGCTACTATGCCGGTCTGCAGGCGGGATATGGCTGGGGCAGATCCGATATAGCAGGAACAGACGGCACACCGTTTTCCTCACCCGATCTGAGCGGCGGATTCATCGGCGGCCAGGTTGCCGGCCTATGGCAATTCAACCAGTTCGTGATCGGCGGCGAGGCGGACCTCAACTATTCCGGGATCAACGGTTCCGCCAACCAAGCCCCGGGAAATTCATTCGGCACCAACATCCAATGGTTCGGGTCGATCAATGCAAAGGCCGGCTATGCCATGGACCGCTACCTGGTCTACGGCACTGGCGGCGTTGCCTTCGCCGGCATCGAAACCACCCAAGATTCAGGTTCGGATTTTGCACGGACCCGCACGAATACCGGCTGGACGATCGGCGCCGGCGTCGATTATGCCCTGACGGACAAATTCACTGTCGGCGCACAGTACCGCTACTATGATTTCGGCTCCGATCATTATGATGGAAACAACAGCTTTTCGGATCGCGATCAGGACGTGAAGCTGAATACCGTCGGCATCAATCTGAACTACAAGTTCTGAGCGCTTCCGTTCGGTGCCGGTGCGGTGCGAGCGGGTTGCAAGCCGGAATTCCGATCGTTGCTCTTCCGAGAATAGGGAGCGGACATTCGACGCTCGATCCAGCCTTGCGCGAGTGTCAGGATGGAAACCATGACCAGGTAATAGAGGAACGCGCAGGCGTACCATTCGGTGAACCGGAAGCTCGCCGATATGGACAGGGAGGTTGTCGTCATCAGTTCCCGCAGCGAGATCGTGTATGCCAGCGACGTCGATTTCAGCAGGGAAATGAATTCATTCATCAGGGACGGTAAGGCGATGCGCATGGCCTGAGGCAAGACGACCAGGCGAAAAGCCTGGAATCTGGTGAGTCCCAGTGCTGCCGCCGCCTCCCTCTGACCGGCTCCCAAAGACCCAAGCGCGGCGCGCATGATTTCCGCATTGTAGGCCACGCCGACCAGGGTCATGCCGATATAGGCAGCCAGAAACGGCGTGAACCACGATGAGCGGAACATCGGAAACATCTGCGGCAAGCCGTTCCTGATGAATAACAGCACCAGGATCATGGGCGCGCTTCTGAACAGCCAGACATAGGCCAACAGGATCCAACGAACCGAAGCGCGCTTGGAGCTCAAGCCGATCGCCACCGGCAGACAGAGCGCGAACGCCGTCACCTGCACGCAGATCGACAGGCCAATCGTTGTCAGAGCGCCCTGGATCAGGGCGGGGCTGATGAGAGCTTCAAGAAAAATGGTTGGGTCAAAAAGCACGTCGGCCCCGCGCTTCTTGCCTACGAACCAAAGTCTACGTCAAAGCCGGACTCGGGAAAATTGTACTTCTTCGATATCTCGCCAAACGTTCCCTGCTGCTTGAGCGCCTTCAGCGCTGACCTGAGCAAGGCCAGGTCTTCCGGCGATTTCTGGATGTAGATGCCGAACTGGAACTCGGACGGATAGGTGTACACGACCTTGATCTTGTCACCCGTCTGTTTGGCGCGAACGCCGGCTTCAGCCGCCTCCGTCAGCGTCGCATCGGCTCGCCCGATCATGACCTGCTGGGTGGCGGCAACCTGCGATTCATAGGTCTGGAAGGTGACGGGTGGCTTGCCGTCCGTCTTGAATTTCTTGTTCAATTCGTCCGGCGTATCGGCATAGGACGTCCCGGCCTCGATCGCCAGCGACTTGCCGGCAAGGTCGTCGGGGGTCTTGATCGCATCGTTCGTCGCGGCAGTGACGATCACCGTCGACGATTTCAGATAGGGCACTCCATCATAGGATTGCCGGCGCTTTTCGTTGAGATAAATGCCGCTGATAACGAGCGAGCAACGGCTTGCCTGCAATGACGGCAGAAGCCCGTCAAAGCCCGAGACAACGAATGTGATGTCGGCGCCCCAGAGTTTGGCGAGCGCGTCGGCGACGTCGATGTCGACGCCCACGGGCCGCGTGTCGGTTGGCTTGTCCATGTAGGTGAATGGTGGAAAGCCGGCCGAGGTGCACACGGTGAGGTGTCCGTCGCGTATAAACGAGGGCGCACCTGTCCCCGCAAGAGCGGTTTGGCTGAGCAGCATCGCGCCCAACAGAGAAGCGATGTGGCAGGCACGTAGCGTCATTCGTCTCATGGCAATTTCTCCCTTGCGGTTCAGCTTTTGATTGATGCTCGACAATCGAGCTCCACTCCTGGGCATCGAATGCGCGCAGCACGACTGGATCGACATGACCGTCCTGGCGGGCGACGAGCAGGTATTGCATCATCGCCGCCTCACTCGGCATCTCGAAAACCTGCACGAAATCGTAGGCACCCATTGTGGAATAGAGGGCGACGCTGCGCCCGCCGAGTGTTTCGACACGTTCACGACTGACCCGAGCGCGCTCCGGAGAGTTGGCAATCTCGTCGAGCCCCCGCTGCGTGAGACGCATCAGAGAAATGAAATATGGCATTGCACCAGTCCGGTTGGTTTCGATCAGCTGTTGGCCGAGGGCGCGTCCAGTGCGCGCAGGCCCGCGATCACGTCCTCCGCCCTTGAGACAACGCCGTAGATGCCGTCCTCTACGGTGACCATGTGAACGGCGGCGTCATGGGCATATTGGTCACCGCTGGCGCAGGCGTCCTCGATGAGCAGGCACTGATAGTTCCTGTCCGCCGCCTCGCGCATCGTCGTGCTGACGCAAACGTCCGTCGTGCAGCCACTGAAAAGCAGATGCGTTATTCCCCTCGCCCGCAAGACATGATCGAGATCGGTATGGGTAAATGCGCCGTTCGCGGTCTTGTCGATGATGACATCGTCGGCGTGGATGGTGATTTCCGGGACGATCTCAAACCCTGGCGATGAGCGCAAAAGGACCCGGGTTCCCTCGAGCCCCGCACGTTTGCGACGCCAGCGCTCGTAAGGCGTCATATCGGCCATATCCGCGCGATATCCCTGCCTTGTATGCAGGATCAGACAGCCCGCCGCCCGGGCGGTATCGATCAGGGCATTGACCGTCGTCAGGATCGCCCGCAGCGGCGCGGGATCATAGCCCTTCCGGGCGAAATAGCCGTCGGACGACAGGAAGTCGACCTGAAGGTCGATGACGAGAAGCGCCGTCACCTTGGGATCGAGGTT
This sequence comes from Mesorhizobium sp. PAMC28654, assembly GCF_020616515.1. Lineage (GTDB taxonomy): Bacteria > Pseudomonadota > Alphaproteobacteria > Rhizobiales > Rhizobiaceae > Mesorhizobium. The sequence continues at coordinate 1,337,356 of NZ_CP085135.1, forward strand.
CCCATCGTAGGGATAATCGAAAGGCCGCGACCTGATCCATTTTGTTCCTGTCATTGGGGCGCCTCCGCTTGTTGTTCGATGCCGAAGCTAGGACACACCAATTGTTTCGACAAACCAAATGATTTATACGGTTTGGAATTAGCACAGCTAAACAATCAAGATGAAGCACCCACACGGCCTGGCCTATCTTCGCGTCTTCGAGGCGGTTGCTCGGGTTGGTTCCGTGCGCGCGGCGGCGATCGAATTGAATGTTACACCCGGTGCGGTAAGCCAGCAGTTGCGCAACCTTCAGGACAGCCTTGGCGTCGCCCTGTTCGTCAGGGATGGACGGCGTCTGCGACTAACGGAATCTGGAAAGACATTGCAACGCTCTGCGGCGATAGCCTTTTCCGAGATCGACACCTGCGTCGATGAAATTGCCAGGCCTGATCCATCAGCGGGACCTCGATCCATCACGATCGCCGTGCCGCCGGCTCTGGCGGTTTCATGGTTCACGACCCAGATGTTCGACTTTGCCCAGGTCGCGGGCCTTACATCCTTCCGAATGGTCCCCGCGGTTGATTTCAGCCAGATCGACTGGCGCTCGACCGACATCGCGATCGTCTATGGTTCGCCGCCCTGGAAAGGCTTTTCCTGGAGCCTGATGGCGAATGTGGTCCTGCGACCCGTCTGCAGCCCGAAACTGCTGAATGCCTCGCCATCGTTGAGATCACCGCGCGACCTGACGGAGCACTGGCTCCTGCATGAGGATGACGGCAGCGAATGGCTGCGGTGGCTGACGGCCGCGAATGTGTCGCAAGTCACCTCGCGCAATGCGCATTTCGGCACCTTGATGATGGCGATGACCGCAGCTCTGGAAGGGCGCGGGCTGGCTCTGGTCAGCGATTTCCTTGCTTCCGAATATCTTCATTCCGGGCGGCTGGTCAGGCCGTTCGAAACGGCAATCGAGGCGTCGCGGAGCTATTATTGCGTCTGCGCCGAAAGTCGCGCTACCGATCCGCGGATCGTGCGGATGACGGAGTGGATCATAGACCGTTCAAGATTGCCGCAGCGACTTTGAGACCGGAGGCGTTCGACACTCGTCTTGGGCGCCAAAGCACGATGGCGTGCAACAATGTGATTTGAGCCTTCCTCGCCCAATGCGCGGAATGAGAAGCAAAATCAGCATGGTGCGGACGACGGGAATCGAACCCGTACGATCAGAGATCGAGGGATTTTAAGTCCCTTGCGTCTACCAATTCCGCCACGTCCGCAGGCCAGTCCTTTTCAGATGCCAAACAAAGGCCGTCAAGCCTTCATCTGCAGTCCGATGTTTGCCATGCAACGCCTCAACCGTCACCAGATCCTGATATCCGGTGGCAAGCGGTTGATCTCGGGCGATTTCCTGCGACTATTGAAAAATTGGGAAAAAGGGGGCGACGGATGAGGCAGGCTGCGGGGCTGCGGTTTCTCGATTTTTGCGCGGAAGAGGCCGACGCCGCCAAGGTGATCGAGCGTTTTCTGGAGGTCATCACCCTCTTCGGCTTCGAGGTATCCGCCGGCGGCGCCTGGGTCGGTGTCGGCGGCACGCGGGTACATCGCTTCTACTTCAACAATTGGCCAAGGGACTGGCTCGAACTCTATCTGGCAAATGGCTTTTTTGAGATCGACCCGATGATCATCGAGACGCGCCGGCGCATGACGCCATTCCTGTGGAGCGAGATAGGGGATGCGCGCAGCTTTACGGTGGAAGGCCGGGTGGTGCTGGAGGCGGGCAAGGCTTATGGATGGTCCGAAGTGATGGGCATCCCCATCCACGGGCCGGCAGGCTACCAAGGGCTTGTCTCACTTGCATCGCTGAACTCGGTTTCCATGAGCACGACCGAACGCGCGCTGCTGCACACGATGGCGCTTGCGGTGCACGAGCGCGCCCATGCATCCATCGGTCTTGGCGAGAGCACACGTCCCCCAATCCACCTGACACCCCGCGAGGCGGAATGCATGCGCTGGGTAACCGCTGGCAAGACCGATGCGGAAATCGGCATCATCCTCGGTATCGCCACCGCCACCGCGCATTACCATGTGGAGCAGGTCAAGAAGAAAGCCGGTACCCGCAGCCGCAGCGAAGCCGTGGCCCTGCTTGTGCTTGCAGGCACGGTTTAGGGCCGTCCCCCCGACCCGCCATCCCGTTCTTTTGCTCAAGACGATCGCCACCACGTCGCGTTCTCCACCCTATCTTTTCAGTTAGAGCAAAATCCGAGCGGATAGAATCGATAGGGGTTTCGTTGGGATTGGAAATCTGATTCAGCATATCTGCTGGATTCGGAGGCCGGCATGGCATGGCGAAATCCTTATCGGAAGATTTGCGGGCTCGGGTGGTCGCAGCGGTTGATGGCGGCCTGTCGCGACGGGCGGCAGCGGCGCGATTTGGCGTGGCGGCGGCAAGCTCGGTGCGTTGGGTCCGGGAATGGCGCGAGACCGGAGCCACCTGCGCAAAGCCGCAGGGCGGCGACAGGCGGTCCCACCGCGTTGAAGCGTATCGCGACATCATCCTGGCGGCGATCGAGAGGCGGGTGGACATCACGCTGGTCGAACTCGCCGAGTTGCTGCGACAGGAGCATGGCGCGTCGTTTGCGACGAGCACGATCTGGCGGTTTCTCGATCGTCACTCCATGACCTTCAAAAAAAAAAAACGGCGCACGCCAGCGAGCAGGAGCGGCCAGACGTGGCGGCGCGACGAAACGCCTGGTTCGACGCCCAGCCCGATCTTGATCCCGAGCATCTGGTCTTCATCGACGAGACCGGAGCCTCGACAAAGATGGCTCGACTGCGGGGGCGCACGAAGCGCGGGATGCGGTGCCGATCGCCAATCCCGCATGGCCATTGGAAGACGACGACGTTCACCGGCGCCCTGCGCCTCACTGGCATGACCGCGCCAATGGTCCTGGACGGCCCGATGACTGGCGAATGGTTTGTCGCCTATGTCGAGCAGGTTCTCGTGCCGACGCTGCGGCCCGACGATGTCGTGATCCTCGACAACCTGCCGGCGCACAAAAGCGCAGCCGCCCGTGTGGCGATCGAAGCAACCGGCGCAAGGATGATGTTCCTCCCGCCCTATTCCCCCGACTTCAACCCGATCGAGAACGCCTTTTCCAAGCTGAAATCGATTCTACGCAAAGCCGCCGCACGAACCGTCGCGGAATTGTGGGATACCATCAGCGCCGCACTGCCTTGCTTCACACCAACCGAGTGCGCCAACTACTTCGCCGCAACAGGATATGAGCCGGAATGATCAGATTCTGCTCTAGGTGCGCTGCAGCACGATCTGTTTTAGCGTTGTCTCATTGCGGGTCTGAATCGCGCCGATCAAACGGCCAGAGGCAACGGGGCTTTACAAGTTGAAGAGCAGGATTTGTGACCGCCCTCGCCGGGCGGATGGGAAAGCTTTGACCGCTTTGCGCCGAGCGGCGTGGCTCGCGACAGTGGCGCTCATGCCCTTGGCAATGTCGGGCGGCGCGCGCGCCGCCGATGTGAACGTAACCGCCAATGTCGGAACCGGCATCAATCTCGACACCCAAGCCGGCAGTACAGCCGAGGTCGGGCCAGGCCTCACCGTGACCAACGTCTCCGGCAGTTCGTCGATCTACGCGACAACAAGTGCGTGGGGCCTGACGAACAACGGTTCCATCTCGTCTTCCTTGGCCAATACCGTTTCGCTTTCCGTCAATGGCTCGTCGGTCACCAATTTCGGCTTGATCACCAGTAACGCAAACGGCAACTCGATCTGGATGACCGGCGGCGGCAGCGTCGACAACAAGGCGGGCGCGACGATCAGTTCGGGCCACAGTGCCATCAGGATCGGCACTGCTTCGGCAGGTCCGGGAACAGTCACCAATGCCGGAACCATCACCCAGACCGGAACAAGCGGCGATCTTGTCACCCTGCTTTTCGGCGGCACCGTGACCAACCTGGCGGGCGGCACCATCTCTGCCAACAACGGTAGCAACGCGGTGTCAGTCGGTCAGGGCACGTCGCGAACCGTAATCAACTCCGGCACCATCACGAACACCGGATCAAGCTATGCCACGGGCGTCCTGGTTCAGGGCGGGGCGAGCACGGTGACCAACAACGCAACGGGGCATATCAGCGCCACCTTCAACGGCGTGTACGCCAGTTTTAGCGCACCACTCACCTTGACCAACGACGGGATCATCGAATCGACGGGCTCAAGCACGAGCGCCCGGGCGGTGGAAGCCACGGGCGGCGGCACCTTCATCAACACCGGTACGATCCGGTCGGCATCGAGCGACGGCTTGTACCTGGCGCGGGGCGGTATGGTAACAAACAGCGGAACGATTTCCGGCGCGGTGCGCGCCATCAATTTCTCCGGCAATTACGCGCGCACGCTCAATCTGGACACCGGCTCGGTGCTGAACGGCGTCGTCCAGGGCGGAACCGGGGTGGACAGTCTTGTGCTGCTCGGCACCGGCACCGAAAGCGCTGCCAAGTTCCTCGCATTCGAGACGCTGTCGATGCAGGGCACCGCCTGGACCCTCAATGACGCGGGCACCTTCGCGACGAGCTCGGAGGTTCAATCCGGTACGTTGACCGTCGCGGGAATACTCACCAGTCCGACGATCACGGTGCGGTCGGGCGGAACGTTGACCGGCAACGGGACGCTTGTCGGCGCGGTCACGAATTCCGGCACGGTGCGCGTGTCATCCGGGGCACTGGCCGTCACCGGCAGCTTCACCAGCCAGGCCGGCTCGACCCTGGCGATCGGCCTCACGCCAGCGACCAATGCGGCGCTTGACGTCTCCGGCACGGCGACGCTGAACGGCGGCACGGTGGCGGTTCAAGCCGGCTCCGGCACCTATGCGCCGAGCACGATGTATACCATCTTGACTGCCGCTGAAGGGCGCAGCGGCACATTTGATGGCGTCACCAGCAATTTCGCATTCCTCAATCCAACCCTCACCTACGGAGCCAACAACGTCTATCTCACCCTGGTGCGCAACAGCATCGACTTCGGCGCCATTGGCGGCACGCCCAACCAGCGCTCGGCGGGCGGCGGCGTCGAATCCCTCGGCTTCGGCACCCCGATCTACGAAACTGTCGCACTGCTCGACATCAATGGCGCACGCAGCGCATTCGACCAGCTCTCGGGGGAAATTCACGCCTCGATCAAGGGCGGCCTGCTGGACGACAGCCATTTCGTCCGGGATGCCATCGTCAGTCGTCTTGACGCCGCCTTCGGCGGCATTGCCTCGACCTCCGTTCCTGTGATGGCCTATGGCGAAGGCGGCCCGCAAATGGCTACCGCCGACACTGACCGCTTTGGGGTCTGGAGCCAGGGCTTAGGCTCGTGGGCCAGCCATGACAGTGACGGCAACGCCGCCGCTCTCGATCGCTCGACCGCAGGCCTGCTGATGGGCGCGGATGGCATGGCCGGCGCCTGGCGGCTCGGCGTGGCCGGCGGCTACAGCCGCTCGAGTTTCGATGTCGACGACCGTCGTTCGTCCGGCGACAGCGACAATTATCATCTCGGCCTTTATGGCGGGACAAACTGGGGCGCAATCGCTTTTCGCACCGGTGCTGCCTATGCCTGGCACCGCATTTCCACCTCGCGCTCGGTTTCGTTCAGCGGCTTCACCGATCAACTGTCAGCGGATTACGATGCCGGCACGGCACAGGCCTTCGGCGAACTCGCCTACAAGGGCGATGCAGGGCCCTTCGGCTTCGAACCTTTCGTCAATCTTGCCTACGTCAATCTGCACACTGATGGCTTTGTCGAAAAGGGCGGCACCGCGGCGCTGACCAGCGCAAGCTCGAGCACCGACGCCACCTTCACCACGCTCGGCGTCAGGATTTCCAGCGGTTTCACGATGGGCGGCGTCGAGGCGACGGCGCGCGGCATGCTTGGCTGGCGGCACGCCTTTGGCGACGTCACGCCGCTCTCCACCTTGGCCCTTACCGGCGGTGATGCCTTCACCATCGCCGGCGCGCCGATCGTGAGGGATGCCGCTCTCGTCGAACTGGGAATGGACGTGCGTCTCGCCTCGAATGCAACGCTTGGCCTCTCCTATGCCGGTCAGTTCGGTGCGGATGTCCATGACAACGGCTTCAAGGCCAAGTTTGGTCTGTCGTTTTGACCGAGAGGTCGCGACACCAGGCTGCTGAGCGCCTCATCGGCCCGCATTCCGAACGGGCGGGTTACTGCTGCACCAGCGCGAAGGAATTCGTGAAGTGCTTGACACTGGCGGAGTTTTCCTGCCCGCGTGAGGAGGTGCATAATACCTGGTAGACGTGCGTACCGTCCGTCACCACCAACATAGTTGCAATGAACTTGCCGCCAGGGATTTCGATATCGAAGCGGCGGGCCGGATCGTCGCCGACTTTCAATCGCGTCTGCGAGCGCACTTTTCCCGCCTTGGCGGCGAAGGTGGCCATCAGATCGAGCACGGCTTCTGGATCGGATGGCGACGCATAGGTCGTCAGTTCGACGGAGTATGAAAAGCCCTTGGTGGTCAAGTCGGCCTCTACGTGGGGCGCGGGACCGACGCGGCTCGGCAAGGTATCCCTTTTGACTGCGGGCACGCCGGGGAATTCAATGCGATATCCGTCGCCGGACGGTTGAAACGGCTTCCACCTGGTCTGTGTTTCGGCAGACGCTGTTGGCCCGAGGCAAGAAAGCGCCGACACAGCCAGGACCAAACAAATAAGCCTCATCGCTTCCCCCTGCCCGTTCGACCTCCGACAGTAGCCGCAAGCACGTCCGCCTTGTCAAGCGACAGCTAAAGTATGCCAAGCCTGGCACAGCCACTGCTGGATTGCTTGCGCCGGGGACAGGTGCCGGTCAAACCCGAATTGGGTTGAGCTTCAGGTACTGGATAAGGATGATGGTTTTTGCATCGATGATGCGGCCGTTGGAAATCCCGGCCAAAGCTTCATCGAGCGACATTTCCAGCACCTCGATGTCCTCGCCCTCTTCCGGCGCACCGCCACCCGCCGAGATACGGTCGGCCGGCGAATACCGCGCGATGAAAAACCAGAGCCGCTCAGTCACGCTGCCGGGGCTCATATAGGGCGCGAACAACCGCTCCACGTCCTTCAGCCGGTAGCCGAGTTCCTCTTCCGCTTCCTTGCGGATGCAGGTCTCCGGATCGTTTTCGTCAAGCAGGCCCGCGCATGCCTCGATCAGCGGCTCGCGGTGGCCGGTGACATAGGCCGGATAGCGGAACTGCCGCACCAGAAGTACCGTCGAGCGCGCGGGGTCATAGGGCAGGATCACCGCGCCGTCGCCGCGGTCGTAGGTCTGGCGGATCTGTGTCTCCCACTGCCCGTCACGCCGGCGATAGTCGAGCACGGTCTTTTTCAGAACCGCCCAGTCGTCGGAAAGTATCTCCTCCGAACGGATGCGAATGCGATCTTCCATCGTGATCTCCAAGCTGTCGTTTGCCAGGCGTAACCGCGAACCGGTGCGCTTGCAATCCAGCCGGCGATTGGTCCAGATCAATCGTTTCACCGCCTCGTGTCTGGCGCCTAAGGGATCGATTGCCTAGATAGCTGTCTACCCCCTCCCGGAGTTTCCTTGATGACCGCATCGCTTTTCCAGCCGATCACGCTTGACGGCCTGACCTTTCCCAACCGCATCGCCGTGGCGCCGATGTGCCAATATTCAGCCGAGGACGGCTCCGCCAGCGACTGGCACCTTTACCACTGGATGAATCTCGCCATGTCCGGCGCCGGCATGGTCACGGTCGAGATGACCAATGTCGAGCGGCGTGGCCGCATTTCGCATGGCTGCCTCGGCCTCTATTCCGAGGATAACGAGGCTGCCGCCAAGCGCGCATTGGATGCCGCCAAACGCGTTGCCGCGCCCGGTACCAAGTTCGGCACGCAGCTTGCGCATGCCGGCCGCAAGGCCTCCACCCAGAGACCGTGGGAAGGTGGCGGCCCGCTCAGGCCCGATCAGGATCCGTGGCCGGTCGTGTCCGCCTCGGGCATTGCTTACGATACGGGCTGGCAGGTACCGCGTGCACTCGAGGACGACGAGATCCTTCAGGTCATCCAGCACTTCGCCGATGCCGCGGGGAGGGCCGAGCGCGCCGGCTTCGATTTCATCGAATTGCACGCGGCGCATGGCTATCTCATCTTCCAGTTCCTGTCGCCGCTGTCCAACCGGCGCGCCGACCGCTGGGGCGGCTCACTGGAAAACCGCATGCGGTTTGCCGTCGAGATCGCCAAGGCGGTGAAGAAGGCAGCCCCGAAGCTGATGCTTGGGGCCCGCCTGTCGGTAAAGGACTGGGTCGATGGCGGCTTCGATGTCGAGGACGCGATCGAGGTGGCCAAGGCGCTGAAGGCGGAAGGCGTCGCTTATCTCTGCTGCTCCAGCGGCGGCAACTCGCCACTGCAGAAGCTGCCGACCGGTCCGGGCTATCAGGTGCATCTGGCGGAAGCCGTGCGCAATGGAGCGGACATCCCGACACGCGCCGTCGGCCTGATCGACGATCCCAAGCAGGCCGAGGCGATCATCGCCGAGGGCCGCGCCGACATGGTGGCGCTGGCGCGCGCCTTCCTTGCCGACCCGCGCTGGGGATGGCGCGCCGCAGCCACGTTCAGCGAAAAGATCCATCCGGCGCCGCAGCTCGCCCGATCAGTGACGACGATGCAGCATTGGATGAAGGCGGCGGGGTGACGCCCCAGCCTTTTTACCGGCTGGCTCTTCACGCCGCTGGACAGTCCGCAACGGCTTCGCTTTAATCCAGCCCGTGAATTGTTCCACAGGGCAAGGCCGTGTCCGACGCGGCCGGATTTGGAGCAGGCAACATGTCTTCCAGGGCAACCTACATGGGTGCGGTCGCAGCTCTTGCGGCCGGGCTTTCTTTCGGTGCGCCGGCCCCGGCCGGCGCGCAATATTGCGACGGCACGGTGCACGGCCTGTCCGGTCGCTATAACCTGGCGACGGGAAGCGGCTTCCTGGCGGTGCGGACGCAACCGAATTCGTCATCGCGCATGGTCGGCCAGCTTTTCAATGGCGATCACACCGAAATCCTCGACCGCAGCGGCAACTGGTATCGGGTCGAAATCGGCGGCATTTCCGGCTGGGCGAATGCCCGCTGGCTCTATAATGATTGTGGCTACTGAGACGTTTGGGCGCAGGCCGAAAGACACGATTGCAACCAAATTGGCTGCTTTGCGTTTGCGGCCATGGACAACAAACCCTTTGAAACGCCTGTCGTCGTCGAACTCGGCCACGTCGGCAAATACCGCCATATCAGCAACACTCGCGAAGCGGCCGAGTGCCTGATGACTGTTTGGCCGCTCAATCTCGGCCGTCGCCATCGCGAGGCCCTCGACACTTGCCTCAAAGTGCTGGAAGGTTATCGTTCAACAGCGGATGCGCGTCGGGCGCTGATCGAAGCCGCCAAGGAATCGGAAGTGCTGGTGCCCGACGACAGACTGCCAGACGGAAAGCTGCATTGAGCAGGCGTTTTCAACCGGAGGATTCCATGGCGAAGCTGACTTACAAGATCGTCGAGCATGATGGCGGCTGGGCTTACAAGGTCGGCTCGACGTTTTCGGAAACTTTTCCCAGCCATCAGGACGCCTTGCGTGCCGCCGAAATCGCTTCGGCCGAACAGCAGGTTGCAGGCGCGACAGACGGCATCCAGTACGAGGATGCCGAGGGGAAATGGCACGACGAGTTGGCTGACGGCCGGGACCGGCCGCAGACCGAAGTTTCAGATTGATCTGATCGCAGCCCCGCTCATTTAGGCCACGAGCCGACCGTAAGGATCTACGACGCTCGAGGCGGCATGGGGTAAACCCGGCAGTCAGCCCGATGGTTCAGTGAAATTGTCCTGAGGGAGTGGTGATCTCCGGTCCGCGAACGCCCGGTCGGCGATGCGTTTTACGAAGGCGATGATCCGTTCCGGCTCGATGAACTGGGGCATATGGCCCAGACCGTTGATGCTTTCAAAATCGAGTTCCTTGATCTTCTCTATCATCGGCCGGCCATGCACGCCGATGCCAAGCACACGATCCGACGTCCCGAAGAGGATGCCAGCCGGCATCGTGATTTCCCCGTAGCGCTGCTCGACGTGGCCAAGATCATGCTCGATCGCCACCAGATCGGTCGAGGTTGCGTAGAAGTGACTTGGCCGCAACCCCAGCCATCCTCCGCCAGCTGTCCCATAGTCGGCCGGTGGCGATTGCGGCGAGAAGACAAGGTCGAGCGTGGGCCCTGCATATTTCAGGCTCATCGGTATCGCGATCGTGTTGGCCAGGATCGCGCGCAGCAGCGTTGAGGGAATATAGATCGCCTTGAACAGCCCGCGTATCCTGCGTTCCATATGCGTCAGCGGCGCCAGCAGGGCGATACCGGAAATCGCTTCAGGGTGCTCCACGGCGAGCGTCAGTGCAATGGCGCCGCCCAGCGAATGGCCGACCACCAGCGGCTTCTCCAATCCCAACGTTTCGATGAAACGTCGGACCACTTCCGCCTGTTCGGGCAATCGTCCCGTGGTGCCAGGAGCCCGCACCGAATAACCCGACCCTGGGCGATCAAGCGCGATCAACCGATAGCCCGAGCCAAAGCGCCCGAACAATGGATGGAGGAAATGATGGAGCTGGGCGCCAAGACCGTGCAGGAAGAGGATAGGCAACCCTTCGCCCGTATCGACGTAATGAATGCGGTTGCCGTCTATCTCGACGAATTGTCCGACCGGCGGCACCTGTCTCTCGGCATCGGCTGCAATTCGCCGCGTCGCCAGGACCATGTAGCCAGTCGCCACAAATGCCACGACAATCAGCCCGCCGACCAGCCACAACAGAATCGATACGAGCATTCTTCACCTGGACCAGAGCCGGCCTACCTTACCCGCCCCCGGTTTTGCCGCAAGCAGCACAAAAAAGGGCGGCCCGAAGGACCGCCCGTCGATTGTTCGATTTCTCACGCCGTTGACGCCGAACAGTCGAAAGACCGCGGCACCATGGCGAGAAAAATCAGCCGTGGAGTTTCTTGGTGATTTCGGCGACGCGCTTGCCCTGGAATTTGGCGCCTTCGAGTTCCTGTGCCGAAGGCTGGCGCGAGCCGTCGCCGTCGCTGGTCGTGGTCATGCCGTAGGGCGCTCCGCCACGCACGACATCGTTGCCCATCTGGGCCTGGTAGGCATAGGACAGCGGCACGATGATCATGCCGTGATGCTGGAGCAATGCCTGCGTGGTGATCAGGGTGAGTTCGGCGCCGCCGTGCTGGGTGGCGGTCGACGACATCACCGAACCGATCTTGTTGACCAGCGCACCCTTGGCCCACAACGGCCCGGTCTGGTCGAAGAAGTTCTTCAGCTGCGCGCACATCATGCCGTAACGCGTCGAGGCGCCGACGATGATCGCATCATAGTCGGCGAGTTCAAGCGGATCGGCGATCGCCGCTTCCTGGTCGAGCTTGTAGTATGCAGCCTTGGCGACCGCCTCGGGCACCAGCTCGGCAACACGCTTGATCGTCACCTCGGCACCTGCCTCGCGCGCACCTTCGGCGGCCGCCTTTGACATCTGCTCCATGTGGCCCCAGCTCGAATAGTAGAGAACAAGTACCTTCGCCATTTTCATCTCCTTGATGCACCGGCCAACAGAGGCTGAAGTCGCCCCGACAGGGAAAGCTACCTAAGGGCCTCGGCGTTCATTGGATATCTCGCATATCGGCACAGATTGTTCACAGTTCGGGCGGCATTGCCGTCGCCCGCCCATCGCGCTATCTGGAAGCGACCCGTTTGCCGGAGCCTTCCATGCCTGAAATCGTCACCGCCGCCATGCTCGTCATCGGCGACGAGATTCTGTCCGGACGCACCACGGACAAGAATATCGGCCATCTGGCTGATATCATGACGGCGATCGGCATCGACCTGAAGGAAGTGCGCATCGTTCCTGACGAGGAAGACGAGATCGTCGCAGCGGTGAACGCCGTGCGCGCGCGCTATACCTATGTGTTCACCACCGGCGGTATCGGCCCCACGCATGACGACATCACGGCGGACTCGATTTCCAAGGCCTTTGGCGTGCCTTGCGAATACAATGCCGAGGCCTATGCGATGCTGGAAGCGAGCTACGCCGCGCGCAGCATCGAATACACGGACGCGCGCAAGCGCATGTCGCGGATGCCGCGCGGCGCCGACCTTATCGTCAATCCGGTGTCCACCGCGCCGGGCTTCCGCATAGGCAACGTCCACATCATGGCCGGCGTGCCGTCAATCTTCCAGGCCATGCTCGACAATGTGGTGCCGACGCTGAAGGCCGGCACCAAGATGCTGTCGGCCACTGTCCCCTGCCCATTCGGCGAGGGATTGATCGGCGGACCTCTGGCCGAGATCCAGAAGGCGCATCCGGACACGATCATCGGTTCCTATCCCAAATATGGCGACGGCAAATTCTGGACGGAACTCGTCGTGCGCGCCCGCAGCCAGGAGGCACTGGATGCCGCCCGGAAAGACGTTGAGGCGATGGTCGCGGGCTTTGCCAACGCCACGAGCTGATCAATCCAGTCCGGAACCAAGCACGGTGATATAACGTTTCCGTCGCACGAGTTCGATCGCTCGTAAAATGAGGGATTACCATGCGATTCAAGACCATCGTCGCCATATTGCAGAACGAGCAGGACGCCGAGCGGGTGCTCGACTGTGCCATTCCGCTCGCCACCAGATTCGAGAGCCATCTCATCGGCATCCACGCCGAAGCGCTTCCAGTGCCCTATACCTCGGCCACCGGCTTTCCGGACACCGAGTTCCTGCAGGTTTCCGCCGACATGAGCCGGGAGCGAGCCGACCGGTTGCAGGCGGTTTTCCTCAAGCACATCGAGGACTCCGGCCTGTCCTTCGAATGGCGCAGTCTTGAGAGCTTTTCCGGTGACAGCGCGTTGACCGGCATTTCCAGCGTGCGCACCGCGGACCTGATCATCGCCGCGCAGCGTGAATCCGGCGGCGATCCGAGCGCTGATGTCGACACGCTGGTCTACGACGCCGGCCGTCCGGTGCTGGTCGTGCCGCATTCAGGCCCGCTGGTCACAACCTTCAAGCACGTGCTGCTCGCCTGGAACGGCAGCAAGGAAGCCGCGCGCGCCGCCTTTGACGCCCTGCCCTTCATCATCGAGGCCGAGAACGGATATCGTGGTCATAGATCCGCCGGACACACTCGACGAAAGCCCGGAGGCCGCAGGTGCTGAAATTGCCGCGGCCCTGTCCAGGCACGGCGCCACGGTCAGCGTCTCGGTTCTGAATTCGGGCGGCATTTCGGTCGACGACGTCATCCCAGACCAGGGTCGCCGAGACAGGAGCCGACCTGCTGGTGCTCGGCGCCTACAGCCACTCCTGGCTGCGCCAGCTTCTTTTTGGCGGCGTGACACGCACCGTGTTGCGCACCGTGCCGATCGCGGCTTTCCTGTCGCGCTAAGTCCACAACGATCGCCGACAACCGCCCTTGCCAAAGCCAAGGCTTTCCAGTTAATTCCGCGCGCATTCCCTTGTGATCTTGCGCGCGGTCATCGCGCGCCGTGGAGTGCGCGAAAAATGTCCCTTCCCGAAAAAGCCTTCCCGGTCTCCTGGGACCAGTTTCACCGGGACGCCCGCGCCCTCGCTTGGCGGCTTGCGGGCAACAACAAGGGGCAATGGAAGGCGATCGTCTGCATTACCCGTGGCGGCCTCGTTCCCGCCGCCATCATCTCGCGCGAACTTGGTATCAGGATTATCGAGTCGGTCTGCGTCGCCTCCTATCATGACTACGCCAACCAGGGGCAGTTGCAGGTGCTGAAGGATGTCACGCCATCGCTGCTCGTCGATGAAGGCGCCGGCGTCCTGATCATCGACGACCTCACCGACACCGGCAAGACCGCCGGAATCGTGCGCGCGATGATGCCCAAGGCGCATTTCGCCACCGTTTACGCCAAGCCCAAGGGCCGACCGCTGGTTGACACCTTTGTTACGGAGGTCAGCCAGGACACCTGGATCTACTTCCCGTGGGACATGGGCTTCACCTACCAGAAACCGATCGCGGACGACCACGCCGGCTGAGTCGCGACAAGCCCGTTCCCAATCGGCAGCCCTAAAAGGGTATCGTTTACTTCGGAAAGGCGCCCGGAGAGCACAATATCGTGTGAATTCGTCATCGATTGGCGGAATTCGACCCGCCGACATAACGTTTTTACTTTTATTGCTGATAATTAGCCGTAAGATTCATGAGACGGCAAACGATTCCCGGGGGCTGGGGCTAGCTTCTCCGATGTTGACGAGGCCAACGACACACAACCATCTGGCTGAAAGGGTTCGGCGCCTTTTCGGCACGGCGCCTTGCCGCCTGCAGGTTGCCGCCCTGCCTTGGCGCGATACCGGGCACGGTGTGGAGATCATGCTGATCACGAGCCGCGACACCGGACGCTGGGTGATACCCAAGGGCTGGCCGGAGGCAAAGGAACCGCTTTGCAAGGCGGCCGCGCGGGAAGCCGGCGAGGAAGCCGGGTTGCGCGGGACAATCTCCCATATCGAGGCCGGCCGCTATTTCTACGCAAAGGTGCTTGCCTCCGGAGAAGAAGTGCCTTGCGAGGTTTTGGTGTTTCCGATGCAGGTCGACAAGATCGCCGACCAATGGAAGGAAAAGCGAGCCCGCACGCGCAAATGGGTAAGCTCAACGGAAGCTGTTCGCATGGTCAATGAGCCTGACCTTTGTCAGATCATCGCCTATTTCTGTGCCGACCCGCGCAAATTCAGCTGACGCCAGCCATCCAGGCGGGAATTTGAACGTTTGTTCAACAAGACTAGCTGTCGAAGACGTGCATTGCCGCGCATCGCGGCGAGTGATTTGGTATTGAAACAAGAAACGATTCGGCTCTCCTGGCGTTTCATCAATGACGAACCCTGCAAACCCGGCTGACAAGGATTCCGCCCAGAATCGGCGCGAGCATCGCCAACGCGTGCTCAAGGGCGGGACGATCATCACCGGGATTCAAAACTCCGAAGTCAGTTGCACCTTGCGCAATCAGCATGAGGGCGGCGCTGAATTGAAGATTCCGCTCGAAGCCCGGGTCCCGGACCGCTTCCTGCTCTATGTGTCGGTGGATGGCGTTGCCTATCGGTGCGACGTACGCTGGCGGCGCAATGACCGGATCGGCGTTCAGTTCACCGGTACGGAGCCGAAACCGAAGCTCCACTACGGCTGATAATCCCGACAGCGAATTGCGCCCCCAGGGAGGCCATCGGTTGGATCATGTTGCAAATGGGCCCCAGGGACCCGGTCGCGACGGCGGCGAACTGGAAATAGGTACCGCGGCTTCGATTCTATCCCCGTTATCCACATATGTGACACACAAGATGTTGGGGTCACAAAAGCTACGCAAACGAATCCTTGACGGCGCAAAACGAGTCGCCTTTTATAGGCCATGCGCTCCTGTTGAGAGTGCGACCGGAAAGTTCTGAGCCCGGTCTTTTTCCCGGATTATGTGCGTTTTTGCTCGCATTTCTGCCTGTTTACGAGGCCGGCGGAAGCGTTGGGTTTGTGGGGTCGAGGGCGTCGAAAGGGAGAATTGTCGGACTGGAATAAATTGTCTGTTAATACTATATTTAGTGTTTGCAGGCAGGTTCGACGCTAGATAGTGTGAATTTCCCTCCAGTGAGGGACTCGGAAAAAATCAGTTTTGAGGGACCCGCGGGGTTCATCGGCGAGTTGGACAGGCGCTTCGCAAGGAGTTTGACCAGCAGGGCCAGTGGAGAACCGCGAAAGGAGAGCCGGCCGTTTTCGGACGCCGGCAGGCGGCGGACATGCGCGTTTCGCTTTGGGGGCAGAAATCCTCTCGGGAAAGCGCTATATATAGACAAAAGGGACCGGACCAATGCGCATCGAGCGTCGTTTCACCAAGCCTGGCCAATCTGCCTATGCGGAGATCGAATTCCGCAAGGCGCTTTCCGAGATCAAGAATCCGGATGGCTCGGTGGTGTTCCGTCTCGACAACATCGATGTTCCCGCGCAGTTCTCCCAGGTCGCCGCCGACATCCTGGCGCAGAAGTATTTCCGCAAGGCCGGTGTCCCGGCACGGCTGAAGAAGGTCGAGGAGAACGACGTTCCCTCGTTCCTGTGGCGCTCCGTCGCCGACGAGGCCGAGCTTGCCAAGCTGCCGGAAGCCGAGCGCTATGGTTCCGAGATCGACGCCCGCCAGGTCTTTGACCGGCTGGCCGGCACCTGGACCTATTGGGGCTGGAAGGGCGGCTACTTCAAGTCGTCGGAGGATGACGCGCGGGCCTTCCGCGACGAGCTCGCCTATATGCTGGCCACACAGCGCGTCGCGCCGAACTCGCCGCAATGGTTCAACACCGGCCTCCACTGGGCCTATGGCATCGATGGCCCGAGCCAGGGCCACTATTACGTCGACCCGTTCACCGGCAAGCTGACCAAGTCGAAGTCCTCGTACGAGCATCCGCAGCCGCATGCCTGCTTCATCCAGGGCGTGCAGGACGACCTCGTCAACGAGGGCGGCATCATGGACCTTTGGGTGCGTGAAGCGCGCCTGTTCAAATACGGCTCGGGCACCGGCTCCAACTTCTCGCTGTTGCGCGGCGCAGGCGAAAAGCTGTCCGGCGGCGGCCGCTCATCCGGACTGATGAGCTTCCTCAAGATCGGCGACCGCGCCGCGGGCGCCATCAAGTCGGGTGGCACGACGCGCCGCGCCGCGAAAATGGTCATTGTCGACGCCGATCACCCCGATATCGAGGAATTCATCGACTGGAAGGTCAATGAGGAGCAGAAGGTCCTCGCTGGTCACCGGCTCCAAGATCGTCAAGAAGCATCTCGAAGCGATCATGAAGGCCTGCGTCAACTGCGAAGGCCAGGACGACGACTGCTTCGACCCGTCGATCAACACCGCGCTGAAGCGCGAGATCAAGGCGGCCAAGAAGGACGCGGTGCCGGAGAACTACATCTACCGCGTCATCCAGTTCGCCAAGCAGGGCTACACCTCGATGTCGTTCAAGACCTACGACACCGACTGGGATTCCGATGCCTACCTGACGGTGTCCGGCCAGAACTCCAACAATTCGGTGTCGCTGAAGGACAATTTCCTGCGCGCTGTCGAGGACGATGCCGACTGGCACCTCACCGCCCGCAAGGACGGCAAGGTGCTGAAGACGCTGAAGGCGCGGGATCTTTGGGAAAAGATCGGCTACGCCGCCTGGGCGTCGGCTGACCCGGGCCTGCATTTCAACACGACGATGAACGACTGGCACACCTGCGCTTCCGCCGGTGCGATCCGGGCCTCCAACCCGTGCTCGGAATACATGTTCCTCGACGACACGGCCTGCAACCTGGCCTCGATCAATCTGCTGCCCTATCGCAACGCGGATAGCACCGTCGACATCGCTGCCTACGAGCACACGGTTCGGCTGTGGACCATCGTTCTCGAAATCTCGGTGATGATGGCGCAGTTCCCGTCGAAGGAGATCGCCAAGCAGTCCTACGAATACCGCACGCTCGGCCTCGGCTACGCCAATATCGGCGGCCTGCTGATGACCTCGGGCATTCCCTATGATTCCAACGAGGGCCGCGCCATCTGCGCGGCACTCACCGCCATCATGACCGGCGTGGCCTACGCCACCTCGGCCGAGATGGCCGCCGAACTCGGCGCCTTCGCCGACTACGACCGCAACGCGCAGAACATGCTGCGCGTCATGCGCAACCATCGCCGTGCCGCCTATGGCGAGAAGCAGGGCTATGAGAAGCTCGCGGTCAATCCGGTGCCGCTGGTTGCCTCCGACCTGAAGCAGCCTGAACTCGCGGCTCATGCCAAGGCGGCCTGGGACCGCGCCATCGAGCTAGGCGAAGAACATGGCTACCGCAATGCGCAGGCGACCGTGATCGCGCCGACCGGCACGATTGGTCTGGTCATGGATTGCGACACCACCGGCATCGAGCCCGATTTCGCGCTGGTGAAGTTCAAGAAGCTGGCCGGCGGTGGTTACTTCAAGATCATCAACCGCGCCGTGCCGGAAGCGCTGCGCTCGCTCGGCTATTCGGAAGCACAGCTCGCCGAGATCGAGGCCTATGCGGTCGGCCACGGCAACCTCAACCAGGCGCCCGGCATCAATCCCGGCTCGCTCAAGGCAAAGGGCTTCACCGACGACAAGATCGTGGCGCTCAATGCGGCATTGAAGTCGGCCTTCGACATCAAGTTCGTCTTCAACCAGTGGACGCTCGGCGCCGACTGGGTGAAGGAGACCTTTGGCTTCACCGACGAGCAGCTCAACGACTTCTCGTTCGAGATCCTGCCGGCGATCGGTTTCTCCAGGAAGGACATCGAGGCCGCCAACATCCATGTTTGCGGTGCGATGACGCTGGAAGGCGCGCCCTTCCTCAAGGCCGAGCATCTGGCGGTGTTCGATTGCGCCAGCCCGTGCGGCAAGATCGGCAAGCGTTCGCTTTCGATCAACAGCCACATCATGATGATGGCGGCGGCACAGCCCTTCATCTCCGGCGCCATTTCCAAGACCATCAACATGCCCAACGATGCGACGGTGGAGGACGCCAAGGGCGCCTACATGCTGTCGTGGAAGCTGGCGCTGAAGGCCAACGCGCTCTATCGCGACGGCTCGAAGCTGTCGCAGCCGCTCAACGCCTCGCTGCTCGCCGATGGCGAGGAGGACGAGGACGACGTGGTCGAGCAGTTGATCGCGGCACCCGCTGCCGCGCGCGCGGCGCAGATCACCGAGCGGATCGTCGAGCGCATCATCGAGCGCGTGTCGCGCGAGCAAGAAAAGCTGCCCGGCCGCCGCAAGGGCTACACGCAGAAGGCCAAGATCGGTGGCAACACCATCTTCCTGCGCACCGGCGAATATGATGACGGCCGTCTCGGCGAAATCTTCATCGACATGAACAAGGAGGGTGCCACGCTCCGTGGCCTTCTCAACAACTTCGCCATCGCCATTTCGCTCGGCCTGCAATATGGCGTGCCGCTCGACGAATATGTGCACGCCTTCACCTTCACCAAGTTCGAGCCGGCCGGCATGGTGCAGGGCAACGACGCCATCAAGAGCGCGACGTCGATCCTCGACTACGTGTTCCGCGAACTGGCCATCTCCTATCTCGGCCGCAACGACCTTGCCCATGTCGACCAGTCGGACTTTTCCAACACAACACTTGGCCGCGGCATCAGCGAAGGCAAGACCGACGCCGTCTCCAAGGGCCTGACCCGTGGCGCCTCACCGGTGAAGCTGGTGTCGCGAGTAAGCGGCAATGATCCGAAGGGCTTTGCTGGCGGAGCCGGCGCCCCTGCCCGCTCGGCTCCGACTGCCTTTTCGGGTTCCAACGTGCTGGCGCTGAAACCAGCCAGCGACGAAGCCGTGGCCTACAAGCGCGACTATGAGGAACGGGCAAAGGAACTGGCCGAGGATATCGCCTTCGAGGAAGCGGCGGGTTCTGCTTCCGTGGCTTCGGACGCCACGGCGGCGCTGTTCACCGACGCGGCCGCCAACGAAGCCGCCGAGGCCAAGAAACTCGCCAACGACCGCCGCGCCAGATCACTGCTCCAGGGCTACACCGGCAATTCCTGCTCCGAGTGCCAGAACTTCACCATGGTGCGGAACGGGACTTGCGAGAAGTGCGATACGTGCGGCGCCACGAGCGGGTGCAGCTGAGAAACGCTAAAAACGCAGCAGCAACAACAAAACATCATCATCATCGGCCCGGTCGTAAGATCGGGTCGAAATGGCAAAAGGAACAAAAAGGGTACAATGCATAAGGATGTCTTTATGTGACACCCTCTGGAAACACCAAAGCCGACCCTCTCGGATCGGCTTTGGATACCGCGAACAAGCCGAAGCCGACGCGGGGCGACGAGATCGAAATCCCATCTCCTGTAGCAAGGACATCATATGGGGAGTCGGCACTCTAAGTCGAGGTAGCTGAGGCGCATATGGCCAATGATCGGAGATCGAGATGGCTAACAATGAGCGCACCTCGCAATCAGTTGCCTCAAAGGCTTCCAAGCTTTTGAGCAATCCCGGTACCGCGAAGGCGGTCAAATCCGTCGCCGCTTCGGCGCTCACCCAAGCGCCGAATAAAAGCGGGAAAAGAAAATAGTAGCCCTGGATGATTTCGGCCCGGTCGAGTGACCGGGCCGATTTATGAAAAATGGAAGATTAGTTGCAGCCACCTCATTGCTGCATCGCCAACTGACCAAGTCAGATGCAGACACAATATGTGGTGTTAATTTCAAATTTGTCCCTATATGTTGAATTTTTAGTAGACACCAAGACCCAAATCATTTAGCCTTCAGTAAGCTTACAGGGTGTCCGATTTCGGCCAACCAGAAATAAACAGCTGATATCGCTTGTATGTTTTTTGTTAAAAATGACGGTGGCAAATATGTCTGGTTTGTCGGTGGAAACGATCGAAAAACGAGCTAACTTTGTTCGCGATAAACTAAATATAGATAGTGTTTTTGCATTTGACATGCATTGCGCGCTCGAAAGACTCCAACAAAAAGCAAAGAACTTCTCATTTCGGTGTGGTCGCGACGATGAGCTGGGAGACAACGAAGCGACGATGGATGACGAGACTGGTACGCTAGTCGCCCGAGCAAGTATCCTTGACGATATCAAGGCCGGCCAAACACGAGCAAGATTCACCATTGCCCATGAGCTCGGCCACTATTTTCTTGGCCACGAAGGTCAGCGCCGCAGAAATCCCAACAAAGACGTATACGTGACTTTTAGAGAAAGATCTGAAGAAAGTGAGGCGAATATTTTTGCCTCGTATTTTCTGGTGCCGACTAAACTAGCTTGGGATATGAAAAATCCTGAAGAAATCTCTAATCGCTTTCAAGTGAGTTTGCAGGCGGCCGATATCGCATTCGAGAGAGTTCAGACAGCAAGGCGGAAGGCTAAGGGAGAGAAGCGCCGCCTTCCGGGCGCAGTGATCGATTTTTTGAAAGAAGCCCAGGAAAAAGGATTTCGCGTTAAGTCTGACATTTCAGACCCTGGCCAGTAGCCATGGTCAATCCGCAGTCGGAGTGATGACGGAGCGGTGTCATCCGCCTCAGCCAAAGCAGATATTGTCGCGGATACAAGCAGGGCACCTTCACTCATCAATCGCCATGACGCGAACATATCCCTCCAGCTGAAGCGCGCGATCCCGAATGACGTTGGTCGCGTCCGATGCCTGCATCGGCACAAACATCGTGCCTTGCCTTGTTTCATACAGCGCGTCTCGTGACTTCGCCTCACCGTCGCGGAAGGCCAGCCATGCGCGTTGTGACAGGCGGAGCTGTTGTGCTGCCTTCTCGGGCAATTTGTGCATGAGCGTGGCATAGGCGGCATTCATGCGGCGATCGTAGTCGTTCGATGCCGTGGCCTCACATTCGGTTTGACCAGCAGTGGAAGCATTGGCTGGGTCGTCCAGGCAGCGGTCGAGCGTGACAGCGGTTGGATCTTCCAGGGGCGAGGCCATCGGGCTTGTCGGCGATGCCAGCACCAACAGGCAAGCCAGCGCTACTTTCGTGGCAAGACGTATCCGGCCAAAGCGCTCGATCTGCATTTCGCCTCCGAAGCATGATCCCGTCAGCGACCGTCAGGGCCGCGCGTAGAACGTCTTGTTTCCACTTCTGACGCGGTATTTAGCCGGCGTATTAACTCAGTCAGACCTACCCACGATACCAGCCAACAGGGCGACAGCCAGCTCTCGAAATAAGCTATATGATAACGTAGACGAGCCCCTCTTCCTTGACGGTTTCAAACGTCGTCGCCGCAAGTTTGTCATCCGCCACGCAAGATGGCGCATTGCCGACGGCGGTTTCAAACCTGCGCACCTTGATGCGGGCCGGGTCGATCTGCGATTGGCCCGTCTCGATATCGAACTCCCAATGGTGCCACGGGCAACGGATGATCATGTTGCGCCGGCAATATTGGTGCTGACCGGGAACCGTGGCCCGAAGCTCTCCGATCTGGTCGCCTTGTGACAGTGGGCCGCCCTGGTGCGGGCATCTGTCTGCCAGGGCGTAGAAGGCGCCGTCCACGTGGAAAACGACGATCGAGCGGCCCGCCACGTCGACTTTCAGCCGGCCGCCGTCCGGAATGTCGCTGATAGAAGCGACCGGATGGCGTGTCATCGTGCGGTTCCATAAAGGGCCGCGGCGTTGTCATAAAGAATGGCGCGCTTGAGTTTCGCATCGATATGCGGCGGCAGCGAATGGCGTGGATCGTCAAAATCCCAGTGGGGATAGTCCGACGAAAACACAACCCGGTCATGACCGATCCAGTCGATGATGTCGACGAGATGCCTCTTGTTCTCGGGTTCCTCCATGGGTTGGGTCGCGACCCAGAGATGTTGTTTCAGATATTCGGATGGAGGACGGGTCACATGCGGAACTTCGTCGCGCATACGGGCCCAAAGCCGGTCCAGCCGCCAGCCAAGCGCGGGTATCCAGGCAAGGCCGGCCTCCAGCAAGACGATCCGGGTACCAGGAAAGCGCTCGAACAGGCCCTCGAAGATCATGCTAGTCAGCATCGCCTGGGCCGAGGGGGCATGCTCGGTCATTTCCTCCATATAGTAGGAAGGCCAGCCTGTCGGCGTGATCGCCTGGCCCGAATATCCGAAAACATGGATGCCAACCGGAAGATTTGCCGCTTCCGCCGCTTCGAAGATCGGCCAGTATCGGCGCTGTCCTAGCAGCTCGGCCGTGCGGCTGAGGAGGAGCACCTGGGCAAAGCGGCCATCGCCGGCGAAATGTTCGATCTCGGCGCGCGCCAGCGCCGCGTTTTCATAGGGAACGCAGATCGAGCATTTGAGCCTCGGCTCCGGCTCATTGTAGAGATCGAGCTGCCATTGATTGCTGGCACGGCATAGCGCCGCCGAATAGTCGTCTCCGAGCACGCCCTGGCCTGTTGGCCAAAGTGGATTCATGATCCCGAATTCCATGTTGTAGAGGTCGAGAAGCTGGTCGCGCAGCATGCCGACATCGGATCCAGGCAGCCCTCCATTCGCAGGCCAGGTGTCACGCCGCGAGGAAGCCGGCGCCGCTTTTGGATACGGATTCCCGTCCTGATAGCCCATCCGGTAGCGTAGCCCATAGGTCGCGAGATGCGCCTGCCAACGCTTGCTGAGGAAGGGCTTGAGATCGTCCACGGAGGTGAGTTTTGGATGCACGTCGCAATCGATAATGGTCTGGGCGACAGGCGTGCTCGAAGGCGTCACGGCCGGATGAATGGTCATGCGTGCTGCTCCTGCAGACGGGGATAACTCGCGACCGGATTTTCCACCGCGATCTTGCGGATGAGCGTCGCATCAAATCCGGCGGGCAGAACGGCATCGCCGTCGAACTGCCAGTGCGGATAGTCTGACGAAAACAGCAGCATGTCGTCGGAGCCAATATGATCGATCAGTCGGGACACGATATCCGGATTGTCCGGAACGTCGAAAGGTTGCGTGGTCAACCGCACGTGATCGCGTATGATTTCCGCTGGCGGGCGGTCGACCCAGGGCGTTTCGAACCGCAGCCCCCTCCAGAATTTGCCGAAACGCCAGAGGAACGCCGGAAGCCAACTGACGCCGGATTCCAACAGGACGACCTTGAGGGAAGGAAATTCCGTGAACACGCCCTCCGAAACGAGGCTGGCCAGCTGTCCCTGCATGATCTGCGACTGAGCCGCATAGTCCTCGGTAACCGTATTCGGCCAGCCGACGGACGTAACGGGATGGTGGTATGCGCTGCCGGCATGGATGCCAATCGGCAACCCATGTTTGACCGCGACCTTGTACAGCGGCCAGTAGCTGCGATGCCCGTAGGGCATGTGGGCCGAGGACGGAAACAGCAGCTGCACGAACCGGCGGTCCGCGGCGCAGCGTTCGACCTCGGCGACGGCAGCCTCGATATCCTGCAACGGTGGCACAATGGAAGCGCGCAGGCCTGGATGCTTGTCGAGCCACTCCGACCGCGTCCAGTCGTTCAGCGCCTTGGTCACGGCGATGGCCATGTAGGCGTCGTAAAGCATATGGACGCCGCAAAGATTGTTGAGGATCCCGGCGCGCGCGCCAAAATGGTCCAGGGCCTCCCTGGCCAACCGTTCCGGTGTGTTGGTGAGGCCGCCGGCCGGGTCGCGCCAGTCCGGGCGGCAGGTCAGTGGCGCGTTGTTGGGATAGGCGATGCTGTCGAGCTGGACGATCCCCCGAGACGCAATCAGGTCCTGCCAGACATCCGGCAGGAACGGCATGAGCTGGCTCATGGTAGGGTTGGGGTGGTGAATGTCGCAATTCACGCTGCCGGCTGGCAGCAACGCATTGGCCCGGTGCGTCAGCAATGTCATGATCCCTGGACTTTCCGTAGAGGCAAAAGTCGTGTTTCACTCGACGTATGCCCGGCCGTTCTCGTCGGCCTTGCACGGCAGGTAAGGGAGTATGTTCCCGCACCGAGAGCAGTGCAATCGCCCGACTTCACGAGTTAAATTTGATGGATCGCGGCCCTGGCCGGCATCATTTTCTCGTCAACATTCGCGAATTTTTCGCCTGGTTCGCTGCCCCCAAGGCGGTGAGACATAGGCAGCGAGACCGCTGTGGACCGCCGACGACGGACTGGCAATGCCCTGGGAAGGCGGGCAATTGCGCTATTGTTCGGGCCGACGTTCGTCCGACGGCAGACAGCCGAATTGCACGCGATAGCTCTGTGCGAAATAGGACTGCGATGCAAAGCCTGTCGCCAACGCGACACTGAGGATCGACAGAGGCGTTTGTCGCAGGAGCGCCCGGGCCCGCTCCAGCCGCAGTGTGATGTAGTAGCGGCCGGGCGTCATGTTCACCTGCAGCGAGAACAGGCGCTCCAGCTGGCGCACGGACAACCCGCCCTCCTTCGCAAGCTGTACCACTGAAAGCGGCTTTTCCAGATTGTCCGCCATGAGTTCGATGACCCTACGCAGCGCCACGGACTTGCTGGCCAGGTCGCGACCCGGACCGACGCGTTGTCGGTCGCTGGGGGAGCGGACACGCTCGTGCTGAAACTGCCCGGCGACCTCGTTGGCGATCACAGTGCCCAGGTCCCGCCTGATGATCTCCAGGAACAAATCCATCGACGTCGTGCCGCCGGCGGACGTGTAGCGCTTTCGGTCGATCTCGTAGACGTTGCCCGTGCATTCGATGTCGGGGAATTTTTCCTGGAAACCCGCACGGTTTTCCCAGTGGATGGTGCAGCGATGGCCTTCGAGCTGCCCCGCTTCAGCCAAGACGTGACTGCCGAGCGTAAGAGCGCCAAGTGAAGAGCCCCGCCTGCCCCACCGGCGCAACGCCGATAGCACGGACACCTTTTCCGGAAAATCGATCGCCGTTCCGGCGCAGACGAATGCAATGTCGCTGCTCGGCACAGTCTCCAGCGAATAATCGACGTTGAGCTTCATGCCGTTGGACGCCATGACCGGCTGCCCATCGAACGAAATCGTGATCCACCTGTAGAACTGCCTGCCAACGGTGTGATTTGCGGTGCGCATGGTGTCCACGGCGGAGGCAAGGCTGAACATCGGAAACCGGTGCACAAGGAGAAATGCGATTGTCCGGGGAGCATCTGCCGCGCTTGTGTCCGTCAATCTTTTCTCATTCCTCAAGAGCCGGGTACTTGCGACGAAACACAGCTTGGCCACGAAACACGGCTTGGCTTGGCTTGGCATGGTCACCTTCCGGCCCGCCAACATTCCGGCGATTTGGTCAGCACGCAATATCAGGGAGCGGCGCGCATTGCCGTTTTTCCGAAATCATTCACCGGGATTCTTATCTGTTCGTGCCGTTGATCGCGAAGGCCGTGCAGGATTGATCCCCTCAGACCAGGCGGATTCATTTCCGCGCTCGAACAGACATCGATTTTCTTGCCAAGATTGTCGGATTTCCGCGAAACGCCCCTCTTCTGAAACCCGCATAGTCCATTGATTCTCCTTCCCTTCGGCGTCAAGCGCCGTCGGCGCAAGGCGAAGTTCCAACCGGCGGAAAGCCAACGATGGGGGTTCGCAGATGACATTCTACAAGAGCAAGAAGGACAGCGTTCCGGATCATATCCGTGAACTGGCCGAGAGCGCGAAATCCGGCGACATGGATCGCCGCGAATTTCTGGCGATGGCCAGCGTTTTCGGCGCCTCGACGGCGATGGCCTACGGCATGATCGGCATTGCCGCCCCCAGTCAAGCACGCGCGGATGAGCCCAAGAGGGGCGGCGTGATCAAGGTTGCAATGTACGTCAAGGATCCAAAGGACCCGCGTACGGCCGACTGGTCCCAGATCACGACCGCACAGCGCCAGACGCTCGAGCCGTTGGTGAAATATACACGCGACTTCACCTTCGAGCCTTACCTGCTGGAAAGCTGGGACGTGAATGACGACGCCACGGAGTATGTCCTGCATGTTCGCCAGGGTGTGACATGGACCAATGGCGACGCTTTCAACGCCGATGACGTCATTTTCAATTTCACGCGCTGGTGCGACAAGGGCGCCGAAGGCAATTCGATGGCGGGCCGCATGGGCAGCCTGGTCGATGCGAAAACCGGAAAGCTGCGCGAAGGCGCAATCACCAAGGTCGACGACAAGACCGTGAAGCTCTCCCTCCTCAAGTCGGACATCGCGCTCATTCCGAACGTCTGCGACTATCCGGCGCTCGTCGTTCACCGCAGTTTCGACGAGAAGGGCGCGAATTTTGTCGCCAACCCGATCGGCACTGGTCCGTTCGAACTCGTCTCCTACGATGTCGGCGACAAGGTCGTCTACAAGCGTCGCGAGGATGGAAAGTGGTGGAACGGCGAAACCTATCTCGACGGCATCGAATTCATCGACTACGGGACCGACCCGTCGGCGGTTGCCAGTGCCTTCGAGGCGGGCGAGATCCACACCAACTATGAAACCTCCGCGGACTATGTGCCGATCCTCGACGGGCTTGGCCTGGCGAAGTCCGAGGTCGTGACCGCCTCGACAATCGTCGCGCGCACCAATGTCAAGAACAAGCCCTATGACGACCAGAGGGTCCGTCACGCGCTGCAACTCGCGGTCGACAATTCGGTCGTGCTTCAGCTTGGATACTACAATGCCGGCGAGCCCGCCGAAAACCATCACGTCTGCAAGATTCACCCCGAATACGCGGAACTTCCGAAGGTCGCCCGCGACCCGGTCAAGGCCAAGGCGCTGATGGCCGAGGCCGGCCAGGCCGACTTCGAGCACGAACTGATCACGGTGGACGAGGATTGGCACAGGAACAGCGGTGACGCTATCGCCGCACAGCTTCGCGAGGCGGGCATCAAGGTCAAGCGGACGGTTCTGCCGGGCTCGACGTTCTGGAACGATTGGACCAAGTATCCCTACTCCATGACGAACTGGAACATGCGTCCGTTGGGCGTGCAGATCCTGGCGACAGCCTACCGTACAGGGGAATCCTGGAACGAATCCGCCTATTCCAACCCGGATTTCGACGCCAAGGTTGGCGAGGCCCTCTCGGTGGCGGATCCCGCCAAGCGCAAGGCCCTGATGGCCGATATCCAGAAGATGCTCCAGGACTCGGGCATCATCATCCAGCCGTACTGGCGCAAGCTCTACAACCACTCGGTAGCGTCCGTGAAAAACCACGGCATGCACCCGACCTACGAGCATGACTTCGGCAAAGTCTGGCTCGACGAAGCATAAACAGCTTCAAACCTCAGAGGGCGCTGGCCGAACCGACGGCCACCGCCCAAGGGTGCTGCTGGCAATGGAGCCAGCCTTTCCCGTCGGCCTGTTTCAGTCGGCGTCGGCCACGGTAGTCCGCCCTCCGGCCCAAGCGCGCCATTGCCTCTCGTCGCCGTGGAACACGTTGAGGTCGATGCGGCCCGTCACTCCGTGCGAGAGGCCGGAGCCGGAATACTGCCAGAACAGCCATTTGCGACCAGGATAGACCTTTGACGGGTGCTGCGCCACGGCACGCAGCCAGAATGGATAATCCAGGAACGCGCCCTGCAGGTTATCGCGGTAGAAGTCGGGCGCGGTGTAGATGATCGGGCGCTGGCCATAGTGGCGCTCCAGCTTGTCCATGAACACCTGCATCTTCTCCAGCACCTTCTCGCGCGACGGCCGGCGCTTGCAGGTCGATTCCCCGTTCCACTCGACGTCGATGACCGGCGGCAGAGCGCCCTCCATCCTCGGCACATTGCGGATGAACCAGTCGGCCTGCTCGCCGGCGGTGCGGCACCAATAGAAGAAATGATAGGCGCCGCGCTTCAGCCCGGCTGCCTCTGCGCCACGCCAGTTCTTCATGAACATCGGATCGAGGTGATCGCCGCCATCCGTCGCCTTGATGTAGGCGAAGTTGGCGCCCTGGGCGCGCAGCTTCTCCCAGTTGACGTCGCCCTGCCAGCGCGAGACGTCGACGCCGTGCACGGCCAGATGCCTGGGCGAAGACCTGCCGAAATTGATCGGCTTGGCGTCGCGAAACGCATAACGCGTGAGCGGTCCGGAAAGCATGAGGGGAGCGGAGCGCGAGAATAGTTTCGGTGGCGAGACCAGGGCTGCCGGCTCGACTGGCGGATCGACATTGTCGGGCAATTCAGGCGATGACAACGCCACCGTTTCTTCCTCGGCCAGACCAAAGGGCCGAACACTTTCAGCCACGGACGCCTCCTCGACTGTCCTGCGTGGCTTGTTGGCCCTGGTCATCGCCGGCACGGAGGCCACGGGCGCGCTCGGACGGACCACCGAACTGGTGATCTCGTTCGACGGTTTGCCTACATCGAGCGCATCGATCCCGGACGTCGATGAACAGCCGACGAGGCACAAGGATGCAATCAAGGACGTGAGAAGGCCGGGTAACCGCATTTGGACCTGTACGCAAAACACAACAGACCGAAGGCACACACTGAACGCCGCCGGACAAATCAGACCGAGTTATGAATGAGAAATTACCAATAAAGTTTGAATCAAAATTTTATTGCCGGTGTGATGGTAAACACACGGCGCCGCGGGGTCATGCGTGGCCGGTTGTGCGGTCCTGGCCGGCCATGCGGGTTGGAGCTGATGTTGACTGTGTGGCTGGCGTGACCACTGAAGGCGGAATTCGACGATGTGACGGGCTTGAAGGCGTGCGCCGTGCTTGACAGTCCCCAACGAGGCTGTTCAGGAAACAGACGGCGCGTGATTGCCCATGCCCTCCGATCCCGAAAGGCGCTTGATGATTGCCTTGCAGAAATTTTTCCTGGCGCTTTTGCTTGTGGTCCTTGCCTCCACCGGCACGCTGTCGATCGGCGCGGCCCGTGCGGATACGATTGTTGTTCCACCAGGAAACCGCTCTGACACGCAACCGACCATTCCCAATGCGTCGGCGGTCAGAACGCGCGCCTTCAACACCACCTATGAGGAAAAATACGAGAAGATCATCGCGCTTTTGAAGCGCGAGAAGAAGCTGATCACGCACATCAAGCAGGTCGCCGCGGTCTACGGCATTGATCCCATTCATATTATCGGTGCACTGGTCGGCGAGCATACCTACAATGTCACCGCCGTCGGTTCGGTGCAGACCTACTATGTTAAGGCACTCTCCTATTCCGGTCTCGATTTTGCCTTCCGCTACAAGGGGGTGCGGGTCCAGGATTTCGTCAAACGTCCTGAGTTCGCGGCCTGCGAACAAGCGAAAGGCAATGCCGCCCTCTGGAGCTGCCGCGACACGGTCTGGACGCAGCATTTCAAGGGCAAGACCGTCGACGGCATCGCTTACGAGCCGATGACGTTTCAGCAAGCGTTCTTCCAGCCATTCTTTGCCGGCCAGACGTTCGGCCTCGGGCAGATCAGCCCCCTCACGGCGCTTGAGGTCACCGATCTCGTCAACAAGGTGAGCGGCTACGACAAGCTGACGCCGGACAATCCGCAAGCCATCTATCGCGACGTCATGGACCCCGACCGCAGCATCGTCTACATCGCGGCGATCGTGCGCGATGCGATCGATGCCTACAAGCAGCAGGGCTTCGACATCTCCGGCAATCCGGGAATTACGGCGACGCTCTACAATGTCGGGCAGCCCAGGCAGAGAGCGGCCGAGCTGCGCGAGGCCAGCGGAAAGGCCCGCAAGCTGCCTGTCGAGAATTATTATGGCTGGCTGGTCAATGACAAGCTGGACGATCTCAGGGTGCTGCTCGACGGCGGAAGCTGAGGCGCGGGCAGTTGCCGAAGCCGCATGCGTTCAAGCAGACATGTGTTCAAGCAGATGTGATCGGGCCGAGGCGTTTCGCAGTCGGCGCTTGGCCCCGCCAGCCTATTTTACAGAGCTGACCAGCGCTTCGTCGCCGCCCAGGATCGACACCCAGCGCCCCGTATTCTCGCTCGACTGCCTCTTCAGGTAGCGATAGCCCGTCACGCTCCAGAGACGAACCTTGTTGGTAAGGTTATCCAGGATGAAGTCGCCCTTGTCCGTGCGCACGGTCAAGACGGCATGACCTTCGCCATCCGGCTTGCGAACGACCGTCATCAGCAGGTTGGATACAGCCACACCGCTGGAGATAAGTTCCCGCCGCTTTTCGAGAGCGTAATCCTCGCAGTCGCCAAACCCGTCCTCCGGATAGGCCCACCACTCTTCCTTGCCGTAATTATCCATGTCGCTCATCGGCTTGACACGCGTGTTCACGGAGAGGTTCACGGCGGTGATCTGCCGCAAAAGCTGGCTGGACATGTGCTCGGGCGTGTTGTTGGGCGAACGGATCGAACATTCGTCGACGTGGATCTTGCAGAAATCATAGTGGCCGATTGGCTGGGATGTCGGGCCGCCTATGACCATCGAAAGTTCGGACGCGCCCGCCAAACTCGATGCCGAACTCAAAACCGTCAAGGCGACCGCAAGGCCAAACCCCCTTGCCGCGCAACGCCAACCCACCGAGGATGCCATAAGGCCCCGCCCATTCATTCTTGTTAACGGAATGTTAAAGGCGGTTTTTCATGCGTGTCAATGAATGCGAAACGCAGATCCCTGGCGACCGCGATTTGCCTTGCCGGCGTGGTTCCAGCGCAACACCGGTCGCGGACGCGTCCGGAGCCTGTTGCGGACACCTACGATCAGCGACGCGATGCGCGGTTCAGGTTGTCGGTATTGGTGTAGTTGGTACCGATGGCGCCATGGTTGGCGTCATCGGCGCTGCCGTCGGGATATCTTGAGGCCAAGGGCGTCTCCCAAAAGAGCCGCCCCTGGCAACGTCTGATGACCGTTGACAGCCGGCTATTCGGCTGCCTCGTAACCCGCGATGCCCTTGATCTCGAGAAAATCCTCGAGCCCGTATTCGGCATATTCGCGGCCGTTGCCCGACTGCTTGTAGCCGCCGAACGGCAGGCCGGCGTCCCAGGTCGGATAGTTGATGTAGACATTGCCGGTACGCATGCGCGCCGCCACTTCGCGCGCCTTCTTCATGTCCTTGGCCTGGATGTAGGAGGCGAGGCCATAGACGGTGTCGTTGGCGGTGTTGACCACCTCGTCGACGCTGTCATAGGGCATGATCGCCAGCACCGGCCCGAAGATTTCCTCGCGGGCGATGCGCATGTCGTGGGTGACGTCGGCGAACACCGTCGGCCTGACATAGTAGCCGCGATTGAGTTCGGCCGGACGGCCGGGTCCGCCCGCCACCAACGTGGCGCCTTCATCGATGCCGGCCTGGATCAGGTCCTGGATCTTGTCGTACTGAACCTGGCTGACGACCGGGCCCAGCTTGGTGCCTGGTGCATCGGCGGGGCCGACCGTGAACTTTTCCGCCGCCGCCTTTGCATAGCCGGCAGCCTCGTCGTGGCGATCGCGCGGCACGAACATGCGCGTCGGCGCATTGCAGGACTGACCGCTGTTACCGAAGCACCCGGCGACGCCCTTGGAGACGGCGGTGGCGAGGTCGACATCCGGGAACAGGATGTTGGCCGACTTGCCGCCAAGCTCCTGATGCACGCGCTTGACGGTGTCGGCGGCGGCCTTGGCCACCAGGATGCCGGCGCGGGTCGAACCGGTGAATGACATCATGTCGATGTCGGGGTGGCTGGACAGCGCCTGGCCGACGCCCGGACCGTCACCATTGACGAGGTTGAAGACGCCCTTCGGCACACCGGCCTCGTCAAGGATCTCGGCGAAGATGATGGCATCGAGCGGCGCGATTTCGGACGGCTTCAGCACCATGGTGCAGCCGGCGGCGAGTGCCGGACCGACCTTGCAGGTGATCTGGTTCAGCGGCCAGTTCCACGGCGTGATCAGGCCGACGACGCCGATCGGTTCCTTGACCACCAGATGAGGTCCCTTCACATGACGGAACTCGAAGGTTTTGAGCACATCGGCCATTTTCTGCAGATGCGCGAGGCCGATACCAACCTGGCTGTCCAGCGCCATCTGGCGCGGCGCGCCCATTTCGCGCGATACGGCGACCGCAAGATCGGCGCTGCGCTTCTTGTAGACCTCGATGATGCGGTTCAGCAGTTCGAGCCGCTCGCCGACCTCGGTAAAGCCGAAGGTGCTAAAGGCGCGCTTGGCAGCGGCAACCGCCTTATCGACATCGGCCTTGGAGCCGAGCGAGATCTGGGCGAAGGCGTCCTCATTGGACGGATCGATGACATCGAACGTGTTGGGCACAACCGGATCGACCCACGCGCCATCGATATAGAACTGCAGATTGTGTGACATGGTTTTCTCCCTTGGGGTGCGCCGCATGGCCGTTGCGGCCGTCATATGGGGCTAGAGATAACGATGCGCAAACGGCGCTGTCAAACGCAACCCCCGAAGTTGTTGAGCCAGCGCGCCAGTGATTGAGCCAGAGGGGTTGGGCCAGTGGGAAGTGCCGTCTTTTGCGTCAGCCTTCGAGCCTCTTGCTCATGTAGACCGTCATGCCGTTCATGAACGGCTCCTCCCGATCAATCGTATAGCCGTGCCTTTTGTACAGCGATACATTGGCCTCAAAAGCGCCATTGGTCAGCAGGCGAAGCTCGCGGCGACCGGCTTCGATCGCCTTGCGCTCGGCCTGCTCCAGCAACAACCGACCGATCCCCCTGCCCTGCGCCTGCGGTGCCACGCAGACATTCTCGATCCAGAGGTGATCGTCGGCCAGCATGGTTTCGATCATCCCGACAATGCGGCCGTCCGCGACGGCGAGCTCAAACGGATGCTCGGCAACGGCCTTCTCGTAGTCGGCGCGCATCGGCAGCGGCTCGCGGCCGATCACCGGCACCCATTTGTCATAGGCGGCGCGCACAATGTCCCTGATCGCGGCGGCATCCGCCTGCCCGGCTGGCCGAAGATTTACGACAACGCCGTTTGCCATTGAAAAAGCTCCAGCCACGTGAAAAAAGCCGCCGACCGCTACCGCATCGGTCAGAAAATCGGAACTGATTTCTGGAAATCACCATGCTTCCATGAGGATGCATGTCCATGAGAACGTCGAGACATGAACCGACGGGCAACGATCCATGACGACGCGTGGCGTCCGTGGCATCCGACGGAACTGAGGCGCCGGCTCGGCGCCATATCGAGGCCCTGGTGCATCGTTGGAGGCTGGGCTCTCGACCTCTGGCACGGAAGCCAGACCCGCGACCACGAAGACCTCGAATTCACCATCCTGCGCGAGGATTTTGAGACCTTTCGCGGTGTTCTGAAAGTCATGCGATTCCACACCGTCGCAAGCGGGATCATCGAGCATCTGCCGGCGCGCAAGGAGCCGCCGGCAGCGATTTCACAGATATGGTGCGAGGATATTCAGGAACGCTGCTGGCGGGTGGATATGATGATCGAGCCGGGAACGCCGGAACGGTGGGTCTACAAGCGAGATCCCGCCATTGCCCGGCCGCGTGCCGAGATGGTCGCGGTCACACCGGACGGCCTGCCCTATCTGAAACCGGCGGCTGTCCTGCTGTTCAAGGCCAAATACAGGCGCGACAAGGACGAGCTCGATTTCGCCAATGCCTTGCCCAAGCTGATGCCACCGGAACGGGCTTGGTTAAAGGCCTGCCTTGCGACAACCCATCCCGGTCACGAATGGGCCAAGCTGCTATAGCGCGGCACCATGGCTTTAGTATTCCTGCGCCGTTGGCCGGAACAGGATTTCGTTGATGTCGACCTCTTCAGGCTGGCTCATGGCGAACACCACGGCCCGGGCGAAGGAATCGGCGGGTATGGCGACACGGTCATAGAGAGCGCGCACGCCCACAGCGACATCGGGCTCGGTGACGCTGTCCGGCAATTCGGTTGCCACAGCGCCCGGCGAGATGATGGTGGTGCGGATGTTGTAAGGCTTCACCTCCTGGCGCAGGCCTTCCGAGATGATGCGCACCGCATGCTTAGTCGCGGCATAGACGGCGCCACCCGGCCCCACCTTGTGGCCGGCCACCGACGAGACGTTGATGATGTGACCGCTCTTCTGGGTCTTCATGTGCGGCAGCGCGGCTGCGATACCATAGAGCACGCCCTTGATGTTGACGTCGATCATGCGGTCCCAATCCTCGACCTTGCCGCGCTCCAGCGGCGAGTGCGGCATCAGCCCGGCATTGTTGATGATGACGTCGACACGACCATGCGTCTTGACCGCATGGTCGACGAGACGCCGGACCTGGCCGACATCGGTCACGTCGGTCTGCACGATGGCATCCTTGCCGAGCGAAAGCTCGCCGGCCAGCGCCTGCAGCCGGTCGAGACGGCGCGCGCCGAGCACCAGCTTGGCGCCTTCCTTGGCGAGAAGCCGCGCGGCGGCTTCTCCCAGCCCGCTGCTGGCGCCGGTGATGACGACGACCTTGTCCTTGATGTTGTCGGTCATGGATTTTCCTTTTCCGCCGCTTAACGGCCGACCCGCGCCTGCAGATGCCCCGGATAGCGGTCACCCTGCACGGTGATGGCGGACACGGTACTTTCGATATCGCGCAGATCATCAGCGCTGAGTACGACACTGGCCGCGCCGATATTCTCCTTCAGGCGTTCCAGCTTGGTGGTCCCGGGGATCGGCACGATCCATGGCTTCTGCGCAAGCAGCCAGGCCAGCGCGATCTGGGCCGATGTCGCCTGCTTGGCCGTTGCGATGGTGCCGAGCACATCGACCAGCGTCTGGTTGGCCTTGCGCGCCTCGGGCGAGAAGCGCGGCACGATGTTGCGGAAGTCGTTGCTGGCGAAAGTGGTGGTCTCGCTGATGGCGCCGGTCAGGAACCCTTTGCCCAGCGGGCTGAACGGCACGAAGCCGATGCCTAGCTCTTCCAGGGTCGGCAGGATTTCCCTCTCGGGCTCGCGCCACCACAGCGAGTATTCGCTCTGCAGAGCCGCCACAGGCTGCACTGCATGCGCTCGGCGGATGGTCGGCGCGCCGGCTTCCGACAGGCCGAAATGCCCGACCTTGCCCTCGGCGATCAGCAGCTTCACAGCACCCGCGACATCCTCGATCGGCACGTTGGGATCGACGCGGTGCTGGTAGAGCAGGTCGATGTGGTCGGTCCTGAGACGCTTCAGCGCCAACTCGGCAACCGCGCGGATATTTTCGGGCCGGCTGTCCATGCCGCTCGACACCTCGCCGCCGGCAAAGCCGAATTTGGTCGCGATGACCACATGATCGCGGACCGGCGCCAGCGCCTCGCCCAGCAACTCCTCATTGACGAAGGGACCATAGGCCTCCGCCGTATCGAAGAAGGTGACGCCGCTGTCGACGGCGGCGCGAATAAGGTCGATGGCCTGCGTCTTGTCCGTCGCTGGACCGTAGCCATAGCTCAGCCCCATGCAGCCGAGGCCGATGGCTGAGACTTCGAGCCCGTTTGTTCCAAGTGTGCGTTTTTGCATTCTCGTGTTCCCTTGTTCAGGCTTGGTACTGCGCGTCGCTGACGTGCTCCATCCAGTCGACCGCCTTGCCGTCGAGCGCCTCCTGGATGGCGATGTGGGTCATGGCGGTGGTGGGTGCCGCGCCATGCCAATGCTTCTCGCCCGGCTCGAAGCGAACCACGTCGCCGGGCCGGATCTCCTCGATGGGCCCGCCCTCACGCTGCACGCGGCCGCAACCGGCGGTGACGATCAGCAACTGGCCGAGCGGATGGGTGTGCCATGCGGTGCGGGCGCCCGGCTCGAAGGTGACGGTGTTGCCGGCCGCACGGGCCGGTGCGATGGCTTGAAACAGCGGGTCGATGCGCACCGTGCCGGTGAACCAGTCGCCCGGCCCCTTGCCCGAAGGCTGCGAGCCGCTTCGCTTGATGTCCATGGTTTTCATCCCTTCTTCCACCGGGCAATTCACGGCCCGCCGATTTTCAGGGCTGCCTGATTTAGGTGCCCGATTGTGATGCCTCCTATTTAGGGCCTGCGATTGGCCGCGATTAGCTGCTATATCTGGCATGTACTTATGAGAAGGGCTCATGAATGCCTCGGGACAACCTGAATGAGCTGACCGCTTTCCTCGCCGTGGCGCGCGAAGGGAGCTTCACCAGGGCGGCGGCGAAGCTCGGCGTTTCGCAATCCGCGCTCAGCCACACGGTTCGTGCGCTGGAGGAGCGGCTTGGCTTGCGACTTCTGACCCGCACCACGCGCAGCGTGTCGCCCACGGAAGCCGGCGAGCGCCTGCTGCGCACCGTCGGGCCAAGGCTCGACGAGATCGAAACCGAGCTGACCGCGCTCAGCGCATTGCGCGAAAAGCCCGCCGGTACCATCCGCATCACCGCCGGCGAACACGCCGCCGACGCGATCCTGTGGCCGGCGATCGCCGGGCTGCTGCCGGACTATCCGGACATCAGGATAGAGATCATCGTCGACTACGGCCTGACCGACATCGTCGCCGAGCGCTATGATGCCGGCGTGCGGCTGGGTGAACAGGTGGCCCGCGACATGATCGCGGTGCGCATCGGGCCGGACATGCGCATGGCGGTGGTGGGATCGCCGGCCTATTTCGCCAGGCGGCCAAAGCCACGCGCGCCGCAGGACCTGACCGACCACAATTGCATCAATCTGCGCCTGCCGACCTATGGCGGGCTCTATGCCTGGGAATTCGAAAAGGCGGGACGCGAACTCAAGGTGCGCGTCGAAGGCCAGCTGGTGTTCAACACGGCGGCGTTGCGGATGAATGCCGTGCTTGCCGGATTGGGTCTCGCCTATCTGCCCGAAGACCAGGTGCGCACTCACCTTGCCGGCGGCGAACTGGTGCGGGTGCTCGCAGACTGGTGCACACCCTTCCCCGGCTACCATCTCTACTACCCCAGCCGCCGCCAGGCGACGCCCGCCTTCTCGCTGCTGGTCGACGCCTTGCGCTACCGGGGCTAAAGCGTCTGGACTGTGTTCGCGGTCGTTCTATCTTCCTGCCGTATCTGACGAAACTCGGAGCATTGCCGTGACCGAAACCGACCTCTATCGAGGCTACATCGACTGCCTCAACAACCAGGATTGGCAGCGACTGCATCGCTTCGTCCATGACGAGGTGCATTACAATGGCGACCGGGTCGGGCTATCGGGTTACCGCAAGATGCTGGAGCGTGATTTTTCCGAGATTCCGGATCTCTATTTCGACATCCAGCTGCTGATCTCCGAGCCGCCTTTCATAGCCAGCCGCCTCCAGTTCAACTGCACACCGAAGGGAACCTTCTTCGGCCTCCCCATCAACGGCAGGAGAGTCTCCTTCAGCGAGAATGTCTTCTATGAATTTCTCGACGACAGGATCAGGCACGTCTGGGCGGTGATCGACAAGGCGGCCATCGAAGCTCAGCTTTAATCTGCATCAGTCGTCAGCCCGATGCTCCGGAATGCGTGACGCTCGGCCACGCCGCCAGCAATTCCCTTGTGTAGGCTTCCCGAGGCGACTTAAACAGCGCCCCCACCTCGCCGCCCTCAACCACCTTGCCCGCGCGCATGACGACGGCGTTTTCGGCGATAAGCCGCACGATCGCCAGATTGTGGCTGATGACGACCAGCGTGATCTTGTCGGACCGCCTGATGTCCTGCAGCAAGTTGAGCAGATCCCCCTGCACGGAGACGTCGAGGCCGGCGGTGGGTTCATCAGCGATCAGGATCGACGGCTTCATCAGCAGTGCCCGGGCGATCGCCACGCGCCGCGCCTGTCCGCCGCTGATCTCGTGCGGATATTTGTCGATGACGCTCTGTGGCAGGCCGAGCCGGTTCAGGATGACGCGCAGCCGCTCATGCATCGCCGCATGCGGTTCCCGCAACACCGTGCCGACCTCGTTCATCAGCGTGCGGATGCGACTGCGCGGCGACAGCGAGGCGGCGGGGTCCTGGAAGATCGGCTGGATGAAGCTGGCGCGCTGTTTTAGCGCCGCGCGACTATGCACCAGCGGATTGCCGAGGATGCGGATCTCGCCTTGGTCGAGCTTCTGCAGGCCGAGCACGGCGCGCATCAGTGTCGTCTTGCCGGAGCCGGATTCGCCGACAATGCCAAAGCACGTGCCTTGCGGGATGGATAGCGAGACGCCATCGAGCGCGGCGGTCTCGCCGAAGCGCAGTTGCGCATTGCTGATCGAGATGGCATCGGTCATGGCGTCGCCAGCCGAAGACAGCGGGCGCTGTGCCCAGCGTCATTGCCGACCGGATAGTCACCGGGATTGACGGCCGCGCAGTCGTCGAACGAGACATCGCAGCGTCCGTTGAAGATGCAGCCGGGCGGCCGCTGGCGCGGGTCCGGCAGGTCGCCGGCAATCACCGTGAAGCGGTTTTCGCTGGCGTCGGCATTCCTCTCGCGATCGATCGGCACCTCGCAGTCGAACAGCATGCGCGTATAGGGATGGCCGGGCCGGCGCTGAACCTCTTTCACCGTGCCGCTTTCCAGTTTCTCGCCAGCATAGAGCACGGAAATTGCGTCGCAATATTCGGTGACCAGCCCGAGGCTGTGCGTGATCAACAGCACGGCGCAACCGATGCGGTCGCGCAGGCCGATGATCTCGCGCATGATCTGCGCCTCGACAGTGACATCGAGCGCGGTCGTCGGCTCGTCGGCGATCAGCAGCGCCGGTTCGGACAAGAGCGCCATGGCGATCACCACGCGCTGGCGCATGCCGCCGGACAGTTCGTGCGGATACTGGTTCATGCGCCGTTGCGGGTTGCTGAGCTTGACCTTGGCGAGCGCGTCCTGCGCCATCTCGACCCTGGTCTTGCGATCGCTGCCGGGCGAACGCCGACGCAGCACTTCGCAAAGCTGCGTACCGACAGTGAACACCGGATTGAGCGACAGCATCGGATCCTGAAAGATCATCGCCATGCCGCGACCGCGCAAGGCAGCCGTCGCGTTGCGCTTGGTCAGGTCGAAACTCCTGCCGTCGATGGTCGCCGTGCCCGAGGCGACCCTGGCATTGTTGGCAAGCAGGCCCATCAGCGCGAAGGCGACGGTCGACTTGCCGCTGCCGGACTCGCCGACCAGGCCGAGCATTTCTCCCTTCTTTATATCCAGCGACACATCACGCAATGCATGGGCGGTGCCCTGTGGCAGGCTGTAGTCGACCGACAAATCGCGCAGCGAAATCGCCATTAGCGTGCCCCTGTCGATTTAGGATCGATAACGCGCCGCAGCGCTTCACCGAGCAAGGTAGCGCCGAGCGTGGCGATGGCTAGCACAAGGGCGGCGGCGACGGTTGGCCACCAGGACTGGTTGATGGAGATGAAGCCGTCCTTGATCAGCGTGCCCAGCGAGGATTTCGGCGGCTGCACGCCAAAGCCAAGAAAGGAGAGCGAGGCCTCGAAGGCGATCACCACTGGCAGGTTCATGCTGGCCAGCACGATGATCGGGCCGGCCACATTGGGCAGATAGTGCCGGAACACGATGGTGGCAGGATGCACGGCGAGCATGCGCTCGGCCTCGATGAAGCTCAGATTGCGCAGTGTTTGCGCGCGGGCCCGCGCCATGCGGCCGAATTGCGGGATGAAGACGACGGTGACCAGAAGCACGAAGGTGGCCGAGCCCTTGCCGTAGAGCGCGATCAGCGCGAAGGCGAGGA
This sequence comes from Mesorhizobium sp. PAMC28654, assembly GCF_020616515.1. Lineage (GTDB taxonomy): Bacteria > Pseudomonadota > Alphaproteobacteria > Rhizobiales > Rhizobiaceae > Mesorhizobium. The sequence continues at coordinate 1,377,244 of NZ_CP085135.1, forward strand.
TCAGCGGCGGGAAGGCGTTGACGATATCGAAGACCGCCGTCACCGCCCGATCGACCCAGCCGCCGGCAATGCCAGCGACAATGCCTATCAGCGAACCGATGATCGACGAGATGACGACGATCATCACCGCAAGCGTCAGCGCGTAGCGCGTGCCGACCGAGGTGCGCGCCAACAGGTCGCGGCCGAGATTGTCGGTGCCGAGCAGATGCGCCAGCCCGGGGGCCGCGAAGCGGGCCTTGATGTCGATCGCGTTCGGGTCGGGGCTGATCAGCGGCCCAACCAGCGCGAACACCAGGATGAGACACGTGAAGGCGAGGCCAAGCCGGCCGTCACGTTCCGCAGATGCGTTTGAGCGTCGCGACCAGCCCGCTCATCCGCGGCCCGCCGCGATGCGGGGATCAAGCAGCGCGTTGATCATGTCGACCACGAGATTGGCGACGATGTAGAAGGCGACGATGAACACGACGCAGGCCTGCACCACCGGATAGTTGCGCTGCGCGATCGAGTTGAAGATCAGGCTGCCGATGCCGGAACGGGCGAAGATGATCTCGACGACCACCGAGCTGCCGATAAGATCGCCAAGACCGATGCCGAGGATCGACACGACCGGCACCAGCGCGAGCTTCAGCGCGTAGAGGCCGACGATGCGATATTCGGATACGCCATAGGCGCGCAGCGTGCGCACATGCAGTTCGGCCAGCGTGTCGAGGAGTGCCGCGCGCACAAGCCGCGAGATGTAGCCGACCCACCCCAGTGCCAGCGCCACGCTGGGCAGGATCAAATGCTGCAGCCGGTCCATGACGTCGCCGGGGTCGCCCGCACCAGCCACCGGCAGCCAGTGCAGGCCGATGGCGAAGATCAGGAACAGGATGACCGACACCACCAGCGTTGGAGTGGTGATGAAGGAGATCGAGAGCAGCGCCAGGCCGCTGTCGAGCCATGAGCCCTGCCTCAGCGCCGCGATGACGCCGATCGGAATGCCCACCAACAGCGCCAGCGTCAGCGCGCTGAAGGCCAGTGCCAGCGTGTTGGGAATGACATCGAGCACGATGTCGAGGATCGGACGGTGCGAGACGACGTCCTCGCCGAAATTGCCGGTCACGGCGCGGCTGGCGAAAAGCCAGAGCTGCTCGAGCATGCCGCGGTCGAGGCCCATGTCATGGATGATCTGGGCGCGCAGTTCCGGCGTCGCCCTCGGCCCCAGCATCACCGAGGCGAAGTCCCCTGGCACCAGGCGCACCATCAGGAAGAGCAGCAGCGTGGCGCCGGCGATGGTCAGCACCATCGACGCCAGACGGCTCGCGATGAAAGTGGCGGTCCGTCGCGCTCTGGTCATGAACGCAGCAAGTCCGGTTCGTCGAGGTTGGTCAATGGCTTCAACCTGTGTTTGAGATCGGCCAGTAGGAGACGTTAGCGCTGCCCCTCACCTGCCTCATCCTCTCCCCGTATAGTGACGGGGAGAGGGGCGCTGTCATCGATGATTTCGCCAATCGCGCGGCGTTGCGGCCAGCTTCTCTCTCCCCGTTTACGGGAGAAATGTCCGGCAGGACAGTGAGGGGCGGCGCCGACGTTCAGCAAGAACGCACTCAAACCGGAGCGTCCGCCCCTTCCCGCTCACGCCTTGTCAAAAAACTCGAACTGCCAGTCCTTGCCATTGGGCAGGAACATCGGCTTCAGCCAGGCCGCGTCGACGAAGAAGTTGCGGCCATGCGTGATCCAGATGCAGGAGGCCGATTCATCGAGCAGCTTCTGCATCTTGACATAGATCTCCTCGCGCTTGGCCTTGTCCAGCGTCTCCAGCCCCTCCTGATGGAGCTTGTCGAATTCGGGGCTGTTCCAGCGCTGCCAGTTCCACAGGCCGATCTGGCTGGCGAGGAACCACTGCGTCTGAAAGCTTGGGTCGAACTTGGAGGTGTAGGGAATGAGCGTCAGCTCGAGATCCTTGCTGGCGTCGCCGGCGCCGAGAGCCCAGTAGGCGCCGGAATCCATGGCATTGATGGTGAGCGTGATGCCGATTTCGGCGAGGTTGGCCTGGGCGATCTGCGCCACAGCCAACGAGGTCGCGTCGTTCATGCAGGTGAAGGTGAAGGTCAGCCCGGTCTTGCCGGTCTCGGCCAGCAGCGCCTGGCCTTGGCGATATCCCTGGTGTAGAGCGGCGCATCGGCCCAGTTGCCGAGCAGGCCGGGCGCCAGCAGCGTCTTGGCGCGCGAGGTGGCGCCGGAATAGGCGCCCTGGATGATCGCGTCGACATCGATCGCCCAGCGGATGGCCTGGCGCACCTTGATATCAGCGAGATCGCCCTTCACCACATTGATGCCGATCCAGGTGTAGTCGATGCCGGGAATATCGATCACCTTAGTGTCCGGCAGGCCCTTGGCCGTGGCGAGCTGGTCGGCGTCGAAAGCGGTGAAGTCGAGCTCTTTCGCCTGATAGGACAGGAAGGCGGTCTTGTGCTCGGGAATGATCTTGCCGGTGATCTCTTCGAAATGCGCCTTGTACGGACCCTTGTAGTCGGGGTTGGCCGCAAGCACGAACTGCTCCTTCGGCCGCCATTCCTTGAGCACCATCGGGCCGGAGCCGACCAGCGTCGTGGCGATCTTGTCGCCCAGCTGCTCGGCGGCTTTCTTTGAAAGGATCGCACCCGACGCATCGCAGATGCCGATCAGCCACAGTGCGGCCGAGGGATGCTTGAGGACCAGCTTGCCGGTGTATTTGCCGGTGACCTCGACCGATTTCAGCGCTTCCAGATCGTCGGCATAGGCAAGCTTCTTGCCGTTCTTGTCACCGTTGATGTAGCGGTCATAAGTGAACTTGACGTCGTCGGCGGTCATCTCGCCAAAGCCGCCGGTGAACATCTGGCCGGGGTTGAGCTCGAAATCGAACTCGGTGTCGGAAATCTGCTTGATCTCCTTGGCCGCGTCGTTGGTCCAACTGGTCTTGCCCGGCTCGAAGCGCACCAGGGTCTGGCAGACCGCACGGATGATGTTGCCTTCTGTGGTGCCGACGCGATTGCCCGGATCAAGATTGCCGATGTCGGCGTCGAGGGCGATGATCGGGTTGGTTCTGGCTCCCGCCGCCATCGCGAAGCGGGTGTAGGGCAGGATCGCCAGGGCCGACGAGCCGGCCAGGAAAGTTCTACGGTCGAGTTTCATGCGCATTTTCTTGTTCCCCTTTTTTGTTGGTTACATGCAATCGCGTGGAATGACCTCGTCATAATTTCGCTCGGCGAAGATCGCTCCCCGCTCGTAAGCCTTGACCCAGCCGCGAGCATAGAAATTGTCGCGGTCGCAGCTGAAGGTGATTTCGCAGTCGACCCGCGCGTTCCAGTCGGGACGCGTCAGTTCCTCATGGCAGGTCACTGTCGTGGCGCAACTCGCCGGATCGTTGTCTGATATCCCGTAGATCTTGCGGCGCCAGGAAGTGATTTCGGTGCCGGTTTCCTCGAAGACGAAACGGCCATCATCGGACAGTGCCGTCAGTTCGGTGCGTTCGGTCGGCAGGTCGGTCGTCAGCGAGCGCAGCTGGCGCGCCGGCTCCTTGACCGTCACCGGGCGGGGCTCGGCCCACAGCGCTTCCTCGAACGCGACGGACGCAAGGCCCTCCTCGCTGGCCAGGACGGACAGGTCGAGCCGGCAACCCCTGGGGTCGAAGGTCAGCATGGTCCGCTCCGGCGACGGCCAGGCCATCGGCCAGTAGGATGAGGAGATTGCCACCCGCAGCCTGTGTCCCCTGGGAATGATCTGCGCCACCGGCTTGAAGTCCAGCTCGACATCCTCGAACTGGCCCGGCGTCAACGGTGTCGGGAATTCGTGGCTCTGGCGATGCGTCAGATTGAGCAGGGCGAAGGTGATAAAGGCGGAAGTGCCGTCTGGCGCCACATCGGTCAGCCTGACGCAGAGCTGCGCTTGCGGCTTGTCGGCGGCGACGCGCAACCTGATTTTCGAGATGCCGGCAAGCGGCAGGTCGGCATCCATCACCGCGCTGTCGAAACACAGCGAGCCGCCATCATCGGCGCGCTGGTCACGCGCGCCTTCAGCCGAGATGCGGCCTTGACCATAGGGGCACCATTCCTGTCCCTGCACGCCGGTGGTAAGTGGGGAAGAAATGGTCAGTTGCCCCGTCCGACTGGCTTCCTGCGTTTCGCTCAGTTTACCGTCGCCGTTCAACCAGTAGGCCTTGCCGCCGATCTGCTCTGCCGGCCATTGCGGAAAGCCCAGCCAGCGGCCCGGCCGGACATCGATATGCGAATGCGGCCTGGCGTAGTCCATTAGATAGAGGCGCATGTCCGGCTCGCTGTCGGCGCCGTTATCGATGCCCTTCAGCCAGCGATCGTACCAGCGGATGCATTCCTGCAGGTAGCCCATTGCAGGGCCGGGAACGCCATAGTTTGGTTCCTTGTGACCCCATGGACCGCAAATGCCCTTGGCTGGCCCCTTGAGATTCTTGACCAGGCTGAAGATCGTCTGCGTATAGCCGTCGAGATAGCCGCCGACCGCCAGCACCGCGCACTCGATGGCGGAAAAATCCTCGCACACCGAACCCTGCTTCCAGAACGCGTCGCGGCGCTGGTGCTTCAGCCATTCGGCGGCATGGTTCTTGTGGTCGTCGAGCCGGCCTTTCCACATTTGCCGCCAGCGATCCTCGCCGACGACGGCCGGGTCCGGCGGCAGCGCCGAATAGCCGAACAACGCCCCGCCCCAGCCGAAATTGTCGTTGATCACGAGGCCGCCATTGTAGTGCGCGTCGCAAGCATAGCGGTCGTCGGTCGAGCAGGACGTGACGATCGCCTTCAGTTGCGGCGGGCGACGGGCCGCGACCTGCAAGCCGGAAAAACCGCCCCAGCTGTTGCCGATCATGCCGGCCACGCCGGTGCACCACGGTTGCGAACACAGATGGTCGAGAATCTCCAGCGCATCGTCCTGCTCGCGCTTGACATATTCGTCATCGAGCAGGCCTTCGGAATCGCCGGTGCCTGCAATGTCGACGCGGGCTGAGGCATAGCCATGGCCGGCAAAGAAGAGATGCATCTCCTCGTCGCCCGTGCGCGTGCCGTCGCGGCGGCGATACGGTATGTATTCGAGGATCACCGGAACGGGATTTTTCTCGGCGTCATCGGGCAAGAACAGGCGAGCGGCCAGCTTGCGGCCATCGGCAAGCGGAATCCAGTGGGTTTCGACTGTTCTGACCCCGGAAATGACGACGCTGGGCATGTGAACTCCGGCTTGGATTGAATGACGATATGATATATTGAATGGCCAATCAATATACAAACGAGAAGGCATTGCAATGGCGAAACGATCAATCAAGGCGATGCGCCGTGACGAGCTGGTCGACGCCGCGATTGCCGTCGTCGGCGAGGAAGGCATGTCCGGCGCCACCATGGCTGTCATCGCGCGCCGCGCCGGCATGTCGGCCGGACTGGTCAACCATTATTTCGACAGCAAGGAAGAGCTGCTGGCGCTGGCCATGCGCAATCTGTCGAACCTGTTTCGCCAGGATATTCTCAAGCTGGCGCCCGCTAACCCAACGCCGGCGCAGCGGCTGAAGGCGATCGTCGACGGCTCCTTCGCGCCTCAGCATCTGGGATCGCCCAAGCGCGCCGTGACCTGGATGCAGTTCATGATCGCGGCGCAGACCGAGCCACGCATCAAGCATCTCTACCACCTGACCGGTGCGCGCTTCGTCTCCAACATCCGCTACGCCGTCAAGCAACTGGTTCCGGCCAATGAGGTCGACGATGTCGTCGACGGCATCGCCGCGCTGATAGACGGCTTCTTCTGGCAGAACGCAGGGGAATATGTTGAGGAAGACCTGGAACGGGCGCGGCGAATCTGCTGGCGCTACATCTGCCTGCTGATCCCCGGCATTGAGGCGTAGGGATCGACGCCGTCAGACCAGCCCAGCGGGCTTCTTCATCCCCACCTCGCGCTCCAGATGCACCCAGGTGGCATCCTCGAAGGCTTGCGGCCATTCAATATTCCATCGGGCGGCCATTCCGCGGGCTCGCGGCAGGAAGGCGCTAGCGCAGGCGAGATGCGCCTCGATGATCGACCGCCGTGTCGGCGCCACCGGAGGAATGGTCGCCAGCAGGCCAAGCTGCTCCTGCGATAGCCGGCGGCTCCAGGCCAGCATGCCACCTTTGTCGACCCGTTCGACCTCTTCGCTCAACAGGTTGAACAGCATCATGCGCAGCAGTTCCACGCCTGCCACGCTCAGAAGATACTCCTTGCGGCCCGCCGCCACCGCAAGCAGGCCGAACACGCGGAAGAACTCGTTGATGAGATAGGCGACGTACCCCTTGTTGGGGCCGGGCCACGCAAGGCTGGCCGGCAAGGTGTCGTACAGGCCCCGCCTGTCGATCAGCGGCTTCAGCGAATCCCGGCTCCGTTTCTTCAGGGCGTCCACGTCGGCGCAGATGAGGTCGATACGCTGCCATTGGTCGGTTATGGCGTTGAACAGACGCTCGTCCTTGCCGGTCTCGTTCCAGAACACGATCGGGGCGATGGCTTCAAGACGCTGACGCCATGCCGCGTTGAACGCGGCCTGATCGTCAGGCGCGAGGATGGCGATCAGGTCTATGTCGCTGAAGCGATCGGCCTGCCCTTTTCCGAAGCTGCCGCCGAGAAACAGCGCCACGATGGTCGTGTCGCTCTCAAGGGACTGGCGGATGGTTTCGATAAATTGCTCTTGCCACACGATGCGGTCTCCAGCCTTGATGGCCCAGCCTATTTCGCAACGGCGGGACTTGGAAGCGTTTGAGAGTCATCAATTAATCGTCAAAACAGATCATTTCGACCATAACAATTCGTTGGAAGGATTGGTTTCGGAATGGTATTCTCCCTGTGTACTCGCCTGGAGAATTGCATTGTCTTCCGTATCCCACTTCGCGAACGATATTCCCAAAAGCCCGATTGCGGCCGAATTCGCCCAAGGTCGAAAGCGCCTCGATTCGATGTGGAACGGCATCATCCCCGGCATCGTGCTGGTGGCGATGATCACGGCCGTCGCCTTTTCGGCCCACAATGTCTCCGGCTTCGCCTTGTTCAGCCCGATGATCCTCGCCGTCGTTGCCGGCATGGTCTATTCAAACGTGCTCGGCATGCCCACTCACGCCAAGGCGGGAATCGCGTTTTCACAGCGCCGGCTGTTGCGCTTCGCCATCGTGCTGCTCGGCTTCCAGCTGACGCTCGGCCAAGTGGTGTCGATCGGCGCCAGCGGCGTCGGCATTGTGGCGCTGACCCTTGGCGCGACCTTCGTTTTCACCATCACGCTCGGCCGGCTGATCGGCGTCGACGCCAAGCTGGCGCAGCTGATTGCCGCCGGCACCTCGATCTGCGGCGCCTCGGCGATCGTCGCCACCAACATCGTCACCGATGCGCGCGATGAGGACGTCACCTACGCCGTCGCCTCGATCACCCTATTCGGCACCATTGCCATGCTCGGCTTCCCGCTGCTGGCGCCAGTACTCGGCCTCGACCAGCACGCTTTCGGCCTGTGGGCGGGCGCTTCGATCCATGAAGTGGCGCAGGTCGTCGGCGCCGGTTTCCAGAACGGCACCCAGTCTGGCGAGATCGCCACCATCGCCAAGCTCACCCGCGTCGCAATGCTGGCGCCGATGGTCGTCGCGCTCGGCCTGATAGCCCGCCGCAAGAGCAGCAGTGATCAGTCAGCGGCGCGACCGCCCATGCCGTGGTTCGTAGCCGCCTTCGTGGCCGTCGTGGCGCTGAACAGCCTCGTTGCCGTGCCTGCCGAGGTGAAGTCTGTAATGGCGCTTGCAACCACCATCATGCTGACCATGGGGCTGGCCGCCATGGGCCTGCAGGCCGACATTTCGCAACTGCGCTCGCGCGGCCTGCGCCCGCTGGCGCTCGCCTTCTCGGCCTTCCTGTTCATCGGCTGCTTCAGCCTGATGCTGGTGAAGTTCGCCTAGAACATATTGACATTCAGTCAGACCGGTATTGGCTGCCGCGGCAGGTTTCCCCGTTAAGAGACCGCCTATCGGACGGTTGCGATGCCGGCCAGAATGAGGTCGATGCCGGCAAGGAATTGCTCGCGGTCGTCGTGTTCGCGCAGCTTGGCCGCCACCTGATGCACGAAGGCGTGCTCCGCCGGCTGGAGCTCTGCCCACCGTGCGGCGACGCTGGCGAGGAACGCCGTACGATCCGTCCCGCCTGGGAGGACGCGGCGGGCGTTCGCCGCATTCTGCCCGGCGGCGCCAAGAATGTAGGTCACCAGCACGGACCAGGCGTCGAACCACGCGCGTTCGGGAACGCCGAGCGCCTGGATCCGAGCGCCAATGCCTTCGGAGATCCGCACCATCGCGGACTGCCACGGCTCTCGTGAAAGCTGGGCACCCACCCAGGGATGTGCGTCGATCGCGTCGAATACGCCCAGCGCAATGGAGCGGATCTCCTCGCGCGGCTCCGCGCCGCTGGCCACACCGGCCATGGCTCGGGTGATGACGTCGTCAGCCGCCGCCGCGAGCAGTTCGTTCTTGTCGGTGATATGCCAGTAGATCGCACCGGCCCCGGTTGCCAGGCGCGCCGCGAGCGCACGGAAGGTCAGGGCGCTCTCGCCATCGGTGTCAAGGATTTCGATCGCGGCTTCGACGATCCGCTCCTTTGAGAGCGCGTCCGTGCGCCGTTCAGTCCGCTGATTCTTCGTAGCCATGAGCACTATCTTGACATCTATGGAACATTGTTCCAATGCCTATTTATGGAACAACGTTCCAGGAGATTTTCAAGGAACACGGCAATGACACCAGTCACGATCATCGGCGCGGGTCTCGGCGGCCTCACCCTCGCACGTGTCCTCCACGTCCATGGCATTCCCACGACGATCTACGAAGCGGAACCTTCGGCCGAGGCCCGCACGCAGGGCGGGCAACTCGATATCCACGAGCATAACGGGCAGGTCGCGCTCGAAGCGGCCGGCCTCACCGACGCGTTCCGCGCGATCATCCACGAAGGCGGCGCGGCGTCACGCGTGCTCGACCGGCACGGCACGGTGCTGCTCGAGGAACCCGATGATGGCAACGGCGGACGCCCCGAAGTGCTTCGCGGCGACCTGCGGCGGGTTCTCATCGAATCCCTGCCCGCGCGGACGATCCGGTGGGGAAAGAAGTTGACCGACGTCGCGGCGCTTGGTGATGGCCGCCAAGAGCTGACATTCGCGGATGGGTCGAGCGTGCGCACCGAACTCCTCGTCGGCGCCGATGGCGCCTGGTCGAAGGTCCGGCCCTTGCTGTCGGATGCGAAGCCCGAATATGTCGGCGTGTCGTTCATCGAGACCTATCTGTACCATGCCGACGTGCGGCACGCCGCTGCGGCCAAAGCGGTCGGCGGCGGCGCGCTGTTCGCGCCCGCCCCAGGAAAAGGGATCTTCGCGCATCGCGAGGCGGGAGGCGTTCTTCACACCTACGCCCAACTGAAGCGGCCCGCCGAGTGGTTCGCCGGCATCGACTTCTCCGACGCCGCCGCGGCGAAGGCTCGGGTGGCGGCCGAGTTCGACGGCTGGGCGACGGCGCTCACCGCGCTGATCACCGACGGCGAAACCCCGCCCGTCCTGCGCACGATCAACGCACTGCCGGACAGCCACAGATGGGATCGCGTGCCGGCGTGACGCTGCTGGGTGATGCCGCGCATCTGGCGCGGCCGGCCGGCGAAGGCGCGAACCTGGCGATGTTTGATGGCGCCGAACTCGCAAAGGCGATCGCCGCGCATCCCCATGACATCGAAGCCGCACTCACCGTCTACGAGGCGGCGATGTTCCCGCGCAGCGAAGCGGAAGCCGCCGATGCGCACCAGATTCTGGATCTCTGCATCGGCGAGCGCGCACCGTTCGGTCTCATCGATTTCTTCACCAGCGCGTCCAAGGGAGAGAAAAAAGGAGCCGCGCGGCACTGATCCATCTTGCCCACCGCCAAGCGCTGCAAGCCGAGCGGCGGGCAGGAACGTCTCGCAATATGTCAACGAACGCCGCATCGCCGAGACCTGCCGCTTCCGACATCATCGCAGCCGAGATCGGCGACCCGGTATGCGACGATGGCGGGGCACGATCACGCGGCGAGATTCACACGCAATTGATCGATATGGCGACCGCAGCCTTCACCCGCGCGCTGAGGACCAATCAGTAGGCCGCCTGGCCCGCCGTCAAGACCCGGTTCAGTCCTCGAACGAACTGGCCGCGACATAGATCGCGGCGAGCTTCTCGATGCCGGCCTGGTCGACGCTGTCGAAACGGCCGGGCAGCGGGCTGTCGAGATCGAGCACGCCGAATGCGCCATCATTGTCCTGCAGGAGCACGACCAGTTCCGAGCGCGAAGCGGCATCGCAGGCGATGTGGCCGGGGAAATCATGCACATCCTTGATCAGCATCGACATGCCAAGTTCGACCGCCGTTCCGCACACGCCCTGGCCGACCGCGATGCGCACGCAGGCAGGCTTGCCCTGGAAGGGGCCGAGCACCATTTCCTCGTCGGATTGCAGGAAGTAGAAGCCGGCCCAGTTGAGGTCGGGCACCATCTGGAAGATCAGCGCGGCGGTGTTGGCGGCGTTGGCGATCGAGTCGCGCTCGCCGTCGAGCAGCGCCTTCAACTGGGTGGCGAGGTCGCGGTAGAACGCGGCCTTGTCTGACGTATCGATGGCCTTGGCCGCAAACATTATGCTTGTCTCCATATCGGGAATCGCGGTCTGCGTTCCTGCAGCCTGTCTGCACCAAACCACGGTTGGGACATAGTATCGTGAATTCCACGCATTGCGAAAGCCGCGCGATCAGAACTGAATTGTTCACAACGCCTATTTCCAGCGAACCGATACCGGCCGCCGAAATCGACGAGATGATCTGGCTGGAACCGGGCCTTGCCCGAGCGTTCAACCTCGCGCCGCTCAGGCTGGAAAGCGTGTTGCCGGTCCGCAAGGCCTTGCGACAGGCCCCCTGAGCGGACAGCCTCGCAAAAGGCCGCCTGCGCGATGCCAATCTTTCAAGGGCATTGCCGTCAAGAGCAAAGCCAGAGCTTCTGGCACGTCCGTGCAATCATATGGGGCGGCGGCACATGCGGTTCGCCTCCGGAGGGGCGACGCGCCCGTTCGAGCAACATGCGTACTTCCTCAGGACGCACGCGGTCGCGCGCCATCACCAACTGGATCATCGGGTCGCCCAGCAGCTCTTCCAGCGTGTTGATGGTCTCGTTCATCCGTTGCCTCCTCGAATACCGGCCCGCAACCGATAGATAGGGAGGCAATCATGGCCCGCCAATGACGCTTAGCCGGCGATCTCGTGTCCTCGCCAGGATTTTTCGGACACAAAGACGTGTCCGGCGGCGAGCATGCGCTAAGCCGGTGGCGGCGCGCCTTCATATTGCGGCAGGCCGTCGTCAAGTTTCACCCAGGCCTGCTTCGAGGCCGTGAAAATATGCATTTGCGGCTTGAAGAAAGAAGGATCGTCGAGCGAGCCGGAGGTGACCCCGACAATGCCGGCGGCCTCGCGCCGTGAAAACATCGTCGTGCCGCAGTGCGGACAATAGCCACGCTTGATGTCGGGCGATGAATTCACGGTTGCCAGTGGCCCTTCGATGGTCAGATCGTCGATGCGAAACAGCACGCGTGCGTTGAAGGCGGCGCCAATGGCCTTCTGACAAAGCCGGCAATGACAGACCCGTTCATTGATCGGCGCGGCATCAGCCGAATATCGCACCGCCCCGCACAGACACCCGCCCTGATATTTCGTCATCGCCCTGATCCATCGTTCTGAAAGATCGGGAAAGGTAGCCGCGGCAGCATTCCGGTCAATTGAAAAGCCTTGATGAATATCCATCGGCCATCGCGATGCGATCCGTCGCCGCGATTGGCCCAACGCTCGGCGACCTTTGACCATTCCCAGCCGGCCGCCCCGGAGACAGCCGGCGCTGGTCATTCGGCTTCGCTGACCACCTCGTCCCAGGTCTTCACCTTGGTCTCGCCATTGAGGAACGGTAGCGCGGCGGCCGTCAGTTCCGGCGCGAAGAAGACGTCGTAGTGGGTACGGTTGGGCAGGATCGCCAATCGGTTTTGCGACATGGTCTCGCGCATCCAGCCGGCGTCCTTCAGCCCGCCACCGAGCATCTGGTAGAACTTGATCTCGTGCTCGGGTTTGTACATGTCGCTGTCGCCATAGGCCAGCATGACAGGCATCTTCAGCTTGGCCACGTCGGCGGAGTAGTCGCGGTCCTGGCGCATGAAGTTGCCGAGCGCGTCGAGCAGTTTCGGGAAGTCCTCGGGATGCGGCGCCACCGCGACGTAGGATTTGTACATCGGCGTCTCCTTCATGAATGCGGCCGCGGCCGCGCTCACCTGCGCCTGCTGCGGGCGCATCTCGTCATAGAAGCCGTCCGAGGCGTAGCCGGTTGACACCAGGACGAGGCGGCGCACCGCCTCCGGGTGCTGTGCAGCCATGCGGAAGGCGACACCGCCGCCCAGCGAATAGCCCATGACGTCGACCTTGTCATAGCCGAGCGCCTTGATGATATCAGCCATATCGTCGCCTATCGCCTCCAGGGCAAATGGCCGGTCGCCGAGCGCGGTGCGGCCATGCCCTTGCAGGTCGACTCCGATGACGGTGCGGTTTTCGGCAAGCTTAGGCAGGATCGGCGCGAACATGTCGGTGGAGCCGAGGCCGCCGTGCAGCAGAAGAAGCGGCTCCCCCTTGCCGTAGATGGCGTAGTGATAATTCAGGCCATTGATCGGCAGCAGGCCGGATTTGGTTGGCTGTAGTGTGGTCATGGCAGTTTTGCCTCCTCGGCATTTGTGAAGTCGGCGCGGCCACGAGCCGCAGCCGAAGCTAGAATGGAAAAACGCGAGTCCGGGCGTATCAAAGGGTTTTGGCGACCGCCTCGAGCTGATCGGTGCACTGGCCCCAGCCTTGGTGAAAACCCATCTTCTCGTGCTGCTCCCGGTCCGCGACGCTCCAGTGCCGCACGCGAGCAATATAGCGGGTCTTGCCCTCGCCTTCGTCCTCGAAGGTCAGAACGCCGGTCATGAACGGCTTTTCGGAAGGCTCCCAGGTCTGGGTATAGGCGTCGGTGAAAACGATCTTCTTGCCGGGAATGACATCCAGGAAGACGCCCTGGTTTGGGAATTCATTGCCGTCGGGACCAGCCATGACGATGAGGCTCGAGCCGCCGGTGCGCACATCCAGTTCGGCGCGCGGTGTCGTCCATGGTTTTGGAGCGAACCATTGCGTCAAAAGCTTCGGCTCGGTCCAGCAGCGATAGACGTTCCCGCGCGGCGCATCGATGATGCGGGCGATAGCCAATTCGCGGTCGTTGGCTGGGGCGATGTCGAGCTTGGTGGTCATGATGGTCTCCTCACATACAAAGGCAGGTTCGATCTGATTTCCGTCCCAAGGACGAGCGGCGCGCGCGCAAGCCGACACGTCCCGCGAAAAAGATTCGACGAATGATCGGGATGCGCGACCGGATGCGAGGGTTCAGTGGCGCTTGGCTTGCACCAGATAGGCGTCGACCTCGGTCTCTCCGAGCCATTTTGCCGCTTCCAGGCGGTGCAAACCCTCGACCAGGACATGACGCTTGCCGTCATGGCGCACCTGGATCGGCGTCTTCATGCCGTTTTCCAGGATGTCCTCAGCCAGATGCCGGACCGTTTCGGGATGCAGCGTCTTCTTGCGCGCTGTCGGCACATAGATGTCGTCGACCTTGACCTTTTGGACTCTCAGCATGTCGACTCCCATGGCGGAAACGCCGCCCTCCCCTGAGATAGGCGGTTTACTGAAGGTGGCCAAGGGCACGGCTAGCGAATATGAGCCGAAGGCCGCTCCCGGTTGGAGATGCGGGGGTAGCAACCTGCTCCCGGCGGTTTGCCTGTTGTTGTGGATTTCGATATTGCGTGTCCGCGCTCACCTAGTGCGGGTATCCACGAAAGACTTCCATGAGCAAACCTCTCGTCACCTTCATCGGCGTAACGCATCCATGGATGTGCGACAGGATGGGCCACGTGAACGTGCGCCACTACGCGGCGATGTTTGACGATGCCAGTTTCCAGCTCCTCGGCCATATCGCCGGGCAAGACGACAACCAGGCGACGGAAGCTGGATGGGCCGATGTCCGCACGGAAATCGACTATCGGCATGAAACCAAGGCCGGCGCGCTTATCACCATCCATTCGCATGTCGTCAAAGTCGGCCGCACCTCCGTCACTTTCGAACAGGTTATGTCGGGGACGCTCGACGGCGTGGTCCATGCGGTGAGCAAGACGACGGGCGTGCGTTTCGATCTTAGCGCGCGTGCGTCAGTGCCTCTGGACGACGCCATGCGCGAGCGCGCGTCGGCACTGCTGATCGACCAAGCCTGATCAATTAGCCGGCAAATTTTCAAGCATTGTAGATGCGGTCGTCAAGCGGTGTCGCGGCAATGATCGCATGCAAGCCCGAGAGCAGCGCCTTCTCCGCGCGGTTCATCGTCTTGTCGGGGTTGACCAGCAGGAAGATGTCGATGGCCGGCGGCGCATCATAGGGCGGCAGCCGCCACAGCATGCCATCGGCCGCATCGCGCCGCGCTACATGCAGCGGCAGCGGTCCGATGCCGAGCCCAGCGACGATCATACGCCGCACTTCCTCCAGGCTCGATGACACGCCGACGACATCGGCATTGAGCCTGGCTTCGCTGCGAAGCAGCGCGACCGGCCGCAATGCATCCGAAATGTGATCGGTCTGGAAGGATACCGATGGCTCGCCCCTGAGATCCGCCAGCGTCAGCCCGGTTTGTCCGTAAAACCTATGATTCGGACCACAGAAGAAGCCGAAGAATTCGCGATAGACCATCGTGTACTCCAGCGCCGGATCGCGCTGGCTGACCAGGCAGATGCCGAAGGAGGCGCGGCGCTCCTTCACCTGCTTGGCAACCTCGGTGCTTGCCGCGACCGAAATGGTGATGCTGGCGCGCGGATAGTTGCTATGGAATTCCGACAGGGCCTGATCGAAGATCGGCGAGACTACATGGCTGGCCGTGGCGATGATGACATGGCCGGTGACCTCGTCGCTTATACCCCGCATCAGCAAAGGCAGCTGCGATATCGTGCCGAATACCTCGACGCTCTGCTCGTAGAGCAGCCGGCCGACCTCGGTGAGTTCGAAACGCGTCGCATCGCGCTCGACCAGCCGCCGGCCGACTCGGTCTTCCAGCCGCCGTAGCGCGTTGCTGACACTTGGCTGCTTGAGGTTGAGCCGCTCGGCGGCACGCGTAATGCTTTTCACTTCCGCGATGACGACGAATGTCCGCAGAAGGTTCCAGTCGAGATCCCAGACCAGCCGTTCGGGTCGCGCAACCATTCCCCAGATCTATGCTCCCTATTCCCATTATCTATTTGCGCAATGCTATCGCAAAGGCAATCATGAAATCAGGAGAGCGCCCCAACGCCTCCCAAGAACAAGACTTCGCGCTCCATCCAGAGGATCAAGAAATCATATGAACAGAGTATTTTCCGGCATCGCGGTTGCCGCCTTGCTGCTTGCGTCGACCTTCACGGCCGTTTCGGCGAAGGCTGATGACCTCGAGAAGATCAAGGCAGCGGGCGAGCTGAAGATTTCGATGAGTGGCCAGTACCCGCCCTTCAATTTCGTCAACGACCAGAACGAAGTCGTCGGCTTCGACGCCGATATCGGCAAGGCCATCGCCGAGCGCATCGGCGTCAAGGGAACCATCATCACCACGGCCTGGGACGGCATCATCGCCGGCCTGCTGGCCAAGAAATACGACACCGTCGTCGGCTCGATGACCATCACGCCCGAGCGTGAGAAGGTGGTCGACTTCGTCGGCCCTTACTATCACGCCGGCCGCGCGGTTTTCGTGAATGAAGCTTCCAAGGTGCAGAGCCTCGACGACCTCAAGGGCAAGACCCTTGGCGTGACGCTGGGCGAGACGCATGAGAAATGGGCGCGCCAACAGGGCGGCTGGGACGTCCGCACCTACAAGGGCCTGCCGGAACTATTGCTGGAGCTGCGGGCTGGCCGTGTCGACGCCATCGTCGTCGACAACATCCCGGTCATGATCGCTGTCAAGGAAACGGGTGAGAAGGTCCGCCAGCTCAGCACGCCGAACATCGAAGGCGGCAGCGTCGCCATCGGCATCGCCATCCGCAAGGACAATCCGGAGCTGAAAGCCGCCATGCAGAAGGCGCTGGACGGCATGCTGGCTGACGGAACCTACGAGAAAATCTCCAAGCAGTGGGTCGGCAGCGACATCCGCTAAACTCGTCAGGCTTCAGCTGGCCAACACCACTTGAGGCCGGGCGCCACTCCTGCCGGACGATCCCATGGATTTCTCTTTGATGTGGCGCGTCTTCCCGTTCTTCGTGGAAGCCGCCTGGGTGACGATCGAGATCACGGCTTTGGCCTTGATTCTCGGTCTCCTGGTCGCGGCACTCGCCGCCGCGGCCAAGATGTCGAGGTCCGCACCGCTGCGGGCCATCGGCGCCGTCTATGTCAGCCTGTTTCGCGGCACGCCCTGCCTGATCCAGCTGTTCGTGCTTTATTTCGGTGGCCCGCAGATCGGCGTTAATCTCGACCCCTTCGCAGCGGGCGCCATCGGCCTTGGCCTCAACATCGGCGCCTATATGGCGGAATCGATCCGTGGCGCACTGATAGCCGTCGACCGGGGCCAGACCGAGGCCGCCCGCACTATCGGGTTCAGTCGTTTCCAGACCTTGCGCAAGGTTGTGCTGCCGCAGGCCGCGAGGCTGATGATCCGCCCGCTCGGCGTCAACACGGTCGCCCTGTTGAAGGGATCGGCGCTGGTCTCGACCATTTCGGTCGTGGAACTGACCTATACGGCCCAGCGCTTCATCGGCTCCACCTACAAGCCGTTCGAGATCTTCGGCGTCGCCGCGCTGCTTTACATGGTCATGGTCTACGCCGTGGCGCGGACTGTCGACCTGCTCGACAAACGCTTTGCCATCGTCTGACCGGAGAGCACGATGCAAGGTTTGGATTTCACTGTCGTACTGCCCTACTGGGACCTTCTGTTGACGGGTGCCTGGTGGACCGCGCTGCTCACGGTCTCCGCGGGAGCGCTCAGCTTCGTCTTCGGCATCCTGTTCGCGGTTGTCGTGCTCTACGCACCAGCGATCATCGCCTATCCCGTGCGCGCCTTCATGTGGGTGTTCATGGGAACGCCGCTGCTGCTGCAACTCTTCCTGATCTATTTCGGACTGGTGCAGGTCGGCATCGACATCCCTGCCCTTGCCGCCGGCATCGTCGGGCTTGGCCTGCATTTTGCGGTCTACAATGCCGACGTTATCCGAGCCGGCATCGTCGCGGTCGATGTCGGCCAGACGGAAGGCGCGCGCAGCATCGGCTTCGGCAAGTGGCAAACGCTGCGCCATGTCGTGATCCCCCAGGCTGTCCGCAACACCGCCCCGCCGATCGGAAGCAACATGATCGCGCTCCTGAAGGAATCCTCGATCGTGTCGGTGATCGGCATTGCCGAACTGGTCCATTCCTCCCAGCTGGCGATCAGCGAAACGTTCCGGCCGTTCGAGTTCTACATCACGGCGGCGGCGCTCTACTACATTCTCAATCTCGCGCTTGAAGCGGGTTTGCGTCGGTTCGAACGGCGCGTGGAGGTTTCCCGATGAGCATTCAGAGGCCAATGGTCGAGGTTCGCGGCGCACGCAAATCATTCGGCGCGATGGAAGTGCTCAAGGGCATAGACCTGTCGGTGGATCGTGGGCAGATCGTGGCGATCATCGGGCCGAGCGGCTCGGGCAAGAGCACGCTGCTGCGCTCCATCAATCATCTCGAGACGTTGAACGGCGGCGAAGTCTGGCTCGATGGGGTGCAGGTCAACCAGCCCTTGCGCGGCCAGGCTTTTGAACGTCATATCAACATGGTGCGCCAGCAGATGGGCATGGTTTTTCAGCACTTCAACCTTTTTCCGCATCTGACCGTTCTCGAGAATATCGCCATGGGACCGATCATCCTCAAAGGCATGAGCAAGAGCGACGCGCATGCGCTCGCGCACAGCCTCCTGTCCAAGGTCGGGCTCGCCGACAAGATCGATGCCTACCCGTCACGGCTTTCGGGCGGCCAGAAACAGCGCGTGGCGATTGCGCGCGCGCTGGCCATGCAGCCCAAGGTGATGCTGTTCGACGAGGCCACTTCGGCGCTCGACCCGGAACTGGTCGATGAGGTCAACGCGGTGATGAAGCAGCTCGCCGCCGAACACATGACGATGCTTATCGTCACCCACGAGATGCGCTTTGCCGGTGAAGTGGCGGATCGTGTGCTGTTCATGGATGGCGGCGCCGTCGTGGAAGAAGGCCCACCGTCCCAAATGTTCCGCGCCCCGAAGATGGAGCGCACCCGCACCTTCCTCAAGAAATACCTTTCAGCCTGAGCAAGACCATGATCAGCCTCCCGACAGAATTCCCCGATTTCGGGCTCACCCCTGACCAGCGCCGGCATGCGGTGCGCGGCCACTATTATGAATGGCCGGGCATGGATGGCGAACGCGGCGAGATCTGGTGCTACACCGACCGCTTCTCCTACCGTCCTGGTGAGACAGCTACGCTGCATGTCAGTTCCACGGCGCCAGCCTTCGGAATGACAATCATCCGCGACGGTGCGACCGAAACGAAGCTGTTCGAGAAGGCCGGCATCGCGGCGCGCTGGCAGGACAGCCCGGACCAATGTTCGGTCGAAGGCTGCGGCTGGGAATCCTCCCTGGAATTCCGCGTCGGCAATGATTGGCCGTCCGGCGCCTGCCGCCTGACGCTGACGGCGGATGGTCGCGATGGCAAGCCGATCCAATGCCACCACATCCTTATCGTTGCTCCCCTGCCCGGCAAGAAACCCGGTCGCGTGTTGCAAGTGGCGGCGACAGGAACCTGGCTCGCTTACAACACCTGGGGCGGCTCCAACCACTATCAGGGCATTACCGGGCCGAACCGCAACCAGTATGCGACGTCAGTGTCCACACAGCGTCCATGGTGCCGGGGCTTCGCGGTGCTGCCGAAGGACGCGCCGCGCGTGCCGCTGGAAGTCGCCGTGCCGCCCAAGACGGTGCCACGCTATCCGCATATGGAATGGGCGTTTGCCACGGGACATTCGAAGAAATATGCCTCGTCCGGCTGGGCCAGCTATGACAGTCATTTCTTCCGCTTCGCCGAACGCGCTGGCTACGCTGTCGATCTCGCCAGCCAGCACGATCTGCATTTCTCGCCGGACATTCTCGACGGGTATGACTGCGCCGTCTTCGTCGGCCATGACGAATACTGGACCTGGGAAATGCGTGACGCCGTCGACGGATATGTCGAGCGTGGTGGCCATGCGGCGCGTTTTGCCGGCAATTTCATGTGGCAGACGCGGCTGGAGGACGATGGCCGTCGGCAGGTCTGCTACAAATACCGCTCCCGCGCCGAAGACCCGGCCTATCGCGGCGGCGATGTGACCCGCGCCACCAATTCCTGGGAGGCGCCTGAAATCGGCCGGCCGGGTTCGGCGACCTTCGGGCTCAATGCGACCAGGGGTGTGTATGCCGGCTGGGGCGGCTGCGCGCCGCGCGGCGTGCGCGGCTTTCCGGTCTACCGGCCCGAGCATTGGGCCTTTGCCGGCACCGGCATCTATTATGGCGACCTGCTCGGCGCCTATAGCCATGTCTATGGCTACGAGGTCGACGGGCTCGACTTCGAGATACGCGGTGGCCTGCCCTACCCCACCGCGACCAGCGGCGCGCCGGATGGATTGCAGGTTCTTGCCGTCGGCATGGCCAGTCAGGTGGAAGAAAGCGCCGATATCCCGATCGAGGATCAGTTCCTCACCGACGAGGATGGCCGCTTCACCGCCGAAACGCTGTTTGGCGAAGCCACCGATGCCAACCTGGAAAAGGTCAAGCGCGGCAACGGCATGATCGTCAACTTCCCGCGCGGCAAGGGCGAGGTGTTCCACGCCGGAAGCTGCGAATGGGTCGCCGGCCTGCTAAGACAGGACCCGATGGTCGAACGCGTTACCCAGAATGTCCTTGATCGCTACCTTGGAAAGTCCTGACATGTCGAAGACCCAGACCGCCGCTCAAGACACCGAGGCCCGGCGAGAATCGCATCTATTCTATTTATCCAGCCTGCGCCGGCCGCTGATCGACCGCGCCGAAGGCATCTATATGTGGACGCAGGACGGTCGCCGCTTCATCGACGGATCGAGCGGGCCGATGGTTGCCAATATCGGCCATTCCAACCGCAATGTGCTGGACGCCATGAAGCGGCAGATGGATCGCGCCACCTTCGCCTATCGGCTGCATTTCGAGAATGAGCCGGCGGAGGAACTGGCGCGCGAGCTTGCCGGCAAGCTGCCGGAAGGCATGGACCGTATCTTCTTCGTCTCGGGCGGCTCGGAAGCGACCGAATCCTGTATCAAGCTGGCGCGGCAATGGGCGGTCGCCACCGGCCAAGCCAGCCGCTGGAAGGTGATCACGCGCTTCCCCTCCTATCATGGCGGCACGCTGGGTTCGCTTTCGATCACCGGTGACGACGCGCTGGCCGAAACGTTTACGCCCATGATGCGGGTGATGCCGACAGTGCCGGCGCCAACCGCCTGGCGCGACCGCGACAATCTCTCGATGGAACAGCGCGGCATCCGCTATGCCGACATGCTGGAGGAAAAAATCCTGGCCGAGGGGCCCGAGAGCGTGGTCGCCTTCATCATGGAGCCGATCGGCGGCGCGGCGACCGCGGCCCTGGTGGCGCCGGACAGCTATTATCCGCGCATTCGGGAAATTTGCGATCGCTACGGCATCCTGCTGATCCACGACGAAGTGATGAGCGGCGCCGGCCGCACCGGCAAATTCCTTGGTGGAGATCACTGGAACTGCAAGCCCGACATCGTCGCGCTGTCAAAGGGGCTGGGCTCCGGCTACGCTCCGCTCGGCGCGCTGGCGGCCCCGATGCGGCTGGTGCAGCCGCTGCTCGCCTCCGGTGGTTTCCAGCATGGCCACACCTATGCCGGCAATCCGCTGGCCTGCGCCGCCGGGCTTGCGGTGCTTGGTGAAATGGACCGGCTCGACCTGATCGCCAATGCGGCGGCCATGGGCGATGTGCTGATGGACGGGCTGAAAGGATTGGCGAAGCGCTTTCCGTTCATCGCCGACGTGCGCGGCAAGGGCCTGCTCACCGGGGCCGAGATGGTCGCCGATCCCGACACGCTACGACCGATCGACCAGAACAAGAAAGCCACGCAGCGGTTGCTCGACCTCGCCTACGAACGCGGGCTAATCATCTATGGCCGCAGGGTGAAGGGCGGCGTCGACGGCGACAATTTCATGGTCGCGCCGCCGATGATTGTCACCAGGGAGCAGGTCGGCGAGATCGTCTCCATCATTGGCGACTCGCTGCAGGTGCTCGCCTCTGAACTCGACCTTCCAGTCGAAGGCTGAGGAGAAAAAATGGCACCGCGAAAAGTCATCATCACCTGCGCCGTCACCGGCTCGGTGCACACGCCGTCCATGTCGCCCTATCTGCCGGTGACGCCCGACCAGATCGCGGCGGACGCGATCGCGGCAGCCGAAGCGGGTGCGTCCATCCTGCATCTCCACGCTCGCGACCCCAGGGATGGCCGCCCGACCGCTGACCCGGACGTCTACATGCAATTCCTGCCGCGCATCAAGCAGGCGACGTCAGCGGTGATCAACATCACAACCGGCGGCTCGTCGCTGATGACGTTGGACCAGCGGCTGGCGGCGCCGTTGCGGGCCGAGCCCGAAATGTGCTCGCTCAACATGGGCTCGATGAATTTCGCGCTGTTTCCGATGCTCGACAAGCCAAGGGAGTGGCAACACGAATGGGAGCCGAAGCTGCTCGAGGCCACGCGCGACACCATCTTCAAGAACACCTTCGCCGACATGGAAGGCGTGCTCGAGAGGCTGGGCAAGGGCTGCGGCACACGTTTTGAGTTTGAATGCTACGATGTCGGCCATCTTTATTCCCTGGCGCATTTTCGCGATCGTGGACTGGTGTCGGGACCACTGTTCATCCAGTTCGTACTGGGCATTCTGGGCGGCATCGGCGCCGATCCGGACAACCTCATCCACATGAAGCGGATCGCCGACAAGCTGTTTGGCGACAGCTACCAGTTCTCGGTGCTGGCCGCCGGTCGCCAGCAGATGCCGCTGATCTCGATCGCGGCGGCGATGGGCGGCAATGTCCGCGTCGGGCTGGAAGACAGTCTCTACGATGGCCGCCAATTGGCGAAATCCAATGCCGATCAGGTGCGTCGCATCCGTGGCATTCTCGATGGGCTGTCGCTGGAGGTTGCCACGCCAGACGAGGCGCGCGACATGCTGGCGCTCAAGGGCGGCGACCGGGTGGCGTTTTGAGATGTCTTCGACTGAGATGATTGCGTCCAGTCCCTCCCCCCTCTGGCCTGCCGGCCATCTCCCCCTCAAGGGGGGAGATTTGCTGTCGCGAGGTCTTTATCAAATCTCCAACGTCAAAGGATGGGCGGTAAGGTCAAAGCTGCCAATCTCCCTCCTTGCGGGGGAGATGTCCGGCAGGACAGAGGGGGGCGCCTTGGCGCCTTGCCTGTCTTGACCAGCCCCGTCCTCCTCCGCCCCGGCCGGATCGAAGACGTCGAAACCATCCACGCGGCGATCCTGAAACTCGGCACGCACATCGGCGCGCCCGAAGAGATCATCTCGACGCCCGGCGATCTCAGGGCCTATGGCTTTGGCGAAAAGCCGGCCTTCTCGACTTTGATCGCCGAAGTCGGCGGCGAATTCGCCGGCCTCTGCCTGCATTTCCCGATCTTTTCGACCTGGATGGGGCGGCCCGGCGTCTATGTGCAGGACCTCTATGTCGAGGACCGTTTTCGCGGCCGCAAGATCGGCGAACGTCTGCTGCGGCAAGTCGCGGCACAATGCCGGAAAGAAGGCGGCGTTTATCTGAGATTGTCCGTCGACAACGACAATGAGGGCGCCAAGGCCTTCTATGAAAGGCTGGGCATCGCCTGGTCGAGCTACGAACGGACGCAGAAGATCATCGGCGACGCCTTTTTTGCCTTCGCCGACACGCCGGAGAATGAGGAGCGGGAATGAAAGCCTTCCATGCCGAGGAACAGAAGCGCCACGATCCCAAGGCATTTCTCTCCAGCGGTGCACCGCAGCCAAATCCGGAAAAACCGGAACGGGTCGAGAGATTGTTAGCCGGCGCAAAATCCGCCGGTTGCACGATCGAACGGCCGCGAAATCATGGGCTTGGGCCCATCTCGGCCGTCCATACGCCGGAGTATCTCGACTTCCTCGAGCACATTTTCACGCGCTGGCAGCGTATTGAAGGCGCGTCGGCTGAAGTGATTCCCAACATCCACCCGATCACGCGGACTGGTTCCTATCCCGCGTCGGCCGTCGGACAGGCCGGCTATCACATGGCCGACACCGCTTGCCCGATCTCCGGCGAAACATGGCAGAGCGCGCTGTGGAGCGCATGGAGCGCGGTCGAAGCGGCTGAAGCGGTAATGTCGGGCGCGCCGGCCGCCTATGCGCTTTGCCGTCCGCCCGGCCACCATGCCTTTGCCGACGTCGCCGGCGGCTTCTGCTTCATCAACAACTCGGCGGTCGCGGCACAGGCCCTGCGCAAGACAGCGGCGCGCGTGGCGATCCTCGATGTCGACCTGCATCATGGCAACGGCACGCAAGGGATTTTCTATGCGCGGCCGGACGTGCTCACTGTCTCGCTGCATGCCGATCCGGTGCGCTTCTATCCGTTCTTCTGGGGCCATGCCGACGAACGCGGCGAAGGACCCGGTTTGGGCTACAATCTCAACCTGCCATTGCCGCGCAAATCCGCCGACGCGGCGTTTCTGGAAGCCCTTGGCATAGCGTTCCAGCGCGTCCGTGCATTTTCGCCAGACGCGCTGGTCGTGGCGCTCGGCCTCGACGCCTTCGAGGGCGATCCGTTCGGCGGGCTTTCGGTGACGACGCCCGGCTTCTCGCGCGTCGGCGAGGCCATCGCCAAGCTCGGCCTGCCCACCGTCATCGTCCAGGAAGGCGGCTACCTCTGCGACGAACTTGGCAACAACCTCACCGCCTTCCTCACCGGTTTTGGCGGCAAGGCGCGGTGAAGATCGAGGCTGGCCTCAGGACCGCTGCTGCCTGAGCATCGCGATCACCCGATGCACGCTCTCCAGCGTCTCGTCGATCTCGACTGACGTATTGTAGTGAGCGATGCCGATGCGCACGACGCCATGCTCGGCCGGAATGCCGAGCTGGTGGACGATCTCCCAGGCGTAGTTGTGACCCGACCACAGGAAGATGTTTTCGGCGTTCATCTGCCGAGCGATCGTTTCCGGCACGATGCCTTCCACGGTGAAAGAGACCGTCGGCACGCGATCCCCGAGCCGGTTCGGATCGGTGATGCCGTGGATGGTCAGGCCTGAAATATCGGACAGGCCGTCGATCAGCCTTTGCGCCAGCGGATTTTCGTAGGCGATCGACACTTCGAACGCTTTGGCGATCTTCTGCCTGCGCGAGCCGCCCTCGCCCGCGGCAGCGCCCAGTTCGGCAAAGTAATCTACCGCCGCCGTCAGACCGGCCATCAGTTCGATCTGTGGGGTGCCGAGTTCGAAGCGCTCCGGAAGGCCGTTGGACGAGCAGCGGCATTTGTAGAGTCTCAGACCATCGATGACGTCGTGGCGGCCCCACAATATGCCCATGTGCGGACCGAAGAATTTGTAGGCCGAGCAAATCAGGAAATCGCAACCGAGATCATCAACATCGATCAGGCCATGCGGTGCAAATTGCACGGCATCGACATAGACCAGGGCGCCGGCGTTCCTGGCGATGGCGGTCAGCGCTTTCACGCGGTTGATCGAACCCGTCAGGTTGCT
Source organism: Mesorhizobium sp. PAMC28654 (assembly GCF_020616515.1). Taxonomy (GTDB): domain Bacteria; phylum Pseudomonadota; class Alphaproteobacteria; order Rhizobiales; family Rhizobiaceae; genus Mesorhizobium. The sequence continues at coordinate 1,402,105 of NZ_CP085135.1, forward strand.
GGCATAATTCAACGCGACAAGGCGTGTCTTTTCGGACAGCAGCCCGGCCAGCGTCGCCTCTTCGACCTGCCAAGTCTTTTCGTCGAACGGTAGCCAACGCACGACGAGGCCCAGATCTTCGGCCAGTTGCAGCCATGGCGAGACATTGCCCTCATGGTCCATGCGGGTGAGGATGATCTCGTCGCCCGGCTTCATCGTGCGGCCGAGCGTGCGCGACATGTGATAGGTCAGCGTCGTCATGTTGGCGCCGATGATGATTTCCTCAGGGCTCTTGGCGCCGAGGAAATCGGCCATGGCCTGATGCGCCTCGTCGACAACGGCCTGCGCCGCCACCGTTGTTTCGAAATAGCCGCCAAGATTGGCGTTGGTGGTGAGCAGGCAGCGCGACACCGCGTCGGCCACCGCTTGCGGCACCTGCGTGCCGGCGGGATTGTCGAGATAGATGCGGCGGCGGCCCCTGTCGGTCAGGGCAAGTGCTGGAAATTTCCCGCGCACGGCGTCGATCTGAAATGTCATGTTTCCCCCTCAATCAATTCGGTTGGTTCGGCTGCTTCAAGGGCACGGATTGCCGACGCGCTGGTGCACGGCATCGACCGCTTTCTGCATCTCTTCGGTCCAAACAACGTCCGCCGAAGACAGCGCCATGTCGAGTTGCGCGACGCTGGTGGCGCCGATGATGTTCGACGTCATGAATGGGCGGCTCGACACATAGGCGTTGGCGAACAGCGCCGGCTCCATGCCGAAGGAGCGCGCAAGTTCGTTGTACTCGAGCAGCGCTTGCGCCGCATTGAGCGTCTCGTAACGCTGGCCGCGATTGAACAGCTGCGAACGCGAGCCTTGCGGTCGCGCGCCATGGTCATACTTGCCGGTCAGATAGCCCTGCGCCAGCGGCGAATAGGCGAGCAGCGACACCTCTTCCCGCTCGCAGACCTCGGCCAGGTTCACCTCGAAGGTGCGGTTGACGAGATTGTAGGCATTCTGGATCGACGCGACGCGAGGACCGCCCCCTTTGTCGCTCTCGGCAAGGAAACGCATCACGCCCCACGAATTCTCGTTCGACAGGCCGAAATGACGGATCTTGCCGAGCTTCACCAGTTCATCGAATACCGCAAGCGTCTCGGCGATCGGCGTCTCGTCGCTCGGCGCTCCAACGGAATCGGAGCGTGGCGCTACGGCGCCGATGCGTGTCGGGTTGGCCCCCCAGGGTATGTCTCGTTCCGGCCAGTGAATCTGATAGAGGTCAAGATAGTCGGTGCCGAGCTTGGCCAGCGATTTGTCGACGGCGTCAAAAATATCGGCGCGCACAAGTTGCGACGGCCTGTCGCCGCGAAACCACGTGTTGGCGGTACGGCCGACGACTTTCGAGGCCAGGATGACCTTGTCGCGGTTTCCCTTGGCCTTCATCCAGCTGCCGATGATCTTCTCGGTCCGCCCTTGTGTCTCCGCCTTGGGCGGGATCGGGTAGAGTTCGGCGGTGTCGATGAAATTGACCCCGCGCGAAAAGGCCAGGTCCATCTGGGCATGCCCTTCCGCTTCCGTGTTCTGCTGGCCCCAGGTCATCGAACCCAGGCAAATCTGGGTGACAAGAAGATCGGTCCGACCAAGACGGCGTTTGTGCATGGAATATTCTCCGACGGGGAATCTTGGGCGCGACGGCGCGGGAAGGAGCCCGAGCATAGTCGAAAGCCCGGACCTTCTCCAAGCCCGGAACCGCGCCGATATCGCAATTTTGCAGAGTTTTAGCGCCTCACGCCGGCCAGTGCCCGCCGCTTGGCTTCGTCGATCAGCATGTTGGCCACCTGCATGCGGACCATGGCGCGCTGGCGCAGATGCGGGGCGACACGATCAGGGTGGTTCGAGAAGGCGAAGCTGCGGCGGATGCGACCGAAATCGGCTGCCTGCTTCGGCTGGTTGAGGCCAAGTTCGACCGCGATCGATTCGGGATCGATCGGCGGCAGTCTCTCCTCGGGATTTGGTTCTTCATCGGCGAGCGTCAGCTTTGCATGATCGAGCAGTGCCGCGAACTCGCTCGCCAGGTCGGCACCCGATTCGCGGTACTCGGCGGTGAATGTATCGCCGGAAACCTTGATGCGGCCCGAGTGGAGTTCGTCCGCTACCGAAAGGTAGTCGAAGGGAATGGAAGGACGAGCACCGACTTCATCGATCTTGTCGGAAACGACGAAGAGATCGTCGAGCAACGAAGCAAAATCCCGCTTGGCTCCGGTACCGATGTCAGCCTCCCCCTGTCACAAGTCCGCGCATCATGGATGCACACGTCGAACATATAGGACCGGCTCGTTAAAAATGAATGCCAATGATCTTAAGAGTTTGGCCGTTTCCTCATTCAGAATGGGCACCCCTGATAAAAAGCCGGACTGCACTTTCATGCAGTCCGGAATTCGCCAGGAGTGGCGAGGAAAAACCGGCCATGTGCCAGCGTTAAAGCATACGGTCCGTGCACCGTGGAAGTTTCGTTTGGCTCGAAAAATAAAAATGGAAAAATCAGCAGGGCATGGCAGCCATGCAAATGCTGCGCTGCACAATTGTCACGATTGACCTATATTCGGGCTTCGGGAGGACCAACAAAGGAGCCTGAATCGTGGGGTTCTTCACTGAAATGTTCGCCCGCCCGCGTCCGCAGGAGCACCTGCGTTATCGCGCGGCCCTTTCGCTGCTTCACTCAATGAGCAGCGCAGACCGTGCCGACATCGGCATCAAGCCGGCCGATTTCCCGCGCATCGCCCGCGAAATGTCCCTGCGCTAAGGCGACAGGGAGCGTGAGGTTTCCCGGCAGAACCAGGAAACCTCACTATCTGCCTTCAACGCGCCCCGAGGAACGTCGCCTTGCCCAATGGCACGCCATTATGGCGCAGGATGTCGTAGGCCGTGGTCAGGTGAAAATAGAAATTGGGCATGGCCAGATGCAGCAGATACTGCATGCCGCCCATGGATATCTCGCGCCCACCAAGCTTCAGATCGATCATCTTGTCGTCGGAGCCATCGATATCGGCGGCCGAGAATGTCGCCAGATGGGCGACCGTCTTGGCAATGCGCGCTTCGAGATCGGCAAAGCTTGCCTCGCTATCCTCATATTTCGGCACGTCAAGCCCGGCCAACCGCGACGGCGCGCCTTTGGCATGGTCGGTCGCGATCTGGACCTGCCGGGTCAGCGCGTACATGTCGGGCGCCAGGCGAGAGGTCAAAAACACCTGCGGGTCGATCTTGCGCTCGATGGCATTCTGTTCGGCCGTCGCCAGCACTGTGGAAAGTGCCTTCAGCCTGGCCGAGAACACCGGCACGGACGCCTCATACATCGATATCGTCAATTGAATTCTCCTATGGGCTGGAACGCCGGACGGGACGTAGCGCCTTCCCGTTCGATTTTTCAAGCTTGTGCAAATCAGCGCGTCACCACGTCGCCGCAATCCCCGTGGTAGACTCTCAGCATCGAGGTGGAGATTGCCGATGAAACGCGCCCTTTTCGCAGCGACTGCTTTTTGCTCCCTTGCGGTTGTCGGCCAGACCGCGCACGCCGCAGACGCCCCCTATGTCGACGACAGGACGGATGCGACAACGGTTATCCATTCGCTTTACAGCGCCATCAACCGGCATGAATTCTCGCGTGCCTGGAGCTATTTCGGAGAAACAAAGCCGGCTAAAGACTTCGATACATTTGTCAAAGGTTACGATGGCACCGAAACCGTCGACGTGAAAACCGGTGCGGTATCCGAAGATGGAGCAGCCGGCAGCATCTACTACGCCGTTCCCGTCGCCATTCGCGCCAAAGCCAAGGATGGCAGCGAAAAGGTCTTTGCCGGCTGCTACACGGTGCGCCAGGTCAACGCGCAGATCCAGGAGCCGCCGTTCGACCCCATCCATATCGAAAAGGGCGAACTGAAGCCGGCGACAGCCGCCTTCGACGAAGCCGTGCCGGTAAGCTGTGGTGACGGACCGCCGCCACCGAAAAAGGACGCGGCGCTGGAGCAGGCCAAGAAGGCATTTGCCGCCACCTATGGCGACCAATGCGACAAGGAAATGCCTGGCGGCGGTCCTCGCGGAGAGCCGGATGCCTACAGCCTTCACTACAGGGATGCGGGCGCGGCGGCCAGCGACCCCGACCGCGAGACACGATTGTTCCGCTTCTTCTGCTCAATGGCCGCCTACAATGAAAGCTCGGTCTATTACGTCGCCGACGACGTAGCGGGCGTGCGGCAATTGCAGTTCGCCGCACCGACACTCGACATCCACTATGAAAACAACAACAGCGAAGGCAAGGTGCAGGCGATCAACATCATCGGCTTCCAGACCGATGACCAGGCCATCAATTCCGAATACGACGACGCCACGAAAACCATCACGTCCTTCACCAAATGGCGCGGCGTGGGCGATGCGTCGTCAACCGGCACCTATCTGTTCCGCAACGGCAGTTTCTCGCTGGTACAGTATGATGTCGATGCGTCCTATGACGGCGAGGTCAACCCGCAGACCATTCTCGACTACAATACCGCCCCATGATGGTGCAGCAGCGTGGCGCGACCGACGGGTTTGTCACGGCGCTTTCGACAGCATCCAGTTGAGCGTGCCGCGCCAGTCGGTCATGCGGATCGGTGTGCCATGGGTGCCCGTCTCGAATCGGACAAAGCGGGTCGGATAGGTCTTGGATTTGGCCAGGATGGAGCGGAAAAAAGCCTCCTGGTTCGCCACCGGAAAAACCACGTCATGGCTGCCCTGACCGAAGAAGACCGGCACCCGGCGCTTGAAGGCTGGGCTGGAGAAGAAGCTTTCGTCCCATAGCGAGCCAAGCAGCAGCAGGCCATTGATGCGCCCGCCTGTGTCCTTGCGGGCGGCGATCTTCCAGCACAAGGCGCCGCCCATCGAGCCGCAAGCGACGAAGATTTTCGCGCCCGGCGACTGTTCGGCATAATGATCAATCAATGCCGCGACTTGCGCGGCGCCTGTGTCACCGAAATCGGGGAAATCCGGCGACAGATAAAGGCCGTCATTCTGGGCCATCAGATTCTTCAGCCGGTTGAAATTGCCCCCGAAGGTGAAGTCGTCAACGCCCTGCTTGCGGCTGCCGCCCTGCCCGTGAAGGTACAGAACGATGATCCCGGCGCCCTCGGTCTTGCCGACTGCGACGTGTTTGACATCGCCCACATCTGTCTTCAACGACAGGTCCTGCTGCACCTTGCGAACGCTCGTATCGGTATATTGTGCATGCACCCGGCGCTCGGGAACCTCATCGCGGGCGTTGATGTCGCGCATTTCCCGATAGTCGAAGACCGTATAAGCGCCATTGTTGTCCGACGAGAGCTTGGCCGGATAGGCGAAGAGGTCATCCTTGAAGGGTTTTAGCGTCAGCGTCTGACCTTGGGCGACAGACGACAACAACGCCGTAACGGCCAGGAAGACACAGAAAGATCGGAGGCGAGAAAACATGCCAGCAGGCATGCGTAATTCGGCTTGGGTTTGTCAATCCTGCAGCACGCCGCCGGCGTCTTCTAGTGCTTCGCGGGTGTCGACATCGACTGACGCCCCCTCGCCGATCTCGACATCGATCACGTCGAGCCCTCCGGCCTCGACCAGATGGCGGGCGCCGGTATCGCCCTCGAGATGAGCGATCGCCGGAAACAGGGAGCGCGGCAGCAGAACCGGGTTGCCACGGCGACCGTCGTGCGAGGCGCGAACCACCGAATTGCCTCCAGCCTTGCGGAACGCATCGATCAGCCTGTCGAGATCGGCGGATGACACGCCCGGCATGTCGCCGAGGACTATCATGGCACCAGCGACATCGCCTCCAACTCGGGCAATCCCCGCTTTCAGCGACGTCGACAGGCCCTCGGCGAAGTCCGGATTGTCGGCGAAGGCCAGTTCAAGCCCGGACAGCGCGGCGTGTACGCGCTCGCGTTGATGTCCCGTAACGACAATCGTGCCTGATGACTTCGAGCCGAGCGCGCGCTCGACGGTGCGGCGTACCAGCGGCTTGCCGTCGAACAGCGCCATCAGCTTGTTCGGTCCACCCATGCGGCTCGACCGACCGGCGGCCAGAAGCACGATATCGACATTGAGTGGGGCTTTGGCCGGCAGCGGTTCGCGCGGCTGCGGCCGCGTCGGAATCTCCATCAACAGTCCTCCGACGCCCATGCCGGCAATATCCTTGGCCGTCACATCGAGACCGGCAATCAGACGGTCCAGCACCCAGTCGAAGCCATTCTCCTTGGGACTGCGGGCGCATCCTGGCGCGCCGATGACACGCTTGCCGGCAAGGGTTCCCAGCACCAGAAGATTGCCGGGATCGACCGGCATGCCGGCGCGAATGACGGTCCCGCCCGCCTTCTCGATCGCCGCCGGAACGACGTCGTTGAAATCGCTCATCGCGGACGCGCCGAAGATGACGACCATGTCGTTGTCGGCAGCCAGCGAGGCCGCGGCCTCCGCAACCGGCTCGATCTCATGTGGCGTCCGGCGCTCTGTCGTCAGCCTGCCGCCCGAGCGGGCCAGACGTGCTTCGGTGACGCGCAGCGTCTTGTCGAGCACGCTGGATTTGATGCCAGGCAGAACCGTCTGGATGACGCCGACACGCACCGGCTGATAGGCGTTGACGGCGAAAATCTCGCCGCCGCCGCAGATTTTCGTCACCGCATCGACCAGCGACGAAGCGACAGCAAAGGGGATGATCTTCACGGTTGCGACCATCTGTCCGTTTTCGACCGGCGCATGCTGGGCCAATGTGGCGATGGTGATGGTCGCATCGACAGCGTTGATCGCATCGATCATCGCGGCATTGACGGTGAAGATGCCCGCCGCCCTGGCGTAGAGATTGACACGGCCGGTCGCCGCGGCATTCGCCTCGATGTTGCGATGGACCATGCTTTCGGCGATCGTCCGCGCGGCGGCGTCCTCGCCTAGATCATCCGCGCTAAGCACAGCCGCGACGATGCGCGAAACACCGGAAGCCTTCAGCAGGGCGACGTCGGCCGCACTCAGCTTGTGCGCCTTGCGAAAACGTCGTTCTCCGGCTGTAGTGGCATGCGCCAGCACCGCACCCTCGGCCGCCTCGATCGGGATCGGGCCAAACTTCACGCCGCGACGCCCTTGGCCTGCAGACCGCGCGCACGGAAGGCGTGGACAACCTGCGCCAGCACCGCAACGGCGATCTCGGCAGGGCTCGCCGCGCCGATATCGAGGCCGATCGGCGCATGGATACGCGCGATCTGCTCCGCGGTAGCGCCCAAAGCCAGCAGGCGTTCGACCCGTTTTGCGTGGGTCTTGCGGCTGCCAAGCGCTCCAACATAGAAGCAATTGGCGTCAAGCGCGGCTTTCAGCGCGAAATCGTCGATCTTCGGATCATGGGTGACGGCGGCCAGCGCCGTATAGCTGTCGAGCGGCTGGCGCTTCAGGACATCCTCGGGCCATTCGGCGTGGAGCGCGACGTCGGGAAAACGGTCAGGTGTCGCAAAGGCCGTTCGCGGATCGATGATCTCGACCGGATAGCCGGCAATTTTCGCCATAGGCGCCAGCGCCTGGCTGATATGAACAGCGCCAATGACAATCAGACGCGGCCGCGGCAGATGCGCGTTGAGGAAAAAGGTGCGACCTTCCGCTTCGACCGAGCCCGAATTGCCGGTGCGAAACGCCTTGGCGATCGCGGCCCCCAGATCGCCGGCGACTTGGTCGCCTTCGCGCACAATGCGATCGCGGCCATCGCCAAGGTCGGTGACCAAAATCGCCGCACGACGGGCTTGGCGTTCAGCGTTCAGTGTTTTTAGCGCATAGGGGTCCATTGGGAATTCTCTTTTTTGAGCATGATCTTATCCAAAAACCGGTTCCCACTTTCTGGGATCATGCTTTAACCCAGCCGCTCGACATAGACTTTGATACGCCCGCCGCAGGAAAGACCGACCTGCCAGGCGGTTTCGTCGGCGACACCGAACTCCAGCATTTTCGCCTTGCCGCTGTCGATGACGTCGATGGCTTCGGTGACCACGGCGCCCTCGACGCAGCCGCCCGAGACGGAGCCGTGGAAATTGCCTTCCGCGTCGATGACCAGATGACTGCCGACCGGACGCGGCGCCGAGCCCCAGGTCTCGACCACAGTGGCAATCGCGACGTCCTTGCCGTCTTTCATCCAGCCCTCGGCAATGATCAGCGCGTCACGCGCTTCATCAAGGTAGATGCTGTTTTCCATCACCATTTCTCCTGAAGTCTGTTTTTCGCCTGGGGAAACATATGGCTATGCAGCGCGCCTCGCGCCAGCGTCCATCCATCGGCGGGGATCGACCGACTGCGTCGACTTCTTGTCCAGCGACGCGCACAGATCGGCCAGCGCCTCGAGATTGTGCACCGAGCGGAACTCGTCGACATGCGGCAGCATCGCCTTGACGCCACGCGCCCTGGCTTCGAAGCCATCGAAGCGCAGCAGCGGGTTCAGCCAGATCAGGCGACGGCAGGATTTGTGCAGGCGTTCCATCTCCTCCGACAGGCCGGCGACATCGTCGCGCTCCAGCCCATCGGTGATCAGCAGCACCACGGCCCCCTGTCCCAGCACGCGCCGCGACCACAGCCGGTTGAACTCGGCCAGCGTGTCGCCGATACGGGTACCGCCCGACCAGTCCTTGACCGCCGCCGAGCAGTCAGCAAGTGCGGCGTCGGGGTCGCGATGGCGCATCTGGCGCGTCAGGTTGGTAAGCCTGGTGCCGAAGACAAAGGCATGCACGCGACGGCGCTTTTCGGTCAGCGCGTGCAGGAAATGCAGGAAAATGCGCGTGTACTGACTCATCGAGCCGGAAATGTCGGCAAGCACCACCAGCGGCGGATGAACCTCGCGTGGGGATCGAAATTTCGGCAGGATCAGTTCGCCGCCGGTTCGCGCGGCCGAGCGCATCATGGCGCGCGGATCGATGCGGCGGCCATGTGCGTCGGCCTTGAAACGTCTTGTCCTGACCAGATCGAAGGGCAGCCGCAACTGTGTGATCGCCTTCTTGGCGTCCGCCATCTCGGTGGCGTTCATCTGGGCAAAGTCCTTGCCCCGCAGCACCTCGCTGCCGGAAAAGGTGAAGCGGGCATCGACCTCGATCTCGGGAATTTCCTGAACCGGCTGGCTCTTCTGATGGCCTTCGAACATCGCCTGGCTGACACGGCTTTCCGCCGCGCGCGGCTTCTGCTTTTCGCGGTTGTCGGGCGCCACCGGCGAAAACATGGCCAGCATCTTCTCGATCAGCTCACGCGACTTCCAGAACAACCGGAAGGCTTCGTCGAACGTGGCGTGATCCTCATGCCGGGACACCAGCACGGCGTGCAGCGTCCAGTAGAAATCGTCGCGGGAGCCTATGCCGGCCGCAAGCACCGCTTCGATGGCGTCCTTGACCGAGGCCGGCCCGACCCGCATGCCGGATTTGCGCAGCGCGCGGGCGAAGTAGACGATGTTGTCGGCGATCCGCCCGACCGCGGTCGCCTCTTTTGGCTCGGAGCGCGCCACGGGCCCTACTCCGCCGCCGAAAGCTCGGCCTTCACCTCGTTGAGGATCCGCCGGCCTTCGCCCTGTTCGATGCGGGCAATGTCATCCTGGTACTTCAGCAGCACGCCGATCGTGTCGGACACGGTTTCGGGATCGAGCGCCACCTTGTCGAGTTCGGTCAGCGCGCCGGCCCAGTCGATTGTCTCGGCGACGCCCGGCATCTTGAACAGCTCGATCTGGCGCAGCTTCTGGACAAACGAAACCACTTCGGCGGAAAGGCGACGATTGGCTTCCGGCACTTTTCGATGGACGATCTCCAGTTCGCGCTCGGCATTCGGATAGTCGACCCAGTGATAGAGGCAGCGGCGCTTCAGCGCATCGTGGATCTCTCGTGTGCGGTTGGTGGTGATGATGACGATCGGCGGTTCTTCCGCCTTGATCGTGCCGAGTTCGGGAACCGTCACTTGGAAGTCGGACAGGATTTCAAGCAGGAACGCCTCGAACGCCTCGTCGGTGCGGTCGAGTTCGTCGATCAGGAAAACCGGGGCGGCACCGGTCTTGCCGGTCAGGGCATCCAGCACCGGGCGGCGGATCAGGTATTTTTCGGAGAAGACGTTGCGCTCCATGTCGGAGCGATCGACCTTGCCGGCCGCCTCCTCCATGCGGATCTCGATCATCTGCGCCGCATAATTCCACTCGTAAACGGCCGATGAGACATCGAGGCCTTCGTAGCACTGCAGCCGGATCAGCCGGCGGCCCAGCGACTGGGCGAGAACCTTGGCGATCTCGGTCTTGCCTACGCCAGCCTCGCCTTCGAGGAATAGCGGGCGCTTCATGCGCAGCGACAGGAACAGCACCGTCGCCAATGACCGATCCGCGACATAGTCCGCGCCGGTCAGAAGATCGAGTGTTTCGTCGATCGTCCGCGGCACGGCGCGCGGTGTCAGCTCGGTCATTCTCTCTCCGTAGGCAGCCAGCCTGTTACAGCACGTGGTAGGCGCGGTCGTGATAGATCAGCGGCCGCAAATTATCGCCGATGCGCAGGCCTGTCACCTTGCCAAAAAGCACACGATGGGTGGCCAGATCCTTGGTGTCGACCAGTTCGCAATCGAACACAGCGAGCGCGCCCCTGAGCGTCGGCGCGCCGGTCGAGATCACATCCCACTCGCCAAGCGCGAAACGCTCCTCGACCGGCAGGCCGGTGATGCCGGAAAAGCCGATAGCGAGCGGCTCCTGGTGCGAGGCCAGCGTGTTCAAGGCGAATCTGCCGTTCGTCACGAAAGCTTCATTCTTGGGATTTTCGCGGTTGAGGCAGGCCAGAATTGTCGGCGGCGTGTCCGACACCGAACAGGCGGCGATCACCGTCGCGCCGCGTCGGCCGGCCGTGCCGTCGGTGGTGACCACATGGACGTGGCCAGCAAAATGGCTCATCGCGTCGCGATAGGCCTGCGGCCCAATGTCATTCTTCTTCAGCACGGGTGATTTTCCACAGTCAGAACCCAACCCGCTATATATTGCGACATATGGCACGCCACAAGCGAAGTGCTTGGCACATATCCGTAAATTCGCGTGTTGCACCAAGGCCGGACAGCCTTTAGGTCTTTGCACCAAGAGTGCCAGAATACGCGTGACCGGTACGGAGGAATGCTTCGACATAATGCGACCGGGGACAACGACAATAGCGCTGCTGCTCTGGCTGTCTCTGGCCGGCGGTGCGAGTGCCCAGGCGCTGCTGGTCGGCATCGCCGCACCCTTGTCGGGGCCATCGGCCATACTCGGCAAGCAGATCGAGACGGGCGCCATGCTGGCAGCGCAGGCGAACCGCGTCGATTTCAAGACTGTTGATGATGCCTGCACGGCCGACGGTGGCGCGGCGGCCGCCAGGGAATTCGCGGCGGCCAAGGTCGACATCGTCGTCGGCTTTCTCTGCACCGATGCCATCGAGGCGGCGCTACCGATCCTGAAGGACGCCAACATACCGCTCATCACGGTGGGCGTTCGCACCGAGAGCCTGACCGACCGACGTGTCAAGACTGGCTGGCTGGTCTATCGTCTCGGACCGCGCGGGGACGACGAGCGTAACGCGGTCGCCACGACCCTTACTCGGCTCTGGCAAAATGAGCTGTTCGCCATCATCGACGACGGTACCATCTACGGCCGCGAAATGGCCGAGACGTTTCGCGCGGCGGCAGAGCAGGCCGCGCTGAAACCGGTGTTTGTCGACACGTTCCGGCCGCAGCTCGACAACCAGATCGGCCTGATCGGCAGGCTGAAGAAGGCCGGGGCGACGCATGTGTTCGCGGGCGGTGATGGCGATGACATCGCCATCATGGGCCGCGATGCAGCCCAACTCAATGCCGGTATCGTGTTTGCAGGCGGCGAGAATTTGCGCACACCACCTGGCGACGTGCCCTATTCGGTGGGCACGTTGATGATTGCGCCGCTGGAGTGGGCCGAAGTCGCCAACCCCAAGGTGCTCCAGGCATTTGCCGATCAGAAGATCGTGCCGGACGGCTATACGCTGCCTGCCTATGCGGCGGTCGAGATCGCCAAGGCCGCGTCAGGTTTGGCTGAAACCTCGGCCAAGCCGCTGGCCGACGCACTCACCGCACATGACTTCTCGACGGCAATCGGGCCCGTGCGCTTCGACGGGAAAGGCGACCTGAGCCAGAGCCCCTACCGTGTCTTCCGCTTCGACGGCACGCGGTTTGCGCCTTTGGAAAGCAACTGATGTTTAGAACCGGCCCGCGCAATCTGATCACGGACGTTGCGGGCCTGCGCGTCGGCAATGCTTCCGACACAAGGTTGAAGTCCGGCGTGACGACAATCCTTTGCGACGAACCGGCGGTGGCCGGCGTCCAGATCCTGGGCGGCGCACCGGGAACGCGCGAGACCGATCTGCTCGAGCCGCACAATTCGGTCGAGATCGTACATGCGCTGGTGCTTTCCGGCGGCTCGGCCTTTGGCCTCGACGCGGCCTCCGGCGTCCAGGCAGCCTTGCGCGAAAACGGCATTGGGCTGGATGTCGGGGGATTTCGCGTGCCGATCGTGCCGGCGGCGATCCTGTTTGACCTGCGCAATGGCGGCGACAAGGATTGGGGCCGCTATCCGCTCTATCGCGATCTCGGCTACGAAGCAGTGCAGGCTGCGGCCACCGACTTTGCACTCGGCACGGTCGGCGCCGGCACCGGCGCGCTGACGTCCGGGCTCAAGGGCGGGCTCGGCTCGGCGTCCACCGTGCTCGACAGCGGCGTCACCATCGGCGCGCTGGCCGCCGTCAATCCCACCGGTTCGGTGACGATAGGCCGAACCCGCCATTTCTGGGCTGCACCTTTCGAGATCGACGATGAATTCGGCGGGCTGGGCTATCCGTCGCCAATGCCTGACGACGCCAGGAAGATTCTGCTGAAATTTCGCGACAGGAAGCTGGGAGACAAGGACATCGGCGGCGGCAACACGACCATTGCCATCATCGCCACCGATGCCGTTCTCACCAAGGCGGCGGCGAAGCGGCTGGCGATATCCGCTCATGATGGTTTCGCGCGCGCCATCTGGCCAGCGCACACACCCGCCGATGGCGACCTGGTCTTTGCGCTGGCGACAGGCAAGAGCGGAATCCAGCTTTCGCCCAATGACGCCATCGATCTCTACGCGGCGGCCGGCGCAACGATGGCACGCGCCATCAGCCGCGGCGTACACGCCGCGACGCCCGCCGACGGCGACCTGTTTCCTGTCTGGTCGTCGCGGCCGGGCTGAAGCCGTCGATCACACAGGATCGGATTTTTCTTCCTCGAACGTCACCGCGACATCGGAATTCGCGGACAGCCACACCTTCTTGCCATCGACCTCGGCAACAAGGGCCAGCGAAATGTAATGGTGATGGCCCTTGTGGGCGCCCTCGCCGCTGTCGGCCCTGGTCAGCTTGATGCGCTGGCCATCGATCTTGTCGACGGTGCCGACATGCACGCCATCGGCGCCGACGACTTCCATATGCTCACGAATTTTGCTGGTGTCGGTCATGGTTGGTTCTCCATTGGACTGCCGACAATAACAAATGACAGGCCGATTGGATGCATCGCATTCGCTTTATCGGGCTCGCGACGGTCGGGGGCTGCCATGGTAAGGGATTTCCTCCACTGGCCGACGAATCGGAAACCCATGCTGATCCCCATCCTGGCTGCCGTTTGCTTGCTCGCGCACGGGAACCATGCAGCTGCCTCGCGATGACCGGACACGTGTGACGACATCCGATCGGCCCGCGATGCCGAGCCGCGTCCTTGATCGTGTTCGCTGCGCCCTGCCATCGCTGCCAACCGCGCTTCTGGGCGGCTTGCTCTGGGCTGTTGTGATGGGCGCCAGCGCGCTCACCAATCTGCTGCTGGCCGGATGGGAAACACCGGCGAAGATCCGCTTGATTTCGTTGCTGTTTGCCACGGGCGGGGCGATCGCCTTCCCCGTTGGGCTTTTCCTTGCGCGGCTTGTCTCGCTCGGACGGCAGTGGGAAGTCGCCTTGGCTGCTGGCCTTGTCTGTCTGCTGGCTTCGACGATCGGTCTTACCGGCGGACTGTTCGCCCTGCAATACCGCTCCTACTATGCCGAGTGGCACGCACCCGCCTTCACCATCACCTGGGCCTTCCAGTTCGCGTTCACCGTGCTGATCGCGCTCTACCAGTTCATCGTTCTTGGCATCCGGCTCTATTTCCCCCTTGGTTTCATTGCGCTGGCAGTCGCCGGCGTCTGGTTTGCGCGACGCCAACGTTGAGGATTTTGCCAGCCTCTGTTAGGACGCGGGCAACGCAACGCGACGCTGGAAATCAACAAATATGATCCCTCGCTATTCCCGGCCGGAAATGGTCGCCATCTGGTCGCCCGAAACCCGGTTCCGCATCTGGTTCGAGATCGAGGCCTATGCCTGCGATGCGCTGGCAGAACTCGGCGTGATCCCTAAGGAAGCGGCAAGAACCATCTGGGAGAAAGGCAACGCGGCGACATTCAACGTCGAGGCAATCGACGAGATCGAGCGCGTCACCAAGCATGATGTCATCGCCTTCCTGACCCATCTCGCCGACTTCGTCGGACCCGACGCGCGTTTCATCCACCAGGGCATGACCTCGTCGGACGTTCTCGACACCTGCTTTGCGGTGCAGCTTACGCGGGCCAGCGACATTCTTCTCGCCGACATCGACGGTCTGCTCGCCGCGCTCAAGCGCCGCGCTTTCGAGCACAAGGACACCGTCACCATCGGCCGCAGCCATGGCATCCATGCCGAGCCGACGACCTTCGGCATCAAGCTGGCGCAGGCCTATGCCGAGTTTTCGCGCTGCCGCGAGCGGCTGGTGCATGCGCGCGAAGACATCGCCACCTGCGCGATTTCGGGCGCGGTCGGCACCTTCGCCAACATCGAACCCTATGTCGAAGAGTATGTGGCGGCAAAGCTCGGCCTGAAGCCGGAGCCGGTGTCGACGCAGGTGATCCCGCGCGACCGCCACGCCATGTTCTTCGCCACGCTCGGCGTCATCGCTTCGTCGATCGAGCGGCTGGCGACCGAAATCAGGCATCTGCAGCGCACCGAAGTGCTGGAAGCGGAAGAGTTTTTTTCGCCTGGCCAAAAAGGCTCGTCGGCGATGCCACACAAGCGCAACCCGGTGCTGACCGAAAACCTCACCGGCCTCGCCCGCATGGTGCGCTCCATGGCGCTGCCGGCAATGGAGAATGTAGCGCTCTGGCACGAGCGCGACATTTCACACTCCTCGGTCGAGCGCATGATCGGTCCGGACGCGACGGTGACGCTCGATTTCGCGCTGTCGCGGCTGACCGGCGTCGTCGACAAGCTGCTCGTCTATCCCGAGAACATGCTGAAGAACATGAACAAGTTCCGCGGTCTCGTGCATTCGCAGCGCGTGATGCTGGCGCTGACGCAGGCGGGCCTGTCGCGTGAGGATTCTTACCGCCTGGTGCAGCGCAATGCCATGAAAGTGTGGGAGCAAGGCGCTGATTTTCTTGAGGAATTATTGGCCGACAAGGAAGTCACCGCCGCCCTGCCGGAAGCCGAGATCCGCGAGAAATTCGACCTCGGCTATCACACCAAGCATGTCGATACGATCTTCAAGCGCGTATTCGGATAGGATCTTTGATGCGGCTGGCTGTCGTTTCGGACATCCATGGCAATCTTCGCGCGCTGGAGGCGGTCCATGCGCGCATCAAGGAAAGTTCTCCAGACATCATCGTCAATCTGGGTGACTGTGTCTCCGGCCCGTTGTGGCCGGAGGAAACCGCGCAATACCTGATCACCGAGAACTGGCCGACCGTGCGCGGCAATCACGACCGGGTTCTGATAGAGCCGCCGGTTTCCGGGTTGGAAGATATCGATGCCTTTACCCACCGGTGTCTCTCCGGGGCATCCTTGGCCTGGCTTTCGAGCTTGCCAACCACCCTGCTCCTAACTCCGGAAATCCTGCTGTGTCACGGCAGTCCAGACAGCGACGAGACGTTCCTGCTCGAGGAAGACGGCGGCAATCACTTCTATCCGTCCGGGGAAGACCAGGTCAGGCGCAAGCTCGGACGTGCCGTTGCCGGGCTTGTCTTGTGCGGCCATACACATACGCCACGCGTCGTGCATCTGTCCGACAGTCAGCTGATACTCAATCCCGGCAGCGTTGGCGTCCAGGCCTTCCCCGGCCTCACCGTGACCGGTAGCCCGCATGCCCGCTTCGCGATCGCCACACGCGCCGACGGAGGCTGGTCGTTCAGTCACAGCATGATTGGCTATGATTGGACGCAAGCCTCCGCACGCGCGGCGGCAGCTGGATTCGCCAGTTGGGAGCATGGGCTGCTGACAGGCTTCGGAGCGATGTCGGGGTAAGATCCGAACGGAGCCTCCTCAGCCAGCCTTGCCAGGCACCGTCCTGATCACCGTGCCCCACGGATCCTCACGCGTCGTTGCGTCCGTCACATTGTCCGAACGCATCTCGACCCAAGCCAGACCGGACCGGGCGGGATCGCGGCGGCCGGCGCCCGGGCTCTGCCAGGCATTGGCGCCGATGTGGTGATGATATCCACCCGACGACAGGAACACCGCCTGGCCGCCATATTTCGCCACGGTGTCGAAGCCGAATTCCTGGTTCCACCAGGCCTCGGCGTCTTCCGGCCGGCCGACACGCAGGTGGACATGGCCGACAATGCTGTTTTCAGGCGCGCCTTGCCAACCGGCATCGCTCGCCGGGACTTCGGCAAGGACGGACGGGACGTTCAATCGTTCGGTCGCCATCGCCACCTTGTCGCCATTCCACTTCCAGTCCTGCGGGCGGCGGTCGGCATAAATCTCGATGCCGTTACCTTCCGGATCGGTAAGATACAGCGCCTCGCTGACCAGATGGTCGGAAGCCCCCTCGATGGCGATCTTGTCGGCGATGGCGTGATTGATCCAGCGGCCGAGATCGGCTCGGCTCGGCAGCAGGAATGCGGTGTGGAACAGGCCGGCGCTGCGCGGATCGTCGGGCTTGGCCGCGGCATCCGCCTCGATGACGAGCAGCGGACGGTTGGCCGCACCCAAGGTGATCGCGCCATCGGCCCGGCTCAATTCCCGCAGGCCGACAACCTTGCGATAGTAAGCGGCGAGGCTTTCGGCATCGCGCGCCTTCAATCCCACACGAGAGACGCTGACGGGGGTCGTGGCGGCAAAAGGCAGTTCACTCATCTGATGCTCCGTTCGAGCGGCCACCGAGGAAACGCCCCACGCGAGGTACCCAGCGCCACCAATTATTGTACGTCGTGTCAGTCCCAAAATCCCGGCCCATCCACGGCTGTTTCTTTCCTCTGACAAATCGTTGATCACGATCGTTCACACAAGACAGCAATAAGCGAACATGGTGTTCACCTTTTCGATCGCCGGCGCATTCCGAGACGGTTGCATGAAGCGACAACGCTCGCTATTTCAGCGCCATGAAGGTCAAGGACGCAGATATTCTCATCGTGCCGGGCTACACCAATTCGGGGCCCGAGCATTGGCAGAGCCGCTGGCAATCGAAACTGTCGACGGCGCGCCGAGTCGAGCAGGCGGAATGGTCGAAGCCGGTGCGCGAGGACTGGACGGCAAGCGTGGCGAAAGCGGTCAATGAGGCCGAACGCCCGGTCGTCATCGTCGCGCATTCGCTTGGCGTCGCGGCGGCCGTCCAGGCCATACCGCGGTTCCGGCGGCCGGTCGCGGGCGGCTTCTTCGTTGCGCCGCCCGATGTCGCCAATCCGGAGATGAGGCCGAGGCACTTGATGACCTTCGGCCCTTACCCGCGCGATCCCCTGCCGTTTCCATCAATCGTGATCGCTAGTCGCAACGACCCGTTCTGCGCGTTCGACGTGGCCGAGGACATTGCCGGGGCCTGGGGCTCCCTGTTCATCGACGCCGGCGAGACCGGTCACCTCAATGCGGATTCCGGCTTCGGGCCGTGGCCCGAAGGATCAATGACCTTCGCCAAATTCCTGACGGATCTGAAGGCTCCATGATCCGCCGGGAACGGACGGAACCCGGCTTCAAGCCTTGATCGAATCCTGCATGCTTTTGAGCAGGGTTTTCGCACCCAGACCGATCAGCGCGTGCTCCGATCCCATGGCGAGCAGCCTGTAGCCCATCGACACGACACGGCCGGCAATTGCCGGCTCGACGACATAGATCGCGGCATGCTTGCCGGCCTTGCGGGTACGCTCGGCGACCGACGCCACGGTCTCCATCATGCTTTCCAGTGTCGAATTGACCGTCGCGCCATTGGTCCACGCAATCGAGAAATCCGACGGACCGAGGAAGATGCCGTCGATGCCCGGCGTGTCGAGGATGCCGTCAAGCGCATCAAGCGCGGCGCGGGTTTCGACCATGGCGAAGGCCATCGTGCGCTGGTTGGTGTCGCGCAGCCAATCGGCCTGGTCGCCCTTGCCGTGGCGCGGGAAGGCATAGGTAGGCCCCCAGGACCGCTCGCCGAGCGGCGGGTATTTCATCGCTGCCGCAAACAGCTTCGCGTCGGCAACGGAATTGACCATCGGTGCGATAACCGCCTCGGCACCAAAATCGAGCGCGCGGCTCGCCATGTCAAAGCGGCCGACGGGAATGCGCACCAATGCCGGCTTGTTGGCGGCCAGCACCGGGACAAGGCCACGCAGAACGCTGTCTTCATGATGGCCGCCATGCTGCATATCGAGTGTTACCGCATCAAATCCCTGTTTGGCGACGATTTCGACGGTCAAGGCATCCGGGACGCCGGACCATGCGGTGAATAGGGTTTCATCGGCCGCGAGGCGGGACTTCAGGGACATGAACTCTTTCCTTGTTAACGTCAGCAGTTTCAGCCGGAAACCGCCGCAAAGGCAAAGAAACCGCCCGGCTAGGCCGAGCGGTCGATTGGGCCAGTCATTCTTTGTTTGTCGCAGGTTCTGTCGCAACCGCAGGACACTTTTGCAAAACCTGCTTGGCTGGATCAGGTGTTCTTGATCTGCTCGATCGCCTGCGCCATCATTTTCATCCATGGTGCGGCGGATCTGATGGTCCGACTGGTCGACGCCCGCCGCATCGAAATCCTTGCGGATCTTGCGGAAAACATCGTGGTCGCCGGCTTCCTCGATGTCGGAGATCACAACCTGCTTGGCATAGGCCTCGGCATCGGCGCCGGACTTTCCAAGCTTCTCGGCGGCCCACAAGCCCAGCGTCTTGTTGCGGCGTGCCGAGGCCTTGAACCGAAGTTCCTCGTCGAACGCGAACTTGCGCTCAAAGCCCTCTTCGCGATCCTTCATGCTGCTCATGGCATCCCTCCGATGGAAATCGATTCGCTGGTGGTGGTGTATATGTGTTGGCGAAGCACAAACCAAAAGGTCGCGGACGGGTCAATACGCTTCATCGCATGCTGCGCTGCGGCATTTCGGTCGCGAAACCAGTTGATTGGAAGGATTTGCCGATTGAGCAAACGATGTGATTGGGATAGACCCGGCATTGAACCCCAACCGTCGCCGCACTATTTCAGGCAGACGGACAGGAACTGGTCGCTTGCCGCCTGCCCGCAAATCCAGAGAAAAATTCATATGAAAAATCGCCGCCGCATTTATGAAGGCAAGGCCAAGATCCTCTATGAGGGACCCGAACCGGGCACGCTGATCCAGTTCTTCAAGGACGATGCAACCGCGTTCAACAAGAAGAAGCACGAGGTCATCGACGGCAAGGGCGTGCTCAACAACCGCATTTCCGAGTACATCTTCAACCACCTCAACCGCATGGGCATTCCGACCCACTTCATCCGCCGGCTCAACATGCGAGAGCAGCTGATCAAGGAAGTCGAGATCATTCCGCTCGAAGTGGTTGTCCGCAACGTCGCCGCCGGTTCGCTGTCCAAACGCCTGGGCATCGACGAAGGCACCGTCTTGCCGCGCTCGATCATCGAGTTCTATTACAAGGCCGATGCGCTCGACGATCCGATGGTGTCGGAAGAGCACATCACCGCGTTCGGGTGGGCGAGCCCGCAGGAGATCGACGACGTGATGGCGCTGGCCATCCGCGTCAACGACTTCCTTTCCGGCCTGTTCATGGGCGTCGGCATCCAACTCGTCGACTTCAAGATCGAATGCGGCCGCCTGTTCGAGGGCGACATGATGCGCATCGTGGTCGCCGACGAGATTTCGCCGGACTCCTGCCGCCTGTGGGACGTGGCGACGCAGGACAAGCTCGACAAGGACCGTTTCCGCCGCGATATGGGCGGACTGGTCGAAGCCTACCAGGAAGTGGCCCGCCGCCTTGGCATCATGAACGAGAACGAGCCGCCGCGCCCCGCCGGGCCGGTGCTTGTCGCGTCGACCGATGGCATCAAAGGCAAGCCGCACTGATACCTAGACAAGATTTTCGAACAGGAGCGTTTCCAGCGTGATCAAGGCCCGCATTACCGTCACCCTCAAGAATGGCGTTCTCGACCCGCAAGGCAAGGCGATCGAACATGCGCTGTCCGGACTGGGCTTCGATGGCGTGGGCCTTGTCCGGCAGGGCAAGGTGTTCGACGTAGAGCTTTCGGAGTCCGACAAGGCCAAGGCCGAGGCCGACCTGAAGGCCATGTGCGACAAGCTGCTGGCGAATACGGTGATTGAGAATTATAGTGTGACACTTACCTGAGGTTGTGTCGGAGGGGTTGGTGGCCGAGATCGATGGAAGCTTGATATTTGAAGTCCTCAAGTCCATTCAATCCCGGCTGGACAGAATGGATTTGACGCTTGGAGAGGTGAAGTCCGAGCTTGGCTCCATTCGCGGCCACCTCATCGCCACGGAGGGTGACGTGAAGAACATCTATGGCGTGCTTGCCCGCCAGGATGGCCGTCTTGAACATATCGAACGGCGCCTAGACCTGCGCGAACTTGCCGAATCCCAGAGGCCTTACGAACCGAAATGAAATCAGCCGTCGTCCTCCTCCCTGGCCTCAATCGCGACCGCGACATGATCGCGGCGCTGACCAAGATTTCCGGCACGCCGCCGGTCACGGTCTGGCAGACCGATACCGAAATCCCCGATGTCGACCTGATCGCCATTCCCGGTGGCTTTTCCTTCGGCGACTATCTGCGCTGCGGCGCCATCGCCGCGCGCATGCCGGTGATGCGGGCGGTCGCCGAAAAGGCGGCCAAGGGTGTCACGGTCATCGGCGTCTGCAACGGTTTCCAGATCCTGGTCGAGGCCGGCCTTTTGCCGGGCGCGTTGATGCGCAACACCTCGCTGAAATTCGTCTGCCGGCAGGTCAAGCTACAGATCACCAATGCCAACACCATGTTCACCCGCCGCTACCAGCCGGGCCAGATCATCCGCTCGCCGGTGGCGCATCACGATGGCAACTATTTCGCCGACGCAGATACTCTTGCCCGTCTCGAAGGCGAAGGCCAGGTGGTGTTCCGCTACGCGGACGGCACCAATCCCAATGGCTCGATCAACGATATCGCCGGCATCATCAACGGCCAGGGCAATGTGCTCGGCCTGATGCCACATCCCGAGAACCTGATCGAAGCGGCGCATGGCGGCAATGATGGAAGAGCGCTGTTCGAAAGCGCCCTCGGTATCGCCGCTTGACGGTTGCGGCCGCAACCTTGAGAATTGCGGACAAATCAAAATCATAACATTGGGGAGAAACACGGTCATGAAACTCTATTCGCGGCCGTTGTCGCCCTACTCGTCGATCGTGCGGGCGCTGGCCTACATCAAGGACGTGCCGCTCAAGATCATCGCGCCGCCAGCTGGATTTCCCATCCCCGAGGAATTCCGCGCCATTTCGCCGCTCAACCGGATTCCGGTGCTGATCACCGGTTCCGGCGAGACGATTGTCGAGTCGGTGGTCATCGCGGAATATCTTGAAGAGCGGTTTCCCGAGCCGGCGCTGCTGCCGCCAGATTCGAAGGATCGCGCGCTGGTGCGCATGTTTGCCCGCATCACCGATCTCGATGTGCTGGCCCCGACAATGAAGCTTTTCGAGCTTCATTTCGTTCCTAAGCGCAACGAGGCGGAGATCGCGGCGCAGTTCGCCCGCCTGCATCATGGACTGGCCGCTGTGGAGGCCCGGATGGCGCAAGGGCCCTTCGCGCTGGGCGATGACATCAGCTTCGCCGATGCATGGCTGACGCCGACGCGGTTCATCTTCAACAATTTCCGCGCCATGACAGGACATCACGACCTGCTTGATGCCTATCCCAAATTCGATGCCTACGAACAGATCGCCTTGCAGCACCCGGCGTTGTCGCGCGTCTGGGGCGAGATGACGGACGGGCTGAAGATCTTCCTCTCCGAGCTTGAAATGGGCGCCGCGTGATCATGAAACAGACGACCGTTCGCCTCGCCCTCGTCGCCGCGGCCGGCCTTTTGATTGCCTCCTGCCAATCGAGCCCGAAGAGCAGCGCACCGGTTCCATCGAGCAAAAGTGCCGCACTTCTCTCCATGGAACAGGTGGCGATCGCTGCCCACAAATGCTGGATCGCGAGCAAGGACCCGGCCTTCAAATCCTATCAGATGGCCAATGAGCTGAACTCGTTCAGCGGCACGCCGCGCTTCCTGCTGGTTCCGGCCAACCATTATGGCGGAAAACCCTTGCTGGTCGTGCAGGCCAAGGGCAATTCGAGCCGTGTCGACGCGTTCGGTCCACTGATGACCCAACCGCTTGGCGCGCGCATCGGTTCGGACATTGCCCGCTGGCAAACGGGTAATCCATCCTGTAGCGCGGCGGCATAACGCTTTGGGCCGGTTCCTGCAGGTTGCGGGTCTGGTCATCGGTCTGGCCGGGCTTGTCCTGCAGTTCTGCATCACCATCCCGGCGTCGATGGACGCCGGTCGCGGTTTCCTCGGCTCGATCGTCTTTTATTTCAGCTTCTTCACGATCCTGACCAATATCGGCGCGGTGCTTGTCTACGCGTCGCTACTGTCTCCCAGCCTATACGCTTGGCTGCCTGCCTTCGCCGGACCGCGCATGCGAGCGGGCGTCACGGTCTCGATCGTGCTGGTCTTTCTCGTGTACGCAACGGTGCTGGCCCCGCTGGAGCAGTTGCAAGGCCTGTTCCTGCTTTGCAATATACTTCTGCACTATGTGACGCCGGTGCTGTTCGTGCTGTGGTGGCTGGCGGCTGGCGCTGACGGGTCAACGCGATGGCGCGACATGTCCTGGTGGGTGCTCTATCCCCTAGCCTATCTGGCCTATGCGCTGTTGCGCGCGCCGGTCGCCGGTGAGGTGCCCTACCCCTTCCTCAACGCCGCCAAGAATGGCTGGACGAGCGTGGTGATCTGGTCGCTCGCGATCACCGCGCTCTTTCTTGTCCTGTGCGTGGTCGCCGTCCTTGCGGACCATGGCGCCGCCCGCATCCGAGCACTGAATCGACGACCGAGCGCCCCGAAGAAAACCTGATGCGCGCCGGCCGTTCTCAATCCCAGAGCGATCGGATGCCCTCGCGATGGGCATCGCAGCGGGATATGCCGATGTCCTTGAGCTGATCGTCGGTCATTTCGAGCAATGCCAACCGGCCGCGCCGGCGCTCCACCAGGATGTCGATCCAGAGGAAGAACGACGTGACCACCCGCACGAGGCGGCGGACATAGCCGCGCCAGCCCACGGGGCGCGCAGCCTGTCCAAAGACACCGACGTGATGAATTGTCTCTATTGTACCCATTTTATTTCTACCAAAGCTTCCGATTGGACCCTTTTTGCCACGCAATTCATATGTATTGACTCATTGTGCGGCGCAATATAGAAAATTGTCACCATGACAAATTGGCTTCCCGACCTCACCATTGGCTCCGGCCCGCTCTACCAGCGCCTTGCCGATGCCATCGAGTCCGACATCGACAAGGGCACGATCGACCCGGGAGCAAAATTGCCACCACAACGAGATCTCGCCTACGATATCGGCGCGACCGTCGGCACGGTCGGCAGGGCCTACCAATTGCTCCGCGAGCGCGGGCTGGTGAGTGGAGAGGTCGGACGTGGAACCTATGTGCTGGGACAACGCCCGGACGGCGCCCAACCCGACTTGCTGCCCTCGAACGACGAAGGCACGCGATACATCGATGCGCCCCGCGACAAGTTGCGGTTCGACAGCACGGCGGCGCCGGATATCGGCCAAGGCGCTGTCGTCGCCGACGTCCTGTCGCGCACGGCGCAGGACCATCCGCACGAGATCTCGAGCTACACGCGCGATTTTCCGGACCGCTGGTACGAAGCCGGCGCCCGCTGGCTGTCGCGAAACGCCTTTCGCCCGGCAGCCGACGCCATTGTTCCCACGCTCGGCACCCATGCCGCGGTGATGGGTGCGATCGCGGCGCTGACCACGCCCGGCGATTATGTTGCCTTCGAGCACCTTACCTACTCGCAGATTTCCCGCAGCGCTGGCCTGATCGGCCGGCGGACGGCACTGGTGGCCTCGGACGAGGAAGGCGTCGATCCCGATGATTTCGAGCGCGTCTGCGCGCAAAAACATCCAAAAATGATCTTCCTGATGCCAACTGCGCAGAATCCGACACTGGTGACCTTGTCGGCTGAGCGTCGCGCCGCAATCGCGCGTGTCGCGCGCGAATACAATGTCGTCCTCATCGAGGACGATCTCTACGGCAACCTGACCGATGACCCGACGCCGCTACTCGCCGAATATGCGCCCGAGCAAACCATCGTCGCTGGCGGCCTGTCGAAATCGGTCGCGGCCGGTGTGCGCGGCGGCTGGCTCTCCTGCCCTCCTGCCTATCGCCACCGCATCCGCGTCGCGCACAAGATGATGACCGGCGGCATGCCTTTTCTGCTGGCGGAGGTGAATGCCCGGCTGGTGCTGTCCGGCCAGGCGAGCGATATCCGCAAGGGCTGCATCGCCGAAATTAGCGCCCGCACCGCGATCGTGCGCGAGACTTTGGCCGGCTTTGCGTTCAAGTCACATGACAAGGTGCCCTTCGTCTGGCTCACCTTGCCTGACCCGTGGCTCTCCGGCACCTTCAAGAACGCCTGCCTGGAGCACGGCGTGCTGATCGACGATGAGGACGAGTTCAAGGCTGGCCGCTCCGAACAGGTCTTTCACGGTGTCCGCTTCGGCGTTTCGCAGCCAAGGCAACGCAAGGACATCGTTGAAGGCGTCGCGGTGATCCGTAGGCTTCTCGACGAGGGCCGCGCCGGCTACGACAGCTTCTCCTGAGCCGAAGGGCTTCGTGGCAAGGGATTACTGGCTGCTGGGGATTGCCCTGTGGCTTTGTCCGGTTTTCGAACGTTTTTCGTCGAAACATGGGTGTATCGACCTGTCGGCTTGCGATAAGAACGGACTCAAACTCCCAACGCCCCGGATAAAAATCGCCGCTCATGACCATTTCCAATTCCGTGCCGATCACCCCTGAGCTCATCGCCGCGCATGGGCTGAAGCCCGACGAATATCAGCGCATCCTCGACCTCGTCGGCCGCGAGCCGAGCTTCACCGAACTCGGCATCTTCTCGGCGATGTGGAACGAGCACTGCTCCTACAAATCCTCGAAGAAATGGCTGCGCACCCTGCCGACCACCGGGCCGCAGGTCATCCAGGGACCGGGCGAGAATGCCGGTGTGGTCGACATCGGCGACGGCGATTGCGTCGTCTTCAAGATGGAGAGCCACAACCACCCATCCTACATCGAGCCCTACCAGGGTGCGGCGACCGGCGTCGGCGGTATCCTGCGCGACGTCTTCACCATGGGCGCGCGGCCGATCGCGGCGATGAACGCGTTGCGCTTCGGCGCGCCTGACCATCCCAAGACCCGACATCTCGTCTCCGGCGTGGTTTCAGGCGTCGGCGGTTATGGCAACGCCTTTGGCGTGCCGACGGTTGGCGGCGAGGTCAATTTCGATGCCCGCTACAACGGCAACATCCTGGTCAACGCCTTTGCGGCGGGCCTGGCGAAGACCGATGCTATCTTCCTGTCGGAAGCCAAGGGCGTCGGCTTGCCTGTCGTCTATCTCGGCGCCAAGACCGGCCGCGACGGCGTCGGCGGCGCCACCATGGCGTCCGCCGAATTCGACGACAAGATCGACGAGAAGCGCCCGACCGTGCAGGTCGGCGATCCCTTCACCGAGAAATGCCTGCTGGAGGCCTGCCTCGAACTGATGGCCTCGGGCGCGGTCATCGCCATCCAGGACATGGGTGCGGCCGGCCTCACCTGTTCGGCGGTCGAAATGGGCGCCAAGGGCGACCTCGGCATCGAGCTCGATCTCGACAAGGTGCCGGCGCGAAGAGCGCATGAGCGCCTACGAGATGATGCTTTCGGAAAGCCAGGAGCGCATGCTGATGGTGCTCCGCCCCGAAAAGGAAAAGGAAGCCGAGGCGATCTTCCACAAATGGGGTCTCGACTTCGCCATCGTCGGCAAGACGACCGACGATCTGCGTTTTCGCATCCTGCACCAAGGCGACGAGGTCGCCAATTTGCCGATCAAGGATCTTGGCGACAAGGCGCCGGAATATGACCGTCCCTGGACCGAGCCGAAGAAGCCGGCGCCGCTTGCCGCAAATGACGTTCCGCAGGCCGATGTCGCCGACGCGCTGTTGAAGCTGCTCGGCGGACCGGACCTGTCCTCGCGCCGCTGGGTTTGGGAGCAGTACGACACGCTGATCCAGGGTAATTCGCTGCAGCTTCCCGGCGGCGATGCCGGCGTGGTGCGCGTCGAAGGTCATCCGACAAAGGCGCTTGCCTTCTCGTCCGATGTGACGCCACGCTACTGCGAAGCCGATCCCTTTGAGGGCGGCAAGCAGGCGGTGGCCGAATGCTGGCGCAACCTGACCGCTACAGGTGCCTTGCCGCTGGCGGCCACCGACAACCTCAATTTCGGCAATCCGGAACGGCCTGAGATCATGGGCCAGTTGGTCGGTGCGGTGAAAGGCATCGGCGACGCCTGCCGCGCGCTCGGCTTCCCGATCGTGTCGGGCAATGTCTCGCTCTACAACGAAACCAACGGCCAAGGCATCCTGCCGACGCCGACCATCGGTGGTGTCGGATTGATCGCCGACTGGTCGAAGATGGTGAGGACCGGTTTCGCCGCCGAGGGCCAAATGATCCTGCTGGTCGGCGCTCCCGCTTCCTGGGGAACGCATCTCGGCCAGTCGGTCTATTTCAGAGACATCCACGGCCGGACCGACGGCCCACCGCCGCCGGTCGATCTCGAGCATGAAAAGCGCGTCGGCGACCATGTGCGCGCCTTGATCGCATCGGGCATCGTCACGTCGGCTCATGATGTTTCCGATGGTGGTATCGCCGTGGCGCTGGCCGAAATGGTGATGGCGTCAGGTATTGGTGCCACCGTTCCGGGGCTTGTTGGCACCGATCCGATCCCGGTCTGGTTCGGCGAGGACCAGGGCCGCTATCTCCTGACGCTGTCGATCGATCCGCACGGCGACGAATGGGACGCCATTCGCAAACAGCAGGCCGAACTCGGCATCTTCGCGCCATGGATCGGCTCGACCGGCGGCACCGAGCTGAAGCTCGGCGAGGCGCGGGCTGTTCCTGTCAACGAATTGACCACCGCCCACGAAGGCTGGTTCCCGCGCTTCATGGACCAGGCCAGTTGACCAGACTGGCTGCCCGGGCGCTGCTTGCAGTCGTTTTCTGGCCGTCGCTGTTCTTCTTCTGGTTCCTCGGGCCCTTCGTCTTTTTCCTGCTGTCGACGACCTCAAGCGAGGTTTGCGCCAGGCTGGAAACACGCGCCGAGTTCCTTGCCGCTGCCAACGGCACCATTCCAATGCTGGCCGTGCAGAACCTGATCTATGCTATTCCGATCGTCTGCCTGGTGCTGTGGGGCCGCCTCTCGCCGGAGCCGGCGCGGGCAAGGCATATTGTCACCTGTATCAAGCTTTTCGTCGTCGCGGCGGCTACAGGGGCGCTGTGGGAGTACGGTTCGTCGCTTGTCTGTGACGGCTACGGCCAGCCGTTCTTCTCGCCGCCATGGCGGATGACGAGCTATCTTCCCATTGTCAGCCTGGTCATCAACGTTCCGCTTTATGTACTGGTGTTCAGCCTGGGCCGCGCCTTCTCGACCCGCGAGGACGAGCCGGGAACTGAAGCAAGCTAACATATCGGCTCAACGCCCGTGCCTCGTGGCAATGGAACAGAACGGCTTCAATCCGGACCAGAAAGGCTTTAGGTTCTGGCGAGTCAGACGCATGGCCGCATATCGGCCGCTTGAAACAGGATTTTGCCATGGCAATGGATGCCCACGACATCGAAAAACTGATCAAGGACGGCATTCCGGACGCCAAGGTGACGATTCGTGACCTTGCCGGCGACGGCGATCACTATGCGGCAGAAGTGGTGGCAGAGAGCTTTCGCGGCAAAAGCCGCGTGCAGCAGCACCAGATGGTCTACAACGCGCTGCAGGGCAATATGGGCGGCGTGCTGCACGCACTGGCGCTGCAGACCAGCGTGCCCGACTAAGGCATTTTCCATTCCAACGCAGAGGCGGCCAAGATGACCAGCGAACGCCCGTCGCCAAGCCAGCCTATGCTTCGTTTGCCGATCGCTACGATGCGCTTGCTCCAACCAAGCCGCACAATGCGCTCTACGAACGCCCGGCGTCCCTGGCCCTTGTCGGCGATGTCGCCGGGCTCGACATCCTCGATGCCGGCTGCGGTTCCGGGATCTGCACGGAAAAACTGGCCCGTGCCGGCGGCCGTGTCCGCGCCTTCGATGTCACGCCGGAAATGACGGCTTTGGCCCGTGAGCGATGCGCCGGGCTCGACGTGGATATCCGGGAAGGCGACATGTCGAAGCCGCTGGACTGGATCGCCGACCGCAGTGTCGACGGCGTGCTTTGCTCGCTGGCGCTCGACTATGTCGAGAACCTCCAGCCGGTGTTCGCCGAATTCCACCGCGTCGCCCGGCCGGGTGGCTGGCTGGTCTTCTCCATGGGCCACCCCATGCGGGACTGGGCGGATGTGCGCGCCAGAGGTCAAAAGACCTATTTCGAAACCAATCGCTGGGGCATGTACTGGAGCGGCTTTGGCGAACCCAATCCCTATGTCGAATCCTATCGCAGGCCGCTTGGCGATATCCTCAACGGTCTTTCCGGCACTGGCTGGGCACTCGACCGTTTCGTCGAGCCGCTTCCCGTAGCCGAAATGCAAACCGTCGACCCCAGGCATTTTGCCGAACTGAGCCTGGCGCCCGCGTTCATTTGCGTGCGCGCGCGAAAATAGCCGCGCCTAGCGCTTAGCAGTCACGGCAATGATCGGCCCTGCCGGAAATTTTCCGCCAACGATCATCCTGCTGCCGTCGGACAGTGCCGAAATGGCTCCGTCGAAGAACAGCGCATTAGGGCACTGGAGCGCGTCGCGGAACAGTCGCGCGAAGCTGCCTAGACTGACTTGCGAACGTGAGATCGCCAGCACGATGGTGCCGTCGACCCGAACGCCGACGCCGTTGCGGATGAAACGCGACGTGCCGTTCTCTTCGAAACGCGGATGAATCTGGCCATCGATGACCAACATCGGGCCGGACTGGGTGGCGAACATCGCCTCGGGTTTCGCGGCGGCGAATGCCGTCGTTTCCATGACTGCCGCCTTGCCGTCCTTTCCGATCATGAAGACACCATTGGGCTTCAGGAAGAAATTGCCGGCGCCATCGGCGGGATTAAGTGGCGCCACCTCTTGCCCGTTCTCGACGAGAAGTCCGACCGGCGCCAGATCCTCATGATACATGCCGGCGTTCATGGACAGGAGGACCGGCCTTCCCTGCTCCGACATCGCGCTGTCGAACGTCTCCAGCGAGCCGAAGGCCTTGCCGTCATTGCCCTTGAGGAAAACAGCAACGTCGTAGCCGCGAGGGTCGATCTCGCAGACGACATAGGGAACCGCCTCGAAATCGAGGCTGCGACAAGGCCCCGGCAATTCGCCGCCGACCACGAGGGGCGCACGCACCGGCGACCGCCACCAGATCAAAGCCAGCGAAACAACAAGAACGACGGTCAGCAATCCGGCGAGGTATCGGGTTTTCATCATTTTTCATTGAAAATGGAGGGGCTTGGGCGCTTGGCCCAATATCAGGCCATCCTTTACGCCATTTGAGCCGCAACGCGGCAAACGTCTTGTTTCGGGCAACCTATGGGTTTATTTGAAAGGTATGTTTCGAGCCTGACTCCCACAGGCGTGAAAGGATTCTTCATGAGCGGTATCAACGACTACATCGACAACGAAGTGAAGGGCAACGAAGTCGTGCTCTTCATGAAGGGCACGCCCGGTTTCCCGCAGTGCGGATTCTCCGGCCAGGTGGTCCAGATCCTCGACTATATCGGCGCCGACTACAAAGGCGTGAATGTTCTGGACTCGGCCGAACTGCGCCAGGGCATCAAGGAATATTCCAACTGGCCGACGATCCCCCAGCTCTACGTCAAGGGTGAGTTCGTCGGCGGCTGCGACATCATCCGCGAGATGTTCCAGGCAGGCGAACTGCAGACGTTCCTCGTCGAGAAGGGCGTGAGCGTCAAGGGCGCCGCCTGAGTTCTGCTTTGTAGTCCCGGCGACGGGAACAAGACGAGCCAATGCGCCGGCCCGCCGGCGCATTTTCGTTTGAAAGATCGGATTTACCGTGGACCAGCCAACCATAGCGCCGCAATCGGCAAGCAAACTGCCCATTCCGCGCTGGGAGTTCATTGCGCTGTGCGCGGCGCTGATGGCGCTGAATTCGCTGGCCATCGACATCATGCTGCCAGCCCTGCAGCAGATCGGCGCCTCCCTTGGCGTTGAAAATGAAAATCACCGCCAGTATGTGGTTACGGCCTACATTCTTGGCTTTGGCGGCGGACAGCTTTTCTTCGGGCCTGTCTCCGACCGCTTCGGGCGCCGAGCGCCGCTGGTTGCCGGGCTGGTGATCTATGTTGCCGCGGCAGCCGCGGCCGCCATTGCGCCAAGCTTTGAAACACTTCTGCTGTGCCGGGTCGTGCAAGGCATTGGCGCGGCCGCGACCCGCGTCATCGCCGTCTCGATCGTACGCGATACGTTCGACGGTCGGCGCATGGCCGAGGTGATGTCGCTGATCTTCATGGTGTTCATGGCCATTCCGGTCATCGCCCCCGGCATTGGCCAGTTCATCATGCTGTTCGCGAGCTGGCATTGGATCTTCATCACCATGGCGATCGGAGCGCTGGTCGTGTCGACCTGGTCGCTGCTGCGGCTGCCGGAAACGCTGCATCCCGAATATCGTCGGCCGCTAACGGTATCATCGGTCCTGGGCGGTTTCCGCATCGTGCTCACCAATCGCATCGCGCTCTGCTACGCCTTTGCCAGTACCTTCATCTTCGCCGCCATGTTCGGCTTCATCGCCTCGGCGCAGCAGATCTACGTCGACATATTCCACGTCGGCGAGATGTTTCCGGTCATCTTCGCTGGTGTCGCCGGCGTGCTCGCGTTCTCCAACTATCTGAACTCGCGCCTTGTCGGCCGTATCGGCATGCGCCGCCTGTCGCAGAGCGCGCTGCTGCTGTTTCTTGTCATCAGCCTGGCGTGGCTCGTGGTTTCGTTGGAAATGCGGATGCCGCTCTGGCTGTTCATCGCCTTCTTTGCCAGCGCCATGCTTCCGTTCGGTGCGCTCGGCGCCAATTTCAACGCGTTGGCCATGGAGCCGCTCGGGCAACTCGCGGGCACGGCGTCGTCGATCCTGGGTTTCATGCAGACGTTTCTCGGCGGCATTCTCGGCACGCTGATCGGCCAGGCCTTCAACGGCACTGTCACGCCGCTCGCAGCCGGTTTCTGCAGCGTGTCGGTGGCTGCACTGCTGATGATCCTGCTCGCCGAGCGGGGTAAGATGTTCCAACCGCACAACCCACCCGTTTCGGGGCACGTCACCGATCTGCACTAACTAATATTTGTCGGTCGGCAGCCCTGTCGGCTATCGCCAGCGTAGGAACTGATCCTATTCCGCCCAGATTTCGCGGCGCAGTTCTCGCCAGCTTTCCTTGTCGGGCGCAACGAGAAGCCCGCCGTCGATATGCGAGGGCAGATAGGCGCTACCGTCGAAACGTGCCGCATGGCCGCCTGCCTCGGCATGAATCAGAACCCCAGCCAGGTGATCCCAAGGCATCAGCTTGTTGTAGACGACGAAATGGGCATGACCACTGGCCAGCAAGCGGTATTCATGCGCCGCGCAGCGATAGGCGAATTGCGACAGTGTCTTCGTCTGGTTGCGCGCCAGGCGTGAGCGCTCAGGCTCGGCCATGTACTGCCAGGAAACGGAGCCGGTCATTTCCGAAATCGGCACGCGTGCTGCGACCGCAACCTTCTCCAGGCTGCCATAGGAGTGCTTTATGTGGCTGCCTGCGCCCTTCGCGCCGATCAGCCAGTCCTTGCCAACCGGATCGTGGATGATGCCGGCTACCGTCTCGCCCTTCACCACCACAGCCATCATGACGCCGAACAGCGGCATGCCGGAGGCGAAATTGAACGTGCCGTCGACCGGGTCGATGACGAAAGCGAGATCGGCATCGCCGAGGCCCTGCAGCAGCGCCGGATTGTCGGAGCACGCCTCCTCGCCGACGATCATCGCCGACGGGTAGCGCTCGCGCAGCCTGGCGGTGATCAGCCGCTCGGCGTTCACATCAGCCTCCGTCACCAGATCCGCCGGCGAGGTCTTCTGGCGGATATCGCCAGCGCCCAGCCGACGAAAACGCGGCATGATTTCGGTTTCGGCTGCCTCGGCAAGCATGGTTGCGAGCCAGTCGATAGCGGTGTCGTCAAATGTCATCGGGATTATCTTGCCGTTCGCCGAGGGTTTCGTTGAGGCTCGCGAAATCAAACAGCTTCCGGTCGAGCAGGTGTGACGGTCGGGTGTTGGATAGCGCGCGGAGCATCGTATCCTTGCGGCCGGGCATGCGTTTTTCGATATCGTCGAGCATCGCCTTCATGGCATTGCGTTGCAGTCCTTCCTGGCTGCCGCAGAGGTCGCAGGGAATGATCGGAAAGCGCATGGCGTCGGCGAATTTCTCGAGGTCGACTTCCGAGCAATAGCTCAACGGCCTGAGCACCATGACGTCGCCGTCGTCATTGAGCAGCTTTGGCGGCATCGCGGCAAGACGACCGCCATGGAAGAGATTCATGAAGAAGGTTTCGAGAATGTCCTCGCGATGGTGGCCGAGCACCAGTGCCGAACACCCCTCCTCCCGCGCGATCCGGTAGAGATGACCGCGCCGCAGGCGCGAGCACAGCGAGCAATAGGTGCTGCCCTCGGGAAGCTTGTCGGTGACGACCGAATAGGTGTCCCGATACTCGATCCGGTGCGCAATGCCATGGGCATTGAGGTAGTCCGGCAATATGTGTTTTGGAAAATTCGGCTGGCCCTGGTCGAGATTGCAGGCCAGCAGTTCGACCGGCAGAAGTCCGCGCCATTTGAGATCCAGCAGCAGGGCAAGCAGGCCGTAGGAATCCTTGCCGCCCGACAGCGCGACCAGCCAGCGATCGCCCGGTCTCACCATCGAGAAATCCTCGATCGCCTGACGGGTGAGCCGCAGCAGCCGCTTACGCAGCTTGTTGAATTCGACCGACGACGGCACGTCGGCGAACATCGGAAAAAAGCCGCCTTCGACGTCGGCGATTGGCTCTGACAAGATGTTCATGGCGCGGCGCTTTCAGTGAACCCGAGCGCCCGGATTAGCGGACATGACCAGCAAAGAAAAGGCCGCCTCGAAGGGCGGCCTTTCCTATATCGAAAAATCGAGGTCGATCAGCGCGAATAGAATTCGACGACCAGGTTCGGTTCCATCTGCACCGCGAACGGAACGTCGGCGAGACCGGGGATGCGCGAGAAGGTCGCGACCATCTTGTTGTGATCGGCTTCGATGTAATCGGGCACGTCGCGCTCGGCCAAGCCCACCGCTTCCAGAACGATGACCAGCTGCTTCGACTTTTCGCGAACTTCGACGACGTCGCCCGGCTTGCAGCGGTACGAACCGATGTTGACGCGCTTGCCGTTGACGTTGACATGGCCATGGTTGACGAACTGACGGGCGGCGAAAATGGTCGGCACGAACTTGGCGCGGTAGACGACCGCGTCGAGACGCGACTCGAGCAGGCCGATCAGATTCTCGGAGGTGTCGCCCTTGCGGCGATCAGCCTCTTCATAGACCTTGCGGAACTGCTTTTCCGAAACGTCGCCATAGTGACCCTTCAGCTTCTGCTTGGCGCGCAGCTGCAGGCCGAAATCGGAAAGCTTGCCCTTGCGGCGCTGGCCATGCTGGCCGGGGCCGTATTCACGCTTGTTGACCGGGGACTTCGGGCGACCCCAGATATTTTCGCCGAGACGGCGGTCGATCTTGTACTTCGCGGATTCGCGCTTGCTCATCGCATTCCCTTTTCAAAACAACACACCCGGAACCTCATGGTCCGGGTGAAGGAAACGCGCCCTCCTCTGGCCCCCGTTTTCGAGGCCTGACAGGGCTTTCCCACGCAACGCGGCGGAAAGCCCACGGGACACGTCATTTCAAACAAGACCAGAACAGGTTAGGCTGGCTGGTCTTGCGTATACAAAAGAAACCACCGAGCATTGCGGCCCGGTGTTGTCGGGGTGGTTAGACGGAGTTTCATCCGGTGTCAAGCTTGTCACCGGAATGGCTGACGGCAACCATATACCATTTTCGATGTTGATGCAGTGCCGGATATGGCGGGAGGTTGCGCCAACGGAATCAGGAACTGACTGGAGCTAGAGGAGCCCGACTAAACATGAAGAAGTTCTTCCTTACCCTGGCCGGAGCGGCAGTGCTGGCAGGTTCCATGGCGGTTGCGCCGGAACCGGCAATGGCAAGGCACTGGCATGGACATAAACCGGTTTGCCGTATCATCGTGAAAAAGAGGGTCGTGTGGCGTCATGGCCACCGCAGGGTCATCGTCGAGCGCGTGCGCCGCTGCCATCGTTGGTAGGCGGCTCACGCCCGTGATCCCAACCGGGACCGCACGGCGGTATCAACATGGAAATTGATATTCAGGGCCTGCGAAACACATCGCGGGCCCTATTTCATGACCAGTTCACCGAGGCGGCGGCGTCGAACGATATCCATGCCGTCGCCGAGATGTCTCAATTCGAGGACCGCCCATACGACAACGGAAAAGCGAGACAAGGAAAGGCAGAGGAGACATTCATGAAAATCGCTCTTATCGGCGCATCAGGCTTCGTCGGCGCCGCCGTGCTCAAGGAAGCAATCTCACGCGGCCACTCAGTCACCGCGATCATGCGCAATCCGTCAAAACTGGCGCCACAGGCCGACGTCGGCGCCGTCAAGGCGGATGTCTCGGACAGCAAGCAGCTGGCAACGATACTGGCCGGACATGATGTCGTCATTTCCGCCTTCAATGGCGGCTGGGGCGATCCGAAGATCTATGACAAGCATCTGGCAGGATCGAGGGCCATCGTACAAGCGGCCAAGGCCGCAGGCGTTCGCCTGATCGTCGTCGGCGGCGCCGGCAGCCTGCACGCGCCGGATGGCAGCCAGTTCGTCGATTCGCCGCACTTCCCCGAAGCCTACCGCGACGGCGCCCGCGCCGCACGTGACGCGCTTGCCGAAATCCGCGAGGAAAAGGGCCTTGAGTGGTCCTTCCTTTCGCCCGCCGCCCAAATGGCCCCAGGCCAGCGAACAGGGAAATTCCGTCTCGGTGGCGACCAGCCAGTGCTCGACAAAAAGGGCGAAAGCCATATTTCAGTCGAGGATCTTGCCGTTGCGCTGGTCAACGAAGCCGAAAAGCCCGAGCACACGGGCAAGCGCTTCACGGTAGGCTACTGACCACCGCTGCAAGACAGCGCTGCCGAAGAGATCAGTCTAAAGCCTGTTCCATCACGATGGAATTGGGATACGGCTCTATCTTCTTGTTTGAGCATGATCTCTGGACAAACGGGGACCGTTTGTCCGAGAAAACCGGTTCCCACTTTTCGGGATCATGCCCTAGACTTCTTCTCCGGCAGCCCCTTGCGCTTGGTTTCGGCGAACTCCTCGAGCTGCTTTTCGCTCATGGAATCGTACATTTCCCGAGATGCGCCTATCAACTCGCTCTTCTTGGTCTCGCCGCGCTTGGCGGACAGGGCCGCGCCGGCGGCTTTCTGCTGGGCTTTTGATGTGGCTGGCATGGTTGGTTCTCCTTCGTGGTCAGAGGAGAAACGCCGTGTTTCGGTCGCGGTTCCAGCGCCAGGCCCAGTTCCTCACCCGGCGGCTGCCAGCCTGTCAGGCGGCCGGCTTTGGCGATTTTCGTTGGCAACCTTCCTGTATGAATGGCGCCAGTGTAGGACGGCCACATGAAATCACTGACCGATCCTACACAAGCACTCTCCACCGGCCTGGCGAAAATCCGCGCCGAATTCCACGTGCCGGATGGATTTCCAGCGGTCGTAATGGCCGCTGCGGAGGCGGCGGCCAAACGTACGCCGAACCAGCATGCCGATCGAACAGCCATGCCCTTCGTCACGCTCGATCCGGCAAGCTCCACCGATCTCGATCAGGCGTTCTCGATCGAGCTGAGCGGCGGCGATCTTCTGCTGCACTACGCCATTGCCGACGTGGCCTGGTTCGTCGAGGACGGCGACGCGATCGATCGCGAAGCCTGGACGCGGGGCGAGACATTTTATTTGCCCGACGGCAAGGCCGGCCTCTACCCGCCGGTACTTGCCGAGAGTGCCGCGAGCCTGTTGCCGGATGGACCGCGCCCTGCGGTCGTCTTCACAGTTCGGGTCGCGGAGGACGGTGCAGTGAAACTGGACGGCGCGGAGCGGGCAATCATTCAAAGCCGTGCGAAGCTCGCCTATGACAGCGTGCGGGCCTCCGATGTCCCGGCCGGGTTCGCCGAAATGGCGCGGCGCATGGCTGTGAATGAAAAGGGTCGTGGCGCTTCCCGCGTCGACCCACCCGAGCAGGAAGTGGAAAGGCTCGCCGATGGCACATTCCGGCTTTCGTTCAGACCGCTGCTGCAATCCGAGCAAGACAATGCCGCGCTTTCGCTGGCCGCCAACATGGCGATTGCCGACGCCATGTTTGCGCACCATACTGGGTTGTTCCGTGTGATGTCAGAACCAGACGATTTCAAGGTGCAAAGACTGCGCAACGCGGCACAGGCCCTGGGACAGTCTTGGCCGGCCACCACCAGCCTACGCGACTATCAGCGAACCCTTGACTCGACCGATCCGCAGCAGGCGGCGCTGATGCTGGAAATCCGCCACGCAAGCCCAGGCGCGTCTTACCAGCCCTACAAAGAGGGTGTTGTGCCCTGGCATGAGGCGATGGCGGCGACCTATGCCCATGCAACCGCGCCACTTCGGCGACTGGCCGATCGATACGTCGTGCGCTGCGCGCTGGCTATTGCCAACGGCCAGCCCGTGTCGCAGGCTGTCACCGATGCGTTCGCCAGATTGCCGAAGGTGATGGGACGTGCGGATAGCCGCGCTTCGCAGATCAACCATGCGGCCATCGACCTTGCCGAGGCGGTAATGCTGAAGGGACGCGTGGGGGAGACCTTCAAAGCCATTGTGACCGATCTAGTCGACCATGGCGTGCGCGTCCAGCTTGCGGACATGCCTGTCGTTGCCAACCTGAAGGCCTCCGGGCTCGGACAGGGTGATAGTCTGAAGCTAAGGCTGGTCTTGGCCGATCCGTATCAACGCAGCATCGTCTTCGAACCTGTTTGAGCGGCAGACACTTCCGCCACCAACCAACTCACCACATCAGGCAACCGTCAGGCCAAAACCCTGCATCAGCCGGCTGGTGGCGAAATCCGCCTTGCCGGATGTGAAGACGGCAATGTCGGGCTCGCCTACCGGCAACGGCCCATCGACGGGTGCCAACAGCGACATGGCGCGGCGGGCGATCGCCTCGGCCGGATCGATCCAGTCAACCGGCCAGGGCGCGGTCTTGCGCATGCGGTTGGCCAAGAATGGATAATGCGTGCAACCGAGCACGACGATATCGGTACGGGCGCCGTCCTTCTCGACAAAGCACGGCGCGATCTCCTCGCGAACGATCTCCTCGTCGACGAATCCCTGGCGCATGTAGATTTCGGCCAGCGGCGCCAGCCGGTCCGATCCGACCAGCCGCACGTGGCATTTCTGCGCCCATTTGCCGATCAGGTCGCGCGTGTACTGACGCTTCACCGTACCCGGCGTCGCCAGCACGGAAACCAGGCCCGAGCGCGTGCGCTCCGCCGCCGGCTTGATGGCCGGCACCGTGCCGACAAAGGGATGGCCGGGGAATTTTTGACGCAACGCGTCAATCACCAGCGTCGAGGCGGTGTTGCAGGGAATGACCGAGATCTCCGGCTGGAATTTTTCCAGCAGCGCACCGAACAGGCCAAGGATGTGAGCGCTGAGGGCCGGCTCCTCCCAGGCGCCATAAGGGAAAGCGGCGTCATCGGCGACATAGACAAAGCGGCGGTCGGGCATCAGCACGCGCGCCTCGCGCAGCACGGTGAGCCCGCCGATGCCGGAATCGAACATCAGGATCGGACGTTCAGTCATTGTCGGTTCCCCTGCCGCCCGGCGGCGGCGTGTCATTGTCGTCGCCATTGGCGTCCGGCGCCTGGCCAGCCGCTTCCGCCTTGCGGGCACGCGCCGCCGCTGCTGGCAACCGTCTTGGATCATCCCCTGGTGATCCATCGCCGCGAGGCATTGCCGGCGAGAACCTGTCAAGCGACGAGATGATGCCGCGCAGAACCTTGAGTTCCGGCTCTGCGAAGCCGGCGCGCGTCAGCACGGCGCGCAGATTATCGACCATCTTCGGCTTCTTCGGCGCTGGCCGAAAATAGCCGCGCGCTTCGAGTGCGCCTTCGAGGTAGGCGAACAGGCCGTGCAGCTCTTCCTTGCTTGCTGGCTTCATCTCTGGACCGGTAAAATTGGTCTTGGTGTCGTCCTCAAGGCCGGATTTCATCCATTCATAGGACATCAGCAGCGCCGCCTGGGCGATGTTGAGCGACGAGAAATCAGGATCGACCGGAAAGGTGACGATCTCGTCGGCAAGGCCGACCTCGTCATTGTAGAGGCCGAAGCGCTCGCGCCCGAACAGGATGCCGGTGCGCTCCCCCATTCCATGACGGGCGCGGAGCATCCTGCCCGCCTCGACCGGGCCTCGAACGGATTTGAAGCCGTCACGCTGCCTGGCCGTGGTGGCGAAAACGAAATTCAGGTCGGCAAGCGCCGAGGCCAGATCGTCGAATACTTTCACTGCGTCGATGACATGGTCGGCACGACTGGCGGCAGCACGCGCCTTCTCGCTCGGCCAGCCATCACGCGGATTGACGAGGCGCAGCTCCGACAGGCCGAAATTGGCCATGGCGCGTGCGACCATGCCGATGTTCTCGCCGAGCTGCGGCTCGACCAAGATGATGGCCGGGCCTGCGGATGGAATGGTAGTGGCGTCTTCAGTGGCTGGCATGATTATCAATGAACTGCTGTTTGCGGCATTTCAGCGTTCCCTGCCATATTCGGGCG
The DNA here is from genome assembly GCF_020616515.1 of Mesorhizobium sp. PAMC28654. Classification (GTDB taxonomy): domain Bacteria; phylum Pseudomonadota; class Alphaproteobacteria; order Rhizobiales; family Rhizobiaceae; genus Mesorhizobium. The sequence goes on from NZ_CP085135.1 coordinate 1,441,479, forward strand.
TGAAAATGAAGCATTCGCAAATGACGACCGTGCTCGCCGCCAATTCGTGACCGATCGCTGTTTGCACGGCCAAAAACGCTTTGATATACGGGCGGCTTCCCCCGGCCGAACGCCACGCGGGCAAGGCCGTCCCATATTCCAGCAACGAGGCATTCTTTCCATGGCGAAGATCAAGGTGGCGAACCCGGTCGTCGAACTCGACGGCGACGAGATGACCCGCATCATCTGGCAGTTCATCAAGGACAAGCTGGTCCACCCCTATCTCGACCTCAAGCTCGAATATTACGACCTCGGCATCGAGCATCGCGACGCCACCAACGACCAGGTGACCATCGATTCGGCCAATGCCATCAAGAAATACGGCGTCGGCGTGAAATGCGCGACGATCACCCCCGACGAGCAGCGCGTCGAGGAATTCAAGCTGAAGAAGATGTGGAAGTCGCCGAACGGCACCATCCGCAACATCCTCGGCGGCACCATCTTCCGCGAGCCGATCATCATGAAGAACGTACCGCGCCTGGTGCCCGGCTGGACCAAGCCGATCATCGTCGGCCGCCACGCCTTCGGCGACCAGTACCGCGCCACCGATTTCCGCTTCCCCGGCAAGGGCAAGCTGACGATCAAATTCGTCGGCGAGGACGGCCAGGTGATTGAACATGATGTGTACGACGCGCCCGGCGCCGGCGTCGCCATGGCCATGTACAATCTCGACGACTCGATCCGCGAGTTCGCCCGCGCCTCGCTGAACTACGGCCTGCTGCGCAACTATCCGGTCTATCTCTCGACCAAGAACACCATCCTCAAGGCCTATGACGGTCGCTTCAAGGACATTTTCCAGGAAGTCTACCAGGCCGAGTTCGAAGCCGAGTTCAAGTCGAAGAAGCTCTGGTATGAGCACCGCCTGATCGACGACATGGTGGCCTCCAGCCTGAAATGGTCGGGCGGCTATGTCTGGGCCTGCAAGAACTATGATGGTGACGTGCAGTCCGACACGGTTGCGCAGGGTTTTGGTTCGCTTGGCCTGATGACCTCGGTGCTGATGACGCCGGACGGCAAGACGGTGGAAGCCGAAGCCGCGCACGGTACCGTCACCCGTCACTATCGCCAGCACCAGAAGGGCGAGGAAACCTCGACCAACTCGATCGCCTCGATCTTCGCCTGGACGCGCGGCCTCGCGCATCGCGCCAAGCTCGACGACAATGCCGAACTGAAGCGCTTCGCCGAGACGCTGGAAAAAGTCTGCATCCAGACGGTCGAGTCCGGCTTCATGACCAAGGACCTGTCGCTGCTGATCGGCCCCGACCAGCCCTGGCTGTCGACCACCGGCTTCCTCGACAAGATCGACGAGAACCTACAGAAGGCCATGGCGTAAAGAGCCAAGACCCGGGGGGAAAAAATGGCCAAGCCGGTCGTCTACGGCGCGGACTACAGCGTTTATGTGCGCATCGTCCGGCTTGCTCTCGAGGAAAAGGGCGTCGCGTACGAGCTGATGCCGGTCGACGTCTTCGCGGCGGACGGCGTGCCCGGCTGGTATCTCGAACATCATCCGTTCGGCCGCATCCCGGCCTTCGAGCATGACGGCTTTCGCCTCTTCGAGACCAGCGCCATTGCCCGCTATGTCGATGAGGGCTTTGCAGGACCCGCCCTGCAGCCGACGGATGCTCGCGCCCGCGCCACCATGAACCAGATGATCGGCCTGCTCGATGCCTATGCGTATCGGCCGATGGTCTGGGATGTCGCCGTCGAGCGGCTGGAGAATCCGGCGCCTGACGAGGCCCTGATCGCCAGGGGACTTCAACAGGCAGCGACCACACTGCGGGTGCTTTCGTCGCTGAAAGCTCCCGGGCCGTGGTTGATGGGAGCCGGGCTGACGCTGGCCGATCTGCATGCCGCGCCGATCATCGGTTATTTTCTCAATGTCGCCGAGGGGCAAAGCCTGCTGGCCGAATTTCCCGATATTCAGGCATGGTGGAACGGCTTTGCGCAGCGCGCGAGCTTTGCCCACACGCGGAAGTCCGGATGATGCGCGCTGTTCATCTGAGCTACGCCACCGCGAATCTCTCCCAAGCCACCAAACTTCTGCTGAAAAGCGCTGGACGGTTCGGCCTCGACAGCCGCATTTACACGCCGGAGCATCCCGTCTTGGCAGATCTGAGGCAGAAGCACCCGTCGATCATGGCTGAGCCACGCGGTGCCGGCTATTGGCTCTGGAAACCCTCTATCATCCTGGACGTGCTGAACAGCGTGCCGGACGGAACGGCGGTTCTGTACACGGACGTGGCAATTACGTTTGTTGCCGATCCCGCCCCGCTAATGTTGCTCACCAAAGAACATCCGGTATGTCTCTTCAAGATGAGCGGGCCGATGCTGCAGGGCACATGGACCAAGCGCGACTGCTTCGTCGAAATGAGCGCCGATACCGACGAATTCTGGTCGATGCCGCAGCTATGGGCTGGAATGCAGCTTTATCGGGCCGGTCCGGAAGCGCGGCGGTTTGTATCATTGCTGGCAGAAGCCATGGCCAGCGAGACGCGCCTCACCGACAAGCCGAACGTCCATGGCCTGCCAAACCTGCCGGACTTCGTCGAGCATCGGCATGATCAATCGGTTCTGACTATCCTTGCCAGGCAGCAGGGTGCCGCGATCTTTCGCGACCCGTCGCAATGTTGGGATTCTCCTTCCGCGCCGGCTTCAGAAACGCCGTTTGACCAGACTGTCTTTCTTCACAGGACGCGAAACCAGCCGCTTCACAAATGGCTGAGCAAGCGGCTGCGCCGCAAATACACGGGTGGGCGAGGTTTCCTCTGAGGGTGCCTCGTCAGTCGACGCCGCGCCGCAAACACAGGAACGCCGACAGATGGGTCCTGCCGAGCTTCGGACCAATACGACACCAGCGCTGCTTGATGGAGTCCATCACAGAATCCTCGGGACAGTGACCTAGAGATTGATCGCCGGCCGGGTGACCATCAGCCAGAGGATCGCAAGTACGGCGGCAAAAGCAGGAAAGCCGCAAGCGAACCATATGCGAAAAAGGCGCTTCTCCTCGGCGGGCAGCGGTCCATTCTCGATGACCGCCTGCCGCGCCAGATTTCGTATCCGAATCTGAATCCAGACGACAGGCAGCCAGAACAAACCCGTCGCGACATAGAGCAGCAAGGACAGCACAATCCAGCCTTCGGACAGCGGCCAACCCGTTGCCCGTGCCAGAAGCACGCCGGTGATCGGCTGCACCACGACGGCCGTTGCCGTGAATATGGTGTCCGCGATGACGACCGTGCCCGCGACATGGGCGACGAGATCGGGCCGGGCGGTACGCTGCGCCATCAGCATGAAGAAGGCGATCCCTGCGCCGGTGCCAAAGAGAACCGTGGCACCGATGATATGCGCCCAGCGCAATATGTCGACCAAGAGGCTCATCGCTCGTCGAGCACCGCCAGCGCCACAAGGACCAGACAAAGCGTTGGGATCGTCTTGACCAGCGGTCCCAGCGGAGCGAGCCAGAGTTCGGGAACGAGAAGCGTCGCCGCCGCCAGATAAAATACCGTGATCGCGATCATCGCCAGCAGCGCGTGCCGGGCGAAGGGCCGGACCACAACCGCCGCGCCGACAAGGATATCCGCGGCACTGCCGGCTAGAACCGACATATGGGCGAAATTCCCCGGCACGCCGTGCGAAACAAGAATGTCCGCCGCCTCCTCCTGCCGGATCAGGCCGATGATACCCGAAACAAGCCAGAATATCGACAGACAGGCCAGGATGACAGGCTTGACCAGCCAGAGCCGCGCGAACCACCGCTCCTGAACATTTGCGGGCATGTCGGCCAGCGTTGCTTCCAGCGGCTGGAGCGGATGGCCGGAAATTTCGTTCCAGGGCGCGGCATTGCCTGTAACGCCACGAGCCAGCGCGGAAAGTGCCGCGCTTCGCAGAGGAGATCGCCAGCCAAGGGTGCCAAGGCCATCGGCAACGGCGCTCGCAAGCCGGCCGAGAATGGCCGGCATTGGCACGACCTTCGCCGGCGGCAGACCAAGCCATGCACGAAAGGCAAGCAGGACATCGGCGAGAGACCTGGTATTGCCCTCGACGAGATCGATGACAAGGTTGGGCGGCAGAGATCCGGCGACCGCATGTGAGACCGCTCCGGCAACGTCGGCCACCGATACTGTCTGGATCGGCTGGCGCGACATGACGGCCGGAACAAAACCGGGGAAGGCCGCAAGGGCTCGCAAAAGCGCGGTTCCCCCATAGGCGGCGGGCGCGATCACCAAACCCGGCCGCAGGATAGTCCAGTCCAACGAGGAGCTTGCAACGGCCCTGTCGCCTTCCGCCTTGGTGCTGAAAAAGGGATTTGCCGAAGACAGGTCGGCGCCAATCGCGGAAATCTGCACCAAACGGCTGATACCGGCCTGCTCACATGCCGCGACCAGCGCTACCACGGAGCGCCGGTGGATGGCATCGAGACGGTCGCGCGGGCCGTCTTGCAAGGCGCCCGCCGCATTCACGACCGCATCCATGCCCGCAAGCACCCGCAGCCAATCTTCAGCGCCAAGCAGTTGCGACATGTCGGCCGCGATCCAGCGAACCGCTGGCCTGCGTCGTTCCGCGCTCTGAACATCGCGACCGAGTCCGGTCACGTGATGACCGTCGCCAAGCAAACGGCCGACGATTGCGTCCCCGATCAAACCATAGCCGCCGAGGACGAGAATGTTCATGTCGCGGCTTTCAGGCGGCTTCCAGCGCAGCCCTTACCGCGGCAATCGCATCATTGGCCTTCGAGGCATCCGGGCCACCGGCTTGGGCCATGTCGGGCCGGCCGCCGCCGCCTTGCCCGCCCAATGCGGCGGACGCCACGCGCACCAGATCGACAGCGCTGAAGCGGCCGACAAGATCATCGGTGACGGCGACGACAACGCTGGCCTTGTTGTCCTCGCCGGCGCCGACGAAGACGACGACCCCGGAGCCCAGTGAGGTCTTGCCGGCATCGGCGAGCGGCTTCAGATCCTTTGGCGAGACACCGGAGACGGCCTTGCCGAGGAAACCGACGCCGGCGACCGTCTCGTTTTCCGACGGCGCGCCCGCGGCGGCCCCACCGCCCAGCGCCAGTTTCTTGCGCGCTTCGGTCAGTTCCTTCTCGAGTTTCTTGCGCTCGTCGAGCAGCGCCTCGACACGCGCCGGCACGTCGGCCGGCGAGATCTTCAGCGTTGACGCGACGGATTTCAAACGACGGTCCTGTTCGTCGAGATGCCTTCGCGCCGCCTCTCCCGTCAGCGCCTCGATGCGGCGTACGCCAGCAGCGACCGCGCTGTCCGACACGACACGCACCAAACCGATATCACCGGTTGCCCTGACATGCGTGCCACCGCAGAGCTCGACCGAATAGGGTCGGTTGGCCTTGGCGCCATGCAAGCCCGTGCCCATCGACACGACGCGCACTTCATCACCGTACTTCTCGCCAAACAGCGCCATGGCGCCCTCGGCGATGGCGTCATCAACCGACATCAGGCGTGTGGTTACCGAGCCATTCTGAACGACGATCTCGTTCGCCATGCGCTCGACCTCTTCAAGATCCTCGGGCGAAATGGGCTTGTTGTGCGAGATGTCGAAGCGCAGGCGCTCGGGTGCGACCAGCGAACCTTTCTGCGCGACATGGGTGCCCAGCACCTCGCGCAGCGCTTCGTGGATCAGGTGCGTCGCGGAATGGTTCGCGCGCAACCTGGTGCGGCGCGCATGGTCGACCTTGAGTTCGACGGCCGCGCCCGTCTTGACCGTGCCGCTGGCCACCTTGCCGACATGGACGAACAGTCCATCGGCCTTCTTCTGCGTGTCGAAGATCTCGATCGAGAACCCCTCGCCTGAGATGACACCGGTGTCGCCCATCTGGCCACCCGACTCGCCATAGAACGGCGTCTGGTTGACGACCACGGCAACCGCGTCACCCTTGCCGGCGCTGTCGACGGTCTTGCCATCCCTGACCAGCGCCTGGATGATACCTTCCGCCTGCTCGGTCTCGTAGCCGAGGAACTCGGTGGCGCCCGCCTTCTCGCGCACCGGGAACCAGATCGTCTCCGTGGCCGCGTCGCCGGAGCCCGCCCAATGAGCGCGCGCCTCGGTCTTCTGCCGTTCCATGGCATTGGTGAAGCCGGCAAGATCAACCGAGATGCTGCGCTGGCGCAGCGCGTCCTGCGTCAAATCGAGCGGGAATCCGTATGTGTCGTAGAGCTTGAAGGCGGTCTCGCCATCCAGCATGTCGCCGGCATGCAGCTCTTCCGTCGCCTCCGAAAGCAAGCCCAGGCCGCGCACCAACGTCTTGCGGAACCGCGTTTCCTCGAGCTTCAGCGTCTCGGTGATCAGCTGTTCGCCGCGCACCAGTTCCGGATAGGCCTGGCCCATCTCGCGCACCAGCGCGGGCACCAGACGCCACATCAAGGGATCACGGGCGCCGAGCAACTGCGCGTGGCGCATGGCGCGGCGCATGATGCGGCGCAGGACATAACCCCGGCCTTCGTTCGACGGCAGTACGCCATCGGCCACCAGGAAGGAGGACGAGCGCAGATGATCCGCAATGACGCGGAAGGACGCGACCGTCTCCTTGTCGGGACCGTGCCCGATAGCCGATGAAGCGGCATCGATCAGATGACGGAAGAGATCGGTTTCGAAGACGCTTTCCACTCCTTGCAGGATGGACGCCATGCGCTCCAGGCCCATGCCGGTGTCGATCGATGGGCGCGGCAGGTCGATGCGCTCCTCCTTCGTCACCTGTTCATACTGCATGAACACCAGGTTCCAGAATTCGAGAAACCGGTCGCCGTCCTCTTCCGGGCTGCCGGGAGGGCCGCCCCAGATGTGTTCGCCCCGATCAATGAATATCTCCGAGCACGGCCCGCAAGGTCCGGTGTCGCCCATCGCCCAGAAATTGTCTGATGTCGCGATGCGGATGATGCGGTCGTCGGAAAAGCCGGCGATCTTCTTCCAGAAGCCGACAGCCTCGTCGTCGGTGTGATAGACGGTGACCAGCAGCTTGTCCTTGTTCAGCCCGAATTCCTTGGTGATCAGGTTCCAGGCAAGCTCGATGGCGCGCTCCTTGAAATAGTCGCCAAAGGAGAAATTGCCGAGCATCTCGAAGAAGGTCAGGTGGCGCGCTGTGTAGCCGACATTGTCCAGATCATTGTGCTTGCCGCCGGCGCGAACGCTCTTCTGGGCGGTCGAGGCACGCGTATAGGGTCGCTTCTCAAGACCCGTGAAGACGTTCTTGAACTGAACCATGCCGGCATTGGTGAACATCAGCGTCGGATCGTTGCGCGGCACAAGCGGGCTCGACGCGATGATCTCGTGACCCTCCTTGCGGAAGTAGTCGAGAAATGTCGACCGGATCTCGTTCACGCCACTCATGAATGCTGCCTTTTCGAGAGAACCGCCGGGAAGACCCAGCGGAAATTGGGCTTTGCGTTTTTAGAAGATAGACTTTTTCAGAAGATAGACTTTGGCCTTTTAGCGATCACGCCGCACCCTGTCCAGAAACACGGAATGGGTCCAGATCGTGCCCGTTACCGGCGGATCGGATCGGCCAAAACGCAAAACCGCCGACCCGAAGGCCGGCGGCTTGAAACGCATCGATACACAAACGCAATCGGGAATACACGAACTCAATATGTGGTTGCTGGCATTGCCCGCCTACTACATCGCGCCGGCTTCGTCCTCGAAACCGTCGTCGCCACCTTCGGAGCCGCCATCCTCGAGGAACTTCTCGGCGATCAGACCAGCGTTCTGCCTGAGTGCCAGTTCGATCTCGCGCGCCGTGTCGGGATTGTCGCGCAGAAACAGTTTCGCGTTCTCGCGGCCTTGGCCGAGACGCTGCGAATTGTAGGAGAACCAGGCACCCGACTTCTCGACCACACCGGCCTTGACGCCGAGATCGACCAGTTCGCCGGTCTTGGACACGCCTTCGCCATACATGATGTCGAACTCGACCACCTTGAAGGGCGGCGCCAGCTTGTTCTTGACCACCTTGACGCGGGTCTGGTTGCCTACGACCTCGTCACGATCCTTGACCGAGCCGATGCGGCGGATGTCCAGGCGTACCGAAGCATAGAATTTCAGCGCGTTGCCGCCGGTGGTGGTTTCGGGCGAGCCAAACATGACGCCGATCTTCATGCGGATCTGGTTGATGAAGATGACCATGGTGTTGGAACGCGAGATCGAGGCGGTCAGCTTGCGCAGCGCCTGGCTCATCAGGCGGGCCTGCAGGCCGGGCAGCGAATCGCCCATCTCGCCTTCGATTTCAGCACGCGGCGTCAGAGCCGCGACCGAATCGACCACCAGCACATCGATGGCGCCGGAGCGCACCAGCGTGTCGCATATCTCCAGCGCCTGCTCGCCGGTGTCAGGCTGCGAGATCAAAAGGTTCTCCAGATCGACGCCGAGCTTGCGGGCATAGACCGGGTCGAGCGCGTGCTCGGCATCGACGAAGGCGCAGATGCCGCCCTTCTTCTGGGCTTCGGCAATCGTGTGCAGCGCCAGCGTCGTCTTGCCCGAGCTTTCCGGCCCGTAAATCTCGACGATGCGGCCGCGCGGCAGGCCGCCGACGCCAAGCGCGATGTCGAGGCCAAGCGAGCCGGTCGGCACTGTCTCGATCTCGACTATCTGCTCGTTCGCGCCGAGCCGCATGATCGAGCCCTTGCCGAAAGCCCGCTCGATTTGCGACAGCGCCGCATCCAGAGCCTTTGATTTATCCACCGCTTTGTCCTCTACAAGCCGCAAAGAATTCTGAGCCATGATACATCACCCCTTGGTCGTCAATGAAGGCCGGACAATCCGTTATCCCTGTTGATTTGTACCTTTTTTGTTCTCATTTGGCAATAGTCATTAATGCGTTGAAAAATAATCACTATCCGCATCTGTTCCATTTTTGTTTCAGGATTTTTCCCCATAGCGCCCGGCTTCACCGGTACCGGCCCATTGTCCCACTCTTCCGAATCGCCCCTTCGGTTGCGAGGTTGGGCCGGGCGATCTAGAACGCGTCGTGTCTGAAGAGATTCAGGCAGCCATCTTAAATCTTCCTTCGACGCATGGCGCCTCCTGATCGCTACGCACTTTCGGACGACATGCGTTAGTGTCGGCGCAGCACAAACCGAAAAGGTCATACCGCCAGCATGGTGAAGTCCCCAAGAATCCTTGCCATAGGCGGCGCCCACATTGACCGGCGCGGTCAGGTTTCGGGAGATTATGTGCCCGCGGCGTCAAATCCCGGCACAATGCGCGAGGATGTCGGCGGCGGCGTCTTCAATGCCTTGCGCAGCACCGTGCGGCGCGGCGTATCGGCTTCGTTGCTTTCCGTGCGCGGCGGCGATGCCGCGGCCGACACGGTGTCAGCGGCCATCGACAGGGCGGGTATTTTCGACCTTTCCGCGGTGTTCCTGGATCGGACCACGCCGAGCTATACGGCGCTGCTCGATCGTGACGGCGAGTTGATCGTCGGCTTTGCCGACATGGCGCTCTACGACCTGGCGTTTCCCAAGCAGATCCGCCGCGCCAAGGTGCGCGAGGCCATCAATGCCGCCGATGCTGTCTTCTGCGACGCCAACCTGCCTTCGGCGGCGCTGGAGCGGCTGGCATCGCTTGCCGCCGGCAAGCCGGTTTTCGCGATTGCCATCTCGCCGGCCAAGATCATTCGGTTGATGCCTGTGCTCGACAGGCTGGCTGTCGTGTTCATGAACCGCCGCGAGGCGCTGACACTGGCCGGCGTGGACGCCGTCACGACAGAACAAAGCATCGTCGACGGCCTGCGACGCGCCGGGCTCAAAAGCGGCGTGGTGACGGCGGGCGGCAATCCCATGCTGGGTTTCGATCAGGCCGGCACCTTCTCGATCCTGCCGCCGCCTCCGAGAAAAGTTACGGATGTGACGGGTGCCGGCGACGCCCTGGCTGGCACGACGGTCGCAGCCTTGTTGCATGGCGTGACGTTGCGCGCCGCCTTGCGCGAAGGCATCGCGGCGGCAACACTCGCCATCGAAAGCGCCAATGCCGTTCCGGATTTCAGCGCCGCCACCTTTGCCGCAGCGCTGGCCCTTGTGCCCGATGCGCAGGAAATGGCATGAGACCGGCAAATTCACCGTGCCGAGGCGTCGGTTGCGTGTCCTGGTGGACGCATAGCGCCTCGGATTGGAGATAGACATGACCCCTGAGACCGCCCGCCCCTTCATCGACATTCACGAGCCCGTGGCACAGGCGCTGGCCGCGGGTCGGCCGGTGGTAGCGCTGGAAAGCACCATCATCACCCACGGCATGCCCTACCCCGACAATGGCGCGATGGCCGCGGATGTCGAAAGGATCATCAGCGATGGCGGCGCGGTGCCGGCGACAATCGCCGTCGTTGCAGGCCGCATCAAGATCGGCCTCTCCGATGGCGAGCGGGAGTCGCTGGCGATGACCGGCGACGCGATGAAGCTGTCGCGTGCCGACCTCGGCTTTGCCGTCGCGCAAGGGCGCACCGGCGGTACCACCGTCGCCGCCACCATGATCGCGGCGCATATGGTGGGCATCAAGGTATTCGCCACCGGCGGCATCGGCGGCGTGCACAAGGGCGCCGAAAAGAGTTTCGACATATCAGCCGATCTGGACGAGTTGGCGCGCACGCCTGTCATCGTGGTGTCGGCCGGCGCCAAGGCCATCCTCGACATCGAAAAGACGCTCGAAGTGCTGGAAACGCGCGGCGTTCCGGTTGTCGGCCATGGCTGCGAGATGATGCCGGCCTTCTGGTCGCGCCAGTCGCCGTTCCGCGCGCCGCTGACCTTGCATGCGCCGGAAGACATCGCGCATTTCTACAAGATCCGACAGGCGCTCGGGCTTGGCGGCGGCGTGCTGATCGCCAATCCGGTGCCGGAGAACCACGAGATCCCCGCCGGTGAGATGGCCGGCTATATCGAAGCCGCGCAAAAGGCCGCCGTGGCGCAGAACATCACCGGCAAGGCGGTGACGCCGTTCCTGCTGTCAAAGATCCTCGAACTGACTGGCGGCCGAAGCCTCAAGACCAACATCGCGCTGGTCGAGAACAATGCGCGGCTCGCGGCAAGGATCGCCAAGGCGCTGTAATACCAGGCAGCGCTATTTACCGGCGCGCCGCCCGGCCTCATAGGCCCGGCGCGCCCACACAGCCATCTCTTCCAGATCGTCGAAGGCACTATCGGGAACGCTCCAGTAGGGCATGGAGACCAGCTTGCCATGGCGGGATCCGGTATAGGCCCATTGCGTGCAGCCGGCGGCTTCGAAGTCGCCAGCGCTCTGCTCGTCCGCCTTCAGCATCAATTCGCCGCGCAGCACGATGGCGACAATGACGCCGTCCGAATAGATGCCCTTGCCGCCGAACAGTTTTCGGATGCTGACCGGGCCGAGGCTCTGGAAAAGTTCTTCTATGCGCTCATTGTCCATCCGGCGATCATGTCACCAGGTTTGAGCCATGTCATCGCCGCAACCAAAACGCTGCCGACAAGTTGACGAGAACTCACCGGAGTTTTGCCATGCCGCTTCTGCTCAAGGGTTCCTGCCGGTGCAATGCTGTCCGCTTCGAGGTGGAAAGCCACACGCCGGTGCCGTTCATGCTGTGCTACTGCTCGATCTGCCGCAAACAGCAGGGCGGCGGCGGTTTCGCCATCAATCTCGGCGCCGACAGCGCGACTTTGAACATCCGGGGAAAGAGAAACATCGGCGTCTATCGAGCGAAGATCGAGGACGACGACCATCCGCATTGCGAAGTCTCGTCAGGCGAGCGGAATTTCTGCCGCAAATGCGGGTCGGCGCTGTGGCTCTATGATCCGACCTGGCCGGAGCTGGTACATCCCTTCGCCTCGGCAATCGACAGCGACCTGCCCAAGCCGCCAAGCAAGGTGCATCTGATGCTGAAGTACAAGGCGAACTGGGTCGAGCCTGATGTCGGCAGGGGCGACAAGACATTCGACGTCTATCCGGAGGAATCGATCGCCGACTGGCACAAGCGGACGGGAATGTGGGTGGAGTGATTGTCTTCGCCCCGTTTACGGGAGAACGGAAACTCAGGCCGACGCGCGCGCTTCGGCCAACGCCTTGAGGTCAGCCGGCTTCAACTCGACCGATTCGCCGCAGCCGCAGGCCGAACTCTGGTTCGGGTTGTGGAAGGTGAAGCCGGTGCGCAATGTCGTCTGTTCGAAATCCATCTCGGTGCCGAACAGGAAAAGGGCTGCCTCGGGAGCGACGTAGACATGCGCACCATCGCGCTCGATATGGTCGTCCTTGGTGTTGGGCTCGGTCACGAGATCGACCGTGTATTCCATGCCGGCGCAGCCACCCTTCTTGATGCCCAGGCGAATGCCATGCGCATTGTCACGGGTCGCGACGATCTCGCGGACCCGGTCGGCGGCCTTTTCGGTCATCGTGATGACGGCGAAGCGTCCCATTCTTTTTCTCCGCGTTCACGCAGGTTCAAGGCCTGCGGAATGAGTCTTGCCTTAAAATGGTGAAGATTGTTGGCCGGCGCAACCCCGGAACTGCCAGCGGCCACCATACGCCGTTCGAAAAACCTCACGCGTCAATGCCACGATCTTGATTACCCTAGATTATCCCAGCTGTTAACTTCCTGTCTTGGCATCTTGGGAGGCGCACTCTTGACAGGCAGCAACAAGGCGGCCTCCGAATTTGACGAAGGCACTTTCGATATTGGCGGCATCACCGTTTTTCACAACGACCTGAACATGACACTGGAAAGCCTTTTGGGGCTGATCATACTCTCTATTGCTTTCTCGTTATTTTCTATTGTTATATTCTATACTGCAGATTTATTCGGCGGAATACTTTCTGTTATTTTAAGTTTTTTCCTCTGGGCTCTTGTCGTGCTATTTATCTATCAAATTGTGTGGCAAAAACGCAGAGTCGTTTTGTCTCCCGCCGGTTTGCAAGATTCGAACGTCACAACCGAAACAATTCCATGGTCCGCGGTCGAAAGCGTCAGATCATTACGCGGAGGGCTCTCCATAAAACGCCCGATGGCGGTAATGCTTAAACTGAAACCCAGCGCCGTTGGCACTCTTAAATTTCCCCGGCGAACACGATTCCTTCGTCTGTTAAAGAATGACGAGCTTTGGATTGCGTTCGGGTTTTGGGCAGCCACGCCCGGAGTTCGCCTAAGTTTTGATCGGTTCTCAGGGATAATCAGAGCGTATGCCAGAGCCTATGGTCAAGGCGTCAAATAGGCAGCCTCAATACCAGCCGACCGCCACCTGCGCCTCTTCCGACATGCGGTCGGGCGACCATGGCGGATCGAAGGTCATCTTGACCTCGACGCCGGAAACGCCCTCGACGGCGCCAACGGCATTTTCGACCCAGCCGGGCATTTCGCCGGCCACCGGACAGCCGGGCGCGGTCAACGTCATGTCGATCTTGACCGAGCGGTCGTCTTCGATGTCTATCTTGTAGATGAGACCGAGCTCGTAGATGTCGGCCGGGATTTCCGGGTCGTAGACGGTCTTCAGCGCCGAGACGATGTCGTCGGTCAGCCGCGCCAGTTCGTCGGCGGGGATAGCCGAGGCGGAAACGACGCTCTTGGCGGCGGTATCCGGGGTGGTTTCGGCAGCGATGCTCGCATCATCCATGGTCGTCATCCAAAAAATTTGCGCGCTTTTTCAAGCGCCTCGGCCAAAGCGTCGACTTCGGCCCTGGTATTATACATGCCGAACGATGCCCTGCATGTGGAGGTTACGCCAAACCGTTTCAACAGCGGCTGGGCGCAATGCGTGCCGGCACGTACGGCAACGCCTTGCCTGTCTATCACCATCGACACGTCATGGGCATGAATACCCTGCAGTTCAAAGGAGATGATGGCACCCTTGCCCGGGGCGTCGCCGAAGATGCGCAGCGAGTTGATGGCGCGCAGCCGCTCATGCGCATAGTCCTTCAGATCGGTCTCATGCGCGGCGATGCGGTCGCGGCCAACGCTTTCCATGTAGTCGAGCGCGGCGCCTAGACCGATCGCCTGAACGATCGGTGGCGTGCCGGCCTCGAAACGGTGCGGCGGCTCGTTGTAGGTGACGATGTCTTCCGTCACCTCCTCGATCATTTCGCCGCCACCCATGAAGGGGCGCATGCCCGCAAGAATGTCCTTCTTGCCGTAGAGTACGCCGATGCCTGAGGGGCCGTAGACCTTGTGGCCGGTGAAGACGAAGAAATCGCAGTCGAGATCCTGCACGTCGATCGGCATATGGACAGCGCTCTGGCTGCCGTCGACGAGTACGGGAATTCCACGCGCATGCGCGATGCGCACGATCTCCTTGATCGGCGTCACCGTGCCTAGTGCATTCGACATCTGTGTGATGGCGACCAGCTTGGTGCGGTCGGTCAGGCGCTTCTCGAATTCCTCGATGTGGAAGGCACCGAGGTCGTCGACCGGCACCCATACCAGCTTGGCGCCCTGCCGCTCGCGAATGAAATGCCAGGGGACGATGTTGGAGTGGTGCTCCATGATCGACAGCACGATCTCGTCGCCCTCGCCGATGTTGGGCATGCCATAGCCATAGGCGACCGTGTTGATCGCCGAGGTCGTGTTCGAGGTGAAGATGATGTTGTCCGTGCTCGGCGCGTTGAGGAAGCGACGAACCGTCTCGCGCGCCTTCTCGTAGGCGTCGGTCGCCGCATTGGACAGGAAGTGCAGGCCGCGATGGACGTTGGCGTATTCCTGGCTGTAGGCATGCTGGATCGTATCCAGCACCACCCGCGGCTTCTGCGCCGAAGCGCCATTGTCGAGATAGACCAGCGGCTTGCCGTAGACTTCCCGCGACAGGATCGGGAAATCGCGACGGATCGCTTCGACGTCGTAAGGTATGTTTTCGAGTTTCTGGTCCATCGCCTGTCTTTCAATACCCGGGCTTCAGCGTCAGCCGGCCCTTCGCTATGGCTCCGGGCGTTCGTCGCTCAAAAAGCCAAATCGTTGGCTTTTTGCCGGCTACGCCGACCGCTCCTCACCCATGCGCCACGAACCAGCCATCGAGCCGTGCTTCCAGCGCGTCGACGATGGTTTCGTCGTCCAGTTCCTCGATCACTTCCGCCACGAACGCCTTCACCAGAAGGCCGCGCGCGCTCTTCTCGTCGACACCACGAGCCATCAGATAGAACAGATGGTCGTGGTCGATCTCGGTGACCGTCGCGCCATGGCCGCAGACGACGTCGTCGGCGAAGATTTCAAGTTCCGGCTTGGTCGAGAACTCGCCATCATCAGACAAAAGCAGCGTGTTGCAAGCCATCTTGGCGTTGGTCTTCTGGGCGTATTGATGAACGTTGATGCGGCCCTGGAACACGCCATGCGCCTTGCCCGTCACCACGTTGCGGATGATCTCCGTCGACGTCGTGCGTGGCACGGCATGGTCGAGCACCATGGTCACATCCGTGTGGGTGTCGCCGGCAAGAAGATTGATGCCGCGCAGCTTGAAATCGGCGCCTTCGCCGGTCGTCTTGACCACAATCTCCTGGCGCACCAGCTTGCCACCTGCATTCATGAAGAACAGCGTCAGCTTCGAATTCTTGCCGAGATGCGCCTTGAACTGGGCCAGGTGCGTTGCCGTCTCCGGCTGTTCCTGAACGATCAGCCACGTCACTTCGGCGCCCTCGCCCAGCACTAGCTGGCTGACCGAGCTCGTCAGGCCGCTGCCCTCGCCCGCCTGGCGCTCGACAATGGTCGCCCTGGCATCGGCGCCGACGCGCACCGGAAGGCGCACATGCGTCTGGCCGCCGGCCTGCAGGTTCTGCAATTCGATCGGCTTCTCAAGCTTGGTGCCGTCACCGATGTCGACGAAATAGCCGTCGGCGACGAAAGCGGTGTTCAAGGCGCCGATCGCATCGTCGGTTCCATAGGGATCGAGCCCCGGAGCGATGCTGCCGTCGGTCAGTTTCTCCGTCAGGCGTTGAATGGTGACACCTTCGATAGAAGGCATTTTTGTCGTCGACACCCCGTTGAGGAGGGGCAAAATGGCAGAGCCATCGACGATCGGCGCAACGGCCTTCACGCTGGCTGTCGGATCGAAATCCGGCACCGACGTCAACAGGCGGCGCAGGTCGGTGTAGTGCCAGGATTCGACGCGCCGCGTCGGCAGGCCGCCCTTGATCGCCTCGATCGCGTCGTCGCGCTTCAGCATGACGGCGCCATCACCCGGCAGCAGCGACAAGCGCTCGCCGAAAGCGTCGATGATGGCCGTCTCGGCCAGTGTCCGCTGGGGTTGTGTATGCATATTCATCAGTTTCGCCTTGCCTTCTGGCATCTCACGCGGCTTCGCCGATCACGCCGGCATAGCCATTGGCTTCAAGGTCGAGCGCCAGCGATTTGTCGCCTGATTTGATGACCTGCCCCTTGTAGAGCACGTGCACCGTATCCGGCACGATGTGATCGAGCAGGCGCTGGTAATGGGTGATGACAACGATGGCGCGTTCCGGCGAACGCAGCGCATTGACGCCGTCAGACACGATCTTCAAGGCGTCGATATCGAGGCCGGAATCGGTCTCGTCGAGCACGCAGAGCTTTGGCTCCAGCAACTTCATCTGCAGGATCTCGGCCCGCTTCTTCTCGCCGCCGGAGAAACCAACATTGAGCGGCCGCTTCAGCATCGCCATGTCCATGTTGAGCGACGCCGCTGCTTCCTTCACGCGCCTGAGGAATTCCGGAATCTTCAATGGCTCCTCGCCGCGCGCCTTGCGCTGCTCGTTCATCGCCACTTTCAGGAATTCCATCGTCGCCACGCCCGGTATCTCCATCGGATACTGGAAGGCCAGGAAGATGCCAGCGGTGGCGCGCTCGGCCGGATCCATTTCGAGGATCGACTGGCCATTGTAGAGGATGTCACCCTCGGTGACCTCGTAATCGTCGCGACCCGCGAGAATATAGGACAGCGTCGACTTTCCCGAGCCGTTCGGGCCCATGATGGCGGCGACCTCGCCGGCTTTCACCGTCAGGTTCAGGCCGCGGATGATCTCCGTGCCGGTCGAGGCGATGCGGGCATGCAGGTTCTTGATCTCAAGCATATTCGGTCCGTTTCACAAAGTTTTCGTTCAATGCCAGCGCCAGCGCCATTCGCCGTCGGTTTTGGCTTTTATGAACGGTATGATTGCGCCCGTGAGGGCAAGAATAATGAGGATGGTGAGCCAGGCCGTTAGCCCCTTCGCAATCGTGACCGCCACCACGGCCACAACGACAAGGATGAACAGGCCGACAAAAGCCCAACCCTTCCAGTTGCTGGGCGTCGCGCCATAACCGAAGCGCTTCGGCCTGAACCACGCCTCCCCGGTCATCCCACGCTTCCCTCAAGCGAGATGCCGATCAGCTTCTGCGCTTCGACGGCGAATTCCATCGGCAGTTGCTGGATGACATCCTTGACGAAGCCGTTGACGATCAGCGCGATCGCCTCTTCTTCCGGGATGCCGCGCTGCATGACGTAGAATTTCTGGTCCTCGGAAATCTTCGACGTCGTCGCTTCATGCTCGAACTGCGCCGTCGAGTTCTTGGCTTCCATGTAAGGCACGGTGTGCGCGCCGCACTGGTCGCCGATCAGCAGCGAGTCGCAATTGGTGAAGTTGCGGGCATTGGTTGCCTTGCGATGCGCCGAGACCTGACCGCGATAGGTGTTCTGCGAGAAGCCGGCGGCGATGCCTTTGGAAATGATGCGGCTCGACGTGTTCTTGCCGAGATGGATCATCTTGGTGCCGCTATCGACCTGCTGGTAACCGTTCGAGACGGCGATCGAATAGAACTCGCCTGACGAATCGTCGCCGCGCAGGATGCAGCTCGGATATTTCCAGGTGATGGCCGAACCGGTTTCGACCTGCGTCCACGAGATCTTCGAACGGTCGCCACGGCAGTCGCCGCGCTTGGTGACGAAGTTGTAGATGCCGCCTTTGCCCTCGGCGTCGCCGGGGTACCAGTTCTGCACGGTCGAGTATTTGATCTCGGCATCGTCAAGCGCGACCAGCTCGACGACCGCGGCATGAAGCTGGTTCTCGTCGCGTTGCGGCGCAGTGCAGCCCTCGAGATAGGAGACGTAGGCCCCCTCCTCGGCGATGATCAGCGTGCGCTCGAACTGGCCAGTGTTCTTCTCGTTCATGCGGAAATAGGTCGACAGCTCCATCGGGCAGCGCACGCCCTTGGGCACGAACACGAAGGAACCGTCGGTGAACACGGCGGAATTCAACGTCGCATAATAGTTGTCGGAGGTCGGCACGACTGAACCGAGATACTTCTTCACGAGCTCCGGATGCTCACGGATGGCTTCCGAGATCGAGCAGAAGATGACGCCGGCCTGTGCCAGTTCCTTCTTGAAGGTGGTGACAACGGAAACGGAATCGAACACCGCATCAACAGCGACTCGACCAGATTTGTAGACATTGTCGCTAGGTTCCTCGAGTTCCGAGGCATCGGTCTTCTGCACGCCGGCGAGGATTTCCTGCTCCCTCAACGGGATACCGAGCTTCTCATAGACCTTCAGCAGCTCGGGATCGACATCGCTCAGCGAAGTCGGCCCGGGCGTGCTCTTGGGCGCCGCGTAGAAATAGATGTCCTGAAAATCGATCTTTGGGTAGTGGACGCGCGCCCATGTGGGCTCCTCCAGCGTCAGCCAGCGGCGGTAGGCTTCCAGACGCCATTCCAGCATCCAGGATGGCTCATCCTTCTTCGCCGAGATGAAACGAATGATCTCTTCGCTCAGGCCCTTGGGAGCCTTGTCGACAGCGATTTCGGTCTCGAATCCATATTTGTATTGGTCGACGTCGATCTTTCGGACCCGATCGATCGTGTCCTGCACAGCAGGCATCAGCGTTCTCCATCCACGCCGGGGTCAAGGCCCGACAGTTTTCAAACTATGACAACGCCAAACAGCACCCGAGGCACCGGAGGCGGCGTAAGTTCCATATAGTGCGTTTCCGCCGGAATTTCACCCGGCCAGCTCAAAACGCACGGCTCTACCAGGCCCTGAGGCCCGAATTCATTTCCGCCGCGTTCAAGCGGCTTGTTCCCTGGTCGCCCGGCGGGAGGCTATTCCAGCGAGGGCGGCACGAAACAATGCGATGTCTGCGGTGCTGGTCGCCGCGCCGATCGAAACGCGCAGGGCTCCCAGGCTGTCGCCATGTCCCATGGCCTTCAGCACATGGCTTGGCCCGACCTTGCCCGATGAACAGGCTGAGCCGGCCGACAGGGCGACGCCAGCAAGATCGAAGGCAATCTGCGCCGTTTCAGCCTTGACGCCCGCAATAGCGAAGAATGTCGTATTGGCAAGCCGTGTCGCGCCAGTTCCAAAGATTTCCGCGTCCGGCACCAGGGTTTTCATGATGGCCTCGATCTCGTCGCGGCGATGCCGCACGCCGTCGATGTCCTTCAGCCCGGCCAGCGCTTCCCGCCCCGCCGCCCCAAAGCCAGCAATCCCAGCCAGGTTCTCGGTGCCGCCGCGATGGCCCTTCTCCTGGCCACCACCATTGATCAGCGGCTTCGGCATCATCAGGTCGGACAAGGCGGCGATGGCGCCGACACCCTTGGGGCCGCCGATCTTGTGCGAAGACAGAATCAGATAATCGCCGTAACCCGCTGACATGTCTATGTGAATGCGCCCTGCCGCCTGGACGGCATCAACAATCAGAATGCCACCAGCAGCCTTGACGATCTCAGCGATGCGACCGACTGGCTGGATGACACCGGTCTCGTTATTGGCGGCATGGACAGCCACAAGCGGCAGGCCTTCGGCCTTGTCGTGGGCGGCCAGGGCCGCAGCCAATGCGCCAAGGTCGAGTAAGCCGTTGGCGTCAACGCCAATCCGCATCACCAGCGCGGCCGGAAAGCCTCCGCCATTCAAGATGCAGGGGTGGTCGGCCTTGCAAACGTAGAGACGGCTCATGCGCACCGCGCCGCGTCCCATTCGCCAGTCCGGGGTCAGCAATGTCGAAGCCGCTTCCGTGGCGCCGGAGGTGAACACGATATGCTCGGGCCTGGCGCTTACCAGCGCCGCCACATCGCGCCTGGCATTCTCGATCAGCCGCCGCGCAGCGCGCCCCTCGCCATGGACCGACGACGGGTTGGCCGAGATGTCGAGCGCCGCAACCATGGCCTCACGCGCCGAGGCTAGCAGCGGCGCGCTGGCATTGTAGTCGAGATAGGCGCGTGTCGCGGTCATTTGCCTTCAATTGGTCCCGTCAAAAGCCATTCCGCGAGCGTATCGCGTTATTTCCTTGAAATTCCAAGGCGAGCCGTCCTATTTACGCGGCTTGCGGCGTGGATGGACAAGCTGTTTTTTGGCCATCCAGTTTTGAACAATTCTAAACTAGCTTCTAAGAAGACGCTCGCCCTGCGTCAAGGCCAGAGGAAAAGTTGTTCCGGGCGCCGCGCATTTGTATGCCAAGTGGAGTATTTTATGCCTGAGGTCATTTTCACCGGTCCGGCTGGTCGCCTGGAAGGTCGCTATCAGCCGTCCAAGGAAAAGAGCGCGCCGATCGCCATCGTCCTGCACCCGCACCCACAGTTCGGCGGCACGATGAACAACAAGATTGTCTACGACCTCTTCTATATGTTCCAGAAGCGGAATTTCACCACGCTTCGCTTCAATTTTCGCGGCATTGGACGCAGCCAGGGCGAGTTCGACCACGGCACGGGCGAATTGTCGGACGCCGCCGCGGCGCTCGACTGGGTCCAGTCGCTACATCCGGACTCCAAGAGCTGCTGGGTCGCGGGCTATTCGTTCGGCTCGTGGATCGGCATGCAGCTTCTGATGCGCCGGCCGGAGATCGAAGGCTTCATCTCGATCGCACCGCAGCCCAACACCTATGACTTCTCGTTCCTGGCGCCCTGCCCCTCGTCCGGCCTGATCATCCATGGCGATGCCGACAAGGTCGCGCCGCCAAAGGACGTCCAGGGCCTCGTCGACAAGTTGCACACGCAGAAGGGCATCACCATCACCCAGAAGACTTTGCCGGGAGCGAACCATTTCTTCGCCAACGACGCCGATCTTCTGCTGGAGGAATGCGCCGATTATCTCGACCGCCGGCTTGCCGGCGAATTGTCGGATCCACGGCCGAAGCGGCTGAGGTAGGAAAGGTCAGCGGATCGCGATGTACGAGCCCCCTCTTTTCCAGGAAATACGGCCGGATATGCTGCACGGGCTGCTACGCGCGCACCCGCTTGGCATGCTGATTTCCAATGGATCGGAGGGGCCGGTCGCGAACCTGCTCCCGTTCCTGCTCGACGCCGACTTGTCGCCGAACGGCAGGCTGCGCGCGCATCTTGCCAGGGCCAATCCACAATGGCGTCTTCTGGCGGAGAACCCGGCATCGCCCGTGCTCATCGTTTTCCAGGGTGTGGACAGCTATGTGACGCCATCCTGGTACGAGACCAAGCGCGAGACCGGCAAAGTCGTGCCGACATGGAATTACGCCATGGTCCAGGTGCGCGGCATGGTCAGGGTGATCGAGGACCAGGACTGGCTGGCCCAGCAGATCACCGAGCTGACAGCATCCCAGGAAGGCCGTCGCGAAGCTCCCTGGGCGGTCACCGACGCTCCAGTTCCATTCATCCAGTCGCAGATCAAGGGCATTGTCGGGCTGGAGATCGAGATCACGGACATGCGCGGCAAGTGGAAAGTCAGCCAGAACCGTCCGGTCGCCGATCGCGTTGGCGTCGCCAAGGGCATGGAAAACGACGATAAAACCGAAATGGCCCGTCTGGTGCGGTCCTTCGGCGGCCTGGACAGCCAATAGCTGGCCTATGACGCGTCGCGTTTGACTGGGATGCGCGGGTTCGCCGTAAAACGAAGCCTGAATGTGTCCCTGCAGACCGGCAACCCCACGCGCATCTGCTGGAAGATGAATCCCAGGCGCGCGAACACCAGTGCCACGATGACCGTGCAGCCAATGCCCAGACCGAAGCCTGCGATCGTATCGCTCGGGTAGTGCATCCCGACCACGACACGCGTCACCGCGATCCAAACGGTGAAAGCCACAAGAACATATTTCACCCATCGCGGGGCGAGCAGAAGCAGCATTCCGGCCGCGGAACCGACCATCGTCGCATGGCCGGACGGAAAACTGGCAAAACTGGCGCTGAAGGCAAACGGGTGGAAGGAAAAGACCCCCATATCATCCACATTTGGCCGCGCCCGACCGAAGATGTGCTTGAGAATCGTCACAGCCAGGCCCGACAGGCCGGCGGCACTCAGCATGAAGAAGGCGAAGCTTGTCCAGTTATAGGCAAGCATGCACCATCGTCTCGATAGCGCCTGCCAGTTCAGCAGGTTGGCGGCCATCAGCATTATCGCCGGCGGTATGAGATACCAGCCGCCGAGGCCAAAATCCGTGGAGTGTTCGGCGAGGGCCACGACGCTTGGCGCCAATCCATGCCGCCACCCCGCCGCGGCGGCATCAAGCAACATGAAGCCCGCGGCCGTCAGCACGACGTAGAGGGCCAGCCAGGCAGGCCACGACACATGCGAATAGACGCCAGGCCGCCGCTTCATCCGTCCGCGGATGATTGACATCGTCTTTCGGAAATTGCCGGCCGACCGCGCCAACAGGCCTTGACGGGAAACCGTGACACCCTGACCGACGCTCATGGCTCCACCATCGCATACCGCAAAGCCGCGCCCAAATCAGTTTGCCATCCGGTAGAGACCAAGCGACATCTTTTCTCCTGACGAATAGTTGATGCCGTCGATCATGGCGACGCGGTTCGCCGCCTTGCCCTGCCCCGCCAAGACGCCATTCAGCTCCTGCTCTTGTTTTACTGGCGCCAGCGCCAGGGCACAGGCAGGATCGGCAAGCAGATGTTGGGCGACACCTTTCACATCGGTCAGGAGCGTGTTCGTGCCGGCCAGGAACACCAGGCTTGGCTCCTGAAAGCCCGCCGAAGCCAGCACCGTCGTGTCGCAAGGACGATTCGCGCGCACGGCGGCTTCGATCGCCGGGCTCAGCCAGATGGGTTTCAAGGACGGCGCGATGACGCCGAACAAGAGGGCATAGCCAACGCCCGCGCAGGCCGCGGCGGCGCCGATGCGGCTGACCGGAACCTGCAGCTTGCGCGAGAACGCCAGATAGCCGGCCGCGAGCACGGCGGCCGCCGCCGGAATGCTCCACCAGGAAAAAGTATGCGCAAGATAGATCGGTGCGCCGATACTCAGTACGGCAATGCCGATGGTGACCGCGGCCAGGCCAAAGGCAGTCGCCCACCACAGCCATACCTGCCAACGTTTCAGCGGCGTATTCGCTTCCTGGGGCGACAAGGTCAAGAGCCATTCGACCAGCAGAGCCATGGCGGGATAGGCCGGCAACACATAGTGCGGCAGCTTTGTCGGGATCAACTCGAAGACAAGCCAGAACGGAATGTACCAGGCGAGGCAGAAGCGGACCCGAGGATCATCGCGCAGCCGATTGATCCCCTGGAGCCCGGCGCCCACCGCCATCAGGCCGAACGGCCACATGAACAGGGAGTAGGTCAGCACATAGAAGCCGGGCGGTACGCCATGCGATTCCGCGCCCTGCGCCACCTTGCCCATCAGATCCTTGCCGACAGCCTGCTGCAGGAAAGCGCCGCCGCTTTTCCAGGTGATGAGGGCGAGCCAGGGCAGAACGATGAGGAGAACGAGGGCGAGACCGCGTCCGGCCTTCAGCTTCGACAGCCAGCGCCAGTCGCGCTCGAAGGCGAACAGCACGGCGATGGTCAATGCCGATATCAGTGGCGTAATCGGCCCCTTGATCAGGATTCCCGCGCCCTGCGCGACCCAGAACATCCATCGCAAACGACTGGGCACGGCTTCATTCCCGCGCGAAGCCATATAGATCTGCGCCAGCGCGCCTTGCGCCACAACGCAGCAGGCCAGGAGCATGGCATCGGTCTTGGCGTCCCGCCCCTCGAAGGCGGTCGCGAAAATGGCGGCCATGATAAGGCCGGCGGCGACACCGGCATTGGCGCCGAAGAGATTGGCGCCCGTCCAGGCGGTCGCGACAACGGCGATGGCGATACCGAGGACCGAAACCAGGCGGTACACCCAGATCGGCGCCTCGGCCCCCTGGCCGCTGAGGATCACGGCCGCCGACTGCAACCAGTAGATTCCGATCGGCTTCTGGTAGCGCGTGCCTTCCTGGAACCGGATGTCGACATAATTGCCGGTCTCGGCCATCTGCTTGGTGGCCTGGACGAACCGAGGCTCATCGCGGTCGAGCGGCGGCAGCGCCGCCAGACCCGAAACCGTCATCAGCACGCTGAACAGGAAGAGAAAGATGTAGTTCCTGTTCATATCCCAGCCCCTCGAACCCTTTGCCTTCAATGCGGCAGGCCGCTCAGTCAACTTTGGTCATCGCCGCCGACTTACGCTCATTGGCGATCAGCCAGAGATTACGAATGTAGATGAACATGCCCATGGCTTGGCCCGCGATGAACACGGGATCCTTCCTGTGGATGGCATAGACCAGCAGCAGGCCACCGCCGAACAGCGAGAAGAACCAGAAAGCGATCGGCACCACGCTGCGCTTTGCCTTTTCCGACGCGACCCACTGCACCACGAAACGCATGGTGAAGAAGAACTGGGCGACAAAGCCGAGCAGAATCCAGCCATCGAACTGCATGACGAAAACCTGGTGTATCCAGGTCGCCACCCCCTGAAGCACGTTACCCATGCCTGACCTCCTCTACCTTGGGCATCCTCCGGCGCCTGCGCCGCAGCCACCAGACACCACCGAGATCAAGCGCGCCCTGCAGGCCGCGGTCGAAAATTCCGTAGTTCGAGCTGCCGTGCCGACGTGACCGATCGACGACGTCGCAGTGAACCACACGAAATCCTTCCTGGATGACCAGTGCCGGAACAAAGCGATGCGTGCCATCGAAGAAAGGCAGCTTGCGGATAATATCCGCGTGAACAGCCTTCAGTCCGCACCCGGTGTCGCGCGTCTCGTCGTGCAGGATGGCATTCCGCAACCAATTGGCGAAACGGGAGGCCAGTTGCTTGACCTTGCTATCGCGGCGCTTGAGGCGCTGTCCCTGCGCCGCGCCGAAACCGGGCCCAGCCTGCCGCAACGCGTCGACCAGCACCGGAATGTATTTTGGATCGTTCTGGCCGTCACCATCGATGGTGGCGACGATATCGCCCCGTGCCGCCCATGCGCCCGAGCGCAGGGACAAGGACTGCCCAGCGGACTTCTCGTGCCTGAGATGGCGCAGCGGAAACGGACGAATGGATGCCTGGGCGGCAAGAACGGCAGTGGTTTCGTCGGTCGATCCGTCGTTGACGACGATCACCTCGAAGGTGCGCCCCGTCATCGCAGCGCCGATCTCATCAAGCAAAAGCGGCAGGTTCGCCGCTTCGTTCCTGCAAGGAATGACAATGGATATCAATGCGTCCGGCATGTCATCTGGGGCTCTGTCGCGGGATATGGCATTCGATGGGTGCCGTGCGGTGCCATTCCAGACTTTGAGCTGCAAGAACCTGGCGGCGCGGCGCCTCATTACGCCAGCGGAAACGATGACGCAAGCATCCTCGCCATATGCGGCGTCGTTTCAGGGATCGTTGATGTATCCTGAAAACCGTTCCAAGTCCTGGCCGCGCAGCGCCATTCGCTATCCGATTTGTGATGCCATCCACAAAATCGTGTTGTCATTTTTGCTGATCGCCAATCTTGCCCCGGAAGAGCGATCGGACGCAAAACCGGATTCCACTTTTGCTGATCGCGAATTCCCCGATCAAGCGCGATCGGACGCAAAACCGGATTCCACTTTTGCTGATCGCGCTTGGGTGCTAAACGCGCGCGTTCATGCACGCCACGGCCGAGCAGCATCGGCCGGAGCTTTCGGGAAAGAAAACATGTCCGCCTTCAAATCCGACTTCCTGCGCACGATGAGCGAGCGCGGTTTCATCCACCAGACTTCGGATGATGCCGGCCTCGACCAGCTTTTCGCCAAGGAAACGGTCACCGCCTATATCGGGTTCGACGCGACCGCGAAGAGCCTGCATGCCGGCTCACTGATCCAGATCATGATGCTGCACTGGCTGCAGCAAACCGGCCACAGGCCGATCGCGCTGATGGGCGGCGGCACCTCGATGATCGGCGACCCGTCCTTCAAGGATGAGGCGCGCAAACTTCTCACCCCACAGGACATCGACGATAATCTCGCCGGCATCCGCCGCAACTTCATGCCCTACCTCAAATTCGGCACCGGTCCGAACGACGCGGTCATGATCAACAATGCCGATTGGCTGATGGAGATCAACTACGTCAATTTCCTGCGCGATGTCGGCCGGCACTTTTCCGTCAACAGGATGCTCGCCTTCGACTCAGTCAAGCTCAGGCTCGACCGCGAACAGTCGCTGTCGTTTCTCGAATTCAACTACATGATCCTGCAGGCCTACGATTTCGTCGAACTGTACAAGCGTCTCGGCTGCCGGTTGCAGATGGGCGGCTCCGACCAGTGGGGTAACATCATCAACGGCATCGACCTTGGCCGCCGCATGGAAGACGCGCAACTCTATGCATTGACCACGCCGCTGCTGACCACCTCCTCCGGCGCCAAGATGGGCAAGTCCGCCTCCGGCGCCGTCTGGCTCGATGCCGAGATGTTGAGCCCGTACGAGTTCTGGCAGTATTGGCGCAACACCGAGGATGCGGACGTCGGCCGTTTCCTGAAGCTCTACACGACGTTGCCGCTGGACGAAGTCGCACGGCTGCAGAAGCTCGGCGGATCCGAGATCAACGAGGCCAAGAAAATCCTCGCCACCGAAATCACCGCCTTGCTGCACGGTCGCGAAGCCGCGGACGCGGCCAGCGAAACCGCGCGCAAGACATTCGAGGAAGGCTCACTGGCAGAGACCCTGCCCACCGTAGAGATCGCCAAGGCGTCGCTTGAAGCTGGCGTCGGCATTCTGTCATTGTTCGTCAGCGCGGGGCTCGCGGCCTCCAACGGCGAGGCGCGGCGGCATATACAGGGCGGCGCGGTGCGCCTCAACGACCAGCCTGTTTCGGATGATCGCCGGTAGTGACGCTTCAGGATCTGAGTCCGGAAAACGTCCTAAAGCTCTCACTCGGCAGGAAAAAACACATCCTGGTGCGGCCGGTCTGATTGGGCCTGATCCATCCCGATGATCGGGGTGGATCTCTCGGCTTTCAGGTCACCATGGTCTACCGATATTCGAAGATCGACCGGAATATTCCGGGGGCGATCACTGACAGTGGATTTATGTCGAGGACCGGCTTGTTGGCATTGCCCTTCAGCCGGTAGGTGACGCCGATCAGGCCGCGATCGCGGCCATTGCCCAACAGCACCCCGACCAGCGGAAGCTCGCCGAAAATGCGGTTGAGGCCATAGGCCGGCATGAACGTGCCGGTCATGTCCATGTTGTTGTTTTGATCATAGAGCGTGCCCTGGAAGGTTGTGCCGATCCTCGGGCCACGCAACACGCCGTTTGCCAGCTTAAGATAGCCGCTGCCCTTCTCGATCTCGGCAAAGCCGCGTTCGAATTTCACCCGCGACGTATCAAGATTGCCTTTGACCGCCTCGTTCAGGCTGCGCTTGTCGCCAGCCGGCGTGGTCGAGACTATCGATGCGAGCTTGGGCTCGTTCACGACGAAGAAATCGCTGGTATCCACCTGGCCCGTCATCGGGCCGTCACTCGCGCCGGCCAGCGCCAGCGTGATCGACCCGCCCTCCATGTGCTCGTAGATGTTGAGGAAGCGCAGTATGGCCCCGGCGTCAGCCGATTTCACATTTAGGGCGCGCCTGCCGTCCCCGGTGGTGTTGCTGATGGCTATGGCGGCACCGGAACTGGCCGTGGCGCTGACCTTCAGCCCGTTCACCCTGGAGCCCGCGGCACTGTAGTCCAGTTTCAGATTCGACAGTTTCTCGTCGTGGAAACCGGTCAGGGAATCCACATTGGCGCTGACGGAAATCGCATCGGAACCGGTGGTCCTTGTGGCCGTGTCGACATCGGAAGTGAACTGCTTGATCAACGAGCGAGCATCCAGCGCATTGCCTGATATGTCGACCGTATAGGACTTGCCCGACCGCTTGACCGACACGGCAACATCATCGTCCCTGTTCAAGGTGACCTTGCTGAACCGCGCCGACGACAAGCCGTTGTTGACCAGCACCACGGTGCCCTCGATCGAGAAGGTCTTTCCATCCAGGTCGAAATTGGACAGTGTGGTGGTGTCGCCGGATTTCGTCATGACGAAGGTCACACTGGCGGGGATTCCGGGTCCCTTGCTCCAGCCCGCCCAGGGGATGTCCAGCTTGGCGTTTGTCAGATCCGCCGAGACATTCTGGTTGCCATCGCCGCTCTTGTCTATCGCCACCTTGATCGTTCCGGAAAGCAGCGGCGAAAGGCCCGGCACGGCGCTTGCCCGCGTCTTGTCGTCGAGCACGAGCGCGACTTTCCTGCTGCGCGGCGGACCGTCATCCTTGAGCGGCTCGATCAGGTCAAGTTCAGCCGGGATGCCATTCAGCAGCGCCTTGGCGGAAATGACGGCCTTGTCGGGCTCCACCGTGATGGTGCCGTCGGCGTTCGTGACCGTCTGGCCTTCGAACGGCTTGGCCAGCGAAAGCCCCGTGTAGTCAAGTGACACCAGCCAATCGAGTTTCGAGGTGTCGACTCCGGACGTAAGGGGGATATCCGCCCTGACGTGCCCCGTCACCGAACCTGACAGGTCTTCCGCCGCAAAACCGACATGACGCATGGCGTTGATCGGCTCGTAAGACGCGAGTTCGGCAACCGCCGGGGCCTCGCCGGCAACATCAATGTCAAGCGAACCGATGACAGGCGGCAGGTTCGCCGCCTTGACTGTTAGCGTGCCATTGCTGGCCGCAACGGTGCGGCCGCTGGGCATGAAGACAGTGCCCGAAGACAGCGCGATATCGACATCGTTGCCATGGAACGAAACCACGCCGACAGCGTCACGTATCGGCGGAATGCGACCGGCCGTGTCGAAACGCGCGCCCTCGACCTGGAAGCGACCGAATACTTCTTCGGGGCCTAGCGGGACACCATTGCCAAGCCGCCCTGGAAGCACCTGGAACTGCAGATTTGCATCGACGACGCGACCCCCGAACAGGTTCTCCAGCACCCAGAGCCTCGCGCCACGCGCGGAAAACCAAGGCCATAACTGCTTGACGTGAGAAACCGGCATATCGTGGATGTTGACGGCCATCGACACGCCCGGCGCCTTTCCGTCGACGAATTCGACGGACGCGGTACCCAACGCCTCGCTTGTGGAGCCGGACCTGATCCCGATCTGCTCCGCCACGAGCTTGTGGCTTTTGGTCTGATAGACACCGGCGATCCGGGCGATGAAGCCAAGGGCCGGTTCGGGCGAGTCCGAAGGCGACAGCGTCGAACCGTCACTGGTCAGATCATAACGGTAGGATGGTTCGTCACCCGCTGCGCTGGTGGCCGGTTTCGGCCCGATAGAGCCCGCGAAATCAAATGTCGATCGCCCGGTCTTCAACAGCAACCTGTCCACCTGGATCTTGTTGCTGCCGGGCACGAGGGTGGCATCGAGACCAACATCGGACGCAAGCAACCCGCGTGGACCGAGATCGAGCACGGACCCGGTCAATGACAGGGAGGCCGTCAGCCGCGACGTGTTGTCGCCTGTGCCCTGTACCCCCTTCAGCCTCAACACAACGGCACCGATCCTGCCACCCGTCGCTGCCGCGACGTCGGCGGAGTCAGCAATTTCAACGCTTGCCTCGAGCGTTGTCACGCGCCGCGTCGCCGCATTGCGTGTAGCGGAAGCCGCAATCGTCAGCGCCCGGCCATCAACACTGAGGCTGGATGAGAGCTCCATGCCCGCGGATCCGGATTGCTGAACGGTGGCGTCCGCGACCATGACCGATTTGACCGAGCCAGCCTCCGGCATCATGAACTCGACATTGTGAAGGTCGATCCGGCGCATCGAATCCTCGCGCACCGCGTCCAGCGCGAGGTTGACGTTTTCAAAAGTCGTCGCGGACAGCTTGTCTGGATCGATGAGTCCGTCGGCATTGCGCAAAGCGCTCGTCCAGTCGCCACCTGACGGCATT
Organism: Mesorhizobium sp. PAMC28654; assembly: GCF_020616515.1. Lineage (GTDB taxonomy): Bacteria > Pseudomonadota > Alphaproteobacteria > Rhizobiales > Rhizobiaceae > Mesorhizobium. Next base: position 1,471,513 of record NZ_CP085135.1, read on the forward strand.
GACGCCACAACGACGTGGGCGTCGGAAATCCTGGCGCTGGTAAGCCGCACCTCGCCCCAAAGCAGCGGTATCAGGCGCACGCCGAAACGAACACGTCCGGCGTCGGCCATCGGCTTGCCATCGGCCGTCTTCAGGATGACATCGCTCACCTGCAGCGCAACGAAGCTCGATCCGTCAAGCGTGATGCGAGCAGGCCCGATCGCCGCATTGACATCGAGACCGGCCAGTTTTTCGATCGCGGTCTCCGCTTCGGCTCGCAGTCGTTCGGAGCCAACCCCAGACACGCCGATCAGATAAACAATAGCAGCCGCCAACAGAACGACAGTCGAAAGGCCTGCGACCAAGCGCCCGAGAATACGAAAGCCGCGACCGATCGACGCCTGACCGAGCGGCGGTACACGGCACGCGGACGGGAGAGCGCCCAGATCTGTGATCTCGTCACGCCTGAACTTGATCTTCTCGTGCTGCGGTTGCTCCTGATCCAAGGAATCTTCCGTTGTATGAACTCGACGTGGACGAATCCCCGGCTGACACTATATCGGTGCGACTTCGCGCGTAACCTCAAACAAGGGCATCGATATGGCTGATCTTGACGTAGGCGATCTTGCGCCGCAATTCGACCTTCCGCGCGATGGCGGAGGAACGCTTAGCCTTGCGGCATTGTCAGGAAAGCCGGTGGTTCTCTATTTTTATCCACAGGACGACACCACAAGCTGCACGCAAGAGGCGATAAGCTTTTCGCAACTGAAGCCTGAATTCGAAAAAGCCGGCGCCGTCGTGATCGGCCTGTCGCCGGACAGCACGAAGAAACACGACAAATTCAAGTCCAAATACAGCCTCACCATCGACCTGGCGGCCGACGAGGAGCGCAAGGTGATCGAGGCCTACCATTTGTGGGTCGAAAAATCGATGTATGGCCGAAAATACATGGGCGTCGAACGCGCAACGTTCCTGATCGGCCGCGATGGCCGCATTGCCAGGGTATGGCGGAAGGTTCGTGTAAAAGGCCACGCGGAAGAGGTTCTCGAGGCCGTTCGCGCGCTTTGAACCCGCTTTCACGCGGCTGAAACAGCCGGGAGTTGGCCCCGTCGCTTGTTCGAGCGGCGGGGCTTTTGCTTGGCCAGGGCGCACTTCTACAACCGGCCACCCGCTTTGCGGGCAATCCCAGCCGGAGACCTGGTCCGACAAAGCTTTGTTAACCTTAATAATGTGTACTCGGACTGTCGCTGTATCGTAAACGAAAGCTTGGTCCCGTGAACGTAACCGGTCAGTCAGCGGTCTTCGGCAGGCGCAAGGAGCCCCACACGATCATCATCGCCCGGGGCGATCAAATCCGGCACTTTACCGTACGCCCCTGGATAGCGGCATTCCTCGGCTCCGCGCTGGCCGCGATGGCCATAGGTTATCTGCTGGCGACCTCCTACCTCGTGCTGCGCGACGATCTGATCGGCGCCACGACGGCACGACAAGCGCGCATGCAGCAGGCTTACGAGGATCGCATATCGGCGCTTCGCGCCCAGGTCGACCGCATCACCAGCCGGCAGCTTCTCGACCAGCAGCTCATGGAAACCAAGGTCAGCGAGTTGCTGCAACGGCAGACCCAGCTCAGTCAGCGCCATGGCCGCCTTGGGCCCCTCATCGAACGCGCGGAAAGCGAAGTCGGAACGCAGCCCGCCGCCGCTCCCGCGCCGGTCGAAAAGCCTGACCAGCATGCCGACGCGACCGGCAACATCGGCCAGATAGCCCAGACCTATTCCGTCGCCAGCCTGAGCGCCGGCGACACAAGACCTTTCTCGCTGTGGTCGACACGCTCCGATCCGTTACCCAGCGAATCGTCGGCAGACCGCGCCGACAAGCTGTTCGTGTCGATCAACCAGTCGCTCAAAAACATCGAGAACGATCAGCTTACGCGTGTCACCACGCTTGCCGACAATGCCTACAAAAGCGCCGACGCGATCACCCAGGCACTTGCGGCGGCCGGCCTGCCGGTGGACAGCGATTTCGGCAAGAGCGACAGCGATGTCGGCGGACCGCTGATACCGCTCGACAGTTCGATGATCTTCGACAGCAAGGTCAAGGAACTGGACGAGGCGCTGGACACGCTCGACCAGCTCAAGAAGGAAGCCCGTCGGCTGCCGCTCGCCAACCCCGCGCCTGGCCATTCCGTCACCAGCCCGTTCGGCGTGCGCACCGACCCTATCCTCGGCACCGCCGCGCTGCATTCGGGCATGGATTTCAGGGCGCCGATCGGTATGCCGGCCAAGGTCACGGCGCCTGGTGTCGTCACCAAGGCCGGTTGGAACGGTGGCTATGGCCGCATGGTGGAAGTGGATCACGGCAACGGTTTCGCCACGCGCTACGGGCATCTGAGCGAGATCGACGTCACCGTAGGCCAGAAACTCAATGCCGGCGACGTCATCGGCAAGACCGGCAGCAGCGGCCGCTCGACCGGCCCGCATCTGCACTATGAGGTCCGCCACAACGGCGAAGCGATCGACCCCCTGCGCTTCCTAACCGTCGGCAAGAAGGTCGAACAGTACCTTTGAGGCGGAAAAGCCTTGGCCCGACCAGACAAGGGCCAGTCATCCCTTCTTGATCCGCTGACAATCCGGCCGGTGCTGGCCGCAATCATGCCGGTGTCGCTCTGGCGCCAGGCAGCCGGCTTGCCCTCCCCACGCCTGATGGCGTCGGCAGGTTAACCGCACCTTCCTCGAACACCAGCAACTGCCCTCCTCGCCTTTTGCCCGTTGACTCAATTCAAGTTGTAGGATGATATGTATAACCATACTCCTTAGCACTGGCACTGGCCCGACAATGACCATCCATGGCATCTCGGCCGAAGTTCTCGCTGCCCTGGAAAGCGTCCTGGGACGGAACGGCGTAGCAGCCGACACCGATGATATGGCGAAATACCTCGGAGACTGGTCAGGCGATCATCACGGCGGAGCCCTTGCCGTGCTGAAGCCTGGTTCGGTCGCGGACGTCCAGGCCACTGTCCGGTTGTGCGGCACGCTCGGGCTGGCGATGATACCGCAAGGTGGCAACACCGGGCTGGTGGCAGGTGCGATCGACATCGGCACGGACCGAGGCACGGTCATCATCAACGCGGAGCGCTTGAACAAAGTGCGTCTAGTCGACGCCGACAATTTCACCCTGCAGGCTGATGCCGGCTGCATCCTCCAACACATCAAGGATGCCGCCGAGAACCAGGATTGCCAGTTTCCGCTGGCGCTAGGCGCTCAGGGCAGCTGTCAGATCGGCGGCAATGCCGCAAGCAATGCCGGTGGCGTCAACGTGTTGCGCTACGGGATGGCTCGCGACCTCATTGTCGGCCTGGAGGTGGTGCTACCGGACGGCGAATTGTGGAGCGGCTTTTCCGGCCTGCGCAAGGATAATCGCGGCTACGACCTGAAGCAGCTTTTCATCGGCTCGGAGGGAACGCTGGGCATCATCACCGGTGTCGAGGTCAAGCTCTTTCCGAAGCCCGGCCGGCTGGAGACGGCGTATCTGGGTCTTCCCTCATTCGAAGCGGCGATAGCGTTGTTCAGGCAAGCCCGACGCGAATGCTCGGACCTGATGTCGGCCTTCGAGATCATTGGCTCGGAATGCATGGAGCTTGCGCGTCTGGCCGACCCGAGCATCGTCGCGCCAGTGACCGCCCCTGTTCATGTGCTGATCGAACTGTCGTCGAGCGGCGCCATGGACCTGCGAACCCTGCTGGTCGACTTTCTTGCCGGCGCCATGGAAAAGCACCTCGTCATCGACGCCGTCCTGGCCGAGAGCAACGCACAGGCCAAGGCGTTCTGGGGCATCCGCGAAGGGCTAGTCGAGGGCCAGGCCAAGCGCGGCTACCATGTGCGCACCGATCTCTCGGTGCGCATCTCCGATATTCCCGCGCTGATCGCCCGGGCCCGCCATCTTGTCTCAACGGAGCACCCGGGCTGGATCTCCCAGGCCTATGGTCACGCGGGCGACGGCAACATCCATTTCAATGTGCTGCCACCGCTCGGCCTTGGAGAGACCGAGGCGCGCACCAGGGGCAGCACCATCACGACCAAGCTGTACGACATCGTCAACGCACTCGGCGGCTCGATAAGCGCCGAGCATGGCATCGGGCGCACTCGCCAGCGCGTTTACTGGGACGGGATGTCTGCCGTTCAGCGCCGGCTTGTCAGCACGCTCAAGAATGCGCTCGATCCGAACGGACTGATGAATCCCGGTTGCCTCTTTCCCGCGACGGAGACCATTTCATGAAACAACGACTGGCTGCCATAGGCACTGTCGAGGCGCTTCCGCACCGGGTCGCGGCGTTCCTCAGCCGCGAGATCGAGTCCGGCGAGCTCAATCCGGGCAGCCTGCTGCCGACGGAGCAACAGCTATCCGAAAAATTCGGCGTCAGCCGAAACGTGGTGCGTGAGGCGATCGCGCAATTGCGGGCCGACGGCATGGTGGAAGCGCGGCAAGGCATCGGCTCGTTCGTCCTGGCACCGGAGCAGCGCGCGACGATCCGCATCGACCGCGAGACGCTGAAGGAAGGCCAGAACATGGAGCGGCTCTTCGAGCTGCGCTGCATCCTTGAAGCCGAGTCAGCCGCGCTTGCCGCCGAGCGGCGCGACCAGGAGCATCTCGACGCCATCAAGGCGGCGCTGGACCGCATGAGTGGTGAGGAGCGCTGGGAAGACGGCAGCATCGATGCCGATCTCCTGTTTCATCGCGAAATCGCCCGGGCGACGGGCAACAGCTACATCCACACGTTCATTTCCTTCGTCTGCGAACAGATCCGTCGCTCGATCTACTACGCACGCCAGACCAACCCGTTGCACGACCTGGTCGAAGTCAACGTCGGCGAGCATGTGCGCATCTACGAGGCGCTGGTCGCCGGCGATCCCGCGGAAGCCGAGGCGGCGATGCGCGCTCACATCATCGGCGCCGCCAACCGGGTCGGCGTCAAGCTGCCTGCGTCGCGCGCACGGCATACCGGCGGAGGAAAATAACCATGTCGATCGGAACCACCTATCGGATTTCGGACGTCTGCCTGCTTGTCGACAATATCGAGCGGACAGTGGAGTTCTATGTCGACAAGGTCGGCCTCCGCTTGCGCCGACGCGCCGAGGGATTTGCCGACTTCCATGGCGAGGGCGTGACGCTGGCCGCCTGGGAGATCGACCACATCAGCCAGCACACTGGCGTGTCGAAGCTGCGTTCGCCGCGTCACGCGCACAAGGTCTGCGTCGCGGTCATGCTCGACGCGCCCGACGAGATCGACCGGCTCTACACAGAACTGACCGCCAAAGGCGTACCCTTCCAGGGGCCGCCTGAGGATTATGTCTGGAACGCGCGCTGCGCCTATTTCACCGACCCGGACGACACGCTGTGGGAACTCTACGCCTGGCTCGACGGCGGCCCCGGCGACTACCACGACGAACAGCCGTAGACGACACCGCGCCAAGGAAACGGCGCGCAATGAAGAGACAGACAAGTCTTGCAACAGGAGCGAATGATGAGTGGGAACCAGGATTGGAATTTGAACCGCCGTACCTTTGTGAAAGGTGGCTTGGCGGCTGTCGCGGCCGCATCGGCCGGCATGCAGCTCGTGCTGACTCCCGCCGCAAAGGCGGCGGGGAAAGTCGTCATCCAGTATGACTGGCTGATGTCCAACGGCCAGATAGGCGATATCGCGGCGGTCGCCAACGGCTATTTCAAGGACGCCGGGCTCGACGTGGAATTCGGCCCGGGCGGCCCCAACGCCTCGACGGTGCCTCCGGTGATCTCGGGCGCCGCACAACTCGGCCAGTTTTCCGAAACCCCGCAGCTTTTCGCGGCGCGGGCCAACGGCGTGCCCGTGAAGATGATCGCATGCGGCCTCCGCACCGGCCCCTATGCCTTAACTTCAAAGGCAGCGAACCCGATCCGCGGCATCGCCGACCTCAAAGGCAAGAAGATCGGCATACAGCCGACCGCGCGTTTCGTCATGGACGAGATTCTCGCCAAGAACGGCTTGAACGCGTCCGACGTCACCGTCATCAATGTCGGCTTCGACAAGGGACCACTTGTGCGCGGCGATGTCGACGCCATTGGCGGCTGGATCACCAACACGCAGGCGCTGAGCGTCGTCGGCGATGACCGTATTGACCTTCTGGTGCGCAATCTCGGCTTGAACTCCTACGCCGATGTCTATTTCGCCACCGACGCCGCGATCGAGAAGGATCCGGACACCCTGGCCAAGTTCATCGGCGCTGTCGCCAAGGGCTGGGGCTGGGTACACGCCAACCCCCAGGAGGCGGTGAAGAAAATGGTCGCTGCCTACCCCGAAATGGACCTCGGCTGGGAAGAGAAGACCGTCAACCTCGTGCTCAAGCTTTCCTTTGACGCGACAACGGCCAAGGACGGCTGGGGCACGTTCGATCCCGCCTCCATCGAGGAACAATTGGCTCTGCTCGACAAGGTAGGCCAGTACCCGAACGGCCGCCCCGCGGCCGCTGACGTCTATACCACCAAGATCCTCGAACTTTCGGCTGCCGACCGGCCGAAGCTCGACGCCCCCGCCGCCTGATGGCGAACGCGATCGAAGCCAACAGGCTGGATGTCGGCTATGGCGGCCGCCAAGCGGCCGTCAAAGTCCTTTCCGGCCTCGACCTCAACGTCGAGACCGGATCCTTCCTGTCGATCCTGGGACCTTCAGGCTGCGGCAAGTCGACCTTGCTCAGAGTGGTTGCCGACCTGCTCGATCCGCTCGGCGACACCATCAGCGTGCTCGGCGACACGCACGCGGTGCGATCGCGCCGCGATGTCGGATTCGTCTTCCAGGACTCGACCTTGCTGCCCTGGCGCACCGTGCGTGACAATGTGCGCCTGCCGCTTGGCGTCGGGCAAGGCAGCCTGACCCGCAAGATCGAAGATCGCAGCGACGAATTGCTGGAGTTGATGGGGCTTGCCGGCTTTTGGCGAGCGCCTGCCGCACCAGCTTTCCGGCGGCCAGCGCCAGCGCGTGGCGATCGCCAGGGCATTGCTCGGAGAGCCAAAGCTGCTGCTCATGGACGAACCGTTCGGGGCCCTCGACGAGATCACCCGTGACCGCCTCAACGACGAGTTGCTCGCCCTGTGGCGGCGCTCTGGCGCCACGATCCTCTTCGTCACTCATTCGATCGCCGAGGCCGCCTATCTCGGTGAAAGGGTCATCGTGCTCGCCGCCAATCCCGGGCGGCTGGTCAAGGATCTTGATATGCGACCACTCAAGCGAGACGGCAATCGCTGTTCGCGGGAAGACCCTGCAATCGTCGCCGCCATGGCGGAATTGCGCACCGCGCTGGAGCGCGCTTCATGAGGCCGGCGCCACTGTCTCCGCAGCTTGCCATCACCCTGCCCATCCTCGGCGCGGCGTCGCTCCTTCTCGCCTGGCAGTATTTCCTGCCGCTCCTCGGCGTCCCCGCCTATATCGTGCCGACGCCGACCGCGATACTCGGCGTCTTCCAGAAGAATTTTCGCTGCTCATGGACAATCTCAGGCCGACACTGATCGAGGCCCTGGCCGGCTTTGTCATTGGCAATTTGGCAGCCGTGTTGCTGGCGGTAGTGTTCGTGCACAGCCGCATCCTTCAGGCTGCCTATTTTCCGATCGTGCTTTTCTTCAACACCATTCCGATCCTGGCGCTGTCGCCGATCATCATCCTGATCTTCGGGCTTGGGATGACACCGAAGATCGTCATCGCGGCGGTGATCTGCTTCTTCCCGACGCTGGTGAACATGATACGCGGGCTGGAATCGGCCAGCCATAATGAGCACGAGCTGTTCCGGGTGCTGTCGGCGACGCGCTGGGAGATTTTCTGGGGCCTGCGCCTGCCCCGCGCCTTGCCGATGCTGTTCTCATCGCTCAGGATCGCATCGGCGACGGCGGTGATCGGTGCCATCGTGGGCGAATGGATCGGCTCGGACAAAGGCCTCGGCGCACTCATTATCCAAGCGACCTTCAACTACCAGTCGGACCGGCTTTACGCGGCGATCGTGCTGTCGTCCTGCCTTTCGATCGCACTGTTCTGCGCCGTGGTGATGGTCGAGCGCCGGGTCATCAAATACTGAACAGGCATTTCATCGGCTCGTGCAGCCGTGCACGAGCCGATCTTGGATCGCTTGATCAGTCCGCATTTTCCGGTTGCACCGACAGAAATCCGATCGCCGCAGAAACCAGGGTGGCCGCGCCAACTTTCAAGGCGGCCTCGTCAACACGAAATTTGGCATGGTGGAGCGGAAAGACCGATCCGACCTCCTCGTTGCGGATTCCCAGCCGAAAGTAGACCGATGGGCGTTTTTCGCTGTAGTAGCCAAAGTCGTCGGCAATGGTCCATCCAGGGGTGTTGAGAACATTGTCGGCCCCGACGCAAGCCTTGGCGCTGGCGATGATCAGCTGGGTCATCTCGACATCGTTGACGACCCCCGGCTCGCCCTTGTGGATGCCGACTTCAACACGCGCGCCGTGGCTTGCGGCTATCCCCTCGGCAATAGCACGAACGCGGCGCCAGGCCCGCTCGCGGGTTGCATCGCTGCCGCTGCGGATGGTGCCTTTCAGCGCGACCTTGCCGGCGGTCACATTGTAGGCGTTGCCACCATTGATGGCCGTCACCGAAATGACCAGGGGGTCGTAGGGGTCGATCTCGCGCGAGACGATCTTCTGCAATTCCGTCACCATGGAGCAGGCCACGGCCAACGCATCAACACCTTCGTGCGGTTTTGCCGCGTGTGCCGCCGAGCCGGTAACGGCCACGTCGAACGTATCGCAGGCCAAGGTGTAGGGACCGGAGCCGACGGCGATCTTGCCTGAGGGTGTGTACGGATCAACATGAACGCAGATGGCGGCATCGACATCGTCGAGAAGCCCCTCTTCCACCACCCGCCTGCCGCCCGAAGGTTCATCCTCCTCGGCGGGCTGGAAGATGAGGCGGACGGTGCCGCCGAAATCACCTCTTGATTGATGGAGATGCGCGGCAACCGCGAAGGCCATCGACGCATGGGCGTCGTGACCGCACGCATGCATCACGCCTGGATTTGTCGATGAAAAATCGACACCGGACTCCTCCTCGATCGGCAAGGCATCGATATCCGCCCGAATAGCCACCTTTCGATTTGACGGTTTGCCCGTGCCGACAATATCGACCGCCAGACCAAAGCCCGCAACGTCGCGAATGTCGGCAATTCCCTGACTAGCCAGCATTTGCCGCAGATAACGCTGCGTGTTCGCTTCGTGGTTCGAAAGCTCCGGGTTGCGGTGCAGATGACGGCGGATCTCGATCATCCGATCGAGAATTCCAGCATCGATATCAGTCGCGACGGAACGCTCGACAAAGCCAGCCCAGGTCGGACTCTCAAGATTTGACATGGAGCTCTCGCGGAAACCTGGTCAGGGTCTCATTGCCGGTTTCTGTGACCAGGATGGTCTCGCTGATCTCGATGCCCCAGCCGTCCATCCACATGCCCAGGATGGAGTGAACGACGTTTCCGGGCTCAAGCACCGTCTTGTCGCCAGGCCGGAGGCTGATCGTGTGTTCGCCCCAATCCGGCGGATAGGCGACGCCGATGGAATAGCCGATGCGCGACTCCTTCTTCAGTCCGTGGCGCTGGATGACCGTGCGCCATGCACCCTCGACGGTTTCGGCGGTCGTTCCTGGCCTGACCGCATCCAGCACCGCGTCCATGCCCTCGATCACCGCCTTTGCCGTATCCGAGACACGCGTCGGCGTTTTCCCAAGCTGCAGGGTTCGTGCCAGCCCGGCGGCATAGCGGCGGCAGACACCGGCAAGTTCCAGGGCAATCGTCTCGTTTTCTCCAAACCGCCTGTCGCTCCACATGATGTGCGGAGCCGAGGCGTTCTCACCGCCGAGGATGGTCGGCGGAAGAGCGGTGATGTCGCCCGCGAAGTCAGGGCTGCCGGCGATCTGCGCCGCCTGGATGGAGGCGATGGCATCGCACTCGCGAACACCCGGCGCGATCACCTCAAAGGCCCGCGTGACCGCCGCTTCGGCCAGGGTTGACGCCTTGCGCAAATAGGCGATTTCGTGCGCCGATTTGACCGCGCGAATCCAGTTCACCAGGAGATCGGCGTCATGCCATTTCGCATTGGGAAGTCCGGCGACAAGCCGGGCATGGCCTTTCGGGGAGAAATAATAGGCTTCGAGCTCGATGCCGATATGTCTGACACCCCAACCTTTGGCGACAATCCAGCTCGCGATCCAGTCCATGGGATGGCGATCGACACGCTGAACGTGATCCTCCGGAAAGCCGACCACGTTCTCGGGCTTCATCCAGGCTGTCAGAAGACCGCCGGCCGCATCCATGGCGCGCCCTATCCAGACAGGCTCGACCTCTTCCAATGGAATCAGCACCACCTGCGGTGTGTAGAATGACCAGCCATCATAGCTGGTGATATAATGCTGGTTGGCAACATCGTTGACGACAAGAAGTTCGAGACCGCGCCTGGCCATCTCGGTGCGTATCTTTCGAAGCCGCTGCTGGTACTCCTCGCGGGCAAACGGCAATTCGATCATCTTTGCTCCATGCTTTGTTGGATCCGGGGTTGCGGGCTCAGCCACCATTGAAGCGAATTCAGCATGGCGGCAATCGGCCAAGGGCAGCAGGTAGACAGGTCCTAAACCCCTGCTACGACCATTCCCGGCCTTCTTGGGTCTATTTTTGAATTCCATTTGACTGAATAAATATCCGGTGCGAAGCTGCCCTCTCCCAAGGGAAGCATGTCATGGCGCTGCGGGGGACAAATCAGGAATTCGGGCGGCCGTACAACCGGCGCATCGTGCTTGAGTCCATCCGCCTTCATGGGCCGATCGCCCGTGGCGAGATCGCCAGGCGCGTTGGTCTCACCGTCCAGACCGTATCGACCATCGTTCGCGAGTTGGAAGAGCAAGGCTATATCCTGTCCGTGCGCGAGGAGCCGAAAGGCCGCGGACTTCCTCCGACAAACAACCCTTCGCATAAATCCGGAGGGCGGCTACGCGGTCGGCATCCACATCACCCCCCTGGGGATCAATGCGGCGCTGATCAACCTCAGTGGCGACGTCATCGAAAGCATGCACCGCGAGGCCCCTAGCGCGACGCCCGATCACGCCTTCGAGCTGATCGGCGCCATGGTGGGTGAACTGACCGAACTCAGGCCGGGAGGACGCGTTCTGGGCATTGGCATGGCCCTGCCCGGCCCCTTCGGCGTCGAATCCATGAGTTTCGTCGGCCCGACAACGATGGCCGGCTGGAAGGACGTGGCGCTGCGGGAACGGCTGACAGCCTCGACCGCGCTGCCTGCCTTCTTCGAGACAGACATGGCCGCCGCCGCGATGGGCGAGCGTCTTTACGGCCTCGGTGCCCAGCACTCCGAATATTACTACCTCTATTTCGGCGTTGGGCTTGGCGGCGTCATGGTGCACGAAGGCAGCGTCTTGCGCGGTGCGTGGGGAAATGCCGGCGAGATCGGACACATTCCAGCCGTTGCCAATGGCGAACCTTGCCCCTGTGGCAATCGCGGCTGCCTCGAAAGATACCTTTCGCTCGAGGCGCTGGGCCGCTGGGGCGGCAACGAGACTGATTGGGTGACGAAAGTCAGCCCCATCTTCCACAATGCCATCGCCGTCATCGAAAATCTGTTCGATCCCGAAACCATCATACTGGGCGGACTGGCATCCAATGACCTGCTCGAACGCCTGGCGGGTTCAACGGCCAGCCTTCCCAACTCGGTCTCGGCCCGAAAAGACCGCGTGACACCCCGCGTCATCGTCGCCAGCGGCGGACAGCATGCGGTGTTGCGCGGCGCGGCAGCCCTTGCCGTTTCGGGGGTGCTCTCGCCACGCTTCGGCCAGATGTTCGCCGCCGAGCGCGAGCGCGGGCGCGATCTTCTGAAGGGCGGAGGGATGGCGGCATGACCGAACCCTTGCTGGTCCTCGACAATGTCACCAAGAACTATGGCGCCATCGAAGCGCTGAAGGGGATCAGTTTTTCGATCGGCAAGGGCGAGGTCGTGGCGCTGCTGGGCGACAACGGCGCCGGCAAATCGACGCTGGTCAAGATCATCGCCGGCGGACTGGAGCCGACCTCGGGCCGGATGTTGTTCGAAGGCAAGGAATTCCTCGCCAGGTCGCCGGCCGAGGCCAAGGCGGCGGGCATCGAGACCGTCTACCAGGACCTGTCGCTGTGCACCAACGTCGACGTCGTCGCCAATTTCTTCATGGGCCGCGAGATCACCAGGAAGGTTCTCGGCATCCCCGTGCTCGACGAGCGTGCGATGGAGGCTGTCGTCGAAAAGGCGCTTGCCAGCGCCGGCACCCGCATTCCGTCATTGCGCGCCAATGTCGAGCATCTTTCGGGCGGCCAGCGTCAAGCCATCGAGCTCAACCGGTTCGTGCATTGGGGCGGCAAGCTGGTGCTCCTCGATGAACCCTTCGCGGCACTCGGCGTCGAGCAGACGCGGCGCGGTCTCGACATGATCCGACAGGTGGCGAGCCAGGGCATCGGCGTCGTCATCATCACTCACATCATGCAGCAGGCCTTCCAGGTCGCCGACCGGATCGTGGTGATCCGGCAAGGTGTCGTGGCGGGCGATGTCGCACGCAACAAGACAAGTCCCGACGCGGTGATCAACATGATCACCGGAGAGACGCTTGCCGGTGCCGGACCGACAGGCTGAGGGACAAAAGAGGGGTCCGGCTCAACAGGGAGCAAAAGACATGAAGCGAATACTTCTTGCTGTCTTCGGTATCCTGGCACTGGCCTTTGCCACGCTCATGCCGGCATTCGCAAAGTCCAAGGGAACCGTCTACTACATGGTGCCGACATTGCTCGACGAATTCCAGACCGGCTCGGTAAGCGCGCTGGAGCTGTTCCTGAAGCAGGTCGGCTATGACATGAAGACGCTGAACGCCGACAACAAGACCGACGCCCAGCAGTCACAGATGAACGATGTCATCGCACTGAAGCCGACGGCGATCATCCTGGCCGCGGTCGATTTCAATGCGTTGAAGCCGTCCATCGAGGCGGCACGCGCTGCGGGCATCCCGGTGATCGAGTTCGATCGCCAGATCACCTCGACCCCGTCCGACTTCACTTCCGTCGCCGGCACTATCGAGATCGGCTACGTAGCCGCCGACCAGGCCGAAAAACTTCTGAAGGCAAAGAACGGTTCGGTGAAGGGCAAGGTGCTGCAGGTGCTGGGCGATCCCGGCGATCCCTACACGCTCGATATCCAGAAAGGCTTCGAGGAGAAGATGAAGGCGTTTCCGGACGTCAAGATCATCTCGCTTCCGGCCATGCAGTGGGAAGCCAGCAATGCCGGCACCATCGTCGCCGACCAGATGCTGGCAAACCCCGACATCGACCTGATCTTCAGCCATGCCGCGCACCTCTCGGTCGCCGCCGTCGCCTCGCTCGAGGCCGCTGGCAAGAAGCCGGGCGACGTCATGCTGATGAGTTCGAACGGCGCACCGGTCGGCCTCGACCTGATCCGCAAGGGCTGGCTCAACGTCGAGGTCGAACAACCGCTCTACGCGCAAGCGGCGGCCGTCGCCATGTTCATGGACAAGGTCGCCAAGAAGCAGGAGATCAAGCCCGGCGAATATGACGTTCTCGGCCTGAAATCGACTGTAACCAAGGAAGCCTGGGGTCCGAACATCAAGATCCCGGGTGCCGCCATCACCAAGGAAAATGTCGACAACCCGGCCTTCTGGGGCAACCAGAAGCCGCCGACGGACACCGTCAAGTCTGTCGAATAGGCCAGTCGCGTAGACCGCTCCGGGCCATCGGCCCGGAGCCAATCTTCCGCAATTCCAATCCGCGCACGATCCTCGCCGAAAATCGAACTGAGTTTCGGGTCATGCGCCAGCCGGATTAGCCCATGAACCCCCGCACACGCCATGCCCTGGAGTTCGTCCTCGATAACCTCGTCTGGTTCATGCTGCTGTTCGTGCTGGTGGTCTTTTCCATCTTCATCCCGAACTACTTCCAGCTCGGCATCTTCGCCAACATCATCGAGGCCTCCAGCGTGCTCGGCGTCATGTCGATCGGCCTCGCGCTGGTCATCATCGCCGGCCATATGGACTTGTCGGTCGAATCCGTGGCCGCACTCAGCGCCATGTCGGTTGGCATCCTGTTCTGCTCGTCTGGCATCGGCCTTGGCGTCCAGTTGCACCCCGAATGGCTGATGGTTCCGGTTTCGCTGCTGCTGGCGCTTGCCGTAGGCGGCCTCATCGGCGCCTTCAACGGCTATCTTGTGGTCAAAGTGAAGATGAGCGCCTTCATCATCACGCTGGCATCTTACATCTGGGTGCGCGGACTGGTGCTCGTCATCTCCGGCGGCCGCTCGGCGCAGGACCTTGCGCCGGCCATCCGCTGGTTCGGCATCCAGCGCCTCATCGGTCTGCCGCTCACCGCCTGGATCGCAATCGGGTGTTTCGTGGTCTTCTCACTGATCATGGCCAAGACGCCGTTCGGCCGGCACCTCGTCATGATCGGCGGCAATGAGACGGCAACCTTCCGCGCCGGCATCCGCGTCAACCGCAACCTGATCATTGCCTTCGTGCTTGCCGGCGCCATCGCTGGCCTCGCCGGCTGGCTGCTTGCGATCCGCACCTCCGGCGCCACCGCCAATCTCGGCGTCGGCCTGCTGTTCAACGCCTTCGCCGCCGTTGTCATCGGCGGCGTCAGCCTGAAAGGCGGCGTCGGCACCCTCCCCGGTGTCTATGCCGGCGTGCTCCTGCTCTCGGCCATCAACACGGCGATCAACCTTATGGGCCTGCCGGCCAACTTCACCCAGGTCATCCACGGCCTGCTGGTGCTGGCCGCCGTGCTGCTCGACGCATTCAAGCAAACCATTCGCCAAAGACTCGCATGACAGGACGGCTCGCATGACAGGACGACTGAAAGACAAGGTGGCGCTGATCATCGGCGGCGCGCGAGGCATCGGCAAAGGCATCGCGCTGCGCTTCGCCGAAGAAGGGGCGAGGCTCGTGCTGGCCGACACAGAGATCGCGGCCGGGCAAGCGACGTCGGATGAACTGGACGTCCCCTTCATCCGCACCGACGTCTCGCTGATGGCTGACGCCCAGGCGGCCGTGGCGCTGGCGCTGAAACACCATGGCCGTCTCGACATCATCGTGCAGAATGCCGGCATCTATCCCTGGCAGCTCATTGAAAACACCAGCGCCGATGACTGGGATCGCGTCATGGCGGTCAATCTGCGCGGCACCTTCAACGCCACCCGCGCCGCACTTGTGCCGATGAAGGCACAACGCTTCGGCCGCATGCTCTACACATCGTCCATCACCGGTCCGCATGTCACCAGCCCCGGCCATGGCCACTATTCCGCCAGCAAGGCCGGGATCAACGGTTTCATCCGTGCCGCCGCGCTCGAGTTCTCCGGCTACGGCATCACTGTCAACGGCGTCGAGCCAGGCAACATCCTGACCGAGGCTATCGAGATCCATCGCGGCGCGGCCTACATCAAGAACATGGAGGACTCCATACCGCTCGGCCGGCTCGGCAGCCCTCGCGACGTGGCCAATGCCTTCTTGTTCCTGGCCTCCGAAGACGCCAGCTATATCACCGGCACGACCATCATTGTCGACGGTGGACAGCTGCTGCCCGAGGGCAACGATTTTCGACTGTTGCCGCCGTAAGCCCCCGATTTCGGTGGTGGTTCCTCCCTGCGTCGCGCAGCTTGCTACCCGACGCATCTGATCTGAGTCGTGGAGCTCCGTCGATCGTTCCGCGCCTCGCCGGGTTCATTCAAAATGCGAGCGGTGACGGACGCCCGAATAGACGAACGGTCAAACTACGAAATAATAAGTGACCAGCCCCGTTGCATTGCACTCGTCCATGCAACGCCTAATTCATCGCCTGTTCATGGATGCTATAAGATGCTGCCTGAATTAAACAGAGGACAGATCGTGTCAATAACCCCCAAAATCTCCGTACGCATGGTGTTCACTTCCATCTGCCTGGGCGGCCTCGTAACAGCTGCCTCGGCTCTCTTTCCCGCCACGGCCTCGGCTGGTCGGCTCCAGCAATGCGCGAACGAAGGCGGCATCTGCCGGTTGCCGTATCCGGCGGAAGTCGTTTATGGCGCGCGGGGCAACAACACCTCCCGCTTTATCGACCGCAACGCCGTGTCCTGCAACAATCGCGTCTTTGGCGATCCAGCGCCCGGCCTCCACAAGTCGTGCTACATCGTGATGCGCGACCGTGGCGGCTATGGTGGCGATGACAACGGTCCGAGTGGCGATCGTGGCGGGTGGGTCGCCTGCGCAAACGAAAACGACTATTGCGATTTCGGTGGCCGCAAGATGGTCAGATACGGTGCCCGTGGGCAGTACACGGCAGGGGTCTTCCGGAACGGCGTCCAATGCAACAATGACGCGTTTGGAGAAGATCCCGCGCCTGGCCTTGGCAAGCGCTGCTACGTCCGACAGTAGTCTCTCCAGGACAACGGTGAGTTGGGCGGGATCGTCGACGGACTGGCATGGCCATGACAGCGCTGAACCAATCGGCGATAGCCTGTCTTCAGGGCCAGCCGTCAACGCGTCTCAAACGCACCCAACCCTTCGGCGATCTGATTGATGGCCACGACCCGCGAAATGATTTCCGAACAGCCCGGCTTCCCGGTCGAGATACGCGGAGCCTGAAAAAGCATGACGTTTCGCGCCACCGCAGCCTTTTTTCGAAGGGTGCGGTGGTGGCGGGAGCTTGGTGCGCCCTGGCTAAATCATTGAAATCATGGTGGGCGATGACGGACTCGAACCGCCGACATCTTCGGTGTAAACGAAGCGCTCTACCAACTGAGCTAATCGCCCGCTCGCGCGGACCTTTAAGCGGTCAGGACGAGCTCCGCAAGGCCAAATGCGTGCTTGGTCCATCGACTTCACGTCCGTTTTGCCAACAAAACGATGCCTGTCAAAAAACCTTCTCATGTTTGCATTTATGGTGTCCCGGCACGCTTGACACCCGCAGGCGAACCCCTTATCCACCGCCCCAACGACGAACACGGCTGACACGTGTTCGTCAAATGCGCGGGTGTAGCTCAGTTGGTTAGAGTGCCGGCCTGTCACGCCGGAGGTCGCGGGTTCGAGCCCCGTCACTCGCGCCATTTCTCTCAAGGGTAACAAGCCCTTGGCTTCGGAGAAATGTCGACGTTGGTTGTCAAATAGTCTCCATACATGAGGAAACTTAGGTTCTTTTGGATCTGAGTTTCGCTTTGTATGCATAGACTTGCGAGCCTGTTTGCGGATTGGGTTAAAAAATAGGCGTCCCAACAGAATTGGGTCTACGCATCGGCCTCTGGCCCTCCCGCCGCAGCATCCCCATTGCGAGCAGCGCCTTTTTACTGGCTGAAATGCCGGCAACAAGCGAAACGCAATCCAAATCCCGATCGAAGGCACACAAATTGATAGCCAGGTCAGGACAACCGTAGAAAACTGTGAGAGTTAAGCTCGATCAGAATCGGTCAGATAGTGGGGCTTTATTCATGAGCGATCATACGGGGATCGGGCTAAACCTTCTTGAATCCATGCTCGCTGCCGCTGTGCGGGACCAGCGTACGGTGGATGAACAACGTCAAAGCGTCGCACCTCTCGTCGACGGCATGTCCTTTTTCGAGAGCGTTCGACACAATGACGATCGCGGCAGTGTCACTGAGGTCTATGACCCACGATGGGGTTGGCATCCCGACCCGCTGGTTTTTTCCTATGTCTTCACAATTCGCCCGGGGATGGTGAAGGGTTGGGGTCTGCACAAGCTGCACGAAGATCGCTATTTCGTGGTGAGCGGCGAATTGGAACTCGTCCTTTATGACCCCCGGCCTGAATCCAGCACCTACGGCAAGATTTCCAAGGTCTACCTTTCCGGCAGTCGTCCCCGCCTCGTCAACGTTCCGAAATTCGTCTGGCACGCGGATCGGAATATTGGGACTTCCGACGTGGTCGTCATCAATTTTCCAACCATACAATACGACCATTCAAATCCCGACAAGTATCGCTTGCCGATCGACACCGATCTCATCCCCCATGATTTCGGCAGCGCGAAGGGATGGTGAGTAGGCCTCGATTTTCCATCCTGATGCCGACCCACTCGCGCGTGGATGTTATCGGCATGGCCATCCAATCGGTGCTGGATCAAACCGTCGAGGATTTTGAATTGCTGGTCGTGGGCGACGGCTGCGCGCCCGGCACGGCCGGGGTCGTCGCAGACTTTCACGACACCCGCATTCGCTTCTTCGATCTTCCCAAGGCGCCGAGCTTTGGCTATGCCAACCGCAACATCGCGCTACGCGAGGCACGGGGTGATTTGATCGGCTTTGCGGCCGATGATGATCTCTTGTTCCCGGATCATTTTGAAGTCCTGGCGGATGGCCTCAAAAATGGAGCTGCCATTGCGTACAGTCAGGCACTGTGGATTTCCAGCGACGGTATCGCGGCCCCCTTCCTGACCAATCTCGAACTGGCCGACGAGTTCAGGTTCTTCATGGAAAATGGGAACACCATACCCGCCAGTTGCTTTCTGTATCGGGCCGAGTGCTTGCCTTCTCGGGACGTTTGGCCAGAGGATATCGCGTCGGCTGCGGACTGGCGACTATGGCAGCGGATCATACGCGAAAACCCGCACAATCCCTTCAGCTATTGCCGTGTTCCAACTGTCCTGCATTTCAGCGCCGCATGGAAAAACTCTCGGCACTCCGCAGCAGCCGAGTTCGCCACGCTTCTTGATATCGCGGACAGGGCAGCCTGGTGGCCTTCGACCTTGCGCGTCAGTGTAACGAAGGCCAGCAACGAGCAATACGAGTATTCAAACCTCATGCACATGGCCCCCGCGACGTGGAGCGAGCAAACGCGCCGGGCAGTCAGCGATCTGGTGGCACGGCTTGCCTGGGAGGATGTCCAGGCGACGCGGCCTACACTTGCAAAGGTCGAAGCGGAAAACGCTGCCCTGCGACTGGAAATCGCAGCTTTGCATCAGTCCGCGAGTTGGCGTGTCACAGCCCCTTTACGCAAGATCGCCACAAGCCTGCGTCGTAAAAGCCCTCAAAACTGAAGCTCTTGTTCTTCGAGGCTAGCGAACACCTGCGAGGCGGCTTTGAACGAAATGCCGGGTGTCGAAGACCAGCCCTGCCAGGCCGCGCGGCGTTGGCAATGACCCTGATACTCGACCACCTCAAGGGACGAAGCCGTGAGGCGTTCGCGTCTTCCTTCTGGCCCGCGTGCCCGCGAGCTACTCTATCTCAAGGTCGCTCAAGTGCGCTGGGTTGACACCTACTCGGCGACAGCAGGGACGAGATGCACGATTGTGAACCCCCTCCTCCTGATTTCGGCAAACAAGCCCGGCAGCAAAGCTGCCGTGCGCGCATGGATATCATGCATGAGCACCATGCCAGAGCCACGACGAACGATCCGCCTCACCGCCTGGCGATGGAGCCGTTGGGGTGACAGGGTCACGTCGCTGTCGCCCACGGTAATGTCCGCGTCGAGCACCACGATTCTCCGACTGCTGAGTTCTTTGCGCAGCAGCCGCGTTCCCAGAAGGAATGGAAAGCGGAAGAAGGGCGCGGCGGGAAACCGCGATGGCCGCAGCGCCGCGGCAACGTTCTCTATGCCCGTGTCAATATCTGCCCTCGCGGTCCCCGGGTCGACCTCCTTCAAATTCAGATGATGGTTGGTGTGGCTCCCGACTGTATGTCCCCGCTCAGCGACCATGCGCACGAGATCAGGATTCCGACTGGCTTGCGCGCCAATCATCAAGAACGTCGCCTTGACGCTGGCGTCGTCCAGTGCGCGCAGCACGGCTTCGGTGTGCTCCGGCATCGGTCCGTCGTCGAAGGTCAGCACCAACTCCCGGTGCTTCAATTTGATATCGGCAATGCTCGCGACCGCAAGGGTCCGGCCGCACAAAGTACGGGCCGGCCGCGGCGGCACTATAAAGTCGCGAATCTGCCCGCACACCCTGTGCGCAATGGAAAACAAAACAGCTGCCCCGCCAAACCCCAGATATACAGAACAATGCGGTTATCTGGACTTTCGATCGGCTGCAAGCGCCACGGTTCGAATTGGCTAACGCCGCCTCGCATTGCCTGGTCTGGCGTGAGCAATTGGCGGGCTTGACCGTACTTGACGCCAAGGATCCGTGAATCTCCAAGCGCTGCAATTCCTCGGCGACGGTAGCGACACGATCCAGATCAAATTTTCTAGCCGTCAGGCCTTGGCGAGCAAGGCCTCCACCTCCAGCAGTGTCGGCATGGATGGCGCGGTGCCGGGCCGTGTGACCGAAATGCCAGCTACCGCGCAAGCGAAGCCGGCAGCCTGTAGCGGCTCCATTCCTCTCGACAGCGCGGCGGCCAGTCCGCCATTGAAGGCGTCGCCGGCACCGGTGGTCTCGACCACGGCGCCGGCGTTGACGGCGGCGACATGATCGGAACGATCGGCGGTGTGCAGTAGCGCGCCTTTTTCGCCAAGCGTAACAATCACCGTGCCGACACCCTTTTCGAGCAGCTTGGCGGCGGCGCGACGAGCATCGTCGACGGATGAGACCTTGATGCCGGTCAGTTCCTCGGCCTCGGTCTCGTTGGGCGTGACATAGTCGCAAAGCGTGTAGACGCGGTCTGGAAGTCTTGCCGCCGGCGCCGGATTGAGGATCGTCGTTACACCTGCTCCGTGCGCGATCTCCAGCGCCCGCATTGCCGCGTCGATCGGCTGTTCGAGTTGGGTGACGAAGATGCCGGCGGAGCGGATCAGGCCCGCGTTGGCCTCGATGTCACCGGGCGAAATCAGCATGGCCGCGCCGGGACTGACAATGATGGCATTGTTGCCGGTCGTTTCCTCCACGAAGATATAGGCGGCGCCCGTATAGCTTTCCGAGGTGTCGATGACAGCGCTTTTCACGCCTGCCAGCCCCCAGGTTTGCCTGGCCATATCCGCGAAGGGATCGACCCCGAGGCGCGTCAGGAAAGTGACGTCGGCACCAAGCTTTCCTGCCGCGACGGCCTGGTTCGACCCCTTGCCTCCGGGGCCAAGCTTGAAGGATGTGCCGAGAATGGTCTCGCCAATGCGAGGCTGCCGCTGCGCCCGATAGGCGGTGTCGGCGACGAAGACGCCCAAGATGACGATAGGCTTGCCGGCGGCCATGCTGCTACTCCGCATCCGGCGGGACCACACCCTTGCGGAAGGCAAAGCAGCCATAGAAGCGGCGCTCGCCGGTCTGGATGACACAATAGGCCTGCTTGGAACGTTCGTAGAAAGCGTAGCGTTCGACCGGCAACATCGGCCAGGACTTTCCTTCAGCCGCATCGATTTCCTTCTGCACTTCCGTCTGTACCGGCGGGATCTCATCCGGCTTGCCGACGATCTCCATGCGGGCGGCGGAATCGTCGACAAAAGTGTCCAGCGGGTAGAGCGACAGCACCGCCTTTACGACCTCGGCCGCCGGCGCGTCGATGCGCAGCAGCCGGCCCAACACGGTCTGGCGCGCCACGGAATCCGAAGGAAAATTGGTGTCGGCGATGATCAGGTCGTCGCCGTGCCCCATCGCCCGCAGCGCCTGAAGCACATCGGCATTGAGCAGCGGACTGATACCTTTGAGCATGACATTCCTCTCGATCGGGCTTTTGGATGAGGGATCAGATACGGCTACCGGATTTGGCGTCGAACAGATGGACCTGGTCGAGCCGTGGCTTCAGATGCAGCGTGTCGCCCGGCTTGAAGTCGTGGCGCTCGCGAAACAGCGCCACCATCTCGCCATCGCCGAAGCGCAGGAAGACAAGTGTCTCGGAACCGGTCGGCTCAACCACCGAAATCTTCGCCGGCACGCCGTCGGGATGGATCTCGAGATGCTCCGGACGCACGCCGTAGACTACGGCCTGCCCGTCCTGTGCGGCATTGTTCGCGGTAATCGGGAACAGAGTGCCGGCGATCTCGACACCAGCCTTGTCGCCCTTGCGCATGACGCCCTTGAGCAGGTTCATCGAGGGCGAGCCGATAAAACCAGCAACGAAGAGATTGGCTGGCCTGTCGAAAAGCTCCAGCGGCGCGCCGACCTGTTCGATACGGCCATCGCGCATCACCACGATCTTGTCGGCCATGGTCATGGCCTCGATCTGATCGTGGGTGACGTAGATGGTGGTGGTCTTCAGCCGCTGGTGCAGTTCCTTGATCTCAGTGCGCATCTGGACGCGCAGCTTGGCGTCGAGGTTGGAGAGCGGCTCGTCGAACAGGAAAACCTGCGGATTGCGCACGATCGCGCGCCCCATGGCCACACGCTGGCGCTGGCCACCCGACAACTGCCGTGGATAGCGCTTGAGATAGGGGGCAAGGTCGAGGATTTCCGCCGCGCGATTGACCCGCTCGGTAACCACCGCCGGATCGGTGTTGCGCAGCTTGAGCGCGAAGGCCATGTTCTGCTCGACCGTCTTGTGCGGATAGAGCGCGTAGTTCTGGAATACCATGGCGATATCGCGCTTGGCCGGCGGCAGATGGTTGACCACGCGATCGCCGATGGAGATCGTGCCGGCCGAGACGGTTTCCAGTCCCGCCACCATCCGGAGCAGCGTGGACTTGCCACAGCCCGACGGGCCGACCAACACCACGAACTGGCCGTCGGCGATATCGACGCTGACATCGTGCAGGACCTTCACGTTCCCGAACGCCTTGGCTGCATTGCGGATTGCGACTTGAGCCATATCCTCCCCTTCCGGCCCTCTATGCCGTTTGCGCAGAAGCTAACCAACGCCAACCGACAGGGCAAGACAGTCTCTTATAGATAAAAACCCGTTTTCGTTGACACGGCACCTGGTTGTGAGAATAGTGGCGAGCGCCAATCCGAATGCCGGTATTCTACCCCGATAGTCGGAACTCGAAGCGACGCAAGGTTGGGGGCCTACGTTTCCGTTTTTGATTGGGGCGGGCATCCGACAAGATTGGCATATCCATTCACAACTATGTTCTGGGAGGAATAGTAGATGAGAGTCGGTCTTTACGAAAAACTGGTGCGTGCGGGCGCCACGCGGCGCGAGATCCTGAAGGGGGCGGCCAGCATGGCCGCGATCGCCGCGGCATCCGGTACGGGACTTGGAGCACTGACGCGACCGGCATCCGCCGCCAGCGAACTGCGTACAAAGATCCTGCAGATTCCAGGCGTCGGCAAAGGCCAGCCGACGGACTCCGACTTCCAGAAAGTCGGTGAAATCTGCCTCGAAGCCACCAAGGCCAACGTCAAGCAAGGTGAATTCGCCGGCGTCGAGCTCACCTTCATGGGCCTCAACAACCAGAACCTGCACAACGTTCTGTTTCGCGGCTTCCTGAAGCCCTGGGAGACCTACACCGGCGCCAAGATCAACTGGATCGACCTGGCGCAAGCTGACTACAATGCCCGCCTGCAGCAGTCGATTGCCACCGGCACCGTCGATTTCGACATCGCCGAGATGGGCGCGCCTTTCGAAGGCGACGTCTGCGGCAAGGGGCTCACCTCGGAAATGCCGGACTGGGTCAAGAAGCAGATCGATATCGACGACTATGTCTCGTATCTGAAGCCACCTGTCGGTACATGGGACGGCAAGCAGTATCGTGTCACCATCGACGGCGACACGCACAGCTTCAACTATCGCACCGACGTTTTCTCAGATCCCGAACTCGCCAAGGCATGGAAGGCCGCCGGCAACACGACCGATTGGGGACAGCCGCGCACCTGGCAGCAGGTCCAGGTGGTGACCAAGTTCCTCAAGGGCCAGAAATTCAAGGGCCAGGACGTCTTCGGCTATCTCGATGCGCCCAAGGCCTGGGGCGGCTTCGGCTTCTACTTCCTCGGCAGCCGCGCCACCGCCTACGTCAAGCATCCCAACGACAAGGCCTGGCTGTTCGACCCGGACACAATGAAGCCGCGCGTCAACAATCCTGGCTGGGTACGCGCCATTCAGGACGTGATCGACGCGCTGCCCTTCGAGCCCGCCGACCAGATCAACGCCGATCCAAACACCACCGGCTTCCAGCAATTCCTCGCCGGCACGGGTTCGCTGCTCTCCTGGTGGGGTGATATCGGCCAGGTCGCGAACACCAGCGACACCTCCGTCATCGGCGATGTCATCGGCTTCGATATCTTGCCGGGCTCGGACGACGTCTACAACTCCAAGACCGGCAAGTGGGAGAAGCTTGCCAGCGGCCCGAACTTCGCGCCCAACTGCGCCTATCTCGGCTGGGGTGTCTATGTCATGGCCCGGGTCGATTCCGACGAGAAGAAGAAGAAGGCGGCATGGTCCGCCGCCGCCCATCTCGGCGGCAAGGACCTGTCGCTCTGGACGGTGATGTATCCATCAGGCTTCCAGGTGCATCGCAAGAGCCACTACGACATCGCCGAATGGGTCGCGGCGGGCTACAAGCAGGACTACATCAAGTCCTACCTCGACTCGGAGTTCAACTCCTACAACCACCCGAACGCGGCGATCGAACCTCGCATCCCCGGCATCTTCCAGTACTACAGCGCTGCCGAGGACATTCTGGCCAACACATTCGCCGGCAAGATGAAAGCACAGGAAGGGGCTGACGCGATCGCGGCGGCCTGGGAAAAGCTCACCGACCAGATCGGCCGAGAGAAGCAGATCAAGCTCTACAAGGCCTCGCTCGGCATCAGCTGATGCTGCAATGAACCTGGGTCCGGCGACGCAAAGCCGCCGGACCCGTCCTGACCGGCCAAGGCCGGTCGAGGAGCCTCTTGTTAGCGGACGAGATGCGTGGCTGACCAGACTTTGTCACCGAATGCATGGCCGGCAAACGCCGTTCCCTCCGATATGATCCCGCCCGGCCGCAAGCGACTCGGCTGGGGGTTGATGGCCGTTGCTACGATCGGCCTGCTGGCAACGATCGGGCTGCAAATCCTCTACAAGACTGACGTCGACGCCATCGGTTTCGAGACCTGGCGGCCGATTGTCTATGCCTATGTGCTGTGGGGGATCGCGATCGGTATAGGCCAGGTGCTGACGCGTGGCGAAGATGGCCAACGCGCGCTGTTCCTGCTGCCGGCGCTGCTGTTCACTATTGCCATGGTGATCTTCCCGACGCTGTTCGGCTTCTACATAGCGCTGACCGACTGGAACCTCAGCTCGTTCGCCGGACGGAAATTCAACGGGCTCGACAACTTCTGGCAGATGCTGGGCGACCCCTACTATCGCAACGCGCTGCTCAACATGGTGCTCTACGTGCTTGCGGTCCTGGTCGAATACGTCATCGCGTTCGGGCTGGCATTGCTGCTCAACGCGCAGATCCGCGCACGCAAATTCTTCCGTGTCGTCTTCCTGATGCCCTTGATGCTGTCGCCGGTGGCGGTGTCGTGGATGATCGGCAAATCGCTGATGGAATACAGGTTCGGGCCGGCTGCGACGCTGGCGCGCTATCTCGGCTGGGAAAACCCGGCCTTCTTCTCGAACCCGATCACCGCCCGCATCTCGATCATGGTGCTGGATGCCTGGACCTTCATCCCGTTCATGATGATCATGCTGCTCGCCGGCCTCCAGGCCATGTCGCGCGAGGTGCTGGAGGCGGCCAGGGTCGACGGCGCCAATGCGTGGCAGACCTTCTGGCAGGTCACCTTTCCCCTGATGCTGCCGGTGTCAGTGACAGCGGTCATCCTGCGCATCATCTTCAAGCTGAAGCTCGCCGACATCATCATCACCGTCACCTCAGGCGGGCCGGGCGGTGCGACCGATTCCGTCTCCAGCTTCATCTATCGCGAATACCGCGACCGTTCGAATGTCGGCTACGGCACCATGCTGGCGATGGTCTACCTGATCATCATCGTCGTGTTCGTGACCTGGCTGCTGAAGTTCGCCAACCGCTTCGTGCGCAATGTCAATTGACCAGCAGGCCATATGAGCGTCCAGACCACCGAATACGTCGCCTCTGAAATCCGCTCGCCGACCAGCTTCGTGGCCAGCCGCCTGTTCATCTATGGCGCGCTCGTCTTCTGGTCATTCATCTGCCTGTTCCCGATCTATTGGACGATAACGACCTCGTTCAAGGCGGCGGTCGATGTCACCCAGGGCCATCTCATCCCCTTCGTCGATTTCCAGCCGGACTGGAAAGGCTGGCGCTCGCTCGGCCTGTCGCCGGACTCGATTTTCGAAACCTCGACCGTGCGGGAGGAATTTCTCAAGCGCTTCATGAATTCGGTCATTACTTCGGTCGGCGCGTCGAGCCTCGCCATCGTCATCGGCAGCCTCGCCGCCTATGGCCTCACCCGCTATCGCTACCAGTTCGCCTGGTTCAGGAACGAGGACATCTCCTTCTTCTTCCTGTCGCAGCTGATCCTGCCGCCGGTGGTGCTCGCCCTGCCCTTTCTCGTGCTCTACCGCGAGGTCGGCCTGCTCGATACGCGCATCGGCCTGATCCTGCTCTACACGCTGATGGTGCTGCCGATCGTCATCTGGATCATGCGCGACCAGTTCAACTCGATCCCGGTTGAACTGGAGGAAGCTGCCCTTGTCGACGGCCTCTCGATCTGGGGGGCGTTCTTCCGGATCGTCATGCCGATCGCGCTGCCCGGCATGGTTGCCGCCTTCATCCTGGCGATGGTGCTGTGCTGGAATGAGTATTTCTTCGCCGCGCTTCTGACCTCGACCGACGCCAAGACGATCCCGGTCATGCTGGCGAGCCAGACCGGTTCGCAAGGCATCAACTGGTGGTCGATGGCAGCTCTCGCAACCGCTGCAATCGCACCGCTCGCCGTCATCGGCATCGCACTTGAGCGCTATCTGATCATGGGCATGACGGCCGGCGCGGTGAAATAGGCTGCAATAGGCTCATCAGGCCATGAGCGTCCTGCGCAGATGGTCGAGGATCATCGCCACACCCTGATTGCCGAGTTCCGCCGAAGCTTCGGCAGCGCTCTTCGTGTACCAGCTGTCGTTGTCGGCGAAATGCGCGGCATCGACCGCCTCGGGGCATAGCGCCAGCATCAGCGAGGTCTCGCCGATCCCTGCATGGTCGAACGGATATTTGCCGTTCATGTCAGCCGGCATAAGCGGATGGACCTGCACCCAGTTGAAGAAATTGCCGCCCTCGGCATGTTCGGCATAGTAATCGGCCATGGCGTTGGAGCCCCACCAGCCCTCACCGCGCTCCTTTTCGAGGAAGCGGAAGATGGCCTGTCGGCCCGCCGTCTTGAAAGCGAGATCGGTCGGCATGCCCGCGGTAAAATTTTCGGTCTGGTGATGGATGATGGCGTGGATGTTGCGAAATCCGATACGCAGCAGGCCGTAGAACAGTTCCTCCGCGAACGGCGCCAGCGCATTCCCGCCGACCTGCACCGAACCGTTGCCTTCGGGCGGCGCCACTGCATAGCTAGCAGCGCCGTAGTAGAAGGGTGGCAGGATGACGATGTCCCTATCCTGCTCGAACAGCTCCAGTGTCTTGATGACAGCCAGCGTGTCCATGCCAACGGCCATGTGTTCGCCATGGTATTCGAGAACACCGAGCGGCAGCGCGACCGGCCAGTTCTCGGCGATCGCCGTGCGGATCTGATGCGGCAGCATGAGTTCGTAGCGCATGATCTATTCCATGTTGGTGTGGCGGGAGCGCATGGCTTCGGGCGACTGGCCGGTCATGGTCTTCAGCTTCAGCACCATCACCTCGAACAACAGGAACAATGCGCCTTCGAACACAGACCCCATCGGCAGCACCGATGTCTTTTCCGGCCCCTGATCATCAGCCATGGTCTGGGCCGGGATCAGCAGCATGAAGTCCGACAGACTTGCCGCGCTGCTTTCCGGCTGCGCGGTCAGCAGCAGGATTTTCGCGCCTGCGGCGCGGGCGACCCGCATCAGGGTGAGCACCGTGGACGTTTCGCCGGGTCCGGAACTGGCGAGGAAGACGTCGCCTGCGCCAAGCGGCGGCGTTGTCATGTCGCCGACCACCGACACCGGCAGGCCAAGATGGTGGAGCCGCATGGCAAAGCCCTTGGCCTGCAAGGCCTCACGGCCGCAGCCATAGACAACGATTTGCTTCGCCCCTGCCAGCATCTTGCAGGCGGCATCAATGCGGCTCTCGTCCACGCGCATCAGCACACTGCAAAGTTCATCAAGCGCGGTCTTGAACAGGTTTTCGTTCTTGTCGCCCACCGCAAACCCGCCTCGAAATGGTCCTGGGATTTTTCCACGAACAGCTTGATTTTGTTCATGCTAGCAACCGTGAAAATGCGTGTCCAACGGTCCGCGACGCTTTTGCCGAGCCACAGGCATGATAGTGTCATGTCAGACAAATCAAGTGAGGCAACGGCAGGATATGAAGACACGGCATTTCGACCGCATCGGCAATGGTGGCATCACCTTCACGGAGCTCGGCTTCGGCACGGCGCCGATCGGGAATCTCTACCGCGCCGTCTCCGACGAGGATGCCAATGCCACGCTGGAGGCAGCGTGGCGGACCGGCTGCCGTTACTACGACACCGCGCCGCTTTATGGGCTCGGGCTCTCGGAAACGCGGCTCAATCCATTCCTGCGCTCGAAGAAGCGCGACGACTATGTGCTGTCGAGCAAGGTCGGCCGCATCATGCGCGCCTGCCCGCCGGAACAGCGCACCGGCATTGGCAAGTTCTTCGATACGCCATCGCGCCGCGAGGTCTACGACTACAGCTATGACGGTGTCATGCGTTCGTTCGAAGCCTCGCTGGAGCGTCTCGGCGTCGACCGCATCGACATACTCTTCGTCCATGACGTCGATATTTTCACACACGGCAGCAAGGAGGCGTCCGACCAGCGCATCGAGGAGTTCATGCGCTCCGGCTATTACGGGCTGCTGTCCCTGCGCGACCAGGGCGTCATCAAGGCGTTTGGCGGCGGCATCAATGAATGGCAGGTTGCCCAGACGCTAGCGGAACGCGGTGACTTCGACCTTTTCCTGCTTGCCGGCCGCTACACGCTGTTGGAACAGGATGCGCTGACATCCTTCCTGCCGCTATGCCAGGCACGCGGCATCGGCATCGTCCTCGGCGGTCCCTACAATTCAGGCATACTGGCAACCGGGCCGAAGCCCGGCGCCTACTACAATTATTCCGAGGCGCCGCAGGATATACTCGACCGCGTTGCGCGCATCGAGGCCGTCTGCAATCGTCACGGTACGCGGCTGATCGAGGCGGCGCTCCAGTTTCCGTTGCTGCATCCTTCGGTCGTCTCGGTGATCCCCGGCGGCCAGAGGCCAGCCGAGGTCGAAAGCAACCGTTCCCTCCTCGATGCAAAATTGCCCGAGGCACTCTGGTCCGACCTCAAGAAGGAAGGCCTGATGCGCACGGATGCGCCCACGGCCTGACGCAGCCACAAGTCGAGCAGCGATTTTGGGGGCACAAAAAAGAAAAGCCGGGCATGCCCGGCTTTTCTGATCTCTAAAAAGAAATGGTCTTAGTTGACCGCGTCCTTGAGGCCCTTACCGGCCGAGAACTTCGGCACGGTGCGCGCCGGGATCTGCACTTCCGCGCCCGTCTGCGGGTTGCGACCGGTCGATGCGGCGCGCTTTGACACGGTGAAATTTCCGAAGCCGACAAGCCGGACATCGCCGCCCTTTTTCAGTTCACCGGTGATCACGGAAAATACCGCATCCACAGCCGACTGCGCGTCACCCTTCGAAATGCTCGCGGCGTCGGCGACAGCGGACACCAGTTCGTTCTTGTTCATAAAAATTCCCTTCCATGAGAAAACCGGAACTCACGACTCATCCGGCAGGAAACGGACTTTAGAAAGAAGCGTTCCGGCAACCAAGTCGAAAAGCTCCAGAAAAAGCGGAAAAAGCCCGGAAATCCGGGGTTTTTCACATGAAAAAGCCGGGCGCGAGGCCCGGCTTTCTGTTTGTGCGCTGCAACTTTAGCTTATGCTAATGCGCAAGCGACTTTCCAGCGTCGTCGGCACTGTCGGTCGTGGCCGGCGGATTGACCGGTTCGACCCATTCGATCGGTTCCGGCATACGCACCAATGCATGGCGCAACACCTCGCCGACGCGTGAGACCGGAATGATCTCCATGCCATTCTTCACATTGTCCGGAATCTCCGCCAGATCCTTGGCGTTATCTTCCGGGATCAGCACCTTCTTGATGCCGCCGCGCAGTGCGGCGAGCAGCTTCTCCTTGAGGCCGCCGATCGGCAAGATGCGGCCGCGAAGCGTTATCTCGCCAGTCATCGCCACATCGGCACGGACCGGAATACCGGTCATTACCGACACGATGGCGGTCGCCATGGCGGCACCCGCGGACGGGCCATCCTTTGGCGTAGCGCCTTCCGGCAAGTGGACGTGGATGTCGCGCTTGTCGAACAGCGGCGGCTCGATGCCGAAATCGATGGCGCGCGAGCGGACATAGGAGGCCGCCGCCGAGATCGATTCCTTCATCACGTCGCGCAGATTGCCGGTCACCGTCATGCGGCCCTTGCCGGGCATCATGACGCCTTCGACCGTCAGCAGTTCGCCGCCGACTTCCGTCCAGGCAAGTCCGGTAACGACGCCGACCTGATCGTCAGCCTCGACCTGGCCGAAGCGGAAGCGCTGGACACCCAGGTAGTCGGCGAGGTTTGCCGCCGTGATGCTCACCGTCTTCTTCTTCGTCTTCAGGATCTCGGTCACCGCCTTGCGCCCGAGCTTCATCAGCTCGCGCTCCAGGCTCCTGACGCCCGCTTCACGGGTGTAGGTCTGAACGATACCACGGATCGCGTCCTCGCTGACCGAGAACTCCTTCGGCTGCAACGCGTGATCGCGGATCACCTTCGGCATCAAGTGCCGCTTGGCGATCTCGATCTTCTCGTCCTCGGTATAACCGGCGATACGGATGATCTCCATGCGGTCCATCAAGGGCGCCGGGATGTTCAGCGTATTGGCCGTCGTCACGAACATCACGCTCGAAAGATCGTATTCGACCTCGAGATAGTGGTCCATGAACGTCGAGTTCTGTTCGGGATCGAGCACCTCGAGCAACGCCGATGACGGGTCGCCACGGAAGTCCTGGCCCATCTTGTCGATCTCGTCGAGCAGGAAGAGCGGATTGGACTTCTTCGCCTTCTTCATCGACTGGATGACCTTGCCGGGCATCGAGCCGATATAGGTGCGGCGGTGGCCACGGATCTCGGCCTCGTCGCGCACGCCGCCCAGCGCCATGCGGATGAACTCACGTCCAGTCGCCTTGGCGATCGACTTGCCGAGCGAGGTCTTGCCAACGCCGGGAGGGCCAACGAGGCACAGGATCGGCCCCTTCAGCTTCTTCTGGCGGCTTTGCACGGCGAGATACTCGACGATGCGCTCCTTGACCTTGTCGAGACCGAAGTGGTCGGTGTCGAGCACATTCTGCGCGAAAGCCAGATCCTGCTTGACCTTGGAGTTCTTGCCCCACGGTATCGACAGAATCCAGTCGAGATAGTTGCGCACCACGGTCGATTCAGCCGACATCGGCGACATCGTCCGCAGCTTCTTCAATTCGGCCTCCGCCTTTTCGCGGGCCTCCTTGGAGAGCTTGGTCTTCTTGATGCGCGCCTCGATCTCGGCAGCCTCGTCGCGGCCGTCCTCGCCCTCGCCGAGCTCCTTCTGGATCGCCTTCATCTGCTCGTTGAGGTAGTACTCGCGCTGCGTCTTCTCCATCTGGCGCTTGACGCGCGAGCGGATGCGCTTCTCCACCTGCAGGACGGAGATCTCAGCTTCCATGAAGCCCATTGCCTTCTCAAGCCGCTCCTTGACGGAGAGCGTGGCAAGCATTTCCTGCTTCTCGGGGATCTTGATGGCAAGATGCGAAGCGACCGTATCGGCGAGCTTGGAATAGTCGTCGATCTGGCTGGCCGCACCGACCACCTCGGGCGAGATCTTCTTGTTCAGCTTGACGTAATTTTCGAAGTCGGTGACGACCGAACGCGCCAGCGCCTCGACCTCGACCTCTTCCTCCTCCGGCTCGACCAGCGCCGTGGCGTGGGCCTCGTGGAAGTCGAGACGGTCGGTGAACGAAACGATTTTCGCGCGCGAAGCGCCTTCAACAAGCACCTTCACGGTGCCGTCCGGCAATTTCAGCAGCTGCAGCACATTGGCGAGCGTGCCGATGTCGAAGATGGCACCGGGCTCGGGTTCGTCATCGGCGGCATTCATCTGGGTGGAAAGCAGGATCTGCTTTTCCTGCCCCATCACCTCTTCCAGCGCCTTGATCGACTTTTCACGCCCGACAAAGAGCGGAACGATCATGTGCGGAAACACCACGATGTCACGCAGTGGGAGGACTGCGAAGACGCCGTCGCTGGGAGCCTTGGATACTTTGGCCATTGTCCAACCTTTCATATCGCGGCCGCCAATCAGCCAACCGCGAATCTCATATTAACGACCGAGGATCGTTCCGCCTATCACCGATTGTTACCGGAGTTTTACAGCACAGAATTCGGGCACCTCGGCCTTCTTTTGTTAGTTGGATGCACGAGGGGCAAAGATCAAGGGCTAACACGATCCGTTCATCCAACTCATTGCCAGGCTAACGTCAGCTAAAGCAAAACGGCGCCTCGCGGCGCCGTTTCAAAATCCGCTTTGGGGACCACGTCAGGCGCTGACGTTGCCCTTCTTTTCCTTCTGTTCGGAATAGATGTAGAGCGGCCGGGCGCTGCCGGTCACCACATCCTCCGAAATCACCACTTCGCGCACGCCTTCCAGCGCCGGAAGTTCGAACATGGTGTCGAGCAGGATCGCTTCCATGATCGAGCGCAGGCCGCGCGCGCCGGTCTTGCGCTCGATGGCGCGCTTGGCGATCGCCGACAATGCGTTCTCATGGAACGTCAGGTCGACATTCTCCATCTCGAACAGCCGCTGATACTGCTTGACCAGGGCGTTCTTCGGCTCGGTCAGGATCTGGATCAGCGCCGGCTCGTCGAGATCCTCCAGGGTCGCAAGGACCGGAAGACGGCCGACAAATTCGGGGATAAGGCCGAATTTCAGCAAATCCTCGGGCTCCACCAGCCGGAACACATCGCCGGTGCGGCGATCCTCGGGCGAGGCGACGATGGCGCCAAAACCGATCGAGGTCTTCCTGCCGCGATCCGAGATGATCTTGTCCAGCCCGGCGAAGGCGCCGCCGCAGATGAACAGGATGTTGGCGGTATCCACCTGCAGGAACTCCTGCTGTGGATGCTTCCTGCCGCCTTGGGGCGGCACGGAGGCGACGGTGCCTTCCATGATCTTCAAGAGCGCCTGCTGCACGCCCTCGCCCGACACGTCGCGGGTGATCGAGGGATTGTCCGACTTGCGCGAAATCTTGTCGATCTCATCGATGTAGACGATGCCGCGCTGGGCCCGCTCGACATTGTAGTCGGCCGACTGCAGCAGCTTCAGGATGATGTTCTCGACATCCTCGCCGACATAGCCTGCTTCGGTCAGCGTCGTCGCGTCAGCCATGGTGAACGGCACGTCGATGATGCGGGCCAGCGTCTGCGCGAGCAGCGTCTTGCCGCAACCGGTGGGGCCGATCAGCAGGATGTTGGACTTGGCCAGCTCGACGTCGTTGTTCTTGCCGGCATGCGCGAGGCGCTTGTAGTGGTTGTGAACCGCCACCGACAGCACGCGCTTGGCATAGGGCTGACCGATGACATAGTCGTCGAGAACCTTCAGGATCTCCTGTGGTGTCGGCACGCCTTCGCGCGACTTCACCATCGAGGTCTTGTTCTCCTCGCGGATGATGTCCATGCACAGTTCGACGCATTCGTCGCAGATGAAGACCGTTGGACCGGCGATCAGCTTGCGCACCTCGTGCTGGCTTTTGCCGCAAAACGAGCAATAGAGCGTGTTCTTGGAATCACCGCTGTTGCTGCCGACCTTGCTCATTTTCATGTCCTTTCATGGCCGCCCGCCGATGGTCTGGCTGAAAGGGCGCATACTCTATCTATCGCGGGAATCCGCCGCCGCCAGTGACCCAGCTCACACAACGCATTCCGTACGAAACACAAATCAGAAAACGTGGCAATGATTCGCGACAACCCCGCATAAAGCTAAGCCGCCGAAACTCAATAGAGCCTTAACGTAGGCAATCCTGTCCGCCGAGGGAACAGCCAATTGTGGCCGAAATGCCGCAAGACGCGCCAAAAGCGCGTGATGCCGCCAATCCATCCGCCATTCAACTGCCAGTGCGCGCTTATGCAGCAACACCTTCGGCCGGCTCGCGCGACGAAATGACCTTGTCGATGAGGCCGAAATCCTTGGCCTCGTCGGCGGTCATGAAATGGTCGCGATCAAGCGTCCTCTCGATCTCCTCGTAGGTCTTGCCGGTGTGCTTGACATAGACCTCGTTGAGACGGCGCTTCAGCTTGACGATATCCATGGCATGCCGTTCGATATCGGAAGCCTGGCCCTGGAAACCGCCGGAAGGCTGGTGAACCATGATGCGAGCGTTCGGCGTGGCGAAGCGCATGCCCTTCTCGCCGGCGGTGAGAAGCAGCGAGCCCATTGATGCCGCCTGCCCGATGCAGAGCGTCGACACGGCCGGCTTGATGAACTGCATGGTGTCGTAGATCGCCATGCCGGAGGTGACCACACCGCCGGGCGAATTGATGTAAAGGTTGATTTCCTTCTTCGGATTCTCGGCTTCGAGGAACAGTAGCTGCGCGCAGACCAGCGTCGCCATGCCGTCCTCGACCGGACCGGTGATGAAAATGATGCGCTCCTTGAGGAGCCGCGAGAAAATGTCGTAGGCTCGCTCCCCGCGATTGGTCTGCTCGACCACCATCGGAACGAGGTTCATGTAGGTTTCGACAGGGTTCTTCATGGACTATCCCTTTTTGGAAATGGGATTCCGGCGCCGGGAGATGTTTGCAGGTCGGGCAGAATCGGTTCTGGATCGTTGTGCAGTAAATAGGATGCCGGCTCACCCTTGCGCAAGGCCGGGAGGCCTAGCCATCCGGTTAAGTCGCATTAAGGTTGCCGCCAAGGAACTGTATGATGCCCTTAGCACCGTCTCCGCCGTTTCGTCGAGCTTGACGCGGAGAAAGCGCGGGATCATCGCCGCGTAGCGATTTCTTAACCGCGTCGCTTAACGAAATACGGCGAATCCTCTTCCCCCCGACACAGCTTCCCCTACAATTCAACGTTGAACTCGCTTGCCAAGGTTCAACAGGGGGAGTGCCATGTTCAGGAAAACCGCATCCTTCGCCATTGCCGGACTGACTGTTTTCGGCACGATTTCCGAGACAGCCGCCGGGGGCCGAGCCATCGAATGCTACGAACCGGTCAACCGGCCCGCCATCTACGATACAGTCTATGAAAATGTGCTGGTCAGTCCCACCGGCCAGTTGGTGGACTACGATCCGCCGATCTACGGGACGCGGGAGCGCGTCGTTCAGACCGTGCCAGCACAGGCCAGATACGAAATCGTGCCGGCCATCACCCAGACGGTCTACCATACGGTGAAGGTCGATAATGGCGGCTATGCCTGGGAATGGCGCGTCATCCACGGCCGCAAGGTACTCTGCAAGGTCTGGCGCAAGGCGCGCTACCAGCGGGTCGCCGAGACCGTGGTGATAGAGCCTGAGCGCGCGCGCCGCGTCGTCATACCGGCCGAGTACGACAGCATCGCCGAGGAGGTGCTGGTGCGGCCCGAGCAAAGGCGCATCGTCAACATCCCGCCATCGTACCAAACGGTGGCGCGGCGCGTCGTGGTCAGGGAAGGATCAACCAGTTGGCGGCGCGTGCATATTCCCAGGCATTGCAATGGATAGCCTCTCGTGGAGCGTCATCGTTTGTGGTGTTGCGGCAGCTTATATATTCTCGCGACACAATCTGTACGACGCGACCGCGCTAAGGTGGAAAAGCCCTTCTGGAACAAATGAATATTATGCCTATGCCGCCTTCTTCACTTTTTTGACGATCGCGGCGGTAGGGCTTTTCTTTTACCCAACGGGCTAGCGTGCAGCTTTACGATACTCAGTTCAAGCAACCTCAGCCCGCAACCAACGCTTCAGGCCGGCGATATCGCCGTCACCGACGGCCGCCGCGACGCGTCTGCCGACCGCCGCGCCAAACTTGTAGCCATGGCCGGAACAGGCCGAGACGATCAGGCATTTGCCCTTCTCGTGCGCCATGAATTTCTCGTCGGCGGTGAACGTGTAGGCACAGGTGACCACTTCGGTGACGCGATACTCCTCGATGCGGGCGATCGGCGGTGAGAACAGGTTGCGGATCGCCTCGCCCTCGCCCTCGACCGGCTCGCGATTCCAATCGGCGTCGCTGGTTGGCACCTTGTGCAGGCCCGAGCCGAACTTCATGCCGGTGCCGCCTGTTGGCGGGATCACGTAGCCATCGGTCTTGCCGCCGACATCGAGGATAACCGGCGCCGTATCCCATACCGCCTTCAGATCCGCCGGCGGCTCGACATAGGCAAGAGCGGTTCGATAGGTCTTCAACTCGCCGTCAAGTTCCGGGAACAGTTTCAGGACCCAGGCGCCGGCCGCGACGACGATGCGATCGGCCTGCATGGTTTCGCCACTCTCCAGTAAGATATGGCCTGCCTCGGCATCGATTTCCGTCACCTTGCTGTGTTCGTAGACGTTGGCGCCATTGGCGTGCAGCCATTTTGCCAGTCCCGCCGCAATCTTTCGGCAATGGAGCGCGCCACCTTCCGGAGAAAAATAAGCGTAGCGAAACGAGCCCGGCTCGAGGAAAGGCCAGCGCTTGACGGCGGCGTCGGGTTCGAACAGCTCGAACGGAAAACTCCCGTCCTCCAGGCCCTCCCGATATTCTTCGGCCTCGTCGCCCGGTTCGCGCGAGATGCAAAGGAAGCCTCTCGCATCGAGATGGTTCTCGCCGAGGTCGACCCACATCTCGTCCCAGGCTTGATAGGCCTCGGTGATTAACCGGCCATAGCCGGTTCCGGCCCGATAGGCGCGGCGGATGACGCGGTGATGGTCGCCGGACGCGGCGAGCGGATTGGGAATCGGCCCTTGCTCGACAATGGAAACATTATGGCCTGACTTGACCAGGGACCACGCCGTCGAGAGGCCGGCAATGCCCGCGCCGACCACGATCACATTCATCAAAACCGTCTTTCCGCAGCCGCACGGCTGGCTCAACTCATTGGACTTTGGAGCACTATGACCAGGCCAACATAAGGTCTGGCACCAACCAGGCAAGCCGCGCTAATGATCCAGCATGACCGATTTGATGCCGCCACCCTCCTACCTGACCTTCGATCCAGCCACCCGCCACCTGCTGCTGGACCCGCATGAACCGGCCTTTTTCCAGGACCCTTACGAGGCCTATGCCTTTTTGCACGGCGCGGCGAATGCGTTCTTCTGGGAAGAGTTCGGCTTCTGGTGCTTTGGCGGCTTTGACGATGTCAACCGGCTGTTGCGTGATCGCCGCTTCGGCCGGCAGAACCCAGCCGGCATTCCCGACAGCCGTGGCATCGGGCAGGATCGCACGCACCTCAAGGCGTTCGACGGCATCGAGGCCAATTCGATGCTTGAACTGGAACCGCCCGTACATACGCGGCTGAGGACACTGGTCAACCGCGCCTTTGTCTCACGCCAGGTCGAGCGGCTGAGGCCGCGAGTCGAGGCGCTCGCCAACGAATTGATCGACCGTTTCGATCCGGCTGGCCCCGTCGATCTCCTGCCCGCCTTCGCCGCGCCGCTGCCGATCACCATCATTGCCGAAATGCTCGGCGTTCCCGTCGAAATGGGACCGCGACTGCTCGACTGGTCGCACCAGATGGTCGCCATGTACATGCATGGCCGCACGCGCGAGACCGAGGATACGGCCAACCGTGCGGCGCGCGAATTTTCGGATTTCCTGCGCGGCTACGTCACCGAGCGGCGCAAAAAGCCAGGTGATGACCTGCTGTCCTTGCTGATCTCGGCGCGGGAGGATGGCCAGAAACTGTCGGAGGACGAGTTGGTGTCCTCCGCCATCCTGCTGCTCAATGCCGGCCACGAGGCGACGGTCCACCAGACCGGCAATGCCGTTCGCTCGATCCTGGCGCAAGGCGGCGACCCGCGTCGCTTCTTCACCTCGCCCGAAGCGACCGCGGCGACGGTCGAGGAATGCCTGCGCTTTGACGCGCCGCTGCACATGTTCACGCGCTACGCCTATCAGGAGATCGAACTCGCCCCGGGCATCGTCCTGCAGCCGGGCCAGACGATCGGCCTGCTGCTCGGCATGGCCAACCATGATCCGAAAGCCTTCGCCAATCCATCCGCTTTCGGCCCCGGCCGCGAAGACCAGAAGAACGTTTCATTCGGCGCCGGCATCCATTTTTGCATCGGCGCGCCGCTTGCCCGACTTGAACTGCAGGTGTCGCTCAACACCCTGTTCGAACGGCATCCCGGGCTGCATCTTGCCGAACAGCCTCGCTTTCGCGACACCTACCATTTCCATGGGCTGGAAGCGCTCTCCGTCCAACTCTGAGCCTGCGGGCTCGGGATGGCGTGGTGGCAAACAGATTTCAGCGACGGAGCCTCGCTATGACCATTGCCGAAAATGCAACCGCCAAGCACTGGTCCAAGGTGGAGTATCTGCACGAGACCGTGAGAAATCCGAACATCCATGTTCGGGGTACGCACAGCTATTATAGCGACGCATGGTCGGGGTCGTTCGAGGAGAGCGTGGTGCGCTATCTCCATGGCGACGAATACAGCCTGAAGGCTTGGCAACCGGCCTGGCCGATCGATCAACTCCATATCGGCGACTATGTATGCATCGGCGCGGAAGCAGTGATCCTGCTCGGGGGCAACCACACCCACCGGATGGACTGGTTCAGCCTCTATCCGTTCGCCGAATTCATCGTCGACGCCTATGTCGGCAAGGGCGACACCACCATCGGTGACGGCGTCTGGATCGGCATGCGCGCCATGGTCATGCCCGGCGTCACAATCGGCGAAGGCGCCGTCATCGCGTCGGGAGCGATCGTGACCAAGGACGTCACGCCCTACACGATCGTCGCGGGAAACCCGGCAAAACCGATCAAGTCGCGATTTGCCGAGGAAACAACGAAGACGCTGCTCGCGCTCAAGATTTACGACTGGCCGAAGAGCAAATTCGACGCGCTCAAGCACCTGGTTTGCGCTGAGGACATCGACGCCCTTGCCGCAGCCTCGGAGCAATACGACGCGGGCTGATGTCGCGTCGTCAAAGCTTGATCACATATTCCTTGCGAGTCGTTTCAAGCACTTCCCAGCTTCCCTTGAAGCCCGGCCTCAGGACGAAGCTATCTCCCGCACGCACGGTGCGCGCTTCGCCGTCCGCTTCCGTGATTACCGAAACGCCGGACAGGATGTGGCAGAACTCCCACTCGTCATATTCGATCCGCCATTTGCCCGGCGTCGATTCCCAGATGCCGGCGTAGAGCCCGCCGTCGCGTTCCTCGACATTCCAGGTGCGGAATTTCGGATCGCCTGAAATCAGGCGATCCGGCGCAGGCGCGCCAGCCTCGGCCTCGACGCTGTTGGCGTCGAGGGGCAGGAAATTCGATACGCTCATGATCAGACCTTGGCCAGCGCCTGTTCGAGGTCGGCGACGATGTCGTTGACGTCCTCGATACCGATCGACAGCCGCACCGTGTCCGGCCCTGCTCCAGCCTTGACCTTCTGCTCGTCGGAAAGCTGGCGGTGCGTTGTCGATGCCGGGTGGATGACCAGCGACTTGGTGTCACCGACATTGGCAAGGTGCGAGAACAGTTCCAGCGCTTCGACGAACTTCACGCCTGCCGCGTAGCCGCCCTTCAGGCCGAAGGTGAAGACAGCGCCGGCGCCGAGCGGCGAGTATTTCTTCTGCAGCGCGTTGTTCTTGTCGCTGGGCAGGCCGGGGTAATTCACCCAGGCAACCTTGGGATGGTTGGACAGCCAGGCGGCCACGGTGACCGCATTGTCGCAATGGCGCTGCATGCGCAGCGGCAAGGTTTCCAGGCCGGTCAGGATGAGAAACGCGTTGAAGGGCGAAATGGCCGGGCCGAGGTCGCGCAGGCCGAGTACGCGCGCGGCGATGGCGAAAGCGAAATTGCCGAAGGTTTCATGCAGGACAAGGCCGCCATATTCGGGGCGCGGCTCGGACAGCATCGGGTATTTTCCCGACTTCGACCAGTCGAAGGTGCCACCATCGACGATGACGCCGCCGATCGAATTGCCGTGGCCGCCGATGAACTTGGTCAACGAATGGACGACAATATCGGCGCCATGTTCTATCGGCCGGATCAGGTAAGGCGAGGCCAGCGTATTGTCGACGATCAGCGGCAGCCCATGCTTGCGCGCGATCTCACCGATCTTCTCGATGTCGACGAAGGTGCCGCCGGGATTGGCAAGGCTCTCTATGAAGATGGCCTTGGTCTTGTCGTCGATCTGGTTTTCAAAGGTCGACAGGTCATTGGTGTCGGCCCAGCGCACCTCCCAGCCATAGTTCTTGAAAGCATGGCCAAACTGGTTGATCGAGCCGCCATAGAGCTTGTTGGCGGCAATGAAATTCTCGCCGGGCCGCATCAGATTGTGGAACACAATCACCTGCGCGGCATGGCCGGAAGCGACCGCAAGTGCTGCAGTTCCGCCTTCAAGTGCGGCGACACGCTCTTCCAGCACGGCCTGGGTCGGGTTCATGATGCGGGTGTAGATGTTGCCGAAGGCCTTCAGCCCGAACAGCGAGGCGGCATGGTCGGCATCATCGAAGACGAAGGAGGTGGTCTGGTAGATCGGCGTGGCGCGCGCGCCCGTTGCCGGATCCGGCTTGGCGCCGGCATGGACGGCGAGCGTGTTGAAACCAGGCGTACGGGTCATGGAAAACCTCCCTTTTTGAAACTCTCAAATCGCGGGGCATTCTTGGCGAAGGCCAGGCGCGAATGCAAAGAAGAAAATACCTTTCGGCGAACGATCTGCGATGAACGCGCGAGAAAACCTGTTTCTTCCCGGAATAATTTTTCGTCCAAGGCCACGTCGCGGTTAATGCGATTTATGCGACGCGCCTAAGACATCTTTTTTGTGCATGTCGTTGTTCCAAAACCGCTGCGCGCTTTTGGGCGACATGCATCATTTCTGTCGCACACCAAAACTCTGAAAACCAGACCGTATCAACGGCTTCTTCGATGACAGCACTCCGGAATTGACGCCTGTCCAGCCGATCTCGCCCGACAGCTTGCCATATTCAATCTTGGGGCAGCGGTTCATCACCACCTTGATGCCAGCGGCTTCGGCACGTGCCGCTGCTTCGTCGTGGCGAACGCCAAGCTGCATCCAGATCACCTTGGGCAGCGGATCGAGTTTCATGACCTCGTCGACGATGCCCGGCACGGCCGCGGCATTTCGAAAAATGTCGACCATGTCGATCGGCTCGGGAACATCAGCCAGACTCGCATAGGTCATGCGGCCGAGGATTTCCTTGCCAGCGTGACCAGGATTGATCGGGAACACGGAAAATCCCTTGGCCAGCAGATATTTCAGCACGAAATAGCTGGGCCGAACGTCGTTGGCGGACGCGCCAACCATGGCGACGGTCTTCACCGAATTCAGGATACCGCCGATATAGGCGTTGTCGTAGGCGTCGTGGTTCATGCCGAAATGGCCTTCCTGCGGTAGTGGTATCGGTAAAGTTCCCGGTTGAACCCGAGCGAGGCATAGAGCGCCCTGCCCGCCGCGTTGTCCGCGACCACCTGCAGGCATGCCGCCTCCGCGCCCTTGCGCCGAGCCCAGCCGATCAGGCCGCCGACGGTCCTGCGGCCCAGTCCTTGCTGCCTGAAGCGGCCGTCGGTTTCAACGGATTCCACGACAAGCAGCCCATCCCGGATCACGCCATAGGCCACGGCGACGACTTCACCGTCGTTTTCGGTCGACACAAACGCCTTGTCGCCGACGATCCGCCCCGTCATGTCGCGAAAGATGCGGCCATCAGCGGCATCATACGATCCCATGCGAAACCGCGCTTCGAACCAATCCTCGCCCGGCGTCGGCGACACCACGACCTCATGGTCTGGCGCATCCTTCAATTCGTCCATGCCAGCATAGAGATGGATGGTCCCGCCTTCGAGGCTGTAGCCACGGCTGTCGAGTATGGCGTCCATTTCGGCGGCGATGTCGGGGATCCGAAACAAGGTCGTCTGCTTGTGGTCGCCATAGAATGCCTCGGCCATGGCAAGCACGGTTTCAGGCGCTGCCGTCCGGCCCCGCAAAGGATTGGCCGAGTTGGTGCGGCGCGTCTTTCCGCCAGACTGGCGCAGAAGCCAGCCGTCAACCGCGACCTCCTTGGCCGCCGGGCATCCTTCCAGGCACGTCTGTTCAACCTGCCAATCGAGATCATCCGCGCCCGCCGTCATTCGCCGTCCTCCTGGAGCGCTTCCGCCATAAAGGACAGCGGGTCGATGCAGAAGTCTCTGAACATGCGAAAATGGTCCGTATCCTGAAAATCCGTGAGATCGAGCCCGAACCGGCTGATGCGGAACAGCCGCGCGCCAGGACAAGCCATCAGCAGCGGCGAGTGCGTGGCCATGATCACCTGCGCGGTACCCGACCGGTCCATGCGCCCCAGCATCTTCAGCAATTCGATCTGGCGTGACGGTGACAGTGCGCTCTCGGGTTCGTCGAGGATGTAGATGCCTTGCCTGCTGCAGCGTTCCTCGAAGAAGCGGATGAAGCCCTCGCCATGCGACCAGGACAGGAAATCCGGTGGCGCCCCACCAGAATCCAGGGCGGCCTGATCGAGATAGCGGGCGACCGAGTAAAAAGATTCGGCGCGGAAGAACCAGCCGGCGGTGACCTTCGGCAGCCAGTGCGCACGAAGCGTATCGGCCAGCGCCGCGCCGCTCTTGTCGATAGCGCTGGAGTGGTCGACCGGCCGGTAGCCCTTGCCGCCGCCGGCCTCGTCATAGCCAGCCAGCGCGCCGATCGCCTCAAGCAAGGTGGATTTGCCGGTGCCATTCTCACCGACGATGATGGTGATCGGCGTCGTGAATTCGAGTTCGAACGCCTGGCCGCGAAACAGTGGCAGGTTCCAGGGGTATTTCTCCCAATCCGCAACGCGCGCCGGCTCCAAAAGGATTCGCTTGAGATAAGGCGCCTGGAGCCGCGTCAGTTGCTTGCGATAGGCCATGGGGCGGCGTCAATCCGGCAGCGAAATCGTGCCGTCTTCCGCGATCGGAAAGGCAGGATTGTGCGCCACTTCCCAGACATGCCCGTCCGCATCGGCAAAATAACCGTACCAGCCACCCCAGAAGGCGCGCCCCGCCGGCCTGACGATACGACCACCGGCTTTCTCGGCCTGCGCCAGAACCTCATCGACTTCAGCGTCCGAGCGTGT
Organism: Mesorhizobium sp. PAMC28654; assembly: GCF_020616515.1. Classification (GTDB taxonomy): domain Bacteria; phylum Pseudomonadota; class Alphaproteobacteria; order Rhizobiales; family Rhizobiaceae; genus Mesorhizobium. The sequence continues at coordinate 1,514,768 of NZ_CP085135.1, forward strand.
GTTGTAGGCGAGATAGACAGCGGACGGAGCCTTGGCGAAGCTGATGCCGGAATCTTCTTCGGCGCTTTCGCGGGGGAAGAGGCCGAGAATGGCGCCGCCCATCTGGAAGAAGGCGACACCGTCGGTGATCCCGGCATGCCGCTTCAGGCCCATGGCTTTATAGAAGCACACGGCGCGGTCGAGATCGTCCGTAGCGATCGTAATGATGGAGACGCGAGGCTCCATCCTATTCCTCGGGCCATTCCGGCTTGCGCTTGCTGATGAAGGCGCCGATGCCCTCTTGCGCATCACGCGCCAGCATGTTTTCGACCATGACGCGGCCGGTATGGGCATAGGCGTCCGCCAGCCCCATTTCGGCCTGCTGGTAAAACGCCTCCTTGCCGGTCTTCACCACCAAAGATGACTTGGACGCAATGGTTTGCGCGTATTTGGTGACAATCTGATTCAGATATTCGCGAGGCACGACGCGGTTGACCAGGCCGAACTCCTTGGCCGTTGCCGCATCGATGGTCTCGCCGGTCAAAAGCATCTCCATCGCATGCTTGCGCGACACGTTGCGCGACAGCGCCACCATCGGCGTCGAACAGAAAAGGCCGATATTGACGCCTGGCGTGCAGAACGTCGCCTCATGCGAAGCGATCGCGAGATCGCAACTGGCCACCAGCTGCAGGCCAGCCGCGGTCGCCAACCCGTCGACTTCTGCGATCACCGGTTTCGGCAGACGCACGATCGCCTGCATCAGCACAGCACACGCGGCGAATGTCCTTTCGAAGAACGCCCTGCCTCGGTCGGCATCGGCGCGATGCGCAGTCATTTCCTTGAGGTCATGCCCGGCGCAGAATACCTTTTCGGACGACGCCAAGATGACGACGCGGATGGATTTGTCGTCGCGTGCCCGGTCAAGTTCCGCTGTCAGCGCCTCCATCATCGCCAATGACAAGGCGTTGGCGGGCGGATTGGCCAGCGTCAGCCGCAACACGCCCTTGTCCAGACGAGCAACGATTGGACCTTCGGCAACAACAGGCTTGATGGCAACGATTTCCGCCACGGTCGTTTCTCCGCGATTCTGGATCATGGTTGGATGGCTACAATCTAGTATGCCATCACGCTTCATCCAACACCCTCAAACCGATTGCTGGCACAAGCGACAGGGCTGCCCTGCATTCGTGCGGGTGGCATAGGATGTTGCCCTTGACGGCTGAAACGGTGTTGCCAGAAATGTCCGCCGCGTTCAAACAGGCGCAGCAGAAGGGAGACCGTCATGCCTGCCCAGAGCAACCTCAAGCCCGTACTGACCGCCGCCGAGATCAACGTGCTGATGGACACCGTCTATCCACAGCTCAACGAGCAGTTCAAATATTACCAGGCGATCGATGTGTTTCCGGGCGGCTGCATTGTACGGCTCAATGCCGGCGCGCGGCACCTGCGTCCGGGCGGAACAGTGTCCGGCCCATCGCTGTTCACGCTTGCCGACATTGGCGGTTACGTCTGCGTGCTCAGTCATGCCGGACCGGACGCGCTTTCGGTCACCGTCAACCTTGACATCAATTTCGTGCGCAAGGCCGAAGCCGGCCCTATCGATGGCCATTGCCGCATCCTGAAGCTAGGCAAGAGCCTGATGGTGTTCGATATCGACATCGTCGGACCGGATCAACAGACAATAGCCCACGCCACCGGCACCTATTCGGTCCCGCCGAAGCGCAATGGCGATGCGGTAAAATAATACCTTCTATCTAGCGCTTTGTTTTTGCTATTCTTTCTTCGCCAAAGAGCTTTTCGGCTGCCTTGACGCGCCGTTCCCCCTCGCCTATAAGCCCTCACGAAGCAGCGGCCCGCAAAGGCCGCCGTTTTATTATTGGCGGTGGGCACGCTCTTCGCCAATCCAAGCAACAAGAAACGCCTTCACTCGTGAAGGTCCGAACCGAAAGCAGAAAACACATGACAACCTTTTCGCAGAAGCCTGCGGATGTGGTGAAGAAGTGGATCCTGATTGACGCCGAGGGTCTCGTCGTCGGTCGTCTCGCCACTGTCATCGCCAATCATCTTCGCGGCAAGCACAAGCCAACTTTCACCCCTCACGTCGACGACGGCGACAATGTCATCGTCATCAATGCCGACAAGGTGGTGTTCACCGGCAAGAAGTTCACCGACAAGGTCTATTACTGGCACACCGGTCACCCCGGCGGCATCAAGGAGCGCACCGCGCGCCAGTTGCTTGAGGGACGTTTCCCGGAGCGCGTCGTCGAAAAGGCCGTGGAACGCATGGTTCCGCGTGGTCCGCTTGGCCGTCGCCAGATGAAGAACCTGCGCGTCTATGCAAGTGCCGAGCATCCGCATGTCGCCCAGCAGCCCGAAGTTCTCGACGTGGCCGCGCTGAATTCCAAGAACAAGAAGGTCGCATAAGATGGCTGAGCTTTCCTCGCTCGCAGAACTGGGCGCCGCCACCGGCAACACCAACACCCAGCCGGCGGCACCCGTCCACGTCCAGAAGCTCGACAAGTCGGGCCGCGCCTATGCCACCGGCAAGCGCAAGAACGCCATTGCCCGCGTCTGGGTGAAGCCGGGTTCCGGCAAGATCGTCGTCAACGACAAGGTTTTCGCGGAATATTTCGCGCGCCCGGTCCTGCAGATGATCCTCAACCAGCCGATCATCGCCTCCAACCGCGCCGGCCAGTACGACATCGTCGCGACCGTTGTAGGCGGCGGCCTCTCCGGCCAGGCCGGCGCTGTCCGTCACGGCATCTCCAAGGCGCTGACCTACTACGAGCCGGCACTGCGCGCCGTGCTCAAGAAGGGCGGCTTCCTGACCCGCGACAGTCGCGTCGTCGAGCGCAAGAAGTACGGCAAGGCCAAGGCCCGTCGTTCGTTCCAGTTCTCGAAGCGCTAAGCACTACGCTGGCCCAGACATTCGAAAAGGCCGCCTCCGGGCGGCCTTTTTGCGTTGAGCGTCCTTATCCGGCGGAATGATCGGCATCACGGATGAACAGGAAAGCGCAGAGTGCCGAGCCAGCCACGGCAAGCGCTGAGGCCAGGAAGGCCAGTTGCATGCCCGTGATCGTGCCGATCGCCAGGGCGGAGCCAAACAACGCCACGCCGATCGCGCCACCTGACTGACGCACGGTGTTGAGCACGCCCGACGCCGTGCCCGACATCTCCGCCGGCACGGCAGACAGCAGCGCCGTGGTCATGGCGGGCACGGCAAGGCCTATGCCGACCGGCAGGAACAGCATGCGCCACAGCAGCGACAGATAGGATGTGTCGGCCCTGATCAGTGCCATAAGGCCGAAGCCGACCGCGCCAATCAGCAGGCCAATCGCCATCGGCAATCGTGACCCATAGTTCGCAGCGATACGCCCGGCAACAATGTTCGATACGGTGATCGCCGCCATGAACGGCAGGAAGGCGAGCCCGGTCATCTCAGGCGAAAAATGCCTTTCCTGCTGGAAATAGAGGCTGAGCATGAAGATCGTGCCGTAGAGTGTCAAGTTAACCGCCAATCCTACGAGACTCGTAACCGCCGGTATGCGGCTTGCAAAAAGACCGAGTGGAACCATCGGCGCTTTTGTCCTACTCTCGACCAGCAGGAAAGAGCCTCCCGCGACCACTGCCAATACCAGTCCGCCAATGACAGGCAACGAAGACCACCCGGACGAGCCGGCTTCGATGAAGGCGCCGGTCAGCGAGAACAGTGTCAGCACGACAAGCCCCTGCCCGGCCCAGTCGACTGGCGTCCTCTCGGCCTTGAGCGGCGTTTCCTGAAGAAACCGGTAGGCCATCCAGATGGCGAGAGCACCGATAGGCAGATTGACCAGAAAGATGCTGGCCCAGCCAAGCGATGCAACCATGAAACCGCCGAGCACCGGCCCGGCCGACAGTGCGATGCCGCCCGCCGCGGTCCAGAGGCCAACCGCGCGCGCCCTGCGCGCCTTGTCGGAAGCATAGGCACGATTGAGAAGCGCCAGCGAACAGGGCATCAAGAAGGCAGCACCCGCGCCTTGCACGGCGCGCGCCGTGATCAGTACCCACGCGCTACCAGCCAGGCCGCAGGCCAAGGAAGCGATGCTGAACAGCGCCATCCCGGCGACGAAAACGCGGCGGGCGCCAATCCTGTCACCAAGCGTGCCGCCTGCCAGCAGAAGTGAGGCGAAAGCCAGGGTGTAGGCGTCGACGACCCATTGCAGACCATCAATACCCATCGACAGCGCAGAGCCGATCCTGTTGAGCGCGACATTGACGATCGAGACGTCGAGTTGCACCACCACGAAGCCGAGACTGGTGGCTGCAATGGTGGCGGCGTAGGCGAGATTCGCGGGGCGGTTGAAAACCATGGTGTTTGACATGCCCATGGGTAACGTTTGCGTCCTGACACCGTTCCGTCAGGAGAGGCTGGCCCGCGGCGATTGGCGTCGCCCCTCTTCGGCGCGTGTCTTCAGTTGATGCTGGCGGTCGTGGCTGGCTCGATGCGCGGCTGGGCATAAGGCACGCGGTAGCCATTGGCCGCCAGCCAGTCTATCGCCACCTTCGGCTCGTCGGTCTGGATGATGGTCGCGCCATGTTCGGCCCAGAAGCCATAAGTCTCGCGTGGCAGGCTTGCCTGCACAGCCAGCTCGTCGCCACGGCCGCCGGAGAGGAAGCCGCCTGGCTTGTTGACGATGGCGTAGGTGTCGACCCAGATGTGCCAGTCACCCCTGGAAGCCACGGCGCGCATGCGCGCCGTGAACAGCGGGCCGCCGGTTTCGGTCAATTTTTCCGCGCCTGCCCGCCAGTTGATGAGTTCGGCCGCGCGCATCGAGAAGGCGCGGTCGACCGTCTGAGCGAAAGCAGCATCGCGAACTGCGTCATCCGCAATGATCGGCATGAACTGAAAACCGCCGCCGATCGCATCCATTGTGGCCTTTACCGTGGCGATCCGCTCGGCATTCCAGAGGCTCTCCTTGACGATGACCTGTTCGGCCATGCCGAGGTCGCGGGCCGCCGCGATCATGCCCAAGAGGTCCCCGACTTCGAGTTTGTTGTCGAGGTTGATGAGTATCCGGTCCTTTGTCGCGGCCAGCATCTCGCGCAGCGTCGAGACCGTCTCGTTGGTGACGGCATGGGTCCCCTCTATGACCAGCCTGCATGTCTTGAGCTCGGCGAGCGTGTATTTGATCACCTCGCCCCTGCAGTTCGTGGTGCGGTCGAGCCAGCTGTCGTGCATGACGACGAACTCACCGTCCTTCGAGCGCCTGATGTCGACCTCGACGATTTCGGCACCCATGGCGATCGAGCCTTCCACGGCCGCAATCGAGTTTTCCGCATAGAGCGTCTTGCCGGCCTGCATGCCGCCGGCGCGATGCGCGGCCACCATGACGTGGTCCCGCCACTGATTGGCATGCTCGAAACGGTCGAGAATCTGCCTGGCGCGCGTTTCGCCTGCCAATGACTGACCGGCAGAGGCCACCACCAGTGCGGCGGAAAGCAGAAGTCTCAGCCAAAGGCTCCGCATCGAGAATCGCTCCTTGCCGGGTCGAAACCCGGTTAAGCGATGCCCGTGACAGGCCGGTGAACGAAGCCGGCTACAGGCCCGTTGCGACCTGCCTCACATGCGCTTGGAGAGCCGGCGGAACCAGGCCATTGCCGGCATTTCGACGAAACGCCAGGTGAACCAGGAGACCGTGATGGTGGCGACAAGCATCACGACGATCGCGACAAAGCCGATCCATGGCGAGCCGGCCCCAAAACCAGTCGCGTCCTCGCCACGCAGCCAGATGTCACCGACAAGCCCCATACCCAGCTTGCGCTCGATCAGTCCGCCGACACTGATCATGCGCGCCTGCACGAAGATGTGGACCATGTAGATGGAGTAGGACAGCGCGCCGAGTGTCAGCATGGCCGGCGCGCGCAGCATGGCGCTGATCCAGCCGCCTTCATGCGCGAACAGATAAAGCGCCAGCGCGAACACGAATGGCGCCGCGATCCCGGCATCATTGTCGCCAGCCAGCGAGACGAAGGCAACGATCACCGCAACCATCACGATTTCCGCAACGGTCCAGGCAAGCCGGGGGCCACCTCCCGCAAGCGCCTGTCGCGCCCCTGCAATGGAATCATGCTGAAACCATGCAAGCAGCGCGCCAAGCGAGAAACCGTACAGACAGCGGATGAAGCCGAAATCGAAGGACACATCCATGTGATGGCTGGAGAAGGCAAGAAGGAACAGCGGCGCTGTTACAGTGGCCGCGACGAACCACACCCAGGCACGGGTACCGGCAATGAAGACTGTGCCGGCGAAGAGAAGATAGGCGAAGAATTCCGCCGAAATGCTCCAGCTCGGCGCGTTCCAGGTCAGCTGGCTCTCGAAGCCGACGCCCTGCAGCAGGAAGAGATTGGCAACGAAGCTGTTGAGATCGAACCCGCCGGTAAAGGGGGCGGCGCCCGTGCCACGCAGTTGCGGCAGCAAAAGCCTCAGCGTCTCGAAGGCGGCGAAAGCGAGCAGCATGACAAGATGCAGCGGATATATGCGGCCAAGGCGCACAAGTGCGAAGCGGGCGACATCATCCGGCTCATTCAACCGGTTGCCGTAGCTGGAGGCGATGACGAAACCGGACAGCACGAAGAAGAAATCGACGAAGAGGTAGGACGAGCCGATGAAGGCGCTTTGCGAAATCATCGAGCTGGTCGGGAAATGGAACAGAGCGACCAGCAGCGCGCAGATGCCGCGCCAGGAATCGAGCACCAGGAAGCGCGTGGCCGCCTTTGTGCCTGTCTGGACCGTCGCCGGGGCATGGGTGGGATTGAGGAATGCAGCCTGCGTCATGATGATACAAATCCTGTCTCGCCACGGCACCCCCGCGGTGCCATTTCGTTTCCCCAAGCTTTGACTGGCATGTTCCATGCCGGTTCTGTAGTTGTTGCTCCCCGATGAAACCTGAGGATCCGCGATGCCCAACAGAAACATCGACAACGCCTTCACCGCCCGCTCCAAGACGGGCGCTTCGTCCGAGCCGACCTATGCCGGCGCGCTGTCGTTCATGCGGCGCAAATACACAAAGGACGTGAAAGGCGCGGACGCTGTGGTGTGGGGCATCCCCTTCGACGCCGCCGTGACCAACCGGCCGGGCGCGCGCTTCGGGCCGCAGGCGATTCGCCGTGCTTCGGCTATCCTCGACAACGACCCGCAATATCCGTTTTCACGCGACCTGTTCGAACACCTTGCCGTGGTCGACTATGGTGACTGCCTGCTTGACAGCGGCAATCACCAGAAGACGCCTGGCACGATCGAGCGCGAGGCGGCGAAGATTCTGAAATCCGGCGCCTTCCTGCTGACGCTGGGCGGCGACCATTTCGTCACCTGGCCTCTGCTGAAGGCCCATGCCGCCATTCACGGACCATTGGCCCTGGTGCAGTTCGATGCCCACCAGGACACCTGGGAGGATGACGGCAAGCGCATCGACCATGGTTCGTTTGTCGGCCGCGCCGTCAAGGAAGGCATCGTCGATCCTGACCGTTCCATCCAGATCGGCATCCGCACCCACGCTCCCGACACGTTTGGGATCAAGATCCTGTACGGCCACGAGATCGAGGAGATGCGGGCGTCGGATATCGCCTATGCCATTGTCGACCGCACCGGCGGCAAGAAGACCTACCTTACCTTCGACATCGATTGCCTCGATCCGGCCTTCGCGCCGGGAACAGGCACCCCGGTCGCCGGCGGCCCCTCCTCGGCCAAGATCCTGTCGACGCTGCGCCAGCTCAACCAGGTCGATATTGTCGGCGCCGACGTTGTCGAGGTTGCGCCGGCCTATGATCACGCCGATATAACGGCGATCGCCGGCTCGATGGTGGCGATGCAGTATCTCGGGTTGCTGGCCGAACGAAAGGCCCGGCTTGAGGAGATGAACAACGGCAACCACGGTGCCGCGGTGAATCACGGTCACGGCATATAGTATTGAAATAGCAGGACATTCAGGCGGAACGATTGGCAATGAAACCGAAAATCTTCATCGACGGCGAACACGGCACCACCGGCCTCCAGATCAGGGCGCTGCTTGCCGAGCGCGGCGACCTCGAGATCATTTCCATTCCCACCGAGCGCCGCAAGGAAACGGCGGCGCGCGCTGAATTCCTCAATGCCGCCGATGTGGCGATCCTGTGCCTGCCCGACGATGCGGCGAAGGAAAGCGTCTCTCTGATCACCAACGACACCACCAAGGTCATTGATGCCTCGACCGCGCATCGCGTGGCCGAGGGCTGGGAATACGGCTTCGCCGAGATGGACAAGGACCAGGCGAAGAAGATCGCCTCGGCGAAACGTGTCGCCAATCCGGGTTGCTGGCCGCAAGGGCCGATCGCGACGTTGCGGCCGCTGGTTGCCGCCGGCCTTCTGCCGGCCGATTTTCCGATCACCGTCAATGGCATCTCCGGTTATTCGGGAGGCGGCCGCCCGATGATCGAGGACTATGTGGCCAAGGGCGAGGATGCGTCGGAATTCCTGCCCTATGGCCTGACGCTTCAGCACAAGCACGTGCCGGAACTCAGGGCTTATGCAAAACTGTCGCATGATCCGATCATGCAGCCGGCGGTTGGCAATTTCGCTCAGGGCATGATCACGGTCGTACCGCTGCAACTTGGCGGCCTCGACCATGTACCGACCGGCGCTGAACTGCACGCCGCAATCGCCGATCATTTCGCTGCCATAGACGGGGGCGTGGTCGAAGTGGCGCCCTATGCCCATTTGGAGCGCATGCCCGAAATCAATCCGGAGATCTACAACGGCAGCAACCGCATGAAGGTCTATGTATTCGCCAACGACAAGCGAGCCCAGGCGCTGCTGCTGGCCGTCTATGACAATCTCGGCAAGGGCGCTTCAGGCGCCGCCGTCCAGAACATGGATTTGATGCTCGGGCTCTGATGGACGCGCCTGCCTTTCCGAAGCGCTGGAAGGTCAGCGCGCCCGAACTCATTGCCGAAACCTTTTCCAGCCGCATCTGGAAGGTCGTTCGCGAAGACGGCTCGTCGGCCATCGTGAAGGCGCTGAAACCCTTCGACGACGTCGCCGACGAGTTGCGCGGCGAGCACTACCTCGTTTGGCGGCACGGCGAAGGCGCGGTGCGACTGCTTGACCGCGACGGCCACAGCATGCTGCTCGAATATGCCGGCGACAGGCTGCTTTCGCATGAGCTTGCCGAACAAGGCGACGATGCCGCCACGGCAATCGCCGCCGAGGTGATGGCGAAGCTGTTTGCGCCGTCGGACCACCCTTTTCCGGAGGAGCTTCAGCAGTTGCGGACACGCTTTGCCAGCCTGTTCAAGAAGGCTAAGGCAGATCGCGATGCAGGTGCCGACAGTCTCTATGTCGAGGCCGCGGCCACAGCCGAACGACTGCTGGGCGACCCGCACGACATCAAGCCGCTGCATGGCGACCTGCATCACGACAACATTATTCACGGGCCACGTGGTTGGCTGGCGATCGATCCCAAGGGCGTTCTCGGCGATCCCGGCTTCGACGCTGCGAATATGCTGTACAACCCGCTCGAGCGTGACGACCTGTGCGGCGCCCCTGAACGGATCGCCCACATGGCCGAGACCTTCGCCAAGACACTGGGTCAAACGCCGCGCGCCATACTGGATCATGCCATCGCCTATGGCTGCCTGTCAGCTTCATGGCACCATGAGGATCGTAACGACGCCGATGAAAATCGCGAATTGTCGATTGCCATGGCGATCCGGGCAGTGCGGTCGAATTTCTGATTGCCGTCTGACTGGCGAACAGGAACGGGTAACCGCTCGTTAACCATAAATGCTCACTGATGCATGTGACACCCAGGAGCAAACTCAGTCATGGTCAGCGCGATTTCAGCTTCCTCTCAGGCGGCTCAAATTTCTTCATCTATTGCCGCGGACAACGCGGCTCAGGAAGCCGCCCTCGAAAAACTGATCCAGGCCAAGGAGGACGAGGCCAAGGCCGCCAAGGACCAGGTTCAGCAGGCAAAGCTGCAGCAAGACGTCGCCGCCCTGAAGGCCAAGCTTGACGCACTCAAGGCCGCCGACAAGGCGGCCAAGGCCGATCAGGGTCAATCCGCACCGTCCGCCGCCGCGTTGCGTCAGGCGGAATTCGACGGCGAGAAGACGACGTCTTCAAACACCTTCTGGATGTGACCGATTGGCTCGGGATCAGTTCCTGAGCGCGATTTCATGTGGTAGCGGGTAAGCACCCTTGGTGCCGCGCCAATGCGCCGCGGCAAAGCCCAGTACGATGAGCGCAAACCCCTGATGCGTCAGCGCCATGTGCAGTGGTACATGCATCAGCAGCGTACCGATACCAATCGAAGCCTGCACCAGCACCAACAGGAACAGCACTGTCGCCCGACGGGCATGCGTGGTGCCCGGCTGGCGCCGGCGCGTTGCAATCATGTGCCACAGCGCCACTGCAAACACCGTATAGGCGCCGAGCCGGTGGATGAACTGCACCGTCTTGGGGCTTTCGAAGAAGTTGCGCCATGCCGGTTCGAGGATCAGCAGGTCACCCGGGATGATCTTGCCGTCCATCAACGGCCAGGTGTTGTAGCTAAGGCCAGCATCGAGCCCGGCGACCAGCCCGCCAAGATAGATCTGGATCAGTGCCAGCAGCACGATGATTCCGGCCAAGCGCTGCGTCGAGCGGTCGGCAGCGGGTTCCGAGTGCGGCGCCAACCCGCGCGCAGCGACCATCGTGGCGGTGAAGATCAAGGCAGCAAGGGTCAGATGCGTCGCAAGCCGGTACTGGCTGACGGACACCCGATCGACCAGCCCCGAAGCCACCATCCACCAGCCGATCGCGCCCTGCAGGCCACCGACCAGAAGAATGCCAACGAGCTTCGGTCCGAGGCCACGTTCGACGCGGCGCGTCGCCCAGAAGAACAGCAGCGGCAGAGCGAAGACCAGGCCGACACTGCGCGCCAGGATACGGTGCGCCCATTCCCACCAGAAAATCGACTTGAATGCCTCGATGCCCATGCCCTTGTTGAGCTCGGCATATTGCGGGATCTGCTGGTAGAGCTGGAATTCCTCTTGCCACTCGGCGTCGTTGAGCGGCGGTATCACGCCGTGGATCGGCTTCCATTGCGTGATCGACAGGCCGGAATCGGTGAGCCTTGTCGCGCCGCCGACCAACACCAGCGCAAACAGCACCAGAAGCACCACATAGAGCCAGCCGCGAACCAGCGCCCGGTTGTGGAGGTCGCGGTCGCGGGCCATGAAAGGCGCGGCGTCGGTGATGGCAGCCATGGTCTTTAGTTCCGGCGGTTCGAAGTTGCGGATTGGTGAACCATCGCAACCTTGCTGGCAAGACCGATCGGCGCGGCACGCCGTCGCGCCGCGTCTGCCGGGTTGCGCAGCTTCGCGCCAAGGCCTATGCGAGGCAAATACTCTGAGCTTGCCGGACCCTACACGAGTCCCGGCATGCTCACCTCGGAGGCCAACCATGCCCTTGCGCCTGAAAAAACTGATCGGAACGTTCCTGCTGGTGGCGCTGGTGATCATCTATGCGCTGCTCGCATCGATCTTCGCGGTCGCCCGACTGTCGGAGTCGAGCCCGTTGGTGCATTTCCTCTTCTTCCTGCTGAGCGGCCTGCTCTGGGTGCTGCCGGCGATGGGCATCATCAAGTGGCTGATGCTGGAGCCACGGCCCAAGCGCTGACTTGCCGCCAGTTCCAGCGTTAGGTCTAGATGGTGACAACCATCTTGCCGGCATTGGCCAGAGGGGTCGTCACGCCCGAGAGCATCGTGCGGATATGGGCCAGGCTCTGATAGCGGCCGTTGACGGAAATGCGCGGCAATGCATGCAGGAAACCGGCATGCTCGGCGCGCAGCACACCGTGGCGCGTCGTCACAGCCGATACATAGCCGGCGTCGCGAGCAAAACCCACTTCGCGGCAACCGACCGCGCTGGCATAGCCGTAGGGATAGGCAAAGTGGTGTGGCTCCTCACCCAGCTCGGCCTGCAATATACGCTTGGCATCCTCGATCTCGTGGCGTGCATCGGCTTCGGAAAGTCGCTTCAAACTGTGATGGTTGACCGTATGCGAGCCAATCGTGACCAGCGGATGCGCGGCCATGGTGCGGATTTCGTCCCAGTTCATCAATGTCCTGAGACGCAGTTCATCCGCGTCAACACCACTCGTGTCAGCCAGTTCGCGCAGCACGGCACGCTGGTCTTCCTCGCGGACCTCCGTGGTGAGATGAGCGTGCAGGCGCGCAATAGCCTGGAGCTTTCTGGCCGGGGTCGAACAATCGATCGTCTCCGGACCAGCGGACGTCTTCAGGGTCAGCCGATCGGCCGCATGGACGACATCCTCGACCAACTCCCACCACAGGTCGGCAGTGCCGCTGATCAGACCCGGCGCGACATAGATGGTGATTGGCGCACCGTGCTTTTCGAGGACTGGCAACGCCTCCGTCATGTTGTCGCGATAGGCATCGTCGGCGGTGATGGTGGCGAACTGGCCGCCCTTGCCGCCGGACTTGATGCGCTCGATCGCTTCGTCCAGCGTACCGAAAATGTAGCCATTCGCCTTCATGTCGGCGACAACCGCATCCAGGAATTCAGGCGCGATGTTCAGGTGACGGTTGACACTATCCGGCTTTTCCGGCCTGGCCGTAACGCGATGCAGCATCAGGATCGCGCCAATGCCGCCGATGAACGGCTTGGCCAGCGGAGCCAGACCGGTATAGCGGGCGATGTTAAGCGCCAGTTTCCGGATTGCCTCGCCTCCGTCGATCATTCATTCACCTTTTGCGCCTAGGCTCAGCCAAGCATGGAACGAGCCTACGCGAACCCCCAAATCGTGATGAATACGCCTTAAGGATTGAGGGATGGTTGACGCAGCTGCGTCATTTGAGGGCAATCGGCCCGCGGCGACCGAAGCCTCGCCGCGCCCATTGCCGGGAGATTGCGCAGTATCCGTATCGGCCGCCTCCGGCGATGCGCTTGCTGATTACGGGGAGTTCTGTCGTTCCGCCCTCTTCGCTCCCGCGCAGAGTTCGGGATGGGTCCGCCATTGGATGGCGCAAGTTGCGCCCGACTCGCTCATAGCGACCCTGACCGCTGAAGGCAGGCCGGTGTTCGTGCTGGCGCTGGAGATTAGCCGCAAGGGCCCGTTCCGCGTCGCTCGCTTCATGGGTGGCCGCCATGCCAATGGCAATTTTGTCGCCGGCGATCCGCGCTGGCTGCCGAAGGCTGACGTCGCCGCCGTCCGGACGATGCTGGCAGCGATCCGAAGGGCGCGATCGGACATCGACCTGATCGCACTGGAGCGATTGCTGCCCGATCTCGACGGCATTGCCAACCCGCTTGCCTGCCTTCCTCATTCTCCGAGCCCTAACCTGTCGTTGGCCGTCGATCTGGCGGGAGGATTCGATGCACTGCTGGCGCGTGCCAGCGGCAAGCGCAAGCGCAAGAAGCACCGCGCCCAGATGCGCAAGTTCGATGCCATTGGCAGCCATCGCCGCATCCAGGCAAGGACAGCGGAAGAGGTGAACTGGCTGCTCGATGCCTTTTTCGAGATGAAGGAATTCCGCTTCCGCAAGATGGGCATTGCCAATGTATTCGGCGACAATGAGGTGCGTGCTTTTTTCCGCGCGTTGTTCATCGATGCGCTTGCGGAGGACAGGCCATCCTTTGTGCTGCATGGGCTCGAGGTTGCCGGCAAGCTGCGCGCCATTACAGGGTCCAGCCGTTCGGGCAGGCGCCTGATCTGCGAATTCGGCGCGATCGCCGAGGACGATCTCGGTCACACCAGTCCGGGCGACTTCCTGTTCTTCGACAACATCCAGGAAGCCTGCGAGACAGGTTTCGCGGTCTACGACTTCTCCGTCGGCGATGAGCCCTACAAACGCCTCTGGTGCGATATCGAAACCCAGCATTTCGAGGTTCTGGTCCCGCTCACGCCGAAGGGCCGCGTGCTGGCGCTCGTCCTGCAACAAGGCGCGCGCCTGAAAGCCTTCATCAAGCACAACCCGACGATCTGGAAACTGACCAAGTCGCTGCGCAAGAGGACGGCGGGGCAGACTGCGCCCGCCGCCGCCGCGGACGACAGCTAGAGCAAAATCCGAGCGGATAGAATCGATAGGGGTTTCGTTGGGATTGGAAATCTGATTCAGCATATCTGCTGGATTCGGAGGCCGGCATGGCATGGCGAAATCCTTATCGGAAGATTTGCGGGCTCGGGTGGTCGCAGCGGTTGATGGCGGCCTGTCGCGACGGGCGGCAGCGGCGCGATTTGGCGTGGCGGCGGCAAGCTCGGTGCGTTGGGTCCGGGAATGGCGCGAGACCGGAGCCACCTGCGCAAAGCCGCAGGGCGGCGACAGGCGGTCCCACCGCGTTGAAGCGTATCGCGACATCATCCTGGCGGCGATCGAGAGGCGGGTGGACATCACGCTGGTCGAACTCGCCGAGTTGCTGCGACAGGAGCATGGCGCGTCGTTTGCGACGAGCACGATCTGGCGGTTTCTCGATCGTCACTCCATGACCTTCAAAAAAAACGGCGCACGCCAGCGAGCAGGAGCGGCCAGACGTGGCGGCGCGACGAAACGCCTGGTTCGACGCCCAGCCCGATCTTGATCCCGAGCATCTGGTCTTCATCGACGAGACCGGAGCCTCGACAAAGATGGCTCGACTGCGGGGGCGCACGAAGCGCGGGATGCGGTGCCGATCGCCAATCCCGCATGGCCATTGGAAGACGACGACGTTCACCGGCGCCCTGCGCCTCACTGGCATGACCGCGCCAATGGTCCTGGACGGCCCGATGACTGGCGAATGGTTTGTCGCCTATGTCGAGCAGGTTCTCGTGCCGACGCTGCGGCCCGACGATGTCGTGATCCTCGACAACCTGCCGGCGCACAAAAGCGCAGCCGCCCGTGTGGCGATCGAAGCAACCGGCGCAAGGATGATGTTCCTCCCGCCCTATTCCCCCGACTTCAACCCGATCGAGAACGCCTTTTCCAAGCTGAAATCGATTCTACGCAAAGCCGCCGCACGAACCGTCGCGGAATTGTGGGATACCATCAGCGCCGCACTGCCTTGCTTCACACCAACCGAGTGCGCCAACTACTTCGCCGCAACAGGATATGAGCCGGAATGATCAGATTCTGCTCTAGCGGCGGCTTTCCGTCAGGCGGCCGAACGCCGGCCTGGGACCGGCGTGCCCGGTGTTTCATGGCCGACCGGCGTCACCAGGGTGAGATTGCGATAGCCGCTTTCGATCAGGCTGACCGTGGCCTGAGCCACCTCATCGTCAGGTTCCAGCATGGACACGAAGACCTCCGTGGCATCGCCAACCAGACGGCTGATGTCCTGCGCGTCGGCCGGTCCGCATTCGACCACGACGAGATCATAGGCGGTGGTCAGCGACTGCATGATGATCGGCAGGCGGTCGGCGGCGCGCATGGCACGAACCGGATCGGCCGTGCCAACCGGAATCACATGGCAATCCGAATAATGGTCGGCGTGGATCACGTCGCTGAACTGCGCTTCGGACGCCAGAAGATTGGTGATTCCCGGGAACAGCGCGCTGTCCAGCACCGGCCGCGAAGCGGCTCCGGAGGCGGTGAGATCGAGCAGTAGCACCCGCAAGCCGGCATCGGATACCTCGCGCGCCACCAGGATGGCCGAGGCGGCGGCCTCGTCACCTTCCGGCGACACGAAGATGGCGCGCGCGGCACCGCTCGCGATCAGTTTCTCGGCCGCTTTCTCGACGTCGATCTCGCCGAAGCTGGAACGTTTCGGTCGAACATCCGCAGGAGGCGGTTCGGCCGCGACAATATCGAGCGGTACCGCGGCCGTTTCAACCTGCGCCGCGGCTTCCGCCACATGATCGCCCTCCGGCTCGATGTTGGCTGGCGCTTCGACGTAGGCAGGTTCGTGCCGGATGACAGGCATGGCGACCTGCTCGATCCGATCGAAACGGGCACCAGCAGCCGGACGCATGGCGCGCCCCGAAAACAATTCCCGCAGAAGCGTGATGATCGCCATGATCAACAGCGATGCCGCGAAGGCCGCACCGACGATCGGCACGACCTTGGGGAAATAAGGTTCGGACGGCACCTGGGCTTCGGAAACCAGGCGCGCGTCGACCGGCAGATAGTTGCGATCCTTGCGCGACGCCGCCGCCAGGTAGTTGGCTTGGTATGATTCCAACTGCTGGCGCCGAGCGTTCGCTTCGCGCTGCAAAGCATCCAGTTCAACCTGCTCTTCGCCAGCGCGTGCCGATGCGGCCTTGAGCGTGTTGACGTCCGCGACGAGCTGGTTCTCACGAGCCTGCGCGGTCTGCGCCTGAGTCATCAGCCCTTTCATCAATTTTTCCGCTTCATTGCGGATCTGGCCGTCGAGGTCGGCGAGTTGCGACTTCAGCGCGCGGATGCGCGGATGGTTGTCAAGCAAAGTGGTGGAAAGATCGGCTATGTTGGTCTTGAGCTCGACCTGGCGCTCGCGAAGGCGCTGTATCAGTTCCGACGACAAGACCTCAGGTACGGCATCCAGCGAACCGCCGCCCTGCAGCGCCTTGCGCACGCTGTCGGCGGTCGCCTCCGCTGACGAACGGTTGGCGCGCACCCTCGACAGTTCGCTCGACAGTTCGGAAAGCTGCTGCGTGGCCAGAACCGAATTGTTGCCGCCCATCAAGAGATCCGACTGGGCGCGATACGTGGCGACCCTGGCCTCGGCATCCTTTACCTGCTTCTGCAGATCGGCGATCTCCGGTCCCAGAAAGGCGGTGGCGGCGGAGTTCAATGCAACTTTCGCACTGCCCTGGGTAGCGATGTAGGCCTTGGCGATCTCGGTCGGAATGGCGGCGGCAAGGTTGGGATCTCGCGAGGAAAACTCGATGGCAATGATGCGCGTCTTTTCAACGCTGTAGACGTTAAGATTCTCGCGCATCTTTTTCAGCACGCGCTCTTCCGGCGGAATCTCTTCCGGATCGCCCTTGAGGCCTGCAATGACAAGCAATTTGCTCAGCGCCGACATGTTGAGCGCGTCGTCGAATTCGGGCAGCCGCGCCAGATTGAGCTTCGAAGCCACCTGCTTGAGGATGTCGGTGGAGGAAACGATCTGGACCTCGGTGGCGATGCCTTCCTCGTCAAGAATCGGCTTGTCGTTGTCGTTGGCACCGTTTGGCCGAGTGTAAACGGACTCGCCCGTCTCAATCTTCAGCTGCGCTTCAGCCTTGTAGTGCCGCGTGGCAAGCGAGGCGAATGCGAACGCCGCACCCGTCACCACCAGCGTGACAATGGCTATGCGCCGCCAATTCCTCGCAAGACTGGCGAAGAGTTGCCTGAGATCGACGTCGACGTCTGCGGCCGCGGATTGAACGGACATGCATCCCTGCTCCGGTACTGAGTCCGGACGCACCGTAAACAACTATGGTAACTCAGCCGTTAAGATCGCGGTAAGCACCTGTTAGGCTTTACTGACGAGCGGTAAACAAATCGCCGAAAGCGCCCCTCCTTTCGTCAATCCGCCATCGATCTTCGACATATCGGGCTCGCGCCTTTACCGGCCATTAACCCTAACAGGATGATAACGGGCCTCGATCCTTAAAGTTGCCGCACCCTAGCCGCGGCCAGTCGAAGGTACGTATCCGGTCATGAAGAGCACTGCTTCCCTCTTTCGCGCACTGCTTGCCGTATCGATGCTTGCCGGCTGCTCCAGCTATCGGCCAACACCGGCGGCGTTCCACGAAGTGCTCGACCAACCTTATCGCCTCGGCGCCGGCGACCGCGTCCGCGTCACCGTGTTCGAGCAGGACGGCCTGACCAACACCTACAGCGTCGACCAGTCCGGCTATCTCTCCTTCCCCCTCGTGGGCGCGGTGCCGGCGCGCGGCCACACGGCCCAGCAACTGGAGAAGGAGATCGCCGACAAACTGCGCCAGGGCTATCTGCGCGATCCCGACGTTTCGGTCGAGATCGACCGCTACCGGCCAATCTTCGTCATGGGCGAAGTCGGCGCGGCCGGCCAGTATTCCTATGTCCCGGGTCTCACCGTGCAAAAGGCCATCGCCATCGCGGGCGGCTTCTCGCCACGCGCCAACCAGGAAAGCGTCGACATCACCCGCGATATCAATGGCAAGGTCATGACGGGGCGCGTGGTCACCTCGGACCCGCTTCTGCCCGGCGATACAGTCTACGTTCGCGAACGCCTGTTCTGACCTAAGCACGTGGCGGACAAACTCAGGATCGTCCACTGCTTTCGCTCACCGGTCGGAGGAATTTTCCGGCATGTGCGCGACCTGACCGACGCGCAGGTCTCCGCCGGGCACTCCGTCGGCATCGTCTGCGATTCGACGACCGGCGGCGATTTCGAAGAACGCCTTTTCAAGCAGATGAAAGACAGCCTGGCGCTCGGCATTCATCGCACGCCAATGCAGCGCCATGTCGGCCCGGGCGACCTCGCGTCGGCCTGGCGCACCTACAAGATCATCAAGGAATTGCAGCCGGATGTGCTTCACGGGCACGGCGCCAAGGGTGGCGCCTATGCCCGTCTGTTCGGCTCACTGTTGCGGGTATCAAGGTCTCGCGTAGCCCGCCTTTATTCGCCGCATGGTGGCTCACTCCACTATGACGAACACACAACCACCGGAAAGCTGTTCTTCGCGCTCGAGCGCTTCATGGCCCGCTTCACCGACTACCTGCTGTTCGTCTCCGACTATGAGCGGCGCACCTATCGCAGGAAGGTCGGCGAGCCGCCGATCCCCAACGCGCTGGTCTACAATGGGCTTCGAGCCGCCGAATTCGAACCGGTGATGACGGTGGCCGACGCGGCTGACCTGCTCTACATCGGCATGATGCGCGACCTCAAAGGCCCGGACATCTTCATCGATGCGCTGGCCGCGGCTGAAACGCGTCTCGACCGCCCGCTGACTGCCGTCATGGTCGGAGACGGCGATGACCTTCCCCGCTATCATGCTCAGGTGAAGCGGCTTGGACTGGACGGTCGTGCACTTCCTGCCGCCGATGCCGGCAAGAAAAGCGTTCGCGCTGGCCGATCTCATCGTCGTTCCGTCGCGCGCCGAAGCCATGCCATACATCGTCCTGGAAACGCTTGCCGCGGGAAAACCGATGATCGCCACCTCCGTCGGCGGCATTCCGGAGATATTCGGGTGCCGGCTCTCCTGCCCTGATCAGGCCTGATCCACGCGAACTTGGCGACAAGATGTGCGAGGCGCTTGCCGACCCGGATGGTTTCAAGACCCTGATGCCCGGCGTCGCCGACCTAAAGGCACGCTTCGGCGCCGACGTCATGGCCGCCAATATCGAAAAAGCCTACTTCCTGGCCCTTGGGCGCTAACCCGTTCCAAAGCCACGCGTTGTTTCAAGGGTTTCTTAGCTCTCTTTTGCTATTCACCTGAGGGAAGCTCGCGGATAGCCCCATGAACGAGATCGACCCCGCGCGCCGCTTTTCGATAGATGCGGTGCGCAAATTCGAGGCCCCTCCCGAGGCTGACAAGCCCGGAGGCATGAACGATGTCGCCCGTCAGGTGGCGTCGCAATACCGGCGCGATACGATGTCGCCGATCATGGTCAGCGGCGTACTGCGCATGGTTGAATTCGCGCTGCTGTTCCTGTCCGGCCTCTGCGTCTACTTCTACCTTGTCGGCTTCTTCAATTATCTCGCCTGGCAATATCCGCTGACGATCGCCGCCGCTTCGTTCCTCGCCGTTGTGCTGCTTGACGTCACCGACTGCTACCAGGTCGTTTCGCTAATGCGGCCGATCGCCAATTTCGGCCGCATTCTGCTGGTCTGGGCCGGCACCTTCGCCCTGATGGCGTTGACGGCCTTCACGATGAAGATGTCAGGCGATTATTCTCGTCTGCTCTTCGGCACATGGTTCGTTGCCGGCTTCATCCTCATCTTCGGTCTCAGGCTGGTCATGTCGAAGCTCATTCGGAGTTGGGCGCGTGATGGCCGCATGGAGCGGCGCGCGGTCATCGTCGGCGGTGGCAAGGCGGCTGAGGTCCTGATCCGCTCGGTCGAAAAGCAGCCCTACAACGATATCCGTATCTGCGGCATCTTCGATGACCGTAGCGACAAGCGCTCGCCGCCGATCGTCGCCGGCTATCCCAAGCTCGGCACCATCTCCGAACTCATCGAATTTGCCCGCATCGCGCGCATCGACATGCTGATCGTCTCGCTGCCGCTGACCGCCGAATCGCGCGTCCTGCAGCTGTTGAAGAAACTATGGGTGCTCCCGGTCGACATCCGGTTGTCGGCGCATTCCAACGCGCTGCAATTTCGCCCGCGCGCCTATTCCTACATCGGTTCGGTGCCGATGCTCGATATTTTCGACAAGCCGATCAACGACTGGGATTCAGTCGCCAAGCGCGCCTTCGACATCGTCTTCTCGATCATCGGCATCATCGTGTTTTCACCGGTGATGCTGGCGACCGCGATCGCCATCAAGCTCGACAGCAAGGGACCCGTGCTGTTCCACCAGAAGCGGCACGGCTTCAACAACGAGATCATCGAGGTCTACAAGTTCCGTTCGATGTATACGGACAAGGCCGATCCGACCGCCAAGCAGACGGTGACCAAGAACGACCCCCGCGTCACCCGCGTCGGCCGCTTCATCCGCAAGACTTCGATCGACGAACTGCCGCAATTCTTCAATGCGCTGCTGGGCTCGCTGTCACTGGTGGGTCCACGCCCGCACGCCATCGCCGCCCAGTCGCACAACCTTCTCTACAATGAGGTGGTCGACGGCTATTTCGCCCGCCACAAGGTCAAGCCCGGTGTCACTGGCTGGGCGCAGATCAACGGTTGGCGCGGCGAGATGGATACCAATGAAAAGATCCGCATGCGGACGGAATACGACCTTTACTATATCGAGAACTGGTCGCTGCTGTTCGACTTGCGGATCCTGTTCCTGACGCCGATCCGGCTGCTCAATACGGAAAATGCCTATTGAGCGCGATTTCCCACGAGCTGCCGGCGGCGGCGATCAACGCCAAGCTGATTGCGCTCATCTCTTCCGGCGCGCTTTTCTTAGGCGTGTTCCTGTCGGGTTTCGTCATCCGCGAGCCGGCGCCCTACGAAATCTACATGGCCGGTCTCATCGCCGTCTGGGTGCTGTTCGGTCTGCGTATATCGCGCGCCGTGGTACCGTTGCTGGTGCTGCTGGTGACGATGAACATCGGCGGCATGATCTCGATGACGCAGATGTCGAACCTGGCGAATACGCCGCTCTATCTCGCAGTATCGCTGTTCCTCGCCTTCACGGCCGTGTTCTACGCCTTGGTGACCGCTGTAGACCCCAGCCGCTACCGGCTGATCTTCCGTGCCTATGTGATCGCGGCGGTGCTCACGTCGCTGCTCGGGATCGCCGGCTATTTCCACGCCTTTCCAGGCGCCGAGCTGTTCACCAAATACGACCGCGCCGCAGGCGCCTTCCAGGATCCGAACGTGTTCGGTCCGTTCCTGGTGCTGCCCGGCATCTACCTGCTCTATTTGTTGCTGACCGGTCCCATCTCGCGAATGCCCCTGGTGGCGGTTCCATTGCTGATCATCACGGCCGGCATCTTCTTTTCGTTCTCGCGCGGTGCGTGGGGCATGTTCGCCGTATCGGCGGTCCTGCTCACCGGCTGTCTCTTTCTGCAGAGCGCGAGCGCCATGTTCCGACTGCGCGTCGTGGTGATGACGATCGCGGCGCTGTCGCTGCTGATCATCGCCATCATCATCATCCTGCAGCTACCAGGCGTGTCGGAGATGTTCTCCAACCGTGCCCATCTGGAGCAAAGCTACGATACCGCCCGCCTCGGCCGCTTTGCCCGCTACACGATCGGCTTCCATATGGCACTGGAACATCCGCTGGGCATCGGCCCCCTCGTCTTCGGCACGATCTTCGGTGAGGACACTCATGACATCTGGCTGAAGGCGCTGATGGACTATGGCTGGCTCGGCTTCGTATCGTTCCTGGCCCTGACGCTGTGGACGATCGCGGCAGGCTTCCGCATCCTGTTGCGCGACAGACCTTGGCAACCCTATCTCCTGTGCGCCTACGTCGCCTTTATCGGCAACATCGGGCTCGGCACCTTCATCGACATCGATCACTGGCGCCATCTCTACCTGCTGCTTGGGCTTGTCTGGGGCGCAATCGCCCTTGAATACCGCCATCAGCGGGAGCTCGAACCGGAGCCACCACGCCAATCGGGCCCGGCAATTTCATCCGTGCGTCGAGCATGATGCTCCCTGCGATATTACCGCACCAAAGCTCTATCTTTTTGTTTGATTACGATCTTTCCAGAAAACGTGCGGCCACGTTTCGGGATCATGGTCTAGCTGCCGAATTCGGGTTGACCCGAACAGGGTTATCAAGATACATCGCGACCGGTCCGGAGTGTAGCGCAGCCCGGTAGCGCACTTGACTGGGGGTCAAGGGGTCGTCGGTTCGAATCCGGCCACTCCGACCATAAATGCCCTTGATGCAAAGGGTTTCTGTTCTCTCCCCCAAAGGCAATCGATGCCTAGAAGGGAACGGAAGCGAGCCAAGATCCCATTGGGAGCAGAATTCACGCGATTCTGAGGGGTGCTCCATGCTTCTTCTCCTGTTTCGGGATGGTAGCAAGACCACGATTCAACCTTTCGGTTTAGCGATCATGTCGCGAAACTCCATACCCGGTGCTGATTGATGATGTCCCAAAAGCCTGGGGGAAGCGCCTCGGCAGTGATGCCCACAGGGGGCGCTTCTCTGTTCTCATCGAGATGACCGGCAAGGTCGCACAGCCTCCTTCAAGCCAACTTCGGTCACGTCCGCGAAGGGTTTTCGAGCCAGTGCTCCCCCCACGCGTCTCCCGCGCGATCTTGTGGGCAATAGGCGTGTCATCATTGGTGGACGTGATGGTTCAGGTGCTGCTGGTATCTTCAACGGAAATGATCGACATGGCCAATTCCATCGAATTTTCTGATGCAAATCATAAGCGCACCCCACACCTTCCCCTGCTACATGCCGAAAGTTCGAAACCTCCCCTGTTGATCGCGCTAATGTGCGCGTGCCATTGTTGAGCCGGCAGTCGGGGCGACTGTGTGTATGCGGGGACGAAATACGATGTGGGCAATCGCCACGGAAAAAGACGTTTCTTTCTTCAACGATAAGCGAGCGTTGGTTTCGATCTATTTGTCTGACGGATACGACTCCGATGAAACTCAGTGGATTTTGGATAGCTGGTGCGGTTTTAATGAAGATGCAGGCCACAACTGGCACTTGCTCATTCCTTGCAGCACCGATGCGTATGTCCTCAACGAAAAGCTTGATGCCAGCCACTACGACGTGAAGTTTGCTAACAGAGTGATCAAGCAGCACGAACTTGCCAAGTCTGGGCTTCCCTTGCTGATGTTTGAAAACTACGATCCTAGCTCGCCGCCACAGTATGTCAGCTTTCGAGGAATGAGCCGCGAAAAGCGCAGGGATATACTCAAGGTCATTGCCGAGATTGTTGCCGATGAGGCCCAGAATGGTCCAGCCGACGCGAACGAGTTTCGGAAAGCTATATTAGATAGGGTCAGCATACTTGTAAGCAGGCACAAGCTCGCGAAGGCCGGATTGCAGACGTTGGCAATTGGAACCGCGATCATCGGCGTCGTTTCCGGGCTGTACAGCCTTAGATAATGTCGTCGCCGCTTCTCCGTCGGTTGCATCGTGGCAGGGCTGGCAGGCGGGAATCCACATGCTGCAGTCCCAGCGCAATAAAACCATCGAGCGCGTGACCGCGCTCGATATACCAATCAAGTTCTTTTGAATGGCCCATCGCCGATTTGTCGGACGGTTTGAGCCTCTCGTTCGTTAAGCGACTGTCGCTGGCGTTTCAGCTCGAACCGGCCAGCCCTTTCGAAGGATGGATACAATGAATTTCAAGAGATTCGTGCTCGGCGCGATGGTCACAAGCGCGACACTCACCGGGATCAGCCTGGCCCAGGCGGCGGACGCGGTGCGCCTGCGCGGGAGCGTTGTCAGCTTCGACGGCGCGACACTGACGGTCAAGACCCGGGAAGGTGCGACAGATACGGTGAAAATGGCAAGTGGCTGGAAGATATCAGGCGTGGCCAAAGCGTCAGCGCAGGACATCAAGCAGGGCGACTTCCTCGGCATCGCATCTGTTTCAAAGGCGGATGGCGGTAGCGGCGCGCTCGAAGTCGTGGTCTTTCCAGCCGCGATGAAAGGGGCCGGTGAAGGCGACCGCCCGTGGGATCTGCAACCCAACAGCCGCATGACCAACGGCACGGTCGCTGATGTCACCGACATCAATGGCCGGTCGGTAACGTTGACCTATGACAATGGCCAGAAAAAGCAGATCGCGATTCCGCAGACGACACCAATCGTCACCTTCGCTCCGGCATCGCCGGAAGACCTCAAACCCGGCGCGGTCATATTCGTCAACGCCGAGCGTGACAGCGGCGGCGCGTTGACCTCCACCCGTGTCGTGGTCGGGAACAACGGCATCGTCCCGCCAATGTAGCCCGCCAGCACAACAAATCCCGGGATAGGGTGCCTGATTTACCGCCGGAAACCGCATTGCGTTCCAATGAAAATCGATTCCGATTTTCAGCCTGATGCGGTAAGTCGTCGGCATGAACGAAACGACGCTTTATGCTCCGGTCAAGCTCTTCCTCGAGGCTCTCGGCTTCGCCGTGAAAGGCGAGATCGGTGGCTGTGACATGGTTGGCCTGCGCGAAGGCGAACCGCCGGTCGTGGTCATTTGCGAACTGAAACTGCAGTTTAATCTCGAACTCGTGCTGCAGGGCGTCGATCGCGCCGCCGCGAGCGACGAGGTATGGCTCGCCGCACGCATGTCGGCGCGTGGCAAGGGCCGCGAGAGCGACGCGCGGTTTCGCAATCTCTGTCGTCGCCTGGGATTCGGGTTGCTGGGCGTCACCGCCCGCGACCAGGTCGAGGTGCTGCTCAGCCCCGCCGCCTTGCCACCGCGCAAGGACCCGCGCCGCCGCTCGCGCCTTGTCGACGAGCATCAGCGCCGGCGGGGCGATCCGGCCGCTGGCGGCAGCACCCGCAAGCCCATCATGACAGCCTATCGCCAGGAGGCGCTGGCATGCGCGGCGGCGATGACCGCAGGCCCGAGACGCCCGCGCGACCTCAAGCCGACCATGCCGAATGTCGTCAAGATTCTGCGTCGCAACGTCTATGGCTGGTTCGTCCGCGCTGGCCACGGCGTGTACGAGATAACGGATAGTGGCCGCGCCGCCTTGCTGCAGTGGCCACAAACGCCCGAAGACAAAACGGAGTGATGGCAGGACCCGGCTCCGAAGCCTGGCTCCCGAGCCTCAGGCCGCGCTTCGCGCGTCGAGGAAATCGTCGCTCCTGATATCGCCTTCCATCTTGGCGCGAAACACAAACGACAGTGCGGTCGCGACAACGATGTTGGCGATCACGGCAATGACGCCATTATAGGCGCCATGTCCCAGGATGGTCGAAGTCGGCACCCACGCGGTCGCGCCCCAAGACAGATAGGACCCCAGGCCAAAACCGACGATCCAGCCCGCGAGCAACGCCTTGCCGCTGTACCAGCGTGTGTAGAGGCCGAAGATCACGGCCGGGAATATCTGGATCATCCAGACGCCGCCGAGCAATTGCAGGTCGAGCGCGAATTTCGTCGGCATGAAGAAGATCACGGCCAGGGCGCCGACCTTCACGATCAGCGACATCAGCTTGGCGAGTTGCGATTCCTGGAGGGGCGACATGGCGGGGTTGACGAAGGGCCGCCAGACATTGCGCGTGAAGGTATTGGCCGCACCGATCGACATCACCGCTGCCGGCACCAGTGCGCCGATGGCGATTGCCGCGAAGCAGAAGCCCGCGAACCAGTCCGGGAACATTTTCAGCAGCAATTGAGGGATCGCGTCCTGCGGGTTGGCGACTTCGATGCCCGCTGCATGTGCCATCAACCCCATCATCGCGATAAGGCCAAGCAGCAGCGAATAGGCCGGCAGCGTCATGGCATTGCGCCGGATCGCCTTGGGCCCCGACGCCGAGAGCACGCCGGTCAGCGAATGCGGATACATGAACAATGCCATGGCCGACCCGATGGCGAGCGTGATGAATGGTCCGATCTGCGCCGGCGACAGCGTCAAGCCCTGGTTGGGTTTGCCGGCATAGGCCTTGGCGGCCGCGTCGAAGACCGCGCCGTAGCCACCGAGCTTCGCCGGGATGATCACCACCGCCGCGATGACGAAGACGTAGATCATGATGTCCTTGACGAAGGCGATCATGGCCGGCGCGCGCAGGCCGCTCTTGTAGGTGTAGAGCGCCAGGATGACGAAGGCGATCGTCAACGGCAGATGCGACATCATCCCCTCGCCCTGGAATCCCAGTGCCTGGATGACCTTCTCCATGCCGACGAGCTGGAGCGCGATATAGGGCATGGTGGCGAGGATGCCTGTGAAGGCAACGGCAAGTTCCAGCCCCTTGTTGCGATAGCGCCCGAAGATGAAATCGGCGCCGGTTATGTAGCCCTTCTCGCGCGCCACGTTCCACAGACGCGGCATCGTCAGGAAGATGAAGGGATAGATCAGGATCGTGTAGGGCACGGCAAAAAAGCCGTAAGCGCCGATTGCATAGACAACCGCCGGCACCGCGATGACCGTGTAGGCCGTGTAGAGGTCGCCGCCGAGCAGGAACCAGGTGATCCATGCACCAAAGCGCCGGCCGCCAAGACCCCATTCATGCAGTTCATCGAGATTGCCGGATTTCCAGCGCGCGGCAACGAAGCCGATGATGGTCACCACGGCAAAGAAGAAGACAAAGACGGCTGTCGCTGTCCAGTTGAGATGATCGATCACGCGTCGTCCCCTCCGACCTTCGATGCCGCCCAAATGAAGATCGACGACACGGGGATCAGAGCCAGCAGGAACCAGAAGAAGAAGGGAATGCCCGCCAGGGTTGGCTCGATGCTGTTGTAGAGGGGAACCCACACGCACAGGGCGCACGGTATGATCAGCAAAAGATATTTCATGCAGGCCCCGGAGTGTCAGCTCATCGACAGCGCTTCATCATAGCCAATTGCGCCCCCTGGGCAACACCGACAACGGTGAGGCGAGGCGCCTTCCGGCCTCAGACATAATCCAGAAACAAAATTCTATACTCCGGAAACACTGTCGAAAAATTCGAGGGGGATACTTGGTTTCGCGGCAGTCAGGTCATCGACCTGATTCAAAAAATGGCCGGCGCCAAAAAGGAAAAAATCCATGAAGAAGTCCCTCCTCTCCGCCCTTGGGCTTGCAGTTGTTCTTGCTGTGTCGATGCCGGTTCTCGGCGCGACCAGCGCCAATGCGGCTCCGATGCACAAGAAGCATCATCGCCATCATCATCGCCACCACCACGTGCATCACCACATGCATCACCACCACCACAAGAAGGTCTAACAATCAGCTTGCCAACAAGAAGACCGACTTTGGTCTCTTGATCAAGGGCGGTCTTCTTGTTGTTGCCGACGCTCGATGACTTGATCACGGTGGCATTGAGCCGTTGTGAGAAGCAGCCTGCACCTGCTTCCCGCGCAAACGGCGCGACCGGATACATAGTATGGTGCCCGCCGGCATCGGCATCCATGACCCAGGAGCGCTTCGCTCCTGCTTTCGGCTTGGTGCTTCGTCACACGAAAATCCGTAATCGCGGACGGGCTTGCCAGTAAGCCAACGCCAACCGATTCGCCAAAGCCAGCAATCGGACATTGGCTCAACAAGGCAAGCTTGCCTGGCGCCACCGGCACCTGCCACAGGGCCTTTCGCACAGAGGCAAATCGCTATACCGCGGAGATAGTGCTGACCGGTTTCCGCCCACCGGATCAAGCGGAGTCCAAAAAAGCCAAGGTATCTCTGATGACGGCCAAGGCCGATATTTCGTGGACAGACCGCGTTGTTCTGTCTGTCGCGCGGTTCTGGCTGACCATCCGCCATCCCGCCCTGATCGTGCGGTTCGTGAGGCGGTTGGGTTATCTGCCCAATCCTGCCGCGCCGGAAACCTAGAGCAAAATCCGAGCGGATAGAATCGATAGGGGTTTCGTTGGGATTGGAAATCTGATTCAGCATATCTGCTGGATTCGGAGGCCGGCATGGCATGGCGAAATCCTTATCGGAAGATTTGCGGGCTCGGGTGGTCGCAGCGGTTGATGGCGGCCTGTCGCGACGGGCGGCAGCGGCGCGATTTGGCGTGGCGGCGGCAAGCTCGGTGCGTTGGGTCCGGGAATGGCGCGAGACCGGAGCCACCTGCGCAAAGCCGCAGGGCGGCGACAGGCGGTCCCACCGCGTTGAAGCGTATCGCGACATCATCCTGGCGGCGATCGAGAGGCGGGTGGACATCACGCTGGTCGAACTCGCCGAGTTGCTGCGACAGGAGCATGGCGCGTCGTTTGCGACGAGCACGATCTGGCGGTTTCTCGATCGTCACTCCATGACCTTCAAAAAACGGCGCACGCCAGCGAGCAGGAGCGGCCAGACGTGGCGGCGCGACGAAACGCCTGGTTCGACGCCCAGCCCGATCTTGATCCCGAGCATCTGGTCTTCATCGACGAGACCGGAGCCTCGACAAAGATGGCTCGACTGCGGGGGCGCACGAAGCGCGGGATGCGGTGCCGATCGCCAATCCCGCATGGCCATTGGAAGACGACGACGTTCACCGGCGCCCTGCGCCTCACTGGCATGACCGCGCCAATGGTCCTGGACGGCCCGATGACTGGCGAATGGTTTGTCGCCTATGTCGAGCAGGTTCTCGTGCCGACGCTGCGGCCCGACGATGTCGTGATCCTCGACAACCTGCCGGCGCACAAAAGCGCAGCCGCCCGTGTGGCGATCGAAGCAACCGGCGCAAGGATGATGTTCCTCCCGCCCTATTCCCCCGACTTCAACCCGATCGAGAACGCCTTTTCCAAGCTGAAATCGATTCTACGCAAAGCCGCCGCACGAACCGTCGCGGAATTGTGGGATACCATCAGCGCCGCACTGCCTTGCTTCACACCAACCGAGTGCGCCAACTACTTCGCCGCAACAGGATATGAGCCGGAATGATCAGATTCTGCTCTATCACGAGCGGATGCTGTGGCGGAAGATCATCGACCATAACCCGCTGTTCGTGACGTTCACCGACAAGCTTGCGGCCAAGGCTCACATCCAAAAGGCCTGCCCGGATCTGAAGCTGCCCGCGACGCTCTGGTCCGGTCACGATCCCGCCGATATTCCCCCGGCTCTGTTCGATGGCGACGTGGTGATCAAGGTCAACCACGGCTGCGCAATGAACATCTTCGTATCGGGCGGTCCGCCGGATCACGCCGCTATTATAAGCCAGACGAAGCGATGGCTCAGAAAGCCGTTCGGGCAGCGCGACGGCGAATGGGCCTATTGGCCGATCAAGCCGACAGTCCTCGTCGAGGAGAAGCTCAGCCTAAGCGGCGGAAGAATCGCCACCGATATCAACGTCCATGTCTGCGGGGGCGTCGTCTGCCACGTATGGGTCGAGGACCGACAGGCGGATC
Organism: Mesorhizobium sp. PAMC28654; assembly: GCF_020616515.1. Classification (GTDB taxonomy): domain Bacteria; phylum Pseudomonadota; class Alphaproteobacteria; order Rhizobiales; family Rhizobiaceae; genus Mesorhizobium. The sequence continues at coordinate 1,544,249 of NZ_CP085135.1, forward strand.
GCTCCGTGCTCTTTGACCGGAATGCAAATCCGCTGCCTGGGCGCGATCCCGATTATCCGCGCGAGGACCAGGCGCTGCCTGTCAACAAGCGCCTAGTCGACTTCGTGCGAGAAGCCATCGCCATTGCGCCGCGTCTTGCCGCCGATCTCGACTACATTCGCATCGACTTTCTGGTCACGGACGAGCAGCTTTTTGCAGGCGAGATCGTCGTCTACACGGCCGCAGGCTACGCAACCTGGACCAATCCGGATATCGCGCGCGAGATCGAACGTCACTGGCATATTGAGAAGTCCGACTACATGAGGCGGAGCCACCTCGGTCCAGCACGACTTTACGCTGAAGCACTCCTGGCCAAATGCTTGTCCGATTTCGGCAACGACGAGGCTTTGGAGGCTGGCAGCAAGGACTGACCCTGGGCGACCTATCGCCGACTGAGCAGCAAGCTTGCTGCCAGCCCAACCACAACAAGCCCCACCACCGCAGCCTTGGCAGGATGGTCACGCGCTGTCTTTTCGATAACCCTGCCTTGCCGCCTGATCGCCGGCAACGTATCGCCGATACGCTCGGCAAGGCTGGAATAGTAATCCGAGGCGGCGTCCCGCCCATCCTCGTAATAGGCACCACCACGCTTGGCGATCGCCTTCCTAAGCGTCGCCAATTCCCTGGAAAGAGCCGTGACCTGTTTTGCCAGGTCTATGTCGGAGATGGTCGAAAGCGATGCCATTATGTGTTTCCTTCATATGCTGAGGGAAACGTAACGCGTGACCTCAAGACCGGTTCCGGTTTTGGAAAATGCGAGAACGCCACTGCCCCTGATGCGCGGGGCAAGGCAATCGATCGCACCTGAACCAGGAGACGTTGGCCTCAGCGCACCTGGTCGAGCAGGCGCTTGCATTCCAAAAGGTCGAACAGCGCCTCCTGCAGCAGCGCGCGGTTATCACGCGAAAGTTTTGACGCGCCCGGCATGACTGGACCGTCCTCATCGGTCTTGCCCAGGCCGAAAAACCGTCGGCTGGGTTTCACCTTGGGTTGGCCGACCAGCATTTCATCGTCGGCTCCACGCGGCTGGGCGGCCGGCGTCAGTGGCACCGCATCGGCTTGCCGGCGCTGCGAGATCGCCTCGACGGCCGCCATGTCGCCATTGCCGATCGCGACCAGAAACTGATTGCCGTTCTCCCTCAGCAGCTTCTGCACGCCTTTGATGGTGTACCCCTGGTCGTAGAGCATGTGGCGAATGCCCTTGATCAGTTCGACATCCTGCGGCCGGTAGTAGCGGCGGCCGCCGCCGCGCTTCATCGGCTTGATCTGGTTGAAACGTGTTTCCCAGAAGCGCAGCACATGCTGCGGCAAATCGAGATCTTCGGCGACCTCGCTGATGGTGCGGAAGGCATCGGGGCTCTTGTCCATGGGCGAATCCTCACGCTGGACGACGATCCGGCCATGCTGCCGAATCGGGCATTATTTCAGCGGTTTGTGAAGCAACATTCAAGCCCGGCATCATGATAGAACCGGTTTTCAACCGTCTATTAGACGACTATTTACCAGCCTTGGTCTTGCTACTCTGGTGCGAACGCAGAATTCTGCTCTTCAGCACGTTCGACGACTTGAAGGTCATTACCCGGCGCGGCAGGATCGGTACCTCCTCGCCAGTCTTCGGATTGCGTCCAATACGCTCGTTCTTGGAGCGGACGTGGAACGTCGCGAAGGATGAGAGCTTTACCGTTTCGCCGCGGACGATGGCTTCGCAGATTTCGTCCAGTACCGCTTCGACAAGTTCGGCCGATTCAGTGCGCGACAGACCGACCTTTCGATACACGGCCTCGGCAAGGTCGGCGCGCGTAAGTGTCTTTCCCCCCATGCGACCGTCCCATCAGCTCAAAACACAAAATCTGCACAACAACGGCAGAGCCTAAGTAATTGATCCGGCAAGGTCAAGGACCGAAACCGGACCGTTCAGCACTTACCAGCGAACCAGGACCGCGCCCCAGGTGAAGCCGCCGCCCATTGCCTCCAGCAGCACCAGATCGCCCTTCTTGATGCGACCGTCGGCGACGGCCACCGAAAGCGCCAACGGCACCGAAGCAGCCGAGGTGTTACCGTGCAAATTGACGGTCACCACAACCTTTTGCTCGGCTATCCCGAGCTTCTTGGCCGAAGCGTCAATAATCCGTTTATTGGCCTGATGCGGAACGAACCAGTCCAGATCATCGGCGGTAATGCCGGCGGCTGAGAACGTCGCCTCGATGACGTCGGTGATCATGCCGACCGCATGCTTGAAGACCTCGCGGCCTTCCATCCTCAGATGACCGACGGTTCCGGTCGTCGATGGCCCGCCATCGACGAACAGTTTGTCCTTGTGGGTGCCGTCCGAGCGCAGGCTGGCTGCCAGCACGCCATGATCGGCGATGTCGCCAGTCCCCTCGCCCGCCTCAAGCACCAGTGCACCGGCACCGTCGCCAAACAGCACGCAGGTCGAGCGGTCGTTCCAGTCCAGAATGCGCGAAAACGTCTCGGAGCCGATCACCAGAACCCGTTTGGCCATCCCGCCACGGATATAAAGGTCGGCGGTCGTCACAGCATAGACAAAGCCCGAGCACACCGCCTGCATGTCGAAGGCAAAGCCGTGATGCATGCCGAGCCGGTTCTGGATTTCGACGGCGGTCGCCGGAAAAGTGTTGTTCGGCGTCGAGGTCGCCAGCACGATGAGGTCGATGTCGGCGGGCGTCAGGCCGGCATTGTCAAGCGCCGCACGCGCCGCCGCCTCCCCAAGTGAAGCCGTCGTCTCGTCATCCCCTGCGATATGCCGCTGGCGGATGCCAGTGCGCTGGGCGATCCATTCGTCGGAGGTCTCGACCATGCCTTCAAAATCGGCATTCTTCATGATGCGGCGGGGCAGCGCGGCGCCTATGCCGCGCACGACTGATCTGATCAAGGCTTTTCCCTATTCCTTTGCGTCGGTAACGACGTCGGATTTCCTGTTTATCTGGGCATGCGGATTGCGCGCATGGAACAGATCGAGGTCCGCTTCGATGCGATCAAGCAGATTGTTGCGCACCATGTCGTACCCAAGCTCGATCGCTGCCGCGAAGCCATCCGAATCCGCTCCGCCGTGGCTTTTCACCACGATACCGTTCAGCCCGAGAAAGACGCCGCCGTTGGAACGGCCGACATCCATTTTCTCGCGCAGCCGGTCGAAGGCGCCCTTGGCGAAGATATAGCCGATCTTGGCCATCAGCGTGCGGCTCATGGCGGCGCGCAGGTAGCCGGCGATTTGCCTTGCCGTGCCTTCCGCCGTCTTCAACGCGATGTTGCCGGCAAAGCCTTCCGTCACCACCACGTCGACAGTGCCCTTGCCGATATCGTCTCCCTCGACAAAACCGTGATAGCGCATCGAGGCCATATTGGCTTCGCGCAGCATGCGCCCGGCTTCCTTGACCTCTTCCTGGCCCTTGATCTCCTCGACGCCGACATTGAGCAGGCCAACTGTCGGCCTCTCGATGCCGAAAATCGAGCGCGCCATGCCGGTGCCGAGAATGGCGAAATCGATAAGCTGATGCGCATCGGCGCCGATGGTCGCGCCAACATCCAGCACCACGCTCTCGCCGCGCACCGTCGGCCAGATCGCCGCGATGGCCGGGCGGTCGATCGTCGCCATCGTGCGCAGGCAGAATTTCGACATAGCCATCAGCGCGCCGGTGTTGCCGGCCGAGATACAGGCATCCGCCGTGCCAGATTTGACCGCCTCGATCGCCTTCCACATTGATGACTTCCAGCGGCCGTGGCGCAGCGCCTGGCTCGGCTTGTCGTCCATCCGAACTGATATCTCGCAGTGGAAGAACTCGCTGATTTCAGCAAGTTTGGGATATTTGGCGAGTTCCGGGCGAACCAACTCCTCGCGACCGTAGATAATGAAGCGGATGTCGGGACGACGAGTCGCAACCGTCATGAGCGCCGGTATGATCACGCCTGGTCCGTGATCGCCGCCCATGGCATCGATGGAAATCCTGATCACGCGGTATTCATCTCACAGTTTGCTGGGCGGTCGCCAAGGTTTGGCGAAAATAGCGTTTTTGGGCTGTCGCACAACCGACTTTTCTTCAATCAGGTCGGGTTTCAGGATTTTCCCAGCAGGGATCGCAGCTTTTGCTGAAATTCGTTCTCCTCGGGCCCGGTATCGTCAACGGCCTCGATCGATACGCCTTGCTTGCGGGGGTAAGGGTCGATCGCCAATCCAAAAACTGTTCGGCCAGCGCACCGACATCGATCGTGTCACCTGAAAAAGTCTCCGGGCTATCCGGCCCCTCGGCGTCGAGGAGGATTTCGCCACCGCCTTCAAACCCCTGCCGCCCGAGCTTTGACGCTTCCGGCAGAAACAGTGCTTCGACCTCTTCGTCGATATGCGCTTGGACCGGGTCGAGAGTGACGATACAGGCCTGGATAATGTCAGCTTCGACATGGCCACTGACCTTCACGCCGTTGCGCTTCCACGGGGCTACCAGGAGCTCGGCGCGATACTTCTCGACCGAAAGCAGTTCGTGCCCCGCAGCCAATGCCGCGCGTTGGGCGGCATCCGCCTCGATGACAACCGATAGCCCCTTGTGCGGCAAGCGGCCAACGTTTGCCATGAAAGAGACCGGGCCTTGCGGGTCTGAATGTTTCATTCGATCCTCCTTCAGCCAGCCTTGGCTACGGGAAACGTCACCGTCCCCGAAACAATCGATTCGGACTGCTGCGCCGCCAGTCCCTTGTTGGCGTCGCCGACATAGGCGGCCAGTTGCGACGCTTCGGACCACACGCCGGCATCCGGCCTGACATTGCGGGCAAGAGCGGCGGCGAGCGCGTCGCGGTCGTCACGCTCCAGCGCGTCGTCATAGGCCGCGGTGCGACCATAGAACATTTTAGCCAGCTTCTTCATGCGCTTCGGCACGCCAACGTCGCCGATTCCCAGCTCCCGCAATGAATGCTCGACATCCATGAAGAACTCATCGATCAGCACTTGCGCCACCTCGGCCGCGGCACCGCCCTCGCCGCGCAGCCGGTGCTGGAACAGAAACATATGCAGCGACAACATCTCGAAACGGCCGAGCGGCGTGTCCGGCACATTCCAGTCGGAATAAAACACAGTCTGCCGCGCCGCCGCCACGATTTGTGCGTAGAGCGCCTCGGTGATAGCGCGGTTGGCTTGGCGTTCGCGGCCAAAAAGGCGCTGGAACATTGGGGATGGTCTCCCGGGACCGTTTGTTGAAGTGGCCTTGTTGCATCGGCGAGCAAGCTGGTTTACCGGTTTTGCGGCCCAGCGCAAGTTGCGGCGATTTGAGGGAGTTGTTGTTGCGCGCGCTGAATTTCAAGTCGAGCTTTTCGTCCGGGCCGGTCGGCGCGATCTCGCTGCTGATGGTTGTGTCGGCGCTTTCCGCCTGTCACTCGTCCAAAATGTTCGGAGATCTCACTCCGAGCGAGACGATCACCCAAGGCTACGTCATCGACAAGCAGGCGATCGACCTCGTGCCGGTCGGCTCCAGTCGAGAGCAGGTGCTTCTGGCGCTCGGCACCCCGTCGACGACGGCAACGTTCGATAACGAGGCCTTTTATTACATTTCGCAAACGCGCAAACGCTACGTCGCCTTCGACAAGCCCAGGCTCGTCGACCAGCACGTACTGGCTGTCTATTTTGGCGCCGATGGACGCGTCACCCAGATCGCCAACTACGGCCTGAAGGACGGCAAGGTGTTCGACTTCATCTCGCGCACCACACCGACCGGCGGCAAGGACCAGAACTTCCTCAGCCAGATCATCAGCGGCGCCAGCAAGATTGCGCCCGGCATTCCCGGTGGCGGCACGCCCTGATCCTTCAGCTCGGCTTCCCTCCAACTTCTCAGGGAAGCAGCAACATCTCAGGCGACCAAGAACCCGCGGGAGCGATCCTGCGGGTTTTTGTTTAGACCATTCCGACGCGCCCAATGCCGACACTTTGATTTGCCCGCCAAGGGGCAACCTCGTATCAACGCGCCGCAATGGCTGGGGAGCCTGAATGAGCAGCGGAGATCGTCAAAAACCAGAAGGATGGATGGCGATTGGAACGCCAGACCGGCAGACCGTCACGGCTGATTGGATGCCGATCGATGCTCCGGCAATAGACGGCGTCCTGATCAAGGAGATCAGATCGGTTGCGACGTCCACCGGCTATCTGACGGAAATCTACCGCGAGGAATGAGGGCTCGATTCGCTGCCGGTTGGCCAGGTATTCCAGCGCACCCTATACCCCGGATCCGTGACCGGCTGGCACGCGCATGCGGTGACGTTGGATCGGCTTTTCTGCTGCGCCGGCAGCATTCGCATATCGCTTTACGACGGAAGAAAGGCTTCCCCCAGTTTTGGCGCGGTCTGGCACAAGATCGTCGGCCCGTTGCGCCCGGCGGTCGTTGTCATCCCGCCGGGCGTATGGCACGGCATCACCGCACTCGGGCCTGAGACCGCTTTGTTGCTCAATCTCGTCGACAAGGCCTATGCCTTCGAAGACCCCGACCACTGGCGCCTGCCGCCAGATACGGACCTCATCCCATACAGGCTGGTGTAGGCCTTGAAGCGGCCATGTCAGGTTGACCAGACCAGGTTTCGCGAGCCGCTTGTGTCGGTCGTGATCGCCACGCACAACCGGCCGGCGGCCTTGCGGCAGGCGCTCAGGAGCGTGGTGGCCCAGACCCTTCAGGACTGGGAAATTCTCGTTATCGGCGATGGCTGCCGGCCGGACACCGCCGCCGTCGTCGCTGAATTCAACGATGACCGCATCGCCTACATCGATCTGCCTGTGAATTTTGGCGAACAATCCGGGCCCAACCGGGCGCGCGGGCAATTTGTCGCCTTGTTGAACCATGACGATCTCTGGTTTCCCGACCATCTCGCGTCGATGACCGGCTGGGTCGATGCAACCGGCGCCGATGTCATCATTGCTCGTGGTGCCATCATCGAGCCTACGCGGATGAAAGGCGATCCTCTCAAGACCTCGATCTACGGGATGGGCAAGGACGGTTTCTACGATCCCGTCGTCACAGCCGGATATGGATCGGCACAGATGGTCAGGCGGGCATCGCTGGGTTGGCTCGGCCCATGGCGGCCTGCCAGCGAGTGCTCCTGCGAAAGTTCGCAGGACTGGCTCTTCCGTGCCTGGCGAAAAGGAGCCGTGATCGCGACCATGCCGCACCTAAGCGTGCTCAGTATCTTCTCCGGCCAGCGCAGTGGCAGTTATGTCGAAGACACGGGAATGGAACAGGAGGAATTTATCAACGGCATGCGAATGCCGGACGACCTGCGCGTCAAAATTCTTGCCGCGGCGGTTGCCCCCTCTCGCCTGAAGAAATCCAGTTATCTGAAAGGCAGGCTTTGGGCTGCGTGCGGCATCCATCCGAGATCCCTCGAGTTCCGCCGCAACTACGGACGTGGCGCCTTTTGTCTCCAGACTGAGAGAGATACGCGGCCTGCCGCCCATGCCTGAGCGGGAACCGGATGTAGATGATCTACTGACTATCTACCACAGGCGTAGCAAGCGGGAAGACACCGGAAAGTAGCAGCTGCCACGCGCGCGGCGTCCAGATGCCGGGACTAAGCCGCCTGCCACCTGAAATGGAAAACCCGCGGGGATCGCTCCCTGCGGGTTTGTCCATAAACGTTTGTGGAGCCGATCAGCCGTGCGCGAGCACTGCCAGCAGCAGGAGCGCCACGATGTTGGTGATCTTGATCGCCGGGTTGACCGCCGGACCGGCGGTGTCCTTGTAGGGATCGCCAACCGTGTCGCCGGTCACCGAGGCCTTGTGCGCTTCGGAACCCTTGAGATGCTTGACGCCGTCCTTGTCAACGAAACCGTCCTCGAACGACTTCTTGGCATTATCCCAGGCGCCGCCGCCGGAAGTCATCGAAATGGCGACGAACAGGCCATTGACGATGACGCCAAGCAGCGAAGCACCGAGCGCGGCGAAAGCGGACGCCTTCGAACCCGAGATCAGCAACACACCGAAATAGACGACGAGCGGCGCCAGCACGGGCAGCAGCGACGGGATGATCATTTCCCGGATCGCCGCCTTGGTCAGCAGGTCGACAGCACGGGCATAGTTCGGCTTCGACGTGCCCGCCATGATGCCCGGATCCTCACGGAACTGCTTGCGCACCTCCTCGACGATGGCGCCCGCCGCGCGGCCGACGGCCGTCATGGCGATGCCGCCGAACAAATACGGGATCATGCCGCCGAAGATCAGGCCGGCGACGACATAGGGGTTGGAGAGATCAAAGGAGACGTCGCCCATGCCGTGGAAGTAGGGATATTTGTCGCCGTTTGCGGCAAAGTATTTCAGGTCATTCGAATAGGCCGCGAACAGCACCAACGCGCCAAGGCCGGCCGAACCGATGGCATAGCCCTTGGTCACCGCCTTGGTGGTGTTGCCGACCGCGTCGAGCGCGTCGGTGGAATGACGTACTTCCTTGGGCAGGCCGGCCATTTCGGCGATACCGCCGGCATTGTCGGTGACCGGGCCGAAGGCGTCGAGCGCGACGATCATGCCGGCGAGGCCGAGCATCGTCGTCACCGCGATCGCCGTGCCGTAAAGGCCGGCGAGCTGGTAGGTCGAGATGATGCCGCCGACGATGACGATCGCCGGAAGCGCAGTCGATTCCAGCGACACCGCGAGACCCTGGATGACGTTGGTGCCGTGACCGGTCACCGACGCCTGGGCGATGGAGTTGACCGGGCGCTTGCCGGTGCCGGTGTAGTATTCAGTGATCACGACGATACAGCCGGTCACAACGAGGCCGAGCAGGCCGCAGATGAACAGGTTCTTGCCGGTGATCGACATGCCGGCAACGACGCCGACCTCGCCCCAACCGACGGTGGCCGAGGTGGCCACGGCAAGGCCCGCGATCGACAGCAAGCCGGTGACGATCAGGCCCTTGTAAAGCGCCCCCATGATCGAGCCGTTGGAGCCGAGCTTGACGAAGAAAGTGCCAACAATCGAAGTGATGATGCAGGCGCCGCAGATAGCGAGCGGATAGAGCATCACGGCACCGAGAATGGCGGTGCCGCCGAAGAAGATAGCGCCGAGAACCATGGTGGCGACGACGGTCACCGCGTAGGTTTCGAACAGGTCGGCGGCCATGCCGGCGCAGTCGCCGACATTGTCACCGACATTGTCGGCGATGGTGGCCGGATTGCGCGGATCATCTTCCGGGATACCGGCTTCAACCTTGCCGACGAGGTCGCCACCGACGTCCGCGCCCTTGGTGAAGATACCGCCGCCCAGACGTGCGAAGATCGAGATCAGCGACGCGCCGAAGCCAAGCGAAACCAGTGAGTCGATAACGATGCGGTCGTTGGGCTGCAGGCCCATGAAATGAGTGAGGATCAGGTAATAGATCGAGACGCCGAGCAATGCGAGACCGGCCACCAGCATGCCGGTGATGGCGCCCGATTTGAAGGCGATGTCCAGGCCAGCGGCGAGGCTGTTTGAAGCCGCCTGCGCCGTACGCACGTTGGCGCGCACCGAGACATGCATGCCGATGAAGCCGGCGGCGCCCGACAGGACGGCGCCGATCAGAAAGCCGATCGCGGCGGTGATCGAAAGCAGCCACCAGGCGAGCAGAAGCACCACCACGCCAACGATGGCGATGGTGGTGTACTGGCGCGCCAGATAGGCTTGCGCGCCTTCGCGGATGGCCGCGGATATTTCCTGCATGCGTGCATTGCCCTGATCGGCCGCAAGGACCGAACGTGTCGCCCATATGGCGTAAAGGACAGAAAGCAGGCCGCAGGCGATGACGGCGGAAATAATTGTCATTGCCGGATTTTCCTCGATTGATGACCCAAAAGAACCCCTCCCTGGGCCGTTGAGACAGAGACCGGGTTCCGCGGGCGGAATCCGACCCATCGCATCGGTGTATGCGAAACAGGTTGGCGAACGTCAAGATATTGTTCAGTTTTTGCCCGGCTTTCGCCGCAATGCCTTCGTGCAAACCGATTGAATTCCACAGGACCGGACAAGCTCGACACAAAACGGCGAGCGGCACTTCTGAAAACGTTTACATTCGGGCGCCGGCGGCGGGTTATCCGCCGATCAGGCAGGCCGCGCATGGCAGTGTTATTCAGTCTCCTGCCCCATGCGCCTCGCTGCGTAGCGCTCGATTGCCGACAGCCCGTCATAGATCAGCACGGCAAGCGCGGCGACGATCAAGCCGCCCTGCAGGATGAAGGCGAGATTGTTGGACAACAAGCCGGCGATGATCACCTCGCCCAGCGTCTTGGCGGCCACGGTCGAACCGATGGTCGCGGTGGCAAGGCTGATGACCACCGACAAACGGATGCCGCCCAGAATGATTGGCGCGCTCAACGGCAGCTCGACCTTGAGCAGCCTTTGCCAACCGGTCATCCCGGCGCCCCGCGCCGCCTCGAGCACATTGGCCGGCAGCGTGGTCAGGCCGGTCAATGCGTTCTCGAAGATCGGCAGCAGGCCGTAAAGGAACAGCGCGATCAGCGTCGGCTTCTCGCCGAAGACCGCCGGCACCGCCAGCGCCAACACCGCCACCGGCGGAAACGTCTGGCCGATGTTGACGAGGCTTGCGCGACAACGGCAGGAACTCCGCGCCCGCGGGCCGTGTCACCAGGATCGCCAGTCCGACGGCGACGACGATCGCCGCAAGCGTGGCGCGCAGGACGATCCAGAGATGCTGCAACGTCAGCGTCAACAGACTGCCCTGATTGTAGATCGCCGGCGCATTGTTCTCGGTCAGCGGTTTCAACAGCGGTTCGAACCAGCCGGGATTGGTCACGAAGGCGACGAGCAACACCAGCAAAGCAAGCCTGAGCAGCGCCGGCAGCCAGGCTTTCATGCCGGCCTCGCCGCGCGTTTGATCAATCCGTCGACAGTGACGCGGCCGATCGACTTACCATCGGCTCCAGTGACCGGCAAGGCTGGGCGGCCCGACCACAACAGCTCCGCCAACGCATCGCGCTGGCTGGCATCGCCGGGAATCGCTTCGCCTTCAGCCGAGCCATTTTCAACAGCGTCACGCACGCGTCCGAGGGACAACAGCCTGAAGGGGCGTTCGCTGGCGCCAACCAGTGTTTCCACGAAAGTGCTGGCCGGGTTTGCCAGGATCTCCGCTGGCTTGGCGTATTGCACGAGCTTGCCAGCATCCATGACGGCGATCTTGTCGCCCATGTGCACGGCTTCCTCCATGTCATGGGTGACGAGAATTATGGTGGTGCCGAACCGCTTCTGGATCGCCAGGAGATCCTCCTGCGCCTTGGTGCGGATAATCGGATCAAGCGCGCCGAACGGCTCATCCATCAGCAGCACGTTCGGTTCAGCCGCGAGTGCGCGGGCGACGCCGACACGCTGCTGCTGGCCGCCCGACAGCTCGTGCGGATAACGCGGCCCGAACTCTTCGGGATCGAGCTGGTAGAGCGTCATCAACTCATCGACGCGGGCCTTGATGCGGTCCTTGTCCCATCCGAGCAGGACGGGCACGGTGGCGATGTTCTGCGCCACGGTGCGATGCGGGAACAGGCCATGCCCCTGGATGGCGTAGCCGATGCTTCGGCGCAGTTCATAGCCGGGCACGGAACGGTTGTCCGCCCCGTCGAGCTTGATGACGCCCGAGGTCGGTTCGACCAAGCGATTGATCATCCGAAGCAGTGTCGTCTTGCCCGACCCGGACGTGCCGACGATGACGGCGACGCTGCGCGGCTCGATCACCATCGAGACGTCGTCGACCACCGTCGTCGCATCGTAGCGCTTGGTGATGTGTTCGATCTCGATCATGCCGTTTCAACCCTGCGCTTTGTGGCGGTCATTTCGATCACGGCGTCGAGGATGATCGCGGCGGCGAAGGCGAGCGCCACGGTTGGTAGCGCGCCGAGCAGCACCAGATCCATTGCCGTCTGGCCGACGCCCTGGAAGACGAAGACGCCAAAACCGCCGCCGCCGATCAGGGCTGCAATGGTGGCGAGCCCGATGTTCTGCACCAGCACGATGCGAATGCCGGTGAGGATCACCGGAAAGGCCAATGGAAACTCGACACCGAAGAGGCGCTGCCGATCGGTCATGCCCATGCCGCGCGCCGCGTCATTGGCCTCGCGCGGCACGCCTGCGAGGCCAACCACGGTGTTGGCCACCACCGGCAGCAACGAATAGAGGAACAAGGCGACGAAGGCGGGAGCTGTACCGATACCCCGAATGCCGAGCGCGGCCGCGCCGGGTACATGGGCCGCTACCCAACCAAGCGGCGCGATCAGCAGGCCGAACAAAGCGATCGACGGCACTGTCTGGATGATGTTGAGTACGTTGAGCACGCCCGCCCGCAGCCTCTCGACACGATGACAAAGGATGCCTAGCGGGAGCCCGACCAGCACCGCGGCGGCCAGCGAACCCAGCGCCAGCGTCACGTGCTTGGAGCCTTCGGCCCAGAAACTGTCGGCGCGATTGAAATATTCCTTGAGGATCGAAAGGCTGTCCCAGCTTCCCGACACCAACAAAAGGCCGATCGCCGCCGCGGCAACGATCAGCACACCGATCCGCGCCAAAGGCGACAGATTGAGCCGGGTCAGCACATCGGCGAGCAGGAGCGTGAAGGCGAAGATGAGCAGCCAGAAGCCGGATGCCGGCGAGACTCTTGCGATGGTGTTGCCGGGCGGTGTCAGGAAAGTACCGGCGACCCCGATCAGCAGCCCCAACGCGGCAAGCACCGCGATGCTGGCCGCAAGGCGCGGAACGAGCGGCGTCTTGAAGAGCGCGATGAGCGCCGCGACGACGATGATCGTCAGCAACAGCGGTCCCGCGGTGGCCGGCAACGCTTCGAGAATCGAGCGAGCCGCGCCTGGCACAATGCGGTTGGCGCGAAACGTGGCAAAGGGTGCGGCGAAAGCCGCATAGGCTGCTATCGCGGCGATGACCACGCCGAGCTTGTCGAACCGGATACCCACGCCCTCCCCCGTCAATCGATCCGGCGCGCCACGAATGCGGCGCGCCGGAATCGCTCTACTTCAGGAAGCCGTTCTTCTTCAGGAAGTCCTCGGCAACGCCCTTGACCGGCTCGCCACCGACCTGCACGCGGCCATTCAGCTCTTGCAACGTCACGAGGTCGAGCTTGGCAAAGACCGGCTTCAACAGCGTCTCGATCTCTGGATGGTCCTTGAGCACGGCTTCGCGGATGATCGGCGCCGGCTGGTAGACCGGCTGCACACCCTTGTCATCGTCGAGCACGACAAGGCCAGAGGGTGCGATGCCGCCATCCGTACCGTAGACCATGGCCGCATTGGCGCCGCTGGTCTGGTTGGCGGCAGCGGCGATGGTTGCCGCCGTATCGCCGCCAGACAGCGTGATCAGTTGGTCCGGCTTCAGCTTGAAGCCATAGGTAGTTTGGAACGCCGGCAAGGCGGCAGCCGAATTGACGAACTCGGCGGACGCGGCAAGAACCACCTGGCCACCGCCCGAGACATACTTGCCGAACTCGGAAAGCGTGGCGAGCTTGTTGGTGTCCGCGACTTCCTTACGCAACGCGATCGCCCAGGTGTTGTTTGCCGGCGACGGCGACAACCAGACAATCTTGTTGGCATCGTAGTCGAGCCTCTTGGCGGTCTCATAGGCCTTTGCCGCATCCTTCCACACCGGGTCGTCAGCCTTCTCGAAGAAGAAGGCGGCATTGCCAGTGTATTCCGGATAGATGTCGATCTCACCGGCAAGGATCGCCTTGCGCACCACCGGCGTGCCGCCGAGCTGGATGCGGTCGGTGGTCTTGATGTTGTTGGCGTTGAGCACCAGCTGGATGATATTGCCGAGCACACCACCCTCGGTGTCGATCTTCGATGAAACCACGACCTGGGCGCTGGCCGAGGCGGCGGTGATGGCGAGCGCGAGAGCGGCGCCGGCCAACAGTTTGATTGAACGCATTGTGAGACCCCTTGCTGTGAACCTAATACCGGTTGGGCGCGCATATGATCACGGCTTCAGCGCCCAGTCGGGGCACACGGTTTCATAAGATGGGGGACCAGCGCAATAATTTTGTTCCAACAGAGCAATTCCGGCCCAAGCGTTCCCGCCAGCGTCATGGCAGCAAAGGAGATGCAGAAAATAGCCGCAGCTCCTTGATTATGCACAAGCTTCGGAATCTTCAGCCGGGCTGGCGCGCGCCACTCATCTTGAGCGCACCAAGCGCTACAAAGCAAAGCACCGTCACCGGAAAGACCATCCAGTTCAGCATGGTCCAGCCCCAGGCGTTGTAGACCATGCCCGACATCAGCGAGGCGCAGGCAACGGAACCGAACAGGACGAAATCGTGAAAGCCCTGGACCTTGCCCTTTTCCGATGGCCTGTAACTGGCGGCGACCATGGAGGTGGCGCCGATGAAGCCGAAATTCCAGCCGAGGCCAAGCAGGATCAGCGCTGTCCAGAATTGCCACAGCGCCAGCCCTGACAAGGCGACGACGGCGCAGCCGATGAGCAGGATAAGGCCGGTGGCAACAATGCGTTCGGCACCAAAACGATGGATCAGCGAGCCGGTGAAGAAGCTTGGCCCGAACATCGCCATGACATGCCAGGAGATACCCAGCGTCGCGGCGTCTTCCGACAGACCACAGCCCACCATGGCCAGAGGCGCCCCGGTCATGACGAAGCTCATCAGCGCATAGCTGCCGACGGCGCAAAACAGCGCCGCGACAAAACGTGGCTGGGTGACGATTTCAGCTAGGGGTCTTGCATCGCTGCCGGCAACGTCCACCTTGCCCAACGCCTTGGTCGGCAACCTCAGGAACGACAGGACAAGGGCGCCTGCGGCAGCCAGCACCAGGATCGACGCGAACGATCCGGCAAACATCACCGGCGCGAACAGTTCGCGGGTGAAGATGACAATCTGCGGCCCGAGAATGGCTGTGATGATGCCGCCCGCCAGCACGAAGGAGATGGCGCGCGCCTTGAATTCCGGAGGCGCATTGTCGGCGGCGGCGAAGCGGAACTGCTGCACGAAGGCGCCGCCGACGCCGATCACGGCAAGGCCAAAGGCAAACAACCAGAAGCTGGCGTGGAACAGTGCCAATGTGGCAATCAATCCTCCGAGTGCGGTCACCACCGTGCCGGTCATGAAACCGCTGCGCTGGCCAAGCTGGCGAATGATGGCGGCGGCCGGCAATGCGCCCAGTGCCACGCCAAGATTGAAGCCTGTGATCGGAGCCGTCGCCAGCGATTTGTCAGGGCCAAGCAGATATTGGCCGGCCAGCGCACCCATCGAAATGGCAATCGGGGCCGCCGATCCGACGATGGCCTGGGATGCGGCGAGGATGATTGCCGTGCGGCGAGCCTCCCTGCCCGTTCCAGCAGTGACCGATGTCACGTGGCGTCCTTGCCTCGCCCCTCGCCGCGCACCCGGCGCGACACGCGGTCGAGCACGGCGTTGACCAGCTTCGGCTCGTCTTCCTCGTAGAACGCCTTGGCGATATCGACATATTCGGAGACGATGACCGCCACCGGCACATCTTCGCGTTTCATCAACTCATAGACGCCGGCGCGCAAGATCGCGCGCAGCGTGGAGTCGAGCCTGGACAGCGGCCAGTCCTCTGTCAGCGCCTGGCGGATGATCGGATCGACGGTCTTCTGGTTCTCGACGACACCGGCAAGGATGGCGCGAAACCACTGCGCGTCGGCCTCACGGTAAAGCGCGCCGTCGACTTCCTTGCCAAGCCGGAACGCCTCGTATTCCGCCGTGATCTCGAAGACGCCGCTGCCGGCCACGTCCATCTGGTAGAGCGCCTGCACGGCGGCAAGACGGGCCGCACCACGCTTGTTGGCCTGGCGCGCCGGCGGTCGGTCTTTGTCTCCAGATTGCGTCACGTTCAGGCCCCGAGCTGTTTTCGCACGGCAATCATGGTCAAAGCGGCCCGAGCGGCAAAACCACCCTTGTCGCCTTCCGTGCGCCGGGCGCGCGCCCAGGCCTGTTCATCGTTCTCGGTGGTCAGGATGCCGTTGCCGATGCAGATCGATTCATGAATTGAAAGATCCATCAGGGCGCGTGCGGATTCGTTCGCCACGATGTCGAAGTGATGGGTCTCGCCGCGGATCACGGTGCCAAGCGCGACATAGCCATCATACTCGCCGCCCTCGCCTTCAGCGGCATCAAGCGCGAAGGAGATCACCGCCGGAATTTCCAGCGCGCCGGGCACGGTGACCACGTCATACTTCGCGCCGGCGTCGTCGAGCGCAGCCTTGGCACCTTCGAGCAGCGCATCCGCCAGGTCATCATAGAAGCGCGCTTCGATGATGAGCAGCTTCAGTTTCTTCGTCTTCGGCATTTGGGGTCACGTCTCCGGAGGAGCGGGTGACTTAGGCCGAAGCAGGTTTGATCGCAAGCGGAAGATGTCGCGCGTGCCCGGTTTGTCGACCTATTCGGGTTGACCAACCTCATTCTTGAGCTGGTTATCGAGGTTCTCAGCCCAGGCTCGCACTGCCCTGATGATCGATCACACGACCGGCGTCCACATCGGCCAAGGCTGCAAGCGTCAGTCGCCAGTATTCTTCGTGCTGTAGAGCTGAAGCCTGCCTGCCCTTGACCTCAAAGCCCCTCTTTCGCGGCCTCCGCCAGACGCGCCGCATAGCGGGCCATCGTGTCGATCTCGAGGTTCACGCGGTCGCCCGCTTGTCGATCGCCCCAAGTGGTCACGGTCAGCGAATGATGGATCAGCAGCACGTCGAAGCGCGTGCCCTCCACCTTGTTCACAGTGAGCGAAGTGCCGTCGAGCGCGACGGAGCCCTTGGGTGCGATGAATTTGGCCAGTTCGCGCGGCGCCTCCAGCGTGAAGCGGACGGCATCGCCCTCTTCCTTGCGCTCGATGATTTCGGCCATGCCGTCGACATGGCCGGAAACGATATGGCCGCCGAGTTCATCGCCGATCTTCAGCGCCCGCTCCAGATTGATCCGCGTGCCGGATTTCCAGCCAGCAGCCGTGGTCAGCCTGAGCGCCTCTTCCCAGGCCTCGACCTCGAACCAGCGCGCATTCGAGCCGCTGTCTGGCAAGGCGGTGACTGTCAGGCAGACGCCACCGCAGGAGATCGACGCGCCAATGGCTATGCTTTGCGGGTCGTAGGCGGTGTCGATGCGCAGCCCAACCCCTTCCCTGAGCGGCTTCACGGCTGCAACGGTGCCGACGTCGGTGACAATTCCGGTAAACATGTGCATCAATCCTGGAAATCTCTTATCCACTCGGCATAGCTGTCTTCGCCGAAACGCATGTCACGAAGCTTGCGAAATCCTGCCGGGATATGGTCCGCGTCGATGGGCGACGCAATGCCTTCATCGCCGATCGCTTCAGGCCCCTGGAACAGGATGATGCGATCGACCAGCCCATCGGCCAGGAAGGCGCTTGCCACCTGGGCGCCGCCCTCGACCAGCACGCTTGCCATGCCGAGCGCGGCGAGATCGTCGAGCAGTTCCGGCAGCGCCACGCCGCCTTCATGCGTTTCCGTGCCGATGAAGCGCACCCCGGCGCGTTCAAGTTCCGCCCGCCGTTGCGGATCGGCTTCCAGGCAGGTCGCGAGATAGAGCGGAACGCGGTCAATGCCGGAAACCAACTTGGAGGTTTCCGGCAGCCTGATCTGGCGATCGAGCACGATGCGCGCCGGCGAGCGGTTCTCGAGACCCGGCAGCCGTACCGTCAGTGCCGGGTCATCTTCCAGCGCCGTGCCAACGCCAACCAGGATGCCGTCGACTTCCGCACGCAACATATAGACTTCGCGACGCGCGATATCGCCGGTGATCGCCACCTGTCCGACGCCTCTCACACCGATCTTGCCGTCGCTGGAAAGCGCCAGTTTCAGAATCACTTCCGGACGCTTCTTCAGCGATCGAATCAGATAGCCGGCCATCTGCTCGGTGGCCTCCGCCGCAAGCACTTTTTCCACGACTTCGACGCCGGCGGCGCGCAGGATGGCATAGCCTTTGCCGGACACGCGCGGATCGGGATCGCTGGCAGCACCGACCACACGCGCAATGCCGGCATTGACCAATGCGTTGGCACAGGGCGGCGTACGGCCGTGATGGGCACAGGGCTCAAGCGTGACGTAGGCGGTGGCGCCACGCGCCAGTTCACCGGCCTCCGCCAGTGCCTCGGCCTCGGCATGGGGGCGGCCGCCGACAGCGGTGACGCCGGTGCCGACGATCATCGGCCCGGCGCCATCGTCGCGCACGATCAGCGTGCCGACCGAAGGATTGGTCGATGTCCGCCCGGCATTTTTCCGCGACAGCCTAAGCGCCGCGGCCATGAAGCGACGATCAAGAGCCTGCTGCTCGGCGTTGCTGGGCGTTGCCATTCTCAGCCGGCGTCCTCTTCGCCCTTGATCTCGTCTCCCTTGAGCTCGCCCAGCAATTCGTGGAAATCCTTGGCCTCGCGGAAATTGCGATAGACCGAGGCAAAGCGCACATAGGCGACGTCGTCCAGCGATTTCAATGCATCCATGACCAGCCGGCCGACCTCGCCAGAGGCCACTTCCGTCTCGCCGGAGCTTTCGAGCTGGCGCACGATGCCGGTGACCGCGCGGTCGATGCGCTCGGGATCGACATTGCGTTTGCGCAAGGCGATTTCGACCGAGCGCAGCAGCTTGTCGCGATCAAACGGGACCTTTCGTCCGGATTTCTTCACCACCACGAGGTCGCGCAACTGCACGCGTTCGAAGGTGGTGAAACGGCCGCCGCAATCGGGGCAGACGCGTCGGCGGCGGATCGCAGCGCCATCTTCGGCGGGACGCGAATCCTTCACCTGCGTATCTTCTGACTGACAATAAGGGCAGCGCATGGAAAGCCTTTGGTTCGCGAATCCGACGGAGCAAAAGGCTTAGAGCTTTTTGCCGAAATGGCAAAGGATGGTGGGACAGCCTTCCGCGCCTCAGAGATAGCGAGGCGCGAGGAAAATTGCGAGGGCAGCGATCAGCCAGACCGCAATGCCGCCGAAAACCGCCAGCCGGTAATCGACCCTGTCGATGAACAGCCAGCAGGCGCCGAGGAAGGCAAGATAGGCGGGGATGGTCTTGAACCCCGCGAGGCAGGCCTCGCGAAACCCGGCTGGATTGCCCTTGGCGCCAACGGCCAGCAACGCGATGACAGCAAACGTCGGCGCGAGCGGCAGAATACCAGGCAAGACGTTGCCGCGTTTCGACGCCCAAGCGATCAGGGTCGTGACCAGACCGCCGACGACGCCTTTCCACAGGATATCCATGACCAGTCCCTTGGTGGAGAAGCCGTTCAAACTTCGCCGACACGTTGCCGCATCACGGCGTAACGTCGCGCGTGGGGAAGCCGCAAGACGCGCCAAGGCTGCGATAGGCCTTGGTGAAGCCGTCCATGGCGATGCTCCCCACCGGCTGCTTGCCAAAGACGACGTCGAGCGTCGGTGCGTTGCGCATGGTCCGCAGAAGGGCAAGGCTGGTCTTGGGGTTGTTGTCCATCATCCATTGGCGATGCGCTCCGGCGCCGCCGCTCCCACGAAACTTTGCGGGGACCTTGTTGTTGACGTCGTTGAAGGTGGCCGCGACGTTGTCGCCTGTCGGCAAGGTCTGGTTGTCTACCGCCAGCATGACGGCAGGATAGCCATTCGGCGGCAGCACGTCGCCATTCGAAATGCTCAACGTCAAGGTTCCAGGACTTCCTTGCGGGTCGACAAAGGCAGTCGACGCCGCGCAGGTTTTCAGTGTGTCCTGGCCGGTGGTGATCTCATCGATGGTGACGGACCATCTACCGAATGTCTGGGTCTTGGGATCCGCACGGGATGCGTTGGTGTAAAGGCTCGCCAGAACGGCCATGGCGGCCAAAGGCACGGATCGCGACAGGTTGCTCATCCGGTCATCTCCTCTTTCTTGAGCGAGGGTGCTGCACGGAAGTCCGATACGCAAGCGGCGGCGCGTAAAAGCGCCGCCGAAGCAGAAGCGTGCAGCCTGGATATGGTGCTCAGCCCAGATATGGGTAGAGCGGGAAACGGTCGGTCAGCGCCATAACCTTGGCCTTCACCGCAGCTTCGACCGCTGCGTTGCCCTCGTCGGAATTGGCGACCTTCAACCCATCCAGGACTTCGGCGATCAACTTGCCAATCTCGCGGAACTCGGCCTGACCGAAGCCGCGCGTGGTGCCAGCCGGTGTGCCAAGACGGACGCCCGAGGTGACAAAGGGCTTTTCCGGATCGAAAGGAATGCCGTTCTTGTTGCAGGTGATGTTGGCGCGGCCGAGTGCTGCCTCGGCACGCTTGCCAGTGGCGTTCTTGGGCCGCAGGTCGACCAGCATCAGATGGTTGTCGGTGCCGCCGGAGACGATGTCGAGGCCGGTTTCCTTCAGGCTTTCGGCCAGTGCCTTGGCATTGGCGGCCACGCTCTGGGCATAGATCTTGAAGCTCGGCTTCAGCGCTTCGCCGAAGGCGACGGCCTTGGCGGCGATGACATGCATCAGCGGCCCGCCCTGCAGGCCGGGAAACACCGCCGAATTCATCTTCTTGGCGATATCCTCGTCATTGCACAGGATCATGCCGCCGCGCGGGCCGCGCAGCGACTTGTGCGTGGTGGTTGTAACGACGTGGGCATGCGGCAGCGGCGACGGATGGACGCCACCGGCGACCAGGCCGGCGATGTGGGCCATGTCGACCATGAGATAGGCGCCGACCGCATCGGCGATCTCGCGAAAACGCTTCCAGTCCCAGATGCGCGAATAGGCGGTGCCACCGGCCAGGATCAGCTTCGGCTTGGTCTCATGGGCGGTCTTCTCGATCGCGTCCATGTCAAGCAGGTGGTCCTCCTTTCGCACGCCGTAAGAGACGACCTTGAACCATTTGCCGCTCATGTTGACCGGCGAGCCGTGGGTCAGATGCCCCCCCGAATTGAGGTCGAGACCCATGAACGTGTCGCCGGGCTGCAAGAGCGCGAGGAACACCGCCTGGTTCATCTGGCTGCCCGAATTCGGCTGCACGTTGGCGAAGTTGCAGCCAAACAGCTTCTTGGCGCGCTCGATGGCCAGTTCCTCGGCCACGTCGACAAACTGGCAGCCGCCATAGTAGCGCTTGCCCGGATAGCCCTCGGCATATTTGTTGGTCATGATCGAGCCCTGCGCTTCCAGAACGGCGCGGGAGACGATGTTTTCCGACGCGATCAGTTCTATCTCGTGGCGCTGACGGCCGAGCTCGTTGCGGATCGACCCGAAAATCTCCGGATCGGCATCGGCAAGCGTGGTTTCGAAGAAGGACTCGAATTTGTTCGACACTGCCGCTGCTGTTGCCATGGCTTGAAATCCCTAGGGTTCGGGGGTCTGCGAGGTTCGCCGCGCCATTAACACAGTTGTTTTCACCTCGCCATGTTTGCGGCGCGAAATTTGCTGGCCGGATTGCGGCAACACCACAAATCCCGCCATTCCCAAGGGTTGGCGATTGCTATTTCCGCGTCTGCCGTCCCTTCAAGAGAGCCTCGGTGAGCGTGATCTCGGTAAACAAGGCCCGTGCCGTATGGTCGTTGATTTCGCGGCGGCGAAGCATGGTGCTCACGGCCTCGCGCTCGGCGCCGATGCCGGCGAGCCTCAGGTCGAGTTCCAGCCTACCCGCTTCCCGCACCTCGGCTCGTGCCTCATCCGCCTCGTCGGACGCCGCGATTCGCCGCCGGTAGGCAGCGACTATGCCATTGGCGGTGGCGAGCCTGGCGCCCGGTACCTCGCCTTCATGTTCTTCATCCGTCTGCGCAAGGCTCTCGATATGGGCAATCGCGGCCTTGGCGGCGCCAACACGCGCCATGCGTTCCTCGGCTGCATCGGCATCCTCCCCTGGTTCGACCAAGCCGCGAGAGATCGCCGGCAAGGCAAGGCTGGCGATCGCCAGTGAACAGATGATGACGCCCGCGGCAAGGAAGATGACCAGGTCCCGCGCCGGGAACGGCGAGCCATCCTGCAGTGTGAATGGCAGCGACAATATGCCGGCCAGCGTTACAGCGCCGCGCACGCCGGCTACAGAACCGGCCAGCCGCACGCGCAACCCGAACGGCTCGGCCTTGTTCTTTCCCAGCCGCGCCGCGATGCCCGCACCGATGTCGCCAATCCATATCCACACGAAGCGAAGCGCGATCAGGCAGAGCGTCAGCGCCACCACCGTCAGCACCGGCTGGATCACGGGATAATGCCCCGTGAGTTCCGGCGGCACCTTGCGGATGATTTCGGGGAGTTGCAGGCCGAGCACAATGAACAGCGCACCGTTGAAGACGAAGGAAAACGTCGTCCATAGGGAGATTGTCTGCATGCGCGCGGAAACGCCGAGAAAGCGGAATATGCCGGTGCTTCCGGTCAACAGGCCGGCTGTCACCGCCGCCAGGATACCCGAGGCTTCGAAGTGTTCAGCGCCGAGATAAGCGATGAAGGGAAGCAGGATCGTGATCAACACCTGGGCTTCAGCCGGCACGCCGCCGATGCGGCTGAGCAGTTGCAGCGCCTTGGCAGCGATGAACAGTGCCGCCACGCCAGCCAGGATGCCGACCGCCACGGCGTAGAGGAAACTCAGCGAGGCCCCGGCAAGGGAAAAACTGCCGGTCAGCGCCGCCGCCACGGCAAAGCGGAACATGACGAGGCCCGAGGCGTCGTTGAGCAGCGATTCGCCCTCCAGGATATTCATCAGCCGCGCCGGAACCATATTCTTGTCGACGATCGATGACACAGCCACCGCATCGGTCGGCGACAGCACTGCCGCAAGCGCGAATGCGACGACCAGCGGAATGCTCGGCACCAGCCAGTGCAAGGCATAGCCGAAACCGACAATGGTGAAGAAGACCAGCCCGATGGCAAGGTCCAGAATCGGCCCGCGCAACGCTATGAGTTCGCGCTTGGGAGCGCCAAACGCGTCGCTGAACAGCAGCGGAGGAATGAATACCAGCAAGAAGACTTCGGGATCGATTTCGACATGCAGGCCACTCGACGGCCATGCGAGCGCGGCGCCCATGGCAATCTGCAACACCGGCAGCGGCACGCGCACAAGCCGGACCAGCGCGCCGGAAACCGCGACGAAGATCAGCACCACCAGGATGAAGACGGCAACTTGCATGACGCGATTCCGACCACCGTTTTTCGGACCATGCGCAAACCTCGCAGCCTCGTCCAGCCGTGCGTTCATGCGGAGGGTCGATCATCCTGAGGACGTCAACGAATCCGAAGTCGCGAAGTTGAACGCACTTGGAGGTGGATCCCGTTTTGTGAGCAAGACCAGCCCGTGTCACCCTGCTGTGTGTGCGGACGGGGGGCCAGTCCATGCTATCGCAAATCATGTCTCATGCCGAAGCGGCCTTTGCGTCGCGGACGCCGGAGGAAGCGAGTCTCAACTTCTTCGCGGCGTTGGAAGGTCTCGGCGCTTCCTATCTGCAGACCCGCCTATCGGCGACCATCGATGACACTGACTTCCGCCAACCACTGGGCCGCGGGCGGCTTCATCACCAGGGTTGCACCCGACGCCTGGCCGGGGAGCCCGGCATTCGACTATGTCTGCCTGGAGTGCAATCCCTTGCTGACCGCGATCCGCGAAAGCCAGACCCGCTATCGTTTCAGCAACTTCGCCCCCCGGCAGGATCGGAGTTTTGACACCTACTGGGAAGCGATGAACGAAGCCAACATCCATGATGCTTTGTGCGCAACGTCCTATGCCGCCGATGGCGTCATCGCCTCTCTCCACCTTGGCTTTCAGGAACGGGATTTTTCACCGGAGGAGAGCTTTGCGATCCAGATGGCCGGCCTTGTCCTGACCGAGCGCCTGATCAATCTGGCGACGCCGCCTCCGGCAACACCACCCAGACTATCCGCGCGCGCGCGCGACTGCCTGGCCCTTGCCGCCGAGGGCAAGACCAATTGGGAAATCTCAGTCATCCTCGGCATATCGGAGGCGACCGTGCGGTTTCACATCGACAACAAACTGGGTGCCGTCAACCGAGCACAGGCAGTGGCCTGTCTGGTGAACCAGCGCTTGATATAGGCGGGAACCCCATGAAAAAAGCCGCCCTGCGGCGGCTTTTTCCATAAAAATTCAATCTCTTAGAGAGACGAAGTAATCTGCAGTTCGTTGGCGCCGTCGAGTGCGTAGACGTCGTCGCGGAACTGCACGACGCCAGGGCCCGTCGACCAGGCCGAAAGA
Organism: Mesorhizobium sp. PAMC28654; assembly: GCF_020616515.1. Taxonomy (GTDB): domain Bacteria; phylum Pseudomonadota; class Alphaproteobacteria; order Rhizobiales; family Rhizobiaceae; genus Mesorhizobium. The sequence continues at coordinate 1,568,397 of NZ_CP085135.1, forward strand.
TAGAGGAAGTGGACCGGCACCGGGTTGGTGACCTGGATCGGCGTGTTTTCGCCGGTCTTGATCGCCGCCTCGAAATGCTGGCGATCCCAGCCGGGCGTGTCGCGCAGGATCCAGGTAACGAGATCGCGCACGTTCTGCACGCGAACACAGCCCGAAGAATCGAAGCGCATCATCTTGCCGAACAGGCTCTGCTGCGGCGTGTCGTGCATGTAGACGCCATCGGGGCTCGGGAAGTTGATCTTCACCGACGCCATCGCGTTGCCGGCGCCCGGATCCTGGCGGAAGCGGTACTTCGCCGCATCGTCGGTCGACCAGTCGACATTCAGCGGATCGACCTCGCTGCCGTCCGGCGCGAACAGGCGGATGTGGCTGTCCTTGAGATAGTTGGGATCCTTCCGCATCAGCGGAATGATGTCCTTGCGCACGATCGAGACCGGTGCATTCCAGTATGGATTGACGATGATCTCGTTGATCTTCGAATTGACGATCGGAGTCTGGCGGTCGATCTTGCCGACGATCGCGGTGTGGCGAAGCACGACGCGGTCGTTCTCCACCGCCTCGACCTGCGCCGCCGGGATATCGACCAGCACATAACGGCTGCCCAGCGTACCGGCCTTTTCGTGCAGCCGCTGCAGATTGGTCTGTAGCTGCCCGAGCCGGACCTGCGCCGAAACATTCATCGCCGCGTAGGTGTACTTGCCCATCGCGCCGTCGGAAGGCAAGCCATGGCGCGCCTGGAAGCGCTTCACGGCCGAGTCGACGTAGGAGTCGAAGGCCGTCGAAATGCCGGCACTCTGCGACAGGTCGCCCGAGACCATCAAGCGCTTGCGAAGCGGGACCACGTCCGGGTCATCGACACCGAGCTGCAATTTCTTTGTGTCGGGAACCGGCTGCCAACCGCCCTGGGCGACGATGTTCTGGTACTGGGTGATCGCCTGCTCGGTAAAGGAAACAGTCTGCGGGCTGAAGATCGGCAGCGTCGAAGCGACCTTGCCGCCTTCGCTGGCGCGAGCGTCAAACTGATCATCCCAATTGCCGCGCGCCGAGGATTTCAGGATATCCCCGATCACATCCTGGGCGCTTGCAGTGCCGGCTACCATGGCGGCTGCGAGCGCGGAGGCTCCGGAAAGGAAGAAACGGCGGCTGGTTCTCATGGACGTTCCAGACATTCTTGCTGCGGTTCGATCAGCGGACGATATCACCCGCACTCTAAAGTTGGCTCTGTTAAGAATTAGCCAACCATGACCTGTATCACTTCGGCGTGAAACGCGCGAGGCGCGATGCGAGGTCCAGATGAATTCGCGGCCTTCGCCACCACTTCACCCGTATCCTCGCTCACATTGGAATATGGCGGTAACGTGGCCTGAAGTCGAATTTGGATTGACCGGCGCACTGAAAAGAAAAGACCGGTGCCTTTCGGCACCGGCCAGCGACTGGAGGTCTTCGGCCGCGCTTCTGCAGGGCGGCTCCGATTACGATCGAGCGTACTTGCCTTACATTCTGTATGCAATGGTGTCGTTCCAGAAGCGGTCGAGGCGCTGCAACGCGCGGTTCATCTGCTTGAACTCGTCGGTGTTGATGCCGCCAACCTGCTCGATCGAGCCAACATGGCGCTCATAGAGACCAGCGACGACTTCCGCCACCTCATTGCCTTTCGGCGTCAACGAGACGCGGACCGAACGACGGTCGATGCGCGAGCGCTGGTGGTTGATGAAGCCGAGATCGACCAGCTTCTTCAGATTGTAAGAGACGTTGGAGCCGAGATAGTAGCCACGCGAACGCAGTTCGCCAGCGGTCAGCTCCGAATTGCCGATGTTGAACAGAAGCAGCGCCTGGATGGCATTGATGTCGGAGCGGCCGTTGCGGTCGAATTCGTCCTTGATCACGTCAAGCAGACGGCGGTGCAGCCGCTCAACAAGCTGCAGCGATTCCATGTACAGGGAACGGATTGCCTCGCGGCGATCGTCGGATACGTTGGCGGTCTTCGCCGCCGGACGCGAATTGATCATTGTCTTTGCCTCTCGTTTGTCGCCCTGGTGATTTTTTGTTTTTCACCTTGATCGCGACACTATCGAATACTCATAAAATTCGACTTAAACGCTAGGGCTAACAAGAGCTTACCGGTAAGAGGTTTCGGAAGACGCTTAACGAACGGTCACCCGAGCAAGGATAATTAACCTAAAGATTTCGCCAATGATTCCGGGGCCAAAACCGGATGCTGAGCAGCCACAAGGGCTTACGGCCGAACCGGCCTCTTTTGCAGCCAGATGATGGTGCGAAACACGATATAGAGCAGCGCGACCGAAACATGCGAGACGACGATGAGCAGGCGGTGCCCGAGCAAATCGGGAAATCCGGCATACATGACGGTCTCGGTCACGGCGCATATGAACCAGATCACCGGCCCCCAAGACGCCAGCATCCATAGGCCGGCAGCGGCAAAAGGGAAGAAAACCGCCAGCACCACCGCCGCCACCTGCCAATGGACCGGCATCAGGTCGAAGCGCCACAGCGGCCCCGGATAAAAGCCAATCAGCTTGATCCAGTAGAGAACCCCGAACAGCAGGCAATAGCCGGCGATGATGCGCTGGAACCAGGCAAAGAGGACCTCCACCGTCGAGGGCTGGAGTACGATGCGTCTTGATACGACCTCGCTCACAGCTCGAGCTCCCGTTCACCGAGCGAGGCGAAGTAGGCATCGACTTGCGCATCACCAACAGCGTCGAGGCCGACTGGACGCCATTGCGGCACCGAGCCCTTGTCGATGATCGCCGCACGGATGCCCTCATAGAAATCGTGACCGGCCAGCATCCGGTTGAGGATGCGGAACTCCATTCTCATGCACTCGTCCATCGAGAGTGTCTGCCCGGCGCTGATCTGGCGCCACGCGACGCGGATGCTGGTTGGCGAGCGGGTCTTGATCGTCGCCAGGGTCTTTGCCGCGAATTCGTCGGCAACCGCCGCACGCTCCAGGCTGTCGATAGCGTCACCCAGCGAGGGTTGCGAAAAATGCCGGGCGATCGCCTCCAGCGTTGGCCTTTCCGTCTCGCGGCTGGCGGAAACGAAATACCCGCGCAACACCGATTCCGGATCACCTGTTTCGGCCAGTCCAGCCAGAACCCCCGGCTGATCTTCCGCCTTGATCGTGTGCGTCGCCAGGCCGGACCACAGCGCATCGCCATACCGGATGCGATTGCCGGTCAAGGCCAGATACATGCCGAAGCTGCCGCCAAGGTCCGGCAGGAGATGACTTGCACCGACATCCGGGAAAAAGCCGATACCGACTTCCGGCATGGCGAACTGGGCATTCTCGGTCATCACCCGGTGCGAGCCATGAAAGGAAATGCCGACGCCGCCGCCCATTACAATGCCATTGATCAGGGCGACATAGGGTTTCCTGAACCGGGCGATGTGGGCGTTGAGACGGTATTCGTCGGCGAAGAAATCGACCGGCGGCTTTCCGGCCCGGCCGGCCTCGTAGACATGGAGGATGTCGCCACCGGCGGAAAATGCCCTGCCATCCGCCTTGACGACGACCAAGTCGACGCCGGGATCGCGCTCCCAGGCATGCAGCGCCTTGTCCAGAGCCTTCACCATGCTGTGCGTGACGGCATTGAGCGCCTGTGGCCGCGTCAATGTGACAACGCCGGCCCTGCCCAATCGTTCGAAGCGGATTTCGTCGCCTCCGCCAAAATCCATGGTTAAGAATCCCTTCCCCGCGCCGTCGGGTCTGAAGTGCTAAAGGGTGGCGCATGGGCACGTCAATGCCGATGGCCAATTCACGCGACCTTGGCTATGGCCGACACCCGGTGCTAGAAGTTGGCCGCCATGCAGGCGGTGCGTCGATCAAGTGGCTTTCAAACCGGACGGTGAACCATGCCTGGGTTTTCACGATTTGTCGTTGCCGTGATCGGCGTCATGGCCATATGCGTGACGGCTCGCCCGGCATTTTCAGGAACCATCGACGATCTCTATCAGTCGCGGACCATCGTCACCGGACAGGACGAGCCAAACCGACAAGCAGGCTTCAAGACATGCCTCGACGCGGTTCTGCTCAAGGTCTCCGGTGACCAGCGACTGCTCAGGAAACCGGAGATGGCTGCCCTGCGCGAGAAGGCCGGCAGTTTCATCGCCAGTTTCCGCTACCGCGACCGGATGGAGGGCATTCCGATTCACGATGAACAGGGCACCCACGATCGGCCCTACGATCTCACTTGCCTCTACGACCCGGCCGCGATCAATCCCGTGCTTGCCTCGCTCGGCAGCGAGCCCTGGCTGACGAAGCGACCGCGACTGGAGGTTTTCCTGGCCACGGAGCAAGGCGCCAGGCATTTTGCACTGACTGCCGATGAAGAGCGCGGCGCATTGATGCGTGAATCCTTCACCAACGCCGCCACGCCGCTGGCGATGGGGATCGTGTTTCCAAAAGCATCGACGCTGTCGACCGCAAGGCTGGATGACAAGACGCTGCGCGACGCCGACATCGAGGCGCTCGACAAGCTCGCGGAGCGGGCCACCGCGGAGCAGGCGCTTGCCGGCACTCTGATCTGGAGCGAAAAGGAAATGGGCTGGATCGCCGATTGGCGGCTCGCCAGGGATGGCAAGACCTATCGCTGGCAGGTACGCGGCGTCAGTTTCGACGACGCCTTCCGCGTCGCGATGGGCGGCGCCGCGCAGATCCTGTCCGGCAACGGCCAACCCTGATCGGCTGCTGCCGGCCGCTTATGCGCGACAGCGCGAACTCGGGCCTGGCACAACTGTGCGCATTGGTCAGCGCCAAGGGCGCGTGGTAAAAACCGCCGGTCTGGAGTTTTGGCGATGAACAAATTCACCCCCGCAAAGCCCGCCGGCGCCCGCAGCGTCGACGAAATCACCGGCAGCCGCCGTCTGCGCCGCATGCGCAAGGCGGACTGGTCGCGCCGCCTCGTCCAGGAGAACCGGCTTACGGTCGACGACCTGATCTGGCCGATCTTTGTCGTCGACGGCAGACAAGTGCGCGAGCCGATCGTCGCAATGCCTGGCGTGTTCCGCCTGTCTGTTGACCTCGCTGTCAAGGAAGCCGAGCGCGCCGCCAAACTCGGGATTCCAGCGATCGCGACCTTCCCCAATGTGGAGCTTGGCCTGCGCGACCAGACCGGCTCGCACATCCTTGACCCAGAGAACGTGATCAACCGCGCCACGCGCGCCATCAAGCATGCGGTGCCTGATATCGGCATCATCACCGATGCGGCGCTCGACCCGTTCACCAGCCACGGCCATGACGGCATCCTGCGCGACGGCATCATCGTCAACGACGAAACGGTTGAACAGGTCACGGCAGCGGCGGTGATCCAGGCGGCGGCCGGCGCCGACATCATCGCGCCGTCCGACATGATGGACGGTCGCATTGGCGCCATTCGCGATGCGCTGGATGCCAACGGTTTTCAGGACGTGGCGATCATGTCCTACGCGACGAAGTTCGCCTCCGCCTTCTACGGCCCCTATCGCGAGGCGGTCGGCACGGCCGGCCTGCTCAAGGGCGACAAGAAGACCTACTACATCGACCACGCCAATTCCGACGAGGCGGTTCGCGAAGCCGAACAGGACATAGCCGAAGGCGCCGACATGCTGATGGTCAAGCCCGGCCTGCCCTATCTCGACATCATCCGCCGGCTGAAGGACGAATTCCAGATGCCGACCTTCGCCTACCAGGTGTCGGGCGAATATTCGATGATCAAGGCCGCCGCCGCCAATGGCTGGATCGACGGCGAGAGGGCGATGCTCGAGTCGCTGCTCGCCTTCAAGCGCGCCGGCTGCGACGGGATCCTCACCTATTTCGCGCCGGAAGTGGCAGCGATGCTGAAGGGGTAGCCCGACTTCCCGGGCAACGCCTTTCAGGAGTTGTCACCAATCTTTCAACCTGCCAGCGGTTCTTTTCGAATTCCGGCTGACACAAACCGGCAGGTGCGGCTATGGTGTCCGCACGGTCGGAGGCGGCCGGCAGCCCGCAGCCCTGCAAAGGGTATGGCGAACGCCTCCAGAGGATACTTCCTGACCCGTTTCACCGTCGGGCGAAGGCGTCGGCAATGCAGGCACTGACGAAGACTTCGCCGTGACCAAAGGAACGGACATGCTTGCCTATCGCGATGCCAAGACCATGGCGAAAGCCATGCGGGAGGTGCTTGCCGCCCGCGACCTGACGATCAGCCACAGCGAAGCCCTGGAGATCGTCGCGCGCCAGTTTGGACTGGCGAACTGGAATATCCTGTCGGCCAAGATCGAAGCGCCGGTCGCCAAGCCGGACACGATCATCTTCGAACGCACGGCGCTGATCGTGCGCATCTTCGACGTCGCCAAGGCACACGAATTCTATCTCGGCTACCTCGGCTTCACGGTGGACTGGGAGCACCGCTACGGCGACAATTTCCCGCTCTATACGCAGGTCTCGCGCGAAAACCTTGTCCTGCATTTGTCCGAACATGCCGGCGACGCGACGCCAGGCGGCAACATGGTTGTCTACATGAAGGGTATCCGCGAGTTGCACAAAGAGCTCGCTGCCAAGGACTACCGCTACATGAAGCCCGGTTTGGAACACGAGGATGGGCGGCTGACGGTCGAGGTCATCGACCCGTTCAGCAACCACATCCGCTTCATGGAACTCACCGGCGAATGACCTTGTACGGCGGCCATCCCATCGGCTGCCACCTACCATCCGAGCCAATCGCCACGAACAGCCCGGACATCGCCTGGCGGCGAGGTCTGGGAGCGGTTCCCTCGTCAAAATACTGATTGCAATTTGCAATCAGATTGCTAGAAAGTAACCAACTGCAAAGCACTGGTTACCGAGGAGCTTTTCATGTCCAGACTTCGCGTCAACGCATTCACCCTGTCGCTCGACGGCTATGGCGCTGGTCCCGATCAGGATTTGCAAAATCCGCTCGGCGTCGGCGGACAGGGCCTGCATAAATGGGCCTTCAGCACCCGCACATTCCGCAAGATGTTCGGCCAGGAAGGCGGCGCGACCGGGGCCGACGAGGACTTTGCCGCGCGCAGCTTCGAGAATGTCGGCGCCTGGATCCTGGGCCGCAATATGTTCGGCCCGATCCGCGGCGAATGGCCCGACGACAACTGGAAGGGCTGGTGGGGCGACATCCCGCCCTATCATGTGCCGGTGTTCGTGCTGACGCACTACAAGCGGGCGCCCATTATCATGGAAGGCGGCACCACCTTCCACTTCGTGACCGACGGCATCCATTCGGCTCTCGAGCAGGCGAAGTCGGCGGCTGAAGGCAAGGACGTGCGGGTCGGCGGCGGCGTCGACACGATCCGTCAGTATCTGCAGGAGAGGCTGATCGACGAGATGCATCTCGCGATCTCCCCAGTGCTGCTTGGCAGGGGCGAGAATCTTTTCGCCGGCCTGGATATGTTGAAGCTAGGCTACCAGTGCAGCGAGCAGGTGGCGACGGCGCTTGCCACCCACGTCATCATCAAGCGAGCCTAGGAAGCGAAACGCTTGGCGCGGGCCCCTTCCCCCGTCATTATACGGGGAGAAAGGGAGCATGCCTCAATATTTCTCGGGAACGTAAAGTTCGCGCGGCAGCGTCTGCCGCTCGTATTCGGGATTGAAGACGCGCTCCGGCAGCGTGATCTCCTCATGCCGCACCTCTTCATACGGCAGCTGCTTGAGCAGATGGTCGATGCAGTTCAGCCGTGCGCGCTTCTTGTCGTTGCCCTCGACGATGAACCAGGGCGCTTCGGGAATGTTGGTGCGGGCGAAGGTTTCTTCCTTGGCCTTGGTGTACTGCTCCCAGCGTACCCGCGACTGCAGGTCCATCGGCGACAGCTTCCACTGCTTCATCGGGTCGTGGATGCGCATCAGGAAGCGCATCTGCTGTTCCTCGTCGGTAATCGAGAACCAGTATTTGACGAGCGTGATGCCGGAGCGGACGAGCATGCGCTCGAAGTCCGGCACGTCGTGAAAGAACTCTTCGACCTGATCGGGTCCGGCAAAGCCCATCACCCGCTCGACGCCGGAGCGGTTGTACCAGGAGCGGTCGAACAGCACGATCTCGCCGCCGGCCGGCAGATGCGGCACGTAGCGCTGGAAATACCATTGCGACTTCTCGCGCTCGGTTGGCGCCGGAAGTGCGACGACACGGCAGATGCGCGGGTTGAGCCGCTGGGTGATGCGCTTGATGACGCCACCCTTGCCGGCGGAATCACGCCCCTCGAAAATCACCACCAACTTCTTCTTGTGATAGGCGACCCAGGATTGCAGCTTGATCAGTTCCGACTGCAGCGAGATCAGGTCACGAAAATACTGCAGACGATCGATCGATGGCGGATGGGCATTCTTGTAGATCTTGGCGATTCCAGGGATAAAGCCGGCTCCGACATTTCGAGCTCGTAGTCTTCGTCGAGCGTGTCGGCGAGTTCCGCCTCCAGCCAATCCTTGGCCCCGGACTTCGCTTGTGAATCGTTCATCTGCGCTGCTCCAAGTAACTGCCGCCCTGGGGACCGCAACAAGCTCGGGCCTGCCGGCCACCGATGCTACGCCCTCGGCCCATCTGAATATATGCCGGCGGTGACGGTTTTATTGCAGCTTGGTGCCGATCATGGTCCCCATCGGCCGCGTGTTCCCGACTTCCCGTTGGACGCGAGGCGACAGATCGCCCGGCCTGACGACCTCGTCCTTGACCGTGGCGATGTCTGAAATGCTTGTTGTCGCGGCGACCGGGCGTCAGCCTGAAATGTAGCGCCAGACCTCGGCATCAGGCTCGACCTGGCCACTGAGCACGAAATATTTGTAGAGGACGAGCAGGGAAATCGCCTGCTCGGCCCGCTCATCCGCGAACGTCCGGCAATAGGCATTCGCCGACGAGACGATGCGTTGCGCTTCCTCGGGATGCCGTTCGAAATAACGCACCTTCTCCGAAAGATCGGAGAAATCCCGTTCGAGCGACGCGTAATGAACGTTCGCTTCGAGTCGGCTTTCGGCGAACCAGGTCTCGTATGTCGGCGGCGGCATCAAACAGAGCGAATTCGAGCTCATGATCCATTTCAGATTGGTCGCCACATCATTGCCTTCGAGCGAAACGATGTAGCGGTACTGCTTATGTTGGGCGATGGTCAGATAGGGCTTGCGGTATTGTTCCGCCGCCTTCTTGTTAGGCGTGCCCGCATCGCAGAAAGGCAGATCGCGAACGGCTTCCAGAAACCGTGTCCGTATCGGATTGTTGAGATGGCCGCGCCAGACGACAGCGGGGCGCTTGTCTAGAAAAGGAATTTTGTCCGCGGGCATATGGAAGTGACGGAATTTGTCGAGCTTCATGATCACGGCATTGCTGTTGTCCGCCGTGATCGGCCGATCCTTCACGACCGATGGCATCTTTGGCACTTTTCTGACGTCGCCAAACTCAAGATCGATCAGCAAGCCGGGATCAAAGTAGCGGGCAAATTCCTTGAGATCGTAATAGTACATGCTGGGCGAAAACGGCAGCCGGCGCACAGGCACCGCATCGGGGCTTGGCACGAAAGCGTTCCGCAGCTTGTTGTAAAGCTTCAACCGTTCGCGGATCGTCTCGTCCGGGAGCATGGCTTGGCCAAGTCGCGCGGCCAGCCTGCGGCGGAACAAAGCCTGCGGCGCCACATCACGCAAGGCGTTGCGCGCGTAGTAAAATACCTTGACGGAATTTCGTAGAATCGTTGCCATCGGTCGATTGATTCAAAACAATTTGGCTGGAAATACGAGCGCGCCCATTCCTACACCATTGTGCCGCGCATCTTGCAAGCCCGTAACCGCTGGGGATCGCACTGATCGTTGGGTTGAAGCTCGGCTCAACCCTTCCGGTGTTGTGTTTGCGGCCCAATGCTCTTAGGCAGGGCCAAGCACAATGAAAAGGAAGAGATATGGCGCGAGCACCAAACTACGATCAGGAGCGCAAGGAGCGCGACCGACAGAAGGCAGCCAAGAAGGCGGAAAAGCTGGCGGCCAAGGTTTCAGCGAGAGAGCGGTCGAAGCCCGAGGATGAGGCAGGGTCGGAGACAGAAACGGCGAAGTAGTGCCGCGCGGCCCGCGATGCGGGCCAGCTTCCCCTGGCGGTGCGGTGCTTCAGACCGGCGCCTTGTCGCTGACGAAAACATCCACCTCGCGCGCCGCGGCGATAAAGGCGCGCCTGGCGTTCATGGCCGGCTTGTCGCCGGCCAGCGCATCGTGACAGGCCTGCAACGCCGCGCGGTGCTTGGGGCTGCGCTTGCCGGGCCAGCTGTTGAGAAGGTAATCCGAAGCCTCCCGCGCCGAACGCAAGAGCTGAGTGGTTCCCGCCGTCGCCGATTTGACGGTGATGGGTGTTTCAAATCGGTTGTTTTCCATCGCCGCTCTTACGCCATCGCCGTTCAGGAAGCGAGGCCGAAAGTGCTCGCTGACCGGCACATCCGCCTTTGCGTCTTGAATCCCGTTCCACTGCATTGGCGGCGTCAGGCCGCGACAACGGCAAATCCCCTGGCACGCAGGCCGCGCCTGTCATTGTGCAGCGACGTCACCAGCCGGTCGCGGCTGCCGACAATATGGGCCGATAGCCTGGTTGCCGCGTCATCGGCATCGCCGGTTCGCACCGCCGCCAGAATGGCGCGGTGTTCAGCCCAGGCGCGACCAAGCGCCGCCTCGTCGCGAACCTCCAGCCAACGCGCTCTGGAGAGACGCGTCATGGCATCGCGAACGGCCCGGAACAGAAATTCGTTGCCGGAGAGCCGGGCCAGTTCAATGTGAAAATCCATGCCGACGCGATGCCATTCCTCGCGTGGCGTGTTGCCGTCGCAGGAATCGAGCATCGCCTCGATGACATCGACAACACTCCGCTCCTCAAGTCTGCAGGTCAGCCGCACCGCCGCGACCTCCACCGCCTCGCGATAAACAGCGATCTGCTCGAGTTCCGCGAGATTGATGGGCGAGGCGGTCCAGCCGCGCCCGTCTCGGCAGATCAAGCCTTCGGTTTCGAGCCTTAGCAATGCCGCCCGCACCGGAGTGCGCGATGCTCCGAACCGGCTTTCGATCCACCGTTCGGTCAAGCGTTCGCCGGGGCCGATCTCGAGGCCAAGAATCATTTCCCGAAGTTGTCTTTCGACATTCTGCAACTGCGACATGGCGGTCCCGTTTCCCGGATCTGCTCACATTGACGGATCGCCGCATTGACAAACAACCAAGCCGACGTCCATGAAGAGTACCAGTTTGGTATCCCAAAATGGTATCCGCGGCAACCTCCTGAGCGAGGCTGTCCGGGCAGGACAAGAGCTCATGCCGCAGAACCCCTCTCCCGCCGTGGACGGCGTCTACAACATCCATTGGCGGCGCAACCTGTTTGTCTGCGTTGCCGGCTCATTCAGCACGCTGGTCGCGATGACGCTGCTGCTGCCCTTTCTCCCGCTCTATGTCGAGCAACTGGGCGCCGAGGGTCACGCGGCGATCGTGCAATGGTCCGGCATCGCCTATGGCGCGACATTCTTCGCAGCCGCGCTGGTAGCACCGCTGTGGGGGCGGCTTGGCGACCGCTACGGGCGCAAGGTGATGCTGGTGCGCGCCAGCTTCGGCATGGCCATCTGCATGTCACTGACCGGGATGGTCGAAACTGTCTGGCAATTGGTGCTGCTGCGCCTGCTGATCGGCTTTGCCGGCGGTTATTCGTCGGGCTCGACCATACTGGTCGCCATGCAAACGCCGAAGGATCGTTCCGGCTGGGCGCTTGGCATACTGTCGGCGGGCATCACCGCCGGCGCACTGGTCGGCCCCCTGCTTGGCGGCGCCCTGCCGCCATTGATCGGAATCCGCACGACATTCCTTTTGTCCGGCGCTGTGATCTTCCTGGCATTCCTGGCAACGACGTTTCTCATCAAGGAGAACGCCCGGCCCGCATCGGCAGTCTCGGCATCCAAGGAGAAACCGAAAGGCGGCTGGGCGCAAATTCCCGACAAGCGTCCGGTCGTCGCCATGCTGGCGACCGGCATGCTGCTAAGCTTCGCCACCATGTCGATCGAGCCGATCATCACGGTCTATGTGCAGCAGTTGATCGAAGACCAGACCCGGGTCACGCTGATCTCCGGCGTCGTCATGTCGGCGGCGGCGCTCGGCGCCATCCTGTCGGCCTCGCGTCTCGGCAAGCTCGCCGACCGCATCGGCCATTGGAACGTCATCATCGGCGCGCTTTCAGTCTCGGCCCTGCTCCTGATCCCGCAGGCCTTCGTCACCAATGGCTGGCAACTCGTCGGGCTGCGCTTCCTGATGGGACTGGCGCTGGGTGGCCTCCTGCCCTGCATCACCAGCGTGATCAGGCACAATGTCCCTGACGGCGTCGGCGGCAATGTGCTGGGGCTTTCGATATCCGCCCAATATGTCGGACAGGTCGCCGGCCCGTTGCTCGGCGGCTTCGTCGGCGGTCATTTCGGCATGCGGGCGGTATTTCTGGGAACGTCCGTGCTGATGGCCTTTGGAGCCGTGTATAACTGGTTTGTCCAATCGCGCCGCGAACGCAACATGTTATTGGAGGCAGGCAAATCCTGACGCGCGGCCGTTCGGCACTTCATGGGGACCTTTAAAATGAAAACTGCCGAACAACCCGCTGGCGGCCCTATCCTCGTCTTCGCCGGCGGCCTTTGTGGCGCGGCCGGCGTGGCGCTCTCCGCGGCGGCGGCGCACCTGGGCGGTGCTTTTGTCGCGACGGCCGCGTCGTTCCTGCTCATGCACGCGCCGGTTTTCCTTGCCGTCGGACTGCTCGGGGGAAACCGGGTGCTTCGCATCGGAAGCTTCGTCCTGCTGGCCGGGCTTCTGCTGTTTTGCGGCGACTTGCTGGCTCGCGACTTTGTTGGCTCCAGGCTGTTCCCGATGTCGGCGCCAATCGGTGGCACCTTGCTCATCGGCGGCTGGCTGGTGATGGCCGCCTCCGCATTGGTGCGAAAGCCAGTCTAATACCGCGGCCGTGGCTCGCTGGTCACACGTAGGCCATACGTTCTCTGTGTCCCCTCGTCCAAGGCCACTCAGTCTTGCCGCCTCTCGGGCCGAACAAGCAGTTCCCGGCTACGCAATGCAGGTTTTGCCAAGCGCCGCGGCTCTGGCCGGTCAAATGCGGGGGCGATCCCCCAATAGTTGCGATAAATGTTCTCGAACAGATAGCCGACCGGATGCATCCTTTGATCTCCCTTTCGCTTTGAATCGATCCAATTCGGGGCGCGACTACTTTCTTCGGATCGATTCAAAGATAAAGCTTCCTGCGCTATCGATCAAGCAAAATTTGAACCGATCCAACGGAAGTGCTAGATGAGCGCTTGTTCGGGAGAGAAAAATGGCGCCACAGACCGCGAGAAAGACAAGGCCGATCCGGCTGGCCGACATCGCCAAGGCGGCTGGTGTGTCACACGGGACTGCCTCCAACGTGTTCAGCCATCCCGAGATCGTGCGCGAGGAGGTTCGCGAGCGGGTCCGGGCGGCAGCCGAGGCCATGGGTTATGCAGGCCCAGACCCCAAGGGGCGACTGTTGCGTGCGGGCAAGGTCAATGCCATCGGCGTGGCGACGGCCGAGCCCCTTTCCTATTTCTTCGATGACCCGTTTGCCCGGACCATGATGGCCGGCATCTCCGAAGGGTGCGACGCCACCGGCGCCGGCATAGCGTTGGTGTCAGCCGTCAATGAGGAAAAACTCGCCTGGAATATCCAGAGTGCGCTGGTCGATGGTTTCATCCTGTTTTGCATCGAAGGCGGCTCGCGTCTCGTCACCCTGACACGCGAGCGCAAACTGCCCTTCGTGGCGCTCGAACTCGGCTTCGAGGATGAGGACATTTCCGCGATCGGCGTCGACAATGTCGCCGGTGCGCGCCTTGCTGCTAGCCATCTGGCGGAGCTTGGGCACCGCCGCTTCGCGGTGCTGGCCCTGCCCTTAATCGACAACAGCACCGGTCCCGTCTCGCCGGAACAGATCCTGGCTGCCCGCTACACAGCGACACGCGACCGCCTCGTCGGCTATTTCGAGGCGCTTTCACCGTTCGGCGTCGATACGTCCAGAGTGCCGACCTACGAAACCGGCAATGACGAGCTCTCGACCAGGGCAGGCCTCGAATGGATCTTCGCTGGCAGCGAACTGCCCACCGCCATCCTGGCGATGTCGGACAGGATCGCGATGTTCGCGCTTGAATGGCTGAGCGATCGCGGTCTCGCCGTTCCCGGCGACGTCTCCGTCGTCGGCTTCGACGGCGTGCCCGACGCGGCGTTCTGCATCCCCCCGCTGACCACCATCGCCCAGCCGATTGCCGAGATCGGCCGCAGGGCGGCGCGAGCGATCCTCGATTTCGACGGGACCGTGCGGCGCGAGACGCTGGGCGTGGAGCTTGTCGTCAGAGCCTCCGCCGGTCCGGCGAAGGCCTGACCCCTCCCGCCTCCTGGACTACCGGCTTGTCGCCATGGCCCGCACGCCAAAAGCCGGGCCGACAGCTGGCGTGGCATCTCGAGCAGACCGGGCTTTCCCGGACCAACCGATGCCGGAGAGCCACTCAAGATAGAAGGCGAGTGCGAACTGCATGCCGATGCCGCTGGCAAGCAGCAGGCTGTCATAGGCGAACCCGCCTGCATTGATCTGCTTCATCACCTGCGCCACCATCGCGATCACGGTGCCGGCAATGAAGACCGGCAGTGAATGCTTGCCCAGGATGGCGAGTGGATGGTCAGGCGCGGTGCGGAACAGGTTCGAGAACGCTGGAAGGGCAACGACCAGATAGCTGACCGCCAGGATATGAAGCAACCGGGGCAACGAAAGAAACGTCTTGTCGAAGCCGGTCAGCACGGGTGGCAGGCCAAACCAGGAGATCTGACCCCAGAGCGGGCTATGCACCCACACCAGCGCCGTGACAGTGTAGGCCAGGGCAGCGCCAACCAGCCAACGGTTGACCGGAATGGCGCCGCCACGCCGCACACGCAGCATGCCGGCAAGGCCAATGTTGAAGAGGAATTGCCATGACAGCGGATTGAGGAACCAGAAACCGGGTTCCGGATAATTCAGCGGAGCGATCTGATAGATGCCCGCGGCCAGCCACAGGGCCGCTGACACAACGAGCGCCGCCCATGGCCACCGGTTGATGAACAGCAGCCAAAAAGGCGCCATCAGCAGCAGCACCGAATAGACGGGCAGTATGTTGTTGTAACCGAGCTGATGGCCGAGCGTCACGATGCCGACTACGACTTCCGGCGTGTTCTTGATCAGCGGCTCGATGTTGATGAATGTCAGCAGGTCGGGTCGCTTTGCCAACACCGACGCCGCGCAGAAGATGGCGATCACCATCATTGTCGCGACGATATGGGCGACATAGAGGACGCCCGCGCGCCGCCATAGCTTGAGTGTCGCAAGCAGCCGGCCGCCCGGCTGGAATTTCGCGCCATAGGCGAGCGCGACGGAGATGCCGGAAATCAGCACGAAGGCTTCCGCCGCATCGGAGAAACCGAAATTCTTGTAGGTCAGATGTTCATAGGCCGTGCCGGGAACATGATCGACGTATATCGTGAGCAAAGCGAGAGCGCGAAACACGTCGATCCGGGTGTCGCGTTCCGGCGAAACAGGGGTGGTCATCGGTAGGGCCCTCAAAGCTGGTTGTCATTACCGGGCAATGCGACCCCCGACGCACGGCTTCGATTCCTCCCGCGGGAACGATATCGGAAAGAAAACGGGCTCAAATGCGCCTGGTTCAATCAACTTTCGCGGAGCACGAAAATATCGCGTTTACAAACCGGCAAAACAGCCGGAAATGCCGCGCAATCAAAAGGATGTGATCATCATGGACGAGCTGCCGGGAGACGGTGAACCGCAGTCCTGGCTGGGCTTTTCCTACCGCCTCTTTAGGCCTGATGACGCAAGCGACGAAACCCTGTTCCTGCTGCATGGATCCGGTGTCGACGAGATGACGCTGGTGCCTCTTGGCAGGCAGATCGCACAGCGCGCGGTGCTCGTTGCGGTTCGCGGCCGTATCCCACAGGAAGATGGTTTCCGCTGGTTCACCCGGATCACGCCGACGCGTTTCGAGCAGGAAAGCATCCGAAGCGAGACACATGCGTTCGCGAATTTCGCCACCGAGATCGCGGCGCGTCACGCGCTCGACCTCTGGCGAACGACATTCCTTGGTTATTCCAATGGCGCCAATCTGGTTTCCAGCCTGATGCTGTTGCATCCGGGCCTCGTCGCGCAGGCCGCGCTTCTGCGCGCTATGCCGGTGCTGGATGCAGTTCCGCCTATGGACCTGTCGGCGGCGCGCGTGCTGGTCATAACCGGCGAAGCCGACCTGACCTATGCGCCCTTCGCGCCGGCACTCGAGGCGCTGCTTGAACTGCATGGCGCCAAGGTCGAAGCGCGGACCGTTTCTTCCGGCCATGAATTCGGGCCTCCAGACGCGGCTATTGTCAAGCAATGGCTGGCAGAGCCGGCCACCGTATCGGGAATTGGCTAAGCCATTCGTCGATCACAGGGCCTTGTTCATCTTGGCCTCGGTTCCTGCGATCAGCAGATCGAGGCCACTTTCGAACTGCGCCTCGTGACCGCCAACACGGTAATGGGATAGTGCCGAGTGCAGCAGCGGATAAGGCTCCGCGGCCGCGTCCAGGGCAGCGCCCCGACCCGGCCCTTCAGGCGCATCGGCCTGCTCCTCCATGACACAGCCAACCGTATATCGGCCGACTGCCAGAAGCAGGTCCATCGCCTGGTGAGCGATCATGCCCTCGCCCATCATGAAATGCAGCAGCCCTTCGAAATGTCCCAGGTCCTCGGCGTTGGCCTCCGTCCCCGCATGGACGCGCGCGCCGTCCCGGTAGGCAATCAATGCACCGCGAAAACTGCGGGCATTGTTGCGCACGAAATCCCGCCAGTCCTCGCCCTGTCGCGGTGCCCTGTGCTTGTGTCCGCGCCTTAGCAACTCGTCGTTCATTGCGTCGAGCAGGGTACGCTTGTTCCTGAAATGCCAGTAAAGCGCGGGCTGCTGAACCTTCAACCGCTCGGCCAGCAGGCGCGTGGACAGCGCGTCCATGCCGACCTCATTGAGCAGCGACAGCGCCTCGGCGACGATCAAGCCCTTGTCCAATTTCATTCGAATACCCTCGCTTGTGCCGGCAATTTATCGATGATAAGTTAACTTATCGATGATAAATTTAAGAGCTGGCATGAAAAGAGCCTATGTCGCGATGCTCATGACAATGGCCCTCGACGCCGTGGGAATAGGACTGATCCTGCCTGTTCTTCCGGGCCTGCTTCGCGAGGTCGGCCACGCCGATAACATTGGCTGGATCTTCGGCACCTTCCTCGCCGCATACGCCGCCGTGCAGTTCGTCTTTTCACCCCTGCTTGGCGCCTTGTCGGACCGCTATGGCGTCGGCCGGTGCTGCTGCTTTCGCTCTCGGGCGCCATGGTCGACTACCTGTTCATGGCTTTTGCGCCTTCGCTGCCTCTGCTTTTCGCTGGCAGGATCATCGCCGGTATCACAGGCGCCAGCATGGCCGTCGCAAGCGCCTACATTGCCGACATCACACCGGAAGACAGGCGAGCCCGTGGCTTCGGTCATCTCAGCGCCGCCTTCGGCATCGGCTTCATCGCCGGCCCTGCGTTGGGCGGCCTCCTGGGCGAGATCTGGCTGCGCGCGCCATTTCTCGCAGCTTCCGTGCTCAATGGCGCCAACCTTCTGTCTGCGTTCTTCCTGCTGCCGGAGCCCCCGCGTGATGGCCGCAGCAGGGAAGCCGCACCGTTCAATCCGCTCGGACCGATGCGCTGGGCGCTGACCTTCCCGGCTCTACTGCCATTGATCGGCGCCTATGTGATCCTCGGCCTTGTCGGCGAAATCGGCGGCACGATCTGGGTGCTCTACGGCCAGGACAAGTTTGGCTGGAGTTTGCTCACCATCGGCATCTCGCTTGCCTTGTTCGGACTGCTCCACGCCGGAGCCCAAGGCTTCGTGGCTGGGCCGGTCGCGGAGCGATGGGGCGAGAAGCGAGCGGTCATCATCGGCATCGCCGCCGACAGCATGGCCTACGTCTCGATCGCACTAGCGACCCGTGGCTGGATGGCTTTTGCGCTGCTGCCATTGTTCTGTCTCGGTGGCATTGGCGCCCCTGCGCTGCAATCGCTGCTGACCTCGCGGGTCGACGAATCCCACCAGGGCCGATTGCAAGGCGTACTTTCCAGCATGGCGAGCCTCGTTTCGATCTTCGGGCCGATGATCATCAGCACCACCTATTTCCACACGAGGGCAGTCTTTCCAGGTCTGGTGTGGGTTGGCGGCGCGGCGCTCTATCTGCTCTGCCTGCCACTGCTTGCCGTCGCCAGACAGCAACGCAACGTGGCGCAATAAACCTACGCCCGCCCCATCCGGTTCCAGGCGTCCAGCCCGGCGATCTTGTAGGCCTCGGCCAATGTCGGATAATTGAAGGTGTTGTTGACGAAGAAGTCGACAGTGCCACCGAGATTGATGACGGCCTGGCCAATGTGAATGAGCTCAGTGGCGCCCTCGCCGACAATATGCGCGCCGAGCAGACGGCGCGTTTCGATCGAGAACAGCAGCTTCAGGAAGCCAGTATCGACGCCCATGATGTGGCCACGCGAGGTTTCGCGAAAGCGCGCGACGCCAACCTCATAGGCGGCGCCGCTCTCACGCACCTGTTCCTCGGACTGGCCGACCGTGGAGATTTCCGGCACGGCATAAATGCCGTAGGGAAAGGTTTCCGGCGGTGGAGGCAAGGGCACGCCAAAGGCGTGGCAGGCCGCCACCCTGCCCTGCTCCATCGAAGTTGAAGCGAGGCTCGGAAAACCGATGACATCGCCGGCGGCATAGATGTTGGGCGCGGTTGTCTGGAAGGTTTGCGGATCGACCTTGATGCGGCCCCTTGAGTCGGCCTCGATGCCCACCACATCCAGGCCCAGGCTGCCGACATTGCCGGTGCGGCCGGCGGCGTAGAGCACGACCTCCGAACGAATGGTGCGGCCATCAGCCAGTTCCACCTCGGCGGTTTCCGGCTTGGACCGGATTTCCTTCACGGCGCTGCCCAGCCGGATCGTCATGCCGCGATCGCGCATCTGGTGGATGAAATCGTCAACGATCTCGCGGTCGACGAAATCAAGGATGGAATTGCGCGGCTCGACCAGCGTCACCGGCACGTCGAGCGCGGAAAAGATCGTCGCGTATTCGACGCCGATGACGCCGCCGCCGATCACGGTCAGCGTGCGCGGCAGGTGGGCGAGCTCCAGCATCTCGTCGCTGTCGAAGACACGGGTCTTGTCGAAAGGTACATCGTGCGGTCGATGCGGCCTTGTGCCGACCGCGATCAGGGCGTGTGCGAAGCCGACCTCGCTGTAGTCGCCAGTATCCGTGGTCAGGCTGACCTTGTTGGGGCCGATGAATTTTACCGCGGCGCGCGCGCTCTTGACCGTGTTGCGCATGAATTGGTGCTGCAGCACCTCCACCTCGTGGTCGAGGGTCTTGTGCAGGCGCTCGACCAGATCGCCGACAGAAATGTCCTGCTTGACCCGATAGCCGCGCCCGTAGAAGCCGCGCTCGCGCCAGCCCGAAAGGTTCAGCACCGTCTCGCGCAGTGTCTTCGAGGGAATGGTGCCGGTATGCACGGAGACGCCACCCAGGCGTCGGCCCCTGTCAACCACCAGGACCGATTTCCCGAGCTTGGCCGACTGCACCGCGGCACGGCGCCCGGAAGGCCCGCTGCCGATAACCAGCATGTCGTAGTCCATATTGCCCCGTCCCCTCGCCTCTGTCCCAAATGCTTTGTTGCGCCGCAGCAAGCTAATGCTATCCGCTGCGCAAATTCAACCGGCCTGCGCTTAGTGCTCCGTCTTTCGGTGCGTGAAAGGCTCGATCTTGATTCCGCCGCAACCGTTCACCATTTCTCTCACAGCGGCCTGCACCCTATGCCAGGCCCGACAACGAGGAAATGACATGAACGCTCGCGTTCTCGACGGCGAAATCATCACTGGCAGGCTCGACGACACCCGGGCCTATGAGGGCGTGCGCACACGGCGCATCCTGGCCTTCGTGATCGACTACTGCATCGTCATCCTGCTCACAATTCCATTCGCGATCCTGGTGTTTCTGCTGGGCATCCTGACGCTCGGCCTTGGCTGGATGCTGTTTTCCATCCTCATACCGGCCGTCGCCATCCTCTACATTTGGAACACGCTGGGCAGCACTGACCAGGCCACCATCGGCATGAAGATGATGGGAATCCGTCTTGACCGTCTGGACGGCAGGCCGATCGACGGCATGACCGCTGTCGTGCATTCGGTGCTGTTCTGGGCGGGCAACGTCATCCTGTCGCCGCTGGTCCTTCTGGTGACACTGTTTTCGGATCGCAAGCGCACGCTGCACGATCTGCTGCTTGGCACCGTGGTCAGCCGGGCGGGTCGCTGAAACAGCCCTTCCAACAGCCGCTGCAGCCAGTTATGAGCAAATGTGAAGGCGGACAGTCAACCACGCCTTCACAATCCTGTTGAATTTTTCGCCGTCCGCGCCAAAGGTAGGGCGATTCGAAGGAGTGTTTCCAAGGCTCGATGACGCAGCATCCGACCCAGTCGCCGCAGTTCTTCCTGACCGCGCCGTCGCCGTGCCCGTATCTCGAGGGCCAGTTCGAGCGCAAGGTGTTCACGCATCTGGTCGGCGACAAGGCGTCGGAGATGAACGACTTGCTCACGCAAGGCGGTTTCAGGCGCTCGCAGAATATCGCCTACAGGCCGGCCTGCGAAACCTGCCGCGCCTGTGTTTCCGTTCGCATTCTCGCGCAGGAATTCTCAGCCAGCCGCAACATGAGACGTGTGCTGCAGCACAATGCGGACCTTGTCGGCGCCATGCATGACGCCGAGCCATCGACAGAGCAGTATTCGCTTTTTCGCGGCTACCTCGACGCGCGCCATCGCCGTGGCGGCATGTCCGACATGACCGTGCTCGACTACGCGATGATGGTCGAGGACACCCATGTCGACACAAAGGTCATCGAATACAGGCGGCGGGGACCCGATACCTTCATCACCGGCAAGGGCCAGGGCGAACTGATCGCGGTGGCCCTCACCGACAAGATGGCCGACGGCCTGTCGATGGTCTACTCCTACTTCAATCCCGAGTTCGAAGAGCGTTCGCTGGGCACCTTCATGATCCTCGACCACATCGCTCGCGCCAGGGCGATGGGACTGCCCCATGTCTATCTCGGCTACTGGGTCAACGGCTCGCGCAAGATGAACTATAAGATGCGCTTCATGCCGCAAGAGCATCTGGGCCCGAAAGGCTGGGAACGCTATGATCATGAAGCGGTTACGCGCTGATCCGTTTTTTCCAAATCCTACCTTAAACTGTTTCAATGGATAGGCCGCTGGTCTTTCCGCCAATTGGCTGGAGAGTGTGCTATTGCGCCGACCACCGCCAGCCGGCAAAATTCATTGCGAAAGTTGATGCATGCCTTCCCATGATGCTCACACCAGAGGGCTTTTGCTTACGGCCATCGGCGGGCTAACGCTGACCGTCGACATTCCGCTGATCCGGCTCGCGCATGGCGAGGCATGGACGATCCTGTTGTTGCGCACCGGCACCACCTTCGCCGCGGGGCTGATCATGTGGGCTGTCTGGCGTTCGCTCAGCGACAGGGCGCCGCAACTGATCCCCGGCAGGTCCGGGCTCGTCGTCGCCGTTCTCTACGGGCTTGGCTCCATTGCCTTCGTCACCGGCGTTTTCAACACCTCGACCGCCAACCTTGTTTTCATCCTGGCCTTCACCACCATGTTTTCGGCCTTGCTGTCATGGGTGTTCCTCGGCGAAAGGCCGAGACCGCTGACGCTGGGCGCAATGGCGCTCATGCTCGTCGGCATCGTCATCATCGTCGGCGGTTCCGTCGGCTCCGGGCATCTGTTCGGCGACTTCATGGCGCTGTGCGCATCCTTGATGGTGGCTTCGGCCATCACCATCTCGCGCGCCAGCGGCAAGGACATGGGATTTACCGCCCTGGTCGGTGTCATCCTGCCATTTGCCGTAGCGGTGTTCATGGTCTCCAAGGTCGGCTTCCAGGTGAACGCGCCGTGGTGGATCATTTTCAACGGCGCGGTCATCATGCCGATCTCGTTCTTCTGCCTCGCCAATGGCCCGAAATATATTTCCGGACCGGAGGTGGCGATGTTCTACCTGCTTGAGACCGTTCTGGCGCCGGTCTGGGTCTGGTTAATCTTTTCCGAAGCGCCAACGCGAAACAGCCTGATCGGCGGCACGATCCTGATCGTCACGCTGGTCGTCCATTCGATGTGGCAATTGCATGAAGGGCGTAAGCGCCGAGCCGCGCTCGCCGTCAGCCACCCAGCTTAAGGCGCGTCGCGCTTTAAGCCTTCGTTTTTATGCATGTCGTCATCCCAAAACCGCTGCACACTTTTGGGCGACAAACATTAGATCCTACCCGAAAGCTTCGGCCTTCGAGATCATGCGTGGGTCTTTTCCTCGGCGACGATTTCGATCCGCGGCGGACCGCCGGCAAGCTCGACGGGATCGGCCGGAACGGCATCCTCGACCAGTTCCACCTCGCGCAGCCATTCGCGCCAGATGGCAACCAGCAGCGCCATCAGCACCGGGCCGATGAACAGGCCGAGAAAGCCCATCGTCTTGACGCCGCCTATCAGGCCGAAAAAGGTGGGAAGGAAGGGCAGCTTTATCGGCCCGCCAACCAGCTTGGGGCGCAGCGTCTTGTCGACGATGAACAGTTCGACCGTTCCCCAGACGAACAGTGCCACACCGGCCATCATCGAGCCGCTGGCGGCGAGGTAGATCGACACCAGCGTAAATGACAGTGGCGCACCGCCTGGGATAAGCGCCATCACGCCGGTCAGGGCGCCGAGCGTCACCGGCGACGGCACGCCGGCCAGCCAATAGGCGATACCCAGAACCAGGCCCTCGCCTATGGCGATCACGGTCATGCCGGTCACCGTCGAGGAGATCGTCGCCGGCACGACGCGCGAAATCCGCTCCCACCTTGTCGGCAGGATGCGCTCGCCGAGACGATCGATCTGTCCGGCGAAATGCTCACCGTCGCGATAGGCGAAGAACAGGGCGATCATCATGAACAGCAAGGTGAGGATCAGGCCGAACGCACTGCCGCCGGCGGCCAGAACGCCGCGATAGATGCTGCCGATATTGGCGCCACTGATCAGCTGGATCAGTTCGCCGATGCCGCCTGGGTGCCCTAGATTGGTCGTCCATTGGTCGTTCAGCCAGTCGCCGACCGCCGGCAAGGTGGTAATCCAGTGCGGCGTCGGCGCACCGTGCCGGTTGGTCTCGATGGCCCAACCAACCCATTCGCGGACTTCGTTGATGGCGTAGGTGCCGGCAAGCGCGATCGGCACCACGAGGAAGGTCAGGATGAACAGAATCGCAAGTGTCGCACCGACCGTCCGGTTGCCGCCGATCGCCACGAGCAGGCGCCGGTAGAGCGGCCAGCTGGCAAAGGCGATCACGAGGGCAGCCAATACCGGGAACAGGAAGCCATGGAAGAAATAGACGCCCGCCGCAACGATGAGCACCAGCAGCCAGCGCGCCGCCGAGATCGGCGGAATGACCGCCGACCTGAGTGGCGTAGACAGGCCGAACAGGCGCTGCTGCCGCTCTGGCTTCTGAATTTCATTGTCCTTCAAACGCCACCACTCCGTGCCCGGGCATCACTTGCATCGCTGATAGAGGATCATAGTGCAGCAATCGTGACGACAATCCAAATGGCAAGGAAAATGCGGACAAGCTGCAATGAAATCGGAGCGTGATGCAGATGCGCTCGCCAATTTCTTCCCTATCCGTGGAGAAATTGGCGCTTCGCGCCGCTATCCAAATTTACCGGTGCGTGGAAATCCTTTCGGCACCATGCGTCCAGCCGAGGCGCGGGCGCCAATCCATTCGGCCAATTCCTCCCGCGACTTGGTGAAGGTCCGATCGGCCGAATCCTGCCAGGAAAGGCCGGTTTCCAGAGTGAAGGCTTTCAGGTCGAGGACACCGCCATCCTTGTATTTCTGCAGGCGAACGCCCTTGCCGCGGCCCATCTCCGGAATCTCGGACAGCGCGAATACCAGCATCTTGCGGTTCTCGCCAACGATGGCGAGGTGATCGCCGGTCAGCGGCATGCAGCGCTTTGCCTCGTCGGGCGACTTGACGTTCATCACCTGCTTGCCCTTGCGGGTGTTGGCGACGACTTCTTCCTCCACGACGATGAAGCCGTTGGCGTCGTGGGACACCAACAGCAGCTTGCGCTTCGGGTCGTGCACGAAAGCAGTGACGATGTCCTGGTCATTGTCCATGTCGACGATGATGCGGATCGGCTCGCCATGGCCACGCCCGCCCGGCAACCGATCGGCGCCGATCGTGTAGAACTTGCCGCCTGTGGTGAAGACCAGGACCTTGTCGGTGGTCTGGGCGTGGAAGGCGAGCTTGAGGCTGTCGCCTTCCTTGAATGTGAGTGTCGAATAATCGGTCAGATGCCCTTTCATCGCCCGCAGCCAGCCCTTTTCCGAAACAACCACGGTGACCGGCTCGCGCTCGATCATGGCATGGGCGATATCGGTCAGGTCGTGCTCTGGCGCGTCGGCGAACTGGGTCCGGCGCTTGCCGATTTCGGTTTCCGGCCCGTATTTCTCACGGACATTGGCGACTTCCCACTTGATCGTCGCCCACTGCTTCTCGTTGGAGGCAAGCAAAGCCTCGATCTGCTTCTTCTCGGCGCTCAAGCCATCGAATTCGGTGCGGATCTCGAATTCCTCGAGCTTGCGCAAGGCCCGCAAGCGCATGTTGAGGATGGCTTCGGCCTGGGTGTCGGTGAGCGACCAGCGAGCCATCATCACTTGCTTGGGCTCGTCCTCCTCGCGGATGATGCGGATCACCTCGTCGATGTTGAGGTAGGCAATCAGATAGCCGGCAAGGATCTCCAGCCGTCGCTCGATCTCGCCGAGGCGATGCTTCGAGCGGCGGACCAGCACGTCGCGGCGATGCTCCAGCCATTCCTTGAGCACGCCTTTCAGCGAGAGGACGTTTGGCACCTTGCCGCGCGACAGCACGTTCATGTTGAGCGGGAAGCGGCTTTCGAGCTCGGTGAGCTTGAACAGCGATTCCATCAGGATGCCGGGATCGACGGAGCGGCTCTTGGGCACCAGCACGACGCGGATGTCTTCAGCGCTTTCGTCCCTGATATCCTCGAGCAACGGCAGCTTGCGCGCCATCAGCAGCTCGGCGATCTTTTCGATCAGCCGCGCCTTCTGGACGCCATAGGGGATTTCGGTGACGACAATATTCCAGGTGCCCCTGCCCTGGTCTTCCTGGCTCCACTGCGCCCGGACGCGAAACCCTCCGCGTCCACTTTCATAGGCCTCGAGGATCGACGCGCGACTGTCGATGATGATGCCGCCGGTCGGAAAATCCGGACCCTGGACGAAATCCATCAGCTTGGTCACCGGCGCATCGGGATGATCGATCAGATGCAGGGCCGCGTCGCAAAGCTCAGCAGCATTGTGCGGCGGGATGGAGGTCGCCATGCCGACAGCGATGCCGGACGAACCATTGGCAAGCAGGTTCGGGAAGGCGCCGGGCAGCACGACCGGCTCTTCATCCTCTTCATTGTAGGTCGGACGAAAGTCGACAGCGTCCTCGGTGATTCCTTCCAGAAGCAGCGTCGACACCTCGGTCATGCGCGCTTCGGTGTAACGCATGGCGGCCGCGTTATCGCCGTCGATGTTGCCGAAATTGCCTTGCCCGTCGACCAACGGGTAGCGCATCGAGAAATCCTGCGCCAACCGCACCAGCGCGTCGTAGATCGACTGGTCGCCATGCGGGTGGAACTTGCCCATCACCTCGCCGACGATGCGGGCGCATTTGGCGAAGCCCTGCTCGGGATTGAGCCGCAGGAGGCGCATGGCGTGCATGATGCGGCGATGGACCGGCTTCAGTCCGTCGCGAACATCAGGCAGGGCCCGATGCATGATGGTCGACAGCGCATAAGCGAGATAGCGCTCTTCAAGCGCCTTCTTCAGATCGACCGGTTCAATATGATCGCCGCCGCCATCTTGAGGCGGCAAAAGCCTTTTTCCCATGGGCTGGAACTAGCCGAGCGGGTGATTCGCGGCAAGGGGCGCATGCCCCCGCGGATGAATCCACGTCAAGTGCGCAACACGCGATCGCACAGCCAGGCATACCGCCCAACATCAATCTGTTACATGCCGCATCTAAGGCGGAATGCAACTAGACACAGCTATCCGATTTTCATGACAAATTCACCGATTTACGCAAAGACGTCCGGATCGGTTTGCCTTTCGACATGAATTTCGACCAATGTTCGGGGATACGCCTTTTTCCCGTCCAGTTCGTCACGGAATGGTGATGGCGCGCCGAATTGAAAAACAATTTCAGGACACTCTCAGGGAACCCGCGATGACAATCAAACGCTCAACTCTCCAAAAACTCGCTTTCTCGACCTTCTTGTTGACGCTTCCTCTCAACGCGGCCCTCGCACAGGATGCGGCGGTTGCCGACCGGTTGAAGGCAGCTCTCGCCGCTCAAGGCGTCGACATCTCCTGGACTGGCGTGACCGGCGATGATTCCAGCATGGTGCTGCAAGGCGTGGCCATCAAGCCGGCGGCCGAAAAGGAAGCGCTTGCCATCGGCGACGTCAAGCTTGAAGGCGTGACCGCCGCGGACGGCGGCTTTGACATCGCAACCGTGTCGACGGCTCCATTCTCGCACAGCAAGGACGGCGTCACTCTCACGACCACCCCGTTCGTGATCCATGACATGACGGTTCCCGCGGAGGGCGCTACCGGTCCGCTGGGTTCGCTGATGATGTACAAGTCCGCGGAACTCGCGAACCTGACGGTCAAGAAGGATGACAAGACAGCGTTTTCGATGGACGGGCTTGCCATTACCATCACGCCGCCCGCGGACGGCAAGGCGATGGAGTTCTCCGGCACCACCGAGAAATACCATGCCGACCTCACCCTGGTCGATGATCCGAAGTCCAAGGAAGTCATCGACGCGCTCGGCTACCAGAACATATCGGGCAATTTCGAAGTGGCTGGCACCTGGCAGCCCACCGACGGCAAGATGGAGCTGTCGAAGTACGATATCTCCGTCGACAATGCCGGCACGCTCGGCATGACCTTTGACCTTGGCGGCTACACGATGGACTTCATCAAGTCGCTGCAAGCGGTGCAGAAGCAGATGGCGTCGCAGCCGGAAGGTGCCGACAAATCGGCACAGGGCATGGCGATGCTCGGCCTGCTGCAGCAACTGTCGCTCAACAGCGCATCGATCCGCTTCGACGACGATTCGCTGACCAACAAGGTTCTGGACTATGTCGGCAAGCAGCAGGGCATGTCCGGCAAGGACATTGCCAACCAGGCCAAGGCGATCGTGCCGTTCGGCATGTCGCAGCTCAACAACCCGGAACTGACCGCGCAGGTGACGGCGGCCGTCGGCAAGTTCCTCGACGAGCCAAAGAGCCTCGAAGTCTCGGCCGAGCCACCGGCAGCGGTGCCATTTGCGCTGATCATGGCTGGCGCCATGTCCAACCCACTCGACCTCCCGAAGACGCTCGGCGTCACGGTCAAGGCGAACGAAGACTGAGCTTACAGCTTCAGCAAAACAAAAGCCCGGCAGCGATGCCGGGCTTTTTTATTCTGCATCGAAAGAACCGGTTCGGCGTGTTTCCTAAACCTCTTTCTTCGCCACGGCGACGCGCAGCGACAATTCGCGAAGCTGCTGCGGGGTCGCTTCCGACGGCGCATTCATCAGCAGGTCGTAGGCCTGCTGGTTCATCGGGAACATGGTGATTTCGCGAAGGTTCTTGGCCCCGACCAGAAGCATGACGACACGATCGACACCGGCCGCCATGCCGCCATGCGGAGGTGCGCCGTACTGGAAGGCACGGTAGAGGCCGCCGAAGCGCTCCTCGACCGTTGCACGGTCCAGCCCGACAGTCTCGAACGCCTTGACCATGGTTTCCGGCAAATGGTTGCGGATACCGCCCGAGGCAATCTCGAAGCCGTTGCAGACCATGTCGTACTGGAACGCCTTGATGCCGAGCAGATCCTCGCCATTCAGCGCATCGATACCGCCCTGTGGCATCGAGAACGGATTGTGGGCGAAATCGATCTTCTTTTCGTCCTCGTTCCATTCGAAGAACGGGAAATCGACAATCCAGCACAATTCGAAGCGGTCGCGGTCGACGAGGTTCAACTCCTCGCCGGCGCGTGTGCGCGCCGCGCCCGCGAACGACACGAACTTCTTCGGATCACCGGCCACGAAGAAGGCAGCATCGCCTTCGGCCAGGCCAAGCTGCTGGCGGATCGCCTCGGTGCGCTCCTCGCCGATGTTCTTGGCGAGCGGACCGGCGCCCTCGATCTTTTCGCCTTCCTTGCGCCAGAAGATGTAGCCAAGGCCCGGCTGGCCCTCGCTTTGCGCCCATGAATTCATGCGGTCGCAGAAAGCGCGCGAACCACCGGTCTTGGCCGGAATGCCCCAGACTTCGGCCTTCGGGTCGTTGGCCAGGATGTTGGCGAACACCTTGAAACCGGAATCGCGGAAATGGTCGGAGACGGCCTGCATCTCGATCGGGTTGCGCAGGTCAGGCTTGTCGGAACCGTATTTGCGCATGGCGACATCATAGGCGATGCGCTGGAATTTCTGCGTGACCGGCTTGCCGTTGGCAAACGTTTCGAAGACGCCGCGCATGACCGGCTCCATCGTCGACAGCACGTCGTCCTGCTCGACAAAGCTCATTTCGAGGTCGAGCTGGTAGAATTCGCCCGGCAGGCGGTCGGCGCGCGGATCCTCGTCGCGGAAACAGGGCGCGATCTGGAAATAGCGGTCGAAGCCCGACACCATGATCAGCTGCTTGTACTGCTGCGGCGCCTGCGGCAGCGCGTAGAAGGTGCCGGGATGGATACGCGACGGCACCAGGAAGTCGCGCGCGCCTTCGGGCGATGACGCGGTGAGGATCGGCGTCGAGAATTCGGTGAAGCCGACATCGCCCATGCGCTTGCGCATCTCGGCGATGATCTTCGTGCGCGCCACGATGTTCTTGTGCAGCGTCTCGCGGCGCAGATCGAGGAAGCGATATTTGAGACGGATGTCCTCGGGATAGTCCGGCTCGCCGAACACCGGCAGCGGCAACTCCTTCGCCGCCGACAGCACCTCGATCTCACGGGCAAAAATCTCGATTTCGCCGGTTGGCAGGTTGGCATTCGTGGTGTCGGGCAAGCGCGCCTTGACCTCGCCGTCGACGCGGATGACCCACTCGCCGCGCACGGTTTCGGCGATCTTGAAGGCCGGCGAATCCGGATCGGCAACGATCTGGGTCAGACCATAGTGGTCGCGCAGGTCGATGAAGAGCAGGCCGCCGTGATCGCGGACGCGATGAACCCAGCCCGACAGACGAACGGTCGAGCCCACGTCGCTCTTCCTCAACTGGGCACAGGTGTGGCTGCGATAACGGTGCATTGTCATTGGTAAAGTCCGGGATTCTGGGTTGCAGGCCGAAGCATGACAGCCAGGCCCGAAATTCGGGCGAAAAGCGCATGAGAGGCAGGGTTTGTCAAGATAAGCGGCTAGTAGGACGCTCTCTACCCGGCCTGGCAGTGTGCAAACGCATCAAAGGTGCCACTGAATAGGCGCGCGGCAAATGCTGACGGCCCCTGTCAGGAGGACTGGCGTATATCCTGCCGGTCGCGCCGAATGGCCCGAACCATCGATCATGATTGGAGAACCCAATGGCGGAAGACGTCAAGAACCTCACGGTAGAGAGCGGGACCACGCTTTCCTACCGAAACCATCCTTTGTGCGACGTGAACGACCATGTGGTGCGGATGAGCGTGATGACCGAGGCATTTTATTGGCACCTACATCCCGATTCTGACGAGGTTTTCATGGGCATCGAGGGCAGGCTGGCGATAGACCTTGAACATACAACGGTCGAACTGGGGCCGAATGACCTATACTGCGTGAAGAAGGGCATGGCCCATCGCACGCGTCCGCTTACGGAAAGGTCGGTGAACCTGACGTTGGAACGCGCAATCATGGAGACCATACGGATTGAATCGCCAACGCCTGGATGATTTGCGCCTAATTGAGCCGCGGTGACGTCTGCTTGGCGGGAAGAAGTCGCTGGTATTGGCGGAAGTGATGGGTCAAGAAGGCTCAACGTCCAAGCGATTGCCTTCATGTCCTCCATCCGTCCCTTGATTCCGCTTCTGATCGCCGCCGGCATCCTTCTGGGCGGCAATGGCCTGCAGAGCACGCTGATCGCGCTGCGCGGTGCGCAGGAGGGGTTTTCCGCCTCGTCCATCGGCCTGATGGGTACCTTCTACTTCGCCGGCTTTCTGCTCGGCTGCCTGGCCGTGACCCGCATCATGAAGGCTGTCGGCCATGTACGCGCCTTCGCTGCCTTGGCGGCGGTCGCCTCGGCGGGAACGCTGCTGCTGATACTGGTCGTCGATCCAGTGATGTGGTGCGCGGTACGCTTCGCCGGCGGTTTCTGTTTCGCCGCGCTGTTCACCATCATCGAAAGCTGGCTCAATTCCGGCGTCGCCAACAAGGACCGGGCGCGCGTGCTGGCGATCTACCGCATGGTCGATACCGGCTCGGTGACATCAGCCCAGTTCCTGATCCCCATATTCGGCACGGGCGGTTTCGCCATCTTCGCGATCATGTCGATGATGATCACGCTGTCGCTGGTGCCTGTATCGCTCGGCGACCGCTCCAATCCGACACCGCCGGAAGACGTCAAGCTCGACCTGGCACGCGTCTGGCGGATTTCACCGCTTGGCTGTTTCGGCTGCGTTGCCGTCGGCGTCACCAACAGCGCCTTCCGCACGCTGTCGCCTGTCTATGCCGAACAGATCGGCCTGTCGGTTGCCGACGTCGTCACTTTCGTGAGTGTAGGCATCTTCGGCGGGGCTATCATCCAGTACCCGCTCGGCTATCTCTCCGACCGCTGGGACAGGCGCTACGTGCTGCTTATTACGACCTGCTGCGCCATGTTTGCAGCGCTGGCGCTGGTGTTCGTCGCGCGCAATGATCCGCTCCTCAACTTCGTTATCGTCTTCATCTTCGGCTGCTTCGCCATGCCGCTCTACTCACTGTCGGCGGCACACTCCAACGACCGCGCCGACAAGGGCGAGTTCGTGCTGATCAACGCGGCGCTCATGCTGTTTTACTCCTTCGGGGCGATTGGCGGACCGTTCGCGGCCTCGACCGCGATGCAATATTTCGGGCCAAGCGCGCTGTTCGTGTTCAGCGCCATTGTCTATGCGATCTTCATCGCGGTGATACTCTATAGGATGCGGGCGCGCTCCGGCGTGCCGGCAAGCCATCGCGGCCGTTTCACGGCGCTTTTGCGCACATCAACGATTTTTGCCCGCCTCGCCCGACGCAATGGCGATTCCGATGGCCCGACAGAGCATAGATGACTGCACTGCGGCTTGACGAAAGCACGCGCGGCTGAAATTGAAAGAGACCTTACTTTGATAAAAGCGATTTGATGCACGTCATCACCACCCAAAAAGAGCTCGAGACCGTTCTCGCCGCTTTCGAAAAGTCGGATTTCGTCACCGTAGACACCGAATTTATCCGCGAGACGACTTTCTGGCCGATCCTGTGCCTGATCCAGATGGCGGCGCCCGGCGTGACCGCGCTGATCGACCCGCTGTCACCCGACATCGACCTGAAACCGTTCTTCAAGTTGATGGCCAATGAAGCCGTGGTCAAAGTCTTCCACGCCGCCCGGCAGGACATCGAAATCATCGTCCATCTCGGCGATCTGGTTCCCCACCCGGTGTTCGACACCCAGGTGGCGGCGATGGTATGCGGCTTCGGCGACAGCGTTTCCTATGACCAGCTCGTCCAGAGGATCACGGGTGCCCGGCTAGACAAGTCTTCCCGCTTCACTGACTGGCGACACAGGCCGCTTTCCGACAAGCAGCTCGACTACGCGCTTGCCGATGTCACCCATCTGATCGAGGTCTACCAACATCTCAGCGCAGAGCTGGTGCGGGAAAACCGCGCCCACTGGCTGAATGAGGAAATGGAGGTGCTGACCTCCCGCGAGACCTATGATCCGCATCCCGAGGATGCATGGAAGCGGCTGAAGATGCGGCTGCGCAAGCCACAGGAACTGGCGATCGTGCAAGCGGTGGCGGCCTGGCGCGAACGCGAGGCGCGCGAGCGCGACGTGCCGCGTGGCCGCGTGCTCAAGGACGACGCCATCTACGAGATCGCGCAACAGGCGCCGCGTGACGCGACAACATTAGGCAAGCTGCGCACCACGCCAAAGGGCTGGGAGCGATCATCGACCGCAACGGCCCTGCTCGGCGCCGTGAACAGCGCGCTCGCCTTGCCCAAGGAAGACATGCCAAAACTGCCGAAGAACTTCCAGCCGCCGGAGGGCGCCAGCGCCGCGTCGGAATTGCTGAAGGTGCTTTTGCGCATCATCGCAGAAAAAGAAGGCGTCGCCTCCAAAGTGCTGGCCTCCAGCGACGATATCGACCGGATCGCCGGCGAAGGCGAGGATGCCGACGTGCCCGCATTGCAGGGCTGGCGGCGCGCCGTGTTCGGCGAGGCTGCATTGAAACTGGTGCGCGGCGAAATCGCCATCAAATTCGACAAGCGCAAGATCGCGGTATTCGATTTGTAGCGTCAGCCCTCCTCTTCTCCCCTTGTTGTGGGAGAAGGGGAGACCGCGCCGTATCTCAAACGACGCCGAGCAGATGGAGCGCGAGCCAGATCCAGGCCAGTGCCAGCACCACCGCACCCAGAAAGAATGCGCGGCTGCGCAGCAGCAGATTGTTGCTGGTCAGGTGAACCCAGGCGTGGAAATAGCGCGACGCGACAAATATCCACATCAGGGCCAGCGTCAGATAGTTGACGCCGTTGGTCATGTGGAGCGTCAGGCACAGGACGTAGAACAGCACCGGCAGTTCGAACTGGTTGATAAGGTTGCTGGCGACGGTGACGCTGGAAGCCGGCTCGGTCGACCGCACCTTGTACTGACCGACCTTGGCTTCGCCTGATTTGACAGCTCCGTATCTGCGTCGGCCCAAGACGCCGTAGACGATGTAGACCAGCAGCACTTGCGCCAGCATCGGCCAGAAAATCGTTGTCTGGTTCATCAAGTGCACCCTGCCCCTTTTGCGCTTGGGCTCAACGCTGCTTTTGCCCCGCCACGGTGAAAACCGCGATCACGATCAACGGTATCGCGAGAAGCGCGAATTTGGTGACAATCAGAGACGATGCAAGCGACAGCGAATCCGGATTGGCCGTCAGAAAGTCCGAGAGCAGACGCGCCACGGCAATGTTCTGCGCATAGTCGGCAAAGGTGTACGGCAGCACGAGTGTCAGCGCGAAGATCGACTGCAGTTGCGTCGGCAGTGTCCGAAAACTCTTCATGCGTCGTCCCGTCGCCAGGATCAGGCTGACCATCGTCACTGACAGGAGTGCCGGAAAAAGCAGGTCGAAGGTCAGGTAGTGCCAGACGAGGATGATCTCGCTGCCGCGACGGCCGAGCGACGTAAGCCAGGCCATGCCCTCATCAGGAGTAAACCCGGTAACGCGCACATCGAGCGACGGGAGGCCGCCGCTCAACTGGCGGAAATAGAAGACTTCCAGCGCCGACATGGCGATGAAAACCGCCGCCGAGACGAAACACAGTGCGGCGGCATGGCGCGACAAACGCAGGATCACCGCCGGCAAGCCCCGCCAGTACGCATACGGCTCGGGCTGATCAGGCTCCGCCGGGATAGTTCGGGCTTTCGCGGGTAATCGTGACGTCATGGGCGTGGCTTTCACGAAGTCCGGCATTGGATATGCGCACGAAGGTGGCGCGTTCGCGGAAATCAGCGAGATCGCGACCGCCGACATAACCCATAGCGGCTTTCAGGCCGCCCGCAAGCTGGTGAAGCACGCCAGACACAGGTCCTTTGTAGGGAACCTGCCCTTCAATGCCTTCCGGCACCAGTTTCAGCGTGTCACGGACCTCGGCCTGGAAATAGCGGTCGGCGGAGCCGCGCGCCATTGCGCCGACCGACCCCATGCCGCGATAGGCCTTGAACGAGCGGCCCTGGTGCAGATAGACCTCGCCGGGGCTCTCATCGGTTCCGGCCAGCAGCGAGCCGATCATGGCGGCACTTGCACCAGCGGCCAGCGCCTTGGCGAGGTCGCCGGAATATTTGATGCCGCCGTCGGCGATGACCGAGGCGCCCGATTTATGCGCGGTTTCCACAGCGGACATGATCGCCGAAAGCTGCGGCACGCCAACGCCGGCAACGATGCGGGTGGTGCAGATCGAGCCTGGCCCGATACCGACCTTGACGGCGTCGGCGCCGGCGTCGATCAGTGCCTGGGTGCCTTCGGCGGTGGCGACGTTGCCCGCCAGGATGCGAACCGAGTTGGAAAGCTTCTTGGCGCGCGTGACGGCATCGAGGACCCGCTGCGAATGGCCGTGCGCGGTGTCGATCACCAGCAGATCGACGCCGGCGTCGATAAGGCGCTCGGCACGCTCGAAGCCATCGTCACCGACGCTGGTGGCGGCGGCTGCGCGCAGGCGCCCCTGCGCATCCTTGGTGGCGTGAGGATTAAGCTGCGACTTCTCGATATCCTTGACGGTGATCAACCCGACGCAATTGCCCCTATTGTCGAGCACAACCAGCTTTTCGATGCGGTGCTGGTGCAGGAGGCGCTTGGCTTCGTCCTGGTCGACATTCTCCTTGACCGTGATCAGGTTCTCACGGGTCATCAATTCGTAGACTTTTTGCGACGGGTCGGAGGCAAAGCGCACGTCGCGGTTGGTCAGGATGCCGACCAGTCTTCCGACCGTGTGGCCGCCGGCACCACCGTTTTCGACCACTGGAATGCCCGAGATCGAGTAGGTGCGCATCAGCGACAGCGCGTCGGCAAGCGTGGCATCGGGGCCGATCGTGACCGGGTTGACGACCATGCCGGATTCGAACTTCTTCACCTGCCGCACCTGCTCGGCCTGTTCGGCTGGCGAGAAATTGCGGTGAATGACGCCAATGCCGCCGGCCTGGGCCATGGCGATGGCGAGGCGCGCCTCCGTGACCGTATCCATGGCGGCGGAGAGGATCGGTACGTTGAGATCGATGTCGCCGGCGATGCGCGTGCGGATATCGGTCTCGCCGGGCATGACTTCGGAATGACCGGGCTGCAGCAGCACGTCGTCAAAGGTCAGCGCCAGCGCGCCGGTGGACGTTTCGATGATTTTTGCCATGGCCAGCCCTTCAGAATGCGAAAAAAGCGCTGGACCGGAATGGACAGCGCCGACTCGTTCTTCCCTTTCAGGATTGGCGCTGGCTGGTAACACGTCCCGTCGCCGATGAAAAGCCGATCGTTGCATTGCACAAAAGCGTCATTGAACGGCAATGACGCCACCAATGGTTGCGGTCGCACAAAAGTGACAGCAAATTAACACGACATCGCTGGCCAGCCATGATAACCGCCCCTCGTACCGGCTCGCCCCCAGCCGGAAAGGAATCTGGAACGGGCACGCTCGTGAATCGCACCATCCCGCTTATTCTGGCGGTCGCACTGTTCATGGAAAACATGGATTCGACCGTCATCGCGACGTCGCTGCCGGCGATCGCGGTCGACATCCAGACCAGCCCGATCGCACTGAAACTGGCGCTGACCGCCTATCTCGTATCGCTGGCGATCTTCATTCCGATCAGCGGCTGGATGGCCGACCGGTTTGGCGCCAAGAATGTCTTTCGCGCCGCGATCGCGGTTTTCGTCGTCGGTTCGATTGCCTGCGCCATGTCCGACTCGCTGCTGGCTTTCGTGGTTTCGCGCTTCCTGCAAGGCATAGGCGGCGCCATGATGACGCCTGTCGGGCGCCTGGTGCTGGTGCGAGCAACGCCGAAGAGCGAACTTGTCGGCGCCATGTCGTGGTTGACCATCCCCGCCCTGGTGGGCCCGCTCGTTGGCCCTCCGATCGGTGGCTTCATCACCACCTATTTCACCTGGCACTGGATCTTCCTGATCAACGTGCCGATCGGTGTCATCGGCATCTGGCTCGCCACGCGCTTCCTGCCTGCAACCGAATCCATGGAGACGCCGCCGCTCGATTTCACCGGCTTCGTGCTGAGCGGACTGGCGGCATCCGGCGTGGTGTTCGGCCTTTCGGTGGTCAGTCTGCCGGCCTTGCCGCCCATGGTCGGGTTCGCCACGGTGGCTGTCGGGCTGGTGTCAGGAGCGCTTTATTTGTGGCATGCGCGCCACGCGCAAAACCCGTTGCTGGCCCTCAACCTCTTCCGCAACCAGGTCTTCCGCTCTTCGGTGCTCGGCGGCGGGCTGTTTCGCATCGGCATCGGCGCCGTGCCATTCCTGTTGCCGCTGATGTTCCAGATCGGCTTCGGGCTGACGCCGTTCCAGTCCGGCATGATCACCTTCGTCTCGGCGATCGGCGCCATCGGCATGAAATTCGTCACCTCCCTGATCTTCAGGGTGGTCGGTTTCCGCAGGGTGCTGATTGTCGGCTCGATCGTCGCCGCCGCGTCGATCGCCGTGAACGGCCTCTTCACTCCCGACACGCCCTACGCGCTGATCCTCGCCATGCTGCTCGCCGGCGGCTTCATCCGCTCGATGTTCTTCACCGGCGTCAACGCCCTCGCCTATGCCGAGGTTTCGGCCGAGGACACCAGCAAGGCAACGCCGATCACCGCCGTTTTCCAGCAATTGGCGATCGCGGTTGGCGTGGCCCTGGCGGGCGGCATCCTTGAAATCTCGCAGAAGGTCCACGGCGGCCCGCTGACCCTTGGCGACTTCCACAACGCATTCTTCATCGTGGCGGCCGTGTCGGCGGCGGCGGCACTGTCGTTTATGCGATTGGCGCCGGATGCCGGCAATGCGGTGTCGGGACATGGCGGACTGACGCAGCCCAAGACATTGGAGCCCGTGAGCCCTCCCGGCAGCTGATATGGCTGGCCTGGCCCTCGGGCGGGCCGATCAGTCCTCCGCGACCTCCGGCCCTTCGCTATCGCTTCGGGCTATCGAAGCTCTCGAAACGTCCTCTGGGCGTTCCGATCCGCCTGACGGCGTACCAACTTCTCGCCCTTTGAAGTCTTTCGCCAGCAGGTAGAGCTCGACCGACTCGTCACGCGAAGCCGGTGGCTTGACGTGATGGACCGAGCGAAAATTCTTCTTCAGCATGGCAAGCAGCTCGTTTTCCGCGCCGCCTTGAAACGTCTTGGCCAGGAAATGGCCGCCGGGTTTCAGAACCGACAATGCGAAATCGGCGGCGACCTCGCACAGATGCATGGTGC
The DNA here is from genome assembly GCF_020616515.1 of Mesorhizobium sp. PAMC28654. Classification (GTDB taxonomy): domain Bacteria; phylum Pseudomonadota; class Alphaproteobacteria; order Rhizobiales; family Rhizobiaceae; genus Mesorhizobium. The sequence continues at coordinate 1,605,716 of NZ_CP085135.1, forward strand.
GGATGTGATCGGTCCTTTTGTGCCCGGTCGTCGGCGCCGCCATGTCGGACAGCACGATATCCGGATCACCGCCCAAGGCCTCGGCGAGCCTTTCCGGCGCCTGTGGGTCGAGGAAATCCATCAGCAGCACAGGCGCACCAGGCACCGCGTCCATTTCCAGATAGTCGATGCCGATGACATGCGGCTTTTCCGCCGTGGACTTTGTGCGCGCGGCGGCGACCTGGCACCAGCCGCCGGGCGCCGCGCCCAGGTCGATGACCTTCATGCCGGGCTTGAGCAGATGATGCTTGTCGTCGATCTCGATCAGCTTGTAGGCCGCTCGCGAACGATAGCCGTCGGCCTTCGAGCGCTGCACATAGGGATCGTTGATGTGGCGCTGCAGCCAGCGGCGCGACGATTCCTTCAAGCCGCTTTTCTTCTTGATCCGCGTCTTCAGTACGCGAATGCTGGCGGAGCCAGGCTTTTCCGGTTTCTTGGTCATAGTCTAATTTCTTGTTTGAGCATGATCTCTTTCGAAAACCGGTCACCACTTTTCGGGATCATGCTCTGCCACGTCCATTGTTGCGCCAGACGCCATCGTCGGCCATCAATTCGCTCAATATGCCTTCGCGCAGGCCGCGATCGGCGACACGCAGCCGCTCCGATGGCCAGACGGCACGGATCGCTTCCAGGATGGCGCAGCCGGCAAGCACCAGGTCGGCGCGATCGGCGCCGATACAGGGGTTGGCGACGCGCTGCTGGAAATCCCACCCAACCAGTTTCTCGACCATGCGGTCGACGCTGTCGCGGTCCATCCACAATCCGTCAACCCGGCGGCGGTCATAGCGCTCGAGATCGAGATGCACGCCGGCCAGCGTCGTCACCGTGCCGGACGTGCCGAGCAGATGAAAATTCGGGTTGGCCTTGAGATGGCTCAGCCGGTCGCGTCCGTCGAAGCAGGCCAACCGGCCGGCGACATCATCGACCATGGCGGCAAAAATCTCGCGCGTCACGGTGCGGCCGCCGAAACGCTCGGCCAGCGACACAACGCCAACCGGCAACGATGTCCAGGACACGATGTGGTTGGCAAGCCGTGGCGAACGCCGGCCCGCGAGATCGATCAACGCGATTTCCGATGAGCCGCCACCAATATCGAACAGCACGACGCCTTCGGTTTCGCGTTCGACCAGCGACCCGCAGCCCGAGACCGCCAGCCGCGCCTCGGTCTGGCGATCGATGATCTCGAGTTTCAATCCTGCTTCGCGCTCGACACGATCGAGGAACTCGACGCCGTTTTCCGCCGTGCGGCAGGCTTCCGTGGCAATCAGCCGGGCTTTTCGGATCTTGCGGTTGCGCAATTTGTCGCCGCAGATCTTCAACGCCTCGACGGCACGATCCATGGCGGGCTGCCCGAGCCTTCCGTTGGCGGTCAGCCCCTCGCCCAGCCTGACGATGCGCGAGAACGCGTCGATGACGCGGAACTGGCCATGACGGGTGGGCACCGCGACCAGCAGCCGGCAATTGTTGGTACCGAGATCGAGCGCGGCAAACACCGGAAGTTCCGGCATGGGCGGCCTGCGCTCAGCCTGCTCCACCCGCATGACAGCGATCGCGGGCAGAACCACAACCGGCTTTCCGCGCGAAGAATCAGCCGAAACAGCATGGTCACGGGACGATGGCGATCCATTCGCTCCAGGCTTGGCTTCGTCGCGCGCGAAAACCTTACGCCCGCGCCTGCGCTTGCGCCGCTTCTTGGGCTTGCCCTTCTGATTCTGGCTCGCGTCGTCAGCCTGCTGCCCGGCGCCAGCATGTCTGCCGGGCTGCCGATGCTCCCCCGGGCGGCGGTGATGCCGGCCGGCGGATGGGCTTCCCGAGCCTTGCGGCGGGGAAGCGCTGGACGCGCCTACCTCCGGCGCGCCTGCGCCGGTGTCGCGGTCTTCCACTGTCGTTCCTTCCGGCGCCGCGCGAACCGTTGAACGGACGCAGCAGGCGCTTTCCATGTTTTAAGTTGCCGCCAGACTAACAGCGCACGGCCGGATCACCAAGAGCGCATGCCGAAATTTTGCCGGCGGCGTGAAGGCGGGCGTGGGGTTGGTTACCCATTCGGAACGGATGGAGCGCCTGCGAAACTCCAGTCACGCAATGTGTGGGTAACGTCATGCTGGTTGAATAGCCGGCTTCGATGAGGCATTTCTGAATTGGGGGCTCAAGGATCGGGAATCGCCGTCGATCCGCCACCGCGAACCAGAAAGAGGAACAGGCCCGAACGCATGGCAGGCAAGCAATGAACTGGAAACGCTACTTCTGGCCGGTCGTCGGCCTTGCCGCGGTTGTCTTTTCGCTCTTCCTGCTCTGGCACGAACTGCGCGGCGTTTCCCTCGATGACGTCTGGGACGGCATATCAGCCATTCCCACCCGCGGCTGGATCCTCGCGGCGGTCAGTTCCATCATCGCCTATGCGTCGCTTGCCGGTTACGATCACATCGCGCTCCTGCACATCGGCAAGCGCGTGTCGTGGCTGTTCGTCACGCTGTGTTCCTTCACCACCTATGCGCTGTCGCACAACATTGGCGGTTCGGTGTTTTCCGGCGCCGTCATCCGCTACCGCGCCTATGGCACGAGAGGGTTGACCGGACAGGAGGTCGGCGTGCTCGTGGCGATCTGCTGGATCACCTTCGTGCTGTCGACGATTCTGGCGTCCGGCCTGGTGCTGGTGTTCGAGCCGCAGATCCTCGACCGATTCTCCGGCATCGCGCATCACGGCCTGTCGGAGGCGGCGGGCATCGCCATGCTGCTTCTTGTCGCCGCCTATGTGTTCGGCAGCTGGCTGCATCTGCGCCCGCTGAAGATCGCCAGCTTCCAGCTGCACTATCCGGCGCTGCCGATTGTCGCCCGGCAGCTGATCATCGGCCCGATCGAGCTTCTGGCGGCGGCGGCGATCATCTTCTTTGCCCTGCCCGAGGCCAACAATCCCGGCTACTTCGTCGTGCTAGGCGTCTTCCTCGTCTCGTTCTCGGTCGCGCAGATCTCGCACGCGCCGGGCGGGCTTGGCGTGTTCGAAGTCGTCTTCCTGGCTGGGCTTTCGGACATGGACCCGGTCGGCGTGCTGGCGGCGTTGCTGGTGTTCCGGCTGTTCTATTTGATCATCCCGCTGATCATCGGGCTGGGCGTCGTTCTGTTTTTCGAGCGCTCGCAGTTCAGCCGCCCCGGCAAGTGAAGCGCAACCGCCAAATTTCGAAACGTTGTGATTTGAAAGACAAAGCAGGCTTGACTATTTTCCGCTGGCGGCTACAAGGCAGCGCTCACAGCGGCTCGGCCGCTCAGCCCGCGCGGTTCATGACCACGCCTGCTGGGGAATAGGTTAACGGTAGACCCACGGACTCTGACTCCGTTAGTCCTGGTTCGAATCCAGGTTCCCCAGCCAAACATTCCACAAACAAGAACATGGCTTAGTGGGGCAACTTGATCGTTTTCATTTTGCATCGCTTGCAGATCAATCGCACTCCGCGCGTAACTTGAGGCGGCGAGATTCCCGGAGCGAAAAAGATTGGTAGCCGCTGGTGGGTGCCACTGGCTAAGCTTCGTGAAAAATTCCTGAACGAGGCCGCGTCATGACAACCGATAGCCAGTACATTCTCGAAAGCATCAGCCAAGGCTGCGTGATGCTTTCCGATGGCGAGTTCGTCATCGACAGGCTGGTGAAGTATTTCGGCAACGGGAGGATCCGGTGGCACGTCGAATTCCGTGGGCATCGCATCGAATTGACGACAGGCCAGCTCAAGAAGCAGCCTACTTTCCGCAGGAAGATGCTAGAACAGGCCGGCGTGTTGCCGCCCCAGCGTGCCGGGGCCGATTACAGGCGATGGGCTATCGACCTGAGGAAGAATGCCGTTGAGCTTCCTTGGCGAGATAGACCGGTCGATGTCGGTTTCGCCATCAACCGACTCGCCAGCCACGGTGATGGGCGCTGGACGGTTGAATACCAAGGCAAGGCAATCAAGTTCACTACGACCAAACTCCGCAGGCAAGTCAGTTTCCGCAAACGCATGCTGGCCAAGGCCAAGGTACTGCCGCCCCAACTGGACCCGGCTGCCTATCGGAAGTGGATGGAGTGGCTCATTCAAAACGCCACCGAGGCCGCACCGCAGGCCGGAGATGCCTTGATGACCGAGAAAAGTTGGCTCGACGACCTGCCAGAGTTAGCCGGCTGGCAAAATGAAACGCCGTTCAGAGAGACCAACTGAGAAGAAAGAGCCGCGAAGCGAAAGGAAAATCCATTTGATCGATGGAAAGAGGCTTCCGCGTGCGAGGTTGACGAAGCGTTGGTGGGATGGTCATAAGAGCCGCGCGGTCTGAGGGCGGGACGGTGACGCATCGGTCTGCAAAACCGACGTAATGGGTTCAATTCCCATTCAGACCTCCATTTTCAAAAGCCCTCCGCGCTTAGCCGGGCGGCTTTTCTTGTTGGGCGACGCCAAACCTTACCCTCTCAAACAGTGGCGACGGCACTCATGGCGTTTGCCATGCCTACGGATTTCGGTTCAGATTGATGGGGAAGGAATCTGGCTGGAGCTTGGCTCGCGGCCGACAACATTTTGCATGAGAATCCATGGACCATTTCAACCTCGGCACCTACCGCCGCCCTATCTCCACCCGTTCCGAGGAAACCCAGCGCTGGTTCGATATCGGCCTGAACTGGTGCTACGGCTTCAACCATGAGCAAGGCATCAAGTGCTTTGAGAAGGCGCTGGAAACAGACCCCGACTGCCCGATGGTGCATTGGGGCATCGCCTATGCCGCCGGGCCTTTTTACAACCTGACCTGGAAGGAGCATGGCGAGGCGGAGGCCAACAGCGCGACGAAGCGTTGCTTCGAGCATGTCCAGTTGGCGCGCGCCAACGCCGCTGGAGCCAGCGATGTCGAAAGGCGATTGATCGAGGCGCTGGCCTGCCGTTTCCAGAAGCCGCACCGCGTGAGCCCCCAGGAATTCGAGCAGTGGGATGATGCCTATGCCGCCGCGATGCGGCTGGTCTATCAGAGCTTTCCTGATGATCATGACGTTATGGCGTTGCTGGTCGAGGCGCTGATGATGCGCACCGTGCGACGTCTCTGGAACCTCAAGACAGGCGAGCCAGCCCCGAATTCCGATGTCGTCGAGGCGCTGGAGGTTTGCGAGCGGTCAATTGCGCTCGCCGACGAGGCCGGCATCACGCAGCATCCGGCGATCGTTCATCTGCATATTCACCTGCTGGAAATGTCTGTCATGCCGGAGCGCGGCATGCGTTCGGCGGATATGCTCGGCGAAATGTGCCCGGATGCCGGGCACATGAACCACATGCCCGGCCACATCTATGTGCTGTGCGGCGAATATGAGAAGGCCAGGCTTGCCAGTGAAAAGGCGGTTCGCGCCAACGATCTCTATCTCGCCTATGCGGATGAGCCGACCTACTATCTGCTCGGCTGCTGCCACGACCTGCATCTGATGATGTTCACCTGCATGTTCCTTGGCCAGTACAGGCCGGCGCTGTGGGCCGCCGACAAGGCGCGCAGCCTGGTGACGCGCGATGTGGTCAGCCTTGCCGACCGGCCCAAACTTACCCAGACGGTTGAAGGCTACCACGCCATGAAATCGCATGTGCAGGTGCGCTTTGGCCGCTGGCAGGAGATCATCGACGAACCGATGATTGAAGAGCCAGAACTCTATGTGCTGACGGCAGCCATGCAGCACTACGCCAAAGGTGTCGCGCATGCGACGCTTGGAAACTTCGCCGAGGCAGAGCGCGAGCGCGAACTGTTCCACCAACACCTGACTGAGATCCCGCCGGAGCGGCGCTTCCTCAGCAACCCGACGCGGGCTTCGCTTGGCGTCGGCGCCGCCCTGCTCGATGGCGAGCTTGCCTATCACCGGGGCCGGCACGACGAGGCCTATGCACATCTGCGGCAGGCGGTCGAACTTGACGACAATCTATCCTACACCGAGCCTTGGGCCTGGATGCACCCGCCACGCCACGCGCTGGCCGCCCTGCTTCTCGACCGGGGCCACGCGCGGGAAGCCGAGCAGGTCTATCGCGACGATCTGGGCCTGAGCGGCACGGTGCAGCGCTGTGCCCAGCACCCGAACAATGTCTGGGCGCTGCACGGACTGGTGGAATGCCTGAAGCTGCGCGGTGAAACCGAGGAATTGCCAGCGCTGCGGGCCAAACTCGCCAGGGCGCTAGACAAGGCGGACGTGCCGATCACCTCATCGTGCCTGTGCAGGACCAGCGTGGAGCCGGCGCACAGTTGCTGTCATTGATATCCGTCGCGGCGGCAAGGCTCGCTTTCCCTGACAAATTGTCTCAAAACTGCTGCGCAATTTAGAGCAACATGAATTATGATACGGTCCTGGATTGCGAGCCGGCGGGATGCAGACAGCTCTCTTGCGGGCGGAGGTAACGGATGTCTTCGCGGGGCACATCGGGATGAGAACGCGCTTTGTCCTCGCGGTTGTCTGCTTGTTGCTGGTCGTCCAAAAAGCCGTCGCGGGTTGGTACCACGTGGAAAACTACGAAGGTTCCCTCGGACCCTTTCCCATCCACCTTTCCATACAGACATACGAGAGCTTTGGCAGCGGCATTACCGTCGAGGGGAGTTACTTCTACGACGGGAAACAAAGTCCCATTGCCCTCTATGGCAAGGCCAGCGGCAGCAGACTCGCGCTCTGCGAGATTTCAGACAGCAACGAATTTGAACGAGTCATAATAGCAGGATCGAAAACCCCTATCGGCACCGCCGGATGCGAATTTTCCATCGACGTCAATGAAAGCGGCGCGACAGGAACCTGGAGCCAGCACGCGATCAAATACCCTGTCACACTCAAGAAGGTTGCGAGCCTGGACGATACTGGCGACGGCAAGATTGACGGAGCCGTTGCCATTCCCTTCTGGGCGCAGACAGCCACCAATATGTTTTCAGGAATTTACACAAGCACAAGCTCCGGCATCTGCATGGAGAAAATGCAGATCATCAACAAGAGCAGCAAGAAGGTCGATCAGGAGATCGATTTCGACAAGAATGACTGCAACGCCGGCATGCTGATGACACCTATCTACCTGAATGTTCAGAAATTTTCGAAAAAAGGCTCGGACGTCATCTCCGTAAATTTCCGCAACGGCGGCGCCGGATATGCGACCGACTATGTCTTCGATAATAAAACCAAGACGTTTCGTCAGAAGAATCAAAAGAAGTGAGCCAAGGGTGGCACCCGCGCCCACCCTGTCAGTTATGCAGTTGTTGGCAGGCGAACCCGCCTCCCCTGCTCCAGATCCCGCCTGCGCGAGCGCCACTTTCTGTTCGACCAGAAGGATGGTCAGGCCCCCGAAGTGGCCGAGCGCGTGTCAATCGCCGACTTGGCCGCCGGCAAGGTCGCGGACGCCGATGTCGCCTCCTTCATGACGCGGTGAGGGCAAACTCCTTCGTCATGAAAAGATTTCCGCCAGTTCGTCGACGCTGGTGCCTTCCTTGATCCGGGCGCAGTTCAACATAGCTGACAGCCGGAGCGACCGTTGTAATCGTTGAGACAACAGCAGTCACAAGGGCATTCACGACGAAAGCCGCGGGCAGGCCAAAAACGACCGCCACCTTGCTCAGAACCAGCCGGATCGCGATCGCTGCGATAATCAGGATAAGCCAGAAGCCCAGCAACGGCCAGCGGCAGCCTTTCGTAAGGTCGCGGCTGCGCGCCATGCTGCCGAATACCCCCAACCGCTCCTGAACCTGGATCGGAATGGCGACCGACCAGCGAAGCAACAACATGATGCCGGGTACAACAAGGAGCACGCAACCTAGCCCCACACCAAGACCAATCAGCAGAGCAATGCCTACCACAGGCAGCACTACGGAGAACGCTGTCTTCAGGCAGTCTCCTATCGCAGGCCGCTTGCCTTGCAGATCCTCGATCGCAGCGCGCACCAATGCCGCTTGCAAAATGGACCCAAGGACGATTGAAATCAGCCAGGCCGCGACGCCGAGGATTACTCGTTGCGCTGAAAACTGTGGGGCACCAGCCACGACACCCGCCACCGACTTCCAGAGCCAAAGCTCACGTACCAGTTCGGGCACTCCGGAAAACAGCAGCGACAGCCCCAGGCACAAGCCAATGTTGCGGCCAACAATGTCGAAGCTGTCACCGAAAACCCTCCCGATGCGGAACTTGTCCGGACGATCGAGTGCTGTTGAGACCACGATTTACCCTTTCTCGTTCGCATCAATCCCAATGCGCTGATCGCGCGGCACGACCTTGCGCGCTACGAAAAGATTTCAGCCAATTCGCTGACGCTGGTGCCTTCCTTGACCTGGCGCAGTTCGACGTAGCTGACCGCGGAGGCGATCGAAAGAAACATGGAAAACACCGTCGAAACCAGGCTTGCCCCGATGGCTGCCAGGATGCCGCCCAGCAAAAACAAGGCCGCGCCCAATACCATCTGGACAGCCATCGCCGCGATGAACAGAATCAGGAACAGGCCGAACAGCGACCAGCGGCTGCCCTTGGTGAGCGCTCGGCTGCGTGACAGGGAGCCGAACACGCCGAGGCGCTCCTGAATCAGGACAGGCACGGCCGCCGACCAGCCCAGCCACAGTATGATGCCGGGAACCAACAGTGCGATTGAGGCAATACCGGCGCCCAGGGCAACCAGCATGCCGATACCCAGAGTTGGCAGCAGATAGCGGAAAGCAATCTGGACGCAGTCTCCCACCGCCGGCCGCTTGCCATTCATGTCTTCGATCGTCGCACGAACGAGGGCGGATTGGAGCAGGAGCGCTAGTACAAAGTATATGAGTACAATCGCAAGCGTGATTAAAGCATCCAGAGCCGTCGTCGCGGAATCTTTAAAGGCAACGGCGTTCGGGTCGATACCCTCCATTGCCCCCATGCGGTTCCAAAGTTCAAGAACGATCGATGGCACGCCTGAAAACAGTAGTGCCAGTCCGAGACACAAACCAATATTACGGCCTATCACCGCGAAAATATTGTTGAACACCCTGCCGATGCTGAATTTCTCGGGCCGCTCCACTACCATCGAAGTCAAAACGCGCCCACCCTGTTCCCATCGCGGACCACGTCGATGTGAATGCAAAGTAATCTGCCAATATTGATGGCCAGCGTCCAGCCCACTTGCAATTTTCTTGACGCATTGCCAGTGTCGGCCCAGGACCATAGGTTGCATGGGAGCGAGCGGAGTGGCAGCGGCACAGCCGGACACAGCGGGGGCCGAGCAGCTGGCGCAACTGCACAAGCAACTGCTTGCGGACAGTTCGATCCAGTTCGACTTGCCAACGTACGTGCCGCCCAAGCCGCCGGACTGGCTGGCCGATGTGCTGTCGTGGCTGGGGCCCTATATGATCTATTTTTTCTGGGGCGCGGTGACCATTGGTGCCGCCGTCATCCTGTTGCAAATCTTCCTCGAAATGAAAGGCGTCGCCTGGCGCATGCCGTGGCGACGTGCCCGTAGCGAAGCCGAGGCCGAAGAGGCCTGGCAGCCCGACATTGGTGCCGCGCAGATCCTTTTGTCGGAGGCTGATGCACTGGCGGCGCGCGGCGACTATGACGAAGCGGTACACCTGCTGCTTCGCCGTAGCGTGGCCGACATCGCCGGCCGGCTGCCCGACTTCCTGCGCCCGTCGCTGACAGCGCGCGACATTGCCGGTGCGCCTTCGATCCCGACCCGCGCGCGCAACGCGTTCACACTGGACTTGCCCCGAAAAAGTGGAGAGTTTCCTTCTGATGAAAGGCGACCTCGATGACGAAACAGAGACAGTTTACGGATGCGTTCAAGGCGGAGGCGGTTGGCCTTGTGCGAACGAGCGGTCGGACGAAGCGGCAGATCGCGGAGGATCTTGGTGTTGGTTTCTCGACGCTGACGCGATGGATGGGTCGGCAGCTGGATCGTGAGATGGGCGATCCTGGGCGTCCGCCTGATGCTGATGTCGCCGCTGAATTGAAACGGCTGCGGCGGGAGAATGAAATCCTTCGGCAGGAGCGGGATATCTTGAAACGGGCGACGGCTTTTTTCGTCAAGGAGGGAAGTCGGTGAGGTTCGCGCTCATCGACCAGGCGAAGAAGGATTTCCCTGTGGACCGTTTGTGCGCGACGCTGGGTGTCAGCCCGAGCGGCTACTTTGCCTGGGGGCGCCGGCCGGCGTGCCGCCGGCAGCGCGACGACATGATAATGCTGGCGCATGTGCGATCGTCGTTCGCGCTGTCGAACGGAACCTATGGTAGCCCGCGCATGACGCGGGAACTGCAAGACAATGGCTTTGCCATTGGCCGGCGACGAACGGCGCGTCTGATGCGGGAGAATGGCCTCCAGGCAAGACAGAAGCGGCGGTTCAAGCGCACGACGGACAGCGAACACGCCTTTCCGGTTGCCCCCAATGTCATCGACCAGGATTTTGCCGCCACTGGTCCCAACCAGAAATGGGGTGCCGACATCTCCTACATCTGGACGCGGGAGGGCTGGTTGTACCTTGCTGTCGTCATCGATCTGTTTGCCCGCAAGGTCGTTGGCTGGGCTGCTGGCAACCGGCTACACCGCAGCCTGGCTCTGGCAGCGCTCAACAAGGCGTTCGTCATGCGGCAGCCGGAACCCGGCCTCATTCACCACTCCGACCGCGGCAGCCAATATTGTTCTATCGACTACCAAGCCGAATTGCGTGCCGCCGGCGTCATCATCTCAATGTCAGGCAAGGGCAATTGCTTTGATAACGCCATGGTCGAAACATTCTTCAAGACGCTGAAAACTGAACTGATCTGGCGCACCTCTTTCCTTACCCGCGCCGATGCCCAAGCCGCCATTGCCCGATATATCGACGGCTTCTACAATCCCATCCGGCGGCATTCCGCGCTCGACTACATCAGCCCGATGCAGTTCGAGCGAAACGCCGCCGAATGAGCAACCCGCTCTCCACTTTACCGAAGCAAGTCCACGCGAGTTCCGCATCGAGGAGAACAACAACATCGTGCTGGCCATCGATAGCGGGCGGCTGATGTGCGAGCCGGTCGATGGCGTGCCTAAGGTGGATCGGGCAGTCACGGCGGCACTGTTGACCGCGTTCATCGCGCTGAAGGGCGGCGATCTGGTCAGCCTGTTCGGCTTCGACGCAAAGCCGCGCGTTTCCAGCGGCGCGGTGCGCGGCTCCGCCAGCTTTGCAATGATCCAGAAGCGGGCGGCCGAGATCGACTATTCCAGCGAGGAGACCAATTTCACCCTGGCTCTGATTACGCTTTCGGCGCGGCTTGACCGGCGCTCGCTGGTCATCATCTTCACGGATTTCGTCGACCCGATCAGCGCGGAGCTGATGCTGCGCACGGTGGGCCGGCTGACCGAGCGGCATCTGGTGCTGTTCATGATGATGAAGGATGTCGAACTGGAGACGCTGGCCGACATGCCACCCCTCTCTGGCGAGGACGTCGCTCGCGCCGTCACCGCAGGTGGCCTCCTGCGCGAGAGGCAGATCGTCATTGGCCGGCTGCGCCTGCTTGGCGCGCATGTCATCGAAGCCAATCATGAGCGACTGGGTCCGGCGCTGGTAGAGCGCTATCTCGAACTCAAGCAGCAGGACCTGTTATGAGCGCGCCGACCGGCAAAGATGTCGTGCGCCAGTCGCTGGCCAGTTTCCGGCTGGAGCGGGAAACCGACTGGACGACGTTCGAGGCGCTTCTGGCGCGTGTCGAAAAACGGCCGCCCCGCTCGCTGTCGGAAGACGAGCTCCTTTCGCTGCCGCTGCTCTACCGGTCGGCGCTGTCCTCGCTGTCGGTCGCAAGGGCCACGTCGCTCGACAATGCGCTGGTCGCCTATCTCGAGGCGCTTTGCTTGCGCGGCTATTTCTACCTCTATGGTGCGCGCCGTGGGCTGAGGCAGCGCATCGGCGATTTCTTCCTGCGTGACTGGCCGCATGCCATTCGCGACCTGTGGCGCGAGACATGGGTGTCGGTTGGCCTGACGGCAGTTGGTGCCGGTGCCGGCTTCTGGCTGGTGGCCTCCGACAAGGGCTGGTATGACGCAATCATTCCCGCAAGCCTTGCCAACGGCCGCGACCCGGATGCCTCGGCCGAGATGCTGCGCAGCGTCCTCTATGGCGGCGCTGGCAACCATTTCCTGTCGGGCTTCGCCGCCTACCTTTTCACCCATAATGTCCAGGTAGCGATCCTCGCCTTCGCCCTCGGCTTTGCCTTCGCGCTGCCCAGTGTGCTGCTGATCCTGATGAACGGGTGCGTGCTGGGCGCCATGTTCCAGATCTATGCCGCCAAGGGCCTCGGTTTCGAACTGGGCGGGTGGCTCGCCATTCATGGCACCACGGAAATCTTCGCGATCATACTGGCGGGCGCGGCCGGCATGCGCATCGGCACCAGCATTGCCTTCCCGGGCGAATTGCCCCGAATGGCGGCAGCCGCCCATGCCGGTCGTATCGCGGCGACCGCCATGGTCGGAGTGGTGGTGATGTTGCTGTTTGCAGGTCTGCTCGAAGGCATCGGTAGACAGACAATCACCAGTGATACGGCGCGATACGCTATCGGTAGCGGCATGCTGGCGTTCTGGATCGCCTATTTCTATCTGTTCCGGATGGTGCGGCATGGCGATAGTTAAACACGCAACGATCCGTGATACGGAAACCGCGAGGATCCGGCCGCTGGTCACGCCCGAGGGTGTCGATCTGCGCGTGAAGCTGGCCGACGCAGGCACACGGGCGTCCGCGTTCCTGCTCGATGTCGTTTTCCTGTCCACGGCCGGCATCATCATTAGCATCGTCGCCATCTTCGGGCTGAGAGGCCTCGGCCGCGACGAATTGCAGCCATTGTTCGTCGTCTGGATCATCCTGATCTTCCTGCTGCGCAACGCCTATTTCATCATCTTCGAGGCGGGACGCCGCGCCGCGACGCCCGGCAAGCGGATCCTGGGTATCCGGGTGGCCTCGCGCAGCGGCGCCGGCCTGTCGGTCGACCAGGTCATCGCCCGCAACCTGATGCGCGAGATCGAGGTGTTTCTGCCGCTGTCGATCCTGGCTGGGCGCAGTGGCGCCGGGCTCGCCGATACATTGACCACCGTCTTCGGCCTGGTGTGGACGCTGCTGTTCGCGCTGTTCCCGCTTTTCAACCGAGATCGGCTGCGGATCGGCGACCTCCTCGCAGGAACCTGGGTGGTCGAGACCCCGAAGCGCACGCTGCTGGCGGACTTGTCGGCAAGGAAGGATCCCGTTGCCAAGGCCTTTCACTTCAGCCATGCCCAGCTCGACGCCTACGGGATTGCCGAGTTGCACAAGCTGGAAGAGGTGCTGCGCCGCGACGACTATTTCGCGCTCAAGGCCGTGGCCGAAACGATCGGGCGCAAGATCGGCATCAAGATCGAGCCACCCGATTCAAAAGCGTTCCTCGCCGCCTATTATGGCGACCTGCGGGCGCATCTGGAGCGCAAGCTGCTGCTTGGCAACCGCAAGGCGGATAAGCACGCGCGGTAGCGAACCCCACGAACGAGGCTGTAATGAAGACGTCCCTGTCAGAGCTTGAACTTCAGGAAATGGAAACCCGGGCGGCGGCGGCACAGCCAGGCCCATGGAAATCCTGAATAGAGGGCCGGGACTTCCTTGGCGGATCGAACTTCATCCAAACCGGTGAAGGAGTGGAACGCGGCCAAGACATCGAAATGTCCGGCGCGACAACCGCGGACCAGGATTTCATGGCCGCCGCGCGGCAGAATATCCCTTGGCTGATCGCCGAAGTGCGCACGCTGCGCGCGCTTCTTGATCAAGCCAAATGAAGACAGAAGACTGCCTTTCCTACCCCAACCACTTCTCATAGTCGGACACCAGCAGGTGCAGCGGAGCGACATCCTCGTCGATATTCGAGAACCGGCCGATCGGTTCGCGAAAAACGTTGTCGGTGAGGTCGTCGTTGACCGTCGAAACCTCGCCGATCAGCACATCCTTGCCCTCGGCCCAGAAGGCGTGCCAGACGCCCGGCAAGAGCGTGACGCTCTGGCCCGGGTCGAGCTTCAGCAGCCCGCCAGCCGGCAGCCTGTGAATGGTTCCATCGACAGGCACCGACACCTCGGCCTTCGGATCGATGCCGCCGTCGCGATCGTGCATGAACAGTTCGAGCACCAGCTTGCCGCCGCCGCGATTGATGATGTCCTCGGCCTTGATGTTGTGGCGATGCATCGGCGACAGCTGGTCCTTCCGCGAGATCATGATCTTTTCCGCGTAGAGCATGCCCATGCCCTTCTTCATGTCCTCGTAGCGACCGTTGCGAACGGTGAACAGGAAGAGGCCGAGGTCCTTGAATTTCTCCTGGCCGTAATCCGTGATGTCCCAGCCGAGCCGCGAGGTGAACACGGCCGAGGAATCGGCTTGGCGCGCCTTCGCTTCTTCGGGCGACCAATAGGCGAAGGGAGGCATGATGTAGCCGAACGAGCGGATGAAAGCGTCGGCTTCGCGGATGATGTCGTTGATGGCGGAGCGTTTCATGATCATGGTCCTTGGTGTCGACTTGTCCGACAAACCGCATAGCCGAACGCCGGTGCGGTGTCGATGCATCTTGCCGCCCGGCCCCGCGTGGCGCACTGAGCGCATGGACCACCGATCCTGGCCGCTGGCCGCGTGACATCACGCGGTTTCAGGATCATAACCCCTGCGGATTTTTCACATGGTGATTGATGATGCCGACCATCCACGATCTTGATACGCCGTCGATCCTGATCGATGCCGCACGCGCTGAAGCCAATATCGCCCGGGCACAAGCCCATGCCGACCGCCAGGGATTGAAACTCAGGCCGCATATCAAGACCCATAAACTGCCCTACTGGGCGAAGAAACAGATCGCCGCGGGCGCGGTCGGCATCACCTGCCAGAAGATCGGCGAGGCCGAGGTGATGGCCGATGCCGGGCTTGCCGATATTTTTCTCCCTTACAACATTCTCGGACGCGCTAAGCTTGAGCGCTTGCTGGCGCTGCATCGCCGCGTGACGCTGTCGGTGACGGCCGACAGCCAAGACACGATCGAAGGGCTGGTCGCCACCTTCGCCGATGGCGGTCATCGCCTGTCCGTGCTGGTGGAGTGCGATACCGGCATGGGCCGTTGCGGCGTCCAGTCGGCAGGCGAAGCCGTTGCGCTGGCAAGGCGGATCGACAAGGCCGGCGGCCTCGCCTTCGGTGGCCTGATGACCTATCCGGCGGCCGGCCGCGCCAACGAGGCCGAAGCATGGCTGGCCGATGCCAAGCAGGCACTGGCTGCATCAGGTCTCGCCTGCGAGCGCGTTTCCAGCGGCGGCACGCCGGATATGTGGCGCTCCAGCGACACATCGGTGGTCACCGAATATCGCCCCGGCACATACATCTATCTCGACCGCTATCAGGTCGGCAAAGGCGTGGGCGGTATCGACGATTGCGCCCTCACCGTACTGTCGACGGTGGTCAGCCATCCGACGTCAACGCGTGCCATTCTCGATGCAGGCAGCAAGGCCTTGTCCAGTGACACGCTCGGGCTAAGAGATTTTGGCGAACTGCTCGGCGCTCCCGACGCAAGGGTGACCGGGCTTAGCGAAGAACATGGCACTGTCACGCTTTCCGGTGACGCCAAGCTGCGCATCGGTGATCGCGTCCGCGTGGTGCCCGACCACTGCTGCGTCGTCACCAACCTGTTCAATGAGGTCAACCTGATCGACGGCGACCACGTGTTGGAAACACTAACGGTGGCAGCGCGCGGCCGGATGGCGTGAGCCGAACGTTCGTGGGCAAGTAAAACGTCTCAGGGCGGTTGCCGCTCTGCCTGCCTTGCCGCGACGCGGCGCATCGCGATAACTCGGCGGCGACGGATTTCGGTGCGCATCGCCATCAGATGCAGCGCGAAGAAGAGCACCGTAAAACCAACCGCCATAACCAGCAGCGGCCAAAGCAGGCTTGGGTCGATCGTCGGGCCACCAAGCCGGAACACGGACGCCGGCTGGTGCAGCGTGTTCCACCAATCGACCGAGAACTTGATGATCGGGATGTTGATGAAGCCGACCAGCGTGATGATGGCGGCGGCCCAGGCAGCGCGTCCAGCATCGTCGAGCGCACGGGTCAATGCGATGATGCCGAGATACATCAGGAACAGCACGAAGACCGAGGTCAGCCGCGCATCCCACACCCACCATGTACCCCACATCGGCTTGCCCCAGATCGAACCGGTGATGAGGGCAAGCGCGGTAAAAGTGGCGCCAATCGGCGCCGCCGATTTGAGTGCGACATCGGCCAGTGGATGGCGCCAGACCAGAGTGCCCAGCGCCGACAGCGCCATCAGCGTGTAGCACATCATGGCGAGCCAGGCGAAAGGCACGTGGATATACATGATGCGCACTGTGATGCCTTGCTGGAAATCCTCAGGCGCCGCGAAGCTCATATAGAGCCCGACAGCGAGAACAAGCGCGGCAATCCCCGCCAGCCATGGCACGACCCTGTCGGCCAGTCCGACAAACCGTGTCGGATTGGCAAGATCGGTCCAGCCGCTCAGGCGTGAAGTGGTATCGCTCATGCGACTTTACATAAACCGACAGAGCGATTGGGGCAATCGACCGGTGATGTCGCAGGCGGAGTTCGGCCCTTCTCCCTTGTGGGAGAGGAAGAACCGTCGTCTGGTCAGGCGGCTTCGCCCGTCACGGTACGGCTGAGGCGGCGAACTTCTTCGTCGTTGAGCAGGCCGCCGGCGCGGAGCAGGCTGGCGAAGCGGCCATTCCGCATCGACAATTCAGCGAAGCCACCCATTTCGACCACCCTGCCCTTGTCCATGAACACGACCAGATCGGCGTCGCGAACGGTGGTCAGGCGATGGGCGATGATGAAGGTGGTGCGGTGACGCCTGAGTTCGTCGATAGCTTCCTTGACGCGATCCTCGGTCTCGACATCGAGGGCGCTCGTCGCCTCATCGAGTACGAGGATCGGGGCATCCTTCAGCACGGCGCGTGCAATGGCGATGCGCTGGCGCTCGCCACCCGACAGCTGACCGCCGCGTTCGCCGACCAGCGTGTCGTAGCCGCTGCTCTTGGCCAGGATGAAGTCCTGCGCGGCAGCCGCGTTGGCGGCGGCATGGATCTCGTCATTCGTCGCATCGGCGCGGCCGACGCGGATGTTGTCCTCGATCGAGCGGTTGAGCAGGCCTGCGTCCTGGAACACGGTGGCGATCGAATGGCGCAGCGACTTGCGGGTCACGGTGCGCGTGTCGACGCCGTCGATCAGGATACGGCCACTGGACGGCGAGAAGACACGCTGCAGCAGATTGATGAGCGTGGTCTTGCCTGCACCCGTCGGGCCGACGATGGCAACGGTCTGACCAGCCTGAACCTCGAAGGAGATTTCGCTGACGCCCTGGCCCGAATTGGCGAATTCAAAGCCGACATCCTCGAAACGGACATGGCCGGTGACGTTGGTTAGATCGCGCAGGCCATCCGGCTCGGCGGCGTCGGCCGCGGAGTCCTCAAGCTTGTAGAAGTCCTCGAGCTTGGCGCGGGCTTCCGAAATCTGGTTGGCGAAGGCCGACAACTGGTCGAGGCGGGAGATGAGCAGCGTGGCGAACCGGTGAAGGCAACGACGTCGCCGACGCGCAACTGACCATGGGTGACCAGATAGGCGCCGATGATCAGCACGACCATCATCGATATGGTTGAGGACAGGCGCTGCAGCGCATTGGCGATCGCCCACCAGTCGAGCACGGGGTTCTGCGCATCGAGCAGGTTCCTGACGTAGCGGCGCAGCGTCTCGGCCTCGTGGCCAAGGCGATTGTAGCTCTGCAGCACAGCGACGTTGCTGACCGAGTCGGTCACATGCGCGAACACTTTGTGGTAGTGGCGCTCCACGGCGGCCTGGCCGGCCTTGGTGCGCTTCATCACAAGTCGGCCGATGCCGACATAGAGCACGCCGAGCACCAGAAGCACCATCGACATCCGCAGATCCATGCTGATAGCCGTCGGGATCAACAAGACCAGCGTAACGGCCGTAGCCAAATGCTGGCGCATGAATTCGAGCCACAGGCTGAACAGCGTCTCGACCGCGCGCAACAGCGTGTGCAAAGCGTTTGAAGTGCCGCGCTGATGATGCCAGGCGAGCGGCATGGTGATCACGCGTTCGAAGGACTCGCAGAGCACTTCCGAGCGGCGGGCGTGCGCAAAGCGATCGGCGCCGCGCGCCACCAGCACAAAGGCTATGACACTGAAGGCGCCGAGAGCGGCCCAAAGGGCGAGCATCGAGAAAACCGGACCGTGGCTGGAGATAGCGTCGATCACCCGACCGAACAGGATCGACTCAATGATCGCAATCGCGGCCAGCGCGACATTGGCGCCGCAAATCAGCGCGACGCGCTTCTTGTCGGATGCCAGATAACCCAGCGCTCTCCAATAGATCTGAAGAAGGGACACCGCAACTTACTCCGCCAAACTATTTGTGCACTGCATCATTTCATGACTCGTATCGGGTCAGTCGTCGCAAAACAATGCCCGTCTACAGCTTCCGTTCCCATTTCGCGAACAAAAGATAGCGACGTTCGGAAATCTGCCGTGATCAGCTAACGGTCTGAGATAAAAGGTGAAATGTCAGCGGTGCGGCAAAATCATGGCAATCAGATAGTGCTGCCACAATTTTAATCAATGAAGGTTCCCGAGAAGCTCCCAAAACCGCGATTACTCTGCCGAAACAAGATCACGAATGTATTGGGAAGGTGAACCTTTGCCCGGAAGCCGCGCATCATCAAGCCTGTGGGGGACAGGCTAAGCCATTGAATCTAAACGAACGGCTCGAAAATCGATCACGATCTTCGAGCCGTTGCGCTAGCGCTCCCAAATTCCCCGCCGTTTTCTAGGCGGGAATCCTGACAACCACCTCGGTGTTGTCACCAGCCTTGGGCTCGAAAGATGATCCCTTGGTTTTGGAACCGTTTACTTCAAGCGAGACAGCCTTGGCCTTGTTGTCGCGGATGACACGAACCTTGAGTTCGGCGCCCAACATCTTGATCGTTGCCGTATAGCCATCCCAATGGCTGGGGAGACGTGGCTGGAACTGGATACGCTTTCCCCGCCTCTCGATACCAAGGATGCTCTCGACCGCGGCGCGGTAGAGCCAGCCCGCCGAGCCGGTATACCAGGTCCAGCCGCCACGGCCTCCCCTGCCTTCCCCGGAGTAGATGTCGGCAGCGACGACATAGGGTTCGACACGATAGTGCTCGGCCGCCGCCTCATCGAGGGCATGGTTGACCGGGTTGAGCATCGAGAAACAGCGATAGGCATCGTCGGTGCGGCCCATTTCGGCCAGGGCAATGACGAACCACGTCGCTGCATGGGTGTACTGGCCGCCGTTTTCGCGGACACCCGGCGGATAGCTCTTGATGTAGCCGGGGTCCTTGTCGGTCTTCGAGAAAGGCGGCGTGAACAACTTGACGATCTGGAGCTTGTCATCGACCAGCATTTTTGTGGCCTGGTCCATTGCGGTCCTGGATCGCGCCGGATCGCCATCGCCCGAGAGCACGCTCCAGGACTGGGCAATGGAGTCGATCTTGCACTCATCGGAACTGTGCGAACCAAGCGGGGTGCCATCGTCGAAGCTGCCACGACGGTACCACTCGCCATCCCACGCGGTGGTTTCCAGGGCGCGCTTCAACATCTCGGCATGCTTCGTCCAGGCCTGAGCGTGCTTGGCGTCGCCTTCGGTCTTGGCCACGGCGGAAAAGTCGCCCAGCGTCTTCAGCAGGAACCAGCCGAGCCAGACGCTCTCGCCTTTGCCGTGCTCGCCGACCCGGTTCATGCCGTCGTTCCAGTCGCCACCCAGGATCAACGGCAAGCCCGCGGGACTGCTGCGCTTGACCGCCAGGTCGAGCGCACGCGCGCAGTGCTCGTAAAGCGAGGCGGTCTTCTTCAACGGCTCAGGCGTGAAGAAAGCGTCATGCTCGCCCTCGGCAAGGGCCTGACCATCGATGAAAGGCAACTGCTCCTTGAGGATCGCGGTATCGCCTGTCACCAGCAGGTAGCGGGCCGTGGCATGGGCGAGCCATACAACGTCATCCGAGATCATCGTTCGAACACCCGCTCCGGTGCGCGGCAACCACCAATGCTGCACGTCGCCTTCGGGGAACTGCCTGCGCGCCGCGTTGAGGATCTGCTCGCGGGCAAGGTTCGGATCATGGGCAAGCAGGGCAAGCGTGTCCTGCAGTTGATCGCGGAAGCCGAAGGCACCGCTCGCCTGGTAGAAGGCGGAACGGGCACGGATGCGGCAGGCAAGGCTCTGGTACGGCAGCCAGTGGTTGACCATGGCATCGAGCGCCTTGTCGGGCGTCTCGACCTGGATGGTGTCGAGAAAACCGCGCCACTCGCGCTCGTTGTCGGCCAACCGCTGATCGAAATCCTTGACGCGATGGGTCCGCACCAGCGCGCTGGCTTCCTCGACGGAGCCCGCATCGCCGAGCAGCCAGAGCATGGTCACATCGCCGCCGGCGGGCACTTCGATGTCACGGGCCATTGCCGCGCAAGGATCGTCACCGGCTTCGATGTGGCCCGACAGGGCGCTGCCGCTGAGGACGGCATGCGGGAATTCGCTTGTGCCATGCCGGCCGAGGAATTCACTTCGATCGGCCGTCACCGACTGCGGATCGGTGTCCCCGGCAAGGAAGGCCACGCGCTCGCTGAAATCGAGGCCATAGGGATTTTGTGCCAGCAAGGCGCCGGTGGCGGCGTCCCTGGACGAAACGATGGTTGCGGCCGTGCGCGAGCGATGGCCACCAAGCACCCATTCGGCATAGGCGTAGACGCGCAACCGCACCGGCACCGAGCCGCCATTCTGGATGCGCAGCCGGGAGATCTTCACCGGATCCTCCGGATCCACGACATGGGTGAGATCCATCGACAACGGCCCACGCCTGGAGCGGAAGGTTGAAAAACCCTGCCCATGCCAGGCTTCGTAAGTCATCGTCGGATCGCGCACGACGGTGGCGAGCGGCGAGAACGCCTTGCCACTGGCTTGATCGTAGATGTAGACCCCCTCGCCCGGCCGATTGGTGACCGGGTCGTTCGACCACGGCGTCAGCTGGTAATCGCGGCTGTTGCGGCTCCAGGTGAAGGCAGCGCCTTCAGCCGACGTATGGAAGCCGAAGGACGCGTTGGAGACGACATTGATCCATGGCTGCGGCGTCGTGCGCCGGCCGGCAAGTCGCACGACATAATGCCGCCCATCGCTGTCGAAGCCGCCAAAACATTCCAGTTGCTCAGCCCGCTGCCGTCCGCACGGCTGTCCACCAAGGCATGAGTACCCATTGCCGGAGCCATCGGCACCGGCAATGACGCTTCGCGAGCGGTCGCCGATCCGACAGGCTGCTGAGCATCACGCGCCTGTAGAGCAGCGGCCTCGGCCCTCTCGATCTGGTCGAAGATGGTGCCGTTGCGCGTATGCAGCACCACCCGGGCCACAGCGAGCAAGGTCTTGTAGGTCGTCTCGTCCATCAGGTCGCGGCGCACCGCGAAGATGTGCTGGCGCGGCCCAAGTTCCTTGCCGCGCAGGCGGCTATTTTCGCAAAGCGTCTCGACCGCCCGCTGCAGGTCCTGGACATAGGAGGACGCCTGCTCGTTGACGACGACGAAATCGATCATCATGCCACGGGCACGCATATACTCCTGGAAGCGCAGCGCCTGGGCGACGATTTCCAGATCGGCAACGTCGCCGATCCTGACCAGGAAGATCGGAAAATCACCGGAAATACTGGTCGGCCACAGGCTTGATTGCTTACCAAGCCCGGAGGCGATGGATTCTGCCGGAAGGCGCAGGAACGGATCGGGATAGACCAGGTAGCGCGCCAGCTTCTGCACGTTGGCGGCATCGGTCAGGCTCAACCCCAGATGACGGGTCTGCACCTGGCTACGCGTCCAGGCGAGCATCGCCTGGCGGGCGAAACTTTCCTGATGATCAAGCCGGGCGATGGCCTGCTCCAGTTCGGCGCGGTTCGCGCCGACGGCGGTCCAGAACGTCAGCGATATCTTCTTGTTCGCGGGCACACGCACCTGGCGGCGCAGCGAGACGATCGGATCCAGCGTGAAGCCGGAATGACCACCAAGCTTCGCGCCAGGGTCAAAAGCCGCCGCATCGACGATGGTGCGGCCACGCCCGATGAAGGCGCGCCGGTCGGTTTCCGCCTCGGCGTCGCGCGCTGGTCCGGACGGATCGGTGACGAAGTGCACCATTGTGATGTCCGGTTCACTCGTCTCCCGCTTGCGCCGCGTGGCAAAGATCGCGCCGTTATTTGGAGCAATTTCCGTTTCCACGAACATCTTCGAGAAAGCAGGATGCGCATTGTCCGAGGCATCCGAGCCGAGCACCAGTTCGGCGAAGGATGTCACTTCAATATGCCGATCGGTGTTGCCCTCGTTGTAAAGGGTCACTCGGCGGCCCTCGCCATTGCCTTCGGAGATGACGATGCATTCGACCTCGGAGCGCAGCGTGCCCACCGATTTGACAAAGCTCGCCTTGTCGTCGGAGAACAAGGTCTGCGACTTTTCCTCGGGCGCGCGCTTCGGTTCGGCTGTGGCCGACCACCAGTCTCCGGTGCCCGCGTCGCGCAGGAAGATGTAGGAGCCAAGCCGGTCTTCCGTCGGATCCGGCTGCCAGCGGGTGATGGAAAGCTCGCCCCAGCGGCTGTAGCCCGAACCTGTCGCCGTCACCATGACCGAATAGCGGCCATTGGACATCACGCTGGTCGACCGCAGCGCCTGCAAGGGATTGATCACGATGCGCGTGTCCGGGCTTTCCACCTCGGTCTCGTCCTTGGCCCGTTCATCGGCCTCGGTCCTCACCGTCGCCGTCGGAATGTCGCGCGGCGCCCTTTCCTGCAGCAGCAATTCGGCGGATTCGATGACCGGATCGCTGTGGAAGCGGTCGCGCAAGCGCCCTTCGAAAATAGCATCGGCGACGGCGGCGATCGACATGCCCGAATGGTGCGCATAGTAGTTCAGCACCACGGCATGGTCGGTGCCCTCGGGCACGCGCTGCGGCGTGAAGTCGACCGCGTCGTAATAGCCATGACGGCCAAGCGCGCCGATTTCGCGCAACCGGGCCAGATTCTGGACGGCTTCGCGCGGGTTGAACTGCGCCGCTAGCACCGTGGCGTAAGGGGCAATCACCGTGTTCTGGCCAAGGCCGCGCTTCAGGCCAAGCCCGGGAACGCCGAAGTTGGTGTACTGGTAGGTCAGTTCACGGTCGCGGGCGTTGTAAGCCGCTTCAGAAATGCCCCACGGCACGTTCTTCTGGCGGCCGTACTGGATCTGTCGCTTGATGATCAGCTTGCTGGTCTGATTGAGGATACTGCCTTGCGGCTCCTTCATCACCAGCGGCGGCATCAGGTACTCGAACATCGAGCCGGACCAGGACATCAGCGCGCCCTGGAAGCCGATCTCGACGATCGGCCGCCCAAGCCGGAACCAGTGCTCGGTCGGCAGGTCGCCCTTGGCGATGGCGAACAGGCTGGTCAGCCGCGCCTCGGAGGCGAGCAGATCGTAGCAGCTCTCGTCGAGTTGATGTTCCTCGACCCGGTAGCCGATCGACAGCAGCTTGCGCTCCGGCCGCATCAGGAAGGCGAACTCCATCTCGAAGGCAAAGCGGCGCGTGCGTTCGCGCAACTTCAACAGCTTGGCACGCAACGCTTCGACGGCATTGTCATCGCTATGTGAGTCGGAGACATGCGCCTCGCAGGTCGCTTCCAGCCTGGCCGCCCAATCGGCGATGACATCGCTGCGCGCCGATGCGGCCTCGGTGTCGATGGCGGTCGCCAGCTTGCGGATCTCGCCGGCCAGAACGGCCAGGTTGATGGTGCGAATCGACGCCATTTCTGGCTGCGCCTTGATCGTCTCGACCGCGCGCCGCATACCGTCGAGACGGTCCGTCAGGCGCTGACGCAACGGTCGCAACTGGCGGCGGTCATCAGGCAGGTCGTCGAGGCTCTCGGAGAGGATCGTCACCGTGTCGAGGATGCCCTCGAAATCGCCCTGAAGATGGACGGAGGGCGCTTCCGCCCATTCCGCGCAGGCGGCGGCGACCGCAACCAGATGGCCGGCAAGATTGCCGCTGTCGACAGCTGAAATATAGAGGGGATAGAGCGGCTTTAGCGTCGTCGTGTCGTACCAGTTGAAGAGGTGGCCGCGGCTGCGCGGCATGCTCTCGATGGTCGACATTGTGGCGTCGATGCGGGTGATGGCGTCGGACAGGCTGATCCAGCCGAAATCACGCGCTGAAACAACGGACAGAAGATACACGCCGACGTTGGTCGGCGAGGTGCGCGGCGCGACAACGGGCGCCGGGCTCTCCTGGAAATTGTCTGGCGGCAGATTGTGATGCTCGGCCGTGACGAAGGTTTCGAAATAATGCCAGGTGCGCCGCGCAACGGTGCGCAGCGCATGGATGTCGGCCGCCGAGATACGCAAACGGTCCTCGGTTTCAGCCGAACGGCTGATCCAGGCGGCGACGGCCGGCGAACCGATCCAGAACAGGGCGAAGAAGAAGGCGACGAACGCCCCGGTGGAATCGGCCAGAACCGGTATGGCAAGGCCGACAAAACCGATGATCACCGCGCCATACATCATGCCGTAGTAGGAGCCGAGATCGTTGTCACCGTTCTTGTGCGCCTGCGAGGCGGTACGCCATTCCAGCAGGTTCTGCCGGCTGACGAACAGCCGGTAGAATGTGCGGATGATCGCGTCGCCCATCATCCACGCCAGATGCGCCATGAGAACGATCTTCAGCGCCACCATGGCCGTCCCGAAGGCAACGTCGCGAGCCAGTGCCGAGAAATGGCCACGTGGCGTCTGGTCGCCGCTCTTCGGCAGGATCGAGTTGACGATGTCGAAAGTGGGCGCCATGAACAGCGTGAGGATGAGCAGGGCCTGCCATTGTGCCGCTTGCGTGAAGGGGAGCAGCGTCCAACCGGCGATGGCCGCCATCACCCAGAAGATCGGCGTCAGCGAGCGGCGCAGATTATCGACCATTTTCCAGCGCGACAGTGCCGGCACACCTGAGCGTGGGTCGAGGATGAAGCCGAGAAGCTGCCAGTCGCCCCGCGCCCAGCGATGGTGACGCGACGCGTCGACGGAATAACGGGTCGGATAGTCCTCGACCAATTCGACGTCCGTGACCAGGGCCGAACGCGCCAGAGCACCCTCGAGCAGATCGTGGCTGAGAATGGTGTTTTCCTCGATGCGGCCCTGCAGGGCGGCTTCGAAGGCGTCGACATGATAGAGGCCCTTGCCGGTGAAGGACCCGTCGCCGAAGACGTCCTGGTAGAGATCGGACACCGCGAACACATAAGGATCCAGGCCGCGATTGGCGGAGAAAACCCGCTGGAAGAACGACGCATCATCGCCTGATGTCAGCGACGCGGTGATGCGCGGCTGCAGGATCGCGTAGCCGGCCGTGACCACGTGCTTTGCCGCATCGAAATGCGGCCGGTTGAGCGGATGACAAAGCTTGCCGACCAGTGTGGCGACCGCGTCACGCGTGGTGCGCGTGTCGGCGTCGAGTGTCATCACGTGGACGACGTTTTCCGGCAAGGGCACATCCAGCGGCAGGAAGGTGGTGTCGCTGTCGCCGCGCAGCATCAGGTTCAGTTCATGCAGCTTGCCACGCTTGCGCTCCCAGCCCATCCATGCGCCCTGGGCGGCGTTATACAGCCGGTGCCGGTGCAACAGATAAAAGCGGGGTGCTCCGGTTTCGACAGGATAGCGGGCGTTCAGCCGGGCGATCTCGGCGCGAGCGTATTCGAGGATTTCCATATCCCCGGCATCGATTTCGGTCTTGCTGTCGGGCCAGTCGGACAGCAAGGCGAAGTGAATCTCGCCCGCCAGATTGGCGAGGTGATGCACTTCGATGTTGCGGATATTTTCCTCGACGTCATCGCGTGAGCCGATAAGCGACGGCACCACCACCAGCGTGCGTGCCTCCGCCGGCACGCCATGCTTGTAGTCATAGCCGACCAGTCGCGTTGGCTTCAGGAACAGCAGCACGACGGTGTTGAAGAAGGCGAGCGCGCCTTCACTGGCCGGCACGGCAAACAGGGCCAGCATCACGACGATGGAAGGTACCGAGAGACCGAGATGGGCAAGCGCGTTGCCGGCTAGGACGAGAAGCAGGACCGTCAGCGCAAAGACCGGCAGCACGATGCCCAGCCATCCGGTCTTGCGGAAGGTCCGGTTGACGATCTGGCTGACGGTCTGCCGATAGCCGATAGCCTTTTCCAGTTCCTGCCGACGCGGGCCGACGAGGAAGAAGCCGACATCGGTGAGGGACTTGGCCGGATCGACTTCGGTGAGGGACTTGGCCGGATCGACTTCGGCGCCGGCGGACAAGTGGCCGGCGAGTTCGATAGCCTTCTCCGCGACGCGGAATTCGGAGAGGTCGGAGCGGCGCGCCAGTTCCTCGATCGCGGTCCGATACTGGTCGCGCGAGAAGAAGTCGAGCGCGGCGAAATCGGTACGTTCCCGCAGAAGCGTGTCGATGCGGCTGACGCCTTCGAACCACACCGTCCAGTCGACATCGTGATGAGGCGCAGGCCGCGGATGATGTTGCCGGTGGTCACATTGCCGCTGGACAGCGTGTGATGCTCGCCGATGATAATTTCCTCGGCGTCGGAGCCAGTTTTCTCGAGCTCCCCTTCCAGCCATTCCAGCGCCTTGCCGGCGTTCTGCGATCCATCGCGCAAGCGGTAGAGCAACTGGGTGGCGAAGGTGGTATCCTGCGCATGAGCGCCGTAACTCGACAGGATCGCCTGCCGGTCAGCGCTGTCGTCTGTCGCCAAAACGCGATCGGCGACATCATTGGCGATCTGGCGCATCTGCCGGGTGCGATTGACCCTGACGGCCAGACGGCGAAGATTTTCGATCAGGACGAAGCGCAGCAGTGAAGGCAGCGCCCAGAGTTCGCCGATCTTCAGCGGTTCGACTGACTGAAAACCCTCGACGATCGCCTTGAACATGTTTGCCGAAACGGAACTGTCCGAATGCGCCACATAGGTCCAGGCTAGCGCCAGCGCGCGCGGCACGGCAGCCCCGTCTGGCAGTTTCAGCGTCGGCAACTGGCGGTAGAAACGGCGCGGCAGATCGCGCTTGATCTGGAAAATGGTCTCTTCGACCAGATAATTGTTGTCCAGCAGCCATTGCGCCGCCGGAGTGATCGTCTCACCCTTGGCCTGCGCCGCATTGGTCGAGCGGTAGACTTCGAGGATTTTCTTGGCGCTGTCGCGGGTGCGGGCCTGAAAATCGAACGGCGTCAGGCCGAACAGATCCTTGAGGTCGCCGCTGGCGAGGCTTTCGCCCAGCGCGCGCAAGCGGTCTTCAGGCAGATAATTGGAGCGTATCGGCTCCTCGGTTATGGCCGGGAAGCTTGCGCTTGTCTTGTCGATTTGGGCAGGGTTTGTCTGAATATTCATTGAAAATTCCGTATGGCGGACACTCAGCGGCGTCACCGCCACGGCAATGTCCTTAAAACCGATTCAAATGCAATTGGTTGCATCGCAACACTTGGCCGAAAGTTTGTGTCCGCACCACGACAGGGCGTTATCTTTCGACAACCTCCAGACGAGCGCCCCTCGCTCCCGTCCGGGTTTGATCGACGAAGAGGATTCAGGCTTTTTCGTGATGCCGCGACGAGCTTACGCCATATTTCGCCGGCGTCACGATCATGTTTAGAAACAGACGTTAATTGTTGCCCGCGACACGATCGATGCGGATCACGAACAGCGTCGAGATTCCGGCCGGCTCGATGAGCATTTTTCCAGCATTTCGCTCGACCAAAAGGGTGTCGAGCGCTCCAAGGTGGGCGGGCGACATGCCGGCCACCTTGATTTCCCCATCAAGGCTCAGGATGACGGTCGTATCGGCGTCGGCTTGGATTTCGTGCGGAGCCGAAATCACCAGACGCTCGACCGCATGGGTCATGCGGCTGCGCCTTGTCATGACGTTGAGGTCCGTGATTGGACCAGCAATCAGCGCCGCCGCTGTCGGCGCATCGGCGGGAAAAGAGAGCGGCGCTGCCGCCCTGGTCACCGCGACGGGTGACCGGCCGGCTATGTCGAGGGAGATGCCCTCCCCTTCCAGAACCGCCAAAGTGCGATCAATGCCGGCGAATTGCGAGAACGGACCGCCGTTCTCGACACGCGCCATGGAGATGCGCCAGTCGAAATCATCCAGTCCTGCGGCAGCGGGCGAGACGACGATTTCCGTCGTCACGCCACCGCCGTTCTTCCACGGCATCGATCGGTATTCGGCTGCCCGCAGGATATGCATGGCCTCAGCCCAGAATGCCCGGCAGGTTGAGCTGGTGCTCCCTGGCGCACTCGATGGCGACGTCGTAGCCGGCATCGGCATGGCGCATGACGCCGGTCGCCGGATCGTTCCAGAGCACGCGTTCCAGGCGCTTGGCCGCTTCGGGAGTACCGTCCGCGACGATGACCATGCCGGCATGCTGCGAGAATCCCATGCCGACGCCGCCGCCATGATGCAGCGACACCCAGGTGGCGCCGGACGCCGTGTTGAGCAGCGCGTTGAGCAGTGGCCAGTCGGACACAGCATCCGATCCGTCTTTCATGGACTCCGTCTCGCGGTTCGGCGACGCGACCGAGCCGGAATCGAGGTGATCGCGGCCGATAACCACTGGCGCCTTGAGCTCGCCCTTGGCGACCATTTCGTTGAAGGCGAGGCCAAGCCGGTGGCGATCGCCGAGCCCGACCCAGCAGATGCGCGCCGGCAGGCCCTGGAAAGCGATCCGCTCACGCGCCATGTCGAGCCAGTTGTGCAGATGGGTGTTGCCCGGCGTCAGTTCACGCACCTTGGCGTCGGTCTTGTAGATGTCTTCCGGATCGCCGGACAGTGCTGCCCAGCGGAACGGTCCGATGCCGCGGCAGAACAGCGGACGGATATAGGCCGGCACGAAGCCCGGGAAGGCGAAGGCATTCTCGAAGCCTTCTTCCTTGGCCACCTGGCGGATGTTGTTGCCGTAGTCGAGTGTCGGCACGCCGGCATTCCAGAATGCCACCATCGCCTCGACATGTTCGCGCATGGAAGCGCGTGCCGCCTTCTCGACCGACTTGGGGTCGCTGACGCGCTTCTCGCGCCACTCAGCCATTGTCCAGCCCTTCGGCAGATAGCCGTTTATGGGGTCATGGGCCGAGGTCTGGTCGGTGACCATATCGGGGCGGATGCCGCGCCTGAACATTTCCGGGACGATCTCGGCCGCATTGCCAAGCAGGCCGACCGACTTCGCTTCGCCGGCCTTGGTCCAGCGCTCGATCATCGCCATCGCCTCGTCGAGCGTGTCGGCGCGCTCGTCGACATAGCGGGTGCGCAGGCGGAAATCGATCGAATCGGGATTGCATTCGATCGCAAGGCAGCAGGCGCCGGCCATCACGGCCGCCAGCGGCTGCGCGCCGCCCATGCCGCCGAGACCGCCGGTCAGGATCCACTTGCCCTTGAGATTGCCGCCATAATGCTGCCGGCCAGCCTCGACGAAGGTCTCGTAGGTGCCCTGCACGATGCCTTGCGTACCGATGTAGATCCATGAGCCGGCCGTCATCTGGCCGTACATCATCAGGCCCTTCTTATCGAGCTCGTTGAATTTATCCCAGGTCGCCCAATGCGGAACCAGATTTGAATTGGCAATGAGCACACGCGGCGCATCGGCATGAGTGCGAAACACGCCGACCGGCTTGCCGGACTGCACCAGCAGCGTCTCGTCATCGGCAAGCGTCCTCAAGGAAGCGACGATACGATCAAAGTCGTTCCAGGTGCGCGCCGCCCGGCCGATGCCGCCATAGACGACCAGTTCATTGGGATTTTCGGCGACGTCCGGATCGAGATTGTTCATCAGCATGCGCAATGGCGCTTCCGTCTGCCAGGAGCGCGCACTGATTTCCGTGCCACGCGGGCTGCGGACTTCACGGATGTTGTGGCGAGGATTGTTCATGCGGACATCTCCAGAAAGAAAAGGACTTCAGCCTTGTGCCCAGGCAATCGCGGTTTTCAGAATTTTCTCGAGCGTGGCGCGGATCGGCGCGGCAAACTCGGCGTCATACGGCACCGGCCAATTGTCGGGCGCGCCCTTGCCTTCCGGCTCGCGCATATAGCCGCGATTGGACAGCTCCATCTGCAGCGCGTGCACGCCGTTTTGCGGCTGGCCGAAATGGCGCGTGATCCAGCCGCCCTTGAAGCGGCCGTTGACGACAAAGGTTTCGCCGGTCTCGGCCATGATCTGGCCGACCGTTGCCTGCAGGACAGGATCGGCGCTCTTGCCGTCATTGGTGCCGAGATTGAAGACCGGCAGCGTGCCGTCGAACAGGCGCGGCAGCACCGAGCGGATCGAGTGGCAGTCGTAGACTACAATCGTCGGATGCAGCGCCCGTAGCCTGTCGATCTCGGCCTGCAGGGCCGCATGATAAGGCATGAAGAATTTTTCGCGGCGTTCGTCGACCTCCGACGGACCCGGTTCCTCGCCTTCACGGTAGAGCGGATCGCCATCGAAGGTCTCGGTCGGGCACAGCCCGGTCGTCGCCTGGCCCGGATAGAGCGAGGCGCCCGATGGGTCGCGGTTGACGTCGATGACGGTGCGCGAGATCGCTGTGTGTACGACGGTCGCGCCAAGGCCGCCGGCGAAATCATAGAGCTGGTCGATCCACCAGTCGCAGTCGCGACGGCCCAGCCACGGCGACACCAGCCGATTCTCAAGCCCAGCGAGATCGATGCCGGTGTGCGGGATCGACACCAGCAAAGGTGCCGTACCGCGGGTCACCGTAAGCCAGGGCGTGCTTGTCATCACGCAGCTCCCGAAATCGATGGCAACGCGACCGCACCGGCCGCCTTCACGGCTGCGCCGCTGCGGACCATGGCGATGGCCTTTTCCATGTCGGGATGGAAATGTCGGTCATTGTCGAGGTGCGGCACTTCTGCCCTGACCAGCTTGCGCACCGCTTCAAGCGCTGCGCTCGAAGCCAGAGGCAGATGAAAATCGCAGCCTTGCGCGGCCGCCAGCAATTCGATGCCGATGACGGCTGTCGCGTTCTCGACCATGCCGATCAGGCGGCGCGCGCCGTGCGCGGCCATCGACACATGGTCTTCCTGGTTGGCGGAGGTCGGGATCGAATCGACGCTGGCCGGATAGGCCTTCTGCTTGTTCTCCGAGACGAGTGCCGCCGCCGTCACCTGCGGGATCATGAAGCCAGAGTTCAGACCGGGCTTGGGCGTCAGGAAGGCCGGCATGCCCGACAGCGCCGGATCGACCAGCATGGCGATGCGACGTTCCGAGAGCGAGCCGATCTCGCAGACCGCGAGCGCGATCATGTCGGCGGCGAAGGCCACCGGCTCGGCGTGGAAATTGCCGCCGGAAAGGGCGGTGTCGTCCTCGGCGAAGATCAGCGGATTGTCGGTGACGCCATTGGCCTCGGTGCCCAGCGTGTCCGCTGCCTGACGCAGGACGGTGAGTGCCGCGCCCATGACCTGCGGCTGGCAGCGCAGGCAATAGGGATCCTGCACGCGCTCGTCGCCAACCCGGTGCGATTCGCGGATGGCGCTGCCGGCCATCAGACTGCGCAGTGCGTCCGCCGTCTCGATCTGGCCGCGATGCTTTCTCAGCACATGGATGCGCGGATCGAAGGGGGCGTCGGAGCCTTTTGCCGCGTCGGTCGACAAGGCGCCGGCGACGAGCGCCGAATGGTAAAGCACTTCGGCCTCGAACAAAGCAGCGAGCGCATAGGCCGTCGAGAACTGCGTTCCATTGAGCAGCGCCAGGCCTTCCTTGGCGCCCAATATCACCGGTTCCAGCCCGTGCGAGACAAAGGCGACCTTGGCCGGCACGCGGCCGTGCGGGGTAAAGCATTCGCCGACGCCGATCATCACCGCCGTCATATGCGACAGCGGGGCAAGGTCGCCGGAGGCACCGACGGAGCCTTGCGCCGGGACGACCGGGATGACGTCATTGGCCAGCATCGCTTCGAGCAATTCGATCGTTTGCGGCCTTACACCGGAGGCGCCCTGCGCCAGGCTGGCAAGCTTCAGCGCCATCATCAGGCGAGCGATGGCAACCGGCATCGGCTCGCCGACGCCGGCGGCATGCGACAGCACGATGTTGCGCTGCAGGGTTTCCAGATCCTCGGCGGGGATGCGGACGCTGGCCAGCTTGCCGAAGCCGGTGTTGATGCCATAGACGGGCTCGCCCTTGGCGACGATCCTCGCGACAGCCTCGGCGCTCGCCTTGATCCTTGGCCGGCAGGCATCGTCCAGTTTCGGCACGGCGCCGCGATAGATTGCGCGCCAGTCGGCCAGCGTGGCGTTACCGGGCTTCAGAGTCAGTTCGGTCATTGTCCTCTCCAGATGCGGGCATGCAGGGGGTTGAAGCCCATGCGGTAAACGAGTTCGGCCGGGCGCTCGATATTCCAGATCGCCAGATCGGCCAATTTTCCGACTTCGAGCGTACCGGTTTGTCCAAGCAGGCCCAGCGCGCGGGCGGCTTCGCGGGTGACGCCCGCAAGGCATTCGTCGACGGTGAGGCCAAACAGCGTCGCCGCCATGTTCATGGTCAGAAGCAGCGAGGTCAGCGGCGAGGTGCCGGGATTGTTGTCGGTCGCGACAGCCATCTTGACACCGTGCTGGCGGAACAGGCTGATCGGCGGCTTTTTCGTCTCGCGAATAAAGTAAAAAGCGCCGGGCAGGATCGTCGCCACGGTTCCGGCCTTGGCCATCGCCACGGCACCCGCCTCATCGGTGTATTCGAGATGATCAGCCGACAGCGCCCCATAGCGGGCGGCGAGTTCGGCGCCATGCAGGTTGGACAATTGGTCGGCATGAAGCTTGACGGGCAGGCCCCCCGCTTTCGCGGCGTCGAACACAACAGCCATCTGCTCAGGCGAAAAGGCGATGCCTTCACAAAAACCGTCGACCGCATCGGCCAATCCTTCGGCGGCGACGGCCGGCAGAATCGTATTCGCGATCAGGTCGATGAAAGCATCCTTGTCGCCCTTTGCTTCAGGCGGCAGCGCATGGGCGCCAAGAAAGGTCGTGCAGACCGTAACCGGACGTTGCTCGCCCAGCCGGCGCGCGGCACGAAGCGATTTCTTCTCGTTTTCCAGATCGAGGCCGTAGCCAGACTTGATCTCAACGGTGGTGACGCCCTCTGCCATCAACGCATCGAGGCGGGGCAACGACTGGATGACCAGTTCATCTTCGCTGGCAGAGCGTAGCGCCTTCACCGACGAGACGATGCCACCACCGGCCCGTGCGACTTCCTCATAGGTGGCGCCGGCCAGCCGCATCTCGAATTCGTTGGCACGGTTGCCGGCATGAACGAGATGAGTGTGGCAGTCGATCAGGCCGGGCGTGATCCAGCGGCCCTCGCAATCGACCGTCTCCACACCCTGACTGAGCACTGATGGCATATCGGTTTCAGCGCCAGCATAGACGATCAGCCCATCGCGCACGGCGATCGCGCCCTTTTCGACGACGCCTGGTCCGGGCGTGCTTTCGGCCATGGTTACCAGGCGCGCATTGCGCCAGAGGCGAACCTCTCCTGCCCGACTTTTGCTCTCTCCAGCCATGATCTTTTCCGTTTCAATCGGTCGCGATTATGTATATACATATTGAAACGCACTGCAAGTCCATCATCGCATGTTAAACAGGGAATCGGGGAGAAAAACGTGACATCGATCTTTGCGGAACAGGCCCTCCTGCCCGACGGCTGGCATGCCGATGTGCGGATCGCGTTCACCGGCGACCGCATCACCGCGGTCGAAACCGCGGCCGGCGCCCTGCCCGGCGATGAGCGTCACGCGATCCTCCTGCCCGGCATGCCAAACCTGCACAGCCACGCTTTCCAGCGCGGCATGGCTGGCCTTGCCGAGCTTCGCGGCCCCTCCGCAGACAGTTTCTGGAGCTGGCGCGAGGTGATGTACCGCTTCGCGCTGTCGATGACACCGGATCAGGTCGAAGCGGTCGCGGCGCAACTCTATGTCGAGATGCTGGAAGCCGGGTTTTCGCGCGTCGGCGAGTTCCACTACCTGCATCACGACCGCGACGGAAAACCTTATGCCAACATCGCCGAAATGGCCGAGCGCATCGCCGCGGCGGCTGGGGATACCGGCATCGGCCTGACGCTGCTGCCGGTCTTCTATGCGCATTCGTCTTTCGGTGGCGCTGCCCCGAATGAAGGCCAGCGCCGATTCATCAATGATGTGAATCGGTTCACGCGCATTGTTGAGAAAAGCCGCGAATCCGTTCGCAGTTTGAATCAAGCAGTCGTTGGTGTCGCCCCACACAGCCTGCGCGCCGCGACGCCGGAAGAACTCACCCTGGTAGAGGCGATGGCGCCCGATGGGCCAATCCATATCCACGTCGCCGAACAAATGAAAGAAGTCGACGATTGCCTTACCTGGTCAGGCGCACGGCCGGTCGAGTTTCTGCTTGGCCATGCCAAGGTCGACCAGCGCTGGTGCCTGATCCACGCCACACACATGACCGAAGCCGAAACGATCGGCATGGCCAAGAGCGGCGCCGTTGCCGGCCTCTGCCCGATCACCGAGGCCAATCTCGGCGACGGCACATTCGCCGCGCCGCTCTTCATGCAAAATGGCGGCCGTTTCGGCGTCGGCTCGGATTCAAATGTACTGATCGGGTTGCCCGATGAGTTGCGCCAGCTTGAATATTCGCAGCGCCTGGCCCATCGCGCTCGCAACGTGCTGGCAGTGGCCGGCGGCTCGAACGGGCGCGCCCTGTTCGATGCCGCGCTCGACGGCGGCAGCACGGCTCTCGGCGCCGGCGCTTCACGGATCGCTGTTGGCGCCCCTGCCGATGTCGTCTCGCTCGACGCCGACCATCCCTCGGTTGCTGGTAAGCGCGGTGATGCGATCCTCGACGCCTGGATCTTCGCCAATGGCAGCAAGATCGACTGCGTCTGGGTGCATGGCAGAAAACAGGTCAGCGGCGGTAGGCATGCGAAACGTGAAGCCATCGCCGAACGCTTTCGCAATGTGATGATGGCGCTATCAGCATGAGCACAGCCGGTACAGTCGATGCGGAAGGCGGCGGCTCGCTGCACCAGCGCATCCTGTCCGACATCAGCGAGAAGATTCTGTCCGGCGCGTGGGCGCCCGGCCACCGCATTCCGTTCGAGCACGAACTGACCGAGCAATATAATTGCTCGCGCATGACCGTGAACAAGGCGCTCTCGCAACTGGCCAAGGCCGGCTTGATCGAGCGCCGCCGCCGCTCCGGAAGTTTTGTGCGGCGGCCGCAATCGCAAGCCGCGGTCCTCGAGATTCACGACATCAAGATGGAGGTCGAAGCGCTCGGCTTGCCCTATCGCTATGAGCGCCTGGCGCGACAGAAGCGACGCAGCAATGCCGAGGATCGCGAGTTGCTGGAACTGGACGCCGCAGGACCGGTGCTGGCGCTTGAATGCCGGCATTTTGCCGGCAAGAGGCCTTTCGCCCACGAACAGCGGCTGATCAATCTGGCTGCCGTCCCAGAAGCCGGAGACGAGGAGTTTATCGACATCGCTCCCGGCCCGTGGCTGATCGGCTGCGTGCCGTGGAGCGCCGCCGAACATCGCATCCGGGCCGACGCCGCCGACAAGCGGATTGCGGCCGCACTGGACATCGAGGCCGGCGCGCCCTGCCTGGTGGTGGAACGTCGCACATGGAGCGCGGACCATCCTGTCACCCATGTCCGCTTTACCTATGCGGCCGGGAGCCACACGCTGGTGGCCCGGTTCACGCCGTCACAGAGCTAGCCACCCAAACGAAAGCCCCGAAAACCGGGACCGGCTTTCGGGGCTTCAGCGTAGTCAAGAACAACAGGTGCGGCACGCCCGAAAGGCGTGGCGCTTGAACGCGCTGGCTCAGATCGCCGCGGTGATGATGATCTCGACGGTGTATTCCGGGCCGGCAAGCTTGGCCTCACCGGTAGCGCGGGCCGGTGTGTTGCCCTGCGGCACCCACTTGTCCCATTCCTTGTTCATCTCGGCGAACGTGGTCATGTCGGCCAGCCAGATGATCGCCTGCAGGATCTTGGTCTTGTCGGTGCCAGCCTTGGCCAGCAATTCGTCGATGGATGCCAGGATCGACTTGGTCTGTTCGCCAACGCTTGCGCCGGGCGTTCCGACCTGGCCGGCCAGATAGACGGTGTTGCCGTGGATGACGATCTGGCTCATGCGCGGGCCAACATCGATGCGACGAATGCTCATTGAATGTTTCCTTCTTGTGTCGGTGCGCCTCTTTAGGGGCGCGGTTCGTTTCGGGCAAGACCGACGGAGGGAAACCCCTTGAGCCACGGGCCACAAAGGCACACGGCAAATTGACCATGGTGCCGCAATTCCGCCCGATTGGCTTGTTGACTAATGTAATAACATCACATATCCAGCCGACCACTGCCGGTAGCCACCCTTCCCTCACGGATCGCGGAATGACAAACACCTGCCTGACCTTCCGCGACCTGACACTCGGCTACAACAGCCATCCGGCGATTCATCATCTTGATGGCACAATCCGCAAGGGTTCGTTGACCGCCGTCGTCGGCGCCAACGGGTCCGGCAAGTCGACCTTGATGAAGGGGATCGTCGGCGTTCTGAAGCCGATGGCCGGTGAGGTGACACGGGCGCCCGGCGTGCGCGCCGCCTATCTGCCGCAGCAATCCGAACTCGATCGTTCCTTTCCCGCTCGCGTCGTCGACCTGGTTTCGCTTGGCCTATGGCCGAAGCGCGGATTGCTCGGCCGCTATACGGCCGAGGATCGCGATTCCGTCAGCAAGGCGCTGATGGCCGTCGGCCTTGGCGGCTTTGAAACGCGCCCGATCGACACGCTGTCGGGCGGCCAGTTGCAGCGCACGCTGTTTGCCCGTGTGCTGTTGCAGGACGCCGATCTCATTCTGCTCGACGAGCCGTTCAACGCGGTCGATGCCAAGACGGTTGGCGACCTGATCGCCCTGATCAAGCGCTGGCATGGCGAGGAACGCACCATCATGGTCGTCGTTCACGACCTGGAATTGGTGCGAGAGAATTTTCCCGAGACGCTGCTGCTGGCTCGCCAGCCGGTTGCCTGGGGTGAAACGCGGGAAACACTACGGCCGGAAAACCTGCTGCGCGCCCGCCGCTTTCATGAAGCCTGGGAAGAAAACGCGCCCTGGTGCGAGCCCGCTGGCCATGATCACGATCACGACCACCCGCATGATCACGGGCATGACCATGATCACGGCTCCGGCCCGAGAGCGGCATGATGGACAGCCTGTACGGTCTTTTCATCGCCCCCTTCGCCGATTTCGGCTTCATGCAGCGGGCGCTTTTCGGTTCGCTGATGCTGTCGCTGGGCGCTTGCCCGATCGGCGTTTTCCTGATGCTGAGGCGCATGAGCCTGTCGGGCGATGCGATGGCGCATGCCATTCTGCCGGGTGCCGCCGCCGGCTTCCTGTTCTACGGGCTGGAAATCCTGCCGATGACCATCGGCGGCCTGATCGCCGGCGTCATCGTGGCGCTCGGCGCGGGTGCCGTCTCCCGCTTCACCATCCAGCGCGAGGACGCCTCTATGGCGGCCTTCTATCTGATTTCCCTGGCCATCGGCGTGCTCATGGTGTCGATCCGCGGCTCCAGCGTCGATCTGATGCATGTCCTCTTCGGCACGGTGCTGGCACTCAACAATGAAGCGCTGGTGCTGATCGGCGGCATCGTCGTGGTCACGCTGGTCAGTCTTGGCATCTTCTGGCGGGCGTTGGTCGCCGAATGTCTCGACCCGCTGTTCCTGCGCTCGGTCAGCCGGCTTGGCAGTCCGGTGCATTTCATTTTCCTCGGTCTCGTCGTGCTCAACCTCGTCGGCGGCTTCCAGGCGCTTGGAACTTTGCTGTCGGTCGGGCTGATGATGTTGCCCGCCGCGGCCGCACGCTTCTGGACCACCCGCGTCGAGCCTATGTGCGTGCTGGCGGTTCTGATCGGCTTTGCGTCCTGCATTGCCGGACTGCTCCTGTCCTATCACGCGTCGTTGCCCTCCGGCCCGGCGATCATCCTATCCGCGGGCGTCGTCTATTTTGCCTCGATCCTGTTCGGTACGCGCGGCATCCTGCGCGCCCGCATCATCCATCACCGTCACAGAACGGCCTGACACCCACTGTCGCTCTACAAGGAGACCCGCCCATGCTGAAACCGATCCGCGCCGCCTTGGCGATGAGTGTTATAACATTAACCGCCATTGGCGCATCGTCTGCGTTTGCAGCTCCCCTGAAAGTGGTCGCCAGCTTCACTGTCATCGCCGACTTCGCCAGGAATGTCGGCGGCGACCGGATCAAGGTGACCACCATCGTCGGGCCGGATGGCGATGCCCATGTCTACGAGCCGAGCCCGGCTGACGCGGTGGCGATGGCCGGAGCGGATGTGGTGCTGGTCAACGGGCTGCATTTCGAAGGCTTCCTGCAGCGCTTGGTCGACGCCAGCGCCACCAAGGCCTCGATCGTAACCCTGACCAACGGGGTGACGCCGATCAATTTCAAACCGGAATTCGCCGACGCCGATGCGGCGGAAGGCGCCGACGCGGGTGGCGGCAAGGCGGTCACTGACCCGCATGCCTTCCAGTCGATCGCCAACGCCAAGGTCTATGTGAAAAACATCGCCGATGCCTTCTGCTCGGCCGATTCAGATGGGTGCGTCAGCTACCAGACCAATGCCGCCGCCTACTCGAAGAAGCTCGACGCGGTCGAAGGCGAAGTGAAGGCGGCAATTGCCTCCATCCCGGAAGCCAAGCGCGTGGTCATCACCTCGCATGACGCGTTCGGCTATTTCGAGCACGAGTACGGCCTCACCTTCCTTGCTCCGCAAGGTGTGTCGACGGACTCCGAACCATCAGCCGCCGACGTTGCCAAACTCGTCACCCAGGTGAAACAGGACAAGGCGGCCGCGATCTTCGTCGAGAACATCACCAATCCCCGCCTGATCGAACAGATCGCCAGTGAAACCGGCATCAAGGTGGGCGGCACGCTATATTCGGATGCGCTGTCGCAGCCCGACGGCCCCGCCTCGACGTATATCGACATGATGCACAACAACATCACCCAGATCAAAGGCGCGATCCTCGGCAGCTGAGACCAGCGCCAACGGAAAGGCGGGGCCGGACTCCGCCTTTCCGCTTCAACCCTGGGCAGCCTGGGTTGGACTCTTCGCCGGAAATGTCTATGTGCGCTATGGTTTTGAACCGCGCAGGAGATGCGGATCGACCGCTGTTCGAAAGCCGGCATCGCCATGACTGACTTCACGCCTTTTCAGTCGCTACTTGGCGGCGCCCTCATCGGCCTGTCGGCGGTGCTTCTGATGGCGTTGCATGGTCGGATTGCCGGAATGACCGGCATCCTGACCGGCGTCATCCCACCGCTTTCGACGGAATGGCGGTGGCGGGTCGCCTTTCTCGCTGGAGCGATCGTCGCGCCTTTGCTGATACTGCTTGCCGGAAAGTCCATGGAATTCAGCTTCCGGTGCCAACACTCGCGCTTGTCGGCGGTGGTTTCCTGGTCGGTATCGGCGTGCATTTCGGCGGCGGCTGCCCGAGCGGGCACGGTATTTGCGGCATTGCGCGGCTGTCACCGCGATCGATCGTCGCCGTCGCGACTTTCATGATCACAGCCTTCGTAACCGTCTTTGTCGTCCGTCACGTGATCGGAGGCTGAGGCCATGAACAAGCTCGTCTCGGCCTTTCTGATCGGCGGCGTCTTTGGCCTAGGCATCGCCGTTTCCGGCATGATCAATCCGGCGAAGGTACTCAATTTTTTCGATATCGCGGGAAACTGGGATCCGAGCCTGATCTTCGTCATGGGCGGCGGACTTGTCGTCGCCTTCACCGGCTACCGCCTGGTGTTCGGCCGGCGCAAGACTCCAGTGTTCGAGAGCGCCTTCGCGCTGCCGACGAAGCGCACCATAGACAAAGAGCTGATCGGCGGCACTGCCGTCTTCGGCATCGGCTGGGGGATCGCCGGCTTCTGTCCTGGCGCTGCAATTCCCGCGCTTGGCCTCGGCTATTCGGCAACACCGGTCTTCGTCGCGGCGGTCATCGCCGGCATAGTCGTGGCTCGCTTTGCCCGGGCACGGCTTGCTCAGCCAGCTGCGGCATAGGAATTAGTTGCCGGGCGCGTCAGGGAGTGGCAAGACTCCAGCCAAATCAGATTGCGAGGACACCGCCATGGAATATCGTGAGATCAGTGAGGACTATTCGGTCTCGGGCCAGATCCAGCCGGAAGACGTCGCAGCCATCAAGGCCGCCGGCTTCAAGAGCGTCATCTGCAACCGGCCTGACGATGAGCAACCCGGCCAGCCTTCCGCCGATACCGTCAAGAAGGCGGTCGAAACCGCGGGCCTCGCCTTCCGCTACATCCCCGTGATCAGTGGTCAGATGACGGCGGAGAATGTCGAGGATCAGGCCGAGGCGCTGGACGAACTCGACGGCCCGGTGTTCGCCTATTGCCGCTCCGGCGCGCGTTGCACCAACCTGTTCGTGGCGATACAGCAATCTAAGGGTTAGATCGGCAGCGCGCCGGTTTCCTTCAGCGTCTCCAGCACGATCGCCGTCTTCACATGCTGCACGGATTCGTGCGGCAGGAGCACGCCATTGACGAATTCCGACAATGATTTGAGATCGGGCGTCACCACCTTCAAGATGTAATCCATCTCGCCGGTCAGCGCGTGCGCTTCCTGTACCTCGGGGAGCCGCGCCACCAGTTCGCCGAAGCGACGTGCGTTATCGCGGTTGTGAGTGGCCAAGGTTACCGAGATGACGTTGACCAACGAAAAGCCGAGCTTGTCGCGGTCGAGAACTGCCCGATAACCCTTGATATAGCCGTCCTCCTCCAGCCGCTGGCGGCGGCGTGAGCATTGCGACGCCGACAGGTTCACCCGCTCTGACAAGTCGTTGTTGGTGAGCCGCGCATCGCCCTGCAGAAGAGACATTATCTTGCGGTCAAACTGATCAATGCGCGTCTCATCCATGGATTTCTCGCTCTGCATGCACAATTCGCGCATAGCTTGATCATTTCAAGCGTTTGAA
This sequence comes from Mesorhizobium sp. PAMC28654, assembly GCF_020616515.1. Classification (GTDB taxonomy): domain Bacteria; phylum Pseudomonadota; class Alphaproteobacteria; order Rhizobiales; family Rhizobiaceae; genus Mesorhizobium. The sequence goes on from NZ_CP085135.1 coordinate 1,646,759, forward strand.
TGCAAGCACCATGCAGCCGGTCCGCGCTATGATTGCGCCATGTGTGGTCCGCTGCGGCCACCTCATGTTTTGGAGGAAAGCCATGGGTCCCTTCCCGCACGACGCCCCGCCTACGAAGATCAGCAAAGACAACCCGGCCGGCACCGACGGTTTCGAGTTCGTCGAATTCGCGCATCCGGAGCCGGAAAAGCTGGCTGAGCTGTTCACCCGGATGGGCTATGTCGCGGTGGCCAAGCATCGCATGAAGAATATCACCGTCTGGCGCCAGGGCGACATCAACTATGTCGTCAATGCCGAGCCCGGCTCACATGCGATAAAGTTCGTCGACAAGCACGGACCGTGTGCGGCCTCGATGGCCTGGCGGGTGGTCGATGCCAAGCACGCTTTCGACCACGCTGTTTCCAAGGGCGCGACGCCGTACGAAGGCACCGACAAGGCGCTCGATGTGCCGGCGATCGTCGGCATCGGCGGTTCGCTGCTCTATTTCATCGAAACATACGGCAAGAAGGGCTCGGCCTACGATGCCGAATTCGAATGGCTGGGCGCGCGCGACCCGCGGCCGCAAGGCGTCGGCTTCTATTTTCTCGACCACCTCACCCACAATGTCTATCGCGGCCAGATGGACAAATGGTGGGATTTCTACCGCAACCTGTTCGGCTTCAAGCAGATCCATTTCTTCGACATCGACGGCAAGATCACCGGACTGGTCAGCCGCGCCATCACCTCGCCTTGCGGCAAGATCCGCATTCCCTTGAACGAGTCCAAGGACGAGACCAGCCAGATCGCCGAGTATCTGAAGAAATACAATGGCGAAGGCATCCAGCACATCGCCGTCGGCACGGACGAAATCTACGCCGCCACCGACAGACTGGCCGAAAACGGGTTGAAATTCATGCCTGGTCCGCCCGAGACCTACTACGACATGTCCTATGCCCGGGTGAACGGCCATGACGAGCCGATCGAGCGGATGAAGAAGCACGGCATCCTGATCGACGGCGAGGGTGTGGTCGACGGCGGCATGACCAAGATCCTGCTGCAGATTTTCTCGAAAACCGTGATCGGCCCGATCTTCTTCGAGTTCATCCAGCGCAAGGGCGACGAAGGCTTTGGCGAAGGCAATTTCCGCGCCCTGTTCGAGTCGATCGAGCAGGATCAGATCAAGCGCGGTGTGATCAAGGTTCAGGCGGCGGAATAAAATTCAGGTCGAGCGGATTGCGCATGACTCTTGAGTCTTGCGCGAAATCGCATTCATAGCCCCAACCGCTCGACCTCTTTCTCCCTCAGCTTCAGATCGCAATCGAGCAGGAACTCGTCGAGTTGCGGCGGCTTGACCGACGTGCCGCACAGCATCGCGTGTACCTGACCGCGATGATGGATGTCATGCAGGAAGACATGGGCGAGGATATCGCCGATGCGTTCGGGGATCATGCCGTCCTCACGCCGATCGGTAATGACGCCACGATCGAGATCCTCCTGAGAGAGACCGTCACAGAAGGCGATCAGCCGCCGGTCGGCCGCGGCTTGAGCAGCAAACAACGCGTGCGGCTCGTCGATAGGCACAAAGTCGTCAAAGGCCGCAGCCCCGATGCCTCCCTCCTCGATAAAATCGAGATAGAGGAGATCCACCGCCAGAATGTGGTTGAGCGTCGCCTTGATCGACGGGAAGAAGCTGGTTCGTTCGGCTGAGAATTCACCGGGCTGGAGCGACAGCACAGCGCGATAAAGCCTGTCATTCGACCAGAGATTGTTGCCGGCCATGCGGCGAAGATGACCCAATAGGTTCATGTAAGCGCTGCCATTGGTACGATCTGGCTCAACGGAGAATGCGTAGCCTCTGCATCGACGCCTTGCCAGCTTCCTTCATACGCGCCGCGAAGGCGCCCCTGCTTTGTGACCAATATTGACTTGCAGCGCCTGCAAGCATGATCGGCAAGAAAAGCAACAGATACGAAATGGCGATGCAAGCCATGAAGACGTAGGTGAGAAGCTTGTCGAGGCCGCGACTGTGGTGCTTCCCCTCGAAAATCCATATCGACTTCAACAGGTCAAGAACCGGCCGTTCTATCCATCCACTCGCGACATCCGGCCAGATACAGAGCCAACTGATCGCGACCATGGCTAAAAAGCTGGCGGCGACGAACACCGCGAGCCGATAGCGGCGGGCGCGAAGGAAACCACGAACAAGAGAAAGAAAGCACGCCACCGACAGGACGGTAAAAGCAATGAAGGCGAGTTGCCTGGTCCGAACCGCGGCATGCGCGAAAAACAACCCGGCGGGGATAAAAACGGCGCACACAATGTTCAGGAAAGCGGTCGTCGCCACATATGTTTGCGCGGATTCATCCTCCGGATCAGCCAACGACCGCCCCTATTTGACGTATCTTTCGACCGTCTGCTCGATGGCGCCGAAGATCGAATGCCCGGCCTTGTCCTTCATCTCGATGCGCACGGTGTCGCCGAAGCGCAGGAACGGCGTTTTCGGTTCGCCACTCTCGATGGTCTCGATCATGCGCAGTTCGGCGATGCAGGAATAACCGGCGCCGCCTGCCGAGACCGGCTTGCCCGGGCCACCGTCCAGCTTGTTGGATACTGTCCCTGAGCCGATGATGGTGCCGGCGGCCAACGGCCTTGTCCTGGCGGCATGGACGATGAGCGCCGGAAAATCGAAGGTCATGTCGACGCCGGCATTGGCGCGGCCGAACGGTTTTCCGTTGAGATCGGCAAGCAGCGGCAGGCTGACCTTGCCGCCATCCCAGGCGTCGCCCAACTCGTCCGGCGTCACCGCCACCGGCGAAAAGGCGGAGGACGGTTTCGACTGGAAGAAGCCAAAACCCTTGGCGAGTTCCGAACCAGTGAGCGCACGCAGCGTCACATCGTTGACCAGCATGACCAGCCGGATCGCGGCGCGGGCGTCATCGAGGCTGGCCCCCATAGGCACGTCATCAACGATAACGGTCACTTCGGCTTCCATGTCCATGCCGAAGGCTTCGTCGGCCATGCGGATCGGATCGCGCGGTGCAATGAAGGAGTCCGAACCGCCCTGATAGATCAGCGGATCGGTCCAGAAGCTCGCCGGCATCTCGACGCCGCGCGCTTTCCGCACCAGTTCGACATGGTTCACATAGGCCGACCCGTCGGCCCATTGATAGGCGCGCGGCAGCGGCGAATGGGCATCGTGTTCGTGAAAGCGCGCCGACGGCATCGCATTGTTTTCCAGCGATTCCGCTATTGTCGCGAGATGCGGCGCGATGCGTCGCCAGTCATCGAGTGCCGCCTGCAGCGTACGCGCCAGGAACGAGGCATCGGTGTACTGCGTCAGGTCGCGTGAGACGACGACGAGTTTTCCATCACGCGTCCCGTCCTTCAATGTGGCAAGCTTCATGCGTCCTCCCAATCGTTATTCGTAGTATTTGCCGGCATAGAGAATTTTCGCGGCGGCCTTCCAGGAATTTTCGTTCGCTAGAAATGCCGGATCCAAGCGCAGGTGATCTGAGACGCAGGCTACTGCTGATTCGAGAAATGTGCTGATCGAATCATTTTCCCATCCATTCCAGCCAGAACCAGGGCCTGACGGCATGGCCGTCTGCCGACGATCCGCGTCGTCCCAGTCCTTCCTCAGAGCATCAATGAACCTGGTGAAAGACCGGAGGTCCGTCACCTGATCAAGAAGGAAGTCAAGTTGTGACGCAGATGTCTCCGCAGACTCGCGCACCTCGTCCCAAAGCTTGTCGTTAGCCATCCTCACTCCCAAGCCCCACAACAAGGCCGTCACGGGCGATCGTCAAGTCGCCGGCCCAGGTTTTCCTGACGGCGGCGGCCCAGTCTGCCTCACCGATCTCGGCATCATCGGCCGGAATGAGGTGATTGAGCACCAATCTGCCAATGCCGGCATCGCTGGCGATGCGGCCGGCCTCCTCGGCAAAACTGTGGCTGGCAAGCAGATGCTCTTTCAGCCGTGCACCATTGCCGGTCTTGGCAACCAGCCGCTCGATGCCTTCCTCCAGCATGGCTTCATGCACCAGGATATCGGCACCTTCGGCAAAATCGGCGAGTGGCGGAAAGAAGGCCGTGTCGGCGGAGAACACCACGCTTTTGGCGCCATGCTCGAAGCGCAGGGCAAAGCAGTCGGTCACTGGCGGATGGTCGACGCGCAGCGCTGAAACCTTCAGGCCGCGTTGCTCGACCACCTGGCCCTCGCCAAATTCGTTGATGGAAACCAGCTCACGGATATCCGGCCGACCCTCATCAACGATGCGGATCTCGATGTCGAATTCCATCGCCTGGCAAAAGCGCTGCCAATAGTGGCCGATGCCGGGCGGGCCGAACACGCTGACCGGCATCGCCAACCCTGCCGTCCAGGCGGTATGCAGCAAAGGCCCCAGTTCCAGCACATGGTCGGAATGCAGATGCGTGATGAAGATCAGGTCGAGCGCCTTCAGGCTGATGCCGGTGTCGACCAGACCACGCGTCACGCCAAGCCCACAATCGACGACGATGATCCGCCCGCCGATGTCAAGCAACGACGAGCTCGGCCAAGGTCCGCCCGGCCGCAGCGCGGGGCCGCCCTTCGAGCCGAGAAGCACCAGCCGATCCGGCACTGGCGCTGCGCTCAAGACCAGTCGCCCTCGGGCGTGCCATTGAAACGCTTCTTCAGGTCTGCCCAGCAGTCGACGTAATTGTCCTGCCGGGTTTCCAGTTCGGCGCCGTAGCGGGTCAGCATCTGCGGAAAGCGGGTTTCGAACATGAAGGCCATGGTATTGTCGAGCTTGACCGGTTTCAGCTCCACGCGCGAGGCCTTTTCGAAGCCAGGCGCATCCGGGCCATGGGCCAGCATCAGGTTATGCAGGCTCATGCCACCGGGAACAAAACCTTCTTCCTTGGCGTCATACTGGCCGTGGATCAGGCCCATGAACTCGCTCATGATGTTACGATGATACCAGGGCGGCCGGAACGTATCTTCGGCCACCAGCCAGCGCGGCGGGAAGATGACGAAATCGATGTTGGCGGTGCCTTCCTCGCCACTCGGCGCCGTAAGCACGGTAAAGATCGACGGATCGGGATGGTCGAACAGTATGGCCCCGACCGGCGAAAACGTCGCCAGATCATATTTGTAAGGCGCGTAGTTGCCGTGCCAGGCGACAACGTCTAGCGGCGAATGGCCGATCTCGGTGACATGGAAATTTCCACACCATTTCACGGTCAGCCGACACGGCGTTTCCTTCTCCTCGAACCAGGCGCAAGGCGTCTTGAAATCGCGTGGATTGGCGAGACAATTGGCGCCGATCGGGCCGCGATCGGGCAGCGTCAGCTTGGCGCCGTAGTTCTCGCAGACATAGCCACGCACTTCGGCATCGACCAACTCGACCTTGAAGACGAGGCCGCGCGGCAGCACCGCAATCTCGCCGGGCCGAAGCTCGATGACGCCCATCTCGGTGACGAAGCGCAGGGCGCCAACCTGCGGCACGACCAGCAATTCGCCGTCGGCGTTGAAGAAATGATCGTCGACCATCGAGCTGTTGGCGACATAGACATGTGCCGCCATGCCGGTCTGCCCCAGCACATCGCCGGCGGTGGTGATCGAGCGCATGCCGGCCATGAAGTCGGTGGGCTCCTTCGGCATCGGCACCGGGTTCCAGCGATATTGCCCTAGAGCCAGTTCGTGGTCGCCGACATTGGGGGCGCTCTTCCACAGCGGATAGTTAGCCGGCTTGAATCGGCCAGTGTGCTTTACGCTCGGCCTGATGCGATAGAGCCAGGAGCGCTCATTGGTGCCGCGCGGGGCGGTGAAGGGAGAACCCGAAAGTTGCTCGGCATAGAGACCGTAGGCCGGCCGCTGCGGCGAGTTTCGTCCTTGCGGCAGCGAGCCGGGCAGCGTCTCGGTTTCGAAGTCGTTGCCGAAACCCGGCATGTAGGAAAAGGCCATAGCTTCCTCCCTTGCGCATCCAGAAGACGCCAGGCGCCAGCCGGATGACCAAACTGGTTGCGTTTGTAACCATTGAAAATGTAACTATCAATGGCGACGAACATTGCCGCATCGCGTGTCGCGTAACTCTGAAAAGGCTGGTCCATGGATCCGGAAATCCTCGAACTGGAAGCCTTCCTCCCCTATCGGCTCTATCGTCTCGCCGACGCCGTCAGCCGGGAATTCTCGACGATCTACAGGGAGCGTTACGGGCTGACACGGCCGGAATGGCGTACGCTCTCCGGATTGGGGCAACACGGCATGATGACCGCGAAGCAGCTCGGGGAGCAATCCGCAATGCACAAGACCAAAGTATCTCGTGCCGTGGCGGAGCTTGAACGGCGCCGTTGGCTCACCCGAACGCTCGACGAAAACGACCGCCGCGTCGAGCATCTGACGCTGACCCTGGCAGGGAAAGCCGCGTATCGTGAGATGGTGCCATTGGCCAAGACGTTCGAGCGGGCGTTGCTGGCCAGGCTGAGCGCCAACGAGCGGGCCTCCATCGTCAAAGGCGTCGTGTCGCTGGAAACCGCGTTGGGTCGGAGACAGCGGCCGTCGCCGGAGAAAATATGAGACGGTCGCTCCGAGGTCGTAGCGCGTGAAGCAGGCATGGTCTCGCGATCATTTTCGATCCTTGCTTGCCCGACAGCGGATTTTCAGTGCTGTATGTCAGCTAGTGGATGATCCATGAACGAATTGGGGGATGGATGAAGTCGCTGATCGCGAGGCCGGTGGCTGTGATCGTTTTGCTGTTTGCCCGAGCCATCACCGCCGTCCGGCCGTTTTGGCATGAAGGCAGGCTGCCTCGCCGTCGCTCGATCTTCTTTGCCAACCATTCCAGCCACGGGGATTTCATCCTGATCTGGGCTGTTCTGCCGCCGCGCCTGCGCCGGCGGGTCCGCCCCGTAGCGGGCGCCGACTACTGGCTAAAATCCAAAATCCGAGGCTTCATCGGGCGCGACGTTTTCAATGCCGTCCTTATCGAGCGCAACCGCGAGGGACGCACGATGGATCCTGTCGAGAGCATGGGGGAGGCGATGAAGGAAGGCTCTTCGCTCATCCTCTTCCCGGAAGGCACGCGCAACCAATCCGACGCGTCCTTGCAGCCATTCAAATCCGGCCTGTTCCATTTGGCGGCATTGCACCCGGATTTCGAGTTGGTGCCGGTATGGATCGCCAATTTGAACCGGGTGATGCCGAAAGGCGAATTCGTCCCTATCCCACTGATCTGCACGGTGACGTTCGGCGAACCGATGCACCTGGCTGATGGCGAGGGCAAGGATATTTTTCTCGAGCGGGCACGTGGGGCGCTACTCGCGCTGGCGCCGAAAAAGGCAGCGGCCGAAAGGGTAGAGGAATGAGCCCGACCCAATTCGACATGATGGTTCTCGTGCTCGGCGTCTTCGGGATACTGCTCGTGGCCTCTTTCGTAGGGCAGATCCTGGAACGACGCTTGTCGCCAGACGGCTCGAATCCGGCCATCGAGAACCTCAACGCCCGCATCAATGCCTGGTGGGTGATGGCAATCCTCATCGCCCTAGCCTTCATCGCCGGGCGCATCGGCGTCCTGCTTCTCTTCGGCTTCTGTTCCTTTGCCGCACTTCGCGAATTCGTGACGTTGACCAATACGCGGCGTGCCGACCACTGGGCGCTGGCCACGGCGTTTTTCGTCGTGCTGCCGGTGCAATACGTCCTGCTCTGGATCGAGGACTACGAGATCTTTTCCGTTTTCATCCCGGTCTATGCCTTCCTGTTGATACCCATCATCTCGGCTGTGCGGGGCGATACCCAGCACTTCCTCGTGCGAATTGCCGAGGTGCAATGGGCGCTGATGATCTGCGTCTTCTGCGCCTCGCATGTGCCGGCTCTTCTGACGTTGCACATTCCTGGCTACGAAGGCCGCAATGTGCTTCTGATAGCCTTCCTTGTCATCGTCGTGCAGTTGAGCGACGTGCTGCAATATATCTGGGGGAAGATGATCGGACGTACGAAGATCGCCCCAAGGCTTTCGCCGTCCAAGACGGTTGAAGGTTTCCTCGGCGGCATTGCCAGCGCCAGCCTCATCGGCGCTGGTCTGTGGTGGATCACGCCGTTCTCTCCTCTTCAGGCGGGTGCGATGGCCTTCCTGATCACGCTGATGGGTTTTTTCGGCGGCCTTGTGATGTCGGCCATCAAGCGCGACCGCGGCGTGAAGGACTGGGGCCATCTGATCGACGGCCACGGCGGCCTGATCGATCGGCTGGATTCGGTGGTTTTCTCCGCTCCGATCTTCTTCCACCTCACGCATTACTTCTGGTCGCAGGCATGACATTCCCCGCTATTACAGCGTCGTTGCCATTCGTGGCGACCGCGTCCAATCGACGTTCCGAAAACGCGATGAGGCAGTGATGAACACGGGTGATCGCAGACCGCTTGCAAGCCGCGACACGCGCTGGGCGCAAGCGACGGCCAGGCGTCTCGCCACACTTTCCGTGACCCCCAACCAGATTTCGCAGGCCAGCATCCTCGCCGGGGCGCTGGCCGGCGCCGCCTTCTGGCTTGGCGGACAGAGCGACGGCACGGCGCGTTTGCTGCTGTTGCTGGGTGCTGCGCTGTTGTGCCAGTTGCGCCTGCTCTGCAATCTGTTCGATGGAATGGTCGCCGTCGAAGGCGGCAAGGCGTCGGCCGATGGGCCGTTCTGGAACGAATTCCCGGATAGGATCGCCGACATCGCCATCATGGTCGGAATAGGCTACGGCGTCGCCATGCCTGGCCTTGGCTGGGCAGCGGCCTGCTTTTCGGTTCTCACCGCCTATGTGCGGGAACTCGGGCGTGCCAACCAAGCGCCGAGCGATTTCTCCGGCCCGATGGCCAAACCGCATCGCATGGCGGTTGCAACCGTCGCTGCAGTGCTGTCGTCCGGAGAGTTCCTCTGGAATGGCCGCAATGAGGTCTTGACGATCGCGCTTGCCATCATCGCGATCGGTGCCGCCGCAACTGCGCTGCGACGCGCCTGGCGACAGGTCCGATGGCTGAAAACCATGCGACCCTAGCTTCCGGCGCGACGGCCTACCAGTCCATCACCACCTTGCCTGAACTGCCGCCGCGCATCGCGTCGAAGCCGGCCTGGAAATCATCGATGCCGATGCGGTGGGTAATGAGGCCGGAAACATCCAGCGGGCCCTGCACCAGCGCGATCATCTTGTACCAGGTCTCGAACATCTCGCGGCCGTAGATGCCCTTGAGATGCAGCATCTTGAAGATGACCTTGTTCCAGTCGATCTCGAAGCCGGTCGGGGCGATGCCGAGAATTGCGATCTTGCCGCCATTGTTCATGGTGTCGATCATGTCGCGGAAGGCGGGTGCGGCGCCGGACATTTCGAGGCCGACGTCAAAACCCTCGGTCATGCCAAGCGCCGGCATGACATCGCGCAGCTTCTCCTTCGAGGCATCGACGACATGCTGGACGCCGAGTTTCTTCGCCAGCGCCAGCCGCACCGGGTTGATGTCGGTGATGACGACTTTTCGCGCACCGACGCATTGGGCGACAAGCGCGCCCATGATGCCGATCGGCCCGGCGCCAGTGACCAGCACGTCCTCGCCGACGAGATCGAAGGAGAGAGCGGTGTGAACCGCATTGCCTAGCGGATCGAAGATCGCGGCGATCTCATCAGAGACGTCGTCGGGGATCGGCACGACATTGTGCTGAGGGATGGCCAGATATTCGCCAAAAGCGCCGGGGCGGTTGACACCCACGCCGAGGGTATTGCGGCACAGATGCCCCCTGCCCGCACGGCAGTTGCGGCAATGGCCGCAGACGATATGGCCTTCGCCTGAAACGCGCTGGCCGACCTTGTATTCCGTCACTGCCGCGCCGAAATCGGCGACCGTCCCGACAAACTCATGGCCGGTCACCATCGGCACCGGCACCGTCTTCTGCGCCCACTGGTCCCAATTGTAGATGTGGACATCAGTGCCGCAGATCGCCGTTTTCTTGATCTTGATCAGCACGTCGTTGGGGCCGATCTCCGGCACCGGCACCTCTTCCATCCAGATGCCCGGCTCGGCCTTGGCCTTCACCAGCGCCTTCATCATGTTCGACATTCTGTTGTCCCTTGAATCTCTTGATCCGGAATCGCTTTCCGATTTCGGCCGTTCAGGAAATCACGCCCAATTCCCTACCAACTTCGGCGAACGCGGCGACCGCACGATCGATGTCCGCGATGGAATGCGCCGCCGACATCTGCGTGCGGATGCGCGCCTGCCCCTTCGGCACGACGGGGAAAGAGAAGCCGATGACATAGATGCCGCGCTTCAACATGCGCGCCGCCATCTCCTGCGCCAGCGTCGCGTCGCCCAGCATTACCGGAATGATCGGATGGTCTGCCCCGGCCAGCGTGAAGCCGAACTTGCCCATCTCAGACCTGAACCGCGCCGCATTGGCATATAGGTGTTCGCGCAAGGCATCGCCATTTTCGATCATATCGAAAACCCGGATCGAAGCGCCAGCGATCGCCGGCATCAGCGTGTTGGAAAACAGATAAGGCCGCGAACGCTGCCGTAGCCAGTCGACCACCTGTCTCTTACCCGACGTATAGCCACCGGATGCGCCACCCAGCGCCTTGCCGAGCGTACCGGTGATGATGTCCACCCTGCCCTCGACGCCGCAATGCTCAGCCGACCCCCGCCCGTGTTTGCCAACAAAACCAACAGCATGGCTGTCGTCCACCATCACCATGGCATCGTATTTTTCGGCGAGGTCGCAGACGCCCTTCAGATTGGCGATGATGCCGTCCATGGAAAAGACGCCATCGGTGGCGATCAGCCTGAACCGGCAGTCCTTGGCCTCTTTCAGACGAGCCTCGAGATCGGCCATGTCATTGTTGGCGTAGCGAAACCGCTTTGCCTTCGACAGCCGAACGCCGTCGATGATCGAGGCATGGTTCAGCGCATCGGAGATGATGGCGTCCTCTTCGCCGAGCACTGTCTCGAACAGGCCGCCATTGGCGTCGAAACAGGAGCCGTAGAGGATGGTGTCCTCCAGGCCAAGGAAGGATGAAATCGTCGCCTCGAGTTGCTTGTGCTCCTCCTGCGTACCGCAGATGAAGCGCACCGACGCCATGCCATAACCATAGCGGTCGAGGGCCTTCTTCGCCGCCTCGCGCAGCTCGGTGCTATCAGCAAGACCGAGATAGTTGTTGGCGCAGAAATTCAGCACTTTCTCGCCGCCGACTTCGATCCGCGCCGATTGCGTGGAGGTGATGACGCGCTCGGACTTGTAAAGGCCGGCCGACTTCAGCCCGGCAAGCTCATTGTCGATGTGGGAAAGGAATGCGGTGGTCATGATCAGGCCTTGTTCAATGTCTGGATTGACTGTCGTACCGCGCGCGCGAAAAATCCATCGCAAATGCGACCGCTTCGGTGGCCTTTGCAACGCCGAACGGAATACTGCCACTGGCAGGCGGCGCGCCCGATGGATGTTCAAATGCGCCTGTGCCGGGAAAGAGCCCGATAACCATTTCGTGAGCTTTCCGACACGGTCCCTGTTGCCGTCCCCTTGACTTCCAAACCTGTTAACACTTGCACGCCAATGGTCCCTGCACAGGAATCCGTTGGCGAAGGGCCGCCCCAGAAAATGTCGCAGCAGCCGGTGCAAGCCGTTTCAGGCAGACTCATATTGCTGATCAAGGCTGGATACTGGCTGGCGCTGATGATCATCGCCGCCATGGTAATGGCTTCCTTCATCCTTCTCCAGCAGATGATGGCCGCGCAGCAGCACGACAACACATTGCTCGATATTGTCGGCACGCAAAAGGCGCTGTCGCAGCGCATCGTGTTCCTGGCCAGTGCAACGGGCGCTGCTTCGCGTGATCAGCAGCCGGCCCTCGTCGCCGCGCTCAAGCAAGCGACGGGCGAGTTTGAAACAAACTACGATCTTCTGCTTCAACGGACCGCCGCCGATCCGGCGTCACCGGCAAAACTCGATCCAAAATCGATCGAGAGCGTGCTTTTCGCCAAGCCGTTTCATCTCGATTATTTCTCGGTCGGGCTTATCGCCAATGGCGAGCGCCTGGCCTCCGCGTTTGAATCTCAACTCGCCATGCCTGGCGGCGACTACAAGGGCGGCGGCGAGCGCGTCAACCTTGATGCCTCCGTCGCCAACGCCACACTGTCAGGCTATGCCGCACTAGGTCACCGAATCAGCGCCTATGCCCTTGAGAGATCGGACAGACTGCTCGAACTCCACCGCACGCTGTTCTACGCGACCATCGGTGTCATCGTCCTAGTGGCGCTTTTCATCTTCCGGCCGATGTCCAACGTCATTCTGCGCAAGACACATGAACTGGTCGACGCGCGCAATTCCATGGCCTTCATCGCGGTTCACGACGGCCTCACCGGTCTGCACAATCGCAGCTTCCTGACCGATCATTTCGACACGCTGATCAAGGGCGCGCACCGTCGACGGGAGCGGCTTGCCGTGATCCAGCTCGACCTCGACCGGTTCAAGCAGATCAACGACACGCTCGGCCATCCAGCTGGCGACTATGTTCTGGTCGTCACAGCGCAGCGCATGCGCGATTCCTGCCGCGCGTCGGACCTGTGCGTACGGCTTGGCGGCGACGAGTTCGTGATGATCCTCAACGGCGCCGGCGGCACGGAGGACATCAACATGGTCGCCAGACGGATCCTGGCGCAGATCAACGAGCCGATCGTCTTCCAGGGCACGACCATCCTTCCAGGCGCCAGCGCCGGCATCGCCGTCTACCCGGTCGATGCCGACAATGCTGGAGATCTGCTGGTTCACGCCGATCTGGCGTTGTATTCCGCCAAGAAGATGGGGGGCGGCAACTTCTCATTCTTCTCCGAGGAGTTGCGTCGCGAACTCGACTATCGCAAGCAGCTCGAACACGACATCAAGGTCGCCATCGAGACCAAGGCGTTCCAGGTCTATTTCCAGCCGCAGGTTTCGCTCACCAACGGCGCGATCAGCGGCATTGAAGCCTTGGTTCGGTGGAACCATGCCGAACGCGGCATGATCCCACCCGGCGAGTTCATCCCGGTTGCGGAGAAATGTGGTTTCATGCCCGAGATCGGCCGGATCGTCATCACCAAGGCGATCAACGAAGCCGCCGAGTGGAACCGTGCCGGCATTGCCTTCGGCCGGCTCGCCGTCAATGTGTCGGGCAGCGAGTTGCGCGAGCCTGATTTCGACCGGTTCCTGTTCGACACGATGGAAAAGGCCGGCCTGCCACTACAGAAGCTCTCGCTGGAAATCGTTGAATCCGTCATTCTCGACGACGAGAAGACCGGCATTGCCGCGAAGCTACGCCAGATACGCGCGGCCGGCGTGCACCTCGAACTCGACGATTTCGGTACCGGCTACGCGTCGCTCAGCCACGTCAATCCGAACGAGATCGACCGGCTGAAGATCGATCGCCGCTTTGTCCAGAACATCCATGAGAATGGCGACAACTCGAAGATCGTGCGCGCCATCACCGAACTGGCCCGCGGCCTTGGCATCTCGATCGTAGCCGAAGGCGCCGAGACCGAGGCCGAGCTCGATTCGTTGATGGCGATCGGCTGCGATCAGGTGCAAGGCTATTCCATCGCCTTCCCGATGCCACAGGAAAAGGCACGCGAATGGCTGGTCGCGCGGACCCCGAGGAAGGCCAGGTTGACCGTGCTGCAGGGCAGCCTGGCCTGAACGGCGCCGGCTACTTGACAAGCGTGCACGGAAGTGGCGGCGTGTCGTGATCTGACACGGATATTGTGGATGGTAGCACCGCTTCGATTTGCGCTGACGATGTTGCTGTTTCTGGCGTTCCCCGCGCAGGCGGCGCAACGCACCATCTATCTGACCTTCGATGACGGCCCGCTGGACGGAACCAGCAACATCCTCGACGTGCTGGAGGCCGAACAGGTTCCGGCGACCCTGTTCATGGTCGGCATGCATGCGCAGGCGAGTGCGTTCAACAAGGCGCTTGTCCGGCGCGCGAAGAGCCTGCCGCTGGTGACGATCGGCAACCACAGCTACAGCCACGCCAACAATCGCTATCAGCATTTCTATGCGGACACCGAAGGCGTCGTCGCTGACATGCTGCGGGCGAACGTGGTGCTCGGACTGAGACCGCCAGCGCACGCGAGGCTGCCCGGACGCGATGTGTTCAGGCTGCCTTCCATGTCGAAGAACGACACGTCGCTCGGACTGGCCCAGGAAGGCCGGGAGGAACCCGACTACGAATTTGTCGCCGCGTCCGGCTTCTATCTCTATGGCTGGGACCATGAGTGGGTGCACGAAGACAGCGGCAAGCCGGTGCAGAGCGTCGACCATCTTGTGAGCGAGATCGATCACTTGTTCGCCTACGGACGTTTCGTAAAACCTGGAAAGCTGATCCTGCTGATGCATGACGAAATGTTCCGCGACGTATTCGACGGCAAGACGAACCTGACCAATTTGATCGATGCGCTGAAACTGAGGAATTACACTTTCGGCTCGCTGCCGGGCTATGACTGACGCGGTTGTGGAGCCTGAGGTGCGCCAGATCGGTTCATCGTTTCATGGAAACGCCGAACCGCTCTGTCACTTTGTTTTGGCGCAATTCCTGTCGGAAAACCGTTTCACACTTTTCCTGGAATTGCTCTAGATGTGGAGCCTCAACAGGTTGTCCTCGGTCCAGCCGAGGCGGCTGATTGGTGTTAGTGTCTTTAGGCTGCCGTGCGGACGATGCCAATTGTATCTGTGAAGCCAGACTGGAAGCTCGGCTGCACGGCTATCTGAGGTCGGATAGGCGACGGCATAAGCCCACTCCCGCAGGGCGGTCTGAATGAAGCGTTCGGCCTTGCCGTTGGTTTTTGGCGTTTATGGCTTTGTGCGCACGTGCTTGAGCCCGAGCTTGCGGCAGGCTCTGGCGAAGGCCTTCGACCTGTAGCAAGAGCCATTATCGGTCATGACGCGCTCGACGGTGATGCCGAGGCTGGCATAGAAGGCGACAGCCGCCTTGAGGAAGGCGATGGCGCTCTCCTTCTTCTCGTCAGGCAATATCTGTGAGAAGGCCACCCGCGAGGCGTCATCGATGCAGACATGGACGAACTCCCAGCCGATGCCGCGGCTGTTGGATTGTCCTTTTCGGTTGCCGGTGATGCGGTGACCAACGCGCTCGAAACGACCGAGCTTCTTGATGTCGATGTGGATCATCTCGCCTGGATGCTCGCGCTCGTAGCGTCGGACCGGTTCGGCTGGCTCGATATCGCTCAACCGCGACAGTCCGGCACGCTTGAGAGCCCGGCTGACGGTGGCGGGCGAGACGCCGGTTTCCATGGCAATATGCTTGCCGGTCCAACGTTGCCGCCGCAAGGCCACGATGCGCTCGGCGATCGACGCAGCGGTGGCCTGTGGCATATGAGAGGGCCGCGACGAACGGTCGACCATGCCGGCCCGCCCTTCGACCTTATAACGCTCGACCCAACGCGCCACGATCTTGGCCGACACGCCGTAGACGCGCGCCGCATGGGCTTGGGAAAGAGCGCCTTCTATCACCGACAGCGCCATCTCCTCTCGACGCAGCGGCGTGAGACGGGCATTCTTGTGGATGTTCATTCGGACCCTCCGTTGGATGCTGAAGCTTGGTAACTCCAGTCTCCTCGGTCCGGTCCGAATGGACAACCTCCCGAAAGCTCACAGATAGAGCCCATCCCGATGGTATCGGGATGGGCTCTATCTATTTGTTTGAGCATGATCTTTTCCGAAAGCAGGTTTCCACCTTTCGGGATCATGCCCTAACTTCCGACATTGGCGCGCAGTGCCGCCAGGACCTCGGCAAACTCGACCAGCCTTTCGTCCGACAATCCCTTCCGCAGCCGCCTATCGAAGCCAAGCGCGGCCGTGCGCAATTTCAGGAACATCGCCTCCCCGGCTTCCGTCAGTTCGACCTGATGGACCCGGCGATTGGCTGGATCGCGTCGACGCATCAACAGGCCCTGCGTTTCCATTGCGTTGAGATGGTGGGTCAGCGTCGCCCCCTGGATGCCGATCATGCCGGCGAGTTCACGCTGGTTGGCCAGGGCCCGCGACTTGATGGAGAGCAAGGTCAGCCAGACCGGCAAGGTGCCACCGACCTCGACCAGCGCCGCGTCGAAGGCCTGGGCGACAAGCTTGGCGGTCTGGCCGAGATTCATGCCGACTGGCGGGCGTTCAAAAGGTGTCATGACCAGACCCTAGAGCAAGCTATCGGCCGATGGAACCGCGCTGGGTTAGTTGACATCTAATCATTAGATATCTAATTATACTGCAGATAGCAGACGAAAGAGGAATTCGGTCATGCAATTTGTCTACATCGTCGTTTTGGGGCTCCACGTCATGGCCGGCGTGTTCTGGGCCGGCACCACGATCACGCTGGCGCGCGATCCCGCAATCCGGGCTGAGCGGTTCTTCCGGCCGCAAATGGGGTCGGCCGGTGTGGTTTTCCTGACTGGAGCACTGCTTTGGTATTTCTTCCACGGCGCCTATTTCGGCTCGACGGAGATGGTTCTGGCACTGGGCATTATCACCGCATTCGCTGCTGCCGGCGTGCTCGGTGCGCTGGTCGGGTCGGCCAGCCGACAGCTTTCCGTCGCCGATGGCGCGACGGAAGCACACCTACGCACCAGGATGGCCATGGGAGAGCGTATCGCCGCCGGACTGCTGGTCGTCACCGTTTTGTGCATGGCCGTCGCCAGGATGTTCTGAACGTCATTCGACCCGCCGCAGCAATTCGCAAGATGTCATCGGTCAAGAATACCGGTGACTTGCTCGGAGCGCGGACCAAACGGAGTACCCAGGTGGCTCTCCGTACGATGTCTGGCTGCGCGCCACCCTGACCACGAATTGCAGCAACAAGAATTGTTCAGGTCAGTTTCTTTCGCGCCTGTGTTTCGAGCGCCTCCAGGAAGACGGCAGGCTCCCATTTCGCATCAAGCGCCCGGTGGAAAAGCGCCTGCTGGGTTTCCGGCGCCAGACCGCCGAGTGGTGGGTCGCGATCCAGATTGGTCGGGAAGGAATACCCCTCCGCTGAACTGGCTATGGCATTGTCGGCTGCCTCACTGGTCAGGCTGCCATCACCCAACATGCGTTGCAGCACCGGATAGAGAACCGCGCTCATGCGTGCCCGGTCCACGCTTTCCATGGCGCGGCCATAGGCCGAAGATACCTGCAGCAAATTCGCCATACGCTGGATGTCCGCGGAGCGGTTGGTGCCGGCCGCGTGGAACAGAGCGGGATTGAAGAAGGCCGCATCGCCCTTCTTCAATGGCAATTGAACATGATGCTCCGTGAAATAGGCTTGGAACTCGGGCCGGTTCATCGCGAGATATCCGGGCAGATAGGTCTGCGAAAAGGGCAGATAGAGCGTAGGCCCACTTTCAACCGGCATATCGCAATGAGCGACCGCGCCCTGCAGCGTCAACACCGGCGAAATGCGGTGGACGTGCACCGGATAGCGTTCGATGACCGACGCTGTCTGGAAGCCAAGATGATAGTCCCGATGCGCCGACTGGGACGCACCGCCCGGTCTGACATTGTTCACCTGAGAGGTAAGCTGGTAGGCCGGACCGAGCCAGGCTTCCGAAATCAGCGCGATGATGTCATTGCCGTAATAGGCGGCGAACGTCGCGGGATCACGCAGGCAAAGTTTCTCGAGCGCGTTCCATATGCGGTCGTTGGCGCCGGGCTTGGCAAAATGGTCGCCACCGCCCGCCCCGGCGGCGCGCTCCCCGGCGATAATGGCGTTGAACGCTTCCGTCGCCGCATCGATCGGCGCCATATCATCGAAGGCGCCCCGGAAGACGACTACACCCGGACCATCGGTCATCGCCTCGACCCACTCGGCGAGAAGAGCCTTGCGTTGGGCCGGGTCGCCTGCTGCGGCACGCACCGCCGCGCCGTCGTAGATCAGGACGTTCTTCCGCACCTCGGACGCGAACGGATAATCGGCCGGATTTGTCGTCCGTTGCGTCAGCGCGGCAAAGTCGTCGATGTTGCACATGTCAGCGGTGAGCCAGACGCGATCGGCTCTGAGCTTGGCGGAATTGTCGGCCTTCATGGCATCCTCCCTGTGGTCTTGTCTTGACTGGATGGCCGGACTATAGCTTCAACTGAGCTGATCAGCACAGCTGGAACACCTCAAAAATACCTCAGGATTGAGCCTACCGATGTCGCACCCATTCCTGGTCAAGGACATCGCACTACAGGCCGGCGTCAGCATCGCCACCGTCGATCGTGTCTTGCATGGGCGCGGCGGCGTGCGCCAGCACACCATCCGTCGCATCGAGCAGGCGATCCGCGAACTGGAAACGCAACGTTCCCAGGTCGGTTTGTCTGGACGCAAGTTCATTCTCGATCTGGTCATGGAGGCTCCGGTGCGCTTTACCGAAGCGGTACGTACGGCGCTGGAATCCGAGATGCCGAGCCTCCACCCTGCGGTGTTCCGGTCACGCTACCATCTTGCCGAAATGCGAGCGGCGGCCAACACCGTCTCCCTGCTTGAGGAAATCGCGCGCCGCGGCAGCAACGGCATATTCCTGAAAGCGCCGGATTTGCCGGAGATAGCCGCCGCGGTGGACCGGGTCGTTCAGTCTGGAATACCTGTGGTGACACTGGTAACGGACCTGCCGAGCAGCCGGCGGCTGGCCTATGTCGGCGTAGACAATCGCGCCGCCGGCGAAACGGCTGCCTATCTGATCGGCGAGTGGCTGGGTCACGGACAGGCCGATGTCCTAGTCACCCTGAGCAGCAACCGGTTCCGGGGCGAGGAAGAGCGCGAAATCGGCTTTCGCCGGGCGCTACGCTAACACTTTCCCAATCTAGGCATTGTCGACATCAGTGAAGGACACGGCATCGATCGCGCAACGGGCGAACTGGTGCGGGCTGCCCTGACAGATCATCCGGACATCGCGGCCGTTTATTCCATCGGCGGTGGCAATACGTCCATCGTGCAGGCATTCGCCGAATTGAAGCGTCCCTGCAGGGTGTTCGTCGGCCACGATCTCGACTTCGACAATCTCGAATTGTTGCGAGGCCGGCGCATCTCGGCCGCCCTGCATCACGATCTCAGGCAAGACATGCGTATGGCCTGCATCCACGTCATGCGGGCACAGGGTGCGTTGCCTAAATCGATTTCGCCTGGCCCGTCCAACATCCAGGTCATCACGCCATTCAACATACCGGTGTGAGCGACCGCTTTCAGCCCGTCATATCCTCAGGCCAAACCTTATGCCGTCATAGATCGCGGCGTGAATGTTGCGCGAGGCGACCGCGTCGCCGATGCGGAACAGGACGAAGCCGCCTTCAGCATTGCGCTTCGGAAAGATGTCGCCGCCGTTGACCAGCCGTTCGTAGTCGACCGCACCGCCATTCTTCGACAGCGGCTTGAGCACCAGATAGAGGTCGTCGAGCGGCGCCGTGCCATGCTCGACCACCACTTGATCGACCCGTCTCTCGCCGCGCCAGCCATCGGCGAAGTCCGAAGCGAGTTCCGCCACCAGCTGGTTGCCTTCGCGCCGTACTGAACGCAGCCTTGTGTTGATGGTGACGGTGACGCCCTTTTCCTGGAAGGCGCGCATGTAGGGCACGTGGTTCATGCCGCCCATTTCCGGAGCGAAGAACCGCTCGGGCGAGACAAGCTCCAGCCGGGAGCCGCTGTTGGCGATCAGTTCGGCCGCCCCCATGCCCTGATGGCCGCCATTGTCGTCATAGAGCAGCACGTTCTCTGCCGGCTTGACGCTGCCGGCCATGATGTCCCAGCTCGAGGTGACAAGGTTGTCGCCAGCCGCAAGCGGCGGGTTCTGCGGCAGTCCGCCAGTTGCGACCACCACGACATCGGGTGACAGCGCCAGGACGTCGTTCTTTTCCGCCCAGGTGTCGTAACGGATCTCGACGCCCAGCCGTTCGAGCTCGGCCAGCCGCCAGTCGATGATCCCTATCAGTTCCTTGCGGCGCGGATTCTGCGTCGCCAGCCGCACCTGGCCGCCGGCTTGACTTGAGGCCTCCAGCACCGCCACCTGATGCCCGCGCTCGGCCGCGACGCGCGCCGCTTCCAGCCCACCGGCGCCGGCGCCTACGACGACGACCTTCCGCTTCGGCCCCTCCGTCTTCGGGATGATGTGTGGAATATCGGCCTCGCGTCCGGTGGCGGCATTGTGGACGCAAAGCGCCTCGCCACCTTCATAGATGCGGTCGAGGCAATAGGTGGCGCCGACGCAGGGGCGTATCTCGTGCTCGCGGCCTTCCATCACCTTCTTGATGATGTGTGGATCGGCGATGTGGGCGCGGGTCATGCCGACCATGTCGAGCTTGCCGGTGGCGATGGCGTGGCGCGCGGTGGCGACATCGGAAATGCGCGCCGCATGGAAGGTCGGGAATTTTGTCGCCGCCCTCACCTCGCCGGCGAAATCGAGATGCGGCGACGAGCGCATGCCGGTGACTGGAATGACCTTGGTCAGTGCCGCATCGCTCTCGATGGAGCCGCGGATGATGTTGAGGAAATCAACCTTGCCGGAGTTCGCCAGCCGCCGCGCGATCTCGACACCCTCCTCTTTCGACAGACCTTTCTCGAAATCCTCATCCGCCACCATGCGGATGCCGACGATGAATTTCTCACCGACCGCCGCACGCACGGCATCGACAACCATGTTGGTGAAGCGCAAGCGGTTGTCGAGCGAGCCGCCGAACTCATCGTCGCGATGGTTGGTGGCCGGCGACCAGAAGCCGTCGATCAGATGGCCATAGGCTTCGAACTCGATGCCGTCGAGGCCGGCGGACTGGCAGCGCTGGGCGGCCGAAGCATAGTCAGCGATGATGCGCTCGATATCCCAGTCCTCGATGGTCTTGGGAAAAGCGCGATGCGCAGGCTCGCGCACCGGCGAGGCGGAGAGCACCGGCAGCCAGTCGGCCTTGTTCCAGCCGGTGCGACGGCCGAGATGGGTAATCTGTATCATCACCTTGCAGTCATGCTCATGGCAGGCGTCCGCAAGCTCTGAAAGCCACGGCACGATCCGATCATCATAGACATGCAGATTGCCGAAGGCGGCAGGGCTGTCGCGC
This sequence comes from Mesorhizobium sp. PAMC28654, assembly GCF_020616515.1. GTDB lineage: Bacteria > Pseudomonadota > Alphaproteobacteria > Rhizobiales > Rhizobiaceae > Mesorhizobium. The sequence goes on from NZ_CP085135.1 coordinate 1,667,776, forward strand.
GACACGATCGCCGAGCCCGCTGTCATGGTCAGCGCCATGCCGCCCTTGGCCTTCTCGGCATGATAGAGCCGATAGCGCTGCTTCGGCATGCCGTCTTCGGAATAGGCCGGCTCATGGCTGGTCGACATGACCCGGTTCTTCAGCGTCAGATGTTTGAGCTGATAGGGTTGGAGAAGCGGATCGTTGCTGGTCATCGTGTTCCTGCTGTTTCAAATTATGCTAATGAACGGCGAAAATCCAACGAGGCCACCGCCCATGACCGTGACAGAAAACCTTACCCAGCTCGGCACTCACGTCGAGACGCCACAGAGCCCTGATCAGGCGGTCCTGGAAACCGTACCGTTTTCGCGCGGCGACGGGCCTCCGGCTATCGTGCGCTTCACCTGTCCGGAATTCACTTCGCTCTGTCCGGTCACCGGCCAGCCGGATTTCGCCCATATCGTCATCGACTACGCGCCGGACACGGCTCTGGTGGAATCGAAGTCGCTCAAGCTGTTCATGACCTCGTTTCGCAACCACGGCGCCTTCCATGAGGAATGCACCGTGATGATCGGCCGGCGCATTGTGGCAGCGACCAAGCCCTTGTGGTTGGGCATTGGCGGCTATTGGTATCCGCGCGGCGGCATTCCGATCGACGTCTTCTGGCAGACCGGCGCCCCGCCGGAAGGCGCCTGGCTTCCCGACACCGGCGTTGCGCCCTATCGCGGTCGCGGCTGAGCCTTCGCGAAAAACGCGTCGCATCAGTTGAGTGGCAGCCGGCGGTAGCGGCCGGGATTGTTCGGGTCGTTGAAATGGCCCATCGGCCCGTGTTCGGCGAAGTGGGCTGACCAGCGCTTCATCGCGGCGGGGTCAAGTTCGACGCCCAGCCCATGTCCCTCCGGCACCCGCACCGTGTTGCCAGTCTGGCGGAACGGGCCGTCCTTGATGACGTCGCCGATCTGCCAGGCAAACAGCGACTGCGAGGCTTCCGTGATCCACGGCGTTGCCGCCACGACATGCAAATAGGCCGAGGTCATGATGCCGAGGTCGTTCGAATAGCACCAGAACCCCTTACCCATGGCCTCGCAGGCGGCGATGAACTTCAATGTCTTCGACAAGCCGCCAAGGGCCGCGAAATTGCAGACAAAATAGTCGGGCGCGCCAAGGGCGACGGCCCGCCTCAGATCCGGAATGTGCGTGGAAAACGGTATGCGCGAATGCTGGCGCAGCGCCGCCATCTCCTCGAAGGTCGCGACCGGATCCTCATAGTTTCGGATGTTGAACGGCTCGATCTCGCGCAACACCCAGCGCGCCGTCGTCAGCGACCACTGCATGTTGGAATCGAGCTTGATCTGCGCCTTTTCACCCAGGGCTTCGCGCAGCATGCGAACAGCCCTGATCTCAAGTTCGGGATCACCCATGATCAGCTTGCCCTCGAAGATGGTGGAGCCATGCTGCTCGCGCATTTTCAGGCAGTAATCGACGATCGCTTCAGGTGACATCTCGCCGCCCGCGCCACCTTGCGCCGGGCGGAACGCAAAATATTCCGAGAAAGGAATGTCCTTTCGCACCGCGCCACCCAGCAGCTTGTAGAGCGGCATGCCGAAGACTTTTCCGCGGATATCCCAGAGCGCCAGTTCGACGGCGCCGAACGCCACCGAAGCGGCGTTCTCGCCGGTGTTGGCGGTGATCTGCCAGGGCGGCACGCAGCGCGCCTCGCAATCGGCGATATCGAGCGGGTCGGCGCCGATCAGCGCCGGTGCGATCTCCGCCTTGATCACCTCGCCGAAATGCCACCATGGCGCTTCGCCCAGTCCGATCACTCCTTCATCGGTCTCGACCTCGATGATCGACTTCGAGGCGCCGCCGAAGAGCCCGGCAGTCCACCAGAATGGCGCGTCCAACGGTATGTTGACGTGCGTGACGCGGATGTTGGTGATCTTCATGGTCCCCCGCTTCATTCACATTGGTACTGGCTGAGCGCCCATTCGCCTGTCACCGACAAGAGGTCCGATATCTTCCAGTCGCCATCAACCTTCTTGAGCTTCCATTCCAGGCGATGCGGATTGCCGGCCACGACGAAGGCGACGATGACCTTGGCCGCGTCGCCATTGACGGATTCGAGCGTCTTGAAGCTCTTGGCGATCGCGTCCTTGTCGTAGTCGGCATTGTCCAGCGCCATGTTGGGATCGAGGCACTCGCCCTGCCCCGACTTTCGCAGCGCATCGCTCTTGTCGAGCACGGTTTTCGCCGGATCGACGAAATGGCCGCGCTGCGCCGGATCAATCTCGAGCCCGATGTGCTCGTAGAACGGCTTGACCACGGCCGTCGGCGAACCCGGCAGGATGGGCGCCGCCGGCGTGTTTTCCGCCGGGGCCGATTGCGCCGGCGGACTTGCCGCCGCGGGTGGATTTGCCGCCGGCGCGCCTAGCAGCCCCTCTGCCGAGGCGCTGCCGCTCAACCCCGCAATGGCGAGACAAATGGCCATCCAAACCTGCGGACAGAAACCGGCCATGACATCACTCCGGGTCCTGCCCCGCGACGCACTCAAGCTTGCTGAGCGTCCAGTCGCTTGTCTTCGAGGCGATGTCGGCGATCTTCCACTTGCCGTCGATCTTCTTCAGCGTCCAATGCATCTCGCGCCCGGCATCGTCACCCTCCGGAAAGAGGTCGAAGCTCGCCGTCACCTCGGCGCTGTCGCCATCAATTTTTTCCTCCAGTTTCAAAGTCTTCGACAGGGTCTTCTGGTCGAAATCCTGCGCATCCAGGCCGGGGTCGAAATCGATGCAGGCGACTTGGTCCGGGTTCTTCTTCGTCGCCTGGTCGTTCAGGTCGAACAGTTTGGTGACCGGTTCGGTGAAGCGCTCCCGGTATTGAGCGTCGGCCTCGAACTTGACCTCCGGCACGTAGAAGAACTTCACCGCATCGGAGGCTGGCCCAGCCAGAGCGGCAGCGGGCATGGCAATAGAAAGAATGGCAACAAGAAGCGGCAGTTTCATGCATTTCCCCAGATGCTGGACGATTGAAGTCAATCAGTACCACGCATCTTGCATATCGGCTTTTTTGCGGCCCATGAAGGCCTGCCGCGCCCTGTTTCAGCTATCCAGCCAGACGTTCTGAAGATCCATCTCGAAGGTCTGATGGACGCCGTAGTTCTTCACCTTCTTGTTCATGTGGCTGTAGAGTTTCTGCCAGTACGGCTGGATGATGACACCGGAATCCTGCAGAATCTGCTCGACATCCTTCATCACCTCGCGCCGCTTGGCCACGTCGATAAGCGAAAGAGCCTGCTTGAGCTTGGCGTCGAAATCCGGATCGAGTAGGCCGATTCATTCCAGGCCTCGCCGGTGCGGTAGCCGAGCGCCAGCACCTGCACGCCGAGCGGACGCATGTACCAGATCGTCATGGAATAGGGATATTTCGTCCAGTCGTTCCAGAAGGTCGAACCCGGCAGCACCGTGCGCTTCACCTTGATCCCGGCATCGCGCAGCTGACCAGCGATCGCGTCGCCAGTGTTCTTCTGCCAGTCGTCCTCGATGGTGATCAGTTCATGCTCGAAATCGGCCTGCCCGGCATCCGCCATCAGCTTCTTGGCGCCGGCAGCGTCGCGCGTCTTCTTGGGCAGCGGGTAATATTCAGGATGGATCGGGCTGACATGGTGGTTTTCACCGACGGTGCCTCGCCCGTTATAGCCGAGTTCAAGCACCACATTGTTGTCCACGGCCATCTGCAGGGCGTTGCGGACCCGCTGGTCATCATAGGGCTTGTGCGTGATGTTGGTCCGGGCAACGAGCGTCGTCGCCGTGGCGACTTCCGACTTCCGCAAGCCCATCTTGTCGAGGATGTCGATGAAGTCGGCAGGGGTCTCGAAATTGACATCGATTTCGCCGGAGTCGAATGCGTTCACCGAGGCGTTGAAGTCGGTTCCGTAGTCGATGAACTCGACGCTATCGAGTGGCGCTTCGCCGCCCCACCACTTGCCATGTTCACGACGCTTGACGACCGCTTTCTGGCCGACCGAATAGGAAACCAGTTCGAAGGGGCCGGTGCCGATCGGCTTGGCGACCGGGTCCGCGCCGTCGGCGTCGAATTTGCGGTGAACCACCAGCGCGGGATAATCGGTGAAATTCGGGATCAGCGAGATGTCGGGCTCGCTCAGCTTCAGCTTGACCGTGTTGTCGTCGACCTTGGTGATCGCGCCGTCCCTCGCCTTGCCAGTCTTGGCGTCGATCAGCGCGCCTACGCGTGCGGCCATGGAGTTGCCGGCGACATTCTTCTCGCACCAGCGCGCCAGATTGTAGGCGACGTCATCGGCGTTGAAAGCATCGCCATTGTTCCAGTTGATGCCCTTGCGCACATGCAGCGTGTATTCGGTGGCGTCGTCATTGACCTCCCAGCTTTCGAGCAGCACCGGCTCGAATGTGAATTGCCTGGTATAGCGCACAAGCGGCTCCAGCCAGCTGCGTGAGATGTTGGCAAGCTCCACCCAGTCGTAAGTGCGCGGGTCCTTCTGCGCCTTCACCGACATCGAGACGTGCAACGTTCCGCCCTTCTTCGGCTCTTCGGCCAAGGCTTGGTCCGGCACGGCAAGGCCGATCATGCCGTAGGCCAGGGCCGTCGACGCGCCAAAGGCGCTTGCCAGGGCCAGGAACTCGCGCCGATCCATGCGGCCCGAGCGCGCTTCTTGCGCCATCGCTTCGATAGCGTTCGGCACGCGATCTCCGTCACTTCTGAAGAGTGTCATTTGTTTCCTCCGCTGTTCCCATTGTTCGGTGCGGGGCGTTGATCGCCCTTCTCGGAATGTTCAGTACCAGGCGTCCGCCATTTCGAGCTTCTTACGACCCATGAAGTCCTGCAGCGCCTCGTCTATCCCTTGGTCGAGCGGCGGCGCCTGGTATTCGGCCAGCGCCTTTTTCCAGCGCCGATTGGCGCGGATGGCGGCATCTTCCGATCCAGCCGCTTCCCACTTCTCGTAGGGTTCGTTGTCGGCGATCTCCGAATCCCAGAACGCCGTCTCGTAATTGGCCAAAGTGTGCGCCGAGCCGAAGAAGTGGCTGCCCGGCCCGACCTCGCGGAAGGCATCCAGAGCGAGTTGGTTGTCGTCGATCTTGACCCCATCGAGATAGGTGTGCAGCGCGCCGCAGAAATCCGCGTCCATGACGAATTTCTCGTAGGACATGGACAGCAACCCATCGAGGAAGCCGGCCGAATGCAGAATGAAATTGGCGCCGCAATGCACCGCCGCCAGCATCGACATGGTGCCTTCATTCATGGCGTGAGCGTCGGGCAGCTTCGAGGTGGTGAAATTGCCTGAACAGCGCAGCGGCAGGTTGAGCCGCCGGGCCAGTTGGCCGATGACCATCGAGCCGATCGCCGGTTCGGGCGTGCCGAATGTCGGCGATCCCGAGCGCAGTGACATCGAGGATAGAAAATTGCCGAAAATGACGGGCGCGCCCGGCCGTTCCAACTGGGTCAGCGCGCAGCCGGCCATGGTTTCAGCCAGCGACTGGGCGATAGCGCCGGCATTGGTCACGGGGCCCATGGCACCGCCGAGGATGAATGGCACGATGACAGCCGCCTGGTTGGCGCGGGCATAGGCGCGCAGCGCCGTGGTCATCGTCGCGTCCCAGACCAGCGGCGAGTTGACGTTGACATTGCCAAGGATGACGCAGTTTTGGTCGACAAAATCGCGGCCAAAGACGATGCGCGCCATGTCGATGGAATCTTCCGCACGGCTCTCCGCGGTCACCGAGCCCATGAAGCCGCGATCGGAGTACTTGATGTGGCTGTAGACCATGTCGAGATGGCGCTTGTTCACCGGCACATCGACCGGCTCGCAGATGGTGCCGCCGGAATGGTGCAGCCAGGGCGAGGACTGCGCCAGCTTCACGAAATTGCGGAAGTCCTCGATCGTGCCGTAGCGGCGGCCCTTGTCGATATCCATGACGAAGGGCGAGCCATAGGCCGGCGAAAAGACGACGCTTTTGCCGCCGATCTCGACCGAGTTCGCGGGATTGCGCGCATGTTGGGTGAAGGTGGCAGGCGCGGTCTTGAGGATTTCGCGCAGCATGCCCGGCTCGAACTTGACGAGCGCGCCATCGATGTCGGCGCCTGCCCGCTTCCAGTGCGCCAGCGCCGTGGGATCGTCGCGGAACTCGATGCCGATCTCGGCCAGGATCCGGTCCGCCGTTTCTTCTATGCGCAACAAATTCTCTTCCGACAGGATGTCGTAGGTCGGAATGTTGCGGACAATGTAAGGCCGGCTGAGCCCTTCCGAGCCATGCGAACGCAGTTCGCGGCGGGCTATGCGGCCACCGCCACGCTCGCGCCGCTTGGCGGGTTCGATCGTGACATCGGCGGCCGGTGCGTTCATGGAACCTCCCTCTTGCTCTTGTGGACAATCTAGCCAGACGAATTTGCGCTGTGACGCTGGAAAATCCTGATCTCTTGTATAAGCTGAGCTTATGCGAAGCCTACGCCATCTGCTGCCCTCGGCCGGCAGCCTGATCGTTTTCGAAGCCGCCGGGCGGCTGTCGAGTTTCACCGCCGCCGGGCGGGAACTCGGCATGACGCAGGCGGCGGTCTCCTATGCCGTGCGTGGGCTGGAGGAACAGCTCGGGGCCAAGCTGTTCCAGCGCCGTCACCGGCAGGTCATCCTGACCGAGGCCGGCGAGCGCTTCCATGCCGACGTCTCGCTGGGGCTCTCCCACATTCGCAAATCGGCCGAGGATCTGCGCCTGCAGGCGACCGGCGGCCATGTGACGCTGGCCGCGTCGACGGCTTTCGGCTCCTTCTGGATGATGCCGCGCCTGCAGCAGTTTCGCGATGAACTGCCTGGCATCGATCTGCGCATCCAGACCGCCGACCGTGACCTCGACATCATCGCCGAGGGCATCCCGCTTGCCGTGCGTGGCGGTGAGCCACGCGACTGGGCGGACTATCATTCGCTGGCGCTGGCCGACGAGGAGATCTTCCCGGTCGCCGGCACCAGTTACCTGGCGAAGTTCGGCATGCCGGGGACCGTCGAGGAACTGGCCACGCACCGTCTGATCCATCTCGAGGAGCCCTACCGCGAGGCGGCCAGCTGGGACGAATGGTTCCAGTCGGCCGGCGGCAGTCTCGACGATACCGCGCGCGGTCTGCGCATCAACGACTATGGCCTGGTTATCCAGGGCGTCATGGAGGGGCAAGGCATCGCACTCGGCTGGCGTCACCTTGCCGAGCGGCTATTGGCGTCGGGCCTGCTGGTGCCGGTGACGGATCATGTGCTGAGAACCGGCAAGGCGTTCTATATCGTCTGGCCGAAGAACCGGGAGCTCAGCGACAATGCCCGCAAGGTCAGGGATTGGCTGGTCGCGCAGGCATAGGCTTGCCGACGCAATCCGGCGCTAACCGGATTGCATCCGCATGCTGAAGGAAATCAGACCGAACCGTCGTTCTTCAGGCCGAGCACGTCGATCTTATCGATGGTCGGCGGGCCAACGAACAGCGTTTCGGCATTGGCCATCAACGCCTTGGCAATCTCGCCGGTGAGATGCGCCTGCCGACCCGCCTCATCGTGAAAGGCATCGAAGACGCCAAAGACGCTGGGGCTTAGCTGAAGCGCGAACCAGATCGGCGTCTTGGCCTCCTGGTTGGCGAGTTGCAGACCGGTCTTGAGGAACGCGGCGACGTCCTTCTCCTTACCGGGCTTGGCTTCGAAGCGTGCGAACAATGCGAGCGTGATCATTTATCTTCTCCTCGTCGTTTGCGCGGCCAAGGCGGCCGTCGAAACGACAGTCACAGCATCGAACCGAAAAACATATTGGCAATAATGACATCTTTGATATCATTATTGCCATGAATATTTCCGTTCTCGCGCTTGATGGCGTCTTCGACACTGGACTGGCCACGATGCTTGACGTGTTCGGCACCGCCAACGAACTGGCTGGGATGCTGGCGTCCCCGACCGGCCGTTTCACCACGACCATTGTCGCGGTGAGTGATACCGTCCACACCGCGCAAGGCCTTCAAGTGCCGGTCGTCTCGATGGGCAGCGAGCCGGACCCCGATTGGTTGGTGATTCCGGCGATCGGCCAGAAGATGCCAGGCCCGCTTGCCGACGCGCTAAAGCGAAGCGATGTCGCCAAAGCGACCAAGGCGTTGCGCGCCGCCGCCGATACGGGCACGCGTATCGGCGCCGCCTGCATTGGCACTTTCATCCTGGCTGAAACCGGCCTGCTCGACCGGCGGCCGTCAACCACGACATGGTGGCTGGCACCCATGTTCCGGCAACTTTATCCGCAAGTGCGGCTCGATGCCTCGCGCATGCTGATCAATGACGGGCAGTTCGCAACCGCTGGAGCAGCGCTCGGTCATATAGATCTTGCCTTGATGGTTATCAGGCAGACCAGCCCCGAGCTTGCGGCGCTGACCGCGAAATATCTGATCGTCGACAGCCGGCCGTTGCAGTCGGCCTACGCCATCTCCGATCATCTCGCCCATTCCAATCCGCTGGTCGAGCGCTTCGAGCGCTGGGCGCGTGATAACCTCGCCGCTGGCTTCAACCTCGACGAGGCAGCCACGGCACTTGGCGCCAGCAAGCGCACCCTGTCGCGGCGTGTCAACGACGTGCTCGGCAAGACGCCGCTGTCCTATTTCCAGGACCTGCGCGTCGAGCAGGCGGTGCATCTGCTGAAGACCACATCGGACAGCGTCGAGCAGATCGCTTCGAAAGTCGGCTATGGCGACGGGGTAACGCTGCGCAACTTGCTGCGACGGCGGCTGCGCAAAGGCGTGCGCGAGATCAGAACGACGAACTGATCCACCGCCCCATCAATTCTGCCTCTCCCGCACCGCACACGAATCCGCTTATAGTGGTGGGATGCCCATTCGCCAGCTTTCCGAAACGATGATCAACCAGATCGCCGCTGGCGAGGTCATCGAGCGTCCGGCCAGCGTGGTCAAGGAACTGGTCGAGAATGCGCTCGATGCCGGTGCTGGCAGGGTAGAGGTCGTCACTGCTGGCGGCGGACTGAACCTGATCCGCGTCACAGACGACGGATCGGGAATACCCGAACAGGAGCTGGCGCTGGCCATCGCGCGCCACTGCACTTCCAAGCTTGCCGAGAATATCCATGACATCCGCTCTCTCGGTTTCCGCGGCGAAGCGCTGCCGTCCATCGGCTCCGTGTCGCGGCTGTCGATCCGGTCGCGCACGGCAAGTGGCGACAGCGCCGCCGAGATTGGCATCGAGGGCGGACGCGTCTTGCCCGTCAGGCCGGCGGCGGCCAATCGCGGCACCACGGTCGAGGTGCGCGACCTGTTCTTCGCCACGCCCGCCCGGCTCAAATTCATGAAGGGCGAACGCGCCGAAAGCTCGGCGACCAGCGACGTGGTCAAGCGCATCGCCATCGCCTTCCCTGCCGTGCGCTTCACATTGGCGGGTTCCGACCGCTCGACGCTGGAACTGCCGGCGACGGACGATACGCCGGAAGGCAGCCTGCGCCGTGTCGCGCAGGTGATGGGTGCCGACTTTCCAGACAATTCCATTGCCATCGATGCGATGCGCGAGGGCGTTCGCCTGACTGGCCATGTCTCGATCCCGTCCTTCACCCGCGCCAATGCTTTGCAGCAATACGCCTATGTCAACGGTCGGCCGGTACGCGACAAGCTGATCGCTGGCGCCATCCGGGGTGCCTTCGCCGACGTGCTGCCGCGCGACCGCCATGCGGTCACCGTGCTGTTCCTGACGCTCGATCCGGCCATCGTCGACGTCAATGTCCACCCGGCCAAGGCCGATGTTCGCTTCCGCGATCCCGGCTTGGTGCGCGGCCTGATCGTCGGCGCCATCCGCCAGGCGCTTGGCGATGCCGGTATCCGTGCCGCGACCACCGGGGCGGCTGGCATGATGGCGGCATTCCGGCCAGGTGCCGCATCCTATGGCCACGGCGGCCCTGCCAACGGCCATCGCAGCTACGAGGCGTCGTATCGTGCCTCCGGCCCGGCCGGTTTTGATCCGGCGCGCTCGCCGCAACGGCCGCTAGATATGGGTTTTGAAGGCGCAGGCTTCGAGCATCGCGGTTTGCATGAGAACGAGCAGGCAGCGTTCGATGCCGGCCCGCTTGCCAGCGCCGATGCGCGCGCGGGACAAGGCGATGCAGTGGACACGCTGCTTGGCACGGTGCTCGGTGCGGCCCGCGCCCAGGTGCATGAAAACTACATCGTCGCCCAGACCAGCGATTCCCTGATTATCGTCGATCAGCACGCGGCGCATGAACGGCTGGTCTACGAGGCACTGAAGAACGCGCTGCATTCGCGCGCCGTGCCGTCGCAAATGCTGCTTCTGCCCGAGATCATCGACCTGCCGGAAGAGGATGCCGAGCGCCTGGCGATGCATTCGGAGACGCTCGCCCGTTTCGGGCTCGGCATCGAGCGCTTCGGCCCGGGTGCCGTGGCGGTGCGAGAAACGCCGTCAATGCTCGGCGAAACCAACGTCCAGCAATTGGTGCGCGACCTTGCCGACGAGATTGCCGACAACGACACGGTCGAGACGCTGAAGGACCGGCTGGACAAGATCGCCGCCACCATGGCCTGCCACGGCTCGGTGCGCTCCGGCCGGCTGCTCAAGGCCGAGGAGATGAACGCGCTGCTGCGCCAGATGGAGGCAACGCCGGGCTCAGGCACCTGCAACCACGGCCGTCCGACCTACATCGAGCTCAAACTCGCCGACATCGAGAGGCTGTTTGGCAGGCGCTAGTTTCGCAAACTCAAAAAGAGCCGCGACCCAGCGGCTCTTTTTGAGTCAGGAAACAACGCCAAGCTTTTGAACTATCTCTTCAAATTCACCACGATGACACCGCCCAAGGCCAGCGCGCCGCCGATGATGCCGAGCAGCGTCGGCACTTCACCCAGCCAGAAGAAGCCGATCAGAGCAGACATCGGCGAGACCAGATAGAGGAAGTTCGAGGCACGGGACGCCGGCAGACGCGACAGTGCGGTCGCCCAGGCCGCATAGGCGATGAGGCTGGGCACGATGCCGAGATAGATGACGGCGCCAAGACCAGCGGTGTTGGCAACGGCGGCCTGCGACAGGGCGTTCGGCAGGAACGGAGACAGGCAGAGTGCGCCGAGCACCATGTTCGAGGCCGAGATGGTCAAAGGATGGTGACGGGCGAAGAGCGGTTTCTGAACGATGGTGTTGACGGCCGAACATAGCGCGGAGCCAAGCACCAGCAAAGCGCCGGCGTTGAAATGCAAACCGTGCCCGTCCGCCATGGCGATGACGCCGATACCGGCGAAGGAAATGGCCGTGCCCAGCCATGCTAGGCCCGAGAACCGTTCGCCCAGAAGTGCCATAGCCATGATGGCGGTAAAGACCGGGCTGACATTGATGATGAAACCGGCCGCACCCGCCGAGACGGTCAGTTCGCCGAAATTGAGCATAGCCGTGTAGAGCGCGACGAAGATGGCGCCACCAAAGGCGAAGCGCCATAATTCGTCGAGCTTCGGCAGCGCCGGGCGCTTGACGACAAGAAAGATCGCGGCCGGCAGGGCGGCGATAGCAAAACGCAATGCGCCAAGTTCCAGCGGTCCGAAAGCGGTGAGGCCGGCGCGGATCGCGGGAAATGCCGAGGCCCAGCCGACCACCGTCAGCGCCACCGCGATGGTTGCCGTGGTGTCCATCCGCTGTGTCGAATTCAACGTACTGGTCGTCGCATTCATCTCACTACCTCGTACTTTCGGCCCTGAACTGCAGAAACGCCTTTTCCGGCCGATTGACAAACGACCAAATCGAGGATCACCTGTGACTATGGATCACAGCTCAGACACTATGGTGCCACTCGAAACACTGCGCGCCTTCGACGCGGCGGCGCGGACCGGCAGTTTTTCGGCGGCCGCCGAAAAGCTCAACATCACCCATGGCGCCGTCAGCCGGCAGATCTCCAAGCTGGAGGATTGGCTTGGGTTGAAGGTGTTCGATCGCGGTGCGCGCGGCGTGACGCTGACAATCGAAGGCAACAGGCTGCACCTGCGCACAGCGGAAGCCTTCGCGCTGATTTCCAGCCATTCCGACCGCTGGGTCGAGCCGCGCGGCACCGCCGTGGTGCGGCTGACCTCCATACCCTCGGTCAGCGGCCTGTGGCTGATGCCGCGCATGGCGGCGCTGGAGAACAATCCGACAAAGCTGCGCATCGTGCTCGACGTCGACATTCGCCAAGCCGACCTTGCCGACGAAGGCATCGATCTCTCTGTCCGCTGTGGGCGTGGTGGCATTCCGGGCCGCGTCTCTGTGCAGCTTTTCGAGGAACAAGTGTTTCCGATCGCATCACCGGAGCTTGCCCGTGAGATCGGACGCGGCGATCCGGCCCGGTTGCTCAAGTTCCCACTGATCAATGATTCCGACGCCTCGGCCTGGCGCGCCTGGTTCGCCGCGCAAGGCATGGATTATCGGCCACGCCCGCAGGATCGCCGCTTTGAGGACTACAATCTGGTCCTCGACGCCGCCGCCTATGGGCTCGGCATCGCGCTGGCGCGGCCGCCGCTGACCGGGCATCAACTGAAGTCTGGCCGGATCGTCGCCGTCGACCAGCGCACCGCGCTCAATCCGGTCTCCTACTGGCTCGACCGCCCCGTCGGACGTCCGCGCACGGCCGCCGCCGATCTGTCGCGACGCATCGCGGCGCAGGCCGGACTGACTGCGGAAAAGATCGAGGAATTCATCGACGCCGAACGGTAGAGATCGCTTGCGAACCGCTGGTCAGCGCAACACCAGCAAGACTAGCCCGATGGCCGTGGCGACCAGCAGCCCGGCGGCAAGCGACGTGAGCCCGGCATTCATCGACCTATCCTGAGGCCGAGTCCCGCCGGCTGACCGGCTCGCCGCCGGTCCCTGCTGCGCCGTGGCATTGGTTGCGGAGGTCTTGCGCAAGGGCGAGTCCCGCGGTGACAGAAGCGCCAGCCATGGCTGGGCCGTGAGCCTCACGACTCCACCATCGTCAACCCTGGCGGGTGGTATCGCCGGACCTCGCTGCGCGTCATCACCATCCGCTGTCGGTCTCCTCACCGCTGCCGCGGTCGCACCGGCGTCATCAGCCAATTCATTTGGCTCCGCCAAGGCTTGATAGGCCTGCACAATCTGTGCCGAGGTCACCTGCTGAGCCCTTGCGACAAGCGCCGGCTCCGGCAACAAGGCCGGCAATGCCGATGCAATAGATTGTGGGCGGAGCGACGGCAGCGGCGGCTGGACCAGCGCCTTCACCAACGCCGACTTGACCGGATCGGCCTTGGCTGAAGGCAAGGCTTGCGGCGCGATCGCCTCTCTCAGCAGCGAGGTCAGGCGGGCAGTTGAAATATCCATACTGTCCTCGCAGTGGCTGTTTCCACACACGAATAGTGCATCTGCGTTGCTTCAGGCTTGTCGCAAAGCTTGACCTCGCCGGCAATTTGTGGCGATGAAATCATCATGACTCCTGGCGCCATTTCATGATGAACCGCTTCGAAGGCCCCGGCGGCAAGGAAGCCCGTATCCGCTATCTCGACGGCGACTTCCAGGTCACCAGTCCCGGCTCGTTCGTGCGCTGCGCGGTGACCGGCGAGAGCATCCCACTCGACGAGCTGAAATATTGGAGCGTCGCCCGGCAGGAGCCCTATGTCAGCGCCACGGCCTCGCTGCGGCGCGAGATCGACGTGAATCCGGATCTGCGCAGCCGGCGCTAGCCTTTAAGCTTGCGCTGCCGCCATGCGTCCAGCGTCTCGTCGACGATGCGCTGCGGCACGTGATCCAGCTCGAAAACGGTGTCGATCTCCAGCACGTCGAGCCGCTCGAGGAATTCGCTGGAAACGCCGTGACGCAGCCGGACGGCATCCTTGGCCGTGGTGATCAGGTCGAGATTCTCGACCCGTGCCGTCGCCGCCAATTCGGCAAGTTCGTCCTCGCCATAGAAATGATGATCCGGAAACGGTCGCGTCAGCACCACCTCGGCGCCGGCATCGCGCACCGTGTCGAAGAATTTTTCAGGATGGCCGATGCCGGCAAAGGCAAGGAACCGCTTGCCTGCCAGGCTTTCCGTGTTGCTGGGCTCGGTATGCGCCTCGAAGATCGGCCGTCCCGCGCGCGCGGCCTGCCGCACGACCGCGTCGGCCGCGGTGCCCTCGCCCATCTTCAGAAGGGCGCTGGTGAAAACCAGCTGGTCAACGATCCTGGCCCTCAACGGCCCGCCGGGAATGACGCGGCCATTGCCGATGCCGTAGCGCGCGTCGACAACGACCAGCGCGAAATCGATGTGGACGCGCGCGCTTTGGAAACCGTCATCCATGATCAGAAAGTCACAGCCGTGTCGTTCCATCAGCAGCCGCGCGCCGGCGGCACGATTTGGCGTCACCGCGACCGGCGCGTGTTCGGCCAGGAGCAGCGGCTCATCGCCGACATGCTTGGCGGCATCGTGATGCGGATCGACAATATGCGCCTGCCCAAAGGAACCGCCATGGCCGCGTGACAGGAAGCCGGGATTGAGCTGCATGCGCTTGGCCTGCTTGGCCAGCGCGATCGCCACCGGCGTCTTTCCGGTGCCGCCAACCGTGAAGTTGCCGATACAAAGCACCGGTGCTTCAACCTTTTCGCGGCGGGCCGACCGCATGCGGCGGCCGGCAATGGCGGCGTAAGCAACCGAAATCGGCGACAGCGCCCAGACCTTCCAGTCCGGCTCCTCCCACCAGAAGGGGGGCGCTTCGCTGGACACTACCGACCGTTGGCGCCCTTCAGGCGCGACTTGACGACCAGCGGCTGGATATAGGGTTCGAGCGACTTCAGCGTGCGCGCCAGCGCGCCGCGCATCTCATCGACGGTCGCGGCGCCCGCCGCCATCATTTCATGGCGGGCCACCTCATTGGACAGAAGGAAATTGACGGCGCCCGCCAGCATGTCGCGATCACGCACCAGCTTGGCGCCGCCGCTGTCGATCAGGCGCTGATAGGCTTCGCGAAAATTCTGCACATTGCGGCCGGCAAGCACCGCCGTATCGAGCATCGCCGGCTCCAGCGGGTTCTGGCCGCCTTCGGACGTCAGCGAACGACCGACAAAGGCGATTTCGGTCAACCTGAGATAGAGCCCCATCTCGCCGATCGTGTCACCAAGCAGAATATCCGTATCGGCGGCGACCCTGTCGCCCTTGCTGCGCCGCGCGACTTTCAGGCCCATGCCGGAAATCTGCGCGGCCAAGGCTTCGGCACGATCTGGATGACGCGGAACGATGATGGTCAGGAGCCCATGATGCCGCTTGTGCAGCGTGGCGTGAACCTCGGCGGCGACAACCTCCTCGCCGTCATGCGTCGAGATCGCCGCCCATGTCGGGCGGTCGCCGATCTGGCGCCGTAGCGTCGCCAACGCTTTGTCATCGACCGGCGGCGGCAAGGTGTCGACCTTGAGATTGCCGGACACGGTGACCGGCCGGGCGCCCAGCGAGAGGAACCGCTCGCCATCGATATCCGACTGAGCGACGACATGGGCAAGGTTCTCGAACAACGCCTCGGCGATGTTGGCGCGTTTCTTCCAGGACTTGAAGGAACGGTCGGACAGCCTGCCATTGACCAGGACCTGTGGTACGCGGCGAGCGCCAAGCTCCAGGATGGTCATCGGCCATATTTCCGATTCGGCGATGATCGCCAGGTCTGGACGCCAATGATCGAGGAAACGGCTGACCGCTGGCTTGAGGTCGAGCGGCACATATTGGTGGATGATCCGGTTGCCGAGCCGCTCATCGGCGACCTGCGCCGACGTGACGGTACCCGTCGTCAGCACGATGTTCACGCCGTAGTCGAGGATGCTTTCGACCAGTGGCACCACGGCGATGGTCTCGCCGACGCTGGCCGCATGGATCCAGATCACCGGCCCCTCGGGGCGCTCGCGCCCGGCGACGCCATAGCGCTCGCGGCGCCGGTTGCGATCTTCCTTGCCTCTCGACGTGCGCCAGGCGACGTAAGGCCCGACGAGCGGATAGGCGGCAGCGCCCGCGAACCGGTACGCCGACAACATGGCTCGCGCCCAGCGCTCGCTCATTGGCGGCCATCCACAAGGCGATAAGCCTCGGTGGTTGCTGCGTTGAGCGCGACGGTAATCTCGAGGCGTTTGCGTTCCATCTCGGCTTCGTCAGCATCAGCAGGCACGAAGATCGGCGTGCCGATGACGATGGAGGAGCGGCCGAAAGGCAGGTTGATCGTGGTCTTGTCCCAACTCTTTTCCAGCACCTTGCGGCGGCTGGTGGTGATGGCGACGGGCAGGAGTGGCCTGCCGGAGAGGCGCGCCAGGAGAACAATGCCGAGCCCGGCATCGCGCGGCGTGCCGTGAGGAATGTCTGCAATCATGGCGACGTTCTTGCCGGCAGCGAGCGACTTTTTCAGGGCGATGAGCGCCTTGGCACCGCCCTTGTCGAGATGCCTGGCATTGTCGCGCCCACCAGAGCCGCGCACCGCCTCGATGCCAAACTTCTCCAGCATCAATGCATTGAGCTCGGCATCGGCGCTGCGCGAAACCATGGCGACCAGCGGCTTGCGCTTTGGATAATAGGCCGGAGTGAGGAGATGCTGACCATGCCAGAGTGCGATGATGCCGGGTTCGAATTGCGCATAGGCGCCACCCGAAAACCGCGCCGACCCGTCGACCAGGCGATTGGTCAGACGCACGAGCCGCACGAATTGGGCGAACAGGCTGGCAATGGCGTTCTTGACGAATCGCGACTGCGCCAGCGGTTCGCGAATCTTGCGCCAGAAGGCTTTGGTCGTGCGATTGCGGCCCCTGCCCGTGGGCGCGGCCTCCGTGGCTGGCTCTTTCGCCAGATCATGCTCCATCGAAATCAACCGACAGCCTTGTTGTCGGGGTCCAGCAGACGGTGAAGGTGAACGACGAAGTAACGCATATGGGCATTGTCCACGCTGGCTTGCGCCTTGGCTTTCCACGCGGTGTGCGCGGATTGATAGTCCGGATAGATGCCGACGATGTCGAGCGCATCGAGATCGCGGAACTCCGTGCCACCGAGCTTCTGGAGTTCGCCACCGAACACCAGATGCAACAGCTGCTTCTTTCCGTCATCTGCGGCCATGTCGATCCTTCACATATTGTGAGTTTGTGAGTGGTCTAGACCAAAGCCACTGATTTTGGAACCTTCGAAAGCATCTTGCCTCCGTCCGTAAGCCGGTTTCCGGTTTTCGGCATCATGGCTCATCCAGTCCGGCAATCAGGCCCGCCATGACGTCGAGCAGTTCACCACTACCAGCAGCGAGTGCGCCGTGGCGAATGATTTCCCCGGCATAAAGGGGCGCGCGGCCATGCCGGTCGAGCAATTGACCGCCGGCTTCGCGCAGGATGAGATCGGCGGCGGCAATGTCCCAGTCATGCGCGTTCGTCTTGACGAAGGTCGCATCCAGCGCGCCGTCGGCGATCATCGCCAACCGGTAGGCAAGCGACGGACTATAGGGAGCCCGCTGCAACCGGGACCGCCAGTCAGCCGGCATCAAGTCGACCATCGGCTTGGGCCCGGCAATCTCCGCCATCTGTCCCGGCTTGCGGACCGTGATCCGCCGGCCGTTCTTGAAGGCGCCTTCGCCGGGCAGCGCCCAGTAGGTTTCGCCCATTGCGGGGCATTCCAGCACGCCGCAAAGAGTGCGGCCGTTCTCGACCACCGCGACGCTGACGCACCATGTTCGCTGGCCTTCGAGGAAGCCTCGCGTGCCATCTATGGGATCGACGACGAAGGTACGGCGCGCGGACAGCCGGGCCGGATTGTCGGCGGTTTCCTCCGACAGCCAGCCATAATCGGGGCGAGCCGCCAGCAACGCGTCGCGCAGATAAGCATCAGCGGCATGGTCGGCTTCGCTGACCGGCGAAGTGCCGCCCTTCATCCATACTTGCGGGCTGTTACCGAAGTAACGCATGGCGATAACGCCAGCCTCGCGGGCGGCATCGCGCAGCAGCGACAGGTCCTGGTGAGCCCCAGTTGAAATGACCGGGTCAAGCTCCTGCAAGGGTCATGCCTTCGATCAGGAGTGTGGGGGCCGCGGTACCAAAATTTCGGTCGAGATCGCTCGCCGGAACCATGTTGAGGAACATCGTCTTCAGGTTGGAAGCGATCGTCACTTCGGCGACCGGATAGGAAAGCTGGCCGTTCTCGATCCAGAAACCTGAAGCCCCACGGCTGTACTCGCCAGTCACCATGTCGACACCCTGGCCGAACACTTCCGTGACGTAGAAGCCGGTCTTGAGCGAGGCGATCAGGTCTTCCGGCGACCGTTCGCCGGGTTCGATGGCAAGGTTGGTCGACGAGGGCGAGACGGATGAGCCGCCGCGCGACCCACGGCCGTTGGTGACCAGACCAAGCTCGCGCGCGGCCGAGGTGGACAGGAACCAATGGTTGAGCACGCCCTTCTCGACCATGAACAGTTTTTCGCCCTCGATGCCTTCGCCATCGAACGGACGCGAGGCCTGGCCCCGGCGCCGGAGCGGCTCGTCGGTAACCGTTATCGATGAAGCCGCCACCTGCTTGCCCATCATGTCGCGCAGGAAGCTGGTCTTGCGCGCCACAGAAGCGCCGTTGATCGCGCCGGCCAGATGTCCCGCGATGCCGCGCGCGACGCGCGGATCGAACACCACGTTGACCGGGCCGGTCGCCGCCTTGCGCGCGCCGATCCGCCGCACCGCGCGTTCACCGGCCTTGCGGCCGATATCCCGGGGCGCATCGAGATCGGAAAAATGCTGGCGCGAGGAAAATTCATAGTCGCGCTCCATGCCTGTGCCCTCGCCCGCGATGACGCTGGCCGAGCGCGAAAAGCGCGAGGCGACATAGTGGCCAAGAAAGCCATGCGAGGTGGCGAGAACCAGTCCGCCAAGACCGGCGCTGGCGCCGCTGCCCGCGGAATTGGTAATGCCCTTGACGGCAAGGGCGGCTTCTTCCGCGGCAAGCGCGTCGTCCTTCAGCCGGTCGGCCGAGACTTCGGTGGCGTCGAACAGGTCGAGATCAGGTGTCCGTTTCGCGAGCAGCGATGGATCAGCCAAGCCCTGATAGGGATCCTCTGGCGACACCTTCGCCATCGCCACGGCACGTTCAGCCAGCGCCTTGGGGTCGGACGCAGCGGTCGCGGATACGCTCGCCACCCTGTTGCCAACGAAGACACGCAGCGAAACATCCTCGCTCTCGGACGATTCCGTACCCTCGACCTTGCCGAGGCGCACCGATACGCCGGTCGAGCGGCCGCGCACCGCCACCGCGTCGGCGGCGTCGGCGCCAGCCCGCTTGGCAGCCTCGACCAGGGCCGCGACGCGGTCGGTCAATTTTGCTGCGTCGAGCGTGTTTGTCATGTTGATAATCCTGCTTTTGGGCCTGCTTCGGGTGCGACCCGCTGCTGCACCATCTATTGTTCCGGTCCGGCTTGTGCAATGGGAGAAGCGGTAATCAAGATGCTTCGCTCCACCGACCGCGACTGGGCCCAAGTATCGCCGCCCTGTTGACAGACTGCTCGGAGCATACGCCTTGACGCCCTTCCACCTCGCCTTTCCGGTCCGCAATCTCGATGAAACGCGCGCTTTCTATGGCGACATACTTGGATGCGCGATCGGCCGCTCATCAGCGACCTGGGTCGATTTCGATCTTTTCGGCCACCAGATGTCGGCGCATCTGCGACCGCAGGCATCCCAGGCCGCCAGCGACGGCAAGGTCGACGGCGTGACGGTCCCGATCCCGCATTTCGGCGCGGTGCTGCTGATGGACGAATGGGAGCGCCTCGCCGCGCGGCTCGAAGCACTTGATCATATCGACTGGCTGGAACGGCCAATGGTCCGTTTCAAGGGTGAGCCCGGCGAACAGGCGACGCTGTTCATCCGCGACCCTTCCGGCAATGCACTGGAATTCAAGGGTTTTCGCTCGCTCGATCAGATTTTCGCGCACTGAACTGTCGCGAACAGGCCGGGCAACGCGCGATCAGCTCCGGCCTTCACATAGCCGCGACCGGCGTCCAGATCACATCCTCGATCTTTTGCGCGCCGGTGGCGAGCATGACCAGCCTGTCGAAGCCGAGCGCGATACCGCTAGCCCGCGGCATGATGGCGAGTGCCGCCAGGAAATCCTCGTCGATCGGATAGCGCTCGCCATAGATGCGCTGCTTCTCGTCCATCTCGACGACGAAGCGCCGGCGCTGTTCTTCCGGATCGGTCAGTTCGCCAAAGCCGTTGGCAAGCTCGACACCGCAGCCATACAGCTCGAAACGCTCGGCGACGCGCGGATCGCGCGAGCTTGGCCTGGCGAGGGCGGCTTCCGCGACCGGATATTCGCAAAGGATGGTCGCGCGGCCCAGTCCGAGCGCCGGCTCGACTTTTTCCACCATGACCCGGCTGAACAGGTCCGCCCAATTGTCGTCGGCAGCGGTCCGCAGCCCGGCCTGGCTCAAGGCGTCGTGCAAGGCATCGCGATCGGTGCCGCCGTCCGGCGCGATGGTGGCAAGTAGGTCGATCCCGGCATGACGTGTGAAGGCGTCGGCCACCGTCAGCCGTTCCGGCTCGGCGAAAGGATCACAGTCGCGGCCACGGAAGCTGAAGCGCGTGGCCCCTGCCCGCTCGGCGGCAAGCGCCAGCAGAGCGGCACAATCCAGCATCAGGCTCTCATAGCTCTCGCCCACCCGGTACCATTCGAGCATCGTGAATTCAGGATGGTGCAGAGGGCCGCGCTCACGGTTTCGGTATACCGGGCCGAAACTGAAGATCCGTGGTTCGCCGGCGGCGAGCAGCTTCTTGCAGGCGAATTCCGGCGATGTGTGCAGATAGAGCGGTGAGCGTGTTCCGTCCGGCCCTATCGCCTCCGTGGCAAAGGCCGCCAGATGCGCCTCATTGCCGGGCGATATCTGCAAAGCGGCGGTCTCCACCTCGACAAAGTCGCGGCGTGAAAACCAGTCGCGCAGGCTGGCGGCAATGCCGTTGCGCAGCATCAGTCGTGGGCGTCGGTCGGCGTGAACATGAGGCGTCCACCAGGGCGAAGCGTCGGTCATGGGACAATACCAATGGTGAATTGGGCTGGCGGGATCGCCCAAGATGCGCTACGGCGCACACAGGACGGCTCTCGCAGCCGATTTATGACAATCAACGATTTCAGGATGTAAAGCCGTGGTGAAGGTTATCGCCAGTTCGCTCCGCAAAGGCAATGTCGTCGACAGGGATGGCAAGCTTTATGTGATCCTCTTTGCCGAAAACATCCACCCAGGCAAGGGCACGCCGGTAACGCAGCTGGATATGCGCCGCATTGGCGATGGGGTGAAGGTTTCGGAACGCTACCGCACCACCGAGCAGGTGGAGCGTGCCTATGTGGAAGAGCGCGAGCACACGTTCCTCTACCACGACAGCGAAGGCTTTCATTTCATGAACCCGGAAAGCTACGATCAGGTGGCGGTGTCGGAAGCCGTGGTCGGCGACATGGCGCCCTACCTCCTGGAAGGCATGGCCGTGCAGGTGTCACAGTTCAATGGCATTGCCATTTCATTGGTGCTGCCGCAGCGCGCTACCTTCGAAGTGGTGGAAACCGAGCCGACGACCAAGGGACAGACGGCTTCGTCGTCCTACAAGCCGGCTGTGCTTTCCAACGGCGTGCGCACGCTGGTGCCGCCGCACATCGCTCCCGGCACCCGCGTGGTGGTGATGACCGCCGACGGCGCCTATGTCGAGCGCGCGAAGGACTGAGGTCCTTCGTAGCTGCCGCCGGCCGATGGTCCGCGGCAGACTGACCTGAGGTGACGAAATCGCCTCATTGCCGGCTGAAGCGTTTTCAATTGCTCTTGATGGCCAAAGCCCCTCAACTCGCCGCCTGACATCAACCTCGGCGGGGCAGGCATGCGAACGACGGCCAGAGTACGCAGGGTGCGCGACGGCAGGCTGGAATTTTCCAAGGAGTGGTTGCAGCTCCGCAATCCGCATGCGCCCATCGAGGTGCTGACCGAGGAACAGGTCGAAACCATCCACGACGCATCGATGTCGGTGCTCGAAGATGTCGGCATGCGCATCCAGGACGAAGAGACGCGCAACTTCTTCGCCAGCGCCGGCTTCTCCGTCGACCATGCCACCGAACTGGTGGTCTTCGATCGCGAGGGGCTGCTGGCACTGGTTGCCAAGGCGCCACCGGTCGTCACGGTGCGTGGCCGCGATCCGGCCAAAAAGCTTTTCATGGGCCAAGGCCAGGTCGCCTTCACTGCGGTCAGCGGCCCGCCCTTCGTTTCCGATCTCGATCATGGTCGTCGCGCCGGCACGTTTAGGGATCAGGAAAATTTCCTGAAGATGACGCATATGACAGACGTGCTGCAGATCGAAGGCGGCACCAGTGTCGAAGCCCAGGACCTGCCGGCCGACACACGCTATCTCGACTTCTACCTTGCCTGCTGCAAGATTTCGGACAAGCCGTGGAAACCGCTGACGATCGGCCGCCATCGCGCCCGCGATGCCATTGAAATGGCCAAGATCTGGTATGGCGAGGACGAGGACAGCCTCGCCGCCAACCCGGTGTTCTTCGTCAATACCAACACCAACACGCCGCTGGTTCTCGACGGCGAGATCGCGCAAGGCGTCATCGAATATGCGCGGCTGGGTCAGGTCGTCTGCGTGACACCTTTCGGTCTGGCCGGCGCCATGGCACCTGCGACGGTTGCCGGTGCGCTGGTCATGCAGAATGCCGAAACGCTCGCGTGTTGCGCGCTGACCCAGATCATCCGCCCGGGTTGCCCCTACATCTATGGCGGCTTCATCTGCAACGCTGACATGAAGACGGGGTCGCCGGCTTTCGGCACGCCCGAATTCACGCTCGGCGCGCAGGCCACTGGCCAGATGGCGCGCCGCTACGGCCTGCCGTGGCGCTCGTCCAACGTGAACGCCTCGAATGCTCCCGACGCACAGGCGGCGTACGAATCCATGATGTCGCTGTGGGGCGCGCTGACCGGCCATGCCAGCGTGTTCAACCATGGCGCTGGCTGGCTGGAGGGCGGCCTGGTTGGTTCCTACGAGAAGTTCATCCTCGACATCGAGATGGTCCGCATGATGTGCGCCTGGATGACGCCGCTCACGGTCAACGCCGACACGATCGGACTGGATTCGATCAAGGAAGTCGGCCCCGGCGGCCACTTCTTCGGCACCGCTCATACGCTCGCCCGCTACGAAAACGCCTTCTACAAGCCGCTGGTTTCCGACTGGTCGAATTTCGAGAACTGGCAGGACAAGGGCAGCCCCGACGCCGCGCGCCGCGCCAATGGTATCTGGAAACAGATGGTCAACGAATATGAAGCACCAGCCATCGACCCGGCGGTGATCGAGCAGCTCGAGGACTACGTCGCACGGCGAAAGATCGAGATCGAAGCCCTGCGCTAGATGCTGCTTCAAGCCTTCTGCAAACAACGAAGAATGGAATTCCGACGGAATGGATACACATGCCCGCGTGGTGGTGATCGGCGGTGGGATAACCGGCTGCGCCATCCTCTATCATCTGGCCAAGAAGGGCTGGAAGGATGTGGTGCTGCTGGAGCGCTCGGAATTGACGTCCGGCTCGACCTGGCACGCCGCCGGCAATCTGTTCTCGCTGACCAGGCCGTCCAACGCCCAGCGGCTGCAGGTCTATACGATCAATCTCTATCCTGAGATCGAACGGGAAAGCGGCCAGGCCGTCGGCTATCACCCAACCGGCGGCATGCATCTGGCGGCCTCGAACGACGAGGTCACCACGCTCGCCATTGCCCGGGCGCGCGCACGGCGTAATGGCGTCGAGGCGGAGTGGATCAGCTTCGAGGAAGCTAGGGAGCGTGCGCCGGTGCTGGACACCAGGAGCCTCAAGGCGGTGCTTTGGGAACCGATCAAGGGCCATGTCGATCCGTCCTCGGCGACCAACGCGTTTGCCGCAGCCGCGCGCAAGCTCGGCGCGAAGATCCATCGCCATACGCCGGTGACCGCGACGACGCCACGCGCCGACGGTGGTTGGGATGTCGAGACGCCTGGCGGCACCATCCATGCCGAATTCGTCGTCAACGCCGCCGGCCTATGGGCGCGCGAGGTCGGCGCGCTGGCGGGGATAAAACTGCCACTGCTGCCGGTCGAACATCATTATCTGGTGACCGAGGCGATCCCCGAGATCGAGGCGATGGACCACGAACTGCCGACCATCGGGGAAAGTGAAGCCGGCTACTATTCGCGCCAGGAGGGCAAGGGAATCCTGCTCGGCGCTTATGAGAGCACTTGCCATCACTGGGCCTTCGACGGCACGCCGCTTGATTTCGGCCATGAGTTGCTGCCCAACGACCTGGCCCGCATGGACCGTAATTTCGAGGTGGCGATGGACCGCATGCCCTGCCTCGGCGAAGCCGGCATCAAGCGCGTCATCAACGGGCCGATGATCTTCTCGCCCGACCTTGGACCTTTGCTCGGACCACATCCGGAGCTGAAGAATTATTTCTGCGCCTGCGGCGTGATGAGCGGCTTGAACCAGGGCGCCGGCATCGGCAAGGTGATCTCGGAATGGATCGTCGACGGTGAGCCGGAGATGGACGTGAATTTCTGGGATGTTGCCCGATTCGGCCGCTGGGCCGGCAAGCGCTTCACCTTCGAGCGAACCAGATATTATTACGAGAACCGCCAGGAACGCCCCTACCCGCATCTAGAATGCGCTGCCGGCCGGCCGCTGCGAACATTCCCGGCTTACGCCGCGCAGAAGGCCAAGGGCGCTGTCTTCGGCTTCAGCAATGGCTGGGAGCAGCCGCTGTGGTTTGCGCGGCCTGGCGACGAACAGCGCGACATCTTCGGCTATGCCCGCCAGAATTGGTGGAAGACCGTCGGCGAGGAATGCAAGGCGGTGCGAAGCGCTGCCGGCCTGTTCGAGATATCGACCTTCGCCAAATACCGGATTTCTGGCGACGCCGCATCCGGCTGGCTGAAATGGGTGCTGGCGGGGCGGATCCCCGAGCGATCCGGCGCTGTCTCGCTGTCGCCGATGCTGTCGGAAAAAGGCCGGCTGATCGGCGACCTGACCGTCTCGAGGCTCGATGACGGCAGCTATCTGCTGCTCGGGGCCGGCACCATGCAGGGCCAGCACATGCGCTGGTTCGATGCGCACAAGACACCAGGTATCACCGTCGAGAACCTGTCCGACAGTTGGAGCGGGCTGATGCTGGCTGGGCCGAACGCGCGAAAAATCCTGGCCAGCGTGACGTATGGTGACGTCTCCGGCGAGGCGTTTCCGTTTCTGTCGGTCAGACGCATGGAGATCGAGGGAGCGACCGACGCCATTGTGCTCAGGGTCTCTTTTTCGGGCGAGCTCGGCTATGAAATCTACACTCCAGCCATGTATCAGGCTGGCCTCTACGACGCACTGTTGCGCGCAGGCGCCGATCTCGGCCTGGTGCCTGCCGGCAGCAGGGCGCTGGCCAGCCTGCGGGTCGAAAAGGCCTTCAAGAGCTGGGGCCTTGATCTGGCTCCGGACTACACCGTCATGGAGACGGGCATGGACCGTTTCGTGGACTGGAAACGCTCCGGCTTCATCGGCGAACAGGCGGCGCGCGAGCATAGCGCTCAAGGCGCCACCGAGCGCTTCGTCACGCTGGCCGTCGACGCTGACGATGCCGATTGCAGCGGCGGCGAGCCGGTATTCCTAGATGATGTCTATGTCGGCTATGTCACGTCAGGCGCCTATGGCTATGCCGTCAACCAAAGCCTGGCGCTCGGCTATCTCAAATCGCATGTCGCCGAGACCGGCTCAGGCTTCGAGGTCGAGATCAACGGCAAGCGCCGTGCGGCGTCCATTTCGGATGGGCCACGCTACGACCCGCAAGGGTTGCGCATGCGGATGTGAGGGCGCCCGACCGAGTCGGGATGGACAGGCTCTGGCCCGACAAAACCCAAATCTTCCACCACCTCGTGAAAACCCCTATAGGTGCCGCGTCGGAGCAGTTGGTTCCGGCGCGTGGAGGAGCTTCCAAGAATGGCAAGGCGGTTACCTCCCTTTGCCGCGTTGCGGGCCTTCGAGGCGGCCGCGCGGGCTGGCAGCCTGGCCGACGCCGCCGAGGAGTTGCTGATTTCGAGCTCCGCTGTCAGCCATCAGATCAAATCGCTGGAGACCTTTGTCAGCGCCAAGCTTTTCCTGCGCGAGCAGACGGGGCTGAAACTCACGGAGATCGGTGAGAAATATCTTGAGGGGTTGGGCGATGCGCTGGACCGCATCGAGGCGAGCACGCTGTCGGTGATGCAGGACACCAAGAATGGCGGCCTGACCATTCATCTTTTCCAGTCACTGGCTCAGATGTGGCTGATCCCGCAACTCGACGATTTCCTGTCATCCAATCCCGAGATCACCGTCAAGCTGATCACCAAGCCGGACGACATCGAATTCTCAGGTTCCAGCATCGACATCGACATCCGCTACGCCATGACGGCGCCGTCGGAACACATGTGCGAAAAGCTGATCGACGAGGTCATCGCGCCCGTCGTGTCACCGGACTATCTGCGCCACAATGGTCCGATCGAGACCCCGGAGGATTTGCTCGGGCGGCGGCTCATCGGCTGCGAATACGTGCCGCACGAGTGGGATTTCTGGTTCGATAAAATGGGTGTTCGGGGCGCGAACCAGGTGCCGAAGCTGATGTTCGATTCCCGCTCCCACGCCTTGCTTGCCGCCAGCGAGGGCATGGGGGTGGCGATGAACCGACGGCCCTATGGCGATACCTTGTTGAAACGAGGCTCGCTGATCGCGCCCTTCGCTGAAGAAGTACCAACCGGCGGCGCCTACTACTTCATCGCGCCCAAACGCTCGGCGGGGCTCGCCCGCGTCAAACATTTCAAGGCTTGGCTGTTGTCGCTCAGCACCGGTCTTCGCAGCGACTGACGGGCTTTTGCCGCCGGCCCGAAATCAATTCATCAGCGCCGAAATTTTATTCGATTGAGACGCTTCGACTGCGCCCCTACGGTCGCACGAAAAGCGGGGCGATCTTGCGAAACGGCGGTCAGATTCTCATAAGCGCACTGTTGCAAAACAGCTGCAAGGCCGTCTTCGGCGTGCCCGGTGAAAGCTATCTGACCGCGCTCGACGCGCTGTGGGAGCAGGCCAACGTCATCCGCTATATCACCTGTCGGCAAGAAGGCGGCGCCTGCTTCATGGCGGCGGCCTACGCCGATGCAACCGGCGACCCCGGCGTCTGTTTCGTCACCCGCGGTGCGGGCGCGATGAACGCCGCGATCGGCCTGCATACGGCCTATCAGGGCTCGACGCCGCTCATCCTACTGATTGGTCAGATTGCATCCGCGCATCGTGATCGGGAAGCCTTCCAGGAACTCGACTATCGCCGCGTTTTCGGCCCGATGAGCAAATGGGTGGCGGAAATCGATCGCCCGTCGCGCATTCCCGAATATGTCAACCGGGCGTGGCGAACCGCGGTCTCCGGCCGCCCCGGCCCGGTGGTGCTGGTGTTGCCGGAAGATGTGCTCAAGGCGGAAAGCGACACGCCCGACCTGAAACCGGCAATGGTAACACCTGTCGCACCATTGGCCTCCGACATGGCGGGGATCGAAGCCATGCTGGCGCGCTCGAAGCGGCCATTGCTACTGCTTGGCGGCGCCAACTGGACGCCAGCCGGCCACGACGCCATCATCCAGGCTTCGGAAAGTCTCGGGCTTCCCGTCGCCGTCGGCTTCCGCCGCCAAGGCCTGTTTCCCAACGACCATCCGAACTATATCGGCAATCTTGGTTTCGGCGGCGCGCCGATGCCCAACGACTATTGCCGCGAGGCCGATCTCATCCTTGCCGTCGGCAGCCGTCTCGGTGACGGCACGACGCTGAAGTTCTCACTGATCCCGGCGCCGACCCCACACTGCCCATTGGTGCATGTGCATCCGGGCGCGGAGGAGCTTGGCCGGCTTTATCAAGCCGACCTTCTGGTACAGGCCGATCCCAGCGCGTTTGCAATCGCCCTTGCCGGTTTGGCCTCGCCCGGTCGCAATCCAAGACGCGCCGCGGTTTGCGCCTCGGCACGCCGGCGCTACCTTGCCATGCTCGACCTTGCAGCGCAGCCGGGCCCTGTCGATATGGGCGTGGTGATGCGCTTCCTCAGCCAGCGGCTGCCGGCTGATTCCTTCATGACCACCGGTGCCGGCAATGCCTCCGACTGGCCCAACATCCATTTCCGCTATCGGCGGTTTCGCGGCGCGCTGGCGCCGGTCTGCGGCGCCATGGGTTTTGGCGTTCCCGCGGCGGTTGCCGCAAAGATCGCCGACCCCGACGCGCCCGCCATCTACATCGGTGGCGACGGTGATTTCCTTATGAACGGCCAGGAATTCGCGACCGCCGTCCAGTACGGCCTCGACCCGATCTTCATCGTCGTCGACAACCAATCCTATGGCACCATCCGGATGCACCAGGAACGCGCTTTTCCGGGCCGCAATTCCGGCACCGGTCTTACCAATCCCGACTTCGCCACCGTGGCGGTCGGCTACGGCGGCCATGGCGAGACGGTGGAGACGACCGACGATTTCGCGCCGGCCTTCGAACGCGCGCTGGCGAGCGGCAAGGCCGCGGTGATCCACGTCAAGGTTGGCGTGGAGCATCTTGGGCCCAACATGACCGTATCGCCTTGACTGACCGACGAACGCCCAAACGGCGTCTGTCCTATTGAGATTGCAGGGAGGTTTTCGAGATGATCCGGTTTTCCGACTTTGCCCACAGCCTGACCTATGACGCTATTCCCGAAGAGGTGCGCTCCATCCTCAGACGCAGTTTTGCCGACATTCTGGGCGTGGCGGCGGTCGGTTCGACGACTGAGATGTCATCGATCACCAGGAAGATCGCAGACCGGCTGTGGCGTTCGTCGCCCGAAATCGGCGCTGCGCGGATGATCTTCGACGGGCGTCCAGTCAGCCCGGCCGGGGCCGCGTTCGCCGGCGCCTTCACCATCGACTCCATCGACGGACACGACTCCACCAGCCCTTGCAAAGGCCACGCGGGTTCGGCGGTGTTTCCCGCACTGCTCGGCATCGCCGACTCGCTGCGCGCCACCGGGCAACCGCTTTCCGGCAAGGAGTTCATGGTCGCGCTGGCCGTCGCCTACGAGATCTCCTATCGCGCCGGCCTGACCTTGCATGGCACCGTGCCGGACTACCACACCTCCGGAGCCTGGACCGCGGTCGGTGTCGCCGCCGGTGTTTCGCGGCTGCTGGGGCTGAGCCAGGAACAGACGCGCCATGCCGCGGGCATTGCCGAATATCACGGTCCGCGCAGCCAGATGATGCGTTGCATCGATTTCCCGACCATGCTGCGTGACGGCGTTGGCTGGGGCGCGCCATCGGGGGTGATGGCCGCCTATATGGCCGAGCTCGGCTTCACCGGCGCGCCTGCGATCACTGCCGAGGGGGACGCGGCCGAACCCTGGTGGCGCGATCTCGGACAGGCCTGGCGCATCGTCGAGGATACCTCCTACAAACCCTATCCTGTCTGCCGCTGGGCACATCCATCGATCGATGCCGTCCGCGACCTGATGCGTGACAACAAGCTTTCCAGCAAGGATGTCACGCGGGTGCGCATCCAGACCTTCCACTATGCGGTGCGGCTTGCCGGCCACAATCCGAAGACGCTAGACGAGATGACCTATTCGATCGCGTTTCCTGTGGCGACGATGATCGTGCGGGGCAAGATCGGACCGCTTGAACTTCTGCCAGAGGTCCTGGATGACGCGGAGATCCGCCGCATTTCCAACGCCACGGAGCTGGTCGAGACCGAGCACTACACCCGCATCAGCGTCGGCAAGCGCTGGGCCGACGTTACCCTCTATCTCAAGGACGGGCGCGAGATCATGTCGGAGCCGCGCACGCCGAAAGGCGACCGCGACAATCCGATGAACGCGGACGAGTTTCATCAGAAATATGCCACCTTCACCGACGGCCTCATCAACAAGGCGCGCGCCGACGAGATGGAGGCGATGGCGCTCTCGTTCGACGCGCTGGACAGCAACGGGTTTAGCCGGCTTATCGATCTGGCGGTCGCGCCACTCGACCGCTGACACGTGCCACAGCGCAGGCGAATGCCACCAAGGACATGGACGGAATTATTCTCAGTCAGCGCTGAATCCTTTTCGATCCCATACTTCCGGCCAATGTCTACGATGAGTCAACAGAGCCGCTGAAAGCAACAGCGCGTCAGGGATTGAAACCGGTGGGAGAACGCAATGACAATGTCCAAGAACGATGGCGGCCGCATTCCCGATTTCGTCGGAGCGATGGCCGAGAGCGCCAGGGCAGGCGCGGTGGACCGCCGTGAGTTTCTGGCGATCGCCAGCGCTTTCGGCGCGACGACGGCTGCGGCCTACGCAATGCTGGGTCTCGCTGCACCGACCATGGCGCATGCCGAGGAACCAAAGAAAGGTGGCATTCTGAAAGTCGCGACGAGCGTCAAGGAACAGAAGGATCCACGGACCTACGACTGGTCCGAAATGGCCAATGTCACCCGCCAGACGCTCGAGCCCCTGGTCAAATACACCAACGAATTCACCTTCAAGCCGATCCTGCTCGAAGGCTGGGACATCAACGACGACGCCACGGAATACACGCTGAAAGTGCGGCAGGGCGTCAAATGGAACAATGGCGACGATTTCAGCGCTGACGACGTGGTTTTCAACCTGACGCGCTGGTGCGACAAGTCAGCCGCGGGCAATTCGATGGCGGCGCGCATGGGCACGTTGATCGATGCCAAGACGGGCAAGCTGCTCGCTGGCGCGATCACCAAGGTCGATGACTTCACCATCAAGCTGAAGCTGCCGGCCTCCGACATCTCGATCATCGCCGGCTTCTCCGATTATCCGGCTCTGATCGTGCATCGCGATTACGAGAAGATGGGCAGCAATTTCGTCGCCCATCCGATCGGCACCGGACCGTTCGAGCTGGTCTCCTACGATGTCGGCTCGAAGGTCGTGCTGAAGCGCCGCGTCAACGGCAAATGGTGGGGCGGCGAAGCCCATCTCGACGGCATCGAATTCATCGACTACGGCACCGAAGCCAACGCGATGATCAGCGCGTTCGAATCCGGCGAGGTCAACACCAACTACGAGACCACGGCTGATTATGTCGGCATCCTCGACAAGATGGGACTGGTCAAGCACGAGGTGGTCACCGCCAACACCATCGTGGCGCGCACCAACGTCAACAACAAGCCTTATGACGATCAGAAAGTGCGCCAGGCCATCCAGCTTGCCGTCGACAATGCGACGGTTCTCAAGCTCGGCTATGGCGATGCCGGCACGCTGGGCGAAAATCATCACGTCTGCGCCATCCATCCCGAATATGCCGCGCTGCCGAAAGTGTCCCGCGACATCGCCAAGGCCAAGGCATTGATGACCGAGGCTGGTCATATGGACTTCGAACATGAATTGATCGGGCTCGACCAGGACTGGCACAAGAACACCGCCGATTCGATCGCGGCCCAGATCCGCGAGGCCGGCTTCAAGGTCAAGCGCACCGTCCTGCCGGGCTCCACCTTCTGGAACGACTGGACGAAATATCCGTTCTCGATGACCAACTGGAATATGCGCCCGCTCGGTGTGCAGGTCATCGCGCTGGCCTATCGCACCGGCGAATCGTGGAACGAATCCGCCTATTCCAACAAGGAACTCGATGAGAAGATCGGCAAGGCGCTGACCGTCGCCGATGTCGACAAGCGCCGCGACCTCATGGTCGATATCGAGAAGACCCTTCAAGAGTCCGGGGTCATCATCCAGCCCTATTGGCGCAAGATCTACAATCACTCGACGAAGTCGGTGAAGAACTATGGCATCCACCCGACCTTCGAACAGAATTTCGAAAATGTCTGGCTCGACGAAAACGCCTGAGCGAGAAGATGCGACGGTCGGGATACGGCACGCCCGTCTTCCGACCTGATTTTTCAAGTCACCTCGGGTGACCCACAGCTATCGAGGGACAGCTCAACCGGCGACGCGCTTGCCGCGCTTGCCCTTGCCGGCACGCGCCTCCACCGCCTTTTCGATCTGCCGCTTCAGCTCGTCCTTGATATCCGCCGTCTCACTCATCAGGGCGTCGACCTTCATGAAGTCGAGCACACGGTATTTCGAGACCGCCGGGCGGATCAATATGTCCGGCTGACGCTGCTTCAGCTTGTTGGCGATGATCGACTGCATCAGCAGTTGCGTGGCGCCGAACATCAGGTCGACCGACGTCGGCTGCTTGTGCTCGACCTCCTCGGGCGCGCCGACCACATCGACTGCGATGATGATGTCAGCGTCGTTCTCGATCAGGTCGAAAGGCACGGGATTGTAGATGCCGCCGTCGATCAGCAGCCTTCCGTCGCGCATCACCGGGCGAAACACCGCCGGTATCGCGGCCGAGGCGGCAAGCGCTGAATGCAGATCGCCGTCGCTGATCACAGCGAGCTTGTGGCCGAAATAGTCCGTCGCCGTCACCTTCAGCGGGATTTTCAGCTCGGCAAAGGTTTCGGGAACCGCTTCGGGCAGGAAGGCCTTGAGAATGCGCTCGACATTGAACTGGCTGACCCTCAGCCCGCCCTGCATCGCCTCGGCGAAGGTTTCCGGCCGAGCCCGCCACATGCGGCTGGCCACCTCGGTGCGCCGGCCAAGGATCGAGCGGGCATAATCGTGGATCTCCTTGCCGGTCATGCCCGACGCCATGCCGGCGCCCATGATGGCGCCGATCGACGAACCGGCTATCGCCACCGGTTTTATCCCCAGTTCGTCCAAAGCCTCGATGACGTGGATATGCGCCAGTCCGCGCGCGCCGCCGCCGCCGAAGGCGATGCCGAAACTAGCCTCCATTGGCAACCTCGCCGAGCTTCGGCCCGACGACCATGATAGCCGGTTCCGTGGAGAGCAGCTTCTTGGCCGCGGCCTTGACCTGATCGAGCGTCACACCGTTGATGTAGGCCGTCCGCCGCTGCATGTAATCGATGCCGAGCTTGTCAACCTGCAGCTCAACCAGGGTCGCGGCGATGGCGCTGGAGGAATTCAGATTGTTGATGGCGTAGGCGCCGATCATGTATTTCTTGGTCGCCGCGAGTTCCTCCTCGGTCGGACCTTCCTCAGCCATGCGCCTCACAACATCGCGGACGATGCCTAGTGTCTGCGCCGCCCGGTCCGAGCGCGTCGCGGTGGTGATGATCAGCGCGTTGGCGTGTTCCTGGTTGATCAGCGACGAGTTGACGCTATAGGCCAGACCGCGCTTTTCGCGCACCTCGCTGAACAGGCGCGAGGTGAAGGTGCCACCGCCGAGGATTTCGTTCATCAAGGCAGCCGCGAAGAAATCCGGAGCATCCCGCTTCACTCCCGGATAGGCGAGTTGCAGCGAGGTCTGCGGCAGCGCGTAGTTGACCTCGACATGCTGCGCCAGCTTTGGCTCGATATCGGCCACCGGCTTGAGCAGCTGCTTTTCCGGCAGGTCACCGAACAGCAGGTCGAGTTTTTGCTTTAGCGTTTCGGCGTCGATGGCGCCGACCACCGCGACACGCAGGCCGCCGCGGGCGAAATTCGCCTTGTGGAAGGCGCGCAAATCATCCTGGGTGATCGTGGCGATGCTCTGCCTGGTGCCTTGATCCGATCGCGCATAGGGATGGTTGCCATAGATGGCTTCGGCCCATTTGGTCTGGGCAATCGTGTCAGGGTCATTTTCACCGGCGATGATGCCAGACAGGATCTGCGAGCGGATGCGGTCGATCGGCGCCTGGTCGAAACGCGGTTGCGTGACCGCCAGCCGCAAGAGCTCGAATGCCTCGTCCTTGCGCTCGGCCAGCATGCGCATCGACCCGTACGTGCCGTCACGCCGCTCGTCGAAACTCATTTCCGCGCCGACGTCGTCAAGGCGGATCTGGAAAGTCTCGCTGTCGAGATCGCCGGCCCCCTCGTCGAACAGTCCGGTCATCAGATTGGCAAGCCCCTCCTTGCCCGGCGGATCCTGCGTCGAGCCACCGTCGAAGACGAAGCGTATGGCGATGATCGGCACCGAATAATCTTCCACAAGCCAGGCATCGACGCCCTTCGACGACTTCACATCCTGGATGGCCACGCTGGCGCGCGCGGTGACCGCCGGCAAGATCAGGAACAACACCGACAGGAACAGGACCGCGATGTGCAGACGGAAGCGAATGGTGCCGAGCCGCGTCATCAATCAGTTCCCCGCCTGGGTTTGCGGCAAGAGGTAGCCGGTCGTCGAATGGTCGAGGATGAGATAGCGGACGGCAACGGCCTTGACCTCATCGGCGGTGACCTTGCGGATGCGATCCGGCCATTGCTGGACATCCTGCACATTGCCGCCCGTGGCCAGCGTCGAGCCGTAGATGTTCGCCATCGAATCCTGCTTGTCGCGCGCGAATATCATCGAGCGCACATATCGGTCCTTGGCCTTTTCCAGTTCCTCGCTGGTCACGCCATCCTTGGCGATGCGCATCACCTCGGCGTCGACGGCCGCTTCGACATCGGCCAGCTTGGCATCGCCGCGCGGCGCGCCGTAGACGGTGAAATTGGTATCGTCGAGCATGGTACCCTGGAAGAAGGCGCCGGCGCTGGAAGCGATGCCCTGCTTGACCACGAGCTGCTGGTAGAGCCGGCTGCGCGTCCCGCCGCCCAGGATTTCGGCCAGCAGATCGAGCGCTTCCGCTTCGCCGTCCTTGCCTGAGTGATAGGATGGAACCACCCACTGCGTCGAGAAGCTCGGCACGCTGACGCGGGCGTCGGAGAGCGTTACCGTGCGCTTGGTGTTCTGCTCCGGCTCGACCGGACGAACGCGCGGCGGCAGATCGGGGCCGCGCGCCACCTTGCCAAAGGTCTTCTCGGCCAGCGCCTTGACTGCCTCCGGCTCGACATCGCCAGCCACGATCAGCACGGCGTTGTTGGGCCTGTAATATTTGTCGTAGAAGGCGGTGGCGTCGACGCGGTTCAATTGCTCCATCTCCTGCATCCAGCCGATGACCGGAATGCGGTAGGGCTGGTTCTGCCAGAGCGTGGCATCAACCTCTTCATCGAGCACCGCTTCGGGGTTGTTGTCGATGCGCATGCGGCGTTCCTCGAGGATCACGTCGCGCTCGGTCTTGATGACATCGTCGGTCAGGATGAGATTGCGCATCCGGTCGGCCTCGAAGCTCATCATCTGCTCGAGCGCCTGCGGCGCGACCGTTTCGTGGAAGGCCGTGTAATCGTAGGACGTGAAGGCGTTGTTGGAGCCGCCAATGTCGGACACGGCGCGGTCGAACTCACCGGCCGCATGGGTGGTCGTCGCCTTGAACATCAGATGCTCGAAGAAATGCGCGATGCCGGATTTTCCCGGCGGCTCGTCGGCGCTGCCGATCTTGTACCAGACCATATGCGTGACGATCGGCGCGCGGTGATCGGGGATGACCACGACTTCCATGCCATTGTCGAGCAGGAAATCCGTCACCGTCCCCTCGCCCGACGCGGAATCGGCCAGCGTCGGGCCGGCTGCCACGAAAACCAGCGATGTCGCCAGTAATGTTGCCCGCAGCCATTCAGCCTGAAATGTCATC
This sequence comes from Mesorhizobium sp. PAMC28654, assembly GCF_020616515.1. Classification (GTDB taxonomy): domain Bacteria; phylum Pseudomonadota; class Alphaproteobacteria; order Rhizobiales; family Rhizobiaceae; genus Mesorhizobium. Next base: position 1,703,271 of record NZ_CP085135.1, read on the forward strand.
AATGGCTCCGGTTTTCCTGTTCGGACGATAGGCAAGGTGCCGGCGACAAGCAAAGTGAATTGTTCGTCATGTTGCCGGCAAAGGAGGCCGTAAAGAGGCCGAGTTCAGGTGGCCTCGATGAAGCGGATCACCGTCTCGCCATAATTGCGCTCGTCGATGACAGAGAAGCCCGAGCCGGCATCAAAGGCGGCCACCGCTGCCTCCTCGACAACGCAGAGCGCGCCAGGACGCAGCCAGCCGCCGGCCTTCGCCGATTGCAAGGCGCGTTCGCCAAGGCCCTTGCCATAGGGCGGATCGGCGAAGACGAGGTCGAAAGGGGCAAGTGTGCCCGCCTCCCCCAACGCGGCGGCGTCGCGGCGAAATATCTTGGTGCGTCCGGTCAGGCCGAACGCCTCGACATTGTCGCGGATCAGCCCACGGCCTTCCGCCGATTCCTCGATGAAGACGCCGTAAGACCCGCCGCGCGACAGAGCCTCGAGGCCGAGCGCGCCAGTGCCCGCGAACAGATCCAGCACGCGCCCGCCCTGCAGCCTGTCGGAAAACCGATGCACCAGCACGTTGAAGACGGCCTCACGGGTGCGGTCGGTCGTCGGGCGAATGGCGTTGGTGCGGGGCGTCGCCAGCGGACGCCCGCGAAACTCACCGCCGACGATTCTCATTTTGCTCTGGGCCTCATTTTTACCCTGGGCCTCATCTCGTCCTGGGCCCTTTCGGGCCGCTGCGGGGCCGCTCACCGCCACCCGCGCCGCCCGGACGCTCGCCACGCGGCTTGCCGAACGGTTTTGCACCGCCCGGTTTGCCACCGGGATTGCCGTAAGACGGCTTGAACGACGCCTTGCGGGCCTTGGCCTCGGCCGCCTTGGCCGCATCGGCCTCGGCCCGGCCCTTGCCGATCGGCCGCGCGCCCGGCGCCATCCAGACATTGGCCTTGCGCTGACCCGGCGGGTCTATCGGCTTCTGCTCGCGCTCGGATTTTTTCCCGCCCGGCTTGCCGCCAAAAGCACCGCGAGGCTTGTCGCCAAAGCCGCCACGGGGTTTGTCGCCGAAACCTCCGCGCTCGGGCCTGGGGCCACGCTCGCCAAAGCTCTTCTCCGGCCCCGCGCTCCTGTCGGGACTTGTCGACAGCTTGCCCAGCGCTTCGTCACGGCTGTTTTCGCGGCGCTTGCGGTTCTTGATCAGGCCGCCCTCGCCGATCGGGCGGCGCTCGCCGTCGCGGGTGAATTTCGGCCGCTCGGGTTCTTCTTCGCGCACGGCTTCACGCCGCACCGGCTTGTTGGAAAACGGCTTGGTGATCTCGGCGTCGAAATTGGCGCCGGATTCTTCGACCAGCCGCTCACCGAGTTGGTCGCGCAGCACGCGGCCTTTGACCTCCAGAACATGGCCCTCACGCAGATCGTCGAGCTGGAACGGCCCGTAGGAAATGCGGATTAGCCGCGTCACATCGAGGCCGAGCGAGCCGAGAATGTTCCTGACCTCGCGGTTCTTGCCCTCGCGCAGGCCAAGCGTCAGCCAGGCATTGGTGCCTTGCTCGCGGTCAAGCGTCGCTTCGATGGCACCATAAAAGACGCCGTCAACAGCGATGCCTTCGCGCAAGCCAGCGAGCGCGCTTTCCTCGACCTTTCCGTGGACGCGCACGCGGTAGCGCCGCAGCCAGCCGGTGGCTGGCAGTTCGAGCACGCGCGACAAGCCGCCGTCATTGGTAAGCAGCAGCAGACCCTCGGTGTTGATGTCGAGCCGCCCGATGGTCATCAGCCGTGGCAGATCCGCCGGAAGCACATCGAATACAGTCTTGCGCCCCTCGGGGTCGCGGTTTGTGGTGACCACGCCGGCCGGCTTGTGGAAAAGGAACAGCCGCGTCCGCTCGATTGGTGGGATCTCCATGCCATCAAGATGGATAACGTCGTCGGGCATGACATTGAAAGCCGGCGAGGACAGTGCCTTGCCGTTGACCTTGACGCGGCCAGCCGCGATCAGTTCCTCGGCGTCGCGGCGCGAAGCAAGGCCGGCGCGGGCCAGCCGCTTGGCGATGCGTTCGCCGGCTTCCTCGGTCGCTTCGGCTGGACGCGAGCGCGGCTTGAAGCCTCCGGCTGATGCTCCTTGAGGCCGATCGCCGGCAAAATCACGCTTGGGACGGTCAGCGAAGTCTCGCTTGGGGCGATCGCCGGCGTCGTGCCGAACACGATCGCCGGCGTCACGCGGCGCGCGATCGCTGAAATCGCGCTTGGGGCGATCGAAGCGCCGTTCGCCACTCTCAGCGGCCGCGGCCGGCCGGTCGCCGCGCGACGCGTAGGGTTTGCGTGGGCCTTCCCGCTTTTCATAAGGCTTGCCCTCGGGACGTGGTCCCTTGTGGAACGGCCTTTCGGCGCGCGGTGCGTCGCCTTCGCCAGTCACACGCGGCTTGTAGGCGCGTGCTGGGCGCTCGCCGTCGGCTGCAACCGGACGATCGCCACGCGGCGCATAGGGTTTGCGTGGACCTTCGCGCTTTTCAAAAGGCTTGCCCTCGGGGCGTGGTCTGCTGAATGGCCTTTCGGCGCGCGGTGCGTCGCCTTCGCCAGTCGTGCGCGGCTTGTAGGCGCGTGCTGGGCGTTCTCCGTCGGCTGCCAACGGACGATCGCCACGCGGCGCATAGGGTTTGCGTGGACCTTCGCGCTTTTCAAAAGGCTTGCCCTCGGGGCGTGGTCCCTTGCTGAACGGCCTGTCGCCGGCCTTGAAGTCACCCTTCGGCCGCTCACCATCCGCCGCCATCGGACGGTCGCCACGAGGCGCGTAGGGTTTTTTCGCGCCGAAGGATGGCTTGCCGCCCTTGCCCGCCGCGCCGTCGCGACTGCGCGGTCCCGCCGATTTCGTGCCGTGGCCCGGACCCTTTTTGGGTCGGAATTTCTTGTCGTTGTCGTCCATGTGGCCTTTATCCGTTTGCGCTGCTACAGCGTGGCGCATCCTTTCGGACGCGCACAGGACGCCGTAGCACTTTTGATTTTGCGCATGATCCTTTCCGAAAACCGAGTCCGATTTTCGGATTGTGGGCTAGATAACAGGATCGCCGTCGAGTGGCGAGGAGATAATCGGAATGGAAACCGCGTGAAGCGGCCGGATTTCATGGCACTGGCACTGAAAGAGGCCAAGGCCGCCGCCCTGCGCGGCGAAGTTCCGGTCGGCGCGGTCATCGCCAGCGGGGTTACCGTCATTGCCAGCGCCGGCAACCGCACCCGCGAACTTGCCGACCCGACGGCGCATGCCGAGATGCTGGTGATCCGGGACGCCTGCCGCAAGCTCTCAAGCGAACGGCTCACCGGCCATGATCTCTACGTGACACTGGAACCCTGCGCCATGTGCGCCGGCGCCATTTCCTTCGCCAGGCTGCGCCGCCTGTATTTCGGCGCCGCGGACGAGAAAGGCGGCGCCGTGGTCAATGGCGCGCGCTTCTTTGCCTCGCCGACCTGCCATCACGCCCCGGACTTCTATCCAGGCATTGGCGAAAGCGACGCCGCACTTCTTCTGAAAGATTTCTTTCGGGAGCGGCGCGATCCCTGACCGGGACAGGCGACGCTGCCGGTATCAGGCCCTTACAGCGAAGGCAGCCAGTCGAACCAGCCGCTGCCCTTCTTGCCTTCCGCTTCCTTCTTGAGGCGACGGTCCTTCTTGTACTCATCCTCGCCGAGTTCACCCTGTGGCGCGGTGTCGGCGGCGACACGATACGCCACCGGCGGTTCGCTGAGATACTTGCGGGTGGTCGGGTCGCCCTGCTTGCTATCGGCGACGCGGCGCTGGATTTCGGCGGCGCGACCCTTGTCGGAATCCGCCGGGGTCCAGGCAGGCGGGCGGCCCGAGGCTGACTCCGCCAACGCTTTCTTCACCGAAGCCGGATCGGTCTGGACGTCATCGACCAGCTGCGATTGGTAGGACGGATCATTCTGGTGAGCGGTGGCATCGGCACGCAGACGTGCGCGGCGCTGTTCGGGCGATTCGGGCCATTGAGCGCTGGCAGTCTGGATGCTTTCCTGCGGCGCCGGCAGCGCTTCCTTCTGCCCTGGTGCGGGCTTCACCAGCGTCGGACGCGGCTTGTAATCAATCGGGGTCTTGGTCTTCGGCGCGAACGAGAACGCACCGGTGATATCGCCAGCCAGCTGCGCGCCGGCGGTCTTGTCGGTTCCGTAGGTAGGCGACCCCATGCAACCGGACAGAGCGAGGCCCGATACGACAAGCGGCGCCAGCAGCGCAAGGCGCGCGTTATATCTCTCGGTCATATCAAAAAGTCCCACTCTAGACAGCCTCTCGATCGCCACCGGGCAAAGTCCGGTCCCCATCGCATATGCTCTTCCGACGGAAATCCGGCGACAATTTGTCGTCCGGAGTTTCGCCTATCTATCTCAACCACTCGTTAAGGGCAACGCGCGGACGGCCACAGGTCGCCCGCAGTGGCATTTGTGCACCTGTTTGGCGCATCAAATCCGTCCCAACGCCTTCAGCTCATGCAGAACCGCGGCATCGCGCGCCGAAACATCCGGGAATTCCGCATCTTGCCCGACATCGGCCGTGTAGCGCCAGGAGCGTGCGCATTTCACCAAGCCACGATCCTCGGCTTTTTCCACCACGACGGCAACGCCCTTGACGTCGTCGAGCGTGAAGGCGCCCGCCGGTGCCTTGCCATGAGCAATGACCAGATCGCTGGTGATGGCCATCTCGGCCATGTCGACATCGGTGATCGCCGCTTCGAGCGCGGCATCGTCGAGCGTGACGACAGGCACTGCTTCCAGCGACGAACCGATGACCTTCTGGGCCCGGGCAATCTCGAGCGCGCCGGTGACGACGCGCCGCACCTGCCGGACCTTGCGCCATTTCTCCGCCAGCGCATCGTTCTTCCAATCCGCCGGAATTCGCGGAAACTGGTCGAGATGCACCGATACAGCGTCAGGATGGCGGTCGAGCCAGGCTTCCTCGGTGGTGAAGGGCAGCATCGGCGCCAGCCACTTCACCAGGCAGTCGAACAAATGCCGCACCACCTGAACCGAGGCCTTGCGCTTCACGCTGGAAGGTCCATCGCAGTAGAGCGCGTCCTTGCGGATGTCGAAATAGAAGGCCGACAGCTCGACAACCATGAAATCGAGCAGTGCGCGCGTGACGCGCTTGAACTCGAAGGCGTCATAGCCCGATCGGACGACTTCATCCAACTCGGCCAGCCGGTGCAGCATCAACCGCTCCAGCTCCGGCATTTTCTCCAGCGGCACCTCTTCGCCATCGTCATGGGCAAGCGTGCCCAGCATCCAGCGGATGGTGTTGCGCAGCTTCCGGTAGGCGTCGATGTTGGTCTGCAGCACGTTCTTGCCGAGCCGCTGGTCTTCCCAATAATCGGTCGTCACCACCCACAGCCGCAGGATGTCGGCACCCGACTGCTTGATGACGTCCTGTGGCACGACAGTGTTGCCAAGCGACTTAGACATCTTCCGACCGTCCTCATCCATGGTGAAGCCATGGGTGACAACCGTCTCGTAGGGCGCCCTGCCCCTGGTGCCGCAGCTTTCCAGCAGCGAGGAATGGAACCAGCCGCGATGCTGGTCGGAGCCTTCAAGATAGACGTCGGCTGGCCACTTGAGGTCGGGGCGATCCTCCAGCGTGAAGGCGTGCGTCGAGCCCGAATCGAACCAGACGTCGAGGATGTCCATCACCTGCTTCCACTTGGACGCGTCGTGATTGCCCAGGAAACGCTCCTTGGCGCCGGCGGCGAACCAGGCATCGGCGCCTTCCGCCTCGAAGGCATCCATGATGCGCTGGTTGACCGCTTCGTCCTTCAGTACATTGCCATCCGCGTCGGCGAACACGGCGATCGGCACGCCCCAGGCGCGCTGGCGCGAAAGCACCCAGTCTGGGCGCTCCTCGATCATGGCGCGAATGCGATTCTGGCCGGCGGCCGGCACGAAACGCGTATCGTCGATCGCCTTCAGCGCGCGGCTGCGCAGCGTGGAGCCGTCGCCGAGGTCCTTGTCCATGTAGACGAACCATTGCGGCGTGTTGCGGAAGATGATCGGCTTCTTCGACCGCCAGGAGTGCGGGTAGGAGTGCTTCAGCCGGCCGCGCGAACAGCGCGTTGCGCTTGATCAGTTCGTCGATGACGGCCTGGTTGGCGTTGCCCTTCTTGCCGTTGTCGTCAATGACGCGCGCGGGCCCACCCTCGCGGTCCGGGCCAAAGCCCGGCGCATCCTTGGTGAAGAAGCCGCCATCATCGACTGTGAACGGAATCGCGGTGTCGATGCCGCGTGCGCGCAAATCCGACGCAGCATCCATCCAGGCGTCAAAGTCCTCGCGGCCATGGCCGGGCGCGGTGTGAACGAAACCGGTGCCTGCATCGTCGGTGACATGATCGCCAGCGAGCATCGGCACCGAGAATTCGTAACCGCCGCCGAAGCCCTTGAAAGGGTGCGAAAGCACAAGGCTTCCAAGCTCTTCGGCGCTGACGTTGCGAAGATGATTCAAGGTGACCTTGGCCTTGTCGGCCGAAGCTTCGGCCAGAGCCGCGGCGAAGATCAGCTTTTCACCGGGCTGCGGACCGAAAGCATTCTCCGCGGCCGTGATCTCGTAGAGGCCATAGCTGATGCGCGGCGAATAATTGACGGCACGATTGCCGGGGATGGTCCACGGTGTCGTCGTCCAGATGACGACATGGGCATCCAGCAGGTCCAGGGACTGCCCGCTCAGGCCCGGAACCAATGTTGCGGATTCGCCATCGGGAACACTGGCGATGGCGATATTGGCCACCGGGAACTTCACCCAGATCGTATCGCTCTCATAGTCCTGGTATTCGACCTCGGCTTCGGCCAGGGCGGTGCGCTCGACAACGCTCCACATCACCGGCTTGGAGCCGCGATAGAGCTGGCCGGACATGGCGAATTTCAACAATTCGCCGGCGATCCGCGACTCGGCGTGGAACGCCATTGTCGTATAGGGGTTCTTGAAGTCGCCGATGACGCCGAGACGCTGAAACTCGCCACCCTGCACCGAGATCCAGTGCGCGGCGAACTCCCGGCATTCCCTGCGGAACTCGTTGACCGGCACCTCGTCCTTGTTCTTGCCCTTGGCGCGATACTGTTCCTCGATCTTCCATTCGATCGGCAGGCCGTGGCAGTCCCAACCCGGCACGTAATTGGAATCGTAACCGCGCATCTGGAACGAGCGGGTGATGACGTCCTTGAGGATCTTGTTCAGCGCATGGCCGATATGGATGTTGCCGTTGGCGTAGGGAGGGCCGTCGTGCAGCACGTATTTCGTGCGGCCGGCCGCGCTTTCGCGCAGTTTTCGGTAAAGGTCCATGTCTTGCCAGCGCTTGACCAGCACCGGCTCCTTTTCCGGCAAGCCGGCGCGCATCGGAAAATCCGTCCGCGGCAGGTAAAGCGTCTTGGAATAGTCGATTGCGGAATTGTTGGGCGTTTCGTCGGTCATTGCTCTGCCATGTGCGTGCCCGGCCAGACGGCCCGCGGCGTTGAAGTCTTCGCTTTGACGCATATCGTTTCCCAAAACCGGAGCCACTTTTGGGCGATATGCGTTGATGATCTGGAAAAGCGCGAGAGGCCGCGCGCAAGATTCCCGGCGGTTCCGGCAGCACTCAGGCTGCCCGAAACACCGGGCCGGTAATTCGTATCGCAATGGCGATGGGACGCGAAAAGCTCGTCATAACCGGGCTTTTAGCGGACAAAGAGGCAAGAATAAAGCGTCTCTTGCTGGATTCGGTTACATCGTGAAGTCGAAGCGATAGGTGGTCGACACGCCGATCGTGAACTGGTTGCGATCGCCACGCTCCCTGACCAGGCTGGAAGCGGCCGCCGGACCCATGAGTCGGGAATATTCGCCGAACAGGCTGGCCGTCATCGGGTCGGTCACCTTCCAGGTTATGGCGCCGCCAAGGCCTGTCGACTTCAGCCCACCTCCGGGATGATATTCGCTCAAGCCGGAAGCCGCTGCCTCCGCCGCGTTGACGCCGTAGTAGGCGTCGAAATAATTGGCCGAGGCGAACGAAACGCGCGGTCCGCCCGAAATCCTGACCGTGGGCGTCACATCATAGAAGGCATCGGCGGCGATGTCGGCGACAAAGCCATTGTGGGCGCGAATGCCGTGCCGGAGTTCGGCGCGCGCGCGCAGCCAATCCGTCGGATAGAATTCGAAGAAGCCGCCGGCCTCGCCGCCCCAGCGCACTGGGGCGAGACCCTTAAGTTCGTCGTCGCTGCTGCGCGAGAACAGGAACTTGCCGGTCAGGCCGGCCCTCACCCCACCGTCGTCGATCAGCGCGAGCGAGATGTTGTCGTTGCGGGAAACGAAGCGGGCCTGCGGTCCGGCCTTGCCCAACGAAATAATCGGCGAGGCGCTGAGCAGGTATCTCTTGCCGCCCTCGAAATTCGGCGCGACCATGCCGGTCGCTCCAAGCGTCAGGTACCAGTCGCCCGATACCCAGCCTAAGGCGCCGTCACCAGCCTCGGCGACGCCGCAAGTACCCAGCATGAAGGTGGCCAAAACCACCGGGATCGTCCTGACAGAACGCATTGTTACTCCGTACACTCACAAGGCCCGTCTTGATAGCAAGCCTTTGCGGCCGTTTGGTAAAATTTGATTTAAATTCGACACGATGCCGCAGCTTTTTTGGCGTGCGTCCATCGCAAGATGCTCGCTGGACGGGCAAGGCCTTCGGGGCTAACTTTCGTGTCGGCAACATGCCACGCGACATTTTATGGAGATGGCGGCGATGACCCTGAACGGCGATGCTCTCAAAACTGCGATTGGCCAGACACGCGCGAAATGGGGATGGTTCGTGGCGCTCGGCGTGCTGCTGCTCATCTTCGGCGGCATCGCATTCGGCAATCTGTTCATTGCCACGGTCGCCTCGGTCTATGTGGTCGGCTGGCTGATGCTGGTGGCGGGTGTCATCGAAATCGTGCATGCCTTCGGCGTAAAGACCTGGGGGCGCTTCTTCTACTGGCTGCTGAGCGGACTTCTCTATGCGGTCGCCGGCTTCTTTGCCTTCGACAATCCGTTGCTGGCCTCCACCGTGCTGACCTTCCTGCTGGCGGTCGCGCTCATTGCTTCCGGCGTGCTCAGGGCCTGGGTCGGCTACGGCCACCGGCCGGAAAGCGGCTGGGGCTGGGTCGTCGCGGCTGGCCTCATCAGCGTGCTTGCGGGCCTGATCATCGCCATGGGCTGGCCGGTCAACAGCGTGTGGGTGCTTGGGCTTTTCCTGGCGATTGATCTTATCTTCCAGGGTTGGACCTTCATTGCCGTCGGCCTTGCCTTGAAGAAATAAATCCGGCGCGAAGAAATCGTTCAAAAAGCCATGGCTGCGTCGAGTTCGGAAAGCGGCTTGACGCCGTCCAGGAGCGCGCGCGCCTCGGCTTCGTCGCGCTTCATCTGCGCAACCAGAGCATCCAGTCCATCGAATTTCACCTCCGATCGCAGGAAGCCGAAGAAAGACACCGCGCAGATCTCGCCGTAGAGGTCGCCGGAAAAGTCGAAGACGAAGGTTTCCAGAAGCGGTGCGCCATTGTCGTCGATTGTCGGGCGGCGACCGAAACTGGCAACGCCATCGTGAATCGTGCCGTCAGCGCGGCGAAAGCGGACGGCATAGATGCCTTCCTTCAAATTGGTTTCCAGCGAAAGCCTCATATTGGCGGTCGGGAAGCCGAGCGTGCGACCGAGCTGCTGTCCGCCGATCACCTGCCCTTCAACCGTAAACCGGTAGCCGAGCAGCCCGGCAGCCTCGGCAACCTCACCTTCGCACAACAATGCGCGGATGCGGCTCGACGACACCACCTCGGCCCCCTCGTCGCGGAAGGCGTCGACCAGCGTGACGCCAAAACCGTGACGCTCGCCAGCCGCCATCAGATAGGCAGGGCCGCCCTGGCGATCCTTGCCGAAGTGGAAATCGAAGCCGGTCACGGCATGGGTGACGCCAAGATTTCCATCCAGCACATCGGTCACAAACGCTTCGGCCGACAAGGAGGCAAAGTCACGGTCAAAAGGCTGCTCGACGAGCGCGGCAAAACCCAGTCGCGCGAGCAGCCGCGCCTTCATTGGCGGCGGCGTCAGCACAAAGAGCGGAATATCGGGCCTGAACACCTTTCTTGGATGCGGCTCGAAGGTCAACACCAGAGCCGGCACGCCGCGCCGGCGCGCCTCGGCCAGTGCACGCTCGAGCACCGCCTGGTGGCCGCGGTGAACGCCATCGAAATTGCCGATCGCCACGACGCCGCCGCGCAAATGGGCCGGTAGCGGTGAAACAGCCGAAACGCGTTCGAAGGCTTTCGTCATCGGCAGACCCTATCGCAGTCTCGGGATGACGGCGACGGGCCGATAGCCGTGCTTTTCCAGAAAAGCAGCGAGCATGGCGGGATCCGGCCGCTGCGAATCCCCATAGTCGCGGGCATGGATGCCACCCGACACATAGAGCACGTCGAAGCCGTTGTCGGCGGCGCCTTTCACATCGGTCATCATGCCATCGCCAATGGCCAGAACTTCCTTTCGTTCGACCGGACGGCCAAGGATGTCGGCGACCTCCGCCAGCGCGACCTCGTAGATCGGTGCATGGGGCTTGCCTGCGATCAGCGTGCGGCCACCGAGATGCGCATAGTCGCGAGCCAATGCCCCGGCGCACCATATGATCCGCTCACCGCGCTCCACCACGATATCGGGGTTGGCGCAGATGAACGGCAGGTTCCTGGCGCGCAACCGTTGCAAAAGCTCGGCATAGTCCTCGGGCTTTTCCACCTCATCGTCGAACAAGCCGGTGCAGACCACGCCGGACGCCTCGAACTCCTCGACAAGCTCGACGTCGAGATCATCATAGATGGTCAGGTCCCGATCGGCGCCGATGTGGAAGATCTTTCGCGGCCCTTCAGCGATCAGGTCACGCGTGACGTCACCTGAGGTCACCACCCGGTCGTAAGCTCCGGCCGGCACGCCGATCGCGTTCATCTGCGCCACCACATCGGTATTCCTGCGTGGTGAATTGGTGATCAGGACAACAGGTATTCCCGAATTGCGCGCGGTCTCCAGAGCGGATGCCGCCACTGGGAAATGACTTTCGCCGTTGTGGACTACACCCCAGACATCGCAGAGGATTGCCGAATAACCCCTCGACACATCCGTGAGCGAGCCAATGATTTCAGGCGAATCCGCCATGTTGCTTCCTTGAATCGTGATCATTGCGAGAGCCATCGCCGACGGTCCGCCACGGCCCGGTTGGAATTAACCGAACCGCTTCGCGCTGTCACCAGCTTTCACCAAATGACATGGCGCGTCAGTGGCTGCCTCCCGCTTTGGCCAGATGGAGGCGACGCCACATGGTTAACGCGTGCTGAACAGCAGAACCGATCTTCTAGGCATTTCAGCAACCTGAAATTCAATGATTAATGAGATGGTTTTCGCAGCAAGTGGGTCTTGCCGAGGGGCACTCAAGAGCATGATTGGCAAATTCTGCCGGGACCGACGCGGAAACTATGCGTTGGTGACAGCCATCAGCCTGGTGCCGATCATGGGCGCCGTGGCGCTTGCCGTTGATTATGCGGAACTGGTACGCCAGCGCCAGGTTACTTTGAACGCGCTTGACGCCGCCGCCATAGCTTCGGCCCGGCAGATTGCATCCGGGGCGAGCGACAACGATATCAAAGCCTATGCAAAGAACTTCTTTGAGACAAATCTCGCGAAAATCGATCCTGCCAACACGGCGCTGACCGTCACCTTGCCCAACAACAACACGGGCGGCGGAACGCTGAAGCTCTGCTCTTCCTTGACGTATCATCCTTATTTCATACCGGCTGCGGCGATGCTGATCAGCGGCTCCGCCAACTCTACCGAAATCAACCTCTCGGCATGCTCGGAAGTCCGCCTCAAGAACACGCTGGAGGTTGCGCTTGTGCTCGACAATTCCGGGTCGATGAGCACCAATGGCTCGGGTACCGGACAACCAAGAATAGACTTGCTCAAGACTGCCGCCACGGAACTTGTCAATACGCTTGCGAAGCAGGCCGAACAGATGAAACAGGTCGACAGGCCTGTGCAGTTCGCCCTGATTCCCTTTTCGGCATCGGTCAATGTGGGTGCCGACAACAAGGATGAGACCTGGATGGATCTCAAAGGGATTTCGCCGGTCCACCATGAGAACTTCGATTGGTCGCAGATGTACAAGAACGCGACTGGCTACAACCCGAACAAATATATCGAAAAGGTAGGCGACGTTTACTATCAGCGCGGCACTGGTTGGGGGGCGGACAAAGACAAGGAGATGACCCGCTTCAGCCTTTACGCCGATATGACGGCCACAACCCGGACATGCACAAAGAAAGATAGTCGCGGCAATTGCACAACCTCCGTTGACACCACCGCGCAGTACGAAGCCTGGAAAGGTTGTGTCGAGGCGAGGCCATATCCTTACAACAACGACGACACGATACCCACATCAGCCACGCCCGCCAGTCTGTTCGTTCCAATGTTCGCCCCCGACGAGGCCGGCAACTTCTGGACCGACGGCACCCGCGTCAGCACCGCATCGTGGAGTTATCCCAACAATTGGTGGATCGATTCTCTCGACAGTCTGGCTGTCGCCAAACGCCAGTCCGACATGCGGAAATACTTCCTTACGAAGCCTTATAACGCCGCTACCGCGTCTGATGGAGACGGTCCAAATTCGGGCTGCACAACCACCGCGATCACGCCGCTGCAGGACGTGACGACGACCTCGGGCAAAAAAGTCGTGACAGACGCCATCGGTGCAATGACGCCGACCGGCAACACCAACGTGCCCGAAGGGCTCGCCTGGGGCTGGCGAGCAGTGTCAAGTGGTGCGCCTTTCACCGAGGGCCGACCGGAGACCGAAAGGGGCAACGATAAGGTAATCATCGTGCTGACTGACGGTGCCAACACTTATAACATCGGCCCGCCCGGCGACAGCAACAATGCCAAGAACAGATCGACCTATGCAGCCTACGGTTACACCGGCTTGACCTACCCAGGGTCGGGGAGTGTAACGCGCATGTTCATGAATACGAGTACTTCCATAGGAAAGACCACATACACAGAAGCCAACTACACAGCCGCTTTGGACGAGCAGATGCAGACCCTTTGCACCAACGCAAAGAACGCGAACATACTGGTGATGACCGTCTCGCTTGATCTCAGCACCACGAAGACCGCTGACAGGAAGGCCATCGCGGCGCTTACAGCCTGTGCTTCCGATTCGCGCTTCCGCAAGGACCCGACCAATCCGAGCAAGCCAGCCAAGCTGTTCTGGAACGCCACCGGGGCGACACTGTCGGACAATTTCAAGGAAATCGCCGACGAGCTGTCGAACCTGCGCATCGTAGGCTGATCTCTTCGAAAGAACGATATGAACACCAGCCTTCGGGCGAGTTGATTGGTCATGGTTCGAAGGGCATCTCATGCACAGCCTTTGCCACCTTGGTTAGCGTTGGGTGAACGCCTGGCCGTACAATCGAGTGTTTTCCCACACTCGTCCTTCAGCGTTTTCTGAGACCTTGCCGGCATTGCTGATACGACGGCGGGGGCCGCTTCAAGACATGTGGGAATTCTGGCGCCAGTTCTGCCGCGACAGGCGCGGCAACTATGCTCTCATGACCGTCCTGGCGATGCTTCCGCTGGCGGGCGGCCTGGCGCTGGCGGTCGATTTCACGGAGATGAACCGGCAGAAGCAGATGGTGCTGAACGCGCTCGACGCCGCCAACGTCGCCACCGCGCGACGGCTGGTCGAAGGCGCCACCGACGACCAGTTGAAGGCCTACGCGCTCGACTTCTTCAACGCCAACCTCAACAAGGTCAACCCAGCCAACACCACGCTCAATGTCGTGCTGCCCAGCAACAGCACTGGCGGTGGTTTGATGCAGATGAGCGCGCGGCTTGACTACCAGCCCTATTTCTACCCTGTCCTTGCCCAGCTCGTCGGCCAATCCGAAGCGGATGGGAACAAGAAGATCAGTTTCGATGTCGCGTCGGAAATCCGCCTGAAGAACACGCTGGAAGTCGCGCTCGCGCTCGACAATTCCGGATCGATGATCACGCCCGGCACGGGTTCGGGACAAAAGCGCATCGACCTCCTAAAGACCGCGGCCAAGCAACTGGTCGACACGCTGGCCTTGCAGTCCGCGCTGATCAAGCAGATCGACAAGCCGGTCCAATTCAGCCTCGTGCCCTTCGCGGCCTCGGTCAATGTCGGAACAGGAAACGACAATGCAGCCTGGATCGACACCTACGGGTTGTCGCCAGTGCACCACGAGAATTTCGACTGGTCGACGATCAACGCAGCCGACAGATATGCAGAGAAAGCCAATGGCATCTGGTACAAGCGAGGTACTGGTTGGGGCGCCGGGGAAGGCCAGATACTGACCCGGTTTTCGCTCTATCGCGACATGAAGGTCGTCACTAGCCACGAGCGCATCGCTGGCAGCAAGCGCGTCGTTTGCGACGAATACCGTTCGAACCACACATGCACGCGCAGCCATGACGAATTCGACTATATCGACACCTATGGTCCTTTCGCGAGTTGGCAGGGCTGCGTCGAGGTGCGGCCCTACCCCCACAATGTCAGCGATACGCCGGCTTCAGGTGGCCCCAACAACACCGGCACCGGCTTCGGCGACCCGGCAACGATGTTCGTGCCAATGTTCGCCCCGGACGAGCCCGGCAACCACTGGAGGGTGACGCAGGATCCCGATGAGGACAGGCCAAGGACCTACAGTGCCGCGAACAGCTGGTGGAACGACGACCCGTCGAGCACAACCGGCAAAACCCAGCAGCGCAACATGGCCAAATATTTCATGCCCAGACCAATCGATGCGCCGGTGCTCGGCAAGGGCGCCGGGCCCAATTACAGTTGCACGACAACGCCGATCACACCGCTGACCGACGTCAGCAAGCCGGAAGGCCTGACTGCGATCAAGGCGGCGATCGACCTGATGGCGCCGAACGGCAACACCAATGTGCCGGAAGGCATGGCCTGGGGCTGGCGCACCGTCTCCAGCGGCGAGCCTTTCACCGAAGGCCGGTCGGAGACGGAAAAGGGCAACGACAAGGTCGTCATCGTGCTGACCGATGGCGAGAACACCTATTCAGTTCCAGTGAGCGATCCCGCCGGCAACAAGTCCACCTATGCCGCCTATGGCTATACGGGCCTCGGCTACAACAGCACTTCGGTCACCCGGCTGTTTGGCGGCACATCGAGCGCCATCGGCCAGTTCAACTATTCGAACAGTAACTACACGGCCGCGCTCAACGAACAAATGACCACGCTTTGCAACAATGCCAAGGCGGCCAACATCATGGTCATGACAGTGGCTCTCGACCTGTCACTCACCAATGCCGGCGACAAGAAGGCAATCGAGGCGCTCAAGGCGTGCTCCTCCGAATCGCGGTTCCGCAAGGATCCAGCGGACCCGACCAAGCCAGCCAAACTCTTCTGGAATGCGACCGGCGCCTCGCTGTCGAACGATTTCAAGGAAATCGGCAACGAGCTGTCGAACCTGCGCGTCGTCGGCTGATCAGCCAACAGCACCCTCTGGCGCAATGACTGGCGTCGCGATGCCCTTGCGCGCCGGCGCTGGCACATGCTTCATCGCCATGCGCCCGACACGGCGTGGCCGGAGATCAAGGCAATGCCCGACACCGCCAACCATATCGCCTTCGCGCTGGTGTGCCTCGGCATGGTGCTGACGCCCGGCCCCAACATGATCTACCTGATCTCGCGATCGCTGTCGCAAGGGCCCAAGGCCGGGCTGATCTCGCTTGGCGGCGTGGCGCTTGGCTTTCTGTTCTATGTGCTGTCAGCGGCGTTCGGCATCACTGCGCTGCTGATGACGGTCCCCCTCGCATATGACGCGCTGCGCTTTGCCGGCGTGCTCTATCTGCTGTGGCTGGCCTGGCAAGCGGTGAAGCCGGGCGGCCGTTCGCCGTTCCAGGTTCGCGAACTGCCCAAGGACGGGCCGCGCAAGCTGTTCGTCATGGGCTTGGTGACCAATCTGGTCAATCCGAAGGTAGCGGTGCTCTATCTGTCGCTGCTGCCGTAGTTCATCAGCCTTGGAAAAGGGCATGTGCTGTCACAGCTTCTGGTGTTGGGCGCCACGCAGATAGCGATCAGCCTCACCGTCAATTCCATCATTGCCGTGACGGCCGGCTCGATCGCCACGTTCCTCGCCGGCCGGCCGCTATGGCTGGTCGTCCAGCGCTGGATGATGGGTACGGTGCTGACCGCGCTTGCCCTTAAGATGGCGACCGAGGCGCAACGCTGAGATCGAAAAATGCGAAACGGCGATCGTCGCTCTCAACCGCCGAAGGCTTCTTTCAGAAAAGCACGAGAGTCGCGGATGGATTGATCCGCGGCAGCCGCATTGTACTCCATCCGGTGACCATAGACCTCGGTACCGATCTTGAGTGCTGGGGAGGTAAATGCGTGACGAGCGCCTTGGAAGACCTCAAGCTGCACGGCGCTTCCCTTGCCGCTGCGCTGGGCCATCATCTCCCGGCATTTTTGGGCGGGGGTCCAATCGTCAAGCCCACCGATCAGGACCAAGGTCGGGACCGCCATGTCGCCATTCGCTACCGAACAATTCGGATAGTAGGCAATCGCTGCCTTGAACTTGCGCTCCATAAGCCGCTCATCTCCACCAAGTTGCGCGGCCTCGAGCGTTGCGATCCCGCCAGCGGAGAACCCCATCAACACTATCCGCCGCGGGTCGACAAAGCTGTACTTCGACAGGAATTCCAGAGCACCGTAAGCGTCATATACGCGATCAACAGAGTGGAGGCCATCACAGGTCGCCGCGCGTGCTGAAACTGTCGACAAAGAGTACGACATAGCCCCAGGAAGACAGCCGCTCGGACCAGGCTTTCCTTTCACTTGGGAATAGACCCATACATCCGTGGAGAACGACGACAGCCGGGAACGGCCCCTCCCCCTGAGGCCGCGTCAGATATCCCTGCAGCGGCATACCGGAGGGAGTCTCCAGCACGACGCCTTGTTTTTGTGCCACGAGCACCCGAAACGGCGTTGGCTTCACAGCCTCGCTTTCAAATTGGACCAGTTGGTCAGCGCTTGCAGGCACGATATTGAGATAGCCGGCAACGCCGCAGCAGATCAGCAAAACAGTGTTTTTGAGCAGCCCCAGTTTGGACACCATGGGTCAGTCCTAGTCACTTAGTCGTTGAGAGCGCGCAATACCGAAGGCACGTCCCTACATCGGCCGCCTGATCTGTTGCACACGCTCGGGTTCGACAACCTTGCGGTAGAGATGCCAGGTCGCATGGCCAAGGACGGGCATGACAACGGCAAGGCCCGCGAACAGCGGGATCGAGCCGATGACCAGCAGCACCGCGACCAGCAGCCCCCACAACGCCATCATCAGCGGGTTTGCCATCACCGCCCGCGCGGAGGTCTCGATTGCCGACACCGCGCCGACATCGCGATCGAGCATCAGCGGAAAGGCGACAACGGTTGTCGCCAACACGATCACGGCAAAGACGAGGCCAGCCGCGTTGCCGAGCAGGATCAGCGTCCAGCCACGGCTCGTCGTCAGCACCTCGCGAATGAAGCCACCGATCGAGGCCGGCGGCTGGTCGCCAAACAGGCTTGTGTAGATCGATTGCGCGGTGAACATCCACAGCAGGAACAGCGCCAACAGCATGATGCCGATCACCGCGATCGAGGGCAGTGCCGGCGAGTGCCGGACACTGAGTGCGTGCCGCCAGGAGGTGTTCATGCCGAGTTCACGCCGGCGGCTGATCTCGTAGAGGCCGATCGCGGCGAACGGACCGACCAGCGCGAAGCCGGACATCAGCGGGTAGATGAGCTGGATGGCATTCGCCCCGGACGTCCACTGCGTCAGGATCAGGCCGACGACCGGGTAGATCAGGCACAGGAACACGTAGTGCGACGGTTTTGCCCAGAAATCCTCCGCGCCGAGACGCAAGGCGTCCCTCAAATCCTCGATGGTGATGCGTCGCACCGTGGGCTGAACGTGCATTCCACGCGCGTCCGCCATGACATGAAAGCCGGCCATAACCTTCCTCCCGTGTGTCGGGGCGGTCATCGCCAGGATGGCCGCCCATAGCTGCCACTGCTCGTACCAAGGGATGATAGCCGATTTGCCGCAGGTTGTCGCCAAATGCGTCGCGCCTGCCCCGTCATCACGCCATTTTCATCATCGGCGAGTCAAATGCCGCCCGTCGGAATTTATTCCGGCGAATTGAAAACCGCCTCGATGTGGTGGCCGTCGGGATCGATGACGAAAGCCGCATTATAATGGGGACCATAGTCTGGCCGGGGGCCGGGCGCGCCATTGTCACGACCGCCATGAGCGAGTGCGGCGGCATGAAATTGCGTGATGCTCTGGCGATCCGGGGCAGCGAAGGCCAGATGAAAACCCGGACCGGGCGGACGCTGGCCGCTTGGGCGAAGCTTGATCGCCAGCTTATCGCCGCCGCCCGCAACACCGTAGCCTACGGCCTGGTCGTGTTCGCCGGGGTTTAGATCCTCCCAGACGCGACCATAGCCAAGCGGCGCGAGCACGGCGTCATAGAATATCGCCGAGCGCTCGATATCCGAAACCCCGAAAGACACGTGGTGAAGCATGTTGCGGAAATCCTTGTCTTTGATCGACTGGTTTTCGCCGGCTCTCCCAGCCGGCACTGACGCGGCTTAATTCAGGCGGCTTGATCGCTGGCGAGCCGCCCGAACATTCGGAAATCATGGAAGTCTCCCTTGAACCATGCTTTCTGCCGGAGTGTTCCCTCATAGCGAAATCCGGATTTTTCCAACACACGGTCCGATCCGGTATTTCCGGGCAGCGTCCATGCCTCGATGCGGTTGAGGCCGAAGAACCGGTGGCCGCAGACAGCGACCGCGACGGCGGCCTCGGTCATCAGGCCTTTTCCCCAAAAATCGGGATGCAGTTCATAACCGATCTGGCCGCATTTCCATTTTGCCTCGAAGTGATTGTATCGGATCGCGCCGGCCAGCCGTTTCGACTCCCGATCCTCGATCATCCAGGCGCATCCCTTGCCGCTACCGAAGGCCTTTGCCATCCATTTCATGACCCGCTCCAGCTGGGCTTTGCTCGGTGCCGTCGGCCAGTTCGAAAAGCGCGTAACATCGGGGTTCGACAGGATGCGGCCGAAAGCGACGGCATCCTCCTGCACAGGCGCGCGCAACACCAAACGCTCCGTGGACAGAATCGGGAATGTACGGACAGCCGTTCGCATCAGTTCCTCATATCGTATGAGCTCTCGGGACTACCGGCGGATGATGCCAGCCGCGCTCCCAATCTATGCGATGCGGCCAGCGGAATCTCCACTCCCTGCATATTCTTCCGCAAATTTCGTCCCCTGCCCGCCAAAAGCCACGATCGCGGCTATTTGGGTCAGCCATGACTCTTGCAAAAAACGCTGATGACGCTCGCTCCCCCATAGACAGACGAATGCTGATCAAGGCCGCCGGCCTTATCGCATTGACCGGTCTTGCCGCCTGCGGCACGGTCTCGCTTCCGGCCGGCGAAGGCGCCGGTGCTTCATCGTCCGCGGCCGCCACGCTTGCCGGCATCCGGACCGCCGCCGGGCTTGGCCCGCTGGCGCCCGATCCGCAACTCGAACAGGCAGCCCTGCAACAGGCCAAGTATATGGCACGCAGTGGCCGCATGAACCATACGACCGGCTGGGGCAAGGATTTTGCCTCGCGCGTCAAGGACAACGGCATCGTCGGCGCCGCCGCCGAGAACATCGCCGAGGGGCGCTTCGACCAGCAGAAGCTGTTCGAGATCTGGATGAATTCGCCGGGCCACCGCCGCAACATGCTCGACCCGCGCTTCACGCGATTCGGCCTCGCCTATGTCCGCGACGGCCGCGACAATGCCGTCCGCTACTGGGCTCTGGTACTTGGGAAGTAGGATTCCGAAACGACGCGGCCCGCGCTGATCATCGCTTTTGAACCTGCGAGCGCCACCCGCATCAAGCCCCGCGAAGCCGGCGCCCATTCACGCTGGCGCAACGATGCAATCCGGGCCGGAAAGCCTCCAGGACCAATCGACGGATAATCCTAGTCCATGTGTACGGCAGGCGCCCCGTCACCGGACGGTGCCCGTGCCGGCTTGCGCAGCAGGAAAACAAACGGGATGGCAAGCAGGGTCATCATCATCAGCAGTTTGAAGTCGTTGACGTAGGAAATCATCATCGCCTGGATATTGACCATGCCATCCACCTGCGACAGCGCCGTTGGATCGCCAGCGGCGGCGGCTGGCGAGGCCGCCCACAGATTCGGGTTGAACGGGTTGATGAAGGTCGACAACTCGGCGTGATTGACCTGGGTGTTGCGGACCAGCAGAACCGTGACGACCGACACACCAATCGACGAGCCAAGATTGCGCACCAGGCTGAACAAGGCCGTGGCATCGGTGCGGAAGCGCGCGTCAAGCGTGGCGAAGGCAATGGTGGACAGCGGCACGAACACCATTCCCATTCCCAGGCCCTGGATGACGCCGGAACTGATGATCAGCCAGTTGTCCATCTGAGGCGTGAAGCCGGCCATCGTATAAAGGGACTGCGCGGTCAGGAGAAAGCCGATGACGACGAGAACCCTGGCGTCGATCTTGCTCATGAGCCGCCCGACGACGAGCATCGAAACCATCGTGCCGACACCGCGTGGCCCCATGACGAGACCTATGGTGATGGTCGGATAGCCGAAAATGACCGACAGCATTGGCGGCAGCAGCGCCATGCTCGCCAAAATGAGCACGCCCATGACAAAGATGAACGCCAGCCCGGTCACGAAATTGCGGTCGACGAAAATCTTCGGGTCGATGAAGGGATGCTCCGCCGTGACCATGTGAATGATGAACACCCAGAAGCCGGTAATGGAAAGACCGAGCTCGATCCATATCTCGACCGAGGAGAACCAGTCGACCTCGCCGCCGCGATCGAGCAGCAGTTGCAGCGCGCCAACGCCGAGCGAGAGCATGGCGAAGCCGAAGAAATCAAAGCTCCGCACCCTCCGGGCAACGGCTGGCAAATAGGCGGCCATGCCGAGGAAGGCGATGATGCCGACCGGCAGGTTGATGAAGAACACCCAGCGCCAGTTGAAATTCTCGGTCAGCCAGCCGCCAAGGGTGGGGCCAAGGATCGGCCCCAGCATGATGCCGGCGCCCCAGATGGCCATCGCCTGCCCGTGGCGCTCCTTCGGGTTGATGTCGAGCAGGAAGGTCTGCGACAAGGGCACGATCGCCGCACCGAACACGCCTTGCATCAGCCGGAAGAACACCATGGTCTCCAGGCTCCATGCGATGCCGCACAGCATGGAGAAGACAGTGAAACCGACCACCGCCGTCAAGAACAGCTCCTTGCGGCCGATGCGGTCCGCCAGCCAGCCGGTCACCGGCGTCATGATGGCGGCGGCAACGATGTAGGAGGTGAGCACCCAGTTGATGTTGTCGGGAGAAGCTCCGAGATCGCCGGTCATGGTCGGCAGCGCGACGTTGGCGATCGTCGTGTCGAGCGCCTGCATGATCGTCGCCAGCATGAGCGCAACGGTGATCAGGCCGCGGTGCGGCACTTCCTTGAAGGGTTCTGGCGTGCTCATGGTGCGGAACTTCCAACCGGTAACAAAAACGTGTACGCAGGGTTTCCGGGCGGCGGCGCCTTCCTTGTGGAAAGACACTCGTCGCGGTGGGACGCGAGTATCGATGTGGGGGTTACATCGACAGAGCGTCCGCACACAAAGGGCGTTCGCCGCCCGGAAACTGAAGGGCCGAAGGGTCTGGCGTTGAACGGCTCAGGGCTCGACCAGGGTCAATACGGCCCAGTTCCAGCACCCCTACCCTTCCCCGGTCCCCATCGGACCAATTCCGCCTTTCATCCGCGCTTGCGCGCGGCGAACATTCTCACTGAAGCCGATTATTCGGCCTCACTGGCAGTGGCATGACCGAATATGCTCGGAAACCCGCGGGAAACGCCGGTATCGACGGTGACGTCCGCGCTCATGCCCGTGCGCAGCATCATCCTGGATTCTGGATCAGTCAGTTCCAGCCGCACGGGGATGCGCTGTGTGACCTTGACCCAGTTGCCGGTGGCATTCTGGGCCGGCAGCAACGAGAACTCCGCTCCGGTGCCCGCGCCGATCGCCTTCACCGTCGCTTCGAACTTCTTGCCCGGATAGGTGTCCACAACGATTTCCGCCTTCTGGCCGGGCTTCATGTGGGTGAGCTGCGTTTCCTTGAAATTGGCGTCGATCCATGTGTCGCCGGTCTCGACCAGCGAAAACAGAGGCGTGCCCGAGCCGACATACTGGCCGACCTTGAACGAAGAGGCCCGACTGATGACGCCATCGGCGGGCGCCCTGACCGTTGTCTGCGCCAGGTCGTAAGAAGCCTTGTCACGCGCGGCCAGCGCGGCCATCACGGTCGGATGCTTGTCCGTCTCGATGTCGGGATTGCCGGCAAGTGCCGCCTTGGCACTGATGATGCCTTGCTGGGCCACGGTCGCCTGCTGCTTGGCCTTGTCGAGGTCGTTCTTGGCCTGATCGAGTGAAGACTTGGTATTGATGCCCTTCTGGGCAAGGTCCGAGGCCCGGTCGAATTGCGACTGCGCATAGTCGACCTCGCTGGTGGCGGACTTTTCCTGGGCCATGGACTGGCTGTAGGCGGCGCGAAGCTGCTCGACGCCAACGCGCGCGACCGCAACCGCCGCGTCGGCCTGCGCAAACGCGATCTGATAGGGAGCGGGATCGACAACAAAGAGCACGTCACCCTGCTTGACGACCTGATTGTCCGCAATGCCGACCTGAACGATACGGCCGGCCGTATCCGAAGCGATCGCCACCTTGGCTTGCTGCAGATTGGCGTTTTCCGTCTCCTGGTAGCGGCCACCGGTGACCCAGACATAGCCGCCGCCGGCAACCAGAGCCAAGGGGAGTGCAGCCATCAGCAGCAAACGGCCGGGACGGCGCTTCTTCTTCGGCGCGGCCGAAGCCGGCTGCACAGGGGGAGCTACAGCCACGGGGGCAGCAGCCGGCTGGGCCGGCGCTTCCATTTCCACCTTGGTTATGTTCTCGTCAATCTTGGCTACCGCGTTCATGCTGCTGCGCCTTCCGCACTCTTGTTTTTGTCGCTGGACGGCTCGTCATCCGCGAGATTCTCCACCATCGCCTCTAGTGCCGTGATGAGGACGCGGCGGGCTTCCGGCGATACGCCAAACAGCGATTCTTCATAGACTTCGCCGGCCATGCTCTTGATCTTGGCATAGGCTTCGCTCGCCTTCGGCGTCGGGAAGATCATGCGCACACGCCGGTCGGCGGCATCGGAGCGGCGCTCAATCCAGCCGCCCTCCTCCATGCGGTCGACCAGACGCGAGACGCTGATCGGCTCTATTTCGAGCAAATCGGCGAGGCGAGCCTGCGTTATCCCCTCTTCCTTGGCGACACGGACCAGAAGCCGCCATTGCGCCGAAGAAAGCCCAAGGCCACTAGCCCTCGCCTCGAAGCGCTTGCGCATAAGGCGCTGCACATCGTGGATCAGGAAGCCCAATCTGTCTAAACCATCAGAAACCATGAGCGACATATATAATAAGCGTGCTTAGTATTCAAGATACCCGCGGCGCCGGAAGCCGATAAATATGCACGGCAGCCCAGCAATCGGGTCGCGCTTCACGAATGTCGGAGCGCCCTGCTCCAGGCACGGCAAACCAACATCCGGCGGCGTTCCACGCCCAAAGAGACCGGATCGCTGACACCCTGTTCGACAAAACCGCAACCGCGGTTGCAGCAGCGGTTCCACGTCGTGTATGGCGGTCGATGAAGATAGACCGTCGGGAGGATGACATGAAACTTGGATTGCTGACCGCTCCGTTTTCGGACATGCCGCTGGCCAGCGTCGCGGACTGGGCGAATTCCGCCGGCTTCGAGGCGTTGGAAATCGCCTGCTGGCCTAAATCAAGCGGTACGGCACGCCGTTACGCCGGCACCGCCCATATCGATGTCGCGGCAATTTCGGCATCGGAAGCACGCGATATCGCCGCTTCGCTCGAAGCCAAAAACCTGTCGATTTCGGCGCTTGGCTATTACCCGAACCCGTTGCATCCGGACGCCACCCACCGGCAGGCCGTCATCGACCATCTGAAGAAGGTCATCGTGGCCGCCGGCAGGATGGGCGTTGGCCTTGTCAACACCTTCTGCGGCGGCGATGCCTCCAGGAAACTGGACGACAACTGGCAGGACGCACTGAAAGTCTGGCCGGATATCATCGCCTTTGCCAAAGACAACAACGTCAAGCTGGCGTTCGAAAACTGCCCGATGATCTTCAGCTATGACGAATGGCCGGGCGGGCACAACATCGCCTACTCGCCATTGATCTGGCGCCGTATCTTCGAAGCCTGGGGTGGCGATGTCGGGATGAATTTCGACCCCTCGCACCTGATCTGGCAGATGATCGACCAAAACCGCTTCATCCGCGAATTCGGCGCCCATATCGTGCACGCGCACGCCAAGGACCTGATGATCGACCGTGACGGCCTCTATGAGCGCGGCATTCTCTCGGCCGGCATCGGCTGGCAGATACCGCGCATGCCGGGCCTCGGCGAAGTCGACTGGGCTGGATTCTTCTCAGCACTTTACCGGGCGGGCTATGACGGGCCGGTCATCATCGAGCACGAGGATCGCAGATTCGAGGGTAGCGACGATTTGGTGAAGCGCGGCTTTCTTTTGGCCCGCGACGTGCTTCGGCCCTTCGTCAAATAAGGACCGCGGCCGCCGCATGCCACCAGCATTGATTTTGCGCGTTCGCAGCCCCTGACTGATCTTTCACAGGCGGTTGCGAACAAGCATTGTCACGACAAAGAAGGCCCCGACCGAGCTGGTGATGATGCCGATCGGCAGTTCCTGGGGCGGCAGCAAAGTACGCGCCAGGAGGTCGCTGGCCAGCAGCAGGACCGCGCCGAACACGGCGCAGGCCGCGACAAGGCGAAGATGCAACTGGCCGGCCAGGGGCCGGGACAGATGCGGGATCATCAGTCCGACGAAGCCTATGACGCCGGCGACCGACACGAGAATGGCTGTCGAGAACGCGGCGACTAGAAACGTCGTCCTGCGCATCCGCGCCACTGGAACACCCAGACTCTCGGCTGCGTTCTCCCCAGCCAGGAAAGCATCGAGCTTGCGGTGGTTCCACAGCGCGTAGCCAAGAATGGAACCCGCTCCCAGCACGGCAAGCGCGATGTTGTCCCATCGCGCCAGCCCCAGGCCGCCCATCGTCCAGAACAGCACCGAATGCGCCGCGCGCTGGTCGCCCGCGAAGACGAGATAGTTGGTCAAGGCTGTGAAGATGAACGAGACGGCGAGCCCGGCGAGGATCAGCCGTTCGGGGCCTTGCCCCCTCACCCGCGCGACAAGCAACAGGACGACGGACGTGGCCAGTATGCCGCCCGTAAAGGCCGCGACTGGCAACGTCCAGATGCCGAAACTGTCGCCAAAGACGGTGATCACGGAGACCGCGCCGGCGGCGGCCCCGGACGAGAGGCCAAACAGGAACGGATCGGCGAGATCGTTGCGCGTCACGGTCTGTAGCAGCGCACCGACGACGCCCAGTCCCGCGCCAACGCAAATGGCCATGATCGTGCGCGGCAGCCGCAGATCGACAACGATCTTTCCAACCGGGCCTGACACTGCGTGCCCGTCCAGCCCGACCGCATGTCCGAGCGCCGCAACCACGTCCGTCAATGGTATCAGCGTCGACCCATAGGCGATCGACAGCAAGGCGAGAGCGGCGATCACCGCCGCTCCCGCCGCCATGGCCAATCCGAATGCCTTGTGGGGCAAGCTCAGAAGGCTTCCGGGTGCATCGCCTTGGCGATTTTCTCGATCGCCTCGATGTTGGCTGGCCCGGGCGTCAGCTCGGCGTAGCGCAGGGCAACGAAATGCTTGTTCTTCACCGCATCCGTCTCTTTCATGGCCGGGTGGGCCTCCAGGAAATCGAGCAATTTCTGGTAACCGCCGCCGTCCTGGTAGTCGAGCAGGATCAGGAATTGCGGATTGCGCGACGCCACTGTTTCCCAGTCCGTCGTGCCCCAGCTGGTCTCCATGTCCGCCATGATGTTTTCGCCACCGGCAGCGGAGATCATGGCGCTTGGGATCGCGAACTTGCCGGCGGTGAAAGGCTTGTCTTCGCCCGAGTCATAGAGAAACACCCGGGTGCCCTTGTGATCACCGACCTTTGCCGTGATGTCGGCGAGCTGCTTTTGCCAGCCCGAAACAAGCTCCTGCGCCTTCGCTTCCTTGCCGAAGATCTTGCCCAGCTTTTCGACGTCGCCATAGAGCAGGTCCATCGACGCGGCGGGGCGGTTCTTGTCGAGATGGACGCAGCTTTCCGTCAGCACCAGGGTCTTGATGCCGTGCTGAGCGAGTGTGTCGGGCGTCACCTCGCCACCCGGCTTCATGCCGTAGTACCAGCCGGCAAAGAAGAAATCCGGATCGACCGCGACGAGGTTTTCCATTGTCGGATACTTTGGCGCAAGCTCCGGAATCGACCCTTGCTCGGCCTTGAATTCGGGGCCGACCTTGTACCATCCGGTGATGCCGGTCAGGCCGACGATCGACGGCTGCAGCCCGAGCGCGAAGGTCATCTCGGTCATGTTGAGGTCGTGGATGGCGGCGCGCTTCGGCGCGGCGTCGAACGTCAACGGCTTGCCGCAGCTGTCAACGGTCACCGGAAACGCAAAGGCGGTCGAGGCCAGCAATGAAAAGGCAAGGGACAGGACGAGACGTTTCACGGATGTTGCTCCTTTTTTGAATGAAAATCGGTGGGATCAGGACGGCGACGAGGCGCGGTTCGGGACTTCGAAGACCGTCAGTTCGCGGTCCTCGGTTGGATGGCGCAGGCGAAACACATCGACGCCGAAAATTTCGCGGATCAGTTGCTGGGTCAGCGCCTCGCGCGGCGCCGCGAGCGCATGCAGCCTGGCCCTGTCCATAACCGCGACCCGGGTGGCAAAAGGCGATACCAGCGACAGGTCGTGCAGCACCGCAATCACGGTCATCCCCAGCCCGGCCACGAGTTCGAGCAGTTCGCCTCGGGCGCGCGGATCAAGATGGTTGGTCGGCTCGTCAAGGAACAGTATCTTGGGCTCCTGCGCGATGGCGCGTGCAAGCTGGGCACGCTGCCGTTCGCCTCCGGACAGCGAGCCGATGGTGCGGGACAGCAGCGGCAGCAGACCGGTCCTGCGAAGCGCTTCGACGACGATGTCGCGTTCCTCGCTCCTTCGACGCAGGCCGGCATGCGGAATCCGTCCAAGCTCGACATAGTCAATCACGGCCAGCCGTGGATCGGGCTGATCGGTCTGGCCGACGACGGCCATGTGAAGCGCGCGCTCTGCCGCCGAAATCCTGTCCAGCCGGCGCCCGGCGAGCTTCACCTCTCCGGAACTTGGCCGCAGCATGCCGGACAGCATGCGCAGCAATGTGGTCTTGCCTGCGCCATTCGGACCGATGATCGCAAGGCGATCGCCAGCCGACACAGAAAGGCTTAGCGCCTCCACCAGACGCTGACCATTGACCGTCACGGTCAGGTCGCTCGCTTCGAGAAGAGGCACGGTCATGCCCGACCCTCGACATTGCGCGGGCCAGGGATGCGGGCCAGTGTCTTGTCGAACAGCCCGGCCGGACGTTGCCCGGAATTGCACCAGCCATCGGCGAGCGACGCATAGAGTTTTGCGAATTCCACCAATTCGGCGGCATCGGTCCGCCTGTCGATGGAACCGAAAAGATAGGAGGCTTTTCCATCGGCCTGGAAGGCGACCGTCAGGGGCCGGGCGCAGCCCGCCATACAGGCAATGCCTTCAACCGCGTAGTCCTGGAGAGCTCTCTCGTCGTCAGCCGAGAGCAGAGAACGCAAGTCGGCGCACAAATCCTCACCCGTCCTGATCCCGGTCGCGGGATCGCGGCAAAGCGTGCATACTATAATGCGGTGGATGGCCTGGAAGGCGTCCAATTTTCCGTCACTTTCTCAACTGGCGACGGAAGGAAGTCCTGGCAATCGGTCGACAAGACCAACGTCCACGTCTCCTCCCGGCACACCCCGTCCGGTCAACTCATGCTGATGGCAGGTCTCCTGGCTCACGGGTCGTTGCGCCATCCTGCCTTCCCAGCCTTGCCGGCCAGTGGCATTTCGGATTTTGCTCGCCGCTTACAGTTGCGGGGGCAGCCACGGCCTCGATCCAAGCGGACCTCACCGTGTTCCCTTTTCACCCCTTGCCTTTCGGCGCGGGGACCATCACTCCCTCACCGTAGTTTTCCCCCGAGCCCACCGCAATGAATTTTTTGATGAACCGCACCAGTCAGTGCGTCCTTTCGGTAATGTAATATCATTACTAAGAAGATATTGCTTGCAGGTCAACCCTTTGGGGCCTGATGAATTCGACCAGCAGCACAAGGCTCGTGTGCCGCTGTCGGCTCTGGACGGCCGGATCACGTAGCGAGATCGCTTCGGTTTTGCGCGCTGCGCAATTTCGATCAAACTGGTCGTGAAGCCGAGCGTCACAATGAATGGCCGCGTCAATTGCGAGGAGATGCATGAACCCGACCGAGAGAGCATTGTGGTTCGTCGAAAGCCATCTGCCGGAACCGATCACGCTCGATGATGTCGCCGAGAGGAGCGGTGTATCGCGCTTTCACGTAACGCGCGCTTTCGGTGCAGCGACAGGCCGTTCGGTGATGGGCTACGTGCGCGCGCGTCGGCTGACAGAGGCGGCGCGCAAACTTGCCGCCGGAGCTCCAGACATTCTCTCGGTCGCGCTCGACGCCGGCTACAACTCGCATGAGGCGTTCACCCGCGCCTTCCGCGACCAGTTCGGCACCACGCCGGAACTGGTTCGCGCGCGCGGCAACCTCAAGAACCTCGATCTCGTGGAGCCGATCCTGATGGACCAGTCTTTCATCCCCAGTCTCGAACCGCCGCGCTTCGAAACCAGCCGTGCCTTTCTGATCGCGGGTCTCGGCGAACGCTACAACTGCGAGACCAGCGCCGCCATTCCGATGCAATGGCAACGATTCGGGCCCTATATCGGCAACATTCCCGGTGAAACCGGCGACATCGCCTATGGCGTCTGTGTCAACGGCGATGACGCCGGCAATTTCGACTATATCGCCGGGGTCGAGGTGTCCGATTTTTCCGACCTGCCCAAGGAGCTTTCGCGCGTGCGGGTGCCGGCTCAGAAATATGCTGTCTTTGCCCATCGCGAGCACATCTCGACCATCCGCCGGACGGTCAATACGATCTGGAACAAATGGCTACCGGCTTCAGGTCATGAAATCGCCGACGCACCCGAGTTCGAGCGCTATGGCAGGGAATTCGATCCGCGCAGCGGTAATGGCGGGCTGGAAATCTGGATACCGGTGAAGGGGTAAAGCTACGCAAATCGTGTTTCGGCTGTATTGGCCGAAACACGATGTAACGCTGGAACGGCACACCTTTTTGCCGCTCCAATATCCGTTTCGGCAACCTCGCTTTGGGGGCAACCTCTTGCGATTGCCGCGATGCCTGCACTTCGTGGAGAGCGTGTCCGGCGTTATCTGGATTGCCGGATGAGAGCCTCAAACCCATCGGCCAGATGCGAGGCACCTGCCGCAAACGTCTTCGCGAGCTTCCTGGGACGGCCGGGCGTGTTGTTCGCATCCAGAAGGACCGCCCTGCCCTCATGCACCACGAAATCGAACTTGCCGTAGTCGAAGCCGAGTTCCTGTCGCAACGCACGCAATTCCTGGGGCACGGTCACGGGTTCGCGACGAATTGTTTCGGATGCCTTGACCAGGCGATTGGGCGATACATAGCGGAAGCAGCGCTCATGGTCGCCGCAAAACACCCAGAACCGCGCGGCGAAACCGTCCGGTTCTATTTCTGGAATGAACTTTTCCACGACCAGATCGTCACGGTCAAAGACATCATCGGGAATGTCACCGACCGCTTCATAGATGTCATAGGCCTCCAAGGTCGACACATCAGGAAACGGCCGAGGCTTTCCTGCACGTTCCGATTGCCGGTTCAGAAATGCTTCCGGAATGCCTCTGTTATTGAGATTGCTCTTGACGATGACCGGACCTTGCCAGCCGTCGTCCTTCTTCAGCAGCGCTCCACTGACCCGCCGCTTGGAGATGTCGGCCGCCTCGACATTGAGGCAGAACGGGAATCTTGAAGCGTAGTCGACATAGACCTCGGGTGTTACCGTCGCATCGACATGCAGCACGGCAATGTCGGCGGCATGGGAGTGCGAAACGCCCTGCTGAACGCGAATAGAATGACCCCTCCTTTTCAACTCAGAAAGAATATCGAAAAGTAGATATGGGCTTGTCATACGCAGGAATGAATCTCTCTTGCCGAGAAATTTATCGTGCTCGTGCGTTATGACAACAACTCGTGCCATCATCGACCTCTTGGCATGATTATCGAGTTCCATTAAGCAGCTACGGATATGAGAATCCAGAGTTCTTTCATCCAAGCGGATTTATGACCAATCACTGGGATAATTACCACCGGCACTGGATGCTTCTTGAAGCACCGCTCCGGCCCACGCCCGAAACTGTCGACATATTCGAGCTTGAACTTGATCTGGACGGCGCTGATGTCCTCCTTCTAGGGGTAACTCCCGAACTGGCGGCTCTCGGGCGATCTTTGCTGGCAGTCGACCAATCCGCGGCGATGATTTCCGGTGTCTGGGCCGGCAATAATCCCTCTCGGAGGACGGCAATCGGAAACTGGCTCAATCTGCCTCTTGGCCCGGCGAGTACGGACGCGGTTATTAGCGACGGTTGCTTGTCGGTCGTCGATTCCAGAGAAGCCCGCAATGCCCTCCTTGCCGAGGTGGCGAGGGTGCTGAAACCCGGCGGCCGGGCGGCGATCCGCATCTTCGCCAGCCCGGAAACGGCCGAGGATCTGTCCACTGTCCAGGACTTGGCAATGTCAGGCGGCGTCGAGAATTTTCATGCGCTCAAATGGCGAATTGCAATGGCGTGCACGAGTGGCGGCTGCGACCACGCCATCGGTGTGCAAGCGATCCGCGACACGTTCGACGCTCTCTTCCCAGATCGGGAGGCTTTATCCGCACGAACCGGTTGGAGCATGGCGTCGATCAATACGATCGATGTCTATGCCGGCTCCAGCCTCAGATACAGCTTTGCAAGACAGAGCATGCTGATCAACGAGGCGGGCACCCATTTCAACGAGGTCCGCATCGTGTCGAGCGGTCGCTATCCTCTGGCCGAACGATGCCCCCTGCTCGTGCTTGGATCGCCCAAAGCCCTCTCGATAAATGGTCCGGCTTAATCGGATCAATCTCGCCTTCTGTGCATATGCGCGCCTTGACTCTGGCAGGTCGCGGGCCTATCTCACCGGCACGTTAGCACTCGCCATTGGTGAGTGCTAACCACAAGTCCGGCGCCGCTGGACAGAGGAACTGTTCTCACCGTTCTCATCGAGGAAGAAAAAATGGCAAAGTCGAAGTTCCGCCCGCTTCATGACCGCGTGGTCGTTCGCCGGGTCGAATCCGAATCCAAGACCGCCGGCGGGATCATCATCCCCGATACGGCAAAGGAAAAGCCGCAAGAAGGCGAAATCATCGCTGTCGGCTCCGGCGCTCGTGACGAAGCTGGCAAGCTGGTCCCGCTGGACGTCAAGGCCGGCGACCGCATCCTGTTCGGCAAGTGGTCGGGCACCGAAGTCAAGCTCAATGGTGAAGACCTTCTGATCATGAAGGAATCCGACATCATGGGCATCATCGGCTGAATATCGGCCTCACCGTCAACTGAATTTCGGGCTTGATCCCAAGCCCCTGCCAGGAGCTGAAAATGGCTGCTAAAGACGTAAAATTCTCCCGTGACGCCCGCGAGCGCATGCTGCGCGGTGTCAACATCCTCGCCGACGCGGTGAAGGTCACGCTCGGCCCCAAGGGCCGCAACGTCGTCATCGACAAGTCGTTCGGCGCCCCGCGCATCACCAAGGACGGCGTCACCGTCGCCAAGGAAATCGAGCTTGAGGACAAGTTCGAGAACATGGGCGCGCAGATGGTCCGCGAAGTTGCTTCGAAGACCAACGACATCGCCGGCGACGGCACCACGACCGCGACCGTTCTGGCGCAGTCGATCGTCCAGGAAGGCCACAAGGCGGTTGCCGCCGGCATGAACCCGATGGACCTCAAGCGCGGCATCGATCTGGCCGTCACCGAAGTCGTCGCGGCTCTCGGCAAGGCTGCCAAGAAGATCAAGACCTCCGAGGAAGTTGCCCAGGTCGGCACGATCTCGGCCAATGGCGACGAGTCGGTCGGCAAGATGATCGCGGAAGCGATGCAGAAGGTCGGCAACGAAGGCGTCATCACCGTTGAGGAAGCCAAGACCGCCGAGACCGAACTCGAAGTCGTCGAAGGCATGCAGTTCGACCGCGGCTATCTCTCGCCCTACTTCGTCACCAACGCAGACAAGATGGTTGCCGAGCTCGAGGACGTATACATCCTCCTCCACGAGAAGAAGCTCTCCAACCTGCAGGCCATGCTGCCGGTCCTCGAAGCCGTCGTGCAGACCTCGAAGCCGCTGCTCATCATCTCGGAAGACGTCGAAGGCGAGGCTCTGGCCACGCTGGTCGTCAACAAGCTGCGCGGTGGCCTGAAGATCGCCGCCGTCAAGGCGCCGGGCTTCGGTGATCGCCGCAAGGCCATGCTGGAAGACATCGCTATCCTCACCGGTGGCCAGGTCATTTCCGAAGACCTCGGCATCAAGCTCGAGAATGTTGGCCTCAACATGCTCGGCCGCGCCAAGAAGGTGTCGATCTCCAAGGAGAACACCACCATCGTCGACGGCGCCGGCAAGAAGGCCGAGATCCAGGGCCGTGTTGCCCAGATCAAGCAGCAGATCGAAGAGACCACGTCGGACTACGACAAGGAAAAGCTGCAGGAACGTCTGGCGAAGCTCGCCGGCGGCGTTGCGGTGATCCGTGTCGGCGGCGCGACGGAAATCGAAGTCAAGGAAAAGAAGGACCGCGTCGATGACGCCCTCAACGCGACCCGCGCGGCCGTGGAAGAAGGCATTGTCGCTGGCGGTGGCGTTGCCCTGCTGCGCGCTTCGGCCAACATCAAGGTCACCGGCGTCAACGCCGACCAGGCCGCTGGCATCAACATCGTGCGCCGCGCACTGCAGGCTCCGGCCCGCCAGATCGCTGCGAACGCCGGTGCGGAAGCATCGATCGTTGCCGGCAAGATCCTTGAGAACAAGGGCGCGACGTTCGGCTACAACGCCCAGACCGGCGAATATGGCGACATGATCGCCATGGGTATCGTCGATCCGGTCAAGGTCGTGCGTACGGCTCTCCAGGACGCGGCCTCGGTCGCCGGCCTGCTCGTCACCACCGAAGCCATGATTGCCGAAGCTCCGAAGAAGGACTCGGCTGGCGGCGGCATGCCTGGCGGCATGGGCGGCGGCGGCATGGGCGGCATGGGCGGCATGGACTTCTAAGAAGTCCATAAAGCACGCCCATGAACTGACATTGCTCAAGCCCGCAAGCGGGCTTGAGTGGCGGCATGGATTTCTAATCCAGCCAACTGGCTAGCTTACGGAAGGGCGGCAGCGATGCCGCCCTTTTTGTTATGTTGGTACCCACCGCGCCAACAGAGCAAATCCCGGCTTTAAGCAACCATTAAGCATCAATCGCCAAATTCGGTTTCCGCCTGCGGCAAGTGCAGCAGGCAATCGATCGCGGTTATCTTGAACAACGCAGGCCACTTATGCAGTCACGGATCAGTGGGCGGCTTGCTGTTCAGGCTTTTACCAACAAAATCAGTGTTCGCATCGAGCCCTCGCCCCGACAGGCGAAATATGTCGCGAAAGCCGATTTTTAACAAATGCGCGCTTACTAAAGGAGCAGTTCACGCCAAGGTTGCGTCGGAGTGCATCGTTTTGTCCATCAAGGCAGACATCGTCCGGATTTTCGGCAGGTTCGCGGGTAACCGCGACGGCAACGTGCTCATCATCTCGGCGCTGGTGATGCCGGTGCTGATCGGCATGGCCGCGCTGGTGACGGAATATGGCAGCGCCCTGGTCCAGCAGGCCCAAAACCAGCGTGTCGCCGACCTCTCGGCCTATGCGGGCGCGCTCGCCTACAACACGACGAAGTCAACGGACCAGATGACGGCGGCCGCGGTGAACGTCGCCGCTCTCAACGGTGTCCCGGCAGCAAGCGTCACGGCATCGCTCATAGCCTCACCCAAAACCACCGGCGTCAACGCCGTCACGGTCTCGATCAGCACGCAGCAGAACCTGCTGCTGGCACGCGTGCTGCAGAGCCGCCAGCAATTGCAGATCTCGTCGAATTCGGTTGTCGAGGTCGGTGCTCAGCCACAGACCCCTGGCTGTGTTCTGGCGCTCGACGGTACTCAGACCGGCGTGACGCTGAGCGGTGGCACCACCATCACGGCACCCAAATGCACGGTCTCGTCCAACAGCACCGTCACGGTCCCATGTGGCACCTACATCTCAGCGATCGGCGTCAACTATAATTCCGCGACCGCGCCTAGCCAGCCTTGCGGTGGCATCACTGGCCCGAACGGCACCGCTGCGGTGATCGCCAAGAAGTCGACAGCCGATCCATTTGCCGGCAACGCCGCTGTAACCACGGCTGTCGCCCGCATCGCATCCGTCACGGCACTTTCGGCGACCACGCCACCGACGGCGCCAACCAATACGACCGGCGGCGACCTGACCTTCGGATGGGGTACAGCCACTAATAGCCAAGCGGTCGCGATCGGCTGCACGGCAACTTTTTCAAGTTCGAGTTCAACCTGGACGCTCGACTGCACCGGCAAGACCACGGTGAACATCGGCAATATAACGATTGCCGGTGGCATCAATCTCAACTTCGCCACCAACGGCGCGGCCACGACGACATACAACATCGCCGGAGACCTGACGACAAGCGCCACCACGAACTTCGGCCCTGGCATCTACAACTTCGCCAAGACGCTCAACACAGCCGGCACCACGACTTTCGGTGCCGGCACTTACAATATCGGCAAGCTGTTGACCACCACCGGAACTACGAGTTTCGGAGCCGGCACGTTCAACCTGACCAAGGGCTTGGCCGCCGCCAGCACCACCACCTTCGGTGCCGGAACTTTCAAAATCGGGATGAGCGACAACGCCTGCAACGGCGGAGGACGCGTGAGCGTGTGCAACGGCGGTGGCGGCAATCTGACATTTGGGGGGCCAAGTGTCTTTGAGCTGCCCGGAGGCTATAGCAATCAAGGTGGTGCGACGGTGACTTTCGGGTCGGGAACCGCCAACAGCTTCAAGATCGGGCCCGGCAGCAATGGTGACGCGATAACGCTTGCCGGTGGAGCCACGGCCATCATGGCGGATGCCACGAGCGGCAACGGCGTCTTCCAGGTCGTCGGCAACGTGAATGCTGGTGGCGGCGGCAGTTGCTTCGTCATCAGCGCGGCCGCGCAGCACGACATTTCTGGAAACTTCATGGCCTCCGGTGCGGTTCTGATGGGCGCCGGTGTCTATACGGTTGATGGCTATTTCACCCTGGGCGCCAATGGCGGTGGCAGCGCCAACTGTGGCGGCAGTTCGATCAGTGTCAGCGGTACAAACGTCACATTGGTACTGTCGGGAAAAACCAAGGCCACTTCAGGAAGCTGCAACGGCTATGTCTTCTGCATCGCGTCGGGCTATAGCAACATCGTGCTGACAGCACCACAAACGGGTGCGACGGCGAAACTGGCCGTGGTCGGGCCGACGTCGACGACCAATACAGGTGGCGCAACACTCACCCAGGGCGGTTCCAACGCACAGATTTCCGGCGCGTTCTATTTCCCCTATGGCCCGATCACCCTGAGCGGAGGGGCCAGCATGGGCTCGACAACCGATACGACCAAATGCCTGCAGATCATTGGCTCGAGCATCACCCTGTCAGGTGGCACCGCCGCGACTTCGGAATGTATCGCCGCTTCGGGGGCAACCGCCAGCAGCAAAGTGAGCCTGATCCAGTGAAGACGAGATTTGCCTTCGACCTCCGCCTGACAGGCGCTTTGCGGCGTTCCTCCTTCGCGCGCTTCCTGTGGCATGAGACAACCGGCGTTTCGGCTGTCGAGTTTGCGCTGGTCAGCCCGATATTGCTGCTCATTCTCGCAGGAACAGTCGATATCGGTGGTTCGCTGAAAGCAAAATTCGAATTGAGCACGGCGGTTTCCGCCGGCTCCAACTATGCCTTGCTCAACGGCGCCAACGTCAGTTCCGCCGGCGGCAGTGCGCTGGCCAACAACATCGTCGCCGTGACCGCAAGCGGGCTCAGCGGCAATGGCGGCAACGTCCAGGTCGTCATCAACAACGGCGCATCGACGTCCCTCAACGCCAGCACTTCCGTCACGACCCAAAGCGGAACAGCCTCAAATGCCGACCTGTGCTATTGTCCGACCAGTTCAGGAGGCGCCCTGACTTGGGGATCCTCGGTGACCTGCGGCAGCATCTGCAGCGGGGGCGGAATGGCCGGAAAGTTCGTGACGATCTCCGCAAGCAAGCCCTACTCACCGTTGTTCGGCGGCCTTGACGTCGTCCAGGGAGGCAACATTACCGTCCAGTCGGTCATACAACCACAATGAGGCGGCTCAAGTCGTTCTTGCTGGACATATCGGGTGCCAACGCCGTCGAGTTCGCGTTGCTTTCGGTGCCGCTTCTACTGGTGCTGACGGGCACCATCGAGTTCGGCCGGATGTACTGGGCGCAGCACGTACTCGAACAGACCGCCACGGCGGGTGCGCGCTGCGTCGGCGTTCTCCTGCCCGGGTGCACCCAGAACGGCGTCTACAATGCCGCAAACACGGTGGCCTATATCAGTGGCATCGCCGCAACCGACGGCATCGCGCTGGCCAGCACGAACATCACCGTCAACAACAACACCAGTTGCTCGGGCCTCTCCGGCTTTTCAACCGTCCAGATATCCTACACATTCTCGACCGCGCTGCCGAACTTCCTCACGTCCCTGGCGAACGGCCCCAATCTCAGCGCGCAGGCCTGCTTTCCCAACCAAGGCGCGTAGACCTGCCTTCCCGCATGCTGGTGCAGCCGGATAGCCCTACCTATCCGCCAAAGTAAGCTTTGCATCTGTCGCATCGACGCCCCGCGTCAGCCGTCCCGTGCCCAGCACAGCGCTTTCAATCAATGCAGCGACTTCGTCCGCAACCGCCAGTATCGGCGCTCGGTCGCGCGTGGCGCGCGCGATGACCATCAGCCCCTCAAGCGATGACTCGACAAGCACCGCCAGCGCGAGCGCGCGTCGCTCGGGCACCCCTGCCTTGACGAAAGACGCCTGCAGAAGGCCGATCCATTCCTGAAACGCTGATCGGCAAAGATCGGCCAATTCCGGCACATCCGCCGGCGCATCAAGGACCACGGGAGCGATCGGACAGCCAAGCGTGAACTCGTTCTCCTCCAGCATGCGTCCAATGGCCTGATAGATATGGTGCACAGCGACCGCCGGATCAGCCTCGGCGGCGAGCGCCTCGCCTAGCCTTTGGGTCACCTTTTCAACGCTGTCGCGCGTTACCTCGACGACGAGCTGATCCTTTCCACCCGGGAAGTGAAAATACAGCGACCCTCTCGGCGCGCCGCTGGCGCTCAAGATGTCGTTGAGCGACGTGCCGTGATAGCCGCGCCGCCTCAGCAGCAGCGCCGTGGTCTCGAGCATTCGGGTGCGAGTGTCCTTTGCCATGTCAACCTCTGTCAGGAGCTTCCATTATAGGCATTGCACCGAATATGACAATCGGTCTACATAATATGCAGATCGGTCTACATATTGGAGATACCAACATGCTGAGATATCGCCTTGAAGGATCGGGCGGGATTGAACACCTGGTGATGCGCGAAGAAGAGCAGCCTGCCCCGAAACCAGACGAGATCGTCGTACGCATCCGCGCCACCTCCCTCAACCGTCGGGATACGATGATCGTCAATGGCACCTATCCGCTCACGCCGCGCAAAGGCGTGGTTCCGTTGAGCGACGGCTCCGGCGAAATTGTCGCCATCGGCGATGCCGTCGCCCGCTTTGCCATCGGCGACCGCGTGACAGGCAGCTATTTCGCACGCTGGATCGAAGGCCAGATCAACGCCCAACTCATCGATCAGCTGGGCTGCACGCTGGATGGCATGCTGAGCGAATACGCGGTTCTCGACGAGCAATGGGCGGCAAAACTGCCCGATCACCTCAGCTGGCATGAAGCCGCGACGCTCAGCTGTGCCGGGGTGACCGCCTGGAACGCCCTCACGGGCGCCAAGCCACTGAGACCCGGACAATGGGTGCTGGTAATCGGCACCGGCGGCGTGTCGCTCTTTGCGCTCCAGTTCGCCAAGATGCTGGGCTGCCGGGTTGTCGCTGTCACCTCGCGCGCCGAAAAGGAAGAGAGATTGCGGGCGCTTGGCGCCGACCATGTCGTCATCAGCTCGGAGACGCCCAAGTGGGGCGCCCTGGTGCGCGAATTGACAGGCGGCATCGATCTGGTCGTCGAGACCGGCGGGCCCGCAAGTTTCGAACAGTCACTGACTGCAAGCACGCTTTACGGCCACATCGTGCTGCTCACTCTGCAAGACTCGAAAGGCGGATCGATCCAACTGCCGGCAGCGCTCTATCAGCGCAGCCTCGCCACCATTAGCCGCCTCTTCGTCGGTAACAGGACCAATCTCGAAGCCATGCTGCGCGCCGTCGGCACGCATCGGCTGTCGCCCGTCGTCGACAAAGTCTTCCCTTTCACCGAGGCCCGCGAAGCCTATCGCTATTTCGAACAGAGCGATCTGTTCGGCAAGGTGATCATCGACGGCGCCGTCCCCACCGAACAGTGAAATGAGGAGATAGCATCATGAACATTCTTGCAGGCGACCAATCCAGCCAGACGGCCGAGATCATGCGTCGGTTCAATGACGTATTCCAGTTGCACGATCCGTCAGCGCTGCCCGGCCTGATCGCCGAGGACTGTGTGATTGAAAACACGACGCCAGCGCCAGACGGCGCCCGCCATGTCGGCCGACAGGCCTACGTTGGGCTTTGGTCGGCGATCGCCACCCAGCCCGACACGCGCTTCGACCTTGAAGAGACATTTATCGCCGGTGAACGGGCGACGGTCCGCTGGCGCTACTTCATGGCCGACGGCAATTCCGTGCGCGGCGTCAATCTCATGCGCGTCGAGCACGGGCTCATCGTCGAGGCGATGGGATACGTGAAAGGATAACTTCCGACGATCTCACCGATCCGTCAGCGCCAGCTTGGCGCCAAGCATGACGAAGGCGCCGGCGAAGGTGCGACGCATCCAGGTCATCACCATCGGCCTCGACACGACATGGCTGCGGATTGAAGCAGCGAAGATGCCGTAGCCGACGAAAACGACGAAGGTCAAAAGCATGAAAACGCTGCTGAGCTCCAGCATCTTCGACAGCGCGTGCGGCTCCGTGGTGCTGACGAATTGCGGCAGGAAGGCGAAGAAGAAGATCGACAGCTTCGGATTGAGAATGTTGATCAGGATGCCGGAGGTGATCACCTTGCCGGCCGAGCGCGGAGCGACGTCCTGGTCGACGCTCAGGCCGCCCTTCTCTTTCAGCGTGTTCCAGGCCATGTAGAGCAGATAGGCAACACCCAGATATTTCAGCGTCTCGAAGGCCACCGCGCTGGTGTGCAGCAATGCCGCAAGACCGGTGATAGCGGC
Source organism: Mesorhizobium sp. PAMC28654 (assembly GCF_020616515.1). Lineage (GTDB taxonomy): Bacteria > Pseudomonadota > Alphaproteobacteria > Rhizobiales > Rhizobiaceae > Mesorhizobium. Next base: position 1,743,003 of record NZ_CP085135.1, read on the forward strand.
TGCCATATGCGGGATGATGCCGAGCGTACAGCCGAAGGCGGCGATGATGCTGGCGCGGGCGCCGCGCGAAAGGCCGGCGCTCAGCGTGTAGAGGACGCCGGTGCCGGGCGAAGCCACGACGATCAGCGACGTCAACAGAAATTCAATGCTCACGACGGTCCTCCGAAGCTTTGGCCCTGCCCGCACGGAGCGTAGCTAGCGAAGGAGGCGCGCACAAGCGGCACAAACCGTCAACGAAGCAGTATCACAGAGTTGGCAGCCGGTGGGCGTGACGTGCCATCAGGCAATCGTCGTCGCCGGGCATGCAGGCGCGGCAGACATCGGGACGGACTTCGTAGATGCCGCAAGCTGTCACTTTGCCAACCTCGCCCGTCAGTGCGGAACAGCGCACGCCGTCACAACGCATCCCGGATTCATTGGCCGCCACATATTTCGCGGGGATCAGATCAAGCTGCGCATCATCCTCGGTGGAGAAGCGCGGCCATTCCGATGAATAGGAACAGCATGCGCCACAGGTCTGGCAGTCAAAGACGGCCACGACCGGCAACCGCGACGATGGCGCGGTGGGATCGCCATGCGGCAAGGAGGTTATCTCTTCTTCCTTGTCTTGCTCTTCGGAGACTCAGCCGACGAAAGGAACAGGTCGGTCGCGCCTTCCGTGGAGCCATCCGCCGGCTTCGGCGTCACAGCCGGCTTCTTCACGTCAGCGGCTGCCTTGGCAGGCTTCGTGGCCGCAGCCGAGGCTGCCGGCTGATCTTTGGCGGAAAACTTGATGGCCATGTCAATCCTCGTCAGCGAAACGCGATGATGGTGCGCGTGGATTGCGAAGGCGGCCGATCAGCGCCGACACCGCGGTGATATTCATTTCCTCGGGCGACCAGTTCTTGACCGCCTCGATGTGATGGGGAGCCAATTCGCGATGCGTGCTGCCACTATAGGCGGCGTCCTGGTGGGTAGTGCGCTCGTGGGTCTTGGCATCCTCGCGAACATATTCGATCAGATAATTCGGGCATTCGGCGCGACCGCGCACGCCCATCCGTACCTGGGCGTCACCATGTGCCCGCTTGCAGCGCTCAAGTTTTTCGAGCACCCGCCGGACATATTCGATCGGCTTGTCGAGACCGTCGATAACGTCGGCGATGGTCGAGTCGGCGGCGATCGCCTTTTGGGGCACGCGCTTGGTGGCCATCAGCGTTTACCCACTCGTTTCGGCGAAGCCGCGAGCGCGACGGCCGCTGCCATCTCTTCGGCTTCCTTTTCAAGACGCAATTCGCGCAGCCTTGCGGTCTTCGCCTCCCGAGCCTCACTGACGGCATCCCGTTCGGAAATGATGCGGCCGAGAGACATGGACTGAGTCTGGGTCTTGCTGAAGAGCGATTCGGCGCGATCGCCGGATACCTTCAAAGGTGCGGTCAAAATCTTTCTCCCGTTCGGAGCCTGACGCCGAAAAATGGCAAGGCCGGTATTTCGGCCAGGACCATGCACAAAGCAATACGGCATCCCGGTTCTAATTGCTGGCCAATTCAGATTCCTGGCCAATTTTCAGATTTTCTGGCCAATTTTCAGATTTCTGGAATGTCCTTAGCATGTCGGCGCGGACGCGCGGCGCTCTTTCGGCAATCGGAGTGCAAAAATGGAAAAGGCCAGGCATTGCCTGACCTTCCGCCGAAGTGCCGCGTCTTTAGAGGCGCGGCCCGAAATCCGCCATTACCGGTGCCAGTACATCCGTGGTCACCGGAAGGCTGAATTCCGTTTTTCAGGCCGCCTTCAACTGATCGGCGGACATCTTGCCCGACTTGTTGTCGCGGACCATCTCGTAGCCGAGCTTCTGACCCTCGACGATGTCGCGCATTCCGGCGCGCTCTACGGCCGAGATGTGGACAAAACGTCGGCCGAGCCGTCGTCAGGCTGAATAAAACCAAAACCCTTGGTGGCGTTGAACCATTTAACTGTGCCGGTGCTCATAAACGAACCCTTTCCATGGCAAATATTCGTTCGCCGTCGCGCGACTGCGCAACAACGTTCGTCTCGATTTTTGATGGGGGAAGTTCGTCAAAGGCGCGCCTGGATGCGCGGATAACAAAAGTCAGTCAAACAAATATCGACGATTTATTTATAGGCCGCTTTTGGCATGATGTCAATTCTTGTTCTGCCAGGCACGGCATGTCGCTCGTGGAACGGGCCTAGGCCGCTATCTTTTCCAGATGGAGAAGCGCACGCCGCAGCGCCTCGAAGCAGGATGGATCGAGCGCGGAGCCGACATCGCCGGCCATGATCTCAAGGGCCTTGGACACCGGCATTGCCGCGCGATAGGGTCGCTCCGCCGTCAGCGCGTCGAAGATGTCAGCAGTGGTGACGATACGCGTATCAAGGTCGATCGCATCGCCTTTCAGCCCTCGTGGATACCCCTTCCCGTCCAGCCGCTCATGATGCGAGCCCGCGATTCGGGAGAGTTCCTGGAATGCGCCAATGCGCGACAAGATAATCTCGCCAAGCGCGGGATGGTGGCGCACCGCCGCCCACTCGGCTTCATCCAGACGGTCGGGCTTGTCGAGGATCTGATTGGAAACGCCGAGCTTGCCGATGTCGTGCAGCAGCGCGGCACGTTTCAGGCGACGGCGGCGCTGTTCGTCGAGCCCGATCTCCTCGGCAATCATGTCGGTGAACAACGCCACGCGCTCGCTGTGGCCATTGGTGAAAGGCGACTTGGCATCGACAACCTTGGCGAAGGCGGCGGCGACGTCGTCCAGATAGTCGTCGTCGATCGGCAGGTGCTCGTCGGATGGCGAGAGGTCGATCACGGCCAGCGAAAGTTCAGGCGAGTCGAGCATGGTCCAGAAATTTGGGGCGGCGGCCGCACGTTCGCAGGCGGCGACAAGTCGGGGCTCGAACCACGTGCCGGAACGTGCCTGCAACTCGGCCAGCGCGCCATGCGGACCGGCGCTGGCATAGAAAACGTCGGCGATCTGGGCGATCAGTGCGATCCGTGCCTGAAGCGAAATCGCCTCCCCCTTCAATCCGGCCGGATGGCCGCCACCGTTCCAGTGCTCGTCCAGATCCATGACACCTCGAGCCACTGGTCCGGGAAACCGCATCTGCCGGACGATTTCGGCGCCGGTCTGGCAACGCGTCTGGAAAAGCTCGTTGACGATCGTGCCGCCATTCATGGCGATGTTCAGCAGCGCCCTGAAGCGCTCGGCCAGTTTCGCCTTCATGCCCGTCCGCGACAGAACGAAGCGCAGGATCTGCGGCAGGCTGTCATTGACAAGGTGGAAGTCGTGCTTGAGGGCAATATCGTCGGCCAGATAAAGCCGGCAGATGCGTGCCGCGTTGCTGCTGCAGCCGACATCCTTCAGCAGAAGCGTATAGTAGAGGTGTGAAAGTTCCTCGGGCGAGAGCCCCGCCTCACGGCCGATGTGAAAGCCGATCCAGCACGAACGGACACAATGTCCGGTTGGATGGCCTTCGCTGATGTCGAGCGCATAGCTGAGCGCGCTGACCAGCTCGGAAAGCCCAACGCCTTGAACCGGCGACTTCTCCTTGCAAGACCGCATGACGCTCTGCCACCCCTGACGCGGGGATAGAGAAGCACACCGGCCTTTAACGTTTCGTTCCACTTATGGGTGTGTCCGGTTGTTGTCGTTCGTTCGCGATGCGACTGCGGGGCAACAACCGTTTTCGTCCGCGTCTCTCGTTCAGCGCTCCTGATCCGTCGGCCTGATGACGATCTCGTTGACGTTGACGCGGGCGGGCTGGCTCACGGCGTAGAGGATGGCTGCGGCAACGTCCTCCGCGGTCAGTGCCTCCATGGTGGCAAGCCGCTGGTCCAATCCAGCCTTCGATGCGGCGTTGGTGATGTGGTCGCCGAGTTCCGTGCGTACCAGCCCGGGCTCGATCACTGTAACGCGGACCTTGTCGACATAGACCTCGCGCCTGAGCGATTCCGAAAACCCGACGACGCCGAACTTGGTTGCCGCATAGCCGCTGGCGCCGGGGTTGGCGACGCGACCAGCGATCGACGAGACATTGACGACATGCCCCTTGGCCGCCTTCAGATACGGCAATGCGGCCTTTGTGACACCCATCAGCGCAAGCAGATTGAGCTCGATCATGCGTCGCCAGTCATCGAGAACAGCGTCCGCCGCCGGCGACAGAAGCATGATGCCGGCATTGTTGACGAGAATGTCCAGCTGGCCCCATTCACCGATCACCTGGCCAACCATACGACTGATGTCGTCGGCTCTGGTCACGTCGGCCTCGATGCGAAGCGCAGCACCGCCGGCCTTTTCGATGCGCCCAGCCAGCGCCTCGAGACGATCGGCGCGGCGGGCAGCGATCGCCACCCTGGCGCCGCCGGCCGCCAGAGCCAAGGCGGTAGCCTCGCCTATGCCCGACGAGGCGCCGGTGATGAGCGCGACCTTGCCCGCAAGCGCGGAAGAACCAGATGCCATTGCGAAATCTCCAGATCGAGCCGTGCGACGTTCCGATTAGATAGGCCGCGCGAGGCGAAGTGGAAGCCCGCCTCGCAAGGCATTATTCGTCCGGGCCGGGTTCTGGCCACGTCTCACGGGCGGCTTGCTCATACCAATGTTGCATCGCCGGCGTGGCCAGCATGGCATCGACGTAGGCGCGGGTATCCGGCGCCAACGTGCCGCCATAGGTGTCGAAACGCGTGACGACTGGCGCGTACATTGCGTCAGCGGCGGTGAAATGACCAAACAGGAAGAGGCCGCTCTTGCCGTGCTTTTCGCGACACTCGCGCCACAATGCCTCGATACGGACGCGTTGCGCCTCGCCTTCCGTATCGAGCGGCTTGTGGCTCCTTGGTCGCCGCAAATTCATCGGCCAGCCATAGCGGAGTTCGCGAAAGCCCGAATGCATTTCCGTTGCGGCCGAGCGCGCCAGCGCCCGGGCGCCGATATCCGCCGGCCAAAGTTTTTTGTCGGGAAAAAGGTCGGCGAGATATTCAAGGATGGCAAGGGTTTCCCAGATGATCCTGCCGTTATGATTCAAGACGGGCACCTGGCCGGTCGGTGACACCGCGGCCAGGTTGGCGGCGGTCTCTGGCGTGCGAAGGCGTACGAAGCCTTCCTCGAACGGGATGCCCAGTTGCTTCATCGCCACCCATGGCCTGAGCGACCATGACGAAAAACACTTGTTGCCGATGTAAAGCGTGAACTCAGCCACTGTCTCTCCTTATGCCGATACTCAAGGTCTCGCTCGTAGCCTATCCTGCCCAACTGAGGGCCGAAAGCCATACTGTAGTGCCGGCAACTGGCGTGCCGACCGTGGAACCTAAGTCGCGAATGCCCGTTTGTTCTCGCGGATGAAAACTCCAGGAGATGCGGAATTGGTGAACAAGGATCAGGTTGCGGGCATGGCCAAGCAGATCAAGGGATCTGTCAAACAGGCCGCGGGCAAGGCCACCGGCAACAAGCGCACACAAGTTGAAGGCATGGCCGACAAGGTCGCTGGCAAGGTGCAGAAAGCCTATGGCGATGTGAAAGACAAGGTCAGGAAGGCGTTCTGATCCTGCGACAACATCTGACGGGTCAAAAGAAGGCGGCACACGATGCCGCCTTCTTCACGTGCGCCAGCTCTTGCGGAAGGCGTTGGTGAAATTCACTTCGCCATGATCGTCGCTCGCTTCACCGAGAACCAGGTCCATGCCGTCGCCGGTGATCCGCGCCAGCGCGAAGCCCCCCAGATAGGCAGCCTTCGGTTTGAACAGGTCAAGCCCGTCGCGGCTGTAGACCATCGGCGTCTCGTGCTGATGGCCATGGAAGATGCCGACCACGTTGTAGCCCTTCAGCGCCACCAGCAGCGCCTGTCTGTCGGCTTCGCCCCACCAATGCGGTGAGCCTGCGCCGTCATCGTCAAAGGTGCTTTTGGCCGGATCCCACCGCTCCGTCGAAAAAGTGTCCCATCCGTAATGCTGAAAGAGCACGACCGGTCGGCCGTCCGCGGCGTAGGTCGCCAGATCCTGCTTGAGCCAGGGCAGAGCACTGGTGGCGCCGTGACCGGTATCCCCGGCAAAACGATGCGTCTGAACGAGATGCAGGCCGCCCCAATCCCAGGAATAGCAGTCGGTGTCGACATCATAGCTGGTGGCGGGCACCGGCGGCTTGAAGAACACGCCCGCCCGGTGATTGACCTCGACATAGTCGCGCATTTCACGCCGGTACCAATCCACATGCGGCGGCGGGCCATTCTGATCGAGGTCATGATTGCCGAGCCCGACATAGACAGGCAGATGCACGCGGTCGGGACCAACGCCCTCCTGGTAACGCTGGCTGAACTGAAGAAGCTGCGTGCCCTCGCTGGGCTGCGTGATCTGGCCGCCGCCGTCGTCGGTCATGTCACCGCCGACGATAAGACCGCGCGGGGTGCCGATGCGACTGCCCGCCGAGCGCAGCTCCGTCGCCACGCCATTGATCTCGGCAGGCCATTCCTTCTCGCCAATGTTGTTCAGCGCGGCGATGTTGCGCAGCAAGGCGGCGTCGGTCTTGCCTTCCTGCAGGCAATTCGGGCTAAGGCCACCCGCCATGCGACAGGCATGAACGTCGCATACAAACAGGAAGGTGGCGTCGACATTGGGAATCTTCGCGCCGGCCTGTGCAAAGGCGGGTCGCGCGACAAGACCCGTGGCCGCAAGCCCTGCGGCCTGCTGCAGGAAACCACGTCTGGAAAACAATTTTGACGACAAGCGATTCATCTCCGAAATTCAGCACGAGAGGCACCCGGCCGTCCAGTTCCCACACTGCGCGAGACAGCACCAGCGGGGCCGGCTCCCAAGCCATCGACAACATGTCGCAGGTCTGCCATCCCTAGGAACACGAACATTCATTCTGTGATGTGGTGGGGAATCCATGAAGACTGCGGCTATACATGGAATACTGACGGTTCTGCTGTCGGCTGGTGGCGCGCACGCCGCTCAATGCGTCGACGCCAAATCCGCCAAGGAGGGTTTCGTCCTTGAGCGGCCTGGCATTCACAGCGAATTCCGACCGGTGGCCGGCGGAATGATTTCTGTCGCCAACAAATACGAATCCCAGTCGCCGCAGACGCAATTCCTGTTTGGCGGGCTGATCGAGGTGTTTCGAGACAGTAGCACCGGCCAAATGGCGATGATCCCGCTGTCCGATGTGCGCAAGCTGTTTCCGCTGAAGGCTGGAGCGAAAAGCAAGACGCTCTTTGTCCGCCTGGCGCCGAACAAGCAGCCCAAGGGCACCGAAACGGTGGAGATCGTCGTCAAGGGCAAGGAAACGTTCAGCCTGGGTGACTGCAAGTACAATGTCCTGACCGTCAAGGAAACGATCACGAACGAGGCCGGCGAAACGCTCGATCAATATACGGCGCTCTACGCGCCCGACCTGCAGGCGGTGCTGGGCAAGCGTTACGACGAGGGCACCAAGGCGGAAAGCGTGGTGGGCTACGAGACCATCAAGCGGCTGTCCGAATAGGCTCGCTGTTCACATCGTCCTCAGTGCCGCAAGGCAGTCGCGCAGCACGCCGGCATCTTGCGCCGTCTTGGCCATGGACATGGCCCCGGAATAGGTAGCCACGGTGAACACCGCAAAGCGCTGGGGATCGGTGCCTTGCTCCCTGCCCGCCTGCTGGTCGGCCGTGATCTTGTCGGCGATCGCCTGGCGCCATGCCGAGAAGATGCCAGCCAAAGCCGTACGGAAATCCGGATCGGCAAGCGATAATTCGTGCGCCAGATTGTTGAGTGGGCAGCCACGCACAAAACCCTGCCGTTCCAGTTCCGCCGCCACCGCCTCAAACACCATCCGCACGCCTTCGCGCGCCGAGGCCGCCGCCAGCACCGGCGCGATCCAGGTCTGTTCCACCGCCGCGGCCACACGTTCTTCGATCACCGCCATCGCCAGCGCCTTCTTGGTCGGGAAATGATGATGCAATGCACCGCCGGTCACGCCCGCGGCCGTCATCAGGTCGCCAAGGCTGGAGGCGTGGTAGCCCCGCGCCTGGAACGCCCCCTCGGCGACATCGAGCACCTTTTTGCGCATGCCGTGGGGGTCGTTGATGCGCTTTCTCGGCTGCCATTTCGGCTGGGCGACAATCTCTCCTGACATCGTCGCAAGATAGCAGATTGACAAAACAGGACAACCGGTCTGCTTTACAAACAGGACGACCAACCTGTTTTGGAGACCACTCAATGAACGTTCCGCCGAAAGCCAGCCTGTCCGCCTCGCCGGTCGTCGAACTCAGGCAATACACACTGAAGCTCGGCCAGCGTGAAACTCTGATTGACCTCTTCGACAGCAAGCTGATCGATGGCCAGGAAAAGGCAGGCATGACCATTATCGGCCAGTTCCGTGATCTCGATCGCCCTGACATGTTCGTATGGCTGCGCGGCTTCGACAGCATGGAGGCGAGGAAAAATGCTCTGACCTGTTTCTATGATGGGCCGGTCTGGGCCGCGCACCGCGATGCCGCCAATGCCACGATGATCGATTCCGACAATGTGCTTCTGCTCAAGCCGGCATGGCCGGGGGCTGCATTCGACCTTTCCGGACTGCAGCGAAATGGCACACCGCATCCGGAAAAATCAAATGGAGGCAACCGTTTGACCGACCTGGTTGCCATTCGGATTCATCACTTGCGGTCCGGTACCGAGGCCGAATTCGCCAGGCACTTCGAAATCGTCGCCGCTCAGTTGTTAGGGGCGCTCGGCGCGCGCGTGCTCGGCGCCTTCGTGACTGAACATGCCGAAAACAGTTTTCCTCGCTTGCCCGTGCGGGCCGATGAAAACGTCTTCATAACCTTCACAAGCTTCAACAGCGCTGACGCCCATGCCCTTCATGAAGGATCTCTCTCCACTTCGTCCAAATGGCACCAGTTCCAGCAAGCGGTGGAAGCAGACCTTGCCAGGCCTTCTGAAACCCTGCGCCTGTCGCCAACCTCGCAATCGCAACTCGGGTCAGAGAGCACTTGCTTAATCAGCCACGACTAGAGTGCGGACACAATCGGACAAAGCTGATGCCTCCCTGGTTCATCGCACTGGTCTTTACCTTGCTCGGCATTATTGCAGCATGGGCCATCCGGAATTCATTGTCGTCGGGCATGGCCGGTAATGGTCCCTACCGTTTCGATGTCAACACCAACCCGCTCGGCTTCGCCGCCGTGATTGCCGGCAAGGCCTTCGTCATCGTCTTCGCCATTGCGGAAATCCTGCATGCACTTGGCCTGACCGGCGATCCCGGGCTGATGCTACATGCGTTGTTCGGCTGAAGATTTCAGCGAGGCGGTCGGGGATCGGGTCCATGCGTGAGGTTTGCGGCCTCACATGCCCATGATAGCTGAGCACGTCGGCTGGATTATTATTGCACACGCTCTTTCTTCCGGAGGTCGGCCTCAAATTTTCGCCAGTGGTAGCATGTCTTTCCAGCAGACGTGCCCATGTCCGCCGAACGTCTGCCGAGTTTCATACCCTCGGATAGCCGGGCGGCTTGACCCCGTCGCCGACATGCGGTGCCTTCCCTCTGTTTGATGCCAAGCGCATGAACAGATGTGAGGTATGAACGATGAGGCTTCGCGGCAAGCGGGCGTTGATCACCGGCGGTTCAGATGGAATCGGACTGGCGATCGCCGGGGTTTTTCTGCGCGAGGGCGCCGATATATTGATTGTCGGCCGCGACGCCAAAAAGCTCGGGGGCGCCCGCGAAGGGCTGACAGTAGCGAACAAAGGCGGCGCCAATATCGAGACGCTATCGGCGGACCTTGCCACATCCGAAGGCATCGACGTCGTGGTCGGGCAAGTGGAAAATCCGGCCAGCCACTCGATATCCTCGTCAACAATGCCGGCGTGGCCTTCCTTGTGCCGTTCGACACCGTCACCGAGGCCCAGTTCGCGCAGTCCTTCGCGCTGAACGTCACGGCGGTGTTCTTCCTCACCCAGCGCCTGTTGCCGCATCTGGCCTCGAACGCTTCCGTCATCAACATCTCGTCCTATTTCGCCAACAAGATGATCCCCAAGCGACCGTCGAGCCTCTATTCACTATCGAAGGGTGCGCTGAATTCTCTGACCAAGTCGTTGGCTTTCGAACTCGGCCCGCGCGGCATCCGCGTGAATGCCATCGCGCCAGGGACGATCGACACCGCGATGCGGCGCAAGACGATCGAAAACCTGCCCGAGACAGCACAGCAAGAGCTGGCTGCGTATGTCGGGCGCAGCTATCCGCTGGGCCGGATCGGCCGCACCGACGACCTTGGCGGCATCGCCGTCTATCTGGCGAGTGAGGAAGCCGCATGGACCAGTGGCGGCATTTTTGCTGTGGATGGCGGCTACACGGCCGGGTGAGAAGCAGGGGCCACCCCTTCAACCGATTTGCATCGTTCCCACATGCATTCTCTGCTTGAAGCCATTTGTGCAACGCGATACGCCCTTGCCGACTTCGACAAGGAGAGACCCTCGTGAGCGCTGAGAAGACCAGAATCGAAACCGACACGTTCGGCCCCATCGAGGTCGCCGCCGACCGCTACTGGGGCGCGCAGGCACAGCGTTCGCTGGGCAATTTCAAGATTGGCTGGGAAAAACAGCCGAACTCGATCGTGCGCGCGCTGGGCATCGTCAAGCGCGCCGCCACCGAAGCCAATATGGAGCTGAAGCGGCTCGACCCGGCGATCGGCAAGACGATCATCGAGGCGGCACAAGAGGTCATCGACGGCAAGCTCAACGATCATTTCCCGCTGGTCGTCTGGCAGACCGGCTCGGGCACGCAGTCCAACATGAACGCCAACGAGGTGATCTCGAACCGGGCGATCGAGATGCTGGGCGGCGTCATGGGCTCGAAGAAACCCGTGCATCCCAACGACCACGTCAACATGAGCCAGTCGTCGAACGACACCTATCCGACGGCCATGCACATCGCCTGCGCCGAGCGCATCGTGCATGACCTGTTGCCGGCGCTGAAACACCTGCACAAGGCGCTCGCTGCCAAGAGCAGAGAGTTCAACCACATCATCAAGATCGGCCGCACGCACACGCAGGATGCGACCCCGTTGACGCTGGGCCAGGAATTCTCCGGCTATGCGGCGCAGGTCGCCTCGTCGATCAAGCGCATCGAACTGACGCTGCCGGGCCTGCAGGAACTGGCGCAGGGCGGCACCGCCGTCGGCACCGGCCTCAATGCGCCGGTCGGCTTCGCAGAGCGGGTGGCCGATCGCATTGCCGCCATCACCGGCATCGCCTTCGTCACCGCGCCGAACAAGTTCGAGGCGCTCGCCGCGCACGATGCCATGGTGTTCTCGCACGGCGCCATCAATGCCTGCGCCGGGGCCCTGTTCAAGGTCGCCAACGACATCCGTTTCCTCGGCTCCGGCCCGCGTTCAGGCCTCGGCGAACTGTCACTGCCGGAAAACGAACCGGGTTCGTCGATCATGCCCGGCAAGGTCAACCCGACGCAGTGCGAGGCGATGACCCAAGTCTGTGTGCAGGTGTTCGGGAACAATGCCGCCGTCACCTTCGCCGGCAGCCAGGGCCATTTCGAACTCAATGTCTACAACCCGCTGATGGCCTACAATTTCCTCCAGTCGGTGCAGTTGCTCTCCGATGCTTCGGTCTCCTTCACCGACAATTGCGTCGTCGGCATCGAGGCGCGGGAAGACAACATCAAGGCAGCGCTCGACCGCTCGCTGATGCTGGTGACGGCGCTGGCGCCGACCATCGGCTACGACAACGCGGCCAAGATCGCCAAGACCGCGCACAAGAACGGCACCACCCTGCGCGAGGAGGCTCTGGCCACCGGGCTGGTCAGTGAGGCTGATTACAACCGGTTGGTGCGGCCGGAAGACATGACGCATCCGGGGTAGCGCAATCCCGAGAAAGCCGGCGACGGTTTTCCGGCTGGATTTGCGTTCGTAGAAATACATGGGGGGTCGGCGATATTGCATCGAACGCCCCATGTCATTTTTTGGTGGTAGAATTTCCTCGCCTCGCCATGCGAAGCAACAAGAATTTGGCGCTCGTTCGGCGATCACGGGAATGGACCGCCTGTGAACAATGTGTCGCCGTATCTGCGGCTTTGGTGAACAGTCGACATCGTTTATCTGATTGGTCATCAAACCCATTCGGAGCACCATCATGTCCATCAACACTTCCATCGCCGGCGCCGGCACCGCATCCAACAGCTCTGTCACGATCCTGCTGGGCCGCATCCTGCTTTCCGTGATCTTCCTGCTTTCCGGCTTCGGCAAGCTCACCGCCATTTCCGGCACCGCGGCCTATTTCGGTGGCCTCGGCCTGCCCATCCCGACCGTAACGGCGGTTGTCGTCGGCCTGATCGAACTGCTCGGTGGCCTCGCCGTCCTCGCCGGTTTCCAGACCAGGTCCGCCGCATGGGTGCTCGCGGTCTTCACCGTCGCCACAGGGCTGGTCGCGCACACCGGCTGGGCCGACCAGATGCAGATGATCCAGTTCCTCAAGAACCTCGGCATTGCCGGCGGTTTCCTGCTGCTGGCTTCGTCGGGTGCCGGCGCCTATTCGATCGACGCCAAGCGCGGCTGAAGCAAATCCTTCATTCAAAAGGGGCGCGGAATTTTCCGCGCCCCTTTTTCGTTGTCCATGCATGTGTCCCGGCCCACCGTTTCCTGCCAAGATCGCAACATTGGAATGGGCAGCAGGGGCCAGCCGGCCCGCGCGACAATGGAGGTGACCATGCCCCGCAACGTGGTGCTTTTGCTTTCCCGATTGCTATTCGCCGCCCTGTTCATTCCTTCCGGCTTCCACGCGCTATCCGACATTCCCGGCACGACAAGCTATTTCGCGGGCCTCGGCCTGCCGCTGCCGATGCTCGCTGCCTGGGGAACGGGGCTGTTCGAGTTGATCGCCGGGCTGCTCATTCTCGTCGGCCTCAAGACGTCGATCGCGGCATTGCTGCTCGCCGCGTTCTGCATCGTGGCTGGCTTCATCGGCCATTATGGCCAAGGCGGCGACGACCCGATGCTAACTTTCCTGCATTCGCAGATGCTGATGAAAGACATCGCCACCGCCGGCGGCTTTCTGGCACTGGCGATGGCAGGGGCTGGAGCCTTTTCGATCGACGGCCGCGGTTCGACCTGAGCCCGGCACCTCGGCGGTGGCTGTTACTTGACCGAAACGCTCGGGCCGCCCTCAACGGCTAGCACAAGCCGGCGATTGGTGATCCGTGCCAGTTGCGCCAGGCGGCCCGCGGGCCGCTCGCCGTAGAGATCGGCCAGCGACGCGGGCAATACCAGCGCGAGCACGCCGTTGCCACGGTTTTCCCATTTCAGCCGGGGCATGATGCCCGGCATCGATGCCGTCAGCAGGTATACGACGCGCATCATCGCCGCCAGGATGCGCGCACGTTCGAGATAGCGCGGTGTCGCCAGCGCCTTGATTTCCGGAGCGATCGCCTCGTTGAAGATGCCGTCATGGCGATAGGCATTGGTCAGCGCCAGGAAAGCGCGGCCGGGATGGTCGACACCGTAGAAAGACGCGTGGGCGATGATGTTGAGCGACTGTCTGCCGCGATACTCGGGATGCGCGCGCCAGCCAATGTCGGCGAGCAAAGCTGCCGCCTGACGATAGCGGGCCTCATCCTCGGTCTCGTCGATGCCAAAGGCGGCAAAAGTCCTGCCCGTCCATTCGACAAGCTCATGCGCATGGGTGACCGAGCGCGAACGCAGTCGTGCGAGTTCTTCCGAGGCCGAGATAAGCGGATCGGCCTTTTGCTCGGCCTCGTCGAGGAGCGAATAGAGAAAACCCTCACGGACGCCCAGCGCCGAGACAATGATCTTCGACGGCTGCATCGCCGCCATGATTTCCTGCAGCACGATGGCGCCGTAGGGCAGCAGCGAGCGGCGGTTCTTGGATACGCCTTCGATGCCCTTGACCTTCTCGATCTCGCCCTTGGCTACCTGTCGGAGAAAATTGGCGGCGCTTTCGACGCCGATCTCGTAGTGGTGCATGACGCCGAGCGGATAGTTGGTCATCTCCATGTGCAGCCTGGCAAGATTTCGCCAGGTGCCGCCGACGGCGTAGAAGGGCCTGCCCTGCCCGCCTTTCAGCAGCTTGGCCTTCGCCAACTCGTCACGCGCGATCTTGGCGGCCTGGGCCAGCGAGTTCTTCGCCATGTCCTGCAGGCGCAGGCCACCCAGCGGCAGAGTTATGCCGTCACCGATCGCTTCACCATTGACGTCAACCAGTTCGAGGCTGCCACCACCCAAGTCTCCGGCGATACCATTGGCCGGATGAAAGCCGGAAATGACGCCCAGCGCCGAATAATAGGCCTCCTGACGGCCGCTGATCACACGAATCTCGGTCTTGAGCACTTCCTCGGCCCGATGGATGAAATCGGGACCATTGACCGCCTCGCGAGCAGCGGCTGTCGCCAGCACATACATATGCTCGGCGCCGGCCTGGTCCGAAAGCGCGCGGAAGCGCCGGAACTCCTCCATGGAACGCGTCACCGCTTCCGGGTCGAGCTTTCCTGTCGAAACGATGCCGCGACCGAGGCCGGCCAGCATCTTTTCGTTGAACAGCATGGTTGGTGAGCGCGCCAGTCCCTCATAGACGACAAGACGGATCGAGTTCGAACCGATGTCGATGATGGATAGCGGTCGGCGGTCCTGAAGCCGGCCCTGGGATGCTGAGATCATCAGGCGGACGCTGCTGTGTTCTTCTTGCGGCGCTTGAACTGCGCGATGCGCTTTGGCGCATGCGATTTCAGCGCGTCACCCCGTCCCGACAAGCTCGGATTGGTCATGAAATATTCCTGCGCGTTGAACGGTTCCTCGCCTTCCTCCAGCACGACGCGCCGGGAGGTCCCATCCGCCAGTACGTCGAAACTCTGCTGATTGTCCATGATATTGCCCAGCATGATCTGGCCCAGGATCTGCTCATGCACTGTTGGATTGGTGATCGGCACCATGGTTTCGACACGGCGGTCGAGATTGCGCGGCATCAAGTCGGCCGAGGAGATGTAGACGATCGCATCGTCGGACGGCAGGCCATGACCATTGCCGAAACAATAGATACGGCTGTGTTCGAGGAAACGGCCGACAATCGACTTCACCCTGATGTTCTCGGAGAGGCCCGGAACCTGCGGCCGCAGGCAGCAGATGCCGCGCACGACGAGGTCGATCTCGACGCCGGCACGGCTGGCGTCGTAGAGCGCGTCGATGATGATCGGGTCGACGAGCGCGTTCATCTTCATCCAGATGCGCGCCGGCCGGCCCTCTAGCGCGTGCGCCACCTCATCGGAAATGTGCTTGAGGATGCGGCTTCTCAGCGTGAAGGGCGAAATCGCGATCCGCATTTCATCGGTCGGCTCGGCATAGCCGGTGATGAAGTTGAAAAGCTGGGCGACATCACGCGCGATCGTCGGATCGGTGGTGAAGAAGGACAGGTCGGTGTAGATGCGCGCGGTGACCGGATGGTAGTTTCCGGTGCCCAGATGCACATAGTTGCGCAGCCGGCCGTCCTCGCGCCGCACCACCAGCGACATCTTGGCGTGGGTCTTCAGTTCGAGAAAGCCGAACACGACCTGCACGCCGGCGCGCTCGAGATCGCGCGCCCAGCGGATGTTGGCTTCTTCGTCGAAACGCGCCTTGAGCTCGACCAATGCCGTCACCGACTTGCCGGCCTCGGCCGCATCGACCAGCGCACGCACGATCGGGCTGTCGTTGGACGTGCGGTAAAGTGTTTGCTTGATCGCCACCACTTCCGGATCGGCCATGGCCTGGCGCAGGAACTGCACCACCACGTCGAATGATTCATAAGGGTGATGGACGACGATGTCCTTCTCGCGGATGGCGGCAAAACAGTCGCCGCCATGTTCGCGGATGCGTTCTGGAAAGCGCGGATTGTAGGGCGTGAATTTCAGGTCGTCGCGGGGAACGGACACGATTTCGGAAATCTGGCTGAGCGCCAGCGGACCGGTCAAGACACTGATGCGGCTTGACGACACGCCAAGCTCGCCGGCGACGAAGTCGCGCAGTTCCGCCGGCATCAGCTTGTCGAATTCGATGCGGATGACCGAACCGCGACGGCGGCGCTTCAGCGCCGTTTCGAACAGCCGCACGAGATCCTCGGACTCCTCCTCGACCTCGATATCACTGTCGCGGATGATGCGGAACGTGCCTGAGCCCTTGACCTCGTAGCCGGGAAATAGCTTGTCGATATAGAGACCCACCGCCTCTTCCAGCGGAATGAAGCGGACATGGTGCTTGCGGTCGGGCAAGCGGATGAAGCGCTTCAATGCCACCGGCAGGCGCAAGAGCGCGCTCATCTCCTCGCCATTCTTGCGGTGGCGCAATTGCAGCGCCATCGAGAAACCGAGATTCGGGATGAACGGGAACGGATGCGCCGGGTCGATCGACAGCGGGGTCAGCACCGGAAACACCTGGTTCTGGAAGTGGTCCTCCAGCCAGACCTTCTCGTCCTTGGTCAGCGCATCTCGGGTGATGCTTTCTATGCCTTCCTTGTTGAGCAGCACCGTAAGCGCTGAAAGGCTCTTTTGCTGGTCTTCCTGCAGGCGCTCAACCTCGCGCAGCAGCTGTTCGAGCTGTTGTTCGGGCGTGCGGCCGTCCGGGCTCTTCAGCGCGATGCCCTCGCGCACCTGGCCAGCGAGGCCCGCGACACGCACCATGAAGAACTCGTCGAGATTGGCGGCGGAGATCGACAGGAAGCGGACACGCTCCAGCAGCGGGTGATTCAGGTTCAGCGATTCCTCGAGAACGCGCCGGTTGAACTGAAGCCAGGAAAACTCGCGGTTGACGAAACGGTCCGGATTGCCCTCGGGGCTCGCCACCTCCGCATTGATGAATTCGCTCTGCACCGGCTTCAGTTCGTTCATGGTTCCTGCTCTTCCCACCAGCTCAGCCGGTTAACCGGCTTAACTTATCCTCTGACAGGGTTTTGCGACAGTTTCATTTCATCGATCTTGCAAAGAGATGGGTTATGATCCAGATGCAGACGATCGAAGGCCAAGGAGACGATGATGGCAGGCGGTTCCATTCCCCATTTCCAGAACGATGCGGGCCATCCGGCGATCGACATCGGCGTCAAGGAATTCATGTGCACCGGCGCCAATCCGCCTTTCGACCATCCGCATGTGTTTCTCGACATGGGCGAAGACAACGAAAAAGTCTGCCCCTATTGCTCGACGCTCTATCGCTATTCGCCAAGGCTGAAGGCGACGGAAACATCGCCCGCGGGTTGCCTGTACATCGACCAGGCAGCCTGATTCGGCACGGCTGATCCTGTGTCCGACACGCAGTCCCGGCAGATCGTCATCGCCGGGGCAGGCATAGCCGGGCTGACCGCAGCTATTGCTTTCGCCCAGCGCGGCTATCCGGTTAAACTGATCGAGCAGGCACAACGCCTCGAAGCCGTCGGCGCGGGCATCCAGCTTTCGCCCAACGCAACGCGGATCCTTCGCCAGTTCGGTGTGCTCGACAGGTTAATGCAGGCTGCCGTGCGGCCGGAAGCGGTCGTGCTCAAGGATGCCGCAACGCTGCGCGAACTGGCGCGCGTACCGCTTGGGCAGGCCGCCGAAGCGCGCTGGCAGGCGCCCTATCTCGTTGCCCACCGGGCCGATCTGCAGGATGCCCTGATGGCATCCGCTGTCGAGACCGCTGGCATCGAAATCATCACTGGCGCGCGCGTCACCCAGGCTGCCAAAACCGGCGACGGCGTTGCAGCGGCGGTTGAGACCGGATCCAGGGCATTCAGCACAGAGGGCTTCCTGTTGGTCGGCGCCGACGGTGTCTGGTCATCGATCCGGGAACAGGTTTCGAACAGGGCTTCCAGCACAAGCCGGTTCTCGGGCGAGCTGGCGTGGCGTGCCACAATTGGCGCCGACAATGCCGCAGGCAGGGCGTTCGCGGCCGTCGGCGCTGTCAGTTCCGTGACCACCTTCCTGCATCGCGGCTTCCACATGGTCGCCTACCCCGTCAGCAAGGGCGCTGCGTTCAATCTGGTGGCGTTCACCAAGGGCGAGCGCATCGCTGAAGGCTGGTCTGGTGCCGCCGATCCAATGATCCTAGCCAAAGCCATGCACGGCACGGCGCCGGAGTTGATCCGGCTGGTCGAGGATGCTGGCGCGTGGATGGCCTGGCCGATCCACACTGTCGACCAGCAACAGCCCTGGACGACGCCGGAGGGGATTGCTCTGATTGGTGATGCCGCGCATGCGATGACGCCCTTCGCGGCGCAGGGCGCGGCCATGGCGATCGAGGATGCCGCGGTGCTCGCCGAGTGCGTTGCCACCTTCCCCGCTGATCAAGCAACAGGCCTTCGCGTTTGGGAAAACTTGCGGCGCCCGCGTGTCGCCAAGGTCGCGCGGCGTGGCGCCGTCAATCACCTCGCCTGGCACGCCACAGGTCCCGTGGCGATCGCCCGTAATCTGTTCCTGAAGACGCGCTCGCCGGAGAAACTGGCGGCGGATCTGGATTGGCTTTACGGCTGGCAACAGCAGAAAGTCATCCGGCGTTGAGTGTCGTATGCTGACCTGCTGGTGCAGCGTTAATTGTAAAGCCGCATCGATAGGCCGAGGGAAACCGGCAGCGGATTCCACCAGCCGGTGCGCAGACCGGCGGCTCGCAGTGCCGCCGCGGTCCAGGTGTTGCAGCCGACCAGCGCCGTGAATTTTCCGTTGGCTTCGTAGAAGCCGTCATAGTTGTTGTAAGCGACGCCCGGTACCTGGATTGGTCCACCAGAATTCTTCTGGAAGCTCGCCTCGATGAAATCGAGCAGCGCAGAGAACTGCCCTTCGCCGATGTCGAACCCCGCTACGCTCGGATCGGGTTCAGCAATATTGCCCGCGACATCGACATGCATGACTGACGCGTCGAGCGTCAGGCCCTTCAACAGCGGCATCGGCTTCAAATCCGACCAGGTCGGGGTGGCAATGTAGAATGCGCGGCCGCCCCAGCCAAAGACGATGTAGCGGACTTCCGGGATATCGGTGGGAATGCCTCCGTCGACCAGGAAATGGAACCGCTGGCGAACGGCGTCGTCGACAGGAATGGCGATGTCGGTGTGGATCGGGTTCCTCAGAACCAGGATATGACGCGGCGCGGCGGGTTTGTCGCCGGCTGCTTGCCAGAGCGGGCGCGGCACCAGAGTTCCCAGCGTCACGGCAAGCGCCACAACGATCACCAGAAGGCCTAGAAAACGTCCCAGCTTTTTCATGAATGGCGCCCTGCGAACGCATCCCGGCGCGACATCACCGCCCGCCCCTGCTCATCCATACGCAAAAGAGCCCGGCACTGTTTCAGCCAGGCTCTTTTTAATCATCGACAGATCTAGTGCAGGATCTGCGACAGGAACAGCTTCGTGCGCTCATGGCGCGGATGGTCGAAGAACTCGGCCGGCGTGTTCTGCTCGACGATCTGGCCCTGATCCATGAAGATCACCCGGTTGGCGACCTTGCGGGCAAAACCCATTTCGTGGGTCACGCACAGCATGGTCATGCCTTCCTCGGCCAGACCCACCATCGTCTCCAGCACTTCCTTGATCATTTCCGGGTCGAGCGCCGAGGTCGGTTCATCGAACAGCATGATGCGCGGGTTCATGCACAGCGAGCGGGCAATCGCCACGCGCTGTTGCTGGCCGCCGGAAAGCTGGCCCGGATATTTGTTGGCCTGTTCGGGAATCTTGACGCGCTTGAGGAAGTGCATGGCGATTTCCTCGGCCTGCTTCTTCGGCGTCTTGCGCACCCAGATCGGCGCCAGCGTGCAGTTTTCCAGGATCGTCAGGTGCGGGAACAGGTTGAAGTGCTGGAACACCATGCCGACCTCGCGGCGCACTTCATCGATCTTCTTGAGATCGTTGGTCAGTTCCTTGCCATCGACGATGATCTTGCCCTTCTGGTGCTCTTCCAGCCGGTTGATGCAGCGGATCATCGTCGACTTGCCCGACCCCGACGGGCCGCAGATAACGATGCGCTCGCCGCGCATGACCTTCAGGTTGATGTCCTTGAGCACATGGAATTCGCCATACCATTTGTGCATGGCGATGATGTCGATGGCGACATCGGTGGTTGAGATCTGCATCTTGGCGGCGTTGACCTTGATCTCTTCCGCGCTGACTGCATTTTCTATGGCCATCGGTGGTTCCCTTTTTTGTCGTGGCTCTTGATTTTTTGACTGTTAGCGGTGGCCAGTGTCCAGCCGGCGTTCCATGAACATCGAATAGCGCGACATGCCGAAGCAGAACATCCAGAACACGAAGGCGGCAAAAACCAGACCCGAAATCGGTGTCTGCGGCGAGGCCCACGCGGGATCCGAAAAATTCTGGCGGACAACGCCAAGCAGATCGAACATGCCGATGATATAGACCAGACTGGTGTCCTTGAACATGCCGATGAAGGTGTTGACGATACCGGGAATGACCAGTTTCAGCGCCTGCGGCAGCACGATAAGGCCCATCTTCTGCCAATAACCGAAGCCGAGCGAATCTGCCCCCTCATACTGGCCCTTGGGGATAGCTTGCAATCCGCCGCGTACCACCTCGGCCATGTAGGCTGAGGAGAACAAGGCGACGCCAACCAGAGCGCGAAGGAATTTGTCGAAGGTCACGCCCGGCGGCAAGAACAATGGCAGCATGATCGTCGCCATGAACAAGACCGTGAAGCGGCACGCCGCGCAACGTCTCGATAAAGATCACGCACAGCGTTTTCACCACCGGCATCTTCGAGCGACGCCCCAGCGCCAGCACGATGCCGAAGGGCAAGGAGACGGCGATGCCGACAAACGAGATCGACAACGTCACCAAGAGCCCGCCCCACAACGACGTTTCGACATGCGGCAGGCCGAATATGCCGCCAATGAGCAGGATGAAGGCGACAATCGGGAAGACGAAAAACAGCACGACCGCGTTGAGCCCCTTGCGCGGGACTTTCGGCATCAGCATCGGCACAAGGAGGGCGACGAACAGGATCGCGACCAGTATCGGCCGCCAGCGCTCCTCGATCGTATAGCGCCCGAACAGGAATTGCGGGAGCTTGGAATTGACGAAGGCCCAGCAAGCACCGGACCAGTCGTCAGGTTGAATACCGCCCTGGGCCGAGGTGGCGCAGAAGGTGCGATCCGTACCCGTCCACTGCGCATGGATGAATGCCCAATTCAGAAGCGGCGGGAGGACAAAAGCGACCAGCAAAAGGCCAACTATGGTCAGCACCGTGTCGTTGACCGAGGCAAAGAGATTTTTGCGCGCCCAGGCGCCAAGCCCGTGTTCGCTAGGAGGGGCTGATTGCGCCAGCGTCATCTCCGTACGCACCCAGGACACATCATGTTCCTGCATGGTCTTACCTCTCCACCAGCGCCATTTTGGCGTTGAACCAGTTCATGAACGCCGAGGTCAGCAGACTGATGCCCAGATAGATGACCATCCAGATCGCTATGACCTCGATCGCCTGTCCGGTCTGGTTCATCACGGTGCCGCCGGTCGAAACCAGATCGGGATAGCCGATGGCGACCGCAAGCGACGAGTTCTTGGTCAGGTTGAGATACTGGCTGGTCAGCGGCGGAATAATGATGCGCATCGCCTGGGGCACGATCACCAGCCGCAACGCCTGCCCGGGGCGAATGCCCAGTGCGAATGACGCCTCGCTCTGCCCCTTGTTGACGCCCAGGATGCCGGCCCGCACGATTTCGGCGATGAAGGCGGCGGTATAGAAGGAAAGCGCAAGATAGAGCGACAGGAATTCGGGCTTGACCTGAAAGCCGCCGGACAGATTGAACGTAGACTGCTTCGGCATGTCGAAGCTCAGCGGGAAACCGCTGAGCGCAAAGGCGAGAAGCGGCAATCCCAGGACAAGCGCGGCGGACGTCCAGAATACCGGAAATTGCTGGCCCGTCACCATCTGCCGCTGATGCGCCTTGCGGGCGACAAACCACGCCATGGCGATGCCGAGAACCAGCGCGACCAAGATCAGCCAGGAGCCTTCGCCCCAGACGAACTTGGGGAAGTAAAATCCGCGACTGTTGAGAAACGAGCCGAATGGCAGATGAATGCTTGCCTTGGGCAAGGGCAGCACGGAAAGCACGCCGAAATACCAGAAGAAAATCACCAGCAGCGGCGGGATGTTGCGGAAGGTCTCGACGTAGACCGTACAGATCTTCCTGATCAGCCAGTTTTTGGAGAGCCGGCCAACGCCAACCAAAAACCCAATGATCGAGGCCGTTATGATGCCGGCCGCGGCAACGATGAGCGTGTTGATCAGGCCGACGACAAGGGCGCGGCGATAAGTGTCGTCCGATGTGTAGGGAATGGCGCTGTCACCGATGTCGAAACCGGCGCGGCCGCCCAGGAAGGCGAAACCAGAGGCAATGTTGGAACGCTTCAGATTGTCGGCAGTGTTGCCGACGATCCACCAGATCAGAAATGCCAGCGCCCCGACGAGCACCAGCTGAACCACGAAGCTTCGGACTTTCGGGTTGTTTATGAATGAGCCGCGACTGCTGTCCTCGCGAAGGATTTCCTGCGATGCCATTCAACCATCCTCTGAAAAGAGAGACCGGAAGGCAGGGAGCCTGCCTTCCGGATCACATTTTCTATCAGCGGATCGGCGGAGCGTATTGCAGGCCACCCTTGGTCCACAGCGCGTTGATGCCGCGCGCGATCTTCAGCGGGCTGCCTGAACCGACATTGCGTTCGAACAGCTCGCCGTAGTTGCCCACCGCCTTGACGATGTTGACGACCCAGTCATTGGACACGCCGAGATCGGTTCCGATCTTGGTGTCCGCCTCCTGGCCAAGCACGCGCTTGATCTCGGGATTCGTCGAGTTCTTCATCTCGTCGACATTGGCCTGGGTGATGCCGAGTTCCTCGGCGTCCAGGAGCGCGAAATAGGTCCACTTTACAATATGATACCACTGGTCGTCGCCCTGGCGCACGGCTGGTCCGAGCGGCTCCTTCGAGATGATCTCCGGCAGCACGACGTGGTCCGCGGGCGAGGCAAGCGTCAGGCGGAGACCGTAGAGGCCAGACTGATCCGTGGTGTAGACGTCGCAACGGCCGGCATCATAAGCGGCGTTGGTTTCCTCAAAGCTTTTGAAGACGACGGGATTGTATTCCATCTTGTTCGCCTTGAAATAGTCGGCGAGGTTCAGTTCGGTGGTGGTGCCGGTCTGCACGCAAATGGCGGCTCCGGAAAGCTGCAGCGCCGAGTTCACACCCGGCAGCTTCTTGGCGTTGATCATGAAGCCCTGGCCGTCATAATAGGTGACGCCGGCGAAGTTCAGGCCGAGTGCGGTATCACGATTGATGGTCCAGGTGGTGTTGCGCGACAGCAGGTCAACCTCGCCCGACTGCAGGGCGGTGAACCGCACGTCGGCGCTGAGTGGCGTAAACTTCACCTTGGTGCTGTCACCGAAGACGGCAGCCGCCACGGCGCGGCAAAAGTCGGCATCGAGCCCCTTCCAGTCACCCTTGTCGTCAGGCGCGGAAAAACCGGCAAGACCGGTCGAGACGCCGCACTGGATAAAGCCCTTCGCCTTGACGTCGGCGAGCGTGCTGGCGGACGCGGCCGAAGCCATCAATCCAAGCGCGGCGGTTCCAAGAATGCCGATTGCAATGTGTTTCATGATCCACAGACCCTTTTCTGTTTTTTCAGGCAAACCCTGTTCTTTTTCCCGTGTGAACGCAGCTCCCATTCCAGCCCATTTCCGGAACCCCGCATCGTAACCGACGCGCCGCCTTTTGCTCACAAAATGCATCGAAGGCGATTATTCTTGTGAGGTCAAGGGAAATGACCGAATCCGAAAGAGTTTGAAAACCAATCGCCTGAAATGCCCGAATTGCAGACAAACGCGCCAGAGAATTGGTCACCAGAGCCAAAAAAGTCGGCAAAGTTCAGGCTAGGCAAATCCGCTGCGTACTTCTCGCAACCTAGGTTCCAGAACCGCAGCGTTACGGGCCTGCCCAGGGATGGATTGGCCCGTCCGGGCTGCCGCTTAGTGGATAAATCATCGCCGTGCTTCGAGCAGGGCCCGCGGCCGAGAAAGTCTCGCTTCAGAGAGCCCCTACGAGAAACCATGCGCCGACTGCCGCCATAAGCGCCCCGGAAACGCGCGCGATCAGCTGGCCGGCGGGGACGACCTTCTCCAGCAGGACGAGGAAGGCAATGCCGGCGATCCACAACACGTTCATGACGCCGCCGACAAACAGAAGGGCCATCAGCGCCCAGCAGCAGCCGAGGCAATAGGCGCCATGATCCATGCCGAGCCGGAGCGCGCCGAGCGGGGTCGATCGGAACCCGCCACGACCCGCCAGGAAGGCGATCGGCGCCTGGCATTGTCGCAGGCAGGCGCCCTTTATAGGCGTCCATTGGTAAAGGCCGGCGGCGATCAGGATGAGGCCGCCGAGTATCCGGCTGTCGGCCGCCATCGCCGGATCCAGTAGGGCGAGGCGCGCCAGGAGCCACTGCGCGCCGGTCGCAGCGATGCTGAAGGCGACCCAGACGAGCAGATAGCCGCTGAAAAACCACATGGTGGATGCTATCGGCTGGCCACTCGCCTGGGCCTTGCGGCCGACGCCTGCGTAAAGCAACAGCATCGGCGCGACCGATGGCGTCATCATGCCGACCATCATCACGGCCCACATCGCGAAGGTGAAGGCGAAATCGGCCGGCGACCACGCCTGGAACGCAGGCGCCATCGCAGCGCCCATATCCATGCCGGACATGTCCATGCCCGTCATATCCGTGCCTGCGTCCCGCGGCCCCGGCACTGCCATATGGGTGGCGAGCCACAACACATAGGCCCAGGCGGCCGCGGCAATGACAAAGAGCGATGCCGCGACGACCGCGCGATCGCGCCGCAGCAACGTCTCGAGGGTTGTGTCGCTCATGGCGTCAATGCACGACGCCGCTCTGCGAGAGATGGATATCGGCGAAGTGACTGTGGGAGTCCGCCAACTCGAAACGGATCGGTCCGCTCGCCTTGCTCCAGCCGCGCCCAGCCTCGGCGAGGGAATATTCGAAGCCGTGCGGGATGTCGATGCGCACGCGATGCTCGGCGCCGGTGACCGGATTCGTGATCGGCTCGCCATGACCATCGGTCACGCCGAGCACCTTCAACCTGCCGGTGCGCGCATTGACGTCGACCTCGAAATCGATGGCGGCGAAAATCGGATCATGGACCTTTTCAAAGGTGGTGGAGAAGACCTGGAATATTGTGGCGCCGGGTTCGGTGTCCTGGCCGGTGAGAATGCGAAGCAGCGCTCCGCGCTGCGGCTCGGTCGCCCGATGGTCGACAACCACCGCGGCTTCGCCCTTGCCTTCATGGATGGCGCCCGGCCAGCGAAAAATGCCGGCAAACCGCAAGCCGTCCAGTTTTGTATCGCCGTGATGACCCCGCTCGATTTCCATGCCAACGACCGCCTGACATGAGCCGTATGTCGGCAATGCGTTGAACTGGCATGGGCAGCCATAAGCGCAGTTGCAGTTGACGAACTCGCGAGCCTTTATCATCCATTTAACGTCGGACATGGCGTCCCTCCCTTGGCTGTGTTCATCCTCTTTCTGTAAGCAAGATGCCAGCATTGCGGGGAACCGCTATTACGGCCGGAATGGCCGGCTGCGTTGATCATGGCGACCCGGCAATGACCTCGTATTAGACAACCATTATATATCCTTCTCCATTGTCTTGATAGCCCGATCGTCCGAGAGGACTGCGGCATCCATCAGTGCCGCGATAGCGATCCGGCCTGTCGTGACCAATTGGCACATTCGAAGTCATTCGCGTGGCGGAGCCCGGCTGTTGCGCGGCCAATGGCGCCGCACTATGGCTAGCCTCTCATCAAAGGGCATGGAACAAATGGCAAAAGACGGCAGCGAAATGGGCATCAACACGCGGCTTGCCCACTCAGGCAACAATCCGCACGACTATTTCGGCTTCGTCAATCCGCCGGTGGTGCACGCTTCGACGGTGCTTTTTCCCAACGCCGCGACGATGGCGGGGCGAAGCCAGAAATACACCTATGGCACGCGCGCGACGCCGACCACCGACGCTCTCGCCCAGGCAATCGACGCGCTGGAAGGCTCGGCGGGCACAATCATGGTTCCGTCGGGCCTCGCGGCGGTCACCATTCCGCTGCTGGCGTTCGTGTCGGGAGGCGACCATATCCTGATCGTCGATTCCGTCTATCACCCGACCCGCAATTTCGCCGACACGATGTTGAAGAGAATGGGCGTCGAGGTCGAGTACTACGACCCTCATGTCGGCGCCGGCATCACGGCCCTGATCAAGCCCAACACCAAGGTCGTCTTCACGGAATCCCCTGCCTCCAACACATTCGAGATGCAGGACATCCCGGCCATCGCCAAGGCAGCACATGCCGCGGGCGCCGTCGTCATGATGGACAACACCTGGGCGACACCTTTGTACTTCCGTCCCCTCGATCATGGCGTCGACATCTCGATCCATGCGGCGACGAAATATCCCGCCGGGCATTCCGACGTTCTGCTCGGCACCGTGTCGGCCAACGAGGCGTGCTGGGAGCAGCTGCGCGAGACGTTCTTCACGCTGGGCTGCTGTGCTGGACCAGACGACGTCTACCAGGTGCTGCGCGGCCTGCGCACCATGGGAGTGCGACTGGAGCACCATCAGCGCAGCGCCCTTGCCGTCGCCAACTGGCTTGAAGGCCAGGCAGGCGTGGCACGCGTCCTCCATCCCGCACTTCCCAGCCATCCGGATCACGCACTCTGGAAGCGCGATTTCTCGGGAGCAAGCGGTGTCTTCTCGATCGTGCTTGCCGGCGGCGGACAGGCCCAGCAACACGCTCTTCTCGACGCACTGCAGATCTTTGGCCTTGGCTATTCATGGGGTGGCTATGAGAGCCTGGCGGTGCCCGTCTGGCTCGGCGACCGCGTCGTTGCCAAGGGCCCCTATGATGGCCCGCTCATCCGCCTGCAAATCGGGCTCGAGGATGTCGAGGATCTGAAGGCCGACCTGGCGCGCGGGCTGGCCGCGGCGGCGGCGGCCAGACCGAGGCGTCGGCTTGCCGAACAGATTCAGCAAGCCGACGCAACCTGCCGGAAAGGTTGATGAAACGCCGGCGAAGGCCGCATCCGCCATCCCGATGCGTAGCTGACCCCGCGCAATATTGTTCTCTGAAGTTGGGATTTTCCAGATCGATTTGGCTTTCAACTTCCGGGATATCGCGCAATGCAGTGCGATCATTCCCACCTGACTTCGCAAGGGTCTCAGCCTGTCATGGCCTTCCGCCTTTTTGTTCCCATTCTTGCCGGCGCCACCCTGCGCGAGCGCATTGTCGCTTGCATCGGCGCCATGATTGGCATTGCGCTTACGGGGGCAATCAGCGGCCTGACGCTTGGCAGCGGTCCGCATATACCACTGCTCGTGGCGCCGATGGGGGCGTCCGCCGTGCTGTTGTTCGCGGTGCCGGCAAGTCCCTTGGCGCAGCCCTGGTCGATCATCGGCGGCAACACGATATCGGCGCTGGTGGGCGTGATCGTCGTGCATTTCGTGCACGAGCCCGTTCTTGCCACCGGCATTGCCGTGGCGCTGGCCATTGCCGCCATGTCGTTCGCGCGCTGCCTGCATCCGCCGGGCGGAGCCGCAGCCTTGACCGCGGTGTTCGGCGGACCAGCCGTCATCAGCGCGGGCTTCCTGTTCCCGTTCGTGCCGGTGGCGGTGAACTCCATATTGCTGGTCGCGCTCGGCTACGGTTTCCATAAACTCACACGGCGCAATTATCCGCATGTGCCCGGCCCTGTTCCGACAAGCAGCCACGGCACGATCGATCCACCGGCGCAATTGCGCGTCGGCTTCCGGTCCGAGGATATTGACGCGGCACTCGGCGCACTCGACGAGACCTTCGACATTGATCGCAACGATCTCGATCGGCTTCTGCGGCAGGTCGAATTGCAGGCGATGGTGCGCGCGCACAAGACCTTGCTATGCGAGGACATCATGTCGCGCGATGTGATTTCGGTCGACGAGCACACATCCGCCGATGCGGCGCGCCAGTTGCTGCTCGACCACAACATCCGCGCGCTGCCCGTTATCAATGCCGAAGCAAAGCTGGCCGGAACCATCGGGCTGCGTGAACTTGCGATGGCCGTCGGCTCGGTCGGACCCCTGATATCGCCAGCGGCGACCGCCGCGGCCAGCTCGGCCGCCATGGGACTGTTGCCTGTGCTCACCGACGGCCGCAGCCACGCGGTGATCATCGTCGATGATGAGAGGCATGTCCTTGGCCTGATCACCCAGACCGATCTCCTCGCGGCAACGGCACGGCTGCAAAATACGGACGGGCCATCGGCGGAAGCGGTATAACAGGCGCCGCCGCTTGCTGAATGACACTCAGCAATGGTGATCGGGAACCTTTCCCTGGAAAGGACATCCAATGTCCCGATGAGGAGATTGGCCATGCCTGTAGTCCACGCGGCACCGCCCGACGCCGCCAATTCGGCCGACATGCAACTTGTCCGCCGCGCCCTGGCGCGCGAGGGCGATGCATTCCGCACGATCATGAAGACCTACAACCAGAGGCTCTATCGCATCGCACGAGGTGTCGTGCGAAACGACGGCGAAGCCGAGGATATCGTCCAGGAGGCCTATGTCCGGGCCTTTGCCCACCTTGAGGCCTTTCGCGGCGCGTCCTCGCTCAGCACATGGTTGTCCCGCATCGTCATCAACGAGGCACTCGGCCGCCTGCGCAAGCGGCGGCGAACGGCCGCGCGGGCCGTGCAGGAAGCACAGCTCCACCATGCCGAGATCATCCAGTTTCCCCTCAACACCAGCGACGATCCGGAGCGGACAATGGCGCAACGGCAGATCCTGCTGCTTGTCGAACGAGCCACTGACAATCTCCCCGATGTCTATCGGACGGTGTTCGTCGCGAGAGTCATCGAAGGCCTGAGCATCGACGACACCGCCGAATTGCTGGGCGTGCGGCCTGAAACCGTCAAGACGCGGCTGCACCGCGCCCGTGTCCTGGTGCGCAAGGCGCTGGATGACCAGATCGGTCCGGTTCTTCTCGATGCCTTCCCCTTCGCCGGACGTCGCTGCGAAAGACTGACCACGGCAGTGATGACGCGGCTCGGCTTTCCCGACTGATCGGCGCGTTGATTTTTTCGGGGAACTTTTCCCGCAACCCAGCATCCAATGACCGTCAACTGCAAACGATCCCGATGCCGTTCTGGCATTCGGGCCAAGGAGGTTCTCATGCCTATTCGCTCGACCGCGGCATTGGCCGCGCTTTTCCTGCTTGGCGCCGCCCCCCTGGCGCAAGCCGCCGACAAGCCCACCGACCCGCAGATCGCCCACATCGCCTACACGGCAGGTGTCCTCGACGTCGAGGCAGCCAAGCAGGCCCTCAAGAAATCGAAGAACAAGGAGGTTCTCGATTTCGCCAAGGACATGGTTCGCGACCACGAGGCGGTCAACAAGCAGGCGGTTGAACTGGTCAAGAAGCTCAAGGTCACGCCCGAGGACAACGACACCAGCAAGGCGCTGACCAAGGCGGCGGCCGAGGAACGGGCCAAGCTCGCCAAGCTCAGGGGCGCGGGCTTCGACAAGGCCTATGTCGACAATGAGGTCGCCTACCACAAGCAGGTGAACGGCGCGCTTGAAACAGTGCTGATCCCGTCGGCCAGCAATGCCGAGCTCAAGAGCCTGCTGGAAACCGGCCTGAAGATATTCCAGGGCCATGAACAACATGCCGAGCATATTGCCGGCATGCTGAAGTAAGGACAGTCCCAATGTCGAAACGGCATCCGTGGATCGCATTGGCACTGGCTATGGGTGCCCTGCCCGCGCAGGCTGAAACCATCCAGGTCACGATCGACAAGCTGGTCTTTTCACCGGCAACCGTCGAGGCCAAGGTCGGCGACACGATTGTATGGGTCAACAAGGACGTTTTTGCCCATACCGCGACCGTCAACGGTGACTGGGACGTGATCATCCCGCCGAAAAAGTCGGCGAGCCTGACCCTGAAGAAGGTGGAATCGGTCGACTACTCCTGCCGCTTCCATCCCAATATGAAAGGCCACGTGACGGTAACGCCCTGAGCACGGCGTCGCGTTCGGCGTCGGAGTGGGAAACCATCTTCGGCGTCGCTTCGCCTGGCAATATGTCATCATGAACCAGAATAGCTTGGCTTACGACGGGCAATCCAGGCGTCCAGCCCTTCACGCAGATCCGCGGTCGGAACCATGCGAGCGAACTGCTCGGCCTCGACGAGCAAACCTTCCGCGATGCTCTGATTGACGCCGCGCGTCACCGCTGTGAGGATGCTGGCAATCGCCAGTGGTGAATGCCGGAGAATGCGCCGGGCAAGATCAAGTGCCGCCGGCATCAGGTCACCGTGTGGCACCACCTTGTTGACGAGACCAATTTCGAGAGCGCGTTGCGGCGTGAACGTCTCGCCTGTCAGCAGAAGTTCGAGTGCGCGCTTGCGCCCGGCAAGCCTGGGCAGGCGCTGCGTGCCGCCGAAGGCCGGCGGCATTGCGAGATTGATTTCGGGCTTGGCAAACAGGGCGCGTTCGCTGGCGATGGCGAGCGGGACGGCCTCGGTGATCTCGCAGCCGCCGCCAAAGGCCAGGCCATTTACAGCCGCGATGACCGGTTTGCGGAAAGCCTCCAGTCTCGCCGTCAATCGCTGACCGCGCATGACGAAATCACGCAACGCGGTGTCTGCTCCAAGCGCGACGCTGGCAGAGAATTCATGGATGTCTCCACCCGCCGAGAATGCCTTCTCCCCCGCACCGGCCAGGATCACAGCGCCGACCGAGCCATCGATTTCGACGGCATCAAGGATGGTAAGCAGGCGGTCGATCAAGGCGTAGTTCAGCGCGTTGAGTTTTTCCGGACGATTGAGGGTCAGGATAGCGACACCGTCGCAAATCTCACTCAGAACGAGGTCGGTCATTTTCTCTCTCTTTCCAGCATACGTTGGCGAGAAAGGATCAGGCTTTGGATTGCTTGTATATTCACTAGTCGGTATACTTTGACCTATGCCTGAAGCACCCAGCCCGACCCGCAAACGCATCGTCGATGCCGCGACGAGACTATTTTATGCCGAAGGAATCGGTCGCGTCAGCGTCGATGCCATCGCTGAAAAGGCGGGCCTCACCAAGCGAACGCTTTACTATCATTTCAGGAGCAAGGACGACCTGATCACCGCATATCTGGACGGCCGCGATCAACCCAATCTGAAGCAAATGGCAGGCTGGTTCGACGCCGCCGAAGGTACTGCCGATCACAAGGTCGAGGCGATATTTGCCAATCTTGCCCGGGTGGCGCGCCACCCCAAATGGAAAGGCTGCGGCTTCCTGCGGACGGCTGCCGAACTCGCCTCGATGCCCGGTCATCCGGCGGTCAAGGCCGGGTCTCGGCACAAGACAAGTTTCGAGACATGGCTGGCTAGCGAACTGTCAATGCATGCCATTGATGAACCACAAACGCTTGCACGCGAAATCGTCCTTCTCATGGACGGCGCCTTCTCGATCATGCTGGTTCACCGCAATCCCGAATATATCGAGGCGGCCGGGCATGCCGCTGCGACCCTCATTCGTGCGCGATGCCAGAATAGAGCCTGATTGCGGCACCAACTGCGCCGGCCACTAAAATCCTAGCGCCAGCCAGGCAGTGCCAGCGGCAAGCGTAATCAACGTCAGCGGCAGACCGACCTTGAAGAAGGCGCCGAACGACAGCGTCGTGCCGGCGGCTCGCGCCTGTTCGGCGACGATCAGGTTGGCAACTGACCCGAGCAGCGTGAAATTGCCGGCCAGCGTCGAGCTCATGGCGACAACCAGCCAGGCGCGCTGCGGATCTTCCAGGCCGGGTATGAATGGCCGCAACGCGAGAACCGCCGGAACATTGCTCATGATGTTGGACAGAACCGCGGTGAAGCCTGACAGCCGCCAGACATCGTCCAGACCGAGGTTTTTTGCCGAGGCAATCATCTCGGGGGTGAGCAGCGTCTTTTCGGCGCCGGCAACGACCACGAACAAGCCGGCGAACATGAACAGCAGGGGACCGTCGATCTCGCGGTAGATGCGCGCCGGCTTGATGGCGCGGGTGAGCAGCAGGATGGCGCCGCCGATAAGCGCTGCCTTGGCGACGGGAACGCCGGCAAAGAAGGCTATGGCCAGACCGATGCAGACGACCGCCGCCTTGATGACCTGACCGGTGTGCATGCGGCCGCGATAGACTTCCGGAGAGAGCTCGACCTTCCGTTCGAATTCGGCGCGGAAGACCAGGCGAATGATGATGATGACAGCGACGAGGCCGAACAGGGCGACGGGAGCCAGTGCCGCCGAAAAGGCTGGATAGGAAATTCCCGACAGCGCGCCGATGACCATGTTCTGCGGATTGCCGGTGATGGTGGCGACGCTGCCGCAGTTGGAGGCCGTGGCGGTGGCGATGAGATAAGGGATGGGGTTGCGCTTGATAACACGGGTGACGTGGACGACGATCGGCGCCATGACCAGGCAGATGGCGTCATTGACCAGGAATGCCGACAGCACGCCTGTCAGCAGCGTCACCATCACCAAGAGCATGAACGGCGCATGCGCGTGTTCGATGGCGTAGCCGCCGAGGCCGCGAAAGGCGCCGGAGACCTTCAGGTGCGCGACCACGATCATCATGCCGAGCAGCAGTGTGATGGTGTCGAAGTTGATGGCGCGGTAGGCGTCTTCCATGCTGAGCGCGCCAATGGCGATCATCGCTGCCCCGCCGAGCAACGCGATCCCTGCCCTGTCGAGGCGCAAGCCCGGAATGCGGCCTATGGCAACACCGGCGTAGGTCAGGACCAAGATAAACAATGCCGCCGCGCCGATGAATGTCATTCGCCGAAAACCCCGCCCGCAACCTTCCCAACGCAGCTTTTACCGACGCTCCCGCAAAGCGAAAGCGCCGATTGCAGATCCGACCGATAAATCGGTGAGACCGAGGCAAGATCACCCGCGCCGACCTCGCTATGATATTCGCGCTAAAAAACGATGACGGCCTCTGAGCGGTGGTGGACCATGTTCATTGTTCCTTGAACACCGGAAGCCCTGTTTGGCCAAGAGCAGCCATCGGTTGTCAATTCAACGTGGGGTCGCCCAGCGCCTCGACAACGAAGGATGCCGCGATAAGGTCGTCGGCATCGAGGCGCAGCGCGCCCTCACTTCCTCCCATGATGGCAGCGACCTTATGAAAGGTTCTCATTTCATGCTCGGTGATATCAGCATTCCGCATTCTGGCTCTCAGATCGGCAATGCGCAGCCCCAATATGTGGGACGTTGCAATTTCACGGTTCGACATGGCACGATGCTCCTCCCCCAACCCAGGTTTGTTTGCCTTCCCGCCCACCTCGCTCGTTGCCTGAACATGAGGATTTGCGAATGCAACGCCTTGGAACGGGTCGTGCGCACGAAGGTTCCAGCGTCGAGTTCACGAAATAATACTGTCGAGCCCGTGATCGCCCAACGAAAGATCCGCTACCATTGACGGCCGAGATCGCAAAACGCGAGAGCCCCGGCCGCACACCCTCCCGTCAAATCAGCGGGCTTGCGGCAAGATCAACCCGTGCTCGCACGCCTTGTACACCTAGTGGATGGTTAGCCGGCTCAATGCGCGCACCGGTTCCGATGCTTCGGCTTCCACTTTGCGATGGTTCTCGGCAAGCACCATGTAGACAGCCGGCACGACGAACAAGGTGAACAGCGTGCCGATGGCAAGACCCGTGGCGATCACCAACCCCATATTATAGCGCGACGCGGCCCCCGCGCCTGAAGCCAGGATCAAGGGAGCGACGCCGAGCACCATGGCGCCCGTGGTCATCAGGATGGGGCGAAGCCGGATTCCGCACGCACCTTCTATCGCCTCGCGCTTCGACTGCCCGGCGGCTTGCAATGTATTGGCCACCTCGACGATGAGAATGCCGTGCTTGCTGATCAGCCCCATCAGCGTCACCAGGCCGACCTGCGTGTAGATGTTCATGGTCGCGCCGCCGATGCCCAAGCTGATGAAGGCCAGCGCGCCGGCAATCGACATCGGAACCGAAACCAGGATGATCAGCGGGTCGCGGAAACTGTTGAACTGGGCGGAAAGCGCCAGGAAGACGATAATCAAGGCAAGCGCGAAGGTGGCCGCCATGCCGCTTGATTCCTGCACGAACTGCCGCGACTGGCCGCCATAGTCGACTGAAAAGCCCTGGGGCAGCGTGCGGGCCGCGATTGACCTGAGCGAATTCAGCGCATCGCTCACCGCGACGCCCGGCGCGGGGACACCGGAAATCGTGGCGGAGTTCAGCTGCTGGAAATGCGCGACCGAGCGCGGAGTCGCATCAAGGCTTACGGTCGCGATCGCCGACAATGGAATCTGGGCGCCGTTCACGGTTGCGATCGGATAGTTCATGATCTGGTCGATGTTCTGGCGCGACCGCTGCTCGACCTGCGGTATGACCTGATAGGAACGGTTGGCGATGCTGAAATAGTTGACGTAGCCACCACCCAGCATCGTGGCCAGCGCCGTGCCGACGCTGCTCATCGGCAGGCCGAGCGCGGCTGCCTTGTCGCGATCAATCTTGATCGAGTACTGCGGGTTGTCGACGTAGAGATCCTTGGTCAGGAATATGAACATGCCCGACTTCTGCGCCTCCTGCATGAAGGTGGTGGACACGTCGTTCAACAGGTTGAAGCCATTCGTGGTGCCGATGGCGAACTGAACCGGCAAGCCGCTCGCCCCGGGAAGCGAGGGAAACTGGAAGGCAACCGTCTGACCGCCCGCGATCGTGCCGAGGGCATTCTGGACCAGCGGCTGAAGCACCGCGGCCGTCCGGGTCCGTTCATCCCAGGGTTTCAGCACCATGATATCGAACGAGGTGCCGGGCGCCTCGATCTGCAGCGCCTTGTCAGTCTCCGGGAAGCTGCGGAATATCTTGGTTACCTGATCCGAGTTGAGCAGTTTCTGTTGCAACGTGGCATTGGGGGCGTTCGTCACCTGCGCGGGAATGGCGCCCTGATCTTCGGTGGGAGCGAGTTCGCTCTTGGCGCTTGTGTAGAGGAAATAGATGCTGCCGAGAACGATGGTCGCGAAGACAAGGGTGACGGGTATCGTGTTGAGGCTGCCGTGAAGCAGATATTTGTACGGCCGATGGATCTCGGAAAAGCGACGGTCGATGAAGTCCGATATACGCTCCTCCCAGCCGGATCGGTCGGTCAGATGCGGCTTGAGGATGCGCGAGCACATCATCGGCGTCAGCGTCAGCGCGATGATCATCGACACGGTGACGGCGCCGACCAGTGTAAAAGCGAACTCGCTGAACAGGGCGCCGGTCAGCCCGCCCTGGAAGCCGATCGGCACATACACGGCCACCAGCACGACGGTCATCGCCAGGATCGGCCAGACCAGTTCATGCGCGGCGTCCAGCGCGGCCTGCATCGGCTGCGCGCCCTCCTCGATATGACGATTGACGTTCTCCACCACGATGATCGCGTCGTCGACGACAAGGCCGATGGCGAGCACGAGCGCCAGCAAGGTAAGAAGATTTATGGAAAAGCCGAAGATCAGCATCATCGCGAAGGTGCCAACCAGTGAAAGCGGAATGGCTACGATGGGAATGGCGACGGAACGCGGCGACCCCAGAAACGCGAAGACCACGAAAATGACGATGACCAACGCTTCGAGCAGGCTCTTCACCACTTCCTCGATCGACTTCGTCACGAAGACGCTGGTGTCGTAGACGATGTAACCCTCGAGGCCGTGCGGCAATTGCGCTTGAACATCGGGAAAGACGGTACGGATGCCGGAGACGACGTCGAGCAGATTGGCCGTCGGCGCGACCTGGATACCGACGAAGACGCCTGTCTGTCCGTCGAAGGCGACCTGAACGTCCGGGTTTTGCGAGCCCAGCGACACGGTCGCGACGTCCTTCAGCCGGACAATGGCGCCGTTGACCTGCTTGACCACCAGCTGGTTGAACTGCTCGGCGGAACTCAGGGTGGTCTGCGCGGTCAGAACCGTCTGCGTCATCTGGCCCCTGGTCGTGCCGATGCCCGAAATGTAGTTGTTGTTTGCGAGCGCCGTCCAGACATCCTCCGCGGTCATTCCATAGGCCGACAGCCTGTCCGGCTTCAGCCAGGCCCGGAGCGAGAAGGTCTTGCCACCCAGCACTTCCGCTGTCTGCACGCCGTTGACCGCCTGCAGCCTGGGCACGATCACCCGCGTCACGTAGTCGGTGATCTGGTTGGCCGCGAGCACGTCGCTGCGAAAGCCCAGATACATGGCGTCGGTGGTCTGTCCGACCGAGACCGACATGGCCGGCTGCTGAGTGCCCGAGGGCAATTGATTGATTACCGAGGAGACCTTGGCATTGATCTCGGTCATCGCCGCGTCGGCACTGTAGTTGAGACGAAGATTGACCGTGATCGTCGACTGGCCGCTGGTGCTGGACGAGGTCATGTAGTCGATGCCGTTGGCCTGGGCTATGGCATTCTCCAGCGGTGTCGTGATGAAGCCCGCGATCACGTCCGGCGCGGCGCCGGCATAGATCGTGGACACGGTAACCACCGCATTCTGCGTCTGTGGATATTGCCGCACCGTGAGCGAGCGGAAAGCCTGGTACCCGATGACCACGATGAGCGCACTGACCACCAGGGCTAGAACCGGCCGGCGAATGAAGATGTCCGTGACGTTCATGGCCGGGCCTCAGTTCGGATTCGCCGGCGATGCATTCGGATCATTCGACGGCTGCACCGTATTGTTGACGATGACCGGAGTGCCGTTGTTGAGCTTCAACTGACCGGACGTGACGACTGTCTGTCCTTCGCTCAACCCCTTCACCACGGCGATCTGGTCACCACGGGTCTGTCCCGTGGTGACGAAGGTCTGGCTCGCGACGAGTTGCGGCTTGCCGTCAGGGCCGTTGCCCTTGTTGGTGACGACGAACACGACATTGCCGTAGGGATTTATGGTCACCGCCGTCTGCGGCAGGGTGATGTAGTTCTGCGGCGCGCCCACTGCGATCGATAGGTTGCCGAACATTCCCGGCAACAGCTTGTCGTCAGGGTTCGGGAAGCTCGCGCGAATGGTCAGGCTGCGGCTCAGGCTGTCGACCAGCGGACTTATCGCCGTGATCTTTCCGTCGAAGCCCTGGGTGCCATACGTATCAACCGTCGCGGTCACCGCCTGTCCGACCTTCAATTGAGACAAAGCCTGTTGCGGCATGGTGAAGTCCAGTTGAATCGGGTCGAGCGACTGCAGCGTGACCACGCTGGTGCCGGCCGCCAGATACTGGCCGAGCGTGACCAGCCTGATTCCGAGCCTGCCATCGAATGGCGCTCTGATCGAATATTGGTCTATCAGGGCCTGTTGTGCCAGGACCTGGGCTTGCGCTCCCTTCAGGGCAGCCTGGTCGCTATCGACCTGGGACTGTGCAACGGTCCGTGTCTTGAAGAGCGATACGTCGCGGTCATAGGTGACCTGCGCATTGGTCACGGTCGCCTGGAACTGCTGCAGGGTGGCAATCTGCTGATCGGCCAGAAGTTGGATCAGGAGCGCGCCCTTCTTCACATCCTGCCCGTCCTCGAAGCCGATTTTCTGCACGATGCCCGGCACCTGGGCCGACAGGTTGGTGCCCTGGACAGCAGTGAAACCGCCGACCGCACGCGACACGGTCTGCCAGGGGCTCATCGGCGCATCGATCGTCGAAACGGTTTGAGGCGGGGCTTTCAGGTTGGCGATATAGGCGGCGATCATGTGGTTTTTGAAAGCCTGGAATCCGAAGATCCCCACCAGGATCGCGCCAATCACGATCAGCATGATCGCCATGCGTAATTTCATTGCTGTGAACTCCGCTCCTCGCAACTTGCTGGAGAATGGCATCAAGGTCTGGCGTGCGCCGGGAAAATAAAGAGGGATTTTGACTTGTGGCGGCTCGTTCTCATCCTCTGCGTCAAGCGGGCGGCCGATTGTATCGGCCCGCAACGTTAGCTGTGAGCCGATCCGGCATGCTTGCCAATCAAAATCCCGTGACGAAGCCGTGAGCGATTCAAACGGTAAACGTTCGGCTAACAGGTTGTTAGCTTTCCCAACCTGGAGATGTAGCCATCGAAGCCACCAGCGGCTTTGATGACGCCAGCCTCTCGGCATTCGCGAGGCGCGCGCCTTGACAAGGTCATGCGCGCCCTGCGCCGAGGAGAAAGGTTAGACGTCGCAGCCGAAGACGGAGTCCGCACAACTGCATGAACCAGCATCGCCGGCGTTGCCACGATTGGCCAAGCCGACTTAATCAAGACCTTCGCTTTCCTTTCCGAGCCACCGAGTTTCGTTCCATGAACAAACAAGAGCAGCCAGGAACAAGCCGTAGACAGTTTCTGCTATCGACCACGGCGGTCATCCTCTTGGCAACCGCCGGCAAGGCTGGGGCCGTGATCATCAAGGGCGCGGCACCCTGGACACCCTTCGACTACAGCCCGCCGCAAACGCTCGAACCCGGCGGATGGCATTTTTTTACGCCCCAGGAAGCCGCGGCGGTGGAAGCAATCGTCGAGCGATTGATTCCAGCGGATGAGCTCAGCGTCAGCGGCAAGGATGCCGGATGCGCGGAATTCATCGACCGGCAGTTGGCAGGCTCCTTCGGCACATTCGAACGCCTCTATATGCAAGGACCTTTCCAGGCTGGAGTTCCCGAGCAGGGCGATCAGTCGTCCCTCGTCCCCCAGCAACGATATCGCGTCGGTCTGGCGGGGCTGGAATCGTACTGTCAGGACATTTTCAAGCAGTCCTTCGCCGACCTCTCCGCCGACCAGCGCGACAAAGTTCTGACCGGGCTTCAAAACGGCGACATCACGCTCAAAGGCATCGATGCCAAACTGTTTTTCGCCACCATTCTTACCAACACGATGGAAGGTTTTTTCGCCGACCCGATCTACGGCGGCAACAGGGACATGGTGTCGTGGAAAATGCTTGGCTTCCCCGGCGCCCGTTACGATTATCGCGACTATGTGGAAATGCATAACCAGAAGATCGACCTGCCGCCCCTGAGCATTGCAGGCCGGCCCGATTGGAAAGCAAAGGGCTGACGATGGCAACGAAACTTCCCGCGACGGACGTTGTTATCATTGGCCTTGGCTGGGCCGGCTCCATCATCGCCAACGAACTGACCGATGAAGGGCTGGACGTCGTTGCCCTGGAACGGGGTCCGTGGCGCGATACCGCGGCGGATTTCAACCTTGCGTCCGCTCCCGACGAATTGCGCTACGTTCAGCGGCAGGAGCTGATGCTGCGCACCGCGCAGACACCATCACCGCGCGTAACAATCCCTCTCAAACCGCGCTGCCGATGCGCAGTTGGGGTTCCTTCCACCCGGGTAACGGAACAGGCGGCGCCGGCAACCATTGGGCCGGCATCACCTTCCGGTTTCAACCATCGGAATTTCGGCTGCGCAGCCACCTGACGGAGAGATATGGCGCCGCAGCGATCCCGCAAGAACTCGTGCTTCAGGACTGGGGCACCGACTGGTCGGAGATGGAGCCCTTTTACGACGCCTTCGACAAGATTACCGGCCTCTCCGGGAAGGCGGGCAACCTCAGGGGGGAAATCCAGCAAGGTGGAAATCCGTTCGAAGGCCCGCGCTCGAACGAGTATCCCACCAAGCCTCTGCGGCAACCCTATGGGCCGACGCTGTTTGCCGAAACCGCCCGCAACATGGGCTACAAGCCATTTCCGGTGCCTTCGGCGCTAGTTTCGGAGCCCTATACCAACTCTCTGGGCGTCACGATGGGCCCCTGTACCTTCTGCGGCTTCTGCACCAATTATGGCTGCGCCAATTATTCAAAGGCCAGCGCGATCACGACCATCCTGCCCGTGCTTGTGCGCAAGTCCAACTTCACCGCGCGCACGAATTCCGAAGTCCTGCGGATAACCAAGGACGCCAGCGGGAAACGCGCGACCGGCGTCGTATTCGTCGACACGTCGGGTCAGGAGTGGGAGCAGCCCGCCGAGCTTGTCGTGGTCACGGCATTCACCTTCGAGAACGTGCGCCTCATGCTTCTGTCGGGCATCGGCACGCCCTACGACCCGCAAACCAATACCGGGACGACGGGGCGCAACTATGCCTACCAGACCGCCAATGGCGTCCAGCTTTTCTTCGACGACAAGAACTTCAATCCGTTCATCGGCGGCGGCGCGGTCGGCATGGGCATCGATGAGTTCAACAATGACAATTTCGACCATTCGGGCCTC
The DNA here is from genome assembly GCF_020616515.1 of Mesorhizobium sp. PAMC28654. Taxonomy (GTDB): domain Bacteria; phylum Pseudomonadota; class Alphaproteobacteria; order Rhizobiales; family Rhizobiaceae; genus Mesorhizobium. Next base: position 1,783,194 of record NZ_CP085135.1, read on the forward strand.
GGCTTCTTCGGTGGCGGCAGCATACGCGTGACGCCGATCGGCGCGGCGCCGATCAACAACCGCCCGGTGCCGCCGGGCACGCCGAGCTGGGGGACCGAATGGAAGCGGCAGACGGTCAAGAGCTATCTGAGCAACATGTCCATCGGCTGCGAGGCATCCAGCTACACCACGCGCAACAACTATCTTTCGCTGGACCCGACATACAATGATCACCTCGGGCGGCCGCTGTTGCGATTGACGTTCGACTTCCCGGAAAACGATTTGAAGATGGCGCAGTATTGCACCGACAAGGTCTGTGAAATCGCGGAGGCCATGGGCCCACGCCAGATCGTCAAGAGCCCCAGCAAAGGCCACTGGAACACGGTTCCCTATCAATCGTCCCACGTGGTCGGAGGCTTCGTCATGGGAGCGGATCCGAAAACAAGTTCAGTCAACAAGTATCTTCAAAGCTGGGACGTTCCCAATGTCTTCGTCGTCGGCGCGTCCGCCTTTCCGCAAAATCCTGGCTACAACCCGACAGGCACCGTCGGCGCGCTTTCATTCAAGGCCGCGAACGCCATCCGTACCCTATATCTGAAATCGCCGGGCGCACTGGTGCGGGCATGAAGGCACTTGTTGCACTGCTTGCAAGCGCGGCCGGCCTTGTCGTTTCGGTAGCTCATGCGCAATCCGGCGATGCTTCCTTCGAGCATGTCGAACGCGGCCGGTATCTTGCGGTTCTCGGCGATTGCGCGGCATGCCACACAACGTCGACAGGCAAGCCGTTCGCGGGCGGCGTCGTCCTGAAAACCCCTTTCGGCGATCTTGTCGGCGCCAACATCACGCCTGATCCCGATACCGGCATCGGCAAATGGACGCTGGACGATTTCCAGGGCGCGATGTCGCAGGGCATCGGTCGAGGCGGATACCATCTCTATGGGGCCATGCCTTTCACCGCCTACACGAAGGTTACCAAGGAAGACAACGCCGCGCTTTGGGCCTATCTGCGGACGATCGAGCCCGTCAACAATCCTGTCGAGCCCAATCAGCTCCCCTTCCCTTTCAACATCCGCATGAGCCTTGTCGGCTGGAATTTTCTCAACTTCACCAAAGGCGAGTTCCAGCCGGATGCCGCGAAATCGGCGGAGTGGAACCGAGGCGCCTATATCGTTCAGGGCCTTGGCCACTGCGGCAGCTGCCATACGCCCAAGAGCCTGACAGGTGGCGACAAGAGCGGCCAGTTTCTGCAGGGCGGGACATTGGACAACTGGTACGCGCCCGACATCACCGCCGACGCCCACAAGGGTATCGGTTCATGGTCGTCCGACGACATCGTGCAGTATCTGAAAACGGGGGCGAATCGTTTCGATATCGCGTCGGGACCAATGGCTGAAATGGTCGAGAAGTCATCGCAGCATTGGACAGACCCGGACCTCAAGGCTGTCGCGACATATCTGCTTTCGGTTGGCGGGGACGGCGCAAGTGCACCAGCCCCTCTCGCCGCCGACGACAAGGGCATGGCTGCTGGAAAAGCCATCTACGCCGATCGCTGTTCCGCCTGCCACATCGGCTCCGGTGAAGGCGTTCCAAAGCTATTTCCAAAACTCGCCGGCGCGCCGCTCGTCAACAATGGCGATGCAACGACATTGATCCGGGTCGTGCTTGAAGGCGGCGTGGCAGGGGCGACCAACGCCGTGCCGACCGCGCCGACAATGCCGTCCTACGCCTGGAACCTGAGCGACGAGGATGTGGCCAACGTTCTCACCTATGTGCGCAACAGCTGGGGTAATTCCGCGCCGCGGGTAAGCCCGACCGATGTCGCGACCTTGCGAAAGCAGTTGCGGCAATGATCGCGCTCACGGCGTCACGCTTGAACGGATCGTAGTGAATCGAGCGCTTATTCGCCTGGGAGGAAACGAGGCAAATCTCCAAACCGCGCTTCCCAGCATGCGAAATGGGTACGTTCGCAGTTTTGAGAGTTGGCGATCCCGACAGGATTCGAACCTGTGACCATCGGCTTAGAAGGCCGGTGCTCTATCCATCTGAGCTACGGGACCGCTGGCCGACCCGAGGGCCGGCGGATTCTCTTATCCTGACGCCGATCGGGTCTCCCGATCAGTGCGTCCAAGGTATCCTGCGGTCATAGCGGAAATTCTCCGCATAGGAAATCTGGCGGCGTTTGGTTTCCTTCGGCTCCTCGACGCGGAAGGCGAGCCCTTCCTTTTCGGCATAAGCCACCGCTTCTTCCCTGGTGTCGAAGGAGAGGCGAATCTGGCTTCTCATGTCGCCGGAGGTCGTATAGCCCATCAACGGATCGATCTTCTTGCGCATCTCGGGATCGAATTCCAGCATCCAATGGCCGGTCTTGGCCTTACCGGACTGCATCGCGGTCTTGGCTGGGCTGAAAATGCGCGCGGACATGGCCACCTCATTGCTACGTGCTGGCGACACCGCCGCCACAGAATCACCGGGCCGCCCCATGGACGCTCCGGCACTTTTCGATCGACAACGACCCTGAAATCCGATTCCGGTTTTCCAAGCCCCGTCCATGCCCGTCCTTACTGCGCAATGCAGCTCGCGGCAAGGCCGATGGTTTTTTACACTTGCCATGCAACGCCGAAATGAATAGGCAACAAACCGTTCGGAGTGTAGCGCAGCCTGGTAGCGCATCTGGTTTGGGACCAGAGGGTCGGGAGTTCGAATCTCTCCACTCCGACCATCCTTTCCTTTCCCCTGAGACAATCGTTGCCGAGGCGCCTGGTCCGCCTGCGAATTGGCATGCGCCTTACCCACCCCTTGCTGTCGATCAATTTTTGGTGCCAGTCTACGAAACGTAGATGCCCGAGATGGCACATTGCGGACGGCAGGGATTTTCAGAAATGGCAGCGAACGACCGGCCGGTGATCACCAGAAAAGGCCAGGAGAGCAACAAGACGAGCCAATCCGGCGGCATGGCGCTGGTGACCGGCGTTGGGCCGCAACATACTTCGGCGACGAAGCTGTGGTTCGGCAAGGCCAGCAACGCGCCGGGTTTCCGTTCGCTGCCGCATCACCATGGCGAGGCCGAAACCGGCGCTTATCTGCTGTCGGGCAATGCCCGCATATATTTTGGCAAGGACTATCAGGAGTTTGTCGAGCTCTCGGCTGGCGACTTCATGTTCGTGCCGCCGTTCCTGCCGCATCTCGAGGCCAATATGAGCACGACGGAAGAGTTGTGGTGGCTTGCGTGCCGTACCCCGGAAAACATCGTGATCAACTTGCCAGACGTCGACGATGCCCAACTCGCTGGCTATCGCCGCCGCTGAACGCTGTTGGATTGACTACCAACCTATCCGAAAGCGCATCGGTGCGCGATGCATCGGATCCGATGGCGAGCTCGCCGGGAGAGAACCCCGATCGCCCCAACCCCGGCGAGCCTACACCTGATTTGGAACGCAACCAGGACCGGAGGTTAAGCCGGCAAGCTGTTGGAGCAAGATAAATGCCAGCTTTGTTTTCCCATAATGGGACAGGGGCCCGAGATCTTTTGTGGCACACTACATGTCGAACTCGCCCTGCCCTTCGTCCATGGCGCTGATGGTTTCAGAAGCCAGCGCACGCGTGATCGGCGTCTTGCGCTCGAGTGCCGTACGATCCAGCCGCTCGACGACCCGCATCGCGGTCGCCAGCGAGCGCTCGATGCGCCGCACCAGATACTGAACGACGTGCGGCTCTACCTCGACCTGGCGGTCGGCGAACAGCTTTGTGATGACGCCGGCAAGCAACAAATCGTCGGGCTCGTGGATCTCGACGGTCGCCGCGGCCTTCAGCCGCGAGGCGAGATCCGGCAATCTGACGCCCCAGGCGGAAGGAAAGCGCCGTGCCGTCAACAACAGATGCGAGCCCGCGCCGCGCACGGCATTGATCAGGTGGAACAGCCCGTGCTCGTCGACAGGACCTGCATCGACATCATCGATCAAAACCGGGCGCGCGCCGAGATTCGCGATGCAGTCGCCGACGCGCCTTGCGTCAACCTTCAAGGCACCGGCACGGGCCTGCCAGATCGATGCCAGATGCGTCTTGCCGGAGCCGGCAGGGCCCGCCAGGACAACGACAGCCGATGGCCAGTCCGGCCAGCGGTCGACCAGCGCCGCCGCCTGCTCGTTCGTGGCTGACACCACGAGTTCGTCGCGCGAATAGCCGGTGCCGTGCCCTAGATCGAGCGGCAGCTGGCGCGGTTGTTCGGTTTGATCTGCCATCGGGCTCAGCGCGGTTGCGCGCCCTTGCCGCGGCGTGTCCGCAATGGCGGCGGCGGCTCGGTCCCTCGGCCCTTGTAAAGGGGCGATTCGAGATAGCGCGCTATGGCGAAGCGCACGAGCACGGCGACCGCCGCCGACGCCGGGACGGCGATCAGCAGGCCGACGAACCCAAACAGTGCGCCAAAGGCGAACAGCGAAAACATCAGCCACACCGGATGCAGGCCGACGCTCTTGCCCACCAGCCTTGGCTGCAGGATGTTGCCCTCGATGAACTGGCCGACGAAAAACACACAGGCCACGGCGACCACCATGGTCCAGTCAGGCCAGAATTGGACGAAGGCGACACCGACAGCGAGCACCAGCCCGGTCAGCGATCCGACATAGGGAATGAACGAGATCAGGCCCGCGAACAGGCCGATGAGGATGCCGAAGTTCAGCCCGGTCAGGGTCAGGCCGGTGGCATACATGGCACCCAGCACGAGGCAGAGCGTGCCCTGGCCGCGCACAAACCGGCCGTCGCCGAATTGATGTCGGCGGCGATTGCCCGCACCGTCTCGACATTGTCGCGCGGCACCCAACTGTCGACCACAGCGACCATCCGATCCCAATCGAGCAGCATGTAGAAGGCGACCACTGGCGTCACCACGAACAGGCTGACCACCGAGACCAGCGCCACGCCGGAACTCCAGATCGATGTGAACACCGTCGACAGGAGGCCGAAGCCGGAGCTCAATAGCGAGCTCAGTCCGTCACGCAAGCCATTGGCATTGACGCCGAATTTGTCCTCCAGCCATTTCGGGTCGAAGGAGGTCAGCAGCGTCTGCAGGCGCGTCAGATATTCCGGCAGCTTGCTGGCGAATTCGGCCATCTGGGTGGCCAGGACGGGGATGAGAACGACGAAGGCGAGCACCAGGACGACGAGAAAGGTGATGAGGATGACAATCGTCGCCATCAGACGGGAAAGCCCAAGCCGCTCCAACCTGTCGGCAACAGGATCAAGGAAATATGCGAGCACCATGCCTGCCACGAAGGGCAGCAGGATGGCACTGAAAACATAGAGGAAAAGCGCAAGCAGGAACCCGCCAACCAGCCAGAACACGACCTGCCGGTGAATGGCGGATGATGGCGCCGCCCCGGCTGTATCGCCGGCAGCCTCGTCAACTCGTGCCTGGTGTACTGCCTTCGCCATAGCCGCTCATATGCCTCAGCCAAGCCACGAGATAGGCCGCGGCCGAAGCCACGGTCAAGACCCCCGACAGCAATATGAGCACCGGCCTCAATGGGTCGAGGTGAACGGCCAGGGCCAGTTCGCCAAGCACCACCGCGGCCAGAACGATCTGGATGGCGGTATTGGCCTTCGACACGAACAGCGGCTTCATCTCGACCGGATGGCTCATGACGGTCGACAAGAGCACGGCACAGACGATCAGCGCGTCGCGCGAGACCATGGTGACGACCAGCCACAACGGCAGTTCGCCGATGAAGCCCATGACCACGAACACCGAGACCAGGAGCAGTTTGTCGGCCATCGGGTCAAGATAGGCGCCGAGGCGCGAATGCTGGTTGAAGCGGCGGGCGATGAAACCATCGACGCCGTCCGAAATGCCGGCGACGAGGAAACCGGCGAAGGCCCAATCCCAGCGCATGTCCAGCATGGCCAGGACCACGGCCGGCACGAGCACCAGGCGCATGATCGTGATCATGTTGGGGATGGTCAAACGCATATCCCGTCGCTCTTGTTTTGCTGATACATGATGGAGACGATGCATGGCTGCAAGGACCAGCGGCGAAAGCCAGGCTGTCCACGCTTTTATCGGGGGCAAAGGCCGGCCACTTCGCCGTTATCCTTGCGAGGCGCGAGCGTTCATGCGAAGAGCCCCGCAAAGCAGGGAAAGAGTGATGAGCAAGCGCAAGAACGGGCTCACCTACGCCGAAGCGGGCGTCGACATCGATGCCGGCAATCTGATGGTCGAGAAGATCAAGCCGCTGGTGCGCGCGACACGCCGGCCCGGTGCCGATGGCGAGATCGGCGGCTTTGGCGGCCTGTTCGACCTCAAGGCCGCCGGTTTCACCGATCCGGTCCTGGTCGCGGCCAATGACGGTGTCGGCACCAAGCTGAAGATCGCCATCGAGGCCGGCAAGCACGACACGATCGGCATCGATCTCGTCGCCATGTGCGTCAACGACATCGTCGTGCAAGGCGCCGAGCCGCTGTTCTTCCTCGACTATTTCGCCACCGGCAAGCTTGATCCCGACCAGGGGGCATCGATCGTCGGCGGTATCGCCGCGGGATGCCGGCAGGCCGGCTGCGCGTTGATCGGCGGCGAGACGGCGGAAATGCCGGGTATGTATCACGGCAAGGACTACGACCTCGCCGGTTTCGCCGTGGGCGCCGCCGAGCGCGGCCAGTTGCTGCCCACCGACGACATCGTCGAGGGTGACGTGCTGCTCGGCCTCGCCTCCTCCGGCCTGCATTCGAACGGGTTTTCGCTGGTCCGCCGCATCGTCGCCACCAGCGGCCTTGGCTGGAGCGACCCGGCGCCCTTCGCCGACGGGCAGACATTGGCCGAGGCGCTTCTGGAGCCGACGCGCATCTATGTAAAGTCGCTACTCAAGGCGATCCGTGGCACGCACGGCATCAAGGCGTTGGCCCACATCACCGGTGGCGGATTTCCCGAAAACATCCCGCGCGTGCTGCCGAAGGAGTTTTCGGCCGAGCTCGATCTCGACGCCATTGACGTCCCGCCCGTATTCTCGTGGCTGGCGAAGACCGGCGGCGTGGCGCCGGAAGAGATGATGCGCACCTTCAACTGCGGCGTCGGCATGATCCTCGCCGTCGCCTCGGGCCAGGCAGCGCAGGTCGCCGCCGTGCTGCAGGAGGCTGGAGAGACGGTGACGCCGATCGGCCGCATCGTGCCGCGCCGCGACGCCGGCGTCATTTATCGGGGCTCGATCGGCCTATGAACAAGAAACGCACCGTCGTACTGATCTCCGGACGCGGCTCCAACATGACTGCGCTGATCGCAGCCGCCAGCGACCCCGCCTATCCGGCGGAGATTGTCGGCGTCATTTCCGACCGAGCCAATGCAGCGGGCCTTGGCATCGCGGCGGCGCGCGGCATCGCCACCAAGGTGATCACGCGGGCCGACCATGCCAGCAAGGACGCGCATGACGCGGCGATTGACGCGGCGATTGTCACGTTCGGTGCCGAGCTTGTGGCGCTGGCCGGCTATATGCGCATCCTCGGCGGGCGCTTCGTCGAGAAATGGCAGGGGCGGATGGTCAACATCCACCCTGCCCTGCTGCCCGCCTTCAAGGGCCTGGACACCCACGCCCGTGCGCTGCGCGCGGGCATGCGCATTCACGGCTGCACGGTGCATTTCGTCACGCCGGACATGGATGATGGGCCGATCATCGCCCAGGCGGCCGTGCCAGTCATGATCGGCGATAATGAGGACACGCTGGCAGCGCGCGTGCTCAAGGCCGAGCACCGGCTCTATCCGCTGGCGCTCGGACTGGTCGCGGAAGGCAAGGCGCGGATGGAAGGCGGCCACACAGTGTTTGCTCATTTCGCCGACGATGCCGACAATGGCACGTCGGTAGTCATGGCGCCCGATCCGCTGCGCGAGGAAGCCGATCTGGAACATCTGGCGCGCATCACGCCCTGAGCACGGAGACCGGTATGGCGACAACGAGGCAATTGCTGCTCTTGCGTCATGCCAAGTCGAGTTGGGATGATCCCGACCTGACCGATTTTGACCGGCCGCTTTCGGGGCGTGGGTTGAAGACGGCTCCCTTGGTCGGACGCGAACTTGCCAGGCGTGGCTGGCTGCCGGACATGGCGTTGATATCGCCGGCTCTGCGCACACGCGACACGTGGAGACTGGTGGCGGCGGAATTTCCGGCGAAGGTGCCGACCGAATTTTTCCGTACGCTCTATGACGCTTCGGCTGGAGATATTCTCGATCTGGTGCGGCAAGTAGACAATTCGGCGCCCACTCTGTTGGTGGTCGGCCACAATCCCGGACTGGAAGAATTGGCGCTCCTGCTTTCCGGTCCCGCTTCGAAAGCCTTGGCACTTCAAAAACTGGCGGAGAAATTCCCGACCGCGGCGCTTGCCCGCCTCGTCATCAATGGCGACTGGGCAACGCTCGTCCCAGGCTCAGCCGAACTGAGGCATTGTCTCAGGCCCAAGGATCTTGGCTAGAAGCCTGGGCGCTGGCGTTACCAACAGGCAAAAAACAAGAGCGGCGGGCCATGCCCGCCGCTCTTTGTGGTCAAGGACGTTTGGAAATCAACGACCCCAGATGCCCCGGCCCGACTCAGCCGGCACGTTGGAATTAGCGTCACCCTGTGCCTGGTTCGGCTGCAGGATGGAGCCGGTATACGAGTTGTCGATATTGGCGGAATGCCTGGTAGTCGACTGGGTGACAGGGAACTGGTTGGTATTGTCCGAGCCATAATGGTCACTACCGGCAAAAGCGGTGCCCGTGGCAACAAGGATAGCGGCGGCGGTGAGTGCGATCTTGGTCATTTTAAGTACTCCTAGTTCGAGATTTGGTTGATTGATCTGGTACGGCGCGATCAGTGGTTACCGAAGAGGTCCCTGTCGCTGCCTTGCGTGACTGGCTTCTGGACGGCCGCGCCATGCTTCTGGATCGAGCCCGTGGACGAATTGTCGATGGACTGCGTCACGGCGGGCTGATTGACGTCGTTCGATCCGTAATGGTCGCTGCCGGCAAAAGCGGTGCCCGTGGCGACGAGGATGGCGGCGGCGGTAAGTGCGATCTTGGTCATTTTCGTTACTCCAGTAGTTCTTAGTCCTGTCCGTCTAGTGGCGTGCCTTGGGAGGAATTCGCGTCGCTCGGACCACACTGAAATGGGTCAACCCTCCTGTTGGTTCCAATCACGAAGATGTTCCGCCACCACCTGAATCCGACGCTTGAAATGTCGCAAAGGGCTCCCACAGCCCAATATTTTTCTATTTATTTCAATAGCTTAACTATTTCCCATTACCGGGCATCCAGGCATTTTCCCAGCCTTCGTTCACCCTATGCTGCACGGTCTGTCAACAGAAACGAACCGTTCGGTTCGATTATTAAACATAAAAGACATTGCAGGCCCTGGAACAGCCTTTCCGTGCCTGTAATCAGCCCAGCGTTTGCGTCGGGACCGGATCAATATTATCCGTTGTCGGTGCACTGATTTCCGGGACGGCGGCCAGGCCACCTGCACGGCGTCCTTCGAAAGAGCAAAGGTCCGCAATGGGCAGCACCCCGAAACAGGGATAGAAAATGCGGCTGCTGCTGGTCGAGGACAATCGTGAACTGGCGGATTGGCTGGGCAAAACCTTGCGACAGGCAAATTACGTCGTCGACATCGTCCATGACGGCGAGGATGTCGAGCATGCCCTGGCCGCCGGTGACCATGCGCTGGTGATCCTGGACCTCGCCTTGCCACGCATGAGCGGCCTCGAAGTGTTGCGGACATTGCGGACGCGCGGCAACCGCGTTCCCGTGATCGTGCTGACCGCCAATGCCAGCCTCGACGGACGGGTCAAGGGCCTCAACGAGGGCGCCGACGATTATCTGGCCAAACCTTTCCAGATCGAGGAACTGGAGGCGCGCATCCGAGCCCAGTTGCGACGCGCCAACGATCGGACGGCGCCTGTCGTTGCCTGCGGCGATCTCGTCTTCGACACCAACACGCGGCTGTTTTCACTGGCTGGCGAAGCGCTGGCATTGACGCCACGCGAACATGCCGTGCTGGAGCAACTGATGGTAAAAGCCGGACGCACGGTGAGCAAGGCGGCACTGTCGGCGGCGATCTACGATTTCGAGACCGACGCCGACCCAAGCGCCATCGAGATCTATGTGCACCGCGTGCGCAAGAAGCTCGAAGGATCGCGGGTCCATATCGTGACGTTGCGTGGCCTGGGCTATCTGTTGCGCCATGAGGATTAACAGTCTCCGCCTCCAGCTTCTGGCCTGGGTGGTGCTGCCCCTGGCCGGGCTTGCCGCCATCAATCTATGGACCAGCCATGGCAGTGCGCTGGCCACCGCCGATCTGGTCACCGACCGGATGCTGCTGGGTTCGGCGCGAGCGATCGCGGAGCAGGTCACCATGACCGATGGCGTGCTCGATGCCACGATACCGCCGGCGGCGATCGAGATGTTCGATACCGGCGATCGCGACAGTGTCTACTACCACGTCAAGACCGCCCAAGGGCGGCTGCTGACCGGCTATCCCAACCTGCCGGAGGCAATGACGCCGCCCAGCACCGAAACAACCTATCGCGACCACCGGCTGCGGCTGCTGAACTTCAGCCAGGCGGTGGTCGGCGCCGGCGAAGACTCGCCGATAACGGTCACCGTTGGCGTTACGCTTGCCGGACATAATGCGATGGTGCGGCGGCTCTGGTTTGGCGCCTTCACACAGCAGCTGGCGCTGGTGGCGATTGCAGGCCTGTTCGTTCTGCTTGGTCTCCACCGGGGCCTGGGGCCGCTGATCAGGCTGCGCGATGCGGTGCGTTCGCCAGACCGCAGCGACCTCGACCCGGTGGAAGTGCCGGGCGCGCAGAGTGAAATCCGCCCGCTGATCGATGCACTCAACGCCTATATGGCGCGCGTGCGGGCGCAGATGGCGTCGCAGCGCCGCTTCATCGCCAATGCCGCGCACCAGTTGCGCACGCCGCTGGCGTTGCTGTCGACGCAGGCGAGCTACGCGCTACGCGAAACAGGTCCCGATGCCCGCCATGAGGCGCTGGTGGCGTTGCAGGCGAGCTCCGGCCGCTTGGCGCGTCTGGCCGAACAACTACTGACCCTGTCGAGGGCCGAGCCAGGCAGCCGACGGCCGCGCGCCGACCGTGTCGACCTGACCGAAGCGGCTCGTCAGGTGCTGGAAACCCATGTGCCGGTAGCCGTCGGCCGCAACATCGATCTCGGCCTTGATGAGGCCGGGCCGGTGCCAGTGGTCGGCGATGGCACCATGTTGCGCGAGATGATCGTGAACCTGGTCGACAATGCGTTGCGCCACACGCCCCCCGGCGGCAGCGTCACCGTGAGGCCGACCGCACTTGGCGACGAGGCCGTGCTGACAGTCTCCGATGATGGGCCAGGAATCCCGGAGGACGAACGAGACCAAGTCTTCGAGCGTTTCTACCGTATCGCCGGTTCGGCCGAGGACGGCAGCGGGCTCGGCCTCGCCATCGTGCGCGAGGTTGTTGAAAATGCCGGCGGCCGCATCACCCTTGGGGATGGCGCGACCGGCGGTCTGGTTGTCGAGGTGCGCCTGCCGCTGGCGGGCAGCTGAAGCACTTCGTCTACTGCGTCTCGTGCAGCGGCTGGGGACGCCATTTTGCCAGGCGATCCTCGACCATCGTCATCAAGTATTCCGCGCCGAGCGCTACCACCATGACTATGACGATCGCGGCATACATGCCGGCGGCGTCGAAGGATCCCTTGGCAATGTTGATCAGCAGACCGATGCCGTAGCGCGCGCCAACGAACTCGCCAACGATCGCGCCGATGATGGCAAAGCCGAAGCTGACATGCAGACTGGCGAAGATCCAGCTCATCGCCGACGGAACGATCACCGAACGGGTCAATTGCCAGTTGGAAGCGCCGAGGATGCGCGCGTTGGCGATCATCGCCCTGTCGGCTTCTCGAACGCCCTGGAATGCATTGTGGAACACGACGAAGAAAACCATCACGAAGGCAAGCGCCACTTTCGAAGCGAGGCCCAGGCCGAGGATCATGATGAAGATCGGCGCCAGAACCACGCGCGGAATGGAATTGATCACCTTGATGTAGATGGAGAAGATATCGGCGGCCATCCGGTTACGACCGAGCGCGACACCAATGATGATGCCGGCAACAGAACCGGTGACGAAGCCGATCGTGGCTTCCTCCATGGTGACATAGAGATGGTACCAGAGCGGCCCTTCGGAGGTTCCTTCGGTCGTCCATTCGTAGAGCCGCTGCGCGATCGCGCTCGGCATTGCGTAGAAGAACGGATCGATCCAGGCTAGCCGCGCGGCGATCTCCCACAAGCCGAGAAAAGCAACGAGAATTGCGACCCGCCAGAACATCACGGTGCGGCGACGGTGCTGTGCCGCCTTCGCGGCGGCGGCTTCGATTTCGGCGTCGGAGGTGCCCGGCCTGAACGTTCCGGAGCTGATATCTATGGCGGCATCAGTCATGGCATTCCTCCTCAGGCTGCCGCACGCGCATAGCTGGTCTCGACCTCTTCCTTGAGGTCGGCCCAGATCGTGCGCGAATAGTCGATGAAGCTTTTTTCGTAGCGGATGTCGGCGACAACCCGCGGACGAGGCAGGTCTATAGTATAAACCGACTTCACGGTCGCAGGTCCGGCGGTCAGAACATAGACCTTGTCGGCCAGCGCAATCGCCTCTTCGAGATCGTGCGTGACGAAGACCACCGAGGCCTTTGCCTGCGACCACAGGCGCAACAGTTCCTCGTGCATCAGCACGCGCGTCTGCACGTCGAGCGCCGAAAACGGCTCGTCCATGAGAAGGATCTCGGGTCCGTTGATGAATGTCTGGGCAAGCGCCACACGTTTGCGCATGCCACCCGAAAGCTGATGTGGGTAATGATGCTCGAACCGCGATAGCCCAACGCGCGCCAGCCAGTCGCGTGCCGCGACGGTGGCGTCCGACTTCGCCTTGCCGCGAAAGAGTGGACCGGCCATCACATTCTCGATCACGGTTCGCCAGGGGAACAGGGCATCGCTCTGGAAAACAAAGCCGATGCGCGGGTCTATCCCCTTGACCGGCGCGCCCATGACACGAACCTCGCCGGCACTTGGGCTTGCCAGCCCCGTGACCAGGTTGAGGGTAGTGGATTTTCCGCACCCCGTCGGGCCGACAACGGCAACGAATTCACCGCGCTCGACGGTCATTGTGAAATCGCGTAGCGCCGTCAGCGATTTGCCGCTGGGCGAAAGGAAGCGGCGGCTGACATTGATCAGTTCGATCGCCGGTGCATTCTTTTCTAGGGCCATGGTGGAACTCCTGGATACGAGCCGACGCCCGCCGTCGGCCAAGGCCGCCGGACGTGAAAATGACGGGTGCCTGCGCGATGTCGTTCACCGCGCCGGCATCGCCTGCTACTTGGCGTTCTTGACGAATTCCGAGGTATAGGTCTTGGCAAGGTCGATCTGCTTGCCCTGCAGGTCCTTCGAGAAGGCCGAAAGCACCGTCAACACCGTCTCCGGGCCACCCTCGGGCATGATCCCATCGGGGGTGAACATCGCCTTGCCGGCGTCGAGGGCCTTCACGTAGCCTTCCTTGTCGCCGACATAATAGTCTTTCGGCATCTTGTCTGCGATCTCGGCGCCGCTATGCGTGTTGATGAACTTCTGCGTCTTGACGAACGCATTGACCAACTTCTGCACGGTATCCTTGTGCGCCTCGACCCAATCGGTCTGCATATAGAGGGATGCAGCCGGGTATGTGCCGCCGAGAGCAGCCTTGGTGCCTTCCATCGTGCGCATGTCGATAAGGATGGAAGCTTCGCCAGTCTTCAGCAGTCGCGTGATCGTCGGCTCGGTCGCATGCCCGCCTGGATCTTGTCCTGCTGCATGGCGGCGATAAAGGTAGTGCCGGCGCCGACCGGAACCGAGGTGAAGTCACCGAGCTTCAACCCGTTCTTGACAGCGAGATACTGCGTCAGGAAATTCGTCGAGGAGCCAAGGCCGGTCACGCCAAGGCTCATGCCCTTGAAGTCGGCCGGTGACTTGATCTCGGGATGCTTTGTCGAAACGAGTTCGACTTCGCCTGGCGCCTGGCTGAACTGGACGATGGATTCGACGAACTTGCCCTTTGCCTGCAGGTCGATGCAGTGGTCGTAGAAGCCGACGACCCCTTGTACGGCGCCAGCAAGCATCTCGTTTTCGGCATCGACGCCGGCGGGTTCATTCAGCAACTCGACGTCGAGACCCTCGTCCTTGAAGTAACCGAGCGCTTCGGTCAGCTTGGCGGGCAGATAGATCTGTTTCTCGTAGCCGCCGACCATGATCGAAACTTTTTCGTCGGCGTGCGCTGACTGCGCGGATAAAGCAATGGTGGCGACGAGTGCGGTTGTGGCGGCTGAATCAAGCAGTATTCGCGCGAGCGACATGGCCTCTTCCCTTTGTTCGGTTTCCGCACCCCTCCTCTCTCCCATCGCTTCCGCGACAAATATGGGGGCACTTGCCAACAGTTATGGCACCAACCTTTCATCCAGCTTTCAAGGCAAATCCTAAAGTCAGTTCAAACGTTACGAATCGGTAAGCCGCTACTCGCCGGTTGCGGTCCGCTCAAGTGCCGACGAGGCAAGCTGTTCGTCTTTGCCCAGCCCCAGCACGTCGCGCATGTCATATTCGCCGGGTGAGCGGCCCATCACCCAGAGCGCGGCGGCAATGGCGCCCCGAGCGAACATGCCGCGGTCGCCCGCCGAATGCGACAGCGTTACAGTCTCACCATCGGCACAGAAACTGACGCCGTGATCGCCGACGATGCCGCCGCCACGCATCACTGCAAAGCCAATCTCTCCGGCCGGCCGTGCACCCGTGATGCCATCGCGGGCTCGTTTTGCGACCGTATCCAACTCGACGCCACGTCCCTTGGCACCAGCCTGCCCGAGCATCAGCGCCGTGCCCGACGGTGCGTCAACCTTATGGCGATGATGCGCCTCGAATATCTCGATATCCCAGTCTTCAGGCCCGAGAGCCCTTGCCGCTCGTTCAACCAGCCCGATCAGCATGTTGAGCCCGAGCGAAAAACTACCGGAGCGCACGATCGGAACGGCTTTCGATGCATTGGCAATCACGGCAAGTTCTGCGGCGTCGAAGCCCGTCGAGCCGATCACCAACGCCGGGCCGCCGCGCTCGGCACAACGCCTGGCCAGATCGGCCGATGCGGCGGGTGTCGTGAAATCGATGACCACGTCGGCGACGGCAAGCGCTTCGTCCCGGCTGACCAGCCCCGCGCCGCTGGCATCGGATCGATGGAAGCGAGCGACCAGCTCCAATCGGGAATCGGCTTCGACGACCTCGGCCATCTGCTGGCCCATGCGGCCCAGCGAGCCGGCAATGGCGATCCTGATCGGCTGGGACAAGGCGGCTCTCCGAAGATATCCAGGGATCATGGCCCAACCTGCCGGTTCGGAAAAGATCTCGGTCGAACAAGAAGATAGAGCCAAGCTCTATCCGATTGATTCAGGCCCAGGCAATCCATGCCATCCGATCAATGGGCACGGCTCCGCCTACGCTTGCCCAGCCGCCACCCAATGAAGGCGCCACGCTCATCACCACGCGAGCAATATGCTATTTTGCTGATGTGTCCGGTCACGACGCGCCGACCGGCAATGCCTGTGGGGAGACATCAATGCTACGGCCATTGCGTATCCTGCTTGCTTCATGTCTTGTCCTCCTGCCCATCGCCAACGCCCCCTGGGCAGCCAACATGGCGTCCGAAAAGCCCGACGATGCCGCCAAGAAGGCCGCGCTTGCCGAGGCGATGAAGGCCTGCGATCAGGGTGCGTCCGTTCCGCTCGACCCCGACGCCAAGGCGCCGCCGGTGCAATATGACGAGCTCTTTCCTGCCGATTTCGACCTGACGAAGCTGCGTGTCCTGTCTGACAAATGTCAGGCGGCTATGCTTGGTGCACCGCAGGAAAAGCGATTGAAACTGCAATGGCTGAGAATCAAGATGGCGCTCAACGAGCCGGGCCTCGTCTGGCTCGTCCCGCAGATAAAGCTGCTGGCCGATGGTGGCAGCGCCGAGGCGAATTTCCTACTGTTCGAATTCTTCCAGATCCATCACGGCGATGCGGACGCTACGCCGCTCATCTCTCGCGACATGGCGCTCGACAGCTTGCGGAAATCGGGAGACGCCGGTCATCTCACCGCGCTGCTGACGCTACTCAACCAATATAGCCGGGGCCCGCTGCTTCGCCGAGATGCGCGCAAGGTCGTCGAAACCGCGCAACGCATCATCGATGCGCCTGTCCAGGGCCAGACGCCCGACGAACGCGGCGCCCGGTTCCGCGCGAGCATGCCGCTGCTGATTGCCACGACCACGCTGGAACGGGATGGCTTCGCGAGCGACGAGCAGCACAAGGCTTTTGACGCGATGGAAACGGCTTCCCATGCCGGGACGGATGGCCCCGAGCGCGCGGTGCTGGCCTACATCAAGGCGCTGAGGCTGGGGCACGGGACGCAGCCGGACGCGACAAAAGCGCGGCAGCTTCTGGAAGCACGCGCCAGCCACGACGACTACGCCGTCCCGATGCTGGCCGACATGCTGGCAAAAGGCGAAGGCGGCCCGGCGGATGGCAAGCGCGCCATGGCGATGCTGCGGGCCGCCAAGAATACCCCTGAGGCCGGACCGCAACTGGCAGGCCTGCTGCTGGACGGCAAACTTGTCGGCCGCCAGCCGCAGGCTGCGATCAAGCTTCTGTCCGCCTCGTTCGACCTTGACGACACCATCCGGCTTGCCGGGCTACTTTGCGATTATCCAGGCGTGCGGGTGGACAACGCGGCGGCGCTTGTAGAGCGCCTGAGCAACGGCGCGGTTGCCGGCGAGCCAGGCGCGGGACTGGCGCTGGCGCGGCTGGAACTGTCCGATGACCAGCAGTTCAAGGATGATAACCTCGCTCGGGCCATGCTGAAGCCATTGGCGGATGCGGGTGACAGAGATGCGCTCTGGCTTTACGCCGCGACGCAATATGCCAATCTTGATTCCACCAGCTATCGGCCAAGTCGTCAGGACGATGGACTGACGGACGATGCGTTGAAAAGTCTGCTTGATGACGGCGTGACCCGGAAGGAACCACAAGCCTTCCTGCTCCTTGCCAAGCTGCTGCGGCGCGGCGTGATCTATCCGCAGGATGACGCCAAGGCGACCGCCATGCTGATCAATGCCGCCAATCTTGGCAGCGTCGAGGCCATGGTTCTGCTCGGCGAGGCCTATGACAAAGGACTGGGCATCGAAAAGAACCCGCGCGAGCGGCTGCATGCATGGCGCGAGGCGGCCCGGCTGGGTTCGCTCGAGGCAAGGGAAAAGATCGCCGACGCCTTCCCCTTCGACAGTTTCGACAGGCTGATGACGCTGCGCGAGGGCGTCACCGAACGCATTGCACTCTACAATGACGGGGTTGGCAGAATGGGCGTCGGCATGCTCGGTGACGACGCGGCAAAGGTGGAACTGGGCAGTCTGTTCTCCGGCCAGGCCTCAGCCGCCGAAACGGCGGCCGTGGCTGGCGCGGTGATGGACGCATTTCGCGCAGCACCCGCCGGGCTCGAGGACCAGAACCTTGTCGGCATCGGCAAGGCACTGCCCGACGAGATCCGCATCGCCATCGAGACGACGCTGAAGAGCCAAGGATTTTATGCCGGCCAGCCCAAGGGATACTTCGGCCCGGATGTGCGCAACGCGTTGGCCGCCTGGGTCGATGCGAAGGGACCGCTCCCCGACGCCCCCGAAACAACGGTTGTGGCTGGATCCCAGCCGGCGGCGCCGAAAACGGACATTGTCGCCACGGAAATACTCGGGCGCGTTCGCGACAAGGCTTTCACCTCGGCGGAGGCCGCCAAGACCCAGAAAGCGAAGCTCGCCTCCCTCAAGTTGCTGAATGTGCTCGCCCGCTACGGCGACACGGCTTCGCGCTGGGCGCTGGTGCGCAATTATCACCAGGCGAAAATCGTGCGCAGCGTGGTGACCCCTGAGGAAATCACGCGTTACGCCTTGGATATTCTCGTGACCAGGCCCGAGGGTGTCGACAAGCCGGAATTCGAATTCATATTCAACCTGACGCAGATCGCACAGGACAGAAAAACCGCAGCCGTCGGCAACGCTACCGTCCAGGCGATCCGCGACGACCCGCGCCTGCAGGATCCGCTGACACTCGGTGGCGTGATGGGCCAGTTTGCCTTCGCGCCCGGCGCCTGCGATGCGGTGCTGGCAGCCGCCCGAAAAGCCGGCGTCGCCGATCTCGGAAGCGATGGCTGCGACGACAATACTCGTACCGCTCTTATCGCCTTCGGCAAAAGCAAAGGCGCGACGGGCGTGGACGCCGCCGCACGCAAGGCGGCAGCCGAAGAAATCAAGACATTGGATGCGCAGGCGGCGAAGTAATCAACTCAACGCCACTCCCAACTTATGCGGCCACGGGCTCGACACCGGCATCGGCCCGCTTGATGCGCTCGCTGGCCAGGAGCACGATCGGGCAATTGCATGACGCCACAACGGCTGTCGCCGTATCACCGAAAAACAGCTCTTCGCCTGGTCGTTGAGTGACGCCCATGACGATCATGGCGGCATTTTTTGAGGCCTCCCTGACAATCGCCTTGTCGGGATTGGTACGTGTGCGAATTGCAGTGTCGACGGGAACGCCATAGCGGTCGGCCAAATCGGCTATGTCCTTGAGAACGGCCTCTTCGCGGCGATGCGAAACAGAGGTCGACCTTCCGCCTCCGGCAGCGCCTTGCGAGACATATAGAACCTTGACCCTTGCCTGATGGGAGCGCGCCAGCGCCAGCGCGAAATCGGCGGCACGGCGCGACACTTCCGTGCCATTGACCGGAACGAGAATGCTGGTTCCCGCGCTCAGCGTCGGCATCTTGGTCGCGCCGCTGGCTCCGTTCAGAACCAGGCAAAGCGGTCCGTCAAAACCTTCGGTGATCTCATTGAGTGCTTTCGTGAACGACCTCTTTTCTGTCAGGACATCCTCAAGGCCTATCAGCAGCATGCCATAGCCCTTGCGTGCTTCCTGAGCGATGGTCTCGCGCGTCGCCTGGGATTCGGTGCGTGCCGTCAGATGCACCTTTTCCACAAGCGTGTCTTCGGTCTGCTTGACCGCCCTGGCGCTCTTTTCCGCCCCTTTCTTGATTTCCTTCAGCGTGCCGTCCGGCACCCTCGCATCTTCGGGCCTTGCGAGGTGACCATCCCTCAGCCGCAGCAAGGTGGTGGGCATGCCGCTGCCACCGCCAACCAGCCCCGCGAGGTAGGCGGTGAACTTGCCGATCCGGCTGTCGTCGACCAGCACAAGCAACCGCTCCAGTTTCGAGACGAAGCCACGTTCGTCCAATGTCTCGCGTTCGACGCGCTGCTTTTCGGCGTGCCCAACCGGCAAGCGGCCCAGCGCCCAGCGCAACATAGGCGGCATGGCCAGTGTGGTGAGCACCGCCATGGTGACGATCATGGTGAAGAGGTTGTGCGAGAGAATGTTCATCGACAGGCCGATGCTGGCGACGATGACCTCGGTCGAGCCGCGCGCGTTCATCGCGCTGCCCACAGCGGTGGCCTCCTTGATCGACATTCCGGCAAGCTTGCCGCCGATGAACGCGCCGCCGAACTTGCCGACACTGGCAATGACGACAAGACACACCGTGAGCATGGCCAGCGTCGGGTTGGCAAGCACGGTCAGGTCGGCCGAGAGCCCGGCCATGCCAAAGAAGATCGGCATGAACAGCGCGGTGATGACGCCGCGAAGCTGCTCCTCGATATGGCCTGAAAGAATGGGCGACTCGCCGACCAGTATGCCCGCGACGAAGGCGCCGAGTACGGTGTGCACACCGATCAGATTGGTGATCAGCGCCATCACCCCCATGATGACGATTATCATGGTGATAACAGCATATTCGCCGCGGAACGTGTCATTGGTCCAGCGGATCAAGGTGAAGACAAGACGCCGGCCGATGGTGAAGGCGAACACCATGAACAGAGCGACCTCCGCAACCGTCGTTAGCAGAGGCACCAATTGCACTTGGCCGTTGGTGGCAATGCCGAAGGTAATGGCGATGATCAGCCAGCCGATCGTGTCCTCGATGATCGCCGAGGAGATGATGACCTGGCCGAGGTTGCGGCGCATGAAGTTCATCTCACGCACCACCATGGCGACGATCTTGACCGACGAGATGGAAAGCGCGGTGCCGAGGAACAGCCCGGCGACAACGCGTTGCGTCGGGTCGGGCAGCAAACTGTCGGGAAGGAACTGCGCCAGCGCGAAGCCGCAGACAAAGGGCACGACGACGCCGGTGATCGAGATGGAAAAACAGGCGGCGCCAACCCTGCGCACCAGGCGCAAATCCGTTTCCATGCCGGTCAGCAGAAGCAGCATGAGGATACCCAGTTGCGAGACCGCATCCATCATACTCTTCTGCGCGGGGTCGCCCGGGAAGATCAGATGCTGCGCGGATGGCCACAGCCAGCCGAAAAGCGACGGGCCAAGCAGGATACCGCCGATCAGCTGACCCATGATCGCGGGCTGTCCGTAACGCTGTAGGACTTCGCCCAAGCCACGCCCCACGACCAGCAGAAGGACGATCTGGGCGACAAAAATCCCTTCTCCCGAGCCACCCATGCCCGACGTATGGCCGGTCTCGGCTCCCCAGGCGCCGGTTGCAAACGCGGCGACCAATGCCCCCAGCAGAAGCGGGGCGAAGGATCGGGTCGACGTATGGGAAATCATCAAGCCCTCACCGCACAATGCGCGTGTCGCAGTAACGCGCGACGCGCCGTTGCGTTGCGGTTCCAGATGCGTATCGAGGAAAGAGTTTGGCTGATCACTCCCAATCGCGAGGGCTGCAATCAGGCAGCGTAATCAGCGTGACGATGTTGACGGGCACCGTCAGTGGCTAGCGGTCTTCACCATCACCCCGGCAATCTCCTTGAACAATTTTGCCGCGACAATCGCGGTCAGGTTGGAGATGTCGCAGCGAGGATTATATTCAACGATATCAGCGACCACGATGGGCTGGCTGATGGTCTGAATCAAATTGATCACCTGGCGGGTCGACAGGCCGCCGGGTTCCCGGTGCGACACGCCGGGCGCAAAGGCGGGGTCGAGACCGTCGAGGTCCATCGAGATGTAGACGGGCGTCGTGATGTCTAGCCGCAAGGTCTCGCTGAAATGGCTGGCCTCGATCACCTCGACGCCGAACCGCTTGAACTGGTCGCGATGGTGATCGTTGACGGTGCGCAGTCCCACTTGAATCAGACGATCAGCGAGCCGCTCCTCCATGATCCGGGCAAACGGCGAGGTATGGGAGCGCGGGTTGCCCTGATAGGCGTGATAGATATCGGGGTGGGCGTCGATATGCAGGATCGTCAGGCTGGGGTGACGCCGGCGCACGGCACGCAGGATCGGATAGGAGATGGCATGGTCGCCGCCGAGACAGATCAGCGGATCGCCCGGCTCCATGGCATGCCCAACCTCACGTTCGATCAGGTCCCATGGATCGCCGGCGCCGAACTCGATATCGCCATGATCGACCAGCCTGCCGACGGCGCCAAGGTCAATGCCGGTTTCACTCCACATGCTGTACGCGTCGGAGTGCAGTTCCCAGCGGATATGGGCAGGCGCTTCAGCGGCACCTTTCATGAAGGAGGAATTGTCGTCGTGGGGAACTCCCAGAATGGAGATCTTGGCCATGGTCAGCGTCCCCCTTGCAGTACTTGATATCTCTCACGCCGAGCGCGGTGTTGCGGGAGCCACTTCAATGGCCAGCAGCGCGATTCCGCTTAGCCATTGAACCAGTGCTCATCGCGCCGCGCGCAGCCAGACCTTGTTGTCGTGGAAGGCGGCGCCGCCATAGGGCGCCGGTGCGTCCGCGCCGGTCAAGACATTGATGCCCTCGCCGCGCTCATGAGCGCTGTTTGGCCAGATGCCTTCGGCGATCACGACGCCACGCTTGATGCCGTTGAACAGCTTTGCATGCAGCACCACTTCGCCGCGCGTGTTGCCGATCTCGACGCGGTCGCCGTCCGCCAGACCGTGGGCCGCTGCATCGTCGGGATGCAGCAGGAGCTCAGGACGACCTTCCTTGGCCTTCGACACCGGCGTTTCCAAAAAGGTCGAATTTAGGAAATTGCGCGCCGGCGATGTCGTCAGCCGGAACGGATGCTTCTCATCCGCTACCTCGATCAGGTCGACATGGTCGGGGAATTCCGGCAGTCGCTCGACCGGGCCGAACAGGCCCATGCTCTTCGGTGGCCGGTTTGGTGCCGCCTGCCCGCTCCAGTCGGCTCGGAAACGGAATTTTCCATCCGCATGGCCAAAGCCCTTGATGAAGTGTGCCGCCTCGAAATCCGGCTGCAGGTCGATCCACTTGTCTTCCTTCAGGCTGTCGAAGCTGCCCAGCCCGCGCTTGCCCAGGATAATGTCGATATGCTGCTGCTCGCTCAGTCCGAACCCCGGACGGTCGGCGACGCCGAGTCGTCCAGCCAGTTCCTCGATGACGAAATGGTTGGTCCGCGGCCCTTCCGGCGGCTCGATCAGCTTGGGTCCCAGCGTGATGTGCTGGTTGCCGCCGCCCTTGTAGATATCGTCGTGTTCAAGAAACATCGTCGCCGGCAACACGACATCGGCGAGTTTTGCGGTGTCGGTCATGAACTGCTCGTGCACGCAGGTGAACAGGTCGTCACGCAGGAAACCCTGCTTAACCAACCGCTGTTCCGGAGCGACATTCGCCGGATTGGTGTTCTGGATCAGCATCGCCGTCACCGGCGGCCCGCCGAAAAGCGCATCCGCGGCACCCGTCAGCACCGGGCCGGTACGCGACTGGTCGAGATAGCGGATACTGGGATCGCGCATCTTCGAGCCTTCCAGCACATCCTGGTTGAGCTTGAAGATGCCGGAATTGGAGTGGAAAGCGCCGCCGCCTTCATATTGCCAGGCGCCGGTAACAGCGGCTATAGAGGCGGCCGCGTGCATGTTGACCGAGCCGTTGCGCTGGCGCGCGAAGCCATAGCCGAGGCGGAAATAGGTTTTCTTCGTCGTGCCGACGAGGCGGGCGAAGGCCTCGATCTCCGCGACCGTCAAACCGGTGATGCAAGCCGCCCACTCCGGCGTGCGGGTGAGCAGATGCGCTTCGAGCCCCTTCGGGTCGTCCGTGTATTTTTCGAGATAGGCGCGGTCGGCCATGCCTTCCCTGAACAGCACATGCATGACGGCACAAGCCAGCGCACCATCCGTGCCCGGCTTCAGCACAAGGCCGAGGTCGGCCTGCTTCATGGTCGCGTTTTCATAGACGTCGATGACGACGATCTTGGCGCCGCGCTCCTTGCGCGCCTTGATGGCGTGGGTCATCACATTGACCTGGGTGACGACGGCATTGGTGCCCCAGATCACCACGCAGTCCGATTTCGCCATCTCGCGCGGGTCGGGACCGCGCAGCGCGCCGGCGCCCATCATCCAACCGGTCCAGGCGAGATTGGTGCAGATCGATCCGAAGAAACCCGAATATTTCTTGGCGTGGCGCAGCCGGTCTATGCCATCACGCTGCACGAGCCCCATCGTGCCGGCATAGTAGTACGGCCACACCGTCTCCGAGCCGTATTTCTCTTCAGCCGCGACGAACTTTTCGGCAACAAGGTCGAGCGCGGCTTCCCAGCTTGCTTCCTTCCACAAGCCGTCACCCTTGGCGCCGGCCCGCACCAGCGGCTTCAGCAGCCGGTCGGGGTGATGGACGCGGTCGGCGTAACGGGCAACCTTGGCGCAGATGACACCAGCCGTATACGTATTGGCCTTGGCGCCATGGACGCGGCCGATGCGGTTGCCATCAAGCAACTCGACCTCGAGCGCGCAGGTCGACGGGCAATCATGCGGACAGGCCGAATGGCCGATGCGAAGCTTGGCGTGCTGGTTCATGGGAGCATGTCTAGCGGGTTTCAAAGGGCGCGTGTAGGACCAGATGATTAGCCAATCTCCCCACTTGCGGGGGAGTTGTCCGGTAGGACAGAGGGGCGCGCAAGGGATCGCGACCTATCTTTTCGTTTCCGGAAGCCGGCGGTAGGTAGTTGCAGAAAGGCTGACAGGTTGGCGGGACAGCGCCCCCCTCTGCCCTGCCGGGCATCTCCCCCACCAGGGGGAGATTACGTTCTTCACTCCGCCGTGCCTTCCTCATATTCCGCCGACATGGTCAGCCATTTTTCCTCGTGGCCCGCAAGCGTCTGCGCCAGTTGCGAACGTTCCTTGGCCAGTCGGGTCGCCGTCGACGGATCCTTTTCATAGACCGCCGGGTTGGAAAGCTCGTCCTCGATGCCATCGATGCGCTTGCGGATGCGGTCCATCAGCGCCTCGGTGGCGCGGATTTCCTTCGCTAACGGTTCGAAGGTTGCGCGGCGCGCGGCAGCATCGCGGCGGCGGTCGGCTTTTGACGCCTTATCCGCCTCGCGCTTGCCGCGGCGGTCCCCGGACACGCCGGTGACCAGCGTCTTGTAGTCTTCCAGGTCGCCATCATACGGATTGACGGCGCCATCCTTGACCAGCCACAGCCGGTCGGCGGTCGCCTCGAGCAGATGGCGGTCGTGGGAGATCAGGATCACGGCGCCGGGAAATTCGTTCAGCGCATGGATCAGCGATTCGCGGCTGTCGATGTCGAGATGGTTGGTCGGCTCGTCGAGGATGAACAGGTTCGGCCCCTCGAAGGCCGACAGGCCCATCAGGAGGCGCGCCTTCTCGCCGCCGGACAGGTCCTTGGCGGCGGTGTTCATCTTTTCCGTGGTGAGACCGAACTGGGCGACGCGGCCGCGCACCTTCGATTCCGGCGCCTCGGGCATCAGCCGGCGCACATGCTCATAGGCGTTTTCCTCCGGGCGGAGATCGTCGAGCTGGTGCTGGGCAAAGATCGCCACCTTCAGCCCGGGCGCCACCGTCATGGTGCCGCTCTCCTGCTTCAGCCGACCCGACAGCAATTTGGCGAAGGTCGACTTGCCGTTGCCGTTGGCGCCGAGCAGCGCGATGCGGTCATCGGCATCGATGCGCAACGTCATCTTCTTCAGGATCGGCTGGCCCTCGGTATAGCCGACATTGACGTTGTTCAGCGCCACGATCGGCGAGGCCACCGTCTTCACTGGCTCCGGGAAGGAGAACGGCCGCACCGCATCGTTGACGATGGCCGCGATCGGCTTCATCTTCTCCAGCGCCTTGATGCGCGACTGCGCCTGCCTTGCCTTGGAGGCCTTGGCGCGGAAGCGCTCGACGAAGGATTCCATGTGCTTGCGGGCGGCTTCCTGCTTGACGCGGCCCTTCTCCTGCAATTCCTTCTGCTCGGTATACTGCCGCTCGAACTGGTCGTAGCCGCCACGCCAGAAGGTCAGCTTCTTCTGGTCGAGATGGACGATCGAGTTGACGGCGCGGTTGAGCAGGTCGCGATCATGCGAGATCAGAAGCACTGTATGCGGGTATTTCGACACATAGTTTTCCAGCCACAGCGTGCCTTCAAGATCGAGATAGTTGGTCGGCTCGTCGAGCAACAGAAGGTCGGGCTCGGAAAACAGCACGGCGGCGAGCGCCACGCGCATGCGCCAGCCGCCGGAGAAGGACGACGCCGGGCGCCGCTGCGCCGCGTCGTCGAAGCCAAGGCCGGCAAGAATCGTGGCGGCGCGCGACTCGGCCGAATGCGCATCGATATCGGCCAAGCGCATGTGGATATCGGCGATCCGGTGCGGATCGGTCGCCGTCTTCTCTTCTTCGAGCAGCGCGGACCGTTCAAGGTCCGCCTTGAGCACGATCTCGATCAGCGGGTCCTCGGTGCCCGGCGCTTCCTGCGCCACCTGGCCGATGCGGGTGCTCTTCGGCAGGCTGATCGACCCGGTCTCGGAGGCAAAATCGCCAGTGATTGCCTTGAACAGCGTGGTCTTGCCGGTGCCGTTGCGGCCCACAAGACCAGCCTTGGTGCCGGCCGGCAAGGTCAGCGAGGCGTGGTCGAGAAGCAGGCGTCCGGCCATGCGGAGCGAAAGATCATTTATAACAAGCATGGCCGGGCTTTTGCACCGGACATCCACGCTTCGCAAGACCCGAGCCGCCAATTGACGGTATCCGGCATGAAAAGCGCGGGACCGGCGTTATGACAAACGCCTATGTCGACGCGTGATCAGGCAGTTGCCTTGCGCTTTGTCGTCTTGCCTACGACGGCAAGCGGTATTGCCGGCTTGCGGCCGAGCCCCGAAGACTTCGCCAGCGCCGACCGCGTCGCCGAGTAGTTCGCGGCCACCATCGGGTAGTCCGACGGCAAACCCCATTTGGCCCGATAGTCGTCCGGGCTCAAACCATAGGTCGTATTAAGGTGGCGCTTGAGGGATTTGAATTTCTTCCCGTCTTCCAGGCAGATGATGTAGTCTGGAAATACCGACTTCTTCGGGTTCACGGCCGGATTCAAGCTTACGCTTTCAGATACGGCAGCGCCGCTCAGTCTTCCAACCGATGCCCTGACGCTCGCAATCAGGTCCGGCAGGCCGGATACCGGAAGTGGATTGTTGCTTACATAAGCCGAAACAATATCGGCAGTGAGTTCGATGATCGTTCTTTCGTCGATATTGGACAAGTATTTTGACCTTGCTGACGAAAACGTCGCTGGCCCTGTTTAAGACTCTTCTCGACGTCTCGGTTTAACTGCGATCCCCAACTGACCACCAAGCCCCGATAGACTACCTTGACTCAGTACATGTACGTTTTCATGAAAGACTGGAGTCGGGCAAATTAGAAAATCTAATACTTGGAAACAGAGGCTCTGGCTGGTTGGGAATCCGCCAGGATCTCGAGAACACGTTTCCACCGGGCACAACGGCTGAAGTCCTTTTGCTCAATTGCTTTTTCGGCCTTCAGCGCGGCGTAGAGCGGTGCTTCCGCACCGAACTCCCTGACCAGCCAATGTGCTTCCTGTCTGGCGAGGCGTTCATTTTCGTCAAGCATGGTTTCCAGCCTCCGAACGTTCCGTACCAACCGCGACACAACTACCAATGACGAGAACCGCACCGACAGCGGCTGTCACGGTCAACCGCTCGCCGGACAGGGTCAAAAGCAGCGTCGAGGCGATCGGCGTGAGATACGCGATAACAGCAACCTTGCCGCCATCAAGCTTCATGGCACGCGACCAGAAGTAATAACCCAGGCCCATAGGGCCAGCCCCAAGATAAAGCCCCAGAAATAGATCCGGTTCAATGTGCCAGGCGACAGCATCGTTAACACACCATAAGAACGTGATGATTACGCCGATCAGGGCAGACGGCAGCAACAGGCGCTCCGGCGAGGCCGCAAGGCGCCCGACGGCAATAGAGTAGAAAGCCATGCACACCGCCGAGCCGAACGCCGAGGCATATCCGACGACATTGCCTTGGGACCATGATGGGTGGCGGCCACCCGAAATCACCAGCACCACGCCGATGAACCCGAGTGCTGTGGCAACAGCCAGCAATGCCGGGCGTCGCGCTGTCGCGAGCACGATCACCGCAGCGGCGACCATCAAGGGCCAAGTATAGGCGACGAGATTAGCTTCGATCACCGGCATCGAAGCGAAGGCGATATATTGCAAGACCATGGTGCCGACGAGGCCGATCAACCCGACCAAGATCGGGACAAGACCCGCCCTCACGCCAACCAAACCGCCGCGCAACGAGACTTTTTCCTGGCTCATTAGCCTGATTGCGCCGAAAACCAGGGCCGCGCCAACGAACTGCAGGAACTGCACCAGCGATACCGGATGACGTTCCAGCAAGGATTTTCCGACCAGGGCGTTGGTCGACCAGAGGGCGACCGCACCGGCGGCGAACGCTAGCGCGGATCCGTGGGGTGATCCATCCCGGGAGACTCGGGATGGGGCTCCATCTTTCTGTTTGGCCATGTCCTGTTGCGAAACCACGATTCCGCTTTCGCACGTAGCTGACCTTTGGTCCGCTGCCATGGCTCGCTACCATGTATCCCTTGCCGCCACCGGCACCGGCGCGTCGGCTTCCGCCGGGACATGAAGTTCCTCCTCATGACGGCGATAGGCAGGCAGCTGGTTGGTCCAGACATCGTCGGCCAGTTCGTTGACCCATTCGCGGTCGTGGTCGTTGTCAGCGGCAAGATAGAACATGCGATTGTCGTCGACATAGGGTTTGGCTACCGATCGCTGGTTGAGCACCAGGGTGACGCGCTCGCCATGCTGGATCGGCGCGGTGCGGTGCAGGACGCCGAGAAACTGGCCAAGCGTCGCGTATTCCATCTTGTGGTCGATGCGCATGACGCGGTTGCGCGGGATCTCGCGACCTGATTCCAGGATCGCCCTGCCCTTTTCGCTGTTGTCGCAGTAGATTTCGAGGTGGCCACCGATCAACTGCTCGCTGATCGAAAGCGGAACGAGTTCCGTGACCGGAACGCCGTCGCAATGCCATTCGACGGCGCCGTCCTTTGGATTCATGAACGTAACGGTCGAGCCGACGATCGACAGCGGATAAGGCTCGAGGCGAGTTCCCATCATGTCCGACAGCCGTTCCAGCCGGAGCTTGTCGTTGATGAGCTCCTTGATTTCGGGGATGTAGCGATCGGCGCCGGTTATGAAGGTCAGGTCGAGATGCTTGTGCACCGCGTGGCTGGCCTTCAGCTTCAGCGCGGCTTCCTCGATGGCGGCCAGCAGCGCCGGGTCATAACCGTGAAGATATTGCGCAACGCCGAAACTCGAAATCTTCCATGCCGTATCATGACCGATGATAGCTTCACGGCTCATCGCATAGCGCAGGTCGGGGATGGTGTGTGCGTTCATTCTACTTCTCCAGGATGTGTGGTGAGACTTGAACGACAGTCGATTATGTTAGCTACCCCTGTAAAATTAGGAATGCTGGTGCTACCCTAAGCCCAGCTTAAGGTCGAAAACCCGTGCGTCTGCTCAGTCAGGTCAACCTCAACTCATTGAAGATCGTGGAAAGTGCCGCACGGCACAGGAATTTCACGCGCGCCGGCGAAGAGCAGTTCATAACGGCCTCCGCCGTCAGCCAACGCGTCAAGAGTCTTGAAGACCAGTTGCGCTTCAAGATCTTCCTGCGCGGCGGCAATGCTGTTTCGCTGACGCCAGAGGGCGAGACCTATGTTTCACGTGTTCGCGAAGCGCTGGAACGGATCGTCGCCGCGAGCATGGAGGCGACGGGGCAGTCACAGGAGCATGTGTTGAAGATATCCGTGTTGCCAACCTTCGCCGCGCGCTGGCTGTTTCCACGCCTGCCACAGTTTCAGCAGCAGTATCCCGACATCGAGATGCGCGTTTCGACCTCTTATGCAACGCATGAGTTCGCAACTTCGGAGTATGATGTCGAAATCCGATATGGCGACGGCAGCTTTCCCGACCTGCGCTCCGAGCTGCTGTTCAAGGAAGACCTGACGCCGGTCTGCAGCCGAAAACTCTTCCATCAAGTCCTAGGCGACAAACCGGTTTCGAAGGTGACGCCGGAAGATCTGCGCCACTTCACGCTCCTGCATTCCGACACCTGCACCCATAATTGGGAATCCTGGCTTGGTTTTGCCGGCGCCAGCTTCGTGCTCAACGAAACCAAAAGCATCTATTTCGATTCATGCATGATGTCCTATGAAGCAGCCAATGCAGGAATGGGTTTTGCCGTCGCGAACCGTGCCTACATAGCCAGCGACATCCGTGCCGACCGCCTGGTGGCGCCGTTCGCGGTTCATCATCCGAACACAGCCGGTTGGTATTTCGTCTGTCCCGACAAGACGCTTGCCGCTCGCAAGGTGTTGCTTTTCAAGCAATGGATCATGGCCGAGGCGGGCCTTACACAACTCCAGC
The DNA here is from genome assembly GCF_020616515.1 of Mesorhizobium sp. PAMC28654. GTDB lineage: Bacteria > Pseudomonadota > Alphaproteobacteria > Rhizobiales > Rhizobiaceae > Mesorhizobium. The sequence goes on from NZ_CP085135.1 coordinate 1,812,968, forward strand.
TGGATGTCGAAATCGAGGCCTGAGCCTGGGTGACCTCTGGATCGGGCGAGCATCGGGCTGATTGTCCACCGACAAGATTCAACGGATAAAGCAAGGCCTGAAGGTGGGAGCTATCGGTTGTTGGACGCCTCCGCCCAATCGGCACAACCCGTCCTGGTCGGCAAGACCATTGAGCTTAGACCGCTTCAGCAAGAACATTCACGGGGTCTTCTGGATGCGGCGGCGGATGGCGAGTTGTGGGCACTGAAGGCCACCGTTGTTCCCGGGCCCGGCACCGTCGATGAATATATAGCCACCGCGTTGGCGGGTCGGCAGACCGGCACCGTGATGCCTTACGTTGTGGTGATGCGCGATACGGGACTGGTCTGTGGGAGTACGCGGTTCTGGAAGATCGATCGCAAGAACAGAAAGCTGGAGATCGGCCATACCTGGCTTAGTGGCTCGGTCCAGCGATCAGGGGTCAACACCGAGGCGAAGTACCTTCTTTTGACCCATGCATTCGAGGTCATGGAATGTGTGCGCGTACAATTCACCACGGACGAACTCAATGACAGATCGAGAGCGACCATTCTGCGAATTGGAGCAAAGCAGGAAGGGATCGTTCGCAACGAGCGCATCATGCCCGATGGGCGCAAGCGCAACTCTGTCCGCTTCAGCATCATTGATTCCGAGTGGCCCGACGTAAAGACGATGCTGCGGCAGAAAATGAGCCGATAGTCCGTGTCGGTCGCGAAGCCCGATCAATAGCTTTCCGACAAGCCGGCGAATAATCGCGCCATGACGCAGGGGAAAGACTCAGCTAACATCAGATTTGCGGCGGACCTGATTTCCGCTTGGCCGGCGCTTTTTCCTCCCAAGCGGCGCCGGCCTTCTTCCATGACATCCCGATCAAATCAGGCGAAGGCCCTGCCTTCCTCGGTGCGTTGGAACAATGCCAGATCCAACCCAAGGCTTGGCCGGCCCAGGATGGTCAGAATGGTATGCGCCTGGCCGCGATGATGGGTCTGGTGGTTGAACAGATGGGCAAGCGCCGGCGCCTGCCGCTGCGAGACGGTGCGCATGTCGGACACGGTCATGTAGGTGAAGCGACCCAAAAGCGCCTTGTCGCTGAGCCCCCCGACCCAGTCGATGATCCGCCTGTCCTCGGCCTCGCGTGCGTCCCGCAATACGGGCAAAGCCCGGTGAAGGATCGCGTCCAGGCTGGTTGGCGCGTCACCCTCGCCGGTGAAGCGCTTCATCCAGATGCGATCGGTGGTCAGGAGATGATTGAGAGTTCCCATCATCGAACCGAAGAAGGCGCCTGTGTTGCGATTGAATTCCTCGTCGACGAGTTCGGCAGCAGCCTCGTAAATGCGGCCATTGGCCCATTGATTATAGGCCGCGAACATCATGAAGTGCTGTTTCAATCTTTTTCTCCCGGCCCCGCATTCGGCTCGGGCCTACCTAAACCGCGGGAACGCCAACGCCAATGACCATTTTGCTCTATGATCTCGTCGGGCATGACCCTGCCCGTCCGTTCAGTCCGCATTGCTGGAAGGCGGCGATGGCGCTTGCCCACAAGGGGCTGGACATCTCGACCGTCCCTACGCGTTTTCTAGAGGTGCCAACCATCGAAGGCGGCGTGTCGAAAACCATTCCGGTGATCCGTGACGGCGAGACGGTCGTTGCCGACTCCTTCGCCATCGCTGTCTATCTCGACGAGGCCTATCCGGATCGGCCGACGCTGTTTGGTGGTGCCGGTGGCAAGGCGATGGCGCGTTTCATCGAACGCTGGTCGCAGCTGACGATCCATCCCTACATCACCACCGCGGCGCTGATCGACCTTTACGGCATGCAGGACGAGGCGAACTCGGTCTACTTCAGACAGAGCCGCGAGGCACGGCTGGGCAAAAAATTGGAAGATGTCACGGCTGCCCGCGATGCCGGACTTGGCAGCTTTCGCGCCTCGCTGGAGCCATTGCGCTCGATGCTTGCCTACCAGCCGTTCATCGGCGGCCCGTCGCCGCTGTTTGCCGACTACATCGTCTTCGGTGCACTGCAGTGGGCACGCATCGCTTCGCCCTATCGGCTGCTCGACGACGGGGATGTCGTGGCACAGTGGTTCGAACGCTGCCTCGACCTCAATGGCGGTCTCGGCCGAAAGGTCTCCGCGGCGGCGTAGCGGACATCTGTTTCACTTCCGCTTCGATCGGTGCCGCACACGACGCCGATCGACAGCTCTCGTCATCACGCCGAATTGAAGGGTGAGACAATCCGCTCCCCTGTGAAATGCGACAATCCGGCTACACAAGCGTCGCTTCGGGCATCTCATTACAGGCCCGATCCAGGCAAGAGTGACCAACACCCCAGATATACAAAGGCAGCGCGACGGCATGACGTCAGGCCCCGAATTCCTCGACGGCTTTCGCGCCGAGCTCCTCAACCTTTTCCTGTGGCGAAGAGACGTGCGCCGTTTTAAGCCGACGCCGCTTCCCGAGGGAACCCTGGAGCGATTGCTGGGCCTTGCCAGCATTGCCCCCTCTGTAGGACTGAGCCAGCCCTGGCGGTTTGTCGTGGTGCAAAGTCCGGAGCGCCGTGACGCTGTCAGAGCCAGTTTTGAACAGTGCAATGCGCAGGCGCTCGCATCGTTTTCCGGCGAGCGCGCCTCGCTCTACGCGCGTCTGAAGCTCGCCGGCTTGACCGAAGCGCCCTGCCAGTTCGCGGTTTTCGCCGACCGCACGACCGAACAAGGGCACGGGCTTGGCCGCCTGACCATGCCGGCCACCATCGAATACTCGGCGGTGATGGCCGTTCATACCTTGTGGCTGGCGGCGCGCGCCGAAGGAATTGGCATGGGGTGGGTCTCCATCCTCGATCCGGTCCAGATGGCGTCGATCCTGGAAGCGCCACCCGAATGGACATTCATCGGCTACTTCTGCGTTGGCTACCCGACCGAGGAACAATGCACGCCGGTGCTGGAGCAGGAAGGCTGGGAGTTCCGACGCCCCTCGATGATCATAACGCGTTGAGCCGATGCCAAGATGGATCCGGGCTTGCCGAGGAGCAATCATGTCACGTGTTGCAGCACCGGCACGAGCCGCCAATCCACCGTGCCGTGGTCGATCATGGCATGGACGGGCGAGCCGCGCATTTCGGTAACGATGCCGTTGGCGCCCGCCTCGGCGTTGGCCATCGTCTCCCATGCGAGGATGTCGATGATGGTGCCGTCGTCATGCTGGGTGATACGTCGCCAGCAAAAGCCCAACTGGCGCTTCAGATAGGTGTTGACGTCGTCGTTGGCGGCGACGAAGTCCTCGGCGGTATGGCTGCCAACAAGCCTGAAGGTGGTAACTTCCAGGGTTTCCGTCATTTCACGTCTCCCGGCGTTTTCCAACTCGGACCTCAGCCCAGCGAAAGCAGCCGGCGGAATGGTCGTTGACAATGCCGACCGCCTGCATCCAGGCATGGACGATAGTCGGGCCGACGAATTTGAAGCCACGCCGCTTCATCTCCTTTGAAATTTGCTCGGACAAAGGCGACGACGCGACCCAACCATGGCCATCGCCCTTTGCTACCTTGCCTTCGGTGAAGGACCAGCAGAAGTCCGCGAAGCTTTCACCCCGCTCCGCCATCTCGCAGAAAATGCGCGCACCCTGGATCGTCGCCTCGATCTTGGCTCGGGCGCGGATAATACCGATGTCGGCCATCAGGCGCTCGATGTCGGATGCACCGAATCGTGCGACTTTCTCCGGGTCGAAGCCGGCGAAGGCGGTTCGGAAGGCTTGGCGTTTTCTGAGCACGGTGATCCAGGCGAGGCCCGCCTGGAACCCTTCCAGCATCAACATTTCCCACAGCATGCGCGCGTCGCGCTGCGGAACGCCCCACTCCTCGTCGTGATAGGCACGCATCAGTGGATGCCCTGCGCCCAACTGCTGCGATGATGGTCCGTCATGCCGCGATCTCCCGCGTCTGTTCCAGCTAGCCTACCCCTGCGCCGTTGGACGCACGACCAATTCATTGATGTCGACGCCATCCGGCTGGCTAATGGCAAAACCGATCGCCTCGGCTATGGCGCTGGCCGGAATGGAGGCTTGCTCCACCATCGCGCGGGCTCCGGCCCTGACCTCGGGGCTGGCGATGCCGTCAAACAATTCAGTGCGGGTGAGGCCAGGGCTGACGACCGTCACGCGCAGGTCCCTGCTTTCTTGCCGCAGTCCTTCGGAGAGTGCCCGCACGGCGAATTTGGTGGCGCTGTATACCGCTGCCGTGGGATCGACCCGATGCCCGGAGACGGACGCAACGTTGATGATATGGCCAGACTTCTGCTCGGCCATGATCGGCAGCACGGCGGCGATGCCATTGAGAACGCCGCGAAGATTGACGTCGATCATCTGGTTCCATTCGTCGACACGCAATTCAGCCATGAACGACAGCGGCATAATGCCGGCATTGTTGACCAGAACGTCGACTCGACCGTAGCGCTCATGCGCGGCAGCAACGAAAGCCCTGACGCTGTCGAGGTCGGTCACGTCCAGTTCCTGATGCAGCGCCTGCCCGCCAGCCTGCTTGATGTCCTTGACCAGCGCGGCGAGGCGTTCGGTGCGCCTTGCGCCAAGAACGATCCTGTGGCCATGCACAGCAAGATGGCGGGCCGTTGCCTCACCTATGCCACTGCTGGCGCCGGTGATCAGCACAACCTTGCTCCTTAGGGTTGATGCATTTGTGATTGATGGATTTGCCAAGAGAATGCCCGCCTGATGGTTGATCTCGGGAGCACACTCCCACTGGCGGCGTTATGCGGCGAAGCAACCGTCGAGCGTTATCGCGATACTGCGAGATTTATGCACGATCCTGCAAATCCACCTTGCGACCTCTTGTTCCAGATGCAGGAAAGGATAGTATGACTAGATCGATGAAACCCAGCGATCACAAGCCCGCAGGGGGACAAACTGCTTGATTGCAACGTATGCCGAGATGGCATCGATCATTGCCCGTTTCACCACCGGCGACGGTGAATATTCGACCGCGATCGGCAGTCTTTTCCTCAGTCGCCGCTCCCGCCCGACACAGCCGGTGCGCACCGCGCAATGGCCGTGCTTCGCGCTTGTCGTGCAAGGCGAAAAGAGCCTCGGGCTCGGGCCTGAACTTTATCGCTACGGTGTCGGGGATTACCTCGTGGTCTCACTAGATCTTCCCGTCGCTTCACGCGTGACGCAAGCAAGCGCAGGCCGGCCGCATCTCGGGCTCGGCATGGCGATCGTTCCGAAGGCGCTGAAGGAAGCGCTGGGCCGGATCGATCCGGCACGACCGGCCATTGCCCCGGATGCCATGCGCGGTGTCGCTGTCAATGCAGCGCCGCACGATCTGCTCGACGCGTCCTTGAGGCTGCTGCGGCTGCTGGATCGACCTGAGGACATTGCGGCGATGGCGCCATTGATCGAGCAGGAAATTCTTTATCGCCTGCTTAGCGGCCGGTTTGGCCAGCATCTCCTGCAGATGGCGATGGCCGACACCGTCAGCAACAGGATTGCCCGGGCCACTGCCTGGCTGCGGGAGAATTTCGCGAGGCCACTGCGCATTGAGGCGCTGGCTGAACACGCCGGCATGAGCGCGTCATCCTTGCACCATCAGTTCAAGGCTGTCACAGCGATGACGCCGATGCAGTACCAGAAACAACTGCGCCTGCACGAAGCACGCCGCCTGATGATGATCGAGAAGATGGATGTCGGCACTGCAGGCTATCGTGTCGGCTATCAGAGCCCGTCGCAGTTCAGTCGCGAATACAGGCGGCTCTACGGTTTGCCGCCGCTACGCGACGTTGCCGCTGCCAACGCGTCGCTCGCGGCCGAATAGCGCAAGGCAGCAAGGCGCTTCCCCTTGGCAATGCGCCGGGCGGCTTGTATAGAGCCCGCCACTCCTAACTCCATTCCTCATCACAAGGACGACCACATGGCGCTCGAACGCACCTTTTCCATGATCAAGCCGGACGCGACCCGTCGCAATCTCACCGGCGCCATCACAAAGATGCTGGAGGAGGCCGGTCTGCGCGTCATCGCTTCGCGCCGCGTCTGGATGAGCCGCCGCGAAGCGGAAGGCTTCTATGCCGTCCACAAGGATCGCCCGTTCTTCGGCGAGCTGGTGGAATTCATGTCGTCGGCGCCGACAGTGGTCCAGGTTCTCGAGGGCGAAAACGCCATCGCCAGGAACCGCGAAGTGATGGGCGCGACCAACCCTGCCAATGCCGCCGAAGGCACAATCCGCAAGGTGCACGCGCTGTCGATCGGCGAGAATTCCGTGCATGGCTCCGACGCGCCGGAGACCGCCGCCGAAGAGATCAAGTACTGGTTCTCGGACACCGAGGTCGTCGGCTGAACTGACATTCCATATCATCAGTCATGACCAAAAAAGGCCGGCGAAATGCCGGCCTTACTTTTTCAAGCCGTCAGGTTTCACGCACGAACCGCAGCATGTCGGCATGCAGCCGGTCCATATGCGTGTACATCATGCCGTGCGGCGCGCCCTCATAGACGAGGAAGCGGCAGTCGGGGATGAGCCTGGCCGATGGTTTGCCGGTCAGTTCTATGGGTGCCGAACGGTCGCGATCGCCGTGGATCAACAGCGTCGGAAGCGCGATCTCGCGCAGCTCGGCGCGAAAATCCTGCTCGACCATGTCGCGGCTGCAGGCCAGCGCCACCGGAACCGATACCTGCACCAAGGTGCTGCCCCAGCGGATCATGCCGGGCGACGTCTCAGGAATGAAGAACGGCGCGATGTTGTCGGTCACCCATTTCGAATAGTCGTGCTTCCATAGCGCCCAAAGGGCCTCGAAGCCCTCCCGTGGTGCGCCGTCCGGATTGTCGTCGGTCCTGAGCAGCATCGGCGTCATCGGCGCCAGCAGGACGAGACGCGAAACACGTCCGCCGCCGTGCCGGGTCAGATAGCGCACCGCCTCACCGCCCGCCATGGAATGGCCGACCAGGGTTATGCCGGAAAGATCGAGTTCCTCGATCAACGTTGCAACGTCGTCGGCGAAGGTGTCGTGGTCATAGCCGCCCGCAGGGTGATCGGAGCGGCCATGGCCGCGGCGGTCAAAGCAGATGCAGCGAAACCCTTGCTCGGCGAAAGCGATCATCTGGTAGTCCCACATCTGGCTGCCGAAGCCGAGGCTGCTGAGGAACAACATCGGCTGCCCCTGCCCCCATTCCCGCCAGTAGAGCTGCGTGCCGTCTGTTGCCGTGATGAAAGGCATTTTTTGGTCTCCTCGATAAGGGAATGGCCTGGTGAGCGGTGTCAGGCGGGGACGAACTGGTAATCGACAAGGATGCGACCCCCGTCATCGACGGCCAGAAACTCGAGGCCGGTTGCCAGGACTGCGTCGCTGCCAGCCGGCAGCATCTCCCAATGGAAGGTGACCACATCGTGCAGCAGACGGGCATCCGAAGCAGCGCGAAACCAGTTGCTGTCGTCGCGGACATTCTTCTCGTGCGATCCGCGTATCCGCGCTTCGAGCGCCTCGTAGCCACGCGCTTCACGTGTTCCGACATAGTGCTGGCCATCCGGTACCCACAGCGCTGCGATGGCGTTGCGGCGGCGCACGTCGTCCGTCTCGTTCCACACGGCGACATAGCGGTCGGCAAGCGCCTGGGCATCGATGGTCTTCGTATCAGTCATGGTCTCCACTCCATCCGAACTCATTGACGCGGACGGCAGCGCGCCGCCTCGCTGCATCGAGATTTCGGCTGAGTGGCAGTGGAAATCCATGACCTCAGAGGTCAAAAAGCGACGGCGTCGTCATAGCGAATTTGACCTTGGGGGTCATTGAACAGATGCGGCGGCGCACGCTAGGTTCTGATCATGACCGTGCATCAAACCCCTTTCGGCGTGCTGCTTCGGCGCTGGCGCGAGCAACGCCGGATGACACAGACCGATCTCGCACTGGCGGCAGAGAGTTCGACCAGGCATCTTTCTTATCTTGAGACCGGACGCTCGCGACCCAGCCGCGAGATGGTTGCGCGGCTCGCCGAATGCCTCGCTGTTCCGCTGCGCGATCAGAACACTCTGCTGCTCGCTGCCGGCTTTGCGCCCGGCTTCCAGGAGCGCCCACTGGCGGAGCTGGACGCGGCAAGAAAGGCTATCGACAGCGTGCTGCAGGCGCACAAGCCCTATCCCGCCTTTGCGGTCGACCGCCATTGGAATGTCGTGCTGTCGAATTCGGCCCTGCCGCAGCTCTACGAAGGCTGCTCGGCCGATCTCATGCGTAGCCCGGTCAACGCCGTGCGTCTCATCCTGCATCCCGCCGGAATGGGCCCGCGCATCCTGAACTTCACCTCCTGGCGCGACCACACGCTGCATGTCTTGCGTCAGCAGATCGAGGCGCGAGCCGATCCGGTCATTCAGGGCCTGCTGGCCGAAGTGATGGCCTATCCGGTGCCACCCAACTCTGAAACAGCGGACAGCCAGGACGCAGCACAGCGCCTGGCAACCCCGCTGAGAATCGCGACCCGACTCGGCACTGTTTCCTTCCTCAACACCACCACCGTCTTCGGCACGCCCAACGATGTGACGCTGGCGGAGCTCGCCCTGGAAATGCTGTTTCCGGCTGATGGCCAGACCATCGAAATCGTCAAGGCCATGGTGCGAGCGCCTGCCGCGCTGACGTAGCATACCGGCAATGCTGATGTCGGAGCAGAGCCTTATCACCGCTCGACGACATTCCAGTCGAGCTCAGGCAGGGCAGCATTCGGCCGGGATTGAACTGTGCCGCATTAAGGTCGAGGAATGGGCCACTACATTGCCAATAGTGGAGTTGGCCCGATCATGACCAGCACCGTCCCGGGATTCTTCCAGGGCACCGAGATGCCCACCAGCGGATGGTGGGAAGCGCTGTGGCCTGACCCGGCAGTTGTGCTCGCGGCAACGGGGATCAAGGCGGGCATGAACGTGATCGACCTATGCTCGGGTGACGGCTGGTTCACGCTGCAAATCGCCAAGGTCGCACGTCACGTCATTGCCATCGACATCGACGCCGAATTGCTTGAAGTCGCGCGTCAGCGATTGGCCGAAAACGGCATGACGAATTGCGACTTCATGGCGGGAGACGCCTATGAGCTTGCCCGGCTGGCGTCCGGACCTGCCGACTTTGTTTTCATGGCAAACGCCTTTCATGGCGTTCCTGACCGCCCTCGCCTGGCCCGCGCCGTACATGCGACGCTTGCGCCGGCCGGGCGTTTTGCCATCGTAAACTGGCATCAGACCCCGCGCGAGAAAACCGTTGTGCTGGACGAGCCTCGCGGGCCGAAGACCGAGCTGAGATTGTCTCCCGAACAGACTATCGCCGCCGTCGAGTCCAGCGGCCTGAAGCTTGCGGAACTGATTGACGTGCCGCCTTACCATTACGGTGCCGTCTTCGAAGAATCGACCTCCCGAGGCTGAGCGACTGACGACCGCCTCAGCTTGCCGCGCTGAAGCGCAGGATGTCGCGGTTGTCCTTGTCGGCGATGATCAGCTTGCCGGCATCGATGCGGAAGGATGCCGCCTTGACCAGCGCGTCGAACATCGCCTTCTCCTCGGCCATCACCTCAGGCGCGCAAGCCTTGAAGGTCGAACCGATGTCTCTGATCGCAATCGACTGGCCTTCGACCTTCGCGGTGGCGAAATAGACATTGCAGGGGTCGCTGCCGCCGGCCTTGCCGGCCTCGCTGATCCGCAACGTCGCTCGCGGATCCGCAATCGCGCCGATGCCATCGACATATTCGACGACCCAGCTTTGCCCGAAGACCGGCGCCGGTTCGGCCGACGCCTGTGGCACCATCTTCAGAAGAATGGTCTGCGGCGCATCGGTCAGCGGATCGACCTGATGGCGGATGTCACTGATGAACATGAGCTTGTTGTCGACGGTGATGCGCGCCTGCAGCGCATAGGTCATTCGCGGCAGGATCACAGACGAATCGAACTTTATTTCGAACTGATCGGCACCTGGCCGGGCGGCGACACCTTCTGTTCACCGATGATCGCGGCCGGCGCATCAGCCAGCGAAACATCGGCGAGTTGCACGGAAAGCACGGCATTGGGCGGCAGTGCGATGCGCTCGCGGTACACCACCTCACCTTTCACCGCTTTCTCGGCGGCGACAGACAGTTCCGGCACGGCCAGGATGCCGACGACCAGCGGCGCGAAACCAAAGATGAAGAACTCGGCGATCCTGTCCAGCATGACCTTGCTCCCTTTGCAACGCACAGTTGGCCCAAGAAATACGGTCGTTCCGTGACAGCCGCGCGGTATTATTCGGACGGCGATGTCCATCGCGAGGCCGCCTTGTCATCGGTCTCCTTGGCCTCCACCCAGCCTCCTTCGGAACCGTCGACAAGATGTTCTTTCTTCCAGAACGGCGCACGCGATTTCAGGAAATCCATCAGGAAATTCGCCGCCTCGAATGCCGCCTGCCGGTGCGCGGAAGCGGCCACCACCAGTACAATATTCTCGCCCGGCCGTATCTTGCCGTGACGATGGATTGCCGTCAGCCCTTGTAGCGGCCAGCGCTCGACCGCTTCAGTGGCGATGCGTGCGATTTCGGCTTCGGCCATGCCGGGATAGTGCTCCAGTTCAAGCGCCGAAAGCCTGCCCTGCTCGTCCCGGCAAAGACCGGAGAATGTCACCACGGCGCCGATATCGGCGCGACCGTCCGTCAGCCTGGCGATCTCGGCGGCAATATCGAAATCCTGCGCCTGGATACGCACCATCGGTATGGCCGTGGCCGGCATCTCAGCCTCCGGTCATTGGCGGAAACAGCGCGATCTCACGTGCCCCGGCGATCCTCTCGCGATGATCGACATGTTCCTGGTTTATGGCGACGCGGATGACATCTGGATATTGCAGCGCGTGCTCGTATTCCTCACCACGCGATTTCAACCAGCGCAGCAGGTCGGCGACCGTCTCGATGCCGGCCGGCAAGTCCACGTCCTCTTCCGCCATGCCGATCCGTTCGCGCACCCAGGCGAAGTAGATGAGCCTGGTTTTGCCGCTGCCCATATCACTCGTCCATGATGTGCTTGAGGCCGGCACGGAAGTAGTCGTAGCCGGTGTACAGCGTGACCAGGGCGGCAATCCACAGCAGCACCAGTCCCGTCAGAGTGGTCAGCGGGAAGATCTTGTCGCCAGCCGGTCCGGCCAGCAGAAAGGCGATGGCGACCATCTGGATCGCGGTCTTCCACTTGGCCAGTTGCGTCACGGGCACCGAGACCTTCAGCGCCGCCAGATATTCGCGAAGGCCGGAGACCAGGATTTCGCGACACAGGATAATGATCGCCGCCCACAGCGACCAACCGGCGATGCCGGCATGACGATCGGTGTCGGCCGCCAGCAGCAGCAGGCAGGTGGCGACCAGCAGCTTGTCGGCGATCGGATCAAGCATCTTGCCGATGTTGGAGGTCTGCTGCCAGGCGCGCGCCAGGTAGCCGTCCAGATAATCCGTGATACTCGCCAGCAGGAAGATGACAAGCGCCGACCAGCGGGCAAAGTCGCTCGATTTCAGATGCCCTTCGAGAAAGAAACACAGCACCACCAGCGGCACCGCGACGATGCGGGCATAGGTGAGCATATTGGGCAGGTTGAACGCGCGCTTGGCCATATTTTGGGGAACTCTTTCTGCCTGCGTACTCAAATCAGAAGCGAATGTGGGGGGTCAACAGGCGAGAATCGATTGGCCAGTCCAAAATAGCGTCAAAGTTGATTTCGGCGAGCCTCGTTTCTTGTTTTTGTACATGTCGTTATCCCCCCTGCACCACTTTTGGGTGACATGCGTCAGCTCTCGTGAAAATGGTTGTAGACCAGTTTCGCGATTTGCTCCGAAATGCCGTCGACCTTGACGAGATCCTCGACAGCCGCGCGGCTGACCGCCTTGGCGGTGCCGAAATGCAGCAGCAGCGCACGCTTGCGGCCGGGGCCGATGCCGCCGATCTCGTCGAGCGGGCTCTTGACCATCTCTTTCTTGCGGCGGGCGCGATGCGAGCCGATAGCGAAGCGGTGGACCTCGTCGCGCAGCCGTTGCACGAAATAAAGCACCGGATCGCGAACGGGGAGCGAAAATGAATCCCTGCCCCTGACGAAGAAACGCTCACGGCCGGCATCGCGATCCTGGCCCTTGGCGATGCCGATCGCCACGACACGGTCTTCGATGCCGAGATCTGAAAGGATTTTACGCACCGCCGACATCTGGCCCTGACCACCGTCGATCAGGATGACGTCGGGCCAAGCCGGGAAACTGCCGGAGATGTCATCCTCGATATCATCGGACGTCGCGGCTGCGGCCGCGCCATCGGCAACCACGACATCGCCGTGCTCCTTGAGCAGCCGTGAAAAACGCCGCTCCATGACCTCACGCATCATGCCGAAATCGTCGCCGGGTGTGATCTCGGTCGAGCGGATGTTGAATTTCCGATACTGATTCTTGACGAACCCTTCCGGCCCGGCGACGACCATTGCACCAACGGCGTTGGTGCCCATGATGTGCGAGTTGTCGTAGACCTCGATACGCACTGGCGGCTTAGCGAGGCCAAAGGTCTCGGCAAAACCGGCAAGCAGCCGCCCCTGCGTGGAGGTTTCGGCCAGCCGCCTGCCCAGCGCCTCGCGCGCATTCTGCAAGGCGTTGTCGGTCAGGTCCTTCTTTTCGCCGCGCTGCGGCACCGAGATCGCCACCTTGCGGCCGGCGCGGGTCGACAGTGCCTCGGCCAGAAGTTCCTGGTCCTCGACGCCGTTCGACAGAAGAATGGTGCGTGGCGTCGGCTTGTCGTCGTAGAATTGCGCCAGGAACGAACCCAGCACTTCGGCGGCCTCAAGCGCGGGATCAGCCTTGGGGAAATAGGCGCGGTTGCCCCAGTTCTGGCCGGTGCGGAAGAAGAACACCTGGATACAGACCTGGCCGCCTTCCTGGTGGATGGCGAAAACGTCGGCCTCGTCGACGGTGTCCGGATTGATGCCCTGGTGGCTCTGCACATGTGACAAGGCCGCCAGCCGGTCGCGATAGATGGCCGCACGCTCGAAATCGAGATCTTCCGAGGCCTGTTGCATGGCGGCGGAGATTTCCTTCTTCACCTTCTGGCTACGGCCGGAGAGAAAATCCTTCGCCTCTTCGACCAATTCGGCATAGCCCTCATGCGAGATTTCGCCCGTGCACGGTCCGGCGCAACGCTTGATCTGGTAGAGGAGGCAAGGCCGCGTGCGGTTCTCGTAGAACGAGTTGGTGCAGCTTCGAAGCAGGAAGGCGCGCTGCAGCGAATTGATTGTGCGGCCGACAGCGCCCGCCGACGCGAAGGGACCGAAATAGTCACCCTTGCGCGACCGTGCGCCGCGATGCTTGTAGATGCCAGGCGAGGCGTGATCCCCGGTCAGCAGAATGTAGGGGAACGACTTGTCGTCGCGCATGAGAACATTGAATCGCGGCCGCAAGCGCTTGATAAGATTGGCTTCAAGCAGCAGCGCCTCGATCTCGGTGCGGGTAACGACGAACTCCATCGTCGCCGTCTCGCGCACCATCCGGCCGATGCGGTTGGTGTGAAACCTCCCTTGAGCGTAGTTGGTGACCCGCTTCTTCAGGCTGCGCCTTGCCGACATACAGCACGTCGCCAGCGGCATTCATCATGCGGTAGACGCCGGGCGCGTTGGGCAGGCGCTTGACGAGGGTCTGGATCACCTCGGCCCCGACCATGCCGTCGGCGTCACCCGCATGCGGCGTCCAGTCAATGGCTGTGAACGACAAGTCCGGCCCGGACGGCGCGACAACCTCTTCCGCGGCCTCGTCCTCAAGGTCGAGATCGACATCGGGTGGCAGGTCGTCGCCGCCGCCCCTCTTGTGTTTATGGTCTACGGTATTCATTCCACCATGCCTGTCACATCCGGCGTTTGCCACGCAAGATGCTGGCCGCCGTCGAGCGCTATCATTTGGCCGGTCACCGAGCGCGCTGCCCAAAGGTAGCGAATAGTGCTCCCGAATTCCGACAATTCCGGGCCGCGCTTCAGAATCAAGCCATCGACCTGCGCTTCAAAATCCTCATCGTTCTGCCACTTGTTCTTCAAGGTCGGTCCGGGGCCAATGGCATTGACCCGGATGCGAGGGCCGAGGGCCTGCGCCATCATCTGGGTTGCCGTCCATAGAGACGATTTCGACAGTGCATAGGAAAAATAGCGCGGCGTCGGGCGCCAGACACGCTGGTCGATGATGTTGACGATCAGCCCCTCCCCGTCGGCCGGCAGGCAATGGGCAAACTCTTGCGCCAGCAGGGCCGGCGCCTTCACGTGAACGGCGAAGTGGCGGTCCCAGGCCTGCCAGTTGAAATCCAGAATTGAATCGTCCTCGAACAGGGAAGCATTGTTGACCAGCAGGCGGACAGGGCCAAGCACGGCTTCGGCACGTGCGACGAGACTTCCGACCTCGGCCATGTCCGTCAAGTCGGCGACGAGCACCGTGGCGCGCCCGCCGGCGCTGTCTATGCGGGCGACCAGCGCGTCCGCCTCGGCACGCGAACGATTGCAATGGATGGCGACGGCAAAGCCATGAGCCGCGAGATCCTCGACGATCGCTCCGCCAATTCGCTTCGCTCCGCCCGTCACCAGCGCCACACCGTTGGCTTTGTCCATCTGTCAATCCTCGATTCCACGCCACAAAAAACTGCGCCGGCCAAATATGGCCAGCCATAGGTTAAATGCCGTTCGCACCTTGGGCAGGATTGTGGCAAAGCGGCCTGATCGGCGTCTGGGTACAGGCAAGACTCGGACCGCCCTTCGGAATATAGAACGCTGGACCCCTTGCACCAAGCCGGGTGCAGTGCAGCATGGCAAGCCTGCTGACATTCGCTGTTGCGAAGATGCAACGTCAAGGTTCGGCCTCATTCGCGCCAGGGAATGACCCAAGTTCAGGTTCGCTTCAGCCGCATTTTGACACGACATTTGGAACCGTTGAACGCCAGATCCGTTTATCCCCCCGGACGGGTTGAGGGCGCTTCATGGAAAACAAGCCTGTGTCCTGTGGCTTAAGGAGTAAAGAACAATGCAAGCCAATATCAAATTCGCCCGACCGTTGGTCGTGGCGCTTGGGCTCTTCGCCCTCGGTGGAACCGCATACGCCGCGGACGTAGTTCAGGAAGAGCCGCCGGCGCCCGCGCCGATTGCACAGCTTCCCGTAGCTTCCTGGGCCGGCCCTTATGTCGGTCTGAGCGTCGGTTATGGCTTTGCTGGCCATGCCGATCAAAAGGATGTGCCAAACGACATCGGCACCAAGGGTTTCGTTGGTGGCGTGTTTGGTGGCTACCAGTGGCAGCAAGACAACTTCGTGTACGGTGCTGAAGCCGACATCGGCTACAATGGCGTCAAGGGTTCCAACTCTCTTGGAGATGCCAAGGGCGGCGTCGAAGGTTCGTTGCGTGCCCGTCTCGGCTACGCTGTGACCCCGGACATCCTGCTGTACGGCACCGCCGGTGGCGCGCTGAAGGACCAGAAGGTTGATGACAACCTCGGCGACAGCGACAGCAAGACCATGCTCGGCTGGACGGCCGGTGTCGGTACCGACATCAAGATCACCGAGAACGTGTTCGGTCGTGTCGAATACCGCTACACGGATTTCGGCAACAAGGACTTCGGCCCTATCGGCAACGTCAAGTCGACCGACAACCGCGTCACCTTCGGCGTCGGTATGAAGTTCTAAGTCGTCCAAGCCACGACACGAAAAAGCCGGGCCTCGCGCCCGGCTTTTTTTGTTGCCCGCCAGTCAGGCCGGCACGCATGTCTTCAGTTCTGGGAACTTCTCGTCGAAACGCGCGGCCCAGCGGACAAGCCGAGCACGGCCCTTTTCCCACTTGCCGGCAAAACGCAGCGCCAGATAGCCAAGGCAGGCACGAACAGCCATCTGGCCGGCGGTAATCTTCTTCGGCAATTTTGGCGGATTGGCGTTGAGCATGTCCAGCGCGCCGGTGATCTTTGCCCACTGCCGATCCAGCCAGGGCTGATAGACCATGTCCTCGGGACGCGTCCGGCGCTCATAGACCATCGACAGCGCGCAATCGCAAATGCCGTCAGCCAGCGCTTCCAGCACTTCGGCTTCGAGGCGCTTGTCCGGATTGCGCGGAAACAACATGTTCTTCGAAACCCGGTTGAGATGCTGGGTGATGGCGCGGCTGTCGTGGATCGAACGTCCGTCATCAAGCACCAGAACCGGAATCTTGCCAAGCGGGTTGGCGCCGATCAGTTCGGCCGGCTTCTCTTCGGTCTTGACCGGGACGGCATCCATGGCAATGCCGGCATAGACAGCGGCCATACGCACCTTGGAACTGTAGGGCGAGGAGGACGCATAAAGCAGTCTGGGCATGATCGGTTTCCTGTTTTTGAGACAGGCACTGTTGATCATGCACGCCCTTGCAGGCAACAGCCAGAAAGAGAAAAACCGGCCGCCACGCCAGGAGGCAGCCAAATCCCAACCGGCTTCGAATCGACCGACATGGTCGCCCCGGACATATGAACACCTAGACGGCTTCAACCGCACCAAAGGGCACGTCGACTGATTTTCGAGGCCAGCCCTGACCATCAAACCAGCGAGCAAGGCATCCTGTTTGATGCCCGCTCTGCTGTCTTGCGCTCTGCTCTGGCTTGAAGAACCGCTTTTACTTCTTGGCGGACTTCGCCTTGGCGGGAGCGGCCTTCGGCTTTGCCGCCAGCGCTGCTTTCTTCACCGCGGGTTTTGCCACGGCCGCAGCCGCGGCCTTTTTCGCGGGGGCCTTCGCCGGAGCTGCCTTCGCCTTTGGTGCGGCCGCCTTCGGCCTAGCCGCGGGCGCTGCTTTCTTCGCAGCCGGTTTTGCCGCTGCCGCGGCAACCTTGGCAGGAGCCTTCGCCTTGGCAGGCGCTGCCTTTGCTGGCGCTGCCTTGGCAGGCGCGGCCTTCGCCTTAGGTGCTGCAGCCTTCGCCGCTGGCGCAGCCTTCTTCAAGGCAGGCTTTGCCGCCGCCGCTGCGGCTTTCTTTGCCGGAGCCTTCGGTGCCGCTGCCTTCGGCTTTGCCGCGGGAGCCGCTTTCTTCACTACTGCTGGTTTTGCGGCGGCCTTCGGTGCCGCCTTTGCTGCCGGAGTCTTGGATGCCGGCGCTTTGGATGACTGCTTAGCCATGCGATGCCCCTTCCGTTGTGCCGACGGCCGTGAATGACCCGGCGGGTCATGCATATCTGACTCGCTCTTCTCTAGCCAGCGAAGCGATTTGCCTGAAATTCTGGCAGCAGACGGGCAATCCGGCCCACTTTCGGCGACACGCAATCCAGTCGCCCGCACGAGCGAAGCGTTCCCTGGTCGGCCGATTTTCAGATCAATGGTCGCGTCAGCGCAGGACGCGGCAGCTGCCGTTATAGACCATCCAGCGGTCGAAGCCCGAGACACAGAATTCGACATTGTCGCCGATCGAGGCGAAGCCTTGCCCTTCCTCGATCAGATACCAGATGGCGCGGGCGCGGCCGTCGGACAGGTTGACGGTGGCGCCGCAGTAGCGGCGACCAATCGGCCAGGTCTCACTGGCCGGGAGATAACGGTGCTGGTGGATCCGATGAAAATCGGTGATCTGCACATCCGGCAGATGCGGCACATGTTTGACCTGGTAGCTGAAGCGGCTGCTGATCTTGCTCAGCACCCATGGCTGGCCGCAAACGCCACCATCATCGTCGGAATAGCTGGCGGGAAGGTCGGCCGCATGCACGGCCTGCATGACGCCAAGCGGCGCGGCGAGCGGCGTGCAAAGGCTTATCAGGGCGGCAAGGGCGGATTTGGCGAAGCGAGTCATGTCAGCCTCTTTGAATCTGTGAACTACACTCTGCGGATTCGGCGAGTTGCGGTCAAGCGGTTGCACTGGCGATGGTGAACCATGTTGAAAATTCATGACAACACGACGTCGTGACAACAAACCTCAGGGTGATGCGTCGCGGATTGCTCTGCCCCTGGCCTCACGCTTGCCTGACGGCTTCGCGTCCTGATGACCCGGTGCGCCATGAAAACCGGCCCCGGGTGTATTGCCGCGAAACCTCCAATCGCCGATCCGTGCCTACTCGCCGGTCAGCCATTCCAGCGACCAATGCGCCGGTTTTCCCACGGCGAGCAACCTGTGCAAGGCAGGAAGCAGCGTCCGCAGTTCCCCCTCAAGCGTGAACGGCGGATTGACCACCACCATGCCGCTCCCATCGAGGCTGGGCTCCGAGGAGGCGGGCCGGATCTCGAATTCTATGTCAAGTATTCTTGGAACGCCGGACTGCTTCAGCGCCTTCCGGAATGCGATGACCGCCTTGCGGTCCTTGATCGGATACCACAGCGCATAGATGCCGCCGGGCCACCGCCTGTGCGCCTTCACCAGACCGTCGACGAGGCGGTCGAACTCACCTGCTTCCTCGAATGGTGGATCGATGAGAACCAGGCCACGCTTTTCCTTCGGCGGCAGATGGGCGCCAAGCGCAAGCCAGCCATCGAGTTCCAACACCCTCGCTTGGAAATCGCCGGCGAATTCCGTCTTCAGTCTTGCCGCACCCTTGGGGTGCAGTTCGATTGCCGACAGTCGATCCTGCTTGCGCAGGAGATGGCGCGCAATCAACGGCGAGCCCGGATATTTCTTCACGCCGCCATCGGAATTGAACGACCGCACCGCCTCCAGATAGGGTGCCAGCAGCGACGCTGCCTTGGCATCGAGCGAGGCATCGATCAGTCGGCCAATGCCGCCTTGCCACTCGCCGGTCTTCTGCGCTTCGACAGACGACAGATCGTAGCGGCCAATGCCGGCGTGGGTGTCGATGACGCGAAACGCCTTGTCCTTCTGCTTCAGATATTCAAGCAGCCGCGTCAGCACGACATGCTTGACGACATCGGCAAAATTTCCAGCGTGGTAGGCGTGGCGGTAATTCATTTGGCGTCCCTGCCCCAGCGCGGCGGCGGTGGCTGCGAGTTCGGATTTTCGGGCCGGCCGCCACCGCCACCACGCAGCGCCAGCACAAAGCCGATCAAGCCGACAGCCATCAGCGAGAACCCGACTGGTTGCGCACGCTTGTCGACTTCACCGACGGCTGATCGCAATACGAGATCCACCGACCGCATCTCGATACCCTCCGCATCGCCCGGGCCAACGGTGAAGACGTAGGGGCCGGGGCTAACCACGGGGATCAGGCCCGCCTCGTCGCGGAAGATCTTGTCCGGCAATTGCGGGCTGGCCTGGCGCGGATTGTCAGAATGATTGAATTGGAGTGTCGAGGCCAGCACGGTGCGCCCGTTGGTGGCGGCGGTCAGGGTCAAAACGGTGCGCTGTTGCGAGACGATCCGCTCGGCCCGGGCGGTCAGGTCGACCAGCACTCGGACCGGTTCGTCGCTGCTGCTCAAAGCCACCGTCACCGGCTTGAACCGGCCCTGCTCGTAGACGCGCCAGGTGCCGATCTCATGGCCGGAGAAATTGCTCATCACCCAAGGATAGATGGCGCCAATGCCAACGCCGGCGAACAGGATCAGGGCAAACAGAAAGCGCATTATTCATTCCAATGAAGATGGCACGGGATCTCGGCACGCATCATGCCTTGCGCTCCCAGCGGCGGTCTGGCGTCTGCTGCCAGTAGGTCACGGCGTGGCCGGCATCCTTCATCGTCTTCCAGTGCGCCCGCGCCGCCTCGACTTGGGCAGCGTCATGACCGTCGAACAGGAAGACGGCGCGTTCGTAGCCGGCAAGATCCGGGGGCGCCGCACCATCGACCAGAAAACGGATTTTTGCCTCGTTCGGGTTGCTGTCGCCTGTGGTCAAAAGGACAGGCTGGTCGGCGGTATGCGCTTCGCGATCCGTGGCATGGGCCAGGAACGAATCGTCGCGAAATGTCCACAGATGCATATCGAGTGCATCGCGCCGCTCCTCGGTGCCGGTTTGCACCACGGCGCGCCAACCGCGATCGACACTGCGCTCGAGGAGGCCGGGAAGCGCGTCCTCGAGTGTCGATTCGGTCAGGTGATAGAAAAGGACGTCGGCCATCGCCTTCTATAGCGTCGACGGCCGCATCGTTTCCAGCCGCCTATTGCTCATAATTGTCCCGCACGAGGCGATCGAGCAGCCTGACGCCAAAACCCGAGCCCCATGACTGGTTGATCTCGCTCGACGGCGCACCCATCGCGGTGCCGGCAATGTCGAGATGCGCCCATGGCGTGTCCTTGACGAAGCGCTGCAGGAACTGCGCGGCGATGATGGCGCCACCATAGCGGCCGCCGATATTCTTCATGTCGGCGTTCTTGGAATCAATGAGCTTGTCGTATTCGGCGCCAAGCGGCATGCGCCACAATCTTTCTTGCGTCGCCTGGCCGGCTGCCGTCAGCTTTTCCGACAGTTCGTCATTGTTGGAGAACAGGCCGGCATAATGCTGGCCGAGCGCCACCATGACGGCGCCGGTCAATGTCGCCAGATTGACCATGAACCTTGGCTGGAAACGGTCGTTGCAGTACCACAGCGCATCGGCCAGGACGAGGCGGCCTTCAGCGTCCGTGTTGAGCACCTCGATGGTCTGACCCGACATCGAAGTTACGATATCACCCGGACGCTGGGCATGACCGTCGACGGCATTTTCCACCAGCCCGATGATGCCGACGACATTGGCCTTCGCCTTGCGCGACGCGAGCGCCTGCATCAGGCCGGTCACCGCCGCGGCACCGCCCATGTCGCCCTTCATGTCCTCCATGCCGGATGCCGGCTTCATCGAGTTGCCGCCTGTATCGAAGGTGACGCCCTTGCCGACAAAAGCGATGGGGCTGTCCTTGGCCTTGCCGCCATTCCATTGCATCACCGCCATGCGGGCGCCACGCGGCGATCCCTGCGCAACGCCGAGCAACGAGCCCATGCCGAGCTTCTTCATCTCCTTCTCGGTGAGGATTTCGACCTTGACGCCCAATGCTTCCAGTTCCTTGGCGCGGGCGGCAAACTCCACCGGTCCGAGCGCATTTGCCGGCTCATTGACCAGGTCGCGCGCCAGAAGGACGCCATCGATCACCGCCACCTCATCGGCGAAGGCCTTTTTCGCGCCGGCTGGATCATTGGTGTGGATGGTTATCCTTGCCGGCTTCTTCGTATCGTCCTTGCCATCGCCATTGTCCTTCTTGGTCTTGTACTTGTCGAAGGAGTAGCTGCGCAAAAGGATGCCCGCGGCAAGGTTCGCCGCCTCCTGAGCGCCAACAGAGGTGTCGGCCAGATCGAGAACGATCGCAACGTCAACCGCCTTGCGCAACGACGCGGCAATGGTTCCACCAAGCTTCAGCCAGGCGTAGTCATCGAGCGCCGACACCTTGCCGGCGCCGATCACGACCAGCCGATCGAACGGCGTTCCCTCGGGCGCCAGCACTTCGACGACGCTTGCGAATTTGGCCGTGAAGTCGGCGACCGGAAATGCGCGCTCGAGTGCCTTGGCGGGATCGCAACCCTTTGCCGCGTCGCTCAACCCGCTCCCCTCCGCCGAGAGCACGAAGACGCTCCCCTTCTTGGGCGTTGTTAACTTGGCAAAGGCAATCGAAGGTCTCGAATTCATCATGTCCTGCTTTCGGGGAGGTGCTTCAAACGTTCCAGCGTCGTCTCGTGGAGTGCGCGACATTTGGTCGTTTTCCCGCATTTGGCAAGACTTTGCCGAAATCGCACCCCATATGGCTGACGGAACCGACGTCGATTCGGCACGGCACGGCTCCTCTTCTTTCGCCGCAACCTGTTGTTAACCAAGCATGTTCGCCCTTTCTTATCCATTCCCGCCGACACTCCGGCCTGCCGGGGAACATGATGTGGGACGGGAACCAGATCGAACCGGTTGTGCGGGCGGCGGCGGACGGCTACCTTGTTCGGCGGCATGATGCCGTTCGAAAAAATCGAGAAAAGCCTTCATGAAGGTCGTTGAACGCTACATCATGCGCCGCGCTTTCGTGGTCTTCATGGCAGCGCTGGTCTGGACGCTGGCGATCGTGTGGACCACGCAAGTTCTAGCCCGCATAGATCTTGTCACCGACAGCGGCCAGTCGGCCCTCACCTTCTTCGAAGTCGCCGCTCTCATTTTGCCGTCGATCATCCCGATCGTCGTGCCTTTTGCGCTGGTGGTGGCGGTAGCGCAGACGCTCAGCACGATGAATGCGGACTCGGAACTGGCCGTCATCAATGCAGCTGGTGCATCGCGCTGGACAATCGTCAGGCCGATCATGCTGCTTGCGCTCGGAGCCGCCATCTTTTCATTCGCCGTCGACAACGGCATCGATCCCTATGCACGCCAGAAAAATCGCGAGCTGGTGGCGTCATCACGGGCGGATCTGTTGACCCTGGTCATCCAGGAAGGCACCTTCCGCAAGATCGACGATGGCCTGTTCCTGCAGATCGGCGAACGGCTTCCGGACAATCGTCTCGGCGGCATCTTCGTTGCCGATTCGCGAGAGGAAGGCGTCAACCTCGTCTACTATGCCAAGAGCGGCTCCATCGTCGAACGCGGCGCCGAAAAGGTGCTGATGATGAACGACGGCGTCATCCATCGCAAAACGCTGACGGGCGATCTTTCCGTCATCCGGTTCACATCCTATGCGTTCGACCTGTCGGCCTTCATGGCGGCGGCATCGGCGGTAACCCTGATGGCGAAGGACCAGACTACGCAGTATCTGCTCAATCCGGACCCGAACGACAAGGTTTTCCAGCGAGAGCCCAACACCTACCAGGCCGAGGTCAACCAGCGCTTCACGGAATGGACCTACTCGCTGGTCTTCGCGCTGATAGCACTTGCGGTGGCCGGCGATGCACGCTCGCATCGCGAGGCGCGCGTCAATCCGCTGATCACGGCCATCGGCATCTCCCTGTTTGTCCGCTGGTTTGGATTCTTCGCCGACGGCAAGGCCGACACGGTGCCGCAATTTGCCTACATGGTCTATGGCGTGCCGATCGTCGCATCCGCGATCGCCATCTGGTTCATCGTCACCAACCGAACCATGGAACTGCCGGTGGCCTGGGCTGACTGGATGACCAACTGCGCCGATCGCGTCACAGAGGGATGGAACGCCCTCAAGCTGCGCTTTTCCAGGGGCAGCACGTCTGGACAAAGGGTCGGCTGATGGGTTGGACACTGGGCCGGTATTTTTTCTTCCGCTATGTATCGATCACCATCTGGTTCTTCATCGGCCTGCTGGCGCTGGTGTTCCTGATCGATTTCACCGAGCTTTCCGGCCGCACCACCGGGTTGCCGGGCTTCACCTACGGAACGGCGCTCGCCATTTCGGGGCTCAGGATGCCGATGATCATGCTGCAGACCGTGCCATTCGTCGGCCTGTTCTCGGCAATGGCGACCCTGGTATCGCTCAATCGCAAATATGAGCTGGTCATAGCGCGTTCCGCCGGCGTGTCCGCCTGGCAGTTCCTTTTGCCGTGCTGCATCGGGGCGCTTCTTTTCGGCGCCTTTTCGGTCGGGATCATCAATCCGATCGCCGCGCATGCCTTTTCCTGGTCCGAGCGGATGGAGACCGAGCTCCGCTCCGGCAAATCGAACGCCGTTTCGGCCGATGCCGCCCCCTGGATCCGGCAGAAGACCAGTACGGGCGACACCATCATCGGCGCCCGCGCCATTCTCAACCAGGGCCTGGAGATGGCCGACGCGGTGTTCTTCATCCTCAGCCCGCAAGGCGATATCGTCGAACGCAAGGACGCGGCACGCGTCTATCTGCGCGACGGCTACTGGGAACTGCAGGACGTCAAGATATTCAAGGATGGCACCATCCGATCGGTGGGCAGCGATCGCGTACCGACCAATCTGAAGCCCGAATTCGTCCAGGAGCGGCTGGCACGCCCGGAAACGATCCCGTTCTACGATCTGCCGGGCAAGATCGAGGTTGCCCGCTCCTTCGGCCTCAAGGCAAATGCCTTCGCAATGCAGTTTGATTCGCTGGTGGCGCTGCCATTCCTGCTCGTCGCCATGACGCTGATTGCTGCAACAGTATCAATGCGATTTGCGAGGATGGGGCAGTCCGCAACGATGATTCTGGGTGGCGTCCTCGCCGGGTTTCTGCTTTATGTCGTTTCGGTGTTGGTCAAAGCATTCGGCGTTGCGGGATTCGTGCCCACCGCTGTGGCTGCGTGGGTTCCGGTTGTTGTGGCTATGTTCTTTGGGGTGACATTCCTGCTATACAAGGAAGACGGCTAGTGAGGGAGGCGGTTTTGCGCAGCTATAGGCAGGCCGGTTTGGCGCGCCTTTACGCGGCAAGCGCCTTGGCATGCCTTGTCGCCTGCGGCGTCACCATCGTGCCAGCCGTTGCCCAGCAGGTAACGGATCTGGCGCAGAAAGTGCCGTCCGGCTCGCAAATGCTGCTGGCGGCGGATACGCTTGTCTATGACAACGACAACCAGACGGTAACGGCCGTCGGCGGCGCAGATCGACTATGGCGGCAACCGCCTCGTGGCGCAGCGGGTCGAATACAACCGCAAGACCAAGCGCCTCGTTGCCAGTGGCAATGTTCAGGTCATCAACGCCGACGGTACCAAGGTCTATTCAGACCACGTCGACCTCACCGACGACTTCGCCGATGGCTTCGCAAACGCACTGCGTGTCGAAACGGTCGACAAGGCCTATTTCGCGGCGGAAAGCGCCGAGCGCATGGGCGGCGTGCTGACCACGTTCCACAATGGTGTCTACACCGCCTGTGCACCCTGCGAAGACAAGCCGGACAAAGCGCCGACCTGGCGCGTCAAGGCGCGGAAGATCATCTGGAACGGCGAGAAGAAGACGGTTCGCTTCGAGAACGCGAATTTTGAATTCTTCGGCTTTCCACTCGCCTATCTGCCGGCATTCGAGATTGCGGATCCAACGGTCAAGCGCAAGAGCGGCTTCCTGATCCCCAGCATCGGCTACAAGAGCGATCTGGGCTACAGCGTCAAGGTTCCCTACTATTTCGCGCTATCGCCAACATATGACCTTACGGTCACGGGCACCGGCTACACCAAGCAGGGCTTCCTTGGCGAGGCCGAATGGCGCCAGCGTTTCAACAATGGCGAATACAGCGTAAAGATCGCGGGCATCCAGCAACGAGACCCCGGCGCCTTTGTCGACAGCAACGGGTACAATGTCGATTCCGGAGGGCCAGGCGATCCGAACAAATTCCGCGGCATGATGGGCACCCAGGGCCAGTTCGCCATCAATCCGCGCTGGGATTTCGGCTGGAATATCCTGCTGCAGACCGACAAGAATTTTTCGAGCACCTACAGCATCAAGGACTATAGCGACGTCATCCATCGCTCCGAGGTCTATCTGACCGGTCTCAACGACCGTAACTATTTCGACCTGCGTGCCATGCGCTTCGACGTCCAGGAAAATACGCTGAGCTCGGACCCTTCCGCACGCGCCGGCCAGCAGCCCTGGGTCCTGCCGTCGCTTGACTATGCGTACATCCCTGACGTGGCGGTGGCCGGAGGCCAGTTGTCGATCAATGTGAACGCGAGGGCCATCCGCCGCGACAGCCTGGATGAAGGCTTCAAAACGCCATACGACGACACCACCCCGACCATACGCGTTCCTGGCATTCAGGGCGACTCCGCGAGGTTGACGGCGGAAGCCGAGTGGAAGCGGACCTTCACGACCGAGGATGGGCTGGTGCTCACGCCCATGTTCGCGCTACGCGGCGATGCCAGCTATCTCAATGCATCGTCAGCCTCGCTTGCCGCCATCAACAACATGGCAACGACTTTGAACGTGCAGGACGATATGCGCTCGTCGCTGGCCACCTACATGGCGACCGCCGGACTTGAAGTTCGCTGGCCGCTGCTGTTTGCGGCGGCCAATTCCAGCCATGTCCTCGAGCCGATGGCGCAGGTTTTCGCGCGTCCTAACGAGCAGTATGTCGGCGGTCTCGCCGTGCCCAACGAGGACGCCCAGAGCCTTGTCTTCGACGCGACAACATTGTTCGAGGAAGACAAGTTTTCCGGCTATGACCGCGTCGAAGGCGGCACGAGGGCCAATGTCGGCCTGCGCTATTCCGGCTCCTATGACAATGGCTGGAGCACAAACGGCCTGTTCGGCCAGTCCTACCAGCTCGCCGGACGCAACTCCTTCGACGCACCGGACCTCGTTAATGTCGGTGCCTATTCTGGCCTCCAGACGTCTTCATCCGATTACGTCGGCCTGATCGGCCTCAACAGCCCCAACGGGTTCTCCGGCTCGGTCAGCGGTCGTTTCGACGAACAGACCTTCGAAGTCCGCCGTGCCGAGTTGAAGGCCGCCTATTCCGGCCTGCCGGTTTCGCTGAGCGCCAAATACGCGTTCATCCAGGCCCAGCCTCTCTATGGCTTCACGGAGGATCGCCAAGAGGTCACGCTTGGCGCGTCCACGCATCTTGCCGAGGCCTGGCGTGTCTTCGGAACAGGCACCTACGACATACAGAGCAGCCTTCTGGTCAAGGATGGCGTGGGCTTCGCTTATAATGATTCGTGCTTCACCTATCTGATGACCTTTTCGCAATCGCGCGACCTGACCACCCGAGAGGTCTCGCAGACCATCGGCTTCAACCTGTCATTCCGCACGATTGGTGATTTCGGGTCGTCACAAAGCTCCATCGATACGATCCAGTAGAGGGCGGTCGGCCAAGAGCAAGCAGTCGGCTGACGACATCGTTTCGCCGCATAGGTCTGGCACCGATTCCACGCACCCTGGGGCAGGGATAGAGTAGAGCTGGGACCGGAATAGAATTGGGATGCTTTCGATGAGGAAATACCTCTTTTCGGCAGGATTTGCGCTGCTTGTGGCTGCAACATCCGTCTCGATGACAATCATGACGCCGCCGGCATTCGCCAGCGAGATCAAATACGTCGTCAACGACATACCGGTGACCAGCGGCGACATCGCGCACAGGGCCGCCTTCCTGCGCCTCCAGCACCGTAAGGGCGATGCCGCCAACGAGATGGTCGAACAGACATTGCGGATGGCGGAGGCCAAGCGGCTCGGTATCAAAATCGGCGATGCCCAGGTCGACGCCGCCTATCAGCGCTTTGCCACGACCAACAAGATGCAGATCAGCCAGCTCGATGGCGTCATGGAAAAATCGGGCGTGACCAAGGAGCATTTCAAGGAATTCATCCGCGCCCAGATGGCCTGGAACCAGGCATTGAGCGCGCGTTACCGTTCCGGCGATGGTGGCGGCGGCGCAACCAGCGAACAGGACGCTGTAAAGCGCATGCTCAGCAATGGCGGCACCAAGCCAACCGCCATGGAATACATGCTTCAGCAGGTGATCTTCGTGGTGCCGCAAGCTGAGCGCAGCGCGACGCTGGCCAAGCGCAAACGCGAAGCCGACGCCATGCGCGCCCGCTTCAATGGTTGCAACACCACGCGCGAATTCGCCAAGGGCCTAATGGACGTCACAGTTCGCGATCTCGGCCGTGTGCTGGCGCCGCAATTGCCGACGGACTGGGCAGAGCAGGTCAAAGCCACCAAGGTCGGTGGAGCCACTCCAGTGCGTGAAACCGAACGAGGCATCGAGTTCATCGGCATCTGCTCTTCGCGCGAAGTGTCCGACGACAAGGTCGCGCAAATGGTGTTTCAGAGCGAGGGCTCGACAGACAAGGCCGCCGACGACCTCAGCAAGAAATATCTCGACGAGCTGAAGGCGAAAGCCAAAATCGTCAAGCGCTGAATTCCGGCATAATCGTGCGTGGCGCCGAGATCCCGCTGGCATTGAGCATTGGCGACCCGTCGGGTATCGGACCCGAAATCGCGATTGCCGCGTGGCAGGCCAGGGACGCGTTCGCGATCCCGCCCTTTTACCTCCTCGCCGATCCGCAATTGGTGGCCGCACGGGCAGATCACGTTGGCGCCAGCGTGGAAATCGCCGAAACAACGCCAGCGCAGGCATCACGGACATTTTCGCGCGCATTGCCGGTCGTGCCGCTCTCCGCCCGTTTCGTCGACAGTCCCGGCAGGCCTGACCCGGCCAACGCCGCAGGCACGGTGGAAGCCATCGATCGCGCGGTTGCGGACTGCCTCGCCGGCCGTGCCGCGGCGGTCGTCACCTGCCCGATAGCCAAGAAGCCACTCTATGATGCCGGCTTCCGCTTTCCCGGTCATACCGAATATCTGGCGCATCTGGCATCGCTGCACACCGGAACCGAGGTGATGCCGGTGATGATGCTGACGGGACCAGACCTCTCCACCGTTCCCGTCACTATCCATATCCCTCTGGCCAAAGTGCCAACGGCGCTGACAACCGAACTGATCGTCGCCACCGCGCGCATAACCGCCTCCGACCTCGCAAGCCGCTTCGGCATATCGAAGCCGAGGCTTGCCATTGCCGGCCTCAATCCGCATGCCGGCGAAGGCGGGGCAATGGGCGACGAAGACGAGCGGATCATCCGTCCGGCGATCGCCATCCTGCGTGAGGAAGGGATAAACGCCTTCGGCCCGCTTCCCGCCGACACGATGTTCCATGCGCGAGCTCGCGCTGGCTATGACGCAGCCATCTGCATGTATCACGATCAGGCGCTCATCCCGGCAAAGGCGCTCGCTTTCGACGAAGCGGTCAACGTTACGCTCGGTCTGCCCTTCATACGCACGTCGCCGGACCACGGCACGGCTTTCGACATCGCCGGAAAGGGCATTGCGCGCGCCGACAGCCTGATCGCGGCCTTGAAACTTGCCAGAAGGCTGGCCGACACCGGAACGAAAGCTGCTGCTGCATGAGTGCTTCCCGCCTGAGCCCGCGCGCATGAGCATCGACGGCCTGCCGCCGCTTCGCGACGTGATCGAACGCCATGGCCTGCAAGCGAAAAAGGCGCTCGGCCAGAATTTCCTGCTCGACTTGAACCTGACAGGAAAAATCGCGCGCAGCGCGGGCGACCTGACTGCAACCACCGTGATCGAGGTCGGGCCGGGCCCCGGCGGGTTGACTCGTGCGCTGCTATTGCATGGCGCCAGCCGCGTCATCGCCATCGAACGGGACGAGCGCTGCGTGGCTGCATTGGCGGAAGTGTCGGATCATTATCCGGGCCGGCTGGATGTGATTGCTGACGATGCGCTGAAAACGGATTTTGCAGCCCTTGCCGGAGACGGGCCGACGAAAATCGTCGCCAACCTCCCCTACAATATCGGCACCGAACTCCTGGTGCGCTGGCTGACAGTCACCGACTGGCCGCCTTTCTATACATCGATGACGCTGATGTTCCAGCGCGAGGTGGCCGAGCGCATTGTCGCCGCCGCTGGCAGTGATGCCTATGGCCGGTTGGGCGTGCTCGCCGGCTGGCGCACGGAAGCCAGGATCGCCTTTGACGTGCCGCCGCAGGCATTCACGCCGCCGCCCAAGGTTACCTCGTCGGTGGTGCATCTGGTGCCACGCCAGACGCCCTTGCCTGTTGACGTCAAGCGGCTCGGACGTGTCACCGAGGCCGCGTTCGGCCAGCGCCGAAAGATGCTGCGGCAAAGCGTGAAGAGCCTGGGTGGCGAAGCGCTGCTCGAGCGCGCGGGCATCGACCCGACCCGGCGCGCCGAGACGCTGAGCGTCGAGGAATTCGTACGGCTGACCAATTCGGTGTAGCTCTCCTTCCCCCGTCCATGGACAGGAGCAGGAGATCAGCCCGTCTTCTCGTCCAGAAGCCCGGAGACGAAATCGAACAGGCCCGGCCGACGATCGCGTCTCAGACGTTCGGCGACGACGATACCGCGCACCTCGGCGAAGGCTCGATCGAGATCGTCGTTGACGATGACGAAGTCGTATTCCTTCCAGTGCTCGATCTCGTTGCGGGCGTTTTCAGCCGCATATCGATCACCGATTCCTGATCCTCGGCGCGGCGCTTGAGCCTTGCCTTCAATTCCTTCATCGACGGCGGCAGGATGAAGATCGAGACGATATCGGCGCGCATCTTCTCCTTGAGCTGCTGCGCGCCTTGCCAGTCGATGTCGAACAGCATGTCGCGGCCTTGCGCCAGCGCCAGTTCGGCTGGCTCGCGCGGCGTGGCATAGCAATTGCCGTGCACCTCAGCCCATTCCAGCAGGGCGTCGGAATCGCGCAGCCGCTCGAAGTCGCGCATGGTCCGGAAATGATAATGGACGCCCTCGATTTCGCTGCCCCGCCGTGGTCTGGTCGTAACCGAGACCGACAATTCCAGGCTGGAATCGCTCTCAAGCAGATTGCGCGCGATCGTGGATTTGCCGGCGCCGGAGGGCGACGACAGGACAAGCATCAGCCCCCTGCGGCGAATGCGCGAACCCAGATCTCTCGCAACTATCGGATCTTTGGCCACCATTGGTTATTCCAGATTCTGTACCTGTTCGCGAAACTGATCGACGACCGCCTTCAGCTCCAGCCCAATGGCGGTGACGGCGGCAGCGTTCGACTTCGAGCACAGCGTATTCGATTCGCGGTTAAATTCCTGTGCCCAGAAAATCGAGCTTGCGGCCAATGGCGCCGCCCCCCTTGAGCAGCGCCCGGCCTGACGCCACGTGCGTCTTCAGGCGGTCGATCTCTTCGCGAATGTCGGCCTTGGTGGCGAGGAAAGCCGCTTCCATGTGCAACCGGCTCGCGTCGAGATTGGCGGAGGCGTCCATCAACAGCCGAACTTGTTCCGCGATCCTTTCGCGGATCGCGGCCGGCTCGCGTGACGGGTCCGCCTCGGCCCGCAGTGTTAGCGCCTCGATGGCATCGATGTGGCCCGACAACAGCGAACGCAGTGCCTCGCCTTCCCCCTGCCGCGCCTTTTCCAGCCCGTCCAGCGCCTCTTCGAGCGTAGCCATGATTGCGGTGTCGAGAGCAGCCCGCTCGTCCTCCGTTTCGATGGTTTCGGGGATGTCGAGCACGCCGCGAAGCGATAGCAGCCCATCGGCGGTAGCCGGCGCCACGCCGAACTGCTCCTGCAGCCGTTTGGCCAGCCCGGCCACATCCTTCAGGAATGCTTCGTTGACCACAGGTTGCGCTTGCGTGCCGGCGGCGCGGCCAATCGTCAGCGTCGCCTGGAAATTGCCACGGGAAAACCGCTTCTGGATCGTCTGCCTGACAGTTGGCTCCAGCCGCTCGAACCCCTGCGCCAGTCGCAGCCTGACTTCGACGCTCTTGCCGTTAACGGATTTGACTTCCCAGGCGATCGCGGTGCCGGTGTACTCGCCCGCAGCGCGTGCAACCAGTCATGCTCTGCAAATTCATTTTGTCCGTACGCCCCTTGGCGCATGATCTCGAAAATCGAAAGCGATCGTGCGCGGCTTCAAATTCCTGAGCATCCCTTGCGCTCCCATTGGGTCGCGCGGCGCTCCCTCAAAAATATCAGTCCGCCCTTTGCGCACAAAATTGGGGCGCAAAGGATCCTAGGCGAAATGCCGCCTACTGTGCCGCGCCGGCGTCGCCGCCGCCGAGATCATCGCCACCATTGTCCGCCGGCTTGTCGGCATTGGTTCCACTGCCAGAGCTGTCTTTACCGGTCTGATCAGCGCCACCTTTGGCAGCGTCGGCCTTGGCGGCATCGTCAGCCTGCTTCTTCTGCAGCGCACGGTATCGGGCAACGTTCTGGTTGTGCTCTTCCAGCGTTGAGGCAAAGACGTGGCCACCCGTACCGTCGGCGACAAAATAGAGGTCATCGGTCTTCGACGGATTGGCGACCGCCTCAAGTGCCGCCCGGCCTGGATTGGCGATCGGCGTCGGCGGCAGACCGTTGATCAGATAGGTATTGTAAGGCGTCGGCTTCTGGATGTCCGACTGATAGATCGGGCGATCGGCCGGCTTTCCCTTGCCGCCGAACAGACCATAGATGATGGTCGGATCCGACTGCAGCCGCATGCCCTTGGCCAGTCGGTTCAGAAAAACGGCGGCAACGCGCGAGCGCTCATCACCCCTGCCCGTCTCCTTCTCCACGATCGACGCCAATGTGACGAAGTCGTCGATACTGGCCAGCGGCAGATCAGGCGCGCGACGCTGCCAGACGTCCTCGACCAGTTTCTTCTGATCGGCCAGCAGCTTGTCGACCATCTGCTGGCGTGTCGCACCGCGGGTGAAGCGCAAGGTGTCGGTGGCGAGGCTACCCTCGACTGGCGCGGTCTTCGGCATGTCACCGCTCAACGCGTCCTGCTCGGCAATACGCTCCAGTGCCTGCTCGACCGTAAGCCCCTCGGGGATGGTCAGCGAATACATCACCGACTTGCCGCTCTTCAGTAGGTCCATGATATCGCGCATGGATGCCTGGGGCTTGATTGCGTATTCACCGGCCTTGAGCGCCGAATCGTTTCCGTAGGCGCGCACGCCAAGGCGGAAGACACGGGCGTCACTGATCAATCCGCGCCGCTCGAGCTGGTCGGCAATGTCCTGAACACCGGAGTTCTGTTTGACCATGAACGTGTCGCCGTTGACCGACGGACCTGGTTCATTGAATGCCTGCCTGCCGAAGTAGATCGCCAGGCCGCCTGCCAGAATTACCAGCATGACCAGCGAGAAGAAGAAGTTCATGAACACGACGATCTGGCTGCGCGAGGCGCGCGAGCGGTTGGGCGGCGGCGTGCCGACTTCGGGCCGCAACGCCTCGCTGGCAGTCTTCGGCACGATAGGACCTTGCGCCGCGGGCTTCTGGCCGAATTCCCCGTTGTTTGCCGGATTTGTGGTCATAGCGCCCTACCGTTTGATCTCTTAGAGCGACGTGCGTCCCAGTGGACGCACAAGGTACGCTCTAACATTTCAAGTCCGCGCATCGTGCTTTGCAAAAATCGATTTCGATTCTGATACCGATTCTCGGACCGATGCGCGAATCCCCTGCGGCAGAGTAGAGGCGAATATGGCGAAATTGACGACGCAGCGAGGCGATGCCGACCAGCGAACCGGTCAGCCATTGTAACGCTGGAAGACAAGCGAAGCGTTGGTGCCGCCAAACCCGAAGGAATTGGAAAGCGCGACGTCGATCTGACGAGCCCGCGGCGTGTTCGGCACCAGATCGATGGCCGTTTCCCGCTCGGGATTGTCGAGATTGATGGTCGCCGGCGCAACGTTGTCGCGTATGGCCAGAATCGAGAAGATCGCCTCGGCGGCACCCGCCGCGCCCAAGAGATGGCCAATCGACGATTTGGTCGACGACATCGATATCTTGGAGGCGGCGTTGCCGACCAGCCGCTCGACCGCGCCGAGTTCGATCGTGTCCGCCATGGTCGAGGTGCCATGAGCGTTGATATAGTCAATGTCCGTGGGCGTAAGCTTGGCCCTGTTCAATGCCGCCGTCATGCAACGGAAGGCACCGTCACCGTCTTCAGCCGGCGCCGTGATATGATAGGCATCGCCTGTAAGACCGTAGCCGGTCACTTCGGCATAGATTTTTGCGCCGCGCGCCTTGGCATGCTCGAGTTCTTCAAGCACGACGACGCCGGCGCCCTCACCCATGACAAAACCATCGCGGTCGCGATCATAGGGGCGCGAGGCTTCTTGCGGCGTGTCGTTGCGTTCGGTGGACAGCGCCCGGCAGGCGGCAAAGCCAGCGAGCGAAAGCCGGGTTACCGGCGCTTCGGCGCCACCGGCCAGCATCACGTCGGCATCGCCGAAGATGATCAACCGGGCGGCATCGCCGATGGCATGCGCCCCGGTCGAGCAAGCGGTGACGACGGCGTGGTTCGGGCCTTTCAGCCCGTGTCGGATAGACACCTGCCCGGACACCAGATTGATGATGTTTCCCGGGATGAAGAACGGGCTGATACGACGCGGCCCGCGCTCGTGGAGAATAAGCGCGTTCTGGGCGATGCCTTCAAGGCCACCGATGCCAGAACCAATCATGACGCCCGTGGCGCAGCGCTCCTGCTCGCTCCGAGGCTCCCAGCCGGAGTCCTTCAGCGCTTCGTCGGCGGCCGCGATCCCGTAAAGGATGAAGTCGCCGATCTTGCGCAGTTCCTTCGGCTCGAGAATAGCCTCTGGATTGAGTGTACCATTGCTGCCGTCACCGCGCGGAATGACGTGGGCGATCTTGCAGGCAAGATCGTCCACCTCGAATTCGGTGACTCGTTTGGCAGCGCTTCTGCCGGTCAGAAGTTCCTTCCAGCTGTGCTCAAAGCCCATGCCGAATGGCGACAGCAACCCAAGGCCCGTGACGACGACACGCCTCATCGCAGGTCCCTCCCCAGGTGATGACTGCGAAAGCGTCAGGCCGAAGCCTTGTCGATGTACTTCACGGCATCGCCGACGGTCAGAATGGTCTCGGCCGCATCGTCGGGGATTTCGACGCCGAACTCTTCTTCGAACGCCATGACGAGTTCAACCGTGTCGAGGCTGTCGGCGCCCAGATCATCGATGAAGCTTGCCTGCTCCGTCACCTTGTCGGCATCGACGCCAAGATGCTCGATGACGATCTTCTTGACGCGCTCTGCGGTGTCACTCATGTGGGCATCCTCGTCTTTTGTTTGTCTGTCTTCGTTAGCGGGCAGAATGCCGCTAATCAAGCTGAAAGATGGTCCTGTCGGAAACACAACAGCACAGGACCGGTTCTTGCCCGAACCGCCGGGTTGCGGGCCGCATTACACGAAAAACCGCCAGGGTCCAAGGCGAAATGGTTAGTTTTCACAACCCTTCGAGACCTTGTCAGATCATCGCCATGCCACCATTCACATGAATGGTCTGTCCGGTGACATAGGCGGCCTCGTTCGAAGCAAGGTAGGCGACGGCGGAAGCGACCTCGGCGCTTGTGCCCATGCGCCGGGTGGGGATCGCAGCCATGATCGCGTCTTTCTGCTTGTCGTTGAGCTTGTCGGTCATCGCTGATTCGATGAAGCCCGGGGCGACGCAGTTGACGGTTATGTTGCGGGTCGCGATCTCCTGCGCCAGCGATTTGGACAGGCCGATCATGCCGGCCTTGGACGCGCAGTAATTCGCCTGCCCGGGATTACCGGTGACACCCACGACCGAGGTGATGTTGATGATGCGGCCATGCCGGCGCCGCATCATCGGATGGGTCAGTTCGCGGGTCAGCCGAAATACGGCGGTGAGATTGACCTCGAGCACCGAGTCCCAGTCGGTGTCCGACATGCGCACGAACAGACCGTCCTTGGTGATGCCGGCATTGTTGACGAGAATGTCGACACCTTCGAGATCGGCCTCCGCCTTCTGGCCGAGCGCCTTGACCTCATCGCGATTCGCCAGGTTGGCGGGAAAAAGCATGACCCGGTCACCGAGATCGGCGGCCAGCGTCTCAAGCTTCTCGATGCGTGTGCCATGCAGGCCGACGACAGCGCCCTGCGCATGCAGCACGCGGGCGATCGCCTCGCCGATGCCACCGGACGCGCCGGTGACGAGCGCCTTGCGGCCAGTCAGATCGAACATTTTCTTCCCTTTCAAGAGAACACCCTTCGTATGGGTGAGATCAAAATCGAGCCTGATTATGCAAGCAATGCCAATGCCGCTTCAACGTCGGCGGATGTACCTATGGCATTGGTTGCGATGTCGCGATTGATGCGCCGCGCCAGGCCGGACAGCACCTTTCCGGCCCCAACCTCGTAGAGCGTGGTCACGCCGTTCTGGCCGAACCATTCCACGGTTTCGCGCCAACGCACACGGCCAGTCACCTGCTGGACCAATCGGCGAGCGATTTCGTCCGGATCGTTCGATGGCGTCACCGACACGTTGGAGACCACGGGAACGACCGGCGCGTTTTTCGTCACGCCGGCCAGCGCTTCGCGCATCACATCCGCGGCCGGCGCCATCAACGCCGAATGGAAAGGCGCTGAGACCTGCAGCATCAACGCACGCTTGGCGCCCTTTTCCGTGCAAAGCTTCGCGGCCAGTTCGACCGCCGCCCTGGCGCCGGAGATTACCAGCTGGCCGCCGCCATTGTCGTTGGCGATCTGGCATACAGAGCCCGTGGCGGCTTCGGCACAGGCCGCTTCGACATCGGCCTGCTCCAGCCCGATGATTGCCGCCATGGCCCCCTCGCCGGCGGGCACCGCCGCCTGCATGGCATTGCCGCGTATGCGCAAAAGCCTGGCGGCGTCACCAACCGAAACGAACCCGGCAGCAGCCAGTGCCGAATATTCACCCAGCGAATGCCCGGCGACATAAGCGACCTTGTCCTTCAAGGAAAAGCCGCGCGCTTCGAGCGCCCGGATCGCGGCTAGCGACACCGCCATCAGGGCCGGCTGGGCGTTGGCGGTCAGCGTCAGCGTCTCTTCGGGTCCCTCCCAGATCAACTTCGACAGATTTTCGCCGAGGGCGTCGTCGACTTCCTGGAAGATCTGCCGCGCCTCCGGGAAGGCGTCGGCCAGATCCCTGCCCATGCCGACTGCCTGGCTGCCTTGCCCCGGAAAGGTGAATGCGATGGCCATATCCTGCTCCAGCAACTGATTTTGCCTGCCTGTGACGCAAGGCGGGCGGCCAAGTCAAGCCCACGCCTTGGCCGCCCCTTTGCGGACCTTGGCACGGAAACGGCGGCAGAGTGTCTGTTCCAAATGGTTTTTACCCGATCACTCGTGATGAAAACCGCTCACGATTCGTTTGCTGGCTCTTCTCATTTTTCGCCACAGGCGCTAGTTTTCGGTGACAGTTCAATGACAATTCAGTGACGAATTTATTGCAGGCCGGGGAATTCTAGATTGGCAAAGGGTTTGAAAGGCGCAGGCAAAGCCGCGCCGCAATTTCTGGAAGGCGATCCGTCGACCGGATATCTGCCGGGCAGAGCCTGGCCGATCATTCGGTACGGCCTGACCAGCCTGCTTGCCTCGGCCATCCTGGTGTTCGCGATCGAACTGATCGTGCGCGGCGATTTTGCCGGCACCGTTTCCTTCTTCTTCCAGCCTTTCAAGCCTGGCTGGACCACGATCGTGGTGTTCGCGCTGATCATGATCGGCCTCGATGCCGTGCTGGGCCGCACATATCAGAGCTTGATGATCATTGCGCCGCTGACTCTGTCGCTGGCCTTTGTCGGCCATCAGAAATCGCTTTATCTCGGCGATCCGCTCTATCCGACCGATTTCCTCTATGCCCGCCAGATCGTCGCGCTGTTGCCGCTTCTGGTGCGTGATCGCCCGATGACGGCTCTTGCCATGACCGTCGGCATCGTCGCGGGCCTCGCATTGCTCGTCTTCGCCTGGCGCCAGTGGCGCCGCCGCGTGCCGGCGTTGAGTCACAAGGGCCGCCTCGCGCGGCTGACGCTGGCGGTGCCGCTGCTCGCCTTCTTCGTCTCGATCATGGATTACGCGACCTTCTCGTGGACGCGCGACCGGCTGCAGATCATTCCGATGATGTGGGACCAGAAGGAGAATTACGCCTCCAACGGCTTCGCGCTCGCCTTCGCGCTCAACGTGCCGATGGCCCATGTCACGGCACCGGCAGGCTATTCCGACAAGGCGATCGCGGCGATCCAAAAGCCTGATGTGACGGCCTCCGTGCCCGATGAAAAGCCCGATATCATCATCGTCATGAGCGAATCCTTCTGGGATCCGGCCATTCTGCCCGGCGTCACGATCACGCCAGACCCGATTCCCACCGTGCGGTCGCTGCGCTCGGGTTATGTCTTCTCGCCCGAGTTCGGCGGCATGACCGCCAATGTCGAGTTCGAGGCGCTGACAGGCTTCTCCAACGCCTTCCTGCCGGCTGGCAGCATTCCGTACCAGCAGTATGTGCGCGCACCGGTTCCGTCGATGGCGACATTCCTGAAAAGCGAGGGCTACGCGACCCGTGCGATCCATCCAGGCACCAGCTGGTTCTGGAACCGAACGCCCGTTTATGCCGATTTCGGCTTCGACGACTTCAAATCCGAGGAAAACCTGCCGCCGATGGAACGACGCGGCCCGCTGGCCTCCGACGCCGCCATGACCGACGAGATCATCCGCGAGGCCGATGACACAGACGAGCCGTTCTTCTTCTTTGCCGTCAGCCTGCAGAACCACGGGCCCTATGAGCCCAACCGCTATGTCAATCCGACCCACATCGTCCAGGCGCCGACCAGCCAGTGGGCACGCGACTCGCTCTTGTCCTATGCCGAAGGCGCCTCCGATGCCGATCGCGGCCTCCAACGGCTGATCGAATGGGCAAGGCAACGCGAGCGGCCAACGGTCATTGCCTTTTTCGGCGACCATCTGCCGCCGCTCGGCCCGGTCTATGTTGAAACCGGCTTCATGACCAACAACGTCGCGCCACGCAGGGAAGCCTCCGTTGAAGCCGCTTTGCAGCACCACCAGACGCCCTTGGTCGTGTGGTCCAACCGCACCGGGGCGGCCAAGGATCTGGGCGCGGTCAGCCCTGCCTTCCTGC
Organism: Mesorhizobium sp. PAMC28654; assembly: GCF_020616515.1. Classification (GTDB taxonomy): domain Bacteria; phylum Pseudomonadota; class Alphaproteobacteria; order Rhizobiales; family Rhizobiaceae; genus Mesorhizobium. Next base: position 1,851,151 of record NZ_CP085135.1, read on the forward strand.
CCTACCACGTTATGAAGACGGCAGGCATCAGCCATCCCTACTACACCGGCTTTCTGGGCGAGATGCGCGAACACTATAGCGTCGTCGACCGCAACCTCTTGCTGAAGCCTTCGGGCGAGGCAACACCCGACTGGGCTCGGCAGAAGGACGTAGATCCGGCCATCCGCGACTTCCGGCTGCTGCAATACGACATGATGTTCGGCAAGCGCCACGCGGCGCCCGACTTCTTCCCCGAAACCGTGGACAAGCTCGTCGCCCACACCAGCTAGGGAGGTCGCCTAATTGGTCAATTGCAGCTTGGAGAACTTGTTGGCGATCTGCTGAAATACGTTCGGCAGCTTGCTCGGATCGTTGACGGCATAATAGTCGACCGGGTTCGACGCGCATGCGCTGTACAGCGTGCGATTGGCAGCCGTGTCCGACTGCAGCACCATGGTATAGATTTGAGCGCCCTGGCTCTTGAGCTGGGTGCAAACGCTTTTGGTCCAGCTATCGACGTTGCGTGCAGCCGTCGTCTGGTTATCCGATCCGAAACGTCCGCCCGCCAGATAGCCATAGGACGTATAGTCGGACTTGGTCGGCTGGTTGCTGGCGCCATAGACAACGTTCTCGCCATCGGTCAGCAACATCACCACCTTGCTGACGCCAGGCGTCTTCCATGGTGTTCCATCCGTGTAGGGCGGATCAGGCGACAGCACCCGCATCCCCCATGACAGGCCTTCCGACACATTGGTGCCCGAGCCGTTCCATTCGGTCATCTCGCTCGCGGCCTTGCGCAGCTTGTCGAAATCGTCGGTCAGCGGGACAACAGGCGTGGGGCAGGCGCGATTAGGCCCCACTGTTAAGGCGCCGCTCGTTTCGGTGACGATCTTGGCGGCGGGCGCGACATATCTGGCGATCTTTTCCATGTCGGCACCCAGGAGCAAGTCCGCGACACCGCCGATGAGTCCACTCAGATCGATGCCGAGAATGTTGACGCCGGACTGCGCGAGCTTGGTCTTGTCGCTGATATCATCGAGGTAGGAATTGTTGTAGCCCGTGGCCGAATTGCCGTAGGAGCCGGACGGCTTTTTGGCAACTTCCGGATCATCGGGCGCGAAATAGGGGACAAACAGCGTGTCGGGCCTGGAGGGATCCGGCGGTGTGTCGGAGATGTTGTAGGTGCCCGGCCGCGCCTCCACGCAGCCCTTCCAACCGGTGCCGTTCCAGCCTGTCCTCTTGGCTACCGGTACGTCTTGCTGCAGCTGCTTGAACAGCGCCATGTGGTGGGGACGCTTGCCGTCGATGACCGGGAAATTGATGCCATTGGTCGACGACTTTCCGTCCATGTCGATCCATGAGGGATCGAAGCCCTCGCCATTGACGTTGACCGCCGTGACAAAGGGAACCAGCGACACACGGACCTTGCGGGTCGGCGACTTGACCGCCTCGAGATAGTCCAGCAGCGATTTCGTCGCCTGTCTCAACGCGGTCATGCGTGCGCCGGCCATGGAGCCGGTGTTGTCCAGGACCAGCACGACTTCGAGCTGATTGTTCGATTCGACGGCAGAAGCATCGGCGGTGATGTGCTTCTCCTTTCCAAACAGGAAGGCGAAGTTCAAATTGACGTCCGCCGACGCGACCGCCTTCGTCCTGACGAAGTTGACGCCCTTGTCGACGGTCAGCGTCGCTACGGCGTTGTTCAATTCGCCATGACCAGCGATATTCGCCAGGAAGTATCGGTTGAAGGCGTCCGGGCGCGTGACGTCGAGGTCACCGAGATGCGAGGATGCAAGGTTGGCCGCGTCGAGCGCGTTCTGCAGGTTGCTCTGGGCTCGCATCAGGGTCGAGACATCCGATGCGAAGGCGACGGCCGTCAGGATCGCCGGCAGCCCAAGCGCCAGCATCAAACTGAAATTACCGCTCTTCGAGCCACAGAAATTCTTGAGCATCCTTACCCCCCGGCCGTGCCCAGTTTTCCGCTTTGCCGCGGCTATCCCAATCTCCTGCACCTTTCGTAGTGAACTGACGGTTGATAAGGCCATGCAATTGTGCACAACCTGACGTGGTGGTTAAGGACAGGTTTCCGCAAGACCGCCAAATCTCGTCTGTTGCAGCCGTCGGCCCGAGCACCGCGACAAAGGGTTTGGCCAACTGAAACACTGTCCGCCCTTGCCTTCCCTGGGGATTGCTGTATAGACGCCCGCAATCTGCCGGTCCTTGCTGGGGGCTGAACGGAGGGCCGGAGGTTTTCCAAACCTTCGCGTGGAACCAGAAGCGTTTCCGCCTCCCGTGTCTCCGCTCTCGACCGTCTCGTCATGCTCCTTTCTTCCCCTTCCCCTCACCGGGACCAGTGGGTCAGAGAAGTTGCAGAGGCTTTTGCCGCCGGGACCGGGAGAGAAACGAAGAAAGGCACAGATACAATATGGCTCTTTACGAACATGTGTTTCTTGCCCGGCAGGACCTCTCGCAGCAGCAGGTCGATGCGCTTGTCGAACAGTACAAGGGCGTCATCTCCGCGAATGGCGGGTCCGTCGGTCGGGTCGAGAACTGGGGACTGAAGTCCCTCACCTACCGGGTCAACAAGAACCGGAAGGCATACTACACGCTTATGGACCTTTCCTGCCCGCCGGCAGCGCTCAACGAGATGGAGCGCCAGATGGGCCTGTCCGAAGACGTGCTGCGTTTCCTGACCATCAAGGTCGAGGCGCATGAGGAGGGCCCGTCGGCCATGATGCAGAAGCGCGAAGAGCGCTCCGAGCGTGGCGGCTTCGGCGATCGTGATCGCGGCCCGCGTTCGTTCGGCGACCGTGATCGCGGCGACCGTGGCGATCGTCCGCCGCGCAGCTTCGGCGGCGACGCTGGTGCTGATCGTGGTCCGCGCCGTCCGCGTGAAGGCTTTGAAGGGGGTGCAGAATAATGGTCGACATCAATCAGATCCCGACCCGGCGTCCGTTCCATCGCCGCCGCAAGACCTGCCCGTTCTCCGGCGCCAACGCACCCAAGATCGACTACAAGGACGTGCGTCTGCTGCAGCGCTACATTTCCGAGCGCGGCAAGATCGTGCCGTCGCATCACCGCCGTCAGCCAGAAGAAGCAGCGTGAACTCGCCAAGGCGATCAAGCGCGCCCGCTTCCTCGGCCTGCTGCCCTACGTGGTTCGCTAATTTCTCTGACGCGGGCGGCTTGCCGCCCGCTCTTCTCCCACGGCGACGGGCGCCGCAGGGATTGTTCTGATGATGCATGTCGTTGTCCCAAAACCGGGAAACCTCTTTTGGGCGACATGCATTGAAATACCGGGTTGAGGCCAAAGCCTCTAACTGCCGCGACAGGCAGGACAGCGACACCGGCGGCAACGCCCCTTTTGCTTCCTGGCCTGTTCCATTGAATTCGGCGCTACGCGCCAAACTGAAAGGAACAAAACCATGGACGTCATTCTTCTCGAACGCGTTTCCCGCCTCGGCCAGATGGGCGACACCGTCAAGGTCAAGGACGGATTCGCTCGCAACTTCCTGCTGCCGCAGGGCAAGGCGCTGCGCGCCAACGAATCCAACAAGAAGAAGTTCGAGGGCCAGCGCGCCCAGCTCGAGGCACGCAATCTCGAGCGCAAGTCGGAGGCGACGCAGGTTGCTGAAAAGCTCGACGGCAAGAGCTTCATCACTGTTCGCTCGGCGGGCGAAACCGGCCAGCTCTACGGTTCGGTGTCGACGCGCGACATCGCCGACCTGCTGACGGCGGAAGGCTTCTCGGTCGCTCGCAGCCAGGTTCTGCTCAACCATCCGATCAAGACCATCGGCCTCACCAATGTCGCGATCGCGCTGCATCCGGAAGTCGAAGTCACGATCACGCTCAACATTGCCCGTACGGCCGACGAAGCCGAACGCCAGTCCAAGGGCGAGACGCTGACCACCGCCGAAGCCATCTACGGCGACGACATCAACGACAACGCCCGGCCGGAGAACTTCTTCGACCCGAATTCCGAATTCGAAGGCGGCGAAGACAACGCATGACGATGTAAGGAAGTTGGAGCGCGTCCTGACGGAGGCGCTCCGCTGCCCATCGACATCCGATCGGTTCCAGTCATTCTGGACCAATGCCCGGGCCTCTCGCCCGGGCTTTTTTGTGCCAAATGGAACTTTTCGAACCCCTATATATTGATGCAGAGTAGGACAGCCTGTCTGACCGAGAGGGGACATTTGGTCATGAATATTCTGTTGAAGCGCGTTCTCGACCGCCTGGTGCGCACCGGCAATCTCAAAGTAACCGGCCCCAAGGGCGCGACAGTGGTTTTCGGCGACGGCAGCGGCGAGCCGGTGCACATGCACATCAAGACCGCGCATGCCGAGCGCGCCATCACCTTCGATCCGATGCTGGCGGTTCCGGAAGCCTACATGGACGGCGAACTCGACATTCTCGAAGGTGGCACGCTGGGCGTGATGCGCATCGCCTTCCAGAACATGGGCAGCGGTGGCATTGATGCGACCTGGTCCAAGGCGATCGAAGGTCTGCGCCACGCTTTCCGACGCCTGCACCAAATCAACACGGCGTCGCGCTCGCGCCGCAATGTGCAACGCCACTACGACCTGTCCGGCGACCTCTACAGGCTCTTTCTCGACGAGGACATGCAGTACTCCTGCGCCTATTTCGAGCAGCCGGACATGACGCTGGACGAGGCGCAGGCCGCCAAGAAACGCCACATCGCCGCAAAGCTCAGGCTGAAGCCTGGCCAGACCGTGCTCGACATCGGCTCGGGCTGGGGAGGGCTCGGCCTCTATCTTGCCAAGGCTTTCGACGTAGATGTGCAGGGCGTGACTCTGTCGACCGAGCAGCATGGTGTCGCCACCGACCGCGCTCACGCGCAAGGCCTGGAAAGCCACGTGCATTTCGAACTGAAAGACTACCGCGAACTCAACGAACGTTTCGACCGCATCGTTTCGGTCGGCATGTTCGAGCATGTCGGCGTCAACCATTTCCGCACATTCTTCGACAAGTCGGCGACGCTGCTCAAGCCGGACGGCGTCATGCTGCTGCATACGATCGGCCGCTCCGGCGTGCCGTGGGCCACCAGCGCCTTCATCCGCAAATACATCTTTCCGGGCGGCTACATCCCCTCGCTCTCCGAAGTGATGCCGGCGATCGAGAAATCGGGGCTCGTGGTCACCGATGTCGAGATCCTGCGCCTCCACTACGCCGATACGCTAAAACACTGGAGCCAACGCTTCGCCGCCAACCGCGACAAGGCCAAGGCGATCTATGACGAGCGCTTCTGCCGCATGTGGGAATTCTATCTGGCCGCGTCGGAAGCCGCCTTCCGCTGGCAGGATCTGGTGATCTTCCAGATTCAGATCGCCAAGAAGAACGACACGCTGCCGATGTCGCGCGACTATATTGGCAAATGCGAAAAGGCCCTGGAGATGCGCGACATGGGCCACCGCGAAAAGGCACCTGCCGCCACCAAGCCAGCGCGTCGTCGCAGGGTGGCTGACAAATAGCAGGCGGCGGCAATCGCGCTATTGCCGCTTGCCATTGCCGGCTGCTGCCGTGAAAAAGGTCTCGCCAACGCCGCGAGACCTTTTTGATGAATTATCTGCTCTACATCGCCGCTGCCCTTGCCGAAATTGCGGGGTGCTTTTCAGTCTGGGCATGGTGGCGACTGGAAAAATCGCCGCTGTGGCTGGCGCCCGGCCTCGTCTCGCTCATCTTGTTCGCATGGCTGCTGGCGCTGGTCGACACGGCGGCCGCTGGCCGCGCCTATGCCGCTTATGGCGGAATTTACATTTGCGCTTCGCTGGCCTGGCTTTGGCTAGTGGAGGGCGTGCGCCCCGATCGATGGGACCTTGCTGGTGCCGCACTTTGCATCGCCGGCGCGTCGATCATCCTGCTCGTTCCACGGGGAGCCTAGATCATGGAACTCCCCGCTCCGCTTCGGCAGGCCGTCGATCGCATGCTTGAAAAGGTGCCGCTGCCGGCGCTCAAGCAAGCCGCCAAGACGCTTTCGGACCGCTACCGCGCCGAATTGCGGGACGGCCGCCTGCACATGGCCGAGGACATGGCCGTCAAGGCATATCTGGCGACGCGGCTGCCGGCGACCTATGCCGCAGTTCGTGCCAGTCTCGATGCACTTGAAGAAGCAAGACCGGAGTTCGCGCCCAGGACATTGCTCGATGTCGGCGCCGGCCCTGGTACCGTGCTTTGGGCCACGACCGATCTGTGGCCCGACCTGCAGCAGGCAACGCTGGTCGAGGCCAGCAACCCGGCGCGCAAGGTTGGCGAGACGATGGCCGCGGGTGCGATCACCTCCGAAATCACCTGGCTTGCCGGGGATATCACCATTGACCTGTCCGACCTCAAACCGGCCGACATGGTCACCGCGGCCTATGTGCTGGACGAGATCACGCCGGCATCGCTGCCGAAGCTCACCGACCGCCTCTGGCAACTCACCGCCGACACGCTTCTAATCGTCGAGCCAGGCACTCCGGCGGGCTGGCAGCGCATCCTTGCCGTGCGCCGGCAACTGATCGAAGCCGGCGCGCATGTGCTTGCCCCTTGCCCGCATGACGCACCCTGCCCGCTCGCACCACCAGACTGGTGCCATTTTGCCCGCCGCGTCGCCCGCTCGCGCCTGCACAGGCTTGCGAAGGACGCCGAGGTGCCGTGGGAAGATGAGAAATACATCTTTATCGCCGCCTCGCGTCAGCCTGCTGCTTCCCGCCGGGCAAGGGTGATAGCGCCGACGAAATCCGGTTCCGGCAAGATTCTGCTCAAGCTGTGCCAAGAAGACGGCAGCGCTGCCGAAAGGCTGTTCACCAAGCGCGACGGTGAACTGTTCAAGCGCGCCCGACGCCTGGACTGGGGCGACACGCTGTCCGACTAGTGTTTCGGTAATGTGCTCTCGAGCGACGGTTCCTGGAAGGGCGGCTGGCCCAGTTTTGATCGTGTCGCTCAGCTTGTTGGCACTTGGAAATCCTCATCAATTTTCTTGTTTTGTTCCACCCAGGGCGATATCGTTGCCACTCGATTCGTCAATCGAATTTCGCGTGGATTGCCGAGTAATTTTTTCGACGCTGTGAATCGTGGGCACAAGCGGGATAAGTCAAAGTTTGTTTATGCCCCGCTAATCGTCTCTGCTAGCGACGGGTCGGGATCAAGATCGGGGATATCATGGCAGAAGCAGCGCGAAAATTCGGCGTGGCGGAAACACCGCTCTATCGCGAGGCACCGAACAACATCGAGGCCGAACAGGCGCTTCTTGGCGCCATCCTGGTCAACAATGATGCCTTCTACCGCGTTTCCGACTTCCTGAAATCAAGCCATTTCTACGAGCCGCTGCACCGCAAGATCTTCGAGATCGCGGCCGAATTCATACGCATGGGCAAGGTGGCGACACCGATCACACTGAAGACATTCCTGCCGGCTGACGAGAAGGTCGGCGACATGACGGTGGCGCAATATGTCGTGCGACTGGCGGTCGAGGCTGTCACCGTCGTCAACGCGACGGACTATGGTCGCGCCATCTATGACCTTGCGACGCGGCGCGCGCTGATCACCGTCGGCGAAGACATGGTCAACATCGCCTATGACGCCCCGGTGGACATGTCACCGGGCGAGCAGATCGAGGATGCCGAACGCCGCCTGTTCGAACTCGCCGAAACCGGCCGCTACGACGGCGGCTTCGAGAGCTTTTCCGATGCCTTGAAAACCGCCGTGGACATGGCTGGCGCCGCCTATATGCGCGACGGCCATCTGTCGGGTGTTTCCACGGGGCTGCGCGATCTCGACCATCGCATGGGCGGCCTGCAGCCGTCCGATTTGATCATCATCGCTGGCCGCCCCGGCATGGGCAAGACCTCGCTTGCCACCAATATCGCCTACAACATCGCCGCCGCCTATGAGCCGGCACAGCAGGCCGACGGTTCGTTCAAGGCGGCCAATGGCGGCGTCGTCGGCTTCTTCTCGCTCGAAATGTCGTCGGAACAGCTGGCCACCCGCATCATCTCCGAGCAGACCGAGATCCCATCGTCGAAGATCAGGCGTGGCGACCTCACCGAGGCCGACTTCGGAAAGCTCGTCGCCTACTCCCAGGAGAACCACAAGCGCCCACTGTTCATCGATCAGACCGGCGGTATCTCGATCGCCCAGCTGTCCGCCCGCGCGCGTCGCCTGAAGCGTCAGCGCGGACTGGATGTGATCGTCATCGACTATATCCAGCTCATGCAGGGCTCATCCTCGAAATCCTCGCAGAACCGCGTCCAGGAAATCACCGAGATCACCACGGGATTGAAGGCGCTTGGCAAGGAACTGAACGTTCCGATCATTGCCCTCTCCCAGCTTTCGCGTCAGGTCGAAAACCGCGACGACAAGCATCCGCAACTGTCCGACCTTCGTGAATCGGGCTCGATCGAGCAGGACGCCGACGTGGTGCTCTTCGTGTATCGAGAGGAATATTACATCAAGAACAAGGAACCGGAGAAAGACACGCCGGAACACCTCGCCTGGGAAGCAAAGATGAACGAGGTGCAAGGCAAGGCCGAAGTGATCGTGGCAAAGCAGCGCCACGGCCCGACAGGCACCGTCAGCCTTGCGTTCCAGGGCGAATTCACGCGCTTCTCCGATCTTGCCGAAGAGCACCATATTCCGGAGAGGTTCGAGTAACCCCTTGGTCAGCCTTTCACTCCGCCATTCCACGCTGATGCCCAGACCGCCGGGATACCGCATCTTGCATGCAGGCCGCGCCTGATGGCGAAATCCCGCATTCAGTTCATCTGCCAGAACTGTGGCTCGGTGCATCAGCGCTGGGCCGGTAAATGCGATGCGTGCGGCGAGTGGAACACGCTGGTCGAGGAAGGCACGTCGGGCGGTATCGGCTCCGGACCGGCCAACACGCGCAACGCCCGCAAGGGTCGCGCGGTAGTGCTGACGACGCTGTCGGGTGACATCGAGGACGCGCCACGCATCATCTCCGGCATTGGCGAACTCGACCGTGCAACCGGTGGTGGTTTCGTGCGCGGCTCGGCGCTGCTGGTCGGCGGCGACCCTGGCATCGGAAAGTCGACGCTCCTGACCCAGGCCGCGGCCGCCCTTGCCGCCAAGGGACACCGCGTCGTCTATGTCTCCGGCGAAGAAGCCGTCGCGCAGATCAGGCTGCGCGCGCAGCGGCTCGGCGTCGCCTCGACGCCGGTCGAACTTGCCGCCGAAACCAATGTCGAGGACATTCTTGCCACCATCGCCGACGGCAAGCGGCCGGATCTGGTCATCCTGGATTCGATTCAGACCCTGTGGACCGATCTCGCCGATTCGGCGCCCGGTACCGTCACCCAGGTGCGCGCTTCCGCTCAGGCTATGATTCGCTACGCGAAATCCACGGGAGCCGCGATCGTATTGGTGGGCCATGTCACCAAGGAAGGCCAGATCGCCGGTCCGCGCGTCGTCGAGCATATGGTCGACGCGGTGCTCTATTTCGAAGGCGAAGGCGGCCACCATTTTCGCATCCTGCGCACCGTAAAGAACCGCTTCGGCCCCACCGACGAGATCGGCGTGTTCGAAATGTCGGACAAGGGTCTGCGAGAAGTCGCCAATCCGTCAGAGCTTTTCCTCGGTGAGCGCCATGCCAAATCGCCGGGCGCGGCGGTTTTCGCCGGCATGGAGGGGACAAGGCCGGTTCTGGTCGAGATCCAGGCACTTGTCGCGCAATCGTCGCTCGGCACGCCGCGCCGCGCGGTGGTCGGCTGGGATGGCTCAAGACTGTCGATGATCCTGGCCGTTCTCGAAGCCCATTGCGGCGTACGCTTTGGCCAGCACGACGTCTATCTGAACGTCGCCGGCGGGTATCGCATCTCGGAGCCCGCGGCCGACTTGGCAGTGGCCGCCGCGCTGGTTTCCTCGCTCACCGGCCTTGCCCTTCCCGCCGATTGCGTCTATTTCGGCGAAATCAGCCTTTCGGGCGCCGTGAGGCCGGTTGCGCATGCGCAGCAGCGCCTCAAGGAAGCCGAAAAGCTGGGTTTTGGAAGCGCGGTTCTGCCCTCGGGCAGCGGGGAACTTGCCGGGGGGATAGGGGCCGGTTCTTTCCAGCCCACCGAGCTTGCCGATCTCGTCGCACGCATAGCCGGCACACGCCGAAGCCGCGTTGACGAGCAAGACTAGAGCATCGGACCCGAAAGTGGGAAAACCCGATGCTCCGCGCTATAATGCGGCTCATGGAGTGGGGCGAAAGACATGCCGATTACGCTGCTTGACGGAATTCTTGTCGGCTTCACCCTGGTCTCGGCGATGCTCGCGATGGTTCGCGGTTTTTCGCGCGAAGTCTTGTCCGTGGTTTCCTGGGCAGCGGCAGCCGCCGCAGCCTTCTTCTTCTACAAGCCGCTTCTGCCCTACATCCAGCCTCATATCGACAATGACAAGATTGCCATGGCGGCTTCCGCCGGCATCGTCTTCATCGTCGCGCTGATTGTCGTCAGCGTCATCACCATGAAGCTCGCGGACTGGATCATAGATTCCAGGATCGGGGCGCTCGATCGTACGCTCGGCTTCCTCTACGGCGCGGCGCGCGGCATCCTGGTTGTCGCCGTCGCCCTGATGTTCTTCAACTGGTTGGCCGGCGCCAAGGCCCCGGCCTGGGTCGCCGACGCCAAGTCGCGCCCGTTGCTCGAATCGATCGGCACCAAGCTTGAAAGCCTGATGCCCGCCGACACGGAAAATGCGATCCTCAAGAAGCTCAGCTCGAAGGCTGGCGCTGGCGCCCCGGCAGCCCCCGACGCGCCAGCGGCGGACGCTCCGGCGACAGGTGACGATTCCAACACCCCGGCGCCGGATGACAACGATGCTGCGCCTGGCGACAATGCGCCTGCAAATCCGACACCGGCGCCAGCACCAGCGAACCCGCCGCCGGCAAACTGACGCGAAAAAGTCGACGATCATGTCAACGGCTGCACGGCGCGCGTTGCTTTCGACGCGCACCCGCACTATATCGCGATTTTAGCGGAGCTTGAGTCCCATGGCAGACGCAGACGACGTGCCTTCCGCCGAGGCAGACGATCACTTCCACGATGAATGCGGGGTGTTCGGCATTTTTGGCCGCCAAGACGCCGCGGCCATTGTCACACTCGGGTTGCACGCGCTGCAGCATCGCGGCCAGGAAGCAGCCGGTATTGTCTCCTACGACGGCACCCAGTTCCATGTCGAACGCCATGTCGGCCTGATCGGCGACACCTTCACCAAGCAGCGCGTCATCGACAGCCTGCAAGGCAATCGCGCCATCGGCCATACTCGCTACGCCACGACAGGCGGTGCCGGCATGCGCAACATCCAGCCCTTCTTTGCCGAGCTTGCCGATGGCGGCTTTGCCGTCGCCCACAACGGCAACCTCACCAACGCCATGACCGTGCAGCGCGCGCTGCAGAAGCAGGGCGCGATCTTCTCCTCCACCTCCGATACCGAGACGCTGCTGCATCTGGTCGCGACCAGCAAGGAGCGCGACCTCAATTCGCGCTTCATCGACGCGGTGCGTCAGGTCGAGGGCGCGTTCTCACTGGTAGCGATGACCGCCAAGAAGATGATCGGCTGCCGCGACCCGCTCGGCATCCGGCCATTGGTGCTGGGCGACCTCGACGGCGCCTGGATCCTGGCCTCCGAAACCTGCGCGCTCGACATTATCGGAGCGCGCTTCGTGCGTGACCTGAAGCCCGGCGAGATGGTCGTCGTCACGTCCAAGGGTATTGAGAGCCTGTTCCCATTCGAGCCGCAGAAGACCCGTTTCTGTATCTTCGAATACGTCTATTTCGCCCGTCCCGACTCTTCCGTCGAAGGTCGCAATGTCTACGAAGTGCGCAAGCGCATCGGCGCCGAGCTTGCGGTCGAAAGCCCGGTCGAGGCTGATATCGTGGTGCCTGTGCCCGATTCGGGGACTCCTGCCGCCATCGGCTTCAGCCAGGCCGCTGGCATCCCTTTCGAACTCGGCATCATCCGCAACCATTACGTGGGACGCACCTTCATCCAGCCGGGTGATTCGATCCGGCACATGGGCGTCAAGCTGAAGCACAATGCCAACCGCCGCATGATCGAGGGCAAGCGCGTCGTGCTGGTCGACGATTCGATCGTGCGCGGCACCACCAGCCAGAAAATCGTGCAGATGGTGCGCGACGCCGGCGCCAAGGAAGTGCACATGCGCATCGCCTCGCCGCCGACACGCGCCTCCTGCTTCTATGGCGTCGACACGCCCGAAAAGTCGAAGCTGCTGGCATCGCGCATGTCGATCGAGGAGATGGCCGAGTTCATCCGCGTCGATTCGCTCGGCTTCCTCACCATCGACGGGCTCTACCGTGCCGTCGGCGAAGCCAGCCGCGACAACGACCAGCCGCAATTCTGCGACGCCTGCTTCACGGGCCAGTACCCGACCCGCCTGCTCGACTTCGAAGGCCATGACAATGTGCGCACGCTGTCGCTGCTGGCGACGAGCGGAACGTAGGGTTTGCCGGACCACTGTCTGCCTTCCATTTTATGCCCCTCTGCCCCATCGGGCATGGGGGTGTTTCATCCCTGTCAGTCGGAATCTTTCCCATGACCCTCGACCTTTCCGGCCGCGTCGCGGTTGTCACCGGCGCCTCGCGCGGCATCGGCTACTTCATCGCAAGGGAACTTGCCGCGGCGGGCGCCCATGTCATAGCGGTCGCCCGCACGGTTGGCGGCCTGGAGGAGCTTGACGACCAGATCAAGGCTGCCGGCGGTCAAGCGACGCTGGTGCCGCTCGATCTCGCCGATATGGCTGGCATCGACCGGCTGGGCGGCGCCATCCACGAACGCTGGGGCAAGCTCGACATCCTGGTCGCAAATGCGGCGGTGCTTGGTGTCATCTCGCCGATCGGCCATGTCGAGGCAAAGACCTTCGAAAAGGTCATGAATATCAACGTCACCGCGACCTGGCGGCTGATCCGCTCCGTCGATCCGCTGCTGCGCGTCTCCGATGCCGGCCGCGCCATCGTCTTGAGCTCCAGCCTTGCCCATTCAGCGCGTGCTTTCTGGGCCCCGTACGCGGCATCGAAGGCGGCGGTAGAAGCCATGGTGCGCTCCTGGGCGCATGAGACGGAAAGCCTGCCGCTGCGGATCAATGCCGCCGACCCTGGCGCCACCCGCACCGCCATGCGTGCGCAGGCCGTGCCTGGCGAGGATCCAGAGACGCTGCCGCATCCGTCCGAAATCGCAAGGCTTATCGTGCCGCTCGCCAGCCCGGAGCTGAAGGAGACCGGGCAGATCTTTCAGGCCAAACACAATCGCTTCGTTTCCTATCGGCAGCCGGAATAGCTGCGCGCACCCGACGATTCGAAGCGCCGCGGTCTTCCTTCACGCGGCTGTGATATGGTCGTGGGAAGCCGGGAACCGGCCACGCTTTCGCCATCCCGACGAAGTTGATAGACTCGGTTCGTCTCCCACTACAGCGCCCGAACCGGGCAGAACAAGGAAACTCCCATGGCTTCGACGACCGTAGCGTTGGTCTGGTATCTGGTAATCGCTGGCCCAGGGGGCGGCATGGCCGTTCTCCCCAGCACCTTCGACAAGCGCGAACAGTGCACCGCCGCCGTCGCCGAGTACCAGAAGCAACCGACGCCGGCCGGCTGGTCGCTGCAGTGCGTGCCGAGCGCGTCGCCGTTTACCGACGAAGGCGACAACGAAGTTCCCTCGGCGCAGTAAACACAAGGCCCGGAAATCGCCAGGCTGCGTGTGATCGCCGAAGCCGCGGTCACACGCATTTCAATCGCTGGCGTAACGTTGTTCAGCGTTTCGCGCTCACCGTCAGCTCCGGCTTCTGGTTGATTGTCTGGAACACCACGCAATAGCGTTCGGTCAGCTTCAGCAGTGTATCGATGCGCTCCCGCGGCTCATTCGTGTCGAGGTCGAATTTCAGCCTGATGGCGCGGAAACCAACGGGTGCATCCTTGGCCACTCCAAGGGTACCGCGAAAGTCGAGATCGCCTTCAGCCTCGACCGTGGCGGCGCCGAGCTTGAATTCCAGCGCCGTCGCCACCGCCTTCAGCGTCACGCCGGCGCAGGCCACCAGTGCCTCGAGCAGCATGTCGCCCGAACACAGTTCAAGCCCCGAGCCACCGGTCGCCGGGTGCAATCCCGCGACCGCAAGCGCCCTGCCCGTCTCGACCTTGCAGGCGATCGACTGGTCGTCGATCGAACCTCTGGCCCTGAGCGTGACCAGGGCGCGCTCGGCGTCGTCGCGATAGGCCTCCTTCAACGGCGCCTGCATGGCCTTCAATCCGGTCGCGTCCATTTTCAATCCTTTCAGCAGCGCTTCCTGTCATGTTCGAACAGGGCGTTGTCACCGTGGGCGCCGTCGGTCCAGCCGCATGGAGACAACCGAGGATGTGCAGGCATCACAGCGTGATGCAACGCCCTGCCCCAACGCAAGCTCGCCGCTGGCGTAGCGCGCCTGCGTTTTTCACTCGTATAGCGTATCCATGCGAAGCCTGATTTTCAAAGCCTTCGCAGTGCTTCTCAGCAATCATTTCTCTGAACAGGCCCGCGCCGCATGGCCGACATCGCCATTCTTGAAACACGTGAAAGGGTGCTTGCGGGCATCCTGTTCACGGGCGCCGCCTATTTCCTGTTTTCCACGCAGGATGCTTCGATCAAGCTTCTGGTCGTGGGTATGACGGTCTGGCAGATCATGTTCTTTCGCAGCATCACGATCCTGGTCGCGTGCGCGGCAATTGGCGGGCGTCGCCTGTTCGAGGACACGGCGCGCTCGTCCGTCCTCCGGCCAATGTTCTTGCGCAGCGTGTTCACGCTGGCTGCCTGGATCTGCTTCTACAACGCCGCCAAGACCATGCAACTGGCCGAACTCACCACCATCTATTACGCGGCCCCGATCATCATCACGGTGCTTTCGGTGGTGATGCTTGGCGAGAAGGTGCCTGCACTGCGCTGGCTGGCGGTGTTCATCGGCTTCGCCGGCGTCTTCGTCGCTTGCGACCCGACCCGCCTGGGACTTTCCGTACCGGTACTGCTGGTGCTGGCGGCGGCGATCTTGTGGGCCATCGCCATCATTTTGATGCGCAAGACATCGCTGGCCGAGCGCACGATGATCCAGCTCGTCTTGAACAACGCCTTCTTCCTGGCGTTTTCGGCCGTGCCGACCTTTTTTCTATGGCAAGCGATGACATGGGAGCAGTTGCTGTTGTTGATCGCCGTCGGCGCGCTGGGCGGGATCGCGCAGTATCTTCTGTTCGAAGGTATGAAGCGCGCGCCCGTTTCGATCTTGGCGCCGCTCGAATACACGTCGCTGATCTGGTCCTTCGCACTGGGTTTCGCGATATGGGGCGATGTACCGCGCCCCGAAGTGTTCACCGGCGCGGCAATCATCGTCTCGGCCGGCCTGCTGATCGTCGCCAACGAGCGTTTTCGCAAGAGGGCGTGAAACCCCGCGGGGAATTCGCGCGATCGATCCATGCTGACAGCAGGGTGTCAGTACAGGCCAGACTAGTATCCGCCATGGCGAAGGATTCTTGAGCATGCCGGGCAACAGCACCCCATCCACCGAGCGAACCCTTGGCATCATCCTGGTGTCGGCATCGGCGGCCGTGTTCGCCCTAACCGGGGTGCTGACCAAATCCATCCACGCCGATCCGCTGACCATCATCTGCTGGCGTGGCTTTGTCGGCTCGATCCTGATCACGCTCTACGTGCTGTGGCGCCGACAGCGCTCTGGTGGGCAGGAAAGCCTGCGGCTCGGCTGGCGCGGCTGGCTGCTGGCGGTCGAGGGAGCCCTGGCCAGCATTGCCTTCATCTGCGCCTTCAAGTTCACCTTCGTCGCCAATGTAGCGATCATCTACGCCACCGCGCCCTTCGTCACCGCCATGCTTGCCTTTGTGTTGGTCGGGGAGCGGTTTCGCCTGCAGACCATGATTGCAGCCGCCGTGTCGCTCTGTGGCGTGGCGATCATGGTCTGGTCCGGGTTCGGCACCGGCAATCTGGTCGGTGATTTTCTGGCGTTGCTGATGACGATCGGCAGCGCGCTCTACATGATCATGGTCCGCGCCTTCCGCGAGACGCCTGTGGTGTGGGCGGGCGCCGTGTCGGCGTTCCTTCTGTTCGTGCTCGGCTGGTTCGTCACCGACCCGCTGGCGGTTTCACCGAGAGACGCCGTCCTGCTCGTGACCTTCGGCGCTTCCTTCGCGCTGTCGTCCATACTGTGGACGGAGGGAGCACGGCTCATCCCGGCCCCCGAATCCGGGCTGCTCGGCTCGGCCGAAGTGCCTTTCGCCATCCTGTTTGCCTTCCTGTTCCTGGCCGAGGTTCCGCCCGCCGCCAGCATGATCGGCGGCGCTCTCGTGCTGTGCGCCGTGTTCGCGCATGCTGGGCGCGACTGGCTGACGGCAAGGCGGCAGCGCGCAACGATCTCGATTTGAGAAATTTCGCGACGTCACGGAACCATCACCGGTTTCGGGCATTGTTGTCTCGACGGGCACCCCAAGTCCCCCCAAACCCCTTGCCCGTCCTACCTCCAGCCGACCGAAAGGTCGGCTTTTTCTTTGCCTCAGCCGAAGCCACCTGACGAGGCGCGGTTGTCGCTGACCAGCGCCGCCAGATCTCGGGCGGGAGATTGTGCTTCGCCTCGCAGCCGTATGGCGAACTCCGCAACGGGGACCGGCGGCAGGCCTAGATCGCGCGGCGCCTTGACGATTCCGGAATGCGCGAACCGTGCAGTTCTCAGCGTCAACGCGATGCCGGCATTCACCGCCGTGCGCAGGCCGGCTAGGCTGGCGCTGGTGGCGGCGATCCGGTAGTGGCGCCCAGCAGCATCAAGAGTGGCGATCGCCGCATCACGGAAACCGCAATGCGGGTCGAGAAGCGCCAGTGGCACTTCGTCCTGGTGCGAAACCAACCCCTTTTGCGAACACAGCCAGACCATGGGCTCCCTGAGCACGCCAACTTCATCCGGTGTTGGGAACTGGCGCATGGCGATCGTCAGATCAAGAAGGCCGGCCTGCAGCGCTTGCGCCAGTTCGACCGAGCGGCCGACGCGCAGCTCGATCCTGACACGCGGGTGGCTCACGGCGAAGGCCCTGAGCAGATCTGGCAAGCCGCTATCGGCGAAATCCTGCGTGGTGCCGATAGCGACGCGGCCGTCGGCCCGCGCGCCCTTGAGCGCAAGCCAAGCCTCGCTGTGCACAGACAGGATATGGCGCGCGTGGCCGACAAGATCTTCGCCGGCCGGCGTCAGGCCGCGCCCCCGCCCCTGCGGCATCAACAGCGGCTCGCCGACGATCTCCTCAAGCCGTTGCATCTGCGCCGTCACCGCCGAGGGCGTGCGGCCGACCATCGATGCGGCCTGTGCCAACGAGCCGCCATCGACGAAGGCTAGGAAAGTTCTGAGAAGGTCGGGATCGAGCATTTGCATACTTCGATAATATCGAATCAACCGTTAAAAACAATTCGATTTTTTTGACTCCAGGATGGAGGCATGGTCCTTGCCTCGGCAATCAGACGCCGCCCAACCAAGGAGAAGGAAAATGCCTATCATCAACATCAGTGTCACCGGCAAGCCTGACGCCGCTCTGTCCGCCAGGATCGCCAAGGACGTAACCGAGATCACCGCCACGCAGTTGCGCAAGGATCCAACGATTACCGCGGTCGCCATTTCCTACGTCGATCCACGGCACTGGTTCGCCGGCGGCAAGTCGCTGGCCGAGCATGGCGCAAACACCTTCTGGCTGGACATCAAGGTGGTCGACGGCACCAACACCAAGCTTGAGCTTGAAGCCTACCTGAAGGCGATCTTCGCTGCTTTCGGCCACTTGCTGGGCACGGTGCACGAGGAAAGCTATGCCTTCGTGCACGAAGTGCCGGCCGCCGCCTATGGCTATGGCGGCAAGACGCAGGAGTTCCGCTTCATCAGCGGGAGGTTAAAGGCGGCTTGAGCGTCTTCTTCCAGTTTCTGGGGCAAGGCAGGAGCGTTCTCTTCCCGCATTGACCTTGACCCCACATCGTCTAGGTTCTTGCCGAAGCGGCCGGCCAAGAGCCGCGAAGCGAGAACGGGAGGATGCGGCATGATCCTGACGCTGGCGCTGCTTGCCGGGCTGATTGCAGCCTGGCTGATGATCGCGGTGGTGGAGAGATTCCGGCTCGGGCTGCGCTTTGCCCAGGCCGTGCTCTATGTGCCGTTCAAGCTCGCCTACCGGATCAAGGATGACCGCATGAGGATCGCGCGGTCAGCCCCCGCTCCGGTCATCTACGTCATCTGGCATCAGTCGCGCAT
Organism: Mesorhizobium sp. PAMC28654; assembly: GCF_020616515.1. Classification (GTDB taxonomy): domain Bacteria; phylum Pseudomonadota; class Alphaproteobacteria; order Rhizobiales; family Rhizobiaceae; genus Mesorhizobium. The sequence goes on from NZ_CP085135.1 coordinate 1,869,385, forward strand.
CGAGCCGGCGCTGATGCTGTCACTGTTGCCGGAAGATACGCTGCACATCCTCGACGACGCCTCGGCCAGATCGCCCTGGCTGGAGCCGTGGCGCGAGCTTGGCCGCACCATCGCCTTCAACGCCGAACATGTCTTCGTCAGCCGCCGGCTGGTGCGTGTCTTGAAGGGCAAGGGCCGGCTTGCCGTCTACTTGCCCGATGCGGTCGAGCCGGATGTGAAGTCCTTCCGCCTGTTTCGCGCCATCACCCGCATCGCCATGCAGGCCGACGCCCGTATCGTGCCAATCTTTGTCGGCGGTGCGCGTTACCTGCCGGTATCGCTGACACCCGCCGCGATCGCGCCGCGTCGCTGGTTTCCGCGCCTGTCGATCAGCGTACTGGAGCCGATGACTATCGCCGAGCTGGTAGCACGAAACCCAGACCAGGCATCGAACACCAATGCACTGTTCGATCGTTTCGCCGAAGCCCGGTTTGCCGCCACCGATCTCGACCGTGGCCTTTTCCTCGCCATGCGCGACGCCGCCGACCGTGTCGGAGCCTCGCATCCGATCATCGAGGACGTCATAAGCGGCGCGCTGAGCTACAGAAAACTGTTCATCGGCGCCCGGGTGCTGGGCCGTCGTTTCGAGGCCGTCACGGCGCCGGGCGAAGCTGTCGGAGTGCTGCTGCCCAACGCCAATGGCGTCGTGCTGACGCTGCTCGGCTTGCTGTCGGGCGGGCGCGTGTCAGCGATGATCAACTACACGGCGGGTCCGGCAAGCGTCACCGCGGCCGTCCGCACGGCGGTCATCCGTACCGTGGTCTCCTCTCGCGCCTTCGTCGAGAAGGCCGACCTCGCCGACATTGTCGCGGCCGTCGAAACAGGCGGCGCCAGGCTGCTGTGGCTGGAGGATTTGCGCGAAACCGTGACGACGCTGGACAAGCTCACGGCAGCCGTGCTGTGGCGCTGGCCGCTGCGGCCGCAGAACGCGGCCAAGCCGGCGGTGATCCTGTTCACCTCCGGCTCGGAAGGCACGCCCAAGGCCGTGGTGCTGTCGCACAAGAACCTTCTCGCCAACGCCATGCAGGCAGAGGCGCGGATCACCATCTCGCCGGCCGACATCCTGCTCAACGTCCTGCCGGTGTTCCACTCGTTCGGGCTTACGGGCGGCACCATCCTGCCACTGGTGACCGGCGTCAAACTATTCCTCTACCCCTCGCCGCTGCACTACAAGATCATCCCCGAGATCGCCCGCAGGGTCAGGCCGACGATCATGTTCGGCACCGATACGTTCCTGGCCAACTATGCGCGCACCGCCAAGGATGGTGATTTCTCAAGCCTGCGTTTCGTTGTTGCCGGCGCTGAGGCGGTGAAGCCGGAAACCCGCCGCGTCTATCGCGACCGCTTCCAGGCCGAAATCATCGAAGGTTTCGGGCTGACCGAAGCCGCACCCGTTGTCGCAGTCAATACCGCGATCCATGGCCGCGGTGGTAGCGTCGGCCGGCTCTTGCCGGCCATGCGCATGAAGCTGGAGCCGGTCGAGGGCATCAGTGACGCCGGGCAGTTGTGGCTCGATGGCCCCAATCTGATGATGGGCTACATGACCGCGGATCGCCCCGGCGAATTGCAGCCGCTGACCGGCTGGCACGATACCGGCGACATCGTTGCCGTCGATCGCGAAGGCTTCATCACAATTCGCGGCCGGGCCAAGCGCTTCGCCAAGATCGCCGGCGAGATGGTGTCGCTGGGTGCGGTCGAGATGCTGGTGCAGTCGCTATGGCCCGAACAGCGCCACGCGGCGGTCGCGGTGCCCGACAAGCGCCGGGGCGAACGCATCGTTCTGGTCACCACCGCCGAGGACGCCGACCCCGAAGAATTGCGCAAGTTCGGCAGACAGGCAGGCGCCGCTGAATTGATGGTGCCCAACGACATCGTCAAGGTGCGGGAAATTCCTGTGCTGGGCTCCGGCAAGACCGACTATGTCTCGACCCGCAAGCTGGCGCTCGACAAGCTTGGGGTCGCTGCTTAGCTATCAGCCGGCTCAGCCAATATCCGAGGGCGGCACCTTTTCGCCTTCAATCATGGCGCGCTTGGAATAGGCGCGCACGCTGAACGGCAGGAAGACCAGGTAGCCGGCGACCGATGCCGTCAGCGTATACCACGGATAGGTCATGAGAAGCAGGATGTAGAGGACGACGCCGAGGATGATTGGCAGCACCTTGTCGCCGGGTATCTTGAAGCTTTTGCCGGAATAGACCGGCAGCCGGCTGACCAGCAGGAAGGCGACCAGTATCGTGAAGCCCGTGGCGATGAAGGCCGTCACCCGGGTCGGTTCGACGCCAAGGCGCAGGAATGAAAGATAGAGCGGAAGCATCACCAGCACGGCTCCCGCCGGCGCCGGCACGCCGACGAAATATTCGTTCTGCCATATCGGACGATCTGTTTCCTCGTCCAGAACGTTGAAACGGGCAAGCCGCAGACCACAGGCGATGGCGAACAGAAGCGCGGCAATCCAGCCCGGTGAACCAGCCTGATCGAGCATGAAGGCATAGAGCACCAAGGCGGGCGCCACGCCGAAATTGACGATGTCGGCCAGGGAATCCATCTGCGCGCCGAATTTGGAGGTTGCCTTCAGCATCCGCGCCAGACGCCCGTCGATGCCATCGAGAAAGGCGGCGAGCAGGACCATCACCACCGCCGTCTCGAAGCGGCCCTCGAAACCGAAGCGGATGCCGGACAGACCGGCACAGATTGCAAGCACGGTGACGAGGTTCGGTAGCACCATGCGCATCGGGATTTCACGGATGCGCGGGCCGCCGCTGCCATGCGCCTCGAATTTCTTGAACGGCGCGCCCACGGTCAGGAAATCCGTACGAGGGGTGTTCCGGCAACGCCGCCGAATTCGGCCAGCACGGTTTCACCGCCGACTGCCGTCTGGCCGACAGCGACGCGCGGCGTGGCGGTCAAAGGCAGGAACACGTCGACGCGCGAACCGAAGCGGATCAGGCCAAAACGCTCACCAACGGCGATCGTGCCGCCGGTCTCGGCCCAGCAGACGATTCTCCGCGCCACAAGACCGGCGATCTGCACGGCGGCGACAACGCCGTTCGGGCTTTCGATGACCAGACCGTTGCGCTCGTTCTCGGTGCTTGCCTTGTCGAGCTCGGCATTGAGGAACTTGCCCGGCCGGTGCTCGATCCTGGAGATGCGGCCACGCACGGGAGCGCGGTTCACATGGCAGGAAAAGACGTTCATGAACACCGAGATGCGGGTCATTTCGCCATTGCCGAGACCAAGCTCGCGCGGCGGCACAGCCGGTCCGACCGCCGAGATGATGCCATCGGCGGGGCTAACCACCAGACGGTCGTCGACTGGCGTGACGCGCTCCGGATCGCGGAAGAAATAGACGCACCATGCCGTCAGGATGAGGCCGATCCAGAACAGGATCGAGGAGAAATAGCCAAGAAAGAGCGTTGCCGCGCCGAAGGCGGCGATGAACGGATAGCCCTCGCGATGGATCGGAACGAACGTATTCTTGATCGTGTCGACGAGGCTCATCGGATGAAAACAGGCTCCATTTCAGGTCCGGCCTGTCTATCGGAAACGCTCCGTCGCCGCAACGCGACAATCAGACTGGCAAGAGCGGTAGCCATGCAGCCATTGCATACGCAACATTGGACAGGCCCGATGCAGGCCATCACATTTCCCGCGGCAGTCACGTCTCCCCTGATTCGTGCGAATTGTTGCCGTCAGAATTCGGATTCTTGGTCACTTCCGCTCATGCAGGGGGCTTCATGACGAACCGATTGCTGGCAGTGCGTGGTTTCGATCAAGCACAGCGGCACGCCAAATTCGCGCTGCCGCTTGGCGTATTCACCGCACTGGCTGTCCTGCTCATGTCACATGGCAACGCAATCGCGCAGGCGAAGCCATCCTTCGACTGCGCCAAGGCCGCCAGCGTCGCGGAAAAAGACATTTGCGCCGATCCTGTGCTGGCGCAAGGCGACGCCGATGTTGCGAAAACTACGCGGCGGCGCTGAAGACGCTCGACCCGAGCGCCGGCAAGGCCTTGCGGGACGACCAGAGCGACTTCATCCAGTATCGCGACCAGATCGCCGACTTCAACGAGAACACGCCGAAGGACCAGCAGAATTTCGATCTCGGCGAGTTCCTGCGCGATCGCGCCACCTTCCTCGCCGGCATCCGCAAGCCCGCGGACTCCGGCTTCGTCGGGACATGGAGCAGCATGCGCGGTGAGGTCGAGATCAAGGCGGCGGGTACCGGCAAGCTCGAAGTTTCAGAGGATGTCGCCAATCCTGTCACTGGTGGCGGAGAATGCGACATCAGCGGTACGGCCAAGATGCGCAACGACCTGCGTCTGGTCGACACTGACGACAGCGACAAACCGACCGGCTTCGTTTTCACCTTCCTCCGCGTTGGCGACGCGCTCATCGTCGAGCAGAGCGGCGCCGGCAAGGGTGACAATTCGGAACCGTCCTCATGCGGCGCCAATGGCCATGTTGATGGCACGTTCTTCTTGACGGAGAAGAAGTAGCCTGCGCGCGGAAGCCATCGGTGCCGAGGCATCAAGGTCGATCTTATCTGAGTGAAAAATCCATAAAGTTGTCGGGGGGCAAGTGGTCCCGTGCGTCCTTGGGAGATGGCGCCTTTCTCCAGTCTGGAGCTGGCACGTGCAACAAGGAGGTTCTCAGCAATGCAGAAACCATCAGCCGACAAAGCGCACATCGTGATAGCTGGTCTCGCCTTCGGCGAATCGCCGCGCTGGCATGATGGACAGCTATGGCTATGTAACTGGGGCACCGGCGAGATCATCGCGGTCGATGCCGGCGGCAAGAGCGAGATAGTGCTCACTATGCGGGCTGTCCTGCCCTATTCCATCGACTGGCTGCCGGATGGTCGTCTGCTTGTCGCCTCAGGTCGCGAGGGCTTGCTTCTGCTGCAGGAAGCGGACGGAACACTCGCCACCCATGCCGATCTGAGAGAGCTGTCGAAAAACCCGTGGAACGAGATCGTCGTCGATGGGCGGGGCAACATCTACGTCAATGGCGGCGGGCCGGCACCGGCTCTTGGCCAGCATTTCGGGCCCGGTACAATCGTGCTGATTTCCGCGGGCGGTGCGGTTCGGCAGGTGGCGGATAATATCGCCTTTGCCAACGGCATGGCGGTGACGCCGGACAACAAGACGCTCATCGTCGCCGAATCGCATGCCAACCGACTGACTGCTTTCGCCATTGCCGCCGATGGCAGCCTCGCCAATCGGCGGGTCTGGGCTCATCTCGATGGCTTTCCCGACGGCATCTGCCTCGATGCCGAAGGTGCCGTCTGGTACGCGGATGTCCCCAACAAGCGCTGCGTCCGGGTGCGCGAAGGCGGTGAGGTACTGCAGACCATCACCGCTGATCGCGGCTGCTTCGCCTGCATGCTAGGCGGCGCAGATCGGAAAACCCTGTTCATCGTCGCCGCCGAATGGCGCGGCTTTGAGCAGATGGCCAGCGATGCACGCACCGGCCAAGTGCTCAGCATCGAAGCACCCGCCCCTGGCGTCGGATGGCCCGGCTAACTTAGAAACCGGGAATGCGCTGATAGTTGGCAATGTCGGCGCGAACACCCAGCCGCGTCAGTGTCTCCTGAGGGTTGAAACCGACGAGTGCCTGCGCCGCCTTGACGATTGGCACGACATTGTCGACGGCCGTCTGGTTTTCCCATTCGACAACGGTCACGAGATTGAACTCGCCCGGGCCCGAGAATTGCTCGAGCAGGAAATCCTGCACGAACCCTTGTTGCAGGCGCAGCAATTCATGCGTCGCCCTGACTTTGCGGAGTATCTCCTCGCGGGCCTCGGCCGGAACGATGAACTTGTCCACCCTGAACACGCTGACATCGCCAAGCTGTTGATTTAGCTGATCCATTCTTCATACCTCCGATTGCGAGCGGATGCCCTTGGCACCTTCGATCGGAGGTCTACGATCTCAACTTAAGTTGAGGTCAAGCGGAAAATCAGCAACCTTTTCGCCGTCAATTCACCTCGGATGTGCGACGGCGAACAATGACGCCCAGTTCGTCGCCCTCACGCGCGATGCGCAGCCGCTCCTCGGCTTCGGTCGCCTCACGCTGGCGATCCCACATCGAAGCGTAGAGGCCATGCTTGCGCATCAGGTCGGCATGGGTGCCGCGCTCGGCGATCTGGCCGTCCTGCAAGACGATGATCTCGTCGGCGGAAATCACCGTCGACAGCCGGTGGGCGATGACGATGGTGGTGCGGCCGCGACTGACCAGATCGAGCGCGGCCTGGATCTCCTGCTCGGTGTGGCTGTCAAGCGCCGAGGTCGCCTCATCCAGCATCAGGATGGGCGGCGCCTTCAGGATGGTGCGGGCAATCGCCACGCGCTGCTTCTCGCCGCCGGAGAGCTTCAGTCCACGCTCGCCGACCATCGAGCGATAGCCATCGGGTAGCCGCTCTATGAACGGACCGATCTGCGCCAGTTCCGCCGCTTTGCGCATATCCTCCTCGCTGGCGCCAACGCGGCCGTAGCGGATGTTGTAGGCAATGGTGTCGTTGAACAGCACTGTGTCCTGCGGCACCATGCCGATGGAGGCGCGCAGGCTTTCCTGCGTCACGTCGCGAACATCCTGGCCATCGATCAGCACCGCCCCGCCCTGGATGTCGTAGAAGCGGAACAGAAGCCGCGAGATCGTCGACTTGCCGGCGCCCGACGGACCAACAATGGCAACGGTCTTGCCGGCCGGCACCTCGAAGCTGACGCCCTTCAGGATCTTGCGGTTTGGATCATAGGAGAAATGCACGTCGCGGAATTCGACCTTGCCGGCGCCGACGACCAATGGCTTGGCGTCCGGCTTGTCGACGATCTCCTGCGGAACGTCCAGCAGGTCGAACATCTGCTCGATATCGGTCAGGCCCTGGCGGATTTCGCGGTAGATGAAGCCGATGAAATTGAGCGGCACGGAAAGCTGCATCAGCATGGCGTTGATGAAGACGAAGTCGCCAACGGTCTGGGTGCCGCGCTGGACCTCCAGCGCCGACATGCACATGACGACGACGGTGCCGATGCCAAAGATGATGCCCTGGCCGAAGTTCAGCCAGCCGAGCGAGGTCCAGATCTTGGTTGCGGCGACTTCGTAACGCGCCATCGAGCGGTCGAAGCGCTCGGCCTCCATGCTCTCATTGTTGAAGTACTTGACCGTCTCGAAGTTGAGCAGCGAGTCGATCGCCTTGGTGTTGGCATCGGTGTCACTGTCGTTCATGTCGCGGCGGATACCGATGCGCCAGTCACTCGCCCGGACAGTGAACCAGACGTAGAGCCAGACCGTCACCGCCACGACGACCACATATTTCCAGCCATAAGTGTAGGCGAAGATGCCGGTGGTCAGCGCGAATTCGAGAATGGTCGGCGCGGTGTTGAGCATGATGAAACGGACGATCGTCTCGATGCCCTTGGTGCCGCGCTCGATGATGCGCGACAAGCCGCCGGTGCGCCGCTCCAGATGAAAACGCAGCGACAGCTGATGCATGTGCACGAAGGTGCGGAAAGCGAGCTGGCGCACGGCGTATTGCCCGACGCGGGCAAACAGTGCGTCGCGCAACTGGTTAAAGCCGAGCTGCACCAGCCGCACGACATTGTAGGCGACGACCAGCATGACCGGCGCCAGCAGGAAGGACGGCAGCGGCGGCACGGTTTTGGCGTCGCCAGCCAAGGCGTCGGTCGCCCATTTGAAGAAATAGGGACCGGCGACGAGCGTCAGCTTGGCGACGACGAGCAGCAGGGTCGCCCAGGTGACCCGCGCCCTGAGGTCGGCGCGATCGGCCGGCCACATATAGGGCCACAGGTTGAGCAGCGTCTTGAAGGTTGAGCCGGAGTCGGCGGAGACGGTTTTTTCGGCCATTTTCTTAACTCTTATTGTCGGCGCAGCAGGAATTGACGAGTGCGTTGAGCGACGCGGAAACACCGGCCAGCGCATCGCGGTCAACTTCATAGCGCGAGCGTTGGCGGTCCGGCGCGAACCGGACCAGCCCGGCCTCGACCAGGACTTTCAGATGCTGTGATACGGTGGATTGCGCCAGGTCGAGATGATCGACGACCTCCCGGCAACAGCAGGAATCGCTGGCGGAGAGGTGTTTCAATATCTCGATGCGCGCCGGATGCGACAGAGCGGCAAGCCGGGCGGCAACGGCGTGGCTGTCCGGCGCGCCGCGGTTGCGGTCAGTTTCGAGGCGGGATTCGGTCATCGTTCATCGGCGATAAACGATGACCTGAGGGACCGCAACCTATCCTGATGGGCAGAACGGCTTTACTCGGTCTTGGTCGGGGCCGTCGTCGCCTGTTCACCCATCGCCTTGAGGTTGGCGGCTTCGCCTTCCTTCGACTTTTCAGGAACCTTGAACACCTGCCCCGGCCAGATGCGGTCGGGGTCGCGGATCTGGTCCTGATTGGCAAGGTAGATGGTCGAATAGCGCACGCCATGACCATAGACGCGCCGCGAAATCCGCCACAGCGTATCATTGCGGCGGATGATGACGGCGCCGTCGGCATGCTCAAGCTTTGGCGCCACGATCTCGGGAACATCCGCTCCGGGCGTCGCGGCTGCGACCTTTGCCGGGGCTTCCTCGGCGGGCGCGGGCGTCGCGGCAACCGCCGGTGCGGGTGTCGCCACTGGCGTCGGTGTTTCGGCGGCTGGCGCGGGTGCGGCAGCAACAGCGGGCGCGGCCGGTTGGGTATCAGGCGCGGCTGTCACCGGGGCGGATGGCGCCTCGGCCGCGGCAACCACAGCCGGCTTTGCGTCAGCGGGTTTGACCTCGGCCGGCGCCACCGCGGCCACCGCCTCGCCAGGCTCGCGCTCGAACGGCACGGCTGCGCGGGCAATCACCTTCACGCCGTCGGCATCAAGGCCATCGACATGAATGGTGTAGTTGCCGACCGGAATGTCGCGCGTCGCCTCGACCAGGAAATGGCCATCGGGCGACGTTTGCGCATCACCGAGCAGGATGTCATTGGCATAGGCACGTACCTTGCGGCCGGCATCGGCAAGGCCGGCAACAAAGATCTTGTTGCCGTCGATCTCGACCGCCTCGACGACGATCTTGGGTTCCGCCGCAGCGGCAGCAGACGCTGTCGCTGTTGCGGCTGGCGTCGCCGGAGCTGCTTCAGCCGCGACAGGTGCCACGGCGGCAGGTGCTGCCGGGGCCACGGCGGCGGGAGCCTCCGCACTTGGCTGGGTTACCGCCGGTGCGGCGGCGGCCTGCGTCTCCGGCTTTTTCTCGGCCGTGGGAACGGTTATGAGTTCCGACGGCTTGCCTGGCTCCTCCACCATCGCCAGAACCTGGCCGGACGCGTTTGCTGGAACCGAAACGACGGCGGTCTGCGCTGAAGCGATCACGACCTTGTCCGGCGCCGTCGAACGCAGGGTGATCGTATAGTCACCAGGCTTCAGCGGATCGTCGAGAACGATGACGAACGCGCCGTCGGCGCCGGCGACCGTCGAGCCGAGAACCGTCGAGCCGTTGAGGATTTCGACCTTGGCATTAGCAACTGCATTGCCGGCAACGACGATAGAGCCGTTGCTTTCGACCCGCACGACATCAAAGGTCGGCGCGACCGGCCCGGCTACGGCCGGCGCTGGGGCTGCCGCCGGCGCGGTGGCCGGTTCTGATGGCTTTGCCGGAGCCATCGCATTGGTGGCGGGCGCTGCCGGCGCCATCGCATTTGTACCCGAAGCGGAGGCTGCCGGTGCCGGCGGGGCGGGAAGCCGCCCTTCTGTCCCGGACGCGGCCGGCTTTGCCTCGGTCCCGGCCGGCGGCGTCAATGCCGCCACTTCCGCCGGTGGCGCATGTCTGAGATACGGGTCGAGTGCGCCCGATACATAGGCGGTCCCGGCCGCGGCAACGGTCCCACCCGCCGCGAACAAAAACGCCTTCAATGGATTAATTGCCATATTTCCCTGCCCCTTAGCCACCTAATGCCGGTCTAGCGTGTTTTGCAAAGGCCGACAAGAAAAAGCCCGCCATGGGCTTGACCATGGTTACGGACCCAATCACCAATCAGTTGCATGAACACGATTCGATCCGTCTGCGTCTATTGCGGCTCGTCTCCGGGCCGTGACGAAACTTATGTCAAGGCCGGGCACCTGCTTGGGCGCTCCATTGCCCGCTCGGGCCTGCGGCTGGTCTATGGCGGCGGCACCAAGGGCATCATGGGCGCCGTCGCTGAGGGCGCGCTGCGGGCCGGCGGCAAGGTTACGGGCATTATTCCGCGCTTCCTGATCAACAGGGAAGCAACCGAAACCGCGCTTGACCGGCTCGACGAACTCTTGATCACCGAAAACATGCACGAGCGCAAACACAGGATGTTCGAGAAATCCGACGCCTTTGTGGCGCTGCCGGGCGGCATCGGCACGGTCGAGGAAATCGTCGAGGTCATGACCTGGGCGCAGCTCGGCCATCATCGAAAGCCGATCGTCTTCGGCAATGTCGGGGGATTCTGGGATCCTATGCTGACCCTGCTCGATCACATGGCCGCCGAAGGTTTCATCCACACGGCACAGCGGGTGAAACCGCTGGTGGTCAACGATCCCGAAGCGATCGTCGCCGCCATCATGGTTGCCGGATCATCGGTCGATGCGCCGACCGAAGGCGTACAGTCGGTGATCGACAAGCTGTAGGGTCCTGGGAATAAGCAGTAGGGCAGTATGTGGGCTGCCTACTGCCCTGCCTGTCCCTGAGCAGCCTGCCGCAAGGCTGATATCACCGCGCGGCGGTCATGACGTCGCCATGCCAGGTGGATCGAGACCGTGCGTTCGAACCACGGTAGTTCGCGAAACGCGATCCGAGCTGGTGCCAGGCTCCGCAAGCTGGCCTGCACCGTTGCCAGGCCAAGTCCAGCACTGACCAGCCCCAGCGACGTCAGCGGATCGGCCGTTTCATAGGAAATGTTCGGCAGGAAGCCGGCTTTGGCGCAGGCGGCGAGGAATTGGCCGCGGTTGGTGTCATCCGGCTGGCGCACCACGGTGATCCAGGTGCGACCGTCGAGATGATACGGCTGGATGTCGCCGACATCGGCAAGCGGATCGCCTTCCGGCATCGCCAGAACCAGCGGCTCGCGCCTGATCAGCGTGCAATCGATATCCGGATCGTCGACGGCCGGCGGCGAGTAGATCAGCCCCAGATCGAGTGCGCGCTGGCGCAGCCCCTCCAATTGTGCAGCCGATCGCTGGTTCATCAGTCGTAGATGAAAATCCGGCCGATCGCGGCGGAACTGCCGCAGCATCCCGGAGACAAGCCCGGCGTGGACGGCGCCTTCGACATAGCCAATGGCGAGACGCCCGACCGTGCCATTGGCAAGATTGCGGCCAAGCTCTTCCAGTTGCCTTGCATTGGCCAGCAGCGCTCGCGCCTGAGTGAGAAAAGCGCGGCCTTCGGCGTTGAGGTGAACCCGCTGCTTTGCCCTCTCGAACAGCGGGACGCCGACTTTTTCCTCGAGCTGAATGATCTGCCGGCTGAGCGGCGACTGCGAGATGTGCAGCAGTTCGGCGGCGCGGCCGACATTGCCGGTTTCCGCGACAGCAACGAAATAGCGGATCTGGCGCAGATCGAACATTTTTTCTCCAACATCAAGTCCTTAAGGGTCTCAACTTTAGCCTAATCAGTCCTGGACAGTCTGACCAGCCAAAGCGACAGTTGGCCATCACAACCTAAGGAGATCGCCATGCAGTTCTTTGCCCTTCTCACCCGCAATACCCAAAAGTTCACCGACGCGGATTTCGCTCCGCTGCTGCCCGGCGAAGCCGAGCAGCGCCGCACGCTCTATGCCGAGGGCGCGGTGCGCCAGGTGTGGAACCGCGGCGACATTCCCGGCAGCGGCATGATGTTCGAGGCCCGCAGTGACGCGGACGTGCGCGGTCACCTTGCGACATTGCCGCTGGTCAAGGCGGGCATGATGGACATCGCCGCCGTCGTACCGCTCAATCCCTACCCCGGATTTGGACCGAAGCGCTGAGCGAATGCGAACGACGCGGCTGACATAGGTCGGCCGCGTCGAATACCTCTCGGGAACACTCCCCGCGCACCGATAGAATTGGCCAACACGCCGCGATACAAGCTCCCGATGGCTTTGGCAGGAACACTCGGAGTGTCAGGGATGAAAATCGAGGGATTGGAAGGCAGGACCGCACTCGTCACCGCTGCCGGGCAGAATGTCGGACGACGAGTGGCTCTGGCATTTGCAGAAGCCGGAGCCAATGTCGTCATCAATGGACTCAGCGATCTGGGCAAAATTGAAGGGGTTGCTGAAGAGGCTGAGCGTTTCGGCGTGAAAGCCTTGCCGATTCTGGCAGACTGCTCGCAGTGGCCGTCCGTTGCGACGATGGTGGAAGCGGCGATCAAGGCATTCGGTTCGCTGGACGTCGCCGTTTCCGCAGTCGGAATTCGTCCGCATCAGGCATTTCACGAAATTTCGATCGAGGATTGGGACAGAGTCGTAAGAACCAATCTGAATTCGGCTTTCTACGTCGACCGGGCCGTTCTGCCTCACATGCGCGCGAAACGGTTCGGCAGAATTATCCACATGGCGGGCTCGGACGCGCTTTTCCCGCTGGAAAACCGCGCGCATGTCGTTGCGACGAAACACGCTCTGCATGGGCTGGCCAAGGCCATCGCTCTCGAATACGGCCCCGAAGGTATTACAGCCAACAGCGTAGCTTCAGGATGGGTCTCCACGCGAAGAAATCCGGACTGGTTTCCGAACCTGAAAGACACCGTGGCTGAGCTTGAGAAGACGCTCCCGCTACGTCATCTGGGCGATGTCGAGGACATCTCGAACGCTTGTATCTATCTGGCTTCGGACATGGGCAAATTTATTACGGGCCAGATGATCCACATCAACGGCGGCGAATTCATGTTTTAAAGCACGCATACGGAGCGGCCAGTTGCTCCTTACCCGCAAGTGTCAAGAAACCGTCACACGAAACCGGGTTCACTCGTGCTAGAAAATTGAGGGTGAGGCAGCCGCCATGCGGCTCCATGTTCGAAACCTGCATCTGGCACCCCGCCCATGGATATCGCTCTCAATCCGGAAGGCACCGACCTGTCGCCCTACCTGCCCGACGAGCACGGGCTCTTTTTCATCTATCACTTCACCGCCGATGGCGCGCGGACCAAGGATGCCGCCGCGGCTCGCTGGACGTGGCGCAGTTATCAATTGTCGGACCTGCATGCCCGACAGGAGATCGCGGCTGAACCAAAGTTGCCGCTGCCGGTGCGCGACGCCTTCCTGTCCGCCAGCCATGGCTGCCATATCGACCTCGAGGATGACTGGCTTTACGGCGATCTGCCGGACCTGCGTCACGATTATTCGGCGGAGGCACGGGGCCTCGGCCATTTCCGTTTTGCTCTCAACGACACGATGCTGATCGGCGGACGCAAGCAGCCTTTGCAGTCGGTCGACAATATCCGCAAGGCGATCGACAACGGCGCGCGCAAGTTCCGCTCACCGGCGGAACTGATCGAAGCTGTCATGGGCCAATCGCTCGACGGCATGGCATCCGAGCTTGCCACGCTTGGCGACAACATGGATGGCATCGAGGACCGTATCGTCTGCGATGCATGGCATAATGAGCGCCAGACGCTGGTGGATGCGCGCCGGCACCTGGTGCTGATCCATCGCCAGATGGCGACGTTGACCAATCTGTTTCGCCATCTTGACCACGCGCATCGCCACGACCTGCCCGACGCGATCAACGACATGGCGACGCGGCTTTCGCACAGGACGCAGACGCTGCACCATGACGGCGAGCAATTGCAGGCACGCGCCCGCCTGCTGCAGGACGAATTGATGGCAAAGCTGACGACGCAGTCGAACCAGTTGCTTTATGTGCTGTCGGTGATGACGGCGGTGCTGCTGCCGATGACCATCATTTCCGGCCTGTTCGGCATGAATGTCGGCGGCCTGCCGCTCGTCGACACCCCCATGGGTTTTTGGGTGGTATCAGCGGTATCGCTGCTCATCGCTGGGGTTGTCTATATGTTCGTCAGGCGACTTGGCAGGATGTAAAGCGCTCAAACGGCGCGACGATCCTCGATGACTGTGCCGGCGGCGAGGACCTCCGCCTCATGGCCAGGCTCGCGCCACGTCTCGGCAAGAGCGGAGGCATACCATTCGCGCATCACGGTCAGGTCAAGCAGACGCGCCGGATAGGCAGCCGCGGCGCCCTCGAAAGACAGCCCATACGACTGAGCCCGAAACGCCACCGGGGCAAAGAAGGCATCGACGGCGGTGAAGGCATTGCCGGCCAGGAACGGCCCGCCGAAGCGTGCAAGGCCATCGTTCCAGAGATCGCCGAGGCGAAAGAGATCCTGCTTCAGCGCGTCGGACATCGGCAATGGTTGCACGCGCACGCCGCAACTCATCGAGCAGTCATTGCGCAAGGCGGTGAAGCTCGAATGCATTTCGGCCGCGGCCGAGCGCGCCCAGGCACGGGCCTTGGCTTCAACCGGCCAGACGCCGTGATGCCTCTCGGCCAGATATTCGGCGATGGCGAGCGAATCCCAGACCGCCCAGCCATCGTCGACCAGGCACGGCACCCGGCCATTGGGCGAAAAGGGCCGATAGACGCTCCAGCTTGGACCGGTCGGAAATGGCGTCAGCCGCTCCTCGAACGGGATCTCGAGCATGCGCATCAGCACCCATGGCCGCAGCGACCATGAGGAATAGTTCTTGTTGGCGATGTGCAGCACGTACATCTGGAAATCCTATCGTATCGCGGGTGTCGCCGGCCGTATCTCGCGGCCGCGAAACATCGACCAGGAATAGATCGCCAGCGCTACCCAGATAAGTCCGAAGGCAACGGCATCGATGCCGCCGAATGGTTCGTCGAAGATCAGCACGGCGATCAGGAACACCATGGTCGGCGCGATATACTGCATGATGCCGATGGTGGACAGGCGCAAGAGCTTGGCGCCGAACGCAAACAACAGGAGCGGCACCGAGGTGACCGGACCACAGCCGATCAGCAGAGCCGTATCGGTGGACGTGCTGGAGACAAAATGGTCCTGTCCGGTGGCAACCAGGTAAACGATGTAGGTAAGCGCCGGCACCGATAGCAACATCACCTCGAGCAGGAACCCCTGGCTGGGCCCGATCGGCAGTGTCTTGCGGAAGAAGCCGTAGGCCGCGAATGAGAAAGCCAGCACCAGCGACACCCAAGGCAGCTTGCCTGCCTCGACGGTGAGCACCGCGACCGCTATCGCCGCCAGTGCCACTGCCGCGATCTGCAGCCGGCCGAGCCGTTCACCAAGCACCAGCGCGCCGACGACGACGCTGACTAGCGGGTTGATGTAGTAGCCGAGCGCCGTCTCGACGGTGCGATCGACCGAGATTGCCCAGACATAGATGCCCCAGTTGATCGATATCAGCGCGGCCGTCAGCGCGGCCATCGAAATGGTACGCGGTGAGCGCAGCGCCGCCTTGAAATCCGCCGTGCGGCGAGCCCAGATCAGAACAGCCGCCGCGATGGGCACCGACCAGACGATACGATGAGCGATAACCTCGGCCAGCGGCAGATGTGCGACCGCCTTCATGTAGAAAGGTAGAAGTCCCCACAGCAAATAGGCGCCCAGTGCCAGCAGGAAGCCGCGCCGCGCCTTCGAATCCGCGTCCAGGGTCATTGCATCTGTGGCCATGGACCAACGCTATGGCCCAGCCATCCCCGCAAAACCATCGCAAAATTCTGATGGATCAATGGACTTTCGCTGATGGTTCAAGGCTACTCCGCCGCGACCAGCCCAGCCATGTCGCGGTTCTTCATCAGCTTGTAGACAATGGAATCCATCAGCGCCTGGAAGGAGGCGTCGATGATGTTTTCGGAAACGCCGACCGTCCACCAGCGGGCGCCGGTGCCATCGTGCGATTCGATCAGGACACGGGTGATGGCCTCCGTGCCGCCGTTGAGGATACGCACCTTGAAATCGGCGAGTTCGAGGTCGGCGATCTCGTTCTGGAATTTGCCGAGATCCTTGCGCAGCGCGATGTCGAGCGCGTTGACCGGGCCGTGTCCTTCGGCCACCGACATCTTCTCCTCACCCTCGACCAGCACCTTGACCACCGCTTCCGACACCGTCTTCAACTGCCCATTGGCATCGAAGCGGCGCTCGATCATGCAGCGGAACGAGGTGACGTGGAAGAATTCCGGCACACCGTGCAGCATCTTGCGCGCCAGAAGCTCGAAGCTGGCGTCGGCGCCTTCATAGGCATAGCCCTCCGCTTCGCGTTCCTTGACCACGGCAATCAACGCATCGAGCCGGTGATCGTCCCTGGGCACATCGATGCCGCGGCGCTTCAGTTCGGCGAGGAAGTTGGCCTTGCCGCCCTGGTCGGAGACCATGACGCGGCGGCGGTTGCCGACGGCTTCGGGCGGCACGTGCTCATAGGTTGCCGGCTCCTTGGCCAGCGCCGAGGCGTGGATGCCAGCCTTGGTGGCGAAGGCGGAAGCGCCGACATAGGGCGCCTGCGCTTCCGGTGCGCGGTTCAGCAACTCGTCGAAGGCGCGGGAAAGACGAGATACGCCGCTCAGGGCCTCTGTTGAAATACCGGTTTCGAAGCGATCGGAAAAAGCCGGCTTCAGTGCCAGCGTCGGGATCAGAGTGACCAGGTTGGCATTGCCGCAGCGCTCGCCGATGCCGTTCAGCGTACCCTGGATCTGGCGCACGCCTGCCTCGACCGCCGCCAGTGAATTGGCCACGGCCTGGCCAGTGTCGTCATGAGCATGGATGCCGAGATTGTTGCCCGGTATGCCCGCCGCGATGACCCTCTCGACGATCGCACGGACTTCCGATGGCTGCGTGCCGCCGTTGGTGTCGCACAGCACCACCCAGCGGGCACCGGCATCATAGGCCGTCCTGGCGCAAGCCAGCGCATAGGCGGGATTGGCCTTGAAGCCGTCGAAGAAATGCTCGCAGTCGACCATCGCTTCCTTGCCCGCGGCAAGCGCCGCTTCGACCGAGTCCTTGATCGCGTCGAGGTTCTCCTCGTTGGTGCAGCCAAGTGCCACGCGGACATGATAGTCCCAGCTCTTGGCGACAAAGCAGATGGCGTCCGACTTCGACTGGATGAGTGCCGCAAGGCCGGGATCGTTGGACGCCGACACCCCTGCCCGCTTGGTCATGCCGAAGGCAACGAATTTCGCGCGCGCGGTGCGATTTTTGGCAAAGAATGCGGTGTCGGTCGGGTTGGCGCCGGGATAGCCGCCCTCGACATAATCGAGGCCGAATTCGTCGAGCAGTTTCGCGATAGCGATCTTGTCCTCGACGGAAAAGTCGATGCCCGGCGTCTGCTGGCCATCGCGCAAAGTTGTGTCGAAGAGATAGAGGCGTTCGCGACTCATCGTCATTTGCCCGCGAATTTGTCCGTCGCCCGGATCAGTCGGTCGAGGATACCCGGTTCGGAATAGGCGTGGCCGGCACCCTCGATCAGATGGAAATCCGCCTTCGGCCAGGCCTTGTGCAGCGCCCAGGCGTAGCGCGCCGGACACGGCATGTCGTAGCGACCGTGAACGATGGTGCCGGGGATATCCTTGAGCTTTCCGGCGTCACGCAGCAACTGGCCTTCTTCCAGCCAGCCGGCATGGACGAAATAATGGTTCTCGATGCGGGCGAAAGCGACGGCATAGTCGTCCTGGCCGAACGGACCACTGGTTTCGGGCTCGGGCAGCAGCGTGATCGTCTCGCCCTCCCACAGGCTCCAGGCGCGGGCCGCCTCGATCTGCGCCTTGCGGTCTGGCCCGACCAGCCGCTTGCGGTAGGCAGCCATCATGTCGCCGCGCTCGGCTTCCGGGATCGGCGCCAGGAACCGCTCCCACTTGTCCGGGAACATTTCCGACACGCCGAACTGATAGTACCATTCGAGTTCCGCCCGCGTCAGCGTGTAGATGCCGCGCACAACCAGTTCGCTGACGCGCTGAGGGTGCGTCTCGGCATAGGCCAGCGCCAGCGTCGAGCCCCAGGAACCTCCGAACACCAGCCATTTGTCGAAGCCGGCCATTTCGCGTAAGCGCTCGATATCCGCGACCAGATGCCAGGTGGTGTTGGCCTCGATCGAGGCATTGGGCGTCGACTTTCCACAGCCACGCTGATCAAACAGGATGACATCGTAGAGTTTCGGGTCGAACAGCCGCCGATGCTTTGGCGAGATGGTGCCGCCGGGGCCGCCATGCAGGAACACCGCCGGCTTGGCGCCCTTGGTGCCGGAGCGCTCCCAGTAGACCTGGTGGCCATCGCCGACATCGAGCATGCCCGAATCGAACGCCTCGATCTCCGGATAGAGGGTACGCAATTGACTGCTCATAGCTGCAAACCTTTGGTGGGCCAGTCCGCCGTTTCGTGGTCGGGATGCTGGAAGGAAATGATCGATTCCTGCCGGTTGTAGTAGTCGGGATCCTGGTGGACCGGCTGGTCGAAAATGGTTTCCACCCATGGCAGGCGCGCGGCATAGTTGACCTGAATCTGCGGCGCGAGATCCGAGCGGTCGTCGAAGGCGCCGATGGCGATCTCCAATCCGCCGGGCTGCCGGTAGGTCAGCGGCGTGCCGCAGCGGGCGCAGAAGCCGCGATCGATGTTGACCGACGACTGGAAATAACTTGGCTCTTCATGGGTCCATTCGACGCCATCCTTGGGCACTGTCACCAGCGCGCCGAAGAACGAACCGAACTGTTTCTGGCACATGCGGCAATGGCAGATGGACGCGCGTCCAAGCGCCCCATGAATGCGAAAACGCACGGCGCCGCATTGGCAGCCGCCGGTTCGAACAGTTTCGGTCATGATCTTTCCTCTGGCGGCCATTGTTCGGTGTCATGGTCGGGATGCTGATAGGAGACGAGATCGGCCAGGAAGGCGACCGCCTCGGCGTCTTCCAACGTGTCCTTGCCGGGCAAGTTCGGAATGGTGTCGACATAGGGCAGTTTTGCCTCGGTTCCCCACTGGATCAACGGCGCGATCTCCGATGGATCGTCGAAGGCTCCAATGGCGAGGGCGACGCCATCGGGGGCGGTGTAGCTGAGCGGCGTGCCGCAATTGGCGCAGAAGCCGCGGCTGCCGTGGTTGGACGACTGGAAGTATTTCGGCTCGCCGCGCGTCCAGTCGAAGATCGCCCCGCGCACCGAGACAAGCGGCGCGTAGAAAGCGCCGAATGCCTTCTGGCACATGCGGCAATGGCAGACGGAGGCATCGCCGAGCGCGCCTTCGACGCGGAAACGCACCGCGCCGCATTGGCAGCCGCCCGTGTAGATCGGCCGGTTGTCGAGGCTCATCGCTGGTCACTCCGGCGCATGGCAGACGGCCTCGACATTGTTGCCGTCGGGATCGAAGACGAAAGCGCCATAGTAATTCGCGTGATAGTGTGGGCGCAGCCCAGGCCCGCCATTGTCCTTGCCGCCGGCGGCAAGTGCCGCCACGTGGAAGGCATCGACCTCAGCACGGCTGCGCGCGGTGAAGGCGACGTGCTGGTGGTCCTTCGGCTTATCCTTGCCGCCATGCAGCCAGAACACCGGCCGGTCGCGGCCATAGCCGCCAACCTTGGCGCCGCCGGTATATTCCTGCGGTACCATATAGAGGAGCGAAGCGCCAAGCGGCGCCATCGCCTTGTCGTAGAACGCCTTCGACGCGTCGAAATCGGAAACGGTGATGCCGAGATGGTCGATCATCTTTTTACCTCCCAGTTGGTGATGCGTTCGCCGGTGGCGGGGTCCTTACCATCCTTCAACTGTATGCCTTGTGCCAGCAGTTCATCGCGGATGCGATCGGCTCCGGCCCAGTTCTTGGTAGCGATAAGGGCAAGGCGCTGGGCGATCGCCCCGGCGACAGCATCTTCATCGACGGCCGCCGATGCGACATCGAAACCAAGGAACAGAAGGGCCGCCTTCAGCGAAGCGGCGGCATCGTTGCCGTCGGCCGCCTCGCCGGCCAGTTGCGTCAACACCTGGAACGCAGCGTAGGTGGCGAGATCGTCGGTCAAGGCATCCACCACCTCCACAGGCAACTGGCTTGCCGGTGCCGACGCCAGATCCGCCGCCCGCTTCCATTTGCGCAGCGTGTTCTCGGCCTCTTCCAGCTTGCGTACGGAAAAGTCGATCGGCTCGCGATAATGCGTCATCAGCATCGCCAGTCGCAGAACGTCGCCCGGCCATTTGCGACCGCCAAAAGTCTCCGTTTCCAGCAATTCGTTGATCGAATAGAAATTGCCCAGGCTCTTGGACATTTTCTGCCCCTCGACCTGCAGGAAGCCGTTGTGCATCCAGATGTTGGCCATCACGTCCGTGCCGTGGGCGCAACGCGACTGGGCGATCTCGTTCTCATGATGCGGGAAGATCAGGTCGAGACCGCCGCCATGGATGTCGAAGACCTCGCCGAGATAGGCGGCCGACATTGCAGAGCATTCGATATGCCAGCCTGGCCGGCCCCTGCCCCAGGGTGAATTCCAGCCGGGCTCTTCCGGTGAAGAAAGCTTCCACAGCACGAAATCGCCGGGCGCTTTCTTGTGCGCGTCGACAGCAACACGGGCGCCAGCCTGCTGCTCATCCAGATTGCGCTTCGACAGTTGCCCGTAGTCCGGCATCGACGCGGTGTCGAACAGGACTTCGCCTGCCGCGAGATAGGCATGGCCACGTTCGATCAGGCTTTGAATCAAGGTGATCATGTCGGCCTTGCCATCGGCGCGAGGCTCGACGAACTCGGTCGCGCGCGGCTCGACCGTCGGCTCCAGGCAGCCGAGGACAGCCACATCCTTGTGGAACTGGTCCGCGGTCTTTTCAGTGACTCGCCGGATCGCTTCGTTGAGCGACAGTTTTCCCGACGCAATCTCGCTGCCAAAATCGCGCAGGGCGCGCGCGTTAATCTTGTCGTCGACATCTGTGATGTTGCGCACATACGTCACATGCGACTCGCCATACAAATGACGAAGCAAACGGAACAGCACGTCGAAGACGATCACCGGCCTTGCATTGCCGATATGGGCAAAGTCGTAGACCGTCGGGCCGCAGACATACATGCGCACGTTTTGCGAATCGATCGGAACGAAATCCTGTTTCGACCGCGTCAGCGTGTTGTAGAGGCGCAAGCCATTCGATGCGTCGGACATTCGTGCCTTCCGGTTACTCAGTTTTGGTTGTGCCGGGTCAGTTTTGCGCCGAAACGCAAAGCGTACTCCAGCCTGCTGGCCGGGGCGTTTGTCCAATCTGGGGAAAGATGAGGCGAAAACGTCCGGACCAGCGCGAGGCTAGCCAATAATGCAAATGCCACAAATGGCGAAAGACGTTTTCATGGGCGGCTTTATCGCCTTGGCCGGTGTTGCCGTCAAGTCGCTACTTTCGGCAAAAATGTCGTTGGCTCACGAGTTAACTTGCGCTGAAACATTTTATTAAACATGTCGGCACAGTCATGAAACATTCGCCGAATAGACGACAAGGCGTCACGATTTGGTCGGATTCGGCCATCAGATGTAGACACGAAAATGTTACCAGGGAAGAGAACGATGCCTCGAGCCAAGCAAGATCCAAACCGCGCCAAGCAATCGGCGCTCGCCAACCATTATAGGGCAATCGGCCCGGCCGCGATCGTCGCCGCTCTTCTGCACACCGCGAAGAAGAAAAAGCCGGCGCAGAAAATCGTATCTCCCCGCGCTTCCTGATATTGCGGGGCCTGCGCTACTGGCCGGCAACAGGGGCGTCGATACATGCCCTTTTATGCAAGCTTGATCTTTCGGGAAGACGACCTCAGAATCCTGGAATCACGCTTCAGAATAAAGTCATCTGACTGTCGTCCGCGCCGGGTTTCTGGCGCTTGGCCTTCTCGACCATCGGCCCGACGACACCCATCTCCTGAATCTCCGGACCGGTGTTGGCGACCTTGTTGACAAGGTCGGAAACTGGAATCGCCTCAAAGAAATCAGGTTGCGCCGGTTGCAGCAGGTCGACCACGTCGCGCGGCTCCAGCGTCCGGCAGTCCAGCCAGCGCGCGAAATCCTGTGGATGGATCACGACCGGCATACGGTCGTGGATATGGGCGACGCCGGCATTGGCGCTGACAGTCAGGATAGCACCAGTGTCCATTTCCGAGCCGCCGGGCTCGGCATAGGTTTCGATCAGCCCGGCGAAAGCGACGAGCCCGCCGTGCTTGGGCCGGATCCAATAGGGCTGCCCCTTCTTGCCGCCGGCCTTTTGCCATTCATAGAATCCGGAAGCCGGCACCAGCGCGCGGCGATGACGCATGGCGGCGCGGAACGAGGCCTTTTCCACCGCACCTTCCGAACGTGCGTTGATCAGCAGCGGAAACTCCCTGGTGTCCTTGACCCAGGTAGGGATCAACCCCCAGCGCACCAGCATCGACTGGCGATTCGGCAGGTTCGAACCCGGGGCTTGCGGGACTCCGGCGAGCGCCATCAGGATCGGCTGCGTCGGCGCGATGTTGTAGCGCGCCGGAAAATCGTCGAGCCCCGGCACTCCCAGAAAGTCCGCCGTCTGGTCCGGCGTGGCGGTCAAGGCAAAACGTCCGCACATGAGCTAGAACTCGCGAATTGATACTATGCGAAAGTGGCGATGGAACCGGCATCGCGCAACCGCTAAAGCTGCTTTCCGGCGGCCGGTCCACAGGGCCACGTTCAATTGAAGCGATTGGGGATACATGGACGAGGCGCGAAAGACACTTCCGGCAGTCTCTGTCGCCGTCGTGCGCGACGACACCGTGTTGCTGGTCAAGCGGGCGCGGCAGCCATCGCAGGGGCTCTATGCTTTTCCCGGTGGCAAGGTCGAGGCGGGTGAGACATTGGAGCAGGCTGCAAGGCGTGAACTGCTGGAGGAAACAAGGCTGCAAGCTGAAAATTATCGCCCGCTTCGGGAAATCCATATCGACGGCAGGAGCGATGATCATCCGGTCGACTACCGGCTGACGGTGTTCGGCGCCACCTATGCCGGCGGCGTGGCCGTGGCCAGCGATGACGCGGAGACGGCGGCTTTCTACACGCTGGCGGAAATGTCGGTGCTGCCGCTCGCCGGTTCGGTCTTTGCCGTCGCCGATGAACTGCTCGGCCCCGAAAATCGTCTTGCAGCCGACAAATTGTTTGGCCACAAAGGCTTATGATCCGCGCACCGCTGCTTTTCGCTGCATGTCTTGCCGTTAGCCTCGCCGTCACGGCAAGGCCGGCCTTGACTGCCGAGGCACCGTTCGAGCCCGGCCTGATGCGCCTGGCGGAGGTTCTTGGCTCGCTGCATTTCCTGCGCAATCTGTGCGGCGAAAAAGGCGACCAGTGGCGCGGCGAGATGGAAAAGCTGCTCGATTCGGAAAATCCGGATCCGGAGCGGCGCGCTCGCTTCATCGCCAGCTTCAACCGCGGCTACCGCTCCTTCGGCGGCACCTATACACAATGCACGGCCTCGGCCACGGAAGCCATCAGCCGCTACATGAAGGAAGGCGAAACCCTGTCGCGCGATATCGCTTCGCGCTACGGCAACTGACAGCCGGCTGACCAATTCCTGTTGGATACAGGCACCCCCTTCTTGTGTCTCGCGGCGCGGTGGTGCACTCTTGTGTTGCACTTCTGCAACTACGTTAACGAAACGTTACCGCGCGGATGTGAAATTAACTCAAACTGAAGGTTTCCGCCCCGTTGGCCGATCTAATCGGCTAAGTTTGCCTTGGATCGAACGTCATTTTGCGGAGCGCTTTGGGTTTTCTAAAAAGCGATCAAAGAAATGACGTATTTACAAAGGCTTAGATAGGCCGTCCCGTTAGAGAGACAACTCAAGTCAGATTCGCGACTGGCGGATCGCAGCTTGAAAGGGTGGACATCGCAGATGGAACATGGCGTCAACGACATCGACGCGCTGGTCAGGGAAGAGAAACGCCTGACCGCCGTGGAAAGCCACAGCGAAGCCTGGGCGGAAGGACTTTCGGCCGGAATCGAACCCGAGATCATCGCCGAAGCGGCGCTCGAAACCGCATTCGGTGAAATGTTGCGCGCCAATGGCGAGACGTCGGCCCTTGCCCTGCTCGATCGCATGCGTGAAAAGGTGATCGCCGGGGCCTTCGAACCTGAGCGGTGGCGGCATTGAACCCACGGGTTCTTTGACGACGAAGCACCGTTTGGGCATCATGCCCGGAGCCATGGAGACGCGGGCAGTGAATTTTTCGATGTCAGGCAAGCCAAGCGGCTTGGTCCTCAGCATCTGGCTCGCCGCTTTGCGTCGCCACTCCCGCGATGTTGTTTCTTGCGAGCAAGCCTGCCTTTGCGCTGAGCGAGATCAAGCGCGAGGAACTTCCCGCGCCGGCCATTCCATCCGCCGACGATGATATGTCGCCGCCCGGCGCTGCCGTGCCGATGCCGGACCCGATCGGCACACCGCCTTCGGCCACCCAGCCCAAATCGCCTGATGAGGCCGAGCCGGCAGGGCCGAAGAAAGACGGCGAGGCCTCGCCGCGCGTCGATCCCAACGCACCGCTGCCCGAGGTTGTCTACGATCTCAGCAAGCTGCCCGAACCCGTTAGGCGCATGCACGATCTCATCGTCGAGGCCTGCAAAAGCGGCGACATTGAAAAGCTTCGGCCGCTGATCGGCACGGGCGATTCCATCACGCAATTGTCGCTGACCGACATTGACGGCGACCCTGTCAATTTCCTGAAAGGCCTTTCAGGCGACGCGGACGGCCAGGAAATCCTGGCCATCCTGGAAGAGGTGCTCGACGCCGGCTTTGTCCATCTCGATGCCGGCACGCCGCAGGAGCTTTATGTCTGGCCATATTTCTTTGCGTTGCCGCTCGATAAGCTCGACCCCAAGCAGCGTGTCGAGCTGTTCAAGATCGTCACCTCCGGCGACTATGACGACATGAAGCAGTTCGGTGCCTATATCTTCTACCGTGTCGGCATTACCCCTGCGGGGCAGTGGACTTTCTTCGTCGCGGGAGATTGAGTCCTCGGCTGTCAGACAAGACGCGCTCGCTTACCAACGACTGGCAGGAAATCTATCGAGCCACCGAGGCCTGATAGATCTTGAGCCTGTCGCGGTCACGCGACAGGCAATGCCTCGGAAAACTCCACCGCCATACCCTGCCCTGCGGCGACGATCTCGCCCTCCCACATCACACGCCGGCCGCGCACCATGGTGCCGACCGGCCAGCCGGTCACTTGCTTGCCGTCGTAAGGGGTCCAGCCGGCCTTCGAGCCTGCCTGGGCGTTGGTGATGGTTTCGCGACGCTTGAGATCGACGATGGTGAAATCGGCATCGTAGCCGGCGGCGATGCGGCCCTTCCTGGCCATACCGAAGATGCGCTGCGGGCCGTGACTGGACAGATCGACGAAACGCTCCAGCGTCAGCCTGCCTGCATTCACATGATCGAGCATGATCGGCACCAGCGTCTGCACACCGGTCATGCCCGACGGCGACGCCGGATAGGGTTTTGCCTTCTCCGCTAGTGTGTGGGGAGCGTGGTCGGAGCCCAGCACATCGACGATGCCTTGCGAGATGCCATGCCAGACGCCATCGCGATGACGGGCGGCGCGCACCGGCGGGTTCATCTGGATCAACGTGCCCAGGCGCGCATAGTCGTCGGCGCTCAGTGTCAGGTGATGCGGTGTCGCCTCACAGGTCGCGACATCCTTGTGCTGCTCGAGGAAGAGTATTTCCTCGGCGGTCGAGATGTGCAGCACATGGATGCGGGCGCGAGCCTTGCGCGCAATGCGCACCAGTCGCTCGGTGCAGCGAAGCGCGGCAATCTCGTCGCGCCATACGGGGTGCGATGACGGATCGCCTTCGATCCTCTCGCCAAGCCGCTCGCGCAGCCGGAACTCGTCCTCCGAATGGAAAGCGGCGCGGCGGCGCGTGTTCCTCAGGATGGAGGCGACGCCCTCATCGTCCTCCACCAGCAGGTCGCCGGTCGACGAGCCCATGAAGACCTTGATGCCTGCCGCAGCTGGCAGGCGTTCCAACTCGCCAACATCCCTCGCATTCTCACGCGTGCCGCCAACCCAGAAAGCGAAATCGCAATGCATGCGGCCAGTGGCGCGCCGCACCTTGTCGGCAAGCGCTGCCTCGCTGGTGGTGAGCGGATTGGTGTTCGGCATCTCGAAGACAGCCGTGACGCCGCCGAGCACGGCGGCGCGCGAACCTGTTTCCAGATCTTCCTTGTGCTCCAGCCCCGGCTCGCGGAAATGCACCTGGCTGTCGACGACGCCCGGTAGGACGTGCAGCCCCCGACAATCGATCGTCTCGCCGGCGGACGCCTGGGTGAGATCGCCGATAGCGGCAATGCGCCCTTTGATGACACCGATGTCTCGCGCGCCCTGGCCGTCATGGTTGACCACGGTGCCGCCTGTCAGGATGAGGTCGTAGGTCGTGGCCATGCTGATCCGGTCTCTTGCGGGGGGAGTGTCAGCGGCTTACGTAAAGGCCAGCACTTTTGCAAGATCAGGTTCATTTCCACCCATGCCCTTTGCCCTGCTGAAAGACCGAGCCCTCATTTCCGTATCAGGCCCGGATGCCGAGCACTTCCTGCAGAACATCCTGACAACCGACCTCGACGCGCTTCGCATCGGTGACGCAAAGCCGGGTGCCCTGCTGACGCCGCAAGGCAAGGTCCTGTTTGATTTCCTGATCTCGCGTGCCGGTGAAAACACCTTTCGGCTGGAATGCCGTGCTGACATCGCCGATGATTTCGTGCGCCGGCTGATGCTCTACAAACTGCGTGCCAAGGTCGATATTGCCAAGGTGGATCAGGCTGTTGTCGCCGTTGCGTGGGGAGATGATTCAACGTCCTCGCACGCCGATTCAAATTCGGTTTCAGACAAACGCTTCACTGACGCAGCCGTCACGCGCACCTACGGTGAGCTCGGCAACGTCGGCGATCCGGCTCCCTGGCACGCCTTTCGCATTGCCAATGGCATTGCCGAAAGCGGCGCCGACTATCAGCTCGGCGATGCCTTCCCGCATGATGTCCTGCTCGACGAGACCGGCGGAATAGGCTTCAAGAAGGGCTGTTATGTCGGCCAGGAAGTTGTCTCTCGCATGCAGCATCGCGGCACAGCCAGACGGCGAGTGCTGATCGTCTCGGCTGGACATCCCCTGCCCGCTCCGGGCACGGAACTGACCGTGGACGGGCGGCCGCTCGGCACGCTTGGGTCAGCGGCCGGCACGACGGGGCTTGCCATCGCACGCATCGACCGGGTCAAGGCCGCACTCGACGCCGGCCAGGAAATCCTGGCGGGCGGCGTTCCCGTTTCGCTGGCCATTCCCGCCTGGGCGAAATTTGGCTTCCCACAGGAAACTGTCGGCGCGGAGGGGGCCTGATGGCGGCCGATCGCGCCGGCGCCCCAGCGCGTGCCTGGCAGCGCATGCTGTCCGGCAGGCGGCTTGACCTGCTCGATCCGTCCCCGCTCGATGTCGAGATTTCCGACATCGCCCACGGACTCGCCCGTGTTGCCCGCTGGAACGGCCAGACCAGCGGCGAGCATGCCTTTTCAGTGGCCCAACATTCGCTTCTGGTCGAGTCCCTCTTTTCCGATATCCAACCTGAGGCATCGGCCGATGCGCGGCTGGCAGCCCTGCTCCATGACGCGCCGGAATATGTCATCGGCGACATGATCTCGCCGTTCAAATCGGTGATGGGCGGCAGCTACAAGGATTGCGAGTTCCGATTGCAGCGCGCCATCCATTTGCGCTTCTCGCTACCGCCAGAGCTCAGCCCAGGTCTGCGAAAAGAGATCAAGCGCGCCGACCAGATCGCCGCCTATTTCGAGGCAACCCTGCTGGCCGGCTTCTCGACCGCCGAGGCAACTGAGTTCTTTGGCCGACCGCGCGGCTTCAATGCCGATCGCTTCGATTTCACGCCTCGCTCGGTCGTTTGGGCGCAAAATGCATTCCTAGAACGCTTTGCAGCGATCGAAAGCCAACGTCGGGCGGTTGTTCCAGCGTATCTAAGCGGCTGAAAACGGTAAATTAACCGGCAAGGATAACATTACCGCGTTGGATCACGGTCTGCAGGCGCGCCTATGCCCGTCGCTGATTTCAAGGCTGGTTCGCCCACCCCGGGACGGGAGGCCGAAGGCGTTAGCCCGATCCGACGAATTGAAGACGAGTTGCGCGAACAAAACGAGCGTTTTTCGGCGGCCGTCGAGAACATGTCGCATGGCCTGTGCATGTTCGATGCCGACGAGCGCATGATCATCTGCAACGGCAATTATGTCCGCATATTCTGCCTTGATGCCAAGGTCATGCAGCCGGGCATCCTGTTTTTCGATATCCTCCAGCACAGTGTCGACATCGGCGTCGCCTCGCAGAGCGCCAAAGAGCTTTACGCCATCCGCAAGCCCTATATCGACCAAGCAAAACCCTCGACCTACGAGGAGATCCTTTCCGACGGGCGCATCATCAACATCTCCCACCGGCCGCTCGCCTTGGGCGGCTGGGTGTCGATCTATGAGGACATCACCGAACAGCGGCATGCCGAACAGAACCTGAAGGAACAGCACCGCCGCTTCGACGCCGCGCTCGCCAACATGTCGCAGGGTTTGCTGATGTATGACGCGGACGGCAGGCTGATCGTGCGAAACCAGCGTTTTCTGGAACTCTATGGGCTGGATGAGGCCGACTTCCCATTTGGCCTGACGCACCGCGAGTTGCTTCACCTGTTGGTGAGCAAGGGCATTTATGCCGGCATCGACATCGAGGACGAGGTTTCCAAGACGGATGTCTGCCTGCGCGCCGGGCAAACACGGTCGACGCACCGCCATCTTGCCGACGGCAGGACGCTGATGATCTCGCGCCGGCCGATGAGCGGTGGCGGCTGGGTCGCCACTTTCGACGATGTCACCGAACGCCGGCGTGTCGAAGAGCGCATGACCCATCTGGCTCATCATGACACGCTGACCAACCTGCCCAACCGTTCCATGTTCCGCGAACGGCTCGACCAGGCTTTGAGCGACCCCAAGGATACGCGTCTTGCGGTATTCTCGCTCGACCTCGACCGGTTCAAGGCCATCAACGATACCTGGGGGCATCCGGCCGGCGACTGGCTGCTGAAATGCGTGGCCGAGCGTTTGCGGCGCTGCCTGCGTGATGACATCGATATCGTTGCCCGTTTCGGTGGCGACGAGTTCGTCATCATCCAGTTCAACCTCAAGGGCCAGGGCGATGCGGAGAGACTGGCAAAGCGTATCGTCGAGGCCATCGGAAAGCCGTTTCACGACAACAGCCGCGACATGCATGTCGGCATCAGCCTCGGCATCGCGCGGTTCCCCGAGGACGGCAAGGACGCAGAAACGCTGCTGAAAAATGCAGACATGGCGCTCTATCGAGCGAAGAGCGAGGGGCACAACCTCTACCGCTTCTTCGAACCGGACATGGACGCGATGGTGCGGGCGCGCCGCGCACTTGAAGCAGACCTTGAAGCGGCACTGCCGCACCGTGAGTTCGAGCTGGATTTTCAACCGATCATGAATATCGCCTCCGGTGAGGTCGTCGGAGCCGAAGCCTTGATGCGGTGGCACTCGCCGACGCGAGGCCTCGTTCAGCCGGACGATTTCATCCGAGTCGCGGAAGAAACCGGGCTGGTCGTGCCGCTTGGCGAATGGGCGTTGAGAAAGGCCTGCACCACCGCGGCCAGATGGCCATCCGGACTGCGCATCGCCGTCAACGTCTCGGCCATGCAGATCAGGAGCGGCGCCTTCGCACGAAGCGTCATCTCGGCACTGGCCTATTCCGGCGTGCCGGCTGACCGGCTCGAACTCGAAATCACCGAGACCGTGCTGATGGACGAGAGCGATACAGTGCACAAGTCGCTCCGGCAGTTGCGCGATCTCGGCGTGCGCATTGCCTTGGATGATTTTGGCACCGGCTATTCGTCGCTCGGCTATCTGCGCCGGTTTCCCGTCGACAAGATCAAGATCGACCGTTCCTTCATCCGCGATATAGACGAACGCGACACCGCCGCGATCGTGCGCACGATCATCGGGCTCGGCGCCCAGCTTGGCATCACGGTCACGGCGGAAGGTGTGGAGACAGAAGCGCAGCTTGACTTCCTGCGCAAGGAAGGTTGCGTGGAGGCGCAAGGCTATCTGATCGGCGCACCGTCGAATGCAGCGACCATGCAGCGCCTGCTGGGATCAGCCACTCCGCGCCGCCAATCCAGGTGACAGCTGCCGAGGCATCGGGATCCTTCGGCGGAATTGAAATTTACGCTGGTCCGGCGGGCCAGCCCACTCAACGCAGTGCCTCTATGTATTTCTCGTGGAAGCTGACGTAGCCCGGCTCGACCACCTTGAGATGCCGTTCAATCAGCGCGTGGAACTCCGGCAATTGATGAAACGGCACGCCGGGATAGGCGTGGTGCTCGGCGTGAAAGGGCATGTTCCAGGCCAGCTTGCGCACCACCCAGTTGGTCAGTGTCGTCCTAGTGTTTTCCAGCATGTTGGCAACGAACGGACAACGGCCGTGTTCGGCCAGCAGGTAAAGGCGCAGAAATGGCTGGCCGAGCAGCGCGGGAATGATCCAGACATAGAGCAGCGTCGTTGCCTTGAACCAGAGGGTCAGCGCCAGCACGACAACGTAAAAGGTCATCATGGCGCGCGCCTCGGCACGCACTTTGGGCCGACCTTTCGGCGGTACATAACTTTCCAGGCTGCCACCAACCGCATTGCTGTAGAGTGTCTTGAGGTGGCTCCACCACACCGGAATGCCGGAGACATGCACAAGATACTGCCGTAGCGTCTCCGGCTTGGGGGAAGCCAGTTCCGGATCATTCGCGGGATCCTGGGTGAAACGGTGGTGGGCGAAGTGGAAGTAGCGAAACCAGTCGGCCGGCAATGCGAGCGCCAGACTGCAGATCCGCGCCACGGCATCATTCAACCATTGCGTCTCGAAAGCTGTCCGGTGCACGGTCTCATGCAAGAGCGTGAACAGGAATACGATGAGGATGCCTTGCGGCAGCATCAGCAACGGCCAGAACGGCACCTTCGCGGCGATCAGCGATCCGATGATCACGATCGCCCCCCAATGGGCGCCAAGCTGAACGAGACCCGCGACGTCCGACTTGGCGGTCAGACGGCTGCGCTCTTCCGGCGTCAATGACGCGATTATGTCGCGATGGTCCATCAGCCCGATCCTGGTTGGGATTTGATGAAGTCACTGTAGTCACTGAAAAACCTTTCCAAAAACGTCGATTTCTGCAATTCGGATAAGCTGAACTTATCTATCTGGTGATCATGGTCGCACTCCCGTCTCTAAAGGGACTTCAGGCCTTCGAGGCTGCGGCCCGTACCGGCAGCTTTGCCTCGGCAGCGGACGAGCTTTCGGTTTCGGCCGCCGCCGTCAGCCAGCTCATCCGCACCGTCGAGGAGCAGATGGGACGCAAGCTGTTCCACCGCGTCAACCGGCGCGTCGTCCTCACCGAGGCCGGCATCGAGATGCTGCCCAGGCTGACCATGGCCTTCCAGGAAATCGGCAGCGTCGCGCGCGAACTGGGCGGCGATGCATTCCGCACCCGCCTTGTGGTGTCGGTGCCCCCGTCCATGGCCATGGGTTGGCTTTCGCGGCGTCTCGCCGGCTTTGCCGCGAGCCATGGCAGCGTCGACATATCGCTCAGGGGCGATGATGACCCAGTGCCGTTCGATCGTGAGCTGATCGACATCAGGCTCTCCTACGGCCCGCACTATCGCGAGCACCCGACCGAGGACATCGTCCGGGACGCCGTCTATCCCGTCTGCGCGCCCGGACTCGCCGGCACGATCAGACCCGAGGACCTCGCGAGCCTGCCGCTCATCCATACCGACTGGGGACCGACAGGCGCGTCCTTTCCATCCTGGCGTAACTGGTTCGAAGCGGCTGGCATCGAGCCCGGCCGCGCAGCGCGGCGCGGCTCTCGGCCAACTCATCGCGCGCGGCACTCGACCTTGCCATTTCGGGATTGGGCGTCGCGTTGGCGCAAGGGGTCTATTGCGCCAAAGCACTGGAAGACGGCAGGCTGTTCCGGCCGGTCGCCCGTGCGCTCGAACTACGCCAGCCCTATTGCCTGACGATCCCGGAGCGCAGCGCAAGGCGCGACGTGGTGGCGACATTTCGCCAGTGGCTGATCGAGCAATGCGTGCGCGCGGTGCGTTCGCCGGTGCTCCGTTGACTCGATAGCGATGGCCTACGGGCCGGTCACAGGTGCCCGCTCAATGCCCCGACCATGTCCTTGCTCGTGGCCACGGGAACGATCTCGAACTCCACCAGATCGGCCCATTCGATAACCCAGCGCTGCAGGAGCGTGACGTCATCGGCCTCCACCAGAAGGAAGCAGCGGCTCATGTCCGCGGCGATCCAGCTGTGGTGCACGAGAAGCTCGTCCGGCTTCAAGCGGCCGCGATCGCGGAAGCGGCGATATATCTCCTTGCGATCGCAGCCCCGAAAGTCCTCGGTTACCAGGAACAGCATCTTTTTCCCTCTATCAGATTACCGGCCCGGCCGATCCAACCGTTCCAGGAACCATTGCGTCAGCCGCACCCAGACCTCGTCCTTCTCGCCGGAATCCTCCCAGCCGTGATCGAGGTTGGGATTGTCGTTGACCTCGATGACGAAGACGCCATCCTTGGTTTCCTTGAGGTCGACGCCGTAGAGGCCGTCGCCGATGCAGCGCGCCGCCTTCACCGCCGTCTCGACGACATGGGCCGGCGTTTCCTTCAGCGTGAAGGTCTTGATGCCACCCTGGTCCGGCTTACCGTTGGCCTTGTGGTTGACGATCTGCCAGTGCTTCTTGGCCATCAGATAGTGCACGGCAAACAGCGGCTGGCCGCCAAGCACGCCGACGCGCCAGTCATATTCGGTGGGAATGAATTTCTGTGCGATCAGGAGGTCGGAATCCTCCAGCCATTCGGTCGCCAGCGTCTTCAATTCCTCGAAGGTGGCGCATTTCTTGACACCGCGCGAGAACGAGGAATCCGGGATTTTCAGCACCAGCGGGAAACCCAGCGTCTGTGCCGCCAGTTCAAGATCCGACGTACCGGCGATCATCACCGTAGGCGGCACCGGCACCTTGTTGTAGGTCATCAGTTCGTTGAGATAGACCTTGTTGGTGCAGCGGATCATCGACAGTGGATCATCGATGACGGGCATGCCTTCCTGCTGGGCGCGGCGCGCGAAGCGGTAGGTATGGTTGGAGATCGACGTGGTCTCGCGGATGAACAGCGCGTCGTAATTGGCGAGCTTGGCCAGATCCTTCTTGGTGATGGGTTCGATTTCGACGCCCATCTTTTCAGCGATCTTGGCCCAGTAGCGCAGCGACGAAATCTGCGACGGCGCCAATTCCTCATGCGGATCGACCAGCGTGGCGAAAGTGTAGCGCGCCGGCGTGCGGCCCTTGGTATCGCGCCATTCGCGGTTGGTGTAGGTCTCGAGGCACTGGATGAAGTGCGCTTCCTCCTCCTCGGTCATCCGCGCGAGTGGGTGGAAGCCGATCTTCCGGATCGATGCCCATTCGGCGCTGTCCTTGATGTGGACCTCCAGCGCCGGTGCCCGGAACCAGTCGAACAGAAGTTTTGCGAAGCGGTCCCAGACCTTCGACGGGCCGATGCCGAAGAAGATGCAGACCTTTTGCGGAAAGGCGCCGCCAAGATCCTTGCGGCATTTGTTGAGCGCCAGTTCCAGTTCCGGCAACGCATGCTCATAAAGCTTGCGCTCCGACAGGTCGATCATCGTCTCGACCGTGGGGATGACCTTGTGGCCGCGTGAGCTGGCCAGCAGCGAGGCATAGTAGCCGCGGCTCTGATAGCTGTAGCTGTTCGACAGGTTGATGACCTTGGGCCGCTGGCCGCGAAACAGCGACGGATGTGCGAGATAGTCGCGGTTGGTAATGATCTTGTGCGGTGTCGCCACCTGGTCGAGATCGCTCTGCCGGCCTGTCAGGATGACCCAGGTCATTGTCTTCAGCGCTTTCCGAGAATGATAGCCGCGCGCAATCCGTCGCGGCCGAACTGGGCCATGTTCATGAAGATGCCGTAGGGCACGGGAATGTTGGCGGCATCAAGGATTGTCTCCTGCTTCTCGTCCTCGACCCAGGGATCGTGGATCAGAATATGATCGCCATCATCGCCGATTGCGAGCACCCAGTGCGGCACCTTCTTGCCGAACATGATGAAGCCGCTGATGAGGACCAGCACGAGTTTCCCTTCCGCGATCGCCGCGCGAATATCGTCGATGACGAACGGACGGTAATTGACAGGGATGCCGTATCGTTCCGCGCGGCGACGAAAATCGACCTGCGCCAGTTCCATCACCCGGCGCTTGTCCTCGCTGCGCACCGACTGCAGAAACAACGCACCGTAGAAAGACACAAATATCTCGGCCGAAAGTCCGCTTTCGTGGCCGGCGACGGCCAGTCCGAACGGCTCGCAGCCGCCAGGACCCGACATCATGAAAATCGTCGTCGCCTCGCGCCACAACCGGATTTCCATGACCGGATCCGGCACGAAGCCGCGATCGAAATTGGACATCGCCATCATCAGGCAGCACGGGCCGCAGGTGAATTCGCAGGTCTGCTGATAGAATGGCTTTGGTCGCGATCGGAATGTCGCCGCGCAAGGTCTTTTCGTAGCGCAGCGCCGTTTGGCCGTCGCCATAGTAGCCGAGTTCGCGGCCGATCTTGCGGTAGCCACTCTGCTCATAGATGCGGATGGCCCTGGCGTTGTCTTCGCGCACTTCCAGGCGCAGCATCATGCGGCCATGCTCGAAAGCCGCCTCCTCCGCCCGCTCCAACAGCAGCCGGCCGATGCCGCGCCCGCCAAAAAAGGGGCCGGTCGCGATGGAGTAGAGACGCGCGACACCACTGCCCTTGCGAAACAGCACGACGGCATAGCCGGCAATGTGCCCATCGTACTCGGCGACCAGCATTTCGGCGGTCTCACGTTCGATCAAGAGGCGAAAGGAACGGCGGGAAATGCGGTCGCTCGCGAAAACGGCCTTCTCGATGGCAGCGAGGTCATCGACGTCGGTCGCGCGGGCCGTGCGGATCTCGGCAGGCATGCGGGCTCGGAAAACCTCGATTGGGTTGTGGAAACGCCCTTGTCTAAACACTGCTGATATCAGCCGAAGTGCCGATGATCATCAAGCGCTATCGCACCTCGATTAGGGCCGAATTGTGACAGTTCTGGCCCCGTGGGTGAACCCAAAAATCGGAAAGCATTTTGCACGGAGATCGCCGGGAAAATAAAGTGCAATGGCATCCTTGCACTCTACGAGGGAAACGCGATGCCGTGGCCATTTGAGCAGCATGGCTATCCTCGCGCATCGTCGCCGGCAAAAGCCAGCTCTGTTCAGCCGGCCAGACCGTTCACGAGTTGCGTGTAGGCGCTCTTCGCCACGTCGGCCAGCCGCTCATGCGGCAGCGAGCCGACAACCGCGCAGCCATACCCCTTGTCCAGCCAATAGACGGCCTGCGGGCCATCTTCAACCGATGCGTAGGTACCCTTGGCATTCTCCGACGATTCGGCGGTGACGAAGAGAGAGATGCGCTCGCCCTTGTCGTCCTGGTAAAGCAGCATCGCGGCTTTGCCCTGGCCTGCTGGCAAGAGCCGGCCACCAACCAGTTGGAACCCGTTCGCGGTCAGGTCCGGCGCCACGAGCTTCAGGCCTACCCGATTGGACAGCCAGGTCTGCAGGTGATCCCTGTCGCTTGCCGGAACTTCCACCGCGTGCCTTTGTTCCGCGGCATAGATGACGTGAGCCGCGATCGCCTGTTCTGCAAGCTGATCTTCCGCCTGATCTTCCTGACCCAAATGGTCAATTCCGGCAAAATAGCCACCAAGACCGCCAACAGCCAGGACCGCCGCCGCAGCCGCCGCAAGCCACCAGCGCGAGCGCCGCGCGGCGACCCTCATCGGCGGAGTTTCGCCGAGCACGGCCTTGCGCAATCGCGCCGGCACCGGTTCATCGAGCACGACGGCGAAGGCTACACGCAGAGCGGTGCGATCGGCCGTATAGCGCACGCTCTTCGCCTTCATCTCGGGATTGGAGTCGAGCCAGGTCTCGTAGGCCACGCGTTCGTCGGCTGGCAGTTCGCCGTCGAGTGCCATGTGAATGTCACGTTCGGAAAAATCGCGCCGGATCATTTCTCGACGATCCTTATCGTCCGGCGGCGGGCTGTGTCGTCCAGCAATCCGCGCAACTCCTCGCGTCCACGCGCAATGCGCGACATCAGCGTGCCGGCCGGCACGCCAAGGATGTTGGCGGCCTCGGCATAGGAAAATCCTTCTATGGCGACCATCACCAGCGCGGCGCGCCGGTCAGGGCTGATTGCCTGCAACGCGTCGATGATTTCACGCGAAGCGATGCTTTCCATCTGCTCGGCGGGCTGTCCAAGCGCCTCGCCTGCTTCCAGCGGCAGCATCGCGGCTTCACCACGTCGATTTACCTTGCGCATCTGGTCGATGAACAAATGATGCATGATCGTAAACAGCCACCTCCGGGGGCTTTCTCCAGTCTGCCAATTGTCGAGCCGGACAAGTGCCCGCTCGAGGCAATCCTGGACGAGGTCGTCGGCTGCGTCACGGTCGCGCAGAAGCGAGCGTGCGTAGCGGCGCAGACGCGGTATTTCGCCAAGGATTGCTGCCTTCTTCTCGTCCATGACCGCTGGTTCTGAAGTCGCCTCTTACCGAGATCAATTGAACGCGCCTTCTCGGCGCGGCGCAAGCGGCCAAGCGCGAAGCGGTCCGCCGCCCCGGTCACCCAAGCAATGATGTAACGCGGCAAGCGGCCCTTTTATTCCCGCACAGACGGGAAACCCATAATTTCCACGCGATTATCCGTTTTCTCTCGCCGCACGGGTCAGCAGACGCTGATAGAACAGCCCAATCCCGATCAGAACCGCGCCGAGGCCAATGAAGGACAATGCCCGTAGCACTCCTTCAAGCTCCGACATGTCGAACAGGAACACCTTCAGCACGGCGACCGAAATCAGAACCGCCGATGCTATGCGCAGCACTTGCGATTTCAGCCAGACGCCGGCCGTGAGAAGTACGACGCCCATGACCAGCCACAACGCCGAATAGGTGTAGGTTTCAACCTGGCCGAGGCCACTCCAGTAGCCGATGAACTCGCCCTTGAAAAATCGCCTGACCGACAGGGTGGCATAGGCAAAGGCGAGCAACGCCGCTACCAATGCCAGCATCGCCGCATACCATTTCGGCCGCTTGTCGCGGGCGTACAGCGCCAGCCCGCCAGCAGCGACAGCCGGCAGCAGATAAGCGAGGAACAGCAGGTTGAATACCGGGATCCGGCCCGTGGATTCGTCGGTGAACAGCGGATTCAACATCGCGAAATGTTGCCCGACGATGAAGAGCACCGAGGCCACACCGGCCGCCATCGATCCATAGCGAAGCACCGAACTGGGTTGACGCCGATCGATTGCGATCAGGATGGCACCGGCACCGAGCGCGATCAACGTATAGATAGCTTGCTCGGCCAGGGACGGCGCGCCGCTGGTAATGACGCCTCCATGCATGGCGTGGCGCACCAGGATGGCGACGGTGAGCAGCGCGAACAGTGCCGCGGCCGCCTCCATCGCGAGGCGCGGCCGGCCATTGGTGGTACGGGCAAGCTGCCAGGCGGCAAAGCCAAAGGCGAGTGCCGGAACGCCGTACCCCGGCAAAAGCCAGTTGAACACCGGCGTCGTCGACAGGAACTCAGCACCGACCACGGTCGGGTCAAACGCCACGCGGCAAAGCACCGCGATGGCCGCACCGACGGAAATCCAGCCGAGCACCGGGTAGCTACGCCAGCGGGTGGCCAGCGCCGGCACGACCGCCGACGCTCCGATCATGATGGTGGTCATGCCGGAACCGAACGCCATATGCAGCATCAGAAGCGCTGAAACGGCCGCGCCGCCAAGCGCGAATGAAACGGCAGCACCGCCCTTCCTAGGCGGTGCTTCGCGGCCCGCGATCCATTCGCCACCGGCCGCGAATGCCACCACCAGCAGTATTGCGCCAAACGCGTAGCCGAAGTCACGATCGAGATTGCCGAAGGTGAACCAGAGCGAAAACAGTATCACCACCGGCACGATGACGCCCCAGGCGGCCCAGGAAGCAGCGCGAACCGGCGCCGATGCGGCCGATCCTCGGGCAGCCCAGAAACCGGCGAGGATGAAAAAGAGTCCCAGGACGATGCCGATTCTGAAAGTGAGGGTGTCGGCGGTGACTACCGCCACGCCGTTGACGATGAGACTGCCGCCGGGAAAGTCCGAGGCAACGGCCGTCGGCGGGATGATGCCCAGGTAGACCATGACCGCGACCAGTCCGGCGGCGTAAAGAAGCGGCACCGCTCGCGTCCGGTATAGCGCGACAGTCACCATGGCAGCGAGCAGGATGGCGCCTGGCAAGGCATCGCCGGCCAAGGCGAAGGCCGGATCGACGAAGAGCGCCAGAACGCAAAGTCCGACAAACACGCCCGGCGCGACCGAAGGCCAGTCGAATCCACCAGCTTGTTCAGGTTCCACGCGACGACCAAGCCACACGAAGGCAAGAATGACGAGAGTTACGGCCTTGATGAACAGGATGACCGACAGGTTCGCGCCTGGTGAATCGGTCATATAGAGCAATGTCCAGATGCCGACCCCGACAAAAGCCGCCGCCATCAGCAGCGCCCAGTCGCGCATACGGGCTATGACGCCGGTTGCCGCGAGAACGATGGCCAGATAACCGAACAAAGCCCATGGATTGGGTGCCTGCGAGGCAATCAGCATCGGCGTCACAATGGCACCAAGCAGGCCTATCCCGGCCAAGGCCTGGCCGTGAACAAGGGCGGCAACAATTGTTGCAATGCCGATGGCCCCCAGAAGCACGAAGGCGAACGCAGGTCCGATGAAGCCGTAGACGGCATAGGCGGCATAGACGGTGCCGAACAGGATGAAAGCGCCTGCAGCCGTCAGGATCGCGGGGATATAAGCGTCGGCAATGCCTTGTACTGGCACCTTGAAACCGGTGCGGCGAATGAATTCGCTGGCGGCAACCAGCACCAGGCCGAATATCGCGGCCATCGTGAGCCGCACGCCAGGGCCGAAAATCCCGGCTTCAATCGTGTAGCGGATCAGGAACAGACCACCAAGCGCCAGAGCAATGCCGCCGACCCAGACCGCCCAGCGCGTACCGAGCGCGGTTTCGACATCTGACTGGCGGGCGGCTTTCGCCGGCGCGGCCGGCTCGACAGGTCTGGATTCGGTGGGCGCGGTTACAGTCCAAGGTCCGGGCACGGCCTCGGCAGTGGTTTCATCCTCTACCACCGCTGCCTGTGCCGCGGCGAGTTCGCTCGCGGGTGTCGATGCGGCGTCCGCGGCTGCCGCCAAAAGCGCGTCCGCAGGCTTGCCACCATCCGCGGCCTGAGCCGCCGGTTTGGCCTGCGGCAACGCCGTATTCGCCCCCAAACTCACGAGACCGCGCAGTGCACCCAACTCGCGCTCGATCAGGCCGATGCGGCTCTGCTGACGGGAGACGATGACGAACAGCGCGATGATGGCCACAAGGCCGATCAGATTTTCAAACATAGCGGATCCCCCAAACCGGACCGGTCCTTGCAGTCACGTCAACGTACCGCCAGATTGGCCGCCGGAAAGACCGAGCATGTTTCAGTACCGAAGGCCAGCAGCTTGCCGTTGGCGTCCTTCAGTGTGGCTTCCGACACCACCAGAGTGCGTCCCTTGTGAACCACTTTTCCCTCGCATACCACTTCGCCGGTCCTTGGCGTGATCGGCCGCGTCAGATTCACCTTGAATTCCGCCGTCGCATAGGCCTCGCCTTTTTCGAGCAGTGTCTGTACCGAGCAGCCAAGCGCCGAATCCAGCAACGTTGCCGCCCAACCGCCATGCACGCCGCCCAGCGGGTTCAGATGCCGCTCGTTCGGCACACCATGAAATACGGCTCGCCCTTCCGACACTTCAGCGATGGCAAAGTTGAGCTGGAAGGAAATCGGCGGCGCCGGGTATTTGTTGTCGATGATGCGCTGGAGCAACTCGATGCCGGTGTATTTCAGGATGTCCTCATGCGGAATGGTGCCGAGGCCGAGCGTCGCGACGCGGCCGGGATAAAGTTCCACCTCGCTCATACGGCGCGTTCCCCGGTTGCGGCCTCTACGGCTGCGGATTTGCGGGATGCATAGTGTTTGCGCAATGAGGCAAGGAAGCCAGCCCGCGCCCCAGGCGCCTCGATGGCACGCGGTTCGTAGACATGCCGGACGAAGAAAAACCCTGTAAGCCGGAATGCATCTTCGATCGCCGCCGGATCGGCGCGCAGGCCGGAGCCGCGATGCAGGAAGGCGGGCAGTGCCAGCATCTTGTCGCGCCACGGTGTGCCCGCCTCGCGCGACACGGCGCGGCCGGACTTGGGCGAGACATAGGCAAGGTCGTCCCGGCTGCCGGTCGCGGCACACTGGCTGAGATCGAGGCCAAAGCCGAGTTCTTCCAGGATCAGGAGCTCGAACCGCGCCACCAGTTCGCCGGCTGCGTCCGCATCGTCGAGATGGGCGATCATGACGCCAAACGTCTCATAAAGCCCGCCATGGGCATCGCGCTCCGGCAAAAGGCGTAGATGCGCCGCCATGGTCTGCAGTCCATAAACGGCAACGGCGCTGTCCATCAGTCGCGCGGCATTCATCTCGATCGCCTCGGCCTGGAATGTGCCGAGATGCTCGTCAAGGCGGGCGCGCCAGAGAAGGTCGACGCGGTTGCCGGGCTGGAGGACGGGTTGCTGCTTGCGCGAACGCCCGCCGCGCACGAGGCCGAGATGCCTGCCATGCGCGCGTGTCATCACCTCGAGGATGGCGCTGGTTTCGCCATGCTTGCGGGTGCCGAGAATGATTCCCTCGTCGCGCCATTCCATGACGAGAGCTTTTCACCGGTTAGGTGGCGAAATCAAGATAAGGCTTGGGCTGACCTCCCTCGCCAAAGAAAGAGGACCGCCCGCAGCAATGAGCCGCGGGCGGTCCGTGCCAGATGCTGACCGTTAGAACGAGCGCTGGAAGCGGACTATGCCGCCGATCGCATCCGAGTTGCTCTTGTCGAAATTGTCGTAATAGTCGACTTCGGCCGTGATCGTGTAGCCGGGAACGATCGTATAGGCGACGTTTGCCGCCACGGCGAAGTCCTTGGCATCGGTGTAGGAGATCTGCGCGTTAAGCGAGGTCTTCTTGTTGACTGTGTAGCTTCCGCCACCCCAGACCGCGAAGTTACCGCTCCAAGGCTTGTAAAAGCTCTTCGCAATGTTGTGGTCGGTGCCATAACCCGCCATCAAGAACAGGGTCAGATCCTTGGTCGCCTTGATATCGAGGCGAGCCTTGCCGGCCCATTCTTCCCAGTTGCTGTTGTAGCCGCCAACCGCGGTGATCGCACCCCAGTCGCCTTTGTACTTCACGCCACCGGCAACGTGCGGAACGTAGCTATCGATCGAGTGGTCACCAGCGCCCGTTTCCAGCGAGACCACCGCCGTGAAGCCGCTGCCTCCATCGAAGTAGTAGCTGATCAGGTTGGTGTCCTTTTCACCGTACTTGATAATGGTGTCTGGATCACATTGCCGGCGTAGCCGATGAACGAATCATAGACCGTTTCGTCCCTACCGATGCGCAGGCCACCAAGCTGAATCCATGCGAAATGCAGGTCGACGGGCTTGTTGTAGGCATAGTTCTGAGGGCTATCGCCCTCGCCCGCGGCGCTCTTGTGGAAGTTGCGGTTCTGGTTGCCGTAGTTGAAGCGGGTCTCGGTAAAGGTCTTCAAGGTACCGAGTTCGGTTTCCTGGCCAGTCCAGGTCCTCAGCGCGAAGCGGGTGTTGTTCATCCATGTGCCCTGCTCTTCGCCAGTCAGCACGTCCCTGGTGCGTGCGCCGTCCAACGAACCGACGTCGCCGCCGCCGAGATCAAAACGGATATAGCCGCCAACGCGCAGGCAGGTCTCGGTGCCAGGAATATAGAAGTAGCCGGCGCCATAAACGTCGCAGATCTTGACGTACTGGGCTGGTTCTGGCTCGGCAACGACGACAGCATCAGCCGCGCGAGCGCCAGAGACTGCGATCATTGCCGCAGCGGAGCCGAGAAGAAGGCTCTTGATGTTCATTTTCTGACCTCTCCAGTCATAGTTACAATTTGGCTTCGGAATTTGTGGCTGACAGCAGCATTC
The DNA here is from genome assembly GCF_020616515.1 of Mesorhizobium sp. PAMC28654. Taxonomy (GTDB): domain Bacteria; phylum Pseudomonadota; class Alphaproteobacteria; order Rhizobiales; family Rhizobiaceae; genus Mesorhizobium. Next base: position 1,911,550 of record NZ_CP085135.1, read on the forward strand.
CCCGCCTTACCCCACGTCGAAAAAGGCTCGCACCGCGCCCCTCTTTCGGCGGCGAACATACTCATCGACCTTCAGCCTTCAATGACAAATATGGAAATAATAACCTTATAATATACAGATTAGTGTTGTGTTGTACAAATATCACGTCACAATATGCAAATGGCACAAATGGCACATCGCAGTATTTATTACATAATACTCTTACAATTATTCGGCTAACTAAATCTTTAACTACGAATTTATCCGGGTATCCGGCAATCATAAGAACTAAATTCCGATTTTTGGCTAAATCAGGAATTTCTCCTCACGATTCTGCCCCATTTCTGGAATGAGCGCCTCAAAGAAGATACGCGCGGGATGCCACATGCGGCGGCACCACTATGCATGGCCGTATCAGGCTACCGCTGACGTGACGGCTCGCGGGAATTGGATCCATCCATTCATTGGCGAAGGCTTTTACCGTCGGAGCGAAACTCGCCGGGGCATTGTCGCGTTATTGGTCTGAGAACAACGCGTCCTGACCGATCAAGACACCATTCCGTGACACTCGCCGCCTCGATCATCGCAATCGCCATCTCCCTCTCGCTCATTATGACGGGCGCATGGGCGGTCGCGATTCGCCTGGGACAATCCGGATGGGTGGATGCGATATGGTCATTAGCGGTCGGCGGCGCCGGCGTTGTGGCGTCGCTCTTTCCTGTTGGCGAGTGGCAGCATCCGACACTCCGACAACTTGCCGTCGCCGGGCTGGTCGCGCTCTGGTCGCTGCGACTCGGTCTGCATATCGTCGCGCGTACGAGGAAAGGTGGCGATGATCCGCGCTATGCAGCGCTTCGCGAGGAGTGGGGCGACCATTTTCGCAGCCGCCTGTTCTGGTTCCTGCAGATCCAGGCAGCTTGCGCACTGTTGCTGGTTGTCGCCATCGCCGCCGCCGCGCATAACCCCGCGCCTGCCCTTCGTATAAGCGACTGGTTGGGCGTCCTCATCCTTGCCGTCGCCATCAGCGGCGAAGCGGTGGCTGACAGACAACTGACCCGGTTCCGCGCCGACCCCGCCAACAAAGGTCGCGTCTGCGGCGTTGGCCTCTGGGCCTTTTCACGTCACCCGAATTACTTCTTTGAATGGCTGGGCTGGCTTGCCTATGCGGTCATCGCCATAGACCTGAGCGGCGCCTATCCATGGGGATGGATCGCGCTCTGCGGCCCGGCCTTCATGTACTGGCTGCTTGTCCACGTCTCCGGCATCCCGCCACTGGAAGCGCACATGCTGCGATCGCGCGGCGCCAGCTTTCGCGCCTATCAGGCCCGCGTCAACGCGTTCTGGCCGGGGCCACCCATGCCGACATCCTCCCTCCAGACGCCGAAGAGTGGGCCCGCATGAACCTGATCGCCTCCGCCATCAACACCGTCGAGCGCACGCCATTGCCGGACCCGTTGACCCGGTACGGCATCCAGTTCCTTGTCGGACGAACCCGACGCCGCCTGTCAGCCGGCTCAATGTCCACTGACGGCGATTTCGCCCGTGCCATGGCGCAGCACCCGATCGCCACTCATGTCGAGGCCGCCAACGAGCAGCATTACGAACTGCCGCCGGCCTTCTTCGGCCTGACACTTGGACCACGCCGGAAGTATTCCAGTTGTCTCTATGGCAACGGCGCCGAAACACTGGCGCTGGCGGAAGTCCATGCGCTGGAGGAAACCATTGCCCACGCCGATATCATCGATGGGCAGCGCATCCTGGAACTTGGTTGCGGCTGGGGCTCGCTGACGCTGTTCATGGCGCAACGCTTTCCGGCCGCCCGGATCGTCGCCGTTTCGAATTCCGCGCCGCAACGCCGCTATATTGAAGAGCAGGCGAAGGCACGCAACCTCGACAATGTCCGCGTCATCACCGCCGACATGAACGAGTTTTCGCCAGAAGACCTCTTCGACCGCGTGGTGTCGGTCGAGATGTTCGAGCATATGTCGAACTGGAAAACGCTGCTGGAGCGGGTCAAGGGCTGGATCGCGGATGACGGCAAGCTGTTCCTGCACGTCTTCACACACCGGAACGGCTGCTACCGCTTCGACCACGCCGACAAGAGCGACTGGATCGCCAATCACTTCTTCACCGGCGGCGTCATGCCTAGCCATGGCCTGATCCGGCGTTTTCCCGAAATCTTCGAAGTCGAGCAGGAATGGCGCTGGAGCGGCAAGCATTATCAGCGCACCGCCGAGGACTGGCTGGCCAATTTCGACGCCAACCGGCCGCGGATCGATCGTATCCTGAGCGACGTCTACGGCGCCAACGCAACGCTATGGCGCCGACGCTGGCGGCTGTTCCTGGCAACGGCGGGGCTGTTCGGCCATGCAGGCGGAGAAGAGTGGGGCGTCAGTCTCACTATCGCCTGCGTCCGGCCAAGGGTAGCCAGACTTGAGCCTTTCGTCGCTTTGGCAATCGCTTCGTGCCTATGCCGCGCATGACGACCCACTGGTTGCGACCGCCAATCTGATTGCGCTGGTGGTCGTTTCCAACCAGCCCTTCTATCCGCTCTATCTCTACTGGATCGTGGGGTCGGACATCACGCCGTCGTTCTGGTTGTTCCTGTCGACGCCGTTCTTCGCGGCCGTGCCTGCAGTGGCCCGGCTGAACGCAACCGGCGGTCGCGCGCTGCTGCCGCTGGCCGGTATCGCCAATACAATGCTGAGCGCCAAGGTGTTTGGCGTCGCCTCGGGCGTGGAAATGTTCCTGATCCCTTGCGTGCTGATCGGCTTCGTCGTTTTCAGACCCAGCGAACGCCTGATCGGGTTCACGATCGCGGGCGCCGCTTTCCTGGTTTTCACGTTCCTGCATGGACACTATGGAGCACCGGTGCATCTCTATACGCCGCAGGAATATGCCGCTTTCGTCAGGCTCAATGCGACAAGCGTGGGAACATTGACCGCCTTTGTCGGACTGCTGGTCGCAGGCCTGATCGGTGAAAGCGACAACCGCTGAACGCTAGGCGGTCCGAGTAAGATACCGGGCGATGAGGAACCCCAACGTCGCCGCGGTGGCTGACAGTATGGTTCCCCAACAGAGATCAGCAATGGTTATCTCCACCGGCCAGTTCTTCAAGGTCGCCTGATTGGTGAGGTCGTATGTGGCATAGGCAATAAAGCCGAACACGGCGCCGTTCAGCGCGGCTGTCGTCGCGCTTCCCGTTGCAAAGGCCGGCCGAATGCCGAAATAAACGATACCGCCAACATAGATCGCATAAAAGAGCATGGCTGGCGCCAGGTTGAAACCATCAACGAGCATGTCGCCAAGCAGCGGCCTGTAAAGCCGGCTTGCCGTCAATGTCAGCCAGATCGAATCGATGCCGAGGAACACGAGCGCCGTGGCCAGATAGGCTATTGCGTAAATTCTCAACAAGTGCCTCTCCTGTGCAGGCCTTTTGCAGATCCACTGCAGGAACGGCCGGCGCGGCGATACAGTTTCGCGATGCAGGCACGCGTCAGCCCATTGTGATCAACAGAACCACCAAAAAACAGATCTTTTGCTGAAACTCCAATCGGATTGTCCGCGTATTTTCCAGGCGTGGCGACGAGGTTGGCATGAAAGCAAGGAAGATCGTGCTGGGGTTGAGCGTTGTCTGGCTGGCTGGTGCAGCGGTGGCTGCGTCACAGCCCGACGCCAGTGGCATCTGGATGCGCGGCGATGGCAATGCAAAAGTGCGTATCGCGCCCTGTGGGTCCGATATCTGCGCAACAAATCTATGGATCAAGGACACCAGCGGCGGCGAAAATGTCGGCGACAAGCTGGTGATGTCAGTCAAGCCGAAGTCCGCCGACACATTGGCTGGCAAGGCCTTCGATCCGAAACGCAACCTGACCTATTCGATCCAGGTCAAGGTCAGGAAAGCCAGCCTCGTGACACGTGGCTGCATCGTTGGCGGCCTTGTCTGCAAGAACGTGAGCTGGACACGCGCCAACTGAGGCGTCGCCAGATCACATTCCCGAGCCCGGTTCAGTGCGGGAATTCGAGGCCCATCTCGCGGTAGCGCTCGGGGTCGTCACCCCAGTTCTCGCGCACTTTGACGAACAGGAACAGATGCACCTTCTGTTCGAGGATGCCGGCGATCTCCATGCGCGCGGCCTGGCCTATGGCGCGGATCGTTTCGCCCTTGTGGCCAAGGACGATCTTCTTCTGACTGTCGCGCTCGACATAGATGACCTGGTCGATACGCACCGAGCCATCCTTCTTCTCTTCCCATTTCTCGGTTTCGATATGGGAGGAGTAAGGCAATTCCTGATGCAGTCTGAGATAGAGTTTCTCGCGTGTGATCTCGGCGGCGAGCTGGCGCATCGGCAGGTCGGAAATCTGATCCTCTGGATAATACCAGGGACCGGCCGGCAGCGTTTCGGCCAGATAGTCGAGAACATCCTTGCAGCCGGAGCCGGTCAGAGCCGAGACCATGAAGGTGCGCTTGAAAGGTACTCTTTCATTGGCTACCGCCGACAAGGCCAGCAGCGCCTCGTGCTTGACCCGGTCAACCTTGTTGAGGATCAGCACCATTGTCTGGCGCACATCCTTCAGTCGCTCCAGGATCGCGTCGGCGTCGCCTCGGATGCCACGCTCGGCATCGATCAGCAAAAGCACGATATCGGCATCCTTGGCGCCGCCCCAGGCGGTGGTCACCATCGCCGTGTCCAGCCGGCGCTTCGGCTTGAAGATGCCAGGCGTGTCGACGAACACAATCTGCGCATTCTCATGCGTGGCAATGCCGCGCACGATGGCTCGCGTCGTCTGCACCTTGTGGGTGACGATCGACACCTTGGCCCCGACCAACTGGTTCACGAGCGTCGATTTCCCCGCATTGGGCGCACCGATCAGGGCGACAAAGCCGGAGTGAGTGGCGGCGGCTTCCGGTACCGGAGCAGCGTCTTCGGTTGCGGTCATGCAGCGCTTCCTTGATTAAGCCAGACGCCTTCGCGCACAAGCAGTGCCGCGGCAGCGGCTTGTTCGGCCTCGCGCTTGGAACGCCCGCTGCCAGTCGCCATCTGGAAAGCGCCGACCTTGACGCTGACGGTGAAGAGCGGATCGTGGTCGGGTCCCTCGCGGCTTTCGATCTTGTAGGCCGGCACGGCGGTTGCCGCCTGATGGGCCCATTCCTGCAACTCGGTCTTGGCATCGCGGCGGGCAGCGCCGGTGGCTTGCGAGCGCGACTGCCAGTATTTGTGGATGAAGGCCCGGGCCGCCTCCAGACCACCGTCGAGATAAAGCACGGCGATCAGTGATTCCAGCGCATCAGCGCGCAGATTGACGCGTTTGCGCCCATCAAGACCACGCACATCGGAGCCGGCACGGATGAGTTCGGGCAGGCCGATATCCTCGGCGATTTCCGCCAGGGCTTCGGCATTGACCAAGGCATTGAGCCGAACCGACAGTTCGCCCTCGGCCGCGTCCGGAAACGCCGCCAGCAGCATGTCCGCGACAACAAGACCGAGAACGCGATCGCCGAGGAACTCAAAACGTTCGTAATCAACCCCGGCATGGCTGCTGCGGGCGCTCGCATGTGTCAGCGCGCGCTGCAGTCGCTGGCTATCGGCAAATGTATGACCGATGCGCCTCTTGAGCTCATCGGCAAGCGCGTCCGCCGACAACCGCTTCGTAGCCATCACCTAGTTTACAAAATGGAACAGGCGCGAAGCACGCATCAGCGTCGGCCATTTCCAGATTTCGAGCGGGCTCGCCTTGCCGGCAATCGAGAAGAAAATAAGGTTGGCGCGGCCGACCAGATTTTCCGCGGGAACGAAGCCGACACTGAAGCGGCTGTCGCTGGAATTGTCGCGGTTGTCGCCCATCATGAAATAGTGGCCGGGCGGCACATCGAATTCGCGGGTGTTGTCGCCGATCGAGTTCGGCGTCAGATCGAGCGTGTCGTAGCTGACGCCGTTGGGCAGGGTCTCATGATAGACATCGACCGGACGGTTCGTCTCGGTGATATCCGGATTGTCGATCTGGCCGGTTTTGACCCGAGGCACGCCGACGCCATTGATGAATAGCTGACCGTCCTTCATCTGGATCTTGTCACCGGGCAAACCGACAACGCGCTTGATGTAGTCGACGGACGGATCAGGCGGGAACTTGAACACCACCACGTCGCCACGCGTCGGTTCGGAGCCCCAGATACGGCCCGAAAAAATATCGGGCCCAAACGGCAGCGAATAGCGCGAATAGCCATAGGACCATTTGGTGACAAACAGGTAGTCACCTTCCAGAAGCGTTGGCCGCATCGACCCGGACGGGATGGAAAACGGTTGGAACAGAAGCGTGCGAATGACCAGCGCAAGCAGCAGGGCCTGGATGATGACGCTGACTGTCTCGCCAAGTCCGCCGGATTTCTTCTCTGATTTTTCAGCCACGCTCATGTCGTCCTCGATTGTGCGTTGGATGGTATAGAGTCTCGGCGCGCGCTGGGCAACGTCAATGCCGGTCGTCAGATGCAATCAATGTGGCGCTTCTTCGACCGGCAGGGCTTCAATGATCACAAAGGCTTGAGCGAGCGGGAAATCATCCGTGATGGTGAGGTGGATCGCGGCGCCGTGCCCCTTCGGCAGCATCTTCTCAAGCCGCGCCATCGCGCCACCGGTCAACGCCATGGTCGGCTTGCCCCCCGGCAGATTGACGACGCCCATGTCTCGCCAGAACACGCCTTGCGCGAGCCCCGTGCCCAACGCCTTGGCGCAAGCCTCCTTGGCCGCGAAGCGCTTGGCATATGATGCGGCCCGAGCCCTGCGCCCTTCGGAACGGGCTTGCTCGACCTCCGTATAGATGCGCTGGATAAAGCGCTGGCCGTGGCGCTCCAGCGACTTTTCGATGCGTCTGATATCGATCAGGTCGCTGCCGATGCCGATTATCATCGCGCGATGGAACCGACACTTCCGGCCGGATGAGACGGGTCGGTGTCCCGTCCGGCCTTTTCGGCCATCCGCTTGCGCCTCTGTTCGCGGAATGCGGTCATCCCCCAACGCGTCACGCCATAGAACAAAAGGCCAAAGACCAGCCCAAGTGGCACCGCGCCGATCAGCATTGGCTTCAGAACAGGGCCCCACAACTGCGAAAAAGAAAGGTTATGCATCATCTCTCCGAGATGCGCGGGCGGGCCGTGACGCGGAAGACGATCGTGCAGTAGGAGCTTACCGGTTTCCCAGGAGGCTCCCCACAACAGCGGAAACGTCAGCGGATTGCCGAAAAAAACCGCGCCGAGTGCTGCCGCCACCAGGTTTCCAGCGACTAGCCAGCACAGCACGGCAGCAATAGCGAAGTGAAAACCCACAGGGAAGAACGAGGCGAATACGCCCGCGGCGACCCCGGCCGCCACAGCGTGCGGAGTGGCCTTCAGCCTCAGAATGCGTTTCGAAAAATACTGGAGTGAGCGCGAGAACGAGCGACGCGGCCACAGATAGGTGCGGATCCGATCGAGAAGGCCATCAGGTTTGCGGCGTCGAAAAAGCAATCTGTTCCTGTTCCCGGCAGTTTACTGCGCGCGCCGGTCATTTTTTCAACCGGACCCCGATCTTGCGCTCCACGGCCAACCAAGGGCTACCGCACCATTGGATATAGCCATACCCAACCCCAACAACAACTAAACGCCGCCCGCGCGGCACGCACGTAGCAATAATTTTTTGTAAGGTTCGCCTATCCAAGATCGGACGATCGCGGCGAATTTGAGATCGCTTCGGTTTGTTGTCGCAGGCAAAGGCACAGGATACTACGTCCGGTACCGGCTGACCTCGACAAGGTTGCCGTCTGGATCACGAAAATAGACTGACATCATCTGCCCTCGCGCACCGATGCGCTCGACCGGCCCGACCTCGACCACGACACCGTTGTTCGTCAGCCTGTCCTGGACCTCGCTGAGCGGCCGGTCAGTCACCAGGCAGAAGTCCCCCGAGCCCGGTGTCGGCGCGTTCGCCTTGGGCTCGAAGGTATGTCCGAGTTCGTGCACATTGATCTTCTGATTGGCGAAAGCCAGAGCCGTCGGCCACCCCGGCGCGTCGACGCGCTCGAAGCCGAGTACCCGTTGGTAAAAGTCGCAGGTGGCCTCGACAGAGCGGACCGTCAGCACGAAATGGTCGATGCCGGCGATCACGTCCACGCCTCCATCAGATGTTGCGGCTGCCAGGCTTGATCGCCGGGATGGCGGCGAGTTCAGGCGGCAGCCGGTCCGCGGGATAGGCCGGCACTTCGTACTCGGCGAGCGCGATCAGCGGCACGCCGACATGGGTCTTGCCGGCCGAGCGATCGATGATGCATGCGGCAGCCACGACCTCGGCACCAAGTTCGCGCAGGCAGTCGATGGTCTCGCGGATCGACAGGCCGGTGGTGACTATGTCCTCGACGATGACAATGCGCGCGCCCTTCGCGATCTCGAAGCGGCGCAGGCGGAACTCGCCATCTTCCCGCTCGACCCAGATCGCGGGCACGCCGAGATGGCGCGAAGTCTCGTATGCCGGGATCAACCCACCGATCGCCGGTCCGACCACATAGTCGATCTTGCCGGGCACTGCCGCACGGATCTTTTCGGCCAGCGCCTTGCACAGCCTCTCCGTCTTGTCGGCATGCATGAAGACCCGGGCCTTCTGCAGGAAGACGGGGCTTCTCAGACCTGACGTGAGGATGAAATGCCCCTCGAGAACCGCACCGGCCTCGCGGAAAATGTCCAGCACCTCATCGGTTTTCATGCTTCCCTCACCCGTTGACGCGTCGCGCATCGCTGACGCTTGAATTGTCCTTGAGCTGCGACAGCAGCCGATTCAGGTGCTTCAGATCCCAGACTTCGAGATCAATCAGCATCTCTGTGAAATCGGGCGCGGTACGCACCATCGACAGCGTATGGATGTTGGCGTCGTTCGATGCAACGACCTGAGCGATATCAGCGAGCGACCCCGGCGCATTGATGGCGGTGACCGAGACACGCGCCGGAAACCGCTCCTTGGTCCGCTCGTCAATGTCCCAGCGCACATCGATCCAGCGCTCGGGCTGGTCGTCAAAGGCCTGCAGGGCCGGTGACTGGATCGGGTAGATGGTGATGCCGGTTCCCGGCTGGACAATGCCGACAATGCGGTCGCCGGGTACCGCCCCTTCCGGCGCGAAGCGCACCGGCAGGTCGCCGCGCACGCCACGGATCGGCACGGCGCCGTCGCGGGGCTGGTCCTTGTCCTTGCGCGCGGCGCGACCCGGAATCTGAAACAGCATGCCGGCGGCATTGCGGATCTTCGACCAGCCTTCCTCGCGCTGCTTGGGTGCAGCCGTGGTCACGCGCTCGTCCTTGTAGTCGGGGAATACAGCCTTCATGACATCGGTGGAGGCGAGCTCGCCACGGCCGACCGAGGCCAGCACGTCCTCTATGTCCTTGCGCGCCAGCCGGTGCAGCACCTGCTTCAGGCTCTCCTTGGTAAAGGTCTTGCCAGCCCGCTCGAAGGCGCGCTCGAGGATGCGTATGCCGAGGCCTGAATATTGCTTGCGGATGGCATTCTTGGTGGCCCGGCGGATCGCCGAGCGTGCCTTGCCGGTGACCACGACCGATTCCCACGCGGCCGGCGGCACTTGCGCCTTGGAACGGATGATCTCGACCTCGTCGCCGTTCTTCAGTTCCGTCATCAACGGCATGATGCGGCCGTTGACCTTGGCTCCAACGCAGGTGTCGCCGACATCCGTGTGAACGGCATAGGCGAAGTCGATGGGCGTGGCGCCACGCGGCAAGGCAATCAGCATGCCCTTGGGCGTGAAACAGAACACCTGGTCTTGGAACAGTTCCAGCTTGGTGTTCTCGAGAAAATCCTCCGGATTGTCGCCTTCGGCAAGCTGCTCGATGGTGCGCCGCAGCCAGGCATAGGCATTGGTTTCCTTCGAGATCGCATTTGCGGCGCCATTCACCTTGCCGCCGCCGTCCTTGTAGATCGAATGCGCCGCAACGCCGTATTCGGCGATCTTGTTCATCTCACGGGTTCGGATCTGCAGCTCGACGCGCTGGCGCGACGGCCCGACGATGGTGGTGTGGATCGAACGGTAGTCGTTCTGCTTCGGCGTCGAGATGTAATCCTTGAAGCGACCGGGCACCATCGACCATGTCGTATGGATGGCGCCAAGCGCGCGGTAGCAGTCCTCGACCGTATCCACGACGACACGGAAGCCGAAGATGTCGGACAGTTGCTCGAAGGACAGCGCCTTGGCCTCCATCTTGCGAAACACCGACCACGGCTTCTTCTGACGGCTCTTCACGCCAGCCTTGATCGCATGTTTTTCGAACAGCGCGGACAGCGCCTTCTCGATCTCGGACAGCACATCCTTGTTGCGATCGAAGATTTCGGCAAGCCGCGCGGTGACGGCGCGATAGGCTTCCGGATTGATGAAGCGGAAGGCGATCTCCTCCAACTCCTCGCGCATGCCTTGCATGCCCATGCGCCCGGCGAGCGGCGCATAGATATCCATCGTCTCCTCGGCGATGCGCAGGCGCTTGGCCTCGGGCATATGGTCGAGGGTACGCATGTTGTGCAGGCGGTCGGCGAGCTTGACCAGAAGGACACGGACGTCTTCCGAAATCGCCAGCAAAAGCTTGCGCAGGTTTTCCGCCTGCTCGGCCTTCTTGGAGACCAGGTCGAGCTTCTTGAGCTTGGTCAGGCCCTCGACCAGCTTGCCCATTTCCGGGCCGAACAATTCGTCGATCTCGGCCCGCGTCGCGGTCGTGTCCTCGATCGTGTCGTGCAGCAAGGCAACCGCGATCGTCGCCTCGTCCATATGCATTTCGGTGAGGATGGCGGCGACTTCGAGCGGATGCGAGAAATAGGGATCGCCCGACGCGCGCTTCTGGTGGCCATGCTTCTGCATGGCGTAGACATAGGCCTTGTTGAGCAGCGCCTCGTTGACGTCGGGCTTGTAGCGCTGGACGCGCTCGACAAGCTCATACTGACGCATCATGGGCGTACTCTCGCGGCGGTGAAATGAATCATGCGCCGCACGGGTATGCGACGCCTGTCATAGATAGCCACGAAACCGCCGACGCGAAAGTGTCGGCAGCCATTGCGAAGATCAATAGTCGTCGCTTTTTTCCGGCGGCACGAGACCTTCGATGCCGGCCAGCAGGTCTTCTTCGGTCATGCGGTCGAAGGTGACATTCTCCTCGGCGTCATCGGCGTCGGTCGCCACGACAGCGCCACCGGTCTGGTCGGCGATCGCCTCACCGTCGGCTTCTGGCTCGTCGACTTCGACATGCTTCTGCAACGAGTGGATCAGGTCTTCCTTGAGGTCGTCGGGCGACAACGTCTCGTCAGCGATCTCGCGCAGCGCCACAACTGGGTTCTTGTCATTGTCGCGAGGAACGGTGATCGGCGCGCCCTGGCTGATCTGACGGGCACGGTGACCTGCCAAAAGCACCAGTTCGAAGCGGTTATCGACCTTGTCGATGCAGTCTTCAACGGTTACGCGGGCCATGGGCTGCCCCTTTCATGCGATGGATTTGATGGAAAACAGGCGCGGTCCTTAACCTGAACGCCACGAAAATACAAGCATCATGGCAACGCCACCGCCGCTGCCCCGCAGGCGAGTGCTCCGCACGTCCGATCTCGCGCAGATCACAATTACTTGCAATGGGCCACACGCCCTTGGAATGCCACCGAAGTGGCGTTATTTCGAAACGATAGACGGCTGGGCAATTTTTTACGAAACCCGGTTGGTAGTCGCGGCGTTTTTAAAGAAGTCAGCTTATTTCTGAAAAAGGGATATTTTCCATGTTCGATCCTCGTGAAAAAATCGCCCTTTTCATCGACGGCGCCAATCTCTACGCCACATCACGCGCACTGGGCTTCGACATCGACTATCGCAAGCTTTTGTCGAGCTTCCAGAAGCGGGGATATATGTTGCGCGCGTACTATTACACGGCGCTGGTCGAAGACCAGGAATACTCCTCGATCCGTCCACTCATCGACTGGCTCGATTACAACGGCTTCAAGGTCGTCACCAAGCCGGCCAAGGAATTCACCGACTCGACCGGCCGCAGGAAAATCAAGGGCAACATGGACATCGAACTCACCGTCGATGCGCTGGAGCTTGCCGATGTCGTCGACCACTATGTCATATTCTCCGGCGATGGCGACTTCCGCACGCTGGTCGAAGCACTGCAGCGGCGTGGACGCAAGGTCTCGATCGTATCCACCATGGCCTCGCAGCCACCGATGATCTCGGACGATTTGCGTCGGCAGGCCGATCATTTCATTGACCTTGTGACGCTGAAGAACGAAGTCGGCCGCGATCCGTCCGAGCGCCCCGTGCGCCGGCCTGAACCGGCGGAAGTCGAAGAGGACGACTACTGAGGGTGCCGGCTTTGCTAGTTCCCCTGTCAGGTTCGCCCGAGCCCGATCGCAACTGTCCGCTCTGCCCGCGCCTCCACGACTTCATTGCCGAGTGGCGGGAGCGTGAGCCGTCCTGGTTCAACGGTCCAGTGCCGACCTTCCTGCCCCCCGAGGGCGAGGATTCCGTTCGGTTGCTCATCATCGGGCTGGCGCCTGGCGTACGCGGGGCGAACCGCACCGGGCGTCCCTTCACCGGCGACTATGCCGGCGATCTGCTCTATAAAACGCTGATCGCACACGGTTTTGCACGCGGCGAATTCAAGGCGCGACCGGATGACGGGCTGCAGCTTGCCGGCACCGCGATCACCAATGCGGTGCGCTGCGTGCCACCCGAGAACAAGCCGGTCGGCGCGGAGATCTCCACATGCCGGACCTTTCTGGTGCCGACGATCTCGCGATTCCCCAATCTGCGCGCCGTGCTGGCACTGGGCTCGATCGCCCATCAATCGACCGTGCGAGCACTTGGCCAGCGTGTCGCCGCCTATCCGTTCAAGCATGGCGGGCACCTGGAAGCCGGCAGCATTACGCTTTTTTCCAGCTACCACTGCTCGCGCTACAACACCAATACCGGCGTGCTGACCGAAGAAATGTTCGTTAGCGTTTTCAGTAAGATAAAGGCATTTCTGCAGAGTTAGATTCGAACCCTGCCAGGGAGCCAGCGATAGGGCGATGCCGCCGAAACACCGGCATCTCTCGAGGAATGGACTGAAACAGGCAATAGCGCATGGGCTGGTCTTCTAGCGAACAGCACTGCCTAGCCTCGGTCCTTCAGCAGCCGGCCCTTCTCGCGCGACCAGTCACGCTGCTTTTCGCTCTCGCGCTTGTCGTGCAGCTTCTTGCCGCGCCCGACGGCTAGCAACAGCTTGGCCCTGCCCTGGTCGTTGAAGTAAATCTTCAACGGCACCATCGTCATGCCTTCGCGGTCGACGCTCTGCGACAGCTTGGCCATCTCGCGCTTGTTGAGCAGGAGCTTGCGGCGACGACGCGGCTCGTGGTTGAAGCGGTTGGCCTGCAGATATTCCGGCAGATAGGAATTGATCAGCCAGATCTCGCCGCCCTCGACCGAGGCGTAGGAGTCCTGGATGTTGGCCTGCCCCTGGCGCAACGACTTCACCTCGGTGCCGGTCAGCACCAGGCCGGCCTCGATCGTGTCGAGCACCTCATAGGAAAACCGCGCCTTGCGGTTCTCAGCAACGGTCTTGTTGTTGGGATCGGCTTTTCTGACTTGGTTCATGATGCGGAGAGGTGGCGCCTCATCCCTAATTTATCAAGCCGGCGTGCTTCATCGCCGCATCGATCTTGTCGGCGGTCGACTGTTCGACCGTCATCAGCGGCGAGCGAAGCACATTCTCGACCTTGCCGAGCCTCGACAGCGCATATTTCGCGCCGGAGACGCCGGGCTCGATGAAGATGGCCTTGTGCAGCGGCAACAAACGATCCTGCAATTCCAGTGCCTTGGCGCTGTCGCCGGAGAGCGTCGCCTCCTGGAATTCGGCGCACAGCCGCGGCGCGACGTTCGATGTCACCGAGATGCAGCCGACACCGCCATGCGCATTGAAGCCGAGCGCCGAGGCATCTTCGCCGGAAAGCTGGATGAAGCCCTTGCCGCAGGTGGCGCGCTGCTCTGAAACCCGCTCGACCTTGCCGGTGGCATCCTTGACGCCGATGATGTTCTTGAAGTCGTGCACCAGTTGGCCCATCGTCTCCGGCATCATGTCGATGACCGAGCGCGGCGGGATGTTGTAGATGATGATCGGCAGGCTGGTCGCCTTGGCGACCGCCGCGAAATGCGCGTAGAGGCCGCGTTGCGTCGGCCTGTTGTAATAGGGGGTGACCACCAGCGCGGCGTCGGCGCCCGCCTTCTCGGCATATTGCACCAGGCCAATCGCCTCTTCGGTGTTGTTGGAGCCAGCACCGGCAACGACCGGGGCGCGGCCCTTGGCCACCTCTATGCACACCTTGACCACGTGGCGGTGCTCGTCATGCGAAAGCGTCGGCGACTCGCCGGTGGTGCCGACGGGAACCAGCCCCTTCGTGCCTTCGTCAAGCTGCCAGGCGACGAACGCGCGAAAGGCTTTCTCGTCGAAACGGCCGCTCTTTTCGAACGGTGTCACGAGCGCGGTAAGCGAGCCTCTCAGCATATCGTCCAACTCCTTGGGACTTCTTTGTTTGTGCATGTCGTTGTCCCAAAACCGGTACTCACTTTTGGGCGACGTGCATCGGTGTTTTGTCGAGCGCCTTCTAGCCGAAAGCGAAGCGGCGCACCATAGTCTTGACACTGTTGCGCGGCAAGCATTGCCATGGTGCCAGCAAGCGCAATTCGAACGGCCTCGATAACCTTTTGTTTACGGGCTCTTCATGACCTACATCTAGGCTCTTAGATTCATGTGCCTGCTGACGATTTATAAGGACGGACAATGCCGATCGGTCGGCCCTATTCATTTGCGTTGATTGGCGCTCTTGTCGCGCTGACGCCTGGCTTGGCGTTGGGCGGCAGCGTTGATGGGCAGGTGACATCGGCCATCCCGATGCCGGCCTTGCAGGATACAGTCCTGCCGGACAAAGGCCCCTCGCCGTCGCAGAGTGTGGCCGCGTTGAAGAGCGGCCTCGACGCCCTGGCGGCAAACGACATTCCCGGAGCCCGCGCGATACGCGACGGTTTGTCTGCCAATTCGCTCGATCATCACATCCTCGCCTGGGCGATTGCGCTCTATGGTGGCGACAAGGTGCCGAGCAGCGACATTGCCGCGGCGGCACAGATGCTGCCGGACTGGCCGGGCACGATCGCCCTGCGCAAGAACAGCGAACGCGCGCTCTATCGCGAGAACCCCGCTTCACAGGCCGTGCTTCAGGCGTTCAACGGCAGCCAGCCGCAGACATTCGAAGGCGTGATGGTTCTTGCCCGTGCCTATGTGTCGGTTGGCAATACCAAGGCGGCGCGCTCGGTATTGTCGCCTTTCTGGCGCACGGCGATGCTGGAGGCCAACGACGAGGCCGCGCTCATTCGCGAATTCGGAACGCTCATTCCGGCTGCCGATCATCGCTTCCGCATGGAGCGCATGTTCTATGCCGATCGGCCAGGTTCCGCGCAACGGGTCGCGGCACTTGCGGGCGCCGAGCAGCTTGCCAACGCCTGGGCGGCAGCGGACAGAGGCGACAAGAACGCGCCCAGATTGCTGAATGCGGTGCCGATGGCGCAACGTTCGGCCGGCTATTTCTTCGCGCAGGCGGAGTATCTGCGCAAGCAAGAGAAGTTTGCCGATGCGGCGGCGATGGTGATGAAGGCGCCGACCGACCGGGATGCCCTTGTCGACCCTAACGCCTGGTGGGTCGAGCGTCGCGTGCTGTCGCGCGAACTGGTCGACCAGGGCGACATGAAGACCGCCTACAGGATCGTCGCGGCCCATGCCGCGGAAAGTGCCAGCAATGCCGTGGACGCCGAATTCCATGCCGGCTGGTACGCGCTTCGCGGCCTGAATGACGCCAAGCTTGCCGCAACGCATTTTGCCCGCGTCGCCGATCTGGCCCAGGGGCCGATGTCGCTGTCGCGCGCCTACTATTGGCTCGGCCGTGCCGCCGAAGTTGGCGGCCCCGGCAATGCCGCTGATTATTTCGGCCGCGCGGCCACCTACGGCACGACATTCTATGGCCAGCTCGCCGCCGAGCGTGTTGGCCGGCGGGCCCTCAACATCGTCTATCCGCAGCCAAGTGCGGCCGATCGGGGGAATTTCGCCAACCGCGAGGCGGTCAGCGCCATCAAGCGGCTGCAGGAGGCGGGCTATGACCGCTATGCCGAAACACTTTACCGCGACCTTGCCGGCCAGTTGACCAGCCCTGGTGAACTGGCGCTGCTTGCTGTCCTGGCGGAAAAGCAGGGCAATCATTTCATGGCGCTGAAAGTCGGCAAGATCGCTGGGGCTCGCGGCATCGACGTCGGCGCGCTTTCGCATCCGCTGGGAGTCATTCCCGATTCGGCCGATATTTCCGGTTCAGGCAAGGCACTGGCCTACGCGATCGCTCGCCAGGAAAGCGAATTCAATGTGGGCGCAGTCTCAAGCGCCGGTGCGCGCGGGCTGTTGCAGCTTATGCCGGGAACCGCCAAGCAATTGGCGAAAAAGGCCGGATTGCAGTTTTCACAGACACGGCTGACGAGCGATCCCGGCTACAATGCGACGTTGGGTGCCGCCTTCCTCGGCGAGCAGCTCGACCGCTTCAACGGCTCCTATGTGCTGACCTTTGCCGGCTATAATGCAGGCCCCAACCGGGCTGCGCAATGGTTGACGAAATACGGCGACCCGCGCGGCAAGGACGTGGATGCAGTCGTTGACTGGATCGAGCGGATTCCCTACACGGAAACAAGAAGTTACGTGCAGCGCGTCATGGAGAACTACGAAGTCTACAAGATGCGTATTTCCGGCAAATACGACATCGTCGGCGACCTCGTGAACGGCCGGACTTGAGGCTTCCTTCCCTTCTCCCCTTGTGGAAAAGGTGGCCGAGCGAAGCTCGGTCGGATGAGGGGTGTTCCAGCTTGGCAACAGGTTCGAAGTCGTAGACGCATCATTTCTTCCAGCACCTCTCATCCGTCTCGGCGCCATCGCGCCGATCCACCGCCCTGGGCGAGTCACGGGCCTCGCCCGCCCTTCGGGCCCCACAGGGGGAGAAGGCAGAGCCTCGTTGATTTGACGATTCCTGCCCTCACCCGTTAGTTGTCCGAGTCAATCCAGCGAGGGACGGTAATCTGATGGCGAGCGACGAAGGTTTCTACGACTTCTTCTACGCTGCGCCCGATGGGCTGAAGCTCCATGCTCGCATTTACGGCGAAACGAATTCCGCTCCCTGGCCTGTCGTTTGCCTGCCCGGCTTGACGCGCAACGCCCGCGATTTTCATGAACTGGCGCTCCATCTTTCGGCGCGCGCCGTGGTTCCGCGCAAGGTGGTTGCCTTCGACTATCGCGGGCGTGGGCAATCGGCTTACGACCCCGACGTCAAGAACTACAATGTCGGTGTCGAGGCCAGCGACATCCTTGCGGGGCTGGCGGCACTTGGCATCGAGGAAGCAGCGTTCATTGGCACGTCACGCGGCGGATTGATCATCCATGTGCTCGCAGCGATGCGGCCAGAGGTGCTGAAAGCCGTCGTTCTCAACGACATCGGCCCGGTGCTCGACACCGGGGGGCTCGCCCATATCCGCTCCTATCTCGATCCTTCACCAAAGCCGAAAACCCTTGTCGAGGCCGTGAACGCCCAGCGCAGTGTGCATGGCGGGGATTTTCCGGCTCTTGTCGATGCCGATTGGGAGCGGATGGCGTGGGCACTCAATCGCCAGACGGACCAAGGACTGATGCCGGATTTCGACCCGAAGCTGGTTGAGACGCTGGCAAGCCTCGATCTCACGCAGCCGTTGCCGGCACTATGGCCGCAGTTCGAGGCACTGGCGGCCGTGCCCCTGCTCGCCATACGTGGCGCCAACTCAAGACTGCTGTCCGTCGAAACGCTTGAGGAAATGGGCAGGCGTCACCCAGCCATGAAGACGATCACGGTCGAGGAACAGGGGCACGCCCCTTTCCTCGAAACCAGCGGTCTACCCGGCGCAATCGCGGCATTTCTTGATCAGGCCGAGACACCAAGATAGCCAAGACAAAAGCCCAGGTTCAATCCTGATCCCCGGCTCTTGCACTTAACGGCAAATCTACCTGGCTTTTGAACTTTTCCGAGCCGCCTTGGGTGAAGGCTTCTCCTCCACCGACCCGCTCTTTGTTTCCTGGGCTGTTGCAGCCGAAGGAGGCAGAGTGCGCTCCACGTCACTGTCAGTCACCTTAGCGCGGGGGGTTTCCAGGACAACGACACAGCCATCGAGGTCGTTCGTGGCCAAGTGAGCGTAACGCATGGTCATCGACAGTGTCTGGTGGCCAAGCCACATCTGCACGCGCCTGATGTCGATGCCACCCTGGACAAGACGCGACGCGCATGTGTGGCGTAGGATGTGCGGCACCACCTGATCGTCGGCGCCAAGGCCGACTTCCGCCTTCGCATCGTTCCAGATGGCGCGAAACTGCGCCTGGCTGAGTTTGGTGAAGGGACCCTTGGGACGGCGACCCTCGGTGGGCGGCAGCTTGATCACGTCCTTGACCCTGGCGGTCATCGGAATGGTGCGGCTGCGGCCGGACTTGGTGATCCAGAAGCTGACGCGATGCTCCTGGATATCGTTCCAGATGAGACCGAGCGCCTCGCCGAGGCGGCAACCGGTATCGACGAGAAACACAGACAGCCGGTAGGCATCTTCGCTGCGGCTCTTTACGGCGGCGAAAAGCCGGGCCTCCTCGTCCTTCTCAAGAAAGCGAATCCGCCCTGCCCGCTCTTTCTGTCGGCGGAACTCAGGCAGACTGTGTATATCCCCCATCTTGTAAGCCTTGCGCAGCAGTTTGCTGAGAGCCGCCATCTTTCGATTGATGGTTGCGTTGCTGTTGCCGCGCTGGCGCAAGGTGCCGATAAGGTTATCCAAGGTACTCTGGTCAAAGGCGCTGAAACGCTCCCCAAGGAGAATCTCGCCAATTTCGCCAACGAAAGAGCTGACATTGTACTTATGTCGCCCGTCGTCCCACAATATATCCCGATATGCTGAAAAAAGGTCTCCGACCGTGAACGATTTTACTTCTCTTATAGTGTTATAACTATATTTTATATTTGCTGATTGAGAAGAAAACATCGAAAAATGATCAGAGGCCTGCGCCTCTTGAATCGCTTCGTTTGACATTTATAGCCACACCCCCGAGTGGATAGGTCTGCCCTAACCGCTTGGAGACGTCCTTTCAAGAGCTTTGATCACGCGATTGTGATTTCATCCACCAGATGGCGGATCCCACGAAACCGTCCCGCGGACCTGTTCAGCTACCGTCTACCCCCGATCCTTGTGTTTGCCTTGATCGCATCGCGAAAACAAAACAGCCCGAGCGTTGAAGCGCCCGGGCTGGATTTCACCTAAGAGCCCAGCCCTTAGAAAGAGCGCTGGAAGCGGAGGATGCCGCCGATGCTGCTCTTTTCGCTGGAACTGGTCCAGTTGGAAGCCGGGAAGCTGCCTGCGTTGACATAGTCAACTTCGGCCGTGACCGTGAAGCCAGGAACTATGTCGTAAGCAATGTTAGCCGCGACGCCGAGGTTCTTATCTTCATCATACGAAACCTGAGCATTGAACGAGGCCTTCTCGTTAAACTTGTAGGTTGCACCACCCCAAATTGCCCAGTTTCCGCCCCACAACTTGTAGAAGCTGCGGTCGATGTTTGTGTCGGAGCCATAACCGACCATCGCAAACAAGGACAGCTGGCTGGTAGCATTCACGTCCAAGCGAATCTTGCCGGAATATTCTTCCCACGTGCTATCATAAGCAGCGACCGCAGCGATCGAGCCCCAGCCCTGCGTATACTTCACGCCACCGACAACAAACGGAACATAGCTGTCGATCGAAGTACCCTCGCCCGAACCTTCTTCAAGCGAAACTACCGCCGAGAGGCCATTGCCTGCGTCGAAATAGTACTGGACGACGTTGGTGTCGAAGCCACCATAAGGAACCAGCGTATCGTTGATGACATTGCCGGCGTAGCCGATGAATGTATTGAAGGCCGATTCGTCTTTACCGACACGAAGACCACCGAGCTGAATCCAGGCGAAATTCAGCGAGATGCCCTTGTTATAGGCATAGTTGTCGTCGCTGTCGCTGTTATCATTTGTGTGGTGATGGTCATTGTTCTGGTTACCGAAATTGATGCGGGTTTCGGTGTAGGTCTTCAACGTGCCGAGCTCAGTTTCCTGATTGGTCCAGGTCTTAAGAGCGAAGCGGGCGTTTTTGAACCATGTGCCCTGCTCCTTGCCGTTTAAACGGTCCTCGGTGCGCGCGCCGTCAAGCGAGCCGATGTCGCCACCCGCGATTTCGTAACGGACATAGCCGCCGATGCGCAGGCAGGTTTCGGTGCCGGGGATGTAGAAGTAGCCAGCGCCGTAGACGTCGCAGATCTTGACGTATTCAGCGGGTTCCGGCTCGGCGACGACGACGGCGTCGGCGGCGCGCGCACCGGATACTGCGATCAGGGCCGCAGCGGAGCCGAGGAGAAGGCTCTTGATGTTCATTTTCTGACCTCCAGTCAGAATCGAACGGATTCGCGGCTTTTGACGACGACGCGACGCCCCAGGAAGTGCCGCGATTCTGCCTATCAGTTTGTTATTACTGGGAAATTTCTAGCCGGCGCGCTGTTGCTGGGCAAAAGTGGCGGAGAGGATGGGATTCGAACCCACGAGAAGCTTTTGACCTCTACTCCCTTAGCAGGGGAGCGCCTTCGACCACTCGGCCACCTCTCCGTTGCGCCGCTGGATAAAGAAAAGCGCCGGCACAATCAACAAGCCCCAGCCATTATCTCGGATTATCTCGGAAAAAAATGCGCTGCCGAACCACTGCGTTCCACGATGCGGCGATTCTGCGGCAATTCCCTGGCTAACGACTCGAGCCATGCCGGCCGCTTCGGTGGGAATCGCCGGATTCGGCCACACTGTAAGGGCCGCAAGGGACCTGATGGTTAACAAGAGCTTTCTGAGTGAGGCCAAATCGTGTCATTTGTGCAACAACGCTCGCCGATAGCAGCCGTCCGGCCCTTCCGCCTGCACGATCGTTGTTGAACGCCGCCGTCGCATGAGTAATGTCGGTCTCGAGGAAGCGGCGCGGTGCGCATCTTTTTCGGTAGTGGGGATGGGGCAGGGAACGCTGTCCTTCAGCAAAGAATACCCAGACCCGTTTTTTAACTTTTGACTGGAGGTCAGAAAATGAACATTAAGAGCCTTCTCCTCGGCTCCGCTGCGGCCCTGATCGCAGTATCCGGTGCGCGCGCCGCCGACGCCGTCGTCGTCGCCGAGCCGGAACCCGCTGAATACGTCAAGATCTGCGACGTCTACGGCGCTGGCTACTTCTACATCCCCGGCACCGAAACCTGCCTGCGCATCGGCGGATACATCCGCTACGAAGTGGGTGCCGGCGACGTCGGCTCGTTTGACGGCGCGAAGACCTTCGATCAGCGCGATACCCACAATGGCGTGGCCAACGACCAGGGCACGTATTGGAAGCACGTCCGCTTCACGCTTCAGACCTATACCGGCCAAGAGACCGAGCTTGGCACCTTGAAGACCTACACGCAGACCCGCTTCAATTTTGGCAATAGCAACGGTTACGGCACAGAATACGGCGGCAATCCTCTTGGCGACTCGGGTGTCAGCCTGAACTTCGCCTGGATCCAGCTCGGTGGCCTGCGCGTCGGCCGCGACGACTCGGCCTTCGATGAATTCATCGGCTACGCTGGCAACGTCATCAACGATACGATCGTTCCTTACGGCGGCTTCAACACCGACGTTGTCCAGTACTACTTCGACGCAGGCAACGGCTTCTCGGCCGTGGTGTCGTTGGAAGGTGGTTCCGGCAGTGCTTTCGCTACGCCCGGCGGTTTCCAGCAGGGTTCGGACGGCAACTTCGGCGCTACAGGCAGCGATTCGATCGACAGCTACGTTCCGTTCGTTGTCGGCGGCGTGAAATACACGCAGGGCTGGGGTGCGATCACCGCTGTCGGCGCGTATGACAGCACCTTTGAAGAGTGGACTGGCAAGGCCCGCGTGGACGTGAATGTCTCCAGCGCGCTGTCGCTGTTCTTGATGGCCGGTTACGGCACCGACAAGAACATCGACCGTAACTTCTACAAGCAGTGGGGCGGTAACTGGGCTGTCTGGGGTGGCGGCACCTACAAGTTCAACGAGAAGACCTCGTTCAACATCCAGGCGTCGGCTGACGACGACAAGAACTACGGTGTCGCGGCGAACGTTGCCTACAACATCGTTCCCGGCTTCACGGTCACGGCCGAAGTTGACTACAACCACGACGGCAAGTTTAACAGCGGCGACTACAATCGCAACTGGGTCAACGCCGACAAGGTCAACAGCATCGGCGGCCTGCTCCGCTTCCAGCGCTCGTTCTAACAGGCTCCGCCTGATCGAAACCGAACCCGGCGGGCTACCGCCGGGTCGTTACCGACATCCGCCCCCGGCAAGCGCCGGAACTTATCGTCTTTGTTCTGGAGTATATTGGCGGCCAAGGGCGACACCTATCGACGCCAGAACGGCGCGCTCAAGTGCACACGATTTACGTCAAAGGCTCGTTTCCGATGAAGCCAGCCGCCCGATTTGAAGCCGGCATTTTTCGGACTGATCCTTTGTCTGGCTGATGTTCGGATCGGGTTTGCTTGAGGGCAAGCTTCGCTGTTTTCGGATGCGATTGGCGGGCGCTGTTTTCGCATGCTTTCACCGGCGAGATCGATGCGATAGGCGTTGTGAACGCCAAGATGGCGTCGGCAAGACGCAGGCCAAACGCCATTCGGCGAATTCGTAGACTTCGCCCGCAAGGCTGGCGAGTGCGGCACGCTCAACGATTTCAACAGTTGCGGGCGACTGACGCCCAGCCGGCGCATGGTCGTTGATGCGATCGAGGCCTGGCCAATGGCTGCATTGACTTCAACAAGCGAGAAGAAGGTCTGATTGCGCAGACGCCCCAGAATGCATGATCGGGCGAAGCGAACGCCGTTCTCGGCTTTGGACTTGTCCTTCGGTCGCCACGGCCGTGCCGGTTGGACGCCGACGGCATAGTGGGATGTCACCTCAGGATCGTAGAAACTGACTCGACTGAAGCCCGACTTCAGATCGTCGAGAACGATTAGCCGGGGAACGCCTCCGAAGAAACGAAACATCCGGACATGCGAGCCGATCCAGTCCGGGAGCGTTTTCGTGCCGGTCGCTTCGGCATAGGTGAAGCTGGATGCGCCGAGACACGCGACCAACCTTGACTTCATTGAAACCACGACGCCGTCGGCGGCGTACACCAGCGCTCGGTTCAACAGGCTGGGCCGATCCACAAGGCCGCGCGATTGGGAACGCCCAACCGCGGTTACAGGATTGCCAATGCAAGTCAGATTTCTGCGAGATTACCCAAAGACTGGATCAGTGGCTGGATCGAGCTCTCATAATTTTTCCAGCGCTTGACGGACGATGCATAGATCGGCTGCCTCACCTGCCATCTGCTGGGTGTGTTGACTGAACCATCCCTGTCGAAAAAGCGCAGGCAGGCATCATCCCATGGCAACCCAAGATGATCGATTAGACGACGCGATTGCCCCTCCTGGTCCGCGACCAGGGTTTCGTAGCGACTTTCGAAAATGCGGCCGGGAAAAACCTTGTGCCAATGCCGCATCAGGCGATCATATTCGCGGTAGTAAAGCCCGAGCGTCCGTAGATCAACATTGTAGCTGTGTGCCTGATGGAACATCATGGTAAAGCACGAGACACAATTGTCGATCGCATCGCGGCGGCAGTGAATGATGCGCGCGTTGGGAAAGAGGATTCCGATAAGGCCGATCACCATGAAATTGTGGGGCATCTTGTCGACGATGCGAAGCGCGGCAGGCGCCCGCTCGCGCAAGTAGGACAGATGCTCCTTGGCCAGCGCCCTGGACGAGTCGGCGGTGATCGACATGACCGATTGGCGCAACGCTTGCGCCGAAGGTTTTGTGATGCCGATCGCATTCGCGGTTCGCCGCAGCTTCTCAAGCTCGCCGACGCCATGAACATCGGGATGGCTCGCGCAAATCTGCTCCGTCAAGGTGGTGCCCGAGCGGGGCATCCCGACAACAAATACAGGCACTTCGGACGGATCCCCATAGCCAGCCCTGGCAGCCAGCATTTCCGGGCTGAAGACCTGGATCGTGGCGTCGACCCAACGGCGGTAGGTTTCCAGATCGAACTTGTGGCCCGCCACTTGATTGGCTTTCTTGAAATGATCCATGGCGTCTTCATAGCGCCGAAGATCGTTCAGCACCTTGCCGGCGGCATGATGGAGGCTCTCCGCGCCGTTCGGGTCAAGCCGTGGGTCGCCAAGTTCCCTCAGGATGGATGCGAGTTCGTCCGGCTCTTCGGTGAATTTCCGTGTGTGGACAAGATCATTGTAGGCAGCCGGCATTGCAACGCGGCGCTTGATCGCTTCTTTCAGAAAGACCCTGGCTTCATCCATCCGACCGAGGCTGGTGAGCGCGCCGGCCAGACCGGTGCGAACCTTGGGATGATCGCGGTCGATGTCGAGCGCTTTCTCATAAAGCGGCAAAGCCAGTTCAGCCTTGTCAAACCGGACGTAAGCGCGCCCTAGCGCGCAAAGCACTTCCACCAGATCAGGCTTCACTTCCAGGGCATATTGCATATGGCTGATCGCGAGCGAATA
The DNA here is from genome assembly GCF_020616515.1 of Mesorhizobium sp. PAMC28654. Taxonomy (GTDB): domain Bacteria; phylum Pseudomonadota; class Alphaproteobacteria; order Rhizobiales; family Rhizobiaceae; genus Mesorhizobium. The sequence goes on from NZ_CP085135.1 coordinate 1,936,216, forward strand.
TTCGCCGAGCAGCGTATAGGCTTCGCCCAGACCAAGGTGGTAATAGGGGTTTCGAGGTTTTTCGCCGACCGCCCGCGCGAAATAACGCAACGCCATTTCGTCGTCACTGCCAAGGGCGAGCGTGCCCATGACGTACAGGGCCAACGGATGGTTGGGCGTCCGTTCCAGCACGCGCAAACACAGTTCCCGAGCCTCGGCAAACCGCTTGACCTGTTGCAGGTCGTTCGCCTGCTGCAGCAACATATCGTCTGCCTCGGCGCGCGATGGTGGTTTGGCTTGCGAAGGCGAGGTCCTTGGCGCGGGCTGAGTTCGTAAGTGCTTGGACCAGGCAGGCGGCAGTCGATTATTCATCATGTCTGGCTACCAAAAAGCCAGTTGAATCCAGAGCGATGCGTGGCGTCAGACCAGTGCAATCCACCTCGCGTTCGCTTTTGGGATAGTGGCTGACAATTCGGGATGCCGGAGCTAGTCGCCGGGCGTTGAACCGGCGATCTGGAAGGGGCGTCATCTTGTCAGCGGATGCTCTAATCGGGACTCGTTCTTGGTTTCGGCAAGGTCGCCCAGCGACTGGATCAGCGGCTGAATCTCGCTTTCATAATTTTTCCAGCGCTTGACGGACGACGTGTAGATCGGTTGCCTAACCTGCCAGCGGCTGAACGTGTTGACCGAACCATCCTTGTCGAAAAAGCGCAGGCAGGCGTTGTCCCAAGGCAGTCCAAGATAATCGACTAGGCGACGCGATTGTGCCTCCTGATCGCCAGCCAGCGTCTCGTAGCTGCTTTCAAAAATACGGCCCGGGAAAACCCTGTCCCAGTGACGCATCAGGCGATCATATTCGCGATAGTAAAGTCCGAGTGTCGACAGGTCGCTGTTGTAGCCATGTGATTCGGTGAAATTCAGTGCAAAGCAGGAGACGCAATTGTCGATAGCATCGCGCCGGCAATGAATGATGCGCGCATTGGGAAAGAGAAGGCCGATCAGACCGATCAGTTCGAAATTGTGAGGCCTCTTGTCGATGACGCGGAGCGCGCCTGGCGCCCTCTCACTTAGGTAGGACATGTGCGCTTCGGCCAGCGTCCTGGACAAGTCGGGAGTGATTGACATGATTGATTGCCGCAAGTCTTCCGCCGGACGGTTCAGGAACCCGAGTGCATTTGCGGTTCGGCTCAGCTTGCTGAGTTCGCCTGCGCCATGAACATCCGGGTGGCTCGCGCAGATCTGCTCGGTCAGCGTCGTTCCCGAGCGGGGCATGCCCAATACAAACACCGGCACTTCAGACGGACTTCCATAGCCAGCTCTGGCAGCCAACATTTCCGGACTGAAGATGTCGATCATGGAATCGACCCAACGGCGGTAGAATTCCAGATCGAACTTGTAGCCTGCTGCCTGTTTCGCCTTCTTGAAATGATACATCGCATCTTCATAACGCTGGAGGTCGTTTAAGACCTTGCCGGCGGCATGATGGAGTTGCTGGGCACCGTCCGGATCAAGCTTTGGATTGCGGAGTTCAATCAGAATGGATGCAAGTTCGGCCGGCTCTTCGGTAAATTTGCGCGTCTGGACGAGATCGTTGTAAGCGGCCGGCATTGCGATGCGACGTTCGACCGCCTCTTTCAAGTAGACCGTAGCTTCCTCCATGCGACCGAGGCTGGTGAGCGCGTTGGCCAGACCCGCCCTAACCCGAGGATGATCGCGGTTGATCTCAAGCGCTTTCTCGTATGGCCGCAAAGCCAATTCAGGCTTGCCGAACCCGATATAAGCAAGCCCCAACGCACAAAGGGCTTCAACCAGGTCTGGCTTCAATTCGAGGGCATGCTGCATATGCCTGATTGCAGGCGAATACTCGCTGACCTTCAGATAGGCTTCCCCCAGGCTAAGGTGGAAATAGGGGTTGCGAGGCTCCTCGCCGACGGCGCGCGCGAAATATCGCAAAGACATTTCGTCGTCGTGGTTAAGGGTCAACGTGCCGAGGATATACAGGGCGAGCGGATGATTAGGCGTTCGGGCCAGCACACGAAGGCACAGTTCCTGGGCCTCCGACAACTTCTTCGCTTGCTGCAGTTCGAGCGCCATCCGCAGGAGCATGTCGTCGCTCCGCACTGGCGGCACCGGTATGGGTTTCGCCTTCGGCAAGGGCGACGCCTTTGGTCCGGGAGCTTTCAAATGCTTGGACCAGGCGGGCGGCAGTCGATTGTTCATGGGTTCTGGCTAGCAAAAAACACCAACCGAATCCAGCGCGACGATCTGGACTTGCTTGCACCCGCCGGCCGGGCAGGCTAGCAAGAAGGCCCTTTTTTGACGAGCTTTTGCCATGCGCCAGCGCCCTCCCCTCACGCCGCTTGTCGGCGCGCTTCCCTCTACAGTGCCATTCGTCGGCCCGGAGGCGCAGGAGCGTGATCGCGGCCGACCGTTCCGCGCCCGCATCGGCGCCAATGAGAGCAGTTTCGGTCCCTCGCCGAAGGTCATCGCCCGCATGGCTGGGATCGCCGGGGATATGTGGATGTATTGCGACCCGGACAACCACGATTTGAAGGTCGCCGTTGCCGCGCATCTTGGCGTGAAAGCCGAGAACGTGGTGGTCGGCGAAGGCATTGACGGACTGCTCAGCCTGGTGGCGCGCATGTATGTAGCGCCCGGCGACGCGGTGGTGACCTCGCTCGGCGCCTATCCAACCTTCAACTTCCATGTCGCGGGCGTTGGTGGCCGCCTGGTCACGGTTCCCTACAAGAACGATCATGAGGATCTGGGCGGCCTGCTCGACGCGGTCGTCAAGGAGAAGGCGCCGCTGGTCTATCTGTCCAACCCGGATAACCCAATGGGGAGTTGGTGGGAAGCGGCCGAGATCACCCGCTTCATCGAAGCCTTGCCGGAGACCACCATGCTGGTGCTGGACGAGGCCTATGGCGAGTTGGGACCGGCATCAGCGCTGCCGCCGATCGACGTGTCGCGGCCGAATATCGTGCGCATGCGCACCTTTTCCAAGGCTTACGGACTTGCCGGCATACGCTGCGGCTATGCGGTGGCCGAGGTCGAGGTGATCAGCGATTTCGAGAAGATCCGCAACCATTATGGTGTCAGCCGCATGGCGCAGATCGCCGGCGTCGAGGCGCTTGCCGACCAGGCCTGGCTGGAGAGCGTGGTCGGCCGGGTTGATGCGGGTCGCCGGCGCATTGCTGAGATAGCCGAGGCGAACGGGCTGAAGCCGCTGCCGTCGGCGACCAATTTCGTCACCATCGACTGCGGCCACGACGGCGCCTTCGCACTGAAAGTGTTGCAGGCGCTGTTGTCGCGCGACGTGTTCATCCGCAAGCCGACGGCGCCGGGGCTCGACCACTGCATCCGCGTCAGTGTCGGCCTTGATCATGAACTCGACATCTTTGCCGAGGAATTGCCCGGCGCGCTCGCCGCGGCGCGAGGCAACTAGAATCAGGCCTGGGAACGAGGCTCTCTCGTCAGAGATCCAGTTCCCAGGTCTGGCCAACCAGATCCTTGCCGAAACTGTGGTGGCGTTCCTCGCTGACCAGCTTGAAGCCGGCGCGATCATAGATCGCGCGCGCCGCGACGAGAATGTCGTTCGTCCACAGCATAAGCCGACTGTAGCCGGAGGTCCGGGCCTGGTTGACGCATTGTTCGACCAGCCGTTTGCCGATTCCCATGCCGCGTGCCGCCGCCTCGACATGCAGCATGCGCAATTTCGCGACCTTGTCATCGAGATGAACCAGGAACACGGCGCCGACGGGCTGGTCGCCGCGTTCGGCGATCCAGCAGAAATCGCGGCCGGGCAAAAAGTCGCGGATGAAATCGGCGCCGATTTCGGCGAGCAAGGCCTCGAAATCGATGCTCCAGCCATATTCCTCGGCATAGAGCCGGGCCTGCCGCTGTACGACCCAGCCGACATCGCCGATACGGTGCGGCCGCAAGGTCACTTTTGGCGTTCCACCAGGGCTTTCCCGCGCTGGATCACCCAGCAATTCCGCCGCCTTGCGCAACGCGCCGCCCAGCTCGTGCAGCCTGTGATCAGGCAGTTCCTCGATCAGCCGCGCCGTATCGCGATCCGCCGCTGCCTGAAGCCCTGAAAGAGCAGCCTCGCCTCTTGCCGTCAGCGACAGAATCCGCCGGCGCTTGTCGGCCGGATCGGTTCGAGTCTCGGTCAGGCCCTCGCCACCGAATTTGCGCAGAATTCGCGTCAGATAGGCCGCATCGACGCGCAGCTGCCTGGCGATATCGGACGCAGTCGGACCCATCTCGAGATGGAAAGCCTCGACAAGAAAACCCTGCTCCCCCGCGGCTTCAGGAGTCGCGGGACGATTGCGATGGCCAAGCTCGAAAAGCACCCGCGCCTCGGTCAAGGTGAATGCGCTTTGTGTCAGCGTCTCGTCGAGAAGCCCGACAGTGCGCGTGTAGAAGCGATTGAAGTGCCTGATATCAGCCACCAATGCGTTGCGTTCATCCAACATCCGCGTCCAACTCCCGAGAAAGCGGCCTATATTCTAAAAATTACTGGACTGGGTCAACTAAATTTCAGAATCAGAGAAAGAAACCGTCTGTTGCGTCATGCGTACAATTCCCAGGTTGCATTCCCCGAGCCACGACCCAGATTCCAGAAGGCTAGGCTGGGAGAGACCCATGGCTGGTCATCAAAGGGAAATCCGAGTGCGCGTCCAAGGCGATGTGCAAGGCGTCGGTTTCAGGCTCTGGGCTCGTGGCGAGGCCACAGGCCTTGGTCTTGCGGGCTGGGTTCGCAATGAATCGGACGGGGCGGTCACGGCTCGGATTGCAGGCCTCGATGAAGCGGTCTCGACGATGATCGAGCGCCTCTGGAAGGGGCCGCCCGGCGCTTCGGTTTCCAGGGTCGACGTCGAGGAGCTCGCACCACCAGGAAACGCTCTTGTTGGATTCAGGATCGTTGCATGACGACGGATTTCGTCCAGGCACCCTTGAATTAATTGAACGTTCGTTTTAATATCGTTCCGCAAGGGGACGACCATGGCACGCACCACCGGATCCGATGGCGAAAAGACCGAAGCGGCGATCCGCGAGGCGGCGATCAACCTGATCGCGCGCCTCGGCTACGAAGCGATGTCGATGCGCCAGCTTGCCGCCGAGGTCGGCGTGCAGGCGGCGGCGCTCTACCGCTATTTTCCGACCAAGGAGGATCTTCTGTTCACGCTGATGCGCGAGCATATGGAGGGGCTGACCGCCGCATGGGACGCTGCACGCCCTGCCTCCGCCGATCCTGCTTCGCGCCTCTCAGCTTACGTTCGCAATCACATCGCTTTCCATATTGAGCGCCGCCACGCCACGCATGTCTCGAACATGGAGCTGCGCAGCCTGTCGCCCGAAAGGCTGACGCAGATCCTCAAGCAGCGCGCGACTTACGAAAAGGAGCTGCGCGCCATCCTGCGCGACGGTGTCGATGCAGGCGTCTTCACCGTCGAGGACACCGGCCTCACCGCCATGGCGCTGATCCAGATGATGACCGGGGTCATCGTCTGGTTCCGGCCGGGCGAGCGGCTGTCGATCACTGAAGTAACGGCGACATATCTTTCGATGACAATGCGCCTGGTAGGCGCGCGGATCGACACCTACAGCGCCGCGCGTCCATTCGGACGCACAAAGGACGCTGTAGCACTTTAATTTCGCGCATGATCCTTTCCGAAAATCGAAGTCGATTTTCGGGGTCATGCGGTACCGGGGAGGAATGGCATGTACACGAACACGCTCAGCTTCGGGCATGACGAGGATATAGAGGCGCTGCGCGACCTCGTGCGGCGCTTCGCGCAGGACAGGATCGCGCCGATCGCCGCCGAGATCGATCGCTCGAACGAATTCCCCGCGCATCTGTGGCGTGAGCTTGGCGCGCTCGGGCTGCTCGGCATAACAGCCGATCCAGATTTCGGCGGGACGGGCATGGGCTATCTCGCTCATGTCATCGCGGTTGAGGAAATCTCGCGCGCGTCGGCCTCGGTCGGCCTCTCCTACGGCGCCCATTCCAACCTCTGCGTCAACCAGATCAACCGCTGGGCGACACCGGCGCAGAAGGAGAAATTCCTGCCGCCGCTGTGCTCGGGCGAACGCGTCGGCGCGTTGGCCATGTCGGAATCCGGTGCCGGCTCGGACGTTGTCTCGCTCAAGCTGCGCGCCGAAAAGCGCAATGATCGCTATGTGCTCAACGGCACCAAGATGTGGATCACCAACGGCCCGGACGCCGAAACGCTGGTGGTCTACGCCAAGACCGATCCGGAGCGGAAATCGCGCGGCATCACCGCCTTCATCGTCGAAAAGGCCATGGCCGGATTTTCCGTCGCCCAGAAACTCGACAAGCTCGGCATGCGCGGCTCCAACACCGGCGAACTGGTGTTCGAGAATGTCGAAGTGCCCTTCGACAACGTCCTGCACGAAGAAGGGCGCGGCGTCGAAGTGCTTATGTCGGGGCTCGACTATGAGCGCACCGTGCTCGCCGGCGGCCCGATCGGGCTGATGGCGGCGTGCCTCGACGTGGCGATCCCCTATGTGCATGAGCGCAAGCAGTTCGGCCAGCCGATCGGCGAGTTCCAGCTGGTGCAAGGCAAGCTCGCCGACATGTACACGACGATGAATGCCGCGCGTGCCTATGTCTATGCGGTAGCCTCTGCGTGCGACCGCGGCCAGACGACGCGCAAGGACTCCGCCGGCTGCGTGCTGTTCGCCGCCGAAAAAGCGACGCAGATGGCGCTCGACGCGCTGCAACTGCTGGGCGGCAATGGCTACATCAACGACTATCCGACCGGCCGGTTGTTGCGCGACGCCAAACTCTACGAGATCGGCGCCGGCACCAGCGAAATCCGTCGCTGGCTGATTGGTCGCGAGATCATGGCGGAGGGGGTGTAGCATGGCCACGCTGCAAACCCAGATCTCCCCCTCGTCCGACAGCTTTCGCGCCAATGCCGAGCGCATGCGGGCGCTGGTCACCGACATTGCGGACAAGGCGGCAAGTGTCGAGCGCGGCGGTTCGGAAGAGACGCGCGAACGCCACGTTTCGCGCGGCAAGCTCTTGCCGCGCGAACGCCTCGCGCAATTGCTGGATGTCAACTCACCCTTTCTCGAGATCGGACAGTTCGCCGCATGGTCGATGTATGGCGAGGAGATTTCCTCGGCAGGCTTGATCGCCGGCATCGGCCGGGTCGAAGGCACCGAAGTGATGGTCGTCGTCAATGACGCCACGGTGAAGGGCGGCACCTATTATCCGCTGACGGTGAAGAAGCATCTGCGGGCGCAGGAGATCGCGTTGCAGAACAATCTGCCTTGCGTTTATCTGGTCGACAGTGGCGGCGCCAACCTGCCCAACCAGGACCAGGTGTTCCCCGACCGCGAGCATTTCGGCCGCATCTTCTACAATCAGGCCAACATGTCGGCCGCGGGCATCCCGCAGATCGCCTGCGTCATGGGATCGTGCACGGCAGGCGGCGCCTATGTGCCGGCGATGTCCGACGAGACGATCATGGTGCGCAACCAGGCGACCATCTTCCTGGGTGGCCCACCACTGGTGAAGGCCGCCACCGGCGAAGATGTCACCGCCGAGGAACTGGGCGGCGCGGACGTTCACACGCGGCTTTCCGGCGTCGCCGACCACTATGCGATGGACGACGAACATGCGTTGGCGATTTGCCGGCGCATCGTCAAAAACCTGAATCGGAACAAGATCGTAAGCCCGAACTTACAGAAACCGATTCCACCGCTTCATCCGGCGGATGAGCTTTATGGCATCGTACCGACGGATCTGCGCCAGCCTTATGACGTGCGCGAGGTGATCGCGCGCATCGTCGACGGCTCCGAATTCGACGAGTTCAAGCAGAACTATGGCACGACGCTGATTACCGGCTTTGCCCATCTGCACGGCATGCCGGTCGGTGTCATCGGCAACAATGGCGTGCTGTTCTCCGAAAGCGCGCTGAAGGGCGCGCACTTCATCGAATTGTGCTGCCAGCGCAAGATCCCGCTGGTCTTCCTGCAGAACATCACCGGTTTCATGGTCGGCAGGAAATACGAGGCAGGCGGCATCGCCAAGGACGGCGCCAAGCTGGTGATGGCTGTCGCGACCGCCAGGGTGCCCAAGGTGACGATGATCATCGGCGGCTCGTTCGGGGCCGGCAACTACGGCATGTGCGGCCGCGCCTATTCACCGCGCTTCCTGTGGATGTGGCCGAATGCCCGCATCTCGGTGATGGGCGGCGAACAGGCGGCAACGGTGCTTGCCATGGTCAAGCGCGAAGGCATCGAGCGCAAGGGCGGCGAATGGAGCGCGGAGGAAGAGGCCAAATTCAAGAAGCCCATCCTGATGAAATACGAGCACGAAGGCCATCCGCTCTACTCGTCCGCCCGGCTCTGGGACGACGGCATCATCGACCCGGCAAAGACCCGTGAGATTCTGGCGCTCAGCCTCTCGGCCGCACTCAATGCCGAAATCGAGGACACGCGCTTCGGCGTATTCAGGATGTGAGATGGGTACAACCGATCGTATTCGGGTTCAAACCGGCGACATCACCAAGCTGGTTGTCGACGCCATCGTCAATGCGGCCAACAGTTCCCTGCTGGGCGGCGGAGGGGTCGATGGCGCCATTCATCGCGCAGCACGCGCTGCCGGAAACCGTCATTTTCTGCTGCTTCGACGAAGCGATGGCCGAACTATACCGACAGGCCATTGCTTGGCTTTGGGAAGGCTGAACTGTATGGACCAAACGATTCGCCAGCATAGGCCAGTGGTATTTTTTACCGCCGAACTGGCGGCGGCACAGAATATTCGCTATTGCTCACACTGCTTTGGGCAATGGGGATGTGGTGTAGATGATTGTGAAGTATCGCTGCAAATCGATTCTGTCGATACTTGCACTACTGCTAATATTCGTGACACCAGGCGCCGAGGCAGCAGGATCGCTAGCGGGAAGCAAGGGCGACGTACGCTACCCGATAACCATTCCCACAGGGACCACAGGCGGCTGCGGCAAAGCCTATGCGGCATACGTGGCGGCTTCGGGCCATTCGGCCTTCGCGGCAACGCCAATCGTCCCGGCGATCGAGTATTTCATTTGCGGCGCGAAGTTGAACGCACCGTCACAGAAGGCGGCCGAGGACTTGGCGCTGAAATCCTGTCAGGCCAGCAAAAGCAAATACAAGGTTACGGTCGCTGGCGCCTGCAGCATCTCGGCTTCCAAGTAGGCTGGAAGGCGTGCGGTTTTTCTCTCGGCGGGAGACAAAATGAAATTCTCGAATATCAAACGTGCGGCCGTATCGATGCTGGCAGGGCTGCTGATCGTAACGGCAACCGGCGCTTCAGCGGCGGGGTCGCTGGCCGGCAGCAAGGGGGACGTGCGCTTCGCACCGTATTTGAACGGGAACCCCAAGGACGAATGCACCAATGCCCACAGGGGTTATGTCGCGGCCAGCGGCCATTCGGCCTATGCCACGACCTTCTACTCCCGCGTTGTCGATCTCTACATTATCTGCGGCACGAAGCTCAACGCGCCGAGCCAGAAGGCGGCCGAAGAGGCGGCGCTGCGCAACTGTCAGGCCGGGCTGAAGAGGTGGAAGGTTCGGACCGCAAGCGGCGGCTGCGAGATCGCGGCCTCCAAGTAGACGAACAGCAGCCGCTCTCGGTTTTCTTCACGTCAGGAGGACGAAATGACATCTGCAAGTATCAAACGGACCATGGCCTCGATCCTGGCCGGATTGCTGGTGGCCACAGCGCCGGGCATCAGCGTGGCCGCATCGCTGGCAGGTCAGGAGGGCAACAAGCGATTTCCGCCATTTCTGCCCAACACGCAGAAGGCACCGTGCACCAAGGCCTACAAGGCCTATGTCGCGGCCAGTGGCCATTCGGCCTATGCAACCACGCCTTATTCGCGACAGATCTCCCTCTACATCATCTGTGGCGCAAAGCTGAACGCACCCTCGCAGCAAGTAGCCGAAGCGGCTGCAATGAAATCCTGCCAGGCCTGGGTCGACCGCCACAGGGTGAGCACCGGCGGCCGGTGCGAGGTCGCCGCCTCGAAATAGGTGCAGGCGAGCTTCAGGTAGAGCACTCCCTTGGCAAGGGAGTGGCCGGTCTCCCCCATGCGGCGGGAGATTGGCAGCTTCAGCATTGCCATTCCTCCTTCATCGCTGGCCCTTGGCGAAATCGACGGCGACGGTCGATCTCCCCCAAAGTCTGGGAAATGTCCGGCAGGACAGAGGGGGGCGCGAAGAAACGCCTCCTTAGCTCGAAGCAAGCTCTTGCAGCGGAGGCCCCATGTTCAGCAAGATTCTGATCGCCAATCGCGGCGAGATCGCCTGTCGTGTCATTCGCACGGCGCGCAAACTGGGTGTGCGCACAGTCGCCGTCTATTCCGATGCCGACGCCCGTGCCCTGCATGTCGAGATGGCCGATGAGGCCGTCCCTATCGGCGCCTCTCCCGTCGGCGAAAGCTATCTGCGCGGCGACAAGATCATCGCCGCGGCTTTGACAACTGGCGCCGAGGCTATCCATCCGGGCTATGGCTTCCTGTCGGAAAACCCGGACTTCGTCGATCAGGCGGTGGCAGCGGGGCTTACCTTCATCGGACCGTCGGCGGCCTCGATCAGAGCCATGGGGCTGAAGGACGCCGCCAAACGGCTGATGGAGAAGGCAGGCGTGCCTGTGGTGCCCGGCTATCATGGCGAAGCCCAGGAGATCGTATTGCTTGCCTCCAAGGCGCGCGAGATCGGCTATCCGGTGCTGATCAAGGCGCGTGCCGGCGGCGGCGGCAAGGGCATGCGCAAGGTCGAGCATCCCGACGATTTTTCGGAAGCGCTGTCCGGCGCGAGGCGCGAGGCGAAGGCCGCCTTCGGTGACGACCGCGTGCTGGTCGAGAAATATGTCGACAAGCCGCGTCATATCGAGGTGCAGGTGTTCGGCGACAATTTCGGCAACGCGGTGCATCTTTATGAACGCGACTGTTCGGCCCAGCGCCGCCACCAGAAGGTGATCGAGGAGGCGCCCGCCCCCGGCATGACACCGGAATTACGCAAGGCGATGACGGATGCGGCGGTGAAGGCCGCCAAGGCGATCAACTATTCCGGTGCCGGCACGATCGAGTTCATCGTCGATGCCTCGCTGGGGCTGAAGGCCGATCGGTTTTGGTTCATGGAAATGAACACGAGGCTGCAGGTCGAGCATCCCGTCACCGAAATGATCACCGGTACCGATCTTGTCGAATGGCAGCTCAGGGTAGCCTCCGGCGAAAGGCTGCCCAAGACGCAAGCCGAGATAACGCTTTCCGGCCACGCCTTCGAGGCACGCATCTATGCCGAAGACGCGGCAAAGGGCTTTCTGCCGGCAACGGGCACGCTCTACCATCTGAGATTTCCGCAGACGTCACCTGATGGCGCGACAATGCGCATCGAGACCGGCGTGCGAGCCGGCGACGCGATCTCGCCCTACTACGATCCGATGATCGCCAAGCTGGTGGTGCACGCCAAGGACAGGCCCGCGGCACTGCAAGCGCTCGGGGTGGCGCTTCGCCAAACCGAAGTCGCCGGCTCGACCGTCAACACCGCATTCCTCGCCGCCCTTGCCGACGATCCCGATTTTTCGAAAGGCGATGTCGATACCGGACTGATCGGCCGGCATCAGCAGGCACTGACCGAAATCGCGCCGCCGAACGGCGAAACGGTCGCGGCAGCCGTCCTTGCGGCATCGGGTGCGGGAGCGCAGCCATCGTCGGACGATCCCTGGTCGTCACTTGCAGGTTATGCCCATTTTCACCCTGTCGCGCGGCAAACCCGGCTTCGCTATGGCGAGCACGATATCACGGCAAAGGTATCGGTGCGGGCGGATGGGCGCTTCGCGGTGACGTTGGGCGAGCCCTATGCCGGCCCCAACGCGCATGATCTTCGCGCCGCCCCTCGCCTCGCCCGCTGGCCCGGCCACGTCACGATCTTTTCAGGCGCCGTTGGCTACACGTTCGCCGTGCCTGACCCCTTGGCCAGAGCCGATGAATCCGCCGCGGCGGCCGGCAGCTTGCGCGCGCCGATGCCTGGCCTTGTCAAGCTGGTGCGCGTGGCGGCCGGCGAATCCGTCACGAAAGGCCAACCGTTGCTCATCCTCGAAGCCATGAAGATGGAACACACCATCGCAGCCCCTTACGATGGGGTAATCGCCGAGATCGCGACGGAAGGGGCACAGGTCACCGACGGCACCGTGCTGGTGCGGTTCACCGAGGAAGTCCCGCCTGATGATCACGTCCAGCCGATAGCGCTGGGGCACAAATAGCGTGACCTGAAATGAAAATGGCCGGGACGAACCCGGCCATTTCTTTATCTGTTTGATCGCCGGAGCGATTACTGCGCGATCGGCGCGTACTTGCCGTCATGCCACTGGTTGATGTCGTAGCTGGCGTTCTTGAGGTCGCCCTTCTCGTCGAAGGTGACATCGCCGACAACCGTGCTGATCGGCGTGCCGTTCTTCAACGCTTCGGCAACCTTTGCAGGGTCATCGCTGCCTGCGCGCTTGATGCCTTCGGCGAAAGCCTGGATCGTGGCATAGGAGAACAGCGTGAAGCCTTCCGGCACAAAGCCGCCAGCCTTGATCTTCTCGACGGCTGCCTTGGCTTCCGGCTTTGCCTGCGGATCCGACGGGAAGACGAACATGGTGCCCTCGCCGGCCGGGCCGGCAACCTGCCAGAACTCCGGCGAAGCGATGGAGTCGGGCATGATCAGCTGGAACTTGACATTCTGTTCCGCCGACTGACGCAGGATCAGGCCAGCTTCAGGATGGTAGCCGCCGAAATAGACGACGTCTGCCTTGAGATCCTTCAGCTTGGTGACGAGAGCCGAATAGTCCTTCTCGCCAGCATTGATGCCTTCATAGTCCACTTCCTTGAGGCCACCGGCATTCATGGTTGCCTTGACGGCATCCGCCACGCCCTGTCCATAGGCGCTCTTGTCGTGCAGGACGACAACGTTCTTGCCGGCGTACTTTTTGGCGATCCACGGGCCGATGAAGGCGCCCTGCGCATCGTCGCGCGTATAGAGACGCATGATTGTTGGCCAGCCGGCCTTCGCCGCGGCGTCGGTCAGCACCGGGTTGGACGAAGCCGGGCTCATCATGAGAGCACCAGCTTCGGCGTACACGGCGGAAGCCGGAATGCTCGAGCCCGAGCAGGCATGGCCGTCGATGAACTTCGTGCCGTTGGCGACAATACGGTTGGCCACCGAGACAGCCTGCTTCGGATCGCACTGGTCGTCCTCGATGTCGAGCTTGATCTGGCGGCCGTTGACGCCGCCCGCGGCGTTGATCGCGTCAGCGGCTGCCTGTGCCCCCTGCTTGAACTGGTCGCCGATGGTAGCGAGCTGACCGGTCATCGGTCCGACCACCGAAAAGGTGATGTCGTCGGCAAAGGCGACCGGTGCGCTCATCATCAGGCCAAAAATGGCCGCGCCCAAAATACTCGTTTTTTTCATGGTTGAAACAACTCCTCCACTCACGCGCGGCCGCCCCGGCCGCGCTTCTTTCAGAGAGGCGGGACAATTTCATCCTTCGCCGGGCCTGTCTAGGCGCATTGGTGGCACTCAATTGGGCCTGCGGTGCTTCATCCACGCAAAAAGCCGCGCTGGCCTTGTTCCGGCCGGTCGCGGCTCTTTTTTGCCTTCGAGCAATCCACAGGCGCCCCCGCGCCTGATCCCGCTCGCCTTCCCTGTAACCGCGCGGCTCGACCTTTCAGCCCGGCCGCGTTCTTCTTCTTTTTTCCGACCGTCTTGCGCGGCCTTCTATTACGCCGGATCCGGCCGTCTGCGCGGTCCTTGATCCCGGAGCTTCCCTGTCTTCGATAGATATCCGCGATTAGCGGGACTCAGTGCATCGTCATCCATTCGCGGGCTTCGCGCAGCGCGGCGGCGATCTCGGCCTTCGACATTGCCGACGACAGTTCCGAGCGCAATTCCGCGGCGCGGACGGAGCCCTTGATCGCGGCGATGTTGAACCATTTGTGGGCGGCGACAACATCGGTCTCGCAGTCGCGGCCGGTCGCATACATCATGCCCAGTTCGAAAAGAATGTCGGCCTGGGCAGTTGCACCCATTGCGCCAAAACCGGCTTCAAGCATTTCAAAACGTGCCATTTCAATCCCCTGTTTCTGGCCCTGTCAGGCTCCCGAGAGCGGCTTCCGTCTTGTCTTCCGGGCTGCTCTTCCGATGCTTTCGAGAATGCCTTGGAGGCTTGAATCCGTCGTTAAATGGCGTGCTTAATTTGAAGAAAACAAAGCTAAAACAATAAGTAAACATGGAAATTTGTTAAGGATACAAAGTCAGCAATCGCGGTGGTTTCGGCCAAATTTGACGAAAATTTCTGGGGCGGCGATCAACACTCTGCTAACCACGGAAGACAAAGACACGATATCGATCGTTTCATTTTCTGGCCGGCTCGGTCGATTTCGAGCGCCTGAAAATCCTGGCTGGTGCCGCTGCGACACCGCTTTTGTTTTGCCGGGAGCTGGATTAGCTTACGTTTGCGTAAGCGGCAGACCGGCGGGGAGCACCCAGTCCGCGAAACCCACAGGGAGGACAAACATGTTTCGAAAAATGAGCCTGGCCCTCGCGGCCACGTTGATCATGGCCGGCGCCGCATGGGCCGATCCGATCGAAGGCAACTGGAAGACACAGGCTGGCGATACCGCGGCCATCTCGGGCTCCGGTTCATTCTCCATCACACTCAAGACGGGCAAATATGCCGGTAAGACCATTGGCTCGCTCAAGCCGGCCGGGGATAACAAATATGCCGGCAACATCACCGACCCGGCAAACGACAAGACCTATTCCGGCAAGGCGACCCTGTCTGGCGCATCGCTGAAGATGAGCGGCTGCGTGCTGGGCGGGCTGATCTGCAAGAGCCAGACCTGGCACAAACTCTGATCGTTCCATCCTAGCGGACTACAAACGGGGCCCACGAGGCCCCGTTTTCGTTTGGTCGGGAATCTCGGGGCCCGACTGAGCACGCCAGACGCATCAGCCTTGGCGGATTGCTAAAATTGTCAATGAATTTGAACGGCAGATGAACGCCGGCATCAGAGCCGGTTCAGTCGCGATCGAGCATTCTCCAGCGTGTTGAAGGAGACACCCAGCCAATGCTCGCCCGCCGCTTCACCATCGTCTGCCTGCTGATGAGCCTTTTCGGAATGTTCTTCGCCATCCTCGTCGCCGAAGCCGGCCGTCCGACCCGCTCATGGGAAGAGACAGGGTCCAGGACGTGCGGCTTTGCCTGCCCCGATTATCCGAGCCACTGAAACACAGCGCCAAGACCTCGAAAGAAAAGCAACAAGCCATGAACCTCACCGCCGCCAACGCACTCAAGACCCTTCGGCTTCTGCCGCGGGCGGCGCTCATCCTGCTGGTGCTTGCGGCACCTGTCCTTGCCGTACCCGCGATGCGCGCCGATGCCGGCTCGACGATTGATGCACCGGCGATGAGGAAGTCGGGCGTGGGGTTCGTGCTTCTGGTCAGCCTGCAACGCGGTTAAGCGCGCCGCTTCCAGATCGATTCATCAGACGCACTCAAGCTCTTGTCCCAAAAGAAAAAGCGGCGCTTTTGCCGCGCTCGGCCAACGCACCCCTCCCAACCGTCACTCCAAGTCTCTATATTGAGCCATGGAAAAGCGAATCTATCCCCAAGCTATCGAATCAGTCGTCATGCCGGAGCCATTCGGCCGGCAAAGTTTCAACGATGCCGAAAAGGCAGTCGCTGCATTACAGGTCCTTTACGACCGCAACACCAAATTCCTGCGTGACTCGTTTGCGGAGTTGGCAGCGGGAGGCGACAACAGCAAACGGTATCGGGCTTTCTATCCGGAGATCGGCGTCACCACCAATTCGTTCACCCAGGTCGACTCGCGCCAAGCCTATGGCCATATGCCGACGCCCGGGCATTTCTCGACCACCATCACACAGCCCGGACTGTTTGAAAGCTACCTCGTCGAGCAGCTTCGCCTGATCATGCGCAATCATGGCGTTGAGGTCACCGTTTCGGAATCGACCACGCCCATTCCGCTGCATTTCGCCTTCCTCGAAGGCACCCATGTCGACGGCGCGGCAGCCGAACGCATCAAGCGGCCGATCCGCGACCTGTTCGACGTTCCGGATCTCGACGGCACCGACGACCAGATCGCCAATGGCACATTCGAAGTGGTCTTTGGCGAGTCAAGGCCGCTGGCACCGTTCACCGCACAGCGTATCGACTATTCTCTGCATCGCCTGTCGCACTATACGGCGACGACGCCGCAGCATTTCCAGAACTTCGTGCTGTTCACCAATTACCAGTTCTATATCGACGAGTTCGTGGCCAGGGCGCGCGCGCTGATGGCGGAAGGCGGTGGAGGCTATTCCGAGTTCGTCGAACCGGGCAATGTCATTACGAAGGCAGGCGAAAGCGCGCCCAGTTCAGGCGTGGCGCCACCGCGGCTGCCGCAGATGCCAGCCTACCACCTGAAGAAGCCCAATCATGGCGGCATCACCATGGTCAATATCGGCGTCGGCCCGTCCAACGCCAAGACGATCACGGACCATATCGCGGTGCTCAGGCCACATGCCTGGGTGATGCTCGGCCACTGTGCCGGTCTGCGCAATACCCAGGCCCTGGGCGACTACGTGCTGGCGCATGCCTATGTGCGCGAGGATCACGTTCTCGACGACGATCTTCCGGTGTGGGTGCCGATCCCGCCGCTGGCCGAGATCCAGGTGGCACTGCAGGAAGCCGTTGCCGAAGTCACCGGTCTCTCCGGCTATGACCTGAAGCGCATCATGCGCACCGGCACCGTCGCCACCATCGACAACCGCAACTGGGAACTGCGCGACCAGCGCGGACCTGTGCAGCGGCTCTCGCAGTCACGGGCAATCGCGCTCGATATGGAATCGGCGACGATCGCGGCAAATGGCTTCCGCTTCCGGGTGCCCTATGGGACGCTGCTTTGCGTCTCCGACAAGCCCTTGCACGGTGAGCTCAAATTGCCGGGCATGGCGACAGAGTTCTACAAGCGGCAGGTGGCGCAGCATCTCACCATCGGCATCAGGGCGATGGAGAAGCTGTCGGAAATGCCGATGGAGCGCCTGCATTCACGCAAACTCAGAAGTTTTTCGGAGACGGCATTCCAGTAGGCAGGCGGACATTTCGCCATCTTGATTGGGCCGCAATTCTACCGATAAGCAAGCCGATGGCACGCATTCGACACATGGCGACTACCGCGACATTCGTCGCCATGTTCGCCCTCTCCGTGCCACTGGTGGCCGGGTTTTTCGGGGCGCTGCATCCGGCGCTCGATTCATTCTCCCACTTTCGTGTTCACTTGGCCGTGCTGATGGCGCTTTGCGCGCTGCCATTGCTTGCCACGACATTTCGCGTGCAGGCGGCGGCCGCCCTGCTCTTCGCCGTGGCTGCCTTTTCGACCACCTCGAACGCACTGCCGCTGCCTCGCCTGTGGCCGGTGCAGGCTGGATTCGAGGCCAAGAGCGACAACCAGGCTGTTTACCGGCTGCTGCAGATGAACCTGCGGTTCAACAATCCGACGCCCGAAAAAGTGCTGTCGCTGATCGGCCGGACCAACCCTGACGTGATAACGCTCGAAGAGGTTTCCGAGATGTGGGAGGATAAATTCTCGCTCATCATCTATCCCTACCGGATCTTCTGTCCGTTCCCCAATGGCGTGTTCGGGGTTGGCATCGTGTCAAGACGGCCCTTCTCGGCTGACACCGAGCCGCGCTGCTTTGGCCGCGGCGCCATGGCGATCGCAACGGTCGACTTCGGCGGGATAGACGTCGACGTCGCCGCCATCCATCTCAGCTGGCCATGGCCGCGCGAGCAGTCCTGGCAGATCGGCGAATTGTCGGAGCCCCTGGCCTCGCTTGGCGAGACAGCGATCATGGGGGGTGACTGCAACGCGGTGCCATGGAGCGCCGCCGTTCGCCGTATCGCCGATATCGGCGGATTGCACTTGATGCCGTCTGTCGGGCCGACCTGGCTTTATATCAAGCTGCCGGACGTCCTGCGTTTCGCCGGACTGCCGATCGACCAGGTTTTCAGCAAAGGACACGTGCTGCTTCATTCCGCGACAACAATGGAGAACACAGGCTCCGACCACCTTCCAGTGATGGTGGAATTCTCCTTGAGGCCGCAGGAGCAGAAACCGACCGACGAGCACGAGACCGCGACCGTCTCCCTGACACCAGTCGGCGGAACGCGACTTTGACTCGGCGCCATCTCTCTGTTTGACGCAATTCCGGACGAAAACCGTTTCACACTTTTCCTGGAATTGCTAAGGCGTCTCCAGCGTATCGAGAAGGTACTCGACATGGCCGCCTTCACGATGCTCCCGGGCATCGAAGGCATTCTGCTTGCCTTCGTACTCGTCATAGATGGCGTCGATGCGGCGGTTGGCTTCCCGTCGCGTCTTGGAGCATTGCGGATCGTCGGGAACTGTCAGGCCGGTCAACGATTTGTCGGTCGCGGCCATCATTTCCCTGGCGATGCGGCCATGCGTCTCCTCATGCGTCGTGACGCCATCGAGAAACAGCTTCCAGTGCTTCTCGAGCACCGGCGGGACGGGGGAAGCAATACGCGGGTAGACAAAATTCAGGTTAAGCGTGCCATTGGCTTGCTTGATGCGACAGGCGCCCTTGGTCTTGGTGAAGTCGAAGTTCCAGGTCTTGGTATAGTTGGTCTGCGCAATGGCACGGGCCATGAAGCCGTGCCTCGGTCCGTTGCGGTCCATTGAGGCAACCAGCGCTTCGCCAGACGTGCCGGTGACATCGTATGTTCGCGTCACGACGATGACCTTGACGCTGGCCGAAGCCGTGGACGAAAAGCAGCAGGCTACGCCAACCGCCGCCAATAATGTCACGGTCGTCAAACGCATTTCTGTTTCCCTTGCAACGAAACAAGGAGACCACAAGTACCCACCAGCTTCAACGGTCTTGGGCGACTTCACGCTGTCGTGCGAATGGCCGCCCCGGCATCCAGCTTACATACCCTGATAGACCGGTCCCTCGCCGCCCTGCGGCGGCACCCAGTTGATGTTCTGGTTCGGGTCCTTGATGTCGCACGTCTTGCAGTGGACGCAATTCTGCGCGTTGATGACGAAGCGCACGTCCTTGGCCGAAGGGTCGGCGGCGCTGTTTCCGTCCTTGTCGACCCATTCGTAGACACCTGCCGGGCAGTAGCGTGTCGAAGGCCCGGCAAAGACGTCGTGCTCTGAACGCTTCTGCAGCTCCATGTCGCCGACCAGCAGGTGGACCGGTTCGTTTTCCTCGTGATTGGTGTTGGACAGGAACACCGAGGACAGGCGGTCGAAGGTCAGAACGCCATCGGGCTTCGGGTAGGCGATTTTCTTGTGCTGGGCGGCAGGTTCGAGCGCGGCATAGTCGGCCTTGCCATGCTTCAGCGTGCCGAAGGGGGAGACACCGAACAGCGTGTTCAGCCACATGTCGAGCCCGCCGAGGCTGATGCCGATGATGGTGCCGAAGCGCGACCACAATGGCTTGACGTTGCGGACCTTCTTCAGGTCCTTGCCGATATCGGTCGCGCGCCAGGCCGCTTCATAAGAGGCCAGTTCATCATTGGCGCGCCCGGCGCCGATCGCCTCGGCGACATGTTCCGCGGCCAGCATTCCCGACAGCACCGCATTGTGCGAACCCTTGATGCGCGGCACGTTGACGAAGCCCGCCGCACAGCCCATCAGCACGCCGCCGGGGAACGACAGTTTCGGCACCGACTGCCAGCCGCCTTCGGTGATAGCGCGTGCGCCATAACCCAGCCGCTTGGCGCCTTCGAACGTGCCTGATATCGAAGGGTGGGTCTTGAACCGTTGGAATTCCTCGAACGGCGACAGATAGGGGTTCTTGTAGTTGAGGTGGAGGACGAAACCGACAGCCACCTGATTGTCTTCGAGATGATAGAGGAAGGAGCCACCGCCGGTCTTCATATCGAGCGGCCAGCCGAAGGAATGCTGCACCAGTCCGGGCCGATGGTTCTCCGGCTTGACCTGCCAGAGTTCCTTGAGGCCGATGCCGTACTTGCCGGGTTCGCGGCCGTCGGAAAGCTTGTATTTGGCGATCAGCTGCTTAGCGAGCGAGCCGCGCGCGCCTTCGCCGATCAGCACATACTTGCCCATCAGCGCCATGCCGGGCGCGAAGCCAGGGCCGTGCGTGCCGTCCTTCTCGACGCCCATGTCGCCGGTGACGACGCCGGTGACCGCGCCTTCCTCATTGTAGAGCAATCCGGTGGCCGCAAAGCCCGGATAAATCTCGACGCCCAGTGCCTCGGCCTTGCCGGCCAGCCAGCGGCTGACATTGCCGAGCGAGACGATGTAATTGCCGTGATTGTTCATCAACGGCGGCATCAGGATATTGGGTAGGCGGAACGAGCCAGCCGGGCCGAGGACGAGGAAATGGTCGGCGGTGACCGGCGTCTTGAAGGGGTGCCCCTCCTCCTCGCGCCAGCCCGGCAGCAGGCGATCGATGCCAATGGGATCGACGACGGCGCCAGACAGGATGTGAGCACCGACCTCACCGCCCTTTTCCAAGACGACGACGGAAAGATCGGGATTGACCTGCTTGAGGCGGATCGCGGCGGCGAGGCCGGCTGGACCGGCGCCGACGATGACCACGTCGAATTCCATGCTTTCGCGTTCGATGTCGCTCATCAACCCCTCCGCACTGGCTTGTCCCATTCGGGTATCTTGCTGGCTCCTGCGCTGCATAGCGCATCAATTGGCGACAGGAAACCGGCGCATACGTGACAATGCCGATTTCGACAAAAAGTCGCGCCTGAGGAACAGCAAGCCCTCCTCCCGATGTTTTTCAATTGTTCGACGGCTTTCCTATCCGTCATACTCAATTCCATGCGCATGCTCGAGCCAGTTGGCTTTTCATCGACGCACTTTCTTTTCCCAGCCGGCTGGATCTGCCGAATGGCATTTCTGGCGCCTTTGTTGCTGGCTGGGCTTTCAGAATCCGCGGACGCACAGACAGTCTGGACATCCGGGGCTTATTCGTTCTCCGACGAACTGGGCGGCTTCCATATTACCGGTGTCTCAGGCAGCGGAAGCAAGGACGATCCGTTTGTTGTCACCGAAGAGCTGAATTCGGCAACGCCGGTGACCCTCACCATCCGTGCGGTAGAACCGATCCAGCCGTTCGGCACCCCCGGCGAGTTTGCCACAGGCCTCCTCTATATGCGCATCGACGTGCTCAACAATGGCGGCCAGGGGTGGATCGAGTTCCAGTTCGAATTGCAGGCGATCCTCGGCCAACCCAGCGTGTTTGGCGACGGGCTGTCCTTCGACCAGGCCAACAAGACGCCAACCAATATCTGGTCCAGCAACTTCGCCGATTACGATCGCGAGATGGAGCCCTATGATCGTCTGCTGTTCCGGAACGGCAAGATCGACCCGCTGAAGACAGCGGCCTTCGACTTCCTGATCACGGATTACTCGCCCAAGTGGCGGTTCTATCTGGTGCAGGAACCGCGCATACCGTCGACCTAGGAGTCTTATGCATGTCGTCATCCCAAAACCGCCGCGTACTTTTGGGCGACATGCACAACTTGCAAATTACCGCCGTGCGGACGATTGTGAAAACATGACTACCGCTTCCCAGAACAATCTGCCGGACCTGCGCGACCTGCTGGCCTTTTACGCCAGCGCCGGCGTTGACGACGCGCTCGAAGATGCCCCTGTAAACAGGTTTGCCGAAGCCGCAGCCAGGCAGCAACCACAGGCGAGAGGCGAAGCCGCACCACAGCAGGCAACGGTCGACGGCGCGACGAAACCGCAGCCTCCCACCTTTACGCGCGGCGGGATCGACGAGCGGCCGAAAGCGCCACCCATTTCCCAGCCCTCCGCCACGGCAACGGTTCCCGACGAGGCGCAAGCGGCATTGGCGCGGCAGTTGGCGTCGACGGCAACGACGCTGGACGAGCTTCGTCAGAGGATGGCTGAGTTCGACGGTTGCAATCTCAAATTCACAGCCAAGAACATGGTGTTCGCCGACGGCAATCCCGACGCCTCAATCATGCTGGTCGGCGAGGCGCCCGGTCGGGACGAGGACATCGAAGGCCTGCCCTTCGTCGGCCGTTCCGGTCGCCTGCTCGACCGTATGCTTGCCGCGATCGGCCTCGATCGTACGTCTGCATACATCGCCAATGTCATTCCCTGGCGGCCGCCGGGCAACCGCACGCCAACGCCGCATGAGACCGAGATCTGCCGCCCGTTCATCGAGCGACAGATCGAGCTGGTCAATCCGAAGGTGCTGGTCAATCTGGGTGGTCCGTCGGCAAAGACATTGCTCAATACGACTGAAGGCATACTGAGGCTGCGCGGCAACTGGCGGGTCCACACCACGGTTGCGGGCACCGCGATCCCGGCGATGCCAACATTGCATCCGGCCTATCTCCTGAGAACGCCGGCCCACAAGAAACTTGCCTGGCGGGATTTCCTCGAAGTGAAGGCGAAGCTGCGCGCACTGAGTTGAAGGTGGGCGCCATACGACTTGTCATGTAGCCGACGCTTCTCGATGACCTCCCAGGTAATTGAAATGCTTTCGTCGCCGGCCTAAGCATGCGCCATGACAACAGCACAGACTTCCGCTGGAACCCTCATTCGCGAATGGCGCACGCGCCGGCGGATGAGCCAACTCGACCTCGCCATGGAAGCGGATATTTCGCAGCGACATCTGAGTTTTGTCGAAAGCGGCCGGGCAGCACCTTCGCGCGACATGGTGCTGCATCTGGCCGAGCAGTTGTCCATTCCTCTCCGGCAACGCAACCAATTGCTGCTGGCGGCAGGCTTCGCGCCTAGCTTCGGCGAACGTTCGCTTACGGATACCTCGCTGGCGCCAGCGATGGCGGCTGTCGAGATCGTACTCAAAGGGCATGAGCCCTTCCCGGCGCTGGCGGTGGACCGGCACTGGAATCTGGTTTCGGCCAACACCGCTCTTGCTCCCTTCCTGGCGGGTGTCGCCGACGTCTCCTTGCTGACGCCGCCGGTCAACGTGCTTCGTCTCAGCCTGCACCCTGGTGGCATCGCGCCGCGCATCGTCAACCTAGCGGAATGGCGGGCGCATCTCCTCGAACGGCTGAAGCACCAGAACGATGCCTCCGGCGACCCGGTGCTGGTCGAGCTCGAGCAGGAGCTACGAACCTATCCATCCGGCCTGAAAGGCAACCGGCCGACGCCCGTCGAGCCGAACGCGATCGTGCATCCGCTGCGGCTGGCGCATGGCGATCAGGTGCTGTCGTTCATAAGCACCATCACCGTGTTCGGCACACCGCTCGATGTAACTCTGTCGGAACTGGCGATCGAGTCTTTCTTCCCGGCCGACGAGCAGACAAGGACGGTGCTGGTGAGGATGGCGCAAGAGCGCGTCGAACGGATGTAGTCACCCCTGCGCGAAGGCGCCGCCTTGCGGGTGCGCTCCAGTCCGAACTGGCGCTCGCGCAAACAGCGTATCTGAAGAAGGTGCCCACGCAACTGACTAGAGTCAGACAGGATCAGAGGTTTAGTCTTCTCCCCCGTGTGGCCTTTCGATACGTTCGCATAGAGAATGGGGATCAAGCAATGACTGACGTCACGTGCGTATGCGGCGCTGTTTGTATTGAAACCACCGGCACACCGATTCTGGGCGCGGTTTGCCACTGCAACAGCTGTCGTACGGCCGGGCGCGAACTCGACATACGGTCCAAGGCAGCACCGATTGTCGATGCCAGCGGCGGGACAGCGGTCGTCCTGTGGAGGAAGGACCGCCTGAAGTGCGTGCGGGGTGCCGATCTCTTGCAAGCACATCGCCTTAATCCGGAATCGCCGACGCGGCGGATGGTAGCCTCCTGCTGCGGGACGCCGATGTTTACCGATTTCACCAAGGGTTTCTGGCTCACGATCTATCGCGACCGACTGCCGGATGCGCCCCCACCGTCCGTCCGAGTGATGACCGGTGATGTACCGGAAGGCATGTCGATCCCCGACGATGGACTGCCGCACGCGCGCGGCCATTCGGGCAGGTTCATGCTCAAGCTACTGGCAACCTGGGCAGCGATGGGGTTCCGCAATCCAAAGGTGGCAGGTGTGTCCGATTGACAATGCGCGGGCGCGTGGCAGTACCACACCTGCTTGACTTGCCTGGAGCGGCGCCAGCGCCTGCCAGTCAAAGCGTGGCCTCCACAACGCCGTGACGCTCGCGGCATTGGTCGTGGAATCTCCGGAGCCGGTTGTCAGCCCGCCACTGCTTCCCGGATCGTCGCCCAGATGCGTGCGGGCGTTGCCGGCATGTCGATATGCTTGACGCCATAGGCACGATAAAGCGCGTCGGTCACCGCGTTCAACGCCGCTGGCGTCGACCCGATCGTGCCGGCCTCCCCGGCGCCCTTGATGCCCAGCGCGTTGGTGGTCGACGGCACGTTGCGGGTCTCGAAATGGAAGAACGGGAAATTGTCGGCGCGCGGCATGGCATAGTCCATGAAACTCGCCGTTAGAAGCTGTCCGTCCTCGCTATAGATCGTGTCCTCGGTCAGCGCTTGGCCGATGCCCTGAACGACGCCGCCATGCACCTGGCCGGCGAGCAGGACCGGATTTACGGTAACGCCGAAATCATCGACGATGGTGTAGCGGACAATGTCCGTCGTGCCGGTGTCGGGATCGATCTCGACTTCGCAGATATGCGTACCGTTCGGATAGGTGCATTCGTCCTGAACGAATTCGCCGAAGCCCTTGAGATCATCCGGCTTTTTCGCGGCCTTGGCGATCGCTGAAAAATCGATAGTGCGGTCGGTGCCGACAATGCGGGCAATTCCATCGGACAATTCGATGTCACCGGCGGAGGCTTCCAACTCATCAGCGGCGATGCGCTTGATCTTGTTGGCCAGGTCCTCGCCGGCACGCGACGCCGAAACGCCGCCGAGCGGAATGGAACGCGAGCCACCGGTGCCGCCGCCGGCCTTCAACTCGTCGGTATCGCCCTGGCGGACATGGATCTTGTCGATGTCAAGATTAAGCTTTTCCGACAGGAACTGCGCATAGGCGGTCGCATGTCCCTGCCCGTTGGTCTGGGTGCCGATCTTCAGCGTCACCGTACCGTCGCCGTTCAGTTCCACGAAGGCGGGCTCGGAACCTGGAAAGGCACAGGCCTCGATATAGGTCGCCATGCCGATGCCACGGATTTTTCCTGCTGCCTTCGACTGCTCGAGCCGAGCCGGAAACACTTTCCATTCGGACTGTTCGATCGCGCGATCCATATGGCCAGCGAATTCGCCATTGTCGTAGAGGCGGCCAGTCTGCGTGCGATAGGGAAACTGCTCGGGTCGAATGAAGTTGCGCCGCCGGATTTCCTCGACCGGCAGGCCCAGATCGTGGGCACAGGCGTCGACCAGTTTCTCCAATAGGAAAGCCGCTTCCGGCCGGCCGGCGCCGCGGTAGGCATCGACTGGACAGGTGTTGGTGTAGAGGCCGGTCACCGACACATCGAGCGCCTGGATGTCGTAGACGCCGGTCGACATTGTCACGCCGATATAGGGGATGTAGGGGCCATATTGCGAGACGTAGGCGCCGATATTGGCGAGGAGATCCACCCTCATCCCCAGGAACCCGCCGGCCTTGTCCATAGCCATTTCGGCCGCCACGACATTGTCGCGGCCTTGCGCGTCGGTGAGGAAGTGCTCAGTGCGATCGCCTGCCCATTTCACCGGGCGGCCAAGGCGCTTTGCAGCCTCGAGCACCAGCGGGTATTCGCGATAGACGAAGCTCTTCGGCCCGAAACCACCACCGACATCCGGCGTGATGACGCGCAGCTGATCCTTCTTGATCTTGAACAGGTCGACCAGGATGGACTGCATGGAATGCACGCCCTGCGACCCGGTGGTCAGCACGAAACGGTTCTCGGCGGTGTTCCACTCACCGATCGCCGAGCGCGGCTCCATGTAGTTGCAGACCAGCCGGTTGTTGATGAATTCGATGCGGGTGACGTGATCGGCCTTGGCGAAAGCCACGTCTGTCTTGCCCTTGTCGCCCATATGGTAGCTGAAAGCGCGGTTGGAGCCGAGTTCTGGCCAGACCAGCGGCGTACCCTCTGCCAGAGCCATCGCCGTGCCGGAGGCGACATCTTCGCTATCGTAGTCGACTTCGATCAGTTCGGCGGCATCCTGCGCCAGCGCACGGCTATCGGCGACGATGAAGGCTACAGCGTCGCCGACATAGTTGACGCGGTCGCGGCACAGGATCGGAATGTCTCGGGTCGGCGCCCTGCTTCCGTCCGGCTGCTTCTGCATCACGCCGGATTTGAGATCGCCCAGATGGGCGAGATCCCTACCCGTCAACACCAGATGGACGCCATCAGCGGCCTTGGCCGCCTCGGTCGAAGCGATCGTGAAAGATCCCTTGGCCACGGGCGAGCGCAACACATAACCATACAACACGCCTGTGGGCTGGATATCGTCGGTATAACGGCCCTGGCCCTGGATGAAAGCCGCATCCTCACGACGCAGTACGGAGGCGCCCATCCCGAATTTCGGCGTGATGACGGTCATGGATGCCTCGCAGGGATGATTGGGGAACGAACGCCTGAAATAGGCATTGCTGCAGTTTTGTCGAGGGGCCGTTTCGTGTAAAGAGCGCGGACTTCGAAATTTTGGACGAACGGCCCGATCCGCGGCCATTGGAATCGACAGGAAAACCCACGGAATGCGCACGGACACTGGCCAGGTCTTCAAGCTCGAAGACTACCGCCCCAACGACTACCTCATTCCGGAAACCAACCTGACCTTCCGCCTTTCGCCGCAAGCCACGCGCGTTACCGCCGTGTTGACGGTCGAGCGCCGCGACGGCGTCTCGGCATCGGCGCCGCTGGTGCTGGACGGGGACGGGCTGACGCTGCTGCGCGTCGAGATCGACGGCCGCCAGCTGGAGCCGGCGGATTATGTGGCGACACCCGATCTGCTGACGATCACCAGAGTGCCGGCCATGCCGCGCTTCCAGCTCGTCATCGAAACGGAGATCGCACCCGCTGGCAACGAAACGCTGATGGGTCTCTATCGGTCCAGCAATGTCTATTGCACGCAATGCGAGGCCGAAGGCTTTCGCCGCATCACCTATTTTCTCGACCGCCCGGATATCCTTTCCGTCTACACGGTGCGGATCGAGGCCAGACGCGATGAAGCGCCGCTGCTGCTGTCCAATGGCAATCCGATCGAGAGCGGCGATCTCACTGACGGTTGGCACTATGCGGTCTGGCATGATCCCTTCCCCAAGCCGTCCTATCTCTTCGCCCTGGTGGCGGGAGATCTCGGCAAGGTCGCCGACAGTTTCGTCACCATGTCCGGCCGAAAGGTCGACCTCGGCATCTATGTCGAGCCGGGCAAGGAGAAGCTCGCCGGCTACGCCATGGATGCCCTGAAGCGGTCGATGCGATGGGACGAGGAAGCGTTCGGCTGCGAATACGACCTGGGTGTCTTCAACATCGTCGCTGTGTCCGACTTCAACATGGGCGCCATGGAGAACAAGGGCCTCAACATCTTCAACGACAAGTATGTTCTGGCCGATCAGGAGACCGCGACCGACGCCGATTTCGCCAATATCGAAGCGATCATCGCGCATGAGTATTTCCACAATTGGACTGGCAACAGAATCACTTGCCGCGACTGGTTCCAGCTTTGCCTCAAGGAAGGGCTGACGGTTTTTCGCGATCACGAATTCTCCGCCGACCAGCGCTCCAGGGCGGTCAAGCGGATCGCCGAAGTGCGCACGCTGAGAGCACATCAGTTTCCTGAGGATCAGGGGCCGCTGGCGCATCCGGTGCGGCCGCGCCGCTATCGCGAGATCAACAATTTCTACACGGCGACGGTCTACGAAAAGGGTTCGGAAGTGGTGCGCATGATCCGCACCATCCTTGGGGACGAAACCTTCCGGGCCGGCATGAACCTCTATTTCGAGCGTCATGACGGCCATGCGGCGACGATCGAGGATTTCATAAAAGTGTTCGAGGACGCTTCCGGCCGCGACCTCCAGCAGTTCGCGCTCTGGTACCATCAGGCGGGCACACCCAACCTGACCGTCAGTTCGTCACACAATCCGGGATTGCGGGAATTCACCCTAGAAATCGAGCAGTCGGTGCCGCCGACGCCGTCCGAAAGCCGCAAGCGACTGATGCACATTCCCTTGGCCTTCGGCCTGGTCGGCGCCGGCGGTGAACCCGTTGCCTACAGCAGCGCGGAAGGGGCGACCGTGGAGAATGGTGTCATTCACATCCGCAAGCGCCGGCATGTCGTGCGCTTCTCGGGTGTTGCCGAGCGGCCCGCGGTATCGCTCAATCGCGGCTTCTCGGCGCCGGTGACACTCTCGGTCGAACAGAAGGCCGACGACCAGTTCTTCCTTGCCGGCCATGACAGCGACGCCTTCTCGCGCTGGCAAGCCTTCAACACAATTTTGACCGACGCGCTGATTGCCGCCTTCCGCCAGATACTCGGCGGCAAGCCGCCCATCTTCGCGTCCCGGCTTACCGATCTTGCCGGCAGGATCGCCGGTGACGAAACGCTCGAACCCGCCTACCGGGCATTGGCACTGGCGCTTCCCAGCGAAGCCGACATCGCCCGCGACATCGGCAAGAACATTGATCCTGATGCCGTGTTCAAGGGCCGTGAAGCGTTGGCGCTGGCGATCGCCACGGCGAACCGGGAGGCGTTTTCCGACATCTACGATCGTCTCGTCGACGATGACACGTTCAGCCCGGACGCAGCGAGCGCCGGCCGACGCGCGCTACGCAACATCTTGCTCGACTATCTCTCGTTGCTGCCGGGCGGCGCTGAGCTTGCGGCTGATCATTTCCATTCGGCGACCAACATGACGGATCGCGCGGCGGCACTCGCCGTACTCGCGCACCGCCATCATGGTTCGCCGGAGGCGATCAAGGCGCTGGCCGATTTCGAGGCTGTGTATGCTGACGATCCGCTGGTCATGGACAAGTGGTTCCAGATCCAGGCCAGCGTGCCGGGTCCGCAAACCGTCGACACTGTGCGCGCTCTCACCCGCCATTCAGCGTTCTCGATGACAAACCCGAACCGGGTGCGCTCGCTCATCGGCACTTTCTCCAGCGCCAACCAGACCGGTTTCCATCGCGCCGACGGCGAGGGCTACCGGTTTTTCACCGAGACGGTGCTGCAAATCGAGAAGCGCAATCCGCAGGTGGCCGCGAGACTGGCGACGGCGCTCAGGTCGTGGCGTGCACTCGAGCCATCCCGGCAAGCCAAGGCTCGGGAAGCCCTGCTTGCGATTGCAAACGCCGAGAACCTGTCCGCCGATTTGCGCGACATCGTCGAGCGCACGCTGGTTTAGTTCGTCCAGACTCCTTTCGAGTGGGGTCGCGGCGGCCGAAAGACATTATTTTAGTCTATTTTTAATGTTTTTTTGCCGCGCCTATGGACAAGGCGAATCACCTTTGATTCTTTAATGGCGATTCGGAAGTGCGGCGTTTGCCGGATCGCCAAGCCTGTAGCAGTCAGGGCATACTGAAAATCGGGGAGAGCCATTTATGGCGAAGGCGGACGCGTGGGGCGCGCCCGGCGGGACAGCTTTTGAGCGGCGTGAGACCCGAAGCGACGGTCTCGCCGGCAACACGCGGCTCATCGCCCAGCCTGCCTACAAAAGGCTGCTTGCAGCGGAGCCGCTTTTGCGCCGGTCGATCCCCGCCCTCATCATCATTTTCCTGATCGTCGTCGCGGCGCTCAGGCTGCTGTCGCTCATGAACGAGCGCGACGACGTGGAACGCGACGCCAAGACAATCCTGGCGCTGGCGGCGGGGCAACTTGCCGGCGCGATCGCTGTTGATGCCAACATGGCGCCCGGCATGACGCAGGACCTCCTGGAAAGCACCAGCCGTCAGGCGGCGATGGGCCGCAGCCATGTGATTGCGATCACTGACAGCAACTTCAAGATCGTTGCGGTGACGCCGCAATCGACACGCTGGGAAGGACGGACGCTTGACAGCCTGGTCCAGGGTGGCCAGCCACTGTTCATGTTCGGCGACCGAGCCGGGGTCATGAATGTCAGTATAGGCGGGAAGGACTGGTACGCGGCCGTCAGCCTGGCAAGTGGCAAGAAGGGCGCCGCGGCGGTGCTCGTTCCGCAGGAAGCGGTCTTCGATACCTGGCGCAAGACGGTGTCGCTGAACGTCACGCTGTTCGTGCTGACGGCCGGCGTGCTCATCGTCATACTCTACGCCTATTTCGGCCAGGCGGCGCGGGCGCAGGCCGCCGACCGTATCTATCTCGAAGCGCATCAGCGCATCGACATGGCGCTGGTTCGAGGCCGCTGCGGCCTTTGGGACTGGGACATGGTGCGCGGCAAGATGTACTGGTCGCGCTCGATGTACGACATGCTCGGCTACGAGCCCTGCGACACGATGCTGTCCTTCGGAGAGGTCGACGAGATCATCCATCCCGAGGATGGCGACCTGTTCCAGCTCGCCAACAGGATCGTCTCACGCGAGATCGACCATATCGACCAAGTGTTCAGGATGCGGCACGCCGATGGGCAATGGGTGTGGATGCGCGCAAGGGCGCAGGTCATCGACCCGGAGGCACCGGAAATCCAGTTGATCGGCATCGCCGTGGACGTCACCGAACAACGACATCTGGCTTTGCGCTCCGAAGCCGCCGACCTTCGCTTGCGCACGGCCATCGAGAACATCAACGAATCCTTCGTGCTGTGGGATTCCACCCAGCACCTCATCATGTGCAATTCGAAGTACCAGAAGGACAACGGGCTGTCGGATCGCGACGTAATGCCGGGCGCCTCGCGTGCCATTCTGGAAGAGCGCATGCTGGCCTTCGCCTCCGAGCGGCGGCTAGCCAATGCCAACGGCCCGCAAGGCGGCGCCACCTTCGAACGGCAACTTGCGGACGGCCGCTGGCTGCAGGTGAACGAATTGCGCACCCGGGACGGGGGCATCGTCTCGGTCGGCTCCGACATCACGCAGATCAAGCTGCACCAGGAGAAGCTGGTGGACAGCGAACGCCGGCTGATGGCGACGATCCACGATCTCAGCCTCGCCCGCAGGGCGGAGGAAGAACGCTCCAGCGAGCTGGTCGACCTCAACCGCAAATACATGAAGGAAACCGAGCGCGCGGAGGCGGCGAACCAGGCCAAATCCGAATTTCTGGCCAACATGTCGCACGAGTTGCGCACGCCGTTGAATGCCATCATCGGCTTCTCGGAACTGATGGAGCAAGGCCTGTTCGGACCGCTGGGCTCGGAGCGTTACGAAGAATATGCCACAGACATCAACAGCAGCGGCAAGTACCTGCTGGGCGTGATCAACGACATCCTCGACATGTCGAAGATCGAAGCCGGACAGTTCTCGATGGACCGCGAGGAGATCGATCTTGGGCCGCTGATCAGCGAAACGGTTCGCGTCGTCTCGCTGCAGGCCCAGGAAAAGTCGATCACCGTCGAAACTCGGATCGCCGATGCGATCACGCTGTTCGCCGATCGCCGGGCGATCAAGCAGATCGTCATCAATCTTCTGTCCAATGCCGTGAAATTCACCGGCCAGGGCGGGCACATATCGGTCAGGGCCCGCAACACCTCAGGGGCGCTGATCCTGACGATCGAGGACAATGGCTGCGGCATTCCCAAGGAGGCGCTCAGCAAGCTCGGACGCCCGTTCGAGCAGGTGCAGAACCAGTTCTCCAAGAGCCATGCGGGATCGGGCCTTGGCCTCGCCATCTCGCGCTCGCTGGCCGAGCTTCAGGGTGGAGCCCTGAAGATCCGCTCGACGCAAGGCGTCGGCACGATCGTGTCGGTTCGCATTCCGGTTACAAAGGCGACGTCGCACATCAAAGTTGCCGCCTGAACGCCCCAGAGGCCTATGCTGGAATATCGGCCCCGGCGGCCGCCGCCGCCGGAACCCGCGCGGATTCGGGCTTCATGGACCCGGTTACCGCATGCCGCCATCGTCGCTGCCGCCGCCATCCCATTGGCGGTGGTGCCCTGAGCGACCAAGCAGTTCGGTCTGTTCGATCTTGCCATCATTGTTGCGGTCGAGCATGGCAAAGACCTTCTTTTCGCGTCCGGTAATGTCGTCGGTCGTCAGCGTGCCATCGCCCTTGGTGTCGTAGCGGGCGATGATGCGCTTGGCCATCTGCTCGAAGCGCGCCTTCTCCAGCGCGGCCGCAAGCTGCTCCACCGTAAGCTTGCCGCCATTGTCCGCGACCATCTTCTTCAAACGGCTATCCATGGCATCGGAGAACTGATCGAAGGTGATGGTGCCGTTCTGGTCCTTCATGACCTTGTTGAGACGCATCGTCATGCCATCGCGACCGTCCTCCCCACGGGAACTCTCGTCGGCATATGCGGCGGTGCCGATAGCTCCAGCCAGGGCGATGAAGGCGAATGCAAGTTTGGTTGTCTTTCTCACGATATTCTCCTGTTGCATCGTTCACCCCCGATGCAGTCCGAAACGACGGTCATGACCGTCGTTTCGTGCGAAGCAAAAGGTCAAAATCCTTCCTGACCTTTCGCGACGTCTCTTTGAGGTGCGCTTCAAGCACACCGAAATCCGGCAGGTCGGTCACCGCCAGGAGCAGATCCGAAAGTCCCGGCGGAACGTCGTCCCGCTCAAACACCCCGGTAAGACACAGCCGCGTCATCTGGGTCAGCGCCAGATAGAGCGCGTAGGCATCGCCAAGTTCCTGCCGGACCCCGGCATCGGCGAAGCCAGGCGCCAGACGGGACAGGATTTCAGCAGTACCAGTGGCTCGCGGCAGGGCTTCGACCTGCCCGGTGATCACGGCCACCTGGGCAATGAATTCGAGATCGATCAGGCCTCCGGGGATCAGCTTGATGTCCCACAGATCACGCGGCGGCTTCTCTTTCTCGATCATGGCGCGCATATCGGAGGCCTCGGCCACAACCTTGGCGGTGTCGCGCGGCAGGGCAAGCACTGCCGCCACTTCCGCTTCAACCTCACGACACAGGTTGGCGTCACCGGCGATCGCGCGCGCCCGACAGCGCCATGTGTTCCCACGTCCAGGCCTCCTGGCGCTGGTACTTCTTGAAGGCATCGATATGGGTGGCCACCGGCCCCTTGTTGCCGGATGGCCGCAGGCGAAGGTCGAGTTCGTAGAGCACCCCTTCGGCGGTCGGTGCGGACACGGCTGATATCAGCCGCTGCGTCATGCGGGTGTAGTAGTGCGAAGGCGCCAACGGCTTGTCGCCGTCGGATTCCTCGGCGTCTTCATCGTGGTCATAGAGCAGGATGAGGTCGACATCCGATCCGGCGGTCAACTCACGGCTGCCAAGCTTGCCCATGCCGAGCAGCGAAACCCTGCCGCCGGCAATCGTGCCGTGGCGTGACGCGAATTCAGCCGTCACCGCCTGCAAAGCCGCCTCGATGGTGAGATCGGCCAGATCGGAAAAGGCGCGGCCGGCCCGCGCCGGATCGATAGACCCTGCCAGGAGCCTGACACCGATCAGGAATTTCTGTTCCGATGCGAATATCCGCAAACGGTCGAGCACGTCCTCATAGGCCCTGTCGCCTTCGACAAAGGCGGAAAGCCGGGCCGACAGATAGGCACGATCCGGCAATTCGGTCAGCAGGGCCGGGTCAAGCAGGCCGTCGAAAACATGCGGGCGGCGCGTGATGATCGCCGCGAGCCGAGGGGCAGCGCCCATGATCGTCGCCAACAGCTTCAGCAAGGCGGGATTGGACTGAAGCAGGGAAAACAGCTGGATGCCCGCTGGCAGGCCGGCGAGGAACTCGTCGAAGCGCATCAGCGCTTCGTCCGCGCGGCGCGTCTGGCCGAAAGACTGCAGCAGCGCCGGCGTAAGTTCCGTCAAGCGTTCGCGTGCCTCCGCCGACTGGGTGACGCGATAGCGGCCAAAATGCCAGCCGCGGATAACGCGGCAGATGTCGCTTGGCCGCTGGAAACCAAGGCCGTGCAAGGTCTGCAATGTGTCGGGATCATCGACATCGCCAGTGAAGACAAGATTGCCAACGCCCGCCGAAAGCTCGGGCGCGGTTTCAAAAAGTGCTGCGTAGTGGCGTTCGACCTGGTGCAGCGAGGCGCGGAATGCCTCGGCAAAAGTCGCGGCATCGGCAAAGCCCAGCATTCGCGCGATGCGCTTGAGCCCTTCATCGTCCTCGGGCAGTGTGTGCGTCTGTTCGTCAGCTACCATCTGGACGGCATGTTCGACGCGACGCAGGAACCAGTATTGCCGGGCCAGCGCGTCGCGAGCCTCCGTGGTGATCCACCCACGCGCGGCAAGCTGGCCGAGCATCGGCACGGTTTCTCGCCCCCGCAGTTCGGGGAAACGGCCACCGGCGATCAGTTGCTGGGTCTGGACGAAGAACTCGATCTCGCGGATGCCGCCCCGGCCGAGCTTGACATTGTGGCCCTTCACCGCGATCTCGCCGTGGCCCTTGTGGGCATGGATCTGGCGCTTGATGGAATGGACGTCGGCGATCGCCGCATAGTCCATGTACTTGCGCCAGATATAGGGCTGGAGTTCCCTGAGGAAGGCGGCACCTGCCGCCAGGTCGCCGGCCACGGGACGCGCCTTGATCATGGCGGCGCGCTCCCAGTTCTGGCCGCGCGCCTCGTAATAGCGAAGCGCCGCCTCGACCGGGATCGCCAGCGGGGTCGAACCGGGATCCGGGCGAAGCCGCAGATCAGTCCGGAAAACATAGCCATGCTCGGTACGGTCCTGCAGGATGCGGACCAGCCGACGCGTCAGCCGCGAAAACAGTTCCGTCGCGTCGAGAGGGTCGATGACGGCGGGCACGTCCGGGTCGAAGAAGACCACCAGGTCGATATCGGAGGAGAAATTGAGCTCATGCGCGCCGAGCTTGCCCATGCCGAGCAGAATCCAGCCTGAATGCCGGGACGGGTTTTCGAGATCAGGCAGCTTCAGCTTGCCTTGCTCGTGCGCATCGCGAAGCAGGAAGTCGACGGCGGCGCGTGTGCAGGCATCGGCGAGATCGCTGAGGCGCCGCACGGTCAATGACGTTTCGGCCACGCCGGCGAGATCGTCCACGGCAATCAGGAAATGCGCCTCGGATTTCAGCCGGCGCAACTCCATCATCAGGCCGGATTCCGAAACCGTCTCGGCGCGCGACGCCTTCTCAATCTCGGCACCGATCGAAGCCAGCCGGGCATCGACGGCCTGGTCAAAAAGCGCGTCGAGGATTTGCGGACGGCGGCGCGCCGTGTCGCGCAGGAATGGAGACAGGTCGAACACCGCGGCAAGGAATTCCTGGCTGGCGCCCTTGCCGGCCAGCAATTTCGCCAGCCGGGAAAGCCCCGCTTCCCGCGCGGCCGCGGCGATCTCGGACAATTCTTGTCTTGCACGGCTTGCGTCAAGCGGCGCGAGTTTTGCCACCGGCGTCAAAAGCCAGCCCGTTTCGACACGGTCCGCAACAGTACCCGCCGCCATCAGTGATCCCCCCGTTCGGGAAAACTCATGACCACGGATAATCCTGGATTGCCAGGCAGAAGATCAAGCCGTCCGTTGTGGAATTTCATGACTGCCTTGGCGAGACTTAGCCCCAGGCCGGACCCTGGCTGCGAACGGCTTTTTTCCAATCGCACGAAACGCTCGGTCGCGCGGGCGCGGTCGGCATCGTCAGGGATCCCATGGCCATTGTCAGCGACAGAGAGCTTGATCTGGTCGTCCGCGCGCTCAAGCGTGACGATGACCCTCGGCTTGTTTGTCGTGTCGGTCGAATATTTGATCGCGTTGTCAACGATGTTGGACAAGGCCTGGCCAATCAGTTCCCGGTTGCCACCGATGATGAAATTGCCCTGGACAGCTGTCTCGAGCGACACACCGGCCTCCTCGGCCACCGGCTCGTAGAGTTCAACGACATCGCGGACGGCCTCGACCAGGTCGACCTTGCTCGTGCTCTCGGACGAATAGCCCGCCTCCAGCCTCGAGATCATCAGGATGGCATTGAAGGTTTTGATCAGCTGGTCGGATTCAGTGATGGTGCCCTCCAACGCCTGACGATAGTCGGTGGTGTTGTGCTTGCCGGAAAGCGTCGCCTCGGCGCGATTGCGCAGCCGCGTGAGCGGCGTCTTCAGATCATGGGCGATGTTGTCGGAAACCTGCTTCAGCCCCTCATTGAGCGTGGCGATCCTGGCCAGCATGGAATTGAGGTTCTCGGAGAGCCTGTCGAATTCGTCACCGGCGCCAGTGACCGGCAACCGGCCGGAAAGGTCGCCGCCCATGATGCGGCGGCTCGCCTCCGACACGCTGTCGATGCGCTTCAGGGCGGCGTGCCCGACGAAGAACCATATCAGAAGCCCGCCAAGCCCCATCATGCCGAGTGCCAGCATCAGGGCGCGGCGAATGACGGCGCGAAATCGCTCCGGTTCGCCGAGATCGCGGCCGACCAGCATGATCATCTGGTTCGGTAGCCGCAACACAAGTGCAATGGCGTTGTGACCCTTCTCGCCTTCGGGCTGGCTAACCGTATCACCAGACTGAGGGGTGGCCGGATCGGATGCGGCGGAGCGCTGCCG
Organism: Mesorhizobium sp. PAMC28654; assembly: GCF_020616515.1. Lineage (GTDB taxonomy): Bacteria > Pseudomonadota > Alphaproteobacteria > Rhizobiales > Rhizobiaceae > Mesorhizobium. The sequence continues at coordinate 1,972,747 of NZ_CP085135.1, forward strand.
ATCGAGTTCACCTTCGCCGAAACGGCGGTAGGAGAATGGTTCGCTTGTCCAGCCCTCGGTGTCGATGACCCCCGGCTCCAGGCTCTGCACGTTACCAGTCAGGATCTGGCCGTTGGCGTCGGCGATCAGATAGAGATTGGCGCCGGGCTGGCGGGACCGCTGCTCCACCACGCGCACCAGGATGGGCAGGCCGCCGCGCTGATAGGCCCGGGCGAGACCTAGAACCTCGTCGTTGATGGTGTCCTGGGTCTGCGCGGTCAGCATGCGCGCTGACAACGAGGTCATGTAGAAGACCAGAAGCACGGCGCAGAGCGCGAAGAGCAGCAGATAGAGCGCCGAAAGCCGCGCCGCCGTCGTCTTCATGATAGCCGGCACGGAAAGAGCCATGCTAGCCGCTCTTGAGCATATAGCCGGCGCCGCGAACGGTGTGCAGGATGGCTTTGTCAAAACCCTTTTCGATCTTGCCCCGCAGCCGCGAAACATGAACGTCTATGACGTTGGTCTGCGGATCGAAATGATAGTCCCAGACATTTTCAAGCAGCATCGTGCGCGTCACAACCTGACCGGCATGGCGCATCAGATATTCGAGCAGGCGGAATTCACGCGGCTGCAGCGTGATCTCGCGCGACGCGCGGCGCACCGAATGGGAGAGCCTGTCGAGTTCGAGATCACCGACCCGATAGACCGTCTCGGACTCCTTGGCGCTGGCGCGACGGTTCAGCACCTCGACGCGAGCGAGGAGTTCCGAAAAGGCATATGGCTTGGTCAGATAATCGTCGCCGCCAGCACGCAGGCCGGTCACCCGGTCATCGACTTCGCCAAGCGCGGACAGGATCAAGACCGGCGTGGTGTTGCCCCTGGATCTGAGGCCGGCGATCACGGACAGACCGTCGCGACGCGGCATCATCCGATCGATGACCATCACGTCATAGTCGCCGGAATCGGCGAGAGCAAAACCGGTTTCGCCGTCGCCTGCGACATGCGCGGTGTGGCCAGCCTCGGTGAAGGCTTTCTGGAGATAATCCGCCGCCTCGCGGTCATCTTCTATAACGAGAATCTTCATGGAGCCGTTATACGCGATTTCACTGGAAGGTTGAGTGGCCGGCATGTGCATAGTGGCCTTCTCCAATACGCATCGCGACTAAAATAATCAGGCGATGGCCATTAAATCTTTTCTTTGAGCGTCGTTGCCTCAAATCACCCGGCAATCCTGGGCGGCATGCTTTTATTGAGCGTGGCGTTGCCGCTTGGCACTTTCCAAGAGCAGCGCCAGTTCAGCTCTGAAATTACGCGGCAGCGGGCGATGGGGGCCCGCTGCCGCCGGGGGAACACGATGACTGACTAAAGTGTTACGGCCCCGTGCTTTCCCGTGCAGCGGCTCGGGGGTGTTTGAAACCGCCGCACGGGAAAAGCCTAAAACCAGTCTTCAACCCTTGCCGACAGGCAGGGCGACGAAACGGTTGTTGTCGTCGCGGGTGATCTGCATCAGCACCGCTTTGCGCCCGGATTTCACCGCATCGGTCATGGCCTTGGAAACGTCGTCGGTGGTGGTCACCGCCGCGGAGTTCACAGCGTGATGACATCGCCCGGCTGGATGCCGCGATCGGCGGCATCGCTGTCGGGATCGACATCGGTCACCACAAGCCCCTTGCCGTTGTCGGACTTGGTAACGGTGAGGCCGAGGTCGGCAAGCGTATCAGGCTTCGCCGGAGCCGCGGGCTGCTGATCGGCCGAGGCCTGCTTGTCGGTGTTTGGCAGTTTGCCGAGATCGATCTTGATCGACTGGGCCTTGCCATCGCGCCATACAGTGACGTCGACCGACTTGCCGGGCGCATAAGCGCCGATCAGGCGGGCGAGTTCCTTTGGCGAGGCAACATCCTTGCCATCCACCTGGGTGATCACGTCACCAGCGGTGATGCCGCCCTTCTTGCCGGGACCATCATCCTGGGCGCTCGAAACGAGGGCGCCCTTCTGCGACTTCAACCCGAGCGACTCGGCGATGTCGGAGGTGACGGGCTGAATTTCAACGCCAAGCCAGCCGCGCTGCACCGAACCGTTCTTCATCAGGTCCTGCACGACTTCCTTGGCCGTGGAGGCGGGAATGTCGAAGGCGATGCCGACGCTGCCGCCAGAGGGCGAGAAGATGGCGGTGTTGATGCCGACGACCTGGCCGTTGAGGTTGAAGGTCGGGCCGCCTGAATTGCCGCGGTTCACCGAGGCGTCGATCTGGAGGAAGTCGTCATAAGGGCCGGCGCCGATGTCGCGGCCACGGGCCGAAACGATACCAGCGGTGACCGTACCGCCAAGGCCGAATGGGTTGCCGACAGCCACGACCCAGTCGCCGACGCGAACCTTGGAGTCATCGGCGAAGTCGACATAAGTGAACTTGCTGCTACCGTCGACCTTCAGCACGGCAAGATCGGTGCGCGGATCGGTGCCGACGAGCTTGGCGTCGAGTTCCTTGCCGTCGTTCATCACGACGGTGAAGGCCGAACCTTCCGAGACGACATGGTTGTTGGTCACGAGGTAGCCATCATCGGAGATGAAGAACCCGGACCCCTGTGCCACAGGGCGCGGCTGGTCGTTGTTGTGATCGCGATGTCCGAAGCGACGGTTGCCGCCCTGACCGTCCTGACCACCCTGATCGCCAAAGCCACGGAATTCCTTGAAGAACCGACGCAATTGCGGGTTGTCAGGAAGGTTGTTGAGGCCGTCCTGGTCCTGATCGGAGCTGTCATCGGCCGTCTGATCGATCTTGGCCTTGACCTTGACGCTGACAACGGCGGGCGACACGCGCTCCACGATGTCGGCGAAACCTGGAACCTGTGGCGCGTCGACACGCACGGCATCAGCCAGCACCGGCACGGTTCCGCTGGTCAACGCACCAACGCCGACCGCGCCGACAATTGCGAGGGACGCAGCGGCGGTCATCAGACGCTTGCGGGTGCGGGAATATGAATTGGGGGCAATATTCATTTGTCTCGTATCCTCTTTCAAGGGACGCGCTTTAAATGGCGTCCTCATAAGCAAGAGAATTAGAGAGCCGCACATTACAGCGCCATTTCCGACGCATGAAACTTTCGTAATGTTTGGGAGTGATTTCAGTCCCGGCGCAAAATAGTGTCGAGTGTCGCCTGTTCTTCCGCGGTCAATGATTTCGTCGCAATGGAGCGACGAGACCGGGTGGTCAGGACGATGAAAATGCCTCCGGCCAGCAGAAGGACAACCGGGGCGCCCCAAAGAAGGGCGGTGCGCGGTTCGAAGCGCGGCTTCAAAAGCACGAACTCACCGTAGCGGGAGACGATATAGTCCATCACTTGCTGGTCGGTGTCGCCGGCAACGATGCGCTGGCGGACGAGAACGCGCAGATCGCGAGCAAGGTCGGCATCTGATTCGTCGATCGACTGGTTCTGGCAGACCATGCAGCGCAAGCCTTCCGAAAGCGCCCTCGCCCTGGCTTCCAACCCGGGATCCGCCAGGACCTCATCCGGCTTCACCGCCTGCGCCACGCCGGAAAACAACAGCATCAGCAACAGGACGAGCGACGCCAGCGAAAACGTGCTTGCGGTGGCGCGCTTCATGACGGGCTCGGCGAGGGCGCGGTGCGCGCCTGCTTGCGGCGGGCGGGCGCACCAACGCGCAGGCGACGGTCCATCAGCGACATCGCCGCACCCGCCATCATTACCAATCCTCCGCCCCAGATCAGCGTCACCAGCGGCTTCCACCAGATACGGACAACGACCGCCCCGTCACTCCCCTCGTCGCCGAGCGAAATGTAGAGCTGGCTTAACCCCATGGTCTTGATGCCCGATTCCGTCGTTGTCATCTGGCGGACCGGGTAGAAGCGTTTGGCCGAGCTGATTTCGCCAACCGCGCTGCCACCCACCCCGATGATTTCGAACCGGCCCCTATCCTCGCTGAAATTGGGACCCTGGGCCGGATGAAGTCCGACGAAGCGCAGCGTATGGCCCGACAGTTCCACGGTTTCACCGGGATGCATGGAAAGTATCTTCTCGGTGCCGAAGCAGAGCGTGCCGACAATGCCGAGCGTGGTCAGTCCAAGGCCGAGATGGGCGAGTGCCGTGCCGAAGACCGAGCGCGGCAAGCCAAGGAATCGCCTGAGCGCGACGCTCGCCCCGACATTGCCGATCCCCGACTTGACGGCGAGATCCGTGAGAGCGCCAAAGACCAGCCAGAAGGCCAGCCCGGCGCCAAGAGCCGCGAACACCGAAGACCCATCGATGAACAACGCCGTCACCAGCGTTGCCAGAAGTGCGGCCGCGAAGGCCGCCATCAGGCGCTGGGCCACGCCAAAAATGTCACCGCGTTTCCAGGCAAGCAGCGGCCCGAACGGCACCATGACCAGCAAGGGCACCATCAGCGGCCCGAACGTAAGGTTGAAGAACGGTGCACCGACCGAAATCTTGTCGGACGAGAAGGATTCGACGGCCAGCGGGTAGAGCGTGCCGATGAGCACTGTCGCCGTGGCCGTCGTGAGGAACAGATTGTTGAGGACGATCGCGCCTTCGCGCGAGATCGGATGAAAGAGGCCGCCTGACGTCAGTCGGGAAGCGCGAAGCGCGAACAGTGCCAGCGACCCGCCGATGAACAGCGTCAGTATGCAAAGGATGAAGACGCCTCGCGTCGGATCGGTGGCGAAGGCGTGGACCGATGTCAGCACGCCGGAGCGCACCAGGAAGGTTCCGAGCAGCGACAGCGAGAAAGTCAGGATGGCCAGGAGCAGCGTCCAGATCTTCAGGGCTGAGCGCTTTTCCATGACGATCGCCGAATGGAGCAGCGCCGTCCCCGCCAGCCACGGCATGAACGAGGCGTTCTCGACCGGGTCCCAGAACCAGAAACCACCCCAGCCCAATTCATAGTAGGCCCAGTAGGAACCCATGGCGATGCCGCCGGTCAGGAACATCCAGGCGACCAATGTCCATGGCCGGACCCAGCGCGCCCAGGAAGCGTCGATGCGACCTTCGATGAGTGCCGCTACCGAGAAGGAAAAGCAGATCGAGAAGCCGACATAGCCGAGATAGAGCAGCGGCGGATGAATGGCGAGGCCGAGATCCTGCAGGATCGGATTGAGGTCGCGGCCTTCGATAGGCGCCGGGTTGAGCCTAGTGAAGGGATTGGATGTTGCCAGGATGAACAGGAAGAAGGCAGCACCGATCGCGCCCTGCACGGCCAGCACATTGGCGCGAAGCGTGACGGGAAGATTGGTGCCGAAGGCAGCAACGAGGGCGCCGAAGAAGGTCAGGATCAGCACCCAGAGCAGCATAGAGCCTTCGTGATTGCCCCAGGTGCCGGTGATCTTGTAGATCATCGGCTGCAGCGAATGCGAATTTTCCCAGACGCTCGCCACCGAGAAATCAGAGCGGGCATAGGCGATCGCCAGCGCGACGAAAGACAGCGCGGTCAAGGCAAAGCCGGTCACCGCGACCGGGCCGCCAACGGCCATCATGCGCTGGTTGTTGGACCGCGCGCCGAACATCGGCACCACCATCTGCACAAGCGCCAACGCAAAGGCCAGGACCAACGCGAAGTGTCCGGTTTCAACCATGGTGACGCCCGCTTGCTTGCTGTCTTGCGGCAAGGTCATGCCGTAAGACCGTGGGGTCCTTTTGCGGAACCTGCCTAGTCACTTTTGCTTTCCTCCCACACACCCTTGGCCTTGAGGCTATCCGCCACTTCCTTGGGCATGTAGTTCTCGTCATGCTTGGCCAGTACAGTGTCAGCGACGAACACACCGTCCGGGCCGAACGAGCCTTCGGTGATCACGCCTTGGCCTTCGCGGAACAGGTCGGGAAGAATGCCGGTGTAGGTGACTTTGACATCCTTCTGCTTGTCGGTCACCGAAAAGGCCACCGTCGTGCCCTGCCCGCGCTGCAGCGTTCCCTTCTCAACAAGGCCGCCAAGCCTGATGCGCTGGCCGGGTTGCAGGCTGGCGGTGGTCAGATCGGCGGGCATGTAGAAATAGGACGCCTTCTGGCCAAGCGCGTAGAATGTCAGCCCGGTGGCAGCGCCCAGGAAAGCCAGTCCGCCCGCGATCACCGACAATCTTTTCTGCTTGCGCGTCATCGCTTGCCCTACTCCGTCGCTGTCAGGCCAAGTGAGGCGGCAAAGGCGGTGAATTTCCTGGCTTCATCACTATCGACCCCAAAGACGGCAATGGCGCGACCCAGCGCGTCGCGCGCCTGATCGGCCTTGCCAAGCACGACATAGGAACGAACGAGCCGCATCCATCCTTCCGGATCACGTGGATTTTGCCGAAGTTTTTCATCGAGCCCGGCGACCATGGTGTTGATCATGGCTTCCCTGTCTTGCGGCGACATCGACGACGAGGCGTCGACATCCCCGGCGGTCGGACCTTTCTCGACCTGCCCGGACGCAACACTTCGCTTGGCCGACTCGGCCAGCGCCTGCTCGACGGCGCCGCGCCATGGCGAGTCCTGCGGCAGCGCGGCAAGCATGCGCTGCCAGGCGGACGTCGCCTCGCCGTAGCGGCCCTCCTGGGCCAGAGCCATCGCAAGGTAGAAGGATGCCTTGGGACTTGACGGATCAAGCTTCAGGGCCGCCTCGAAAGCATCCTGGGCGTCCGCCGACACAATCCCGCCCGCGGCATTGGCAATCGCCTCGCCAAGACCTGCCTGACGAATGGCGCTATCACCATCGAGGCGGATGGCGTTGCGGTAGGCTGTGGCCGCCTCGGGAAAGCGCTGCAAGCGCAGGTAGATGGGTGCCAGCACATCCCAGCCCCGGCCGTCGGATGGATTGGCGGCAAGGTGGGCCTCGGCGCGCGCCACCAGTTCGTCGACGGAACTGTCGGCGGGATTCTTGGCCAGCCGCTCACTGAGCGGCTGTGACGGAAGGTCAGGTGACCCGATCTTGCTGTACAGGCCCCAGCTGAGGAGCGGAACCATCAGAACCGCCGTGGCGGCGACAAGCCGGGTCGCCTTTGAAGCCTGAAGGGTTGCCGGCTTTGCCGCTGTGTCACCACCGCCGAGGCGAATGATCCGGCGCGCGATTTCGGCGCGCGCCTCTTCGGCCTCCGCCGGCTGGATCAGGCCGCGCGCCGCGTCGCGATCAAGTTCGGCCAGCTGGTCGCGATAGACTTCAAGATCATGCTCGCTGCTGGATGACGCGCCATTCGACCTGCCGGCCAGCGGCAGCAACACGGCCAGGCTTGCACCCAGCGTGAGGACGGCGGCTATGACCCAGAACAGCATGTTTTATCCAATAGCGGCAGAGCCCCGCTCTGCCAACACAGGCGTCCTGCGACGCTTTGACGGCAGGCGTCCGCCGCGGCTCCCGATCGACATCAACAGAACCGGATCCCGCAGGACCCAACCGGGTATCACGTAAGAGGTGTCCAGCTGCCATTGGCGTTGCGGCACGCGGTTCCGCGCGCGCTCACACCCGCGGTGCTGGCACCGGTAAAGACCGTCTGCGTGTACTGCCTGCAGTCCTGCGAGCCGACGCGGTATGGCTGCGCGGGCACGACCTCACCATAGCGGGTCGGCTGATCGCCCTTCCACGTCACCTTCTGGCCGCTCGCGGTGTATTCCAAGGCCTTGTATTCGGCCTCAAGCGCGCTGCGCTTCTCGGCGTCGCTCAAGCCGGTGCCGATCGACCCGCCGACAAGGCCGCCATCCATGGCGGAAATGATAGTCGAGGTCAGTTTGCCGCCAGCAGGCGGTTTGCCGGCAGCAGGCGGCAGCATGGCCACGCTGGGACCCTTGCTGGCTGTGGTGGTGCAGCCGGATACGGCGAGCAGTGCGGAAAAGAGCGCGACGCGAATCTTCATGCCAACAACCGGTTATCTTGAACTTGAAGAGGATGAGCTAGGGGCCGCGTCATCGAGAGACTGACATGGCCATAATGTTGATATTTGTCGGAAATTTGGCCGTAGTCGGCCAGGGTGAACATCACTGAAGGCTCCGCAATCGAACCACCACCTTCAATCCGCCCATGTCGGACCTCTCCAGAGCCAGGACGCCTCCATACTCGTTGACGAGGTCCGCGACAATGGAGAGTCCCAAACCAGTGCCGGGCTTCGTCTCGTCGAGACGTCGTCCTCGCTTCAGCACGTCGCGCGCCTTGTCTTCTGGAATGCCCGGGCCGTCGTCTTCGATGCTGATCTCGAACAGGCTGGCCACATCATCCCTGGTCGCGAGAGGCGTCACCGATACCGCGACCGCGCTTCGTGCCCATTTCATAGCGTTCTCAAGAAGATTGCCAAGCAATTCTTCCAGATCCTCTCGTTCCCCGGCGAAGACGATCTCGGCGGCGGGCAGCGAAAGCGACAGGCTGGTCCGCGGGTTGAGCTTCTGAACCACACGCACCATGCGCTGCACAAGCGGCGCCACCGGCGTGCGATAGACAACGCTGTCGCGCTGCGCCGCGACGCGCGCCCGCTGGAGATAGTGCTCCACCTGCTTTTGCATGGACGATGCCTGCTCGGCGATAAGTTGTCCCTTGGCACCGCCAAGCGCCCGCCCCTCATTGATGAGCACCGCGAGCGGCGTCTTCAATGAATGCGCGAGATTGCCGACCTGCGTTCGCGATCTCTCGACGATGCGCTTGTTGTTTTCGATAAGCGCATTGGTTTCGTTGGCGAGCGGTTCGATCTCGGCCGGGAATCGACCGTCCAGCCTCTGCGCGGTTCCTTCGCGCACCATGGCGAGCGCGTTTCTGACACGGCGCAATGGCTGAAGGCCAAGAAGGATGGCCGCCGCGTTGATGGCGATCATGCCGACACCGAACAGCGAGAGATAGGTGAGCAGGCGACGCTGGAAACTGCCGATTTCCTGTTCGAGTTCGGTCTGGTTGCCCATGACCCGGAAACGAGCCGCCCGGTTTTTCGTATCCAGAACGAATTCGCTCTCGAACACCTGCAATCTCTCGCCGCTTATTCCCTCCGTCGAATAGCTGCGTTGGAAGCTGGAATTGAACGGGACCTCGGCCACGCTCGGCGAAGGGACCGTCCTGGTCATCGACGACGAATGGAGATCGCCATGCACGCCCTCCGAAGCAGGCTCAACCGACCAGTACCAGCCTGAATTCGGTTCGGAGAACCGAAGATCTCCAAGATCGGGCGCGCCGGTCAGCGCACCGATGTCGGAAATGCCGACCGAGCCGATCAGGTTGAAGAGGTGAGCCGAAAGCAGGCTGTCGAAACCCCGCTCGTTCGCCTGACGGTAAAGCGTCGTGATGAGCGTGAATATGACAATGAGTGTGAGGATCGCCCAGACCGTGGAAAAGGCGATCACCCGAAATGCCAGCGAGCGCGGCCAGAAACGCAGCAACAGCGTTTTTGAGGCGGCCGGTTTTGTAGGGAGCTGTTCCGCTTTACGCCTCCGGCTCGCGCATACGATAGCCCATCCCGCGAACGGTTTCGATCATGTCGATGCCCATCTTCTTGCGAAGTCGCCCGACGAAGACCTCTATGGTATTGGAATCGCGGTCAAAATCCTGATCATAAAGGTGCTCGACCAGTTCCGTGCGCGAGACGACCTCACCCATGTGGTGCATCAGATAGGCAAGCAGACGGAATTCGTGCGAGGTCAGCTTCAACGGCTGACCGCTGACATCGGCCTTGGAGGCCTTGGTGTCGAGGCGCAACGGCCCGCATGTCAGCTCGGAGGACGCGTGGCCGGCCGCGCGCCGGATGAGCGCCCGAACGCGCGCCAGAACCTCCTCGATGTGGAACGGCTTGGTAACATAGTCGTCGGCCCCGGCGTCGATGCCCGACACCTTGTCGCTCCAGCGGTCTCGCGCCGTCAGGATCAAAACCGGCATCTTGCGGCCGCCGCGCCGCCAACGTTCGACCACGCTGATGCCATCCATCTGCGGCAGGCCGATATCAAGCACCACGGCGTCATAGGGTTCGGTATCGCCGAGAAAATGGCCTTCCTCGCCATCGAAAGCCCGGTCCACCACATAGCCGGCATCCACCAAGGCATCGGCTATCTGCCGGTTGAGATCCTTGTCATCTTCGACGACGAGTACGCGCATGCGGGTCTATGCCTGTAGCGGTTGGGCCTGTGGCGGTTGGGCCTGTAACGGATTGGCCCGCTTGACGGGCCGGTGTCAGATATAGGCCGATTCCCGCGGCCGTGGAAACGATGGGGTCAAGCTCAGTTCTGTGGAACCACGATTTCAGAACGGCGCGGACGCTGTCCATCCTTGCCGGGCACGAGCACGACGATGACGCAGACAGACTGGCCACCGCGCGTCGATTGCGACGCTTTGGCCAAGGTCCCGCCATTCTGCTCGGCTACCTGCTGGCCGATCGCGTAGCAATCAGATGAAGCCAATATGATCGGATCAGCCGGCTGCGGCATGTCGGTCGGCAATGCAGTCGCCCGCGACGCAAACAGCCCGACCGCACAGAGCGCCAGTATCGCGGTTCGGAGGTGGGAGCGAAGCGTTTTCATGGTCGGCGTTGTAACGCATCGGTGCTGAACGTGAAATGAACAGTGAACACCGATAAAAACATGCCTGCCAAACCCCTAAAACGCCAGAGAACAAGACCATGATTTTCGTAGCCCAAGCGAAGATCACGAGAACCCAGTCTAGACTGCGTTCCAGCCTTAATGAAAGCACATCAGGCGCTTTCCCGCATCACGGCGCGAAAACGCAGCAGCCCGTGATACAGCAGCAGCTCATCGTCATGACGGATCTCGGAAAATTCGAGCACAAGGTGCGTCTGTCCGCGCGCGCCTATGGCCAGCACCGCCTTGGCGAGGCGCGCCTTAATCCTGTCCATGATGGCACGCGTTTCGGCTTCGCCATGGGCCTTTGACCAGATGTGCAGCGTGACCAACTGATCGGCGTCGTTCTGAACACCAGTGTCCCAGTCGAAGGCGCTGGTCTGGCCGCACGTTACATAGGGAAAGGCAACATTTTCAGCTGGCCGTTCGAGCAATCCGGCACCGCCGAGCAGCGCCGAGAGCGATGCATCGCTTCTCAATCTCTGGAATAGTGCCTGCTGCAAATCGCCGGACGCGGTCATCGTGTTGTTCCATCACCAGCGGGCAATTGAGCCGCCGGCAGTTTTCCGATCGAACCTAGCCGCGTTCGGATTCTTCCGCCAGATCACGACTTGCAGCGTGGCCTCCTGTTAGCCCTTGTGAGTGCCGAAAAAATGGACGAATAGTCTTGTCGATGCGCCGTCCCGAAACTGCGCGCATGCAGTTTCCGCGCGCAGCCGAAGACGGATTTCCGAATGGCCAGTCCCGAACCGCGCAAGAGAAGAGGACCGATCGCCGCCTGGCTGCTGGCCTTGGACGCATGGATCGACTCTTCGCTCTATGAGATCGGCTTCAAGGCGCGCCAGTTCTGGGAAGCCGCGACGATCTTTTCCCGACGGTTCCGTCTGAAGGGCTGGCGCCGGGGCATCATCGAAGTGCTCAGCGAAGGTTTTACGCTCGGCGCCGGCGGCAGTGTCGTCATGCTGGCGCTGGCCATGCCCGCATTCCAGGACACGACAGGCGATTGGCGGGCCCAGGGCGATTTCGCCGTTACCTTCCTTGACCGCTACGGCAACGAGATCGGCCAGCGCGGCATCATCCAGCGCGATTCCGTGCCGGTCGACGAGATGCCCGATCATGTCATCAAGGCGGTGCTCGCCACCGAGGACCGCCGCTTCTTCGATCACTACGGCATCGATATCCTGGGCCTTTCGCGCGCGATCTTCGAGAACGTCCGTGCCAATTCCGTGGTGCAAGGCGGGTCCAGCATCACCCAGCAGCTGGCGAAGAACCTGTTCCTGACCAATGAGCGGACATTCGAACGCAAGATCAAGGAAGCCTTCCTGTCATTGTGGCTCGAAGCCAATCTCTCGAAGAAGGAAATCCTCCAGCTCTATCTCGACCGCGCCTATATGGGCGGCGGCACCTTCGGCATCGAGGCGGCCGCCGATTTCTATTTCGGCAAGAGCGTCAAGGACCTGAGCCTCGCCGAGGCCGCCATGCTGGCCGGGCTGTTCAAGGCGCCGACCAAATACGCGCCGCACATCAACCTGCCGGCCGCGCGCGCGCGCGCCAATGTGGTGCTCTCCAATCTCGTCGACGCCGGTTTCATGACCGAGGGCCAGGTACTGCAGGCTCGACTGCACCCCGCTGATGTCGTCGACCGCGGCGAACAGAAAAGCCCCGACTATTTCCTCGACTGGGCGTTCGACGAGGTCAAGAAGATCGCGGCCAAGAGCGGCCAGCATTCGCTGGTCGCCCATACAACCTTCGACGCCAACATCCAGAAAGCCGCCGAAGAATCGGTGGAATTCCATCTCCGTCAGTTCGGCAAGGAATACAACGTCACCGAGGGCGCCGTTGTCGTCATCGAGACCAATGGCGCGGTGCGCGCGATCGTCGGCGGCAGGGATTATGGCACCAGCCAGTTCAATCGCGCCACCAAGGCGCTTCGCCAGACCGGCTCCTCGTTCAAACCCTATGTCTATGCGACCGCGATGGAGCACGGTTTCACCCCGAACTCCATCATCTCCGGGGGGCCGATCAGCTGGGGTAACTGGTCGCCTCACAATTACAGCGGAGAATCCGCTGGCAATATCACACTGATCATGGCGATGGCCAAATCAATCAACACCGTACCTGTCCGGCTGGCCAAGGATTATCTGGGTATCCCACCGATCAAGGCGATGGCGGAATCGTTCGGCGTGGAGTCGCCCCTCGAGGCCCACAAGACGATGGTGCTCGGCACCTCCGGCATGACCGTGATGGACCAGGCGACCGGCTACAGCGTGTTCGCGCAGAACGGCTTTGTCGGCTCGCGTCATGGCGTTACGCAACTCGTCAACCGCACCGGCCAGGTGGTTTACGATTTCACCAAGGATGCGCCGCCTCCGCACCGCGTGCTGTCGGAACAGGCGCTGAAATCCATGAACACCATGCTGGCGGCGGTGCCGGTGATGGGTACGGCGCGGCGCGCGCAAATCCCCAACATCGTCGTCGCCGGAAAGACCGGCACGACGCAGTCCTACCGCGACGCCTGGTTTGTCGGCTTCACCGGCAACTACACGGCCGCCGTGTGGCTGGGCAACGATGATTTCAGCCCGACCAAGAACATGACGGGCGGGTCGCTGCCGGCGATGGTGTGGCAGCGCCTGATGGTCTATGCGCATCAGAATATCGACCTCAAGCCGATCCCGGGCATCGACAAGCCCTTTGTCGACGCCGAAACAGCGGCCAAGGCCGAGGAAGCGCAGAAAAAGAACGCCGAACAGGCGGCCGCCGATGCCGCCGCCGAGCGCCCGCCGGTCCTGTCCAGCAGAACCACCCAGACGCTGCGGGACATGTCAAAGGTGTTCGAAGAGGCGCCCATCCTCCAACCCCCTTCCTCGCCGCAAACCTTGTCGGCGCTTTGATCCCAGCGTTGCGCCGGAAGGCAAATTCCTCGGCCCGCTTGCCATCAGACCCTGCCTCGCGATATCCCGAACTATAGTCCTCTCTCCGCGGCTCTTCATGCTCAAGAACGCATTCCTGACACTGGTCGCGCTTGTCATCGCCATCGGCGGTGGCGGCGGCAGCGTCTGGTATGCGCTGAAGGTACAGGACGGTGTCGGGGCGATCCGGATCGGCCAATGGACAGCATTCCCCTATATCGGCACCCCAGCCGCCGACCCCTACTCCAAGGCCCGTGTGGCGAGGGAGGGTGTCCTCGCGCTTGGGCAGGCCGAGGGATTGTCCTTTGTCGCCGAACGCGATTCAGGCGGCGAGCAGCTCAAGCGGGAATGTGCCTACAAGATCGAAGGGGGATTTCCGACAGCCCGGTTCTGGACCCTCTATGCCGCCGACCAGTCGCTTGGCGTGGTCGAAACCGGCAAGCCGCGGCCCGCCGCTCTCCAGTCCTACCAAGTCCTGCGCGAACCCGACAATTCCGTGATCATTTCTGTCGGCAACCGCCCCGCGCCAGGCAACTGGCTGCTCTCGAACGGTGCCGGCACGATGTATTTCGTCCTCACCTTCTACGATACGCCGATCGCCAGCAGCACGGGCCTGTCGGACGTGACACTGCCACAGATCCTTAAGGTCGGCTGCAATGCGTAGGCTGCTGCATGTCATCCTGCTTGGCCTGCTTGGCGCCGGCATCATCCATATCGCCGTGCTGCTTCTGGTTCCGGTGTTTTCCGAACGTGACGCGTGGTCCCGGCTGGCGATGGCTTCCGATCTCTACAAGATAACCAGGCTTGACGCGGAGGCCGGCGGTGCGCCGGTGGTCAAATCCGTCGACCCGATGTTTTACGCGGCGGCGTGCCGGTTCGACCTGGTCGACGGGATGGTTCGGGTCAAGGCGCCTGGAAACGTTCCGTTCTGGTCCGTCTCGGTCTACGACCGCAACGGGCACAACATCTATTCCTTCAACGACCATACCGCCAATGGCGGGGCACTGGATGCCGTGGTCCTGACGCCGGCGCAAATGATCGAGGTCCGAAAGGACCTGCCCGAGCAGCTTCAGGGAGCGATCTTTGTCGAGGCGCCGATCGACGAAGGCATATTCGTCATCCGCGGCTTCGTGCCTGACGATAGCTGGAAACCGATCGTATCGCGGTTTCTCGATCAGAGTTCCTGCGAATTGCAGGACTTCTAGACCGTATCCGACCACCCGCCGGCCCCTGCCCTCAAGGTCGTCGTCTAAAGCGCGTCGCGTCGAAACGGATTCATGCGACGCGCTTTAGGTCTTTGTTTTTATGCATGTCGTTCTCCCAAAACCGAGGTCACTTTTGGGCGACATGCACTAATGATGAGGTGCGGTCGGCCGCGTTGAACCGGGTTTGTCAGGTCCAGCTGGCCGTGCCTCGCCGGTCAGCGGCCGCTGTTCGTAGCGAACGCCTGGAAAGATGATCACCGCCGCCGGCGCGTCGGTGTTCTGACTTGCTCGATTGGTCGCCGACGTTCGCGGCACGAAAGACAATACCATGCCCATGGTTCGCGCATTCCTCTCGGTTTCCCCGGAGCACAACGCAACGCCTCCAAATGTGATTAGGACGGTAGAGGGTTAACGGAGCGCTAACGGATCACCGCTAACTTGATCTTTGTTCCTGGCGAATGCGAAACCGACACAGTCCGGTCGCGCGGTCCGGGTTGTGTCGAGTGTCAGGCGTATCCTTCGTGTCATCTTCGGATTTCAGGCAAATCGCTGTACGGGTTGAATCAGGCAAGGCCGAAAGGCTTTTCCGGGCAGCGGTGTCGGCCTTCTGTTCGCTCACCCGCCCCTCGCGCCGGGAGATCGCCCAGCTCGAGGACCTTACGCTTCCGCTCTTCGACAGTGTTTCGACCGAATCACGCCGCTATGTCGCCGCCGCGCTCTCGGAATGCGAATACGCGCCCGCCGCCCTGGTTCGGCGACTTTGCGAGGAGGCGGTCGACATCGCCGCTCCCCTGCTCATCCGCTCGCCCGCGGTCAGCGACATCGACCTCATCGCGCTGATCGGGCGGCATGGCCTGCCTCATGCTCGCGCGATCGCGCGCCGCAAGGATTTGAACCCGACCATCGCCGACCTAATCAGGGCGATCGAAAAGCCGACACTGGTGCGACAGCGCAAACCGGAACCGGTCGTGAGAGCGGTGGCTGAAAGCGTCGAGATCGTCGAGGTCGCCCCCGCCCCACAACCGGAACCAGGCATTGCCGCCGAGAACGCGCGGCGCCGGCTGCGATCGATGATGCGCCCCGCCGGAGACAGTCTGGGAGCCTCCGTCAATCCCTTCCTCGGCTCGGAAACCTACGCCAAGCTGCGCGAGACCGCGCTGACCGGCAACGCGGCGTTCTTCCAGACCGCGCTCGCGGATGCACTCGAAATCGATTTTCAAACAGCCCGGTCCCTGACCGCGAACCAGAACTATGCGTCACTGCTCGCGGCGCTGCGTTCGCTCGACCTCAGCGAGGACAGGGCATTCCTGATCACCGTCGCTGTCTATCCGACGCAGTTCCCGCACCCGCACGCCATCCGCCTGTTCCTTGACCGGTACCGGCTGCTTCACCGCGACGTCGCCCTGAACAAGGTGCGGGGATGGAAGGCCGTGACCCTGTCCAAGGCTATCCGCGATACCGGCCACACCGCGGCGAACGGCGACACCCGCAACGCTTCGAACAGCGACGACGCCCCCGTATCCGCGAGTCTCAGGGCTTGACGGAAATCAGTTCCTCGACTGGAACGGCTCCAGCCTCGATCTCGACTACCCAGATATCGGGATCGAATTTCTTCTCCCTTTCCAGCCGCGCATCCAGCACGGAGGCATCGTCGCCAGCACCGAGCAGACTAAAGAAGCGATCGTCCGGCTTGGCCGAATCGTAACTCGTCTGCGGCGCCGGCCCGAACAGGGCGACCTCGCCCAGCCTTCCTCGCGCCAGAACGAAAACCGCCCCGGCCTCGGTTGCGCCGCGCTTGACCACGGCAGCGAAGCCACCCGCACCGAAAACCCGGCGCAAAAGCACCGACACCCAAAGATCGCTGGTTACGCGCATGAGGAGCATCCGAACATACGGACGCTGTTTAGCGAGGTTTTTGCCGGCTTGCGAGAGCTTGTTACGACCGTCAGTTGGTCAGGCCGATCTCACGCATCTTGACGTAGACGACCTCGTCGGGCTCGCCGGTTTGCGGCAGGCCGAAGAGCGACTGGAATTCCTTGATCGCCGCCTTGGTGCGCGCGCCCACCACGCCATCCAGCTGCATGCCGTCATTGCCGAAAGCCTTCAGCCCGGCCTGGATCTTGACGATGCGGGCATCGGGAGTTTGCGAAGCAGGGGTGCTTGTCTGCAGCGAAACCGGGACGACGCCCGTTTCAGCCGGCCGCGGCTGTGGATGCGGTACTGAGGCTGTCGTGGGGGTGGCGCCCAACTGATCCAGGAGAAGCGAATCGATCTCACCGGACGCATTGAGCCCAACCTTCTGCTGGTATGCCTCGATCGCCTTGCGCGTGGCCGGACCGGTAATGCCGTCAACAGTGCCGGAATAGAAGTTGAGGTCCTTCAATATGCCTTGAACTTGCTGAACGGTCGCGTCGCTCTTGACCGGCGCGGTCGCGGTGGCTGGGCGCACGATGTTGATTGTCGTCTCCGGCTCGGCCGTGCCCGCGCGCGGAAAGCCCTCGATGCTTCGGGTGGCAAAGAACGCGCCCGCGTGCGGAAAAGGCTGATACCACAAGGCGTTCGCCGAGACATAGAACAGCGTCACCAGGAACGCGGTCGAGCCGCCAACCAGAACGGGATTCTGTGAAATCAGGCTGCCTACCGCCGCCGCGCCATCCTGAAAGGCACTTGTGCGGCGCTTGACCACCTTAGCCTGTCTTGCGGAGCGCGCCATTTCTGTCCCCTTTCGCCTTGGCTACGGGCATCGGCAGTACGGCGGCCTTGTCGACAGGACGTCGCTTGGGTCCGCCCACGGGAAGGCTGATCGTTACCGTGGTGCCCTCACCCGGCATGCTTTCAATCGACATCGTACCGTCGTGCAGCTCCACCAGCCCCTTCACCAGCGAAAGTCCAAGGCCTGTTCCCTCGAAGCGGCGCGTATAGTCATTGTGGATCTGCATGAACGGCTTGCCGAGCTTGGCAAAGTCCTCTTCGGCAATGCCTATGCCGGTATCCCTGACCCAGAAATGCAGCCGGGAACCGATCCGCTTGGCGCCGACAACGACGTCGCCACCGTCGGGCGTGAACTTGATTGCATTGGACACGAGGTTGATAAGCATCTGCTGCACCGCACGACGGTCGGCATTTATCTCGCCGGCATCCGGGGCGATCTGTGCTTGCAGGTCGATGCTCTTTGCCTGCGCCTGCAGCCTCATCATCGACTGGCACATGTCGACCGCTTCGGAAAAACGGAAGGGCTCCGGCTTGGTGGCGTAGGCGCCCGATTCTATCCGCGAGACATCGAGTATCGACGTCACGACCGCAAGCAGATGCTGTCCCGAATCTCTGACGAGACCGACATACTCTTTCTGGCGCGGGTCCTTGAAGGCGCCGAACATCTCATGCAGCAACATGTCGGAAAAGCCGATGATGGCGTTCAGTGGCGTGCGAAGTTCGTGGCTGACAACAGCCAGAAACCGCCCTTTCGCCACTTCGGCGGAGGCGGCGGCTTCGTTTGCCGCGGCCAGCTCTTCGCGCAGCGCGGCAACTTCATCGTTCTCGCGAACAACAAGCGTGAATATCTCGCTCTGTTCCGGCGCCCGAACCAGCTCAAGAGAAAACGGCCTGTAATTGTCCACCGTCCTGCCGCCGCCGTTCTGCGGCAGCCGGACGCGGATGTCGAGCCTGCTCGACAAGGCGCCGTCGCGCATATCGGCTATCGCGCTGAGATAGCAGACCCGGTCGGACAGATGGATGCGATCGAAGAAGCCGGTGCCGAAAAGCAATTCCGGCGGCAGCTTCAGCATCGTGCGCGCCTTCGCCGACGCCTCCAGCACCTCGCCATGCCTGGCGACGCGCAGTACGACCGCATCGATGACGTCTTCAAGCCGGCCGCCAGCGTTCTGGTCCCCAGACGCCTCAGCGGTATTGTGAAAAGCCGAAGCACGCGGAATGAGCGTGAGTGCCCAGGCCAGCGGCACCAGCCAGTGCCAGGCAGGAATTTGTGTCGCTGCAAGCGGCAGAAGGGGGCCGACCAGCGGCTGGGCGATCACCGCGACAAGGGCCGCGGCGGCTCCCCACAATGCAGCGCCCCGTGAGGTGCCGATCCACCAAGCTTCAAATGGCAGGGCCACAAGAAGCATGGCGACTGGAGAGCTCAAGCCTCCCGCCGCGGCAATGAGGCCGGCAAGAGCAATGCTCGCCATGGCCAAGGCGACCTTGCCGGCCAACGCCATCTTGCCCGCTGCCGCCACCAGCAGCGCGACGAACCAGCAAAAGCCGAAGCTCGCGAAGATCGCCGCCATGGTGACAGCCGCATCCATACCCGATGTAACCAGCGTGACCGCGGCACCGGCCGCGAAGAAAGGAGCCGCCAGCATGACACCAATGAACCGGTGCTGGCGCTCGCGGTCGCTCCGTTCCAGGACGGACGGATGAACCATACGTTCGCAGCCGGCGGCCATCGCGCGAGGCAATTCGACGTATCTGGCCTTGATCGAACTCAACTCAACGCACCCGTACTCGTCGTGGACAGCTCTGCCTTGCAGATTGTTTTGGTTGGCTCTGAAAGTCGCATCCAGCGTTTAAGGAATGGATAAGGCAGGGCCGACCAACGTCCGGCCTGCGGCAAATATTGGGATCTCGGCGGCAGAAAGCGCGGGCAAATGCAGCCATAGTAAACGGAGGGTTATTCAATCGGCATCGAAAACCGGAGCAGCGGGCCACCGCCATCGAACCGCTCCGTGCAAAAAATCCAGATAAAACAGCCAGATGGATGGTTACCGCAAATTGAAGGAAATCGGCCGGATTTGCTGTAAATCGACAGCAAAACGGTTCGTTTCGAATCTGCCTAAAATTTGAGGAAAATTCTCGCGGTCCCTGCAAGCCGTCCTTTGTGCCTGTGTGCCAACATCCTGCCTACAAAAGAGGTCATGCCATGTGGATGCATGATCCGTCACGACGAGGCAAGGCATGTTCTTTCTGATGAGAATGGCTTTCTGGTTTTTCGCTGGTGCTTCTGGCGCTGCCGCTGAGCGTCGGCCCCGATGAGACCGGCCATGAGAGCGTTGGCCCACTCCAGGCCCTGTTTGCGGCGCGCGACGCGGTCGGCGACATCGCCGGTATTTGCGAGCGCAAGCCAGATGTCTGCGAAACCGGCAAGTCGGCGATGCACACAATCACGGCCCGGGCGAAGGAGACGGCCAAGATCGCGGCTGCGATGCTGGATGACAAGAAATCCGACGACAAGCTGGCGGCTGGGCCAGACACCTCGACCACGACCGGCAGCGTGAGCGAAGACATCGTCCTGCCCGCGACCGTAAATCTGCCCGTGAGAAACTGAGACGATTTCATCGCGGTATCGCACGTCCCAATTGGAGGCGCGAAGGAAGCGCCAACGATTTCCCTTCGAGACATAACTCTTTCCGAAGCCGGCTCCGATTTCAGGAACCAGTGCTGACGGCACACCGCAGGCTCCGCCTCTCGATGCCTGCGGTGTTTTTCTTTTTCCGTGACGCGGCGACGGCGCGTGATTATATCCGGCATCATGACCACCACGATCCAGACGATCCGCGACGACTTTTCGCTCCTTGAAGATTGGGAAGACCGCTACCGCTATGTGATCGAACTGGGCGAAGCGCTACCGCCATTCCCAGACCAGCAACGCAACGCCACCAACAAGGTGCCCGGTTGCGTCAGCCAGGTCTGGCTGACCACCGAACGCGGAACCGGGGCCAATCCCGTCATCACCTTCACGGGAGATTCCGACGCCCATATCGTGCGCGGCCTTGTCGCGATCGTGCTTGCGCTGTTTTCCGGACAGACGGCCAGCAAAATCCTGGAAACGGACGCAGAGGCGACGCTGAAGACACTCGGCCTCGACGAACACCTCTCGCCACAGCGCGCCAATGGTCTGCGCTCGATGGTCAAACGCATCAAGCGCGACGCCGAGGCAGCGCTGAAACAGACCGCCTGATCCGATCGTCGCAACCAATCGATTTTCCCGCACAAAATCAAACGGCGCCCGCAGGCGCCGTTGAATGTCGAATTATTGGTGGGCGGGCGGAAATTACCGCGCCTTGCGCTTGCGGCCGAGACCCATCTTCTTGGCAAGCTGGGACCGGGCAGCGGCGTAGTTGGGAGCAACCATCGGATAGCTCGCATCCAGGTTCCACTTTTCACGATACTGATCGGGGGTCAGATCATAGTGGGTCATCAGGTGGCGCTTGAGCGACTTGAACTTCTTGCCGTCTTCGAGGCAGACAATGTAGTCGTCATGAACCGAGCGCTTCGGGTTCACAGCCGGCTTTTGCTTGTCGGCGGGAGGCTGTTCGCTCACTCCGCCCACGCGCCCGAGCGCTGCATGGACATCGGCGATCAGGTTGGGCAACTCTCCGACAGGGACCGGGTTGTTGCTGACATAGGCAGCCACCACATCGGCGGTCAACTCGATCAGTGCATCGCTGTTTCTGGAAGGTGTCTCGACAATATCCATGATTTCTTCAGGCCCCAACAAGAGTTGTTTCTATCTGCGCCCTATTTTTACGAGGCGGGCATCGCGCGAATTTTGTGCGGGAAAGAGCCTCCACGATTCGCGTCACGACACCTTCCATGAGCCCACGAGCCAAGTAAGTCAATTCATTTCTTGCGCTATATTCAACGATACTGATCAAATATTCGTGGATCAGCTTCAATCTAGCGTGTCCTGTACCACATGGCAGCTTTTCTGTGGTCGAACCAGTGGTAGCTAACGCTGGGTCAGACGGCATTTACATCCACCGCAAATCGCGGAAAGACTTCAATGCTTGATCTTGCTTGGCCATCATACAGGTCATCTGGGCACAGTCGGCTTTCGCTGAGACCATGGATCGCGGCATGCGTTGCTGGCGGCTGAGTGCAATCGTCACGTTCGTCAAAGAAAGCCGGATCGTGTCAGAAGAATGTCTTGTTGATATCAGACTTGTCTCCGACGACAGATTGGCCACTTGCCAAGCCACGAATGGGGCCGCATGAGACTGGTTGCTGAAGGCTGGAACCGTTGAAACAACGGCTGCCGCCATCCCGGATATTTTCCAAAGCGAGACGCAATGACCAAAACGACAGCATTTCCGTTCGTCAGCCCGCCCAAGCCTGAGAAACGGCCGGTTTCCGATACGCATCACGGCACAACACGAATCGATGACTTTGCCTGGCTGCGGGCCGATAACTGGCAGGAGATGTTCAGGGATCCGTCATTGCTCGACGCTGGGATCCGCGCCGAACTCGAGGCCGAGAACGTCTACCAGTCAAAGCTGATGGTCGATACTGTCGACCTGCGGAAGCGGCTTTTCAAGGAGATGAAGGGCCGCATCAAGGAAGACGATTCTTCCGTGCCAATGAAGGATGGACCCTATGCCTACGGTTCATCCTACAAGCTCGGCGGCGAGCAGCCGCGTTATCTCCGCACGCCCCGCGATGGTGGCGTCGAGCAGATCCTGCTCGACGGCGACGCCGAGGCGAAGCAAGGCCTATTTCCGCCTTGGCGGTGTCGATCATTCCGCCGACCATCGCAAGCTGCTGTGGGCGTTCGACGACAAGGGCTCCGAATTCTACACACTTCGGGTGCGGGATCTTGCCGATGGCAAGGAGCTCGCGGACGAGATTCCCGACACCGGTGGCTCCGGCGTCTGGAACGCCGGCAATGACGGTTTTTTCTATACCCGCCTCGATCCCAACCACCGGCCGTCAAAGGTGTTCTTCCATGCGCTTGGTCAAAGCCATGAAAGCGATCGGCTGATCTATGAGGAAACAGATCCGGGCTTCTTCATGGATGTCGACGGCACCCGCGGCAACGAATGGATCATGATCGGCATCAACGATCACGAGACCTCGGAATACCGCCTGCTCAGCGCCAGCGATCCTTTCGCTGAACCGAAACTGGTCTCACCGCGCGAGATTGGCCTTCAATACGATCTGGAAGAAGGCGGCGACATCTTCTTCATCCTGACCAATGCCGACGGCGCCAAGGATTTCAAGATCATGACGGCGCCGGCCAGCGATCCGGTGCGCGCCAACTGGCAGGAACTGGTGCCGCATGAGCCGGGCCGGCTGATCCTGTCGGTGATCGGCTTCAAGGACCATATGGTGAGGCTCGAACGCAAGGAAGGTCTGCCGCGCATCGTGGTGCGCGACCGCGCGAGCGGCGAAGAGCACCTGATATCGTTCGATGAAGAGGCCTTCTCGCTCGGCCTTTCAGGTTCCTACGAGTACGACACCGAGATCATGCGCTTTTCCTATTCGTCGATGACGACGCCGGCGCAGATGTTTGACTACAATATGCGCACGCGCGAACGGGTGCTGCTCAAAACCCAGGAAGTGCCTTCCGGCCATGACACGGACCATTATGTGACGAGGCGCCTGATGGCGCCCGCGGCCGATGGCGAATTGGTGCCGATCTCGCTTTTGCACCATCGCGACACGCCGCTGGATGGGTCCGCGCCTTGCCTGCTCTACGGCTATGGTTCCTACGGCATTACCGTGCCGGCCGCCTTCAACACCAACTGGTTCTCACTGGTCGACCGCGGCTTTGTCTTCGCTATCGCCCATGTGCGTGGCGGCAAGGACAAGGGCTATGGCTGGTACGATGACGGCAAGAGGGAGCACAAGATGAATACCTTCACGGATTTCATCGCCGTCGCACGTCATCTGGTCGCGGAGCGCTACACCGCGCATGACCGTATCGTCGCGCAAGGTGGCTCTGCCGGCGGCATGCTGATGGGCGCCGTGGCCAACATGGCGCCGGAATGCTTTGGCGGCATCGTCGCCGAGGTTCCCTTCGTCGACGTGCTCACCACCATGCTCGACGCTAGCCTGCCGCTGACGCCGCCGGAATGGCCGGAATGGGGCAACCCGATCGCGTCCGCCGACGACTACCGGATCATTGCCGCCTATTCGCCCTACGACAATGTCGGCGCATTCGACTATCCGCCGATCCTGGCGCTTGCCGGCCTCACCGATCCGCGCGTAACCTATTGGGAGCCTGCTAAATGGGTGGCGCGGCTGCGCGACCGCAAGAGCGGCGACAATCCGGTGTTGTTCAAGATCAACATGGATTCCGGCCACGCCGGCGCCTCCGGCCGGTTTTCACGACTGGAGGAGATCGCCTATACCTATTCATTCGCGCTGAAGGTGACGGGCAAGGCGCGGCTTGCCGAGGAAACCCTCCCATGATCCATCTGTCCACATTGATCGCCTACATCGCCGTCGTGCTCGGCTTTGTCTTCATTCCAGGCCCGGCCACGCTGTTGACGATCGCCCGGGCAACGAGTTCGGGAACGAAGGTCGGGATCGCAACCGGTGCCGGGATCGCGGCCGGCGACATGTTTCACACTGTTATGGCGATGGTCGGCATCTCAGCGATCATCGCCACGTCGGCGACACTGTTCAGCATCGTAAAATATATCGGCGCGGCCTATCTCGTTTATCTTGGCATTCGCGCCATCATCGAGAAAAGGCCTGCCAATCCGGCAGCAGGCGCGGTTGCAATCTCCGCCGGCAGGGCGTTTCGACAAGCCGTCCTGACCGAAGTCCTCAACCCCAAGACCGCGCTTTTCTTCCTCGCATTCCTGCCTCAGTTCGTGCGGCCCGAAAACGGATCGGTGATGCTTCAATTGGCCGTATTGGGAATTGTCTTCGTCGTGCTGGGCCTTTTCAGTACGGTCGTCTTTGCCGTGAGCGCCGGTCGCCTCGGCAGTTTCCTGCGCCGAAATCCGACAGTGCTGAAATGGCAGGGCAAGGTTGTCGGCGGCATCTACTGCGCCCTGGGCGTCCGCCTGGCCTTGCAACAGCGCTGACCGGCAGCGGTCGGCGCGCATCTTGCGGCGGCCATAACGATCATGACTTTTTGAATTCCGCGCTGCTCATTTCCGCTCGCAATTGCCACGGTCGCGCGCTACCCAAAGCACAATTTTCCTGGGCGATGAAGCCCGCACACTGGCACAAGGGTCCATTATGCTGCTCGTCGACGTCTATCTCGACAAATCGCCGATCCAGGGCATCGGTGTGTTTGCCAAGAACCACATTCCCAAGGGCACGCTGGTCTGGAAACTTGATCCACGGTTCGACCGGATCATCGACGTCGAGACCTATGAGGGCGAGACCGGGCCGGTGAAGAACTATCTCGACCGCTATTCCTACCCCGACCGGCGCGACCCGGCCTATATCGTCTTCGAAGCCGATGACGCCCGCTACATGAACCATAACGACGAGCCGAATTGCGATGTCTCCTCGCCCGAGGAAACCTACGCAATGCGCGACATCGCACCGGGCGAAGAGATGACCTGCAATTACAATCTTTTCTTCGAGACCGGCTTCGATTTCCTCGGCGATCGCCACCTGTAGTCTGAAGACGGCATGATCCCGAAAAGCAGGGCCTCAAGACTTCGATTGCTTGCCCCCTGTTTGCGCTGCTACCTTGGCTCTCGATAAATTCGAGCCCAAGATGCTGCGGTCATTCGAACAACTGCGCGACACGGCCAAGGCTGATCTTTTGATCGCGGCCGACGAGGAGCACGCCGCTTTGGCCGGCAGCGGCGCTTATGCCATGCCGTGGCATTGGCACGACTGCCTGATGTTCATCCTGCCAAGTCGTGGGACAGTCGAACTCAAACATGAAGACCAGCGCGAAGGGACATGGCTGTCGCAGGACCGGTTCGCCGTGGTGCCGCCGAACCGGGCACATGAGACGCGAGCGGGGATCGGCGCGCATCGCCATGTCGCCATCTATGTCACCGGCACCATTCTGCGCCGGCTCGACCGGGAGATCGGCTCGCTCAGCGAGTTTCATCGGCGCACCCGCTCAACGACCCTGGTTCGCCGCAGTTCCACGGTTCGGGCACTCCAGGCGCTTTCGCTTCGAAATGGCGGCAGTGCCTATGGCGACTCCGGCATCAAGCACTCGCTGATATCCGCCCTGCTCGTCCAATGCATCGCCGAGGTCATGGCCGGCGAGATGATGCCCGGCGCCTCGCATCGTGAGCATGGAATGGCAATGGTCGAGGATCTGAAGGAGTATTTGACGCTCCATGCCGACGAGCAGATCCCACTCGACGCCCTGGGTGAGCGTTTCGGTGTTTCCAGGCGCCACATCACCCGCCTGTTCCGCGAAGGCACCGGTTTTTCGGTGGGTGAGTTTCAACTGCGCATCCGCCTCCAGACCGCGCGCGAACTCCTGAGCGGAACCGACCTGCCGATCGGCGAGATCGCCTTTCGGGTCGGTTTCGAGAGCGGTGCGGCACTTGCCCACGCCATGCGACGGGCAGACGGCCGCTCACCCTCCGACATCCGCAAACGCGTGGCCCAGCCGATCAAAATGTAAGGCCCGTTCGAACGCGCGGCTTGGCCGCCGCCACCCTAGCCTGTGCGCAGTGAATTCTGCGTTATGGCCAGAAGGTGAGAATGCTTCGGGATATTCGACTTGTCAGTGTGTTTGCCGCCGGCCCTCATGGAGGCAATCCGGCGCCGATCGTCGTCGACGCTGCCGGGATGTCCGACGCCGACATGCAGCAGGTCGCACGCTCCTTTGGTCATGAGAGCGGTTTCGTGCTTCCGCCGCCGCCCCGTTCGGACTGTGATTTCGAATTCCGTTTCTGGGTACCAAATCACGAGATGTCGATGTGCGGGCATGCGACGGTCGGCGCGCTGTGGCTGCTCGACCGGCTGGGAAAGCTGCCCGGCGATGACCTGGCGATCTGGACAAAAAGTGGCCGCGTCGACGCCAGGATACGCAATCGAACGGAGCATGGCGCCGCGGTCGAGATTTCGCAACCCGCCGGCAGTGTCGAGCCGCTTCCCGATGCCGACAAGAGCCGGGCCGACATCATCGAAATCCTCGGCATCGGGGCCGACGACCTCGCATCGCTGCCGATCCAGAACGCATCAACCAGCCGGGTCAAGACACTCGTTCCGCTGAACAGCGTGTCGGTGCTTGACCGCTTGAGCCCCGACTTCACCCGGATTGAGGGGCTGTGCAGCCGGATCGGCTCCACCGGGCTTTATCCCTATGCCGTGTTCGACAAGGACGCACAGATCGTCGATGCGCGTCAGTTCCCGCGCTCCTCCGGCTATCCGGAAGATGCCGCCACCGGCATCGCCGCATCGGCGCTGTCGTTTGGCCTGTTGTCGAATGGAATCGCGGAAGCATCGGAGCGCCAGATAACCATTCGCCAGGGGCGCGCCATGCAGCGCCCTTCGGAAATCCTGGTCCGCTTCCGTCTCGATGACGGGCACCCCGACGGCTGCTGGCTGGGTGGCGCCGTCCGTTTGGAAGAAGACGAGAGGGTCTCGTCATGAGTGCCTGATCACAAATTGCCGGAATCGAACACGCTCGAAGCCTGAACCAGCATAGCCGGGTCAAGACAGGCGCCCTGTTGCCCGGTCATAACCAAAGGGGAAAAAAATGGATCGCAGACAGCTTCTTCAACTTGGCCTTCTCGCGGCTCCCGCGATCATCCTGGCCAGATCGGTCAGGGCTGACGACGCCGAACTCGTCGTCGGCTCCAATGTCGGCAGCCCACCTTTCGCCTATAAGGACGGCGACCACTATTCCGGCTTCGATATGGAGGTTTTCGGTGAAATCGCCAAAGGCATGAACCGCAAGTGGCGGGTCCAGCCGATGGACTTCGGAGCACTCATCCCCGCGCTGCAGACCGGCAACATCGACGCGATTGTCTCGCAACTCTTCATCAAGCCGGCACGGCAGAAAGTGATCGATTTCTCCGATCCCTATTACCAGAGCGGACTGGTGGCTGTCACCAAGGCCGACAACACGACCATCAAGACATCGGACGACCTTGCAGGCAAGACGATTGGCACCGAGACGGGAACCGTCGCTGTCGACTATATCCAAAACCACATCAAGAGCGCCACGATCGACCAGATGCCGAACATCGACAACGCGCTGCTGGCACTCGAGGCTGGACGCACCGACGCCGTCGTCTACGACACGCCGGTGTTGATGTATTACGCCAACGGGAACGGCAAAGGTAAAGTCCGGGTGATCCACCCTACCCTGGAAGGCCTGGATGTCGGCATCGGTTTCCAGAAGGGCAGCCCGCTCGTCACGCCGGCTAATGTGGTGTTGGCGGCAATGAAGGCAGACGGACGCCTCAAGGTCATTCGCGAAAAATGGTTTGGCCCCGACCAGGCATAAGCTGCCAAACGCCGTGAGAGCAATGACGGCTCTCACGGCTGGCTCTCTATCCGGCTAACGCTTCACTGGAACCCTGATGACGTTCGAATGGACCGCTATCGTCGACGCCTTGCCGGACCTCTTGCAGGGTCTCGAACTGACGATGATCATCGCACTCGCCGGCCTCACCGGCGGCATTGTCGTGGGGGCACTGACCGGCACCGTCCTTAGCTATGGCGGCTGGCTGACGCAGGCTCCGGCCCAGATTTATGTCGCGCTGATACGCGGCACGCCGATCACGGTGCAAGTGATGTTCATCTATTTCGCGTTGCCCATCCTGATGAACATCCGCATCAGCGCCACCAATGCCGGCATCCTGACGCTGATCATCAATTCGGGCGCCTACAACGCCGAAATCGTGCGCGGCGCGCTGGAAAGCGTGCCCACCGGCCTCAAGGAGGCCGGACTATCCATGGGCCTGAGCTTCCGTAAGGTGCTTGCCTATGTCATCGCCCCCATAGCGGTCCGGCGTGCGCTCCCGGCCATGGGCAATCAGCTTGTCTCGGTGGTCAAGGATACGTCGATCTTCCTGGTCATCGGCGTCGGCGAACTGACCAGGCGTGGACAGGAGATCATGTCGGCGAATTTCCGCGCGGTGGAGATCTGGACCGCCGTGGCGGTGATCTATCTGATCGTCATCAGCGCCCTCGCCTTCAGCCTGCGATTTGTCGAACGGGCGGCGCGTCTCCCATGAGCATGGTCGAGTTCAGGAACGTCTCGAAGCAATTCGGCGCGCATCGCGTCTTGCAGTCGATCGATCTTGCCATCGATCGTGGCGAGGTGGCGGTGGTGATCGGCCCTTCCGGGTCAGGCAAATCGACCATGCTTCGCTGCATCAACGTGCTGGAGAAGGTCAGTGACGGCGACCTTCTGGTCGATGGCCTCAGCGTACTGGGCAATTCGCGCGACATCAGGCGCATCCGGCTGGAAGCCGGCATGGTCTTCCAGCAATTCAATCTGTTCCCGCACCTGACGGCCATGCAGAACGTGATGTTCGGCCCGATCCGGTCGCGCGGCAAGAGCAAGGCCGAGGCACGCGAGATCGCCGCCGCCCTGCTACGGAAAGTCGGCCTTGGCGATCGGATGAACCACTATCCGTCGCAGCTTTCGGGCGGGCAGCAGCAACGCGTTGCCATCGCCCGTTCGCTCGCCGTCGAGCCGAAGCTGATGCTGTTCGACGAGCCGACATCGGCGCTCGATCCGGAACTGCGGCAGGAAGTGCTCAAGGTCATGCAGACGCTGGCGACGGAGGGCATGACGATGATCGTCGTCACCCACGAAATGGGCTTTGCCAAACGCGTTGGCTCGCGCCTGCTGTTCATGGATGGCGGCCACCTCGTTCACGACGGCAAGCCGGCCGAGTTGCTGTCGCACCCGCCAAGCGAGCGTTTTCGCGAGTTCCTGCAGCACGTTCACTGATGGAGTGTTCAGTCATGATGAATGCGTCGGCCTTCAAGGCGGCCCATGGTTTTCGCCGCGACGAAGTTCGGCTCGGCAATTGGCGCGCGGCGCCCTGGAATGTCTGGGCGTTTCGCCATGTCTGCGAATTTATACCGACGGCGCGCATCGCGGCGACGCCCGGCCTGGTTGAGGAGCCGGTCGTCAGTCCCGAGGATCTGCTGCGCCAGGAGTTCTCGCTCAACGACCGTCGTATCACTGTCGCAGAGGCGCTTCGCGAAACCTCGGCCGATGCCATGGTCGTCATGAAGTCAGGCCGTATCATCGCCGACTTCCACGCAACGAATTTCACCTTGCAGAGCCGCCACATCCTCTTTTCGACCAGCAAATCGGTGACCTCGATCGTCGCCGGCATTCTGCAGGATGATGGCCTGCTCGATTTCGACGAACTAGTGCCATCTTATGTGCCGGAGCTAAAATCCTCCGCCTATGGCGACGCCCGGGTGCGCGATGTGCTCGACATGCGGGTGAGCCTGGATTTCGAGGAGGTCTATCACGATCCGCATGGCCCCTACGCGCGCTACCGGCGCGCCGGGTTGCTGGACCCCTCGGAACCTGGCGACGCGCCCGAGACAGTCGTCGAATTCATCGCAAGGCTGAAGAAAGGCAAGGGCGACCATGGCGGTCCCTATCACTATGCCTCGCCCAATTCCGACGTTCTGGGCCTGGTCGTTCAGGGAGCGTCCGGACGGCGCTTTCCCGATCTGGCGTCGGAGCGACTGTTCCAGCCGCTCGGAGCCAGGCAGGATGCCTATGTGACTGTCGACAGGGCCGGAACGCCGCGCACGGGCGGTGGCATCAACATGACCCCGCGCGATCTCGCGCGCATCGGCGAAATGATGCGGCAGGGCGGCATGGCCAATGGACGCAGTATCGTGTCGCAGGAATGGGTGCACGACACCATCACTGGCGGCTCGTCGAAGGCTTGGGCCGCGAGCACTTCCGCCGCATGGCTGCCGCAAGGCCGTTACCACAACAAATGGTACCAGACAGGCACGGGCAACGATGCCTTCTTCGCGGTCGGCATTCACGGCCAATGGCTGTATGTCGATCCACGGGCCGAGATGGTCATCGCCAAATTCTCGTCTCAGACAGACGCCGTTGTCGACGACGCCAAGGATTTCAATCTGGCGCTGTTCGATGCGCTGGCGAACATGATCTGAGCCTGCCGAGACGGGGCTGGCGCCCAGTATCCGGACGCCCGGACTTAATTCGCGGCCGGCTTGCGCGCCGGATAGCCATTTGGATGCGGCGGAATTGCCTTGAGATAGGCGGCGATGGCTGCACGATCCTCTGGTGCCAATTCGGCCATGTTGCGTTGCACGTCGACCATGGCGCCACCGACGGAATCGAAATCGGGCGTGAAACCGGTTTCGAGATAATTTGCGATATCGGCCTCCGACCATTTGCCGATGCCACCCTCGCCCGTGATGTTCGGCACGATGCCGTTGCCTTCCGCAGCCACCGCACCTGCCAGCCACTCGCTCTTTTTCGTGCCGCCTGCAACGTCGCGCGGCGTGTGGCATTCGCCGCAGTGACCCGGCCCTTCGACCAGGTAGCGACCGGCCATCACCGACTCAGGCGTGCCTGCGGGAAAAGAAATGACCGGCTGATCGCCGAGATAGAGCAGTTTCCAAAGGCCGATGCCGCGACGGATGTTGAACGGGAATGTCAGCGAATTCCCCGGCGCCTCGCCGGCGACCGCCGGTAGCGTCTTCAGAAAGGCATAGAGGTCGGCAATATCCGCCGGCTTCATGCGCGCGTAGGAGGCATAGGGGAACGCCGGGTAAAAATGCTCGCCGGACGGCGACACGCCCTTCAGCATCGCATTGGCGAGGTCCTCGACCGACCACGCGCCGATGCCATCCTTGGGATCTTGCGAAATGTTGGGCGGAACGAAGGTTCCAAAAGGCGTCTTGAGCTCCAGGCCGCCCACGAGTTGGAGCCGCGCATCGCCCTGCGAACCCGGCTTGGCGTGGCAGGACGTGCAGCCGCCAGCGTAGAAAATGCGCTTGCCCTTCATCGCATCGCCCGAGCCGAGTTTTGCCAGGGTTTGCGTGTCGAGCTTGACCGGCGCGGACAGGAACCACCCGGCAACCGCACCGACGCCGCCCAGAATGACGACGGCGCCAATGAGTTTCTTCAGGAGCGGCATTGCCCGCGATCAGCCCTTTTTCACCCTGTAGGATTGATGGCAGGTGCCGCAGTTGGAAGCGATGGTGCCAAATGACGTCTTCAGCGTGTCGACATCGGCGGGCGCCGCTGCGGCCGCTGCCTTGACGTCGGCAAGGTATTTGTCCTCGGCAGCCTTGAAGCCACCCATGTCTTCCCAGATCTTCGGCGACGCGGTGGTGTCGCCCTTGTCGCTGCCGGCCGGAAAGAGGGCGTCGACATCGAGCTTCTCGGCATTCGCCTGCAACGCCTGCAGTTGCGTCAGCACGGCAGCGGCATCAAAGGGGTCCTCGCCTTTCACCACTTTCGACAGTCCACCAACGATCTTGCCACGTTCCTTCATCAGAGCCTGCCGATCCAGGATCGGATCCGCGAATGCCGCCGATCCGGCGAGAGCGAGCATAGAGATGGCGAGGACAAGCTTTCTCATTCAATTGGCTCCATGGATGAAGGTACTTTGAGACAGGACGTTAACGGATGTGGCGGCTGGAATATTCCCTCATGCCCGGACAATTTCTTGCCGGGCTTCACTTGTGAAATGGTCTCGATATAAAAAGAAAAGCCCCGGTTGCGCCGGGGCTTTTCTGGAATGGGTCAGGCCTTGGCCTTTTCGTAGAGTTCGAGGACGTGATCCCAATTGATCAGGCTGTCGACGAAGGCTTCGAGATATTTCGGCCGCGCGTTGCGATAGTCGATGTAATAGGAGTGTTCCCACACATCCACGCCGAGGATCGGCGACGCGCCATGAACGAGCGGGTTCTCGCCGTTCGGGGTCTTCGAGATAGCCAGCTTGCCGTCCTTGACCGAAACCCAGGCCCAGCCCGAACCAAACTGCGTTGTTCCGGCAGCGATGAAGTCCGCCTTGAACTTGTCGTAGCCGCCGAGATCGCTGTCGACAGCCTTCTGCAGCGCACCCGGCAGCTTGTTGCCGCCGCCGCCCTTCTTCATCCACTTCCAGAAATGGATGTGGTTGTAGTGCTGGGCGGCATTGTTGAAGAGACCGGCATTCTTGCCGAACGACTGCTTGACCACCTCCTCGACCGACAGGTCGCCCAAGCCGGCTTCAGCAGCGAGCTTGTTGCCGTTGTCGACATAAGCCTTGTGGTGCTTGTCGTGGTGATACTCCAGCGTCTCCTTGGACATGTAAGGCTGCAAGGCCTCATAATCGTAGGGCAGAGCGGGCAATTCAAAAGCCATGGGTAGTACTCCCTCGTGGAAAAGGTCCGGTGTCTATACCGGACTAAGATAGGTCTGGATTGAGCTGGGACAACTCCGGAATGAAGCGCCGGTTCCCTTTCTAAGCAGGTTCCAGAAAAGTGTCACACGCTTTCCGACAAGGACCTGCGTCAAAAACAAAGGTCCGGGCGGTCAGCCGGCCGAAGTCGAATGCGCCCATTCCCAATAGAGGTCGCGTGCCTTCTTGGCCACAGGGCCGGGCTGCAGATCGCGATCCTCGATACGGGTTATCGGCACCACCTTGGAGTGATTTCCGGTCGAGAAAATCTCGTCGGCGTCCAGGAAATCACGCACGGAGAGCGCCTTTTCGGTCGTCTTGAAGCCATACTTGCCAAGCAGCGTCATCGTCCGGGAACGGGTAATACCGGAAAGGAACGTACCGTTCGGCGCTGGCGTCAGCACATGGCCGTCCTTGACCAGGAAGATGTTCGAGGTCCCGGTCTCGGCGACATTGCCCAGCATATCCAGCACCAGGGCATTGTCGAAACCGCGCATCTTGGCTTCCAGGATGGCACGGCCGTTATTGGGATAGAGGCAACCGGCCTTCGCATTTGTCGGCATCGTCTCGATTGTCGGACGCCGGAACGGCGACACGGTCACCGAAAAGCCGGTCGGCGGGATCATCGGCGACTCATAGAGACAAAGGCAGAAGCGCGTCGATGCGGGATCGGCCGGAACGCCCATGTAGCCGCCATGCTCGGCCCAGTACATCGGCCTGATGTAGACGGCGGTCTTGCCGTCGAATTTCTTCAACCCGTCCCAGGTCAGACCAACAATCTGTTCCGCGCTCATGGATGGCTTGAGGCCTAGCGCTATCGCGGAAGAATTCACCCTGGCGGCATGGAGTTCGAGGTCAGGCGCCACCCCTTCGAACCAGCGACCGCCGTCGAACACGCTGGTGCCAAGCCACATGGCATGGCTGCGTGGCCCCAGAATGGCGACATTGCCTTCGTACCAATCACCATCCACGAAAGTCCATGTCGCGGATTGCGCCGCTGCTGCCAATGTCATTGCTTCGTTCCGTTGCGATACTGTCTTGTGCAATCATTGGAAGATGCTTTGGCGGGCGCCGTCAACCGGCATGGACGAGATTTGTTGGGGCCAGCGACAAGCGTAGCGGCTCGAAATCCGCCATACCAGGCACAATCGGGGCTTGCACCCGGTGCCACGCGGCTCCAGAACTGCCTCATGCACTACGCCGCTTACGTTTTCGACGCCTATGGCACGTTGTTCGACGTCCATGCCGCCGTTCGTCGTCACGCCGACCAGATCGGACCGGACGGCCAGCTACTGTCGGAAATTTGGCGCGCCAAGCAGCTGGAATATTCCTGGGTGCGGACGCTGATGGGCGCCTATGCCGATTTCTGGCAACTCACCGAGCAGGCCCTGGATTTCGCGCTGCGCAAGGTTCCGTCGGCAGACACCGGTCTCAAGGCCAAGCTGCTGGACGCCTATTGGCGACTCGACTGCTATCCGGAGGTACCGGCCGTCCTCAAGGCGCTCAAGGCATCGGGGGCGAGACTGGCAATCCTATCCAACGGCTCGCCTGAAATGCTGGAAGCGGCCGTCAAGTCCGCCGCGCTCGACCAGGTCCTGGACGACATCTATTCGGTCGATACCGTCCGGCGCTTCAAGACCGATCCATCCGTCTACGACATGGTTGCCACCGGCTGGCGGCTCTACCCGGGTGCGATATCCTTCCAGTCGTCCAATCGCTGGGATATTGCCGGCGCGACAAAATTCGGCTTCCGAACCGTCTGGATCAACCGCAGCAACCAGCCTGAGGAATACAGGGATTTCCCGCCGGCCCTGATCCTGCCGTCGCTGGAGGCTCTGGTGGCCGGCGGCTGATCCCCTGACATGTTGCCATCACGCAACAGTGGTAGCGCGGTCACAGCTTTGCCTTTCTTTGTCCACCCTGCGGCCAGATTTGGAACCGCCTATCGCGCCAAGTGTTAGGTCGAGCACTGCACGCGCAACGGCGTATTCACGCTTTGTTGCGATTTGAGACTTTAAAAAGGCAACCATGTCCATACCTGAATCGCCCCCCTTTCGCCTGAGCCGCCGCGGCTTTCTCAATGTCGCGGCCCTGGGTGCTGCCTCGGTCGCCGTTTCCGCTTGCACCACCACTAGTCCCGTAGCGGTCAATCCCCCGCAACCAGCCTATGTCGAACCTCCGCTGGCCGACTATGTGACCATGTATGCCGCAGTCAGCGATGGCGGCTTCGACCTCCCAGCCATCCCTGTCGACAAGATCGATCCGCGCTTTCTGCGTCAGATCGTTCAGGATCCGACCGGCCAGAAGCCAGGAACCATCGTCGTCGATACAACTAATCACTTCCTCTATTTGGTGCGTCCGGGCGGCGAAGCGATCCGCTACGGCGTCGGCCTTGGCCGCGCCGGCTTCGCGTGGTCGGGCGACGCCGTGGTCCAGTGGAAGCAGAAATGGCCGAAATGGACTCCGCCAGATGAGATGATCGCGCGGCAGCCGGAACTGAAGCCGTATAGCGCAGACAATGGCGGCATGCCCGGCGGCCTCAAGAACCCGCTTGGCGCACGCGCGCTCTATCTCTTCCAGGGCAACCAGGACACGCTCTACCGCTTGCACGGTTCGCCGGAATGGCGGTCGATCGGCAAGTCGGTCTCGTCAGGCTGTGTGCGCCTGATGAACCAGGACATCATCGACCTTTACGACCGCGTGCCAAGCAAGACCCCGGTCATCGTCACCGCAGATGTCAGTGACCCCACGGCAGGGACCAACCACAAGGGCATTGCGATCGATAGTGGCGTCCCGACCGGCTAAGCGCCCGCGCCGTGAAATCGGTCCTTTGAGCCGATAGACAGCAACAATTGGAGGCCTATCCGGGGCTGAAACCGGAGAGACCTCTCCTGCTGATCTAGCGGCCTCGCGAGAGGCTGCCAAGGATGCCCCGAACGATCGCCCTTCCAACCGACGAGCCGACCGAACGCACCACCGACTTGATCGCGGCCTCTGCCACCGTCTGGCGGTTGGACGGGCGCGGCGCTGGCGCCCGTCGGCCAGTGGATTGCGGAGGCGGATCGTCATTGCCGAAACCTGGAATGGTCCAGCGCGAGCCGCCACCGCCTTGCTGCTGCGCCTGCTGTTCGGCGTCCTGGGCATCCCTGGCTTTTTTCTGAAGCATCTCGAAGGCCGATTCGCGATCGATGACCTCGTCGTATTGGCCGGCGACCGGGCTTTCCTGGATCAGCTTGCGGCGCTCGTCCGGCGTGATCGGGCCAAGCCGCGAAGACGGTGGCCGGATCAGCGTTCGCTGAACCATGGATGGAACGCCCTTGGCCTCCAGCGTCGAGACCAGCGCCTCGCCAGTAGCGAGTTGAGTAATCGCCGTGGCGCAGTCGAAATCGGGATTTGGCCTGAACGTTTCGGCCGCCGTCCTCACCGCCTGCTGCTCACGCGGCGTATAGGCGCGCAACGCGTGCTGTACGCGATTGCCGAGTTGGGCCAGGACTTTTTCAGGGATATC
This sequence comes from Mesorhizobium sp. PAMC28654, assembly GCF_020616515.1. GTDB lineage: Bacteria > Pseudomonadota > Alphaproteobacteria > Rhizobiales > Rhizobiaceae > Mesorhizobium. Next base: position 2,008,936 of record NZ_CP085135.1, read on the forward strand.
CAAGGGGTTCTGGGTGACGAAATAGACGCCGACGCCTTTCGAGCGGATCAGGCGGACCACTTGTTCAACGCGGTCGACCAGCACTTTGGGCGCCTCGTCGAACAGCAGATGCGCTTCGTCGAAGAAGAACACCAGCTTCGGCCTGTCGGGATCGCCGACTTCCGGAAGCACCTCGAATAGTTCCGACATCAGCCACAACAGGAAGGTCGCGTAGAGTCGCGGGTTCATCATAAGCTTGTCGGCCGCCAGCACGCTGATGGCGCCCCGTCCGTCACGGGTTGTACGCATGATGTCCGAGATCCTGAGCGCAGGCTCGCCGAAGAAATGTGCCGCCCCCTGCTGTTCGAGAACCAACAGCGTGCGCTGGATCGCACCTACCGATGGCTTCGTCACATTGCCGTAGCGCGTGCTGATCTCATCGGAGCGCTCGGCGATGTTGGCAAGAAGCGCCTGCAGGTCCTTCAAATCCAGCAGCAACAAGCCTTCCTCATCCGCGATACGGAAGGCAATGTTCATGATGCCTTCCTGCGCATCCGTCAGGTTCATGAGTCGCGACAGAAGCAGCGGTCCCATCTCCGAAATAGTGGCGCGGATAGGGTGTCCCTGTTCGCCGAACAGGTCCCAGAAGATGACCGGAAATTCCTGGAAATCGTAGGGGTCGAGCTTGACATGTTCGGCTCGCTTGCCCAGAAAATCCTGCGGCGTGCCCATCATGGCGATGCCGGACAGGTCGCCCTTGATATCGGCGCAGAACACCGGCACGCCGGCATTCGAAAAACCTTCCGCCAGAATCTGCAAGGTCACCGTCTTGCCTGTGCCGGTGGCGCCAGTCACGAGGCCGTGGCGGTTGCCATATTGCAGCAATAACTGTTCGGCGCGCTGATAGCTGTCATCCGGCTTGCGGCTGGCGCCGATGAAAATACTCGTGTCGTCAGCCATTTTGTCCGGTCTCCGCAAACCTGATTTGGTCACCGCCGAAGGTATAGTGACGCCATCCGGAAGCGACAATGGCTACACTCGAAAATGGCCTTTTGGAGCTTGCGGATTTTGCCAACGTTTGGCAATCGGTTGATGGTTCGCAATGCCGGCAATGGGTGGTGTCAATCATCGCCGCGTCATGTTGCATTGTGATATGGGGCGAGGAAACGTAGACTGACATCTCCAGGCTGATGCGGCCGACAAAACGAGGAAAGCGGATGGGCGCTGGTGCCTTGATCCACGATGCCGAGATTCCGAATGCCGACAGGCAGCGATGGCTGGCTCTTGCGGAGAAAGCACTCGCCGGTGCGTCCTTTGAGGAAAGGCTGGTAGCCCGTACCGACGACGACATCCGGATCGAGCCACTATATGATCGCTCGATCATCGGCGAGCCACTCGTGCGTGGAAACCCGAGATCGCCCTGGATTGTCAGTCAGCGTATAGACGATCCCGATGTCAGCCGTGCCAAGGCCCAGGCACTGGAAGACGTGGCGCAGGGCGCCACCGGATTGTCGCTTGTCTTCGAAGGCGCTCCCAATGCGTTCGGCTACGGCCTGCCGAGAACGGCAAAGGCGCTGGAGACCGTGCTCGATGGCGTGCCGCTCAATCGCGTGCAGGTCCGTATCGATACCCATCCCTGGAGTCGTCCGATGGCCGACTGGCTGGTGGCGTTCCTGAGCAAGCGTCGGTCTGATCCAGCAAAGCTCAACCTGTCCTTCGGCATTGATCCCGCGGCGATCCTTGCTGGGACCGGACGGCTACGCATGTCGATAGAAGCACTGCAGGAATCGATGCCGCAATCGCTGGCACATTTCTTTTCGATGGGTGTCCCCGGTGTGCTTCTCGAAGCCGACGGGCGCGTATTCCACAATGCGGGCGCTACGGAAGCGCAGGAACTCGGCATCATGTTGGCTTCGGCCGTCTCCTATCTCAGGATGTTCGAGAAGGCCCGGCAGCCACTTGTCTATGCTGCACCCCATATTGGCTTTGCGCTCAGCGTCGACCAGGACCAGTTCCTGTCGATGGCCAAGGTCCGGGCCTTGCGCAGGCTATGGGCACGAGCGCAGGAAGCCTGCTCGATCCCAAATTCCACCGCCAGTGTCCATGCCGAAACATCGTTTCGCATGATGACGGCGGCGGACCCGGAGACGAACATCCTGCGCACCACGATTGCCGGCTTTGCCGCGGCAGTCGGCGGGGCGGATTCGATCTCGATCCTGCCGCACACCATCGTGCATGGTCTGCCTGCCGGTTTTGCCCGGCGCGTTGCCCGCAACGCGCAACTGATCATGGCCAATGAAAGTCATATCGGTCACGTCGCCGACCCGGCCTATGGTTCCGGCGCCGTCGAAGCGCTGACCATGGAACTCTGCCAGGCGGCCTGGACAGAATTCCAGCGGATAGAAGCGGAAGGCGGCGTGCTTGCCAGCCTTCAGGACGGGCACATCCAGAAACGTGTTCAGGCCGCGTCCGCGCAGCGCAACGCGGCCTATCAGGCTGGCGAACGAGCAATCGTCGGCACGACACTCTACCCGCTGCAGAACGAACGCCCGGTCGAGACACTGGCAGCGGAGCGCCGGCCTGCCTTCACTGAAGGTGTGGCGATTTGCGAACCGCTAATTCCCGTCCGCATCGATCAATCGATCGGAGGCGCATCTTGATACCGGATTTCAGCCAGATTGGATGGGTACCACCGCGCCGCGTGCCGGTCGACATCAAAGGCCAGCGGATGACGCCCGAAGGCCTTGTGGTCAAACATCTGTACACCCAGGGCGACCTCAAGGGCGTCGCCCATCTCGATACTTATCCGGGCGTGCCGCCATTCGTGCGTGGTCCCTATCCGACCATGTATGTCCAGCAGCCCTGGACGATCCGGCAGTATGCGGGGTTCTCGACGGCCGAAGAATCGAATGCCTTCTACCGGCGCAATCTCGCCGGCGGCCAGAAAGGCCTGTCGGTCGCCTTCGATCTCGCTACGCATCGCGGCTATGACAGCGACCATCCGCGCGTCGCCGGCGATGTCGGCATGGCCGGCGTCGCCATCGATTCCATCCTCGACATGCGCCAGCTGTTCGACGGCATTCCGCTTGATGAAATGACCGTGTCGATGACCATGAACGGCGCGGTGCTGCCGATCATGGCGCTCTACATCGTGGCGGCGGAAGAACAGGGCGTTGCGCAGAAAGACCTCGCCGGAACCATTCAGAACGACATTCTGAAAGAGTTCATGGTGCGCAACACCTACATCTATCCGCCCAAGCCCTCGATGCGGATTGTGTCGGATATCTTCTCCTACACATCGAAGAACATGCCGAAGTTCAATTCGATATCGATCTCCGGCTATCATATGCAGGAGGCTGGAGCGACCGCCGACCTGGAACTCGCCTATACGATCGCCGACGGCATCGAATATGCCCGCGCCGGCGTCGCGGCCGGCCTCGACATCGACCGCTTCGCGCCGCGCCTGTCCTTCTTCTGGGCGGTCGGCATGAACTTCTTCATGGAGGTAGCCAAGCTCCGGGCCGCGCGGCTGCTATGGGCGAGCCTGATGAAGAGGAATTTTTCGCCGAAGGACGAGCGCTCGCTGTCGCTGCGCACCCATAGCCAGACCTCGGGCTGGTCGCTGACGGCGCAGGACCCCTACAACAACATCATCCGCACCATGATCGAGGCGATGGCAGCGACGCAGGGCCATACCCAGTCGCTGCATACCAACTCCTTCGATGAGGCCATGGCCTTGCCGACCGACCACTCCGCCCGTATCGCCCGCAACACGCAGATCATCCTGCAGAAGGAATCCGGCACCACGCGCATCATCGATCCGTGGGGTGGCTCCGCCTATCTGGAACGACTGACGCATGACCTGGCCACGCGCGCGCTTGCCCATATCGAAGAGGTCGAGGCTCTCGGCGGCATGGCCGCCGCAACGGAAAAAGGTATCCCGAAGCTTCGCATCGAGGAAGCGGCCGCACGCACACAGGCGCGCATCGATTCCGGCGAGCAGATGCTGGTCGGCGTCAATGCGCATCGACCCGAGATCGACATCGAGGTCGACGTGCTGAAGATCGACAATGCCGAGGTCCGTGCCCGGCAATTGTCCAAGCTGCAGCGGCTGAAGGGCACGCGTGACGTCGGCGCCGTCGAAACCGCGCTCGATGCGTTGACCCGCGCCGCGGAAGGCAATGAAAACCTGCTTGAGTTCGCTATCCGCGCGGCGCGCGCCAATGCCACGGTGGGCGAAATCTCGTTCGCGCTGGAAAGAACCTTTGGCCGCCATGTCGCCACGGTCCAGACCATTTCCGGTGTCTATCGCAAGGCGCTTGGAGATAACGCCGTGGTCGATCGGCTACAGGAAAAGCTTGAAGCCTTCGAGAAGACGTCCGGCGGCAAGCCGCGCATTCTGGTCGCCAAAATGGGACAGGATGGGCACGACCGTGGCCAGAAGGTGATCGCCACCGCCTTTGCCGATCTCGGTTTTGACGTCACCGTCGGCGCCATGTTCCAGACGCCGGAGGAGATCGCGAAGCTCGCCGTCGAGCACGACGTTCATATCGTCGGTGCCTCGTCGCTGGCGGCAGGACATCTGACGCTCATTCCCGAACTGCGCGATGCACTGAAAAAACTTGGCCGAAGGGACATGCTGATCGTCGCCGGCGGCGTCATCCCGCCGCAGGACTACGATGCGGTCAGGGAAGCAGGCGCAGCGGAAATCTTCCCACCCGGCACGGTCATTCCGGAAGCGGCGGATCGCTTGCTGGACCGGTTGCTGTCGGCCTGACAAGCCTCTGTTATAATATCCGTTGTAACAACGCACTGATTGAGTTATAATCATCGTTGCAACAGGATAATCCACCATGAACACCACCATCCGCAAGATCGGTAATTCCGAAGGCGTGATCCTGCCCAAGGATCTGCTCGACCGCCTGAATATGAAAGCCGGCGACAGCATCGTCATTGTCCAGGAAGGTGATGAGCTGCGTTTGCGCCGCACCGAGGACAGCGCCGAAGAATTCGAACGCAAGATGAAGATCGCGCGCGAACGAATGAAAAAATATGAGGTTGCCTACCGTGCACTCGCGAAATGACCGAGCATCATTCGCGGGAATTCGTGGAGTCCCTTCACGCCGAGCAGCTGCGTCTGCACGGCGGAGCAGCGGGCATCCGTGACCAAGGAATGCTGGAATCGGCTCTTGCCCGGCCTACACAAAAGGAAGCCTACGGCGAATCGGATCTGTGCGAACTAGCAGCCGCCTATCTCTTCGGCATCGCCAAGAACCATCCGTTCGTTGACGGCAACAAGCGCACGGCCTTTGCCGACGCCGATCTGTTTCTCTATTTCAATGGATTGAGTATCGAGGCTGATCAGCAGGACGTCATTCAATTGGTCTTAATGGTCGCCGCCAGCGAGATCGATGAGGCGGGGGCCGCAGCTTTCTTCCGCGACCATGTCGTCAAGCTCAAGGACTAGAGCAAAATCCGAGCGGATAGAATCGATAGGGGTTTCGTTGGGATTGGAAATCTGATTCAGCATATCTGCTGGATTCGGAGGCCGGCATGGCATGGCGAAATCCTTATCGGAAGATTTGCGGGCTCGGGTGGTCGCAGCGGTTGATGGCGGCCTGTCGCGACGGGCGGCAGCGGCGCGATTTGGCGTGGCGGCGGCAAGCTCGGTGCGTTGGGTCCGGGAATGGCGCGAGACCGGAGCCACCTGCGCAAAGCCGCAGGGCGGCGACAGGCGGTCCCACCGCGTTGAAGCGTATCGCGACATCATCCTGGCGGCGATCGAGAGGCGGGTGGACATCACGCTGGTCGAACTCGCCGAGTTGCTGCGACAGGAGCATGGCGCGTCGTTTGCGACGAGCACGATCTGGCGGTTTCTCGATCGTCACTCCATGACCTTCAAAAAAAAACGGCGCACGCCAGCGAGCAGGAGCGGCCAGACGTGGCGGCGCGACGAAACGCCTGGTTCGACGCCCAGCCCGATCTTGATCCCGAGCATCTGGTCTTCATCGACGAGACCGGAGCCTCGACAAAGATGGCTCGACTGCGGGGGCGCACGAAGCGCGGGATGCGGTGCCGATCGCCAATCCCGCATGGCCATTGGAAGACGACGACGTTCACCGGCGCCCTGCGCCTCACTGGCATGACCGCGCCAATGGTCCTGGACGGCCCGATGACTGGCGAATGGTTTGTCGCCTATGTCGAGCAGGTTCTCGTGCCGACGCTGCGGCCCGACGATGTCGTGATCCTCGACAACCTGCCGGCGCACAAAAGCGCAGCCGCCCGTGTGGCGATCGAAGCAACCGGCGCAAGGATGATGTTCCTCCCGCCCTATTCCCCCGACTTCAACCCGATCGAGAACGCCTTTTCCAAGCTGAAATCGATTCTACGCAAAGCCGCCGCACGAACCGTCGCGGAATTGTGGGATACCATCAGCGCCGCACTGCCTTGCTTCACACCAACCGAGTGCGCCAACTACTTCGCCGCAACAGGATATGAGCCGGAATGATCAGATTCTGCTCTAGCTATCAGAGAGCTTGACGATTTCCCATTCCTTGCCGTTGACCACGGCAACGTCGCCAAGCTTCTTGCCGAACAGGGCGACTGCCATGGGCGACACGTGGGAAATCGTGCCCTTGGCCGGATCGGCCTCATCCTCGCCGACGATTTTCCAGTGCACCTTCCTGTCGTCATCGCCCTGTAGGGTAACACCCATGCCGAAACGAACCAGGTCGCTGCCAGGCTCGGGGACGGACAATTCGGCATTCTCACGTCGGGCGGTCCAGTAGCGCAAGTCTCGCGACACAACAGCGATGCGTTCGCGATCTGCCTTCCGCTCCGCTTTCGCCAGTATGTCGCGCAAGTCGGCGAGATTTTCCTCGATCATCGCAAGGCCGCGCTCCGTCACCAGATTGCGGTGCGGGCTGATCGGCCGCTCGCCGATGCCAGCAATGGCGTTTTCGCTGTCTTCTTCGCGGGTAAAAGCTCTGCTCATTCCTTGAACTTAGGCGCGGAAAGGCTGCTCGACAAGCCATTGCCGGCACGTCGATCCCAAGGCCGGTCCGCTTGGCACGATTCCTGCGGCGTGACGGGTTGGACGCCAGGAATCTGTGCCGATGTTGAACAGACGAACCTTTCTCGCGGGAACCGCCGGCTTTGCCGTCATCGGGCTGTCGTTCGGCAAGACAACGGCCGCCAGCCTGCCTGGCATCGAGAAAGCCTCGATGCGCGGGTCGATCAATGCGACCGATCTCGGCGTGCAGCCCGGCGCGCTTGACGACCAGAGCAAGGCCTTTGCCAAGCTGTTGCGCAACGCAAGCGACCGCGACATGCCGGTGTTCCTGCCGCCGGGCACCTATGTCGTGTCCAACCTGTCTCTGCCCGGCCGCGTGCGTCTTTCCGGCGTGCCCGGCGCAACACGCATCGTCTATGGCGGCAATGGTCATTTGTTCATGGCGGAGCAGGTCGACCATGTCGAACTCGCAGGGCTGGTGTTCGACGGCACAAACCGTTGGATGGGCGATTATACACAAGGCCTGCTCGACCTTCGCCGGGTCGGACACCTTGTCATCGACAATTGCCAGATCACCGGCAGCGGCAAGAATGGACTGGCGCTCGAACGTGCTTCGGGCCGCGTCGAGCGTTCGGAGATTTCAGGCGCTGCCGATGCCGGCATCTATTCGGTCGAAGCCGACGGGCTGGAGATCACCGGCAATCGCGTATCCGACTGCGCCAATGGCGGCATTCTCGTGCATCGCTGGCAAGCGGCCGAGGATGGCACCATGGTGACCGGCAACCGCGTCGAACGCATCCAGGCACGCAGCGGCGGAACCGGCCAGAACGGCAACGGCATCAATGCTTTTCGCGCTGGCAACGTCGTCATCTCCGGCAACGTCGTTGCGGACTGCGCCTTTTCGGCGATCCGCGCCAACAGCTCCAGCAACCTGCAGATGTCAGGCAACACCTGCTCGCGGTCGGGCGAGACGGCTGTTTATTCCGAGTTCTCGTTCGAAGGGGCCATCATCTCCAACAACATTGTCGATGGTGCGGCCAACGGCATCTCGATCGTCAATTTCAACGAAGGCGGCCGCATGGGGGTGTGCTCCGGCAACATCGTGCGCAATCTCTCGACCAGCGGCCCCTACCCAGCCGACCCGCCCGGTTTCGGCGTCGGCTGCGCGGCGACAAACAAGGTGAGACTCAGCGTCAATCAGGATGAGACTCGGCGGCGGGGGTGTGACGAAGGGAGGGCGTAGCCCGACCGGAGTTACACCCCCGCCGCCGCGCAATTTTTCAGCGTCTTATGATCGCGGTCGGCCCGGTAGCTTGGTGGTTTTCTGGAATGGAGAACCATCTTTGTGCCGGGTCGCCATGTAACCGATCATCAGACGAGGCTTTTTATGAAGTACCGACAAAACAATTCTATCGAGGTCGCCGCCGCCAAGGCGTCGATCAGCAGGGCGACGGCCTATCGCATCAAGACGGACGCGCACCTGCCATCGCAAAAGCAAAAGGCTCGTGGCCGGCGGAGGCCTGACCCTCTCGAGCATATCTTCGATGCCGAGGTCGTTCCCCTTTTGAAGGCGGCGCCAGGCATCCGTGTTGTCGCCATCTATGAGGAGATGCTGCGGCGGCACCCGGAACTGAGCGCGGGCATTCGCCGAACGCTGGAGCGGCGCATCCGGTCATGGCGTGCCATCCACGGCGAAGAGCAGGAGGTTATCTTCCGCCAGCTTCACGAACCCGGCCGACTCGGGCTATCGGATTTTACCGACATGGGCAGCCTTGACGTGTCGATCGCCGGCCAGTCTCTTGATCATCTACTCTACCACTTCCGGCTCGCCTGGTCCGGCTTTGAACACACCCATGTCATTCTCGGCGGCGAGAGCTTCGTGGCCCTGGCCGAAGGACTGCAGAACGCGCTGTGGTCGCTTGGGGGAGCGCCGCTCTATCATCGCAGCGACAGCCTGTCGGCGGCTTTCCGCAACCTCAGCGCCGATGCGAAGGAGGATCTCACGCATCGCTACGAAGAGCTTTGCGCGCACTACCGCATGACGCCGACCCGCAACAACAAGGGCATCGCGCACGAGAACGGTTCGATCGAAAGCAGCCATGGCCATCTCAAGGATGCCATCCGTGACGCCCTTCTGATGCGCGGCAGCAGAAATTTCGACGATCTCGGCGCGTATCGAGCCTTCATCGACGAGATCGTCAGCCGGCACAACGCCAATCATGGCAAGCGCATCGATGCCGAACGCCCTCAACTGCAGGAACTTCCAGACCAGCGGACCAGCGACTTCGAGGAGGTGGTCGTCACCGTGTCGCGGACCGGCGGCTTCACCTTGCGCAAGGTCTTCTACACCGTTCCCTCCCGCCTGATCGGACATCGGCTTCGCATCCGCCTGTTCGATGATCGCCTCGAGGTCTTTATGGGAGGAACAAAGCTGATGACGCTGCCCAGGGGCCGAGGCCATGCCGACGGGAGGCACGATCAGGTCGTCAACTATCGGCACGTCATCCATTCCCTGCGCAAAAAGCCGATGGCGCTTCTTAATCTCGTCTATCGTGACAAGCTCTTCCCGCGGCAGGAATACCGCAGGGCCTTCGACGAGCTCATTGAGCGGCTGCCGGACAGGCAGGCGTGCAAGATCATGGTCGATCTGCTGGCGCTGGCCCACGATCGAGGCTGCGAGCGTGAGCTTGCCGAGCAACTCACCGAGACCCTCGACGCCGGCGACCTGCCCGATATTGCCGTCTTGCGAACCCTCCTCGGCCCGGACCCCGCACGGCTGCCGACCGTCTTGGTGCAACTCGCTTCCCTTAACGGCTATGAAGCCCTGATCGGGGCAACCCATGTGGGAGACGTCGCATGAGCAACGCCCACACCACGACATCGACGAAGCCCGCCTCGGCATCATGCTCAACGAACTCCGGCTACCGACGATCAAGACGCTCTGGGCGCAATTTGCCGAGCAGGCCGATAGAGAGGGGTGGCCCGCCGCCCGGTTCCTCTCGGCCATCGCCGAGCATGAGCTGGCCGAACGGGCACATCGCAGGATCGAACGGCATCTGGCCGAAGCGCATCTGCCGCCCGGAAAGACGCTCGACAGCTTCGCCTTCGACGCCGTACCCATGGTCTCCAAGGCCCAGGTCATGGCCATGACCGCCGGTGACAGCTGGCTCGCCAAGGGCGCCAATATCCTGTTGTTCGGCCCACCCGGTGGCGGAAAGTCGCATCTTGCGGCAGCGATCGGACTCGCCCTCATTGAGAACGGCTGGCGCGTGCAGTTCGCCCGAACCACCGATCTCGTGCAGAAGCTCCAGATCGCGCGGCGAGAGCTGCAGCTCGAAGCCGCCATCGCCAAGCTCGACAAGTTCGATCTGCTCATCCTCGACGATCTGGCCTACGTCACCAAGGACCAGGCCGAAACGAGCGTGCTCTTCGAACTCATTGGACTTGCCCCGAAAAAGTGGAGAGTTTCCTTCTGATGAAAGGCGACCTCGATGACGAAACAGAGACAGTTTACGGATGCGTTCAAGGCGGAGGCGGTTGGCCTTGTGCGAACGAGCGGTCGGACGAAGCGGCAGATCGCGGAGGATCTTGGTGTTGGTTTCTCGACGCTGACGCGATGGATGGGTCGGCAGCTGGATCGTGAGATGGGCGATCCTGGGCGTCCGCCTGATGCTGATGTCGCCGCTGAATTGAAACGGCTGCGGCGGGAGAATGAAATCCTTCGGCAGGAGCGGGATATCTTGAAACGGGCGACGGCTTTTTTCGTCAAGGAGGGAAGTCGGTGAGGTTCGCGCTCATCGACCAGGCGAAGAAGGATTTCCCTGTGGACCGTTTGTGCGCGACGCTGGGTGTCAGCCCGAGCGGCTACTTTGCCTGGGGGGGCCGGCCGGCGTGCCGCCGGCAGCGCGACGACGACATGATAATGCTGGCGCATGTGCGATCGTCGTTCGCGCTGTCGAACGGAACCTATGGTAGCCCGCGCATGACGCGGGAACTGCAAGACAATGGCTTTGCCATTGGCCGGCGACGAACGGCGCGTCTGATGCGGGAGAATGGCCTCCAGGCAAGACAGAAGCGGCGGTTCAAGCGCACGACGGACAGCGAACACGCCTTTCCGGTTGCCCCCAATGTCATCGACCAGGATTTTGCCGCCACTGGTCCCAACCAGAAATGGGGTGCCGACATCTCCTACATCTGGACGCGGGAGGGCTGGTTGTACCTTGCTGTCGTCATCGATCTGTTTGCCCGCAAGGTCGTTGGCTGGGCTGCTGGCAACCGGCTACACCGCAGCCTGGCTCTGGCAGCGCTCAACAAGGCGTTCGTCATGCGGCAGCCGGAACCCGGCCTCATTCACCACTCCGACCGCGGCAGCCAATATTGTTCTATCGACTACCAAGCCGAATTGCGTGCCGCCGGCGTCATCATCTCAATGTCAGGCAAGGGCAATTGCTTTGATAACGCCATGGTCGAAACATTCTTCAAGACGCTGAAAACTGAACTGATCTGGCGCACCTCTTTCCTTACCCGCGCCGATGCCCAAGCCGCCATTGCCCGATATATCGACGGCTTCTACAATCCCATCCGGCGGCATTCCGCGCTCGACTACATCAGCCCGATGCAGTTCGAGCGAAACGCCGCCGAATGAGCAACCCGCTCTCCACTTTACCGAAGCAAGTCCACATCTGCGCAAGATATGAGCGGCGTTCCATCATGATCACCGCCAATCAGCCCTTCGGAGAATGGAACAGAATCTTTCCGGACCCCGCCATGACCCTCGCCGCAGTGGACCGACTTGTTCACCACGCAACGATCTTCGAGATGAACGTCGAAAGCTACCGGCGCAGATCCGCCATGGAAGCCAAACGCCAGCGCGGCAGGCCAGCCTCTTACGCGACAATCAAGAACAAACACGAACTTGTCGCGGAGCGGCAATCAGAAATAGATGAAGGCCTTGCCAGCGACAATCAGCATGATAATTTGCACGTGACCGCGACCTGAGAATCTCATCCAGATCGCCGCTCACGTCTCATCCAGATCGTCGCGCTATAGTCGGCATCAGCGTCGAGGCCGACACGACGGTTTCCGGCAATGTCATAGAGAACGCGCCGCTCTACGGCATGCAGATCGGCTGGGGGCCGTATATGCGCAATGTGGTCGCGACCGGAAACATCATCCGCAAGGCTGGAACAGGCATCGTTGTAACCGTGGTCGAAGGCGCGGGCACCGCCGTCATCTCCGACAATGTCATCGACGGCGTGCAGAACGGAGCGGTCATCGGTCAGCGCTGGGCACAACCTGTAACCGCCGACCTCGCCGGATCAGGCAATGCCGGTTATGCGCATCTGACCGTCGAGCGCAATCGTGTCAGCTAAGTGCTGGTCTTCAGCTCAAGGCAGCGGTAGGCATCAGCGCTCCGACCTTGGCGCCGATGCGGCTTTCGATGGGTGCGTTCGCCAGTTCGAGTAACCTTGCCGCCAGAATTTCGTCCGCATGCAGCAGCTTGGCAATGACAGCCGCAACCATGGATTCGGCGGCTCGGCCGGCGCCGTCATCGCATTTGAGCGCGATGCCGAGGCCAAGTTCTGGAAGCGCCGCGCAATAGACGCCTTCGGCCCCACCCTTCACAAAGATCCGCCCAGGCGCGGCCTGCATCAGCGCCACGTCCGCCCGGCCGGTTCCGGCGACGAAGAACGGTTCGGCCATGCAGGCCGAAAGCAGCCGCTTCGCGGCTTTGGCTCGCTCGGGGCCAAAACCCGTGGTCGTCACCATGCGGGCAAAGCCGAGCGCGAAGCTCCTGAGCGGCACCGCGTAGGTCGGGATCGAGCAGCCATCGGTCGCGCGTTCATCGGCCCCATGGGCAGCGCCGGTCACCGCTTGCATGGCGTCCCGCACCATCTCCTGCTCGGCGTGGCCGGCTTTGACATAGCCTTTGTGCGCAACGCCGACATGGACGCAGGTGCAGAGAAAGCCTGAGTGTTTGCCAGAACAGTTGTTGTGCAGCGCGTTCGGCGAGCCACCAGCACGAGCAAGTGCGAGCGTTGCGTCATGGCTGGACGGCCAATGCGCGCCGCATTCCAGCGCGGTTTCGTCCAGTCCGGCCTTGGCCAGCATCGACCGCGCCAATTCGACATGAGCCGGCTCGCCTGAATGTGAAGCGCAGGCAAGCGCCAGTTCGCGGTTGCCGAAACCAAAGGCATCGGCCGCGCCACTTTCGACCAGTGGCAGCGCCTGGATCGCCTTGACGGCCGAGCGCGGAAAGACCGGTCGTGCGGTATCACCGATTTCCCAAACGGGTTTGCCATCGGCATCGAAGACCGCGATGGCGCCGCGATGCGCGCTCTCGATGATCGCGCCGCGCAGAACTTCAACCAGAACCGGATTTGTCATGACTACCCCGCAAATGCGGGCCGCTTTTATCTGATCCGATCGAGGATTGAAACGTAATTGGCGACCGCGGCGCCGCCCATGTTGAAGATGCCGCCGAGTTTCGCGCCGGGCACCTGGATGCCGCCGGCCTCGCCGACAAGCTGCATGGCCGTCAGAACATGCATCGACACGCCGGTGGCGCCGATCGGATGGCCTTTGGATTTCAGCCCGCCAGACGGATTGACCGGCAACCGCCCGTCCTTGGCGGTCTCACCGCTCAATGCCAGCTTTGCGCCCTCGCCCGGCTTCGCCAAGCCCATCGCCTCATATTCGATCAGCTCGGCGATGGTGAAGCAGTCATGCGTCTCGACGAAGGACAGATCGTCGAGCGTCACGCCGGCATTCTTCAGCGCCCGGTTCCAGGCCAGTTCACAGCCTTCGAAAGCCAGGATGTCGCGCTTCGACATCGGCAGGAAGTCCTGCACATGCTCATTGGCGCGGAAGGTGACCGCGCGGCGCATCCTCAACGCGGTCGCGGTGTCGGTGAGCACCAACGCGGCGGCGCCGTCCGAAACCAGCGAGCAGTCGGTGCGCTTCAGAGGGCCGGCAACGAATGGGTTCTTCTCGCTTTCCTGGCGGCAGAACTCAAAGCCAAAATCCTTGCGCATCTGCGCATAAGGGTTGTCGACGCCGTTCTTGTGGTTCTTGGCGGCAATCATCGCCAGTGCATCCGACTGGTCGCCATAGCGTTGGAAATAGGCTTGCGCGATCTTGCCGAAGACGCCGGCGAAGCCTGCCGGCGTCTCGCCGTCCTCCGGCAGATACGAGGCCTTGAGCAGGTTCTTGCCGATCTCGGGACCGGGCGTCGTCGTCATCTGCTCGGCGCCGACCACCAGCACGACGCGAGCCGCGTTTGCATCGATGGCGCGGATACCTTGTCTGACCGCCGCCGATCCGGTGGCGCAGGCATTCTCGACGCGCGTCGCCGGCTTGAAGCGCAGGCGGTCATCGGCTTGGAGAACAAGGCTCGCGGTGAAATCCTGTGCGGAAAAGCCGGCGTTGAAATGACCAAGTATGATCTCGTCGACATCGTCCGGCCCGATGCCGGCATGCTCGAGCGCTTCACTTGCAACCTTGGTGATCAGGCTCTCCAGCGTCTCGCCTTCAAGCTTGCCGAAGCGCGAATGCGCCCAGCCGACGATGCATGCAGTCATGGCAACCTCCATACTTCGCGACAGCCTAGCACGTGCTGCGGCGCACACTCCGCTAATGTTGTTCAACAATGAACCATTTGCAAGACTTGTGAAGGGGCAGCCGCACACAATCGTTTGAGCCTCGGCACAAAATCGCGCTGGATTTTTATTGATTGATCCGTCAATAAAAAATAATCTTGCTACAAAAGCGGGAAAAACGATGCCGAAAGTCGGAATGGAGCCATTGCGCCGCAAGGCGCTGATCGACGCGACGATCTCGGCGATCGGCGAGCGCGGCTCGCTGGACGTGACCATGTCGGATATCGCCGGACGCGCTGGCGTATCCTCGGCGCTGGCCCATCATTATTTCGGCGCCAAGGATGAGCTGTTGCTGGCAACGATGCGGCACATCCTGGCCGAACTGACGACCGACACGTTGCGCGCCCTTGGTTCGACCAGCACGCCGCGCGAGCGCGTCTCGGCGGTCGTCGCCGTGAATTTCTCCGATCTCCAGTTCCAGCCGGAGACGATCGCCGCGTGGCTCGCCTTCTATGTCGAAGCGCAGAAATCGTCAGCGTTGCGCCGGCTGCTCCGCGTCTATGCGCGGCGCCTGCATTCCAACCTGATGAGCGGGCTGACCGGCATCCTGCCCAGAAGCGAAGCCGACCGCGTCGCTGAGGCGACAGCCGCCCTGATCGACGGCCTCTACATCAGGCGTGCGCTGAAGGACGGCGTGCCCGATGCCGCGACCGCGATCGCACTGGTCGAGGACTATCTCGAAACGAAACTCAACCGGCGGCAGGCACAGTGACGACCAAACGACCCAACATCCTGATCGTCATGGTCGATCAGCTCAATGGCACGCTGTTTCCGGACGGGCCAGCTGACTTCCTGCATGCACCGCATCTGAAGGCGCTTGCCGCACGCTCGGCGCGCTTTGCAAACAACTACACGGCCTCGCCTCTCTGCGCGCCCGGCCGCGCCTCGTTCATGAGTGGCCAGTTACCGTCGCGTACCGAGGTCTATGACAATGCCGCCGAATTCGCTTCGTCGATCCCGACCTACGCTCACCATCTGCGCTCCGACGGCTATCACACCTGCCTGTCGGGCAAGATGCATTTCGTTGGCCCCGACCAGTTGCACGGTTTCGAGGAGAGGCTGACCACCGACATCTACCCGGCCGATTTCGGCTGGACGCCAGACTATCGCAAGCCCGGCGAACGGATCGACTGGTGGTATCACAATCTGGGTTCGGTGACCGGCGCCGGCGTCGCCGAGATTTCCAACCAGATGGAATATGATGACGAAGTCGCCTTCCATGCGGTGCAGAAACTCTATGATTTCGCCCGCGTGTCCGACGACGCCTCGCATCGTCCCTGGTGCCTGACGGTTTCCTTCACCCATCCGCACGACCCCTATGTCGCCCGTCGGCAATATTGGGATTTGTACGAAGACTGCCCGGCACTTGAGCCGGAGGTCGGCTTCATCCCCTACGACAGCCAGGACCCGCATTCGCAGCGGCTTTATCGCGCCAGCGACTATGACAGCTTCGACATCACCCCGGAGCAGGTCCGCCGCTCACGGCAAGGCTATTTCGCCAACATCTCCTATGTCGACGACAAGGTCGGCGACCTGGTGTCGGTGCTTGAGCGTACGCGCATGCTCGATGACACCATCATCCTGTTCTGCTCGGATCATGGCGACATGCTCGGCGAACGCGGTCTGTGGTTCAAGATGTGCTTCTTCGAGGGTTCAGCACGCGTTCCGCTGATGATCGCGGGGAAAGGCATTCCCGCTGGGCTGATCAATGCGCCGGCGTCGAATCTCGACGTGACGCCGACGCTTTGCGATCTCGCCGGCATCGACATGAGCGCGATCATGCCATGGACCGATGGCCAGTCGTTGCTGCCGCAACTGCATGGCCGGAAACGCACCGCGCCGGTGCTGATGGAGTACGCAGCCGAAGGGTCCAACGCCCCGCTGGTGGCCATCCGCGACGGCCGCTACAAATTCATCCATTGCGAGATCGATCCGCCGCAACTGTTTGATCTTGAATCCGATCCCAGGGAACTCACCAATCTCGCTGCTGAACCGGCGCATGCCGCGCTGGTGGCGGCGTTCCTCGACAAGGTGAGGTCGCGCTGGGACATGGCCGCCTTCGATGCCGCCGTGCGCGCCAGCCAGGCGCGCCGCTGGGTTGTTTATCCGGCACTGCGCAACGGCACCCACTACCCCTGGGAGTTCCAGCCGCTGCAGAAGGCGTCGGAACGCTACATGCGCAATCACATGGATCTCAACGTGCTCGAAGAGCAAAAACGCTTTCCGCGAGGCGAATAAATGGCCGAAGTTCTTGTCCCCTCCCTCGATCATCTCAAGCAGGCCTATGCCGTCACCTCCAAGGCGACGCAGATCACGCCACTGCTGGAATCGACCGCACTTGCCAGAGAGACCGGGGCAGCCCGTGTCTTCATCAAGCCGGAATCCCTGCAATGGGCGGGGTCGTTCAAGATCCGCGGCGCCTATTGGCGTCTGAAGCGGCTTTCGGCCGACGAAGCGAAGAAGGGCGTGGTCGCCTATTCGTCCGGCAATTTCGCGCAAGGGTTGGCCGCCGCCGGCCAGGCACTCGGCATTCCCGTCACCATCGTCATGCCGATCGATGCACCGGTCGCCAAGCGCGACGCCACGGCCGGCTATGGCGCACGCGTCGTGCTGACCGATCATGGTGACCGCGCACGTGAGGAAGTCGCCGCCGCGAAGGCGCGCGAAATTTCCGAGACCGAAGGCCTGGCGCTGCTGCACCCTTTCGATGATCCGGAAATCGTCGCCGGCCAGGCCGGCGCCGGGCTGGAAGCGCTTGAGCAACTGGACGCCAAGGATGCCAGCGCCGATCTGTTGTTCTGCTCGGTCGGTGGCGGTGGATTGATCGGCGGTGTTTCGCTCGCCTTCCACTATCTGTCGCCACGCACACAGATCATCGGCGTCGAGCCGGAAGGCTTCAACGGGATGGGCTCATCATTGGCGCATGGCGCCATTGAAACCATGCCGATCGGACCGCGGTCGATCTGCGACGGGCTAATGGCGCGCAAGCCTGGCGACGCACCGTTCGCGGCGGTCAAGACCGCCGGCGTTCGCGGCATCACCGTCGACGACGATTCAGTGCGCCGCGCGATGCGCATCGCCTTCGAGCGGATGAAGCTGGTGTTCGAGCCTTCGGGCGCGGCGTCACTGGCGGCTCTTCTCGGCGGCAAGGTGGATGTGGCGGGTAAAACCGTGCTCGTGGTGGCAACTGGCGGCAACGTTTCGCTCGCCGATTTTATGGCGCATATGAACCATGCTTGAAGCGGATTTTGTCATCATCGGCTCCGGCTCGGCCGGCTCGGCCATGGCCTATCGCCTGTCGGAAGACGGCAAGCATTCGGTCATCGTCATCGAGTTCGGCGGCACCGATATCGGCCCGCTGATCCAGATGCCGTCGGCGCTGTCGATCCCGCTCAACATGAGCCTCTACGACTGGGGCTTTGCCAGCGAGCCGGAGCCGCATCTTGGCGGGCGCGTGCTGGCAACGCCGCGCGGCAAGGTCATCGGCGGCTCATCCTCGATCAATGGCATGGTCTATGTGCGCGGTCACGCCCGCGACTTCGACCATTGGGCCGAAGAAGGTGCGGCCGGCTGGGGCTTCGCCGACGTGCTCCCCTATTTCAAGCGCATGGAAGACTCGGACGGCGGCGAGGACGGATGGCGCGGCCATGGCGGCCCGCTGCATGTGCAGCGCGGACCGCGACGCAATCCGCTCTATGGAGCCTTCGTCGAGGCTGGCCGCCAAGCCGGGTTCGAACTGACCGACGACTACAACGGCTCCAAGCAGGAAGGCTTTGGGCCGATGGAGCAGACCATCCGCGGCGGTCGCCGCTGGTCGGCGGCATCAGCCTATCTGAAGCCGGCCCTGAAGCGAAAGAACGTGAGTCTGGTCAAGGGCTTCGCCCGGCGAGTGATCATAGAGAATCAACGCGCCATCGGCGTCGAGATCGAAGCGCACAAACAGATTCAGGTCATCAAGGCGAGACGCGAAGTGATCGTCGCCGCGTCGTCGATCAATTCGCCCAAAATCCTCATGCTTTCCGGCATCGGCCCGGCCGACCATCTCATGGAAAACGGCATTGCCGTGGTGGCCGACCGGCCCGGCGTCGGCCGCAACCTGCAGGACCATATGGAGCTTTATATCCAGCAGGAATCGACCCAGCCGATCACGCTGAATTCGGTGCTGAATCCTTTTTCCAAGGCACTGATCGGGGCACAATGGCTGTTCTTCAAGACCGGGCTCGGCGCGACAAACCATTTCGAAGCGGCGGCCTTCGTGCGCTCGCGCGCCGGCGTCGATTACCCCGATATCCAGTACCACTTCATCCCGGCGGCTGTGCGCTATGATGGCAAGGCAGCGGCGAAGTCGCATGGCTTCCAGGCGCATGTCGGGCCGATGCGGTCGGAGTCGCGGGGATCGGTGACGCTGCGCTCGCCGGACCCGAGATCAAGCCCAGTGATCCGTTTCAACTACATGTCGCATCCAGATGACTGGACGGAGTTCCGCCACTGCATCCGGCTGACCCGCGAGATTTTTGGCCAGTCGGCATTCGACGCCTATCGCGGCCAGGAAATCTCGCCGGGCTCTCACGTGCAGTCGGACGAGGATCTCGATGTCTTCATCCGCGATCATGCCGAAAGCGCCTACCATCCTTGCGGCACCTGCAAGATGGGCCGCGCCGACGATGCGATGAGTGTCGTCGATCCAGAATGCAGGGTCATCGGTGTCGAAGGGTTGCGGGTCGCCGATTCCTCGATCTTCCCGCGTGTCACCAACGGCAATCTCAACGCGCCGTCGATCATGACCGGCGAGAAGGCCTCCGATCATATTCTTGGCCGCACGCCGCTGCCGCCGTCCAACCAGGAACCTTGGATCAATCCGCGCTGGCAGGCGTCGGACAGATAGGGGTACTTTATGCACCTCCGGAATCGTGCTTTCCGAAAATCGATTCCGATTTTCGGGCCGATGCGATAGAGCATGATCCACCCGATAGATTGAGCCGCCCGCCTGGGCGATAGACGACTTGGAGGAACCATGCGCGCCCAGCCGACGGCATCGCACTATATCAACGGACGCTACATCGACGATGAGCGCGGTGCGCCACTGCCGGTCATCTATCCGGCGACTGGCGAGACCATCGCGATGCTGCGTTCGGCGACGCCGAATGTTCTGGAACTCGCCATCGAAGCCGCACGTGCCGCACAGCCCGCCTGGGCACGGCTGAAGCCGGTCGAGCGTGGACGCATCCTGCGCCGTGCCGCCGACATTCTGCGCGCCCGCAACGCCGACCTTGCCCGCATCGAGACGCTCGATACCGGCAAGGCGATCCAGGAAACGCTGGTGGCTGACGCCCCGTCGGCAGCGGATTGCCTCGAATATTTCGGCGGCGTGATTGCCGCCTACAATGGCGAAGCGATAGATCTCGGCGGACCCTTTGCCTATACGCGGCGCGAGGCGCTCGGCGTCTGTGTCGGCATCGGCGCCTGGAACTATCCGATCCAGATCGCCGGCTGGAAATCCGCGCCTGCACTCGCCATGGGCAATGCCATGGTGTTCAAGCCGTCTGAGAACACGCCGCTATCCGCCCTGGCGCTGGCTGAAATATACACAGAGGCCGGCCTGCCCGATGGATTGTTCAACGTCGTGCAAGGCTATGGCGATGTTGGCGCAGGGCTGGTTGGCCACGATGTCGTCGCCAAGGTCTCGGTGACAGGCTCCGTGCCGACCGGCCGCAAGGTGCTGTCGCTCGCCGGCTCGAAGATGAAGCATGCCACGATGGAGCTCGGCGGCAAGTCGCCGCTGATCGTCTTCGACGATGCCGACATCGAAAATGCCATTGGCGGCGCCATGCTCGGCAATTTCTATTCGACCGGGCAAATCTGCTCCAACGGCACACGCGTCTTCGTGCAGAGCGGTATTCACGACCGCTTCGTCGACCGCCTGATCGAGCGGACGAAGAAGATCCGCATCGGCGATCCGCTCGATCCCGAAACGCAGATGGGCCCGCTGGTCTCGAAGGCACAGCACGAAAAGGTCGTCGGCTATATCGAGGTCGGCAAGCAGGACGGCGCTACACTCGCCTGCGGCGGCAATGTGCCGTCGCTGCAAGGTTTTGACGGCGGCTTCTTCGTCGAACCGACGGTCTTCACCGGTGTTACCGACAATATGCGCATCGCCCGCGAAGAGATTTTCGGTCCGGTGATGAGCGTGCTGAAATTCGACGGAGAGGACGAGGTGATCGACCGCGCCAACGACACCGAGTTCGGCCTCGCGGCGGGCGTCTTCACCCGCGATCTGCCCCGCGCTCACCGTGTGATCGCCGAGTTGCAGGCCGGCACCTGCTGGATCAACGCCTACAATCTTACGCCGGTGGAAGTTCCCTTCGGCGGTTTCAAGCAGTCCGGTATCGGCCGCGAGAATTCACTAGCGGCACTGGCGCTCTATTCGCAGCTGAAATCGGTCTATGTCGAGACCGGGGACGTCGCAAGCCCTTACTGATCCCGGCCTACGACGTCTTGTCCGCCGTTCCATCCAGATACTGGGTCAGGGCGCAGACCAGATGGTAGAAGATGCTGGCCGGCACGTCGCCTGCCAGCGAGCGGCCACGTTCGTCGATGCGGTCAATCCACAGGCCGAGCGGCGCCGGGTCGATGTGCCAGCGGAACAGGCGCCCGACGCGCGCCTCGATCTCGGGCTTCAGGTCCGGACCGCCCGAACCGTCCAGCGCGATAGCGGCCTTGATCGCTTCCGCCTGCGGCCAACTGCGCGACACCCGGTCGAGCGGCAGGCCCTGCCGCGAGACGGCGCCATAGGCGAGGCCAGTGGCGCGGTTGAGGCCATTGGCGATCGCCGAAGCATAGAGCTTTCTAGCAAAGCCCGTCAGCTCGGTCTGGCCACTGCGCGCGGCGAAATCAACCAGCAACGAGGCCCATTCGAAATGATGGCCGGGCTCGGTCCAAGAGCCCTTCTCGCTCTTGGCCGGTTTCCATTCTCCATCGAAAAACTCACCCAGCGTCCAGCTTTCCGGATCGAAGAAATGACTGCGGAACAGGTCGATGATCCGCGCCGCGCGGCGCAGATAGGCGCGGTCGCCGGTCGCCTGATACCAGGCGAGAAAGGCTTCGAGCAGATGCATATGCGGGTTGGAGCGCCGTTCGCCCTCGCCGTCCGACGTTTCGAGAAAGCCGGTCATGCGGCTGTCCTCGAGATGAGCATCGAGGAAGACGAAGGTTTCCTCGCCAAGCCGCAGCGCATCGGGATTGCCGCACATATGTGCGTGCGCCAGCGCCAGAAGCACACAGGAATGATCGTAGGCATCCTCGGCGGCATCGGCGACCGAGCCGTCGACATTCAGCGTACGTACCCAGCCGCCCTTGTCGGTGCGGCCATTGCCGGCCATGAACGCGATGCCGTGGCTGATCAGGCGGTCGGCTGGACCATCCCAGCCACGCGCCTTGGCTACGGCGAAGGCATAGACCTGCCTCGCCATGGTGCGCATGCGCTTTGGCTTCATCAACGGTATGCCGTCAAATCCCAGTGCCTCGTGGAAGCCGCCATGACGCTCGTCAACGCCCACCGTCGACCAGAGAGGCAAGGTCTCCTGGAACAACCAGTGATGCACGCGCCGTCGCCAGGCGCCGCTTTCGATGACGCGGTCATGGGCAGGCGTGAATCGGGTTTCCAGCCGGCCGCTCTTCTCGAGCTGTTCGACGATCTTCTTGACATGCTGGCTGTGGCTGACCGGAGCAACAAAGGTCGCGTCAACGGTTGACACAATCGCAACGCCCTTCAGACCGATCGCCGACAGCAGGCGGCCATCGCTGCGAATGTAGGAGTTCTCGCAATCGATGGCGACGACGTCACCGACAATGACATTGCCCTGGCTGTCGGACGGGCCGACATCGAGCAACGACTGCCAGGAGCCGAGATCGTTCCAGCGGAATCCTGCCGGCACCATGGCAATGTGCTTTGCGTGCTCCATGATCGCATAGTCGATCGAGGTCGACGGAATGGCGGCATAGAGCTCGAGCGGCATGTAGAGGCCGGAAAGATCGGTCGTAGCGGCTTGGTAGGCCGCCTCGGTGGCATTCCATATCTCTGGCTGGAACGCCAGGAAGGCATCGCGCATGGCACTGGCGCGAAACAGGAAGATACCGGTGTTCCAGAAGAAGTTCCCGGCGGCCAGATAGCTCTGCGCTGTGGCGAGATCAGGCTTTTCGACGAAACGCGATACATCGCAGATGCCGTCCTTCTCGCCGGTAACCTCGATATAGCCATAGCCGGTTTCGGGCTGGCTGGGCTTGATGCCGAACACCACAAGCCTGCCCGCGCGTGCCGCCGCACAGCCTGCCTCGACGCTGTGCCAGAATTGTCGTGCCGTCGCGATCTCATGATCTGACGGCACGACCAGCACGAGATTGTCGCCGAATTCCGACAAGGTGCGAAGCGTCGCCAGCGCCACCGCTGCCGCCGTGTTGCGGCCGGTGGGCTCGAACAGCGGGCCGCCGCCGGACAGGTCAAGGCCGGCAAGGTCGGCATGGACGCGATCCGCGTGGCGCTCCGAGGCAATCAGGAAGATCGGCGTTTCGCCAGCCGGTCTCTGCGTCAGCCGGCGCAGGGTCTTGGCCAGCATCGAACCGTCGCCCGAAAAATCATGGAACTGCTTGGGATTGTCCTCGCGCGACAGCGGCCAAAGCCGCGAGCCAACGCCACCGCTCATGACAAAACTGACGATACGTTCGGTCATGAGCTTCCCGTTCAAAAGGTCTGGTTGTAGGCGCCGACTTCAGGGCTGCGGCGCAAGACGGCATCGACGCCCTCGAACATCTGGCGGCGACGGTCCGACGATACCGGGCTCTCCACCACGACGACAAGCTCCGGCTTGTTCGACGATGCGCGGACCAAGCCCCAGGTGCCGTCCTCGGCAACGACGCGCACGCCGTTGACCGTGATCAGTTCAACGATCTTCTGGCCGGCAAAGATGTCGCCGGCTTGTTGCATTGCCTGAAAATCCGACACCACCCGCTCGACCACACCGTATTTCAGCGCATCATCGCAATGCGGCGACATGGTTGGCGTGCCGAAGGTCAGCGGCAGCGCGCGATAGAGATCGGCCATCGAACTGCGGGGATTGCGGTCCAGCATCTGGCAGATGGCGATGGCTGTGACCAGACCATCATCATAGCCGCGCCCAATCGGCGGGTTGAAGAAGAAGTGGCCGGATTTCTCGAAGCCCGCGACCGCACCGAGTTCGGCGACACGGCGCTTGATGTAGGAATGTCCGGTCTTCCAGTAGTCGGTGACCGCGCCATTGGCCTGCAACACGCTATCGGTCTTGAACAGACCGGTCGACTTGACGTCGACAACGAAGGTCGAACCGGGATGCAGCCGTGAAATATCACGCGCGAGCATGACACCGACCTTGTCGGCGAATATCTCGTTGCCTTCATTGTCGACGACGCCGCAGCGGTCGCCATCGCCGTCAAAGCCAAGCCCGAGATCGGCGCCTGTTTCCAGCACCTTGTCACGGATCGCGTGCAGCATCCGCATGTCCTCGGGATTGGGATTGTAGCGCGGGAAGGTGTGATCCAGCTCGACATCGAGCGGAATCACTTCACAGCCGATCCGCTCCAACGCTTCCGGGGCAAAGGCGCCAGCGGTGCCGTTGCCGCACGCGGCGACCACTTTGAGCTTTCTCGAAATGCGCTTGTCCCCCACTAGGTCGTCAAGATAGGTCGCACGGAAACCGGGGACGAAATCGTAGGAGCCGCCGCCGGTCAGGTCGAAGTCGCCTGAAAGGACGATTTGCTTCAGCGCGCTCATCTCCTCCGGACCGAAGGTCAAGGGACGTGTAGCGCCCATCTTGACGCCGGTCCAACCGTTCTCGTTGTGCGAGGCGGTGACCATGGCGACCGACGGCGTATCGAGCGCGAACTGGGCGAAATAGGCCATGGGCGACAGGGCGAGACCAATATCCCTCACCCTGGCGCCGGCGGCCATCAGCCCGGACACCAGCGCCAGCTTGATGGAAAGCGAATAGGAACGGAAATCATGCCCGGTAACGATATCCGGCCCGGCGCCAAGGCGCCGGATCAGCGTGCCGAGCCCCATGCCCAGCGCCTGGACGCCGATCAGGTTGAGTTCAGGCGGCACCTCGGAGCCCGGATGGCCGAACCACCAGCGCGCGTCATATTCGCGAAATCCCGACGGCCTTACCAGCGCGGATGTCTCAAATTCAAAGGTGTTGGGCCGGGCTTCGCCAACGATCGTCAAGGGCAAGACAACAAAACTCCAAGCGGTTGGAATCACAGCGTTTCGAGGCAGCGACGATCGACTGCTTACCACACAAGCCTTTAACCCGCGTTTATCCTGTGCGAAACCCCCAGTCCGCAGGCAATGTGAGATGAAAGCGCGGGAAATGCGACAGAAGTGCTGCCATTGCCGCTTGCAGGAACGAAGGACGACAGCTATAAGCCCGCGGTCTGGTCACGGAGTGTAGCGCAGCCTGGTAGCGCACCTCGTTCGGGACGAGGGGGTCGCAGGTTCAAATCCTGCCACTCCGACCAGAAAAACAAAGACTTAGCGGTTCCCGAAAACTGCCGCCCACAGCCCCAACTAAAACGCGCCAGTTTCAAGAAACCTGCTAGGGGTGGCGTTATTATATAATTTGCCACTACGCTTTTGCTGCTCTCCGCATGCCGATGCGATGAGCCGTGAGCGCACCCTTTGACGAAATGGTGCAAGCTATGGTTCGACGGTATGATCACCGCCGAAATGAGAGCACCGAGCGAGGTTGCGGAGATGAAGTTGATTTCGACGGCACGCCTCGCCCCCATTCCTGTGCTTGCCCTGTGTCTTGTCGCGGGCTGCTCATCGATCGCAGGATCAGCCAATCCCGCGAAATACGATGAGATGACGTGCGTGGAGCTCAACAATGCGCTGGGGAGCACCGCCAGCGAAATCTCGCAGACCGCAATCAGCCGCGGCAAGGTCGCGAACACCAGTGTTCCACGTTGGTTGCTGGGCGGCTCGCGCGTGAAAACCGCGGTCGCTGACCGTGAAACGGCCAGGATCGACCGGCTGAAGCAGCAGCAGGATGCCATCGTCGCGGCAAGGGCGCGCAAGTGCCCGAGATCAACGGGCTGAGCGAACAGAGCCCGCCTTGGCGATGCCTTTCAGGCGCTCAGCCGAAACCGCGTGACATCGATGGCTGCATTCATCAGCGTCTGCGTATAGGGCGCCTGCGGGTTGCTGAAGATCGCCTCGGTCGGCCCCTCCTCGACGATCTTGCCCTGCTTCATGACAATGATGTAATCGGCCATGGCGCGCACGACCGAGAGATCGTGGCTGATGAACAGGTAGGATAGTTCGTGGTCGGCCTGCAACTTGCGCAGCAGTTCGACGATCTGCTTCTGCACCGAGCGGTCGAGCGCCGAGGTCGGCTCGTCCAGCACCACCAGCTTCGGTTTCAGGATCATGGCCCGGGCGATGGCGATGCGCTGCCGTTGCCCGCCAGAGAATTCATGCGGATAGCGGTTGCGGGCGTTGGGATCGAGGCCGACTTCGCGCAAGGCCTCGACCGCGCGTTGATCACGCTGCTTGCCCGAAAGGCTTGGCTCATGCACCAGCAGTCCTTCGGTGATAACCTGGCCGACGGTCATGCGCGGCGACAATGAGCCGAACGGATCCTGGAAGACGAGCTGCATTTCGCGTCGCAGCGGCCGCATGGCCTGTCGGTCGGCCGTGGAAATGTCGCGATCGCCGAAGCGGATCAGGCCGTCGCTCGGCAACAGCCGAAGCAAGGCGTGGCCAAGCGTCGATTTGCCCGATCCGGACTCGCCGACAATGCCGATGGTCTGGTTGCGTTGCAGCCGGATCGAGATGTGATCGACGGCACGCAGCATCAGCGGCTCGCCGGCGAGGAAACCGCCGCCGATCCTGAATGTCACTTCGACATTCTTGCCTTCGAGCAGCACCGGGGCATTGGCGGGCGGCGGCGCCTTGGTCCCCGTCGGCTCCGCCGCCAGCAGCATTTTCGTATAGGCATGCCGCGGATTGACGAAGATGGCTTCCGCCTCGCCTTCCTCGACGACCTCGCCCTGGCGCATGACATAAACCCTGTCAGCGAAGCGACGGACAATGCCGAGATCGTGCGTGATGAAGACGATGGCCATGCCGAGCTTGCGCTGCAGTTCGGCCAGAAGCATGAGGATCTGCGCCTGGATGGTCACGTCGAGCGCGGTCGTAGGCTCGTCGGCGATCAGGATGTCGGGGTCGTTGGCAAGGGCCATGGCGATCATCACGCGCTGGCGCTGGCCGCCCGACATCTCGTGCGGATAAGACTTCATCCTGCGCTCGGGGTCGGGAATGTGCACCAGCCGCAGCAGCTTGAGCGCCTCTTCCCTCGCCTGCGCCACGCCAAGACCTCGATGACGGCGGATCGGCTCGATCAGCTGGTTGCCGATCGAATAGAGCGGATCAAGCGACGTCATCGGCTCCTGGAAGATCATGCTGATCTTGGCGCCACGGACCTTGTTCAGTTCGGACTTGCTCAGCTTCAGAAGATTGCGGCCGCGATAGTCAACACTGCCGGTCGCCTCGCCGTTGGACGCCAGCAGGCTCATCGCCGCCATCATCGTCTGGCTCTTGCCGGAACCGGATTCGCCGACCACGGCGACCGTTTCCCCCGCATTGACGTGGATGTTGATGCCCTTCACCGCTTCAACCGCGCCATCGAGGGTACGGAAGCGGACGCGAAGGTCCTTGACGCTGAGGATCGTTTCGGGAGCAGCCATATCAACGATCCCCATCTTATCGATCTCTTGGGTCGAGTGCGTCGCGCAGGCCGTCGCCAACGAAATTCAGGGCGAACAGCGTCGAAACGAGGAAGAAGGCGGGAAACAGAAGCAGCCAGTTGGCGGTGCCGATGTTCTTGGCGCCAACCGAGATCAGCACGCCCCAGCTGGTCATAGGCTCCTGGATACCGAGCCCAAGGAACGACAGGAAGCTCTCCAGGATGATGACCTGCGGCACCAGCAGCGTCATGTAGATCACCACGGGGCCAAGCAGGTTGGGAATGACGTGGCGCAAGAGAATGCCGCGCCGGCCGACGCCCATGGCTTCCGCCGCCTGGACATATTCCTGCCGCCGGATCGACAGCGCCTGCCCGCGCACGATGCGCGCCATGTCGAGCCACAGTACGGCGCCGACAGCCAGGAACATCAGCACGAAGTTGCGGCCGAAGAACACCACCAGCATAATGACGAAGAAGATGAATGGCAGCGAATAGAGCACGTCGACGATGCGCATCATCACCTCGTCGACCTTGCCGCCCGAAAAACCCGCCGCGGCGCCATAGACAACGCCGATCACCACCGCCACGACGCCGGCGAGTAGGCCGATGGCCAATGATATGCGCCCGGCCACCAGCGTGCGCGACAGGAGATCTCGGCCCGTGTTGTCGGTACCGAACAGGAAATACTGCTGCTTGACCGACGTGCTCATGACCATCTCGAGCCCGTCCGGTGACTTGTTCTCGATTTTCGTGTCGTAAAAGGCATCGGAACGGTCGAGGTAACGGATGTTGCGGTCATCGATCGGCTTGGTCGAGGTGACGGTGACGGTGACGCGCTCGCGGTCCTGCTTCCACTCCTTGATGTCGACCCGCATGCGCTTGATCGCGTCAGTAAGTGCTGTCTCGATCATGTCGGGCTTCGGATAGGCCGTAAGGCTTGGCGGTGTGCGCACATAGTCGGCGTAGATGGTCGTGTATTGGTGCGGCACGAAGTACGGCCCGAACACGCTGACAATTGCGATCAGCGCGAGATAGTAGAGGCTGAACATGGCAGCGCGGTTGGCTTTGAGACGCGCCCAGGCGTCGCCCCACAAGGACCGTCCAACGACTGGTGCGGTGACAGCGATGTCAGTCATAACGCACCCTCGGATCGATGACCGCATACATGACGTCGACGATCAGGTTGAAGACGATGGTGAAGAGAGCGATCACCACCACCGTTCCCATCACCAGCGTGTAGTCACGATTGAGTGCGGCATCGACGAAATAGCGGCCAACGCCGGGAATGGAGAAAATCGTCTCCACGATGACCGAACCGGTGAGCAAGGCAGCCGCCGCCGGGCCGGTGAAGGAAACGATCGGCAGGATGGCGCCGCGAAGCGCGTGCTTGACCACCACGGACCAGTCGGAAAGGCCGAGCGCGCGAGCCGTGCGGATATGATGTGATCGCAGCGATTCGATCATCGAGCCACGCATCAGCCTGGCGACAATGGCGATCTGCGGCAGGGCGAGCGTCAGTGCCGGGCCGACCTTGTTGATGAAAGCGCCATCGCCCCATCCGCCGATCGGCAGCAGCTTCCAGGTCAATCCGAACAGAAGCTGGATCACTGGAGCGATGACGAAAGTGGGGATGGTGCTGCCGGCGGTCGCCAGCGCAATCACCGCGTAGTCGCCGGGCTTGTTCTGGTTGAGCGCGGCAATGGTGCCGAGCAGGGTCCCAAGCAGAAGTGCAAGGATCAGCGCCGAGGCGCCAAGCTGGATCGAAATGGGCAGGCCCTTGGCGAACAGCTCGGTAACCGTGAAATCCGGCATATTGTAGCTTGGGCCGAAATTGCCGCGCAGCAGATTGCCGAGATAATGGACATATTGCAGCCAGAGCGGATCGTTAAGGCCGAACTGGGCTTCGAGATTGGCCTTGATCTCCGGGCTCAGTCCCCGCTCCTGGTTGAACGGGCCGCCTGGCGCGACACGCATCAGGAAGAACGCCATGGTGACGATGACAAACAGCGTCGGAATGGCGGTCAGAAGCCGCCGGAATATGTAACGCAGCATAGGTGCCCCGCTTCAGCTAGAGCGACCGCCGCCCCGAATGGAGCGGCGGCTTGGCCAAGGAGTTAGTCCTTGGTGATGAAGCGGGACGGATGCACGTCCATCACATTATCCACGAAGCCATGAAGCTTCGTGGATACGATGTCATGATAGCTGTAGTAGAGAAGCGGAATGACGCCGACATCGTCAACGAGGATGCGCTCGGCCT
Organism: Mesorhizobium sp. PAMC28654; assembly: GCF_020616515.1. GTDB lineage: Bacteria > Pseudomonadota > Alphaproteobacteria > Rhizobiales > Rhizobiaceae > Mesorhizobium. Next base: position 2,038,615 of record NZ_CP085135.1, read on the forward strand.
CAGCCAGTTCCTTCATGCGCTCTTCAGGCTTGCCGCCGGCGGCGGCGGCCTTGTCCATTGCTTCCTCATATTTCGAGCTGTCATAATTCGAATAGTTGATGCCGCTCGCCTTGCGGGAGATGCCGAGGAAGTTTTCAGGATCCTTGTAGTCGGCGATCCAGGCCGCACGGGCCACGTCATAGTCGCCCTTGTGCTGGAGGAACGAGTAATGGGTCTTGGTGTCGGTGTTGAGTAGCGTCACTTCAACGCCAAGCGGCTTCAGCTGTTCCTGGATGGCAATGGCGGTATTCTTGTGGTTTTCCGAGGTGTTATAGCGAATCTCCATCTTCAACGGATGCTCGGGCGTATAGCCGAGTTTCTCGAAGACCTTCTTGGCCGCGTCCTCGCGGTCGATCTGCGACATATCCGCGTATTTGGCCATAGCCGGCGTGTAGCCTTGAATGCCGGGAGGCACCATCGAATAGCCAGGCAGCATTGAATTCTGCCAGACTTTCTCCGCGAGGAAGTCGCGGTCGATCGCCATGGAGATGGCGGTGCGCAGTTCCGGATTGTTCCACGGCGCCTTGTCGGTCTTGACCGCATAGTAGTAGGTGCCGAGGTATGGCCCGACGCGGATCTGATCGCCAAACTTGGTCTTGAGGTCACCGAGCTGTTCCGTCGGGAGGTCGTCGTAGCTGTCGAGTTCACCTGCCTCGAAGCGCTTCATCGCCGACGAACGATCTTCGGTCGGGATGTAGTTGACAGTGTCGATCTTGACGCTTGCGGCGTCCCAGAATTTCGGATTCTTGACCAGCTTCATGTGATCGTTGGGAACCCACTCCGCCAGCGTATAGGGGCCATTGGAGACCAGTTTACCCGGCTTGATCCAATCGGCGCCGAGCTTTTCGATGGAGGCCTTGCTGACCGGATAGGTCGCCTGATGGGTCAGCATCTCCAGGAAATATGGTGTCGGCGCCTTGAGCGTGACCTCAAGGGTGTTTGCATCGATCGCCTTGGCGCCGAGATCTTCGGGCTTGGCTTTGCTGGTGTTCAATTCCTCCGCATTCTTCACCGGGTAAAGCATCGAGGAGTACTGGGCACCGGTCGCCGGATCTTCAAGGCGGCGGAAGGCGTAGACGAAATCATCGGCCGTCACCGGAGTGCCATCCGACCAGAGGCCGTCCTTCCGCAACTTGAAGGTATAGACGGTGCCATCGTCGGACACGGTCCAGCTCTCGGCGGCGCCCGGAATGAGGTTTGCCTTCTGGTCCTGCATGACCAGCCCCTGGAACAGGTCGCGCAAGACGTTGGCTTCGTAGACTGTCGAGGTCTTGTGCGGGTCCACCGACTCCGATTCGGCGGAAGTACCGCGGTTGTAGACGGTCTCGGCAAAGGCCGGCGTATGGAACGCACCGGCAGCCAAGGTCATGGTCGTGGCGAAGACAGTCGCCTTCAGCATGTTTTTGAGCATTGAGTTCTCCCTGTTGGCGCGGCCCCTCAGCCACACCTCTTGAGTGTTTACGCCGGAGCCGATTCTGGCCCTCTCAGCGCGCCGCCGATTTCCCGTTTCGGCAGCTGGTGGCAGGAGACTAGACAGGAGGTAGTCCCTTTTCAACAGAGTCTTGATTGACGCTAAGTCAGTGTCCTGACGCTAAAACAGAGTAATCTAAAATTATAATAGCTATTCAACTCGGCGCACCTGCAGGTTGTGCCTTGTGTTTTCTGTTTCTGCAGTGCGGGTTTGGCATTCTCTGTACATGTTCCAGAAGCACTATCTTGAGAATCCAAGGCGCCATTTCCGGACAAATTCTTCGGGAACTTCGGCGGTCGAGTTCGCGCTGCTTTCGCCGATTTTCATCCTGCTTCTGCTCGGAATGGTTGCATACGGCATCTATTTCGGTGCCAGCAACTCGATACAGCAAATCGCGGCCGACGCCGCGCGCACGGCACTTGCCGGAGTGAACCAGACGGAACGCCAGACCCTGGTGGCAAGTTTTCTCAGCACCAACGCCAGCGGTTATCCCTTCGTGGACTCCACCAAGCTGACCTACACGGCCAATGACAGCGTCGCCGACGGAAGCGAGTTCGTAGTGTCCATCCAGTATGACGCCCGCAACCTGCCGATCTGGAACCTGTTTCCCAATCTGGCCATGCCCGGAACCACCATCTCGCGCCAGTCAACGATAAGGGTCGGAGGCATCTAAATGCTGCGGCTGCTGCAGGAGGGGATTGGCCGGGTCGCCGGGTTGCTGAGTGACAAGAAAGCGAATTTTACCGTGATGGCGGCGCTGTGCGCGCCCGTTGCACTGGCGCTGGCTGCCTTTGCCATCGACGAAGGCTCTATCTACACGGAACGCCGCACCGCCCAGGCAATGACCGATCTGGCCGCGATCACCGCCGCATCGAACATCACCAACATTCAAAATGCAGTGGTGACGACACTCACCGACAATGGAATGCCCGGGATCATCGTTCAGAACGCGGGCCAGACCATCGTACCGACCGCTGGCCAGACCGTTGTGTCAATCTCCCCCGGCCAATACGCGGCGGCATCGGGGGTCGGCGTCGGCCAACGCTTCCAGGCAGGGGTGACACCCTATAACGCAGTCAAAGTCACCTTGAAGAAAATTCCCGCGCGCTTCTTCGCAAGCGCGCTGATCCCCAGCCCTGTGATCAGCACGCAAGCCATCGCCAGCATGACACCAATGGCGACGTTTTCGGTGGGCTCCAGGCTTCTCAGCCTCAATGGCGGTATCCTGAATTCGCTGCTTAGCGGGCTGATAGGCGGCAACATCTCGCTCAGCGTCATGGATTACAACGCACTGGTCTCGGCCGACATCGACGTACTTTCCTTCATGGGTGCCCTGGCGACCCAGTTGAATCTGACCGCCGGGACCTATTCGGACGTGCTGGCGTCGAAGGCGACAATCGGTCAGATCGCCTCCGCCATGGCCAGTGTTCCCGGCCTGGACGGCACCAGCGCCCTCGCCCTGCAGGCGATCGTCGCCAAGGCCACCAGCACGGTCAAGATCCCGCTCAACACGCTTGTCGATCTCGGCGGCGTCGGCAGTCTGGCAATTGGGCAAAGACCACCAGGTCTTGGGGTTAGCGCAAACGCCATCGGAATGCTGACCGCCGGCGCCGTGTTGGCGAACGGCACCAACCAGGTCGCGCTGAACCTCGGCGCCACCATACCGGGCCTTACCGCCACGACACTGACCATCGCCATCGGCCAACCCATGCAATCCTCGCCTTGGCTCGCGATCGACCAGGTTGGCACCACGGTCCGCACTGCCCAGACGCGAATCAAGCTTACGTCGTCCGTCACCGTTGGCACCTCGGGTCTGGGTGGCGGCATCAGCCTGCTGGCCGTCAATCTGCCGCTCAATGTGGAGGTGGCCTACGCCCAGGCCACGTTGACCGGAATTACGTGCCCGAGCGGCCCCTCCAGCATCCTGGTTTCGATCGCCGCGCAGCCAGGCATTGCGGCACTGCATCTGGCCAACACCAGTGCCACCGGCACCGCCTTCGCCAACTTCAGCCAGCCGCAGACGTTCAGCAATGCCGAGATCGCGGATGTGAGCCTGCAACTGCTGCTGATCAACCTTCCCCTGCTGCAGATCATGGGTTCCGCGGCAACGGCGATCACCAACAACAGTCCCCAGACGCTGACCTTCAACGCCACGGAAATCGCAAACAAGACGACAAAGACCGTGTCGACACGCAATATAACGCAGTCGCTTACCTCGTCGCTGATCAGCAATCTGTCGCTTTCGGTCAATGCGCTCGGCCTCGGGATTGACCTGACCGGTTTACTCGGAACGGTGACGCCAGCGGTGGTCGCGGTGCTGAATGGCGTCACCGCGCCAGTCGACAATTTGCTTTACAATCTGCTCTCGACTCTCGGCGTCAGCGTCGGCTCGGCCGATGTCCGGGTTACCGGCGCGACCTGCGGGCGCTCGGTGCTTGTTCAGTAAGCCGACGGTCGCGGATCACCCCAGCCGGGAGAGGACCCAACCGAGCGGCGGCAGCGACAGGTCGCCTTCATGCACGTTCACGCCGCCGGCGCCAACATCGATCGGCTGGCCGATATGCTGTGGAGCGGACCAGTTGGCCGGCTCACCGGCGAAATTGAAGACGCACAGCAATCTCTCGCCGTCACCTTCGCGAATGAAGGCAAGGACATCACCTTCGGCATCGAGAAAGCGGATCGAGCCCCGCACCAGTGCCGGATACTTTTTGCGAACAGCCAGCATCGCCCTGTAGGCGGCGAGCACGGATGTGCTCTCGCCGTTCTGGATATCGGCCGCGCGAGCGCGATGGCTTTCCGGAACCGGGAGCCACGGCTTGCCCGTTGAAAACCCGACATTGTCGGCTATGGCCTCCCAGACCATGGGTGTACGGCACCCGTCCCTGCCCTTGAACCCCGGCCAGAAGCGGATGCCATAGGGGTCTCGCAGATCCTCAAACGCCAGTTCCGCTTCCTGCAGCCCAAGCTCTTCGCCTTGGTAGAGACAGATCGAGCCGCGCAGACAGGACAGAAGCGCTATCGAGAACCTCGCCACGGCATCAGGATCGCCGCCCGGCCTGGTCCAGCGCGTCACATGGCGCACGACATCATGATTGGAAAACGCCCAGCAAACCCAGCCGTCGGAAACCGCCGCCTCGAAAGCTTCGACACAGCCGCGCACATGCGCCGCCGAGAACGCGGACCGAGCAGGTCGAACGTGTAGCACATGTTGAGTTTGTCGCCGCCGGACGTATAGGCGGCAAGCGTCCGCAGCGAGCGGCCTTCATCGCCCACCTCCCCCACAACGGCACGGTCGTCATATTGATCGAGTAACGCCCGGAAACGCTGGAGGAAAGCCAGGTTCTCCGGCTGTGTCTTGTCGAACAAATGCTCCTGATAAAGATAGGGGTTGGTCTCAGTGTTGGTGCCGGCGACGCTGGACGCCAGGGGCGGATTGCCGCGCAGCCAGCGATCATGGACATAGTAGTTGACCGTATCCAATCGAAAGCCGTCGACGCCGCGCTCCAACCAGAACCGGACCGTCTCCAGAAGTGCATCCTGCACGTCCGGATTGTGGAAATTCAGGTCCGGCTGCGAGGCGAGGAAATTGTGCATGTAATACTGCCTGCGGGTCGAATCCCATTCCCAGGCAGGGCCACCGAAAACCGACAGCCAGTTCGAGGGCGCCGTGCCGTCGGGTTTCGCATCGGCCCAGACATACCAGTCGGCCTTCGGATTATCCCTGCCCGTGCGGCTTTCGACAAACCATTCGTGACGATCGGAGGAGTGCGACAGCACCTGATCGATGATCACCTTCAGGCCAAGCCGATGCGCCTCGGCGACAACCTCGTCGAAATCCTCGATCGTGCCGAACATCGGATCGACGGCCTGGTAGTCGGCTACGTCGTAGCCCATGTCGGCCATCGGTGACTTGAAGAAGGGTGACAACCAGACAGCATCGACGCCAAGCGAAGCGACATGGGCGAGACGCTGGGTAATGCCGCGCAGATCGCCGCCGCCGTCGCCGGTCGTGTCCTGGAAGGACCGTGGATAGATCTGGTAGATGACGCAGCCGCGCCACCATTCGGCATTGTCAGCCATTCACAGGTTCTCCTAAGACTATCCGGCCTCGCGCTCGATCATGAAGATGACCGTTCGCCCCGGCACTTGTCTCGATATGTCGGTTGCGTCGTTCGCTTCAGCGGGCGCCCACAAAAACCCTTCGCGAGGCGGCAGCGTGAAGACACATGCCCGGCGATCCCCATTGAAGATCACCGCAAGACGGCCGTCGTCCGCGCGCTCGCCACCCAGGACCATGACAAGCCGATGCCGCTCCGGGTCGTTCCAGCCCGCCTCATCGAGCGGTATTCCGATTTCGGACAGCCAGGCAACGTCGGGCACGTTCGAGCGCTCCAATGCCTGACCGGTCAGAAAGCGTGTTTCGCGAAGCGACGGCGTGGCGCGGCGCATGGCCGAGAGCAGAGCCGCGTAGCGCTCCAGCGGTTGATCGCGCGCTTGCCAATCGAGCCACGTCGTCTCGTTGTCCTGCGCATAGGCATTGTTGTTGCCTTTCTGGGTGTGACCGAACTCGTCGCCGGCGGTCAGCATGATGGTGCCGCGTGAGGCGAAGAGCGTGGCAAGTAGCGCGCGCTGATCATTCAAGCGGGCCATCGCGACAACGCCGTCGCTTGTCTCGCCCTCGACGCCATTGTTCCACGACAGGTTCTCGTCGTGACCATCGCGATTCTGCTCGCCATTGGCCTCGTTGTGCTTGCGCTCATAGGCAACGATATCGGCCAGCGTCATGCCGTCATGCGCGGCTATGAAGTTGACGCTTCGGCTCGCCTGCTGTCCTGACCTGGCAAAAATGTCTGACGAGCCCGCAAGCCGTGTGGCAAGCGTGCCGACCATGCCGCCATCGCCGCGCCAGAAGCGCCTGACATCGTCGCGATACCTGTCGTCCCATTCGAGGAAGGGCGGCGAAAAATTGCCAAGCTGATAGCCGTCCGGGCCGATGTCCCACGGCTCGGCGATCAGCACGCGATCGGCCAGCAGCGGGTCTTCATACATGGCCTTTAGCAGGGGGGCGTTGGCTTCGAACACACCCTCAACCCGACCGAGAATAGGCGCAAGGTCAAAGCGAAAACCATCGACGCCGGCGTGATTGACAAAGTGGCGAAGCGTGTCGAGGACCATCTCCTGGACGATCGGATGGTCGCACGCCACCGTGTTGCCGGTTCCTGTGTCGTTGGCCAGTCTGCCGTCCGGCGTGTGCCGGTAATAGGTAGGGTTGTCGAGCCCGCGCAGTGACAAGGTCGGACCAAGCCTGTCGCTTTCACCGGTGTGATTGAAGACGAGATCGAGGATGACGCCAATGCCAGCCTTGCGCAGGGCGGCGACTGTCTCGCGTAACTCGGCAAGGCCGCCGGGCGCCAGACGCGGATCGAGCGCCATGAACGTCACCGGATTGTAGCCCCAGGCATTGCGCAGCCCGAGCGGCGGCAGATGACGCTCGTCGATCGACGCCGTCACCGGCATCAGTTCGACCGCGCCCACGCCGAGCTTCTTGAGATGCTCGATAATCGCCGGGTGGGCAAGAGCCGCTATCGTGCCGCGCTGTTCTTTCGGTATCTCCGGATGCAGCAAGGTGAAGGCTCGAACCGGGACTTCGTAGACCAGGCCGCCGGGCTGGAACAGCGGCGGCAAGGCCGGCACCGGTTTCGGCAAAGTGCGGGCGATAGACTTCGGCACCAGGCGGGCGGTGTCGGCCCCCTCGCCTCGTCGCTGCGCCAACCGCCAGTCATAGACGTGGGGCCGATCGATCTCGACGGCATAGGGGTCGGTTAGCAGCTTGTCGGGATCGAACCAGAGCCCGCGCTCCGGCGCGTAGTCGCCATCGGCGCGAAACCCGTAGCGGCTGCCGGGGCCAAGGCCTGCAACGAACAACGCGTGAACGCCCTCGCCTTCCGGCCGTAGCTCAAGCCGTTCGACCTGGCGCGCACCGGCGCCGTCGAAGATCGAGACCCAAAGGCGTCGGGCCGTCGACGACCAGGCGGCGAAGCGGATGCCTTCGCTGGTGACGGTTGCGCCGAGCAAACTCATGCGACCGCTTTCCACCCTGTCCCTTGTGGGGAGTATCGCGAGCGGGCGTCACCTTCTCCCCTTGTGGGAGAAGGTGGATCGGCGCGCAGCGCAGAGACGGATGAGGGGTGCTGGAAGAAACGAGGCGTCGACGATTTCAAAGGCATGCGCCAAGTTGGAGCACCCCTCATCCGACCGAGCTTCGCTCGGCCACCTTCTCCCACAAGGGGACAAGGATGAGCCCCACCATACAGGTCGAACTCAAGCGGGCGGCTATCTGTCAACGTCAAGTAATCACGCTCGGCTTGTTGCGGCCGGTATGGCTCTTTATCCCCGCAATATCGTCGGCCGCCGCGATCAGATCGGCAAGTGCGACCTGCGTGTCGAGATCATGCCGGTTCTTGTCCGGCTCGTAGCGCTCGATGTAGACACGCAGCGTTGCCCCCGTGGTACCGGTGCCGGACAGGCGGAAGACGACACGCGAACCACCTTCGAACAGCACCCTGATGCCTTGATGCTCGCTGGTCGAGCCATCGACCGGATCGTGATAGGCAAAATCGTCGGCGCTGGCGATCTTCATGCCGCGCACGCTGGTGCCCGGCAGCGAGCCGAGCTTGGCGCGTAATTCGTCGACCAGCGCATTGGCGCGCTCGGTCTCGACTTCCTCATAATCATGCCGAGAATAGTAGTTGCGTCCGTAGGTCGCCCAGTGCTCGGTGACGACCTGCTTGCAGCTTTCACCGCGAACCGCGAGGATATTGAGCCACAGCAGCACCGCCCACAGGCCATCCTTTTCGCGGACATGGTTGGAGCCGGTGCCGGCGCTTTCCTCGCCGCAGATCGTCGCCATGCCGGCGTCGAGCAGGTTGCCGAAGAATTTCCAGCCGGTCGGCGTTTCATAGATGCCGATGCCGAGCTTGTGGGCGACGCGGTCGGCAGCGCCACTGGTTGGCATCGAGCGGGCGATGCCCTTGAGACCATCCTTGTAGCCTGGCGCCAGATTGGCGTTGGCGGAAAGCATGGCGACCGAATCCGACGGGGTGACGAAAATGCCCTTGCCGATGATCAGGTTGCGGTCGCCGTCGCCATCGGAGGCTGCGCCGAAATCCGGCGCGTCCGGTCCCATCATCTCGTCATAGAGGTGCTTGGCATGGACCAGGTTCGGGTCCGGGTGGTGGCCGCCGAAATCCGGCAAAGGTTTGAAGTTGCGGCAGGTGCCATTGGGCGCACCAAGCCGGTTTTCCAGGATCTCCTTGGCGTAGGGACCGGTCACCGCATGCATGGCGTCGAAGCGCATGCGGAAGCCCGATTTGAACAGTTTGCGCAGGACATCGAAATCGAACAGGCTCTCCATCAGCTCGGCATAGTCCGCGACCGGATCGATGATCTCGACCGTCATGCCGCCGGCCTTGATCGTGCCGATCGTGTCGATGTCGATCTTGTCGATGTCGGCGATCTTGAAGCTCGAGATCACCTTGGTCTTTTCGAAGATCGCGTCGGTCAGCTTCTCCGGCGCCGGGCCGCCATTGCTTGCATTGTACTTGATGCCGAAATCCTCGTGCGGGCCGCCAGGATTGTGGCTGGCCGACAGGATGATGCCGCCAAAGGTCTGGTATTTGCGAATGACATGCGAGGCCGCCGGTGTCGACAATATGCCGCCCTGCCCGACCATCACCTTGCCGAAACCGTTCGCAGCGGCCATGGCGATAGCCTTCTGGATGACTTCGCGATTGTAGAAGCGGCCATCACCGCCGATCACCAGCGTCTTGCCCTCGAACCCGTCCAGCGCGTCGAAGATCGACTGGATGAAGTTCTCGGCATAGTGCTCCTGCTGGAACACCGGGACCTTCTTGCGCAGCCCGGAGGTGCCGGGCTTCTGGTCAGGATAGGGTTTGGTGGCGACGGTGCGTATCATGTATCAGACAGCCCTTTTCGAAAGCAGCACGCGATAGAGTTCAACGTATTTTTCCGCACTTCGATCCCATGACACGTCGGCTTTCATGCCTTGTCGCTGGATAGACGCCCAGACCGAGGGGGTGGCGTGCGCATCGACGACGCGGCGGATGGCGTGCAGGAAGGCACCGGCATTGGCGGGTGCGAACTGAAAGCCTGTCGCCACGCCAGCGGAAACGGCAGCTTCATTGGCGTCGATCACGGTATCGGCCAGCCCTCCGGTACGGGCGACGACGGGTACGCAGCCATAGCGCAGACCATAGAGCTGCGTCAGACCGCAGGGCTCGAAGCGTGAGGGGATGACGATCGCATCGCATCCGCCCTGCATGGTGTGGGAAAGGCCCTCGTCATAGCCGACGACGACGCCGATACGGCCACGATGACGTGCCGCCGCGGCAAGCAACGCACCCTCAAGGCCTGCGTCGCCGGAGCCCAGGATGGCCAGCCGTGCGCCCGTCGCGACGATGCCGTCGACGACGGTGGCCAGAATGTCCATGCCCTTCTGCCAGGTCAGCCGGCTGACGACGCAGACAATCGGGCTGTCGTCGCGATCGAGGTTGAAGCGCTCCTCGACAGCGGCCCTGTTGGGCACCCGTGCCTTCAACGTCTTGGCGGTATAGTTGGAAACCAGATGCTTGTCGGTGGCAGGATTCCAGATGTCGGTGTCGATGCCGTTGACGATGCCGTGAAGGTCGATGGCGCGCATGTTGATCAGGCCATCGAGTCCCATGCCGAATTCCGGCGAGCGGATTTCCTGCGCATAGGTCGGGCTGACCGTGGTGATCGCCCAGGCCGCCTGCAGGCCCGCCTTGAGGAAGCCGACGCCGCCGTAGTATTCGACGCCGTCGAGCGCCATGGCCGCCGCAGGCAGGCCAAGCTCGCCGAAGATGCCCGCGCCGAACTGGCCCTGGAAGGCGAGATTGTGAACGGTCATCATCGACGGCGTGCCGACAGCCTTGCCGTAACGCATATAGGCCAGTGTCATCGCCGACTGCCAGTCATGGGCATGGACGATGTCGGGCTGGTAGCCGGAAATGGCGCCGCCGGCGATGTCGCCGCCCACCTGGCTCAGCGCCGCGAAACGCCGCCAATTGTCCGGCCAATCGACACCGGTCGCGTTGCCGTAGGGACCGCCGGGGCGGTCGAACAGATGCGGCGCGTCGAGCACAAAAAGATCAAGTCCGGCAAGCTGAACGGCATGGACGGAAGCCTTGCCGCCTTGCAGAAGGGCATATTGATGTACGGCTTTCTTTTTCTTGAAGGCACCCATCACCGTTGGAAAGCCGGGAATGAGCGTGCGCATGGTCACGCCCTTGGCCGCCAGGGCGATAGGCAGCGCGCCGGTCACGTCGGCAAGTCCGCCGGTCTTGATCAGCGGGAATATCTCGGGCGTGACCGACAGAACCTGCATGCGTTAGAGCCCCAGCTTGTCGATCATGTCCTGGGTGACCAAGCATATGCCCTTTTCCGAAACGCGGAAGCGCTTGGCATCGAGAACCGGATCCTCACCGACCACAAGCCCTTCCGGTATCCTGACGCCGTGGTCAATCACCACGCGCTTCAGCTTTGCCTTCCGGCCGACATGCACGTCGGGCAACATGACGACTTCTTCAAGCGTCGAATAGGAATTGATGCGCGCCCCGGTGAAGATCAGGCTTCGCTTCAGCGACGCACCCGAGACGATGCAGTCGCCAGAGACAAGCGAGGATACGGCCGAACCGCGGCGGCCGTCCTCATCATGCACGAATTTTGCAGGCGGCTTCAGTTCGGCGTAGGTCCAGATCGGCCAGTCACGGTCGTAGAGGTCGAGTTCCGGCGTGATGTCGGTCAGGTCGATATTGGCTTCCCAATAGGCGTCGACGGTTCCGACATCGCGCCAGTAGGCCTCGTTCTCGGCCGTGGAGCGCACGCAGGACTTGGCGAAGCGGTGTGCGATCGCCTTACCATGCTCAACGATGTAGGGGATGATGTCCTTGCCGAAATCGCGGCTTGAGCCGGGCTCGGCGGCATCGCGGCGCAATTGCTCCATCAGGAACTTGGTCTTGAAGACGTAGATGCCCATCGAAGCCAGGGCGAATTCCGGCTTGTCGGGAATGCCTGGCGGATCAGCCGGCTTTTCAACGAAGGCGATGATGTTGTCCTTGGCATCGACATGCATGACGCCGAAGCCGGTGGCTTCCATGCGCGGCACTTCGAGGCAGCCGACGGTGACGTCGGCATTGGCGTCGACGTGCTGGCGAAGCATCATCTCATAGTCCATCTTGTAGATGTGATCGCCGGCGAGGATGACCATGTATTCGGGCCCGTAGGCCTCGATGATATCGATGTTCTGGTAGACGGCGTCGGCCGTGCCTTCATACCACTGCGTTTCCGAGACGCGCTGGCTGGCCGGCAGGATGTCGAAACTCTCGTTTCGCTCAGGCCGCAAGAAATTCCAGCCGCGCTGCAAATGGCGGATCAGCGAATGCGCCTTGTACTGGGTCGCAACGCCGAGGCGGCGGATGCCGGAATTCAGCGCGTTGGAAAGCGCGAAGTCGATGATGCGCGTCTTGCCGCCGAAATAGACAGCGGGCTTCGCCCGGCGATCCGTCAACTCCCTGAGCCGGCTGCCGCGCCCACCCGCCAACACATAGGCCATGGCATCACGCGCCAGCGGCTGGGTTCGTTTTGTTTCTGCCATTTTCAGCCTCCCCGATTATTCAGTCTGAACCGTCACTCGGTCTGGAACTTCATTCTGGAACGAATTCGAGCATGATGGTTGACAGCGGCGGCAGCAGCATCGACGCCGACGTGCCCCCTCCCTCCGCACGAGCCTCGACGACACCGCCATTGCCCTTGCCGGAACCGCCATATTCCGAAGCATCCGTGTTCATGATCTCGCGCCATTTTCCAGCCTTCGGCAATGGCACGCGGTAATCCTCGCGCGGCACCGGCGTGAAATTGGAAATGACCGCGACCGGATTGCCGCCTGGCGCGCTGCGCAGCCAGGCAAAGACCGAATTCGCGCTGTCATCGACGATCAGCCAGGAGAAGCCTTCCGGCTCGCAGTCGCGCGCATGCAACGCCGGGCGCGAGCGGTAGAGATAATTGAGATCGCGCACCACCTGCCGGACACCGCGATGCGGCCGGAAGTCGAGCAGGTTCCAGTCGAGCGCGCGCGCCTCGCTCCATTCGCGGCGCTGCGCGAACTCCTGCCCCATGAAAAGCAATTTCTTGCCGGGATAGCCCCACATGAAGCCGTAATAGGCGCGCAGTGTCGCAAACTTCTGCCAGTCATCGCCGGCCATCTTGCTGAGCAGCGTGCCTTTGCCGTGCACGACTTCGTCGTGGGAGAGCGGCAAGACGAAATTCTCGCTGAACGCATAGACCAGGCCGAAGGTGAGGTCGTTGTGGTGGTGCTTGCGAAAAATCGGCTCCTTGGAGAAATACTCCAGCGTGTCGTGCATGAAGCCCATGTTCCACTTGAAGCCGAACCCCAGCCCGCCTTCATGCACCGGTGCCGAGACCTTCGGCCATGAGGTCGATTCCTCGGCGATCGTCATCACGCCGGGATGGTGGCCGTAGACCTCCTTGTTCATCTTCTGCAGGAAGCTGACCGCCTCGAGGTTCTCGCGGCCACCCTTCTCGTTGGGTATCCATTCACCGGCCTTGCGTGAATAATCGAGGTACAGCATCGAGGCCACCGCATCGACGCGCAGACCGTCGACATGGTATTTCTCGGCCCAGAACAACGCGTTGTTGACGAGGAACGACACGACTTCACGCCGGCCGAAATTGTAGATCGCGGTGTTCCAGTCAGGATGAAAACCCTTGCGCGGGTCGGCATGCTCATAGAGCGCGGTGCCGTCGAAATGAGCGAGGCCGTGCTCGTCGACCGGGAAGTGTGCGGGCACCCAATCGAGGATAACGCCAACGCCGGCGCGGTGGGCGCCGTCGACGAAACGGGCAAAACCGTCGGGATCGCCGAAGCGGGCCGATGGCGCGTAGAGCCCGGTTGTCTGGTAACCCCAGGACGGATCATAGGGATGTTCGGAGATCGGCATGAACTCGATATGGGTGAAACCCGTCTCGACGACATAGGGGATCAACCGGTCGGCAAGCTCGTCCCAAGACAGGAAGGTGCCGTCGTCGCGAAGCTGCCAGGAGCCGGCATGGACCTCGTAGATCGATATGGCTTCGCGCCGGGGATCCGCATTGCGCCAGAAATTGCGATGCGCCTCGTCGCCCCAAGGATGCGCCGGCGGCACAGCGACCACCGAAGCGGTGGCCGGGCGCAATTCTGACTTGAAGGCGAACGGGTCGGCCTTCAGCGGCAACCTGATACCGTCAGGTCCGATGATCTCGTATTTGTAGGGCCGGCCGGCACCAATGTCGGGAATGAACACTTCCCAGATGCCGGTGTCGCGACGGTCGCGCATCGAATGTCTGCGGCCGTCCCAGTCGTTGAAGTCGCCGACCACCGAGACGCGCCTTGCATTGGGCGCCCAGACGGCGAAATGCACGCCAGACGCACCCTCATGCTCGATGACATGCGCGCCGAGCTTGTCGAACAGCCTGAGATGCGATCCTTGGGCAATGTAATAGTCGTCCATCGGGCCGAGCACCGGACCGAATGAATAGGGATCGGTCAGCCACCAGTCGCCCGTGGCGTTCCTTGCATGATAGCGCAGCGGCTGGCGCTTTTTGATCGACAGCTTGCCTTCGAAGAAGCCGCCATCATCACGCCTGGAAAGTTCGCCTGCCTTTTTGCCCGTCAGCGTATAGGCCGTGACGAACTCGGCATGCGGCACGAAGCAGCGAGCGACAAGGCCCTTGCCAGCGTCCTGGACACCCAGGACGGCAAACGGGTCTCCGTGCGTACCGGCGACAATCGCCGCGACATCACCGGCCGAAGCCAGTCCATCCGGCCCGCTTGTCGCAGCGGTCGCGCGCGGCTTCCTCATCAGGCCGTGACCCTCCCCGGGCACCAAGTTTGTTTCAGGGTTTGAATTCGACATTCAAACTCACCCCCTGGGACCACATTGTTCGTGGCCTCATGCAATCACATCAGACGGGTACGTTCCAGATTTCTTTCGCATATTGACGGATCGTGCGATCGGAAGAGAACCATCCGACGCGCCCGACATTGTGGATCGCCTTGGCATACCAGTCCGGACTGTTGCGCCAGACGGCATCGACATCGCGCTGAGCTGCGGCATAGGCGTCGAAATCGGCGGCGACCATGAACCAGTCGCTCTGGTAAAGGCCGTTCATCAGTTCGCGATAACGCTCCGGATCGTCCGGCGAGAAAACGCCCGAGGACACCGCCGCCACCGCCTGCGCCAGCTCAGGTGAGCCCTCGATCACGGACCTTGGATCGTAGCCATTTTTGCGCCGCTCGGCGACCTCAGCGGTGGTCAGACCGAAGATGAAGATGTTGTCGTCGCCGACGCATTCCTTGATCTCGACATTGGCCCCGTCGAGTGTGCCGATGGTCAGCGCGCCGTTCAGCGCGAACTTCATGTTGCCGGTGCCCGACGCTTCCATGCCGGCGGTCGATATCTGCTCGGACAGGTCCGCGGCCGGTATCATGATCTCGGCCAGGCTGACATTGTAGTTCGGAACGAACACCACTTTCAGCAGGCCGCGAACGGCCGGGTCGCGGTTGATGACCTTGGCGACATCATTGGCCAGTTTGATGATCAGCTTGGCGTTGTGATAGCTCGGAGCCGCCTTGCCGCCGAAGAATTTTACGCGAGGCATCCAGTCGCGCTCAGGATGCGAGCGGATCTGGTCGTAAAGCGCGATCGCCTCGAGGATATTCAGGAGCTGTCGCTTGTATTCATGGATGCGCTTGATCTGGATGTCGAACAGCGCCGACGGATCGACCTTGATGCCAAGCCGGTCGGCGACGAGATTGGCCAGCCGCGCCTTGTTGGCCCGCTTGACGCCAGCGAACTTCTCCCGGAACGCGGCATCGCCGGCGAAAGCGTCTAGCCCCTTGATTGCATCGATGTCGTCGAGGAAGCGATCGCCGATCGCCTCGCGGGTCAGCGCCGTCAGCCCCGGGTTGCACTGGATGAGCCAGCGTCGGGGCGTGATGCCGTTGGTCTTGTTGTTGATGCGGTCGGGGTAGAGCGTGTGAAGGTCGGCAAACACCGTTTCCTTCATCAGGTCGGTGTGCAGGGCGGAGACGCCGTTGATCGAGTGCGAACCGACAAAGGCCAGGTTGCCCATGCGCACCCGGCGATCACCGTTCTCCTGGATCAGCGAAATGCGACCGATCTGCTCGTCCGAGAACAGGTTGGACGCGCGCGCCTCCAGCAGCACCTCGGCGTTGATGGCGTAGACGATCTGCATGTGACGCGGCAAAAGCCGCTCGAACAACGGCACCGGCCAGCTTTCCAGCGCTTCGGGGAGCAGCGTGTGGTTGGTGTAGCCAAAGGTACGCTTGGTGATGCTCCAGGCGAGATCGAAATCCATGCCATGGACATCCATCAGCAGGCGCATCAGTTCGGGCACGGCGATAGCCGGATGGGTGTCGTTGAGGTGGATCGCCGCCTTGTCGGGCAGCGACTTCAGGTCGCCATACTGGCTGAGATGGCGCTGGACGATGTCCTGCAGCGAGGCGGTGGAGAAGAAATATTCCTGCCGCAACCGCAACTCCTGCCCCGCCTTGTGGGAATCCGCGGGATAGAGGACGCGCGACAGGGCATCGGCCTTGTTGCTTTCGGCGAGCGCTCCGATGTGATCGCCAGCATTGAACTTGTCGAGCAGGATCGGATCGACCGGCATGCCCGACCATAGACGCAGCGTGTTGACGCGGTGAGCCCGCCAGCCGACCACAGGCGTGTCGTAGGCAACGGCCAGAACATGCTCGGTCGGCTTCCAGACGTGACGCTCCAGCCGACCGTCCTTGGAGGTGATCGATTCCACCGAGCCGCCGAAGCCGACCTCGAAGGAGCGTTCGCGCCGCTCGAACTCCCAAGGGTTGCCGTGGTCGAGCCATGTTTCGGGCAGTTCCACCTGCCAGCCGTCATGGATTTCCTGGCGGAACATGCCGTTGGCGTAGCGGATGCCGTAGCCATGCGCTGGAATATCGACCGTCGCCATGCTTTCCATGAAGCAGGCGGCGAGACGGCCGAGGCCGCCATTGCCGAGGGCCGCATCCGGTTCGAGCGCGGCGATGATATCGAGATCGACGCCGAGCGACGACAGCGCCTCGCGCATATTCTCCATCAGGCCGAGATTGGAGAAGGCATCGCGCATCAGCCTGCCGATGAGGAATTCAAGCGACAGATAATAGACCCGCTTTTCCTGCTGGTCGTAAGCTTCCTTTGTCGCCTGCATCCAGTGATCGACGATGCGATCGCGCACGACCTTGATCGAGGCGGTCAGCCAGTCGTATTGCGTCGCGACAGTGGTGTCCTTGCCGACCCTGTATTTGAGTGACATCAAGACTTCTTCGGCGAGCGTCTTGGGATCGGGATTTTCGAGTGCGGGCTGGGGGGCTTCGGTTGTCATCGCGCGCGTCATGCTGCCTCTCGTGCGGTTGCCATGATCATACCGGCTTTCACCGTTCCTCCCAGCCCATGCTAATGCATCCCTTCATATATTCAATCGATTTAGGGAGAAGCTCGACCAACTTCCCCTGCGGCAATTTGGCAATTGTGCGCATCCTGCTTTAAGCCGCCAGCACCGCTTCCGGCGGAACTTTCGCCCCGGTCATGAACGCGACAGCGTCCGACATCGAATATTGCTTCGGGTCTATGACGGCGAGACGACGGCCCAACCGATGAATGTGGATGCGGTCGGCAACCTCGAAGACATGCGGCATATTGTGCGAAATCAGCACGATCGGCAGGCCACGTTTCTTAACGTCGAGGATCAGTTCGAGCACGCGGCGGCTCTCCTTGACACCGAGGGCCGCCGTTGGCTCATCCATGATCACCATCTTGGAGCCAAAAGCCGCGGCGCGCGCTACAGCTACGCCCTGGCGTTGGCCACCCGACAGCGTTTCCACTGCCTGGCTAATGTTCTGGATGGTCATCAGACCCAGTTCGGTTAGCTTTTCGCGGGCGCGCTTCTCCATTTCCGGACGGTCGAGCATGCGAAGCCACTGTCCGACAAAGCCCGGCTTGCGCAGTTCGCGACCAAGAAACATGTTGTCGGCGATCGACAAGGCCGGCGACAGCGCCAGATTCTGATAGACGGTTTCGATGCCGGCTTCGCGCGCCTCCATCGGCGACCTGAAAGCGATAGGCTTGCCCTCCAGTCGGATCTCCCCTTCGTCGGGAGTAACCGCGCCCGAAATCGCCTTGATCAGCGATGACTTGCCGGCACCGTTGTCGCCGATGACAGCGAGAATTTCGCCTGGGTAAAGATCGAAATCGGCGTTGTCGAGGGCTGTAACGCGACCATATCGCTTGACCAGACCACGCGCGGTAAGGATGGGTTCCTGAGCCTGGGTCATCCCGAAATCTTCCTGATCCACTGGTCGATAGCGACCGCGACGATGATGAGAGCGCCGACCGACAATTGCGTCCATTGCGGGTCTGTCCCCCACAGCCGCAGCCCCAGCGCGAACACGCCGACGATAATCGCACCGAAGATGGTTCCGAGGATGGAGCCGCGCCCGCCAAACAGCGAGGTACCACCGATCACGACGGCAGTGATGGAATTGATGTTTTCGAACTGGCCTGCCTGAGGCGATACCGACCCGATGCGCCCAATGAGAGCCCAGCCGGCAATGGCGCAGATGAGGCCCGTAAGCGTATAGACCGCGAGCAGCATCCGATCGACACGAACGCCCGACAGTTCCGCTGCTTCCGGATCATCACCCACCGCATAGACATGCCGTCCCCACGCGGTGTGGTTGAGTACGTACCAGGCGATAGCCGCCATGATAAGCATCAACAACACGCCATAGGTGAAGACAGCGCCGCCGACCTTGAACGAGCCGCCAAAGAACTGCAGCAAGGGCGCCGTCGTCTCGAGATCCTGGCTTCGGATGGTCTCGTTGCCCGAATAGATGAAATTGACGGCCGCGTAGATCGACCATGTGCCGAGCGTCACGATGAAAGGCGGCAACTTTACCCGGGCTATCAGAATGCCGTTTATCAAGCCACAGATCGAGCCGACAAGCAGGCCCACCGCGACCGCCACCGGCGCGGGAACGCCGTAATGCATGGCGAACTGGCCCATGACGACCGAACTCAGCACCATGATGGCGCCGACGGAAAGGTCGATGCCGGCTGTCAGCACCACCAGCGTCTGCGCGATGCCGACCATGCCAGTTATCGCCACCTGCTGCAGGATCAGCGTCAGCGTAAAGGGCGAAAAGAAGCGCCCGCCGACGACGATTGCAAACAGGATCACCGACAGCAGCAGGATGATCAGCGGAACCATCGCAGGGCTTTTGTGCAGCCGGTGCTGGATGCTCTCCAACGTTGTGCGGGAATGGGTATCGAACGAAGCGACGCTTTTGTCGCTTGCGGCTAAAGTCTTCTCAAATTCCTGCGGTCCGCTGACTTTGGTTGTTTCAACGCTCAACACGGCCTCCCCGCCTTGTGTGTGGAGCGGCCAAGACCGCTCCACAATTATTATCGTTGTCTCAAGATTGAGCCGATCGCGGGGTCAAATCAACCCCAGCACTTGCCGAGGCCTGCCTTGGTATCGATGGAATCGATGCCGGCAGCCGGCTTGTCGGTAATGAGCGTGACGCCGGTGTTGTAGAAGTTCAGGCCAGGCGACGGTTCTGGCTTCTTGCCAGTGTCGGCGAAGGCCTTGATCGCCTCGATGCCGAGCGAGGCCATCAGCAGCGGATATTGCTGCGCGGTAGCGCCGATAATGCCTTCCGCCACGTTCTTGACGCCTGGGCAGCCGCCATCGATCGAAACGATCAACACGTCCTTCTCCTTGCCAACCGCTTTCAGCGCCTGGTAGGCGCCAGCGGCCGCGGGTTCGTTGATGGTGTAGACGACGTTGATATTGGGATCTTTCTGCAGGCAGTTCTCCATGGCGGTATGGCCACCATCCTCGTTGCCGCCCGACAGATCGTGGCAGACATTGCGCGGGTCCTTCTCGTCGCCGATCTTCTTGGGATCACCGAGGTCGATGCCAAACCCCTTCATGAAGCCCTGGTCGCGTTGCACGTCGACCGACGGCTGGCTGGCGATCAGATCCATATAGGCAATGTGGGCATCCTTGGCCTTGTCGCCCAAGGTTGCCTTGGCCCAGGAGCCTATGAGCTCGCCTGCCTTGAAATTGTCGGTCGCAAAGGTCGCATCCGCGGCATCGGCGGGCTCGAGTTGCGTATCCAGCGCAATCACCAGAAGTCCGGCATCGCGTGCCTTCTTAACAGCCGGCACGATTGCCGCCGTGTCGGTGGCGGTGATGAGAATGCCCTTGGCGCCATCGGCAATGCAGGATTCAATCGCCGCGACCTGGCCTTCATTGTCGCCTTCGGCCTTGCCGGCATAGGCTTTGAGATCGACGCCAATTTCCTTGGCTTTCGCCGTGGCGCCTTCCTTCATCTTGACGAAGAAGGGATTGGTGTCGGTCTTGGTGATCAGGCAAGCGCTGACATTGGCGGCCGATGCTGCCGACGTAAACGCCATCAGGCCGAGTCCAGCCGCAGCAAAGACGGTGGACTTCAATAGTGATGTCTTGGTCACGATTATCCTCCCAGTGGAACCATTTCGGCTGCCGGCCAACCGGCACCCGCACAAGCGTCCAAACGAAATCTCCCAGCATGGACGCCCGCTGCCAAAAGACACCAGACCAATGGGGCTGTCAATAATTAAATCACTCTTATTTATTATTGACAGCCTTGCGTTGACCACTCATTCTGGCCCAAAAGCATCGAGGGGAAATAACGGGAGGAACAGGGTGGAAACCGGCATTGCGAGGCACGGTTCGCCGGAGGCAGCCGATAGCCGGCTTCACCGCGGCACCAACCAGAGCGGGATGCGGGACCACAATGAGCGGCTCGTGCTTTCGCTGGTGCGCCAGCATGGCAGCCTGGCCAAATCCGACATCGCGCGCATGACCGGACTTTCGGCTCAGACCGTGTCCGTCATCATGCGTGAGCTCGAGGATGACAGCCTTCTGGTCCGCCAGGCGCCGTTGCGCGGGAAGATCGGCCAGCCCTCCATTCCGATGGCGCTGAACCCGGAGGGTGCGTATTTCATCGGCCTCAAGATCGGCCGCCGCAGCGCCGAACTGGTGCTGATCGATTTCCTCGGCAACGTCCGGTCGATGCTGCAGCATTCCTACCGCTATCCCGCACCGCGCGAGACCGTGGAATTCGTCACCTCCGGCATGGAGAAGATGCGCGGAGAACTCACCCCCGAACAGAACAAGCGTATTGCCGGGCTCGGCATCGCCATGCCGTTCGAATTGTGGAACTGGGCCGATACGGCGGGTGCGCCCCGGGACGTCATGGACGAATGGCGCCACCGCGACATACGCGCGGAGATCCAGCTACAGTGCGAGTTTCCGGTCTATCTTCAGAATGACGCCACCTCGGCGTGCGGTGCCGAGCTCGTGTTCGGCAAGGCCGGAGCCGCGCGTGACTTCGTCTATTTCTACATCGGCGCCTTTGCCGGTGGCGGCATCGTGCTCAATGGCCGCCTCTATGGTGGCCCGACAGGCAATGCCGGCGCGCTCGGGTCCATGCCCGTGCCCGGTCCCGACGGCAAGCCAACCCAGTTGATCGACGTGGCATCGATTGCCATGCTGGAAAAAGCGCTAAATGCGCGCGGTGTCGAAGCCTCGCATCTGTGGACGTCGCCCGAGGACTGGGGCGAGATCGGCATCGAACTCGACGACTGGATCGCCACCGCCTCGCAGGCACTGGCCTACGCCATCGTGGCGGCATCCGCGGTCATCGATTTCGAAGCAGCGATCATCGACGGCTGGATGCCGCTCACCGTCCGACGCCGGCTGGTCGATGCCGTTATCGAAGCTATCGGCAAGATCGACGGCGAAGGTCTGAAACTCCCCACCGTTCGCGAGGGGACCGTCGGCATTCATGCGCGTGCATTGGGCGGCGCCAGCCTGCCGCTTTCGGAACGCTTCCTTATCGGCTCGACCACGATCTCCAGGAGCATCTGAATGCTGATCGGGATTTCCGCGCTGCTCGGTCCGGAGCTTCTGGCGACCCTGCGCGCCATGGGCCACGGCGATGAAATCGCCCTTGTCGACGGAAACTACCCGGCCGAGGAGCACGCACACCGGCTCGTCCGCGCGGACGGTCACCATCTTGTTCCCGTGCTCGATGCTATCTTGAGCGTACTGCCTGTAGACGACGTCGTGCCTGAGGCGCTGTTTCGCGCTTCGGTCAAAGGCGACCCCTTGCTTGCCGATCCCGTTCATCGCGAGATGGAGGCGATCTGTGCAAAGCGCGCGCCGGGCCGCAAGGTGGTTGCGCTGGCCGGCGACGACTTTTATGCACGGGTCAAGGCCGCGCACGCGATCGTCGCCACCAGCGAGCCCAGGCTGTATGCCAACATCATCATCCGCAAGGGCGTTATCTATCCGCCGGAGACCAAGACACCATGATCCTTTGCTGCGGCGAAGCCCTCATCGACATGTTGCCGCGAACCACCACGCTGGGGGAGCCGGCCTTTGCTCCCTATGTCGGGGGTGCCGTCTTCAACACGGCAATCGCGCTAGGCCGGCTGGGCGCTCCAGCGGGTTTCTTTTCCGGCCTGTCGTCCGACCTGTTCGGCGGCCAGTTCAGGGACGCGCTGGGCGCGAGCAAGGTCAGTTCCACCTATGCGCACACCTCGCGCCGGCCAACCACGCTGGCCTTCGTGCGGCTCGACAATGGCCAGGCGACCTATACATTTTACGACGAGAACACGGCCGGCCGCATGCTGACGACCGACGACCTGCCCGAGCTTGGCGGCGAGATCGAAGCCATGCTGTTTGGAGCCATCAGCCTGATCTCCGATCCGGCCGGGGCCGCCTATGAGGAGTTCATGAAGCGCGAGCACACTCAGCGCGTCATGATGCTCGACCCCAACATCCGGCCGAACTTCATCCCCGACAAGGCCAAGCACTTGCGTCGCATCCGCGGCATGATGGCCATGGCCGACATCGTGAAACTGTCGGACGAAGACCTCCACTGGTTTGGTGAAGCCGGCTCGCACGAGGATGTCATCCGCAACTGGCTGGATCGCGGCCCGAAGCTGATTGTTGTCACGCATGGCAGCGAAGGGGCGGTCGGATACAGCAGGGATCACAAGATCACGGTGATGCCGGAAAAAGTCACGGTGGTCGACACGGTCGGCGCCGGAGACACGTTCAATGCCGGCATCCTCGCCTCACTGCACGAGCAGGGCCAGTTGTCAAAGACGGCGATTGTCAGCCTGTCCGAAGACGCCATCCGCAAGGCGCTGGCGCTTGGCGCAAAAGCTGCGGCGGTGACCGTGTCACGGGCCGGCGCCAATCCACCGTGGCGGCACGAAATCGCCTGACATGGCAGGGGCGCGCTCAAGATAAGTTGAGCCTGTCGATCACTTTATGTTTCGCAGCGCCGTCCCTGGGGACTATAAGGGTGGTATCGCGGGCCCAACGAAGCCCGGATTCCCGGCATCTTGCGAAGGCACGCCGGAAAATGCTGGTAACAGACTGCGACACTTGAGCAATTCACGGTTTTGCCTGCGCGGCTTTCTCGACCGCCGCAACTCTGGTACCAGCGGCCGGTTATCTGGCTAACCCGTTTGAGGCCGACATGCAGTTCATCGATCTTGGCGCACAGCGCGAACGAATCCGCGACCGGCTGAAGGCCGCTATCGATCGCGTCGTCGACGAAGGCCGTTACATCCTGGGTCCCCAGGTCACCGAATTCGAAAACAAGCTCGCCGCCTACATCGGCACAAAGCATGTCGTCGCTTGCGCCAACGGTACCGACGCGTTGCTTTTGCCGCTGTTCGCGGCCGGTATCGGCCCCGGCGACGCGGTATTCGTGCCGAGCTTCACCTTCGCCGCCACCGCCGAAGTGGTCGCGCTGGCCAAGGCCGAGCCGGTGTTCGTCGACGTTGATCCGGTGACCTACAACATCGACATCGCCAGTCTCGAGGCTGCGATCGCCATGATCAAGAAGGAAGGCCGGCTGAAGCCGAAGGCGATCATCCCGGTCGACCTGTTCGGCCTCGCCGCCGACTACGATGCCATCATGGCCATCGCCAATCGCGAAAAGCTGATGGTGATCGAGGATGCGGCCCAGTCGATGGGCGGCTCGGCAGACGGCAAGATGTGCGGGGCGTTCGGCGCGGTCGGCTCGACCAGCTTCTACCCGGCAAAGCCGCTGGGCTGCTACGGCGACGGCGGCGCGATGTTCACCAACGACGATGCGCTGGCCGAACAGCTTCGGTCGTTCGCCTTTCATGGCAAAGGCGAAACGCAATATGACAATGTCCGCGTCGGCATCAATTCGCGGCTCGACACGCTGCAGGCTGCAATCCTGATCGAGAAGCTGGCTATCCTCGAAGACGAGATGGGCGCCCGCCAGGTCGTGGCAAACCGCTATGCGCAAGGGCTTGGCGATATCGTGACGGCGGCCCGCAATCTGGATGGCGGCCGCTCGGCCTGGGCGCAATATGCCATCGAGACGCCGAAGCGCGATGGCCTCAAGGCGCATCTTCAGGAAAAGGGCATTCCGTCTGTCATCTACTATGTGAAGCCGTTGCACGAGCAGATCGCCTACCGCGACTATCCGCGGACCCCGACTGGCCTCGCCGTTTCGGAAGACTTGCCCAAGCGCATCCTGTGCCTGCCGATGCACCCCTATCTGAGCGAAGCCGATCAGGACCGGATCATCGAGACGATCAGGAACTATATCGGATCGAATTCGGCGCAGGCAGCCGCATAGAGGCGTGTAATCTCCCCTCGAGGGGAGATTACACGCCTACGCCGGCGCTCTTGCCACTGGCAATGAAGTGCGGATTGGCGAAATCCGCGTCATCGCTCTGGTTGCGCTTGCCATAGACCAGAGCTTTGCCGTCCAGAGTACGCGTCATGCCGCCCGCGGCGCGAAGCACGGCATCGCCGGCCGCGGTGTCCCATTCCATGGTGCGGCCAAAGCGCGGATAGACGTCCGCCTCGGCGCCGGCGACAAGGCAGAATTTCAGCGACGAGCCTACTGAGACGATCTCGGCGGCACCGAGGTCACGGATATAGGCTTCAGTCTCGGGCGTGTTGTGCGAGCGGCTGGCGACGATGGCCAGTGGTGCCACAGCCGTTCTCACCGAGATCGGCCGGCGGCCAACGATTTCATATTCATCATTGATCGCGAGAGATTCCGCCCTGCCCGGCCGGCCGGAAAAGAAGCGACCGGTGCAAGGCGCAAAGACGACGCCGATTTCCGGCACGCCATGGCGGACAAGTGCTATGTTGACGGTGAAATCGGTCCGGCGGTTGACGAACTCCTTAGTGCCGTCGAGCGGATCAATCAGGAAGAAGGCCCCGTCCAGGTCGGGTGGCACGATGCCGGCGGATGCTTCCTCCTCGGCCACGCAAGGAATGTCGGGATATGCCGCGCGCAATCCAGCGAGGATGATCTTCTCACTCTCGCGGTCCGCCTCGGTTACCGGCGAACTGTCTGTTTTCTGATCGACCGCGCAGCCAGCATGGAAGACGCGCATCACCTCGCGCCCGGCCGTCAAGGCCAGCCGCTCGAAGATTTCGAGCATCTGCCTGTCGTCAGATTCCGCCGCCGCTGTCGTATTGGTCTTCGGCAATGTCGCGCTCGTTCAGCCAGAGTTCCAGGGCCTCTACCATCTCTTCGGCCGATTTGCCGAGGGTTTTCAGATGGATTTCGGGTTTTTCCGGGGCCTCGTACGGTGAATCGACGCCGGTGAAATTCTTGATCTCGCCATTCAGCGCGCGGGCATAAAGGCCCTTCGGATCGCGTCTGGCGCATTCTTCGAAGGGCGTATCGACGAACACCTCAACGAACTCGCCCTCGGCCATCAATTCCCGGGCCATGCGCCGCTCGGCGCTGAACGGCGAGATGAAGGAAACGATGACGATCAGGCCGGCATCCGCCATCAGTCGCGCAACTTCGGCGACGCGGCGGATGTTTTCGACGCGATCGGCGTCGGTGAAGCCGAGATCGCGGTTGAGGCCGTGGCGGACATTGTCGCCATCCAGAATGTAGGTATGGCGCCCGGTGGCGAAGAGCTTCTTCTCCAAAAGATTGGCGATGGTCGATTTGCCGGACCCCGAAAGCCCGGTGAACCAGAACACGGCGGGCCGCTGGTTCTTCATATCGGCGCGGACGCGCTTGCCGACATCGAGCGATTGCCAGTGGATGTTCTCGGCGCGGCGCAGCGAATGCAGGATCATTCCGGCACCGACAGTGGCGTTGGTGATGCGATCGATCAGGATGAAGGCGCCGGTGGTACGATTCTCGGCGAAAGTATCGAAGGCGATCGGCGCCCGCGTCGAGATGTTGCAGATGCCGACCTCGTTCATCTCGAGCGACTTGGCCGCCTCATGGCCAAAGTCGTTGACGTTGACCCGATACTTCAGATCGGTGACGGTGGCACTGGTCTGGTCGGTCTCCGTACGCAGGATGTAAGAACGACCCGGCAGCAGCGCATGCTCGTCAAACCAGACAATGTTGGCGGCGAACTGGTCGGCGACCTGTGGCCGGGCGGCCGGCGACACCAGCATGTTGCCACGCGACACCTCGACCTCATCGTCCAGGACAAGGGTTATGGCTTGGCCCGCAACCGCTTGCTGGAGGTCGCCACCATAGGAGACGATGCGCTTGACGCGGGAGGACTTGCCCGATTTGGCAACGACGATTTCGTCGCCTTGCGAAACCGCGCCAGACGCAATCGTTCCGGCAAAACCGCGAAAGTCCAGATTGGGGCGATTCACATATTGCACCGGAAAACGGAACGGCAATTCAACCATGGCTTCATCAACCGACACGGTCTCGAGATGCTCGATCAGCGTCGGACCGGAATACCATTGCGTCTTGTCGGAGCGGCTGACATTGTCGCCGAAACGAGCAGACATAGGTATCGGCATGATCGTCTGGAAGCCGAGTTCGTGCGAAAACTGCCTGTAATCCTCGACGATCTGTTCGAAGACAGCCTGGTCGAAGCCGACGAGATCGATCTTGTTGATGGCCAAAACAACGTGGCGGATACCTAGCAGCGAGGCGATGATCGAATGGCGCCTGGTCTGGCGCAGCACGCCTTGGCGAGCGTCGATCAGCACTATGGCCAGATCAGCTGTCGAAGCGCCGGTCGCCATGTTACGCGTGTACTGCTCGTGGCCGGGCGTGTCGGCAACGATGAACTTGCGCTTTGGCGTGGCGAAGAAGCGATAGGCGACGTCGATGGTGATGCCTTGCTCGCGCTCGGCCTCCAGGCCATCGACCAGCAGCGCGAAATCGATGTCGTCGCCAGTGGTGCCATGCTTGCGCGAATCGCGCTCGAGCGCGGCAAGCTGGTCCTCGAATATCTGCTTCGTATCCGAAAGCAGGCGCCCGATCAGCGTCGACTTGCCGTCATCGACCGAACCGCAGGTCAGGAAACGAAGCAACGATTTCTTTTCCTGCGCCGCCAGATAGTCGCGGACGCCGTCGGTGGGCGCGAGGCTCTTGGCCATGATGTGGCGCATGCTCAGAAGTACCCCTCGCGCTTCTTCTTTTCCATCGAGCCCGCTTCATCGCGGTCAATCAGGCGACCCTGCCGCTCGGAGGTACGCGCGGTAAGCATTTCGCCGACGATGGCTTCAAGCGTATCGGCATCGGACTCAATCGCGCCGGTCAGCGGATAGCAGCCAAGGGTGCGGAACCGCACCAGCCGGTTCTCGACTGTCTCGCCGGGACGCAGTTGCATGCGATGGTCGTCCTTGAGGATAAGCATGCCGTCGCGTTCGACGACGGGCCGCTCCTTGGCGAAATAAAGCGGCACGATCGGGATGTTTTCCTGCAGGATGTACTGCCAGATGTCGAGTTCGGTCCAGTTCGACAACGGAAACACCCGGATCGATTCACCGGCCGCGATCCGCGTGTTGAATATCTTCCACATCTCCGGCCGCTGATTCTTCGGGTCCCAGACGTGCTGCGCGTTGCGGAAGGAAAAGATGCGCTCCTTGGCGCGTGACTTTTCCTCATCGCGACGGGCGCCACCAAAGGCAGCATCAAAGCCGTACTTGTCGAGCGCCTGGCGCAGAGCCACGGTCTTCATGACATGGGTGTGGGTGTTCGAGCCATGGTCGAACGGATTGATGTTGTCGCGGACACCATCCTCGTTGACGTGAACCAGCAGATCGAAGCCGAGCTTTTGCGCCATCTGGTCGCGAAAGGCGATCATCTCCCGGAACTTCCAGGTGGTGTCGACATGGAGAAACGGAAAGGGTGGCTTGGCGGGATAAAACGCCTTCATTGCCAGGTGCATCAGCACCGACGAATCCTTGCCGACCGAATAGAGCATCACCGGCTTGGAAAAGGCCGCGGCAACCTCGCGGAAAATATGAATGGATTCAGCTTCAAGCCGCTGAAGATGCGTAAGCGCGGATGTCATGGACTGTTAGCGTTCTCTCGTGCCATCCAGCGGAAGGACCTTGCTTCAAATCGTCGAGTTCTTTTCGCTCGGTCAAGCTTCACGTCTGGACATGTATTTCCTTACCGGCGTTCTAGCAGATCGAGGCCATCCAGAACAATGCAAGACAAGCGCCTCGACACGCGCCCGGGGAATGAATTTTCCACGCCATGCCAAAAACCCGAAAATTCCTGCTCAAAAGCTCAAAGGCCATGAAACGGTGGGAAAAATATTGCCTGAATAAGCAGAGCAGACGAGCGTTGAGCCCACTCCCCAGCAATCGCGATCAGATGGACATTGCTGCCGATTTTTGATGGTGGCTCCGGCTTGCCGCACTATCGAAACCCGTGTCCAGCCGCTATACCATTGCTGAAAATGAGCAGACCGCGTGACGCAATAAGAGCAAAAAACGATGGTGGCTATATTCTCTTCAGCTAATGCAACATGTCCCGCAAATTCCTCGAATTGTGAACTAGATCATTGAGCCGGCTTTCTTCCATAAAAGAACAGTTCACACCTTCTCTGGTGAACATCTACTTCTCGATAGCTTGCTTTCTCTCACCCGTCGTTGGATCAGCCGTCAGTTTTGTTTTCAACGGCGGCGCTCTGTGGTCCACGCTGCTCATCGCAATGAAGAGACGGCGATTCAATGCCGATCGCCCCATGCTCGCCATGACCGCCGCTATATATGCCTATTGCGGGGCCAATCTCCTGGCATCCATCGTCAACAACTCGATCGTCAGGGATGCGCTGGATCTCCTTTCGCTGGTTACCTTTCTGTTTTTTCCCATTTCCTATTCGACCTGGAGCATTTCGCGGAAAACCACGCTGGTCCGCATCATCATTGTGAGCAGCATCTGCGCTTGCCTCGGCGCGTTGGTGCTGGCGATCATCCAGCAATATTGGTTCGGGATGCGGGCAAAAGGCGGGGCTGGAAATGCAATCGTGTTCGCGGAAGTCGCCTGCCTCAGCGTCATGATCTGCCTGACTGGCATCGTTTCAGGCATCGAAAAGGTCAGGGGTGTTGTTTTCATATGCGCGGTGCTGGCCGGCACCGTCGCCATCATCTATTCTGGATCGCGCATCATCTGGCTGGCATTGTTGATCGGTGGCATTGCTGTGCTCTTGATCAACCTGCGAACCCTCAAGGGCAAGAATGCCGTTCGCCTGCTGCTGATGCTGGCCGCGGTCGCCATAGTGAGCGCTGTTCTGGGATTCCGAGTCATAGCTGATCGTGCGGATTTTCTATTCGCCGACTGGCATTCGCTCACCACCCATGGCGACTACACCACGGCCCTGGGATTGCGCGTTGCGCTTTGGGACATCGGACTGAAGGCGTTCCGCGAGGCGCCGCTGTTCGGACATGGAATGGGGGCGGGCAAGCCACTCATGCTGCAAGGATTCCAGGAACGATATGGGATGGCGGAAGGATTCAGCCATTTTCACAATGGGTTCCTCACCGCATTGGTGGAGGCCGGCATCCTTGGCGCGGTGACGCTGGCGGCGATCTTTGTCGTTGCCGCGCGGAATGCGGCCAAAGTCCTGCGCGCCAGCATTGACCCCATCGAGCGGTTTGGCGCCACTATGATCGTCATAGTGGTGATCACCTATCTCACCGCTGGAATGACCGGCATCCTGGTCGGTCACGACATTCTCGATTCGGTGCTGATGATCTTCCTGTTGTCGGGGACATATCTCGCATCCGGGCGCACCATTGCGCTGCCGGAAACGCGGATGCGTCCAACCGCATCAGCGTTCCGGGTCGAACGATGAAGGTTCTGGTAACAGGCGCAACCGGCTTCGTCGGCGGCCTTGTCGTTCGGCAACTGCGCGAAGCCAGGATCGACGTTCGCATCGCGTCCCGTCACCCGGAACTGCTTGGCGCTGGAGGCGACGCCGTTCGGCTGCCAGAGCCCGACGGCCCAGCCGGGGACTTTCTGACGCTCATGAAGGACATCACGCACGTCGTTCATTGCGCCGCCTTGAACAATGACCAGACCAGCGCAACAGATGCCGACTTTCGGGCCACCAATGTCGCATTGACCGAACGGTTGGCGCATGCGGCGGCTATCGGGACGAGCGGACGCTTCATCTACCTGTCCTCCATCCGGGCGGTGATCGGTGCCGATTTCAGCGGAACGATCGATGAGCGTACGGCCCCTGCCCCGCAATGCGCCTACGGACGCTCGAAACGGGAGGGAGAGATCAAGGTGCTGGAGGCCTACACCTCATCAGGTCGCGCCGACGCCACGGCGCTGCGTCTGCCGCCGGCCTATGGAGCGGGCATGAAGGGAAACCTGGCTACGCTGGTGCGCCTGGCCGATACCGCCCTGCCCCTGCCGGCTGCCGCCTTTTCAGGTGTCCGCTCGCTGATCGCGCGCGAAGCCGTGGCCAGGGCGGTGTTGCACTTGTTGACCAGCCCTGCCCCGCTTCGTCCAGTCTACTTCGCCAGCGATGTGCCTGCTATTCCCATCACGGCCGTCATCGAAGCTCTCAGGCGAGGTTTCGGGCGCCCCTTGCGCCTGCTTGCTATCCCGGCCGCGCTGATGCGACCGGCGGCGTCCCTGCTGGGCAAAGGCAAAGTGTGGGACAGGATGACGGCAACGCAGATTTGCGATCCATCCCTACTCATGTCAGATGGCTGGGCGCCGGAGATCGACACGACCGGTCGGCTGACGGAAATGGCGCGACACGCCAAGCTTGGGCAAGCTCAGCCCCTGTAGATCGTTCGGAGCAGAATCCGAAGGTCGGATCCGATCGAAGCCATCTTCAGATATTCGGCATCGGTCTCGGCAAGGAGCCTCGGAGTCGACATGTCGATGCCCTGGATCTGCGCCAGCCCGGTCATGCCGGGAGGCGCTGATAGCACACCCAACTCGGCGCGACGTTCGATAAGCTCCGTCTGCGTCGGCAGACATGGACGGGGACCGACCAGGCTCATCTCGCCTTTCAAGACGTTCCAGAGCTGCGGCAGTTCATCGAGCTTGTAGGCACGCAGGACCCTTCCGACCGAGGTCACCGCGGTTGCCGGCGCCTCGTGCGTGGGTAGGGACGGTGTTCCCTGATACATGGTTCTGAGCTTGTGGCAGCGAAATAGCACGCCATTGCGTCCGACCCGGATTTGCGAGAAGAGCGCCGGCCCTGGCGAAGAAGCCCGGACCGACAGGAAGGCAATCGCCAGGACAGGCGAGGTCAGCAGCAGCAGCAGCGCCGCCCCTGCGAGGTCGAAGGCCCGCTTCGGTCCGCCATGGCCGGAAGGTATCACCGACATGGCCTAGACGCGGCCCCAGATGATTGCGAGGTAAAGCCCCAGCGTCCCCAATGGCGTCTGTCGATAGACGCCGCTTCGGCGCAGATAGCTGAGCCGGCGGAAAAGACCGCCTTTTCGCGATTCCATGAACAGATCTAGGCAAACAGCAGAATCCGCGGCAAGAAGATCGCGATTGACGGCAAGGCCGCTGAGATTGTCGTCGGTCCAGCTGGCGAACTCGCCTTTCAGCAGGCGTCCAAGCCGGGAGACCCGCGCCTTCCACGAAACGTTGGCCCCGACCAGATTTGCCTCGTGCTGCCGGTAGCGCACCAGAGGCCGCGGATCGTAATGAACGACGCCGCCGGAAGCCGTCACGATGAGATAGGCCCACCAGTCATGGCTGACAAATTGCGTTCGCACTGACGCCCTGGCCAGCAATTGGCGCGCCGCTCGGTTGATCATGATGGTGTTGCCGCCAGCAATGCTCTGCACCAGGGCATTGCGAAATGAAGGGGGCCGCTGGAACAGCGGCGAACAGCCCATGATGCTCCCCGACTTGGACATGGTTGCGGTCCGCGAACAGAACATTAGCGGCACATCGGCATCATGGGTCCGCATCCAATGCAAGGCAGTGTCGAGCTTGTCCGGCTCCCAGATGTCATCCTGGTCGCAAAAGGCATAGTAGTCGGCATCGATCCGTGGATCGATGATCATCGAGCGGAAATTGGCGGCAAACCCGTGCCGCGGGCCGTCCACCAGGGTCAATCGACCCTTGGGCCAACGAGCCTGCCATGCCTCGATGATGGCGGTCGTGCCGTCCGTCGAACCGTCGTCGGAAATCCACAGGTCGATGAGAGGCTGCGATTGCGCAAGCAGGGATGCGAACTGTTCGTCGATGAAAGCCGCGCCGTCCTTCGTGCCCATCAAGATGGCGATGCGCTGATCCTGTTTGCTCACGAGCTATGAATATCCTGCGAATGGCTGAGAGCAGCCATGGATGGTTTCGATCGGTCTAACAAGGGTCGTCGGGACTCGAGAGCCCGGCCCTACCGGACCTGTCCAATCATTTTCGCGGTGAGGACCTGATCAACATCGGCCGGAAATGTCTCCGGCTGGTGAAGGCCCGCCATCACGGCAAGCGACAGGGCTTTGTCCTGGCTCTTCATGGCCGTTTGCAGCGCGGTAAGCGCTGCCTCCACCCTTGGCCATTCAGCGACATCCATTCTCAAGCCGAATATCTTCGATATTTCGAGTTCGACAAGCTCTTCATTCTCACCGCGCAGCGTTTCATGCAGCTTCTCGCCTGGCCGGATGCCGGTGAATCGGATTGGAATGTCGGTGTAGGGGCTCTTTCCGGCCATGCGGATCATCGTCTCGGCGACTTCCAGGATCGGCACCGGCTTGCCCATGTCGAGCATGTAGATGGCATAGTCTTCCCTGCCCTCACGCGAGGCCGCATCGGCCGCGGACATGATGACGAGATCAACGGCTTCGACCAGCGTCATGAAGTAACGCGTCATGCGTCGGTCCGTTATGGTGAGGGGACCGCCGGCCTCGATCTGCGATTGGAAAATAGTGGCGACCGACCCGTTGCTGCCAAAGACGTTGCCGAACCGCACGGCGAAGAATCTGGTGCCGCAACGGTGGCCATTTGCTCCTATGGCGTGCGTCTCATGCAAGGAACTGACGATCTGCTCAGCCGCCCGCTTTGTCATGCCGAGCACGGATGTCGGGTCCACCGCCTTGTCGCTCGAAATCAGCACGAACTGCGGAACACCGCATTTTGCGGCCACTTCGGCGCAGACAAGCGTTCCGAAAACATTTGTCTGGATTGCCGATTCCCAATTTTCCTCAAGCAGAGGGACATGCTTGAGCGCCGCGGCATGAAAGACGATGGATGGTTTGAACTCGCCGATCACGCGTGTCATCTGCTGCCGGTTCGCCACGTCGACGATACGAACCTTGAGGCGCGCATGGTCCTTCCCGTCGATATACTGGCTCAACTGGAAAATGCCGAACTCGGAATTGTCAGCGACCAGCACCGCTTCGGCGCCCAGTTCGAGTGACCGTTTGACCAGGGTGCGCCCGATCGAGCCGGCGCCACCCGTCACCAGAACCCGCTTGCCCGCGACAAAGGCGCCGATGCGTTCGATGTCGGACGGGACCGTGGGGCGGCGCAGGATGGTTTCCATCTCGACGGCGTCGAGCACCAGCTTTCCGCCCTGCCCCAGTTCGGAAAAGCCGGAGAATTGCACAACCGCTATGCCGCTATGCCGGGCTACGCGCACGAGTTCGGAATACTCCTCGATCTCCCGTTCCGCCCCATTGCCGAAAATCAGCATGTCGAGGCTTTTGGTACCGTTTGCATAGTCCTCGAGGACTTCTATCAGTCGTGGCCGCACCGCCACTACCGGAACACCTTGGATCTTGTGGCCCAAGGGTGCCCTGTCGTCGATCGCCATGATGCCAGCGATGAAATACTCCGCGGGCTCCGTTCGCGTGAAACGGATGATCAGGTCGGCCTCGCCAAGCCGGCCAACGAACAGCGCCTGCTTGATCGGTGTCTGATCAGCCCTGTGGCGCAGTATTCTCCAGCTCGCTCCGTCGCGAAGGAACCGGTAGAAAAGCCTGGGCCCGGATATGATCGTGAACGAGAAGAGAAAAAAGACAATGAACTGACGCTCGTTGAGGCCCGCCACAGGATGGAAAAAGCGGACCATGAGCGAGACGGCATACAGGACAAGCGTGAGAATGCCGCAACTTTTCAGGATGTTGAAGAAGTCTGGCGTCGAAGCAAAGCGCCAGACCGTGTTGTAGAGTCCGCAATATCTGAACAGCAGATGGCTGATGAGCGCGATGCTCACCCAACTCACCAGGCCGGCGTAAGACAGGATTTCGAAGGACAGGTTCGATCTTGACAGCACAAGGCTGAGCGCCACCGCGATCAGGACCATGACGATGTCCTGGACCATGATGAAGGCACGCCGCATATCCGGGCGAAGTCCGAACACGACTTTCAGGTATGAATCCATTGGGCGGCACTAGACTCCGGACTCGAGAACATGGCCGCTAGCGTGCCCGAGATCGAATCCTGTTCGATCTCGTCAGTCTATCGTACCAATTCCCCAGCCCCCGCCATCTGTATCGCATACTGCGGAGGCGCGGTCATCGCCAGATATTTTTTTCCAACGGGGATTGGTCAAGGTCTCTGACTTCCTGTCCAAGGGCTGCCTTTATAACCTTCGCGACGGAAAATACCGCAGTGCGCAGGCCATTGGTGAACACGTCTCTATCAACTCGGCGCATCTTCCTGGCACAGTCTGTTGCCATGTGGCCGATGCAATGGCTATGAAGCGTCGGGTTGGCGGTCGTGATAGTGCGCCCGGGTCTTCTGTCGGAAGTCGGCGCACCAACATATCGGTAACAACAAATTGCGACACCAAGAACTATGATTGCTGCACTGAACGGCGGCATCGACGACATCGGCAAGGCCATGAGGCTGCACCGGGTCTGGATCGCGCTTGCCCATGAGGACATCGGCGACCAGCACAGACGAACAACGCTTGGGCCGCTCTGGTTGCTGGTCAACTATGTCGCGTTCGTGGGCACGTTCGTTTTCGTATTCCAGCCGGCCGGCAAGGATGCCGCAGGCTATGCGGCCTATGTTTCCATCGGACTTCTGGTGTGGTTCTACCTGATGGAAGTCATGTCCATGAGCGTGTCGCTGTTCCAGCGCGAAGAGAGCTTTATAGAAGGCACAACGCTGCCCCTGTTTGTCTATGTGATGCGGCTTGCCTTGCAATCAGTGATTCGTGCCGGCTATGCGATCGCGGGTTGTGTGGCCATTCTGATCTTGAGTGGCACTTCCATCACGTCCCCCTGGCTCTGGTCGATCGCGGGATTGCTGCTGATATTGCTGGTAACGCCCGCCCTGATCACAGTTTTCGCGTTTCTCGGAGCCTTCTTTCCCGACAGCCAATTCATTGTCGGCAATTTGCTGCGGGTAGGCATGTTCTTCACGCCTGTTTTCTGGGTGTACAACGGGCAAGGCGGAATACAGAAATACGCCTATCGCTGGAACCCGTTCACATATTTTCTGGAGATCGTGCGTTTGCCGATCATCAACGGAGAATTGCCAGTGCATGCTTTCGCCGTGACGATCATCACGTCTTTGGCCACATGGATGATTGCATTGCTGCTGCTTGGCCGCTACCGCAAGCAAGTCGTGTTCCTCATCTGAGTTTTCGATGGTTTCTATCAAGCTGGACAACGTTAGCCTTGTTTACAAGCTGCACGAGAAGCTGACGCTTTCCGCGCCGGACCGGCGCGTGGCCAACCCACGCGGCAGAATTGAAAGCTCTGGCAGAAAACAGTTCGTGCAGGCTCTGGATGGCATCAGTTTCGAACTGATGGCGGGAGATCGCCTAGGCCTGGTCGGCCCGAACGGGGCAGGCAAGACTACCCTTCTCAAGGTGCTTTACGGGATCTACGAACCATCAGGCGGGAGCGTAGCAATCAACGGCAAGGTCGATGCCCTGTTCAATATCAACATAGGCTTTCGCCGCGAGGCCACGGGGCGCAGGAACATCGTTTTGCGTGGTTTGATCAGCGGATGGACGGAAGACGAGATCGAGGAGAAAATGGAGGAGATCATAGCCTTCAGCGAGCTGGGCGATTTCATCGACCTGCCGTTCAAGGCCTACAGCCAGGGCATGGCCGCGCGGCTTGCCTTTTCAGCCGCGACCGCGCTCGATCCGGAAATCCTGCTGATGGACGAATGGATCGGCGCCGGCGACGCTTCTTTCCAGGAAAAAGCCAAAAGGCGCATGGACGAACTCGCGGAAAAGGCAGGCATCATCGTTCTGGCGAGCCACAGCGAGGCGCTTATACAGAGCGTGTGCACGAAAAGACTAGTGCTGAAAGGCGGTCAAATAGAGTCGTTCGTCACCGCACCATCTAACCGAAATCTGACGACAATAGTTTCGAAATGACCGTGGGAATTGCATACTCTTCCGGAGACAAATTCGCTAAATCCATATTTTCCTGAAAATCGAACCAAGTCATGCGACTAATCTGTTCAAGGGAATTAAAACGAGGCGAAAAATAACGTCGAGTTTCTCTCCAGATAAATGTCTGCGGGTTTCCCCGACTCGAAACAGTCAGATACGAGAGGCTGGGGAAGAAATCATGAACAGCATAGATCATTTTGTAAATATCCCCGTGCCAGGCGGCACCTGTTCCGCCTTCACGTGTCCTGGTAGCAAGGGCTAAATTAACTTCAGGTATTGATGAATATACATCAGATGGAATCGTATCATCAATAATAATTAAAGAATTATCTCCGGTAAACATTATAGCATTGCAGAAGTCACGAAATGTTTGCGGGAAAACATGCAGCCCGTCTAGAAAAACAATGTCAAATTTGGTCCCGCGCGCAACACCAGTGAAATAATCATCAGAGCTCATCTCGCAGAAGTGCTCGCCCTCTGACTCTCTTGATTTTGCATCGAACCTGAACTTTGGATCAACCCCAGTCTTACTAGGTATCGAAACAGAGAAAAAAGTCTCCCCGTCAGCAACGCCAACCTCAAGATATTTCTCGGCTTTCATCGCCGCAGCGACCAAATTGATTCGCCGACTAGAGTGATTACCATCGATAACCGTCAAATTGCGCCTCTTTTCCTAGAGCAAAATCCGAGCGGATAGAATCGATAGGGGTTTCGTTGGGATTGGAAATCTGATTCAGCATATCTGCTGGATTCGGAGGCCGGCATGGCATGGCGAAATCCTTATCGGAAGATTTGCGGGCTCGGGTGGTCGCAGCGGTTGATGGCGGCCTGTCGCGACGGGCGGCAGCGGCGCGATTTGGCGTGGCGGCGGCAAGCTCGGTGCGTTGGGTCCGGGAATGGCGCGAGACCGGAGCCACCTGCGCAAAGCCGCAGGGCGGCGACAGGCGGTCCCACCGCGTTGAAGCGTATCGCGACATCATCCTGGCGGCGATCGAGAGGCGGGTGGACATCACGCTGGTCGAACTCGCCGAGTTGCTGCGACAGGAGCATGGCGCGTCGTTTGCGACGAGCACGATCTGGCGGTTTCTCGATCGTCACTCCATGACCTTCAAAAAAAACGGCGCACGCCAGCGAGCAGGAGCGGCCAGACGTGGCGGCGCGACGAAACGCCTGGTTCGACGCCCAGCCCGATCTTGATCCCGAGCATCTGGTCTTCATCGACGAGACCGGAGCCTCGACAAAGATGGCTCGACTGCGGGGGCGCACGAAGCGCGGGATGCGGTGCCGATCGCCAATCCCGCATGGCCATTGGAAGACGACGACGTTCACCGGCGCCCTGCGCCTCACTGGCATGACCGCGCCAATGGTCCTGGACGGCCCGATGACTGGCGAATGGTTTGTCGCCTATGTCGAGCAGGTTCTCGTGCCGACGCTGCGGCCCGACGATGTCGTGATCCTCGACAACCTGCCGGCGCACAAAAGCGCAGCCGCCCGTGTGGCGATCGAAGCAACCGGCGCAAGGATGATGTTCCTCCCGCCCTATTCCCCCGACTTCAACCCGATCGAGAACGCCTTTTCCAAGCTGAAATCGATTCTACGCAAAGCCGCCGCACGAACCGTCGCGGAATTGTGGGATACCATCAGCGCCGCACTGCCTTGCTTCACACCAACCGAGTGCGCCAACTACTTCGCCGCAACAGGATATGAGCCGGAATGATCAGATTCTGCTCTAGTCTGGACCAGCTTCTGATAACGGGTAGCGGCATCATGCCGATTGTCAGGGCGACGTATGATAGAAGAACAGGCTGTGTCAGGGTGAGCAAAGTCGGATTCTTGGCTGCAACAACCAAGAAGAGCGCCGCGACACACCCTAGGGCAACATCCAGCCGGAAATGTTGCCGCGCGAAGATCATATTCATTGACGAAGCAACAAAGAAGTAGGGCGCTACAAGGAAAATATGAGATAAGCTCATCTGATAAAAGATGATGGGCGGTCCCCCATATGTTGAGAAAAAAATCGCCGCTGCCACGCTCATCACGGCAAGAACGAGACTGCATAAGCGACATCCCTTTCTCACGATAACGTATCCGAGGGTCCCCAAAACAATATAGCAAAGTGCCTCAACTGGGAGTGACCAGAGAGAACCGTTGACAGCAATAATATGGTTTTGCTGAAATACGCCAGGAAGGAAATAATGTACATTAAGCACAGCGTTTTTTAGGAAGTCAGCGACCAAAGGATTCGCAAAATATTCTGCTGTCGGCAAAGCGGAAACCAGCGGGCCAAGCACCAAGGCAGTCAGCAAGGTGCACACTATCAGCCCCGGAAAAATGCGTAACGCTCGCTTCCAGAAAAAATCAATGAAACTATCGGATCTGCGTAGGCTCTCCGTGACAAGAAAGCCGCTGATGATAAAGAAAATGACTACGCCCATGGAATTGACCGTCGAAGCGAAGACCGTCGGAACGCTGGGCATTGCGTTCAGCTCGTAGGAGTGACCCCATATAACCAATGTAGCTGCGGAAAACCGCAGAAAATCGAAGCTATTGTTCTGATGTTCCATTGTCCGATGAGGCTCTGTCGACGTTGATCACGTTAATGGGCGGGACAAAACTCTTGCAGGTTTGTATCGCCGGTTCAAGGCTGTTGGTGCGAAAATAGAAGCGATCAAGAATTTCGCATCAAGATAAGATCTTGATGATTTGCTCCACCCATAGGGTCATAATCAACTATCTCGAAAAAGCGAGCCCAGTGTTGCATTATATATTCTTTTGTGTGGTAGGTATTCTTATAAAAATCGGGCAGGCCCTCTGTAAGGCCGGCGTTTTCGTTGTAGAAAGCTCCATCTTTCGCGGCCTTGGTTTGCACATCGGGTGGAAACTGTTGAAGGTAGTTGTCTCCGTGAACCGTAACAATCAAGAATCCACCCGGCTTCGAAGCTCTCTTCAACTCCGTCAACCATTGATCTTGCATTCGAAGATCCAGGTGGGTGAAGACTGACACCGAGTAGATAAGGTCGAAGTAGGCGGAAGGCAGCGAGCATGGAGGGGTGTGCGGCAAGAGGATAAAATTTCCGAACCGGGAATAGTTGGCTTTTAACCACTCGATCGCTTCCTGATCGATATCAGCTCCGGCAAGTTCGTGATTGGGTCGTGTTTCCGCAAACCGGCGCAAAACCCGACCACAACCAACTCCAAAGTCCAGCACCGATTTGCAGTCGTTCAGAGAGAACGATGATCTCGTTAATATGCGTTCGAAGTCAGCCAGCAGGATGTCCCCGGAGCGTATAAAATCGCTGACATAGCCGCCTACAACTCGGCGCTGGAGGTGCGCAGGCGGGAGTGGCGGTGCGCCGGCGATCGCCAAGGCCTCACGTAGTTGCGACAACTCGACTTCTATATCTTTGGGCAGGATTTCGACGGTTCGAGTAACCGTCACCGGCGGCACCGGATTTGCCGGAAGCAGTGTTAATGGAGAAGCCGTATTAGTCTCGATTTTTCTCCTGCAAGCCCCAAGTTTAGACAATAGCGCCAGCATTGTTGTCGTCCTCTTCCGATGCGACCGAATCGACGTCGCAACCCGATTTGTTATCTACGGCAAATCCAATCGATCACGTTCTGATTCGCCAGCGAGCAGATGAACGCATTCCTAGCAACTATGAACGGGTGCAAGGGCCGGAGGGGCAAAGTTTGCGTCGAGGACGTTAGGAGCAACGTAACGTTCAAGAACATGTTGATAGAGGGCTAAGTCAACGTTGACCAACGAGTAAATGCGGTCGCGCAATGCAACTGGGATTTCACCGAGGGTGGGGCGCGAGTTGGTTACATTCGTATGAGCCATTGCTGCGTCTACCGGTAGGCCGAGTTTGGACCTTATCCCCATGGCAACCAGAGGCATGGCTTCCGTCACGCCCACAACCTCGAAGTGTTCTAGGTTCTTGATCGCTTTTTCCAGCAGTTGGTCAGGAGAGAGATGTGCGTTGGAGTCTCTGGCACTCAGTGTCGTCCCAAAAGCGATTTGCCAAGTTTGCGTGTTGACTGCATCTAGAATTATGAGATCATCGCGGCATTCAATAAATTCCTCAAGAGTAAGCCTCTTGGCTAGTCCTGGGCCGTAGGTGGTATCTGGCAGCTCTCTCCAATAATAATAAAGGCTTATAATTCGATCAAACG
This sequence comes from Mesorhizobium sp. PAMC28654, assembly GCF_020616515.1. Taxonomy (GTDB): domain Bacteria; phylum Pseudomonadota; class Alphaproteobacteria; order Rhizobiales; family Rhizobiaceae; genus Mesorhizobium. Next base: position 2,079,121 of record NZ_CP085135.1, read on the forward strand.
GATTTCTAATTACCGTAATTAATTTTCCATCTAATTTTGACGCTATATCGTATCCAATATGACAATCAAAAAGCCTGTAGTTCTTGATTGCCTCAAGATCAGGCGGAAATTGAGACTCGAATTGTAACGGGCAAACCTTCATGATCGTAAAACGGGCGAAGGGCATCTTTAAGCCAGGTTCCACCTGTTTTTCCAATATGGACGATCGCGACTTTCGGCGAATCGGACATTCCTGATTCCTTTTCGTCCCTGTCGATAAATTGGAATTCGTAACCGTGGTCAACCGGTCACAGTTAACAAGAGTCGACGAATAGCGTTTGACCCCAATCGCATTTCTGGTTTACCGCTCGCCAGAGTTCGAGACGTGAGGCTGCCCGTCCGACGCGCAGAGTGGTCCTCCGGTAGCAAGGAGTTGCCACAGATGCATCGGCTTGCTCTTGCGAACTGGCTATGGCACCGACATGTCCAGGGATCCAATACCCATGAAGAATGAGAGGCAGATCGCTGCCATTCCCGCACACGTAGAATATGAAGCGAAGGAGCGACAGCTGCAACTCGAGGTCGAACTGGAGAAGCAGGCCAATCGCATACAAGCTTTGGAAACCCAGGTTGACGCGCTGAGGGCGCAGATTGCACTTGATAGGCGGGGATACAAGCGCTTCACGCAAGCGGTTCGGCATGCTCTAGACCGGTTGCCAGGTGGTTCTCGTCTGATAGGTCTCTATTCAGCTTGGAAGGCACCAAGTCTGTCCGATTTTGCCGTTTCGGCGGATGTTCCAGAAGCTATTGCGAATCTTGCCGCTGATCGGACAGCCACGCTTTTTTCTGACTGGCACGTTGGCTCTGTCCGGGCCGCCAAGCAAGTTGCAGATGACGGTGAATTGGTCGATATCTCGATATCTGTTGTCCTGTACAACAGCTCGCAATGGATAGAAAGCTTCACCTCATCGCTCCTAAGGTCGAACTATCCGCAAGATAAGATAAGTGTGGTTTTCGTTGACAATGGGTCCACGGATGACACCGTTGATAAAGTCACGTCGTGGATCCAGAATTTCGGGACAGATTTTTCGGGCGTTACTCTGCTTCGTCGGAAAAATGACGGCTACGGTGCAGGAAACGACTCAGCCATCGCTCTATGCAAGACAGAGTTTGTTCTGGTGACCAATGTCGACGTAGACTTTGACCCAGATCTCCTTCGGCGCATCGTCGCGGCGGCTGTTTCTGACAGTGCGGATGTTGGTTGCTGGGAGGCGATGCAAACTCCCTATCAGCATCCTAAGTATCACGATCCGGTCACGCTCTTGACCAACTGGTGCAGCCACGCCTGCGTGCTGTTTCGGAAATCTGCTTACATTTCCGCGGGTGGATACGAAAAGCGTCTCTTCATGTATGGAGAGGATGTCGAACTATCATATCGTCTCCGCGCTGCCGGTTGGCGGCTGCGCTACGTACCCTTCGCGCGTCTTGTTCATCACAATGACATCAGCGACCAAAAGTTGCGTCCTTTGCAGCTGTCAGGCTCACTCGCCGCAAATGTACTCCTCAGTGTCTGACCCAAAAAGAAGTTGGGTGATATCAATGACTTGTGATTCAATCGGAGTTGCGAAGCCTCGACGGAGCATCACATGTGGACTGATATCACCCGCGCCAAGCATGCCCGAAAGGGACTACGTTATTCAAGCGATTTGACGGACGCGGAATGGATGGTTCTGGAACCGCTGCTTCCGCCTCGCTCGGCGCTTGGCCGCCCGCCGAAATGGTCGCAGCGGTCTATCATGGAGGGCGTGTTTTATGTGCTGCGTAGCGGTCTGCCTTGGCGAATGCTGCCCAGGGACTTGCCGCCGGTATCGACGGTGCAGCGCTATTTCTACGCTTGGCGCGACAGCGGCCTTTGGAACACGATCAACCACCTGCTGCTGGTGGCCGTGCGTGTCGCCGCAGGTCGGGAGGCGTCGCCCAGCGCCGGCGTAATCGACAGCCAAAGCGTGAAAACCACTGAAAGCGGCGGGCTTTGTGGCTACGATGCGGGCAAGAAGATCAAAGGCCGAAAGCGCCATATCCTGACCGACACCTTGGGCCTGCTGGTCGGCGCGATCGTCCATACCGCTGACATCCAGGACCGAGACGGCGCCCCCGAGGTTCTGGCTTCTATTCGGGAAAGCTTTCCCTGGCTGCGCCACGTCTTCGCCGATGGCGGCTACGCCGGTGAAAAACTCCAGACCGCGCTCAGGGGAAAAGGTGGCTGGACCCTCGAAATCATCAAGCGATCCGACGCCGCAAAAGGCTTCGTTCTGCTCCCGCGCCGGTGGTGGTGGAACGAACCTTCGCCTGGTTCGGCCGCAACCGACGCCTGTCCAAGGACTTCGAGCAGACCATCGAAAGCTCCACCGCTTGGCTGCTCCTCGCATCCGTTCAACTCATGACACGGCGCATCGCAAATCCATGATATCCATCAGAAATATTATGAGTCAGACTCTCAGGCATAGATACGGTCGCCCAATGGACGCATTTGTAGGAGAGGCTCTTCTGAGAGCGTTGAAGGCGACCACTCATGATCGGCAACGACTCCAGGCAGTTGAGGCGGCAGTTCGAACAGTTCGCAAGCATAGGCGCGCATTTATGGCGACTCGCAAACGCCGAAACAGTTTTTTCCCATTTTCAGGATTCGACTATGACATAATCCGTGACGGGGCAATGTTCAGACATAAAGCGGAGCTTTCTCTGAAAGGTTCGCCAACCGTCTCCGTCATAACCAGGACTATGGAGGGAAGGAATTGGCTTCTTAGGGAAGCAATATCGTCCGTTCTCAATCGAACATATCCAAATATACAACATATAATTGTTGAGGATAAGGGTCAAAGTGCTGAAGGCCTGGTAGAACAGGTAAAAAAAGTATATCGGGCGGATATTGTATATTGCAGATCGACAAAGGGAGGTCGGACGGCTGCGGGAAACGCCGGACTAGAGCAAAATCCGAGCGGATAGAATCGATAGGGGTTTCGTTGGGATTGGAAATCTGATTCAGCATATCTGCTGGATTCGGAGGCCGGCATGGCATGGCGAAATCCTTATCGGAAGATTTGCGGGCTCGGGTGGTCGCAGCGGTTGATGGCGGCCTGTCGCGACGGGCGGCAGCGGCGCGATTTGGCGTGGCGGCGGCAAGCTCGGTGCGTTGGGTCCGGGAATGGCGCGAGACCGGAGCCACCTGCGCAAAGCCGCAGGGCGGCGACAGGCGGTCCCACCGCGTTGAAGCGTATCGCGACATCATCCTGGCGGCGATCGAGAGGCGGGTGGACATCACGCTGGTCGAACTCGCCGAGTTGCTGCGACAGGAGCATGGCGCGTCGTTTGCGACGAGCACGATCTGGCGGTTTCTCGATCGTCACTCCATGACCTTCAAAAAAAACGGCGCACGCCAGCGAGCAGGAGCGGCCAGACGTGGCGGCGCGACGAAACGCCTGGTTCGACGCCCAGCCCGATCTTGATCCCGAGCATCTGGTCTTCATCGACGAGACCGGAGCCTCGACAAAGATGGCTCGACTGCGGGGGCGCACGAAGCGCGGGATGCGGTGCCGATCGCCAATCCCGCATGGCCATTGGAAGACGACGACGTTCACCGGCGCCCTGCGCCTCACTGGCATGACCGCGCCAATGGTCCTGGACGGCCCGATGACTGGCGAATGGTTTGTCGCCTATGTCGAGCAGGTTCTCGTGCCGACGCTGCGGCCCGACGATGTCGTGATCCTCGACAACCTGCCGGCGCACAAAAGCGCAGCCGCCCGTGTGGCGATCGAAGCAACCGGCGCAAGGATGATGTTCCTCCCGCCCTATTCCCCCGACTTCAACCCGATCGAGAACGCCTTTTCCAAGCTGAAATCGATTCTACGCAAAGCCGCCGCACGAACCGTCGCGGAATTGTGGGATACCATCAGCGCCGCACTGCCTTGCTTCACACCAACCGAGTGCGCCAACTACTTCGCCGCAACAGGATATGAGCCGGAATGATCAGATTCTGCTCTAGGCGACGCCTCATACGGGATGTACCTCTACGCATTTCCTGTCCAACAGACTTTCGTTCTGGTGATAGGGACAGGGATATATTTTGAGGCACAACTTTTTCTGAGTCTGTTGGTCGCCGCTGCTCTTGGATACGCATCATGGCATGTGGCGGAAAAACATGCCCTGAAGCTGAAAGGGGTTTTGCGGCAAATCATATCCAAGCGTGGGCAGAACCAAATTGTCACGGAGACGACGTAGAGAATTCTACTTTTCCACCAGCCGAGCCTATTCGAGTCTCCTCGGCGTCACAGATTTGCAGCTGTGTGTTAAAAGTATCTTCCGTCGGTTTCCTAATCAGCTATCGGTCGGCTTCTCCAGAAGAACCGGCATGCATGTTTTCCTCCACCAGTCGGCGCACCACGCCTTCGGTCGATTCCCGCCAGTTGGGCCCGTTCCACCCGAACGTCGCCGTAAATCTTGCCGTCGAAAGCCGCGAATTGGCAGGGCGCCGTGCCTTGGTCGGGTAGTCCATGGTAGCAATGTCTCGTACCCGCGCCCAAGGGCCACCAAACGCTTGGCTTGTATCCAGGATGTGACGGGCGAAGCCACTCCAGGTGGTCTCGCCTGTGCCTGCCAGATGGTAGGTGCCGAACGCGCCGAAATCTTTGTCGCTGCCAATCCTCGCAGCCACACACAAGATAGCGTCCGCGATATCCAGCGCCGAGGTCGGGTTCCCCCACTGATCTGCCACCACCGCTATCTCGTCGCGCTCGGCTGCGAGCCGCAGCATGGTTTCTACGAAATTCTTGCCGAACGGGCTGTAGACCCATGCCGTACGCAGGATCAGATGGCGAGGGTTGGACACCGCCACTGCCTGTTCGCCCGCCAGCTTGGAAGCACCATAGACGCTGCATGGCGCGGGCGGGTCGGTTTCCACATAGGCGCGGCCGGCGGTGCCGTCGAAGACATAGTCGGTCGAAAGGTGAATGATGGGAATGCCAAGGCGCGCCGTTGCTTCGGCCACCTTGCCTGCGCCCACCGCATTCACGGCAAAGGCTGCCTCGGGTTCGTCCTCGGCCTGGTCCACTGCTGTGTACGCGGCGGCCGAGACGACAAGATCCGGCCGTGACGCCGCGAGCGCTTCGGCCACGGTTTCCGGCCTCGCCAGATCAAGTTGCGGCCGCCCGATGGCGATGACCTCCACGCCCGCGCGCGCCTGCGCAAGCTTCAGCAGGCTTCTGGCGACCTGACCCTCGCGCCCGGTGACGACAATCCTCACGCCGCGCCCTTTCGCGCTTCGCCCAGCCGCTCGCCGGCGTAACGCTCGCGCCGTATCGGCCCCCACCACCACTCGTTCTGGAGATACCAGTCGACGGTCCTGGCAAGGCCGCTGTCGAAGGTCTCCCGCGGCGTCCAGCCGAGATCCCGGCCTATCTTGGATGCATCGATCGCATAGCGGCGGTCGTGGCCGGGGCGGTCCGTGACAAAAGTGATGAGTTCGCGATAGCGCCTGCCACTGGAGCGCGGCCGCTTGCGGTCGAGAAGATCGCAGATGGTTTCCACCACCTCAAGGTTGGTGCGCTCCGAACCGCCGCCGACATTGTAGCTCTCGCCCGCCATGCCACGCGTCGCGACCATCGCCAGGGCACGCGCATGGTCCTCGACGAAAAGCCAGTCGCGCACATTGGCGCCGGCGCCATAGACCGGCAGCGGCTTCTCGTCGAGCGCGTTCAGGATGACGAGCGGGATCAATTTCTCGGGAAAATGGAACGGACCATAATTGTTAGAGCAGTTCGACAGTACGACCGGCAGGCCATAGGTGTCATGCCAGGCGCGAACCAGATGATCGGACGCCGCCTTTGACGCGGAATAGGGCGAGGACGGTGCATAGGGCGTCTCTTCGGTGAAGACGCCGCTGTCGAAGGGCAGATCGCCGAACACCTCATCGGTCGAGACATGATGGAAGCGAAAACGGCCTCTCCGCTCGTCGGACAGCCCGCGCCAATATTGCAGCGCCGAGTTGAGCAGCCGGTAAGTCCCGACAATGTTGGTCTCGATGAACGCGCCCGGCCCGTCGATGGACCGGTCGACATGGCTCTCCGCGGCGAGATGCATCACGATGTCGATGTCGTGGCGATGCAGTATCTCGAGGACGCTCCTGTCATCGCAAATGTCGGCATGCTCGAATCGGTAATTGTGCGCATTCTCGATTGGCCGCAGCGAGGCAAGATTCCCCGCATAGGTGAGCTTGTCGAGATTGGTGACGTTGTAGCCTGGATTGGCGCACAAATGCCGGCACACAGCCGAGCCGATGAAACCCGCGCCTCCGGTGACCAGGAAATTCATGCCGCCCTCCTCATGCGAACACCTCGGCGGCGGCGAGCGTTGGCGCCTTGAGGTCCTTGTCCGAAAGTTGAAACCCACCGGCCACCGGAGGCCAGTCGATGCCAATGCTGGGATCGTTGAAGCGGATCGACCGGTCATGCTCCGGCGAATAAGTGTCGGTGACCTTATACAGAACCTCAGTGTCCGGCACGAGCGTCACGAAGCCGTGCGCAAAGCCCTTGGGTACCAGAATCTGGTTGCCCCTCTCGGCGGAAACCTCAAGCGCGACCCATTTTCCAAAGGTTCCCGAGCCCTTGCGGATATCGACCGCAACATCGAGAATCCTGCCGCGGATGACGCGGACAAGCTTGTCCTGCGCGCGCGGCGGGAGCTGATAATGAAGTCCCCTCAGCACGCCCGCGGCGGCGGAATAGGAGTGATTGTCCTGGACGAAATGCAGGTCGATGCCCGCCTCCGAAAACCGCTGGGCATTGTAGGTTTCGACGAAGAACCCGCGTGCGTCGCCGAACCGCTTCGGCATGATCTCCAGCACGCCGCCGAGACCAAGAGACCTAACCTCCAGCACCTAGCCCTCCGACAGGTCGATGACACGCCGGCGCAGATAGGCGGCATATTCATTCTTGCCCAGGCGATCGGCACGCTGCAGAACCTTGTCCGCCGTCAACCAGCCCTGTTCAAAAGCAATTTCCTCGGGGCAAGCAACCTTGATGCCTTGACGATGCTCGATCGTTCGCACGAACGACGAGGCTTCGTGCAGGCTGTCATGCGTGCCGGTGTCGAGCCATGCATAGCCGCGACCGAGTTGGTGAACCTGCAACTGCCCACGTTCCAGGTAGACATTGTTGATCGCGGTGATCTCGAGTTCGCCACGCTCTGACGGCCGGATCGTCGGAGCGATATTGACGACATCATTGTCGTAGAAATAGAGGCCCGTGATGGCCCAGTTGGACTTTGGCTGTCGCGGCTTCTCCTCGATTGTCAGCGCCTGGCCAGTACCCTTTTCGAAGGAGACCACGCCGTAACGCTGGGGATCATCGACATGGTAGGCGAATACCGACGCGCCGCTTTCGCGCGAAGCCGCGGTTCGGCAGAGCCGTGACAGACCCTCGCCGAAGTAGATATTGTCGCCAAGGATCATCGACACGCTGTCCATGCCGATGAAGTCGCGGCCGATGATGAACGCTTCCGCCAAGCCGTTGGGATGGGGCTGCTCCGCATAGGACAACTCGAGCCCGAACTCCGAACCGTCGCCAAGCAAATCACGGAAAACCGGCAAGTCGCGCGGCGTTGAGATGACCAGAATCTCGCGAATCCCCGCCAGCATCAACACGCTCAGCGGATAATAGATCATCGGCTTGTCGTATATCGGAAGAACTTGCTTAGATATCGCTAATGTTAGCGGATAGAGCCTGGTTCCGCTGCCTCCGGCAAGGATAATCCCTTTCAACAAGCTCTCCTTGAACTGTCGTGGCCCCCAGCCCCTGACGCAAGTTGATCGTTGCTTAGGTTTCGCGCGACGGCTTGTCAATCTTGGGTAGGAACAAACGCCGGGATTGCCCCGGCGAGAACAGGACTGAGCACCCATGCGGAGGCAGGACAAGCCGCGGGTCCTCGAACCGTCGGATGGACAAACCTGATCACCCGGTGCACGGGTTTCCGCGGATTCCAGTCGCACAGGCGGGGAGACATCGGGAGAGCTCGCAATTGGGCCACCAATTGTCAGATCGATACGGGGCAGTATGCGGACTAGGACGAGGCCCCGACCGGCACAAACAGCTTATCGCCATTGTGATCGACCTCCATCAACGCCCTCTTCTGACTTGAGCGTTCCGCGAACCCTCGATGAAAGATGATGGCGTTCATATAGGCAAACGTCATCACAAGTGCGGCGGTGCGCAACGGATAGTCGACCAGGGAGTGGACAAGCAGGAAAGATACTGAGAGTCTGACTCATAATATTTCTGATGGATATCATGGATTTGCGATGCGCCGTGTCATGAGTTGAACGGATGCGAGGAGCAGCCAAGCCGTGGAGCTTTCGATGGTCTGCTCGAAGTCCTTGGACAGGCGTCGGTTGCGGCCGAACCAGGCGAAGGTTCGTTCCACCACCCACCGGCGCGGGAGCAGGACGAAGCCTTTTGCGGCGTCGGATCGCTTGATGATTTCGAGGGTCCAGCCACCTTTTCCCCTGAGCGCGGTCTGGAGTTTTTCACCGGCGTAGCCGCCATCGGCGAAGACGTGGCGCAGCCAGGGAAAGCTTTCCCGAATAGAAGCCAGAACCTCGGGGGCGCCGTCTCGGTCCTGGATGTCAGCGGTATGGACGATCGCGCCGACCAGCAGGCCCAAGGTGTCGGTCAGGATATGGCGCTTTCGGCCTTTGATCTTCTTGCCCGCATCGTAGCCACAAAGCCCGCCGCTTTCAGTGGTTTTCACGCTTTGGCTGTCGATTACGCCGGCGCTGGGCGACGCCTCCCGACCTGCGGCGACACGCACGGCCATCAGCAGCAGGTGGTTGATCGTGTTCCAAAGGCCGCTGTCGCGCCAAGCGTAGAAATAGCGCTGCACCGTCGATACCGGCGGCAAGTCCCTGGGCAGCATTCGCCAAGGCAGACCGCTACGCAGCACATAAAACACGCCCTCCATGATAGACCGCTGCGACCATTTCGGCGGGCGGCCAAGCGCCGAGCGAGGCGGAAGCAGCGGTTCCAGAACCATCCATTCCGCGTCCGTCAAATCGCTTGAATAACGTAGTCCCTTTCGGGCATGCTTGGCGCGGGTGATATCAGTCCACATGTGATGCTCCGTCGAGGCTTCGCAACTCCGATTGAATCACAAGTCATTGATATCACCCAACTTCTTTTTGGGTCAGACACTGAGAGAAATGCCGCCTTCTGAAGCGGCTCACGGCGAATTCCGGCATATGAAACAAGAAGCAACATAAAATAGATCGCCATCAGCACAACCGCAAAAATCCCACCTTCGAAGGCTATCTCCAGATAGTCATTGTGGGCGTGATTCACGTAGGCGCTAAAGATCATCCCCTCTTTTTCATATACCTGATAGGCTTTTTGGAAATTGCCGAATCCGATGCCGGTGACCCAGTTTTCCTTGATCCCTTCGATGGTGGTGCGAGCAAACTCAGCGCGCCCGAAAGCCGGATCAATCACTTTTGCATCGATCTTCGTCCAGGCGCCAATCGTGTAGATCGAAAGGCCGACGAAAAGCACGAGGATGCCAAGCCCACTTATCCTGGAGCGTGCGGACAGAAAAATGACCGATATCATGGTGATCGCCAGCCCGATGAGAACGCCGGCACGCGACCCGGCGGCCAAAAGCAGCAGCAGCAGCGTGACCAGTCCAAGCGCACCGGATACGAGATGCCCACGGAACAGGCCGTAATAGACGACGAAAGGGATGGAAACAAAAAGCAGAGCCGAAAAATGGTTCTGATTGGCAAAAAGCCCGGCATTGATCGTAAACGGCAACAATCCCTTGATGGCAATGTCATTGGAGAGCGAATATTGGATCGCTCCAGCCAGGCCGTTGCAGATGACGCCCATGAAAAAGAACGGCAGCAGGCCATAAACCTGTTCGATGCGCAAACGCATCACGCTCAAGAAGAACGCGGACGATGCCACAAGATAAAGCAGGCATTCTATCGTTCGCCCGACTCCCACGCTGACAAAGCGAAATCGGGTTTCTCCGGCCAGCCAAGGATCGCCCAGTAAAAACTCCGGCCGAAAGTGGCTGAAGAAGGCAGCGGGCAGCGGGACGACCTGAAGCACCAGCAACGCCCCGGCAAAGAAAAGCAGCCACACGGCAAATCTGGGAGCGCCCTGGCTCGATGTCCGGGAAAAAACCACGGCCCCCGTGACGATCGCCATGATCTCGATCAGCGTGTCCGTAAAGAGGCCACTTGCCGTGCCCCCGCCAATCAGCAGGGAGACAAACAAAACCGAGCCGAGGAGATATTTATCCCATTCCGACACCCGCCCGCTCACGACGAAATTCTCTCGATGCTCAATTTGTGCATGATCAATGTGCCGACATATCGATACCGCCAGCTCTCGGCGATGGCGGCGGTTTCCAACCTCAACAACTGCATGGGGCACGCAGCCGGCCCGATCGAAAAATCCTGACTTAGATTCTGGCGATTGAAGGTGCCTTCGGGAATTTCGAAGCGCGTCATTTCGCCAGCCGGGTCCACACATCTGATCGACCAGAACAAATCCTTTGGAAGCTTCAGATTTCGTGCGGATGCGATAAGCGATATCTTGTAGGATCCCGGCGGCAATTCAATGTACTGCTGCAGGGCGGAGTTCTTGACCGGGGTGTTCAAGAACCTGATTGTCACCCCTTCCTCGCCCTCGACGACATCCTGGGATGTTGCAAAGGTGACGTCCATTCCCGACTGGTCACGAACCTGCCAGTCGAAAGGCTTGCCACTGAATACGGGTTCGAAGGTACCATTGAAAATGTATCCGCCCAATTTCCGCTCCTGCTCGGACAGGCTGAACAGAAACAGCCGGTATGCCGGCTCGTATTGCTTCTGACGAATGTAGCCGCCAATCACGGTGGACAACTCGCGCGGTTCTGGCGGCGCGCCCGACGCTGTCAGATCGAGCAGCAGCCGGTTCGCGGTATCGAGTCCTTGCGGCGTCTTGACGAGGGACGCGAACAGGCTGGCTCGCCATGGCGCCTCCGCCGTAATGGCCGCCAGCACTGCCTTGTAGCCACCAGGATTGGAGAGGACCAGCGGCAACCCGTCGGCGATGGCGGAAAACCTGTCCGGCCAGCGCCGCAGCAATATGTCGATCTCGCCGACGGCCTTTGACAGATCGCCTGTTTCAACTGAACGGCCAATCGACCTCTGCAAAGCGTGTATTTCTGTCTTGGAGAGCTTTCGAGCCCGGTCGAAAAGCTCGTAAGCCTGATCTCTTTCACCCTGCCGATACTTGATCTCGCCAAGCAGGCTGTAGAGACGCGCGTCCCCGACGTCAAAGCGAAGCGCCCCCTCGGTCCTAGTAGCCAATGCCTTGAGATCAGGCGCCTTGCTTGTGTCATTCAGTTCGCCGGTGATCTCACCTATCAGCGCGTCGACGTTCAGAGGATTGAGCGCCAGGGAAACGGCAGGCGTCTCGGTTTCAAGAAACCGACTTAGCCCGATCGATGAAGCCACCAATACCAGAGCGGATGCGACGAACAAAACGCCTGAACGCCGGAGATTTTGCATGAGCGGCATGGTCTGCTCCGTCATCGACTTTGCCCTCAATCCTTGGAGTATTCGAACCGTATTCGTAATATTGATAGTTCATATACTTATAGGCGTAGTTGTAATCGAACTTGTTGACGGAAAATTTGGACATCGCGGCGCCAACAACATTAGCCCCTGCGGCCCGCAGGCGCTTCAATGCTGTCTTCGCCGACTTTCGTGTCACCTGGTTGGTGGAGATCACCATCAATGTGCCTTCGGCAAGCCGGCTGAGAATGGGAGCATCCGAAAGCCCCACTACCGGCGGCGCATCGATGATGACCAAGTCGAAGCGCTTGCCAAGATTGGTGATGATCAACGCCATCTTCGGTGACGACAGCAGGTCGGCAGGGTTCGGCGGGATTGTTCCCGAGGTCAACACAGCCACGTTGGGGTATTTCGTCGCCCTGAAGATCCCGGCCAGATCCTCCTTGCGGACGGTGTTGGTGAGGAGGTTGCTCAGGCCCATCGTGTTGTCGAGGCCGAACAGCCGATGGAGGTTCGGCTTTCTAAGATCGCCGTCGACAAGGAGAACCCTGGCGCCCAGAGCCGCAAAATCCTGGCCGAGCTTGAACGAGGTGGTCGACTTTCCCTCCGACGGCTCCGAACTGGTGACCAGCAGCGACCGTGGCGCGCCTTCCGCGCCCGAGAACTGCAGGGAAGTACGCAGCGAACGATAGGCTTCCGACAACCCTGATTTCTGGTCGGCGACGCTGGCCGCAACCTCCCGGTCGTCGACCATCGGCAAGATGCCGAGCATGGCCAGCCCTAGCTCCTTCTCGATCTGCTCGGGATTGGTGAAGGTGTTGTTCAACAGCTCGATAATGTAGATGACCGAGGCGCTCAGCGCCATGAAGAGCGCCAGCGCAATCGCCAGATTGATGCTCAGGCGGGGTGAATAGGGTCGCTCGGGCTGGGTCGCGAAATCAACGATAGCAGCACTTTGTGTCTTGAGTTCTGAACTGACGCCAACCTCGTTGAGCTTGGCGATTAGGCTATCATATTGCGACCGGTTCGAATCGACCTCGCGCTTGAGGATCGTGTATTTGATATTCTTGTCATTGAAGACGACCTGCTGCTTTTCCATCTCGACGAGTTTTGACTTCAGGTCGGCTTCCTTGTTCTGCGCTTCTTGATACTTCTGCCGCAACGAATCCGTGATCGCCAGGACTCCGTTGTTATAGAGGCGCTGCAACTCCTTTATCTGCGACTGCAACTGCTGCATTTCCGGGAAGCCGGGTTTCAGTATGCCGAGTTTCTGCTGGTACTGGCTGGTCAGATCCGCCAGCTTCTCGTTGAGTTTCTGCAATCCCACGCTTTCAAGGACTGGACCCAGACTTGCGCCGCGCCCCTTGTCGATCTGATCCACCGCCCGTCCGGCATCGAGACGGTCCTGGATCGCCGTGGCAAGCGCGGTGTTCAGGGCCTCGATGTTCGAGCCTATCAGCGATTTGTCATTGCCGGTGATCGTGATGCCCGCATCCTTGGCGTAGGCAACCAGTTCCTCTTCGGACTTCTGCAGCTTCTGCTTGACCTGCAAAACCTGCTCCTGGATGAACTGCCGCGCCAGATCGGAGGTTTCGCTGGTCTGGTCGACACGCTGATCTATAAAGCTCTGCGCAATCTGGTTGGCGACGTCACTTGCATATTTCGGCTTCTGGTCCACAAAGGTGATCGACAGCAGGCTGGTGTTGGTCACCAGATTGACGGTCAGATCATTCAAAATGCGGTTGATCGCGATGCTCTCGCGCTGCTCAGGGGTTTTTTCCTCGACCGAGGCCGATTTGGAAATCCCGAAGGCACGATAGAAGATATTGCCGAGCGAGAAGTCTGGCGTCGGAAACAGGAAATCGGGCTTTTCGCTGAGGCCGAGCTGGAAGACGACGCGTTGGGCCAGCGCACGGCTTTTCAGCTTTTCACGCGCGGTCAGGAAGGCCCGAACGTCACTGTTTTCGGAAACCACCTCGATGTCCTGGAAAACCTTTGCCGAAGGGACCAGTACCTCCAGCTGGGTCGTTGCCTGATACTTCGGTGTCTGCATCATGGTCACGACGACACCGGCCACGAGCCCGGCTGCGGCCATCATGACAATCAGCCATCGATACTGAACAACGTAGAAAAGCAGCCTGAGCGGATTGAACCCCTGGTCCTGATCGGAATGGTCGCGGCCATACGGGCTATAGTTCTGCGCGCCATCATAATAGAGATCCGCGGACACAGCCTGACCGTGTCCGGGACCTGCGATTTGATGCTGACTGTTGCGATCGAGCATTGCGCGGGGTGATCCTAGATTCGTCTGAATTCTGGCGAGGCCATGATCTTTGTTATGGGATCACTGCAAGTCGAGCCGCACTTGAGGCAAGGCCAAGGGCATCCTTGAGGTTGTTCACGGCGATCTTCGATTTCGAGGCAAACACGACCACCTTGTCGCCGCCATAGATCCGCGGATTGCGGCTCTTGCCGGCACGAATTTCCTCGACATTGTAATTCGCGACCAGCGTGTTTTGACCGATATTGCGGTAGACGAAGACCTTCGCCGCATCGCCGACGTTGTTGAAGCCCCCGGCAAGCGCCACGGCATCGATCAGGGAGGCGTTGCTCGACACCGGATAAATACCGGCCCTGTTGACCTCGCCGTCGACGGTGATGCGCTGACCGATCGATTCCTTGACGAAGATGGTGACGTCGGGCGACTGCAGATATTTGGCGCCATAGGCGGTCTCGATTTCCTTCTCGAGCTGTCGGACGGTCTTCCCCGCTGCGGTCAGCGTTCCGATGAGCGGAAGGGAAATCTGCCCGCTGGCATCGACCTGGACGGTCCTGTTCAGATTATCGACTTGGAATACGTTGACCTCGAGCACGTCGTTTGGAGACAAGGGCTGCTCGCTGCCATTCTGGGTGTTTTGCGGCGCGGGCAGATCCTTGACGACCCTCAGGGCTCCACCACCCGAAAGCGGCGCCGACGTTGACGCGAGTTGCAGCGCATCGACCGAACTTGATGTCGGCGCCGACGAGGTGCTTGAGCAAGCCGACACGGACAACGCAAGGAGCGCGACCGTTACAACGCGCTTCGGGAAGCAAGCGCCGATCATACCGACCCACCCTTGAACAACCGCCCCAATCCCGCGAAGCGCCCAGCTTTGACGGCGCCAGTTTTCGCATGCGCCTTGCCAATGGGCTCAAGCGGACGGTTCGCCAATATGTCGCTCGGGCGCTTCACCACCATACTGTAGACCTCATCTTCCCCGCATCGCTTCGCCGCAGCGACAACCGCCTGAGACAGCCCGGGCCGCCGCCGCCTGGCGCCATGGGTATCGGACGCAATAATATCCACTCTACCTTCGTCTATCAGCTTTTCCGAATAGTAAAGTGCCGAACGCCCGAAAGCACCGATAACTGAGTCGGCGGTAATCTGGATAAGACATCCTGCCGCGTTCAATCTTTCAACAACATCGTAATTGGCCTTGATCCAGGTCAGGCGCTCGGGATGCGTAAGAATCGGGACGAAGCCGGAATCTATGAGCCGCGCCACAAGATCTTCCAGGCGCGGCGGCAGAACATGATGCGGTGGCTCGAACAGGAAATAGCGGGAGCCGTTCAATGTCGGCACGGCACCATCAGCCAATCGCTCGGGAAGATCAGGCGCCACATGAACATCCGCGCCAACATACAGCGAAAGCGGTATGCCGGCATCGCGCAACTCCTGTTCCAAGGCCCGAACGGCGCGGGTGATATTCGCGGTTCCGTTCTCATAAATGCCCGGCGTGACATGCGGCGTGCACGCCATCTCGGTCGTCCCATCCGCCACCGCCTGCCGCGCCATCTGGAGCGATTCAGCAAGACTTGGCGAACCGTCGTCGAGACCCGGCAGGATATGGGAATGCAGATCGATCATTAGCGTCTCTCGCTGCTCCGAGACAAAGCAGCCATTCCACCCCGGCAAAAGACAAATGCGTCACCCGCGATGGCGAATGACGCATTTGACAAAATCAAACAAGACGGCTGACGTCGGCTACCTGCTGACGGAATTGTCGTCATCTTGCAGGCTGAGGATCAGTGCCGCCGCGCCGCCGATAGCGCCACCGCCCAGCAGCACCGGCACCAGATCAGGCCCCGAGCTGGCAGGCACGACCGTGGCCTCGGGCGTATTGAGCGAGACGCACATGCCACCCTCCACCGGATCAACCTTCACGGTCGCGTTCGCGGGAACATCGAGCGCGCAATTCGCGCCAACGCTCAGCAACGCGGAAGCCTGCGCCCCTGTCATGATGCGCGCGCCGGAATAGACTGGCGCTTCACCCTTCACCGGCGCGTAACCACCAGCCTGGGACATCCGCACATCGCCGTTGACCTGCGTGATGTTGCCGACGGCGCTGCCGGCCACGGGCATCGCCGCGAGGCAGGAGCACGATTTCGCGGCCTGCGCGAATGCGCCTCCCGATGCCGAAAAAGAAGCGCCGGCAATCACTGCCACGAAGGCGAAGCCAACCCCAAGCCGATGACAAACTTTCATGTACACCCCTTTTAGAACCCCGCCCCGCCAGGGCAAACCACATCGCGCCAATCAAAAGCTAAAGCGATATGGTTAACGAACCAGATAAACCACATTGCTTGGCGCCGGAATACTCACCCCAATCAAATCCAATCGTCGCGACCATGCCCCACCAAGGGCGGAACAGCTGCGTGGCCGCGACCATATACCTTAGCGGCTGACGCCGTTGCCATCATCCTGCGTTGCCGCGAGCACGCCACTGGTGAGAAGCGCGCCCGAGAAAATCGCTTCAGGCGGACCAAACCCGCCACCACCGTTCGACGGAATGGCAGCCGTATGCTCCGAGCCCACGACCCTGAGACAGATGTTGTTCTCGACGCGGGAAATATCGAGGCTCGAATTCGCAGGCACATCAAGATTGCAGCCGCCGACACGGACGGATGCAACCCCCTTGGGGCCGACCACGACACGACTGCCGAAATCCAGGGCGCTTCCCGCCTTGGCAGGACCATAACCAGCCGTCTGCGCCACCATCACGTCGCCATCGACGCGCAGGATGGACCCGATCGCGCTTGCCGACCCCTGGTAGGCGGTCGCGCAGCCGCATGCCGCCTCCTCGGCGAATGACGAAACCGGACCCAATGCAACAGTAGCGACAAATCCGGCCAGCGCGCTTTTCATAACAAGGTTCATCTGTCTTGGATCCTCTTTATCCTACGTACCCTCGGGCACGCCCAAGTCAAAGGCACTTAAATCAGCCCGTAACAGCTTTTGACCCTAATTCCAACTCACTTCGCACATTCCAGATGATTCTTCACCTCTGTGTGTCCGAATAACTACAGCAATTTAGCCAAACCGAATAGACCATTTCTGATTTTTGGTTACAGGAATCCAATCCAGTCAGAATCAATTCAGAATATCCTTTCAACGTGATTGTAATCAACAACAGGTTTATCGTAAGGTATACGCCGCTGTTGGTATCTATTTCTCCTAGATTGACTAAATAGAGATACTGTCGCGCACGCGAGAATTATTTTGTATTGCACTGATGACAAGGGCGCTCGCTCGTCCCCATCCCGCACTCAGGAGCCTATTGAGTGGCGGCTGCCGGCGAAGCCCCGGGCAACCGGGCCGACGCCTCGTCAGCAGGGCTTGTAGGCGTCGCCCGCCTGCGCTGGCTGGCCGCACAGCATGCCGCCCTGGGTGAGCCTTGCGGCCAGATCCGCACCGTCCGGCATCAGACATTGCACAACAAAGGCGTCACCGAACCTGGACGCAACCTTGCCGTCACAAGGCGTGCCGGCGCCGACAGGCTTGCAGGCGACGCCGAGCCCCTGATAATCCCGCCGCGCCGCCTGCGTGATCAGCTGCCGCAACGCCTGCGGTTTCGTGAAGGCAGCACCGCAGAGCAGGATCTTGCGGCCGCCGACGCGCAGGTCATCAATGGATTGGATGTTGAGCTTGCCTTCGAAGGGCCGAACGACGGCAAGGCGCTTGGGGGGCGGCGGCGCGCCTTTCTGCGAGACAATGATGCCGAGAAAAGCGACAGCAAATAGAACAGTCACCAGAGTAAATATACCTACTCTCTTGACGGAAATCGCCGTCATTTTACGCACACCCAAAGTACCTATTAATTGATGGAATCAATCACTTTTCTATATTCTTTCAAAACTATTGCCTCATCGAATTCCCTCTCCATCTTCCGTCGCCCATTGAGACCCAGATTGTCGCGATCCCGCTTTTCCATTCGCAGCATTGCGAGCATCTTTTCTGCTAAGTCCTTCGCATCGCGAGCACGGCAAAGAAGCCCGGTGACTCCATGCTCGACGACATCTCGACATCCCGGAACGTCCGATGCGATAATGGGCTTCGCCATTGCCGACGCCTCAAGCAACGTCCGGGACAGGCCTTCCCGATAGGACGGCAACACTATGCAGTCAGAAGCCGCGATCACGTCCCGGATGTCATCCGTGGAGCCTATATAATCCACGACGCCTTCACTCTCCCATTGAGCCACAATCTCTTTCGGTATCGCCGATCTATTATCCACTCCCAGGAAGCCGTGAAGTGTGAACTTCACGTTCTTGTATTGCTCTCGCACGATGCGTGCCGCAGATATATATTCGGCAATTCCTTTATCCCATAATATTCTACCAATAAATGAAAAACGAAAAATTTGATTTTCCTGCGCATTCACTGTACGGAAATGCATTAGGTCCACGCCCGTCCCGGGCAAAAGAACTGAGCTTTCCTCGTCAACGAGACCCCTAAGCGTAAAAACTTCCATGTCTTCCGGATTCAAAAAGAAAACGCGAACAGCTTTCTTCAGTGATATTCTATACAAGATTTCCACGAAATGCTGAAGGGGTCCACCATTCAAAAATACAGTTCCCAACCCCTCTACGCTAGAGCAGAATCTGATCATTCCGGCTCATATCCTGTTGCGGCGAAGTAGTTGGCGCACTCGGTTGGTGTGAAGCAAGGCAGTGCGGCGCTGATGGTATCCCACAATTCCGCGACGGTTCGTGCGGCGGCTTTGCGTAGAATCGATTTCAGCTTGGAAAAGGCGTTCTCGATCGGGTTGAAGTCGGGGGAATAGGGCGGGAGGAACATCATCCTTGCGCCGGTTGCTTCGATCGCCACACGGGCGGCTGCGCTTTTGTGCGCCGGCAGGTTGTCGAGGATCACGACATCGTCGGGCCGCAGCGTCGGCACGAGAACCTGCTCGACATAGGCGACAAACCATTCGCCAGTCATCGGGCCGTCCAGGACCATTGGCGCGGTCATGCCAGTGAGGCGCAGGGCGCCGGTGAACGTCGTCGTCTTCCAATGGCCATGCGGGATTGGCGATCGGCACCGCATCCCGCGCTTCGTGCGCCCCCGCAGTCGAGCCATCTTTGTCGAGGCTCCGGTCTCGTCGATGAAGACCAGATGCTCGGGATCAAGATCGGGCTGGGCGTCGAACCAGGCGTTTCGTCGCGCCGCCACGTCTGGCCGCTCCTGCTCGCTGGCGTGCGCCGTTTTTTTTTGAAGGTCATGGAGTGACGATCGAGAAACCGCCAGATCGTGCTCGTCGCAAACGACGCGCCATGCTCCTGTCGCAGCAACTCGGCGAGTTCGACCAGCGTGATGTCCACCCGCCTCTCGATCGCCGCCAGGATGATGTCGCGATACGCTTCAACGCGGTGGGACCGCCTGTCGCCGCCCTGCGGCTTTGCGCAGGTGGCTCCGGTCTCGCGCCATTCCCGGACCCAACGCACCGAGCTTGCCGCCGCCACGCCAAATCGCGCCGCTGCCGCCCGTCGCGACAGGCCGCCATCAACCGCTGCGACCACCCGAGCCCGCAAATCTTCCGATAAGGATTTCGCCATGCCATGCCGGCCTCCGAATCCAGCAGATATGCTGAATCAGATTTCCAATCCCAACGAAACCCCTATCGATTCTATCCGCTCGGATTTTGCTCTAGCAGCAACCGCACCGCACCGGCCAGGACCGCCGATAGTGCAAAGACCAGTGCCGCCGCCGCGACGATCTTCGTCGGCGTGTCGAGGCCGACCCTTTCCAGGGCTGAACTGATCGCGCCTAGAGCGAGCGCCTTCTGTGGATTGGCGATCAAGGCCAGGAAAGGCAGGATAGCACCGATCGACACCAATTCAGCCAAGGCGCCGGCGAGCATCAGCGCTAAAACCGGGACAAGCTGCCGGCGACGCTTGCGCGAAATATGCGAAAACATTTCGCGCAGGGCGGAAAACATCGAGCGGCTCTTCACGCGGGAGCACCGTCCTTGAAGTACGCCCGATACCAATCCACAAGCCGCCCGACCGGCCGGTTAGCCTTGTCTATCGGCGTCGGAAACGTGACGATGAAGATACCGCATTCTCGCAGATCGGCCTTGTGGGCGGTAAATTTCAGGCGCGATGCCGCACTGATGTCGTCGCGGCTGGCTTCGAGAGTATAATCGTCACCATGCAGCAAGGCGTCTATCCTGCGCTGATTAATGTCGAAACCAACCACATCCGTCGTCGCGCCAAAGGCAATTGCCAAAGGCAATCCCACATAGCTAGGCGCGACGATGCCTATCTTTTTGGAATCCAGATTCATTTTGTCTCTTGCGCTAGCAATCTCAATGTTTGTGATGACGTCAAACCGGCCGGCTATTTCGCGCCAAAGCCGGTCAACATGGTTTTGACGGTGCGAAACACGATCAAGACGTCGAGCCAGGGCGAGAAATTCTTGATGTAGTAGAAGTCGTAGTGGAGCTTTTCCAAAACTTCCTCAACCGCCGCCACGTGGCCCTGGTTGACCTGCGCCCATCCGGTAATGCCGGGCCGAACGATGTGCCTGTAGCGGTAGAACGGCAGTTCCGCCTCATACCACCGCGACAGAACGAGCGCTTCGGGGCGCGGCCCGATCCAGCTCATTTCGCCGCGCAGGATGTTGATGGCCTGCGGCAACTCGTCGATCCGCGATTTTCTGAGGAGCCGCCCAAGGCGCGTGATGCGCGTATCACCAGCCTTGGTGATCGCCTTTTCCTTTTCGTCGCCGGCGGGAGCGGCGAGCCGCATCGTCCTGAACTTGTAGACCGTGCAGACGTTGCCCCTGTAGCCCATCCTGTCCTGGCTGAACAAAGCCGGGCCACGGGATTCAAGCCTGATCGCGAGCGCCACCAATCCAAACACCGGCGAAAAAACGACAAGGACGAACAGCGCCGCCATCCAGTCGATCGCCTGCTTTATCTTGAGGTAGGCCTGGTTCGGGTTCAGTGACCCAAGCGTGTTCTCGGAGAGATGCTCGATCTCGACGCGCTCAGTGAGCGACTCGGTGATCTGCTTGACATGGTAGACGGGCGTTCCCGACAGCGCGCGGTCGGCAATGTAGCGCTCCCACTCGTCCGACAGGTCGGCGCGAAGGTCGGCCACCACGCCACTGGCATATTGCACAATCTCGTCGGGCGACCGGATCCAGTGCCAGCTCACGCCCGAAATGCTTTCGAGCTTGTCGACATCGCCACCGGGAATGATGCCCAGGCGATAAGGATCAAGCCGCCGGGTGGCAAGGCTCAGGCCAAAATACCACAGTGTCGACTGGATGAAGCTGGCCGCCGCCTGAAACCGGCTGTAATCGATGCGGAAGAAGAAAATGGTCAGGAACACCACGCAGTAGGACAAGGCGAAGGTCGGCAGGATGTAGCCGGTGGCCGCCACGCCGGGGAAATTGCCGATACGCTTGTGGGCCAGGTATCCTGTCGTATGCGCAATGAACGCCGCGGCAATCGTCATCTGCATGTTGGGTGAGACGATCACCTCCGGATCGAATGACATCCGGATCAACGCCGGCAGCGCGATCGCAAACGTCAGCCCGCCCAGCAACTGGAAGCGCATCCGCAGCAGCAGATGCCTTTGGTTGGGCAGGTTCATGGTGGAGGCGTTCAGGTTTGTCAGGTCGTACCCTGTCAATCTTTAGACTTGGCGATTTTGGATTTGCAGCCGCCCGGTCGCGGCATGGTCACCTGAATGAGCGGCACCGGACACTTGTATATGTCCTGGATCGGTCAAGTCCGCTTCAGCCAGACTTGTATTAGCAGTTACTTTATCAAATAACGGCTACCGCACTCCCGGGTGAAAACCCGAAAGCTTATTCTTCTACACTTTACACCACACACACCGAGTACTGACGCTCTCCGGTTATGCCAGTGCGACGAGATCCCTGGACTCCAGATCCACCGGGATTTCGCCATTCATGATCGCGATCAGGACCCGGGCCCGGCCGGTCGAATCGAGACGGTCGAGACGGCCGATCATCTCCGCGAAAGGGCCTGAAAGAATCCGAACCGACGCGCCCGCGACGAGGCCCGCGCTGAAATCGAGCAAGCCGTCTTCTCCGGTCGACGCAATGAACCGCTCGACGAGGCCAGGCGGGACCGGCAATGGCCGCTCAGCCTGCATGACCAGGGACCGGACGCCGAACGTGCCGTTGACCGAGCGCCAGCGCTGCAAACCAATGTCCAGGGCCACGAACATGTAGCCCGGGAAATATGCCGCGGCGCGCGTCTCCAAGCGACGGGCGTGACGAACGGTCTTCTCATAGCGGGGCACAAAAGAAGCAAAGCCCTGTTTTTGAAGATTCTGTTCAGCGATGCTTTCTTTTCCAGGGAAAACGCCAGCAGCATACCAACGCGTTGCTGGATAGGCGAGGGGCAACGGTCGCGATGCATTTGGCACTCTGGCCACCTGGTTCGATCGAATCAAAACGCATCGCCTTCGTTATTTCCAACGCAATCGGGAATCAGAACTACGTCAGTATGGATTGGCCATCAAGTGGCCTCTCCACAATAATCCACACGACACTATTCAATCATCCCCTAACATACCAAAAAATCATGGAATAACGTTCCGGCCTTTCTGGCTTCATTTGAAAGTGTTCTGAAACCAAAATTGCCTACTTATTTTTGCAATCCATGGTATTTTGACAGTATATATCGTATTTATAGCATTTTTATATTTGATATACTTATAGTTACTCCATTCAGCCGAGGCGCTGACCATCGGCGCTCTCGACCTCGAAAACCCCAGCGCTTGCGACGCGCATCCTTTGGTGCGACGCGTCGTCACGCCGGCTCGGCTGCCACGCACTGACACCGTGTCATCATGCAGCCCTGCCCTGCTATTGGGTTGCGGCAACGACGGCGTCATTCGGCGCCATGAAGTCGATGCTTCATCGCGAACTCCAGATCAGAGCCAGACGCATATCCGAGCGGTGTAGCCCACAGGCAAGCGCGGCCGCCTTATGCAGGCGGGAAATAGCACCATGGCGCTTTGGTCTTGGGTGAAGCCCCTTTTGCCAGGGCAGCAAGGGAGAAGCCTGTTCCCGATTTGATGGATCGGGCGCCCGCAATCTATCGCGGGCTAGAATCAAGTCAGATCGATGTTCGTTTCAAAGTTGTTTCAGCAGCTTGAAAAGCCATCGCCAGGCAACCCTGTGATTGCCTGGCGATGGCCGATACCAACGATGTTCCTAAATTCAGCCGCGCTTCGGCAGCAGCGACCAGACGGCTGGCACCAGGCTCGCAGCCAGCGCGACCTTGATCAGGTCGCCGACGACGAACGGCATAACGCCGAACTGCCACGACTTCTCAGGGCCGATCAATTGCGCCAGCCAGGCAAAGCCCATCGCCATCATGATGGCTTCGGCAACCAGCATCACGCCCAGAAGCTTGACCGGATTGCGATCCCAGCCGCGATCCGCGGCCCAGCCGACGATCGCCGCCATGACCACGAAGCCGGCAAGATAGCCGCCGGTCGAGCCGAGCATATAGGCAATGCCGAGGCCCTTTTCCGGGGTGCCCTGAAAGACCGGGAAGCCCATGGCGCCCTCGGCCATGTAGAGAAGCAGGGTGGCGACGCCAAGGCGCAGGCCGAACGCGGCGGCGATCAGAAAGACCGCCAGCGTCTGCATCGAGATGTCGACAGGGCCGAGCACCACCTTCGTCTTGGCCGAAACGGTCAGCAGCAGCGTTCCCACGATGGCCAGGAAAAGCTGTGTCGCCAGCCGCGCCGCGCCCTTTTCTGGCAGAGCCAGAGAAACAAGCGGGCGCATCGTTGTTGCAATTGCCATGGTCATCCCCATTCCGGTTGCCGCTTCCTGATGATCGCGGCCTCGCGTTTTCCTATATTGGCTTCCGTGTTATGCGGCAATCGCTTTTGCCGCCTCACCAACAGAGCACGATGCCATGGCCCTTGAGTTTGATGCCCGCTTCGACCCCTCCTACGGGGGAGGTGTAATTGTGGCTCCCGGCGTGCTTCGTGTCACCGCGCCCAATCCCGGCCCCTTCACCTTTCACGGCACTAACAGCTACATTGTCGGGCAGGACACACTGGCGGTGATCGATCCGGGGCCGGACGATGACGCGCATTTTCGGACATTGCTCGCGATTATCGCTGGCAGACCGGTCAGCCACATTTTCGTCAGCCATACGCATCGCGACCATTCCCCGCTGGCAGCCCGGTTGAAAGAGCATACAGGCGCCGTTGTTCTGGCCGAGGGCCCACACCGCCCGGCCCGACCCTTGCTGATCGGAGAGGTCAATCCGCTCGACGCCAGCGCCGACACTGATTTCGTTCCGGATGTCGCGCTCCCCGACGGAAGGATTGTCGATGGTGATGGCTGGTCGCTGCGAACGGTCCTGACCCCCGGCCACACCGCCAATCATGCGGCGTTTGCGCTGGAAGGAACCGGCATCCTGTTTTCGGCAGATCACGTAATGGCGTGGGCAACCAGCATCGTGGCGCCACCGGACGGCGCAATGGCCGACTACATGGCCTCGCTGGATCGGCTGATAGAACGCGACGACCGCCTGCTGCTGCCCGGCCATGGTGGACTGGTGACGGCGCCACGCAGTTTCATGCGAGGGTTGAAGACCCACAGAAAGATGCGCGAACGGGCGATCCTGGAACGGATCAGGGGCGGCGATCGCACGATCAAGGACATGGTCAAGGCGATCTACCGCGATACCGATCCACTCCTGCACGGAGCGGCCGGGCTGTCCGTGCTTGCCCATCTGGAAGACCTGGTGGCGCGCGGCCTGGTCAGCACCGACGGCGCCCCGGCAATCGATGGCACCTTCGCGCCTGCCGCATAAATCTACTCTGCCTGGGCTGCTCCCACCTGGCCCGCGACTTCCTGGTCCAGTTCCGCCAGGAATCCCACGATGCGGGCCGCGTTGTCGCCAAGATCGTACCGACCGTAGCGTGAGGCCGACCGCATATCGACGGTAACCGTATCACCGTCGTCGGTTATCCGGATGGCCACATCGACAGGCAGATCAATCACGAAACTCCTTGCCATGGCGTTGATCGTCACCTGGCTTTGCCCGGTTGCGTCGGGATAAGGTGCGGTGAGTTGCCAATCGTGCCTGTCGACCACTGTCTCGGCGGCATCCACGATGCGATCGAAAGGCAGATTGTAGCTGCGCCCGGTGACAAGCGGGTAGCTTTCGGTTTGCAATCGCTGCTCGCCTGGAGTCGCCGGCGAAAGTTCATTCATATCCTTGGTCCGCGCGGAAACGTCGAGCACGGGAAGATCGTCGAAATCCGTCGAGATGTCCCGGAGCGGCGGATAGATTGCCGCCCAATAGGCGGCAACGCCAAAGGGAACGAGCACCAGAACCGCCAGCAGCGTGCCGACAGTCAGATCGCGGCCACCACGGTCGCCGAAATGCCACAGCCTGGAAAAGGCCAGTCCGGCAAACAGCAGCGCAAGGGCCGCAAGCAGGGCGACAATGCCGAGCACCCACAGGAAAGCCGGCGTTTCGACGACGTCATATCGATGGCCTATGAAGACGGTCAGCAGCAGAACCACCGAAAAGGCCCCGGTTCGCCGCGACCAGCCGGCAGCCTTCGACGTTTGCCGTTCACGAATACTAGCCATTATTTTCTGCACTGCCCCAACCCGTACGGAGGCTTAGAGCAAAGAGCGCTCGGGTTGAAGCGGTTCTGCCCCTCCCCATGCCTTTTCGCTTCGGTTTGAGGTGAAGGTGCAACATCGTGCTCAATCCGTCGGCAAGCGGTAGTCCCTGAATTGCTGGCGCAACGTTGTCTTCTGGATCTTGCCCGCGGCGGTGTGGGGGATCTCGCCGACAAAAGCGATATCATCGGGCATCCACCATCTGGCCACCTTGCCGTCCATGAATTCGAGAATATCCGTCTTGGTCGGGTCCTTGCCCGGCTTGCGGACGATGACGAGCAAGGGCCGCTCGCCCCATTTCGAGTGGGCAACGCCGATGGCGGCCGCTTCGGCCACATCCGGATGGCCGACGGCGAGATTCTCCAGGTCAATGGTCGAAATCCACTCGCCACCCGACTTGATGACGTCCTTTGCGCGATCGGTGATCTGCATATAACCGCCGGCGTCGATATGCGCGACGTCTCCCGTATCGAACCAGCCCTCTTTGTCGAACTGTTCGGAACCCGCGCCGCCATAATAAGCACGGGCAACGGCCGGTCCGCGCACCTTGAGGCGTCCGAATGTCTTGCCGTCCCAAGGCTGCGCATTGTCGTCGTCATCGGTCACCTTCATCTCGACGCCGAAGGGCGGATAACCTTGCTTCTGCTGGACATCAAGCCGGGCCTCGCCCTGGAGGCCGGCATACTCCGGCTTCAACGTGCAAAGCGTGCCCAGCGGAGACATTTCGGTCATGCCCCAGGCATGAATGACCTGGACGTCGTAATTGTCCTGGAATTTCTGCATGATCGCGCGCGGGCAGGACGAGCCGCCAATCACGACCTTGTTCAGATGGGGAAGCTTCTTGCCGGTCTCCTCCAGATATTGAAGCAGCATCATCCATACGGTCGGGACGGCGGCACTGAATGTCACCTTCTCGGTATCGAGCAGCTCGTAGATCGAAGCGCCATCCATCTTGCAGCCAGGCATGACCAGCTTGGCGCCGATCATCGGCGCGCTCTGGCCAAGGCCCCAGGCATTGGCATGGAACATGGGGACAACCGCCAGGATGGTATCGCGCGACGAGATTCCCATCGCGTCGGGCATGGCGGCGATCATGGCGTGAAGCACGTTGGAACGATGGCTGTAGAGGACGCCCTTCGGGTCTCCGGTCGTGCCTGATGTGTAGCACATGCCGGCGGCGGTGTTTTCGTCGAACGTCTTCCAGGTGAAGTCGCCATCGGCCTCCGCCAGCCATTCCTCGTAGGCAACGACATTCGGCAGCGCTGTTTGCGGCATATGTGCCTTGTCCGTCAGCACGATCACCTGCTTCAACGACCGGACGGCACCGGCGATCTTCTCCAGCAGCGGCATGAATGTCAGGTCGACGAAGACAGCCTTGTCCTCGGCGTCGTTCATGATCCAGGTGATCTGCTCGGGAAAGAGGCGCGGATTGAGCGTATGGTAGATCGCGCCGACACCCATGATGCCGTACCAGGCCTCGATGTGGCGCGCGGTATTCCAGGCCAACGTCGCGATGCGGTCCCCGGGCCCATATCCGTCGCGCTCAAGCCGCTGGGCAACCTTCAGGGCACGACCATGGATTTTGGCGTAGCTGGTGCGGACAACCGGGCCCTCGATCGAACGCGAAACTATTTCGCGGTCGCCGTGTTGCCGGGCCGCGTTGTCGATCAGCTTGTGGCAAAGCAGCGGCCATTCCTGCATCAGTCCGAGCATTCCGTTCCTCCCCTACGCCATGCGCGATGCGCGATGCTTTCGCTCCATTGTGGAACGAACCGAGCGATTGTCCAGCCACGACCCGGTTGAAGCGGTGCTTTGATCGAAATGACCTGAAAAACCGCCATAATCCGGCCATCGTCGGCGTTAAGGTTCGTTAACGGGGCGGGGTGCGATTGGCGACAGACAGAGGTTCGCATGGACGCGCAGCTCGACGACGAGATTCTCGAAAATTCGCTTGCCGAAAGCCTGGCCGATCTGGTGCCGGACCCGAAAACTGTTTCAGAAGACGAATTTGTTGAAGTCGTCGGCGGCGCTCTTGAGGCTGTCGGTGGTACCTTGCTCTTCAAGATGTGCGTTCAAAACCAGGGCGAGGGTCAGCACGTCGCCGCGGCCTCCGTGGGCGATGGCGGCAATCGCCAGTTCCTGCTCCTGACCCTGCCGACGGGTGGCGGCGCCCTCAAGGTCGAAACCGCATCGAAAAGCACGAACCCGGTTGCAGGGATCGCCGCGGCCTATGCCGGACTGATGGACGCATTCAAGGCGGCGGCCTGATCCCTACCGGCTCGCTCTCAACCGCCTGGCTCAACAAGCGAGGCAGGTATCAGCCTTGCGGAACAGGATTGCCCGACACACTTTAGAGGTTCGCCCCCTCGACCGAGGCAAAGGAGAACCCGCATGGATAAGCTTGCAAACCCCGCCCCCGGCTTTCAACGCAATCCGGGCAAGGTGATTACAGTCGAACCTTACCACGGAACCGTTACCGTGCGCGCCGGCGACACGATCGTTGCCTCATCCAGGAATGCCAAAGTGCTGACGGAGGCCCCCTATCCCGCGGCCTTCTACATTCCTTTCGGCGACATCAATTTCGAACAGCTGCGCAAGACGGAACTGTCGAGCCATTGCCCCTACAAGGGCGATGCCAGCTACTGGAGCGTGCTGCCAGCCAGTGACGGCAAGGACGCGATGTGGGCCTACGAGCAGCCTTTCGACGAGATGGCGGAAATCCGCGACCATGGCGCGTTCTACGCGAACAAGGTCTCGATTGAAGCAAGCAAGGACTGAACTGGCGCGAAAGCTGCCTGGGACGACGATCAGTCGGTGGTGCCGTGGCTGCCGATGCCATCGGCATCATCCAGCCGCACGAAAGTCAGCCCCTTGGCCTTGAGTGCCAGAAGGCCTTGGACCACGCCTTCGCCGGCCGCGTGAGTCGGCTGGTTGATGTGCGAGATGATGACGTCACCATCCTTGGCGGCGGCGATGCGTCTGGCAGTCTCCTTGGCGCCCAGCAAGGAACCACCGTCGCCGTTGATCGAGAACCCTGCGATCTTAAAGCCAAGCTTACGGATCATGGCGATGGCCGATGGGCTGTATTCGGCGGTCGCGCCACGAAACCATTTCGGTGCCGGCTCACCCGTCTTGGCCAATGCGGCAGCGCCCGACTCAACCTCGGCCAGAACCGCCTCGGGGCTGCCGGCGGTGCGGATGCCGTAGATCTTTTGCGGCGTGTCGACAGCCGGGACATGATGGCCGCCGTGGTTTTCCAATTCGAACAGGTCCGGATGCGCTCGCATGATCTCGACGGCGGCAGCGTTGCGCTTCAGCCAGATGCCGGTGACAAAAATGGTGGCTGGAATCTTGTTTTCGACGAGAGCCGAGAGGATCCGATTGTCGGTCTGTCCGCCGCAGGCATCAAGCGTCAGCGCGACGCGGCCGCTGCCGCCGGTTTCCGGCTTGATATGCAATGTCGGCTCGACCAGCGGGGCGGCATGGCCTGCAGAGACCGCCGAAATCGAGATGGCGATAGCGCAAAGATATTTTTGGAACAGGCACATGGTTTGGTTTTCCAGACGGGTAGATAACTCACCGACCCCACCGCCCGCATCAAGGCGGAAATCAGGATGATGCATACCCAAAAACCAACGTCGCGACAATTTGACCGCAACGTCGGCCATTGCAAGCGTGGCGTCAGAAGGCAGCTTTCACGTCAGTACCCGAAAGGACTTCACGCACCGCACTGACCACGGACCCGACATCCAGATGCCAGACGGCGGCTAATTTGCGAAACGGTAAGCCCGCCCCATGGATCTACCTATGGCCAAGCTTCGCGGCCCGCACCGCCGCTTGCGCGGCGGCCAGTCTGGCGATCGGCACGCGGTAGGGCGAGCAAGACACGTAGTCGAGGCCAACCTCCTCGCAGAAATGGATCGAGGCCGGGTCACCGCCATGTTCGCCGCAAATACCGAGCTTGATGTCGGGCCGCGTCGCCCTGCCCTTTTGCGCCGCCATGCGCACCAGTTCGCCGACGCCTTCGATATCGAGCGACACGAACGGATCCTGCTCTATGATGCCCTTCTGGCGGTAGGTTTCGAGGAACGAGGCCGCATCGTCACGCGAGATGCCGAATGTGGTCTGGGTGAGATCGTTGGTGCCGAACGAGAAGAATTCGGCCGACTCGGCGATGACATGGGCGCGGATCGCCGCACGCGGCAGTTCGATCATCGTGCCGGTCAGATAGTCGATCTTGACGCCGGTCTCCTCCATCACGCTCTTGGCCACGGCATCGATGCGCGCCTTGACGTAGTCGAGTTCTTTTACGAGACCGACCAGCGGCACCATGATTTCGGGAACCACCAGCGCACCGGCCTTCTTGCCGGCTTCGACGGCAGCCTCGAAGATGGCGCGCGCCTGCATCTCGGCAATTTCTGGATAGGAAACGGCCAACCGGCAGCCGCGATGACCGAGCATCGGGTTGAATTCGTGCAGGGCTTCGGTGCGTTGCCTGAGCTTGTCCGGGGACACATTCATGGCGGCAGCGACTTCGGCCACTTCCGCCTCGGTCTTGGGCAGGAATTCGTGCAGCGGCGGGTCGAGCAGACGGATCGTCACCGGCAGGCCGGCCATGATCTCGAACAGTTCAAGGAAATCCGAGCGCTGCATGGGCAGAAGCTTGGCAAGTGCCGTGCGCCGCTCTTTCTCCGTGTCAGCCAGGATCATCTCGCGCATGGCAACAATACGCTCGCCGTCGAAGAACATGTGCTCGGTGCGGCAAAGCCCGATGCCTTCAGCGCCGAAGGACCGCGCCATGCGCGCGTCGAGCGGCGTCTCGGCGTTGGTGCGCACTTTCATGCGGCGCACCGCGTCCGCCCATTCCATGATGGCGGCGAAATCGCCGGAAAGCTCCGGTTGCAGCATCGACACGGCGCCCTTCAACACCTGGCCGTTGCTGCCGTCAATGGTGATGATGTCGCCCTTGCGGAAGGTCGACCCCATCGCCAACAGCGTTCCGGCCTTGTAGTCGACACGCAGCGAGCCAGCGCCCGACACGCAAGGCTTGCCCATGCCGCGCGCCACCACCGCGGCGTGGCTGGTCATGCCGCCACGCGTGGTCAGGATGCCTTCCGAGGCGTGCATGCCGTGAATGTCCTCGGGACTGGTTTCGATGCGCACCAGGATTGCCTTGCGTCCCAGCGTCTTCAGATCCTCGGCATCGCCAGAGGAAAAGACGATCTCTCCGGTGGCAGCACCTGGCGAAGCCGGCAGGCCGATGCCGATCACATCGCGCGCGGCCTTCGGATCGATGGTCGGGTGCAGCAACTGGTCAAGCGAGGCCGGATCGATGCGAGCAACGGCCTCTTCTTTCGAGATCAGACCGTCCCTGGCCATTTCGACGGCGATCTTCAGCGCGGCCTTGGCGGTGCGCTTGCCCGAGCGCGTCTGCAACATCCACAATTTGCCGCGCTCGATGGTGAATTCGAGATCCTGCATGTCACGGTAATGCTGTTCCAGCCGATCGGAAATGGTCACGAAAGACTGGAAGGCATCCGGCATCAGCTTCTGCAGCGACGGCTTGTCGGACCCGGCGGCAATGCGCGCGGCTTCGGTGATGTTCTGCGGCGTGCGAATGCCCGCGACGACATCCTCGCCCTGCGCGTTGACCAGGAACTCGCCATAGAGCATCTTTTCGCCGGTCGACGGGTTGCGGGTGAAGGCGACGCCGGTTGCAGAGGTATCACCCATATTGCCGAAGACCATGGCCTGGACGTTGACCGCCGTGCCCCAGCTTTCAGGAATGTCGTGCAGGCGGCGGTAAGTGATTGCGCGATTGTTCATCCAGCTCGAAAACACGGCTGATATCGCGCCCCAGAGCTGTTCATGCGGATCCTGCGGAAACGGCTTGCCGAGTTCTTCCTCGACCTTGGCCTTGTAAAGCGCGATGACACCCTGCCATTCGGTGGCCGTCAGTTCGGTATCGAGTTCATGACCGAGGCCGCCCTTCTGATCCTCCAGGATTTCCTCGAAGACCTCATGGTCGAGGCCCATGACGACATCGGAATACATCTGGATGAAGCGACGATAGCTGTCATAGGCAAAACGCGCATCGCCGGAATCGGCGGCCAGCGCCTCTACCGTCTCGTCGTTGAGGCCTAGATTGAGCACCGTGTCCATCATGCCGGGCATCGAGGCGCGGGCGCCTGAACGCACCGACACCAGAAGCAGTTTCGACGGATCGCCGAAACGGCGGCCGGTCAAGCGGCCGATGTGATCGAGCGCAACAGCGACATCTGCTTCCAATCCTGCCGGATAGGTGCTGCCATTGGCATAATAGGCGTTGCAGACTTCGGTGGTGAGGGTGAAACCCGGCGGTACCGGCAGGCCTAGGCTGCACATTTCAGCCAGATTGGCGCCCTTGCCACCCAACAGATTCTTGTCGCCGGCACGGCCTTCCGCCGCGCCATCGCCAAAGGTGTAAACCCACTTGGTCATGCTCTGCTCTCCGGTTGCAGGAGATTGGAAAGATTGACGAAACGAATGGTTCCGCCGGGTCCGACTTCGGAGCGATATGATGCTGCAGTGCGAAAGGCAAGGCGTAGTCACATCCGCCAGGCCGCTACAATCGATTAAGGAAGCCGCGTCAAAAAGACTTGCCACTTCGACGCGCCGAGAATAGAACATAAAGGGAACAAAAGGCGCCTCATGAAACTCAGCGGAAAACTCGACTATCTGGAAATGCCGGCGACCGGCGGGACATTGGACAGGTTGAAGGCTTTCTACAGCGCGGCCTTTGCATGGTCGTTCACGGACTATGGGCCGACCTACTCCGCATTCTCGGAAGGTCTTGACGGCAGCTTCCAGGCCGACAGCGACGAAGCCCCGGCAAAACCGCTGCCAGTGCTTTATTCCCAGGATCTGGAAGACACGCTGGACGCCGTCGCAAATGCCGGCGGCGCCATCGTCAGACCGATCTTCCCGTTTCCCGGCAGCAGACGGTTTCACTTCGTCGATCCGGCTGGAAATGAACTGGCTGTCTGGGGAGAGTAGGCAGGAAAGACCTATTATCCGCGCGCCTGCGACCGTCCCGCCGCACCCAGTGAATCGGGCCGAATAGTCGCAATATCCAGGATTGAGCTTTCGATCGGCTCGTCATATAAGGCCGCGCGCAGTCGACTGACGTCAGCTGCTGGGGCGTCGCCAAGTGGTAAGGCATCGGTTTTTGGTACCGACATTCCCAGGTTCGAATCCTGGCGCCCCAGCCATCCCAAATTGGTCCGTTCCGGACACATGGGGCCCCAAGAATACTTTTGCGATCTTCCCATGAGTGCGATTGGCTATTAGTTCTGCTGCAGGGTGGCGGTCCAGGATGGAATTTCAATGAACCTTCCTATCTTCGCCATCAACCTCGATCGCGAGACCGATCGCTGGAGTGAATTGCTCGCCAGCGCCGAAGCGGCCGGCCTGACCTTGCAGCGCATTGCGGCCATCGACGGTCGCGCTCTCGCAAAAGACAGCTGGGCGGATATCGATCTTCCAGCCGCGCGCAGGCTAAGCGGGCGTGACATTCTGCCCGGCGAATATGCCTGTTACCGCAGCCATATCAAAGCGCTGGAAACGTTCCTGGCCGATGGCAGCGCCCATGGCCTGATTGTCGAGGACGACGTCCTGTTCGACGAAAACACCACACGGCGCATCGAGGCCATCATCGCCGCGGTACCAGATTTCGACGTCATCAAGCTGACCAACCATCGCACGAGCTTGTTCCTGCGCGCCGTCGAGACGACGGAAGGCGACGAGATCGGCCGCGCACTGCATGGCCCGCAGGGCTCTGCCGCAGCCTATCTGGTGACACGGGTAGGAGCGCAAGGGCTGTTGTCGGCGCTCGCGGTGATGAAAATGCCGTGGGACGTCGCACTCGAACGATTTTGGGACACCGGCCTGAAAATCTATTCGATCCGCCAAAATGTACTCGCCTTCGCTGCCGGCAGCGAAACCTCGGGCATAGTCGGCCCCTCGGGCAGCTATAAATTCGCGCGACTTTCCTGGCCGGGCCGGTGGAGCGCCGGGGCGTTGCAGGCCGCAGACCATCTGCGCCGCCTGCATCATGTCCTGCTACGACCTCCCTTGCCGCGTGAAACCCCTGACTACGCCAGAGATGAAGCGCCGCGCAACACGCCGCTTCTGCTGGTTGCCGCCTTCGCCATTCTCGCTTTGGTTTCCGCGGTCTGGCACGAGGCTCATACTTATCGCTATGCGGGGATGGCGCTGACCACGGTCGCACTCATCCGCTGGTTCAGGCTCGATCTGTGGACCTACAGCAAACCGCTGATCGGAGGCGTCGGTTATCTGTGCCTGGGGTGGTCGCTATATGTCTTCATCCGGCTGGCGATCGTCTATATCGGCACCGGCCAGTTGGGCAGTGCCGAAGGCATCTACCTGTTTCCGCTGTTTTATGCGACGACCGGCTTCGCCTTCTTGCTGTTTGTCAGGCGGCCCGCGCAGCTCGTCCTCTGGTTCATGATCCTCAGTCTTGTCTTCCTGGCGGCGGACACCAGCTATTTTGACATACTTCATGGCATCAGGCCGGATCCATGGCTTTTCAACAACCCCATCCACGCGTCGGTAGCGGCTGGTTTCATCTTCCTTTGTACCCTGCAGTTCATGGCATACACGGCCCAACGAACGGACCTGAACAACACAACCAGAAGCCTGCACTGGGCGCTGGCGGCAGCCGTCCTCCTGTTTGCTCTCACCAACATCATTGTGCTGCGGTCAAAGGGCGTCTGGCTTGCGCTCGCGCTCGTCCTGCTCTTGTTGGCGGTCATGACCCTGGCGAGAGGCCATCGCCGCGAGTTGATGGTCGGGGGCGGCGTGCTGGCGGTCGTGGCAGCCTGCATTGCCGCCACATTCGACATCTTCTGGTCAACAGCAGGCGACACAGTAATCTTCGTCAAGACCCTGGTTTCGGATGTTTTGAGCCATGGCGTCCTACCGGCCTTCGACCACGCCATCGCCAGCGATGCCGTTCCGATCCAGGCCAAGGAACGGCTGATGCTGTGGGCCAATGCGATCGAGGTCTGGAAACGCCATCCGATCTTCGGAGCCAGTTCCAGCTGGCTCACCGAATGGGAGAACAGGACATATCATCCCGACATCTACAACGTCTTCCACAATGGCTATCTGTGGACTTGCTTCGGTAAAGTGGAGAGCGGGTTGCTCATTCGGCGGCGTTTCGCTCGAACTGCATCGGGCTGATGTAGTCGAGCGCGGAATGCCGCCGGATGGGATTGTAGAAGCCGTCGATATATCGGGCAATGGCGGCTTGGGCATCGGCGCGGGTAAGGAAAGAGGTGCGCCAGATCAGTTCAGTTTTCAGCGTCTTGAAGAATGTTTCGACCATGGCGTTATCAAAGCAATTGCCCTTGCCTGACATTGAGATGATGACGCCGGCGGCACGCAATTCGGCTTGGTAGTCGATAGAACAATATTGGCTGCCGCGGTCGGAGTGGTGAATGAGGCCGGGTTCCGGCTGCCGCATGACGAACGCCTTGTTGAGCGCTGCCAGAGCCAGGCTGCGGTGTAGCCGGTTGCCAGCAGCCCAGCCAACGACCTTGCGGGCAAACAGATCGATGACGACAGCAAGGTACAACCAGCCCTCCCGCGTCCAGATGTAGGAGATGTCGGCACCCCATTTCTGGTTGGGACCAGTGGCGGCAAAATCCTGGTCGATGACATTGGGGGCAACCGGAAAGGCGTGTTCGCTGTCCGTCGTGCGCTTGAACCGCCGCTTCTGTCTTGCCTGGAGGCCATTCTCCCGCATCAGACGCGCCGTTCGTCGCCGGCCAATGGCAAAGCCATTGTCTTGCAGTTCCCGCGTCATGCGCGGGCTACCATAGGTTCCGTTCGACAGCGCGAACGACGATCGCACATGCGCCAGCATTATCATGTCGTCGCGCTGCCGGCGGCACGCCGGCCGGCGCCCCCAGGCAAAGTAGCCGCTCGGGCTGACACCCAGCGTCGCGCACAAACGGTCCACAGGGAAATCCTTCTTCGCCTGGTCGATGAGCGCGAACCTCACCGACTTCCCTCCTTGACGAAAAAAGCCGTCGCCCGTTTCAAGATATCCCGCTCCTGCCGAAGGATTTCATTCTCCCGCCGCAGCCGTTTCAATTCAGCGGCGACATCAGCATCAGGCGGACGCCCAGGATCGCCCATCTCACGATCCAGCTGCCGACCCATCCATCGCGTCAGCGTCGAGAAACCAACACCAAGATCCTCCGCGATCTGCCGCTTCGTCCGACCGCTCGTTCGCACAAGGCCAACCGCCTCCGCCTTGAACGCATCCGTAAACTGTCTCTGTTTCGTCATCGAGGTCGCCTTTCATCAGAAGGAAACTCTCCACTTTTTCGGGGCAAGTCCACTGGAAATAGCTGTACGCTATGGCGTGGTTGGGCTCGCGTTCTTTGCATTTCTCTATACCTGGTCGTCCAGGCAAGTCCTGCTGGCCACGCGGGCCAAGCTGATCGCTCCGGCCGCATGGCCCTGCTACATTTCAACGCTGGTTCTCTTCGCCATCACCATCCTCAGCAATTCGAACAACCGGCTGGCTATGGGCGAGGCCTTCATGTGGTTCGCTGCCGCATTCGGCTTCTATTGTTTCTATCTTCGTCAACAGAAGAACCTTGTCGAGCCGAGAACCTATTTTTAGACGGCCGGCATGTCGCGCAACCCGGTTCCAATGACGCAATAAGGCCCTCCGTGCCCAAACCGTGATCCGATCGAGCTCAATCGATCAGCCATAGTCGAAACTCGAAAGGCCGGCGGATCAGCTCGCTTCTCGCGTCGTCTCTTGGGCGTCGCCAATTGGTAAGGCATCCGTTTGGTGCTGCCATTCCCAGGTTCGAATCCTGGCGTTCCCACCAATATTTGCCAGTCAAATTAGCCATACTTTTCGGCATCTTTCCGATAATCGGGAAAGTCGATGCCGGAATTCGCGACTTATCGGCAGCGAGACCTTCGTTACGATCGCATCAGATCAAAGACAGAGGTTCATAGGCATGCTGACGGACAAGCAGGTACGCGATGCGGTTGAGCAGTACCGCGAAGAGGGATACGCGGTCGTTCGACAATTCGTCGACGGCCACGAGATGATCCGGCTCAAGAAGGAAACCGATACCGTCTATGCCGAGGGCCTGAAGCATCACGCCACCTACCGGCACGGCAATCTCAGTTTCCAGATCCTACCTGAATCGGATTTCGACCAACGCTACGTGCTGCAGGCCTACTGGTTTTCGTGGATCAGCAGCTATTTTGAAGAATTCCGGCGCAGTCCCGACTATCTCAAGCTGCTGGAGGGGCTGATCGGCCGCGACATCCGGCAGATTGCGCAGCAGCTGCACTGGAAGCCGCCGGGCGCCAATGTCACGGGCTATCGCTTCCATCAGGATCTGCGCTTCCGCAACCAGGCCGCGTTCGACAATGTTGCTGACGCAACGGTGACCACGGGCCTCGCCGTCGACAGGGCAACGCTCGACAATGGCTGCCTTCAGGTCGTGCCCGGCAGCCACAAGCTTGGTTATCTCGGCCTTTCAGACGAGGGAACCGGCGAGTTAATGAAAGGGCTGACGGCCGAGGAAGAGTTGCGCAAGGTGGGCATCGACCCGGCGACCATCGTTCCGCTCGTGCTGGAGCCCGGTGACCTTGCCCTGTGGGGGCTGCTCACGGTGCACGGCTCCTCACCCAACAAATCTCGGCACGACCGCGCCTTCGCCCTGTCCAGCTATGTGCGGGCCGACTCGACGCAACGCGGCGAATGGGCGTTCCGGGACGGTGTCTCAGTACCGCTCGGAGAGACCCCAACGCTTTGCAAATACGAGAAGCTCTTCGAGGAGCCGGGACCGATGTACGACACCACCGCCTGGTGGAAATGACGCCGTCAAAACTGCCGGTGGGGGCACGAGGGGCCTGGCGTTCGCGCCGGGCCCCTCCTGGTGTTGGCCAGCAGGGTAGGCTCTCAGGCGGTGAAGTCCGCCGACAGTTCGCGGACCAGGAAATCGACGAAAGCGCGCACCTTGGCGGCGATGTAGGTGCGATGCGGATAAAGCGCGTAAATCGGACTGGAGTCTGGGCGGAACTCGTCGAGTTGCACTTCCAGCCGGCCATCGCCTATCGCGGCGTCAACCAGCAGGCTCGGCAGATTTCCGATGCCAAAGCCGGCGATCGTCATCTGATAGGCGGCCTCGACGCTGTTGGTCGAGATGCGCCCGCCCACGGCGGTATCGAACGCAGCACCATCCGGGCCCACGAACGGCCAGGTGCCGAGACGCTTGGCGAAATTGCTCAGCACGCAGGAATGGTCAGCCAGATCATCCGGATGGGCAGGCCGGCCATGGCGGTCCCAGTATTCGGGCGTGGCGCAGACGTAGTTGCGCACTTCGCCGAGCCGTCGCGCGATCAGCGCCGAGTCCGCCTGACCACCAAAGCGGATGGCGACGTCATAACCCTCCTCGACGATGCAGACGACGTAGCGTGCCGTGAGGTCGAATTCGATGGTTGTCAGCGGGTTCTCGTCGAGGAATTTCGGCACCAGCTTGGTGATGCGCGTGTGGCCGAGCACGTTGGAACAACGCGGATCAGGCCGCGCGTCTCCTTGTGCAGGCCGCGCGTCGAGTCCTGCAGTTCGGAAATATCGTCCAGCACGCCGCGGGCCCGAGGGGCATAGTCGCGCCCCGCCTCGGTAAGGCTGAGGCGGCGGGTAGTGCGGTTGATCAGCCTAACGCCGAGATCATCCTCGAGCTCCTTAATCATCCGGCTGACCGCCGTCGTCGACATGTTGAGATCGCGCGCCGCGGCGGACAGGCTGCCCAGCAAACAGACCCGGTCGAATACCCGCATCGCCGTCAGAAGATTCATCTTGGCTCCCCCTCGCCGTCAAACCTGCTCCGCCGCTTGCGACTTTCGACAGAAGACAGCGCTGAGCGACGATGCGGCAAGGGCATTCCACCGAATTTGGACGTAAAATCAACAAAGGGAGAAACGACATGACATCCAGGCCTCTTCATCCCGCGATCGACGCCCTGGCGCGAAGCGCGAAGAACGGCGCGCTCGACCGCCGCGAATTCCTGGCGCTCGCCAGCGCCCTCGGCGCCAGCACGGCCGTCGCCTACGGACTGATCGGCCAGCCGGTTCCTGCCTTTGCCGAAGAAGCAACCCAGCCTAAAAAAGGCGGCATCGTGCGCGTCGCCATGCAGGTTCTGGAGCTTGAGGACCCTCGCATCTTCAAGGTTTCGCAGATGGGTAACATAGCCATGCAGTTCCTTGAGCCGCTGGTGCGCTGGAAGCCCGATTTCACTTTCCAGCCGATGCTGCTCGAAAGCTGGCAGATCAATGACGACGCCACCGAATATGTGCTCAAGGTGCGGCCGGGCGTGAAATGGTCGAACGGCGACGATCTCACGGCAAAGGACGTCGCCTTCAACATCACGCGCTGGTGCGAAAAGGAGGCGCCCGGCAATTCGATGGCCGGGCGCATGACCTCGCTGATCGACACCGAGACGAAAATGGCGCGCGCGGGCGCGATCGCGATACGCGACGACCACACCGTCGTGCTGAAGCTGTCGCGGCCCGACATCTCCATCATCCCGGCGATGACCGACTATCCCGCGCTGATCGTTCACCACGCGTTCAACCCGAAGGAAGCGGCCTTGTCGGCCAACCCGATCAGCACAGGGCCGTTCGAGCTCAAGAAGCTCGATGTCGGCGTCGCTGCCTCGGTGCGGAAGCGGCCTGACGGTTCCTGGTGGGGTGGCGATGTGTTCCTCGACGGTATCGACTGGATAGACTACGGCACGGATTCGGCGGCCACCGTCTCCGCCTTCGAATCCGGGGAGATCGACCTCAACGGCCAGACCCAGTCCTACGATGTCGGCATGCTCGACAAATTGGGACTGAAGAAGTCGGAGATCGTCACCGCCGCGACCGTAGTCTCGCGCTGCAATGTCAATGCCAAGCCCTATGACGACAAGCGCGTGCGCAATGCCATCCAGCTGGCGGTGGACAATGAGGCGGTCCTGCAGCTCGGCGCCAACGGCATGGGTATCGTCGCGCAGAACGACCATGTCGGGCCCATGCACCCAGAGCATGCCGACTTGCCGCCCATCAAGCGTGATCCCGCCCGGGCCAGGGCATTGCTCGAGGAAGCCGGCCATCTCGACTTCGAGTTCGACCTGATCTCGGTGGAGGCCGACTACCGAAAGGAAAGCTCGGATGTCGTCGCCCAGCAGATGCGCGATGCCGGCTTCAAGGTGAAGCGCACGGTCATTCCCGAGTCGGCATTCTGGAACGACTGGACGAAATACCCGTTTGCGACGACCAACTGGAATGCACGCCCGCTTGGCATCCAGACTTATGCGCTCGCCTACCAGAGCGGCTCGGCGTGGAACGAGACAGGGTTCGCCGATCCGGAGTTTGATGCCAAGGTGCAGAAAGCCAATGCCATCGCGGACGCCGACCAGCGTCGCGTGCTGATGAAGGAACTGCAGGTGATGCTGCAGGACTCCGGCATCATCATCCAGCCCTACTGGCGAAAGCTGTTTTGCCATATGAAACCCGGCCTCATGGGCTATCAGATGCATCAGGCCTATGAGCAGGACTTCACCAAGGCTTGGCTTGCCGCCTGATTTCATAAGGCAGTCACGATTGAAGGCGGCGCACTTCGGAGCGCCGCCTTTCCTGTCCCTGCTCAACGCGGAAGCTGCCCGAAAGCTTGCAAATCGACAGAGGCTTTCGAACAGCCCACCGCTTGCAAGGGGCACAAGGAACACAGCCGTCCGCACTCGCCCCGCCGTGGGCTTTCCACATCATCCGCAAGCCGCCGGATCGGTGCTTCCAGAGCAACTCTGACCCGAGGTGTCTGACATTCCGCGTCCATCATTGTCGCAAGCTCCGGTTCAACCTGAAGCATATCCGTGCCAACGCTTCGCAGAACCCGGTTTGAGCGGAAACGACCTTCCCGAAAACCGGGAAACTGGTCCTTTATCCTATTACAAAGCGGCTTGTTCGCTGCACGAACTGAAGCTACAAATCGACAAGATTTTCCCACCGCACGACACTTTCAGAACACCATAGAAACCTTCGCTGACCGACCCTCCGAGCGCTGGCGTTCGGAATTGCGGACAAACCATTTTGCGCCGAGACCAATGACGATCAAAATCAGGCTTCCAGGCGGCACCTTGAAGTTCAAGAAGAGCCATGAATTGCGGCGCAGGGAACAGAAGCGCGAAGTCCCGGTCTGGCAAGTGGGAGAGTACTTCATCGTCTGGTGGCCGAACACGATCCCAGACCGGCCCTCCAAACGCCCCGCCCCCGACAAGCAAAGTGCGGATTGACACTTCCGTAAGGGAAAGCGCTTGGTCTGCGGACGGGGAAGGTGGCTGCGATGGCTTTACGCATCAGATTGCCGCGCGGCACGCTCAAGGTGAAAAACCTATCGCGAACTGCGTGATCACGAGCGGGACCGGCGGGTGCCCGTGTTGAAGGTAGGCTCGATCTGCTTCACCTGGTCATCTGGCGGGGATCAGCCGCACAAAGGTCAGCTGGCGGCTTGACCGACTGCTCATTGCCTCCTGCAGCGCCTTGAATCAGCAACTCGGGACCGAATGAAAGCGCCCTACCACGCAAGACTCATTCACCTGTCGTCGATCCCGCCCACTCAGAACGGTACCAACCCACGAACTTTCCCAGGCCGACTTCCAGGGAGGTTCGTGGCCTGAAGCCGAAATCCCGCTCCAAGGCAGTCATGTCGGCGTAGGTCCTTTCGACATCGCCCGGCTGCATCGGCTCAAACCTGCGGTTCGCCTTCACGCCGAGCAGTCTTTCCAGAATGTCGATGAAATCGCCAAGCCGGGCCGGCTGGTTGTTGCCGACATTGTAGAGCCGGCTCGGCGGGATATCGCCCAAAGGCGGCCTGTCGAGCACCGCGACAACGGCCTCCACAACGTCGTCCACGTAGGTAAAATCCCGCCACATGTCGCCATTGTTGAAAACCCGGATCGGCTTGCCCTCGAGCATGGCCTTGGTGAAAATCCAATAGGCCATGTCAGGCCGGCCCCAGGGTCCGTAAACCGTGAAGAAGCGCAGGCCAGTCTGCGGCACGCCGAACAGGTGAGCATAGGTATGGCTTATCAGTTCATCGGCTTTCTTCGTGGCGGCGTAGAGTGAAACAGGCCTGTCGACCTGGTCCGTCTCGCCGAACGGCACCTTGCTGTTGCCACCATAGACCGAACTCGACGAGGCATAGACCAGATGCTCGAATGCCGGCTGCGCTCGGCAGAATTCCAGCACTTCGAGATGGCCCACAATATTGGACCGAACGTAAGCCCGCGGATTGTCGAGCGAGTAACGCACACCTGCCTGCGCGGCGAGATGAACGATCTTCCTTACATCAAGCCCGGCCAAAGTGTTGGTCAGCGCATCCTGTTCGGCAATATCGATCTGATGGAATGAGAAATGCCTGTGCTCGCGAAGGCGGGCGAGGCGCCCGTTTTTCAGCGCCGGGTCGTAATAATCGTTCATATTGTCGACACCGACGACTGCCTCTCCCCTGCTCAGAAGATGTAGGCAGACATGGCTTCCAATAAACCCCGCGGCTCCGGTGACCAGTACAGGCAATGGGCTCTCCAGATACGTGACAGGGCAACCGGCGGAGCTGCCCCCTTCAGCCAACGCTATAATGGAATCCGGAAAGGGAGGCTATCGGCCCGATGGGCACTTGCAGCCGGTACGCAGGATGCCTCAGCTTGCCTCGCGCATGGCCTCGGCGGCCTGAAGGTCGACCGACACGAGCTGGCTCACGCCCTGCTCGGCCATGGTCACGCCGAACAGGCGGTTCATCCGTGCCATGGTGATAGGATTGTGGGTGATGATGACGAAGCGCGTCTCGGTGGTCCTGGCCATTTCGTCCATCAGATTGCAGAACCGCTCGACATTGTGATCGTCGAGCGGCGCATCGACTTCGTCGAGCACGCAGATCGGCGCGGGGTTGGTGAGGAAAACGGCGAAGATCAGCGACATCGCCGTCAGCGCCTGCTCGCCACCCGACAGCAGCGTCATCGTCTGCGGCTTCTTGCCAGGCGGCCGGGCGAGGATTTCCAGACCGGCCTCGAGCGGATCGTCGGACTCGATCAGCTGCAGTTCGGCCGTACCGCCGCCAAACAGATGCGAGAACAGCCGCTGGAAATGGCCGTTGACCACGTCGAAGGCGGCAAGGAGCCTTTCGCGGCCTTCGCGGTTGAGGCTCTGGATTGCCTGCCGCAGCTTGCGGATGGCCTCGATGATATCCTCGCGCTCGGATACGATTGCTTCAAGCCGGTCCGAAAGTTCCTTCTGCTCTTCCTCGGCGCGCAGATTGACGGCGCCCAACCGTTCACGCTCGATCTTCAGCCGATCCAGCTGGCGCTCGATATCACCCATTTCGGGCATCGGGCTGTCGGCTTCGAGACCGGTATGGCGGATGACGAGGTGCGGCGGCGTGTTCAGCGTTTCCTGAATACGCGCCTCGACTTCCAGCCGCCTTTCGTCGGCGGCGGTCAGCCGCTCTTCGGTACGAACACGCGTCTCGCGCGCCTCGGCGAGCGCTTGGATCGCCGATATAGCGGACTTGTCCAGTTCGGACTGCTTGTTCTCCGCCTCTTGCAGGCGATCTCCCGCCGATTTGCGCAGCGCCTCGGCCTCGGTCAACTGCGACAGCAGGGCGCGCCGCTTGGCGTCGATCTCATCAGGCGCGTCGGCAAGCCGCTCACGTTCGGCTTCGGCCTCGGCCCTGCGCTCGCCGAGCGCCTCGATCTGCGTCGAGGCGTTCTCGGCGCGCTCCAGCCAGTTGCGGCGTTCCGCTCCGATAGCGTCGAGCCGGCGCATACGCGCCTCGGCCTCGCGCCGCAGCCCTTCGTGAACCGCGCGTGCATCGGCAAGGGCTGCGCGGTCACCCGCGACATTGGCGGCGGCCTGTTCGAGCTGCAATTGCAGATCGCCGAGATCAGGAGCGCTCTGCAACAGCATTTCCGCCTCGGCGAACGCTGCCGACGTCTCTTCGTGGCTATCGACGATGCGCGCGCGCGACTCTTCAAGCACCGCACGCCGGCTCGACAATTCGCCGCCGGCTTTTTCGGCCTGGGCCAACACGTTGCGGGCCGCGTCCAAGCCATGCTGGGCGTCGCGCCCAGCCTGCCGGGCATTGCGTTCGGCTTCGCTGATCTGGCGAAGCGCCAGCTCGGCGCGCGCAAGCGCTTCTTCGGCATCGCGCAGGACAAGCGTTGCCTGAACCGCTTCCGCATCGAGTTCGGCCAGCCGGTTCTTCT
The DNA here is from genome assembly GCF_020616515.1 of Mesorhizobium sp. PAMC28654. Classification (GTDB taxonomy): domain Bacteria; phylum Pseudomonadota; class Alphaproteobacteria; order Rhizobiales; family Rhizobiaceae; genus Mesorhizobium. The sequence continues at coordinate 2,123,012 of NZ_CP085135.1, forward strand.
GTGCCAACCGCTGCGCGGCGGCGGTCGGTGCGTCGGCGCTGGCGGTAAATCCGTCCCAGCGCCAGAGTGCACCCTGGCCGCTGACCAGTCGCTGGCCGGGAGAGAGCAAGGCCTGAACCCGTGATCCGTCTCCGGCTTCCACGATGCCAATCTGCGCCAATCGGCGAGCCAGTTGCGCTGGTGCGCGAACCACGCTCGCGAGGCTCCTGATGCCCTGCGGCAGAGCCGCGTCGCTGGGTTGAATTTCGCTTTGCCCCCAATGCACTGGCGCGCTGCGGTCAAGCGGAACGTCAAGGTCCTCGCCAAGGGCTGCCCCTAGTGCCGTCTCAAAGCCACGTTCGACGCTGATCTGCTCCAGAACGGAGGGGAAAAGGTCGCCGCTGGCGGCATTCAGGATCTTGGCCAGAGTACGCGCCTCGGTCTCTATGCCAGCCAGCTCCGCCTTGGTGTCCTGAACCGGCGGACGGGCCGCACTTTCGGCCGCGCGTGTCTCTATAACCGCCGCCTCGGTCTCAAGGACAGCCGTTTCGGACTCTTCGAGCAAGGCCAGTGCCTGCTCAACCAGCACCCGCTTCTCGGCGGGATCGGGCAGGCCGGCGACCCGGGAAACGATGTCGGACAGTTCCCGATCCAGTTCAGCGAGTTGACGCGCGAAGCGGTCCCGGCGCTCGGCGGTTTCACGCAGCGAACGCTCGATCTGGTTGCGCGATGCGGCCGCCTCGGCGCGCTCCGCCGTCAATGCGGAGAGTTTTGTTTCGCTCGCGGCAAGCGTCGAGGCCGCCTGTTCGAAGGCGGCCCTGGTGGTGGCTTCGCGTTCGGCGGCCCCGGCATTTTCGGAATTGAGCGAGGCCTCCTCCGTGCGAAGCCGCTCGAGAATGTCCGCGTTGTCGCGGACCATGCGCTCCTCACGGGCAATGTCGCCGTCCAGTTGCTGCAGCCGGCGGTCCAGTTCCGCCTGGCGGGCGCGGATGCGGCCGGCCTCCTCTTCGATCTGCGCCTTGGCGATCGACAGGCGCTGGAAAGCAGCAGCGGCGGCGGCTTCCGCGTCTCGCAGATCCGGCAGCCGGTGCGCGCCGATGCCCTGCTCCCTGGCCGCGTTCATCTGGTATGCGGCGCGGTCGCCAACCAGCGCGGTCGCAATGGCCAGTGCCGAACGCGCCTCGCCCTCCTGCGTCTTGGCCAGCGTCCAGCGCAGATGCAGCAGCGTCGCCTCGGCCTTGCGGATATCGGCGGACAGGTTCTTGAAGCGCGATGCCTGGCGCGCCTGGCGCTTCAGGCTTTCGATCTGGCTTTCCAGTTCGCCAACGACGTCGTCCAGCCGTTCAAGGTTTTGTTCGGCCGCCTTCAGCCGCAGCTCGGCCTCATGGCGGCGCGTGTGCAGGCCGGAAATGCCGGCCGCTTCTTCCAGCAAAGCCCGGCGTGCCTGCGGCTTGGCCTGGATGAGTTCGCCGATGCGGCCCTGCCCGACCATGGAAGGCGACCGCGCACCGGTCGACTGGTCGGCGAAGAGCAGTTGGACATCCTTGGCGCGGGCTTCCTTGCCATTGATGCGGTAGATAGAACCCGCCTCGCGCTCGATACGCCGCGACACCTGCAACTCATCCGCATCGTTGAAGGCGGCGGGCGCCGTACGGTCAGCGTTGTCGAGGAAAAGCGTGACTTCGGCCGTGTTGCGGGCCGGACGTGTCCCCGATCCGGAGAAAATCACGTCGTCCATGCCCGAAGCGCGCATGTTCTTGTACGAGCTTTCGCCCATCACCCAGCGCAGCGCCTCGACCAGGTTCGACTTGCCACAGCCATTCGGCCCGACGATGCCCGTCAGGCCGCGCTCGATGACAAATTCGCCAGGTTCGACGAAAGACTTGAATCCGAGGAGGCGAAGGCGCGAAAACTTCATTCGCGCCGCTCCTCAAGTGGGTTCCGCAAGAGTGTCTCATGGTTTTGCGGCAAAAAGCCACGGGACAGCGGAAAGCCGCGCGCGCCGAAGCGTTGCCGCGCCGGCGCTGCCGAAACGTCAGAGCAGAGGGTCGATGATGGCCGACATTTCCTCAATCGACATCGCACCTTTGTAGGTCTTTCCGTTGATAAAGAAGGTCGGTGTCGAGTCGACCTTGAATTCATTGGCGCCGCGCTTCTGAACCGATCTCACATCGTCCAGAAGTTTCTGGTCCGTCAAGCAGGCTTCGAACGACTCCTGTGTAAAACCGGCAAGCTTCGAGATTTGCAGCAGCGCATCCTTGGTATTTGACACGCCAACCCAGTTGGCCTGCTGCTTGAACAGCACGTCCACCATCGGGAAATAGTTATCCTTGGCGCAGCGCGCCAGCATGAAACCGGCCTCGGCGCTCGGGTCGAACGGGAATTCGCGCAGAATGTAGCGCGCCTTGCCGGTGTCGATGTATTTCGTCTTCAGGGCCGGGAACGTGGTCTCGGCGAAATGCGCGCAATGCGGGCAGGTCATCGAAGCGTATTCGACGATGGTGACCTTCGCGTCGTCTTTGCCGAGCTGCTTGTCGGGCAACGCGCCAGGCTTCAGCAGCTCCGCCATGTTCACCGTGCCCTGGGACTCGGGCGCCTCTACGGCGGCTGGCGTGGCAGGCTTGGCCGGGGCCGCTGGCGCATCCGGCTTCACATCCGCGGCCTTGGCCTCATCGGCGGAGTCACTGCATGCGGCGAGCAGGGCCACGGCCGGGATGGCGGCCAGCGAGGACAGGACGTTTCTGCGAGACAAGGAACGGATCATACGAATCACCTGAGAATGGTTGGATTTTGCAATGCAAAGGCTAGAAAAGGCGAGACTTGGCGCGAATTAAGGCATCGCTGTCCCCAATCCAATCGACAAATTTTACCCTGCCGATCACGAATACGCGAGAGGGTGGCCAAGGTCACTGTTTCCTTTCGCCAATAAGGGTCGCGCCCAGCCTCTCCAGCGAAGCGCGCAATGCATCATCCTCGACCTTGCCAACCGTGGCGGACAGTTTTGTCTTTTCGGCGGCGGTCAGCGGCCTGAGCGTCGGTTTCTGCCGGCCCTTGTCCGTCGTCATCGGCTTCTGCACGATCTTGATGCGGCCGATGGCGTTGAAGCCAAGGAAAGCGTTGACCCTGTTAATGATCTCGCCGGTTTCGTGCTGCAGGTGGAGTGCCGCCATGCCTTCGCAGGCGATGACCAGCACCGCCGGTTCGAACGGATCGTCCTCGTGCATGCGACGCGGCCACTGGATCTTTTCGGGGCGAGAGCGGCTGGCGAGGCGAGGACCGGCAATCTCTTCCCATGACTGGACGAGGCCGATCGAAATACCGGCCCGTTTGCGCAGCACCGGATCCAGGATCAGGATCGAAAGATCGCCGACCGGGACGGGATTGCCGAAGGACCTTCTCCCTGCCATGTACCTTCTCCAGCAAGACCTTCACCATGATTTACAGGCTAGGGCCAGTTCCCCGATCAATGGCACCGCATGACCAGACCCGCAAGGCCGTCCATCCAGATAGCGACGACACAGCATCCCGGTTGCTCGGCTGGTATGACAAGCATCACCGCGACCTGCCATGGCGCGTCCCGCCGCGCGAGCTTGCGCGGGGCGCGCGACCCGATCCCTACCGTGTCTGGCTGTCGGAAGTCATGCTTCAGCAGACCACGGTCGAAGCGGTGAAATCCTATTTCCGGGCTTTCCTGGAGAAATGGCCGACCGTCGATGCGCTGGCCGCGGCGCAAACCGACGACGTCATGAAGGCCTGGGCCGGGCTCGGCTACTATTCCCGTGCGCGCAATCTGAAGGCCTGCGCCGATATCGTCGCCCGGCGAGGCGACCGGTTCCCGGATACCGAAACGGGCCTCAGGGAATTGCCGGGCATCGGCGCCTATACGGCGGCGGCGATCGCCGCGATAGCCTTCGACCGTCCCGCCGCGGTCGTCGACGGCAATGTCGAGCGGGTCGTCACCCGGCTGTTTTCGATCGCCACGCCGCTCACCGAGGCCAAGGGCCAAATTCGCGTCCATGTCGAGCGTATGGTTCCGATGACAAGACCGGGTGATTTTGCCCAGGCGATGATGGATCTGGGCGCCACGATCTGCACGCCGCGCCGGCCGCGTTGCATGCTTTGCCCGCTGCGCGAGGACTGCAGCGCAACCATTTCAGGCGACCCCGAGCGCTTTCCGGTTCGTTTGCCGAAGGCCGAGAAACCATCGCGGCGCGGAGCCGCGTTCGTCGCGGTCAGGAGCGACGGCGCCATCCTCTTGCGCAAGCGCGTGGAAAAGGGGCTTCTCGGCGGCATGACCGAAGTGCCGACGACCGGCTGGACCGCCCGGATCGATGGGGCGACCACGGATGCCGCCGCCCCCTTCCCCGGCAACTGGCGGCGTGCCGGCAGCATTGCGCATGTGTTCACGCATTTCACGCTGGAGCTCGACGTTTTCCGTGCGGAGGTGGATGGCGACACACCTGCCGGACATTTCTGGTCGACGCCGGCTGAAATTTCAGGGGAAGCCCTACCGACTGTCATGAAAAAGGTGATCGAGGCTGAATACCGGGCGCGACCAAAAAGCAGCGCCCGCACTGAAGAGGACAAGAATGACTGAAATCCGCCACATCGTTTTCGACATCGGCAAGGTGCTGGTTCACTACGATCCCAACATTCCGTTCAGCCGGCTGATCCCAGACGAGAAGGAGCGGAAATGGTTCTTCGACAATGTCTGCACGCATGACTGGAACATCGAGCAGGATCGCGGCCGGACGTGGGAAGAGGCCGAGGCGCTGGCCATTGCCGATCATCCCGACCATGCGGAAAACATCCGCAATTTCCGCCGCCATTGGCACGAAATGGTGCCCCATGCCTATGACGACAGCGTTGCCATCATGGAGAAGCTGATCGACAGCGGCCACGACGTGACGCTGCTGACCAACTGGGCCGCCGACACATTCATTGAGGCCCGCGGCCGCTTTCCGTTCCTGGACCGCCCGCGCGGCGTCACGGTGTCCGCCGAGATCGGGCTGATCAAGCCGGATCGCAGGATCTACGACCATCACGTCGCTTCATTCGATCTCGATCCGGGTGTGTCCCTGTTCATCGACGACAGCCAGAAGAATGTCGACGGCGCTAGGGTGGCCGGCTGGCAGGCGGTGCTGTTCACAGATGCCGGGACACTTCAAGCGGATCTTGAACGTCTCGGAATCAAGGTGTGATCTGAATCGCTTCCATCAATCCGTTGATACTTTGAATCAACGCAATACCCGGCGTGCAGGGGTTCAGGCCCCTGCCCGCTCCATGCCGAGTCGGGCAATGCGGCGAAGCTCGTCGATCGGGGTCAGGCCACCGCTGCGCTCATAGTGCCAGAAGGTCCAGCCGTTGCAGGCATCAAGCCCCTGCACTTCCGCGCCGATCTTGTGGATCGAGCCGGCGCTGCCGTCGATCGCCACCGTGCCGTCGGCGCGCACCTTGGCAGCCCAACGCTTCTTGGCGTCATAGAGCGTGGCGCCCGGCACCACCAACCCGGTGTCGATGAGGCTCACGAAGGCAACGCGCGGCTCGGCGCGCTTGCCGGTAAGAACAGTCAGATCAGCCCCGTCCAGCGGCCGTACGGCATCGATGCGCTCATTGGCGGCGTCGATATAGGCCTGCTCGCGCTCGATGCCCACGAAGTGGCGACCGAGGCGCTTTGCCACCGCACCTGTGGTGCCCGATCCAAAGAAGGGATCGAGCACGATATCGCCGGGCTTCGTCGAGGCCATCATGATACGGGCAAGCAGCGCCTCCGGCTTCTGCGTCGGGTGCAGCTTGTCGCCATTGTCGTTCTTCAGGCGCTCGCCGCCGGTGCAGATCGGAAACAGCCAGTCGGATCGCATCTGGATGTCATCGTTCGACGCCTTCATGGCCTCGTAGTTGAAGGTGTAGCCCTTGCCCTTCTGGTCGCGCGAGGCCCAGATCATCGTCTCATGGGCGTTCTGGAAGCGGCGGCCACGGAAATTCGGCATCGGATTGGTTTTGCGCCAGACGACGTCATTGAGTATCCAGAACCCCAGATCCTGCATCTTGGCGCCGACCCGGAAGATGTTGTGATAGGAGCCGATGACCCAGATGGTGCCATTGGGCTTCAGCACCCGCCGCGCGGCCAGCAGCCACGCACGCGTGAAGGCGTCGTAGGCCTCAAAACTCTCGAACTGGTCCCAGTGGTCATCAACGGCATCGACCTTGGACTGGTCGGGCCGATGCAGGTCGCCATCAAGCTGCAGATTGTAGGGCGGATCGGCGAAAATCACGTCGATGGATTTTTCGGGCAGCCGGTCAAGCGCGGCGACGCAGTCGCCCTTGAGGATTGTATCCAGCCACTCGGACTGCTGAGGAGCGTGGGAAAGCTCGGCAAGAAGACGCACGGCAGACATTGTTACACCCAGGGCACGCGTTACTGTTTACTCCCCGTTATGGTTACCGATCAGCGTAAATATTCGATGAAGGTGCCGCGTCCGGACTGGCAATTTGCGAAGGCTGGCCCGTTGGTGTATGCCGCGCCGCCTGAGCCGTCTCGGCCTAACCCTCACCTCGCGCATTCCGGATCGCCATGCCCCAGCCAGACCTTGTCATCTTCGATTGCGACGGCGTGCTCGTCGATTCCGAAATCATCGCCGCGCGTGTCGAGGCGGAACTCCTGACCATGGCCGGATACGAAATCTCGGCCGAGGAACTAGCGGAGACCTATGCCGGGCTGACCTTCAAGGACATCATGATGCGGGTCGAGGAAAAATCCCTGATCCCGTTCCAGGCCTCGCTGATCGACAAGGCCGAGGAGCTCGTCGACCGCAAATTGCGCAGCGACGTGCGCGCCATCGACGGCGTGCGCGACGCGGTTGCCGGCGTGACCGTCCCGCGCTGCATCTGCTCGAATTCACGCTCGGAGCGGATCGAATTCATGCTTGAGAAGATCAATCTGCTGCCATTTTTTTCCGGCCGGATTTTTTCGGCGCTGGAAATTCCGACGGGAAAAACCAAGCCGGCTCCCGATGTCTTCCTCTTCGCCGCCGGAAAACTCGGCGCGAATCCGGCGAACACCTTTGTCATCGAGGATTCCGTGCATGGCGTTGCAGGCGCTAGGGCGGCGGGCATGCGCGTCATCGGCTTCACGGGAGCAGCGCACAGCTATCCCGGCCATGCGGACGCGCTGACCGAAGCAGGGGCCGAAACGGTCATACGCCGCTGGGCGGAACTGAAAAGCGTGATCGCCGCCTTGTCGGAATGGTCGGCGGACGCCTGAGAAAACGTGCGTCCGTCTGGACGCACGTCAAAAATGCGACCGCCTAGTTCGTCGTGGCGACTTTCTTTCTGTGGGTCGTCTTCTTCGACTTGTCCGTCGCTTTGGGCGTGGTCTCGTCATAGCCGGCATAGGCTTGATAATCCGCTGCCGACGGCTCGGGCACCACAACATTTGAATCAGTGAAGACGAACTGAGTGGCAACCGAGGGGTCGGTCACCTGGACCTGATACTGATGAAGTTGCGAGTACAGGACATCCGTGCCGTGCATCACGGCGACCCGGATCGGCATGGTGATGGTGCCCGGAGCGAACTTCGGGCCGGGAACGATCCTGCCGGCGACCGCGATCTTCATCGACAGTTGCCCATTGGCACGGCTGCAATCGCGGGTCAGATCGGAAATCGACGCCTGATAGATGACATTCGCCGAATTGTCCTGCGGAGCAGCTGCCGCATCCGGCGCCGGTGGGGCATCCTGGGCAGCGGCTCCCTTTTTCTTCCTGGGCGCTGGCGCCGCCTTGGCATAGGTGTTGAAGAAAGCGGTCCCGTCGCGCACTGTCACTTTCGGGCAGTAGGCCAGCAACTGGCTGGCGACAATCTTGGGGTCCGGCGGTGGCGGTGGTGTCGTATCCTTTTTTCCGAAGCCGAGAATGCCATTGTCGCTTGATTGGCAGCCGGCGGCGGCAAGCATAAAGCCAGTAAGCGCAAGACCCGCGACAAAGCGACGGTTGAACGAATGAAACCCCATAAACTGCACTTCCCTCTCGCAAAGCTGGTGACGTATATCAACCGCGCGGCAAAAATGCGACTGAGCCAACGCAGAAATTCACCACTTCGCCGCGGATGAAAAGCCCGGCAGCAATGGATCTGTGACGATGCAATATGTGAGTACTCGCGGGGAAGCACCCGTGCTTGGATTTTCCGATGCGGTGCTGGCGGGCCTGGCGCGCGACGGTGGCCTTTATGTGCCGCGCGAGTGGCCGCGGTTTTCCGTTTCCGAAATCCGGGCCATGCGCGGCCTTGCCTATCCCGACCTCGCCATCCGCTTACTCTCGCCATTTCTGGGCGGCGAGATAGCGCAGCCGGTTTTCGAGCGCCTGGTGCGCGAAGCCTACGCGACCTTCCGCCACGAAGCAGTCTGTCCGTTGGTGCAAACCGGAACGAACACCTTCGTTCTGGAACTCTTCCACGGTCCGACGCTGGCCTTCAAGGACGTTGCGATGCAGCTTCTCGCGCGCCTGATGGACCATGTGCTGGCGGAACGCGGCCAGCGCGCCACCATTGTCGGCGCCACGTCGGGCGACACCGGTGGTGCTGCAATCGACGCGTTTGCCGGGCGCGACCGCACTGACATCTTCATTCTTTTCCCGCATGGCCGCGTCTCGCCGGTGCAACAGCGGCAGATGACGACATCGACGGCCGAAAACGTCCACGCACTGGCTGTCGAGGGCAATTTCGACGATTGCCAGGGTCTCGTGAAGGACATGTTCAACGATCACGGCTTTCGCGATGGGGTGTCACTGTCGGGGGTCAATTCGATCAACTGGGCCCGCATCATGGCCCAGATCGTCTATTATTTCTCATCGGCGCTGTCGCTCGGCGCGCCCGACCGGCCAGTATCGTTCACGGTTCCCACCGGCAATTTCGGTGATATCTTCGCCGGCTACGCAGCCAAGAAGATGGGCCTGCCGATCGAGCGCCTGATCATCGCGACCAACGACAACGACATTCTGGCGCGCACGCTCTCGACCGGCGAATACCGCACGAAAGGCGTCTTTCCGACCACATCACCATCGATGGACATCCAGGTCTCGTCGAATTTCGAGCGATTGCTGTTCGAAGCCTCCGGTCGTGAAGCCTCGACCGTGCGCCGTTACATGAACGGCCTCAAGCAGTCCGGCGCTTTTACCATCGAAACGGCGGAAATCGACAGGATCCGCGCCGAGTTCGACGCCGCCCGCGCGACCACAGACGAAGTGGCGGCGACAATCCGCTCGACGCTGGCCCGCAGCAACTACCTGCTCGACCCGCACACGGCCGCGGCGGTGCATGTGGCGGCGGGCAAGGCCGACGGCGCCGTGCCAATGGTGGTGCTGGGCACCGCCCATCCGGCGAAGTTCCCGGCGGCGGTCGAGGCCGCTAGCGGCGTCTCGCCCGCACTGCCCGCATGGCTAGGTGGATTGATGACGGCCGAGGAAAAATACACGGTACTTCCATCTGACCTGAAAATGGTGGAAGATTATATCAGCCGCCGCACGCGAGCGGCGCGTTAGGGAGTAATTGCCATATGGGTGTTGAGGTAAGCCGTCTGTCGAACGGCCTGACAGTCGCCACCGAAACCCTTCCAAGCATCGAATCCGTTGCACTTGGTGCCTGGGTCAAGTCAGGCGCCCGCAATGAACGTGATGACGAGCATGGAATGGCCCACCTGCTTGAACACATGGCGTTCAAGGGAACCAAACGGCGAACCGCCTTCGAGATCGCCTCGGAGATCGAGGATGTTGGCGGCGAGATCAATGCGGCCACCAGCGTCGAGACCACATCCTACTATGCCAGGGTGCTCAGCGATGATGTGCCACTGGCGGTGGATATACTCGCCGACATCCTGCAGGAATCCGAGTTCGATCCGCAGGAGCTCGAACGCGAGCAGCATGTGATTCTCCAGGAAATCGGTGCCGCGCATGACACGCCCGACGACATCGTCTTCGATCGCTTCACCGAAACGGCGTTCCGTCACCAGACCATCGGCCGCTCGATTCTCGGCACGCCGGAAACCGTCAAGTCCTTCACCTCGAAGCAGCTGCACGATTTCATCGAGCGCCAATATGGCGCCGAGCGCATGGTGATCGTCGCCGCCGGCGACATCAAGCACGACAATTTCGTACGCGAGGTCGAGAAGCAACTCGGCGGCTTCCGCACCAAGGCCGACAGCACGATCCCGCAATACGCGCAGTATGTCGGTGGCGATTTCCGCGAGGACCGCGACCTGATGGATGCTCAGATCGTGCTCGGTTTCGAGGGCCGCGCCTACCATGTGCGCGATTTCTATGCCTCGCAGGTCCTGTCCATGATCCTTGGCGGCGGCATGTCGTCCCGTCTTTTCCAGGAAGTCCGCGAAAAACGCGGGCTGTGTTACTCCGTCTATGCTTTCCACTGGGGCTTTTCCGACACCGGCATCTTTGGCGTCCATGCCGCGACCGGGCAGAGCGACATCGCCGAGCTCGTGCCGGTGATCATCGACGAATTGCAGAAGGCCGGCGAAAGCATTCTCCAGCAGGAACTCGACCGGGCCCGCGCGCAATATCGCGCCGGGCTGATAATGTCCGCTGAAAGCCCGGCGAGCCGCGCGTCGCAGATCGCCCGCCAGATGCTCCTGTTCGGCCGACCGATCGCCAAGGAAGAGCTGATGGAGCGGCTTTCGGCACTCACAATCGAGCGGCTGACAGACCTGTCGGCGCGGCTGTTCTCAACCAAGCCGACACTCACCGCCGTCGGTCCTGTGGGCACGCTCGCGCCCTATGAAGCCATCCTCGATTCGCTTCCGGGCACGCACGCGACGGCCCGCAAGCTCGCAGTCTAGATCATAAAAGCGTGTTCGCGCTCCCTTTCTTTCGCCGTGACCTGCCGGCACTGAAAGGCGACCGCGTCACGCTGCGCGTCCCGTTCACCAACGACTACAAGGAATGGTCGGCGCTGCGCGGCGAAAGCCGCGCCTTCCTTGAGCCGTGGGAGCCACGATGGACCCCGGACGAGCTCGACCGCGCGGCCTGGCGGCATCGCATCAGCCGCTACCGCGAAGACTATGCCCAGGGAACAGCGATAGCCTTCTTCATTTTCGAGCGGGGCAGCGGCAAGCTCGCGGGTGGCATCACGCTCGGCAACATACGCCACGGCGTCTCGCAAAGCGGCCATGTCGGCTACTGGATCGGCGAACGCTTTGGCGGCCGCGGCCTGATGACCGACGCGGTCAAGGTCGTCTCGCGATTCGCCTTCGATACGCTGAGGTTGCACCGGATCGAAGCTGCCTGTATTCCCGACAACGCCCGGTCGATCCGCGTGCTTGAAAAAGCCGGATTCCGGCGCGAAGGACTTCTGCGATCCTATCTCAGGATCAACGGCATCTGGCAGGATCACTACCTCTACGCCCGGATCGCCGATGATCCGCCGGGCGCTGGAACGAAGGGCTGATTTTTGACGAATTTCCTGCGAAACGGGCCGCTCTTCGCCCTTATCCTGGCGGCAATCGTCACGCTCTGCGCGGCGTCCTCGGCCTTCGCCGTCGAACCGATCAAGATTGCCCGCGACGACGTGGCGCTCGACCTTTCGGGCGCTGTCGAGATCTATCGAAACCAGGGCGACAATTTCCAGGTGTCGACCGCGCCTGGACCCGATGGCATCGTGCGGCGCATCGAGGTCGAGGCAAAAGACGCGCGCTCGACCGGCGACTGGGCGGTGTTCGCGCTGGCCAACACCACCGACCAGCAGCTCGACAGGTTGATCGTCGCCCCGCATTTCCGCCTGGTGAATTCCGGCATCTTCTGGCCCGACCTCGGTTCGACGCGCCTGGCGGCGATCACGCCCAGCGAGGGCTTCGCGCTCGACCGTCAGACCAGCCCGGACGCCGACGTTTTCCGCGTCACGCTGAACCCCGGCACGGTCATCACCTTCATCGCGGAACTCGCGTCGCCGAAACTGCCGCAGGTCTATCTGTGGGATCCTGAATCCTACAAGGACTCGGTCAATTCCTACACGCTGTTTCGCGGCATCGTCATCGGTATCGCCGGCCTGCTGGCGCTGTTCCTGACCATTCTTTTCGTCGTCAAGGGAACGTCGATGTTCCCGGCGACCGCCGCACTTTCCTGGGCGGTTCTGGCCTACATCTGCGTCGATTTCGGGTTCCTCAACAAGATCATCGAAATATCGCCCGGCAACGAGCAGATGTGGCGAGCGGGGACCGAGGTGGCGCTTGCGGCAACCTTCGTCGTCTTCCTCTTCACCTACCTCAACCTCAACCGATGGCATGGCCATTTCAGCTACGGCGCGCTGGTCTGGATACTCGGGCTTGTGCTGATTGCCGGTGTCGCCATTGTCGATCCGGCGGTCGCGGCTGGCATCGCCAGATTGTCCTTTGCCGCCACGGCGCTGACCGGGCTCGGGCTCATCATCTTTCTCGGTGTACGCGGCTATGACCGCGCCATCATGCTGGTGCCCAGTTGGGTCATGGTGCTGTTGTGGCTGTGCGGATCGTGGATGGCGATCACCGGCATGCTCGACAATGACATCGCCCAGCCGGCGCTGGGAGGTGGGTTGATCCTGATCATCCTGCTGATCGGCTTCACGGTCATGCAGCATGCCTTTGCCGGGGGCGCACTGCACCAGGGCCTGTTTTCCGATCTCGAACGGCAGGCGCTGGCCGTCGCCGGGTCGGGCGACACGGTGTGGGACTGGGACGTGCTGCGCGACCGCGTGGTCACCAAACCGGATGTCAGCATCCAGCTTGGCCTGGCGCCCAACAGCCTTGGCGGCGCCGCCCGCAACTGGCTGCCGGTGCTGCATGCCGATGACCGCGACACCTTCCGCACAACGCTCGACGTGGTGCTGGAACATCGGCGCGGCCGGGTGTCGCAGAACTTCCGCCTGCGCGGCGCCGACGGGCACTATCACTGGTTTTCGCTACGCGCACGACCGGTGATCGGATCGGATGGCGAGGTCATTCGCTGCGTCGGCACGATGATCGACGTCACCGAGCAGAAAAAGTCCGAGGAGCGGCTGCTGCACGACGCCGTGCATGACAACCTGACCGGCCTGCCCAATCGCGAATTGTACATGAACCGGCTGGAAGCCATCATCTCGATCGCGCGGACAGAAGAAAAGGTGCGCCCCACCGTCTTCGTCATAGACATCGACCGCTTCAAGCAGGTCAATGACGGCCTGGGCATCTCGGCCGGCGACACCATCCTGCTTACCATCGCGCGCCGCCTGCACCGACTGCTCAAGCCGAAGGATTCGCTGTCGCGCTTTGCCGGCGACCAGTTCGCGCTGATGCTGCTTTCCGAACAGGACCCGGCCCGCATCGCGGGCATCGCGGACGCGATCAAGCATGCGATCAACAACCCCATCACCTTCGCCAAGCGCGAGATCGTGCTCACCGCGTCGATCGGTTTGATCACCTGGACCTCCGCGCAGACCTCCGCCGAGGACATGGTCAAGGACGCCGAGCTTGCCATGCATCAGGCCAAGCGTTTTGGCGGCGACAGGATCGAGCCGTTCCGGCCCGCCTTCCGCACCGTGGGAACCGACCGTCTGCAGTTCGAATCCGATCTGCGCCGCGCCATCGAGCGGCGCGAATTCACGCTCGCCTACCAGCCGATCGTGCGGCTGGAGGATGGCAGTGTCGCCGGTTTCGAGGCGCTGCTGCGCTGGGACCACCCGCGCCGTGGCATGATCCCGCCGGCCGATTTCATCCCCGTCGCGGAAAGCTGCGGCCTGATCGTGCAGCTCGGCCTTTTCGCCATGCAGCAGGCCGCCGAGGATCTGGCAGGCTGGCAGAAGCAAATCGGCGACGCGCCGCTGTCGGTTTCGGTCAACCTGTCCAGCCGCCAGCTGATCCGACGCGATCTGGTCAGCGACGTCCGTTCGGTGATCGCACGGGCCAATCTGAAGCCGCGTTGCTTCCGGCTCGAGCTGACCGAATCACTGGTGATGGACAATCCCGAGCAGACCGCCCATGTGCTGACCAAGCTGAAACAGTTGGGCATCGGCCTGTCGCTGGACGATTTCGGCACCGGCTATTCGTCGCTTGCCTATCTGACGCGGTTCCCGTTCGACACGATCAAGATCGACAAGAGCTTTGTCGACGACAGCACGCCGAAGCGCGCGGTGCTGCTCAAATCCATGGTCAACATGGCGCATGAGCTTGGCCTTTCGGTCGTGGCCGAAGGCATTTCGGACGAAAGCGATGCCCTGGAATTGCGGCAGATGGGCTGCGAATATGTGCAGAGCTTCATGTTCGGCGCACCGATGCCCGGCGATCAGGTGCTGAAGACGCTGAAGGAGCAATATCCGCTTACTCAGGCGTGATCCGCATCACGATCTTCCGGGGACCCGATCGAACCTATGCGTGACCGGCCGCCAGGCTGAGATGCGCGAGATCAATACCGATCGAGGCGAGGATGCGGTCGTATTTGCGTTCGATGTCGGCGTCGAAAAGGAGCTCGGGACTGGCCGGGCAGGTTAGCCAGCCATTCTCGGCGATCTCGCTTTCCAGCTGGCCGGCGCCCCAGCCTGAATAGCCGAGCGCCATCAACGCACGCCTCGGGCCCCTGCCCGACGATATGGCCCGCAAGATATCGACGGTCGCGGTCAGGCAGATGTCGTCGGAAACGGTGAGCGACGATTCCACCCTGTAGTCGCCCGAATGCAGGACGAAACCACGGCTGCGGTCCACCGGCCCACCATTGCGCACCACGAAATCGCGCGCCTGCGCTGGAAGGCGGATCGCTTCCTGCTCGTTCATGATGCCGAGTTGCACAAGCAGGTCGGGAAACAGCATCTGCTGCGTCTGGTTGATGATCAGGCCCATGGCGCCTTCATCGCTGTGCGCACAAACGTAGATGACGGAGCGCGTGAACCGATCATCCTTCATGCCAGGCATGGCAATCAGGAACTGATCGTCGAGAAAGCCGCGCGAGGCAGCCGTCTTCTTGTTGCGCAGCAAGTCCATGGCAAGGAAGGTAACGCGTTTCCAAAGCGCCGGAAAGATGCGTTTCGTCCGATTCGACCAAGGCAGTGGTCCGGAGCGAAGGTGCTCAGCCTGCAATTCTCGCCGGCAGGATGGGTGGCGTTAACGCCCAGGCTGCGAAGTCACGCAAATATGATACAGGCGAGGCCATGAAACCATTGCGCCGACATGAACGCACGATCAAATCACCGCCATGCAAAAAAGCCTGAAGATCCTGCTGCTCAGCACCGTCCTTGGGGCAGTGAGCGGCCTGCCCGCGATCGCTTCCTCATCGACCTGGTACATTAGCGAGGGCGGCAAGGTCCGTCTTGTCACGACCGGCAAACCGGACGAGGCCGGTCGGATCCAGGGTATCCTCGACATTTCGCTCAAGCCCGGATGGAAGACCTACTGGCGCGACCCGGGCGATGCCGGAGTGCCACCGCAGATCGACATCTCCGCCAGCACCAACATTGCCGAGGCCCAGCTTTCGTTTCCCGCCCCCCAGCGCCACGATGACGGCTATGGCAAATGGGCAGGCTACGATTATCCGGTGTCCCTGCCGGTGACGTTCAGGCTGTCGGCGCCAAAGGATGCCGCGGTCATCGATGCCGATATCTTTCTCGGCATCTGCGAAACGATCTGCATTCCCGTGCAGACAAGGTTGACCGTCGATCCCGCCGCAGATCCGGACAATGCCGACGACGCTGCCTTGATAAAGGCGGCCGTCACTGCACTTCCCACTCCGGCGAGGCCCGATTTCGGCATCAATGTGCTGCCGGGTGACCACGAAACACTGATTGTCGAGGCAAGTTTTCCGGGCAGTCCGGAAGCAGCCGATTTCTTCATCGCCGGTGAGCAGGACTACATGTTCGGCGCTCCGGCCCGTAGCGAGAAAGACGGCAAGCTGATTTTCACGGTACCGATCCTCGATAGGCCGTCGACGACGCCCGCGGGTGGCGGACTTCACTATACGCTGACAAGCGCTGCCGGTGCGGTAGAAGGGTTACTGCCCTTTCCCTGATCGGGACTGGCCTTGGCGAGGCCTCTCGATGGTTGCAGCGTGCGCGTTAGTCCGCTATCGCAAAGATGGGTTTTCCAATCACTCCGATGAGGTTCCGATGACCATTTCCGTTGGCGACAAACTGCCTGAGGCGACCTTCAAGACGATGACCGCCGACGGTGCGAAGGCCATCACGACGGCAGAGATCTTTCCGGGAAAGAAGGTCGTGCTGTTTGCCGTTCCCGGCGCCTTCACGCCCACCTGCAGCAACAACCATCTGCCCGGCTATCTGGAGAACCATGACGCCATCCTGGCGCGCGGCGTCGACACCATCGCCGTCGTCGCGGTCAACGACGTTCATGTCATGGGCGCCTGGGCACGCTTCACCGGCGGCGAAGGCAAGATTCTGTTCCTCGCCGACGGTAATGGCGACTTCGCCAGGGCGCTCGGCCTCGACATGGACCTGTCGGCCGGCGGCCTCGGTCTGCGTTCGAAGCGGTTTTCGATGATCGTCGACAACGGCAACGTCACCACGCTGAACATCGAGGGCAGCCCTGGCCAGGCGGTCGAATCGGGCGCCGCGAAAATCCTCGAACAGCTCTAGACATCATGCTTGATGTCCTCTTGCGCGCCGTGGCGATCGGTATCGGCGCTACGGTGCTCATGGACCTCTGGGCGATCTTGCTCAACAAGGTGTTCGGACAGGCCAAGCCTAATTGGGCACCGGTAGGCCGCTGGGTCTGGCATCTGCGTGACAAGGTCTTTCACGACGACATCGGCCAGGCTGTGCCTTATCGGCATGAGCTGGCCTTGGGCTGGGCCTTCCATTATCTCGTCGGCATCGTCTACGGCATCGTTTTGGTCGCGGTGGCCGGAGCGGGCTGGCTGGCCGCGCCGACATTCCTGCCGGCTTTCATCCTCGGCATCGTCACCGTCGGCGCCGGCTGGTTCCTGCTGGCTCCCGGCATGGGCGCTGGCTGGGCTGCCTCAAAGCGTCCGAACCCGATGCAAATCCGGGCTCTCAACCTGGTTTCGCACACGGTCTTCGCGCTTGGGCTTTACGGAACCGCCTTGCTGATCCGCTGAGAGCGCCAATAGCTCGGTAGCTTTGGAGCTCAGTAGCTTTGGGTCGAGCGGCGTACCGGCTTGGCTGTCGGCTTCCTGACTTGTGTCGCGTCCTTCAGCGGCGTGGCTGAAGGTGCGGAACCCGGCGACTTCTTCTTGAACGGAGCCATGCCCTCCCGAGCGAGTTCGTCGGCACGTTCGTTCTCGGGATGGCCGGCATGGCCCTTGACCCAGTTCCAGGTTACCTGATGGCGCCCGTTGGCCTCGTCCAGCGCCTGCCAGAGTTCACCATTCTTGACCGGCTTCTTGTCCGCGGTCTTCCAGCCGTTTTTCTTCCAGCCGTGGATCCACTTGGAAATACCATCCATGACATATTTGCTGTCGGTGTGAAGGTCGACCGCGCAAGGCTCCTTCAGCGCATTCAGCGCCGATATGGCGGCGAGTAGTTCCATCCGGTTGTTGGTCGTGTCCGCCTCGCCGCCGGAAAGCTCCTTGGTCTTGCCGTTGAAGCGCAGGATCGTGCCCCAGCCACCAGGGCCGGGATTGCCCGAACAGGCACCGTCCGTGAAGATTTCAACGCGCTTGTTCATCTCAGTCATGTCAGTCCATACTCGGATGGAGATTTGATGGCCCGGTGGAAGCGCATCCTGCGGATGTATTCGGTCGGATCGCGTTTCATGACCAGACCGCCATCGGGAACCGTCAGCCAGTCATAGAGCCGGGTCAGCATGAAGCGCAGCGCGGAGCCACGCGCCAGCATCGGCAGCGCCGCCTTCTCCGCCTCGCTCAGGGGGCGGACGCTCTGGTAGCCGTCAAGAAGTGCCGTGCCCTTGGTCAAATTGAAGGAAAAATCCTTCTCGAAGCACCAGGCGTTGAGACACGTGGCGACATCGTAGGCGTAGAGGTCATCGCAGGCGAAATAGAAATCGATCAGGCCGGAGAGCTTTTCACCCAGGAAGAAAACATTGTCCGGAAAGAGATCGGCGTGGATGATGCCGGTGGGCAGATCTCTCGGCCAGTTCCGTCCGAAATCGACGAAATCGGCATCGACCTCTGCCGCCAGTCCAGGCTCGACCTCGTCGGCGCGATCGCGGGACGCGTCCCACAGCTTGCGCCAGCCGTCGATGGCAAGCGCATTCGGGCGACGCATCGAAAAGTCCCCACCAGCCAGATGCAGTTCGGCCAAAGCCTTGCCAACCTCCGCGCAATGCGCCGATGTCGGGCGCCGCAGCGATAGCCCCTCGAGGAAGGTGATGATGACCGCCGGGCGGCCGGCAAGTGTCCCGATCACCTGGCCGTCATGTGCCGTCACCGGAAGCGGGCACGAAATCCCCTTCCGGGCAAGATGGCCCATCAGGCCCAGGAAGAAGGGCAGATCCGCCTTCTCTACGCGCTTTTCATAGAGCGTCAGGATGTAGGACCCACTAGAGGTGTGTAGCAGGAAATTCGAATTCTCGGTGCCTTCGGCGATGCCCTTGTAGGACAGGAGATCGCCGACCGGATAATTCTTCAGGAATACGCCAAGCTCGCCTTCCGTGACATCGGTATAGACAGCCATGCGCGTCACGCGGCTCCGTTGACGAAGGCCATGTCGGCCGCCGTCAATTCGACATCGCGAAGAACTCTCATCACCGGAAAATCCTCCGTCTCCGTCGCCGTAATCGCCAGGTCGATGGTCACATCGAAGCGCTGCCTGAACGCATCGATGATCTCGTCAACGATGATTTCGGGCGCCGACGCGCCAGCCGACAGGCCGAGCGTCGAAATGCCGGCGATGTCATTCCACGGAATCTCGGAGGCGCGCTGTACGAGAAGCGACATCGAGGCGCCGGCGCGCTCCGCCACTTCGACAAGACGCCGCGAATTGGAAGAATTGGGCGCGCCGACGATCAGGAACAGGTCCGCGCCCGCCGCTGTTTCCTTGACGGCTTCCTGGCGATTGGTGGTGGCATAGCAGATCGATTCCGCGGCCGCCGCCTGCAGATCGGGAAAACGGTCTTTCAGGGCGCGTATGATGCCGGCGGTGTCCTCGACCGACAGCGTCGTCTGGGTGACAAACCCCAGCGCCCGTGGGTCGGCGGGCGTGAGCCTGGCGGCGTCGGCTTCGGTTTCGACAAGCGTGACCGCGCCTTCCGGCAGTTGTCCCATGGTGCCGATCACCTCCGGGTGCCCGGCATGGCCGATCAGAAGCACATGCCGGCCAAGACGCTGGTGACGCATCGCCTGCTTGTGAACCTTGGAGACCAGTGGGCAGGTGGCGTCGAGATAAAAGAGGTTTCGCGCCTGCGCATCGGCCGGAACCGACTTCGGCACACCGTGCGCGGAGAACACGACGGGGCTCTGGCGATGCTCGGCGGGTATCTCCGAGAGTTCCTCGATGAACACCGCGCCGAGACTCTGGAGCCCCTCGACGACATAGCGGTTGTGCACGATCTCGTGGCGGACATAGACCGGCGCACCGTATTTCTTCAACGCCAGCACGACGATCTGGATGGCACGATCGACCCCGGCGCAGAAGCCGCGCGGCTGGCAGAGCCGGATCGTCAGAGGTGGCTTGGTGATTGGCTGAGGCATGATTCCATGTCGGTTGGTCAGATCGTGAACTCGAGCCGAAATGAGGTGCCTACCCCTGCCCTGTCAAGGGCATCGGCAGCGTTCATTCCTCTTTCGTGGCACGGCGAAGCCGCATGACGAGCACGCCGGCAAGTGCGGCCGCAAGCCCGTACCAGGTCATGGCGTATTGCAGATGACTGTTCGGCAGGTCGATGATGGTGACGCCGCCGACCGGCAAACCGCCAGGATTGGGCGTCTTGTCCGCGTCGATGAAGAAGGGCACGAGTTTGGCGCCCGCCGGCAGCCCGGCGCTCGCCGCCATCACGTCGCGGTCTTTCCAGAAAAAGATATTCTTCGGCACGTCATTGTCGGGAAGCATCATCGACGGCTTGCCCGGCAGCGGATTGCGGGCGAGCCCGATGATCGTCACCTTGCCCGGCACCTGCCCTAGTGGGCGCTTGGCTGCGTTCTTGAGATCATAAGGCACGAAACCGCGATTGATCAGGACGAAACGTCCATCGTCCAGGGCCAAGGGCGTGTAGACATTGAAACCGGCGTCTTCTTCCCAGGTCGCATAGAAATGCCGTTCGCCTGAATGCAGGAACGTGCCAGTCACCGTCACTGGTGTGTAGTCGACATCGCCGGTCGAAGCGAACTCTCTTTCGACATCGACCAGCGACACTGGCGCCGAGTGCGTCCGCTGTTCGATGGTCTGGAGAAGCCCTTCCTTCCAGTAAAGGCGCTGGACCTGCCAGGTGCCGAGTGCCAGCAGGATGAAAAACACGATGAGGCCAAGGCCGATCGCCAAGACCAGCTTGGGACGCGAACCGCCCTTTATGGTGGCCGATGCACCGCTCATTCGCCGCGATCCAGCCGGCCCTCGGCTGCCTTGTTGCTATACTGCAGCGTCAACAGAACGCCCTTGATCAATCGGAGCGCGCCCAGGCACAGCACGAGGGTCAGCGGAATCCAAAGCACCAGATGCAGCCAAAGCGGTGGACTCAACGTCACTTCTATCCAGAGCGCCAGACCTACAACGATAAAGCCGATGATCAGGATGACGAACACCGCCGGTCCATCGCCGGCATCGGCGTAAGAATAGTCGAGACCGCAATTCGAGCAGCTCTTTCCAACGGTCAGGAAGCCGGAAAAGAGCCGGCCCTCGCCACAGCGCGGGCAGCGGCCGTGCAGCCCGGCCGAAATCGGCTCTATCGGCGGCCAGATCGCCTTGTCGTCGCTCATGCTCTACCGCTCGATCTCGATCGGCGTCCCATCTGGCACCATTGTCCAGATTTCGTCCATCTCGGAGTCCGTAGCCGCAATGCGACCGTGGGTCCAGCCGACCAATTGAAGCAGCCATCCCAGCCCGCCGAAGCCATTCGGCTGTCCATGGATCATGATCATGCCTCCGGGCGCGCGTTCATCGCCCTCCCGACGCTTCCGCGCCAAGGGATGCCGACAAGGGCAACGGCATAGCTCCGCGCACCTTGCCATCGCAGATCAGGTCCAGCCTTCGATCGGATTTGTCCACATGCGCCAGATCGACTTCTCTACGGCAATGGCCGGAAATATCGCGATCATCCATGCGCATATCGCAGAGGAAATTGCCGGCCGCATCGGCCACTGATCGGCGATCACTACGCAGAAAACAAGAAAGGCGGCCGCGTCGCCGAGGCCGCCTCATCAAACTCGTCAGGCAGGTATCAGTGGCCTTCGATCACCGCGCCGGCCGATGCCCAGACGTAGATGGATGCGAACAGGAACAGCCAGACCACGTCGACGAAATGCCAGTACCAAGCGGCCGCCTCGAAGCCGAAATGCTGCTTGGGCGTGAAGTCGCCCTTCATGGCGCGGACCAGGCAGACCAGCAGGAAGATCGTGCCGATGATGACGTGGAAGCCGTGGAAGCCGGTGGCCATGAAGAAGGTCGCGCCGTAGATGGAATCCTTGAACGCGAATGGCGCGTGCATGTACTCGTAGGCCTGCACCATGGTGAACAGCATTCCGAGGCCGACGGTGAGCACCAGACCGTTGATCAGGCCCTTGCGGTCGCCATGCAGGAGCGCGTGGTGCGCCCAGGTGACCGTCGTTCCCGACAGGAGCAGGATGATGGTGTTGTAGAGCGGCAGGTGGAAGGGATCGAGAACCTCCATGCCCTTCGGCGGCCAGACACCGCCAGTGAATGCCGTGCGGGCATATTGCTGAGCCTCGCTAGGGAACAGGCTGGCATCGAAGAAGGCCCAGAACCAGGCAACGAAGAACATCACCTCGGAGACGATGAACATGATCATGCCGTAGCGCAGATGGAGCGACACGACCCGCGTATGATGGCCCTCATGCGCTTCCTTGATGGTGTCCGACCACCAGGCGAACATGGTGTAGAGGATAATGGCCATGCCGATGAAGAACAGCCACGGATTGGCGATGTTGTAGCCGAAGATCGGGAAGTTGCCGCCCTTCAGGTGCTCCATCAGAGCGACACCGCCAAAGGCAGTTACGAGCGCTCCGATCGACCCCAGGAAAGGCCATGGGCTCGGGTCAACGAGATGATAGTCGTGATGTTGTGCGTGCGCGTCTGCCATATCAACCCCCGAGATTTCCTTCGGTATTCGAAATTGTCTTGCTATTGTCCTTGACCGGCTCCGACGACGCGACCGGCTTGTTCTTCTCAACCGGGAACATCGTATAGGACAGAGTGATCGTCTTCACGTCCTTCAGTTCCGGTACGTTCACGATATCGGGGTCCACATAAAACAGGACCGGCATGTCGAGCGTCTCGCCCGGCTTCAGCGTCGTGTCGGTGAAGCAGAAACACTCGACCTTGTTGAAGTAGGGACCCGCCAGTTCCGGCTGCACGTTAAAGGTGGCGCGGCCGGTAACGGGGCGATCGAACTTGTTGGTCGCCTGGTAGTGCGCCTGCACCGTTTCGCCGATCTTCATCGTGATCGAGCGCTGGACTGGCTGAAACTCCCAAGGCACTCCGGCAGTGTTGGCGTCGAAGCGAACGGTGATCTCACGGTCGAGCACCCGGCCGGCATACTGCTTCTCGGCACGTTGCGTCGTGCCGCCATACCCTGTCGCCTGGCAAAACATCTTGTAGAGCGGCACCGCGGCATAGGCCATGCCGATCATGCCGGTGAAGAAGGCAAGACAGACCGCCGCGACAACGCGGTTGCTGTTCTTCTTGGCCTGACTTGTCACCGGTTCGATGCTCATCACATCTTGCCCGAGAGGTTGTGGCCGAATTTCACGATCGTCGCGATGTAGAAAATGACAACCAGCACCGCAAGCGCCAGACCGATGGCGACCGAACGGCTGCGCTGGGCTTTCTTTTGGCGCTCGGTCAACGTGACCAACTCGAGTTTTTCATCAATCATGGTCATGCCCCACCCATGGCAAGTGCGCGTTCGACAACGCTATCAGCCAGATAGGCCGCGAAAATGGCGAAGAGGTAGAGCAGCGAATAGGCGAACAAGGCCTTGGCCGGCTTCATGACGCGGTCGTCGTCGGCCATGCCAAGCACTTTCCACGCATACCAGACAAAGCCAACCCCAAGCAGCGCGGCGGCCACGCCATAGACCGGCGTGGTGTAGCCAAGCACCCACGGCAGCACGCCGACCGGGGCAAGAACCAGTGCGTAGGCGAAGATCTGCCGGCGCGTCGATGCCTGGCCGGCAACGTTCGGCATCATGGGGATGCCGGCACGCGCATAGTCGTCGGACTTGAACAGCGCGAGCGCCCAGAAATGCGGTGGTGTCCACAGGAAGATGATGAGGAACAGGACGACGCTTTCCAGGCTGACCGATCCGGTCACGGCGGCCCAGCCGATGACAGGAGGAAAGGCTCCGGCAGCGCCACCGATAACGATATTCTGCGGCGTCCAGCGCTTCAGCCACATCGTATAGACCACGGCATAGAAGAAGATGGTGAAGGCGAGCAGCGTCGCCGCCAGCCAGTTGGCGAGCACGCCAAGCGTCATCACCGACAGCACCGAGAGCACCAGCCCAAAGGCCAGCGCCTCATTGGGCCGGATGCGGCCAGACGGGACGGGACGGCCGGCAGTGCGCGTCATCACCGCGTCGATGTCGGCGTCGTACCACATGTTGAGCGCGCCCGACGCGCCGGCGCCGATGGCTATCGACAGGATCGCAATGACCGCCAGCAGCGGATTGATGGCAACGGGCGCCGCAATCATGCCGACGAAGGCCGTGAAAACCACCAGGGACATGACGCGCGGCTTCAGCAGGGCGAAGAAATCGCCCGCCGTCGCTTCCGACATGCGGAAGCCCGCTTCGTCAATGCTGGTTTTGTCGACTAGGGCCATGCGTACTCAAGTCCATCATTCCGTTTGGCCAAAACCGCCGGCGAACCGGCGGTTTCGTATTCGAGGAGGAAGCCGCCTTACTTGATCTTCGGCAGCTGTTCCCACTGGTGGAACGGCGGCGGCGAAGGCAGCTGCCATTCGAGTGTCGTTGCGCCCTCGCCCCACGGGTTGGCACCGGCGATCCGCTTCTTCTGGAAGGCTTCGAAGACGCAGTAGAGGAAGATCACGACACCAACCGCCGAGATATAGGAGCCGATGGACGACACAAAGTTCCAGCCGGCAAACGCGTCCGGATAGTCGATGGTGCGGCGCGGCATGCCCGCGAGACCAAGGAAGTGCTGCGGGAAGAAGATCAGGTTGACGCCGACAAACGTGACCCAGAAGTGGGTGTTGGCGATCACCGGCGAATACATGTAGCCGGTCATCTTCGGGAACCAGTAGTACCAGCCAGCGAAGATGGCGAACACCGCACCCAGCGACAGCACGTAGTGGAAGTGCGCAATCACGAAATAGGTGTCATGCAGCGAACGGTCGAGGCCGGCATTGGCCAGCTGGACGCCGGTGACGCCACCGATGGTGAACAGGAAGATGAAGCCCAGCGCCCAAAGCATCGGCGTCTTGAACGAAATCGACCCACCCCACATCGTCGCGATCCAGGAGAAGATCTTCACGCCTGTCGGCACTGCGATGACCATGGTGGCGAAGACGAAGTAGCGCTGCGTGTCGAGCGACAGGCCCGTCGTGTACATGTGGTGCGCCCAGACGATGAAGCCCACGGCGCCGATCGCGACCATGGCGTAGGCCATGCCGAGATAACCGAAGACCGGCTTCTTCGAGAAGGTCGAGACGATGTGGCTGATGATGCCGAAGCCCGGCAGGATCAGAATGTACACTTCCGGGTGACCGAAGAACCAGAATAGGTGCTGGAACAGGAGCGGATCGCCGCCATTGTCCGGCGCGAAGAAGGCCGTGCCGAAATTGCGATCGGTCAGCAGCATGGTGATGGCGCCGGCGAGCACTGGAAGCGAGAGCAGAAGCAGGAAGGCGGTGACCAGCACCGACCACGCAAACAGCGGCATCTTGTGCAGCGTCATGCCGGGCGCGCGCATGTTGAAGATGGTGGTGATGAAGTTGATGGCGCCGAGGATCGACGACGCACCCGCGATGTGGATCGACAGGATCGCCAGATCCATGGCCGGCCCGGGCTGGCCGGAGGTCGACAGCGGCGGATAGAGCGTCCAGCCGCCACCGACACCATAGGCGCCCGGCGCGCTGGGCATGAACATCGAGGTGAGCAGCAGGATGAAGGCCGGCGGCAGCAGCCAGAAGGAGATGTTGTTCATGCGCGGGAATGCCATGTCCGGCGCGCCAATCATGATCGGCACCATCCAGTTGGCAAACCCGCCGATGAGGGCCGGCATAACCATGAAGAAGATCATGATCAGGGCGTGCGCGGTGGCGAAGGCATTGTACATGCTCTTGCCGCCATCGATCGCGGCATCACCGTTCATGCCATAGACCATCTGCGCCAGACCGCTGAAGATCTGGATGCCCGGCTCCTGCAACTCCATGCGGATAGCCACGGACAACGCGCCACCGATGATGCCCGCGAAGATCGCGAAGATCAGATAGAGCGTGCCGATATCCTTGTGGTTGGTCGAATAAACCCAGCGGACCCAGCCATGATACGGCTTGTGGTCGTGCCCGTCGTGAGCTGCAGCGTCTGCCATGTTCCGCTCCGTTCCCTGATCTTTTCTGGCCGCAGCGTCAGTTGCCGGCGACCGCTACCTTGTTCTGGCTGTCAACCTCAGCCATCAGCGCCTTATTGGCACTCGGCAGATTGGCTTTGGCTGCTGTCAGCCAGCTGTTGAATTGCGCCTCGGAAACCACGCGAATGGCGATCGGCATGAAGGCGTGGTCCTTGCCGCAGAGCTGCGAGCACTGGCCGTAATAGAGGCCTTCCTTCTCCGCCTTGAACCAGGTTTCGTTGGTGCGCCCTGGAATGGCGTCGACCTTGATGCCGAACGACGGCATGGCGAAAGAGTGGATCACGTCGGTCGCGGTAACAAGCACGCGGGTCATCGTATTGACCGGCACCACCAGTTCGTTGTCGACGGCGAGCAGGCGCGGATAGACCTTGCGATCCTCCTTGCCGGCGGCGGCGCGATCACCGTCCTGGAGGATGGCGGAGTTGAAGGTGAGCGTGTTCGCTACCTGGTACTCGTAGTCCCAGTTCCACTGGTTGCCCGTCGCCTTGACGGTCAGCTTTGCCTCTTCCGGTGGCGTATACTGCGCCGTCAGCAGCTGGAACGATGGAATGGCAATGCAAAGCAGCACGACAACCGGACCGACAGTCCAGATCACCTCGATCAGCGTGTTGTGGCTGGTCTTGGACGGAACCGGGTTGGCGCTCGCGCGAAACCTTACCATGCAGTAAGCGAGAAGCAGCATTACCAGGACGGTGACCGGGACGACGAACCACATCGTGTAGTTTCCGAACCACTCGATCTGCCGCATCATGTCGGTCGCCGGCGCCTGGAAGGTGGTCTCCCAGTTCACCGGCTGGTCGGCACGGGCGGATGTGCCGGCGAAAAGCGTGGTAGCGGCCCCAGCGCTTGCTAGATACCTGGCGCTTGCTAGGAATGTTCTCATCGCCCTCATCGTCTCCCAGTTCCTCGCGGTTGCGCCCACGAGAATAACGAACAATGCCGGGACGGGAATCCCGGACAGTCTCAAGGTGGTTCAAACCATACTCTTTTTCCCTCCGCAAGAAAGGACCGGACGAAACCGTGCGGCATTTTTGCGCGCAAGCGCGGATGGCGGTTCAAAGGCAATCGCGATACAGGCGAATCGGGTAGACTAAGCCAGCAGAGTTATTCTCGCGGCCTGTCCCTGCGGACGAGGCGAGCCGTCGCAATTCGGGCGAAATTGGCATCGAAAAGCTCCCTATTGGCTTTTTCGAGCCCGATTGGCCGAGGTCTCGTCCTTTACTTGGCTTTGGCGCGGCTTAAAGTGCCGTGATTCGTAATGGAGCCGTCATGAACCCTTGGCTTTCGAGAACCTTGGCGAAGGTCATCTTTCTAGCCGCCCTGTCAGGCATCAGCCTGTCCGGCATCGGCCCGGCCAATGCCGTGCAGCCGAGCGGTACGGTTCGCTCAACACATGGTGCATGGTCAATCATATGTGACACGCCTGCCGGCGCCACGTCGGAACAGTGCGTGATGATGCAGAACGTCGTCGCCGAGGACAGGCCGGAGATGGGGCTTTCCGTCGTCGTCCTGCGCACCGCCGACAACAAGGCGGAGATCCTGCGCGTGCTGGCGCCGCTTGGCGTACTCCTGCCCAATGGCCTTGGCCTCAATGTCGACGGCAAGGACATCGGCCGCGCCTATTTCGTACGCTGCTTCCAGGACGGCTGCTATGCCGAGGTCATTCTCGAGAAGCCGTTGCTCGACACGCTGAAGTCCGGCACATCGGCCACCTTCATCGTCTTCCAGACGCCTGAAGAAGGCATCGGTATCCCCGTCGATCTCAAGGGTTTCGCCGACGGCTTTGCCGCCCTGCCCTGACGGCGGAGCCGCTTGCGGCTGGTCAAGGATATCTTCAACCTGGAGTGACGCCGACGACCCGTCGGCGAGAGCATTTGTCTTCACAACGCAGCCGGGACGATTGTCTCGGCGCGCCTTCGCGCCTACATCGTGGCAAAGAACCAATTCCTCCTGCGGACGGACCTGCCATGAACAGCCTTATAGGCCAATTCGACATTTCAGACGATCGCATCAAGCAGATCGTCGCGGACACCATCAACGGCGCCGACGATGGCGAGCTGTTTCTCGAATACAGCGAAAGCGAGGCGCTGATGTTCGACAATGGCAAGCTGAAGACCGCCAACTTCAACACCGACCAGGGTTTTGGGCTGCGGGCCGTTGCCGGCGAAGCCAGCGGCTACGCCCATTCCAGCGATTTGTCCGAAGCCTCGCTGCTGCGCGCGGCGGACGCCGTCTCAACGGTCAAGGGCGGCTATTCCGGCACGCTTGCCGCGGCACCCGCGCGCACCAATCGCCATCTCTACGGCGACGAGAACCCAATCCCCTCGCCTTCCTTCGAAGCCAAGGCAAAGCTGCTGCAGGAAATCGACACCTGGCTACGCGCCGAGGATCCGCGCGTGCGCCAGGTTTCGGCATCGCTGACCTCATCGTGGCAGCATGTCGAGATCGCGCGCGCCGACGGCCAGGTGGTCCGCGATATCCGCCCGCTGGTCAGGGTCAGCGTTTCGGTCATCGTCGGCGACGGCGACCGTCAGGAAAGCGGCTCCTACGGAATGGGCGGACGCAAGGCGTTTGGCGAATTCCTGGTCGAGGACAGCTGGAAACACGCCGCCAAGGAAGCGCTCCGGCAAGCGCTGGTCAACCTGGAAGCGATTCCGGCGCCGGCAGGCACCTTCGACATCGTGCTGTCGAGCGGCTGGCCGGGCGTCATGCTGCATGAGGCCGTTGGCCACGGATTGGAAGGCGACTTCAACCGCAAGAAGACCTCGGCCTTCGCTGGCTTGCTGGGCCAGCAGGTCGCCGCCAAGGGTGTGACCGTCGTCGATGACGGCACCATGCCCGAGCGGCGCGGCTCGCTGACCGTTGACGACGAAGGTACGCCTTCGGCCCGCAACGTATTGATCGAGGACGGCAAATTGGTCGGCTACATGCAGGATCGCCAGAACGCCAGGCTGATGGGCATGGAGGCCACCGGCAACGGCCGGCGGGAGGGCTATGCGCACCAGCCGATGCCGCGCATGACCAACACCTACATGACGGCAGGCGACATGGAGCCGGACGAGATCATCGCCTCGGTCAAGAACGGCATCTATGCCGTCTCCTTCGGCGGCGGTCAGGTCGACATCACCTCCGGAAAATTCGTGTTCGGCTGTACCGAGGCCTATATGATCGAGAACGGCAAGGTGACGCAGCCGATCAAGGGCGCCATGCTGATCGGCAACGGACCGGATGCCATGCACCGCGTTTCCATGATCGGCAACGACATGAAGCTCGATACCGGCATCGGCATGTGCGGCAAGGCCGGACAGGGCGTGCCCGTCGGCGTCGGTCAGCCGCACCTCAGGATGAACCAGATGACGGTGGGCGGCACGCGGGTTTGAACGTGAGCGCGAAACGGCTATCGTCGTTTTAACCTGTCAATCATCCGAGCGTCACTTTCACGCCATTCCCGGTTCCAATCTTGGCATCCTCGCCGGCGCTGGTATTTCGGCAGAGTCGGGCATCGCGACCTTCCGCGATCCCGGCGGCGTCTGGGCGAAATACGACCTTCAGGATGTGGCAACACCTCAAGGTTTTGCCCGCGACCCGGCGAAGGTGCTCGAGTTCTACAACATGCGGCGCCGGCGGATGCGTGACGTCATGCCAAACGCGGCGCATATCGCACTGGCGAGGCTGGAATGGGAGTTTTCGGGCGGTTTCCTGCTGGTTACGCAAAACGTGGGCGATAGCCGGACCAATTTAGAAACCGACGGACGACACTTCACGGCTGTGCTTCGCTGCCTGGCGCGCCTCAAGGCTCCGGTATTCCTGTTTCCTGCTGGACACCTCCGAAACAAGGACCATATTCCTCGCCCATCAAGGCGCCGACATTTTTGTTCTCTTTATTGCTAGCGCGACGCTTGAAGGGCGACAGGAGGCGGAAGTGGATTTGCTTTTGCAAATCAGGGTGCTTCGGCCGAAGAGATTTTCGCTCGGGACTGACCCAATACATCAGTCGACGGGATCGGACAGGTGGGCCGCCAGCGCCGTCATGATCTCGGCGGCCGCGAGGGCGGCTATGACCTGCGGTCGCTTGTCCTTGACCGCGGCGCCGCCGATCGGCGAAACGAGGCGGGCGAATTCCGCCTCGTTTCCATCGGCCGATTTCAGGAACCAGTTCCTGAACGTCGCGTTCTTGGTCTTCGAACCGATCATTCCGACATAGGCGGTGTCGACGCGTTTCAACGCCTCGGCGACGATTAGGAAATCCAGTGCGTGGTCGTGAGTAAGGATGGCGAAGGCAGTTCCGGCGGGAGCTTTCCGCACCATCTCCTCGGGCATCGGCGTCAGGCTGGTTTCGATTGCTTCCGGCATGCCCTCCAGCGCCTCGGCGCGGGTTTCGATGACAACGACATGCACCGGGAGCAGCGCCACCGCCGAGGCCAGTGCCTGGCCGACATGACCGCCGCCGAAAATGTAGACATGCGGCAGTTCAGCGTCTTCGGCCTCCGCCGCCGCAACCAGTTGCTGGGCCAACGCCGCATCGACCAGCCGGATCAACACCTCGACCCTGCCGCCGCAACATTGGCCGATCTCCGGGCCTAGCGGCACGTCGAGGGTGGCGCGGATTTCGTTCACGTCGACACGCGACATGACGGACTTCCGGGAGTGATTGGCTCCGACCATCTGCTGGGCCTTGTCGATCGCCATGTATTCGAGCTGGCCGCCGCCGATCGTGCCCGATATCGCCGAACGAGACACGAGCATGAAGGCGCCCTTCTCGCGTGGTGTCGAGCCTTTTGTCCCGGCCACTTCGACCAAGGCGATACGGCCCTGGCCAGCAAGGAAGTCTCTCAGGCTCTGCACTTTCGAGTTCATCTTCGCATTCCCGGATGGGAAAAAAGGAGTTTTGGGGCCCGAATTGTACATTCTCCCGGATTCCGGGACAGATACAGGCGCCGGCCTGAGCCTCATTTTTCAGTCGCTCGATCTCCGTCAGCACACGCTCCGGTCTTGCCGGCACATCAAGGCCAGCCCTGATCCCTTGGTACCGCGACCGACATGCCGCGCGGCAAGCGCGGCCGACCAGCATTTCAAGCCCCGACCTCGTCCAGAAGGCGCCACAAGAAATGCTCGCAGCGGGCAACTTGGTCCAGGGTGATGAACTCGTCCGCCTTGTGGGCCTGGTCGATCGAGCCCGGACCACAGATGATGGTCGGGATGCCGGCCTCTTGAAAATGCCCGGCCTCGGTGCCGAAGCCGACGCAGGTCGAATCGCTGGAGCCCGAAAGCTTCTGCGCCAGCCTGGTGATCTCAGCATCGCACGCCGTATTGAGAGCTGCCGCCCCGGGCACCTTCTTCCAGACGAAGCCGGCCTCGGGCGAGACCGCTCGCATTTCCGGCTCGACATGACGGGCGACGAACGCCTTGCATTCGTCGACATAGGCTTCCGGGTTTTCTCCGGGCAGGAAGCGGATGTCGAAATCGAAGGTGCAGTGGCCGGCGACAATGTTGACGGCGGTACCGCCATTGACCATGCAGCACTGGATGGTGGTGTAGGCTGGCGCCTCGAAATCGCCGTTGTAAGGTCCCTCGTCACGCAGGCGGCGCTGGATGCGCTTGAAGTAGGCGATCGCCTCGCCCGCGGCTTCTACCGCGTTCACGCCCTGATGCGCGATGCCTGAATGCGCCGGCAAGCCCGTGACCTGTACATGGCCTCCAATCTTGCCCTTGTGTGCGCGGATCACCTTCATTTCCGAGGGCTCGCCAACGATGCAGGCGAGTGGTAGCGGTCCACGGCCGACAACATCGTTGATCAGAAGCGGGACACCGAGGCAGCCGACCTCCTCGTCAAAGGACATCGCCAGGTGCAAAGGCGTCTTCAGCCCGCGTTTGAG
Source organism: Mesorhizobium sp. PAMC28654 (assembly GCF_020616515.1). Classification (GTDB taxonomy): domain Bacteria; phylum Pseudomonadota; class Alphaproteobacteria; order Rhizobiales; family Rhizobiaceae; genus Mesorhizobium. The sequence goes on from NZ_CP085135.1 coordinate 2,154,562, forward strand.
GAACTCCGGCGCGAACGCGGTTGCGATTGCCAGAAAGCCCTTCATGTCGCAAACGCCGCGCCCGAAGACCTTACCGTCACGGCGGGCCAGCTTGAAGGGATCTGATGTCCATTCCTGGTCGTCGACGGGCACGATGTCGGTATGGCCGGACAGGATTATACCCGGCTGGTCGCGAGGGCCAAGTGTTGCAAACAGGTTCGCCTTGCCCCGCTCTCTGTCGTAGGTCAGCACGCAGTCCACGCCGAGCTGACCGAGATAGTCGCGGACGAAGTGGATCAGCGGGAGATTGCTGTTCCGGCTCGTCGTGTCGAAGCTTATGAATTTCTCGATCATGTCCAGGCTGAACAATTCGCCCGGATCCCTGTTGCTTTGCATGATTGACTCCTAGCTTCCGCGATAGCAGCTGTATCCCCACGGGGACAAAAGCAGCGGTATGTGATGGTGCGCACTGGCATCGATCACCCTGACCCGAATGCGGATCCGATCGAAGAACGGCGTGGCGCCGACACCGAAATTGGCGCGGGCGAAATAGTCGCCGGCCTCGAACGTGAGTTCATAGTCACCACGCTGCAGCTTCCCCGCATCGATCAGCCATTGATCGGTGCGGCCTTCGTCATTGACGACGAAACCGCCCACAGCGGTCCGGCAATCCCCGTCACCGCACCGATACAGCTCCCCCTTGAGGGAGCCCGCCCCTATCCCGCGCGATATGTCGATCACATGGACGGTCAGGCCAGGGCCACCGACGCCGGGCGGGGGCGCGGCCGGATGGTTCGGCAAACTCACCCGTGCGCTGATAGCGCCCCAACTGCCCTTGTCGTCCGGCACCCTGGAAGGCGGCGCGCCGCGGTAGGTCGAATATCCGCCGGGGGCCAGCACTAGCGGCACGTGATAGTGTCCCGCGGGATCCGAGATGTTGAACTCGACGGGAATGATGTCGAAGGGCGAGGCCGCGCCGTGGTACGCGCCGGCGTCGAACTCGAGGACATATGCACCAGGCTCGACCGTTGATTGCGTCAGCAGCGGAGCCTCGCATCGTCCCTGCACGTTGGTAACCGCCTTTGCGATGGAAACCTTGCACCCGCCGGCGAGGCGGAAGAGCTCCACCGCGAGATTTGCCGCTGGCACGCCCTTCGCGATGTCCAAGGCGTGCGTCGTCAACGACGCGGCTGCCGAATGCAAGTCAGACAAGGCCATGATACGTCTCGGAAAATGCTCGTCGCCAAATTCAAGTCACCAAATGATTTTACAAAATGATTTGATTTTGTCTACAATTATGTGAACGATTTTTGATGCCTCTGGAGAACCTCGCATGAGAATTCTGTTGATCAATCCGAATACCAGCACCTTCGTCACCGAAAAGGTTGCCGCGGAAGCCCGTAGGGTTGCCGCGCCCGGTACCGAGATCGTCCCCGTCACGGGCCGTCTCGGCGCCGCGATCGTCAGCGGCCGTTCCGAAGACGCCTTGGCCGCGACCGAAGCCATGTGCCTGGCGGCCGAATACGGTGGCGATTGCGACGCCGTCATCCTTGCCATTTCGTTCGACAGCGGTCTGCGGCCCCTGCGTGAGATGCTTTCCATTCCCGTTGTCGGCATGAGCGAAGCCGCGATGCTGGCCGCCTGCACCTTGGGTGGGAAGTTTGCGATGGTGACGTTCGGCAATCGCGCGGCGCCGATCTATGCGGAGCTTTGCCATGGCTACGGCCTGAGTGGGCGGCTTTCCAACGTAGTGTCGTTGGCGCCGCTGACGGATGCCGAAATGCGCGATCCGCTGTTGATCCTACCAAGGCTTGTCGAGGCGATAGACAGGACGGTCTGCGAAGATCGCACGGAAGCGGCCATCCTGGCCGGCGCGATATTTGCCGGGATCACCGATGACGTGGCCGAAAGAGTGAACATTCCGATGCTGAACGGCGTCGCCGAAGCGGTAGGCATTGCCGAAATGCTGGCCAGGGTAAGACCGCGCAAGGCGAAATGCGGAAGTTACCAGCTGCCAGCGGCAAAGAAGATCGAATGGCCGAATTCCGCTCTGGTTTCCCGTTTCAAGACGTTCTGACGGTCCTGGTCGGGCTACGGAAACTTCGCGGCGTTTCCATAGCCCTGCGAGAGCAGGCAGCCCTATGATACGTGCGGGTCGCGGTTCCAGTTCTTGTAGATCAGGTACCTGGCGTTTGTCCGACCGAGCGCGCCGAACCATTGCGCCGCGAACGGTCCCATCCAGATGACATCGCCCGCCTCGACCGGATACCACGAGTTGTCGAGGCGATAGACGCCCCCGCCGTTCAGCAGCAACAATCCATGTTCCATGAAATGGGTCTCGACATATGGGAGCGATCCGCCTGGCGCGAAGTCCATTATGTTGACTTCGCAGTCGAAGGCATTGCCGGCAGGCAGCAGCTTTTGCAACATGATCATGTCGTCGCCCTTCATGGGCGACCTGGCCACGCTCCCGACCCGTCCGACGAACGGTTCGGGTCGTCCCTCATCGGCAAGCTCGATGTAGCGTTTTTCCAGGACGACGATCCTGGACTTTTCGAGCGCCCTGATTTCGTGGGGGCGATCCGACGGAAGGAAGGCGTAGCCCTCGACGCCGAGTTGGTGGGTTTTTCCGTCGACCGACAGGCTGACATTTCCCGACAGAACAAAGAAGAAGCGCTGTATGCCGATCAGGGGCTCCCGCCCGACCGCTTCGGCCGGCAGGTCAACGAAGAACTCGGTGAAGCGCGCGCCGGTTTGCGGGGTGATGACGAAGATGACCTCGCTGCCGGGCCAGTTCGGCAGCGTCGTGCGCTCGTGGCTGTCAGGGCAGACCAGCGCGTGCCGATCCCGCACCGACGTTCTTGTCTCGCCAAGCTTTTGTCTCATGATGACTCCCAATTCAAAAAACGAAGTTCGGACGTGCCGCCGGAAGTCCCTTGCGCGGGCTTCAGCGCTCACCGCGGAAATAAGGGATGCCCAGCCGGCTCGGCTCTTCCGATTGCTGACGCTTGACGATCATCAGCACGATCGCGGCGATATACGGCAGGGCCAGGAATATCTGGTAGGGCAGCGCCACGCCGACGCCCTGGATTTGCAATTGCAGCGCGTCCAGAAAGGCGAAGACGAGCGCGGCCAGAAGTATTCCGGTCGGGCGCCAATTCCCCGCGATGACGATGACAAGCGCGAGCCAGCCGCGGCCGGCAGTGATGTCTGGCACGAAACGGACGGTGGATGCGATGGTGACGAAGGCGCCGCCGATCCCGATCAACATCCCGCCGGCGACAACGGCACCGTATTGGCGCGCTGTCACGCTGAGCCCGCGTGTGTCGATGACTTTCGGGTTCTCGCCAAGGCAGCGTATCTCGAGCCCGTACTTCGTGCGGTAGAGAAAGAACCAGACAGCGGGGACCAGGAGGAAAGCGACATATGTCAGCAGCTTCTGCTGGAAGAAAATCGGCCCGACATAGGGGATGTCCGAAAGGAACGGGATCACGACATTACCGAAGGTCTCGATGGTGGGCATCGATTGCCCTTCGAAGGTAGTGTCTCAGTTTGAAATTCAGCGCTTTCGCTTCGGCCGCTGATCTGGCGGCATCCACCATGCAGGCGGGTCGTATTCGAGCGGTCGACGGATGAACCGCCCATCCAAGGACTTAACGAAATTGGGCATCAAAGCCCGCTCCATATCCTCTTTGCGGATCGTGAAATCGAGGTCCGAATAAGGAAGGGACTTGTCGGGCGGTTTGCGGTTGGGTGGAGCTACTATAGCCAATTTTTTGTCGGGGAATCTGTCTTTAAAAAATCGCGCCGTTGACGCTTGATCGGAATCCGCGCTGACCAGAAATGCCCAATCGAAAACGTCATCTACCGCATCCATCATAAGAGATAGCGCGACGTTAATATCGGACTGCTTTTCGGAATGCCGGTTAAGCTCATCATTGAAGACGAAATGACCCTCTAGGACCGTAACACCACATGCAATTTGCGCATTGTTGAATGTCCGATGGCGTCCTAGCGAGTCGGGTTTGTGAAAAGGCATGGCCGTGCAAAACACGACTTTCTTCAAATCGAGGCCGTTTGGAGCGCATAGAATCTCAGACAGCCTCCACAGGTTGCACCATTTCATAAATGGTTCACCCATTTCGTGTACTGGGTGATAAAGATTGAACCCGTCGAAATAAAAAGCTGCCCTTTTTTGGGGTATTGGGTCTTGAATCTGGCTCAATTGCGGGATACCTAACGGCTACAACGTTGTGCTGTTCTCAGCACGACAGCCCCAGCGTCAGGCTTGCCGGCGACTGGGGTTTTCCTTTTCTACGCCTTCTTTTTATATGGCCCCCTTGGCCCCGGCCTTGGGGCAATAGCGTCCATCTTCTCGCAAATATCCTCCATTGACCAGAGCGTCTGCGACACACCAGCCGCCATTGCGGGCGAGGTTTTCAGCGTCTTGTGGATGCGAATGAAGTTGTACCAGACGGTGTACAACGCGACCATGTGAACGTGGTTTTCAAACTTCTTTGAGAATGCGTTGGTGAGGCGCGTAAAGCGGCGCATATGCATGCGCATGGTGAGGTTCTGGCGTTCAACGTACGACGTGCTGACATGCGCCAGATCGGGCGAGCCTTCAATCCGCTTCTTGGTCGCGCCAGTACATACAGCGGGGCTGTAGCGGCGTTCCTGTGGCACTGCCTTGCCTTCCGGCTCGCCGTACTGCTTCACCAGCATCGCGTAGTCGATATCCGCTCCAAAGGCTTCCTCGACCGCATTGAGATAGGCGCGGTGACCATCGGTCGTAAGCTGGACGCGGTTGGCGAGGCGTTCCTTCACGTCGTCCATGAAGGCCAGCGCATATTCGCCGTCACGACCGCCGACCAGCCAAGAGATGATAAGCTTGCTGTCGCTGTCCAAAGCGGTCCAAGTCCATGTGTCGCCAGCGCCATCGACACGGTTCTTCATGGCTGCGACGTTCTTTTGCTTCGCGCCAGTGAACGACCAGATTTCGTCACACTGGACGCGCTTGGCCTTCACGTTGCGAACTTCGCGGTCATGCAGATCAGCGCAGAACTTGCCGGCATCGACCAGCAGCTTGGAAACCGTGTTGATCGACACGTCGGCAACGCGGGATATCGAGCGCATCGACGAACCCTCGCAGAGCATCGAGAGGATTTGGACGCGGGTCTGGAGGGGCAGCTTGTTCATGCCCCTAATATCTGAACTTTTATGCTTACTGTCAAGCATCTGAAATATTTTTCTGTTCTGCTATGGCGCAATCGCCGAATCGGATATAATAAAAAGTAGATATCAAAAAGCCAAGAGCATCCTTGCCGAAAATAATAATTTTGTTATAATCCATGAGTGAATGGACCATACTGGATTACATCGAGCCTACGGGCCGCAACTGTGCTGCCGACTGGCTCGCAGGGCTGTCGCATGAGGCTCAGGCTGTGATTGCTCAAAGGCTTTTGGCGATGGAAGGCATGAAGGTGTGGTCGGAAAAATGGGCGTCTAAGCTATCAGATTGGGACGGACTAATCGAACTGAGAGTAACCTATAAGGGCGTACAATATCGCCCGCTTGGTGTTTACCAGCCGAATAAAAGGTTCGTTCTGCTCGGCGGAGCAATAGAAAAGGGCAACGAGATGCCCCGTCGCCATCTAGATTCAGCCGATAGACGAAGAAAGCAACTACAAAAGGACCCGACACGTGTCAGACAACATGAATACTAAGCTAGAGAAACTTTGGGGGAAATTTCAAAGCAAGATCTTTCGCGATAGTTTCGTTGACTCACATGCGTCAACGACGGTTGCTGCTCAAATATTTACTATGCGGGAAGATAGAGAGTGGACCCAGTCTGACTTAGCGGCAGCCACTGGCATGGCCCAATCAAGAATATCTCTATTGGAAGACCCGTCATATGACAGGATGAATATTGGCACACTGAAAAGAATAGCTACTGCTTTTGATGTTGGACTTTTAGTATCGTTTGTTCCATTCAGCGAAGTCTTGCGTCACGCCGCCGATGATAGCGACGACCGCTTTTCTGTCAGGCCCTTTTCTCAGGATTTTGCCCCTGTCGTCGGGAACACGAATTGGTCAGCGACAGCTCTCGTTTACAATGTTGACAGAACAGCCAAGGTTTCCGTGACGAAGCCCACGGAAAATAGAGAAATCAGGATCGTAGAAAATGAAAACACCTCCCACGCAAACGTTGGCTAACAAACAATCTCCTGACTTTAAATACATTTACTCCAACGCCTACGTGATTCAGATGACTTCCAATGAGGCCGTTATTAAATTCGGCATAAATGAAGATGCCAGCAGGCCTAATGAAACAATCTTGGAGCAGGTAGCAATTGTTACAAATTTAGTATCGATAAAAATGTTAGTCGGAATTTTGTCTGAAACTATCAAGAAATTTGAGGACGACAATAAGATAACTATTCCGTATTCGAAGGATCAGGCGGATGATATTTTGAAGAAGATGGTGATAAGCGCCAATAAGCCTATTTAGGCCTCCAGCGGCTTTCTGCCGCCTTCTTAGCGATCTCGGCGCGCCGTTCTGGCGTCATGTTCTCGGCGCGCTTCTTTCCGCCCTTGGCACCAAGCGCCTTCGCGGCAGGGTCTTTGCCGTCGTCCTTCACCTCGTCGTCTTCATCGCCTGTAGCAATGCGCATGACGCGGACGGCGTTGCCGATCACGTCGGCGGGGCGCTTCTGGCCTTTAGGTCCGGTTGGCATCACTTCGTAAACCGATCGAAGACCCTGCCAAGAACAACTTGGCCGCTGCCGGCTTTGAAAAATTGGCGAACCCCTTCAGGCAGCATCACTGCGTCTGCCGTTGGCTCTCCGCCGAGCGCCACCACAGCCTTTGCCCTTGCGGCGTCTTCATCTTCAAGAAAGACCCACGCCATATCGTCGCCGCGCTCAAACATCCAGCCAACTACCATCTGTCATCCTCCTAAGCTCACCGCTAAGCATATAGGAGTTCGGCTCGGATCGCGACAAGCGCGGCGTCAAATTTCAAACTGAGACACTACCCCTTCGAAATAGAGCTTGTAGAGAAGGATCGACACGCCGGAGCCGAGCATGTTGAGGGCGAGGCCCGTCACCTGCTCGACCTTGAGCGTGGCCGCCATGAACACGGTAAGGGCGGCCATCAGTCCGCCCGTCACGATCCCCACCAGAAGGCCGACCCACAGCGATCCCGATACGAAAGTGGCGGAAAAAGAGGTGAACGCCGCCATCAGCATCGTGCCCTCTACGCCCAGGTTCAGGATGCCGGCCTTTTCGGTGATGAGTTCGCCCAGCGCGGCGAAAATCAGGGGTGTGGCGATTCGCACCGTGGCAGCGAAAATGCTGATGATGATTGTCTGGGTGAACAGTTCGCTCATGTCAGCCGCCTATCTTTATCTGGTAGCGCGCCAGCGCCGTCGTGATGAGGAAGAAAATGAGGACGATCGCCTGCACAACGAGCGTAAGCGCGGAGGGGACGCCCGTATCGATCTGCATAGTGACGCCGCCGGTCGACAGGGCAGCGAACAGGATGGCGACGGGCACGACCAGCAACGGCCTCAGCCCCGCCAGCATTGCGATCACGATGCCGGCAAACCCGTAGCCCACGGAAATATCGGGGCGCAGTCGCAATTGTGTCCCGAACACTTCGGCGACGCCCGCAAGCCCGGCAAGGCCACCACTGATCAGCATGACGGTGACGGCCGTGCGGCCGACATTGATGCCCTTGAAGCGGGAAGCCACGGGGTTCTGCCCGACTGCCTTGATCTCGTAGCCGAGGGCGGTTCGACTGAGCAGGACGTGGACGGCGACGGCGCAGATCAGCGCGATCAGGAAGCCCAAGTGCAGCTTGGTCCCCGGAATGAGTGCGGGAAGCATCGCCGACGCACTGACCCGCTCCGACTGCTGGTAGAAGGAGGTCATGTCGCGCCAGTTGTTCACCAGCAGGTAGGAAAGCCCGAAGCGGACGACATAGTTGAGCATCACCGTCGACAGGACTTCGTTCACCGAAAAGCGGGCCTTCAGATAGCCAGCCAGAGCGCCGAGACAGGCGCCGCCAGCAAAGCCGCTTAAAAGAACGATAGGCAACAGGATGAACGTCGGGAGGCCCATGCAGACCAGATAGGCCGCGTAACCAGCCATTGCGCCCGCGTAGAGCTGGCCTTCCGCACCGATGTTCCAGATTTTGGCACGGAACGCGACCGTGACTGCAACGCCAGTAAGGATCAGCGGGCTGGCACGCAGCAAGGTGGTGACGATTGCCATCTGATTTCCAAAGGCGCCTACATAGATCGAGATCAGCGCTTGAAGCGGCGAGGCGCCCGCCGACCACAACAGGAGCGAAGTAGCCACCAGCGAAAGGCCGATTGCCGCGGCAACGGCGATAGCGCCTCCCGCGAAGGTTGGTTCAAGTCTCTTTTCAAACGCAAGTATAGCCATGTCGTGATCAATCAGGTTTCTTGTGAATCTATCCGGCGCGGGACCTGGGGGGCGTCCCCTTGTGCGTTCAGTCCGCGCCGTGTCCGGCCATCAGCAATCCGATCCGTTCCAGATCGATTTCATTGGAACGGAAGTGTCCGACGATTTTTCCCTTGAACATCACGACGATGCGATCGGCGATGCTGGCGAGTTCGCTGAGTTCTTCCGACGCAACCAGGATGCCGAAACCAGCCTTCCGCTTGGCCAGCAACTGCTCCATCATATATTCGATCACCCCGACATCGAGACCGCGCGACGGCTGGTTGGCCAGGATGACTTTCGTCGCCTGCGAGAACTCGCGGGCAACGATCACCTTTTGGGCGTTGCCGCCCGACAATGTCGCCGCCCTGGTGTTTTCGGACGGCGTCGCTATTCGGAACTGCTCGATCGCCTCGCGTGCGAACTGTCTGGATTTCGCGAGCCGCAGAATGCCTTTGGACATGAAGAGGCTCGATCGCTGCGCCCCAAGGATGAGGTTGTCAGTGATGTTGAAGGAGGGAATTAGCCCCTCCTTGAAGCGGTCGTCGGGAATGTAGCCGACGCCATGGCCGCTCATCTGACGAGGCGTATGGTTGGTAACGTCTTTCCCGTCCAGCGTGATGGAGCCGGCAAACACCTTCCTTGCGCCCATCAGGACCTCGAATAACTCTTTCTGCCCGTTGCCAGCGACGCCGGCCACTCCGACGATCTCGCCGCGGCGCAACTCGAAGCCGAGACCGTCGAGCGCATTCTGCCCTCGCTCGCCCTTGGCGCTGAGATTTTGGGCATGGACGACGACGGCTCCCGGTTGCTGTGAGTCGATGCGCGCGACCGCCTTCAATTCGCGCCCGACCATCATGTTGGTAAGCTCGGCCTTGGACGATTTGGCGGTGATGGCGGTATCGACCTTGCGGCCTTTGCGCAGGACTGTCACCCGGTCGGACTGCATGACTTCGTTGAGCTTGTGGCTGATGAGCAGGACCGACATGCCACTTGTGGTCATGGACCGGAATATGCGGAACAGGCGCTCGGATTCCTGTGGCGTAAGGACTGCCGTGGGCTCGTCCAAGATGAGCAATCTAGCGCCGAGATACAGCGCCTTGACGATCTCCACCCATTGCTGCTCGCCGACCGACAATTGCCAGATCTTGGCGTCGAGATCGATGGAAACGCCGTACTGCTCCGAAATTCTTCGCAGCGCCTCCCTGGCTTTGCGCAGGTCCAGCACCATGCCGGCGCCGTCCGTGCCAATCACGATGTTTTCCAGCACCGTCAGCGTCTGGACCAGCACGAAATGCTGATGGACCATGCCAATGCCGTTCCGTATCGCATCGGCGGGAGATCTTATGTCGACATGCCGGCCGTTGAGGATGAACTCGCCAGCATCAGGCTGGCAGTAGCCGTAGATGCACTCCGCCAGGGTAGACTTTCCAGCGCCATTCTCACCAAGGAGGCAATGAATCTCGCCGGGCATGATGTCAAAACTGATGTCGTCGTTCGCAACAACCTGGTGGAACCGTTTCGTCAGATTCCTGGCTTCAAGCAATGCCTGCATCTGTAGCTCGCTTCCGAGGGACTGGTGAGTATTGCGCCAGCCCGGCGACGCCGGGGCTGGCGAATGTGCTAGCCAAGGACCCCTAGTCGGAGACCGGCAGATCGGTCTTCAACTCGACCTTCATTTTGCCCGAGACGATGTCTTCCTGCGTCTGCTTGACGGCCTGCTTGACGCTGTCGGAAGTCTTGCTGTCGAACTGGCCATAGCCGCTGATGGCGCTGCCGCCTTGCGCCATTGTGAACCACACAGGCTCCATCGGGGCAGCGTAAGGCGCTTCGCTTTCCTTGTGCTTCTTCCACTGATCGATGATGTAGTTGATCTGCGGCTCCCAGTTCGCAAGCACGCTGAGCGGCACAGCCGCGGGTGCGATCTTGGAACTGTCGATATATTGGCCGATGCACATGATCTTGCGTTCTTCACAGACCTGGAAAGACTCGCCGAGCTGGAAAATGATGTCGGCACCCGCCGAGATTTGTGCATTCGCGGCTTCGGACGCCTTTGCGGGGTCGTACCAGCTTTCGATGAACGTCACCTTGAGCTTCGCGTCGGGAGCCACTGAGCGGGCGCCCGCCCGGAAAGCGTTCACGACGTCGTTGACGTCGTCGGCCGGGAAAAGTCCGACCGCGCCAAGCACCTTGGACTTGCTCGTCAGGCCCGCGTAGACGCCAGCCACATAGGCAGGCTCGTATATGTGCATGTAGATCAGATAGGAATTCCCACCCAGCGGTCGATTCCCGCCGCCCACGGTTACAAAGAGGATGTTCGGGAATTCGTCCTTGAGGGTTTCCACCTCGTCCGAATAGGAGCTGTGTGCCCAAATGACGTCGTATTTTCCGGTTTCCGCATAGCCGCGAATGACGCTGAGCGCCGTGTCGGCGTAGACGTTCTCGGTGTATTTCAGCGTAATCTTCAAGCCGCCCGGAGCGGCATTCTGAATCCGCTGGAACGAATTCAGCCACGCCTTGGTCCAGGCGTTCTCTACGCCCGAAGGCAGCACCGCCGCCACGTTAAGGGTTTTGGGCTCATCCGCCCGACTGGCGCCAACCGCACACAGCGACAGGCCAAGCACGAAGAGTATCCTGGATATCCAGCTCGAAAAGTTTCGCATGTTCTCCTCCATTGCGGTCATTCAGACCATTTTCCGGAACGGTAGCAGTCATGCCAATTGTACACAATAGCCTTATTTTTTGTAGAATGTTATTTGTCGATATCGTGCGTCCGGTATAAGGAAGATACAGAGCGATTTGTGCACAATACCGTTGCCGAATGAGTGACCCGACTTACCCGCGGCTGTTGTGGACAAAACGACCGCACATAGCCATTTTTTCGGAGTATGATTGTTTTCACATGCCTCATAAGAAAGACGATCCCTTGAACCGACAGTCGAAGGCCCGGGGCAGCCGCTCCCGTGAGCAAGTGATCTACGAGGACATCCATCGCGCGATTGCGGAGCGCCGCCTGTTGCCCGGGGCGAAACTTACGGAGGAAACGTTATGCGAAGTCTTCAAGGTAAGCCGCGCCCGGATAAGGAAGGTTCTTCTGCTTCTGGCCAAGGAAAATGTCGTTCGCCTCGAGCCCAACCGGGGAGCTTTTGTCTGGCGCCCCACGGTTCGCGATGCCAGGAACGTGCTGGATGCAAGGCGTGTCATCGAGCTTGAAACCATCAATGGCGCCATAGCCCACGCGACCGTCGAGAATTTTGCCGAAATGCGGCGCATCATCGCGGAGGAGAAGAAGGCGCTGGCGGACGGCGACTACTCGCGCTCCATGCGCCTGTCCGGCGAATTCCATATGGCGCTCGCCGCCAGCGCGCAAAATCCCATTCTCAGCGAGTTTCTCGCCGGCCTGATCTCGCGCTGCTATCTGATCCTGGCCACATACCAGAAGCGAGATGCCCAGGTCTGCCCGCAGACGGATCACGAGGATATCGTCACGCTGCTCGAGCAGCGTGACCTCATGGGCGCGCTGACAGCGCAGCGCCATCACTTCGACCATATCGAAAGCGAACTGGATCTTTCCGACAAGCAACCTGCAAGCTTGACTCTGAAGCAGATATTTGCGGGCGCATAGGCGAACTACAAAACTCCCTGTTGACATTATCTTTTCATATTGTGCACAATATGACGCGAGATAGTTCAACAGCGTTTTGGACGCATATGAAGAGCAGCCATGCCGGAGCTTCTAGATTGGTTGGGCATCCTTTTGCGATGGGGTCACGTGATGGCTGGCATCGCGTGGATCGGAACATCGTTCTATTTTAACTGGTTCGACCTTTCGGTCCGGCCTTCTCGCGATAGCCTGTTGAAGGAAAACGTCCGCGGCACGCTGCACGAGGTGCATGGCGGCAGTTTTTACTATCACGAGCAATATTGGCCTGACCGCGATGTCTCCCGGATGCTGGCGCATAGCGGCCCGGCACAGCTTACCCTGTTGACGGGCCTCGGGCTCATGTCCGTGTTCTACTGGTATGGCGCCGACGTCTACCTGATCGACCCGCGCGTAGCGATCTTGTCGAAGGCGCATGCCATCGCCCTGAGCGTCGGCGCGCTACTACTGGCTTGGCCGCTCTACGACAAGCTCTGCCGAAGCGTGCAGGACGACCGGGTGGTCTTCGCCTGGATGACTGTGGCGACAGCAGCGGCGGCGTGGCTTTTCAGCCACCTGTTCGGCGGCCGAGCCGCCTTCATACAAGTCGGCGCGATGCTCGGTTCGATCATGGTGCTCAGCGTGCATTTCGTGATTATCCCCAACCACATCGCCATGTTGCGCCAGATCCGGGCAGGTAAAAAGCTCGACACGAAGCATGGCGAGCGGGCCAAGCGCGTTTCGCAGCACAACAACTATTTCACCCTGCCTGTGATCTTCGCCATGCTGTCGATCCACTTCCCGCTGGCGACGGGACATCCGCTGAACTGGGTGATCCTGCTCCTCATGATGGGATTCGGCGTCACGCTGCGACATTGGCGGAATATGGTCCTCAAGAAAGAACGTTCGGACCGGCGGCTTCTGGCCTGCGCTTTCGCCATGCTGGCCGCGGCGGTCGGCGTATCGGAAATCGACCTGTCGACCGCGGCCGACACCCCCATGGCCACCACAGCGGTGCAATCCGACGCGCGGATCATGGCGGTCGTTCATGCGCGCTGCACGGCATGCCACTCCGAGCATCCCACCAACTCCACCTTCACGACGGCGCAAATTCAGTTCTGGGATCGATCAGCCTGAATGACATTATTTTCCCCGCCAACGACACGCCCTATCCCCGGGATATGGTTGGCTATGCCGACCGGACGCCGGCCCCGTGCTGGCCGAGAGGCGCCCGGCTGGCGGTCCAGTTCGTCGTCAACTACGAAGAAGGCGCGGAAAACAATATCCTTCACGGCGATAGCAAGTCGGAATCTTATTTGACCGAACTGGTCGGAACACAGCCATTGCTTCAGGCGCGAAGCCTGACGATGGAGTCGCTTTACGAATATGGCAGCCGGGTTGGCTTCTGGCGCCTGCTCAAGCTGTTTAATGACCGAGATCTCAAATTCACCGCCTTCGCGGTAGCCATGGCGCTGCGGCGCAATCCGCGCGTAGCACAGGCGCTTGCGGAAGGCGGGCACGAGGTCGCCAGCCATGGCTGGCGCTGGATCGACTACCACGACATGGACGAGGCGACCGAGCGCGAGCATATCCGGCTGTCGGTCGAGACGATCACCCAACTGACGGGCTCCCGCCCGCTGGGCTGGTACACCGGACGCATAAGCCCAAACACCCGTCGCCTCGTCGCCGAGGAAGGAGGCTTCCTCTACGATGCCGATTCTTATTCGGACGACATCCCTTATTGGGAATTGGCCGGCGGCAAACCTCAATTGATCGTGCCCTATACGCTCGATGTGAACGACATGAAGTTCGGCGCCGCGCAGGGGTTCAACTGCGGCGACCAGTTCCTCGCCTATCTCAAGGACAGCTTCGACTGTCTCTATGCCGAAGGCGGGAGCCAAGCCCGGATGCTATCGATCGGCCTGCATTGCAGGATCGCCGGAAAACCTGGCCGCATCCAGGCATTGTCACGCTTCCTCGATTATATCCAAGGCTTCGACGACATCTGGATTTGCCGGCGCCTGGACATCGCTCGCCACTGGCGCGAACGATTCCCGTTCGACCAAGCCGCCCTTGCATCGGTCGGGTAGCAAGATCGCACGCGGCCTCCAGGAGACAGAACAGAAAATGGGAGTAACGAACATGAAATTCAGCAAAGAACAGGACCTGACGTTTCTGAGATCCGCGATAGACGTGTCGCGCAGATCGCGCGGGCATGGCAATCACCCGTTCGGCTGCGTCCTGGTCGACGGCTCGGGAAAGGTCGTTCTGGAATCCGAGAACAGCTATACGACCGACAAGGGACCGGGGCATGCCGAGACCAATCTGGCACGCAAGGCGGCCACCTCGTTCGAGGAGGAGTACCTGCGAAGCTGCACGCTCTACACGTCGGTCGAACCGTGCTGCATGTGCTCCGGCACCGCCTATTGGGCCGGCCTTGGTGCCGTCGTTTTCGGAATGACCGAGGCCCGCCTGGGACAGTTGACGGGCGACCACCCTGAAAACCTGACAATGGACCTGCCTTGCCGCACCGTTTTCGAAGCCGGGCGCCGGCCGGTGGAAGTCCGCGGACCGTTCCCTGAACTCGAAGGCGAAATCCTGAAAGCCCATGAAGGCTTCTGGGACTGACATGAAGGCCTCGCCTGTCCCGGAGGATACCAGGGACAGGCAGTCGACCTGCTTCACAAGGAGGATAAAGTGAGCGCCGACGTGGGAGACCGTTCCAGGTCAAGGATACGTTTCGTGTTTGACGGCAAGATCCGCGAGCATGAAACGGTCGACACCACCATCACCGTTCTAGACTATCTGCGGACGATAGCCGGGAAGAAGGCAACGAAGGAAGGCTGTGCCGAAGGCGATTGCGGCGCATGCACCGTTGCGGTGGGCGAACTGGTGGACGGTCGCATGCACTATCGCGCGGTGAACAGTTGCATCCAGTTCCTGCCGATGCTCGACAGCAGGCATCTCATCACGCTGGAAGATCTCGCCCGCGACGGCGAGTTGCATCCGATCCAGGAAGCGATGATCGCGCGGGACGGGTCGCAATGCGGTTTCTGCACACCTGGCTTCGTCATGTCGATGTACGTCCTTTCGAAGGAAAAGCCGGTCCCGACCATTTGCGAAATAGAAGATGCGCTGGCAGGCAATCTGTGTCGCTGCACAGGATACGGGCCGATCATCGAGGCGGCCAGGGATAGATGCAAGGCAGCGCATGAGCGCAACCTTGCAACCGCCAGGACCGAAGACATGGACCAGCTCCGCGCGTTGCAGGCGGACGAGCGGCCGCTCTTCGTCAAGGCCGGCGACCGTAGCTTCCAGGCGCCGCGCTCGACCGAGCAATTGATCGCCTGCTTGAAAGAAAACCCGATGGCGACGATCGTGGCCGGCGCGACGGATATCGGCCTGTGGGTCACCAAACGCCATATGCGGCTCCAGCACATCATCTCAGTGGGCGAGGTTCGGGAATTGAAGCAGATCGTCGAGGAAACGGACCGCCTCGTCATCGGGGCCGCCGCAACCTATGACGAACTGCATGCCCCGCTGGAAGCGCACCACAAAGACCTCGGCGAGTTGGTCAGGCGGATCGGTTCGCAGCAGGTACGCAATCAGGCTACGATCGGCGGCAACATCGCAAACGGATCGCCGATCGGCGACGGCCCACCTGCCCTGATCGCTCTCGGCGCGATCCTTGTGCTCAACGGCATCGAGGGTCGGCGCGAACTTCCTCTCGAGGATTTCTTCGTCGCCTACGGCAAGCAGGACCGGAGCCCGGGAGAGTTCGTCGAAGCGGTTATCCTGCCAAAGCTGCGGCCAAACCAGAAATTCGCCGCCTACAAGATATCCAAGCGCTTCGACCAGGACATATCGGCGGTCTGCGGCGCCTTCGCCGTCAGCATCGCCAACGGGCTGGTGGACGATATCCGAATCTGTTTCGGCGGCATGGCGGCAACGCCCAAGAGGGCCTCGGCTTGCGAAGCGGCCATCGTCGGCCAGCCGTGGTCCGAGCTGACGATTGAAAAGGCGGTTGTGAAATTGGCCGCGGACTACGCACCCATGACGGACATGCGGGCCAGCTCGTCATATCGCAGCCGGGTCGCCGCAAATCTGCTTCGCAAGTTTCTCGTCGAAACCACGCAGGTCGATGCCGGCACGAGAATCATCGAAACGGTGAGGTCCCGCGACCATGCATGACGCCCGGCGACAGAACCCAACCGTCGACCGCATCCGAGGGGCGGTCCATGACAGGCTTCAGCACGAAAGCGCCCGCAAGCATGTGACCGGCGCGGCCGAGTATATCGACGATCTGAGGGAGCCCGCCGGAACAGTCCAGATCCTGCCTGTTCGCAGTCCCGTCGCGCATGGGCGCGTGATTGCCTGCGATCTCTCGGCGGTCGAGGCTGCTCCTGGCATCGTCTGTGTGCTGACAGCCAAAGACATACCGGGCACCAATGACTTCAGCCACGGCGGCACTGACGACGATCGTATCTTGTCGGACCAGCTCGTCGAATATGCCGGCCAGGTAATGTATGCCATTGTAGCGGAGGACATCCACTCGGCGCGGCAGGCCGCCAGGCTAGCCAAGGTGCAGTTCGAGGAATTGCCTGTCATTCTGGATGTCGATGAAGCCGTGCGGCAGGAATTCTTTTTGGCGCCGCTGCGGACGCTGGCACGCGGTGACAGTGCCGGCGCGCTCGCTAGCGCGCCCCACCGCCTCAAGGGTCGCGTCTCCAACGGTGCTCAGGAGCACTTCTACCTCGAAGGCCAGATCTCGCTTGCCGTCCCAGCGGAGGATGGCGCGGTAATGATCTACTGCTCCACCCAAGACCCGTCGGCCGTCCAGCATATCGTGTCCCGCGTACTGGGCGTCTCCTCGAGCCATGTCATCGTCGAGACCCGGCGCCTGGGCGGCGGCTTCGGCGGCAAGGAAACGATGGCGACGCATTTCGCCGCCATCGCCGCCCTGGTGACGCGCAAGACGGGACGGCCGGCAAAATGCCGCCTGGACCGCGACGACGACATGTATATCACCGGCAAGCGCCACGAATTCTTCGTCGACTACGATGTTGGGTTCGACGGCGACGGCTTGTTGCTCGGCGTCGAACTCGATTTCCATGCGCGGTGCGGCAATTCGCTGGATCAGTCCGTTCCGGTCCTGAACAGGGCGCTGTTTCACGCAGACAATTGCTATTATCTACCGAATGTCCGCTTTACCGGATACGCATGCAAGTCGCATACGGTAACCGCGGTCGCCTTTCGCGGCTTCGGCAGCCCGCAGGGCATGTTTGCGATCGAGCGCGTCGTCGACGCCGTTGCCTATCATCTGGGGCTCGACCCCCTGGAAGTCCGCAAGCGGAATTTCTACCGTGACGGGTATGACACGACGCCGTTCAACGCCGTCGTGAAGGACAACATCCTGCACAGGCTGATCCCTGAGCTCGAGGCTTCGTCGGACTATCACCAGCGCCGAGCCGAGGTCGCCCGGTTCAATGCGACCTCTCGCTATCTCAAAAAGGGCATTGCGCTGACGCCGATCAAGTACGGCATCGGTTTCGGGGTGAATTTTCTCAATCAGGCCGGAGCGCTTCTCCACGTCTATGAGGATGGATCGGTGATGCTCAATCACGGCGGCATCGAGATGGGCCAGGGCCTGTTTATGAAGGTCGCCCAAGTGGTGGCGCAGGAGCTTCAGATCGACGTCGACAACATCCGCGTAACCGCCACGTCGACCGACAAGGTACCGAACACGATGGCGACGGCGGCGTCCTCTGGAACGGACCTCAACGCCGCCGCCGCGCAGATCGCGGCAGCCAAGATCAGGAGGCGAATTACCGAGTTTGCCGCCAGCCATTTCAAGGTGGCGGAAGACCAGGTCGTCTTCATGCCGAACCGCATCCGTATCGGCAATCAGGATATGCCCTTCCGGGAGGTGATTCACCTCGCCTACATGAATCGTGTCGCGCTCTCGGCTTCGGGGCACTACAAGTCGCCACTCAACCAATATGACTCGATAGCGCTGACGGGACAGCCGCACAGATACTATGTCTACGGTGCCGCGGTTGCCGAAGTGATCGTCGAGACACTTACGGGCGAGAACAAGGTGACGCGCGTCGACATTCTTCATGACGTGGGGAAGTCGCTCAATCCGGCAATCGATTTCGGCCAGTTGGAAGGCGGCTTCATTCAGGGGATGGGCTGGATGACCACGGAAGAGATCGTCTGGGATCCAAAGGGCAGACTGACGACTCATGCCCCATCGACGTATAAAATCCCCGCCTGCAGCGACCGGCCACGCGACCTGCGCATGGCGTTCGCGGAATGGAGCGAGAACTCGGTGGAATCGGTCTATAAATCGAAAGCCATCGGCGAGCCTCCTCTATGCCTCGGTATCTCCGTCTTCTCCGCATTGTGCGATGCGGTCAGGCAGACTCACCCTGACAGACCTTGGCCGGGGATGAATGCGCCGGCCACTGCCGAGGCTATCTTGAACGCCATGGATCGGGCCGCCGAGTAGGTCGTTTCAACGCCATGGCCGGAACGAGCCTGGGTTGAGGCATGGAAGGTTTCGGTGCGCAAGGCCGCCTATCACAAGCAAAGCAAGGTCGCCTGCGCCGCCCAGCTGCCGCGCGCCACATAAAGCCGGAGCCAAGAGGATAGCGATAATTAATTAACCCCGGCAAATGTTCAGATTTTGCACTGCGACAGGAGGAGGATGATAAGCCCTAGCCGGGCACTCAAACGGTGTCCCGAATACCTCCGCGTTCCAAGTCCAAAGCGGCGCCCGGGATGCACTGCACCTGGGAAAATCCGTCCATTGCGGGAGCTTCGCGACCTTCGATCGCAAGCTCGTCAAGGCCGCGAAGGCGGCGGGACATGAAAGCGTGCAAGAAGCATAGCGCCAGTTATACGCATTCCAACCCCAACGGATATGGAATCACTCAGCGCCTTCGTCTCGGCTTCTCCAGCAGCGCCACCGCCTCGACATGCGGCGACCACAGGAACTGGTCGATCGGCGTCACGCTTTTCAAAGTGTAGCCACCATCAAGCAGGATGCGCAAATCTCGCGCCAGCGTCACCGGATTGCAGGATACCGCAGCGACAAGCGGAACATCCGAGCGGGCGATCTGCTTCGACTGGTCCTCGGCGCCAGCACGAGGCGGGTCGAACACAAGACCATCGAAGGCATTCAACTCCTTGAAGGTGAGCGGCCGGCGGAACAGGTCTCGGCGTTCGCCAGTCACCCGCTTCAGTCCTGTCGCGAAGCGTGATCCCCGGTCAAGCGCCGAAAGGGCGGCCGCGTCGCCTTCGACGGCATGGACTTCCGACTTCGCCGCAAGCCGCAGGGCAAAGCTGCCGCAGCCGGCGAAAAGGTCGGTGATCTTCTTGGCACGCTTCAGATGCCCGCTGACGATATCGGCCATGGTCTGCTCGGCGGCCTCGGTCGCCTGCAGGAAGGCGCCAGGCGGCACGGCGACAGCGACGCTGCCGAACATGACCACCGGCTTCCTTGGTTCGATGATGATCTCGTCATCTATGGACAGCCTGGCAAAGCCTTGCGCGATGACAAAATTGGCCGCGATGCGGCGCTGATGTTCGCCGAGCTTGCCGGATTCATGCACCGCGATATCAAGGCCCGAGCCAGTCACGGTGACGGCCAGCCGAAACGATTTGGTGGTGGCGCATACCAACTCGGCCAGCGCTTTCAGCTGACCCAGCGCGCTGACGATCTCGGGTAGCGAGATCGGGCATTCCGATATGGAAATGATTTCCGGCGACAGGTGGCGATTGAAGCCGAGCACCATGCCTGTTTCGGCGCGCCGAGCGGCAAGCACGACACGGCGGCGCGTGTGCGGTGCACAGGCGACCAGCTCGCCGACCTCGCAGTCGATGCCCTTCAAGGCGTGTACCACCTTGTCGCGTTTCCACTGGCGATAGGCATCGGCCTCGAGATGCTGGAGCGCGCAACCGCCACATTCCGTGAAATGGCGGCACGCGGGGTCGACGCGCAGCGACGAGGCCTCCAGCACAGCCATCAGCATGGCGCGGTCCCTTTCGCGTGCTGCGGTGACGACCTCGCCGGGCAGCGTGAAGGGAATGAACAGATCACCGCTCTCCGTCTCGGCTATGCCGTCGCCCTGGGAGCCAAGTTTCCTGATGGTGAAGCGTGCGCTCATCGATCCTTGATCCCACCCAGCAGGAATTCGCGATTACCGTCACCGCCTTCGATGGGTGACAGGTGCAGCCCGAGCGAACGCCAGCCGGGAACGGCGTCCAGCCAGTCCTGCAGCAGGCCAGCGACACGGGCGGCATCATAGGGATCCTGCAACAGGCCGCCCTTGCCTATCGCTTCCCTGCCCGCCTCGAATTGCGGCTTGACCAGGAATACGGCACCCGCACCGGCCCCGGCGATGGCGAGCGCCGGCGGCAGCGCCAGTTTCAGCGAGATGAAGCTCACATCCGAAACGATGAAGTCAGGAATGCGATCGCCGAGATCGGCGACTGTGAGATCGCGCGCGTTCAACCCTTCGATGACCGTCACGCGCGGATCAACGCCAATATCGGGATGCATCTGCCCATGGCCAACATCGAGAGCCGTGACATGGGAAGCGCCGCGTTCGAGCAAGACCTGGGTGAACCCGCCAGTCGAGGCGCCGATGTCGAGCGCCTCACGGCCAGCCGGACCGAGGCCGAAATGGTCGAGCCCCGCGATCAGCTTGAGCGCCGCACGTGAAACGTAGCCCTGGGCCGGGTCATCGACCGCAATGATGCATTGGCGCTGGACGGTCTGACCGGGCTTGCGGGCAAGGACGCCATCAACCGTCACCGTGCCACGTTCCACCGCGTCACGGGCACGCGAGCGGCTGGCAAACAAGCCGCGCTCGACGAGGAGTTCGTCGAGCCGCTGGCGTGTGCTGGCTGGCTGCGGGGAGTTCATGACCTTCATTGGCGAAAGCCGGCGGCGAAGGCAAGGACATTGAGGCGTGACAAGGATATCGATCCAAAACGGGCGAACGCATCAGACCGCTGCTGAGCATGTTGAATATCGCTAGGGGTCGGGCACAATGTCCGGGGACGGGATGCCGTTTGCAGTTGGTAGGGAGGCAGGATGCTGACAGGACGCTGTCATTGTGGTGCTGCTCACTGGACGCTGGAGGGTGATCCCGGGTCGATCACGGCCTGCAATTGCACGCTTTGCAGTCGCTACGGCGCGCTCTGGGCTTACGACTATGTCGACGAACGTATCCGCGTTGCGGGACCGATGAGCGTCTATAGGCGCGCCGGAAAGGATGCTCCTTCGCTTGAGATCCTGTTCTGTCCGACATGCGGCTGCGTCCTGGCCTGGCGTGGTTTGCGCGCAAGTTCCACCGGCCGGACCCGGATAGCCGTCAATATCAGGCTTGCGCCGCCCGAGGCCGTCGCCGACCTTGCGATCGACCATTTCGATGGCCTTGAGACATTCGAGGACCTGCCGAGTGACGGCCGGTGCGTGCGCGACATGTGGTTCTAGAGCGGTTCATCGTTTCACGGAAACGCAGAACAGCTCTTTCTCTTTGTTTTAACGCAATTTCAGACGGAAAACCGCTACGCACTTTTCCTGTAATTGCTCTAGAAAATCGTCCGCGAAACCTGACGCTCGACGGCCGGCATCAGACCGTCATTGCCATTGCCGGAAGCTTCCTTGTGCGGCTCGGCCGCGGCGGGCATTGCTGGCTGCGGCGTGGCATCCGGCAGGACCACCAGTTGAGGCGCTTGCTTGTAGGAGAAGCCACCACGGATGCCGCCGATCTTGCCGGCGACAATGTCCTTCACCGCCTTTTCGAGGTTGCGGTCATAGCGCGTTTCGGCCCCTGCCGGTGCGCCAACAGCCAGCAAGAAGGCCATGGCGCCCAGAAACGTCTTCATTCTCGCTGTCTCCCTGCCTGGGCGTTTTTTAGCAGGGCGCCGTTGAAAACGGCCAAGAGACACGGTAAGCAAAACGCCAAAAGTCAGCGTTAACAATAGGTTAATAAATCAAGTAGGCAAACTGATTCAAACCCTTCAGGCTTTGAGTCAGGCGCGCTGTGCGCGGACCGCGTGTCCGAGCGCGGTGAATACGGTGCGCACGATGCCGGCGGCATCCAGTCCCGCATCGGCATACATCTTCTCGGGCTTGGCGTGGTCGGTGAATGCGTCGGGCAGCACCAGCGGGCGCACTTTCAAGCCGCTTTCCAGCAGTCCGTCATGGGCGAGGAACTGCAGCACGTGGCTGGCGAAGCCGCCGACCGCGCCCTCCTCCACCGTGACCAGAACCTCGTGCGAGCGAGCCAGCCGCCGGATCAGATCCTCGTCGAGCGGCTTGGCGAAACGAGCGTCGGCGACCGTGGTGGAAAGCCCCGCCGCGCCAAGTTCTTCGGCGGCCATGAGGCAATCCTGCAACCGCGTACCGAAGGACAGCAAGGCAACCTTGGTGCCCTCCCTGACGATCCGGCCCTTGCCGATCTCGAGAACCGAGCCACGTTCCGGCATGTCGACGCCGACGCCGTTGCCGCGCGGATAACGGAAGGCAATCGGACCATCATCGTAGCTTGCCGCCGTGCGCACCATGTGGCGAAGCTCAGCCTCGTCCGCCGCCGCCATGACGACAAAACCGGGCAGCGTCGCCAGGAAGGTCGTGTCGAAAGCGCCGCAATGAGTGGCACCATCGGCGCCAACGAAGCCGGCGCGATCGATGGGGAAACGCACCGGCAGCTTCTGGATCGCAACGTCGTGGACGACCTGGTCGTAAGCGCGCTGCAGGAAGGTCGAATAGATGGCGGCAAAGGGCTTGTAGCCTTCCGTGGCGAGACCTGCGGCGAAGGTCACCGCATGCTGCTCGGCAATGCCGACATCGAAGGTCCTTGACGGGAATGCTTCACCGAACAGGTCGAGTCCGGTGCCGCTGGGCATGGCTGCGGTGACGGCGACGATACGATCGTCCTCACGAGCTTCCCGGATCAGGCTTTCAGCGAAGACCTTGGTGTAGGCCGGCGCGTTGGCAGGCGCCTTGGCCTGCGCGCCGGTGATGACATCGAACTTGTTGACGCCGTGATACTTGTCGGCGGCGGCTTCCGCCGGCGCGTAACCCTTGCCCTTCTGGGTGACGACATGGATCAGCACCGGGCCCTTGCCATTGTCGCGCACGTTCTTCAGCACCGGGATAAGGTGCTCCAGATTGTGACCGTCGATCGGCCCGATATGACAAAAACCCAGTTCCTCGAACAGCGTGCCGCCCGTGACGTAGCCGCGTGCATGCTCGACCGCCCGGGTGATGGCGCGATCGGCGCGTTTGCCGAGATAGGAGGTCAGCTTCTTGCTGAAATCGCGGAGACCGACATAGGTCTTGCCCGATGCCAGGCGCGCCAGATAGGCGCTCATGGCGCCGGTCGGCGGTGCGATCGACATGTCGTTGTCGTTGAGGATAACGATCAGGCGGGCGTCGAGCGCGCCTGCATTGTTCATCGCTTCATACGCCATCCCGGCCGACATTGAGCCGTCGCCGATGATGGCGATGACGTTGTTGCGCCCGCCCGAGAGGTCGCGGGCGACGGCCATGCCGAGGCCGGCGGAGATCGAGGTCGATGAATGCGCCGCACCGAAGGGATCATATTCGCTCTCGACGCGCCGGGTGAAGCCGGACAGGCCCCCTTCCTGTCGCAGCGTGCGGATACGATCGCGGCGGCCGGTCAGGATCTTGTGCGGATAGGCCTGATGGCCGACGTCCCAGATCAGCCGGTCGTCCGGCGTGTTGAAGACATAATGCAGCGCAACCGTCAGTTCGACCACGCCAAGGCCCGCGCCGAGATGCCCGCCGGTGAGAGAAACCGCGTCGATCAGCTCGGCGCGAAGCTCGGATGCCAATTGCGGCAGATCGTTCTCGGCAAGCGTGCGCAGGTCGGCCGGAATGCGGACCTTGTCGAGAAGCGGCGTATGCGGGGTTGCGTTCACGGGTGCTCAGGCTTTCTGTTCATCGGCCGGATAGGCCGCCGGCTGGCGAAAGTAAATGCGTGTCAGTGACGCGGATCAGCCGTGGCCCTAGCCTTCCGGCAACGGAATGAATTCTTTCTCGTCCCCAGGAACGATATCGAAACGACCCGTCTTCCATTCTTCCTTTGCCTGCTCGATGCGTTCCTTTGACGATGACACAAAATTCCACCAGATGTAGCGCTTCGAGCCGAGCGAGGCGCCGCCAAACAGCATGAAATGCGCCCCGCGTTCCGACGAAACGACGATCTCGTCACCGGGCCGGAACACCAACAGGCGTTCCGCGGGAAAAACGTCGCCGGAAATCGAGACGTCGCCTTCCAGCGTATAGATGGCGCGCTCCTCGGCATCGGCCGGGATTTGCACCTTGGCTGCGGGTGCAAGCCGAAGGTCGGCATAGAGCGTGTCGGAGGCCGTCTTGACCGGCGACCGTAGCCCGGCGAAGTCGCCGATGACAACGCGTCCGCCGACGCCTTCGGTGCCGATCTCTGGAAGGCGCGAGGCAGCGGTGTTCTCGAAAACCGGCGCCACCTCTTCCTTGTCGTCCGGCAGCGCCAGCCATGTCTGCAGGCCGGAGATCGACATCGGTGCGCCGCGCAGTTCTTCCGGCGTGCGCTCGGAATGAACGATGCCGCGCCCGGCGGTCATCAGGTTCACGTCACCAGGTTTGATCACCATTTCGGTGCCGAGTGAATCGCGATGCCTAATCTTGCCGTCGAACAGATAGGTCACCGTCGACAGGCCGATATGTGGGTGCGGACGGACATCGAGCGCGTGGCCGGCCCGCAGGATCGCCGGGCCCATGCGATCGAAGAAGATGAAGGGACCGACCAGCCGCCTTTTGGCGGTCGGCAGAGCGCGGCGCACCTCAAAGCCGCCAATGTCCTTGGCGTTCGGGATCACCATCAGTTCGATCTGATCGCTGGCAAAGGCATCGCCGGCTTCTGGGTCTTTTCCGGGGAAGAAGCTCATGAACTCTCCTTGTCGGCGGTCAAGGGCCGCGTTGGCCGCTTTCAGGCAAAACGGATCGCCGCCTTTGCCCGCAGTTTGGCCGCCACTTCTTCACGGTTGCGCGGATGCTGATTGGTTTCAAGGGAATCGAGAAGCTCGCGCGCGGATGCGGCGATTGCTTCGACCGCATGGTCGAACGCGTGCTGGTTCTGCTTCGAGGGCCGCGTCGTTCCGCTCAGCTTGCGGACGAACTGGAGCGCCGCGTCGTGCACTTCGTCATGGGTTGCCGGCGGGTCAAAATTGAACAGGGTCTTGATGTTTCTGCACATCGTTTCCGAACCTCCTCTCGTCCTGGGGCCATTTCAATCGGGACGAATTCTATCCTCGATCATGATCATGTCCAAAAACCGATGAGGCGAGGCCGTGGCCCAGACGCGCCTCAATCCGCATCGAGCGGTTCAACACCAACGGGCTTTCCGTCGCGCGAAAGCCTGATCTTCTCGACCTTATCCTCGGCGGCCTTCAGCAAGCGGTCGCAGTGCAGCTTCAGGGCCTCGCCACGCTCGTAAATCTTGATCGACTGATCGAGCGGCACGTCACCACGCTCCAGATCATCAACGATCTTCTCCAGCGCGTCGAGAGCCTGCTCGAAGCTCATCGCCTTGACGTCTTCGTTGGTCTCACCAGCCATGGTCTATCCTTTCATCAGTCGCCCGACATGGGCGGCGACCGAAAATGCCAATCCCTGCAGATCGTAGCCGCCCTCGAGCAGGCTGACGAGCCGGTTGCCGCTGTGGCGCCCGGCGCGCTCAAGCAACTGGCCGGTCGCCCAGTCGAAATCATCCTCGGTCAGGTTGATCTCGGCCAGCGGGTCGCGGTGATGCGCGTCGAAACCGGCGGAGATAATGATCAGATCAGGCGCGAAACTATCGAGGGCCGGCAGGACGCGCGACAGGAAGGCGTCGCGAAAAACCTCGCTGCCGGTCTGCGGCCCCAGCGGCGCGTTGACGATATTGCCGGCACCGGTTTCGTTCTTCGCTCCGGTACCGGGATAAAGCGGCATCTGGTGCGTGGAACAGTAGAGCACGGACGGGTCGTCCCAGAAAATGTCCTGCGTGCCATTGCCGTGATGCACGTCCCAGTCGACCACGGCGACGCGTTCGGCGCCATGTTTCTTCTGCGCATAGCGCGCGGCGATTGCCGCAGTGTTGAATAGGCAGAAGCCCATGGCTGTCGTCTTCTCGGCATGGTGGCCGGGTGGCCGCGCGGCGACGAAGACATTGTCGGCACGGCCTTCGAAAACGTCGTCGACAGCGGCATTGGCCGCACCGATCGCCGTGATCACCGCCTGCCAGCTCTTCGGGCTGGCCATGGTATCCGCATCGATGCGAGCGATGCCCTCGTCGGGAATGGCGGCTCGGACGCGTGCAACGAAATCGGCGGGATGCGCATAGAGAATGGTGGCTTCGTCGCCTTCCGACGCCTTTACCCGGTCCAGCGCGGCAAAGGGCTCGTCATCGAGCACGCGTTCGATCGCGCGCAACCGATCGGGCCGCTCGGGATGACCGGGCGGCGTCAAGTGCTCGAGGAAGATCGGGTGGGTATAGAGCCTTGTGACCATGTCCCGATATAGGCGCGCCCGGCCACTTTGACCATGTTTTCGCTGATCGAAAGGGCGACATTCAACAGGGTTTAGAGGCTGGCAACAGGGTTAGGTACTGGGTCTAGGCTCGGTCCAGCGCGAGCCGCCGAAGGAAGCCCGCGCCTTGTCCTTGAGGTCCCTGAATTTCGAGGACACCTCGGCCAGCTTCCGGTCCCAGTCGGGATTGGGCGCCTGGCCTTCGATAGCCTTGAAATAGACCTGCATCAGGCAGGCGATGGCGAAGGGTTCGATGAATGCCGCCTTGAAGGCCCAGGCAAAGACGATGGCGAGCACGAAGGCCCAGCCGGCGAGTTGCCCGGGCATCAGAAAAAGAATGGCGCCGGCCGGCGCCAGCATCAGCAGAAAGATGACGAAGGACACGCCCCACATGATGACGGACAGCCAGACGGCATTCTTGACCATGGCCTTGCCATTCTGGGCGTAGAGAACGACGCCTTGCCGCGCGGTCTCGAAGGGCGAGGAGGAATTGATGCGGATGTTGTAGCCTAGGATGATCTCATCGACATAGGTCAGCGACAGGCGGATCACCGCGTTGATGAAGCTGACAAGGCCACTCAGGCCGGGAATGGGCAGGAAAGCGGCAATGCCGCCGATCAGGCCGGTGACGGCACGGATGGCGCCCTTGACCAACTGGTCGACGATGAAAAGAGTGCTGGCTTCGGCAAAGCGGTGAGTGACGACCTCCTTGGCATAGGCAATCTGGCTCTGCCCATCGGGGACATCCTGGCCGTCGATCAGATGCACCATGACCGCGATATGGCCGGCCTTGACGATGTAGAGGATGTATTCGCGAATCCAGTAGACGGCGATGGAGACGAGACCGAAACCGACCACGCCACCCCACATGGCAAACGACAATGGGCCGTCAGGGTCGGTGGAGATATGGCCAACGCCATAGCCGACACTGGCACCGGTACCGGTCGCCACGATGTAGGCCAGCGTGATGCCGAAATAGACGATCATGCGAAAGACGATGAAGGGCCATGTCCGCACCATGATGGACACAGACCTGCCGATCTCGAAATCCCACATGCCCCGAATCTCCCCTCAGAGATGGCTGAGGAGGATGCGCTCAAACCGGCTATTGTCAATCGTGGGCAGTGGGCGCTGGACCGCGGTGGGAATGTCAGTCCGGCTGCGAACCCGGCTTTTTGAGCAAGCCTTCGAGCAGTTGCTTGAACGCAGCCACCACCTTTTTCGAGGTCGCTTCAGGGTCCTTCGAATTGGCGATCCGCTGCGACGCCTGGCTGCTCGCCCCGTTGATCAGCCGCGCGGCGGTTTCGGGGTCAAGGCTGGCGACGACCACCCCCCCGTCCTGCAGCGTGGCCAGATGATCGGCCATTGAAGCGACGCATGCATTGGCATTCGGCCATTGCGCGGGATCTCCCAGCACGGCCGGGCCGTCCCGGAACATGATGCGCTGGATTTCCGGTTCCAGCGCCATCTCGATGTAGGTTGTGCATTCGTCAACGAAGCGCTGCCAGCGGGTCGGCGCTCTCGACGCGACCTCGTTCACCCGAGCAGCCATCTCGCCGTCGATCTCGGCGATCACCGCCTGCAGCAGGCCTTTCTTGTCACCGAAGTGATGATAGAGCGCGCCGCGCGTCAGTCCGGCCGACGCGGTGAAATCATCCATCGAGGCTGCGGCATAGCCGGTCGTGCCGAAAGCATGACGGGCGGCGGCGATAAGCTTCGCGCGCGTCTCGGCTATCATCTCCTTGCGAGGCTTGTGCATGGCTTCTGGCCCTATCTACATACGCCGCGTATGCCAATTGACATACGAAGCGTATGAACTATCTGACATTTATACGCTTCGTATGTAATTGTCGAACCTCTCTTTGTCGAGGAACCCCATGCAAAACCCCTGCTCGGAAATCTTTCGCGCTCCCGGAGCCAAAGGCTTTGCGGCCGCGGGCTTCATGGCGCGCCTGCCGATTGCCATGGCTCCAATCGGGATCGTGGCGATGCTGTCGCAGACGCGTGGCGAATACTGGCTTGCCGGCGCCGTCTCCGCGACATTCGCGCTGGCCAACGCATTCGTCGCGCCGCAGACGTCAAGGCTGGTGGATCGCCTCGGGCAGACACGCATCGTCGTGCCCACCACCATCATCTCCGTGCTGGCTTTCGCGGTTCTGATCGTCGCGGCCAATCAGGATTGGCCGGTGTGGACATTGTTCCTGTCGGCGCTGCTGGCCGCGGCCATGCCCAGCATGCCCGCAATGGTGCGCGCGCGCTGGACCGAGATTTTCCGGGGACGGCCGGAGATGAACACCGCGTTCGCCTTCGAGTCGGCGGCGGACGAACTGGTCTATATTGCCGGGGCATCGCTGTCGGTGGGCTTGAGTGCCGCTCTGTTTCCGGAAGCGGGAATGCTGGCGAGCACATTGTTCCTCGCCTTCGGTTCGACAGCCTTCATCCTGCAGCGCTCGAGCGAGCCGCAAGTGCGGTCGGCGGAACATCGCTCGCGCGGCTCGGCAATCCGCCTGCGGCCGGTTCAGATCATCACCTTCGCCCTGATCTTCATCGGTGCGACCTTCGCGACCACGGAAGTGAGCACCGTGGCGCTCACCAAGGAGCTTAGCCAGCCGAGCGCCGCAAGCCTCGTCATCGGCGTCTATGCGCTGGGATCGTTCGTCCTCGGCATCATTGTCGGCGCGCTCAACCTGAAGGCACCGCTACAACGCCAGCTCGCGATCGCGGTCGCCATCATCGCACTCACCGCATTGCTGCCGCTCCTCGCCGACACCGTGCCCCTGCTGGCGCTGACAGTCTTCATCAGCGGCGTGGCGATCTCGCCGACCTTCATCACGGCGTTCGGCCTGATCGAGCGGCATGTGCCGGAGGCGATGCTGACCGAGGGCATCACCTGGGTAACCACCGGCATTGGCATCGGCATGGCGCTGGGCTCGTTCGCCGCCGGCGCGGTGGTGGACGCGTTCGGCGCGCAGAACGGGTTCTGGCTATCGGTGGCGTCTGGTGCCACCGCACTGGTTACGGTCCTGCTTGGCCAGCGCAGCCTTGCCGCCCGCAAAGACGATCCGAGCGGCAGCGAAGCAGCCGTCGTTCCCGCCTAATAGCGCATAAAGCGCCCGGTTCGAATAGACCAGGCGCTTTTCGCGGTTACGTTCAGAGAATCTCGGTCTTGGCGATATGAATGCCAAACCCTTCGAGGCCGACATAGTGACGTTCGCGCGAGGCGATCAGGTTGATCGAGGAAATGCCGAGATCCTTCAGAATCTGGGCGCCAAGCCCGATTTCGCGCCACTCATTCTCCCGGCGTTGGGCTTCTTCATGATCCTCGCGGTCACCGGAAACGGGGCGCTTGCGCTCCTGGTGGGCAACGCCGACTGAGCCCTCGCGCAGATAGACGATGACGCCACGCTTGCGCTCGCCCATGGCTTTCATGACGCCGTCCAGCCTGTGGCTGGTGCCGAAGACGTCGGTCACGACATCTTCCGAGTGCAGGCGCACCGGCACGTCCTCGCCGTCGCGGATGTCGCCGAAGACAATGGCGACATGATGCATCGAGTCCCAAGGCAGCGTGTAGGTGAAGACTTGTGCCTTGCCGCCAAGCGTATCGATTTCAGAGCAAGCCACGCGCTCGACCAGCGTTTCCTTGCGTTGGCGGTAGGCGATGAGATCGGCGACAGAAACCTGCTTGAGACCGTGCTCTTCGGCGAAGGCCGCGACTTGCGGGCCGCGCTTGACGGTGCCGTCGTCATTGACCAGTTCGGAAATGACGCCGACCGGCGGCAGGCCGGCGAGCTTGCACAGATCGACAGCCGCCTCGGTATGGCCCGAGCGCATCAGCACGCCGCCCTCGCGCGCGATCAGCGGAAAGATATGGCCAGGGCGGACAAAGTCGGCGCCGCCGACATTGCCGTTGGCGAGATTGCGAACGGTCAGCGTGCGGTCCTCGGCCGAAATGCCCGTCGTGGTGCCGTGCTTGAAATCGACGCTGACGGTGAAGGCCGTGGTGTGGGCCGAATCATTGTCGGCGACCATCGGCGAAAGGTTGAGGCGCTTGGCCTCCTCACGCGGCATCGGCGTGCAGACGATGCCGGAGGTGTGGCGCACGATGAACGCCATCTTCTCCGGCGTGCAATGCACGGCGGCAACGATCAGGTCGCCCTCGTTTTCGCGCCCATCATCGTCCATGACGACGACGATTTCGCCGCGCTCGAAGGCACGCAGGGCTTCGACGATTTTCTTCTGATCGTAGGGCATGGAACGCTCGCTTCGCTCACGGAATAGGGGAGTAAGGGAATAGGGCAGTACGGGAGTAGGGAAAAGGAAAAACCGGCTGTCTCGGCGGGTAGCGTAACATACTCCCCTACTGCCTTACTGCCCTACTCCCTCCCAGTTTGTCCGCGGTGACGCAGATAGTGATCAGCGATTGCGCAGGCAACCATCGCCTCGCCGATCGGCACGGCGCGGATGCCAACGCATGGATCGTGGCGGCCCTTGGTCATCACCTCGACGTCGTTGCCGTCCTTGTCGATCGACTTTCGCGGCGTCAGGATCGACGAGGTCGGCTTGACGGCGAAGCGCGCGACGATGGCCTGGCCCGTCGAAATGCCGCCAAGGATGCCGCCGGCATGGTTGGACAGGAAAACCGGCTTGCCGTCATTGCCCATGCGCATCTCGTCGGCATTCTGCTCGCCAGTGATGTGGGCGGCCTCGAAGCCGTTGCCGATCTCGACGCCCTTGACGGCGTTGATCGACATCAGGCCTGAAGCAATGTCTTGGTCGAGCTTGGCATAGATCGGTGCGCCCAGGCCTGGAGGAACGCCATCGGCGACGATCTCGATGACAGCGCCGACCGAGGAACCGGCCTTGCGGATGCCGTCGAGATATTTGGTGAAGACGGGAACGGAAGCCGGATCAGGCGTGAAGAATGGGTTCTCGGCATCGCCGATGAAATTCCAGTTCCAGTTGGCGCGGTCGATCGACTTTTCGCCCATCGACACCAGCGCGCCGCGCACCACCATGCCGGGGACGACTTTGCGGGCCAGGGCGCCGGCGGCGACGCGGGCCGCGGTTTCGCGCGCCGAGGAGCGGCCGCCGCCGCGATAGTCGCGTATGCCGTATTTGACGTCATAGGTGTAGTCGGCATGGCCAGGGCGGTACTGGCGGGCGATCTCGCCGTAGTCCTTCGAGCGCTGGTCGACATTCTCGATCATCATCGAAACCGGCGTGCCGGTGGTGACATGGTCTCGCCGTCCTCGTCGAGCACGAAGCCGGACAGCACCTTCACCTCATCGGGTTCACGGCGTTGTGTGACGAAACGCGACTGGCCGGGCCGACGTTTGTCGAGCTCGGCCTGGATCTCCTGACGCGTGAAGCGGATGCCGGGTGGGCAGCCATCGACGACGCAGCCCAGTGCCGGGCCATGGCTTTCGCCCCAAGTGGTGACTCTGAAAAGATGGCCGAACGTATTGTGAGACATGCAAACCAGCCCTGCCGGCAGCGGAGCCGGGTGAAGCCTGCCTTCTATTGGCGTTTTTTGCGGTGGTCAAACTGTCATCCCAGCCGTTTAAGTTTTGACACATTCGGCTGATTTCTGCTTTCTTCCATACGCCGTTGAGGATCCGCCGCCACAGTGCCGGCGCAATGACCAAAGAGGACGAATATGCGTACCCTGATTGGCGCTGTTGCCGCCACCCTGCTGCTCTCCACCGCTGCTTTCGCCGGCCAGACCGAGGGCCTCATCAAGAAGGTCGACAAGGACGCGCTGACGCTGACGCTCGACGACGGCAAGTCCTACAAGCTGAATGCCGAAACCGATCTCGATGCACTGAAGCCGGGCATGGATATCGTCATCGCTTACGACGTGACGAACGGCGAGAACGTCGTCACCGACATGGAATTGCCGGACAGCTCCGCCAACTAGGACGCTGGCGGCACTCCAGACCCAACATAGCAACGGCCCGAAAATCGCTTCCGGTTTTCGGGCCGAAGTTTTGTTGGCGCTACAACCACTCCAGATGCTGGCCCTGAAGTCGCAATATACGATCCTGCGGCACTTCCAGGTTCGCCGCGTCCTGCTCGGGCACGCCTTCCACGAAGCGAAACAGCGTCCTGATGACACCGCCATGCGTGACGCAAACGGTCTGGCGGGTCAACGCGTCGAACCAGGGTTTTACCCGCTCGAGCAGCATCTGGTAGCTTTCGGCATCCTGGCCGGGCGGCCGGAAATTCCATTTGTCCAAGGCCCGTGTCCTGCTCACCCCCGGGTACCGCGTTTCGAGCTCGGGAAAGGTAAAACCTTGCCAGTCGCCGAAGTTGACTTCGACGAGGCGAGAATCGGTATGATAGGCCTCGGGATCGAGCTTCACCGCCGCGCGTATACGCTCCATGGTCTCGCGCGTCCGTTTCATCGGGCTGGCGACAAAGTCAAAGTCCTCGGGACTTCCAAGAAGTCCAGCCAGCCGATGCCCATTCCGGGTCGCCTGCTCGCGACCGCGCGCGTTGAGGTCGGTGTCGGCCTGGCCCTGCAGCCGGTATTCGGCGTTCCACGCTGTCTGGCCGTGGCGCGCGATATAGACCAGCGGGTACATAAGGCCTTCCGGAAGGGATAGGGACGAACGATCGGCGGTGCTAATCCTTGACCGTCGAAATGTCCGGCGCGTCGACCGCCTTCATGCCGACGACGTGATAGCCGGAATCGACATGATGGATCTCGCCGGTGACGCCACGCGAAAGATTGGAGAGGAAATAGACGGCGGAATCACCGACTTCCTCCTGGGTGACTGTCTGCTTCAGCGGTGAATTGTACTCGTTCCACTTCAGGATGTAGCGGAAGTCACCGATGCCGGATGCGGCCAGCGTCTTGATCGGGCCAGCGGAGATCGCATTGACGCGAATCTTCTTGGCGCCGAGGTCAACAGCCAGATAGCGCACGCTGGCTTCCAGCGCCGCCTTGGCGACACCCATGACGTTGTAGTGCGGCATCACCTTTTCCGCACCGTAGTAGGTCAGCGTCAGCAGCGACCCGCCGTCGGTCATCAGCGCCTCGGCACGCTTGGCGATGGTGGTGAAAGAATAGACCGAAATGTCCATGGTCCGCAGGAAATTGTCGCGCGTCGTCTCGACATAGCGGCCGGTCAGCTCGTCCTTGTCGGAAAAAGCGATGGCATGGACGAGGAAATCGAGCTTGCCCCAATGCTTGGCGACATTGGCGAAAACCTCATCGAGGCTCGCCGGATCGGTGACGTCGCAATGGCCTGCAACAAAGGCGCCCAGTTCAGCCGCCAAAGGCTCGACGCGCTTCTTGAACGCTTCGCCCTGGTAGGTCAGCGCGATCTCGGCTCCATGATCGACGCAGGCCTTGGCGATGCCGTAGGCGATCGATCGATTGTTGGCGACGCCGAGGATAAGGCCGCGCTTGCCGGCCATAAGGCCCTGTCCACCCGCCATGTGAGCGCTCTCCGCAAGATTTTCTGCTTTGTGGAGTGCCCTATCGCACAGGCACAGGGCCCCTTCAAGCGCTCAACACGGACAGTTCGGGGGACAAAGGTGTGAGATCAGCCTTTTTGGCTGCGCATCAGCGCTTCGAGCGCGCTGTCTCCACCCTCCGGCAGCATCAAACGTACATGCGCGTAAAGATCGCCATGGCCGCCGGCTTTTTCCGGCAGACCCCTGCCCTTCAGCCGCAGGACCTTGTCGGAGCTCGACCAGGCCGGAACGTTGACCGCGAGTTTGCCGGTCGGCGTCTCGACCGGCACCTTGGCGCCAAGCACCGCGTCCGCCAGCGTCACCGGCAGATCGGCATGCAGGTCACGGCCCTCGATACGGTAGCGTGGGTGCCGACGGAGGTGAATCTTGACCAGCGCGTCGCCGGGCTGACCGGGTCCTTGCTCGCCCTGTCCCTTCAGCCGAATGGTCTGGCCATCCTCGACATAGGCAGGCAGCTTGACTGCGATCTTGCGGCCATCGGGGAACATGGCCGTCACTTTTTCGGCGTTCGCCGCTTCCTCGATCGTCACGTCAAGCGTGACGTTAAGATCGGCGGCGGTCGCCGGCTGGCGGCGGTCGCCCGGGCCAGCGCCGCGTGCACCCGAAAAGGCATCACCGAAAATCTGACTGAAGATATCGCTGTTGCCATCGAACGGATCGCCGCCCGGACGACCGGAGCGAAACTCGAATCGCGAGCCGCCTGCCCCTTGCTGCTTGCGAAAGCCGCCGAAAGGGTCGCCACCGCCAGCGGCACCTTCAAAGCCCTGGAAACGCGGCTTGCCGTCCGCGTCGATCTCGCCACGATCGAACGCCGCCCGGTTCTTCTCGTCGCCGACGATCTCGTAAGCCTGGTTGGCGGCGGAAAACCGGTCCTTCGCCTTGGGATCATTCGGGTTCTGGTCCGGATGATGCTTCTTGGCGAGCTTGCGATAAGCCGATTTTATGTCCTTGGCCGATGCGTTCTTGGCAACGCCCAGAACCTCATAGGGGTCGCGCATGCGTCCTGCCTGCAAGAAAGGGTGAATCTACTGGCCCTTATATGCGCTCGCATAGGAAGAAATTCCAGTGCCGAAGCGCCAATAATAGGTGCTGAAAATCAGAGCGCCTTGAAGTCCTGCATGAGCCAGACTCCAGCGCTCGCCAGACAGGCTTCGCCCTTGAAAAGGGCGACGCCGTCGAAGCTTTCGCGCGACGCGGTAAAGCGGCGGCAAAGCTGGCCCCCGTCCTTGAATTCAGCCAGCTCCGTGATGGAACCGCGCGACCCGGTGCCGGAATTCGCCCACGGCACGGCTTGTCCGCCGAGTTCCTGGATGTCGGCCGATGATACGGCGTTGCGGATTGTCGTCTGGTCCGAGGCCCGATCCGAATCGATCGGCGTCGCCGAAGCAGGTGTGGTGATGAGGGAGCGGTCGACTTCCGCTTTCTGCAGGCTGAAGCCACCTGTGCCACAGCCGGCTAGCGGCATGGCGATCATCACGACCGCGGCTTTGGCGCTGGCCGAAGCGATAACGCTCCATTGCCTGCTGTCAAAAGCTTGCGCGATACGCGACAATAGGCAACCTCCCTTTGCTTCCTGACAATCTGGGCTTCGTGACAATCTTGGCTTCACGACAATTTGAGAAAAACTATGAGTGATGCAGAGTTAACAAGCGGTGACTTTACAGAGGCGGCGGAGCCGTTTCGCCTCTTTGCGGCATGGCTGGACGACGCCACGAAGAGCGAAATCAACGACGCCAACGGCGTGGCGCTGGCGACCGTCGACGCCGATGGCATGCCGGATATACGGATGGTCTTGCTCAAGGGTTTCGATGAAGGCGGGTTTGTCTTCTACACGAATTTCGAGAGCGCCAAAGGCCGGGAGATTCTTGGCAGCATGAAGGCGGCGATGTGTTTTCACTGGAAGTCGCTGCGACGGCAGGTGCGCATTCGCGGGCCAGTGGAGATCGTCAGCGACGCTGAAGCGGATGCCTATTACGTGACGCGCCCGCGCGGCAGCCGCATCGGCGCCTGGGCCTCGAAACAGTCCCGGCCTCTGGAAAGCCGATTCGCGCTGGAGAAGGCTGTCGCCGAATACACCGCTCGCCATGCCATCGGCGACATTCCACGGCCAAAGCACTGGTCGGGTTTCCGCATCGTGCCGCAGACGATCGAATTCTGGCACGATCGCCCGTTCCGCCTGCATGACCGCGTCGTCTTTTCGCGCGACGGCAAGGGCGGCTGGGACAAGACGAGACTATATCCGTAAAGACAAAGCTCAGGCTTTCTTTCTGGTCATGAACGCCGTGAGTGCGGCGCGTGCCTCGTCCGATTTCAGCCGCTCGCGGAAATGTTCGCTTTCCTCGCCGATGCGGGCGACAAGGTCGTCACGCGAGCCGCGCATGAGATCGCGTGCGATCTTCAGCGCCTGCGGCGGCTTGGTCGCGATCTGGCCGGCCGCAGCCAAGACCGAGGCCTCCAGAGCGCTCTCCTCGACCACCTCATAGATCAGACCAGCGGCCTTCGCGCGCTCGGCCGAGAAGCCTTCGCCAAGGCCGAGCAAGGCGAATGCACCCTGTTGCCCCAAGATCCTCGGCGCCAGAAGGCTCGATCCCGCCTCTGGCACCAGACCGAGATCGACGAAGGGCGTCCTGAAGACCGTGCGCGGCGTGGCGAAGGTCAGGTCGCAATGCAGGTTGAGCGTGGTGCCGATACCGACCGCGATGCCATCGACGCCGGAGACAATCGGTTTCTCGACCCTGGCCAGCGCCATCAGGAAATCCCAGACCTCGGTGCCACCATCGCCGCCGGTGGCCACGACCATGAAATCGGCAAGGTCGTTGCCGGAAGAGAAGGCGCCGGGCACGCCGAGGAAGACATGGACGCGGATCGCCGGATCGGCGTCACCCTCGGCCAGAGCAGTAGACATCTTCGCATACATGGCGCGCGTCAGCGCGTTCTTCTTGTCCGGACGGTTCATGCGGATGATCTGGATGGCGCCCTGGCGCTCGACGACGATATGATCTGTCACGGGTCGATCCTTTTTAAAAACGTCAGGCGATAATCAGCGCCTTGCCGGCAGCGGCAAGGCTTTCGCCGCCGCCGATGACACGATCCTTCAGGGCGTGCACTTCGCCGAGCAGGTTCTCGGCGAAGAAGCGACAAAGCGTCGTGCGGTTTTGGTCGGCAAGCGCGCCGCGCGCCAGATAGGTGCCTCCGGCGGCAAGCGAGATCAGCCGCAGATACGGCGTGGCACCTGCCAGCGCCTCATCCTGCCGGCCGTCCTTGAGCAAGCCTTGCAGGAAGTGCGTCGATTGCGTCAGGTCGTCGAGCGCTTCATCAAGGCAATCGGCCGTGCGGCCGAAGCCTTCGACATTGGACGCCCGCACCGCGCGGGAAATGTCAGCCAGTTCGGCGATATAGCCGTGCACATGCTCACCACCGCCAAGAGGTAGCTTGCGGGTCACCAGATCAATCGCCTGGATGCCATTGGTGCCTTCGTAGATCGGGGCGATGCGCGCATCGCGGTAGAGGGCCGCCGCACCTGTTTCCTCGATGAAGCCCATGCCGCCATGGACCTGCACCCCAAGCGAGGCGACATCGACACCGACATCCGTGGAAAAGGCCTTGGCCAACGGCGTCAGCAGATTGGCGCGGTCGCGCCAATGGGCGGCATTGTCGCCGGCGGACACGCGCGCGCGATCGATGGCGTGGGCGCAGGAATAGCTGATGGCCCGCGCGGTCTGCGTCAGCGCCTTCATCGTCAGTATAGTGCGCTGCACGTCCGGGTGATGGATGATCGGCGCCATGCCGGCACCATCATAGCCGGAGGCCTTGCCTTGCCGGCGGTCATTGGCATAGGCGAGCGCCTTCTGTGTCGCCATCTCGGCGACCGCCACACCCTGCATGCCGACGGCGAGCCGTGCATTGTTCATCATCGTGAACATGCAGGCGAGCCCCTTGTTCTCCTCGCCGATCAGCCAGCCGATCGCACCGGGCTTGGCCCCCTCGAAGCCGTCGCCATAGATCATGGTGCAGGTCGGCGAGGCGTGGATGCCCAGCTTGTGCTCCAGGCCGGAGCAGAAGACGTCGTTGCGTGCCCCAAGCGAGCCATCATCGCCCACCAGGAATTTCGGCACCAGGAACAGCGAAATGCCGCGCGTACCGGCGGGCGCATCGGGCAGCCGCGCCAAAACCAGATGGATGATGTTGTCGGTGAAGTCGTGCTCGCCATAGGTGATGAAAATCTTCTGGCCGAAGATGCGGTAGGTGCCGTCGCCGGCGGGCTCGGCGCGGGCACGCAGCGCGTTGAGGTCCGAGCCGGCCTGCGGCTCGGTCAGGTTCATCGTGCCCATCCACTCGCCGGAAACCAGCTTTGCAAGATACTTCGCCTTCAACGCATCGGAAGCATGCTTGTCGAGCGCCTCGACCGCGCCCATCGTGAGCGTCGGGCCGATGCCGAAGGCCATGGCGGCGGAGTTCCACATTTCGAGCGCCGCGACACCGAGCATCGTCGGCAGCGCCTGCCCGCCAAACTCCTCGGGTCCCGACAGCGCGTTCCAGCCGCCGTCGATCCAGCGGCGATAGAGTTCCTTCCAGCCGGGTGGAGTGGTGACGGCGGCGCCGTTCAGCACAGCTCCCCGCTCGTCGCCGACCTTGTAGAGCGGGGCCACCTCGTCAGTGGCGAACCGGCCAGCCTCGCCAAGAATCGCATCGACCAGATCCTCGCCAAGATCGCCGAACATGCCGGCGTCGAGCGCCGGCTTGAGGCCAGCCACATGCTTCAGCGTGAAGGCGATTTCCTCGACCGGTGCCCGATACATGCCGCCCGCTCCTCCTCAATCTTGCGTGCCAACCCTAGGGCCTACGCGAGCGCAAGACCATCCGCCCTTGGGGCAGCCTCTCCGTCTTCTTTTTACGTAAACGTCAAATTTTGTCACGTGGATTTTGCAAACTTCGGGACAGGCGCTAAATTCGGCAAGCGCCCGACAAAGTTGACAGGCGCTCGGCACGAGATCGGAACCCGCCATGCTTGCCGGACCGGACGCCTGCCGCTGCATCGAATGCGGACTGCCCTACCGGGCGGAAGGTTTTTCCTACCATCAAGGCAAGATCGAGAATGGCGCCGCCTACTGGTCGGATCGCGGCATAATGTGCTCGCCGCGATGCTCGCTTGCGCACCATCGTAAACGCGAGGCCGAGGGAACATTGCCCCAGACGCCGGCGCCCGACCCGTTCGAGATCCAGCCTCTCAACCACCGGTAAAAGCCGTTGCATCATTCGGCGCTCAAAGCCCGACAGCCTCGCCGGCGTCGGCAAAGAGCCCTCGCAAGCATTTCGTTAACCATGACGGTTCAGGATCGATCTTCGATCAACGGGATAGCCTGTCCGAAATGCCGGCGCACGCCCTTCATCGCCTGGCGATTCTGGCCATCGCCGCCGCGATGGCATTCACGCCAACCGCAAAGGCCTCGGACTTCTCCGAGCCCTGGAAGGACGCCGACCGCGCGCTGGTCATCGACGCCTACGAATACAATTCCATCGACTGGGCGCAACTTGCCACCGACAAGCGGATCGTCGGCTTCATCAACAAGGCGTCGGACGGCATGCCGCCGCCCTATTTCTGCTTCGGCAAGGACACCGAGGTGCAGCTCTGCAAGGCGTTGTGGAGACGCTATGTCGTCACGCGCGAACTGTTCCAGACACGTAAGGTCGTGGCCAAGGCACTTGGCCTGAAATGGGGCGCCTATCACCTCGCCCGCCCCGGCAATCCGGTCGAGCAGGCCAACAATTTCATCGATTTCGCCGAACCGGGGCCGGATGATCTGCTTGCCCTCGACCTTGAGGACAATGACCCCACGCAATGGATGTCGCTGGAGGACGCCGAGGAATTTGTCCGCCAGGTGCATCGGCGGCTTGGCCGGTTTCCCATCCTCTACGTCAATGGCAGGACCGCCCAGCACATCGCTGATAACAGCTACAAATACCAGCTTCTGTCGCGGCTGCCGCTCTGGTACGCCCGCTACAAGCCGGCAATCGACGCGCATTTTCCGATGGGCAACTGGAACCGCTACGCATTGTGGCAGTTTTCGGCGCAAGCCAATTGCGGCAAGCTTCGATGTCCCTACAGGGTTGCGGGCACACCCAATGACATCGACGTCAATGTTGCCGCGATGGATGCCGCAAAACTGCGCGAACTATGGCCGTTCGGCGGCTTGATCGACGTTCCCGTGGATTACCTTGCCAGCATACCCGTGCCTATTCCACGCGAGGCGGCCCTGGCGGGTAATGTCGCCATCACCTATGCCAATGTGGCGGCGCCGCCCACCTTCAGCGAACTCGTCGCCGCGCTGGGCACCCGCTGGGCCTCGTTCCACGAAGGTTTCCATATGCCGGTGGTTAAGACCGTGTCGCGCCAACAGCGCGGCATTGCCGACTATGTGGCCTGGATGCGCACTGGAAAACGCTTCGCTTCCAATGAGCAGGCCGCACTCAAGCCCGACATCGACCCCGTCGCTACCGGCTCGATCGGATTCGACCACGGGCTTCGTTAAGCCGCTACCTGGATAGGTTGGAACGAGCTTGGCGGAACGGCCTCAGCCAGCCTGCTCCCGCGCCACGGCCTGCCAGCCAATGTCGCGACGGCAGAACCCCTGCGGCCAGTCGATCTTGTCGATGGCGGCATAGGCCTTTTTCTGCGCTTCGCCGACGGTCTTGCCGGTCGCCGTGACGTTGAGAACGCGGCCGCCATTGGCGACGAGCGCACCGCTGTTGATCGCCGTACCGGCATGAAAAATCTGGACGCCGTCGCTAGCCGCTTCTTCAACCCCGCGAATGACCGACCCTTTCTCCGGTGCACCCGGATAGCCTCTGGCCGCCAGCACCACGGTGAGCGCCGCCTCGTCGCGCCAGCGCACCGACATGTGCCCAAGCTGGCCGTCGGCGGATGCATTGAGCAGAACCAGCAGATCATCCTTCAGCCGCATCATCAGCACCTGGCATTCGGGATCGCCGAAGCGGGTGTTGTATTCGATCAGCTTCGGTCCATTCTCGGTGATCATCAACCCGGCAAAGAGCACGCCGGAAAACGGTGCTCCAAGCTCGGCCATGCCGCGCATGGTTGGCGCGATGATTTCCCGCATCGTGCGGTCGATCATCTCCGGCGTCATCACCGGGGCCGGCGAATAGGCGCCCATGCCGCCGGTGTTGGGACCGGTGTCGCCATCAGCGACGCGCTTGTGGTCCTGCGCGGTGCCGAAGGGCAGCGCGGTGACGCCGTCGCAGAGGCAGAAGAAACTTGCCTCCTCGCCGGTCATGAATTCCTCCACCACCACTTCGGCGCCGGCGCTTCCGAAGGAGCCATCGAAACAGGCCGCGAGTGCGGCCCGCGCTTCGTCGATTGTCATGGCGACAGTCACGCCCTTGCCGGCGGCGAGACCATCGGCCTTGATGACGATCGGCGCACCCATCTTTTCGACATAAGCCTGCGCCGAAGCCAGATCGCCAAAGCGGCCATAGGCAGCGGTCGGGATATTGTATCTGGCGCAGAGATCCTTGGTGAAACCCTTGGAGCCTTCCAGCCGCGCCGCGGCCTTGGAAGGGCCGAAGACCCGAATATTCTGGGCGCGCAGGTCATCGGCAATGCCGGCGACCAGCGGCCCTTCCGGCCCGACGACGACGAGGTCGATCGCCTTGTCCTTGCAGAAGGCCGTGACGGATGCCTGATCGGCAATGTCGAGCTTGACCAGTTCGGCTTCGCGGCCGATGCCGGGATTGCCGGGCGTCGCGTAGAGCTTGGTCAGCAGTGGCGATGCCGCGATCTTCCAGGCCAAGGCATGTTCGCGGCCGCCGGAGCCGATCAACAAAACGCGCATGCCAGTATCCCTTTGCCATTCGACAACGAGACTGCGCTATTGCCCGTTCGCCGACGGGTCAAGACATTTGGCGACTTTCGCTGCGATTGCACACCGGAACATTGTGGCATCAGGTCGCCTCCGCGCGTCCTGATGCGTACCTTGGGCGGTCGGCATCAGCCCTGGAAGACGACCGGGAACCAATCCTCGCGCAGTTTCTGGCCGGGCTTCATGTCATGGCCGGTATAGGGAGGGGACGTGCGGCCGGGCCGCTCGACATAGCGCGCGTCGTCACCGACCCAACGCAGCGAGAGCGCCCTGCGCCGTGCCGGCGTCATGTTGCCGCGCGCGCCATGCGCGGTCCTGAAGTCGAACAGGATCGCGTCGCCCGGCTCCATTTCCCATTCGAGGACCTTCAGGGTCGGATCGTTGTCGGGGTCGGGCACCGGCAGATAATCGCTGTCGCCAGCGTAGAAGTTGCTGTCGTCGAGCCAGCGCACCGGCAGGATCATCTTGTCCCATTTGTGGGAGCCGGCGATCAGGCGCAGCGTTGCCTCCTTCACCGGATCGATGGGAATCCAGAAGCTGACCGTCTGCTGTCCGTCGACGAAATAGTAGGGGATGTCCTGATGCCAGGGCGTCGGCTTCTGCGTACCCGGCTCCTTGACCAGAACGTGGTCGTGAAAAAACTGGGCGGTGCGCGATTGCATCACCGCCGCCGCGATTGCCGCGGCCGGTGATTCCCTGACGACTTTCGTGAATTCGGGGATGCGCTCCCAGTTGCAGTAATCGTCGAAGAAACTGCCGCGGCCATTGGCTATGTCGGACGCGGTGGCGCTGCGGTCCTGCATGTTGCGCTCGATACCGGCTGCGATCGTATCGACCCAGCCCTTGAAGGCACCGCGTATGCAGACCGCACCGTCGCGCTGGTAGTCGGCAATTGTCTGGTTGTCGATATGTTGGGAAGCCATTGGTTTCTCCTGCCTTGGATGGCCTACTATCGCAGCGCTTTCATATCGGGTAAAATAATAACTTCTCATACAGCATATAGTGACATCCTATGAATTTGACGCTCGTTCAGCTGCGCTACATGGTAACCGTCGCCCGGCACGGCAGCGTCACCGCCGCCGCAAGAACGCTGAATGTCTCACAGCCTTCGATTTCCGTTGCGATCGACAATGTCGAGCAGGCCTTCGGCCAAAAACTCTTCGTCCGGCAGCGGGGAAGCGGCATATCGCTGACCTCCTTTGGTCGCTCGGCGGTGGCCAAGGCGAAGCAGGTTCTGGCCGAGGCGGACGAGCTCGCCGGTCTTGGATCACGCGAAGCGGCCGTCGCCGGCGAACTGGTGCTGGGATGTTTCGAGGACCTCGCACCCTATTTCGCGCCGGCGCTCATCCGGTCCTTCTCGGAACGCTGTCCGGCTGTCAGGATGGTCGTGCGCGACGAGACCTTCGAGACGCTGGGACGACGCATCCTCGATTCCGCCGTGGACCTGGGCCTGACCTATGATCTCGGCCTGCCCTCGCACTTCGCCCGCATCCTGCTGCACGAACTTCGGCCGCATGCGCTCCTGCCGGCCGGGCACCCGCTGGCGGATCGTCCAGCGGTCAGCCTGGCGGATCTGGCCGCCTATCCGTTGATCACCACGGACCAGCCTCAGAGCTGGCAGCATATGCTCGACCTGTTCCTGAGCCGCGGCCTCTCCCCCGTGGCTGATATCACGACAAGCTCGTTCGAACTCCAGCGCAGCATGGTCGCCAACGGCTTTGGCGTCGCGGTGAGCTACACGAGGCCGCATGGCGACCGCAGCTATGACGGCCTGCCGCTGGTCTGCAAACCGATATCGGACCCGCTGCCCATGCAGAGAATCATCCTCACGCATGACACACGCCAGCGGCTGTCGAACGCCGCGCTGGCGTTTATCGATGTGGCGAAAGGCTGGTTCTCGGTCCATGATGTTTTCGCGTCATGATACTTGTTTGAGGGCGGGGCTTAGCGCTTGACGGCTTCGGCCTTCACTGCCACTCCAGCACGATGGAACCTGTCCAGTCGAAAGCAGCCCAGGGCCGCGTCGCCGACGCACCGAGCGGCCATTGGGTCTACCGGGTGCTGCCGCGCTGGCTGTGGCCCTACGCGCAGCTTGCCCGGTGGGACCGGCCGATCGGCTGGCAGTTGCTGCTGTGGCCCTGCTGGTGGTCGGCGGCACTTGCGGCGAGCGCCTATCCGCGCCCCGGCGACCCGCTGCTCTCGCTGCTGCCGGCGCCCTGGTATCTCGGGCTATTCCTGATCGGTGCCATCGCCATGCGCGGCGCCGGTTGCACCTACAACGACCTCGTCGACCAGGACATCGATAATCAGGTCGAGCGGACGCGGTCGCGGCCGCTGCCGTCGGGCAAGGTCACGCGCCGGCGGGCATGGTTGTTTCTCGTCATTCAGGCGCTGGCGGGACTTGCGGTTCTCTTGCAGTTCAACAGTTTTGCCATCCTGCTTGGCATCTGTTCACTTGCCATCGTCGCTGTCTATCCGTTCATGAAACGGTTCACCAACTGGCCGCAATTCGTGCTCGGCCTTGCGTTTTCCTGGGGCGCGTTGATGGGATGGGCCGTGGAATTCGGCGACATCGACGGTCCGGCGATCATGCTCTACATCGGCTC
The DNA here is from genome assembly GCF_020616515.1 of Mesorhizobium sp. PAMC28654. Classification (GTDB taxonomy): domain Bacteria; phylum Pseudomonadota; class Alphaproteobacteria; order Rhizobiales; family Rhizobiaceae; genus Mesorhizobium. The sequence continues at coordinate 2,199,201 of NZ_CP085135.1, forward strand.
GATCCTGTGGGTGATCGGCTATGACACGATCTACGCCCACCAGGACAAGGAAGACGACGCCCTGGTGGGCGTGCGCTCGACCGCAAGGCTGTTCGGCGACAACACCAAGACCTGGCTCGTCGGGCTCTATGGCGGGGCACTGGTGTGCTTTGCCATCGCCTTTGCGTCAGCGCAGGCGCCAGTGCCAGCACTGGCCGGATTGATCGCCGCCGGCGCCCATATGATCAGGCAGATTTCCGTGCTGGAAATCGACGATGCGGACCAATGCCTTCGGCTGTTCAAGTCGAATAACCAGGTCGGCTGGCTGATCTTTCTCGGGCTGATCGGCGGTGCGGTGTGGGTGGCGCTGAAGCCGCTGGTGTAGCGGCATCGCCTTTTCGAGCATATCCCAAATCGGGATCAAGCTCAGTCTCGCGAGATGATCTCCTGGCCGCCGATGACCAGCCTGAGACCCAGGTCGCCTGCCCTGCGGCGAGCGAGGAAGCGAGGGCGGCGCATGGTGGAAATACGCCCCTTGCGACGATCCTGCGCCGGCAGCGTCTTGATGGCCTCGCCAAGCGATTCTTCCAGGGTGCGGGCAACGCCATCGGACTCGATCAGCAGCATAGGCAGGCGGTAGGCGTCGGCCCAGGCGCGCCAGTCGGCGGCGACATCGTCGAGATCGTCGGCCACAAGCAGCGGCACCGACAGCATCGGATCATTGTGCAGCAGTTCCAGCGTCACCGTGACATTGCCATCGGGATCCTCCATCGCGCGGGCGGCAACGCCGCGGAACGCGTTGGCGGGCAGAGCGATGATCGCCGGCACGCCGCTCATCTCCAGCATGCGGCGAATAACGGCGCCGCGATGGTCGATGGTGAAGGTAACGTCGCCATAGTCGTCGCGCGTGGCGTAACTCACCACTTGCGGCAGGCGAAATGGGTCGAGGCGCATGTTGCGTCCCGCCCAGACTGGCTTCAGTCCGGTGTTCATACGGTGCCTTCCTGTCTCTCCTGAGAGCCGGTATCCGGTTCTCTCCGGGCCGGTTTTTCCGACCTCGTTTGTGAGGAGACAGTAGCGCCGGGTCCTTACCGCCGGGCTTAAGAAAGTCGGTTAAATTTTGCTGATCTCAGGGATGGTTATCGGAATGCAACCAGACACAACATCTTGAAAGGATTAGATAACCTTACCGGGATTCATGATCCCCGCCGGATCGAACGCCGCCTTTACTCTGCGCATCAGATCGATCGCCATTGGCGGCGCCGTGGCGATCAGTTCGTCCCGCTTCAGCTGGCCGATGCCGTGCTCTGCCGAGATCGAACCGTGGAAGCCCCGCACCACGTCATGCACCGCCTTGTTCATGGCATGGTAAAGGTCGAGGAACGCCTGGTCATCGCCGTCGGCGGGCCGGGAGATATTGTAGTGCAGATTGCCGTCGCCCATGTGGCCGAAGCAGACGACACGTGCACTCGGGCTCACCGAAGCCACGGCGCCGGCGGCTTTTTCGATGAAGTCCGGTATCGACGCGATCGGCACTGAAATGTCGTGCTTGATCGACGCGCCCTCGGGCTTTTGCGCTTCGGGCAGCACCTCGCGGAAATTCCAGAAGGCGTCGTCCTGCGCGAGGCTTGCGGCGATGACTGCGTCCCCGACGATCTCCTGCTCGAGGCCGGCTGACAGCACCTCCTCGATCAAGCCCCTTGCGTCCTCGGCCGAGCGGCCTGAAGAAATCTGCATCAGCACATACCAGGGCCAGTCATCGACCAGCGGCCGGGTCACGCCCTGGGCGTGCGCAAGGGTGAAGTCGTATGGCCGCCTGCCGATCAGCTCGAAAGCGGTGAGCGCGGCACCGGCGCAGTCCATTGCCAGGCCGAACAGGGACAGTGCTGCTTCCGGCGACGACAGGCCGACAAAGGCCACTTCGCGGCCCTTGGGCTTCGGAAAAAGCTTGAGCACGGCGGCGGTGATGACGCCGAGCGTGCCTTCCGCGCCGACGAACAGGTTCTTGAGGTCGTAGCCGGTGTTGTCCTTCTTCAGCTTGCGCAGGTCGTCGAAAACTTCGCCGGTCGGCAAGACCACTTCGACACCCAGGCAGAGTTCCCGCGCATTGCCATAGGCAAGCACGCCGGTGCCGCCGGCATTGGAGGAAAGGTTGCCGCCGATCTGACAGGACCCCTGTGCGGCGAGCGACAGCGGAAACAGCCTGTCGGCGGCATCGGCCGCCTCTTGCAGCGTCTGCAGGATGACGCCAGCCTCGACCGTCACCGTGTTGGACAGGACATCGATTTCGCGGATTCGGTTCAACCGTGACAGCGACAGGATGATCTCGTGGCCGGACTTGTCCGGCACCTGGGCGCCGACCAATCCGGTGTTGCCGCTCTGCGGCACGACGGGCGTTCCGGTCTCGGTCGCCAGCCGCATGATGCGGCCGACTTCTTCGACGCTGCCGGGCCTGAGCACCAGCGATGTCCTGCCATGCCACAGGCCGCGCCGCTCGATCAGATAAGGTGCGATGTCCTGCTGGTCGCGCAGCGCGTATTTGTCGCCGACGATTGCCGCGAAGCGGTCGATGAGGGAGCGATCGAGGTCTTCGGAAATTTCAGCCATGTCTGAAAGCTATGTCTCTGAGCCGATGTTGTCACGTGGGGCGGCGGCGCGCGAAAGCCTGTCGTTGATCGCTTCTCCCAGTCCTTCGAAAGGGATCGGCTCCACGGCGATCGTCGCGGCGCCGCTGCGATCAAGATCCTGCATATAGGCAAAGAGATTGCTTGCCGCCTCACGCAGGTCACCGGCCTCGGACAGATTGAGGAGTGCCATAGCTCCTTGCCAACCGTCGACACGCCGATTGCCGAAAGCCAGCAACGCTTCACCGGCGTCCACGGTCTGAGCATTGAGCCGCACCGCTGCGCCCGGCGCATAGTGGGAGGCGAGCATGCCCGGCGCCTCGATCCCCACTGCTATGCCGCGCAGCAGTGCCTTGCCCAGGACCAACTCGATCTCTCCGGCGGCGATTCCGCCGGGCCTCAGCAGTCGCACCTCCGAGCCCTCGACCTTCACGATCGTCGATTCCAGCCCCACCGGTGTCGCGCCGCCATCGACCACCAGCCTGATCCTGCCGCCGAGATCGTCGGACACAGCCTGGGCCGTCGTCGCGCTGATCCTGCCGGATGAATTGGCGCTGGGCGCGGCCAGCGGGCGGCCGAGCCTGGCGATCAGGTCGCCGCCAAAGCCTTGGGGCATGCGCAGCGCGATCGTATCCAGCCCGGCGGTGACCAGCGGATGAATGCCGTTGCCCGGCCGCTGCGGCAGCACCAGCGTCAAAGGGCCAGGCCAGAATGTTTCGGCGAGCTTTCTGGACAGAGGATCAAACAGCGCGATGCGCTCGGCCATCGCCATATCGGCGACATGGGCGATCAGCGGATTGAAGCGCGGGCGGCCCTTGGCCTCGAAAATGCGGGCGACACCAATGCCGTTGGTCGCGTCCCCGGCGAGCCCATAGACGGTTTCGGTAGGTATGGCGACGACATCGCCACCTTCGAGCAGCGCCAGCGCCCGCTCCATCGCCTCCCCGACGACAATTATCTCAGCCACTCTCATCACCTCATGGAGGCTGGTGCGTAGTACGGCGGTGCCCGCGGGGCAAGTGCGGGCATTGGCGAATTCTAAATCCCTAAAATGGTATGTTTCCGCGCAAGCCGACATCAATTCCCGCACGGTATGGTGTCGGCTTGCTGGGCAAGGGGTTACCATCGTGCGTATTCACATCATCGGTTCTGTCGCTCTGTCGCTGGCGGCAATAGGCGGTACGGCACAGGCGTCGTCGCTCATCGTTCTTGGACCGCCAGGCTCGACGCCGTCCGTCATCAGGCTCGTCGCACTTGAACAGTCCAAGGCAGCCGACATCAAGTCCTCTGTCGTGGCGCTCGGCGAGCCGATGCCGGATGTCACCTATGAGAAGGTGGCCGCACTCCCTGACCAGCCCGTGGCCAACCATGGGCCGATGCAAGCTCCGATGATCATTCGCGGCGGCGTCGTCGGTGGCGCCTTTGATACGCCCGCGCCGCGCGCTGGAACCGCTGCCGCACCAGCACCGGTGGCAACCGCCCCCACGCCGCCATCGGGAACCGCTGCAGCAACTCCCGCGAACGGCATGGCGTCCAACAAGAAGGTTGCATCATCCGCGGGCACGCCTGCCGCGACACCACAGCCGACTCCCGTCCCCGGTATCGGAAAACTCAAATAGCTGACATTCTCGAACGCTGACGGGACGCCGAAGGCACCGGCAGCAAAACAGGGCGACGCTCGCACGCCGCCCTGTTCCGTCGACAGAAATCGCAGGTGGAATATCTCAGGCCGCGACGTGTTCGTCAGCGTCGTCGGATTCTTCGTCATCTTCCTCGTCGTCAGCGTGATCGCCTTCAGCCTTCACGCCTTCTTCGGCATCTTCTTCATCACCGTGTTCGCCGTCTTCTTCGTCTTCATCGTCGTCCGAGAGGGTAGCGGCTTCTTCGCCTTCGCTCTCCTCGTGGTCGTCGCCTTCCTCGTGCTCATGCGACAGGTCGGCGGCCTCGACCGCGGCGGCTGCATGATCGACGGTGGTTTCGGAGACGGATTCAAGCGCCTCGGCGGTGCCCGAGGTTTCTTCAGTCACTTCGATTTCGTGAGCGGAATTCATGGAAGCCTCCGTGGGGTTGGGGAACATGTCCCTTTTGCCACGGAGAGATCATCGTCATATGACTGTAAGCCGGCTTGAACGGCCGGTTGGAACAAATTTTTTCTCAGGGCACAGAGCCCATTTTTCATAGCATGGTCCCGTCCGAACCACAGGTCAGCGGGGCAAAAAACCGGGCCCGCCTTTCGTCAAGACGAACCTTCGGTTCGAACTCTCAACCGGCGATCTTGGAGAAGTCCGCCACCTGGCCGGTTGCCGTGCGGATGCGGGTGAGCAGCGCGAGACGATTGGCGCGCACCGCCTGGTCCTCATCATTCACGAGAACGCGTTCAAAGAATGAATCAACCGGTTCGCGCAGCACGCTAAGCGCCAGCATGGCGCCGGAAAAATCTTCGTTTTGAATCGCTTCGCCGGCTTGCTTCTCAGCCTGATTCACCGCCGCGAACAGCGATTTCTCGGCGTCTTCGCGAAGAAGCGCCGGCTCAACATGTTCGGCGACCAGCGTTTTCTTCTTCTCCTCGGCGGCCAGAATGTTGGCCGCACGCTTTGTGCCGGCGAGCAGGTTCCTGCCATCCTCGGTCTCTAGGAATTTGCCGAGTGCCTCGACCCGACGGACGATCTGCAAGAGGTCGTCGGACCGCGGCGTGATCACCGCGTCGATCAGGTCATGGCGTGCGCCCTGGTCGCGGAGATAGACTTTCAGGCGATCGTGGAAGAAAGCGAGGAGATCACGGATCTGGTCCGCACTATCCCCTGCATAGCGCGTGGCAGCGCTGCCGAAAACTGAAGCCAGTTTCAGCTGGATGCGATTTTCGACCAGGATCCTGACCACGCCCAGCGCTGCACGACGCAGCGCGTAAGGATCCTTCGAACCAGTCGGCTTCTCGTCGATCGCCCAGAAGCCGACCAGCGTGTCGAGCTTGTCGGCGAGCGCGACGGCGACCGAGACTGGGTCGCTCGGCACATAATCGGACGGACCTTGCGGCTTGTAATGTTCCTCGATGGCTGCGGCCACGGATGGATGCTCTCCTTGGAGCAGCGCGTATTTGCGGCCCATGGCGCCCTGCAGTTCGGGAAATTCGCCGACCACTTCGGTGGTGAGATCGGCCTTAGCCAAAACGGTGGCGCGACTTGCCAGCGCGGTATCGGCGCCGACGATTGGCGCCAGCTCTTCGGCCAGCCGCTTGATCCGCTCTACCCGCTCGCCCTGCGTGCCAAGCTTGGCATGGAAAGTGACGCCGAGATGGTCGAGGCGGGCCATGCGCTGGTCGAGCGGCTTGTTCAGATCGAGTCCGAACTTTTCCGCCGAGGCCTGCAACTGGTCGAGATCCGGCAGATCACCCTGGTCGGTCTTCCAGAAGTAGAGTGCATCGGACAGGCGTGCACGCACCACCTTGCCGTTGCCGCGCGCGATCTCCCTGCCGCCATCGCTGGCTTCGATGTTGGCGGTCAGGATGAAGTGGTTCGAAAGCCCCTCGAGCGCCCCTTGCGGCCGCGTGACGAAGCACTTCTGGTTGGCGCGGATCGTCAGCCGGATCACCTCGGCCGGAATGGCGAGAAAATCCTGTTCGAATTCGCCCATCAGCACGACGGGCCATTCGACGAGCCCGGACACCTCCTCCAGCAGGCCTTCATCCTCGATCAGGTCGAGCCCGTTGGCGAAAGCGAGGTTCCTGGCATCAGCAAGGATGATCTCCTTGCGGCGGTCTGCATCGAGCACAACCTTCGCCGCCTCGAGCTTGGAGACATAGTCGTCGAAGCGACGCACGGTGATAGCGCCCGGCGCATGGAAACGATGGCCGTAGGTGACATTGCCGGCACGGATGCCGTCGATCTCGAAATCGACGATCACCGGTTCCTCGGTCTCCGGGCCGAAGGTGCAGAGGATTGTCTGCAGCGGCCGCACCCAGCGCAAGGAACCTGGCTTCGCCGAGGCAGGCCCCCAGCGCATCGATTTCGGCCAGGGGAAAGTACGGATGATGCCCGGCACCAGCTCGGCGATGATATCTTCCGCCGCCCGGCCTGGCTTCGAGATGTGGGCGACGTAGAAATCGCCTTTCTTGGGATCGGAATGGACATGCGCATCAGTGATCGAAGACAGGCCCGCCTTGCGCAGGAACCCCTGGACCGCCTGTTCAGGCGCCGTCGTCGAAGGCCCTTTGATTTCCTCGCGGATATCCTTCGAACGCGCGTTCAGGCCGCGAATGTCCAGCGTCAGCCGGCGCGGCGTCCAATACTCGCGCGCCGCCTCATAGGTCAGACCGGCCTCGACCAGGCCGTCGGTCAGCATCTTCTTCAGGTCGCCCGCCGCCTTGCGCTGCATGCGGGCAGGAATCTCTTCGGAGCGGAGTTCTAGAAGAAGGTCAGGCATGGATGAGGCTCACGCAGCAAGGGTCCGCGCGGGGCATAGCAACTCGGCTGGCCGCTGTCACCCTTTCCGCGCGCCGATCGCCGACTTCGGCCATTTTCCGGAGATTTTCGGGCTGCTGTCGGGCTGATGCCGACTTGCCCGTCCTTGGGTCAAAGATTTCCATGAACCGAACGCAGCGCTGAAGCGACCCACGCTCAGGCAGTGAACCATTGGCTGAACGACCATGAAGACGGCATCGAGACTTCTGCAGATCCTGGCGCTCAGCGCCTGCTTCACGGCGCAGGTTCATGGCACGTTCGCAATGCCGGGCGTTCGCCGCGCCTTGCAGACGATGGAAGTTTTCGCCCTTCCCTCGACGCGGACTTAAGCTGCCAGCCCGCCCGCCTGCGTCAGCAGCGCCTCGCCGCAGGCCTTCGCCAGATTGCGTACGCGCAGGATGTAGCTCTGCCGCTCGGTAACGGAAATCACGCCGCGCGCGTCGAGCAGGTTGAAGACGTGGCTGGCCTTGATGCACTGGTCGTAGGCGGGGAAGACCATCCTGTGCATCGGCAGATTGTCATTCGACGCCGGCGCGCCGGCAGCCAGCAACGCCTTGCATTCGGCCTCCGCGTCCTCGAAGTGGCGCAGCAGCATCGCTGTGTTGGCGTATTCGAAATTGTGGCGTGAATACTCTTGCTCGGCCTGCAGGAAGACGTCGGCATACGTCACCTTGTCGGCACCCTCGCGGCCATTGAAGTTCAGCTCGAAAATGCTGTCGACGCCTTGAAGATAGGTCGCCAGCCGCTCCAGCCCGTAGGTCAACTCACCCGCCACCGGCGCGCATTCGATGCCGCAGACCTGCTGGAAATAGGTGAACTGCGACACTTCCATGCCGTCGCACCAGCATTCCCAGCCGAGGCCCCAGGCGCCCAGTGTCGGGCTCTCCCAATCATCCTCGACAAAGCGGATGTCGTGCAGCAGCGGATCGACGCCGATCGCGGCGAGCGAGCCGAGATAGAGCTCCTGCAGGTTGGGCGGGTTCGGCTTCAGGATCACCTGGTATTGATAATAATGCTGCAGCCGGTTCGGGTTTTCGCCATAGCGGCCATCCTTGGGCCGGCGCGAAGGCTGCACATAGGCGGCGTTCCAACGCTTTGGCCCGAGCGCGCGCAGTGTCGTTGCCGGGTGGAACGTGCCGGCGCCGACTTCCATGTCGTAGGGCTGCAGTATGACGCAACCATATTCCGCCCAGTAATTGTGCAAGGTCAGGATCAGCCCCTGAAAGGAGCGGCTGGGGTGCATATGGGCGGGGATGTTGTTTGTCACTGCGGCCTCGCGGAGCGCTGGGATGCGAGCGTTTCTGAGTAGCCTTTGCGCCACTGGAACGTCCGCACCTTCTCGGACCACGCTCTAGATGTCCGCCCCACAGGCGTCAAGGCAAGCCTTGCCGGCCACGACGGCTGGAAAGCAAAGAAATGTCGAACGCTTTGCCGGGGGCTGGCCCATTGCCGATCACGGGAGGCCACGGTCTGCTCGATCAGCCATCCTCACATCAACAGCAGGTCAGCCATGCCCAACCCGATCACCATCCGCCCTGTCACGCGAAGGGATTTCGACCAATGGCTTCCGCTTTGGGACGGCTATAATGCATTTTACGGGCGATCCGGCGAGACCGCCCTGCCCGACGAGATCACGCGGATGACGTGGTCGCGCTTCTTTGATGCCTATGAGCCGGTTCATGCGCTGGTCGCCGAGAGCGAAGGGCGACTTCTCGGCCTCGTGCACTACCTCTTCCACCGCAGCACCACGGCGATCGCGCCAAACTGTTATCTGCAGGATCTGTTCACCAGCGAGGCGTCGCGCGGCGAAGGCATCGGCGGGGCGCTCATCAACGGCGTCTATGACCGCGCCGAAGCCGCCGGTTCCGGCCGGGTGTACTGGCTTACGCATGAAACCAACCACACGGCGATGAAGCTCTACGACAAGATCGGCGAGCGGTCCGGGTTTGTCGTCTACCGAAAGCTGTTCTGAAACGAAAACGGGGCCCCAAAAGGAGCCCCGTTTGGAAATCAAGATGGCCGATCTATCCCTTCGGCGTGGGCGTCGGGTCGGGCTTCACCTTGGGTGTTTCCTGCGCCGTGTTGGATTCGATCGGAGGCAGGCCCTTCAACAGCTTCTGCTGCAGGGCGGCAAGCACGTCGGGGTCGGGCTTCAGATCGCGAGCCTGGTTCCACTGGTAAGTGGCTTCGAGCTTGCGTCCGACGCGCCAATAAGCGTCGCCCAGATGGTCGTTCAGGACCGGGTCTTCGGGCTTCAGCGACACCGCGCGTTCCATCTCGCGCACGGCATCGTCAAACCTGCCCATGCGGAAGTAGGCCCAACCCAGCGAATCGACGATGTAACCGTCGCTCGGCCGCAGGTCGACGGCCTTCTGGATCATCGCAAGGCCTTCCTTGAGATTGATGTTCATGTCGACCCAGGAATAGCCGAGATAGTTCAGGACCTGCGGCTGGTCGGGAAACAGTTCCAGCGCCTTGCGGAAACTCGGTTCCGCCTTCGGCCATTCCTTCAGCCGCTCATAGGCTATGCCACGCTGGTAGAAGATGGTCCAGTTGGCGGCGACCGGCGTCTTTATTCCGGCAACAGCCTTGTCGTAGAGTTCAGCCGCTGAGCGGAAGTCTTCCTTCGAGGAATAGACACCGCCGAGCGCGAGATAGGCGCGCATGTCATCGGGATGGGCGTCGACGAAACCCTTCAGATGGGTGATCGCCTCGTCATTGCGACCAAGATCGGCCAGGTTGAGCCCGAGCTGCAGATCGGAGATTTCCTTCAGCGGCGAAGAGTCCGGGATCCGACGATAAAGGGCAATGGCGCCCTCGCCGTCCTTCAGTTGCTCGGAGACCGCAGCCAGTTGGACAAGTGCCGCGTCGTTGTCAGGCCTGAGCGCCAAGGCGTATTGCAGATAGAGGCGCACGAAAGGCTCGCCGCCGCCGCGATTGAGCGCGGTGGCGAGATCCAGCAGGATTTCCGACGCACCGTCCGACGGGCCGCCAACAAAGGGTGGGATCTTCTCACCCTTGGTGATCCTGTCGCGAAGGGCAGTGATCTCAAGCTTGCCGGGCGAGAACGCCTCGGCCTGGTCAAGCACCGCAAGCGCCTTGGCCTTGTCGCCCTTCCGGGCAAAGAAGGAGGCATAGGCCTGCGCGTTGCGCATCCATGTTTCGGGAGCCGCGCTGCCGGCCGCGGTATCCTGCATTGTCGCGGTGTAGAGCGCTTCGGCCCTGTCGGGCAGGCCCGACGCATCGGCGATCAGCGCGCGATGAAAGGATTTGAAGAGACCGAACCAGTCCGGGCCCTGGAGCTTGTCGATCGAAGCCATGGCTTCGGTGGTGTCGCCGGCGCCTTGCTTGGCCCAGCCTGTCATCACACCGGCAATGAGCCGGTCAAGATCGGATTCAAGCGACAGCTTCAGCCAGTATTCGGCTTTGGAAAAGTCCTTCTTGTGGAAGGAGTCGACTGCCAGCGCGAGGCGCGAGAACCGCTCGACATCCGGAACTTCCTTGAGCTTGTCGGCATAGACGAGGGATTCGTCGAAGCGGCCCTGGGCGATCAGCGACAGCATCAGACTCTGCTGCAGGCCGGTATCGCTCGGACTGAAAGCCAGCGCCTGCTTGTAATAGGCAATGGCGTTATCGAGATCGTTGTCGCCCTCGGCGATCCGGGCCGCGAGATAGGCTCCCGAGAAGGATGTGATCTTGACCGGTTCGGTGGTTTGCTTGGCATAGGCCGGCAGACCCGAAATCGCCATGCCCGTCACAATTGCCAGCCCTGTCAGCCAGCGCGCACGTCCTTGCCGCATCGTATCCCTTTCAGCCGGGCGCCATCTCCGCAACAGCGGGACCGCCGTAGACTCGATCTTTCCGGGCAAAGCATGGCCTTTTTGGGGTCACGCTTCAATCCGGCCCGAATTCACAATCGGGTCATGCCAACTCATACAATCGGGCCATGCCATTAATAAAGCCTGGCGAGTGGGAAAACGTCGAGCGGAGCGATGGTTTGGACGAATTTCGGTTTCGAAGCACACGTGACGTATTGAGTTCCGGCACCGTCAAAGTCCCCACTCGGCAGTAGATGCCTCGCGTATCCGTGCTACGGGCATGGAACCGAAGAAGATTTCCAAGAAGATGATCAGGCGTCGGTCTGCCTGGCCGGCAAGATATCCTCCTGCGTTGAGCTATGAAACCGGTTTTGAAAACTCATAACATTGCCCTATCATATCAGACATTGGTCCCAAGAGAGCTTTGACGTGCTACTTGATCATGGACGCATCAACCAGACGGCGCGGACGCGGCGCGGGCTTTTGCATGGCTATGTCTCCGACGCCGACACATTGATGCCGGAGGCCAGCCTCGACGTTTCTGCCGGCCGCGGAGGCAGGAGCCCTCCACGCGAACAGACTGGGAGGGACTAGCGACATGCGAAAAGGCGATCATGGTGCAGGCTTCGGCTGCAGTCCGAATCGCTCGCCGACATGCCATTGGAGAGGGATCGTCCGGACATGACCGAACAGCTTGTGGACAAAATCTACGAGGCGACCTTCGTACCAGAATTGTGGCCCGGCGTGCTGCACGACATGAGCATGCAATCGGGGTCGGCCGCCGGCGCGCTTCTGGTCTTCGATGGCGTGGCGCGACCGCCACGCTATCGCACCACCAAGCTGACACAGGACTTGCTGTCGCAGATAATGACCACCGACGACTGGAAGCACAGTGTTTGCGTGCGCACGCTTACCTGGGTCAAGCCCGGCGCGCTGTCGCGCTTCTTCTATCTCGACGACTATACGACGCCAGAGCAGCACGAGCGCGACAGGTCACGCATACGCCTTGCCGAACACGGGCTTGGCGAACAGCTTTCGGCAAGAATCCCGCTGCCGAGCGGTGAAACAGTCGCGTTCACGCTCGAGCGCTGGCTCCGCGATGGGCGGCACGAACCGAAATCGGTCGCGGAGCTCGACCGCCTGCGTCCACATCTGGCGCGCGCCGGAATGGTCGCCGCGCGACTTTGCCTCGAGCGCGCACAGGCGGCGGTCGAGACCCTGGAGGCAATCCGCCTGCCGGCGGCCGTGCTTGGCGGCTCCGGGCAAGTGCTTGCCGTCAACGGCCTTATGGAAGACCTCCATCCGCTGATCTTTCCGACCGCTTTCGGTGGCATCGCCATTGCCGACAAGGCAGCGGACACGCTTTTGAACGAAGCGATCGAAGTTGCCGCAAGTGACTGCCGGGACAGCATCGGCTCGATTCCGATCCCAGGCACAGAGCGTCGCCCACCTGCCGTGGTTCATGTGCTGCCGGTCAAGGGCGCCGCCCGGGACATCCTCGCCAGTGGCGCCGTGGTGCTGGTGGTGACGATGGTAAGCGACGAGGCGCCGGCCCCTTCCCACGAGGTTTTGAGCAGCCTGTTCGACCTCACGCCCGCCGAGGCCGGGCTGGCTGGCATGCTGATGATCGGCTGCTCGGTGGCTGACGCGGCTGGCGAAAGCAGCATCAGCGTGAAGAGCGCGCGCACCTATCTCGAACGCATTTTTCAGAAGACCGGGACACACCGGCAAAGTCAGCTCCTCGCCTTGCTGCGCTCAACGCAACTTCACAATGGCTGAAGCGTGTCGCCCCAAAGCGGCCCCGGCTTTGGAGAACGACATGCATAGAGACAAGGACCTTCAAGCCATGGCGTTCACGGCCAGAAGAAGGGCTGCGAAAATCAGCACGGAGCCCGTGATCGCGTCCATCCATTTGAGGTAGATCGGGCAGTCAAAGCAGCGCGACAGGCTCACCCCGGCCAAGCTCCAGCCATAGAACTTGATCGCGGAAGCCGCAAGAAACCCACCGGCGAACCCCGCCTGTTCCTCACTGCCGTAGCTGGATGCGAGAACGCCGACGAGAAACATCGCCTCAAGCCAGACCAGCGGGTTGAGCCAGGTGACGATGAGCATCGAACCGATCGCCTGGAACCGGGACTTGCAATGTTCTGGGGTCATCCTCGTCCCGGGTGTCCGGCTGGTCCTTTGCAGGATCCGCGCTCCCCACCATGCGAGAAATCCGGCGCAGCCCACCTGCAGAATGCCGGAGCATGTCGGATACCGCGTCAGCAGCGTTCCAAAGCCGCCGACACCCATGGCTACCAGCGCGAATTCAGAAGCGTAACCGGTGGACGCGACCGCAAGCGGGTGACTGCGCGTCAAGCCCGCCTGGATAAGCATGAGGTTCTGGGGCCCAAGTGAAAAGATAAGCCCGAGGCCGAACACGAAACCAGATGCCATCGCCTGCGACAAGAAGAGATCGGCGATCATTGCCCTGCATCCATGTGGCGGCATGGCCTGGCCGCTTCATCCGGAAACAGACGACGCCGACATTCAAGATCAGCAAGGCGATGCTTGTGGCGGCACGAAGCGTCGCCTCGTTCTTCCGATCGCGCACCGTTCCGCATCTGTCACCTCCCGCAAACGAAACACAGCGATGAAGGGGGCGTTGCCGTGTTCGTTACCCTGGGAGACTGGACGGAAGCGCACGCCCCCGAATATCGGCAAATGCCTGCAGACAGGCAAAAAGCCACCCCACACTGTGGAACATGATCACGTCGAGTGTCGGAAGCGGTGCGCGAAAGTATCGACTTTTTGCCGTACTGCTGGAATTTACCGACTGTTCGGCACCCCCATCGACTCCACGAGGCAGGCAGGCTGCTACACGCGCGTATCCTGATACAAGCTGGCTGCAACCGCACTGCAAAGCCTAGCCCATTCGCAGCCCTGGCAGGCATTGCGCGTGAGGCCGGCGGAAAAGGCCTCCCGCATCCGTGCCAATGTCTGCGCGTCGAGATCAATGCGGATGCCCGGCTTGATGGGCCGATCCAGCAAATCCCCGACATCTCGAGCCGCGAGACGATCCCGCTCGACGACACTCTCGCCCCAACAATGCGGCTCCGGCTCGCCTAGCAACGGAGCGCAGATATCGTCAGGACCGGAAACGATAAGGATGTCCTCGCCCCGGCTGAGGCGCCCCACGATCACGTCGTAGTTGGCGGTGAAGGCGGGGCTGTAGCCCTTGCCGACGTAAGTCAGCAGGCAAAGCAGATGGTGGGAGCGTAGCCTGATGGTCATCTTACGATCAGGGATTGGCCGGCTTCGCCTTGTTGCCGGAAAACAGCTTGAGCGTTGCCGCCGCTAGCGCCGACTTGAGCAGACCGCCGACGATGAACGGCAAGAAGCCGAACGTGACGGCCTTTTCCGCGCCGATCATCGCGGCGAGCCACGCAGTACCCAACGCAAGACAGGCAAGATTGCCGAGCAGCATGGCGACGAAGGCAAGCACGACCTTGTTGCCGTTCCAGCCGCGTTCGGCCAGCCAGCCGACAAGCGCTCCGACGATCGGGAAAGCGAACAGGTAGCCGCCCGTCGCGCCGAGGAAGTAATGTGCGCCGCCCGTGCCACCCGCCAGCACCGGAAAGCCCAGGGCGCCTTCGACAAGCCACGCCGTGATGGCGACGGCGCCAAGCCGCCAGCCATAGAGCGCGCCAATGAGCGTCACGGCGAAGGTCTGCATGGTCACGGGAACCGGCACCATCGGCACTTCGATGTAGGACGACAGCGCCAGGAACAGCGTGCCGATGACAACGGCGCCGGCCTGCCAGCCAAGGGAGCGATCCTGAAGCCGGAGCGGACTGAAAGACGGGCCGCGGGGCGCGAGTGCGATGTCGGTCATGATGGTTTCCTTCTGGGTGAAAAATTATAGATAATTTCTTGTTTTGATCTATTATCGAATCCACAAATCCAGACGGATAGCAACCCCTTCCGGGCGGAAAGGGCTCAAAGACATACGAAATCCAGGGATAGTGTGCGGTTCGGGCGCCGGCGAGTCCAGCTTCGGACCCCCCGGCACCGATAGACCTAGCCGACGATGGCAAAAGCCTCGCGCGTCGTCCCTGAGGCTGTCTTGACCGGCTTGCGGCCGATCCATTGCACATGTCGGCCAAGCGTCGCGGCCGCCGATTCGGTGTTGCCCTGCCTGAGCGCGCCAAGGATTGCCCGATGGTCCTGATCGGTACGAATTTCCCACTCGGAGCGCCATGCAGCGAACAGGAAGCGTGCGCTTACGGCGTGCAAATCATCGATGGTGGCGAGGAGCCTTGGCATGCCGCAAGGGGTAAGGATCAGCCGATGAAAGGCGCGGTTGGCCTCTTCCCACGACCGAACATCGCGGGATTTGTCGCCGGCCTTGGTCGCTTCCTCCGCCAAATCGAGAATGGCTGCCGTCAGATGCGGCGCGGCATGACGCAGCGCCAGCACTTCGAGTGCCGCCCGCATTTCCGCGACTTCCTTGACCTCGCCAAGGTTGAAGGCCGCGACACGCACCCCACGGCGTGGTTCACTGACCGCCAACCCTTGCGCCTCGAGGCGCCGGAAAGCCTCGCGTACCGGAACATGGCTGGTGTCGAACTCTTCGGCGATGTGATCCTGCCGCAAACGGGCACCCGGCTCGATGGCGCCCGATATGATCCGGTCCGCCAGCACCTTGCTGATCCGGACGGCGATGGTCTCGTCTGTGCTCTTTGCCATTTTTTATAGATAATTTGCGGCACGGCAGCTTGTCGAGACAGCCGCACCGGAATTCGCTGCCTCTCGATCAAAGCAATTGCCTGCTGAGACTTTTGACGCGGCTACGGTACAGCCGCGGATCGACGCCGTTCAGTTCACCCGGCTGATACAGAAATCGATGACGTCGATCAGCGCCGATTTCTGCGGCGTCGCTTCCAGCGGCGCCAGCGCGTCACGGGCGATCTCGCCGAAATGGCGGGCGCGCCCGATCGTGTCGGCGATGGCGCCATGGCGGGTCATCAGTCCGATCGCCCTTTCCAATCCGGCGTCATCGGTGACATTCTCCTCGATGGCGCGTTTCCAGAAGGTGCGCTCGGCCTTGGTGCCGCGCCGGTAGGCCAGGATCACCGGCAGGGTCACCTTGCCCTCGCGGAAATCGTCGCCGACATTCTTGCCCAGATCCTTGCTGGTGCCGCCATAGTCCAGCGCATCGTCGATCAGCTGGAAGGCAAGGCCAAGGTTCATGCCATAGGAGCGCAGTGCCGCCCGATCGTTGCGGGTAGCCTGGGCGATGACCGGACCAACTTCGGCGGCGGCAGAAAACAGCGCCGCCGTCTTGGCCTTGATGACCGCGAAATGTTCATCCTCGGTGGTTTCGAGGTTCTTGGCGGCGGCAAGCTGCATCACCTCGCCCTCGGCGATGATCGAGGCAGCACTGGAGAGAATGTCGAGCGCTTCGAGCGAGCCGACATCGACCATCATGCGGAAGGCCTGTCCAAGCAGGAAGTCGCCGACCAGCACGCTCGCCTGGTTGCCCCAGATCATGCGGGCGGTCTTCTTGCCGCGCCGCATGCCGCTTTCGTCGACGACATCGTCGTGGAGAAGCGTCGCGGTGTGCATGAACTCGACCGACGTGGCGAGCTTGACGTGCCCCTCGCCGGCATAGCCGAACATCTGGGCGGCGGCGAGCGTCAGCATCGGCCGCAGCCGCTTGCCGCCCGACGAGATCAGATGATTGGCGACCTCCGGGATCATCTCGACGTCGGAGCCGGCCTTGGACAGGATCAACTCGTTGACGCGCCCCATGTCGGCGGCGGTCAGGTCGATCAGATCCTTGATGGAGGCGGGTTCCCGCTTCCCGTTTTCGATGTTGAGAACGACACCCACCACAGATACTCCCGTCCTAGATAAACGCGTGCGACGGCACCCTTAGTCCCGATTGGACACTAGGGCGGCAACCACCGACACGGCAAGTGGCGAATTGGCGCGGTGGTTGTAACAGCTTGTTGACCGACACCAAAGGTGCGCTACGGTCGACGCATGACAAAGGGTTGCATCATCAGGCTGTGGCACTCGTTCTCGACAGTGGGTCTGCTTGTCGGCACCGTCTTCTTCGCGGCGTCGCTGACGCCATCGCTCAATCCGCGCAGCTTCCTCGTGCAAGGCGTTCTTTCCGGCTTCTGCCTTGCCGCCGGCTATGGCGTCGGTGTTTTCAGCCTGTGGCTGTGGACGTATCTGGAGCTTCCCAAGCCCGGGGCACACAGGGCACGCTTCATCAAGCTGCTGGCCGCCGCTCTTTGCGCGGGGATTGCACTGATCTTTCTCTGGCGTGCTTCGGACTGGCAGAATTCGATACGAAGCCTGATGGATTTGCCGCCGGTCGACAGCGCGCGGCCGTTCCAGGTCGGCCTGATCGCACTGCTTGCCTTCGTCGTACTCCTGATGCTGGCAAGACTGTTCCTGCTCACCTTCCAGTTCATCGCCGACAGGCTGCGCCCCTTCATTCCACGGCGCATCGCCCTCGTCATCGGGATTTCGGTCGCGGTCGTGCTGTTCGGCAGCGTCATCAATGGCGTCCTCCTGCGCTATGCCCTGCATGTTGCCGACAGTTCCTACAAGCAGCTCGACGCGCTTCTGGAAGACGGCATCAAGCAGCCGGCCGATCCCCAGAAAACCGGCAGCGCTGCCTCGCTGGTTGACTGGGAACACCTTGGACGAACCGGACGGGAATTTGTCTCGACCGGGCCGACGAAACAGGAACTGCGGTCCTTCCTGGGGCGCGACGCGCTTGAGCCGATCCGCGTCTATGCCGGTTTGCGCTCCGCCGACACGCCAGAAGCGAGAGCCAGCCTGGCGCTGGAGGAGTTGAAACGGGTCGGCGCATTCGACCGCTCCGTTCTCGTCATCATCACGCCAACCGGGACGGGCTGGGTCGATCCGGCGGCCATGAACACGCTCGAATATCTGCATGGCGGCGACGTCGCCAGCGTCGCCATCCAGTATTCCTATTTGCCAAGCTGGCTGTCGCTGATGGTCGAGCCCGGTTATGGCGGCGAAGCCGCGCGAGCTCTTTTCAAGGAGGTCTATGGCTACTGGACCAAACTGCCCAAGGATCATCGTCCAAAGCTCTATCTGCACGGCCTCAGCCTCGGCGCCATGAATTCCGAACAATCCAACGAACTGTTCGAGGTACTCGGCGATCCCTACCAAGGGGCATTGTGGAGCGGTCCACCCTATTCGAGCCGCATCTGGCGCTCGATCACCAGCAACCGCAATCCGGGTTCGCCCGCATGGCTGCCACGCTTTCGCGACGGCTCCTATGTACGGTTCACCAACCAGACGAACGCGCTCGACATTCCCGGCGCGCATTGGGGACCGATGCGCGCCGTCTATCTCCAATATGCCAGCGACGCGGTGACGTTCTTCGAACCGCGATCCTTCTACCGGGCGCCGGCCTGGATGAACCGGCCACGCGGTCCCGACGTTTCTCCCGAATTGCGGTGGTATCCAATCGTGACGTTCCTGCAACTCGCCGTCGACATGGCCGGCGCCGCGACGATGCCGATGGGGCATGGCCACGTCTATGCGCCGGAGCATTATATCGACGCCTGGATCGCGGTAACGGACGTTCAAGGCTGGTCGGCGGATGATGTCGCGCGGTTGAAGCGTCATTTCGCCAGGCAATAAGGAAATACCGCGCGAAGATGCCCGAATCCGCCTGCCCGTTTACATCGGACGGCCAAGCTGCGAGTTTCATTGGATGATAGAACTCATCCGCACCAACGACGCCGTCATCATTTCCTTTGTCGAATCGCTGATGCGCGATGCCGGCATCGGTTGTTTCGTCGCCGACCAGAACATGAGCGTGCTCGACGGATCAATCGGCATCCTGCCGCGACGCGTCATGGTCGACGCCGACCAGGCCGACGCGGCGCGACGCATCCTCACGGATGCCGGCATCGCCAACGAGATTCGCCAGAAATAATGTCCGTTTCACCAGCCGCCCTCGCCCTGGACATGCCGGCCCATACGGTCGACGCGTTCCATCGCGGGCGCTTCTGGCTGGTACAGCCGAAGCAAGGGGGGCATCGCGCGGGGATGGACGCCATGATGCTGGCTGCTTCCGTGCCGTCGGCCTTCACCGGGCACCTCGCCGATTTTGGCTCTGGAGCTGGCGCGGCCGCACTGGCGGTGCTGTCACGTTGTCCGGCCGCCGAGGCGGTGCTCGTCGAACGGTCCGCGGAAATGGCTGGATTCGCCGCGACGACGCTTGCCCACCCCGGCAACGCGCATCTGAGTGACCGGGCATCGGTGCTGACGGCCGATGTCGCACTGTCAGGCCGGGCACGCATTGCCGCCGGCTTGAGAGACAACGCGTTCGACTTTGTCATCATGAACCCGCCATTCAACGCGGCCGAGGACCGCGCTACACCCGACGCGCTGAGAAGAGAGGCGCATGTGATGGAGGACGGCCTGTTCGACAGCTGGATTCGAAGCGCCGCGGCCGTGGTGAAGCCGCGCGGTGGGCTATCGGTCATTGCCCGGCCAGAGCAGCTTGGCGCCATCCTCGTTGCGATGGCCGGCCGCTTCGGCGACACCGAGATGCTGGCCGTCCACCCGCGCCCGGAGGCCGCTGCGATCCGCATTGTCGTCAGGGCGACGCTCGGTGCGCGCGGCAAACTGTCGATCCGTCCGCCGCTAATGCTTCATGCAGCATCGGGCAACGGCCCCGCAGAGCGGACGGAGATGATCAACAATGGGCTTGCATCGCTGTTCGGTGACTGATTCCTGGTTTTGCGCATGTCGTTGCCCCAAAACCGCTGCAAATCCTTGGGGCATTGCCGTTAGCCGGGGAATTCCTACATGCCTTCAATCGATTGACCGGAGACTGCAACCTCGTGAAACGCCTTTTCAACCGCCTGCTGCCGAAATCCTGGCGCTCCACCGTCGTCACCGTTCCGGTCATCCGTTTGCATGGCACCATCATGTCGGGGGGCCAGTTCCGGCAGAACCTGTCGCTCGCCTCCACGGCCGGGCTCATCGAAAAGGCATTTTCCTTCGAAGCGCCGGCGGTCGCCATCTCGATCAATTCGCCTGGCGGCTCGCCGGTTCAGTCACGGCTGATCTTCAAGCGCATCCGCGACCTGGCGACAGAGAAGAACAAGAAGGTCCTGGTCTTCGTCGAGGATGTGGCGGCATCGGGCGGCTACATGATCGCGGTTGCCGGCGACGAGATCTTTGCCGATCCGTCCTCGATCGTCGGATCGATCGGCGTCGTGTCGGCCTCTTTTGGCTTTCCCGAACTGATGAAGAAGATCGGCGTAGAGCGCCGCGTCCATACCGCGGGCCAGAACAAGGCGGTTCTCGACCCGTTCAAGCCGGAGAAGAAGGAAGACGTCGAGCGGTTGAAGGCGCTGCAACTCGAGGTGCACGATACCTTCATCGAACTCGTCAAGGACAGGCGCGGCAAGAAACTCAGGGATGATCCGGAGCTGTTCACCGGCCTGTTCTGGACCGGCAAGAAGGGGTTGGAGCTCGGCCTTGTCGATGCGCTGGGCGACATGCGCACCGTCTTGAAGACCCGCTTCGGGCCAAAAACCCAACTCAGGTTGGTCACGGCGCCGCGCGGTTTCCTCAGCCGGTTCGGCCTGTTCGGCTCAAGCAAGGGCTTTTCGGCACCCGACATCGCCGCCGCTGCCGCCAGCGGCGTGGTCGATGCGGCGGAAGAGCGCGCATTGTGGGCTCGCTTCGGGCTTTGAAAAAGCCACAAAAACGTCTAGCATAGAGGCTTGACCCACCCGACCGGCCGCCTTTGCCGGCCTTGCGAGGGAGGAGTTTTTGACATGCCACAGATCATTTTCTTCGCAGTCGTCGGCGTGGCCGCCTATTTCGGCTACCGATCCTTCGTCAAGGAAGCCGATCGCGTGACGGCAAAGGTGCGGCGTGCCGAGAAGCAGGCCGCCAACGGCACGATGGGAACGCTGGTCAAGGATCCGAAGACCGGTGAATACCGGCTGGCCAAGGACTGAACATCATCCCGCTCGCAGCTGAGACAGTGAATTCCGGCGCTCGGACGTGGGCCGCGCATGCCAAGGTCAATCTGGCGCTCCATGTCACCGGCAGGCGTGACGATGGTTATCATCGGATCGAGAGCCTGGCCGTCTTCACCAGGTTCGGCGACAGGATCGAAACGGAGCTGGCCGACAGCGACACGTTTTCCGTGTCTGGCCGATATGCGTCCGCGGTGCCTCTCGACGGCAGCAATCTGGTGCTGCAGGCGCGCGACGCGCTGCGAAAGGAGGCTGGCCTCCAGGATACGCCATCTGTCGCCATCAGGCTGGAAAAGAACCTGCCGGTCGCGGCCGGCATTGGCGGCGGGTCGAGCGACGCTGCGGCAGTGTTGCGTGGTCTCATCCAGATATGGAATCTTGACATCGACAATGCCGTTCTGGCGCGGATCGGCCTTGCGCTTGGCGCCGATGTGCCGATGTGCCTCGCCGCAAAGCCGCTGATCGCGCGCGGCATCGGCGAGGAATTGTCGATGGTGCCCGATTTTTCGTCGCTTGGACTGGTGCTGGTCAATCCGGGCACCGCCGTTTCCACGGCCGAAGTGTTCCAGGCACTCGCCCGTCGCGACAATGAAGGGCTGCCGCCGCTTCCGCGCGTTCTCGACTTCCATGGCGTACGCAACTGGCTGGAGATCACGCGCAACGATCTTGAGCCCGCGGCACTCGCCATGCAGCCCGCCATCGGCAGGGCGCTGTCCCAGTTGAACAGGGCTGGAGCGGGGTTTGCGCGGATGTCCGGTTCCGGCGCGACATGCTTCGGGCTGTTTGAAACCGGCAATGTGGCGAAGCGGGCGGCGGCCGAGATCCGCGGCCGCCAACCCGACTGGTTCGTCGCGGCAACGCGAAGCCTCACATCGGAGGCAGATCCCCATGGCCAGGACTGACGAGGGCCGCCCCTTCATTCCAGTCCGCATCGCCGTGCTGACCGTTTCGGACACACGCGGCCTCGCCGACGACAAATCCGGCCAGACGCTCGCCGACCGTATCGTGGAGGCCGGCCATATACTGGCCGCGCGCGACATCGTCACGGACGACCGGGACAAGATCCGCGACAAGGTTCTGGGCTGGTCGAAAGACCCAGCGATCGATGTCGTCATCACCACCGGCGGCACCGGTTTCACCGGCCGTGACGTGACGCCGGAGGCGCTGGAGCCAATCTTCGAAAAGCGCATGGACGGCTTTTCCGAGGTGTTCCACCGCATTTCCTATGACAAGATCGGCACCTCGACGATCCAGAGCCGAGCCACCGGCGGCGTCGTCAACGCCACCTTCGTCTTCGTGCTGCCGGGCTCGCCCGGCGCCTGCAAGGATGCCTGGGACGGTATATTGAAGCCGCAGCTCGACTACCGGCACATGCCCTGCAACTTCGTCGAGATCATGCCGCGCCTGGATGAGCACCTGCAGCGCGGCACCAAGACCGCATAAGCAAGGCTTCGCCCTCCCCTATTCAGCGGATGACCGGCTCGCCGTGGAACCGCCGGCGCGAACGCGGCGACACGCCGAAGCCGACTTCCATCATCAGCCTCGGCGTGCGCGTCGGCACCGTCCCCATGTGGAACCCGAATGGATCTTCGACAAAACCGAGGCCAGCCTGTCCGGTCAGGGTGATCGGACTTTGCTGGCCATAAACATCCAGAACCTCTTCTGCCGGATGGCCGACGAGAAGCGTCATCTGGTGCTTGAGGACGCGGCGGTTGTGGCTGCCCCGGACATAGACGTGCGGGCCGGTTTCGGCGTCAACGGGCACGAGGTAGAAGAAGAATTTCAGCATGCGCCAGTCGTCAAGGTCGAAATGATATTTGCCCAGTGACGCCAGGTTCTTGTCGGCCTCGGAGGCCGCGCCGGTCGGAAAGCTCCACCAGACGCGGGTCGTGATGAGTTTGGCCTGGCCGCCCAGATAATGCGCGGCGATGTCGAGAAGCATCGGATCGCGCTGGATGGCAAGTGCGGCCTCGCAGTCGAGGATGCGCTCGAAATAGTGCCCGCTGAGCAGCGGACGGCCGAAACGCTTTTCGGCATCGGCATGTTCGCCAGGCATGAATTCGAGTCGGCGATCGAAATTGCCGAAGCACGGCGTGCGCCCCGCGAATCGGGCGATCTCCTCGTGGATCGATGACGGCAGGACAAGTCCGGAAAACAATCCATCGGATTTCAGCGCATCAACGGCGGTCTCGCGGTCGACGCCCGCGAACATTGTCTCATGAGCGTTCCGTGCCGGCAGAGCGGGTTTTGCGCCGAGCCAATGCAGCCGACGCCCAGGCATCGTGCGCGCAAGCACGAACATCGGCAGCCATGCCGGATTTTCACGCAAGTCCGACAGATAGGTCGGTATGCGCGCGGCAATGCGCTGAAACAGGCTGCCATTCCTGGCCACGGCCTCGAGGCTTGCCGTGCCGGATTTGTCGGGGGTTGAAAGGCTCATCGGGATCCTCGGGTATGAGGGCAGCACCGACTAAGCATCGGCTGCTCACCGCTCCGGCATGACCCAAACCTGATTAACCCGCCTAAGCGCAGGGTAACCCCACGTCAGATTTTGTGCAACGCACAAATAGCAATGTGCGGTGCAAAACTCATCCGCTGATCAAGACGGCCGAGGTTGGGCGGTGTAGCCGGCCGCCCAGTCAAGGCGATTTCCTTGACTTTGGCGGGGCCACCCATATCTCGGCATCGAGCTTCCTCGTCGCCAAGCCTCGCGCAATCGCTTCCCCGCTGCCGGCGCTCTTTGAAAGCGCACTGGCCTGGCGCCTGTTGATCAACATTCCCACGGCGAGGGCGCGGTTTCCCGAGAAGACCCGTGACAGGAATGTTCGGCTGCCGCGCGCCGGCGAAAACCGCGCGGCCATGGTTTGCCTGGCGGTGTGGGCGACAACCTCGTCGGTCCAGCCGTCCACCAGCCGTGCGCCAGGCTCCAGCAACAGCAGCCAGTCGCCCTTGGCCTGTCCGATGCCCGACGCCGTGCTACCGGTCACATACTGGCAGCCGGCATGCTCGGCAACCCTGTGCGTCTGATCGGTCGAACCGGTGTCGCAAACGATGACTTCGCGCACCACGCCCTCGACCGCTCCGCCGACCAGCGACGCTAGCGTAAGGGCGAGGCCCTCCTCGTCATTCAGGGTTTCAATGAGAACGCTGAGCATGCTTAGCCGAATAGCGGAAAGCCGGGCGTTACGCCAGTTTTTGCGACGCACCATACAAAGTTCTTGATTTGTTCTCATTTGGGAAATAGGAATAGTTTCATGAACAGAGCGATTCGACAGATTGCTGACAGTCCCTGGGAGAGGGCGAAGATGGAACAGATCGTGCGCGCGGACATTGCAGCTTTCGGGGCTGGAAGAGCCGAGATGGCAAATGCGATGATCGAGCAGAGCGGTGTGCGTGTTCGCCCGGACCGCAACCGTGGACGGTCGGCAGGCATCAATCCGTCCGGCCGGTTTGAACCGGTCAGCCGGCATGTCTTCGACGACGGCTGGAACTCGCTGGAGGAACTGCCGCCCTTCAAGACCGAAGTGCAGGTCGAGAAGCCGCGCACCATCATCACCCGTAACGAGTCGCCGGACATCTCCTTCGACCGCTCGATCAACCCCTATCGTGGTTGCGAGCATGGCTGCGTCTACTGCTTTGCCCGGCCGACACACAGTTTCATGGGCCTGTCGCCGGGTCTGGACTTCGAATCCAAGCTGTTCGCGAAACCGGATGCCGCTCGGCTCCTCGACAAGGAGTTGTCGAAGGACGGTTACCAGCCGCGCACCATCGCCATCGGAACCAACACCGATCCGTACCAGCCGATCGAAAAGCAATACCGGATCATGCGCGAGATCCTCGAAGTGCTGGAGGCGCGCGGTCATCCGGTCGGCATTGTCACCAAATCCGCCTTGGTGACACGCGACATCGACATCCTGTCGCGCATGGCCGAGCGCGGTCTTGCCAAGGTTGCGCTGTCGGTGACGACGCTGGACCGCATGCTGGCACGCACGATGGAGCCGCGCGCTTCGACACCGACCAAGCGACTTGAGGCGATCAGGCAACTTTCGGATGCCGGTATTCCGGCTTCGGTGATGGTCGCCCCCATCATCCCCGGCCTGACCGACCAGGAGATGGAGCGTATCCTGGATTCGGCGCGGGCAGCGGGAGCACTGGAGGCCGGCTATGTCGTGTTGCGCCTGCCGCTGGAGGTTAGCCCGATCTTCAAGGACTGGCTGCTGCGCCACTATCCGGACCGCTATCGCCACGTCATGTCGCTGATCCGATCGATGCGCGATGGTAAGGACTACGATTCGGAATGGGGCAAACGCATGAAAGGCGCTGGCCCCTATGCCTGGCAGATCGGGCGGCGTTTCGAGATCACCGCCAAGCGGCTCGGCCTCAATGCGGAACGACGCACGCTCAGGACGGACCAGTTTGTCCCCGCCGGAAAGGATCAGCAGCAGTTGATGCTGCTTTGAGAGTGCAATTCGCTGCGGTGGTTTGACCTGTCGCGGCACCAAGAATCCCGTCCGGCCTGCCCCGGCCTGCAGACGGTGCCCTCCCGGTCCGGCGCCCCACCCGACCCGGAGGGACTTGCGGAGAATCGGAGCCGATGCGAACCTCGCCGCAACATGGCTCGCGCACGTTCCGATTCTCCGCCTCTCTTCGAAATCATCGAGAGACCCGACTTCTCCTTCGAGACGAAGGCGATGGCCGAAGGCCTGTGGCCGGTGGCGGGGATGGATGAGGCCGGCCGAGGTCCGCTCGCCGGACCGGTCGTTGCCGCCGCGGTGGTGCTCGATCCCGCCAACATCCCTGAAGGGCTCGACGATTCCAAACGCCTCAGCCATTTGCAGCGTGAAGCGTTGTTCCTTCGCATTCTTGGCTCGGCGCTGGGCGTGTCGATGGCTTCCGTCAGCGCCGAAGGCATCGATGGCAGCAATATCCTCAAGGCCAGCCTGGAGGCGATGCGCCGGGCACTGGTCGGCCTGCCGGTGCAACCGAAGCTAGCTCTCGCCGATGGACGCGACGTACCTCCGGGGCTGCCTTGCGCGGGGCGCGCGCTGATCAAGGGCGACCAGCGCTCGCAGTCGATCGCAGCCGCCTCGATCGTCGCCAAGGTCATGCGCGACCGCATGATGTGCGGCTGCGGCAATCATCACGATCGCTACGGGTTCGAGGTCCATATGGGCTACGCCACGGTCCGCCATCGCACGGCGATCGAGGCGCATGGACCAGTGGCTCGCCTGCACCGCGTGTCCTTTGCACCGTTCAGGCTTGGCGGAACCGACGTGGCGGAAGAAGTGAGTTTCGCCGGGCTCGATTGAAACAGCGATGCGGCTGAGCGGGTAATCTCCCCCCTCGAGGGGGAGATGTCGCCGAAGGCGACAGAGGGGGTCCTCTCAACCAGCTCGACGCCCCCTTTGACGACAAAAGATGAGGTCGGCGTTACATGCGCAGCGACCCCTTCTGGCCTGCCGGCCATCTCCCCCTAAGGGGGAGATTATGTACTCAGCCGCTTTCGCCAATCTCCACCGTCGCCCAGAAACAAAAAAGCCGCCAGGTTTCCCAGGCGGCTTTTCTAAAGTTTCCGGCTATCAGCTCAGTTGAGCTTGGCCTTCACGTCCTGCAGCGAAGCCTTGAACAGGTCCGCGCCCGCCTTGGCGTCGACCTTGCCGGCAAGCAGCGCGCGCGCTGCCTCGACTGCGATGTCGACGGCGCTGGCACGCACCTCGGCGACCGCATCGCGCTCGGCCTGACCGATCTTCTGCTCGGCAAGTGCTGTGCGCCGCGCGACATATTCCTCGGTCTTCTTGTGCGCGTCGGCGGCAAGCATTTCGGCCTCGCGCCTGGCGGCAGCGACAATGTCGGCGGCCTCCTGCTCGGCTTCCTTGCGCTTGCGCTGGTACTGGCCGAGCAGTTGCTGGGCCTCCTCGCGCAGCCGGCGCGCTTCCTCAAGTTCATTGCTGATCTTGGCCGCACGACCGTCAAGAGCCTTGGCGATCATGCCGGGCACCTTGATGTAGATCACAATGCCCACGAAAATGATCAGGGCAATCGTGGCCCAGAGCGTTGCTAGAGCTGTAGCGTCCATGATGCGCTCCTCACCGGGCCACGGATTTGACGGCGGCCGCGACCTCGGCCTTGCTGGCCTTGCCACCGACAAGCGCCTCGACGATTTCCGAAGCTGTATCCTCGGCGATGCCGCCGACTTCCTTCATGGCGTTTGCCTTGATGGAAGCAATGCGCGCCTCGGCCGCACCGAGCTTCTCGTCGAGCGCGGCCTCGACCTTCTTGCGTGCCGCCTCGACTTCCGCCTTGGCCACATCGCTTGCCTGCTGGCCAATCGTATTGGCCTTGGCCTTGGCTTCCGCCAATTCCTGCTCATAGGCAGCAACAGCAGCGTCGGCTTCGCCCTTCAGCTTGGCCGCCTGGTCGAGGTCCCGCGTGATGCGCTCGTTGCGGACGTCGATGATGCCACCAACGCGTGGCATCGCCACCTTCTTCAAGAAGAGGTAGAACAGCCCGAAGGTAATCGCCAGCCACAGAAGCTGCGACGGAAACGTCGACGGATCAAACGGCGGGAACGCGGCATGCGCCTCGGCGGGCACCGCGGTGCCCGAATGCGTATCGCCTCCCGCGCCGGCGGCCGGCGCGGTCTCTTCTGCAAAGGCAGATGTCACGAACATCTTATTTCCCTGTCCATACGGTAAGGCCGCACCATGCGCCCTACTTCGTCAGCCGGTGTTTCTTACTTGAACACCAGAAGGAGAGCGATGAGGAGCGAGAAGATGCCCAGAGCTTCGGTCACGGCGAAGCCGAAAATCAGGCGGCCGAACTGGCCATCGGCAGCCGACGGATTGCGCAGCGCGCCCGAGAGATAGCTGCCGAAGATGTTGCCGAGGCCAATGCCCGCGCCACCCATGCCCACGCAAGCGATGCCGGCGCCAATCGCAGCTGCTGCAGATACGTCCATGTTAAACTCCTGTCGTTCCGTTGTCGTTGCAGTTTGTAGTTGGCGTCATGCGCCGGTGAAACTTTTTAGTGACTGGGGTGCAGAGCGTCGTTGAGATACATGCAGGTCAAGACGGCAAAGACATAGGCCTGCAGGAAGGCGACGAGCAGTTCCAGCGCCGTCAGCGCCACGGCCATGGCCAGCGGCAGTATCGAGCCCGCGATGCCGAGTGCGCCAAATGCGCTGAGGCTGACGACAAATCCCGAAAACACTTTCAGCGTAATGTGGCCAGCCAGCATGTTGGCGAACAGACGAACCGAGAGGCTGACCGGGCGCGAAACGAAGGAAATCACCTCGATCGCCACCACAAGCGGCATCAGGTAGATCGGCACGCCCTGCGGCACGAACAGCTTGAGAAAGCCCAGACCGTGCTTCATGAAGCCGTAAACGATCACGGTTCCGATCACCAGAATGGCGAGACCGAAGGTGACGATGATATGGCTGGTGATGGTGAAGAAATAGGGGACAAGGCCAAGCAGGTTGGCGACGAGCACGAACATGAACAGCGAGAACACGAGCGGGAAACTTCATGCCTTGCGTTCCGGCAGCGTCCCTCAACATGTTTCCGACGAATTCGTAGGCCATCTCGGAGACAGACTGAAGCCGGCCAGGAACGAGGCTGCGGCTCGACGTGGTGAGATAGAGGAAAGCCGCCGCCACAACCACGGTCGCGACCATGAACAGCGCCGAGTTGGTGAAGGACAGGTCATAGCCGCCGATATTGATCGGAATCAGCTTGATGATATGGAACTGGTGGATCGGATCGACCTTGTCAGCTGCCACGTTCAAACCCCATCAATGCCGCGTACGGCCTCATTACAATTACCGCTCATGAAGAGCGGCTATTTCCATCGTCCCGGTCACGGCGCCGTTTCTCGCCCTGTCCGAATTCTGCCACAGCCCCTGCGGAACGCAGGACATTGAGCACGCCGGCGCCAAAACCCAGCAACAGAAACACGATCAGACCCCATGGCGATGTCCCCGCCTGACGATCGATGATCCAACCGAGACCGGCGCCCACCACCACCCCGGCGATAAACTCGCTGGATAGTTTGAGCGCCTGGCCATATCCGGCCGCACTGCCCGCTTTCGCGTCGTCTTTCCCCTCGAGCCGTTCCGGCCGCCTTGTCGCAAGAGATGCTTCAAGTTCACGCCGACGGCGCTCAAGATCGTCGTCGCGGATGTCGGCTTCATGCTGTTTGCCGGGGCCGGTTTTTCCGGTTCCGTCTGGCCCATTCTCGTCGGCCATCGCAACCCCCCTGCCCGGTCAGACCGTCACCGTCCGTCCGCTTCTAAAGTCGCCGGCAACATAGTTAGAGGGTTTGCGCCCGTCAAGCCACGGGTCGAACTTCAATGTGATGTATTTTATACTTTGAAATCAATAAGTTAGAAAGGTGCGACATCGTGCCCGGCATAGCGGTGGGCAGGAGCGGCCCGAATCCCCCTCGCGACAGGTCTTTGATCGACCCTGCTCACAGGAAACCCGGCGGCGACTATCGCGCCGTCAACTCCATCCGCCGCCATAGGTGCGATAGAAGATATGCAGGCCGATCTTGGCCATTTTCTGCATCGTGCGCGCCCAGCCCGGATGGACATATTGCGCATAATAGTGGGTCGACGATCCCACTTCCGGGATAAATATCTTCCCGGCCGTGACAGCCATGGCGATGTCCTGCGCGGTCTTGTAGGCGACGGGGCTGTCGACACGCTTCTTTCGCCCATCACAGGCGAACGAGAACTGGCAACGGTTGAACCAGCTGTCGTTCTGGTAGACGACACCGCAGATCGAGTTCGGGTAGGCTGGATTGCGGACGCGGTTGAGGATGACCTGGGCGACAGCGGCCTGGCCACGCACGGATTCGCTCCTGGCCTCGAAATAGATGCCGTTGGCAAGGCATGCCTGCTCCGGCTTGGTGAAGACGCTCGCCGGAAGTGGGTTCTGTATCCATGAATGGTCGCCCTTCGCCATCGGCGGAATGAAGCGGCCATTATCCGGCTTCTCGTCCTGCAGCAGCGCCTCGAACGGCGACGCCTTTGCGTAGTCGGGCGCGGACGACGCATAGGCGGTCGCCAGCACATCGGCATTGTCATTGTTGACCAGTGCGGCGAGCATGGCCGGCACGCCGGGATCAGGCTTCTTGTCCTCGCGCGCATGGAACGCGGCGGCGATCTGGACTTCCTTGCCTTTGATCTGAGGTTTGGCAAAGGCCATCTTCAGGCTGCTGTCCATGCTCGGACGCAGCAGCGACGAGGTGCGCTGGAAGATCGAACCGGCATTGAAATTCTTCGGCGGCGCCACCGGAGACACCTGGATGATGCGACCCTTCTTGTCGGCGCGCGCAATGCGGTCCTCGTCGGGTGAGCCACTGACCTTGCCGCCCTTGCCGCGAAACGACACCGCGCCGATGCCAGCCAGCTTGACACCAGATCCGGAGATCGAGCCGGTGGTGTCGGAATCGATAAAAGGCATCTCGGCCGCGTGAACCGAGCCCGCGACCGATTTCTCGATGTAGGAATTCCAGCGCGTGTTCGGCGCCTCCATGCCGGAAATGAGGCTCGTCATGTCCTGGTAGGCGACAACGGTCGGGAAGCCGATCCAGATACCGAGACCGATGACGAACGGAGCGATGACGGAATGTTTTCTCTCACCGGCGGCGGCGACAAGCCGCTTCAAAACACGTCGATGCACGGAACTCTCCAGGAACGCTACTGAACCCCACTGGAGAGAAACAATGGTGCATTAACCTTGATGGGACGTTAACGGGTTCGATCGGGTTTTCCACGTTCGACCGCAACACCGCGGTTTTGCAGGCTCGGGCAGGCTGAAGACAATGATGCCGGCTGAAGAAAGATCGGCCAGGCGACAAGCGCGCAGGCGGCAGCCGCTAACCATACGCCCGTCCATGACACGAGAAGCAGCAGGCCCGGAATGGCTGTTGGTACCAGGAAGAATGCAACGAAGACGAAGCTGTTAGCGAGACCAAGAGCGGTTCCCGCATGGCTGGCGCCGGCAAGTGTGGCAAGCTCGGTATAGGCGACACCATGCCAGGAAGAAACGCAGATGCCGGCCAAAACCAACATCCCGACGAGCGACGGCACAAGCACAGGCGCGGGTATCGCGGGCGATGTCATGACGAGCAGGCCGAGAAGAGCGAAGGCCATGGCGCTCAAGGCGCTGCAGAGACGCAGGAAGGACCGGCGATTGCGATGACGATCGGTGAAGCGTCCGCTCCAGACGCGCATGATCATGGCGCCGACCTGCACGGTGGCTAGGCTCGCGCTGATCACCGCGGTCCCCATCCCGCCAAAGTCATGCAGGAAGACCGAGGCAAAGGTGAGCACCGCGACTTGCGGAAAGCACAGCAAGCCGATGGCTGCAGCAATGCGCCAGATGTCGAGATTGCGCAGCGGCCTGGGGTTGGCTGACGGGGCTGGGTTGGCACCGGTAGAATCCGGACCGTCTTGCGCTGACGGCTGATGCAGCCAGAGCCATGCAAAAAAGGCTGAAACCGCCGAGGCCACGGCCAGAAGTCCAAAGACGGCGGCAAAGCCATGGGCCGAAGCAAGCGACGGGAGAACGAGTGCGCCAAGTCCGCCGCCGAGCGGTACCGCCGTCTGCCTGATGCTCATGGCAAAGCCACGCTCGCCTTCGTGAAACCAGGCCATGATGGCACGGCCGCTCGAGCCGTTGACACTGCCTCCGAGCAGGCCGGTGACCAGAAAGGCGATGGCCAGGACTGCTAGGCTGGGAATATGTGTCGATGACGGCACCACGAGCATGGTCATGAGGCCGCCATGCCGCGGTCGCCCCAAGTCCGGTCAGCAGCACGCCACGGTCCCCCCAGCGGTCGGTGAGGAGTCCCCAGGGCAATTCGCTCAGCGCTACACCCAATCCCAGAAGACCGAGAATCAGACCGAGCTGGCCATTGCCAAGATGGTAGCCCGACCGCAGGAAAACCGCCGTGCTCGGGACACCCGAGAAGGTCGCGGAAAAGCAGGCGTTCGCAGCGACGCCGATGCCCAGGACCTTCCAGCGGTGACCGGGACCAAATGCCGCCGGAGCAAGGGAAACAATTTTGCCGCTCGGCTGAGGCGTGCCCTCGCAGCGGCTGGCGGTGATAGCTGACATCGAAAGGCCCCTTCGGTGATCTGGCAACGGCTGTCAGACCTTGACGCGCTTTTCCTACCGCCATAACTTCATCCTGAATATTGGAAACTTTAAAACGTAATGTCCCATAAATCAGGACTATCTCATGCGACGCGTTACGCTCGACCTCGACGTTCTCAGAAGCTTCGTCACCGGCATGGAGATGGGCAGCTTCGCCAAGGCGGCCGACAGGCTTGGCCGATCGACCTCGGCGGTCAGCGCGCAGTTGAAGAAGCTGGAGGATCAGGCCGCGACACCGATCTTCCGCAAATCGGGACGCGGCCTAGCACTGACGGAAGCCGGAGAAACCATGCTCGGCTATGCGCGCCGCCTGCTCGAACTCAATGACGAGGCCGTGTCCGCCATCCATGATGTCGAACTGGAAGGCTGGGTACGGCTCGGGCTCCAGGAAGATTTCGGCGAGGCGGTGCTGCCGGATGTGCTGGGGCGGTTTGCGCGCGCACATCCCAAGGTCAAGATCGAGGCCAGGATCGGGCGCAGCTACGAACTAGCCGAACGGATCACGTCGGGCAGCCTCGATATCGCACTGGCATGGCACAATGACGACAGGTTGCCCTATAGCCAACATGTCGCCGATGTTCAGATGCGCTGGATCGGTCCGGCAAGTCTCATTGAAACCAACCTGCGGAGTGGCGAGGCACTGCCGCTGGTCGCACTTGAAGCGCCATGCCTGCTGCGTACGGTGGCGACCGAGACGCTCGACAGGGCCGGCTTGCCCTGGCGGATGGCCTTCTCCAGCCCGAGCCTTGGTGGCATCTGGGCCGCCGTCGCCGCCGGGTTGGGGCTGACGATCCGCACCGAGATCGGCCTGCCGGCCAATGTGCGGGCAATGACGCCGGAAATCACCGGATTGCCTGCATTGCCCGGCATGGGGCTGTTCCTGCATCGCAAGGAAGCCGAACTGGATCCCGTGGCGGCGAGACTTGCCGACATACTGCTGCAGGCGACGCTGGAATCGCTGCCTGAAATCGCGCGGGCACGGCCCGTGCATAGTGGCCTGCGAAGTGTAGCATGATGCCGGCGCCCCTAAGGGCGCCGCGATTCACTGGCGTTTCTTCGCCCGACCGGCGAATGGGTTGTCCGATGTGCGCAATGCCATGCGGATCGGCACACCCGGCATATCGAAGGCCTCGCGCAGACTGTTGGTCAGATAGCGGACGTAGGATTGCGGCATCGCATCGGGCCGCGAGCACTGGACAACAAAGCCCGGCGGCCGGGTCTTGGCCTGCGTGAGATACTTGATCTTCAGCCGGCGACCCGCCACGGCGGGCGGCGGATGATGCGCCAAAATGCCTTCCAGCCAGCGGTTGAGCTTGCCCGTCGAGACGCGGCTGTTCCAGACCTTGTGCGTCCTGATGACGGCGTCCATCAGCTTGTCGAGGCCGCGGCCGGTCTCGGCCGACACCGTCACCGCCTGCATGCCGCGTGCCTGGGGAAGAAGCCGCTCGGTCTTCTCGCGCAATTCGGCCAGCAGTTCCTGTGGATTGTCGATCAGGTCCCACTTGTTGAAGGCGATCACCGGCGCACGGCCTTCGCGGATGATCAGGTCGGCGATCTGCAGATCCTGCTTTTCGAAGGGGATGGTGGCGTCGAGCACGATGATGACGATCTCGGCAAAGCGGATGGCGCGCAGTCCATCCTGCACCGACATCACTTCCAGCTTTTCGTGAATCCTGGCCTTGCGGCGCATGCCGGCCGTGTCGAACAGTTTCAGGCGGCGGCCATGCCAATCCCAGTCGACGGAGATGGAATCGCGGGTGATGCCAGCTTCCGGTCCGGTCAGCAGCCTCTCCTCACCGATCAGCGCGTTGATCAGGGTCGACTTGCCAGCATTCGGCCGACCGACGACAGCGATGCGCATCGGCTTGGTGTCGTCATAGGTGTGGACGTCTTCGGCGTCCGGATCGGTGATGTCCTCGCCAATCAAAACCTCGCTGGCCGCGACCTCCTCGTCGCTGCCATCTTCCTCCTCACCGAAGGCTCGCGCCTCGCCAAGCGCCTCGATCACCGCATCGCGCAGGTCAGGCATGCCTTGCCCGTGTTCGGCCGAGACCGGAATCGGTTC
The DNA here is from genome assembly GCF_020616515.1 of Mesorhizobium sp. PAMC28654. Lineage (GTDB taxonomy): Bacteria > Pseudomonadota > Alphaproteobacteria > Rhizobiales > Rhizobiaceae > Mesorhizobium. Next base: position 2,233,349 of record NZ_CP085135.1, read on the forward strand.
GCCAAGGCCAAGCTCCCAAGCTTCCAGCATGCCACCCTGGGCGCCCTTCGCCTCGGCCTTGTTGGCGACCAGCACGACCGGCTTGCCCGATTTTCGCACGATCTCGGCGAAAGTCTTGTCGTCGGGCATCAGGCCGGCCTTGGCATCGACGGTGAAGAAGATCAGGTCGGCTTCGCGAATGGCAATCTCGGTCTGCGCGCGCATGCGGCCGGGCAGCGTGTTCGCGCCGGCGTCCTCGAAGCCAGCGGTATCGATCACGTCGAAATGCAGATCGTAGAGTTTGGCCGCGTGAACGCGGCGATCGCGGGTGACGCCTGGCGTGTCGTCGACAAGCGCCAGCTTCCTTCCCACAAGCCGATTGAAAAGCGTGGATTTGCCGACGTTAGGCCGACCGATGATGGCGACTTTGAACGTCACGACGCATTGCCTGACCCGCGGATCAGTTCGGACATCAGCGTCGCCCGCTCACGCGTGTTGCGCGGGGCACCATCATCCGAAGCGATCTGGTCGAACAGTTTCAGGGCATCCGCTGTCTTGCCTTCCTTCCAGGCGGCAAGGCCAAGCGCCTCGCGCGCGGTGTGGCGCAGCGTGTTGGTGTCGGATGTCAGCGCTTCGACGCGGCTCGAAACGTCGGCGAAGGAGCCGTGATCGACCAGAAGCAGTGCTGCCCTCAGCCGTGCCATGTCGCGAATGCCCGCGGGAATGGCGGTGTCGGCGGCAACGCCGTCGAAATCCTTGACCGCTGCGTCAACATCGCCCTTGTCGGCCTTGACCGTCGCCGCCCGCATGCGGGCAAGCAGCGGATAGGCGCCATAGCCGTCCTTCTCCAGGGCATCCAGCGCGGCAAGCGCGTCGTCGCTCTTGCCGTCATTGGCAAGTTTCAGCGCCTGTGAAAAAGCATCGCCAGAACGGTTGGCGCGGGTTTCGTCCCAGTAGCGATAGCCGACGAAGGCGGCGGTACCGAGCACGATCAGAACGGCGAGACCGATCAACGCGGGACCAAAGCGGTCCCACAGCGCCTGCGCTTGTTCGCGGCGGATCTGTTCGTTGACTTCGCGGATAAAAGTGTCGTCCGACATATATAACCATTCCTGCCCGGCCGGGGCCCTTCTTGAGCCCGCGTTTTAGCGGAATTTTGTCGGCATGGAAGGGGTTCGGCAGGAAAATCGGCTATTGGCTGCACAGGCGGACCACGAAGGCCGACCGCACCCACGCCACATTTTCCCGATAGCCGGCTCTCGAACCCTTCCTCTCCAGATCAGATCGTCGATGCGTCTTCCATTCCGCGTTCTTGCGTTTTCCCTCGTTTCGCTTGCTGCATCAAGTGCGGCTCTCGCCGATCCGCCCACGGCGCCGGTGCCGGCAAAGCCAAAACAGGTCGTCATCATCTCGTTCGACAGCGCCCGCGACATTTCACAGTGGAAGCGCAGCCGGGCGCTGGCGCAACGCACTGGCGCGCATTTCACCTATTTCCTGTCCTGCGTCTTCCTGCTGGCGCCGGAGACGCGCGCGCAATATACGGCGCCCGGCAAGACCGCCGGCAAATCCAATATCGGCTTTGCCGCGTCCAGGCAGGAAGTCGCTGATCGGCTTGAGCAGATCAGACTTGCCGCGTCCGAAGGCCACGATATCGGCAGCCACGCCTGCGGCCACTTCGACGGCAAGGACTGGAGCAAGGCGGACTGGCTGAATGAGTTCAGCGCGTTCGAACGCATTTTCGAAAATGCCTATGCGATCAACGGCATCACCCCCGAGCCCAAGGGCTGGCGTGATTTCGCGCGACATGCCGTCGTCGGCTTCAGGGCGCCGTATTTGTCGGCGAACAAGGCGCTCTACGAGGCATTGCCGGCGGCGGGCTACCTGTTCGACGCAAGTGGCGTGTCACGCGGCCCGGTCCAGCCGCCGACCAGCAACGGCATCACCCGCTTCTCGCTGCCTCAGATTCCGGAAGGTCCTAAATCCCGGCCGGTGATCGCCATGGACTACAATCTCTATGTCCGCCATTCCGGTGGTTTCGAGCGACCGAGCGCGGCAAACGAGTTCGAGAACCGGACCTACGACGCGTTCCGTGCCGCCTTCAACAGCCAATATAACGGCAAGAGGCTGCCGCTTGAGCTCGGCTTCCATTTCACGCTGATGAACAACGGCGCTTATTGGAACGCGCTGGAGCGCTTCGCCGGAGACGTCTGCGTCAACCCCGATGTCGAGTGCATCAGTTTTCGCGATTATGTTTCGCGGCTGGGAGCCAAGGACAAAACCGTGGGCGGCTAAGCCGCCCACGTCCTTTCCAACAATCAGGCCGGATCGGGTTCTTTTGCTTGGCGCTCCATGAAGCGACGGTCAATGTCGGGGAGCGGCTCGCCATGGATCGTCGCCTCGAAGGCACGTAGACGTTTGTAGATCGAGATCAGTTCGACAATGGTTGGCCATGAATTGACCAGGTACTGGAACGAAGATCGGACCTGATCAAAGGAATTGAGAATCTGGTTTAAAGCGCCAAGCTTGATCTTTCCCGCGACCATCGTAGGAACCAGAACAATATATGGGAATATATTATCGATCTGAAGGTAAAATATTCTGGCTACGTTGAAATATAAATAGTGGAAGTATTTTAGAAAATAATTTCTCCGAACATTCCTAAAAAGCTCTGCGACAGTTGGCGGTTGAGCGCGATTTACATCGTCCTCACCATAGACCAGTTCCTTGCGGTACGCTGCCTCTACACGCTGAGTACGGAACTCAAGCCCTGGGAGCTTGACACCAACCAAAGCCAAGAAAGTGGTTCCGAAGAGCGACCAAAAGATTGCCACAACAACGAGAGAATAAGGCACCGCGCCGACAATCGGCAGTTCCGTGACGTTCTGAGAGAGATGCAGCAGCACAGGGAGGAACGCTATAAGCGTCATGACAGACCCTACCAAGCTTACGCCCAAATCTTCCATCGTTGTGGAAAAGCGCATCGTGTCTTCTTGAACACGCTGGGATGCACCTTCGATGGACCTTAGCCTTTCCCAATTTGTCATGTAGTATTCGTTCATCGCGGTGCGCCAACGAAATATCCAATGGCTGACGAAAAATCGATTGAGGGCCCCAACGGTTACAGCAACAAGCGCAATCCACATAATCGTCAGCAGTTGGCTATAGAAGTCCCATGGCGTCGTGGAGAATGGTGTTCCCAAGGCCTTCTGAATAAGATCGTAGAAAGGGCCATACCAGTCGTTGAAAGCGACGTTCACCTGTACTTGGTAGTAGATCACAAAGAAGATCAGTGAGGTCCCAAGGATGGACCAATTCTGCCATGGATGAGGCCGGTACCAAGCCCAAAAGCCGTAGAAAATCAGGACTACAGCGGCAAAATATATATAGAACCAGATAAAGGGCTTCGACCAAAAGAGTGACACGCCGATGATCTTGTCGACGCCTTCGGCAGTGGGGGGCAGTCCGAACAAGGCGCCAAGCTGTTCTCCCCCGAAAAACCAGAACAGAACGGCCGCAAGGCTCCAGATGGCGGCCGAAGAGAAGAACAGCTTCGGCTGCGGGAAAAAGGATACGAACACTGTGGCGAATTCCTCGATCTGTGCGCAAATCAGCGGGGTTCAGCGGGCATAAAGTCACACATTAGTTGGAAAGAAAATGCCTGCCCAATGCCCGTCACTGACCAAGACCACAAATCATGGCGATTTTGGCGCAGCCGACCATGTGATGACGCCGGAGACCACCAGCATGGCTGCAGCGACGATCGAGGCGAGGAAGAAATTGCCTGACGCCTGGGCAAAAAGCCCGGCGGCGATCGGGCCGATGATCTGGCCAAGACCGAAGGACGCGGTCATCAGGGCGAAGATGCGCCGGGCCGATTTTGGCGCCTGCTGCCGCGCGGCCTGCAGGCCAAGTGCCGTGATGGCCATGAAGGTACCGCCAAGCAGCAGACCGCCAAGCAGCGGCCCCATATACCCGCCGAGGGCGACGCTGGCGGTGACGCCGACGACTTCGACCAGGCATTCCAGCGCATAGGCGGCATGGAGCCCGATCCGTGCAGCGATCTTCTGCCACGCCCATGTCGAGGGGAATGCTGCAAGGCCGGCGACCAGCCACACCATGTCTTCGAAGACGTGGCTGCCGCCACCTTGCCGGACGATGGCGACCAGGAAGGTCGCCGTCACCACATAACCGAAGCCAAACAGGCCATAGGCAATGATGATCTTCATCATCGACCGGTCCTTCGGCAGGGCCGGCTCACGGACGGCTTCGCCGGTGGCGAGCGGGCCTTCGTTCGCCAGCAGCGCCACGACCAGGAAGCCGCAAGCCGAAATCGCTGAAGACCACAGCCAGGCCGCCGCCCAGCCGGCATGTTCGGTGACCAGCACGGCCATCATTGCCGCCGAGATCGCGATGCCAAGGCCAACGCCGCCGAAATGCCAGGCCTGCAGGTCGTTGCGGCCGGCAGCGTTTATATGGCTGAAAACGATGCTGGCCATGAAAACCATGACGAAGGCGCTGGCCAGACCGGCCAGGAAGCGAATGACGAGAAAGGCGACCATGGTGTCGGACAGCCCCATCAGGGCCGCAAGGACGGTGCTGGCGCCGAGACCCACGAGCATCATCAGGCGTTCTCGTCCATGCGCCCAGCCGCCCGCCGCCGCCAGCGCGCCGATGAGGTATCCGAGATAATTGGCCGAGGCGATCCAGCCAGCATTGGCCGGCGACAGATGCAGTTCTTCCATCATGCCGGGCAGGATCGGCGTATAGACGAAGCGCCCGATGCCCATGGCGACGGCCATGGCGATCATGCCGGCGAAGGCGAACCGCAGCGGGGATGGAGAGAGCGTGTTCATTGCAGCGCACAATAAGTGCGCCGGTCCTTGAGACAATCCGCTTTCTGTTGGGCCAGTGCGGCGGACCGTAGCCGCCAAACTGGAGATGTCCTTGTCAACCGTTCAGTCTGCCTCGGCAATCAACACCCGCTGAGAGCAACCTGGAGTGTCGCGGTCTCGTAGGCCGTCCGCCGCGCCGTCAACCTGAACGGCACATCGCCGAGTTCACGCTCCGACATGGCGTCCCAGCACCGGATGCGACAGCGGATCGATCACCCATCTGGTGGTTTCGCTGTCATGCGGCTGCCTTTGCCATCCGTTCCCAGCGAAGAAGGTGGCCAGCGACGATAAAATCCTCAGCATCCCTGCCTCCGCAATCCGTCTGCTTCCGGTAAGGTCTGCCGTTTCAACATCTCTTTCAATTGAGATTTCAATCTCGGCAGTTTAGAAAAACTATATGGCTATGCTCAATCGCGTCCATCTCAACGGCCTGCGCGCCGTGGAAACCGTCGCCCGCCTTGGGTCGCTTTCGGCGGCGGCGGGCGAACTCAACGTTTCCGCCAGCGCGGTCAGCCAGCAGATCAACCGGACGGAAAGGCAGCTAGGCCGCGCCCTGTTCGATCGAACTGCGAGCGGCCTCGTCCTCACCGAATTTGGCACGGTCTTCGCGACCCGACTGGGCGCTGGCTTTCGCGAACTTGCCGCGGCGATGGCGCTCGCCGAGGAGGCGACCGAATGCACGCTGGTGGTTTCGGTTGCACCGGCTTTTGCCTCGAAATGGCTGCTGCCGCGCCTCTCCAGCCACTTCGACCGGCACCCGAATGTACTGCTGCGTGTCGACGCCTCGGTACGGGTCGCCGATCTCGACCGTTCCGACATCGATATCGCCATCCGTCTTGGCGACGGCAAATGGCCGAATGCACACGCGGAGTTGCTGCTGGCGCTGGAAGTATTTCCTGTCTGCGCGCCGGTCATCGCCCGGAAACTCAAATCGATCGAAGACCTCGCCCAGACCTGCGCCATCACCGACGAACGGTCGATGATCAACTGGGAGAGCTGGTTTGAAGCGGCTTGCGTCAAGCCGGTCACGTTCCAGAAGGGCGCGCGCTTCACCGATCCAATGCTTTGCCTGGAATCGGCGATTGCCGGCCACGGCGTCATGCTTGGCTGGCAATTGCTGACCGCCGATGCCCTGGCGGATGGCCGCCTCGTCGCGCCCTTCGGCATCCGCGCCCAGAGCGGCCTCGGTTACTGGCTGGTGACATCGCCAACCAGAACCGAAAGCCGCAAGGTCCGGGATTTCAAGACCTGGATCCGGGAAGAGATCGAAACGACCATGACACAGTTCGGATCCCTCGAACCCGCCAATTAGAAAATGCCGGCAGCGATCGCGGTGGAAAGGTCGACAGTGCCGGTCTATGTATGATCGATCAACATCATGGCAGGCAGGGATCATGACCACACATTCGCGCGGCGTTTCCGCAACCATCGACCCGGTGAAGCTCGACAGGCTGGCCGAGGTGGCCATCAAGGTCGGGCTGCAGTTGCAGCCGGGACAAGACCTTGTCGTGACATCGTCCATCGCCGCCCTGCCGCTGACGCGGCGGATCGTCGAGCACGCCTACAAGGCTGGTGCCGGCCTGGTCACCCCGATCTTCAACGATGACGAGATGACGCTGGCGCGCTATCGGTTTGGCGCCGATGCCGGCTTCGACCACGCCGCTGGCTGGCTCTATGAGGGCATGGCGAAGGCCTTCGCCAACAATGCCGCGCGGCTTGCCGTGCGCGGCGAGGATCCGTCGCTGCTGTCGGCGCAGGATCCGGCAAAAGTGGCGCGCGCCAACAAGGCCAATTCGATCGCCTACCAGCCGGCCCTGGAGAAGATCACCGGCTTCGACATCAACTGGAACATCGTCGCCTATCCGGACAAGGCATGGGCCAAGCAGGTATTCCCCGATGATGCGGAGGACGTCGCCGTGGTGAAACTCGCCGACGCCATATTTGCCGCTTCAAGGGTGGATGTCGAAGACCCGATCGGCGATTGGAAGGCGCACAACGCCGCACTGCGCGCCCGCACCGAATGGCTGAACGGCCATGATTTCCACGCGCTGCATTTCACCGGACCCGGCACCGACCTGACGGTTGGACTGGCTGACGGCCATGAGTGGATGGGCGGCGCCTCGACCGCCAAGAACGGCATCACCTGCAACCCCAACATCCCGACCGAAGAGGTCTTCACCACGCCGCATGCACGACGTGTCGAAGGCCATGTTTCTAGCACCAAACCGCTATCCTACCAGGGCACGCTGATCGACAACATCTCGGTGCGTTTCGAGGAAGGCAGGATCGTCGAGGCAAAGGCCTCGAAGGGCGAGGACGTGCTGAAGAAGGTGCTGGATACCGACGAAGGCTCGCGCCGTCTCGGAGAAGTGGCGCTGGTGCCACACTCCTCGCCGATCTCGGCGAGCGGCCTGTTGTTCTTCAACACGCTGTTCGACGAAAACGCCGCCTGTCACATCGCGCTGGGACAGTGCTATTCGAAGTGCTTTGTCGACGGCGCGTCGCTCAGCCAGGACGAGATCGCCGCGCGTGGCGGCAACAAGAGCTTTATCCACATCGACTGGATGATCGGCTCGGACAAGATCGACATAGACGGCGTCCACAAGGACGGTCGCCGCGTGCCCGTCATGCGCAAGGGCGAGTGGGCCTGAGGGTCACTGCCGCTACGGAGGGAGGGTCCGATGGCCTTCGACCTGGTAGTCAAGCGGATCTACGTACCCCCGGCGTCCGACGACGGGCAGCGGGTTCTGGTCGACCGGATCTGGCCACGCGGCGTCAGCAAGGAAGACGCCGCGCTGACGCTGTGGCTGAAGGAAATCGCGCCGAGCGACGAATTGCGAAAGTGGTTCGGACATGATCCCGAGCGCTGGGCGGAGTTTCGCGAGCGGTATCGCGTCGAGTTGGATGGGAATGGCGAAGTGGTGGCGGAACTTCGCAATCTGCTTCGTCATGGAAAGGTGACTCTGCTCTATGGCGCGCATGACGAGGCGCACAATAATGCTGCGGCGTTGGCAGAATACCTACTTCGTCATCCTCGGGCTTGACCCGAGGATCCATGCCATAGCTTCAACCGAAGGGCGTAGCGGCACCAGAACCTGCAACGTTGCAGCGCCCTGATGTCACGGCATGAATCCTATGGTCTGTGCCGCGTCGCTTCGCTCCTTGCTCCGCCATAGGATTACGACGGGATAGGTGTGCGCTTGCTGAATCCTACTTCACCGCCTGCTCATAAACATCCGGCTTGAAACCGACGAGAATCCGGTCGCCAAGCTCCAGCACCGGCCGCTTGATCATCGTCGGCTTGGCCAGCATCAGCGCCTTGGCCTTCTTTTCGTCCAGCCCTTGCTTGTCCTTATCCGCCAATTCCCGAAACGTCGTGCTCGCCTTGTTCAGCAGGACTTCCCAGCCGACCTTGCCGACCCAGCCATCCAGCCGCTTCGCGTCCAGCCCCTCAGCCCTGTAATCGTGAAAGCGGTAGACGACATCATGGCTTTCCAGCCAGACGCGCGCCTTCCTGATCGTGTCGCAGGTGGTGATGCCGTACATCGTGGTCGTCAAAGCGTGCTTCCCTTGGGCTGACAAGTCGAATCCGTCCCCCAACCTAAAACCGCCCTTCCCGCTTTGCCAGCACCTCATGTCCGATCTCGTAAATTTTGAGGCTGCCCTCGGCAGAGCCCTTCATCACCCCGGTCATTTCCTTCCAGCCGGACGGCAAGGCACGCGCTACACCGCCACAGCCATCCACCGCGACGAGGCTACTCGCAAGAACCATGAAGAGATGGGATTCTTCGACGGCTGGCGCACGGTGCTCGATCAGCTTGCGGAGCACGTGAAGACGATTTGAGAGTTCGGACCGACTACGATACCGCTATCAAGGGCCAATGGTCCAGAAAGAGGTATTTTGTCAGACCGCGCATGCTGTGAACAAAGGTGAAGTCACAGGCAACGAAGCTGATCGGGTCGATGGGCTGCCGAGGGATAAACTTTTGATCGTAAGCGAGCGTCAGATGCGGAACGAAACCATCCGACGCTTTGAGCCCATTCTTTAGCATCTCTGCGCCAAGCAATTTGTGGAGTTGGAAAACCGGTCCATCGTCTGCCAACAACACAAACGGGCGATGAGGCGGCCTGCCTCCAGTCGCCAGACGACCGGAAAAGCTGCCGACACTGCCAAACGTGACCTCGAATGCAGGCATGTGAACATGCTGGCCCGATCGTGATGCCGCAAAGACGATCTTTGACCGCAGCCGCCTGTAGTCACCAGCATGCTGCAGGCTCAGATGGAACCGTTCAACCGACAGCAGCGATCCAACTATCCCATGTTGATGGCAAAGCTGCCTCTGCAGATTGGCGAAGGAACCATAGTACCGAGGCTGCAAAAACAACCCGAAGAAGGCACGATCCGGCCGTTTCGGCTGGCGCGGCGGCACTGGCATGCCAAAATCGAATTCACCTTGCCGATACATACGCACACGCCCGGCGAAGAACGCTCCTGTTTTGCTCTACCAGAACAAAACAGGAACAATTCTTTGAGTCAAGCGTGGATTTAGCCCGAAGCTTACGCCCCGTAGCCGATGATGCCCTTGACTTCGAGGAAGTCGTGGATCGCCCAATCGGCGTATTCGCGGCCGTTGCCCGACTGCTTGTAGCCGCCGAAGGGCGCGAAGGTGTCCCATTCCGGATAGTTGATCGAGACCTGTCCGGCGCGCAGCTGTCCGGCCACCTTGCGAGCACGGTCGATATCCCCCGACTGCACATAGGCAGCGAGGCCATAGACCGTATCGTTGGCGATCTTCACCGCATCATCATCGTCATTGTAGGAGATGACCGACAGCACCGGCCCAAAGATCTCCTCCTTTTCGATGGTCATGCCCGGCGTGACGTGGCCGAACACGGTTGGCCGCACATAATAGCCGCGGTTGAGGTGTTCCGGCCGGCCGGGACCGCCGGTGACCAGCGTGGCGCCTTCCTTGATGCCGGCCTCGATCAGCCGCTGGATCTTGTCGTACTGGATGTTCGAGACAACCGGTCCGAGCTTGGTATCTTCCGAGCGGGGATCACCGACATTGTGCGCTTCGGCTGCCTTCTTGGCGATGGCAAGCGCCTCGTCGTGACGGGCGGCCGGCACCAGCATGCGGGTCGGCGCATCGCAGGACTGGCCGCTGTTGCCGAAGCAACCCTCGACGCCCTTGCGCACCGCCGTTTCGAAATCGGCATCGGGTAGAACGATGTTGGCCGACTTGCCGCCGAGCTCCTGCGCCACGCGCTTGACCGTCTCGGCCGCCGTCTTGGCGACGATGATGCCGGCGCGGGTCGAGCCGGTGAACGATACCATGTCGACATCGGGATGGCCGGCCATGATCTGGCCGACATCCGGGCCGTTGCCGTTGACCATGTTGTAGACACCCTTAGGCACGCCGGCGGCCTGCATGACTTCCGAGAAGACAATGCCGCTGATCGGCGCGATCTCGGAGGGCTTGAGCACGACGGTGCAGCCGGCGGCGATGGCCGGCGCCACCTTGCAGACGATCTGGTTCAGCGGCCAGTTCCATGGCGTGATCAGCGCGCAGACGCCGATCGGCTCCTTGATAACCATGGTGCCGCCGCGCTTCTCCGAGAATTCATAATCCTCCAGCGCCTTGATGGTGGCTTCCATGTGCGCCCTGCCCGCCCAGGCCTGCGCCTCGCGTGCCCAGGTGATCGGTGCGCCCATCTCATGGCTGACGGCCTGGGCGATGTCCTCGTAGCGCTCGTTGTAGACTTCGAGGATGCGCTTCAGGAGCTTCAGGCGCTCCGCCTTGCTGGTCTGCGAAAAGGACGGAAACGCGGCCTTGGCGGCAGCGACAGCCTTGTCGACATCGGCCTTCGAGCCGACGGAAATCTTCGTATAGGCCTCTTCGGTGGACGGGTCGATGACGTCGAGCGTCGCTGGCACCACGGGTGCCACCCATTTGCCGTCGATGAAGAAGTTGAGATGATTGCTCACAGGGTAATACTCCGGTTTTTGGAAATGGATGGGCAGTTTATGCGGAGAGCATAGGGCAGTTAGCGCCACGGCGCAGGCTGATATGCGCCACGTCGCCGGCGCTGAATTGAAAACCTTCGGCCTGGCGCGGTGCGTCGATCACCAACGGCATACCTTGCCCCAGTTCGGCATGAAGGCGCAATGTGCGGCCGTGAAAGACGACGCTGTTGACGCGCGCCGGTGCGGTGCCGGTCGAGGCTTCGGTGGCCGCCAGCAAATCCTCGGGACGCACGCCGATGGTCCGCACTTCGCCTTCGCCCGGCGACTGGCCCGTGTCCGAGACGGCTTCCAGCGGCAGTGCGCCAGCGGCGAAACGCAAGCGATAGCCGTCGCGGCCGACAAAACGTGACTGCAGCAGGTTCATCGTGCCGATGAAGCTGGCGACGAATTTGGTCGCGGGCCGGTCATAGAGCGTGGCCGGCGGCGCGATCTGCTCGATGCGCCCCTTGTTCATGACGACGATGCGGTCGGAGATCGACAGCGCTTCCGTCTGGTCGTGGGTAACCATGACGAAGGTGGTGCCTAGTCGGGATTGCAACCGCTTCAGCTCGACCTGCATCTGTTCGCGCAGATGCGCGTCGAGAGCCGACAGCGGTTCGTCAAGCAAAAGCACACGCGGCTCGCAAACGATGGCGCGGGCGAGCGCCACGCGCTGACGCTGGCCGCCCGATAGCTCGGACACGCGGGCGCCGATCTTGTCGGCAAGGCCGACCATCTCGAGGGCCTCGCCAACGCGCTTTACCTGTTCGCCGCCGGAGAGTTTTCGCAACGACAGGCCGAAACCGACATTTTCGGTGACGTTCATGTGCGGAAACAGCGCATAGTCCTGGAACACGGTGTTGACCGGCCGGTCGAAGGGCCGGAGCGCGGTAATGTCGCGTCCCTCGAGCAGCACCTTGCCGCTCGACGGGCTTTCGAACCCGGCGATGACCCGCAGGCTGGTGGTCTTGCCGCAGCCGGATGGCCCCAACAGGGTCAGGAATTCGCCTCGGACGATGTCGAGATCGACGGCGTCGAGGCCGACAATGCCGCCGGGGAAAAGCTTCGAGACCGCCTGGAGCCGGACGAGAGGATCAGGCGCCATCGCGAACCTCGGAAGGTTTTGTTGTGTTGACCCACAGGATCTGGCAACGCTCGGTGCCCGGGTTGCGGAAGGCGTGCAAAAGCGTGCTCTTGAAGGCAAAGCTGTCGCCGGTTTTCAGCACGTATTTCGTGGAATCGACAATCAGCTCGACCTCGCCCGACAGGACGAAGCCGAATTCATGACCGGCATGGGCATAGGCTTCGGCAGTGCCGCCACTCGCTTCCACCGTCACCAGCATCCCGGTCAGCGTAGCGCCTGGCGGTGACAGCAGCGCCTTGGCGATGCCTTCCGACTTCACCGGGATCGAGCGACGGCTGTTGGCGCGCACGCAATAGAGATCGTTGACGGCGTCATTACCGTCGGTGATCAGCGCCGACGGTTCGACGTCGAGGGCCGCGGCGAGCGGCCAGATCACCTTGACGCGCAGCGAGGACATGCCGCGCTCGATCTGGCTGAGCGCGCCGATCGACACGCCGGCTTTTGCCGCAAGATCAGCCAGCGACAGCTTGCGCTCCAGCCGCAGCGCCCGCACGCGCCGACCGACCCGCACATCGGCATCGTCCTTTGGCTTTTCAGCGGGTTCGTCCAGAACATCCATCAAGTCGTGGCCTCGTTTGCCGCATCCGCACTCTTACAAAAACTTACGCTGCCCCTCACCCTTACCTTCTCCCCCGTCACTATACGGGGAGAAGGTGCCGGCAGGTGGATGAGGGGCGGCGCAAACTTCAGCAATTAGTCGTCTCCAGTACCATTCAAGCTGAAGCTCACCCGCCAGCCTTCACCTTTTCAAACATCTTCGCCACGTCGTCATTCTGTTTCATCGGTCCGGTGAAGATGGTGCTCTTCAGCATTACCTCCGGATCAGACGGCAGCTGCAGCTTCTCCAGTTCATCCTTCGGCACGCCCGCGAAAGCGGTGCTGAGCGAGCTGCCATAGCCATAAGATTCGATCAGGAATTTGCCCGAGTCGGCATCCAGCCGGCTGTTGATGAAGTCATAGGCGAGGTCAACGTTCTTTGCATCCTTGAGCATGACGAAGCCGCAGGCCCAGGTCAGCATGCCTTCCTTCGGTTTCATGAACTCTACGGGAACGCCTTGCTTCTTGAGCGATGTCGCCGACGCGTTCCAGGTCATGGCGGCGACCAGTTGGCCGCTGGCCAGCGCCTGCTCCACCGAGGTCATGTCGGTGGTGTAGTTGGAGAGCAGCGGACGCTGCTCGCGCAACTTTGCCGCAACCTTGTCCATCTGCTCGGGCGTCATGTCGAAGGGATTGACGCCAGCGAGCAGCGCCGCGACGATCGGCGTGTCATGCACGGCGTCGATGGTCGCCATGCGGCCGGCATATTGCTTGTCCCACAGAAGGTTCCAGCTCGCCTCGGGGTTCTTCACCAGATCGGTGCGGTAGAGGATCGAGGTGTTGCCCCAGTCCCACGGCACCATCCAGACCTTGCCATCGCCGGCCTGCAGGTCGGGCAGGTTCTTGAAGACGGGGAAGATGGAATCCCAGTTCTTGATGCGCTTAGTGTCGATCGGCTGCAGCAGGCCTTCCTTGTTCCAGCGCGCCACCTTGTCGTAGCAGGGGTGCGCGATGTCAGGGCGGAAGCCGGCCTTGACCTTGGTGAAGGCGTCGTCGTCATCCCCGAAGATCGAGGCCTCGACGCCATCAGGGTGCGTGGCGAGGAAGCTCTTGTTGAAGTCGGGCAGTTCGTAGCCTGACCAGGTGAAATATTGCAGCTTGTCGCCGGCGAAAGCGACGGTCGATGAGAGTGCCAGCGCAAACGCTGTCAGCCCGGCGCAAACTGTCTTCGCGGAGATCGATTTCAAGTCGAATGCCATTGCAGTTCTCCTCTTTCGTTTTGTTTTGGTTGTGATGGGTCCAACGGTCTTGGTGCGGCCGCGGCCACGCCGCGATGGCGCAGGATTTCGGCAAGGCCGGCGATGATGAAGGACACGGCGAGGATCGACGTTCCCAACGCCATGACGGTCGGCAGCGATTTGGGGAAGCGCAGTTGGCTCCAGATGTAGAGCGGCAGGGTCGGCTCGGTGCCGGCAAGGAAAAAGACGACGATGAATTCGTCGAAGGAGATCAGGAAGGCCAGCATGAAGGCTGAGATGATGGCCGGCAGGCTGAGCGGCAGCATGACCCGCCGGAACGTCGTCCAATCGGAAGCCCCGAGATCGAGGGCCGCCTCGCGAATGGTCTTGGGGATAGCGGCGAAGCGGCTGCGCATGATCACCACCGTCGTCGGCAGCGCCACAAGGATGTGGCCGAGAACGATGGCGATCCGCGATGGCCCGAGACCGATCAGGTTGATGAGGATCAGCAGGGAGATGCCGACGATGACGCCGGGGATCAGGATCGGCAGCCTGGCAATGGCGCTGATAGTGGCGGACAGGGACGAGCGGCCATAGAGATCCATGTAGGAGACGGTGATGCCGCACAGCGTCGCACCCGTGCCGGCCACCGCACCGATGATCAGGCTGTTCAAGAGCGCGCCCGAGAGCGCCGGGTTGCCGAACAAGGTCGCGTACCACTGAAGAGTGAAGCCCTGCAGCGGAAACGCGGCCTGAATGGAATCATTGAAGGAAAACAATGGGATCAGCGCCACCGGCAGATACAGGAAGACAAGATAGGCGAGCACATAGAGGCCAAGCCAGCGGCCGCTTTTGTTTGCATCCGCGCGTCCGGCACTCATGTGCGGCTGCCAAATCTGCGGTCGGCACCGCGCGCGACCAGAACCACGCAGAGGATGACCAGCATGACGCAGACCGAAAGCGCGGCGCCAAACGGCCAGTCATTGGCCTTGCCGAACTGCGACTGGATCAGCGTGCCGATCATGGTGCTGGCCGGGCCGCCGACAAGCGCCGGCGTGACATAGTCGCCAACAGTCGGCACGAAGACGACGAGGGCCGCCGCCAGCACGCCGGGCATCGAATTCGGCAGGACGACCCGGCGGAAGCTGGTGAAGGGTCTTGCACCAAGATCGGAAGCAGCCTCGAGCAGCGATTTCGGGATCGTCTCCAGCGCCACATAGATCGGCAGGATGGCGAAGGGCGCGTAGGCATGCGCGAGGGTGACGACCACGGCCGCCGGCGTGTTGAGGAAGGCCAGCGTCGGTTCCGACCAGACGCCGCTTTCGATCAGCGCCGAGTTCAGCACGCCATTGTAGGCGAGCACGATCTTCCAGGCGAAGACGCGCAGCAGATAGCTGGTCCAGAACGGCAGCGTCACCAGGAACAGCAGCAGGCCGCGCCGCCGCCCGGCATGGAAAGCGAGATAATAGGCGACGGGATAGGCGGTAACGACCGTTGCCAGCGTCACCAGGCCCGCGATGATCAACGAGCGCAACGTCACCGTCCAGTATAGCGGGTCGGACACCACTGTGACGAAGTTGGCCACGCTGAAGCCAACGCCCAGCAGCGACCCGTCATTGTTGCGGAAGGCAAGGAACAGCACGAGGCCGAGGGCAAACAGGATCAGCAGGAAGGTGACCAACGCGCCGGGTAGCGACATGCCAAGCCGGAACCCCGAAGAGGATCGGGATGATGGCGGCGCTGCTACAACAATGGTCGACATCGACCTGCCCGTCGGAATTTTGAAATTTCCTAAAAATTTTTCATATTAATGAAACTGTCAAGCTTATTCATGAACGACCGGAATAAGCCTTAGCGCTCAAGCGCATCCAGCGTCCGATACCAGGCGATCGTGGCGGCAACGCCAATCTGCCGGAAGGCGTGGAACGGGATCGGACGGATCGGTGAGACCGGGAACGGCAGTTGCCGGACATCGCCGCTCGACAGGTAGCCTGCAATGCACTTGCCAAGCGCGGTCATCAGCCCCACGCCCCGCCCCTGGCAACCGACCGCGGCCAGCAGGCCTGGCTCCGGCTCATGGATGTGCGGAAGATGGTCGGGCGTCATCGCCACGCGACCAAACCATCGCTTCTCGATGGCAACGCCGGACAGTACCGGATAGAGACGCCGCAGCGCACGCTCGAGATGCGTCCAGTCGGCGGAGCTTGTCGGCAACGCCATGCGCCCACGACCGCCCAGAACCAGCCGCCCATCAGCACTTTTGCGGTAATACACAAGGATGCGCCGCGAGTCCGAGACAGCCTGTCCCTCCGGCAGGATAGCGCCGGCGAGACTGGACGAAAGCGGCGCCGTGGCGATCTGGAAGGAATGCAGCGGAACGATCGTTTCGGCGAGGCCTGGAATGAGGCTGTCGGTGTAAGCGTTCGTTGCAACGACAACGAATTTCGCCTGCAGTGTTACGCCGTTTTCCGTCTCAACCCGCCAGCTTCCGCCACTTCTGGAGAGACCCACCGCCTTTTGGCGGGCAGCAATTTCCACACCCGAGGCAAGCGCGACCCGCGCCAGTTCCGACGTGTAGGCGAGCGGATCGATGACGCCGGCGCGACGATCGAGCCAGCCGCCGAGATAGCCTTTCGCACCGGTCATGGCCACGACTTCCGCCTTGCTCAGCAGTTTGGCATCGGCGCCCCGCGCCCGCCATTGCCGATCCCTGTTCGCTGCCGCCTTCAGCGCCACTTCGGTATGCGCCGCCTGGATCCAGCCTTTGCGAACGAAGGGCACCGTGAGCTGTTCGTCGCGGATCAGATCGAAGACGCTATCCGCTGTCGACGCGGCAAAGCTGATGAGCGCTTCGCCGCGTTCAGCGCCAAAATGCTCCAGCAGCCATTCAGGATCGTATTTGAGGCCAGGGATGACTTGCCCGCCATTCAGGCCAGACGCACCCTGCCCGATGTCGCCGGCATCCAGCACCTGTACAACAAGGCCAAGTCGAGCGGCATGCAAAGCCGTTGAAAGGCCCATGATACCGGCCCCGACAACGACGACATCGACGTGTTTTCCCGCCGAGACCAGCGGCTGGAGGGATATGGCAGCATGCGGCCTCTGCCAGATAGGATCCGAAAACGGAGCGGACAAGACTTCCTCCGGGCACCTTCAGAAAATGAAAATCCTAGAAGCGATTTCATTTTTTTGAAAGGTGATTTCACCCCGTATTGCAGACTGGCCCAACGGTTCTGTGCGGTGTCGCGTGCGGCAGCACATGAGACCTCGATTCTTCATCGACCAGGACGGGTAGACCTTTGGCCGGAATTTGTTGAAAGTGCCGCGCCGCCGGCCAGACAACAATAATGTCCAGGCGGATAAGACGGGGAGGACCGCGAGCCATGACGAACGCTATGCACTTGCCAACTGACGGCCTCTTTGTTGGCCGCGCCAGGACAGGCGATGCGCCGCATCCGCTCGTGGTCACGGTGCGCGACGGCGTGGTCTTCGACATCACGTCGGCCACGGCGCCAACCGTTCGCGATATCTGCGAGATGCCCGACCCTGCCGGACACGTCAGGTCGGCCAAAGGCAAGCCGATCGGTTTGCTCGATGCAGTCGCCGCCAACAGTTTCCAGTCCACGCGCGACCCGGCAAAGCCATACCTGCTCTCGCCGGTCGACCTGCAGGCCGTGAAGGCATCGGGCGTCACCTTCGTCGTCAGCCTTCTCGAACGGGTCATCGAGGAACAGGCACGCGGTTCGGCCGAGAAAGCCGACGCCATCCGCGCCGACATTGCCGGGCTGATCGGCCATGACCTGTCGAAGCTGAAGCCTGGTTCACCAGAGGCGATGGAGATCAAGGCCAAGCTGATCGCGCGCGGCGCCTGGTCGCAATATCTGGAAGTGGGCATCGGGCCTGACGCCGAGATCTTCACAAAATGCCAGCCGATGGCCTCGGTGGGTTTCGGCGCCGATGTCGGCCTGCACCCGGTGTCGACCTGGAACAATCCGGAGCCCGAGATCGCCATGATCGCCGCCAGCAGCGGCAAGATCGTCGGCGCGACCATCGGCAATGACGTCAATCTGCGTGACGTCGAGGGGCGCTCGGCACTGCTGCTCGGCAAGGCCAAGGACAACAACGCCTCGGCGTCGCTTGGCCCCTTCATCCGCCTGTTCGACGATACATTTTCCATCGATGACGTGAAGGACGCCGTCGTCCGCCTGAAGGTCGAGGGCGAGGACGGTTTCTCGCTGGAAGGCGCAAGCTCGATGGCCGAGATCAGCCGTTCGCCGGAAGAACTGGTTGCCGCCGCCATGGGCCCGCATCACCAATACCCGGACGGGCTGGCGCTCTATCTCGGCACCATGTTCGTGCCGTCCAAGGATCGCGGCGAAAAGGGCGGGGGGTTCACCCACAAGGTCGGCGACATCGTCACCATCTCGTCGGAGAAGTTCGGCGCGCTGGTCAACCGCGTGCGGCTGTCACCCGATTGCCCGCACTGGACCTATGGCGCGAGCCATCTCATGCGCGACCTTGCCAAGGCCAATCTTATCTAGCCACAAGTCCGAAACACGGCACAGCCGGCGCTTGTGGCGGCGGCCGACCGGTTTCCGCATTCAGCGTGTGTTGTGGAAACGATATAAACCGCCACGCCACCTCTTTGTCGCCATAAGCTCATTAAATTCAAATAATTATACGAACCCCGATCTGCCAGAGTGATTCAGAGGCGGCCGCCTTGACACAAGTATTGGAAACGATATTATTTTTGACCAAATGCGATGGCATGACACGCGGTGTCAGCCTCGCAGGTGTCAGGGAGGAACTGGCATGCGGGGGCTCAAAGGCAAGGTCGCGGCGATCACCGGTGCTGGCTCGGGGATCGGCCGTGCAGCCGCTCTGCGGCTTGGCGAGGAAGGCTGCAAGGTCGCTGTCCTCGACTGGAACGGGGACAGCGCCAAGGCGACCGCCGAGCACATCCAAAAGGCTGGTGGCGAGGCCATCGCCATCAAGACCGACGTCAGCAATGAAACGCAGGTCGAAGCCGCGTTTGCCCAGATCGTCAAGACATTCAGCCGTCTCGATATTCTCGTTTCCAACGCCGGCATCTTTTCGGGCGAACGCGATGGCAAGGTGGACGGGTTGCCCAAGGCCGTCTGGGACGAGATCGTCGGCGTCAACCTGACCGGCATGTACCTGACCTGCAAGCATGGTGTCGCCGCCATCAAGGCCACCGCCGGCAAGGGCGCGGTGGTGCTCACAGGCTCGCCGACCGGCATGTCCGGTTGCACGCCCGCCAATGTCGCCTACGGCTCCAGCAAGGGCGGCGTCCACGGACTGTCGCGCGTAATGGCTGTCGACCATGCTCCCGAAGGCATCCGCGTCAATGTCGTGGTGCCCGGCTTCACCCTGACGCCCATCGTGCGCGAACTCGTCGCCGACCCCAAGGTCTACGAGTGGCAAGTGCAGAACATACCGCTCAAGCGCGGCGCCGAGCCGGAAGAAATCGCCGGAGCCGTGGCGTTCCTGGCGTCGGACGACGCCTCCTACATGACGGGCTCGTTCATGTTTGTCGATGGTGGCCTGACCGCCATCTGAGCGACCGGAATTCCGGGCGCCTTGGCGCCCGACCGCGCAGTGCAACCATAACAACGACAATCAGGGAGGAACGCTCAATGGCCGTCAACAAGACCAGACCGAAACTCGTACTCGGCGCCATCGCGCTTGCGCTCGGCATGTCGACCGCTCATGCTGAAGACATCACCATAGGTTTCGTCGCCCATGCGCAGGGCGATCCTTTCGTGCAGCAGATCCAGGACGGCGCGCAGGCCGCCGCCACGGATCTCGGCGTCAAGCTCGTCGTCGCCCAACAGGCAGGCGGAGCGCCCGAAGGCCAGTTGAAGCTGGTGCAGAACTTCGCCAATTCCGGCGCGCAAGGCATCGCCACCTCGGTGCCAGGCGAGTCGATGGCCAAGGGCCTCAATGAGATCATCGGCGGCGGCGTGCCGATCGTTCAGTTCAACCTGCTGTCGACCGCGGTCAATGCTCCCTATGTCGGTGAGAAATCCGTCGAAAGCGGCCGTATCCTGGGGCGGATGGTGGTCGACAAACTTGGCGGCGCCGGCGCCAAGGGCACGGTCATTCTGGGCAACTGCTTCCCCGGCTTCCCGGTTCTGGAGAACCGCGCCAAGGGCGTCGAGGAATCGCTGAAGAAGGCGCCTGGCCTGAAGGTGCTCGGTCCGTTCGACGTCAAGGTTTCCGCCGTCGACAACTACAACCGCTGGGAACAGCTTTATGGCGCCAATCCTGAAGCCGTGGCGCTGATCGGACTGTGCGCGCCGGACGTCACCAGCCTCGGCAAGCTGAACGCCGCCAATGGCGACAAGTTTGTCGCCGGCGGCTATGACCTGACGGAACTCAACCTCAAGGCGGTCAAGGAAGGCCATGCCTATGTGACGATCGGCCAGAGTGCCTTCGTCCAAGGTTATCTGCCCGTCGCACTGCTGGTCAATGCGATCAAGGGCGGCAAGAAGCTCAGCCCCGGTTTCTACAATGCCGGCTCGCAGATCGTCACGGCCGACAAGGTCGATATGGGCAACGGCTTGCCGGCTGTCTCATTCGATGAGGCGCAGAAGCTGGCGGCCGACCCGGCAGCGACGGCAGCCTATTACAAGGCCTGGACCAAGACACTCACCGCCGACATGCTCTCGGCGACGCCAAAGCCGATCTCCGCGGAATCCGAGTGACTGCTTCCGCAATCCGTTTCAAGATCAGGGGCGATCGCAGGATCGCCCCTGATTTCGTGGGAAGATCATGTCCGGTCCGCCGATGATTTCCGTGCGCAATCTTGCCAAGCGCTATGGCGGCGTTGTCGCGCTCCAGGATATGAGCCTGAGCGTCGAGCGGGGCACGATCCACGCCGTCGTGGGCGAAAATGGCGCCGGCAAATCGACGTTGATGAAGGTGCTTGCCGGCGTCGTACGGCCCGATAGCGGCGCCATCGAGCTCGATGGCCACGCAGTGACCATCGACAGCCCCAACGCCGCGCGGCAGCACGGCATTGGCATGGTCTATCAGGAACTCAGCCTGTTTCCCGAGCGGTCCGTGCTGGCCAATCTGTTCGTCAACCGCGAGCCGGTGCACAACGGCCTGATCTCCAAACGAGAGATGGAAGCCCGCAGCCGCGACCTGCTTCGGCAGCTTGGCCTGCACGTCGACGTGCACGCGCCGGTCAGCCGCCTCAGCATTGGCGAGCGGCAGCTCGTCGAACTCACTCGCGTGCTGCTCGAGCACCCCCGTCTGCTGATCCTTGACGAGCCGAATTCCGCACTCAACCAGCGCGAGACAGAGCGGCTGTTCACGGTGCTGAAGGGGCTGCGCGCCAACGGCATCAACATGCTCTACGTGTCGCATCGGCTGGAGGAGGTTTTCGCCATTTCCGACCGTGTTACCATCACCCGCAACGGGCGCGATGTGCTGACGAAGGATCGTTCAGCGCTGACGATACCCGAAGTCATCGAGGGCATGATCGGCCAGCAGCGCGAGGCATTGTTCCCACCTCCCCTGCCGTCGACGGTCGGTGCGACACTGCCGCAGATGACGGTGAAGGGCCTTGCGGGCGGCAGGCTTGCGAATGTCAGCTTCACCGCGCGTTCCGGCGAGATCGTCGGGTTGGCCGGGCTTGAAGGGTCCGGCGTCGCGGATCTTCTCGACATGCTGTTCGGCTTGCGCAAGGCGCGCGGCGGCGAGGTGCGCTTTCCCGACGGCAGCGGCCTGCCCAGGAGCGCGACCGAAGCAGCACGGCGCAATGTCTGCCTGGTTCCATCCGACCGCCGCCGCAACGGGCTGATGTTGGACAAATCCATCCTGTTCAACATTTCCAACGTGGTCGTCGGCGCGCGCGACTGGGGCACGCCCTGGTATTCGCCCAAAACCGCGCTCAGCCGCGCCAACCGTCAGATCGACGCGCTGCGTATCAAGGGCCTGCCGCACGCACTGGCGAACTCGCTGTCGGGCGGCAACCAGCAGAAGGTCGTCATCGGCAAATGGCTGGAGATCGGGCCGCAGGTCTTCCTGCTCGATGATCCGACGCGTGGCGTCGATATCGGCGCCAAGCGTGAGATCTACACGCTGATCCGCGAGATGTCGGCCAATGGCGGCATCGTGCTGTTCAGTTCGACCGAACTGCCCGAATTGATCGGGCTCTGCGACCGCATCCTGGTCATTTATCAAGGCCGGCTCGCCGGCGAGGTTTCTGGAGCCGAGATGAACAGCCAGACGGTCCTGCATCTGACCAATACCGGCGAAATGCCGGGTGCGGGCCGCAAGAAGCAAGCACGCCAGGGGGACATGGCCTGATGAGCAAGACCGATCTCATTCCACCGCTCGCCGGATCGGCGGCCCACCCTGCCCGGCGCGGCTTTCGCATTCCCGAGGAGATCGGCGTCATCATCGCGCTGGTCGGGATGATGGCGATCATCGGCTTTGCCCGGCCGCGCTTCCTCAATCCGATCAACCTGTTTTCGCTGCTGGGCAACACAACCTTCCTCGGCATGCTGGCTATCGGCATGGTGTTCCTGCTCGCCATCCGCGAGATTGATCTTTCGGTCGGCTGGATGTTCAACTTCTCCGCGGTCTTCGCGGCACTGCTGATGGTCGCGGGCATCGACCCCTGGCTTGCCGCCTTTGCCGGGGTGCTGTTCGGCGCCGGCCTCGGCCTGATCAACGGGCTGATCGCGGTGACGTTGCGCCTGCCCGCCATCATCGTGACGCTGGGCACCTACTCCATGTTCCAGGGCCTGTCGCTGGTGGTGAACAAGGGACGCGCGATCGTGCCGGCGGACCAGAGCAGCAGCTTCTTCTCGGTGATCTCCGACAAGCTCTTCGGCGTCGTGCCGGTGGCCGCACTGGTGTTCATCGCACTGGCGCTCGCCATGCACATCGTGCTTCATCGCACCCGCTTCGGCTATCGCGTGCAGGCGGTGGGCAGCAACCCCGAGGCCGCCGCCCATGCCGGCATTCCGACTGCGTTGGTGCGGCTGCAGACACTGGTGCTGATGGGCGCCATCTGCGGGCTTTCGGGCGTGATGTATGTCGGTTTCCGCGGCGCCATCGATCCCAATGAAGGCAGTGATTTCGTGCTCGTGGTGATTGCCGCGGTGATCATCGGCGGCACTCCGCTGTCCGGCGGTCATGGCACGATCATCGGCGCGGTGATCGGCATGATGATCATCCAAGTGATCTCGAGCGGGCTGATCTTCTTCGGCATCGACGCGACATGGAGCACATTCGTCACCGGCGCCGTGACCGTGCTGGCCGTGTCGCTGGACCGGCTGATCAAGTTCCAGCGCACAAGGCGCATCGAGCGCAGCAAGGAAAATTTCCACGCCTGAGGCAGGCTGACCTATCGCCTCGGAACAGGCAGGCAGGATCCGCCCATGATCAGTTGCGTCGGGAATGAGATGCGTTGCGCCGGACGATCGCTGTGGCCGCCGAGCCGCTCCAGCAGAAGCTGCGCGGCGGTGCGGCCGATTTCTTCCACGGGCCGGTCTATGAGCGTGATCGGTCCTGGATAAAGCAATGCGACGTCCGACCGGTCGCAACCGATCAGCGAAATGTCCTGAGGCACGGATACGCCCTGCTGCTGGATGGCGCGCAACACGCCGACCAGGATGCGGTTGCCGGCGGCGATGATGGCGGTCGGCCGTTCCGGCATCTGGAGCAAGGCTGTCGCCTCGCGGAAACCGAAATCCACCGAAAGGCTTTGCGAACGGATCAGATCTTCCGGCACCGGCAAGCCACTGCGCTGGAACGCTTCGACGAAGCCGCGCACGCGCTCACGGCCGGGGCGGATGTCGCTGCCGGCGGTGATGATGGCGATGCGGCAATGTCCGAGTTCGATCAGGTAGCTCGTCGCCTGCCGCAGTCCGGTGGCATGCTCGGTCAGCACGGCGTCGATATCGAGCGGGATGTCACGGTCGAGCAGTACCGAGGGAACGCGCAATTCCTTCAGGCGCTTGATGGTACGGGCATCCTGTTCGTTGTTGATGGTCATGATCATGCCGTCGGCGCGGCCGTGCTGCAGCATGTCGATGGCCGCCGCCTCCTCGGTCGCGCGGCCATTGGTGCTCATCAGATAGAGTGAATAGCCGCGCTGGCGCATTTCCGCGTCCACCGCCTTGAAGCAGCTAGCATGCCAGGGATTGGCGATATCGTCGATGACGAAGCCGACAGTCATGGTATTGCGGCGGCGCATGTTCTGCGCACGCGAATCGGGCTGGAAACCGAGCTGCTGGATCGCCGCGCGCACCTTGCCAAGCGTACCCGGCCTCACGGTCTCAGGCGCGTTCAAACTCCGTGAAACGGTTCCGACAGAGACGCCGGAAACACGCGCCACATCCCGTATTGTCGCCGGCTTGTCCATGCCCTTCCTCACGCAGCCCCCTTGTCGACCCCTTTGGGCCAGACGTCGCATCAAGCCGCCGAAACTCATATAAAACCGGAGTCTAGCGTGTCCGATGCCATTCGGGCAAGGAGATTAGCGGCGCGCCGGCACTTGACCTCGCGAGAGCGGCTGGACTATTCTGGAAACGTTTCTATTTCTATTCCAACATCAGAGTTCATCATGGTCGCACAGCTGAAGATCGAACGCATAGAATGCGTGCCGCTTTGCATGCCCCTGCCCCGCACGTTCCGGGGCAGCAATTATTTCATGACCCACCGCTGCACGATCATCACCCGCATCTACACCTCGCAGGGAATCGTTGGCGAGGTCTACAATGGCGACGAGTTCGAAACCCAGGCCGAAGTCGTCAGGATCATCCTGGACGAAATCCAGCCGCTGCTGATCGGCAAGGACGCCTTCAACATCGAAGGCTGCTGGGAAGCGATGCGCAAGCCGAGCTACAATATCCTGCGCGACCGCAAGCTTGCCATGTGCGCGCAGGCCTGCGTCGACAGCGCGCTGTGGGACACGGTCGGCAAGGCGCTGGACATGCCGCTATACAAGCTCTGGGGCGGCTACAAGGACAAGCTTCCGGTCATCTGCATCGCCGGATATTACGAAGAAAACAAGACCTTGGCCGATTTCGGCCGCGAGATGGAGCAGATCCGCGCCAGCGGCTACGCCGGCTGCAAATTCAAGGTCGGTGGCCGCACGCCCAAGGAAGATGCCGAGCGCGTGCGGGCCGCGCGCAGTGCGGTGGGCGACGACTTCACACTGCTGGTCGACGCCAACCAGGGCTGGAACCTGGCGGAAGCCGTCGCGTTTTCGCGCCTTGCCGCGGACCTCAACATCCGCTGGTTCGAGGAGCCGGTGCGCTGGTACAATGACCGACTCGACATGGCGGCGGCCCGCAACCAGACCGGCATTCCGATTGCCGCCGGGCAGAGCGAAATCAGCCGCGCCGGCTGCCGCGACCTGATGATGTCGGGCGCCATAGACGTCTGCAATTTCGACGCCAGTTGGGGTGGTGGGCCGACGGAGTGGCGTCGCGTCGCAGCACTCGCCTCCTGCTTCACCGTGGAAATGGGTCATCATGAGGAGCCGCAGATATCCGCCCACCTGCTGGCTTCGATTCCGAATGGCACATATTTGGAAACGTTTCATCCGGATCGCGACCCGATGTTCTACGCACTCGTCGCCAACCGGTCGAAATTCGACAATGGCACCTATGACGTGCCGCAAGGCGCCGGCTTCGGCCTCGTGCTCGATCAGGCCACGATCAGCAAATATCGCGTGTAGGCAGCGCTCCGGCGTGGGGCAGCGTTGCAATCGGTGACTGATCGGGATGAACACCCGGGGATTTCCTGTTGCGGAAACCGATTTCCAGGTTTCCGCATCATTCCCTACGCGGCCGTGCCCATGCGGCTTTCCTGCTCGAGGCGCGTGATGTCGGTCGCCAGTTGCTCGACCTGTGCGTAATCGGCGATCCGCAGCGAAGGCGCCATGGCACCGTCCGCCACGACATGCACCCGATCGGCAGCCTCGTAGACCTCCAGCACTTCGGTGCAGAAGATCACCACCGTGTTGCCCTGGTCGGCATAGTCGCGCAGCAGGCGATAGATCTCGGCCTTGCTGTGGATGTCGACGCCGCGTGTCGGCTCTTCAAGCAGCAGCAGCTTCGGGGCGCAGTGCAGCGCCTGCGCGATCGCGACCTTCTGCTGGTTGCCGCCCGACAGCGAGCGGATTGGCTGTGTCGTCGTTTCTGTCTTGACCAGGAAGCGCGACACCGCCGCCTTGGCCAACGATTTCATTTGCCGGGTCTTCAACATGAAGCCCGCGCCGGCAATCTGTGGATACCCCAGCCGCACCAACAGGTTTTCACCAACGGAAAAATTGCTGTAGAGGCTGAGTTGACGCGTCGCCGGCACATAGGCCGTCAGCGTGTCGAGTGCCGACGATCCCGACATCGCGCCGATCTGGATCGATCCCGTGCACTTCTCAAGCCCGGCCAACGAGCGCAGCAATTCACGCGCGCCCGAACCTTCGACGCCGATCAAGGCGATGATCTCGCCCGGCC
This sequence comes from Mesorhizobium sp. PAMC28654, assembly GCF_020616515.1. Lineage (GTDB taxonomy): Bacteria > Pseudomonadota > Alphaproteobacteria > Rhizobiales > Rhizobiaceae > Mesorhizobium. The sequence goes on from NZ_CP085135.1 coordinate 2,259,646, forward strand.
GACCTTCGAAAGCAATATCTGAAAATGCCGTCCGATGCGTCCAGCCGTCAGTCTGAAAAAGCGGCGGGCCGCCGGCAAAGCCATTGCCGCGATCGCGGACCGCCAGGGCCGAGCTTGCGGCGCTCTCCGTGACCAGTTGCCTTGCTATGGCATCCTCGGTCAGAGCTTCCCCTTCCAGAATGACGCGCACCTTGCCGTCACGCACCACCGCGACACGATTGCAATGCGCCACGAAGTCGGCGAGGCGATGCGTAACCAGGACGACGATGCGCCCCGATGCCGCCAGCTTGTGGATTTCCCGGAACAGTTCATCGGATTCTTCGGCGGTCAAAGCCGAATTCGGCTCGTCGAACAGGAACACCTTGGAATCCCGTGCCACGGCGCGGGCGATTTCGGTGCGCTGTTGCGTCGCCAACGAGCAATCCTCCAGCGCCTTGTCCTTGAGGTGCCCGATGCCAAGCGCGTCCATGACCGCTGCGTCGGCGGCGCCGAGCGTAGGATGCCTGTTGCCACTGCCCTCGCGGCCAACCATGACGTTTTCGGCCACGGTGAGGTTTGGGAAGAGCTGCGGTTCCTGGTGTACGACGGCGACGGCCTGCCATTCATCGACCGGCGACCAGGGGCGGCCGTCGAAGGTGAGCTTGCCAAGGGTCGGCCGCTCCTCGCCCGCGATCATGCGCACCAGCGTCGACTTGCCGGCGCCGTTGGGTCCGGCGACGCCGAGGACTTCTCCCGGCCTAAGATCCAGATCGACGCCCGCCAATGCCAATGTCGCGCCATAGGCCTTGGCCACGCCCCGAAGCGAAATGCCGCGTTCCAGGACAGGGGTCATGACGAGCGGCTCTTGCGCAGCTTGGTCAGGAACAGGTCCAACGCCACCGCGCCAATTGTCACCGCGCCGAGGAAAATCTGCTGGACATAGGCGCCGGGCGACAGGATGGAGAGGCCGAGTTGCAGTTCCGCCAAAAGCAGGGCGCCGCCCAGCGTTCCGATAACGGTGCCCTTGCCGCCGGAAAGGCTGGCGCCACCGATGATCACCGCGGCAAAGACGGGAAATGTCGCTGACAATCCGGTGTTGGGCTGGCTGGTCTGGATGAAGGAGAAATCGAGCACGCCCGCAACCGCGGCCAGCACGCCGCAAAGCACGAAAGCCATCACCTTGTAGCTGCGCACCGGCAACCGGGCCAGCGACGCCGCGATCGGATTGCCACCGATGGCCATCAGCCGGAAGCCAAACAGCGATCGATGGAGAAGCAGTCCGATGACAACAGCGATGGCGATCATCCAGATCACTTCGATCGAGAGCTGGAAAGAACCGACGCTTTGCGTGAGGCCGACGAAGAAGTCGAGCTCGCCCTTGGGCACGGTCTTTCCGGCCGGAGGATAGGCGGGGTTGAAGGTTCCTGTGTTCGAGACCCACAACGTGACACCATACAACAGGTTGTAACTGCCAAGCGTGACAATAAACGACGGGATCTTGAGTTGCGTCACCAGCACGCCGTTGAAGAGACCGACAAGGGCGCCAACGAGAATGGCCAGCGGCATCGCGAAATACACAGGTATGCCGTGAACGATCCACATCACAGCCAGGCAGTTGATGGCCAGCCCGTATATCGCGCCAAACGACAGGTCGATCTCGCCAACCACGATCACCAGCGTCAACCCAAGCGCCATGATGGCGACCGAGCTCATGGAGCGCAGAACCGAGCCGGCCATGTTGAGATTGGCGACGTTCGGATTGATGGCAATGAAAATGAGCGCGACGACAACAATGGCGGCAAACAGCCCTCCGAGCCGCAAGGCGACGTCGATCGTTGCCTTGCCGGCCACGGACATTGACGGGCGCGGCGCGGCGGACTGCGTGGTTTCGGTGTTGGTCATCGCATCCTCATGGCAGAAAAAGCAGAAGGCGAGCCGCGGGTCGCGCGGCTCGCCTTATCCTATAGACCTTACTGGCCCATCGTGCGGTTCAGTTCCTCGCGGGCCTTTGCGACGCCATCCTTCAGGACCGCCTTCAGTGTCTGTGTATTGGGCAGGATTTCACCGTTCTTCAGGAAGGCGGCACAGGCCACCGAACCGAAGCCAGCCTGATCGGGCCAGCGCTGATCGAGTTGCGCAACCTGGATACCCTTCTCGATGCCGTCGAGTTGGCCCAGCGACGAGTTCCAGCCGATCGTGAAGACCTTGCCGACAAGGCCAAGGCTTTCGATGGCACGGTCGGCATGCTCGGCGCCGATGTCGACGTTTTCGATGAACTGGACGTTCGGATTGGCGCTCAGGAACGAGCGATACGTGTCGTAGGTCTGGCCAGGTTCGTAGCTGGTGTTGAGGCCGTTGGCCTCGGTCGTAACGAAGGTCGCGTCGGGAATGGCAGCCTTGATCGTTTCGACGAAGCTCTTCATGCGGCCCTGGGCCCACTCAACCGTGGGATCGCCTCCCGAAACGGCGAAGACCTTTATATCGGTCTTGTTGTTCTCCTTGATCCACTTGAGCACCGTCTCGGCGGCATACTTGCCTTCCTGGAGAGGTATCTGCGTGAAACGGGTGAACTCATGACCGTTTGAAGGCACGCCCGAGGTGAAAACAGGGATGCCCATGTCCATCAGCTTGTTGGTGATGGCGGTCATGGAGTCGCCGCTGACGGGTTCGATTCCGATGCAATCGATCTCGCCCGCGGCAAGCTTTGCCTCGATCTGTGACACCTGCTGGTTGGGATCGTTCTGAACCGGCGCGATGGAGGCGCAGTTCATCGGGTAGATCGACTGCGCCATCTTGCAGCCCATATCGAAGCCTGCGGCGAATTGCGGCGAGAACAACGGAATGCCCGATGCCTGATAGGAAAACACGTAGTTGATCTTTTCGCCGGCCTTGACCTTGGCGGCGATGCGATCGGCCAGCTTGAAGGTTCCCCAGTCACGCTTGACCGTGAAAGGCGCGCCCTCGACCTTCTCGCCGGTCAAGGGAATCTGCGTGTCGACATTCTGCGCCGCTGCATAACCGGCGGAGAGCATGGTGCAACCAAGCGCCGCGGCCATTCCGTATTGTACGATTTTCCTCACGATTTTCCTCCCATTTTGAATTGAGCTTCTGCTTCTGGTCTAAAGTCTGCCGAGCACCTTTTCGCTACGATATCCCTCGACCACGTCTTCGATGACCTCGATTCCGAGGCCAGGCCCGGTCGGTGGGTAGACCCAGCCGTCGACATGCTCGAAAGGCTTGGTGACGAGGTCATGCTGCATCGGGTTGCGCAGCGGCTTGAACTCGAAAAGCTTGCACGCCGGCGAATTGAACGAGATGGCGAGGCTGGCGGCGGTGACTATGGCCGACGACCAGGCATGCGCGTTGGCCTGCCGGCGATAGAACTCGCAGCGTTCGGTCACCTTCTTGAAGCCGGTGATGCCTTCGGCGCGGCCAGGATCGACGCCGATGACATCGACCGTGCCGGTGGCCAGCACGCGCTCGAACTGCTCCAGCGTCCACTCCCGTTCGCCATAGGCGATGCGCGTGGTGGTCTTGGAGCGCAGGTTGGCGTAACCCTCCGGATCCCAGGCGCCCAACGGCTCCTCGATCCAGGCGAGGTCATACTCCTCCATCGCCTTGGCGCGACGCACGGCATCGGTGACGTCCCATTTGATGTTGATGCCGTTGTCGATCATCAGCATCTTGTCGCCGAGCACTTCGCGCATCGCCTTGACGTAGGCGACGTCGCGCTTGTGGTCGTAGCCGAGATTGGCGTTGCCGCGCTTGCCGAAACCGGTCTTCAGCCCCTGAAGTCCGGTGGAAACCCACTCCGCCGTTTCCTGCGCCATTTCCTCGATGGATTCGTAGTGGGCGTGGCACGACGCGATCGCCGGCAGCCGCTCATGCACGCAGCCGCCCAAAAGGTCGAGAACGCTACGGCCGAGCGCCTTGCCTTTCAGGTCCCAGAGCGCGATGTCGATCGCTGCCGTGGCATAGGAGGCGATGCCGCCATGATAGCCATACCACCAGGCCTGCTGCTTGTTCTGCCGCCACAACGCCTCGGTCTGCACAGGGTCCTTGCCGATCAGATTGGGCGCCATGCCCTCGATGATGGCCTTGGCGGCGAAATTCGCCTCCGGAAACTGGGTGATGGATTCACCCCAGCCAACCTGGCCGTCATCGGCGGTGATCTTGGCGAGGCACAGATGTCGCAGCGCGTTGAAGTCGTTCGGCTCAGGGTAGCTGACCGGAATCGCTTCGACCTTGGCAATCTTCATGATGGACTTTCCTAACCAATCGCGCCGCGAAACAACGGCATGCCTTCCACCCCGACATCGACTTCGACCAGCTGGCCGGTCATTGCCGCGCCGGAGGTGTCGAACGGCCCCATGTCGCAGACAAACAGCTTGCCGCCCTTGCCGAAGCAGCAATTGAGCAAAGTGCCGCCGACGTCGAGGAAGTGCAGGTGCTTGCCTTCCCTGGAGAGCACGTCGACGCCGCCCGAGGCGACCGTCGTGATCCACAGATTGCCGTCGACGTCGATCTTCAAGCCGTCGGGAATATGGCCCTCTGCAAGAGTGTGGATCACGGTCATGGTGCCGTCGGGCTTTCGCCTGACAACGCGCAGCGTGTAGGATTCCACCCACACGATCGAGCCGTCCGGCTCGGCGACGATGCCGTTGGGATAGACATAGTCCAGCTCTTCCAGAATCCTGGCGACGCCGTTCTGCTCGACGACGATGATGCGTCCCGGATGCGGCTTTTCGGCCTGGTTCCAGTCACCGGAATCCGTGAAATAGAGCCGGCCGTCCGGACCGAATGTCAGGTCGTTGGGACCGTCGAATTTCACGCCGTCGGCCTCGGTCACCAATATCTCGACCTTGCCGCCAGCTGATGTCTTCTGGATCGACGGCGGCCGGTGGACCGGGGCGATCCAGGTGCCGACATTCGGCGTCTGCGTCGAATAGACGGCGCCATCACTGCCAAGCATGCAAGCGTTTGGGCCGCCACCGACAAAGGCATAAGTGCCCTGCTTGTTGGTCTTCGGATCCCAGAACCCGATCTCGCTGGCATAGGTGTTGGCATAGATCACCCGCCCATCGTCAAGCTCGTAGGGACCTTCCGGATGCCCGAGTCCCCTGGCCCGCGTGATCATCGGCTTCTTCATGCTTGTCCTCCGTTCACCAGGTCACCAGGCCGCCAGTGAAATTAACCGCCTGCCCGGTCATGTAGGCTGCCTCGTCCGACAGCAGGAACCAGATGGCGCCGGCGCACTCATCGGCGCTTGCGGCGCGACCCAGCGGCACGGTGCGCGTGCGCGCCTCCTCGAGGGCCGCGATCTCCGTGCGGCGCAGCCTTGAGACACTGGCGAGCACGCTGTCCTGCATCGGCGTGTCGATGATGCCGGGGCAGATGGCATTGACCCGGACCGGGCGGGAGGCCAAGGCATAGGCGAAGGACCGGGTGATCGACAGGATCGTCGTCTTGGACGCGGCATAGGCGGCGACCTCGACGGTGGAGGCGAGCTTGGAGGAACTCGACGACAAATTGACGATGGCGCCGCCCGGCTTCAGCTTCGGCCCGATCGCCTGGCACAGGAAAAACACCGACTCGGCATTCACAGCCTGTACCTTGCGCCAGTCTTCCAGGGTGATGTCGAAGATCGACTTGACCATGATGATGCCGTGGGAATTGACCAGATAGTCGGCGCCGTCAGCGGCCTCCGCGAGCTTTGCGCGCCCGGCCGGATCGGCGAGATCCACGCTCTTGATCCGGCAATCGGCCCTGGCCAGATCGTCAAGCCTGGCCGCATCGATGTCGACCGCCAGCACGTCGACGCCCTCGCGCAGAAGGCGCAACGCAACCGCCTTGCCGATGCCGCTGCCGGCTCCGGTGACAATGGCGCGGCGGCTGCGCATCGGCGAACCCATCGTGCTCCCTGACTTCAAACATGCCAACGACCGCGGGGCGATGACCTTGCCGCATCGCGGCTGGTCGACGCTCGGCGCCGTCATGCTCCTCCGGGAGCCACGGCTCCCACTTCCCGATCAACTATATTGAAACGTTATTGTTTGATGCAAGCGATTTTTGGGATGACCACGCCGGCCACCGCCACGAGCCTGGCAAAGTACGGCTCCGTGCGCATTGTGCCACGGCACAGCGACGCGAAATTTCTCTTCGAAGACCCGTAGATTCAAGGCGCGGATACAAAATTCAATTGCCTCTCTCGCCAATTTTTGGCCTCAGGGGGAGGAAGCCATGCCTTTCTCCCCCACAATCGACGAATGGCCGCAAGGCCACTGGGCCCGCGCAAGACGCACTTGCAATGCTCATTCGGGCTGGCTATTAATTGAAACGATATTTTTCCTTGACCCCCAGACCGCACCAGAGAAGAGAAAACCATGCCTTCAGCGAAGATCGCGGTCATCGAAGGAGACGGTATCGGGAAGGAAGTCGTTCCGGAGGGTGTGAAAGTCGTCGAGGCGGCCGCGCGTGTCTTCGGCATCGATCTGACATGGGATCATCTCGACTGGGGCTGCGATCATCATGCCAGACTTGGCCGGATGATGCCGGAGAACGGGCTCGAGCGCATTGCCGGACATGATGCGATCTTTCTCGGCGCCATCGGCTGGCCGACCGTCTCCGATGTGCAATCGCTGTGGACGCTGCTGATGCCGATCCGGCGCAATTTCCAGCAATATGTAAATCTGCGGCCAGTGCGGCTCTTCAACGGCGTGCCCTCCCCGCTGGCAAGGCCGGGCACGATCGATTTCTACATCGTGCGCGAAAACAACGAGGGCGAGTATTCCGAGGTCGGCGGCCGCATGTTCCCCGGCACCGACCAGGAGATGGTCATCCAGGACACGGTGCTGACGCGCTTCGGCTGCGACCGGGTGATGAAGTTTGCCTTCGAGCTGGCGCGCAAGCGCAAACGCAGGCTGACCTCGGCGACGAAATCCAACGGTATCATCCACACGATGCCGTTCTGGGACGAACGGTTTCGTGCTGTCGCCGGCGATTTTCCCGATGTCGTCACCGAGCAATATCACATCGACATCCTGACCGCGCATTTCGTGCGCCGCCCGTCGAGCTTCGATGTCGTGGTGGCCAGCAATCTGTTCGGCGATATCCTCTCCGACCTCGGCCCGGCGGTAACCGGGACGATCGGCATCGCGCCATCAGCCAATCTCAACCCCGAGCGAAGGTTTCCGTCCATGTTCGAGCCGGTACACGGCTCCGCGCCTGACATCGCCGGCAAGAACATCGCCAACCCGATCGGCCAGATCTGGTCGGGCGCCATGATGCTGGAGCATCTCGGCGCCAAGGATGCGGCCGACGCGATTGTCGCGGCTATCGAGCGTGTGCTGGCTTCAGGCGAAAACCTGACGCCGGACATGGGTGGCAACGCATCGACAACCGCACTCGGCCAGGCGATCGCCGATGCGGTTTCGGCTCATCCCGTGGAGGCGCGCCGCCATGGCTGACATCCCCTTCGTCGACACGCATTTCCACCTGCACGACATGAAGCATCCGCAATTGCGCTATGGCTGGCTGGAGCCGGATGCTGTGCACGGTTTCCTGCCCGACACCGACCCGCTGAAATCGCAGCACTATTTCATCAAGGACTACATCGCCGAAATCCGCTTCGCCAACGTGCCCAAGGCCGTGCATGTGCAGGCGGCGGTCAACACGCCCGACCCAGTGGTCGAGACCGCGTGGCTGCAGGCCTTCGCAGACAAGACCGGCTATCCGCAAGGCATCGTGGCGGAATGCCACCTGGCACGTCCCGACGCGGCGCAGGTGCTCGACCGGCACCTGAAATTCGCCAATGTGCGCGGCATCCGCGATTTCGGCGATGGGCGCTATCTGATCGACCCGTCGTGGCGCCGCGGCTTTGCCGAACTCGGACCGCGCAACCTTGTTTCGTGCATCGACACCCGCGTCGAGCTTGCCGACGACATTCTCGACCTCGCGCGCAGCTTTCCCGAAACGCGGATCTGCATCGACCATTGCGCGGTCCCGATGGGACGCAATGCCGCGAGCTTCCAGCGCTGGCGGGCGGCGATGGATGTGATGGCCAAGTCCCCGAATGTCACGATGAAGGTATCCGGGCTCGGCATGGGTGATCCGCTTTGGACGGTGGATTCAATCCGTCCCTATGTGCTCGGCACCATCGATGCGTTCGGAACCGACCGCGTCGTCTTCGGCACCAACTGGCCGGTCGACCGCATGTTCAGTTCGTACCCGGACGTGATCAACGCCTATGCCGAGATCATTTCCGGATTTTCCAAGGCGGAACAGACGGCGATGTTCTCGGGCAATGCCGAGCGCCTGTTCAGGATATGAGGCTGCAACATGCCTGAAGCAATCGATGCAATCGAAGGTGTCCATCATATCGGGATGAGCGTCGCCAGCCTGCAGGCCGCGCTCGACTTCTGGGAGGGCTTTCTCGGCAGGCCGGCACGCTGGACCACGGTGCTCGACCGGCCCTATCTCAGCCGGGTCGTCGGCTATCCCGGGATTGCCATAAAGGCGGCGTTCGTGGACTTGCCGGGCGGCGGCGTGATCGAGTTGCTCGACTACCAGGCCGTCGAGCGCAGCGCCAATGACGACGCAACGGCCAACCCCGGCAATGTGCATCTCTGCCTGAAGGTTTCCGATGCCCGCGCGACGTGGCAGCGGGCCGTCAGTTGCGGCGCCCGGCCGATTTCGGCGGACGGCCCCGTCGCCATAGACGGTGGCCCCAATATCGGTGCGCAAGCGGCCTATCTGCGCATCCATGACGGCATTACGCTGGAGCTGTTCCAGCCCCCACCCAAGGCAGCCACGTCATGATCAAGCGCGTCAGTTTCCTCCGCCGCAAGGAAGGGCTCAGCAAGGAAGAGTTTTTTACCCACTGGACCGGCCCGCATGCCGATATTGTCAGCCAGTTGCCCGGCGTGCGCGGTCTGCGCTTCGGGCGAGTGCAGAGCTGGTCGCCGGAAGACGCTACCTGGGACGGTGTCGGCGAAGTCTGGTTCGACAGCATCGAGGACGCGCACAAGGCATTTGCCACCGAGCCGTTCCACTCGATGCTGGTGGAAGACCGGAAGAAATTCATGCGCGAGGCGCAATCGTGCTTCGTCACCGAACTGACGGTGATCGCGCCACCGTCGGAAGCCTAACAGGAGGATCCCATGGCGTTCAACATCGGCTCCGGCCTCGAAGGAAAAAGCGTTCTCGTCACCGGCGGCACGGGCGGCATCGGCCGCGAGGTGTGCTTGGCCTTCGCGGCGGCCGGTTCTCGCGTCGCGGTGGTCGACATCGACCAGGGCCGTGTCGACACGCTGGTGGCGGAAATGGAAGGCGGACCGCATCTGGCGATCGCCCATGACCTACGGCCGGTCGGCGGCCATGCCGAGTTGATCGCGAAGGTGGTTGGAGTGTTCGGCAAACTTGACGTGCTTGTGCAGACGGCGGCGGTGCTGATCCGCAGGGCGAGCGTCTTTGATGTCAGTGAAGCCGACTGGGATATCCAGCACGACGTCAACCTCAAGGCCTCGTTCTTCCTGTGCCAGGCTGTTGCCCGCACCATGAAGGAGCAGGGCACGGGCGGCCGGATAATCAACTTCACCTCGCAGGGCTGGATGAGCGGCGGCTTCGGAGGATCCGTTGCCTATGCGGCGACCAAGGGCGGCATCGTCTCGATGACGCGAGGGCTGGCGCGCTCGCTCGCCAAGGACAAGATCACCGTCAACGCGGTGTCGCCTGGCGCGGCGGACACGGCGATGATGCGTTCGGGCATGGACGATGCGGCACTGGCCGGCACCATCGCGCAGATACCGCTTGGCTACATGGCGGCGCCTTCCGAACTCGCGGGCTCCGTGCTGTTCCTCGCGTCCAACCACGCCAGTTACATCACCGGCGCCACCATCAATGTCAGCGGCGGCTGGCTGATGTACTAGCAGGACACAGGGAGGAACCAGCCATGACGCAATCGCTGTCGGGAAAGGTAGCCGCCATAACCGGTGCGGCACGCGGCATCGGCGATGCGATTGCCGCTCGTTTCCTAGAGGAAGGCGCCAGGGTCTTCTCGCTCGATCTCAGCGAACCGGACGAAAGGCGCGAAGGCGTAACCTATCTGACCGCCGACGTTGCGAACACCGAAAGCGTCGCCGAGGCCTTCCGCAGCATCGACCGTGAGGCCGGATGCATTGACGTGCTGGTCAACAATGCCGGCGTGCAGCGGGTTGCCCTCGCCGAAAACATGCTGATCGAGGACTGGCATCTGGTTCTCAACACCCACTTGACCGGCATGCATCTATGCTGTGCACAGGCGATACGCCGCATGCGGGAGCGAGGCACCGGCGGTGCGATCGTCAGCATCGCGTCAGCCGCGGGCATTGTCGGCATCCCCGGACGTGGACCCTACAGCGCCGCGAAGGCAGGCATCGAAAGCCTGACGCGCGTCTACGCCACGGAGGTCGCGTCCGCCAACATCCGCGTCAATGCGGTGGCTCCCGGCTCCACGCGTACCAAGCTGATCGAGCAAGGGCTGAAGGACGGTTCCATCCGTGGCGAATGGCAGGTCGAACGCATTCCGATGGGGCGGCTCGCGGAGCCCGTGGAGATCGCCGATCCGGTCGTCTACCTGGCCAGCGACAGGGCAAGCTACATCACGGGCCAAACCTTGGTCGTCGATGGCGGCTGGACCGTGCAAGGGATGGTGCACATCGCAGACTGGCTGCGGGTCTCTTGATCGCGAAACCCTTCAATCTCGCTGATCATTGCGTCGGTCGCCCCGCAAGCGCGACGCCGGACAAGACGGCGTTGATCGTGGTCGGTGACGCCGATGCACCCGAACAAGCCGAGCGCTGGACCTATGCCGCCCTCGACCTTGCCGTGCGCGGCGTGGCCGCGGGGCTGCTTGCCGAGGGCCTCACTGCCGGCGACAGGATCATGCTGCGCCTGCCCAACACCAGCGACTATGCGCTGCTGTTCTTCGGCGCCATCTCGGCCGGCCTCGTGCCGATTCCCGTGTCCTCGCAACTGACGGAAGGTGAAGCCGCTTTTTTGCTCGACGATTCCGCCGCCTCAGCCATCGTGCGAACCGGCCCATTGGCAATCGCTTCGATCCCGCCGGGCTGCAAGATCATCGACGAAAAAGCGATCGCCCGCCTCAAGGCGTCGGTACCGCTTCCCGCCCATGCGGACACGGAGGCCGAAGCGCCGGCCTTCATGATCTACACATCCGGCACGACCAGCCGGCCCAAGGGCGTCGTTCACGCGCATCGCACCGCGCTTGGCCGGGCACCAATGCACCGCGACTGGCAAGGGCTGACCTCCGATGACATCATGCTGCATGCGGGCGCCTTCAACTGGAGCTATACGCTGGGCGTCGGGTTGCTCGACCCCTGGGCCTGCGGCGCGACCGCCGTGCTCTATAACGGGCCGAGGGATATCGAGGTGTGGCCAAAGCTGATCGACGCCGCCGGTGCCACGCTTTTCGCCGCCGTGCCCTCGCTCTATCGGCAGATGCTGAAATACTGCTCGTTGACACCGGGGAGCATGCCAACGCTGCGGCATGGCCTTGCCGCCGGCGAGGCCCTGAGCCCTGCTATCCTGGAAAGCTGGCGCAGAGCTACGGGGCGCGAGATCTACGAGGCGTTTGGCATGAGCGAATGCTCGACCTTCGTCTCCAACCACGCGGGCATGCCGATCCGCCCGGGCAGCCCAGGCAAGTCGCAAGGCGGACGGCGCATCGCCATCCTGCCGCTTTCGGGTTCCAATGAGCCGTTGCCCACCGGAGACATCGGGCTGCTTGCCATCCATCGCGGCGATGCCGGCCTGATGCGCGGCTACTGGCGGCGCGCGGAGGAAGAAAACCAGGTGTTTCGCGGCGACTGGTTTGCCGGCGGTGATCTCGCCGCTTTCGATAAAGACGGCTATATCTGGTATCATGGCCGTGCCGACGACATGATGAATGCTGGCGGCTTCCGGGTCTCGCCGCTGGAGGTCGAGGCGGCATTGGCGCCCTGCCCCGGCATTGCCGAAATCGCGGTCGCCGAACACCGTGTGCGCGACGATGTATCGGTGATCGCCGCCTATGTGGTGCGCAAGGACGGCGCCAGCGTCAGCGCCGAAGACATCGTCGCCATGGCTGGCAAGCGCCTTGCCGCCTACAAATGCCCGAGGCAGGTGTTCTTCGTGCCCAGCCTGCCGCGCAGCGCCAATGGCAAACTGCTGCGCCGCGATTTGAACATGTCGGCGATATCGTCATGACCGCCGCCGCGGCCTTCGGTCGAGCCCAGTGGCTCCTCTGCCTGTCAGACCTCAAGCACGAGCGTCGGCGCGCCGGTTTTCACGTCATCGCCGACAGCAATCAGGATCTCGACCACGGTGCCGCCAAAAGGAGCCGGAATCTCGACCTGGCTCTTGTCGGTTTCGACAACAAACAGCGTCTGCCCCTCGACGACCTTGGCGCCAATCTTGGCCTGGATATCGTTGATCACGACTTCGTCGACGGCGTCGCCGACCTTGGGCATTTTGAGGGTGGAACGCATCGCCGATTCTCCGTGTGCAAGGCCTGTACTGAAGGAAATCCGCCGGTTGCCGGAAGGCCGCACGGTGGACGCGCGAGTGCGCCAGAGGGCTGTGACCGCGTCCATCCGTCGAAAGGACGCGGCTCTTCCACAGCTATAACCAGAGTGGCGTCAGGCATCAATAAAAACGTTTCCAAATTTTTTCGACTGGGCTAGCTTCATGCCCTGCACAGACGGTTGAACAGCGTATTGGGAGGTCTGAACCTTGGCTAAAATCTGGATACGGCAAGCGGTCCTGAGGGCGCTTGACGATGCGATGACGGATGATCCCAGCGTCATCGTCATGGGCGAGGATGTCGCCGTGGCCGGCGGCCCGTTCAAGGTGACCGACGGCCTGCTTGCCTCGCACGGCCCGGAACGGGTGATCGACACGCCGATTTCCGAAATGGCCTTCATGGGCGCCGCGGTCGGCGCGGCGGTCTGCGGTCTGAAGCCGGTGGTCGAGATGATGTTCATCGAGTTCATCGGAGTCGCGCTCGATCAATTGACGACGCAGGCGGCGACGATGCGCTATCTGTCTCGCGGCCGGCTGACGACGCCGCTCGTCGTGCGCGCCTCGGCCGGCGCCGGCCAGGGTTTCGGTTGCCAACACTCGCAGATGCTCGATCATTGGTTTCGGGGCACGCCGGGCCTCAAGGTCGCGGTGACCAGCAACGCCCGCACGACCTACGGCCTGCTCCGTTCCGCGATCGAGGATCCCGATCCCGTGGTGATACTCGAGCCGCGCGTGCTCTACGCCGAGCGCGAGGAATATGAATTCGACCGCAACTACCGCATTCCGCTCGGCCAGGCCGAGATCGCGCGGCAGGGAAGCGATGTGACGCTCGTCACCTGCGGCGCCATGCGGCGCGTCGCGCTGGCGGCGGCGGAGGCCAGCAGCGCCAACATCGAGGTCATCGACCTCCTGACATTGTGGCCCTGGGACCGCAAGACCGTGATGGAATCAGTTGCGCGCACCGGCCGTCTGGTCACCTTGGAAGAGGCGCCGGCCGGCAGCGGCTGGGGCGGCGACGTCGTCTCGTCGATCGCCGTCGAGGCTTTCGGCAAGCTGAAGGCCGCGCCGCACCGGATCACGCTTCCCGACGCTCCCGTGCCCTACAGCGGCGCCCTTGAAGCCCGTTTCCTGCCCAACCCGGCCTATGTGGCCGAGCAGGTGGCCGCCCTGGTCTCGACCAACAAACCGCCCCTGCCCTGGTGGAGGAATGCAGCATGACGATCTCCAATTCCAATTCCCCGATTGCCCGTCGCGAAGCCTTGCAGGACAGACTCGAGCAACTCACGCGGATGATCGAAATCCGCTTTGTCGAGGATCGCATCCAGAAGCTGTTCGCCGAAGGCCATATCCGCGGCAGCACGCATCTGGCCAGCGGCCAGGAGGCGGTTTCGGTCGGCATCGCCCGCTCGATCGATCCGGACGATATCGTCACCTGCACCTATCGCGGCCACGGCCACGCGCTGGCACTCGGCGTGACGCCGGAAGGCGTGATCGGCGAGATTTGCGGCCGCGTCATCGGCTGTGCCGGCGGCCTTGGCGGCTCGATGCATCTGGTCGAGCCGGAGGTTGGCCTGCTGCCGACCGCAGCCATTATTGGCGCCGGGCTGCCCATCGCCTGCGGGGCGGCAATGGCCGCACGGGCGCGTGGCAAGGATCGCGTCGCCGTCTCGATCTTCGGGGACGGCTCGGCCAACATCGGCGCCTTCCATGAATCGCTGAATTTCGCGGCCATCCGCAAACTGCCGGTGGTGTTCGTCTGCGAGAACAATCTCTATGGCGAATACACGCGCATCGAACTGTCGACGCCGGTCGAGGATATCGCGGTGCGTGCCGCCAGCTACGACATGCCCGGCGTCATCGTCGACGGGCAGGATGTCGACAAGGTCGCGGAGGCGATGACGACCGCTGTTGCGCGGGCGCGCCGAGGCGAAGGTCCGACCTTGATCGAAATGAAGACCTATCGCTATTCAGGCCATTCGCGATCCGACCCGGCGACGTACCGGCCGGCGGGCGAACTGGACGCCTGGTTGAAGCGCGACCCGATCGACATTCTTGCCGATAGGCTGGTCAGCGAAAGCATTCTGGCGCCAGGCGGTCTCGACCATCTGAAAGCCGAGACGCGCGATGCGGTGGAACGGGCGACGGCGGAGGTGCTGGACTCACCGGCACCAGATCTGGGAGAAATCCTGTCGCATGTCAGCGCTTCTTCGGCTGGAGGCGACCAGAGGTTCAGCTTCTGGTCACGCTAGCATCCAGGCTTGCCAAGGCATGACAAGCGAGCGTTCGGCGATCGGCATAGACGGACCGTTCTATGATGATCTGAGAATTGGCGATCGTTTCGATACGGCGCCGGCCATGCGGCTGACGGACGGCCTTGCCGCCGTTCATCACGCCATTGTCGGCGGCCGGCTCAGGCTCGCCTTCGATGCCGATTTGTCGGCGTCCGTCACCGGTAGCCAACAGCCATTCGCCGCACCGGCGCTGGTCTGGGACATCGCGATCGGGCAATCGACGCTTGTGACACAGCGGGCGATCGCCAACCTCTTCTATCGTGGCCTGTTCTTCCGCAGGGCGCCGTCTATCGGAGATACTCTCAAGACCGCCACCACGGTCATTGGGCTGCGGCCGGCCAGCGCCAAGCCCGGCCGGCCATCGCGCGGCCTCGTCACCATGCGAATCGCCACCAGCGATCAGGACGATCGGCCGGTGCTCGATTTCTGTCGTTGCGCCATGCTGCCCGCCAGGCAAGCCGAAGATAGTGGCGCGCAAGGCGAGACCGATTTGCCGAGACCCGAACTGACAGCCATGCAGGCGGCAGCGGCAGTCGAGAGCTGGAATCTCGAAGCCTATCGCAAGGCGGTCCATGGCCTGCATTTCAACGATCTGCGCGCAGGGACAGTGCATCGCCTTGCGGGCGGCGACGTGGTCAGCAGCGCGCCGGAACTGGCGCGGCTGACGATGAACCTGGCTGCTATCCATCATGACAGCACACAGTCGGGGCAACGCCTCGTCTATGGCGGCCACACGATCGGGCTTGCAGCAGCACAGCTGACCCGTGTCTTCCCGTCCCTGGTCACCATTCTCGGCTGGCACGATTGCGACCATCTCGGTCCGGTGCATGAAGGCGATACGCTGCATTCCGAGATCACCGTCGAACGCTGCGAGGCGCTGCCGTCCGGTGGCGGGCTTGTCCATCTGCGCTCCTTCGCGAGAGCGACAAATCTCTCCGGCAAGGTTTCCGACGTCCTCGACTGGCGGCTGATCGGATTGTTCGCATGAATGACGGCATCCTGTCTGGCCTCAGCGTCGTCGAGGGCTCAGCCTTCGTCGCGGCGCCGCTCGGCGGCATGACGCTGGCGCAGCTCGGCGCCGACGTCATCCGCTTCGACCAGATTGGCGGCGGGCTCGACCATCGCCGCTGGCCGGTGACGGAAAGCGGCCAAAGCCTGTTCTGGGCGGGCATGAACAAAGGCAAGCGTTCGATACAGGTCGACCTGCGCTCCCCGGAAGGACAGGACATCGTTGCGGCATTGATCACCCGGCCGGGGCCTGATCACGGCATCTTCCTGACCAACCTGCCGGCCAGGGGCGCTCTCACCTACGAAGCCCTCAAAGCACGCCGTGACGATCTCATCATGGTCGCGCTGACCGGCAACGCCGATGGTTCAAGCGAGGTCGATTACACGGTCAATTCGCGACCGGCTTTCCCGAGATCACAGGACCGCGCGGCGCCGACGAGCCCACCAACAGCGTGCTACCGGCCTGGGATATCGCCATGGGCGAGATGGCCGCCGTCGGCCTGCTCGCGGCCGACCGGCATCGCAGCCGCACCGGCAAGGGATCGCTGGTGAAACTGGCGCTATCCGACGTGGCGCTGGCCATGGTCGGCAATCTTGGGCGGCTGGCGCAAGCCGAACGTGGGGGAATGGCCGAAAAGGACGGTAACTCCCTTTACGGCGCATTCGGACGCGACTTCATCACTGCGGATGGCCGGCGCGTCATGGTGATGGCCCTGACCGACCGGCAGTGGGCCGCATTGCAGCGGGCAACGGGTCTTGACGCGGCCGGTCTCACCTCCGCGACCGGCACCGACCTTTCAACGGAAAGCGGACGTTTCGTGGCACGGGATGCCATCAGCGCTGCACTGGCGCCATGGTTTTCAGCCCGCAGCTTTGCCGAGCTCCGGCATATCCTTTCCGACGCAGGCGCTTCCTGGGGTCCTTACCAGACATTCCAGCAATTGCTGGCGGAAGACCCACGCTGTTCAACGGACAATCCGCTGTTCTCCAGGGTCGATCACCCTGGCATCGGCCCCCTGCTGACGCCGGCCTCGCCGCTCTACTTCTCATCGGCGAACCGCGTCGGTGCAAGGCGGGCGCCTTTGCCCGGCGAGCACACCGATGAGATTCTGACCAGCCTGGGATTGAGCGACGACGAGATCGGACGACTGCATGATCGCGGCATTGTCGCCGGCCCGACACGGACATGAAGACCGTGCCAGGAGCCGATGCACATCGACAGTATCAATCCAACGCGCGCAGATAGCGCATCGGTCGTCCAGCCGCGATGCCATTGCCGGCCGCCACGATCGAATTCGCGTCGATGCCGAAGTGACGGTAGAGATCGTCGATCGTTCCCGACTGGCCGAAATGCTCGACGCCAAGGCTGCGCGTGCGATGGCCGTGGACCGAACCCAGCCATCCGAGCGATGCCGGGTGGCCGTCGGTCACCGTAACTATCGCGCAGTGCGGCGGAAGATCATCAAACAGCCTTTCGACATGGCTCCTGGCATGGACGAGGCCGCGTTCGCGCGCACGGCTAGCCGCGGTCCAGCCGGCGTTCAGCCGATCGGCCGAGGTTACCGCCAGCAGGCCGACATCGCGACGGTCCTCCGCCATCATGCCGACCGCCTCGATGGCCTCCGGAGCGACCGCGCCGGTATAGGCGACGACCAACTCGGCATTCGGGCCCGGGCGGCGCAGCCAGTAGCCGCCATCGACAATGTCCTGCTCGAGCTCCGGCGTCATGGTACGGGCGACCTGTTCGACCGGCCGTGTCGACAAGCGCAGATAGACCGATCCGCCGGTCTCGTCGCGCAGCCATGTGCGCTCCGACTGCACGGCGTCGCCATCGCGCTGCATGTAATCCAGCGCAAAGCGCATGATAACGCTCAACTCGTCGACGAAGGCCGGTTCATAGGCGGCAAGCCCGTCTTGCGCCATGCCGATCAGCTGGGTGGCGATCGACTGGTGCGCGCCACCCTCGGGCGCCAGCGTCACGCCTGAGGGCGTGGCGACGAGCAGGAAGCGGGCATCCTGGTAGCAGGCATAGTTGAGCGCATCGAGGCCGCGCTGGATGAACGGGTCGTAGAGCGTGCCGATCGGCAGCAGCCGCTTGCCGAAGATCGAGTGCGACAGGCCGAGCGCCGACAGCAGGATGAACAGATTGTTCTCGGCGATGCCAAGCTCGATATGCTGGCCGGACGTGCCGAACTCCCATTTCTGCGCCGAGACGATGCGTTCGTTGCGGAACGTATCCGCCAGCGATTCCTTGGCGAAGAGCCCGCGCCGGTTCACCCATGGGCCGAGATTGGTTGAAACCGTGACATCCGGCGATGTGGTGACGATGGCGTCCGCGAGCGGTCCGCCGGCCCGCCCGATCTCATCCAGGATCCTGCCGAAGCCAACTTGTGTGGAAACGCTGCCCTTGGCTTCCGAGACAAGACGATCGGGCACGATGATGCGTTGGGCGTGACGCCGACGCTGGCCCTTGGCCGCGAACGGAACCGCGTCGAGGAACCGCTGCAGCTCCAGATCCCCGACATCCAGTCCCTCGAAGGCGTTCCACTCGCGGCCTTCGCCGACCGACATCGACGTGCGAAACGTCGCCATCTGGTCTTTTGTCATCAGACCGGAATGGTTGTCCTTGTGGCCAGCGAGCGGCAGCCCGAAACCCTTGATCGTGTAGGCGATGAAGCAGGTCGGGCGGTCGTTGCCGCGCGCCGTTTCGAACGCGTCGAGCAGGCACGGCAGGTCATGGCCGCCGAGATTGGTCATCAGCGCGGCCAGATCGGCGTCGGAACGCCGTTCGAGCAGCGACGCGACGCTGGGTGCGTTGCCAATGTCGGCCAGCAAGCGCTTGCGCCAGGCGACACCGCCCTGGAAGGTCAGCGCCGAATAAAGCTGGTTGGGACAGGCGTCGATCCAGCCGCGCAGCGCCTCACCGCCAGGTTCGGCGAAGGCCGCCTGCTGCAGTGAGCCATATTTCAGGATGACGACATCCCAGCCGAAATTGCGGAAGATGCTCTCGAAGCGCTCCCACAGGCCCTCGCGCACCACCGCATCAAGGCTCTGGCGGTTATAGTCGACGATCCACCAGCAATTGCGCAGGCCGTGCTTCCAGCCCTCCAGCAGCGCTTCGAAGATGTTGCCCTCATCCATCTCGGCGTCGCCGATCAACGCCACCATGCGGCCTTCGGCAAAATTCTCGTCACGGGCGCGCAGATAATCCTGCACCAGTGAGGCGAACAGCGTCTGGGCCACGCCCAGTCCCACCGAGCCGGTGGAGAAATCGACATCGTCGATATCCTTGGTCCGTGATGGATAGCTTTGCGCGCCGCCAAAGGCGCGGAACTGCTCGAGCTTCTCGCGTGTCTGGTTGCCCAGCAGATACTGGATGGCATGGAATATAGGGGACGCATGCGGCTTCACCGCGATGCGGTCTTCAGGCCTGAGCGCGGAGAAATAGAGCGCGGTCATGATCGTCGCCATCGAGGCTGATGACGCCTGGTGGCCGCCAACCTTCAGGCCGTCGGTGTTTTCGCGCAGATGATTGGCATTGTGGATCATCCACGCCGCCAGCCAAAGCACCTTTTTCTCCAGCGCGGAAAGCGCCTTCAATTTCCCTTTGTCCAAGCACCTTCCTCCCGCTTCTGAACCTGTCCAGCATATGTCAGGCCTACGGACGGTTTTCGCTAAACTTGCACCTCCCGCGAGATCAGTTTAGGCACTTCCATCAATTCTGGCATCAAAAATGGTGTTCCATGCCAAAAACCCGGCTCGACGATATCGACCGCAAGATCATCGATGCGCTGCAAATCGACGGACGCATGACCGCGCAGCAGCTTGCCGACAAGGTCGGCCTCTCGGCTTCGCCCTGCGCGCGCCGGGTCCGGCTGATGGAGGACATGGGTGTCATCACCAGCTACACCGCCGTCATCGACCAGGATCTCGTCGACCTGCCGATCTCCGTGTTCGCATCGATCAAGCTGGAGCGTCAGCGCGAGAACGAGCTTGAACGGTTCAGCGCAGCGATCACGCGCTGGCCGGAGGTCGTCGATTGCTACCTGATGACCGGCCAGCGCGATTACCTGCTTCGCATCGTCGTGCGGGACCTGCATGCCTATGAGCGCTTCCTGAAGGAGAAGCTGACGCGGCTCGAAGGCGTCGCCTCGATCGAATCGAGCTTTGCACTGACGCAGATCAAGCGGTCGAACCGGTTGCCGCTCGAAGCGTGATTTCAACCATTGAATTTTCCACAACGAGGAATATGGAATTATCTTTCTGGAATTCGACGCGAAACGCGCCGGCGGATGGAAGGGGGAGTCAATGGCGTCCGAACAAAGAGCTACGGACGACTACGGCAGCCTCGTCGCGGCACTGTCGGAGGGCAAATCGAAGCTGAGCAAGCGGCTGCAGCAGGTCGCCCAGTTCTTCCTCAACAATCCCGAAGACGTGGCGATCTACACCATCGTCGAGATCGCCAGGCAGGCCGGCACGCATCCGTCGACGATTTCGCGCTTTGCCAAGGAAATGGGCTTCGACGGTTTCAGCGGCCTGCAGAACGTGTTTCGCCAGCGCCTCGTCGGACCGAAGATGACCTATTCCGACCGCATGAAGGCGCTTTCCGAAGGCCCCGGCAAGCCGCTGTCGGCGGACCTCGAACTGGATGACCCGCATGTCGTGTTCGACACGTTCGTGCTGGCTGCGATGGACGCTTTGCTCAGGGTGCGCGAGGACATCGATGCCGCAACCCTGCGCGGCTTCGTCGAGGTGCTCCGGCAGTCCGGCGCCGTTCACATTGCCGCGGCGCGTGGCGCCTTCGGCGTCGGCACTTATTCCTATTACGGGTTTTCGCGGGTCGGCAAACGGGCGCATCTGATCGACAATATGGGCGCCATGCGCGAGCAACAGCTGGCAGCCATGGCGCCCGATGACGTGCTCTTCGTACTGACCTTCGACGACTACACGCCGGAGACGGTCGAGCTGGCGAAAGCCGCCCACAAGAAGGGCCGCAAACTGCTTGTCATCACCGACAATGAACTGAGCCCGGTGGCCAAACTCGGCACGCATACGCTCTATGTGAAGGAAGCCCGTCTTGGGCACTTCCGTTCGCAGGTGCCGGCGATGGTGCTGTGCCAATCGATCATCGTCAGCCTGGGCAGTCTAATAGACCGCTGAAGGGTTGATCGCCGTCTTCTGCCGCGCTTGACTCACGGCTAATGGAAACATATTTCTATAATTATAAAATTGGAAATTTTCCATTCATCGGTATTTGGGAGGGTCCGTTGATTGTAGCGCTTGAGGGCAAGACGCTTGTCGTCACCGGAGGAACGCAAGGGCTTGGCGCGACTATAGCGCGGCTGGCCTCGGCCGGCGGTGTCGAAGCCATCGCCATTGTCGGCCGCAACGCCGAGCGCGGCGCGCGCATTGCCGAAGAACTGACAAGGACTGAGCAGCCAGTCGTCTTCATCCAGGCCGACCTTGCCGAACCCGCCGCACCAGCCGCCGTGATGGCGGAAGCCATCACGAGGCTTGGCCGCGTCGACTGCCTGGTCAACGCCGCCGCCCTCACCGACCGCGCCTCAATGGAAACCGGCACCATGGATGACTGGGAAAGGCTGTTTTCCGTCAATGCGCGCGCACCTTTCTTCCTGATGCAGGCGGCGGTGGCCGATATGAAGGCACGGCAGGCACCCGGATCTATCGTCAACATCCTATCTGTGAACGCCCATTGCGGCGCTGCGGACCTCGCCATCTATTCCGCCACCAAGGGCGCGCTGTCGACGCTGACCCGCAACATCGCCAACGCGCATCTTGCCGATCGCATCCGTGTCAACGGCATCAACATGGGCTGGGTGGCGACGCCCGCCGAACAGGAGATGCAGGCACGCAAGCTCGGCAAGGGCGAAGACTGGGCCAAGGTTGCCGCGGCCGGCATGCCGCTCGGACGCCTGCTGACCATGGATGAAGTAGCCCAACTGGCGCTGTTCCTGCTCAGCGACATGTCAGGCTTGATGACCGGCACGCTGATCGACATGGAACAGGCCGTGCTCGGTGCACCAACGCGCGGAATTGCATGATGGGTTCGGACGCTCAATCTATCCGGCTTGGCACGTCGAGCCTGGACCTCCTGCCCGCGTCGGTCCGCCGCCCTGGCTATGATCGGACGCGCCTCACTCCGGGCATGCTGCATCTTGGGGTCGGCGCCTTTCATCGCTGCCACCAGGCCGAATATACCGACGACGCACTGGAATCTGCTTTCGGGCCATGGGGCATTGTCGGCGTGAATTTGCGCGCACCCGATCTCGGCTCCACGCTCGGTCCGCAAGGCGGCCTCTATTGCCGCGAGCTGCGTGACGGCAGCCAGACGGACCGCCGGTTGATCGGTGCGATGGTGGACACTATCTCGGTGCCCGGCCCGGATCAGGCCTCGCATCATGCGACGCTGAAGCGCGCGTTGGATAAGGCAAGCAGTGCCGCCATCGGCGTGGTGACCCTGACCGTGACGGAAAAGGGCTACTGCCATATTCCGGCGACGGGTGAACTCGATCTCGATCACCCCGACATCCGGCACGACATCGCCAATCCGCAATCGCCGGTCTCCGTGCCGGGTTTCGTGTTGCGCATGCTGGCGCGAAGGCTTCAATCCGGCACGCCCCTGCCGGCCTTGATCAGCTGCGACAATGTTCCAGACAATGGCTCGACCTTGCGGAACTCGGTGCTGGGCCTCGCCGCGAAGATCGATCCTGTCCTGCACGATCGCGTCGCGCGGGAAGCGCATTTCGCCAACACCATGGTCGACCGCATCGTGCCGGCGACGCGGCCGGAGGACATCGCCGCTTTCGCATCGCAGACCGGCGTGGAGGATCTGGGTCTCGTCGTCGGCGAGCCGTTTCGCATGTGGGTTCTGGAAGACCGTTTCGATGGACCGTTGCCGGCCTGGGACCGAGCCGGCGCCCTCTTCGTCAGGGATGTCGCGCCTTACGAGATCCTCAAGATGCGGGTGGTCAACGGCATCCAATCTAATCTCTGCCAGCTCGGAGTCCTGTCCGGCCTCGAATTCATGTCGGACGTGATGGCCAAGGATGGCTTCGCCCAATTCGCCGAACAAACCATCGCGCGCGAAGTGGTGCCCAACCTGCCGCCGGTCGCCGGCATAGACGTACCCGCTTATATCGCGGAAACGATTGTTCGTCTCAGGAACCCGGCGCTGAAGCACCGAACGCAGCAGATATCGACGGACGGCTCGCAGAAGATCAAGCAGCGCCTGCTTGAGCCGTTGCGCGCCGGGCTGCGTGCGGGAACGCCTTGCGACGGCCTGCTGCTTGGCATTGCCGGCTGGATGCAATATGCGAGCGGCCGCGACAGCGCCGGCCGGAAGATCGAGGTCAACGACCCGTTTGCCGAGCGCACACAGGCCATCGGAACCGCCAGCGGAGGTGATGCTGGAACTTTGGTTGATGGCATGCTGGAAATTGATGGGATCTTCGGTTTCGACCTGCGCGCGGACGCTGCAATAAGGGCTCGACTCGCCGCTGACGTGGCCAGGCTGCAGAAGCAGCCGGCGCTTTTCGTCATCCGCGATTTTCTGGCCTCTGACAGAGGCTGAAATGGACAAGAATCAGGAATTTCATAATTTGACTTTTGGAAATTCACATGCAGTACTTTATCGAAAAAAGAACGCATGGCTTGGGAGGAAGACGATGCAGGCTGGCCGGCTTCCCGGCTTGAGGGGCTGAACCATGGTTCATGCCACCAATGACGCGATCGAGACACGCAGGCTAAGGGTCGGCATGGTCGGTGGCGGCCGCGACGCCTTCATTGGCGCCGTGCATCGCCTGGCAATGCGGCTCGATGATCGCATCGAGCTCGTCGCCGGCGCACTGTCCTCCGACCCGGAGCGGGCGCGACTGTCCGCAGCCGATATCGGCATTGCGGCCGACCGCGCCTATTCCAGCTACCAGGAGATGGCGGCGGCCGAGGCGGCGCGTGCTGACGGCATTGAGGCGGTGGTGATCGTCACGCCGAACCATATGCACGCGCCAGTAGCCGCAGCCTTTCTCGACGCAGGCATCGACATCATCTGCGACAAGCCGCTGTCAGCCACATTGCAGCAGGCCGAGGACCTGGCACGACGCGCCGCGAAAAGCGGACTGGTGTTTGCCGTCACCTTGAACAACACCGGCTACGCCATGGTGCGCGAGGCGCGCGCCATCGTCGCCTCCGGCGCGCTGGGCAAGATCCGCATCGTGCGCGCCGAATATATCCAGGACTGGCTGACGCTGCCGATCGACGCCGACGGCCAGAAGCAGGCGGAATGGCGCACCGACCCCGCACGCGCCGGGCGCTCGGCCTGCCTCGCCGATATCGGCGTGCACGCCTACAGCCTGGCCCAGTTCGTCACCGGCCAAATGCCGGACGCCATTGCCGCCGACCTGACGACCTTCGTGCCCGGCCGGCGACTGGACGACAACGCCCATGTGCTGATGCGCTACGCCAGCGGCGCGCGCGGCGTGCTCATCGCCAGCCAGGTGTCGCCTGGAAATTACAACCGCCTCTCGCTCAAAGTGTATGGCGAAAAGGCCGGCCTGGAATGGTTCGCGCATGAGCCGGAGGTGCTGCATTTCGCGGCATTCGGCGAACCTGCCCGAACCCTGACGCGTGGCGGACCGGGCGTCGGCCAGGCAGCCGGCTCGGTATCGCGCATGCCGGCCGAGCATCCGGAAGGCTATGTCGAGGGGTTTGCCAATCTCTACCGCGACGCCGCGGCGCTGATTGCCGCCCGCCGCGCCGGCAGGACACCCGACCCGGCCCTTGTCGCCGCGGTGCCCAACATTCATGATGGCCTCGTCGGCATGCGTTTCATCGAGGCGGCCGTGGATTCCCATGACAATGGAGGAGCATGGACCACGATCGCCGCGTGATCACCCAATCCGCGACGGAGAGGTTTTCCGTACGGTAAATACAGAACTGAACAGTGGAGGAGTTACACATGAAAATGCTTAAGAAGATCGGGCTTGCCGCGCTCGTGGCAGGCCTATGCTCGACCGCAGCGATGGCGGCGGGAAAGACCTACACGATCGGTGTTTCCAACACCGTGCAGGGCAATGGCTGGCGTGAAGAGATGATCTGCGCGATCAAGGCGCAGGCGCTCGCTTCGGGCGAGGTCGCCAAGCTCAACATCGCCCACCGTAATACCGACGCGGCCGGCCAGCTGGAAGACCTGCGCAACCTGATCAGCGCCAAGGTCGATGCCATCGTCGTCAACCCGGCCGATCCGGCGGGCATCAAGGCGGCCCTTGCCGAAGCCACCAAGGCTGGCATCGTCGTCGTCGCCGTCGACCAGGCGGTTACCGAGCCCTCGGCCTACATCATCTCCAACAACCAGGAAAAATACGCCTATCTGGGCGCCAAGTGGCTGTTCCAGCAGATGGGCGGCAAGGGCGGCGTCGTCTACATGCGTGGTGCCGCTGGCGCCTCGGCCGACAGCGACCGCGACAAAGGCTTCAAGGAAGCGCTCAAGGAATTTCCGGACGTGAAGGTCGTGCATGAGGTCTTCACCGGCTGGCAGCAGGACCAGGCCAAGCAGCAGATCCTCGACTTCATCGCCACCGGAACGCCGTTCACCGGTATCTGGACGTCTGGCATCGACAACGTGATCGTCGACGCTCTGACGGAGTCCCAGACAGCGCTGGTGCCGATCGTCGGCGCCGACAATGCTGGCTTCGTCGGCCAGCTCAACAAGGTCGAAGGCCTCAAGGGCGCCGCGGTCACCAATCCGGGCTCGATCGGCGGCGCTGGCGTGACGCTCGCCCTGCAGATCCTCGACGGCAAGAAGCCGGCTCAGCAGACCGTGCTGGTCGAGCCGTCGCTGTGGGAAAACGTCACCGATGCCGGCAAGGCTCAGCTGAAGTCGGCGGCCGATCCGTCGCTTTCGCCCGAGTGGCCGGTGTCGATCTCGATCCCGAACTGGACGACCTACACCAAGGACCAGATCGTGGCCTGCAAGGGCCCCGGCGAATAATCGACCGACCTGAAACGACAAGCAGGGACGGCAAGCCAAAGTGCCTGCCGTCCCTGCCATTTAACCCTGGATCGCACCCTTGACGACGAATCCCATCCTCGACGCCGCCGGTGTGGCGAAAAGCTATGGCGCGGTGGCCGCGCTGCGCAACGCGTCGCTGTCCGTACTGCCGGGCGAAGTCCATGCGCTGATGGGCGCGAACGGGGCCGGCAAGTCGACCCTGGTCAAGATCCTGACCGGCGCGATACGCGCCGACAAGGGTGACATCAAGATCAGAGGCCAGGCACGTGACGTGCGCTCTCCAGCCGATGCCCGCCGGGCCGGGCTGGTTCCCGTCTATCAGGAACCGTCGCTGATCCCGGATCTCGACATCGTCTCCAACCTCCGGCTGACCGGCACGCCGCTCGAGCCGTTCCGCGCCTGGGTGCGCGAACTCGGCGTCCCCGATCTCGACGTCAACGACATGGCGAGGGATGTGCCGCTGGCGATCCTGAGAGTGCTCGACCTTGCCCGCGCGCTGGCCGTCGAACCCGACGTGATCCTGCTCGACGAGATGACCGCGGCACTGCCGGCAAACCTTGCCGAACGGGTGATCGACGTCGTCAGGCAACAGAGCAAGAGCGGGCGCTCCGTCATCTTCATTTCCCACCGCTTCATCGAGATCTCAGCGATGTGCGACCGCGCCACCGTGCTGCGCGACGGCGAGACCGTCGGTGTCGTCGACATCGTGCCCGGCATCGAGGAGAAGATCGTCGAGTTGATGCTCGGCGCGCGCGTCGAGAAGACCTACACCAAGAGCGGCGGCGCCAGAGCGGCCGACGGTGTCCAAGCGACCCGTCCCCGGCTCGGCGTGCGCAATCTGCGCGTCGGGACCAAGCTCCAGGACGTCTCGTTCGACCTCAGGGACGGCGAAGTCGCCGGCGTGGTCGCCCTGGAAGGCCAGGGGCAAGATGAGCTGTTCGGGGCGCTTTCGGGCGCCATCCGCCCGTCCGGAGGAACGATCGAGGTTGACGGCAAGGCTGTTCAGTTCAGCCATCCCGCCGATGCGATCGAGCTGGGTATAGCCTACGTTCCCGGTGATCGCACGGAAGTGCTGCTGATGCAGCAATCGGTGCGCGAAAACATCGCCCTGCCCTTCAGCGCCCGGCTGCGCAAATGGGGCCCGATCAATATGGGCCGCGAGCGCACCACCGTCGCCGGCGCCATCGAGCGGCTGCAGATCGACACACGGGCGCAACGCGAAGTCCAGCGGCTGTCCGGAGGCAACCAGCAGAAGGTCACCATCGCCCGCTGGATCGCGGCGGACGCCCGCACCATCCTCTGCTTCGATCCAACGCGCGGCATCGACGTGCGCACCAAACAGGAGATCTACAGGCTGCTGCGCGAACTCGCCGCCCAGGGCAAATCGGTGCTCTACTACACGTCCGAACTGGAAGAGGTGCAGCGCGTCTGCGACCGCGCCATCGTCATCTTCGGCGGCCGCGTTGTCGACGTGCTGCCGACGGATATTGCCGACGAAGCCGCCCTTACCCGCGCTTCCTACGGCCTTCCCCGCCATGCGCGGGACGATGTCGGCATCCTCGCCGCCTCGAACACTCCGGCAGGCTCGCGATGATCCACTTCATCCGAAAGAATGGCTGGGTCACGGGTCTGTTCGTGCTGCTGGCGTTGCTGTTCGTCATCACCAAGATCATCCAGCCCGGCTATGGCGCGGGCGACTTTGGATCGCTGGTGCGTGCCGTGCTGCCCTTCGCCTTCGCCGTCGCGGCGCAGACGATCGTCGTCATCGCGGGAGGCATCGATCTGTCGGTTGCCTCGATGATGGCGCTGACCAGCGTCACGGCGGCCTACATGATGAATGGCGCCAGCGAGGAATTCGCGCTGCTGGTGGTGCCGATGGTGCTGCTGATGGGCGCTGCGCTCGGTGCGCTCAACGGCATCCTGATCGTCGTCACCCGTGTTCCCGACATCGTGGTGACGCTGTCGATGCTCTTCGTGCTGCAGGGTGCCGCCCTGCTCGTGCTCGGCTCACCCGGCGGCGGCGCCGCCGAATGGCTGAAGGAACTGATCGTCGGCACGATCCAGATTCCCGGCATTCCCGACGCGGTCAATGCCTGGATCCCCAAGGGCCTTCTGCTCCTGCTCGTCTGTCTCGGCATCGTCTGGATTCCGCTCAGGCGTTCCTGGCTTGGCCTCTCCATCTACGCGATCGGCAGCAACCCGCTCGCCGCCTTCCGCAGCGGCGTGCCGGTCGCGCGCACCAAGATCATCGCCTATGCTTTTGCCGGCCTGTTCGGCGCCATGGGAGGGCTGACATTGACCATGAGCACCGGCATTGGCGCTCCCATTCCGGGGCCGTATCTGCTGGCCAGCGTCGCGGCCGTGGTCTTGGGCGGCGTGGTGCTTGGCGGCGGCCGTGGCGGGCTGGTCGGCCCGATCGTCGCCGTCTTCGTGCTGCGTCTGGTGCGAACCGACCTGACGCTTCTCGCCATCGATCCAAACGTCACCGCGATCGTCGAAGGTACCATCATGGTCGTCGTCGTGATGCTTGGCGCATACCTTGCGATGAGAGGCCGCACACCATGAGCGCAAGCGTAACGTCGACACAGCCTGTTTCTTTCGGCCGCCGCCTCAAGCGGTTCATGAGCGATCAGCCGCTGGTGCCCCTGATCGTCCTGCTCATCCTTCTGGTCGTTGTCCTGCAGATCCTGCGGCCGGGCATCGTCAACGAGCGCTGGATCGCCAATACGATCAAGTTCGCGATTCCGCTGGCGATGCTGGCCGGCTGCCAGACCATGACGATGCTGACCGGCGGCATAGACCTTTCGGTGGGAACGGTCGCAACGATGGCCGCCTTCATCATGGCGACGCAGGCGATCCACTTTCACCCGGCGGTCGCGATCCTGATCGCCATGATGCCGGCCGTACTGATCGGCCTGGCGAACGGCATCGGCGTCGGCGTCTTTCGCGTCCATCCGCTGATCATGACGCTTGGTACCAGCCTGATCGGCATCGGCTGCCTGCAGGTCTACCAGCGCACTGTCATCGCCACCGGTACCAAGGTTCCCGACTTCCTGGCCTGGCTCGGCACCGGCTTGAGCTACGGCATTCCCAACGCGTTGCTGCTGTTCATTCCCGTGGCCGCTGCCATCATCTTCACGCTGCGCCGCACCGGTTTCGGCAGGCTGCTCTATGCGGTCGGCGACAATGAGAAGGCGACGCGCCTGTCGGGCGTCGTCTACTGGCAGGTCATCGTCGCCCTCTACGTCATTTCGAGCCTGCTCGCCGGCGTCATGGGGCTGCTTTATGTCGGCCTCATCAAGGCGCCGTCGCTGTCGCTGGTCGAGCCGCTCGTGCTGCCCTCGGTCGCGGCGGCGGTGATTGGCGGGACATCGATCTTCGGAGGACGCGGCGGCTACACCGGCACGATCATCGGCGCGCTCATCCTGACGGTGCTGACGACGCTGCTCAGCGTGCTGCAGATGCCCGAAGGCGCGCGCCGCATCCTCTTCGGAGCCATCGTGCTGCTCGTCACCGCCGCCTATCTCAGGATCACCGAGGATCGGTAGAGCGCAAGGCGACCGGCGCGCCCGTTTTCGCGCTGGTCATCGCCGCCTCGACGAGGCGCAATGAGACGAGATTGCCGCGCGCGGCATTGATCGGCGGCTTGCCGGTCTCGACAGCTACGAGCAGCGCGCCCATGGTGCCGGCAAAGCCGTCATTGAACCACTGACCGGTGAGCTCCGGCCGCGCCACGCCCTCGGCCGTCGTGAGACTGACCGCCTGCCGTCCGAGGTCGGGCCCGGTGCTGCGCAGCGTTCCCCTGGTGCCGATGACGACCGTCGAATCCTGTGCGCCGAAGCGGGTGTGACCATCGAAGACAAGCGATGCCTGCCCGCCCGGATAGGCGACCATCGCCTGGGCCAGAAGCTGTGAGGCCACCTGCTGATCCCCTGCACGCGTGCCGGTCGCGTAGACGGTCCGCGCGGTGTCGCCGATGACGCTTGCCAGAAAATCGAACCAGTGGATGGCGAAGTCGTCGAGCACGATCTGGTCGATCTTTTCGAAGGGCGTGCCGGCGATCCAGGAATGGTCCCACTGGATGGACACGTGCACCCCAGTCACCTCACCGATCAGTCCTGCGGAGACGGCTTCGCGGATATAGGACAGATGCGGCGCCCAGCGGCCATTTTGGTTGACGGCAAGCTGGAGTCCGCTGGCCTCGGCCATATCAACCAGTTCGCGGCCAATGGTCATGTCGCGCACGAACGGCTTCTGCGACAGCACGTGCTGGCCGGCCTCCAGTGCTCGCCGGATCAGCGGCGCGCGATCCGCCGGATGCAGGGTGATATCCAGCACCATGATGCCGGGATTGCCGATCAGATCATCGATCCGATCAGTCGCGACGGCATTTGGAAAAAACTGATCGCGACGGCCTTGCGCCCGGTCGAGGTGCCGGTCGGCAATGGCGACGACGTTCAGCCCGGATTTCCTGTAGGCATCGAGATGCGCGAAGCTGATGCCACCGGCGCCGATCAACCCGATCGGGATCGATCTGTCCTTTGGCATCGGCGGCGCATAGTCGAGGATCGGAGCCGCCACCGGCTTGGCGTCGGCGGCAACGAGCGCGTAGGAATCCGGCGCCGGTATTTCGGTTTCGTTGCCGGATTTGGTCATGGCAACAGCTCCAGCGTCCGTCCCTCTCGGGCCGACAGCACCGCCGTGTCGATGATGCGCTGCGCGGTCCGGCACAGGTCGGCATTGAGCGGCCCTTCGATCGGCTTGCCGGCCTGCTTGCAGTGCAGGACATATTCCACCGGCCTGCGGAAGGGCGCCTCGAGCACGTCCACGGCGATGTTGCGCACCTCAGGATGCGCCCTGGTTTGCACGCCGATATGCTCCTCATAGTCGTAGCTGGAAATGGTGCCTTCGGTTCCCACCACCACGAAGCCGCATTTCGGCTGCGGCTGCAACGTCCACGGATCGGTGAAAGTGCCCCAGCGCGTTTCGAATTTCGACAGGCCGGTGGCGTATCGGCAGACGGTGATGGAATGCTCGTCGACTTCGAGACCTTCGGGACGGTCGACCACCGATGTCACCGTCAGCGGCGCGCGGCCGCCCATGAACCAGGTGCCAAGCGTGGCGCCATAACCCATATAATCGAGCAGGCTGCCGCCTCCCGAAGCGGCCTTGTACCACCATGAGGTCGGCTTTCTCCGCCGCACCTCCTCGTCGGAAACCTCGACCTTGTCGGCAAGGTGGTAGAGGGGACCGCGATTGCCGTCATAGAAATGGACTTCGATCACCTCGCCGATCGTGCCTTCGTCGATCAGCCGCTTGGTCGTGACATGCGGCGGATACCAGGCTAGCGGCCAGTTGATGGCGAGCCGAACGCCGGATTTCCGTGTCGCGGCGATCATCCGGTCGGCATCGGCGAGCGAGGCGGCAAACGGTTTCTCGACGAGAATATCGGCGCCGAAGCCGGCGGCCTCCTCGACCGCCGATGCATGGTCGGCGGTCGCCGGGCAAAGGATGACCAGGTCGGGACGAGTGGTGGACAGGCACTGTTGAACGTCCGTGAATATCTTGTCCGCTGGAATGTCGAGAGCCGAAGAAGCGCCGCTCATCCGCTCAGGCCTGGCATCACAGATACCGACGATTTCGGCGTCGGGATGGTCGCGAACCTCACGCAGCAGATCTCCCATGTGCATGTGGTCGAAGTTGACGCCGACAACACGCCATCGCTTTTTCGTCATGCAATCCTCCCTGTGCCCGGCGCACTGTATGGAAATTTGCCTGCCGAGGAAGGGTCGCCTGCCGGGAAAATCTCATCCAAACTGATGTAATCTGATTGAGGTCCTGATGGCGCCTCAACCGCCCCCGTCTACCACTTGCAAATGGAGGCTTGCCATCCGCCGAAAAAGGGGGTGCTCTGACGTATCTGACTGGCGCTGGCAAAAAGACGCGGTCCGGTTTCTTTGCCGGAACAGAAGTTGGACTTGGTAGTCATTTTCAAAATGGGAGGAAACCAAATGCTGACGAGGCTACGATTACTTGCGATCGGTCTGATTGTGGCGCTGGCCATTCCGGCGGCCGCACAGGCCAAGACCTTCTATTGGATTTCACATGGCGGCCCGGCCGATCCGGTCTGGACCTACTTCCTGGCCGGCGCCAAGCAATGGGCGAAAGACACCGGCAACACTGTCAACACCTCGTTCCACAATGGCGACGTGGCCTCGCAGCAGGAGGCCGTACGCGCGGCCATCGCCGCCAAGGCAGACGGCATCACCACCACCAGTCCCGATCCGGGCAGCCTGGTCGAGATCGTCAAGGAAGCCCGCGCGGCGAACATCCCGATCATCAACTTCAACACGCCCGATCCGAAGGCGAACTTCAACGCCTATGTCGGCGGCGACAACGTCACCTTCGGCAAGCACTGGGCGCAATATCTGGTCGACAAGGGCCTGGTGAAGAAAGGCGATTTCGTCTGGATGCCGGTCGAGATTCCCGGCGCCACCTATGGCGTTCAGGAAGAGGAAGGCATCAAGAGCGTCTTCGGCCCGCTGGGCATCACCTATGAAGTCACCGAAGCGACGCTCGACCAGGCAGAAGTCATCAACCGCATGGTCGACTACCTCACCGCCAACAAGGCCAAGGTCAAGGCGATCATCGGCCTCGGCGACCTGGTCACCGGTTCGATCAAGCGCGTGTTCGACCAGGTCGGCATCAAGCCAGGCGAAATCCCGGTCGTCGGCTGGGGCAACTCGCTCGACACAACGCAGGAAGTGCTGAACGGCTACGTCAATGCCGGGCAGTGGCAGGACCCGCAGGCGACCAGCTATGTCGCGCTTTCGCTGGCCAACATGGCAGCATCAGGCATTCCTCCGGGCTTCAACGTGATCACCGGCGCGCTCTACGAAAAAGACACCGCTGCGGTCTACGACAAGATCCTGTCGGGCAAGTAAGACTCGAAGCCTACAGCGCCGCGCGTCCTTCCGGATGCGCGGCGCCAGACATTGCCTTTCCGCCTCGGACCGCTCGTGCCTTGAGCTGCCGGCCAATCCCAACCATGTCGCGGGTCCAACGTGGAAAATCATTCGCTTATCCAACGCCTGATCGCGCGGCCTGAATTCGGGCCTTTCGTGCTCCTCGTCGTCGAGATCACCGTGTTCTGGAGCTTCAATCACGACTTCCTGTCGCCGCAGAACATCTCAAACACGCTGGCCTTCACCGTCGAGCTCGGCCTGATCGCGCTGGCCATGACGCTGCTGATGACATCGGGCGAATTCGACCTGTCGGTCGGCTCGCTGTTCGGCTTCTCGCCGGTGCTCATGTGGACGCTGTTCAACAGCGGCCTCACCTCGCTTGAGGTAGGCTTCTTCGTCGCCTTGCTGGTCGCCGCCTTCATCGGACTGGTCAATGGCTGGTTCGTGACGCAGTTGAAAATCCCCTCCTTCCTGGTGACGCTCGGTATGCTGCTGGTCGTACGCGGGACCGCCCTGTTCGTGACCGACGGTTTTCCGCAACGTACCTGGAGCGCCGAAGGCAGCTGGCTCGCCGAGATACTGGTCGGCGATTTCTTCATCGGGCCATTCCGTATCTACATGTCGCTGTTCTGGTTCATCGCCGCGGCGATCGCGCTTGGTTACGTGCTGACGCAGAGCCGTATCGGCAACTGGATCCAGGCGGCCGGCGGCAACCCCAGCGCGGCACGGGCGCGCGGCGTCAACGTCAACGGCGTCAAGATCGGCCTGTTCATCCTGTCGTCGGTCATGGCCTCGCTAGCCGGCGTCATCTCCTCGCTGCGCACCTCGGCGGCCAACCCCAACAGCGGCACTGGCTACGAACTGGAAGTCATCGCCATGGTGGTGATCGGCGGCACCGCGCTGACCGGCGGACGCGGCACGATTATCGGCACCGTGCTCGGCATCCTGATCCTGCGCGTGATGCGCAACGGCATCGTGCTGATCGGCGTGCCGGGCCTTGCCTACAACATCTTCATCGGCGCCATCATCCTTGGCATGATGGCGCTCCACTCATGGCTGGAACGCCGGCATCAGGCAGGGACTTGAACCATGGCCGAGCCACTCATCCGCATGACGAACATCCGCAAGTCCTATGGGCGCGTGCAGGCGCTTGAGGATGCCAATTTCCATGTCAACGAGAGGGAGATTGTCGGCCTGCTCGGCGACAACGGTGCCGGCAAGTCGACGCTGATCAAGGTCTTGTCGGGCGCCGTGCCGCTGACCAGCGGCGATATCTTCATTCGCGGCAAGAAAGTGAACCTGCGCAGCACCAGCGACGCCATTGCCCACGGCATCGAGACCATCTACCAGGACTCGGCGCTGGTGACGCAATTGTCGATCGCCCGCAATTTGTTCCTCGGGCGCGAGCCGATCAAACCACCGCGCTTCCTGAACCGCATGGACCAGGAGACGATGAACATGGTGGCCCGCGACCTGCTCAAGCAGGTCGGCATCTCCAAGAATATCCCGCCGACGACGCCGATCGGCTCGCTCTCGGGCGGCGAGCGGCAGGCCGTGGCGATCGCGCGCGCCATGCATTTCGACAGCGACCTCATCATTCTTGACGAGCCGACCAACAATCTCGGCGTCGCCGAGACGCAAGGCGTGCTGAGTTTCGTGCGCAACGCCCGCGATTCCGGCCATTCCTGCATCTTCATCGCGCACAATATCCACCATGTCTTCCAGGTGGTCGACCGCATCGTCGTCATGCGTCGGGGCAAGGTGGTCGCCGATGATATCGACCCGAAGAAGACCAGCGTCGCCGAAGTTGAACGGATCATCACCGGCATGTCCGACAAGGAAATTCACGACGCGGTAGTCGAAGGCACGCAGCCGACAGGCTGAAGACCCATGAAAGCCACCGTCTCGGACATCGCCAGGAACTGCGGTCTTTCGACCGCCACGGTCGATCGCGTGCTCAACAACCGGCCGGGCGCCAGTGCCGCCAACCGGCAGCGCGTGATGGAGGCCGCCAAGCAACTCGGTTATCTGCCGGTCGCGGATCAGGTGACGCTGCCCTCTCGACCCGCCCATCTCGAATTCTTCCTGCCCATCGGCAGCAATGCCTTCATGATGGATCTGGCTGGTCATATCGAGGACTATGCGGCGCGCCTGCCTCTTGTCGCCTCCTGCCGCATCCACAATCTCGCCGGCATTTCACCGAGCGCGCTGCAGGCCGCCGTCGAGAACCTGTCATTGCGCGCCAATGGCGTCGGTGTCATCGCGGTCGATCATCCGCGAACGCGCAACATCCTGCGCGAGATCGTCGAAGCCGGCATTCGTCTGGTGACGATGATATCCGACGTGCCCGCCGCGCCTCGCTCCGCCTATGTCGGCATTGATAACCGCGTTGCCGGCCGCACGGCTGCCCTCATGATGGGGCGCTTCCTCGGTGGCCGCTCCGGGCATCTGGCAATGGTCGTCGGATCACGCTCCTATCGCGGCCACGAGGAGCGCGAAATGGGCTTCCGCTCCGTGCTCAGCGAGGAGTTCCCGCAACTGACGGTAACCAGCGCCGTCGAGATCAACGACGAGCCGGAAATCAGCTACACCGCGACCATGAAGGCGCTGCACAATGAACCGGAACTGCTTGGCATCTACTGCGTTGGCGCCGGACGTTCCGGCGTGGCAAAGGCGCTTCGGGAAGCGAGGCCACAGAGGAAGCCTGTTTTCATCTGCCACGATCTGACCAGGGAAACGCGTGGCTACCTTGTTGACGACCTGCTCGATGTCGTCATCGACCAGAACGCGCGGCTGATCGCCGAACAGTCGGTCATCCGCCTGTTGGGCTCAATTGCGTCTTCGGCGCCGTACCTGACCAGGAAATTCATTGAGCCACGCCTGATCTTGAAGGAGAATGTCCCGGTGCAGTGATATCGAGGCTCGCGACCATTGGTCGACTTTTGAGCTAGCCGGCATCTCATTTCACACGCGGCCTGACGACCATTCCCTTAGGTGATCCGGCAAATCTGCACAGCAGCCATGCAACATCCGCGATTGCCGAATCATTGGGCAATGGGTAGTTTGACCGTGTTGGCCATCTACTCCTCCCAGATGCGATGCCAACGCTGAATGGGGCGCACCTCCTCCCGCGTCACATTCGAAATCGAGCCCGCTGCCACCTCCTCCCGGCAGCGGGCTTTTTTCATTCCGGCAAATTACAAATGTTGAGATGCAGCCTGCGGCAGCGCTGTGGCGCGAGGCCGGTAGCCACGCCCCAGACAAACTCGCCTTGACGTTGAGCGTTAACTTGCCGTGGCGCCCCTGAACGACGCAATGAGACCTTCCGCCATGCGGACAAACTGGGCGCTGGGACCTTCCGTCCCGACGCTTTGAACACTGACACGGGCGCCTTCAAGCAGAAGCGACAGCGTATCGGCAAGCAGTTCGGCCTGGCCGATGCCGGCATCCCGGCAC
Organism: Mesorhizobium sp. PAMC28654; assembly: GCF_020616515.1. GTDB lineage: Bacteria > Pseudomonadota > Alphaproteobacteria > Rhizobiales > Rhizobiaceae > Mesorhizobium. Next base: position 2,295,930 of record NZ_CP085135.1, read on the forward strand.
AGCGTTACCAGGCGATCACGCTGCGCCTCCTTGAGTTCCTTGATCACACGTCTGGCTGGATGATCCGTGTCGGTCAACTCGATAGCAGCGTTGGCCATGTCGCAGCCACGGCCGTCAGCCGTCAGGCAATCGGCGACCATGCGAACCCAGGCATGCAATTGCGCCGGCTTGTCGCCGGGGTGCTGGGCTTCGAATTGCTCCCATACCGCACTGGCCTTGCAGGCGGTGGCGCGCAGGCACTGGATAATGAGATCGTCCTTGGAATCGAAATGACGATAGAGCGTCATCTTGTTGGTGCCGGCGGCCTCAGTGATCGCGTCGATGCCGACGCCCTTGATGCCATGCTTGTGAAACATGTCCCGCGCCGTCTCCAGGATCCTGTCCCGGGGGCGAGCGCGTTCCACAGTGCCGTCTTCCATCAAAACCTCCTTGGTTTTCCAAAAATCCCCCGGTACGCCTCTTGACTAGGGTGTTACCGGTCTGTAACGTCACGAATGTTACTTACTGGTAACACCTATGTTGCCCTTCGTCAATAACAAGACCGTGAACTGGTCCTGCCAGATCGAGACGGGCGAAAGATTGCAGATCATGCGGCCTCGGCCGGTGAAGAGATGACGGTTCGCGAGCATGGGCTGCGAATCGACAGACAAGGAGCCGGCCAATGCCACAGCGCCGCGATCTTACCATAGATGAAGCCGTCCGGGATCCGATGATCCGGCTGGTCATGAAAGCCGACGGCGTCGACCCGCGCGCCCTCGAGAAGATGTTGCGTTCGCTTGCCAATGCGCAAGACGTGCACAGCGCCGATGCGCAAGACGCACGCAACGATGTGCCGTTTTTCCGTTCGCTGGACGATGCCTATGAAGGGCGAGGCCAACGCCTCTCCTGGGTTGCCAGTGCATTCGGCAAGGCCAGCAGGGCAGCCGGCGAGGCGTGCGTGTCGTGGTAAACTTCTTCATCCATCGTCCGATTTTCGCCTCGGCGATCGCCATCATCATGGTGCTCGCCGGGACGATTTGTTATTTCCTGCTGCCCGTCTCGCAGTTTCCCGACATCACGCCGCCCCAGGTCGTGGTCAGCGCCCAATACCCTGGCGCCAGCGCGCAAGTGGTCGCGGATACGGTCACCACGCCACTCGAGCAGCAGATCAACGGCGTCCAGGGCATGACCTACATGTCGTCGACGAGTTCCAATGACGGCTCCTCGACGATCACCATCACCTTCGATGTCGGCTATCCCCTGAGCACGGCGGCGGTCGACGTCCAGAACCGCGTCTCGCAGGCGGCGTCCTCGCTTCCGGCGATCGTCAACCAGGGCGGCGTGACGATCAAGAAACAGAACCCGAACTTCGTCCTGATCGTCAACCTCACGTCGCCCGACGGTTCGGTCGATCCGGTCGCGCTCTCGAACCTTGCCTATCTGCAGGTCGTCGATCCGCTGAAGCGCCTGCCCGGCGTTGGCGACGTGCAGATCTTTGGCGAGCGGCGCTATTCAATGCGCGTCTGGCTCGACCCCGACAAACTCGCCAATCTCGGCATCACCGCCGTCGACGTGCAGAACGCCATCGCCGAACAGAACGTGCAGGTTGCGGCCGGCAAGATCGGCCAGTCTCCGGCGCCGGCCGGCACCGCCTTCGAAATGCAGGTCAGCGCCGTCGGTCGTTTGAGCGATCCCAAGGAGTTCGGTGACATCGTCTTGCGTGCCAACGCCTCATCGGGCTCGCTGGTGCGGCTGCGCGACGTTGCCCGCATCGAGCTTGGCGCCTTGCAATATTCGTCGTCGGCCTTCTTCGGCAAGGACCCGACCGTGGTGCTCGCGGTCTATCAGATGCCCGGTTCCAACGCGCTCGATCTGCAGCAGCGCGTCAAGGACAAGATGCAGGAACTGTCGACCCGTTTCCCCAAGGGCGTTTCCTACGCGATGCACTACGACACGACGCGCTTCGTGTCGGCGTCGATGCATGACGTGCTGATCACACTTGGCGAAGCGCTGGTGCTGGTCGTCGCCGTCGTGTTCATCTTCCTGCAGAGCTGGCGCACGACGATCATCCCCACCATCGCTATTCCGGTGTCGCTTGTGGCGACGCTTGTCGTCATGGAAATGCTCGGCTTTTCGCTGAATATGCTGAGCCTGCTCGGCATGGTGCTGGCGATCGGCCTCGTCGTCGACGATGCGATTGTCGTGGTCGAGAATGTCGAGCGGCAGCTGGAGGCCGGGCTCAAACCGCTGGCAGCGACAAAGGCCGCGATGGCCGAGGTCACCGGCCCGATCATCGCCACGACCGCGGTGCTGATGGCCGTGTTCATACCGGTCGCCTTCATTCCCGGCGTCTCCGGCAAGCTCTATAACCAGTTCGCACTAACCGTCGCGATCTCCGTCGGCATTTCCGCCTTCAACTCCCTGACGCTGAGCCCAGCGCTGAGCGCGGCCTTCCTGCGCCATCGTCCGGCTACGCAGTTCGTGCTGTTCCGCTGGTTCAACACCGGCTTTGACCGGATGTCGCATGCCTACGCCCACGGCGTGCGCATCCTCATCCGCCTGCGCTGGATCATGCTCGGCCTGTTCGCGGCCGGCCTTGTCGCCACATACTTCGTCTGGCAGCGCCTGCCCTCGACCTTCCTTCCGGTCGAGGACCAGGGTTATTTCTTCGTCGTCATCCAGTTGCCCGATGGCGCTTCCCTTGAGCGCACCGATGCGGTTGCCAAGAAAGCGCGCGACATCCTGCAGGCGACGCCCGGCGTCGACATTGTCGGCTCGATCAGCGGCCTGAACTTCCTGACCAGTGGACTTGCTTCGGTAAAGTGGAGAGCGGGTTGCTCATTCGGCGGCGTTTCGCTCGAACTGCATCGGGCTGATGTAGTCGAGCGCGGAATGCCGCCGGATGGGATTGTAGAAGCCGTCGATATATCGGGCAATGGCGGCTTGGGCATCGGCGCGGGTAAGGAAAGAGGTGCGCCAGATCAGTTCAGTTTTCAGCGTCTTGAAGAATGTTTCGACCATGGCGTTATCAAAGCAATTGCCCTTGCCTGACATTGAGATGATGACGCCGGCGGCACGCAATTCGGCTTGGTAGTCGATAGAACAATATTGGCTGCCGCGGTCGGAGTGGTGAATGAGGCCGGGTTCCGGCTGCCGCATGACGAACGCCTTGTTGAGCGCTGCCAGAGCCAGGCTGCGGTGTAGCCGGTTGCCAGCAGCCCAGCCAACGACCTTGCGGGCAAACAGATCGATGACGACAGCAAGGTACAACCAGCCCTCCCGCGTCCAGATGTAGGAGATGTCGGCACCCCATTTCTGGTTGGGACCAGTGGCGGCAAAATCCTGGTCGATGACATTGGGGGCAACCGGAAAGGCGTGTTCGCTGTCCGTCGTGCGCTTGAACCGCCGCTTCTGTCTTGCCTGGAGGCCATTCTCCCGCATCAGACGCGCCGTTCGTCGCCGGCCAATGGCAAAGCCATTGTCTTGCAGTTCCCGCGTCATGCGCGGGCTACCATAGGTTCCGTTCGACAGCGCGAACGACGATCGCACATGCGCCAGCATTATCATGTCGTCGCGCTGCCGGCGGCACGCCGGCCGGCGCCCCCAGGCAAAGTAGCCGCTCGGGCTGACACCCAGCGTCGCGCACAAACGGTCCACAGGGAAATCCTTCTTCGCCTGGTCGATGAGCGCGAACCTCACCGACTTCCCTCCTTGACGAAAAAAGCCGTCGCCCGTTTCAAGATATCCCGCTCCTGCCGAAGGATTTCATTCTCCCGCCGCAGCCGTTTCAATTCAGCGGCGACATCAGCATCAGGCGGACGCCCAGGATCGCCCATCTCACGATCCAGCTGCCGACCCATCCATCGCGTCAGCGTCGAGAAACCAACACCAAGATCCTCCGCGATCTGCCGCTTCGTCCGACCGCTCGTTCGCACAAGGCCAACCGCCTCCGCCTTGAACGCATCCGTAAACTGTCTCTGTTTCGTCATCGAGGTCGCCTTTCATCAGAAGGAAACTCTCCACTTTTTCGGGGCAAGTCCACAGTGCGGCGCAGTCGAACTCGGCTGTCGAGTTCGCCATCCTGAAGCCATGGGAAGAACGCGGCCCCGACCAGAGCGCGTCAAAGCTCGTCGCGGACGTGCGCGGCAAGCTGATGCAGATCCCGGAAGCCTTCGCGCTCAGCTTCGATCCGCCCTCGATCCCGGGTATCGGCACTACGGGCGGCTTCGAGTTCGTCGTCGAGGATCTCACCGGTCGCGGCAGTTCGGCGCTCAACGACGCGACGCAAGCGGTGATCGCAGAGGCCCGCAAGCAGCCGGAAATCAATCCGCAGCAACTGTTCTCGCCGTTCTCGACCTCGACGCCGCAGTTCAACTACGATCTCGACCGCAGCAAGGCCAAGCTGCTCGGCCTCAACCTGCCGGATGTCTTCAACACGCTGCAGATCTATCTTGGCTCGCTTTATGTGAACGACTTCAACCTGTTCGGCCGCACCTTCCGGGTGACCATCCAGGCCGACAAGGATGCACGCGCGGGCGCGGCCGACATTTCGCGGCTCTATGTGCGCAACGCCTCCGGCGGCATGGTGCCGCTCAGCACGCTGGGCAAGCTCGTGCCCTTCGTCGGTCCGGAAACCGTGCCGCACTACAACAACAATGCCTCGGCCACGATCAATGGCGGCGCCGCACCGGGCTTCTCCTCGGGCCAGGCAGTCGCCGCCATGGAACGGGCGGCTGCCACGGCACTGCCTAGGGATTTCGGTTTCGAATGGACCGGCATCACCTATCAGGAGCTCAAGGCAGGATCGATTGCGTCCGTCGTCTTCGGCCTCGCCATCGTCTTCGTCTTCCTGATCCTGGCGGCGCAATATGAAAGCTGGGCGATGCCGTTCATGGTGCTGCTGGCGGTGCCGCTCGCCTTGTTCGGCGCGTTCGTGGCGCTGTGGATACGCGGCATGCAGATCGACGTCTATTCGCAGATCGGCTTCGTCATGCTGATTGGGCTGGCGGCCAAGAACGCGATCCTGATCGTCGAGTTCGCCAGGCGGCGACGCGAGGAAGGCCTCAGCATCGTCGAGGCCTCGATGGAAGCGGCGAGACTGCGGTTGCGGCCCATCCTGATGACGGCCTTCGCCTTCATCCTCGGCGTGCTGCCGCTGATGTTCGCGACCGGCGCCGGCGCGGCAAGCCGGCAGTCAATCGGCACCACCGTGTTTGGCGGCATGGTCGCCGCGACCATCCTGTCGCTGGTGTTCGTGCCCGTCTTCTACGCGGTGATCGAACAGCTGCGCGAACGCCGTGGCGGCGACGAGCCCGCCTCGCATCACACTGAACCAACTGCCGTACCCGCCCTGCCTCCCCTGGCGGAAGCGGCTGAATAGGATTGGAGACTGATCATGCGTAAATGGAAAATCGCGTTGGGAACGGCCGTGGCACTGGGGGCGATCTCGGTGGCCAGCGTCCACCTGCTCGACATGGGCAATGTCAGCCTGAACGCGGGCACTGCAGGTGCCGCACCGGCACCGGCGGCCTTCGTCATGCCGGTGCCGGTGGTGAACGTCGTCAAGAAGACGATCCCGATCTATCTCGACTATGCCGCGCGCACCGAGCCTATCCGCAGCATCACGCTGCAGGCGCGTGTGCCAGGCTATCTCCAGGAGCAGAGTGCCGACGACGGCAGTGACGTCCGCCAAGGCGATCTTCTCTACAGGATTGCGCCGCAGGACTATCAGGCCGCTCTCGACCAGGCGAAGGCACAGGTGCAGCGCGACGCGGCGACGCTCGACTATGCCCGATCCAACCTTGGCCGCGGCACCGAACTGGCCAAGAGCGGATACATCGCCAAGGATGTGTTCGATCAGCGCACCAGCACCTTGCGCGAGGCAGAGGCGTCACTGGCGGTCAACCAGGCCGCCGTGCAGACCGCCGAGCTCAATCTGAGCTACGCCGAAATCCGTGCGCCCTTCACCGGGCGCATCGGCCGCAACCAGGCCTCCGTGGGGACACTGGTCAGTGTCGCCGGCACTGTCCTCAACACGCTTGTGCAGCTCGACCCCATCTACGTCACCTTCAATCCGAGCGAGACGGATCTGGCGCAGATAGAGCAAGCCAAGGCGGCGGGACCGATCGACGTTGATGTGCTGCTCCCCGGTGAAACGGAACCGACCCAGAAAGGCCAGCTCACCTTCATCGACAATACGGTCGACCACTCGACGGGCACGATCACCGCGCGGGCGACGATCGGCAACGGCAAGTTCACGCTGCTGCCGGGGCAATATGTCCGTGTGCGCTTGCACATCAGGCAGCAGCCTGACGCCCTGATGGTGCCGCAGACGGCGCTGGGCTCGAGCCAGCTTGGAAAATATCTCTATATCCTGGGCAAGGGCAACACGGTCGACCAACGCATGGTTTCGCTCGGGCCTACGAATGGCGACCAGGTGGCCATCCTGAGCGGCGTCTCCGAAGGCGACCAGGTGATCACGGGCAATCTGCAGAAGATCGGACCGGGAATGCCGGTCTCGCCACTCCCCCAAAAGCCGGCCACCTGACCTCCGCCGCAGGCTCGGCTTAAGAGGCGGCGCCCTTGACCTGTCAGGTCGGGGGCGCCGTTTTTGCGAGCAGTTCGACCAGGCCTACCACATCCGCGCGATCGGCCTTGGCCGGAGGGATGAAGGCGCAATAGGGGTGGCCGAGACGCACCGACACCGGCGAAAGTGCTACCAGGCGGCCCGCTTCGAGATCGGCGCGCGCCATCACCCGCTGGCCAAGTGCAATGCCCAGACCAAGCCGCGCCGAGGCAATCGCCAGGCTGGACAGACCTACGCGCCGTCCGTGCGAGGGATCGGGAGAGCGATTGCCTCCCGATGCCGAGAACCAGTCCGCCCATGTCGGATGCGAGGCATAATTCGGCCCCCAATTGGTGTGGATGAACATGCTCTCATGCACATCGGCAAGGTCGGCACCGTTGCCGTGCCTATGCCAGAATTCCGGCGAGCAGACCGGCAGCACGTCGTCATGGACGAGCCGGACCATCCGCAGCCCAGGATAATGGTAGTCGCCATAGCTGATGCGAAGGTCGACGCCCTGCCGCGCCAGATCGACAGGGTCGTCCTCGACGCGGACGTCGATCGCCATATGCGGAAAGGTGTCTAGGAGAACAGTCAGTCTCGGCGCGAGCCACAATTCGGCCAGTGAGAACGGCACGCTGACGACGAGACGCGTCCGCAAGCCGCCTTCCAGCATGCGCCGGCCGATCGCCGCGATATCGCCCAGCGCCCGCGCTGCCTGCGGGTAGATCGCGTGGCCGGCGTCCGTCAGCGTTATGCGATTGCCGTTGCGAACGAAGAGTTGCTTGTCGAACCAGGTTTCGAGATTGCGTATCTGCTGGCTGACCGCGGCCGACGAAACGCCGAGTTCCGTGGCGGCTAGCGTGAAGCTGCCAGTGCGAGCCGCGACCTCGAAGGTCTTGATCGCATTCAGCGGCGGAAGCCGGTCCATTCGGAGATCCAAAAGATTTTCTTTCGCAATCCTAATAATTTTCCGCGTTGAGAGAAAGATTTTTTTGCCGTCTCATATGCTCGAAACCTTGGAGCTTACGACGATGAAAGACATTATCGATCTCGACCGCTACCCGCTCGACCGCGAAGGCAGCGCTGAATGGAAGAGCCTCGTTGACAGTTCCATTGCCGCGCTCGAAGCCGACGGCATGTTCAATCTCGAGGAGTTCCTGCTGCCCGGCATTGCTGAAAAAGCGGTGCGGGAAATCCAGCCCGTCATGGCCACGCGATCGCACGTCCACAAGCGCCTGCACAACATCTACTTCAAGCCTGATATCCCGGAGCTTGCGCCTGATCACCCGGCGTTGCGCAAGGTCGAGACGATCAGCCACACGGTGTGCGCCGACCAGATTCCCGCCAGCGTCGTGCTCGCCATCTATGAATACGAACCATTGCTGCGCTTCCTGGCGGCGGCGATGGGGAAGACAAAGCTTCACGTCATGCAAGACCCGCTGGCACGCACCAATGTGATGGCCTATCGCGCCGGCGAAGCGCTGAACTGGCATTTCGATCGCTCTGAATTCACCACCACCCTGCTGCTGCAGCGGTCAGAGCGCGGTGGCGATCTTGAGTACCGGACGGACCTCAGGTCGGACGACAATCCCAACTATGATGGTGTCGCCAAATTGCTGGAAGGGCGTGACCCCGAGGCCAAGATACACCGGATGAAGCCGGGCACGTTGAACGTCTTCCGCGGCAAGAACACCGCGCACCGCGTCACCACCGTCGAGGGCGAGCGCGAGCGCATGATCGCGGTGTTTTCCTACTACGAGAAGCCCGGTGTGATGTTCAGCGCCGAGGAACGGGTCGGCTTCTACGGCCGAGCGGCGTGACGCTCGGCGCGACCGTTGGGCGAGTTTGGTCGACTGAAACACGTCACGTCGAGCGATAGAAAGCGAGAATCTCTAAGAAGGGTCTTGTTAGATTGTCGACAATCTGCTTGTCTTGCTTTCGGTTCCCTTTGGAGTGGCCCGATGGCAAAGGCGGATTTCAGTCCGATTGCTGACACGACGCGACGCGCCGAGATTGTGGCGCTGCTGCGGCGCGCGATCCTGACCGGGCAGTTGGAGCCAGGACAGAAGCTCAACGAACTCAGGATTTCCGAGCAGATGCGGGTCAGCCGCGCGCCCTTGCGCGAGGCGATGCGCGAACTGGTGCAGGAAGGCATCCTCACCAGCATTCCCTATGCCGGCACCTTCGTCATCGGCGTGACGGCGAAGGATATCGCTGATGCCTATTCGCTCAACAAAGTGCTCGACGAGTTCGCCATCGAGCTTACCTGGCCGCTTCGCGACCAGCGTTTTCTCGATGAGGTCGATCGACGGCATGAGGCCGTGAAGCAGGCGACGCGCGACCTCGACACCACCCGCCAGATCGAAACAGCGCTGCAATTGCACGGCCTGATCCATGAATGGGCCGACAATTCGGTGCTGCTGGAGACTTGGCAACGCCTGACCACCCGGCTGCAGATGTATTTCGCGCTGCATCAGCGAGCGCGCAATGAGCCGGTCCCTGCCGAAGACGTGCACGAGCAGTATGTGCGGCTGCTGAAAGGCGACGACATGCGCGCCGCCCAGCGCCACGCACGCGCACATATCGAACTCGATTACGAAGAACTGCTCGCCTATGCGCGCGGCCTTGAACAGCGGACGTCCGAGGGCGGCAAGGCCGATCGTGCGGCGTCAACGCGCAACCGGCAGAGAGGCACCTAACCGCCGGCAGCAGACATCAAGGCAATATCCAGAATTCAGACCATTCCAGACAACGGAAAACCAACGTGCAGATCGAAACCATAAAAGCCTATCATGTCGTGCAACCCTTCGTGGACGGACCCTACCGGATGTCCAAGGGGCGTGTCGCCGACTGCTTCGACGCCGTGATCGTCGCCATAACGTCGAATAGCGGTGTGACCGGCTGGGGTGAGATGGCGCCGCTCGGCAATTTCTACTCGGCGGCTTTTCCCGCCGGCGTCCGCGCCGGTGTGGTGGAAATCGCGCCGCATCTCATCGGCCACGATCCGCGCGGACTGGCCAGCATCGGCCGGCTGATGGACACGGTGTTCAAGGGCCATCCCTACATCAAGTCGGCGCTCGACATGGCCTGCTGGGATCTTGCCGCACGCGCCGCCGACGTGCCGCTGGTCACCATGCTTGGCGGCAGGGAAAGCGACACGGCAGAGCTCTACAAGGTCGTCACGCATGGCAGCGTCGACGCCATGGCCGCGCTGGCGAAGCGGATCGTCACCGACGGTTTCCACCGCCTGCAGGTCAAGGTCGGCGGCAATGTCAATGACGACATCGAACGTGTGACGGCGGTCGCCGCGTCTGTGCCCAAGGGCACCGTGATCTTCTGCGACGCCAATGCCGGCTGGACAGCCTATCAGGCGCGCCAGTTCGCCGATGCGACGCGGGCCATCGACTATACGTTTGAGCAGCCCTGCACGACGATCGACGAAAACATGTCGGTGCGTCGTTCGCTCGACAAGCCGATGGTGCTCGACGAATCCGTCCAGTCGCTGGACGATATGCTGGAGATTCATCGCAAGGGCGCGGCCGACGGGCTGACGCTGAAGATCTCGCGGCTCGGCGGCGTGACGAAGACACGGCTGATCCGCGATGTCGCCGTCGACCTCGGCTTCATGATCACGGTCGAGGATACGGGCGGCGCCGAGATCGACACCGCCGCCATGGCGCATCTGTCGCTGTCGACGCCGGAGGAGCGCCGGCTGCACGCCATTGCCTTCCATGAATGGGTGACGGTGCGCACGGCATCGAACATGCCGCCGGTCACCGGCAGCCGCATGGGCATTCCGGATGGACCGGGCCTCGGCATCGACGTCCTTCCCGATTTGCTTGGCGCCCCCTTCTTCGAGATCGGTGGCTGAGATGAAGATACGCAGCATCACCGCCACGCCGATCAACCTGCGGCTTGAAGCACCCTATGCGTGGGTGTTCGGCGAACTCGACGGATTTTCACCGACCATCGTCGAGGTCGAGACCGAGGATGGCTTGATCGGTCTCGGTGAGGCGCCGACATGGGCGGCGGCCGCGATCATCAACGATGTTCTCGCCCAACGCCTGGTCGGCCGCGACGCCTTCGACATCGCCGGCGCCGAGAATGTCTGCCTGCCCTATTGGACCGGCGTGCAATCGATCAACGACCGCACGCGCATCATGGCCTTCGGCGCCATCGAGATGGCTCTCTGGGACCTGCGCGGCAAGGCGTGGAACCAGCCGCTCTACCAGTTGCTCGGCGGCGCCGTGCGCAAGGAAATTCCGTTCACCGACTATTTTTCGCTGCGCGGCGACGGGCCGAAGGTCAAGGGCGAAACCACGCCGGAAGAAGTCGCCGACTATTGCGTCGAAATGCACGAGACACACGGCACGACCTTCTTCGAAGGCAAATTTTCGACCGAAGACCCCAGGATTTCGCTGAAAATGGTCGAGTTGATCCGCGAAAAACTCGGCGACGATGCGATGATCCGGATCGATTCCAACCAGGCCTATTCGCTCAGCACCGCGCGGCGGCTGGCGCGGCCGCTGGAAGACCTTGGCGTGCGCAACTGGGAGGACCCGGTGGCGACCATCGAGGAGATGCGCGAACTGCGCCGCCACTGCTCGATCCCGTTTTCGACCCACAACATCGACATTGCCCGCGCCATGGAAACCAAGGTGCCTGACGCGTTCGTCGGCAACCCGACCGCGCATGGCGGCATCGGGCGCATGCTACGTTTCGTCGGTGCCTGCGAGCACGCCGGCATCGATTTCTGGTGCTACAGCGGCGACAGCGGCATCGGCAGCGCCGCCTACCTGCATCTGTGCGCGGCACTGGGTTGGATCAGGGAGCCGAACCAGTCGCTGTTTCGAATGCTGCCGATGGACGTCACCGAGGAAGGGCCGTTCTCGCCTAGGAACAATGTCGTGAGGGTGCCGGAAGGCCCCGGCCTCGGCGTCACGTTGTCGCGGGAAAACCTCGCGGCCTGTCACAGAGACTTTACCGAGAAAGGACCGTGCAACAAGTATCATGACCCGGCAAAGCCCGGGACTTATCGCCGTTTGCCGCTGAACTAGATGATGACGCGCGGCCAAGAGACGAGAAGCCAACCACCACGACTTCGGTCGGGAAGGTCGGACACGGACAGGTAAAAGCGATGCAGCCAAGAATCCGACACATCCAGTCCAAGGACTGATGGACCGGGCAAAACCGCATGCTACAGTCCTGGTCGACAAACCGAATTGGCGACCGGGATACGGAGAACATCCACGGAATTCGTCAACCACAAAAACAGGGGAAAGGGTTAAACCCATGAGCAAAGACTACCGCATTCTCGACTTCATCCGCCGCAGCCGCACGCCGCACGAAAACCACCTGATCGACGGCCTTGTTGACGGTCGCGTCAGCCGCCGCGACTTCATCCGTCACGGCAGCCTGCTCGGCCTGTCACTGCCGCTTCTGGGCGGCATCACCACGGCCGCCGGCCTTGGTGGCATGCCGTCACTCGCCCGCGCCCAGGGTGCCCCCGGCGCCACGATCCGCGTCGCCAGCAGCGTGCCTGCCGCAGCGATCGATCCGGTAACCATCGCCGATGCCGGTGGCCTGCTTGTCATGCAGCAGGTCGCCGAGTTCCTTTGCGTCGACGGCCCCGACCTCGTGCTGCAGCCGGCGCTCGCCGAGAGCTGGAAGCCGAACGACAATGGCACCGTGTGGACCTTCAAGCTGCGCAAGGGCGTCAAATTCCACAGCGGCGGCGAAATGAAGGCCGAGGACGTGGTGGCCAGCATCGACCGCCTCGCCGATCCGGCGAACTCATCCAACGCGCTGTCGGTGTTCACCGGCATCCTGTCGAAGGGCGCCAGCAAGAAGGTGGACGACTACACGGTGGAATTCCACCTCGACGCGCCGAACGGCAACTTCCCCTACATGCTGTCGTCGGACAACTACAACGCCGTCATCATCCCGGCGAGCTACAAGGGCGATTACGAGAAGAGCTTCGACGGCACCGGACCGTTCAAGATCGAGAAATACACGCCAAAGGTCGGCGCGTCCTTCGTTCGCAACGAGGACTATTGGGGACCGAAGGCTCTGCCGGATCGCACCGAATTCACCTTCTTCGCCGACATGCAGCCGCAGATCCTGGCGCTGCAGGGCGGGCAGGTCGACATTATCAACCAGATGCCGGTGCTGGCTGGCGTGGCGCTGCTCAACGATCCGAACATCAATATCATCAGCCTGAAGTCTTCAGCGCACCAGCAGTTGCATCTGCGCTGCGATGACGGCCCGCTGAAGGATGCGCGGGTGCGCCGCGCCATCGCGCTCAGCCTCGACCGCGACAAGCTGGTCGCCGGACTGATGAAGGGCCGGGCTACAGCGGGCAATGACAGTCCGTTCGCCGCGGTCTATCCTTCGACCGATGCGAGCGTGCCGCAGCGCAAGCGGGATATCGCGCAGGCCAAGCAGCTCATGGAAGCAGCCGGCGCCGGCAAGGGCTTCAAGATGACGCTGACAACCGAGCGCTATCTGGAAATCCCCGAATACGCCCAGCTCATCCAGAACTGGGTCAAGGAAATCGGCATCGAGCTCGACCTCAACATCCTCGACCAGAGCGCCTATTATGGAGATGCCGTGTTCGGCAAATCGAACTGGCTGGATTCGGTGATGGGCATCACCGACTACGGTCACCGCGGCGTGCCGAATGTCTATCTGGCGGCACCGCTGAAGAGCGAAGGCACCTGGAACGCGGCGCACTTCAAGAACAAGGACTACGACACGCTGGCGACCAGCTACATCGCGGCACTCGATCTCGAGGCGCAGAAGGCGACGGCAGGCAAGATCCAGAACCTGCTGCTCGAGGAAACGCCGGTGATCTTCGGCTATTTCTACGACTACCTGACGGCGACGGCGAAAGGTGTCGCAGGCATCCAGCCGACGGCGATGTCGCAGTTGTTCCTCGACAAGGCATCGAAGGCCTGAGCGAAAAGGGAAAGCCAATCCTCTAACAGCCAGCTCCCTCATGGGGGCTGGCTTCACAAGGAGTCTTAGCCATTCTCTCCTTCTTTGCACGGCGTGTGTCGCTGTCGCTGGTTACGTTGTTCCTGCTCAGCATCATGGTGTTTCTGGGCGGCCAGGTGCTGCCTGGCAATGTCGGACGCGCCATACTGGGCCCGTTTGCCGACCAGCGCGCGGTTGACGCACTCAATCACACGCTCGGCGTCGATCGTCCGCTGCTCACTCAATATGTGAGCTGGATCTGGAACTTCGTGCAGGGCGACATGGGCACGTCCTACATCTTCCGCTCGCCTGTCGCACCATTCGTCATCGACGCGCTGGGCAATTCGATGAAGCTGGCGGCGGTCGCCTTCGTCCTGGTGGTGCCGATCGGCATTCTCGGCGGCGTCATTGCCGCGCTCAATCTCAACCGGCCGCTCGACCGCATCATCAGCCTCGGCGGCCTGTCGGTGACGGTGTTGCCGGAATTCGTCACCGGCATCATCCTGATCCTGATTTTTGGCGTCTGGCTGCGCTGGCTGCCGATATCAGCGGCATGGCCGCACGATGCCGGCTTCTTCACCCAGCTCTACTACCTCATCCTGCCTTCGCTGCCGCTGTTCCTGGTGCTGTTCGGCTACATCGCCCGGATGGCGCGCTCCGGCATGATCGAGGCGCTCGATTCCGACTACACACGAACAGCGGTGCTCAAGGGCCTGCCTTGGCGAACCGTGATCTGGCGTCATGTGCTGCGCAATGCGCTGCTGCCGACCATCACTGTCATTGCCACGCAGACTGGCTATCTCATCGGCGGCCTCGTCGTCATCGAGACGCTGTTTCGTTACCAGGGCATCGGCTCGCTGATCTTCACCGCCGCGCGCGGCAAGGATTTCCCGATGCTGGAATCGGGGATCCTCACCATTGGCATCGTCTACGCGGTGGCGACATTGATCGCCGATTTCCTCTATTCCGTGCTCAATCCGCGTATCCGGCTGGGGTCAGAACAATGAGCGCCGTGCCAACCACCTCTCCGCCACAAGACGACACGCGACGGCACGGCCCGCTGGCCGAGGTGGTGTTTTCACTGCTGCGCTCCGGCACCTTCCTTGTCGGTTTCGCCATCGTGCTGTTCTGGGTTGCCTGCGCGCTGTTCGGCGAGCACTTTGCCCCCTACGACCCGCTCGCAGACGACATCATCAACGCGCTATCGCCGCCTTCGGCCGAACACTGGTTCGGCACGGACCAGATCGGCCGCGACGTCTTTTCGCGTGTCATAGTCGGCTCGCGCGACATCCTGACCGTCGCCCCGCTGGCAACCTTGCTGGCGACGGTGGCCGGCACCGCACTCGGCCTGCTCACCGGCTATTTTCGCGGCATCGTCGACGATGTCGTCAGCCGCATCCTCGAAGCCTTCATGGCGATCCCGGTGGTCATCGTCGCGCTGCTCGCCATCGTGGCGCTCGGCACCTCCAAGACGACGGTCATCATCGTCATTGGCCTGAGCTTCGCGCCGATCATCGCGCGCACCGTGCGCTCGGCGGTGCTGGCCGAGCGTGAGCTCGACTATGTCGCGGCGGCACAACTTCGGCACGAGAGTGCCGTGCATACGATGTTCGTCGAGATCCTGCCCAACGTCATTCCGCCGATCCTCGTCGAAACCACCGTGCGGCTCGGCTATGCCATCTTCGCGGTCGCCACGCTCTCCTTCATGGGGTTCGGCATCCAGCCACCCTCGCCTGACTGGGGGCTCTCGATCTCCAACAATTACGGCATGATCGGCGGCGGCTTCTGGTGGACGGTGCTGTTCGATGCGCTCGCCATCGCCTCGCTGGTGATCGGCGTCAACCTGGCTGCCGACGGCGTTCATGGAGCGCTCAATGACTAAGCCCGCCAAGGCGCAAAACGCGCTCGAACTGAACGATCTGTCGGTCGCCTACCGTGTCGCCGGCCGCAATCGGGCGGTGCTGCGCAACCTCAGCCTCACGATCGGCCAGGGCGAAGCCTATGGGCTGGTCGGCGAATCCGGCTGCGGCAAATCCACCGTCGCGCTCACCGTCGTGCGCTATCTGCCCAGAAACGGCTCGATCACCGGCGGCGCGATCTCGCTCGACGGCAAGGACGTCATGAAACTGGACGGCGAGGCCTTGCGACGCGCCCGCGCCGAAAGCGTCTCGATGGTCTACCAGGATCCGGGCAAGGCACTGAACCCGTCGATCCGCATCGGCCGTCAGCTGACCGAAATCTTCGAGCTTGGCGGCATAAATGGTCAGGCCGCCGAGGACCGTGCGATCGCTATGCTGAACCGCGTGCGCATCTCCGATCCAAAGAGCGTCATGCAGCGCTATCCGCACCAGCTTTCGGGCGGCATGCAGCAGCGCGTGGCGATTGCCATGGCGTTGGCCAACGACCCCTCGATGCTGATCCTCGACGAGCCGACCACCGGGCTTGATGCGACGGTGGAGGCCGAGGTGCTCGACCTCATCGCGCAGCTCAGGCAGGAACTGTCTGCGTCGATCCTGTTCATCAGCCACAATCTCGCGGTCGTCTCCAACATGTGCGACCGGGTTGGCGTGCTCTACGCCGGCATGCTGGTGGAGGAAGGGCCGACGGATGTCGTGTTCAACGATCCGCGCCATCCCTATACGGTGGCGCTGCTGCGCTGCCTGCCGCGCGGCGGACAGCGCAAGGACCAGGGCCGCCTCGACACCATTCCGGGGTTTCTGCCGGGCATTGGTGTGGCTATCAAGGGCTGCGCCTTCGCCGACCGCTGTGCCTTGGCCGACGACCGCTGCCGCACCGAATTGCCGCCGCTCTATGATCTGAGTGACGAGCGCGGGAAGCGCTTGTCACGCTGCTTCCATCACGACAAGGCGCAATCGCTGCCACGCGACACCGAGCGAGGTGGCGACGCCGCCAAAGGTGGCAGCAACGCCCGTGTTGCGTGTCGCGGGGCTGAACAAGACCTATGCCAGCCATGGCCATCCCTTGCGCGCCGTCAAGGATGTCTCACTTGATCTGCGGCCCGGCGAGACGCTGGGGCTGGTCGGCGAATCCGGCAGCGGCAAGACGACTTTCGCCAGGCTGCTGCTTGGCCTTGTGACGCCCGATGATGGCGGCACCATCGAACTCGAGGGCAAGGCACTGGCGCCGAAGCTGGAGAACCGCGGCGACGATCAGGTCAAGGCGATGCAGATCGTCTTCCAGAACCCGGATTCGGCACTCAACCGCTCGCATTCGATCCGCCACATCCTCGGCCGCGCATTGAGGCGGCTGGCCGGCCTCTCCGGCAAGGCGCAGCAGGCGCGCCTCGACGACCTCGTCCGCTCGGTACGCCTCACCGAACGGCATCTGGCCGTCAAGCCACGGCAGCTCTCAGGCGGGCTGAAACAGCGCGTCGCCATTGCGCGTGCCTTCGCCGGTGATCCCCGCATCGTCGTCTGCGACGAGCCGACCTCGGCGCTTGACGTCTCCGTGCAGGCGGCGATCCTCAACCTGCTTGCCGACCTGCAACAAAAGGAAGACGTCAGCTACATCTTCATCTCGCACGATCTTGGCGTCGTGCGTTACCTCTCCGACAAGATCGCAGTGCTCTATCTCGGCCGCATCATGGAGATCGGACCATCGGAAGACGTCTTCTCCGGACCGCATCATCCCTATACCGAAGCACTGCTGTCGGCCGTGCCAAAACTCGACCAGACCGAGACCGCGCGCATTCGTCTCGACGGCGAAATTCCCAGCGCCACCAACCCGCCATCGGGCTGCGTCTTCCACACACGCTGCCCGCGCAAGATCGGCCCGATCTGCGAGCAGCAGGAGCCGCCGCTGGCCGAGGCGCAGCCTGGTCATTCAATCCGCTGCCACATCCCATATGCGGAGCTCGCGAGGTTGCAGAAGGGGCTCGCGACCGAGCCGGCATAACGAGTATCGCCATGGATTCTCGTGCGGCCTGGCCGGTCACACGAGGAGATCTTCGTCCACGCTCGTGATCCGTTACGCCGGGTCGACTGCCTGTCGTCCTCGCGGGGGGTGCAGGTCATTCTCGACGGCGAGCAGGTCGCCGATTCTCGGCGTGGCGTGTTCCTGTTCGAGACCGGCCATACGGTGCGCCACTGCCTGCCGATCTCCGACACTCGGCTCGATATGTTCGCGCCCAGCCGCTACATCTCGCGCTGCCCTTGCAAGGGCATCTCCAACTACTACCATGTGACGACGGCCACCAAGCGCCACGAGAACCTGGTCTGGTACTATCCCTAGCCGGTCCATGAAGCAGAACGCATCAAGGGCCTTGTATGCTTCCATCACGAGCTGGTCGACAAGATCATCGTCGACGGCGTCGAAATACCGAAGGAAGCCACGGCCGCATCGGACGGTTATTTTTGAGCATATAGGTCGCGGCCCAACGGTTGTTTCCGGTCCACACTGGGGGCCAATCGACATAACCCAAGTCCAGGCCCGAGATTCTACAATCGACATGGCATTAGCCGTTGCGCGACATAAACGTTGGTATATATAATTTCATCTCATGAAAATGGCTTCGGCGGTCGCGTTATTTGCCAAAGCTGCAGCCGAGATCATGGGACATTGATGGCTCGCGGATTTCAGAGCACGGCAAAGCCGACCGACCAGCGGATTACTGCCTTGGCAGTGATCCATCGGCAGTCATGACGCCGGCCCCTCCGGCACAACATCGTCATCACGGAACTGAGCACCACTTCGCTTGCACGGATCTGAGCCGCGCTTGGAGAGCTGGCGCCAATGAGCTTGCGCAAACATCAGTCATAACAAAACAAAAAACGCAGGACGGGAACGAACGATAACCCCAGCTTGAAGGAGAACAAGCATGTCAATTCGAAGCCATCTATCGAAATTATCCATCGGCGCTTTCGCGCTCGCCGCCAGCCTGTCGATGTCGGCCGCTCATGCCGCGGCACCCGAATCCAACGACCCGATCAAGATCGCGCTGTTCGACTGGACCAGCGTCAACCTCAACGCCAGGATACTTGGCGGCATCCTGGAAAAACTCGGCTACACGGTCGAATATCCGACCGCCGACTACCTCTCCAGCCTGACCACAGGCCTCACCAATGGCGATCTCGATGTCGGAATGGAATTCTGGGATACGACCGCCGGCGAAGCCATGAAGGCATCCGATGCGACCGGGCAGACCGAACGCCTTGGCAAGCTCGGCCCCAAGGCCAAGGAGGAGTGGTGGTTTCCCGAGTACATGAAGGAGAAATGCCCGGGCTTGCCCAACTGGGAAGCGCTGAAGGACCCGAAATGCGCCGCGGCCTTCTCGACCGCGGAGACGGCACCCAAGGGTCGTTATCTCGGCGGCCCGGTGACCTGGGAAGGTTTTGACGACGAGCGTGTCGAGGCGCTGAAGCTGCCCTTCACCGTCATCCATGCCGGCACCGATGCGGCGATGTTCGCGGAACTCGATTCAGCCTACCAGCGCAAGGCGCCGATCATGCTGTGGATCTATTCGCCGCACTGGGCGCCGGCCAAGTACAAGGGCGAATGGGTTGAATTCCCCGAATATACGCCCGAGTGCTACAACGACCCGAAATGGGGCGTGAATCCCGACGCCAAATATGACTGCGGCAAGCCGCATGGCGAGATCTGGAAATACTCCTGGTCCGGCATGAAGGACAAATGGCCTGTCGCCTACAAGGTGGCGAAGAACTACACGATCGATACCGACGAGCTCAACAAGATGAGCGGCGAGGTCGATCTCGACGGCAAGAAGCCGGAAGACGTCGCCGCCGCCTGGATCGCCGCGCACGAGGCCGACTGGAAAACCTGGGCCGAGTAGTCGTTCCCGACTGGAAATTGCGGGACCTGGCCCTTAGCGGCCGGGTCTCTATCCCATATTCCAGAAGGACGATCGAATGACGGACGAGACTGAACAGGCGCCTGAAGCAGCGGGCAAGGATGCCCGCCCGGTCAAGCTTGCCTGTCGAAATGTATGGAAACTGTTCGGATCGAACGCGGCCAATTTCATCCGCCAGCGCGACGGCAAGGCAAGCGCGGCCGACGTCGCGGCTGCGGGGCTGGTCGGTGCGGTGCGCGCCGTCGATCTCGAAATCCGCCAGGGCGAGATCTTCATCATCATGGGCCTGTCCGGTTCCGGCAAGTCGACGCTGGTGCGCTGCATGTCCAGGCTGGTCGAGCCGACCCATGGCACGGTTGAATTCGAAGGCAAGGACCTGCTCAAGATTTCAGATGCCGCGCTGATCGAGTTGCGGCGCCACCGGATGGGCATGGTGTTCCAGAACTTTGCGCTGCTGCCGCATCTCAACGTGCTCGACAACATCGCCTTTCCGCTGAGCATCCAGGGACAGGACCGGGCGACGCGCGAGGCACGGGCGCGCGAAGTGATCGAACTCGTCGGCCTGCGAGGCCGCGAGCATTTCTATCCGCGCGAGCTTTCCGGCGGCCAGCAGCAGCGTGTCGGCATCGCCCGCAGCCTGGCGACAAAACCGGAAATCTGGTTTCTCGACGAGCCATTCTCGGCGCTCGATCCGCTGATCCGCCGCGAGATGCAGGACGAGTTGATGCGGCTGCAGACAATGCTGCACAAGACCATCGTCTTCATCACCCATGATTTCGACGAGGCGATCCGGCTGGCGGACCGCGTCGCCATCATGAAGGACGGCGAAGTCATCCAGATCGGCACGCCGGAACAACTGGTGGTCCATCCGGCGACCGACTATGTCGCCGAATTCACCCGCGACGTCGACCGCGCCAAGGTGATCTCGGCGCGCAGCCTGATGCGTGCCTGCAAAGGCTCGGAGCATGGCGGCACGGTGGCGCCGGATGCCAAGATCGCCAGCTTCTCAGCTGGTATCGTTGCGGCAGGCAAGCCCTTCGCGGTGGTCAACGGCACCGGCAAGCCGATCGGCGAGGTGACGCCGCAAGCGGTGATTGATCTTCTGGCCGGCATTGATCGGCGGAGGGCCGGCGCATGACGGTGACGGCAAGCGCCAGCGAAGCAAGATCGCGTCCGGCCCAGACCTGGCTGCTGGTCTGGGCCCTGGCGCTTGCGGCTGTGCTGGTCGTGTTCCTGCTGCAAGATCGCCTGCCCTGGGCGGTGAACTATCCGGCCAATGCGATCGTGCCTGTCGCCGACTGGGTCAGCGCGTTGATGGGCTGGATCAAGTCGAACCTGTCGTGGCTGACCCGTTCGATCACCGCGGTGCTCGGCGTACCGCTCGACTTCGCGCTCAATCTCCTGGCCAAGAACTTCAAGATCGGTCACGGCGCGGACGCCTATATCCTGCCACGCCTCTCCTGGGTCGGGGTGTGCGCCGTCGCCTTCCTCGCCGGACATGCCGCCGGCGGCCGCAAGCTCGGCATGCTGGTTGGCGGTTGTTTCCTCTACATCGCGCTGTTCGGCCAATGGACGAGCGCGATGCTGACGCTGGCGCTGATCTCCATCGCGGTGCCGTTCTGCATCGTCACCGGGCTGTTCGCCGGCATCTGGGCATGGCGCAAGCCGTGGGCCGAAAGGCTTGTCGTCTCCCCAGCGCTTGACCTGATGCAGACAATCCCGACCTTCGCCTATCTGATCCCGATGCTGCTGCTGTTCGGCAACAGCCCGGTGTCGGCAATGATCGCAACCGCGATCTTCGCCACGCCGCCGATGGTGCGGGCAACGATGCTCGGCCTGTCGCGGGTGCCGACCGAGATCGACGATTTCAGCGAGATGGCCGGGTGCACCGCGCGGCAGAAACTGTGGCGGGTATTGCTGCCCTCGGCACGGCCGACGCTGATGGTCGGCGTCAACCAGGTCATCATGCTGGCGCTGAACATGGTGATCATCGCCTCGATGATCGGCGCCGGCGGCCTCGGCTACGACGTGCTCCTGGCCTTGCGCGCGCTGAAGGTCGGCGAGGCGATGGAAGCCGGCCTAGCCATTGTCGCGCTCGCCATCGCGCTCGACCGGCTGAGCCAGGCCATCGCGCGCAAGCAGGCAAAGGGCCATGTCCATCAGGAAGTGAGCCCGAGCATCTGGCGGCGCTACCCCACGCTGACGCTGGCCATCGCCATACTTGCCACCACCACGCTGCTTGGCCTGTTCATGCCAGCCTTCGCGGCTGTGCCGAAAGCAATCACCTTCACCACCGCGCCGCTGTGGAAGGCGGCGGTGAACTGGGTGACGATCAACTTCTTCGACACGATCGAAGCGTTTCGCGTGGCGCTGATACTCAACGTGCTGAACCCGCTGCGCGCCTTCTGCGAGGGGTTTCCGTGGCTGGGCGCGGTGTTCCTGCTTGGCCTTGCCGGCTATCAGCTCTCGGGACTGCGCCTGGCTGCCCTTGTCGCCGGATTGACCGCTTTTTGCGCTGTCACCGGACTGTGGGAAAAGACCATGGCGACGGTCTATCTGTGCGGTATCTCCGCCTTCATCGCCTGCCTGATCGGCATTCCGATCGGGCTGATGGCCGCGCGCGGCGACCGCTTCGAGAAAATCGTCACGCCGATCATCGACACGCTGCAGGTGCTGCCCTCCTTCTGCTTCATCATTCCAGTGGTGATGCTGTTTCGGGTCGGCGACGTCACCGCCATGATCGCCACCGTCGCGTTCGCCGTGGTGCCCGCGATCCGCTACACCAATCACGGCATCCGGCAGGTGCCGCCAGCGTTGATCGAGGCTGCAAAAGTTTCGGGCTGCACGCCGCGCCAGACCTTCTTTCGCGTGCAGTTGCCGCTGGCGCTGCCGGAAATCATGCTCGGCGTCAACCAGACGATCCTGATGGCGCTGGCGATGATCATCATCTGCGCCATGGTCGGCACGCGCGATCTTGGCCAGGAAGTGTTCATCGCGCTGTCCAAGGCCGATTCCGGCCGTGGCATTGTCGCGGGCCTCGCCATCGCCTTCATCGGCATCGTCGCCGACCGGCTGTTCAACGCCTGGACGGCGAAGGCGCGGGCGAGGCTGGGGTAGTCCGAAGCGCGACGGCTACTCCGCCGCCACGCCTTTGACTTCCAGATAGCTCTCCATCGAGTCGTCCAGCGCCTGCAGCCAGGGCGTGTGGTGCAGCGGCGCCATGGTGCCGGTCATCAGCGAGCGGTAGGCGTGGTCGCGGAAGCTCATGATGTCTTCCATCTTGTGGTGTTCCCACTCCATGAAGGTCTGGTTGACCGCCTCGACGTCGAAGCCCGGATAGTCGGTCTGCTCCATCAATTCCTTGGTATAGTCGCCCTGGAACCAGATCATCTGCTCGGCATCCTCAAGCGTTTCCTCACGCGCGCGCCATTTCGCACCGTGCGCGGCCATCGCCTCGGCCGACGGCAGCTTGATGCGGCCCATGATGACGTCGCGGGCGAACCAGGCCTGCGCGTCGAACATGTTGAAGGTGTAGAACTGGTCCTGCATGCCGATGAAGGACAGCTTCTGGTTCTTCTCCCAGACGACGCCCTCATAGAGTCCGTCCGGCCACATGCGATTGGCGGTCTTGAGCTTCAGATCCTCGGTGAGGAACGGGAAGGAATGCAGATAGCCGGTGCACAGGATGATCGCGTCGACATCCTTGGTGGTGCCATCCTTGAAATGGGCGGTCTTGCCGACGACCTTCTGCAGCAGCGGCACCTCTTTCCAGTTCTCCGGCCATTTGAAGCCCATCGGCTTGGAGCGATAGCTGGAGGTGATCGATTTGGCGCCGTATTTGTAGCATTGCGAGCCAATGTCCTCGGCCGAATAGGAGCGGCCGATGATCAGGATGTCCTTGCCCTTGAACTCCATCGCATCGCGGAAATCGTGGCTATGCAGGATGCGGCCATTGAAGGTCGAGAAACCTTCGAAATAAGGCACGTTCGGCACCGAGAAATGCCCAGAGGCGACCACGACATTGTCGAACTCTTCCGAATAGGTGACGTCATTGGTGCGGTCATGCGCGGTGACGGTGAATTTCTTCGTCTCTTCCGAGAACGTCACCATGCGCACCGGGCTGTTGAAACGCACCCATTTGCGCAGGCCCGACTTCTCGACGCGGCCCTTGATGTAATCCCACAGCACGGCGCGCGGCGGATAGGAGCCGATCGGCCGGCCGAAATGCTCCTCGAAAGTATAGTCGGCGAATTCCAGACATTCCTTCGGTCCGTTCGACCAGAGGTAGCGGTACATCGAGCCGTGCACGGGATCGCCATGCTCATCGAGGCCGGTGCGCCAGGTGTAGTTCCACAGGCCGCCCCAGTCGGACTGCTTCTCGAAGCAGACGATCTCTGGAATGTCGGCGCCCTTGTCGGCCGCCGACTTGAAGGCTCTGAGCTGTGCCAGACCGGACGGTCCGGCTCCGATGACGGCAACGCGAGTTTTCATTGCAGGCCTCCTATTTTTTTGATTTCCCCAGCGAAACAAATTTCACTGACAGGACAGTAATTGGCCCTTCGGTGCTGTCAACCGACATCTGAGGGAACTGCATTCGCGCGCGGTGGATTCCTGGCGAAAAACCCGCGGCGGCTGCAATCACCGGCCTGGCGCGTGCGACATAAGATGGCTTGCCGTCGCTGTTGCGCTCCTGTACCGGCACCGAATATGTTCACCTTGGGTGAAATGAATCTTCAGGGTTCGGGGGCCGAGATGGCGACGAAAATTTCCGATACCAAGGCTGGTGCCGGCCCTGCTGGCGCAAAGGCAAAGCCATTGCCAAAGCTCTCGGCGGACGGAAAAACCATTCGCGCGCCTTTGACGCAAAACCCGCACGCCATTCGCGACACGCGCGAAAAAGTGCTGGAGGTGGCGATCGGCCGCGAGGTGCGGGCGTTCCGCAAGAAGCTCGGCATCACCGTCGCCGATCTTGCCGTTGCCACCGACATTTCGCTGGGCATGCTATCGAAGATCGAGAACGGCATCACCTCGCCGTCGCTGACCACATTGCAAGCGCTGTCCCGTGCGCTGGGCGTCCCGGTGACCGCCTTCTTCCGCCGCTTCGAGGAGGAGCGCAGCGCCGTCTTCGTTAAGGCCGGCGAAGGTCTCGATGTCGATCGCCGAGGCACGCGCGCCGGCCACCAGTACAATCTGCTCGGCCATATCGGCTCCAACACCAGCGGTGTCGTCGTCGAACCCTACCTGATCACGCTGACCGAAGACTCGGATGTGTTTCCGACCTTCCAGCACGAGGGCATGGAATTCCTCTACATGCTTGAAGGCGAGGTCGTTTATCGGCACGGCAACAACCTATACCCGATGAAGCCCGGCGACAGCCTGTTCTTCGACGCCGACGCGCCGCACGGACCGGAAGTGCTAACGCAACTGCCGATGCGATACCTGTCGATCATCTGCTATCCGCAGAACAGCGCGGGTTGAGTTGGCCAATCTCCCCCCTCGTGGGGGAGATCGGCAGCTTCGCGGGCCTTGCTCAGTCCGGCCCAAACCCCGAACTCGTCGCACTCCCATCATCCAGCTTCGACAGCCACTCCACCAATGTGGGACGAAAGCGCGTCAGGCCCTTGTAGTTGGCGAGTTCGTCGGGGAGATCGCGGATGACGCGGTGCAGGCGCCGCGCCCATTTCGGCTGCGTCACCAGCTCGTCCATCTTGATCAGGTAGCAGCGGATCGGGAACACGATGCCGTTCGAGCGCGGCAGCCGCCAGAAGCTCTGCAATTCGACGCGCAGATGCACCTTGTCGCCGACATTCTCGGGCGTGACCGTCGCCCGGTCCGGTCCCCATTTGTGATAATTCTCCGGGCTGGTGTCGAGGCGCGGATTGACGGTCATCGTCCAGTTCAGGCGCCGTGCCGGCTTGCCTTGCTGGATGTTGGTGAGGAATTTCAGGGCGCGTGTGAAAATGCCCTTCTCATGCGCCAGTGGCACTGGTGCATGCCACTCGAAGAAGTTCATGCCGATGTCGAAATCGAGCGACCAGTCGGCCTGGGTGGTGACCATGCCGGCATCCATCCAAAGATTGCCGTCGCGCTGGTCGAGGATGCAGAAGTCGCCCTGGCTCTGCCGGGTGATGTATTCCATCGGCCCGTAAGGCAGGGTCGAGGTGTCGCCAAAGGTGAAAGTGTCGTCGATGCCAAGCGGCCGATTGATCCAGCGCCAGCGGTCGCCGTCGCGGGTCAGGGTGAAATGCTCGGGATAGCCAAGCGCCTGCTGCTCCATCAGGAGTTCGAGAAGATCCCAGCCGGCCAGTGTCATGTGTGGCAGCGACTGGCAGCGCAGCGGATCCTCGGCCAGCACCAGCGCGCGGTCCTGCATCTCGGCAACATAGTGCTCGTCGACGTCGATCAGGTTTTCCAGCACGCTGCCCTTCGGGCCGACGACATGCGGCTCGATGTTGACCGCGTACATGTAGGCGTCTTCGTGGAACGGAAACGGGAACCGCCGGATGTGCTCCGGGCTGTTCCTGAAGGTGAAGTCGTCGCGGAACGTTTCCTTGCGAAAGGTGATTCCCAAGCTCGCCTCCTATCTTTCCAAGACCAGCGATTTGCCCTCGAAGCGCGACACGCACGGCATGATCTTGCAGCCGGAACGGTGGTCTTCCTCGCTCAGCCAGTGGTCGTTGTGGATGAACTTTCCGTCGTATGAGATGACATTGGTTTCGCACTGGCCGCAGACGCCACCACGGCAGAGATAGGGCGGATCGACGCCGGCCGCCTCGATCGCCTCAAGCAGGCTTTGCTGCTCGCCGACGCGGATCGTCTTGCCGCTGACGGCCAGCGTCACATCGAATGGTAGCCCAGGCTGGGGTGCCGCGAAATGCTCGAAATGCACGGTTTCCGCAGGCCAACCCAAGGCAGCGGCGCGGTCCCGCACCCAGCCGATCATGCCGGCGGGGCCGCAGACATAGAGATGCGTGCCGAGCGGCTGCGTCGACAAGAGCCGGTCGAGATCGATGCGCTCCTCGCGGTCGTCATGATAGAGCCTGATCCGGCGGTCGTAGCGCTCCCGCAGCACATCGGCATAGGTGCCGAGCGAGGCGGTACGGCAAGTGTAGTGCAGTTCGAAATTGCCACCCTCCCCCGCCAGTTGCGCGGTCTGCGCCATGAACGGGGTGATGCCGATGCCGCCGGCCAGCATCAGATGCTTTTTGGCGCGCAGATCAAGCGAGAACAAATTGACCGGGTAGCTGATCACCATCTCCAGCCCGGGCCTGACATTCCGGTGCATGAACAGCGAGCCGCCGCGCCCGACATCATCGCGCCGCACCGAGATCGTGTACTCGCGCGTATCGAGCGGCGAGCCCATCAGCGAATAGGGATTAAGCCTTGTGCGCTGGCCATCACGCATTTCAACTACGACATGCGCGCCGCCAGAAAAAGTCGGTAGAAGATCCCCGTCGCGCCGGCGGAAATGGAAGCGGGTGACGAGGTCGTTGACCGGGACAACGTCGCTGACCACGACATCAAGCTTGGTGGTGCCGGTGCTCATGGGAAGGCCTCCTCGATCGGAGGAATTTCGCTGCGGTCCTCGGCATTGATGCACACACCCTGGAAGGCCGCGATGCGCCTGGAATAATGATCGCGCACCAGAAGCAGCAGGCCGCAATGGACGCAGGTCGCCGGCTGAGTCGTCACGTTTTCGGTGATGCCCTTGCAGTGGACGCACTGCATGCGCCGCGCCAGCGAGCCGCGATGCTCGGTCTGGATCGAGGTGTGGTCGATGCCGGCTTCAAGTGCTGCCTGCATCGCCTGGCCGATCAGCCCCTCGGTGCCCGAGAGATAGACGCGCAGCCCCATATGTGCGTTGGCCAGCGTCTGTTTCAGGCGCGGCAAGGCGCTGGCGAAGGTATGACCCTGGTAGAGCCGAGCCGGCCTGAGCGCTTCGAGCGTCGCGACATGTTTGCCGTCATGGCCGGGTATGAAGATGATATGGGCATCGCCGAAGAAGCCAGCGGGCGCCCCGGCGGCCATATCTGAAATCGCCAGCGCCCCCTCCGCATCGGCCACGAACAGATGGTGTTTGCCGGGCTGCGGAGAGAGCGTTCCGTAGACGGGCCGGCTGATGATGCTTTTGGCTGCCATTTAAGTCTTCGTGCCTCGAACCCTTCGCCGTTGACTATGCCTCAGCCTTTCGCCGTGCGCTTGGTCTTCTTGGGATCGTCGAACGGCAATGGCTGCGCCGTGGCCTTGATCGATCCACTCTTGTTGCGGATCTCGAGCTTGGTGCCCTGAACGGCGCAGTCGACGTCGAGCCGGGCGATGCCCATCGATTTCTCGACCAGCGGCGAATACATGGCACAGGTCACCACGCCGACCTTCTTGCCGTCCCGATGCACCGGTGCGCCTTCGTCCGCCGGCTCCTTGCCGTCGAGCAGCACGCCAAAAATCTTGAAGCGCTCCTTGCCCTTGAGGCGGTAGTGCTCCTCCGCGCCTCGGAAACCGGTCTTGCCGGGGCTGACGGTGAAGTCGAGGCCGAGTTCCCACAGCGTGTCGCCGGGACCTTCGCTCTCGAACGGGTACTTTTGCGAATTGTCATAGGGATAGAACAGCAGGTAGCTTTCGACGCGCAGCATGTCGAGCGTGGTGAAGCGGCAGGGGATGATGCCGTCAACCTTGCCGTCATCGAGAATGGTATCCCATATCTTGGGAGCGTCCTGGCCACGACAGAATATCTCGTAGCCGCGTTCACCGGTGTAGCCGGTGCGCGAAATCATCACCGGCAGGCCGAACAGTTGGGTCTGCATATGATGGAAATAGTTGAGGTCGCGGATGCCGGGCACATGCTTGGCGAGATAGTCGACGGCGCGCGGACCCTGCAGGGACAGGTCGTGCAGATTGTCGTCGAACCGGATGGAAACGTCGCGGCCGATCGAGGCGCGCGTCAGTTCCTCATGACCAGATCCCGAACCATGAACAACCATCCAGGAATTGGTGGAGATGCGGTAGATGACGCAGTCGTCGGTGAATTTGCCGGCCTCGTTCAGCATGCAGGCATAGACGGACTTGCCGGGGTAGATCTTCTCGACGTCACGCGTGGTCGCCAGATCGATGACATGCGAGGCATGCGGCCCGGTGATATGGACCTTCTTCAAACCGGACACGTCCATCAGTCCGGCCTTGGTGCGGATGGCGACGTATTCCTCGTCGGCGTCCTTGTCGTAGGTCCAGGCGGTCCCCATGCCGCTCCAGTCTTCGAGTTTCGAACCGAGTGCGCGATGGCGGTCCGCCAAGGTCGAAAATCTCCAGGATGCCGTCATCCGTCGTCCTCCGTTCGAAAATCCTGCTGTTCCCTGCTCCTTTGCCCGGAGGCCGGAGCTTTGATTGAATATTGAGCGCAAACGAGGGGGGGCCGCAATCCCCTTAAAGCAAATAATTTCATTGTCAGGCAAAAATGGCCATGCTGACCAAATGGGCAACCCCACGGAAATTCGCCTTACAATTGCGAAATTCGGCCGAGCTTTTGAATGCAGGCAAAGCCAAACCCGGTCGCTCCGCCTTGCCAAACGCGATCGCACTGCTATTCTTGTCGCTAAAATAATTTCACGTACAGGCAAACTTGTTTCTCGAACCGATGTCTCGAAACGCAAGGCCAAGATGAGCCAGTCGCCCTACCCTGCCGTCGCAGCCGGACCGCCGCGGCCGAGCCTCATCCTGAGGCCCGGCCAGATCGCCATGCCGCCAGGCGTGGAGCGTTATACGATCCAGGGCAATGGCGCGGTGCTCATCGAGGTCGAGGCCGGCGATACGATCACGGTGCGCAATGTCGAGGGCGGTCAGGCCTGCGAGCTGCTGGCCTGGGACAAGGCCGGCGTGACCGATCCCGGCATCCTCGGCGAGACGTCCAACAGCAATGCCGCCGGCATCAAGACGTTGCTGACCGAGGGCGACGACAGCCTCGCGGCACTTCGGCGCGGGCTCGAACGCCGGCAGGTGCAGTTCGATAACGCCAAGGCAGTGCGCGTGTTCGGCGCCGCCACGCCGGCTGGTACGGAACAGGGTTTCACTGTCGCACGCGGCGGCTCGATGGTGATTGCCGTTCCCGGCGGGCCGATGCTGGTCGATGGCCACGATACGGCGACGCCGCTGACGGTCATCGTACGGCGCGCCACGATCCGTCCGGCGGCGAAATCGCAATTGGGCGATCCGATGGCCGATCCCGTACTCGACCTGCGCGTCCACTCGGCGACGGCCGAAGCCTATTTCGTCAAGGCCGGCGACTATCTGCAGATCATTGATGTCGACGGCCGCCAATGCACCGACTTCCAATGCTTTTCGGCGCGCAAGCTCGACAAGGGCCTCGACCATCCGCTCGACGTGACGACGACGCGGACGTTGATGGGCTCAAGCTATCCGATGCCCGGCCTGCATTCGAAATACTATGACCAGGACATGGAGCCGCTGGTCGAGGTGATCCAGGACACATGCGGCCGGCACGATGCGTTCGCGCTCGCTTGCGCGGCCAAATATTATGACGACATCGGCTATCCCGGGCACACCAACTGCTCGGAGAATTTCAACCGCGCGCTGGCCGACAAGGGCGCCAATCCCCGCGCCGGCTGGATGGCGATCAACTTCTTTTTCAACACCGCGATCGATGCCCATGGCGTCATGGTCTCCGACGAGCCTTGGTCACGCCCCGGCGACTATGTGCTGCTCAGGGCACTGACCGACATCGTCTGTGTCTCCTCCGCCTGTCCCGACGACACGACGCCGGCCAATGGCTGGAACCCGACCGACATCCATGTGCGGACCTATTCCGGCCAGCACAAATTCTCGCGAGCGATCGCCAGACGCATGACGCCCGATTCGGAACCCAAGATGACCCGCGAGACAGCCTTTCATTCAAGCTTTGCCAAGCACACCCGCAACTTCGTTGAATACAGAGGCTATTGGCTCGCCAATTCCTTCGCCAAGGAAGGTGCGATCGACGAATACTGGGCCTGCCGGCAGGACGCCGTGATCATGGACCTGTCGCCGCTGCGCAAGTTCGAGGTCACCGGCCCGGACTCGGAGGCGCTGCTGCAATACACGCTTACCCGCGACGTGAAAAAACTCGGCGTCGGCCAGGTCGTATATTCGGCCATGTGCTACGAGCATGGCGGCATGATCGACGACGGTACTCTGCTGCGGCTCGGCAAGGACAATTTCCGCTGGGTCGGTGGCGACGATCTTTCGGGCGAATGGCTGCGCGAGACGGCGCAAAAGCTCGGCCTCAACGTGCTGGTGCGCTCATCCACCGACCAGATGCACAATGTCGCCGTGCAGGGGCCAAAGAGCCGGGACATCCTGAAGGAGGTCATCTGGACCTCGCCATTGCAGCCGTCGATCGACGAGCTGGAATGGTTCCGCTTCGCTGTCGCCCGCATCGGTGGTGGCAACGGTATTCCCGTCGTCGTCTCACGCACCGGCTACACCGGTGAGCTCGGCTACGAAATCTGGTGCCATCCGCGCGACGCCGAAAAGGTGTTCGACGCGATCTGGGAGGCCGGCCAGCCGCACGGGCTGAAGCCGATGGGGTTGCAGGCACTCGACATGGTGCGCATCGAAGCCGGACTGATCTTTGCCGGCTACGAATTCTCGGATCAGACCGACCCGTTCGAGGCCGGCATCGGCTTCACCGTGCCGCTGAAGACCAAGACCGACGACTTCATCGGCCGCGAAGCGCTGATCCGGCGCAAGGAGCATCCGCAGACAAAACTGGTCGGCCTCGACATCGACGCCAATGTCGCGGTCGGCCATGGCGACTGCGTCCATGTCGGCCGCGCCCAGATCGGCGTTGTCACGTCGGGCGTGCGTTCGCCGGTGCTGAACAAGAACATCGCGCTTGCGAGACTTGACGTCACCCATGCCGCTGTCGGTACCGAAGTCGAGATCGGCAAGCTCGACGGCCATGCCAAACGGCTGCCGGCAAGGGTCGTCCCTTTCGCCCATTACGATCCGCAAAAGACCCGGCCGCGCTCCTGACCGCCGCTTTTTTTGGGCACGTGGAACTGGCCGTCGGCGTTACCGCCGGACGCATTGTCGTTCACATTCGCAAGCGTGATGTGCACGGCACTACAAATCGCTTGACGTGAAAGCGCGCCGGATCAATCTTCACTCCTAAGAAAAAAATACGACTGAGTGGAAACACTCCGGTCGCACAGATCATAGACCGGGGAGCAAGCTTCGCGAAGCCGAGGCATCGCCGGCGGGGAACATCAAAAAAGGGGAACACAGACACATGAGCTCTATAAGCACTGCCTTGGAGCAGCCTGCGGAAAGCAAGCTGCATCGCAATATCGACTGGCGCGGCGCCTTCTGGGTGGCAAGCGGCGTCCCTGCCCTCGTCCTGTTTTCGATCGGCGGCATTGCCGGCACGACCGGAAAACTGGCTTTCCTGATCTGGACCGTTTCCATGATCATGGGCTTCCTGCAATCCTTCACCTATGCGGAAATCGCCGGCCTGTTCCCCAACAAGTCCGGTGGTGCCTCTATCTACGGCGCCACCGCCTGGTTGCGCTATTCGAAATTCATCGCGCCGCTTTCGGTCTGGTGCAACTGGTTCGCCTGGTCGCCTGTGCTCTCGCTCGGTTGCTCGATCGCCGCCGCCTACATCCTCAACGCGCTGGTACCGATGCCGTTCTTTACCGAGACGTCACCGGACGTCATCGCCTATATCGCGGCCCATGCGGGAACGAGTGCCGCCGACGCTGTTGTAGCGGTTACCGCCGCCGCCACACCGGCGATCCGCAACTGGACGCTGTTCAGCCACACACTGGGCCCGGTCTCCTTCACGCTGAACGCAACCTTCTTCATCGGCGCGGTGCTGATGCTGATCATCTTTTCCATCCAGCATCGCGGCATTCTGGGTACGGCCAGTGTCCAGAAATACATCGGGATGCTGGTCATCATCCCGATGCTGATCGTCGGCGTGGTGCCAATCATCACCGGCCAGATCAACTGGGCGAATTTCTCGCCGCTGGTGCCGCTCGCTGCCGCCTACGCCCCTGAGCCCGGCACGTGGAACATCGCCGGCTGGACGCTCGCTCTTGGCGGCATGTTCATCGCGGCATGGTCGACCTACGGTTTTGAGACCGCCGTCTGCTACACGTCCGAGTTCAAGAACCCGGGCACCGACACGTTCAAGGCGATCTTCTATTCCGGCCTGCTGTGCATGCTGCTTTTCATCCTGGTGCCGTTCACCTTCCAGGGCGTGCTCGGACTGAATGGAATGCTGGCCACCCCGATCGTCGACGGCTCGGGTGTTGCCGATGCACTGGCCGGCATGGTCGGCGGCGGACAGCTCATCCATAGCCTTCTGGTGATGCTGATGATCCTGGCACTGGTGCTGTGCATCATGACGGCCATGGCCGGGTCCTCGCGCACACTCTATCAAGGCTCGGTTGACGGCTGGCTGCCGCGCTATCTGAGCCACGTCAACGAGCATGGCGCGCCGACCCGCGCCATGTGGACCGACCTCGGTTTCAACCTGATCGTGCTGGCCATTGCCTCGGCCGACGCGACGAGCTTCTTCTTCATCCTCGCCGTGTCGAACTGCGGCTACATCATCTTCAACTTCCTCAACCTCAACGCCGGCTGGATCCACCGCATCGACAACGGCCATATCGCGCGGCCATGGAAGGCACCAAGCTGGCTGCTCGGCGTCGGCGCGATCTTCGCCTACGTCAACGCGATCTTCATGGGCGCCGGCGCCAAGGTTTGGAATCCGATGGCGCTATGGGCGGGGCTGATCACAGCCGCCTTGATCATCCCGGTGTTCTGCTACCGACATTACGTCCAGGACGGTGGCAAATTCCCCGCCCATATGCTGGCGGATCTCGGCATGACGTCGTCGGACCTAGCGGTCAAGAAGGCGGGCATCCTACCCTATCTGACGCTGATCGCCGGCGTCGCCGTGATGCTCATCGCCAACTGGCTGTTCGTCATCTGACCGCCCCGAGAAGATCGAGCGCGCCCTGACGCGCTCGACCCACACCAGATAGTCTCCCTGAAGTTGGACCCACCCCGATGTCGTCGTGGTGGGTTCTCTTTTTTCAGACCAATCGCCAGCACCAACGCATGGGCCATTGCGTTCCGTCACGGGCGCGAATATGCTTGTTGTACGATCGTTCAACAAGCATATTCGCGAAGCCCTCATGACATGTAATCCCCGCTACCAAATCCTGTTCGAACCGATGCGGATCGGGCCTGTCACGGCGCCGAACCGTTTCTATCAAGTGCCCCATGCAAGCGGCATGACGAACGCGCTGCCCCGGGTCCGTGCCGCCTTTCGCGAAGCCAAGGCCGAGGGCGGATGGGGCGTGATCTGCACCGGCGCCTGTTCGATCGACCCCACTTCGGACGACACGCCGCTGCCCTTCGCGACCCTATGGGACGACAACGACATCCGCGCGCATGCGCTG
Organism: Mesorhizobium sp. PAMC28654; assembly: GCF_020616515.1. GTDB lineage: Bacteria > Pseudomonadota > Alphaproteobacteria > Rhizobiales > Rhizobiaceae > Mesorhizobium. The sequence continues at coordinate 2,329,738 of NZ_CP085135.1, forward strand.
ATGACGGAAGCGGTGCACCGCCACGGTTCGCTTGCCGGCGTGGAACTGTGGCACGGCGGCGCGTCGGTGATGAACAGGACAAGCCGCTTGCCGCCGCTGTCGCCATCCGGGATTCCATGGATGGCCACCCATGTCGGCTTCATGGGCAATATGCGGCCGAAGACGATGGACAAGGCCGACATACGCGAGGTTTTACGATGCCAGGCCGAAGCGGCGCGCAAGGCGCGAACGGCCGGCTTCGACGTCGTCTACGTCTATGCCGGCATGGGCTATCTCGGCTACGAATTCCTGCTGCCGGAATACAATCACCGCGTCGACGAATATGGCGGATCGATCGAAAACCGTGTGCGCTTCGTGCGCGAGATGATCGAGGTCACCAAGGACGCCGTGGGCAAGGATTGCGGCGTCGCGCTGCGGGTAAGCCTTGAGGAACTGCGCGGCAGGCCCGGCCGCAACCAGCCCTCGGAGGCGCACGAACTGATCGAACTGCTGGCCGATCTCCCGGACCTGTTCGACGTCAAGATGGATTCCAGTCCGACGGACTGTTCGGCGTCGCGCTTCACCGGCGAAGGCAGCCACGAGCCGGTGATCGACTTCGTCAAATCGCTGACCAGGAAGCCGGTGGTCGGCGTCGGGCGCTTCACCTCTCCCGACACCATGGTCTCGCAGATCAAGCGCGGCGTGCTGGACTTCATCGGCGGCGCGCGGCCCTCGATCGCCGATCCGTTCCTGCCGGCCAAGATCCGCGAAGGCCGAGAGGCTGAAATCCGCGAATGCATCGGCTGCAACATCTGTATTTCGAGCTGGCATGACGGCGTGCCGGTGCGCTGCACCCAGAACCCGACCGCCGGCGAGGAATGGCGGCGCGGCTGGCATCCCGAACGCGTCGAGCGCGCCGACAAACCCCAGCGGATCCTGATTGTCGGCGGCGGACCTGCCGGGCTCGAATGCGCTGTAACCCTTGGCCGGCGCGGCCATGAGGTGACGCTCGCCGATAGCAGCCGGTCCTTCGGCGGGCGGCTGACCTTCGAGAAGACGCTGCCCGGCCTCTCGGCCTGGAACCGCGTCGTCGACTACCGGCTCGGGCGTCTGGGCGAGATGAGCAACGTCTCGCTCTATCCCGAGAGTTCGCTGGGCGTGGACGAGATCCTCGACCTGGCGCCGGATCGCGTGGTGCTGGCGACCGGCGCGCGCTGGACGAACATGCTCTATTCCTCGCTGGAGATTCCGGTCGGCCGGCTCGACCATCCGAATGTGTTCACCCCGGACGACATCGCCGCTGGCCGGCTTCCCGAAGGGCCGACGCTCGTCTTCGATTTCGACAATTATTATATGGGCGGCGTTCTTACCGAGCATCTGGCCGCGCAGGGCATTCCGGTCAGCTATGTAACCCCCGCTGGTCAGGCGTCCGCATGGACGATCATGACAAACGAGCTGCCGCTGGTGCACCGCGCGCTGGCGCGACGCAAGGTGGCGGTGACGACGCTCCATTTGCTGAAAGCCTTCGACGGCGAAACGGCGACGCTGGCGCATCTCTTTACCAGCGAGGAGACCCGCGTGGCCTGCCGCTCGGTGCTGATCGTCGGGTTGAGGTTGCCGCGCGGTGAGCTCTTCGACGCCCTGACGGAGCGGGCCGACGAAGTTGCCGCCGCCGGCATCGGCGGCGTCGACCGCATCGGCGACACGTTGGCCCCCGGCGCCATCGCTCATGCTGTTCACAGCGGCCACAAGCTTGCCCAGGAGATCGGCGCGAATGTCCGCTGGCAGCCCTATCGCCGCGACACGCCGATCGTCGATGCGGTCGAGAATTTCGATATGCGGACGGCAGCTGAATAGGAGGGTTTATGGAACGCATCGCGGCACGTCGCAGACCCGGCCGTCCACAGCGCGAGATCGGCGGCATCGCGCAGCGTCCGTGGAAGCAGCTGACGCGACCCTACCAGCCAATCGAAATCCTGTCGGCCGACCAGGTCCAGACGATCCACGAGATGGGTCTCACCATCCTCGAAGAGATCGGCATGCGGGTGCTGCAGCAGCAGGCGCGGCAGTTCTATCGCTCGGCGGGCTGCGACGTCGACGAAGGTCAGATGCGGGTGCGCTTCGATCGCGCCATGGTGATGGAGCGCGTCGCGATGGCGCCGTCGTCGTTCGAGCTGCGCGCACGCAATCCGGAGAAGAACGTCAAGGTCGGCGGGCGGCACTGCATCCTGTCGTCGGTCGGCGGTCCCGCCTATGTCATGGATAATGATCGCGGCCGCCGGCCCGGCACCTATACCGAGATGTGCGATTACCTGAAGCTCATCCAGTCGTTCAACGTGCTGCACCAGGAAGGCGGCGGGCCTTTCGAACCACTCGACCTGCATCAGAACACACGCCATCTCGACCTCTACTATGCCGAGATCACTTTGCTCGACAAGAACTGGCAGCCGCAGGCGCTCGGCCGTGGCCGCGCCATCGACGCGCTGGAAATGGTGGCGATTTCACTGGGCACCACGCGCGAAAACCTGGTCAACGAAATGCCGGTGTTCACCGGCATCATCAACACCAATTCGCCGCTGCAACTGGACGAGCCGATGGCCGAAGGGCTGATCGCGCTGGCCGAACATGGCCAGGTCAATGTCATCACGCCATTCACGCTGGCCGGCGCGATGAGCCCGGTGACGCTTGCCGGCGCGCTGTCGCAACAGCATGCCGAGGCGCTCGCCGGCATCGTGCTGACGCAGATCGTACGACCCGGCGTGCCGGTCATGTATGGCGGCTTCACGTCCAATGTAGACATGAAGACCGGCGCGCCGGCCTTCGGCACGCCTGAGTACACACAGGCCGCGCAGATCACCGGCCAGCTCTGCCGGCTGATCGGCGTGCCATTCCGGTCCAGCAATGTGACCGCCGCCAATTCGGTCGACGCGCAGGCGGCCTATGAAAGCGCCATGTCGCTGTGGGGCTGCCTGATGGGTGGCGCCAATCTGGTGCTGCATGCGGCCGGCTGGCTCGGCGGGGGTTTGACGGCATCGTTCGAGAAACTGGTCATCGACGCCGAGATGCTGCAGATGATGTCGGCCTATTTCGACCCGCCCGTGGTCGACATTGACACGCTGGCCCTGGAAGCCGTGCGCGAGGTCGGCCCAGCCGGGCATTTCTTCGGCGCCGCGCACACGATGCAGCGCTACGAGCAGGCCTTCTATTCGCCGCTGGTCTCCAACTGGGACAATTACGACACATGGATGGAACGCGGCCAGGTGACGGCGCGCGAGCGCGCCAATGTCATCTGGAAGCGCATGGTCGCCGAATACGAGCAGCCGCCGATCGATCCCGGCGTCGACGAAGCGCTGCGCGACTATATGGAGCGCCGCAAGCGAGAGGGTGGTTGCCCGCTCAATTGATCGAGTTCGCAGGACGCGGCATCGCCTCCGAGACCTCCAGATAGCAGCGGGATTTTCGAGTAGAACATGGTCATCGCCATCGAGCCCCTGATCGGGGAGGAAGGCGGCGAAGAATGCGTCATGCTCGAGACGCAGGTGATCATATCCAGGATGGCTCCGTCCGCATGGACAGCGATCCCCGGGAGGACGAGCGACAATGGAGATTGCAATGCCCTTTCACACCGGTTCCTCGGCCTCGATCCACTACGAGCAGACAGGATCAGGGCCCGACATCATCTGGGTGGGCGGCGGCGGCGCCCGGGGGCAGGATTGGCAGCGCTTCCAGACACCGCATTTCGCCCCTCGATTCCGCAGCACGGTTTTCGACAATCGTGGCATCGGCAGGACGGCCTGTACCGCGCCGCTACCCTGGCCGATCGCCGATTTCGCCCGCGACGTTGCCGAGCTCGTCAAGGGCGTGTGCGACGGTCCGGTGGTGTTCATCGGCTCGTCGCTGGGCTCGGCGATCGTTCAGGAAGTCGCTATCGATCATCCCGAACTGGTCAAATGCGCGATCGTGATGGGCACCGGCGCATGGAGCACCGGCTGGGGCTGGGACTACCAGGCGGCCGAGATCGAGTTCCGGCGGCGCGGCGGCAATCTCGACGGCATGATGGGCGTCGCTCACTATGCCAGCATGCTCTATCCGGCGCGGGCTCTCGGAGACCGCGTTCTTTGGCCCAAACTGAAGTGGACTTGCCCCGAAAAAGTGGAGAGTTTCCTTCTGATGAAAGGCGACCTCGATGACGAAACAGAGACAGTTTACGGATGCGTTCAAGGCGGAGGCGGTTGGCCTTGTGCGAACGAGCGGTCGGACGAAGCGGCAGATCGCGGAGGATCTTGGTGTTGGTTTCTCGACGCTGACGCGATGGATGGGTCGGCAGCTGGATCGTGAGATGGGCGATCCTGGGCGTCCGCCTGATGCTGATGTCGCCGCTGAATTGAAACGGCTGCGGCGGGAGAATGAAATCCTTCGGCAGGAGCGGGATATCTTGAAACGGGCGACGGCTTTTTTCGTCAAGGAGGGAAGTCGGTGAGGTTCGCGCTCATCGACCAGGCGAAGAAGGATTTCCCTGTGGACCGTTTGTGCGCGACGCTGGGTGTCAGCCCGAGCGGCTACTTTGCCTGGGGGCGCCGGCCGGCGTGCCGCCGGCAGCGCGACGACATGATAATGCTGGCGCATGTGCGATCGTCGTTCGCGCTGTCGAACGGAACCTATGGTAGCCCGCGCATGACGCGGGAACTGCAAGACAATGGCTTTGCCATTGGCCGGCGACGAACGGCGCGTCTGATGCGGGAGAATGGCCTCCAGGCAAGACAGAAGCGGCGGTTCAAGCGCACGACGGACAGCGAACACGCCTTTCCGGTTGCCCCCAATGTCATCGACCAGGATTTTGCCGCCACTGGTCCCAACCAGAAATGGGGTGCCGACATCTCCTACATCTGGACGCGGGAGGGCTGGTTGTACCTTGCTGTCGTCATCGATCTGTTTGCCCGCAAGGTCGTTGGCTGGGCTGCTGGCAACCGGCTACACCGCAGCCTGGCTCTGGCAGCGCTCAACAAGGCGTTCGTCATGCGGCAGCCGGAACCCGGCCTCATTCACCACTCCGACCGCGGCAGCCAATATTGTTCTATCGACTACCAAGCCGAATTGCGTGCCGCCGGCGTCATCATCTCAATGTCAGGCAAGGGCAATTGCTTTGATAACGCCATGGTCGAAACATTCTTCAAGACGCTGAAAACTGAACTGATCTGGCGCACCTCTTTCCTTACCCGCGCCGATGCCCAAGCCGCCATTGCCCGATATATCGACGGCTTCTACAATCCCATCCGGCGGCATTCCGCGCTCGACTACATCAGCCCGATGCAGTTCGAGCGAAACGCCGCCGAATGAGCAACCCGCTCTCCACTTTACCGAAGCAAGTCCAAAGGAGCTCATGCTGGAGTGGATCGATTCGGGCGAGAACGAGAGCTCGCTCGTCTCGCAGTGGGATGCGTCGCTGCGGTTCGACCAGCGCGACCGCCTGCCGTCGGTGCGCGTCCCGGTCCATGTCATCGCTTTCGCCGAGGACGTGCAGGCGCCGCCGCAGGACGGCGAGGAACTGGCGGGCCTTGTCCCGAACGCGGAGTTTCACCTGCTGGAGGGGATGGGGCATGGATCGTGGTACGGCCACGCCCATGAGGAATTGAACGCTTATCTCGAAACAATCCTGCGCCGCTACGCATGAACAGGCCGGCGCATGACGACCCCATCGATGCCGACCCCGGCCTTCGGGGTTCGTTCGCCGCGCCCCGCCGTCCGCCTGAGATCGAGTTGCGGATCGGCATCTCGGGACCATTCAGCCTGGCGCTGGCGGGGGATTGCATCGCTTCGCGCCCGATCACCCGGTTGCGCGATCGGCTGCCGGGTTTCGCGGCAGTGATGGATTTGCTCCATCAAACGGATGTCTGCTGCGGCAACCTGGAGACGTCCATCGTCGATATCGACGCCTTCACCGGCCATCCCTACTGCTGGGACGGCAATTGGCCACTGCTCGGCGAGCCGGCCGTGGCGAATGATCTCGCGGCGCTGGGCTTCGACATGTTCGCACGCGCCAACAACCATGCTCTTGACTGGGGCCTGGAGGGCATGCGCGAAACGTCTGATCGACTGGATGCCGCCGGACTCGTGCATGCCGGCGCCGGCCAGAACCTCGGGCTCGCCCGCCGCACTCGCCATTTCGAAGCTCCGCAGGGCCGCATCGGCCTTGTCTCCGTGGCAACCACCTATCGACCGACCTCCGAGGCCCTGCGGCCGCTTGGCGCGACCCCCGGCCGGCCGGGGGTCAGCGCGTTGCGCCTGCGCCAGATCGACATCCTGACCGATGACGAGATGAAGATGCTTCGTGGATTGAGGCCGCAAAGCGGCCCCGTCGAGGACACGGATGCCTTCAGCCTGTTCGGACGCCGTTTCGAAGCCGGCGCCGCGCGCGGCTACCGCCACGAGATGGACCCGAGCGATCTGGCGGATTGCCTGCTAAACGTCCGGCAGGGCAAGCAGGGCTCCGACTTTCTGATCGTCATGGTCCATTCCCACGAGACCGGGCGCGACGGCTATCCGGAACCGCCTTCTCCGTTCCTGAAGGAGCTTGCCCGCGCAGCTATCGATGCCGGCGCCGACACGATCTGCGTCAGCGGCATCCATCATCCAGGGCCGGTCGATCTCTATCGTGGCCGGCCGATCTTCTACGGTCTTGGCAATTTCATCTGGAGCGACCTGCAGGAATTCCTGCCGTCCGAATTGTACGACCTCAACCGCGACCTGATGAACGACGCATTCGCGGCGCCGCGCAAGGCTACGGCCGCCGACCTCAACGGCGTGATCAACGCGCGGCATTTCGCGCAACAAGAGGTGTTCGAGACGATCCTGCCGGTGGTCCGTTTCGACGGCGCCGAACTGGCGGAGATCGTACTTCATCCGATCGAGCTCGGCCATGGCGATCCGCTGACGCTGAGCGGCGTTCCGTGGCTCGCCGAAGGCGGACAGGCGGACCGGATCCTGCGTAGGATCCGCGATGCCTCCGCCAGCTTTGGATGCGAGCACGAGATCCAGATCGTCGATGGCACAGGCATCCTGCGCCCCACGCCGGCATTGCGGTTCCCGATATCTAACCCTTGCGCAACGGCCCGACCCGCGCTTCCAGCATCTCGAAGCCGGCGGCTTCGGCGCCTTCCGGAGTGACGACGGTCGCGTCGAGGCACCATTCGAGCCATAGGCCGTCGACCAGCGCGATAAAGTTGCGGGCGAGCGCGGGAGCATCGACCTCCCTGCCGCGCGACCGGGCGACGGCGGCGATGTCCTCCGCCAGCTCGGCCCGATAGGCATTGTAGAGCTCGCTATGAGCTGCCTGGAGACGTGGGTTCACCGCGATCTCGCCCCACAGCGACAACCAGATCAGCAAGTTTGCGCGGCTGAAGTAGACCGGCGAGAAGTTGGAGCGCACCAGCGCCACCAGCGCCTCCTCCGGCGGCCAGTCGGCATTCGTCACGCGCCGCTGGCGCGCTTCGACGATGTGAGCATTGACGCTTGCATAGAGCGACGATTTGTAGACCTCGATCAGGAGGCTATCGAGACTGTCGAAATGATGGTTGATCAGGCCGCGAGAAACGCCGGCCTCCTTGCAGATGCGATCGACGGTGAAGGCGCCAATGCCGCCGACCGACAGGCAGCGCGCCGCCGCCTCGATCAACATCGCGCGGCGCACATCCGCCTGCTCTCGACTGAAGCGCGGCGGAGCCTTCTTCGCGCCGCGCTTGCGCTTGCCACTCTCTGCTTGGGCTTCCGTCATGGAAACCAGCTAAACGATCGTGCCGTTCCTGTCCACATGGAGCCCGTCCCATCCCGATGACACCGGGATGGGACTCTATCTGCTTGTTTGACCATGACCTTATCCGAAAACCGGTCCCCACTGTTCGTTACGCGGACCTTCGGTTCGGGATCATGGTCTGGTCATGCCTTCTTCTTGAACAGCACCGGGTTGGGGTGGCCGTCGGGATAGATGACCGACTCGAAATCCGTCTTGTGGATGACGACCAGCGGCTGGTGGCAGATGAAGACGAAGCCACCGGATTGCTCCATCAGGTCTTCCATGCGGTTGGATAGCGTGATGCGCTTGGCTTCGTCGCTTTCCGCTACCAGCTGCTGGTAGCTCGTCTCGAACTCGGAACTGTCGAAGCCGGACCAGTTGTAGGCGCCGATCTGATCGGGGCGGAACCAGACCAGATTTTCGGACGGGTCGACGCCGCCGGCGAAATCCATCAACGCGAGATCGATGTTCTTGTAGCCGTCGCCCTGCGTCTTGTCGCCGACGCCCCAGAACGCCGCCTCGTCGTAGGGCTGGATATCGACTTTGATGCCGGCCTGCTCAAGGCTGGCCTGGATGATCTGGGCGGTCGCGGTGCGAATGGAATCGTTCATCACGGTCAAGGTCAGCGATAGGCCGCTGGCGCCGGCCTCGGCCAGCAGCGCGGCTGATTTCTCGTAATCCGGCGCCGCGATCAGATTGCTGGCGCGCGCAAATTTGGTGCCGGGCTGGACGACACCGGTCGAGCGCTTGGTGAGATCGTCATAGACGCCCGTGAGGATCTGCCCGACATCGACGCCGTACTGCACGGCCTGGCGGACTTTTGGATCCTTGAGGCGCGGGCTCAGCATGTTGATGGTCAGCCAGACGTAGCGGGTCGACTGGGCCTCGATCAGGGTGGTGTCGGCGGGCGGGCTGGCCTTGACCGCCTTGGTCGCCGAAATGGCGATCTTGGTGTAGTCGAAGGCCTCGGCCTCATAGGCCAGTTGCGCGGCCTGGTCGTCGGCAACCACATAGATCTCGACCTTGCCGAAATCCGGCTTCGGGCCCGGCCAGTCCGGGTTGGCGGTCAGCGTCACCTTCTGCTTCTGCTGCCAGTCGCTGAAGATATAGGGACCGCAGCTGGCAGGCGGCTGGGTGGTGAATTTGCCGCCGGCCTTCTCCGTGCCGGCGCGGCTGATGATGTGCCCGCCATAGTAAGGCAGGCTGGTCACGAAGATCGGCTGGTATGGCTCCTTCAGGTGGATGATGCCCGATCTGGCGTCGACGACCTCGACGCGGTCGAGCTTTTCGAACTGGTAGGCCCAGGGCGATGACAGTGTCTTGTCGGCGATACGCTCGAACGAGAATTTCACGTCATCAGCCGTGACCGCGCCAAAGCCGTTCGACCATTTCAGCCCGTCGATCAAGGTGAAGGCGATGGTCTTCGGATCTTTCTGCTCGAGCTTTTCAGCTCCCCAGGGCGCCCAGGGCGAACCTTTCTGGATATCGCCGAAATGGTTGAGGGTGACATAGATGCCGCGCATGATGACATCCTCGATGGCGCCGTTCATGAAGGCCGGATCGAGCGTCTGCAGATCGCCTTCCATGCGGATGCGCAGCGTATCGCCGACCGCCGACCAGGCGAAGCCGGGCTTCATCGCCAGGCCGGCGCCGAGCGCGCCGGCCGCCTTCAGAAAGGCACGTCTGTCCATGTTCCATCGTGTCATGTCAGTTTCCCCTTTGGTTTGCGGAAGCGCGTGAGAAGGCTTCCCGTTGTTGCCCGCCGGTCTCCAGCGGGAAATGGCAGCGCACCATGCGGCCGGCGCCAAGCTCTCGATAGGCTGGCGCCTCGACCTTGCAGCGGTCCCGCGCGATCGGGCAGCGTGTGTGGAACTCGCAGCCCGAGGGCCGCCGGAACACGCTGGGGATCTCGCCACTGACGGGAGGATTTTGACTGCGCCGGCGCGGATCGGGTACCGGTTCGGACCGGATCAGAGTCGCCGTGTAGGGATGCATGGGAGCGGAGAACACGTCCTGCGTCGGTCCCGTCTCGACCAGCCGACCGAGATACATGATGGCGAGCCGATCGCTGACATGGCGGATCATCGCCAGATTGTGGGTGACGATCATGGCGGCGAAGCCGAGCTCGCGCTTCAGCTCGCCGATGAGATTGAGCACATCGCCCTGCACGGACACATCGAGGCCGGCGGTCGGCTCGTCGGCAAGCAGCAGATGCGGTTTCATCGCCAGCGCCCGGGCGACGCCGACACGGCGTGCCTGCCCGCCGGAGAGCTCGTGCGGAAAGCGGTCGACAAAAGATGCCGGCAGGCCGACCAGCGCCAGCAGCGCCTTGGCCGCGGCGCGGCGATCCGGCATTGGCACGCCCTGGATGATCTGCGGCTCTGTCAGCAGCGTGCCGATGCGCAGCCGGGGGCTGAGCGAAGCCACCGGATCCTGGAACATCATCGCCGAGTGCCGGCGCATGGCGCGGAAATCGGCCGGCGTCGCAACGCCCCTGCCCTCGAAAGTGATCCGCCCAGCCGCCGCGCGCACGAGGCCAAGGATGGTGCGCGCAAGCGTGGTCTTGCCGGAGCCGGATTCGCCGACCAGGCCCAGTGTCTCGCCCGGCATCAGCGACAGCGTCACGCCATCGATGACGTTGAAGCTCGGCAGCGGGAATGGGTTGATCACCCGGTTCAGCAAACCCCTTCGGGCAAAGGTCACCGACAGGTCTTCAACAGTGAGCAGCGGGTTCATGGCGCCACCGCATGGCAGCGCGCGACATGCGTGTGGGAAAGCTTCGCCAGCGGCGGTGCGACAGAGCCGCATGGCGAAAAGACACGGTCGCAGCGCGGTGCATAAACACATCCGGACGGTGGATGGGTCAGGCTGGGCAGCGTGCCGGGGATGGTCGGCAGTCTGTCCAGCCTTTCGTGGAAGCGGGCCGGATCGCAGGCGAGCAAGGCTTGCGTGTAGGGATGCCTCGCATCGTGGAAGATCGCGTCGACCTCGCCGCCCTCGACCACCTCGCCGGCATACATGACATAAACCCTGTCGCAGAGTTCGGCGATGACGCCGAGATGGTGCGAAACGACGATGATGATGCCGTTGTATTCGCGCCTTAGTTCGCGCAGCAAATGGATGATCTGCGCTTCCATGGTGACATCGAGCGCCGTTGTCGGCTCGTCGGCGATCAGCAGCCCGGGATCGGTCAGCAAGGCAGCGGCGATGGCGACGCGCTGGCGCATGCCGCCGGACAGTTCGTGCGGATAGCAATTCATCCGCCGTTCGGCGTCCGCGATACCGACGCGGCCGAGCATCACGGCAATCCGCGCGCGCTTCTGCGCTCGACCAAGATCCTTGCGGTGGTGCTGGAAGTCGACGAGCTGGTCGCCGATGGTCAGCACCGGATTGAAGGCTGTCATCGGATCCTGGCCGACCAGGGCGATCTCGTCGCCGCGCAACAGGCGCTGGCGGTGGGCGTCGAGCTTTGCCAGATCGACGCCATTATAGGAAATGGAGCCCTCGACACGGGCGTTGCCCGGCAACAGGTTTGCCAGGGCGGTGACCAGCGTGGACTTGCCACAGCCGCTCTCGCCGACGATGCCGATCACTTCGCCGGGATGCGCTTCGATGTCGACATGGCGCAGTGCGTGCACACTGCCATGCGGCGTCTCGTAGCGGACGCTGAGATCGCGGGCCGTGAGCGAGCCGGTCATGCCGGCCTCCGCACTTGCAGGCGCGGATCGAGATAATCGCGCAGCCCTTCGCCAAGGAATGTGAAGCCGAGCGTTGCCAACACCAGCGGCAACCCACCGAAGATCACCATGAAGGGTGCCGAGCGGATGCTGGTATAGCCGTCATAGAGTATCGAGCCCCAGGATGGAGTCGGCGGGCGGACCCCAAGGCCAAGGAAGCTCAGCCCGGCCTCGACCATGATGACGACCGGAATGTCCATCGACAGCAGGATGATCAGCGGACCGACGACGTTGGGCAGAAGATGGATGAAGATGATGCGCGCGGCACTGGCGTCGAGAAGGCGCTCGGCGAGGATGTAGTCGCTGTTCTTCAAAGCCAGTGTCTGCGCTCGGATCAGCCGCGCATAGCTCGGGAACGAGGTCGCGGCGATGACGACGATCAGCGTTCCGGTTCCGGTGCCGAGCACGGTGATGATGGCGAGCGCGAACATGATCATCGGCAGCGAGTTCAGGCTGTCGAACATCAGCACCAGGATGGCGTCGAGCCAGCGCGGCCCGTAGCCGGCGATCAGCCCGAGCATCAGGCCAATCGCGCCGGCAATGGCCACTGACAGCATGGCGATCATCATCGCCGTGCGCGCGCCATAGATGATTGGACTTGCTTCGGTAAAGTGGAGAGCGGGTTGCTCATTCGGCGGCGTTTCGCTCGAACTGCATCGGGCTGATGTAGTCGAGCGCGGAATGCCGCCGGATGGGATTGTAGAAGCCGTCGATATATCGGGCAATGGCGGCTTGGGCATCGGCGCGGGTAAGGAAAGAGGTGCGCCAGATCAGTTCAGTTTTCAGCGTCTTGAAGAATGTTTCGACCATGGCGTTATCAAAGCAATTGCCCTTGCCTGACATTGAGATGATGACGCCGGCGGCACGCAATTCGGCTTGGTAGTCGATAGAACAATATTGGCTGCCGCGGTCGGAGTGGTGAATGAGGCCGGGTTCCGGCTGCCGCATGACGAACGCCTTGTTGAGCGCTGCCAGAGCCAGGCTGCGGTGTAGCCGGTTGCCAGCAGCCCAGCCAACGACCTTGCGGGCAAACAGATCGATGACGACAGCAAGGTACAACCCAGCCCTCCCGCGTCCAGATGTAGGAGATGTCGGCACCCCATTTCTGGTTGGGACCAGTGGCGGCAAAATCCTGGTCGATGACATTGGGGGCAACCGGAAAGGCGTGTTCGCTGTCCGTCGTGCGCTTGAACCGCCGCTTCTGTCTTGCCTGGAGGCCATTCTCCCGCATCAGACGCGCCGTTCGTCGCCGGCCAATGGCAAAGCCATTGTCTTGCAGTTCCCGCGTCATGCGCGGGCTACCATAGGTTCCGTTCGACAGCGCGAACGACGATCGCACATGCGCCAGCATTATCATGTCGTCGCGCTGCCGGCGGCACGCCGGCCGGCGCCCCCAGGCAAAGTAGCCGCTCGGGCTGACACCCAGCGTCGCGCACAAAAACGGTCCACAGGGAAATCCTTCTTCGCCTGGTCGATGAGCGCGAACCTCACCGACTTCCCTCCTTGACGAAAAAAGCCGTCGCCCGTTTCAAGATATCCCGCTCCTGCCGAAGGATTTCATTCTCCCGCCGCAGCCGTTTCAATTCAGCGGCGACATCAGCATCAGGCGGACGCCCAGGATCGCCCATCTCACGATCCAGCTGCCGACCCATCCATCGCGTCAGCGTCGAGAAACCAACACCAAGATCCTCCGCGATCTGCCGCTTCGTCCGACCGCTCGTTCGCACAAGGCCAACCGCCTCCGCCTTGAACGCATCCGTAAACTGTCTCTGTTTCGTCATCGAGGTCGCCTTTCATCAGAAGGAAACTCTCCACTTTTTCGGGGCAAGTCCAGATGCGGGACAGCAGGTCACGCCCGAGATGGTCGGTGCCGAACCAGTGCTCGGTGGATGGCGGCTGCAGCTTGTGCAGCACGTCTATCTTGACCGGCGAATAGGGGGCCAGCCACGGCGCGAAGACGGCTGTCATGATGAAGCTGGTGACGAGGATCAGGGCCACGCAGGTGAACGGATCGGCGAGCAGCGCGCGCAGCAGCGGAAACCGTTGCCGGTGCAAAACGGGGAGCGATACCTCAGCCACGGAAGACATCACGAACCCTCGGATCGAGCCGCGCGATCAGGAGATCGGCGGTTATGGTGATGGAGACGTAGATGGCGGTCATGATGAGCACCGTGCCCATGACGACAGGATAGTTGCGGGTATTGACGGCGTCGGTGATCAGCTTGCCGATGCCGGGCCGGGCAAACACCGCCTCGACGAAGACGGCGCTGGAGAGGATGCTGCCGAGGCCCACGGCGACCAGCGAGATGGTCGGGATGATGGCGATGCGCAGTGCGTATTTGGAGACGATCTTCCACTCCGGCAGGCCGAAGGAGCGCGCGGTGCGGATGTGCGGCTCGCCCATCACCTCCATCATCGAGGCGCGCACCATGCGGGCGATGTAGCCGATCCAGCCAAGCGCGATGGCCGCCGCCGGCATCACCAGCGCCTTGGCCTGGCTGACAATGTCGCCGGCCTCGCCCGCGCCTATGGCCGGCAGCCAGCGCAGCGTCACCGCAAAGAGCAGCAGCGAATAGATGGCGACAACGAAGGAGGGCACGGCGATGACGCCGACGGAGAGCACGCCGATGACGGCATCGGCCAAGGTGCCACGCCGCATGACCGAAAGGCAGCCGAGCGGAACGCCGATGAGAAGGGCAACAGTGAGCGCGGTCAGGCCGAGGACCAGCGTGTTCGGCAGCGCCTCCATGACCAGCGTTGAGACCGGCCGGTTCGACCAGACATCGTAGCCAAGATTGCCGGTCAGCGCATTGCGGAAGAATTCGACGATCTGCCACCAGACCGGCTGGTCGAGGCCCATGCGCTCGATCAGCAGCCTCTTGAGTTCCGGCGTGGCACGCGGACCAAGCGCGACGCTTGCCGGGTCGCCCGGCACCAGAAAGACGGCCGCATACATGGCGACCATGACGAGCACGAGGATCAGGAGGCCGAGACCGATGCGCTTGATTGCGTAGGTGAGCATCGTTCTCAGGTCCTCTCAGGCGAAATCGCGCCTGATGCGCCGGGTTGCCGAGGCGCTGTGGACAAGCTTGCCTCGTTCTCGGGCCTCGAGACGCCAACTCAGGTTGAAATGCGTTTCATCGGCCGTCAGCTCGGTGACCGCCATCGCCTCGGTGTCGGCATCGCCGCTGGCAATGGCCCAGCGGTATTCGGTGACGAGCTTTGCCGACAGCGGATCGTCGGGCTGGATGCTCATCGTGTCGCTGTTGGCCGAGGACACGGTGATGGCGCGATCGTCGTAGCGCCTGCGTCCATGGTCGGAACTCAGCGCGATGGTCTGGATGCCGCTGCCGACGTCTTCCGTGACGATGCGGCGGTCAAAACCGTCGTCCAGCGTCGTTGTCGGCACCGGCGGCGCGGTTTCGGCCGGTTCGAAGCGCACATCACGGTCGCGCGGCGACGAGGGGCGAACTGGAAGCAGCACGGTGCTGTCGCCAGTCGCCACGGACAGCGTCGACAGTTTCGGCTGTGGCCACAGGATCGGCCAATGCTGGTTGGCCAGCGCCAGCCGGATGCGATGGCCCTTGGGCACGGTGCGGCCGAAATCGTTGAGTTTCAGCCTTGCCCGGAACGGCGTTCCGACAGGACAAGGTGTCGGATGCTCGTGGCTGTCGCGGTGGCTGAGATTGAGCACGCCATACGTCATCAGCGCCGATGTGCCGTCGGGATAGACATCGCAGAGCCGGGCGGCAAGGTTGACGTGCGGCTGGTCGACCGTAACGAGGAGATCGAGTTCCGGCGCGCCGAGCAAGGTCAGGTCGTCGTCCAGTGGCAAGGTGTCGAAGCACAGCGCCATGCCGTCCTCTCGGCGCTGGTCTATCGGCATATCCGGACAGGAGCCGCCATAGCCACCCCAGCGGCCGCAGTCGCGCCCGGCGGTGGCCGGCGACTGTACCGAAAGCGTGGCGCCCGGCACCGCCTCACCGCTCAGCCCGGCAGCATTCAGATGCAGCACGCGACGCTCGATGCGCGGCGATGGCCAAGCATCCTCGGCCCAGTAGCCGGCATGATCGGGGAGATAGAAAGGTTGCGGCCGCTCTTCGCCAGTGATCCAGACGCGGTAGAGCGGCTCGTCCATGATGCCGGTCTCTTCGCCACCGAGCCAGTGACGCCACCAGCGCAGCGCTTCCTGCAGATAGCCGATCAGTGGTCCCGGCGCGCCACGGCAGGGATAGGCATGCGACCATGGACCGACAATGCCGAGTTTTGGCCCCGGCAGATGTTCGAGCAGGCGCGGCACGAAATTCGAATAGCTGTCTTCCCAGCCGCAGACCGCCATGACCGCGCATTCGATCGCGGAGTGGTCTTCGCAGACCGAACCCTGGCGCCAGTAGTCGTCGCGGCGCTGATGCGCGAGCCACACTTGCGAAAGCGAACTCGTCGCCGCAAGGCGGCTCATCCACATGTCGCGCCAAGCGTCGCCGACGATCAGCGGGTCAGGCGCCATCGCCTTCTTCACCAGCATGAAGTTGGACCACATCTCCTGCTCGGTCAGCAGCGCGCCGCCCATATAGTGGATGTCGTCGGCGTAGCGGTCGTCGGTCGCGCAGTTGGCGATGATGGCCTTCAAGGCCGGCGGCCGACGCGCGGCGACCTGCAGCGCGTTGAAACCGCCCCAGGAGATGCCGGTCATGCCGACATTGCCGTTGCACCAGGGAAGTGCCGCGAGATGGGCGATGATCTCGCAGGCGTCTTCTTGCTCTAGCGGCAAGTATTCATCGGCCAGGTCGCCGTCGGAATCGCCGCTGCCGCGAATGTCTATGCGGGCGCAGGCAATGCCATGCCCGGCGAGCCAGGGGTGGATATCGATGTCGCGCGCAACCGTGCCGTCACGGCGACGATAAGGCACCATCTCGACGACCACGGGCACCCTGCCCTCGGTTCGCGGACGCCACAGCGTGGCGGCGATGCGAGTGCCGTCGGCCAGCGTGATCCAGAGCGGATCGACGGTTTCCACGACAAAGGGAAATTCGGTTCGTACCACGGCAGGTACCCGCAAAATGCTCTTGTTGAACGTTCGTATAACAAGAGCATTTGCGACGCAATCCCGCTTCTCGCTTTTTGGCGGATAATACGAGCAGCGGCACCACGGGGCGCCTCCAGACCGGAGCCGCCGCAGTGCGGATATCAGCAGATATCAAAAGAGAGTGATCAGCTCCTATTCGGCGGCGACCCTGGCTCGCTGCCGGCCGAAAAGCGCCGAGCCGACATCGTCCACCGCAAGGCCGACGCGGCCCCGGATCGCCTCGGAGGCCAGCACACCATCGACGAAATCCTTGTCCGAAGCATAAACGGCCGTCGGCAGCGCGAAGGCTTCGAAGAAGCCGAACAGCGGCCGCAGCTGATGTTCGACGATCAGCGCATGGCGCTCGCCGCCACCGGTCGCGGCCAGCAGAACCGGCTTGCCCCTAAGTGCCGCCGGATCGACGAGATCGAAGAAATGCTTGAACAGGCCGGTATAGCTGCCCTTGTAGGTCGGCGAACCTACCACCAGCACATCGGCGGCGATGATCCGCTCGAGGATGCCGCGAGCCTGTCCGTCCAGATCGCCAGCCCATTTGGCGTTGCCAAGGCTGGGGCCGAGATCGACGACGTCGTGGGTACTGGCGGCGAGGCCGTAGCGTCCGGCGATCTCCGTCACGATATGGTCGACGAAACCACGGGTCTTGGACGGCCGGGTGAAATTGCCGGAGAAGCCGACGACGGCCGGATTGGTCATGATGAAAGCCTCGCGCTGTTTCAGGCCAACGGCCCGGTTCCAATGTCCATAATTTTTATAGACATTACGGTCGAGCGAAAGGAATGGATGCTCATGTCCGGTGCAATTCGTGGATGATTTTTCTGTTTGCCGGGTTGTCGAGAAAACGCGGCGCAGGATCGCAGGCTGACGGATCATCCACCAGCCTGCCCGCAATATCCGCTGATACGCTCTACTCGGCCGCCAGCGCCAGTTGAGGTATCGTATCCTTTTCGGCCGTTTCCATTCCGTCTTTCTCCAGGGCCTTGGCCTTCTTCGGCTCCCGGCCAAAGAACAGGGCGTAGCCTGCAGGCAGGACCAGGATGGTCAGCACCGTGGCGACGAGAATGCCGCCCATCATGGCGTAGGCAAGCGGACCCCAGAAGACAGCGCGAGAGATCGGGATCAGTGCCAGCACCGCCGTCAGCGCCGTCAGCGTGATCGGCCTGAAACGGCGAACCGCCGAACCGATGATCGCTTCGGAACGATCCATGCCCGCCGCGATATCCTGGTCAATCTGGTCGACCAGGATGATCGAGTTGCGCATGATGATGCCGAGCAGAGCGATGACACCGAGGATCGCGACGAAGCCGAAAGGCGCACCGCTGATCAGCAGGGCAGCGGCGGCACCAATGATGCCGAGCGGACCCGTCGCCAGCACCAGCATCGCCTTGCCGAAATTCTGCAGCTGGATCATCAGGAGCACAACGATGATGGCCAGCATGATTGGCGCCTTGGCGGCGATTGATGCCTGGCTTTCGGCGGAATCCTCCGCACCGCCCTGGATCGCGATACTGTAACCGGGCGCCAGGCCGTCACGCAGACCCTTCATGTCGTTGTACATCTTGGTGACGACGTCATTCGACTGCACGCCATCCGGCAGCGTCGCGCGGACGCTGATGGTCGGCAGGCGATTGCGCCGCCACTCGATGCCCTGCTCCAGCACCGGCACGACCTTGGCCACCTGCGACAGTGGCACGAAGCCGCCGAAATCGGTCGGGATGTAGACGGAGTCGACCGAGGACAGCAGGCGGCGGCTTGCCTCCGGCTCACGGGCGACGATGGACACCGTCTCCTCGCCGTCGCGGAAATTATCGAGCGGTGCGCCGGACATGCTCGCCTGCAACATCTGCCGGATGCGCTGCGAGGTGACGCCGAGCGCCCGGGCGCGATCCTGGTCGATCACCAGCTTCATCGCCGGCACCGGCTCCAGCCAGTCGTCATGAACAGCGCCAAGCTGCGGGTTAGCCCGAAATTTCGCCTTCACCTCGTCGGCAATGCGACGCACCTCCTGGCGATCCGGGCCCATGACGCGCATCTGCACGGGCCAGCCGGTCGGCGGGCCGAGGAACAGGCGATCGACCTTGGCGCGGATCGAGGGGAAATCCTGCGCCAGGACAGTGCGCAGCTTGACGATCAGCCGCTCGCGCGCCGGCTCGTCATTGGCCATGACCAGAAGCTGGGCAAAGTTTGGATTGCTGAGCTGCTGGTCGAGCGGCAGGAAGAAGCGCGGCGCGCCCTCGCCGATATAGGTGGCGATGAAGCGCTTGTCCTTGTCATCCATCATCTTGGCTTCAAGCGCCTTGGCCTGCACCTCGACTTCCTTGATGCTGGTGCCCTCGGGCAGCCAGAGATCAACCAGGATTTCCGGGCGTGACGACTGCGGGAAGAAATTCTGCGGGATGAACTGGAAGGCCCACAGGCTGGTGCCAAAGGTCACCAGCGTCATCACCAGAACGATGATGCGATGGCGCACGGCCCAGCCGACCGTCGAGCGAAGCCGCCGGTAGAAGCGCGTGTCGAAGACATCGTGGTGGCTGCCGGCATGCTTGCGCTGTTTCAGGATCATGTTGCCGAGCCATGGTGTGAAATAGACGGCGACGAACCAGGACACGACCAGCGCGATACCGACGACATAGAACAGCGTGCGCACATATTCGCCCGCCGTGGAGGCGGCGAAACCGACAGGGATAAAGCCTGCGATGGTGATCAGCGTGCCGGTCAGCATCGGGAAGGCTGTCGATGTATAGGCGAAGCTCGCCGCGTCGATCTTGACCAGCCCTTCCTCGAGTTTTCGCTCCATCATCTCGACGACAATCATGGCGTCGTCGACGAGCAAGCCGAGCGCGATGATCAGCGCTCCGAGTGAGATGCGCTGCAGGTCGATCCCAAGCTCGTACATGATGGCGAAAGTGGCTGCCAGAACCAGCGGAATGGCAATCGCGATCACCAGGCCTGAGCGCCAGCCGATCGACAGGAACGACACCACGAGCACGATCAGCAGCGCCTCGCCGAGCGCATGCATGAATTCGGCCACCGCATCGGTGACGACGCCCGGCTGGTCGGAAATCTGGTCGACGGCGACGCCATAGGGCAGCGCTTCCTCGAAGTGCTTGTAGGTCGCCTCGACATCCCTGCCGACATCGGTGACCTTGAAGCCCTTGGCCATGACGACGCCGATCTGCACGCTCTCATGGCCGTTGAAACGGTATTTGCGCTGATAGGGATCTTCCAGCCCCGACGTTACCGTGGCGATGTCGCCGAGCCGCGTGACCTGGCCGCCGGCGCGCAGGCGCAGGTTCCTGATATCCTCAACCTTGCTGACATCGCCTTCGACCGAGATCCGCACCGAGTTGGTGCCGGTATCGACGGAACCCGCCGGGTCGACATTGTTCTGACCCTTGATCGCGCTCTGCAGGTCGGTCAGCGTCAGGCCGCGTTCGGCGAGCACTTTCGACGAGACGTCGATGTAGAGCTTTTCCGGCTGGTCGCCGATGATGACGGCCTTCTCGACGCCGGGCGTCGTCAGCAGCATGTCGCGGGCCTGGATGGCGAACTTCTTCAGCTCCGGATAGCTGAAGCCGTCACCACTGATCGAATGCAGGGTGATGAAGGTGTCACCGAACTCGTCGTTGAAATAGGGCCCGAGCAGGCCTTGCGGCAGGTCGCCGGCAATATCGCTGACCTTCTTGCGCACCTGGTAGAATGCGTCCGTCACTTCGGCAGCGTTGGTGTCGCCCTTGATCTGAACCGTGATGATGGCGCTGCCGGCGCGGGTGAAGGAGCGCACGAAGTCGAGATGCGGCGTCTCCTGCAGCTTGCGCTCGATCTTGTTGACGACCTGGTCCTCCATCTCCTGGATCGAGGAACCCGGCCAGATCGCCTGGACGACCATGACCCGGAAGGTGAAGTCGGGATCTTCCTTCTGTCCCATTCGCATCAGGCCGATGGCGCCGGCAATGATGATGAGGCCAAACAGGAACCGCGCAATGGAGGGATGGCCGATCGCCCAGCGTGACAGGTTGAATGGCTGCTTCTCGTCAGTGGAATTGGTCATCGGTGCTCGTCCACTTCGTTTGATTGTCGGCGCGCCGATGCCGGCGCGAAGCGAAATCCAGGTTCGTGGTGGCTTCCGGGCGGCAAGGCTCTCGAGCGGAGAAACACTCACCGCGGTGGGACGCGAGAATTGATGCGCGGGGGGTCACATCAATCGAGCGCCTCGGTTCGAGCGCCTGCCGCCCGGAAACCAGCGGCTGCGGGAACGCGCAGCCGGTTGCCTGTCCTCAGCGTAACTGCCTGGTGTTGCCGCTATCGTCCGCCGCGGAGGCGGATTGCAGCACCGTGTCGCCGGCAAGTTTCACTTTCAGATTCTCCGTCATGAATTGCGTACCGGCGGCTACAACGACATCGCCGGGTTTCAGTCCTTCGGCGACGCGCACGCCGTCGGCGGCGAACTCCGCCACCTTGACCGGGCGGGCATGTACGGTGTCGGCGCCGCGATCGACGGTCCAGACGATCGGCTGGCTGTCTTTCTGCGCCAGCGCGCTCAGCGGGATCGAAACAAGCTGCCTTTCATTGGCGGCCGAGGCTTCGATGTTGGCGGTCATGCCGAGCAGGACTCGCGCATCGTTGGGCAGGCTGACGCGCACGCCAAAGGTGCGCGACTGCTGGTCGGCACTCCCAGCGACTTCACGGACCTTGCCGTCGAGCGCCAGTGCACTGTCGGACCAGAACGCGGCCTTGACGACCTTGCCCGGCTTGAACTCGGCGATCTCCATTTCCGGAACAGCAATCAGCACTTCCTTTTCGCCATCCACCGCGACGGTCACGACCGGCGTGCCAGAGCCGACCACCTGACCGACATCGGCGTTGACCGCGGTAACGATCCCGTCCCTGTCGGCCTTGAGATCGGTGTAGCCGACCTGGTTCTTGGCCTGGTCAAGCGACGATCGAGCGGAGTCGCGGGTGGCGACCGCCTGGTCGTAGGTCAGCGTCGCCTGTTCGAGCTGCGACTTCGGTGCGAAGTTCTTGGCAAAGAGCTGCTCAGCGCGCTTGCGGGCAAGTTCAACAGTCTCGACCTGCCGTTCGGCGGCATCAAGCGCGGCCTGAGCACTCTTGACCGACAGGTCGTAGTCGGCGGGATCGACGCAGGCAAGCACGTCGCCGGGCGCCACATGCTGACCGATGTCGACCAGACGCTCAGTGATCTTGCCGCTGACCCGGAAAGCAAGGGCACTTTCGGTGCGGGCCCGCACCGAGCCGGAATAGGAGAGCGTGCGGGTGTCGTGGGCCTGGGCGATCTCGACGACCTTGACCGGGCGGATGATGTCCTTGACCTCGGCTTTTTCCTGCGAGCAGCCGGCGAGCCCCAGGATACCGGCGACAAGCAGCAACGGACCAACTGCCGGCAACCTGCTGATGATCGAATTGAACGAAGACACGCGCGTACTCCCGAAATGGAGATGAACTGTCGACACCGTCGCCCGGCGGGCGGCGGCTATTTCAAGGCCTTGATCGCATAATCGATCAGATCATCGGGCATCGCCCGATTGGTCTTGGCGAGACACTGCGCCACCATCTGCGGATGGCACAGGATGACGGTCGCGGCGCCGAAACAGCGCGACGCAATCACCGGATCCTGTTCCCTGAATTCACCAGCCTCGATGCCGTCGCGGATCACCTCCGCGAAGAGATCGTGGATGCTGTCGATATGCTTGTCGATGACCGCCCAATCACGCTCGAGAGCCACGATGACCATCTCATGGACCTTCTGGTCGTCGAGCATGACTTCCATCGTCATCTTGTACTGCGCCTGCACGTAGCGACGCAGCCGCTCCTCCGCGCTGATCGGCAGATGGGTGATTTCGTAGGCCATCTTGTAGCTCGCGCCGAGCATCCGGCCGCAGACGGCCTGGTGGATTTCCACCTTGGAGGCGAAGAAGCGATAGATATTGGCCGGCGACATGCCGAGTTCGCGCGCAATGTCGGCGACATTGGTCTTGCCGTAGCCATAGTGCCGGAACAGGCGCTCGGCGCAGTCGAGGATGCGCGTCACATTTTCCTGCCTGGCAGCGTCGACGACTATGTTGGCGGCTTCGGACATGGTGCTTTCGTTTGATGACTGACGAATTTCAATTTTCGTCACTCGTAAATCGAAATCGGCAACGTGTCAACGCTAAATCGATGTACGCGTACAATTGGTGACAACTGGTGACATCCGATAGACGTCACAAAGCGGCCCGAGGATGCGGGCCGCTTGAAATATTTTTCGAAGGAGGCTGTCGCAGACCTTCAGGCGACCTTGGCCATTTCCCGCAGCCGGAACTTCTGGATCTTGCCGGTCGAGGTCTTGGGGATTTCGGCGAAGATCACCGCCTTCGGCACCTTGAAGCGGGCAAGCAGCGCCCGGCAATGCTCGATGATCTCGGCCTCGCTCGCCGCCTTGCCGGGCTTCAGCTCGACATAGGCAATGGGCACCTCCCCCCATTTGTCGTCGGGCCTGGCGACAACGCCGCAAGAGGAGACGGACGGGTGCTTGTAGAGCGCGTCCTCGACCTCGATCGACGAGATATTCTCGCCGCCGGAGATGATGATGTCCTTGGAACGGTCCTTGAGCTGGATGTAACCATCGGGATGCATGACGCCGAGATCGCCGGAATGGAACCAGCCGCCGGCAAAGGCTTCGTCGCTAGCCTTGCGGTTCTTCAGATAGCCCTTCATGACGATGTTGCCGCGGAACATGACCTCACCGATGGTTTCGCCATCGGCCGGCGTCGTCCCCATCGTCTCGGGGTCCATGACGGTCAGGCCTTCGAGTGCCGCGTATCGCACGCCCTGCCGTGCCTTCTTGGCGCTGCGCTCGCCTTTTTCCAGATCGTCCCAAGCCCCATGCCATTCGTTGACGACCGCCGGACCATAGGTCTCGGTGAGGCCGTAGAGATGGGTGACGGCAAAACCGGCATCGGCCATGCCCGACAGCACGGCTTCCGGCGGCGGCGCCGCGGCGGTGTTGAAGGTAACGGTCTGCGGAAACGCGCGCTTGTCTTCGTCCTTGGCATTGATGAGCACCGACATGACAACCGGCGCGCCGCACAGATGGGTGACGCCGTGATCTGCGATGGCGTCGTAGATCGGCTTCGGCCGCACCCAGCGCAGGCAGACATGCGTGCCGGCCTGGACGGCGAGCGTCCACGGAAAACACCAGCCATTGCAGTGGAACATCGGCAGCGTCCACAGATAGACGGCGTGCTTGGCCATGCCGGCATGAATGGTGTTGGTGTAGGCCATCAGCGCCGCGCCGCGATGATGATAGACGACGCCCTTCGGGTTGCCTGTCGTGCCGGATGTGTAGTTGAGCGAAATCGCATCCCACTCATCGTCGGGCATCGACCAGGCGAAGCCCGCATCGCCGCCCGCGACAAATTCCTCGTAGTCGAGCGTGCCGATCCGCTCGCCCTTCGGATAGGGCGCGTCGGCGGCGTATTCGAGATCGTCATAGTCGATGACCACTGGCTTGACCTTGGCAAGCGCCAGCGCCTGCCTGACGACACCCGCGAACTCGCGATCGACGATCAGCACCTTGGTTTCGGCATGATCGAGCTGAAAGGCGATGACCGCAGCATCGAGCCTTGTGTTGAGCGAATGCAGCACCGCCTTGGTCATCGGGACGCCGAAATGCGCCTCCAGCATCGGCGGCGTGTTGGACAGCATGACGGTGACCGTATCGCCCTTGCCGATGCCGCGCTTGTGCAGCGCCGAGGCGAGCTTCAGCGAGCGCTGCCAGAACGTGCGATAGTCGATGCGCTGGCCGCCGTGGATGATGGCGATATGATCAGGATAGGTCCTTGCCGCGCGCTCCAGATAAGTAAGCGGCGTCAGCGGCTGATGGTTGGCCGCGTTCTTGTCGAGATCCTGTTCGTAAGGATTGCCCATCCCGTCCTCCCCATTCTTATGGAAGACTTCTAACCGCACGCTCGGGCCACGTCACCACCAACGATGCCGCGGTAGAGCGCATTTGGTACAATGATCATCCAGATTCAGCCGGCGAGACGGTATCGTATACCTCCGCTCGGTTTGACTTTTGTCGAGCGCCGTGAATAATGTCAGCCGAGGAGATGACATGGCAATCCGACCGGCGGAACAACTCATCCACAAGGCCGCGTGGCTCTACTATGCGCATGGCCTGCGGCAGGACCAGGTTGCGAGCCAGCTTAACATTTCCCGCGCCTCGGTCGCCATGTATCTGCGCAAGGCGCGTGAGACCGGCATCGTCAACATCTCGACCTCGACCCAGCTCTTCACGGACGATGTCCTGGCACGCAAGCTGGAAGACGCGCTTGGGCTCGATGCTGTCTGGATCGCCCCGGAAAATGCCGACCCTTCGACGGAAATCGCCGTGCTGGCGGCGAGCGTCTTCCTCGAACTGGTCAAGAAGGGCGACCGCATCGGCGTCGCCTGGGGACGCACCGTCTACACGATCGCCGATATCATGTCCTATGCGGACCTGCAGGATGTCACGGTGGTGCAGCTTTGCGGCAATCTGGGCGCCCCCTACTCGTACCGTCCCGACCAGTGCACCATGGAAATCGCGCGCCGGCTCAACGCCAAAGGCCTGAATTTCTACGCGCCGCTGGTGCTGTCGACGGAAGACCTCGCGCGCGCACTGCGTGCCGAACCGGTGATCCGCGAGCAACTCGCGGGAGTGCGTGAATGCGACCTGGCGCTGTATTCCGTCGGCACTATCGACGCCGATAGCCATGTCGTCAAATGCGGCGCTCTGACGGCTGAAGAGATGACGGCACTGCGCGAGATCGGAGCAGCCGGCGTCATTGCCGGGCAGATCATCGATGCCAAAGGCGATGTGCTCGACTGCAGCTACAATCGCCGGGTCATATCCGCCGAGCTTGCCTCGCTGCGCGCCATCGCCAAGCGGCTGATGGTGGTGCAGGAAGACAACAAGTTCGAGCCGCTACTGGCAGCGATCGCCGGCGGCCTCTGCACGCATCTGGTGATCGGCGGCCGCATGGCGCAACGATTGCTGGACCATGCCGGCGGCGTGGCGGAAAAGACACCCGGATAGATACAATTTCCGCCGTCAGCGCCCTGTCATCAAGGCGTCGCGGCAATGCTGTTTCACCATCACAATCGGAAAATCGGACGAGCGAACATGAAGAACCTGTGGAATGACGGCGACGCGGATAAGATGGTTGCCGATTATGCGAAGAAAGGCATCAGCCGCGACCTGGCTTTGCGCGTCTACACGACGCGGCTTTTGGGCGGCGAGCCTCGGCTGGTCCTGCATGGCGGCGGCAACACGTCCTGTAAGACCACGGCGACCGATCTTGTCGGCGACCAGTGGGACGTGCTTTGCGTCAAGGGCAGCGGCTGGGACATGGGCGTCATCGAGCCGCAGGGCCTGCCGGCGGTCAAGCTTGGCGCCCTCCTGAAAGCCCGGGCGCTGAACAAGCTCGCCGATGAGGACATGGTCGCCTTGCAGCGGGTGAACCTGATCGACCCGTCGTCGCCCAATCCGTCAGTGGAGACGCTGCATGCCTTCCTGCCGCACAAATTCGTCGACCACACCCATTCGACCGCCATTCTCGCCATCGTCGACCAGGAAGACAGCAAGGCGCTGGTGAAGACGGTTTTTGGCAGCAAGATGGGCTACGTGCCCTACATCATGCCCGGCTTCGATCTGGCAAAGGCAGCCGCCGACATTTTTGACGCCGACCCCTCGGTCGAGGGCCTGATCCTCGACAAGCATGGCATCTTCACCTTCGGCGATGATGCCAAACAGGCTTACGACCTGATGATCCACTATGTGAACGTCGCCGAAGAGTTCATTGCGCGGAGCGGCAAGTCGAAGGCGGCAAAGGCGGCGTTGCCGGCAAAACTCGCGACACCAGCATCTATCGCGCCAATGCTGCGCGGCGCTGTCGCGGTGGCGCGCGGCGAAGGCCGCTTCGATCGCATGATCAGCGACTTCCGCACCTCGGACGCGATCGTCGACTTCATCAACTCGGCTGACATCGCCGACTATGCCGCGCGCGGCGTGTCGACGCCCGATCTGTCGATCCGCATCAAGACCGGGCCGATGGCGGTGCCGGCGCCCGATGCGGACAAGCTCGACGACTACAAGGCCGTGATCAAGGCGCACATCGACACCTTCGCCGGGGAATATCGCGCTTATTTCGAGACCAATGACGCCCTCGACGATGTCAAGCGCACCATGCTCGACCAGATGCCTCGCCTGACACTGGTGCCGGGTCTCGGCATGTTCGGCCATGGCCGCACGCTGAAGGATGCCAGGATCGCCTCCGACGTTGGCGAGATGTGGATCGAAGCGGTGCGCGGCGCCGAAGCGGTCGGCCGTTTCCATCCGCTCTCCAAGGCCGACCTGTTCCCGCTTGAATACTGGTCGCTGGAGCAGGCCAAGCTTGCATCGAACAAGCCGAAGCCGCTGACCGGCCAGGTGGTGCTGATCACTGGCGGTGCCGGCGCGATCGGTGCCGCGACAGCAAAACTGTTCGCCGACAATGGCGCCCATGCCGTCGTCGTCGATCTCGACGCCGAAAAGGCCGCTGATGCCGCCAAGAAGGCCGGCAACAACTCCATCGGCGTCGGTGCCGATATCACCGACCCTGCACAGGTGCGCGCCGCGTTCGACAAGGCGGTTGCCGTGTTCGGCGGTGTCGACATTCTCGTCTCTAACGCTGGCGCTGCCTGGGAAGGCCGGATCGGCGAACTCGACGATGCGCTTTTGCGCAAAAGCTTCGAGCTCAACTTCTTCGCCCACCAGTCCGTGGCGCAGAATGCCGTGCGCATCATGCTCGAACAAGGCACCGGCGGCGTGCTTTTGTTCAACACTTCCAAGCAGGCGGTCAATCCAGGTCCGAAATTCGGTGCCTATGGCGTGCCGAAGGCGGCGACGCTGTTTCTGTCCAGGCAATACGCGCTCGATTACGGCGCCCACGGCATCCGTTCGAACGCCGTCAACGCCGACCGCATCCGCTCGGGGCTCTTGACCGACGCCATGATCGCCAGCCGGTCCGGCGCGCGCGGCGTGTCTGAGAAGGACTACATGTCCGGCAATCTGCTCGGCCAGGAAGTGACGGCGCAAGACGTGGCGCAGGCGTTCCTGCACCAGGCGCTGGCCGACCGGACCACCGCCGATGTGACGACGGTCGACGGCGGCAATATCGCGGCGGCGCTGCGGTAGTCGTGATGAACGCGGGAGCTCCCGACGGGAAGGCGCCCGGCGGCCTTGAAATCAGGGCAGTTCAGGCGCCCGATCTGCCGGCGCTCGCCGCGCTCTACCGGCATCTCAATCCCGACGACGCGATCGTGTCGCCGGAAGAAGCAGAAGCCATTCTTGAACGGTTTGCGGCCTATCCGGGCAGTGTCGTGCTGGGAGGCTGGGATGACGGCGAACTCGCGTCGTCCTGCACGCTTGTCGTCATTCCCAACCTCACTCGAGGCGGGATGCCCTATGCGCTGATCGAGAATGTGGTGACGGCTGCTTCCCATCGGAAACGCGGCTTCGGCCGCGCGCTACTTGAACGCGCGGTTTCGATTGCCTGGGAGCAGGACTGCTACAAGGCCATGCTGCTGACCGGCTCAACCGAGCCGGCCACGCTTGCCTTTTACAGAGGCGCCGGTTTCGAGCAGAACAAGACCGGCTTCCAGATCAGACGGCTGCCAGTTAGACCCTGATATCGGCAGACCTGACATTACACCATCTCGCAAAAAGGCCCCGCACGATTGGCGGGGCCTTTTCGTTTTGAACAGCTCGCGCCCCTATTTCGCGTTCGGGTTCGGCATCCAGGCCGGCATGGCGACATCGGCATGGGCGAACTGCGGCAGCTTGGCCGAGAGGTCCTCCATGTTCTTGATGTCCTTGTCGATCAGCTCTTTCTGGGTGATCAGCGTCGGCGGCACGACGACGTTGTGGCCGGGATCTTCTCCGGCCAGCAGCTGCGCCAGCGCGCGCACCGAGACCTGGCCGACGACAGCCGGGTTGGTTGCCGCGGTCGCGGCCCAGGCACTGTCGGGCTCGCGCATCGCGGCGATATCGGACGTCGAGATGTCGGCCGAATAGATCTTGATGCCCTTGTTCAGGCCGGCTTCGTCGACAGCGATCTTCACGCCCTTGGCGAACTCGTCATAGGGGGCGAACATCACCTTGATGTCGGGGTGAGCCGACAGCACCGAACGCGCCTGGTTGGCGACGGAGTTGGCGATCGGATTGTCGAGCGTGCCGAATTGCGCCACTTCCTTGATGCCCGCGTATTTCTTCTTCACATCGACCCAGGTCTCATTGCGGCGGTCGAGCGGCGCGATGCCGGCGACGTAGACATAGCCTGCGTTCCAGCTTTCGCCATTGTCCTTCACCGCCTGCTCGAGCGCGAGCCGCGCAAGGTCTTTGTCCGATTGTTCGATCTGCGGGATCTTGGGGTTTTCGACATTGACGTCGAAAGCGACGACCTTGATTCCGGCATCGACGGCACGCTGGGCGGCATCCTTCATCGATTCCGTCAGGCCGTGCTGGATGATGATGCCCTGCACGCCGAGCGCGATGGCCTGATCAACCATGTCCGACTGAAGGGCGGCGTCCTGGCGGCTGTCGAGGACGCGCAGATCGATGCCGAGCGCCTTCGACTGCGCCTCGACGCCCGAGAGATAGGCCTGGAAGAAGTCGCCGGTCGAGAGATAGCGCACCAGCGCGATCTTGACGCCAGGTTTGTCGAATGGCGCCGGCTTGTCCGCGGCCAGCGCTGGGAACTGCATCAGCATCGTTGCGCCGGCCAGCCCGAGCGCGACCTTCCCCAGAACTCTTCTTGTAATGTTCATCTTGTTTCCTCCACTCCTGTTGAACTCAAAAATCAGATCGGCAGCAATTCTAGCTCTTGCTCCTGCCGGAAAGGGCGAAGGTGAAGACAAGGGCGACGACCAGAACCACGCCCTTGACGAAATCCTGCGTGTAGTAGGGCGCGTTCATCATGGTCAGGCCTTGCAGCAAGATGCCGACGAACAGCGCGCCGACGGCGGTGCCGAAGGCGTTCGGCTTTGCGGCGCCGAGCACCGCGTAGCCAATGAGCGCCGCGGCGACAGCGTCGAGCAACAGATTATTACCCGAGGCGATGTCGCCGCGTCCAAGCCGGGCGGCGAGCAAAATGCCGCCGATCGAGGCAAAAACACCTGAAATAATGTAGGCCCAGATCTTGTATGCCTTGACAGGCGCCCCAGCGAGTTCCGCCGCCCGCTCGTTGCTGCCGACGGCGTACATCATGCGGCCGAAGCGGGTGTATTCGAGGAAGAACCAGATCAGCACGGCCAACACGAGCAGCACGACGACCGACACTGGAATGAGGTTCGGAATGAAGAAATCGAAGCGGTGGCGACCGAGAGCCAGGAAGGCGTCGGAGAATTTTCCGTTGGCGACCGAGCCGTCCGGCATGGTCATGCCGGTGGCGATCGAGCGGCCCTCGGTCGGGATGCGCTGCAGGCCGACAAGCAGGAACATCGTGCCGAGCGTCGCCAGGAGATCGGGCACGCGCATGTAGACGATCAGCCAGCCATTGATCAGGCCGACAATGGCGCCGATCAGCAGGCAGACGACGACCGCGACGACCGCGTTCTGCCCGAGCACCACCATGACATAGGCCGCGGCCATCATCGCGGAGGTGGCGACCGAGCCGATCGAGAGGTCGAAGCCGCCGACAACCAGCGTGGCGGTGACGCCCAGCGCCAGCACGCCGGTGATGGCGACCGACTGGAAGATGAAGACGGCACTTTGCGGCGAGACGAAACCGTCGGCGGCGATCGCGAAATAGGCGACGAGCCCGAACAAGAGGACGATGAAGCCGTAGCGGATGGCGTGGTCGCGCAGCGTCATTCAGCGCTCCCGCGCGCCGCTGCCGTTGTTACCCAACTCGAACCCATGGTCTCTCCATTCCAATTCCTGTTCACCGCCACGCTCACGCGGCGCTGTGCAACGGTCCGCCGGCGACCTCGGCCAGCAGGCGATCGAGATCGACATCGGCATTGCGGTGCTCGCCGACGATGGTCTGTTCCGACAACACCAGGATGCGGTCGGCTGTCTCCAGCGCCTCGTCGATTTCGGTAACGAACAAAAGCGTCGCGCGGCCCTTGGCGCTTGCCCGCAACTTGGCGGCGATATCGCGCCGGGCCGATATGTCGACGCCTTGAAACGGTTCGTCGAGGATGAACAGTCTTGCGTCCTGCGCCATCCAGCGAGCGACCATCACCTTCTGCTGGTTGCCGCCGGAAAGCGCCGACATCTCGTCCTTCTCGGAGCGGCAGACGATGCCGAGTTCCTCGATCTGCCGGCGTGCGGTGGCGCGTTCGAGGCGACGCCTGAGAACGCTCAAATTCGACATGCGCTTGAGGAACGGCAGGCTGACATTGCGCTCGATGTTGAAGCCGCCGACGATACCGCTGGTGGCGCGATCCTTGGCGACGAGGAAAACACCGGCAGCGATTGCATCGCCGGCCGATCGCGGCGCATAGGGCTTGCCGTTCATCGTCATGGTGCCGGCCAGCGGCCTGCGCACGCCAAACAGCGTCTCGGCGAGCGCCGTCTTGCCAACGCCGACGAGACCGGTGATGGCAACTACCTCGCCGTCACCGAGCGTCAAGGAAATCGGCCGGGCGCCCTGTGCGATACGCACGCCCTCGATCGTCAGGACCGCCTTGGCCGAATCCCTGACGACGATCTGGTCGAGGTGGATCTTGCGGCCAAGCATGGCGTTGACCGCGCCTTCATAGTCGAGCGGTTTGGAGTCGAAAACGCCCGAGATGACGCCGTCGCGCATTGAGACGATGCGATCGGCAAGCCGCCTGATGTCCGACATGCGATGCGAGATGTAGAGGATCGCCACGCTTTGCTCACGCAGCCGGTCGACCAGTGCGAACAGCCGATCGGCTTCGGCGCTGGAGAGCGAAGAGGTCGGCTCGTCGAGAATCAGCACTTTCGGCTGGTGCGCCAAAGCACGGGCGATCGCCACCATCTGGCGATCGGCCAGTGAAAGGTCGCTGACGCGAGCCTTCAGGTCGATGGCTAGAGCAGAATCTGATCATTCCGGCTCATATCCTGTTGCGGCGAAGTAGTTGGCGCACTCGGTTGGTGTGAAGCAAGGCAGTGCGGCGCTGATGGTATCCCACAATTCCGCGACGGTTCGTGCGGCGGCTTTGCGTAGAATCGATTTCAGCTTGGAAAAGGCGTTCTCGATCGGGTTGAAGTCGGGGGAATAGGGCGGGAGGAACATCATCCTTGCGCCGGTTGCTTCGATCGCCACACGGGCGGCTGCGCTTTTGTGCGCCGGCAGGTTGTCGAGGATCACGACATCGTCGGGCCGCAGCGTCGGCACGAGAACCTGCTCGACATAGGCGACAAACCATTCGCCAGTCATCGGGCCGTCCAGGACCATTGGCGCGGTCATGCCAGTGAGGCGCAGGGCGCCGGTGAACGTCGTCGTCTTCCAATGGCCATGCGGGATTGGCGATCGGCACCGCATCCCGCGCTTCGTGCGCCCCCGCAGTCGAGCCATCTTTGTCGAGGCTCCGGTCTCGTCGATGAAGACCAGATGCTCGGGATCAAGATCGGGCTGGGCGTCGAACCAGGCGTTTCGTCGCGCCGCCACGTCTGGCCGCTCCTGCTCGCTGGCGTGCGCCGTTTTTTTTGAAGGTCATGGAGTGACGATCGAGAAACCGCCAGATCGTGCTCGTCGCAAACGACGCGCCATGCTCCTGTCGCAGCAACTCGGCGAGTTCGACCAGCGTGATGTCCACCCGCCTCTCGATCGCCGCCAGGATGATGTCGCGATACGCTTCAACGCGGTGGGACCGCCTGTCGCCGCCCTGCGGCTTTGCGCAGGTGGCTCCGGTCTCGCGCCATTCCCGGACCCAACGCACCGAGCTTGCCGCCGCCACGCCAAATCGCGCCGCTGCCGCCCGTCGCGACAGGCCGCCATCAACCGCTGCGACCACCCGAGCCCGCAAATCTTCCGATAAGGATTTCGCCATGCCATGCCGGCCTCCGAATCCAGCAGATATGCTGAATCAGATTTCCAATCCCAACGAAACCCCTATCGATTCTATCCGCTCGGATTTTGCTCTAGTCCCATGCGGTCGGCAACCGCCTTTGCCTCGCGGCGCACGCGGGCCGGATTGAACAGGAACGGCGCGCCGCTGCCGCTCAGCCTGTCCAGCGTGAGATTGGTCGCCACGTCGAGGTCGGCGACGACACCGTCATTGATGTTCTGGTGCACGGTGACCACGCCGGCGCGGATCGCCTCGGCCGGCGTGTTCGGCGCGAAGTCCTGGCTGGCGAGGGTCATGGCGCCGCCGCCCCGTTCGTAGACGCCAGAGATGATCTTGACGAGGGTGGATTTGCCGGCGCCGTTGGCGCCCATCAGCACGGTCACTTCGCCAGCATGGAGGTCCAGCGAGACGCCGCCAAGCACCTCGTTGCGGCCAAAGGATTTCCTCAGTCCCTCTACGCGGAACACGGCATTGCCGACCATGCGTTCCTCCCTGACGACGACGCTATGGTCAATGTCGGCAATTGTCAACACGATTGACAATTGCCAGACAGCTTCCTAGCTTGGCCTCGCCGCTAAGGCTCCCTATGATCGGAGCGCATAGGCGGGAGGGAGAAGAATGACTGGGAAATTGCCATTCGAAGCACTGTCGGTGGAGACGCTTTCAACGCGTCTCGGCACGAACGCGGCGCTGTGCGCGAAGATCGGCAAGGACACGAGCGCCTGGAAGGTTCGTGAGGTCGGCGACGGCAATCTGAACCTGGTGTTCATCGTCGAAGGCGCCAGCGGCGCCGCCGTGGTCAAGCAGGCCCTGCCCTATGTGCGCCTCGTCGGCGACAGCTGGCCGCTGCCCCTGAAGCGCTCCTTCTTCGAATACCACGCGCTGAGCCGGCAAGAGGCGCGCGCGCCGGGCTCGGTGCCGGCCATCCATCATTTCGATGAAGGCCAGGCGCTGATCATCATGGAATATCTGTCGCCGCACATCATCTTGCGGCGTGCGCTGATTGAAGGCCGGCAGCTTCCGAACATCGCACGGGATATCGGTCTGTTCATGGCCCGTACGCTGTTTCGCGGTTCAGACCTGCATATGGCCGCCAAGGACCGCAAGGCCGACCTGGCCCTGTTCGCCGACAATGTCGAACTCTGCGACATCACCGAGAACCTTGTGTTCTCCGCCCCCTATTTCGATGCCAAGATGAACCGGCATACGTCGCCGCAACTCGACGGCCTCGTCGCCGAACTGCGTGCTGATCGCGACCTCAAGGTGGAGGCGCAGCGGCTGAAGCATCTCTTCGCCGCCAATGCCGAGACGCTGCTGCATGGCGACCTGCATTCTGGCTCGATCATGGTCACCGATAGCGAAACGCGGATGATCGATCCGGAATTCGCCTTCTACGGCCCGATGGCCTTCGACGTCGGCATGCTGCTCGCCAATTTCTGGATGTCGTTCTTCTCGCAGCGCGGGCATGAGCAAAAGGCAACCCGCGATGCCATGCGCGCCCATCTGCTCGATGTCACCGTCGAGACTTGGGTCGTGTTCCGCGCCGAGTTCTCGCATCTGTGGCGCACCGAGCGCACCGGCATGCTCTACCAGAAGAGCCTGTTCGAGGATCAGGGCGACATACTCGGCGCCGAGCAGGCACTCGACCATGTACTGCACCAGATCTGGACCGACCTGCTCGGCTTTGCCGGCATCGAGGTTCATCGGCGCATCCTCGGCCTCGCCCACAATGCCGATTTCGAGACCATTGCCGACGAGGATTTGCGCGCCTCGTGCGAGGCGAAGGCGCTGAGATTCGGCCGTCATATCGCTGTCAACCGGCGCCAGATACACAGTATTGACGAGGTCAACAATCTGGCCGTGTTGATCGAACAGGAGAGCAGAATTTGAACGTCGGCGACCGCCACTATCGTACCATCTGGCTGAGCGACGACGGGCGTTCGATTGACATCATCGACCAGCGCTGGCTGCCGCATGATTTCCGCATCGAGACGATCAGCACGGTTGCCGGTATCGCCACAGCCATCCGCGACATGTGGGTCCGCGGCGCGCCGCTGATCGGCGTCACCGCCGCCTACGGCGTCGCCATGCAGATGGCCGATGATCCGTCGGACGACGCGCTCGATGCTGTGTGGGAAACACTCCACGAGACGCGCCCGACCGCGATCAATTTGCGCTGGGCTCTCGACGAGATGCGGCGCTTCCTGCGGCCGCTGGCGCCAGAACAACGTGCCGAAGGCGCCTACCGGCGCGCGGCCGAGATCGCGGATGAAGACGTCGGCCTCAACCGCGCCATCGGCGAGAACGGTCTCGCCATCATCAAGGCCATCGCCGCGCGAAAGCAACCGGGCGAGACTGTCAACATCCTCACCCACTGCAATGCAGGCTGGCTGGCAACGGTCGACTACGGCACCGCCACTTCGCCGATCTATCTCGCTGTCGAAGCCGGCATTCCCGTTCACGTCTATGTCGACGAAACGCGCCCACGCAACCAGGGCGCCCAGCTGACCGCCTGGGAGATGGCCGGCCACGGCGTGCCGCACACGCTGATCGTCGACAATGCCGGCGGCCATCTTATGCAGCGCGGCGAGATCGACATGGTCATCGTCGGCACCGACCGCACCACCGCAGATGGCGATGTCTGCAACAAGATCGGCACCTATCTCAAGGCACTGGCCGCGGCCGACAATGACGTGCCGTTCTATGTCGCCCTGCCGTCGCCGACCATCGACTGGACAGTGCATGACGGGCTGAGGGAGATTCCGATCGAGCAACGCTCGGCCGACGAGGTATCGCTGGTCTGGGGCAAGACGGCCAGCGGCGAAATCGCCCAGGTGCGCATCTCCCCGGAGACGACGCCGGCGGCAAACCCGGCCTTCGACGTGACGCCAGCGCGGCTGGTGACCGGGCTGATCACCGAACGCGGCGTCGCCAAGGCGTCGCGCGAGGGGTTGAAAGCGATGTTCCCAGAGCGCAGCTGATCTCCCCCTCGAGGGGGAGATCAGCTGCGGCGGCAGTTGACAGCACCCGTCCTCCTCTTCCATACAAACCGCGTCAATGTTCTCAGGGCGGGGTGAGAGTCCCCACCGGCGGTAAGGGTGTAGACTCAAGCCCGCGAGCGCTTTCCGGCAAATCGGGAAGGTCAGCAGATCCGGTGTGATTCCGGAGCCGACGGTTACAGTCCGGATGGAAGAGAACGAATGCAATACGGACCGCCCCGGCGGGCCGGATTTCGTATCGTGCGTCCTGATTCTGGTTCGAAACGGAAGGATGGACCCATGAATCAGCATTCCCAGAAAGACTATGAGACGACCCGCATTGCCGTCATTCGCGCGCGCTGGCACGCCGATATTGTCGACCAGTGCGTAACAGCATTCGAGGCGGAGATGGCCGTGCTCGGGGAAAACCGCTTTGCCGTCGATGTCTTCGACGTGCCCGGCGCCTACGAGATCCCCTTGCACGCCAAGACGCTTGCCGGCACAGGCCGCTACGCCGCGATCCTCGGCACGGCGTTTGTCGTCAATGGCGGCATCTACCGGCACGAATTCGTTGCGAGCGCGGTGATCGACGGCATGATGAACGTACAGCTGTCGACCGGCGTGCCGGTACTGTCGGCGGTGCTCACCCCGCTCAACTATCACGACAGCGCCGAGCATCACCGCTTCTTCTTCGAGCACTTCACCGTCAAGGGCAAGGAAGCGGCGAACGCCTGCGTCCAGATCCTCGCCGCGCGCGAACAGATCGCCGCTTGAGCAATTGCCGCCGGGTGGAGAACCCACCCGGCGCTTCGTTTGGCCTACAGCTTCAAGTCGAAGTTGATCTTGAAGGCGTGTGCCTGGGTATCCCTGGCGATCTGGCCGGAATAGGCGGCGCCGAGCGTTGCATTGGACGACAGGGAAACATCGAAACCGGCTTCGATGGCCAGCGCATCCCTGGCGATCGGCACGCCCGAGGTGGTGAACGACGACCCAGTGTTGAAGGCCAGGTCGGAAACCGGAGTGACGTCACCGTAGGTGTGCTGCCAGCCCAGCATACCGTGCAGGGCGGTTTTGGCCATGCCCGTATCCAGTTGGGTCGAGGCACGCACGCCGAATGTCGAGAAGGCATTCTCGGTCGTCATCTTCTGGCCCGTCAGTGCCGACGTCGTGCCGCCGATCTCGGCAAAGCCATCGGTGTTCACATGAACATAGGCAAGGTTGGCAAAGGGTTCGATGGCATTGCGGCCGATGTCCAACCGGTAGGCCAGTTCACCGAAAGCCTGCGCCGTCGCGGCCTTGTAGTTCGCGGAGAGTGATTCAGCAAAAGCTGGAAAGACGACGTCGCGCTTCGTCTCGATGTCATGCCAGCCATAGAACGCGCCGGTGCGGAAGCCGAGTCCCCATTGCGTACCGGCATAGATGCCGAGATCATAATTTTCGCTGGAGCCGGACGAGGCGCGGTCGGTGACATCGAAGCGCGAATGGCTGTAGCCGCCGAGCACACCGAGCCGCCAGCTTCCGACAGGTGCGTCGGCGCCGCCAACGAAGCCAGCGGTGTTGCGGCCGAAGTCCGCAGCATAGCCGGAGCCCTTCACATCGCCAGTGGTCGCAAGCGCTTCGCTCCAGATGACGATCCCATCGGCGTCGGCAGGCGCGGCATGCAGGCCTTTGTCGTCCACGGCGGCGGTCATCGAAGGTGGCGTGGCCACCGCATCGAAGGCTGACCGAATTCGACGGTTTGCCGCATCGCGTATGAAACGGCTGTCCTCGACAAGCGCACCGTTGATGTCGGCGTGGATCTCGCCGGAAAGCGCGTTTCCAAAGGGGCGCAGATATTGGTAAAAGGCGACGGTCTTGTCCTCGTTGGGCCTGTCCAGATGTTCCCGGTTGAGGACGTGGAGCTTCCAGCCGTCCTTCGTCATCTTGAAGGCAAGGCCTTCGGTTTCCTGCCCGTCCGGAGACTGCCGATTGCCCAGTTTCTCGACTTCACCTGTCTTCAGATTTGCCCGGTATATTCCGTTGGTTTCGTCATTCGCGGAAAAATACATCCAGCCGTCGAGGAGCTTGCCGCCCTGCGCCGCGTCGATGGTCTGCGACAGGGGGATGTATTCCTTGAAGCTCCAATCCGCGAGATTGTAGACCGCCAGTTCCGTGGCGTTGTTGTACGCCATGCCGTAGCCGAGGCCATTCTTGGCATCGACCGCCACCCAGCTGGCAATGTCAATGGTGCCGTTGGGCGGATTGAGAGCAAAGGCCTTGCCGGTATAGCTCAGGTCACTCGCATTATAGATTGCAAAAACGGGATTGTTGTATCTGTATCCGGTGACAGGGTCCGCGACACTTGAATCCAGCGAAATATACAGAAGCCCGTCGGCATAATCGATGTCACCGATGTGATTCAGGCCCGCGTCGGAGAATTGGGACGGAATCTCCAGGACATGTGGAATGCCGGGCGACGCAACCAGGTTGCGATTGTAGTTGCTGTCGGTGCGCTCGAGAATATTGGTGCCTGAGAAATACCAGTTCGTGCCGTCTGTCGTCACGCCCTGCTTCTTGGATGTTGTGGCATCGCCGGTAAAGACCGTCTTTTCGACCATGATCCAGGGCTCGACGGCAAGCGCGGGCATCGA
The DNA here is from genome assembly GCF_020616515.1 of Mesorhizobium sp. PAMC28654. Taxonomy (GTDB): domain Bacteria; phylum Pseudomonadota; class Alphaproteobacteria; order Rhizobiales; family Rhizobiaceae; genus Mesorhizobium. Next base: position 2,367,990 of record NZ_CP085135.1, read on the forward strand.
TGTCATGGCGAGTGCGCCTGACACGAGTATGCAGGATGTTATGGTTTTCGGGAGGCAAGCCGTGGCCGCGCCCTTCAGGGCGGCCTTGCTCGCAGGGTAATTCATCATGGAGGGCATTCTTTACGTTCCTGTTGGCTATGATCAATTCCTCGGCGCGCACGACATCGACCAACGAGGGCGGCACGCCCTCTGGACTTGCTTCGGTAAAGTGGAGAGCGGGTTGCTCATTCGGCGGCGTTTCGCTCGAACTGCATCGGGCTGATGTAGTCGAGCGCGGAATGCCGCCGGATGGGATTGTAGAAGCCGTCGATATATCGGGCAATGGCGGCTTGGGCATCGGCGCGGGTAAGGAAAGAGGTGCGCCAGATCAGTTCAGTTTTCAGCGTCTTGAAGAATGTTTCGACCATGGCGTTATCAAAGCAATTGCCCTTGCCTGACATTGAGATGATGACGCCGGCGGCACGCAATTCGGCTTGGTAGTCGATAGAACAATATTGGCTGCCGCGGTCGGAGTGGTGAATGAGGCCGGGTTCCGGCTGCCGCATGACGAACGCCTTGTTGAGCGCTGCCAGAGCCAGGCTGCGGTGTAGCCGGTTGCCAGCAGCCCAGCCAACGACCTTGCGGGCAAACAGATCGATGACGACAGCAAGGTACAACCAGCCCTCCCGCGTCCAGATGTAGGAGATGTCGGCACCCCATTTCTGGTTGGGACCAGTGGCGGCAAAATCCTGGTCGATGACATTGGGGGCAACCGGAAAGGCGTGTTCGCTGTCCGTCGTGCGCTTGAACCGCCGCTTCTGTCTTGCCTGGAGGCCATTCTCCCGCATCAGACGCGCCGTTCGTCGCCGGCCAATGGCAAAGCCATTGTCTTGCAGTTCCCGCGTCATGCGCGGGCTACCATAGGTTCCGTTCGACAGCGCGAACGACGATCGCACATGCGCCAGCATTATCATGTCGTCGCGCTGCCGGCGGCACGCCGGCCGGCGCCCCCAGGCAAAGTAGCCGCTCGGGCTGACACCCAGCGTCGCGCACAAACGGTCCACAGGGAAATCCTTCTTCGCCTGGTCGATGAGCGCGAACCTCACCGACTTCCCTCCTTGACGAAAAAAGCCGTCGCCCGTTTCAAGATATCCCGCTCCTGCCGAAGGATTTCATTCTCCCGCCGCAGCCGTTTCAATTCAGCGGCGACATCAGCATCAGGCGGACGCCCAGGATCGCCCATCTCACGATCCAGCTGCCGACCCATCCATCGCGTCAGCGTCGAGAAACCAACACCAAGATCCTCCGCGATCTGCCGCTTCGTCCGACCGCTCGTTCGCACAAGGCCAACCGCCTCCGCCTTGAACGCATCCGTAAACTGTCTCTGTTTCGTCATCGAGGTCGCCTTTCATCAGAAGGAAACTCTCCACTTTTTCGGGGCAAGTCCACTCGGCGACGGCTAGGTCCGAGATTTTTCTGGTTCTTCGGGTAATATTTACGCGGTATTTGTCGGCCGCTCTGGCCGCTTGTTCAACGATGTGCTCACTAGGGGGAGCGCGTGACAATCATATGAATAATGGGAACAATATGAAAAATTCAGCTGCCCGTCCAAGGGCATCCCGGATGACCTCGCGCATGACGGGCTCGTCCTCCGGCCTTCACGCCAGACTGCTCAACGAAATCGGTCAGGGCATCGTGCGCGGAAAGTTCGTTCCCGGCGATCAGCTGCCGAACGGCGACGACTGGAGCGCCTCGTTTGGCGCGAGCCGCACCGGCCTGCGCGAAGTCGTCAAGGTCCTGGCGGGCAAAGGCATGGTGGAGATGCGTCCCCGGACGGGAACGCGGGTGCGCCCGCGCAAGGACTGGAATTTCCTCGACCCTGATGTGCTGATGTGGCGTTTCGGCGCGAGGACGACGGCCGAGGAGGCGCGCTCCCTGTTCGAGTTACGCCGCGCGATCGAGCCCATGGCCGGTGCTCTGGCGGCGGAGCGCGCCACACCGGAACAGATCGCCGAATTGAGGGGCATTCTCGAGGAAATGGAACAGGCCGGCGACGATGGCGAACGCTTCGCCGTACCCGATCTCGCCTTTCACCAGGCAATCCTGCATATGTCGGGAAACGAGCTGATCGGCTCGCTCGCTGCCTTGATCGAGACCGCGCTGGTGATCAGCTTCCGGCTTTCGGATGACAGCCCGGCCGGGCAGCGCCATTCGCTCAAGCTGCATCAGCGGATCGTCGAAAGCATCGAGAAGCGCAATCCCACGGCTACCAGCAAAGCACTGGTCGCCCTGCTTGACGGAGCGGAGGAGGATGTGCGGCTTTCCTTGGCGGCAAGGATTGGCAGGCAGAAATAGAGCTGGCCTCGCTGCTCGACGTGCCTGCGCCGGGTAATGCGCAGGATCGAATGGCATCGCCTAGCGCCCGCCAGCACCAAGCCCAGGATATCGCGCGGCCATCTTCAGAATGAGGCGTACGATGATCCGTGACGATTCGACTGCCAGGGAGGAACAAATGCCAATCGGAGTAGCGGTGGAGTACCTGCATAAGTTGCGCAGAGAGGCGATCAATGCGGAAGCGGGCAATGTAAAAGGTATCACGCGTTGTTTGCAGACGAACATTGGGAAGTCGCGCGACCTTTTGGAAACGACGGAGGCCACGGATGCAGCTCTGGCTCACCTGCTGGAGACGGGGAAAGCGCTTATTGGGGAGCTTGCGCCCATTTCAAAACAGACCGCGGCGCTAAGGAAAGACAAGATTTCTGACTTAAGGCACGCCTTTGAAACGGCGTTAAACATGGCCATTGAGGAAGTTAGAAAGGCGAAGCCAAAAGCCTAGGCTGCGCTCTGCTTCCAAGCTCATACCGACCGAACTTCAAACCCGGTCGGCTAACCGGGGTCGGCACACAGCCATCGGCGGCTCGTCGCCAGGCCGCATCAAGCTTGGTGACGTCGACCCATACTACTACGTCTGGTTCTAAGTCCTCCCAGCCCTCGCCAAATGGCGGCTGCCTCCACTGAACAATTATCGCAGATCCCCCTGAACGGGACCGTCGCGCAGCGGCGATCTGTTCGACCTATGAACGCGAGGGTGCCAAACGATTTTGCGCGCTACAGCGTTTCGTGTGTCACATTCCTATCAGCCGCTGTTGTGTAACAAGAATTGCTCCGGGCAGAGCGCCGGACTGTTGCGGTTCCACCGAAATCCGGCCAGAAGCATTGATGGACTGACTGGCAACGGCAGTTCCGCGACATTGCGCTGAAACCAGATACGGGAGACTATTGGGTGGCTCGCATAACACTGAGACAATTGCTCGATCACGCCGCCGAATACGGCTACGGCGTACCCGCTTTCAACATGAACAATATGGAACAGGGCCTCGCCATCATGGAGGCAGCCGAGGAGACCAAGTCGCCGGTCATCCTGCAGGCGAGCCGTGGCGCCCGCGCCTACGCCAATGACGTGGTGCTGGCCAAGCTGATCGACGCATTGGTTGAAATCCACCCCGACATCCCGGTCTGCATGCATCTCGACCACGGCAACAATGAAGCCACCTGCGTCACCGCGATCCAGTACGGCTTCACCTCCGTCATGATGGACGGATCGCTGAAGGAAGACGGCAAGACGCCGGCCGACTACGCCTACAATTCCGGCATCACCCGGCGCGTCGTCGACATGGCGCATTGGGGCGGCGTGTCGGTGGAAGGTGAGATCGGCGTGCTCGGCTCACTGGAGAGCGGTGGCGGCGAGCAGGAAGACGGCCATGGCGTCGAAGGCGAGATCAGCCACGACCAGTTGCTGACCGATCCGGTGCAGGCGGTAGAGTTCGTCAAGGACACCCATGTCGACGCGCTGGCGGTTGCCATGGGCACCAGCCACGGCGCCTACAAGTTCTCTCGCAAGCCGGATGGCGCCGTGCTGGCGATGAACGTCATCGAGGAAATCCATCGCCGGCTGCCGAACATGCATCTGGTCATGCACGGCTCATCCTCGGTGCCGGAAGATCTGCAGGAGATCATCAACAAATATGGCGGCCAGATGAAGCCGACATGGGGCGTGCCGGTCGAGGAGATCCAGCGCGGCATCAAGCATGGCGTGCGCAAGATCAACATCGACACCGACAACCGCATGGCGCTGACCGGCGCGATCCGCAAGGTGCTGACCGAAAACCCGAGCGAATTCGACCCGCGCAAATACCTGACGCCTGCGATGGCCGCCATGCGCAAGCTCTGCAAGGAGCGCTTCGAGCAGTTCGGCACCGCCGGCAACGCGCAGAAGATCAAGCCCCTGCCGGTCGCCGAAATGGCCAAGCGCTACAAGTCGGGCAGTCTCGACCCGAAGTTCGGCTGATCGGGACTGACCGTTAAGGAGAAAGAGCCATCAGGTTCTTTCTCCGCCCTGCTCCACGTTTAAGCCGAATCCATTAGGCTCACTGACCTGAGGCGTCGGACCACGAGGGCTGACTGCGGCAACGCTTACTGTAGAATCCGCTGCTGATGCTGGCCAGGATTTCCCTGCACGAAGTCGGCGTCATCCTCAAACGGACGATCCAGCCCGGTCGCCACGACCGACACCCTGAATTTGCCTTCCAGATTCTTGTCGAAGATGGCGCCGACGATGATGTCGGCGTCTTCATAGACTTCCTCGCGGATGCGGGTGGCGGCCTCGTCGACCTCGAACAGGGTCATGTCGCGGCCGCCCGATATCGAGACCAGGACACCCTTGGCGCCCTTCATCGAGGCTTCATCCAGAAGCGGGTTGGCGATGGCCGCTTCCGCCGCCTTGATGGCGCGGCTTTCGCCGGACGCCTCGCCCGTGCCCATCATCGCGCGCCCCATGCCTCGCATGATCGATTTCACGTCGGCGAAATCGAGATTGATCAGGCCTTCCTTGACGATCAGGTCGGTGATGCAGCCGACACCGGAATAGAGCACCCGGTCAGCGATGACGAACGCATCGGCGAAGGTGGTCTTGGCGTCGGCGATCCTGAACAGGTTCTGATTGGGTATGACGATGACCGTGTCGGCGGCCTCGCGCAGCCGCGCAATGCCTTCCTCGGCCATCTGCATGCGTCGCTTGCCTTCGAAGGCGAACGGCTTGGTGACAACTCCAACGGTCAGGATACCGGCCTTGCGCGCGGCATGCGCGATGATCGGAGCGGCTCCGGTGCCAGTACCGCCGCCCATGCCGGCAGTGACGAAGCACATATGCGTGCCCTGGAGGTGGTCCATGATCTCGTCCAGCGATTCCTCGGCGGCGGCGCGGCCGATCTCGGGCAGCGATCCCGCGCCCAACCCCTCGGTGATATGGGCGCCAAGCTGGATCAGCCTTGTCGCCTTCGACATCGCCAGCGCCTGGGCGTCGGTGTTGGCGGCGATGAACTCGGTGCCCTGAAGCTGCTCCGTGATCATGTTGTTGACGGCATTGCCGCCGCCGCCACCCACGCCGATGACGGTGATCTTGGGTCTCATCTCGGAGATTTCGGGCTTCTTGAACTCGGCCATTGCCTCTTCTCCTTCGCCGATCGCCTACGGCTCGTTCGCAAAATTCTGTCCGGAAACTGCAACCGAACGGAAAGCAGCGCGACCCGAATCAGGCCGCCCGGATGGGTGCCTCAAAAAGCCAGAGAGCGGCCGCCCGCGCAAGTACGGGCGATTCAACATTTGTAATCGGACACTGCATCAGACGCGCTTCGTCGACTTGCGCGATCGCCAAGCCGGGAAATCCGGCCTTTTTTCAGGCTGTACGTGCCGGTGATGCGAATTCCGACGCCTGCCGCAGATGCTGGCGAAGCAGGGCCTCGGCCCACTCGATCTCTCCCGCTTCGACGGCATCGAGAATGGCAAGGTGTTCGCGGCAGGACCGTTCGAGCCGCTCCGTGGGCAATTGGTCGAACCCGGCCGATTCCTGCAGCCGGCGCAGATTGTTCTGCTGACGCACGGCGTCCGCCAGGAAGCGATTGCCCGAGCACGCCGCGAGCCCTTCGTGGAAAGAGGCGTTGATCCGGAACCATTCGTCGCCGCCGGTCAATGGCCTTCCTTCCAGGACCGTGGACAGGATGCGCTCATGCGCGCGGCGAACCTGCGCCAGTTGCTGGAGGTCGGCACGAAACATCGGTGAGCGCAGTGCGGCGCATTCGACGACGATGCGGAATTCGTAGCTTTCCCGCTGGGCGTCGTCGCCTACCAGCGACTCGGCGAAGCGCCAGCCATGGCCCGGCAGCCGCTGCGCCAGACCCTCGGCGGCAAAGCGCAGCAACAGCTTTCTGATCACGCCGCGTGACACCTGATAGCGCGGCATCAGTTCGGCCTCGGACACGTCCTGGGGCAGTTCTCCCACAGCACGATCCTTCATCATCCGGCGGTAAAGGTCCTCGAGCGGCGAACTCGGCAGGATGACTTGCGGGTCGAGTTCGGCGACATCCAGCGCCAGCTGCAGTCCCCTCGTCCCGAACCCCGTCAGAATGCCCCGGGCGACCAACAGCTCAAGCGCGGCGCTGATCGGGGAACGCGACACACCAAATGCGCGGGCAAGGTCCGGTACGGAAATACGGGTACCGACAGCCCAGCCGGAATCGCGAATGCGTTCGAGAATCCGGCGCGCCAGATCGATTTGCAGCGGGCTCGCGGATCCCGCCGATATCGGCTGGTCGATCATATCCAGGCTCATGCGCTCTGTCTGCGGTGCTTCGCATTATAGAGACTTCAACGGCGACGTGAAGTAACGATCTCACGGAAGTTTTGCTTTTCATTGTTACAAAATTCAATACGATTGACCTCATCAGCAAAACTTGAGGCCCTTCCAATGAGCACAATGCAGCCGTTTCCACTCGTCGATGTAGGCGGAACGCCCATTGAGCGCGGCAGGGCCTATGGTGAACAGGCGCGCAAGCGCATCGGTGCATCAGTCGCCTTGTATGCCGCGCAGCTAGACCGCTTCGGCTTCGGACAGAAGGACATCGAACGCTTTGGCGGCATATTCCTGCCCCGCCTCAAACAATGGGCACCCGACCTCGTCGAGGAGATGGAAGGGATCGCCTCGGGCGCCAATGTCGGCCTTTTCTCGATCCTGCTGGTCAACGCCCGCACCGAAATCCTGCAACTGGCCAAGCGCGAGAAGGGCATTTCCGACGACGAGCCCGACGGCTGCACGGGTGCAGTGATCCTGCCGGAGGCGACAAGGGCCGGCCGGTTGATCCATGGCCAGAACTGGGACTGGCGCGCCGAATGCGCGGAGACCTCGATTGTCCTGCGCGTTCGGCGCAGCGATGGCCCGGATCTCCTCACCTTCACCGAGGCCGGCGGACTGGCGCGCAGCGGCTTCAACGCGGCGGGCATCGGCATCACCGCCAACTATCTGGAATCGGATCGCGACTATCGCGACATCGGCATCCCCCTGCCCTTCATCCGTCGCCGGGCGCTGGAAGCCCGGCATTTCGCCCATGCCATCAAGGTGGTGGCGACGACGCCGAAATCCTGCTCGAACAACATGATCCTGAGCACGGCCGAAGGCTTCGCTGTCGATTTCGAATGCGCGCCCGACGAAGCCTTCCCGATCTATCCAGACAAGGAGATGATCGTGCACGCCAACCACTGGCAGAGCCCGGTCGCCCTATCCAAGCTGCGCGAAACCGGCCTCGGCGACGTACCGGACAGCCTCTACCGCGACTATCGCGTGCGCAGGCATCTTGCTGCCCGTCACGGTGACATCACCGTCGATGACCTCAAGCAGGCACTGTTCGACGACTTCGCCGCGCCGCTCAGCGTCTGCCGCCCGGCAAACCGCAAAGAGGGCGGCAATCTCTCGGCGACGGTGGCGATGATCATCTTCGAGCCGGCCAGCGGCATCATGAAAGTCGCGCCGCTGCCGGCCGAGAACCGCGACTTCACGCGCTATGAGCTGACGATGGACGAGACAGTGGTGGGGAACGCGGAAAAGGCCCTGCCCGCGCGATAGAAAACCTCGTCATTCGGACCCGGAAAACGGAAGGGGATTGCTTGCCGCGTGGCCGACGCGGGCTTGCGGGGCTGTGATCGATGCGTCTATCATGCAGCCTGAGAAATGGCTGACAATGGCCGCCAACCGCGTTCAGCCAGCGAACAATTGCGGATGTCATCAGCTACGTAGATTTCAGAACGAATGAAGTAGCGCACTGCCAATGGCTGACAGAACACAGTTCGGGTTGACCGCCGTCGACACCGTGCCCCTGCATGAGAAAGTCTATCTGGAGCTCGTCAGAGCCCTGATGTCCGGCCAGTTCGTGCCCGGCCAGAAGCTGACCTCGCGCAAGCTGGCCAAGGAACTTGGCACCAGCGACATGCCGGTGCGCAGCGCTTTCATGCGGCTGCAGGCACTGCGCGCGCTGAGCCCGATGCCGAACGGCAGCGTGGAGGTGCCGGTGATTTCGGCCGAACGTTTCTCGCAGTTGACCGCCGTGCGCACGATCCTCGAAGGCTCGGCGACTGAACTTGCGACCAAACGCGTCAACGGCAACAATCTGCGCACGATCCGGCGCCACTGCACCGACCTGACATCGGCGGCCCGCAAGGGCGATATCGACGACTATCTGCGCAAGAACCACGACTTCAAATTCTCGATCTATCGCCATTGCGGCAACGAGCAGATGATCTTCCTGATCGAGACCGTATGGATGCAGGTTGGCCCGTTTCTGCGGAACCTGGCCATGGGGTTCGAGGACGACCTCGCCTCCATTCTCGATATCGACTACCATGAGGAAGTCGTCGCGGCGATCGAGGCCCAGGACGGAGAGCGCGCCCGGGCAGCCATCGTTCGCGACATTGATGAGGGCGCGGCGCATATTCTTCGGCAGGCCAGATTTCCAGAAACGAGAAACTAGAATCGCACCGCGGCTGATGTTCAACTCAAAACCGCGGGCCATGTTGAGGCTGGCGGCAGTTCGAATGCTACTTGGCTTTATGCCCCCTTCCCTCTATATTGCGATCGCAGATCGCGAAATTGGTTTTGAAATGCCTCCCGACATCCCAGCTAGTGAATTGAAAAAATAAGAAAAACCGCTGGCGGCAGCCAGATCGGGCTTTCAAAAACTCACAAGCTACTTTTACCGGGCCAGTACAGCCTATCAGGCTGCGGCACCCTCCAAAACCAGAGGTTAGAAATTGAGCGATGCAATTGCGGACGTCCTGAACTGGCTTGAAAGCAGAAACGATATCCAGAGCCTGAGGGCCGCTGTGTGCGACCTCAACGGCGTCATGCGCGGCAAGCGCATCCCGGTCGAGCAGGCACGCAAGGCGCTGGAGGGCAAGCTGCGCATGCCCTATTCCCTGATCGGGCTCGACATCTGGGGTGAGGACATCGAAGGCAACACGCTGGTCTTCTCGACCGGCGACGCCGACGGACTCTGCCAATGGACCGGACGCGGTATTCTCCCGGTGGCCTGGACGGCGCATCCGACGGCGCTTGTGCCGCTCTGGCTCGCCGACGAAAACGGCGCGCCCTATCTCGGCGATCCACGGCGGGCGCTGGCTCGCATTCTCGATCGCTACAAGGCCTTGGGGTTGACCCCGGTCGCGGCAACGGAACTTGAATTCTATCTGGTCGATCCGCAGTCGCAGCGGCCGGTCGGACCGGTGTCGCCGGTAACCGGGCGCCGTCTCGATTCCGACGCGGCATTGTCGATCGACGAGATCGACGACTTCGAATCCTTCATCCACGACGTCTACGAGGCCTGCCGGACACAGGGCATTCCCGTCGACACGGCCATTGCCGAAAATGGCGTCGGCCAGTTCGAGATCAATCTGAACCATGTCGCCGACGCCCTGCGCGCGGCCGACGATGCCGTGCTGTTCAAGCGCACGGTCAAGGGCATCGCGCGCAAGCACGGCTTTGCCGCCTGCTTCATGGCGAAGCCCTATGGCGACCGCGCCGGCAACGGCTTCCACGTCCATTTCAGCCTGATCGACGCCGAGGGACGCAACGTCTTCGACGACGGCACCGACCAGGGCTCGGACATCATGCGCCATGCGGTCGGCGGCCTGCTCGCGGCGATGGCCGAGAGCACGCTGGTGTTCGCACCGCACTTCAATTCCTACCGCAGGCTTCGCCCGAGGTCCTATGCACCGACCGCTGTCGCCTGGGGCTACGAGAACCGCATGGTCGCGATCCGCATTCCCGGCGGCCCGACCGGCGCGCGCCGCATCGAACATCGCGTGTCGGGAGCGGACGCCAATCCTTACCTGGTGCTTGCCGCCATATTGGGCGCCGCTCTGATCGGCATTGAAAAGCAGATGTCGCCTGGCGACCCGACCGGCAACGATGGGCAAGGCGTTGTGCCGGCAAAGCTGCCGCCGGACTGGGCGTCCGCGATCGCGGCCTTTGAAAGCGGGACGCATGTCGCGGAGATCTTTCCAGCGATCCTGCGCGACTCCTTCATCGCCTGCAAACGACAGGAGTTGAACACGTTCGCGCTCAATGTCAGCGATTTCGAGATCGAGACCTATCTCGAAAGCGTTTAGGGTCTCCTGACCCACGGCATCGGTCCGGGCGACTTCCAGAACTCCAGGAAAGCGTGAAACGGTTTTCCGTCCGGGATTGCGTCAAAACAAGGAGATAGAGCGGGTTCGGCGCTTCGTGAAGCGATGAACCGCTCGAACAACCGCGAAGCAAGGGCTTGCGGTGCCGTCCCTGACCGGGCATAAACATGATTGTTTTTATCATGTATTATACCCAGGATGAACACGACGTGACCTTCGTTCCCCGGATGGAAAGTCGAATTGAAGGCTTTTCAGCCATCGGCAACCTGAAATGTCAGGTCTGGGACGGCGTGGTCGCCGATCTCTGGGATGTTTCGTGCGGAGAGAAAGCCGAAGGCTACTACGTTTCCCCCGACCCCAGGCTTTTCGTCACGTTGAAGGTGGACGGGGGCGGTGCGTTTTTCGTTGAGGGCGCAAAGGGCGAGTTGCGCCGTCACGATCGCGCGTTTTCGATGGCCTACATACCGGCGGGAGTGCCCATTCGTGGACGGGTAGAGGGTCTCAGCCACATCCGGCATCTCGACCTGCATTTCGACGCGGCGACGCTGACCCGCCGCTTCGGCGGCAGCCTCGATCGCGACGCCTTGCGGGTATCTCGCTTCCAGTTTCGCGACGACAAGATCGCCGCGCTGGCCGGGCTGATCGCCGCCGAATGCGACAGTGGCCAACCGATGCACGATCTCTATGGCGAGGGTCTGCTGAACGCCTTGTTCGTCAGCCTCTTCGAGATCGACAGGCCGAACCCGGCGCGGCAGCGCGCGCCGCTGTCACGTCACAAGCTGCGGCTGGTCACCGAGTACATGGAGGCGCATTGCCTGGACAAGATCCGGCTTGCCGATCTCTCCGCGCTGACCGGCCTGTCGGAAACCGCCGTGAGCCACGCCTTCAAGGCGGCCACGGGAATGGCGCCACACCGCTGGCAGATGCAGGCACGTGTCGCCAGAATCCAGGCGATGATGACGCATGAAGCCGCCTCGCTCGGCGACATCGCCGAGGCAGCCGGATTTTTCGACCAGGCGCACCTGACACGGGTCTTCAAATCGATTGTCGGCGTGACGCCCGGCGCTTGGAAGGCCGCCCACCACCGGCAGTGACATTTGAGCAACATGGCGCCGGGATATCGGCCATTTGGACAAGAACGGACAAAGCACCCAAATCCGTCCAATGACCCGCACATAAGTTGAGATAAATGGTCAAGTATCTCAACTTCGATAGGCGGGGACTTTCCTTATGAGCAGAATTTACCGGATGAAGGCGGTCCTTGCGGGCAGCGTCGCCGTGGTTGCGATGATCCCGTCCGTGGCCGCGTTTGCCCAGACCGCGCAGAACAGCACCCAGCTTGAGCCGGTGGTGGTCGAGGGTGAGACCGGCGACAGTGCGACCGGACCGGTCAAAGGCGTGGTTGCCAAGAAGACCAAGACCGGCTCCAAGACCGCGACTGAGATCAAGGATATCCCGCAATCCGTCTCGGTGGTCGGCCGCCAGGAGATTGACGATCAAGGTGCGCAGAAGGCTGACGAGGCGCTGCGCTACACCGCCGGCGTGTTCGCGCAGCCCTTCGGGCCGGACAGCGATACAAACTGGCTGTTCATCCGTGGTTTCCAGGCGACGGCTACAGGCACCTACATGGATGGCCTGCAGCTGTTCAGCTATGGCTTCGGCGGCTTCTATGTCGACAGCTTCGGGCTCGAGCGCATCGAGGTTCTGAAAGGCCCGGCCTCGGTGCTTTATGGCGGCAGCAATCCCGGCGGCCTGGTCAACTATGTCAGCAAGCGCCCCGACGGCCGGCAGCGCTATGTTGAGACCGGCATCAACGACGCCGGCAATGCCTATCTCGGCTTCGACATCGGCGACGTGGCCAGCAACGGTGCGGTGAGCTACCGGATGACTGGCAAGGTCGCCGGCGGCGACACTTACAGCGACCTGCAGAATGGCTGGCGCGGTTTCATCTCGCCCAGCATCACCTGGAAGCCCGACGAAGCAACCACACTGACCATTCTGGCCAACTACTCCCACATCGACGAGAACCACAATGGCGGCAGCTTCCTGCCCTATGATGGCACTGTGACGGACCGGATCGTGAAAATCGGGGGCGTTGACGTGAACTACGGCCGCATTGATCCCGATGCCAATTTTACGGAACCGAGCGTCGACCTCTACAAGCGCGAACAGGGTTCGATCGGCTACGAATTCTCGCACACTTTCGACAATGACTGGGCGGTTCGCTCCAACGCCCGGTTCACCGCAGCCGACATCACGAGGTCAGCGTCTATCCGAACGGCTGGTCACTCATCGGAGGGCCTACCGATCTTGCACGCATAAATTTCGATCATGACACCACGGCTAAGACCGTCCTCATCGACAACCAGATCGAGGGCAAGGTAACGACGGGGCCGGTCGAACACACGATCCTCGCCGGTCTGGATTTCAAATATTACAACATCGACCAGGTCCAGTCGTCCGGTCTCTACGATGAAAACTATGACAACCCCATCGACGCGTTCCATCCGGTTTACGGCTCGCCGCTGACACCGCGCGTCAGCTACCTCAATCAGAACCTGACGCAGTTGCAACTCGGCCTCTATGCGCAGGACCAGTTGCGCTTCGGCGATGGCTGGCTGGTGACGCTGAATGGCCGCTATGATCGCGGCTGGCTCGACGCCGACAACCGTCCTACCTACTACACGGAAAAATGGAACCTTCCGGTCATCGATCTGAGCCAAACCGTCGGCGACTTCTCCGGCCGGGCGGGGCTGGCCTACGAGTTTGCGAATGGTGTGACGCCCTATGCCAGCGTCGCCACCTTCTTCAACCCGATCATCGGCACCGACGCCAGCGGCAATCTGTTCCAGCCGGAGACCGGCCAGCAATACGAGCATGGCGTCAAATATGTGCCGACCTTTGTCGATGGCCTGTTCACCCTGTCGCTCTTCGACCTCACCCGCCAGAATGTGGCTACCGCGACCGCCGGCAATCCCAATGCCCAGATTCAGACCGGCGAAGTGCGTTCACGCGGCGTGGAACTGGAAGGCAAGGTGGATGTCACAGAGGATTTCCGCATCACCGGTGCTTTCACCGCCCATGATCTCGACATCACCAAGGATGCGGACCTCACACTGATCGGCAAGAAGCCCTTCGTCGTGCCGGAAGTGATGGCCTCGGCGTCTGTCGACTACACGTTCCGAGGTGACTGGTATGACGGCATCTCGATCGGTGGCGGCGTCCGCTATATCGGTTCCTCATGGGCAGACAGCGCCAATGAGCACAAGGTGCCCGCGGTTACGCTTGCCGACCTCAAGCTCGGCTACGAGAAGGAGGGCTGGGGTGTCGATCTCAACGTCACCAACCTCTTCGACAAGACCTATGTGTCCAGTTGCCAGGGTCTCAACGTGTGCAGCTACGGCGAGGGTCGCTCGTTCAAGCTGAAGGCGCATACGACTTGGTAGCCATGTGCCCAGGGCGCCGGCGATGATGCATCTGCCCAACAGAAGGCAGGTGCTTGCGCTGGCGGCCGCGGCCATGCTGCCTCCGATCGCCGCGAGTGCGGCGGCCGCACGCGTTGCCGCAATCGATTGGGGCATGCTGGAAACGCTTCTGGCGCTCGGCGTCCAACCTGTGGCGGCGACAGAACTGATGCAGTTCCGCAAGATCGCGGTCGAGCCGGCCGTCCCCGAATCCGTTGCTGATCTCGGGCTGCGCGGCGCGCCCAATTACGAGCTGCTGCGCATCATCGCGCCGGATCTCATCGTCATCTCCAATTTCTACGAATACCAGCGCCCCATGCTCGAGCGCATCGCGCCAGTATTTGCGCAAGCCGTCTATGAGGCCGGTGTGCCACCCTACCCGCTCGCCGAGGCCGCGACGCTGGCGCTGGGCGAAAGGCTTGGACGACAGGCCGAGGCCAAGCTTTACCTCGATGAGACCGCTCGCGAGATCGCACGGCTTCGCGCCGCCTTGCCGGCAGCTTCCACGCGGCCGGCCTTCGTCATCAGCCTTGGCGATTCCCGCCATTTCCGCGCCTTTGGCCGGGACGCCATGTTTGGCGATGTGCTGACACGGCTCGGCATCGAAAATGCCTGGAGCAACGAGACAAGCTACAGCGCCGCCGCGCCCGTCGGGCTGGAGGCGCTGGCACGCGTCCCGGAGGCGTCGATACTGATCGTATCGCCGCTTCCGGCGGATGTCGGCCGCTCGCTTCCGACCAATGCGCTGTGGAACGCCTTGCCGGCTGTCCGCCAGAAACGCGTCACCGTGCTGGAGCCGGTCAATCATTTCGGCTGCCTGCCTTCGGCGCGCCGCTTTGCGCGGCTGGCAGCAGCCGCGCTTGCCGGGCACGCGTCATGACGGATAGTACCGCGACCCGCCCTGCCCTGCCTCACCGCGCCATCGCCGGCAGCGCCCTATCGCCCGTTGCCCTGTGGGGCATCCTGGCGGTGGCAGCCGTGCTCCTGTTCGCATGGCGCGTTGGCGTGCAATGGCCGGCAGCACTGCCTGGTAACGGCGTCGACCTCGATCGCGTCATCCTGCTCTACAGCACGCTGCCACGTGCGGCGGTGGCGGTGCTGGCAGGCGCTGTCCTTGGCCTGTCCGGGCTCTTGCTGCAGCATGTGCTGCGCAATGCGCTGGCGGAACCGTCGACGCTCGGCATTTCGGCTGGCGCACAACTGGCCATGACGATCGCCTCGCTTCACGCCCCCTTGCTGATGGAGCGATCGCAGGGATTGGTCGCCTTTGCCGGCGGTATCGGAGCGGTGCTGCTGGTGCTGTCGCTGACCTGGCGGCGCGGGCTGGAACCGGTGTCGGTCGTGCTTGCCGGAATGATGGTGGCGCTGACCGCCAGTTCCATCAGCGCTGCCATGATCCTTGCCAATGGCGAATATCTGTTCTCCCTGTTCATCTGGGGTGGCGGCTCGCTGGTCCAGCAGGATTGGGGGCCGGCCATGGCCCTGGCAGTCAGGCTCGCCGCCGGCGCCTTTGCGGCGCTGATGCTGTTGCGGCCATTGACGATCCTTGGCCTCGACGACGCCTCGGCGCGCGGCCTGGGCGTTGCCCGTCACGCCAGCCGTTTTCTCGTCATCGCGCTTGCCGTGTGGATGGCGACCACCGTCGCGGCCGAGGTCGGCGTCATCGGTTTCGTCGGCCTTGCCGCGCCGGCGCTGGCCACGCTTTCGGGCGCACGCACCTTGCGACAGAAGTTGCTTGCCGCGCCGTTGATCGGCGCCATCCTGCTGTGGTTGACGGATGGGCTGGAGCAACTGGCCGCCGGCTCCGGTGGCGAACGCATTCCGACTGGCGCGGGCACGGCACTTCTCGGTGGTCCCCTGCTGCTCTGGCTGTTGCCACGGTTGCGCATGTTCGAATGGCCGCATCTCGGCGCCACCGGCACCAAATCGCACAAGGCCAGCCGTCCCTGGCTCCTCATCCTGCTCCTGCTTGCGCTGACGCTTGTCGCTGTAGCCATGGCACTGGTGGTTGGGCGCGGCCCCATGGGCTGGTCGATCGCCAGCGGCGAAATGCTGGCCGACCTCGCCGCCTGGCGCGCGCCACGGATCGGCGTGGCTGCGGCCGCTGGCGCCATGCTGGCGGTGGCCGGCGTGGTGATCCAGCGTGTCACCGGAAACCCTCTGGCAAGCCCCGAAGTGCTGGGTGTCGGCACGGGCGCCGGTGCGGGCCTCACCGCGGTGCTGATGGTCAGCGCAACGGCAGGCCTCGGCTGGCAACTCGCGGGCTCCGGTCTTGGCGCGCTGGCGGCATTGCTCGTGATGCTGGCCATCGCTGCACGGGCGAAATTCGGCACGGACCGGCTGCTGCTCGCAGGCATCGCCATGAGCGCGCTGTGCAGCGCCGTCATCACCGCGACGATCGCGATGGGCAACGCGCAAGCCTACATCCTGTTACGCTGGCTCAGCGGCTCGACCAGCCAGGCGACGGCTGTGGATGCCTGGGTGGCGATCGCCTGCATCGCTCCGTTGACGCTGCCGCTGTTCCTCGCTGCCCGCTGGCTGGATATCCTGCCGCTTGGGGCGGACAGCGCGCGCGGACTGGGCGTGCCGGTCTCCGGCGGGCGGCTGATGCTGATCATTGTCGCCGCGATGCTGACCGCGCTGGCCGCCATGGTCGTCGGCCCGCTGAGCTTCGTCGGCCTGATCGCGCCGCATCTTGCCCGTCTCATCGGCTTTTCACGCGCACGCGCCCATCTCGCCGGGGCGATGCTGTTGGGCGCCTTGCTGATGATCGTGTCGGATTGGCTTTCGCGCATGGCGGCCTTTCCCTACGAACTGCCCGCCGGCCTTTTCGCCTCGCTGCTTGGCGGGCCGTATCTCGTCTACCTGCTTGCAAAAGGAGTGCCGCGCCATGGCTGACATGCCAAGAAATTTCGAAGCATCCGCCGAGATCATGCTCTCCTGCCCACAAGACATCATGCAGCGGCTTTGCGCGCATTTTGTCGAGTTCGGCGCCGTTGCCATCGACGGCGCCCGCAGCCGTATCGACACCGCTTTCGGCACGGCCAGCATGGAAGCCTGCCTGGGCTGCCTGAAGGTGCGTGCCGAGGGCCGGGACGAAAGCTCGCTGGCCTATGTGAAGCTTTCCATTGCCGAGCATCTGCTGACCTTCGCTTCGGCGGAGAACCCCAGCATCGTCTGGCAGGGTGACGGCGCGGCAGGCCAACCCTTGCCCTACTTTCGGGAGATGCGTGTTGTCCGCACCGAGAACCTGACACCGCATATGAAGCGGCTAACACTGGCCGGCGAGGACCTCGGGCGCTTCGCGACGGGCGGCCTGCATGTGCGCCTGCTGCTGCCAAGGGATGGCGTGGCGCCCGCGTGGCCGGTCACCGGCGCGGATGGTCGTCCGGCATGGCCCGAGGCCGGACAGCGTCCGGATGTGCGCATCTATACGCTGCGGCGCGTCGACGTCGAAAAGGGCGAGGTCGACATCGATTTCGTCCTGCATGAAGGTGAGGGCATGCCCGGTGCGCGTTTCGGCTGCAATGCGCGTGCAGGCGATATCGTCGGCATTACCGGACCGGGTGGCGGCAGCGTCGCTCCGGCCGACTGGTACCTGCTGGCGGGCGACGAGACGGCCCTGCCGGCGATCGGTCGTATCCTGGAGAAGCTGCCGGAAGGCGCAGAGGCAGTGGTGCGCATCGAGGTCGCCGATGATGGCGAGGAACAACGGCTCACTTCACGGGCCGGGCTTGATATCCAGTGGCTGCACCGTAACGGCGTGGCGCCAGGCAAGTCCACTTTGCTCGAGGACGCGGTTCGGAATGTGCGCTGGCCCGAGGACGATCGCAGTGTCTTTGCCTGGGTGGGATGCGAGCACAAGAGCTTTCGCGCGATCCGCTCCTACCTTCGGCAGGACAGGAAGCTTACGCGTCAGCAGCATCTTGTGGTCGCCTACTGGCGGTGCGGTTTCGAAGGCGACACGGCGCGCCGGGAGGACAGCTGAACGGAAGCTATGAGGACCGATCCGCCTTCAGCACGGAAACGGCCAGCTCGCTGTTGTGCACGAACTCGTTGGCGTCGGGCTGCCTTTGAACCAGCAGGATGAACAGTAGGTCGGTCAGCGTCAGCTGCGCGTCGCGCGCCGTGATGGATGACGAGCGCGCGCGCTCTTCATCGGCGACCGTGTAGAGGCGGATGTCGGCAACGCGGCTCAGCGGATTGTCATGCAGTCCGGTGACTGCGATGACGGTCGCGCCGCGCTTGCGGGCAAGCTCGGCGATGCGCAAGGTTTCGATGCTGGCGCCGGAATAGGAGAGCGCGAACAGCACATCGCCAGGCCGGAGCGTCGAGACATTGGCCATCTGGATGTGACTGTCGCTGTCATGCAGGACATTGCGGCCGAGCTTCATCAGCTTGTAGGAGAAATCGCGCGCCACCAGTGAGGATGCGCCGACGCCGACCAGATGGATGCGGCGTGCGCCATCCAGCATTTCCAACACCTTGGAGATGATCCGCTCGCTGTTGCTGGCGACGGTCTGCTGCATCGACAGAAGCTTGCTGCCGATCAGCTTCTTCAGGATGACCTGGTGATTGTCGCCGACTTCGATCGAGCCGTGGATCATGCCGGCCGGCACCTGCCAGTCCTGCGCCTTGGCCTCGCTGACGGCAAGCTTGAGCTCCTGGTAGCTGGCGTAGCCAAGCTTCTGACTGAACTTGACGACGCTCGACTGGCTGCGGCCGATCTCGGCCGCCAGCGCCGCCGTCGACAGGCGCAGCATCTGGTCGGGATTGTCGACGATGTACTGGCCGATCTCGCGATCGCCGGGCGCCATGGCGTCGAGCTTCACTTCGATCTTCTTCAGGACGGACATGCGTTTCCCCGAGCGTTTCAGGATGCCGGCGTACCAGGTATACCTACAGAAGGAATAATTTATTCCAATCGAGATTGACAGTGAAGAATGACCGATCGACTTTCGAGGCATGCCGCGTCGATCCTCGATTCGAGCGTGAAAGACCGATTGCGAGCCTGTAGGCTCGCATCTCAGCTACGTCAGATCGGGTTCACAGCCATGGACAAATTGCGGATCATCGGTGGACAAAGGCTGCAAGGCGCGGTGACCATCTCCGGTGCCAAGAACGCTGCCCTGCCGCAGATCGCTGCGGCGCTGCTCAGTCCCTATCCGCTGGAGCTGACGAACCTGCCCGCCGTAACCGATGTGGAAAACATGCTGGGCGTGGTGGCGCTTCATGGCGCTGAAGTCACGCGATCGGCCCATGCCGCGACGATCGACACCAGTGCCGCCGTTTCCAAGGAGACGTCTTACGACACGGTGAGAAAGATGCGGGCGACGGTGCTGGTTCTCGGCCCTTTGCTGGCCCGGTTCGGGCATACGCGGGTTTCGCTGCCGGGCGGCTGCGCGATCGGCGCGCGGCCGGTCGACATGCATGTCGCGGCGCTCGCCGCCCTTGGCGCCAACATTGCCATCGAGAACGGATCGATCGTCGCCTCGGCGCCAAACGGCCTGACCGGCACCCGAATCGTGCTGAGTTCACCATCGGTCGGCGCGACGGAGACGGCTGTCATGGCCGCGACGGCCGCCAGGGGCGAAACCGAAATCCTCAACGCGGCGCGTGAGCCGGAGGTGGCGGATCTCGCCGCCTGCCTCAACGCCATGGGCGCCCGGATCGAGGGCGCCGGCACGCATCGCATCCTGATCGCGGGCAGCACCGATTGGCGGCCCGCCACCCACCATATCATCCCCGACAGGATCGAGGCCGGCACCTATGCGGTTGCCGCCGCGATCACCGGCGGCCAGCTTGAACTGACCCATGCAAGGCTCGAGCACATGGCCTCGGTGGTGCAGCTTCTGGAGGCCACCGGCGTCAAGGTCTGGCCCGGCGACCGTGGGCTGATCGTGTCGCGGGACGGTCCGCTCAAGGCGGTCGACGTCACGACGGAACCCTATCCGGGTTTTCCGACCGATCTCCAGGCGCAGTTCATGGCGTTGATGTGCTGCGCCGACGGCGCTTCGCTGTTGCGCGAGACGATCTTTGAAAACCGCTTCATGCATGTGCCCGAATTGATGCGGCTCGGCGCCAACATCAAGCTGCAGGGAACCATGGCGCTGGTTCGCGGCGGCGAAAAACTGAGGGGCGCGCAGGTGATGGCCACCGATCTGCGCGCCTCGGTGTCGCTGGTGCTGGCGGCACTGGTGTCCGAGGGCGAAACCATCATCAACCGGGTCTATCACCTCGACCGCGGCTACGAGCAACTGGACCGCAAGCTGCGTCTTTGCGGCGCCCGGATCGAGCGGATCAGCGGATGAGTGCAACGGCGTCAGGCTCGTATTTCCTGGGCGTCGATGGTGGCGGAACCGGCTGCCGGGCCCGTATCGAGGACGAGGTCGGAACCGTGCTAGGCCAAGGCCTTTCGGGGCCGGCGACGACGCGGCTCGGTATCGATGAGGCATGGGCATCGATTTCCAGAGCTTACAATGCCGCGATCGAGGAAGCGGGTTTCGGCTCAGCAGAGATTGCGCGGATTCGGGCAGGAATTGGCCTTGCCGGTATCGGTCGCAAGGGCGCGCTGGAAGCGCTTCGGGCGATCGCCCATCCCTTTGCCAGCATCGACTTCGTCAGCGATGGTGTCGGAGCCTGCCTTGGTGCCCATTCCGGCCTGGACGGCGCCATCGTCATTGCCGGCACTGGGTCGATCGGCCTCGGTTTCGTCGAGGGGCGAGACCTGCGCGTCGGCGGCTATGGCTTTCCGATTTCCGATGAGGGCAGCGGCGCCGATCTCGGACTGAAGGTCGTGCAACTCGCCTTGCGCGCCCATGACGGACGGCATGAGCGGACAGCGCTGCTGGCCGAGGTGATGCAACGGTTCCAGAACGATCCGATGGAGGCGGTGGCGTGGATGGATCGCGCCACCGCGACCGATTATGCCGCCCTGGCGCCGATGGTGATGCGCCACGCCGACCAGGGCGATCCGGTCGGACGGCGCATCGTGCAGAGCGCGGCCGAGCAGATCGACACATTCGTGCGCGTGCTTTTTGAACAGGGCGCACCCCGGGTGACCTTGCTCGGAGGCTTGTCCAGCCCGCTCGAGCCGTGGCTTTCCCCGGATGTTCGGCGGCGTTTGAAACCCGCTGATGGCGATGCCGTTTCCGGCGCGATCATTCTGGCAAGAAAATCATTTGTTTGTCGGTAACGCCTTATCTAGGTGAGGAATATTTTATTCCAATCTCTCGTTGACAGTGGGAATACTGAATTCTAAAAGTTAACAGAATGGGAACTGATGGCTTAGCCCTACGTCGGCATTGACGACACCCATCCTTTCCTATGACGGCATGGCAATTTTTTGAGAGCAGCCCGATGACCGAACAAGGGTTGATGTCTGAGTTGGAACAGCTGGTTTCCGAGGATCGGAACCCGAAGACGATGGACATCGACCTGTTGCCGACCCTCGACATCCTGCGCAAGATCAATGACGAGGACCGGGCCGTTCCATTGGCCGTGGAGAAGGTCGTCCCGGAGATCGCTGATGCCGTCGACCGCATCGTCTCCGCCTTTCAGAAAGGCGCGCGGCTGATCTATCTCGGTGCCGGCACAAGCGGTCGGCTGGGCGTACTCGATGCCTCGGAATGCCCCCCAACATTTGGTGTGCCCGAAAGCATGGTGGTCGGCCTGATCGCTGGTGGCGCCGAGGCGCTGGTGCGGGCAGCCGAAGGCGTCGAAGACGATCCCAAGCAGGGTGCGAGGGCATTGCGCGACATCAAGCTGACCGCCGACGATGTCGTCGTCGGCATCGCGGTCAGCGGACGAACGCCCTATGTTATCGGCGGCCTCAATTACGCGAAACAGGTGGGCGCGACGACGGTGGCACTGTCCTGCAATCCGTCATCGACCATCGCCGGCATCGCCGATATCGCCATCTCGCCGGTCGTAGGCCCCGAAGTCCTCACCGGTTCGACCCGACTGAAGTCGGGAACCGCGCAGAAGCTCGTGCTCAACATGCTGACCACCGCCAGCATGATCCGCATCGGCAAAAGCTACCAGAACCTGATGGTCGACCTTAACCCGTCCAACAAGAAGCTCGTCGCTCGGGCCATCCGGATCGTCATGCAGACGACCGGCTGCTCGGCGCCAAAAGCCCGGCAGGCGCTCGACAAGACCGGCAATGACGTGAAGCTCGCGATATTGGTGGTGATCACGGGCATGGGCGTCGAAGACGCGCGCGAGGCTCTTCTCAAGGCAGGAGGTTTCCTGCGCAAGGCAATCAGCGACAAGACGGTGTGAAGCCACATCAACTGGGCCGATACTCAAGGGTGCGTGTGCCTTTGAAGCGGCCCGGGGAAACTGCAAGGCATTCAATCATAATGGGAGACGATAATGGGACAGCATCTTAGCAAGAGACTACTTTCCGGCATCACGCTCGCCGCCATGCTCGGCATGGCGACGATTTCGACGCAGGCGACTGCCGCGACGCTGCACATGGCGTGGGCGCAGGACGCCACCGGGCTTGATCCGCACAAGCAGACGGCCTTCTCGTCGCTGCGGCTGCTGGAACTGATCTATGAGCCGCTGGTGCGGGTCGACGCCAGCCTTCAGATCGTGCCGGCGATTGCCACGTCCTGGGAATTTTCGAAGGACGGCAAGGAACTGACGTTCAAGCTCGACCCGAAAGCAAAATTCCAGGGCGGCGCGGCGGTGACCTCGGCCGACGTGAAGGCGTCGTTCGAGCGCATCCTCGACGAGAAGACGGGTGCTGCCGCCCGCGCCAACTTCCTGTCGATCGCCAGCATCGAGACGCCCGATCCAACCACCGTCGTCTTCCATTTGTCGCAGCCGGATGTTCCGATCCTGACGGCGATGAGCGACGTGAACGCGGCGATCGTTCCGGCAAGCGAGATCAAGGCCGGCTCGATAGGCACGACGGCGATCGGCTCCGGTCCGTTCAAGCTCGACAAGTGGGATCCCAATGCCAAGGAAGTGCTCAGCGCCAACAAGGATTGGGCAGGCGGCCCGACAGGCGTTGACGGTATTGAGATCAGCGTGCTTCCCGACGAAACGGCGATCCTGGCGGCGCTGCGCACCAAGCAGATCGACTTCGCGCTGCTGAATGATCCGCTTGTCGCCACGCTGGTTCCCAAGGAAGCCAGCCTGCAGCTCAACCGCGTGCCGGTTCTTTCCTATCATGTGCTGCAGCTCAATCCGTCGCGCAAGTGGACTTGCTTCGGTAAAGTGGAGAGCGGGTTGCTCATTCGGCGGCGTTTCGCTCGAACTGCATCGGGCTGATGTAGTCGAGCGCGGAATGCCGCCGGATGGGATTGTAGAAGCCGTCGATATATCGGGCAATGGCGGCTTGGGCATCGGCGCGGGTAAGGAAAGAGGTGCGCCAGATCAGTTCAGTTTTCAGCGTCTTGAAGAATGTTTCGACCATGGCGTTATCAAAGCAATTGCCCTTGCCTGACATTGAGATGATGACGCCGGCGGCACGCAATTCGGCTTGGTAGTCGATAGAACAATATTGGCTGCCGCGGTCGGAGTGGTGAATGAGGCCGGGTTCCGGCTGCCGCATGACGAACGCCTTGTTGAGCGCTGCCAGAGCCAGGCTGCGGTGTAGCCGGTTGCCAGCAGCCCAGCCAACGACCTTGCGGGCAAACAGATCGATGACGACAGCAAGGTACAACCAGCCCTCCCGCGTCCAGATGTAGGAGATGTCGGCACCCCATT
Organism: Mesorhizobium sp. PAMC28654; assembly: GCF_020616515.1. Classification (GTDB taxonomy): domain Bacteria; phylum Pseudomonadota; class Alphaproteobacteria; order Rhizobiales; family Rhizobiaceae; genus Mesorhizobium. Next base: position 2,391,662 of record NZ_CP085135.1, read on the forward strand.
TCTGGTTGGGACCAGTGGCGGCAAAATCCTGGTCGATGACATTGGGGGCAACCGGAAAGGCGTGTTCGCTGTCCGTCGTGCGCTTGAACCGCCGCTTCTGTCTTGCCTGGAGGCCATTCTCCCGCATCAGACGCGCCGTTCGTCGCCGGCCAATGGCAAAGCCATTGTCTTGCAGTTCCCGCGTCATGCGCGGGCTACCATAGGTTCCGTTCGACAGCGCGAACGACGATCGCACATGCGCCAGCATTATCATGTCGTCGCGCTGCCGGCGGCACGCCGGCCGGCGCCCCCAGGCAAAGTAGCCGCTCGGGCTGACACCCAGCGTCGCGCACAAACGGTCCACAGGGAAATCCTTCTTCGCCTGGTCGATGAGCGCGAACCTCACCGACTTCCCTCCTTGACGAAAAAAGCCGTCGCCCGTTTCAAGATATCCCGCTCCTGCCGAAGGATTTCATTCTCCCGCCGCAGCCGTTTCAATTCAGCGGCGACATCAGCATCAGGCGGACGCCCAGGATCGCCCATCTCACGATCCAGCTGCCGACCCATCCATCGCGTCAGCGTCGAGAAACCAACACCAAGATCCTCCGCGATCTGCCGCTTCGTCCGACCGCTCGTTCGCACAAGGCCAACCGCCTCCGCCTTGAACGCATCCGTAAACTGTCTCTGTTTCGTCATCGAGGTCGCCTTTCATCAGAAGGAAACTCTCCACTTTTTCGGGGCAAGTCCAAAGCCGATGACCGAGCTCAAGGTGCGGCAGGCGATCTCCTGCGCCATCGACCGGCAGGAAGTGCTGGACACCGCTTCGCTCGGCGAGGGCAAGGTGACCGGTCCGCTGACCATTCCGGCCATGGCGACCGATCCAACCCAGCTGTTCTGCTACAAGCGCGACGTCGAGAAGGCCAAGGCGCTGATGAAAGAGGCCGGGTATCCCGATGGCTTTTCAGCGACCGTGATCGGCGCCACCGGCGAGCCGCCGACGGCGGCGGCGGAAGCACAGGTGATCCAGTCCCAACTGGCCGAAATCGGCGTCAAGCTCGATATCAAGATGATGGAGCTCAACGTCTATGTCGACGCCTGGCTGAAGGGTGATTTCGACATGGCTATCGCGCTCAACGGCGGCAGGGCCGACCCCTACACGATGTACAATCGCTACTGGACCAAGGCCGGTAACCTGCAGAAGGTCGCGAACTACATCGACGACACGCTCGACAGCCAGATGCAGAAGGGCCGCGCCGAGACCGATCCGGCGAAGCGCAAGGTGATCTTCGCCGAGTTCGAGAAGCACCTCGCCGAGGTGTCGCCATGGATCTGGCTCTACACCTCGTACAGCTACACGGCTCAGCAGAAGAACGTCGCGGGATTCGTCCCGACGCCGACCGGCACCCTGTTCAGCCTGGGCAAGGTCACGATCCAGCAATAGCAGCCACCGACATAGAAGCAGGGCGAGAGGTATTCTTCGCGTGAATTATCTGATGCGACGGCTGTCGACCTTCCCTCTCGTCCTGCTTGGTGTCTCCATTGTCGTGTTCGTGGCGATCCGCATGGTGCCGGGCGACTCGATCACGGCAATGCTGGGCACCGAGGCCGGGCTGCTGACGCCGGCGCAGCGCGATTCCCTTGCCATTTATTTCGGCATCGACCAACCCTGGTTCATCCAGTACGGACGTTGGCTGCTCGGCATCTTGCACGGCAATCTCGGCATATCCGTCACCTATGGCCGGCCGGTGCTCGACGTCATCCTGGAACGCTTCCCGCTCACGCTAGAGCTTGCACTGTTGTCCATGATCATCGCGCTTGCGGTCGGTGTGCCCGCCGGGATCTTCGCCGCCACGCACAATGAGAAGCCTTCCGATCTGGTGGTGCGTGTCGTCGCCATGATCGGCCAGTCGACGCCGAACTTCGTGCTTGCCCTGCTGATCATCTACGCGCTGTCCGCCGGCTTCGGCGTGTTGCCGGCCATGGGGCAGTTCGCGCCGCTCTGGCAGGATCCGCTGCGTAATCTCAGCCAGCTGATCCTGCCTGCCATCACACTCGGATTTGCCTTCGCCGCCTCGGTCACCCGCATATCGCGCTCGGCCATGCTCGATGTGCTCAGCGACGACTATGTCAGGACCGCCCGCAGCAAGGGGGCCTCCGCGCGCAGCGTCATCTGGCGGCACGCGCTGCCCAATGCGCTGATCCCCGTGGTCACGCTGAGCGGCATCGAATTCGGCTACCTGCTGGGCGGCGCCGTCATCGTCGAGCAGATCTATGCGCTGCCCGGTCTCGGACGCATGGTGCTCGATGCGATCCTGCAGCGCGATTACGCGCTGGTTCAGGGAAGCGTTCTGTTCATCGCCTTCAACTTCATGATCGTCAATCTCCTGGTCGACCTCGCCTATGTCGCGCTCGATCCGCGCATTCGCCTGGGGGAGCGTTGATGCGAATTTTTCGGGCCATCTTCGCGCATCCCAGCGGCCGCATCGGCGGCGTCATCGTCGGGCTCTACCTCATCATCGCCGCGCTCGGCATGCTCGGGCTGACGCCGCACAACCCGCTGACGCAGTACCGTGTGGACCGGCTGCATGCCCCCAACGGCGCCTACTGGATGGGCACGGACCTGTTCGGCCGCGATGTGGCAAGCCGGCTGATGGCGGGCGTTGGCCAGTCCTTCACCGTCGCCTTCTTCTCGGTGGCCTTTGCATCGCTCGCCGGCACTGCATTGGGGCTGGCAGCGGCCTGGTTCGGGCGCAGTTGGGACGGCGTGGTGATGCGCGTCATGGACGTGCTGCTGGCCTTCCCGGCCATCCTTCTGGCACTGCTGATCGTCGCCGTCGCCGGACCGGGCACATGGACCAGCGTCGTTGCCATTGCCATCGTCTACACGCCGATCTTCACGCGCGTCGTGCGTGGTCCCGCCCTGTCGCTCAAGACGCGTGAATTTGTGGACGCCGCGCGCACTTTTGGTAGCAGCTCGACCTACATCGTCACCCGCCATCTGCTGCTCAATCTGGTGGCGCCGCTGACCGTCCAGGTCACGCTTGCACTCGCCTGGGCGCTGTTGACCGAAGCGGGACTGAGCTTTCTCGGCCTCGGCATCCAGCCGCCGGCCGCATCGCTCGGCCTGATGTTGAGCGACAGCCGCAACCTGATGGAGACGGCGCCCTGGCTGATGATCTTCCCGGGTCTGGCGATCATGATCAGCATCCTCGGTTTCAACCTGCTTGGGGATGCCTTGCGCGACATCCTCGACCCGAAGATGCGGAGGGCGGCGGCATGAGCCCGCTTCTTTCCGTATGCGACCTGCGCGTCGGTTTCGGCCGCAAGCCGCAAGCCAATGAAGTGGTGCGTGGCATCAGCTTCGACCTCGCCGACGGCGAGACGCTGGCCATCGTCGGTGAAAGCGGCTCGGGCAAATCCGTCACCGCGCTGTCGATCAATCGCCTCGTCGATTTTGGCGGCGGCCGCATCACCGGCGGCGCCATGAAATTGAAGCGGGCCGACGGCGGCATCTTCGACCTGCTGACCGCGACCGAACAGCAACTGACAAGGATCCGCGGCGCTGAGATCGGCATGATCTTCCAGGAGCCGATGACCTCGCTCAATCCGGTCCTGAGCATCGGCAGGCAGATCGAGGAATCGTTTCGCCTGCATCGCGGTCTGACCGGGCGGCAGGCAACAGCGGCGGCCAAGGATGCGCTTGACCGCGTGCGCATCCCCGATGCGGCGCGGCGGCTGAAATACACGCCCAACCAGCTGTCAGGCGGCATGCTGCAGCGGGTGATGATCGCCATCGCGCTGGCCTGCAACCCGCGCCTGCTGATCGCCGACGAGCCGACAACCGCGCTCGACGTAACCGTGCAGGCGCAGATCATGGCGCTGCTTGCCGAGTTGAAGCGGGAAACCGGCATGTCGATGATCTTCATCACCCACGACATCGGCCTGGTTGCCGGCATCGCCGACAAGGTTATGGTGATGCAGAATGGCGAGGCCGTCGAACAGGGCGAGCTGAACCAGATCCTCGACCATCCCCAGCATCCCTACACGCAGCATCTGCTGCACGCCGTGCCGCATTTCGCCAACGGTCGCGCTACGCGCTCCGACGGACAACGTGACAAGGACGGAAGCACGGAACCGGCATTGAAGGTCGATGGTCTCGTGGTCCGCTTTCCCCTCAAGAGCGGCTTCTTCAGCCATGCCACAGGCGCGGTGCATGCCGTGGATGGCGTCGATTTCGACCTCATGCAAGGCGAGACACTGGCCGTAGTCGGGGAGAGCGGTTCGGGTAAATCGACCACCGCGCGCGCGGTCCTGGGCCTGGTGCGGTCGACGCGCGGCACCTTCTCCACGGGGACGCGAACAGCTTCAGCCGAGCAGAGTGCCTTGCCTGTGCAGATGGTGTTCCAGAACCCCTACGCCTCGCTCAATCCGAGGCTGACCATCGAGAGCATTCTGGCGGAACCGGTGATCGCCACCGGTGGCCGCGTGAATGCCGGGACGCGGACGAAAATGGCCGCGCTGCTGGAACGCGTTGGCCTGCCCAGGAACAGTCTTGAACGCTACCCGCACGAGTTCTCCGGCGGCCAGCGGCAGAGGCTATGCATCGCACGCGCGCTGATGCTCAACCCGTCCGTCGTCGTGCTGGACGAAGCAGTGTCGGCGCTCGATGTGTCGGTGCAGGCCAAGGTGCTGGAGCTGCTGGTCGACCTGCAGCGTGAGTTCGGTCTCGCCTATCTGTTCATCTCGCATGACATGGCGGTTGTCGAGCGGATCGCCCACCGGATCGCTGTCATCTATGCCGGGCAGATCGTCGAGATTGGCGATGCCACGTCGGTCCTGTCGGAGCCCAGACATTCCTATACCAGGAAGCTCATTGCAGCCGTTCCCACCATCGAGCGACGGCACGAACATTTCGAACTGGACACACGGCAGGTACCGTCGCTTGTTCGGCCGCCGGGGTTTGAACCGGCGCAGGCCAGATGGGAACAGTTCGGGCCCGATCACATGGCGAGGGCGGAAGCGTGATGGCTGGTACCCTGAAGTATGCGAGGTCGGCGGGACAGCGCCCCCCTCTGCCCTGCCGGGCATCTCCCCCTCAAGGGGGGAGATTGGCAGTTTCGGCGTCCCGCGCGCCTTCAAACATCGGAAATTGGCGAAAGCCCAGGCGACATCAAATCTCCCCCCTTGAGGGGGAGATGTCCGGCAGGACAGAGGGGGGCGCGAAGGATAGCTGCCTCTCCGATGGAGGCCGACAGTGAGCGACCTTGCCCAGATTTTCGATCGCGCGTTCCAACCGCTCGCAACGGCGGTTGCCTCGGCGCGCATTCCCGGCGGCGTTCTCGGCGTTGTCGACAGAAATGGCCACCGCATCACAAGGGCGATCGGCTCGGCGCAACTCATTCCGAGCATGCGGCCCATGCATGCCGAGACCTGGTTCGACCTGGCGTCATTGACCAAGGTCATCTTCACGACACCGCGCATCCTGGCACTGGCGGAAGACGGCGTCATCGACCTCGACGCACCGCTGATCTCGGTTCTGCCGGACCTGCGCCAGTATGATGAAAAAGCCTGGGAGCGGAAGGTGACGTTTCGCCAGTGCCTCGGGCACCAGACGCCCTTTCCCGCCGTCGAGCCTATCTACACCTACGGGCGGGACCCGGAGCTGCTGCGCGCCTTCATCCTGCAGCGCGAATGGCTGAAACGGGACCCCGTCTATTCCGACATCAACTTCATCCTGCTCGGCTTTGCGCTTGAGCGCCTTTGCGGCAAGACCATCCGTGACATGGACCCCGGCCCAGGCTTTGCCTGGTCCGCGGAGCCTGAAGCAGCGGCCGCGACCGAGGATTGTACCTGGCGCCATCGCGTGCTTTCAGGCGAAGTCCACGACGACAATTGCTCAGCCCTGCAAGGCGCTGGTCATGCCGGGCTGTTCGGCTCGGCGGCATCGATCCTCGATTTCGCCAGGGGATTGCTCGATGGAAGCGACGCGTCGCAACGTTCGATCGCGCTGATGCGCACGCCCCTGTCCGCCACCCGTACCCATGGCTGGGAGCGCCCTTATGCGGGCTGGTCCGGCGGCGCATCGTGCGGCCCCGGTACCATCGGCCATACCGGCTTCACCGGCACCGGGCTGTGGATCGACTTCGACAAGGGCAAGGCGTGGACCTTGCTTACCAACCGCATCCATCCGACACGTCATTTCGACAGCGGGATTGCCTCGCTTCGGCAGGCGGTCGGCGATCTCATCAATAGAGACTGAGGGAATTGATCATGGAACCAATCTGGGCCGTTGGCCTGATGACCGGAACCGTCCTCGACGGCAATATCGACGTCGCCCTGATCAAGACCGACGGCGAGCGCATCGCGGATTTCGGCACCTACACACTGGCGCCCTACCCCGCATCGATCCGGACCCTGCTGGAGGAGACGCTGAGGCAGGCGCGAACCTGGAATTTCGTCGGTCCAGAGCCGACGATCTTCCGCGAAGCCGAAGAAGCTCTGACACGCGCGCAATCCACAGCGGTCAAGGATCTGGTTGAAAGTTACGGCCTGACAATGGCTGATATCGGCGTCGTCGGCTTCCATGGCCAGACCGTGCTGCATCGCGCCCCTCAGGTCGGCCGGCTCGGCCAGACCCGCCAGCTCGGTGACGGCGCGTTGATGCATTCCATATTGGGCACAAAGGTCGCCTATGATTTCCGTTCGGCCGACATGCGCGCCGGCGGCCAGGGCGCGCCGCTGTCCGCCGCCTACCATGCCGCGTTGTTGCGCGAAGCCGACGCCAGCGGCGATACCGCCGTGCTCAATCTCGGCGGCGTCGCCAACATCACCTGGTGGGACGGCAAGGACAATGTCGTGGCGTTCGACACAGGACCTGCCAATGCGCCGCTCAACGATTTCATCAAGTCGAAAGGGCTTGGCGAGATGGACCGCGACGGTGCGCTGGCACGTGCGGGAACGGTTGACGAAGCCCGATTGGCCAAGCTGCTACAGCACCCCTATCTGACCAAGCCCTACCCCAAATCACTCGACCGTTTCGATTTTGGCGCCGCGATGGCCGACGGCATGAACGCCGAGGACGGCGCGGCACTGCTGGCGGCGTTCACGGCATCCGCCGTCGGCAAGGCGCTCAACCTGCTGCCGCACAGGCCGAAAAAGCTGGTGGTCAGCGGCGGTGGCCGCCACAATCCGGTGATGATGGAGATGATTGCCAGCCGCGCCGGCGTTGAAGCCGTACAGGCGGAAACGCTGGGCTGGAAGGGTGACGCGGTGGAAGCGGAATGCTTCGCCTTCCTCGCGGTTCGGGTGCTGAGGGGCCTGCCGATCAGTTTTCCGTCAACGACAGGCGTGCCGCAACCGATGCGAGGCGGGCGGCTGGCTGGCTAGATCGCGATCAGCTTCTTCCGCAGGAAGATGCGGCTGCGGCCGACGGGGAAATCACCAAGCGTTCCGAAGGGCTGATAGCCCTGGCGCTCATAGACCTTGGCAGCTTTGGGATTGAACGTATCGATCCATGCGCCTTGACAGCCGCGCGCCACGGCCTCCTGCTCGGCCGCGTCGAGCATCCTGCCGGCCATATGCTGGCCGCGCAGCTTCTCATCGACCCATAGCCATTGCACGTAGAGCCAGCCCCAGGCAGTGTATCCCGAAATACCGGCAACCACCGCGCCATCCTCGTCTCGAACGAACACGGCCAGCGGCTTCCTTTCGGAGGCGCCGACATCGCTGTCGTTGAATGCCGTCAGGCGTTCGCCAAGAAAAGCCAGTTCTTCCGGCCGTGGATCGCCAGTCGTTTCGAGGGTCGTATTCATGGCCTTGTCCCGCCGGATTCGGGGATGGATTTCCCCCGGAGCATGTAGCGAGGGACAGGGCGAGGACGCAAGGTTCGACGGGTTGCCTAAGCCCGCATGGGCCGAACGGAAGGCCACGCCGCGGCGGCGGCGGCGATCAGCATGAGCAGCGCGGCGACCATTGCCGATGCGGCGAAACCAAAGCTGGCGTAGATTGGTCCGAAGCCGGTGGTGCCGACAAACACGGCGAGGTAGGTCACCGCGCTGTTCAGGCCCATGACGGTGCCGCGCCGTGCGGGATCGAGGGCTGTCAGGCACGTCACCAGCACATTCAGCCCAAAATGATTGGCAAGGCCCCAGGCGGCGACAACAGCCATGGTCCAGCCGAAACTGTCGCTTGCAGCGGCAATCGCGAGATAGACGACCGCGACGAGCAGATAGGCGAACGGCATGACGCGGCGCGCGCCAAGGCGATCGATGACGCCATCGAGAAGTGCCGCCGTTCCAAAGCCGATACCATAGGCAAGTGCCGCGAGCCCGTTGGCGCTGACCGGCCGTCCCAGCCCGGTGTGAAGATGATCGCCCAGATAGGCGTAGACGCCATAGAACGCGGTCATGAATGCGCCACAGGCGACCAGAAGCGGCACAATTCCCGGGACGCGCAACGCATCGAGCGGCGTCGGCGCCGGACCGCTTTTCCTGACATCGCTGAGCGATGTCATGGCCAGCCCGCACAGCGCCAGAACCGCGAGAATGGCAACCGCCGCGAACACCGCGCGCCAATGCACCAGATCGGCAAGTACGGCCGACAGCGAAACGCCGGCCACCATGCTCAACGTCCATCCAGTCAGCACGACGCCGATCGTCCCGCTTTCCCGGCCAGGCGGCGCGATCGCGGCAGCGCTGGCGTAGATTGCCGGCATGGCGATGCCAGCAGCTACTCCGGCGACAAGCTGTGACGCGACCAGCGCCATCACCGTCGGCGCTGCCGCACTGGCGACAAGCGCCAGCGCCAGAAGCAGCAATGCGCCCTGAAGCATCCGGCGGGCGCCGACCCGATCGATATAGCGGGCAAGAAACAGGGCGCTGGCGGATGTACCGAGACCGAAGGCGGCGGAAGCGATCATCACCAGCGGCACGCTGGTCTGAAAAGATGAGGCCACAGCCGGCGCTATCGGACCGAGCACCAGCGAATTGGAGCCGATCACGGCGATGCATCCCGTGAGCAGATAGGCGAGTGCCGGAATGGGCGGGACGGCGGCCGACGCCAATGTTGCTGATTGATCAGTGTTCGACATATCGCCATAGTGGCCGAATTAAATTCGGCATCAATCGGAAACAGTCAGATGGATGAAGAAACAGATGGCATTCCGCAGAACAGGCCTGCAGCCCGCGATCTCGACGCGATAGACCGAAAGATATTAGGCGTCCTGGTCGACGACGCCACGATCAGCTACGCTGAACTCGGCGATCGCGTCGGCCTTTCGCCGCCGGCAGCCCATGAAAGGGTCAAGCGGCTTCGGCGCAGCGGCGCCATCCGTGGCACCGTCGCACTCGTCGATCCAAAGGCCGTGCGCAAACCACTGCTTGCCTTCGTGCATGTCGACACCAGGGGCTGGGGAAAGACCCCCGAACTGATGGCGATTTCCGAGCATCCGGAAGTCGAGGAGATCCATTCGGTGGCCGGCGATTCCTGCATGCTGCTGAAAGTCCGCACCGAGGACACCAGGGCACTCGAAGGCCTGCTGGCACGGCTCTACGAGACGCCTGGCGTCGTCTCGACCAGAAGCTATGTGGTTCTGTCGACCTATCTCGAGCGACCGGTGCAGCCCGAAAACACAAAGGAATGGCCGACGCCTCGGCACATGACGAAGCCGCTGTATTAGCTCCGTGCGTATCCAAGATGGGGAACATCGAGCGCCGAAGTCGCTGAAATCGATCTGATGGCACGTATCCTTTTCCTGACGCCATCCGTCTTGAATGCAGCCAGCGACATATGCCGGCGGCGATCGAGGAGAAGGCAATGCTGAAAACCCACGCAGGAAGCTGCCACTGCGGCAAAGTTCGGTTCGAGGCGGATATCGACATCAGCCAGGGCACCGTCAAATGCAATTGTTCGACGTGCACCAAGACGCGCTCATGGATAGGGTTCGTCGCGCCACGGCACTTCCGTCTCGTATCGGGAGCGCAATCGCAGACTGAATATCAATGGACGCCGCCTGGCAGAGAAGGTCCCAGCATCCAGTATCATTTCTGCGCCACCTGCGGGACCCGCATGCCGGCACGAGGCGATATCCCGGCCCTTGGTGGCATCGTCTATGCCATTCCGATGGCGGCGCTTGACGATATCGACCCGGACGAGTTGGCGGCCGCCCCGGTGTTGTATGTTGACGGCAGGCACGATCGGTTCGATCGGACTCCCGACGACATCAGGCTGATGTAAGATGGCGGGACCGCGCCGGGCGTGCGTACTCTCTGCGGGAGTGTCCTGATGCCATGACGATGCAGCCACGATACGAACCCACCGGGCTTTTCGACGTCCGTTACGCCGCCTTCCTGGAGACGGTCGCGCATTTGCGTGTGCGACTGCATCGCTATTGTGCACGCATGACTGGTTCCACGCTCGACGCTGAAGATGTCATGCAGGAAGCGCTGTTCGAGGCTTACAGGAAGATCGAGAAGTTGGACGATCCGAGCGCCCTTCGCCCCTGGCTGTTTCGCATTGCGCACAATCGCTGCATCGATTTCCTGCGCAGCCGGCGGGCGCGCGAGCGGGCGGAAGCCAGTTTTGCCGAGGATGAGATCATCTTGCCGGTCGAGCCGGCTGGCCAGGGTGCCGACCGCGCGATCGAACGGCTGGTGATCCACCTGCCGCCGAAGGAGCGCGCCTGCGTTCTGCTCAAGGATGTCTTCGACTATTCGCTGGAAGAGATTGCCGACCTCGTTGGCTCGACGGTGGGCGGCGTCAAGGCGGCGTTGAGCCGTGGCCGCTCGAAGCTGGCCGCCTTGCCAAGCGAGCCGCTTGCGGGTTCGGCGCCCGAGCGCGACCCTGAACTTTCGAAATTGCTAAGCCGCTATGTCGAACTCTTCAATCGCCGCGACTGGGACGGCGTGCGGGCATTGACCAGCGCCGATGCACAGTTGCGGGTCTCGGATTGTTTCCGAGGCCGGCTGTCGGAATCGCCGTATTTTGCCGAATATGAAAAGCGCCAGGCGACCTGGAAGATGGTGGTTGGCGAGATCGATGGCGAGGCGCTTTTGCTGATTCTCCATCGAAACGATGACGCGTGGAAGCCGGCCTATCCGGTTCGAATCCAAGCAGCCGATGGGATCATCAATCGTATCGCCGATTATTATGCTTGTCCCTGGCTGTTGCCGGAGGCTCTCATTGTCGGCGTCGATCCCGATGGAACCGGGATCGACGCCGGGTAGTCTAGTGGATTGATCGAGACAAAGGAGTCCGCCGGGGATTCCATCCTGGAGCGTGGCATGCGAGGCTGCCGGGATGCGCACAGGTATCGGCATCGACGTTACGGCATCTGACAGGACGCGGCTTGAGGCGATCGTTTTGGCGCGAAGTTCGCCCCAGAAGCATGTCTGGCGCGCGCGGATCATCCTGCTGACTGCCGATGGTCTGGGCACCGTGGCGATCATGGCGGCGACGGCCAAATCCAAGACCTGTGTATGGCGCTGGCAGGAGCGTTTCATGGCCGAAGGTGTCGATGGCCTGGTGCGCGACAAGACCCGGCCGCCTGGCATTGCGCCTCTGAAGCCGGGGGTGGTCGACAAGGTCGTGGCGCTGACGCTGGAGCCGCCCGATCACGAAGCGACGCACTGGACGGTCCGTGCAATGGCGAAAGCGGTCGGCATCGCGGCGTCTTCGGTAGTGAAGATCTGGCACGACCACGGTCTTGCGCCACATCGCTGGCGCACCTTCAAGCTGTCCAATGACAAGGCCTTCGCCGAAAAGCTGCACGACGTGGTTGGGCTCTACGTCTCCCCACCCGCCCATGCCATCGTTCTTTCGGTCGACGAGAAAAGCCAGATCCAGGCGCTTGACCGCACCCAGCCGGGGCTGCCACTGAAGCCTGGCCGTGGCGGCACGATGACGCACGACTACAAGCGCAACGGCACCACCACGTTGTTTGCCGCGCTCAACGTGCTTGATGGCTCGGTCATCGGGCGCAACATGCAGCGCCACCGGCACCAGGAGTTCATCCGCTTCCTCAACGCAGTCGAGGCCGAACTCCCGGCCGACAAAGCCGTCCACGTCATTCTCGACAACTACGCCACCCACAAGCAGCCGAAAGTCAGGGCCTGGCTGGCCCGGCATCCGCGATGGACCTTCCACTTCGTGCCGACATCCTGCTCGTGGCTGAACGCCGTCGAGGGCTTCTTCGCCAAGCTCACCCGCCGGCGGCTCAAGCACGGCGTCTTCCACTCCGTCGTCGACCTCCAGGCCGCCATCAACCGCTTCATCAGCGAGCATAATCAGCAGCCCAGGCCCTTCGCATGGAAGGCCGATCCCGCAAACATCATCGCCGCCGTCAGGCGTGGGCACCAAACGTTGGAATCAATCCACTAGAGCCTGTTCCATCCCGATGGAATCGGGATGGGGCTCTATCTGTTTGTTTGAGCATGATCTTTTCCGAAAACCGGATTCCACTTTTCGGGATCATGCTCTAAGGCGCCTACTGAAGCTTCGCCTGCAGGGCGTTGACGTCATCCGTCGTCATTTCGCCGTCGGTGGTCACCTTGCCGTCGGTGATCTTCCAGAGGCGGAACGGGCCGGTGATGTCGCCATATTTGTCGAAGGCAACCGGACCGATGACGCCTTCGTAGCGGATCGGCTTGCCGTCCTTGATCAGGCCGAGCGCCTTGGCGAACTCCTCCTTGCCGGCAAAGATCGGCGTGCCCGCCGGATCGACGGCCTTGTACATCGCGTCCTTGATCTTGGCCGGATCCTCGGAGCCGGCAATGGCGATGGCAAGTCCGACGATGGCGCCGGCATCATAGGAACGATCGGCCGCCGGGTTCGACGGTTCGATGCCGGAGAATGCCTTGTAGTTCTTCATGAAGTAGTCGGTCGATACGGTCGGGCTGGTGCCGGAAGAGGTGCCATAGGCATCCTTCAGATAGTCGGCGCCGACGGATTCGATGAAGTCCGGGCTGTTCATGCCGTCATTGAGCAGAAATTTCTGGACGCCGCCCTGCGATATCCATGTGCGGGCGATGGTCGCCCCGTCGACGGGCGTGCTGACGAGATAGAGGCCATCCGGTTCACCTGACATCGCTGCCGTGACTTCAGACGCGTAGCTTGACTGCTTTTCATTGTAGGGCGTGTCGGAGACGATGGTGCCGCCGAGCGCCTTGTAGGCGCGCGAGAATTCCGCCGCCATGTTGACGCCGAAGTCGTTGTTGACGTGGATGATCGCAAGCTTCTTGAAGCCCTTGTCGACAGCGTATTTGGCGGCAGCAACACCCTGCAGCGCATCCGAGGTGATGGTGCGGAAGAAGATGCCGTTGGTCTTACCGTCGCGTCCCAGCGTCGTCAGCGTCGGCGATGAGGAGGCCGGCGACACCTGGACGATCTTGGCCGGAGCGGTGACCGAGGTCAGGATCGGGATCGACACGGAGGAGATGATGCCGCCGATGATGACGGGCACTTTCTTCACCTGAACCAGCTGGGTCGCGGCGTCGACCGCGATGTTGCCCTGGCTCTGGCTGTCACGCGTGTCGGTGGCGAGATCGCAACCGCGCACGCCGCCGGCATCGTTGATGTCGCGGAACGCCATTTCGACAGACTTGGCGCCTGCCTGGCCATATTCGCCGGCCGGACCGGTCAGTTCCATGACGAGGCCGACGGTGATCTTGCAATCGGCGGCGTGGGCCGCGCCGGCTGCGGTCAGCAGCGCGAGCGCGGTGGTGATTTTCAGTATCGTCTTGGTCATTGTTGTTCCCCTTTCGGTACACGACTCTCGTTGATGCGTTGTTGATGTCTGGAGCCTGTCAGCCTTCCGGCATCTGCAGCCAGGTTTCATGCAGATGCCGCCATTCGACGCCGTTGGGCGCCGAAGAACGGGTGGTGAAAACAGCGCTTGCCTGACGGCGGCTATGCTTGCCGCCACGGTGCTGTATCTCGATGTAGGAGACGATGATCGTATCGTCGCTTTCCCAGCCGGCCCTTATATCGTCGGTGGAGATCAGAAAATCGTTGCCACATGTGGCACGGTTTGCCCTGACGTAGTCGAGCACGGCATCGCGATCGAGGATCTTGCCGCTCGGCGGGATCATGCGAAAGCCTTCGCCGACGACGCTTTCGAAGCGGCCGAAATGCGTCTTGTCCGCACTCACCGTTCGATACCATTCGAAGAAGAAATGGTGGAGGTCGACGATCTCGGCGCGGGCGCGTGCAAACAAAGTGGGTTCGCTGGTCATTTCTTCCCCGCGTTCAGGTTGTAATGCATGATCGAGCCGTGGCGGCCGTGACGGTCGCGCTCCAGCGTGTAGACATCTCCCTCAAGACCATTGCCTTGCGCGATCACGGCGGCAATCCGGGACCGATCATCGGCATCGAGCGCAATGTCCATGATCCGCGCATTGGCGAGCGCGTGCGCCTGGTTGCGGGCGCCGACGATCACGGCCGCCACTTGCGGCTGCTCGAGCACCCAGGCACTGGCCATGGTGGCGATGTCGACACCATGGCGATCGCCAACGGATTTGAGTGTGCGCAGCAATTGCTGGAAGAGCTCCCAGCCGCCAAAGTCATCGATGATCAGCTTGTATTTGACCAGCGAGCGGTTTTCGAGCGGCATGTCGGGCTCGACTGCGCCAAGCCATCTGTCGCTGAGGAACCCGCCGGCGACGGAACCATAGCAGAGGAAATTGACCCCGTTCTGTTTCGCCAGTGCCGCAAGGCTCTTGGCCGGCCGCTGGTCGAGCACGGAATACTGCAGCTGCTGGCTGACCAGCGGAATACCCGCATCGAGGATCTCGGTCAGGCGCTGCGTGTCGAAGTTGGTTGTGCCGAGATTGCGCACCTTGCCTTCAAGACGAAGCTCGTTGAGCCAGCCCATGGCATCGACATAGCGAGGTTGCGCATAGTCCCACCAGTGGAACTGCACGAGGTCGAGCCGCTCGGTCTTTAGCCGGCGCAGCGATTGCTCGACGATGCCGCGGATATAGTCGCGGCTGATGTTCGACAGCCTTTCGAGATCGGGCACCATCTTGGTGTGCACCCTCATCCTGGCGGCGACGTCGTGACCGCGCTCGCTGGCCAGCCGCAGTCGCGCGGCACCAATCAACTCCTCCACGCCGGTATAGATATCGGCGCAATCATAGGTCCAGATGCCCGCGTCAAATGTGGCGATCAGGTCGCTGACCGCTTGCTCGCGATCGATCGCTCCATGCCCGCCGGCAAGCTGCCAGCCGCCGCGAATGACGCGCGAGATCGCATAGCCGGGGCTGAGTTCGAAGGTCCTGGCGGTCATCTGGCTTCATTCTCCTTCGGCAGCGGCACGGCCGTCGTTTCGGCGTGGCTGAACCGCCGCTTTCCGGTTCTGACGATCCGCAACCGGCTGGCGCAATTCGGGTCCGGACAGGCGATCTCGGCGTCCGACGTCATCCAGTCGTTCCTGTCGGTCGGGCGCTGCTTGGCCGCGAGCAACGGCAACACGGCGGCAAGCGAGTAGATCGAAAAACCCTGCCCCGCCGGCATCGACAGCATCTCGCCCTTGAGTTCGAAATAGTCGCCTGCCTTGGCGCCGCAATAGATCGGCTTTCCCTCGGGGATGACCGCCTCGACGCGAAGATCGAAGAGTTCGAAACTATCGTCGGCCATTCAAATCTCCACGCGCGTGAAGGTGACGTCGCAGGCGCCGTTGCGGCGGATGATGCCACAGGCGGCCGTGAACCGGTCACGCTCTTCGGGGCGCACCTGCGCGACGACGCTGCCGGCGAGCCAGCCGATCGGGAACAGCAGGCGCGCGCCCTGCCCGTAGAACAGGCCGATATCGAAAATCGCGTTGGGACTGCCGCCCCACATGCGCGGCGGCACATAGGAGAGCACGATATCGCCAGGCTGCGGCGTCAGCGTTGCATTCTCCGCCGGCAGGGGCGTTGCGTAGGACTGCCCCTCCAGATGCATGGAGGGGACCGGGCAGGAGATTTCCGGGCCTGTCCACATCGCATGGATGCCCGGCACGACGCGCGGCTGCTCGAGATAGGCCCAGAGAAAGGCGGCATTCTCAGGCGCCTTTTGCGGCAACAGCAGCGACGTGACCGAGAGCTCGGAACGGGGTTCGGTGATGATGATGGCGCGGCTGGTCATATCGGATATTCAGTCCTTCGCGGATTGGAGTTTGTCGCGCAGGAAGGCGAAGGGGCGACTGATGTCAGCCACCAGCGCCTCGCGCGCGGCCTGCGCATCCTGCTTGGCGAGCGCCGCGACGATGCCACGGTGATAGTGGGCGGTATCGACCTCGCCGGCCTCGGAAAAGGCATAGATCGCAACGCGGATGCAGGGCCCGGACTGGAGCCAGAGGCTTTCGATCATCGGGATCAGCACGGCAGAACCGCAACAGCGGTAGATTTCGAAATGGAAGCTCTGGTTGAGCGTGGCTTCGCGATCGATGTCTTTCTTTTGCTTCAGCGCGCGCATCTCGTCCCACTCGCCGAGCAGGGCTTCGATGGACGCGATCTGGCGCGGGCTCATGCGCGTGGCGGCAAGCGCGATCGCTTCGCCCTCGATGAGGGAGCGGGCGCGCAAGAGGTCGTCCATACGCTCCAATGTGATCGGAGGCACCCTCACGGACCGGTTGGGAAGCGCCTCCAGCGCCTTTTCCGTGATCAGCCGCCCCAGCGCCTCGCGCACCGGCATCGTCGAGGTGACCAGCGCCTCGGCGAGACCACGGATGGTCAGGACCTGGCTTGGCTCGAAGAGGCCGCCGATCAATGCCCGGCGCAGTTCGGAATAGACACGGTCCTGCACTGTCTCGCGGCCGACCGGCGTGAGCTGGGCCGCGATCGACCCATTGTTCTTTTCGATGGCAGCCTTTTGCATTCCCGGCCCCGTTTTCGGCTTGCGGATGAAATTAAAGCCGATTAGCGTGATCAAAGCAAGTGTGATCACAGATCAAAAACACGAAGGCGGCAAAGACCGCTTCATCCAAAGGGATGCATGAGCGAGACGATCGAAGGAGGACTCCACGCGCCGGTTCTGACGGCGAAAAACGTCGTCCGGCGCTTTGGCGGGCTGGTCGCGGTCAACGATGTCTCATTCGAGGTCCGCCAGGGGGAGATACTCGGCCTCATCGGCCCGAACGGCGCCGGCAAGACCACGATGTTCGACCTGCTGGCCGGCAGTATTCTGCCGACCAGCGGCGAAATCCTCCTCAACGGCGTCAACGTGTCGGGCGAAGCCGCGCATCGCCGCATCGGCCGTGGCCTTGGCCGCACGTTCCAGATCCCCCGCCCCCTACCCAATCTGACGCTGATCGAGAACGTCGTGCTTGCCGCGCAGGGGCAATCCGGAGAGCGGCTGCTCGCCAACTTCGTCACACCTTGGCGGGTTGCCGCCGAGGAGAAAGCCGCCGAGACAAAGGCTTGCGAATTGCTCGAACTCGTCGCCCTTGCCCGTCTCGCCCACGAGCCGGCGCGCGTGTTGTCCGGCGGCCAGCGCAAGCTGCTTGAACTCGCCCGGGTGATGATGGCTGATCCGGCGATCATCCTGCTCGATGAGCCGGCGGCCGGCGTCAACGCAACACTGCTCGAAGTCATCATCGACCGTATCCGTGACATCAATGCCCGAGGCATCACCTTCCTGCTGATCGAGCACAACATCGACATGGTGACGCGGCTCTGCCACCGCGTCCTCGTCATGGCCGGCGGCCAGTTGCTCTGCGAAGGCACGGCCGATGAGGTGGCGCGCGATCCGCGCGTCATCGAGGCCTATCTCGGAGGGGCGGCAGCGGCATGAGCGAAACCGTCCTCGACGTCCGCGATCTCGTTGCTGGCTATGAGCCTGGCGTGCCGATCGTGCGCGGCGCGTCGATCACTGTCAGAAAGGGCGAGATCGTCGTCGTCCTCGGCCCCAACGGCGCCGGCAAGTCGAGCCTGATCAAGGCGATCGCCGGCCTTGTCCCGATCACCGGCGGCACCGTCCTTCTGGATGGCAAGGATATCACGGCGGCTCCCGCCCACATGATGGTCCGCCTCGGGCTTGCCTTCGTGCCGCAGACCGAAAACATCTTTCCGTTGATGTCGGTCGAGGACAATCTGAAGGTCGCCTGCGGCATCCTGAAGCCGCGCGATATCCCTGCCCGCATCGACGAAATGTACGAGGCTTTTCCCGATCTCGTGCGCCAGCGCAGGACCGCCGCCGGCAATTTGTCGGGCGGACAGCGGCAGATGCTCGCCGTGGCGCGGGCGTTGGTCGTGCACCCGAAGGTGCTCGTGCTTGACGAGCCTTCGGCCGGCCTGTCGCCGAAATTCGTGTCGATGGTCTTCGAAATGCTGGCTGGTATCCGCAAATCCGGCGTCACCATCCTCCTGGTCGAGCAGAACGCCAAGGCAGCACTTGCCATCGGCGATCGCGCTTACGTGCTGGTCGAGGGCAAGGACCGGCACGAAGGCGTTGCTTCCGAACTCTGGAACGATCCGGTGGTCGCCGAACTCTATCTTGGCCAACGCCGCCTCAACCCCGAAGCCCCGGAGTCTGAAAAAGCCCAGCACTTTGACAAAGGCGGCGAGGCATGAACCTGCAATTTGTCGTCGACGGACTGCTGACGGGGTCGATGATCGGCCTTGGCGCCATCGGCGTGACGCTCACCTATTCCATCCTGCGCTTCTCGAACTTCGCCCATGGCGACTTCATGGCCTGGGGCACCTATGCGACGCTCGCCGTCGTCAGCGCCATCGGCGCGGTGTTCGGCAAGGTTGCGCCCATCGCGCCGCTCTCCTTCGGCTGGCCGCTGATCGCGGCCGTCATCATCGGCATGGCGTTCACGGCGCTGCTGGCGCTGCTGCTCGACAAGGTCTTGTTCTCGCGGCTGCGGACGCAGGGGCAGGCGATCATCGTGGTGATGGCAAGCTTTGGCGCCTCGATGGCGCTCCGAAGCCTGCTCGAATTCATCTTCACCTCGCGTCCGACCTATTTCAGCCGTGCCATCCAGATCGCCATGCCGGTCGGCTGGGGTATCCGCATCACGCCAGACCAGATCGCCCTTCTGCTGCTCACCGCCGTCCTTGTGTTCGGCGTGCATATGCTGATGACGCGCACGCAGGCCGGCCGCTCCATGCAGGCGTTCAGCCAGAACGCGGCGCTGGCGCGTATCGTCGGCATCGACGTCGCACGCGTCGTTCGCATGACCTGGATCATCGGTGGGGCGCTGGCCTGCGTCGCCGGCGTCATGATCGGCATTCTCGTGCAGATCCGCCCGTTCATGGGTTTCGACATGCTGCTGCCAATGTTCGCGGCCGCCATCCTCGGCGGCATCGGCAGCATTCCAGGCGCCGTTCTCGGTGGCTTGATCATCGGCCTCGCGGAGGCTGGCGCGGTGCAGCTGATCGGCGCTGAATGGCGCGCCGCCGTCGCCTTCATCATCCTGATGGCGGTGCTGTTCGTGCGGCCTTTCGGCATCTTCGGCGTGAGGGAACGATAATGGATCTTCTCGGCTACGGAGCGTTCTTCCTGACGACCGCGCTGATGTTTTCGCTGATCACGCTCGGGCTCAATCTGCAGTGGGGGCTGACCGGCCTTTTCAATGTCGGCCTCGCCGGCTTCGTCGCGATCGGCGCCTACACTTCCGCTTTGTTGACCACGCCGGAAGACGTCGCCCGGCTGGGAGGCTTCGGCCTGCCGATCATCATCGGCTGGCTTGGCGCGATGATCGTTGGCGGCATCGCGGCCGCCATCACCGGCATGGCCACCCTGCGCCTGAGATCGGACTATCTGGCGATCACCACATTCGGCGTCGCCGTCGTCGTGCAACTCGTCGCGCTGAATGCCCAGAGGCTGACCGGCGGCCCCTTCGGCATCGGCTTCATCCCGCGCCCCTTCGGCGAGCTTGCCGAAACGCCCCTGCTGTTCAACCTGTCAAACCTTGCCGTGGTTTCGGCGGTGACGCTTATCGTCTATCTGGCGCTGGAACATCTGTCGCGCAGCCCTTGGGGGCGCGTGCTGAAGGCACTGCGCGAGGATGAACGGGCGGCGATATCGTTGGGCAAGAGCGCACGGTTCTACCGTGTCCAGGCCTTCGCCGTCGGCGGCGCGATCATGGCGCTGGCCGGTGCCTTGCAGGCGCATTTCATCGGCTTCATCGCACCCGACAATTACCTGCCGATCCTGACCTTCCAGGTCTGGGTGATGCTGATCGTCGGCGGCTCGGGCAGCAACAAGGGCGCCATCATCGGCAGCATCCTAGTCTGGGCGATATGGGCCGGATCCGGAGCCGTGACGAGCGTTCTGGTCCCTCCCGAGCAGCAAGCGCGCGCGGCGGCCCTGCAGATCGCCGCTATTGGTGTGATGCTGTGCGTCATTCTTCTGGTCAGGCCGGGCGGCCTTTTCGGCGACATGCCGCGACGCGCACGGTTCGGCAAAGCCGCGAAAGCGGTCGCGGGCGAAGGCACCGTCAAGTGACGCAAGACATGGCCGGTTCCAGAACGGATAGCCTATCGCTCTGGCATGCCGTCAGCCGTGAGCGCCGCAAGCGGCCTGCTCTCGCGGGTGCTCTCGATGTCGACCTGGCAATTGTCGGCGGTGGCTTTTCCGGCCTTTCGACGGCTTTGCATGCCGCCGAAAAAGGCCGCTCCGTCGCCGTTCTCGAAGCGGAGATCATCGCTTGGGGCGCAACCGGCAGAAATGCCGGCTTCGTCGTGCCGAACTTCGCCAGGATGGACCCCGTCAATATCATCGCTCAACTCGGTCCAGAACGCGGCGAGCGCCTGATCGATTTCGCCGCGGGCAGCGCCGACCTCGTCTTCGATCTGATCAAGCGGCACGGCATTGCGTGCGACGCGCTCCAGAACGGATGGATACAGCCGGCGCATTCCCCTTCTGCCCTGGAGAAGGTCAAGTCACGCGCCGACCAGTGGGCGCGGCGCGGCAGGCCGGCCGTCGCGCTGAACGAAGGGGAGACCGAGGCGCTGACGGGCGCGCGCGGGTACATCGGTGGTTGGATGGACCGCTCAGGCGGCGTCCTCAACCCGGTCGAATATGCTGGTGGTCTCGCCGACGCGGCGGAAAAGGCCGGCGCGCGGATATTCGAGCATTCGCGGGTCATGTCGATCGACAGGATAGCGGACGGCTGGATGCTGAAAACAGCGGCGGGATCGGTGCGCGCCGGAAAGGTGCTGATCGCCACCAACGCCTATGGCGGGCCGCTCAACCCGACGCTCGCGCGTACCTACTTTCCGCTGAAGGTTTTCCAGATCGCGACCGCGCCGCTGCCCAGCGCGATACGCAGCCGGCTGCTTCCCGGCGGGCAAGGCGTCGGCGACACCAGGCGCAACCTTTTCACCTTCCGCTTCGATAGCGCGAACCGGCTGATATCAGGCGGCATGCATGTCTTCGGCGCCGGCGCTGATGCGCGGGTGCCGCAGACGATCTGGCGGCGGCTTGGCAGGCATCTCGATTTGCCCGAACTGCCGCCACTCGAATATAGCTGGTCGGGAATGGCCGCCGTCGAACCCGACTTCCTGCCCCACCTCGTCGATCTCGGGCCAGGATTGATCGCGGGCTTTGCCTGCAATGGACGCGGCATCGCGATGACCACGGCCACGGGCAAGGTGCTGGCGGACTGGGCCGATGGCGCGAATGCCAGGGATTTGCCGCTTCCGTTCGCGCCGCCGTCGCCGATCCCGTTCCACGGCCTGCTACGGCACGCGCCAAACATGCTGCTGCCCTGGAGCATGCTGCGCGACCGGCTGGACGCGGCGGCATAGCTACCGAGGCATCCGCACAGCCAGGATGCGTCGATCGGTGCGAGCGGGGTCGCCCTATCCGCCGAGATAAAGCCGGTGCAGTTCGTCCGGCGACTTGAGCAGTTGCATGCAATCGCCGTCATGGACGACGCGGCCACGCCGCATCACATAGGCGCGGTTGCCGATCGAAAGGGCCAGTGCGGCGAACTGCTCGACCAGCAGCACCGCCAGGCCATTGTCGGCGAGCTTGCGCACGGCGCTCATCAGCCGCGTGACGATGACCGGCGCCAGCCCTGCCGACATCTCGTCGATGAGCAGCACCTTGGGCCGTGTCAGAAGCGCGCGTGCGATGACCAGCATCTGCTGCTCGCCGCCCGACAGAAGGCTGGCCTTGACCGTGCGGCGCTGCACCAGCTCCGGAAACAGCGCATAGGCCTCAGTGAGGTCGGACCCAGCGTGCAGACTGACCCTGAGGTTCTCCTCGGTGGTGAGTTGGCGGAACACAGTGCGCCCTTGCTCGACATGGGCCAGCCCTTCGCGCGAGCGCACGCCCGGCCGCGCTTTCTGGATCTCGCGGCCATCGATGGCAATCGAGCCGCCGGCAATCGGGATGATGCCCGACAGGCCTTCGAGCAGCGTCGTCTTGCCGGCACCGTTGGCGCCGAGCACCACACTGATGGCGCCACTTTCGACCGATATGTCGAGCGACGACACGACAGGCAGCTCGGCGCGGTTGATCGAGAGGTTGGAAACGATGAGCTTGCTCATGCCGCGACGCTCTCTTCCTCGATACCGAGATAGGCTTTTTTCACCGAACCCTGGTCGAGCACCTTGGCCGGTGGGCCGGACGCGATGACGCGGCCGAAGTCCAGCACGGTGACCTCCGAGCAAACCGTCCGCACCAGATCCATGTCGTGCTCGACCAGCAGCACCGCCGACCCGAACAGCTTTGGGATCTCGGCGATGCGTTGCCCGAGCCGGAATGTCTCCTCATGCGACTGGCCGGCCGCCGGCTCGTCGAGCAGCACCACGGCTGGACGCGCGGCGACCACGCCGGCGACATCGAGCAGGCGCCTGGTGCCGGCATCAACCGAGACCACCAGCGTGTCTGGATCGGGACAATCGAGCCAGCCGAGGATCGCCTTGGTCTCGCTCGCCGACAGGCCCTTGGCCGCCAGCGCCAGATAGCCGCCGACGGTGAGCTCCGGCGCGATGCGGTTGGTCTGCCAGGTCCGGCGCACACCCTCGCGGGCACGCAGATGGACTTGCTTCGGTAAAGTGGAGAGCGGGTTGCTCATTCGGCGGCGTTTCGCTCGAACTGCATCGGGCTGATGTAGTCGAGCGCGGAATGCCGCCGGATGGGATTGTAGAAGCCGTCGATATATCGGGCAATGGCGGCTTGGGCATCGGCGCGGGTAAGGAAAGAGGTGCGCCAGATCAGTTCAGTTTTCAGCGTCTTGAAGAATGTTTCGACCATGGCGTTATCAAAGCAATTGCCCTTGCCTGACATTGAGATGATGACGCCGGCGGCACGCAATTCGGCTTGGTAGTCGATAGAACAATATTGGCTGCCGCGGTCGGAGTGGTGAATGAGGCCGGGTTCCGGCTGCCGCATGACGAACGCCTTGTTGAGCGCTGCCAGAGCCAGGCTGCGGTGTAGCCGGTTGCCAGCAGCCCAGCCAACGACCTTGCGGGCAAACAGATCGATGACGACAGCAAGGTACAACCAGCCCTCCCGCGTCCAGATGTAGGAGATGTCGGCACCCCATTTCTGGTTGGGACCAGTGGCGGCAAAATCCTGGTCGATGACATTGGGGGCAACCGGAAAGGCGTGTTCGCTGTCCGTCGTGCGCTTGAACCGCCGCTTCTGTCTTGCCTGGAGGCCATTCTCCCGCATCAGACGCGCCGTTCGTCGCCGGCCAATGGCAAAGCCATTGTCTTGCAGTTCCCGCGTCATGCGCGGGCTACCATAGGTTCCGTTCGACAGCGCGAACGACGATCGCACATGCGCCAGCATTATCATGTCGTCGCGCTGCCGGCGGCACGCCGGCCGGCGCCCCCAGGCAAAGTAGCCGCTCGGGCTGACACCCAGCGTCGCGCACAAACGGTCCACAGGGAAATCCTTCTTCGCCTGGTCGATGAGCGCGAACCTCACCGACTTCCCTCCTTGACGAAAAAAGCCGTCGCCCGTTTCAAGATATCCCGCTCCTGCCGAAGGATTTCATTCTCCCGCCGCAGCCGTTTCAATTCAGCGGCGACATCAGCATCAGGCGGACGCCCAGGATCGCCCATCTCACGATCCAGCTGCCGACCCATCCATCGCGTCAGCGTCGAGAAACCAACACCAAGATCCTCCGCGATCTGCCGCTTCGTCCGACCGCTCGTTCGCACAAGGCCAACCGCCTCCGCCTTGAACGCATCCGTAAACTGTCTCTGTTTCGTCATCGAGGTCGCCTTTCATCAGAAGGAAACTCTCCACTTTTTCGGGGCAAGTCCAAGATGCGCGGGCATGCCTTCGAGCGGCTTGCCGCCCAGTTTGATGCTGCCCTCATAGCTCGACAAGAAGCCGGCGACGGCATCGATGAAGGTCGACTTGCCGGCGCCATTGGGGCCGATCAAGCCGGCGACGGTGCCGGCGGCAACCGTCAGGCTGACGCCGTCGAGCGCCACCACGCTGCCGTAGCGCACAGTCAGCTTGTCAATGCTGAGCGCCGGGCCGGCCGCGCGGCTTACCAGGGCGGGCAGATCGCCTGCCGGCGCCGATGCAGCCGCCTTCACGCGTGCCGGCAAAAGCTTGCGCAACTGCCGGCGAAAGGCCTCGCTCATCGTCTCGCCGGTCGACAGCGCCTGCGTGGCGCCGATGGCGAACAGTACATTGCCGATGTCCTGCGGCAGGTCGAGCCGGCGCAGGATTTCGGGGAACATGACGACCAGCAGCCCGCCGATGATGGCGCCTTCGGCGAAATGCGCGCCGGTCATCACCGCCACGGCGTAAAGTGACAGCGACTGCATCATGCTGAAATTCTCGGAGACCAGCGTGCCGAGATAGCCGGCGAGCAGGCCGCCGGAAATGCCGGCGATAAAGGCTGAGATGGCGAAGGCCGACAGCTTGGCGGTGGCGATGCTGACGCCGTGGGCTGCTGCCGCGCGCTCGGAATGGCGCACCGCCAGCCAGGAAGCGCCAAGCCGCGAGCGGCTGAGGATTTCGAGCGCGACTGCAATGGTGACGTAAAACAGCAGCACGAAGATGAAATAGCCCTCGTCGCTGTCGAACAGTTCCGGTCGCAGCACCTGCAGGAAATCGGTCTGGCCGGGATAAGTCATGGTCGCCAGGATGGTGTCGAAGGCGGTGGCGAAGGACAGCGTGACGATGGCGAGGTTGATGCCGCGTAGTCGCAGCGCCGGCAGGCCGATGGCGACGCCGAGCGGCACCGCCGCCAGCCCGCCGATGAGGATCCAGACAGGCAAGCCGCCCGGCGCTTCGGCAAGGTTAAGATAGCCGACTGTCCAGGCGCCCACGCCGGCAAACGACATCTGGCAGAGCGCGATCATGCCGGTGCGGCCGGCGACGAGGCCCAGGCTCTGCAACGCGACGCCGGTGATCAGCACCGAGGTGGCCAGGAACACCCAGTAGGACGGCAGCAGGCCGGCGATCACGCCGCCAAGGACGATCGCTGCGATGATGACTATCAGCGAGGCCTTCAGACTAGCGTGCTTCATCCCAACGGGCCTCCCGTTGCGACCAGAGCAGAACGGCGAGCACGACCAGGAACGGAATGGCGCTGCGGTACTGGCTGATGCTGTCGACCGAGCTTGCCATGCCTTCGACCAGCCCAAGCACGATGCCGCCGGCCAGCGTGCGCCAGAAGCTGCGGAACAGGCCGACAAGGGCCGCCGCCAGCGCCGGCACGACGAGCAGGCTGAGCGTCATGAAATTCGGCGAGCGCTGCGGCGCGATGATCATCAGCGCGAAGGTGGTGAAGGCGCCGGTCATGCCCCAGACCAGCAGCGACAGCAGCTGCACCCTGATGCCGAGCAGTTCGGCCGCCATCGGCCGGTCGGCCAGCGCGCGCAGATTGAGCCCGACCTTGGTGTTGTTGAGGAACAGGTCGGCAAGGATGGTGAACAGCGCCGCCAGCCCGATCGTCAGCACCGAGGCGATCGTCACCTCGACGCCGGCCATGCGGAAGGCGGAGCCTGGAAACAGTTCCGGCATGTTATGCGGATGCTGGCCCCCGGTCAGCCGAAGCCCGATGGCGATGATGCCGACCAGCAGCGCCACGGTGACCGCCGCCTTGGTCGAGGCGCTGGCCTCTCCGAACCACCGTGTCATGATGTAGCCAATAAGAACGCCGACCACCGTGCCGGCGGCGATGCCGGCCAGCACCAACGGCCAGATCGGAAAGCCGGCTTCATAGAGCACGATCAGCACGAAGGTTCCCGCCGTGCCGATCGCGGCGCCGGTGAAATTGACCACGGCGACCAGCCGGTAGGTGAAGACGGCGCAGACGCCGAGCAAGGCATAGGTACCTCCGGCTGCCAGTCCCGCCACGGCGGATGTGAGCAATGCGTTCATCAGATGTCCTGGTTGAAAAATGGTCCGCCACACTTTCGAAGTCGGCGCCGCCCCTCATTGCCCTGCCGGGCATTTCTCCCCGTGTAGAGACGGGGAGAAAGAGGCTGTCCGCAACGCCAGCACTCTTCCTGCGGCGTTGGTGGTTGGCGAAACCGTCGACGACAGCGCCCTTCTCCCCGTCACTATACGGGGAGAGGATGCCGGCAGGCAGGTGAGGGGCAGCGCCAACGCCGGAAAGACATTCACTTTACCTGCGGCAGCACGACCCAGTCCGGCGTCTCGACCGTCCAGGCGCCCTTTTCCAGCTTCATCACCTTGGTCGCCTGCATCGGCGAGTGGACCTTGGCCTTGCCGAAGACGTAAGCGCTGCCGGAAAGCGGATTGGTGATCGGCTGCATATCGTGCAGCGCCTTGGTCACGCTTTCGCGCGTCACCTCGCCGTCAATGGAAGCCACCACCTTGAGGAACAGCTGGGCGGCGAGATAGCCGCCTTGCGAGAAGGCGGTCAGCGGCCGGCCGGCCTTCTGCATGTCGGCCACCCATTGCGCGTTGGCGGCCGAGCTCTTCTCGGTAAAGGGCTCCCATTCGGTGCCGACATAGATCGGCTGTTTGGTGTCGGCGAGCGCCGAGGCGACCTGCTCGGTGTAGCCCGGCGCCAGGAACAGCCAGTTGATGCCGGTGATCTTCTGCGCATCGACCGTCTTGATCAGTTGCACAACCTGCGGTTCGACCTGGTTGGTCAGCACCGCGTCGCAGCCGGCGTCGCGCGCCTTGATGACATAGGGCGTCAGATCGCCCTGGAAGGGCAGTGTCAGGTCGATGAGATGGATCTTCTTGCCCGAGATCTTCTCCCAGTTCTCGATCGCCTTCTTGTAGGCCTCCTGGGTGCCGCCGATGATGATGAAGAAGGCGCACAGCTTCTGGCTCTTCAGCTGATTGGCGGCGTAGTAGGCCATGGCGGTGGAGAGCGTGTAGGGTCCGACATTGACCGGCGCCACATTGGGCGAGGAGAAGCAGGCGGCGTCGACGCCGAGGCCCTGCACCGAGAGGATCTTCTTGCGGCTGTAGGTGGCGGAATTGACCGCGCAGTCGAGCAGGCTGCCCGAACCAACCAGCGCCACCGCTTCCTTGTTGTCGATCAGGTCGCGCGCCGCCTGCGCGGCCACCGCCGGATCGGCCTTGTCGTCGGCGATGGTGTAATCGATCTTGCAGCCATTGATGCCGCCGGCGGCGTTGACGGCATCGAAGGCGGCCTTGGTCGCCTTCGGCACTTCACTGAAATCGGCGGGACCGGTGATGGTCGACACCGCGCCGACCTTGATCGTCCCGTCCTTGCAGGTCGGGCCGGCGGCAGAAGCCGTCCCGATCATCGCGCCAAGGCTTATGCCGGCAAGTGCTGTTGCGAATAGGCTGGATTTCCACTGCATGTCCTACACTCCCATTTTTTCTTCATGCATTTTCAAGTTCACGCGGCGTTGCGCACCGGCCGCTGGATGCTGGCGGCGTCGATGGCGGCGAACTTCGTCAATGTCCGCGCGATGGTCTCTCGCGCGATGTCGCGCACGATGAAGACCAGTCGCGTGCGCCGGTCGTCGGATGGCCACGCATCGAGCCGCACCGGCGGATGGAAGACATGCTGCACACCGTGCAGGACGAGCGGCCGCTCCGGCTCGTCGGTGACATTCACAAGGCCTTTCAACCGCAGCAGGTCCTCGCCCTTCAGCGCCGCGACATAATCGAGCCAACGGGCGAAGGCCGCCCACTCGATGGGTTCGTCGATGACGAAACTGTATGACTGGATGCCGTGATGGGCGTGGCCATGGTGATGGTGATGTTCGTGAGCGCAATCCGCGCCGCATTCATGGTCCGCGGCCGGTACGTCCAGCCAGGCAGCGACCCGGTCCGGATCGACCGCCGCGCCAAGGTGCTGGTTGTCCATGATGTCGAAATCCGGCTCGCCATTGTGCGCCAGGCTTTGCCTTGCTGCCGGCGCAAGATGAGCCAGCCGGTGTTGCAATTCGCCCAGAGCCTCCCCCGAAACCAGATCGGTCTTGGTGACCAGCAACCGGTCGGCGACCGCGACCTGCTTGGCCGCCTCCGCATGCCGGTCGAGCGTCGACCAGCCATTGACAGCATCGACGGTGGTGACGACGCCGGCGACAAAATAGCGGCCTGCGAGCTCCGGCTCGGCCATCAGCGTGTGCAGGATCGGGGCGGGATCGGCGAGGCCCGTCGTCTCGATGATGACGTGGGTGAGATCAGGCACCTCACCGGCACGACCGCGCCGGTCGAGCTCCTTCAGCGTCGCCACCAGATCGCCACGCACCGTGCAGCAGACGCAGCCATTGTCGAGCAGCGTGAATTGCTCTTCGCTCGCCTCGATCAGAAGATGGTCGAGCCCAATGGCGCCGAACTCGTTGATGATGACGGCCGCCCCGGCAAGCGACGGCCGACGCAACAAGCGGTTGAGCACCGTGGTCTTGCCCGAGCCGAGGAAGCCGGTGACGATCGTCACCGGAACAGGCGCATCGTGGCTGCCGTCAGGTCCGCTCATAGACGACCCTCCCCTCGAACCAGGTGGTCAGCACCTTGGTGTCGGCGATCTCATCGGAGGGCGTTTCCAATACGTTGCGGTCGAGCTTGATGAAGTCGGCCGACTTGCCGATCTCGATCGAGCCAACCGTGTCGGCCAGACCGATGGCGCGGGCCGAGTTGATGGTGAAGATCTCGAGCGCGGTGGCGACATCGAGCGCCTGCTCCGGCCACAGTGCCGCGCCCTTGAATTCACCGCTCGGGTTGCGGCGCGTCACCAGCCCCTCGATGCCATCCCAGGGATCGGGGTTGGGCATGACCGGCCAGTCGGAACCGCCGGCCAGCAGCGCGCCGGCCTCAAGCAGATCCTTGTTCGGCCAGAAGCGCAGCGCCCGCGCCTCGCCCATCGTCTGCTTGTGGCCTTCGAGAAAGCTCGTCGGATACCACAGGAAAGGCGAGAGATCGGCGGCAACGCCAAGCTCGGCGAAGCGGGCAATGTCGGCCGGCGCGATGTAGCTGGCGTGGGCGATGTGGTGGATCAGCTTCGTCGGGCCATTGAAGGAGCGCACGACATCGACGGCGTCGAGCGCCTGGCTGACGGCGGCATCGCCGGCGCAGTGGATCTTCACGCCGAGGCCGAGCTTTTCGCATTTGCCGACCCAGCGGATCAGCTCCGGCACGGTGACGATGGTCGAGCCGCGAAAGCAGCAGCCAAGGATCGGATCGTCCGTATAGGGCTCATGGAAGGCGGCGGTGCGGGCACCCGGCACACCGTCGAGGAACACCTTGACGAAGTCCGGCTTCGCATGAGCGCTGCGATACTTATCGCGCAGCGCGATCAGTTCGTCGCCGGCAATGCCGAACATGAAGGACGGCTCAACCGCCGGCATTGCCGACACCGACCAGGCGGTCAGCTCGCCGCGATCGTCGAGGCCTTTCAGCGCGGCGAGGATGGGCTGCATGGCGGCGGCGTCGAGGAAGGCGGTGACGCCGTAGGAATTGAGCGTGGCGATCGACCGCGCCATCGCCACCCGGTCCATCTCCTCGGTGTAGTGGCCAGACCGGGCGATGGTGCTTTCGACGATACCGGCAGCGGATTCGATCATCATGCCGCTCAGTGCACCGGTGGTGGGATCGCGGCCGATCGAGCCTTTTTCCGGATCGGGCGTCGCGGCTGAAACCCCGGCCAGGCGAAGTGCTTCCGAATTGATCCAGCGGTTATGATAAGTGTCGTCGCGCAGCATCACCGGCCGCCCCTGGCTGGCCTTGTCGAATGCCTCCAGCGCCTCCAGCGTGTTCAGCTTCGGGAGGAGGTCGCTGCCCCACTGGCCTCCGATGATCCATGAGTTTTCCGGTGCCTTGGCGGCCGCCTCCGCAACGCGCTGGAGCAGCGTCTCGAAGCTTGCGGTTGGAGGAAAGCGCAGTTCGAACAGCTCCGCCTGGCCGCCCATCATCAGATGCGCGTGCACGTCGACGATGCCGGGCATCAGCATGGCGCCCTTGAGGTCGACGATATCGGTCGCCGGCCCGGTCAGCCCGGCGACGGCGTCCGCCTCGCCCACCGCCACGATACGCCCGCCTTTGACGGCAACCGCCGTGGCCCATGGCCGCTTGCGATCCAGTGTGTAGATGCGGCCATTGGTGAGAACCAGGTCGGCACTTCTGTCAGGCATTTCGTCTTTCTCCTCCCTCGACGATCAGCCCGCGCCCAGCGGCGGCGGATCGGATGATTTCAATGGGTCCGTTTTCATCAGACCGCCCTGTTCTGCGTCGGTGCGCGGCCACCGCCATCGGCGACGAGCACGGCGCCGGTGACGAAGGAGGCATCATCGGATGCGAGAAACAGGCAGCAGGACGCGATCTCCGCCGGCTCGGCCACGCGCCTGAGCGCGATGCGGCCGGTCAGCGCGGCGAACTCTTCGTCGGGCGTCGAGCCGTTGACGGCCGCCGCCGCCTCCATCTCCTGCACGCTCATCGGCGTGCGCACCCAGCCCGGCGCCACCGCATTGGCGCGGATGCCGTCGGGGCCGTGCGCATAGGCCAGTGAGCGGGTGTAGGAGACGAGAGCGGCCTTGCTCGCCGAATAGGCGGCGTTCTGGCCGCTGGCGTTGAACGCGCCGACCGAGGCGATGTTGACGATCGAACCGCCACGCTGTTTCAGCAGCGGCAGTGCGGCGCGGCAGACCATCATGGCGCCCGTCACGTTGACGGCGAAGCTGCGGGCCCAAGTCTCGTCGCTCAGGCTCTCCGGTTCGTCGAGGATCATCAGTCCCGCCGCGTTGACGACGATGTCGAGCTGACCGCCGCAGGCGTCGATCGCACGCGCCACGTCGGCGGTGCTGGTGATATCGCCGCGCACGGCGGTGCCGCCGCTGGCTTGGGCGGCGCCGTCCAGCGTTTCGCCGCCAAGGCCGAAGACAACGATTTCGGCGCCGTGCCGCCCGAACAGTTCGGCGGTCGCCCGGCCCATGCCGGTGGCGGCGCCAGTGACCAGCGCCTTGCGGCCCGCGAGGCGGCGGTTCATTCCGGTCCCGCTCATTCCTGCCCTATTCACGCCAGCCCCCAGTGCCGCTCGACCGCGAATCCGGTTTCCGGCAAGGTCGAACCGCCATCGACGACCATCGTCTGCCCGGTCATGTATCCAGCCTGTTCCGAGGCGAGGTAGAGCATGGCGAAGGCGATATCGTCGGCCTCGCCGAGATGACCAACGGGGATGTGGCGGGCGAGCCGGTCGGCAATTTCCGGAGCGCTCATCTTGCCGCGACCAGGCTTTGCGATGAAGCCCGGCTCGACGCCGTTGACGGTGATGCCGTCACGCGCGAATTCGAAGGCAGCACCCCTTATGAAGGCGTTTACGCCCGCCTTGGCCGCCGAATAGTGGGCGCCGCCGGCCATGGCCACGCGGGCCGATACGGACGACGTGACGAGGATGCGGCCAAAGCCGTTCCGGCGCATGGCCGGAGCCGCCGCCTGGGCCAGCCAGAAGCAGGCCTTGAGGTTGAGCGACAACGCCTCTTCGAGCTTGTCCTCGTCCAGCTCGTCGATCGAGGCCCAGGGGCAGCCACCGGCATTGTGCACGACAATGTCGAGCCTGCCGGACTGATCAACGACATCGTGGACCAGGGCATGCACGGCGGTACGACCGAGGCCGTCGAGCGGAACAGAGCGCACGCTGAGCTTGCGGCCGGATAGCTCCGTTGCCAGCGCCTCCGAGACATCAACGGTGCGGTTGGCGATGACGACGGATGCCCCGGCTTCGGCGAAGCGGGTGGCGATCGCCGCACCGATGCCGCGCCCGCCGCCGGTTACCAATGCCACCTTGCCCGCGAGGTCGAAAGGTCGCGCCATCTCTCAGGCAACCCCCGCGTCGCGGATCAGGGCGATGAAGCGTTCGAAGACCTCGGTATGGCGATCGACATCGGCCGAAGTGGTCGCAGGGCACATCAGGAACATGGTGTGGAACGGCGTCACCAGAATACCTTCGTTCATGTAGAAGGCGTGCAGAAGCGTCTCGAGATCGCCGCGCCGGCTGGCGATGACCTCGGCGCCGTTTCTTGGCGGACGCGGCATGAACATGATCTCGGCGCGGGCGCCGATCTGTGTCACGTGCCAAGGCAGGCCGTTGGCTGCGATGATTCCGCGCGCGGCCTCGGCAAGCCGCGAGGCATTGCCGATCATCACTTCGAAATTGGCTGGCGTCAGCACCTCTTCCAGCACCGCGCGCATGGTGGCGACGGTGAGCGCGTTGCCGGCCAGCGTGCCGCCGATGCCGAGATGCGCCGACTGGCGCACACGCGGATTGACCATCGGCACGATCGCCCACAGCCGCTCGGCGATCTCCCGCGAAACACCGAAGATACCCGCCGGAATGCCGCCGGCGATGGCCTTTCCGGCCACGAGAATATCCGGCTCCAGGCCGTGCTCGGATGAATAACCGCCCGGACCGCTGGAGATCGTGTGCGTCTCGTCGATGATCAGCACGGTGCCGGTGCGACGGGTGATCTCGCGCAGTGCCGCGTGGAAGCCGTCCGCGACCGGGATCATGCCGAAATTGGTCATCAGCGGTTCGGTCAGCACGCAGGCGACGTCGCCATGCGAAAGCGCCTCCTCGAGCGCCGCCACATCATTGAACTCAACCACCCTGGAGACGGCTGAATGGTCGACGCCATTGGGATGGATCATGTTGCGCATGCCGATGCGGCCGTCACGGATCTCGACATGCGCCTCCTCGACGCCGCCATGATAGCAGCCCGAGAAGACCAGCACCTTGTCGCGACCGGTGATCATGCGGGCAATGCGGATGGCGCCGCGATTGGCGTCGGTCGCCGAAGTGGTGAACGTCCAATAGGGCAGACCAAAGCGCCGCTGCAGCTCGGCGCCGACCCAGAGGCTGTCCTCGGTGGGAAGCATCATCGTCGTGCCATTCTGCAACTGGTGCAGCGCGGCCCGGGTGACCGCTTCCGGTGCGTGGCCGCACATGCCGCCGGTGTCGCCAAGGGCGAAGTCGATGTAGTCGTGCCCGTCGATGTCGCGGATATGGGCGCCCTTCGCTTCGGCGGGATAGACCGGAAAACCGCCGGCCCAGCGCCGCATCCAGTGCGACGGTGCCCCATAGAGGAAATGCTGCTTGCCTTCTTCCCAGGCCGCGGCCGAACGCGGATGCGTCAACCGGAAGCGCTGCTGCTCGCGGTCGAGCAGGTCGCTGATTGTTACGGGATCCGTGTCTTTTCTGCTGGCAGCCGTCACGGCGCAAACTCTCCCTTGTGCGCCATCGCTCATGGGGCGCGAAAATCTGGTTCCCAACACGGTTCATTATTTGAACCGGTGTTTTGTATGTTATAGGCAGACTGCAAGGTGGATCTTCCCCTGTCAAGTTAATTCACACGCGAAGTATCTCGGAGAATTCAGGATGAGCACGGTAGGCAAGGCGATTTCATTGCTGGAACTGTTCACGCTGGCGGAACCGGAAATCGGCCTCTCCGATCTTGCCCGCAAGGCCGGCCTCGACAAGGCCACGGCCAGGCGGCTGCTTGTGTCACTTGCCGACCATCGCCTCATCGAGCAGGAGCCGGCAAGCCGCCGCTACCGCCTCGGCGCCGGGCTGTCGCGGCTTGCCCGTATCCGCGACGCGCACTTCCCCTTTGTCCGCGTCGCCGCGCCCATCGTGCGAGAGCTCTCCGTAGAAACCGGCGAGACCGTGCACCTGTCGGAATTCAGTGCCGGCGCCCTGCTGACGGTGCATGTTGAACTCTCGGCAAGGGCCAACCGCGTCAATGTCGATGTCGGCCAAGTGCTGCCGCTGCACGGCACCGCGTCCGGCATCGCCTTCCTCGGCTTCTCGCGCACGGAGACGGTTGACGCCTATCTCGACAAGCCGCTGGAAGCGTTCACCGCGCATACGGTCACGAGGCGCGACAGGCTCATGGAGGCGATACGGCTTGCGGCATCGCGCGGCTATTCGCGCAGCGCCCAGGGCTATGAAGAAGGCGTGCACAGCATCGCCGCGCCCATCCTCGGCGCGGATGGCTACCCGCTCGGAACTCTCGCCGTGGCCTCGCCGGTCTCGCGCGTCGACGATGCGATGGCGGCCAGCCAAGGTCAAGCAGCGGCAAAGGCGGCGCGCTTGATTTCCGCCCAGCTCAACGGCGAGCCATGACAGTTATTCAGCCGTTGCGAGGAAGATGATTAGCATGTTAACTTCCCGCCATATCCATCGAGGGCATTGCCCTTGCGCCGCAATCCCGCGACAAGACGGGAGGTTGTTTGGAGGAGGAACCAATGCAGGCCGCCGCCCATCATGTAAGCGTCGCCGACGGCGAAGCTTTCCTGTCCACATCACGCATGCTGTTCGGCCCGATCACCCAGCGCTTCTCGCGGGGCGCGGTGCCATCGATACCGAAGCTGGTCTCCGTCAACCTTGGCGCCTGCAGGTTGTCCGAGATCAAGGCCAACGCGCATCTGGTCGTCAACGACCGCCTGTTCTGGCGCAGTTTCGACCCCGATGCGATCAAGATCCTGATGCAGATCAGCGGTCGCAGCCGCTTCGAGCAGCAGCAGGTCGCGGTCGATCTCGGTCCCCAATCGGCGATCATCTACGACCCGGTGCGCAGCTATTCCTTCCAGAACCTCAGCGATGTCGACCAGCTCATCCTGCAGGTACCGCGCTCGACCTTCTGCGACGACACGCTCGCCCGCCTTTCGGCGCCGATGCCGCTGCCCGGCAATGACGACAGCCTGACGCATATCGTGTCCGGCCTCATGCAGATGGCGATTGGCGAGGCGCATCGGCTTGACGAAGCCGGGTGCCGGCGTGTCGGCGAAAGCCTGATCCAGCTCGTCAACGGCCTGATCCGCAACAAGCCGATGGCGGCGGAATTTCGCCGTACGCCGCTCGAAGCCCTGCGCGAGCGGATCGTCGCCTATATCGACGCCAATCTGGCGCGCAGCAACCTCTCGGCCGAGGACATCGCACGCCACATGGGCTGCTCTCGGCGCTATCTGCACCGCGCCTTCGAGGGTGAAGGCATGACACTCGAACGCTTCGTCTGGGACCGGCGGCTGGAACGCAGCAAGGAAGAACTGATGTCGCCGGCGCGGGCCTCGGCCTCGATCTCGGAAATCGCGTTTGCCTGCGGCTTCAATTCAAGCGCGCACTTCTCTCGCGCCTTCAAGAGCAAGTATGATGTCGCGCCTCGCGAGTTGCGGGAGAGACTGCGGGCGGTGGTGCACTAGAGACCGCAAATCGAACGCGCGTGCCCGGTTGTTCGCGGCTTTTTCGATAATCCTTCCAGTTTGCCGATCGTTCGGAGCAGCCGGCAGCGATGCCCTGAATGTGAACGGACGGTCCCTACTGGTGGACATTCGGTCCCCTATCTGACGATGAAATTCGGTTGATGCGTCGATTTCATCGTCAGGCAGGGATGGAGACATGCTCACTCTCACAATCAACGGACAATCGCTGGATGTCGATGTGCCGGAGGAGATGCCGCTTCTCTGGGTGCTGCGCGACCATCTCAATCTGGTTGGCACCAAATATGGCTGCGGCATCGCCCAATGCGGCGTCTGCACGGTGCATGTAGGTGGCAAGCCGGTGCGTTCCTGCCAACTGACCATTGGCGATGTCGGCACCCGCGCTGTCGTCACCATCGAAGGGATTGGCAAGACACCCAATGGCGCCAAGGTGCAGCAGGCCTGGATGGAAGTCGCGGTGCCGCAATGCGGCTACTGCCAGGCCGGCCAGATCATGTCGGCGACGGCGCTGCTGGACAGCAATCCCCAGCCTGACGATGCCGACATCGACGCGGCCATGGCCGGCAATCTCTGCCGCTGCGGGACCTACATCCGCATCCGCCGTGCGATCAAGAACGCCGCAGCCGCCAAATCGACCTGACCATGAAGAAAATCATCGGCATCGTCATTGCGGTCATTGTCGTCGTCGCGCTTGGTTTCGCTGGATGGCTCGTTCTCGGCCGCAATCCGATGTCCTTTGCCGGCGGCTCGACCGTGGCGCTGGCGGATTACCATGGCGCCGATGTCACCGGTGTTCCCGCTGAGCTTGCCAGCGCCGATCCGGTGAAGCGCGGCGAATATCTCACCCATGCCGCGGATTGCCAGGCCTGCCACACCGCTCCGGGCGGCGCGCCCTTCGCGGGCGGCTTCGCCTTCAACATGCCGTTCGGCACGATCTATTCCACCAACATCACACCGGACAAGCAAACCGGCATCGGCGATTATACCGACGCCCAGTTCCTGGCGGCCGTGCACAAGGGCATTCGCGCCGACGGCGAAAAGCTCTATCCCGCCATGCCCTACAGCTCCTATGCCTACATGACGGACGCCGACGCGCTGGCTATCAAGACCTATCTGTTCACGCTGGCGCCCGTCCATGCCCCAGCCAGGCAAGACCAGCTTTCCTGGCCCTTCAGCCAGCGCGGCCTGATGGCTATGTGGAACGTCATGTTCAATGCCGACGAACGTTTCCGTCCCAACACCAGCCAGACGCCGCAATGGAACCGAGGCGCCTATCTTGCCGAGGCGATGGGCCATTGCGGCGAATGCCATACACCGCGCAACCTTGCCTATGCGCTGGACAATCACAGCAAATTCGCGGGCGCCCTTACAGCAGGCTGGCGCGCCTACAACATCACCAGCGACAATGATTCCGGCATCGGCGACTGGAGTGATGACGATGTCTATCTCTATCTTTCCACCGGTCATGCCAACGGTCATGGCGGCGCGGCTGGCCCGATGGGTGAAGCCACGGACGACAGCCTGAGCTATCTCGTCCCGGACGACACCCATGCCCTGGTGGCCTATCTGCGCAGCATACCCGGCCATGCGAGCGACCTGCCGCGCACGGTCACGACGGCGGCGCCGGCGTCGTACAAGGAGGGCATGGTGGCGGATGCCAATTCCCGCGGCGAAAAGATCTTCGCCGGCGCCTGCGCCAGCTGCCACGGCTGGACCGGCGTGAGCCCGGTCACCGGCTACGCCACGCTGACCGGCGTGCGCGCGGTCAACGATCCCAGCGCCACCAACGTGGCGCAGACGGTCATCAATGGCGTCAACCGCAAGACGGCCGAGGGCCCGATCTTCATGCCGGCCTTCGGCGAGGGCTATTCCGACGACGACATAGCGGCCGTGGCCAACTACGTCACCGCCCGGTTCGGTGCCAAAGGCGCTGATATGACAGGCAAGGATGTGGCCGATCTGCACAAGCAGGCGAAGCAGCAATCCAAGGAGGCTCCCAATGGCTGACACCCACTTTGCCCAGTCCGATGCCTATCTCTCGGCGCTGATACGCGAGGTCCGTTCGGTACCGCCGGCCAGTGCGTCGCTGACCATGGGACGGCGTACCTTCTTCAAGCTGGCCGGTGCTGGCGCCGCGGGGCTGGTGCTGGGCTTCCACCTTGGAGATGCAGCGTTCGCGGCCGAGACGGCGAATGTCGATACGGCCGATGTCAAGGACCAGGCGATGAACGCCTTCATCCGCATCGCTCCCGACAACACGATCACCATCTATTCCAAATGCCCGGAGATCGGCCAGGGCATCAAGACCTCCTTCGGCGTGATCATTGCCGACGAACTCGATGCCGACTGGAACCATGTCGTGATGGAGCAGGCCGACATCAATCCTAAAATCTATGGCAGCCAGGGCGCGGGCGGTTCGACCTCCATCCCGCATGCCTGGGACCAGTTGCGCCAGGCCGGCGCCGGCGCCAAGGCGATGCTGGTCGCCGCCGCCGCCGGGCAATGGGCCGTGGACCCCTTGCAGATCACCGCCAGGGATTCGGTCCTGACCCATGCCGCCAGCGGCAGGTCCGCGACCTATGGCTCGCTTGCCGCCATGGCGGCGAAAATGCCAGTACCTGATCCCAAAGCCCTGAAGCTGAAGACCCGCGCCGAATACCGCCTGATCGGCAAGCGCTATCGCGGCGTCGACGACCCCAAGGTCGTCACCGGCCAGCCGCTGTTCGGCATCGATGTTCAGCTTCCCGGCATGGTCTATGCCACCTACACCAAATGTCCGGCGGCGGGCGGCAAGGTCAAATCCTTCAATGTGGACGAGATCAAGGCTGAGCGTGGTGTGCTCGACGCCTTCGCCGTGGACGGCACCGGCATGATGGTCGAAGTGATGCCGGGCGTGGCCATCATTGCCCACGACACCTGGAGCGCCTTCCAGGCCAAGGACAAGCTTCAGGTGGATTGGGACCTGAGCGCGGCGTCGAACGATTCAACGTCGCAATTCTCGGCTGAGGCCGGCAAGCTGGCGGCCAGTTTCCCGCAAAAGCCCGACGACAATGTCGGTGACGTGGACAAGGCCTTCGCCAATGCCGCCAAGACCGTGGAGGCCTATTACGAATATCCCTTCGTCGCCCA
Organism: Mesorhizobium sp. PAMC28654; assembly: GCF_020616515.1. GTDB lineage: Bacteria > Pseudomonadota > Alphaproteobacteria > Rhizobiales > Rhizobiaceae > Mesorhizobium. The sequence continues at coordinate 2,430,338 of NZ_CP085135.1, forward strand.
TGTGCCACTGGAGCCGATGAACACCACGGCGCACTGGCATGACGGGGTGATGGAAATGTGGGTGCCCACGCAGCAGCCCGATCGCGGCTTGCCGCTGGTCGCGAAGGCGGCTGGCATTGCGCCGGAAAAAGTCGTGATGCACCAGACGCGCGTCGGCGGTGGCTTCGGTCGGCGCCTGGTCAATGACTATGCCTGCGAGGCCGCGGCCATCGCCACGAGGGTCAACGCCCCGGTCAAGCTGCAATGGACGCGGGAAGACGATTTCGCCCATGATTTCTACCGGCCCGCCGGCTATCACCAGTTCAAGGGCGCGATCGACAAAGCTGGCAGGCTCGACGCCTGGCAGGAACATTTCATCACCTTCACCGCCGACGGCAAGAAGGAAGCCTCGGGTGCCAACCTTACCGACAATCTGAGATATTCGATCAAGGCGCCCAATTTGCGCCGCGCCAAGACCATGCTGCCGTTGAGGATTCCCACCGGCGCCTGGCGCGCGCCGGGCGACAATGCCCAGGTCTTCGCCGCGCAAGGCTTCATGCATGAACTGTCGCTCGCGTCTGGCCGCGACCATGTCGAGCTCCTTCTCGATGCGGTGAACCGCGACGTGCCCGAACTGGTGCCCAAGGACAAGAGCGTCAACTTCAGCCCCAAGCGGGCCACCGACGTCATCAAGATGTGCGCCGACAAGGCAGGCTGGGGCAAGATGCTCCCCAAAGGCAGCGGGCTGGGCCTGGCCTGGTGCTATTCGCATGCCGGCCATGTCGCGCAGGCGGTCGAGCTCAGCGTGGACGCCAACAAGCGGATCAAGATCGCGCGCATCGTGGTGGTGCTCGATGTCGGCCCCATAATCGACATGGCCGGCTCCGAAGCTCAGGCGCAGGGCGCGTCCACCGACGCTCTCTCCACCGCCATGGGTCTCAAGATCAACTTCGAAAACGGCCGGATCCAGGAGCAGAACTACAATGCCTATCCGATCCTGCGCATGCCCTTCGCGCCAATGACGATCGATCCCTATTTCATCCAGTCGGACAATCCGCCGACCGGAATGGGCGAACCCGCCTTCCCTGCGCTGGCGCCAGCACTCGGCAACGCCATATTCGCCGCCACCGGAGAGCGGGTGCGCCGACTGCCGCTGCGCGATCTCGGCTACTCGCTGGGAGTTTGAAAGATCGGCGCATGTTCGACCGCATGGGCCTTGGCGCCGGCCCATGGCGCGCGGCAGCCTGTTGGCCGAGGACATCGCGCCACATGGGCCGCTCGCGCCGCTATCTGGACCGTGGTGGCCACTATTCATGGCCCGATAGCCGTCATTCGTCGGCTGACAGAACTGCCCAAGGCTATTTCCGCGATCGATGTTGAGACCCGCTTATCAGTTGATGAGCAGCATGATCTCGTCGATTGAATCGAGCATCGCGGGGTCGAAATCCGGATGACCTGCATCGAGCCCGAACCCCTGTTCGAGCATCAGGATCAATTCGACTGCGGCGAGCGAGTCGATCCGTCCGGTCGAAAAGAGTGCGTCGCCGTCGCTGAGATCGGCGCCGGAATCGCGCAGTTTGCTGATGACGAATTGGCGGATGCGGTCGCGTTTCGAATTCGTCATGCGGTGATACCCAATACGTAGAAGAGAAAGTGGAAGTGATCCTGCAGGGTCAACGTGCGGCCGTCATAGGCGAACAGGCTGACCAGACAGTAGAAACCAATCACCCGGAAACGCGAGGCGATCCGGCCGATACTGGATTTTTGCGACGATGCGGACGTCGCGCCGATAAGTTGCGAGCAGGCGATTCCAAGCGACAGCAGCAGGCAGTAAAAGGCGTAGGTCTGCGATCCGATGATCGCTTGTGCCGGTCCCAACGTGCGCACGAGATCGATGTCCCTGAAAAAGTGGAACAAGTAATTTCCCAATCCGGCGGCACAGAAGGTCGCCGCCAGTACGCGCATTCGCGCCGGCCAGCCCTGTAGTCTCGAAAATGCTGGCAGAAAGAAGAAATCGACCAGCAATTCCTTGAAGTAAAAATAATAGCGGTTCCAAAACTCGGCGATGCTCTGCGCCTCGAGTGGGCGGCACATGTTACGCGGTATGCGAAAGCCTGCATATCGGCAGCATGCCACGAACACATGGCCCATCACCGCCAGCGAAAATAAATTGTCGATAAAGTCCACGGGGATCGCCTCGATCGAAAGCGTTCGCGACCACGGATGATCCGCCGCCAAGGCGGCAACCGCCTCGGCCAGCGTGGGGATGCCGCCCTGGACATGCATTAGCGCGTGAAAGGACAACCCGGCGACCAGCAGCAATTTTGCCCACAATAGCAACTTAGCCGCCTTGATTTGCGTGACCGCGAGCTCAGCGTCGGTGCGCGCCTCGAACTTGGCCAGATAAGCGGCACCTTTGCCGGACGGAACCGTCGTCGATCCCCAGAACGGATGCAGCACGCCAAGATGCTGCGCTGCCGGCTTAGCCTGCCGGCCCGTCGTGTTGGCCAATGCATAGGCGATGAACCACATTGAGGCTGCGAGTGTGGTGGCAGCGCTCCAGACGATCGCTTGAAAGGTCGCACCAAGCATGGGGAGCGACCCCAAGGTCGCGAGCGCACCGATCGCGACGAACAATGTCGGAACCGGCCGCGCGAACGGGCCGCGCCGGCCGGTGCGGCGTGCGATGGCGAGCAGTATCGCGGTGAAGGCGAATATGCTGAAGGTGTCGACCACGGCAATAGGCGATGGCGGTGAGCCGCCGGCCAGCATCGGACCGAACGAGATGAGCGATACCGTCGCCACGATCATCAGCAGTGCGCGGCGCCGGGGCAGATAGGCGACCGCCGCACCGAAGCCGATAGTCGCCGTGAGTGCGAGATCACCACGCGCCAGCACCAGCATAATGGCAAACAGCAACAGCCGCCCGATCCGAGTCTGGGCAAGCGCGATCGCGCGGGCGTCCTTGTCAAACGCGGGGATCAGACGAAAATCGCGCCAGCGTCGCAGTGGGGGCGTTCGGCTGGGCGGAGCGACCGTCAAGGCGTCAGCCATGTGCGGCCTCGCGATCCGGCAACAGCGCGGTCAGGCGGCCGCGATCAAGCTTGCCGTTGGCGGAAAGCGGCATCGCGTCGACCGGGTGAAGCACGCGCGGTATCATATAGGCTGGCAAGCGCTCGCTCAGCGCCACTCGGATTTCCTCGCTGGACCGCGTCGCGCCAACGGTGAAGCCGATCAGGCTTTCGACCGCCGCGTTGCCGTGCGGCCAGCCGATAACCGCGGCCGATATCGCGCCGGACACGGCGCGCACGTGGCTTTCGACGTCCTCCAGCTCAACCCGGTAGCCAAGCACCTTGAGCTGGTTGTCAAGCCGGCCGAGGTGATGGAAGACATCGTTTTCGTCGCGACAGGCGGCATCGCCTGTCAGATACCAGCGCTCGCCGTCGATTGTTGGAAAGCGCAGTTCGGTCAGATCGCGCCGGTTGAGATAACCATCGGCGAGCTGTGGCCCGGCCAAGGCCAGTTCCCCGCGTTCTCCGATACCGAGCGCCTTCAAATTCTCGTCAACGATCATCGCGTCCGTGGAGGCGAACGGTCGGCCGATCGGGACGGTGTCCGCGTCCGGGATCGCTAGCGGATCGAACACATAGCCGAAACAGCCGAACGTTGCCTCGGTGGGACCGTAAAGATTGTCGACCCGGCTGAAGGGGGCAGCCTCTTGCCAGGCTCGCGCTGCTGTAACCGGGAGTGCCTCGCCGATAAAAATGGAATAGCGCAATGTCTCGAAGATCCTCCGGACGCAGCGCGCCGGTGCGGATCATCGTGATGATGACGGTTGGCACAGAACACCATGTCGTTATCGCATTGGTCCGGATGAACCGGGCGGGCGCGACCATCGACGAAACCGGAAGAGCGTGCAGCGAGGCGCCACTTTGCCACGCCAAGATCATGTTGGCGACAGAGATGTCGAAGCTCAGATCAGCGGTTTCAGCAACGCGGTCGTCGGGGCCGAGTGGATACCAGCGTCGCATTTCTTCGACCAGCGCGGCGCGCGCACCGGTCGACACGACCACACCCTTGGGGACACCGGTCGTGCCCGAGGTGAAGATGATATACGCTGTGCGGTCGGCCGCTACCGCCGCCGGTGGTATCTGGCGCGCGCGAAGGTCCGCGATTGTGGGAATGTCGCCCAGCACCGGCTTGATTATCGCGCGTGTCATATCGTCCGCCGCAACGATCAACTTGGGCGCGGCGGCCGCTAGAGCAAAATCCGAGCGGATAGAATCGATAGGGGTTTCGTTGGGATTGGAAATCTGATTCAGCATATCTGCTGGATTCGGAGGCCGGCATGGCATGGCGAAATCCTTATCGGAAGATTTGCGGGCTCGGGTGGTCGCAGCGGTTGATGGCGGCCTGTCGCGACGGGCGGCAGCGGCGCGATTTGGCGTGGCGGCGGCAAGCTCGGTGCGTTGGGTCCGGGAATGGCGCGAGACCGGAGCCACCTGCGCAAAGCCGCAGGGCGGCGACAGGCGGTCCCACCGCGTTGAAGCGTATCGCGACATCATCCTGGCGGCGATCGAGAGGCGGGTGGACATCACGCTGGTCGAACTCGCCGAGTTGCTGCGACAGGAGCATGGCGCGTCGTTTGCGACGAGCACGATCTGGCGGTTTCTCGATCGTCACTCCATGACCTTCAAAAAAAACGGCGCACGCCAGCGAGCAGGAGCGGCCAGACGTGGCGGCGCGACGAAACGCCTGGTTCGACGCCCAGCCCGATCTTGATCCCGAGCATCTGGTCTTCATCGACGAGACCGGAGCCTCGACAAAGATGGCTCGACTGCGGGGGCGCACGAAGCGCGGGATGCGGTGCCGATCGCCAATCCCGCATGGCCATTGGAAGACGACGACGTTCACCGGCGCCCTGCGCCTCACTGGCATGACCGCGCCAATGGTCCTGGACGGCCCGATGACTGGCGAATGGTTTGTCGCCTATGTCGAGCAGGTTCTCGTGCCGACGCTGCGGCCCGACGATGTCGTGATCCTCGACAACCTGCCGGCGCACAAAAGCGCAGCCGCCCGTGTGGCGATCGAAGCAACCGGCGCAAGGATGATGTTCCTCCCGCCCTATTCCCCCGACTTCAACCCGATCGAGAACGCCTTTTCCAAGCTGAAATCGATTCTACGCAAAGCCGCCGCACGAACCGTCGCGGAATTGTGGGATACCATCAGCGCCGCACTGCCTTGCTTCACACCAACCGAGTGCGCCAACTACTTCGCCGCAACAGGATATGAGCCGGAATGATCAGATTCTGCTCTAGAGCAAAATCCGAGCGGATAGAATCGATAGGGGTTTCGTTGGGATTGGAAATCTGATTCAGCATATCTGCTGGATTCGGAGGCCGGCATGGCATGGCGAAATCCTTATCGGAAGATTTGCGGGCTCGGGTGGTCGCAGCGGTTGATGGCGGCCTGTCGCGACGGGCGGCAGCGGCGCGATTTGGCGTGGCGGCGGCAAGCTCGGTGCGTTGGGTCCGGGAATGGCGCGAGACCGGAGCCACCTGCGCAAAGCCGCAGGGCGGCGACAGGCGGTCCCACCGCGTTGAAGCGTATCGCGACATCATCCTGGCGGCGATCGAGAGGCGGGTGGACATCACGCTGGTCGAACTCGCCGAGTTGCTGCGACAGGAGCATGGCGCGTCGTTTGCGACGAGCACGATCTGGCGGTTTCTCGATCGTCACTCCATGACCTTCAAAAAAAACGGCGCACGCCAGCGAGCAGGAGCGGCCAGACGTGGCGGCGCGACGAAACGCCTGGTTCGACGCCCAGCCCGATCTTGATCCCGAGCATCTGGTCTTCATCGACGAGACCGGAGCCTCGACAAAGATGGCTCGACTGCGGGGGCGCACGAAGCGCGGGATGCGGTGCCGATCGCCAATCCCGCATGGCCATTGGAAGACGACGACGTTCACCGGCGCCCTGCGCCTCACTGGCATGACCGCGCCAATGGTCCTGGACGGCCCGATGACTGGCGAATGGTTTGTCGCCTATGTCGAGCAGGTTCTCGTGCCGACGCTGCGGCCCGACGATGTCGTGATCCTCGACAACCTGCCGGCGCACAAAAGCGCAGCCGCCCGTGTGGCGATCGAAGCAACCGGCGCAAGGATGATGTTCCTCCCGCCCTATTCCCCCGACTTCAACCCGATCGAGAACGCCTTTTCCAAGCTGAAATCGATTCTACGCAAAGCCGCCGCACGAACCGTCGCGGAATTGTGGGATACCATCAGCGCCGCACTGCCTTGCTTCACACCAACCGAGTGCGCCAACTACTTCGCCGCAACAGGATATGAGCCGGAATGATCAGATTCTGCTCTAGAGCGGCGTCGACGAGGTTAGCGCCATGTCGATCGATCAGCAGCACGTCGGGACGGGCTTGATCGAGGATCGCCGCCAATCGCTCGGCGGGGGCCTTCAGACTGAGCGGAATATAAGCCGCGCCAGCCCACGCTGCGCCCATTACGGCGATGAACGCGCCGAGACTGCGCGAGCCGAGAATGGCGATCCGCTCCGCCCTTTGTTCGACCAGCCAACTGCCTAGCCGCCCCGCATTTTCCGCGAACTGAGAATAATTGAGCGTACCGCCATCGGCAGCCGCGGCGAGCGCGTCGGGCCGGATCGCGGCGTGGTCGGAGACGATCGTGGCAAAGGTCAATGAAGCCCCCAAACTGTCGTCGCGCGGTGGGAGTTCATATCAAACCATATTCATTTTAACGCGACGTAAAACCGGAATGAAACTCATGCCGGTCAGGTGCGCAGATAGTTTTGCAGGCGGCTGTTCGTGTGGAGAGCGGCAGCTATCCTCTTCAAGCCGCCCGCGCCCTGCTCCTAAAGCTCCGCATCAGTCCCTTCGGCAAGAACAGCATCGCCAGGATAATCGTCAGCCCCGAAATCACCGGATGATAATCTGGCACCACGATGCGGGCGAGGTCGAACACCGCGTACATGACGAAGACGCCGAGGATCGGGCCGAGCAGCGTGCCGGTGCCGCCGACCACTGTCATCATCAGCGGCAGCAGCATCCAGTCGAGGTCGGACACCGAGTCCGGGCCGACATGGAAGATGTAATAGGTGTAGAGGCTGCCGGCGATGAAGGCGATGAAGGCGCTGCCGGCGAAGGCGGCGACCTTGACCCTCAGCGTGTCGATGCCGTTGGCCGAGGCCGCCATCTCGTCGTCGCGCACCGCGATCAGCGCCAGTCCGTATCTTGACCGCATCAACAGGTGGATGGCGAGCGCGGTGCCCACCATCAGGCCGAGCCCGACCAGATAGTGCGGCAACAGCGTGTCGAAGGTGCTGGCCGGCGCGATGATGCCGAAGGCGCCACCGGTGAAGTCGCCGCCATTGATGAACATCACCTTGACGATCTCGCCGAAGCCCAGCGTGCCCAACGCGAAATAGTCGCCACGCAGTTTGGACAGGAGCGGCAGGCCGATGATGACGGCCGCGACCGCCGCGACAAGGCCACCCAGCACCATGGTCACCGGATCGAAATAGTAGATGCGCGGCCAGGCATCATAGAGCGAGCCCCAGAGATAGTTGCCGCTCCACAGGATGGCGGTGGTGTAGGCGCCCAAGCCGAAGAAGGCATGGTTGCCCAGGCTGATCTGGCCACCGAAGCCGGCGACCAGGTTCCAGCCTTGAGCCATTATGGCGTAGATGAAGACGAAGAACAGGAAGGAGAAGGCGTAAGAGTCGATCGCACCGGGCAACAGCGGCACCAGCGCCAGGGCCGCGACGACGACAATGGCGATCCATGTCCAGGCTTGTTTGGGCAATGCTTGCTTCAACATGGCGCTCAAGCCTTCTTGTAGGGCCGGCTGAACAGGCCTTCCGGCTTGAACATCAGCACCGCCAGGAACACGCCGTAGGCGATCGCGTTGGTCCAGCCGCCTGAGATGAAATACTGCACATAGGCTTCGATGAGGCCAAGGATGATGCCGCCGGCGAGCGCGCCCGCGACATTGCCGATGCCGCCCAGCGCCAGTGCCACCAGCGCCTTCAAGCTGAATATGAAGCCGGCAAACGGATTGAACGGGAAGGTGGTCGCCACCGCGACGCCGGCGGCACCCGCCAGTGCAATGCCGATGGCGAAGGCGATGGCGTTGACACGGTGCGGGCTGATGCCCATCAAGGTCGCCGCCTCCATGTCCTCGGACGCCGCTCGCACCGCCTTGCCGACCAGTGTCTTGCGCAGGAACAGTGGACTTGCTTCGGTAAAGTGGAGAGCGGGTTGCTCATTCGGCGGCGTTTCGCTCGAACTGCATCGGGCTGATGTAGTCGAGCGCGGAATGCCGCCGGATGGGATTGTAGAAGCCGTCGATATATCGGGCAATGGCGGCTTGGGCATCGGCGCGGGTAAGGAAAGAGGTGCGCCAGATCAGTTCAGTTTTCAGCGTCTTGAAGAATGTTTCGACCATGGCGTTATCAAAGCAATTGCCCTTGCCTGACATTGAGATGATGACGCCGGCGGCACGCAATTCGGCTTGGTAGTCGATAGAACAATATTGGCTGCCGCGGTCGGAGTGGTGAATGAGGCCGGGTTCCGGCTGCCGCATGACGAACGCCTTGTTGAGCGCTGCCAGAGCCAGGCTGCGGTGTAGCCGGTTGCCAGCAGCCCAGCCAACGACCTTGCGGGCAAACAGATCGATGACGACAGCAAGGTACAACCAGCCCTCCCGCGTCCAGATGTAGGAGATGTCGGCACCCCATTTCTGGTTGGGACCAGTGGCGGCAAAATCCTGGTCGATGACATTGGGGGCAACCGGAAAGGCGTGTTCGCTGTCCGTCGTGCGCTTGAACCGCCGCTTCTGTCTTGCCTGGAGGCCATTCTCCCGCATCAGACGCGCCGTTCGTCGCCGGCCAATGGCAAAGCCATTGTCTTGCAGTTCCCGCGTCATGCGCGGGCTACCATAGGTTCCGTTCGACAGCGCGAACGACGATCGCACATGCGCCAGCATTATCATGTCGTCGCGCTGCCGGCGGCACGCCGGCCGGCGCCCCCAGGCAAAGTAGCCGCTCGGGCTGACACCCAGCGTCGCGCACAAACGGTCCACAGGGAAATCCTTCTTCGCCTGGTCGATGAGCGCGAACCTCACCGACTTCCCTCCTTGACGAAAAAAGCCGTCGCCCGTTTCAAGATATCCCGCTCCTGCCGAAGGATTTCATTCTCCCGCCGCAGCCGTTTCAATTCAGCGGCGACATCAGCATCAGGCGGACGCCCAGGATCGCCCATCTCACGATCCAGCTGCCGACCCATCCATCGCGTCAGCGTCGAGAAACCAACACCAAGATCCTCCGCGATCTGCCGCTTCGTCCGACCGCTCGTTCGCACAAGGCCAACCGCCTCCGCCTTGAACGCATCCGTAAACTGTCTCTGTTTCGTCATCGAGGTCGCCTTTCATCAGAAGGAAACTCTCCACTTTTTCGGGGCAAGTCCATGGCTTCTTCCTGGTCGTGCGTGACGAACAGGAAGGTGGTCTTGATCTCGCGCTGGATGGACTTCAGGAACTCCTGCATCTGCCGGCGCAATTCGAGATCGAGCGCCGCGAGCGGCTCATCCAGCAGGATCAGGCGCGGCTGGCAGATCAGCGCGCGCGCCAGGGCGACGCGCTGGCGCTGGCCGCCGGAAAGCTGCGCCGGAAACCGGTCGGCAAAAAGCCCGAGCTGGACGAGTTCCAAGGCTTCCGCGACGCGGCGGGCAATCTCCTTGCGCGGCACGTGGCGAACCGAAAGCCCGTAGCCGACATTGCCGGAAACGGTCAGGTGCGGAAACAGCGCATAATCCTGAAACACGGTGTTGAAGGGCCGCCGGTTGATTGGCATGCGGCTGATATCCTGACCGTCTAGCCGGATTTCGCCCGCTGTCAGTGGCTCGAGCCCGCCGATGAGCCGCAGGACCGTGGTCTTGCCTGAGCCGGATGGTCCTTGATCGAAAGGTCGATGTCGTGCAGCACGGGAACCGTGCCGTAGGATTTCGAGACGGACCGTAGCGTAAGCAGGTCGGTGTTCTGGTTCATTGGATACTCTCGACGTGCGCTTTTCGGCGGTCCGGAATGCCCGAACCGCCGGGTCCTTCAAATGCCAGGGATCAGGGCGTGGCCTTGACCTCGTTCCACATGTCCGAACGCTTCAGCGGATCCTCGACATTGTTCAGCCAGACCAGCTTGTCGTTGCCGCCGGCGCTGCTGGATTCGGTCACGGTGTTGCCGAAGCCGGTGCGCTCGGACAGCGTGCCGCTGACCTCTTTGCTCAGCATGAAGTTGATCCATTTCTCGGCGGCATCGTTGTCGCGGACGCCTTTGGAAATGACCCAGTTGTCGAGCCAGGCAAGTGCGCCTTCGCTCGGATTGACGTAGGCGACATGGGCGCCGACCTTCTGAAGCGCCTTGACCTGCTGCTGGCCGTAATTGGCCCAGATCAGCGCGACGTCATTGTTCTGGAAGATCTGCTGGGCTTCGTCGGCGGTGGTGTAGAAGCTCAACACGTTGCGCTTCAGCTCAACCAGCTTGGCCTTGACCGCCGCCATCTGCTCTTCGTTGAGGTTGAACGGATCCTTGTAACCGAGCGTCAACGCGGTGAACGAGAAATTGTGCTCGCCGTTGTCGTAGGCCAGCACCTTGCCCTTGTATGCCGGGTCCCACAGGACCGACATCGAGGTCGGCGCGGGCTTCACCTTGTCGGTGTCGTAGATCAGGCCGATCGAGTCGAAGCAGAACGGAATGCCGTAGACCTTGCCGTCCTTGGTGACGCCGCTGACCGACGTCAGATCGCGGAAGCGCGGCAGCACCTCTTTCTGGTTGGGGAGCTTTGCCACGTCGATCGGCGACACGAGGTCGGCCTTGATGTAGCGCTGCAACTGGGCGGTGTTGACGGCGAAGACGTCGAAGTCCTGCCCTTCGCTGCCCTTGATCTTGGCCCAGATCTCGTCATCGCTGCCGATGAAAACAACGTCGACGCCGATGCCGGTCTTGGCCGTGAAGTCCTTGACCCAGTCCGCGTCCGCGTAGCCATCCCAGGCCAGCACACGAAGGTTTGCCGCAAACGCCGCCGAGGTCATCAGACCGATGCCCAGGCCGATCGTGGCCATTTTCAGAAACAGTCTCTTCAGTCCCATTGTCATTCTCCCATTATCGTTGTCGTGAACCGCAGTCTTCGGACCTTTGCCGTCACAGCTGGGTGACGGTGACCAGCCCCTCGTCCGGCACCGACTCCATCCGGTTGCGCAGTGGCTTGCCGAATTCCTGTGCCTGGATTTCATACTCGTCGCCGGGAGCCGTCTGGACGCCGGAGGCGTAGCTCATCACCGCCGCGCCGAAGAAGTAGGCGTGCAGGTCGCCCGGACGGCGATGCATCGGGTAGCGGAAATGGTAGTGTTCGAGATTGGCGATCGAATGCGACATGTGCGCCTCGCCCGACAGGAACTCCTGTTCCCAGATGACGGCGCCATTACGCGTGATGCGGGAATGGCCACGCACTTCGTTCGGCAGCTCGCCGATCAGCAGTTCCGGGCCGATCGAGCAGGACCGAAGCTTGGAATGAGCGAGATAGAGATAGTTTTCGCCCTCCGTCACATGGTCGGAATATTCGTTTCCGAGCGCGTAGCCGATGCGATAGGGATGGCCGTCCGGCCCGTTGAGATAGAGCCCGACGATCTCGGCTTCCTCGGCCCCGGCCTTCGCGAATGCCGGCATCGGCAGCGGCGCGCCGGGGGGCACGACGCAGGTGCCGACGCCCTTGAAGAACCACTCGGGCTGGATGCCGATCTTGCCGGTGCCGGGCTTGCCGCCCTCCAGCCCCATGCGGAAAATCTTGAGGGAATCAGATTCCGTTGCACCCTCGCCATGGGTCAGCACATGCATCTGGTTGCGCGCGGCCGCACTTCCCGTGTGGGTCAGGCCCGTGCCGGTGACGAGGAATCGCGCCGGCTCGGCGTGATCGACGGGGGCCAGCACACGGCCTTCGCTCAAAAGCTTGTCATAATCGATCTGCTCGGCAGTCGTGCGCTCCTCGACAAGCGTCTCGATGGAGACGCCTCGGGCGATTGCGGCTTCCGCCAGTTCCAGGACGGTGTTCGTTCCCTCGAGCGGGTGTAGATGGTCGCCATATTCGGAAACACGGCCGACGCGCCGGCTTCCATCGGGCATTTTGAATTGAACAAGACGCATGAAATTCCCTTCCTCCTTCAGGGCTGTCCGGGTCACACCCAGCCCCCGTCGACGATGAACTGCTGGCTGGTGCACATGCGGCTGTCGTCGGCGGCGAGGAACAGCGCCATACGCGCGATATCCGAAGACTGCAGCCGGTCGGGCAGGCACTGCCTTTCCTCGATCTGGCGCTCTCCGGCCGGAGTCAGCCACAGGCGCATCTGGCGCTCGGTCATGACCCAGCCCGGCACCATGCAGTTGACGCGGATGCGCTCCTGCCCGAGCTCGCGGGCAAGCGCCCGCGTCATGCCGTAGACAGCGGCCTTCGCGGTGACATAGGCCGGGCAATCCGGATCGCCGACCATCCAGGTGATGGAGCCGAAATTGATGATCGAGCCGCCGCCCTGTGCGCTCATCTGCGGGCGCACGGCTTGCGCGGCAAAGAACTGGTGGCGAAGGTTGACCGCCATGCGATCGTCCCAATAGGCGACGGTCACATCCTTGGTCTGATGACGATCATCGCTGCCCGCATTGTTGCAGAGGACCTGGATCGGACCATTGTGCTGCATCGCCTGCGTGGCGGCCGCCTGCAAGGCCTCGATGTTGCGCAGGTCGCACGGGATGAACAGCGGTGCTGCGTGGCCCTCCGCCGCGATCGCGTCGACGACCCGCCTTGAAGGCTCCTCGGCCAGGTCGACGAAGGCAACGCGGCTCCCTTGGGCGCAGAAGTGGCGCACCAGGCTTTCGCCGATGCCGCTGCCACCGCCGGTTATGAAGACGCTGCGGCCCTTGAGGCTGGGGTAGATTGCGTAGCTTTTGGCTTCGTCAGTCATGGCGCGTCCGTCTAGTGGGAATGCCGGGGGATGCCGGCATCGCGGCGGCCCACGAGAAAGTCGAAATCACAGCCTGCATCGGCCTGCAGGACGCGCTCGACGTAGAGGCTCTGGTAGCCGCCCACAGGTGGCGTCGGCGGCGCCCAGTCGCGGCGTCGGATCGCGAGTTCCTCGTCCGAAACCAGAAGCTCCAGCCGACGGCCGGCGACATCCAATTCGATGAGATCGCCATCGCGCACCAGTGCCAGCACACCGCCTGCCGCCGCTTCGGGAGCGACGTGCAGAACCACGGTGCCATAGGCGGTGCCGCTCATGCGCGCATCGGAGATGCGCACCATGTCGGAGACGCCCTGCTTGAGCAGCTTGGCCGGCAGCGGCATGTTGCCGACCTCGGCCATGCCGGGATAACCGCGCGGCCCGCAATTCTTCAGCACCATCACCGAAGACGCGTCGATATCCAGGTCGGGATCGTCGATGCGGGCGTAATAGTGCTCGATGTTCTCGAACACGACGGCCTTGCCGCGATGCTGCATCAACTCAGCCGTGGCCGCGGATGGTTTTATGACCGCCCCGTTGGGTGCGAGGTTGCCGCGCAGGATCGATATCCCGCCCTCCTCGGTCAGCGGATTCTCTAGCGGGCGGATCACCTCATGATTGTAGTTGGGAGCGCCGTCGACCAGCTCGCCGATAGTCTTGCCGGTGACGGTCATGACGTCGCGTTGAAGAAGCCCCGCCCCATCAAGCGACGCCATGACCGCGGCCAGCCCCCCGGCGTAGTAGAAATCTTCCATCAGGAACCGACCGGATGGCATCAGATCGACGATCGTCGGCACGCCACGTCCGAGGCGATCCCAGTCATCAAGGCTCAGATCGACCCCGACCCGGCGCGCAATGGCGATCAGATGCAGCACCGCATTGGTCGAGCCGCCGATCGCGCCATTGACGCGAATGGCATTTTCGAAGGCCGCCTTGGTGAGGATCTGCGAAATGGTCACGTCCTTGTGGACGAGATCGACGATGCGGCGACCGGCCAGATGAGCCAGCACGCCACGACGGGAATCCACTGCCGGGATGGCCGCATTGTCGGGCATGCCGATGCCGAGCGCCTCGACCATGCTGGCCATCGTCGAAGCCGTGCCCATGGTCATGCAACTGCCCGCCGATCGGCTCTGGCCCTGCTCGGCCGCGAGGAAGTCCGCGACCGGCATGCGGCCCGCCTTCACCTCTTCGGCGAATTTCCAGACATGGGTTCCCGAGCCGATATCCTGGCCGCGGAACTTGCCGTTGAGCATCGGACCGCCCGAGACGGTGATGGTCGGCAGATTGCAGGACGCAGCCCCCATCAAAAGTGCGGGCGTGGTCTTGTCACATCCGGCCAGCAGAATGACGCCATCGATCGGATTGGCGCGGATGGATTCTTCCACGTCCATGCTGGCGAGGTTGCGAAACAGCATGGCGGTCGGGCGCATGTTGCTTTCGCCCAGTGACATCACCGGAAACTCGAGCGGCAGGCCACCCGCCTCGTAGACGCCGCGCTTGACGTGTTCGGCCAGCCCACGCAGATGGGCGTTGCAAGGGGTCAATTCCGACCAGGTATTGCAGATGCCGATCACCGGACGGCCGTCGAACTCGTCGCCGGGAATGCCCTGGTTCTTCATCCAGCTGCGGTGCATGAAGGCATTCTTGCCCTCGCCGCCAAACCATGCCGCTGAACGCAACTTGCGCTTTTCTTCCGTCACGATTGCTGTTCCCGATCCTTGCGGCGCTTATTGCGATTGTCGACGCTGCGGCGCACGTCTTCCTCGGCATTGTCGATCAGCACGAGCAGCGCCTTCTGCGCACCCGGACCGTCACCGGCGGCGATCTTCTCGGCCACCTCCCGGTGCAGCGGCAGCGAATGGCGCTGCCCCTCCGGATTGTCGTTGGAGAGGCGAAAGCTCATCACCAGGGCGGTTTCGACGAGTGCCGCCAGCGAGCCGATCAGTTCGTTCCCGGTCATGCGCAAAATGGTCTGGTGGAACACCAAGTCGGGCTTGGCGAAGCGGTCGCCGTCGTCGCTGAAAGCTTCCATTTCGGCCAGCGCGGCATTGATCTCGGCAATTTGCGCAGGCGTCGCGCGCTGGGCCGCGAGCGCTGCCGACATGGGTTCGATGGCACGGCGCAACTCGAACAGCGCCCTGACATCCTCATCGCTGACGCCTGCCGCGTAGCGCCAGGACAAGACGTCAGGATCGAGGAAATTCCAGTCGGCGCGGGGACGCACCCGTGTGCCGGTCTTCGGCCGCGACTCGACGAGCCCCTTGCCCGCCAGAACCTTGATCGCCTCGCGCAGCACGGTGCGGCTAACCCCCAGCATTTCACTGGAATCGTCCGCGTTGGGCAGCGCTTCGCCGGGCAGGAAATCGCCTTGCACGATGCGCAATCCGATCTGCTCGACAACTGTCGCATGCAGTGCCGTCGAGCCGCTGGAAACGGCGACCGCGACGCGCGATGTTCGCGCCGTGCTGAAGGATTTCTTATTCTTCATACTATTCATATGATATGTTTTATAGGCGCGGCGGCAGGAGTCAAGCGGGAGAGCATTGCCGACAAATGATTTTGCGCCGCCGCGACCGAGCGGACCGGCGCTGGACCAAGATGTGATTTCCGTGGATGTCTTCTTCAGCCGTTGGACAGCCCTATATGCCCAAGCAGACCGTGTGCCGGACCGACAGCAAGAGGCGCGCGGGCTCGATCGATCCACCCCCTAGAGGTCAGACATGCCCAGCGCCGAAACCCTCGAAAGATTCATCGCCTGCGTCGAGCGCAATGCCCACATCGAAGCCGTCGAACAGTTCTACACGGCAGGTTCGACGATGCAGGAAAACCAGGCTCCGCCTCGCGTGGGGCGGGATGCGCATGTCGCGAACGAACACAAGGTGATGGCCAGGGTCAAGACAATGGAATCCCGATGCGTGCGACCGGTGTTCGTCAATGGCGACCATGTGGTGATCCGCTGGGTGTTCCATTTCGAATGGAAGGACGGGACCGCCACGCATATGGAGGAATTGGCCTATCAGCGGTGGGAAGGAGAATTCGTCGCGCAGGAGACATTCTTCTACGACCCCGCGCAGCGCCACCCCCGGTAACCGGCTGCTTCGGTCCGAGGCTCGCGAACGGCTTGTGTTTACGTGCCGGTCGCGCGCGCGGTGATGCGTTCGAGCCCGAGCAGCAGGACCAGGGTCGCCACCACCAGGATCATGGTCAGTGCCGCTCCGGCAAAGATGTCGCCGCGATCAGTAAGAGAGAAGATCGACACCGGCAGCGTCACCCAGCCCGGCGGATAGACCATCACGGTGGCGCCGAGTTCGCCCATGGAGAGCGCGAAGCTCAGGCCGAAGGCAGCGACCAGATAGGGCGCGAGCAGAGGCAGGGTGACATGCCAGAGCCGGTATCCCGGCCGCGCTCCGAGGCTTGACGCAACCTGCTCGAAGTCGGGCGAAAGCCGTGCCAGACCCGCCGAGACATTGCCGAAGGTGAAGGCCGAGATGAGCACGAAATGCGCGATCAGGACGATCGCCACCGTGCCGTTGAGCAGCAGGGGCGGATGGCTGAAGGCAACCAGCAGGCCAAGGCCGACGGACACCGAAGGCACGGCGCTGGGAATGAAGAACAGCAGGCCGAGCAATCGCTTGAGAGAGGGACCCTGAAGACGAAGCGACAGCGCCGCCCAGGTGCCGCTGACCAGCGCCAGCGCGCTGGCCAGGAAGCCGGTGACCAGGCTTGCCTTCACCGAGTCGCCGGCGGCGCCGCTGATGACATCGCTATAGTGCTCGGTCGTCAGGCCGCTCGGCAACACACCGTTCCATTGGTCGGCAAGACTGGACAGCAGGATGACGGCAAGCGGCGCCAGGAACAGCACGCCGAACAGCAGCGCGAAGAGCACCCACAGGACAATGCGACCGGGCCGCGACCAGACCAGCATGGCTAGGCTCCCAACCGGCCGGCGGCGAAGCGATAGAGCCCGAACAGGCCCAGCGACAGCGCGACGTTGATCACGGCGATGATGCAGGCGACCTGGTAGGCCGATTCCTGGATCGCCTTGCTGTAGATCAGCAGCGGCAGCGTGATGACGCCCTTGGCGCCGATGAACAGCACGATGCCGAATTCATTGACCGTCAAAAGCAGGCACAGGCTGCCGCCGGCAATGAGCGCGGGGATCGCCGCCGGCATGATGACTTGTCGGACAATGCGGAACGGGCGCGCGCCGAGCACGCTTGCCGCCTCGATCTGGCCGCGATCGACCAGCGAAAAGGAGGCGAGCAGCGGCCGCAGGATGAAGGGCGTGTAGACGGTGACCTCGGCCAGGATCACGCCCCAAGCCGAGTAGAGGAAATCGACTGGGGGCAGCGGCAGCGAAAAGGTTTCCATCAGACCAGCATTGAGCATGCCGGCCGAGCCGTAGAGGAAGGTGAAGGCAAGCGTGACCAGGAAGGTCGGCAGCGCGATGAAAGTGTCGATCAGCCGGGCGATGAAGCCACTGCCAGGGAACGGCACGAAAGCCAGGATCAGCGCCAGCACGAGGCCGACGATCAGGCATCCGGCAGTCGCGGCTATGGAGATCGTCACCGTGTTGATCAGCGCATTGAGGAAGAAGCGCGAATGGAGGACACTGACAACCTCCGCGAAATTAGCAACGCCGCTGTCGTCAAGAAAGGCTTGCCGGGCAATAAGCGCCAGCGGGTAGAAGAACAGCAGCGCCAGCAGGGCCGCAGGCGGCACGATCCAGAATTTGCCGGGTTCTCTCCTGACGCCCGGCGCGGCGATGACAACGGCCTCAGACACCGGCGTCTTCCGGAACAAGCGATGTGTCGGCGGGCGCAAAGAAGAGCGGGACCTTGGCACCCGCCTCTGGCAAGGCGATCGGCAGCCTCGTCGCCGAGGCACGCACCGGCGTGCCGTCGACGTCGAGCACGAGATGGGTGAGTTCGCCCTGCCAGTGCACTTCCTTCAACGTGCCGACGATGCGGTTGGTATGCTCGCTGTCGGCCGTCAGGCTGAGGTGCTGGGGACGAATGCACAGCAGGCTCTTGTCGCCGGCCTTCTCGTTGCGGCCGGCACCAGTGAGCACCGCATCGCCATACCTGGCCGTGGCAAAACCCTTCAACCCAGCGGCTTCGGAAACGGTCACCGGCAGAAGATTGGCCCGACCGAGAAATTCGGCGGTGAAACGGTTGGGCGGACGCTGGTAGAGTTCGGCCGTTGGCCCATGCGAACAGACTCTGCCGTCCCGCATGATGGCGATTTTGTCGGCGAGCGTCAGCGCCTCCGTCTGATCGTGGGTGACATAGAGGATGGTTAGGCCCGGCAGGTTGCGATGCAGACGGGCAATTTCCTCGACCATGTTGCGGCGAATCTGCGCGTCGAGCGCCGAAAGAGGCTCGTCAAGCAGGAGCACGCGCGGCCGTACCGCGAGAGCCCTTGCAATGGCGACACGCTGCTGCTGGCCGCCCGAAAGCTCGCGGGGATAGCGACTGGCATAGGCCGACATGCCGACGGTGGCGAGCGCATCCTTGATCCGCTCGGCGATCAGCGCCTTGTCGGCGCCTTGCGCTCTAAGGCCGAAGGCGACGTTGTCCTCGACCCGCATGTGGGGAAACAGCGCGTAGTTCTGCACCACCATGCCGAGCCCACGCTCATAAGGCGGCAGGTCGGTCACGTCGGTCCCGCCGATGCGTATCCGCCCGCTCGCCGGCCGCACGAAGCCGGCCACTGCCCGCAAGGCGGTCGTCTTGCCGGAGCCGGACGGACCGATCATCGCCAGGATCTCGCCCGGAGCAATGTCCAGGGTCAGCGGGTGCAGGACGACATGCGCACCATAGGCGACGCTGACCTTGTCGAAGTGGACGTTGGAGCCGGCGCCGCGAACTTTCGCGGCGTCGATGTCCACGACACTGGTACCTGTGAAGGCGGCGGCCGACATGGCATGGTCCTCCGGATTTCCCTTGCGGATCAACTTCCGGTCGCTTCGTTCCACTTCTTGACGTAGTCGGGAAGCTTGCTCAGTGCGTCGTTCCAGTCCGGAGACCATACCGTCACGCCTTTCAATGCATCCTGCAGCTTGGCGTAATTCGCGTCGGTCGGCGTCACGTCCTTGCGGGCGGGCATGCCGAGGGCAACGGAGCTTACCGTCGATTGGGCTTCCTTGGAAAGCAGGAAGTCGATCAGCTTCTTGCCGTTGTCACTGTTGGGGGCTCCGGTCACCAGACCGATCTCATAGGGCAGCGCGAAGGTGGACCGCACGCCGTCCGGCCCCGCCGGCCAGAACACCTTGATGTTGGGATTGGCGGCCATCTGCGACATGTTCATCTGCAGATCGCCATTGGCGACATGGAGTTCGCCCTTGTTGACCAGCGCGGTCAGCTTGCCGGTCGAGGCGGACGGGCCGACATTGTTGTCCTGCAGCTTCTTCATGAAACCGAAGCCGGCATCTTCACCACCAAAGGCATGGATCACCTGCAGCATGACAGCGGTGCCGTCGCCGGCCTGGCCGGGGGTCGAATACTGGATCTTGCCCTTGAACTTCGGGTCGAGCAGATCGGTGTAGCTCTTCGGTGCCTCGGAAAGCACGGCGCTGTTGTAGATGAAATTCATGTAGTTGTTGACCAGCGGCCGGTACTTGTCGGTGCCGCCGTCGATCTGGGCCGCGGCTTCCGGCTTGTAGTCCTGCAGAAGGCCGTCCGCCGCTGCACGCTGCACGAAAGGCGGCAAGGTGACCAGCACGTCGGCCTGCGGGTTCGATTTCTCCTTGGCGACGCGCTCGACGACACCGCCCGAGCCTGCCTCGATATACTGCACCTTGACGCCGGTGGCCTTGGTGAAGGCGGCGAATTCGGTCTCGAACCAGCTGCCGTTGCCGTCATGCAGGCCGTCGGCGGCATAGATGGTGACGACACCGTCGGCGAGCGCCGGCCCGACAAGAGCCGACGAGGCGGAGAGAGCGGCGGCAAAGGCCACCAGGATAGCTGTATTTCGTGATTTCATGGTTCAGTTCCCCTTTGATTGAAGGCACATTCTGCGATGCACTAAGACGATCGGCGGTGGATCTGCTGGCCCACGTTGCGCCGGTTGGATGTCGTCGTTGTGACAACTCTGGGGACTGGCGATCGATAAGTAAAATCTATTTATTTTATGACAGCCAAACTTCTTCTGATATTTGTCACGGAACTGTCGCATCCCTGTCCTGGGCACAATTCCAGCGTCGCGGAAGACGGCGATTGACTGCGGGGATGGTGGGGGTCAGGCGAATGTCACGCCCGTCGTCTGCGCTCGCAATCGCGGATCTAACGAACGGACCGTTACCGGCCGGCCTTCGAGGATCTCGAAGCAGCGCGCCAGCGTATCGTCTTCCAGCCGGCGCATCGCCTCCTGCGTGAAGAAGGTGAGATGCGGAAACAGGATGACGTTGTCACGGCCGAACAACGCGCTCATCGGATGGCCTGACTTGGCCAGCGGCTCAACCGAATAGACGTCGAGCCCGGCGCCTCCAATACGCCCGTCAACGAGAGCTTCGACAAGGGCGGCCTCGTCGATCAGCGCGCCGCGCGATACGTTGACGATGATGGCCGAAGGTTTCATGCGAGTTCGGCCTTGCCGATCAGGCCGCGCGTTTTTTCGTTGAGCACGCAATGGAGGGAAACGAAGTCGCAGGCGCACAGCATGGCCTGGAGGTCGTCGACCTTCTCGATGCCGGCAGCGTGCATCGTTGCGGCATCGACACCGGGATCGAAGCCGAGAATGCGCGCGCGAAACCCCTGCCCGGCCATGCGCGCCATGCTGCGGCCGATCTTGCCACAGCCGACCAGCCCTAGCGTGGCGCCGGAAATATCGCGCCCCAGCCAGCGCTGCTCGGGCCAGACCCAGCCATCGCGCGACACCGCCGCCGTGATCGCCGGCAGCCGCTTGGCGAGTGCGATCATCAGCGCGAAGGCGCCCTCGGCTACAGTTTCCTCGGCATATTCAGGCACATTGACGACGGGAACGCCGCGCCGCATCGCTGCAGGGATGTCTATAGCGTCGATGCCGACGCCATATTTAACGATGCCCTTCAATTTGGGCGCTGCTTCGATCACTCTTGCGGTGATCGGCGTGTAACACATCAGCAGCAGATCGGCGTCAGCGACCGCGCTGATGAGATGCGCTTCAGGAATGCCGTCCGGCAACGTCACCAGTTCGACGCCGCGTGCGCGCAAGCCCGCATCGATGCCTGGGCATTCGAGCTCCCTGTCGGTGCGCACGGCCTTCATGATCAGGCCGCCAGCACAGCGCGCTCGACTATGTCGAGTGCACGGTCAAGATCCGTTTTCGAAATGACCAGCGGTGGCGACAGCGTCAGCACGTTGCCCTGGCTGACCTTGAAGCTCAGCCCCTGCTCCAAGCACGCGTAGAAGACACGTTCGGCGAGGTCGCGTGCCGGCTGGCGCGTGGCGCGATCCTCGACGAGTTCGACGCCGACCATCAGCCCCCTGCCCCTGACGTCGCCGACATGAGGCGAACGCGCCATCAGATCCTGCATGCGGCCCAGCATATGCCGACCGAGTTCGGCGGCGCGCTCGACCAGCCCTTCTTCCAGGATGATGTCGATCGTCGTCAGTGCCGCGCGTGTCGTCACCGGGTTCTTTTCGTGGGTGTAGTGGCCGATGGCGAAGCCGCCGGTGACGTCGAGATCGCGGCGCGCGATGACGGCGGCGATCGGCAAGATGCCGCCGCCCAGCGACTTGCCGAGCACGACGATATCGGGCGTCACGCCATCATGCTCATGGGCGAAGAACTTGCCGGTCTTGCCGAGGCCGGTCGGGATCTCGTCGAAGATCAACAGCGTGCCGTGCCGGTCGCAGGCCTCGCGCACCCGCTTCCAGAAACCGGGCGGCGGCGGGTTGGGCGTCGCCCGCATGGGCTCGGCCACGACCGCCGCCACATCCTGTTCTCGGCCGAGCACATAGGCGATCATGTTGGCGCAGGCGATGCCCGATGCTTCAAGGGAGTCGTGGCCATAGGGGCAGCGATAGCCGTCCCACGGCGCGACATGTTCGGTGCCGGTCATCATCGGGCCGGCGATATGCGAGCGGAAGGTCGCTTCGCCGCCGACGCTGGCGGCGCCGAAGCCGGCGCCGTGAAAGGCATCCCAGAACGATACCGTCTTGAAACGGCCGGTCGCGGCACGCGCGATCTTCAGGGCAACTTCGATCGCGTCCGAACCACCGGTGGTGAACAGCACCTTGCCGAGATCGCCGGGCGCAAGTGCTGCCAGTTTCTCGGCCAGTTCGACGGCGGGCTCGCAGGTGAAGCGGCGCGGTGCAAAGCAGAGCTCGTCGAGCTGCGCCTTGATCGCGGCCACCAGCCTTGGATGGCCGTATCCGAGGTGATGTACGCTGTTGCCATGGAAATCCATGAAGCGGCGTCCGGCGGTGTCCTCGATCCAGATGCCCTCGGCCTTGGCGATCGTCGAAAGACAGGGGCTGGACAGGCTCTGGTGCATGAACGCGGCCGCATCTCGATCAAGCAGGCCGCGAATGCGAGGATCGTCCTGGCCGGCATCCCAGCGGCCGCGTGCCGCCGTGGTGTTGGAATCGCCCTCGGTATGCACAAGCTCTTTTATTGCAGCCATTACCGTCTCCGAAACGCGAATGAGGGAGCGTGGAACGCCCCCTCGGTTGTTCTGCCAGTTGATGTGGTCCGGTCAGGACCAGGGCAGCGAAAATGTCTTCACATTGGTATAGCTCTTCATCGCTTCGATGACGCCTTCCTTGTAGCCATTGCCCGAGTCCTTGATGCCACCGAAGGGCGACATCTCGATGCGGTAGCCCGGCACTTCCCAGATGTTGACCGTGCCGACCTGAAGGCCAGAAATGTATCTCTGCATGCGGCGGAAATCATTGGTGCAGACGCCCGACGACAGGCCGAAGGCAGTCGAATTGGACAGAGCGATCAGCGCCTCGTCATCGTCAGGCGCACGCACGATCGGGATGATCGGCCCGAAGGTTTCCTCCATCACCAGTTCGGATGTGTGCGGCACGCGATCGACGACGATCGGTGGCAGCAGCGCACCCTGGCGGCCCGGATTGTAGAGGATCTCCGCGCCTTGTTCGGCGGCCATATGGACACGGGCTTCGAACAGCGCCGCAGCCTTCTCATGCACGACGGTGCCAAGGTCGGTCGAGCGGTCCATCGGATCGCCGAAGCGGATTTTCTTGGCCCGCTCCAGCACCATCGGCACGAAACGGTCGGCGACGCTTTCCTGGACGAGGATCCGCTTGACCGCCGTGCAGCGCTGGCCGGAATTCTTCGTGGCACCCGCGACGGCGAGATCGGCGGCCTTCGCCAGATCATCGTCGGAGAGATCGTTGAGAACGATCAGTGGGTCGTTGCCGCCGAGTTCCAGCACCTGGCGCCTGTAGCCGGCGGTGCGGGCGATCATCTTGCCGACCGGCACGCCACCGGTAAAGGTAATGAGATCGATGTTCTCGTTGGTGATCATCTCGTTGCCGACATCGGCCGGCCAGCCGGTCACCACCGACAGCATTTCCGGCGGCAGGCCGGCTTCGTAGAGGATGTCGGCCAGCAGCAGCGCCGTCATCGGCGTCAGCTCCGTTGGCTTGACCACCACGCAATTGTTGGTGGCGATTGCCGGCGCCACCTTGTGCGAAACCATGTTGAGCGGATGGTTGAATGGGGTGATCGCCGAGATCGCCTTCAGCGGCTCGCGGGTGGTGAAGATCTTGCGCGCCTTGCCGTGCGGGGTGAGATCGCACGAGAAGATCTGGCCGTCATCCTGGATGCACATCTGCGCTGACAGCGTGAACACGTCATAGGCGCGGCCGACTTCATAGAGCGAGTCCGTCTTGGAGATGCCGAGTTCAAGCGTGATGAGATCGGATATTTCTTCCCGGCGCGACGCCAGCGCTTCCGTGCGAAACAGGATCTGCTGGCGCTCGTAGCGGGTGAGCTTGGATTTGTAGCCGGCAGCGATTTCGAAGGCTTGCCGGGCATGCTCGGCGCGGCCGGCCGGAACCGTGCCGATAACTGCATTCGTGTAAGGGTAATGGACCGGGACGACATCATCGGCGTCGACCTTGCGACCAGCTATGCGCATCGGCTCGTGGCGGACTTTGATCGAGGTATCGAGCTTGGTCATTTCAGTGTTCCCAGTGCTCAGAAAGCACATTGATCTTTTGTCGGCGAGGCCATCGCATCTCAGCTATGGCTTCCCCACTCCGTCGCCGCTTCGCGGCGCCACCTCTCCCCCTCCGGAGGGAGAGGAATAGAGCCAAGGCTGGCGAGTTCAGCGCGCTTCCTCTCCCCCGTCGATCGGGGGAGAGGAAGCCCGAAGGGCCGGAGTGGGGGTCGACCAACCGCCGTCAAGAGGCGACTCAGTTGGCGATCCAAATCACTCAGCCCGCCAGCGCCGCCGCCATCGTGGCGTAGTAGAAGGCGTCGAAGTTGCGCAGGGTCGGTTCGTTTGGCAGGTCCGGCAGCACGCGATTGACTATGAACGGCACCTCCTGCTCGGTCAGTCCACCATGCGAGCGCAGCGGCTCGTTAAGTGCGGCGAGATCGTGGCGGTGTTCGCTGGTGCCGATCGTCATGTTCTCGGTCGAGATCAGCACGATGTCGCCGATGCGGTCGGCCGGCAGTTCGAAGCGCTCGCAGGCCGTCGGGCTGTCGACGACCAGCATGATGCCGTCAATCCCGGCCAGCCGCGCCATGATGCCGGCCTGATCCGCGCCCGCCGGCAGATAGGCGGTGGCGAAGGAGCCGAGCGCGCCGTGGTGCACGACATAGGGGTCGGTGATCGGCAGGATGACGCGGGCGGCATCCTTGCCCAGCCATTCGTCCAAGAGGTCCTGAACGTAGACCACGGCGGGCGAACCGTCCGCCTTGTGCTTGGGCTTCATGCCATGGTCGGCGGTGACGACGATCGCCGCGCCCAGCGCATCGAGCTCGGTCAGGTACTTGTCGAACATTTCGTAGAAGGCGTTGGCCTGCGGCACACCGGGCGCATATTTGTGCTGCACATAATCGGTGGTCGTCAAGTACATGATGTCAGGGTGGAACTCCTTCAGCAGTTGGACGCCGGCGGCGAAGACGAATTCCGACAATTCGGCCGAATAGACCTCCGGCACCGGCAGGCCGAAATGCTTCGAGGCGTTGTCGATGCCGTGCTCGGCCTTGGTTGTGGTGTCCGACTTCTCCGCCGAGAAGCACAGCGCGCGGCCTTCGTCGAAGGCAAGGCCCTTGCCGAGCAGCGCGCGCAGCTTGTCCTTGGCGGTTACCACCGCGACCTTGGCGCCGGCATCGTAGAAAGCCTGGAAGATGGTCGGCGCGCGCAGGAAGCGCGGATCGTTCATCATCACTTCCTTGCCGGTTTCGCGCTCGTAGAGATAGTTGCCGCAGATGCCGTGCACTGACGGCGGGCGGCCGGTGGCAATCGACAGGTTGTTGGGGTTGGTGAAGCTCGGGATAACCGAGTGCGCAAAGCGCACAGTGCCCTTCTCCTTGATCCTGACCAGGGCCGGCATCAGCCCGGCCTTGATCGCCTCGTCGAGATAGGCCGGCTCGCAGCCATCAAGGCAGATGGCGATGGCCGGCACACGTGGCCAGGCGTAGGTGCGGCCGTTGACGGCGACATTGATGGGAGACATCTGGTTCATCGAAAATCCTCGAAATCTGCCGCTTCAGGCGGCGAGTTTGGCACGCTCGGCGATTGCCGCGGCGGGTGGAGCGGCGGTGTCAACGCCCATTTCCTTCAGTGATTGGGCCGCCGCCTCGACGACACGGCGCATGACATGTTCGTCCATCTGGCCGATGCAGCCGACGCGGAAACTATCGACGGCGGTCAGTTTGCCCGGATAGATGATGAAGCCCTTGTCCTTCATCAGGTCGTAGAAGCGGTCGAACGCGAAGTTGGCATGGGCCGGGTTGAAGAAGGTGACGATGATCGGCGAAAGCCAACGGTCCTTGAGCAGCGTCTCGAAGCCGAGTTCGCGCATGCCGGCCACCACCACGTCGCGGTTGCGGGTATAGCGGGCGCCGCGGCCGGCGACGCCGCCCTCGGCCTCATGCTGGCGCAGCGCTTCGAGGAAGGCGGCGACGACATGGGTCGGTGGCGTATAGCGCCACTGGCCGGTCTTGTTCATGTGCGCCCATTGCGCATGGACGTCGAGCGACAGCGAATGGCTGCGGCCCTTGGCGGCCTCGAGTTCACTCTTGCGGGCGATGATGAAGCCGAAGCCGGGCACGCCCTCGATGCATTTGTTGGCGGACGAGACCATTGCCTCGTAGCGTATCTCGTTGACGTCGAGCGCGACGGCGCCGAAGGCGCTCATCGAATCGACCAGCAGTTTGCGGCCCTTGGCATGGACGGCTTCGGCGATCTCGGCGACCGGGTTGAGGATGCCGGAGCTGGTCTCGCAATGGATGGCGATGACATGCGTGATGGCATGGTCCGCCTCAAGGGCCGCCGCCACCTCGTCGCCGCGTGGCGGCAAGTAATCGCCCTTGTCGATCAGCGTGTAGGCGCGTCCGAGATACTGCATGGTCTGCGCGGCGCGCAGGCCATAGGCGCCGTTGGCCAGGACCAGAACCTTGCCGTCCTTCGGCACGAACGAGCCCAGCATCGCCTCGACGCAGAAGGAGCCGCTGCCTTGCATCGGCACGCAGTCGAATTCGCCATTCGCGTCACCGGTCAGAGCCAGCAGCCGACGGCGCATGTCGGCGGTCATGGCGCGGAAATCGCCATCCCACGACCCCCAATCGCGCAGCATGGCCTGCTTGACGGAATAGGCCGTGGTGAGTGGACCCGGGGTCAGCAGATAGGGCTCGCCCAGCGCCGGCTTGTCCAGTGGCTTTGCTCCGGCAAATTTCGTCTCGGCGAGCATGGTGTCCTCCGACAGATCGCTGCTTTTTCGGTATGGCCTTATTCTTGGCTTGAATGACATATTTGTAAAATCGTTATTTTGTATCGAAGTATCGATTCAAACGATGGTAGAGGCGCATACCTGTCAGGCTGGTGAGGCAACCACCACGCCCACGCCCGCACCGCCTCGAGCCAGCCGGCTCTCAAGCAGATCACCGCTTTGCGTCAGCAGCGGATAGGCGACCGAGGCCATCAACGAGTTGATTTCCTTTAGCGCCCTGACCGCCTCCAGATGGATGTCGCTGGTATCGATACTCTGCGGCATTCCTGATTGCAGACGCTTGAGGTGACGGTCATGACTCATGCGTTCCAGTTTGCGCATCCGCTCCTTCTCGACGACGAGTTGCCGCGCCGAATCGAGATCACTCGATACCAGCACGTTGAGCGCAAGCTGCATGTTGGCCATGACACCGTTGTGAAGCCCGGCGAGTTCGGTCCAGCCGTCGCGTGAAAAGCGCAGATTCTTGTCGCGCAATTCCCCGGTGAGGACTAGCAGGTTCTTGGCGACGATATCGCCGGCGCGTTCGAGATTGATGGCGAAATCGGTGAGCTCGATGCCGCGCTGGGCCTCGGCCGCGGACATGCTGCCGCGATTGACCTCGGCAATGTAGAGTTTGATCTCGGTGTGGGCGCGGTTGACCTCGTCATCGAGCTTCTGCGCCTGGCGGATCTGATCGGTGGTGCCGGCGTCGATGAAATCCATCACCGGACGCAGCATGATTTCGACGACTTCGCCCATGCGCAGCAACTCACGGGTTGCGCTGGCCAGTGCCAGACCGGGCGTGCGCATGACGGTGCGGTCGAGGGCGCTGGTGCGGCGCGACATGAGGTCCGTACCCTCCCCCGCCTTTGCCGCCGGCCTGTCGGCGATGAGCCAGGTGACCAGCTTTTCCATCAAGCCGGTGAAGGGCAGGCAGCAGACGACCAACGCCAGATTGAAGGCGAGGTGCAAATTGACCAGTTGCCGGCCTTCGGTTGCGCCGAACACATCCGTGGGAAACGCCACGGCCTGAAGTGCAAACAAGGCAGCGAGTGCTGCCATGCCACGAAAGATCAGATTGCCGAGCGGGACACGACGCGCCTCGACGGCCTCGCCGCGCGTCAGCCATACCGCGATCAGCGCGCCGCCGCAATTGGCGCCAAGAAGGAAGAACAAACCGACTTCGACGGGCAAGACGCCCTGTGCGGCAAGCGTGACGAACAACAGGATCGCCGCGACGCTGGAGTGGATCAGCCATGTGAACAGGGCAGCGGCCGCGAAGGCGGTGAAGTAGTCGGTGCGCAAATAGGAAATCACAAGCGGCAGCAATGTGCTCTGTCGCATCGGCGCGGTCGCCTCGCCGATCATGTGCAACGACAACAGAACGAATGCGATGCCCATCAGGATACGTCCGCCCTGTTTGATGCCGCGCGCTTCGAACTTCAGGAACATCGCGCCGCCGACAAGAATCGGCGCTGGTACCAGCCAACTGAGGTCGAATGACAGCACCTGCACGACCAGGGCGGAGCCGAGATCGGCGCCAAGCAGGATCGCCAGCCCAGCGGACACCGAAACCATGCCACTGGCGGCAAAGCCGGCCGCCAGGATGGCGACGGCGGTGGAACTCTGCAGCAGCACGGCTAGCACCGTGCCGACGCCTGCCGACCTGACCCGAGCGCCCCGGGCTTGTCTGAGCGCGTCACGTAATGCGGGGCCACAGGCTCGCTCCACACCGGTGCGCACCATGCGCACGGCCCAGAGCAGCAACATGACGGCACCCGCCAGATGCAGCAGGATGATGGAAAATTGCATGGCCGTGCCTCCAACGGCCGGCAGGGGATGTCGACCAACGTTCAGGCTGATGGTCACCCAAACATAAGTCAAATCGTTCATTTCTATCTTTTAGTTAGCTAATCTTATGCTAATCTGCCGGTGATTTCGGGATCTCGAAGGCACAGAAGATGCGCTACGTTCAGTTGCGGGCCTTTCATCAAGTGGCAATTTCCGGCGGTTTTTCGCGGGCCGCCGAAGCCCTTTTCCTGACCCAGCCGGCCATATCGGACCAGGTGCGCAAGCTCGAGGAAGAGTATGACGTCCTACTGTTCAACCGAAACAAGAAGCAGGTCACGCTGACTCATTCGGGCCAGAAGCTGCTCGAGATAACCCATCGCATGTTCGATACCGAACAGCAGGCGCTCGAGCTTCTGACGGAGTCGCGCGCGCTGCGCTCCGGCACGCTGCGTATCGTCGCCGACGCGGCGCATCATCTGCTTCACATCCTCGGCAGCTTCCGGGCCCGCTATCCCGGCGTCCAGGTTTCGGTACGCGCTGGCAACACCGAGACGGTGATCAGCAGCCTCTACAGCTATGACGCCGACATCGGCGTTCTGGGCGAGGTGCCGACCGGGCGCGATTTCGAAGTGCTGAAGCTCAACTCCACCCCGATCATCGCTTTCACCTCCGTCGATCACCCGCTGTCAGGGGCGAAATCGCTGACGCTCAAGCAACTCGCGCAGGAATCGCTGGTGATGCGCGAGCGCGGCTCAAAGACGCGCCAGAAGCTCGAAGACCTCGCCGCGGCTTCGAAGATCGAACTCCGGCCTTCGATCGAAGCCGAGGGCCGCGAAGCCGTCCGCGAGATCGTCGCGTCAGGCGCCGGCATCGGCTTTGTCTCGGCGGCCGAGTTCGGCCAGGATTCGCGGCTGGTGCCGATCACCATCGACGCTCCCGAAACCTTGATGGACGAAGCGCTGATCTGCCTGCGCGAACGTAGCGGCGGCAAACTCGTGCGCGCCTTTCTCGACATGGCAAGATCGATGTCAGCGGATTAGACGGCAGCGCGAACTTCCACCACATCCGCTTTCACCCGCTCCGACTTCGGATCGTAGGGGCTGCGCAAATGCGCCGTAGCTCCATGGCGAATGCCAGCGAGGTCGATCTCGAAATGGCCGCCACTGAGAAACGGCGCATCGACGCCGGCTTCATTCTCGATCAGCCCGAGCGCCACCGAGCGGCCAAGCGTGTGGCCGTAGGCAGCCGAGCGGACTTCACCCACCGGCTTGCCGTCGCGCAGGATCAACTCGCCGCCCCACAGCATCGGTTCGGCATCATCGAGCGTGAACAGCACGACGCGCTTTGCCGGTGCTGCCGACGGCTTTGCCTCGACCAACGCGTCGTGACCGATAAAGCCGCCCGGCTTGTCCAAGGCGACGGCAAAGCCAAGGCCAGCCTGCCAGGGGTTGATGTCCGGGGTCAGTTCGCGGCCCCAGGCGCGAAAACCCTTTTCGATGCGTAGGGCATCGAGCGCGTAGTAGCCGGCATCGGTCAGGCCGAATTCGCGGCCCGCCTCATGCAGCGCCTCATAGACACCGACGGCGAATTCAGTGGGCACGATCAATTCCCAACCGAGTTCGCCTACATAGGTCATGCGGTTGGCGTAGGCGGTGGCGTAGCCGATATCGATCTCGCGGATGGTGCCGAAGGGGAAGCCCGCGTTGGATAGATCCGCCGAGGACAGTTTGCCAAGCAGATCGCGCGAACGTGGTCCCATCAGGGCCAGCACCGCGTAGGACGATGTGACATCGGTCAGGATGGCATGGGCATCGGATGGAATATTCTTGGTGATCCAGTCGGCATCGTGAACTGCTTGCGTGGAGCCGGTGACGATGAGGAATTTCTCGGCGCCAAGCCGCATCACGGTGAGATCGCTTTCGTAGCCACCGCGCGCGTTGAGCACGCCCGTGTAAACAGACGTTCCTATGGGCGCATCGACGTTACCGGCGCAGATCCGGTTGAGCACGGCACAGGCATCGCGGCCCTGGACGAGAAGCTTGGCGAAGGAGGTCTGGTCGAAGATGGCGACGGCTTCACGCGTCGCCTTCATTTCGCGGCGGACCGCCTCGTGCCAGTTCTGGCGGCCGAAGGCATAATCGTTCTCGGCCTTCTCTCCCGGTGCCGCGAACCAGTTGGCACGCTCCCAGCCCATCTTCGAGCCGAAGCAGGCGCCCTTGGCGGCGAGGCGGTCGTAGAGAGGCGAGCGGCGGAAAGGTCGAGCCGTATCCAGTTCGCGGTTCGGCCACGGCATGGCGTAGTGCAGGCCTAGTGTCTCCTTGACCCGGTCATGCAGCCAGCGCGGATTGTTGTTGAACGAGGCGAAGCGGCGGATGTCGACCGGCCACAGATCCATGGTCGGCGCGCTGTTGACGATCCATTCGGCCAGCGCCCTGCCCGCGCCGCCGGCGCTGGCGATGCCCATCGAATTGAAGCCTGCGCCGACATAGAAGTTTTTCAGCTCCGGCGCCTCGCCGAGGATGAAGTTGTTGTCCGGCGTGAAGCTCTCGGGTCCGTTGTAGAATTTCTTGACCTCTGCCTGTGCCAGTTGCGGCACGCGGACAAGCGCGTTTTCCATCAGGATCTCGAACTGGTCCCAATCATCCGGCAGCAGCGCGAACTCGAAATTCTCCGGGATGCCGTTCATGCCCCATGGCTTGGCGTGCGGCTCGAAGCCGCCCATGACAAGGCCGCCGACCTCTTCCTTGAAGTAGATGAAACCGTCGGGGTCGCGCATGACCGGCAGGTCAGGATGCACGCCCTCGATCCTGCCGGTGACGATGTACATGTGCTCGGCCGAGTGCAGCGGCACCGAGACGCCGCACATCAGCCCGACCTTGCGCGCCCATTGGCCCGCGCAGTTGACGACGATCTCGGCGGCGATGTCGCCACGGTCCGTCTCGACGCCGCAGGCGACGCCGTTCTTGACGCTGATGCCGGTGACCTTGACCCGCTCGAAGATTTTCGCGCCGCGATT
This sequence comes from Mesorhizobium sp. PAMC28654, assembly GCF_020616515.1. Lineage (GTDB taxonomy): Bacteria > Pseudomonadota > Alphaproteobacteria > Rhizobiales > Rhizobiaceae > Mesorhizobium. Next base: position 2,462,092 of record NZ_CP085135.1, read on the forward strand.
GCGCGCGCCCTTGGCCAGCGATTGCGTGAGGTCGGTCGGATTGGCCTTGCCGTCGCCCGGCAGCCAGACGGCGCCAACCAGATCGTCCGTTGCCATTACCGGCCAGAGGTCGGCTGCCTCCTTGGGCGTAATGACGTCGATCTCGACGCCCTGGGCACGCGCTGACGCGGCCGTGCGCTTGAGCACCGTCATCCGGTCGGCCGTACGCGCCACCGACAGCGAGCCGCAATTCTTCCAGCCGGTGGCAAGACCCGTCTCGGCCTCCAGTTCGCCATAGAGCTGCGTGGAGTATTTGATCAGGCTGGTCATGTTGGAATGGCTGCGCAACTGCCCGACGAGGCCCGCGGCATGCCAGGTGGTGCCGCCGCTCAGTTGCCCCTGCTCAAGCAGCACCACGTCGGTCCAACCGAGCTTTGTCAGGTGATAGGCGACAGAGCAGCCGATGATGCCGCCGCCAACAATGACGACGCGTGCTTGTGTTGGGAATTGGTTTGCCATGGGACGTCCTGCCGTTTTGACACCGGGAGGATCATAGCAGGCCAATTCCAAATATCAACACAAAATGCCACAAAAAATCACATCGCGACCGCTATCAACTTTGGCCCTTTTCGCGCCAGCGCTTCCACGATCGCGGGCTCGGGAGCCGTATCGACAATCACACCAGCGGCGCGTCCGAAATTCGGAATCCTGAGCGGCGTCAGCTTTCCAAACTTGCTACTGTCGAGCACAAAATACGCGTTGCCGGCGAGTGCGATCATCCGTCCGCGCTGTTCGGCGCCGGCACGGGTGAAATCAGTCACCTCGCCGTCGGGTGAGAGCGCTCCGCCGCCGAGGAAGGCGATGTCGACGCGAAAACGCGACATTGCCTCCAGCATATCGATGCCAGACGCTGCTTCCTCGCCCGGATCGATTTCGCCGCCCAGCATATGCACGCGCATGCCAGGCATGTGGCACATTTGGATCGCGATCTTGAGGCTGGCCGTACAGATTGTGAGATTGCGCAGTTCCCCCATGGCCTGCGCGACAGCCAGGGTGGTGGTGCCGGAATCGAGGAAAACCACCATTCCGTCCTTGACCAGACCGGCAGCCATTTTTCCGATGGCGGCCTTGCCTTTGGCATTCTCCTGGCTGCGCAGGCTCATCGCCGGTTCACTCGGCTCGAAGCGAGCAGCGCCGCCATGCACGATGCCGAGTTGTCCTCGGTCGGACAGCAGCTTCAGGTCGCGGCGTATGGTTTCGCGCGAGACATCGAAGAAGTCCGCCAGTTCGGCGATGCTGACGGAGCCCTGAGCGCCAAGGCGCTTCAGGATTTCGCCGTGGCGGCGCGGGGCTAGCGCGCGCGGCGGTGGAAGGCTGATGGAAGACATTACGGTCCTGCGCCACATCTGATGTTGCAATATGTGGCAGGCCGGGAGCCAAGAGGCAATCAGTTGCATCTATGGCCGTATGGATGACCTAACGCTGAGCCGACATCGGCAGCATCCAGCACGGCCTGGTCAACGCCATTGACGTATACAGTTACTCAAAAACCGGCGCCCCCGACAATTCGCCGGAGGGCGCCGTGCGATCATAACCGGCCTGCGTCAGCCGTTCGGATAGTAGCCGCCATCGGAGCCGTCGCCTATGTAGAAGCCACCGCCGGTATCGAGCCGCAACTGCTGATCCAGATCCTCAACCTGGCCGAGCAAATCCCGATATTCGCCATTTCCCATGGTCGAGCGATGGATGCTGTCGGCCTGTACCATCAGTTCATGCTCCTGCTCTGGCGTGATTGCCTTCGCATCTCTTGCCTCGACAATTCCCTGCTTTACACCATCCAACTGGTTCAGGATCGCCCTTCCCTCAACCGAAATCGCCTGCGGTTCGACCCTATGGCGGTGCACGGCGTAGGCACTCGATAGTGGCACCACCGCCAGAAGCGATGCGATTGCTATGATCCTTGGTGTGAACGTGCGCATGGTCATGCTCCTCTTCTCCTGGAAAGCTGTGTGGGCATCACTTTCCGAACACGGACCGTCTGCTCCCGTCGCGTCGCGATGATCCTCTCATCGCCGGCGGTTCATGGTCCGCGGAATTCATATGGGGCGGCTGCAACCCATGGCACGGCATGGAACGGAAACGTGACAGAGTGTTGATCACGCAAACGGAAGTTCAGGCTTGGTCACGCTATTGTATAGGCCAAGTGGAGGAGCCGGACGCCATTTCCAAAGCGTTTCCGACAAAGGTTGTGACGCCGGCTTGCTCCGACCTTCACCAGTGCAGCGCACATAACGGTATTCCGCGTCTAGAACAATTACAGGAAAAGTGCGTAGCGGTTTTCCGTCAGGAATTGCGATAAACAAAGAGACAGAGCGGTTCTGCGTTTCCGTCAAACGATGACCCACATCTAGATGGCGTAGTCATCGCCAATGACGGCAGGGCGTGTGGCAACAGCGGTTTGCGGCGCGGCCGTGGTCGCGGCTGGGCGACCCCGGGCCTTCGATATCCAAAGCGAGAAGCGGTCCAGATAAAGGTAGACCACCGGCGTGGTGAACAGGGTCAGCGCCTGGCTGACGGCCAGACCGCCGAACATGGCGGAGCCAAGCGGCTGGCGCAGTTCGGATCCCGTTCCATGACCAAGCATCAGCGGAACCGCGCCGAGCATGGTTGCCATGGTCGTCATCATGATCGGCCGAAAGCGGATCAGCGCGGCCCTGCGAATGGCCTCCTCGCTCGACAGGCCATCGCGTCGTTCGCCCTCGATGGCGAAATCGACCATCATGATACCGTTCTTCTTGACGATGCCGATCAACAGGATGACGGCGATCAAGGCGATCAGGCTGAAATCGTAGCCCAGCAGCATCAGGGTCGCCACGGCGCCGATGCCGGCGGATGGCAGGGTGGACAGGATGGTCAGCGGGTGGATGTAGCTTTCATAGAGAATGCCGAGGATCAGATACACTGTCACGAGTGCCCCCAGCAGCAGCAGCGGGATGGAGCTGAGCGATTGCTGGAAAGCCTGGGCCGTGCCTTCGAAACTGGTGTTGATGGTCGGCGGCAGGTGCATATCCTTCAGCGCCTGTGTGACTGTGTTCGTCGCATCGCCGATCGAGGTTCCCGGCGTCAGGTTGAAACTGAGCGTGACCGATGGAAATTGGCTCTCGTGGCTGATCTGAAGCGGCTGGACCGGCACGGTTGTCCAGTGGGCAAGGACCGAAAGGGGCACATCTGCGCCGCTCGCCGACTTCACATAGAGCTTGTTCAGAGTGCTGATGTCGCCCTGGAGCGAGGGCAGAACCTCCATGATGATGTCATAGCTTGAAAGCTGAGTGAAGTACTGGGCGATCTGGCGTTGGCCGAAGGCATCATCGAGCGTGCTGTCGACCACGCTTGGCTGGATGCCGTAACGCTCCGCCTGGGCACGATCGATCGTCAGCGTCAGCGTGGCGCCGTTCGTCTGCTGGTCCGAGGCGACGTCCGCGAGGCCCGGCAATGTCTCGAGCTTCGCCAGTACCTTGGGCGACCAGCTGTTCAGCGTGGCTATGTCGGGGCTGGTCAGGCTCATCTGGTACTGGGTGCGTGACAGGCGGCCGCCGACGCGCACATCCTGCGCGGCCTGAAGGAACAGGTGCGCGCCCTCGACCGTGGCCAGTTTGGGCTGGAGGCGACGGATGATCTGGTCGGCTGTCGACTGCCGTTGATCGCGCGGTTTGAGCGTGATGAAGACGCGCCCGCTGTTCAAGGGGTTGCCGACACCGCCAATGGCCATGGCGACGCTGGCGACGTCGGGATCCGCCTGCACGATGTCGCCCAGCGCACGCTGGCGTCCGAGCATCTTGGCGAATGAAATGTCTTGCGCCGCTTCGGACTGGCCGGTGATAAGGCCTGTATCCTGCTGCGGAAAGAAACCTTTCGGTATCCAGATGAAGAGGAAGACGGACAGCACCACCGAAGCGATGAAGATGCACAAGGTGACCAGCCGGAAATGCAGGGCGAGATCAAGCATCCGTTCGTACCCCTTCGCAAGCGCATCGAATCCGCGCTCGCTCCAGTTGTAGATCGTGCCGTGCTTGACGGAACGCTCGCTGTGCAGGAAGCGCGATGCCAGCATCGGGATCAGCGTCAGCGAGACGAAGGCCGAAACGACGATCGTCATGGCAAGCGTCAGCGAGAACTCGCGGAACAGACGGCCGATGATGCCACCCATCAACAGGAGCGGCAGCAGGACGGCGATCAGTGACAGGCTGATCGAAAGGATGGTGAACCCTATTTCCCCGGCGCCCGTCATTGCCGCTTCAAGGGCACCCATCCCATCGTCGATATGCCGCTGGATGTTCTCCAGCACGACGATCGCATCATCGACGACGAAGCCGACGGCGATGGTCAAGGCCATGAGCGAGAGGTTGTCGAGGGTGAAGCCGGCGATCCACATCATCGCGCAGGCCCCGAACAAAGCGAGCGGCACCGTCAGGCTTGGAATTGCGGTCGCGCGGACGCTGCGCAGGAACAAGAAGATGACACCGATGACGAGGACGATGGTGATCAGCAGCGTGTTGCGCACATCGCTGACCGCGGCACGAATGGTCTGTGTCCGATCGCTTAGAACGCCGATCTTGATGCCGGGCGACATGGTTGCCGTGAGACGCGGCAACTGCGCATTGATGCGATCGACCGTCTCGATGACGTTGGCGCCGGGCTGCTTGAAGATGATGAGGAAGATGCCGCGCTTGCCATTGGCCCAGGCGGCCTGCTTGCTGTCTTGTGCAGCACTCACGGCATTGCCGATATCCCTCACATAGAGCGGCGACCCGTTCTGATACGTGACGATGACATCATTCCATTTCGTCACCTGGATAAGCTGGTCGTTGGTGTAGATCGTATAGCTGCGCGTCGTCCCGTCGATGCTGCCGGTGGGGCTGTTGGCCGTGACACCGTTCAACTGGCTGCGGACGTCCTCGAGCGTCAGCCCCTTGGACACCAGCTTGGCCGGATCCAGCTGGACGCGGATCGAGGGTTTCTGCTGTCCGCCATAGAGCACTTGCGCGACGCCCGGAAGCTGGCTCAGCTGCTGCCCGAGCTTCGTCTCCACCTCGTCGTCGACCGCCGTCAGCGGCAATGTGTCCGATGTGGCCGACAGCAGCAGGATGGGCGAATCCGCGGGATTGACCTTGCGATAGGTCGGCGGGGTCGGCAGGTTGGCCGGCAACTGGCCGCTGGCGGAATTGATCGCGGCCTGCACGTCATTGGCGGCGCCGTCGATGTTGCGGTTGAGGTCGAACTGAAGTGTTATCTGCGACGAGCCGAGCGAATTCAGCGACGTCATTTCGGATATGCCGGATATCTGCGCGAAGGCGCTCTCGAGCGGCTGGGCGACGGACGAAGCCATCGTGGTGGGGCTCGCGCCCGGAAACTGCACGGACACCTGGATGGTTGGAAAATCCACCTGCGGCAACGGCGCGACAGGCAATAGCGGATAGGCCGCTATGCCAATCAGCAGAATGGCGACCATCAGCAGCGATGTCGCCACCGGATGCTTGATGAAGGGAGACGATAGACCGCCGTCAGCAGCCATGTCATCTGCTCATTTCTGCGCTTGAGCGCTTTGGGCGCCACCGACGGGCGGAATGGACGAGGTTTGCGCGCCGTCCGTCCCGGTCGCCGCCGGCGGCTGTGCGGGTGTCGCGGGTGTCGCGGGATTGCTGGTCGCGTCGAGCAGAGCGCCGGGCTGGACACCATAGGCGCCGTCGGTCACGGCCTTCTCGCCAGGCTTGATGCCGTCGCTCACGACGGCCTGGCCGCTGCCGGTCTGCGCCACCTTGATCGGCCGCATCTGCGCCTTGCCGTCGTCTCCCGCAATATAGGCGAACAATCCGTCAGGGCCGTGCTGCACGGCATCCTCGGATATCAGCGTCACGTCCTTCAGCGTATCCAACAGCAACCTGACCGTGACCGACTGCCCCGGCCAAAGCGCATTGTCCTCATTGGGAAATGTCGCCTTGAGGCTGATCGTACCGGTCGCGGCGTCGACCTGATTGTTGGTGTAGGAAAGCGTGCCCCTGGACAATACCGTGTGTCCATCTTCCGCCATGGCCAGCACAGGCGCGCGGCCGGTGTCGAGCGCCTTGCCAACAGCCGGAATCTCGTCCTGGGCCACCGGAAAGACGACGCTGATCGGCTGAACCTGCTGGACGCTGACGATGCCGCCGGTCGAGCTCGGCTGGACCAGGTTGCCCTCATCCACGAGCCGGAATCCGGCCCTGCCCGTCACCGGCGAAACGATGCGACAAAAGGCCAGGTTTATCTGGGCCACTTGTACCGACGCCTCGTCGGCCGCCACCGAGCCCTGGTCCTGGGCGACCAGGGCCGCCTGCGTGTCCAGCGTCTGTTGCGGCACCGCCTTCTGCTGGACCAGAACCGTGTCGCGGTTCAGATCCATCTGCGCGTCTTTCAATGATGCCTGATCGCGCGCCAGTTGACCGTTGGCCTGGGCAAGGGCGGCTTCGTAGGGTCGCGGATCGATCTGCGCGAGCAGATCGCCCTTGTTCACCATGTGTCCCTGGGTGAACCCGATCTTGGTGATCTGGCCGGTGACCTGCGCCCGCACGGTAACGGTGTTTTGCGCCTGCACCGTGCCAAGCTCGTCGAGGTAAACAGGAAAATCGCCCTGCTTCGCGGCCGACAAAGTCACGGGCACACCCTTGTTCTGGACAAGGGGCTTTGCCGCGGTCTGGCTCGAGCCGCGAAGCTTGTTCGCCATGTAGGCCAGATAATCCCGTTCGATCCAGGCGCCGCCGGCAAGCGCGACGAGCGCCAGGCCCATCACCACGCGCCTCTTACCCTTCGACGTCTGGCCCTTCGATCTCTGGGGACGCGGAGCATCGGACATGGCGAATGTTTCCTGGGTTCGACGGCGTGCATCGCGCGTCGAGCTACAAACCAGAATGTCCTATATCGACGAATGTTCGACCGTTGGCGGCCTGCACGATACTTTGATCATCGAGTGATCAAGCATTGCCACGGCGGCGGAGAGCGCCGTGGCAATGATCAGGTAGTGGTTGCCGGCACTCGCGACGGCACCGTGGAGGTCGGCGATACCAGATATCGCCTGGCTGTTTTGTTAGCGGCGCTGCCGTCTTCTGCCTGGCGTCAGTCAACCCCGACCGCGACCACGGCCGCGCAGTCGCCGGCCTTGACCAGGCCGGGAAAATGCCGCGCCGCCAGCATGCCCGACATTTTTGCTCTGATCTCCTGCGGAGCGATGCCGGTGCGGCCGGTAGAATGGATGCGGGCCAGCACCGCGCCCTTCTCGACGGGCTCACCGAGATCGACCATGGTTTCGATCATGCCGTCGTCCTCGGCAAAGGAGAAGCAGTCGCCGGATGGCATGTCGAGCCATTGCGTGGGAGTCTTCTCGACCGCACCATCAACAATGCCGGCATGGCGCAGCACATTGAGGATGCCGCGCCGCGCGATCCCAACGGTTTGCGCTCGCGAAGTGCCGCCGCCACCAAGCTCCGTGCTGACGAACACCTTGCCCATTTCCTCCGCCGCCGTGTCGTACATGCCGACGGCGTCGATCTCTATCATTCGCATCGAGAACGGTGCGGCAAAGGCCGCAACCGCATCGAAAGCTTTCTGCTCCAACGCCTTGTCGGGCAGAGTATGCGCGGCGCAGAACGGCACGAAGTCCAGCGTCCTGCCGCCGGAATGGAAGTCGAACACGATGTCCGCGCGCGGCAGCAGCTCCCGCTGGAAATAATCGGCGATCTTCTCGGTCACCGTGCCGTCCGGCCGACCGGGGAAACTGCGGTTCATATTGCCCTTGTCGATCGGCGATGTCCGCGTCCCGGCGCGGAAGGCCGGATAGTTCATCGCCGGCACGATGATCACAGTGCCGCTGACGTGCCTGGGGTCGAGTGCACGGGTGAGATCGTAGAGGGCCAGCGGCCCCTCGTATTCGTCGCCATGATTGCCGCCGGTGAGCAGCGCCGCCGGCCCCTTGCCATTGCGGATGACACAGATCGGGATCATCACCGAGCCCCACGCTGAATCGTCGCGACTGTAGGGCAAGCGCAGGAAACCGTGTTGGACACCGTCGCGGTCGAAGTCGACGGTCGGCACGATCGGCGACGGGCGAAGACTGGACATCGGGATCAATCCTTCACGACCAGCTTGCGCGGCACGTTGGCCAGGCATTCTACACCGGTTTCGGTGATCAGGATGGATTCGGTGATTTCCAGCCCCATCGTTTCCAGCCACAGGCCAGTCATGAAATGGAAGGTCATGCCGGGCTTGAGTTCGGTGCGGTCGCCGGGGCGTAGGCTCATCGTGCGTTCGCCCCAGTCCGGCGGATAGGACAGGCCGATCGAATACCCCGTGCGGTTGTCCTTGACGATGCCGTATTTCTTCAGCACGGCGAAGAAGGCATTGGCGATGTCCTCGCAAGCGTTGCCGGGTTTGGCTGCCGCCAGGCCCGCCTCCATGCCTTCCAGCGTCGCCTTCTCGGCCTCGAGGAATTCCTGCGTCGGCTTGCCGAGGAAGACGGTGCGCGACAGCGGGCAGTGGTAGCGGTGATAGCAGCCGGCGATCTCGAAGAAGGTGCCCTCGCCGCGCTTCATCGGCTGGTCGTCCCAGGTCAGGTGCGGCGCCGAGGCATCCGCACCCGACGGCAGCAGTGGCACGATCGCCGGATAGTCACCGCCAATCTTGCCATCTGGGCCGTCAACGCCGCGCGTGCCGGCATCATAGATCTCGGCGACGAGATCACATTTGCGCATGCCGACTTCGATCTTGTCGACGATGCGCTGGTGCATGGCTTCGACGATGCGGGCGGCCTTGCGCATATAGTCGATCTCGGTCGGGCTCTTCACCGCACGCTGCCAGTTGACCAGGGCGGTGGCATCTATAAAGCGGGCATTGGGCAGGTGCTTCTGCAGCGAGGCGAAAGCAGCGGCAGAAAACCAGTAATTGTCCATCTCGACGCCGATGGTGAGCTTGCCCCAGCCGCGGTCGGCAAGCACGCTGGACAAGAAGTCCATCGGGTGACGCTCGGTCGACTGCACGTAGTGATCGGCATAGCCGACGATGTTGTCATGTGCGAGATAGGCGGTGCGCTTGGCGCCATTGGCGTCCTGGCCACGGCCGTACCAGACCGGCTCGCCTGATGGCGGCACGATGACCGCCTGATGCACGTAGAACGACCAGCCGTCATAGCCGGTCAGCCAGGCCATGTTGGAGGGGTCGCTGACGATCAGGAGATCGACGCCCTTGGCCTCCATGGCTTTCCGTGTCTTGGCGAGGCGATCCGCATATTCGCCGCGCGAGAATTTCAGGTTTGGTTGCATTGTTCTTGGTCCTCGTTTGTTGGGCTTCGCAGCCGGCATCAGCTTTCAAAGATGGTTCCGGCATTGGCGGCGCGAGCCCGGTCGCGGGCGAGCGTTGCAATCGCCGTGTCCTGAACGCCGGTACCGGTCAGGTCGGCAATGGTGATATCGCTGGCCGAACGCCTTCCACGACGTTCGCCGGCGATGATCTGGCCGAGTTCGGTCACATCGGTGTCTGCGCCCATCACGCCAGCCGAAATGGCATGGTGGAGTTCGCCAAGCCGCCGCGTCTGGCGCGCGCTGTCGGCGACATAGAGATCGGCCATGCGCAGGATGGCCGGCGCGATCTCGTTCTTGTGTTCGGCGTCCGAACCCATCGCGGTGATGTGCTGGCCGGCGGAGATGAAGCCGGCCTTGACCAGCGGCTCGCTCGACGGCGTGGTGGTGACGATGATGTCGGCGCCAGCGGCGGCCTTTGACGCGTCGGCTTCAGCGCGCACGACGATGCCGAGCTTTTCGCGCAAGGCGGCCGCTGTCGCCTCCGCCTTGGCAAGGTCGCGCGCCCAGATGCGTGCTTCTGCGATCGGACGCACCAGCATGAGCGCTTCGAGTTGCAGCCCGGCTTGCACGCCGGCGCCGAAGATCGCGGCGACGGACGAATCCGGCCGCGACAGATGTCTGGCCGCGACCGCACCGGCGGCGGCCGTACGGATGTCAGTGAGATAGCCATTGTCGAGCAGCAGCGCCTCGATCAGGCCCGTCTTCGACGACAGCAGCACCATCATGCCGTTGATGCTGGGCAGGCCGAGCTTCGGATTGTCGAAAAAGCCGGGACTGATCTTGATGGCAAAGCCGTCGATGCCAGGCACATAAGCGGTCTTCACATCGACCTCGCCGCGATGCTCGGGAATGTCGAGCCGCAGGATCGGCGGCATAGCCACCGGCAGGGTGGCGAGCGCGCGGAAGGCGTTTTCGACGCAAGCAACGGCGTCAAAGTCGAGCGGTATGATCTTGCGCAACTCGGCCTCGGTGAGGATTGTCATCCGGCTCATGCGATGCGCTCCGCGATTGCCTCGCCGCAGACGATCTGGCGGTGCACATTCATGTCGATGTTTCGTCCGGAGATCAGCACAACCACGGGTCCGCTCACCTTGACCTTGCCGGCAAGCAACGCGGCGATGCCGACGGCACCGGCGCCTTCGACGATCTCGCGCTCCTGCGCATAGGCGTGACGGATGCCAGCAGCGATCTCGTCTTCGCCAAGCAGGATGACATCGTCGAGCAGGTCGCGGCACATGGCAAAGGTCAGCCGGTTGTCGAGGCCGATGCCGCCACCAAGCGAATCCGCCAGCGTCGGCAATTCGTCCACCAGCACCGGACGACCGGCATCGAGGCTCGCCTTCATCGCCGCACCGCGCGCCATTGAAACCCCGATAATTCTTGTTCTGGGGCTGACGCCTTTGACGGCAGCGGCAATGCCCGAGGCAAGGCCACCACCGGACAGCGGCACCAGAACCAGAGCGGCCTCCCGGACCTGCTCGATGATCTCCAGCCCGAGTGTGCCTTGCCCGGCGATGACCGCCGGATGGTCGAAGGGCGGCAGCATCACCAACCCCTCTTGCGCCACCAGCCGCTCGACCTCTTGCTGCGCATCATCCTGGCTGTTACCGACAATGCGGATTTCAGCGCCCAGACGGCGGATCTCATCGAGCTTGTTGCCGGGCACCAGACGCGACATGGAGATCACCGCGCGCATGCCCTCAAGCTTCGCCGCATGGGCGAGCGCACGGCCATGATTGCCGGTCGAGGCCGCGACCACGCCGCGCGCTTTCTCCTCGTTGCTGAACATGGCGATGGCATTCGAAGCCCCACGCAGCTTGAAGCTACCGGTGGTCTGGCGGTGTTCGAACTTGAGATAAACCGGGACGCCGAATTGTTCCGAGAGGCTGTGAGACAAGACGATTGGTGTCCGCTCGATCTTGTTGGCGATCCGTTCACGGGCGGCACGGATGTGCTGAAGGGTTATGGAGTGTATCGACATGGCGTCGGCGCTGCCCCTCACCTGCCTGCCGGCATCCTCTCCCCGTCAACGGGGAGAGGGACGCTTTCATCGGCGATTTCGCCAATCACCGGCGTTCCAGGATGAGCACCGAGTTTGCGGACAGCCTTCTTCTCCCCGTTCACGGGGAGAAGGTGCCGGCAGGCGGATGAGGGGCAGCGCCGACCCATCAGGCCAAGCCCCTGTGCGAAGAAATTTGCGGCAGTGCCAGCGTCATCAGACGGCCAAACTCGGGACGCGGCGTCTCATCGCCACAAAGGCGCAAGCAGTTCCACGCAGTTGCCTGGTTGCTGGTCACGACAGGGCGACCGATCGCATCCTCAATGCCCATAACCGCGAGCGCCCCACGCAACGCCGTGCAGGATACGAACAATGCTTCAGCACTCGCGTCAGTCGCCTCACGCGCCAGATCGACAAGCGCGGCCGGCGGAATGCGGGCCATCTCGCGGTCATCCTCGAAGCCGAGGCAGGTGAAGCTCTCGATCTCGAAACCACGCGCCGCGAAATAGTCAGTCATCGGCCGGCTGGTCTCGACCGTGTAGGGCGTGAGGATGCTGATCCGCTTGGCGCCCAGCGCGGCCAGCCCGCGCACGCCCGACATAGGCGGCGTGACAACAGGCACGCCCGGCTTGGCTGCCTGGATCGCCGCCTCGATCTCGGTATCACCGATCACCACCGAGGCCGAGGTGCAGGAATAGCAGATGGCGTCGAGCGGCTCGTCGGGCAGGATCAGGGCCGCGCCCGCCGTCAGCGCCGGCTGCATTTTTCGCAGGTTTTCCGGCGTCGTCGGGTTGGCATAGGGAATGCGCGCTACATAGACGCCGACCCGCTCGCTCGCCACCATGCGGCGAAAATCCGGTTCGGTCGTGTGATCGGTGGCAAGGATGATCAGGCCGACGCGCCGCTCCAGCGGGCGGTCATCCAATACCGGCCGCTTCGGATAGACCTTGATGTCGGGTAAGGGTTTCACGAACTACCTCTCGATCTTGCCGTAGCGGCGTTCCAGCCAGCGCAGCAGCACGACCGAACAGAGACTGATGACGAGGAAGAAGGCGCCGACCAGCGTGATCGGCTCGATATAGCGATAGTAGGTGTTGGCGACGCTTTTGGCCTGGTTCATCAATTCCAGTACGGTGATCGCCGACAAGAGCGGCGTCTCCTTGAACATCGCGATGAAATAATTGGCCAGCGCCGGGATCATCGGCGGAATGGCCTGCGGAATGATGATGTGCGTCCAAGTCTGCCTGGCGCTGAGATTGCAGGCCTTGGCGGCTTCCCACTGGCCACGCGGCACATTGTCGATGCCTGCGCGATAAACTTCCGCCGTGTAAGTGCCGTAGTGCAGCCCCAGGCCGATGACGCCGGCGACCAGCGGCGGCAACAGGATGCCGATATCGGGCAGCACGTAGAAGATGAAATAGAGCTGCACCAGCAATGGCGTGCCGCGGATGAACTCGGCCGCCCAGCCGACGGTGCGCGACAAGGCCTTGTTAGGCGAGCGGCGCGCAAGGGCGATGCCCAGGCCGACGATCGCAGCCAGCACCGAACCGAGCAGCGTCGCCAGGATGGTGATCTTCACCCCCTGGATCAGCGTCGGCATGATCTGCCAGACGAAATTCCAATCCCACTCCATCAGCGAGTCCAATTCATCAGAAGGGCATTGGCCATCAGACGCGCACCCCGTCGAGGCCGCGCGCCATGCGGCGTTCCAGCGAGCGCACACCCCATGAAATGAGCAGTGCCATGATGAAATAGATGATGAGGATGGTGGTGAACGGGACCATGGTGTTGCCGGTCTGGGCGCGCACCACCTGCGCCTGGAAGGTCAGATCCGCGAGCGAGATCAGCGATACGACTGATGTGGCCTTGAGCAGTTCGATGGCGTTGTTGCCGAAGGTCGGCAGCATCACCAGAAACGCTTGCGGCAGAATGACATGGCGCATGCCTTGCCAGCGGTCGAGATTGAGCGCGATGCAGGCTTCATGCTGTTCGCGACCGATCGATTGCACGGCGCCGCGCACCACCTCGGCGGCGTAGGCGCCGACATTCAAGCCCAGCGCCAGCACGCCGGCCTGCAGCGGGGTCAACTCGACGCCCGCCAGGGGCAACACGAAATAGGCGAAGAACAGCTGCACGAAGATCGAGGTGCCGCGGAAGAATTCAATATAGACGGTGGCCAGCGCGCGCAGCACGAAGAAGCGCGACAGCCGCCCCATCCCGGCAAGGAAGGCCATGATCAGGGCAAGCACCGACCCCATCAGCGTCAGCTCGATGGTGACAAGCGCTCCCTGCAATATCAGGCCGAAATAGCCGGACCACTGGGTCATTTAGATTCCAACGTTGGCGGTTCTTGGGTCCTTCTCCCCGTTCACGGGGAGAAGATGCCGGCAGGCAGATGAGGGGCGGAGCCGGCCTCGCAGAAGTTCGCGCCGCCCCTCATCCGTCACTTCGTGACACCTTCTCCCCGTAAAACGGGGAGAAGGAAGAAGGTGCCCTACTTCGCCGAGCAGAGCTTGTCGCGCGTCGTCGACATCGCCGCCGCCGCCGAGAAGCCGTAAGGCTCGATGATCTTGGCGAAGTCGCCGGACTTCTTCAGCTTGGCGAGTTCGACGTCGAAGGCGTCGCGCAGCGCCTCGTCGCCTTTCTTGAAGGCGGCGCCGTCGCAGTAGACCGGCGCGCCCTGAACCGGGGCGATGACCTCGAGGTTTGGATCGCTGGCCTTCTTCATCAGATCGTTGATCGACAGGACGGGCAGCGAATAGGCGTCGATGCGGCCGTCCTGCAGCATCTTCACGCCGCTCTGGCCGTCCGGCACGACGATGACGCGCTCGCGCGGCACGCCTGCGTTGAGCGCCAGCTTCTCCTCGGTTCCGCCGCCGGGCGCGCCGATCGTCGCGGTCGCATCCTTGGCTACATCCTCATAGCTCTTGAAGCCCTTCGGATTGCCCTTCTTCACCAGCATCGCCTCGGCGTCGCACAGCACCGGCTCCGAATAGGCAACCGCCGCGCAACGTTCCGGCTTCATGAACAGGCCGGCGGTGACGACATCGAAGCGGCCGGCCTGCAGGCCGGGGATCATTGCGCCATATTCCGAGATCGACGCGACGATGTCGGCGACACCGAGCCGCTTGAAGATTTCACGCGCAACATCTGGCGCGGCACCCGAAACCTTGCCGTCGGCGGCGACCGCCGTATAGGGCGGCTCGTTGGCGATGGCGACGCGGGCGAAGCCTTGCGCCTTGAGCTGATCGAGCTTGGTGTCGGCAGCCGAACCCACGCTCGAGGCAGCCAGGACGGCCGTCAATGCAAGGCCGGCGACGCCGGCCAGAATGCCAAGTTTCTTCATTGTTCCCAACTCCTTGTTGCTCTTCTTGGTTTGCTTGCGGGCGGTTCGCGCGCCCCGCATGACGGTCAGACGCGATGTCCAGCCGCGATGATCTTCTTCAGGAAGCCTTGCGTGCGCTCCTGCCTGGGATTGCGGAAAATCTCGTCGGGCTTGCCTTCCTCGACTATCCTGCCGCGATCGAAGAACAGCACCCGGTCGGCGAAGTCGTGGGCGAAACCCATCTCGTGGGTTACCAGCAGCATGGTCATGTCGGTCTCGGCGCAGAGCCGCCACAAGACGTTCAGCACCTCCTCGACCAGTTCCGGATCGAGCGCCGATGTCACCTCATCAAACAGCATGATCTTCGGCTGCAGGGCGAGCGCCCGAGCGATCGCCACACGCTGCTTCTGGCCGCCGGAAAGCTGCGATGGCATCGCCTTGGCCTTGTCGGCCATGCCGACCATGTCGAGCAGTTCCATCGCCCGCTTTTCGGCGGCGGCGCGCGGCGTGCCCTTGGTCAGCATCGGCGCCAGCGTCACATTGTCGATGACGCTCTTGTGCGGAAACAGGTTGAACAGTTGGAAGACCATGCCGATCTTCTGGCGCATTCGGGCGAGATGCCGCTCGTCGGCCGGCATAAGCTGCCCATTGCGCTCCATGTGGTAGAGCTGCTCTCCCTCGATCTGGATGTGGCCCCCGTCAATCCGTTCGAGCGTCATCAGGATGCGCAGGATCGTCGTCTTGCCCGAGCCGGACGGGCCGATCAGCGCCAGCTTCTCGCGCGGCATGACCTGCATCGACAGCCCGTCCAGCACCTTGAAGCTGCCGAAGCTCTTCGAGATGCCGTCGATCTTGATGATGGGCGCGGATTCGGACAAATGAATTTCCCCGTGCTGGAGAAGCCTGTGCCCTTAACGATGCGGAACGCGCCAAATCATGTCAATTGGTAAAATAATATCATGACAATTATTCTGATTGCGCACATTTTCCGAGCAACTGCAGCCCTAGATGGCAAGCAACAGATGCTCCGGATCGCCAAGCAAGAGCTTGGTGACAACGCCGAGGCCTGCGCGCAGTTCCCCTTCCGTGGTAGAACCCAGCGAGATGCGCACCGCCGGGTGCCAGGGCGCGTCCGAAATACGGAAAGAAGTACCTGGCGCGATCGCCACGCCCTGCAGTCGGGCCTGCGCGACGAAGCTCTCCTCGGCGCGATCGGCGGGCAGTTGAAGCCAGACATGCAAGCCGTCGCGGTGAGCGCGATAGTGAACCCCGGCTAACACTTCGGCCGCGATATCCAGCCGCCGCCGTAGCGCTGCGCGCTGCCAGCGGACAAGCTCCATCGCGGTGCCGTCGGTGACCCACTTGGTGGAGATCTCCGCCACCATCGGCGTCGCCATCCAGTTGGAAACCAGATGCCGGTTGGCGACGGCGGCGACGTAGCGGTCGGGCGCGGCGAGATAGCCGATGCGAAGGCCGGGCACGGTGATCTTTGTGAAGGAAGTGACGTAGAGCGTGCGCTCCGGCGCAAAGGCAGCAACCGGCGGCGGCCGGTCCTCCACCAAGGGACCGAGCACGTCGTTCTCGATGATGGCGATATCGTGCTTGCGCGCCACCGCCGCGATCTCAGCGCGCCGTGCCGCATCCATCAGAGTGGCTGTCGGGTTGATCACCGAAGGCTGCACGAACACGGCGCGAATATCGGTGAGACGGCAGGCTTCATCCAGCGCCCCGGGGATCAGGCCATTGTCGTCGATCGGCAAGCCCTGAAGGTTGAAGCCGAGGTAGCGGGCGAGCGGCACCAGCGTGTGGTGGCCAATCGCCTCGGTGGCAACGGTCGAGCCCGGTGGCGCCACGCTCATCAGCGCCACCGTCATCCCGGCGGTGGCGCCATTGGTCAGGCTGATGTTCTGCGCGGTCGTGTCGAGGCCGCATAGTTTCAGCCATTCGACCGCCACCGCGCGGTGGCGCGGAAACACCATGTTGGGCCGGAACGACAGCGCCGAGCTCGACGGCAGGTTCTCGGCAAGCCAGCCCAGCGCCTGCTTCAGCCGCTCCAGGTGCATCGGTTCGCAGACCGGCTTCAGGATCGACAGGTCAATGACCTCGCCGAGACGCTCCGGCAGATAGGGCGGCTCCGGCTCGCGTCGCTGCGTCTGCACGAAGCTGCCTCGGCCGATCTCGCCGGAGACCAGACCACGACGGATCAGTTCCTCATAGGCGCGACTGACCGTCTGCACCGAGAGTTTCAGATCATCGGCCAGTCGGCGGTGGGTCGGCAGCCGTGCTCCATTGGCCAACCGTCCGTCATGGATGGCGCGTGCGAACTGGTCGGCAAGCGACTGATAGGCTGGGCGCCTTATGAGCGCAGGATCGGGCTGCCACAATGTCATGACTTATTAGAGATCCAAATCAGTGCAATTGACAATCGAAATAATGCACCGGCATGGTACCGTTGACGAAAAAGTGGATGCTGATGACTGCCGCGAAACTCGACCCGATCGACCTCAAAATCCTCGATGCCATCCAGCGCGACGGACGCATCACCAAGCTGGCGCTGGCCGAAAAGGTCGGCCTGTCGCCGACGCCATGCTGGATGCGGCTGCGCAAGTTGGAAAAGGCCGGCATCGTTTCAGGCTATCACGCCAGGATCGCCATGCGCGTCGTGGCACCAGTCGCCACCGTGCTGATGGAGGTCACGCTGGCCAACCATCGCCAGGCCGATTTCGACCGCTTCGAACGCGTAGTCCGCGACGTTCCCGAGATCGTCGCCTGCTGGTCGGTCGGCGGCGGTGTCGACTATGTGCTGAAGGTGATGGCGCGCGACATCGACGCCTATCAAAGGCTGGTCGATGGCCTGCTTGATCGCGAGATCGGCATCGACCGCTACTTCACCTACATCGTCACCAAGACGGTGAAGGACGAGATCACACTGCCCGTGGCTGAGCTGTTGCCGGCATCGCCCTGAGGACGGAGAGATCGTCTGCCGTGACGGAATAATAGAGAGATTCTCTCTAAAGACGGACGCCCAAACAGCCTCGCTGTCTACCCGTGGCGGATAGTCTTCCCGCATCAGTCCGAACCGGGAGGCCTCGACCATGTCCGCGCACTTCGCCCGCCAGAACCGCCACGAAGCGCTTGATCGCCTCGCCGACCGTCGGCTGCTGCGCGAACTCGCCTATGTCGACGGCCATTGGACGGCGAGCGAGGCGGCCGAAAGTTTCGAGGTCACAGATCCGGCCACCGGCGCCACCGTCGCTTTCGTCGCCGCGCTCGACAACAGACAGACGACAAAAGCGATCGATGCCGCCGCGAGCGCCTTTCCCGCCTGGCGGTCGCTGCTGCCGCAGGAGCGTTCGAGGATCTTGCGAAAATGGTTCGAGCTGATCATCGCCGCGAAAGACGACCTCGCTCTGCTGATGACCCTGGAGCAGGGCAAGACCCTGAAGGAGTCACTCGGCGAGATCGACTACGCCGCCTCGTTTGTCGAATGGTACGCCGAGGAAGCCAAACGTTTGAACGCCGAGAGTGTAACCAGCCATTTGCCGAACGCGGAAATGATGGTGCGACGTGAACCGCTCGGTGTCGTCGGTGTCGTCACGCCGTGGAATTTTCCGTCGGCCATGCTGACCCGGAAGACAGCAGCTGCTCTTGCCGCCGGCTGCACTATCGTCGCGCATCCCTCCTCCGAAACACCGCTGTCGGCGCTGGCGCTGGCCGAACTCGGCGAACGCGCCGGTCTGCCGGCCGGTGTCTTCAACGTCATCACCGGCAAGGCCGCGACGATCGTCGGGCGGATGTGTGGGGATCCGCGCGTCCGCGCGATGAGCTTCACCGGCTCGACCGAGATCGGCCGGCTGATCGCCGCACAGAGCGCGCCGACGATGAAACGGCTGGTGATGGAACTAGGCGGCCACGCGCCGCTGATCGTCTTCGCCGACGCGGATCTCAACAAGGCAGTCAGCATTGCCATCGACGCCAAGTTCGCCACGTCGGGCCAGGACTGCCTCGCCGCGAACCGCATCTATGTCCAGCACCCGATCTACGATCGCTTCTGCGCCGCCTTCGCCAGGCGCATCGAGGCGCTGCGGGCCGGCAATGGGCTTGCCGATGACACCGATATCGGCCCACTGATGCATGAGCGCGCCGTCGCCAAGGTCGAGGAACAGGTTGCGGACGCCCTCGCCCACGGCGCACGCTGCCTCACCGGTGGCCGGCGGCATCAGGCCGGGCCGCTATTCTATCAACCAACGTTGCTGGCCGATGTCGCGGACGCGGCGCTTATCATGCGCGAGGAGACCTTTGGCCCTGTCGCCGCCGTGACGCCATTCGACAGCGAGGATGAGGTGATCGCCCGCGCCAATGCCACCGAATATGGCCTCGTCGCCTATGTCGTGACCGAGAATGGCGCCCGCCAGCAGCGCATGGGCCGCGCGCTCGACTACGGCATGGTCGCCATCAACCGCGTCAAGATCACCGGCGCGCCGATCCCGTTCGGCGGCGTCAAGCAATCCGGCATCGGCCGCGAAGGCTCGCGTCACGGCCTCGAAGCTTTCACCGATCTGAAGTATCTCTGCCTGGACATTTCATAGTTCGTCCGGCCATCCTCAAGGAGTCAAAAATGCTCGACCAGTCCAACGAACTCAACGCCTGGGATCGCGACCACTTCTTCCATCCCTCGACCCATATGGGCACGCATGCACGGGGCGAGAGCCCGACGCGCATCATGGCCGGCGGTGAAGGCGTCACCGTCTGGGACAACAATGGCAGGAAGAGCCTCGATGCCTTTGCCGGGCTCTATTGCGTCAATGTCGGCTATGGCCGGCAGAAGATCGCCGATGCCATCGCCGCCCAGGCCAAGAACCTCGCCTACTATCATGCCTATGTCGGCCACGGCACCGAGGCGTCGATCACGCTGGCCAAGATGATCATCGACCGTGCGCCGAAGGGCATGTCGAGGGTCTATTTCGGCCTCTCCGGCTCCGACGCCAACGAAACCAACATCAAGCTGATCTGGTACTACAACAACGTGCTGGGCCGGCCGGAGAAGAAGAAGATCATCTCGCGCTGGCGCGGCTATCATGGCTCCGGCGTGATGACGGGATCACTGACCGGGCTCGACCTGTTCCACAATGCGTTCGACCTGCCGCGCGCGCCGATCCTGCACACCGAGGCGCCCTATTATTTCCGCCGCGCCGACCGCTCGATGAGCGAGGAACAGTTTTCGCAACACTGCGCCGACAAGCTCGAGGAGATGATCCTGGCTGAGGGTCCCGAAACCGTCGCCGCCTTCATCGGCGAGCCAATCCTCGGCACCGGTGGCATCGTACCGCCGCCCGCCGGCTACTGGGAAAAGATCCAGGCGGTGCTGAAGAAGTATGACGTGCTGCTGGTCGCCGACGAGGTGGTGACGGGCTTTGGCCGGCTGGGCACCATGTTCGGCTCCGACCATTACGGCATCAAGCCGGACCTGATCACCATCGCCAAGGGCCTGACCTCGGCCTATGCGCCGCTGTCGGGTGTCATCGTCGCCGACAAGATGTGGCAGGTGCTGGTTGAGGGTTCCGACAAGCTCGGCTCGCTAGGCCATGGCTGGACCTATTCGGCGCATCCGATCTGCGTTGCCGCCGGTGTCGCCAATCTCGAACTGATCGACGAGATGGATCTGGTGACAAATGCCCGCGAGACCGGCGCCTATTTCCGCGCGGAGCTCGCCAAGGCAGTCGGCGGCCACAAAAACGTCGGCGATGTGCGTGGCGATGGCATGCTGGCGGCGGTCGAGTTCGTCGCCGACAGGGACGATCGGGTGTTCTTCGACGCCTCGCAGAAGATCGGGCCGCAAGTGGCTACGGCACTGGCCGCAAGCGGCGTCATCGGCCGCGCCATGCCGCAGGGCGACATACTCGGCTTTGCACCACCGCTCTGCCTGACGCCAGAGGAAGCCGACATCGTCGTCGCCAAGACGGCGGATGCAGTGAAGAGCGTGTTTGCGGGTCTCTGATTATCGGTGACGGCGCTTCCCGCGGATCACCTCGCCGGCGCCTTCTCCTCGTGAAAACGAGGAGAAGGAAAGCACTTCGGCGTCAGCGGGAAAGCCCGCCGTAGCCGCTTTTTGACACATAGACATTTCGGCACCACGTGCCTATTTTCCCTTCGTCGAAAATGGCTGGCTTGGTCTGGGTAGGCCCAAGCCCTTCCCCTTTGGGGTGAAGCTCTGTTCCATGCCCTTGCATGAGATCCCTCGACAGTCCCGGCGCAGACGCGCCACCGGGTCTGTTGGGCTGATATCATGGTGATGATGCTCCTGGACCCGATTCAACTGGAGCAGAGCATGTCAAATCTGAAACAACGTGTCCTTGTTTACCTTGCCAATGGCGTCCAGGGCGGCGCGGTCGCGCGCGAAGCGGCAAGGCGTGGCTTCGCGGTCACCGCCCTGGTTCGAGATCGAGCAGGAGGCGACGACCTTGCAAAAGCGGGGATCGATCTCGCCCATGGCGACCTGGCCGATCCGTCGTCACTCGATGCGGCCCACGCCGGCGTGACCGAAATCGTGCTCCAGATGCCGATCGGGCCGCTCGAGATGATCCGCGGCTTTGCCGCCAACGCCCTGGCGGCGGCGAGGAACGTACAGGTCAAAATGGTGGTCCTGAAACTCGCCAGCGCCAGCCGCGCCGCACCCTGTGATGAACCAAGCTTCATCGCCAATGGCGTGATCGAGGCGATGGTCCGGTCGTCCGGACTTCCTCACGCAATCGTCCGTCCCACCATGTATCTCGACAACCTGCTCAAGCCCGGCGTTCGGCAGGAAGTCGCTGATGGTGTGTTCCAGGTTCCGATCGATGTTTCGCAGCGGATCGCCTGGACTTCGGCGGACGATTGCGCGGCGGCCGCGATGACGCTGATCGAGAACAAGGCTTTTTGGGGCGATCACCTCATCTCAGGACCAGACAGCGTGAATGGCGCCGAGCTTACTGCGGCGCTGTCGGCCGGCCTGGGGTGGAAAGTCATCTATCGCAGCGAATCCCTCTTCGATTTCGAACGAGAGGTTGACGCTGCCATGGGTGCTGGGGTGGGAGAACGCGTGGGATCCAAGTTCCGCTTCTTTCAGAACCACAAGGATGAAGCCGACGCCATACTCGCCCCGACCTATGTCCCCCAGTTGGGGCTCGAAGGTTTTTGCCCAAGCTCCATCGAAAACTGGGTAAGACAGCATGTGAATGCCTTCACCGAGACACCTCGGCGAGCATCCACGCGCTGATGTTGGCTGCATAGAGCGCTTCGCGTTCGAAATAAAGCAGCCCATGGTTCGGCGCGGCAGCCGAACCATGGAAGCGTTCCGTTCCTCATTGTTCTGAAACGATTACCGAGAGAACCGAGCTGGCCGAAAGTTTGCAAGGAGTGGGTGCTCGCTTCCGGTTGCAATTTCGCCGGCGAGCAATTCGCCGGCGACCAGGCCAAGCGTCGCGCCGCTATGGCTGAACGCGACGTAATATCCCTTGATGTCCTTCAACTGGCCGAAGACCGGCTCGCCGTCCCCGGGAATCGGCTTGGGGCCGACACCGTAGCTTTCCAATTCCAGCTTCGGATGGCCCTCGAGAACCTTCGAGGCTTCGGCGAGAAGCCCCTGAACGGTCGCATCCTTCACGCCATAAGTGCAGTCGGAATTGACGACCACCTCTTCTTCCGACCAGGCGGAATCGAGTGCGAGGGCTCCGTCCGGCGTCGGGCGGATGGCGATGCGCGGCGTATTGAGCACTGCCCGAAGGGGCAAGTTGACCGGCTTGGTCCTGACCAGCAGCGCGATCGGTGTCCCGTCGGCGATATGCTTGCCCGCGTCCGCAACCATTCGCGGCACATCACCGCCGGTAGCCAACAGTACCGCATCGGCGGCGAAGCTGACGCCGCTTGTCGTGGTGACGCCGGTGGCACGACCGTCGACGACCGTGACCGCAGCGCTTCCGGCATCGGTCACCAGCCGCCCGCCACGCTCGACGAATTCCGCAATCAATATCTTGATCAGCGACGGCAGGTCGACCCAGCCTTCACCCGGGTTGAAGATCGCGCCCTGAGGTGTGACAGCGCTTGCGTCGATGCCCGGCGTGACGGACGCGATAGCGTCAGCGGACAGATGCCGCGCGTCATAGCCGAGAGCTTTTTCATGGGCGAAGACTTCAGCTATCTCGTTCGAGGCGTTGTCCGCATCCCATGTCAGGCCACCGTCGAAACGCAGCCAGGCAGCATCCGGATATCTCGCCGACAGCGTCCGATAGCGGTCGATGCCGATCATGCGCAGGCGATGATATTCAGCCGACCGCTTGCGCGCGGAATTGAGCCAGGCGAGCGAGCGGCCGGACGCCCCCTTGGCCAGCGGTCCATCATTGACCAGGACGGCCTCGATGCCGAGCCTTGCAAGATGAACGGCCGAGGACACACCGAAAATGCCGCCCCCGACAACGACGACCTTTGAGACCGGATGTAATGTAGCCATGGAATATTCTTTCACTGTGTAGAGGATGGATTGAGCGGCCGGGCGAAGGCGTGTCTAAGCATCTCGGGGCCGAGCGATCGCGCGGATCAAAGAACCTCGGCAAGGAAGTGCTTCAGACGTGCGCTTTTGGGAGTGTCGAAGATCGCAGCGGGCGTGCCGGCCTCGATGACGCGGCCTTCATCCATGAAGATGACCTGATCTGCGACCTTGCGGGCAAAGCCCATTTCGTGGGTGACGACGACCATCGTCATGCCGCGCCGACCAAGGTCCGCCATCAGGTTGAGGACACCCTTCACCAGTTCGGGATCGAGAGCGCTGGTCACCTCGTCGAACAGGATGACTTCCGGGTCCATTGCAAGCGCGCGGGCGATTGCCACACGCTGCTGCTGGCCACCGGACAGGCTGCCGGGACGATGGTGTTTGCGGGCAGCTAGCCCGACATCGGCAAGGCGCGCCTCGGCGATGCGCTCGGCCTCCCGCACCGGAAGGCCCTTTACCTTGGTCAGCGACAGCATGACATTTTCCAGGGCCGTATGGTCGGGAAACAGGTTGAACTGCTGGAACACCATGCCGACACGCCGGCGCAGCTTTTCAGGCTTCATCGCCAGGATGCTCGCACCATCGAGCAACACGTCGCCACCCTTGGGCTCGACCAGGCGGTTCAGACATCGCAACAGGGTCGATTTGCCCGAACCTGACGGACCGATGACGCAGGTGACGGTGCCGGGTTTGACTATCAGGCTGACGCCCTTCAGGACATCGAGGTCGCCATAGGCCATGTCGAGATTGCTGACGGCGAGACTGCCGCCCTTGAACCGGGGAAGCGCCGAGTTGCCTTGCGGGCTGGTCTCCGAAGGTGGACCGCTGATGGCGCCTTCCAGTTCGCTCACCTCGGCAAGACCGCTGGTGACGAGACCGGCCTTTTGCTTGCCGACCCGCAGCGAGTTGTCGATATAATTGACCACGTGGGTCAACGGCACGGTGATGACGAGATAGAACACACCAGCCAGAAGCAATGGCGAGAGGTTTCCGGTGACCACCGCCTGGTCCTGAGCGACACGGAAAATCTCGCGCTCCGAGGCGAGCAGGCCGAGGAAATAGACGAGGCTCGAATCCTTGACGTTGCCGATGAACTGATTGACCAGAGCCGGCAGGACGCGGCGGATGCCTTGCGGGATAACGATCAGGCGCATGCCCTGCCCGTAGCTCATGCTGAGCGCCTTGCAGGCTTCCATCTGCCCGCGCTCGACGCTCTGGATGCCTGAGCGGAAGATTTCGCCGATATAGGCGCCGGCGATCAGGCTGAGGGCGAGGATGCCGAGCGGATAGGGCGAAGGCCCGAAGATTTCACGACCGATGCGGGCGAAGCCCTGGCCGATCAGCAGAATCGTGACGATCGCCGGAAGGCCACGGAAAACATCGGTATAGACCCGGGCCGGAATGCGCAGCCAGCGCGATTGCGAGATGCCCATGACCGCGAGGATCACGCCGAGGATAACGCCGAGCACCGTGGACGTGGCGGCGAGGATCAAGGTGTTCTTCAATCCGATGGTGATCATGCTTGGCAGCACGTCAGCCATGGCCTGCCAGTCGAGGAAACTGCGGCGCAGGTTTTCAAGCCAGTTCATTTGATCCCCTTTTCCATAGCGCTATGCGCGCCGTCCGAAAGTCAGGCGCGACAGAATGTCTTTCAGCCGCCGGCCATCACGGCCGGCGGCTGGCGCGGTCACTTCTTGGGGAGATATTCGTCGGGCATCGGCGAGCCGGGGAACCATTTCTCATAAAGCGTCTTCCAGGTGCCGTCCTGCATGGCCGCGTGCAGGGCAGTGTTCAGCGCATTGCGAAGCTTGTCGTTGCCCTTGCGCACGACGAAGCCGGCGGGCGCGTCGAAGGAAGGAATATTGACCGCTATCGTCAGCCCCGGATAGCGCTCGCCATATTGCTTGGCGGCCTCGTAGTCGAGGAAATGGGCGTCGACGGTTCCGTTGTTGAGCGCCGAAACAGCAGAGTTGTTGTCGGGAAATTTGACGAGATCCGTCCCGACAAAATTCTTCGCCGCATAGATTTCCTGCAGCGTACCTTGCACGACGCCAAGTCGCTTGCCCTTGAGCCCGTCCGCGGAAGTTATGGCCTTGTCGGCGGTAAGCACCGACAGGTAGCCCGCGAGATAGCCGTCGGAAAAATCGACCGTCTTCTTGCGCGCTTCCGTCGTGCCGATCGCCGCGACCGCCACGTCGAAGCGCTCATTGGCAACCGAAGGCATCAGCGCCGAGAATTCCTGACCGGTGAAGATCACCTGATCCGGCTTGAATCCGAGGCGGCTTGCGACATTGCGGAAGAATTCAATGTCGAACCCCGTGAACGTGCCGTCCGCCTGGGTGAAAGCGTAGGGTTTGGCGTCTCCCATGGTACCGACGCTGATGACCTTCGCATCGATAAGGCCATAGGGATTGTCATCCGCGGCGACAGCCCGCGAAACCAAACCTGCTCCAATGCACACAACCATAAGGGCCATTGCGCCGGCCTGTATCGGCGACATCAACGACTTGAGAATTCCAATCTTGCTCATGTCTTCTCTCCACTCTGAAGGTCTGTTCTTCTTGGCATTTACGTTAAGCCCGTAATTTCACGCCTTACATCGTCCGCTGCTGCGGCAGCGGCTTACGCCGCAAGCTGCCATCACGTCTCCTGGCTCTTCATTTTTTCGAAAGAGACCGGTCTCTTATTGCGTGAGACCGGTCTCTTTGATAATCGTTATCGCCAGATTGACCTTCCGTCAACAACTCTTGTAGTCGTTCATCCGATGAAAAGAACCGTGCCCAAAACCCGGTCGATAACTGTCAGCGACGTCGCCCGCGCGGCAAACGTGTCGAAAGCGACCGCCGCGCGCGTACTTGGCGGATACGGCGTCGTCAGCGACACGATCCGCGTCGACGTCATGGCAGCCGCCAAGACGCTGGACTACCGTCCGAACGAGTTGGCCCGCAGCATGACGACCGGCAGGTCCGGCATCATCGGCGTGGTTGTCGGCGACATCGAGAACCCGTTCTTCAGCCTCGCGGTGCGCGGCATCAGCGATGCGGCAAGGGCCGCCGGATTCAACGTCATTCTGGCCAACTCCGGCGAGCGGATTGAGGTTGAGAAGGCAGCTGTGAGGCTATTGATCGGCAAGCGCGTCGATGGGCTGATCGTCACGCCGTCGGAATCGCGGGACATCTCGCATCTGCGCGACATCCATCGTTCAGGCCGGCCGCTTGCCCTGCTTGACCGGGCGCTGCCCGATCTGGATGTCGATACGGTCACGGTCGACGATCGCGGTATCGCCATGCGGGCGACCCGCATCCTTGCCGACGCCGGCCACCGCAACATCTCCTATATTACCGCGGTCGACGCCGAGGGGCATGAATACCGCGATCTCGGACAGATCTACACCTCGTCGGTTCGCGAGCGTATCGACGGTTTCCTCACCGTGTGCCGAGAGGCCGGAATTGATCGGCCAGAACGTTATGTTCGGCTCGGTGCGACAAGCCCCGACGAAACGCGAGGGGTCGCCGACAAGCTGCTGTCCGGGCCCGATCGGCCGACGGCGATCCTTGCCTCCGACAGTGTCATAGCGCTGG
Organism: Mesorhizobium sp. PAMC28654; assembly: GCF_020616515.1. Lineage (GTDB taxonomy): Bacteria > Pseudomonadota > Alphaproteobacteria > Rhizobiales > Rhizobiaceae > Mesorhizobium. The sequence goes on from NZ_CP085135.1 coordinate 2,488,883, forward strand.
AGATCTTCAGGGTGATCCGCCAGCGCGGCCTGCGGGTTCCAGAGGATATTTCGCTGATCACCTTCCATGATGCGGATTGGACAAGCGTCACCACCCCGCCCATCACCGTCGTCGACCAGCCCGTCTATGCGCTTGGAAAAAGCGTCGCCGAATTGCTCATTCGTCGGCTGAAGGGCGAAACACGGCCGCCGGAAAGGCTTATTCTGCCGACCGGGATCATCGAAAGAGGCTCCGTGGGCCCACCCACGATGGCCCTACTGGCCGAGGCTCATGCGAAGTAGCAAGTAGCCTACACCGTCGCGGCGCCGCCTTCGGAAACCTTGCGCGGGCTGTTGTCGCGCAAGGGCGCCAGGGTGCAGTGCCGGGCGAAGGCGTCGTCGGGCAGGCGCCGCACGGCATGCCGTGGCGCGGACGACAGCAAATCGGCGATGCGCTGGTGCGACCGGGCCAGCGTCGCCTCGGCGACAGAGCCGTCGCGCACGCCGGCCAGGATGTGATCGGTCATGCGCAGGATCAGCGAGGTGTCGGCCCAATAGGCGCACATGCAAAGCAGGTCGCAGCCGGCATTGGCGAGCTTGATCGACGTTTCCGGTCGGTCGAGCATCGACGAGATCGCCGCCATGCCGAGATCGTCGGACACAACCACGCCCTTGAAGCCGAGTTCGCCGCGCAGGATGTCCTGCAGCATGACCTTCGACATCGTCGCCGGCGTGCCGGGATCGATGTGGGGAAAGACGATGTGGGCGGTCATGATCATGCGCGCCTCGGCGTCCGCCATATCACGGAACGGCGCCAGTTCCCGGTTGCGGAAGGTCGCTGCATCGATGTCGACTACGGGAAGGCCGTAATGCGAATCGACGCTGGTGTCGCCGTGGCCGGGGAAGTGTTTTGGGCAGCCGAGAACGCCCTCGGCCTGCATCGCCTGCAGGAATGGCCGCGCCGCGGCGGTCACGTCCGATGGCGTCGCGCCGAAAGCGCGCTGGCCGATGACCGGATTGTCGGCATTGGAATTGACGTCGAGCACTGGAGCAAAGTTGACGTTGAAGCCGAGCGAAGCCAGCTCTATCCCCATCGCCCGGCCGACATCGGCGGCCTGTTCCTTCCAGCGCCTTGCATAGGCGAAGGGCGTGATCGGCGCCGGCGGCCTCAACACGCCACCGCCCTCGTGATCGATGCAGAACAGGACCTCTTCGCGTCCGATATGTTCGCGGATATCGACCATGAGCTTGCGATGCGTTGCCAGCCAATCGTCATAGGGCGCGTCGGCGAGGAAATTGGCACGGAAGAAGACAACTCCGGCCGGCTTGAGCAACGACAGCAACCGCTTGTCGTGGTCGCCGAGCACATGTCCCGGCTGCAAGCCGATCAGAAAACGATGTCCGAGAGAGGCAGCACCTCGACCTAGATCAAAAGACAAATCCATTCGTGGCCCCGTTCGCGCCATTGCTCCTTGCGGCCGCGACCGCGACCGCGACCGTCTTGTGACAGATTCGACAGGTGTTTGCCCATGGCCGAAATCCGTTCGAAGGCGGCACTTGCGACGATGACGTCGGCATCGAGAGCATCGCGTCCGATCAGCGCACGATCTTCACGCACATCGGCGTGCCGATCCAGATCGAGCGTCCGGTGTCGGTCAACCGGCCGCTGCCGGCATCGCGCTCGAAAATCGAGATGCGGTCGGCGTTTTGGTTGGCCGAGAAAAGGTGGCCGCCTGAAGGCGTCAGGGCCAGGTTGCGCGGCGTGGCGCCGCCGCAGGGAACATAGCCCACCAGGCTCAACGCGCCGGTCTCTTGGTCGACGGCCATGATGACGATGCTGTCGTGGCCGCGGTTGGAGCCGTAGACGAAACGACCATCCGGCGAAATCTGGATGTCGGCGCAGTGGTTGCTGTCGCGCGCCTCGGCGGGCACCGCCGGCTTGGCATCGATCAACGACAGCTTGCCCGTGGCTTCGTCCAGCGCCATCGACACGATGGTCGAGTCCAGCTCGTTCATGACAAGGACAAAGCGCCCATTCGGGTGCAAGGCCAGATGACGTGGCCCGGCACCTGGCGGCAAGGCGGATTCGGCCAATTTCGTGAGCGTGCCGTCAGCTTCGATCCGGTAGGACACCAGCCTGTCGATGCCGAGATCGGCGACAATGGCCACGCCGCCGGCCACCGTCTCCGTCACGCTGTGGGCATGCGAGCGTTCCTGCCGCGCCGCATTCGGGCCGGTGCCGGTATGCGAAACGCTCGCCAGCGGCGCCGACAACGCGCCGTTCTGCTCGAAACCATAGACCGCCACGGCACGGTCCGGGCCGCCCTCCCCCATGCCGTAATTGGCGACCAGCAGTTTCGTCCCGTCGCGGGTGATCGTGTTGTGGGCGGTGATGCTGCCAAGCGACGGCTGCTTGTTCAGATAGCTCAGCGCGCCCGAGGCCCGATCGAAGCCATAGGCCGATACGGTTCCCTCGCGCCAGGTGAACACTTCCGAATTGGCATAGATGCGCGAGCCGTCCGGCGTCACCGACAGGAATGTCGGGTTGTCGACGTCATTGGTCTCGGCCAGCTTTCGCGTTTCCAGCGTCGCTTCATCAAAGCTGTAGACGCCAAGACCAACGCCGCGCGCGCCCTGAAAATACGGTGCTTCGCGGTTCAGGCTGCCGACGAAGACCAGACAAGCATTCTGCATGATTTCCTCCCCTGTTCCGTTGGCGCATGGGCGCCCGGAACGGCCAAAATTTCGCCGAGACTCGCTTGCAACGCAACCCCATATGTGAAAATACTATTTACAAAAGAAGATTGACGGGAGGAGACGTCGTGTATTTAGACGCTTTCATGCGTGTCCGGACCGCTGGGCTGCGCCTCGCGCAAGAGTGGCGGAGCCGGCCATGAGCGATTTCGCGCCTACCGTCGGCGTTGCCTCGACGCATCCCGCCAACATGCCGAAGGATCATGCCGATCTTCCCGTCTGGAACGCGGAGAACTGGTTCTATGAGGACTGGCCGGTCGGGCAGAAGATCCGCTCCCTGCGCCGCACCATGGCGGAAGGCGACAGCCACCTTTTCAACACGCTGGTGCTCGACATCCACCCTTACGTGCAAGACCAGATGTTTGCCGAAACGGAAGGCATTTTCGGCAAGCGGCTGATCGCCGGCGCTTTTGTGTTCTCGGCCGGCCTGGGGCTCGTCGCCACCAATTGCGTCAACGCCTTTTCCTACGGCTACGACAAGCTACGCTTCATAAAGCCTGTCTTCATTGGTGACACGATCTATTCGATCCGCTCCAACCTCGACAAGAAGCCTCGCTACAAGGAGATGGGGCTGATCCGCGCCAGTTACGAAGTGTTCAAGGGCGAAGGCGAGCTCGTTCTCTATTGCGAGCATCTGCAGACGGTGAAGTACCGTAACCCCGCCGATTTCGTCGGCAAGACGGAGAAATGATGATGCCGGCAGCAGCCGAATTGCCGCTTGCCGGTCTCGTCGTCGTCGACATGAGTCAGTTCCTGTCCGGGCCTTACTGCTCGCTCAGGCTGCTCGATCTCGGCGCCCGCGTCATCAAGATCGAGCGGCCGGATGGCGGCGACCTGTCGCGCCGGCTCTATCTCAGCGACACCGAGATCGGCGGCGATTCCACCATCTTCCATGCCATCAACCGGGCCAAGGAGAGTCTTGCCATCGACCTCAAGAACGAGGCCGATCTCAAGGCGCTGCGCGCGTTGCTGACCAAGGCCGATGTGCTGATCCAGAATTTCAGGCCGGGTGTCATCGAGCGGCTGGGCCTCGACTACGAGGCTGTCCGCAAGATCAATCCGCGGCTCGTCTACGCCTCCATCAGCGGCTATGGCGAGGACGGTCCGTGGGTCAAGCGTCCCGGCCAGGACCTGCTGGCGCAGTCGCGGTCCGGGGTGATGTGGCTGAACGGCGACGAGGACCAGGGTCCGGTGCCGTTCGGCCTTGCCATCGGTGACATGCTGGCTGGTGCCGCCTGCGCGCAAGGCATCCTGGCAGCACTTGTGCGGCGCGGCATCACCGGCCAGGGCAGCCATATCGAAACCAGCCTGCTCGAAGCGCTGGTCGACTTCCAGTTCGAGGTACTGACCACCCATCTCAACGATGGCCGCCGCTTGCCCAGGCGATCCAACTTCCGCAGCGCGCATGCCTATCTGTCGGCACCCTATGGCGTCTATCCGGCCAAGGACGGTTACCTCGCCATCGCCATGACGCCGATCCCCAAGCTTGCCGATCTGCTGTCGCTTAGCGAATTGGCGCCCTATCGCGACAGACCGGCTTCGTGGTTCACCGCGCGCGATGACATCAAGGCGATCATCGCCAAGAGGATCGCCACCAAGACGATCGACGAATGGCTGGCCATCCTAGAGCCCGCCGACATCTGGTGCGCCAAGGTGCTGACCTGGCCGGAAATGCTGGCAAGCGAAGGGTTCCAGTCGCTGGACATGCTGCAGACGGTGACGCGCGAGGACAACGTATCGATCCTCACCACCAGTTCGCCGCTCAGGGTCGACGGCGTCCGTGCGAAGGTGGACCGGGCAGCGCCGCGCATTGGCGAGCACAGTGCGAGGATACGCGAGGAATTCGGTCTGTGAGCGTGCGCACCCTCAAGGGCATGACCTGGAGCCACCCGCGTGGCTACGATCCGATGGTCGCCTGCTCGTCCCTGTGGGAGCAGAAGACCGGCGTTGCCATAGAATGGGACAAGCGCTCGCTGCAGGATTTCGAATCCTTTCCCGTCGAGGAACTGGCGCGCGCCTACGATTTGATCGTCATCGACCATCCGCATGTCGGCCAGATCACCGCCGAGCATTGCCTGGCGCCACTTGATGTTTCCGGCCGGGAAGCGGACCGCGCGGCGCTCAAGGACGGCAGCCTTGGCCAGTCCTATCCGAGCTACACATGGCAAGGTCACCAATGGGCATTTCCGATCGACGCGGCCAGCCAGGTGCAGGCGTGGCGACCGGATTGGCTCGATGCGGCGCCAACGCGCTGGTCCGAGGTGCTCGACCTGGCGCGGCGAGGACATGTCCTGTTGCCGCTCAGGCCGCCGCATTCGCTGATGACGCTCTACACGCTGGCCGGCAATCTCGGGAAGCCGTGTGCGACCGATGCGTCCCGCGACCTCATCGACCTCGCGACCGGCAAGCAGGTTTTCGAGATGATGCGAGAGATCGCCGATGTCATTGACCCGGCCTGCCTTGGCATGGACCCGATCGCCGTTTCCGAGGATATGGCCGCGTCCGGCTCGCGAACATTGTGCGCGCCACTGATCTATGGCTATGTTTCCTACGCCATCGCCGGTTTCCGGCCTGCCCCCCTCGCCTTCGCGAATATCCCGGCCGCCCGCGATGCGGGCCCCGTCGGCTCGGCGCTGGGTGGCACCGGCATTGCCGTCTCGGCCTTTTCAGGGGCGAAGCATGCGGCGATCGACTTCGCCTACTGGATCGCCAGCGACGACGTGCAGCGCGGCCCCTATGCTGCAGCGGGCGGCCAGCCCGGCCACGCTTCAGCCTGGGAAGACCAAGCGGTCAATGCAGCGACCGGCAATTTCTACAAGGCGACGCGCGCCACGCTCGACGGCGCATGGGTCAGGCCACGTCACGATGGCTACATGGCGTTCCAGCAGAACGCGTCCGATCGTATCAATCTCGGCCTGGTCGAGCGGCACGCCGCCGCTCCCGTCATTGCCGATCTCAATCGCCTGTTTCGGGACAGTTTCCCGGCGCGGGTGTCCGGCGCTGCCGGTGGAGGAGCCTGAAACAACTAGAACGGAGGAGAACAATGAAAAACATGATCCGCGGCCTTCTGGCCGCAACCGCCTTTGTATCGACCGCAACCGTTGCCTATGCCGAGGATGTGCAGGGCGTGATCGCGGGACTGCCGACTGAACTGAAGGCGCAGTATGACGGCGCGCCGCAGAAAATCCTGCCCTCGGCCTGGGACAATTTCACGCCGCCGCCGAAGCCGTGGAAATGGTGCCATTCAGAATCCTACCAGGGCAATCCTTGGCGGGTCACTGTAACCAAGGAACTGAAGCGGCTTGTCGACGGACTGATCGCCGACGGCACCGTGTCCAGTTTCGAAGTGTCGGATTCCAACAACGACGCCAGCCAGCAGATCAACCAGATCCGCGCCTTCATCGACAAGAAGTGCTCGATCATCACCTCGATCCCCGGCTCGGCGACAGCACTGGATGACGCCATCGATGCCGCCGCCAAGGCCGGCATTCCCTTCCTGACCGCCGCCGGATCGGTCACCAGCCCGAACGCCATCAATGTCGATTCCAACTATGCGCGCTGGGGCTATGACATGATGACGGCGATCGGCAAGGCCGACCCGAACGGCGCCAGCATCCTTTTGGTCGAGGGCATTGCCGGTCACCCGATCGTGGTGCAGGAACGGCAGGGCGCCGACAAGGCGCTGGCCGAAAATCCCAAGCTGAAGATCGCGCGCAACGTCAACGGCAACTGGACGGCAAACGTCACCAAGACCGTGGTGCTGCAGGCGATCGCCACCAATCCGGCGCCGATCGATGCGGTGTGGACGACAGGCAGCGAAAGCCGCGTCGTCGCGGAAGCGTTCGCGCAGGCCGGAAGGCCTGCTCCGCTGATCACCGGTTCGATCACCGGCGATGCGCTGGGCTACTGGAAGGCCAATCCCGAGAAGTACCGCTTCGAAGGCCATGCGGTGCTGCCGCACTGGACCGCAGAGACGCTGTTTCGCATCGGCGTGCGCATGCTCGATGGCCAGAAGCCCAAGCTGAACACGCTGCTGATCCCTATCCCGCCGGTTCACAGCGCGGACCTTGGCGCCTGGTACAAGGACTGCATGACGCCGGACGCGGTTTCGATCTTCCCGGTCCCGCCAAAGGACCCGATGCCGGAGGAATGGCTGAACGCCTATTTCGCCAATCCGGCGCCGACCCAGGGCTGGGATTATTCGAAGGTGCCGGACGCCTGCGCCAAGTAATATCTTGAAGGCCGGCGCCGCACGCGCGGCGCCGGCCTTCCTCATCAGGAACCCGCCATGCTGGAAGTCCAGGATGTCTCGAAACGCTATGGCGAAACGGTTGCGCTGGCGAATGCCTCGATCGCGTTTCGCGCCGGTACGATCCACACCATCCTCGGCGAGAACGGCTCGGGCAAGAGCACTCTTGTCAAGCTGCTTTCCGGGATCGTTCAGCCGGACGGCGGTGCCATCCGGCTCGATGGAACGCCCTTTTCCGGCTTTGGACCGGCTGCCTTCCAGGCAGCCGGGTTTGCCACAGTATTCCAGGAAGTGCTGATCGCACCCGACCGCTCAGTCACCGACAACATCCTGCTTGGGCTCGATGGCCTGCTCAAACGCGCGGTGCCCCGAGGCGAGCGAAAGCAGCGCGCGCAAGCCGTACTGAAACAGTTCGCGGTGACCGAGATCCCGCTTGATTATCCGGCCGGACAATTGCCGCTTGCGGTCCAGCAACTGGTTGTTCTTGCCCGCGCGGTGGTTCGCACTCCACGCATTCTCATTCTCGACGAGGTGACGGCCGCGCTCGACTTTGCTGACCGCGAGGCGGTTTTCGCCATGATGCGCAAGCTTGCCTCGGAAGGCTGCCTGATCCTGTTCATCACCCATCGCATGGACGAGGTGATGGCGCTTTCAGACCGGATTTCCGTACTGCGCGGCGGCAATGTGGTGGCAACGGAAGAGCGCGGCGCGTCCACCGCTTCCGAGTTGCTCAAGGCGATGGCGCCGCGCACCGCGGCGGAGCTCACGCATGGCTGAGCTGACCGCCCTTTCGGTGCGCGGCCTGGTCATCGCGCCCGGCGCCGCCCCCGTGACACAGACGATGGCACCCGGCGAGATCGTCGGCCTTGCCGGTCTCGACGGCCATGGACAGGAGCGGTTCCTGAAAGCGCTGGCTGGCCTGGAGAAACCTGCCAGTGGCGATGTGATCATCGACACGCCGGGAGGGTCGCGCGCCGTCACCAGTTTTCGCAAAGCGGTCGCCAGCGGCATTGCCTATTTGCCGCGCGACCGGCGCGCCACCGGCATCTTTCCGACCCAGTCGGTGCTGGACAATTTCGCCGTCTCGACGCTGTCGCGTGACATGCGTTTCGGCTTGCTGAATTTTTCACGGCGCCGGCAGCGCTATGAAGCGTATCGCGAAAAGCTCTCCATCGTCGCGCCACGGCCGGACGCCGCGATCACCACGCTTTCAGGCGGCAACCAGCAGAAGGTTCTGTTGGCCCGGGCGCTGGCGCTGGAGCCGGCTTTCCTGCTGCTCAACGACCCGACGCGCGGCGTCGACGTGGCGACGCGGCATATCCTTTACGACGTATTCCGGGGGCTGGCCGCCGACGGCATGTCGCTGGTCATCCTGTCGAGCGAGATCGAGGAAATCCTGCTGCTGTGCCATCGCGTCCTGGTTTTCCGTGAACAGCAGGTGGCGGCTGAAATCACCGGAGAGCAGATGAACAGCAACGCCGTGATCGCCGCCATGTTCGGACGCGCGGCATGATGGGCTCCTGGCGCAAATTGCGCGGCGCGGGTTTCGCGGTCGTGCTGCTGGTCATTCTGGCGGCGGTCAATCTGCTGCTCAACCCGGCCCGTTTCCACCCTTCAGCCTGGGGCACGCTGATCGGTCTTGCCGCGCCGCTGATCGGCGCGGCTGTTGCCTCGGCTCCCGTCATCCTCGCCGGACGCGGCGGCGACATTTCCGTCGGACCGCTGATGGGTTTCGTCAACGCGATCGTCATCCAGATGCTGTTCCTGACGCTAGGCGTCTCTTCGCCGTTGATCATCGTGCCGGCGGCGCTGCTGATCGGTGCGTTGGTCGGGGCCGCCAACGGCTTCCTGGCCACCGTCGTGCGCATCCAGCCGATCGTCGCGACACTGGGCACCTACCTGATCCTTGCCGGCATAACGCTGACCATCCTGCCGGCACCGATCGGCCCAGCCCCGGCATGGCTGAAGGCGATGGCAGGCCCTTGGTCGGCTGTGCCGCTGGCGCTGATCTTCCTGTTCTGGTGGCTGGTGCGGCAGACCCCCTACTACGACCAACTGATGGCCGTCGGCAGTGACGATCGCGCCGCCTATACGGCCGGCGTTCCCGTCACCAAGGTCCGTTTCATCGCCTATGTCATGACCGGCATGCTCGCCGCTTGCGCGGGCCTGATGCTCACGGCGCTGATCGGCTCGGCCGATCCCAACATCGGACCGACCTACACGCTGATCGCCATCGCCGCCGTGGCGCTTGGCGGCGTCAGCCTTGCCGGCGGGCGCGGCGGACTTCTGGGCGCCGCGATCGGCGCCATCGACATCTTCCTGCTGCAGAGCGTGCTGACCGCTTTCAACGTCTCAACCTATGTGCTGCAGATTGCCTATGGCGTCATCCTCGTCGTGGCCGTCATCATGACGGCGCTGCAGGAACGGCTCTCCGGACGGAAAGGCTGACAGACATGGCCCAGACCTGGTTCCAGTCCACCAATGCCCGCGTCGCCGGCGCCTTTGCCGTCGCTGTTGCCTTGCAGATTGCCGGCACGTTGCTGATCCCCGGCTATTCCGCGCCGTTCGCGATCCGCGCGTTGCTGGTCATCGCCTCGCTGCTGGCGGTGGCATCGATCGGCCAGACGCTCGTCGTCATCCTCGGCGGCATCGACCTGTCGATCCCCTTCGTCATCGGCTTTGCCAATGTCGTTGCCGCGCAACTCTATGGCAACGGCATGAACTTCGCTGTCGTCTGCCTTATCGTCGGTGTGCTCGCCATCCTGATCGGCGCGCTGAATGGGCTGATCTCGCGCGGGCTGAACATCCACCCGCTGATCGTCACGCTCGGCATCGGCATGATCGTGCAGGGCGCCGTCCTGTTGTGGACGGGAGGCTTTCCATCCGGATCGGCGCCCGAGGCGGTTTCCAACTTCGTTTCAATTGGCGGATCGATCGGACCGCTGCCGGTGCCGGCGGTGGTGCCATGCGTAGCGGTGCTGGCGTTGCTGGTAACCGTCGTGCTCGCGCGCACGCCCTATGGACGCCGCCTCTATGCCGTCGGCAGCAACCCGGAGGCAGCCCCCCTAGCGCTGATCGACCCCGTGCGCATGTGGACGATAACCTATGCCGCGAGCGCTTTCTTCGCCGCCGTGGCCGGGGTGCTGCTGCTCGGCTTCACCGGCTCGGCCTATGGCGATGTCGGCCAGCCCTATCTGTTCCAGACGATCGCCGCGGTGGTGGTCGGTGGTGCCGCCCTCGTCGGCGGCCGTGGCAATTATTTCGGCACCATCGCCGGCGTGCTGGTGCTGACGGAGATCAACACACTGCTGATCGGGCTCGGCTTCCAGCCCTCGACGGTGCAGGCGGCCCTTGGCTTCGTCATCGTGCTGCTGGTGTCGCTCTATGGCCGCGAGCGCCACGTGTCGGCGACGATCTGAGCCCCAGCGCGGTTTGGCCGTTCTAGAGGCTCCACAGCCGCTTGGCGTTGGCGGACAGAAGCATTGTGCGTTCATCCGGGCTTGCGCCGCCGATCAACGCGTGGGTGGCCGCCACCCAGGTCGCGAGGCCGCCGCCAAGCGTGCAGACCGGCCAGTCGCTGCCCCAAACGACGCGGTCCCAGCCGAAGCATTTGATGGTGTGTTCGACATAGGGGCGCAAGGCGTCGACGGTCCATGACCCTGCATCCGCATAGGCGACCACGCCGGAAATCTTGGCGACGACATTGGGTCGCCGTGCGATCTCCGCCATATGCTCGCGCCATGGATGCTCCGCGCCGCCCTTGATATTCGGCACGCCGCAATGGTCGAGGACGAACTGGACGTCGGGCGTGAGATCGGCAAGCGCGATCGCCTTGGGTATCTGGTGCGGCAGGACGACGAGATCGAAGCTCAGGCCGGTGCCGGCAATCCGCTTGATGTTTTCACGAAACAGCGCACCCTCCGAAAGCGCGTCCGGCATGACGTGAAGCACGCGGCGAAAACCCTTGACGAAGGCATCGGCCCGCTGACGCTCGAGATAAGCGGCAAAGTCCACATCTTCCGGACGGCAGGAGGCGATAACCCCGCGCAGCAGACTGCCCTTCTGTCGTGACTGCGCTTTCACATGGCTGGTTTCGGCCTCGATGTCGGCCGGATCGACATCGACCTCCATATGCAATGCGCCCTCTATGCCTGCGCGGCGGGCCTGGATTGCATATTCCTCATGGGAGAAATCGCGGTTCAGCGCGGGTGCGCCGCCGAGCCAGGGGTAGCGCAGTGCCGACAGGTCGATGAGGTGCAGATGGGTATCGAAGATCATGGCGGCGCGTTCCTCCGTGGCGATTTCGGATCATCTCACGGAGAAATCATTCATTCAAATAAGAATTCACTTGCCTTGCTTCACGGCTGACCCGGCGAGGTGCGAGAGTTTTTCCGCCGCAACCTGCAGCAGTCCGATCGTGCGGGTGATGTCGGGCGACTGGGGCGAATTGACCAGGGTTATGTAGGGGACCGAAAGTGCCGCGATCGCCTTGCCGTCCGATCCCAATACGGGTGCCGACAGGTTGAAAACGCCGGCTGTCTGCAGCGAAGCCATCATCTCGTAGCCACGATCGCGGATCTGGTCGAGGCGGGTGAAGAACTCCGGCGACTGGGCGGGCTTGTCGGTGCTGCGCATGTGCTCGGAGATCATCATCTGCCGCTCTTCCGGCGAGCGGAAGGCGAGCAGCACATGCCCCGAACCGGTGTCGAACAGGCTGATGTGCGAACCGACGCGAATGGAGATACCCCAGTAGTCCGGGGCTTCCTGCTGCGCGATCACCACCGCCGAACCACGGTCGAAGACGACGAGCTGGTTCGCCTGCTGCGAGGTTTCGGCAAGTTCGCGCATCAACGGGGTCGCGTAGGAAACCAGTCGGCGCACCGGCGCATGCAGTTGCGCCAGCCCAAACAGTTTGAGCGTCAGCGAATAGCGATCGCCGTCCGGGCGCGTGACATAGCCTCGCCGCACTAGGCGATCCAGCATGCGGTAGAACTCATTGGGGCTGCGATCGAGTTTCTTGGCGATTTCCGCCTGTGTCAGGCCGCCATCGACGCCAGCCAGCAGCTCGAGAATGTCGAGCCCCTTGTCCAGCGCCGGCGCCCGATAGCGGTCGTCATCCTCATCCTCGGCCATGGTCGTTCCCCAGTGAATTCGAGCCTTCATATACGCATAGCGGCCGCGCATCCGAAAGAACTTTCGGCTTGACGATGTATAAATGTTTTGTTTGTATATGAATGAAGTCTGTCCTGCGGCCATGTCATGGCCGTCGATGCGGGCTCTTTGGGAGGAACCAATGAAGAGATTGATTTCCGGCCTGTCGGCCGGCGTAACGCTGCTTGCTTTCGGTGCGGGCACTGCCTTCGCCGGCGACCTGCCCGGCAAGTTCGAAGGCGTCACCATCGACGCCAAATTGATTGGCGGCCAGCAGTATGAGGCGCTCTACACGCGTATCGGCGAGTGGGAGAAGGCGACCGGCGCCAAGGTCAACATCCTGACCAAGAAGAACGGCTTCGACATCGACAAGGAGCTGAAGTCGGACATCGCTTCCGGCAGCACCAACTGGTGCGTCGGCTGGAACCATTCCTCCTTCGCGCCGCAATATACGAGCCTCTACACCGACCTCAGCAAGCTACTGCCCAAGTCGGAGATCGACGCGTTCGTGCCGTCCACGATCAAGTCGGCGACGATTGGCGGCAAGCTGGAGATGCTGCCGCGCGCGCAGTTCGACGTTTCGGCGCTCTACTATCAGAAGAGCCTGTACCAGGACGAAGCCAAGAAGGCCGCCTACAAGGCCAAGTATGGCAAGGACCTGGTGCCACCCGACACGTGGGACGAGGTTGCCCAGCAGGCCGAATTCTTCGCCAGCCCGCCCAATTTCTACGGCACGCAATTCGCCGGCAAGGAAGAGGCGATCAACGGCCGCTTCTACGAGATGGTCATCGCCGACGGTGGGCAGTATCTCGACAAGGACGGCAAGCCCGCCTTCAATTCGGAGGCCGGCGTGCACGCGCTCGACTGGTTCGTCAATCTTTACAAGGCCAAGGCGGTGCCGGCCGGTACGACCAACTATCTGTGGGACGATCTCGGCCAGGGCTTTGCCTCGGGCACGATCGCCATCAATCTCGACTGGCCGGGCTGGGCAGGCTTCTTCAACGATCCGAAATCGTCGAAGGTCGCCGGCAATGTCGGCGTGAAGGTGGCGCCGATGGGCTCGGCCGGCATTCGCACCGGCTGGTCTGGGTTCCACGGCTTCTCGGTTACTGAAAACTGCCCCAACAAGGAGGCCGCGGCCTCGCTGGTGTGGTGGCTGACGAATGAGGACAGCCAGAAGCTCGAAGCCGCCGCCGGCCCACTGCCGACCCGCACCGCGGTGTGGGAATGGGACCTGAAGCAAGCCGAAAACGACCCTTACAAGAAGGAAGTGCTGACAGCTTTCCAGGAAGAGGCAAAGCACGCCTTTGCGGTTCCGCAGACGCCTGAATGGATCGAAATCTCCAACGCCGTCTATCCCGAACTGCAGGCCGCCATACTTGGCGACAAGACGTCGAAGCAGGCACTGGACGACGCTGCCGCCAAGGCGACGCAGATCCTCCAGGACGCCGGCAAACTTTGATATCCTCCCCCGGGGGCGCCGCACTTGTGAAAGGGTGGCGTCCCCGAACTGTTTCCAGAACCCTAGTGCTTTGTCTTGATCTCCGTTCGCCGGTGGCGGCCTTCGGTGTCCGGGCACCAACCAGAACCGGATCGACATGAAAGGCTGGAGACCCTCGGCACCGTTCCTGCTTCTGCTGCCGGCCATCATCGTGCTGGCAGCGGTGGTCGTCGTGCCGCTGTGCCTGTCGCTTTATTCGAGCTTCACGCCGTTCCGGCTGACCCGGCCGGAGACCTTCTGGGTGTTCATCGGCCTTCGCAACTATGCGACCATCCTGGCCGACTGGAACTTCTGGGTAGCTTTCCTGCGCACCGTCGTGCTGCTGACCGTGGCGCTCAATCTCGAAATGCTGCTGGGGCTCGGCCTGGCATTGCTGGTCGAAAAGGCGTCGCGCGGACAGCGCCTGCTGCGCACCATCATGATGTTCCCGATGATGTTCTCGCCGATCCTGGTCGGCTTCCAGTTCAAGTTCATGTTCAACGACAATATCGGCCTAGTGAACAACGCGCTCCAGGCGCTTGGCCTGACCGACCGCGCGATCCCGTGGCTGATCGACGGCAAGCTCGCCTTCTTCGCGATACTGACGGCCGAAATCTGGTCTTCGACCTCGGTGTTCGCGATCCTGATCCTTGCCGGGCTGCTGGCCATGCCGCGCGAGCCGGTCGAGGCCGCCCGCGTCGACGGCTGCACGCCCTGGCAGACGTTTCGCTACGTGACGTGGCCGTTCATCATGCCATTCGCCTATATCGCCATGACAATCCGCTCGCTGGACGTCGCCCGCGCCTATGACATCGTCAAGATCATGACCGATGGCGGCCCGGCTGGACGTACCGAGCTATTGTGGACGCTTGTCGCGCGCACCGGCTACAGCGATTCCAGGATGGGCATGGCCAACGCCATGGCCTATTTCTCGATCCTGCTGTCGATCCTGTTCACCGTTTACTTCTATCGCAAGCTCGCCGCAGCGCGCTCGCAAGTCGCGGCGGAATGGTGAGCATGGACCAGAACGCCGCCCACCGTCTGCGCCGCCGTGCCTTGAGCATTGCCCACGCCGTCGCCCTGTTCCTCGCCATGCTGGTTATCTGCCTGCCCGGCATCTGGATCGTGCTGTCGTCGCTGAGGCCTACAGTCGAGATCATGGCCAAGCCGCCGGTGTGGATACCCCAGGAGGTTTCGCTCGACGCCTATGTCGCCATGTTCAGCGGCATCGGCAAGGGCGGCATTCCCGTGCTCGACTACTTCCGTAACTCGCTGATCATCTCGGTGACCTCCACGATCATCGCCATCGCCATCGGCATGGCCGGCGGATACGCCTTTGCCCGCTACCGCTTCCGCGCCAAGTCGGCGATGTTCCTCGGCCTGATGCTGACGCGCACCGTGCCTGGCATCGCGCTGTCGCTGCCGCTGTTCTTCGTCTACGCAAGGCTCGGCATCATCGACACGCATTTCGGGCTGATCCTCGCCTATGTCGCGCTCAATGTGCCGTTCACTATCTGGCTGATCGACGGCTTTTTCCGCCAGGTGCCGAAGGACCTAGCCGAAGCCGCCCAGATCGACGGCTGCACCCGCTGGCAGGCGTTCTGGCAGGTCGAGTTTCCGCTCGCCGGACCCGGCATCGCTTCCGCCGGCATTTTTGCCTTCCTGACGTCGTGGAACGAGTTCGCGCTTGCCTCGCAGCTAACGCGTTCCGTCAATTCCAAGACGCTGCCGGTCGGGCTGCTCGACTACACGGCCGAATTCACCATCGACTGGCGCGGCATGTGCGCGCTGGCCGTGGTCATGATCATTCCGGCACTCACGCTTACCTTCATCGTCCAGAAACATCTCGTCGGCGGCCTGACCTCCGGCGCGGTGAAAGGCTGACATGGCAACCGTATCCCTGAAGAAACTCACCAAGAGCTATGGCCCCGTAGGGGTCGTGCACGGCATCGACCTCGATGTCGCCGACCGCGAGTTCATTGCCCTCGTCGGGCCCTCCGGCTGCGGCAAGTCGACAACCCTACGCATGATCGCCGGCCTCGAGGATATCAGCAGCGGTGTGATCGAGATCGGCGGCCGCAAGGTCAACGACCTGCCACCGCGCGCGCGCAACATCTCGATGGTGTTCCAGTCCTATGCGCTCTACCCACACATGACGGTGCGCGAGAATCTCGGCTTCTCGCTGAAGATCGCGGGAGCGGCGAAGGAAGACATGGACCGGCGCGTCGCGGAGGCCTCGGCCATCCTCGGCCTCGACACGCTGCTGGACCGCCGCCCCTCCCAACTGTCCGGCGGCCAGCGCCAGCGCGTCGCCATGGGCCGCGCCATCGTGCGCGATCCCGATGTCTTCCTGTTCGACGAGCCGCTGTCCAACCTTGACGCCAAGCTCAGGACGCAGATGCGCACAGAGATCAAGAAGCTGCATGCCAAGGTGAAGTCGACGGTGATCTACGTCACCCACGATCAGGTCGAGGCGATGACGCTTGCCGACCGCATCGTCATCATGCGCGACGGCCACATCGAACAGGTCGGCACGCCGGACGAGGTTTTCCGGAGGCCTGCGACACGCTTCGTAGCCGGCTTCATCGGCTCACCGCCGATGAACCTGCATGAAGCGGTCGTCGACGCCGGACAGCTGCTGTTCGCCAGCGGCGAAAAATTGCCCCTGCCCAGCCAGTTCAAGGCGAATGTCACCGCCGGCGACAAGGTCGTGTTCGGCCTTCGGCCCGACGACATCTATCCGACAGGCCACGGCATCAGCTCCGGCGCCGACGCCGACGTCCACCAGTTGGAGTTGCCAGTGATCGTGACCGAACCGCTCGGCAACGAGACGCTGGTGTTCGTCGAATTCAACGGCAGCGACTGGGTATCGCGCATGCTCAACCCGAAACCGCTGCGGGCCGGCGATCATGTGAAGATGAGCCTGGACCTTTCGCAGGCGCATCTGTTTTCCGCTGCAACCGGACGGACATTGCGAGGCTAGCCATGGCAAGAATCGAGAAAGTCGAACTGCGGATCGTCGACCTGGTGCCGAAGGTCAAGCGCACCGACGCGATCCAGAGTTTCGTCAGCCAGGAAACGCCGATCGTCACCATCACTGACTCTGATGGCGCGGTCGGCACCGGCTACAGCTACACGATCGGCACTGGCGGCTCCTCGGTGATGCGGCTGTTGTCCGATCATCTGGCACCCAGGCTGATCGGCCGCGACGCCGACATGATCGAGGCGATCTGGCACGAGCTTGAATTCGCCACCCACGCCACGACGATCGGCGCGATCACTGCTATTGCGCTGGCGGCCATCGATACCGCGCTCTGGGACCTGCGGGCGAAAAAGCAGGGCCTGCCGCTGTGGAAGCTGGCCGGCGGCGCCAAGGATCGGTGCCCGCTCTACACTACAGAGGGTGGCTGGCTGCACATCGAGACCGAGGCACTGGTCGACGATGCGCTCGCCGCCAAGGCCAAGGGGTTTCGCGGTTCGAAGGTCAAGATCGGCAAGCCGCATGGATCCGAGGACCTTGCCCGCCTGACGGCGGTGCGCAAGGCGGTCGGCGATGGCTACGAGATCATGACCGACTGCAACCAGGGTTTTTCCGTCGATGAGGCGATCCGCCGTGCCGGGCGGTTGCGCGAACTCGACCTGGCCTGGATCGAGGAGCCGCTGCCGGCCGATGACATCGATGGGCATGTGCGCCTGTCGAATGCAACGTCGACGCCGATCGCCATCGGCGAGTCGCTCTATTCGATCCGCCACTTCCGCGAATACATGCAGAAAGGCGCCTGCTCGATCGTTCAGGTCGATGTCGGCCGCATCGGCGGCATTACGCCCTGGCTGAAGGTCGCGCATGCGGCCGAGGCGTTCGACATTCCGGTCTGCCCGCATTTCCTCATGGAACTGCATGTCAGCCTGACCTGCGCCATTCAGAACGGCAGGTATGTCGAGTATATTCCCCAGCTTGACGATCTGACCGGCAAGAAGATGCGCATCGAGGACGGACATGCATTGGCGCCGGAAGAACCGGGCATCGGCATCGACTGGGACTGGGATGCGGTCAAGGCGAAGAGCATCGGCGAGTTCACCACGACAATAGTGAAATAGGGAGCGGACATGCAGCGGATGGGAATGGTGCTCGGCCTGAAGCCGGAAAAGGTCGCTGAATATGTGCGGCTTCACGCCGCCGTCTGGCCTGATGTCCTGACCATGATTTCCGCCTGCAACATCAAGAACTACTCGATCTACCTGAAGCAGCCGGAAAACCTGCTGTTCAGCACGTTCGAGTACCACGGCACGGATTACGCCGCCGACATGGCCAAGATGGCCGCCGACCCCAGGACGCAGGAATGGTGGGCGGTCTGCATGCCCTGCCAGGAGCCCTTACCGACGCGCAAGGAAGGCGAGTGGTGGGCAACCATGGACGAAGTCTTCCATCATGACTGATGGTGCTTTCGATCCGGCCTCACTCTCGCAGGCGTGGGCGCGGCCGTCAAAACCCAGACCGATCGTGATATTCGGTGCCGGGTCGATCGTCGGGGATGCGCATTTGCCGGCCTACAGAAAAGCTGGCTTCCCGGTTGCCGGACTTTTCGATCCCGATCAGGCCAAGGCGCAGCAACTGGCGGACACATGGGGCATTGCCGTCTACCGGTCGGTCGAGGAAGCCGCATCCGCCGAGAATGCTATCTTCGATCTCGCGACGCCGCCGGCCCGTCATGCCGATGTGCTCGGAAAACTGCATGATGGCGCGGTGGCGCTGATCCAGAAACCGATGGGCGGCGATCTCGGCGAAGCCACTGAAATCCTGCGGACCTGCCGCGCCAAGAACCTCAAGGCCGCCGTGAATTTCCAGCTCCGCTTCGCGCCGATGATGCTGGCGCTGAAGGACGCGATCGCCAGGGGGTGGCTGGGCGACATCATCGATTTCGATGCCTGGCTGGCGCTTGCGACACCATGGCAACTCTGGGAGTTCCTGCAGACAGCGCCGCGCGTCGAGATCGCCATGCATTCGATCCACTATCTCGACCTGATCCGGCAATTGCTCGGCGACCCCAAGGGGATTCACGCCAAGACGCTCGGCCATCCCAACCACAAGGTCGCGCAAACACGTACCAGCGCGATCCTCGACTATGGGGATACCGTGCGCTGCGCGCTGTCGATAAACCATGACCACAAATTCGGCCGCCGGCATCAGGCCTGCGAATTCCGCGTCTGCGGCACCGAGGGCGCTGCGTACCTCAAGCTCGGGCTCAACCTGGACTATCCACGCGGAGAGTCGGACATCCTCGAAATCTATCCGAAAGGCGGCTCCGACTGGGTCACGGTGCCGCTTCAGGGCGAATGGTTCCCGGACGCCTTTATCGGCCGCATGGCCAATGTCCAACGCTATGCGTCCGGCGAGGACACCGAACTCGTCAGCTCCGTCGAGGATGCCTGGAACACGATGGCGCTTGTCGAAGCCGGCTATCAATCGAGTGCCGCGCCGACGACACCGATCGCGGCGAGGCCCTGACATGGAGCAGACAGTTTATTTCGAGGACTACGAGATCGGCGCGTCGCGCACCACCAGCGGCCGCACCATCACCGAGACCGACTTCATCGTCCATGCCGGCCATACCGGCGACTTCTTCCCGCATCACATGGATGCCGAGTTCATGAAGACGACGCCGTTCGGCCAGCGCATCGCGCATGGCACGCTGGTCTTCTCCGTGGGCATCGGGCTGACGGCAAGCGTCGTCAACCCCGTTGCCTTTTCCTATGGCTACGACAGACTGCGCTTCATCAAGCCGGTGTTCATCGGCGACACGATCAAGACCCGCACCACCATCGCGGCCAAGGAAGACGATCCAAAGCGGCCCAATTCAGGTCGAGTGATCGAGCGTTGCGAAGTGATCAACCAGCATGGGGAGGTCGTGCTGGCGGCTGATCACATCTACATTGTCGAGCGTCGCGACAAGTCGACGCCAAGCTAAAAACTCGGTTTCCAAAGCCGTCGGCCCGTTGCTCCCGCTATCGTCGATCTCCTGCATCGCCGAGTTGCCCGCTATAGCCATTTGGCCGGGATCGCATCTCATCGACCGATATTCCCAGATCGTCAGGACGACGCGCCCGACTGCGCTCGTTCGAGCTTGCAGATCAAACTTGCCTGCTATACTCTGAAATATATTTCACTATATGAATTTTATTGACACAACGCAGGCAGACTGCAATTGTCGAAACGTCGGGGTTCAGGAGGAAGTCCGGCGACAATCAATCCACAGTGCGGCGCCCTGGGCGCTCGCGACGCTTATTGAGAATGGCTTCGGCCAGGGGAGGAAACTTGCGCAAATTTCTGAGCACGCTCGCGATCGCGGCGGCTGCATCGACCTGCTTGGGTTCGGTTCAGGCGCTTGCCGGCGAAACCGCAAACCCGTTCAAGTGCGAGCCGGGTGAGAAATACGTCATGAACGTCATGGTCTCGGGGGTCGAATACTGGTTCCCGGTCTACGAGATGTTCAAGCAGGCCGGCCAGCAGTTCGGCTGCGAGACCGCCTATACCGGCACGCCGGAATATGACGTCAACAAGCAGATCGCCACCTTCGACCAGGCCCTGGCGCAGAAGCCGGCCGGCATCCTGGTGCATCCGATGAACTCCGATCCTTTCATCGAGCCGATCAATCGCGCCATCGAACAGGGCACCGCCGTGGTGACCTTCGCGGCGGACTCGCCCAACTCCAAGCGCATCTCCTACATCACCTCCGACAACAACGCGGAGGGCACCTACGCCGCCGATGCTGTTGCCAAGGCGATGGACGGCAAGGGCGAATATGCCGTGCTGGAAAACCCCGGCCAAGACAATCACGACAAGCGCGTCAATGCCTTCGTCGCGCGCATGGAAGCCAAGTGGCCGGACATGAAACTCGTCGGCCGCGCCGCCTCCAACCAGGATCCGACCAAGGCCTATCAAGCGGTCCTGAGCCTCGCCCAGGCGCACCCGAACCTCGGCGCCGTGTTCATGCCCGAAGCCAATTCGGCGATCGGCGCGGCACAAGCAGCCAAGGAAGGCGGCGGCAAGATCCGCGTCATGCTGGCCGACGTCAACGCCAAGATCCTCGACATGATCAAGGCCGGCGAGATCTACGGATCGGTCAACCCCAACCAGGGCATGCAGGGCTATATGGGCTTCATGCTGTTGTGGCTGGCCAAGCATCCCCAGCTGATCGACCCGATGAACGACGCCAAGCGTTCGGGCTTCAACGCCATGAGCGTGCCCTTCGTCGACAACGGGTTCGCCATCGTGACCGCCGAAAACGCCGATGATTTCTACTGGGACAAGTACCTGAAGCGGCGCGGCACCAAGGGCATCGACGAGTAAGCCCGATCTCCATGCCCCGGCGCGCAGCCGGGGCCGACAAAGTCGGAAGGGGGCGCTTGCTCCCTTCCCCTGAAAGCGCCCATCGCAGGGAGTATGGCGTGGTCGAAACGCCCATTCTTGAAGTACGCGGCCTGTCCAAGGCGTTCGGCCCGGCCAAGGCGCTGGACGACGTGCGGTTCGAACTCCGGCGCAGCGAAATCCATGCGCTGTGCGGCGAGAACGGCGCAGGCAAGTCGACGCTGATGAACATGATCGCCGGCGTCCTGCAGCCCGACCAGGGCGATATCCTGATCGACGGACAGCGTGTCTCGATCCCCTCGCCCTCAGCGGCGCAGCGGCTGGGCATCGCACTCGTCCACCAGGAGATCGCGCTGTGCCAGGACGCGACGGTCGCCGAGAACATCTACATGGCGGCGATCAACAGCCGCCGCGCGCCGCTGATGAACTATCAGAGGCTCCATGCCGACGCCCAGAAGATCATGGACCTGCTCGCCCCCATTCCGGTGCGAACCAGGGTCGCCGACCTTTCCATTTCCAACCAGCAACTCGTCGAGATCGCCAAGGCGCTGACGCTCGACTGCAAGGTGCTGATGCTCGACGAGCCGACGGCGGCGTTGACCGAGAGCGAGGCGCAGCGCCTGTTTGCGATCGTGCGCGGCCTCAGGCAGCGCGGCATCTCCGTCGTCTACATCAGCCATCGCATGGCCGAGATCTTTTCGCTGTGCGACCGCGTTACCGTCTTCCGCGACGGCCACTATGTCGCCACCGACCCGATCGAGCAGACATCACCCGATGACATCGTCCGCAAGATGGTTGGCCGCGAGATTACCCAGCTCTATCCCGACAAGCTGGCGCCGCAAGAACCCGGACGGCTCTTGCTCGACGTCGACGCGCTTTGCGACGGCCAGCGCTTCAATGACGTGTCCCTGCAACTTCGTGCCGGCGAAATCCTCGGCATCGGCGGGCTGATCGGGGCTGGACGCAGCGAGATCGCGCAGACCATCTGTGGCCTGAGGCCCACCACCTCGGGAACTGTCGCGCTCGACGGCAAGCGCTTGCGCATCCGCAATTATAGCGACGCGGTGAAAGCCGGGCTCGTCTATCTCTCCGAGGACCGCAAGGGCTCCGGCGTGTTCCTCGACATGCCGATCGCGGCAAACATCTCGGCGCTCGACCTTGGCAAGCTGACCGGAGCGCTCGGATTGCTCGACCGCAGGGCCGAGGACAGCCAGGCGACCGAGCTGACCAAAAAGCTCGGCGTGCGCATGGCCGGCATCGATGCCACTGTCTCGACGCTGAGCGGCGGCAACCAGCAGAAGGTGGCGATCGCCAAGCAGCTGTCGATCGACCCCAAAGTCATCATCATGGACGAGCCTACGCGCGGCATCGACGTCGGCGCCAAGGTCGAAATCCACCGCCTGCTGCGGCAACTCGCCGGCAAGGGCGTCGGCATCGTCGTCATCTCATCGGAACTGTCGGAGCTGATCGGCCTGTGCGACCGCGTCATCGTCGTGCGCGAAGGCAGGATCGCGGGCGAACTCGACGCCGACGAACTTGGCGAGGAAGCCATCATCATGCTCGCCTCGGGCGTCCAGAAAAATTCAGTTCAGCAAAAGCAGGCCCAGAATGTCGCCTAGGGAAGCGGGAGAAACCCTCATGCATGCCGAAATCAAGGCAACGGGCGTTGCGCGGCGCGGCAATTTCGCCCGCATGGCCTCGATGCGCGAGGCCGGGCTGATCGTCATCATCCTGGCGCTGTGCATCGCGATGAGCTTCGCGTCGCCGCACTTCCTGACATGGGGCAATTTCCGCGCCATGCTGATGAGCTTCTCCATCGAGGGCATCGTCGTCGTCGGCATGACCATCCTGCTCATCGTCGGCGGCATCGATCTGTCGGTCGGCTCGGTCGTGTGCTTGTCCATGGTGGTCTCGGGCGCGCTGTTTCTCGCCGGCCTCGACCCGTGGACCGCCAGCCTGATCGGCATCGGCGTCAGCGCGCTGATCGGCGCGGCAATGGGCTTCTTCGTTACCGTGGTTGGCCTCAACCACTTCATCACGTCGCTGGCGGCGATGGTCATCGTGCGCGGCATGTGCCTGATCGTCACCAAGGGCACACCGCTGTCGCTGTTCACGCTGCCGCCGTCGTTCAAGGCCATCGGCCAGGGCAACTTCAACGGCCTGCCCTATGTCATCATCATCTTTGTCGCGGTCGTGGCGATCTTCGACTTCCTGCTGCGCCGCGCCACCGCCTTCCGCAAGGTCTTCTACACCGGCTCCAACGAGAAGGCGGCGCAGTTCTCGGGCATCAAGACCAAACAGGTGAAGTTCTGGGTGACGGTGCTGTGCTCCACCCTCGCCGGCCTGGCGGGCGTGATCTACATGGCCCGCTTCGGCGCGGCCACGCCAACCTTCGGCGCCGGCATGGAGCTCAACATCATCGCCGCAGCGGTGATCGGCGGCGCCTCGCTCAACGGCGGGTCGGGCACGATCTTCGGGGCCATCCTCGGCATGGCCCTGCTGTCGGTGGTGACCAGTTCGCTGATCCTGCTCGACGTGTCGGTCTATTGGCAAGACATGATCAAGGGCTGCATCCTGCTGGCGGCGGTGTCGATCGATCACTTCCTGCACCGCAAGAAGTCCTGAGCTCCCAGGCGACGAGACAAGATCATGGCCCCTCCCAATACCCGCGACGACATCTCGACCATCCGCCAGATGCATCAGGCGCTGGTGCTGCACTATGTGGAAGGCAAGACCCAGGCGGAGATCGCCCGGGAGCTCGGCATCTCGCATGCCACCGTCAACCGGCTGATCAAACGCGGCCACCAGCTCGGCCTGGTCGAAATCAAGATCAAGTCGCCGATCGACCATCTGGTCGATATCGAGGCGCGCCTTGTGGCGCTGGGAGGCATCGAACGCGCGGTGGTCGTGCCCACGGTGTCGGATAATCCGCAGACGGCGCTGCAACGAGTCGGCGAGGCCGCGGCGCGCCTGTTGCTCGACACCATCAAGGATGGCGACACGATCTCGATCACCGGCGGCAAGGGCGTCAGCGCACTGGTCGCCGGGTTGAAGCCAAGCCGCCGGTACGACGTCGAAGTCATTCCCGCCACCGGTCTCGTCCAGGGCAAGCATTATACCGATGTCAACCACGTCGCCTCGCTGATGGCCGACAAGCTTGGCGGACGCGCCTATCAGGTGCATGCGCCGCTGTTTGCCGACAGTCCCGAGCAGCGCGAAATGCTGATGGGCGTGCGCTCGGTCGCCGATGTGTTCCGCAAGGCGCGCGACGCGAATGTGGCCGTGGTCGGCGTCGGTTCGATCCTGAGCGATGATTCCAGCTATTACGACCTGCACCCGTCATCGAGCGCCGACCGGCAGGCCATCGAACAGTCAGGCGCGGCCGGCGAGTTGCTTGCCCACTTGATCGACCGCGACGGCAAGCTCTGCGGCTATGCGCTCAACCGTTCGCTGGTGTCGCTGACGCTCGACGAATTCGCCACCATCCCGCGCTCGATCGGCATTGCCAGCGGCGCCAGCAAGGCCGCGCCCATTCTCAGCGCCATGCGCGGCAACCATCTCGACACCATCGTCACCGACGAGGCGACCAGCCTCCAGATTCTCGACCTTGCCGAACAGGAGGCAGCATGAGCTCCCAACAGATTATCCGCCAGATTGGCAAGTCCGACGTCTCTGCCTCGGCCGTGGGCCTCGGCACCTGGGCGATCGGCGGCTGGATGTGGGGCGGCACCGACGAACAGGCATCGATCCGCGCCATCGAGGCCTCCATCGATGCCGGCATCAGCCTTATCGACACCGCTCCAGCCTATGGCCTCGGCCGCAGCGAGGAGATCGTCGGCAAGGCCATCAAAGGCAAACGCGACAAAGTGGTGATCGCCACCAAATGCGGGCTCAACTGGCATTCCGGCAAGGGCAACCATTTCTTCAACCAGGATGGCAAGCCTGTGCATCGCTATCTCGGCGCCGACGGCATCGCCCATGAGCTGGAGCAAAGCCTGCGCCGGCTCGGCACCGACCATATCGACCTCTACATCACCCATTGGCAGGACCCGACGACGCCGATCGCCGAGACCATGGCGGTACTCGAAAAGCTCAAGGCCGCCGGCAAGATACGCGCCATCGGCGCCTCGAATGTCAGCGCCCAGGACCTCGAAGACTATGTCGCCGCCGGCCAGATCGACGCGATCCAGGAGCGTTACTCGATGATCGATCGGGAGATCGAAGGCAGCCAGCTGCCGATCGCCCGCCACAACGACATCGCAACGCTCAGCTATTCGTCGCTGGCGCTCGGCCTGCTCAGCGGCGCCATCGATCCGGCGCGCGAATTCACTGGCGACGACCAGCGCAAGGACAATCCACGCTTCTCCATTGCCAATCGGCAAAAGGTGGCGCGGCTGAAACAAGCCATCGCGCCAATCTCGGCACGGCATCAGGCATCAATGGCCCAGATCGTCATTGCCTGGACGCTGGCCCAGCCTGGCATCACGTTTGCCCTATGCGGCGCGCGCAATGCCGAACAGGCCATCGACAATGCGCGCGCCGGGGAGATCGCGCTCGGCTCCAGCGAACTTGCCGCCATTGACGCGGCAATTGCCGCGCATCTCACCGCACTGGATGCCTGAGCGAAAAGGCAAGCCACATGAACCGCAACGACACACTCGCCGCTCTGCGCGAGCGGCCCGATATTGCCGTGCTCGTCATTGGCGGCGGCATCAACGGCATCAGCGTTTTTCGCGAGCTGGCGCTGCAGGGCGTCGACATCGTCCTGGCGGAAAAGGGCGACTATTGCAGTGGCGCAAGCGCCGCGCTGTCGCGCATGGTGCATGGCGGCCTGCGTTATCTCGAAAACGGCGAATTCAAGCTGGTGCGCGAGTCGCTGGCCGAGCGAGACCGGCTGTTGAGGAACGCTCCGCACTATGTCGCGCCGCTGCCGACGACGGTGCCGATCTTCGACACATTTTCGGGTATCGCCAATGGTGCGGTGCGCTTCCTAGGCCTGACGCGACGGCCGAGCCGGCGCGGCGCCCTGGTGATCAAGGCGGGGCTGACGCTCTACGACCTGTTCACATCGGCGCGGCGATTGATGCCGACGCATCGTTTCAGGGGCAGAGCGGAAACGCTGAGGACATGGCCAGCCATCAATCCGGCAATCCGCAGCTCCGCCACCTATTATGACGCCTGGGTGAGCCGGCCGGAGCGGCTCGGCCTGGAAATGCTGTTCGACGCCATGGCCGCCAGCCCATCCGCTTGCGCCCTGAACTACGCTTCGGTGGCTTCCACGGACGCCGGGATTGCGCTGACCAACGGCCTGACCGGCGAGGTACTGCCGATACGCCCGACGCTGATCATCAATGCCACCGGCGGCTGGATCGACCTGACCAACAAGGCCATAGGCGCCTCCGCACCCCTGATGATGGGCGGCACCAAGGGTTCGCACCTGATCGTCGACAATGCGGAACTCCATGGCGCGCTGGGCGGCCACATGGTCTATTACGAGAATGAGGACGGGCGCATCTGCATCCTGTTTCCCTATCTCGGCAAGGTGCTGATCGGCTCGACCGATATTCGCGTCGACAACCCGGACGAGGTGCGCTGCGAGGACGACGAGCGCCGCTATATCCTGCAGTCTCTTGCCTTCGTTTTCCCCGCGATCACGGTTGCCGAAGAGCAGATCGTGTTCTCGTTCTCCGGCGTTCGCCCCCTGCCCGCCAGCGACGACAGTTTCACCGGCCGCATCCCGCGCGATCACTTCTGCGAGTTCGTGGAAGCCAATGGCCATCTGCCGGCGACCCTTTGCATGATCGGCGGCAAGTGGACCACCTTCCGCTCGTTCGGGGCGATGGCCGCCGACATGGTACTGGCGCGGCTCGGACTGGCACGCAGCAAAGGCACCGAGGACCTTGCCATAGGCGGCGGTCGCGATTTTCCCGAAAATCCCGAAACATGGTGCGCGGCTTTGGCCGAGCGACACGGCTTGAGCGTCGAACGAGCCTGTTCCCTGTTTGAACGTTACGGCACCTCGGCAGAGCAATTCGCCGAGCCATCGACGATGCTTTCGCGATCGGATTACGCGGCCGCCGAAATCCGCCTGATGATCGAGCGCGAGCAGGCCGAGTGCCTTGCCGATCTTTTCCTGCGCCGAACCACCATCGCCATTTCCGGCGGCCTCAGCCTCGCCCTCATCGACGCGGTGCTGGCAATTCTCGCCGCGCATAAGGGTTGGGATGCCGCCCGCGCCGCAGCCGAACATGCCGCCTTCCTTGCCCTGCTGGCGCACCAGCACGGCGTCACCCTTTCCGATCTCTCCAAGACAAACGACAAAAGGAGCGCCCTATGCGCGTGAACACCAAAGTCCGCATGAACCGGCTGTTCGGCGGTGGCCGCTGTCTTGACGTCGCCATCGACCATGGCGTGTGCAACGAGCCGAGCTTCCTCAACGGGCTCGAGGACATGGCAGGCGTCGTTGCCCAACTGGTCAAGGCCGGGCCCGACGCCATCCAGATGAACCATGGGCAGGCCGACCTGCTGCAGGCTGTGTCGGGCAGGGACAAGCCGGCGCTGGTCATGCGCATCGACATGGGCAATCCCTACAACAGGATCCGCCATCGCGCGATGTGGGCGGTATTGCAGAACGAGGCGGAGCCGCTGGTGGGCGCCATCGAAATGGACGCGGCCTGCGTCGTCGTCAATCTGTTCATGCTGCCCGACGAACCGGACCTGTTCCGGCAGTGCGTGCAAAACATCGCACGGGTTCGCGCCGATTGCGACAAATACGGCCTGCCGCTGATGATCGAGCCGCTGGCGATGCTGCCGGTCTCCGAACATGGCGGCTACATGGTCGACGGCGACGCCGAAAAGATCGTCACCTTGACGCGGCTCGCCCGCGAGATGGGCGCCGACATCGTCAAGGCCGATCCGACCAGCGACCCCAGCGACTTCCACCGCGTCGTCGAGGCGGCGCGCTGCCCGGTGCTGGTGCGCGGCGGCGGCAAGGAGGATCTGCGCGCGGTGTTCGACAAGTCGGCAGCGCTGATGGCGCAAGGCGCCATGGGCATGGTCTACGGCCGCAACATCTACCAGCATGCCAACCCGAGCGCCGTGGTGCGCGGGCTGATGGCAATCATCCATGACGACGCGGATGGCGCCACGGCCTGGGACCTGTACAAGCAGGCATAGGCTTGGGCATCGGGAGGAGCCAATGGGTAAGTACATTCTTGGCCTCGATGCCGGCAACACCGTCATCAAGGCCATCATCTTCGATATGTCCGGGCGCGAACTGGCATTGGCGGTCCGCGATGGCCGCTCCTCCATGCCCAAGCCGGGGCATGTAGAGCGCGATCTCACGGAACTCTGGCGCAATGCCGTCGCCGTCATCGGCGAGTGCATTGACCAGGCCGGCATCGACGCCAGCGACATCGTCGCCATCGGCTGCGCCGGACATGGCAATGGTCTTTATGCGCTCGACCGCGATGGCGCACCGCTGATCGGCATCCAGTCGCTCGATACGCGCGCTGTCGGTATCGTAGCCGAATGGGCCGAGCAGAATGTCGGCGACCGCACCTATGTGCATTGCCTGCAAAAGCCGTGGGCGGCGCAGACACCGACCCTGCTCGCCTGGCTCAAGCGCTTTGCGCCGGAGCTGTTCGCAGGGATCGGCACTGTCTTTCTTTGCAAGGATTTCGTCGTCAACCGGCTGACTGGCGCGCGCTCCACCGACACTTCGGACATGTCGGGTTGCGGCCTGCTCGAGATGCCGGGACGGCGCTACAATCAAGAGCTGCTCGCTGCCTATGGGCTCGGCGACTGCATGGATTTGCTGCCGCCCGTGCTGGAGTCGGCTGAGATCGCCGGTCACATCACCGGCGAGGTCGCAGCGCTGACAGGCCTGCGCGCCGGCACGCCGGTCGTCGCCGGGCTGTTCGACGTGGTTGCCAGCGCCATTGGCTCCGGTGTCACACGTACGGGCGCCGCCTCGATCATCGCCGGCACCTGGAGCATCAACCAGGTCATCACCGACGAGCCGATCCGCGACCCCTCGATCTTCATGCTCTCGACCTTCGATCCTACGCGCTACCTGGCGATTGAATCCAGCGCCACGTCGGCCGCCAATCTCGAATGGATCGTGCACGAATTCCTCGAACATACAAACGATGCCGACAGGTCGCCATTCGAACTGTGCAGCGATCTCGTCGCCTCGGTCGATCCCGACGGCGACATCCCGATCTATCATCCATTCCTCTACGGCTCGCAGCAGAACGGCCGCGCGCGTGCCGGCTTCTATGGCATGGCAGGCTGGCATACGCGGGCGCACATGCTGCGCGCGCTGTTCGAGGGCGTGGCCTTCGAGCACAAGCGGCATGTCGAGACGTTGCATAAGGCGGGCGCCACATTCGACGAAGCGGTGCTGTCGGGCGGCGGTTCGCGCAGCCACATCTGGCCGCAGATCTTCGCCGATGTGCTGGGCGTCCCCGTCACCGTGGCGCGCAGCCGCGAGACCGGCGCGCTTGGCGCGGCGATTGCCGCCAGCACCGGGGTCGGTGTATTCGCAGATTTCAGCGCGGGCTCCGCCGCGATGACGCAAGCCGCCCGGCACTATACGCCCAATGGCGCGATTGCTCCGGCCTATGCACGGCGCTATCGCTTGTACCGGGAGATCAACCAGGCGATGGGCCCGATCTGGCAGCGCATCGCCGCCGAGCAGGCGCTCACGTGACCAAAACTCAATCCTCTTCGTCGGGCGAATATGACTACGTTTTCGTCGGCGCGGGTTCGGCCGGCTGCGTGCTGGCCAACCGGCTCTCCGCCGATCCGCGCAATCGGGTTCTGTTGCTCGAGGCCGGCGGCAGCGACCGCTATCATTGGGTCAACATACCCATCGGCTATCTCTACTGCATGGGCAACCCGCGCACGGACTGGCTGTTGAAGACCGAGCCGGAGGCAGGGCTCAACGGCCGCCGCCTCAGCTATCCGCGCGGCAAGGTGCTGGGCGGCTGCTCCTCGATCAACGGCATGATCTACATGCGCGGACAGGCAGCGGATTATGATGGCTGGAGACAGGCCGGCAATGCCGGCTGGGCCTGGGACGATGTGCTGCCCTATTTCCTGAAGTCGGAGGATTATCACGGCGGCGCCAGCGTAATGCATGGCGCCGGCGGCGAATGGCGGATCGAAAAGCAGCGCCTGTCATGGCCGATCCTCGACGCTTTCCGCGACGCCGCCGAGGAACTCGGCATCCCCCGCACCGACGACTTCAACACCGGCACCAATGAAGGCTCTGGCTATTTCGAGGTCAACCAGAGGAAGGGGGTGCGCTGGAACACCTCCAAGGCCTTCCTGCGCGGCATTGCTGATCGCCAGAACCTGCGCGTGGTCACCGGTGCGGAGACGGAACGGCTGGAATTCGAAGGCCGACGCGTCACCGGGCTCGTCTACCGTCAGGACGACCGCCTGCACTATGTCAAAGCGGGGCAGACAATTATCGCGGCCGGTGCGATCAACTCGCCGAAGCTGCTCGAGCTTTCCGGCGTCGGTCAACCCGAACTGCTGTCACGCCTCGGCATCGGCGTGCGCCACGCCCTGCCCGGCGTCGGTGAAAACCTGCAGGACCATTTGCAGATCCGCACGGTCTTCAAAGTGACTGGTGCCGCGACCCTCAACCAGCGCTACCACAATCTGTTCAGCCGCGCGGCGATGGGTGTGGAGTACGCGCTCAAACGCTCCGGCCCGCTGTCGATGGCGCCGAGCCAGCTCGGCATCTTCGCCAAAAGCGATCCACGTCTCGAAACGCCTGATCTCGAATACCATGTGCAGCCGCTGAGCACCGACCGGCTGGGCGAGCCATTGCATCGCTTTCCAGCCGTGACGGTGTCGGTGTGCAATCTGCGCCCGGAAAGCCGCGGCACGGTGCATATGGGGTCCGCCGATCCGCGCGAGGCGACGAAGATCCAGCCGAACTATCTCTCCACGGAAGGAGACCGCGGCGTTGCCATCGCTTCGCTACGCCATGTGCGAAGTCTGATGAAGGCACGGGCCGTGGCGCGCTTTGCGCCGGAGGAGATGCTGCCCGGCACACAGTATGACAGCGACGAAGACCTCATCCGCAAGGCCGGAGACATCGGCACGACGATCTTCCACCCTGTCGGCACCTGCAAGATGGGGTCGGACTCGGCGGCGGTGGTCGACGACCGCCTGCGAGTCCACGGTCTCGGCGGGCTGCGTGTGGTTGATGCCTCGATCATGCCGACCATCGTCTCGGGCAACACCAATTCGCCGGTGATCATGATCGCGGAGAAAGCGGCGGAGATGATCCTTCGGGATTCTCGCCAGTGAAGCAGGCAACGAATGGAGATCGGACTGACATCTGTCCGCCCGATCGCTTCGCTTTTCTTGATCGACATTTTTGCGGCCAAGGAAAGCGTCGCGCCAGACTGTCTAAATTCCATCCACGGATTTCGGGCGCCCACGCACTGTTCGAGCGCGGGCGCCTTCTGGAATTATAACACTCGGGATCAGAACGAGTGCTTGTATCCGATTGCGATGTTGAGCTTGTCGGCTGCCACGTCGTTGTAAGGCGACGACGTCGTGTCGATCTTCTTCCACGAATAACCGATGCTGGTATAGACGGCATTGGTGGAGTCGATGTTGTAGGTCACGCCAGTGGCCACCTTGGGCGTTTCCCAGGTAGCGTTGAAGGCATTGCGGTAGCGCAGGTTGAAGACATTCCACGTCCACTGCTTGGTCAGCTTCCAGTCACCCGCGAGATACAGGGCGTAGTAGGGAACCTGCGCATTGGCGTCTCCATCCTTGGGAATGCCCGTGTCGTGCCAGGTGTAGCCAAAGGCCACGCTGGGCGTCAGGGTAAAGACATCGGTCAACTTGATTTTGTAGCCGAGGCTCGCTTCACCGTAATACTGGGACTTTCCGCCGGTTTTGAAGGTCGGCTGGAAAAACACGCCGCCGACAAAGTTGTTGTCGAAATTGTGCGAGACGCTGAACTTGAAGTAGGTGTCGGCGAGCGAGCGAGCGGTGTTGCTGCCATTGTTGATGGCGTAGAACTCGGGACTTCCCTCGATGCCGATGGTCCAGGTGGGGGCAGCCGGAGCCGGTGCCGGCGGCGGTGCCGCTTCAACCAGATCGGCTGCAAAGCCGGGCGTCGCCAGGAGCAGGCAGATGCCAAGCGGAAGGGTGATCTTTGGAGAAAGCATTGTAGTCCCTCAATGTGAGATGTGGCCGAGACGTGGCTGGGATGTGGCGACGGAATTTTAGCTAGGCGCGATACATAACAGTTATGTGACGACGTGCCGTTGGTGCCGCAGCTTTGTCGAAGCGGATATCGGCGGGCATCTCGGTGCTGCAGTTTGGCCACACCTGCAGGCCGGTGCTGGACCTCGCCATTGGCAATGGACAGCCCGGCCCGGTCAAAAGATAGGGCAGATGCGGTTGGGGGAGCCATCAAAGATGGTGCTGCTTTCGCGCTTTACGCAAAAGCCGAGCATCAGCAGCAAATCAGACATGAAAGTGCGGCGAAGATCTCACCGCTGTTCACTCTTTGGCGTTCGCGGCCTCTGCCAGCACACTGAGAAGCTGGCTCGTATTGTCGATCGAGAACTGCACGCGTTCGCCGGGCCAGATCGATTCGGAGTAGGAGATCGGCGTGCCCTTCATATCAACATCGACCTTCTTCAGCAGCACGACCGGCTGCGTTTCGGACTGCTTGAGATGCCTGGCCTCTTCCCTGGTCGGAAGGCGCACGATGATATCGGTGCGCAGGCGGATATAGTCGGTGACGCCATATTCGGCGAGGATGACGCTGACGCTGCTCCCGTTGCGTCTCGCCTTGTCGAAACCGGGGAAGCGGCGCACCGGAAAATAGGCGTTGGAAAGACCGATGGGATCCTCGTCGGCAAAACCAAGGTGCACGATGTGATAGACCGGCTCGTTCGGTGGCAGCCTGAGCGCCTCGCTGACCCGGCGCGGTGCTGGGATCGCCTCCTCCTTGATCGCTTGACCCAGAGGCTCACGCCCCTGCTCCAGAAGGTTCCGCGAAAAGCGCGTGCGTTCCGACAGGCGGTAGTCGAGCCGGGCATCCCTGGCGAACGTGCCCTTCCCCTGCTCGACCTGGACAAGACCGCGATTCTGAAGCTGCTGCATCGCCCGCCGGATGCTGTGGCGACCAACCCCGAAACGCGCCATCAGGTCCGTCTCTTTCGGCAACCTGTTGTCGTCGACAAAACGGCCGGCCGCAATATCGGCGGCAAGTTCCTCCTCGACCTGCTGCCACTGGCCATGCAGTAGCTTGTTTTGCATCATCACCAGGCGGCCTTTACCCTATGTCATTCGAATGAATCATAGCTGACGCAAGAAGGGCTGGCAATGCACGCCTGCGCCATCACATGGGCCATACCGTCTGTCCTTACGATGGCGGCAAGACGAGACGGATCTCCGTTCCTACACATGCCTGTCATCAAGCCTGGCTATGGCGCGCCGAAGTCCCGCGGGAACCGCCGATGGCGACCAGCCTGCTGTCCGTGATGCCGGTCCCGGTGCTATTCCTGATTGCGCAGCGCTTCATCGTCGATGCGCTCGCGCCAGGACTGGGTGAAAAATGGAAGGCCGAAAGCAAAGGACCATTAGCACAGTCATCGTTGTCGGCCATGTCAACTACGACCAGGTTTGGTCGCTGTCATCGCCGCTCGCTTCGGGCGCGCGCATCACTTATTTGGACCGCACCCTCAGGCTCGGCGGTGGCGGCTTCCACACAGGCACTCAACTGGCCAGGCTCGGCAATGACGTCCGGCTGGTCAGCAGCCTGACGGACGACGGTCATGGCCGGGCGGCACTTGCGGCCTTGCAGGCGGGCGGCATCGATGTGCGCCACGTCACCATGCGTTCCGGCGAGACCCTGTTCACCGAAATCCTGCTCGAGCCGAGTGGCGAGCGCACCATTCTGAACCCCGGCGGGCGGGAGCGGCCGCCCTTCGCCATACCCGATCCTGTCTCCGGCGATGCCGCCTATCTCAACGCGCTCGTGCTCGATGACGGCATCGTCGCCTCGCTCGAGACGATCCCGCTGGTGATCTCGCAGTTTCCACTGCGCAAGGCCTCACCGCGCCCGGCCGACATCGTCATCGGATCGCGTGCCGATTTTCCAGATGAGGACACGCATCGGATCTGGGAGAGAGCGGCGGCGATCGCCGGACCACGCTTGACGACGCTGGTGCTGACCGATGGAACGCGCCCGATCTCGCTCTATGACGGCAAGGTGCTGAACCATGTCACGCCGCTGAAGCAGGTTTCAGTGCAGGATACGATCGGCGCCGGCGACTGTTTTACGGGGATCTTCCTGCATGGGCTGCTGCAAGGGTTCAGCCTCAAGATGTCCGCCGAACAGGCGAGCCAGCAAACCGCCGAATGGCTCAGCAAACGATCGCTTGCCGGCTGAGGTGAGCGCTCGGGGAAGCGCTGGCCTTCATGAAACTGTCATAAAAATCAAATGGCAATCAACATTCGAGTGAATTACAAAACATCCGAATGTATCGGAGCAACCATGGTCGAGGCGGCAGCAGACCGGCGCCATGATCGGTATCTCGCACCATCCGGAGAATGTCACCGATCTTGTCGACCGGGAAATCCATGCTGAAACCGACTATCCCGAGCACGATCCCGAAAGTGGAACCCGGTTTTCGGGATCAAGCTCAAACAAAAACAGAGAAATCGCATGTGGCTGAGTGAATTCGAAATTGTCCTGCGTGATCGCGTCATCCGCAGCGGCGCCGTCAGGATCGAAGAGGGCCGGATTGCCGAGGTCCGCGACGAGCCTGTCGAGAATGCCGATATGCTGGGCGGCGGCCGCCTGTTGCTGCCCGGCTTCATCGACATGCACGGCGACATGGTGGAGAAGGAAGTGGAGCCGCGCACCGGCGTCCATGTGCCGATGAAGACCGGCATTGCCGAACTCGACAAGAAGCTGGCTTCCTGTGGCGTCACCACGGCCTATGCGGCGCTTTCCTTCATCGGCGCCAGCGTCACAAGCGGCGTGCTTCGCTCGGAAGAACACACATCGGCGATCATCGAGACCATAGCCGAACTGAAAGACGATCTGCTGGTCGATCATCGCATCCATGCCCGCTTCGAGGTGACCTTCACCCCGGCAATCGCCATGCTGCAAAGGCTGATGGACGCCGGTAGGCTGCACCTGATCTCGCTGATGGATCACACGCCCGGACAGGGGCAGTACCGCGACGTCGAACTCTACATCGCCCGCATCGCCAGGGAGCGCGGCATGTCCGTCGCCGACGCATCGGAGGTCGTCGGCCACCGCATGGCCGGGCGGGAAGGCCAGGGCGAAGTGCTCAACGCGCTGCAGGACCTGTCGGCCCGTGCCCGTGCCAGCGGCATCGTGCTCGCCTCGCATGACGACGACACTCCGGAAAAGGTGGAACTCGTCCATGGCCTCGGCGCCGTGCTCAGCGAATTCCCGGTGACCCTGGAAGCGGCGCAAGAAGCCCGTAGGCTGGGAATGCATACGGTGATGGGCGCTCCCAATGCGCTGCGCGGCAATTCCTATTCCGGCAATCTCTCCGCCCGGCAAGCCTATGGGGCCGGATTGCTCGACATGCTGGCCAGCGATTATCATCCGGCCTCGATCCTGCCGGCGGTTCTCGGCCTGGCTGAGTTGCGGGACGACGGTCTCGTGGCGGCGGCCGCACTGACCAGCGCCAATCCGGCCAGGGCACTCGGGCTCACCGATCGCGGCGCCATCGAGCCGGGACTCCTGGCCGATCTCGTCGTGGCGGATCGCCGGCCGGTGGCGCGCGTCCGAGCCACGTTCCGCTCAGGACGGATGATCTACAGCGACGGCACTCTGACCGCGCGCAGGCATTGAGCGA
Source organism: Mesorhizobium sp. PAMC28654 (assembly GCF_020616515.1). Taxonomy (GTDB): domain Bacteria; phylum Pseudomonadota; class Alphaproteobacteria; order Rhizobiales; family Rhizobiaceae; genus Mesorhizobium. Next base: position 2,524,749 of record NZ_CP085135.1, read on the forward strand.
AGCTTTCCCGACGCGATAACCGAGGCCGGCATCCTTGTCGCTTTCCGCGCGAGCCGCCGATGGTGGAGTGGTCTCGTCGAGGAAGGTGCTGACGAATATTCTATCGCTGGCGAATATTCTATCGCTGGGGTGCTCGACGGCGCAAAAGCCGAGTCCTACAAACTGATCTGACATGCTGCGGTGCCGGTGCCGCATGCCAAACGACGGATCGAATATGGTTTCAAGCTTGCCGCCTCCCGTCTCCCAATCCGTCGCCGCCAGGCTGACGCGGGCGGCGATATTCCTGGTCGTGACCGTCAATCCCGGATCGGCGGCCGAGGAAACGGTGCGTAGCGTGTGCGGCGATCTCTCCAGCCTGCTGCGCGGCGTGGGATTCCGCAATCTCAACGGCCAGCTGTCCTGCATCATGGGGTTCGGCTCCGATGCCTGGGACAGGTTGTTTGGAGCGCCGAGGCCGAAGGACCTGCATCCATTCCGTGAGATACGAGGCGTGCATCACGCCGTCTCGACGCCGGGCGACCTCCTGTTTCACATCCGCGCGGCGAGCATGGACCTCTGCTTCGAACTGGCGACACACATCATGTCCCGGCTCGCTGGTTCGGTCACGACGGTGGACGAGGTGCACGGCTTCAAGTTTTTCGACGACCGCGACCTGCTCGGCTTTGTCGACGGCACTGAAAACCCGGTGGGCCAGACGGCCAGCACGGCCACCCTTGTCGGCGATGAAGACGCCACCTTTGCTGGCGGCAGCTACGTGATCGTGCAAAAATACCTGCACGACGTGGAGCGGTGGAACAAGGTGTCTGTCGAGGAGCAAGAGAAAATCATCGGCAGGCACAAGCTGTCCGATATCGAACAGCTCGATTCCGCGAAGAAGCCCTACGCCCACAATGTCCTGACGTCGATCGAGGAGAATGGCGAGCAGCTTCAGATCGTGCGCGACAACATGCCGTTCGGTCAGGTGGGGAAAGGAGAGTTCGGCACCTATTTCATCGGCTACGCCCGTTCCCCCCACCGCATCGAGAAGATGCTGGAGAACATGTTCATCGGCAATCCGCCGGGCACCTACGACCATCTCCTGGATTTCAGCCGCGCGGTGACGGGGACGCTGTTCTTCGTGCCGACGGTGGATTTCCTGGACGATGTCACTGTCGAGGCGGCTGCCGACACTGGCACCAATGAGCCGCTGGCCCCCGAGGCGCCCCGGCCGGACGCGCTAACCAACGATGGTTCACTCGGCATCGGATCCCTGAAGAAAGAGGCACGACATGAATAATCTCCATCGGCACCTCGCGCCCATCTCCGAGCAGGCATGGGAGCAGATCGAAGAGGAAGCGTCGCGGACGCTCAAGCGCCATCTGGCCGCGCGGCGCGTCGTGGACGTCGTCGGCCCGAAGGGCGTCGACTTCTCGGCTGTCGGAACAGGTCATCTCAAGCCGATTGCCTCGCCCGGCGAAGGGGTGCAGTCCGTGCAGCGTGAAGTGAAGGCGCTGGTCGAATTGCGCGTCCCTTTCGAACTCACCCGCCAGGCGATTGACGATGTGGAGCGCGGCGCGACCGATTCAGACTGGTCGCCCGTGAAGGAAGCGGCGCGCCAGATCGCCTTCGCCGAGGATCGCTCCGTGTTCGACGGATATGCCGCGGCCGGCATCCAGGGTGTTCGCCAGGGCGCCAGCAATGCCGTTGTCACGCTCCCCGCCAATGTGATGGGCTATCCGGAAGCTGTCGGACAGGCGGTCAGCCAATTGCGGCTTGCCGGGGTCAATGGCCCTTATGCTCTTGTGCTGGGTGCGGCCGCGTATACCGCCGCGAGCGGCGGCAGTGACGAGGGCTACCCGGTCCTCAATCATCTCGAACGGTTGGTCGACGGAGGGATCATCTGGGCGCCGGCCATAGAAGGCGGGTTCGTGCTCACCACGCGTGGGGGCGATTTCGAGCTGGACATCGGGCAGGATATCTCGATCGGCTACCTCAGCCATTCTGGCACGGCCGTCGAATTGTACCTCCAGGAGACCTTCACTTTCCGGCTGCTGACCGCCGAGGCCGCTGTCGTGCTCGCACCTGTGAAGAAGTAGGCCCAGCCAAGGTCAGAAATTCTCGACCCAAGGCCTGAGTTCGAGTTCCCAAGTCCAGGCGCTGCGATGCTGACGATGGATCGCAAGATAGGTTTCGGCGATCGCATCCGGAGACAGCCGCCGATCCGGCTGGCCAGCCTCGTCAACCTGTCCGGACACTTTTGGCGCAATGCCGCCGTCGATAATGAAATGCGCGACATGGATGTTCTTCGGAGCGAGTTCGCGGGCCATGGATTGCGCCAATCCGCGCAGGCCGAATTTTGGCATCGCAAATCCGGCTGAACCGGACATCCCCTTGACGCTCGCCGTGGCGCCCGTGAACAGGATCGATCCGGAGCCACGGGCAAGCAGCCGACGCGCGGCCTGTTGCCCGACCAGGAACCCGCCGTAGGCGCCCACCAGCAATGCTTGCCTGACGGCTTCGAGCTCAAGTTCGGCAATCGGCCCGCGCACACGTCCGCTGGCGTTGAACACCGCCAGCGACAGCGGACCAACCTTGTCGGCGACAGCGAACAGATTCTCGACCGAGGCGGCATCGGCGACGTCGGCTTCCACTACCAGCGCGCCGGTCTCCTCGACCAGCGGAGCGAGCTTGGACACGTTGCGGGCAGCCAAGACCACGCGAAAGCCCTGCCGGGTGAGAAGACGCGCGAGCGAGGCGCTCAATCCTGAACCTGCCCCGGCGATAACTGCCATTTCAGTTGCCATGCGGTTCCTCCTACAAGGGATTCTGGCCGACGCCGGTTGCCACATGAGGCGCGCATTTCGGCGGTGCGCGACGCATTGACTCGCGCAACATCGCAGCGTTCCCGTCCGACAACCAGCGCCAATGTGATGGCATCATGCCATTCATTTACGAGGGCCGCCTCTCTTGTGGCCACTGACCTGCACACCGTCCTCGGCACGCAGATACAGGAATCCGGGAATGGAAATCAGCGGGATGATCGCGGTCAGCAGGAACACCTGGTGAAAGCGCTCTGGCGTCAGGACATGGGTTTCTCCCGCGACGAGCCCCAGCAGCATGGCGGCAATCGAGACGCCGAGCGAAACGCTGAGCTGCTGCAGTACGCCGCCGAGGCTGGTGGCGCGGCTGAGCTTGTCCGCCGGTAGGTCGGCATAGGAAAGTGTGTTTGAGGTCATGAACTGCGACGAACGGACAATCCCGAACAGGAAGACATACAAACCGATCATCCAGTGAGGCGTATCCGCCCTCATCAAGGCGAAACCCGCCACCGTAGCCGAGCCGACAACAGCGCTGCCGATCAGCACGACACTGAAGCCGAACCGCCGCAGCAGAGGCGACAGCAACGGCCGCATGAGCAATGCGCCGAAGCTGCCGATGAATGTCAGCGAGCCGGACGTGACCGGGCTCATGCCAAAGCCGACCTGCAGCATCAGCGGCAGCAGGAACGGCACGCCATTCAGGCCGACGCGGCACAGGCCGCCTGCCAGCGTGCCGACCCAGAACGAACGAAATCGAAACAGCGTCAGGTCGACGGCCGGCGCCACGACGCGCCGCGCATAGCGCCCGAAGGCCACCAGCAGCAGCACCGCGGCCGCAAGCACCAGCACCGTCGCCGAAATCGGAATGATCGGCCGGCCGATGCTTTCCAGGCCGAATTGCAGAAGCGCCACGCCGCATCCCACCATCAGGAACCCGGCGAAGTCGAAGCGTTGCACCGCTTTCTCATGAAAGTCGTCGACGAAGCGCAGCGCGGCCAGGATGCCGATCAGGCCGAATGGCACGTTGACGTAGAATATCCATCGCCACGACGCATAGGTTGTCAGCAGGCCGCCAAGCAGCGGCCCGATCACGGGCCCCATGATGGCCGGCAAGGTCATGTAGGTCATGGCGGTGATCAGCCCGCTGCGCGGAAAGCTGCGCAGCAGGATCAACCGGCCAACCGGGGTCATCATGGCGCCGCCCAGCCCCTGCAGCGCGCGCATGGCCAGCAGCATGCCGAAACTGTTGGCCATGCCGCACAGCGCCGAGCCTACGGTGAAGGTGAACAGCGCCAGCGCGAACACCTTTCGTGCGCCGAACCTGTCGGCAAACCAGCCGCTGACCGGAATGAACACGGCCAGCGTCAGGATATAGGTGGTGATCGCCAGATTGAGCCTGACTGGCGTCGTGTCGAGGCTGCGTGCGATGGCCGGGATCGCGGTGGTGATGATGGTGGAATCGAGTTGTTCCATCAGGAAGGCAATGGCGACGATTATCGGAATGATCAGCCTCAGCCTCGGGTCGCGCTCGGTGGCGAATTGAGGCTGTTCCAATGCTCTGGCCAAATCCGTCATGCAGGTGGCTTGTGCTCTGGCCTGTTCGATCCCGATGGAGGCGGGATGCGGCTCAATATGTTTGTTTGAGCATGATCTGCTCCAAGGCAGCGATCATCTCATCCGACCGACCAATCGTGACACGATCGCACGGCGTGTCTTATGGTCCGACAAAAGGCGGAGCGGTAGTCAATTCTGCCTGGATGGAGGTCAACAAAGTTTGACTGCCGGCTGCCTGCCAGCAAATTCGAACCCATCCGAGGCCATCAAACCCACATGAGGACCGAACGAGGGTTATTGATAAGGGCCGGTGAGGTTGGATTTTTCGGCGACAAGGCAAAAGCGATTGATCAACCGGACAAGCTCCTCGCCTTGTTCGGCGACGATGTCTCGGCGCTGCTCCGGGTCCGCGCTTGCCATTACCTTCCAAAGCCGGGCTTGCCGGTCACAGAGGTCGCCCAGCTCAGAACACTCCTGCGCGGTCAGCTTCAACAGATTCCCCGCCGTTACCGGCCCGACGCCGGAGGGCGTGGTTGCTCCCAGGGAAACATATTCCGGCGGCACGGTGCCTTTTGCGTTCGTCACCGATTTGCGGCGGATGACGCCGAAAATCTGGTCGACTGCCTGTTTGGCGCCAGCCACCCGCGAAGGATGATCCGTATCGGCCGCGGCGTGCGGCAGAAGCTCAAGCTTGCCGCCGTGTTTCTCGACAAGGGCGAGATAAGGCAACATCGGGCCTGAAAGGCTGCCGGTCGATGCGTCCCGGAACAGGTCGGCATCGATTGCCGCATGGCGTACCCGCCCGGCATCGAGGGCATCGCCAAGAGCCGCAACGTCGACAAGCTCGCCGCGATCATAATTGACCAGCACCGCGCTGTTGTTCAGGCGGGACAAGACCTCCGAGCCGACGAGCCCTGCATTGGCATAGCGCCCGGTTTGCGCGTCCGGCTTGCCAAGCCCGACATGTACGCTCAGCACATCGGCGCCTTCAGCCGCGTCAGCGGGACTTGGCGCGTAGACAAACCCTTCGGCCTCGATCCACTCCCGGTGCCTTGGCCTCGCATGAACGACCACATGCATGCCGAAGGCGCGGGCAAGCTTGGCAACCTCGCGGCCGATATTTCCGTAGCCGATGATCGCGATCGTCTTACCTTCCAGCTTTTCGGTCGGAAAATCGCGCAGGTCCCTGCCGGTATCGAACGCGCCGCGCGCGACCCGGTCGTGAAGCGTGTCAACGGGGATATCGGGCAGCACTTTGAGGATCGCCTTCATCACCATCTGCGCCGTGGCGCGGCTGTTGATGCCCGGCGTGTTCATCAGCACCGCCGTGCCGCCCTCGCCGCTGCCGCCGCCCCAGGAGCGTGACCCCATATTGCCGGTGCCGGCGCCGATACGCACGCCGGCAAGCGGAAAAGCGGTCTCGACCGGCAGGAAGGTCGCCGCCGCGATGACGGCGTCGTACCGGCCGTCGCCGGCAGCCTCGATCAATTCGTCTCGCGTGCTGAGATCCGGCTGGTAGAAGAAATGAACGCGGCCGTGTTCGAGGCTGGCCTTGTCGCCGAGTGCGCCCGCATGAAAACGACCGCCCCGGGTTTCAATGTGGGCTCGCACCTCGCTGGCATCGGGCTTCCCATCAGGCCCAAAACGCAGGCCGACCAGGTCGCAGATGAGCACGGCATGGGCGCGCTGCTGCTCAGTTGACTCGGTGTTCTGTGCATTGGTGTTAGCGGTCACGTCGTTTCCATCAACGGAAGGCCTGCCGCGGCAGCAGCGTGTCCTGATAATCAGAACTTACCCGTCCGGAAAGGTGTCAGATCGACCGCCGGCGGCAGACCAGCGGCAAGCTGCGACACGATCTTGCCGGTGACGCCGCCGCCAATGAGGCCATGATGGCCGTGGCCGAAAGCTCAGATGACATTCCTCGCCCGCGACGCCCGGTCGATGGGTCCGTCCGCCTCTAAAGGCTGGGTCCCAGTTGAATTGGGCTGCCGTCGCTGAACCGGGATTGGCGGAACCTGTGAAGGTTGTGTCCTGTCTCGTTTCCCTGGACGAGGTCGGACACCACTCTGCCCATGCCGGGTCCTATGCCGAAGCCGTGACCGCTCATCCCGGTTGCGATAACGAGGCCCGGGATTTCGGCGGCACGATCAACGATAGGCACGACATCCGGCATCGCATCGATCATGCCCGCCCAGCTCGCCTTGAGCGGCATTGTCTTGAATTGCGGGAAAAGCTCCTTGAACTCGCGGTCGATGTCGCGCAGCGCCGAGGCTTTGGGGGCGGGATTGAGGATGCGCATCCGTTCGAATGGACTCTCTTCGTCAGCGTTCCACTTGCGCGGGGTTGACCAACTGTCCGGATACCCTCGCGGTGCGGCCGGCAGGTAGCGCGTGCCAAAAGGATTCGCCATCAGCGCGCTGACATACTTGCTGGCGTGACGAAACGCGTCCGGCCCGACATACAGCTGATTGGCGCCTCCCGATGCAAGCGTGTACCCGCCATCCTGCCTGCGCCGGAATGCGATATGTTCGTCGGCGACCGCACCAGGATGAACTTCCGGCATCGGTTGGGTCGCGGCGACCGTCGCCCTGACGCTTAGCTGCGGGATCGAGATGCCGTGCGCGCGCAGGAAGAGCGACGTCCACGCGCCGCTCGCAACCACGACGCTTGAGGTGGCAATACGGCCCTTCTCGGTCCAGACGCCGCTGATGCGTCCTGCTGAGAGGTCGAGCATACGTGCCGCGCAATTTTCCATGATCGTGACGCCCTGCCGGGCAGCCAGGCGAGCGAGCGCGGGCACGGCGACCCAAGGCTCGGCACGCATGTCCGATGGGGTGGTCATCGCGCCCCTGAACGGGCGCGACATCGCCGGGATCAGCCTGGCGGTCTCGCTCTGGTCAAGGAGGCGTGTGTCGAGGTCATGAGCCTGGGCGATCTTGAAGAATTTCGCGAACCCGGCCATCTCCTTGTCCGTCCGTGCAAGATAGGTAACGCCTGTCTGCTTCAACCCTATGTCTTCGCCGCACTCCTCGGCCAGTTGCCGCCAGAGGCGTTGCGCTTCGATCACGATCGGCAACTCATCGGCATCACGGCCCTGCTGCCGGATCCAGCCCCAGTTGCGCGAGGATTGCTCGGCCGCTATGCGTCCCTTTTCCAGCAATGTCACCGAAATGTTCCGCCTGGCCAGGAACAGCGCCGTCGCCACGCCGATGACGCCCCCGCCGATGATCACGACATCAGAGGTCTTCGGCAGCGGTGCTTGAAACTGGATCGGAGTGGCTTCGGTGAAGGGAAAGATCGTCAAAGAACACTATCCTGTTTGAGATGCCGCAACGGTATCCGGTCAACAGACTTGTCTTGGCCGCGAGACCTAGCCGCGTTCGCGGAATGTCGACGATGTGCGAGGAGATTGATAGTCGGATACTGCTAGGTCGACCTGGAAAACCCGCGCGCCAGCGCAATAAAGTTGTTGATGGCCATAAGCATCGTTCGACGCGCTACACATGGACATGACGGCAATGCCGCATGAGCCCTCCAGCGGCACGGAAGCCTGATGGATCGACCGGCGGCACAGGCATTCCGGAATGCCTTGTCGCGCCGCCGGTCTTACGCCAATGCTGGGGAGGCAGAGTTTGGGAACACAGGCCTTCAGCGCGGCGTATGGCTAAAACCGATCAGTAGACCACGACGCTGCGGATGCTTTCACCGGCATGCATGAGGTCAAAACCCCTATTGATGTCCTCGAGCTTCAGCGTGTGGGTGATCATCGGGTCGATCTCGATCTTGCCGTCCATGTACCAGTCGACGATTTTCGGCACATCGGTGCGGCCGCGCGCGCCGCCAAAGGCGGTACCCATCCAGGTGCGCCCGGTGACCAGCTGGAACGGCCGCGTCGAAATCTCCTGGCCAGCACCGGCAACGCCGATGACCACCGACTTGCCCCAGCCGCGATGCGAGGCTTCCAGCGCCTGGCGCATGACCTTGGTGTTGCCGGTGCAGTCGAACGTGTAGTCGGCGCCGCCGATCTGGTCGGCGCCGCGTTTGGTCATGTTGACGAGATAGGGCACGACATCGCCGTCGATCTCCTTGGGATTGACGAAATGCGTCATGCCGAACTTCTCGCCCCAGGCCTTCTTGTCGTTGTTGAGGTCAACGCCGATGATCATGTCGGCGCCGGCAAGGCGCAGGCCCTGGATGACATTCAAGCCGATGCCGCCAAGACCGAAGACCACGGCCGTCGCGCCGATCTCGACCTTGGCGGTGTTGATGACGGCGCCGATGCCGGTGGTGACGCCGCAGCCGATGTAGCAGATCTTGTCGAAGGGGGCGTCTGGGTTGACCTTGGCCAGCGCGATCTCCGGCAGCACGGTAAAGTTGGAGAAGGTCGAGCAGCCCATGTAGTGGAAGATCTTGTCCTTGCCGATCGAGAAGCGCGATGAGCCATCGGGCATCAGGCCCTGGCCCTGCGTGGCGCGGATGGCCGTGCACAGGTTGGTCTTGCGCGACAGGCAGGACGGGCACTGGCGGCATTCGGGCGTGTAGAGCGGGATGACATGATCGCCCTTCTTGAGCGAGGTGACGCCCTTGCCGACATCGACGACGACGCCGGCACCTTCATGGCCGAGAATGGCTGGAAACAGGCCTTCGGGATCGGCGCCCGACAGCGTGAACTCGTCGGTGTGGCAGATGCCCGTCGCCTTGATCTCGACCAGCACCTCGCCTTCGCGCGGACCCTCGAGGTCGACCTCCATGATCTCAAGCGGCTTTCCGGCGGCGACTGGACTTGCCCCGAAAAAGTGGAGAGTTTCCTTCTGATGAAAGGCGACCTCGATGACGAAACAGAGACAGTTTACGGATGCGTTCAAGGCGGAGGCGGTTGGCCTTGTGCGAACGAGCGGTCGGACGAAGCGGCAGATCGCGGAGGATCTTGGTGTTGGTTTCTCGACGCTGACGCGATGGATGGGTCGGCAGCTGGATCGTGAGATGGGCGATCCTGGGCGTCCGCCTGATGCTGATGTCGCCGCTGAATTGAAACGGCTGCGGCGGGAGAATGAAATCCTTCGGCAGGAGCGGGATATCTTGAAACGGGCGACGGCTTTTTTCGTCAAGGAGGGAAGTCGGTGAGGTTCGCGCTCATCGACCAGGCGAAGAAGGATTTCCCTGTGGACCGTTTGTGCGCGACGCTGGGTGTCAGCCCGAGCGGCTACTTTGCCTGGGGGCGCCGGCCGGCGTGCCGCCGGCAGCGCGACGACATGATAATGCTGGCGCATGTGCGATCGTCGTTCGCGCTGTCGAACGGAACCTATGGTAGCCCGCGCATGACGCGGGAACTGCAAGACAATGGCTTTGCCATTGGCCGGCGACGAACGGCGCGTCTGATGCGGGAGAATGGCCTCCAGGCAAGACAGAAGCGGCGGTTCAAGCGCACGACGGACAGCGAACACGCCTTTCCGGTTGCCCCCAATGTCATCGACCAGGATTTTGCCGCCACTGGTCCCAACCAGAAATGGGGTGCCGACATCTCCTACATCTGGACGCGGGAGGGCTGGTTGTACCTTGCTGTCGTCATCGATCTGTTTGCCCGCAAGGTCGTTGGCTGGGCTGCTGGCAACCGGCTACACCGCAGCCTGGCTCTGGCAGCGCTCAACAAGGCGTTCGTCATGCGGCAGCCGGAACCCGGCCTCATTCACCACTCCGACCGCGGCAGCCAATATTGTTCTATCGACTACCAAGCCGAATTGCGTGCCGCCGGCGTCATCATCTCAATGTCAGGCAAGGGCAATTGCTTTGATAACGCCATGGTCGAAACATTCTTCAAGACGCTGAAAACTGAACTGATCTGGCGCACCTCTTTCCTTACCCGCGCCGATGCCCAAGCCGCCATTGCCCGATATATCGACGGCTTCTACAATCCCATCCGGCGGCATTCCGCGCTCGACTACATCAGCCCGATGCAGTTCGAGCGAAACGCCGCCGAATGAGCAACCCGCTCTCCACTTTACCGAAGCAAGTCCAGACAGCGACTGCGGCGCGGGTTTTCATTCTTTTTCTCCAAATGGGTGTTTTGCAGAGCCGTGGCCCGGCTCTTTGTGATCGGTCTAGGCGGCGACGGCGACCTTGCCGGGGCCTGCCGGGAATACGCCCGACATCACCGTAAACCCCTTGATGCGCTTGACCCGGTCGCACCAGCGCCGGATGGCCGGATAGTCCTGGCGCGGAATACCGCCCTCCTCCGACAGGATGATGTAGGGAAAGCAGGCAATGTCGGCGATGGTTGGATGACCCGCCGAACAGATCCAGTCGCGGCCCTGCTGCTCGCCGAACCACAGATGTTCGTCGAGGATGCGGAACAGCCGATGCGCGCCGGCGCGGACGGCATCGATGTCGAAATCATAGAACAGGCCGTCATGCAGGCGCGCCGCCGAGGAGGTCGCGGTGATGCCGTCGGCGAAGGCCAGCCATTGGCTGATCTCGCCCAGCAGCGCCGGGTTGTCCCTGGGATACCACGTGCCTGATGGATCGTATTTCGACGCAAGGTAGACGAGGATCGCCTGCGCATCGCGCAGCAGCAGCCCGTCATCGTCGAGCACCGGCAATTGCCCGAGCGGATTGAGCTTGAGGAACCACTCCGATTTGTGCTCGCGGCCGGGATAGAAGTCGACAGGCACGGTCTTGTAGTCGACGCCGAGAAAGCTCAGCAGCAGGCGCAATTTGTAGCAATTGCCTGACAGTTCGTAGTCGTAAAGCGTGATCATCGGCTGCTCCTAGATGTCCAGCACGAGGCGTGCCGATTTGGCCCGCGAGACACAGGTCATGATCTTGTTCCCGGCTTTTTTCTCGGCGTCGTTCAGATAGACGTCCTGGTGGTCCGGCTCGCCTTCGATCACTGTCGCAACGCAGGTGCCGCAAGCGCCCTGCTCGCAGGACGACGGCACATCGATGCCGTTCTCGCGCATCACCTGCATGATGGTCTTGCCGGCGGGCACCTTGAGCGTGACGCAGGAGCGCGCCAGGGCCACCTCAAAACTCGAACTGTCGTCGATCTTGTTGGTGTTCTTGAAATACTCGAAATGCACGGCGGCGTCCGGCCAGCCTTGCTCGGCCGCGACCTTGCGGGCAGCTTCCAGCATCGGGCCGGGGCCGCAAATGTAGACATGCATGCCATTCCGGTAAGGCGAAAGCAGCTCGCGCAATTTCGCGCCAGTTTGTTCTGGCGTGAGGCCAAGATGCGGCACAAGCGAGCCGCCGAGCTGCCGCAGGCGGTCGGAGAAGGCGAGATGGTCTTCGCCTTGCGCGAAATAGTGCAGTTCATGCGCCAGATCCTGGTTCTTCAGCGCCTGCGCCATGGCCAGCAGCGGCGTGATGCCGATGCCGCCGGCGATAAACAGCGTCTTGATCGCGTCGCGGCGCAGCGGAAAATTGTTGCGCGGCTCGGAAATCGCCAGCACGTCGCCTTCACGCACGGTCTCGTGCATGCATTTGGAGCCGCCCTTCGAATCCCTCTCCAGCTTGACGCCGATGGTGAAGCTGTCGGTTTCGCCAGGACCGTTGGTGATCGAATATTGCCGGACCTCGCCATTGGGCATGTGGACATCGATATGGGCACCCGGCTGGAAGGTGGGCAGAAGCCCCTTGATCGGGCGCAGCTCGAACCCGGCTATGCCGTCGGCTGCCTGCCATTTCCGCGCCACCGTGACGCGCAACGCCGCCTTGCGGCCATGCGTCGTCAGTTCCGGCATCTCGGCAAGCTCGGCCGACACCTTTTCATAGACAGGCTCGATCGGGGCGGGCGCGACCGCGCTTGCAGCCTCGCGTTCCACCGCATCGCGCAGCTTGCCAAGCCGTTCATTATGGTGGCGCAGGACGGCGATATGGGCGGCTCCTTCGATATCCCCGTCGAGCACGCCGCGAATGACCGAGCGGTTGGAATCGACAGGCTGGACAAAGAACACGCCATGCGTCTCCTCGCCGCCGTTACGCGAGCGGAGCGCCACGGCAAAATCCTGCGCGGCTTCGACCAGCATATCCGCGCCGTCGCCCTCGACAGCCCCGCTGGGCTGGAAGCGATAGGCCTTCAGCTTCTCTACGACCCTGTCGGCGGGCGCGTTGACCGGAATGCCGCGCAAGGCGAGCAACTTGCCCTCCGGCAGCCCGACATCGGGAACCTCCCCTTGCGGCTCCTCGGATGACCAGACGAGGCCATAGCGCTCCACGGCGGGAAAGGTGCGGTTGGTGATGGTGCGCGCCGGCGCGTCGGCTGGGTGCGCGGGGATATAGGTGCAGCCGGCGGTGCGGTTCGAATAGCGCCAGCCATGGTACTGGCACTTCAACTCGCGGCCGTCATTGATGCCGATCGACAGCCTGACGCCGCGATGCAGGCAGCGGTTCTCCCAGATGTTGATGTAACCGTCATCGGCGCGCCAGACGGCGAACTCCCGGCCAAGCAACTGGCCATGGAAAACGTGGCGGTAAGGCAAATCATGGGCAGCGGCGATCGGATGCCACCGGTTCCTGGCTTCTTGCAACATTCATCGTCTCCAAAAATCTTGTCAGGCCGCAACCGGGATCACGCCGTAGGTCACGCCCTTCTGGCTGAGCCAGCGCCGGTAGGCGATGGCCGACTTGTCGGCCCGGATGGGCGTTTCGGCACGCGGGTCCAGCGGCAGGCGCTTTGGCACCTGGTTCTCCAGGATTGGCTTGTCCTGGCCGAAAATCGTCTGCTGAAAGCGCTTGATCACCTTGTCTTCATTGTCCTCGTCGAGCACGCAAAGCAGCATGTGGGCGCGCACATGCTCCTGGTCGACGGGCTGCAGAAAGACGGCGATGACATCGCGCCGGGTCTCGTCGAGCGGGCTCGATTTGTAGAGCACCGAGCAATAGGGGTGCGGCACGCGGTAGACATAGTCCACGTCCGCACCGCCATCCGAAACCGTCGAAGCCATCGGCTGGAAGAAGCGGCAACGTGTGGCCAGGATCTCGTCACGGTCGACGGAGATCTCGACGTCGTATTCCTTGACTTCGGTATGCGGTTCGACGCCGAGGATGTCGGTGTGCACATAGGGGAAGTGGCCCATGTCGAGAAAATTCTCGATGGCGCGCGGCGCCGAGACGTTGACGCCAAATGTTGCCGCGTTGAGCTTGCGGCGGTCAGGCTCTTCATATTCCGGGATCGGGAACAGCTCGGCCGGCGGCGAGCCGAGCGAGATCCAGACATAGCCATAGGCGCTCTTGACGGGCAGTGTCTCACGGATTGACGCAGGATCGACCTGTTCGCCAGGCCGCAGGTCGGGCCGAGATTTCCAGGCACTGATGGCGCCGTTCGCGCCGACCGCGAAGCTGATCTTCTCCCCGAGCAGAATTGTCTCCACAACCCTGTCAGGCGCCGTCTCGGTAATGGCGCCGATCGGATGCCAGAGGTTGAGAATGACCGGGTCCGAACATTTCGTCTGTATCATTTTCATGTCCTTCGAAGGAGCCAAGCCGGCACCGATCCCGTCAGGCCTGGGCCGGAATGGCGCCGTAGGTTATTGCCCGCTCGCGCAGCCAGCGCCGGTAGGAGACAGAGACGGCGTCGGCACGGATCGGCGTTTCGGCACGCGGGTCGAGCGGCAGCCGTCGCGGCACCTGGTTTTCAAGGATCGGCTTGTCCTGGGCGAAGATGAGCTGCATGAAGCTGCGCACCGTCGCCGCGTCGATGCCGTCCTTGAGATAGCAAAGAAAGGGATGAGCGATGCAGTTGTCCTCATCGACCGGCTGCACGAACAGGGTGATGACGTCGAGCCGGTCCTTCTGCACCGGATTGCTCTTGTAGAGGGCCACGGTATAGGGCCGGATCACCTTGTATATGTAGTCGACGACAAAGCCTTCCTTGGCGGTGGGCGAGGCAAGCGGCTGATAGAATTTGCATTCGGTGGCCAGCACCTCGTCCTTGTCGGTGATCTCGACCTTGTAGGGCACCACTTCAGTGTGCGGTTCATCGCCCAGCAGGCCAGTGTGAACGAAGGGGAAATGCCCCATGTCGAGAAAGTTCTCGACGGCGCGCAGGCCCGACACCTTGACCGCGATCGAGCCGCCGGTGACCAGATGCCGGTCCGCCTCGTTCGACTCCGGAATATGGATGATGTCCTGCCAGGGCTTGCCGAGGCACGCCCAGACAAAGCCGTAACGCTCGGCCGCATTGACCTGTTCGCCGGTGTCCCGCCGAACGATCTCCTTGTTGTAGCGCCCCTTGCAGGTGACCACGAGATCGACACCAAGAAGCCGTGTGGCGAATGGAGTGTCGGCGGAAAGCATCGAGCTATCAGCAACGATATGCCAGTCGTTTAGGAGAGCCCTGTCACCGCAAGGACCTGTCATTGCAATTGTCCTCCCTGGCCGGCTCTTCACCTTGAATCCGGCTTGGTAAGCGTCACCATTGCAAACACAAGATTGGATATCAATCAATGCATTTTTTGTAGCCAATGAATGTTTTTTGGTTGACAGATTAAAAGGATTGCATCCCATATATGTCACACCGCAACCTGGGATATGGGGCGCTGGAATGATGTCAATGATCGACGGTGACATTGCGAAAGGCGCGCTGGAAATCCAGCGCGACCCCGCACCGTGAGCAGCCGTTCCCAGTCAATCGCCGAAACGCTGACACGCGCCGTCATTGACCACAGGCTCGTCCCTGGCTGCAAGCTCGGCGAACGCGAACTCGCCGAAATATTCGACGTCAGCCGCATCGTCGTCCGCCAGGCCTTGATCCGGCTCGCCGATGACGGACTGGCCCAGATCGAGCGCAATCGCGGCGCCTTCGTCGCCAGGCCGAGCATGCAGGAGGCGATGGAAATCTACGACGCCCTGACGCTTGTCGAACAGGGCGTGGCAGCGCAGCTCAGCGATCGGCTGGGTCCGGCCGGCTGGGCCGAACTGCGCCACCATGTCGAGCGGCAGCGCCAGGCCGTGGCCACGGGCAATGATGCGCTGGCCGATGTGCTTGGCCAGGAGTTTCATACCGTCTTCGTTCGCCTCAGCCGCAACAAGGTGATGCAGGAAATCCATGCGCAGCTTGTGCGCCGCACGACGCTGCTGCGGTCGCTCATTTCAGCCGATTTCGATTACTGCAATCTGCTGGACGACCACTCGCGGGTGGTCGACCTTCTGGAAAAGGGCCGCCTGAAACAGGCAATGGACCTCATCGACACCCATCACCGGTCGGTGGTGCGCGGCTACATCATGGACCGCGAGGTGTTTCCGGAAATGACGCCCGCCGAGGCTCTTGCCCCCTATCTCGATGGCACGGCCGATGCAGCCACGACAGCGGTTCCGCTCCGAAGGATGGCGAAGTCATCAGGCAATGGCGACGCGGCAACGCATCTACATGTCCATCTTCCAAAAACAGACCCGGCACCCGCAAGCCGGGCATCAAGCAAAAAAACCAACAGAGGGTTGCCATCATGAACGACGTAACAAGACGCGATTTCCTGAAATACAGCGGTGCAATCGGTGCGGCGCTTGGCACTGGCAGTCTGAGCACGGTCGCGCAGGCACAGGAGGTGCTGAAAATCGGCGCCGTCTATGTCTCACCGGTGGCTGAAATCGGCTGGACCAAGCAACACAGCCTCGGCGTCGAGGCGATCAAGGCCGCGTTCGGCGACAAGGTCGAACTCACCGTCATCGACAATATCTTCATGCCGCAGGACGCCGAGCGCATCTTCCGTGAGCTGGCCAGCGCCGGCAACAAGCTGATCTTCGGCACCAGCTTCTCGCACGGAACGCCGATGCAGAAAGTGGCGCCGCGATTCCCCAAGGTGGCCTTCGAACATTGCTCCGGCATCGTCCACCTCGCCAATCTCGGCACCTTCGAAGCCAAATATTACGAAGGCACTTTCGTCGCCGGGGCCGCAGGCGCCTACGTGTCGAAGGCCGGCAAGATCGGCTTCATCGGCGGCTTCCCGATCCCCGACATCGTCGGCCCGGCCAATGCGCTGCTGCTTGGCGCGCAAAGCGTCAATCCGAACGCCACCTGCAACGCGATCTTCCTCAATTCCTGGTTCGATCCGGGCAAGGAAAAGGAGGCCGCCAAGACGCTGATCTCACAGGGCTGCGACGTCATCTGCTCGATGACGGACACGGCAACCGGCGTCCAGGTCGCCGGCGAAGGCGGCGCCTGGTCGATCGGCTATGCCAGCGACATGGCGAAGTTCGGCTCCGGCAAGCAGCTGACGTCGTTCGTCCTCGACTGGACCAGCGATTATGTTGGCGCGGCCAAGGCCGTCGCTGCCGGCACCTGGAAGCCTGAAGTGCGTTGGGACGGGCTGGCGGGCGGCGTGGTCAAGATGGCGCCCTACAATGAAGGCATTCCCGCCGATGCCCGGGCCAAGCTGAAACAGCTGGAGGCCGATATCGGCAGCGGCAAGGTGCATCCCTATGCCGGCGAGTTGAAGGACCAGGGCGGCACCGTCAAGGTCGCCGCCGGTTCTGTTCTCGCCGACAACGACATTCGCGGCATGAACTGGTTCGTGAAGGGGATGATCGGCAAGCTGAGCTGATCGCTGATCAAAGAGCCGGCCGGCGCCGAAGCTGAGTTGCTTCGGCGCCAGCCAGCTTGCGTCCAACCTCGCTTCACGCCACGGCAGGACCCGCCAATGCATCCGCGTCTAGAATTGCGCAACATCTGCAAGCGCTATCCGGGCGTCGTCGCCAATGACGACGTTTCGCTGTCGATCCAACCCGGCGAGATCCACGCTGTGCTTGGCGAAAATGGCGCCGGCAAATCCACCCTGATGAAGATCATCTATGGCGCGGCGCAGGCCGATTCCGGGGAAATCCTTAGCGACGGCAATCCGATCGTCGCCCACAATCCGGCGGTATCGCGCGCACTCGGCATCGAGATGGTCTACCAGCATTTCGCGCTGTTTGAATCGGTGTCGGTGGTCGAGAACATTGCCCTGTCGACAAGCAGCGCCTTTCACCTTCCCACGCTCGCCGAAAAGATCCGCGACCTCTCCCTGCGTTACGGCACGCCCATCGATCCGCATCGCCAGGTGCACGATTTGTCGGTCGGCGAGCGCCAGCGCGTGGAAATCGTGCGTTGCTTGCTGCAGGCGCCAAAACTACTGATCCTCGATGAACCGACTTCGGTGCTGACACCGCAGGCCGTGGTCAAGTTGTTCGAGACGCTCCGGCAACTGGCCGCCGAGGGCTGCAGCATCGTCTATATCAGCCACAAGCTCGACGAGGTGCAGGAGCTCTGCGACACCGCCACCGTGCTGCGCAACGGCAAGGTCACCGGCACCGCCCGCCCGAAGGAGACGACATCGCTGGAGCTCGCCCGCATGATGGTCGGCTCCAAGCTGCCTGAAATACGCGTCAGCCCGCCGGTCCCGAGCGACAAGCCAGTGCTTGAGGTCAAAGGCCTATCGGTCAAGGCCCGGGACCATTTCGGCGTCGACCTCAAGGACGTTTCATTCAATGTGCATGGCGGGGAGATCGTCGGCCTTGCCGGTGTTTCCGGAAATGGTCAGGCCGAGCTAATCGCCTTGCTCAGCGGCGAACGCACCCATGAGCGCGCCGATGCGATCAGGATTTGCGGAACCGACGCCGCCCGCCTTCGCCCCCAGGAACGCCGCAAGCTCGGCGTCGCCTTCGTTCCCGAAGAACGGCTTGGGCGCGGTGCGGTGCCATCGCACACGCTGTGGGAGAATGCCGTATTGACGGCGCACCGCTTCGGCACGGTGCGCAAGGGGCTGGTTGACCGCCGCAAGGCAAAGGCTTTCGCCACGGGCATTATCGACAGGTTCAAGGTCAAGGCCAATGGAGCCCAATCGACCGCGCAAAGCCTGTCGGGCGGCAATCTGCAGAAATTCATCGTCGGGCGCGAGATCGCACTCACGCCAAAGCTCTTCCTGGTGTCGCAGCCGACCTGGGGTGTCGATGTCGGCGCGTCCGCCTTCATCCGCCAGACGATCATCGATCTCAGTCGCGCTGGTGCAGCCGTATTCGTCGTTTCCGAGGAACTCGACGAGTTGTTCGAGATCTGCGACCGGCTGCTGGTCATCTGCCAAGGAAAGGTGTCTCCGCCACTGATCCGCACGACCGCCGACCGCGAGGAGATCGGGCTTTTGATGACCGGCCAAGGCATGGGCGAAGGCGTATCGGCGAACAGGGGTGGCAGCGTTGCATTTCAGGATTGAACAAAGACCGGAGCCTTCCGCGCCGATGCGCGTTGCCGCGCCGATCCTGGCGACGGCGCTCACGGTCATCGTCGGCTCGATCTTCTTCGCCTCTCTCGGGCATGATCCGCTGGCCACGCTCTATGCGTTCTTTGTCGAGCCGCTCAGCTCGATGAACGGACTGTCGGAATGGCTGCTAAAGGCCTCGCCGTTGATCCTCATCGCTTGCGGGCTGGCGGTCGGTTTCCGCGCCAACGTCTGGAACATCGGCGCCGAGGGCCAGTTCACGATGGGTGCCATTGCCGCCAGCGGCGTCGGGCTGTTCTGGCCGAACCCGGAGAGCGTGCTGCTTTTGCCTCTGATGTTCCTGGCCGGCATGGGCGCCGGCATGGCATGGGCGGCAATCCCCGCATTCCTGCGCGCCCGCATGAACACCAACGAAATCCTCGTCACCTTGATGATGACCTATATCGCCACTCTGTTCCTGTCCTATCTCGTGCATGGACCGTGGCGCGATCCGGCTGGGTTCAACTATCCGCAGACGGCCATGCTGCCCACCGCCGCGCTGCTGCAATCCTTTGATCCCGCCTACCGGCTCAATTCCTCGATCTTCATCACCGTGGTCGCCGTCATCGTGATGTGGCTGTTCACCGACCGCAGCTTCCTCGGCTACAAGATGTCGGTGAGCGGCGCGGCCCCTCTCGCCGCGCGTTATGCGGGGTTCCGCGAGTCGGCGGCGGTCTGGATCGGCTTGCTGGCCGGCGGTGCGGCAGCCGGGATCGCCGGCATGGCGGAAGCGGCCGGACCGCTCGGCCAGCTCTCGCCGCAAATATCGCCGGGCTATGGCTTCGCGGCCATCATCGTTGCCTTCATCGGCCGGCTGAACGCGTTCGGCATCGTGCTCGGCGGGCTGCTGATGTCGCTTCTGTTTCTCGGCGGCGAAGGCGTACAGATGACGCTGGGCCTGCCATCGGCGCTGACGCGGATCTTCCAGGGCATCCTGCTGTTCTTCCTGCTCGCCGCCGACTTCTTCATTTTCTATCGCATTCGCCTGGTCCGGGAGAAAGCCTGATGGATCTGTTCATTGCCATTTTCACCGGCACCATCATTGCCGCGACGCCCTTGATCTTCGCGGCACTCGGCGAACTCGTGGTCGAGAAATCCGGCGTTCTCAATCTCGGCATCGAAGGCATGATGCTGATGGGGGCAGCCCTTGCATTCTGGGCGGTCACAGCGGGCTTTTCCATGCCTGTCGCGATCATGGCCGGCGCGCTGGCGGGTGCCGCCGCGTCCCTGCTGTTCGGCGTTCTGGCGCTGACCTTCCTGACCAACCAATATGCCGCCGGCCTGGCGCTGGCTATCTTCGGCTCAGGTGTTTCGGCCTTCCTCGGGCGCGGTTTCGGCAGCGATCCGATCGAGGCATTGCATCGTGTCGACATACCCCTCCTGTCCGACTTGCCCGTGGTTGGTCCGCTGCTGTTCCGATTCGACCCGATGGTTTATCTGGCGTTGCTGATGTTCGTCGCCATCAGCTGGTTTCTCTACCGGACCAAGGCTGGTCTGATCCTGCGCACCATCGGCGAGTCGCCCCAGACGTCGCATGCGATCGGCTATCCAGTGATCAGGATCCGCTACATGGCCGTGCTGTTCGGCGGACTGATGGCCGGTCTGGCGGGCGCCTATCTGTCAGTCGCCTACACACCGCTCTGGGTCGAGAACATGACCGCCGGCAAGGGCTGGATCGCGCTGGCGCTGGTGGTTTTCGCCACATGGCGGCCGCTGCGCATCCTGCTTGGCGCCTGGCTGTTCGGCGGCATGACGATCCTCCAGTTGCAGGGACAGGCGCTCGGGCTGGAAGTGCCGTCCGAGCTGCTATCGGCCCTGCCCTATCTGGCCACCATCATTGTGCTGGTGCTTATCTCACGGAACCGCCAGATGCTGGCGCTGCATTTCCCTGCCTCGCTTGCCAAGCCCTTCCGCCCGGCAAGCTAGTTTCGCGGAAGTCGTCCGACTGTCCTGACTAGAGGATGTGCCCAGCGCGGCTAACGCGCGCGTGAGCGCAGGCCGGCAAGCAACACCCTGGCTGCCGAATGCATGTCTACTGAATCCACTCCGCTCGCCCAATGAAGTGGCAAATTCGGATACTGGCCGCCGACGTTCGCCGCATTACAATCGGCTGGCGGAATACCAGACCGTATCAGTGTCCCATTGCAAGAAACACGACCATCCGCAACGGTAGCACTATTCTGTTCGGAATCCCTCCGGCGCGTGCCATTGCGATTTCAGCTACCCTATGACGCCCCGACAATGCCTCGTCCGCCCAAAATTCGGGCTCGTACCTAAGTTTCTGTTCGGTCCGCTTTATCAACTCCTCCCCATGCAAGATTTTTCGCGCAAGGGTCAGCTCCTGGCGCATCCAGATTTTTTCAATGCGGTGACAGACCTCTTCCGAGTAGCCAATTCTGGGGTGACCGGAGGATGCCGGATTGAGATTCGGAAAGGCAAAGCAGGAATCGCGTTGGCTCTGCTTCGCACATCGCGGCGAAGGTCAACGCTACTTGTAGTGGGAGATTGATCGATGCACGGCCGCCATATCCTGCCCGACCAAGAAAGCCGCTTGACACAGCAAGCAACGTAATCTCAATTGCTAGGCACCATCGGTTCAGCAGTGGACTTTCGGTGGCACAGAGCGCCCGCTCAACATTTAGTCGATGACGATCCGGAGTTCGCACCTCCTGGGACAGGGCTCATAGCGCGGAAAGGCTGCACCCAGCTTTTTCGAGTTTGAGACCGACCGGGAGGCGACGAATGACCGTTGATCTGCTCGTGCGCGATGCGTACGTCTATGTGGACCGCGACTGGGAAATTAATGGCGGCTGGATCGCCATAAAGGACCGCCGCGTCCATTCGCTTGGCAAGTCTGGCGACGAGCCCAAGGCCGCCAGAACGATCTCGGCTAAGGGCCGGCTGGTCACACCCGGCCTGATCAATGCGCACCATCACATGTACCAGAACCTGACGCGCTCCTTCGCGCCGGTGACCAACGGTACGTTGTTCCAGTGGCTGACGGGGCTCTATCCGCTTTGGGCAAACATCGACGACGAGTCGGTTTACCTGTCCACCTACATCGCCATGGTGGAACTGTTGATGGGCGGATGCACGACGTCCATGGACCATATGTACGTCCACCCCAAGCCATTCCTGATCGACGCCCAGTTCCGCGCCGCGCGCGACATAGGCTTTCGCTTCTATGCAACCCGTGGGTCCATGACCCGGTCCGTTGAGAACGGCGGCCTGCCGCCGGCAAGCGTGGTGCAGAGCGAAGACGAAATCCTCTCTGACAGTGTGCGACTGGTCGAGAAATTTCACGATGCGACACCCGGCTCGATGGCGCGCGTGGCCTTGGCGCCGTGTTCGCTTTTCTCGGTCACCGAAAACATCATGTCCCAGTCCGCGCAACTCGCGGACAAGTACGATCTGCGGCTGCATACCCATCTCGCCGAGGATCCGCAGGAAGACGAGTATTGCGCCGAGATCTACAAGTGCACGCCCGTCGAATATTTCGAGCGCGTCGGCTGGGCGACGCCGAGATCCTGGGTCGCGCACTTCATCTACCCGACGGAAGATGAAATCGGTCGCCTCGCCCATGCGGGCGTCTGCGCAACACAATGTCCTTGTTCCAACATGTTGATCGGCGGCGGTTCCGCCGACGTGATGGGCCTGCGCAAGCGAGGCATGCGCGTCGGTCTCGGCTGCGACGGGTCCGCCTCGACCGACCACGCCTCAATGTGGCTGGAGGCAAGAACCGCCCTGCTTCTGGGCCGATACCGCAACGGCCCGCATTCAATGTCCGCTCGCGATGCCCTGGATGTCGCAACGCGCGGCGGCGCCGCCTGCCTGGGCTGGGACAACGAGATTGGCCACCTGCGGCCCGGCGCGTGCGCCGACCTCGTCATCTGGCATATGTCGGATGTGGCGCTCGCCGGCGCGCATAGCGATCCCGTCGAAGCCTGGCTGAGATGCGGGCCGGCGGTGGCCGGCACCACGATCGTCAATGGCGAGCCGTTGATCGAGAACAGCCTTCCAGTGATGTCGCAACTCTCGGACGTGCTGCGCGAACACGCAAAACATGCCCGCCGAATCCAGTGTCTGGAGGCTTGAACGGGCGACGATCCGCATAGCCCAGAACGCCGTCACTCAAGGGAGGAGAACCATAATGAGTGTTGCGACAATACAGACTGAACATGCATTCCTCGACGCCGAGGATATAACCATCGGCGATATCGAAGAGATCATTCCAGTAAACCGGCGCTTTGCGCTCGGAGCCCAGCAGGCACTGGTGTCGAATGCCTGGCTCGATCCGATCTTCATCGCCTCGGTCGCTGGATTCTCGGCGTCGCTGGCGACCAATCTCGTCACGGCGACGTTCCTTGCCGCCGGCGTCGTCACGGTGGTGCAAAGCACGAAGCTGGTGCGGCTGCCGATCGTGCAGGGGCCATCTTCGGCGTTCTCGCCCTTGGCCATAGGCTACTACAAAGCGGGCACAATCTCGTCCGCCAGCCTGGGCCTCTTCATTGCAGCGGCACTGGTCTTTCTCGCGGCCGTTTCTGGCCAGTTCGCCAGACTGCGCCGTCTGCTTTCGCCGGCCGTTTCCGGCACCATCATCACGCTGGTCGGTGTTTCCCTGGCTGGCTTTACCTTCATGGAATTCTTCGGTGGTATCGGGACGCCGAATTTTGGCAAAGGGGCGAGCCTGTTCATCGCTTGTGCCACCAGCCTGGCGGTCGTGGTCAGTGCGGCGATAGGCGGCAGGGTCAGGATGTTCGGCTTCCTGATCGCGCTCCTGCTTGGCAATGCGCTTGCCTTGTGTCTTGGCCTGCTCGATTACTCGAGCGTCGGGTCAGCACCCTGGTTCGCCCTCCCCACGCTCCTTCCCTACGGCGCGCTCAAGTTCGATCCGGCGATCACCATCACGATGTGCATCGTGTTCCTAGTCGCAGTGGTCGAAGCCATGGGGATGTACGAGGCAACCGCGAAGCTGACCAACACCGAACTGACGGACCGCCGCGTCAACATGGGCATTGCCGGCGAGGCCGGCGGGTCGATGATTGCGGCGTTGATCGGCGGCCTACGCCCAGAATCTCGGCGTCGTCAAGATGACGGGGGTCGGCAGCAGGCATGTGGTGCGGGTCGCGGGCTGCATTTTCATCGCACTCGCATTTTTGCCGAAGGTCGCGGCAGTCCTGGTGGCAACGCCCGCTCCTGTCGTTGGGGGGTTATTCTTACCAGCCGCAGCGACAGTCATCATGGCGGGTATTCAGCTTGCCAGCCGGGAACGCCGGTCACCGGTGAAGAACCTCGTCGCGCCGCTCGGTCTCATGGCCGGCCTTGGCATTCCAGCGCTTTCGGGCGCCTTGGCGCCGTCGCTTCCGCCGATCCTCGGCGAAATGATCAGCTATCCGATCGTTGTTGGCGCGGTTTCGGTGATGATTGCCGAATTGTGTCTGGTAAAGATACCGGATCTTTTCCGAGCTCACTGAACACTACGGCGCAAGGGCGAGCCCGAAGGCGCGCCCTTGCGCTCATTCTGCTGCAGCCAAATCGTCATCCGTGAAGAACGCCCAACCGACTGACTTTGTCAGAAGCGCAACGTCGCGCCACCGATCAAGCACCCGATGGGCGACGCTCGGCAGTCGAACCCGTCATCGGCCACATCGAGAACGAACACAGGATGGACCGAAACCAACCCGCCCACCAAATCGGCGAAGCCCCATCCTCGCCACCGTCGGATACAACTCCAGCCTCATCCTCAAATGGATCAAGGCTCGTTTGCTTATATTCCGGGCCGCTATCTCAACCGCTAACCAAACCAAAATCGCTTAATTCACAGGCGACAAATGAAAGCGCCAGAGAATGAGCCCGCGGTAGCCATAGGCGGCACGATTGGCGACTTCCGGTATTGCCCTTCACGGTCCTCCTCATCGCGCCGTTGGCGTTGCTGTCCGCCATCGTTGGCGTGTGGCTCTCGAACGGTGACAACAACATCTTCACCCAGATCTCGTTTGTCGTGCTGGTCGGTCTTGCGGCCAAGAACGCCATCCTGATCGTGGAGTTTGCCTATGAAGAGGAAAAGAAGGGCCAGGATCCAATTGCCGCGGTGCTCGAAGCCGCGCGCCTGCGTCTGAGCCCTATCCTGATGACGTCGCTCGCATTCATCGCTGGTGTCGTGCCGCTGGTCATTGCGACGGGAGCCCGGTGCGGAGATGCGCCATGCAATGGGCATCGCCGTGTTCGCCGGCATGCTTGGCGTGACATTCTTCGGGTTGATCCTGACGCCCGTCTTCTATGTCGTCATCCGGCAGCTGGTGCTGCGGCGAGCAGCCGGCACCGGAGTTGACGCGCTGGCTGCTGCCAAAGGCGAACCTCACGCATAAGTTTGAGCTCTTGCAGCGTCCTTGGCGTATCTGAAACGACGCGTGGCGCTGCAACGAGTGCGGGGCAGGCAGGCCTCAAGCCTCCTCGCCCCCACACATATCGACTAGGCAGCATTTCAAGCGTCTGTCTGGTTCCTTCTCATCCTGCGCTCGGGGACGGAGATAAAGCTCCGCCCCCGAAACAGATCGCTACTACGCGGCGCTGACCGTGGCGGGATAGCCCGCCACGTCAAGTGCCTGCGTGAAAGCGGCATCGTCAGCGCTGGCGTCGATGGTCACGGTCTGGGTCTTCAGATCGACACCAACCTCGGCGCCCGCGTCGACGCTCTGGATCGCCTTCGTGACGACCCCGGCGCAGTGGCCGCAGGTCATGTCGGGCACGTTCAATTTCAACATTGGTTTCTCCTGTCTCGTCATCGGCACAAGCGCCGTTTGTTGAAACTGCGCGTTCCCGCCAGTGGAAGGTCAAGCGGCTGGTTGCCCTCCCAATTTTCAAACCGCCCGCCGGTCATAGTGAGAAAAAATGATTTAAAAGCAACATCTTAGTGGCGGTTTGAAAATCTTCTCCAACCCTGTTGACCTTCCCGTAACTGGAAGCCTTAGCCTCCGGTCATCAAATTGGAACACAGGACCGGAACGATGAACGCCACGCCCAAAATACCTGCAGCAGCAGCCAGACAAAACTTCCCGATCGAGGGCATGACCTGCGCATCCTGCGTGCTTCGTGTCGAGAAAGCGATCGCAGCCGTGCCGGGCGTGACGGCGGCTTCCGTCAACCTCGCTACCGAGAGCGCCGACGTCAGCTTCGGCGGCTCCATCGATTCCGACGGGATCATCGCCGCGATCCGCGGCGCCGGCTACGACGTGCCCTTCGAGAAAATTGAAATCGACATCGAGGGCATGACCTGCGCCTCCTGTGTGAACCGTGTCGAAAAGGCGATTGCCGCGGTTCCAGGGGTAAAATCCGCCTCGGTCAATCTCGCCACCGAACGCGCGACTGTCCAACTGCTCGCGGGTTCCACGCCACGCGCGGCTATCGACGACGCCATCCGCAAGGCCGGCTATGAACCGCGTCGCGCGGAAACAACGGCGATTTCGGCGGGAACCGACGGTCGCGAGAATGCCCGCAATCGCGAGTTCTCCAATCTCAAGCGCGACTTTGGTATCGCAGCCGTGCTGACGCTGCCGATCTTCGTGCTTGAAATGGGCTCCCACATCCTCCCGCCGCTGCATCATTGGCTGATGATGAATGTCGGCGATCAGCCGCGCTACATCGCCTTTTTCATCCTGGCGACGATCGTCCAGTTTGGCCCTGGTCTGCGCTTCTACAAGAAGGGCGTGCCGGCGCTGCTGCGCCTTGCCCCGGACATGAACTCGCTGGTGGTGCTGGGTTCGACCGCGGCCTGGGCCTATTCGGTCGTTGCGACCTTCGCACCGGGCGTGCTGCCGGCCGGCACCGCCAATGTCTATTTCGAGGCCTCGGCGGTCATCGTCACGCTGATCCTGCTCGGCCGCGTGCTTGAAGCCAAGGCCAAGGGCCGCACCAGCGAAGCCATCAAGCGGCTGATGGGCCTGCAGGCGAAATCGGCGCGCGTCGAACGCAATGGCGAGTTCGTCGACGTCGCCCTTGAAGATGTCGCCGCTGGCGACGTCATCCAGGTGCGTCCAGGCGACAAGGTGCCGGTCGACGGCGTCGTGTTGTCGGGTTCGTCGTTCGTGGACGAATCCATGATCTCGGGCGAGCCGATCCCGGTCAGCAAGGGTGAAGGCGCGGAGGTCGTCGGCGGCACGATCAACAAGACCGGCAGCTTCACCTATCGCGCCACCAAGGTCGGCGCCGACACGCTGCTGGCTCAGATCATCCGCATGGTCGAAACCGCGCAAGGCTCGAAGCTGCCGATCCAGGCGCTGGTTGACAAGGTCACCTCCTGGTTCGTGCCAGCCGTCATGGCCGCCGCCGCGCTGACCTTTGCCATCTGGCTGTTCTTCGGCCCGGAACCTGCCGTCAGCTTCGCGCTGGTCAATGCCGTTGCGGTGCTGATCATCGCTTGCCCGTGTGCGATGGGTCTCGCCACCCCGACCTCGATCATGGTCGGCACGGGGCGTGCGGCCGAACTCGGCGTGCTGTTTCGGAATGGAGAGGCACTGCAATCCCTGAAGTCGACTGATGTCGTGGCCCTCGACAAGACCGGTACGCTTACCGCCGGCAAGCCGGTGATGACCGATCTCGAAATCACCAGCGGTTTCGAGCATGCGAAGGTTCTGGAACTCATTGCTTCGGTTGAGGCTCAGTCCGAACACCCGGTTGCCGCGGCCATCGTGGCCGCCGCCAAGGATGAAGGCTATTCATTGGGCGAGGTCAGCGCTTTCGAAGCCGTGCCCGGCTTCGGTGTCAGCGCAAAGGTTGGTCAGCACCAGATTGCTGTTGGCGCCGACCGCTATATGGCGAGGCTCGGCATTGCCGTGGACACCTTCGCCGACACCGCAAGCCGGATGGGCAAGCAGGCCAAGACGCCGCTCTACGCGGCTGTCGACGGGAAGCTTGCCGCCGTGATCGCGGTTTCCGATCCGATCAAGCGTTCGACGCCGCAAGCCATTCGCGCCCTGCAAGCCATGGGTTTGAAGGTAGCGATGATCACCGGCGACAATCGTCGCACAGCGGAAGCGATCGCGGCCCAGCTCGGCATTGACGAGGTCGTCGCCGAAGTGCTGCCCGACGGCAAGGTCGAGGCGATCAAGCGCCTGCGGGTCGGCGGCCGCGTTGTAACCTTCGTCGGCGACGGCATCAACGATGCGCCGGCCCTGGCCGAGGCTGATGTCGGCATGGCGATCGGCACCGGCACGGACGTTGCCATCGAAAGCGCGGATGTGGTGCTGATGTCGGGCGACCTGCTCGGCGTGACCAATGCGATCGCGCTGTCGAAGGCGACCATCAACAACATCCGCCAGAACCTGTTCTGGGCCTTCGCCTACAACGCGGCTCTGATTCCGGTTGCGGCCGGCGTCCTCTATCCCGTCAGCGGCACGCTGTTGTCGCCGATGCTGGCGGCCGGCGCGATGGCACTGTCGAGCGTGTTCGTGCTCGGCAACGCGATGCGGCTCAAGCGTTTCCGGGCTCCGGTGCGGGAAACTGGCGCAGCAGCCGGCGCTCGCTTGCTTGCCCCAGCAGAATAACGGTCCTCGGCTCGCCAGAAGCGCGGTCCGATCCTCCACCCGCATCGCCTCATCCGACATCCACGCCGATGTCTTCTTCACACAGGAAGAAGACATCGAGGCCGTGGCCTAATCACCGAAATGGAGACCCAATTCATGCTTCGTAGAGACTTCTTGAAACTTTCAGCAACAGGCGCCCTGATGACGACTGCCCCATCCCTCTTGGCTTCACGCGCCAAGGCCCAAGGCTCTGCCCCAAGGGTCATCACAGCGGGCAAGCGCGTCATCGAAGTAAAGGGCAAGGCAGCCAACGTCCTCGGCCTGACGCAGCCGGGCGAAAGCCATGGGCTGGTGATGAATGCCGGTGAGAATTTCC
Source organism: Mesorhizobium sp. PAMC28654 (assembly GCF_020616515.1). Lineage (GTDB taxonomy): Bacteria > Pseudomonadota > Alphaproteobacteria > Rhizobiales > Rhizobiaceae > Mesorhizobium. The sequence goes on from NZ_CP085135.1 coordinate 2,553,223, forward strand.
GGGTACGGCTAGAAAACCGCATCGGCGAGCCAACCGCGATTCACTGGCATGGGCTCACCCCGCCCTGGCAGCAGGACGGTGTCGCCGGCATCTCACAGGAGCCTATCCCGGACGGCGGGGGTTACGACTACGATTTTCCGGTCGCTCGTCCCGGCACATTCTGGATGCATTCGCATATGGGATTGCAGGAGCAGCATCTGCTTGCCGCACCACTGATCGTCCTCGATCCGGCGGAGGCTTCGAAGGATGTCAAGGAGGTCGTGGTGCTGTTCCACGATTTCACCTTCCGCGACCCGGCCGAGATCCTCGCCGAGCTCAAGGCCGGTGGCCACGACATGGCGGCGATGCAGAAGCCGCCGGCGGCGTCCGGACATGAAGGGCATACCATGCCGGGCATGGCGACTGGCGCCGCGATGGACCATGGCGCGATGGGACACGGCACGAAAAGCCAGGGTTCGATGGACCATGGCGCTATGCGGATGGGTGGCATGTTCCATCTCCAGGACGTGCAATACGATGCGCTTCTCGCCAACGATCGAACCCTCGACGACCCCGAGGTCTTCACCATCGAGCCGGGCGGGCGGGTGCGTCTTCGCCTGATCAATGGCGCCGCCAGCACCAACATGTGGATCGATCTTGGCGGACTCTCGGGTAGATTGATCGCGGTCGACGGCATGCCGGTGGAGCCGATCATCGGCTCGCGCTTCGAGTTCGCTGTCGCGCAGCGGCTCGACATCCTGCTCGAACTGCCCAGGCAAGCCAAGGCATGGCCGATCCTCGCGGTGCAGGAAGGCGGCCGGATGCGCACCGGTGTGGTGCTCGCCGCCAAAGGTTCTTCGATCGGCAAACTCGCCGAGACCGCCGACGCGGATTTTCCGGCTGTCGGCGCCGACCTGGAGCAGAAATTGCGAGCCGCGAAGCCGCTCGTGGAAAGGGCAGCACGCAAGCACACCATGATGCTGGGTGAAGGTGCAGGCTATGTCTGGACCCTGGATGGGGCAGTGCACGGCTCGGACAAACCACTTGCCGTGAGAACCGGCGACCGCTTCGAACTAACCTTCATGAACCACACCAGCATGTCACATCCCATGCACCTGCATGGGCACCACTTCCAGGTGGTCGCGGTGAATGGCAAGCGGTTCGCGGGTGCCATGCGCGACACAGTTCTCGTTTCGGCCAATATGGGGCAGGTCACGATCGCCTTCGATGCCGACAATCCCGGCAAATGGGCGCTGCATTGCCACCATCTCTACCACATGGTCGGCGGCATGATGACGTCGATGGCTTACGGGGCCTGATCAGTACCCGGGGGAACAATTTTTGCGGTTTCCCCGGCGAACAAAGCCCCTTGAGCTTCCAGTGACTGGAAGCACTATATAATGTCCAACTCACTCCAGGGAGAGCCAAATGAATATTGGCACTGCATCAGAAAGATCCGGACTGCCGGCCAAGACCATTCGCTACTACGAGGATATCGGCTTGCTGACGGCTGACCGCGCCAGCAACGGCTATCGCGACTATTCGACAGCTGACGTGCATCGCATGCGCTTCATCCAGCGCTCGCGCCGCCTTGGCTTTTCGGTCGATGAATGCCGACAACTGCTTTCGCTGTATAACGACAAGGAACGCGAGAGCGCCGATGTAAAGGCGCTGGCCATGACAAAGCTCGCCGAGATCGACCGCAAGCTGGTGGAGCTCACGGAGTTGCGCGACACGCTTCGCCACCTTGCCCGCAGCTGCCTAGGCGATAGCCGTCCCGACTGCCCGATCATCGAGGGATTATCGAGCGCTCAACGCAAGCAGTGATTGACACTGAATGGCGTCGCGCGAGGTGCATCGTCGTGAGGCGTCGCAGCCTTGGTCAGATCCAGGCAACCGGGCTACGGCTTGAGTGGGCGAGCCTGCTGGGCAAGAACGCAATGGTCAGGCATCGAGCCATGGCGTGGTATCCTCGACCGGGACCCTGGCAAGCTTTGGATCGGACGGTCGCCGTGCCACGAACTGCCCGTGCCCCGGGCCCGTGCTGAGGACTTCATCGGTGACCACTGGCACACCTCGGACAAGCACCGTCATGGGCTTTCCAACCACTTTTCTGCCCTCATATGGAGTGAAGTCGACGCGGGAATGGAGCACGGCGTGGCCAAGTTCCCATGTCCGAGCAGGATCCCACAGCACAAGGTCGGCATCGAGCCCGACGGCAATACGACCTTTACAGTGATCAAGGCCATAAATCGCGGCGGCGTTGCGCGAGGTGAGATCGAGATAACGTCCGAGCGTCAGGCGTCCGGCAAGCAGTCCTTCTGAAAACAAGAGCGGCAATCTGGTCTCGATTCCCGGAATGCCGCTCAACGTGGTGTTGAACGCGGGCGTGCCGGATTTCCCCAGTTTGTCGGCGAAGAAATATGGCGAATGGTCCGAAGACCAAAGGTCGATGCCGCCATCCGCGAGGGCCTGCCACAGATGATGTTGGCTGCGAGGGGAACGCGGCGGCGGCGAGAACACAAAACGGGCGGCATCCCGTGGTGGCTTGTCAAGATCCGACGCGCCGAGAAAGATGTATTGCGGACAGGTCTCGGCGGCGACTTCGACGCCACGCAGGCGCGCCCGTGCGACCTCCTCGGCGGACTGGATCGAGGAGACATGCACGATCGTCATGCGCGTTCCCGTCATTTCCGCCAGGGCGAGTGCCCGATGCGTCGCTTCCCGCTCCATGATCTCGCTGTGCGCGACCGCATGGTAGCGCATCTCGGTGCGTCCGAGGTCAATCAGCTTCTGCCGCGTCCGCCGGATCGCCGCGTCGTTCTCGGCATGCACCATGACGACCCAGCCCAGCCTGCGCGCGGCATCAAGAACGGTGAGGAAGAGGTCGTCGTCCACGGCGAACCCGTCATATGTCATGAACAGCTTTACCGACGCGATGCCTCGCCCGGCCAATTGCTGAAGTTGCCCGTCGACGTCCACGCCGGTGCCAGCGGTGACCACGCCATGCAGGCTATAGTCGACGATCGATCTTCCCACCGCGCGGGCCATCGCCCGGTCCATTGCTCCGATTGTCGTCATGCCAGGGCCGGGCATGCCGAACGGAACGATGCAGGTGGTTCCGCCAAACGCCGCCGAGACTGAGCCGGATTCGAAATCGTCTGCGTTTCCGGCACTGCCCCAGACGGGCTGATCGAGATGGCAGTGTGTATCAATGCCGCCTGGCATCACCCATCTGCCGCGTGCGTCGATCGTTTTCGCGCCTTGCAAACCGTTGCCGGTCGCGGCAATGCGGCCGTCCGTGATGCCGATGTCGCATTCGGCCCAGCCATCATCGAGCGCGACCCGTCCGCCGCGAACAACAAGATCATACATGCCGGACCTCATAGGATATCGATCCTCGATTGCCCCCAAGTGACGACATCCGCCAGCCGCCGGCAAGCGTTGCCTCGTGACCTACGCCCTCAGCCGCGTCCCGTCCGGATCGAAAGGCGGGCGATCCAGCAGGACAGCACTATGCGGCTGTCCAAGGATCGCCACCGTGACGGCGTCACCCGACTTCGCCATGCCAGCCTTCACATAGCCAAGCGCCAGGGACATCCCCACCGAATATCCGTAGGCGCCAGACGTCACTTGTCCCACCGGCGTGCCGTCGGGCAGGAAGATCGGCTCGCCGCCGGTTGCATCGGCGCTGTTGGCCTCGATCGAGATCATGATGAGTTCGTCTCGCGACGGCTTGCCGGCGATCTCGATGTAGGCGTCGCGATTCAGGAAATCGCCCTTGTCGAGCTTGATCAGACGATCGAATTTGACCTCTTGCGGCCAATACTCCGGCGAATATTCGCGGCCCCAGCTGCCATAGCCTTTTTCCACCCTGAGCGACATGAGCGCGCGCGAGCCGACCAGACCGCCGCCTTCCTGGCGGGCTGCGTCAAGCAGCGCCATGTAGAGCGCAATCTGATCCTTCTCCTCGCAGTAAAGTTCCCAGCCAAGATCACCCGTGAAGGACACACGCAGGGCAACGACCTCTATCCCCGCGACCGTGATGCGGCGTGACGCCATGAACGGGAAGGATGGCGTCGTCAGGTCGGCGTTCGTGAGCCGCTGCAGCACCGCCCGTGAGCTTGGTCCGGCAACGTTGAAACCGCACAGCTCATTTGTCACCGAGCGGAATGTGGTGCCCTCCGGCAGAGGCACCATGTTGAAGAAACGCTGATGGTAGCGTTCCGCCATGCCCGAGCCAAACACTCGGAATTCGTTCTGGCCGAGCCTCGTCACGGTAAAGTCGCCAGCAATGCCGCCGCGCCTGCCGATCAGCGGCGTCAGGCACGACTTGCCTATCGAGACGGGGATCTTGTTTGCGAACAGGCCGTTCAGCCACGCCTCGGCGCCAGGCCCCTTCACCTCGTATTTCGCAAAATTCGAGATGTCGATGATCCCGACCTTCTCACGCAGCATGCGTGCTTCGCGGCCAACGGGCGCCCACCAGTTCTGCCGGGTAAACCCGATGGTCTCCTCGCGCGGCTCGCCGTCGGCCGAAAACCACAGCGGATGCTCCCAGCCGAAATTGAGGCCGAACACGCCACCCATTTCCTTTTGCATGGAATAGGCCGGGCGGGTGCGCACCGGCCGCCCGGCGGCGCGCTCTTCGTTCGGGAAATGGATCTTGAAGCGGTGGCTGTATTGGTCCTGTACGCGTGCCTTGGTGAAGGCCTTATCGGCCCAAGCACCGAAGCGCGCCAGATCCCAGGCGAACATATCGAGTGTCGGTTCGCCCTCGATCATCCATTCGGCAGCAAGGCGACCAAGGCCGCCTGATTGTGAAAAGCCAGGGATGATGCCGGCGCAGCAGAAGTAGTTGCGCAGCTCCGGAATTGGGCCGAACAGCGCCGCGCTGTCGGGCGACCATATCATCGGGCCATTGATGACCCTCTTGACACCAGCCAGGCCGACCGCCGGCACGCGAGCGATGGCGCGCAACATGTTCTCCTCGATGCGCTCGAGGTCGTCGGGGAACAGCTCGTGGCCAAAATCCTGCGGCGTGCCGTCCTCGGCCCAGAACTTCATGGCCCGCTCATAAGCGCCGACCAGCAGGCCAAGACCCTCCTGACGCAGATAGTATTCGCCGTCGCGATCGGCGACCGACGGCAATCGCCGGCCCATTGCCGCGATCTCCGGAATGGTCTCGGTGACAAAATACTGATGCTCCGTCGGGATCAGCGGAAGCTGAAGCCCCGCCATGGCGCCGACCTCGCGCGCCCACAGGCCGGCGGCATTGACGACCCATTGGGCGTGAACGTCACCTTTCGTCGTGCGCACGGTCCAGCTACCATCCGGCCGCTGCTCGGTGCCGGTCACCGCGGTGAACCGATGGATTTCGGCTCCGCGCTGACGAGCGCCGGCGGCGTAGGCGGCGGTCACGCCGGACGGATCGACGTTGCCGCCCTCCGGCTCGTACATGATGCAGCGTATTCCGTCGAAGTCGACCAGCGGATGCAGCCTCTCGGCCTCGGCGCGATCGACTTCATAGAAATTCATCTTGTAGCGGCGAGCCTTTGCCTCCTGCAATCTGAGCTGATGCTCGCGCGCTTCTGTCTGGGCCAGATAGAGGGAGCCCGGCTGGAAGATGCCGCAGCCCTGGCCGGTTTCCTTCTCCAACTCCTTGTAGAGCGCCATCGTGTAGTGTTGCAGGCGGCTGATGTTGGTGGAGTCATGCAGGCCGTGGATGTTGGCCGCCGCGTGCCAGGTGGAGCCGGACGTCAGTTCGTCGCGCTCGAACAAGACGACGTCCGTCCAGCCATGTTTCGCAAGGTGGTAGAGGATCGAACATCCGATCAGGCCGCCGCCGATCACTACAGCCTGTGCATGTGTTCGCATTTCGCGTTTGTCCCCTTGGGCAGACAGCCAGGATTCATTTTCAAAGAGGGGTCGGATGCGCAGCATTCTGAGCGCATGGGCTTGGTTGTGTCCAAGCCCATGACCCCGCTTTTTCGAGTGTGGGCAATCTAGGTAGCCCGCCAAAAGCATGTAAAGCCTGCGTTTGAGGCTAAATGCCGCTTTTGCAGGCATAGAAGGCCAAAAAAAACGAAGTCATAGCCACGTCAATCTTCGTTTGTGAGCCTACAAACGAAGTGTAGCCTTTCGGTGGGGAAAACGAGCAGCCGCGTGTCAGCGGCGCCGCCAATGGGAGCCTCCGAAATGAACGCGAGTTCCGTGCCAAGAGACGGAGACTTTTCGTTTCGCACAGCACGCATCGCGTCGCTCAAGCGACCAGGAAGCCTTGTTGCACGTCTCTGCGCGAGCAGACGGCACACTCGTATCCGCACAGCAACTCGACGTCATGTAGCAGACAATATGGCTTACCCAACAAGCGCAATGCGACAACTCGGAGGTCAAGACCTTGGATAAGAAATCGCATCCCTACATCCCGACACTTCTCGGCCAGTTGAACGAGGGGGCTATCAGCCGCAGGGATTTCCTGCGCAGGTCGACGCTCCTCGGTATGTCGGCCACCGCCGCCTATGCGATGGCCGGCATGGTCGATCCGTCGACGTCAGCCAAGGCTGAAAACCTGCCCAAGGGCGGCAATCTGCGCATTGGCATGCGCTGCATGGAGATCAAGGACCCGCATCTCGCCGATTTCGCCGAGAAGTCGAACGTCGTGCGTCAGGTCTGCGAATACCTGACCATCACCGACCGAAACAACATCACGCATCCCTACCTTTTGGAAAAGTGGGATGTGAGCGATGACCTGAAGACCTGGACGCTGCATATCCGCAAGGACGTGAAGTGGCGCAAGGGCCGCTCGCTTACCGCCGACGACGTCATCTGGAATCTCAAACGGGTCTGCGATCCCAAGGTCGGCTCCTCGATGCTTGGCCTGTTCACCGGCTATCTGGTCGAGGAATTCGCGACCGGCGAAAAGGACGACAAGGGCAATCCCAAGAAGTCGAGCCGGCTCTGGTCGGAGAAAGCCATCGAGAAGGTCGACGACCATACGGTTCGGCTGAACACGTCTTCTCCGCAGATCGCGGTCGCGGAGCATCTTTTCCACTATCCGATGTTCATACTCGACCCGGAGGAAAACGGCTCCTTCGGCGCTGGCGCCAATGGCACCGGCCCGTTCGAGATCGTCGAATACACGGTCGGCAAGGGCGCGAAATACAAGGCGCGCACCGATTATTGGGGTGACGGTCCTTATGTCGACACCTTCGAGTTCGTCGACCTTGGCGACAGCCCGGGCGCCGGCATCGCGGCAATGGCTTCCAAGCAGGTCGATGGCCTTTCGGAAGCCGACGCGGTTCAGATCAATTCGATGAAATCCTTTCCGCACGTCGCGGTCTACAAGGTTGAAACGACCCAGACGATCGTCGCGCGCATGCATCCCGACGTCGACCAGTTCAAGGACAAGCGCGTGCGTCAGGCGATGCGCCACGCCATCGACCGCGACAAGGTGATCCAGACCGTATTGCTCGGGGCCGGCACCCCCGCGGAGGATCACCACGTCGCGCCATCGCATCCTGAATATGCGGCCCTGCCGAAATACGGCCGGGACATCGACAAGGCGAAGAAGTTGCTCGCGGATGCCGGGTTCCCGGACGGCTTCGAATACGACATGGTCACCCGCCCCGATCCGATCTGGGAGCTCAACACCGCCCAGGCGCTGGCTGAGCAATTCAAGGACATCGGCATCAAGGTCAACATCAAGTCGCTGCCGAGTGCTCAGTATTGGGAAGTGTGGACGGACGCGCCTTTCAGCCTCACGGCCTGGGGTCACCGTCCGCTGGCCATCATGACGCTTGGCCTTGCGTACCGCTCGAACGCGGCGTGGAATGAATCGCATTTCTCGAACGCCGAATTCGACACGCTGCTCACCCAGGCCGAGGGAATCCTCGATCCAAAGGAGCGCAGCAAGGTGATGGCCAAGATCGAAACCATCATGCAGGACGAAGGGCCGATCGTGCAGCCTTTCTGGCGCATCTTCTCCACGGTGATGGACAAGAAGGTGAAGGGCTTCGACCTGCATCCCTCGCAGTACATCTTTGCCCACAACTACGCTGTTGCAATGGCCTGACATCTTCCACCCCAGCCCGGCCGACCTGAGGCGGCCGGGCTCGAATCCTTGGTCAAGCAAAGATCGGAACTGGCCGGCTGATGGCGATATTCCTGGCGAAGCGGTTTACGATGATGCTGCTCACCATGATTGCCGCATCGTTCCTGGTTTTCGCCGTCTGCGAATTCACGCCCGGCAGCGTCGCGCGCAAGTCCCTGGGTCCCTTCGCGACGCAGGAGGTCGATCTTCTCACCAGGAAGCTGAAGGCGAATGATCCCCTGCTCGTGCGCTATGGCCGCTGGGCAGGGGTGCTTCTCGGCGTCATCCCCGATCCGCTGCAGGATCCGGACACCGGCCTCAATTTCAAGGATTCGCGCGGCGCCCAATATTTTGGAAATTTCGGCTATTCGACGCTGAACAAGCTGCCGGTCAACGACGTGATCTGGGACAGGCTCGGCAACACCGCCATTCTTGGCGGCCTGGCATTTCTGTTGATAGTCCCTCTCTCGATCATCTTCGGCATCTTTTCAGGATTGAAGGAGGGCGGCGTGCTCGACCGCGTCCTGTCGATCGTTTCCATCACCTTCACCTCGATCCCGGAATTCGCCTCGGGCGTGTTCCTGGTGACGCTTTTCGTGATCCTGTGGCCAGTGTTGCCGGGCACCAGCCCGCTTGACACTGGAAGCGGCTGGTCGATCCCCTCGCAACTGGTGCTGCCCGTTGCGGTGCTGGTCATCTACGACTTCGGTTACGTCGCGCGCATGATCCGCGTCTCGATGATTGGCGTGATGGAGAAGCCCTACATCCGCACGGCCGTCCTGAAAGGCATGACCACCCGACAGGTCGTGCTCGGCCACGCGCTGCGCAACGCAATGATCGCGCCGTTCACCGTTCTCCTGCTGCAGATCAATTTTCTGATCAGCGGCGTTGTCGTCACCGAACTGGTCTTCGCCTATCCCGGCTTCGGCCGGCTTCTCCTCGACGCAAGCCTGTTCGGCGATATCGCGACGATCGAGGCGGCGACGCTGATCACGGTCGCCATCGCGGTGGTCACCCAATTCATCGGCGACATTGGTTACATGTTGCTCGATCCGCGCATAAGGTTGAGATGAGCGTACTGGCCGAGCAGAATGTGATGGACGCAGGGGCCGCGACTGCCAAAAGCGCGAAGCGCCGGAAGTGGACGCAGATCCTGCGCTCCCGTACCGCGATGGTCGGCCTCTTTCTGATAAGCTTCTGGGTCCTGGCAGCGCTGCTCGCGCCAATCCTGCCCCTTTATTCGCCAACCGAGCAGGACGTCATGGCCATGGCCGATCCAACGCCGTCGGCAGCCCATTGGCTGGGCACCGACATCCTCGGACGGGACTTGCTTTCACGCCTGATATTCGGAGCCCGAACCGTGCTTGTCGTGGCACCGCTTTCGGTCGCCGTAGCCATGATTGCCGGCATCACGATGGGGATGTTCGCGGGCTACTATGGCGGCTGGATCGATGCCGTGATCAGCCGCTTCTCCGATATCGTCCTCGCCTTTCCCGTACTCGTTCTCTACGTCATCCTGATTGCCAACATTGGACCGTCCGTACTCAACATCGTTATCGCCACGACGATCGCTTCAGCGCCGGGCATAGGCCGCATCACGCGCGGCCTGGTGCTTGGCCTGAAGGAGCAGGAATACATCGCCGCGGCCAGACTGCGCGCCGAAAGCACGCTCTACATCATGGTGGTGGAGCTCTTGCCGAATTGCCGCAACATGCTGATCGTCGATGCCTGCCTGCGTATCGGCTACACGATCATCACCATCGGCATACTGGGCTTTCTCGGCCTCGGCCTGCCGCCGCCCAATCCCGACTGGGGAGGAATGGTCAAGGAAGGCACCACGGTGCTGAATGTGTGGCCCCTGATGTCGCTGGCGCCTTCCATCGCCATCGTCAGCCTGGTGCTCGGCTTCAACCTTCTGGCCGACGGGCTGCGGGAGGCCTGGAAGCCATGACGATGACGGCTCCCGAAAGAGCGGCGATGGAACCCGGGCACGGCGTGCCGCTGCTCGACATCCAGGATTTGCGCATCGAATTCCGCGGCAAGCAGGAGACGGTGGTCGCCGTGCCCAAACTGTCCTTCAGCGTCATGCCGGGGGAAAGTTATGGTCTGGTCGGCGAGTCCGGCTGCGGCAAAAGCACAACGGCCATGGCGATCATGGGTTATCTGGGCGCCACCGGGGTGATCGCCGGCGGCAGCATCCGGCTCGAGGGAGAGGAACTGGTCGGGACATCCGCGCGCAAACTGCGCGCCATGCGCGGCCGGCGGATCGCCATGGTCTACCAGGACCCGATGAGCGCGCTCAATCCGGTCAAGACAGTCGGCGCGCAGCTCGCCGAAGTGCCGATGCTGCATCTCGGGGCGACTCGTGCCGAGGCGACCGACATGGCAGCCGCCATGCTGAAGGACGTGCGCCTGCCCGACCCGGGCGATATGCTGAAGCGCTATCCGCATCAACTGTCTGGCGGACAGCAGCAAAGGGTCGTCATCGCGATGGCGCTGCTCGGACGGCCGGCGCTCCTGCTCCTCGATGAGCCGACGACGGGCCTGGACGTCACCGTCGAGGCAGCGGTCATCGACCTCATAGCTGAGCTGCGCCGCCGCTATCGCACAAGCCTTCTGTTCATTTCCCACAATCTCGGGCTGATCGCCGAAAGCTGCGACCGCGTCGGCATCATGTATTCCGGCGAAATGGTGGAGGAAGCGCCGACCCGTGAGCTGTTCAAATCGCCACGTCATCCCTATACGCAGGGCCTGATCGACTGCATTCCGGATATCGGCGCCGGCAAGCATTCGCGTACGCTCGCAGCCATTCCCGGACAGATTCCCCTGCCAGGGGAACGCCCGCAAGGCTGCCTGTTCGGACCACGCTGCGCAAGCTTTCGAAAGGGCATTTGCGACGACCATTCCGGTCTCCCGCTTGAAACTGCAGGCGAAAGACACCTGGTTCGCTGCGTGCGATGGCAGGAGGTTGCCCGCGCGAGGCCGACCTTCCCCACACGGGCCGTCGATGATGCGTCGACGGTAGCGGCGATCGAAGTGGTGGGCGTCAGCAAGCTCTACAACATCGGTTTCCACAAGACCTTGAAGGCGAACGAAGCGGTATCCTTCGCGGCGGCCGAGGCTGAGATCGTCGCGCTTGTCGGCGAATCCGGCTGTGGCAAGTCGACGCTCGCGCGCATCGTTGCCGGCCTCGACCGCGCGACGTCCGGCGAAATCCGCGTGGCGGGCCAGAACATCGCCACGTTGGGCGCAAGCCGGCGGTCGCGGCACCTGCTTCAGTCGATCCAGATGATATTCCAGAATCCGGATTCGACGCTCAACCCGTCGCACTCCGCGGGTTTTTCGATTCGCCGCTCGCTCAAGAAATTCGGCATCAGCAAGGGCCGTGCGGCGATCGATGCACGCATGCGCGAACTCCTCGAAATGGTGCGGCTGCCCGCCGACTTCGCCCGGCGCAAGCCGAACGAACTTTCCGGTGGCCAGAAGCAGCGCATCGCCATCGCGCGGGCCTTCGCCGCCAATCCCTCGCTGATCATCGCGGACGAGCCGGTCTCGGCACTCGACGTCTCCGTGCAAGCGGCTATCGTGACCCTGCTGCTCGACATCCAGAAGAACCAGCGCTCAACGATGCTGTTCATCAGCCATGATCTCGCCCTTGTGCGGCACGTCGCCGACAAGGTCGTCGTCATGTATCTCGGCAAGGTCATGGAACGGGGCACGGTCGATGAGATTTTCGGCGGCACGAACCATCCTTATACACAGGCGCTGATCTCGGCGGTCCGCAGCACCAATCTGGAAGAGGCGCGGACCCGTATCACACTGACCGGCGAGACACCGAGCCCCGTGGAAGTGCCGCCCGGCTGCCGCTTCGCCAGCCGCTGCCATCGCAAAGTTGGGGCGATCTGCGACACTGTCCCGCCGCCTGTCCAGCGGATGTCCGATACGCACGAGATAGCCTGCCACATCCCGTTGGAAGGACTGCAAGCGCGGCCTGCCACTTCAGCAGCGCCGGAGGCGCAGGATCGTTCATGAGGCCACTCCTGTCTTCTCCAGCACGCATCTGGCGGCAGGCCGAGCGCTCGCGCGCCATCCTGCCGATCATGATCCGTATCTGCCTGGCAGGCACCGGCAGCGCCATGCTGACGACAGCCGTCTCGCTTGCGCTCAGCCGTCCAGGCGTCGAACCCTATGTCGTCCAGATGGTCCTCACCGCCTATCCGATCGGGTTCCTGATCGGCTGCCTTCTCAGCCGGCCAATCGTCTCCCGTTTGGGCCACGAACGTACCTTCATGCTGATCACCCTGGTCGCGACGCTCGCCGCGTCCGGCTTCACGCTGACTGACCGCATGCCGGCCTGGTTCTGTTTTCGCCTGCTCGGCGGGCTTGCGATGTCGTCCATGTTCATCGTCTGCGAAAGCTGGATCAACCTTTACGCCGAGCAGCATAACCGAGGCACGCTCTTCTCGATCTACATGCTGACGACGGCCGTGGCGGTGCTTTTCGGCCAGCTTCTCCTTGCCGCCGTCGGCCCGCACTCGCCGCATCTCTTTACAATCGGAGCCGCAACGGTATTGCTGGCATTCCTCGGCAAATTCGCCTTTGGCGGCTGGCCGGCCCTGCCCGTTCCACAGCCAGAGCTGATGACGACCGCGATGTCGCCGCGCAGCGACCGCTATGGTCTCGCGCAGCTTTTCCGCCTCGCGCCGGTGACCGTCGTCAGCATCTTCCAGGCGGGCATCACGAACATGAACATCTTCGTCCTCACGCCGCTCTACGGCGCCATGATCGGCCTGTCGGCCGCCGCCACGGTCGGCCTGGTCACCACGATCAGCATTGCCGGAATGCTGGCGCAGACGCCGGTCGGCTGGCTCTCCGACCGTTTCGACCGGCGCGTCATGCTTCTGGTCCAGGGCGTGCTTTCGGTCACCCTGTGTGCGTCGATCGCGTGGCTCGGCAACAGTTCGAAACCACTGCTGTTTCTTCTGTTCTTTCTCTACGGCGCCACAGCGCTGACGGTCTATCCGGTGGCGATCGCGTTCGCCAACTCCCAGCTTCACAGCCGGCACATGGTGGCGGCATCCGGGACCTTGCTGCTGCTCTACTCGGTAGGCAACATCCTCACTCCGGGCCTGGCTTCAGGGCTGATGGAGCGCACGGCTCCGCAGGCAATGCTGTTCGTGCTGGGCGGAGGAGGCATTCTCGTCGCGATCGCCGCGTGCGTCAACCTGATGCGTCCTCCGCTCAAGACGGCGGTGGTGCGCATGACCGGAGCCGATCCGTGACGCCGGCGCCCAATCCTGTTCCTGGGCGGCTGGCCGGCAAGGTGGTGCTGATCACCGGAGCCGCGAGCGGCATTGGCGCTGCAATCGCGCGCCGCTGCGTGTCGGAAGGCGGCAAGGTCGCATGCCTGGACCTGAATGCGGAAGCCGCCGCAACACTTGCCGCTGAGCTCGGTCCCGACGCGCTGTCCGTTCAATGCGACGTGAGGGAGATCGATGCGGTCCAGCAGGCCGTGAACGTCGCGCGCCAGAAGTTCGGGCGGCTTGACGGGCTGGTGCACAATGCAGCCGCGCCCTCGACGGATGGAACCGTCACCGACCTTGATCCGGACAAATGGCGTCTCGAGATCGACGTCAGCCTGACAGGCGCCTTCCTGGTCAGCAAGTTCGCGGTGCCGCTGATCGCCGCCGGCGGTGGTGGGTCAATCGTCCTCATCGGCTCGCAATTCGCCCGGGTCGCTGTCGGCAAGGCGGTCGCCTATTGCGCGGCCAAGGCCGGGCTGGTCCACCTCGCCAAGGCGATGGCTGTCGATCACGCCGGCCAAGGCATCCGCGTCAACAGCCTCTCACCCGGCGCCGTGGCCACGGCACGGCTGCTGCAGCGATGGCCCGACCTCGACGCCGCTGATGCCGGACTTGGCCCCGCGCATCTCCTTGGCCGCATTGCCCAACCCGATGAGATCGCGGCCGCCGCCGCGTCCTGCTCTCCGCCGATGCCTCGTTCGTCACCGGAACCGACCTGCTCGTGGACGGCGGCTATGCGACACGTTGAACCCGTCCTCCCAATGCAAGGTTTCTCGACATGACACTGCTCGTCACAGGTGGCACCGGTTTCGTCATGAGCACCGTCGCGCGGCATTGGCTTGATCGCGATCCCAATGCGCGCGCCGTAATCCTCGACCGCTCGGGGCTCGATGCGACGGCGGAGAGATATTTCTTTGACGTGCGGGACCGCCTTAGCGTCATTCAAGCGGACATACTCGTCCCATCCGCGTGGTCGGGGCTGCTCGACGCCGAAGAAATCACCGCCATCGTGCATGGCGCGACGATCACGCCGATCTCGCGCGGCAGCGCATCCGAGGCAAAGCGCCAGCCGGAAGCCGAAGACCCGGCGCGCATCGTCGATGTGAATCTGATGGGAACGGTGCGCATGCTGGAATGGGCGCGAGCCCACCCGGGCATCCGGCGGTTCGTTTATGTCAGCTCAGGCTCGGTCTATCGCCATCAAGGGCCCGATTGGAGCGGCGAACCGTTGCCCGAGGACGGCTATGTCGCGCCGCTCACCCTCTACGGCATTTCCAAGTTCGCTTCGGAAATGGTTGTCAACCGCTACGCCGACCTGTTCGGCCTTTCGGCCGTTTCGGTGCGGCTGGCGTCGGTCTACGGACCGATGGATCGCGCCACGGAAAGCCGCAACTTTCGCCACGTGCCCAACCGTGTCGCCCATATGGCGCTTGCCGGCGAGACGATCCGGCCCAACAGCCTCGAGCCGGTCGGCGACTATGTCCTCTCGACCGACGTGGCGCGGGCGATCACCGCGCTGATCGAGGCGCCCGGACTTCGCTACCGCCACTACAATATCGGCAGCGGCGAGGCCGTCACCATCGGCGACATTATCGCCTGGGCACGGGAACGCGTGCCCAGCCTCAGGGCCGAGACCAGTCCGGGCGATGCGGCCAACATCGTCCAGGACACGGCGCTGAAGGGCGGCATGTGGGGCGCCTACGACATTGCCCGTATCGAGCGCGATACCACCTGGCGGCCACTGCCGGGCAAGGAAGCCTTCCACGCCTACATGGACTGGATTGTCGAAAACGAGACGAGCTGAGAGGAATTCGCCATGCCGCAAACCCCCGCCACACCACAGGCGAACGATCAGCCCCGCGACTTCGTCGGCTACGGACCGAAGCCACCCTTCATGACATGGCCGGGCGGCGTGAAGGTCGCCGTCAACCTGGTGCTCAACTACGAGGAAGGGTCCGAGTACTCATGGACCGAGGACGGCCGCAACGACAATTGGGGGGAGTACAACATCCCCAACAGCCCACCGGTGCGCGACCTCGGCACCGAGACACATTTCGAATATGGCAGCCGCGCCGGCGTGTGGCGGCTGGCCCGCCTGTTCGACCGCTACGGCATTCCGATCACGGTATCGGCCTGTGCGGTCGCGCTGGAGCGCAATCCAGCCGTCGTCGAATGGATGAATGCGCGCGGTCATGACCTGCTCGGCCACGGACTTCGCTGGGCCGACTATTCGATGATGGAGCGCGGGCAGGAGGAACGCGAATTGCACCAGGCGATCGCGCTCTACAAGAAGCTCACCGGCCAGCGCCCGCTAAGCTGGAACTGCCGCTCGTTTCCGAGCGTCAACACGCGTGACCTGCTCGTGCGCGAGGGCGGCTTCCTCTATCATTCCGACCCGTGCAACGACGACCTGCCCTATTTCATCGATCACGCCGGCACGCGCATTCTCGTCGTTCCCTATTCGAAGACCCTCAACGACAGCCGCTATTTGATCTCGCCAGGCTACAGCAATCCACGTGACTTCGCCGAGGATTGCCGCTCCGCCATCGATTACATGCTCGGCGAAGCCGACGAGACCGGCGGCCGCATGCTGACGATCGGCATCCATTGCCGCTGGACCGGCCAGCCCAACCGCGCCTCGGGCCTGCGCGACGTGATCGAGCATGTCGCCAATACTCCCGGCGTCGCCTTCATGCGCCGTCTCGACATTGCGCGTCACTGGCTTGACCATCATGAGAGTTTCGAACGCCGTGCCTGAAACATTCGATACGCTGATCACCGGCGCGATCGTGGTCGGCGCCGATACGCAAAGCGCTGGCCAGGTCGGCATCGTCGACGGGCACGTGGCCGCCTTGCTAGATCCCCGCGAAACGGCAGTGGCACGGACCGTCATCGCAGCCGACGGCTGCATCCTGCTACCCGGGCTCGTCGATGCGCACGCTCACCTGCGCGAACCGGGCCTCACGCACAAGGAGGATTTTTCGTCCGGCACTCACGCCGCGGCGCTCGGCGGCGTGACAACGGTTCTCGACATGCCGACCGACGATCCGTGGACGGCGACCGACGCCCAGCTTTCCGACAAGATGGCGCTGGCTCGCCGCCGCATCCATGTCGACGTCGGTTTCCAGGCGGTCGTCAGCCATGACCTCGAGCGGATCGCCCCACTGCATGGGCTGGCGCCGGTGTCGTTCGAACTTTTCACCGCCGACGTGCCACAGCAGTTCCTGTTTGCCTCGATGGACGAAGCGGTCAACGCTCTGAAGCGTTTCAGCGGGCTGGATACACTGGTCGGCATCTCGCCCGGCGATCAGTCGCTGCTGATGGGCAGCGCTCAACGCCACCGGACCGGCGGCATCACTGCCTTCCTCGAGAGCCGCCCGGTTCTGGCGGAAGCCATCGGCATCTCCCGGGCGTTGCTGGCGAGCGCCGCGACCGGGACCCGCATCCATGTGCGGCAGATCAATTCGGCGCTTGGCGTCGAAACCTGGCGCCGGCTGCGCGGCATGGCCGATGCCAGCGTCGAAACCACGCCGCAGAATCTGTTCTTCACGGCGCAGGATTATGCAAGTCATGGCGCTGGACTGAAGGGGTCGCCCCCGCTGCGCGACAAGGCCGATGTCGCAGCCTTGCGAGACGCACTCGCCGCCGGCCAGATCGACATTATCGCGACGGACCATGCGCCGCACGAGGCGGTGGAGAAGGCAGCGCGCTACGCGACCTTCGCCGAAATTCCAGGAGGAATGCCGGGGCTGCAAACGCTTCTGCAAGCGATGCTCAAGCTGGTCGATGAGGGTCTGATCGGATTTCGCGACATCGCCCGCATGTGCGCCCAGAACCCGGCCGAAAGGTTCGGGCTGGGCCGCCGCAAAGGGCGGATAGCCCCCGGCCACGACGCCGACATCCTGGTCGTGGATCCACGCCAGGCCAGTGACATCAACAACGCCGACCAGGTCTCGAAAGCCGGCTACACGCCATTCGATGGATGGAGAGTGCCGGGCAGGCTCACTCGTGTCCTGCTTCGAGGCGAGGAGATCATGCGCGACGGCAGGCTGGTGGCCAATGGAAAAGGTCTGGTCGTGACACGGGAGCGCTGACACAAAATGGGACTTCTCACAGGCAAGGTCGCCATCGTAACGGGTGCAAGCTCCGGTATCGGCCGCGCCATCGCCCGGCGTTTCGCCGTCGAGGGCGCCAGCGTGGTCATCGCCGACACGATCGAGACGCCGCTCGAGGGTGGCCTCACGACGAAAGAACTGATCGAGCAGGCCGGCGGCACTGCCTTTCACGTCCAGACCGACATAGCGGACTGGAATGCTGTCGACCGAATGCTGAAAGCGACGATCGAACGGTTCGGCCGGCTCGATGTCATGGTCAACAACGCCGCCATCTATACCTCGACCAACCTGCTGGAAACCACGCCTGAGCAGTGGGCCAAGGTGATCGGCGTCAACCTCACCGGATTTTTCTACTGTTGCAAACGCGCCGTCGGGCAGATGCTCAGCCAGGAGCCCGTCAACGGCGTGCGTGGCCGCATCGTCAACATCTCGTCCCAGCACGGCATGGTCGCCTGCCCCGGCGACTTCCCCTATTCAGTGAGCAAGGGCGGGATCGTCCAGATGACGCGGCAGATCGCCATCGACCATGCCGAAGACCTGGTCGTCTGCAACGCCATCGCGCCGGGCAAGATCGTCACAGGCAAGCCAGGCATCGCCAACGATCCGGATTCGCTTGACTATTCGCGCCGCAGGACGCCATGGCCGCGCCTCGGCCAACCCGACGATGTCGCCGGCGCCGCGCTCTTCCTCCAGCGACATGTCAACCTATGTGACCGGCGTCAATTTGATGGTCGATGGCGGCTGGATGGCTGGCTGAGCTGGCTGCGACGCTCTTCGACCAGCTCGAATTGCGCTGCCGTCGACCCCCTCCGGACCCGGCGGAGAGCAACGTTGGCATTGCGCTCCGCCAGCTTCAGCAAGGGATCACTGAGTGTTCGGAACCTCATAGACCTTGCCGTGCCAGGGAGCCGCGTCGATCTGGTCCAGCGCCATCACGTAAAGCACCTTTTCCTCGGGGCCAAAGGCGAAATTCGGCATCGATGGCGACGGCACAGAGAGCGTACGCAGCAGCTTGGCGTCCTTGTCGACCACGATGATCTTGCCCGGCGCATCGAGCGAGCGCGGGCTCTGCCCTATGTACATTTCGCCCTTCGCGTCCATCTTGATGCCGTCTGGCCAGATATGCGGCTGGTTCGGGAACAGGTCGTCGAGGCGCAGGAACACCCGGCGGTTCGCAAGGCTGTGGTCCGGCTGGACATCGAACTCGATGATGCGGTTGTCCTCGGTCTCGACCAGATAGAGGATCTTGCCGTCGTTCGACATGACAAGGCCATTGGCGTTGTGCAGGTCGCCCGCTTCCTTGGTCACGCCGCCGTCCTTGCCGATGTAGTACGCGGATGCGTCGATAAGCGGACCGCCCTTGCCCGAGCCGGTGAAATAGATCCCGCCGTCCTTGTCCGGCGCGAAATCATTCGGGCCGCTGAAGGCATGTCCTTCCGAGTCCTTGTCGTAAGGCGGCAAGGTCTTGCCGTCGGCCGAAATGCGGCCGATCGTGTTGCTGTCGTAGCAGGTGACAACGAATTCGCCTTTGGCCGTCGGCAGCACGGCCGACGGGCCGCAGCCATCCTGTTTCCAGAACACCTCATTCTTGTTGCCATCCCAGGTCGTGACGGTGCCGCGGCCATATTCGACGTAGAACAGCTTGTTCTGGTACCAGATCGGCCCCTCGGCGAACCAGGCGTCGGCATTAACGACCTTGACGTCGGCAGCGTGCGCGGATGCAGCAAAGGCGAAACCAAGTAACGCGGTTAGAATACGTGGACTTGTCATGTCATTTCCCCTTCTTTCACATTGTTATCGCTTGATATTTCTACGGTTCGCCAGCGCCGATTTCCTCCTTTCGGTGCGTGACATAGGCTTCCAGTTCTTCGCGGATGGCTGGGTCCATCACCGGCTCTTCATAGTCATGCAAAGCCTGCTGCCAGAGCAGCGTCGCGCGCTCGAGCGCATCGTGGCCGCCGGCTTCCTGCCAGCTCCCATAGTTCTGCCAGTTGGAGAGCATCGGGCGATAGAACGCCGTTTCGTAGCGCGCCATGGTGTGCTCGGAGCCGAAGAAATGCCCGCCGGTCGGCACTGCCTTTATCGCCTCGAAGCCGAGGTCATCTTCGTCGAAGGGCATGGGCCGCAGGAACTCGATCATGTTCTGCAGGATCTCGACGTCGAGGATGAGCTTCTCATAAGAGGCCGTGAGGCCGCCCTCCAGCCAGCCAGCCGCGTGATAGATCAGGTTGGCGCCGCCAAGCACGGCGCCCCACGTCGCCATTCCCGTTTCATAAGCCGCCTGGAGATCAACGGCATTGGACGCGTTGGCATTCGATGTGCGGTAAGGCAGCCGATAGCGGCGGGCCAGTTGCCCGGCGACAATGTTGGCCTTGGCATTCTCCGGCGTGCCAAAGGCCGGCGCTCCAGAGCGCATGTCGACGTTCGATGTGAACGCGCCATACATCACCGGCGTGCCGGGATTGACGAGCTGCGTCAACGTCACCCCAAACAAGGCTTCGGCGTTCTGTTGCGCCAGTGCCGCCGCCAGCGTGACCGGCGTCATCGCGCCCATCAGCGTGAACGGCGTGATGGTGATCGGTTGGCCATGCTCGGCCATGGCGATCAGCCCCTCCGCCATGGCTTCATCGAACAGCCGCGGCGAGTTGACCGAAATGATGGTGGTGACGCCAGGCGACGCCCGCATCGCTTCGACGGTGATGCCCCGGGCGATGGCCATCATGGCGATGCTGTCAACGGCGCGGCCGCGTCCGATCGCCGAGCAATGGAAACTCAGGTCGGACAGCGTCAGGTTGGCGCGGTAGGTGTCCAGATGGCGAGAATTGGCCGGCAGTTCCATCGGCGCGACGACCTGGTTGCCGATGATGTGGATGGCGTTGAAGTGGTGGGCCAGGCGGATGAAGTTCTCGTAGTCCGCAAGATTACCCTGCCGGCGTCCGTTGATGCGGTCGTGCACATTGGGTGGGCCAGCGACCAGTCCGAAGACCAGTGAATTGCCGCCCAGCGTGATTTGCTTGTCCGGATTGCGTGACGTGAGGGTGAACGACGACGGCGCGGTTCTCACCGCCGCCATCACCAGGGACTCATCGATGCGCACGATGTTCTCATTGCGGTCGACGATGGCGCCGGCCGCTTCGAACAGTGCCAGGACTTTCTCACCCATCACGCGGATGCCGAGTTCGGAAAGGATGCGCATCGAGGTGCGGTGCAGCTTGTCCATCTGCTCTTCGTTCAGCAGTTGCATCGGTGCATAGGGATTGGTCACGTGCTGCCATGGCAGTTGCGGGATACCGCCGCCGCTACGGCTCGCCTTCGACCGCCGGCCACCGCCGCGTCTTTCATGTGCCGTCATTGCCGCACTCCTCCCTCGTTTCAGTAGCCACGCGTCGGATCGACGACGTTTTCCAGCGGTTCGCCGCGCCGATAGCGGGCCAGGTTATCCGCGAACATCCGCACCGACTTGACATCCCAACCGTCGTAGACGGACGAACAGTGCGGAGTGATGATCACGTTGTCGTAGCCCCACAAGGGATGGTCGGCCGGCAGCGGCTCGGTGGCGAAGACATCGAGCGCCGCACCCCTGAGCCGGCCGGCTTCGAGAGCCTCGACAAGGGCTGCCTCCTCGACCACGCCGCCGCGAGAGACGTCGATCAGAACAGCGGTCGGCTTCATCGCGGCAAACGCCTGTCGATCAACCAGCCCGCGCGTCGTCTCCAGGAGCGGCACGCAGCAAACGATGAAATCGGCGCGCGCAGAGCGCCGGCAAGTCACTGATGCCGTGGACCTCATCGACATTCGCGGTGGACCTCGGCCGGGCCCGGGCGCCGAGCGTCACCATGCCCATCGCCTTGGCGCGGCGGGCCACGGCCTGTCCGGTCCTGCCAAGGCCGAGGATCAGCAATGTGCGCCCTTCGATGGGTACGACGCTACCCGCGCTCCACCGCCGCGCCTGCTGGTCGCGGGCAAAGCCCGGAAAGCCCAGCGAGAAGGACAGCATCGCTCCCAGCGCGTATTCGGCCATCATGTCGGCAGCGACCCCAGCCGCGTTGGTCACCGTGACCTTGGCCGGATCCCACGGAAGCAGGTGATCGGTACCCGAGCCGCCGACGGATACCCATCGCACGGTCGGACTTTCCAGGAGCGCCCTGCGCGGAAACAGCGGCGTTCCGGAAAAGCGCACGGAATAGACGACCTCCGCGCCGGTGCTGGCTATCATGTCGGCCAATCCGCCATAGCTGTCGCAAGCCGTGACCCGGAGATCAGGATGCCTCTCCGCCAGCACCGCGAGCGCGGATTCCGGCCTGTCGCTGTGAACGATGATCGACGGGTGGCCGGCCATGGTTCTAAGCCCTGCGCCGCGCGGGGATGACCTCACTCGCTTCGCCAAGGGCGGCAAGGAGCGCCTTGCCGGCCGCGAGCGTGGTGTTTTCATGCGGGGCACGCAGGTTGAGCCAGCGGTGATCGCCGGACCGCGCCGCGAGCGCGGCCTTCATGCCGCCGATCAGCCCGGCGGCCTGCACTGCCTGCCGGAACGCCTTGATCGAGGCGTCGGCGGCACTCACATCCCGGCCGGCGCGCGCGCCGTCATAAACAGCCCTTATCGCCGCCGCGTTGAGATTGACCGATGCGGAGATACACCCCGCCGCGCCACTGGCCAGGCCTTGCGTCAACTGTGCCTCGGAGCTCGGGAACACCGAGACGTTCGGTGCCGCGGCGATCACCGCTGCCGTGTTGTCCCAGTTGCCGGCACTGTCCTTGTAAGCCACGACCGTATCGGGAAACGCGCTGTTCAGCCGGGCAGCCAGCGCCGGCGTCACCGCTACGCCCGAATTCTGCGGAATGTGATAGAGGATCAGCCGCAGTGACGGGCTCGCGACCTTTTCGATCAGTTCGCCATAGTAACGCGCCTGCCCCACGTCGCCCGCGGCGGTGTAGAAGAACGACGGCAGCACCATCACGCCGGCGCAGCCAAGACCAACGGCATGGCTGCTGAGTTCCACGGTTTCCGGTAGCGCCGTGACCCCGGTGCCGGGCATCATCCTGTGCGGCGGAATGCCTGCGTCCACCAACCATTCGAGCGCCTCCATACGCTCATCGAGCGACAGCGACAGCGCCTCGCCGGTGGTGCCGAAGGGCGAAAGGAAGTGAGCTCCCTGGTCAAGCACCCATCGCGCATGGCCGATCCAGAGATCACGTGCGATTCTGCCCTCGGCCTCGAAAGGCGTCAGGATCGGCGCGATCACGCCCTGGATGGTGTTCATCGATGCTTCTCCCTTGATGTTCTTTCACCGGCGGCCTGCTTGGCCGCAAGGATGACCGTCCTGACGAAGAAGGCGGTCGCCGCAATGTCGAAAAACACGTCGAATCCCTCCCCGGCCCTCACAAGGACTGCTTCGAGTTGAGCGACGCGGGTCTGCGCGATCTCGTCTTCGTGCAATCGTCCGGCGCGCAGATCGAGCACGCAAAGCCTTGCCATGACGCCGTTGACGGCTGGCCCGGACAGCCGCATCCAGGCCCAGCCCTCCTCGCGCCACGACCAGTAGCCGCGCGGACCGGTCGTATTGTTCCAGCGGGCCGTGAGCGCGTCCAATTCGCCGTCGACGACCAGGAAATCCTCGCTGCCGAGCCGCAGCACGCGCAGGTCGCCATGCCCGCTTATCCGGTTCACGGGCGGCAGTGTGATGCCGCATCCTTCCAGCCAGGCGGAACTGCCCGGTCCCTTGATGCCGAAGCGGGGCTCCGCGGTCAGGTCGACCAGTTCGACAGCGCCGTTCGGCAGGCTGATGTGCTGCGCGGAGCCGCCGGTGGACAGCGGAAACTGACGCAGAGATAAAGGCAACGAGATCATCCTAGAGTTCCTGCCGCGCGTTCTCTGGATCGAAGAAGGCATGCATGACCACGGGAGCGCTCACCAGTTCGCCGTCGCGGCATTTTATGGTGACCAGGCTGCCCTCGGCCGCGTCATCGACATGGACATAGGCGAGCGCGATGTGGTGGCCGAGCGTCGGTGAAAAGCCGACCGAAGTGACCTGTCCGACCGGCACCCCGCCGCGCAGCACGAGGCAGCCTTCGCCCGGTACGTTCGTGGCGTCCGCGAAAGTCAGCCCGACCAGCCTGCGTGCCTGGCCGAGACGCGCCCGCATCTCGATCGAGCGCTTGCCGACGAAAAACGGTTTTCGTCTCGACACCGCCCAGCCGAAACCCAGTTCATCCGGGCAGGTCAGCGCGTCCGTGTCCTGGCCGATGAGGATGTGGCCTTTCTCCAGGCGAAGGATGCGCGATGCCTCGAGGCCGTAGGGGCGCAGCCCATGCGATCCGCCTGCCTCGATCACCGCATCCCACAGCGCGCCGGCATAGCTGGACGGACAATGCAGCTCGTAGCTGACCTCCCCGGTGAAACCGATACGCATGACACGCACCGGAACTCCGGCAAGCATGCCTTCGTGGCCGGACAGATAGCCGAACGCCTGCCTTGAAAAATCGATGTCGCCATCCATCGCCTGCAGCAAGACGCGCGCGTTCGGCCCGGTGACATTGAGCCCGGAAAACGCCGCGGTGACGTTGAGCACGTCGACCTTCAGCCGCCATTGAGCGTTCCAGAACAGCATTTCCGCCTGGACTCTGGCAACCGCGCCCGTGGTGGCGGTGACGTAGAAGCGATCGTCGGCCAGGCGGTAGGCGACGCCATCGTCGATCACCGCGCCCATCTCGTTCAGCATCAGGCAATAGCGCACGCGGCCGACGGGCTGGCCGGCATGGGCCATGGTGTACATGCGGTCGAGGAAGGCGCCGGCATCCGGTCCTCGCACTTCCAGCTTGCCCAGCGTCGATACGTCGAGCACGCCGACCGCCTGTCGCACGGCCGCGATCTCTTCGCGCACAAGCCGCTCGGCATCGACGTCCGCTCCGTAATGGTAGGGCCGCCACCAGGCACCCACCGGCTTCATGCGGGCATTAACAGCCAGATGCCGCGCGTGGAGCGCGGTCCGCCGTTCGAGCGGCTCATGATGGCCGGCAAGCACACCAAGCGTTTCCGGGCCTGTCGGAGGCCGCGCGGTGGTAACGCCGACGGCACCTACGCTGCGGCCGGTCGCCTCGGCGACGATCCTGGCTGTCGCCAGCGCCGAATGGCGACCTTGGCTTGGCCCCATGGCCACCGTCGAAAACCGCTTGACCAGTTCCAGTTCGCGATAGCCTTCCTTCACCGTGTTCAGCAGGTCGTTGACCTGCAGGTCCTCGTCGAAGTCGATGAAGTCATGTCCCTTCGGATCGGCAGCGATGGGCTGCGCCCAGCCTTTCGGCTCCGTATCGATATCAACCGCCGCTGCGTCGGAGCGGACCACGTGGCCGAGGCGGGCCAGTGCGTCCAGCCCCGCGCGGCGACCATCCGCGATTGCCGCATCGAGGCTCGACCTGCCCGCGACCGCTCCCGCCAGCAGCACCGAGCCATGATCCATGGTGAGCTTCATATTCGCCGACTTCTCGTCGTAGCCGACCTTGGCTCCGGCCTGGCACGGCAACTGCCAAGCTGGCACCGCGCCAGCAGAGATGACCACGAGATCGCAGTCGATCCAGCGGCCTTCGATGCGGACGCGCGCGACATGTCTGTTGGCCTTGGTGCCCTGGGCCTCGGCGATGGCTGCGCCCTGCATGATTTCGACGCCCCTGGCTTGCAGCGCCTTGGCCAGGTCGCCGTCATTGCCTGTCGGCCTCGGATCGGCTAGCACCGCGACGGCAACGCCCGCATCGATGAGGTCGAGCGCGGCATGATAGCCGGCGGGATTGGCGGCGAGCACGACGGCGCGCCGGCCGGGTTTCACCGCATAATGCCGGATCAGCCGCTGCACGGCCCCGCCGGTCATGATGCCCGGCAGGTCGTTGTTGCGGAACAGCGCGGGCTGCTCGATCGCGCCGGTTGCGAGAACCACTTGCCGGGCGCGGGTCCGATAGAGCCGGTCGCCCTGGATCAGCGGCAGCCAGTTGTCCTCATACCAGCCGTTGCAGACCGTGCCAGGCAGAATGCGCAAGTTGGGAAGTGCCACCACTGCAGCGGCCAGCCGCGCCAGCACGTCCGGCCCGCAGCGGCTGTAGGTCAACGAGCCGCCGATTTCCGGATTTTCGTCGCACAGAACGACATCCGCCCCGGCCTCGGCGGCGGCGATACCCGCCGAAAGCCCGGCCGGCCCGGCGCCGACGACCAGCAGGTCGCAATGGAGATGCGCCATGTCGAAGTCGCGATGCGGAGCCTTTGCATCGATCATGCCCAAGCCCGCCCTGCGGCGGATCATCGGCTCCCAGACTCTCAGCCACGCGTTGCGCGTCGGTCCCATGAACGTTCGATAATAGAAGCCGACCGGCAGCAGCTTCGCGAACCGGCCAATCAGGGCATCGCGGTCGGACTGAAGCGAGCCGTTGACGTTCTGCGCCGTCACCTTCATGCCGTCGCGCAACGGCGTCAGGTCCGCCGCCACGTTCGGCTCGGACGTCAATTGCACCAGTGTGTTGGCCTCGGCCCCGGCCATGCTGAAGACGCCGCGGGGCCGATGATTTGAACGAGCGTGACAGCAGCCATTGCCCCGACGCCCCCAGCGCGCTGGCGATGCAATCGCCCTCGAAGCCCTCGAACGCCTTGCCTTCGAAGCTGAAGCGAAGCGCCCGACCGCGGTCAATGCGCGAGCCAAAAGGTTCGGGCAGCCGGCTCACGGCCGGCCTTCGTCGTTTGGCGCGTAGGTGCGGATGATCTGATCTCGTTGGTCACCAGATTGCGTTCGGCCAGAAAGAAGAAGTTGCTCGGCACGTGGCGCCACCATTCCACCCCCATACCCTTGCGGTTGTCGGCCCTGAACAGGTGGCGCGCCCATTCGGCGTCGCTTGATGCATCGGGATCGGGTGCGGCCCGCACCGGCCCGAGCGACTGGAATTCGTCGATGTTGCGCGGTCCGTTCATCGGGCAGGTGAGCAGCTTCATGATGTCAATGACTCGCAGCCGTGGCGCCCATTTCGTTGAGCAGCCGGAAAGTCTCGAAGCGCTCCAACGCGAACGGCTTCAACACATCGGGAACGCTGCCCCTAGCGATCGTCTCGGCCATGCGCTTGCCGGCGACCGCAGTGGCCTTGAACCCCCATGTACCCCAGCCGCAGTCCAGCCAGAGGTTGGCGAGTGGGCTGGCGCCCATGATCGGGCTGTAGTCGGGCGTCATGTCGGTGATCCCCGCCCATTGCCTGAGGAGCTTGACCCCTTGCAGAAAGGGGAACAGATGCACCGCGCCCGCCGCCAGATGTTCCTTCATGTCGAGCGTCGAGCGGGTCGAGTAGAGCTGGTAGGGATCGGAACCGCCGCCGATGACGATCTCGCCGCGCGAGGACTGCACCAGATAGGTGTGCAGCGAAACCGATGAGACCAGCGTATCGAGCCAGGGCTTCAGCGGCTGGGTCACCATCGCCTGCAGCGGATAGCAACGGATCGGCAGTTCGATCCCGGCCATCAGCGCGACATCGTAGTTCATGCCGCCGGCGGCGATCAGCACCGCGCCGCAAGCGATGCGGCCGCGGTTCGTCACCACCGTCTTGACTCGGTCGGCGGCCACTTCGACGCTCTGCACTTCGGTGCGCTGATGGATTTCGGCGCCGCGCCGCGATGCCTGCGCGGCAAAGCCCCAGGCCACCGCGTCGTGCCTGGCCGTGCCCCCATCGGCGTGCCAGAGCCCGCCCAGGACTTCGAGCGCGCCGCCACGATCCATGTTGAGTTGCGGCACGATCTCCTCGACACCCCTCGGGTCGACGACTTCGGTGCGTGTTCCCATATGTTTGCCTATCTCGGCCCGCAGGTGGAAGCTGCGCAGCGTCGCCTCCGAATAAGCGAGCGTCAGTTGCCCGCGCTGCGAGAACATGACGTTGAAATCCAGTTCCTGCGACAGGCCCTGGAACAGGGAAACACCCTCCTTGTAGAAGGCGACACCCTCCGGCGTGATGTAGTTGGAGCGGATCGTCGTGGTGTTCCGCGCCGTGTTGCCCCCAGCCAGGTAGCCCTTCTCCAGCACGGCGATGCTGGTGATGCCGTGGTATTTCGACAGATAATGCGCTGACGCCAGCCCGTGGCCGCCGCCGCCGATGATGACCACGTCATAGGATGGCCTCAGCTCCGGCGTCGCCGGAATATCCCCCGTCACCGGATAGTCCTTGCTGAATCCGTATTTGAGCAGGCTAAGCGGCATGATGGCGCTGGCCGGCGGGAGGATCGTAGAGCAGAACCGCGAGGTCGCTGAACCGGCTGCCGGGCGCCGCAAGGTCGAGAATGCCGTCGCGGATCGCCCTTGCCCGCGCCTCGCCCAGCACCGGAGCGGCCAGCTCCATGTATTTTGCCTCGATGTCGTCGGACGTGAACGGCGCCTCGGGTCCGCCACGCGCATGCACGTCGCCGGAATCGAGCACCCGACCGTCCACCGTCTCGATGCTGACATCCGCCCAGCGCCCTTGCGGAAAGCGGGCGCTGTGTCGAGGCGATTCAGTCACCTCGACGCGCTTGAGCATCGCCGCGACGGCCGCGTCCTGGAGACCGGCACCTGAGATATGCTCCAGGCCGACGCGGCCGTGCACGACCATGGTGGCGACCGCGAACGCCAGGCTGTACTGCGCCTTCGACGTGGTGTCGGGCATGCCGGCGAACAACGTAGCGGCGTGGTGAAAGCTGTTGACCCGTACCCTGGCGACCTGCTCCGGTCCCACGCCATGCTCCAGACAGAGAGCACGTGTCCCGTCGATTGCCGCATGCGCCCAGCGGCATACCGGATACGGTTTGATATACTGGCGCGACATCTGCCAGAAGCTTCCGAGGTCGTCCCAGTGGTGCGCCACGTCCGGCGCTTCCAGGGTGATGGCCGGCGCACCGGCGAAGCCGAGCTCAGCGAGCACCGCCGCCGAAAGGCCGACCAGCGCTCCCATGCCCGACCCATCGTGCAGCATGGTCGGCGTTGCGATCTCGCGCATCATCTGGCTGCGCGGCCCGTGATACTCCGCGATGCCGAAGGCATGGCGGAGTTTCTCGTCGCCGAGGCCAATGAAGCGCGAGGCCATGGCAGCCACGCCGAGCGCATTCCAGGCCCCGGACGTATGGTAGTCCGAAACCGTGGCATGCAACGCTATGCCGGCGCGGCCAGCGATTTCGTAGCCGATGACGATGGCGGCCAAAGCCTCGGGTCCGCCGAGATCGGGGGCTGCCTCGGCAAGCGCCGCCAGCGCCGGGATGACCGCCACGCCGATGTGCCCCTTGGTCGGGCTGTAGCCGTCATGACCGTCGAGGTTATCGGTTTGGGTGGCGGCCGCGAAGGCGGCCCCAGCCAAGCTTACGCGGCGGCCGTCGAACAGCATCCGCGCCGCATGCCGGTCCTCGCCGGCGCCGTAGAGCAGCACGGCCGCATCTCGCGCGATCCGCCCTGCCTCCATTGGTCCGGCAGCGATCGTGACGCCAATCGTATCCAGGAATTGCAGCGATGCCGCCCGCAATATTTCATCCGGGAACTGGGTAGCGGGTCTGCGCAGCACGAAATCCGCAATCCTGGCGGTAATCTCGCAAACAGCGGCGGCCTCTTCGGGCTGATCGACCATTGACGCCACCTTCGCGCATCTCCCCCGTCGTGAGCCCTATGATTAATTTGGCCTCGTGGCCCATTCACGTCATAAGTTTGGCGCCATTGGCCAAAAAAATCGATGTCACCCGGTTCGACGCGCTATAAGCTCCCTGTTCCCGCCGTGATCGTCGACCGGAAAAAATCGCGATGAAGCCACCGCCCCCACTCAACTATATCCGTTCGTTCGAATGCTCGGCCCGACACCTGAGCTTCACGCTCGCCGCCAATGAGCTGGGCTACACGCAGGCGGCTGTCAGCAACCACGTCCGGGGGCTGGAACACTATCTCGGCCGGCAACTGTTCATCCGCTATCCTCGCAGTCTCAAGCTGACCGAGATGGGCGAGGCATTCCTGCCGACACTGCGTCAGGCTCTCGACCTGATCGACCATGCAACCGAGGCAATCGTGGCCTCGGCCCGCAACAAGACCGTGGTCATCTCGTGCCCAATGAGCCTTGCGGAAAACTGGATCGCAGGATGCATGGCCGCATTTCGCAATCAGCACCCAGAGATCGAGGTCGTCCTGCACGGCACGATCTGGGAAGACCTCAGCGAGCAGATCGCGGATATCACCATCTCGACGCGGCGCTTCGACGATCGCCCCCCGGCTGGTGTTCCGCTGTGGAACGATCAACTGGTTCTGCTGTGCGCTCCGCAATTGATGATGGGGGCGAACCGGCTCAAGTCGCCGCAGGATATCCTGCATATGGACTGGATCTTCGTTCACGGAAGACAGGAGTACTGGCAGTGCATGGGTGAAGCGCTTGGTATCGATATCTCGGACTATGAAAAGGGAATAACCACGAACGCTTCGAACATCGCGCTGGAATTGGCGGCAAGGGGCGCCGGCTGTGTCGCGACCCAATATTCGCTCGCCAGAACCTACCTGAGCCGCGGCCTTCTCGTCGAACCGTTTCCTGTCCGCACGGCAAGCCCCTGGACCTATTACCTGTCAGAAAGCCAGCTGTCGAAGGGGAGCGTCGTCAAAACCGTCAAGAATTGGATCCTTGGACAGGCGAAAATAGACGTCGCTTAGATGCATTGCCTGCGAGACATGTTTGAACTGGCAGGTAAAATCAGGCGCCGGAGCGCAGCGAAGCTGTCACCGCGCGTCGTGTTCGGCATCGCATGGCGATAGTCCACCCACCGTGAAGGCGAGCCTGTAGCCTGTCGAACGGCCCTTTAAACGCGGGCATTTGAGTTTGCAGCCGTCACGAAGCCTTGCGGCGCAGCGCCGTTCGGTAGTCGAGCCAGTGTTGGATTTCGGCGGCGATGCGCTCGGCATGCGCGGTGACCTCGGGGATACCCATCAGCTCGCCGACGCCCCCGCGAGCAAGAGGCCCGCTGACGAAAATACTGTCAGCCGAACGTCCTGAGGTTCCTACGGCATGGCCGAGATGATCGGTCTCCAGGCCGAGCCCGATAGGGTCGAGCCTGACCAACCCCAGACGCGCAAGCGCGGCAATCGCCGTGTTGGTCCGCAAGATATCGCCATGCGCCGGCCCGGTGGTCACGATCACGGTGTCGAATGTCTCGACGATCACGGCGTTTTCACGCCTCGGCCGCTGGGTGACGCGGATGCCACCATCAGCCTGCTCCGCATTGGCAATCGACGCGGCGCGATAGGCAAGCGTTCCCTCGGCAATGCGGCGATCGAGCACGTCACCGATCTGCGGCGCGACGCGGAAGCGATGCACATCCCAAAGCGCCCGCAGATGGCGCACCACGCGACGTCGCTCGGCAACCGGCAATGCCTTCCAGATCACCTGCCCCTGACGCCGGACCGCGTCGAGCACGGGATGCCAGTCCTGGCCGCCGCGCGCGGCATCGGCGAGCGTGGCCCGGATGCGCCTGAGCAGCACTGTCGTGCTGCGCGACGGTTGGCTGGTGAAATCGCCGACCGGATCGGCCGGTGCGGCGGCGTGGCCGCGCGAGCGGTAGCCATGCCGCGACAGCGCCGTGATGCGGCCACGGTGCCCCTTGCGGTCGAGCGTCGCGATGACATCCGCCGAGGTCAGCCCGGTGCCGACCACGAGGACACGATCGTCGCGCCCGATCGCTTCCAATCGTTCAAGGTCATACGGGTTGGACACGAGACCGGCGGCGCCCGCCACTGCGCGCAAGGCCTGCGGCAGGGCTGGCGGCGGATGCGTCGTCGCGATAACCAGGGCGTCCGCCGCGAGCATTGCGCCGTCGGCAAGGATCAGGCGATAGCCCTCGCCATTGCGCTCGACCGAGGCGACGGCGGACCTGACATGCCGGACCGTCTTGCTGTCCAGAAAGGGCTGGAGGTGGGATTCGACATAGCCCCCGAAAACGCGCCGCCGAGGATAAACAGCGCCGTTGGCAGCGATGGCCTCCGCGTCGTCAACAATGGCGCCGGTCCGTTCCAGCCAGTCGGCGAAATGGCCGGCCTGACCGGAGATCAGCGTCATCCTCGACGCCGCCACATTGATGCGGTGCGCTGGATCGTTCGTCGAATAGGCCAGGCCATGGCCCAGCCGGTCGCGGGGTTCAATAACAACGATATCGGACGTGCCTGCCGGCAACAGGCGCGCCAGGTGAAAGGCGGTTGCCGCCCCGGAAAAGCCGCCACCGATGATGGCAATGACAGGTTGGGAAGCGCTCAAGACTGGCTCGCGCGCAGCGCTGGCGGGCGGTGGTCACCAGCCACCGTTTCGCCGAAAGGTCCCATGTTCACAGTGGTCGGCCGCGTCGAGATTTCATGATCGAGCGGCAGCAACGGCAGCACCAGTTCGCCGAACCGATAGGCCTCCTCCAGATGCGGATAACCGGACAGGATGAAGGTATCGATGCCGATGCGCCGGTATTCGTCGATGCGCTCCGTCACCGTCGCCGCGTCGCCGACCAGCGCGGTGCCGGCACCTCCGCGCACCAGGCCGACGCCAGCCCAAAGGTTCGGGCTGATCTCGAGCTTGTCGCGGCGGCCGCCATGCAGCTGGCTCATGCGCGACTGGCCAACGGAATCCATGCGGGCGAACACCTTCTGCGCCTCGCCGATCGTCTTGTCATCGAGGCGGCTGATCAGCCGCTCGGCATCGGCCCAGGCCTCGTCATTGGTTTCGCGCACGATGACATGCAGCCTGATGCCGAAGCTCACCTGGCGGCCGGCCTTTTCGGCAAGGCCGCGTACATGGTCGACCTTGGCCGCTACGTCCGCCGGTGGTTCGCCCCAGGTCAGGTACTTGTCGATCTGCTCGGCGGCGACCGCGTTGGCCGCCTCCGACGAGCCGCCGAAATAAAGCGGCGGATGCGGCGTCTGCACGGGCGGAAACAGCAGCCGGCCGTCCTCGATATGGAAATGCTTGCCCTCGAAGGCAACGGTCTCGCCGCGCAGCACGGCCTTGTAGATGTCGAGGAACTCCCGCGTCACCTCATAGCGTTCGTCATGACTGAGGAAGATGCCATCACCCTTGTTCTCGACCGGATCGCCGCCGGTGACGACGTTGATGAGCAGGCGCCCACCAGAAATGCGGTCGAGCGTCGAGGTCATGCGCGCGGCGAGCGTCGGCGATTGCAATCCGGGGCGGACGGCAACGAGGAAGCGCAGCCGCTGCGTCAGCGGCGCCAGCGCCGACGCCACGACCCAGCTGTCCTCGCAGCTGCGCCCGGTGGGCAGCAGCGCGCCATAGTAGCCGATGGCATCGGCCGCCTTGGCGACCTGGGTTAGGTAGGGCAGATCGACCGCCCGGCCGCCTTCTGACGTGCCGAGGTAGCGGCTGTCGCCATGGGTCGGCAGAAACCACAGGACCTTGATCCTGTCGGGAATGGCAGTGCTCATGAACAGTCCTCAATGAGTTTACGATGCCCTCGCTCAGCTCCAGGCATGGAGCGGCGGGTTGACGTCGTTCAGGTAGTAATTGCCGAGGATCGCGTATTTCCAGCGCACCGGATCGTGCAGCGTATGGGTGCGGGCGTTGCGCCAGTGGCGATCGAGATTGTGTTCGGCCAAAGTGGACCGCGTGCCGGCCAGCTCGAACAGTCTGTTGGTGGCGGTGATGGCGATCTCGGTGGTGAGGATCTTGGCTTCCGCCACCGCGATCTGTGCTTCCGCGACGGTCTTGCCGTTCGGATCGGCTACCGCGCGGTCGACCGCGAGCCCGGCCTTTTCGAGAATGGCTTCCGCCGCATTGGCGCGCAGGCGGAGATCTCCCACCGCCTGGATCGTATAGGGATCCTGCCAGGCATGATCGACGCCGCTGTCGATCCACGCACGCGATTTTGTCCGCACAAATTCAATCGTCTCATCGATCGCCGCCTTGGCGATGCCGAGGTCGACCGCGGCCTGGATGATCTGGAAGATGGCGCCATCGGCCGTCGGCCTGTCATAGCCCTGATAGCCGGGCACGAGATGCGTCTTCGGCACCTTCACATTGTCGAGCAGGACCGTGCCTGAGAGCGTCGTCTTCTGGCCGAAGCTCGACCAATCGTCGATAACCGTCAGTCCGGGCGCGCCACGATCGGCGATGGCGTACCAGGCGCGGCCCTCGTCATCGAGTGCGACGATCGGCACCAGATGGGCAAGCAGGGCGCCGCTCGAATAGAATTTCTGGCCGTTGACGACGACATGGTCTCCGGCGTCGACGAATTTTGTCTCGAAGTCCGCCGCCCGCTTGGAGCCGAATTCGGAGAACGCATTGCCGAAGCGGGTGCCCGACAGAACCTCGGCGAACAGCAGTTTCTTCTGGGCCTCGTCCGAGACGGTGCGGATGGCCGCCACGACGCCGAGATGGTTCTGCGGGATCTGGCCGAGCGACGGGTCGGCCGCCGAGATGATGGTGATCACCTTCGACAGCGTCACATAGGACAGTTCCGGTCCGCCATAGGCCTTCGGCACATTTATCGACCACAGACCGCTTTGCGAGAACGCGTCGAGCTCCTCCTTCGGCCAGATACGTTCGCGGTCTCGCTTCGAAGCCTCCCTGGCGAATTCGGCGGCCAGCTTCTCGGCGACGGCAACTGCCTCGGCGTCGGTCTTGATGACATGTGCCTTGGCCGAAGGGCGTTCGACCGGCGGCACGGCGCTGCGGATGTCCGACGGCTGCCTAGATTGGATCGTCATGCTGCTGTCTCCTGGGGAAAGTGTTGGGGTGGAAGCGGCGCGCCGCCGAGATAGTAGGACTTGATGTCGTCGCGCTGGCGCAGGTCGGCAGCCGAACCTTCGAGCACGCTGACGCCATTTTCGAGCACGGTGGCACGATCGGCGTATTTCAACGCGATCGCCGAGTTCTGTTCGGCAACGAGGATCGACAGGCCTTCATCGCGGTTGAGCCTCCTCAGCGCGCTGAAGATTTCGTCGACGATCAGGGGCGCGAGACCCATCGAGGGCTCGTCAAGCACGAAGAGTTTCGGCCGCGACATAAGGCCCCGGCCGATCGCCGTCATCTGCTGTTCGCCGCCGGAGGTGAGGCCGGAGCGGGTGCGTCGCTTCTCGAGAAGCCGCGGGAAGAGCGCGTAGACGCGCTCCAGATCGGCCTTGACGCCGGCGCGTGAGGACGAGCGCCCGAGCGCGCCGGTGAACAGGTTTGGACTTGCTTCGGTAAAGTGGAGAGCGGGTTGCTCATTCGGCGGCGTTTCGCTCGAACTGCATCGGGCTGATGTAGTCGAGCGCGGAATGCCGCCGGATGGGATTGTAGAAGCCGTCGATATATCGGGCAATGGCGGCTTGGGCATCGGCGCGGGTAAGGAAAGAGGTGCGCCAGATCAGTTCAGTTTTCAGCGTCTTGAAGAATGTTTCGACCATGGCGTTATCAAAGCAATTGCCCTTGCCTGACATTGAGATGATGACGCCGGCGGCACGCAATTCGGCTTGGTAGTCGATAGAACAATATTGGCTGCCGCGGTCGGAGTGGTGAATGAGGCCGGGTTCCGGCTGCCGCATGACGAACGCCTTGTTGAGCGCTGCCAGAGCCAGGCTGCGGTGTAGCCGGTTGCCAGCAGCCCAGCCAACGACCTTGCGGGCAAACAGATCGATGACGACAGCAAGGTACAACCAGCCCTCCCGCGTCCAGATGTAGGAGATGTCGGCACCCCATTTCTGGTTGGGACCAGTGGCGGCAAAATCCTGGTCGATGACATTGGGGGCAACCGGAAAGGCGTGTTCGCTGTCCGTCGTGCGCTTGAACCGCCGCTTCTGTCTTGCCTGGAGGCCATTCTCCCGCATCAGACGCGCCGTTCGTCGCCGGCCAATGGCAAAGCCATTGTCTTGCAGTTCCCGCGTCATGCGCGGGCTACCATAGGTTCCGTTCGACAGCGCGAACGACGATCGCACATGCGCCAGCATTATCATGTCGTCGCGCTGCCGGCGGCACGCCGGCCGGCGCCCCCAGGCAAAGTAGCCGCTCGGGCTGACACCCAGCGTCGCGCACAAACGGTCCACAGGGAAATCCTTCTTCGCCTGGTCGATGAGCGCGAACCTCACCGACTTCCCTCCTTGACGAAAAAAGCCGTCGCCCGTTTCAAGATATCCCGCTCCTGCCGAAGGATTTCATTCTCCCGCCGCAGCCGTTTCAATTCAGCGGCGACATCAGCATCAGGCGGACGCCCAGGATCGCCCATCTCACGATCCAGCTGCCGACCCATCCATCGCGTCAGCGTCGAGAAACCAACACCAAGATCCTCCGCGATCTGCCGCTTCGTCCGACCGCTCGTTCGCACAAGGCCAACCGCCTCCGCCTTGAACGCATCCGTAAACTGTCTCTGTTTCGTCATCGAGGTCGCCTTTCATCAGAAGGAAACTCTCCACTTTTTCGGGGCAAGTCCAAACTGTCTCTGTTTCGTCATCGAGGTCGCCTTTCATCAGAAGGAAACTCTCCACTTTTTCGGGGCAAGTCCACCTTGCCATAGGGCGAGCCGTGATAGAGCACGACGATCTTCTTGCCCTTGAGCTTGTCGAGGCCGCCTTCCTTGGAGGCGATGTAGTTCACGATGCCGGAAGTCTCGCTGTAGGGATTGAGCAGCAGCGGGAAGACATAGGGAAACACGCGCCCGTCCGTGGTGTCGGTGCGGCCGTGATTGATGGTGATCAGCGGCACCTTGTCCTCGGTGATGCGGTCGATCATGGCGTAGGCGATGCCGACCGAGAGCGGGTTCCAGGCGGCGATGCCGGGATTGCTCTTTAGACGCTCATAGACCTCGACACCCTTTTCGACCTCATATTGCGTCTCGCCCTCGCTCCAGGTCAGCTTGACGCCGTTGACGCCGCCGTCGCGGATGTTGATGAGATTGAGGTAGTCGATGAAGCCGCCGAAGAAGCCTGTGCCGCCAGCGGCATAGGGGCCGACGCGGTAGCTCTGCAGCGGAAAATACTGTTCGTCGGCGTGAGCCGCCGTCGCCCCGAGCACGAGGGCCGCGGCGATCGCCGCTTTTCGGAGGTGACTGAAGAAGGTCATGGGTTGCGTCTCCTGAATTGTGGTCCGTGAGGGAGGATGTCGAGCGGCGCTCAGCTGGACCTTGAGCCGATCCGTCGTTTCAGGCGGTCGAAGAGAGCCGACAGGCCATTCGGTTCCGCGATGAGGAAGATGATGATGAGCGCGCCCAGCACGATGCGCTGGCTCATGTCGAGCACGCCTGAATCGAACACACCCCCGAACAGGAAGGCGCCGAGACGGGACAGGACGAGCGGAAAGACAACTATGAACGCCGCGCCCAGAAACGCGCCGCGTATCGAGGCCAGACCACCGATGATGATGATGAACAGGATCTGGAACGAGCGGTCGAGATTGAAGCCGGCAGGCTCGACGGTGCGCAGATAGGTGAAGGCCCACAGCACGCCGGCGACACCGATGATGAAGGACGAGATGGCGAACGCCAGCAGCTTGGTCCTCAGCACCGGCACGCCGATGACGCGCGCGGCGGTTTCGTTGTCACGCACGGCGATGAAGTTCCGCCCGGTCGCGCTGTTGACCAGCCGCCAGACGAGAGCCGTCAGCACGATGACCGTCGTGACCGACAGCAGGTAGCGCCCAGTCGCGCCGTCAAGCGAGAACCCCGCGACGGCAAGACGTGGCGCGGAAATCACCCCGGACGGGTTGTCGTTGGAGAACCAGCCGAACTTGGTGAGCGCCCATTGCACGAAGAACTGCGCGGCGAGCGTCGAGACGGCCAGGTAGAAGCCGCGCAGCCTAAGGCTCGGCAGCCCGAAGATGACGCCGATGCCGGCCGCCGAAATGCCAGCCAGGATCATGGTCACCGCCAGCGGCAGCCCCTCGATCCTGAGATTGAAATTATAGGCGGCGAAAGCGCCTACCGCCATGAAGGCGGAAGAACCCAGAGACAGCTGGCCGCAATAGCCGGTCAGCACATTGAGGCCGACCGCCGCCAGGCTGAGCGCCAGGAATGGCAGCAGGATCGCCTCGACCAGATAGCTCGACGCATAGGCCGGGACCAACCCGTAAGCGATGACGACCAGAACCGCCGGCAAGGCCAATTTCCGTGCGATTTTCAGCCAGTCGATCGCGGGCGTTGAGGTGTCGAGCGCTTGCACGGCCATCGGTCAGACCCTTTCGACAATCTTCTGGCCAAACAGGCCGGAGGGACGCACCAGCAGGACGACGAGCGCCAGCGCATAGGCGAACCAGCCTTCGATGCCGCCGCCGACGAAGGGGCCGAGATAGACCTCGGCGAGCTTCTCGCTGGCGCCGATGATGAGGCCGCCGACGATGGCACCAAGGATGGAATCGAAGCCGCCGAGCACCAGCACAGGCAGCGCCTTCAAGACGATCAGCGACAGCGAGAACTGGACGCCGAGGCGCGCGCCCCACAACAGCCCTGCGACCAGCGCCACGAACCCGGCAGCAGCCCACACCGTTCCCCAGATCCAGGGCAACCGCAGCCCGACGGCAAGGGCCGCGAACTGGTCGTCGGCGACGGCGCGGAACGCCAGCCCGATCCGCGTCCAGTGGAAGAATGCGCTCAAGCCGGCCACCATCGTCGCGGCAATGCCTGCCGCGACAAGATCGAACGAGGAGATCAGGATGCCGCCGACCTCGAAGGGCGTGTCGTCGATGCCGAGGTCGAGCCCGTGCACCTGCGTGCCCCAGATCAGCTGGGCAGCACCCTCGATGATGTAGGACAGGCCAAGCGTGGCCATGAACAGCGTCATCGGCGAGCGGTTGACCAAGGGCCGCAGCACGGTCCGCTCGATGGTGAAGCCCAGCGCGACCATGACCGCGAAGGTGATGAGCAAAGCAAGGGCGAACGGGATGCCGCGTTCGAGAAGGCTGACGAAGGTCAGTGCCGCGAACAGCACCATCGACCCTTGCGCGAAATTCAGCACGCCCGACGTCTTGTGTTCCCCGTCAGCACCTGTGTCCCAGATTTGAGGTTGTGAATTAAGGAGGGTTTTGATCTCGTCGTCACGACGAAGGAACCAAGATGAGCCCTAAATCCTCAAGTGCCAAGAAGCCTGCCGAGCAGGTGGTAAAGGACATTCGCCGGGCGACCCGGCGGCATTTTTCAGCGGAAGACAAGATCCGGATCGTGCTGGACGGGCTGCGCGGCGAAGACAGCATCGCCGAGCTGTGCCGCAAGGAAGGGATCGCGCAGAGCCTGTATTACACCTGGTCCAAGGAGTTCATGGAGGCCGGCAAGCGCCGATTGGCGGGTGATACCGCTCGTGCTGCCACCAGCGACGAGGTCAAGGATTTGCGCCGGG
Organism: Mesorhizobium sp. PAMC28654; assembly: GCF_020616515.1. GTDB lineage: Bacteria > Pseudomonadota > Alphaproteobacteria > Rhizobiales > Rhizobiaceae > Mesorhizobium. Next base: position 2,592,014 of record NZ_CP085135.1, read on the forward strand.
AGGCCGGCGCGCTGAAGGAATGCGTCGCTGATCTGACACTGGAAAACCGTCTGCTCAAAAAAAGCATGATCGCGGATGGGGACGAGCAAGAATGAGATATCCCGCATCCGAAAAGCTCGAGATCATCAGGATCGTCGAGCAGTCACACCTGCCAACCCGCAAAACGCTGGACCGACTGGGCATCCCGCGCCGGACCTTCTATCGCTGGTATGACCGTTATGTCGAGGGCGGGCCTGAGGCGCTGCAGGATCGGCCCTCGGCGCCGAGCCGGGTGTGGAACCGCATCCCGCCTGCCATCCATGACCAGATCATCGAACTGGCGCTGGAGCAGTCCGAGCTCTCCCCGCGCGAACTGGCAGTACGGTTCACCGACGAGACGCGCTACTTCGTGTCAGAAGCCAGCGTTTACCGGCTCCTCAAGGCCTACGATCTGATCACCAGCCCGGCCTATGTGGTGATCAAGGCGGCGAACGAGTTCCACACCAAGACGACGCGACCCAACGAGATGTGGCAGACGGACTTCACCTACTTCAAGATCATCGGCTGGGGCTGGATGTACCTGTCGACCGTGCTCGACGATTACTCCCGCTACATCATCGCCTGGAAACTGTGCAGCACCATGCGGGCCGAGGACGTCACCGACACGCTGGACATGGCACTTACTGCCTCAGGGTGCGACCAGGCCCATGTGCACCACAAGCCTCGGCTGCTCAGCGATAATGGCCCCAGCTACATCGCCGGCGAACTGGCGGACTATATCCAGGACCAACGCATGAGCCATGTCCGGGGCGCTCCAATGCATCCCCAGACCCAAGGCAAGATCGAGCGCTGGCACCAGACCCTCAAAAACCGAATCCTCTTGGAGAACTACTTTCTGCCCGGCGACCTTGAGGCCCAGATCGCAGCCTTCGTCGAACATTACAACCATCGACGCTACCACGAGAGCCTGGCCAACGTAACGCCAGCCGACGCCTACTTCGGCAGGGCCGCAGCCATTATCAAACAGCGAGAAAGGATCAAACGCCAAACCATCCAACATCGGCGCTTGCAGCACCGCAAGATCGCCGCTTAACATCAACCCCAAGATGAGGCCGACACTCCGCTAATCTGCGATCCAATCTGAGCCAAATGATCTGACGACGGACAGATCTGAAGGACCATCTCAAGCAGGATATAGGCGACCGGCCTTGGCTGATCAGCGATCGGCTACGCGATCTGCAGCGGCGCACGCTTGCGGGAGAAGACGAGCTGGCACGCGGGCTGCAGCTCGAAATAGCAGGCCTGGTTGCCGTCTATGAACTCGCCCATACGGCGGAATGGAAGCGTGTCGTCAAGCGCCTTGCCACGACACCCGCCATTTTCGTTTCCGGTTTCCAGACCGAGCGCGGTGTTGCACAGACCTTCGTCAATCAACTGCAGTATCTGCGCGACCGCGTCCATCTTCTCGATCTGGCCGGCGGCAATTTCAGCGAACTTCTGGCCTCCGACAGCAAGCAGTCCTGCCTCGTTCTCTTCGAGGCCAAGCGCTACTCGCGCATGGCGCGGCTGCTGGCGCAGGAAGCCCAAAAGCTCGGCATCCCGACAACGCTGGTCACGGACGCATTCTGCGACTGGGGTCGCGATCTGGTCGACGAGATGTTTGTGGTCCCGACGGAATTCAATCTGTTCTGGGAATCGACCGCCCAGATGGCGAGTCTGACAAATCTGCTCGTCAACGGCGTCTTCATCGAGCTCGGCCCGGAGGTGGAGCATCGCATGAACGAGGTATCGCGTCTCTACAGCCGCTTCACCGGATATGTCGGCGACCCGAGCGGCCCCTCAATGGGAGAATGATCCGAGACCTACTGCAGCCCAATAACCATAACAACAGGGAACAATGACATGCGTATCGCGACCAAGGCGTTTCTTCTCTCAGGCTCGGCGCTTCTATCCGCCGGCCTCTTCATGACAAGCCTGCCATCGAAGGCAATGGCGCAGGAGGCGACTTTCGCGCTTCCCGCCGGCGAACTGGGCGCAACCTCGTACAATCCGATCACCTCCAGCAACCTCAACTCGGCGACGTCGCTCATCTACGACCGGCTGATCGAGCAAGACGCTGACCAGTCGTTCCATCTGCATCTGGCCACGTCATGGCAGGAAAGCCCGGACGGCATGACCTGGGTGTTCAAGCTGCATCCCGGCGTCAAATTCCATGATGGAGAGCCCTTCAACGCAGAGACTATCGCGGCATGGGTACCGACGTTCATCGGCACCGAGAATGCGTTCATGGTGGAGGCAATCGACAAGGTCGTGGTCGTCGATCCACTGACCGTCAAATTCGTCATGAAGAGGCCGGAGCCGAACATGCTGTACAACCTCGCCAGTTCGTTCATGGGCGTACCCAGCCCCAAATCCTACAAGGCGCTGGGCAAGGACTACGGGGTCACCACCGCCGTCGGCACGGGACCATTCAAGCTGGAAAGCTTTTCGATAGGGCTTGAGACAGAGTTGGTCCGCAATGACGACTATGCTTGGGATTCTGACCTGTCGGTCAACCAGGGCGCGGCGAAGATCGCCAAGATCACCTTTCGCGAGATTCCTGATCAGTCGACTGCATTCCTCGAATTGAAGACCGGTGGCGTCGACGTGCTGCTTGGCGTACCCACAGATTTCCTGTCGATCATCAAGGGCGAAAAGGCAGCCACCATCATCACGATGCCGGGAACCGGCATCAACTACATGCCGATCAATACGTCCGTGGCGCCGTTCACTGACATCAAGGTCCGCCAGGCCACGGCTCTGGCGATCAACCAGAAGGCCATCCTCGACAGCGTCTATGCCGGCGTTGGACAGGAGGCTCACAACTTCCTGATCAGCTCGCTTCCAGAATCTCAGGTGAAGCCCGGCCTCGACGTCAGTTTCGACCTGGCCAAGGCCAATGCGCTGCTCGACGAGGCTGGATGGAAAAAGGCAGCCGACGGTGTGCGCGCCAAGGACGGCCACCCCCTGAAGGTAAAGCTCTTCACGCAAAACGATACGGAGTTCAAGCGGCTTACTCAGGTCGTTCAGGCACAGCTCAAGGATATAGGCATGGATGCCGATATCACCGTGCTCGATTCCAGCACGATCCGCGACGAGTACAAGAAGAACAACCATCAGCTCGCCGTGCGCGGCTACGACTGGAACAACGCCGACATTCTCGACTGGTTCTTCAGCGGGGCGCGGCTTGGCTACCCGAACATCTCGATGTGGAAAGACGCCAAATCCGACGAACTGGACAAGACGGCGATGACCAACTCGAAGACTTCAACCGAGCGCACCGCGAATTTCAGGACCTATCACGAGTATCTTCTATCTCAGTTCCTGTTCGTTCCGATCTACCAGCCGGCAACCAACATCGCCTTCAACCCCAAGACGGTGAGCGTGCCGGAAAAGGTTCGCGGCCCGCGTTTCCGGTCGCAGACAATCATGGATATGCAGGTCCTGCAGTAATCAGCGCTGTTCCTGGGCACCGGAGGAGCCGAGATGATCATCAAATACACGCTGCAACGTCTGCTGATGCTCATTCCGGTGTCCCTGTCGATTTCGGTGGTGATTTTCCTGGTCGTCCATCTGTTGCCCGGTGATCCGATCGACAACCTCATGCGCGTCGGCTCGTCTCCGCAAGACCGGCTCGCAATGACCGTGAAATACGGCCTCGACCGGACACTGGTCGAGCAATATTTGCTGTGGATCAGGAGCATCCTGAGCGGGGATTTCGGCGACGCGATCGTGCTGCGCCGACCGGTTTCGGCCCTGATCTGGCAGAACCTGCCCTACAGCCTGACGCTTGGCGCCCTGGCCTTCGCCTTCTCTTCTATCATCGGCCTGATCGCCGGCACCGTCTCCGCGGTTGCCAAGAACCCTGTGGTGGAACAGGTGGTCAAGGCTTTCATCCTGCTCGGTTCGACGGTACCCAGCTTCTGGCTGGCGCTGCTGATGATCCTGTTGTTTTCGGTGACGCTCGGCTGGTTTCCTGTCTCCGGCGCCAAGACCTGGACGGCACTTGTCCTGCCGGTCCTTACGATCGGGTTCGGCGGCATCGCGCTGGTGGCCCGCGTTACCCGCGTGGCGCTGATCGAAATAGGGCGCCAGGATTTTGTCACGCTGTTGCACGCCAAGGGACTGTCCCGCTCGACCATCCTGTTTCGCCATCTGCTGCCGCACGCCTTTCTGCCGGTCGTCACGATTCTGGCCCTGCGCATTGGCTGGATCCTCGGCGGCGCGGTCACCGTCGAATTCGTCTTTGGCCGACCGGGGCTCGGCAGCCTGCTCATCCGTGCGCTCGGTCAGCGTGATTATCCGGTCGTGCAGGGATGCCTGCTCATGCTGGCGCTTGCCGTGATGCTAGGAACGCTGGTCGGCGACGTCGCCCAGGCGGCGATGGACCCGCGCGTCCGGGAAGCCACCACATGAACGCATTGGCCCAGTCCGGCGTCGGTCGCGCCTTCGCAACGCCGCTCGGCCTGTTTTCGGGCGGCTACATCCTGGTCATACTGGCGGTCGCGCTAACCGCGCCGTGGATCACGCCCTTCGATGTCACCATCCAGGACCTGGCCAACAGCAATGCCGCACCGGGTTGGCCGCATCTGATGGGCACAGACGAGTTTGGCCGCGATGTCCTCTCGCGCGTCATGTACGGCGCGCGCACCTCGCTGTCGGTCAGCGCAACGGCCATTGGTTTCTCAATGATCGTTGGGATGGCGCTCGGCGCCGCCGCCGGCTATTTCGGCGGCCTGTTCGAACGCGCCGTGATGACGGTCGTCGATCTGACATGGTCGTTTCCCGACATCCTGATCGCGCTCATGCTGGTGGCGATCATCGGCCCCGGCCTGTCCAGCACGATGTTTGCCATCGCCGTTGCCTACCTGGCACAATTCACCCGGCTGACCCGGGCACAAATCGTCCAGCTGAAGCGCGAGACGTTCATTGAGGCAACCGTCAACCTGGGTGCCAAGCCCAGTCACATCCTGTTGCGTCACCTGCTGCCAAATGCCGTTGCACCAGTCATCGTGGTCGGCATGCTCGCAATCGGCGACGGTATCATCCTGGAGGCGACGCTCGGCTTCTTCGGCCTTGGCGCGCAGCCGCCCACGCCAAGCTGGGGTGCGATGATGAGCAGCGGCACCGCGCAGCTTTTCCTGGCGCCCTGGGTCATCATCTTTCCTGGCCTCGTCGTTGCCGTAACCGTGATTGCCATCAACCTGTTCGGCGATGCGTTGATCCGGGCACTCGACATCCGCGAACGGCTGCGCGGAACATGAGCACGATCCTGAAAGTGGAGGATCTTCGCGTTGCGATCGGCACGCTCACGCCATTGTCCAGCGTGTCGTTTTCGCTCGAGAAAGGTCAGACCCTGGGACTGGTTGGCGAATCCGGATCGGGAAAGTCGCTGACCGCCATGGCCATCATGGGGCTGCTGCCACTGATCGGCGGGCGTATCACCGGCGGCTCTGTGGTCTTTGACGGCGGTGACTTGACCGCTTTGCCTGAACCAGCCTACCGGAAACTGCGCGGTGGCCGCATCGGCCTGATCACGCAGAATCCGATGACGTCGCTCGACCCTCTGAAAAAGGTCGGCCCGCAGATCGATGTCGTGGCACGGCTGCATCTTGGCATCAGCAAATCGGCCGCGCGCAACCGCATCGTCGAGCTTCTCGGCGAACTGCGCATTCCAGAACCGGCCTCCATCTATCACCTCTATCCCCACCAATTGTCCGGCGGCATGAAGCAGCGCATCGTCATCGCCATGGCGCTTGCGGCCGACCCTGATCTCCTGATCGCCGACGAACCGACCACGGCGCTCGACGTCACCGTGCAGGCGCAGATCATCCGGCTGCTGGGCGACCTGATCCGGGACCGGGGCCTCAGCATGGTGCTGATCACCCACGATATGAGCGTCGTTGCCCAAGCCTGCGACAAGGTCGTGGTGATGTATGCCGGGACCGCGGTCGAATATGGAACCGTCGCGGCGATTTTCGATGATCCGCGCCATCCCTATACAAAGGCACTGATCGGCTGCATCCCGCGCGGATTGGCAGGCGCACACCGCCTGAAGGGCATCGAGGGCACCGTCCCAAGCGTCGCGCACTATCCGGAAGGTTGCCGCTTTCACCCGCGCTGCCCGCGCGCCGAGGCAATCTGCGCCGCCGTGTCACCACCTTTCATAGCCAGCGGTGATGGCGCCGCCGCATGCCATTTTGCCGGAGCGGTCGGATGAGCGCGTTCCTGGAAGTCCGCAGCCTGTCCAAACGATACACCAGCAAGCGCGGCCTGTTCGGCGCGGCCCGCTCGATGTACGCGGTCAATGACGTGTCGTTCCAGATGACGAAGGGCCGCGTTGTCGGCGTTGTCGGTGAATCAGGCTGTGGAAAGTCCACGCTGGCGCGTCTCATCTTGCGCCTGATCGAACCGTCGAGCGGTGCGGTCCATTTTGATGGGCTGGATTTGCTGACGCAGCGCCCTCGCGAGATGCGCCGTCTGCGCGCACGCATGCAGATGGTGTTCCAGGACCCCTATTCGGCTATCGATCCCCGCTACACCGTTGCCGATGCAGTGATGGAGCCGTTCCAGATCCAGGGGGTACACCTTTCGTCAGCCGCGAGATCCGACATGACCATCGGATTGCTGAGCATGGTCGGGCTCAACCCTCAGACAGCATCGAGCTACCCACATCAGCTTTCAGGCGGCCAGAAGCAGCGCGTCGGCATCGCGCGCGCGCTTGCGCTCAAGCCGGCGCTTCTGGTGCTGGACGAGCCGACGGCCTCGCTGGACGTCTCGATCCAGGCCCAGATCGTTGGCCTGCTCGAACGGCTGCAGGAGGAAATGGGCCTGACCTATCTGTTCATTTCTCATGACCTCGCGCTGGTAAAATATTTTTGCGACGAAGTGCTGGTGATGTATCTCGGCCGCGTCGTCGAGGCGTTACCCGATACCGACGCGCCTGCGCGCCATCCCTATACCAGAACGCTGCTCGACAGCACGTTCCAGCCCGATCCGAAGCTGCGTCGCCGCATCCAGCCCCTGGCCGGAGAGGTGCCGAGCCCGTTTGATCTTGGACCGGGCTGCGCCTTCTCGGCGCGCTGCCCAAGGGCGAGCGAACGTTGCCGGGTGGAAACGCCACTTCTGGCCGCTTCCGGAGGAGGTCACGCCGTAGCCTGCCACCATCCGGACTGACCCACGCGCCGAATTGCCGCCCCTTTGCGGTTGCCGCGCCCCGAATTCATGCATGCCTGGAGTAACTTATGACCTTCAAAGTCCTGACTGCGGAAATCTACCACGAGACCAACACGTTCAGCCGCCATCCGACCGATGAGCAGGCGTTCCGCGACCGCTATTTCCTGATCGGAGCGGAAGCCATTGCCCAGCGGAGCGACGCCAACACAGAGCTTGCCGGTTTCCTTGATGTGGCGCGTGCCCGCGACTGGCAGGTCGAGCATGTGCTGAGTTCCGCCGCTGGCCCGAGCGGCAGGGTCACGCTCGCTGCGTTCGACTGGCTATGCGAACCGTTGATCGCTGCCGCGAAAGTTGGAAATTTCGACGGGATTTTGCTGGGACTGCATGGCGCGATGGTTCCCGACTTTTGCGAAGACGGCGAAGGCGAACTGCTTCGGCGCCTGCGTGCCGTGATCAGTCAGGCCGTGCCGATTGCCATTACGCTTGACCCGCACGCCAACGTCAGCCGGCAGATGTGCGAGATCGCCGATATCATCGTCGCCTTCAAGACCTATCCGCATGTCGACATGCGTGAGATCGGCCGGCAGGCCGGCGAAATCCTGCAGCGCACGATGGCCGGCGAGATCAAGCCGCGCACGATCAGCGCCAGGCGCCCCATGCTCGAGGAGGTCAATGGCGGGCGCACCGACATCGGTCCGATGCTCGAGCGGCTCGCATCGGCGCGGGCCTACGAAGCAGAAGGCGACGTTTTTGCAGTCAGCATCAATGGCGGCTTCGCCAGCGCCGATATTGCCGAGGTCGGCCCGACCGTGCTGGTCACCGGCCAAGGCGATTTCGATGCGCACCAGGCCTTTGCCGAAACAATCGCCGACGACATCTGGGAGAGACGCCACGAGGTGCTGAACGAGTATGTCAGCGTCGAAACGGCGGCGGCTGTTGCCGTGGCCTACAAATCGGACGATGGCCCGCTTGTCATCGCCGATTATGCCGACAATCCTGGCGGTGGTGGCTATGGCGACTCGACCAATCTGTTGAAGGCGATGCTCGATGCAGGTGTGACGGACGCCTGCTTCGGTCCGATGGTCGATGGCGAGGCTGCGGCGGCCTTGCATGGGTGCGCCGTTGGCGAACGCGTCGAGATCGCGCTCGGCGGCAAGACCGACGCCCGCTTCGGCGGCGGTCCGCTCGAACTCAATGCTGAGATCGTCGCGTTGAGCGATGGCCACTTCGTCGGCAACGGGCCGATGATTGGCGGACTGCCTGGCAATTTCGGGAGGAGTGCGGTGCTGCGCGTCGACGGCATCGAAATCCTGATCGTGACCATCGCCCAGCAGATGCTGGACCTCCAGCAGTTCCGGGCATTCGGCATCAACCCAGTGGAGAAGCGGATGGTCGCATTGAAATCGATGCAGCACTTCCGTGCCGCGTTCGCGCCGATTGCCGGCAAGATCATCGTCTGCGATAGTGGCGCGCTTTGTACGCCTCACTACGAGCGGATGCCGTATCGGAATGTACCGCGGCCTATCTTTCCACTCGATCAGGAATGACGGCACCAACAGTCATTCCCGATAAGTTGTCGGTTTCCAGTTGTGGATGGAAATGATGTCCCGCAGTTCCGTGCGCACCGCACGGAAGAGGCCCTTGCGCCCGACATAATCCGAAATGATCCCATAATTGGGGCCGGTGAACCAGATGCTGCCGTCGGACTTCACGACCATATCGTTTGGTGAGTTCAACGGCTTGCCGTCGAAAGGTGATCGAGCCGTCCCATTCCGTGCGCACGACGCGGCGCTCCCGCCGCATGCAAGTGACCAGCCTTCCGTTCCCGTCGCGTGTATTGCCGTGCGGGTTGGAGACATGGCCGCGGAAAAGGCGAAACCGCTCCGGTCTCCTCGTCCCAGCGCAGCATCCGGTCGTTGGGAATATCGCTCCAGATCAGCGACCGGAGGTCTGCGGAATAGACCGGCCCTTCCGCCCAGCGATTTCCCTTCTGGGGGACGCCCGCGAGAAAACGCCTGCGCGACCAAGGCAGCGTTGTAATTGATGTGATAGGCGGGCATCGTCATTGCCCAGGGATTGAGGCAGCCGTTGAATGATGGTCTTCGGGCACGAAGCAAACCCACCCTATTTGCACGTCGTTGCGCGCCGCAACTCTCCAACATGCCGACTGCGCTTTACACCCCTTCCAACTTCGTTCAGATCAACCCTGTGTTTTGCTAGGAGATCGAAAGAGGTTATCGCAACCAGACAGCGGAAGGTGACGATCGGGCCGGGGCGGCTCGGCAAGCTACGCCATTGCCATCGCTTCCCCTATTCCCACTCGATTATTAAAACAGCACCCAACCAATTGAAATCATTTGATAATTTATTCTGGCGACGAGAGAATTCCGACGCGGAGGCCGTCAAAAAGTTACGCTTCTGATTTTAAAGGGAAAATCGCCGGAAAATTTATTTAGAGGTTTCGCCAACTATCGGGACCAGTCGGTCGATTTTTGCACCTCGCGGCGTCCGGCAGCGCACCGACTCCGTCTCGGAAAGTACCGTCAGCGATCCATACCACGCTTATAAGGTGGATGCCATTGGGTCGGGGGACATGCCCCCTGCATCAACGTTCGGCGGCTCGATCCAGCCGGCTTCGAACTCGTGCGCTCCGACGACATTCCCGGAGATTTCCGACCGGAGGGAAACTGCGGTTCATCGCACGTTCGCCGTAGCCCTCGCGGCTGCAATACACGGGCCGCAATCGGTTCGCCCAGAGCTATATCGCACGACCACCAACAGGCCCTCCTCCCTCTGTAGCCGGGCCTCTCGATCCCGCCGCCCAAGGGCTGTATTTTTTGTAATCTTCGTGCTACATATTCCGTCGATCCGTAGCGCGAAGATACCAAATGCCCACTCCGCACCACCCTCCTGCCGCCGTGCGCCGCGCCCTACGCAAGCTCGGCGCGGATATCCACGACGCCCGGCGTCGGCGGCGACTGCCGATGGCGGTGGTGGCGGAGCGCGCCTTTACGTCCCGCTCGACCCTGCAAAAGATCGAAGCCGGCGACACCAACGTCAGCATCGGCATCTACGCCGCCGTCCTTCAGGCGCTCGGCCTGCTCGAGGGCCTGAGCCAGGTCGCCGACATCAGCAACGACAGCGTCGGACAGGCGCTGGCAAGCGCCGACCTGCCCAAGCACGTCCACCTCAAACGAACAGCCGGATCGTCCAACGATGGCTGACTTCGAGGTCCATATCGAGCTGGATGGCCGCACACGGCCGGTCGGATTGGCGAGAAGTAACCGGGTCCGAGGCACAGAAACCGTGCTCTTCGAATACGCTGCCGGATGGCTCGACGACCCCGAGCGCTTCTCTCTTGAGCCGGCTCTTACCCTGACCCGGGGCGCCTTCGCCCCTCCTGCGGGACAGGCCACCTTCGGCTCCATCGGTGACTCCGCGCCCGACACTTGGGGCCGCCGCCTGATGCAGCGAGCCGAGCGGCGTCTCGCCGAACGCGAGGGCCGCCCCGTCCGCACTCTGGCGGAGAGCGATTATCTGCTCGGCGTCGCAGACGAGACGCGTCTTGGCGCGCTCCGATTCCGCTGGGCGGGCGAAGAGGTATTCCAGGCGCCGATCCGCGCGGGTGTTCCCGCCCTGATCGACCTCGGCCGCTTGCTCCAGATCACCGAGCGGATTCTCCGGGACGAAGAAACGGACGAGGATCTCCAGCTCATCTTTGCGCCGGGATCGTCCCTCGGCGGCGCGCGGCCCAAGGCGTCGGTCACCGATCAGCATGGGCGCCTCTCCATCGCCAAGTTTCCGAAGGAGACCGACGACTACAGTATGGAGACCTGGGAGGAGATCGCCCTGCGGCTGGCCGGGCGTGCCGGCATCGCCACGCCGGACCATGAGCTGATTGAGGTTGCGGGCAAGGCGGTGCTGCTATCGCGGCGCTTCGATCGCGCTGGCGCCGTTCGAATTCCTTTCCTCTCGGCCATGGCGATGATGGGAGCCAAGGACGGCGAGCGCGGCAGTTACCCGGAGATCGTTGACGCCCTTGTGCAGCATGGCGCCCAAGGAAAGACCGACGCCCACGCCCTCTATCGACGTGTCGTCTTCAACGTCCTGATCTCGAATGTCGACGATCACCTGCGCAACCACGGCTTCCTCTGGCTGGGCAAAGCGGGATGGTCGCTCTCCCCGGCCTACGACCTCAATCCCGTACCGACCGATCTCAAAGCGCGTGTGCTGACGACGAACATTGATCTCGACGAAGGCACCTGTTCGATCGACCTTCTCGAGGCGGCGGCGGAGTATTTCGGCCTCAGCCTCCCCGCAGCGCGCACCATCATCAAAGATGTCGCGTCGGTGACGGCCGCATGGCGAGAGACCGCGAAGGAAGCCGGCGCCCGGGCCGCCGAAATCACCCGCATGGCGAGCGCCTTCGAGCATGACGATCTCAAGCGGGCGCTGGCGCTATGAAAGTGACTTCCGTTGATTGCAACGATCAGGCAGCCGCAAACCGCGTTGCCGGCTTGGCCGTCGATCGGGAAGTTTCCGATTTTGACTACGTCCGTTGCGCCCAATGACCGACGAGCATCCCAATACGCAGGGCGACGAACATCGCTTGTTCGAGCGCATTTCACGCGAGAGGTTTGACGCCCTGGTCCTGTGGGGCATGCCGCAGCCGATGCGCGAGGACACACTAAGCGCCTCACATTGGTCCGCGGACAACGAACGGGTGATCGCGGGCGTTTTTCACGTCATCGACACCAAGGAATTCATGTGCGTCGCCTTTGCTCGAGACACCGCTGGCCGATATCGGCCGTTCCAGAGATCCCATTTTCTGCCCAGCGCGCGGGCGGGCGAACTTGCTCTTAAGCGAGACTTCGGCCGCGGCTTACTGACTGCTCAACCGGAACTTTCAGCGGCCGATGCACGGCCGGAGGGCGTCGATCTGTTTGCGACCCTCGGTAACATCGGACGTCATCACGACGCCTATGTCATGCTGCGCGACGGCTTCAATCAGGGCGCAGCGCGCGCCTTGCTTGAAGAGGTCTCCAGCTGGGTTCCCGACCTTGACGGCAACCTCGTCCGAGATTTCCAGACGAGCGGCTACAGCGCGCGCGCGTGGGAACTCTATTTACGGGCCGCCCTCCGGGCGCTGAACTTCGACATGGACCACACGCACGCAGCCCCCGACTTCTGCGTTAGGAAAGGCGGAAAGACAGTCTTCGTCGAGGCGACCACGGTCAATTCGCAGGACAACTTTCAGCTCGGCGATAGGCGCGGGCCCGCCGCCGGACGCGCCCGAACAGCTTCGGCCGTTCCTCGAAAACCAGATGCCACAGAAGTTCGGGTCGCCACTCTTTTCGAAAATGAAGAAGCGCTACTGGGAGAAGGCCCATGTGGCGGGCCATCCGCTCCTGCTGGCAATCGCCGACTTTCATGCACCGGCGTCAATGCGCTGGTCGCACGCCGCCCTGCCGTTCTATCTCTATGGGCTGCGGATGGTGACGACCGTCGACACCGACAACCGGCTCATTGAACTATTCGTGCCAGGCCCCGATCATGTCGTAGGCGGCAAGATCGTGCCGACGAATTTCTTCGAGCAACCCGACACAGAGCATATCTCCGGCGTCCTGTTTTCGAACGCGGGCACGATCGTCAAGTTCAGCCGAATGGGCGTGCGCGCAGGCTTCGGCGATCCATGGGTCAGCTTGGTTCGAAAAGGGGTATTGATCGATCCGGGAGCCGGCATGGCCAGCGCCACCCCGTTCAAGCCTTGAAGATCGCTCACGTTGCGATTGTGGCCGAACAGCCTAAGAGGCTGTTTGATAACCTTTGACATTGGCTTTGGGGTCTGTTTCAGGCTTGGGATGTGGACAGCATCAAGCCGAGGCCGGATGGCCAGAATCGCCAAGAAGACGAAGCGCTATCCGAGTGACCTGACCGATGAGGAATGGTCGGCTGTGGAGCCGTTTCTGCCAGGGGTCAGCGGCACGGGACGTCCGCGCCGGACTGACCTTCGCGAGGTTCTGAACGCCATCCGGTATCTCGTGCGATCGGGCTGCGAGTGGCGGATGCTGCCTGTCCACTTCCCTCCCTGGCAAACGGTTTACTGGTGGTTTCGCCGTCTGGTTCGGCGGCTGATGTTCCCGGACCCTTCACGATGTCGTCCTGATGATCGACCGGGCTCGTGCCGGCCGCGATGTCGAGCCGAGTGCGGCGGTGATCGACAGCCAATCCGTCAAGGCCCCGGCCGCTCATGGCACGCGCGGATTCGACGGCGCCAAGAAGATCGTCGGGCGCAAGCGCCACATCGCGGTCGATACGGATGGCCGCTTGCTGATGGTTAGCCTGACCACGGCCAACATCGCGGACAGTACAGGCGCTCAGGCCGTGCTGGAGGCCACCTACAAGCGCTGGCCGAAGGTCAAACACCTGTTCGCCGACAGCGCATACGACAGGCGGACACTGCTCGACAAGGCCGCTTTCCTCGACTTCACGGTTGAGATCATCAAGCGGACCGAGGCGGCCTTCGTGGTTCTGCCGCGCCGATGGGTGGTCGAGAGAACCTTTGGATGGATGACACGGCATCGACGCCTCGTGAGAGACTACGAAGCACGACTGGATGTCTCACACGCCATGATCGACATCGCTATGGCAGGCCTACTCATCCGACGTATCGCACATCCCTAGTTCTCAAACGGACTCTAAGGGGGTCGAAGAACAAACGGTCCCGATGGCTGATGACCACGCGAGCGATCAGCCTTCGCCACTCGCCTGTCCCCAAAAGCCTGCTGTTGCGCATGCTCGCCTGCCGGGTGCAGGAGCGCAAGCTCCTGATCGACGAGGCCGAAGCCGGCATCATCCGACTCATCTTCGAGCGCTATCTCAGTGTCGGATCCTTGCCATCGCTCCAGGCCGAACTGCGCCAGCGCGGAATCGTCACGCGTCAACGAACATTGGCGACCGGCTGGACCATCGGCGGCATTGCGCTCACCAACGGCCCGTTGTCGCATCTGCTCCGCAACCGAGTCTACATGGACTTGCCCCGAAAAAGTGGAGAGTTTCCTTCTGATGAAAGGCGACCTCGATGACGAAACAGAGACAGTTTACGGATGCGTTCAAGGCGGAGGCGGTTGGCCTTGTGCGAACGAGCGGTCGGACGAAGCGGCAGATCGCGGAGGATCTTGGTGTTGGTTTCTCGACGCTGACGCGATGGATGGGTCGGCAGCTGGATCGTGAGATGGGCGATCCTGGGCGTCCGCCTGATGCTGATGTCGCCGCTGAATTGAAACGGCTGCGGCGGGAGAATGAAATCCTTCGGCAGGAGCGGGATATCTTGAAACGGGCGACGGCTTTTTTCGTCAAGGAGGGAAGTCGGTGAGGTTCGCGCTCATCGACCAGGCGAAGAAGGATTTCCCTGTGGACCGTTTGTGCGCGACGCTGGGTGTCAGCCCGAGCGGCTACTTTGCCTGGGGGCGCCGGCCGGCGTGCCGCCGGCAGCGCGACGACATGATAATGCTGGCGCATGTGCGATCGTCGTTCGCGCTGTCGAACGGAACCTATGGTAGCCCGCGCATGACGCGGGAACTGCAAGACAATGGCTTTGCCATTGGCCGGCGACGAACGGCGCGTCTGATGCGGGAGAATGGCCTCCAGGCAAGACAGAAGCGGCGGTTCAAGCGCACGACGGACAGCGAACACGCCTTTCCGGTTGCCCCCAATGTCATCGACCAGGATTTTGCCGCCACTGGTCCCAACCAGAAATGGGGTGCCGACATCTCCTACATCTGGACGCGGGAGGGCTGGTTGTACCTTGCTGTCGTCATCGATCTGTTTGCCCGCAAGGTCGTTGGCTGGGCTGCTGGCAACCGGCTACACCGCAGCCTGGCTCTGGCAGCGCTCAACAAGGCGTTCGTCATGCGGCAGCCGGAACCCGGCCTCATTCACCACTCCGACCGCGGCAGCCAATATTGTTCTATCGACTACCAAGCCGAATTGCGTGCCGCCGGCGTCATCATCTCAATGTCAGGCAAGGGCAATTGCTTTGATAACGCCATGGTCGAAACATTCTTCAAGACGCTGAAAACTGAACTGATCTGGCGCACCTCTTTCCTTACCCGCGCCGATGCCCAAGCCGCCATTGCCCGATATATCGACGGCTTCTACAATCCCATCCGGCGGCATTCCGCGCTCGACTACATCAGCCCGATGCAGTTCGAGCGAAACGCCGCCGAATGAGCAACCCGCTCTCCACTTTACCGAAGCAAGTCCAGATCCTCAGCAATTCCCTTCAACAGGAATTCGATGCTCAATATAGGCTGCTGCTCGCCGGCGGCGGCCGGTTTCCGATTTTTGTCGCCTCGGAGCCGGAGCCGGCCGCTCCGCTCGCGGCCATCATCCTGCTGGATGACGACACGCCGGATCGGCTTGCGGCGCTCGCCCGCTTCTGGTTCGCTTTGCGTAACCCGCCGGCCGCACCCGACGACCGCCTGACACCTCAACGCCGGCGTCGGCTCCAGCAAATGCTTCGCGTCGTGGACGGCCGGGAGGCTGGAGAAACATACCGGACCATCGCCGAGGTGCTGTTTCCGAAACACCACATCGACGCGGCCTCCTGGGCCGGGAACGCTATCCGCGAAACGACCATCCGCTTGGCCCGTGACGGCCTCAAGCTCGTCGACGGCGATTACCGAACCCTGCTGCGCCGTCCACGCAGATCATAGCGTCAAGCCGCACCGATCCGGGGGTGTCGATTTTAGCTCCGGATCTTCAACATCGTGCGGGCCGCCGCTTGCGCGCCACCGTGCTCACGACCCGCCGAACAAGACCGGCGGGCGTCAATCAGAGCACGGAGGTTCTCCTATGGCCGATAGTCTCGCCGGCTTGCCGCCACGTTTCCTGCGCACGCCCGAAGCCGCGCGCTTTCTCGGCCTGTCAGACCGCACCCTCGAGAAGCACCGCACCTACGGGACCGGCCCGGGTTATCGCAAGCTCGGCGGCCGCGTCGTCTATTCCATCGAAGATCTCCAGACCTGGGCCGATCGCGGCGCGAAGAACTCGACCTCCGATCCGGGCCGAGGGATCGTGCTGCCAGCCAAGCGCCAGGTCGACAGCCGCGCCGCCGGCCCCGTTCGCCATCGCTGACGGGCGCCGCCGTGTCGTCCAGCCGCAACATCAGCGAACGCGAGCAGCTCGATCTCTTTCGGGCGCTGCCCGGAGACCTCGCGCCGCGTGATGCGCAGGACCTCATGGCCTATCCGTTCTTCTCGCTCGCCAAGTCGAAGCGACTTGCACCCATCAACTTCAAAGCTGGGTCCATCGTCATCCGGGTCGAGGCCGTTCCCGAGCACGGCATGGCGACCATCTGGGATGCCGACGTGCTGATCTGGGCGGCTTCGCAGATCGTCGAGGCGCGCGATGCAGGTCTTCGCCCGTCGCGCCTGATGGGCACGACGCCGTATGAAATCCTCAATTTCATCGGCCGCGGCGTGTCGCTGCGCGACTACGACCGCCTGAAGGCGGCGCTCGACCGGCTTCAGTCCACGACGATCGCTACGTCGATCCGGCAGCCGACCGAGCGGCGGATGCACCGTTTCTCGTGGATCAATGAATGGAAAGAACGGGCTGACAGCCGGGGCCGACCGCTCGGTATCGAGTTGATCATTCCCGACTGGTTCTACGCCGCTGTGCTCGACGATGCGCTCGTGCTCACCATCGACCGGGCCTATTTCGATCTCACCGGCGGCCTTGAGCGCTGGCTGTACCGGCTCGTGCGCAAGCACGGCGGCCGCCAGGAATATGGCTGGAGCTTCGACTTCATCCATCTCCACGCCAAGTCCGGCAGCCTCTCGCCGCTCAAGCACTTCGCCTACGACCTGCGCGACATCGTCCGCCGCCAGCCCTTGCCCGGCTATCGCCTGGTCATCGAGCACCCGCCCGGCGGCGCCGAGCGCCTGTCCTTCGCTCCCACCGACCTGGACCCGTTCATCCGCGCGCCACGTCGACGCCACGCCAACACTCGCCCTGGGGATAAGCTGTGAATCATCTCGTGCTATCGGGGACCGAACCTATCGTGCCATCGGGGACCCGATCCTCGTGCTATCGGGGACCGGAATCGCCGATTCCGCTCTCTGAATCAGAGGGTTGCAGGCCCCGTAACTTCTCTAACCAAGATTCCTTCGGAATCTTTCTAACGGACCCCGCTTTTTGCGCGCCTGCGGATAAGTCGCTGGCAGCGACCGGAAGCGCGTCATGATCGTCGCGCTCCTCAATCAGAAAGGCGGTGTCGGCAAGACGACACTGGCGCTGCATCTGGCCGGCGAATGGGCTCAGCAGGACAAGCGCGTCACCCTGATCGACGCCGACCCGCAGGGATCGGCGCTCGACTGGTCGCAGCAGCGCGCCCGCGAAGGCTTGCCACGGCTCTTTACTGTCATCGGGCTTGCCCGCGACACGCTGCATCGCGAAGCGCCCGCGCTAGCCCGCGACGCCGATCACGTCGTCATCGACGGTCCGCCGCGTGTCGCCAGCCTGATGCGATCGGCGCTGCTTGCGGCCGACCTCGTCCTGATCCCCGTGCAGCCGTCGCCCTTCGACGGATGGGCGTCGGCCGAGATGCTGTCGCTGCTCGCCGAAGCGCGGATTTACCGGCCCGAGCTTGTTCCCCGTCAGCACCTGTGTCCCAGATTTGAGGTTGTGAATTAAGGAGGGTTTTGATCTCGTCGTCACGACGAAGGAACCAAGATGAGCCCTAAATCCTCAAGTGCCAAGAAGCCTGCCGAGCAGGTGGTAAAGGACATTCGCCGGGCGACCCGGCGGCATTTTTCAGCGGAAGACAAGATCCGGATCGTGCTGGACGGGCTGCGCGGCGAAGACAGCATCGCCGAGCTGTGCCGCAAGGAAGGGATCGCGCAGAGCCTGTATTACACCTGGTCCAAGGAGTTCATGGAGGCCGGCAAGCGCCGATTGGCGGGTGATACCGCTCGTGCTGCCACCAGCGACGAGGTCAAGGATTTGCGCCGGGAGGCCGGCGCGCTGAAGGAATGCGTCGCTGATCTGACACTGGAAAACCGTCTGCTCAAAAAAAGCATGATCGCGGATGGGGACGAGCAAGAATGAGATATCCCGCATCCGAAAAGCTCGAGATCATCAGGATCGTCGAGCAGTCACACCTGCCAACCCGCAAAACGCTGGACCGACTGGGCATCCCGCGCCGGACCTTCTATCGCTGGTGAACCGTTATGTCGAGGGCGGGCCTGAGGCGCTGCAGGATCGGCCCTCGGCGCCGAGCCGGGTGTGGAACCGCATCCCGCCTGCCATCCATGACCAGATCATCGAACTGGCGCTGGAGCAGTCCGAGCTCTCCCCGCGCGAACTGGCAGTACGGTTCACCGACGAGACGCGCTACTTCGTGTCAGAAGCCAGCGTTTACCGGCTCCTCAAGGCCTACGATCTGATCACCAGCCCGGCCTATGTGGTGATCAAGGCGGCGAACGAGTTCCACACCAAGACGACGCGACCCAACGAGATGTGGCAGACGGACTTCACCTACTTCAAGATCATCGGCTGGGGCTGGATGTACCTGTCGACCGTGCTCGACGATTACTCCCGCTACATCATCGCCTGGAAACTGTGCAGCACCATGCGGGCCGAGGACGTCACCGACACGCTGGACATGGCACTTACTGCCTCAGGGTGCGACCAGGCCCATGTGCACCACAAGCCTCGGCTGCTCAGCGATAATGGCCCCAGCTACATCGCCGGCGAACTGGCGGACTATATCCAGGACCAACGCATGAGCCATGTCCGGGGCGCTCCAATGCATCCCCAGACCCAAGGCAAGATCGAGCGCTGGCACCAGACCCTCAAAAACCGAATCCTCTTGGAGAACTACTTTCTGCCCGGCGACCTTGAGGCCCAGATCGCAGCCTTCGTCGAACATTACAACCATCGACGCTACCACGAGAGCCTGGCCAACGTAACGCCAGCCGACGCCTACTTCGGCAGGGCCGCAGCCATTATCAAACAGCGAGAAAGGATCAAACGCCAAACCATCCAACATCGGCGCTTGCAGCACCGCAAGATCGCCGCTTAACATCAACCCCAAGATGAGGCCGACACTCCGCTAATCTGCGATCCAATCTGAGCCAAATGATCTGACGACGGACAGGCCCAATCGCTGATGACAAGCCCGTGAAGGTGACGCTGGAACTCCCCGCCAGCCTTCATCGTGACCTTACGGCTTATGCCGAAATCCTCGACCGGGAAAACAATCATCCGCCGACTGATCCCGTGCGTCTGATCGTGCCCATGCTGCAGCGCTTTATCGCCGCCGATCGAGGCTTTGCGAAAACGCGGCGTTCTATTGGGACCGCAAAGACCGATAGCTGATTCCATCCGTCAGCCGCTACCATTAGTGAACAAGCACCTGCGGCGCCTCAACGTATGAAGCTATTAGCGGTATGCAGGCCAAGGGCAACGAGCAGTAGCCACAAGGCTTCGTCCCAATGGTTGAATCCGTCCCGTTGCAAAAAACGCTCTTTGAGGATCAGGGCAAAGAAGACGCAAAATGCGGAATAGAGTCCGATCCAGAAAGAGGCAGCCGTAAGATAGCCAACCTTGCCGTATGTTCCGATCACGGCCGAAATCGCAAGCTTCGTGGAAAAGCGACGGATCGTCAGGCGGGATTCGACATTGAGGCGGGAAAGCATGGTTCGGTTGATCGCGATTGAGGAAATATTTCTGTGTGTATCGATCCTCGAATAAAGATCGCATCAAATTTTCCGCCGCCGTGAGGGTGAATCTTCGGTAGAGCTGTGGAGCTATCCCTATACGGTTCTTACAGGGGCAACCCAAACCTTACGCTATCCTGATATTGCCGTGTTAACCGTCCTTCCATGCAGCACGAGCACGGTCAATGTCGTTGGCTCAAGGTGCTACGTGATCCCGATCAGCGCTCGCGTAAACATTTACGGTTGTTTGGAAGTCACGTCGCTTTCGTTGTTCTGTTCAGCGCCCCTACGCTGATCATTGATCAGCGTAGACTGATCCTCTTTCTATCCTTGATCCATCTGATGTTCGGATTTTCAGTGCTGCTCGTATTTGGCGCCGCTCTCTTCATCCAACGGCCAATTCCTCCCGCAAGCTTGTGCATCTGGGATCATGGATTCGCCATGCTCCTCCTGATGCTGATCTGCTCGGCCGTACTCAGGGTGTTGGCGTAATTGCAAAAGCGACAACAGCCGATGTCTCGCAGCAGATCCTGTGATGGCCTCTTCGATCTTCCGCTTACCGAACTGCCGAGCAACCTGCCAACAGCCGCTACGTCTGCGGCCGATCCGATCATCACCACACAAAGCGGCGGATTCGAAGACGAGTGTGTTGTGTACCGATGGCCACAGGTTGCTCTGGATGGACACGCCGCAATCCCGGTTATTGCACCTGATGCAGGCAGCCGGCGCTATATCGCACGCACCTTGCAACGTGCCGGTTACAAGGTCGCTACCTGTTCCCCGTCAGCACCTGTGTCCCAGATTTGAGGTTGTGAATTAAGGAGGGTTTTGATCTCGTCGTCACGACGAAGGAACCAAGATGAGCCCTAAATCCTCAAGTGCCAAGAAGCCTGCCGAGCAGGTGGTAAAGGACATTCGCCGGGCGACCCGGCGGCATTTTTCAGCGGAAGACAAGATCCGGATCGTGCTGGACGGGCTGCGCGGCGAAGACAGCATCGCCGAGCTGTGCCGCAAGGAAGGGATCGCGCAGAGCCTGTATTACACCTGGTCCAAGGAGTTCATGGAGGCCGGCAAGCGCCGATTGGCGGGTGATACCGCTCGTGCTGCCACCAGCGACGAGGTCAAGGATTTGCGCCGGGAGGCCGGCGCGCTGAAGGAATGCGTCGCTGATCTGACACTGGAAAACCGTCTGCTCAAAAAAAGCATGATCGCGGATGGGGACGAGCAAGAATGAGATATCCCGCATCCGAAAAGCTCGAGATCATCAGGATCGTCGAGCAGTCACACCTGCCAACCCGCAAAACGCTGGACCGACTGGGCATCCCGCGCCGGACCTTCTATCGCTGGTATGACCGTTATGTCGAGGGCGGGCCTGAGGCGCTGCAGGATCGGCCCTCGGCGCCGAGCCGGGTGTGGAACCGCATCCCGCCTGCCATCCATGACCAGATCATCGAACTGGCGCTGGAGCAGTCCGAGCTCTCCCCGCGCGAACTGGCAGTACGGTTCACCGACGAGACGCGCTACTTCGTGTCAGAAGCCAGCGTTTACCGGCTCCTCAAGGCCTACGATCTGATCACCAGCCCGGCCTATGTGGTGATCAAGGCGGCGAACGAGTTCCACACCAAGACGACGCGACCCAACGAGATGTGGCAGACGGACTTCACCTACTTCAAGATCATCGGCTGGGGGATGGATGTACCTGTCGACCGTGCTCGACGATTACTCCCGCTACATCATCGCCTGGAAACTGTGCAGCACCATGCGGGCCGAGGACGTCACCGACACGCTGGACATGGCACTTACTGCCTCAGGGTGCGACCAGGCCCATGTGCACCACAAGCCTCGGCTGCTCAGCGATAATGGCCCCAGCTACATCGCCGGCGAACTGGCGGACTATATCCAGGACCAACGCATGAGCCATGTCCGGGGCGCTCCAATGCATCCCCAGACCCAAGGCAAGATCGAGCGCTGGCACCAGACCCTCAAAAACCGAATCCTCTTGGAGAACTACTTTCTGCCCGGCGACCTTGAGGCCCAGATCGCAGCCTTCGTCGAACATTACAACCATCGACGCTACCACGAGAGCCTGGCCAACGTAACGCCAGCCGACGCCTACTTCGGCAGGGCCGCAGCCATTATCAAACAGCGAGAAAGGATCAAACGCCAAACCATCCAACATCGGCGCTTGCAGCACCGCAAGATCGCCGCTTAACATCAACCCCAAGATGAGGCCGACACTCCGCTAATCTGCGATCCAATCTGAGCCAAATGATCTGACGACGGACAGTCGCTACCTTTGTCGAACTGCAGGCGGCAATGGGAGCGCTCGCCCAACATCAATACGATGTCGCGGTGTTGTCGGGCCGCCGACAAGAGCTGTTGTGGTGTGCTGCCGTCCGTGACGTTCGGCCTGAACTGCCGGTGTTGTTCGTTCTGCAGGACGGCGATTCAGACACAGTCGCGCGCGTAGTTGACTCTGGGGTCGACTGCCTTGAGGCGCCGTTCTTGGAGTCCGATCTAATAGCGCGTACTGGACTGCTGTTCCGGCTCGTCTGGCGACAGTACGGCCTGGCTATTCCAGATGGCGAAAGCGCTCTCCGCCTTGATCTGCGTCAGCCTCACGCTCATGTCAGAGGCCGCGAGATCGCGCTGACGGAGGTGGAATACCGGACGCTCTGGGTCTTGGCGCTAGGCCGCGGTGGCGTTTCGCGGTTCTGCGATATTGAGAGAAGCGTCTGGGGAGACTCGACTGAAGCACGTCGGATAGCCCCCATACGAGGGTGACGCGGCTTCCCAACCGCGCCGCCCCAATCACGTCAGAAGAGAATGCCGGTCTCCACCAACGCGCGAACCTGATCGCGTTGATTCAAATCGCGGCCAAAGCCATAGCCGGCTTCCAGACGGCCAATCTGCGTGTAGGACAACTCGCCGCGCGCAAAGAACACGCCCTTCTGGTAAGTCGGTGTGACAGTCAGCGACCAGGCGTCGCTCCTTGCGCCGTAGAGCAAGTTCGTCGGCGTGCAGTTGGAGTCCATGCCGCAAACCCCACCGATCGTCTTGAGATATTCGGCACGCGCACCGAGCGACCATTCCTTGTTCAGCGCATACTTGACGAGAAGCGCACCGCCATAAGTGTCAGCCGAGCGGTTGATCCCGAGCCGGTCATCGCGCCCGACATGGCTGTATTGTAGATACGGCGTGAGCGTAAGCGGACCGCTGTTGTAGCTATAAATCAGATTGAAGATGTTGCTGTTATTCTGCGCTAGCGGCGTCGCTGTCGAAAACTTGTCGTTCCGCGACAGGCTGCCCGCACCCACAATGCTGATCGAATTCGACGAGTCGATCGCATAGGATAGCGTGCTCGAGAACCAGTTCAGTTTGCCCGAATAATAGCCGTCGTTTAGCGATACCGCAGCGCTGAGTGGACCGTGCGCATAGTTGATCTGTACCCCACGACTAATTGCCGGCTCCTGGTTCCAAAGCAGTCCGCGCTCAATGTTGATATTCTGGAAAGTAAAGGTCGACTCCGCACCCACCATGGTCGGCAGAAGACCAACCATGACCGACAGTTCCGGCGAGATCATCGCCTTGGCATAGGCTACCGGAACGGGTCCGAATAACTGGTCTGTCGCCTTTGTCGCTTGCAGATAAGACGAGCCCAGTGACGGCAATGAATAGGCGCCAGCCTGAACGTAGAACTGCAACGGTCCCTGTGTTGTCTGGATCTCGATTTGGGCATTGCTCAAATCCACAAACCCATCACGGTTACCAATGCCACCTGCGTCCGTTGCATGGCTCTGGAGCACGCCGATCCCGCTGATCTGACCGGTGACCGAAACCGACCCAAACGGCCCCGCGTCAACCGACAGCGGATTAGGATTCGGCACGAGCGGACCAGAAAAGCTCGGGGCGGGAAGAGGGTCTGCGTGGGCCACTCCAACACCGAAGAGGACGCTACAGCCGCCAAGCAGCAGGAGAGATCGCAGGGCGCCTGTACCGGGTCGACTACGTGCAGTACGCTCCAAAACACGCTGCGTATGTAACGACGGCGACTGAATTATCATGGGTGCACTCCCTGCTTTGAAGGTCAATGCACGCAATCAGTAAGAGTGAATGCGTAAAATCGGCGTCTTATCTTCTGACGATGCGTAAAGATTGTGTAAGAATGGCAGCCATTAGAAATTGTGTAGACACAGGCCTTGCAGCCGCAACCATCCTCATATGCTCTCAATATGCGAGCAAATGACGATCACAGACGAAGAAAAATATTCCGCTAGGTAAGTTAGCTTCTGTTCCCCGTCAGCACCTGTGTCCCAGATTTGAGGTTGTGAATTAAGGAGGGTTTTGATCTCGTCGTCACGACGAAGGAACCAAGATGAGCCCTAAATCCTCAAGTGCCAAGAAGCCTGCCGAGCAGGTGGTAAAGGACATTCGCCGGGCGACCCGGCGGCATTTTTCAGCGGAAGACAAGATCCGGATCGTGCTGGACGGGCTGCGCGGCGAAGACAGCATCGCCGAGCTGTGCCGCAAGGAAGGGATCGCGCAGAGCCTGTATTACACCTGGTCCAAGGAGTTCATGGAGGCCGGCAAGCGCCGATTGGCGGGTGATACCGCTCGTGCTGCCACCAGCGACGAGGTCAAGGATTTGCGCCGGGAGGCCGGCGCGCTGAAGGAATGCGTCGCTGATCTGACACTGGAAAACCGTCTGCTCAAAAAAAGCATGATCGCGGATGGGGACGAGCAAGAATGAGATATCCCGCATCCGAAAAGCTCGAGATCATCAGGATCGTCGAGCAGTCACACCTGCCAACCCGCAAAAC
This sequence comes from Mesorhizobium sp. PAMC28654, assembly GCF_020616515.1. GTDB lineage: Bacteria > Pseudomonadota > Alphaproteobacteria > Rhizobiales > Rhizobiaceae > Mesorhizobium. The sequence continues at coordinate 2,616,753 of NZ_CP085135.1, forward strand.
GCTGGACCGACTGGGCATCCCGCGCCGGACCTTCTATCGCTGGTATGACCGTTATGTCGAGGGCGGGCCTGAGGCGCTGCAGGATCGGCCCTCGGCGCCGAGCCGGGTGTGGAACCGCATCCCGCCTGCCATCCATGACCAGATCATCGAACTGGCGCTGGAGCAGTCCGAGCTCTCCCCGCGCGAACTGGCAGTACGGTTCACCGACGAGACGCGCTACTTCGTGTCAGAAGCCAGCGTTTACCGGCTCCTCAAGGCCTACGATCTGATCACCAGCCCGGCCTATGTGGTGATCAAGGCGGCGAACGAGTTCCACACCAAGACGACGCGACCCAACGAGATGTGGCAGACGGACTTCACCTACTTCAAGATCATCGGCTGGGGCTGGATGTACCTGTCTGGCCTGCTGCCGGTTTTTCGGACACCCGGTTAAGCTAGCATAGCTTGCTCCTCGAACTCGTTGGGGCTGAGATAGCCCAGCGTCGAGTGCCTTCGCCGAGGGTTATAGAAGCATTTGCGCGGCGACAAACAAGGTGAGACTCAGCGTCAATCAGGATGAGACTCGGCGGCGGGGGTGTGACGAAGGGAGGGCGTAGCCCGACCGGAGTTACACCCCCGCCGCCGCGCAATTTTTCAGCGTCTTATGATCGCGGTCGGCCCGGTAGCTTGGTGGTTTTCTGGAATGGAGAACCATCTTTGTGCCGGGTCGCCATGTAACCGATCATCAGACGAGGCTTTTTATGAAGTACCGACAAAACAATTCTATCGAGGTCGCCGCCGCCAAGGCGTCGATCAGCAGGGCGACGGCCTATCGCATCAAGACGGACGCGCACCTGCCATCGCAAAAGCAAAAGGCTCGTGGCCGGCGGAGGCCTGACCCTCTCGAGCATATCTTCGATGCCGAGGTCGTTCCCCTTTTGAAGGCGGCGCCAGGCATCCGTGTTGTCGCCATCTATGAGGAGATGCTGCGGCGGCACCCGGAACTGAGCGCGGGCATTCGCCGAACGCTGGAGCGGCGCATCCGGTCATGGCGTGCCATCCACGGCGAAGAGCAGGAGGTTATCTTCCGCCAGCTTCACGAACCCGGCCGACTCGGGCTATCGGATTTTACCGACATGGGCAGCCTTGACGTGTCGATCGCCGGCCAGTCTCTTGATCATCTACTCTACCACTTCCGGCTCGCCTGGTCCGGCTTTGAACACACCCATGTCATTCTCGGCGGCGAGAGCTTCGTGGCCCTGGCCGAAGGACTGCAGAACGCGCTGTGGTCGCTTGGGGGAGCGCCGCTCTATCATCGCAGCGACAGCCTGTCGGCGGCTTTCCGCAACCTCAGCGCCGATGCGAAGGAGGATCTCACGTATCGCTACGAAGAGCTTTGCGCGCACTACCGCATGACGCCGACCCGCAACAACAAGGGCATCGCGCACGAGAACGGTTCGATCGAAAGCAGCCATGGCCATCTCAAGGATGCCATCCGTGACGCCCTTCTGATGCGCGGCAGCAGAAATTTCGACGATCTCGGCGCGTATCGAGCCTTCATCGACGAGATCGTCAGCCGGCACAACGCCAATCATGGCAAGCGCATCGATGCCGAACGCCCTCAACTGCAGGAACTTCCAGACCAGCGGACCAGCGACTTCGAGGAGGTGGTCGTCACCGTGTCGCGGACCGGCGGCTTCACCTTGCGCAAGGTCTTCTACACCGTTCCCTCCCGCCTGATCGGACATCGGCTTCGCATCCGCCTGTTCGATGATCGCCTCGAGGTCTTTATGGGAGGAACAAAGCTGATGACGCTGCCCAGGGGCCGAGGCCATGCCGACGGGAGGCACGATCAGGTCGTCAACTATCGGCACGTCATCCATTCCCTGCGCAAAAAGCCGATGGCGCTTCTTAATCTCGTCTATCGTGACAAGCTCTTCCCGCGGCAGGAATACCGCAGGGCCTTCGACGAGCTCATTGAGCGGCTGCCGGACAGGCAGGCGTGCAAGATCATGGTCGATCTGCTGGCGCTGGCCCACGATCGAGGCTGCGAGCGTGAGCTTGCCGAGCAACTCACCGAGACCCTCGACGCCGGCGACCTGCCCGATATTGCCGTCTTGCGAACCCTCCTCGGCCCGGACCCCGCACGGCTGCCGACCGTCTTGGTGCAACTCGCTTCCCTTAACGGCTATGAAGCCCTGATCGGGGCAACCCATGTGGGAGACGTCGCATGAGCAACGCCCACACCATCGACGAAGCCCGCCTCGGCATCATGCTCAACGAACTCCGGCTACCGACGATCAAGACGCTCTGGGCGCAATTTGCCGAGCAGGCCGATAGAGAGGGGTGGCCCGCCGCCCGGTTCCTCTCGGCCATCGCCGAGCATGAGCTGGCCGAACGGGCACATCGCAGGATCGAACGGCATCTGGCCGAAGCGCATCTGCCGCCCGGAAAGACGCTCGACAGCTTCGCCTTCGACGCCGTACCCATGGTCTCCAAGGCCCAGGTCATGGCCATGACCGCCGGTGACAGCTGGCTCGCCAAGGGCGCCAATATCCTGTTGTTCGGCCCACCCGGTGGCGGAAAGTCGCATCTTGCGGCAGCGATCGGACTCGCCCTCATTGAGAACGGCTGGCGCGTGCAGTTCGCCCGAACCACCGATCTCGTGCAGAAGCTCCAGATCGCGCGGCGAGAGCTGCAGCTCGAAGCCGCCATCGCCAAGCTCGACAAGTTCGATCTGCTCATCCTCGACGATCTGGCCTACGTCACCAAGGACCAGGCCGAAACGAGCGTGCTCTTCGAACTCATCTGCGCAAGATATGAGCGGCGTTCCATCATGATCACCGCCAATCAGCCCTTCGGAGAATGGAACAGAATCTTTCCGGACCCCGCCATGACCCTCGCCGCAGTGGACCGACTTGTTCACCACGCAACGATCTTCGAGATGAACGTCGAAAGCTACCGGCGCAGATCCGCCATGGAAGCCAAACGCCAGCGCGGCAGGCCAGCCTCTTACGCGACAATCAAGAACAAACACGAACTTGTCGCGGAGCGGCAATCAGAAATAGATGAAGGCCTTGCCAGCGACAATCAGCATGATAATTTGCACGTGACCGCGACCTGAGAATCTCATCCAGATCGCCGCTCACGTCTCATCCAGATCGTCGCGCTATAAGCATTCGATGTAATCGAACACATCTGCCTTGGCGTGATCCCTCGTCCTGTAGACCTTGCGGGCTGTCCGCTCGGTTTTGAGCGACGAGAAGAAGCTCTCCATCGCAGCATTGTCCCAGACGTTGCCGGACCGGCTCATCGAGCAGGTAATGCCGTGATCGGCCATCAGGCGCTGGAACTGCTCGCTCGTATATTGCGACCCCTGGTCCGAATGATGGAGCAGGCTGTCTGGCTTGCCTCGGCGCCAGATCGCCATGATTAGGGCGTCGGTGACGAGTTGGGCCGTCATCTCGGCCTTCATCGCCCAGCCGACGACACGCCTGGAGAACAGGTCGACGACCGCCGCAACATAGAGCCATCCTTCGGCGGTCCAGATGTAGGTGAAGTCGGCAATCCACTTCTGGTTCGGAGCAGCAGCTTCGAAGGCGCGATCAAGGAGATTGTCCGACACGGCGGCTCGCTCGCCAGTGTCCTTCGGTAGCCCGCGGCGCCGAGGCCGGGCACGCAAGCCGTTCTCCCGCATGAGCCTCTCGACGCGATGAAGACCGCAGGAGACTCCCTCAGCCAAGACGTCGTGCCAGACGCGACGGGCGCCATAGGTGCGGTCGCTGCTCTTGAAGCTCCGGTCGATCCTGGGAACGAGCATCTCGTCGTGCTGGGACCGGGCGCTGGGGCTGCGGTTGAGCCAGGCATGGAAGCCTGAGCGCGACACATCCAGCGCATTGCACAGCCATGCCACCGGCCAGATCGAACGGTGCTTCGCGATAAAGGCGAACCTCATATCGCATCCCTCGCGAAGTAGGCTGCGGCCTTTTTTAGGATGTCGCGCTCCGCCTTCAGCTTAGTAACTTCCCGACGCAGCCGGTCAATCTCCTGCTGCTCAGGCTTCATTTGACCATGGCCGGGAAAGGCATGCTGCGGGTCAGCGCTCGTCTCGCGGACCCACTTGCGCAGCACATTCTCATGGAGATCCAAATCACGGGCCGCCTGCGCCACCGCAACGCCCCGATCCTTCACCAATCTCACCGCCTCAAGCTTGAACTCGCGGCTGAACTTCCTTCTCTGCATTCCCACTCTCCAGTTCCGTTAAACACCTTATCTCGGTGTCCACGAAACCGGCAGCAGGCCATTTCTCGCTGTTTGATAATGGCTGCGGCCCTGCCGAAGTAGGCGTCGGCTGGCGTTACGTTGGCCAGGCTCTCGTGGTAGCGTCGATGGTTGTAATGTTCGACGAAGGCTGCGATCTGGGCCTCAAGGTCGCCGGGCAGAAAGTAGTTCTCCAAGAGGATTCGGTTTTTGAGGGTCTGGTGCCAGCGCTCGATCTTGCCTTGGGTCTGGGGATGCATTGGAGCGCCCCGGACATGGCTCATGCGTTGGTCCTGGATATAGTCCGCCAGTTCGCCGGCGATGTAGCTGGGGCCATTATCGCTGAGCAGCCGAGGCTTGTGGTGCACATGGGCCTGGTCGCACCCTGAGGCAGTAAGTGCCATGTCCAGCGTGTCGGTGACGTCCTCGGCCCGCATGGTGCTGCACAGTTTCCAGGCGATGATGTAGCGGGAGTAATCGTCGAGCACGGTCGACAGGTACATCCAGCCCCAGCCGATGATCTTGAAGTAGGTGAAGTCCGTCTGCCACATCTCGTTGGGTCGCGTCGTCTTGGTGTGGAACTCGTTCGCCGCCTTGATCACCACATAGGCCGGGCTGGTGATCAGATCGTAGGCCTTGAGGAGCCGGTAAACGCTGGCTTCTGACACGAAGTAGCGCGTCTCGTCGGTGAACCGTACTGCCAGTTCGCGCGGGGAGAGCTCGGACTGCTCCAGCGCCAGTTCGATGATCTGGTCATGGATGGCAGGCGGGATGCGGTTCCACACCCGGCTCGGCGCCGAGGGCCGATCCTGCAGCGCCTCAGGCCCGCCCTCGACATAACGGTCATACCAGCGATAGAAGGTCCGGCGCGGGATGCCCAGTCGGTCCAGCGTTTTGCGGGTTGGCAGGTGTGACTGCTCGACGATCCTGATGATCTCGAGCTTTTCGGATGCGGGATATCTCATTCTTGCTCGTCCCCATCCGCGATCATGCTTTTTTTGAGCAGACGGTTTTCCAGTGTCAGATCAGCGACGCATTCCTTCAGCGCGCCGGCCTCCCGGCGCAAATCCTTGACCTCGTCGCTGGTGGCAGCACGAGCGGTATCACCCGCCAATCGGCGCTTGCCGGCCTCCATGAACTCCTTGGACCAGGTGTAATACAGGCTCTGCGCGATCCCTTCCTTGCGGCACAGCTCGGCGATGCTGTCTTCGCCGCGCAGCCCGTCCAGCACGATCCGGATCTTGTCTTCCGCTGAAAAATGCCGCCGGGTCGCCCGGCGAATGTCCTTTACCACCTGCTCGGCAGGCTTCTTGGCACTTGAGGATTTAGGGCTCATCTTGGTTCCTTCGTCGTGACGACGAGATCAAAACCCTCCTTAATTCACAACCTCAAATCTGGGACACAGGTGCTGACGGGGAACAATACTCGGCCTTGTTGTAGACTCCGCGTGAGGAACGGCCGTCCTCGTGCGCCAGGCACTTTTCGATCCAATCACTGTTGAAGCCAAGTTCGTTGAGCAGTGTGGATCCGGTCCGACGAAGATCGTGGACCGTGAACGGCTCCAGGGGCAGCCCCTCCTTCATTGCCCTTTCGACAACGGAGTAGGTCACGCGGTTGAAGGTCGCGCGGGACATTGGCGCGTCCGCGTCGTAGCGCGATGGCAGAAGGTACTTTGAGTTCCCCGCACACGTCTTCAGCGCGATCATGATGTCGAGCACCTGGCTGGACAGGTAGACGTTATGCGCCTTGGAGCGCTTCATTCTCTCCTTTGGAATGGTCCACACGGCGTTCTCGAAATCAACTTCATCCCAGATCGCGTCCTGCAGTTCGCTCTTGCGCACCATCGTCAGGAGGTAAAGCCGCATCCCGAGGCGGATCGTGGGTAAGGTCGCGACATGCTCGAGCTGCTTGAGCATCACCCGGATTTCGGATGGCGATAGAGACCGGTCTCTCGGTGCGAATGTAGCGATCGAAGATGGGCCGACATCGTCGGCCGGATTGGCAAGCTTCTCGCCGTGCAGGATCGCGAATCCATAAATCTGCTTGAGAATATCCCGCACATGGATGGCCGTCGCCGGCGCACCGCGAGCGACGATAGCAGCGCAATGCGCCCGCAGATCGTTCGGCGTGATCTCGGTTAGGAGCCGATTGCGCCATGTCGGGAGAAGTTCGCGCTCAAAGATCGAGCGACGCATCGCGCGGGTGCTGTCAGCCATAGGTGCCGCGGTGAGCCACTTTTCTCCGAACTCACCGAAGCTTTTGGCCTCCTTCAGGCGCCGTTTTTCGCGTTGCTTTTCGATCGCTGGAGAGATGCCTTCACCAATGGCGCGCTTGGCGTCGATGCACTTCTCCCGCGCTCGGGCGAGAGACAAGCCGGCGGGACCATATTTGCCAAGGTGCACGGTCTCCCGACGCCCGTTCAGACGATAATCCAATCGAAACGAGAGACCGCCGGTTGGCGTGACGTGGACGTACATTCCGTCCCGGTCTGCCACCTTATACGGTTTATCCTTTGATTTCAGAGCCTTGATGGCAAGGTCCGTCAACATTCCACGCCTCCTTCCAAAAATACCGTCATGGCATTTCAGAGGCCCACATCTATGGAAAACGATTTATTTCCAATGACTTAGACGAATAAAAATACCGTCACGAGCCCTTATGACCCTGACGGTACTTTCAAAATCCGAGTTGGGCAATAGTCCGGACACCGTCAGCCAGCACGTCAGAGCCGAACTCTGGGCCCCGATTGCTGTCGATAGATACTGTTCATATTTTTATTTGTTATCAGTATGTTATGTCGTATTTTGGCGTAGTGTCGGATACCCCCGGATGGGCAAAAATCATTCCCACTCGATGGTGCCCGGCGGCTTCGACGTCACGTCGTAGACGACGCGGTTGATGCCGCGGACCTCGTTGATGATGCGCGTGGCGGCGGCACCCAGGAACGCCATGTCGTAGTGGTAGAAATCCGCCGTCATGCCGTCGACCGAGGTGACGGCGCGCAGGGCGCAGACGAATTCGTAGGTGCGGCCGTCGCCCATCACGCCGACTGTCTGCACGGGCAGAAGCACGGCGAAGGCCTGCCAGATGGCGTCGTAGAGACCGGCCTTGCGGATTTCGTCGAGATAGATGGCGTCGGCCTCGCGCAGGATCTCCAGCTTTTCACGCGTAATGCCGCCCGGGCAGCGGATGGCGAGACCCGGACCAGGGAACGGATGGCGGCCGATGAAGCTGTCGGGCAGGCCGAGTTCCTTGCCGAGCGCCCTCACCTCGTCCTTGAACAATTCGCGCAGCGGCTCGACCAGTTGCATGTTCATGCGCTCGGGCAGGCCGCCGACATTATGGTGCGACTTGATCGTCACCGACGGGCCACCGGTGAAGGAGACGCTTTCGATGACGTCGGGATAAAGCGTGCCCTGCGCCAGAAACTCGGCGCCGCCGAGCTTCTTGGCCTCTTCCTCGAACACCTCGATGAACAGCCGACCGATGGTCTTGCGCTTCTTCTCGGGATCGGACTCGCCTTCCAGCGCGCCGATGAACCGATCCGAAGCGTTCACCAGGATGAGCGGCAGATTGTAGTGCTCGCGGAACATCGCCACCACGCCGGCGGCCTCGTCCTTGCGCATCAGGCCATGGTCGACCAGGATGCAGGTGAGCTGGTCTCCGACCGCCTCATGGATCAGCAACGCCGCGACGGACGAGTCCACCCCGCCCGACAGCGCGCAGATGACCTTGCCCTTGCCGACCTGCTTGCGGATCGTCTCGACGGCATGCTCGCGATAGGCGCGCATCGTCCAGTCGCCCTCGATGCCGGCGATGTTGTGGACGAAGTTGCGGAGCAACCTTGCGCCGTCCGGCGTGTGCACCACCTCGGGGTGGAACATGATGCCGTACATCCTGCGCTCGATGTTGCCGAAGATGGCGAAGGGCGAGCTTTCCGATTTTCCCAGAACCTCGAAGCCCGGCGGCAAGGCGATGACGCGGTCTCCATGGCTCATCCACACCTGATGCCTCTGGCCGGTCGCCCACAGGCCCTCGAATAGCGGGCTTTCCTTCTCGATCTCGACGAAGGCGCGGCCGAATTCGCGATGGTTGGAGCTTTCGGCGACACCACCCATCTGCACGCACATGGCCATCTGGCCATAGCAGATGCCGAGCACCGGCACGCCGGCGTCAAAGACGATCTGTGGCGCGCGCGGGCTGCCAATGTCCGAGGTCGAGGCCGGACCGCCGGACAGGATCACTGCTTTTGGATTGATGCGTTTGAATGCCGCCTCGGCCGACTGGAACGGCACGATCTCGGAAAACACGCCGGCTTCGCGGATGCGGCGGGCGATGAGCTGGGTAAACTGGCTGCCGAAATCGACAATCAGGACGGTGTCGGGATGATTGGCTGTTTTCATGGCGAGCGTTTAGAGAAAGAAACGAGTCGACGCAATGGGTTGCGAGGCGTGTCCTTCAATCGGATCCTACGTCTTCCTGCGATAGCTCAAGCCGAAGCGCGCCCGATGCGATCGCCTGGTCGAGCCGCATGACCGCGTCAGCCAGCTTCTCGTCGATGACGTGCAGATATTCGGTCCAGTCGCCGACATGCCTGAGATCAGCCGCGCCGTCGGAGATGCCGCGCAACCCAACCAGCGGGATATCGAACAACTGGCAGGCGCGCAGGCAAGCAAAGGTTTCCATGTCGACCATGTCGGCGCCAATTGCGTCACAGGCGGCGCCGGTGATGATGGCGCCACCCGTCGACAGCGTCGCCTCCCTGATGCCTGGAATGCGCAACGTCAGCGGCACGGTCACCGGCAAGTCGAGGAACGGCGTTGCTCCCTTTTCAAAGCCCAACGGCGAGGCATCCATGTCGCGGTAGCTGACCGAGACCGCCTGGTAGATTTCGGTCTGCTCAAGGGTCCGGCTGCCCGCCGAACCGAGCGATACAACCAGGTCGGGCAATTCCTTCCGAGATTTCATCCGGGACAGCTGCGCGCCGAGCCTGACGCCGGCCTCGACCGGCCCGACGCCGGTCATGAAAGGCGCGAACAATTGCTTCAGATGCGGGCCGTATTCGGCCTCGGCAGCCATGGCGAAGAGGATATCCTTGCCGCCGATTCGTATCGCCCTACCCATAGAGTCAGCCTTCTATGCCATCACGACCAACCATGGTCATCATCGTCCCAGTCATGGTGGCGATGAGCTTGGCCTCGCCGTCGGCGGCGAAGGCATAGGCCTGTCCGTCGGCGACGATGATGGTGCGGCCGGGCTTGGTCACCGAGCCGCGGAACAGGAAGCGCTCGCCCCGGCCCGGCGCCAGCAGATTGACCTTGAACTCGATGGTCAGCACGCCGGAGTTTTCCGGCATCAGCGAAAACGCGGCGTAGCCGCAGGCCGAGTCCAGCGCCGTCGAAATGACACCGGCATGCAGGAAACCGTGCTGCTGGGTGAGCGCCGCCGAGTAGGGCATCTCGATCTCGATGATGCCGGGCGTCACCAGCGTGAGTTCGGCGCCGATCGTCGCCATCGCCTTCTGACGCGCGAACGAGGTCCTGACGCGGTCCTCATAGTCCGGGGCGGGAACGATCTTTGCTGCCATGGCCGTCGCCTTCGTTTGTCTGGCAAAGCTTATTGCAGACGGATCGGCGGCAGGCAATCTCAATTGCTGCACTGCAACAAAGCATTCCCGAGCGAGATCCTAGTTCAGCCAGAGGAGCGATGCGTTGAGCAAGGTGGCAAACGCCACCCATACGGCGTAGGGGACGAACAGCCAGCCGGACAACCGGTCGCGGCTCCCGGCCCTGGCGATGAACAGGATTATGCTTGCAAGCAGAAGCACGATGATCGCCAGCGCGGGACCCATCAGCTTGGCGCCGAAGAATGTCGGCGACCACAGGAAGTTCAGGACCAGTTGCGCACCCCAGATCTTCATCGCCACGCCTGTCGGCTCGCGCATCCATGTCCGCCAGCCGGCAATGGCGATCAGCACATAGAGCAGCGACCAGACCGGGCCGAAAATCCAGTTGGGCGGATTGAAGGACGGCTTGGCCAGCGACGCGTACCATTCGCCCGGCAAGGTCGCGTAGCCGATCAGCAGGCCGCCGCCCAGCACCAGAATGAGGAACGGCAAGAACGACAGATATCTTTGCAAGGAGGCACCCCGTTAAGCGGCACGCCGCCGCGTGCCACAAACTGGGGCGCATCGGCCTCCTGTCAACTGCAGCGTCAGTTGCAGCGTCAGTTTCCCCGGCGCAGCGCGCAGAAATAGAAGCCATCAGTGCCGCTCAGCGACGGCGACAAAGAGATATCCCCTGCATCGCCGATGCGCGCAGCGGCCTCGTGACCAGGGAAATGATCGCTCCACAAAGCGCGATGATCGACCGGCACAAAGCCACTGTTGCGGTCCCGGAACGCCGAGATCTGCTCGCCATTCTCCTCGTCGAACACTGAGCAGGTGATGTAGACCAGTAGGCCGCCGGGTTTGACATAGGCCTTGGCCGCATCGAGGATGGCCAACTGTTCGCCCTTGCGCGCATCAAGCTGTCTTTGCGTCAGCCGCCATTTGGCGTCGGGACGCCGCCGCCAGGTGCCGCTGCCGGTGCAGGGCGCGTCGACCAGAACGATGTCCATGTGGCTGGTCAGCGGCGCGAGCTCCGACGGCTTGGCGACGATCTGCACATTGCGGTTTTCAGAGCGGCGCATGCGGTCGAAGATCGGCGCCAGTCGGGCCTTTTCGGCATCGTGGGCAAAGACCTGGCCTGTATTGCCCATCGCCGCCGACAGCGCCAGCGTCTTGCCGCCGGCCCCGGCGCAGAAATCGAGCACCTGCATGCCAGCCTTGGCACCGGCAAGGGCCGCCACGATCTGCGAGCCCTCGTCCTGGACCTCGAACCAGCCCTTCTGGAAGGCCGGCTCGGCCTGCACATTGGGGTGCCTGCCGTCGCCATCGATCGGCGGGATGCGGATGCCATAAGGGGCGAGATGTGCCGCCTTGGCGCCGGTCTCAGCCAACTCCGCCAGTACTTTCGCCCGATCGGCCTGCAGCGTGTTGACCCGGATGTCGAGCGGCGGGCGGGTGGCGAGGGCAGCGCCCTCCTCGACCCACGCTGGACCAAAGGCCTGTTCGAATAGCGGCTCGCACCAGTCCGGCACGTCCGCCCGCACCGCCGGCGGCGCATCGTCAAGCCGACGCTCGGCGATCGCCTGAAGTTCGGAGGCGGTCAAAAGCGGTGGCGCGAACTTGTCGCCTTCAAGTGCGTCATTCAGCGATTGCGCGGTCTGGTTCCATTCGAGCAGCAGCGCGCCAAAGCCGATGGCGCGCGGCGTCTCCTCACCCAGCAGCCAGCCGGCGGAACGCTTGTGGCGCAGCGCGTCGTAGACGATATTGCCGATCGCGGCGCGGTCGCCCCCGCCAGCAAAACGATGTGACAGACCCCAGTCCTTCAGCGCATCGGCCACCGGCCGATGACGCCGGCTAATGTCTTCCAGCACTTCGATGGCCGCAGCCAGTCGTCCGCCCAGTCGCATTTCTTTGTTCCAATACCAAGAAAATCTATTTCGGCCCTGCTCTAAAGCGCGCAACCGGCGCGCACAAGCACACCGGGTGGCGCAACCGCGCTGCTTTCCAACTTTTCTGCTTGCGAATACTCTTTCACCCGTGATTCGCGGCGCGGAAAAGGCGGACCGGCGGATCGACACGAGGAGAGGGCAATGAAGACTTATCTGGCGGAAGTTCTAGGTACATTCTTGTTGGTGTTCATCGGCACGGCTTCGGTGGTGACGGGCGGCTTCGGCGGTGCGCTGCCTCTCGGCCAGGAAGGCATCGGTCTGGCGTTCGGCATCGGCCTCATTGCGGCGGCCTATGCAATCGGCCCCATTTCGGGCGCACATCTAAATCCGGCGGTGACGCTTGGCGTCTTCCTTGCCGGCCGGTTGCCGGCCAAGGACGTCATCCCCTACTGGATCGCGCAGATCATCGGCGGCGTGATCGCGTCGCTTGCGCTGTGGATCATCGTCTCCGGCCAGACCGGCGGACACACCACCGGCTTCGGCGCCAACGGTTGGGACGTCGCCAAATACGGCGTCAGCTCCGCCTTCCTGTGGGAGGTCATCGGCACCTTCACCTTCGTCACGGTGATCCTTGGCGTGACCGCGGAAAAGCATGCCACCGCCTTCGCCGGCCTCGTTATCGGCCTGACGCTGGCCGGACTGCATTTCGCGATCATCCCGGTGACCGCACCTCGCTCAATCCGGCTCGCTCCATCGGCCCGGCGCTGTTTTCGGGTGGCGCCGCGATCGGCCAGCTCTGGCTGTTCATCGTTGCACCACTGATCGGCGGCGCCATCGCCGGCGTGGTCGCCAAGGCACGCATCTTCGAGAAAGATTGATCCTCGAAGCCTGAGCATGAAAAAAGGCGCGGGCTAGCCCCGCGCCTTTTTGTTTGGAGGATGCGACCGTGGCTCGCGCCTTTGCCGTCAAAGGACGCGCGACAGGAACTCGCGGGTTCGCGGCGATGTCGGATTGGCGATCATCTCACGGGGAGCGCCACGTTCGACAATGACGCCGCCATCCATGAAGACGAGCTGATCGCCGATCTCGCGGGCAAAGCCGATCTCGTGGGTCACCACGACCATCGTCATGCCGCTTTCGGCGAGATCACGCATGACCTGCAGGACCTCGCCGACGAGTTCGGGGTCTAGCGCCGACGTCGGCTCATCGAAGAGCAGGACCTTCGGCTTCATCGCCATGGCGCGCGCGATCGCCACACGCTGCTGCTGCCCGCCGGAAAGTTCCCTCGGGTAGCGGTCAACCTTGTCCAGGAGACCGACGCGCCGCAGCAGGATTTCCGCTTCGGCCTTCGCCTGTTCCAGCGGGATTCGCCGCACCTGTGTCGGCGCCTCGATCAGATTCTCCATCACGGTCATGTGGGAGAACAGGTTGAACGATTGGAACAGCATGCCGGTCTCGGCGCGCCGCTGGCAAAGAAGGTCGTCCTTGACCTCGTAGAGCCTGTCGCCCCTGAGGTCATAGCCGACGAACTCGCTGTCGACGAGCAGGATGCCGCCGCTCAGCTTCTCGAGATGGTTGATGCAGCGCAGGAACGTGCTCTTGCCGGAGCCCGAAGGGCCGATGATGCAAGCGACCGAACCGGCGGGCACGTCGAGATCGACGCCCTTGAGAACCTCGAGCGGGCCGTAGGATTTGCGCACGCCGCGCGCGAAGACCATGGAGTCGGCGGGCACGCCGAAGCGGCCGCGATTTTCGACCTTGGCGTCACTCATCGGGCAACGCTCCGCAAACCGAAGACATTGCGCAGGAAGCGCATTGCCGTGGGATCGCCGCGCGTGTCGCTGCGACCGAAATGACGTTCCAGGACATGCTGTCCCGCCGACATGATGCTGACCACGGCGAGATACCAGAAGGCGACGACGATCAGCAGCGGGATCGTCTCGAAGGTTCGCGCATAGATGCTCTGGGCCGAATAGAAGAGGTCGTCGACCGCGATGAAGGTCACCAGCGACGTCATCTTCAGGAGGTTGATGGCCTCGTTGCCGGTGGGTGGCAGCACGAAGCGCATGGCCTGCGGCAGCGTGATGCGCTTCAGGATCATGCGGTACGGCATGCCCAGCGCACTCGCCGCCTCGGCCTGGCCCGAAGGCACCGACTTGATGCCGGCCCTGATGATCTCGGCCATGTAGCCGGCCTCGCACAGGGAGAGCGCCACGACGGCCGAGAAGAATGGCGTCATGAAATCATTGGTGCGGACGGAAAACAGCGTGCCGACGAAAGGGATGGTCAGGGAGACCTCACGCACGAGCAGCGACAGGTTGAACCAGAAGATCAGCTGAATCAGGGCCGGAACACCACGGAAGAACCAGACATACAAGCCCGCGAAAATGCGCAGCACCGGGCTTGGCGAAACGCGCATGATGGCGATGACCGTACCGACCACGATCGCCAGTATCATGATCACCACGGTCAGCAGCAAGGTGTTGCCGAGGCCGCGCATGACGGACGGGTGGAACAGGTAGCCGACGACCGTCGGCCAGGCAAAAGCGGGGTTGCTGGCGAAGGCCCGGATGATGAAGAACGCCACCAACAGGGCCAGGGCCGTGCCGACCCAGATGCCGTAGCGGCGCTGCGGCACGACGGTCAGGCGCGAGACCGCCTCGGCGACGCCCGGCTCGATGCGTATCTCGGTTGGGTGGGCCACGCCCATCGCTGCTTCTCCTGGTCTCCGTCCGCAAACGGCGCCCGATAGCGGATCGGGCGCCTATAATCGCGTATCGCATTGGTCCGAAAATCGGAATCGATTTTCAGACCAATGCGAAGATTCAAATTTCCTGGGGCGCACTTTGTGCACCCGGATGAAGGCATTGCGTTCTAGTCGGCGCGAAGCGCCTCCATGTTGCCGACGAAATAGGGCTCTTTGATCGCGTAGGCGCCCATGCCGTACTTTTCGAGGATGGCCTTGTAGGTGCCATTCTTGAACAATTCCGAGAGCGCACCGACCATCATGTCGGCGGTCTCCTTGTCGTCCTTGGCGATCGCAAGGCCGAGCGGGGCAACTTCGTAAAGGGTGGGCAGCACGACGAGCTGGCCCTTGCTGGTGACCTCGAAATAGCTCGATGCCGTCGCATCATCCATGCGGGCGTCGAGACGGTCGGACAGCACGCCCTGGACGATGTCCGTCGAGGAGTTGAACACGGACTTCTCGATTGCCGCCTGGCCCTTGTCGGTGCAGTCCTTGGTCAGCTTGTCGACGAGGAAATCCGACGCACTTCCCGCCGAAACGCCGATCCGCTTGCCGCAAAGCGGGGTGTCGCCGCTGAAGCTCGCCTTCTTGTCAGGCGACGTCGAGACAGCCAGGCCGGCTTTCAGGAACATGACGAAGTCGACCTGCTTGAGCCGCTCGGGCGTGGCGGAGAACGTCTCCCAGGCGATCTTGAAACGGCCGGCCGCGAGCCCCGGCACCATCGACGGAAAAGGCGTGCGCGCCACATCCAGCTTGGCGTCGACCAGCTTGGCCACTTCGCCAGCCAGTTCGATGATGATGCCGGTCTGCTTGCCGTCGGCGTCGAGATACTCGAACGGGGCAAAGTCAAGCGTGTTGGCGATGGTCAGCATCCCGGTCCGCTTGACCTCGGCCGATTTTGTCACTTCGGCGTTCGACGATCCGCTCCAGGTCGCGGCAAGTGTAGCCAGCACCAAGCCGGCCACGCGCAAATGTGATCTCATTTTTCGTTCCCCTTTTTTGATGACAACGGTTTCCAGCATTATGAACTGGCCGTCTCCGCGGCCTTCTTCTTGCGGTAGTGATAGTTCTTGTCGATGCGCTCCATCAGGTAGTCGCCGTAGAGCACAGGCTCGTATTTCGGCCGGTTACCAGAGGGCACGCAGACCGGCAGCGCCTCGATCGTTTCATCCATCGACGGATCGAAGAAGAAGGGCTGTGAATAGCGCTCGCGTCCCGACCGGTTGATAACGCGATGCGGCGTCGAGACGAACTGGTCGTTCGACCAGCGCGCCAGGATGTCGCCGACATTCATCACGAAGGAATCCGGGACCGGCGGCGCTGGAACCCAGTCGCCATCCTTGTTCTTGACCTCAAGGCCGCCGACATTGTCCTGCGCGAGCAGCGTGATGAAGCCGTAATCGGTGTGCGGCGCCGAGCCGAACAGCCCCTCCTCGTGAGGCTGCGTCGGATAGTGCAGCAGCCGCAGGAAGGTCGTCGGCTGCTCGAAATAGCGGTCGAGGCTGTCTGTCGGAAGTCCGAGCGAGAGCGCGATGGCGCCAACCATCTTGCGGGCGAGCGTGCTCATCTCGTCGACATAGCGCTCGATTGTCGGCCTGAAGCCGTCGAGCGTTGCCTCGCCTGGCCACTGGTTGGGCCCCTGCAGCGGCTGGTCGGCCAACGCCCTGGGGTCATCGGCCTCGACCTCGTGCATGAAGAAGATCGATTCACTCTGGTTCGGCTTGCTCACGGTCGCCACCGACGAGGTAACGATCGTCGAGCCGGCAAACGGCAGATAGCCACGGAAATTCTTGTCGATCTTCAGCGCGAGCTTCTGGTCCTCGGGCAGGGCGAAGAAGCGCTTGCTGGCCTCACGGACCGCCTCGACATCGGCACGCGGGATCGGATGCCCCACGACGTAGAGAAAGCCGATCGTCTCGAGATACCGGCGCAGCGTCGCGGCCGTGCTGGCGATTGCATTCTCGTCGTCGCCATAAAGCGCCGACACATCGAGGATCGGGATTTCTGAAAAGTCGCCGCGTGCGTCCATCTCGAACACCTTGTCTTGAACATAAGATACAGTACTGTATTTCTACACATCCAAATCGGCTCAGCAATAGGCTTTTCATCAGCAGGGGATAACCGCGTCACAATGGCACCACGCAAGATAATCATCGACACCGACCCCGGTCAGGACGACGCGTTCGCGATCCTCTTCGCGCTGGGTTCACCGGCCGAACTCGAAGTGGTCGGCATCACCACGGTCGGCGGCAACGTGCCGCTCGCCCTGACGTCGAAGAACGCGCTGAAGGTCGTGGAACTGGCAGGCCGTCCGGATGTGCCGATCTATGCCGGCTGCCCGGCCCCCATGGTGCGCAAGCTGATCACCGCCGAATATGTCCACGGCGAAACCGGCTTCGATGGCGCCGACCTCCCCGAGCCCGTGACGCCGCTGCAGGGCGAACACGCGGTGAATTACATGGTGCGGACCATCATGGATGCACCGGAAGGCGAGATTACCGTCTGCACGCTGGGACCGATGACCAATCTGGCCATGGCCATGACCATGGAACCGAAAATCATCCCCCGGCTGCGCGAAGTCGTGTTGATGGGCGGTGGCTTCTTCCAGGGCGGCAATGCCACGCCTGCGGCGGAATTCAACATCTTCGTCGACCCACACGCCGCGCACAAAGTGTTCGACAGCGGCGTGCCGGTGACGATGGCCGGCATCGACTGCACCTATACCGCCCTGATGACGCCCGAGTGGCTAGACCGTCTTCGCGCAACCGGCAGTCGCGCCGCAATCGAAGCCGCCAACCTCGCGGACTTCTTCCGTCAATACGGCACGCATAAATTCGAAACACAGGCACGTCCCATCCACGATGCCTGCGTCACCGGCTACCTGCTGGCCCCCGAGATCTACGAACAGCGCCAGTGCGCGGTAACGGTCGATATCGTCTCGCCGGAGACCATCGGCATGACGGTCGTCGACTGGTGGCACGTCACCGGCCGCCGCAAGAACTGCAACGTGCTGCGACGGATCGATCCGGTCCCGTTCTTCGAATTGATGCTGGAGCGGATCAGCGCACTGCCCTGAAATTGCAGGGGTCAACGAATGGACGGTGCCATCAAGAATTGCGTAGCACAGGAGGACCGACTCGCTTGGCGAGTCGGTCTGTGCAAGGCGAAGAGGTCTCTGATCCGATGAACGAGCAAGGTGCGCCGACGAAATCCGGGAAAACGCGCACCGCCGCACCACGTTCGAAACCAGCGCGGCAGACGCTCAGCCGCGAGGCCTGGATTGCCGCCGCACGCAAGGTGCTCGAAAAGCGTGGCATCGGTGAAGTCAAGATTGACCGTCTGGCGCGGCAATTGAAGGTCACGCGCGGCAGCTTCTATTTCCACTTCGCCAGCCTGGAGGACCTTCGGGGCGGCCTGTTGCAGGAATGGCGCGACAGCAACTGCGCGCCGTTCTGGGCCATGCGCGACATCCATGACATAGGCGGCCTGCAGTTCTTTACCGACATCGTCCATGTCTGGGTGGATGAGGCCCCTTTCAGTCCGCTCCTCGATCTGGCTGTGCGCGACTGGTCGCGGACATCGAAGAAACTCGCCCAGGACGTCAAGGAGATCGACGACCTGCGCATAGAGCTGCTGATCCGGTCGTTCCGCGCCATGGGCTATTCGGACGACGAAAGCATCGTGCGGGCCCGCATCACCTATTTTCACCAGATCGGTCAGTACGCGCTGTCCTTCAAGGAGGACCCGGCCGTCCGCCGCCGCTACCAGCCGCTGTTTGGCGAAGTGCTGCTCGGACCGCTCGTCCAGGAGCCGGGCGCGGCGCCGTCGGAAACAAGAGGCGGGCGGCGTTAACAGACGGGAGCGCAGGACGGTCAACCTGTTGGTGGTGCCGCAATGCCGGCGCGGTGGCTTCCCAGTTGCCAGAAGGGCAGATGGAACTGCTCGCACTCCTCTTCGACGATCCGGAAGCCTGCCGCGCGGATCAGGCGCAATGGATCGCGGTTGAGATGGCAGCCGCCGGCGAGCCGGCCCCACAGCCCATTCAGGCGCTCCTGCCATCGGCGGCAACGCAGCCTTTCTGCCCGGCCATGCTCGATGAAGATCAATTGGCCCAAGGGCCTGAGGATACGCCGGATTTCAGTAAGCGCCGCCTCTGGGTCCGGAATGGTGCAGAAAGCATAGGTGACGACCACCGTGTCGGCGAAGCTGTCGATCAAAGGCAACCTTTCGCCACCGGCCCGGATGCATTCGACACTGAATGGCAACGAACGGGTCTTCGGCTCAGCCAGGCCGAGCATCGTGCCGTCGGGATCGACGCCGACCAGCCGCTTCACCTTTGCGGCGTCGTAGTAAGGAAGGTTCAGGCCGGACCCGAAGCCGACTTCGACGACAATGCCCCCTGCTCGCGGAATCATGCGCTTTCGCATGTGCGCGAATGCGTTTGCAGAACAGCCGGCATGGACAAGGTAGGGAGCAATGCAGCGTGCATACCATGAGAGACAGGATTGGCACATGTTTCAGCATCCTTGTCCTGCGTTGGCAGCACTGATAGCGGCGCCATCCCCGGCGACAGTGTCGGAGGTACGATGGCAAGTGAGAGTATTGACCGGTGACATTTCTCGCTCCATGGGAGTTTCATGCTCGGGCCCGATCGGCCCGCTGTGGTGGGATGTATAGAAGGCCGGCGTCCCCTCAACGTCCTCTCAATGTCCCGGGGCGGCCTCGTGCGGATCGATGGAGCGGTTGCAACTTAGACTTCTGGGGTTCCCGGAGTTCCGGCAGGACGGACAGCTGATAGAGCTTGCCCTGCGGAAGGCGGCAGCACTGCTGATCTATCTCGCCGAGGCTGGCGGGCCCGTGGCGCGCGAGGTCGCCGCCACGCTGCTGGCCCGAAGCCGACACCGAAGCCGCCCGCGCCCGCCTGCGGCGCACGCTGTACAAGATCCGTGTCGCATTCGGCGAGGAGGTCATCACCGCCCGCGCGGCATCCCTCATGGTGCGTGCGCCGCTGTTCGTCGAGGCCGACTCAAGGGCCTTTGACTACGCCTGCGATGCCGGTCTTCTCGACGCGGCCGCCGGTCTCTACAAGGGCGACTATCTCGCCGGCTTCTCCCTGCCGGATTGTCCTGAGTTCGAGGAATGGGTGTTCTTCCGACGCGAGGCTTTGCGCAGCCGGCTGGTGCAAGCGCTGGAGCGGCTGGTCGAGGCCAGGATCGCCGACGGCGAGCCTCGCGCGGCTGTCGTGCATGCGACGCGCCTGGCGGCCCTTGACCCGTTGAGCGAAAGCGCACATCGCCACCTGATCCGTTCTCATCTGGCGGCTGGCGACGGAGCGGCGGCCGAGCGCCAGATCGAATCCTGTGTCCGGCTGCTGCGCGACGAACTCGGTGTGTCGCCGGACCCCGCCACACTCGCTCTGCTGCGAGGGCCAACACACGATGCCGAAATGGACATGCCCAGAACCCGCTATGTCGAGGTGGACGGCATCCATATCGCCTACCAGATCGTCGGTAGCGGCCCGACGGACATCGTGCTTGTTCCCGGCTTCATCTCGCATGTCGAGCGTATCTGGGAAGACAGAAGTTGCCGCGCCTGGCTGACCGAAGTCTCGAGTCTGGGTCGTTTGATTCTCTTCGACCGACGAGGCATGGGGCTTTCCGACCGCGTCGGCGCCCGCCCCACTGTCGAGGCGACGGCCCAGGACATCTTGGCAGTCATGAACGCGGCCGGCAGCCGTCAGGCCTTGCTGGTCGGTGCGTCAGAGGCTGGACCCGGTTGTATCCGTTTTGCCGTGGACCATCCCGATCGCCTGACCGGCCTCGTTCTCTGGGGTTCCCTGGCGAAAGGCAGTCGCGCGCATGACTATCCCTTCGCTTTGACCGTTGCGCAATATGACCTTTGGAAGCAACGCCTGCTCGCTGGCTGGGGTGGCCCGGCGGAAATTGAAACTTTCGCACCGAGCCTCGCCGAAGACCGCCAAGCGAAAACCTGGTGGGCCGGATTGCTCAGGGCAGCCTCGAGTCCCGGCGCAATCGCGGGCCTGCTGGACGCGCTAAGGGATACCGATGTCCGTCATCTCCTTGCGAAAGTCTCTGTCCCGACAACGATCCTCCACCGCTCCGGGGACCGCGCCGTACGCGTCGAGGCCGGTCGATTCCTCGCGGCCAGGATCCCAGGCGCGCGGTTCATCGAGGTCGATGGTGACGACCACTGGTTTTGGGTCGGCGCGCAACAGCCACTGCTGACCAGTATCAGCGCGTTTGCACGACGCAGCTGATCGAGCAAAGACGCCTCACGCCGTCTTCACCGCCACCAACCCCAGTTCCTCGACCATCGCATTGCGCATGAGGAATTTCTGCGGCTTGCCGGTCACCGTCATCGGCAGTTCGGTGCGGAAGCGGATGTAGCGCGGGATCTTGTAGTGGGCGATCTGGCCGGTACAGAAGGCCTTGATCTCCTGCTCGGTGGTGATCTGGCCGGGCTTGAGCACGATCCAGGCGCAAAGCTCCTCGCCATATTTGGGGTCGGGAATGCCGAAAACCTGCACTTCCTTCACCTTGGGATGGCGATAGAGGAACTCCTCCACTTCGCGCGGATAGACGTTTTCGCCGCCGCGTATGACCATGTCCTTGACCCGGCCGACAATGTTGCAATAGCCCTCGGCATCGATGGTGGCGAGGTCGCCTGTGTGCATCCAGCCATCGGCGTCGATCGCCTCGCGGGTCTTCGCTTCATCCTGCCAATAGCCTTTCATCACCGAATAGCCGCGCGTGCAAAGCTCTCCGGGATCGCCGACCGCGACGGTCGCGCCATCGGCATCGACAGCCTTGACCTCGACATGGGGATGGATGCGGCCAACCGTGGAAACGCGCTTCTCCAGGGGATCGTCGACGCCGCTCTGGAACGAGACCGGGCTGGTTTCGGTCATGCCGTAGGCGATGGTCACCTCCTCCATGTGCATCAGCGACACCACCTTCTTCATCACTTCGATCGGGCACGGCGAGCCGGCCATGATGCCTGTGCGCAGGCTGGAGAGATCGAAGGACTGGAAATCCTGATGGTCGAGAATGGCGACGAACATGGTCGGCACGCCGTAGAGGCCGGAGCAGCGCTCTTGAGCCACCGCCGCAAGCGTGGCGCCGGGATCGAACCCCTCGCCCGGGAAAACCATGGTCGCGCCCTTGGAGACGCAGCCCATCGTGCCCATCGACATGCCGAAGCAATGATAGAGCGGCACCGGGATGCACAGCCGGTCGTCCACGGTGAGCTTGATGGCGGAGGTGACGAAATGGCCGTTGTTGACGATGTTGGCGTGGGTCAGCGTCGCGCCCTTGGGCGCGCCGGTGGTGCCGGAGGTGAACTGAATGTTGATGGCGTCGCTCGCCTTCAGCCCCTCCGATATCCTGTCGAGGCTGTCGTGCTCGTCGCGTCCGGCCATCGCCAGGACATCGCCGAAATTGAACATGCCGGGCGAGTTCTCCTCACCCATGCGGATGACGATTCTCAGGCTCGGCAGCTTGCTCGCCTTGAGCTTGCCGGGCGTGGCGGTCACGATCTCAGGCGCCAGCGCCTCGATCATGCCGAGGTAGTCGGAGGTCTTGAACTGGGCCGCCGTGACCAGCGCCTTGCAGCCAACCTTGTTGAGAGCATATTCGAGTTCGGTCAGCCGATAGGCCGGGTTGATGTTGACCAGGATCAGCCCGATGCGGGCGGTGGCGAATTGCGTGACCAGCCACTCCCAGCGATTGGGCGACCAGATGCCGACGCGGTCGCCCTTTTCCAGGCCGAGCGCCAGGAAGCCGGCGGCCAGCGCATCCACGGTGTCCGACAGTTCGCTCCAGGTGAAGCGCTTGTCCTGGGCGACGAAGACGGCGGCATCGAGCGTGGCGTATTTGCTGGCGGTATCGGAAAACAGCGCCGGGATGGTCTTGTCGAGTAGCGGCACGCCGCGCTCGCCCGAAACATGCGCCCTGCCATCGACGGGTGCGATGAAGACGCTACCAGTGCGCGCGGCGCGTCCGCGCAGATTGGTGGCGTTCTTCAGCTCGTCGAGATTGACCGGCATCGCTGTCTCCTCCCGGGCCGAGCCTATCAGTCTGCCGGGACGGTGGAAATCCCGCCGATGGTACTGGGATCCCCTCCCCCTCGAGGGGAGGGCGGACAGCCGCCGAAGGCGGATGGACGGGTGGGGTCCTTGCGGCAGTGCTCGACGCGAGACGACCCCACCCGCCTCGCTTCGCTCGGCACCCTCCCCTCAAGGGGGAGGGAGGGCGCTCATCTTTGCAGCAATGTCTCGCAGGACGGCCTCATCCACGGTGGAACGATCCTTCCTGGATGCCACGAGACAAGCCTGCGACTTGAGCACAACGCCGTCGCCCAGCACCTTCAGATGATTGGCACGAAGCGTCGAACCGGTGGTGGTGATGTCGACGACGATATCCGCCAGTCCAGCCGCCGGCGCGCCTTCGGTGGCGCCGAGGCTTTCGACGATGCGATAGACCTGGATGCCGTGTTTCTGGGAGAAGAATTGCTGGGTCAGCCGCCAGTATTTGGTTGCGATGCGCAGCCGCCTGCCATGACGCTGGCGAAAATCGGCGGCGACGTCATCGAGGTCGGCCATGGTGTCGACGTCGAGCCAGATATCGGGCACGGCGACCACGACGTCGGCACTGCCGAAGCCGAGGCGGGCGACGATTTCCGCGCGGGTCTCCCAGTCGCCGAGGTTTTCGCGCACCAGATCCTCGCCGGTGATGCCCAGATCGACCGAGCCCTGCCCGATTTCGCCGGCAATCTCGGAAGCGGACAGGAAGGCCACTTCGATACTTTCCGCGCCATCGATGCGGGCACGATATGTGCGGTCGTCGCCGGGCAGATTGACGGCAAGCCCAGCCTTGGCCAGCACTTCCAGCGCCTGCTCCTTGAGCCGCCCCTTCGAGGGGATCGCCAGCGTGATCATTGCGCCGTCTCCCGCAAGGCTTCGATGCGGTCGAGCCAGACCGAAAAGCCGACGCCAGGGATCGGCGTTTTCGCGCCAAGCAGGGTCAGCAGCCGGTCATAACGGCCGCCACCGGCCAGTGGCCGGTCGGCATGCTCAGCCGATATCTCGAAGACAAGGCCGGTATAGTAGTCGAGCGGACGACCGAAAGCGGCATCGTACTGGACCTTTCCCGTCGGCAGGCCCAGTGCCTCAATGGCTTTCGCGCGGGCGGCGAATTTCTCCAGCGCCACACCCAGCGACAGGCCGGCGCCGGTGGCGAATGTTTCCAATGCGGTTGCCGCGCCATCAAGGGGCACGTCGATCGACAGAAAACCCTTCAGCGCCGCGAACGCCTCGTTCGACAGGCGAACGCTGCGCAGTTCAGCCTTCTCGATCAATCGCCGCGCGATGTCGGCGGGTGCGCGCCCGGCCGAGGATGAAAGCCCAGCCTCTTCCATGCCGCCGGCGATGTGCGCGGCAAGACCGTCCAGATCGCCATCGAGGACCAGGGTCGCGACCGGACCGGAGAGCTGTCCATTGCGCGGCGGGTTGGCGAGATCGGCCAGAGCCGCTTCCAGCATGGCGGACGAACCGAAAGCGCGGGCAAGGCGCATGCGCCAGCCGCGCGGCAGGCCGAGGGCCGCGAGCACTGCCTCGAAGATCGTCTGGTCGCCAAGGGTAATCTTCAACGCCTGGCCCGGCAGCGCCAGCGAAAGCAGCGCGTGTGCATCGGCCACCGAGCGCGCATCCGCCTGTGCCGTATCGCGATCGCCCAGATCCTCGATGCCGGCCTGGAAGAATTCGTTGCCGCCCTCGCGGCGCTGGCGAAAAACCTCGCCCAGATAGGAATAGCGGCGCGGCGTGCCAGCCTGCGAGCTGATATGGTCGAGGCAGACCGGGATGGTGAATTCCGGCCGCAGGCAAAGGGTCTGGCCGGTCTCGCTCTCGGTCAAAAAGATACGGCGGCGCAGATCCTCGCCGGCCATGTCGAGGAACGGGTCGGCCGGCTGCAGGATGGCGACCTCGACCGCATGGGTGTTACGGGCGGCGAAGAGGTTAGTGATGTCGGCTGATATGGCGAGGTAGCGGGAGGTCATTGTTTAGATGGGCGCGAGGCACCCCCCTCTGGCCTGCCGGCCATCTCCTCCTCAAGGGGGGAGATCGGCAGATTGAGGCTCTGGGCCTCTTCTTGGAAGCTGTAGATTGGCGAAAGCCCACGCGACATCCCATCTCCCCCCTTGAGGGGGAGATGGCCGGCAGGCCAGAGGGGGGTGATCAAGCGCCACCCTTCGCGCGATCAGCAGCCTGCGCTGTCAGGATCTTCTTCACTTCCGCGACCAATTCGCTTTCCGCCACCGTCACCTGAGCCGGCCGGGCCGCGCGCCATTCGGCATTGTCGGTGATCTCGGCCGACATGCGCGCGCCTTCGATCAGGTCCTTGATCTGCAATTCGCCCTTGGCACGCTCGTCGCCACCCTGGATGACGGCGACCGGGCAACCGCGACGGTCGGCATATTTGAGCTGCGCCTTCATGCCGGCGCCGCCGAGATACATTTCGGAGCGGATGCCGGCAGCACGCAGTTCCGCCACCATCTTCTGGTAGCGGCCGAGGCTATCGGTGTCCTTGTCCATCACCAGCACGACGACCGGTGCGATCACGTCCGCGCTGTCGAGCTTGCCTAGGTTCTTCAGCGCGGTCATCAGCCTGGAGACACCGATGGAAAAACCCGTCGCCGGTACCGGCTCGCCACGGAAGCGCGAGACCAGGCCGTCATAGCGGCCGCCGCCACCGACCGAGCCGAAGCGCACGATCTGGCCATCCTCATTGGGGATTTCGGCTAGCAGCTCGGCCTCGAAGACCGGGCCGGTGTAATATTCGAGGCCGCGCACGACGGAGCGGTCCATCGCGATACGATCTTCGCCGTACCCTGCCGCCCTGACCAAGGCTTCAATCGTCGAGAGTTCGCCAACGCCTTCCTGGTAGATCGCGTTCGCACTGACATTGGAATCCTGGCGAGCCTGTTCCCTTGCTGTCGCGAGAAGAACGGCCTCGGCCTGCTGATCATTCAGTCCGGCGCCCTTGGCGAAATCCCCCTCGCCTTCCTTGCCGCCGTCCCAGCGTCCCGGCCCCAGCAGAAGTCTCACGCCTTCCGGCCCGAGCTTGTCCAGCTTGTCGATCGCGCGCAGCACGGTCAGCCGGCGGCCGACATTCTCCTCGCCGCCGAGGCCGATCGCCTCCAGCACGCCGTCCAGCACCTTGCGGTTGTTGACACGGATGACGTAGTCGCCGCGCTTGATGCCCAGCGCTTCCATGACATCAGCCATCATCATCGCCATCTCGGCATCGGCGGCCACACCCGGCGTGCCGATCGTGTCGGCGTCGAACTGCATAAACTGGCGGAAGCGGCCGGGGCCGGGCTTCTCGTTGCGGAATACCCATCCCGAACGGTAGCTGCGGTAGGGCTTAGGCAGCCGCTCATAGTTCTCGGCGACAAAGCGCGCCGTCGGTGCGGTCAAATCATAGCGCAGCGACAGCCACTGATCATCGTCGTCCTGAAAGGAGAACACGCCTTCGTTCGGCCGGTCCTGATCGGGCAGGAATTTGCCCAACGCATCGGTGTATTCGATCAGCGGCTGGTCGGCCGGCTCGAACCCATAAAGTTCGTAGACCGAGCGGATCGTCGCCATCATCTTCTCGACGGCGCGGATGTCCTCGGCGCTGCGGTCGGCAAAACCGCGCGGCAGTCGCGCTTTCGTCTTTTCCGATTTGTCGGCCATGGCATGTTTGCTCGGCGTTTCGAGGTGATTGCGGATCGATAAAGCAGCGATATTCGCTAAGCGCGTGTCCTAACCGATGCCGCATGGAGCGGCAAGACCGAGCGAAGCGGCATCTCTCGCTTAGTCTCGTGGCAACAAACCACTGCGGAAATGAACCAATTCCGCCACAAGCGCGGCATTCTGCCGACACAATCGCAGCCGATAAGCGCGCCGAAACAAGGGGATCGGGCCATGGCGATGGCGCGGAAATTAGATATCGTCGATGGCGTCAGCCACGTGCACGCGCATCTGCGTCCGGCCGACACCCACACTCACAAAATAACAAGCCAGGCAGCCGGTCCGTTCGAGCCTTCAGCCGAGGACGGCACCAGCCCCACCATGCGCGATGCGCTGGTAACCGGCTTGCTGGTGATCTATCCGGCCCTCGCCATCGTGGCGGCCATCGTCGCCGGGCTTTATCTCGCCGGCGCCAGCGGCACCTGAGATGTGCCGGCCTGCTCCCGGGCCATAATCGCCGCCGCTATTTCGGCCGCATGAACGCCTTCCGCTCCTTCTCGACCTGCTCGCGGCAGGCGCAACCCTCGATATGGTCGTTCACCAGCCCCATCGCCTGCATGAAGGCGTAGACCGTGGTCGGGCCGACAAAGCTCCAGCCGCGTTTCTTCAGCTCCTTCGAAATACGGACGGAGACGGCCGTGGTCGGATTGGCGCGCAGATGGGCGAGATCGACGATCTCGGGCCGCTCGTCCTTGCCGGGTTCAAACTTCCAGAACCAGGCAGCCAGCGAGCCGAACTCATCGACCATCTCGCGGGCGCGCTTGGCGTTGTTGATGGTCGAGACGATCTTGCCGCGATGGCGGATGATGCCGGCATTGCCGAGCAGGCGCTCGACATCCTTGTCGGTGAAGGCGGCGACCTTGTTGAACTCGAAATTGGCGAAGGCCTCGCGGAAGTTTTCGCGCTTGCGCAATATGGTCAGCCAGGACAGGCCGGACTGAAAGCCTTCAAGGCAGATCTTTTCGAACAGCCTGCGGTCGTCGGCGACCGGCCTGCCCCATTCCTGGTCATGATAATGCAGATAGTCCGGCAGGTTGCCGTGCCAGAAGCAGCGCGTGATGCCGTCGGGGCCAGCGAGCAGACCGGTGCTTTCGTTCATCGCAAAATTCCATTCGTTAAGGCGCTTGCGCGCTGCTTTACTTCGGCTTTACCAGATTCCTGAACCCGGCGGTAACCACACCAAAAGGTTTACCGGCACTTCGGCATTTTACGCATTCCGATTCATGTTTCGGTTGCTGCTCGCCGCCAATGATCGCGAAACCGAGGGCACGTTCCGCCCTGGCATGTTCGACGATCAAGGTGCGTCCCGATGAAGACAGTCTTGCTTACCCTGCTCAGCGCCGCGGCCCTTCTCGCCGCTGGCGCCACCCCTTCCAAAGCCGGTGACCGTTATGCCGACAGGCCGCCGGTCATGGTGAGCCCCGACCTTTCGGCACCCTGGGTGCTGCAGCTTGGCAATGCGCCCGGCATCGTCCGGCAGAACCGGCAGGTCGTCCAGCAGCAGCCACGCCCGCGCACCGCGCGGCCCGATCGCGTGCAGACGGCGGCCGTGCAGGCGCCGGCTAGGCGCATGGTCATGCGCCCCCAGATCAACCCGATCTACCTGCCGCAGGAAGTAGCCTTTAGCGGCTCGCAGAAGCCGGGCACGATCGTTATCGATACGACGCAGAATTTCCTTTACCTGGTCGAGAAGGACGGCAAGGCGCGGCGCTACGGCGTCGGCACCGGCAAGCCTGGCTTCGAATGGGCCGGCACGCATACGATCTCGCAGAAGAAGGAGTGGCCGGAATGGCGCCCGCCGGCGGAGATGATCTCGCGCGAAGCAGCCAAGGGCCGCTATCTGCCGACCTACCTTGCCGGCGGCATCGAGAACCCGCTCGGCGCGCGCGCGCTTTATCTCGGCTCGACGCTCTACCGTATCCACGGCACCAACCAGCCCTGGACGATCGGCGGCGCGGTGTCTTCGGGCTGCATCCGCATGCGCAATGAGGATGTTGTAGACCTCTACGAGCGGGTCAATGTCGGAACGACCGTGGTCGTTATATGATCGGCATTGCGAATCACTTGGGCTGGAAGCGCGTTGCTTCCTGAGATCGAAGGAATAACGGGGGACGGGCCGTATGGGGATGCGGCCGGTCAGGAAAGGGCAACACGGCAAGCCGTGTTGCCCTTTCTGTTTCTGATGGAATCAACCTGCATTCGGGCCAGACTGTGCCAGAACGTCGCGCCAGGGGCATGGTGGTTCGCTTTCATGCTGCCCTTCCCGTCATTCTTTTGCTATGGGGGCGGCAACATTTCCGTACAAAGGTCCAAGCATGTCCCTGTCAGATGACAGCCGCTACCTGAAAGGTGGGCCGGTCGCCCAGCGTATCATCGCTTCCGTGCGTGAGGACGCGGCGATCGCCACGGCCGAGGGCTTTCCGCCAAAACTGGTGTCGATCACCGTTGGAGACACAGCGGCGGTGGGCGTCTATGTGCGCAACCAGCGCGCCAAGGCGGAGCTCGCCGGCATAGGTTTCGAGGAGCGGCGGTTTCTCGCCGACATATCAGCCACCGAACTCGAGGCCGCGATCCACGGGCTGAACGCCGATCCGCGCGTCACCGGCATCATCATCCAGCGGCCGGTGCCCGCGCATATCCCGGTCCGGACGCTGCAGTCGGCGGTGCATCCGCTCAAGGACGTCGAGGGCATGCATCCGGCCTCGATCGGCAACATCGTCTACAACCAGCTTGACCTCGCGCCCTGCACGGCGGCCGCATCGGTCGAATTGCTCAAGGAAACGGGGCTCGACCTCAAGGGCTTGGAGGTCGTGATCGTCGGCCATTCGGAGATCGTCGGCAAGCCAATCGCCTTCCTCTTGATGAGCGAAGGCGCGACCGTGACGGTCTGCCATCACATGACGCGATCTGTGGCGGCCCACGCGCGCCGCGCCGACGCGCTGTTCGTCGCCGTCGGCAAGCCGCGGCTGATAAAGGCCGACATGGTCAAGCCAGGTGCGGCCGTCATCGACATCGGCATCAATTCCGAGATCGGCCCGGACGGTTCCAACCGCATCGTCGGCGACGTCGACACCGAAAGCGTCAAGGACGTCGCGTCCTGGATCACGCCGGTGCCGGGTGGCGTCGGCCCGATCACTGTGTCAATCCTGCTGCGCAACACGATGGTGGCACTCAGCCGCCAGCGCGCGCTCTATGAAGCGACCTACGGCACGCCGGACAAGCTCGCGGCCGAATAAGCACAGGGGCGTCCCGCTACTCCGCCGCGACCAGACCGCTTTCGATCACGCCTTCCGGCTTCGGCCCGCCATAGGCCCAGTCAAGCAGTTTTATCGTGTGCACCACCGGCATCTTTGCCGCCGAGGCGATCTGGGTGATGCAGCCGATGTTGCCGGTGGCGATGATCGCAGCACCCGTCGCCTCGATGTTCTTCACCTTGCGGTCGCGCAGTTTTGTCGAAATCTCGGACTGCAGGATGTTGTAGGTGCCGGCCGAGCCGCAGCACAGATGTCCCTCGCGTGGCTCGCGCACGATGAAACCGGCCTTTGCGAGAAGCTCCTTCGGCTGGCGCGTGATCTTCTGGCCGTGCTGCATCGAACAGGCCGAATGATAGGCGACGACGGTACCGGGCTTGCGCACGGGTTCAGGTAGATCGATGCTCGCCAGATACTCGGTGATGTCCTTGGCCAGCGCCGAGACGCGCACTGCCTTGTCGGCATAGGCAGGATCCAGCCGCAGCATGAAGCCATAGTCCTTGATCGTCGTGCCGCAGCCGGATGCTGTAATGACGATGGCGTCGAGCCCACCCTCGTCGATCGCGCGCGTCCAGGCGTCGACATTCTGCCTAGCCGAGGCAAGGGCGGCCTCTTCCCGCCCCATGTGATGCACGAGCGCGCCGCAACAGCCTTCGCCTTGTGGCACCACGACCTCGATGCCGAGCCGCGTCAGCAGCGAAATCGTCGTGTCGTTGATGGCGGGATCGAGCACCGATTGGGCGCAGCCGGTAAGGATGGCGACGCGGCCTTTTTTTGTCCCTTGCCCGGGATGGATGCCTGGAGAGGCCATGGGCGAAGCTGCGGGGAGCGACGCCGGCGTGAGCTTGAGCATCGCGCTGAGCGGCTTCAGCGCCGGGATATTTTCGAACAGGCCAATGAACGGTTTTCCCAACTTGGCCAGCTTGAGCGCGGCGCGGAAACGCCGGGGGTATGGCAGCACGAAGGCCAGCATCGCGCGGGTCAGGCGGTCGAGCAGCGGCCGCTTGTAGGTCTCCTGGATATGGGCGCGGGCATGGTCGACCAGATGCATGTAGTTGACGCCCGACGGGCAGGTCGTCATGCAGGCGAGGCAGGACAGGCAACGGTCGATATGGGTGACGATCTCCTTGTCGGCCGGACGGCCGTTTTCCAGCATGTCCTTGATCAGGTAGATGCGTCCACGCGGTGAATCCAATTCATTGCCGAGCGTCACATAGGTCGGACAGGTGGCGGTGCAGAAGCCGCAATGCACGCATTTACGCAGGATCTTTTCCGATTCCGCGACATGCGGATCGGCAAGCTGGGCAAGCGAAAAGTTGGTCTGCATCGCGGATGTCCTAGGCCATGCGGCCGGGATTGAGGATGTTCTTCGGGTCGAATTCCTGCTTCAGCCGCTGGCTGAGTGCGGCGAGCGCCGGCGGCTGCGGCTCGAACACCGGCAGCGCGGCGCGATGAGAGGGTGCCGCGCGCACCAGCGTCGCGTGGCCGCCGCCATGTTTTCTCAGGAGCCCGCGCAGCAGAGCCGCTTCCGGATCGCCCTCTTCCATGCGCAACCACACCAGCCCGCCCTGCCAGTCATAGAAGGCGCTGACAGCGGCCTGCATGCGCAGCGTCAACACCATCTGGTGGCCTTGGGAAGGCGTCATCGACACCCGCCAGACCGGTTTCTCGCTGCCGTCGCAGAACGGCCTGCAATCGCGCACATCGCGCCAGATGACCGCTGAAGCCTCGCCTGAAATCTCTTCCAACGGCCCGGCATTGCCGAGCAACGTTTTAAGCGCGCCGATACGATACGCGACGGAAGGGCCAAAGCCTTCGACACGCAACAGCGTCGCGGCGTCGCTGCCAAGCGCACCACCGGCGACACGCGCGGCGATCCGCTCCGGCAGATGGGCAGCGCTCGAAACTTCGGCGCTGGAGCCGAGCGCCAATGCCATGGCGGGGGCCGCAGCATCGTCAAGCAATCCCCTGATTGCGAGGGTGACTTCGGTTTCCGCTGCCGGAAGCACCTTGAAGGTAACATCCGTGAAGACAGCCAGCGTGCCCCAGCTGTTGGCCATCAGCTTGGACATGTCGTAGCCGGTGACGTTCTTCACGACGCGGCCGCCGGACTTGAAGGCTTCGCCTCGGCCGGAAACCACATTGATGCCCAAGATATGATCACGCGCCGCGCCCGCCTTGAGCCGACGTGGACCGGAAAGGTTTGCGCCGAGCACGCCGCCGATCGTCCCTCTCCCCGGCTCACCGCCGAGCAGCGGGCCGTAGTCCATCGGCTCGAAAGCAAATTGCTGGCCATTTTCAGCCAACAGCTTCTCGATCTCGGCAATCGGCGTGCCGGCTTTTGCCGACAACACCAGCTCGGCGGGCTCGTAGAGCGTGACACCGGACAGTTTCGACAGGTCGAGCGTGTGTTCGGTCTGCAGCGGACGACCGATGCCGCGCTTGGAGCCATGCCCGAGGATTTCGAGGGGCGACTCTTCGGCCACGGCCCAGGCGACGGCGGACTGGACTTCGTCTGATGTGGATGGGGTGAAGGTGGTCAAAGCCTGTGCTCCCGCAGTTTTTCGAGCACGGCTTCGCCCCTTGGCGACAGCCGGTAACCGACATCGAGGCTCTCAGTGAGACCGAGTTCCTTGAGCTTGCGGACGTCCTGCTTGAATTTCAGCGTCTCGACCCCAGCCCTGGCTGCCAAGGCGGCAGCCACCACTTCCGGGTTGGCATCGATTGCCCGCAGGATCGACGGGAAATAGCCCGGCGATGTTTTGTCCCAGCGCGCGAAACGCATGGTCAAGGCGTGCCAATCCTCGTCGGAAAGCACGGCGTCGTTGCGCAAGGCGACGCGCCCGTCGGGTTCGATGCCATTGAGCTCGATGCGGTAGGCCGGGGTGCCGTCATCAGGACCGAGCATCTCCCGAAGCGCGGCGCGTGTCGGGAAGCCGGCCGCGACCGCGTCCTTCTCCGTCAATGCAGAGCCGTCCACGGTTGTGATGCCACCTATCAGCACGACGCCCGATGCCGTCCGGACCCGCCCGCCCGCCTTGACCGTCGGTCGCTTCCAGCGGCGGAAAGCGAGCGAAACCTCGCCCGACACAATCGCCTCCAGGGTCTGACGCCGAAACAGCATCCGTTCAAAACCTCGGAATGTCCGGGAATGCCACCTGCCCCCGGTGGACATGCATGCGTCCGAGTTCGGCGCAGCGGCGCAACTGCGGGAACACCTTGCCCGGATTGAGCAAATGATTGGGATCGAAGGCGCATTTGACCCGCATCTGCTGGTCCAGGTCGACCTGGTTGAACATTTCCGGCATCAGGTCGCGCTTCTCCACACCCACCCCATGTTCACCGGTCAGCACGCCGCCAACCTTCACGCAGAGGCGCAATATGTCGGCGCCGAAGCTTTCCGCCTTGTCGAGTTCGCCGGGCACATTGGCATCATAGAGAATGAGCGGATGCAGATTGCCGTCGCCGGCATGGAAGACATTGGCGACGCCAAGCCCGTATTTTTCGGAGAGCTCGCGCATGCCATGCAGAACGCGCGGCAGCTCCTTGCGCGGGATTGTTCCGTCCATGCAGTAGTAGTCTGGCGAGATACGGCCAACCGCGGGGAAAGCCGCCTTGCGGCCAGCCCAGAAGGACAGCCGTTCCTGCTCGGACTGCGAGATGCGACACGTTGTCGAGCCGTTCTTGTAGGCGATGGCTTCGACAAGGCCGATCAGGTGATCGACCTCGACGCCCGGCCCGTCGAGCTCGACGATCAGCAGCGCCTCGACATCCAAGGGATAGCCGGCGTGGACGAAATCCTCGGCGGCGTGGATGGCCGGGCGATCCATCATCTCCATGCCGCCCGGAATGATACCGGCGCCGATGATGTCAGCGACGCACTGGCCGCCCTGCTCGCTGGTCGGAAAACCGATCAGCAGGGCGCGGGCTGTCTCCGGCTTCTTCAGGATGCGCACAGTGACCTCGGTGACGACGCCAAGCAGGCCTTCCGAACCGGTCATCACGCCAAGCAGGTCGTAGCCTTCCGCGTCGAGATGGTTGCCGCCGAGCCGCACCACCTCGCCATTCATCAGCACCATCTCGATGCCCAGCAAGTTGTTGGCGGTGAGGCCGTATTTCAGGCAGTGCACGCCGCCGGAATTTTCGGCCACATTGCCACCGATCGAGCAGGCGATCTGGGAGGATGGGTCGGGGGCGTAGTAAAAGCCCTCCTGCTCGACGGCGGTGGTGATGCCGAGATTGGTGACACCCGGCTGGGCGACGACCGTGCGATTGGGAAAATCGATCGCAAGGATGCGGTTGAAGCGGCTCATGACCAGCAGCACGGCGTCCTCGAGCGGCAGCGCCCCGCCCGACAGCGAGGTGCCGGAACCGCGCGGCACGACGCGGATGTTGCGGTCGTTGCAGTACTTCAGCACACGGGATACCTGCGCCACGGTCTGCGGCAACACCACCACCAGGGGCAACTGACGATAGGCTGTCAGCCCGTCGCTCTCGAAGGCGCGCATTTCATTGGTCGCGTCGACGACGCCCTCGCCCGGCACGATGACGCGCATATCGGCGACGATCTCGTCGCGCCGGCGCATCGTTGCGTCGTCAGGTTTCGGCATGGCCAGGCCGGACATCAACAGCCTCATTCGTTTGACTGGTCAAAATCTTTTACCAGTTTAGCCTGTCCGTTGCAAATCCTGCTTTGGTGGAGAGCCTGGCGTCAAGGCCGAGACGAGCTTCCGCAGCGGCAATCTGCCGCTGGCTGATCCGCCTTCCGCGCTTTCGGAAATGACTACTCGCCGGGATGCTTGCCGGGCTCGGAGTGCATCAGCCGCACACGGCGCACGCCCCACCAGACCAGCAGGATGGCGACCGGCACCGAGGCCGCGGTGACAATCTCCGGAGCAAAGGCATGGCCAAAGATCGAGGCGCCCTTGGCGACATAGCCGATAAGGCCGACGACATAGTAGGAGACGGCCGCCACCGAGAGGCCTTCCACTGTCTGCTGCAGGCGCAGTTGCAGGCGGGCGCGGTTGTTCATCGAAGCCAGCAGATCGCGGTTCTGCTTCTCGACCTCGACGTCGACCCAGGTGCGCAGCAGCGTGGTGGCGCGGGTGAGCTTTCGCGACAGATTGGCCTGACGCTCCTCGACCGAACGGCAGGTGCGCATGGCCGGCGCGACGCGGCGCTGCAGAAAACCGCCCCAGGTGTCATAACCGGGCACGGCCTCTTCCTCCAGCGCTTCCAGCCGCTCGACGACGATGCCGTCATAGGCTCGACTGGCGCCGAAACGGTAGAGGCTGGATGCGGCATCGGCTTCCAGTTCCGCCGCAAGCTCGGTCAGGTCGGCCAGCAGCGTCTGGCTGTCGCGGGTTTCAGCAACCTTCATCTCAAGGGTGGTCTGGGCGAGCCTGTCCTCAATGCGGCGGGCGCGGCCGGACAAGGTCAACGCCAGCGGCAAGCCGAGCATGGAGAGCGTCCGGTAGGTCTCGATGTCGATCAGCCGTTGCGACAGCGCGCCCGTGCGCGCCGGCGTCAGGCCACGATCGAGCACCAGCATGCGGGTCATGCCGTCGCCGTCCTGACGGAAGTCGGTGACGATGGCTGCGTTGCCGCGCTCGACCAGCGAGTAGCACAGGCTGGTCGGGTCGAAGTCCGAGATCAGTTCCTCGCTCAATTCCGTCCATTTGCGGATTTCGAGCCTGATGCCGGAAATGACGGTGCCTGGCGGGGAAAACCCATTCCCGAAGGGCGAATCCTCCTGCGTTCTGCCGGTTTCGGACAGCGGTCCTTCCCACAGATAGGTCGAGAATTCCGTATGCCGTTCCCAGCGCAGCGAGCCCTTGCCCCACTTCATCGCATGGTGACGGGCTTGGCGGTCGGGCGCGGCAATGCCGAGCCGGCGCGACAACTCGGAAAGCACCGCATGGTCCACACCCGAGCCGCCCTCGGTCATGAAAGCGAGCTGAATGAGAACGCGCGGCTTTTCGATCAGCGGATGCGGCCGGGCATGGACTTCGCCGAGCGCGCCCGGACGGCCTTCATGCGCTGGGAAACCCATCACGCTGCCCTTGGCGCGTGGCTGGAATTCGAGATTGGACGGGTCGTCTGACACGGCTGGTCCCCCGGGCTCCCTTGAAACCCTCTTGCAATCGCGTCCCTCTAAGGCCAATAGCCGGGTGACGCAAACAGCAAAATCTAGCCGAAGATGATATGGCTTCGGGCGATGAACCCGACACCGTCCGACCAATTGGATAAATAATTTGACCAGTTGGCGACGCAGGCTTTATCTTGCACGACACCGGTTCAATCCCAGGCACCCCCGTTGAGCGATATCTTTTCCAGGATCGAGCATTCGCGCACCGCCGACGAGGTGGTGCAGCAGATCGAGAACCTCATCCTCGAAGGCGTGCTGCGCACCGGCGACCGGTTGCCCGGCGAGCGCGAACTGGCACGCCAGTTCGACGTGTCTCGGCCGATCCTGCGCGATGCGCTCAAGGCGCTCGAAGGGCGCGGACTGCTGACGACGCGCCCCGGCGGCGGCACCCATGTCGCTGACGTCATCGGCCAGCTGTTCACCAAGCCGGTGACGGATCTCATCTCGATGCACCGCAAGGCGGTGACGGACTATCTGGAGTACCGCCGCGAGATCGAAGGCGTGGCGGCCGAATACGCGGCGCGACGCGCCACCCCCGACGATCTGGCGCTGCTCGACCGCATCATGGCGCGCATGGACGAGGCGGACCGGACCGGCGATTTCGACGATGAAGCCGAAATCGATGTCGAATTCCATCACGCGATCTGCGAATGCGCGCACAACATCATCCTCTTGCACACACTGCGCTCCTGTTACCGGCTGTTGTCGGAGGGCGTGTTCCAGAACCGGCTGCTGGTGTTCAGCGTGCCCGGCGCTCGCGAGGCGCTGCTTGCCCAGCACCGGGCGATCCATGCGGCGGTGAAGGCCGGCGATCCCGCCGCCGCCCGCCAGGCCGCGATGGACCACATCACCTATGTTGAACGGTCGATGGCCGAGGCCGAGCGCAGCGGCGACTGGCAGCGCGTGTCGCGGCTGAGGCTCAGGCAGCGCGCCGACGCCACCGATATCGAACCCGCACGCAAACGCTCCTAATCTCGAAACGGGAAGCCCATGAGCCAGATCCTGACCATCGCCGACCTCAAGGACCTGGCGCGTCGGCGCGTGCCCAAGATGTTCTTCGACTATGCCGACTCCGGCGCATGGACCGAGAGCACCTACCGGGCGAACGAGGAAGACTTCCAGAAGATCAAGTTCCGCCAGCGCGTGCTGGTCGACATGAGCAACCGTTCGCTGGAATCGACCATGATCGGCGAAAAGGTGGCAATGCCGGTGGCGCTGGCACCGACCGGCCTGACCGGCATGCAGCACGCCGACGGCGAGATGCTGGCGGCGCAGGCGGCGGAAGAGTTCGGCGTGCCGTTCACGCTGTCGACGATGAGCATCTGCTCGATCGAGGATGTCGCCTCGGTGACGAAGAAGCCGTTCTGGTTCCAGCTCTATGTGCTGCGCGACAAGGATTTCGTGTTGAACCTGATCGACCGGGCGAAGGCGGCGAAATGCTCGGCGCTGGTGCTGACGCTCGACCTGCAGATTCTGGGCCAGCGCCACAAGGATGTGCGCAACGGGCTTTCGGCGCCGCCAAAGATGACGCTGACCAACATCGCCGATATCGCGATGCGCCCGCGCTGGTGGATGGGCATGGCCGGCACGAAGCGTCGCACCTTCCGCAACATTGTCGGCCACGCCAAGGGCGTCGGCGATGTGGCGTCGCTGGCTTCGTGGACGACGGAGCAGTTCGATCCGCACCTGTCGTGGAAGGACGTCGCCTGGATCAAGGAGCGCTGGGGCGGCAAGCTGATCCTGAAGGGCATTCTCGACAAGGAGGATGCGCTGATGGCGGCCAGGACCGGCGCCAATGCGATCATTGTCTCCAACCATGGCGGTCGCCAGCTTGATGGCGCATCGTCTTCGATCATGGCGCTGGAGGAAATCGCCGACGCGGTCGGCGACACGATCGAGGTGCATATGGATGGCGGCATCCGCTCCGGCCAGGACGTGCTGAAGGCGCTTTGCCTGGGCGCCAAGGGCACTTATATCGGGCGGCCTTTCCTCTACGGGCTGGGTGCGCTGGGCAAGGAAGGGGTTACCAAGGCGTTGGAAATCATTCGAAAGGAGATGGACATAACGCTGGCTTTGTGCGGAAAGCGGCTAGTCACCGACATGGGCAAGGATCAGCTCCGGCGCTAAAGTCCGGTGACTGTCCGACCACGGAGACGACGCAGGCCTTGACGACCCCCGGCATCCACTTTCTCGACGCGCACGGACCGGACGGCGTGCGCCTCTATGCCATCGGTGACGTGCACGGCAGGCTGGACCTGCTGGAAGCGATGCACCGGCGAATCGAGAGCGAGCTGGAGTGGAAACCAACTCGCGATTGGCGTGTGATTCATCTCGGCGACTATGTTGACCGCGGGCCGGATTCCAAGGGCGTGATCGATTTCCTGGTCGAAGCACGCGAACGCGACCCGCGCCACCTGATGCTCGCCGGCAATCACGACATCGGCTTTCTCGATTTTCTGAAAGTCCCCGATCCGGAGGGACTGTTCATGCGCTATGGCGGCGTTCAGACGGCGGAATCCTATGGCGTGTCATTGACCATGGACGCCAGTTGGTTCGGCAAGGCGGAAACGCTAAAGCGGGGCCACGCGGCGCTGGTCGAGGCGGTGCCGCAGGCTCATGTCGACTTCCTGCGGTCGCTGCCATTTTCAATGACGTTCGGCGACTTCTTCTTCTGTCACGCCGGCATCAGGCCGGGCATCGCGCTGGAAAACCAGAACCAGCAGGATCTGATGTGGATCCGCGACGTCTTCCACAATCATTCCGGTCTCTATCCGAAGATCGTGGTGCACGGCCACACACCCGTGCCGGAAGCCGAGGTGATGGCCAACCGCGTCAATGTCGACACCCTCGCCTGGCAGTCAGGAAACCTTACCGCGCTCGTCGTGGACGGCGCGGATAAACGTATCCTGTCGATGACCGGTAAACGAGGTTAAAGCGCTGTAGCGCTTGATCTTTTCGAAAACCGATCCCGGCTTTCGAGATCGCTTGCTAGCGAAGCGAGGCGGTGACGCCGTAGCCGTCGACGGCGTTGTGGTTGTTGGCTGCGTCGGCGGCATAGATACCAAGGCCGCAGATCACGATCGCGGACAACATGGCGAAGGACAGAAGCGCTGCTTTCACGGAGGTCATCTCTTGTTGAGCTTCCTGCATCTGTGCATGAGGCGGTTACCAATGCGTTGAAACGAAAAATACGCCTCAAAGTTTCGACGATTTTGCGCTTCTATGTGTGTTCTGTATCGACGGTGTGTCGCGCGGGTCACACAAAAGGTTCATCGCGGTTGCACGGCCGATGCAGAGCGCGTGCCTTCTAGGGCAGCAAGCAGACACACTCCAAGGATGAACGACGTTTTCCCCGGCGGATTCACCGCCGCGTGCCAATTATGTCACGCCGGGTGACGCGACAGGTCGTTTAGATGGTTGCCACCCAGGCACGGGCGATCGCAAGGCCGGCGGCGTCGGCGTCCGGTCCATTGCGGGCCATCTCCCCGTCGAGATTGCCGGCCCAGTCGGGATGGCGGGCGGCAATGATTGGCGCGAACGACGTGCTCCAGTCCTCAACCATCGGCCGGTCGGCCTCGAAGTGGAACTGGAAGCCGTAGACGGCGCGGCCGACGCGGAACGCCTGGTTCTCGGCAACATCGTTGCCGGCCAGCCGCACGGCGTTTTCGGGCAGGACAAACGTGTCGTCGTGCCACTGGAAGATCGGGAATTTCTCGGGCAGCGCGCCGAGTACGGCATCGGCCTTGGCGTTGGGCGTCAGCGACACGCCGCGCCAGCCGAATTCATTGGCGCCGCCGATCTTGTTCTCGCCGCCAAAGGCGCGGGCGACCAGTTGGCTGCCGAGGCAGATGCCGAGCACCGCACGATCTTTCTCGGCGAAATCGCGGGTCAATTCGAGCAGGGCAGGAAAATAGGGGTAGTCGTCGTCAGCCAGCGCATTCTGGCCACCGCCGAGAACCACCATGGCATCATGAGCGGCCGCATCTTCCGGCAGCGGGTCACCTTTGTAAGGAAGACGCACGTCAAGATCGGCACCTGCTTCCGCAAGAGCGGCGCCGACCTGACCGAGGCCAGTATTGTCGTAGTTCTGGACCACCAGCACCCGCATCGCAAAACCCTGCTGACATGAAAAAGATGGTGCGATCGATATCATGCCGCCAGCATCACAGCCAAGATGCCCATTCGGAGAGAAAGCTATGCCACTGCAAAACCGGGTCGACCCGTTTGGCGCTATCCACGCCGTACCCGAGCGTGGTCTATTCACCGGCAATCGCGGCATCATCCACGACCCGGAGACCAGGACGCTCTTGAAAAAGCGCTGGGCGCTTCAGGCCTGGATCATCTGCGTGTGCGAATTCCGCAATGTGCGGCGCGAGCCGATGGGCCGAAACCGGCCGGGCGGAAAGGCCGGCTGGACCGAGCTTTTCTTCCTGGACGAAGTGACCGCGCTTGCCGCCGGCCACCGCCCCTGCTTCTTCTGCCAGCGCGAACGGGCGAAGGATTTTGTGCAACGGTTCGGCGACGCATTCGGCATCGCCGAACCGCGAGCACCGCAGGTCGACAAGCGGCTGCACAAGGAGCGGCTTGCATCGGGAGGGCGTGCGACCGGGCTCAGTCCGGAGACACTTGCAGGCTTGCCGGATGGAACGATGATCTCCTCGGGTAACAAGCCTTACGCGCTTCGTGACGGTTGCGCGCTGCCCTGGAGTTTCGGTGGTTATCAGCCGCCAGTCAGCCTCGACGCTCCAGGGATCGCCGATCCCTTCCTGATCACGCCGTCGACAAGCGTCGCCGTGCTTCGCGCCGGATATCGCCCGGTCTGGGCGGCCTGACCGTTTATTCCAGTTCGGATTGCGGGATCACGGGCACCGCCGGCAGGTCGTAATAGTCGCCGGCGCATTCCGGATACAACTGACTTTCCATCTTCAGGCCGGTCTTGCCGTCGATGGTGCCCGCCCAGACGGAGATGAACGGGCTGTCGAAGCGACGCCAGAACAGGTTGCCGCCGCATACCGAACAGAAACCGCGCTCGGCATGCTCCGAAGACTTGTACCAGCGCAGCGTATCGCCCGTGATGGTCGCGCGCTTCTGTTCGACTTGTGTGGCGGCAACGTAGTGGCCGCTGGCCTTCCTGCATTGATTGCAATGGCAGGCAACGACCGGGCGCAATTCGCCATGCAATTCGTAGCCGACGGCGCCGCACAGGCAGCTGCCTTGTGTAATCTTGTCCACCCCAAACGCCTCCGACCCGCGTTGCCCTGCGCCCAGAGTGCGCGATGGCACAACAAACCGGCATCGCTATTCCGACAACGCTGTGTCGTCTTTG
This sequence comes from Mesorhizobium sp. PAMC28654, assembly GCF_020616515.1. GTDB lineage: Bacteria > Pseudomonadota > Alphaproteobacteria > Rhizobiales > Rhizobiaceae > Mesorhizobium. The sequence continues at coordinate 2,657,772 of NZ_CP085135.1, forward strand.
AAGCGATGCATATCTTGACGACAACGACCGGCTCGCCCATTCCTCGGCGATGCGCGCCAATTACAAGATGCAACGCCTTTTCGTGTCTGACGATCTCGGACCAGACATCGAGTTCGATGCCGGTCAGCAGCAAAGCCATTATCTGATGCATGTGCTGCGGCTCGGCGAAGGGGCGGAAATCCTTGTGTTCAATGGCCGCGACGGCGAATGGTCGGCGGCAATCGCCGCGAAATCCAGGAAGGCTGTGCGCCTCAGGGTCCTGCAGCCACAAAGACCGCAACCGCCGCTACCCGATCTCGTCTATTGCTTCGCACCGCTGAAGCAGGGACGGCTCGACTATCTGGTGCAGAAGGCCGTCGAGATGGGCGCCGGCGTGCTTCAGCCGGTGATCACCCAGCATACGCAGGTAGCAAAACCTTCCATCGATCGCCTGCGCGCCAACGTCATTGAAGCCGCCGAGCAATGCGGCATCCTGGCGGTGCCAGAGGTGCGCGAAGCAGAAAAGTTCGAACGCCTGCTGGCCGGCTGGGACAAGGAGCGCCGGCTGATCTTTTGCGACGAGGATGCGTCGACCAACAATCCGCTGCCGGCGCTGCAGGCCGTGCGGGAGAGGAAGCACGGCCTGCTGGTCGGACCGGAGGGCGGCTTTTCCGATGAGGAACGCAAGATGCTGCGCTCCCTGCCTTTCGTGACGGCCATTCCATTGGGATCGCGGATCCTGCGCGCCGATACGGCAGCGGTCGCCGCACTGGCGGTGATGCAAGCGACGATCGGCGACTGGTAAGGTTCTTCCCATCCTGGTCGGTGAGAAGCGAGACTGCCCATCAATCAATTCCTGTTGACGTGTGGCTCAGGATTTTTCGCTTGATCGCCTACTGACATTTCGTCCATCTAGCGCCGGCGGTCGTCCGGCCGCCTACAGCACTGCCGTGTCCTTTCGGACAGGCAAAGGACACTGTAGCATTTGGGTTGGCGCATGGTCCCCTCCGAAGATCGAGGTCGATTTTCGGAATCCTGCGCTAAGAGGGCTTCTCATGGCGCGCGACACAACTGATTTCACGCCGATCGAAGGCATCGACGAACTCGTCGAGCACCTGGCCGAAGGCAACAAACCGCGCGACAAATGGCGCATCGGTACCGAGCACGAGAAGTTTCCATTCTATGTCGACGGCAATGCGCCCGTGCCCTATGGCGGCGACCGCGGCATCCGCGCCATCCTCGAAGGCATGCAGCAAAAGCTTGGCTGGGACCCGATCATGGACGCCGGCCGCATCATCGGCCTGGTCGAGCCGACCGGCCAGGGCGCGATCTCGCTCGAGCCCGGCGGCCAGTTCGAACTGTCCGGAGCACCGCTGGAAACGATCCACCAGACCTGCCGAGAGGGCAATGCTCATCTGTCGCAGGTGCGCGAGATCGCCGAGCCGATGGGCATTCGCTTCCTCGGCCTCGGCGGCAGCCCGAAATGGTCGCTGGCCGAGACGCCGAAAATGCCGAAATCGCGCTACGAGATCATGACGCGCTACATGCCCAAGGTCGGCACCAAGGGCCTCGACATGATGTACCGGACCTGCACGATCCAGGTGAATCTCGATTTCGAGAGCGAAGCCGACATGCGCCGTAAGATGCAGGTGTCGCTGAGGCTGCAGCCGCTGTCGACGGCGCTGTTTGCCAACTCGCCCTTCACCGAGAGCCGGCCGAATGGGCTGCAGAGCTGGCGTGGCGATATCTGGCGCGACACAGACAACCGGCGTTCGGGCCTGCTCGAATTCTGCTTCTCGCCCGATTTCGGTTTTGCCGACTACGTCGAATGGGCACTCGACGTGCCAATGTATTTCGTCATCCGCGACGGCCACTATCACGACATGACGCACATCACCTTCCGCCAGTTCATGGCGGGGGCCGCGCGCAACGAGGTGCCGGACGGACTGCCGACGATGGGCGACTGGGCGAACCATCTGTCAACGCTGTTCCCGGACGTGCGGCTGAAGCGTTTTCTGGAAATGCGCGGCGCCGACGGCGGGCCGTGGCGGCGCATCTGCGCGCTGCCGGCCTTCTGGGTCGGTTTGCTCTATGACGAGGCCGCGCTTGATGCCGCCGAGGCGCTGACCGCGAGCTGGACTTATGAAGAAGTGCTGGCGATGCGCAATGCCGTGCCCGAACTGGGCATTTCCGCGCCCTTCCGCAACACCACGCTGCGCGACATTGCCCGCGACGTGCTTGCTATCTCGCGCACGGGACTGAAGAATCGCGGCAGGAAAAACCGCGACGGCTATGACGAAACCTCTTTCCTCAACACGCTGGACGAAGTCGTCGCGCGCGGCACCACCAGCGCCGAGGAGATGCTGTCGGCCTACCACACGCGCTGGGGCGGCTCGATCGAACCGGTATTCATGGAATATGCCTATTAACCCTGCAGGGTCGGCGCGGCCGATGGATTGTCAAAAGCCGCTTCAATCGGCGGTGGAAAGGAACTAGGTTTCTCCGACGAGGATTTCCGGAGGAGAAACCAATGCCTTCCTTGTTCGACATGCTGGCACAGGCCCAGAACGGTAACGGCATGGATGCGCTTGCCCGGCAATTCGGGCTTTCGCAACAGCAGGCGCAATCGGCGGTCGCCGCCTTGCTGCCTGCCTTTTCGCAGGGGCTGCAGCGCAACACGGCCGATCCTTACGGCCTCGGCGCCTTCATGACGGCGATGGCCAGCGGCCAGCACGCCCAGTATTTCGAGGACGCGACGCGGGCCTTCTCGCCGCAGGGTGTTGACGAGGGCAACGGCATTCTGGGGCACTTGTTCGGCTCGAAGGATCTGTCGCGCGCCGTTGCCAGCCAGGCCGCGCAGGCCAGCGGTGTCAGCCAGCAGGTGTTACAGCAAATGCTCCCGGCAATCGCCACGATGTTGATGGGCGGGCTGTTCAAGCAGACCACCAATCAGATGCAGGGCGCCGGAGGATTCGGCGCCGCCAGCAATCCGCTGGGCGAGATCATCGAGCAGATGATGCGGCAAGGTGGAGGCATGCAGGCGCCGCAACAGCGCCAGGCGCCGCCGCCTCAGAACCCGATGGACAACCCGCTTGGCAAGGTGCTGCAGGACATGTTCGGTGGCGGCGCGCAGCCACAGCGGAACTCGCCGCAGCAGACGCAGAATCCCTATGGTGACAATCCGCTCGGCAAGGTGTTGCAGGATATGTTCGGCGGCGCGCAGCAACCACAACCTCAACAGACGCAGAGTCCTTACGGCGACAATCCGCTTGGGAAGATTTTCGAGGACATGCTGAAGCCGGGCGGCGGCTTCGGCATTCCTGGCGCGCAGCCGGCGCCGCAGCAACCGGAAGCGCCCCCGCAGCGCCAGGCGCCTCAGCCGCAGACCAATCCGAGCGGCAGGCCGAGAAACCCGTTCGACGATCTGTTCGGCAAGATGTTCGAGACCGGCGCCCAGCAGCGCGACGACTACCAGAAGGGAGTCGAATCGATCTTCGATCAGTTCAAGAAGGGAATGGATCGCCGGTAAGACCGGCCCGGCACCTCCAAAAAGAAAAGCCCGGTCCTTGGGAGGACCGGGCAGCGCGCAGGCGGGCCGGTGGGGAAACCGGCAGGGAGTGGGAGCCTGCGATGGTTGTTGGTCGCGTCGAGCCTCAAAAAGGTTTACGGCAACCGAAACACTCGGCAATCAGCCTAGTCAGGCGACCTTGCGGGCGAGGTCCTCGATGGTCTCGGCACGCTCGACCGCGATGGAGCGAAGCCTCACCGTCGGATCGCTGCCAAACGGTACATCGATGGCGACATAAAGGTCGCTCCGCGTCAGGCCGATATCCGCGAGCTCAGCGTCGGACATCTCGCCAAGGCGATAGAAGGCACGGCGATTTTTCCACGCGCGGTAGAAATTGGAGACGGTGTTGACCATACGCGTCGCTACAGCCGGACGCGACGTGATGCGCGAGGTCTCGGTGGCGAAATCGAACGTGGTCATGTCGGTCTCCTTCAGACTCGAACTGGCGAAACCAAGGGTTCGGCGCTTGTCACAGCGGCCGTTCCGGTCTCGATTCACATGCCTTCATGCGGATGATCCATATTTGCCATCGCGCGATTGATTAATCCAACGAATGTTTCTAATCTTTAGCATCAACAACAATGATGGATCATGCCGATGAAAGCGCCGCTCGATCTCGATCAGTTGCAGACCTTCATCTCGATTGCCGACACCGGCAGCTTCACTCGTGCGGCCGAAGAGGTGCACCGGACCCAGTCGGCGGTGTCCATGCAGATGCGCCGGCTGGAGGAGCGGATCGGCAAGCCGCTGTTCGAGAAGGACGGCCGCACCAACCGGCTGACCGAGGAAGGCGACAAGCTGCTCTCCTATGCAAGACGGCTGCTCTATCTCAACCGCGAAACGCTGGCGGCCTTCGATGACCGGCGGCTGGAAGGCACCATCCGCATCGGCACGCCCGACGACTATGCCGACCGTTTCCTGCCCGAGATCATGGCGCGCTTCACGCGGTCCAACCCGCGTGTCGAACTGACCGTCATCTGCGAACCGACGCCGGGGCTGGTCGAGCATATCAAGCGTGGCAATCTCGACCTCGCACTGGTGACGCACAACGACACGCGCGGCCAGTCGGAAGTGGTGCGGCGCGAGCCGCTGCTGTGGGTCACGTCCACCAACCATGCAACGCATGAGCAGGAAACGCTGCCGATGGCCTTCGGCCGACCGAATTGCATCTGGCGGCGCGCCGCCGTCGATGTGCTCGACCGGCAGAACCGCGACTATCGCATCCTGTTCACCAGTTTCTCGGCGACCGTCATCACCGCCGCGGTGCTCTCGGGCCTGGCGATCTCGGTGCTGCCGGAATGCGCGCTCAGGCCCGGCATGCGCGTTTTGGGCGAAGCCGACGGTTTTGGCGCCCTGCCCGATTGCCGCATCGGCATCATGCGCGGCCAGACGTCGCGGCCGGAGATCGTCGATGCGCTGGCGCGCCATATCTCGGAAAGCCTCGACAATATTTCCGTGCCGACCGGCGAGGAGACGGGGAGCTTCGACTTCGCGGCGCTGGCCTTCAGCAAAATGAAGCGCACCAAGCCCAACCAGATCCTGCCCGGCTGGTAGACGGGCGAGACGGAAGACACAGGCGTCTTGACGCGGACGGTCAAGCACGGGCCAATCGGCCATGAGCGACGCAGCATCCGAATCACGCACAAACGCCGCCGAATATACGGTGAGCGAGATTTCCGGCGCACTGAAGCGCACGGTCGAGGACGTCTTCGGCAATGTTCGGGTGCGCGGCGAGATTTCCGGCTATCGCGGGCCGCATTCTTCAGGCCATGCCTATTTCGCGCTGAAGGATGATCGCGCACGGCTCGACGCCGTTGTGTGGAAAGGCACGATGAGCCGGCTGAAGTTCCGCCCCGAAGAGGGGATGGAAGTGATCGCCACCGGCAAGCTCACCACCTATCCCGGCAAATCCAACTACCAGATCGTCATCGACAACCTTGAACCCGCTGGTGCCGGCGCGCTGATGGCGCTGCTGGAGAGCGCAAGCGCAAGCTGCAGGCCGAGGGCCTGTTCGACACCGGCCGCAAGCAGTTGCTGCCCTTCATGCCGCGCGTCATCGGCGTGGTCACCTCTCCCACGGGCGCCGTCATCCGCGACATCATCCACAGGATCAAGGACCGGTTTCCACTGCATGTGCTGGTCTGGCCGGTGCGCGTGCAGGGCGAAACCGCCGGCGCGGAAGTGACCGCCGCCGTCAACGGCTTCAACGCGCTGGCATGGGATGGTGTGATCGCGCGCCCGGACCTGTTGATCGTGGCGCGCGGTGGCGGCAGCCTCGAGGACCTCTGGGGTTTTAACGACGAGGCTCTGGCCCGCGCCGTCGCTGCCTCCCACATTCCGGTGATTTCAGCGGTTGGCCACGAGACGGACTGGACGCTGATCGACCTTGTCGCGGACGTGCGGGCGCCGACACCGACGGGCGCCGCCGAAATCGCCGTGCCGGTACGGGCGGATCTCGAAGCGACGCTTGCCAGCCTTGGCGCGCGGCTCAAGGCGGCGGTGGCGCGCAATTTCGAACGCAAGCGGCAAGCGGTGCGGGCGGCGGCGCGTGCCCTGCCCTCGCCCGATCAACTGCTGGCGCTGCCGCGCCGGCGCCTCGACGAAGCGACAAGCCGGCTCGGCCGGGCACTGTCCGTCAGCGTCGACCGCAAGCGCGCGCGGCTCGCGGCGCAGCGGTTGACGCCGGCTACCCTGTCACGTCGCATCAATGAAGCCCGCACGCTCACCGGCCGTGACCTCGCCCGCGCGCAAGCTGCGTTCTTCGCCATCGTGCGCGAGCGGCGCGCGCGATTTTCGCGTAGCGCGCCCCGGCTGTCGCCGGCACCGATCGAAAGACGGCAAAAGCTGCAGGGCGATGCGCTGGTGGCACTGGCGCGTCGCCAGGACCGGGTGATCTCCGTGCGGCTCGAACGCTTGCGTGGACAACTGACCCAGGCCGAACGCCTGCTGACCACGCTTTCGCACAAGGCCGTGCTGGCGCGTGGCTTCGCTTTGGTGAAAGACGCCGATGGCACCGTGATCAAGCACGCCGCCGATGTGGCGTCAGGGATGGCGCTTTCGCTGGAGTTTGCCGACGGCACCGCCGATGCGGTTGCCACCAGCGGCCCAGCGCGGCCAAAGCCAGTTGTGAAGCCGGCGGCCAAGGCCAAGGAACCCGGCAGCCAAGGCTCCCTCTTCTGAGTACGCCCATGACCGATAATCCGCATCATCTGAAAACACCTGCTGGCAAACCGCGCGCTCGAAGCCTCGGCATCGGCTTTGACGGGACGCCCGGGCCATTCAACGCCATCACCGACGTGCCCGGTGTTTCGGTCGGCTATTCGACGCTGATCGAGGGCGACGGCCCGCTCGTCGTCGGCAAGGGACCGGTGCGCACCGGCGTGACCGCCATCCTGCCCCGGCCGCTCGAAAAACTAGCCACGCCGGTCTTCGCCGGCATTTTCGGCCAGAACGGCAACGGCGAGATGACCGGCTCTCACATCATCGAGGAAACCGGCGCCTTCAACTTCCCGATCACCATCACCAACACGCATTCCTGCGGTGTTTCACGCGACGGAACACTGCGCTGGATGAGCCAAGTGCTGCCGGCCGCGCTCGACAGCGCCTGGGGGCTGCCGGTGGCCGCGGAAACCTATGACGGGTTTTTGAACGACATCAACGGCCATCATCTCGGGTTCGACGACGTGGCCGCCGCGCTCGATGGCGCTACCGGCGGAGCCGTCGAGGAAGGCAGCGTCGGCGGCGGCACCGGCATGATCACCTTCGGCTTCAAGGCGGGGTCAGGCACCGCCTCGCGCGTCGTCAAATGGCAGGACAGCAGCTACACGGTCGGCGCGTTCGTGCAGTCGAATTTCGGCAAGCGGCGCAACTTCACCATTCGCGGCGAGCGCGTGGGGCTCGACCTGACAGAGCCGGCGATCCGCGAAGGCACGCCACGGGCCGAAAAAGGCTCGATCATCGCCATCATCGCCACCGATGCGCCGTTCCTGCCGCACCAGATGAAGCGCCTGGCACGCCGCGTACCCATCGGCGTCGCCATGACCGGCGGCTTCGGCTACCACAGTTCGGGTGATATCTTTCTAGCCTTCTCAACCGCGAATCCCGGCGCGGCGTTGGCGCCGTCCGGCCATATCGCCAACGCCGACTTCATCCCCGACACCGACATCGATCCGTTCTTCGATGCCGTGATTCAAAGCGTCGAGGAAGCCATCCTCAATGCGCTGGTCGCCGATGAAGACATGACCGGCCGTGACGGCAATTTCGTGCCGGCCCTGCCGAAGTCATGGCTGAACAAGAGGTTTGGGCCGAACGAGAGGTTTGGCTGAAAGTCTTTGTTTTTATGCATGTCGTTATCCCAAAACCGCTAGGCACTTTTGGGCGACATGCATTGGGCTCGAAACGAAGACGCGGACCGAATAGGCCCGCGCTCGAGATAGGGTCAACCCTGTCGGGTCATCCAGCGGCTTTGCTGGCAGACTCCTGGCCCTGGTCAGCCTCGGCGGCTTCTTCGAGGCGCGATGCGATCAGTTCCTGGATGTCGCCGACCTCTTCCTGGATATCCTCCAGGGGTATGCCGGCTTCGGCCGCCTTGGCGGCGCATTCCCTGGCCAGCGTCTCAGCCTGCTTTTCGATCTTGATCGCCGAGGGTTGGCAATGGACCTTTTCGCCGATCCATCCCCGCAAGAATTCGATCGCGTGTTCACTCATACTGCTGTTCCCTGGCGGCAATGCCGGTTGGTAATCATAAACGTGAACACCCGCAAAAGGATGCAGGTGCCATTCCAGCCGAGTCGCTGTCGCCCGGCAAGCCGATGTTATCCAAGCTCCACAGAGCCGAAGGAAATCGAGGTTTCAAGGAACACGTCTATCGTTGAGATGATTGTTACCGCTGGCCGGGATCAAGCCCAGCATCGTGCCGTTGTTTCTATTTGCTTTTTCCGGTTTTCAAGCCGATTTTCATCACAATAGTTGTCACAATACACAGCACGTTTACAGCTGCTTCGTGGGCGCATCCCCAAGGAGCGCGGTCGAAGCCGCCGCTATATAGTGACATCCTCGGATAATGTCGACTCTCGTTCCCTGGCTGCTTCTTTCCGCCGCGTCATGGGTAAGCGACTGTGTCGCTGGAGAGCCTGCATCCAACCCTGAGAGGGCGCGCGCAACACCGCAACGGCATTGCGATATGTGGAGATTGCTCAAGCCGCAAGCAAGGCTCCGCCTGCGGGTTTGAGGTCCAGTCAATTCCCGACAACGGACGTCCAATAGAATTGCTGAATGCGTGGATTTGTACGCGCCGCGGAAATCCCGCGGCTGTAGCGGCCTTCGGATGGTTTCCGAAGGCCGTCTGCCCAGCAGGCCCGTTTGAATTCCGGCCCCCGGGGGTTTGCTGGCAACCCGCCCGTCAAGCCAGGAGTGGCATCTCTTTGGACTGGGTGGCCAGAACGGTGCTCTTGTTGGGGATCTGGATATCGATCTCCAGCGTCGACATTGTCTCGCCGCGGTCCATGCTCACCTGCAGATAGTCCTGGTCGATCTGAACGTGCCTGGCAATGACGGCCATGATCTCCTCGCGCAACACGGAGACGAGATCGGGCTGGTTGCGATTGCGGCGTTCGTAAGCCAGCAGGACTTGCAAGCGCTCGCGCGCCACCGGCGCGCTGCGGCGGCGCTTGAAGAGGTCCAGAAGCATCATGCCGCCCTCCTACCCAACAGCCGATCGAGGAAGCCCTTCCGCTCGAAAGGCACCACGACCGGGAAATCCTCGCCTTCAAGCCGCCTTGCCGCGTCGATATAGGCGCGTGCCGCGGAGTTCATGGTCTCGCTGAGCGTGACCGGTGCGCCCATGTTGGATGCGCGCAGGATGTCCTGGCTCTCCGGAATGATGCCCAGCAGCGGCGTGGACAGGATTTCCAGGACGTCATCAATGCTGAGCATTTCGCCGCGCGAAGCGCGCGCCGCGTCGTAACGGGTGACGAGAACATGCTTCGCGATCGACTCGCCCTGCTCCGCTTTCATCGTCCTGGCGTCGAGCAGGCCGATGATGCGATCGGAGTCGCGGACGGAACTGACTTCCGGGTTGGTCACGATCACCGCCTCGTCGGCGAAGCGCATGGCCAGTTGCGCGCCCCGCTCGATACCGGCCGGACTGTCGCAGAAGACATAGTCGAACACCGAGCGCAACTTGTCGATCACTTCGCCGACGCCTTCCTCGGTGAGGGCATCCTTGTCGCGCGTCTGCGAGGCCGGCAGCAGGAACAGCGATTCGACCCGCTTGTCGCGGATCAGTGCCTGCGAAAGCTTGGCCGTTCCCTGGATGACATTGACGATATCGAACACGACCCGCCGCTCGGCGCCCATGATCAGATCGAGATTGCGCAGGCCGACATCGAAGTCGACCAGGGCCACCTTTTTGCCGGTCTTGGCGACCGCCGCTCCAAGGGCGGCCGTCGAGGTGGTCTTGCCGACGCCTCCTTTGCCGGATGTGACCACGACTACTTTGCCCATGTTTAATGCCTCCGTTATTGTTGCTTGAGCGATGCGAGATTGTCAGGTGAACGCTGCGATGCGCAGCACGTCGTTTTCGAGAAAGGCCTGTATCGTCCGCCCGCGAGAAGCCGGCTCCATCTCCTCGGCCGTACAATACCAGCCGTCGACAGACAGAAGTTCGGCTTCGTTTTTCCGGCAGAAGATGCGAGCCCCGGCATTTCCCTGAGCCCCGGCGGATGCGCGTCCACGCAGCGTGCCGTAGACATGGATGGATCCCCCCGCGATGATCTCGGAACCGGATGCGACGGAGCCGAGGACGATCACATCGCCATGCGGATGAATGATCGACTGGCCGGAGCGTATCGGCGACTTGATCATCAGTGAGCTCGGCGATTGCGGCTCGTTGATCTTGGGTTGCGCGGCAGCCTTCGCATTCTGCTCGGGCTGCTGCATGAGCAGCGCGTCGCCCGTGGCTTCCTTGGCCCCGGTGAGTCGAGGCGGCAGATCCGCGCCAAGAGCAGTGTCGCCATCGGCCTCGATCGCGTAGACGCGTATGCCGCGTTCGCCAAGTTCGGCGATCAGGCCCTCAATCTCGCCCACCTGCGGCTTCAGCATGTTCAGATCAAGCACGACCGGGCGGCCGGCGAAGAAACCGGGAGAGTTGCCGATCCACTGATCCAGGTCCTGCAGCCAGTCACTCAAGGGCGCTTCGGGGGTAAGCGTGAAGGCCACAAACGAACGCGCCCGAAAGCGTATGGATTTCTTCTGGATGGGAGTGGCGCAGGTCACGCGGGCGATTCCTTACTGATTGGTTAAGGCTAGCCAGCGATGGTTAACGAAAAGTAAATATCGAGGTCACGGACGGCTTTTTGGCGTAGCCATTTCCCGACGGTTTTGGCGGGATGGACCGAGACGCCGTGCGGCGCGTGGCCCTTCGCAATCAAATTCACTGCTTGAATCCAATTTGACCCTTGAAAGCGTCACTCCGCGCTCCCAACTCTGCGGTGCGGGCCGGGCCCCTCTGACTGTCGCCATTGGCGATTGTGATGTCGGACCGCAGTAACGGGCCCCATTTCATACCTTTCGGTCAATCGGGCTCATTCCTTATTCGGTCGGAGATCCCGCATGACATCATCTATCCTAGGTTTGGCTTGCCCCACCTGCCGCGTCGCACTCGTGATGAGCGAACGGCAAGGCATCGAAATCGACTATTGCCCGCAGTGCCGTGGCATCTGGCTTGATCGAGGAGAACTCGACAAGATCATCGAGCGCGCAGGCAAGGAAGCAGCGCCCGCACCGCAGGCACCTCCCGCATACTCCCAACCGCAGCCGCACGGCCGGGGCCGTGATGACGACTATTCCCGCTCGCAGGGCCATCACTACCCGAAGCGGAAGAAGTCATTCTTCGAAGAGTTGTTCGACTGACCCCCATAGACCGCTGGTCCCTCTCGGGACCGGCGTCACCAAGACCTTGCCAAACCGCCGCCGTGGAGGGCCGCCTGATCATGATTTCCAGAACAAACCGATTTGCCGCGCTGGTTGCAAGACTATTCCTGGCCTTTTCGATGGTCGCGATCGATCATGCCGAAGCGCGGCGCGGCGGCAGCTTCGGCAGCCGAGGCACGCGCACGTTCCAAGCCGCCCCGCCGACGAACACCGCGCCGGCGCCGACCGCTCCGCTCGAGCGCTCGATGACGCCCAACACCGGGACGAACAATGCGGCCCGCCAGCCACAGGCCAGCCCGCAGCGACCAGGCTTCATGAGCGGCTTCGGCGGATCGATGGTGCGCGGCCTGGTGCTTGGCGGCATCATCGGACTGCTGATGGGGCAAGGGTTCGGCGGCCTCGCCGGCATGTTCGGGTTTCTGCTTCAGGCGCTGCTGATCGGCGGCGCGATCATGCTGGCCATTAGCTTCTTCCGCCGCTCGCAGTCCGCGCGCGGACCCGCACCAGCCTTCGCCGGGGCCGGCAATGCCGGAGCTTCGGGATTTGAGAACCGCGCCGCGCCGCGCGACACAGGGAATGCGCCTTCCTTCACGATTCCCGGCTTTGGCGGCGGCTCGGGTGGGAGCACCCCGGCCGATTCGGACGAAATCACTCTAGGCCGGACCGACCTCGACAGCTTCCAGCAATTGCTGACTGAGGTGCAGGAAGCTTTCGGGCGCGAAGACCATGCCACGCTGCGCCGGTTGGTGACACCCGAGATGGTATCCTACCTGTCCGAGGAACTGGCCGACAACGCCCAGAACGGTGTCAAGAACGAGGTGACGGACGTCAGCCTGCTGCAGGCCGACGTCGCGGAAAGCTGGCGCGAGGGCGACCGCGACTATGCCACCGCCGCATTGCGCTACGAGTCCCGCGACGTGACGCGCGAGCGAGCCAGCGGCAAGATCGTCGACGGCGATGGAGACCATCCGACTGAAACGACCGAGTTGTGGACATTCACGCGCCAGAATGGCTCGGGCTGGAAGCTCTCGGCCATACAGCAGGCCTGATCGCGGCAATGAGGCTCGACCGGTTGGGCACGTCTCAAACAATGGCGGGTTGATCCTTCAGGCCATCTATCCGCACCTCGCAATCAAGCGCCTCGGCTTGTTTGCGAGGTGCCTTTCCATACACACGATCCGCCTCACCCCGTAATCCAGCTGGGTCCGCGCATCGCTTCCCCAGGCACAGTGCGATCCCCGCATTGGCCCTTGAACGCTCAAGTCGGACCCGCGTAACATCGCGGCATCTGAACTGAGTCTGCTTCATTCGTCCGGGCTAATGCCCGGATGGGTCTGGATATTTTCCTTGAATACGCAAGCAAGCAGCAGCGCGACGGAGCGCGGCAAATCGTTTGCCCATGTGGCGGAAGCCTCCTGGGGCAAGGGCCTCAGCACCTTGCTGCGTATCGTGCGCATGACGCTGCGCCACCCCTGGCAGGTCGCGATCACCCTCGTCTCGACTTTCATCGCCGCGACGCTGCAGCTTTTCATTCCGCGCCTGCTGGGACGCGCCATCGACCAGGCGCAGGGCGTGATGGCCGCGGGTGCCGGTGCCGCGGCGGAGCAGGCGTTGTGGAACACGGCACTGACGCTGCTCGTCGTCAGCATCCTGCGCGGTCTCTTCACCATGGCGCAAAACTATTATGGCGAAGCCGTCGGCCACCGGACAGGCTATGAACTGCGCCTGGCTTTCTACGAAAAGATCCAGCGCCTGAGCTTTTCCTACCATGACAAGGTCCATACCGGCGATCTCATCACGCTTGGGTTGCTCGATCTCGATGGCGTGCGCATGTTTTTTTCCACCGGCATCCTGCGCGTGGTTCTGCTCGGCGTGCTGATCGGCGTCGGCGCCTACCTCCTGATCAGCATTGATCTCGTGCTCGGTCTGCTCAGCCTGAGTTTCGTGCCGTTCGTTGCCTGGCGATCCTCGGTCACCCAGCTCAAGTTGCGCAGCACCTGGCTCACGTTGCAGCAGCGATTGTCGGTGCTGAGCCGGGTGATGGATGAGAATCTCGGTGGCATTCGTGTCGTGCGTGCCTTCGCGGCGCAGCGGCACGAGCTGGAAAAGTTCGACCGCGCCAAGCAGGACGCGCTGGACCTTGCCAATGAGCGCGTCGACATCCGCGTCAGCAACACCGGCGCCATGAACTTCTCGTTCCTCGCCGCCATGGGCCTGGTGCTGTGGTTCGGTGGCCAGAAGGTGATTGCCGGTCAGATCAGCGTCGGCACATTGGCCCAGTTCCTCACCTTCATGACCATCCTGCAGATGCCGGTGCGCCAGCTCGGGCTGATGGTCAATTCATTCGCGCGCGCCTCGACCTGCGGCACGCGGCTGTTCGAGCTGCTCGACGCCGAACTCGACATCAGGGACGCGCCGGGCGCCAGGGATCTCGTCATCACCGATGGCGTTCTGCGCTTCGACAATGTCGGCTTCCGCTATGCGGGCGCGGGCGACCGTCCGACGTTGTCGGGCATTTCCTTCGAGGCGAGGTCCGGCGAGACCATCGGCATTGTCGGCCCGCCAGGCAGCGGCAAGTCGACCATCGCGCATCTGATCCCGCGCTTCTACGACGTGGCATCCGGCACCATCACCATCGACGGCCAGGACATCAGCAAGGTCACGCTGCGATCGCTGCGCAAGGCGGTAGGCGTCGTGCAGCAGGATGCGTTTCTGTTCACCACCTCGATCGAGAACAACATCGCCTATGGCAATCCCTGGGCGCGCGAAACCCGCATCGGACAGGCCGCCGAGTATGCCCAGCTGCACAACTACATCATCGGACTTCCCGCCGGCTACACCACGGTGGTCGGCGAGCGCGGCGCGTCCCTTTCCGGCGGCCAGCGGCAGCGCCTGACGATAGCGCGCAGCCTGATGCTGCGGCCATCGGTGCTGGTCTTCGACGATTCCACCGCGGCAATCGACGCCGGCACCGAGCAGCGGATCAGGGCGGCCAGAAGCGTTTCGCCAGGGATCGGGTGACGCTCATCATCTCGCACCGGCTGAGCTCGCTGATGCATGCAGACCAGATCCTGTTCGTCGAGGGCGGCCGGATCGTCGAGCGTGGTACGCACGAAGAACTGCTGGCGCTCGGTGGATGCTATCGCGCGCTCTACGACCTGCAGCTTCGTCCGGACGACGATCGAGCCGTGGGAGCAGCGTGATGTCGACACAGAGCGACGACGAGAAGGACGACACCAGCGGACGGCCGACAAAGGCTGTCGTCGGCTCGCATCGCGACGAGGAAGAGGTTTTTGGCAAAGCCTACGACCCGCGCATTGTCAGGCGTATCTGGAGCTTCGTGAAGCCGTATCAGGGCAAGATCCTGATCTCGGTCGCCGCGGTGCTGGTGTTCACGCTGACGCAGCTCGCGATCCCGCTGATCATCCGCTACGCCATCGACCATGGCATGACGAAAGGCAGGCTCGACCAGTCGGTGATGATCTCAGCGATCGGCGCCTTCACGGTGATCATCCTCATCAACTATGCCGCCAGCCATGTGCAGGAAAGCGTCGTCGGCAAGGTGGCCGAGAATGTGCTGTCGGACCTGCGCCGCGCCATGTTCAGCCATCTGCAGCGCGTGTCCCTAAGCTTCATGGACAAGACCGAGGTCGGCCGGCTGATGTCGCGCCTGCAGGGCGACGTCAATTCGATGCAGGAATTCCTCGAGACATCCGTCATGTCGGTGGGCGACATCGTACTGTTGTTCGGCATCGTCAGTGTCCTTTTGTGGCTGGATTTCCGGCTCGGGCTGCTGACGCTGTCGACCATGCCGGTGCTGTTCATCGTGCGCCTGTTCTGGCTGCCGCGCGCCAAGGTCGCCTTCATGGCCGCGCACGAAACAAACTCAATCGCCAACGGGGCGCTGGCCGAAGGCATCCATGGCGTGCGCACGGTGCAGAGCCTGGAGCGCCAGCACGTCAATTTCGACCTTTATGACGAAAAAGTGCTGGCCAACCTCAATGCACATCTGCGGTCGGCGAAATACGCCCAGGTGATGGTGCCGATCGTCGATACGCTGACCGGCATCGCCATGGCGACGGTCATCGTCGTCGGCGGTTCGATGGTGCTGTCGCACAGCCTCGACGTCGGCGTCATGGTGGCGTTCCTGTTCTACATCCAGCGCTTCTTCGACCCGATCCGCTCGCTCACCATGCAATACAGCGTGATGCAGCGCGCCATGGCCTCGGGCCAGCGCATTTCCGAAGTGCTCGACGTGCCCGTCGACGTCAGCGACAAGGACGAGGCCATCGCGCTGTCGCGGGACATGGACGGCTCGGTCGAGTTCAGGAACGTCACTTTCGGCTACCGGCAGAACCAGCCGGTGCTGAAGAACATCTCCTTCCGCGTCAATCCGGGTGAGACCGTGGCGCTGGTCGGCCCGACCGGATCGGGCAAGTCCAGTTCCATGGCGCTGGTGCACCGCTTCTACGATGTCTGGTCGGGTGAGGTTCTGGTCGGCGGCCATGATGTGCGTGACCTGACGCAGGACTCGCTTGGCGACCAGGTGGCCATGGTCTTGCAGGAGCCGTTCCTGTTCTCCGGCTCGGTGCTGGAGAACATCCGCTACCACAAGACATCAGCCACCCGCGAGGACGTGGTTCGCGCGGCGCAGGCCGTCGGCGCGCACGATTTCATCGAGCAACTGCCCAATGGCTACGATACCGAACTCGAGCAGCGCGGCGGCAATCTCTCGCTCGGCCAGCGCCAGCTGATCAGCTTCGCGCGGGCGCTGGTGGCCGACGCCAAGATCCTTGTGCTTGACGAAGCCACCGCCAGCATCGATTCCTACACCGAGATGCTGATCCAGAAGGCACTGGTGAAGCTGCTGGAAGGCCGGACGGGGCTGGTCATCGCCCACCGCCTGGCCACCATCCGCGGCGCCGACCGCATCATCGTCCTGCAGAACGGCGAGATCGTCGAAAGCGGCAACCATGAACAGTTGATGGAAAGAAAGGGCCTCTATGCCCGGCTCTACAACATGAACTACGCCTCGTTCGACGACATCGCGGAGGGCGAGATGGAACTGGAAGCGGCGGTCGGCAAGGCGACATGACCGCGGCTGGGAGCCCCGCCGCGAGGGCGACCATAGTCCAACAGCGTTGACGGCAGGAGCCTCGGATCATAGCCAGTCGGCATAGGTTTCCGCAGTTGACTTTCCGAACATAAACATATTTTTATGGATCGGAAAACTCGTTTCAAGTCAGCGCCTGAGGTGGTTTCGTGAAGTTGTTCATTGCCGGGCTGGATACTGAAACCAATACGTTTTCTCCGATACGCACCGGCCATCACGCCTTTGTCGAGGGCCAGATTGCCCATGGCGATGCGACGACGAAGCCGCTGAATTGCTGCTCTTCGCAACTCTTTGTCTGGCGCAATGCGGCGCGCGAACGCGGCTGGAATGTCGTCGAAAGCCTGTGCGCCGTGGCTGAGCCCGGCGGCACGACGACACGCCGTCTACGAGGATTTCCGCGGTGAAATCCTGCGCGACCTCAAGGCCGCCATGCCGGTCGATGGGGTGCTTCTCGCCCTGCACGGCGCTTGCGTCGCCGAGGGCTACGATGATGTCGAAGGCGATCTGCTAGCCCACGTCCGGGCGCTGGTCGGACCCGATATCCCGGTTGGCGCGGAACTCGACCTGCACTGCCATCTGACTGATCGTATGGTCGAAAACGCCACCATGATCGTCGCCTACATGGAATATCCCCATACCGACATCGAGGAGCGCGCAGGCCATCTGTTCGAGCTGATGGTCAAGGTGCTGGCGGGAGAGATCCGCCCGGTGATGGCGCTGTTCGATTGCCGCATGATCGGCACTTTCAGGCCCCATCAACAGCCCTTGCGCGGACTGGTCGACCGGATGAAGGCGAGCCAAGGCCGCGACGGCATCCTTTCGGTGTCGTTCGGCCACGGCTTTCCGTGGGGCGATGTCGCGGATGTCGGCGCCAAGATGCTGGTCGTCGCCGATCGCGACGCGGGCAAGGCGCATCAAGTCGCCTCCGCCTTCGGCCGCGAGATTTTCGCCCTGCGCGAAGCGTTGGAACCCCATCATCTCAGCATCGACGACGCGCTTGACCGCGCGATGGCGATCGAGGGCGGCCCGGTCGTGCTGGCCGACGTTTCGGACAATGCGGGCGGCGGCGCTCCGGGCGACTCCACCTTCGTCATTCGTCGCGTCATCGAGCGCGGCATACGCGGCGTCGCCAGCTGCCTGTACTGGGATCCGATCGCGGTGCGGCTGTGCCAGGCCGCCGGCGAAGGCGCGACGTTGCCGCTTCGGATCGGCGGCAAGATCGGGGCGGCATCGGGCGAACCGATCGACCTCAATGTCACCGTGCGCCGCATCGCTTCAGGCGTTACCCAACGCTTTGGCGTGGTGCCGCTGCCGATCGGCGATGCCGCCTGGGTGAGCGCCGACGGTATCGATCTGGTGATCAACAGCGTGCGCACGCAAACCTTTCACCCCGAATGCATGACCGCGCTTGGTCTTGATCCCGCCACCCGCAAGATCGTGATCGTCAAGTCGAGCAACCATTTTCGGGCCGGTTTCGAGCCAATCGCCAAGGACATCCTCTATGTGGCCGCCCCCGGAGCGCTGCAGCCCAATTTCCGCGATCTGGCATACACCAAGCTGCGGCAGCCATACTGGCCGAAGGTCGCGGAACCGTTCGCGGAATTGGCGCTGTAATCAGCGCCAGGATTCAGCGTTTGCGGCGCGTGTGCCGTGTAGATAGATCGCCCTCGCGCGCCCACCCACCATCCGCTTTCAGATATCACCCGCCTGCGCGCGGTGACAGCGCACCGAGCGCGGCCATGCCACCTTGTCCGGCTTTGGTGTCGTGGCAGTCCCGGCAGGATCGCCGAATTCGATGAGCGACTGCGGACGGTCACAGCCGGCGGCGGCGAAGGAGCAGCGGTCGCGGTAGTAGCAGCCGGTCGGCAAGATGCGGTTGTTGGGAAGCTCGCCGACACGGGTCGCTGCAAGCTCGGGCAGCGGGTGCTTGAGGCTCGGAACCGTGGCCAGCAAGGTCCTGGTGTAGGGATGCGCGGGTGAATCGAGCACCTGCACGGCAGGTCCGGCCTCGACAATCTGGCCCAGATACATCACCGCCACGCGATCGCAGAAGTGGCGCACGAGCGAGACGTCGTGCGAGATCATCAGATAGGCGAGGCCCAGCTCGCGCTGAAGTTTCAGCAGCAGGTTGATGATCTGAGCCTGCACGGAGACGTCCAGCGCGGATGTCGGCTCGTCCAGGATCAACAGATCCGGATCGGTGCTGATCGCCCGCGCAACGGCGATGCGCTGCCGCTGGCCGCCGGAGAATTCATGCGGCCGCCGGTCGAGGTGCTCCGGCCGCAGGCCGACGGAAGCGGCAAGTTCGGCGGCGCGAGCCCGCAACGCAGCCTTCGACATTCCGCCGCGCACATGCAGCGGCTCGGTGATCAGTCGCCACACCGGCAGGCGAGGATCGAGCGAGGATTGCGGGTCCTGGAACACGATCTGCATCTGCTGGCGGATTTCACGTTTGCGCTTGCCGCGCGCGTCGTGAAAATCCTGGCCGTCGATCAGCACCTTGCCCGAGCTCCGCTCGACAAGGCCGATGATCGCCTGGACGAGCGTGCTCTTGCCGCAGCCGGATTCACCGACAATGCCGAGGCTTTCCCCCGGGCGGATCGCAAGGTCAACCTTGTTGACGGCATGAACATGCGAGGTGGCCCGGCCGAACCAGCCTCCGGGAATGGGAAAGTTGACGGTAAGGTCCTCGACGCTGAGAAGAGGCGCGGTCGTCATTGCGTGGCCTCGCTCATGATGCTCGATGGTTGGATTGTGCCGCGCCGCCAGCAGGCGACGAGATGACCGGGAGCGGTCGCCACGGACGGAGGTTTTGCCAGGCACTGGTCGTTGGCTTCGGGACAGCGTGGCCGGTAGAAACAGCCCTGCGGCGGATCAAGCAGGTTGGGCACGGTTCCGGGGATGGCCTCAAGCTCCGCTTTCGGCTCCACGCGTTCCGGCAGGCAGCGCAGCAGCGCTTGCGTATAGGGATGCTGCGGCGCTTCCAGCACCGCCCGCGTCGGACCGGACTCGACGATGCGGCCGGCATACATGACGTAGAGCCGGTCGCAGAGCTGCGAGACAACAGCGATGTTGTGCGAGATGAAGACGACCGAGGTGCCGGTTCGCTTGGCGCGGTCGAGGATCAGCCGCAGGATCACGGCCTGCACAGTCACATCCAGCGCCGTCGTCGGTTCGTCGGCAATGATCAGGCCGGGGTTGCACGAGAACGCCATGGCGATGAGCACGCGCTGGCGCATGCCGCCCGACAGCTCGAACGGATAGGCCTTCATGATCCGGTCGGGTTCGGCGATCAGCATGTCCTTGAGGATGCCGCGCGCCGTGCGCTCGGCCTCTGCCTCACTGACCGCCTCATGCCGCCGGATGACGCCGACCAGTTGCTTGCCGATGCGGATGGTCGGGTTGAGCGCGTTCATCGGCTCCTGGAAGATGGTCGAGACCAGCTTGCCCCTGACATCCTGGAGCTCGGTTTCGCCCATCGCGAACGGATCGCGGCCAAACAGGCGGATGCTGCCTGATGTGACGCGGTAGCGGCCTTCCGGCAGGAGCCGTGTCGCCGCCATCGTGGTCACCGACTTGCCGCATCCGGACTCGCCGACAAGGCCGACGATCTCGGAGGTGCCGATCTCGATCGTCACGTCGTCGAGCGCCTTGATGGCGCCGGCATAGGTGGGGAATTCCAGCGACAGGCCTTCGATGCTCAACGCTGCGGGTTTTTGCCCGGCAGACTTCAGTATTCCGGATGCCGCCGCCATCACCGTCCTCCCAACCGTGGATCGAGCATGTCGCGAATGCCGTCGCCCAGCAGGTTGCAGCCCATCGCGGTGATCAGGATGGCAAGGCCGGGAAAGGTGCAGTACCACCACTGGTCGAGGATGTAGTTGCGGCCGGTGCTGACCAGCGCGCCCCATTCGGACGTCGGCGGCTGTGCGCCCAGCCCGATGAAGCTCAAGGCGGCAGCGATCAACACGATGCCGCCGAGGTCAAGCGTTGCCTGCACGATGATCGGCGACAGCGCGTTGGGCAGGACATGCCAGCGCAGGATGTAGAGCGGCGAAGCGCCGAAGGTACGCGCCGCCTTGACGAAGACGCGCTCCCGCAACGACAGCGTCTGCCCGCGCGCCAGCCGCACATAGGCGGGGATGCGCACCAGCGCCACGGCCAGCATCGAGTTGACCAGGCTTGGCCCAAGTGCCGCCGCGAGCGCCATGGCCAGGACCAGCGCCGGCAGCGCCATGATGACGTCCATCAGCCGCATGATCGCGGTATCGATGCGGCCGCCCAATATGGCGGACATGCATCCGATCACCACGCCGACACCAACCGATATCAGGACGATCATGAACGCCGCGACGCAGGAGGCACGCGAGCCGAAGATGATGCGTGAAAACAGGTCGCGACCCACCTCGTCGGTGCCGAACCAGTGCTGCGCGCTCGGCGGTTGCAGACGCGCCGACAGCATCAGCTTGTCGGGATTGTAGGGCGCGATCAGGGGTGCTGCGACAATCATGATGATGACCATGACGATGATCGCCGCGCCAACCAGCGTCAGGGGGCTGCGGCGTGACAGATACCAGAGAAAATGCAGCCGCGATTTCCAGCCGGAAGCGGCTGGGACGGCCTGTATCGCGGGAGAGGTCACACTCATCATCCGATCTCCCGGATCTGCGGATCGGCGAACATGTAGGCGATGTCGACGATCAGGTTGATGAGGACATAGCCGATCGATGCAACCACGGTGAATCCCATGATCGCGGGAAAATCCAGCGTCTGGATCGAGGTGACGACATAGGTGCCCATGCCCGGCCAGGCGAACACGGTTTCGGTCAGCACCGCACCGTATAGAAGGTCGCCCAGCGCCAGGCCAAGCAAGGTGATCGACGGGATCAAGGCGTTGCGCAAGGCATGGTTGAAGATGATGACCCGGCGACGCAGGCCGCTGGCGCGCGCGGTCCGGATGTAGTCCTCCTGAAGCACGTCCAGCATCGATGCCCGGATCTGGCGCGTGATGACACCGAGATTGGCGAAGGCGAGCACGAAGGAGGGCAAGATGAGATGCCGCACCGAGCTCCAGAACGCGTCCATGCGACCCTCAAGCAGGGAATCGATCAGGAAGAAGCCGGTGACGCGCGTTGGGAGCGCGATGCCCATGTCGATGCGCCCGCTGCCGGGCAGTATGTGCAGCTTGGCGTAGAACAGCAGCACCAGAACCAGCGCGAACCAGAACACCGGCATCGAGATGCCGCAGACCGAGATGGTGCGCGCCACCTGATCGATCGGCCCGTCCTTGTAGATGGCGGACGCAACGCCAAGCGGAATGCCGATCACGATCGCCAGGATCAGGGAGATGGCGCCGAGCTCCATCGTTGCCGGTAGGAAGGTGGCGATGTCGCCGGCAACCGAGCGCCGCGTGCGCAGCGAGGTGCCGAGGTCGCCATGCAGCAGGTTGCTGACGTAGATGGTGAACTGGTCCCACACCGGCCGGTCGAGCCCGAGGTCACGCCGCACACTCATCAGCGTCTCGGCGCTTGCCCTGTCGCCAGCGATCATCCGGGCTGGGTCGCCTGGGATCAGGTGGGAAATGATGAAGGTGATGACAGCGACGCCGAAGACGACGAAGAACAGCATCACGAAGCGGGGAATGATAATGCGCATGATCGTCATGTGAGGCCGGTCCTCGTGGCGCTGCGGGCTTCTCTTTATCCCTACGGAACTTGGCGACCGGCAAGGCGTTGCGCCTCACCGATCGTCAGACATTATTCGACGCTTCCCGGACTCAAGTTATCTTCGAGACTACACGGCCAGACGCTTCCGGCAACCGACCGGAAGGCATCTGGCGTTGCAGCGCTGCGCAAGGCAGGGATGCCTAAAATGTCAGATTCCATATGTGCGACGAACGGGAGCGCCAATGGCGCCCCGTCGCGCGCGGTCATTCCGACTTCGACATGGTGGCGAAGTTGTAGACCTGGATCAGCATCGGGTTGTAGACGTAGCCCTTGACCACCGCGCGGCGCGCGAAGATGTCATTCTTCTGCATCAGGTAGAGGTAGGGCGCATCTTCAGTCGATAGCTTCTGTGCCTCGAGATAGAGCTGCTCGCGCTTTGGCTGGTCGATGATGCTTGCGGCCTCGCGAACAAGGCCGGCGACCTTGGGATTGTTGTAGAAGGCGCGGTTGCCCGGGCCGCCCATCCGGTCCGGATCGAACCAGTAGTTCATGAACATGTAGGGGTCGGCGAAATCGGGCGTCCATGCACCTGGCGCCAGGTCGTAATTGCCGCTCGCCGCCATTTCGCGTTTGGTGGTGTCGGCAACGGCCTGCAGGTCGAGCTTGATGCCGATGTCGGCCAGATTGGCTTGCAAGGCGAGGCCTACCGGTTCCCAGGCCGTGTCGGCCTGCGAGAATGTGTAAGTGAGGTGGATGTCGGACTTGCCGGATTCCTTCAACAGCGCCTTGGCCTTCTCGACATCGTAGCTGTACTGGAAGCCTTTGGGGTCATGCCCCCACATGCCATCCGGAACGGCGCCGCGCATCTGCTCGGCCTGGCCCTGCATGATGCCGTCGACGATGCCCTTGTAGTCCACCGCGTAGGAGATTGCCTGGCGCACGCGCACATCGTCGAGCGGCGGCCGCTTGTTGTTCATATAGATGTAGTTGACGTAGAGGCTCGGATTGCTCTCGACAACGATGTTGCTGTCGCTTTTCAGCGCGGCGGCCTGGTCGACCGGAACCTGTTCGATGATGTCGGCATCGCCGTTGACGAGTTGCAGGCGGCGCGCCGAGATCTCTCCTACGGTGCGCACCACGATCTGCTTCAGGGCCGGAGTTGGGCCACTGTAGTGCTCATTGCGATCGAGCACGACGCTCTGGTTGCGTTCCCAGCTGGTGATCTTGTAGGCGCCGCTACCGGCGGTGTGCTCGGCCAGCCAGGCCTTGGCCATGTCGCCATCTTTTTCGTGCTCCATCACCTTGGGATTGATGATGGCGGCACCGGAGACGGCCATGGTCGAAAGGAACGGCGCGAACTGCGACGACAGGATGAACTTGACCGTGCTGGGATCGACGACCTGAACTTCCTTCAGCACGGGAAAGGCATCGGAAGGACCGGCCTTGAGTTTCAACGCCCGGTCGAAGCTGAACTTGACGGCCGCCGCATCGACATCCGTGCCGTCATCGAATTTGTGGCCCTTGGCCAGCTTGAAGGTCCAGACAGTATTGGTATCGTCGACGGACCAGCTTTCGGCAAGCTCGGGAACGACGTCGGTGGTGGCGCCCTTGTAGGCCACAAGGTGCTCATAGGCGGCATAGATGAAGGTATAGCCGCTGTTGCTGATCTCGACACCGGGGTCCGCGGTCGGCGCATCCTCCGCCCGGCTGAGAACCAGCACATCCGACGCGGCCCAAGCCGCTTGCGTGAGCGATGAGGTGACTAAAAGGGCAAGGCCCAGCTTCTTCCAGTGCGCGAAAACCATCTCTCTACCCTCTGAGGTTCGGTGGACTCGAACGACGCCTGTTTCCGGCAATTTGTCCGCACGATCAGATTAGGCAACGATTTTCCGAAGCGCAACTTATTTTCTTATCGTACGCGCCACTTGCTCGACCTTGGCGCGTGGCGCCAATTTTGAAATGGCGCTTTCCTCGATCGCGGATGAGCCGATCGCATCGATCAGGTCTTTCTCGGTCGTGGAGCAGATACAGACAAAGCGTGCCGGCTTCTCGCTGACCGTCACATAGGCATGCCCCATGGTTGCGTCGAAATAGACGGAATCCCCGACCTTCAAGGTCACAGGCTCATAGTGCTCGGTGTGAAGTTGCAGCTCGCCTTCGACCACATAAGTATATTCTTCGCCGACATGGCGAATGAAAGGGCCGAATTCTTCCATCGTGCGGGCGTGCGCCACGCCGAACATCGGGACGATCGATTTTTTCGAGATGTCGGTGCACAAATAGAGGTAGTCGTAGTTCTTGGTCTTGATGGAGCGGCCTTCGCCGGCCCTGCTGATCGTGCGGCGTCCCAACGGACTCGGGCTGGCTTCCGTGGCACGGGTCCCGAACAACTCGACAATGTCGACCTTCAACCCTTCCGCCAACTGAACAATGCGGTCGTAGGTCAACGACATCTGGTTGTTTTCAACCTTGGACAACGTAGATATGGCGAGCCCTGTCATCGCGCTGACTTGCGACAAGGTCCAGTGATTGCGCGTGCGGATTTCCCGCAGGAAATCGCCCAGGCTGGCTTTCTGATCCGTCATATTCGTTGCCGCATCCCGCATTTCAGGTCACTAACGATAGTACACTCTAATTTTTTGCGCGATATGGAAAACTGCTTGATCTATAGGAAAAATAAGTTTCTGATGAGATCAATCAGTATCGGGTGAATGATGTTCGACTTTGTTGTGATCGGCGGCGGCATGGCGGGCGCCTCCGCTGCCTATGAGCTGGCCGATGGGGCGAGCGTCCTGCTTCTCGAGCGAGAGGAGCATTGCGGCTATCACACGACGGGCCGCTCGGCCGCGCTCTTTTCTGAAACCTACGGCAACGCCACCATCCGGTCGCTGACGAGGGCCAGTCGCGGTCCGTACGAGGCGCCACCGGCCGGCTTTGCCGACCACCCTCTGCTGACGCCGCGCCATGTGCTTTTCATCGCGCGTGCCGATCAGGAAGCAAGCATCGCACATCTGGCCGAGATATTCGCGCGGACGGGCGGAAAGCCGTCGCGGGTTCTCAGCACCGACGCCGTGCGCGAGCGCGTGCCGATCATGCGCGCCGACTATGTGGCGCAGGCCCTACTCGACGAGACCTCGATGGACATCGACGTCCACGCCCTGCATCAAGGTTATCTGCGCGGCGTGCGCGCCCGGGGCGCCCGCATCGCGGTCTCCGCCGAAGTCCTCGATATCGATCGGGGTTCCTCCGGCTGGCGGATCACCACGGCCAAGGAGCAATTCGAGGCCAGAACTATCGTCAATGCCGCCGGCGCGTGGGCCGACACCATCGCGGCCATGGCCGGTGTTGCAACGGCCGGACTGACGCCACTGCGGCGTACCGCCATGATGCTGGACCTGCCCGATGGCGTTGACGCTTCGTCCTGGCCGCATGTGATCGACGTCGATGAGGAGTTCTATTTCAAACCCGATGCCGGGCGGCTTCTGGCCTCGCCGGCGGACGAAACGCCAAGCGCTCCTTGTGATGCGCAGGCCGATGAGTTTGACATTGCCGTCGCCATCGACCGCATCCAGCAAGCGGCCGACCTGCCGGTGCGTTCGATTTCGCGCCGATGGGCGGGCCTGCGCACCTTCGCCGCCGACCGTAGTCCGGTGGTTGGCTTCGACCCGCATTGCGAGGACTTCTTCTGGTTGGCTGGCCAGGGCGGCTATGGCATCCAGACCGCCCCGGCGCTGGCGAAAGTGGTCGCCGCACTGGCCCACCGCAGACCCATTGCCGACGAGATCCTCGAAGCCGGTTTCGATCCCGATACGGTGTCGCCCGCTCGCGCCGGGATTGGCGCCGCTGTATATGCCACCACATAATTCTGATCTGGGGGAGATCATCCAATGGCCTTCAACCTTGACGCGCTGGCGTCGGTCGTCCTGGACGACAGCATCAAGGGCATTCCGTTCGGCGCAACGCTCAGGCTCGCCGATGTCGCCAGCCAGGGCTGGAATTTGCTTTCCGGCGACCTGCCGCTGCCGGCAGCGATCATCCGTGCCGACGCGCTGGCCCACAATTCGCGCTGGATGCAGCGCTTCGTGGCCGAGCGTGGCGCGCTGATTGCCCCGCACGTCAAGACGACAATGTGCCCGCAGATCATTGCCCGCCAGATCGCCGATGGCGCCTGGGGCGTGACTGTCGCGACGGTCCAGCAGATGCGGGTCTGCCGCGGCTTCGGCGCGGAGCGGATCATCCTTGCCAATCAGGCGGTCGGACGATCGGAGCTCGACGCGATCGCCGCCATGGTCGGGGAACCCGACCTCGACTTCATGATGATCGTCGACAGCGCAGCCGGCATCGAGGCGGCAGCAGAAGCGATGCGGCGCAACCAGCTTGAGCGCCCGCTGCAACTGCTCCTCGAACGCGGCTACCCGGGCGGCCGTACCGGATGTCGGACCAATGATATCGCCCTCGCCATCGCCAGGCAGATACGCGCCACCCCGGGGCTTCGCCTTGTCGGGATCGAGGCTTTCGAAGGTCTGATCAAAACCGAGAACGGGTCACCCGAGCAGGCAGTCGGGGGTTTCATGGATGAAATCGCCGCACTCTTTGGCCTTTGCGTGGGTGAAGGCCTGTTCGAGAGCGACGCGCCGCTGGTCACGGCCGGCGGCTCTTCCTACTACGATATCGTCATCGACAGGCTGGCGAACTGCGGCGCCCGCGTGGTGACGAGAAGCGGCTGTTACGTCACACACGATTCCGGGCTCTATCAGAGCGCACACCAGCGCCTGCAGGCCAAGACCGGCGAACAGGACGGCCTGCGCCGGGCGCTTGAAATCTGGACCTATGTACAATCGATTCCTGAGCCCGGGCTTGCCCTGCTGACCGCGGGCCGGCGCGACTGCGGCACGGATTCGGGATTTCCGGTGCCGCTGCTCCTGTCACGCGCGGGCGCCCCCCCGCAGGACTTGCCGCCAGGGTGCGAGATCGTCAACCTCAACGATCAGCACGCCTACATGCGCTTCCCCGCCGATCTGCCGCTTGCGGTCGGCGATCGTGTCGGGCTCGGCATTTCCCATCCATGCACAACGTTCGACAAGTGGCAGATCATCTACCTCGTCGACGACGACTACACGGTGATCGAAGCCATGAAGACCTTCTTCTGAAGCTTCTCGCGGCGATGCCCTGTTGATTGCTTCCG
Organism: Mesorhizobium sp. PAMC28654; assembly: GCF_020616515.1. GTDB lineage: Bacteria > Pseudomonadota > Alphaproteobacteria > Rhizobiales > Rhizobiaceae > Mesorhizobium. The sequence goes on from NZ_CP085135.1 coordinate 2,685,215, forward strand.
ATTGATTTTGCGAGGAGACCACCGATGAGCAGACTTTCCGCCGCCGCTGTCGAGCTGTTCGAGGATTTGATCCGGCAGCAGGTCGAGGACAAGGCGATCCCCTCCATCTCCTATGGCCTTGTCGACCACGACGGGCTGATGGCGGCCGGCCATATCCAGCGCCATGACCGCAGCTTCGCCATGGGTGACGACACCTGTTTCCGGATTGGCTCGATCACCAAGACATTCACCGCCTTGTCGATCATGCAGCTTGCCGAAAAAGAGCTCGTCGATCTCGATGTCGACGTTTCCGAATACCTGCCCGGCTTCAAGCCGATCAACCCGTTCGCCGGGCGAGAGGGCGGCCCGCATGGCTCACAGATCAGCCTGCGCAAACTGCTGAGCCACACCGCCGGCCTGGTGCGCGAGCCCAAGAGCGGCCACTATCTGGACGCGGCGCGTCCGCCACTGGCCGATACCGTCGCCGAGCTCGCCAGCTCGACGCTGAAACAGGATCCGAGCCTGGGCGAGATGCATTACTCCAATGCCGGCATCGCCGCGGCCGGCAGGGTTATCGAAACGGTGACGGGCAAGAGCTATGCCGAATACGTCACCGAGAATATCCTGAAGCCGCTTGGCATGGACCAGACCTCATCAGGCCTGGCGCCCGGGATCGCCGAGCGCCTAGCGCCCGCCGACATGTGGACGCTGGACGGCGACAGTCCCGCGCCCGTGTTCGACCTTGGCGGCCCGCCGGCCGGCAACATCTATTCCACCATTGGCGACATGGCACGTTATGCCCAGTGCCTGCTGCGCGGCGGCTTCGCACCGGATGGCCGGGCGATCGCATCGCCCGCTTCGCTGCGCGAGATGTGGGTGCCTATCGGCAGGCGTCCCGCCGCTGAAAGAGTGGCGAACACCTACGGCCTTTGCTTCGGCGTCGGCGATGTCGATGGCTGGACGTCCGTTGGCCATGGCGGTGCGGTCTATGGCTACGCCTCGCAGATGATCCTGCTGCCGGCCGCCGGCGTCGGCGTGCTGATCTTCTCGACGCTGGACTTCTCCAACCAGATCGGTGCGCGGCTTGGTGTCGAGGGGCTGCGCATCGCGCTGGCCGAACGCCGCATGGGCACGCTACCGTCGCGGCGGCAGAGCCTGCCGGCTGTCGCCGTCGACCAGCTTGCCGCGCTGCCCGGCCACTACCGGCACGAAACTTCCGGCGAGGTCGTCGAGGTCAAGGCCAAGGGCGGCAAGCTCTATCTGATGGGCGAAGGCGTGCCGTTGCAGATCCGCCCCATCGCCGGTCCCGATTTCACCATTGACGGGCGCATCTATGGACGCGACGCCGAATATCCACACATGAAGCTGTCATTCCCCGCTCCCGGCGCGCTGGTGTGGAAGAGGGCGAACTGGTCACGCATTGAGGCACTGCCCACAGAGTCAGTGCCGACCGGGATCGCGCCGCATCTCGGCGAATACGGCCCGGACTTCAACATCACCTATCTGAGCTGCAGCCATGGCGAGTTGAAATGCCTGATCGAGTATTTCTGCACGCATAGCTGCGAGCCGGTGGACGCCGGGCGTTATCGAATGCATGGCCTGCTCTACGAAGAGGAAATCCTCGAACTCGACGCCGTCGACGATCACGGCCGGCGCGGCATCCGGGTTGGCCCGATGTTCCTCGAGCGCCGGCCCACCGCAAAAGCGGGCGGCTGACGGTGTCTTCAAAGCATTCGCCCGGGCAGATCGACCGGCGGTCGAGGTCGATGACCGGGCTTCTTTAACATCCAGGGAGGACAGACAATGAAGGTATTCATCAGCGCCGATATCGAAGGCACGGCCGGCATCACCAATTGGGACGAGGCCAAGAAGGGCAATCCCGACTATGCCGAGTTTCGCGAATACATGACCGACGAACTGGTCGCGGCCTGCGAGGGCGCGAGGGCGGCTGGCGCCACCGAAGTGGTGGTGAAGGACGCGCACTCGACCGCGCGCAACCTCATCTTGTCAAAACTGCCGGACTATGTCCGTATCGTGCGCGGCTGGAGCGGCCATCCCGACATGATGATGTTCGGCATAGATGACAGCTTCGCCGCCGCACTCTACACCGGCTACCACAACAAGGCGGGGACAGACACCAACCCGCTGGCGCACACCTTGACCGGCACCGTGTCGCGGCTGCTGATCAACGGCGAGGTCGCCTCGGAATATACGCTGAACGCGCTCTGCGCGGCGCGCTATCGCGTGCCTTCGGTGTTCCTCAGTGGCGATGCCGGCATGTGCGCCGAAGCGAAGGTGCTGGTGCCGGCCATAGGCACGGTGGCGACCAGCGAGGGCTTTGGCCCGGCAACCTCGTCGCTGACGCCTGGAGCCTCGGTCAAGGCGATCCGCAACGGGGTTGAAGCGGCGCTGTCGCGCGACCTGTCGGCCTGCCTGCCCCGGCTGGCCGACCGTTTCGAGCTGGTGGTCGAGTACACCACGCCGATCGAAGCCTATCGGGGCAGTTGGTATCCGGGCGTCGAGCACGTGGCGGCGCGCACGCTCCGCTTCAAGGCCGCGGATTTCTTCGATATCCAGCGCGCGGTGCGTTTCATCGTCTGAGAAACAGGAAATGCCGCCGGGATAAGGATTTCGGCGGCTTCGCCGCACCGCCCATCCAAGCTGAGCTGCCGCGGTCCGAGGTGGCGATGTCTATGCCTGTATGGTCGGGGTGGTATTCGGGAGCAATGCCTCCTCCGCCTCATGGTCTTCGGGAAGGCTCTCACCGTGGAGGAGCAACGGTGTTCCTAACCAGACCGGGTCAATCAAATGGTCTCGCCGCGGGTTCGTGGTGTTGGGATGAACAAGAATGCTGAGACCGCGATGGTTGAGCATCAGCCATGGCACGAGGCTGGCAAAAACGTCGTTTGCGAATGAGACCTGAACCATCGGTTGATCATGCGGCCCGACCTTCGCGTCATGCCAATTCCCAAGCCGAACCAGAAAGCGTTCGCCGATCGCCGCCCGCAGCCACTCCGCATCTGGGCGGGTACTCTGGCCGTCGTAATAGACATGCGCATGATAGCTGGCGATTTCCGAAAGGAGCCGAGGCTCATTTTTCACGCCGGAAAGGTTCATTTCATATCTCCCACGCTCTCGCTGACCCGACTTGTACTGGCAGCCCACACATAAAGGGCATAGCTCAAGGTGCCCAGCAATTTAGTCCTGGAGAATAGCGTTCCTTGACGGGCACGGCAAAGCGACCAATGTACGGGCGATGTTTGCCTGTTGGGAATTTTACCTATGACAGCCTCGATCCATGACATCCCGTTCAACCGTGCCGACGGCTCGGCCACAAGCCTTGGTGAATATGCCGACAAGGTCCTGCTGATCGTCAACGTCGCCTCCAAATGCGGCTTCACCAAGCAGTATGATGGGCTGGAGGCGCTCTATCGCTCGTATCGTGATCAGGGCCTGGTGGTGCTCGGCTTTCCGGCCAACGACTTCGCCGGCCAGGAACCTGGCACGGACGGCGAAATCCAGGAATTTTGCCGGCTTACCTATGGTGTCGACTTCCCGGTGTTCGCCAAGATCGCGGTGAAAGGACCACACAAGCATCCCCTTTATCAGGCGCTTATCGAGGCGCAGCCGAAGGCTGTCTTCAAGCCGGACAGCACACTGCTCGCCCGGCTGGCCGGGAAAGGCGCCGCGCCCTCGCCCAGCGAAGTGAGTTGGAATTTTGAGAAGTTTCTGGTCGATCAGAAGGGGGTCGTTGTCGCCCGTTACGGCTCCGACACTGAGCCGGGGGACGACGCGATCGTCGACCCTGTCCGCAAGCTTCTGGCGATCTGACGCAACAAACCGCCGCCCACTCCACCATTGGGCATCCGGCCATCGATGGCTTCTCAACAAGGCCACCGCGCGCCCATAGGTCGCGGCACCATCGTCGCTTTACCGCTTCGGCGGTGAAGCCGCCCACACAAGCCGAGGAGAATAGGCCATGGATCTGCAACTGAATGGTAAACGTGCCTTGGTCACTGGCGGCAGCAAGGGAATTGGCCGCGCCATCGCCCGGCAACTGGCCCTGGAAGGCGTGGATCTTGTCGTCGCCGCCCGCAACGCCGCCGATCTGGACATTGCCGTGCGTGAACTGGCCGCGGAGACCGGACGCAAGGTCGTCGGACTGACCGTCGACACTCAGGATGACGGCTCGGTCAGAGCGCTGGTGACGGGAACGGTCGCGGCGCTCGGCGGTCTCGACATTCTGGTCAACGCCGCGGCCAAACCGGGCGGGCAGGCACCGCCGCCAAAGCTGGCCGAGATCACCGATGACCTGTTCTGGGGTGACGTGGACGTCAAGGTGATGGGCTATCTTCGCACGGCGCGGGAGGCTGCTCCTCATATGGCCGCCGCCGGCTGGGGCCGGATCATCAACATAAGCGGCCTCGCCGCACGCCAGACTGGCTCGATCATCGGCTCGATCCGCAATGTCGCCGTCTCTGCCCTGACCAAGAATCTCGCCGACGAATTGGGTCCGAAGGGGATCAACGTGACGGTTGTCCATCCCGGTCTGACCCGCACCGAAAAGACCGCTCCCGTGGTCGCCGCTCGCGCGGCCTCGGCGGGTGTGACGCCTGAGGAAATCGAACGGCGTCTGGCCGCCAATATCGCGATCGGCCGGCTCGTCGATATGGCCGAAGTCGCCGATGTCGTTGCCTTCCTTGCCTCGCCTCGAAGCGTTGCCATCAACGGCGATGCGATCGCCTGCGGCGGCGGGATCATGGGGCCGATACATTACTAGATTGCCGAAATGACCGCATTGGGCAACGGCACTCCAGTAGAGCCTCCATGAGAAAGAGTCCTGGCGAGATTGGCAGCGGTCTTGCTATGGCGACGCGGTCAGACCATTTCGGGCAGCATAAATAATGCGCGCTTGGCGTAGGCAGACGCCTCTGGTGCAGCTTTCGAAACATCGAATTCGACGTATGGCTGGTAACGCGCAAACCACTGCTTGGCGAACCTGATGGCGAACCGGTCAGTAAACCTTGGATAGATAACGATAGTGGCGGGCCCGAAGGGCGGTGTGCCATAACCGTTGATTTCGTTCGACTTTTCGTGGGCCAAAATCGGAAATCATCCCGTATCGTTCGGTATGCCCGCATCTGCAAAACAGCAAGCGCTGTCGGCGCGGCCAAGTCCGACCACCTCTCATTTATCGACCTTGCGCGCCTCATCAACATTTTTGACCTGCAAGCCAAAAGGCCGATACGACATAAAATCACTTGACTTATTTCCGTTTCGGAAATGAAATTGATAAATCGTGCCGATACGGACAGCCAGATGACACAACGCTACCTTATTGACGACCTTGATCGTGAGATCATCCGTTATCTCACTGAAGACGGACGCCTCTCGGCGGCCGAGATTGCAGGCAGGATGGGAGGCGCATCGGAGCGCACGATCCGAAATCGCATTGCAGCGCTGTTGCAGGCCAAGATGATCGTCATCGGGGCTATTCCCGATCCAGTGGCGCTTGGACGCGACGTTCAGGTCGAACTGATCATCGAGGTTGAACCGGGGCGATTAGAGGAAGTCGCGATCCTGCTCGCCGAATATGACGAGATTGGCTACCTCGCCGCGACCAGCGGCTCGTCGAATCTTAGCGCTTCGCTTTTCGTCACCGACCATGCGGCGCTTCTGGAATTCATCGACCAGGAACTAGGCAAGTTGCCCGGTGTCAGCCGGGTGACGAGCATGGTTGTCCTGCGGCTCTACAAGGTTTTCGGCACAAGGACGACCGCCGCGCTCCCCCGTGGAACCGGCCCTGGCGCTAAGAAGAAAGGATAACCCATGCTGCGCATTGGGGTGGACGTGGGCGGAACCAATACGGATGCGGCACTGCTGCGCGGCTCGGAAGTCCTGGCGACGGTGAAAACCTCGACCACGGCGGACGTAACCTCGGGCGTCGGCGCTGCGATCCGCGCAGTTCTCTCCGAGGCTGGAGTTGCGGCTGCCTCGGTCAATGCGGTGATGATCGGCACCACGCATTTCCTCAATGCCGTCATCGAGGGTCGTCATCTTGAAAAAGTCGGTGTGCTAAGGCTCTGCGGCGCGGCGACACGATCGCTTCCGCCGATGATCGACTGGCCGGATACGCTACGTCCCATCGTTGAAGGTGGCGCTGCCATGGTTGGCGGTGGCGTGAACTATGACGGCTCGGAAATCGCGCCCCTCGATGTGAAGGCGATCCGTGCGGTTTGTCGCGACTGGCGCGCCAAACGCGTCCCGGCGGTCGCGATTTGTTCAGTCTTTGCGCTGGTAGATCCGCGCATGGAAAATGAGGCGGCCGAGATTGTTGCCCAGGAAATGCCCGATACCGCCATCAGCCTCTCGCACCGTATCGGCCGCACCGGTCTTTTGCCGCGCGAAAACGCGACGATCCTCAATGCGAGCCTGAATACGCTCGGTCGCGAGACAGTCGGTGCCTTTCGCGCCGCCTTCGCCACGCTCGGCCTGAATTGCCCGCTCTATCTCACACAGAACGACGGCACGCTGATGGCGGCGGAATTCGCCGAGCGCCATCCAGTCTTCACCATCGCTTCAGGCCCCACCAATTCGATGCGCGGCGCTGCCTTCCTCACCGGCCTCAGTGATGCCGCCGTGATCGACATTGGCGGAACGACCACCGATATCGGCCTGCTCGTCGCAGGCTTTCCACGGACTCGCAGCGAAGGGGCGATGATCGGAGGCGTACCGACCAACTTTCGCGTGCCGGATGTCTATTCTTTCGGCCTTGGCGGCGGCAGCATTGTGCGCCCCGATCCACAGCCGAAGATCGGGCCAGATTCGGTCGGGTTCCGCCTGCCCCAGAAAGCGCTGTGCTTCGGGGGCGACACGCTGACTGCCACTGATATCGCCGTAGTGGCGGGTCTCGTCGACCTGGGTGACCGCAACCGAGTTCGCCATATCAAACCCGAATTCGCCCGGCAGATGCTGGCGCGGATGAAGGCCAGCATCGAGACGGTCCTCGACCGGATGAAACCGAGCGCGGATCCAATCCCCGCAATCTTGGTTGGTGGTGGCTCGGTATTGGTCGAGGGATTGCTTGCGGGAACCTCGGTTTCGCTGAGGCCGGATCACTTTGGCTCGGCCAACGCGATCGGCGCGGCCATCGCGCAGGTTTCAGGTGAAGTCGACAGTGTTGTTTCCCTGGAAGGCACCAGCCGCGAGATAGCTCTGGAGGCGGTGGTCGGCGAGGCGCGATCGCGCGCCATCGAGGCCGGAGCCGACGCCGATACCTTGACCTTGGCCGAAATTGAAGAAACGCCGCTGGCGTATCTGCCCGGCAATGCCATTCGCGTCGCGGCGAAAGTGATTGGGGAATTGCGGGCATGAGGTATTGGACGCTCACGGAAGCCGACATCGATCGCATCGCCATCGGCTGCGGCATCCTGGGCACCGGCGGTGGTGGGAGTACCTATCACGGCTTGCTACGGGCCAAGGCCTTGCTGCGCGAGGGTAAGCGCATCCGCATGGTGCGGCCCGCGGACATGGCGGCCGACGCGCAGATTCTCGGAATTGGCGGCATCGGCGCCCCGACGGTGGGCATCGAGAAGATCGCCGAAGGCGGCGAAGGCGTGCGACTGCTGAATGCTCTTGAACGGCATATGGGCCGCAAGGTCGATGCTCTGCTCGGCGACGAGATCGGTGGCGGCAACGGTATTGCACCGATGCTGACAGCGGCGCTGGTCGACCTGCCTGTGGTCGATGCCGACGGCATGGGCCGTGCCTTTCCCGAAGTGCAGATGACGACCTTCTTCATCCACGGTCAGGCGGTGCAGCCGGCGGCCCTCGCGGATGCGGAAGGCAATGTGCTGGTCGTAACCGAGGCCACCTCGCCGAAGATGCTGGAGAAGCTTTTGCGTGCGGGGACCATCGCCATGGGCTGCACGGCGTTGATGACGACGGCGCCGATGTCCGGCGATTTCGTGCATCGCTTCGGCGTGCCGCATACGACGAGCCAGGCCTGGAGCCTCGGCGACGCGGTGCTCACCGCGCGCGCCGCGAAGCCGATCCGGTCAAGGCGATCCTGAAACAGTCTGGCGGCGCGCGGCTGATGGGCGGCAAGGTCACGGATATCGCTCGCCGCGTCATGGCGGGCTTCACTCGCGGCAAGCTGACCGTGGCGGGGCTTGATGGCGATGCGGGGCGAACCCTGACCGTTGACATCCAGAACGAATACCTGGTCGCACGCGAGGACGAAAAGATCATCACCATGGTGCCCGACCTGATCTGCATAGTGGATTCGGAGACCGGTCGCGCCATCGGCACCGAGGAGTTGCGCTACGGCCTGCGCATCGACGTGTTGTCCATGCCAGCGCCCGTGCTGCTGCGCAGCGAGATCGCACTAGCCACCGTTGGGCCGCGGGCCTTCGGCTATGACTTCGATTTCGTGCCCATGGGCGTGTCCGCCGATGCGCCTGCCGTGCCTCATTACAAAGAAGACGCCTGATCGTCCGTACGTAGCCAAACAATGGGAGACTGAAATGGATCGTCGCCACCTTCTGAAGACCGCAGCGCTCGCCGCGATCGCCACCGCCGGCAGTTCGCGTTGGAACTTGACCATGGCAGAAGGCAAGGGAAGTATCTTCACACTTGCCTATCCGACCAGCTTTCCCGATCTGGATCCGGCAACCTCCTTTTCGAATGACGGGGCGGTGCTCGCCAATGTCTACGAGGGGCTGACGCGCTATATCCCGGCGACCGAAGGCGGCGTGGCCAAGATCGAGCCGCTGCTCGCGACATCCTGGAATGTCAGCGAGGACGGTACAACCTGGACGTTCCACCTGCGTGATGGCGTGAAGTTCCACGACGGTAGCCCGCTTACCTCGGAAGCGGTGAAGGGCTCGATTGAGCGCACCAAGAAGATTGGTGGCGGCGCATCTTTCATCTGGGGGCCGGTCACCTCGATCCAAACGCCCGATCCGCTGACGGTGGTTTTCGTGCTTTCTGCTCCGCAGCCGATCGACTTGATCGCCTCGGCGGGCTTCGCATCCTGGATCTATGCCCCATCGTCGCACGGCAAGGACAATGCCTGGTTCAATGCCGGCAATGACTCGGGCACCGGGCCATTCCGGATTTCGCGCTATGAGCCGGGCCAGCGCGCCGTGCTGGATCGAAGCAAAGCCTATTGGGGCAAAGTCCCGGAACACGCTTTCCAGACGGTTTCCTTTGAGATCATCGAGGATACGACGCTCGCCCAGAACATGCTCGAAAGCGGCCAGGCCGACTGGGCCGAAAACATTCCCTTCGAGAACCTCGAGGCGATGAAGGCCAATCCCGACCTGCGCGTGGTCGCGAACCCGTCCTTCGAGACGCTTTTCGGTCTCTATAACGTCAAGCGTGCGCCTCGACCGGCTCAAGGTGCGCCAGGCGCTGTCTCTCGCCTTCCCTTATGACGACGTGATCGCCGCCGGGACCATGGGCCTCGGCACCCGTGCCAAGGGCGTGGTGCCGGTCGGCATTTGGGGTCATGACGCGAACGCGCCGATACCGAAGACCGATCTCGAAACCGCCAAGGCCCTTCTCGCTGAAGAAGGCATCAAATCTGGCCTCGAACTGGTGATGACCTACACGACCGCGGAGGCCCTTTCGGCGGTCGCCGGGGAACTCTGGAAGGCCAACCTGGAAATCCTCGGCATCACGCTCACGCTTCAGCCGATGGCCTGGGAAGCCCAGTGGCAGCTCGGCAAATCGAACCCGGAGGCCGCCCAAGACATCTTCGTCATGGTCTGGTGGCCGACCTTTGTCACACCCTATGACTATCTCTTCAACCTGTTCCACAGCGAGGAGAAGCCGAACTTCAACCTCGGCTACTATTCCAACACCGATTTCGACACCAAGCTCGACGAAGCGGCAAAGCTCTCGGGCACCGACCGCCCGCGCGCCGAAGCGCTGTTCATCGAGGCGCAGCGCAAGGTCGTCGAGGATGCAGCGGCGGTCTTCATGCTTGATCGTCCGAACGTTCATGTCATTCGATCGGACATCCATGGCTATGTCGACAATCCGGCCTACGGCCATGTGACGTTTGTCAACGAACTGAGCCGGTAAGGCCCGTGGCAGCGTGATGGAACTCATACGCTACATCTTGCGTCGGACGATCCTCTCCACCTTCGTGGTGGCAGGCGTGACCTTTCTGGTCTTTATCGTCGCACAAGTGGTTCCTTCGGACCCCGCGGCACTCTATGCCGGCCCGCGCCCCACCGCCGAGCAGATCGAAAAGGCGCGCCAGGAGCTCAACCTTGGAGCCCCCTTGCCCGCCCGTTTCGCGACCTTCGTCGAGGCCATGGCGTCCGGCAATTTCGGCACATCCTACAAGTCGCGCCGCCTAATCGCCGCGGATCTGCGAGCCTATCTCCCGGCCACGCTGGAGTTGGCGGTTTTCTCTACCGTCCTCGCACTCTTGATCGGCATTCCGCTCGGCGTGCTCGCGGCGGCGCGACAGGGGAGATGGCCTGACAGGCTCAGCAGTTTCGGCTCCGTCGCGGCGGTAGCCATGCCTACCTTCTTCCTCGCGATGATCCTTCAGCTCGTCTTCGCGCTATGGCTTGGCATCCTGCCGCTCTCCGGGCGCCTCTCGCAGGAAATATCGATCGGGGCACCATTGCCGGCGGTTACCAATTTCATCCTGATCGATGCTGTGCTCGCGGGGCGGTTCGACGCCTTCGGCGATGCCCTGAAACATCTGATACTGCCTGCATTGACACTGGCCTCCTATCCTGCCGGTGTCGCCATGCGGTTGACGCGTTCGGCGATGATCGAGATCCTCGAACGCCGGCATGTCACCGCCGCGCGCGCCCTCGGCCTTTCTGAGCCGCGCATCCTGTTCGGTCATGCGCTGCCGAATGCCATGGGGCCGGCGCTAACAGTGATCGGCCTCTCTTTCGCCTATGCGCTGACCGGTGCGGTGCTGGTGGAAATCATCTTCGCCTGGCCCGGCCTCGGCCGCTACGTCTCCGAAGCGATCCTCGCCAAGGACTTCCCGGTCATCGCCGCCGTCACCATGGTCGTGACGCTCTGTTATGTGTTGATGAACCTGTTGATCGACATTGCCCAGGCACTGGTCGACCCGAGGGTGGCGCTATCATGAAGAGGCTTGCGCTGCGTCTGGGCTGGCCAGGCACCATCGGGCTCACCATCATACTGCTCTTCGTGCTGATCGCCATTCTCGCTCCATGGATCGCGCCCTATCCCGCGCAGGGCGCCGGCGCGCCGAACGTGATGGCCAAGCTCTCGCCGCCCTCGGCCGACTTCTGGTTGGGCACTGATCATCTGGGGCGCGATATTCTCAGCCGCATTATCTACGGCACGCGGATCTCGCTGACGAACGGAGTGCTGATCGTCACATTTTCGCTTTTCATCGGCCTGCCGGTCGGCTTGGCGGCGGGCTATTTCGGCGGTTGGGTGGATGAAGCCCTTATGCGCTGCACTGATGTCTTCCTGGCCTTTCCGGCGCTCTTGCTGGCGGTGCTGATGGGTGCGGCCCTTGGGCCGGGCTTTCTCAACAGCATCATTGCCGTCGCTGTGACGTGGTGGCCCTGGTATGCGCGGCTAGCCCGCTCCGAAGTGCTGCTGCGCGGCCAGCCTTATGTCGAGGCGGCGCGGCTTGCCGGCGTCTCGCATCCACGCATCATCATCCGTCATATCTTGCCGGCGACCGCACGGCCGCTCACCGTGCAGGCGGCCCTCGACGTCGGGCCTGCGCTGCTGACGGCGGCGGCGCTTTCCTTCCTCGGGCTCGGTGTGCTGCCGCCCACGGCCGATTGGGGCCAGATGGTCGATGCGGGGCGCAAATTCTTCCCGGCGCGTTGGTGGTATTCGGCCATGCCCGGCCTGACGATCTTCATCGTCGCGTTGGCCTTCAGCGTGCTTGGCGACGCCCTGCGCGAGCGCAAGGAAGGCGTAGCCCGTGCCGCTGCTTGAGATCCGCGACCTCTCGGTCAGCATCCCCGCCCCGGATGGCGACGTGCATGCCATACGTTCGGTCGATCTTTCAATCGAGCGGGGCGAAATTCACGGCGTGATCGGCGAATCCGGCTGCGGCAAAACCATGACCGGCATGGCGACACTGGGCTTGACGCCGAAAGGCGCCCGCATCACCGCCACCCGCTTCCATTTCGACGGCCAGGATCTGCGCGAGAACGCGGCAAGTCTGCGCGGCCGGCGGATCGGCTTGATCTCCCAGGACCCGGCAGCCGAGCTGAACCCCGTGCTCAGCATTGCGCGCCAGATGGACGATGTCCTGCGCGCCCATAGCGATCTGCCTCGGCAAGCCCGCCATGCAGAGGCTGCCATGCTGCTCGCGGCGACCGGTCTTCCCGATCCTGAGAAAGTGCTGAATAGCTACCCGCACCAGCTCTCGGGCGGAATGCAACAGCGCGTGGTCATCTCCCAGGCGCTCGCGACCGGCGCCGATTTCCTGATCGCCGACGAGCCAACCACGGCACTCGACGTTTCGGTCGGCGCGCAGGTTCTGGCGTTGTTGCGCAGGCTGGTGGCAGAGCGCGGGCTGACAGTGCTGATGATCACCCATGACATGGATGTCATAGCCGAAGCCTGCGACCGCGCGACGGTCCTCTACGCCGGACGGTCGGTCGAGTCGGGCCCGGTCGAGGACGTGCTGCAGCGCCCCGGCCATCCCTACACACGCGCGCTGCTTGCGGCCCTACCCGATGCAGCACCGCACGGCGCGCGTCTTGCCGCCATCGACGGCTCCATCCCGTCGCCGCGCTCTGTGATTGCCGGCTGCGCCTTCGCTCCGCGCTGTCCGCAGGCCATGCCGGTCTGCGCGGTTGAACCACCATCGGAACGTACTCGCACCGCTCATCGCTGGCTCTGCCATCTGTCGGGGGACGCGGCATGAGTTCGGCCCCGATGCTCGACGTCGAAAATCTCGTCATACGCTACCGCGCCAGCCTCTTCGCTCCGCGCCCGAACCCCGCCGTCAACGGCGCGAGCTTCCGACTTGCTAAAGGCGAAACCCTCGGCATTGTCGGGGAAAGCGGCTCGGGCAAGACGAGTCTCCTGCGCGCGATCCTTCGGCTGCTGCCGGTGGAGGACGGCTCAGTGCGCCTGGAGGGGCAGGATTGGCTTCAGCTGAAAGGCCAGGCATTGCGCCGCGCGCGGCAAAAAATCGGGGTCGTGTCGCAGAATCCCTACCTCTCGCTTAGCCCACGACTGACGATTGCTGAGATCCTTGCCGAACCCATGCTTGCGCAAGGACAACGATCAAGCCCCGGCATGCGGAGAAAGATCGCGAACCTGTTATCGGACTGTGGCCTGCCTGCTGATTTCCTTGAGCGCCGCGCGCGCGAGCTTTCCGGTGGTCAGGCACAACGAGTAGCGATCGCACGCGCACTGGCGCTGGAACCTGGGCTCATGATTCTTGATGAGCCCACCTCGGCGCTGGATGTTTCCGTGCAGGCGCAGATCCTTAACCTGTTGTCGGACCTGAAGGAGAGTCGGGGTTTGTCGATGCTGTTGGTCACTCATAACCTTAAAGCTGTCGCGCATATTTCCGACGCCCTTCTCGTCATGTGTCGCGGCGATGTCATCGAATTTGGTAGGGGCCGAAGAAGTGATGAGAGCGCCCACTCAGGAATACACACGCGAACTGCTCTCCTTTGGCCTTCGCGCCAAGTCTGCAGGGTAGGCAAATATCGCCGCGGCCAGACGACGTTCTGCTGCCGCGAAACGAAAAACCGTGTGAACGCCTTTTCCCGTAAAGATTCTTGTGCCTTCTCCTTGGGACAGCACAACAACGAAGGGGTTATCCCCTTGAAGCAAGTGAATGGATTTTTAGGCTAGAGCCTGTTCCATCCCGATGGAATCGGGATGCGGCTCTATCTCTTTGTTTGAGCATGATCTCTGGACAAACGGGAACCGTTTGTCCGAGAAAGCCGGACGCCACCTTTCGGGATCATGCTTTAAGCTGCCCTGCGCCATCGCTGGTTTAAGGCGCGCCAGATCGCAAACCGCTTTAATCGGGGATACGTAGCTAAAGATCGAGGGCTTCCGACGTAGAATTAGCCTAAGTCGAGGCAGCCAAGCACAGCTAGCACATCGGGGTCAGCCCCGATTCGTAGGGGAACTCGACGCGGAACATCGTGTAGGGGTCTGGCGTCACGACGGTTGCTATTGAACGAATGTAATTAGCAAGGTCGGAAACATCCTCGAACTTGCCCGGTTTGAAGCTGCTTGGACTAGTTTAGTCAGGCCTTTCCGGTTTGATTTTCCTCGCCAAGGATCCTGGCGGTTGCCGCCAATGATTACCGTATGGCCACAAAAAAGCTTTTGGTATCAATCTCTTCGCGCTGTGTTGCGAGCTCGGTCAATCAACATTTGCGCCACCTATTTTGATACCTATCGTGATACAAATTTTGCCGCCAAAAGGCAAAATTTAGTAACAAATTCAATAACTTAACGGAGAAGCCGATGGTACCGTTGGCTGGGATCGAACCAGCGACCTCCGGATCCACAATCCGGCGCTCTAACCATCTGAGCTACAACGGCACGTTTGCCCGAGGGACCACGGTCGGAAGTTCATTCCGCGTGACCCGCTCTGTCGTTCGGCGATGCGTCCATACGGGCTTATGGATTTTAATTCAAGGCTTTTGGAAAGCAAAGGTCACTTCCCCACATCCGCGCGATATCGCCGGGCAAAGAAAAAGGCCGGCGGGAGGAGGTGCCGGCCTTTTCCAGTTACGAGCCAGCGGGAGGAGGTGCTGGCTGGTCACCCCGGGGAGCAGAGGGAGGAGGTTCCACCCGCCGGGTATTCGCATGGTCAAGAATATTCCAGATGATCCTGTTCGAAGAAATGCGACTTTTCGTTACATCTTCGGATCATGCCTAAATATCAGGCGACCTTGATTTCCTTCATCGCCTTCTCGAAGGCGGTCTTGATCGGCTTGGACACGTCCTCGGCCGCCTTGGTGGCGACAACCTGGAAGTCCTTGGCCTGCTCGACGGTCGCTTCAACGCGCTTGCGCAGGAACGCGGTCTGCAGTTCGACCACTTCCGACAGCGACTTGGCGCCGATCAGCGCTTCGAGGTGCGAAAAGCCGGCTTCCGCGTTGGCACGCAGCGCGGCAATGGTCTTGAGCGACAGGTCGCTGGAAACGGTCTTGGCGGACTCGTAGGACGACTCCAGGGCCTTCTGGGTCTCCTCGGCGCCGGTCTTCAGCTTGGCATAGGCTTCCTTCGACTGCTCAACGCCCTTTTCGGCGAAAGCGCGCATCTGGTCGGTGGCCTTGGAAGCGTCGAAGCTCGGGAATTCAACATTTTCAATCGTGTCGGCGGTCTTGGTCCTGGACATTTTCCATCCTTTGCAGCGGCTTTGACGGAAAGCCGTCTCGTTCATGTATGATGGCAGTATAAAGGCATTTTTTGTGCATTGCAATATCTATGTTGCAGTGCACCATAATTTTTTTGGGCCGTTAACCACGCGGCCAGATTCCAGCCTTTGCACGTTATGGCTTGTGGACCTTCGCGCCGTCGGCTTTTATTAACAAAGCGTTAACCGCAAATTGCCCGCTCCCTGAGGGTTCGCCAAGCGCATGCCACCCGAAAACTATTCCTTCCTCGATGTCGCCGTGCTCGACGCGGTCCGCCAGCGCTTTGCCGCCGGCGATGCCATCGCCATCCTCTCGACGGATCTGGAGCAGGTGATCTGGGCCAACGGGCCGGGAGCAGCCGTATTCGGCCATGCGGACATCGAGGCCATCATCGGCGCATCGGCGCGCCTGCCGCTGATTGCCAGGCGCCAGATCATGGCGACAACCGGCTTCCCCAATATTGGCAGCGACCGCTCCATCATGGTCCGGCTGGCGACAGGCATGACAAGCCGTGCCGTCAGCTTCCTCGCCAGCGCGGTGACGATGCCCGACGGCGAAGCCGCCGTCATGCTGACGGTTCCCGCGGCTCAGACCGGCTCGCGCAGTCCCGCCGAGATCGCGGCCCGGGCCATCAGCGGCTTCACCGAACATGGCCATTTCATCGCCTTTGTCGACGCCAAGGGTAATATCGAGGCCGCGTCCGACGGCTTCGCGGCGCTGGGCATCCTGCCGGAAACGCTTGCCGCGCTCGTGGCGGACGTGGCGAGCGAAAACGACAGGATCGTCAAACGCCTGGTTCCGGGCGGCTCTGCCTCCTACCCGGCCGGCCTCGCCAAACTGACGGATTTGCGGCATCTGCTGGTGGTGATCGACGAGGACCAACTTGAAGGAGAAGCCCCCCTCGGCGAGCCCGCCGGCGGGATGGAAACCGGCACCAGCGCGGCAACCGTCGCAGGCGATGGCGTTTCCCGCGCGGAGCCTCGCCAGGACAATGGGCTGGCATCGCAACCGGTCGCGGATGCGACCGCCGGCGAACCTCCCGCCCCGGACACAGCCGAGGACACCCCGGCATCGACGGAATATGACCATCGCGATTCGACCGAGCAGCATGGGGATGCCGTCAGCAGCGACGCCGCCGAAGCGCCAGTGCAGCACGACCATTGGTACTTCAATGCCGGCGCAGACGATGCGCAGCGGCCACGCCAATCAGATGCGCCCGCCGTTTCCGAGCAGCCGGTATCGCCGGTCGGTCCGAATGCCGCCGCGGAAAATGCGGGACAGAACAGCACCAAGGCAGCGACCCCACTGGCTCGTCCCGCCACCCGGGAGCTCGATCGCTCGGCGCCACCATTGCGCTTTGTCTGGCGCACCGACGCCGAAGGCAGGTTCAGCACCCTATCGCCGGAGTTCACGCAGATCGTCGGCAAGACCGCGGCCGATGTGATCGGACGGCGCTTCAAGGACGTTGCCACGACATTCGGCCTCGATGCTTCCGGCGAAATAGCCGGCCTGCTGGAACGGCGTGATACCTGGTCCGGCCGCTCGGTATTGTGGCCGGTCGCCGGTACCGACCTGAAGATACCGGTGGATCTGGCGGCGCTGCCCGTCTACAGCCGCAGCCGCGTCTTCGAGGGCTTTCGTGGCTTCGGCGTCGCCCGAACCGGCGATGCGGTGGTTGACCCCGAGGCGATCGGGATGGCGCTTGTTCCCAATGGCGCGGCGCCGGCGAGCGCCGAACCGGAAATCGTCGAACCAGCGCCTGAAGATCCCAAGGCGGCGGATCCGTTCAAAGGCGAAGTGCCGGCTCTGACCATCGTGCCCAAGCCTGAGCGGCGCTTTGCCGACAAGGTGATCCGGCTGGCGGAGCATCGGCAGCCCGCCAATGACAAGGGCCTGTCGACACTGGAACGCAGCGCGTTTCGCGAGATCGGCGAACGGCTAAAGAAAGACAGCGCACCGGCCGCACAACCCGAAGCCGAAAAGCCAGCTGTCGGAAACCAGCCGCAACCGGCTGCGAAAGCGGAAGTGCCTTCCGAGGTAACCCAGCCGGCGCCCGAAGCGATGTCCCAGGAAGAGGCCATTTCGGGGCACAAGGGCGAAGTGCCCGTGGCGGACCAGGACAGCGGCGGGGCTTCAAACGAGCCATCCGGCATCGATGCCGAGGACGAGAAGGATCTGGCACGGCTCGATGGCGCGACGCCGGACGACCTGCCCCAGGACAAGCCGAGCGGATCGCTGCTCAGCTACGCCGGTCATGTGGAGGAGCCCGGCAATGTCGCTGTTGGCGCCGATGAAGCACCTGTCGCTGGACCGGATAATGAACCGGCATCGCGGATGATTGCCGACCCCGCCGCCGAGAACCAGAAACCGGATGCCATCAAGGTGACAACCGGCGCTGTCGATGACGATGACAGCATGACATCAGCCGATTTTCACGATGCCGAGGATAGCGAGGACTGGGTACGGCCCGACGAGCCGGCCGCCGCGTCGCCCCGTGCCGACAGCGCCAGCGAGACGGCACGTCCCCGGCCACGGCTGCACGTGCCGCCGCTCAAGGCAGAAGGGTTCGTGCCATCGGCTTTTTCAGCCGGCGAGGAGACTCCGGATACATCGATCATCGGCAAGCTGCCGGTGCCGCTGCTCATCCACTCCGGCGACGAATTGCACTATGCGAATGACGAGTTCCTCAACCTGACCGGCTATGACACGGTTGAGGATCTGGCGGATGCCGGCGGGCTCGGCGCCCTGTTCTCGGACCCCTATGCCGATGACGGTGCTTCCGATGGAACCGACCGCACGCTGAAGCTGAAAACGCGTGACGGGCAGGAATTCCCGATCGAGGCCATCCTGCGCTCCGTTCCCTGGCGCGGCGGCAAGGCGCTGATGCTGGTCGTGCGGCGTTCGGGCGAGGACGACGCACCGGCCGCAACCCTGCATGCGGTCGCCGACGAGCAGACACAGCCCGATATTCCGGAACTCAAAGCGCGCATCGCCGAGATGCGCACCATCATCGACACCGCGACCGATGGCGTCGTGCTGATCGGCCGCGACGGCACGATCCGCTCGATCAGCCGCCCCGCGGAAGCGCTGTTCGGCTTCGACAGTGACGAGGTGACAGGCAAGCCCTTCGCTTCGCTCTTCGCCATCGAAAGCCAGCGCGCGGCGCGCGACTATCTCGAGGGGCTGTCCGAGCCCGGCGTCGCAAGCGTTCTGAATGACGGACGCGAGGTCATCGGGCGCGAGGCGCAGGGGCGCTTCATCCCCCTGTTCATGACCATCGGCAGGCTGCCCAGCGAGAGCGGATTCTGCGCCGTGGTGCGCGACATCACGCAGTGGAAGCGGGCAGAGGAAGACCTGACCCAGGCGCGCGCGGTGGCCGAGCGCGCCTCCTCGCAGAAGACCGATTTTCTCGCACGTATCAGCCACGAGATCCGCACACCGCTCAACGCCATCATCGGGTTTTCCGAGCTGATGGTGGATGAGAAATTCGGGCCAGTGGCCAATGATCGTTACCGCGACTATCTGCGCGATATCAACCGGTCGGGCAACCATGTGCTCGACCTCGTAAACGACCTGCTCGACATCTCAAAGATCGAAGCCGGCCAGCAGGAGATGGACTACGAGGCCGTGTCGCTCAACGACACGCTGGCCGAGACTGTGGCGATGATGCAGCCGCAGGCCAATCGCGAGCGGGTCATCATCCGATCCAGCTTCGCCTCGCGCCTGCCGGAAGTGGTGGCCGATCTGCGCAGCGTGCGCCAGATCGCGCTCAACATCCTGTCGAATGCCATTCGCTACACGCAGGCCGGTGGCCAGGTGATCGTATCGACCGCCTATGAGACGTCGGGCGATGTGGTCATGCGCGTGCGCGACACTGGCATCGGCATGAGCCAGGCCGAGATCGAGCAGGCGCTGAAGCCCTTCAAGCAGATCAACGCCCTGAAGCGTGGGCGCGGCGACGGCACCGGCCTCGGCCTGCCGCTGACCAAGGCGATGGTGGAAGCGAACCGCGCGCGGTTCACCATCAACTCGACACCAGGCGAAGGCACTTTGGTTGAGGTGGCGTTTCCCTCGACGCGCGTGCTTGCCGAGTAAGGCGGGTCGCTCACGCGGACAAAGAAAAGGCGCCCAGCGGGCGCCTTAAGTGATGGAATTTGCTGTCACAACGGGGCTTGAGCGATCGGATCCTCCGGGGATCAGAGGAACGGGATTTCTCCCTCAAGTTACATGCGACTATCGACGCCGGCCGTTAACAACTCCTTACCGGCACGGCTAAGAATTTACCAATGTGTACCACTCATGAAATCTAGGTAAATTCGGACGACATATTTCATTAACCATGCCCGGGCATCAAAGACCAATTCACGCCGCGATTGATTGACGATGGGCTTTCCGCACGCCGGATCGTTTGGAGCAATTCCAGGAAAAGTGTGAAACGGTTTTCCGTCCGGAATTGCGTCAAGACAAAGAGATAGAGCGGTTCGGCGTTTCCGTGAAACGATGAACCGTTCTATTTGGCGAGTTCTACCAGGTTCCTGAACAGTTCCAGCGCCTCGGGATTTGCGAGCGCCTCCTTGTTCTTGATGGCACGGCCATGGACGACGTCGCGTACCGCAAGCTCGGTGATCTTGCCCGATTTGGTGCGCGGAATGTCTGACACGGCGACGATCCTTGCCGGCACATGGCGCGGGCTTGCCCCGCCGCGGATCTTGGCGCGGATGCGCTTTTCCAGGTTATCATCCAGTTGCACGCCGTCAGCCAGCCGCACGAACAGCACGACGCGCACGTCATTGTCGAAATCCTGGCCGATGCACAGCGCCTCCAGGATCTCCGGCATCTGTTCGACCTGGTTGTAGATCTCCGCCGTGCCGATGCGCACGCCGCCCGGATTGAGCGTGGCGTCGGAGCGGCCATGGATGATCAGCCCGCCATGAACGGTCCATTCGGCGAAATCGCCATGGCACCAGACATTGTCGAAGCGCTCGAAATAGGCAGCCTGGTATTTCTTGCCGTCGGGATCGTTCCAGAAGCCGATCGGCATGGCAGGAAACGCCTTGGTGCAGACGAGCTCACCTTTCTCCTGCCTGACTGGCTTGCCATCGTCATCCCAGACGTCGACGGCAAGGCCAAGGCCGGCGCCTTGGATCTCGCCGGTCCACACCGGCAATGTCGGCACGCCCAGCACGAAGCAGGAGACGATGTCGGTGCCGCCGGAGATCGAGGCCAGGTGCACATCCTTCCGGATGCCGTCATAAACGAAGCGGAAATCCTCCGGCGACAGGGGCGAGCCGGTGGAGGAGATCGTGCGCACGGTGGACAGATCATGCGTGCCGATCGGCTTGAGGCCGGCCTTGCGCACGGAATCGATGAATTTGGCCGAGGTGCCAAAGTAGGTCATCTTCTCGGCATCGGCGAAGTCGAACAGCACATTGCCATCGGGGTAGAAGGGCGAGCCGTCATAGAGCAGCAGCGTCGCGCCCGAAGCCAGCCCCGACACCAGCCAGTTCCACATCATCCAGCCGCAGGTGGTGAAGTAGAAGAAGCGGTCGCCATCGAGCAGGCCGGCATGCAGGCGCTGTTCCTTGACATGCTGGATCAGCGTGCCGCCGGCGGAATGGACAATGCATTTGGGAATGCCGGTCGTGCCTGACGAGAACAATATGTAGAGCGGATGCGCGAATGGCAGGCGCTCGAAGGTGACGGGTTTGGCGGCAAAGGGCGACAGCGCCTCTTCCAGCGCCGACGCCCTGTCGATGGTTTCGGCGACATCGCTCGATGTGCCGAGATAGTCGACGATCAGGATCTTGCGGACCGTTCCAAGCTTGGCGGCAACCGCCGCGATCTTGTCGGCGACCTCGATCGCCTTGCCATTGTACCAGTAGCCATCGGGCGCGATGAAGACGACAGGCTCGATCTGGCCGAAGCGGTCGAGCACGCCCTGCTCGCCGAAATCGGGAGAGCAGGACGACCAGACGGCGCCGATCGATGCTGCCGCGAGCATGGCTGCGACCGTCTCTGGCATGTTGGGCATCATCGCCGCGATACGGTCGCCCTTCTTCACCTTGAGCGACAGGAAGAGCTGCCGCAGGCGTGAGGTCAGCGCATGCAACTCGTTCCAGGACAGCCGGCGCTCGACCTTGTCCTCGCCGCGAAACACGATCGCATTGCCGGAGCCGGTCTTCTTCAACAGGTTCTCGGCGAAGTTCAGCGTCGCATCGGGAAAGAAGGCGGCGCCGGGCATCTTGTCGCCATCGACGAGCACGCGCTCGCTGCCCTTGTTCCCGACGATGCCGCAGAAATCCCAGACGAGGTTCCAGAACCCTTCGCGATCCTCGATAGACCAGCGATGGAGGTCGGCATAAGACGAGAGTGCCACGCCGGCTTTCGTTGCCGCGGCTTTCGTAAATGCCGTTATCGGCGCCGCATCAACCTGGTCTTGCGTCGGGGTCCACAGGGGTGCGTCGCCGGTCATGATCGTTCCTCCACGGTCATCCTCGCTTATGCATATTGCAGCGCAGCAGAGCAAGATTTTGTTCGGCCGACCCGTCCTGGCTGTGCGCACATCCCATCGCTGGGCCATAAAGACTTGAAATGCGTCAGCCGTGGGTTACACCCGTCAGGCGATTTGTCGGAATGAAAGCATAAAGGGCGAGATGCCATCCTCTTTGATCCGGCGCGGAATATGGGCGATCGGCGCTGCCGTGATCGTCGCCGTGCTGGTGGTTGCAGCGCTGCCGCTCATCGCATCGACGCGTATCGTGCGCGACCGCATCGCATGGGAAATGAGCGTGGAGCGGCTTCAGGGTCACCATCGAAGGCTCGCCTCGCATAGAGGTCTGGCCGACATTCCGCGCCATCCTCACTGATGTGACGCTTTCGCAATGGACGGATGCCGACGCGCCGCCGGTGATCGAAGCCGAACGTGTCGAGGTCGACCTTTCCGCGATGGCGGCGCTGCGCGGCGACGTTGTGTTTTCAACGGCAAGGCTGGTGCGGCCGACGATAAGGGTCCAGCGCGCGGAAAACGGCTTGTTCCTGCCGGCCGTGCCTTCCGGTGGACGGATAGCGCGCTCCGTGGACACGGCACGCGGGGTGCTCAACGCCGACCCGGCCAAGCCGGATTTGAGCAAGCTGCCGTCGGATCCGTTCGGCACCATCGAGTTCAGGGACGGCCGCATGGTGGCCTCCATCGGCGGCAAGGACGTCGAGGTCCTGAGCAGCCTGACAGGCCAGGCGAGCTGGGCGGCGCTGAACAGCAATGCATCGCTGTCGGCCACGGGCATATGGCGGGGCGAAAGCGTCGCCGTGGATGTCGCTTCGCAAAAGCCACTGATGCTGTTCGCAGGCGGTGCCGCGCCTCTCACCCTTTCCTTCAAGGCGGCGCCTGCCACCTTCTCCTTCGATGGCACGGCCAGCATGTCGGAGAATGCCTATTTCGACGGCCAGGCGAAGTTTTCAGCTCCCTCGCTCAGGCGCTTGCTCGAATGGACGCAGGCAGGGATAGCACCGGGAGCGGCCATCGGCTCAGTCTCCGTTTCCAGCAAGATCACCGCGACGGCCGGGCGCGTAAAGTTTGAAAACACGGCGATTGCCCTGGACAACAATCCCGGAATGGGCGCGCTGGACTTCTCCTTCGGGGAAGCGCGGCCGGTGATCTCTGGTACGCTCGCCTTCGACACACTCGACCTATGGTCGTTCCTCTCCGCCTTCACGCCCCTGGCGCCGGTCGATGGAGCGGGGCCTGGCGAAGTCGACACAAGTTTCGCCGACCGCATCAATCTCGATCTCAGGCTTTCGGCGGCACATGCCACGGCTGGCGCGATCCAGCTTGCCGATGTCGCCGCCAATGCCCAGGTCAAGAACGGTCTGGCTGTCTTCGACATTTCCGACGCCTCCGCCTTCGGCGGCAACGTCCAGAGCAGCCTTCGTTTCGACCGCAAGCCCGAGGGAACGCAGGTCGAGATACGGCTTCTGGCCTCCGATATCGATGGCGGCGCTTTCGGCACCGCCGCCGGGATGACGCAACTGGTGCCGATCGGCACCGGCACCGTGTCGCTCATCCTCAAGGGACCCGGCAGGACCTGGAATTCCATATTCGAGAACGCCGATGGCTCGATTTCCGCGACCTTCGGACCGGGCGCGCTGAGCAAGCTCAATCTGCCGGCCTTCCTCAAGCACACCGAACAAGGCGGGTTCTTCGCGCTCGACGACGTTTCGGACGGAACGCTGCCGATCGACGGAGCCGAACTGAAGGCCAGCATTTCGAAGGGCGTCGCAAGGATCGACAAGGCCGAGGCCAATTCGGCGAAATACAAGATCTGGCTTTCCGGCATCGCGTCCTATGCCGGGCGTGGGCTGGCCCTGTCCGGGGGCGTGACGCAGACGGACAAGGCGGCAACCCAGACCAATGGCCAGGGCGCCAACCAGTCTTCCTTCTTCGTCGGCGGGACGTGGACCACGCCGTTCATCTCGCCGATCAGCCGCGGCATTTCCGGCGAATAGGCCTCCCTCTACCGAAACCCCGCGCTTTATCGCGGCCGACTGTCAGCCGCGCTGCGCGGCCTGCTCGTCACGCTGACGCTGGACCTCGCGACGCTTGTTGGCGAGCGAAGCGATGATGACGCCGACCGCGACAACGGCGATCAGGATGGTGCAGGCGGCGTTGATCTCCGGTGTGACGCCCAGGCGAACCTGACTGTAGATCTTCATCGGCAGCGTGGTGGCGCCGGGCCCGGAGGTGAAGCTGGCAATGACCAGGTCATCAAGCGACAATGTGAACGCCAGCATCCAGCCGGACACGATCGCCGGCAGGATGACGGGCAGCGTGATCTGGAAGAAGGTCTTCACCGGCGGTGCGCCGAGATCCATCGCCGCCTCCTCCAGTGAGCGGTCGAAGGTGACCAGGCGCGATTGCACGACGACCGCCACGAAGCACATGGTGAAGGTGATGTGCGCGAGCGTGACCGTGAGGAAGCCACGGTCGAGGCCAACGGCAACGAACAGCAGCAGCAGCGACAGGCCGGTGATGACTTCCGGCATGACCAGCGGCGCGAAGACCATGCCGGAAAACAGCACCCTGCCCTTGAAGCGCGTGTAACGCGTCAGGGTGAGTGCCGCCAGCGTGCCGAGCACGGTGGCCACGGTGGCCGAGATGACGCCGACGCGCGCGGTTACCCAGGTGGCGTCCATCAGGCCCTGATTGTGGAACAGCGATACGTACCATTTGGTCGAGAAGCCGCCCCAGACGGTGACCAGTTTCGACTCGTTGAAAGAGAAGACGATGAGCAGCACGATCGGCAGATAGAGAAAGGCAAAGCCCAGCACGATCGAGGTGATGTTGAAGCGGCTCCAGGTCGCGTTCATTTGTCTTGCTCCTGGGCGCGCGCCTGGGCCTGTTGGAAGATCATGATCGGCACGGTCAACAGCAGCAGCAGGATGACGGCCACGGCCGATGAAACGGGCCAGTCGCGGTTGGCGAAGAACTCGTTCCACAAGGTCTTGCCGATCATCAGCGTCTGCGACCCGCCGAGCAGATCGGGAATGACGAACTCACCGACTGCGGGGATGAAGACCAGAAGGCAACCGGCGATGACGCCAGGCAGCGACAGCGGGAAGGTGATCTTCCAGAAGGCTGATGTCGGCGGGCAGCCCAGATCCTTTGCCGCCTCGACCAGCGAGTAATCCATCTTCTCCAGCGAGGAATAGAGCGGCAGCACCATGAAAGGCAGGTAGGAATAGACGATGCCGATGAAGATCGCGGTATAGGTGTTGAGGATAATCAGCGGCTGGCTGATGACGCCGGTGGCGAGCAGCAGCTGGTTGAGCAGGCCCTCGGGTTTGAGGATGCCTATCCAGGCATAGACGCGGATCAGGAACGACGTCCAGAACGGCAGGATGACCAGCATCAGCAATGTCGGGCGGATCGAGGCCGGCGCACGCGCCATGCCATAGGCGATCGGGTAGCCGACCAGCAGCGTCAGGATGGTCGATATGCCGGCGATGACCACGCTGGAGACATAGGCGTTGAAGTACAGCGCATCCTGCGTCAGCCAGACGTAGTTGTCGAAACTGAAGCCGCCAAACCTTGAGAAGAACCCGGATACGCCGTCGCTGAAGTCGAGCGTGGGCGTATAGGGCGGCATGGCGATCGCCGTCTGCGACAGCGATATCTTGAAGACGATGATGAACGGAACGAGGAAGAAGAAGAGCAGCCAGACATAGGGAATGATAATGACAAGCCGGCTAATGAAGCCGGCGCCCAGCCGAGCCAGGATCGACTTTGAAGCGCCCGACGGAGCGACTGTATCAGCGATGGCGACATTCGACATGGTCGGCCCCCTACCGCGTCAGCACGACGCCGGCGTCCTGCCGGAACGAAACCCAGGCCCGGTCGCTCCAGTTCAGCGGATCCTCTGTGATGCGGGATGCGTTCATGGTGCTGGCGCGCACAACCTGCCCGTCGTCCAGCTTGACGTGATAAACGGTCATGTCGCCGAGATAGGCAATGTCATACACCTCGCCCTCGATGGCGTTGGCGGTCTCGGCAGGCCTCTTTGATGAAACCTTGATCTTCTCAGGCCTGATAGCGAAGGTAACGGATGCTCCGGGGGCGGCATTGCCGGCATTTTCCGTGCGGATCGTGATGCCGTTGCCGGCGTCGATGCTGGCCGCGCCACTCTCGCCACGCGCGATCTTGCCCTCGAACATGTTCACATTGCCGACGAAGCCAGCGACAAAGCGGGAACTGGGCGCCTCGTAGACTTCCGCCGGTGTCGCGACCTGCATCACCTCGCCCTTGTCGATGATGGCGATGCGGTCGGCCATGGTCATGGCCTCCTCCTGGTCGTGGGTGACGACGACGAAGGTGAGGCCTAGATTCTGTTGCAGGTCCATCAACTCGAACTGCGTCTCCTCGCGCAGCTTCTTGTCCAGCGCGCCAAGCGGCTCGTCGAGCAGCAGCACTTTCGGCCGCTTGGCGACCGAGCGGGCGAGCGCGACGCGCTGGCGCTGGCCGCCGGATAGCTGGTGCGGCTTGCGCTTGGCGAACTGCTCGAGCTTGACCAGTTTCAGCATCTCGGCGACGCGCGCCGCGATTTCGGGCTTCGGCATGCCGTCCTGCTTGAGGCCGAAGGCGATGTTGTTCTCGACCGTCATATGCGGGAACAGGGCGTAGGACTGGAACATCATGTTGACCGGCCGCCGGTATGGCGGAATGCCGCGCAAATCCTGACCGTCGAGCATGATGCGACCCGCGGTCGGCTCCTCGAAACCGGCGAGCATCCGCAGCAGTGTCGATTTCCCGCAGCCGGAAGCGCCAAGCAGCGCGAAGAACTCGCGCTCGAATATGGTCAGCGACAGATTGTTGACGGCGATGAAGTCACCGAACTTCTTGGTCACCTTGTCGAATTGAATATACGGCTTGGCATTGGGGTCGGTCCACGGTGCAAAATCCCTGCGGATGCTGCCAAGCGATTTCATGTCCCACTCCGTCTTCTGCTTGCCCCAAAGTCCGTTTCAACCCGGTTGAAACGACCTGTAGCTGTCTTGTTTTTGAGTACGATTTCCTTTCGGAAAACCGGTCCCCGTTTTTCCGGACCATGCCCTGACGATGCCAGGTCCCGGCAGCTGGCTGCCGGGACCTGTTCGAGGATGTTATTGGCCGGTGACGATCTTGGTCCAGCTGCGCGTGATGATGCGCTGGGTCTTGGGATCATAGGGCGCAACGGTATAAAGCTTCTTTACCGTCTCAGCGTCGGGATAGACCGACGGATCGTCCAGCAGCGCCTTGTCGACGAATTGCTGTGAATCCTTGTTGCCATTGGCATAAAGCACGTAGTTCGACGATTTCGCGATCACTTCGGGCGTCATCATGTAGTTGATGAATTCAAGCGCCTCGGCGACATGCGGCGCGTCGGCGGGGACCGCCATCTGATCGAACCACATCTGCGCGCCTTCCTTGGGCACCGAATAGCCGATCTCCACACCCTGCTTGGCCTCGACCGCGCGGTTGCGCGCCTGGAACACGTCACCCGACCAGCCAACCGCCAGGCAGATATCGCCATTGGCGAGCGCGTTGATGTATTCGGAAGAGTGGAACTTGCGGATATAGGGCCGAACCTTCAGCATGGCCTCTTCGGCCTTGGCGATGTCGTCGGGCGACGTACTGTTCGGATCGAGACCGAGATATTTCAGCGCCGCCGGGATGATGTCGGCCGGCGAGTCCAGCACATAGACACCGCAGTCCTTCACCTTGGCCAGCTTTTCGGGATTGAAGAATACGTCCCAGCTGTCGATCTTGTCGGTGCCGAGCGCCGCCTGCACCTTCTTGACGTTGTAACCGATGCCGACCGTGCCCCACATGTAGTTCACGGAATACTCGTTGCCGGGATCGTATTTTCCGGTCCGATCCGTGATGACGTCCCACATGTTGGAAATGTTCGGCAGCTTCGACTTGTCCAGCTTCTGGAAGACCTTGGCCTGGATCTGACGGGCAAGGAAATTGGCCGATGGCACGACGACATCGTAGCCACTGCCGCCGGCAAGCAGCTTGGTTTCCAGGATCTCGTTGGAATCGAAGGTGTCGTAGACGACCTTGATCCCGGTCTTCTTGGTGAAGTCATCTATGATCGAGCTGTCGATGTAATCCGACCAGTTGTAGACATTGACCACGCGATCCTCCGCGTGGCTGCCGGGCGTGAAAAGCGCCAGGAATACCGAGGTTGCCGAAAGCCAGAGCGCTTTGCGGATCATGCTATTCTCCTTTGGTGGGTGTTCCTTCGCCGGCTTGCCGCCGCAAGTGCGCTGCCGGCATTTTTCTTCAGACTATTGAGCTTTCCCGGGGTCGACAAGCGCGAATTGCCAGTATTGTGGCAGTCCAACGCAGGTCCAGCGAGGACTCTATGTCGTGAGTTGGATGGCGTTCCGTTGCCGTCAGAAGCTTTCGCTACCGCGCGGACAGAAATACAACGATGTGATCCGGTCTCAAACGGGCCAGCGGGGAGACTTGGCAAGATACGCCTGTCTTGTTGTTGCCGTATTCTCAGCCTGCCCGCCCGATAGCGACGTTGTCAATGGCAAAGCCGTGGGTTGCATCAATTAGGAGATGGCATGCCTGTGATGCCCGGCCGCACCGGGCGCGCCTGGCGCTTGAATTCCAATCCGATATGAACGAGCAGCGCCGTGACCACGACCGTTCCGCCGATGATGGTGCGCCCCGACGGCACCTC
Organism: Mesorhizobium sp. PAMC28654; assembly: GCF_020616515.1. Lineage (GTDB taxonomy): Bacteria > Pseudomonadota > Alphaproteobacteria > Rhizobiales > Rhizobiaceae > Mesorhizobium. The sequence continues at coordinate 2,713,791 of NZ_CP085135.1, forward strand.
GGAATGTATGAGCCAGACCCATATCGGGCCAAGGATCGGCTCGAAGGTGCCGAGCAACGCGGCTATGGCCGCGGGGATCAGCCTGGCACCGGTAGCGAAGAACGCAAGGCCGAGGCCGAGATTGACCACGCCGAAGGCAAAGAGAAAGCCCATGTCGTGGCCGGAAACGGCAAAAGTCGACGCCTGCGACGCCGCGAAGGCGGCGGCCAGGATCGCGCCCAGACAGGTGGCCGGCGTCATGCGCACATGGGCAAAGCGCCGCGTGATGACCGTAGCGATCGAGAACATGACGGCAATGAGCAGCGCCAGCCCGTCGCCGATGGGAGACACGGCGCCGTCAAGGGATTCCGACACCATGATGGCGACGCCCGCAATGACGGCGGCAATCGCGACCCATGTCGCAACGGACACCGTTTCGCGAAACAGCGCCCAGGCAAAGAGCGCCGCCAGCAGCGGCACGCCGGCCTGCATCAGCAGGATGTTGGCGACAGTGGTGAAGGACAGCGCCACGACGAAACAGGTCGATGCGACAGCAAAGCAAATCGCCACGGCAAGGCCCGGCAGCCCCATGTCGCGGAACAACTTCAAGGTGCCGCGCCAGCCGTCGCGCCAGACCATGAAGCAGAGCAGGAAGGCAGCGGCCCAGACCGATCGCCAGAACACCACGGTCCAGCTGTCATCGGCGTGGATGAAGCGGGCAAATGTGCCTCCGAAGCTCCACATCAGCGCGGACAGGAACACCAGCAGGAATCCGGTACGCTCTTCGCGCCGGGAGACAATCGGCAAGACGGCAATCGGCGGCGATGCTGTGTCGGTCATGGGCGCGACTGTCGATGTTTTGGAGACGGTACGATGCGCAACGGACGAAAAAAACTGCCCTATTCGCGTAACGCAAAGTCAACGACCGGGCGTGATCCAGAAAAACGCGATGGTTGTGGCAAGGATCACGGTGCTACGGCCGCGACACTGTCATTGAAAATCGAAGGCGCTCAGGCCCGTCACCATCTCGTCAAGACCAAGCGGCCGCGTGACTGGAGGCTCGGCCCGCGACAGGCAGCCGATGCGTTCGCAAAGCCGGCAGGCTGGCCCGACGGGTGTGGCCATGACGGCACCGGCCCTTGCCGCACCGACCGCGCCGGGCAACGCGGCGCCATAGACGATCTCGTCGCGAAAACCGATGTCGCAACCCAGCAACAACGCCGTGCGGCGCGGGCGCTCCGAGAACGAGCCTTGCGGCCCTTCGAGCGTACGGGCAATGCAGAGAAACTCCGCGCCATCCGGCATTTCCACCGCCTCGACGAAGATCTGGCCGGGCTGCGTGAAAGCGGCATGCACCGGGAGTTTCGGACAACCGCCACCGAAACGGCTTTGCGGAAATCCCTGGCTGCCCGCCTTGCGAAAGCGGTTGCCGGCATTATCGACCTCAAGCATGAAGAACGGTACCGCGGAAGCGCCGGAGCGCTGCAACATCGTCAGCCTGTTTGCCGCCTGTTCGAAGGAAACCCCGAAGCGCGAGCGCAGCACGTCCACATCGTAACGCGCCCGCGTAGCGGCGGCGTGGAAGGCCTGATAGGGCATCATCAGCGCGTGAGCCGCGTAGCGACCTAGTTCGAAACGGGCCAGACGGCGGGCCTCGTCGGTGCTCAGCTTGAGCGCCTGGATTTCGCCGGCGACCGCAACCGTCATGCGGATCAGGCAAGCCTCCATCGCGACCTCCCGCAGCTGATCGAACGGCGACAGACGCTCGGATATAAAAAGGCGCTGCGAATGGCGGTCGTAGCGTCGTCGCCAGTTGGGCATGGTGGCGACTGGCAGCACCTTGACCACGATGCCATATTCACGCTTCAGCCAGGCTTTCAATGCGCCGAACAGATCCTCGCCGGGATCGAGAACCGACGTGAATGCTTGGGCCTCTTCCTCGAGAGCCGCGAAATGGTTCGGCCGGCGCTGGAAGACCTCATGCACCTCGTCGATCGGCAGCCTAGCGCCCGAAAGCGCGGTTGCCTTGCCCTCGCGGGCCAGAAGTTCATTGAGATCGGACAGGCGTTCCGCCTGCTCGCGATAGGCGCGGAACAGCTTTATCACGGCGGCCGACGCATTGGGCGCCACCTCGGCAATCTCGATCAGTTCCTGGTCACCGGGTAGTTCGCCGACCAGCAGCGGATCGGCGAACACCTCCTTCAGCGCCGCGATGGATCCCCTCGCCTCGCCCTGCAATTCGTGAGGATCGACCTTGTAGACGGACGCCAGTTTCAGGATCAGCTGGACTGTCAGCGGCCGCTGGTTGCGTTCGATCAGGTTGAGATAGGACGGCGAGATGCCCAGCCCTTCAGCCATCGCCGTCTGGGTCAGCCCCTTGGCATTGCGAACCCGACGAATCCGTGGACCGGCAAAGATCTTCTGGTCAGCCATCCGATCGCCCTTGACAGGAATTTACAGACATTCGCGCGTGGATATCCGCGACATCGTTTTTACAATTATGACAAATTTACAGCCTCCGCCTGTCAAACACAACACATGTTTTCCTTTATTTATCGCGAAATTCCTGGTTTTCTCTCGCCCATTTCGCGCTGCAATGTAAACTCAGTCACACATGGGCAGCACATTTGACCGCAGCCCGAGGTAAATCGCAGAAATCTTCGGAGTGACCAATGACTGATTTTTACAACCTCGTCCCCTCGGCACCGGAAGGCCGCTTCGACGGCATCGAACGGCCCTATTCGCCGGAGGATGTGAAGCGGCTGCGCGGTTCGGTGCAGATCCGGCAGAGCCTCGCCGAGATGGGCGCTAACCGGTTGTGGCAACTCATCCATGAGGAAGATTTCGTCAACGCTCTCGGCGCGATGTCCGGCAATCAGGCGATGCAGCAGGTCCGCGCCGGCCTGAAGGCGATCTACCTGTCGGGATGGCAGGTCGCCGCCGACGCCAACACCGCGTCGGCCATGTATCCGGATCAGTCGCTCTACCCGGCCAACGCCGCGCCCGAACTGGTCAAGCGCATCAACCGCACGCTGCAGCGCGCGGACCAGATCGAGACGTCGGAAGGCAAGGGCCTGTCGGTCGACACATGGTTCGCGCCGATCGTCGCCGATGCGGAGGCTGGCTTCGGCGGGCCGCTCAACGCCTTCGAGATCATGAAAGCCTTCATCGAGGCAGGTGCGGCCGGTGTCCACTACGAGGACCAGCTGGCGTCGGAGAAGAAGTGCGGCCATCTCGGCGGCAAGGTGCTGATCCCGACCGCTGCCCACATCCGCAACCTCAACGCGGCACGGCTTGCGGCAGACGTGATGGGCACGCCGACGCTGGTGGTGGCCCGCACCGACGCCGAGGCGGCCAAGCTTCTGACGTCCGACATCGATGAGCGCGACCAGCCCTTCGTCGACTACGGTGCCGGCCGCACGGTCGAGGGCTTCTACCAGGTCAAGAACGGCATCGAGCCGTGCATCGCGCGTGCCATTGCTTATGCGCCCCACGCCGACCTGATCTGGTGCGAGACCTCCAAGCCCGATCTGGCGCAGGCCAGGAAGTTCGCCGAGGGCGTGCGCAAGCATCACCCGGGCAAGCTGCTCGCCTACAACTGCTCGCCCTCTTTCAACTGGAAGAAGAACCTCGACGACGCGACGATCGCCAAGTTCCAGCGGGAGCTGGGGGCGATGGGCTACAAGTTCCAGTTCATCACCCTGGCTGGCTTCCACCAGCTCAACTTCGGCATGTTCGAGCTCGCTCGTGGCTACAAGGCTCGGCAGATGTCCGCCTATTCCGAGTTGCAGGAGGCCGAATTCGCGGCCGAAGCCCATGGCTACACCGCCACCAAACACCAGCGCGAGGTCGGCACCGGCTATTTCGACGCGGTGTCGATGGCGATCACCGGCGGCCGGTCTTCGACCACCGCCATGCATGAATCGACCGAGCACGCCCAGTTCAAGCCGGCTGCGGAATAGCTGGACATAACAGAGGAAACGCCCGAAGGGGCATGGACAGACAGGGAGAAGACCAATGGCATCGATCAGCCGCGTCAAGGAACGGGCAGAAGAACAGGCGACCACCATGAGCGTCGACCAGCAGGCGACGATCCGCATGCTGGCGAATGACCTGCACAGGCTCAACCAGTCTGTGATGAAGGCAGTCGAGGCGGGCGTCTCGGTGGAACTTGTGCGCTCCGCGAGGCATCATGGCGGTGACGGCAATTGGGGCGATCTCCTGATACCCGTGATCGTCACGCAGCAGCGCCACGACTGAGCGAAAAAGCCCTTTTATTGAACAATCACCCGCGCAGTGTCCGCGCGGGTGACTTTTATTTTTGCAGACACAACAGTACAGAAGCACTACAAATTTCCCGGACTCCAACAGAGTTCTTGGTACGCTTCATTTCAACTTGACTTGGGCCGCGACCTCACGCCATTAGTCCCTCTAATTTCAACTCTGCATTGAAATAGAGCGAACGGCCCACCCCGCCCATGTGCCCAATGAATCGCGAAAACGAGACTGCAAAACACCTGGGTCTGGTGGCCCGGAACACGGACGCCGAGATGTCCACGGATTTATCCCAGGTGCTGGTTGTGGGAAAATCTCCCATCAACCGCGTGGTGGTTTCAAAGATAGTGGAGAAATCCGGCCTCAAGCCGATCTCGGAATCGCCTGAAACGGCGGCAAAGACCTTGCGATCCCTTATTCCAGGCGCCGTTGTGCTTGATGGCGGCCCGGACAACAGGGACTGCGATAGCCTGCTTTCAGGCATTGAGGCGCTGCGTCGAGCCTCGGGGAAATCACGCCCTCCCGTGATACTGCTTTCCACCAAGAACGGCACACCGGAAAGCCTGGGCCTGTCGAGCATCGTTGATGTCGTGGTCGCCAAGCCGATCACAACCGAACGGCTGCAACCGGTGATCGATCGGCTGATCGAACTGGGACGCAAGCCGGTGGCGGGATAAATCTGGCCAGCCTCAGCGGGGCAAGATCACCCGGTTTCGGTGATGCTTTCGATCAGGCCGGGCAATTCTCCGAGATCGGCTATCTGGCGGAAACGAGATGCGCCCACGGGCGGCTCCACATGCTCCAGCACCCAGGTCAGTTCATGCGGCACATGAACACCCCAACCACCGGCCTCAATGGCAGGCACCACGTCGGACTTGAGTGAATTTCCAACCATCATGCTTTTCTCCGGACCGTCGCCATGACGGCTGAAGATGCGGGCATAGGTGGCAGCGCTCTTGTCGCTGACGATCTCCACCGCATCGAACAGGTCTCCCAGACCGGACCCAGCCAACTTGCGTTCCTGATCAAAGAGGTCACCCTTGGTGATCAGCACCAGCCGAAACCTACCAGCGAGCTTTTCAACAGTTTCACGCGCGTGGGGCAGCGCCTCGATCGGGTGGCTTAGCATCTCCCGGCCCGCGGCAAGGATTTCGGCGATAACCGGGGCCGGAACGCGACCTTCGGTGAACTCGATCGCCGTCTCGATCATCGACAGCGTAAATCCCTTGATGCCGAACCCGTAGACGGCAAGGTTACGCCTCTCCGCGTCCAGCAATCGTGCGGAGATATGCTCTTCCTCGCCATGGCCCGCGAGCATCGCCACAAATCGCTTCTCGGTCATGCGGAAAAACTGCTCGTTTTGCCAGAGCGTGTCATCGGCATCAAAGCCGATCGTTGTCAGGTTGAAATTGTGCTGCATTCGGTCACTTCGATTGAGATTTGGGAAGTCGAACCTAAGCTGCTTGGAGTAATTTTCAATCGCGTTGGGAAACGCGACCGGGTTCCCCTTCCCTTCGGTCGTGGGGCACGGCTATACTCGGACATCCGAAACCGAACCTGGTGATTGATGCCGCCTGCAAAAAAGGAAGTCCGTCCGTCGAGCCGCGGAGGACGCACCCGCACGCCTGCCTACGTAAAAAACCAACGCGGCGTGAAGAACTGGAAGGAAGTCAGCGAATGGCTGGAGTGGCGAGGCATCGAAGACATCGAATGCATCACTCCTGACCAGGCCGGTGTCGCCCGCGGCAAGATGATGCCGTCGAAGAAATTCACCTCCAACACCTCGCTGGCGCTGCCCTCGGCGGTGTTCATGACGACGATCTCCGGCGGCTACCCGGAAGACGGGAACGGCTTCCACTATCCGGAGGACGACGGCGATCTCAAGCTGATGCCGGATCTCTCGACGCTGACCGTGGTGCCATGGGAAGAGGATCCGACGGCGGCGGTCATCTGCGATCTCGTGCACCAGGACGGCCGCTCGGTCGAGTTCACGCCGCGCAACGTGTTGAAGCGCGTGGTGGCCGCCTATGACAAGCTTGGCCTGAAACCCGTCGTGGCGCCCGAGATCGAATTCTACCTCGTGCGCAAGAATCCTGATCCGGACTATCCGCTGACCCCGCCGGTCGGACGTTCGGGGCGGGCGATCGGCGGCGGCGCCGGCTATTCGATCGCCGGCGTCAACGAATTCGACGAACTGATCGACGACATCTACCATTTCTCCGAGAGCCAGGGCCTGGAGATCGACACGCTGATCCACGAGGAAGGCGCCGGCCAGCTCGAGATCAACTTGCGCCACGGCGACCCGATCGAACTTGCCGACCAGGTGTTCATGTTCAAGCGCACGATCCGCGAGGCCGCGCTGAAGCATGAGATCTACGCCACCTTCATGGCCAAGCCGATCCAGGGACAACCCGGCTCCGCCATGCACATCCACCAGTCGATCATCGACAAGAAGACCGGCAAGAACATTTTCTCGGCCGAGGACGGCTCGGAAACCGACGCCTTCTTCCATTTCATCGGCGGCATGCAGAAGCATGTGCCTAACGCGCTGGTGATGTTCGCGCCCTATGTCAATTCCTACCGCCGGCTGACCCAGGCGGCTTCCGCCCCGGTCAACAACAAGTGGGGCTATGACAACCGCACCACGGCGTTCCGCGTTCCGCGTTCCGACCCGGCGGCGCGGCGTGTCGAAAACCGCGTTCCGTCTTCCGATGCCAATCCCTATCTGGCGCTGGCTGGCTCGCTCGCCTGCGGGCTCATCGGCATCACCAACAAGATCAAGGCCGAGCCGCCCGTCCTGACCACCGCCAATGCGGCCGAGATCGACCTCCCGCGCGGCCTGCTGGAAGCCGTCGATCTGTTCGAGGGCGATGAGGAACTCTGCGCGCTGCTCGGCAAGTCCTTCGCCGCCACCTATGCGGCGATCAAGCGGGCGGAGTTCGAGACGTTCATGGAAGTGATCAGCCCGTGGGAGCGGGAATATCTGCTGCTGAACGTGTGATGGCTGAGCGAGTAGTGAGTGAGTAGCCAGTAGGCTCACAGCTCATGGCTCTCTACTATTCGCTCTCTACGTCCCTCTAAAAAATACCGAGTCTTCGCAGTATCATGCCCTACCAATCCCCGATCTCTCCCGGCCGCTCCTGGTATGAGGACACGGCTGGGCCTCGACCGGAATATCCCGCGCTCGACGGCGACCGGACGTGCGACGTCGTCATCATCGGCGGCGGCTTTACGGGGTTGTCGGCGGCTGCCCATCTCGCCAAGGCCGGCACCAATGTCGTGCTGATCGAAGCGTACCGCTTCGGCGACGGTGCATCCGGGCGCAATGGTGGCCAGCTCGGCACGGGCCAGCGTGCCTGGGCCGAGGAAATGGAGGCGGAGTACGGCTTTTCCCGCGCCAAGGCATTGTTCGACCTCGCCGAGGAGGCGAAAACCCACCTCCTGGAATTCGCCGCCGCCAACCAGATCGATATCGACTATATGCCCGGCCAGTTGTCGGTGGCGCACAAGCCGCGCTATGTCGACGACTACAAGGCGCATGCCGAGATCATGGCCGGCCGCTTCGGCTACCCGCATATCTCCTTCATGGACGCCAGGGAGACGGCGGAACGACTGGGCTCGGCACGATATTTTGGCGGCACGCGCGACGCCGGCACCGGCCACATCCACCCGTTGAAACTGCTCATCGGCACGGCCCGGGTGGCAGCGCAAGCAGGCGCTCAAATGTTCGAGCAGACACCGTCGACCGGCATCACCTCAACCGGCGGCAAGGTTAAGGTCACGACGCCCAGGGGCACGATCACCGCCGACAAATGCCTGATCGCGGTCAATGCCTATGGCGGCACGCTTGAGCCGGTGAGTGCGGCGCACATCATGCCGATCGGCTCCTTCATCGGCGCGACCGTACCGCTTGGAGCAGATTCCAAGGTGCTGCCGGGCGGCGAATCAGTCGATGATTCCCGCTTCGTCGTACGCTATTTCCGCAAATCGGCGGACGGTAGACTGCTATTCGGCGGACGCGAAGTCTACGGGGTCAACGATCCCAAGGATATCCACATCCATATCCGCCGGCAGATCGCCGAGCTTTATCCCGCGTTGAAGGATGTCGAGATCACGCATGGCTGGGGCGGTTATGTCGGCATCACCATGCCGAGAAAGCCGTTCGTGCGCGAAGTGATGCCCAATGTGATCTCGGCCGGCGGCTATTCGGGCCATGGCGTGATGCTGTCGAATTTCTTCGGCAAGCTCTACGCCGAGACTGTTGCCGGCAACCGGGATAGACTGAAGATGATCGAGGATCTGAATATACCGCCCTTCCCCGGTGGACGTCGTTTCCGTGCGCCGATGCTTTTCCTCGCGCTGAACTGGTTCGCCTTGAGGGACAGGATTTAACGAACATTGCAAAACTCTTAACAAGGGCGCACTGATGCCACAATCGGCGGCAAATGATGCCAGCCGTGGGTGATCAACGGGGATTTCTGCGGGCCTGCCCGCTTTTGGTTTTGGGACCGATGCCGATCGGACGCCGGGCTTCCGGTATTTGATCGAAAGAACATCGGCCCGCATATGGAGGTGGCAAGAGTGAAAGAGCCCTTCAGTTTCGGCGCGCCGGAACAGCGGCGCGTTGCCATGCAATTCGGCTATGACACGCGGCCCTCGTTCTGGCAGGGAATCCAGTCGAACTCGCATCTCGTGATCGCCGCGGTCGGCACCGCGGCGCTTCTAGGCGTCGCGGCCGTGGCGCTATGGCTGGCTTTGCCGGCCAATGAGCGGCAAGCGATTGCCAGTCCCGAGCAGACCGTGCCTACCGTTCCCGTGAAGACGACCAAGGTTGCCACTACCCCTGTTGCGACCACCGTCGCGACAATGGCATCGCCGACATCGCCGCAAGCAGATCGCAAAGCAGACAAGGTGTCGCCAATTGTTGCCGCAAAAGCCGTGGTGGTCACGGCGCTCGCATCCGACGATCCCCGCTGGACGGGATCGGGAGCAAAGCCGGCGGCCAGCACCGCCGCACCGCCGCCCGCAGGCTGCAAACCCGGCGGGGGCGGCCGACAAACCAGCCGCCGCCGCTGCATTCGCCGAACCGGTCGCCGGAACGGATGCAGCCACGGAACTTGCCAAGGTCGCGGCGCCCAACAATGTCGACACCAGCGACTCGGCCGATGGCACACAGACCGCCGCCATTCCCGAAGTGCAACCGGAAGTGCCGCCACAACAGCCCTCGGCCGCCGGGGATGCTGGTAACCAGGTCAAGGCAAAGCCGCAAAAAGCAGCGGCGACGGGCACCGGACGCATACTGAGGCCGGTCACCATGCGAAGCGGCCCGAAGACGAGTGCCGCCGCCATTGTGACCGTTCCCGCCAAGACATCGGTGCAGTTGGTGAGCTGCAAGCAATGGTGCGAAATCGTCTACAACGGCAAGCACGGCTGGGTTTACAAGAGCTACATCAAACCCGGCGCCTGAGGCGACGCCGGGCAATAGAGCCCGTCAAAGCAGCCGTTGTCGAGACATCTCGACGCTTGGCGATCGCGCCAAGCCAGCTTCGTTCCGATCGTCTCGATTGGTAGGGCGCGGCCCCCAAGACCCAAGAAGATTTTCACGCTTTTAATCGACCCGCCGCTCATATGCAGCGTCCGCCATCGACTTCCAGCGCGACGCCGGTGATGAACGCGGCTTCGTCCGATGCAAGCCAGAGTGCTGCATTGGCGATGTCCAGTGGCGTCGAAAGGCGGCCAAGCGGGATCGATGCGCGGAATCTGTCGCGGATTTCCGGCGTGTCCGCGCCCATGAATTTCTCTAGCATGCCGGTTTCGCCCGCGACCGGGCAAAGGCAGTTGACGCGGATGTTCTTCGGCGCCAGCTCCACCGCCATGGATTTGGTCGCGGTGATCGCCCAGCCTTTCGACGCATTGTACCAGGTAAGGCCGGGCCGTGGCCTGAGACCTGCGGTGGAGGCCGTGGTCAGGATAACGCCGCCGCCTTGCCTCTCCATGATCGGCACCACGGCCAGCGCCGCATGGTAGATCGCCTTCATGTTGACCGCGGTGATCAGGTCGAAGGTCTCCTCGTCGACCTTGAGCATGTCGCCATTGCGATGCGTGTAGCCCGCATTGTTGACCATGATGTCGATGCGGCCGAAGGCGCTTTTCGCGGCATAAATCATCTCGTCGAATTCTGACCGCAACGAGACATCGGTCTGTGTCCAGATCGCCGCCTCGCCGATCTCGTTGGCGACGCGCTCCGCGCCCTTGGCATTGAGATCGGCGACGACCACGCGCGCGCCCTCCTCGGCAAAGCGCTTCGCCATGCCTTCGCCAAAGCCCGATGCCGCGCCAGTGATGATGGCGACTTTGTTTTCGAGACGCATGATTTTCCCGCCCATTGAGATCTCCCATAAATTGCACAGGAAGCCGCCGACCGCCGTGGCTCAGCGGTGACAGACATCGCGCCGATTTCTCTCTTAGCTTTCGTCACATTCGCGTTCTATGCTGCAATTGCGAAAGCTTCCGGGAGCCATCGCTTGCCGACAAGCCTCTGGGTAGCGTCGGTGTCAAGGGTACATGTGGAGCCAATCAATACCCCGCGATTGGTCCTGGATGTGACACCATGGCACTGGAAAATTTAAATCGATTAGATTATATCAGCCGCGTCACAGCGACCGGCGTCAAAGCGGACAGACCATGACCAGCCAGATCATCCCCGTCGACCCTTTCGACTTCATCATTTTCGGCGGCACCGGCGATCTGTCGGAACGAAAGCTTCTGCCGTCGCTCTACTATCGCCAGCGCGACCACCAGTTTTCCGAACCGACGCGTATCATCGGCACATCGCGCTCGAAGATGACCGACGAGGAATTCCAGGCCTTCGCCAAGCAGGCGATTTCCGACCACGTGAAGGCCGCCGATATCGACGCCAAGGAGTTGAAGACATTCCTTGCCCGCCTATCCTACATCTCGGCGGACGCAACGACCGGCGCCGGCTTCGACAAGCTGAAAAAGGCGATCGGCGACAGCGACAGCATCCGCGCCTTCTACCTGGCGGTGTCGCCGGCACTTTTTGGCGACATTTCGCACAAGCTCAAGGAAAACAAGCTGATCACGCCGAACTCGCGCATCGTGCTGGAAAAGCCGATCGGCCGCGACCTTGCGTCGGCGCGCGCGCTCAACGATCTGGTCGGCGACGACTTCCATGAAAGCCAGATCTTCCGCATCGACCACTATCTCGGCAAGGAAACGGTCCAGAACCTGATGGCGCTGCGCTTCGCCAACGCGCTTTACGAACCGCTCTGGAACTCCGCCCATATCGACCACGTGCAGATCACCGTGGCCGAAACCGTCGGCCTCGAGGACCGCGTCACCTATTACGACAAGGCCGGCGCGCTGCGCGACATGGTACAGAACCACATGCTGCAGCTCCTGTGTCTCGTCGCCATGGAGGCGCCGTCGTCGATGGACGCCGACGCCGTGCGCGACGAGAAGCTGAAGGTGCTCAGGGCCCTCAAGCGCATCAACGGCAATGAGGCGCCGAAGCATACCGTGCGCGGACAATACCGCGCCGGCGCCTCGTCTGGCGGCCCGGTGAAAGGCTATGTCGAGGAACTCGGCCACGACAGCAACACCGAGACCTTCGTCGCCATCAAGGCGGAGATCGGCACCTGGCGCTGGGCTGGCGTTCCATTTTACCTGCGAACCGGCAAGCGGCTGGCGACCCGGGTTTCGGAAATCGCCATCGAGTTCAAGCCGATCCCTCACTCGATCTTCGGCGACAGCGCCGGGCCGATCTTCGCCAACCAGCTGGTCATCCGGCTGCAGCCCGACGAGGGCGTCAAGCAGTTCATCATGATCAAGGATCCGGGGCCGGGCGGCATGCGATTGCGCCAGATCCCGCTCGACATGAGTTTCGCGCAGTCCTTCGACGGCCGCGCACCCGACGCCTATGAGCGGCTGATCATGGATGTCATCCGAGGCAACCAGACGCTGTTCATGCGCCGCGATGAAGTCGAGGCAGCCTGGAAATGGATCGACCCGATCCAGAATGCCTGGGAAAGTGCCCGGCAGGAAGCGCAAGGCTATACGGCGGGCACATGGGGGCCGTCGGCTTCCATTGCGCTCATCGAACGAGACGGGCGGACATGGCACGAGAGCAATTGAAGAGCGCCGCTTACGACTGGCACGCCTTTTCCGGGCGCGAGGAGCTGGCCGTGGCGCTGGCCGATCATATTGCCGAGCACTTGACCAAGGCGATCGCGAAGCGCGGCACGGCGCTGCTTGCCGTCTCCGGCGGCACCACGCCGGCAAAGCTCTTTGCGGTACTTTCGACCGCGCCGATCGCCTGGGACAAGGTGACGGTGACGCTGGTCGACGAGCGTTTCGTGCCGGCCTCGTCGCCGCGCTCCAACGCCGGGCTGGTTGCCGCCAATCTGTTGCAGAACGCGGCCAAGGCGGCGCGTTTTGTGCCGCTCTATCACGAGGCCACAAGCATCGAGGATGCGGCTGCATCCGACAATGCAGCGCTGCAAGCGCTGCCTTGGCCGCTCGACGTCGTCATCCTTGGCATGGGCGGCGACGGCCATACCGCCTCGTTCTTTCCGGATGCCGACGACCTGCCGGTCTTGCTGGATCCATCCTCGGACAGGATCGTCCTGCCGGTTCACGCGGCAAGCGCCGGCGAGCCACGACTGACGCTGTCGCTGGCGCGGATCATCGATGCCGGCTTCATCGCCTTGCACATCGAAGGCGGCGACAAGCGTAGTGCCTTCGAAAGCGCGATGGGGCCGGGCGAGCAAAAGCCCATTCGCGCCGTCTTCGACGCGTCTCCGAAAGCCGTAGAGGTTTTCTGGGCGCCCTGACTTCAACTGCTGATGGTCCCGGCCGATCGCCGGAAGGTGTTCCGGGACCTCGCCTGAAAAGGACCTGTGACATGACCGCCAGACGCGACATCGAAGCCATCACCGAACGCATCCGCCAGCGCTCGAAGCCGAGCCGCGAGGCCTATCTCGGCCGCATCGCCGAAGCGTCCAACCGCACCGCCAACCGGGCCGTGCTGTCCTGCGGCAACCTCGCCCATGGCTTCGCGGTCTGCAGCCCATCCGAGAAAGTGGCGCTGGGCGGCGACCGGGTGCCCAACCTCGGCATCATCACCTCCTATAACGACATGCTCTCGGCGCATCAGCCTTTCGAGACGTATCCGGCGCTGATCAAGGACGCTGCGCGCGAGGCCGGCGGCATCGCGCAGGTGGCCGGCGGCGTGCCAGCGATGTGCGATGGCGTCACCCAGGGCCAGCCCGGCATGGAGCTTTCGCTGTTTTCGCGCGACGTGATAGCCATGGCCGCCGCGATCGGCCTGTCGCACAATATGTTCGACGCGGCCGTCTATCTCGGTGTCTGCGACAAGATCGTGCCTGGGCTGGTGATCGCGGCGCTGACTTTCGGCCACCTGCCGGCGGTATTCATTCCGGCCGGACCGATGACGACCGGCCTGCCCAACGACGAGAAGGCCCGGATCCGCCAGCTCTACGCCGAAGGCAAGGTCGGACGGGCCGAATTGCTGGAAGCCGAGTCCAAGTCCTATCACGGGCCGGGCACCTGCACCTTCTATGGCACGGCCAACTCCAACCAGATGCTGATGGAGATCATGGGGCTGCACACGCCCGGCGCCTCCTTCGTCAATCCCGGCACGCCGCTGCGCGACGCGCTGACCAGGGAAGCAACCAAGCGGGCGCTGGCGATCACCGCGCTCGGCAATGCCTACACGCCTGCAGGCCGGATGATCGACGAACGCTCGATCGTCAATGGCATTGTCGGCCTGCACACCACCGGCGGCTCGACCAACCACACCATCCACCTGATCGCCATGGCGGCGGCGGCTGGCATCAGCATCACCTGGCAGGACATTTCCGACCTTTCGGAAGCAGTGCCGCTGCTGGCGCGAGTCTATCCGAACGGCCTTGCCGACGTGAACCATTTCCACGCCGCCGGCGGGCTCGGCTTCCTGATCCGCGAACTGCTCGACGAAGGCATCCTGCATGAGGACGTTCAGACGGTTTGGGGCGAAGGACTGCGACCCTACGCGGTCGAGGCCAGGCTCGGCCCCGATGGCAGCGTCGTGCGCGAGGCTTCGCCCAGCGAAAGCGGCGACGACAAGGTTCTGGCGCCTTACAAGAAGGCGTTCCAGCCGACAGGCGGCGTCAAAGTGCTGTCAGGCAATCTCGGCCACGCCGTCATCAAGACGTCCGCCGTGAAGCCGGAACGGCGCGTCATCGAGGCTCCGGCAAAGGTCTTCGACAGCCAGCAAGGCTTGAACGATGCCTTCAAGGCCGGTTCACTCACCGGCGATTTCGTCGCCGTCATCCGCTTCCAGGGTCCGAAGGCCAACGGCATGCCGGAACTGCACAAGCTGACCACCGTGCTCGGCATTCTTCAGGACCGCGGCCAACGCGTGGCGCTGGTGACCGACGGGCGCATGTCGGGCGCCTCGGGCAAGGTGCCGGCTGCCATTCATGTCACGCCGGAGGCAGTCGAGAACGGGCCCATCGCCAGGGTCCATGATGGCGATATCGTCAGGCTCGATGCCGACGCCGGAATACTGGAAGTTCTGGTGCCGGCTGGGGATCTCGCCCTGCGCCGGCCGGCCGAGGTCGACCTCATCGGCAACGAATTCGGTTTTGGCCGCGAACTGTTCGCGGGGTTCCGGCAGTTGGTGGGCCGCGCCGACCATGGCGCCAGTGCCTTCGGCACGGCCTGACGGCACATCTGTCCCCAAAGAAAGGGCGGCTCCTGGCCGCCCTTTCGAGGTAACGAAAGCACGCTTCCTACTGGACCGTAAGTTCGGCCCGTGCTCCCGCCTTGACCGTCACGGTGCTTTCCTTCGAGCTGGTATCCGACTTTCCCGCCACGACCACATAGTCGCCTGCCGGTATCGCTGTCTGGTACTTCTGATCATAGGCATAGCCGACGGATTTGCGGTTGCCGTTGATGTCCTTCTTCTGCTCAAAGATCTCGATCTTCTCGGCTCCAGGCGCGGTGATGGCCAGCACGCCGGCGTTCATCGCGACTTTCAGCTCCTGATGCTCACCGACCTTGACGGTGAACGGCTGCTCGACAACCGCCAGATCGACCGTCGCGATCATCACATAGTCGTTGGGCGGCAGCCAGAATTTGCTGTCGGGCCCATAGGAATTGTCGACATTCTCCCTTGTGCCGTCGACCCCCTTCTTCGCCTTGACGATCTGGAAGTCGATGCCGGAGCCATCGGCCTTGTCGCCGCCGGCAACATAGAAGGCGTTGACGTTGATGTTTCCAACGCCGACGATCACATCCTTCTCCGCCGTCTTGCCCGCCGCCAGCTGGATGGTTTCGGTGACCGTCCCGCTGCCGATCTTGACCGTGACTTGCTGCTCGCCGGCCGGCACGATGACCGTGGAATTGCCATAGGACGTGGTGCTGCCGCCTGGGTAGACGACCTCGACCGTCGCGCCATCCAGAACGTCGGCCCCCTCATTCGGCCGCGGATGAATGACGAGTGTGCCGGCATTCAGCGTGAAGACGGGCTTGTAGACATGGCCAGCCTCGACCTTGAGCTTCTGCTCGGTCTTCACCTCGCCGTCGCGTGCGACAACAAGGTAATCGCCTGATTCAAGATTGCCCTTGTAGGCCCCGTATTCGGTTGTGACGATATCGCCCCGCGTGCCGTCGGCTTGCGCCTTGTAGATCTCCCACACATTGCCGTCCGTCAGGGCATCGCCGCCCTCGGCGAACACAGCAGTTGGCAGGAAATTGAATTCTGGCTTTTCGGGTGCCGGAGCGGCTACGGGCGCAGGCGCGGGAGGTGCCGGCTGCGGCGCGGGTGCCGGCGCCGGGGCCGGCGCAGCCGCGGCGATGGTTTCGACCAACGCGTCGCGCAACGCCTTCTCGTCCGAAGCCTGGATGTATTTGCCGCCCGTGTTTTCGGCGAGGCATGCGACCTGCCTCCCCTCGTCGGCGCTGAGGCCGAAGCCGACGACGTCGGCGGTGAAATCGACTCCGGACGCCTTCAGCTCCTTGCCGAGCGCGCAAGGGTCGCCGCCACATGTTTCAATTCCATCGGTGATGAGAATGACGGTCGCCTTTTCTTCTGTATATTTCAGCGCTTCCGCCGCCTGTTTGACGGCTGCCGTCAGCGGTGTCTTGCCAAGGAATTTCAAGTTGTCCGCGGCTGCCGAAATCGCGCTTGCCGATCCGGCCTGTGGCGGGACGATGAGCTCGATATCCTCGCAACTGCCCTTCTCACGGCGGCCATAGGCCATGAAGCCTATTTCCTTGTCGGCCGGGATCGACTGCAGCACGGTTCTAAGCGACTGACGCGCGATTTCTTGCCTGGGCTTGCCATCGATCTGCGACCACATGGAACCGGAAGCATCGAGTATGATAATTACGCGATCGGCGGCAAAGCCGGACGCCGTCGTGCAAAGAAGGAGCAGCGCCACGGCGACGCTCCGTGAAAATCCCACCATGTAAATCTCCTGAGAAGCCTCTGGTCCGCGAGCGAAAGTTATTTGAGGCGACTGCCGCGCACAAGCCCGAGCACTGTCATCGCACGACAAGCTATGACTGCAAATGGGTGAGGCAAGGGGTGGACTGGAGCATGCGCCAGCAGAACAAAAAGCCGGCTCAGTATGTCGTGCGGCGCTCTTCGGACGGCGGCCTGCCGAACTGCAACCGGTAGCTCTGGGCGAAATAGGAATGTGAGGTGAAGCCGGTGGCGATCGCCACGTCGAGGATCGGCATGTTGGTCTGGCGCAGCAATTCGCGCGCGCGTTCAAGCCGCAGCCGCATGTAGTAGCGGCCGGGAGTAACGCTGAGATGGCGCAGGAACAGGCGTTCGACCTGGCGCACCGACAGGCCCGCCGACTTGGCAAGCTGCACCGCCGAGAGCGGCTCGTCGAGATGGTCGGCCATCAGTTCGACGATGCGCCGCAGTTTCTCCGACTTGCCGGTCAGGTCACGCTCGGGCCCGACGCGCTGGCGGTCGCCGGCTGAACGGATGCGCTCGTGCTGGAACTGGTTGGCGACGCCATTGGCGAGATTCGAGCCGAAATCCCCACGCACGATTTCCAGCATCAGGTCGATCGAGGTGGTGCCGCCGGCGCAGGTGTAGCGCTTGCGATCGATCTCGAAGACGTTGCCGGTGCAGTTGATGTCGGGAAAGCGCTCTACGAAGCCGGCACGGTTTTCCCAGTGGATGGTGCAGCGATAGCCCTCGAGCTGGCCTGCCTCGGCGAGCAGATAGGATCCGACAGAGAGCGCGCCGAGCGCGTTGCCACGACGGCCCCAGCTGCGCAGCGCCGACAGAACCTTGCTCTTGCCGGGGAACTCCGTCGTCAGGCCGACCGAAACGAAGAGGATGTCGACCGGCGGCAGGTCGGCGACGCTGTAGTCGATCTTGAGCGGCAGGCCGTTTGAGGCCATGACCGGATCACCATCGGCGGACACCGTGGTCCAGCCATAGAAATCGCGACCCAGCAGCCGGTTGGCGGAGCGGAACGTGTCGATCGCCGCTGCCAGCGAAAACATGGAGAACTTGTCGACCAGCAGGAAGGCGAATTGCCGGCCACCTTGAACGGTCTCATTCACGGCCGGCCGCTCTACAGGAACAGTGGGGTTGGGCAAAGCAGGCGCTCTCAGAAAGAGGGCCGTTTCAGTCCGGCCGCAAGATAGGCCGAGGCTAGCGTATTGGCCATCAGCATTGCAATGGTCATCGGCCCGACGCCGCCTGGAACAGGCGTGATGGCGCCGGCCACCTTGGCAGCCTCGGCATAGGCGACATCGCCAACCAGGCGCGACTTGCCCTCGCCCTTCTCGGGCGCCGGAATGCGATTGATGCCGACATCGATGACGGTAGCACCCGGCTTTACCCAGTCACCCCTGACCATTTCGGGCCGGCCGACGGCGGCGACCAGAATATCGGCGGTGCGGGCCAGTGCCGGCAGGTCCTTGGTACGGCTGTGCGCGATGGTGACCGTGCAATTGGCGGCGAGCAGCAGATTGGCCATCGGCTTGCCAACGATGTTGGAGCGGCCGACGACGACCGCGTTGAGACCGGACAGGTCCTTGCCGCGCACGCGCTCGATCAGCAGCATCGAACCGGCGGGCGTGCAGGGTACGAAGGCCGTCTCGAGTTCGCCCGTGCCGAGCTTGCCGACATTGATGAAATGGAAGCCGTCGACATCCTTTTCCGGCGCGATGGTCTGGATGATCTTGCCCGCATCGATATGAGCCGGAAGCGGCAGCTGCACCAGGATGCCATTGATGGCGGGGTCGGCGTTGAGCCCGCCGATGATCTTCAGCAGATCCCGCTCGGACGTTTCGGCCGGCAGAGTGTGCTGGACCGAATGGAAGCCGCATTCCTTGGCGGTGCGGGATTTGGAAGCGACGTAGACCTGGCTTGCCGGATCCTCGCCGACGATGACGACGGCGAGACCGGGCTTGGCAATGCCATTCGCGGCAAGCTCGGCCGTCAAGGTCTTGACTATCCGCACCACGTCTTCGGCGACGCTCTTTCCGTCAATCACTTCAGCCATGAACCACCCTCTACACCATTCTGTACCAAAAGCGCCGCATATGAATGCCGCACATCCAGGTGCGCCTCTACGCAATTCGTCAGTGCGGCATTTTCACGAAAATTGGGCGGGGCAATCCCGTCAATGCGCCGTCCCATGCCGTTAACTCGAAACAGGCATATTTTATTCGGCTTAGAAGTAACGCCGGCGTGCGCGGCTCTCCGTGAGCTCCTGAACCGCCTCGCGGAACTCACGCAGGCTGGCGCGGATTTCCTCGATCGGCGTTTGCTGCTCGGCAGCGTCCGAAGCCGGAGATGCCGATGGGTCCCAAGGATAGGCGTCCTGCCGCGGCGCGACAGCCTGAAGAGGAGCCGGTTGCTGTGGATAGTACGCCGGCCCGGCATAGGGCGCCGTCGCCTGCGGATAGGTATAGCCCGCCGGCGGCTGCATCTGCCACGACTGAGCGTGGGGATAACCCGCCTGCTGGGGATATGGATAGGGCGTGGCCGGATATGCCGGATATGTGGCCTGTCGCGGCATGATGTCGTCAGTCAGAGGCGGCTCGGCCGTCTGCCGCGGAAGGGGAGCATAGGCGCCTTGCGGCGGCGGTGGTGCGTAGCCGGGCTGCTGGGGTGCCATGGGCTTCGCGGCAACAGCCGGAGAGATCGGCTGGCTGGGCAGCGTATCCGGGAACTTCTCCGCGTGTGCCTTGCCGGGCTTGGTCTTGCGGAACACCGACAGAAGGCCAGCGAGACGGCCAGTGCGAGCCGCCTCGATTGGCCGAACAGACGGGGGTGCCGCCTGATAGGCCTTGTCCTCGAAAGGCGTCCGGCGCTCTTCAGTGCCGCGGCGCGATCTCGAATTGGCTGTTTCACGCAAGCTCTCATAGGCGCCGCGCATGACGCCGAGACCGACACCTGAGGCCAGGCCCAGCAGCAGCCCGGCAAGCGCAATGACAGCGCGCGACGGTCCCTTTGCCTCGAGTGGGGCGACAGCCGGGGTGAGCACATCGATGTTGGCGGTGTTGATGTTCTTCTGCTCGCCGGTTTCCTTGGAGCGCAGAAGATATTGTTCATAGACGGAACGCTTGGCGGCTGCCTCACGCTCGAGCTCGCGCATGGTGACGAGGTCGCTGTTGACGTCACCGCTTTGGACTTTCGCCTGCGCCAGCCGGGAAGCGAGGTCCTGTTCCAGCTGGACCGCGCGCTTCAGGTCGACCTGAAGCGAAGAGGCGATGCGGCGCAGTTCCGCGGCGATGAGTTCGCGCGCGCCGGCAATCTGGGCGTCGAGAGCCTGGAGTTCGGGATGACGTGGCCCGAGCCGGACCGCGGCGCGGGCAGCCTCCTGCTTCAGCGTCGCATATTGCGAGCGCAGATCACTCATGGTGTTGGAGTTGATCTCTTCCGGCAATGTGCCGGTCAGCACCGAATTCACATCGATCGAACGCGCCGATGCTGCCCGGGCATTGAGCTCCAGCGTGCGGGCGCGGGCGACGGAGAGCTGCTCGTTGAGCTTCAGCATCTGATCATCACTGATCAGATGGCCTTGCGCGTCGACAAGGCCATGCGTGGCCCTGAAATCCTCGACCTTGCGTTCGGCCGCTTCGACATTCTTGCGCAACTCGTCGAGCTTGGACGTCAGTGCTTCCGTCGCGCGCACCGCCATGTCGGACTGGTATTGACCAGTCTCCTGCTGGAAGACGGTCCCGACCGTAGTGGCGATGAGAGCGGACATCTCGCCATCCTGGGTGGTGGCGCTGATGGAGACGACAAAGGTCTTGCCGGTGCGCTCGACCGACAGGCTCTCGGCCAGATTGCGAACGGCCAAAGCCCGGCGGCGGACTTCATCGGCGCCACCCGGCCCATCTTGGCGCGACAGTATCGACCGGATGAGTGACATGACGCCGAGGCCGCCTGAACCCTGGCCGTTGAATTCGGGATTGTCGACGAGCTTGAGTTGGTCGACGACCTTGTTGAGGACGTTGCCGGACGTGAGCATCTTGATCCGGGTTTCGACGACAGCCAGCGCGGCATCGGGCTGCCCCACCGACTGGGTAAGATCCCGGTCGGAAAGCTTGAGGTCGCCCGGTGCGATAACCAGTTCAGTGGTGGCTTCGTATTTCTTGGGCGTCGACAGGGCGATCGCGATGCCCAGCGCCGCACCCAGGATCGTCGTCGTCACGATCAGCGCCTTCGACCTGGCAACGCCGCGAACCACCTGCATCGGATCGATCAGCGGCTTCCACTGCTGCGTATCCTCACGAAACGGGTGTTCTTCGCTGGCGTAACGGGGCTCCGCGGCCACATCCGACTGTGCGGTGCCGAAAGCGTTGGCGGAAGCGGGCTGTGGCTGTGGTGCAGTTTGCGCGTAACTTGTCGGGTCTGTCTCGGCCGCCAGCAATTCGGCGCTGGAATCGTTCGGCCGCTTCCCACCCAGCCAACCCGGCAGCAAGCCGGCCAATCCGGATGTTTGCTCCGTTTGCGCGGCTGGTATTTGGGGAGCCGTGAACTGTTGGTCAGCGCCAGGCTGGCCAGCCTCACCGGTCGCAGTCGGTATCGGCTGCGCCCGCGCTTCGCGCCGTGAACGGGCAAGGCGATGGCGCGTGGCGGCATCCTCGCGCCATGACGGGTCTGTTCGATCGCCGATCGACACCAGCGATGCGTCGACGTCCTCCTCGCCGCGCACAGCCTGGCCGAGCGCGAGCAAGGACCGCTCGCGCTTCCAGTCTTCACGGTTTTCCCTGTCGACCATTGTCTTTGAGCTTTACTCTTGGCGGCGTGGAGCGGCGGTCGGCCATTCGTTAAGCCACGCTAAACAGGCATAGGAAACAAAAGGTTAATTTTGATGGATTGAAAGCAAAGTTCCCCGCATTGGTTGTGTACTTTTTTCCATTGCACCCGATGGCTTCAGAACGGCACGTTAAGTTTTCCGATCTATCCTTTCGGGACGCATGACACAGGCCAGTGACATACCGCAAAGGCGGCCCCTCGCCCGGATCGGCTTCTTTCTGGCCGAACGACGGAAGCTGCTTCTCGACTATTTCTCGGCAATCAGCGGCGCTGGCGGCCGGCTGGTCTTTTCACTCGCCTATTTCATCGCACTGGCCAACACGCTGTCGATCTCCGAGTTCGGCATGTTCGCCACCGCGTCGGCGGCCGGCGTCATGCTCTCGCGTATACTCGCCTTCGGCTTCATCTCGGCGCTTTATCGCACGGCCACGATCCGCCCCAAGCTGATCGGCACGTTCACCGCCGGCTTTCTCCTGCTCGGCGTTGTGTCGCTGCCGTTGCTGGCAGCGGCCTCCTACGGCGTCTATCTGATTTTCTTCGCCAGCAACGTGCCGCTGTCGGTGTTCGCGGCAATCGTGTTTGCCGAAGCGCTTCTATGGCGCCCGGTCGAGGTGGTGCTGATCGTCAATAACGGTCTCGGCAAGTTCGGCCGCGCCGCCTTGCTGGCGATCCTGGCGACGGCCTTGCGGGCGCTCGGCGCCGTGCTGTTCATGTTCTCAGCGGAGCGGACGGTTGGCGTCTGGTCCTGGTACTATATCGGCGCCAACGCCGCTTCCTTGCTGCTTGCCTTCGGATTCTTCTATCCGCGCCAGCGACTGCGGCTACGCACGGAACTCTATCTGCGGCGGCTCGCAGATTCCATCTACGTGGCTGGCGCGGAAGTGCTGTTCTATCTGCAGTCGGAGTTCGACAAGCTGCTGGTGCTGGCGATCGGCGGCCCGCATCTGGCCGGTATCTATGCTATCATCATGCGCCTGGTCGACCTGACGGCGATCCCAATCCGCACCTTCTCGATGATGCTGGTGCAGCGGATGATGCGGGCACCGGACCTGTTGTCCCGGCTGACGGTCAAAAGCGGCATCGAAGGCGGCGTTTTCCTCGTCTCCACCTCAGCGCTGCTGGCGCTGGGCATCGTGCTGCATTTCTTCCCCAACGCGCTGGGCAAGAATGTCTCCGAGGCCGCGCCTCTGGTTGCGCTGGCGATCTGCGTTCCCGGTCTGCGCAATCTTGTCGAATACCAGGCCGAACTTCTGTTCGCGCGCGGCCAGACGCTGGTGCGGGCAATCAATCTCGGACTGCTCGCCGGGTTGAAGGCGGTGCTCTTGACCTATGTGCTGACAACCATATCGGACACGCCCAATCTGGTGTTGTCGCTGAACGTGGTCTTCCTGCTGATGTATCTCGCTTCGGCGCTGCTCACCTATTCGGCAATGCGCAAGCCGGCCAAGCCGATCTAGCTATCAGGCCCGATCAAACGGCGGATACGGCCAATGTCCGTGCCGATGAAAGACTGCATGCCGATAGCGACCTGTTCGGGCGCCATGGCCGCGACGAAACTGCGAAATTCGTCGTCCGACAATGCCTTCCCGGTCCAGTGGACGCGGCAGAATTCTTCCGAACCATGGAAATGACCCGCGCCGCCCAGCACGTCATCGACATAGCGGCCGTAGATCATGCATTCGGAGAATTTGCGAGCCGAACCGATGACCTGAACCCAGTTGCGACCGTGGACCTTTTCAATCTCGGCACACATCGCCATCACGGTTTGGCGGCGCCACGCGATCAGCGTTGAAATATAGTCATGCGTCGAAACCACGGCTTCGTCGATGCCAAGGGCCGCACCCGCGTTGCGCGACCAGATGCGATGTTCCTCATGGCCGCTGCCCGACAGCACGCCATCGCGACGAAACAGGCGCACCTTGCCATTGCGCCAGAAGGCGCCGCAATCGAAGGGTCTGAGGAAGGCGACATCGGAATCACAGAAGATCAGCACGTCTTCGCTGGCGTGCGCGGCGATGGCGATGCGACGCAGCTGCTGCACGTGCCACCCGCGCAGCGGCATGGTCTTCAGGCTAAGCCAGATGCGCCGGCGAAACAGGCTGAGCGGATCGTCAAAGGCGTGCAGCCAGCGCGGCAGCAGGTCCCGTTCGTCGACAATCGTGCGACGGTTGTTCTGCAATTGACGAAACAGGGCCAGGTCGCGGTGTTCGACGAGAATGTAGTGATGCGCGACACCGGAAACATGACGGTCGACGGTCTCGCACAGAAGACGGCAGCGCTCGAAATCCGGCGCATAGCTTGCCGTCACGATTGCGGCTGTGGGTGCCCGAGGAAGCATGCCAGGTTCGACATCGACCCCAGGTACGAACCGGCTATTCACGAGTTCTCTCCTGCGGGATCGCCCCGCGTGACAGTTTCTGACGCACAACGCGCCATAGAAACAACGGATTGCCGACCACGTATCGACGCCAGAGCCGGCCCGGTTCGACCACCAGCCGAAACAGCCATTCGAGCCGCAGCTGACGCATCCACAAGGGCGCGCGCGGCACCGTACCGCTGAGGAAATCGAGCAATGCGCCGACGGCGATCGGCAACGTGCAGTGGCGCGCATCGATGTGGCGCGCGATCCACAACTCCTGACGCGGAACCCCCATGGCGACGAGCAGCACGTCCGGCCGCAATTTGGCGATCCGATCGACGATACCCTGCTCCTGCCCGGCCGAAAAATAGCCGTCATGGATGACGACGAATGTGTGCTGGACCGCGAGTGCGGCCAGTTTCACCGCGGCCGCTTCGGCATTGACCCGTGTTGCCCCGAGAAGCCCTACAGTGAGCGGCCTGGCCGACGCCTGCAGGAAGGCAGGGACGAAATCCGTACCGTTGAGATTGTCCGGAAACGGCGCCCCGTAGAGCAGCTTGGCCGCCAGATCCACGCCGACGCCGTCTGGCAGGATGAGAAAATCGTCGAGCGCCTCGGCAAAGACCGGGTCCGTGTAGGCAATGTTGGCGTTATGCGCGTTGAGAAAACTGACCTTGGTGAAGCGCCGCTCGGCAACCAGGCGGGCCAGCAGCGCAATCGCGTCGTCCCAGCGAATGGCGAGCACCGAGATGCCCAGGATCGTCTTCAGATTGTCGAGGCCAGATGCCGCGCGGCCGGAATGCATGTTCATGCATAGGCCTCCTGCCTGACGGGCCCAAGTTTTTCCAGACCATGCCTGATCGCGGCATCGAGCGCCTTGACCTGTCGGCGATGGAATGCGCTGCCGTCGACGTCCCTGACATCGGCCACCGCTGCCTCCAGCGCGCCGGCAAAGGCAATGGGATCGTCGGTGACGACGCAGTTGGCCGGGCGATGGTCTATGCCGCGTAGCGAGCGGCTTGTCGCGACAGATGGCAGACCCAGTTCGAACGTCTCGATGGTCTTGAGCTGCACACCGCTGCCGGCCGTGCTGATCAGTGGAATGACGGCGGCGGAGCGCACAAAGGCCTCGGCGTCCGGTACACGTCCGATGAATTTCACGCCGGGGTGCGTCGAGGCAATGCCTGACGGCATGCTGCCAGCGATCCTGACGCGGAAATCCGGCCGCAGATGCGGCACGACCCTTTCCAGGAACCACTCGAGCCCGATGCGGTTCGGCTGCCAGGTCCATGTGCCGATCAGCGCGGCGTCACAATCGATCTGGCGCGGCCCTGTTTGTTTCGGCGCCTGCGTGAACGTCACCAGCGGCAGCACCGCGGAACGGTCGACAGCGGCGACGCCAAGCGCTTCACGGTCTTCTTCGGCCAGCGTGAAGACAAAGCGCGCCCGGCGGCAGAGCCGTTCTTCCATGGTCTCCAACAGCCGTGCCTCGCGGCGAAACAGAAACCGCTGGAAAACACTGCCCGCGGCAGCCGCGTTCTCCTGCGCCGAACGATGCTCGACATTGTGGGCAACGAAGATCGACGGCCGGTCGTCGAAGAGCTTTTCGAAGGCGCCAGCGAATTGCACGGAATTCAGCACATAGCCGTCAAAGGGGCCGGCGCGCCCGACGGCGGCAAGAACCTCGCTGTCGGAGGCCGCGCGCAACTTCACCGACGCGAATGTGAGACCCGACAGCATTGCCTTGGCGACCCAGGCAAGCTTCTGCCGCGACGAGGCGTTTTCGGTGCGCACGTCAAGGGCGCCGAGCACGATGGTATTTTCTGGGTCGACGGGTTCTTTTCCCGGCCAGGTGAAGCCGATGACGGTGACGCGCGCGCCGGCACGCCGCAAGGCGGCGATGATCGCGGCGTTGGCAATCTCGTAACCCGAGGCGAGAGCGCCGTCGGGCACGATCGATGTGGCGAACAGCAGATGCATCTCACCTATCCTGTGGTGTAGCCGGTAGCAAAGCGCGGTGAACCCTTGATTAAACGAGCACAATCGACGACGGAAAGACTTGGGTTTGCAGGCTTCTCCGTGAAAGGTGATTAACGAAACCTTATCACCGTGGTGGTACCCAGAACCAAACTCACCATGTGGCTGGACACGGATGAACCCTTTGCCATCGGACAGTTCGGTATCGATCGCGGGGCGGTCTGCCGGGCTTGTGACCGAAGCGGTTGACGTCGTCGTCACGCTGCCGACCTTCAAGCGTCCCGAACAGGTGCTGGAAACGCTGGCTTCGCTCAAGGCGCAGGAAACCTCCCGGCGCTTTGCCGTCATCGTCATGGAAAACGAGGCCGAAGCGCGTGCCGGCGCCAATGCCGCGCTGCCGCTGTTCGAGCGCGGCGACATCCCCGGCATGGTGATCATCGCGCATCAGCGCGGCAATTGCAGTGCCTACAATGCCGGTTGGCAGACGGCGATCCTGCACTTCCCGAACTTCCGGCACCTGCTGGTCATCGACGATGACGAAATCGCCGAGCCGCAATGGCTCGAGCGCATGTGCAAGGCCGCCGAAACGCTTGGCGCCGACATTGTCGGCGGCCCGCAAGTGCCGGTCTTCGCCGATTCCGCCCATGCGAAATGGGCCGAGCATCCGGTTTTCGCTCCACCCTATCGCCAGACTGGGCGTGTGCCCGCGCTTTATTCGTCGGGCAATCTACTGGTGGGGCGCAACGTGCTCATTGCAATGGGGCCGCCCTTCCTCGATCTCAAGTTCAATTTCATGGGTGGCGGCGATTCCGATTTCCTGAGCCGGTCAGCGCAAAGAGGCTTCGTGCTTGGCTGGTGCGCGGAAGCAAGAGTGCACGAGACCGTTCCGGCGCGGCGGGTCGAAGCCGACTGGATTCGCGCCCGCAGCCTGCGCAACGGCGTGATCTCGACGCTGGTCGAAAAGAAGAAGTGGGCCGGCACACCAATGGCCAGTTCGAAAGTCTTCCTGAAAAGCCTGGTGCTGCTTGCCGCTTCGCCGCTTCGCGGCGCGATCAAGCTGGCGCGAACGGGGTCGTTGGCCGCGGCAGCCTATCCAGTCCATGTCGCACTCGGCCGGGTGCTTGCCGAATTCGGATATGCCAATGAGCAGTATCGGCAGCCTGAGAAGAACTGAACGCGCGCCACTGAGCGCGGTGTTCACACGGGACGGCGTCGCTACAGCGATCGCCGCGCTGCTGTTCACCGTCATCATCGTGTCCTTCCGCCCCTTTCAGCCTGCCGGCGCAGAATTGACGGGCGATGGCGGCGACATCGTCAACCAGCTCGGCTTTGGCTCGCTCGGCGTCGTCTCGATCTTCTCGCTCATGGCTTTCGCCGAGCCACGCGTGGTGCGCTCGCTGCTCAGCCCGTCCTGGCTGCTGATGCTGGGCTTCTTCATGTTTTCAGTCGTGATGGCGACCGATCCGTCATCGGCCATGCGTGCCGCCTCCTTCACGCTCATCGGCATCCTGACGATGGCCACCATCCTGGTGCTGCCGCGTGACGCCGAGGCGTTTTCAAGCGTCATCATCTTCACGGCCTGTGTGGTCATGGGCCTCTCCTATGTCGGCCTTTTCGTGTTTCCCAATGAGGCCCTGCACACGGTGAATTCAACCGAGCCCGAACATGCCGGCCTATGGCGCGGCGTGTTCACCCACAAGAACATCGCAGGCCCGATCATGGCCTGCTTCAGCTTCGCTGGGCTCTATCTCTTCCGGCGCGGGCGGCGCAAAGCCGGCATTGTCATCTTCTGCGCGGCGATGATCTTCATGTTCCACACCGGCTCCAAGACGACAGCGGGGCTGGTGCCGTTTTCGATCCTGATCGTCATGTTTCCGAGCCTGATGGGAATGCGGCTGGGCACGCCGATCCTGTTTGCACTGGCGATCATCGGTACGGCGGTCGGTACGCTCGGCATCGTCTTCCTGCCACCGGTGAAGCATCTGGCTGCTGTTTATTTCCCGGACCTGACCTATACCGGGCGCACCACACTGTGGGAGTTCGCAGGGAGCATGCTGGCGAAGAAGCCGTGGACCGGTTACGGCTATGAAAGCTTCTGGGGCACGCCGTTGCTGCTCAACCAGGACCAGCCCTTCGACCGTCCATGGGACATCCGCACCATCGTGCACGGCCATGACGGCTATCTCGACATCGCCGTTCTGATGGGCATTTCGGCACTTTGCGTAGCTGTCTACACCTTCCTCATCGCGCCGCTGCGCGACTACATGCGCATTCCCCTGCGCAAGGAAAACATCTACCTCGGCGACTTCTTCATGATGGTGGTGCTGTTCACGGCACTGAACGCTTTCCTCGAAAGCTTCTTCTTCCATCGCGGCGACCCGGTCTGGCTGTTTTTCGTGCTCGGCGTGCTTGGCCTGAGGCAAGTCTCGCTGCGGCCAATCGCCGTGCGCGAGCCGTCCCGATAAGGCCTCTCCCGGCACATTGCCGACACCTGTACCGCCGCGCGTCCAACCGGGCCGCAAGGGACGCTGCGGCACATCGATTTTTGCGCATGATCCTTTCCGAAATCGATTTCGATTTTCAAGGTCATGCGCTAAGGGAAGCCTTCCTTAGGAGGCTTCCATGACGATCAGGCTTGTTCTCGCCGGCTGCGGCAATATGGGTTACGCCATGCTTTCGGGCTGGCTGAAATCAGGCAAGCTTGCGCCATCAGCGGTTTTCGTGGTCGAACCCAATGCCGAATTGCGCCACCGGGCCGAAGCGCTGGGCTGTGGCTCCGCCGCCGACGCCGGCTCCATTCCGGCCGATGCCGTACCGGCCCTTGTGGTCGTCGCCGTGAAGCCTCAGGTGATCCGCGACGTCACGGCGGCATACAAACGTTTTGACGACGGGCGCACAACCTTCGTCAGCATTGCGGCCGGAACACCGGTCGCCACCTTCGAGGACATCCTTGGCGATCGCGCGCCGATCATGCGGTGCATGCCCAACACGCCGGCGGCCATCGGCAAGGGCATGATGGTGGTGTTTTCCAACAAGCTGGTTTCGGACGATACGAAGCATTTCGTCGCTGATCTTCTGTCGGCCAGCGGCGAAGTGACCACTATTGACGACGAGGGCCTGATGGATGCGGTGACGGCGGTGTCCGGATCCGGCCCCGCCTACATCTTCCACTTCATCGAAGCGCTGACAGTGGCAGCCGAGAAGGCGGGATTGCCGAGCAAGACCGCCAAGCTGCTGGCCATGCAGACGGTCTACGGCGCCGCCTCGCTCGCCGCTGAAAGCCATGAGGAGCCGGGCCTGCTGCGCCAACAGGTGACCAGCCCCAACGGGACAACGGCGGCGGCGCTGGCGGTGCTGATGGGCGAAGACCGGCTGACGGACCTTCTTACCGAGGCCGTGGAAGCGGCGCGGCTGCGGTCGATCGAACTAGGCAAATAGAGTTTTTCTGGCTCCCGCCCTCAGTTCGCCCCATACAGCATCTCGTCCTGTAGCCGGCGCAGGGCGAACAGTCTCGTCGTCTGGTCGGGCGCTGAATTTTCGGCGGTCAGCAGTTCGCCTTTCTTGACCGCTTTCAGCACCTTGCCGCCCTCCAGCAGGCCGACGGGCACGGCGCGTTGCGCGCGTGCCTCGCCCACGGTCATGGTCCATGAGCGGTAGCAGGTCTCGCCGATCGCATCGAACGTCTCGCCGGCGGCCAGATCGCGCTTGGCAACGGCGCAGACCTCGGCCACCGGCTTCGGCAGCGGCACCATGTCCGGCTTGCCGAAAAGCATGATACGCGCCGCCGTCAGCGGCACTTCCAGTGATGTCAGGTGATAGGGCCGGAAGAGGCTGTAATAGGGACCGTGGCCGATGTGGAGATCGTCCATGCGCTCGATGATGCGCGGATGAGTCGCCTCGACGATGACGAAGACGCCGGGCGCCACGCCCTTGCCGACGGTGTAGTCGACGACGCCCTTCTTCAAGAGAAGCCCGCCGTCCTCACGTGGGATCAACACCTTGGCGAGATCATCGCGATCGGCCTTGGGTCCATGCATGCCGGGAACATCGGGCACCAGCCCGGTGGCGTTGGCGATGGCGCACATCTCGACCATGGTCTTCGAGCCATCGACGAACTCGACGAGCATGCGTGGGTTCATGTTGCGGCGTATCGCTTCCGCGCGATAGTCGTCGGGCACGGCGTCGTGATTGAGCGGGTTGTTCTTGCCCTTGCCAGCCGAGACGATGGTCAGGCCAAGCGCGGAAGCGAACTCGATCAGTTCCATGCAGCTTGACGGCTCGTCACCGGCGCCGACCGAATAGACGACGCCAAGCCGATCGGCCTGCTGCTTCAGATAACAGCCGATGGTGACGTCGGCTTCGACATTCATCATCACCAGATGCTTGCCGTGCTCCATCGCCATCAGGTCGAAATCGGCGGCAACACCGGGTTTTCCGGTGGCGTCGATGACGACGTCGATCAACGGGTTGGTCACCAGCATTTCGTTCGAGGTGATGGCGATCTTTCCGTTTTCGATCGCCTGGGTGACCTTCGATTGCGTGTCGGCCTCGGCTGCCATCGCTTCGTCACCATAGGCGATGCGGATCGCATCCCGCGCGGTGTGCGGACGGCGGGTCGAGACGGCGCAGACCGAAATACCCGGCATCAGCATGCCCTGCGTCACCAGATCCGTGCCCATCTCGCCCGAGCCGATGACGCCGATGCGCACCGGCCGGCCCTCGGCGGCGCGCTTTGCGAGATCGCGGGCAAGCCCGGTCAGGGCGACATTGGTCATGCTGGAACGTCCACTGCTTCTTGATCCAGGGCCGGATTAGCAGGGATCAGGCCCGGCTTGCCAATGAAACCGGCGGTTGGCGGCAATTTCCAACAAATTCGTTCCGGCAGGCGCGGTCGTTTGGGTGAGTGTGCCCGCCTAGCGCGGGTCGATTGGCCCAAAGGGATACCAATTGACATTGTTGAGAACAGCAATAATAAAACATTCGTTCGCCAACAAAGGCAAATGTTCACCGCTACATCTGAATCGGGGAGCGTTTCGCATCGCGTTGGGTTGGGGAGTGCCTCTGTACCGGAATGGCAACAGAGGCTTTGGTTGAAATCAACGGAGCATCGTTGTGAGGCATCGAGCCGATAACTCGATGCTCCAGGGGGAGGAAGAATGGACACTATTCTCGCGGGCCTCAAAGGGGCTATCGACACGCTTGGCCCGACGATCCTGCTGCCGATCGTCATTTTCATCATCGCCGTGGTTCTGGGCGCCAAGGTCAGCAAGGCTTTCCGCGCCGCCGTCACCATCGGCGTCGCCTTCATCGGCATCAATCTGGTGCTTGGTCTCATGTTCACGTCGATCGGCGACGTTGCCAAGGCCATTGTCACCAACACCGGCATCCATCGTGACATCATCGATGTCGGCTGGCCATCGGCCGCGGCCATCGCTTTCGGCTCGTCGGTTGGCCTGTGGGTCATTCCGGTCGGCATCCTCGTCAACATCGTGCTTCTGCTGACGCGCATGACCCGCACGCTCAATGTCGACGTCTGGAATTTCTGGCATTTCGCCTTTGTCGGCTCGCTCGTCGTCGCCGCGACCGACAATCTGGCCTATGGCATCGCGGTCGCCGCACTTGTCGCCGCGCTGTCGCTGCTCTTCGCCGACTGGTCGGCGCGCGCGGTGCAGCAATTCTATGGCGTGCCCGGCATTTCCGTGCCGCATCTCGCCTCGGCGCAGATCCTGCCGATCGCCATTGTGCTCAACTGGATCATGGACCGCATTCCGGGGATCAACCGCATCAACATCAACACCGATACCATCGAGCGCCGGTTCGGCGTGTTCGGCGAACCTGTCGTGATGGGCCTCATCATCGGCCTCGTACTTGGTGCGATCGCCTTCTACAATGCGGGTGATCTCAGCGTGGTGCTGGCCAAGGTGCTGGGCACCGGCATGACACTGGCAGCCGTGATGCTGCTGCTGCCGCGCATGGTGAAGATCCTGATGGAAGGCCTGCTCCCGGTTTCCGACGCGGCCCAGGCGTTCGTGCGCAAGCGCACCGGCGATCGCGAGCTTCTCGTTGGTCTGGATTCCGCGATCCTGATCGGCCATCCGGCGGCGATCTCGTCGTCACTGATCCTGGTGCCCATCGCGATCATCCTGTCCATCATACTGCCGGGCAACCGCGTCATCCTGTTCGCCGACCTGGCGGTCATCCCCTTCATCGTCGCCATGACCGCGCCCTTGGTCAAAGGCAACGTGTTCCGCATGGTGGTGATCGGCACGGTGACACTCGCCATCGGCTTCTACGTCGCCAATGCGCTGGCGCCGCTGTTCACCAGCGCCGCCGTCTCATCGGGCTTCAAGCTGCCGGCGGACGCGCTGCAGATCACCTCGGTCGTCGACGGCTTCCTGTGGGTGCCTTATGTGATCATCGAGGCGATCCAGGGACTTGGGCTCATCGGCATCGTCGTCATGGCGGTGGTCATCGCGGCGCTGTTCGTCCTCTACCGCCGCAATCCGCTCGGCTGGGAACGGGCCGCTGGTGCGGAGGATGAGCCTGCCGAAGGCAAGGCTTGACCCTCATCGCGCCTTGAATTTGAAGCGATCGTGCGCCCTTCCCGGGCGCACGATTCTTATGGACGGAGCAAAAACATGTCTGACGGACTCATGCATCTCCTGGACCCGGAAGCGATCGTGCTCGGATCCGATGCATCGACCAATGAGGAGATCATCCGCATCCTGGCCGGCAGGCTGGAGATGTTGGGCTACGTCAAAAGTTCCTACGCCGACGCGGTCGTGCGTCGCGAAATGACGATTCCTACCGGCTTGCCCTTGGAGCGTCCCGACAATGTCGCCGTGCCGCATACCGATCCGGAGCATGTGTTGAAGCCGGGGATCGCCATGGGCACATTGAAGACGCCCGTCACCTTCGCCAACATGGAAGACCCCGACGAGAAGCTGCCGGTAGGCTTCGTGTTCCTCCTTGCCATCAACGACAAGGACAAGCAGATTGAGGCGCTGCAGACCGTCATGGCCACGATCCAGAACCCCGCCGCGCTCGATGGCCTGAGGACGGCCAGGACGCTTGACGACGTGCGTGCCGTGCTCGGCTGAAACAAGGAGATTTAGATATGTCCAGACAGAAAACGATTCTCTTTGCCTGCGGTACCGGCATCGCCACCTCGACGGCCGTCAATGTCGCCGTCACAGAGGAAATGAAAAAGCGTGGCCTCACCTTCAATGCCCAGCAGGCAAAGGCCACGGAAGTGCCGTCACTGGCTGACAATGTTGACTTCATCGTCGCCACCACGCCGATCTCCGCCTCGGTCACAAAACCGGTGATCAAGGGCCTCGCCTTCCTCACCGGCATCGGCAAGGACAAGGTGCTTGACGAGATCGAGGCGCAACTGCGCAAGTAGCGGACGCGAGACCGTACCGAGGCTACAGGCCTCGGCAAGCGGGGCTCCGACCCCAGCTATGCGGGAAACAGTCCCAAGGCCGGTCCACGCTTGCCAAGAAGCGGGCGAAGATCGGATTGAAGCGATCCGCCGCATCCCTGAACGGCGCATGGCCCGGCTTTTCGAGCAGATGGGTCTTGCCCTTCCATGTCCATGGCGGCTTGCTGGACATGTGACAATCCTGTTGACCCTGTTGACGGCAACAAGTGGCGTAGTCGTGAACCGGTTTCGCCAGCGATGCCGCTGTCAGTCTGTTTGTTTCGGGTGGTTTGACGACTCCGCCGAGATGACCAGCCCTTTTCGCGCTGCCCTCGCCATTCAGGGCATGGGCTTAACCAGGACAAACAGGCACCACAATACGAACATTGACCGGCGGCCTTCACACGCGGGCACGCATTCGTCGATGAAAAGTCGACGTGGAATGTTCGATCAGTTTCTGTTACCGTTCCCATTCCAAGGAAGCGGGAGAGGCCTGACCATGAAATCCGACGAGACGGAAGACGATAGGACGCAACCTTTTGGTAGCGGCTATATTGTCTTCTTGCTGGTAATGGGCGCGTTGCTGGCAAGCACCATCTATTTTGAACTTTGGGTTTAGAGCGACAGTGATTGATTGAATTCTAGCGTGATTTTGGCGACTATTTCTTGTTTTAGTATTCGCTACACGTAACGTCGGCATCCGCGTTCCCGCGGAATGATCACATTCAAGCTCTCCCGAAGATTGATCGGCATCACCGCGACGCGGGCTCTCCGACCCACGGGAGAGTTCTTCACGCTGATTGCTCTTAACCCGCGAATGGTAATTGCAAGGGAGCAATATCCGCCAACAATGCCGGTCGTTGGAGAATGGTGCTGCGAGA
This sequence comes from Mesorhizobium sp. PAMC28654, assembly GCF_020616515.1. GTDB lineage: Bacteria > Pseudomonadota > Alphaproteobacteria > Rhizobiales > Rhizobiaceae > Mesorhizobium. The sequence goes on from NZ_CP085135.1 coordinate 2,748,014, forward strand.
GAGGATTGAACTCTCGACCTCTCCCTTACCAAGGGAGTGCTCTACCACTGAGCTACCGCAGCCGATGGCGGGCTTCTGCCATATCGAACCGACAAGCGCAAGCCAGGAACAAGGCCAAAAGCAACACCTGTGGGAAAGCATGGACCAACTGGTTTTGCGGACATGGGCGCGCCACAATGTTGACTATGCCTGAAGGTGCGCCGGCTGATCGTCGGCCGGGACGTGACAATGGACGAGAAGACAAATCCACCGAAAAAAGGCGGAACCGATCGCAAGAGCCGGTTGGCCGAGCAATTGCGCGCCAACCTGCAGAAGCGCAAGGCGCAGTTGCGCTCGCGGCGGACCGGCGAGGCCGACCAGCGGCCGGACGGGCTTGGCGTATCAAAGGAATTGCAAAAAGATTAACTCAAATCAGCCACTCTTGGTGCGGACGCCAGGAAATCCTATTTCTTGAACCAGACGGTTTCTTGAACCAGACTGGCCAATGGTCTAGACGGGCCGACACTCAAACGATTGAAACCGGCTTTTTGGCCGAGGGGACATTCTTCCATGGATCGCATCAGAATTGTCGGCGGCAACCAGCTTGCCGGAAGCATTCCGATCTCCGGCGCCAAGAACGCCGCGCTGCCGTTGATGATCGCCTCCTTGCTGACCGACGACACGCTCACCCTCGAAAACGTGCCGCATCTGGCCGATGTCGAGCAGCTTATCCGCATCCTCGGCAATCACGGCGTCGACTACTCAGTCAATGGCCGCCGCGAAAAGCAGAATGAGGGCTACTCGCGCACCATCAATTTCTCGGCGCGCAACATCGTCGACACGACTGCCCCTTACGAACTGGTGTCGAAGATGCGCGCGTCGTTCTGGGTGATCGGCCCGCTGCTTGCCCGCATGGGCGAAGCCAAGGTGTCACTGCCCGGCGGTTGCGCCATCGGCACACGCCCGGTCGATCTCTTCCTCGAAGGCCTGCAGGCGCTGGGCGCCGATATCGACGTCGATACCGGTTATGTCATCGCCAAGACCAGGAACGGCCGCCTTGTCGGCAACCGCTATGTGTTCCCGAAAGTATCGGTCGGCGCCACGCATGTGCTGATGATGGCGGCGTCGCTGGCCAAAGGCGAGACGGTTCTCGAAAACGCGGCCTGCGAACCCGAGATCGTCAACCTCGCCGAATGCCTCAACGCCATGGGCGCGAAAATTTCCGGCGCCGGGACACCGACCATCACCATCGACGGCGTCGAATCGCTGTCGGGCGCACGCGTGCGGGTGATTCCCGACCGCATCGAGACCGGCACCTATGCCATGGCGGTCGCCATGACCGGTGGCGATGTCGTGCTTGAAGGCGCGCGTCCGGAGTTGCTGCAGACCGCCCTCGACATCATCAGCCAGACCGGCGCCGAGATCACGCCGACCAATTCCGGCATCCGCGTCAAGCGCAACGGCGCCGGCATTTCGCCGGTCGACGTGACGACGGCGCCCTTCCCGGCGTTCCCGACCGACCTGCAAGCGCAGTTCATGGGCCTGATGACGATGGCCAAGGGCAAGTCGCGCATCACCGAGACGATTTTTGAGAACCGCTTCATGCATGTGCAGGAACTGGCCCGGCTCGGCGCCCACATCACGCTTTCCGGCCAGACCGCGATCGTCGACGGCGTCTCCAAGCTGAAGGGCGCACCGGTCATGGCGACAGACCTTCGCGCATCGGTCTCGCTGGTCATCGCCGGCCTCGCGGCCGAGGGTGAGACGACAGTCAACCGCGTCTATCACCTCGATCGCGGCTTCGAGCGGCTGGAGGAAAAACTGTCCGGCTGCGGCGCTGTGATCGAGCGGATTTCGGCATAGCCAGGTCCGCGGAACCGCCGCGCGGTTGCACGGACTGGAAAGACCGCCTGGAGCCTGCTTCATCTCGATGAGAGTGAGATGAAGGCTCCAGATTCGTGCTTGAGCATGATCTTTTCCGAAAACCGGTTTCCACTTTTCGGGATCATGCTCTAACAGAAGGCTGAACAGTCAACTTTCAGGTGCGAAAACCGCATGAATGCCCTCAAGCTTGTCGCGCTCGACGATCAGGACCTGAGCATCGTCTCGGCCCATGTCCAGGACGCCGTGATGAAGATCGCCGACCTCGAATTCCTGCCTTCGGCCAAGCGCTTCGTGCTGACCATGAACCGTTTCGTCTGGGAGGCGAAATCAGGTCTGTTCCGCCAGCACAATGAGCGGCGGCAGGCCGTGCTGCATTTCGACCGTGTGCTCGGCGCCAAGACCAACGGCATTGCCCGTGAAAAGCCAGCCGAGGTCTTGTCGCTGCTGGCGATCAGCTTCGTCGAGATCAGCAAGCCCGCCGGCATTGTCGAGCTGATATTTTCGGGAGGCGGCACCATCATGCTCGATGTCGAGTGCATCGAGGCGCGCCTTGCCGACATCGGCGGCGCCTGGGAAGCCACATCGCGCCCCGCGCACAAGGCTTGAGCGACTTCAGATGGCTATCACCCTTCGCCAATCAGACGCCGATTTCGAGCAGCGCTTCGCCGCGTTCCTGCTAACCAAGCGGGAAGTGTCCGAAGATGTCGACACCGCCGTGCGCGATATCATCGCACGTGTACGTGCCGAGGGCGACGCGGCCCTGATTGACTATACGCGGAGATTCGACCGGGCCGACCTGGCCAGCCTCGGCATCGCCGTGTCGAAGGAGGACATTGCCGCCGCTTACGAAACCGCCGATTCGTCCACGATCGAAGCACTCAAATTCGCCCGCGACCGTATCCGCTCTCATCATGAGCGGCAGCGGCCAAAGGACGACCGCTACACCGACGCCGCCGGGGTCGAGCTCGGCTCGCGCTGGACGGCGATCGAAGCGGTTGGACTGTATGTGCCCGGCGGCACGGCGAGCTATCCGAGTTCGGTGCTGATGAACGCCGTGCCGGCGCGGGTCGCCGGCGTCGAACGCATGGTCATGGTCGTGCCGGCGCCCGGCGGCATTATCAATCCGCTGGTGCTGGTGGCCGCCGATATCGCCGGCGTGTCGGAAATCCACCGCGTCGGCGGCGCCCAGGCGATCGCTGCTCTTGCCTATGGAACCGAGACAATAAAGCCCGTGGCCAAGATCGTCGGTCCCGGCAACGCCTATGTCGCGGCCGCCAAGCGCCGGGTGTTCGGCACTGTCGGCATCGACATGATCGCCGGGCCGTCCGAAGTGCTGGTCGTGGCCGATGGCAGCAACAATCCGGACTGGATCGCCGCCGACCTGCTTGCCCAGGCCGAGCACGACGTGTCGGCGCAATCTATCCTGATCACCGACGACCCCGCCTTCGGCAAAGCGGTCGAGCAGGCGGTCGAGCGCCAGTTGCGGAGCCTGCCGCGCGCCGAGACGGCGGCTGCGAGCTGGCGCGATTTCGGCGCGGTGATTCTGGTCCCGACAATCGAGGCCTCCCTGCCGCTGGTCGACCGCATCGCGGCCGAGCATGTGGAGCTTGCCATCGAGGACGCCGAGGGCTTCCTGTCGCGGATGCGTAACGCGGGCGCCGTCTTTCTCGGCCGCCATACGCCGGAAGCCATCGGCGACTATGTCGGCGGCTCCAACCACGTGCTGCCGACCGCGCGTTCGGCGCGCTTCTCGTCGGGGCTTTCCGTGCTCGATTTCGTCAAGCGCACCTCGATCCTGAAGCTCGGACCGGAGCAGTTGCGGGCGCTGGCGCCGGCGGCAATCGCGCTTGCCACGGCCGAGGGCCTCGACGCGCATGGACGCTCCGTCTCCATACGGCTGAACATGTAGACCACCATGACGGGCTCCGATCAAACCCGCGCGAAACTGATCGATGTCGAGCTCGACGAATCGATTGGCCGTTCGACGCCCGATGTCGAGCATGAGCGCGCGGTGGCGATTTTCGACCTGATCGAGGAAAACCGCTTCCAGCCGGTCAATGACAGCGGCGCCGGGCCCTACCGGCTGAAACTGTCGCTGGCCGAATCCCGCCTGGTCTTCGCCGTGGCGCGCGAGGACGGCACTGCCGTGGTCACCCACATCCTGTCGCTGACGCCGCTGCGGCGGATCGTCAAGGACTACTACATGATCTGCGAGAGCTATTACGACGCCATTCGCTCCTCGACACCCAGCCATATCGAGGCGATCGACATGGGTCGGCGCGGCCTGCATAATGAGGGCTCCCAGACATTGATGGACCGGCTTGCCGGCAAGATCGACATCGACTTCGATACTGCGCGGCGGCTTTTCACGCTGGTCTGCGTGCTGCACTGGCGAGGCTGAACTGCCAGCCCCTCTGCCCCGCTCGATCCTGTTCCTGTGCGGCATGAACGCCGTGCGTTCGCCGATGGCGGAGCAGCTGGCGCGCAAGATGCTGCCTGCCGTTACTTTTGTCGCCTCGGCCGGTGTGCGCGGCGGCGAGCGCGATCCGTTCGTCGATGCCGTGCTTGCCGAGGACGGCCTGTCGCTTGGCGAGCGCCAGCCGCGAACCCTGGACGATCTCGAGGACGACTATTTCGACCTGATCGTCACCCTGGCGCCGGAGGCGCACCATGCCGCGCTGGAACTGACCCGCTCGATCGCAGTCGAGGTAGAATACTGGCCAACGCCGGATCCGACGGACGTCGGCGGCACGCGCGAGCAGATCATGGCTGCCTACCGCGATGTGCGCGAGCGGCTGAGGGCGCGGATAAGCCGACGTTTTTTGCTTCCAGAAGCAAAAAACGCGACGGATTAAGCTTGTTCACAAGCGGACGATTATCATATAGGTTCCGCCGAAATTCCAGCTAGAGTCGGATGATTTCAGGTCTGTTCGACCTGAAATCTGAATCCGCCTCTAAACCAAGAAGTAGAGCATGATGTCGACCGAAAACCGCTGCACACTTTTCGGCATCATGCTCTAAGCGCTGGAACTCCCATCCAAGCAAAGGTATCGAATGCCGAAGGAAGAAGTCCTCGAGTTTCCGGGTGTCGTGACGGAATTGTTGCCCAACGCGATGTTCAGGGTAAAACTCGAAAACGAACACGAAATCATCGCCCATACGGCCGGCCGCATGCGCAAGAACCGCATCCGCGTGCTGACCGGCGACAAGGTCCTGGTCGAAATGACGCCCTATGACCTGACCAAGGGCCGCATCACCTATCGCTTCAAGTAAGCACACCCCAAGAGTCCGGCTGGAACCGCGATGAGCATTTTGCAGAAGCTCGTGCTTGCCTCGGGTTCGCCGCGCCGGATCGAGCTGCTGCAGCAGGCTGGCCTCGAGCCGGACCGCGTGCTGCCCGCCGATGTCGACGAAACGCCGTTGCGTGCCGAGCATCCGCGCTCGCTGGCCAAGCGGCTGTCGCAGGAAAAGGCCGAGAAGGCACTGGCCTCGCTCAAGACGGAAGCCGATTATGCGCCCGGCTTCGTGCTGGCCGCCGATACGGTGGTTGCCGTCGGGCGGCGCATCCTGCCCAAGGCCGAAACGATCGACGATGCCGCCAATTGCCTTGGACTGCTTTCTGGCCGTTCGCACCGGGTCTATTCGGGCGTCTGCCTGATCACGCCTGGCGGCAAGGTGCGCCTGCGGCTGGTCGAGACGCGCGTGCGGTTCAAGCGGCTGCCGCGCGAGGAGATGGACGCCTATGTGGCCTCGGGCGAATGGCGCGGCAAGGCCGGCGGCTATGCCGTCCAGGGCCTCGCGGGCTCCTTCGTCGTCAAGCTTGTCGGCTCCTACACCAATGTCGTCGGGCTGCCGCTCTACGAGACCGTGGCGCTACTGGCCGGCGAGGGTTTCAAGGTGCACACCGGCTGGACCACCGCGCGGTCATGAGTTCGGACGACAACGTTACGCCGCTCCGTCCCCGGCGCCCCTGCCCTGAATGCGGCAAGCAATCGGCGCGCGAAACCTATCCGTTCTGCTCGACGCGCTGCAAGGACGTCGATCTCAACCGCTGGCTCAAGGGCGCCTATGTCATAAAAGCCCGCGACGACGAGGAAGAAACGGACCCCGACGAGCCCAAATGACGCTGAACGTGGTGGTGTTGCCCCCACGATCGCGAAAGGTTCGCGGACTGGAAAGACCGGCTTTCTTTTCCTGTCGGAAATCAACGCTTAGGCGCTGGACAGGCAAGATTCCCGTGCTATAACCCGCACGCTTTCAAGGGACGCCCACGGCGCTTCCATGAAATCCGGCGAACGAATTTGCTTAGCCGGAGCAGGCCCAGATAGCTCAGTTGGTAGAGCAGCGGATTGAAAATCCGCGTGTCGGTGGTTCGAATCCGCCTCTGGGCACCATCTTTCCGCCTCAGCATCATTTCTCGATTGAATCACAGCCTTGGGCGATTGCCCGCCAACTTGGCGGAGGCCTCGCCACGTCACTGCGCGAAACGACTTTGCTCTTATCGGACTGTCGGCGGATTTGATTTGCTTGGTGATCCCCCAACCTTAGGGCAAACTGCCTGCAGGGGCCGCAGGAGGAGAAATGAGAGCACGCGCAGCAACGCTTGGGGATCTGGAGGATGTCTTTCATGGTCTGTCTAAGCGAATGTCCGATGAGTATGTCGCGGCCGGCAAGGACAGCAAGATCGCCTACGACAATCTGATGATGAACTTGAAGGAAGGCCGCGCACACGCGCTTGTCGAGGGCGACAAGACGGTGGCGATCATTGCCTGGCATGAGAATAGCGACGCCGCCGATACGCTGTTCGCCGCACAGGAGGATTTCTTCCGCGCCACGACCGTTCGCTTCTGCAGGCGCCACATTCGCCACGTCCAGGCGCTTGCCGGCAACCTCCCCGTTCACTCGCGCAGCTGGCTCCGGGGACCGGATGTCGCAAGATGGTTTCGAATCATCGGCTATGTCGAGCGGGGCCAGGAGAACGGCGCCAATCTGTACGAGTTGCAGCCGGCTCCCGTGAGATAGGAATCGCGGCATGCCTCGCTCGCATGGATGCCTACAATTTCATGGCAACAGCAGGGCCACCCATCTTGGCGACAGGCAAAAACATCGCCTGTTGAACCGCGCCGCCACGCGCCATCCTCGATGAAGGCGAGGAACCGCCTGGCACCTCCATTGGTGTGCCGAGTGAGTTCCGGAAGCAGTGCGGTCAAGGCTTGTTCGGTATTACGGGCGGCGTCTCAGGCGCCGGCTCCCATCCGAACACGCTTCTGCCGCCGAGCAGATGCGATTGATCGAGCTCTCCGGCGATGATTTCCTTCAGGCAGGGACCGGTGGCATAGCGTTCGACCTGACGCGACTGATCATCGAGACGCCGCAGTGCCGCGATCTCTTCCACGCGTCCGAGCCTGGCTTTCTGGACGGCGGACTTCAGCACACCAATCGTCTCATCATAGACTTTCAGCGGCACCGGGAACGGGTGGCGGTCCTTGCCGCCATGGGCCAGCGAGAAGCGGCCAGGGTCGGAAAAACGGCACGGCGCGCCATGCAGGACTTCCGCCACCAAAGCCAGGGCGCGCACCGTGCGAGCGCCGACGCCGGGCACCAGCAGCAGCTCTGCGAAATCCTCAGGGCCTCGGTCGGCGGCCGCCGCGATGTTTCCGTGAAGGCGACGCATGACGACATCGCTCTCGCGGATATCATGATGCGCCGGCATGACCAGATAGGGCAGAAGCGGCTGTTCCGGTGGAGGTGGCGCGCCCCGCTCCAACGTCGCCAACTCCCTGACGATGCGGTCCGGACCGAGATCCCGCAGCAGGTCCAGTTGCCCTTGGCGCGAGGCATCGGCACGGTGGTCGGTCAGGTTGACGATTTCGCCCTGATTGGCGCCCTCGATGGCGGCATGGGGTTGATCGACAAAGCTCTTCAGGCCCTCGGACTGCCAGTGGTAGCGGCGCGCCACCTTGCTGTCGCCGTTCATGCCTTGCTGCACCACCACCCAGTTGCCGTCATCGGTGACGATGAAACCATGCAGGTAGAGATCGAAGCCGTCCTGGACGGCGGCGCTGTCCACCTTGGCGACGAGGCGGCTGGCATTGGCGAGGCCCGCTCCGTCCAGCCCGACGCGCTCGCCGATCAGCGTCAGTTCGTGCGGCGTCTTGCGCGAGTGGGCGCCGCGACCGCCGCAGACATGAATGCCGAGTTCGCCGGAAAGCGGCGACAGGCCGCGCTTCAGGGCGCCGACGACACTGGTGGTGATGCCCGACGAGTGCCAGTCCATCCCCATGACGGCACCGAAGGATTGGAACCAGAAGGGATTTGCCAGCCGGCGCAGCAGTTCATCGCGGCCATAGTGATGAATGATCGCTTCGCACATCACGGCGCCAAGGCGCGTCATGCGATCGCCCAGCCATTTCGGCACGCGGCCGCCATGCAGTGGAAGATCAGCACTTCCCGATCGTTGCGCCAACTCTTGCCACCTGTTTCCGCTGCATGTTGTCAGTCAAATAGGTATCGAAAGCCGCTTCAGGAAGCGCTGCCATGGGCAAGCACCATATGACATAAAGGTCGCATGGCCATCTGGGGTCTAGCGACCTGATTGCAAGCGTTCAGCCGAAATCAAAGAGCGGATTTTCAAGACATCATCTTTCCTCCACGAACACATCCCATATTCAAAGGGCTCGACTGAGAGTCGCCTGGATTGTGCGACGCCTGGTTGGGTCTGAGGCGAAAAAACGGTGGCAGGTCGCCGCCAGAAAGTGTTGAAGACCTTACCGAGTGCGATCAGCAAGACGTGACGCGGTTGCGCTCGGCGAGGCTTGGTGGTTTGTTGCCGCTTTACGGAGAATGAATGATGCGAGAGCCTGTGGGTCAAGATGAATATGGGTCGACGAATCCGTTCGACCCGAATGACCTGTCAACCTTGAACGCGATGGGCCCGAGCATCGGAGGGAACGACTTCGAGAAGTACGCCGTCGCCGTGATCATCGTGTTCGGCGCGCTGATCATCGGCGGATTGATGGCCGCCTCGCTGACGCTCGGACATCGCAATGGTTTCCTCTACGCGCTTGGCGGCGCCACCTCGGCCTGGATATCCGGAAACGCGCTTCTGCTCGATCGGCCGCGCATCTACGCGATATTCGTCGGCATCGCCGCGTTGATGCTGATTGCATCGACCATCACGCTGATCGCCTGACCGCGAGCGAAAGGGGATTTCATTTAATACCCAAGGGCCTCGCCGGATGCGGCGCGGCTATCGATGGCGCCATTGTAGCGGGCGCCGCCACCCTTCTCGATTTCCGCCAGGCTCTTGCCGCCAACCAGGATACCCGCCGCCTGGCCCCAGGCCTGGTCACCGAGGTGGAGGTGGTAGCCCATCCCGGCCAGCAGTCTTTCGGTGTCCGGCGACAGGCCGAACGGCTCGACATAGACCGTGTCGGGCAGCCATTGGTGGTGGATGCGCGGCGCGTCGATCGCCTCCTGGATGTTCATGCCGTGGTCGATGACGTTGACGATGGCTTCGAGCGTAATGGTGATGATGCGCGAGCCGCCCGGACTGCCGATGACCATGAACGGCTTGCCGTCCCTGGCCACGATGGTCGGGCTCATCGATGACAGCGGCGTCTTCTTCGGCTGGATGGCGTTAGCCTCGCCCTGGACCAGACCATAGAGATTGGGCACGCCGGGCTTCTGGGTGAAATCGTCCATCTCGTTGTTGAGCAGGATGCCGGTGCCATCGGCGACGACGCCGGCGCCGAAGGAGCCGTTCAGCGTGTAGGTGACGGCGACCGCGTTGCCGTCATTGTCGATGATCGAATAATGCGTCGTCTCCTTGCTCTCGCCAAAGCCCTTCGGCATCAGGTCCTGCGACACGCCGGCCCGGAATGGGTCGATCTTGTCGCGGATATCCTTGGCATAGGCCTTGTCCAGCAGTTTGGTCACCGGATTGTCGACGAAATCGGGATCGCCGAGCGCCGAGTTGCGGTCGACATAGGCATGGCGCATTGCTTCCACCATGACATGGACCGTCTCGGCCGAACCGGCGCCGAGATAGGACAGCGGATAGCCTTCCAGCACGTTGAGGATTTCGCAGATTATGACGCCGCCGGAACTCGGCGGCGGCGAGGATGTGATCTCGTAGCCGCGATAGGTGCAGGTTATCGGCCTGAGCTCGCGTACCGCATATTGCTCGAAGTCGGCCTTGGCCAGGATGCCTCCCTTCGCGCCGCTCGCCTTGACGATGGCGTCCGCAATGGCGCCTTTGTAGAAGGCATCAGGGCCTTTTTCGGAAATTGCCGAGAGCGATGCGGCAAGGTCGGGCTGGACCAGCCGCTCGCCGATGTCATAGGGCTTGCCATCGGGTTTCAGGAAGATGGCGGCAGCCGCGGGATCCTTCGCCAGCCTGTCGGCGCCGCCGGCAAAAGAAGCGGCGTCGCCCTGATTGAGGATGAACCCATCCTTGGCATAGCCGATCGCCGGCGCCATCAGATCTTGCCTGGACAATGTGCCATATTTTTCGCGCGCCATCTCGAAACCGGCGACAGAACCGGGCACGCCGACCGCAAGATAGCCGTCCAGGCTGGCGCCCTTCACCGGGTTGCCGTCCTTGTCGAGATACATCGTCTTGGTCGCCGCCAGCGGCGCCCGTTCGCGAAAGTCGATGAAGGTCGACTTGCCATCCTTGAAGCGGATGGTCATGAAGCCGCCACCGCCGATGTTGCCGGCATTGGGGTAGACCACAGCCAGTGCATAGCCGACCGCGACCGCCGCATCGACGGCGTTGCCACCCTTTTTCAGGATCTCGACGCCGACTTCCGAGGCCAGATGCTGGGCTGTCACCACCATGCCGTGCTCGCCCTTGGCTGGCGCGGGCGACGCGGCGAAGACGCTCGTCAATGGCGCGAGAGCGAAAGTTATCGAAAGACTGGCAGCGATCAATGTCCGTCGGCTGAGAGGCATGGCGGTTCTCCGGGCGGGGGACGCCTAGAAGACCGTGTCGGAGTGATCGAGTCCACTAACAATCGAACGAGCGTGGGAAAGAGCGCCCTCACCCGGGTTGCCATCCGAGTTGCGAAGGGCAATTCGGGGCAATCCGACCTCTCCCCGAGGGGAGAGGAGATCACCAGCGCTGGCACCACCTACCTCTTCTCCCCTCGGGGAGAAGGTGGCCGCGAAGCGGCCGGAGGAGGGGGCGGCTCAGCTTCAGACAATCCCGCCCGAGCCACCCGCGACCGCCGGGCGTTCCGCCGCGACCTTGGCGCGGTAGCCAGCAGCCCGATAGGCAGCGACGGGATCAATGGCTCCACCGGTCTTCAGCCGCGCCATGGCCAGGATCGGCTCGACATCGGTGCGGTAGGCGGCCTTCAGTGTCTGCGTCGCCATCAGCGCGTCATTGGCATCCTGGAATCCTTCCAGCGCCTTGCGGTCGACCAGCAGCGCCTGTGCATAGGCGCGCTGCACCTCGACCGCTGACAGCATCAGGCTTTCGATGGGGTCGGTGACATTGTGGCTCTGGTCGAGCATGTGGGCGGGATCGAAGCCTTCGGTGCCGGACAGTTCCGCATCCACCAACTCATTGAAGACCAGGAACAGGCGGTAGGGATCGATCGAGCCGGCATCGAGATCGTCATCGCCATATTTCGAATCGTTGAAGTGGAAGCCGCCGAGCTTCTTGAACTGGATCAGCCTCGACACGATCATCTCGATGTTGACGTTGGGCGCATGGTGGCCAAGGTCGACGAGGCAGAACGCCCTGTCGCCCAACTCCCTGGCGATCATGTAATTGGTGCCCCAGTCCTGCACGACGGTTGAATAGAAGGCCGGCTCGTACATCTTGTGTTCGGTGAACAGCTTCCAGTCCGCCGGCAGCCCGGCATAGACCTCCTTCATGGCGTCGAGATAGCGCTCGAACGCCTTGGCGAAATTGACCTGGCCGGGAAAGTTCGAGCCGTCGCCGATCCAAACCGTCAGAGCTTTGGAGCCCAGCGTCTTGCCGATCTCGATGCATTCGAGATTGTGCTCGACCGCTTGCCGGCGGGTGCCGGCATCGGCATGCGACAGCGAACCGAATTTGTAGGAAAGCTTCTGGTCCCTGGCATCCGAGAAGGTGTTGGAGTTCATGGCGTCGAAGCCAAGGCCGAAACGCGAGGCGGCCTGCTTCAGCCGGTTTGGGTCGGCCCTGTCCCACGGAATGTGCAGGGAGACCGTCGGCGTCGCCTGTGTCAGTTGCTGGATGACCGCACAATCCTCGATCTTGTCAAAGATATCGCGCGGCTCGCCAGCGCCTGGAAAGCGGGCAAAGCGGGTGCCACCGGTGCCGACGCCCCAGGACGGGATCGCCACCGCGAATTTCTCGACCTTGTCGCGGATCGCGTCGATGGCGATGCCGCGGCGGTCGAGGCGTTCGCCGAGCGATTGATAGTCGCGCTCAAGGTCGGCCTTGCGCGCGACATTGTCCTTGTCGACGAGGTCGGCGGAGATGATGGCTTCGGACACAGCTGTTCCTCCCAAAATGCGTTTGGTCGACGCTGCCCCTCACCCCTACCTCTCCCCGTCCCTATACGGGGAGAAGGTGCCGGCAGGCGGATGAGGGGCAGCGCGACCCTCAAAGACGATCGCTAGCGCGTAAAACTCTGAGCGTTGCCGGCGTCGACATTGATGATGTTGCCGGTTGATTTGGCCGACATGTCGGAAGCAAAGAAATAGATCGCTTCGGCGATATCTTCCGGAAACACCGAACGCTTCAGCATCGAGCGCGAGCGATAATGCTCCTCCAGGTCGTCCGTGGACATCTTGTAGGCTGCGGCGCGCTGTTCCTTCCATTCGCCGGTCCATATCTTCGAGCCGCGCAGGACGGCATCGGGATTGACGACATTAACCCGGATTTGAGCCTCCGCGCCTTCCAGCGCCAGGCAGCGGGCAAGATGAATCTCGGCCGCCTTGGCGGTGCAATAGGCGGCGGCATTGGGCGATGCGGCAAGGCCGTTCTTGGAGGCGACGAAGACGACGTTGCCGCCGATCTTCTGCGCGCGGAACAGCCGGAATGCTTCCCTTGAGACCAGAAAATAGCCGGTCGAGAGGATGTCCATGTTCTTGTTCCACAGCGCCAGTGTCGTCTCCTCGATCGGCGCCGAGGAGGCGAGGCCAGCGTTGGACACGAGAATGTCGATGCCGCCGAACTCGACCGACGTCTCGGCAAAGCCCGAGATGACCTGATCCTCGGAGGTGACATTGATCGCCACCTGCCGGACGAAATCCTTGCCGTAAGCTTTCGCCAATTCGTCGTTGGCGCTGGCAAGTGCCGCCTCGTCGATATCGGCTAGCACGACGCAGGCGCCTTCGCGCAGCAGGCGATTGGCGGTCGCACGGCCAATGCCACCGGCGCCACCGGTGACCAAAGCGATCTGCCCGGCCAGCGACTTCGGCTTCGGCATGCGCTGCAGCTTCAAATCCTCGAGCAGCCAGTATTCGATATTGAAGGCCTCCTGTGCGGGCAGGCCGACATAGGAGGAGACGGTCGAGGCGCCGCGCATGACATTGATGGCGTTGACATAGAATTCGCCGGAAATGCGCGCCGTCGCCTTGTCGCCGGCAAAGGTGAACATGCCGACGCCGGGCATCAGATAAACAACGGCATTGGGATCGCGGATGGCGGGCGAGTCCGGGTGCTTGCAGCTATCGTAGTAGGCCTGGTAACCAACACGATAGGCGGCAACATCGTCGGCAAGGCGCCCGATGACCGTATCAACGTCCGGTTTGGCCGGATCGAATTCGATGACCAGCGGCCGTATCTTGGTGCGCAGAAAATGGTCGGGGCACGAAGTGCCGAGTGCCGCCAGCGGACGCATATCCCTGGAATTGACGAATTCGAGCACGGCAGCGGAATCATCGAAGTGGCCGAGCTTGTGGCTCTTCTCCGAGATCAGGCCGCGTATCCTCGGCATCAGCTTCGCGGCGATCGCACGACGGCTGGCCGCATCGAGCGACTTGACCACCTCGCCGCCGAAGATCGGCTTGCCCTCGGACCTGCGCTCGAACCACTCGATCGCCTGGTTGATCACGGAGATTGTCGTCTCGTAGCATTCCCTGGGCGTCTCGCCCCAGGTGAACAGGCCATGGCTTTCGAGGATGACGCCTTTGGCGACGGGATGTTCGAGGCAGAATTTCTCCAGCCACAGGCCAAGCTCGAAGCCCGGCCGCTTCCACGGCAGCCAGCCGATGGTGTCGCCGAAAATCTGCTGTGTGAGCGCCTTCGAATCCTTCGCCGCCGCGATGGCGATGATGGCGTCGGGATGCATGTGGTCAACAAAAGGCTTCGGCACGTAAGCGTGCAGTGGTGTGTCAATCGAGGCCGCGCGCGGATTGAGGTTGAAGGTGCAATGCGGCAGGAAGCCGACCATCTCATCCTCGTGCTCGACACCGCGATAGATGCCTTTGAGCGCGCGCAGCTTGCCCATGTAGAGCGTGGCAAAACCGTCGAGCTTGATCGAGGCGCTGTCGCCGCCCGAGCCCTTGACCCATAGGACTTCGACGTTCTCGCCGGTAAGCGGATCCTTCTGCCATATCTTGGATGAGGTGTTGCCGCCGCCATAGTTGGTGACGCGCTTGTCGGAGCCCAGAACATTGGAACGATAGACGAGGCGTTCCGGTTCGCTCATCGCCGATGCCTTTGCCTCATCCCACAAATTGGCGAGGCGCGTACCGGAGCGCTTGTCGAGCATTTGGATATCCTCCCATGGAACACGCAAACGGCGCCGTCCCTTTTGCCCGAATTTCCACGGAAGCGCCGAACTTGTCAATCACAAACGATCAATATCGATCATATTGCAGCGCACAATGAAATTATATGATCGGAAATGATTGACACTGCGCGATTTGGATGCCTAGATGGTTCGGCAAGGGAGGAACCATGCACGAGAAAGAGCGCCATAGGATCATTCTGTCCGCAGTCCAGGAAAAGCCTGTGGTGACGGTGCAGGAACTGGTCGACCTGACGGACTCTTCCGAGGCCACGATCCGGCGTGACATCGCCGCCATGCATGTGCAGAAGCGCCTGCGCCGCGTGCGTGGCGGCGCCGAGGCGATCTCGCCACCGCAATTCATCGGCCTTGCCGGCCGGCCCTTCTCCGTCAACGAAACGATCAACGCCTCGCAGAAGCGGGCGATCGCCCGCGAAGCCGTGGAGCTTTGCAAGGATGGCGAGCCGATCATCATCAATGGCGGCACCACCACCTTCCAGATGGTGCATTTCCTCACCGGCCACCGCATGCCGATCTTCACCAACTCCTTCCCGATCGCCGAGCATCTGCTCAAGCATTCCAAGAACACGGTCATGCTGTCGGGCGGCACCATCTACCGCGAGCAGAACATCATCCTGTCGCCCTTCGACAATGACGTGACGCGCAATTTCTATGCGCGCCGCATGTTCATGGGCGCCCAGGGGCTGGGACCACTCGGCCTGATGGAAGCCGACCCGCTGCTGATACAGGCCGAGCAGAAGCTGATCGACCAGGCCGACGAACTGGTGGTGCTGATCGACTCGTCGAAGTTCCGCAAGCGCTCCAGCCTGATCCTGTGCGGGCTGTCGCGCATCGCCACGGTCATCACCGATGACGGCATCGAGGATCGCGAAGCCAAAATGCTCGAAACAGCGGGTGTGACGCTAATCGTCGCCCGCAAACCGGCAAGCAACAAGGAAGAATCTTCACTGCAGGCCTGAGACACCTCACGCCCGCAGCGGCGATGGAATGCAACGCTCAAGGGAGGATATACGATGAGTTTTCTGAAGAAATTGATGGTTACGGCGGCATTTTCCGCCGCCATGTTCGTGAATGCCGCCTATGCCGAGAACGTCAAGATCGCGCTGGTGGTGAAATCGCTCGGCAACGGCTTCTTCGACGCCGCCAACAAGGGCGCCGAAGAGGCGGCCAAGGAACTCGGCGATGTCGATATCATCTACACCGGCCCGACCAAGGCGACCGCCGAAGCGCAGATCGAAGTGGTCAATTCGCTGATCGCCCAGAAGGTCAACGCCATCGCCATTTCGGCCAATGACGCCGACGCGCTGGTGCCGGTGCTGAAGAAGGCCATGGAGCGCGGCATCACCGTCATCTCATGGGATTCGGGCGTTGCCCAGGCGGGCCGTCAGCTTCACCTCAACCCGTCCGACACCGGCCTGATCGGCGAGACCATCATCAAGCTCGCCGCCGACTACCTGCCGGAAGGCGGCGACGTCGCCATCCTGTCGGCATCCTCGACCGCGACCAACCAGAACGCCTGGATCGACGCGGCCAAGAAAATCCTGCCGGAGAAGTTCCCCAAGATCAAACTCGTCGCCACCGTCTATGGCGATGACGACTCGGCCAAGAGCACCGACGAAGCCAAGGGCCTCTTGAAGTCCTATCCGAACCTCAAGGCGATCATCGCACCGACCACCGTCGGCGTCGTTGCCGCGGCCCAGGTTGTCACCGACGCGAACCTGATCGGTAAGGTCAATGTCACGGGCCTGGCGCTGCCATCCGAGTTCAAGAAGTTCATCGACAACGGCGCCAGCCAGGCTGTCGCCCTGTGGAACCCGATCGACCTTGGCTACTCGGCCGTCTACCTCGCCCATGATCTGGCGGTGAAGAAGGAAGTGGCCAAGCCCGGCGCAACGCTGTCGATTGGCCGCGTCGGCAAGGTGACGCTCGACGATACCAACTCGGCTGCGATGGCTCCGCCCTTCCAGTTCGACAAGTCCAACATCGAAAAGTTCTCCAAGATCTATTGATCCTGGCGCCCTCAAGCTGACGCGGCGGGGCTCACGCTCCGCCGCGACTTCAAACGGACCTTGTTTCAGGGCTTGATACGGATATGGACACGACAGCCCAACACAGCACGGCAAAGGAGGGGCCTCCAGCCTCAGCCCCACGCCTGACGCTGTCCGGTATCTCAAAGAGCTTTCCCGGCGTGCGCGCGCTGCACAATGTCAGCCTGTCGCTCCATCCGGGCCAGGTGACCGCGCTGATCGGCGAAAACGGCGCCGGCAAGTCGACGCTGGTCAAGATCATGACGGGGATCTATCAACCCGACGCGGGCACGATCAGCATCGACGGCCAGGCCGTCACGCTGCCCAGCGCGCACGCCGCCTTCGGCCACGGCGTCACCGCGATCCATCAGGAAACCGTGCTGTTCGACGACCTGACGGTCGCGGAAAACATCTTTCTCGGCCATGCGCCGCGCTCGCGCTTCGGCACCATCGACTGGCGCACCATGCGCAAAAACGCGCGCGAAGTGCTCGACACCATGCATGCCGGCCATATCGACGCCGACGCCCGGCTGAAGGACCTCGGCATCGCCAACAAGCATCTCGTCGCCGTGGCGCGGGCGATGTCGATCGACGCCCAGATCGTCATCATGGACGAGCCGACCGCCGCGCTTTCGATGAAGGAGATCGAGGAGCTTTTCCTGCTCATCGAGTTCCTCAAGGAGGAAGGCAAGGCGATCCTGTTCATCAGCCACAAGTTCGACGAGATCTACCGCATCGCCGACCGCTACACGGTGTTCCGCGATGGCGAGATGGTCGGCGAAGGCCTGATCAAGGATGCCGGCCAGAGCCAGATCGTGCGCATGATGGTCGGCCGCTCCGTCGACCATATCTTTCCGCAGCGCAAAGCCGAGATCGGCGCGCCGGTGCTCTCCGTTAGCGGCCTGTCGCACCCGACCGAGTTCAACGACATTGGCTTTGAACTGCACAAGGGCGAGATCCTCGGCTTCTACGGCCTTGTCGGCGCCGGGCGCAGCGAGGTGATGCAGGCGATATCGGGCATCACCCGCACCTCGGGCGGCACGATCACGCTGGAAGGCAAGACGATCGCGCCGAAATCGGCGGCGGATTCGATCGATGCCGGCATCGTCTATGTTCCTGAGGAACGCGGCAAGCAAGGCGTGGTGATTGGCCTGCCTATCTTCCAGAATGTCTCGCTGCCTTCACTCAAGCGCACGTCCAAATCCGGCTTGCTGCGGCTGTCGGAAGAGTTCGCGCTCGCCCGCTCCTATACCGGGCGGCTTGACCTGCGGGCCTCCTCGCTCAGCCAGGATGTCGGCACGCTGTCGGGCGGCAACCAGCAGAAGATTGTCATCGCCAAATGGCTGGCGACGGCGCCCAAGGTGATCATCCTCGACGAGCCGACCAAGGGCATCGACATCGGCTCCAAGGCGGCCGTGCACGGCTTCATGGCCGAGTTGGTGGCGCAAGGCCTGTCGGTGATCATGGTGTCGTCGGAATTGCCCGAGATTCTCGGCATGTCCGACCGTGTCGTCGTCATGCGCGAGGGGCTAGTCGCCGCTGTCTACGACAACAATGGCCTGGACGCCGAAACACTGGTCAGGACCGCAGCGGGAATCGCGGCATGAAGGCTCTTCTGAAGTACCGCGAAATCTGGCTGGCTGCGGCGATCGTCGTTTTGATCGGACTGATCTCGACACGTTTTCCCGCCTTTGCCGACCCCGGCAACCTGCGCCAGGTGTTCAACGACACCTCGATCCTGATGATCCTGGCGCTTGGCCAGATGGTGGTCATCCTGACCCGGTCGATCGACCTGTCGATGGCGTCCAACCTGTGCTTCACCGGCATGGTGGTGGCGATGTTGAATGCCGCGCATCCGGCGATCCCGATCCCGCTGCTGATCGTCATTGCACTGCTGGTCGGGCTGGTGCTCGGTGCCATCAACGGGCTGCTGGTATGGCGGCTGAACATTCCCTCCATCGTGGTGACATTGGGCACGCTGACCATCTATCGCGGCGCCACTTTCGTCCTGTCCGGCGGTGCCTGGGTCAATGCCGACAAGATGAGCCCGGACTTCATCGGCTTTCAGCGCGCGGCATTGCTTGGCATTCCGGTGCTGTCCTGGATCGCCATCCTGGTCATAGTGCTGTTCTTCATCTTGATGACGCGCACCGCGCTCGGCCGCTCCATCTACGCCATCGGCGTCAACCCGACGGCGTCGGTTTATGCCGGCATCGATGTCGGCCGGACGAAATTCATCGTCTTCTGCATTTCCGGCATGATCGGCGGCCTCTCGGGCTATCTCTGGATCTCGCGCTACGTGATCGCCTCGGTCGAGGTCGCCAACGGCTATGAGCTCAACATTATCGCCGCCTGCGTCATCGGCGGCATCTCGATCGCCGGTGGTATCGGCTCGGTCGGCGGCGCGGTGCTCGGCGCGCTGTTCCTCGGCATCATCTCCAACGCGCTGCCGGTCATCAACATCTCGCCCTTCTGGCAGATGGCGATTTCGGGCAGCGCCATCATTCTGGCCGTCGTGCTCAACGCGCGCGGCGAACGCCAGCAAGGCCGCATCATCCTCAGAAAAGTGGAGGTGGCATGACCGACGTCCCTGCCCCGCGCCACATTCCCGACCGGCTCGACAAGCCACTGCGTTCGGCGATCTTTTCCTGGGAAGCACTGCTGGTCGTGGTGGCCGTCGCCATCTTCGTCATCAACAGCTTCGCCTCGCCCTATTTCCTCGATCCCTATTCGCTATCCGATCTCACCTTCAATTTCACAGAGAAGGGTCTGATCGCCTTCGCCATGGCGATGCTGATCATATCCGGTGAGATTGACCTGTCGGTGGCCGCCATCATCGCGCTGGCATCGACCATGATGGGCATGGCGGTGCAGGCCGGCGCCGACTCGCCAACGCTGGTGCTGATCGGCATCGTCGTCGGGCTCGGCTGCGGTGCCTTCAACGGGCTGCTGGTCACGAGGCTGGGATTGCCGTCCATCGTCGTCACGATCGGCACGATGAGCCTGTTTCGCGGCATCGCCTTCATCATCCTCGGAGACCAGGCCTACAAGGGCTATCCGGAAAGCTTCGCCTTCTTCGGCCAGGGTTACGTCTGGTGGGTGGTGTCGTTCGAACTGGTGCTCTTCCTCATCGCGGCCGTCGTCTACTGGTTCCTTCTACACCGCACGAGCTTCGGCCGCCGTGTCTTCGCCATCGGCAACAATCCTGTCGCGGCGCAGTTTTCCGGCGTGCGCGTCGGCCGCACCAAGTTCATCCTGTTCTGCCTGACCGGGCTGATGTCGGGAATCGCCTCGGTGCTGATCACCTCGCGGCTCGGCTCGACGCGACCTTCGATCGCGCAGGGCTATGAACTGGAAGTCATCACCATGGTGGTGCTCGGCGGCGTCAGTATCCTCGGCGGCGCCGGCAGCATTCTTGGCGTCGTGCTTGCCGCCTTCATCATGGGGCTGGTGACCTTCGGGCTTGGCTTGCTCAACGTGCCCGGCATCGTCATGTCGATCTTCATCGGTCTGCTCCTGATCATCGTCATCGCGCTGCCGATCGTCTGGCGGCGGCTGCGCGGAGCACGCTGATGCCGCAGAAATACGCGTTCAAGATGAAGCTCAAGCCCGGCATGAAGGCCGAGTACACGAAGCGCCATGACGAGATATGGCCATCGCTGGTCGCGCTCCTGAAACAGGCCGGCGTTTCCGACTACTCGATCCATCTGGACGAGGAGACCAACATCCTGTTCGGCGTGCTGTGGCGGCGCGACGACCATGGCATGGGCGATCTGCCGAAGCATCCGGTGATGCAACGCTGGTGGGCCCACATGGCCGACATCATGGAAACAAAGCCCGACAATGAGCCGGTGGCCGTTCCGCTGGAAACCGTGTTCCATATGGAATGAGCGCGATCCGCCACATCGCCGTCATCGACATCGGCAAGACCAACGCCAAGGTGGCGCTGGTCGACCTGGAGACGTTGAGCGAGGTCGCGCTGCGCCGCACGAAGAATGCGCCGTTGCGGCAGGCGCCTTACCCGCATCACGATGTCGAGTCGCTGTGGACGTTCATCCTCAACAGCCTCGCAACGCTCAACCGCGAACAGCGCATCGACGCCATCTCGATCACCACGCACGGCGCGACGGGCGCGCTGGTCGACGCCTCGGGCGAACTGGTGCTTCCGGTGCTCGACTATGAGTTCGATGGTCCCGACAGGCTCGCGGCGGACTATGATGCGATCCAGCCGCCCTTCGCCGAGACCGGCACGCCGCGCCTGCCCATGGGTCTCAATCTCGGCGCGCAATTCTTCTGGCAGCAGAAGCGCTTTCCGGCGGCGTTCGGCAAGGCCGCCACGATGCTGATGTACCCGCAATATTGGGCGCTGCGCCTAAGCGGCACCGCCGCCAACGAAGTGACCTCGCTTGGCTGCCACACCGATCTGTGGAACCCGTGGAACGCGGATTTTTCATCATTGGTCGACCGCCTGGATTGGCGCGGACTGATGGCACCGGTACGGCCAGCCAAGGATCGCCTCGGGCCGATCCTGCCTGCACTGGCCGCGCGAACCGGGCTCGATCCGCAGACGCCTGTCTTCTGTGGCCTGCACGATTCCAACGCCTCTCTGCTACCGCATCTTCTCTCCGATGCACCGCCCTTCTCGGTCGTCTCGACCGGCACCTGGGTGGTGTCGATGGCCGTCGGCGGCAAGTCGGTCACACTTGACCCCGAGCGCGACACGCTCGTCAACGTCAATGCACTCGGTGCCCCCGTCCCTTCCGCGCGTTTCATGGGTGGCCGCGAATTTTCGGTGCTGACGGAAGGCCGTTCGGAAGACTGGACCGAAGACGATGTCGCCCACGTGCTCGCCCGCGGGACGCTCCTGCTGCCCTCGACCCAGCAAGGCTCGGGACCGTTCCCTCATCATGCCGCCGGATGGCTCAATGCCGAGGGCATGACCAATGGTCAGCGCTTCGTCGCCATCTCATTCTATCTCGCACTCATGACCGCTGTTTGCCTCGATCTGATCGGGGCTGATGGCCCGGTCATCGTGGAGGGGCCTTTCGCTCGCAATCGACTTTTCACACGGATGCTCACCGCAGCCACCACACGTTCCGTGATCGCATCGGAGGCCTCGACCGGCACCAGCATCGGCGCGGCCCTGCTGGCTTCGGATCGGCCAACCGCCCAGGGCAAGAGCGAAAGAACCGAGCCGCCAGCCGACCCAGCCTGGGTGGATTATGTGCGCTCGTGGCGCACCGCGGTCGATACAAGCAAAATCTAGAGTCTGATTGTTTGAGCATGATCTCTGGACAAACGGGAACCGTTTGTCCGAGAAAACCGGATTTCACTTTTCGGGATCATGCTCTAACCCGCGTAGGTCAATCCTTGCGGGTCGATTTCCGGCTTGCGGCCGGCAACGAGGTCGGCGAGGAATTTTCCCGAACCGCAGGCCATGGTCCAGCCGACATGGCCGTGGCCGGTGTCGAGGTAGAGATTTCGGTAGCGTGCCTGCCCGATGACCGGAACCGAGCCAGGCATCATCGGCCTCAGGCCCGCCCAAAGCTCGGCCTTCCTCTCGTCGAAGGCGCCCGGGAAAAGATCCTTGCCGGTCCGGAACATGGGGGCGAAATCGGATGGCTTGTGGGTGCGGTCGAAGCCGGTGAATTCGGCGGTCGAGGCAAGCCGCAACCGGTTGCCCAGCCGCGAATAGGCGATCAGCTGGTCTTCATCCGCCCCACCCATGGTCGGTCCCTTGCTCTCGTCTTCCAGCGGAATGGTCGCGGTGTAGCCTTTCACCGGATAGACAGGCAGGTCGACGCCATAGCGGCGGCCGAGCAGGCCGCTCTCCGGCCCCATCGAGATCACCACCGCGTCGCCTGCGATCGGCCCGGCCGAGGTGATCACAGCCCGCACCCGGTCGCCCTCTATGTCGAGGCCTTCGACCGTCGTGCCGTAGAGAAACCGGACGCCGAGTTTTTCGGCGGCGTAGGCAGCGAGATTGCGTGTGAACTGGCTGGAATCGCCGGTCTGGTCGATCGGCGAATAGACGCCGCCGGCGATCTTGTCCTTGGCACCCGCGAGGCCCGGTTCAAGCTCGACAAGGCGATTGCGGTCGACGATCTCGATCGGCAGGCCATGCTGGCCGAGATAGCGATAATTGTCCGTGCCGGTATCCAGGCTCTGCTGCGAGCGGAAGAAATAGAGAATGCCCTTGCTGCGTTCGTCGTAGTGAATGCCGGTGTCGGCCGAGATGGCGTTGATGCAGTCGCGGGAATACAGCGCCAGGCGCAGCTTGATGTCGGTATTGGCGCGCATGCGCGCAAAGGTGCACTGGCGCAGGAAACGCAGGCTCCATGCGAAGAAATAGGGATCGAAGCGCAGCCGTACCTTGATGCCCAGATCGTGATTGTAGAGCCCGCGCAGGAATGACTTCAGCGCGGTGGGCGAGGCCCAGGCGGTGGCGTCTCCCGGCGAGACCAGACCGGCGTTCGACTGGCTGGTGCCGCGCGCCGCCATCGGGTGGCGCTCGATGACAGTCACTTCGTGGCCATCAGCCGCGAGATAATAGGCGGCCGCCGTACCGACGACGCCCGCTCCGAGCACCACAATCTTCATTCGCCCCACCTCAAAGGATCAAACCGGGTGGCGCGCCTCCAGGCGCCGCCCCAGAACCCTCAATAGCGCGTCCCCACGCATGGGACGAGCCCTTGGCCCAAGAGATGGTCAGGTCAACGCCGCGCCGAGTTCTTGCTGGTCAGCATGCGCTCCCAGGCCAGCGCATCGGCCACGATCTGGTCGAGATCGTCGCGCTGCGGGGTCCAGCCGAACTCCGCGCGAGCGAGGTCCGAATTGGCAACCACTGCGGCAGCGTCTCCTGGACGCCGATCGCCCATCTTGACCTCAAAATCACGACCGAAAGCGCGCCGCACGCTGTCGATGACCTCGAGCACCGAATAGCCATGGCTGTAGCCGCAATTGGCGACGAGGCTCGTGCCGCCGGCACGCAGCCGCTGCAGCGCCAGCCTATGCGCCGCTGCCAGATCGCTGACATGAATGTAGTCGCGCATGCAGGTGCCGTCCGGCGTTTCATAATCGGTGCCGAACACCTGCATGAAGGGACGCTTGCCGAGCGCGGTCTCGCAGGCGACCTTGATAAGATGCGTGGCGCCTGGCGTCGACTGACCGGTGCGGCCCTTGGGATCGGCGCCGGCGACATTGAAATAGCGCAGCGCCGTATAGCGCAGCCCGTGCGCGATCGCCGCGTCGCGCAACATCCATTCGCTCATCAATTTGGACAGGCCATAGGGCGATTCCGGCGCCAGGCGGGCATCCTCGCGCACCGGCTCCAGCCCAGCGCCGCCATAGACGGCGGCGGTCGAGGAGAAGATGAAGTTGGGCACGCCTTCGCGCACCGCCGTTTCGATCAGCGTGCGCGTCTTGCAGGTGTTGTTCTCGTAGTAGCCGAGAGGGTCCGCGACCGATTCGGGAACCACGATCGAGCCGGCGAAATGAATAATCGCGTCGACTTTGTTGTCCCTGATGACCCCGCCAACCAATTCCTTGTCGGCGACATCGCCAACGACCAGTTTCGCCTCGGGCGCCACCGCCCATTCGAAACCGGTCGAGAGACGGTCGAGCACGACAACCCTCTCGCCCGCATCCAGCAACTCCCAGACCATGTGGCTGCCGATATAGCCGGCGCCGCCCGTGACCAAAACCGTCATTCGCGTCCTCGCAGATCAAGATTTACAGGAAACTGTCTCATCGACAGCCATATGGAAAGCCCGTGACGGAACCATTACAGTCCACGGTAACCAGTCTTGCCGGCGTGTGGCATCGTTCTGAAACAAAGTTGATCCACATCAAGGGAATAGGCCACGATCCGGCGTCGTTAGGAACAGGCTTGGGGCGTGGCATTTTGACCAAAAAGGCCCGGTGGACGCCGAATAGGCCAATGACTATGATCCCGCGCAAAAATTGGGAAACCAACATGAACTATCAGCGGTTCTTCGAAGAAGCGATCGATCAGCTCCACGCCGAGCGTCGCTACCGCGTCTTCGCCGACCTGGAACGCATCGCAGGGAAGTTTCCGCGCGCCATATGGCGCGCCAATGGCCGTGCCGAGGAAATCACCGTCTGGTGCTCGAACGACTATCTCGGCATGGGCCAGCATCCCGACGTCATCGCGGCATTCCAGAATGCTGCGGGCAAAATGGGCTCGGGCGCGGGCGGCACCCGCAACATTTCCGGCACCAGCAACCCGCTGGTCGAGCTCGAACTGGAGCTGGCCGACCTGCACGAGAAGGAGGCCGCACTGGTCTTCACCTCGGGCTTCGTCTCCAACGAAGCATCGATCTCGACCATCGCGCGGCTGCTACCCAATTGCCTGATCATCTCGGACGAACTGAACCATGCCTCGATGATCGAAGGCGTGCGGCGCTCCGGTGCCGAGAAGAAGATCTTCCGCCACAACGACATCGCGCATCTTGAAAGCCTGCTGCAGGCGGCCGGTCGCGAGCGGGCCAAGCTGATCGTCTTCGAGAGCGTCTATTCGATGGATGGCGATATTGCTCCCATCAAGCAGATCGTCGAACTCGCCGAGCGCCACAACGCCATGACTTACATCGATGAAGTCCATGCGGTGGGCATGTACGGACCGCGCGGCGGCGGCATCACCGAGCGCGAGGGCCTGGCCGACCGTATCGACGTCATCCAGGGCACGCTGGCCAAGGCGTTCGGAACGCTGGGCGGCTACATCACGGGCAACAGTGCTGTCATCGATGCCGTGCGCTCCTATGCGCCTGGCTTCATCTTCACCACCGCGCTGCCGCCGGCCCTCGCAGCCGCCACCACTGCCTCCATCCGCCATCTGAAGCGTTCGCAGGCCGAGCGTGACGCCCAACAGCGGCAGGCGACGCTAACCAAGCAGATTCTCGCCGCCGCCGGCCTGCCGGTGATGGAATCGCCGACCCACATCGTACCGCTGCTCGTCGGTGACCCGGAACTCTGCAAGATGGCCAGCGACCGCCTGCTTGGCGTGCACGGCATCTACATCCAGCCGATCAATTATCCGACCGTACCGCGCGGCACGGAACGGCTGCGCATCACGCCGACGCCGTTCCACTCGGATGAATTGATCGCCTCGCTGCAGGATGCGCTGGTCGAGACCTGGGATGCGCTGGGCATACCCTACGGCTCCGCCGGCAGGCCCTCGGTCGCCAAGAGCGACCGCATCATTCCATTGCTGGTGCCCAAGTCGGGCGGCTGAAGCCCGTTTGAAACTCTACTCCGACGGCCATCTGACGCGGGTTTCTGCGCTTGCTACAGCGCCGCGCGTCCGTATGGACGCGCAAAGGACGCCGTAGCAACTCTAAATTTGGCGCATGCCCACGGACCTAAATGTCCGCTGCGATCCGGTTCTCGAAATCCACGCCAACTGACTCGTCGGAGCGATTTTCAATTTGGGCTTCGTCGGCTGCGTAGCTAAGCAGTCTTCATCCATTTCGCCAGTCGGTGCGCCGCTTCCTCGATCTGATCGAGACGGCGGTGGAAGCACAGCCTGAGGGAGGCTTCGCCACCGGGGCCGAAGGCGGTGCCCGGCGCAAGACCGACATTGGCATTGTCGACGATATCGAAGGCGGCGGTGCGCGAATCGGTGATGCCGTCCACCGTAAAGAACAGATAGAACGCGCCTTGCGGCACCGCGAACCTTGCCCGGCCTGTTGCGCCCAGGATATCGCAGACCAGATCGCGGGCCGCCCTCGCCCGCTCCACCTGTTCGGCAATGAAGACATCGCCCTCGTCGAGGGCCGCGACCGCGCCCCGCTGCATGAACTGGGCAACGCCGGAGTTCGAATACTGGATCAGGTTCTCGAACACCTGCTGCAAGGCGGGATGCGTCTTGATCCAGCCGACACGCCAGCCGGTCATCGCCCAGTTCTTGGAAAAACTGTTGACGAACAGGATGCGGTCTTCCGGTGACGCGATGTCGAGGAAGGACGGCGCGCGACCGTGGCCGTAGTGGAACAGCGAATAGATCTCGTCGGCGACGATCCAGAGGTTTTTCGCGCGGGCAAGATCGAGGATCGCCTGTAAAGTCTCGCGGTCGGCGGTCCAGCCGGTCGGATTGGACGGCGTGTTGATGAACAGCGCCTTTGTACGCGGCGTGATTGCCGCCGCGATCTTCTCGACGTCGCAGGACCAGCCATTGCCGGATTGGTCGAGCGTGACAGGGACCGGCACGGCCCCCGCTATCGCCGCGGCAGCCTCGAAATTCGGCCACGCCGGTGACAGATAGACAACCTCGTCGCCGGCGCCGGCGAGCGCGTCGAGCGCCAACTGGATCGCATGCATCCCGGATCCCGTGACGATGAATTCCTCCTCCGGGAAAGTCTTGCCGAAATGCCTGGCGTAGTAGCGGGCAAGCGCCTGCCTGAGATCGGGAATACCCTTCTGCCAGGTGTAGAACGTCTCACCGCCAGCCAGTCCCCGGGCGGCGGCGTCGCTGATGAAGGCGGGCGTCGGCAGATCGCCCTCGCCGGCCCAGAGCGGGATCAGGCCTTCGCGCAGGCGCCCATGGTTGACGACGGCGACAATGCCGCTTTCGGGCGCGGCCCGGGCTTCAACGCGCAAGGTCTCGATCAGGCTCATATACAGATCCGTCTTTTCTCAGGGCTGCCGCTCTTTACCAGATGCGAAAACAGAAAACCCCGGCCGCGAACGACCGGGGTTTTGGTCCAGCAATACCGTGCTGTTATCTCCTGGCGAGGAGATCGCGAATTTCGGTGAGCAGAGCGACATCAGCTGGTGGCGGAGCAGCCGGGGCAGCAGGCTTCTCGCGCTCAAGCCGCTTACGCAGATTGTTCACCGCCTTGACCATCAGGAAGATGATGAAGGCGAGAATGACGAAGTTCAGCGCCACGGTGATGAAATTGCCGTAGGCAAAAACGGCGCCTTGTTTGCGCGCGTCAATCAGGTTGGTGGCAGTCACGTTGTGCGACAGCCCAATGAAGTAGTTGGAAAAGTCGACGCCGCCGAGTGCACCGATGAAGGGCATGATGATGTCGTTGACCAGCGAAGTGACGATCGTGCCGAAGGCGGCGCCGATGATGACGGCGACGGCCAAGTCCATCACATTGCCCTTGGAAATGAATTCCTGGAATTCTTTCAGCATATGACCCTCCTGTCATGACAAGCCGCGACCGCTCCACCCCTTCGTTCGGCGCCGGCCCGCATGGAGCATAGCAAAAACCTGCGGTTGCAAAATGGGTAAAAAGCGGAAAATAACCGGTTTCTCGTCGTCGACACAGCTCGATGCTTCGGTGGTCCTGCTCACAAAGCCGCGATGGACTTGATCCGCAAGCTGTGATTGCGTCTGGGGCAGACCGGACAGAATTCGGCGAAGGGAGTATCTAGCGGCGTGCAGGGCTGGTTCATCGTCATCATCGCGATTGCCTATGTGACGTTGCTCTTCGTCATCGCCAGCCTGGGCGACCGGCGCTCGGCCATATCGGGGCCAGGCCGGGCCAGGCCCTTCATCTACGCGCTCAGCCTCGCCATCTACTGCACCTCCTGGACCTTCTTTGGTTCGGTTGGACTTTCCTCCGAGCGCGGGCTCGAATTCCTGGGCATCTATACCGGCCCGGTGCTGGTCTTCGTGTTCGGCTTTCCGCTGCTCAACCGCCTCGTGCGGCTGGCAAAATCGGAGAAGATCACGTCGGTCGCCGACTTCCTCGGCGCGCGCTACGGCAAGAGCTTCAGCGTGGCCGCGATCGCCACACTGATCGCCACCATCGGTGCGGTGCCCTACATCGCGCTACAGTTAAAGGCAATCTCCGGCTCGGTCAGCCTGATGGTCGAACATTACACCGGCTCGCCCCCGTCCTTCGACCCGTTCGTCAGCGACATATCGCTGGTCGTCGCCATGCTGCTTGCGCTGTTTGCCGTGCTGTTCGGCACTCGCCACGCCGACGCCACCGAGCACCAGGACGGGCTGGTGCTGGCGGTAGCGGTCGAGACCGTGGTCAAGCTGGCCGCCTTCCTGGCCATCGGCCTGATGGTCACTTTCCTGATCTTCGGCGGCCCAGCCGACATGTTCGCCAAACTCGCGGAAAATACACAGGTCCGCCAGGCGATGGGCTACTCGACGTCGCTTGCAACCTGGCTGGTGCTGACGGGCATCAGCGGCTTCGCCATCATCATGCTGCCGCGCCAGTTCTACGTCACCATCGTCGAGAACCGCAGCGAAGCCGAACTGCGCACCGCGACCTGGGTGTTTCCGCTCTATCTCGTGGCGATCAACCTGTTCGTGCTGCCGATCGCGTTCGCCGGCCTGGCGCTGGTCGGCACCAAGACCAGCAGCGACCTCTATGTGCTGTCGCTGCCCTTGTTCAACGGCCATGATTTTCTGGCCATGGCAGCCTTCATCGGTGGCCTGTCGGCGGCGACCGCCATGGTGATCGTCGAGAGCGTCGCGCTGTCGATCATGATCTCCAACGACCTCGTCATCCCGCTGTTCGTGCGCCGCCTGCTGAAGACCACGACCTCCGAGAACGAGGACTGGTCGACGCTGATCCTCAATGTGAGGCGGGCATCCATCTTCATCATGCTGTTCGTCGCCTTCCTCTACTACCGCGAGAGCACCAACAGTGCGCGGCTCTCGTCGATCGGCCTGATGTCCTTCGCGGCCATCGCCCAGTTCGCTCCGGCCCTGATCGGCGGCTTGATCTGGCGCGGCGCCAACGGCAGGGGCGCGGCGCTGGGCATGGTCGCCGGCATCCTCGTCTGGGGCTACACGCTGCTCCTGCCTTCGTTCGCCGCGCCCGATGCCGACATCATCATCCATGGCCTGTTCGGCTTCGATGCCTTGCGGCCGCAGGCACTGTTCGGCACTATCGCGGAGCCGCTGAACCACGGCGTGCTGTGGAGCCTGTCGATCAACATGCTGTTCTTCGTCCTGGGTTCGCTTTCCCGCGCCTCGGTGCCGCTGGAACGCATACAGGCATCCATCTTCGTGCCACGCGAGGCCGGTCCGATGCCAAGCCTGCGCCGCTTCCGCACCGCCATCACCGTCAACGACCTCAAGGACACCATCTCGCGCTATCTCGGCGTCGAACGCACCGAACGCTCCTTTCAGTCTTTCGAAAAGAGCGGTGGCACGTCGCTGCACGGCAAGGAGCAGGCGAGCATGGACGTGATCCGCTTCTCCGAGCAATTGCTGGCCAGCGCGGTCGGCTCCTCCTCGGCACGGCTGATCCTGGAGCTGTTGTTGCGTCGCAATGATCGCGAGTCCAAGGATGCTTTCCGCCTGCTCGATGACGCCACCGAGGCGCTGCAGCACAATCGCGACCTGCTGCAGATCGCGCTCGACCAGATGGAACAGGGCATCACCGTTTTCGACCGGGATTTCCGCCTGATCTGCTGGAACCGCCAGTATCGTGCGCTGTTCGACCTGCCCGACGAGATGGGCCAGGTCGGCGTCTCGCTCGACCGCATCCTTTATCACCTTGCCGAGCGCGGCGACATTCCAGCGGACCAGCGGGTGGCGATGCTGAACCGGCTGACCAGCTTCGTCAGTCCCTGGCAGATGGAGCTGAAGACCAGCGGCCGCACCCTGGAGCTGCGCTCCAACCCGATGCCGGACGGCGGCATCGTCGCCACCTATGCCGATATTTCCGGGCGCGTCGAACAGGATCTGGCGCTGAAACGCGCGAATGAATCGCTGGAGCAGCGCGTCAAGAACCGCACCATCGAACTCACCCGCGTCAATGAGGAACTGGCGCAGGCGCAGATGCTGGCCGAGGAGGCCAATCTGGGCAAGACGCGCTTCCTCGCCGCCGCCGGCCACGACATCCTGCAACCCTTGAACGCCGCCCGGCTCTATTGCTCGTCGCTGATCGAGAAGGCCGGCAAGGGAGCCGCCGGAAAGGCCGCGGTCAACATCGAATCGTCACTGGAGTCGGTGGAGACCATCCTTGGCGCGGTGCTCGACATTTCCCGGCTCGACGCCGGCGCGATGAAGCCTGATGACACCACTTTCAGCCTGGATGGACTGCTCAGACAGATCGGAAACGACTTCCGGCCGCTTGCCGCCGAGAAGAAACTCGAGCTGACGATCATGACGTCGTCGCTCAGCGTCATCACGGACCGCAACCTGCTGCGCCGCCTGATCCAGAATCTCGTCTCCAACGCCATCAAGTACACGCGCCACGGCCGGGTTCTGGTGGGTGTGCGGCGGCGTGGCGAGATGGCCGAGATCCAGGTGATCGACACCGGTATCGGCATCGCCGGCGACAAGCTGAACACAGTCTTTCGCGAATTCACCCGGCTCGACGAAGGCGCGCGCGAGGCCGAGGGCCTTGGCCTCGGCCTCTCGATCGTCGACCGCCTCGCCCGGGTGCTGCGCCTTGAAATCCGGATCTTTTCAAATCCGGGCAAGGGCACGCGTTTCTCGGTCATCCTGCCGGTCGCGGCCGTGCAGGAGCCGCGCCGCGAGATCGAAGCCAAGGCCCCTGCTCGCACCACCACTTCGCTTGCCGGGCTGCATGTTCTCTGCATCGACAATGACGCCCGCATCCTCGACGGCATGAGGCTGTTGCTCGAAGGGTGGGGCTGCATCGTCGAAACCACTTCCGGCTCGCACGACCTGAACGGACCGGCGATGCATCGCCCTGACATCATCCTTGCCGATTATCATCTCGATGGCGAAACCGGCCTCGGCGTCATCCGAAAGCTGCGCGCGGTCCATGGCGAGGACATCCCGGCCGTGCTGGTCACCGCCGACCGTTCGAACGAAGTGCGCACCGCCGCCGAAAGGCTCGACGTACCGGTGATCAACAAGCCGCTGAAACCCGCGGCGCTGCGTTCGATGATGGCGCGCATCAGGCCGCTGGCGCCGGCGGCGGAGTGACGTCAAGGGAACCCAACAGTTCGCCGGCCATAGCCGGCTGCCTCAACCCCGGTGCCCGAGGCTTCCAAGATAGGCGCAGAACATGTCGGCCATCGCGTCGGCGTGGCTTTCGATCTCCGCAGGTGTTCGGGGGCTTCCCGAAAAATCCCTTCCCACCGCGCTGAGCGTCATCATGATCAGCTCGCCGGCCAAGGCACGGACAGCTTCCGGAGCCTCAGGCAATGCCTCCCGCAGGAAGGTCTGGACGGTTCGCTTTCCCGAGGCCCTGGCCTCATGCGCCTCGGGTGCATCGCGATAGAGGGGTGCCGCGTCATTGAGCGCCCCACGCACGGCAGCCTCATCGCATTCCGAGAGGATGAAGGCATGGACCAACGAACGCAGCCGTTCGAGCGGTGGCTGCCTGGTATCCTCAAGGATGTTGCGCAGCAGGCCGCCCGTCTGCCGCCATTCATCGCTCTGGAGCCTGAACAGGAGCGCGGCCTTGTTCGGGAAATACTGATAGAGCGAGCCGACACTGACGCCGGCTTTTTCAGCCACGCGCGTGGTGGTGAAACGCCGCGCGCCTTCGCTCTCCAAAACCTGAACAGCGGCCTCCAAAATCGCGGCGACAAGCTCCGTGGCGCGGGCTTGTTTTGGCTGTTTTCGTGAAGAAATTGAATGGTTTGGGCGTTCGGCCACGGCGCGCTTCCGCAATGCGAATTGGAAACCTGAAGGATTATTCGTATTTTGATGGCGACACAAGAACGCAGTCATTTTCGAC
Organism: Mesorhizobium sp. PAMC28654; assembly: GCF_020616515.1. Lineage (GTDB taxonomy): Bacteria > Pseudomonadota > Alphaproteobacteria > Rhizobiales > Rhizobiaceae > Mesorhizobium. Next base: position 2,780,312 of record NZ_CP085135.1, read on the forward strand.
AGGAGCCTTCATGACGACGCTCACCAACGCCCCGCTCGCACCTCTGCTCGCTCGCCTGTTCAAAGAGGCGAGCACCGCGACCAGTCCGGCAATGGCCGCACTCTCGCACGATGAGCGTGCACGCCTGCTGCGGAGCAAGACCGAGTATATCGAAGTCTACGGACAGCTGAAGGATCTCTGGCTCGCGGTTTCACCGGAGACCGGCACGTTGCTCTACATGCTGGCGCGAAGCAGCGGCGCGCGCATCATCATCGAGTTCGGCACCTCGTTCGGTATTTCGACGCTCTATCTTGCCGCGGCATTGCGGGACAATGGCGGCGGCCACCTGATCACCACCGAGTTCGAGCCGTCCAAGGTAATGCGGGCCAAGGCCAACCTGACGGAGGGCGGCCTCATCGACCTTGTGGAAATCCGAGAGGGAGACGCGCTGCGGACATTGAGCGACGACCTGCCAGAGACAATCGACCTGCTGCTCCTCGACGGCGCCAAGGCGCTCTATCCGGAGATCCTGAGCCTCGTCGAAAGCCGCCTGCGGCCAGGCGCGTTGGTCATCGCCGACAACGCCGATTTCTCTCCTGAATATCTGGAGCGCGTGCGCTCGCCGGCATCCGGCTACATGTCCACGCCCTTCGGCGAGGATGTCGAACTGTCCGTACGTCTCGGCTGAGGCTGGCGCTGCCCGACTGGAGCCAGTTGCTCAAATACCCATGTCGCCCCAAGGGCGGCCGTAAGCGTTTACGTCAACCAACGCGATCTCCGGGCCTCGCACACCAGTCGAGGTCCCCATGCGCAGGTGACGTTCATGATCAATCCACTCTTGTCCTTCTGGCGCGCGATGCCGCGTCCGGCCCTGTTGGCTGCGCACAGCGCATCCCGTCGAACGACGGCCCACACGCGGAGTGCATGACCATGTCTGAAACCGATCGACCCGACCTTGCCTATCGCCGCGTCGTTGCCCTGACGGCGGCGCTGTTCCTTTCCTATCTCACCGTTGCGATGTCGCTTCCGGCGGTGCCAATCCATGTCGTCCAGGGGCTGGGTCTCAGCAACGCGCTGGGCGGACTTGCCGTCGGCATCGCCTTTCTGTCGACGATCCTGACGCGTGCCCATGCCGGCGCATTGGCCGACCGGCTCGGCGGCAAGGTCTGCATGCAGCGCGGCTTGATCCTCTATGCGGTGGCAGGACTGACCTGCCTGCTGGCGAATTGGCCCGGACTGCCGGTCGAAGGCAGCTATGCCTTGCTGATTGTCGGCCGGCTGGTGCTCGGGCTGGGCGAAAGCCTGGGCATGGTGGGAATGATCAACTGGGCCATCGGCCTGATGGGCCATGGCCGGTCTGGCAGGGTAATCTCGCTGGTCGGGATGGGCATGTATGGCGCCTTTGCCGCCGGCGGGCCGCTGGGCCTGATGGTGCTCGACCGGCTGGGTTTTGCCGGATTGATGGGCGTCTGCACGGCATTGCCATTGCTGGGGCTGATCGCCATTCATCGGCTTCCGGCCGTGGCGCCTCATGCCGGCCAACGCGAATCCTTCTGGCGCATCGTCGGCCGCATCTGGCGCCCGGGCGCCGCCGTCGGGCTGCAAGGCGTGGGCTTCGCGGCCCTTGGCGCTTTCTTTTCCCTTTATTTCCTCAGTCGCGGTTGGCCGCATGCCGGGCTCGGCCTGACCTTCTTCGGCGTCGGCTTCGTGCTGGTCCGGCTGTTTTGTGGCAATCTGCCGGACCGTATCGGCGGAACACCCGTCGCCATCGCCTCGCTGATCGTGGAGGCCTGCGGCCAATATCTGTTGTGGCTGGCGCCTGGACCATGGCTGGCGTTGACCGGTGCCCTGCTGACCGGGCTTGGCTGCTCGATGGTGTTCCCGGCCATGGGCTCCGAGGTCGTCAAGCGAGTGCCGCCGCATCTGCGTGGCACCGCGGTGGGCGGCTTCGCCGCCTTCCAGGATCTGGCCTATGGCGCGACGGCGCCCGTGGTCGGGCTGCTCGCGGATTCCTCGGGCTATTCCGTGGTGTTCCTCATCGGCGGCCTCGCCGCGACGCTCGGCCTGTGGATGGCTGTATCGGCGCACCGGCAGGCGCGTCCGGCCATCGCATGACGCCGGTCGTCGTACCGTTGCTTTCGGTTGACCGTCATCGCCTCTCGTTGGGCAAACACAGCGAGAGGACGCGCCGAGCGCCAATATCCCGTGCGGGCAATTGATATCGAAGGCACCCGCACGGGTTGCACGCCTCAAGCGGCGCGCTGGCCCTCCTTCGGCCGCAGATTCTGGTTCATGCGGAACAGATTCAGCGGGTCGTAGCGCTGCTTGATTTCCACTAGCCGCCGATAGTTGCCGCCATAGGCGGCTTCAACCCGGCCGGCCTCGTCTTCAGGCATGAAGTTCACGTAAACCGTGCCGGCGGCATAAGGCTTGACCGCTTCATAAAGGCCGCGAGCCCAGTCGATGCATGCTTTGTCCATTGCCGGTTCGCGCCAGCGGGCGTGAACGTTCATGACGAAATGCGAGTTGCGCTGTGGAAACAGCCGTCGCATCCGCCTTGATGCGACCCGCCGCGCCACCGACATGGCCGATGAATATCTCGCATTCGGGGCCGGGAAGCTTGGCTATTGCCGCCGTGATGGCCGCAGCCGCATTGTCTGAAAACTCGGTGAGATCATGGCTCTTCCAGTAGTTGCGAGCGCCCGGCGCAAGCAGCGGGTCGAAGGCCTGCTGCCAGCCGGTGAACGGGTTGGGGCCAACGACGTCGGCAATCGGCGTGCCGATGGCGCGAAGCTTCTGCGTCGCCTTTTCCCCCGCCTGGATGTCGCCGCAATAGCACATGGCCAGCACCAGCACCTCCTTGCCATGCCATTCGGTCGGCAGGAACGGCAGCGGTGGCGCCTGCCGCATGACGACCCAACAGGTCAGTTCGTCAGGCGCGGCTTCGAGCGCCTTGCGATATTCCCACAGCACCTTCTCGGCGTCGGCGAAGGGATGGACGACCAGCCCCGACAGAACCTGCGGGCCCATCTGGTGGAGTTTGAACTCGAACGCGGTGACGATGCCGAAATTGCCGCCGCCGCCGCGCAGCGCCCAGAACAGATCGGGATTTTCGGTCTGGCTGGCGCGCAGCAATTTGCCGTCGGCGGTGACCACATCGGCGGAGACAAGATTGTCGATGGTCAGGCCGAATTTCCGGGTGATCCAGCCGAAGCCGCCGCCCAGCGTCAATCCTGATATGCCGGTGGTCGAGTTGATGCCGGTTGGCACCGCCAGACCGAAGGCCTGCGTTTCCTTGTCGACATCGGCAAGTGTCGCGCCGGGCCCGACCCATGCGCGCTGTGCCTCCACGTCGACCCGCACCGACTTCATCGGCGACAGATCGATCATCATGCCGCCATCGCAGACGGCGCTGCCGGCAATGTTGTGGCCGCCGCCGCGCACCGCGACGAGAAGCCTGTTTTCCCTTGCAAAATTCACGGCGTTGATCACGTCGGAAGCGCCGGAGCAGCGCACGATCAGCCCAGGCCGCCGATCAATGGTGGCATTCCAGACGGTGCGTGCGTCGTCGTAAGCTGTATCGCCCTCCTGAAGCAGTGTGCCGCGCAACTGCGCCGCAAGCGCTTCCAAGGCTGCGGCATTGACTTTCGTCTTGCCACGTTCAAGCGTTGTGAGGCTCATGGTATTCATGGTTTCCTCCCAATTTGCTGATGAGCCGGTTTTCCCTCAAACGCCTTTAAGTTTGCTCTTATATTAGAAATCCCGCAAGCACAGACCGGCATGACGTTGCCACGATGGGCAAATTCGAAGCGCTGCTTCGACCACATGGGCGCCGGATTTCATCCGTCGTCGTGTCCACGACAGTCTTCGACCATCTGAACGAAACCGCGCCAACAGTGTGAAAAACATCGATGGCGCACCGATCACCCTCCAGGAGTGTCGGGCCAGCGATGATAGTCCTGGGAGCTCAGTTCACTGGCTGTAGCGGGTCGCCGCCGATCTTGGCCAGCTGGATCACCGCCTGGGTGCGGCTGTCGACACCGAGCTTCTGCAGGATGGCGGAGACATGCGCCTTGATGGTCGCCTCGGAGACGCCGAGCTCATAGGCGATCTGCTTGTTGAGCAGGCCTTCCGCCAGCATGCCGAGCACACGGGTCTGCTGCGGCGTCAGTGCCTGCAGCCGCTTGATCAGATCGGAAATCTCGGGATCGCGCTCCACGCCGAGATCGATGCCGATGGGCGCGGCGATATCGCCGGCCAAACCGACTGCACGGCGTTGCGAATCTCTTCCATGCTGGCCGATTTGGAGATGAATCCGGAGGCGCCTAGATCGAGCGCGCGCCGGATCGTCACCGGATCATCATGCGCCGACACCACCACCATCGGCACAGCCGGGTGGATGCCGCGCAGCGAGATCAGGCCGGACAGGCCGCTTGCTCCCGGCATGGACAGGTCGAGCAGCACCAGATCGACATCCTCATTGGCGACGACCAGAGCCTTGGCGCTTTCGAAATCGCCGGCCTCGTGGATGGCGGCAACATTGCCGATGCCGGCAAGCGCCTCCCTCAGCGCGCCGCGAAACAGCGGATGGTCGTCGGCGATGACGAAAGTGTAGCCCGACGGCAAATGCTCCTCCCCGAATCCCCTGATGATTTTATGTTTTTACGGGACCAGTCGGATTATGCGGCGATGCATCCTGTTTTCAAGCGGCAAAGACAGCTTCGCGGGTTTTCCCCAGGCGCTTGTCATTCAAGTCTTTTGCGAATTGAGCTTGGCGCCGTCGCCGCCACTATCCTTGTTCATATCCTTGACGATCCCCATGAAGCCGCGCACGAAACGCTCCATGTAGCTCATCGTCTTGTTGAAATCCTCCTCGCTGGGCAGGTTCGATTCCAGACGGGCGGACAGCGAATTCTCAAGCTTGGTGACGCGCTCGTCCATCGCCTTCATCGACGTCTGGAGACGGTCGATCTCGTCCTGGTAGGCAGCACGTTCGTCCGCCGCCACTTTGCATACCAACTGGCCGGAGTGCTCCTCGCAGATCGACATCGCACCGGTCTGCGTATCCATGCGCACATAACCGTTGGTCGATTTTTCGAGACGGTAGCGATCGGTTTCCTCAGAATACGCTGATGCCGCGACAAGTGAGACAAGAGCGGCGGGGATCAAGACGTGCTGCAGACGCATAGTGTCCTCCATGAGCCAGTAGGAGTAACCTACCACATCTTTGCGCCGGAAATGGGGAAGACCCCTGGCGCGGCCTTCCCCGCGTGGCTGGTTCGGACTATAGCGCAGCCATGTCTCAGATTATTTACAAGATAACTCCCGAAGCACTGTGGCGTGATGCGGAAGCAAATGGCCGCTTTACCGGCGCACCGATCGACGTGGCGGATGGATTCATCCATTTCTCCACAGCGGAGCAGGTCAAGGAAACAGCGGCAAAGCACTTCACCGGTCAGACCGGTCTGCTATTGGTTGCCATTGACGGCGCCAGCCTTGGCGATCCGCTGAAATACGAGGTCTCGCGCGGCGGTGCCTTGTTCCCGCATCTCTATGGTCCGCTCGACGTCAAGACCGTGCTGTGGGTCCGACCATTGCCGCTGGGCGCCGACGGCGCCCACCAGTTTCCGGCGCTGGAGGCCAGATGAGCGTGCTCGACCGGCTCGGCCAGAAACTGCTGTTCACATTCGATCCGGAAACCGCGCATGGCATGTCGATCGCAGCGTTGCGATGCGGCCTGCCGGTCGGCGCGCGGACAGTGCGCGATGCCCGACTGAAGATGACGGTCTGCGGCATCGATTTTCCCAATCCGCTCGGCATGGCCGCCGGCTACGACAAGAACGCCGAAGTGCCCGACGCCCTGCTTGGCCTTGGCTTCGGCTTCGCCGAGGTAGGCACTATCACGCCACTGCCGCAGGCCGGCAACCCGAAGCCGCGCATTTTCCGGCTGACGGCGGATGAGGCGGTGATCAACCGCCTGGGCTTCAACAATGAAGGCCATGCGGCCGCTGAAAAGCGTCTCGCTGCCCGCAAGGGGCGTAGCGGCATCGTTGGCGTCAACATCGGCGCCAACAAGGACAGCACTGATCGCATCGGCGACTATGAACGCGGCGTCGCCAGGTTCGCGCAATATGCCACCTACCTGACGGTCAACATCTCTTCGCCCAACACGCCGGGCCTGCGCAACATGCAGGCGCGCGAGCAGCTTGACGAACTCCTGTCGCGTGTCATGGCCGCGCGCGCGGCTGCGTCGACGCAGCCACCGATCTTCCTCAAGATCGCGCCGGACCTGGTCGAGGCGGAACTGGAAGATATTGCCGCCGAGGTCACTGAAAAGCGGATCGACGGCGTCATCGTCTCCAACACAACCATTGCGCGGCCATCGCTGCGCAGCGGCGATGTTGCGCGCGAGACCGGCGGGCTTTCAGGAAAGCCGCTCTTCGAACGCTCGACGATCGTGCTCGCAAGGATGCGGAAGCTGCTTGGCCCGGAGCGTGCCATCATCGGCGTCGGCGGCGTCGATTCCACCGAGACGGCGCTGGAAAAAATCCGCGCCGGCGCCGATCTCGTCCAGCTCTACACCAGCATGATCTATGCCGGACCGGCGCTGCCGGGTCGCATTGTCGCCGGAATGGCTGGCTTCGCGGACAAGCAGCCGCTCAAGTCGCTGCGGGAATTGCGCGATGCCAGCCTCGACAAATGGGCGTCCAAGCCGCTTTAAAGTGCTAGAATGCCGTACGTACCCGTAGCCGTAAAATGGCAAGCAGGCTGAAGCCGCGCGCCAGCAGGAAGATGTGCAACGCCGCCCACAGGCCGTTATTGCCGAAGGCGGGCGCCAGCGTCAGCAGCGCGGCCACGAACACCAGGAACGACAGCAGCATCATGTTGCGCATGTCACGTGACCAGGTCGCACCGATGAAGACCCCATCCATCTGGAACGCCAGCACGCCGCTCAGCGCGGTAAATGCCGCCCAGGGCATGTAGATATCGGCGACGGCGCGGACGTCTTGCGAGGTCGTGACGACCGCAACCAGATCAGCGCCGCCCAGCAGCAGCACCAGGGTCGCGGCTCCAGCCAGCCCGAAACCCCAGAACAGGGTCAGCCGTACCGCCCGCCGGAAAGGCTGCTCGGCGCGCGCGCCGACGGCACGGCCCGCCAATTGTTCGGCCGCGGTGGCGAAACCATCAAGGAAATAGCCGGCGACAAGGAAGAAGTTCATCAGCACTGCGTTGGCGGCCAAAGTCACCGTACCGAACTGCGCGCCCTGGCGCGTGAACAGGGCGAAAGCAGCAAGCAGCGAGAACGAGCGGATCATGATGTCGCGATTGAGTGACAGCATGCGCAGGAAGGCTGACATGTCGAGCAGGCGATGGCGGGGCAATCGGGGTGCTGCCCGGAAGCGCCTGACGACGATGGCCAGCCCAAGCAGCATGGCGAGGAATTCGCCAGTGACGGTTGCCCAGGCGACGCCCGCGACACCCCAGCCAAGCTTCAGGCCGAGCAGGAAGCACAGCGCGATGTTGATGCTGTTCAGCACCAGTTGCAGCATCAGCCCGAGCCCGCCCTCGCCGCGCCCCAGCACATAACCGAGGATGGCGTAGTTGATCAGCGAGAAGGGTGCCGCAAGCAGCCTGATGCGGATGTAGACGCCCATCGCCTCGCTGACGCGCGGCCCGGCATCCATGAACCACTGGCCGCCCTGGGCGACCAGAGGCGAAAGCGCCGCAAGCACGATGCCGGCGACGACCGCGATCAGCACCGCGCGCCAGAACACCGCCTGCTCCTCCAGCGCATCACCGCGCCCGAAAGCCTGGGCGACAAGGCCGGTGGTGCCGGAACGCAGGAAATTGAAGGAGGTGAAGACGACATCGAAGATCAGCGCGCCTGCCGCGAGGCCGCCCAGAAGAGCCGCATCGCCGAACTGACCGACGACGGCAGTGCCGACAAGGCCAAGCAGCGGTGTCGTCAGATAGGCAAGCGTCATCGGCACGGCAATGGCAAGCACGGAGCGATTGGTGACGACAAAAGATCTGGCGTCGGCTGGGGATGCACCCTTGTCCAAGGATTGCTGCCTTGCTGATTGCGGCTTGATCGAGCGCCCGATGTGCCCCACTTTCTGTCCGCTGCGCAATTACTCTTCGCGTAACGGCCAATAGAATTCCTCGCCTGGCGCGAGCCCGCCGGACACCCCCATGCCCCTGCAAATCGTTCATCATCCCGACTATGACGCCGGTTTCGCCGTCAATCATCGTTTTCCGATGAGCAAATACCCATTGCTGATGGAAGCCTTGAGCCAACGCGGCCTGGCACAGCCCGACGCACTCAACACGCCTGAGCCCGCGCCGGCATCATGGCTGAAGCTTGCCCATGCCGCTGACTATGTCGAGCAGGTGCTTGCCTGCGAAGTGCCGGCGAAAATCGAGCGCGAGATCGGCTTTCCGGTAAGCCCGCGCGTTTCGCTCAGAGCGCAGCTCGCCACCAGCGGAACGATCCTGGCATCGCGGCTGGCGCTGCAACACGGCATCGCCTGCAACACCGCCGGCGGCAGTCACCACGCGCGGCATGCACAAGGTGCGGGCTTCTGCACCTTCAACGATGTTGCCGTCGCCTCGCTGGTGCTGCTCGCTGAAGGCGCGGCCGCCAACATCCTGGTCGTCGATCTCGACGTGCATCAGGGCGACGGCACGGCCGACATCCTGCGGGACAATCCGCGCGTGTTCACCTTTTCCATGCATGGCGACCGCAACTATCCGGTACGCAAGATCGATTCCGACCTCGACATTGCACTCCCCGACGGCACCGGCGATGCCGCCTATATCGAGCGGCTCATCGGCATTCTGCCTTACCTGTCAGACATGGCTCGTTGGGACATCGTCTTCTACAATGCTGGGGTCGACGTCCATGCCGACGACCGGCTTGGCCGGCTGTCCCTCACGAATGACGGCTTGCGCGCCCGCGACGAATCGGTGATCCGCCACTTTCGCGCGCAGGGCATTCCCGTCTGCGGTGTCATCGGCGGGGGCTATTCCACGGACGTGCCCGCGCTCGCCGTGCGCCATGCCATCCTCTTCGAGGTGGCAGCCAGCTACGCCCGATAATCCTGTTCAGGCATGATCTTGTCCGAAAACCGGTTCCCACTTTTCGGGATCATGCTCTACTTCCGGTAGTTAGCGACCCTGAGCAGGATGAAGGCCGGGATGACGATCGCGGCACCAAGCAGGATATAGCCGAGGAAGCGATAGACGGCGTTGAAGCCAAGATTCCAGAGGTCGATGACGAACTTCTGGATGCCATTGACCACATCCATCGGCGACCAACCGAACGCGTTCATGACAAGGCCGACGAGGAACGACACCACAAGCAGCTTCAGGACCACCCTGAACGGCGAGTCGCCGAGAAAGCGCGTCAATGCGGACAAGGGCTGTCTCTCCAGATTCGGGTGTCCCGGATTCGGAACACGGGTGCAGAAATACGCACTTGGTTCCCCGGCTTCAAGCCATGCCCGCGAGTTTGCGGTTTCAGGCCGGGACAAGGCCGCCAGGAAGGCAGCGCGCCGACCTGCGTTTCCAATCGGCGTCCCTCAGCCTTGACACTCATGTTGCAGTGCAGCAAACTTAGGTCATCGTGGGCAGCCTGTTGAGATCAACCAGCCAGCTTCATTCGTATGGCCCGGAGATTGAGGGCTTATGCAGTTTCGCCGCCGCAGCACAGGCGCTTCCGCCGGGATTGCCGCGCAAATGCCCTCAAACATAGCGGATGGACGATTGGAATGAACTACAGGCGTGACATCGATGGCCTGAGGGCGGTTGCGGTGCTTCCGGTCGTGCTCTTTCACTTCGGAGTTTCCGCCATTCCCGGCGGCTTCACCGGCGTCGACATTTTCTTCGTCATATCCGGTTACCTGATCACTGGCAGCCTGCTGGATGACCTCGATCGCGGTCAGTTCTCGATCGCACGGTTCTACTGGCGCCGGGCGCGGCGTATCCTGCCGGCCCTGGTCTTCGTCATTCTCCTCAGTTGCATCGCGGCCTGGTTCATCCTGCTGCCGTCGGACCTGCACGAATTCAGCCTGAGCGTCATCGCGGCGTCCACCTTCTGGTCGAATATCTATTTCTGGAAAACGACCAACTACTTCTCGATCGATGCCGAACTGCGACCGCTGCTGCACACATGGTCGCTCTCCGTGGAGGAGCAGTATTACATCTTCGCCCCGATCCTGATGTTCCTGATCTACCGCTATCTGGGCAAGCGCTGGCTGCTCGTGCTCGTGCCGATCATCATCGGCAGCTTCGCGCTGGCAATCATGGCGACCTCATTGGCGCCGACAGCCGGCTTCTACCTCTTGCCGACACGCATGTGGGAACTCATGCTGGGCGCGGTGCTCATGCTGAGACGCCCGCCCGCCATTGGAAACCGGCTCTCGATGGAGCTTCTGGGACTGGCCGGCTTCGGCCTGATTGCCTACGGGTTCCTGACGATCTCGGAGAACGATCCGTTTCCGGGCTACAACGCCTTGTTTCCCTGCATCGGTACGGCCCTGCTGATCTATGTCGGCCAGACTCCACCGACCGCTGACAGGCCGGCGACGATCGCCACGCGAATTCTCCGGTTCAGCCCGTTCGTCTGGATCGGCCTGATCTCATACTCGCTGTATCTCGTTCACTGGCCGATCAACTCGTTTGTCCATTATCTCTCGCTTCAGAACATCGGCGTGCCGACGGTCATCGCCATGATGATCGGCAGCCTTGCCCTCGCGACATTCTCCTGGAAATTCGTCGAGCAACCTTTCCGGCAGAAACGGCCGTTTACAGCACCGTTGCCGATCTTCGCCTTTTCAAGCGCGGCGATTGCAGTGCTGTGTGCCTGTGGCCTCGCCGGCGCGCTCGCCAACGGGTTTCCGCACCGGTTTCCGGACTTCTCAACGCAGAAGGTCCAAGTCGGCGACTGGCGCAACGGCGTCTGTTTCAACGAGGGCTCGAGCCCGATAGAAACCTGGAACCTCGGGGATTGCACGCGCACACACGGCTTTGCCACCACCGTCATGCTGTGGGGGGATTCGTTTGCCGCGCACTACGTTTCGGGGCTCGAAGCCAACATCGACAAGATCCAGGCCAACGTTGTCCAATACACCTACGCCGGCTGCCCGCCGGACCTCTCGTATTTTTCCTACGCACGCCCCAGCTGCAGCCGTTTCAACAAGCGGGCCCTGACCGTCATTCGAGATGCCGGAATCCAGTCGGTCATACTGAGCGGTCGCTGGACCGACTACGAGACCCGAGGGTTCGGCGGGCTTCAGCAAACGATCGCCACGCTCCACGGTTTGGGCGTGCGCGTGTATGTCATCGGCCAATCACCGGAATTCATCGCCGACGTCCAGAAAATCGCGTTCTTCGCCAAGCGGGCGCATGCCGGCAATTCGGAATGGCCCATGGCCATGGATCCCAGGATCAATGAAAAGGTGCAACCCTTCACCAAAGGGGCCACCTTCATCGATCCGCTGACATCACTGTGCGACGCAAAAGGCTGCTCCTATGCCGATGCCGACACCGGTCAGTTCCTCTATTTCGACTATGGCCACTTCTCGACGGCTGGAGCCATCCTGGCTGTTTCAAAATACTGGCCGAGCTTTGCCGCCAGCGCCGAGGTTGCGAAGGCGAAGTGAAACAGACAAACAACGGGAGAGAGGCGACGCGCGTCGCCCCCGAAACTCTTGCATTCCAACGTCGGGTGATAGGCCGCACTCGTAGAGTATCCGACCGGTGACGCAGGCGGAATGGCTCGGCCTTTCATCCTCCGCACAAGGCGCGCAAGTGATGCGCGGTCTCGCAGGCAGGCAAACCAAAACGGTTAAATATCCGTAAACAATCTCTCTTCAATTAATTGAAAATAAAGCGAAAAATCTTCACTTTCCGGTTTCCCGCAATGTGCCCGCAATTTTCATTTGCGAGATAGCCGGTGTCTTTCACATGATGGATCGCACGGCAAATCAGCTCCCAATGACATGTGCTCCACGCCGGTTCGTGTGACCACGGCGCCGGGCGATCATTCCAGGCGAGAGACAACGAAACCGGAGTACGGCCGCCCCAAATGGTCGCGCTCTCAAAGGATCAAATCCGCGCGTCGAGTGCTGCGCATATGTGTCTGGAGTAATGCAATGTCTTCTCAAAGAATGATTGCCCTGGCGGGAGCCGCCCTTGCGCTCGCCGTGTATTTGAACGGATCAGCGATGGCCGCCGACCTATCGCCCGCCTACAACGATCCCCCGGCTTTCCAGTGGAGCGGCGCCTATTTCGGTGCCCATGGCGGCACGGCGTTCACAAGGATGCCAAACCCTTTCGCCGACAGGAACGGCTTCGATGCCGGCGCGCAGGCTGGCTACAACGTCCAGATGGGCCCGGCGGTTCTGGGCGCCGAAATCGAAGGCTCCTACCTGGGAGGCGCCGAGCACGATGTTCGGGGCGGCAAGGTCAAGGAAAAGTGGCGCGCGGCCGCCAAGGCCAAGGCCGGCCTCAGTTTCAATCAGACGCTGGTGTTTGGAACCGGCGGCGTGGCGCTCACCAAGTTCGAGAAGGGCGACAACCTGACCGACAGCAGCGGATGGAAGGCCGGATATCTGGTCGGTGCTGGTATCGAGCAGGCCTTTGCCGGCGGTCTCTCCGCCAAGGTCGAGTATGACTATATCCGTACGCCGAACGTCGAGACGACGACCACGCTCGGCACATCCAAGTCGACGATCGGAAGCCATGAGCTGAAAGCCGGCGTCAACTACCGGTTCTAGACCACGGCTTCCCTCCGGCGGCGGCTACCCGCCGCCTCCAGGTCCAGTGAAGGGCATCGATCGGAGAGAGCAGTTCTCGGGGATGGATTGGCCATATGGTCAATCCGCTGGGAACTGCCCTCTCCGTTCGCCCTGAAATCCGCGGCGCGCCAAATGTTGCGTCGTAATGTCGGTGTAATCTTCGTAATCTACTTGCCTGTTGTAACCTCACGACAGGAATCACAATGCCCATATGTGGCGCGGGCCATCTCAGATGTGCGCCGAGTGCTTTTTTCGCCGCAACTTTGTTTGCGCTGACGGGATTTCTACACCTTCCATGCCCTTGTATAGCGCGACGATCTGGATGAGACGTGAGCGGCGATCTGGATGAGATTCTCAGGTCGCGGTCACGTGCAAATTATCATGCTGATTGTCGCTGGCAAGGCCTTCATCTATTTCTGATTGCCGCTCCGCGACAAGTTCGTGTTTGTTCTTGATTGTCGCGTAAGAGGCTGGCCTGCCGCGCTGGCGTTTGGCTTCCATGGCGGATCTGCGCCGGTAGCTTTCGACGTTCATCTCGAAGATCGTTGCGTGGTGAACAAGTCGGTCCACTGCGGCGAGGGTCATGGCGGGGTCCGGAAAGATTCTGTTCCATTCTCCGAAGGGCTGATTGGCGGTGATCATGATGGAACGCCGCTCATATCTTGCGCAGATGAGTTCGAAGAGCACGCTCGTTTCGGCCTGGTCCTTGGTGACGTAGGCCAGATCGTCGAGGATGAGCAGATCGAACTTGTCGAGCTTGGCGATGGCGGCTTCGAGCTGCAGCTCTCGCCGCGCGATCTGGAGCTTCTGCACGAGATCGGTGGTTCGGGCGAACTGCACGCGCCAGCCGTTCTCAATGAGGGCGAGTCCGATCGCTGCCGCAAGATGCGACTTTCCGCCACCGGGTGGGCCGAACAACAGGATATTGGCGCCCTTGGCGAGCCAGCTGTCACCGGCGGTCATGGCCATGACCTGGGCCTTGGAGACCATGGGTACGGCGTCGAAGGCGAAGCTGTCGAGCGTCTTTCCGGGCGGCAGATGCGCTTCGGCCAGATGCCGTTCGATCCTGCGATGTGCCCGTTCGGCCAGCTCATGCTCGGCGATGGCCGAGAGGAACCGGGCGGCGGGCCACCCCTCTCTATCGGCCTGCTCGGCAAATTGCGCCCAGAGCGTCTTGATCGTCGGTAGCCGGAGTTCGTTGAGCATGATGCCGAGGCGGGCTTCGTCGATGGTGTGGGCGTTGCTCATGCGACGTCTCCCACATGGGTTGCCCCGATCAGGGCTTCATAGCCGTTAAGGGAAGCGAGTTGCACCAAGACGGTCGGCAGCCGTGCGGGGTCCGGGCCGAGGAGGGTTCGCAAGACGGCAATATCGGGCAGGTCGCCGGCGTCGAGGGTCTCGGTGAGTTGCTCGGCAAGCTCACGCTCGCAGCCTCGATCGTGGGCCAGCGCCAGCAGATCGACCATGATCTTGCACGCCTGCCTGTCCGGCAGCCGCTCAATGAGCTCGTCGAAGGCCCTGCGGTATTCCTGCCGCGGGAAGAGCTTGTCACGATAGACGAGATTAAGAAGCGCCATCGGCTTTTTGCGCAGGGAATGGATGACGTGCCGATAGTTGACGACCTGATCGTGCCTCCCGTCGGCATGGCCTCGGCCCCTGGGCAGCGTCATCAGCTTTGTTCCTCCCATAAAGACCTCGAGGCGATCATCGAACAGGCGGATGCGAAGCCGATGTCCGATCAGGCGGGAGGGAACGGTGTAGAAGACCTTGCGCAAGGTGAAGCCGCCGGTCCGCGACACGGTGACGACCACCTCCTCGAAGTCGCTGGTCCGCTGGTCTGGAAGTTCCTGCAGTTGAGGGCGTTCGGCATCGATGCGCTTGCCATGATTGGCGTTGTGCCGGCTGACGATCTCGTCGATGAAGGCTCGATACGCGCCGAGATCGTCGAAATTTCTGCTGCCGCGCATCAGAAGGGCGTCACGGATGGCATCCTTGAGATGGCCATGGCTGCTTTCGATCGAACCGTTCTCGTGCGCGATGCCCTTGTTGTTGCGGGTCGGCGTCATGCGGTAGTGCGCGCAAAGCTCTTCGTAGCGATGCGTGAGATCCTCCTTCGCATCGGCGCTGAGGTTGCGGAAAGCCGCCGACAGGCTGTCGCTGCGATGATAGAGCGGCGCTCCCCCAAGCGACCACAGCGCGTTCTGCAGTCCTTCGGCCAGGGCCACGAAGCTCTCGCCGCCGAGAATGACATGGGTGTGTTCAAAGCCGGACCAGGCGAGCCGGAAGTGGTAGAGTAGATGATCAAGAGACTGGCCGGCGATCGACACGTCAAGGCTGCCCATGTCGGTAAAATCCGATAGCCCGAGTCGGCCGGGTTCGTGAAGCTGGCGGAAGATAACCTCCTGCTCTTCGCCGTGGATGGCACGCCATGACCGGATGCGCCGCTCCAGCGTTCGGCGAATGCCCGCGCTCAGTTCCGGGTGCCGCCGCAGCATCTCCTCATAGATGGCGACAACACGGATGCCTGGCGCCGCCTTCAAAAGGGGAACGACCTCGGCATCGAAGATATGCTCGAGAGGGTCAGGCCTCCGCCGGCCACGAGCCTTTTGCTTTTGCGATGGCAGGTGCGCGTCCGTCTTGATGCGATAGGCCGTCGCCCTGCTGATCGACGCCTTGGCGGCGGCGACCTCGATAGAATTGTTTTGTCGGTACTTCATAAAAAGCCTCGTCTGATGATCGGTTACATGGCGACCCGGCACAAAGATGGTTCTCCATTCCAGAAAACCACCAAGCTACCGGGCCGACCGCGATCATAAGACGCTGAAAAATTGCGCGGCGGCGGGGGTGTAACTCCGGTCGGGCTACGCCCTCCCTTCGTCACACCCCCGCCGCCGAGTCTCATCCTGATTGACGCTGAGTCTCACCTTGTTTGTCGCCGCGCACCCTTGCTTCCGAAGGCCGATGGTCGTGACCAATTTTCGCCAACCGAAGCTTGAATGTGAATAGACCAGAGCCGCCATCTGGCTCTTGTCGCATGCGGGCAACCACTTTACCGCCTACGCCACGGCCCAGGCCCCTTCCCCCACCGGAGATCGCCGCCGGCCCAAACTGACGGAGAATTCATATGCGCATCTTGCTGGTAGAGGACGAGCCGGAAATGGCTTCGGTCCTCAAGGCCGCGCTGGAGCGTCAGGACATCATTGTCGATCACGTTTCGACACTCGCCGACGCCGAAGCCATGGCGCGGTTTGGACATCATGACGCCGTCATTCTGGATCGCCGCTTGCCCGACGGCGATGGCCTCAGCCTCATACCGCGCCTGCGCGCCCTGCATGTGGAGGCGCCGGTGATCGCGCTGACCGCGATGAGCGGTCTCGATGACCGCGTCACCGGGCTTGATGCCGGCGCTGACGACTACATGGTCAAGCCATTCGCCACGGTGGAGCTGGTCGCCCGGCTGCATGCCCTGCACCGGCGTTCATTCACCTCGCGTACCAACCAGACGGTGGTCGGCCGGCTCACCTATGATTTCCGATACCGCGAAGCGCTGGTCGAGGATCAGGCATTGGAATTGCCGCGGCGAGAGCGCCTTGTCCTGGAAACGCTCATTCGCCGGCCCGGCCGAACCATCATGCGCGGCGCATTGGAGGAGGCTGTCTACGCCCTGGACGACGAAATCGGCTCCAACGCCCTGGACGCGCATATATCCCGGCTACGCCGCAAACTCGAGGATGTCGCCGCCGGCATCGAGATCCGGGCAATCCGCAACCTTGGCTATCTCTTGCGGGCCGCGTCATGAAGGAGATGCGCGCCCGCTCGCTGCAGTGGGTCCTGGTTCGGCGGCTGATCCTGCTGCAGGCGGCGACGCTTGTCATATTCATCGTGTTGTGCGTGGCCGCGTTGTGGATCGCCAATCCGCGGCTGCTGATTGACAACGAGGCAGCTGTAGACGCCCTGAAAAATGCGGTCGATCGCGACAGCAATGGCAAATTGATCGTCCATGAAACCGAGGAGCTGCGATCCTTTCGCGAGGAATTTCCCAATGTCTGGTACATCATTCGCGATAGTAGCGGCCAGAGCATTCGCTTTGGGAACGTACCCGACGTCTACAACAGGGATTTTGGCGGTCTGCTGAGCGAAGTAGACCATGCAACCCTTGGATTTTCCGAGGATGACCTGCGGCCGGAAGCCTATATCGAAAAAGCCGCGACCAAGGCCGGCATGATGCAGATCATGGCGGCGACACGATCCTCGCGCGGCGAAACCGAAGGACTGGAAGTCAACATCTCGGCCACCGTCGACGTGGCCAGGAACCCCGACGGCAGCAGGAACTGGGAGAAAGCCCTGCCAGCATTAGCGGTCATCATCGCAATACTGCTCCTGCCGATCATTCTCGTCATGGGGGTCACGACCCTTGTGACGACGCCCGCGGTCGTTCGCCGGTCATTTGCCGGCCTTGTCGACACCGCCGACCAGGCGGCGCGCATCGACATCGACACGCGGGCGATGCAACTCCCGGTCAAGCGCGTGCCACAGGAAATCGCGCCGCTGGTCCATGCCTTCAACCAGGCGCTTGCGCGACTTGCCCAAGGCTATGACCGGCATAACCGCTTCCTGACCGATGCGGCTCATGAACTGCGCACGCCTATCGCCATACTGCGGACGCGCGCCGAACTGTTGAAGAAAGAGCCCCAGAGCGTTCGCCTTGTCCAGGATATCGAGCGTCTGTCGCATCTGGCGCAACAACTGCTGGACCATCAAATGCTCGACCGCCCGGCAAGCGAACGCCAGATCGTCGACCTGGCCGAACTTGTCAGCCGGGTCGCGGCCGATTTCGCCCCGCTCGCCATCGAAGCTGGCTACGACCTTGCCTTCGAACCGTCCGCCAGCACGATCCGTGTCGAGGTGAACACGCTGCAGATCGAGCGCGCCCTGGCAAACATCATTCGCAATGCGATCGACCATGGCGGGGCCAGGGGCACGATCACGGTGGCTATCGACGAGACGGGTGGTATTGAAGTCCGGGACGAAGGCCCGGGCATACCGGTGGAAGAGCATGAGAATGTCTTCGAGCCCTTCTACCGCTTGCAGCCGCAGTCACGCGGAGCCGGACTGGGATTGAACCTCGCCCGGCAGATAGCTTCGTTGCATGATGGAACGATCAGGATATTGAGCGGCTCGTGGCCGGGTGCCCGCATTCGGATGCACCTGCCTGTTCGCTCGTGACAAGTTTCAACAGGAACCAAACCGGGACCATCGGAACGGTACAAGCGCTTCAGGCGAGCGCACGGGTGCGTGCGCTCGCCTGAAGCCAATGACTGTCGATGTTCGGCCGGTCACTCGGTAATACCAAGAGCCCCCAGGATTTAAGGGGTGCTGGGCGGCGGCACCTGGGACGTACCCTGATTGTCGCCTGTCACGGAATTGCCCATCCCGTTCCCGGAATTACCGTTGCCGTTGTTGTTTCCGACATCCAAGTTGCCGTTGTCGTCTCCGGAATTGCCATTGCCATTGCCGTTTCCGACACCGAAGTTGCCGTTGTCGTTTCCGGAATTGCCATTGCCATTGTCGTTGCCGGAGTTGCCATTGCCATTACCGTTGCCGACGTTACCGTTACCGTTTCCATTGCCGCTGCCGGCCATGACCGCGGTGCAGGAACAAGCGACGGCCAAAGCGACAGCAAGCAACAGCGGAGCGATGGAAGCTGATGCGCGGTTGGCCATCGTCGGCCTCAATTGCCGTTGAAGTTGCCGTTGCCGGATCCGATGTTGCCGTTGCCGTTATACGTGCCACCATTGAAATTCCCGTTGAACGACCCGAGATTTCCGTTGCCACTGGTAGACGAAGTGTTGCCGTTGCCGTTGAAGGCGCCGACGTTTCCGGTACTGCCGTTGAAGGCACCGATATTGCCGGTCCCGGTGTTGTGATAGCCTATGTTGCCACTGGCGTTGGGCGTGCCATTGCCGTTGGCATTGCCATTGGCGATGCCGGTATTGTGGTTGCCGTTGGCATTACCGTTACCGAGGCCGACATTGCCATTGCCATTGCCATTGCCGTTGCCGATGCCGGTATTGCGGTTGCCGTTGGCATTACCGTTACCGAGCCGAAATTGCCGTTGCCGTTGCCGTTGCCGTTGCCGGTACCGTTGTTGCGGTTGCCGTTGCCGTTACCGCTGGCGGCGCCAACGTTGCCGTTGCCATTGCCGTTGCCGTTACCGATTCCGGAGTTGGCGTTGCCGTTGCCGTTGCCGTTGCCGTTGCCGAAATTGCCGTTGCCGTTGCCGTTGCCGTTGGCGCTGCCGGTATTGCCGTTGCCGTTGCCGTTACCGTTACCGGCACCAACGTTGCCGTTGCCGTTGCCATTGCCATTGCCTGTGCCGGCAAAGACCTGGCCTACCCCAAATTGAGGCGGCAGCAACACGGGGGCGCACAAAGCCAGGCACGTGAGTGCTGTTATATAGCGTTTCATGACGGTCTCCTTGAGCTGTGTTCGAAGAGCTTGTTCGAAACACCAGATTCGAACAGGTCGTTGCAGGTCGTTAGAAGGCGACGACCGGGATCCCTGGCGGGGCGATTGGGGGAGCGCCCTATGGAGTCGCCGGGGGTGAGGGCGAAACTGCAGGAATCCCGATCCTCAGCAGAACTGCTAACGGTCAATGATTGAAGTTGCCGTTGCCGTTGCCACTGAGAGCGCCCCAGTTACCGTTACCGTTGACGTTACCGTTGCCGAGGCCGAAATTGCCGTTGCCGTTCACGTTACCGTTCAGGGCGCCGTGGTTGGCGTTGCCGTTCACGTTGCCGTTCCCGATACCGAAGTTGCCGTTGCCGTTCACGTTACCGTTGCCGATACCGTGGTTGCCGTTGCCGTTCACGTTACCGTTGCCGATACCGAAGTTGCCGTTGCCGTTCAGGTTGCCGTTAAAGGCACCCGAGTTGCCGTTGCCGTTGCCGTTACCATTGCCGATACCGACGTTTCCGTTACCATTGCCATTTCCATTGCCAATGCCGGCAAAGGATTGACCAGTAAAAGCAGCCAACACAGCCGCAGCGAGAATGATCTTTCTCATATCCGTATCCTCTTCTTGAGATCTGAGTACTTGTTACTGTTGCCAACAACCACTCTCTATGGCCAAGTTGACGGTCTCATCATCTCGTCGATGCGAAACGTAAACAATTGGAATTCACCCATGCTGTGAGTCAGGTTTTAAGCTGGCGGTACTCTTCCGTTTCACCGCCGGCCCTGCGGGAAAAACCCGACAGACACGCCGGGGAAAAAGGTGTAGTAATTCAGGTGGCGCTTGGGGACGTTCTTGCTAGGGGTAGCCCACAATTCCAGCCAATCCGCGGGCAAAACTCACGCTTCACGACCCTTGATACATAGTCGCCGCCCATAGTCAGAGGCTCTCATGGACCTTGACATGCCGCCGGTAAAAACAACGAACAGCCGTGACTGGCTGGGGTTGCATAAGCAGATTGCCGGCGCCACGCTGCTGATTGGCGTATCCGCGCTCATATGCAATTTCGCCTGGGCAACCGTGTTGGCGCACCACTCACGACACTATGGCGCCGTGGAATTGCTGCTGATCGTCGGGATCGTGCTGATCATGGCGCTTGCGATCACGTTGATGCGGTCGGCAAGTCGCATGGCCGGCGTCGAACGCGACTGGGCCCGCGCAAGCCAGGATTTCCAGGGCAGCCAGGCCCGCCTGCAGGCAGTGGTCAAGTACATGCCCGTCGGCGTCGTGGTGGTCGAGGCCCCCAGTGGCAGCCTGATCCTTGCCAACGACCAGCACGAACGACTGCTCAAGTACACACTGACCTCCGGCGTCAACCTCTGGGAACAGAGTGGACAAAAGGGATATCACGCCGACGGGCGGCCTTATGAGCACGACGACTGGCCGATCACCCGGGCCATCCGCGATGGCGAGGTGGTTCTCGATGAGGAGATCTGGGTCAAGCGCGGAGATGGGACCAAGGCTTGGCTTTCCATCAATTCGGCACCTGTTTTCGACGCCTCGGGAGCCATATCGGCCGCGGTAATGGCCTTTACCGATGTCACGGAACGCAAGGAGATGGCCGAGGAGCGCGCGATGCTTGCACGCCGGCTTGTCAACGCACAGGAAGACGAGCGGTTGCGCGTCGCCCGCGAACTTCACGATGAGATGGGGCAGGACCTCACCGCGTTGTCATTGGGATTGAAGACCTTGGAGGACGCGGTCGAGCTGCCAGATCTCAAGCAATCATTTGCCGGAATCCGGAAGATTGTCGAGCACATGAGCATCCAGGTGCACCACACCGCGGCAACGCTGCGGCCGACGCTGCTCAGCGACCTTGGCCTGCGGCAGGCCGTTGAAGACATGGTCGCGACCTGGGCCGAGCGCCTCAGCGTGTCGGCGGACGCACATCTGGAGGCCCTGGCCGATCCTCTGGACGACGAGGGCTCGGTGACGATCTATCGGGTGGTGCAGGAGGCGCTGACCAATGTCGCCAAGCACTCCGAAGCGAGTTGGATCAGCGTCACGGCACAACACGCCGACGGCCAGTTGAGAATCGTCGTCGAGGATGACGGCAAGGGATTCGATCCCGAGGTCATCAACGAAACACGGTCCAGATGCTTTGGACTTTCAGGCATGCGCGAAAGGCTGGCCCTGGTTGGGGGATATTTCGCGGTGGAAAGTGCCCCTGGGCAGGGAACAACCATCTACGCATCGTTGCCAGCGGCGACCCGACAAGCCGAGGTGAGCGCGCAATGACCCAACCCCATTCGACTACTCGTCGCAGCGTGTTCCTTGTCGACGACCATCCGGTCGTGCTGTCGGGTATCCGGGCCATGGTCGAGGCGCAGGCCGACCTGCAAGTCGCCGGCACGGCGGGCGACGTGGAGAGCGCGCTGATCGGCCTTGCGGAAACATTGCCGGATATCGTCGTCGTCGACGTTTCGCTGCCAGGTGCCAGCGGAATTGTGCTGGTCGACCGGATGCGAACACTCTTTCCGCAGATCGCCGCACTCGCCCTGACATTGCACGAAGAGGCCGCTTATGTGCGCCAGTTGCTCCAGGCCGGAGCGCGCGGCTTCATTCTCAAGCGCTCGGCTGCCGAGGAACTGATCCATGCGATCCGGTCCGTCCTGGCCGGAGGGCTTTACATCGATCCCGGCGTGGCCGCCAAGATTCTGTCGGAACCTCGGTCCTCCGCCACCAATCCCGACCCGCTGAGCGAACGCGAAGTCATGGTTGTCAAGCTGGTCGCCAAGGGCTTCAGCAACAAGGAAATTTCCGGACAATTGTCGCTGAGCGTGAAGACCGTAGAGACGTATCGCGCCAGGGCAACTGAAAAGCTGGGGTTGAGAACCCGCGCGGCGCTTGTTCGCTATGCGACAATCGAAGGCTGGATGACGCACGATTCGTAATCCGAGGCGATCACGTTCGCTCGTGGCGGTATTAGTGCAGGTCGCCCAAAAGTGGCCCCGGTTTTGGGAGAACGACATGCATGGAAAAAGGACCTAAAGCGCGCCTCATGAATCCGTTTTGACGCGACGCGCTTTAGCAAGCTGGTCGCCTCCGCGCCTAATGGACCCCGCAAGCTTATCTGTTTTCTAACCAATTGGCGCTATTCCCATCCGCAAAGCGGGAGCAAGGCCCTTGGTGGAGATCGAGAACGTCGCCGCGCGGCACGCTGTCATGCTGGCGGTTGTCGTCCCGTGCTACAATGAGCTGGATAGCGTGGCTGAACTTTACCGCCGCGTTACCGCCGCGTGCCTGGAACATGGCCCCTCCTACGAGATCGTCCTTGTCATAGACGGCGCGACCGACGGCACGCGCGAAGCCGTTTTCCGGCTGGCAGAAAAGGACGACCATGTGGTCGCCATAGACCTTGCGCGCAATTACGGCCACCAGATCGCCTTGAGCGCCGGCCTGGAATTCTGCCGCGGTCAACGGGTGCTCATTCTCGATGCCGATCTTCAGGATCCGCCCGAATTGCTCGGGGCCATGATGACGAAGATGAATGAAGGCTTCGATGTCGTCTATGGCCAGAGACTGAAGCGCGATGGCGAAAGCTGGTTCAAGCTGGCCTCCGCCTCGATGTTCTACCGCCTGCTGCGACGAATGGTCGACGTCGAGATCGCGCCGAATTCCGGCGATTTCCGGCTGATGAGCCGGCGCGCGCTCGACCACCTCAACGCAATGCCCGAACGTTATCGGTTCATCCGGGGCATGGTGAGCTGGATCGGATTGAAGCAGGTCGCGTTCCCCTATGAGAGGCACAGGCGCTTCGCGGGGACCACCCACTATCCATTGAAGAAGATGGTTATTCTGGCCGTGGACGCGATGACAAGCTTCTCCGTGGCGCCATTGCGGTTTGCCTCGCTTCTGGGGATGATGTTCGGCCTGCTCGGGCTTGTCATGCTCGGCTATACCTTGTTGGAATGGTCCGCCGGAAACGTCTTGCCTGGCTGGACAAGCCTTGCGGCGATCATGCTGATACTTGGCAGCGTCCAGCTTATGGTTCTTGGAATCTTCGGCGAATATCTGGGACGCATGTACATGGAGACGAAGCGGCGGCCGCTCTACTTCGTCAACGAGATCGTCGCACGCAGCCAGGCAACCGAGAACCGGAACCTGCCCGTCCATCATCTCCAGGAAATGGCGAAGAAGGCCGCGCGTGCTTGAGCCGGTTTTCTAGCAAAAGACGCGGGCACATCAGCATGCGGTCGAGCCTGCCGACTGACTTGTCGAGAATGCTGCGATTTGGCGCCGTCGGCCTGCTCAACACCGCCCTGGGATACACAACGATCCTGGCCGGGCTGGCGCTGGGCCTCGGTGACATCGTGTCCAATGCAACAGGCTATGCTGCCTGCCTCGTCCTTGGCTTCTTCCTCAATCGCCGATGGACCTTCCAAAAAGAGGGCGGTTTTCGGCCCGGTACCGCCCGACGATACGCGATGATTTTTGGTGTCGCCTATGGCGCCAACCTGGCAGTCGTGATCGCCGCCGTTTCGGCGGGCGTCCTCGAAAACCCGTTCGTTCATCTGGCGGGAAACTGCCTCTACACCATCATCTTCTACCTTGGTTCATCCCGCTTCGTGTTCGTGGGCAGCTCGGATCGTGGGGCAGCTGCCATGCGGGCGACGCCGACGGACCATATTCCTTGATCGGGGCGCCAGCGCGATGGCTTGGGACATGACATGAGCGAGCTTCAGTTGACCATGCGTGCCGTGCCGTCGTCCGAGGATACGCAGAGGACCCGGCTGATATTCTGCCTGTTCGTTGCCCTGGTCATGGCATTCGCGCTGACGATGTTTGCCGGTGCCATCCTGCAAGACCCAGACAGTTGGTGGCAGGTCAAGGTCGGGCTGGACTTCCTGGCGAACCGGACCTTCCCCACCGTCGATACCTATTCCCACACTTTTGCCGGCCAGCCCTGGATCGCCAAGGAATGGCTGGGGCAAGTCCTGCTGGCGCTCGCCTACCAGGCAGGAGGCTGGAACGGGGTGGTGGCACTGATCATCGCCACGATCTGCCTGACGGTCTTCCTGATGGCATGGTTTCTCGGCGAATGGCTGAAACCGACGCTGGCGATAGGGCTGGCCTTCGCCGCCGCGGCCTTGATCAGCCCGATCTACACCGCACGTCCCCATATCTTCACCTTGCCGATCATCGTCGTCTGGACTGCGTTGCTTTTTGAGGCGTCAAGACAAGAACGGGCGCCGCCATGGTGGCTGCTTGCCCTTGTTGTCCTGTGGGCGAACCTGCATGCGACATTCACCTTGAGCTTCGTCATCGCGGGCTTTGCCGGCCTTGATCTGCTGGCGCGCATACGTCTGTCGAAGCCGGCGCTACTGGCCAGATGGATCGCTTTCGGGCTGCTATGTCCCGTGGTCAGCCTGATTCATCCCTATGGCTTCAAGGCCATCCTGACCACGTTCACCGTCGCCTACGGCAATGAGGCTGTGCCCCTGATAACGGAATGGCGGGCGTTCAATGCCACGGAGCAGTTCCCGCAGGAAATGGCGCTGATGCTGATGTTCTTCGGGCTTCTGGTATCGCGGCTGCGAATCGGCTGGGCGAAGGCATTGTTCATTGTCTTCACCCTGCATGTGTATCTCAGCCATCTGCGCTTCATGTATCTGTTCTTCCTGCTGGTTCCGGTTGTGCTGGCGGTGGAGGTCGGACAGCAATGCCCTTCGCTTTCCCTTGGGAAATGGGTGACGGAAAAACGCGACGGGCTGGAGCAGTTTCTCGCCAGGCGGTTCTATCCGATCTGCGGAGTGGCCATTATTCTGGTGACGGCCGCGATCTCGATGCTCAACAGCACGCATCAGGTCATGCCAAGCCAGAAGACCTCGGCCAGCGACGCGCTCGCATTCGCCGAGAGCCACCATCTGTCAGGCAATGTGCTCAATTCCTACAATTTCGGCGGAACGCTGATCTTCCACGGGATCAAGAGCTACATCGACGGACGGACGGATCAGCTGTTCCTGGGGGGATTCACAACAACCGATGACGAAACGGGACACAGCGGCGGAAAACCAATCCTCGAAGCCCAGTTGAAGAAATACGCGATAGGCTGGGCGCTGCTGTCCGCGGACGACAGCCGCCAACCCTTCTTCGACGAATTGGGCTGGAAGCGGGCATATGCTGACAAATACGCCGTGATCTATGTGCCCGACGCCTGATTTTCGATGCCGCTGCAAATGCAGCTTTGCGATTGCCCGAAGGCGTGTCGTCATGATAACGAGGGCCCGCGCGGGTATGATGTAATGGTAGCCTGTCAGCTTCCCAAGCTGAACGCGCGGGTTCGATTCCCGCTACCCGCTCCAGCATATGCCACAAGGGTTCGCAGCTGATTTGGCAACCGCCGGAAACGCACCGTTTTACAGGTAGTTTTACACAGAGCGTTCACTTTTTGGCCTGATCGAGTTTTCGGATGCGCTCCTTGATTGCGGCTCCGCGGCTCACATAGCGCCTTATGATGCGCGAAACATGGTCTTCTTCCCAGCCCATGATCTCGGCGATCTCGCGCTCGGTCAGGCCGGCGGTGTAGAATTTCGTCGCGGCCGTGCCCCGAAGATCGTGGAAGTGCAGATCATCGCCTTTCTGCCATGCGATCTTCTTGGCGTCGGAGAACGAGCTAGCCAAACCGTTGACAGTCCAGGGGCGCTTCTTGCTGCTGGTCAGGATGACCGGTGAACGCTTCGGTATTCGCCCGAGGGCGTCGCGCAGTTCCTGATAGAGCGGAATGATGGCTTCGCGCTGGTGTCTGCTTTTGCCGGTGCTGATGGTTATGGCGTCCTCATCGACGTGGGACCATGATAGGCGGATAAGATCGCCTACCCGAAGGCCAGTGCATGCAGCCAGATCGACGGCATGAGCAATTTCGACCGAGCACGTCTTCTTCAGATGCTCGACGTCATTGTCTGTCCAGATGATTTCCGAGCGAGAGCCGCTGTAGAGCTGCCTGACGCCCTCGCAAGGGTTCGAGCCAATCTTGCCGAGTGGATCTACCGCATATGAGAGCACGCGAGACAGAACCTGCATGCCGTAATCGGCAGACCTGGGCGTCTCGGCATATGCCGCGCGCCACCGACGGATTATTGGTCTGATCTTTTCCGGCCGATCGAACTGGGCGATGCGCAGTTCCCCGAAATGGCCGGCGATCCGGTCGAGCCAGGGACCCCAGTTACGTCGCGTCGACTCGGCGAGTTTGTTGTAGTCGGCGCTCGCCTTGTATTGCGTGACCAACGATCGAAAGCGGTTGTTGTCAGGTGTCGTGCGGCTGGCAATCGCCTCATTGTAGGACGCGAAGAATTCCGGGGTGCTTGGCATCCCAACAAGGCGCGGACCACCGCGCCAGGCATACCAATAGACCCTGCCCTTGGCCGTGACCCGGTGTAGGCCCTTCAATTCAAGCGTAACCATGGCGCTTCGTCTCGAACGCTGCCAGTTCGCGGTCGAGGTCATCTTCGTCGCTGACCGGAGAACGTGCCGCAAGCGTCTCGATGCCCGACAGGGCATCAACGGCACGATCGAGTGTCTGGACGTCCCAAACCTTCCGACCGAGAAGTTCGAACGGCCTTGGAAAGATGCCATTGCTGACGAGCTTGTCAAAATGGGGCGGACTGACACCTACATAGGATGCGGCTTCCCTTCGGTTACAGCCGCGGCGGGCTTCGAACGGCAAGGCGTGAATAAGACCACATGTGATCATCGTCATGGCAGAATGCTCCTTCTGCTTGACGATATAGCAATATCGCCGGCGAGAAGCCGAAGTATGAGAAAAAAGGTCGCCCCCCGGAGAACACGGCGCCGAGGTTCGGAGGAGAGGCCAAGGTGATCGCTTCGCTGCATGTTTGCAACGTGTCGCCACCATGCAGTAATTTGAACGACTGGTGGTGATGTGAGAGAGGATTTAACTCTGATTTATACTGATAATTTCAATAACTTATTATATATTCTGTAACATTGTGACGGACTATAGAATGAACCCAAAAGCTGAATTAACGGTGGCATGGACAGCAGTCCAGGTCCTTGGACCAATGTCTAGGTGCCGTGCCAGTTACCGTGGGCCTGATATTTCGTTTTGAGCGCGTCGGGTTCTTGCCTATCTAGATCCTCGACGAGAGGGTGGGGTGAGGCGCCTCTACCGCACCCACGACTGCAATATGGTGCGATTCTTCGCATGGTTGAAAGACCGGTGGCGCCGTCGTAAGTCAGAGCCCTGCCCGCGCGGCGGTCTTCATATTGCGGAGGTCGGTCATGGCGGTGACTTTTGCATGAATGCTGAAAGGTGAACCCGTGACCACGAAGGAAACGACCGCGAGCTGGATCTTGCGCGTAATAGGGGCGGAGATTGACCGCCTTCACATGACCGAACGCATGGACGTTCTGGACCTGGTTGATTTCGATCTTGACAAACGGAAGTCAGAGGCGTCGGTCTCGCTAGCAAGCATCGTAAACAAGATTCGGGCATCGGCGGCGCCTGATCAAAGCCAATTTGACACGGCGCGCGCCATCCGCCGGAAACTCGCAAGAGACGAACGAGCCGAGAAACAGATGCTCAAGGACATCGATGCGGAGCTCGACGCCAAAGGCATGCCGCCTGAATGACACCCGCCCTTGTCGAGTGTCCGTCGTCAGGGATTTTGAGACAAATGGCGGCCTGATTTAGCGGAGGCTCTGGTCCATCTGGGTTGTCAGTTTAAGCTGCGGCTTTGCGATGCTGCAAGCGCCGCTGTTCGATGGTCTTTCGCTTGATCCTTTCTCGTTGCAGCAGGATGGTCTGGCCGCGCCCGAAGTAGACGTCGGCGGGGGTGAGATTGTCGAGGCTCTCGTGGTAGCGCCGATGGTTGTAATGCTCGACGAAGGCGCCGACCTGGGCTTCGAGATCGCCTGGCAGGAAGTAATTTTCGAGCAGGATGCGGTTCTTCAACGTCTGGTGCCATCGCTCGATCTTGCCCTGGGTCTGAGGATGGCACGGGGCGCCACGGGTGTGGTCGATATCCCGATCCTGCAGCCAGTCAGCGAGTTCGCCGGCGATGTAACACGGCCCGTTGTCGGAAAGCAGCCGCGGCCGCTGATGCACCGTTGCTTGGTCGCAGCCTGATGCTGTGAGCGCCAGGTTCAGCGTGTCGGTGACGTCCTCGGCCTTCATGGTGGCGCACAGCTTCCAGGCGATGATGTAGCGGGAGAAGTCGTCGAGGATGGTGGAGAGATAGAACCAACCCCAGCCGATTACCTTCAGATAGGTGAAGTCGGTCTGCCAGAGTTGGTTGGGCGCGGTCGTCTTGT
This sequence comes from Mesorhizobium sp. PAMC28654, assembly GCF_020616515.1. GTDB lineage: Bacteria > Pseudomonadota > Alphaproteobacteria > Rhizobiales > Rhizobiaceae > Mesorhizobium. The sequence goes on from NZ_CP085135.1 coordinate 2,808,878, forward strand.
CATGGAATTCGTTGGCCGCCTTGATCACGATGAAGGCCGGGCTGGTGATCAGGTCATTGGCCTTGAGCAGGCGGTAGACCGAGGCCTCCGAGACAAAATAGCTTTTTGTGTCAGTAAAGGTCACAGCCAGTTCGCGTGGCGACAAGTCCGGCTTGTCCAGGGCAAGCTCGACGATCTGGTCCCGCACGCCCTCGGGAATACGGTTCCAGACCCGACCAGGCCGTGGGCTGCGATCCTCGAGTGCGTCGACGCCGCCGCTCAGGAAACGGTCATACCAGCGGTGAAAGGTGGCGCGGGGAATGCCGAGTTGTTCCAGTGTGCGCCGGGCCGGCAAGTGGGATTTCTCGACGATCCGGATGATCTCGATCTTTTCGGAGGCGGGTATCTCATTCGTCGTCGCCCCCATCCGCGATCATGCTTTTTTTGAGCAGTCGCAGTTCCAGCGCCTGTTCGGCGACGACCTCCTTCAGATCCCGCGTCTCGCGGCGCAGCACCTTGACCTCGTCGCTGGTCGCGGCACGCGCCGTGTCCCCGGCCAGCCGCTTCTTGCCGGCCTCGAGGAATTCCTTCGACCAGTTGTAATACAGGCTCTCGGCGATCCCTTCGCGCCGGCACAACGCCGCGATCGACTCTTCACCGCGTAGTCCCTCCAGCACAATGCGGATCTTCTCCTCCGCTCCATACTGCTTGCGGGTGGCCCGGCGAATGTCCTTGATCACTGCTTCTGCAGGGCGCTTCTCTGTCCCGGATTTCTGTCTCATCTTCGCTCCTTGAATGGCTACGATGAACCAGAAATCCTCCTCTCTCAGTTAAGCCGATCTTGTCTCATTGGTGCTGACGCCGGACAGGTCTTGGACAATCGCAGAGCCGTGGCGAATGGTCTTACGAGGCGCCCGTTGATGAGGTCCCAAGGCGTGACGGCCTAGGTTCGCAACCGCATCCAGGCGGGCGCATGATCACTGGCGCTTTGAAGGAACAGCGAGATGGACAAAGGAGACACGCGGCGCCTTCTTCATTCTTGTCCACGGCGGCCCGCCGTCAGTCTCCGTCCTCTGCCCATGCCCGGACATGTGGATGCGTTGCGCAATTATGTCGACGTAGGCTTCGGCGGTAAAGTGCCAATGCGAGCAATAAGGTCCTTTGCGGTATTGTGAATCCAGCGTCCACCTCGAGGAGAGGGAACCTCCGCCGCGTTCAGCGCCGCAGCCAAAGCCGATGGTGAGAGCTTCTTGCCAGCCGGCAGCCTTTCCATCTCCTTCAGGACGAAATCCCAATGGCGAAGCGCACGCTGATCGGCGTTGTGACGGTTGGCGCGGTTGCCTTGCCTGTAATTCCCTTTTGGAGCCGCCGCTCTTTCAACCCGGGACAGCAACATTCCGTCTTTCACCGCCTTTGACCGCGAAGCCTTCGTCTGCGCGGCACGCATGAAGAGAGAGCGTCGTTCGTCCTCGGACATCGATTGCCATGTGCGACCCAAGGATGCATCCCAGACTTCGACATCGAGAGCATTTAGCACGCCGACGCACCTGATGATCTGGTCCCGTGTCGTGCGCTCCATCAGTTCGCGAATGTCAGCCAAAAGCAGATCGGCGCCGGCGTTACGCGCTACCGTGATCGCCTGCCGGAATCTCTCACGCGAAACGAATGGCGCCTCGCGGTAAGTGCTCGAGTCTGGAAAATTCTTCAGGATGTGTTTTCCGCTTCCTTTCTCGAAGACTAGCTGGGCGGCAAGCTGACGCTTGAGCGCTCGGTTGGCATTCAGTTCCTCGCCCGAGTGGATCTGCCGTCTTACGTAAGCGAAGCTGTAGGCGATAAGCGGGCGGGCTTCAGTCATTGACTTTTCTAAACCTTGTCGAGTGTTCTCAATGTCGATGAAGGACGGAATGCATTCTTGCAAGGGCGCTTCACCAAGTAGTTCCGTGTGCTGGATGCGTCATTGATGCATCGACAGCGTCGGCGCCAGCCCTGGAGCACCCCTGTGACAAAGGCGAGCATTCGAAACGAACAGTTGCGACGCTGTCGCACTGCGCGATCATCAGCCAGATGATTAGCGTCCTGGATTTCTTCGCCGGCGCGCTGGGATCACATCGTCCCTCCGTTCGCGTGGCTCGATTCAGCGACGACTGCGGCGCGGCGAGGATGCCCTCGACCGACGCGATCGAAACCGATCGCCGCATTGAGAGCATTTCAGGTTTTCTCCACGGAGATACAGGTGTGCCGGTCGTGTGTGAAGCGCTGAAGTGCTTGAGGGCGCTGGTTCCGGGGTCAACGCGCGCATTTCGGCTCTAATAACTTGTTTCGCTACATATATGCATCACACCAATATACGCATCGAAAGACAGAGAAGACGTTTAGGTCCTCATGAACCGCTGGCGCCCGAGCTCGGGGATGGATCCTTCAGCCGCATCCGGTCATCGATATGACGGAGCGCCTGTATCACCTTTCTTGTGATCTCGTTGTAATCTTTCAACGAGCTAGAGCTTCCGGTCATGATGGATGTCAGCGCCAAAGGCAGGTCGCTCTTGAGGGTCTCCTTGCGCGTCTGCTTCTTTTTCCTTCGCCAGGCCTCATCCCACGCTTCCAGGCCGACGACACCCGCGTTCAGAAACCGCTGCAGCCGCGTCTTCCGGAGCAGTTCCAGCAGCATTCCCCTTTTCTCTTCCCGCTGGTAGGCAACGTCCGGGAAGGTCGGGAGAGCGAACTTAAAGTATCGGCCGTGGAAGCGCTGGAACTTGAAGCCTGCAAGATCCTCGATCGAGCGGATGCCCATCTCGTTGAGTTCGCCCTGGTCCACGGTGACCTCGATCCGCACCCTCCTCTCCTCTTCCGGCAGAACTTCCCTGGCGCCAGTGGCGATGTTCTGTTTGTCGAGCAGCTTGATCATCGTTCGCCACGCACATTGCGATCCTCTGGCGCCGGCGTAGTAGGTGGAGTCGATCGTCGCCGGTTTGTCCTTCGTTGGATCGAGCAGGAAAGCGTCGCTGCGGTCGGGATGCCTCGGATCATAGCCGAGCACGTAGCGGGTGGCGTCGTCGCCTTTGTCCCAGGTGAACCTCGGGCGGTCGGCCGGCTCGTCAATGACATCCCGGCTGGGTAGGTGGCTGCGCACCAGCACACCGAACATCAGCGCAAGCGCCTCGTCGGACGGTTTGCGCGGCGTGAAATCGACACTGACTTCGAGGCCAACGATCGCGCCCGGCTCGCACAGGTTCCATTTCGCCCTGACTACTTCTTCCGCAAGCAGCAGGTCCTTGGTGGTCGGTTCCTGGACGCGCACACGGAAATCCCGGTATTTTCCGTCATCGTCGAGCGCCTTTTTCTCGACGTAGACCCTCTCCCCGATCGCTCTGTCAATGTAGTGTTTAATCCATCTCCACTGGGTATGCTTCACCGTCTGGAAGCGGATATCGGCCCAGTCGATGACCGCTCGGCATGCATAGGCCTTCAGGTCGATCTGCGGTTGCAGGAAAATCCGGTTCTGAAACCGCTTCTGCTTCTTCTCCACCTGCTGCTCTGCATAGGAGAGACGGTAGACCGCGGACGACTTGACGGCCGGCAGAAGGATGGAATGCGAGATCATGCGCGTAGCTGTATCAAGGGCCAGAGAGGAGGTGGGACCAGCGCCCATAGCCGCTATCGGCTCTGGTTCATAGAGCTTATCTCACAGATGCGTTCCGGTAGGCCCGCACCCGCCGGTGCCGTCGGATAGAAGTGTGCCATACGCACGCCGATGAGGCTCGCTTCCCTCGGCGGCGGCAACCCGAGTCGCGTCATTGGGCGGCCATGTCAACGATGCCTCATGTATAACTGGTCGCCGATCCCTCCGGCCTCAGTTCACGCCGACGCACTCTCGCTAATCTCTCGGATGCGGGCGATAAGGGCGGCCACCCGGCCTTCATCGAACACCTGTTCCGGTCCGGTCGGAGCGATGTCGGTAAACGGCGCCTCGTAGAGCAGTGCGGGATCCATCGAGCCGGCTTCGGTCATGTGCTCGATGACCAGGCCGATGAACTCGATCTGCTGATGTGTGGCGGCACCATGCGATAGGAATTCGCCGAAGGCCTCGCTTACCGCTGAACGGTCGAGCCCAACCAACGAGCGCACGAAGCGACCGAAGCCGCGGCTGGCCTCCCTGGCGCGCTCGATATCCTGCGGACCGGCAATCCCTGCCTCCAGCAGCAGACGTTCCAGTTCCGTCAGATCGTATGCGGTCAGCGGCTTACCCTGATGTAGCTTGTCGAGAACCTGATTGCCGGAAAGACCACGCAGGAAATGCCGTGCTTTCGCCTTGAAGCGTGCGAAATCGGCCCCGCCAACCTGCGGTAGGTCGATCTCCTCACCAGTCCCAATCTCGTCGGCGAAGTTGGAATAGACGATCGCCCTGCGGCTCTTTTCGATGTGCTGGATAAGATTGCGCAGGCGCAGCCGGACCAGTTCCAGCAGAGGAACGCTCACGCCTTCCCACCACTCCGAGGTCTGGATCTCCTCGATGAGAGCGGCCTGCGCTGCGATGCCCGGAATGGCAGTCTGGTCCTCGAGCGCGGACGCGATTTCGAGGAGCTGCTTCTTTAGCGTGTCGAATCGCTTCGATCCTTTCAGCAGCGCAAGCTCCAGCTGAAACATCAGCAGGTCGAAGCGTTTCGCCTCTTCAGTGCCGAGTTCACGCGACGACGGAAGCGGCGCAATGTCGCTCACCAGTTCGTCGCGCGCCTCGTCGTCGATGTCATTCCAAGCCGGGTCGGCCTGGTATTTCTCGACCGTGCGACGCTTCTGGCGCACGATGAAGTTCTCGAGGTTCAGGCCGGCGACAGTCTCGCGCAGAAAGCCTAGCGCGCTGATGCGCACCTCTTCCAAGCTCGGCGGATCCACGCGATTGCCAGGCGCCCCGTAAGTTTGCTGCTCGGGCGCGGCAAAGCCGCCGGCCTTGCCATCCTTCTCATCCAATGCACGCACAAGATCGAGCCGGGCAGCGAACAGGCGGGCCGAAAGGGACTTGGCAGCGCTGGCTTCCTTGATCTCGGGATTGGCGCCGAAGAATTCGAGGTTCTGGCAATAGTCGAAGACGCGGAAGCACTCCTTGTCCTGACCGGGACCAAACAGGTCGGGGCAGAGCCGCGTGCCTCGCCCCATCATCTGCCAGAATTTCGTCTTCGATCGAATCTGCTTGAAGAAGACCAGGTTCACCACTTCCGGCACGTCGATGCCTGTATCCAGCATGTCAACCGAGATGGCAATGTGCGGAGCCTTGTCCTTCTTCGAGAAGTCGTCGATCAGCGTTTGCGCATAGGCGCCGCTCTCATAGGTGACGACGCGGGCGAAATGTCCAGCAAGACGGATAGGCCGCGTTAAAGCGAGCTTCGATATAAACAGCATGCGCCTGGTTCTTGGCGAAGATGATGGTTTTGCCGGGCCGATCGCCGCCCTCGACCTTCAACCCGTTCTGCATCAAGTGCGCGATAACCTGGTCGACAGTGTCCTGGTTGAAAAGACGTTTGTTCACCTCGGCCGCCTCGACCGTATCGGGGATCTCGTCCTCGCCCCATTCCAGCATGTCCCACTGGTCCTTCTCCTCTTCGGAGAGATCGTCGTAGCGCAAGCCGGAGCGCACGATCTTCAGCGGCACGGAAATCGCCACTGGCGGCACGAGATGGCCGTCAGTGACGGCTTCCTCGAGGCTATAGGCGTCGGTTGGCACTCCGTCTTCCAGGTCGAACAGCGAATAGGTGTTCTTGTCGATCTCATCCTTGGGCGTTGCGGTCAGGCCGACGAGGAAGCTATCGAAATACTCGAATATAGCGCGATAGCGTTGGTAGACCGAGCGGTGCGCCTCATCGATCACGATGAGGTCGAAGTGTCCGGGGCCGAACTTCGCCTTGCCCTCCCGCCTGCCATCGATGAGGTTCATCATGGTCGGATAGGTGGAAAGGAACACGCGGCCTTCGCTGGTGCGCTCGGTGACGAGATTGACCGGCGCGGAATCCGGCAGCTGCGCCTTGAAGGCGCCAGCCGCCTGGTTGACCAGCGCGACACGATCGGCAAGGAACAGCACGCGCTTTGCCCAGCCGGCGCGCATCAGAAGATCGACGAGGGCGATGACCGTGCGCGTCTTGCCTGAGCCGGTCGCCATCACCAGCAGCGCCTTACGCTCGCCCTCGTCCTCGAATGCCTTGGCGATGGCGCGGATGGCGCGCTGCTGGTAGGGGCGTTTGTCGCCGGCGATCTTCGTATTGAGCTTTGTCTCCGCGAGCTTCCTGCGGCTCGTGCGGCGCTGGATCAGCAGTTCCAGTTCGTCGCGCTTGTAGAAGCCGCCGATCTGGCGCGGAGGATACCGCACATCGTCCCAGATCCAGTGCTCGTAACCGTTCGAGTAGAAAATCACCGGTCGTTGGCCGTAACGCGCCTCCAGCCGGTCGGCATAGAGTTTAGCCTGCTGCTGGCCCTGGCGGGCATCCTTGCGCGTGCGCTTGGCCTCGACCAGGCCCAACGGCTTGCCGTCGGCGCCCCACAGCACATAGTCGACGAAGCCTACACCCTGTTCGTTCGGCATGCCCTCGACGCGGAACTCGATGTCTTCCGGCCTGTCCAGTGCCCAACCTGCCTCACGCAGCAGCAGATCGATGTAGCGGTCGCGGGTTTCCGCCTCGTTGTAGTCGTGTGTAGACGGCGTCGCCTCTGCGGCATGCCGGGCGGCTGCCACTTCGGCACGCAGGCGCTGCAATTCGGCGTCGAGGTTCTGCCGGTCGGAGAGCAGCTTGGTCAACTCGCCGTTCTTGGCGTCGAGTTCGGCTTGCTGCGCCTTCAGATGCGCGAAGGCCTTCCTCAGCGTCTCGTCACGGCGCGCCAACACCGAGGCGTCGAAGGCAAGACCCTCGGGCGGCTTAGTCTTGCGCGCATAAGTGCGCGCCAGCCAGAAACAGACGTGGAACAATTCCTTGACCGCGCCAGCAGCATCGCCTGGCCGGATGGTCTTTTCCTCGTGCACGGCGCGATTGCGCAGAGTGTTGATGAACTTTGCCTTGGCGAATACGGCCTCGCCCGCTGCGCCGCGAAAACTCGGCTCGTGGAGCAGTGCTGAGATGTTATCCTGATAGGGCAGCTTCAGGCCAGGGTCGGCGCGGAACGCCCATTTGACGGCGAGCTCAACTGTCTTGCCGGCGAAGAACGCCGCCGCCGTCGGCGACACGCCCGCCTGCCGCTCAGCCTCCACCGCCGCCTCGTGGACGGTTGGAAACTCAGCGGCGAGGAAGGCGAAGTTGGACATCAAGTCAATTCCTTGAGCCCGGGAAAATCTTTTGCGAACGCACGTCGGATCGGGAGCCACTCAGTGTCATCAACGTCATGCTTCCATTTCACGGTATTCATGACCGCGTAGCCGGCGACACGAAGATCTTGCTCGAGCCGCTTTTCCATTGCGCCCACAATATTCCGAAAAGGAGTGTGCAACTCCATAAGAGATATGCGCGTAATCTTGTCAGCATGATCGAAGTCTTCCGGTTTCACAACCTCGGGGTGGATGGGGCCGTGAGCGACGAGCTCGAAGGAACGACAGGTCTCCGGTTCGACACTATGGCTGACAAGATGGCGACGTAGCGCGTTCTGGTTCTTCATTGAACCAAGATGCTGCCCCATTCGGATGTAGGGAGGCGATGCGTTCGGGCTGGAGTTATCTCCGGTCCGCCCGACATAGAGAAGCTCGCGATTATCGGCGGTAGCTACTCTCCAAACATAAAGCCAGAAACCGCGCCGCAGCATCTGGCCCGGTAGCGTAAGACGGAAAGTGCCGATGTCGGTCATCAGTTGTTTGTCCCCTCAGAACTGCGCTCGCCAGGTCGCGGCCTTCAGCAGCACGGACTTGTCCAACGGTGGCGAGAGTTCGAAGGCGCGCGGTTGGCGCGCTAAGTCGAACAGCCGCACCAACCGGAAGGCATCCGGTCGCTCCTCCGAGAAGGATCGTTCATTCTCCGAAAGCAGGAATGGGGTCTGCTTGTGACCGGTGGTCGTCTTCACCTCGATCAGTCGCTCGCGTCCGGCCGGATCGAACGAGCGGATGTCATAGCCGGCGCCATCGCCATCCTCCACCGATACCCAGCGCACCTTGCGGGCAAGATCGTCGCGCCCAGCCCCGCGCAAGCCGGATTGCTCGGCAAGGAAGATGCGCTCCTCACCACTCTTGCCCAATTGTCGGTTGCGGGCGTCCCGCAGTGCCGGATCAAACTTCCGCACGATCCGCTCCAGCGCGGCCGGCACCGCCTCGAAAGCCGCGACAGGCGGTGCTTCGAAGAAGAGTGTGTGGGGTTCTTGCAAGCCGGGTGCTGACGCCGACGAGACCGGGTTCTCGAAGAGCGCCGGATTACGAGCGATATGGCGTTCGACGCCGTCGACCAGCGCGTGCTGGAAGTTCGCCATTGGCTTGTAGCCGGCAATCCACTGCATGCCGAGCCGATAGAGCACCGCGCTGATGTTCTGGTGCTTGAATTCGATCGAGCCACGGCTGCGCCCGGTGAGTTCCTGCAACGCCGCGTTGCGCTGCGCCTTGACGAACGGGTGGCCCGCCAATTCCAACGATCGCATGTCGAAATAGTCGGCGACGATCAGGTCGATTTCGCGGTCGTTCCAGTCACTGCCATCGATCGCATCGGACATGGTCACAGCTGGCCTGAAAAGGCGCGAGATTGGAAGGACGAGAAGAGCCGTTCTGCACTGGTGAACGCGCGCAAGGCAGCAGTTTGAGCTGCATGGTTCTTCCTCGCCGCTGTGGCAAACCGCTTCTGCCGCTCAAGCGACAGGACCACTATCGGCAAATCTCTCAACTTTGACTTGGACACGTTGGGCATTGAGCCGGCCGCGCCGCCGGACATCTCCGAAATCTTGTGACGCAATGTGGGAAGTGAAATTTGCGTTTGAAGGAAAATAGGATCAAGAGCGCTTTCGTCGGGCACAAGCCGGAAAATCAGATCTGACATGTGCAGTCGAGGCCTTGTTTCCCAAACATATACACTAGCCCCCACCAAGTTCTTTGTGTTTTTCCGGCATAGAAGAACATCGCCCTTTTTGACCTCAATCCCGTGCTTGGACGCAACTCCGCTGGGCAATGCCTTGTTCTCGGATGGGCGATATCCGCCGGCGGTCACTGCGCTTAGTTTAAGAACACCATCTTCATGCTCGGACGCGGGTCGTTCATCGCAAGACGGGCTCCACCCGCTGTCTATTTTCACAACCAGGTCGCCTAAGTTTCTGAGAAGTCGATCATCGGCTTGCGCTAGATCCCCAAACATCTCCAGGAAGATCGACTGGGTGAGGCCGTCGAGGAGTTCGATGGCGTGCTTGCGCTTGCGGCGCAGCCCATCCGCCTTGTCCAGGATCGCTGCAATACGCTGCTGCTCGGGAAGCGGTGGGAGGGGGATGAGAGAGTTCTTCACAATCCGATCGCTTACGGCGGGGTAGCTTGCGCCAGTCGCCTCGCGAATCATCGATCCGACGAACTGCGGTGATCGAACCCAGTGCATGAGATAGTTGCTTAGAAGCTTGTCGGGGTTCGGTCTTAACACGCAGAAACCTGTTGACGCCGTGGCTCCATCATACTCCTCGGAGACAGGTGCAACTCCGTTCAGATTTGGTCTCACCGTGGATACCAGAATATCACCGAAGGCAACGATCTGCCTGGCTCGGCTCGGTGCATCTCTGCCCTTGATCACGGATGCATTCGCAATCGATTTGATGCCTTGATCAACCGCGCTGAGGTCGATGTAGCGAAATAGCTTTTCTGGATTCTGGACAGGGTTCCACGTGCTGACGCTCGTCGTCAATTCGCCGATAGGCACGCTGCGAACATTCACAGCATCGCCTCCAGGTCATCTAGGCCTCCAGCGATCTCCTTCTCCAGTGCCTTCAGTTCGGCAATGATTTCCTTCGGCGGGCGGTGTTCCTGCGCCTCATGCACCATTTGCCTGTAGCGGTTGATGGAAAGATCATAGCCGGCGGCGACTATCTCGGCCTTGGGCACGCAAAAACTCTGCGCGGTGCGCGGACGCTCGCGCCCGGCGCCGTTGCGCTCGGCCCAGCGTCCAGCGATGTCGGGCAGATTGTTCTTTGCCAGTTCCTCCTCGGTCAGCGTCAGGTTGACGAAATGGCCGGCTTCGTGGTGCCCCGGCGTCGGCCCGAGTTTTTCGCTCGGCAACAGGGCATTGCGCTTGTCGTCCAGCGAAAAGCCGTCCGCCTGGCAGTCGTAGAACCAGACATTGTCCGTGCCGCCGGAATTGGTCTTGGTGAACAGCACGATGGCGGTCGAGACGCCGGCATAGGGCCGGAACACGCCGGAAGGCAGCTTCACGATGCCGTCCAGCCGGTGGTCCTCGACTAGCATGCGACGGATTTCCTTGTGCGAGGTCGAGGAGCCGAACAGCACGCCGTCCGGCACGATCACCGCCGCCCGCCCGCCGGGCTTCAGCAACTTCAGGAACAGCGCCATGAACAGAAGCTCGGTCTTCTTGGTCTTAACGATCGAGAGCAGATCCTTGGCAGTCGTATCGTAGTCGAGCGAGCCGGCGAAGGGCGGATTGGCAAGCACCAGTGAATAGCGATCTTCATCGCCGGCATGCTCCTGGCTGAGCGAGTCCTTGTAGCGGATGTCGGGATCCTCGACGCCGTGCAGCGTCATGTTCATCGAACCGATGCGCAGCATGGTGTTGTCGAAGTCGAAGCCGTGGAACATTTCCTCGTTGAAATGGTCGCGGCTCTCCTGGTCTATGAACAGCTTCGGATGGTTGTCGCGTAGATATTCGCCGGCCGCGACCAGGAAGCCGCAGGTGCCGCATGCCGGATCGCAGATGATGTCCTTCGGTGTCGGCGCCGTCATCTCCACCATCAGCGCGATGATGTGTCGCGGCGTGCGAAACTGTCCGTTCTGGCCCGCGCTGGCGATCTTGCCCAGCATGTATTCGTAGAGGTCGCCCTTGGTGTCGCGGTCCTGCATCGGCAGCTTGTCGATGAGGTCGACCACCTTCACCAATAGCGCCGGCGAGGGAATGGTGAAGCGCGCGCCCTTCATGTGGGTGGCGTGTGCGGTGCCGTCCTCCGCCATGGCGCGCAGGAACGGGAAAACGTGCTCGGCAACCAGCCCGAACATCGTGCCGGCGTCCTTGTTCTTCAGCCTCGACCAGCGCATCTCCGCATAAGCGACGCCGCCGTTCACGCCGATGCCGTCCTTGCCGTCCGGGAAAATGCGCCGACGCATGGGCTGGCTCGTGCGGGTCGAGCGGTTTTCCTCAAGCTGCTCGGCATCGTCCAACCCGCGCATGAAGAGCAGATAGGTGATCTGCTCGATCACCTCGAGCGGATTGGCGATGCCACCCGCCCAGAAGGCGTTCCACACCTGATCGATCTTCGAACGCAATTCACCTGTGATCATTCTTGCAAACTCTTGATTCCAACAGCGGCGACAACCTAAGCTAGATGAGAAAAAAAGAAAAAGGGGCTTGGGATGGCTAACGCTTTAATGATTCGCGCGATGCGCGACGGCAACTGTGCTGTTGCCGGCGCCGGAATATTTTCGGCCCGCAATCCTGAATTTCACGATCAGTCCGATGCTTGAAGTAAATACGAAGGCCATTTCCAGGGTTTTGGAAATGGCGCGGCGGAAGCTCCTTGAAACAGGAACGCGAAACCGGCTGATCCACGTCAATCGGGCCAATCAGCGCGCCAATTGCCTGAACGCAATCAATGAGCGCTCGGACGATATTTTCGCGCTCCTGCGTGTCCAGGGCAAGCGCATGCGCTTCAAGGCGATGGGCAAGGACAAGGTCGAGGAAGGGCAGGAAATGCTGCTTTCCCTCCCAGGCGATGATCGCGAAGCCGGTTCCGAGCGATATGGCGACAATTTCATCGAGACGCCTCTTGGACCGGAGGCGCTGGCACGGCGTCTCTTGCGATTGGCGCATGACGCGAAGACAGCGGAAGAGGAACAGGGTCTCAACATCCTTTATCTGGCCATGGGCTTCCTGCGTTGGCGCGAGAGCCCGACATCCGAGATCCAGCGTGAGGCGCCGCTGGTCCTCCTGCCGGTGGAACTGGTGCGCAACGAGCGCACCTCGACCTTCGATATCTTGTCCCGCGACGATGACATCACCACGAACCTGCCCCTGCAGGAGCGGCTGAGGCAGGATTTCGGAATTGTCTTGCCGGATATCGATGAAACTGAAGAATGGAGCCCGTCGGGATATTTCGCGCTCGTGGCCGAGGCGGTTTCCGCACAATCGGGCTGGTCAATCGATGCCGACGGCATGCAGATCGGCTTCTTCTCCTTCGCCAAGCTACTCATGCACCGTGATCTCGATCAAGCGAATTGGCCGGATGGCACGCTTGCCGACAACGATTTGCTTGCCGGGCTTCTGGCTGACGGGTTCGAGGCCGATACACCGCTCTTTGGACCCGAGGACAAGCTCGACGACCACCTCGACCCGGCGCAGATTATCCAGGTAATCGATGCCGATGCCTCTCAGACCAAGGTGATCGAAGAGGTGCGAAGAGGCGCCAGCCTGGTGGTGCAGGGACCGCCGGGAACCGGCAAGTCGCAAACCATCACCAACATCATCGCGGCAGCGGCCCATGACGGAAAAACAGTGCTTTTCGTCGCCGAGAAGATGGCCGCGCTTTCGGTTGTGCACGACCGTCTCGTGAAGGCGGGACTGCGCGACATCTGTCTCGAACTGCATTCGCGCACGGCCAACAAGAAGGCCCTGGCGCAGGAACTCGGCCGCACGCTCATGGCCAGTGCGCGAGCTTTGCCGGGAGCTGCCGATCCCGCCCGGCTTCGCCTCACCCGCGACGAGCTGAACCGGATCACGGCGCTTTTGCACACACCTCTTCCGCCGAGCAACGAAAGCCCCTTCCGCGCAATCTCGGAAATCATTGGCTTCATCGGCCAGGGGGCAAAGGCACCCTGCATTTCCGAGGAAGGTCTGGGAACGCTGACACGAGAGGCACGCCAGCGAGCGCTGACGGCGATATCCGGGTTCGTCACGGCGCTCGGGACGGCAGGGCCACCTGAAGCGCATCCATTCCGGGGAACCATGAACCTCGATCTGCAACCTACCGATCTGGTGCGCCTCGGGAACGAACTAGCCGCGGCGAAGAACGCGATCTCGGACCTATCCAGCGCCTCGGCGGACCTCGCGCACACGCTGCAGCAATCTGAGCCCATCACCCTGACCGAGATCTCCGCACTTAGCGCGGGGTTAGAGGCGCTTGGATCGGCCCCTGCTGGGGCAGCGGCGTTGGTAGTTGTGCTCTTTCCGAACGCAGGCCAAGCTCGGCAACGCGAAGCGCTGCAGGCCGGGGCGAACTGGGCGGCGGCTCAAACCGCCGCGGCCGGAAAGTTTGGGCCGCCAGCCTGGAACGCTAGTCTCGGCTCGTTGCGACAGGCGATCGCGCGCGGCCAAAACTCTTTCTTTGCGCGACTGTTCGGCCCCTATCGCCGGGCGTCAGGCGAATTAGCGAGCCTCTTATCAGGCTCGCCACCTAAAGCACCGGTAGAACGGCTGGCGCTGGTCGACGAATTGGCAGAAGTCCAGAACCGGCGCAAACGCCTGGCCGATGAGGAAGGGTGGTTGCAAGCAGCCCTTGGCGCGGAATGGCGCGGCGAACGCACACCCTTTGCAACTCTGCTTACCATCAGCGACTGGTTAGCCGAGATCAAGCGTTCCGGGGCCTTTACCGAAGCCGCTCATGTCACGGAAGCGCTTGCTGCATTTCCGGATCCGCGCGGGACAGCGCGCGATCTTGAGGCCCGCATTCAGGCCTGCCGTGCTCGTTCGGAGGCGCCGATTACCCGCTTGCAACTAGATCTGGTGCAGGCGGAAATCGGTGATGCACTCGAGACGACGTCATTGCCCGAAGTTGCCGCCGCCTTCACGCAGATGGCGGATGATACCGGTCGTTACACTGACTGGGCCTCGCTCGCACGCAGTATTGCCACGGCAATCAACGATGGAGCCGGTGGCGTAATCGACGCGGTGGATGCGGGGCACATTGGCCCAAATGAGGCTGAACGCGAATTTGCCTATGCTTGTGCCGAGGCACGCTGGAACGCGGCCCGTGCCGCACGACCTCAATTGAACACCCTACCTCAGCTCGATCGGCATGACCTCGTGCATCTGTTCCGCAAGCTGGAGAAAGATCGCATCGAGGCGGCCAAGACCCTGATCTTGTCACGCCATTTCGAGCAGATGCCGCGCGGCACGATGGGAGAGATGGGTATTATCCGCGGCGAGATCGGACGCAAGCGTGGCCACAAGCCTATCCGCTGGGTGATGAAGAATGCGGGTAGCATGGTGCAACGCATCAAGCCGGTAATGCTGATGAGTCCGATTTCGGTCGCCCAGTTCCTGCCGCCCAACAGTGTGACTGTCGACCTTCTGGTGATTGATGAGGCATCCCAGATTCGCCCCGAAGATGCCTTGGGCGTCGTCGCCCGTGCCCGTCAGATCGTGGTGGTGGGTGACCAGAAGCAACTACCTCCGACTTCGTTCTTTGACCGTCTGGTCGACGATGTTGAAGATATTGAAGACGAGGACGAGGATACGCCGCTTGGCGCCACCGCAGCTGACATGGAAAGCATCTTATCGCTGTGTGAGGCACGCGGCCTCCGTTCGCGAATGTTGGAATGGCACTATCGCTCGCGCGATCCGTCGTTGATTCGGGTGTCGAATGCCGAATTCTACGGCGATAAACTTGTTCTGCCACCGTCACCGCTGCAACTCGACGACGACTACGGATTGAAGTTCCGACGCGTTCCAGGCGTATACGCACGCGGCGGTAGCGGGCTTGGTCGCCAGGGCACCAATCGGATCGAGGCACAAGCCGTTGTGCGAGGGATGGCGGAACACGCCCGAGCATGGCCAGACCTTTCTCTAGGAGTCGTCGCCTTCTCAAAGGCGCAGGCCGACATGCTGACTGAGCTGCTCGAACTCGAGCGCCGTCACGATCCTGTGCTGGATGGTTTCCTGCGCGAGGGACGACATGAAGATGTGTTCGTTAAGAACATCGAAAACGTGCAGGGTGACGAGCGTGACGTCATCCTGATCTCGGTGGGCTATGGACCGCAAGAGCCCAACGGGCCGCTCGCTTCGATGTCTTTCGGACCCGTGAATGGCGAAGGTGGCGAACGGCGATTAAACGTCCTCTTCTCCCGTGCGAGAGTTCGCTGCGAGGTCTTCGCTTCCTTCGACCCAGGCCATATCGACCCGACACGCAGCAAACGTGAAGGTCCGCGGGTTCTGAAACGCTTCCTTGACTTTGCCAAGACCGGAATCATGGAGGAGCGCGTGGCCAGCGCCCTCGATGCCGACAGCCCGTTCGAGGAAGATGTAGCCGCGGCAATCCGCTCACTCGGCTATCTGGCTGATCCACAGGTCGGGACGGCTGGGTTCCGGATCGACCTTGGCGTGCGTCATCCCGATCGTCCGGGGCAGTATCTGTTGGCGGTGGAATGCGATGGTGCCGCCTACCATGCAGCCCTGTGGGCGCGTGAACGTGATCGTTTGCGACAGGATGTCCTGGAGAACCTCGGTTGGGGTTTCCATCGCATCTGGAGCACCGACTGGTTCCATCATCGTGCCCGCGAGATTCAACGGCTGTCCGCAGCACTTGACCAGGCGAGGCTGACGGTTGAGGACGGTATTCGCGTGCGTGGTGCAAATCACGGGGCTTTCCGGCCAGATCCTATGGAGCAGGGCATTGCGGAGGAATCGGTCGAAATCGACCACCTTACCTTGACGGCTCCGGCCTATGTCCGCGCCGAGCTTTCCGTGCGGTCCAGCCTTGAGCCGCATGAGGCCCCCGTTGCCCAGCTTGCCGACCTCGTTGTGAAAATCGTCGGAATCGAAGGGCCGATCCACATCGACGAGGTGGCGCGGCGCATAACTTCTGCTTTCGGCAAATCGCGGGCAGGCAATCGTATCGTCGAAGCGGCCGCGCGCGCCGCGCGTCTCGCCACGCAAAGAGACCACGCGCTGAGATGGATGGGATCATTCCTTTTAACAGCTGAACAAGCCCAAAACCCACCGATCCGGGACCGCTGTGCCGAAATCGGCAGTCTGCTTAAGGCTGCCTATCTTCCACCCATGGAAATAGCCGCCGCAGCTCAGCGCGTTCGTTCGGAAAGTGGTGGCATGCCACCTGAGGACTTGACCCGCGCCGTTGCGCGCCTTCTGGGATTTCAGCGGGTTGGTAATGATTTAGCAGAAGTGATCAACAGTGCTTTGATGACAGAATCGAGCGCTTTGATGTGAAACATCTACGTCACTAATCCATTATAGCGGCCATCACGGAATGACTATTCCACAGACGTTAATGGCCTTTGAGGAAATTCCGACCACGAACGGCCGCACACCAGCAGCTCCATATGTTCGGCTCCCGCGCCACGTCCATGACGATGATAGGATATAGTTTCTGTCGTTCGGGCCATGTCGTCGGGTTGGCTGTTTTCGCCTTAGGCTCTCTCTCCTGGTCCGGTGCCCAAAGCCCTAGCTGAGGCGCCGGCGACGCAGTTCAGATAGTCGCGGATCGGCACGCGTCTCCGGCGCCTCTGAGAGGACATCGAGTATGTCCTCGACCTTATAGGGCCACTGGGTCGCGTCTTCGGCGAGAATAGCCCACAGCAGATCGAGCATCGCCGTCGGATAGATCGTAGCAGGGTGGTTCCCTGCTCCCTCTCCTAGCATGAACCCGCGCAGCATACTGCCGCGCACGGGGACGAGCCGGGGCAGGATCGCTTCGACGACCTGCGGGAAGAGGTCGCCGCTCGCCAAAGCAAGGTCGACTAGGCGTGCCGACATCTTTGGCGTGCGGACGGCGCGATGGTTTGGCCAAACATCTTTCAGGAAAGGGACGAGGAGGACGCGCCACTTTCCCTCAGCATCGGCAGACCACTGTTCGATGTGCCAGAGGATCTGGCCGCGCAGGTCGTCGTCGCTCTCCACCAGAATGTCGCGTAACTCGACGCTGGTGAGGAGTTGCTCGGGCGGATTGGTATCGGGATCGCCGCCCCAACCGGCGAGCAGAAAACCGCCAATTGGACTTGCCCCGAAAAAGTGGAGAGTTTCCTTCTGATGAAAGGCGACCTCGATGACGAAACAGAGACAGTTTACGGATGCGTTCAAGGCGGAGGCGGTTGGCCTTGTGCGAACGAGCGGTCGGACGAAGCGGCAGATCGCGGAGGATCTTGGTGTTGGTTTCTCGACGCTGACGCGATGGATGGGTCGGCAGCTGGATCGTGAGATGGGCGATCCTGGGCGTCCGCCTGATGCTGATGTCGCCGCTGAATTGAAACGGCTGCGGCGGGAGAATGAAATCCTTCGGCAGGAGCGGGATATCTTGAAACGGGCGACGGCTTTTTTCGTCAAGGAGGGAAGTCGGTGAGGTTCGCGCTCATCGACCAGGCGAAGAAGGATTTCCCTGTGGACCGTTTGTGCGCGACGCTGGGTGTCAGCCCGAGCGGCTACTTTGCCTGGGGGCGCCGGCCGGCGTGCCGCCGGCAGCGCGACGACATGATAATGCTGGCGCATGTGCGATCGTCGTTCGCGCTGTCGAACGGAACCTATGGTAGCCCGCGCATGACGCGGGAACTGCAAGACAATGGCTTTGCCATTGGCCGGCGACGAACGGCGCGTCTGATGCGGGAGAATGGCCTCCAGGCAAGACAGAAGCGGCGGTTCAAGCGCACGACGGACAGCGAACACGCCTTTCCGGTTGCCCCCAATGTCATCGACCAGGATTTTGCCGCCACTGGTCCCAACCAGAAATGGGGTGCCGACATCTCCTACATCTGGACGCGGGAGGGCTGGTTGTACCTTGCTGTCGTCATCGATCTGTTTGCCCGCAAGGTCGTTGGCTGGGCTGCTGGCAACCGGCTACACCGCAGCCTGGCTCTGGCAGCGCTCAACAAGGCGTTCGTCATGCGGCAGCCGGAACCCGGCCTCATTCACCACTCCGACCGCGGCAGCCAATATTGTTCTATCGACTACCAAGCCGAATTGCGTGCCGCCGGCGTCATCATCTCAATGTCAGGCAAGGGCAATTGCTTTGATAACGCCATGGTCGAAACATTCTTCAAGACGCTGAAAACTGAACTGATCTGGCGCACCTCTTTCCTTACCCGCGCCGATGCCCAAGCCGCCATTGCCCGATATATCGACGGCTTCTACAATCCCATCCGGCGGCATTCCGCGCTCGACTACATCAGCCCGATGCAGTTCGAGCGAAACGCCGCCGAATGAGCAACCCGCTCTCCACTTTACCGAAGCAAGTCCAAATAACAGTGGCCTCGGCGCGTCGCCGCATCGGCGACATCGCTCGCGCCAGCAAACCGGGCTTGAGCAGCTCATATAGCGGTCGGCTCGGTGCTCGCGCCGCCCATAGGATGCCGTCCCACAGCGCATCGCCATCGTCATCTTCGTTCGTGGCGATCGCCAGGAGATGCTGCTCGGTCCATTGCGGCGCAATGGCATAGAGCCAATTGATCTGGAACCCGAGCATCACCAGCGCATGCCGGCGCATATCGCCGGACAGCTTCAGCAATTGCTCCTGCTTGGTCGTCCATGCGGCGGGGAATTCTCCACCGAGATCGCGTTCCTTGGCTGCCGGGTCTTTCATCAAGAGCTGGGCGAGCTTACCGACCGGGGCGTTGAGCGCGTCATTCGCCCAGCTACTGTCGACGCGGTGCTTACGGTTCTCCTCGCGGACTGGCAGGGCCACGAGGAGCGGCTCCCATATACAGTCGAGTAGCGGGGCGAGTTCGCCATAAACCCGTTCGCTGAGACCTTGCAGCCACTCCGACACGGGATAGGCGATGGAGCTAAGCGCCTCGGGCGACAGAGAAGTGAGCCGTGCGGCGATCGAGCGCACGAGACGCGGCCGGTCGGTCTTGCGGTTCTCGGCATAGAGGAATGCCGACCAGAACGAGACCGGTATTTCACCCTTGCGCGCCGCCTGGCCGAGGGCGGCAAGCGCGCGCGCGGGCTTTGCTTCCGAGAGACCATTGAAAGGCCGACGCTCGACGGGATCGAAGAAATCCGATTGGTCGGCCTGGCGCGCTCGCTCGAGGAGATCGCCGATCGGCCCGTGCTCCAGCGTGCTCGGATCGGCGTCTGTGTCGACGCTGCGGACTACCGGTGCATTGGAATTCACGGCCTCTTGGCCCGAGCGCTCGGACCAGCCGTCAGCTACCCGGCGGAGAGCCGCGATCTCGGTATCGAAATCAAACGAAAAGGCCACACCCTGGCTTGCCAGCCAATGCAGGCGGTCGAGGCGATGATGGGCTTCAGCGCGCGCCTTGCCACCGCGCGTGCTATCTGACCAAGGAAAGGCCGTCGTGCGCAGTCGGCCCTCGAAGCGCACGCGATCGGGCTCCGAAAAGTTATTCCAGCGATCGCGGATCGCGAAGAGCAGATCGCGTTGTTGCTCCGATCCCCAGAAGATGTCGTCGGGAAACCCCAAGAGCATGTCCGCTGCTTCGGCCGGCGGCGTGATCTGCAACCCGGCCGCCCAGATGCGCAGCCTCCCGAAAATATAGTGATCCTGTTCAGGCCACCGCGCGATCTCCGCCCGCGCCGCTGCCGGCGCAACCTCGACCAGACGGCCCATCAACTGCTGGAACAGCGCGATCGGGCCGGTCACCCCGTAACTGTCATAGGCGATCGGCGCGCCACCATCGTCTGGACGCGTCGAGTGCATGTAAATATGGTCGCTGCCAGAGATTTCTGCCTCGAGTGAACGAGCAAGGTCGAGGTTCTCGCGGAAACTACTGACGGCGTAGGCCAAGCTCTGATTGGGGATGTTGAGCAACTGATAAGGGCGTGGATATTCGACGTCGAACGAAAGGAAAGGATTGGGACGATTGGTGTCCAACCATGAAAGAGGATGGCGGCCGGCGAACTTACGCCTGACTTTGAGCTGCGGCCGGAACAGGTCAGCATAATCTCGCACTCGCGCCTCGGACCAGCCTTCACGCTGAACCCTATGGGTGAGATCGAAATAGCCCTGATTGGGGTCGACTCGGCGGTCAGACCAACTCTCGATCAGGAAGCGCCAGCCCCGTCGAACGTCATCGGGCCAGGGGTCGGGCTCCTGCCGGAGCCGGGCTTGAATCATATCGACAATGTGCGGGTGAAGTGGCCCGCGCCCGGCCGCCCACCAGAGCGCGATCGGTTGATGCGCAACGCGCTGGAACCAGATGCCGAGATGATTGAGTCTTGTGCTGAGCGCGCCGCTAGCCGGTGCGCGCTCGCCGCTGAAATCGCCGAAGCTTGAATTCTGTATGTCGTCTTGATCGTATCGCGTCTGCACAAAAGCGTCCCAGGAGCGATCCGGGATAGCGCGGTCGCGTAGCACGTCATCATCACCCTCGTCGGGCTGCGGCGGCGTGTCGAAATCAAGCGAGAGGCTGGCATAGGGATCGATGCGCTCGGTCGACTCGCCATAGGGGTCGGCGAGGCCGGGCTTGTCGAAGCGTTGCTGTGGATCGAGCACGAGCAGCCACGAAGCGGGCAGCGGCGTGTCAGCGATGCTGATACGCCGGGCGCCTTCGCGCGTCGAAAGGACGTGAGCGATCTGCCCTCGAACATGCGGATCAAGTGCTGCGGGGCCGGCGGCGGCGGCCGCAAGCAGATTGGCATACCAGCTCTCTACATCGCGTGCGCGCTCGGCCCATGCGGCGAGGGTGTCCCAGAGCGGATCGAAACTCTTGCTGTTGTCGAACGGGATCGCGCGGACACCGCGATGCTCCCAGAGCGCCGCGTCATCGATGTTGCTACCCGGCTGAAATGCGAATAGCCGACTGCGATTGCCGGCGTGCAGGTTGAGTGCCTCGAGCAAATACTGGACGGGCGGATCGTCGGCGGCATAGCCGACGAAGACGATCTGGAAACGTGCAAGCAGCGACTGCATGAACCGCGTCGCCCAGCCATCGGACAAATAGGCGCGACCGAAATCTGCGCTCGAGACGATAAACTCCTCGTCACTCGGCCCGGTGTAGTCGGCATTGACGCGGCCGTGGAGATGAATGATCCCCTCGAAGGACGCGCTGCGCGGATTAGGCAGCATCGGCGGCCCCGAGCAGGCGATCCCATCGACGGATTGCTCGAACAGCCGGTCGAAATTGGTCGTGACTAACCGCACTGTGCCATCCCTTCCGCGGGACAGGTCTATCAAGGTGCGGTGGGCGCTCAGGTCGGCGCCATCAGCAGGACGTATCGCGCGCGCGACCGCCGCCTGGACGTCCTTCTGCTCGAACTCACGTTCGAGCAAGCTGAAGATGCGGTCGGTAGCAACAAGCCCTCCGACGCCATCCATTGGGCCGATTTCGCGAATGCGCTGAAATAGCTTACGGGCGAGACTCTTCTCGCCGGCGCCGAGCAGGTCGATCACATCGCCGCCGAGTTTGAGAAAATCAGGTAGACCGGCGCGATGTCGAGATACGCCAGCTCCGCAAAAGAAAATAACGTCGCCCGCGTCGCGCGCTATCAGCAGATCATCTGGGATCGAAGGACCGTTGGAAAGAAATCGCATGGCCCTAACTATCTCGCAGCGGTAGGATTTCCATACACGGAATGGTTCAGGTTACCATCGAAAATGCTACCGGCAGACCCTGAGAACGCTCGGCCGGGGTGCCAGCCGCGCTGGTCGGCTCTGGACGAAGCAGTGCTTCATCACGCGGTCGCGTAGACGTCGGGGTCGGCTGGCATGACGACGTTGCAACCAGCCAATAGACACTTGCGTAGCTCAGACATCTCCCTGCCGATGCACCAATCGGAGCTTCAGCGCAGGTCTTTTCCAAGCTCGAAGAACCTCCTCAACGTGCGGCGCAATGAAAGTCCGCGCCTCCTCGCGAGTCATCATCTTGGATCGGAGCAGATCGTCGTAGTCGGTAAAAGAATGCCGGATATGTTTCTGCAATTCGATGCCGATTGCAGCACCCAGTTTCAGGCCTTTCCAATCTCTGGCGCTCACCCGTGCAGTTATCGTGAGACACGTCTTCTTAGGACAACCTGGATGATGGATACGCATGTGTTGCATCACAACATCGACCGAAAAAGTCCTAGAGGAACTCGGTTTGGGCTGGTCGTCACCTGACATTATCAATGAACCACAAATTCTTCGGCTAGAGGGAGGAGGAATGGGGAAACGAGGTGTGGCCTGCTGCCGGTTCAGTGGACAGGCACTTAAGCTAACATCGCTATTTCCTCGAACTCAACTGGGCTGAGATAACCCAGCGTCGAGTGGCGCCGCTTGGGATTGTAGAAGCGCTCGATGTAGTCGAACACGTCCGCCCTGGCTGCGTCCCTCGTCCTGTAGACCTTGCGGGCCGTCCTCTCGGTTTTGAGCGACGAGAAGAAGCTCTCCATCGCTGCATTGTCCCAGACGTTGCCGGACCTGCTCATTGAGCAGGTGATGCCATGGTCGGCCATCAGCCGCTGGAACTGCTCGCTCGTATATTGACTGCCCTGATCGGAATGATGCAGCAGACTGTCGGGCTTGCCTCTCCTCCAGATCGCCATGATGAGGGCGTCGGTGACGAGCTGGGCCGTCATCTCGGCCTTCATCGACCAGCCGACGACGCGGCGCGAGAACAGGTCGACTACTGCGGCGACGTAGAGCCAACCTTCCGCGGTCCAGATATAGGTGAAGTCGGCCACCCACTTCTGGTTCGGCGCCTATGCCTCGAAGGCACGGTCGAGCATGTTCTGCGATACTGACGCGACCAGCCGCTCCCCAGCATCCTTCGGCAGGCCACGCCGACGTGGCAGGGCTCTCAGGCCGTTCTCCCGCATCAGCCGTTCGATGCGATGCAGGCCACAAAAGAGCCCCTCCGCCAGGACATCGTGCCAGACCCGGCGTGTGCCGTAGGTGCGGTCGCTGCTCTTGAAGCTTCGGTCTATCTCGACAAGAAGAGCCTCATCATACTGGGACCGGGCGCTGGGGCTTCGGTTGAGCCAGGCATGGAAGCCGGAACGGGACACATCCAGTGCACTGCACAGCCATGCCACCGGCCAGATGCTCCGGTGTTTCGCGATGAAAGCGAACCTCATGTCACTTCCCTCGCGAAGTAGGCTGCGGTCTTTTTTAGGATGTCGCGCTCCGCCTTGAGCTTGGCCACTTCGCGACGCAGCTTGTCGATCTCGAGCTGCTCCGGCTTCATTTGGCCGTGGCCGGGAAACGAATGCTGCGGATCGGCCGATAGATCACGTATCCATTTGCGCAGCACATTCTCGTGCAGGTCCAGATCCCGAGCCGCCTGCGCGACCGCAACACCTCGTTCCTTCACCAGCCTCACAGCCTCAAGCTTGAACTCGCGGCTGAACTTTCTTCTCTCCATGGGAAAACTCCGGTTCCATCTTCAACACCTTAACTCGGTGTCCATGGAACCGGCAGCAGGCCAGTGTCCCAAACGATGACGTTCACGGCTGGAGTTGAACTGGTCAATGGGTCCTAACACTTCGTGCCCGCGCTTTTGCGTGACGATATGGGCGCAGATGCCACCGGCATGCTCGCAATCTTCGCCAGATCTGCACGATCGACGCTAACGTCGGCAGGCGAGTTCACTGGAGGGCTCGATCACCGGGCTGCAGTTCCTGTTGCACAACACCACGGCGCTGTCTGACGGTCGCCCCTGACAGCGTGGTGAGCGAATTCCGCACACTGAGACCTGATGCCCCTTGCGACACCTCGTTGATCTCCAAGACATCGGTTAGTTCATCGACTTCTGCAGATCCTCAAAGACGAGCGCCGTAGATAAACGGTCGTATAGAACGACATCGAATGAGAGATCCGTCGGGCACAGATCGCAGCACCCCCAACTCCTACCGGGGAAACGATGGCTGAAGTCGTTGCACCCAGGTCTCCGCATGTCTCTCGAGCATATGCATTCGGCCCACGTAAACTCATGCATTTAAGTGTGGCCTGTCAGAGCCTTAGTAGATTAGCGGGCTTGGAATTCGGAAAGACGAAAAATAGATTTCCCGTAGCATCGAAGATCCCAATGCCCGAGCACCTTAACTTCTGCCCCCACAGCGTAGCCTTCTCCTACGTTCCACGATTCCTGGGATCCTGCCCTGGTTGACAACTTCCCAATAAACGGAATTTCGACGGTTTCTGTCAACTTAAGGTAAACTTAGCGTAAAGCGTTCTCTTACCTGCCTAAGTGTCTGACCCAAAAAGAAGTTGGGTGATATCAATGACTTGTGATTCAGTCGGAGTTGCGAAGCCTCGACGGAGCATCCCATGTGGACTGATATCACCCGCGCCAAGCATGCCCGAAAGGGACTACGTTATTCAAGTGATTTGACGGACGCGGAATGGATGGTTCTGGGACCGCTGCTTCCGCCTCGCTCGGCGCTTGGCCGGCCGCCGAAATGGTCGCAGCGGTCTATCATGGAGGGCGTGTTTTATGTGCTGCGTAGCGGTCTGCCTTGGCGAATGCTGCCCAGGGACTTGCCGCCGGTATCGACCGTGCAGCGCTATTTCTACGCTTGGCGCGACAGCGGCCTTTGGACCACGATCAACCACCTGCTGCTGATGGCCGTGCGTGTCGCCGCAGGTCGGGAGGCGTCGCCCAGCGCCGGCGTAATCGACAGCCAAAGCGTGAAAACCACTGAAAGCGGCGGGCTTTGCGGCTACGATGCGGGCAAGAAGATCAAAGGCCGAAAGCGCCATATCCTGACCGACACCTTGGGCCTGCTGGTCGCGGCGATCGTCCATACCGCTGACATCCAGGACCGAGACGGCGCCCCCGAGGTTCTGGCTTCCATTCGGGAAAGCTTCCCCTGGCTGCGCCACGTCTTCGCCGATGGCGGCTACGCCGGTGAAAAACTCCAGACCGCGCTCAGGGGAAAAGGTGGCTGGACCCTCGAAATCATCAAGCGATCCGACGCCGCAAAAGGCTTCGTCCTGCTGCCGCGCCGGTGGGTGGTCGAGCGAACTTTCGCCTGGTTCGGCCGCAACCGCCGCCTGTCCAAGGACTTCGAGGAGACCATCGAAAGCTCCACCGCCTGGCTGCTCCTCGCATCCGTTCAACTCATGACACGGCGGATCGCAAACCAATGATATCAATCAGAAACATTATGAGTCAGACTCTAAGAGAACGCACGCTTTCTGGTTGACACAATTGGTTGCGGTTCGTCCGCGATCAGGCAGTCAAGTTGACGTTTGTCAACCTAACTCGGATGAGGTGGCCCGCCGTATTACCTGGTGCCATTTCTTGTGGGAGAAACCGATCGCAGGGTGCTTCATCCGAACGGCCCGGATGGGTCCCTCACGGGGGATATCGATCCAATCGCCTTCGAACGTCCAAGGATCGTCTTTGTATTCCGGATAGTGGTTTCTGATCAGCCAGGGGAACAACTGGAACCCGCAGACAATCAGGATCTGCGGCTTGTGTTTCTCGATTACCTGCTCGAACGGCACCTTACCCGCCGAGAACAACTCGCGATCAGGCCGCTTTGTTTGCGGGGCATTTGCCAGGACGACCGGTATGTAGTTGTAAAAGCCAAGCTGGTTCCAGATGTCGAACTCACCACGCTTTCCCTGATTTGCTAGTTCCTGCGGGCCCTTCCCCGACACGGCCCAGGCCACGTTGTCCAGCGTTCTCGTCCAAGCTTCTCGTTTTCCAGGCGAAAGCGGCCGATTGTCCTGTCGGATTGAGCGGTAATTGTTCATCGTGAAGACAGTCATGTCGGGAACAGTGCTTCCGACCTCGTGCTCTGCCGAGTAGTGCGACTCGCCAACGACAAGCACCCGCTTTCGCCGATCAGATTGTCCGGCTCGCTATAATTATCCCCGATCCAAGGTTCGAACATAGATGCCTCTCGTTATTCGTCTATCAGCTCGTATGAAGCCAGTGGGCGGGTCCATCCGCTCAGCAGTGCGCCAAGCACCGCTCCAATGATGGCATGTGGCAATGCGCCTGTCAGATGATCGTGGACTACGTCTCCGGACGGAGACAGCAGGGCTGCTCTGTAGTCACTGCCCCACTGCCCGTCGACCTCGGTGACAGACAGTCGAAGAAATGACTGGAAGACGCTAGCCTTGAACTCGATCGCGTCATCAGTGTTCCTCGTGTATTCGGGGATGGGATCGAGGCGTGGGGACTCAACGAAACTACCGTCGCGGGCGGTATAACCGTAAGGCCCCACCACGAACTCCAGCTTGCCGTTTTCGTCCTCGCAGTCAACCTCCATATCCGGCGTCTCGCTGACCCAGACCTCGTAGGTAATCTCGTCGAATGTAGCTAGGACGGGATCCTGACGGGAGCGACGGTCCCGCTCCATCACATCCGAAACCGTCCTCATGGCCTTTCGCATCTTTCGAGGGTCGATCAGGCTGAATAGATCCGCATCGAAGTCGGCACTGCTGTAGTCGGCTCCCAGCAGAGGCAGATGGAGCAGCAAGGCCTCCACCGCCGATCTGCTGATTGGGCGGGGCGTGTGTGCTTCCATAGGTGTTCTCCAGTTTTTGATACCCAGAACCCCGAGAACACGCTCAATCCAGCCTCCCGGCCGAAAATATTGATGGAGGCGAATCTCTCCTCCCACAAGGAGCGGAGCATTGGCGATATTTTTGCTCCGGCAACAAAAGGCATCCCCTAGATCTCACCATGGAAAACCTAGGACTTCCATCTATGGGGTTCATCCAGTCTCGCAAATAAAGTCGATTGGTTCCCCGAAAACCGGGTGCGCGTCACACCGGAGCAACCGTGGCACCTGTGATCGTCGGCGCCACGGTTCTCAATAGGTTCGAATGCCAAGGACACCGACATCCACCTCCCGTCGCCCGACACATCGTCAACAGCGTGGGAGCGACCGCCGTCAGGCGAGGTTTCGACCCAAGCTTCGTTAGATTGCTCACACGGCAGCTGTCATTGACCAGGGTATGGTCCAATCTTCCCAAAAATTGCGCGCAAGATCTTTGCCCGCTTCGCAGTTAAGGGAGGATCAGTGTTGTCGGACGCTTTGCGAAGCGCCTCAATCCAGGACACCTCGTTCTCGCTCACAACAGTTCCGAATATCTGCTTGATCGCCACCAACGCGCTGCTTTCAAAATGCTGCTCGAGCGCCAGGAGGAAAAGTCTCGCAGGGTCGCACTCCAGCGCTTTCGCCAATCCGGGAACGCGGTCGAACGGAATTTTGGTGACGCCCGACTTCATCATCGAGAGGACATTGACGTTGGTGAACCCAGCTTCGACAGCGACGTCTTTCTGGCTTTTCCTGCCCTTCAGCTGGTCGATGCGGCCATCTATGAATTTCGCGATTTTTGTATTCGCATTTGGACGACCCGTAGGTGTATTCATTTTATTTCTCGCTTCATCTACATAAGATCATGTATGTCTTATATATAGCGAGAACATAACGGGGACGCTTAGAGATAACTCAGTCAACGCGCATAAATTACATAAGTATATATCGATCCTTTATTGCCCTACTGCAATCGACCATCGATTGGAACGCCTCGCAAGCGGGCCGCGTCGAAATCGCGCTCAGAGACCGCCTGATCGTCTGCGCGACCTGACCATAGCGGGAGTAAGTCCAGAGACAATGGCCCGCCTGGTTCGCGAGGGCGAGGTCGTGCGGCCCGCGCGTGGCCTCTACCAACTGGCGGAAGCCATGCCAGATGCGCGTCGCTCAATCGCTGAAGCTTCGGCGCTGGTTCCCAAAGGCGTGGTTTGCCTCACCTCAGCGCTGCAATTCCACGATCTGACACTGCAGATGCCCTCAACCATCTGGATGGCCATTGATCGAACGGGCTGGAAACCGAAAGTCGATTATCCGCCCATCCGTTTTGTCCGCTTCAGCGGTCGTGCGCTACGGAAGGCATCACACGGCACCGCACCGAAGGCATCGACGTGCCGGTGTTCGAACCCGCGAAAGCCATCGTGGACTGCTTTCGCTACCGCAACAAGATCGGGCTCGACATCGCGCTCGAGGGGCTCCGAGAAGGACCCTGGACGCGACAGGTCACGCCGGATCAACTGTGGAAATTCGCCCAGTCTGGCCGGGTCTGGTCGGTGACGCGCCCATATGTCGAGGCAATGGTCGCCGATGGCGCGTGAGCTTCGCAACGTTGGCGCCTCGGTCAGAGCCCGTCTGCTCGACCGCGCTCGCGAGGAGCGGTCCGACTTCCAGCTGCTACTGACACGGTATGCGCTCGAGCGGCTCCTCTACAGACTCAG
This sequence comes from Mesorhizobium sp. PAMC28654, assembly GCF_020616515.1. GTDB lineage: Bacteria > Pseudomonadota > Alphaproteobacteria > Rhizobiales > Rhizobiaceae > Mesorhizobium. Next base: position 2,837,094 of record NZ_CP085135.1, read on the forward strand.
CATATCTGCCGAACGCGAGCGCTTTCTCCTGAAGGGCGCGATGCTGTTTGCGGCCTGGCTCGACAACCCCTCCCGCCCTACGCGCGACCTGGATCTTCTCGGAAGCGGCGATGCGGGTGTCGCCACAATGGTCGAGTGTTTCCAAACTATCTGCTCGACACCTGTGCAGAATGACGGTGTCAAGTTCGACGTTGCTGGACTTACGGCCGAGCCGATCCGCTATGAGGCGGAGTATGCCGGCGTTCGTGTCAGCACTGCCGCGACGATGCCGGCGCGCGCGTGCCCATCCAGGTCGACGTCGGCTTCGGCGACGTGGTGACGCCGGCCCCAATCGAGCTTGAATACCCTACCCTGCTCGACTCGCCGCCGCCCCGCCTTCGCGCCTACCCGCCAGAGACGGTCGTTGCGGAAAAATTTGAGGCCCTGGCAAGCCTGGGCGTCGCCAAAAGCCGCATGAAGGACTTCTACGACCTGTGGATGATCGCGAGGACCTTCAGCTTCAAGGGGAGCGTCTGTCCTCGGCGCTCAGACGAACGTTCGAGCGACGCCAAACGGCCTGGCCGGCCGAGATACCGACAGGACTGAGCGTTGCCTTCGCAACAGCAAAGAGCGGTCAGTGGCGGACTTTCCTGACGCGGGAGCGTGTGATGGCGGCGCCCGACGACTTCGCTACCATCATCGATGGCCTGCGGGTATTCTTGGCACCGCTTCTGAATGAAGGACCTCACACCGGCCTGTGGCCGCCGGGCGGACCGTGGGCTGAATAGCGCTCTGCCGACCAAGTTGGGCATGGGCGATGACACGGGGACGGCGCTCAACGGTTTTACAGTGTCATTGATTTCATTAGATAATTTCTGGTCGAAAATCGACCTGTTTTACAGCTAAGCGACTGAAATATAGGCATCACGCCCAGCTTCCCAAGCTGAACGCGCGGGTTCGATTCCCGCTACCCGCTCCAGCCGTCATCCGACCTCTCGCAGAATGAAATCGTGCAGCATCTTGGCTGCCGGCGATAGCACGCGGTTCTTCACCGTGATCAGGCTGTAGGGCCTGACCTCGATGTCGAATTCGGTCTGGACCACGTCGATGGCGCCGGCCAGCCCGTCGGGATTCTGGATGAATTTCGCCACCTGCACCGACACCGGGGCGATGGCATCCGATTGCGCGACCATGACCAGGGTGAGCAGCAGCGAGCTGGTGTTGAGGATGCGATCCGGCAATGCGATGTCGCGGTTCAGAAAGTTGCTTTCCATGGCTTGCCGCAGCGGCGAGCCGCCCGACTGGAAGACCCAGTCATAGGCGGCGGTCTCCGCCAGCCCAACCGCCTTGCCCTTGGTGAGCGGGTGGCCACGGCGCACGATCAGACACGCCTTCTCGACGCCGATCACACGGGATTCGAACAGCCGCGGATTAAGATCGTCGGGGATGCGCGCGATGATGAAATCATGGCGCGTGGCTATCAGTTCGCGCGCCAGCACGTTGGAGGTCTCGACCTGTATGGTGATCTCGATGCGTGGATAGATGCGCCGTATTTCGCGGATCGCCGGCACGGCCAGTTCGATCGCCGGCGCCGTCACCGCGCCCAGGAACACGGAGCCGCCCTTGCCTGCCTTGAGCTCGGATATCTCGCGGTCGACCTCACGCATCTCGAGCAGGATCGAGCGGGCGCGCCTCGCCAGCGCCTTGCCGTAGGGCGTCAGCGTGATGCCGCGCGGCAGCCTCTCGCACAGCTTTACATCGAGCACCGCTTCCATCTCGGCGATCATGCGCGACGCCGCTGGCTGCGAGATGTTCATGACCTGCGCTGCCGCGCTTACCCTTCCATGGTCGTCGAGGGCAACGATCATGCGCATATGGCGCAGGCTGAGACCGCTGCGCAGCAGGGTCTCGCCATCGCCTGGCGTCTCGTCGTAACCACCTGAAATTCCACCTGGATTCCGCAACGCCGCCATGACTTCCCCTTGCCTCCGGCCCCTGCTCCGCCGGCAAATCGGCGGCGCTGGTCTCAATCCAGAACATATACCGGTTTCGATATAGCAATCATCAAAGATCGCATTTGACAGTTATGGCAAAGGGACCCAACCTTCATGCGTTCCAAGACCTGCGATCTTTGACGATAAAAATCGTATCGATTGAAACCAGTGTTTCGGAGCCATGGGAGGATACCGGAGATCGATATGACGGCAGCAGTGCCTTGGCGCTTCTGCACGATTGCGCGGGCCGCGACCCCCGGGGTGCCGCGTCCATCAACCAGGGAGAGTTAAGTGAAAATCATCAAGACGTTAGTCGCCGCCTTGGCGGTCAGCATCGCGGCCATGTCGGCCACCGCCTACGCAGCCGACAAAGGCCTGGTCGGCGTGCTGATGCCCACCAAGACCTCGCAGCGCTGGATCAATGACGGCGATGCCGTCAAGTCCCAGCTCGAGGCTCTCGGCTACACTGTCGACCTGCAGTACGCGCAGGACGACATCCCCAACCAGCTCAGCCAGCTGGAAAACGAAATCACCAAGGGCCCGAAGGCGCTGATCATCGCCTCGATCGACGGAACCACTTTGTCGGACGCGCTGCAGAAGGCCGCTGACGCAGGCGTCGTCGTCGTCGCCTATGACCGCCTGATCAAGAAGACCAAGAATGTCGACTACTACACCACCTTCGACAATTTCGGCGTCGGCGTGATCCAGGCCAATTCACTGGTCAAGGGCCTCAAGGAGCGCTTCCCGAACACCAAGCCTTGGAACGTCGAACTGTTCGGCGGCTCGCCGGACGACAACAACGCCTTCTTCTTCTACAATGGCGCGATTTCCGTCCTGAAGCCGCTGATCGACGACGGCTCGATCAAGATCAAGTCCGGCCAGACCGGCATGGACAAGGTCGGCACTCTGCGTTGGCTGGCGGCCACCGCCCAGGCGCGCATGGACAACCTGCTCTCGGCGAACTACTCGGACGGCAGCCGCGTCGATGGCGTTCTGTCGCCCTATGATGGCCTGTCGCGCGGCATCACCGCCTCGCTGCGCGCCGTCGGCTACGGCACGGAAGCACAGCCCTGGCCGATCGTGACCGGTCAGGACGCCGAGACCGCCTCGGTCAAACTGATCATCACGGGCGAACAGTACTCGACCGTATTCAAGGACACCCGTGACCTCGCCAAGGCCACTGTCCAGCTGGTCGACAAGGTGCTCTCGGGCGGCAAGCCCGACGGCCTCGACGAAAAGACCTACAATAACGACGTCAAGGTCGTTCCGTCGATCCTGTTGACGCCGCATGAAGTCGACAAGTCGAACTACCAGAAGCTGGTCGTCGACTCCGGCTACATCAAGGCCGAAGACCTGAAGTAATCGCGGTTACAAAGACAGGGGTCCTGCGCAATGCAGGGCCCCTTTCCGTTCACAAGCGACCCCGGTATTGTTTCTGCCGGCCTAGAGCAATTCCAGGAAAAGTGCGTAGCGGTTTTCCTTCAGGATTGCGTAAAAACAAGAACGTCTAGGAGCTTGCCCTGATGACGACGATTTTGGAGATGCGCGACATCACCAAGACGTTCCCCGGCGTGAAGGCGCTGTCGAACGTCAACCTCAGCGTCGAGGAAGGCGAGATCCACGCGGTGGTCGGCGAGAATGGCGCCGGCAAATCGACGCTGATGAAGGTGTTGTCCGGCGTCTATCCCTCCGGCACCTATGACGGCCAGATCATCTTTCAAGGCCAGGAATGCCAGTTCAAGGGCATCCAGGACAGCGAGCACAAGGGCATCGTCATCATCCACCAGGAGCTTGCGCTGGTGCCGATGCTGTCGATCGCCGAAAACATTTTCCTCGGCAACGAGCACGCGAAATTCGGCGTCATCGACTGGGATGCCAACGAGGAGCGCACCAGTGCGCTGTTGAAGAAGGTGGGCCTCAGGGAGGATCCCAAGACACTGATCACCAATATCGGCGTCGGCAAGCAGCAACTGGTCGAAATCGCCAAGGCGCTCAGCAAGGAAGTCAAGCTCCTGATCCTCGACGAGCCGACGGCGTCACTCAGCGAGAAAGACAGCCAGGCGCTGCTCGACCTGCTGCTCGAATTCAAGCGGCAAGGCATGACGTCGATCCTGATCTCGCATAAGCTGAACGAGATTAACCGGGTCGCAGACAAGGTGACCGTCATCCGTGACGGGCGTACCATCGAGACGCTGGCCAAGAAAGATATCAGCGAAGACCGCATCATCACCTCGATGGTCGGCCGCTCGCTCGACGACCGCTATCCGCCACGCGAGCCCAAGATCGGCGAGGTCGTGTTCGAAGTGAAGAACTGGTCGGTCTATCACCCGATCCATGCCGAGCGGCAGGTGATCAAGGGCATCGACATCAACGTGCGCAAGGGCGAGGTGGTCGGCATTGCCGGGCTGATGGGCGCCGGCCGCACCGAATTCGCCATGAGCCTGTTCGGCCGCTCCTATGGCCGCCGCATCAGCGGCGAGGTGCTGCTCAAGGGCAAGCCGATCGATGTCTCATCGGTCAGCAAGGCGGTCCAACACGGCATCGCCTACGTGACGGAGGACCGCAAGACCTACGGTCTCAACCTCATCGACCATATCAAGCACAACATCACGCTGGCCAATCTCGGCGGCGTGTCGCGCCACAGCGTGATCGACGATTTGCGCGAGCTCGCCGTTGCCAACGACTATCGCAAGAAGACCAATATCCGCGCGTCCAGCGTCTATCAGTTGACCGGCAACCTTTCGGGCGGCAACCAGCAGAAGGTGGTGCTGTCGAAATGGCTGTTTGCCGACCCGGAAGTGCTTATCCTCGACGAGCCGACCCGCGGCATCGATGTTGGCGCCAAATACGAAATCTATACGATCATCGCGCGCCTCGCCTCGGAGGGTAAGGCGATCGTGGTCATCTCATCTGAAATGCCGGAACTCCTGGGGATCACCGACCGCATCTACGTCATGAACGAAGGGCGCATGGTCAGCGAAATGCCGGCGGCGGAAGCAAGCCAGGAAAAAATAATGCGCGCCATCGTTCGGGGAGAAGGAAAAGCAGCATGAGCACCGAAAGCGCGCCCGCCCCGCAGGGCAACGTAGCCGAAGAACAGCGTCCACGCATCGCCGTCTCGGCGCTGACGACGAACCTGCGCGAGTACGGTCTAATCATCGCGCTGATCGTCATCATGCTGTTCTTCCAGTTCACCACGTCAGGAACACTGTTCAAGCCGGTGAACCTCAGCAATCTGGTGCAGCAGAACTCCTTCATCATCGTAATGGCACTGGGCATGCTGCTGGTCATTGTTTCCGGCTATATCGACCTCAGCGTCGGATCGGTCGCCGGTTTTATCGGCGCGCTGGCGGCAAACATGATGGTCATCTGGCAACTCGGGCCGCTCAGCAATCCGCTGGTGGTTTCGATCGTCTGCCTGATCGTGGGCGGCCTGATCGGCGCGGCGCAAGGCTATTGGATCGCCTATCACCGGATACCGAGCTTCATCGTCACGCTAGCCGGCATGCTGATCTTCCGTGGCATCTGCCAGGCGCTGCTGGGCGGCGGCTCCTCGGTCGGTCCGCTCCCGGACGACTTCAAAATGCTCAGCTCCGGCTTCATCCCGGACGTGATCGGCCCGCTGACGCTGATCCCGCCAACGGTGAATGCCGCCGGCAAGACCATCATGGGCAGCGGCCTGACGCTGCACATGACAACGATCGTGCTCGGCCTGATCGCCGTGGTGGCCTATGCCTATTTCGGGCTCCGCACCCGGCGCAAGCGCGAGCGCCATGGCTATGAGGCCGAACCCTTCCCCCTGTTCGTCATAAAGACGCTGGTCGCCAGCGCGTTGGCGCTGTTCCTGGTCTATGAGTTCGCCAGCTACAGGGGCCTGCCGGTGGTGCTGCTCGTCATGGGCGTGCTGATCTCGCTGTTCGTCTTCGTCACCAAGCGTATGACCATCGGCCGCCGCATCTACGCGATGGGCGGCAACCCCAAGGCGGCGCAGCTGTCGGGCATCAACACCGAGCGACTGACGCTGCTGGTGTTCATCAATATGGGCGTGCTGTCGGCGCTCGGGGGCCTGATCATCGCGGCGCGCCTCGGGCAGGCCGTGCCGGCGGCGGGTCTGGGCTCGGAGCTCGACGTTATCGCTGCCGTGTTCATCGGCGGCGCCTCGGCGATGGGCGGCGTCGGCCAGGTCATCGGCGCCGTGGTCGGCGGCTTCATCATGGGCGTGATGAACAACGGCATGTCGATCATGGGCGTCAATGTCGACTGGCAGCAGGTGGTCAAGGGCCTGGTGCTGCTCGGCGCCGTGATCTTCGACGTCTACAACAAGAACAAGGGTTGAGGCCCGAGGAAGCAGGAAGGCATACGGGTCACATCGCGGCACGCCGGCGACCTACCGGCCCCGAAGTTCCCTGAGGGATCAAGCCCCGCGAGAGCAATCCGGACAGAGAATTTAACCCGTGGCACGGACAAGGTCCGAGCCGCGCCGGGTCAGGTTTGCCGCATGGGCAGGTCAGGCCAAGACAATCGAGAGAGGATACATCATGCTGATCTCCCAGATCCTCGACGACGCCGAAACCATCCGCGTCGTCGCCCGTACCGGCGGCAAGACCCGGGTCATCAACGGCGCCCGCAGCGTCTATTCGCTGGCGATGGAGGCCGCCCGCACGGGCGTCGGCCTCATCGCGCTGATCGAACGCAAAGGGTATGGCGAAACGGTCGATCTCGACGCCGCCTACAAGAAGGGACGGCTCTTGTCGCCGATCAACCATCCCGACCCGGCGCATCTGCACCTGACCGGAACCGGGCTGACGCATCTCGGCTCGGCCGCGACCCGCGATTCCATGCACAAGAAGCTTAGTGCCGACGGCGAGGAACAGCTGACCGACTCCATGAAGATGTTCCGCATGGGGCTGGAGGGCGGCAAGCCGGCGAAAGGCCAGACCGGCGTGCAGCCGGAATGGTTCTACAAGGGTAACGGCACGATGGCGGTGGCGCCGGGCGCGGCACTGCTGTCACCCGCCTTCGCCAAGGATGCCGGCGAGGAGCCGGAAGTGGCCGGCATCTACGTCATCGGCGATGACGGCGCGCCATTCCGTATCGGCTTCACGCTGTCGAACGAGTTTTCCGATCACGTCACCGAGCGGGTGAACTATCTGTTCCTCGCCCATTCCAAGCTGCGCAATGCCTCGTTCGGCCCGGAGATCCTCATCGGCGACCTGCCTGCCGATATCAGGGGTTCCTCGCGCATTTATCGCAATGGCGCGGTATTGTGGGAAAAGCCGTTCCTGTCAGGCGAGGCGAACATGTCGCACACCATCGCCAATCTCGAACACCATCACTTCAAATACTCGGCCTTCCGCCAACCTGGCGACGTACATGTGCACATGTTTGGCACGGCGACGCTGTCCTTCGCCGACGGCATCAAGACCGAGGCCGGCGACGTCTTCGAGATCGAAGCCAGGGATTTCGGGCTGCCGCTGCGCAATCCGCTTGAAATCGAGCAGCCCGTGAAGGTGGTAGTGAAGGCGCTTTGAAGCGCTAAACGGCCAATGCGGCCTCTTCAACCGACAAGTTCAGGATCGGCGCGCGGCGCGAAAATGCTTGGACAGTTTCAGGCCCTGCGCCTGGTAATTGGAGCCGAGATCGGTGCCGTAGAGGGCCTGAGGCCGCTTCAGCATATGCTCGTAGACCAGCCGGCCGACGATCTGGCCGTGGTCGAGGATAAACGGCACTTCGTGGCTGCGCACTTCCAGCACCGCCCGGCTGCCGGTGCCGCCGGCGGCGGAATGACCGAAGCCCGGATCGAAGAAGCCGGCATAGTGGACGCGGAATTCGCCGACCAGCGGATCGAACGGCGTCATCTCGGCGGCATAGAGCGGCGGCACATGCACCGCCTCCTGGCTGACGAGGATGTAGAACTCGTCGGGATCGAGCACCAGTTCGCCGGCGCCGCTCTTGTGGATCGGCTCCCAGAAATCGACGACGTCCTGCGCGGCGCGCTTGTCGACATCGACAAGACCAGTGTGATGCTTGCCGCGATAGCCGACCAGACCGTCCTTGTCGCCGTTGAGGTCGATCGACAGCGCGATGCCGCCGCCGGAAATATTTGGCGGCTCCGTGGCGACCAGCATCTCGGCGCGGTGCAATTGAAGCAACTCGGCTTCCGACAGCAGCGCGTTACCGGTGCGAAAGCGGATCTGCGAAAGACGTGAACCGGTGCGCACGACGATCGGAAAAGTGCGCGGGCTGACTTCGAGATAGAGCGGGCCATTGTAGCCGGCGGCGATCTTGTCGAACTCGTGGCCACGATCGGTCATCACCCGCGTGAAGATGTCGAGCCGCCCGGTCGAGCTCTTGGGATTGGCCGAGGCCGAAATCTCCGCCGGAAGCGCCAGGCTTTCGAGCAGCGGCAAAATGTAGACGCAACCAGTTTCCAGCACGGCGCCTTCAACAAGGCTGATCTCGTGCAGCTTCAGCCGGTCGAGCTTTTCCGAGACCTTGTGATTGGGACCCGGCAGGAAGGAGGCTCGCACTCGCCAGGCCTTGTCGCCGAGCCTGAGATCAAGACTGGCCGGCTGGATCTGGTCGGCGTCAAGCGCGCGCGACGACTTCAGCGCGCCGGACTGGAACAGCGCCGAAATGTCCTGATCGGGAAGAATGCCTGTCTGCCGCAAGGCTATGCTCCTTAGCCGGGCGCTTCTCTTGTCGCAGGTTCTTACCGCAAAACCGTGGAACACTTTTGCGGAACCTGCTTGGTACAAACCTCTTAATGAAGCCGGCAATTGACGCAAGCGTGGCGCGGGTCTAAAGGGTCGTTATCCCGTGGTGATTTGGCCGGTCGGCTTGCAGCCACGTTAAACAAGTCGCTAAAGGACCGTCGGGCCGCAAGGCCGTATGGACCGGTTGCGACTTTCGCGGCCGGTTTTTTTGTGTCTGGAACAAAAGCAATGAGCACCAAGAAGCGCAACTGGAAGCCTCAGACCGCACTCGTGCACAGCGGAACCCTGCGTTCCGGCTTCGGCGAGACATCCGAGGCGATCTACCTGACCCAAGGCTATGTCTACGAAACGGCGCAGGCCGCCGAAGCCCGTTTCAAGGGCGAGGAACCGGGCTTCATCTATTCGCGCTACGCCAATCCCACCGTCGACATGTTCGAAAAGCGCATGTGCGCGCTGGAAGGTGCCGAGGATGCGCGCGCCACGGCGTCGGGCATGGCAGCTGTGACGGCTGCGCTTCTGTGCAGCGTCAAGGCCGGCGATCACATCGTGGCGGCGCGCGCGCTGTTCGGCTCCTGCCGCTGGGTCGTCGAGACGCTGGCGCCGAGATACGGCATCGAGGCGACGCTGGTCGACGGCACGGATATCGCCAACTGGGAAAAGGCGGTCAGGCCCAACACCAAACTGTTCTTCCTGGAAAGCCCTACCAACCCGACGCTGGAGGTGGTCGACATCGCCGCTGTCGCCTCGCTGGCGAATTCGATCGGCGCGCGGCTGGTGGTCGACAATGTCTTCGCCACGCCGCTGCAGCAGAAGCCGCTGCAACTCGGTGCGCATATCGTCGTCTATTCGGCGACCAAGCACATTGACGGCCAGGGGCGCTGCCTCGGCGGTGTCATCCTGTCGGACAAGAAGTGGATCGACGAGAACCTGCACGACTACTTCCGCCACACCGGCCCCAGCCTGTCGCCCTTCAACGCCTGGACGCTGCTGAAAGGTCTGGAGACACTGCCGCTGCGCGTGCGCCAGCAGACGGAAAGCGCCGGCAAGATCGCCGATTTCCTGGCCGAGCAGCCGCAGATCGCCCGCGTCATCTATCCCGGCCGCGCCGACCATCCGCAGGCTGATATCGTCAAGAAGCAGATGTCGGGCGGCTCGACGCTGATCTGCCTTGACGTCAAGGGCGGCAAGCAGGCGGCCTTCGCCTTGCAGAACGCTCTCGATATCGTGCTGATCTCCAACAATCTCGGCGACGCCAAGAGCCTGATCACCCACCCTGCAACGACGACGCACAAGAACCTGACCGACGAGGCGCGCGCCGAGCTCGGTATCGGGCCGGGAACGCTCCGGCTGTCGGTTGGCCTCGAGGATACGGACGATCTGCTCGAGGATATCGCGCAAGCGCTGAAATCGGCGAAATAGGCAGGTGGCGGGCAGCCTGCCCGCATCCTTTCACGCGCCCGACGGTGTCTCTTCCAACTCCGCCGCCTTGGTGCGGATGGTCATGGCATTGCCGCGCCAGTCGACAGCGCCGCCGAGCCAGCCCCGCACCCACATTGCCGGCAGGATACAATCCCGCGCCATCATGGCGGGGACCATGCGCCAGGACAGGTACCAGCCCTTGGCAAAGGCCAAGGCGCATTCCGGAAGGTACGCAGCCGCCAGCACGGCGATGGCGGTCAGCGGCAGGCTGAAACCGGCGGCGGCGGCGGCAACCAGTGCAAGCGCCAGCGGTATCGCCACGCCGGTCAGGATTTCGGGGGTGAAGAACAGCGGGAAGGTCACGCGGCGCAGCCGTGCCCAGCGGGCCTGGCGCGACCAGATCTCACTGAGCGAGCGCCGGCCAAGCGGCTGCTCGAAGGGCGCCGCGACCAGATTGACGCACAGTCCGAGTCCGTTCACCAGCTTGGTCGCGGCGGCGTCCTCGGCGATCTCGGCCGCAAGCGCCCGGATGCCACCATCGGCGTCGAGCATGGGCTTGTTCCACAGCATGCTCTTGCCCTGGGCGAAGCCGAGGCCAAGCGCCTCGCCGGCATACTGCCAGCGCGCCTGCAGCGTGTTGAGGAAGGCGCATTCGACCTCGGCCCAAAATCCGTCCGGCCGCGAGCCTATCGGCGTCGAGCAGACAAGGCCGGTGCCCGGCCGCCATGCCGACATCATGTGCTGGATGTAATCCTCGGGCATAAGGACATTGGAATCGGCGAGGATGACCCAGTCATGGCGTGCCGCTTCCCAGCCCTTGACGCAATTGTTGAGCTTGGGATTGCCGCTGATGCGATCGTCGCCCAAAAGCAGCCTGGCAGGCACCGCCGGAAAGCGGGCGATGGCATTCTTGATCAGCCCGACCACCGGATCCTCGGCATGGGCGACGCAGAAGACAAGTTCATAGCGCGGCCAGTCAAGCGAGAAGGCGCGCTCCAACGTCTCCTCGGTGAAAGGCTCGACGCCACGCGCCGGCACCACGATCGAGACCGCCGGCGCAATGCCGGTGGGCGGTGCGATAATGCTCCGCCGCTTCAGCTGGAGCGAGGCGAGCAGAATGCTCGCGAGATTTGAAAGGATAAGAGCGGCGGAAAGTGGGGCGGCGATGAGCGTCAGTTCCATCGAGATCTGGTCACTCCAGAAAAACCGGCCACGTGACGGCCGTTTCCAACAGTTCGACAGAGCGATGAGTCGCCCGGCACAATCCAGCGCACACCATCATTGTCATGTGTCACTTAAATGACATTGTTTGTCGGCACCTGCCCTTCAAGGCTGGCAAGAATCGGATGCGCGCCATTGACCAGGCTAGGCGAGAACCCGAAAGTTCCCAGATTGTTTTTGGAGTAGCTCATGTACAGCGCCGTGACGCGCAACATCGAAGTGCAGGTCAGACCGTTCTATATGGAGGATCGCTCGGAGCCTTCCGAGAACCGTTACGTCTGGGGCTATCAGATTACGATCGACAACCAGTCGGAAGAGTTCGTGCAGCTGATGTCACGCTACTGGCGCATCACCGACGGCACTGGCCGGGTCGAGGAGGTCAGCGGCGCCGGCGTGGTCGGCGACCAGCCTGAACTAAACCCCGGCGACAGCTATCAATATACATCCGGCTGCCCGCTCTCAACGCCACCCGGCATCATGGTCGGTCACTACACCATGCGCAACAAACAAGGTGAGACGTTCGACATCGCCATCCCCGCCTTCTCACTCGACCTGCCGGGCACGCGGCGGACCGTGAATTAGGACAGTCGGGCGATTGGCGAAATCTTCCGCGACGGCGTCTTTCTCCCCGTCACTATACGGGGAGAAATGCCCGGCAGGGCAATGAGGGGCGGCGGCAGACTGGTGAGATTGTCTTTCATTACAGCGGATGCGCGCGGTCATTCGCCAAGTTCGCGCTGCACCTCATCCGCCCTTCGGGCGTTCATCGTTCGAAAAGCCAAGCAATTGGCTTTTCGTTCGCTGCGCGGACCACTCCTCACCTCCCCGTGAAACGGGGAGAATGAAGCTCCGTCACTGGGCCGCTGCAAACTCCGCCGGGTCGAAGTCGTACTGCTTCGAGCAGAATTCGCAGGCGACATGGATGCCGCCATCCTCGGTGCTGTCCTTGATCTCCTGCGCCGAGAAACCCTCGAGGATGCCGCGGATCCTGTCCCTGGAGCATGAGCACTGGTCGTCGACCGGGACACCGCCGAAGACGCGGACGCCATGCTCGTGGAACAGCCGATAAAGCAACCGCTCGGCCCCGATGGTCGGGTCGATCAGCTCGGTCGGCTCGATCGTGCCAAGCAGCGCCAGCAGTTCCTGCCAGGAGTTATCGACGGGATCGTGCCCTTCATCGCGCGGATCGCCGTCACCGCCCGGCAGGTCCGGCACGCGCATGCGCTCGGGCGACTGCGGCAGGAACTGCGCCAGGATACCGCCGGCGCGCCATTGCTCGCGCGCGCCGCCGACGCCGGGCGTCAACAGCTTGGCCACCGAGAGCCGCAGATCGGTCGGGATCTGCTCCGACTGGCGGAAATAGGTGCGTGCCGCGTCTTCCAGCGTTTCGCCATCGAGCTGGACGATGCCCTGATATCGCTGCGTATGAGCGCCCTGGTCGATGGTCAGCGCCAACACGCCACTGCCGAGCAGCGTCTGCTGGGACGTCTCGCCGGCGGCAACCAGAGCCTCAAGCCGATCGGCGTCGAAGCGCGCATAGGCCCGCAACGCCGACGGCGTGGAAAAATCCGCCACCAGCATGTCGACCGGCCCATCCGTGCGGGTCTGCAGGATGAACTTGCCCTCGAATTTGAGCGAGGTGCCGAGCAGCACGGTCAGCACACAAGCTTCCGCCAGCAGGCGGGCGACCGGCTCGGGATAATCGTGGCGCGTGAGAATGGCGTCGAGCATCGGGCCGAGTTGGACAGTGCGTCCGCGCACGTCGAGCGGGCCGACCTCGAACGGCACGACATGGTCGTCGCCGGCGTAGCCGAATTCACCAAGCTTGGGTTGATGTTCAGACAATTGATGGGTTTCCAACATGACAATGCTCCGGGGCGCGGCCATGCCGCCCTCTCGGGAGCATGCGTCGAAACGCGCTGTTTTTGCGTGATGCGCCGCAGATAGGCATCACACCTCCGGAGATCAAGCGCCCAGGCACCAGGCAAGCACGGCCTTCTGGGCGTGGAGCCGGTTCTCAGCCTCGTCGAACACCACCGAATGCGGGCCGTCGATGACTTCGTCGGTCACCTCCTCGCCGCGATGCGCCGGCAGGCAGTGCATGAACAGCGCATCCGGCTTGGCATGGGCCATCAGCTTCGCATTGACCTGATAGGGCGAGAACACGTTGTGGCCGCGGGCGCGATGCTCCTGGCCCATCGACACCCAGCAGTCGGTGACGATGCAGTCGGCCTGGTCGACGGCTTCCTCGGGCGAACGGGTGAAATGCAGCTTGCCGCCATTCGCCTTCGACCAGTCGATATGCTTCTGCGCCGGCTCGCTGCCTTCCGGAACGGCGACATTGAGGTTGAAGCGGAACCGTGCCGAAGCTTCCAGCAGCGAATGCAGCACATTGTTGCCGTCGCCGGTCCAGGCAATGGTCTTGCCGGCGACAGGACCGCGATGCTCCTCGAAGGTCATAATATCGGCCATCAGCTGGCATGGATGCGTATCATCGGTCAGCCCGTTGATGACCGGGATGGTGGCGTTCTCGGTCAGCTCCATCAGACGCTCATGCGATGTGGTGCGGATCATGATGGCATCGACATAGCGCGACAGCACCTTGGCCGTGTCGGCGATGGTTTCGGAGCGGCCGAGCTGCATCTCGGTGCCGGTCAGCATGATGGTCTCGCCGCCAAGCTGGCGCATGCCGACGTCGAAGGAGACGCGCGTGCGCGTCGACGGCTTGTCGAAGATCATGGCCAGCACCTTGCCCTCGAGCGGCTTGGTCCGCTCGCCTGACTTGAGGCGTGCCTTTCGCACCACCGCGTCATCCAGCATAAAGCGCAGATCGCCTTCGGAAACGGCGGAAAGATCGGTGAAATGGCGAAGTGACATCAGGAATGGTTCCGGGATTACTTCGCGGCGGCCGCGGCGATGGTGTCAGACAGCCGCTTGGCGCCGGCGCGGATGCGGTCGAGCGCTTCGTGGATCTCGGCATCGGTGACGGTGAGCGGCGGCAACAGGCGAATAACGTTGTCGCCGGCAGGAACCGCCAGCAGGTGGTGATCGCGCAGCGCCATGTTCACCTTGGTGTTGGGCATCGCGCATTTGAGGCCAAGCATCAGCCCGGCGCCCCTGATGCCTTCAATCACCTCGGGAAACTCGTCGGCAACGGCCGCCAATCCCTGCTTCATCAGTAGCGCCTTGCGCTGGACATCCTCAAGGAAGCCATCTTCCAGCACCACGTCCAGCACGGCGTTGCCGACAGCCATGGCCAGCGGATTGCCGCCGAAAGTGGTGCCGTGCACGCCTGCGGTCATGCCGACGGCCGCTTCGTCGGTGGCAAGACAGGCGCCCATTGGGAATCCGCCGCCAATACCCTTGGCGATGGCCATGATGTCGGGCGTGACGCCTGACCATTCATGCGCGAACAGCTTTCCGGTGCGGCCAATGCCGCACTGGACCTCGTCGTAGATCAACAGCAGGCCGTGCTGGTCACAGAGCTGCCGCAGCCGCTTCAGCGATTGCGTCGGCACCGGGCGAATACCGCCCTCGCCTTGCACAGGCTCGATCAGGATCGCGGCGGTTTCGGGTGTGATCGCCTTTTCGGCGGCGTCGATGTCATCAAAGCCGACTTGGTCGAAACCTTCGACCTTTGGGCCGAAGCCTTCGAGATATTTGTACTGGCCGCCGGCCGCGATGGTCGCCAGTGTGCGGCCGTGGAAGGCGCCTTCGAAGGTGATGACGCGGAAGCGCTCGGGATGCCCCTTGACGAATTGATAGCGCCGCGCCGTCTTGATGGCGCATTCCAGCGCCTCGGCGCCGGAATTGGTGAAGAACACCTTGTCGGCGAAGGTGGCCTCGGCCAGCCGCTCGCCCAGCCTGCTCTGTCCGGGGATCTCATAGAGATTGGAGACGTGCCAGAGCTTGGCGGCCTGCTCGGTGAGGGCCGCGACCAGATGCGGATGGCCGTGGCCCAGCGAATTCACGGCGATGCCGCCAGCGAAATCGAGATATCGCTCACCCGTGTCGGTGATCAGCCAAGTGCCCTCCCCTCGGTCAAAAGCCAGGGGAGCGCGAGCAAAGGTCTCGAAAAGCGCCGAACCGCTCATTATATGCGTCTCCGGAACCGGAAAATCAAAAAAGCCGCCAAAGCGGCGGCCTTTGCGGCTTATGGTGTTTTTCGGTCATGAAGTCAACGAAAACGTCGCGTATGGCGCGCGACAAGCCCTCCAGCAGGACGCCGGCTCATAAGCGGCCGGGCAAGTTGGGGAAAACCGAAAAAACCGATTCGTGTTGCACTTGGGACTCTTGTCACCGAGTCAGCGCATAAGGTAGTTGTAGACGAGAAATAACTAGATTTCGTGCGGCGGACCTAATCACTAGATATATGTGGTGTCTGCCCCAGCAGTGGTGCTGGGTCGGGAAGGGATTCCGATTGCCGCACGCTTAGCAGGAGCGCGGTCTCATGAACTGGACTGACGAGCGGGTAGAACTTCTTAGAAAACTCTGGTCGGAGGGTCTGAGCGCCAGCCAGATCGCCGCCCAGCTCGGTGGCGTCAGCCGCAATGCGGTCATCGGCAAGGTGCATCGCTTGAAGCTGTCGGGCCGGGGCCGCGCGACCGCCACCCCGGCGCGGCAGAAGAAGGCCGTGCAGGGATCGACGGTGCAGAAATCGGTGGCACGCCCGGCAAGTGCCGTGCGCCATGTCACCACGTCGATCGGCGCAACCGCGCTGCAGACGCAGTTCGACGCCGAACCTGTGGCACGCCACTACATCCGGCCAGTCGCGGAGAACGTCGTGGTGCCGATCTCCCGGCATCTGCAGCTCGTCGAACTGACGGAACGTACCTGCAAATGGCCGAACGGCGATCCGCTATCGGAAGATTTTCACTTCTGCGGCAACGACGCGGCCGAAACCGGCCCCTATTGCAAATATCATGCGCGCCTTGCATTCCAGCCCGCCTCGGAGCGCCGGCGCAGCCGCTGAGCGAATAACGAATAACGAATAACGAATAACGAATAACGAATAACGAATAGAAGCGGCCTGGCTCCTTGCGAAAGAGCCAGGCCGCTTTTGATTTGACCGCAGCCCGCCATCCGGCCTGTTTGTTGACGCCGACAGTCCGTGGCCGTTCAATTCACCGGCAATGTTCCAGAAACGCTGATCTTGTCGGTCTTGTCGCCTTTCGGGCGGTCGGCCGGCATCTGTTCGCCGGTGACGATGTAATAGATCGTCTCGGCAATGTTGGTGGCGTGATCACCGATCCGCTCGATGTTCTTGGCGCAGAACAGGAGATGCGTGCAGGGCGTGATGTTGCGCGGGTCTTCCATCATATAGGTCAGCAACTCGCGAAACAGCGATGTGTACATCGCATCGATCTGATCGTCGCGATCACGCACGAAACTGATCTTCTCGATGGAGCGTGAGGCGTAGACGTCGAGCACTTCCTTCAGCTGTGTCAGCGCCAGGTTGGCCAAGGCCTCGAGACCACGAAACAGGCTGGTCGGCTGACGTCCGTCCGTGACCGCGCCCACACGTTTGGCAACGTTCTTGCCCAGGTCACCGACGCGTTCGAGGTCGGCCGAGATACGAATGGCGCCGACGATCTCTCGCAGGTCCGTCGCCATGGGCTGCCGCTTGGCGATGATGATGATCGCCTTGTCGTCGATCTCGCGCTGCCCCTCGTCGAGAACGACATCATCGCGAATGACTTTCTGGGCGAGCCCCGGATCGGCGTTGACAAGCGCCGTGATCGCCTGTTCGACCATGCGTTCGGCATGGCCGCCCATCGCGGCGATGCGCTTTGAAAGATATTTCAGCTCCTCGTCATAGGCGCTCATGATGTGTACGGATTGCATGGGCCAATGCCTTCCCGGATTTTTATGGTTGAGTCGTTCCCTTGAATCCCTGCTGATACGCTAGCGCGATGACAGAAAAAAGAAACGACCTGTTGGGAAGATAGTGCGGCGTCAGCGAGCCGGCAAATGAACCAAGAAGGCCGCGCCCTTGCCGACCTCGGACTTTATCGAAAGCCTGGCGTTGTGGCGCGTCAGTATGTGCTTGACGATGGACAGACCGAGACCTGTGCCTTTCTGGGTGCGGCTCGTCTCGACATCGACGCGGTAGAAGCGCTCGGTGATACGCGGGATGTGCTCCTCGGGAATGCCGGGCCCGAAATCCCTGATGGTCACATCGATGCCGGGTTCCGACTTGTCGCCGTCGCGCGCCATCGACACCACGACGCGTCCCCCTGACTGTCCGTACTTGCAGGCATTCTCCAGCAGGTTTTCGAAAACCTGGAACAGCTCGTCGCGATCCCCCGGGACATTGATCGGCCCTTCGGCGAAGTCGCGCTCGATGGCGACACCATTGTCCCTGGCCATCGGCCCAAGGGAATCGATGACGCTTTCGATCGTCTGGCGAAGATCGACTTCCGTTCCCGGCTTCAGGTAGGGCTTCATCTCCAGCCGCGACAGCGACAGCAGGTCGTCGATCAGGCGTGCCATGCGGCCGGTCTGGTTCTGCATGATCTGCAGGAACTGCTCGCGGGCCGCCGGATCGTTACGGGCCGGGCCGCGCAGCGTTTCGATGAAGCCGGCAATCGAGGCGAGCGGGGTGCGCAACTCATGGCTGGCGTTGGCGATGAAATCGGCGCGCATCCGGTCGATCCGCCGTGCCTCGCTCTGGTCCTTGAACACCAGCACATAAAGATCGGTGCCATGGCCAACCGAGGAAGCGCTGACCCTGTAGGCGCGCTCGACCGGCAGCTTTTCAGTGTAGTCGACCGCATCGGAGGCAACCGTGCCCGACAGGATGCTGTCCAGCAAAGCCTGCATTTCCGGCGCCCGGAATTTCAATGACAACGACAGGCCTGGCGCTATGCCACCGAAGGCCGCGAAAGCCGCCGCGTTAGCATGGACGATCGTCGCGGTTCGATCAAAGATGATCAGCGGGTCGGCAACGGCCGCCGCAAGATACTCGCCTGACAGCCGTTGCAATCCGCTTGCCTCGATCGCCGCCGCGCGTTCCGCCGACTGCCGCCCGATACCAGTCGGAAGCATCACTGCTCCAAACAGCATGGCGAGCGCCAGAAGCAGCACATAGGCGGACATGCCGGCGAAGACGTAAACGATTACAATGGCCACGACGCCAGCCGCAAGCAGCCAGCGGCTGTTCCAGAGCCGGTCAGCGATGGCGCGCGCCGTGCTTCGCTCCTCTTCCATGTCAGCCATTCGCGCGCCCCATGCCTCGCACCCTGTCGGCCGATCGGTTGGAAACTTCCCGCTGGACCGATATGGAGGCTCCCAATAGCATGAGTCCGGAAGCTGGAAAGGTTCGTCTCGATGAAAAAAGCCACGGAAACTCCCCCAGCGCCCGCATCGGGTCCGCTCAAGATCCGGATCGATGGCAAGGAACGGGAGTTCGACATCGAAAACCCCACGCTTCCGGACTGGGTCGAAGACAACAAGCTGACGGCCGGTGGCTTTCCCTACGACAAGAAAATGAAGAGCGACGAGTATGACCAGACGCTCGAGCAGTTGCAGATCGAACTGGTGAAGGCGCAGGCCTGGCTGCAAAAGACCGGCAAGCGGGTCATGACGCTGTTCGAGGGGCGCGACGCCGCCGGCAAGGGCGGCACGATCTTCGTGCTGCACGAATACATGAATCCTCGCACCGGGCGCAATGTGGCGCTGACCAAGCCGACCGAGACGGAACGCGGGCAATGGTATTTCCAGCGCTATGTCGAACATTTCCCGACGGCCGGCGAGTTCGTCACCTTCGACCGCTCCTGGTACAACCGCGCCGGCGTCGAGCCGGTCATGGGTTTCTGCACGCCCGAGCAGCACGAGCAGTTTCTGGAAGAGACGCCGCATTTCGAACGGATGGTCTGCAACGAGGGTATCCATTTCTTCAAGTTCTGGCTGAACATCGGCCAGGAAACGCAGCTCGAACGGTTTCACGACCGCCGCTGGAGCCCGTTGAAGAGCTGGAAGTTCTCGCCGATCGACATTGCCGGCATCACGAAATGGGATGACTACACCAAGGCGCGCGATCTCATGATCGAGCGCACGCACAAGGAATTCGCGCCCTGGATCATCGTGCGCGCCAACGACAAGCGTCGCGCCCGGCTGGCCGCCATCCGGCACGTGCTTCTGGCACTTCCTTATGAAGGCCGTGATCTCGAAGTCATCGGCAAGGAAGACAAGAAGATCATCGGCGAAGGGCCGTCGTTCCTGTCAAAACAAGGTTGAAACCGTGCGCCGCGCATCCGGAAGGACGCGCGGCGCAATTTCTTTTGTTTGAGCATGATCTCTGGACAAACGGGGACCGTTTGTCCGAGAAAACCGGTTCCACTTTTGGAGATCATGCTCTGACCTCATGCCGCCAGCCGGGCTATCCGCTGCAACCGCCGCAACGTCGTGTCGTCCTGCAGCGCCTGCTGGAACAGCGAAATCTCGCGATCGATGCGATCGCAGAGCACGCCCGTATCTCCCTTGAGCAAACCGCGCGTCTGCAGCAGCGCGGCGACCGGCTTCTTGGCAAGCTGGCGCGCCCTGGCAAGGGCCGCCTCCTCGACACTTCCCTCCGCCACGATCTCCGCGACAAGTCCGAGCGCCCTTGCATCTTCCGCACCGAGCGTATCGCCCAGGCAGAAGAAGCGGAAAGCGCCGGCATAGCCGAGCTTCTGTGGCGCCAGGATGCTGGTCGCGGCGTCCGGCACCAGTCCGAAGTCGACGAATGGCACCCGGAACGTGCTTTTGCCCGACGCGATCACCATGTCGCAATGAAACAGGATGGTGCAGCCGACACCGACGGCGTCGCCATCGACACAGGCAAGGATCGGCTTGGGGAACGTCGCCAGCATGCGAAACAAGTCGGTGACGGCCGCGATCAGCCGTTGATGCTTGGTGGCGTCCAGGAATTCGGAGAAGTCGCCGCCAAGGCAGAAGCAGCCGGCCAGGCCGCGCAGCACCACGACGCGCACGTCATCGTCATCGGCGGCCTCGTGGAAGGTCCTTGCCAGGCTCTCGTAGGCCCGCCTGTCCAGCACTGGCCGACCGTCATCCGACGATACGGTGACGATCAGCGCATGGCCGCGCAATTCCGGTTGGGGATGGATGCCCATGGTTGTCTCCGTTCTCATGACGCCCGCCTTTGCCCGAGCATGTCGGGATATCCCCTGGCCAGCACGGGTGCGAAATGGTTGCGGCGGGAGCGCACGACATCAAGCGTATGTTCCGTGAAGGTCAGCAGGGTAGCGACGACCTGCTGGTTGCCATAGGTGCGCTGGTAGCCAAGCGGCGTCGCCAGGAAATGCAGTTGCAGCGCGCGCAAGACCCACATCGGCTCGAACTCGATGATCACCTGATTGACGTTCCGCTTCAGCCCCCACTCGACGAAGCCGGCGATAAGCTCGGTGCCTACCGTGGACACACCTCGTCGGCCGTCGCGGAAACCGGGAGCGACCGCATAGCGGGTCAACTCGTAGATGTTCGGCCCGGAAGGTGGCGTTCCTTCATAGAGATCCATCAGCACATCGGTCAGAAGATGCGGTCGCGTCGTTGGCAACATCCGTTGATAGCCAGCGACTTCGTCGCCTCTTATGACGATCTGATGGACTGCCTCATCATGATCGAACTGGTCGATTTCGAGCCCGTCTGGGCGCCTCAGATCATCCCACCCCATCTCCTCGACGAAGACCTGGTGGCGTAAGCGATGAACGGCCTCCCAAAGATCGGGACGTTCCATCAATTCCTGGGTTGTAAGGGCAAAAAGCATCTGCCGTCTCCTGTGTTCAGAGGAAGATACGGCCGGGCTTTCCCGAGAAAATTACGTGATCACGTAGGCAAGAATTTCTAGGCCGGCACGGCCGACCTAACTAATGTAGCCGCGCCTTATCGCTTCCGCGACTGCCTGCACCCGGTTGACGGCACCGAGTTTGCCTTTGGCGTTAAGAAGGTGTTTCTCGGACGTGTGTTCCGAGATGCCGAGGATTTGCGAAATCTCCCATTCGGACTTGCCGACGGCAGCCCATTGCAGGCATTCGCGCTCGCGCGGTGTCAATTCGATGTGGTCGATGGTCTTGTTCGCCATCGTGTGAAGCTGCATGGCGCGGCCGACCGCGTAGGTCGAGACCAGCGACACCAGACCGAACTCATCGGCCGACAGTTCCACGGCTTCGCCGCCAAGCGACACCATGACAATCTGGCCATCGAGTGTGATCAGCGGGAAGGCCAGCCCGTCACGCAGCTTGAATTCGCCGGCGTCGCCCATCACTTCGCCGCTGCCTTTGTCGACGCGAACGCCCCGCGCGGCCTCCCGCCACTGGAACGGCGCCTGCAACTGCTTCATGTGGCTGACGACGGGGTCATGATCGACATAGTTGCGCGACACGTAGCGCTCAAGCCATTCTCCAGGCCAATCGCAAAGCAGCACATGCTGCTTTTGCTGGCCGGTCGGTGTGCCTGGCTGGGGAACGGTTCCAGCCATCAGCGCGGTCAAGCCGAAATCCGACGTTATGCCAAGCAGCTTTTCGCAAACCGCCGCCGCGGTGCTCGCGTGCTGCAGCTGGTCGATAAATTCCAGCGTCCGATCGAACTGACCCATCGCAACATCAACCCCATGTTGCCTTCCGCATTGAGGTCAATGGCCCATGCATAGCTGGATTCGCCACCAACCCCGGATTGCAAAATGCTTTACCATTTTGTTGTCGCTGATGACCCTGATCCCCCATCAAGGCAACCGCAGCTATTTGCAAACCTGCTAAATCATATCCCTAAATCGGCGCGTTGAAATCAAAAACCGTTGTGCCTGCGGCATTTTCGTACGAAAAGCCGGTACAGGCAGGGGTGGTCGGAGCTTGGTCGTGGCGTTTCGGTGGATGGTACCGATACTCATCGGGATGCAGTTGCTCGCGGGCGGTGCGCGGGCCGCGGACCCGCAGGTGCCGGTGCTGTGGGATGCCAAGGAACGGCTGCCGAAGCCGGATCTTTCCGCGCTGCCGCGGCTGAGATTCCTCACGACCACCGATTTTCCGCCGTTCAATTTCCTCGACAATGCTGGCCGGCTGTCCGGCTTCCATGTCGATCTGGCCCGGGCCATCTGCGCCGAACTCGGCGTCGCCGACAAATGCCAGATCCAGGCCTTGCCGTGGGCCGAGCTCGACGGAGCACTGCAGAGAGGCGAAGGCGAAGCGATCATCGCCGGCATTGCCCCGACGCAGGAGTCGCGGCAGAAATATGCCTTCTCACGCTCCTACCTACAGTTTCCGGCACGCTTCATCATGCCGAAAGGCAAGGCGCTGACCGAGCCTATCTTCGACAAGCTGCGCGGCAAGCGCGTCGGCGTGATCGCGGGTTCCGCGCATGAGCGAATGCTGCGCGATTATTTCGGCACCGTTCAGATCGTTCCCTTCGACAAGCCGGACGACGTCTACGGCGAGCTCAAGGCCGGCAAGATCGACGCCGCCTTTGGCGATGGCATGCGCTTCGCCTTCTGGCTGGGCGGCACGGACGCGGCCGGCTGCTGCCGCTTTGCCGGCGGCGCCTATCTGGCGCCTGAATATCTGGGGGCCGGCATGGCCATTGCCACCAGGGCCGACGACCGCGCACTGGCCGCCGCATTCGATTACGCGCTGCAGGAGATTTCGGTGAAAGGCACTTTTGCCGAATTCTACCTGCGCTATTTCCCTGTCAGCTTTTTCTGACTTCGTTCGATCCACGCTTACGTGAGTGTCCGCAGCCGGGCCTTGGCCGCGCGGCCGATGGCGGCGACGGTCAGCGTGTCGATATCAAGCTGGCGGCGGATGAGCTGGAGCACCCGCACCTCTTCCATCCGCATTTCGAGATCGACGGCCGCAACCTCGAAGGCCGCGGCATAGGCGGTGTCGCGCAAGCGTTCGGGCAATATGTCGGCGACAAGGGCCAGGACGCCTTCAAGTCCGTCCTTTTCGTGCAGCGCCTTCTGGCAGGCCTGGGCGACGCCGATCAACCGATCATGGTTGAAGTCCTCGAACACCGGCCAGGAGCGGACGACGTCGCCAATCCGAGACAGTTCAACATCGGTCATGTCGCGATCGGACGCCGAGGTGATGACCATCAGGTAGATCAGGGCTTCGTGCGGCGTCAGCGTTGGCATTCTCAACTCCTCGATACGGGGCTTCGTAGTTAGGAACAGCATCCGCGCGCCGCAAGGAAAAAGCGACGCGCTCGTTGACGCCCATGGAGTGCGCGCATAGAGCGACGTGCGTCCCTTGGACGCTTCGCAACAGCTTTCCGAAAATCGATTTCGATTCTCGGGCCGATGCGATAGAGACCGATTGAAAACCCACTCTTGCGGCAATGCCGGCGAACGATTTGGAAGACAGTGAACATGGCGGGATCAAACATCATCGATCTCAACCCCGAGGTGCTTGCGGCAGCCGCTGAAAGCAAAGCCTGGCCGTTCGAGGAAGCCAAGAAGATCATCGAACGCTACAAAGGCACCGACTTCCCCGAGACCGTCCTGTTCGAGACCGGTTACGGTCCGTCGGGCCTGCCGCATATCGGCACATTCGGCGAGGTGGCACGCACCTCGATGGTACGACATGCCTTCCGCGTCCTCACGGGTGACAAGGTTGCGACCAAGCTCTTGTGCTTCTCCGACGACATGGACGGAATGCGCAAGATTCCGGAGAACGTACCGGATCGCGCCGCGCTCGAACCCCACCTGCACAAGCCGCTCTCGTCGGTCCCCAACCCTTTCGGTGGCGACTATGCGAGCTTTGCCGATCACAACAACGCGATGCTTTGCCGCTTCCTGGACACGTTCGGCTTCGACTACGAATTCGCCAGCGCCACGGAATATTACAAGGCCGGCCGTTTCGACGCCATGCTGCTGCGCGCCGCAGAACGTTTCGACCAGATCATGGCGGTGATGCTGCCGACACTCGGCCCCGAGCGCCAGGCGACCTACAGCCCGTTCCTGCCGATCTCGCCGAAGAGCGGCCGCGTGCTTTACGTTCCCATGAAGCATGTCGACGCCAAGGCCGGCACCATCACCTTCGACGATGACGGCACCGAAACCACGCTTTCCATCACCGGCGGCAAGGTGAAGCTGCAGTGGAAGCCGGATTTCGGCATGCGCTGGGCAGCGCTCGGCGTCGATTTCGAAATGTTCGGCAAGGACCACCAGACGAATGCGGTGATCTACGACCGCATCTGCAACCTTCTGGGCGGGCGCGCGCCGGAGCATTTCGTCTACGAGCTGTTCCTGGACGAGAACGGCCAGAAGATTTCCAAGTCGAAGGGCAACGGACTGACCATCGACCAGTGGCTGACCTATGCACCGACCGAGAGCCTTGGGCTCTACATGTACCAGCGACCCCGGCAGGCCAAGAAGCTCTATTTCGACGTCATCCCGAGGGCCGTGGACGAGTATTATACCTTCCTCGCCGCCTATCCCCGGCAGGACTGGAAGGAGCGACTGGGCAACCCGGTCTGGCATATGCATGACGGCAACCCACCTGTTGTCGACATGCCGGTGCCGTTCTCGCTGCTGCTCAATCTCGTCAGCGCCTCGAACGCGCAGAACAAGGACGTGCTTTGGGGTTTCATCTCGCGCCATGCGGCCGGCTTGACGCCACAGACGCATCCCGATCTGGACAGGCTCACAGGCTATGCGATCCGTTATTTCGACGACTTCGTGAAGCCAACGAAAACGTTCCGCCCGGCCGACGATGTCGAGCGCGAAGCGCTGGAGGCGCTGGAGAAAGCGCTTGGCAACCTGCCGGCGGGCGCCAGTGGCGAAGCGATCCAGAACGCTTCGCTCAACGTCGCGCGCAAGATCGAGCGCTACCAGGATCATTCCAAGCAGAGCCCCGAAGGTGGCCCGGGCGTTTCGGGCGCCTTCTTCCAGATGATCTATCAGGTGCTGATCGGCCAGGAACGTGGCCCGCGCTTCGGCTCGTTCGCAGCACTCTACGGCATCGCCGAGACGCGGGCGCTCATTCAGCAGGCGCTGGCGGGTCAGCTGGCTTGAGCACGCCGTCGACCTCTTCCAGGATCGAACTCGACGCCTGAGGCGCCGGGTTCGGTGCCGCCGGAACCGGCGGCAGGCCGGAAAGGTCGGGCGCCGGCCCAAAAATACCTTTCTTAGCGGTACGTGCCTTCTCGCCGGCGTCCGCGTAAGGGCCACCCTTGGCCGCGCGCGACCAGCCGTTTTCGACCAGCCATTGACCGACATCCTGCTTGCCGATCCGGCATTCGGCGGCGATCAGGTCGCGTCCGCCATCGGGAGGCACTTTGCAGATAACCGCGCGACCGCGCAGGAAAGCACGGAACGCCGTTCGCGCCCGCACGCCGCACGCCCACGACTTGTCGCTGTCGGAGCAAGTCTCATCCTGCCTGACGATGTCGACGCCCGAGATCGCAACCGAATAGCCCTTGGCCTCGATCAGGCCGGCCGCGGACGCCACCGGGTTGAACAGCTTTGTCCCATCCCAGTCGTCGGGCATTTTTGGCTTCGGCGGCATGGCCAGCGCCAGCTTGCTCAGCGGCGGGCGCGGATCGATCCGCTCGAGCTCTTCGGACTGAAGCGGCGGCGGCGCGACTGCCTCGGGGTCGATGGCCCTCGAGTGCGGCTCGGGCTTCGTCGCCTTATCCGACGGGGGAATGGCTGAGGTGACCGGGGCGTCGATCTGCTGTTCGGCAATGGCCTGAAGCTGATCATCGCCGCCGGCATCGCCGCCACGCTGGACGGCACGGCCGCCAGCGACGACCAGGACTCCCATCATCACGATCGCCAGAACCGCGACGGCGGCATGAAGCGGACGCATCATCCGCGCCTCCTACTGGCTTGCCCAGACAATCCGCGCCACCCATTCGACATCACTCGTCGGAATATCGCGGTCCGGATGATCGGGATTGAGTGAGACCAGCACGATCGACGTCGTCGTCTGGCGTTCCAGCACCTTTGCCATCACCTCACCGCCATTGGTCTTGACCACGACCCGGTCGCCCTTGCGCGTGCTCGCGCCAGGTTCAACGATCAGCACGTCACCATTGCGATAGAGCGGCAGCATGGAATCGCCCTGCACCTTCAAGGCATAGGAGCTTTCGGTCGATTGTGCCGGAAGCTCGATCAGATCCCAGCCCTGGCCCGCTGGAAAGCCGGCATCGTCGAAGAAACCGCCAGCGCCGGCCTGCGCGAAGCCGAGCAGCGGGACCGAGGATCGGCGAGGGGGAGATACTGCGTGTCCAAGCCCGCCCCTGCCCTCGACCAGCCCGGTAAATTCGTCGAGCGAAGCGCCCGTCGCCTCGATGATCTTGGCCAGCGATTCGGTGGAGGGCCAGCGCGGCCTGCCATCGGAGGACAGTCGTTTGGACTTGTTGAAAGCAGTCGAATCAAGGCCCGCGCGCCTGGCCAGGCCGGACGCCGAGAGCGAATAGCGCTCGGCGAGAGCATCGATGGCGGCCCATACGCGGTCGTGTGAGAGCAAGTCCGCTCTCCTTCGAAACAGGAAAAAATGCCTCTAAGCTGTCTAGCGCGCGACCCGCAGATTGTCTACCGCCGACCGCCGTGCCGGACAGAAAGTGATCCAAGCGTGCAACGGCGAGCGCGCCGATGGCTTTATCTCCGGATTGACCTTGGCCTGCGAGCGACATTATGGTTCCACATGCGGTGCAGGCCGCATCCGGGTCCGCGGGAAGGGTTGAACCCACTTGCATCGATGAGCTGACAACCAAACCTTTGTGCAGCCGGATTTGCGGACCTTCGGCGAAGAACGCACGGAGGTTTTCATGAAGCAACTCCCCCACCGTCCCGATCTCGACCAGTCGAAGAAGCTGGCCAAGGAATTGCTCGCGGCTTACAGACGCGGCGAGCCGGACGCGCTTGCGCGTTTTCGTGAGGCTTTGCCGTCGGCAGCGGGCAAAGATGATCGCTCGGTTCGCGCGCCCGACCTGCGCCTGCACGACGCCCAGTCCTGCCTGGCGCGTGAATATGGCTTTCCGTCGTGGCGTGACCTGAGCAGCTTCGTCGGCGCCCAGCGCGCCTACGGCGCCGACCGCCTGCGCTCGATCCGCAACTGGGCAAGCCTCGCCTATGCCGGCGACATCAGCGGCAGCAGCAATCGGGCGAGCCCCGCTGCCGCAGCCCGCATGATCGAAGACTACCCGGAACTGATCCGCGGCGATGCCTATCTCGCCTGCGCCATTGGCGATGAGGCTTTGCTGCGCGAGGTCACCACGCGCGATGCCGGCTGGATCAACCGCCCGGGCGGCCCGCTCATCCTGCCGCCGCTGGTCGCCGTTACCCATTCGAGCCTTGTGTGGCTGCCGCGCTTTCGCGATGCCCTCCACGCCGCAGCCAAATTGCTGCTGGAGGCCGGCGCCGATCCCAACCAGGCGGTCGGCAGCCGCTGGCCGCCGGCCTCGCTGGAAAAGCCTTCGGACGAATATCCGCTCTCGGCGCTTTATGGCGCGGCCGGCCAGAACCATGATCCGGTGATGATGAAGCTGCTGCTCGACGCCGGCGCCAATCCAAATGACGGCGAGTCGCTCTACCACTCGCTCGAGAACCCGGTCTGCACCCGGCTTCTGCTCGATGCCGGAGCGCGCGTCACGGGTTCCAATGCGCTTTACCGGGTTCTCGATCTCGACAACCTGGAGGCGTTGAAGCTGCTGCTCGACGCGCCGGACGCCAACCCCAACGAAGCGGCTGGCAGCCAGCCGACCTCCGATTGGGGCAGGCCGCTGTTGTGGGCAATCCGGCGGAGGCGCTCGCCGACGCATATTGAAGCGCTGCTTGCGGCCGGCGCCGATGCGTCTATGCGAACGCCCGAAGGCTTGAGCGCCTATCGGGTCGCGCTACGCTTCGGCCTGCCGGACGTCGCCGCGCTGCTGCGGCAGCCGGGAGACGACGACCCGCTTCCCGATGAGGAGCGGTTCATCGCGGCCTGCACAGCCGGCGACGAGGCCACGGCCCGTGAGATCAATGCCAGCCGGCCTGATCTGCCTAGCTCGCTATCGGACCTGCAGTTGCGGCTGCTGCCCGAGCTTGCCGCACAGGGTTGTGGCGACGCTGTGAAGACAATGGTCCGGATGGGCTGGCCGATCGCCACGCGCGGCGGCGACTGGGATGCCTCGGCGTTGAATCACGCCGTCCTCCGTGGCGATGGCGATCTCACGCGCTTCCTGCTCGACCACGGCGCCGACTGGCGCGAGCCGCACGGTTTCGGCG
The DNA here is from genome assembly GCF_020616515.1 of Mesorhizobium sp. PAMC28654. Lineage (GTDB taxonomy): Bacteria > Pseudomonadota > Alphaproteobacteria > Rhizobiales > Rhizobiaceae > Mesorhizobium. Next base: position 2,865,629 of record NZ_CP085135.1, read on the forward strand.
GCAATGTGCTTGGAACGCTCGGATGGGGGTCGGTCAACGAGCCTGAGCCCGACGGCGACTGGCTGGGTTGCGCCGAAGTGCTGGTCGCGCACGGGATGCCGACCGGGCGCCGGGATCCCGAAGGCACGCGCTATGTCGTTTTCGACGGCCGCAAGATGAGTTTCTCGGACGAGGTGGCCGACTTCCTGATTGCGGTTCCAACCTGACAGGCCAACGCGAAATTGATTTGCGCGATCAGGCTCGCTTGGCCTGCTGGCGCAGGTTCCCGTGCGAGGACATGAACATTCGCTGGGCTTCGGTCGGCGGGCGTGGTTGTGCAGAACGGCCGAGCGCGGCGACGACCTCGTCAATGCCGAGAAAGCGGCGTGCCCCGCGGTCGTACACGCCGGCCGTCGTCAGGATCAGGGCTGCCGTTTCGCCGTTGTCGAGGACGAAGCGATGCTTTCCGATAACCTGCGTGCCTTCCCAGGTCTCGATCGAGGACACCACTTCGAAGCGAAGCGGCGCCACAGCCTGATCTCGCGCGCGTAGACCGACTGCAGCCCGCCCATCATCGGTGCCCAGCCGTTCTTCCGCGCCAACGTGATGAGGCCGGCGCGCAGGAAGATGTCGATGCGTCCGAGATCGGCCAGCATCATGTAACGCGCATTGTTGAGATGGATGTTGAAATCGACGTCGGTGGGCAGGCAGCGAAAGGCCAGCCGACTCTCGCCGCCCATCACGTAGGGGCCACGGCAGCGTGCCGTGGCCATCATGCGCGCCATGCGCGCCCAGACATACACTACAGCGCCGCGCGTCCTCTCGGACGCGCAAAGGACGCTGTAGGACTCTTGGTTTTGCCCACGGGTCAGGCCGCTTGCTTGACGTCGCTCTTCGCGTAGGGATCGAAGCGCTGGTAGAATGTTTCGCCCTTCTCGGCCATGTCGAGCAGAAGCTTGGGCGCCTTGAATTCAGCGCCGTACTTTTTCTGCAGACGCTTGGCGATCTTCACGAACTCCTTCGCGCCGATGCCATCGATGTAGGACAGCGCGCCGCCGGTAAAGGGTGCGAAACCGAAGGCCAGGATCGAGCCGACATCGGCCTCGCGCGGATCGGTGACGATGCCCTCTTCCATCACCCGTGCTGCTTCGAGCGCGATGGTGACCAGAAGCCGTTGCTGCAACTCCTCATAGTCGACCTTCTCGGGCGCCAGCTGCGGGTAGAGATCCCTGAGGCCCGGCCACAGCTTTTTCTTGGCGGGCTTCGCCGGATAGTCGTAAAAACCCTTGGCGTTCTTGCGGCCGAAGCGGCCGTGCTCGTCGACCAAGGTGTTGATCAGCGTCATCTGCTTCGGGTCGACCGCACTGTCGCCGAGATCCTTGATGGTCTGCTTCATGATCTTCTGGGCGAGGTCGATGGCTGTCTCATCGGTCAGCGCCAGAGGGCCAACCGGCATGCCGGCGGCCTTCGCCGCATTCTCGATCATCGGTGCCGGCACACCCTCGATCAGCATCTTGTAGGCTTCCGACATGTAGCGCAGCACGCAGCGGTTCACGTAGAAGCCGCGCGTGTCGTTGACGACGATCGGCGTCTTCTTGATGGCACGGACGAAGTCGATTGCCGTGGCCAGCGCCTTGTCGCCGGTTTTCTTGCCGAGGATGATCTCGACCAGCATCATCTTGTCGACTGGCGAGAAGAAGTGGATGCCGATGAAATTCTTCGGCCGGGTGGAATTCTTCGCCAGACCGGTGATCGGGATGGTCGAGGTGTTCGACGCGAATATCGCCGACGGCTTCAGCACGGCTTCCGCCTGTTCGGTGGCGTTCTTCTTGACGGCGGAATCCTCGAACACCGCTTCGACCACGAGGTCGCAGCCGGCAAGATCGGCATAATCGGCCGTCGGCGTGATCAGCGACAGCAGTTTGTCCTTCTCGTCCGGCTTGGCGCGGCCCTTCTTCACCTGATCCGAGATTAGGCTGTCGGAATGCGCCTTGCCCTTGGCGGACTCGATGTCACGATCGAGCAGCACCACCGGGATGCCCGCCTTGGCCGTCACATAGGCAATGCCGGCGCCCATGAAGCCGGCGCCGAGGATGCCGATCTTCTTGAATTTGGTTTCCGGTACGCCGGCCGGGCGGCGGGCGCCCTTGTTCAGTTCTTGCAGCGATACGAACAGCGAGCGGATCATCACCGCCGCTTCCCTGGTCTGCATGATCTCGGTGAAATAGCGCTGCTCGATCCGCAAGGCGGTGTCGAACGGCACCAGCAGGCCTTCATAGACGCACTTCAGGATCGCGGCGGCGGCCGGGTAATTGCCATAGGTTTCGCGACGCAGGATGGCGATGGCCGGCGGCCACAGATTGAAACCAGCGGGCGAATAGATCTGGCCACCGGGCAGCTTGAAACCCTTCTCGTCCCACGGCGCTACCGGCTTAAGACCATTCCTGATCATCGCCTTGGCGGTTTCGACGAGCTTGGCCGGCTCGGCGATCTCATGGATCAGGCCCATGGATTTGGCCTTCTGCGGCGACAGCGTCTGGCCGGAAGTCAGCATCTGCAGCGCCTGCTGCTGATCGGTAAGGCGCGGCACGCGCTGCGTTCCGCCGGCGCCGGGGAAGATGCCGATCTTCACTTCGGGAAGCGCCATCCTGACCTTGTCGCTGTCGGCGGCGACACGGCCGTGGCAGGCCAGCGACATCTCGAAAGCGCCACCCATGCAGGTGCCGTTGATCGCCGACACCCACGGCTTGCCCGACGTCTCAAGCTTGCGGAACAGGCCGGTCATGGTGCCGGCGTTGTCGAACAGCCCCTTGGTGGCCTTTTCGATATCCTTGCCCTTGTCAGCGGCGAAGGTCGTCAGCATCTTCTGCAGCAGGGTGATATCGGCGCCGCCGGAGAACGTATCCTTGCCGGAGGTGATCACCGCGCCCTTGATGGCGGCATCGCCAGCTACCTTGTCGACGATGGCGTTCAACTCCCGCATCACCTCCTCGGTGAAGACGTTCATTGAGCGGTCCGGGCTGTTCCAGGTGACCAGCGCGATGCCGTCGGCATCAATGTCGAGGGTGAAATTGGTGTAGCTCATCTTCTATCTCCCTCGTCAGACGCGTTCGATGATGGTTGCGGTGCCCATACCGGCACCGATGCAGAGCGTGACCAGGGCAGTGTTAAGGTCGCGGCGCTCCAGTTCGTCCAGCACCGTACCAAAGATCATCGCGCCGGTGGCGCCGAGCGGATGACCCATGGCGATGGCGCCACCATTGACGTTGATCTTGTCGTGCGGGATGTCGAAGGCCTGCATGTAGCGCAGCACCACCGAGGCAAAGGCTTCGTTGAGCTCGAACAGGTCGATGTCCGAGAGTTTCATCTTGGCGCGTTTCAGGAGCTTCTCGGTAACATCGACCGGGCCGGTCAGCATCAGCACCGGCTCCGAGCCGATATTGGCGAAGGTGCGGATGCGAGCGCGCGGCTTCAGCCCCATCGCCTTGCCGGCCTTCTTGGAGCCGAGCAGAACAGCCGCCGCGCCATCGACGATGCCCGACGAATTGCCGGCATGGTGGACGTGATTGACCTCTTCGATCTCCGGATGCTTCTGCACCGCGACCGCATCGAACCCACCCATCTCACCGGGCATGACGAAGGACGGATTGAGCGATGCCAGAGACTGCATGTCGGTCGACGGCCGCATGTGCTCGTCGCGGTCGAGGATGGTCAGGCCGTTCTGATCCTTGATCGGGATGACCGAATTCTTGAAGCGGCCCTTTTCCCAGGCATGGGCGGCGCGCTTCTGGCTCTCGACCGCATAGGCGTCGACGTCATCGCGCGAAAAGCCGTACTTCGTCGCGATCAGGTCGGCCGAGATGCCTTGCGGCACGAACCAGCCGGGCAGGCCCACCGAAGGATCCATGAACCAGGCGCCGCCGGAGGCACCCATGCCGACGCGAGACATGGATTCGACGCCGCCGGCAATGACGATGTCATCGGCGCCTTGCGCGATCTTGGCGGCGCCGAGATTGATGGCGTCGAGACCGGAGGCGCAGAAGCGCGAGATCTGCATGCCCGGCGCCTTGGTGTCGTAGCCGGCCTCGAAGGCGGCGGCGCGCGGAATGACCGAACCGGCCTCGCCGACCGGATCGACACAGCCGAAAATGATGTCGTCGACATTGCCGGTGTCGAGCCCGTTGCGATCGCGCAACGCTTCGAGCGTCTTGGCGGCGAGCCGCACCGCCGGCACTTCGTGCAGCGAGCCATCCTTCTTGCCCTTGCCGCGCGGCGTGCGCACGGCGTCATAGACATAAGCTTCGGACATTCTCTTGCTCCTTGGTTTGCCTGATGTCGCTTCTAGAGGGAGCGGCCAATCAGCAATTTCATGATCTCGTTGGTGCCGCCGTAGATGCGCTGGACGCGGGCATCGCGGAACATGCGGGCGATCGGATATTCATTCATGTAGCCATAGCCGCCATGCAATTGAAGGCATTCGTCGACCACTTTGCCTTGCAGGTCCGACAGCCAGTACTTTGCCATCGAAGCCGTGACGGGATCGAGACCGCCGGCAATGTGGCGGGCCACGCAGTCATTGTAGAAGACGCGGCCGATGGTCGCCTCGGTCTTCAGTTCGGCCAGCTTGAACTGGGTGTTCTGGAAATCGATGATCGCCTTGCCGAACGCCTTGCGCTCCTTGACGTAGTCGATGGTCAGCGCCAGCGCGCGCTCGATCATGGCAATGGCGCCGGTGCCGATCTGCAGCCGCTCCTGCGGCAATTGCTGCATCAATTGGACAAAACCCTGCCCTTCCTCATGGCCGAGCAGGTTGGAGGTCGGCACGCGCATTTCGTTGAAGAACAGTTCCGACGTGTCGTTGGCCTTGAGCCCGATCTTGTCGAGGTTGCGGCCGCGCTGGAACCCTTCGACCTCGTCGGTCTCGACGACGATCAGCGAGGTGCCCTTGGCGCCCTTGGCCGGATCGGTCTTGGTGACGACGATGATCAGGTTGGCGAGCTGGCCGTTGGTGATGAAGGTCTTGGAGCCGTTGATCTTGTACTGGTTGCCATCCTTCTCGGCGCGCGTCTTGACGCCTTGCAGGTCGGAGCCGGCGCCGGGCTCGGTCATGGCAATGGCGCCGATCAGCGCGCCAGTGGCCAGTTTCGGCAGCCATTTCTTCTTCTGCTCTTCGGAGCCGTAGTGGAGGATGTAGGGCGCGACGATCGCATTGTGCAGGCCGATGCCGAAACCGTCGACGCCGACATGGCCGATGGCCTCGATGATGGCGCTCTCATGCGCGAAGGTGCCGCCCGAGCCGCCATATTCCTCCGGCATCGAGGCGCAGAGCAAACCGGCGGAACCTGCCTTCAGCCAGCTCTCGCGGTCGACCATCTCATTCTTCTCGAACTCGTCGTAACGCGGCGCGATCTCCTCCGACATGAAGCGGTGCGCCATGTCGTAGAGCATGCCGACCTCGTCAGCCGCCCAGGCAGGTTTCGGCAAAGCGAGCACTTCGGCGGGATTTATCGCCACGAGTTCCTCCGCGTTTTGACTGCAGCCGGTGTGCCGGCGCTCAAACTTAGAACGCTTCCGCCGGCAGCGCCATTAGCGTGTCCGCGCCAGTGGAAATGCGGGCGAGATGCGCTGATGTTTCCGGCATGATCCGCTCCATGAAGAAGCGCGCCGTCACCAGCTTGCTGTCGTAAAACGACTGGGAGCCGTTGGCGCTCGTCTTGCCAAGCGCCACCTTGGCCATCTGGCCCCACATGTAGCCCAGCGCCACAAGACCGAAGAGATGCATGTAGTCGGTCGAGGCGGCGCCCGCATTGTCGGGCTTGGCCATGCCGTTCTGCAGCAACCACATGGTCGCCGCCTGCAGGTCGTTGAGGCCTTTCTTCAGCCCCTTGGTGAATGGCGCCATCTTCTCGTCGGAACGGTTTTCCTCGCAGAATTCGCCGACCTCCTTGAAGAAGGCCTGCACCGCGCGGCCGCCATTCAGGCCAAGCTTGCGGCCAACGAGGTCGAGCGCCTGGATGCCGTTGGCGCCTTCGTAGATCATGGCGATGCGGGCATCGCGCACGAACTGGCTCATGCCGTGTTCTTCGATGTAGCCGTGGCCGCCGAAGACCTGCTGCGCCATGACAGCATGGTCGAAGCCCTTGTCGGTGAATACGCCCTTGACCACCGGCGTCATCAGGCCGGTATAGTCCTCGGCGGCCTGCCGATCCTTGTCATCGGGGGAGCGATGGGCGATGTCGGACTTGATCGCCGTCCACAGCGCCAGCGCGCGGCCGGCCTCGTTGAACGCCTTCATGGTCATCAGGCTGCGGCGGATGTCGGGATGGACGATGATCGGGTCGGCCTTCTTGTCCGGCGCCTTCGGTCCTGACAGCGAACGACCCTGCAAACGGTCCTTGGCGTAGGAAACCGCGTTCTGGTAGGCGACCTCGGACAGAGAAAGCCCTTGCAGGGCAACGCCGAGCCGCGCCTCGTTCATCATCGTGAACATGGCCTTCAAGCCGCCATTCATCTCGCCGAGCAGCGTGCCCTCGGCCTCGTCATAGTTCATGACGCAGGTCGAATTGCCGTGGATGCCCATCTTCTCCTCGATCGAGCCGCAGGAGAGCTTGTTCTTCTCGCCGGGATTGCCTGACGCATCGAGCTTGAGCTTCGGCACGATGAACAGCGAAATGCCCTTCACGCCTTCCGGCGCGCCCTCGATGCGGGCCAGCACCAGATGGACGATGTTGTCCGACATGTCGTGCTCGCCAGCCGAGATGAATATCTTCTGGCCGGAAATCTTGTAGGTGCCATCGCCATTGGGGACAGCCTTGGTGCGCAGCAGGCCGAGATCGGTGCCGCAATGGGGCTCGGTCAGGTTCATGGTGCCGGTCCAGACGCCCTCGACCAGCTTCGGCAGCCACTTGGTCTTCTGGTCGTCGGTGCCATGCGTGATGATGGCCGCGATCGCGCCCTGCGTCAGCCCCGGATACATCATCAGCGCCATGTTGGCCGACACCATGTATTCGGAGACAGCCTGATGCACCATGTAGGGCAGCCCCTGGCCGCCAAACTCGGCCGGTGCCGCCAGCCCCATCCAGCCGCCTTCGCGATACTGGTTGAAAGCTTCCTTGAAACCTTTCGGCGTCGTCACCGAGCCGTCATCATGGCGGATGCAGCCTTCCATGTCGCCGACACGGTTCAGCGGATGCATGACGTTTTCGGCGAGCTTCGCCCCCTCCGCGAGAATTGCTTCGAGTACATCAGGCGTGGCGTCGGAAAATCCGGGGAGATTGGAATAGCGCTGGTAACCCAGCACTTCATTGAGCACGAACAGCGTGTCCTGGACCGGTGCTGCGTAGATCGGCATGCTTTTCCTCCACCATGCGGTCTTGGCCCGAATCTAGCCCATCAGCGGCATGCGGACCAACGTCGGGATCGAGATAGCAAATATTGACGTTTGCGTAAACGTCAATATTTTTCGATGCGATATTTTCACGCGCCAGACGGAGGGCGCCCGGCAGAATCTGGGGCGGACAGCAGAAAACAAAAGAGCCGCGCGGCAAAGGCCACGCGGCTCTCATTCGTCACAATCGGCGGGTTGCCTAGCTCGCGGCGCTCGCAGGCGCTGAAGTACGCTCGGTCAACATCTGGCGCACGGCCGACATCGAACCACTCAGCTCGTTGATGGCGTCGTCGATCAGGGCCCGTTGCTTCTGCAGGCGGGCAAGCTGCTTCTCCGACTTGTCCAGCGCCAGCCGCAACTGCTTGGCGTTGGAGCCGGTCGGATCGTAGAGATCCATCATCTGCTTGACGTCGCGGAGCGAGAACCCGACTTTGCGGCCGAGCAGGATCAGCTTGAGCCGCGCCTTGTCGCGACGCGTATAGAGACGGGTCGAACCGTCACGCTGCGGATTGAGCAGGCCCTTGTCTTCGTAGAAACGCAGCGTGCGGAGCGTCACGCCGTATTTCTTGGCCATCTCGCCGATGCGGGCGAGCTCCTCGCCGGCTTCGTTCGGTATTTCATTGGTATTGGCCGCGGTCTCGCCGGGCGAAACAAGTTTCATGATCACTGGCTTTCCCCATCTGTGGCGTCGCGGTCTCGGACCTTGCGTCGCCTGAGTGGAAGCGGGGGCGTGCTTCCAGTCGTGGTTTCAACAAACAAATCGCAAATGGGACGCATGGCGCACCTTTTACGTTTACGTCAATTCTATACTGGCAGCCGCCTTATGACGCAAGAACGTTCTGCAAAAGGAGCTTTTTGCCGCATCGGCGGCATGGCCTGGTGACGACGTTGCAACTTCTTAAGCTTGGTTAACGCGTTGTTTACCACGTTGGGTGAAATGTGCGCGTGTCGGCTACCCGTGGTTATCCTGTATCGAATTTTTCACGGTTTTTCGAAGCGCGGGTGAGAACCCCGGAAAGCTTGTCTTTCACCGCGGCATGGCAGCCCGGTCGCCTTCGTTCCCGGCAGGGACTTTGGGGAAACTGGCCGAAAGCCAGCCATTCTGAAAAACGGGCGCATCGATGAACAGCAAGCGGTCCTATCTCGATACACTCAATACCGGCAGGCAGCGCAAGCCGCATACCACGCTGGAGGAATTGAACCGTTCCCTGGAGACACTCGAACAGAGATTGGAGCGGACACGCGAGGACCCGATGGAGCGGCCTGATCCGCGTCAGTACGGCGCGGACCCACGCTATCCAAGCGCACGGCCCTACGACCAGCAGCGTTGGTATGAGGATCCGCAATCGGCGCGGCCCAAGAGCCCGGCGCCGGCGGCTCCCGTGTTCGACCAGAACTACCAGGCGATCGCCCGCGATATCGACCGTGTGCGCGGCCAGGAAGACAGCGTCGCCGCGGTCGGCAAGATCGCCGGCGAGTTGCGCGGGCTGCGCGAGGAACTGCGCCACCAGATGACCGCCGGCCTGCAGCGCGAGTTCGACGCCCTGCGCAAGGACATCGAGCGGGCCTTCCAGGGAAATGGCCAGTCAGGCGGCTCGGGCAAGGGCAGCGCGGAGCTCGGCGTCGAGTTCGAACGACTTTCCGGCGCTATCCAGACACTGGCCGAAAAGAGCGACGACAGAAGCGTCAACATGCTGCGGCTCGAGCTGGAACAGGTCAAGGCCGCGCTCGACACGCTGGCGCGCGAGGAAAGCGTGCAGGCCGTCGACCGCCGCTGGGACGATTTCGACCGCCGCTGGACCGCTTTCGAGGACCGTGTCGATGCCGACCAGCGCAAGCGCTCGGATGACCCAGGCCTATCGATGCTGACCGATCGGCTCGAACAGATCAGCAAGGCCGTCAACAACCTACCGGAATCGCTGTCCCTGCGTTCGCTTGAGGAAAAAGTCCGCACGCTTGCCGGCGCCGTCGACCATTTCGCCAGCCAGCAGAACAATCGCGGCGGCGACACGCTCGGCATGATCGATGAGCGGCTTGACGAGATTTCCCGCGCCATCCTCGCCTCGACCGTCGCGGCGCAAGCCAATTCATTCGACCCCGAACCCTTCGAGCGCATCGAGAAGCGGATCGCATCGCTCGCCCAGCAGATCGAGGAAGTCGCCCAGGATCGTCCGGGCAGCGAGGTCGCCGATCGTCTCAACATGCTGTCGAACCGGGTTGATGATCTCGCGGGCAGGGCCAATCTGCCCGAGCAGGCGATGGAACGCCTGGCCAAGCAGATCGCTCTTATCGCCGACAAGATCGACCACGCCCCGGCCATGCCGGACGCCGACTACATCTTCCAGGGGCTGGAGCAGCGTTTTGACGTGCTGTCCGGCATGATGGAACGCCGCCAGGGCGATGCGATCCAGCAGGGCAACATGCTGTTTCGCGATCTCGAGCGCCGGCTGGACGAGGTCGCCGACAGGCTCGACCAGCGCATGCCGCAGGTTGACAGCGCCAGCATCATGGAGGCCATCGACGCACGTTTCACGGCGCTGGCCCAACGCATCGAGACACGCGCTCCGGACACCGCCGGCGAGGCGGCGATCCGCGGGCTGGAAAGCCGGCTGGAAGACATCTCAAGCCGGCTGGACGCATCCGCCGCACAAGTTGCCGGCATCGACCCGGCTCTGATCCGCAGCCTGGAGGCGCAGGTCGCGGGCCTGTCCGCCCATCTCTCCAAGCCCAGCACGCCGCTGCCGGAATTCGAGGATATCAGCCCGCGTCTCAACGAAATCGAGAAGTCGCTGGCCGGCACGCGCGATTCGATCCTCGGCGCGGCACGCGAAGCGGCCGAGAACGCCGTCCGTTCGATGGCCGGCTCAAGCGCCAACACTGCCGCCGTTACCGGGCTCGCCCAGGATCTGAAGACCCTGGAATCCCTGACGCGCCGCTCGGACGAGCGCAACTCGAGGACGTTCGAGGCCATCCATGACACGCTGCTGAAGATTGTCGACCGGTTGGGTTCGCTGGAGACAAACGAGCCGGCCGAGGCGGTGAGCGAGCTCGTGGACACGCAGCCTGCTCAATCCTTTGGCAAAGGCCTGCGAAACAAGATCGCGATTCAGGATGCACCGTCCCTGGATATCGATCAGCCCGTACCACTGACCGGCGACATGGCTGACCTCGATGGCCGCGCCGCCGCCATCATGCGCAGCGAACCGGGTTCGCGTAACGAACCGGGCTCACGTGGCGAGCCGGGCACACGCACGCCGGCTGAGGCGGCGGCGGCGGCGGCCATGGCGGCGCTCGGCTCGGACACGATTGCCGAGAAGAACGAGCAGCCCAGCCGCAGGAAATCAATGTTCGGCGGACTGACGCGCGCTTTCAAGGGAAAGAAGGAGGCGGATGTTCCGCTGGCCGGCTCGGCGCCAACGTTCGACACGCCGACCGTCGATCTCGACGAGCCGCTCGACCCGAAAATGGCGAACCGGCCACTGGAGCCCGGCTCCGGCGCACCGGACCTCAACGCCATCATGAAGCGTGTGCGCGACGAGCGCGGGCCGCCGGTCAAGGCAGGCGATACCGACGCCGCGAAATCGGACTTCATCGCCGCGGCCAGACGCGCCGCGCAGGCAGCCGCCGCCGAGGCCGACGCCCTGAAGCGTCAATCGACGATGAGCGGCCCGGTGAAAGCACTCAGGATCGGCGACCTGCTCAAGGCACGGCGCAAGCCGATCCTGATGGCCGCCGCAGCCATCATGCTGGCGCTTGCCGGCCTGCAGTTGGGCAAGGCCTTTTTTGCCGACCCCGCGGAGATGGCCAGCAACGACGCGGCGCCAATCGTCGCCGCACAGCCGGTGCGGACGACCTCGATCAGTGCCGAGCCGAAGCCCCAACCGCTCGCGGCATCGACGGACAGCGCGCCTGCCCGCAACGTCAGACAGGCGGAGGCCGCCCAACCCGCAGCCAAGGACGACACGCCGGCGCGGATTGCCGTAGCCATGCCGTCGAGCACCGAGACGCCGGTCAACGCAGCGCCCGCGACCATGCCGCAGGTTCCGGCCGTGGCGTCTTCCACGACATCCGATCCGATGGCACCCACGACAGCCCCGGCGACTACCGACTCCCTGGCTTCGGACGCCGACACGCAACCCCTGGCGACAATGCCGGCCCTGGCGACAACGCCGGCCGCCGCGTCCTCGGCTACGGCCGTGGACACGACCGGCGACACGACCGGCGCGGTTCCTCCCGCCAATGCCTCGGCAGCGGGCGCCGTCACCGCCAAGATGGACATCCCCGCCAATGCCGGTCCGCAGGCATTGCGTGACGCTGCGGCCGGCGGCGACTCCAAGGCGCTTTTCGAGATCGGCTCTCGCTATGCCGAGTCGCGCGGCGTCAAGGAAGACATGGCGGCGGCGGCCAAATGGTACGAAAAGTCGGCCGAACTCGGTTTCGCCCCGGCGGAGTACCGTATCGGCAATTTCTACGAGAAGGGCATCGGCGTCGCGCGCGACATCAAGAAGGCGAAGACCTGGTACCAACTCTCCGCCGAACAGGGCAACGCCAGCGCCATGCACAATCTCGCCGTTCTCTTCGCCATGGCCGCGGATGGCGTGACCGACAATGAATCGGCGGCGCACTGGTTCCAGGCCGCCGCCGACGTCGGCGTCAAGGACAGCCAGTTCAACCTTGGCATCCTCGCCGCCAAGGGCGTGGGCATGAAGCAGAATCTCGAGGAGTCCTACAAATGGTTCGCACTGGTCGCCAAGACCGGCGACAAGGACGCTACGGCAAAGCGCGACGAGATCGCCAATGCGCTACGGCCGGAGCAGCTTGAGCGCGCCCGCGCCGCCACCGAGCTGTGGAAGGCCAAGCCCCTCGATCCGGCGGCCAATTCGGCCGATATTCCAGAATCCTGGCAGGAAGGCACCCCGCAGACGACCGCCAGCGTCGACATGACAAAGGCCGTCAAGAACATTCAGTTGATCCTCAACAAGAATGGCTACGATGCTGGCGGCGCCGATGGCAAGATTGGCCAGAAGACCAAGAATGCCATCATGGCCTTCCAGACCGACAACAGCATGAAGGCGACGGGCACGATCGACGAACCGCTGGTCAAGGCGCTGCTGGCGCACAAATAACGCGATGCGTCGCTTACGCGACGCCTTTGCCACACATTTGCCTGTTAACTGATTGAGATGTTTTTTGTTTCGGCGGCGCGGCGCGGTTTGACTTCGCCGTGCCGCTGGCGCAAGAAAACTGTGCTCTTCGGCGCGGAATGCCCGCAACGGCTGCATTCATCCGGAGACAACTGATCGAGACTGACGGGTGGGCATCTATCTCCCGATCGCGGAAATTTCCGTCAACGTCTTCGTGCTGCTGGCCATGGGCGCGGCGGTGGGTTTCCTGTCGGGCATGTTCGGCGTCGGCGGCGGCTTCCTCATCACGCCGCTGCTGATTTTCTACAACATCCCGCCGGCAATCGCGGTCGCCACCGGCGCCAACCAGGTCATCGCCTCATCCTTCTCAGGCGCACTGTCGCACATGAAGCGCGGGACGCTCGACTTCAAACTCGGCGGGGTGCTTCTAGCCGGCGGCATTGTCGGTTCGACAGGCGGCATATTCGTGTTCGGCTTCCTGCGCCGGCTCGGCCAGCTCGATCTGTTCATCTCGCTGCTCTACGTCGTGCTGCTCGGCACCGTCGGCGGGCTGATGCTGGTCGAGAGCGTCAATGCCTTGCGCGCCACCCGCAGCGGCGCGGCCCCGGTGCTGAAGAAATCGGGGCAGCACAACTGGATCCACCGCTTGCCGCTGAAAATGCGGTTCAGGGCGTCGAAGCTGTTCGTCAGCGTCATTCCGGTGCTTGGCCTGGGTGCGGCGATCGGCTTCCTGTCTTCGATCATGGGCGTCGGCGGCGGCTTCATCATGGTGCCGGCGCTGATCTACCTGTTGAAAGTGCCGACCAACGTCGTCATCGGCACATCGCTGTTCCAGATCATCTTCACCTCGGCCTACACGACGCTGGTCCACGCCACCACCAACCAGACCGTCGATGTCATGCTCGCCTTCCTGTTGATGGCGGGTGGCGTCGCCGGCGCCCAATACGGCGCCAAGGCCGGCCAGAAGCTGCGGGGCGAACAACTCAGGGCACTGTTGGCACTGCTGGTCCTGGCGGTGGCGATACGGCTTGCCATCGATCTCTTCGTGACGCCGCCCAACCTCTTTTCGCTGTCCGGCGCGGGCCTGAACTGATGCCGGATTTGAGGGCATTCGCCGCTGCCGTCTTCCTGTCCCTGATCGCGGTGGCCTCACCGACATCAGCACAGACGCCTGTGGCGGAAGGCATCCAGATCGGCCTGTCCACAGACAAAGTCTCGATCACCGCCGGCTTTTCCGGCGCCGACCTGACCATCTTCGGCTCGCTTGAAAACCCGGACCCGCTGGTCGCCCGGCAGGGGCGCTACGATGTCATCGTCGTGCTTGAGGGGCCGCCCAAACCCGTGGTGGTGCGGCGTAAGGACCGGATACTTGGCGTCTGGGTCAATCTGGAGTCCGAGACCTTCGAGAATGTGCCGGTCTCCTACTCCGTGGCGACGACGCGGCCACTGCAGGACATCACCGAGCCGAACAGCTACAAGCAGTTGTCACTCGGCGCCTCCAACCTCTACATGCAGCCTGCCGATCCCGGCGACAGTCCTGCTACGATCCAGGAATTCACCGCCGCGCTGCGCGAGCGCAAATCGGCGACTGGCCTTTACAGCGAGAATGTCGGCGGCGTGCAGTTCCTGTCGCAGAACCTGTTCCGCGCCACTGTCAGGCTCGCTCCCAACGTTCCGGTCGGTACCCACAAGGCGCGCGCATTCCTGTTCAAGAGCGGCCTGTTCATCAAGGAAAGCTCCGCCCAGCTCGAAATCCGCAAATCCGGTTTCGAGCAGTCGATCTTCCGGATCGCCCACGATTATTCCTTTCTCTACGGCGTCTTCGCCGTATCGCTGGCCATGCTGACGGGTTGGCTCGGACGGTTGATCTTCCGGCGGGATTAGGAACCGATCCTCTCGAAAAAGGGTTTCCCTTTCCGAGGCCATGCGCTAGACCGCCACCCCCAAGCCATCTGGCGGATAAAAGCAATTCGGTTCGAGCAGTCCTCCCCCCGACAGCGGCGCGCCTTCGTCGCGCCAATCCGCTCACCAAAGATATTCAGGATCAGGTCATGCGATCAGCATTCGCCGGCATCGACTTCGGCACTTCGAACTCCACCGTTGGCGTGGTCCGGAACGGGCAGCCGCGCCTCGTCGCGCTTGAGGACGGCCAGGTCACGCTGCCAAGTGCCGTGTTCTTCAATTTCGAGGACAACCGCACCTGTTTCGGGCGCCATGCCATCGCCAATTATACCGACAGCGTCGAAGGCCGCCTGATGCGTTCTCTGAAGAGCGTGCTCGGCAGTTCGCTCGCCCACGAAAAGACGCGCATCAAATCGCGATCGATCGGCTTCATGGAGATCGTCGGGCTGTTTCTGGGCCATCTGAAGAAGCGGCTCGAGCAAGATTCGGGCGATGCGGTCGATACGGTGGTGCTGGGCCGTCCCGTGCAGTTCGTCGACGACGATGCCGAGGCCGATGCGAAGGCGCAAGGCGAACTCGAGAGTGCGGCCCACGCGCAGGGCTTCAAGCACATCGCCTTCCAGTTCGAGCCGATCGCGGCGGCACTCGACTATGAGCAGAAAGTGACGCGCGAGGAACTGGCTCTCATCATCGACATGGGCGGCGGCACGTCGGACTTCTCGATCGTGCGCGTCTCGCCGGAGCGCTCCCGTTCGCTCGACCGCAAGGACGACATCCTGGCCAGCCGAGGCATTCACATCGGCGGCACGGATTTCGACCGACTGCTGAGCATCTCCCATGTGATGCCGCAACTCGGCTATCTGACGCCGACCAAGGACAGCAAACGCAATCTGCCGGCCAGCTACTTCATCGATCTGGCGACATGGCAGCGCATCAATCTGGTCTATACCGCCAAGGCGATGACGCATTTGCGCCAGATCCGCTACGAGGCCGAACGCGCCGACCTGGTCGACCGCTTCATCCACATTGTCGAGCACCGTTACGGGCACGCGCTGGCGGCACTGGTCGAAAAGGCCAAGATCGAGCTGACCGACATGTCATCCGCCGAGGTGGCGGTGAAACTGCCGGGCGCGGAATTCGCCGCCGAGATCACCCGCGACGGGCTGGATGCCACGATTGCCAGGGACATCGAGCGGGTCACCGCCACGGTCGGACAGACCATCCGCGATGCCCAGGTCAAGCCGTCCGACATCACCGCGGTCTTCCTGACCGGCGGATCAACCGCGATCCCGCTGGCAAGACAAGAGATCCTGTCGCTGGTGCCGCAGGCATCCGTCATCGACGGCGACATGTTCGGCTCCGTCGGGCTTGGCCTGGCTTTGGACGCTCAGCGGAAGTTCGGCTGACGCGGGTCACGGATGGGCGGGCGCCGATTCATCGGTGCTGGCCCCGAGATGCGCCTTGAGCGCCATCTGGGCCAGGCTTGCCTGGCGATCACGATGGGTGATCATGGCGAAGTCGCGCTTCGGCAGTTCGAGCGGCACGGAGCGCAAACTGCCCTCGGCGACGGCGCGCGCGACGACGAGCTCCGAAATGATGGTGGCGCCGGCGCCGGCCTCGACCGCCTGGCGGACCGCCTCATTGCTCGGCAGCACCAGGAATATCTGCAGATCGGCGAGCGAAATGCCCTCGCGGCGCGCCAAATCCTCCAGAACCTCGCGCGTGCCCGAACCACCCTCGCGAATGATCCAGCGCAGCCCCCTGATGTCGGGCCGCCCGTCAGAGATTTCGGCGATCTCCGGATGCGAGCTGGCGACCACCAGCATCAGCCTGTCGGTGTCCACCTTGGCGCGGCGCAATATGTCGGACTCGGTGCGCCCCTCGACCAGGCCGAGATCGGCCGCGCCATCGAGGATGTTGGCCTCGACCTGCCTGGTGTTGCCGATGGTGACGCTCAGCCTGACGGCTGGATAAGCCTCGTGGAAAGAGGCCAGACGGCGCGGCAGCCAATAGCTGGCGATGGTCTGGCTGGCGGCGATCGACAGGCTTCCGGTGACCGTCTGCGAGACATGCTCCAGCACGTCCCGGGCGGCTGCCGCCCGTTCCAGCACGGCCTTGGCCTCGGGCAGGAACCGGTGGCCGGTCTGGGCAAGCTCGATGTTGCGGCCGACCCGGTTGAAGAGATGGACGCCGTGTTGCTCCTCAAGCGCCCGGATTGCGGCGGAGGCGGCCGACTGGGAAATGCCCAGCAGCTCGGCCGCCTTGGTCATGTGGCCGCGTTCGGCGACGGCAACAAAAATGCGCAATTGGTCCAGAGTCATGACGACATTAAGAACCAATATCGATTGAATTTACAAGAACAACTGATTAGACGGATCGATAGCTTTATTCTAAGTTTTCGAGCGAAGTTAGAAAAATTTCCCCATCGGATTGCAGAGAGTACATGATCGGGCGGTTCAAATCGCTGCTTTCCCATTGGAGCCGGAGCCTTCGGCGGCAGTTGGCTGGCGACCGCTATCATCCTGAAGAACACTATATGCGCGGCCCCGGACCGAAAACGAGAGAGAAGTCCGCGGACCCCAAGAGCATGCGGGGATCATGAGCCACCGACCGCCGCGCGGCGCCAACTCCGCCCCCTCCCAGCGGCCGCTTGCCGACACAACCGCGCCAGACGAAGGCGACGGCGTCGATACCTCGCCCAGCATCTCCGACAGCATCGCCAAGACGACTTGCTACATGTGCGCCTGCCGTTGCGGCATCGACGTCCACATCAAGGATGGCAAGGTCCGCTACATCAACGGCAACAAGGACCATCCGGTCAATCGCGGCGTGATCTGCGGCAAGGGCAGTTCCGGCATCATGCAGCACTACAGTCCCGCCCGGCTGAAGAAGCCGCTGCTGCGTACCGGGCCGCGCGGCTCGGGCGAATTCCGCGAAATCGAGTGGGAAGAGGCGTTCTCAATCGCCACGGAGCGGCTTTCGACCATCCGTAGGACCGATCCGAAGAAGCTCGCCTTCTTCACCGGGCGCGATCAGTCGCAGTCGCTGACCGGCTGGTGGGCGAGCCGCTTCGGCACGCCGAATTTCGCGGCTCACGGAGGCTTCTGTTCGGTCAACATGGCGGCCGGCGGCCTCTATACGATCGGCGGTTCGTTCTGGGAGTTCGGCGAACCCGATTGGGACAACACCAAGTACTTCATGCTGTTCGGCGTCGCCGAGGACCATGATTCCAACCCGATCAAGATCGGCCTCGGCAAACTCAAGGCGCGCGGCGCCAAGGTGGTTTCGATCAATCCGTGCCGCACCGGTTACAATGCGATCGCCGACGACTGGATCGGCATCCGGCCCGGCACCGACGGCCTGTTCGTCTTTGCGCTCATCCATGAACTGCTGAAGGCGGGCCGCGTCGATCTCGACTATCTCCTGCGCTATACCAACGCCCACACCCTCGTCATCCAGGAGCCAGGTGCTGCCGATGATGGGCTGTTCGCCCGCGACACCAGTGGCAATCCACTGGCTTGGGACAGGGTGGCGAAGATGCCTGTCTGCGCTACCGATGCCAGCGCCAAACCCGCACTGACTGGCAGCTTCACTGTCGACGGGCGCCGCTGCACGCCGGTGTTCCAACTGATCGCTGATCGCTACCTCGATGAGAGCCATGCACCCGATGCCGTTGCGGAGCGCTGCGGCATTCCGTCCGACACGATCCGCAGGATCGCCGCCGAACTCGCTCATGTCGCCTTCGAACAGACGATCGAACTGCCGGTGGCGTGGACCGACTGGGCCGGGCGACGGCACGAGACGATCAAGGGGCGGCCTGTCTCGATGCACGCCATGCGCGGCATCTCGGCCCATTCGAATGGTTTTCACACCTGCCGCGCCATCCATCTGCTGCAGGTGTTGCTTGGCACTGTGGATGTTCCCGGGGGTTTCCGCTTCAAGCCGCCCTACCCCAGATCGGCGCCACCGGGTCCGAAGCCGGACGGCAAGACCACCAAGCCGATGACGCCGCTCGACGGCATGCCGCTGGGCTTCGTGTGCGGGCCGGACGACCTGTTGGTCGATGAGGCCGGCACGCCTCTCCGCATCGACAAGGCCTATTCCTGGGATGCGCCGCTTGCCGCGCACGGCCTGATGCACACCGTCATCCGCAATGCCTGGGCCGGCGATCCTTACAAGATCGACACGCTGATGATGTACATGTCGAACATGGCGTGGAATTCCTCGATGAATACCGTCGAGACCATGGCGATGCTGACCGACCATGATGAAGCCGGCAACTACAAGATCCCCTTCATCATCTATTCCGACGCCTATTATTCCGAGACGGTGCCGTTCGCCGATCTCGTGCTGCCCGACACCACCTATCTCGAGCGGCATGATTGCATCAGCCTGCTCGACCGGCCGATCAGCCATGCCGACGGACCGGGCGACGCCATCCGCCACCCGGTGGTCGAGCCCGACCGCGACGTCAGGCCGTTCCAGTCGGTGCTGATCGAGCTTGGCGCGCGGCTCGGCCTGCCCGGGTTCATCAATGACGACGGCTCGGCTAAATATGCCGATTATGCCGATTACATCGTCAATCACGAACGCACGCCGGGGATCGGGCCGCTTGCCGGCTGGCGCGGCAAGGACGAGACCTCGATCGGCAAGGGCGAGGTCAACCCCAACCAGTTGCAACGCTACATCGACAATGGCGGCTTCTGGCACCACGACTTCGCCGAGGACCAGCGCTACTACAAGATGGCCAACCGCTCCTATCTCGATTTCGCGGTGCAGATGGGGTTTGTCCCGAAGGCAGAGCCGATCGTTTTCCAGCTCTACTCGGAGCCGATGCAGCGCTTTCGCCTCGCCGCGCGTGGCCATGGCAGTGTGTTGCCGCCAGAGGGCGACCGCCAGCGCATCGAGACCTACATGGACCCGCTGCCGTTCTGGTACATGCCTTTCGAGGAAGCGGCCGTGGACCCGCGGAAATATCCGCTGCACGCGCTGACGCAGCGGCCGATGCACATGTATCATTCCTGGGGCTCGCAGAATGCATGGCTGAGGCAGATCACCAGCCAGAACCGACTGTTCGTGCACCACCGGACTGGCGCCAGCCTCGGTCTGGTCGACGACGACTGGGTGTGGATCGAAAGCATCAACGGCAGGGTAAAGGGGCAGATCAAGCTGATCGACGGCGTGAACGAAAGCACGGTCTGGACCTGGAACGCGATCGGCAAGCGACGCGGCAGCTGGGGGCTGAAGGACGACGCCGCTGAATCCAATCGTGGCTTCCTGCTCAACCATGTCATCGGCGACCAGACCTCGGCTGACGCCAACCGCAAGCGCTATTCGAATTCCGATCCGGTGACCGGCCAGGCGGCATGGTTCGACCTGCGGGTGCGCATCGTCAAATGCGCGACCGAGGAGGCCGGCTTCACCGAGCCGCAGTTCGAGCGTTTCCACCAGCCGCCACACTTCGAACCTTCGCCCGACAAGCTGAGCTTCGGCGCCGATTTCCGGCGGGCAAGAGAGGCCATGGAATGACCTGTCTTCCCTCTCATACCGACAAGAAACTCGGCCTCGTCATCGACCTCGATACCTGCGTCGGCTGCCAGGCCTGCGTTACCGCCTGCAAGGAATGGAACACCGGCGGCCACATGGCGCCGCTGACCGACATCGACCCCTATGGCGGCGATGTCGACGGCGTCTGGTTCAACCGCGTGCACAGCTACGAGCATACGACGGAGTTGGGTGGGCGCACGGTGAACTTCCCGCGCTCCTGCCTGCATTGCGAGACGCCGGCCTGCGTCACCGTCTGCCCGACCGGCGCCTCCTACAAACGGGCCTCGGACGGCATCGTGCTGATTGACGAGGACAAATGCATCGGCTGCAAATTGTGCAGCTGGGCCTGCCCTTATGGCGCGCGCGAATTCGACACCGATGTCGGGGTGATGAAGAAATGCACGCTGTGCGTCGACCGCATCTACAATGACAACCTGGCCGAAGGGGATCGCGTGCCGGCCTGTGTCGCCGCTTGCCCGACCAGCGCCCGGCATTTCGGCGATCTCGGTGATCCCCAGTCAGCTGTCTCGCAACTGGTGGCGGAGCGTGGCGGCGTCGACCTGATGCCTGAGATGGGCTATCACCCAACCAACAAATATTTACCGCCGCGCGCCCATACCAAACGCGCCGCATCGGTGGCCGCGCCAGCACTCGAATCGGTGCGGGCCGAAGGCGGCTTTCTCGGCTGGGTCGACCGCATGCTTTCGAACTGATCCCATGCATCCAGCCTTCTCGGTCGTCTTCTTCACCACCGCCACCGGCGCCGGCTACGGCCTGCTGGCGCTGCTTGGCGTGCTCGGAGGCTTGGGTATCATCCCGGCCGATTTCTGGCTCGGCTTCATCGGCATGGGGCTGGCGCTCGGCCTGATCGCGGCGGGACTGTTGTCCTCGACCGGCCATCTCGGCCGCCCCGAACGCGCCTGGCGGGCGTTCTCGCAGTGGCGCAGTTCATGGCTGTCGCGCGAAGGCGTTTCGTCGGTCCTGACCTTCATTCCGGCGGGGCTGTTCGGCATCGGCTGGGTGCTGCTCGGCCGCGGTGGCGGCTGGGTTGCTATCGCCGGATTGCTGGCGGCGGTCGGCGCAATTGTCACCGTCTGCACCACCGGCATGATCTATGCGTCGCTGAAACCTATCGCCCAGTGGCACAGCCGCTTCACTTTGCCCGGCTATCTCATCTTCTCGGCGATGACCGGCAGCGTGCTGCTGAACGCGCTGCTGCAGGGTTTTGCCGTCTGCTCGAAAATGCTGCTGGCGGCTTGCGTGCTGCTGACCCTGCTCGGCTGGGCCTGGAAACTGGCGACATGGCGCTACAACGACCAGCTCGAAATTCCGACGACCGCCAACACAGCGACTGGGCTGACTGGCGGCACCGTGCGATCACTCGAATGGCCGCATACCGAGGAGAATTATCTGCTCAAGGAAATGGGCTTTCGCATCGCACGCAAGCACGGTGCCCGGCTGCGCCAGATCACGCAATTGCTGGCCTTCGCCCTGCCCGTCGTGCTGCTGATTGCGGCGTTCGCCTTGCCATGGCCGTTCGGGGCGGTGCTGTCAGTGCTCGCTGCCATCGTCCAGTTCGCCGGTATGCTGGTCGAGCGCTGGCTGTTCTTCGCCGAGGCGAAGCATACGGTCACGCTTTACTACGGACGATAGAAGAGCGACTTCAGCCCGGCCTCAGCATCGAGCGGGAGATGGCAAAAATGCGCTCGGCGCCGAGCATGTAGGCCATCAACGTCTCCACCCGAAACAACCCGGCATAGGCGCTGTCGAGCACGTTGAGCGAACCGGTATAGGCGCCGAAGGCCGGCATGATCATGCGGCCGCCATCGCAGGCAAAGCAGCGCCGCCGCACCGAGCGGCCACGCTGCAGGATGCGGGCACAAGGATGCAGGTGGCCAGCGATCTCGCCTTCAACGCGCAGCTTCGACGGCTCATGCCGGAAAAGCAGCGAGCCCATGGCCAGTTCCCGCACCGTCTCGCCGGGCAGATCCGCCGGCGCTTCCGGGTCATGGTTACCGGCAACCCAGAACCATTGGCGACCGGCCATCAACGCTTCCAGCCGCTCGCGGAAACTTGCATGCATGCGTTCGGCGCCACCGCCATCATGGAAGCTATCACCGAGACTGATGACGATCGATGGCTGGTAGTCGGCGATGACGGCCTGCAATCGCAGCAAGGTCGCGCCGGTATCGTAGGGAGGGATCAGAGTGCCACGGCGGGCCAGCGACGAGCCTTTCTCGAGATGCAGGTCGGATACCGCCAGAAGCCGAAGCTCGGGGAAATAGAGCACACCGCGCGGATCGCAGACAGCGCGCTCGCCCGCGATCCCGACCAGATCGGCCTCGGCG
The DNA here is from genome assembly GCF_020616515.1 of Mesorhizobium sp. PAMC28654. Lineage (GTDB taxonomy): Bacteria > Pseudomonadota > Alphaproteobacteria > Rhizobiales > Rhizobiaceae > Mesorhizobium. The sequence continues at coordinate 2,887,936 of NZ_CP085135.1, forward strand.
ATCAGTGATGTCCGCGCCAGCGAAAAATTCATGTCCCACTCATTCCCGGCCCCATCGCCTCCTCGACCAGCGTCGCTGCGTCCATCAACAGCGTCTCATCGGCTTCGCCGTTCACCGGCATCTTGCCGATCTCCAGCATGATCGGCACAGCCAGCGGCGAGATCTGTTCGAGATTCTTATGCATGATTCGACCCTGGATGCGCGAGAGCATGTCGGCAAGTCTGCTGACATCGAGCAGACCGGCGGCCGCATCGGCACGCGTTGCCTGCAGCAGGATGTGGTCGGGCTCATGGCTACGCAACACGTCATAGATGAGGTCGGTCGACACGGTGACCTGGCGGCCACTTTTTTCCTGGCCCGGATGGCGTTTCTCGATCAGTCCCGAAATCAGCGCGCAATTGCGGAAGGTGCGCTTGAGAAGCCAGCTGTCGGCAAGCCAGGCTTCGAGGTCGTCGCCCAGCATGTCCTGGTCGAAGAGCGCGCCGAGCGAAGGTTTCCTGGTTTTGAACATTGAGCCCATATCGCCCAGTGACCAAATGGCAAGCGCGTAGTCGGTGGCGACAAAGCCAAGCGGCCTGGCTCCCGCCCTGTCGAGGCGACGGGTAAGCAACATTCCCAGCGTCTGATGGGCAAGCCTGCCTTCGAAGGGATAAGCGACTAGATAATAGCGATTGCCGCGCGGAAAGGTCTCGATCAGCAAGTCATCACGCTTGGGCAACACCGATTTGTCGGCTTGGAATCGCAGCCAGTCGGCCACCTGCTCCGGCAGTTGTTTCCATCGCTTCGGGTCGTCCAGCATGATGCGGACCTGTTCGGCAAGGTAGGTCGAGAGCGGGAACTTGCCTCCGCCATAGTAGGGCACCTTGGCATCGCTGCCTGGCGCGTTCGACACAAAGCATTCATTCTCGCGGATGCCTTCGAAACGAAGAACTTTGCCGGCAAACATGAATGTATCACCGTGCGTCAGTGTTTCGAGGAAAGCCTCCTCGATCTTTCCGAGAACGCGGCCGCCGCGCGAAGCGGAGCCTCTGCTGCCGGCCTTTACGTAGCGGACATTGAGCGCCGGCACCTCGATGATGGTGCCGACATTCAGCCTGTATTGCTGGGCGATTCGAGGATTGGATACCCGCCAGAACCCATCCTTGTTCAGGCGGATGCGGGCATATCGCTCGTAGTTCTTGAGCGCGTATCCGCCGGTGGCGACGAAATCGATGACGCGGTCGAAAGTCGGCCGATCGAGGCTCGCATAGGGCGCGGCAGTTCGCACTTCCTCGAACAGATCATCGGCGCGGAACGGCGCGCCGCAAGCGCAGCCCAACACATGTTGCGCCAACACGTCGAGCCCGCCATTGATCAGCGGCGGCGTATCCTGCGCGCCGAGATAGTTGGCGTCGAGTGCCGCCCGGCATTCGAGCACCTCGAAGCGATTGGCGGGAATGAGGATCGCCTTGGACGGCTCGTCCATGCGGTGGTTGGCGCGGCCGATGCGCTGCGCCAGCCGGCTGGCACCTTTCGGCGCGCCGACATGCACGACAAGGTCGACATCGCCCCAGTCGATGCCGAGATCGAGGGTCGACGTGGCGACGATGGCGCGCAGCGCGTTTTCACCCATCGCCTTTTCCACCCGCCGGCGCTGGGCGACATCCAGCGAGCCATGATGCAGCGCGATCGGCAAGGTGTCTTCGTTGACCCGCCACAATTCCTGGAACAGCAACTCCGCCTGACTACGCGTGTTGACGAACAGCAGGGTCGTCTTGTGGCGCTTGATCTCCCGGTAGATCTCGGGCGTGGCGTAACGAGCTGAATGTCCTGCCCACGGCACGCGCTCTTCGGAATCGAGGATGGAAATTTCGGGCTTCGCGCCTCCGGTGACGACGATCAGTTCAGACATGTCACCTGGTGGATTCTGGCTGACCAGCCAGCGGCGCAATTCGTCCGGCTCGGCCACTGTCGCTGACAGCCCAATCGTCTGCAGGCCGGGAACAAAGCTGCGCAGCCGTGCCAGCCCGAGCGCCAGCAGATGCCCGCGCTTCGATGTCACCAGCGAATGCAGCTCGTCGAGCACGATATAGCGCAGGTCCTCGAACAAGCGTCTGGCATCGCCTGCCGCGATCAGCAGCGCCAGTTGCTCGGGCGTGGTGAGTAGAATGTCGGGCGGCGCCAATTTCTGGCGCTGGCGCTTGTGCGAAGGCGTGTCGCCGGTGCGCGTCTCGATGGTGACAGGCAGGCCGATCTCGTCGACCGGCTTGGCGAGATTGCGCTCGATGTCGACCGCCAGCGCCTTCAAGGGCGAGATGTAGAGCGTGTGAATGCCGCGTCGCGCCTCACCGGACTTCTTCCTGGATCGATTGGCGAGTTCCGTCAGCGAAGGCAGGAACCCGGCCAGCGTCTTGCCAGCACCAGTCGGCGCGATCAGCAGCACGGATTGACCGGCCTGGGCCTTGGCCAGCAGGTCGATCTGGTGGGCGCGCGGCGACCAGCCCTTTTCCCCGAACCATCGGATGAATGGTTCGGGCAGGGCTACGGCGGCATTCTGCTCGGCAAGGCGCGGCTGCTCTGTCACCCGCCAGAGGTAGCGCGGCAACGCACAATCGCCAAGAAGAATCGGAACAAAAGGGGATCGGCAGTTCTGTCCTTCTCCCTTGCGGGAGAAGGACAAGCTCTGGTGCTACGGCCGCCGGAACCCGGTCGGCCCACCATAGAGATAACCGATGCGGGCGACGGCCTCCTTCAGTCCCTCGCGCGAAACCAGCATGGTGTGGCCGTTGGCGTGGATCATCGTCTCAGCATCGGTCATGATGGCGACATGGCCCTTCCAAAACACCAGATCGCCACGCCGCAGCCCGGCAAAATCCGGACCGGGTTCCAACGGCTCGCCAATGGTCGCGGCCTGCATGTCGGAATCGCGCAGCACGTCGCTGCCGGCCATGCGCATCGACAGCTGTACGAGACCGGAACAGTCGATGCCGAAGCCGGAGACACCGCCCCATAGGTAGGGCGTGCCGAGGAAAGTCTCGGCCACCGCGACATAGTCGGCCGCTGTTTCTCCGATGCGCTGCAAATGGCCTGATATGATCGCCTCGCCGGAGGCCAGCAGTTGATAGTGCGTGCCGCGCGTCTCGGCCGCGCCGGTCACGGTGACGGTCGATCCCATGGACAGTTGCCCACTGCGCGGAAACCTGAGATCCGACCCCGGATAGACAAAGGTGCGGGGCACGGAGACGATGTGGGTGGGTGCCTTGTCGCGCGTGCCGAGCATTGTATCGGCGACATAGCCGACATAGCCGTCACGCTCGCCCTGCACCCAGGCCCAGCCCTCGACCTCCTCGAAGACGAGGACATCGTCGCCGAACAGGAACTGCGTGTTGATGCCGGCGTCCGGGCCCGGCGCCTTGCGCACATCCGCCACGGAGGCAGAAATCCGCGCCGGCCGGCCGGCGACGAAACGTTCGGCAACGACCTCTCCCTTCAACCTCGCATCGGCGAGATCGGAACGAAAGGCGTGCAGGCGGACATCATGTACGGTCAAAATCGGCAACCCTATGTATCAGCAGTTCGGTCAGATCGGCAATTCGTGGGCCTTGGCAATGATAACATCGCCGAAGCGCTCGACAAAGAGCGCACCCTCGACGGTGCGTTTGATCAGCACGTTGCGCTTGTCGAGTTCGTCGCGGTGGCGCGACACCAGTTTCAACGCGCCCATCGTGTCGAGCGCGCGGGTAATGACCGGCTTGGTGACGTTGAGTCGGGCGGCGAGCCCGCGCACCGTATGCGGTGGCGGATCGAGATAGATGGTGAACAGGATCGCCGTCTGGCGCATGGTCAGGTCAGGCGCGTCGTCACGCACCTGCGACAGCATCACCTGCTGCCACAGTCGCAAGGCCTGGCTCGGACGCAACGCAATCGACATCCGTCCAGCATGACGGCAAATTGTTTCGGTTCCGTTTCAGTCAGGTCTTTTAACGAAACGGCAGGAACCTCAGCCGTAGCGGGTCGAGATGATCCGCTCCAGTGCGCGAATGCCTTGCGCCTCGCCGCCGGCGGGGCCGTGCGGTCGGTCGGCGGGGTTCCAGGCGAAGATGTCGAAATGCGCCCAGCCGGCGGTCTTCTCGACAAAGCGTTTCAGGAACAGCGCAGCGGTGATCGAGCCGGCGAACCCATCGGTGGTGACGTTGTTGATGTCGGCGATCTTCGACGAGAGTTTTGCGTCATAGGGTCGCCATAGCGGCATGCGCCACAGCGGATCCTCGACCGCCAGGGATGCCGCGGCCAATTTCGACGCCAACGCTTCGTCGCCTGTGTAGAAAGGCGGCAGGTCAGGCCCAAGCGCGACACGGGCGGCGCCTGTCAAGGTCGCCATGTCGACCAGGAGCTGCGGTTCGTCGTCATCGGCCAGCGCCAGGGCATCAGCCAGCACGAGCCGCCCCTCGGCATCGGTATTGCCGATCTCGACCGTGATACCCTTGCGGCTGGCAAGAATATCGCCTGGCCGGAAGGCGTTGCCGGCAATCGAGTTCTCGACGGCGGGGATCAGCACCCGCAGGCGCACCTTCAGGCCGGCAGCCATGATCATCGAGGCCAGGCCCAGCACATTGGCTGCCCCGCCCATATCCTTCTTCATTAGCAGCATGCCCGACGAGGGTTTGATATCGAGACCGCCGGTGTCGAAGCAGACGCCCTTGCCGACCAGCGTCACCTTCGGCGCGTTCTTCCCGCCCCAGGTCATGTCGATCAGCCTCGGCGCGCCGACCGAGGCGCGACCGACAGCGTGGATCATCGGAAAATTCTGCTTGAGCAGGTCGTCGCCCTTGATGACCGACACGTCTGCCTTGTGGGTTGCGGCCAGGGTCCGGACCGCTTTCTCAAGCTCGTCCGGGCCCATGTCGCTGGTCGGCGTGTTGACGAGATCACGCGTCAGGAAAACGCCGTCCGCGATACGGCGGATGCGGGCTGCATCCGCACCGGAAGGCAATGCGAAGCGCAGCGCCTTGCCCGGTTTCTTGCCGTAGCGGGTGAAGACATATCCCCCAAGGATGAGGCCAAGCGCCCCGAGTTCCGGGTCCGTGGGAGTGGACGCAAGGCTCCAATCGCCCTCCGGCAATGTTCTCGCCAGCGCGCCTACCGCGAGGGAGCCCTCGCCTTCGCCGATGCCGAACAGCGCACCGGCAATGGCGCCGTTCTCGCCGGGCAGGATCAGCGCCCTGCCCGCCTCACCAGAAAAGCCGTTGGCCTTGGCCCAGGCAACCGAGGAAGGCGTGAGCCTCGTCGCCTCCAGACTGTCCTTCGCCACCAGATGAACCGGTAGCGCACTCTTCAGTTTCGTCTCGACGAGTTCGACGGGCATTCGATGGTCTCCGCAGGCGGCCTTGAGTCGGCGTTTCTTAACCGTCCGTTAGGGTTAACAGAATATTTCTGCGGGAGGGAAGATGGCCACGCAATGGCCACGCGCATGAACGGAGGCCTGGGTGCCGATGCTGACCAACCGCACGATGAACGCCACTGGAAAACGGCTGGTCACCACGGCCTTTGTCCTGGCTCTTGCCGCAAGCGTTTCCGGCTGCGGAACCGACAAATTCACGACCAGTTCGATCGGCCGCACCAGCGGCAAGCCCCTGGAGACGATGTCAGCGAGCGAACTGCATAGCGCCACGATGGCGCTCGGCCAATCTTACGCGCGCAACCCCGCCGACAAGCGAATCGCCACCAACTACGCGGCCGCGTTGCAGATGGATGGAGACGCCGACCAGTCGCTCGCCGTGATGCGCAAGCTGGCGATCGCGTTGCCAAAGGATCGCGATGTGCTGGCCGCCTACGGCAAGGCGCTGGCCGCCAACGGCCAGTTGGAGCCGGCGCTGGACGCCGTGCGCCGCGCGCAGACGCCTGAATATCCGGACTGGAAACTGGTGTCGGCGGAAGCCGCCATTCTCGATCAGATGGGCCAGAAGGACCAGGCACGCCAGCTCTATCGCAAGGCGCTCGAGCTCAAACCGAACGAACCCTCCGTCCTTTCCAATCTTGGCATGTCCTATGTGCTGGAGGGCGACCTGCGCACGGCCGAAACTTATATGCGCTCGGCCGCCCAACAGCCGAGCGCCGATAGCCGTGTGCGTCAGAATCTTGCGCTGGTCGTTGGCTTGCAGGGGCGCTTCGACGAGGCCGAGAAGATCGCATCACAGGAGCTCTCGCCCGACCAGGCGCAGGCGAATGTAGCCTACCTTCGCCAGATGCTGGCGCAACAGAACGCCTGGAGCCAGCTCAAGGACCAAGACAAGACAAAGCCCGCCACCAACTGACCAAACCGTACTGGGCTGGTCAAAACCGACGCTTCCCGCCGAATTCCTACTTTGACATATCGAAATGAAAAGGGCCGCGCCGCGGATGCAGTGCGGCCCTTTTCATTTTCAAGCCCCGAGGGCGCCAGCTACTGGCTGCTGGACTTGTGCGTGTCGCCGAAGATGCCGCGCTGACTGACCTGGATGCCGGCCGGGCCGAGGATGATGGCGAAGAGTACGGGCAGGAAGAACAGGATCATTGGCACAGTGAGCTTCGGCGGCAGGGCCGCGGCCTTTTTCTCGGCCGCATTCATGCGCATGTCACGGCTCTCGCCCGCGAGCACGCGCAACGCGTGCGCCACCGGCGTGCCATAGCGCTCGGCCTGGACCAGCGCCTGCGATACTGACTTGACCGATTCCAGGCCGGTGCGGCTGGCGAGGTTCTCGTAGGCCTGCTTGCGCTCCTGCAGATAGGAGAGCTCCGCATTGGTCAGGATGAACTCTTCCGCCAGGGCAACGGACTGCGCGCCGATTTCGTCGGCAACCCTGCGAAGGGCTGCCTCCACCGACATGCCCGATTCGACGCAGATGAGCATCAGGTCGAGCGCATCCGGCCACGCCATCTGGATCGACTGCTTGCGCTTGGTGGCACGGTTGTTGACGTAGAGCACCGGTGCGTAGAAGCCGCCATAGGCAACAAGGATGCAGACGAACAGCTTGATCAAGGGCGGCTTGTCGGGCAATCCGCCAAGCACGAACAGGTACACCAGGGCCAGCGCGAAGCCGACAAACGGAAGGACAAGGCGGAAGAACAGAAAGCGCGTCAGTGGATTCTGCCCGCGAAAGCCGGCAACCTTGAGTTTCTGCAGCGTGCCTTCGTCGGCCAGCGCGCGCCTCAGGTCGAGGCGCTCGACAATGTTGCGCATGCCGATCGACTGTTCCTCGCGCAAACCCTTGCGCCGGCGGTCGGCTTCGGCGGCAAGCCGGGCGCGCTGCTTGGCGCGCAGCTCATCGCGCTCCAGAGCCACGGATTTCATACGGCTCTTGAGCTGGTTGCCGCCAAGGGCAGGCAGCAGCGTGAAGACGGTGGCGAAAACGGCGATGCCGACCAGCAAGGCGATCAGGAACGCCGGGTCCGTTAGGGATTTGACGACTTGGTCGGTCATTGCTTTTTATCTTCTCGTTCGAGCGTGACCTTTTCCGAAAACCGGATACCGCTTTTCGGGGTCATGCTCGGATCCTAGACATCGAAGTTCATCATCTTGCGCATCACCAGAATGCCGATCGACATCCAGACTCCGGAGCAGCCGAGGATCAAATTGCCCGTGCTGGTGGTGAACAGCGGCATGATGTAGTTCGGACTGGTCAGGTAGACGAGAAAGGCGACGATGAAAGGCAGCGCGCCGATAATGACGGCTGACGCTTTTGCTTCCATGGACAATGCCTGGACCTTGGCCTTCATCTTCTTGCGATCGCGAAGCACGCGCGAAAGATTGCCCAAGGCTTCGGAAAGATTGCCGCCGGCCTGAGACTGGATCTGGATGACGATGCCGAAGAAACTCGCTTCCGTGCATGGCATGGTTTCAGCCATGCGCAAGGAGGCGTCGGGGATCGACAGACCCATCTGCTGGGAATCGACGATGCGGCGGAACTCGGTCTTGACCGGTTCTGGAGATTCATTGGCGATCAGGCGGATCGCGTCATTGAGAGGCAGTCCGGATTTGACCGCCCGAACAATGATGTCGAGTGCGTTCGGAAATTCGTTGAGGAACTGCTTGACCCGGCGCGCCCGGCAAAACGAGACGAACCAGCGAGGCAAGCCCAGTGCGCCCGCCAGCAACGCCCCGGGCAGGACCAGCAACGGTGCGCCGGCGAAATAGGCGAAAGCCGTCAGGGCGACACCGCAAACGGCGGAATAGATGTAGAAGCGTTCGAGAGTGACCTTCATGCCGGCCTGGCGGATCTGTGCCTTCAGCGGCGGCTTCTTGACGACCAGGTCTTTGGATTTCTGCTTTTCCTCGAGGTCCTTCAGCGAATCCTGCACCGATTTGCGGCGCTTGGCCGCTTCCGCCACACGGTCGCGGGAGGCCTTGACGACGGAGCGGTCGGTCTCGGCGGTCTTGATCGTCTCGAGCCGCTTGCCGGCCTGCTTCTCGTTGGTGATCTGGTTGAACAGAAAGGCATAGGCCACCGCGCCGGCGCTGAAGCCCGCGAGCACGACAAACGCCAATACGGTGCCGTCAATTCCGAACATTCACCTGAGCCCCCACGCCTGCAACCGCGTCAGTCAGCGCGTTTCTCCATCGACTCGAGCGCATTGGCGAGGCGCTGTTCCTCGCCGTAGTAGCGGGCGCGATCCCAGAAATGCGGCCGCCCAATGCCTGTCGAGACATGCTCGCCCGTCAGCCTGCCATTCGCATCCTCGCCCTTGATATTGTAGAGAACGAGATCCTGCGTGATGATGACGTCGCCTTCCATGCCGATCACCTCGGTGATGTGGGTGATGCGCCGCGATCCATCGCGCAAACGGGCAGCCTGGATGATCACGTCCACCGAGCCAACCACGATCTCGCGCACGGTCTTCTGCGGCAGCGTGTAGCCGCCCATCGCGATCATCGATTCGATACGGTTCAGGCATTCACGCGGGCTGTTGGAGTGGATCGTTCCCATAGAGCCGTCATGGCCGGTGTTCATGGCCTGCAGGAGATCGAACACTTCGGGTCCGCGCACTTCGCCGACGATGATGCGTTCAGGGCGCATGCGCAGGCAGTTCTTGACGAGGTCGCGCATGGTTACCTCGCCCTCGCCCTCCAGGTTGGGCGGGCGGGTTTCCAGACGCACGACATGCGGCTGCTGCAATTGCAGTTCGGCCGAATCCTCGCAGGTGATGACGCGCTCTTCGCGGTCGATATAGTTGGTCAGGCAATTGAGCAACGTCGTCTTGCCGGAGCCGGTACCGCCCGAGATGACGATGTTGCAGCGTACACGACTGATGATCTTGAGAACTTCGGCCCCTTGCGGCGAAATAGCGCCGAACTTGACCAGCTGATCGAGCGTCAGCTTGTCTTTCTTGAATTTTCGGATGGTGAGCGCGGCACCATCGATGGAGAGCGGCGGCGCGATGACGTTGACACGAGAGCCATCCGGTAGGCGCGCGTCGCAGATAGGGCTTGATTCATCGACGCGGCGGCCAACCTGGCTGACGATGCGCTGACAGATGTTGAGGAGCTGCTGGTTGTCGCGAAACCGGATGCCGGTCTGTTCGACCTTGCCATTGACTTCGATGTAGACGTTCTTGGATCCGTTGACCATGATGTCGGCGATGTCGTCACGGGCGAGCAGAGGCTCCAGCGGCCCGTAGCCCAGTACGTCATTGCAGATATCCTCGAGCAGTTCTTCCTGCTCGGCGATCGACATCGCGAAATTCTTGATCGCGATGATATCGTTGACGATATCGCGAATTTCCTCGCGCGCGCTTTCGGGGTCGAGCTTGGCCAGCTGCGACAGATCAATCGTGTCGATGAGCGCGGAGAATACCTGGCTCTTGGTGTCGTAGTAGCTCTCGCTGCGCTCGCGCTGAACCTTTTTGGATTCAGGCGCCAATGGCGGCGCCTCGACCGCGCGGCGGGCAGGCGGCGTGGCGGACGCGCCTGGCGGCATGGGCGCCCCGGGCCGGGCAAGAACGCCCGTTTCCGCGACGTTCGCAGACGCGGGCGCGACAGGCGCGGGTGCCGGCTGACGGAACTCCGGATTGAACCGGCTACCGTCGTCACTGCCTCTTTTACCAAACATGTTCGACTACCAATTTCGCCACTGAAGCGTCACTTCTTGCTACGCGATAGCTTGCCGAGGAGGTTGCCAAGACCCGCTTTTTTCTTCGGCCTGATTTCGCTGCGCCCGGTCAGGACATGGGCAATTTCGTTGATCGTGCCGACGGCCGGATTCTCGGCGTCCATCTCGCCGAGCATGCGCCCGTTGTTGGCCGCGTTGCCAAACAAAAGCGGGTCGAAGGCGATGACAGACATCGGCGAAAGGCCGAGCGGCTCGGCGAAGTCGGACGCCGATATTTCCGGACGCTTGGGCACACCGGCCTGATTGATGATCAGCTTCGGCGGCGGATCGTTCGGACGCAGCCGCTTGAGCATGTCGACAAGATTCTTGGTGTTGCGCAAATTGGCCAGTTCCGGCGTGGCCGTGATGACGATCTCGTCGGCCTTGACCAGTGTGTTCTTGGTCCAGCCTGTCCATATGTGCGGAACATCGAGCACCAGGAGCGGCACGCTGCGCTGCGCCGTGTCGATCAGCTGCGTGAAGGCTTCGGGATCGAAATCATAGACCCGCTCGAGCGTGGACGGTGCCGCCAGCAAGGAAAGATGTTCGGCGCACTGGGCCAGCAACCGGTCGAGATAGACTTCATCGACGCGCTCCGGCGAAAATACGGCCTCGGCGATGCCTTGTGCCGGATCCTGATCGAAATTGATGTTGGCCGTTCCGAAAGCCAGGTCGAGATCCGCGACAATCACTTCGGACTTGAACAGCGACGACATCGCCCAGGCCACATTGTGGGCAATGGTCGAGGAGCCGACGCCGCCCTTGGCGCCGATGAACGCGATCGAGCGGCCGATTGGCTCCGCCTCGGGATCAACAAAGATCGAAGATATGACGCTGACGATGTCGGCCATGGATACGGGGGCGATTACATACTCCGAAATGCCCGAGCGAATGAGTTCACGGTAAAGGCCGACATCATTGTAGTGGCCGATCACCACGACCTTCGACGTCGGATCACAATATTCGGAGAGCTGGGCCAATTGCTCCAGCAACTGCTTCGGCTCGCTGCGCGACTCCAGCAAGATGAGATTGGGCGTCGGCGCCGACTGGTAGAATTCGATGGCGGTGGCGACACCCCCCATGTGAACCTTCAGATGCGCCTTCGCCATGCGGCGATCCTCGCCGGCGCGCTCGACCGGATTGGCAACGCCCTCGGTCTCGCAAAAAGCCTGGATCGATATACGCGGGATCGGCCGCAGGGCCTGCATGGCGGCAACATCCTGCGGCGACGTTTCGCCCCCATCCACCTCGGCGTCGTAAGCAAGATTGCTCATTGTCATGCTCTTTCCGTGACCTGGGACTTAGTACGTCACTTCCGAGTTGCCGAGGAACTCGTTCGAAATGCCTCTGGCGCGGTAGACATCGATGACGTTGCCGCGATTTTCCGCATCGATGTCGGTGGACTTGCGCGGCCCGAGCAGATCGGCGGGATTGGCCATCTGGGCGGCGAGGTTGTTCTGATACGAACAGCCGAAATCAGCGTAGTGCTTGTTTTCCGACGTCTCCAGCAGATCTTCAGGCCAGCGTCCGCATTTGTCAGTCTGCGCTTTCACCGCGACAAAGGAGACACGGACCGGCGCGGAGGCTTCGGCGGAGGCCGATTGATAAGAGGTCATCACGATCCGCTTCCGATTGATGCCGCTGGCTGCCGCAAGCTTGCCGAAATCGCGACCGGCCACCAACGCGGCGACTTCGTTGGCCGAGCCAAGCGGGATCGCTATCGTGAGTGCGGGGGCCGCGCTCTTGTCGTAGCCGTCAAGGAAGCCCAGAAGTGTGTCGCGCTGATAGCCTGTCATGCCGCGATCGCCGGCACCTACCGGAAGATCGATCTTCTGGTTCTTCTCCGCGATTATGATGGGGTGGTTGGTGCGGTAGTCGTCCGGAATCGAGCCAACCGTGATGCTGTCTCGCCTGGCGCAACCGGCCAGAAGTACAGTCGCGGCGATCGCCACGACCGGGATAGCCCGCAAGAATAAACGCGAACGGCTGGATCGCGTCGTTGCGGCGATCGTCCTTGCCTTCGACATTGACTGAGACATGTCCGTTCCCCGCTTACTTGTAGATGAAACCGACAACGCCGTGGTAGCGGCCATTGGGCTTGTCCGTTTGCATGGTGCCGTAGACACGATTGACGCGGCCAAGGAACATGCCGGCGCCGTCGCTGGCGGCGTTGAAATTGTCGTCTGGCTTGGCAAGTTCGTTGCGTGCCACCGGCCTTGTTAGATAAGGCGTGATGATGATGACCAGCTCGGACTCGTTGCGCACGAAGTCCCGGCTGCGAAACAGCGTGCCAAGCACGGGGATCTTTGTCAGTCCGGGCAAACCGGCGATGGATTGTCTGATATCGTCGCGAACGAGACCGGCGATCATCATGGAGCCACCGGAGGGCAGTTCCACGGTGGTATCCGCCAGGCGTTTGCGAATTGACAGCAGAGTCGTGCCAGGCAATGAACCGGCGCCCTCGAGCGTCGTTGCGCCTTCGGTTGTCGGCTCGGAAACCGACGTCCTCACCTTAAGGCTGATGCGGCCCGCGGACAGCACGACCGGTTGGAATTCAAGCCCAATACCGTATTCGATCTGACTGTTGGTGTATGTGACCTGGCCCGTCTGATTGTCGGTGGAAACGTTGTTCGTTCGACCGGTGATAAGATTGAATTCGCCACCGACTTTGAATGTGGCTTTTTCACCCGAAACCGCCGTCAATGTCGGCTCGGCCAGTGTCTTCATGACACCCGACTGTTCCATGGCATTGATATAGGCCTGCAGAGGTGAAGCAGCATTTCCAAGGGTGAGGCCTGAATACTGAGACAGCGGCTTGCCTAATCCGTATGATGGCGAACTCATCGCGCCATAGCTGATGCCGTTGGTGGTTGCATTGCCGACCATGTTGACGCCAAGCTGCTTCATGACCGATCGGCTGACCTCGGCGACGGTCACCTTCAGCGTCACCTGATCGTCGCCGATGATCTGTAGCAGGTTGACGATCTTGCTGACTCGGCGCGTGGAGTCCGGATTGTTGATGTCGACCCCGCCTTGGGCCGAGCCGCCAGCGGCGGTCTGCGAATATTGTCCCGTCGTCGCTTCACCGCCTGATACGAAGATGGTCGCCAGATCGACGGCACGTTTGGCGTCCAGCGGGGTATCCACTTGACCCGTCAAAACAACGTTGTCGTTCAGCAACTCGACCTTGATGGCCGATGTTGGAATGAACCGCTTGATATAGTCCTCCAGACCGGCAACGTCGCGTTCGACGGCCAGATCGAGACTGACGATCTGTTCGCCATTGGGACCGAAGACGAAGATGTTCGTTTCGCCTACGGCCTTGCCGAACAGATAGATGCGTCTTGAGGTCCGTGTGACGGCATCGGCCACGGCAGGGTTCGCGACAAGGATATCGTAGGCGTCACTAGGCAGGTCGATGACCACGGATTTGTTGAGGCCGAGTTTCACCTTCTGGGTGGCGGTGGAAGCCGTCACCTGTGCATTCTTGCCGGCTGCACTTGCCTCGACCAGGCCTTGCGAATTCGTCCCGACAAGCAACAATGCCGTGGCGACAAGGGCAGGGAATTTACGGTTTGGCCTCATTTCCTTGCTCCCACTTCGGAAACTTCGCCCGACTTGATCAGCCGAACCGTTCCCCGCCGTCCTTTTCCGGAAACGAGATAATCCGCCTCATCCGAAATCTTTTCCTGCGTGTCCGTGATCGACCGCAATGCCAGCGTGAGGCGATCAGCCATCTGCTGGGCCACGGTAATGATCTCCGCTTGCTGCGGCGTCAGCTCCAGCGTGGCGGTCTGGCCAACCCTGGTCTTCTTGCCCTGCTCGTCTTCCTGAATGGTTTGATCGATCGCCAGGACGCGAATGTTCTTGAGAATGGTCTCCGTGGTGAAGCCGGTACTGCCGCTGCCAGCATCGGCCCTGCGGGTCATGATGACGTCAACGAAATCATTTGGGAGAATAAAGCCGCCGGCCGATGTGTCAGCCGAGATGGCGGTTGCGACCGCCCGCATTCCGCTGGGCAGGATCGAGGACATGAAACTCTGTCCCTCGCCGATCAGCTTTGAGCGCCGCAGCGGCTCCCCGGTATACATCGCCATGCGGGCCACGGAGCCTTTCAGCTTCTCCAGAGCGTCAGGCTCGACGGCGCGGGTGATGAAATTCGCGTTGATGCCGTCCGCGGGCCAGGACTCCCAGCTGATATTGTTCTCAAGCTGATTGCCCATGGGCACATCACCCGAGAGCACCAGCACGTCCTGCAATGCAATCGCGGGTGCCTTGGGGCCGGAATCGAGAACGATTTGAGGCGGCGGCGCGGCCACCATATTTCGCGACATATCCTGCACCACCCGCCGCGGCCACCGCCACGCTCAGAATGATCAATCGGGATGCTGGCATCTGTCCGAATCCTCGCCCTTGGCAAACCACCTAGCCAAGCCGGACTCTGCAGCGGCAATCGTCAAAACAAGGTTAATGCAATGCTTACGATCGTGATTAATTTAAGGTTTACATAAATTAGCTGAAACAGCCTTCCAGCCGGAGAAAGAGCGGTCTTTCCCTTCATCAACTCCAGCAGTGTAACGGATAAAACGCGTCGCGCCGAAACGGATCCAGGCGACGCGCTTTAGGTCTTTGTTTTTATGCAGGTCGTTTTCCCAAAACCGAGGTCACTTTTGGGCGACATGCATTCGATCGCGGGATCAGGCAGCCAGTCTTGCGAGTGCCCACACCATCAACGGCGAATCCGGATAGGTGAGCAGCCCGCCAAGCCCAAGCGCTATGCCATAGGGAACACCTGTCGCCTCGTTGGCGAAGTGGCGAAGAAACGGGTTATGGCCCGTAAAGGCGGACAGCGGCGATTTACGGTAGAGGAGGATGGCAAGCGTCAGCAGCCCACCGATGAACGTCGAGGCGACGAGATATTCGACGAGATGGATGTTCAGTCCCATCCAGACGGCGGTGGCCGCCAGCAGTTTTGCATCGCCGCCGCCCATGCCTCCGAGCGCGAAGAGGCCGAACGTCACGACCAGCACCAGACCGCCAGCGGCAAAATGCCAGCCATAGGCTGCCCAATCCATGCCCGTCAGCGGCGCAACCAGTGCGAAAACGACCACCAGCAACACCGGAACACGGTTGGCGATCGTCATCGACAGCATGTCGGAAATCGCTGCAAACAACATGCAAAACGGGAAGACAACGAAAATCAAGGCTTCAAGCATTGGCCGGCGCCTGTTCAAACTCAACCTGGCGCGAGCCTAGGCGTGTTCGATTAACGATTGATGATGCCGAGAATTCAAAATGGTTGGTAACATGAAACAAGGGCCGCCAATGAGGCGGCCCTTGTTCTGGATAACCACCAGAAGTCGTAGATATTAGCCGCCGGTAGCGCCGCTCACCGAAGTCGCGATCGTGCTGAACTTGGCGTTCAGGGCGTTGCCGAGCGAGCCGGCGCCGACCATGATGGCGAGTGCGATGAGAGCGGCGATCAGACCGTATTCGATAGCGGTCGCGCCGGATTCGTCCTTCACGAAACGTGCAATGAGATTAGACATTTGAGAGCTCCTACTCCACGTGTGTTACAGCACTTCCGTCAACTTCTCTTGGTGGTTGATCGGATGCTGCCAATCTAGGGAGAAGCTCTTTCGATCGGCTTAATAAACAGCCTTACCGATTCCTTTCCCGGTTCGAACATATTGCGTGGTTAACCGTGAACTAAGCACCGGCCATCGGCCTGAGTCTCGGCACGCTGGCGGCGAAAAGCACCGTTTCCTGATTCCGTGGAATGAACTTGGATGAACCGGTCGGCGCCGCGATGCCGATCCAAACACCGTCGGACGATCCGCCGCTTAACCGTTGGTTCACCAATCTCGTTCATGTTCCGTTGAACAGTTGCTGCCGTGGAGCGCTACAATGGCCAGGCCGAGATCGTCATTTCTAGTTGCCGCGCTTCTTGCCGCCCTTGTCGTGCCCGCCAAGGCCGGTGCCGGTATCGAAGTCACCATGAACCAGGCAAAGATCGTCAAATTGTCACGCGCGGCCGACACGATCGTTGTTGGCAACCCGGCGATCGCCGATGCCTCCGTACAAGATGCCTCGACGATCGTCCTGACGGGAAAGGGGTTCGGCGTTACAAACCTCGTCGTGCTCGATCAAGAAGGTAGCCCGATCGTTGACGAGCAAGTCACTGTCGTGCGGCAGGCCGCATCGTCGGTGCGCATTTACAGGCGCGCCGAAATACAGACCTTGTCCTGTACTCCTTATTGCGAAAGCTCATACAAGAGCGATGCCGAGAAGGCCTCCGAAGCCGAGATGAGCACAGGCCGGTAGGCGGCAGTCCAACCGGGAACGACGCTTCGGTTACCGGCAGCTTAAAGGGTTGCCGTCGAATTTAACGGTCATCCAAACCGGACCTCAATTGATTTGCGCTATTACTCCACCGATACGCATGAGATCGGCAGGAACGGGCATGAGCGAAGACCCCAGACCCAAGCACGGCAAGCGCAAGGGACGAACAGGACTATTTGCCCGTTTCCTTCATAACCAGCGGGGCAGCACGGCGATCGAATTCGCCATGCTGGCATTGCCATTCGCGCTTCTCGTCTTCGCCATCCTGGAGAGCTGTATTTCATTTGCCGGACAGGAAGTGATGGCCAACGCCACGGACAACGTGGCGCGCCAGTTGCGAACGGGCCAGATACGGGCGGCCAATGTGACCGATACCTCGCTGAAGCAGATGATCTGCAGCCAGATGCAGATCATCGTCGCCCAGAACTGCCCGGGGCTGCTGGTGGACCTGCGCCAATATACGACATTCGCCGACGCCGCCGCGGCCGGGTTCAGCATCCAGACCGGAGATATCGTACTGACAGGCACGTCGCCCACGACGTTCACGGTCGCTCCCGGCCCGTCAGAGTCCAAGAACATGCTGCGGGTTTTCTACAAATGGCCGATCATGACCGACTTCATGGCCAAGTCGATGGCTAATCTCAACGGCGGCAACACGCTGCATTTCGCGTCGGTGACGTGGCAGAACGAGCCGTTCGACGACTAAACTTCATCTTTGTGTGAGCAAGAAAAAGGGCACGGGCATGGTTTGTGCGGGGGCACAGGTGGTTATTGCGAGGATCTGGACAAAAGCGGCCCGCTTCCGCGCCGATCGTCGTGGCGTCGCGGCCATCGAATTTGCCTTCATCGTACCTGTCCTGCTGATCATGTACTTTACGACGATGGAGGCATCGCAAGCCATCGAGGCCAGCAAGAAGGTCAGTCGCATCGGCAGCATGGTGGCTGATCTCGTCACGCAGCAGCAGACAATCGTCAAGGCGGATATCGATGCCATCATGCAGATCGGCACCTCGACGCTTCAGCCCTACAACCGGTCGGTTCCCGATATCATCATCACGGCGATACAAGTGACGACCGATGCGACACCCAGGGTGCTGGTGGTGTGGTCGCGCAGGGTCGTTGGCGGTGTCAATGGTGTCGATGCAGCCCCCAACACCCCCACCACGGTTCCCGCCTCGCTCAAGATCGCCGGTACATTCCTGATACGTGTCCAGAGCAATCTCGCCTACAAGCCGATCATTACCTGGTCGGCGGGAGGCGAGCAGCGGCTCGGATTGACCTCGGCATTCGACTCGATAACGATGGGCGAGACCTACTACCTGCGCCCCCGCAGAAGCCAGACGATCCCCTGCGGCGATTGCTGAAACACGCTCCGCTGTCGATGCCAGAAGCAGGTTGGCGGGACTGTCCGACGCCCTGTGACCGCTTTCACGCCTTTTTGCGATGCGTTTGCCTAGCGCTGCAAACTACTGTCCGACATCATGTGCACGATGGCGACCGCCATATCGTAGTCCTTCGGAGCAGCGGTGGTGAAGCCGCCGGCGTGCTTCGTTTCCAGAAGATCATAGATATCCGGTGACATCGATTTGAGATTGGTGAGGAACACGCTGAGCCGGCGTTTCGCTTCTGGGTCAAGATCACTGCGGACAGTGTGCGGACCATATCTCAGTATGCCTGACGCCCACACCGTCTTGAGTTCGGATTTGCCGAACCCGGCCGCCTCGAGCCTTGCCTCGGTGCCACCTGTAACCTCGGATTGACCGTCGGCGGCAACCGGCGCCCAGCCGAACAGTGCATCGGCCTGGCCATCGACCAGCATCGCTTCGGCGGCCGTGGCGGAACTGGCCCGGATCATGAACGGTGCGTTTTGAGTGATCTTGACGCCTTCATCGGTCAATGCGGCTAGCGGCAGAAGAGAGCCGCCAACGCTGTTTGGCGGAGCCATGGCGATCCGATGCGCTTCGATGGCGGCAATATCCGGCACCTTGCCGCCTCGGGTCAGCAAGATGGAGCGGATGCCGACAGCACCGTCGGAATCAACCGGAGCCACAAGAGGCTCGATGCAGCCGCAACGCTGCAAAGCCGTGGCATAGGCGGTTGCCGAATAGACCGCGTATTCGATGCGGGCGTCGGCCTGCGCCTCGATCAACGCGGCGTAGTCCCGGGCAACGACAAATTCGACCTTCATGCCCAACGCCTTCGTGTAGGCGTCGGTCAATGCCGCCAGACCCGGAACCGTGTTGCCAGCACCGGGCTCGGCTACGATGCCGATGCGAAATGTGCCGATGTCGTCGCGCCAGTCGGCCCGCGCCGAACCCGACCAGGACGCACCGACAAGCATTGCCACCGCCGCATACGTCTTCAGGGGAAGTCTCATGGAAAATCCACTGCCAGTTTTCACGGATCCATGCCCATGCCGGTGCTGCCGGGAAAGAACACAGAACCACTCAGTCCTTCGGGTGACATGCATCAACCTCCCGACTATCGCGCCAAGCCGTTGCGGTTTGGTTTCCGAATTGCCAACGCCAGCACGGAACCCTATGTCTGGGTCCCTAGACAGGCAATGATGAGCCCCGATGGCGCGCGCTTTCCTTTTCGTTCTCGATTCCTTCGGCATTGGCGGCGCCGCGGATGCCGCGCACTATGGCGACACCGGCTCCAACACGTTCGGACACATCGCCGAAAGCTGCGCGCGGGGACGTGGGGATCGGCAAGGCTTGCGCGGCGGACCGCTTCTTGTGCCCAACATGCTTTCGCTCGGCCTGGACGAGGCTGCCGAAACGGCGACGGGATTCACCATCGACGGCACCGCCAGAGTTCACCTCGCCTCTGCCTTTCACGGCGCGGCGCAAGAAATTTCCAGTGGCAAGGACACGCCATCGGGTCACTGGGAAATCGCAGGATTGCCGGCCCGCTTCGACTGGGGCTATTTTCCGGACACCGTTCCCGCCTTTCCAGCCGAGCTGACCGAAGCGATGATCCGCGAAGGCAAGGTGCCGGGCATCCTCGGCAATTGCCACGCCCCCGGCACCGAAATCATCGAACGGTTCGGTGAGGAGCATGTCCGTTCGGGCATGCCGATCTGCTACACGTCTGTCGACTCCGTTCTCCAGATCGCCGCCCATGAAGTGCATTTCGGCCTGGAACGCCTTTATCAATTCTGCAAGGTGGTGCGCGGGCTGGTTGACCCGCTGAATATCGGGCGGGTAATCGCCCGGCCTTTCGTGGGCGAGACATCCGCCACTTTCGCGCGCACGCACAATCGTCGAGACTACGCCGTGCCGCCACCGGAACCGACCTTGCTGGACAGGCTGACGGCGCGCGGCAGCCGGGTCATCGCGGTCGGCAAGATCGGCGACATTTTTGCCCATCGCGGAATCTCGGAAATACGCAAGGCCGCCGGCAACATGGCGATGTTCGACAAGGCGCTGGGCGCGATGGAGGACGCTGGCGACGGCGACCTCGTCTTCGCCAATTTCGTCGATTTCGACACCGAATTCGGTCATCGGCGCGACGTCGCCGGCTATGCCGCCGCGCTCGAAGACTTCGACCGGAGGCTGCCGGAGGCTTTTGCACGGCTGAAGCCCGGAGACCTGCTCATCCTCACGGCGGATCATGGCAACGATCCGACCTGGCGCGGCACCGACCATACGCGCGAGCGCATTCCGGTCATCGGCACCGGGCCTGGTTTGAGAGGCGGTGATATCGGACTTCGAGCAACGTTCGCCGATATCGGGGAAACGGTTGCTGAACATCTCGGGCTGGCGCGCGGCCGCCATGGCACTTCCTTTTACGCGGCGATAAGTGACAATGCCTGAATTGCCCGAGGTCGAAACGGTGCGGCGTGGATTGCAGCCGGTTCTGGAAGGCGCGCGCATCATCCGCGTCGAGGCACGCCGGCCGGATTTGCGCTTCCCGTTTCCCGAACGATTTTCGGAGAGACTGGCCGGCAAGACGATCAATGCGCTCGGCCGCCGGGCCAAGTATCTGACGATGCATATGGAAGACGGGCCTGTGCTGATCTGCCATCTCGGCATGTCCGGCTCATTCCGTGTCGAAACATCCGACAGCAACGAAATGCCGGGCGTGTTCCATCATGAACGCTCGAAGAGCGCCAATCACGACCATGTCGTCTTCCATGTCGCTTCCGCCAATGGCGACCGATCCCGGGTGATTTTCAACGACCCGCGCCGCTTCGGCTTCATGTTGTTTTCGGAAGGGACCGCCAACGAGCATCCGATGCTGGCGGGACTGGGCGTCGAGCCTACCGGCAACACGCTGGATGGCGCACTGCTTTCATCGCTGCTGCAGGGTCGAAGGTCGCCGTTGAAGGCAGCACTTCTCGACCAGCGGCTGATCGCCGGCCTGGGCAACATCTATGTGTCGGAAGCGCTGTGGCGCGCCGGCCTTTCGCCCGTGCGCGAGGCTGGCACGATAGCCAAACCCGGCAAGAAGGCCCGGGAACAGAGTGACCGTCTCGCCGAGGCGATCCGTTCTGTCATTGCCGATGCCATTGCCGCCGGAGGATCGTCCTTGCGCGACTACATGCACACGGACGGCTCGCTGGGCTACTTCCAGCACTCCTTCGCGGTCTATGGTCGCGAAGGCGAACCTTGCCCCAAGCCCGGTTGCGGTGGCCACATAGAGCGCATCGTGCAGAGCGGGCGCTCCACCTTCTATTGCCGGGCTTGTCAGGTGTGAGCTAGTTGTTTTGAGCAAGGAGATGCGGCCATGACCTATGAAACCATCCTCACCGAAACACGCGGCAAGGTCGGCCTGATCACGCTGAACCGGCCAAAGGCGCTCAACGCGCTGAATTCTCGGGTCCTCGCGGACCTGGTCGCGGCAGTGACCGATTTCGGCTCGAATGCGGATATCGGGGCGATGGTCGTCACCGGCTCGGAGAAAGCCTTCGCGGCGGGCGCCGACATCAAGGAGATGCAAGCGCTCTCCTATGCCGACGCCTATATCCAGGACTTCTTCGTCGGCTGGGAGGAATTTACACGCACGCGCAAGCCGATCATCGCGGCGGTGGCCGGCTATGCGCTCGGCGGCGGCTGCGAACTGGCGATGATGTGCGATTTCATCATTGCCGCCGACAATGCCAAGTTTGGCCAGCCGGAGATCACGCTTGGCGTCATGCCGGGCATGGGCGGATCGCAACGCCTGACCCGCTTCGTCGGCAAGTCGAAAGCAATGGACATGTGCCTGACCGGACGGATGATGGATGCCGCGGAAGCCGAGCGCTCGGGCCTGGTGTCGCGGGTCGTGCCAGCCAGCGATCTTGTCGAGGAAGCCGTGAAGGCAGCTGCCAAGATCGCCGAATTTTCACTGCCGTCCGTGATGATGACAAAAGAGGCCGTCAATCGTGCCTACGAGACCACTCTTGGCGAGGGACTGCGGTTCGAGCGCCGCCTGTTCCACTCCCTTTTTGCGTTCGAAGACCAGAAGGAAGGCATGGCGGCCTTCGCTGAAAAGCGGAAGCCGAATTTCACGAACCGATAGAGCCGCGACATTGACCAAAAAGAAAGCCGGCCAGCGTTGACGCGCCGGAAAAGCTGCACTATAAGCCGCACCAACCGAGGCGGCCCCGTGGCTGCCCGTTTGTTTTTTGCGCCCTGCGGCATCCCGCATGAGCTCACCAGATCAGAAGAGAGGCATCATGGCCAATACATCCTCGGCCAAAAAGGCAACGCGCAAGATCGCCCGCCGCGCGGCGATAAACAAGAACCGCCGCTCGCGTGTCCGCACGTACATCCGCCAGGTCGAAGAGGCATTGGCCTCCGGCGACAAGGCAGCGGCACAGGCCGCCTTCAAGATCGCGGAGCCGGAATTGATGCGCGCCGCGACCAAGGGAGTTGTTCACAAGAACACCGCCTCCCGCAAGGTTTCGAGACTGGCCCAGAGGGTCAAGGTCCTGTCGGCCTAAACATCCCCTTCCTGAACTGATCTTCTTGAAACCCGGCCGTTTGAGCCGGGTTTTTTCGTTTGCCGGCAAGCACTTGAAACAAAGCACCAAAATCATGCATCGCAGGTATTTCGAAGCTCGAAATGCTTTGCCGGCATAAATATGCGGACCAATCCTCGCAGGCATTGAAAGCATCCCTGCCCGAAACGAGGGCCGGCACAAATTACCCTTACTTTTCAGATAGTTATGGATGGTGATCCACAGCTTGTTCACATCGCCTCCGGGCGATCGGGGACAAGTAGCTGTCAAGCGAATTATTTCAGAAAATTTCAGGCCGCGTGGCCTTTTTCATATTCGCCGGAAAAGGGTTTGAATCACAATGGCTTTGTCAGAATATGCCCCTGCAGCAAGGCTTCCACAACCCTCCGTGCTAACCAGATTCCTTAAAAATCGGTTAGTGGTGGCCTTGCTCTATCCACAGCGATTTCGGTAATGTCCATCCATCGAAAGGGACGGGCCTTGGGCCCTTAACCCAGCCTGAATCGGCCAGCTTAAAATTGGCGGAGTTTGTGACGCGGTCTATTCCGCGGACGGGTTGGTTTTGCCCTTTTGATACGGTAGGGGACTGGCGTAATTGTACATGGCAGATTGACGGCGCGCCGGCGCTTTATTCGCCGGACGGAGTCGTATTGCCTTAGCATGACCAACCGGACTGGCTCCAAG
Source organism: Mesorhizobium sp. PAMC28654 (assembly GCF_020616515.1). Taxonomy (GTDB): domain Bacteria; phylum Pseudomonadota; class Alphaproteobacteria; order Rhizobiales; family Rhizobiaceae; genus Mesorhizobium. The sequence continues at coordinate 2,911,012 of NZ_CP085135.1, forward strand.
GGGCCGGTGCCGACCCCCGATCTACGAGGCGAGATCATCTGCCAGCGGCGGCAGAGGGCATCGCGGCAAAGCAGACGCCGGAACACGGGTGCAGGAGGCGCACTCCCGGCGGAAACAGGTACAGAAAGACAAGGAACTCGATCATGCAGAGCGGCATCGAAAGGGAGCTTACGGGCGACCTCCCATTTCCTGGAACTTTGATCAGAGGGGACGACATGACGGCTTCCAACGAGGCGGAACAGAAGTTCGACCGGGTCAAGGCCCAGTTGAAGGCGCGCCTGGGAACCGAGGTTTATTCGAGCTGGTTCGGCCGCATGAAGGTCACGGAGGCATCCAAGGGCATTGTCCGCATCTCGGTGCCAACCGCCTTCCTGCGCTCGTGGATCAACGGCCACTATCTCGATCTCATCTCCGAGTTGTGGAAGCATGAGGACCCTGAAATCCTCAAGATCGAGATCGTCGTGCGCACCGCCACCCGCCAGGGCCGCGGCAGCCCTGAGCCCGAAATGGCCCCGGCGCGCAAGATGACCAAGCAGACACAGACGGCGCTTGCCGCGGGCACGGCCGGCCCTGGCAGGGTCGAGCGCGCACCGGCCCCTCGCCCGGGAACACCGGTCGAGAGCGAGTTCCGGCACAATGTGCTCGGCTCCCCCCTTGATCCGCGCTACACGTTCGGCTCCTTCATCGAAGGGCCGTCGAACCGGGTGGCTTTCGCCGCCGCCAAGGCAGTGGCGGAATCCCAGTCGAGCGCCGTGCGCTTCAATCCGCTCTTTCTTCACGCAACGGTGGGGCTCGGCAAGACGCATCTCCTGCAGGCGATCGCGGCGGAATCGCTGAAGCAGAATCCGAAGTCGCGCGTCGTCTATCTGACGGCTGAATATTTCATGTGGCGTTTCGCCACCGCGATCCGCGACAACAATGCGCTGACGCTCAAGGAACAGCTGCGCGACATCGACCTACTCATCATCGACGACATGCAGTTCCTGCAGGGCAAGTCGATCCAGCATGAGTTCTGCCATCTCATCAACATGCTGCTCGACAGCGCCAAGCAGGTGGTGGTTGCCGCCGACCGGCCGCCGTCGGAACTGGAATCGCTGGAGCCCCGGGTCCGCTCGCGCCTCAATGGCGGTGTCGCGCTCGAAATGTCCGCACCCGACTTTTCCATGCGCATTGGCATGCTCAAGCTGCGCCTTGCCACCGCCAGGATCGATGACGCCTCGCTCGATATTTCGGAAGAAATCCTCAACCATGTCGCCCGCACGGTGACCGGCAGCGGACGCGAACTGGAAGGCGCCTTCAACCAGCTGCTGTTCCGCCAATCGTTCGAACCGCAGATCACCATCGACCGCATCGATGAGATTCTCGGCCATATCTATCGCTCCGGCGAGCCGAAGCGGGTTCGCATCGAGGACATCCAGCGCATCGTCGCGCGCCACTACAATGTGTCGAAGACCGAGCTGCTCTCCAACCGGCGTACGCGCACCATCGTGAAGCCCCGGCAGGTGGCGATGTACCTGTCAAAGGTGATGACGCCGCGTTCCTTGCCGGAGATCGGACGGCGCTTCGGTGGACGCGACCACACCACGGTGCTGCACGCCGTGCGCAAGATCGAAGACCTGTCCGGCAACGACAACACGCTGGCGCAGGAGCTTGAGTTGTTGAGAAGGCTGATCAACGACCAGGCCTGACCCGAACGGAAACACTGGAGCGGTTGGCTGGCCTGAAGCTGGTGGACCGCTCTAACTGTTTGTTTTGCCGCATTTGTGCGGACGACAAATGCTTCCATCCGGCTGCAAAATGCCCTGGCTCGCGGACTTCGGCATCTTTATCCCCAGAAAGCCCGCATGGCCGGACCGAACCGGTGGGGCGGGCTTGCGTTTGCTGGCTTTTTCCTGTCAGTTTATGCAGATTCTGAGCCTGTTCAGACCTTTCGCGGGGCGCCGCTCGCCGGGGACCCGTTTCATTCATTCAAGCGAGCCTGTTTCGTCATGCGTGTTATCCTGGAACGGTCAAATCTCCTGAAGTCGCTTAACCACGTCCACCGCGTGGTCGAACGGCGTAACACCATACCGATCCTGTCCAACGTGCTTTTGAGCGCCGAAGGCGCCAGCCTCGAAATGAAGGCGACCGACCTTGATCTCGAGGTGACCGAGGCCACGCCCGCCAAGGTCGAGCGTGGCGGAGCAACAACCGTTCCGGCGCATCTGCTTTACGACATCGTGCGCAAGCTCTCCGACGGCGCCGAGGTGATGCTCAAGACCGACGAAGACGGCAACGCCATGACGGTGACGTCGGGCCGCTCGAGCTTCCGCCTCCAATGCCTGCCGCAGTCCGATTTCCCCGAGCTCACGGCCGGATCCTTCTCGCATATCTTCCGGCTGGATTCGGTGGCGCTGAAGGGCCTCATCGAGAAGACCCAGTTCGCGATCTCCACCGAAGAGACACGTTACTACCTGAACGGCATCTACCTGCACACGCACGAGGTCGGCGGCAAGCTGAAGCTTCGCTCGGTGGCAACCGACGGCCATCGCCTGGCACGCGCCGAGATCGACGCGCCGGCGGGTTCCGAGGGCATGCCGGGCATCATCATTCCGCGCAAGACGGTCAGTGAGTTGCAGAAACTGGTTGATGATCCGAATGTGGCGGTGACCACCGAACTGTCCGACACCAAGATCCGCTTCACCATCGGCAGCGTCGTTTTGACCTCGAAGCTGATCGACGGCACCTTCCCCGACTATCAGCGCGTCATTCCGACCGGCAACGACAAGAAGCTGATCATCGACCGGCAGAGCTTCGCCGCCGCCGTCGATCGTGTCTCGACGATTTCCTCCGAGCGTGGCCGGGCGGTGAAGCTTTCGATCACCGAAGGCCAGGTGACGCTTGCCGTCAACAATCCGGACTCGGGCAGCGCCACCGAGGAACTGGCCGCCGACTATTCGTCCGATCCAATCGAAATCGGCTTCAACGCCAAATACCTGCTCGATGTCGCGGCCCAGCTGACTGGAACGGAAGCAAAATTCATGCTTGCGGATGCCGGCTCGCCGACGCTGATCCACGACATGGCGGATGAAACCGCACTTTACGTGCTGATGCCGATGCGCGTTTAGCGCCGCATCGCCGCACTCGGCTCTGTTGGGTGCCGGCTTTGGGAACGATGATTGCGGCGACTTCTACAGGCGGATAGCGGTTGCCGGAACAGACCCATATAAGTAAGCTAACACTTACGAATTTTCGCAACTACGCGGCGCTGTCAATCGATCTTGACCCCGGCGCGGTGGTTTTTTCCGGCGACAATGGCGCCGGCAAGACCAATCTCCTGGAAGCGATTTCCCTTTTGACGCCCGGGCGCGGCTTGCGCCGCGCGCCCTACGGCGATGTGGCGCGCGAGGGTGGCGACGGCGGTTTTGCGCTGCATGCACGTCTTGATGGGCCGCAAGGCGAGGTCGAGATCGGCACCGGCATTTCCGGTGGCGATGCCGCTGGCGAGGGCGGCAGGCGAGTGCGGATCAATGGCGCGACGGCACGCTCGACCGAAGACATGCTGGAATGGCTGCGCGTCGTGTGGCTGACGCCGGCGATGGACGGCCTGTTCACCGGGCCGGCCGGCGACCGCCGCCGCTTCCTCGACCGACTGGTGCTGGCGATCGATCCGGGCCACGGCCAGCGCGCGCTCGATTATGAGAAGGCGATGCGTGGCCGCAATCGCCTGCTGGCCGAGGGTTCGCGTGACGGCGCCTGGTTCGACGCAATCGAGATGCAGATGGCGGAAACCGGCGTGGCGATCGCCGCGGCACGAGCCGAACTGGCGCGCCTGCTCGCCGCCATGATCAACAGGTTGCCGGACGCCGGACCATTTCCCCAGGCCGACATAAGCATTTCGGGAGAACTGGAAAGCGAAGTGAGCGCCGCGCCGGCAGTCGATGTCGAGGAACGTTTCCGCCGGTCACTGGCCGGCGGTCGCGACCGCGACCGCGCCGCCGGACGAACGCTTGACGGCCCCCACCGCTCGGATCTCGTGGTTCGGCACCGGCCCAAGGCGATGCCAGCCGAACTCTGCTCGACCGGTGAGCAGAAAGCGCTTCTGGTCGGCATCGTGCTTTCGCACGCCCGCCTGACCGGCGAGATGTCGGGCATGACGCCGATCCTGCTGCTCGACGAGATCGCCGCTCATCTCGACAGCGGACGGCGCGCGGCGCTGTTCTCCATCCTGGAGGAATTGAACTGCCAGGCCTTCATGACCGGAACCGACGCGGCGCTGTTTTCCAGCCTGGCCGGGCGTGCGCAATTCCTCACGGTTGACTACGGCGCGGTTGCGCCAACCATTTGAATCTCCGCCGATGAGCCCCTGACAAGGTTTTTCCGCCGCTATATGGTCCGGCAATGACCCCCACCGCATTGACCGCTGAAGAAATCGAACGCTACGCCCGTCACATCGTCCTGCCCGAGATCGGCGGCACGGGACAGCAGAAGCTGAAGCAGGCACGGGTGCTGGTCATCGGCGCGGGTGGGCTGGGAACGCCGGTGCTCGAATACCTTGCCGCCGCCGGCGTCGGCACGCTCGGCATCGTCGACGATGACGTCGTCTCGCTTTCCAACCTGCAGCGGCAGGTCATCCACGGCACCGACACGGTCGGCATGCTGAAAACTCACAGCGCCAAGGCGGCAATCGCGCACATCAATCCCAACACCACTGTCGAAACGCACACATTCAGGCTGACTGCGGACAATGCCCCTGCCCTCATCGCCCGCTACGACATCGTCGTCGACGGTTCCGACAATTTCGAAACCCGCTATGCGGTGGCCGATGCCTGCGCGACGGAGAAAAGGCCGCTCGTGCATGCGGCCGTCGGCCGCTTCGACGGTTCGGTGACAGTGCTGAAACCATTCGAAGCCGGCAAGGATGGCAAGCCAAACCCAGGTTATCGCGATCTTTTCCCCGAGCCGCCGCCGCCCGGCCTGGTGCCGTCCTGCGCGGTGGCCGGCGTTCTCGGTGCGCTGACCGGGGTCGTCGGTACGCTGCAGGCCATGGAGGCCATAAAGCTGATCACCGGGATCGGCGAGCCCCTGGTCGGCAGGTTGCTGCTCTATGATGCGCTGAACGCACGCTTCGACACGATCCGCTACAAGAGAAGCTGACCCGATGAATCAAGGCGTAGCCGTATCCATCATAAGGCTTTCGACCAATTTCGAGCGCTTTGACGATGTGCTGGCGCTGATCCTCAAGGCCTTCGCCTCGATGGACGGCGTCATCGACCCGCCGTCCTCGGCGAACCGGCTCAATGTCGCAAGCCTCAGGGAAAAGGCCAGGCACGAGACGGGTTTCGCGGCGTTGCAGGACGGCAGGATCGTTGGCTGCGTCTTTGTTCTGGAACGGGCTGACGATCTCTATGTCGGAAAGCTCGCGGTTGAACCGGACCGTCAGGGTTCAGGCATCGGCAAGCAGTTGATGCAGGCCGTTGAGACGCTGGCTCGCACTCGCGGCAAGGCGGTCCTCGAACTTGAGACGCGGATCGAACTGACCGCCAATCATGCGGTGTTTGTCCGCTTGGGCTTTCATGAAACCGAACGCACCGCGCATGAGGGCTACAGCCGGCCGACCTCAATCACCATGCGCAAAGTCCTTTCGTAAGCTTCAGCTAACCATATACACCGACAGGCAGTCACGTTCGCAGCGGCAAGACCCGGTCGGGGGGCGGTGACCGTCGAAAAAGGCCCTGATGTTGATGATGACCTTTTCGCCCATGTCGATGCGGCCCTCAAGCGTCGCCGACCCCATGTGCGGCAGCAGCACGACCTTGCCCTTGGCCGCGAGCTTCAGCAGCTTGCTGTTCAACGCGGGTTCGTGCTCGTAAACGTCGAGGCCAGCGCCGGCGATCTTGCCGTCCTGGATCAGTTTGGCCAGCGATTCCTCATCGATGATGTCACCGCGCGCCGTATTGACGACATAGGCCGTCGGCTGCAGCAGAGCCAGCCGCCGCGCCGAAAGCAGATGGAAGGTCGCCGGCGTGGATGGGCAATTGACCGAGATGATGTCCATGCGGGCAAGCATCTGGTCGAGGCTTTCCCAATAGGTCGCCTCCAGCCCGTCCTCGACCGCCGGCAGGACGCGGTGGCGATTGTGGTAGTGAATCGAAAGGCCGAACGCCTTTGCCCGCCTGGCGACGGCGGTGCCGATTCGGCCCATGCCGACAATGCCAAGCCTTTTGCCCCAGATGCGTCGGCCAAGCATCCAGGTCGGCGACCAGCCGGCCCATTTCTTGTCGCCGGTCAGGACACTGGCGCCCTCCACCAACCGGCGGGGCACGGCCAGCATCAGCGCCATGGTCATGTCGGCGGTATCTTCGGTCAGCACGTTCGGCGTGTTGGTGACGGTGATGCCCTTCCTGGCCGCCGCCGCCACGTCGATCTTGTCGACGCCGTTGCCGAAATTGGCGATCAGCTTGAGGTTCTCGCCCGCCTGGGCAATCAGCGCCGCATCGATCTGGTCAGTGACGGTGGGGACGAGAACATCCGCTTCCTTGACCGCCGCCACCAGTTCGGGCTGCGTCATCGGCCTGTCCTCGACATTCAGCCGCGCGTCGAAAAGCTCGCGCATGCGGGTTTCGACGGGGTCCGGCAGCTTGCGCGTAATGACGACGAGAGGCTTCTTTTTGCCTGCCATTGTTTCCTCGTACCCCGATCTCGTTGAGACCTCTTTAACCAAGACAGGCGAAACTGAAAACCGGTCGCGGTGCCAGTTACCCATGTAACAAGCGGTTCCGCCGAAGACAAAGAAAAAGGCGCGCATGGCCAACGGGCCGGCGCCGAAAGGAACGAAAGTGTCTGGTTACGCGTCGCTTCGCCTGGCCTTCAGCGCAGCATGTCTTGGCGCTCTCGTCTATTCCCCGGTTGTGGCGGCGCAGAGCGCCGCCACAACCGCGCAGAGCATCACGCTTGGACCAAGCGGCCTGCCACTGCCGCGTTTCGTCAGCCTGAAATCCGGCCGCGTCAATTCGCGCGTTGGCCCTGGCGCCAACTATTCCGTCGACTGGATGTACATGAAGGCCGGCCTGCCGATGGAGATCATCCAGGAATTCGATACCTGGCGCCGCGTACGCGATGCGGACGGGTCGGAAGGCTGGATCAACCAGTCGCTGCTTTCAGGCAAGCGCACGGCCATCGTCTCGCCCTGGCAGCGCGGCAAGGATGCCAAGATCAACCTGCTTAACAGCCCGCAAGACGGTGCGAGGGTGGTCGCCATCATCGAGCCCGGCGTCATGGGCTCGATCAAGTCCTGCAATGGCCAGTGGTGCGAAATGACTTTCGAGGGCCATACCGGTTGGCTCGCGCAGTCGCTTGTATGGGGTGCCTATCCGGGCGAGCGGGTCAAGGACTGACCCCCAGGCGCCTGCTCTATCTCCAAGAGCATCGAGCCTTCGAGAAACCAGATTCGATTCGCGGAATTATGGTTTATCGGCCGATGCGGCCGAGATGTGTGTCCTGAAAACCGCTGGGTAGCTTGAGGCCGTAGCCCAGCGCGCGATCGATGGCGATGTGGACGATCCAGATCAAGGCGATCGCCGTTGCCATCGTACTGCCGCCGAAGTGACCGGCGAGCAGCAGCAGCACCGGCGAGATCAGGATGTGCAGGGCGTTGTAGCTGATGGCACCCAACCGAGGCCCGGCAAGATAACCGAACATCGACAGGTCCGGAGCCAGGATGAGCAGGGCAAACAGCCACCAGGAACTACCGGCAACCGCGTAGAAAGCGATTGCGGCCGCCGCGACGACGGCCCATTCGAGCCGAATCGCCAGGCTCAACGCCTTCATCGCGTGCGGATCAATCGCGGCGTTTCGGGCGCAGCCTCACCACGATGTCGACATTGGCGATCTCCATCCCTTCCGGCGGCTCCGGCAGGTTGGTGACCGTGACCGGACCATTGGCGATGTCGAAGATCCGGTTCTCGCCTTCGATGTAGAAGTGGTGGTGGTCCGAGGTGTTGGTGTCGAAATATGTCTTCGCCCCCTCGACGGCCAGGATGCGCAGCAGGCCCGCCTGAGTGAACTGATGAAGAGCGTTGTAGACCGTGGCCAGCGACACCGGCACGCCGGCGGCTATCGCCTCCTCATGCAACTCCTCGGCTGAAAGATGGCGATCGCCCTTGGCGAAAAGCAGATCAGCCAACGCGATGCGTTGACGTGTCGGCCTCAAGCCCGCTTCGCGAACCCGCTTGTCCACAGCGACATCTTCCTTCCGGCTGCCCAGATCCATCTGTTTGTCGAGCCCTTACTTCCGCCCCAAGACATGCCCACAGTGGCAAAAAAAGGGCCTCTGCCCAAACCGGACACCTGCTGACATATATTCTGTCGGCTGAATACGATCAATAGCGCGCATTGACCCGGGCAGACGGGCGGGTTAAGCGCAAACGCCGGTTTCCGGCCGGAAACAGATTGTGTTAGGAACACCAACGACAAGGGCGCGCTACCGCCCGGGACGATTACGGGGACGAGTTTATGGCGGGTTCGAAATCCAGCTACGAATATGAGGAATTGCTTGCCTGCGCCCGCGGTGATCTGTTCGGGCCGGGAAACGCCCAGTTGCCCTATCCTCCGATGCTGATGTTCGACCGCATCACCGAGATCAGCGAAACCGGCGGCGCGTTCGACAAGGGTTTCATCCGGGCGGAATTCGACATCAAGCCGGACCTTTGGTTCTTCGCTTGCCATTTCATCGGCAACCCGATCATGCCGGGATGCCTGGGCCTGGACGCCATGTGGCAGCTGACCGGATTCTATCTTGGCTGGCTCGGCGAGCCTGGCAAGGGTATGGCGCTGTCGACCGGGGAAGTGAAATTCAAGGGCATGGTGACGCCCTCGGTCAAGAAGGTGGAATACGGCATCGACTTCAAGCGCGTGATGCGCGGGCGGTTGGTGCTCGGCATCGCCGATGGATGGCTGAAGGCCGATGGCGAGCCCATATACTCGGCAACGGATCTCAAAGTGGGTCTGTCAAAGCAGTCGGCGGTCGCCTGATCGCCACCGGACACTCTGGAAGGAGCAGCCCATGAGACGGGTCGTAGTCACAGGCCTCGGCATTGTGTCGTCAATCGGCAACAATGCCAACGAGGTGCAGACCTCGCTCCACGATGCCAAATCCGGCATCAGCTTCTCCAATTCCTTTGCCGAACATGGGTTCCGCTGCCAGGTCTGGGGCGCGCCGACGCTCGACCCATCGACAATGATCGACCGTCGCGCCATGCGCTTCCTGTCACAGGGTGCTGCCTGGAATCATGTCGCCATGGATCAGGCGATCGCGGACGCGGGCCTTGGCGAGAGCGACATCACCAACGAGCGCACCGGCATCGTCATGGGCTCGGGCGGCCCCTCCACCCGCACCATCGTCGAAGCGGCGGAGACCACGCTCAAGAACGGCAGCCCGAAGCGCATCGGTCCGTTCGCCGTACCGAAGGCGATGTCGTCGACGGCTTCGGCGACGCTCGCCACATGGTTCAAGATTCACGGCGTCAATTATTCGATCTCGTCGGCCTGCTCGACTTCGGCGCATTGCATCGGCAATGCCTACGAACTGATCCAATGGGGCAAGCAGGACATGGTCTTTGCCGGCGGTCATGAGGATCTCGACTGGACGATGTCCGACCTGTTCGACGCCATGGGCGCCATGTCGTCGAAGTTCAACGACCAGGCGTCTTCCGCCTCGCGTGCCTATGACGTCAACCGCGACGGCTTCGTCATTGCCGGTGGTGCCGGCGTGCTGGTTCTGGAAGAACTCGAACACGCCAAGGCGCGCGGCGCCAAGATCTACGCCGAGATCGTCGGCTATGGCGCGACCTCCGACGGCCATGACATGGTGGCTCCCTCCGGCGAAGGCGCTGTCCGATGCATGCGGCAAGCCCTGTCGACCGTTTCTGGATCAGTCGACTATATCAACACGCACGGCACCTCGACGCCGGTCGGCGACTCCAAGGAAATGGGCGCCATCCGCGAGGTGTTCGGCCAAGACATGCCGCATATCACCTCGACGAAGTCGCTGACCGGCCATTCGCTGGGCGCCGCCGGCGTGCAGGAATCGATCTACTCGATCCTGATGATGCAAGGCGGCTTCATCGGCGAGAGCGCTCATATCGAGAACCTCGATCCCGAATTCGAGGGCATGCCGATCGTGCGAACACGTATCGACAACGCCAAGATCGACACGGTCTTGTCAAACTCGTTCGGGTTCGGCGGCACCAACGCAACGCTCGTTTTCCAGCGCTATTCCGCATAAGGCCAGCGTTTTTTGTAGAAGGATTGCCGGCCATGGACGGATTGATGAAGGGCAAGCGCGGGCTTGTCATGGGCGTCGCCAACGATCATTCGATTGCCTGGGGCATTGCCAAAAAGCTGTCCGAACATGGGGCGGAACTCGCTTTCACCTATCAGGGGGACGCCTTCGGGCGCCGGGTCAAGCCGCTCGCCGAGAAGCTTGGCGCGTCCCTGATCATTCCCTGCGACGTCGAGGACAGCGCATCGGTCGCCGCCACCTTCGAGACGCTGGGAAACAGCTGGGGCGGGCTGGACTTCATCGTCCACGCGATCGGCTTTTCCGACAAGAACGAGTTGAAAGGCCTCTACGCCGACACCAGCCGCGACAATTTCGTCCGCACCATGGTGATCTCCTGCTACTCCTTCACGGAAGTGGCCCGCCATGCCGCCGCCTTGATGAAGGAGGGCGGCTCGATGATCACGCTGACCTATGCGGGATCAGTCCGTGTCATGCCCAACTACAACGTCATGGGCGTAGCCAAGGCCGGCCTGGAGGCCAGCGTGCGATATCTCGCCAACGACTACGGTCCGCGCGGGATCAGGGTGAACGGCATATCCGCCGGACCGGTGCGCACGCTCGCCGGCGCCGGGATTTCCGATGCACGCCACATGTTCTCCTATCAGCAGCGCAACTCGCCGCTGCGCCGCACGGTGACCCTCGAAGAGGTCGGCGGTTCGGCTCTCTATCTCCTGTCGGATCTGTCTTCCGGCGTCACCGGCGAAATTCACTATGTCGATTCCGGCTATCATATTGTTTCGATGCCGACGCTCGACGAGTTGAAGCAGACGGACGGCGGACGGGAATAGTCTTATCCAGTAAAATTATATGCATTGGCGGAAACTCATTTTAAGGAGACGTCCGTTAGAAAGCCCCTACTGGGGACTTTTTGTAATGCAAGCTGTCAGCAACCCGAAGCGAACACCGATGTTCCGGCTGCTTACCATAGCAAGCTCGGGGATGGGCAGCTTCGTTCTCGGCCTCTGGGGCCTGAAGTACGGATTCGGCGACAACCTTGCCGGCATGCCGGTGAGCACGATGATCTGCATCGTGGCCGCCCTTTGCGCACTCGCCGCCGCGGGCGCCGCCTTGTCGTTCTTTGCCGGCATCGATGAATCGGCGGAATATGTCTTCAAGGAAACCCATTTCGACAAGCTGACCGGCCTGCTGGCACGACCGGCGATGGTCGGCAAGATCGCCGAAGCCGCATGCTCCACCAGCAAGACCGGCGAACCGGTGTATCTCATCGACATCGACATAGACCGCTTCAAGCAGATCAACGACGCGATCGGCTACAGCCAGGGCGACGAACTGATCCGTGCCTTCACGAAGCGACTGAAGACCTGCCTGCCCGAGAGCGCGGTGGTGGGGCGCATTGGCGCCGGCGAGTTCGCGGTGCTGCTCCCCGACCTTGCAATCCAGGGATCGATGGAAGGCACCGTCGAGAAGATCATCGACGAGATGATGGAGCCTTATCAGCTCGGTTCCCACCTGCAATCGGTCAGCCTGTCGGTGGGCATCGTGGCGATGCCCAAGGACGGCGTCGACCCTGTGCTCATCCTGCGCCGCTCCAATCTGGCGCTGCAGAATGCGCGCGCCAGCGGTGTCGGCAACTGGTCGATCTTCCACGCCGACATGGGCCGGGTCGCCGATCACCGCCAGTGGATTGAATCCGAGCTGCACACAGCTTTCGACCGCGGCGACTTCGACCTCCACTATCAGCCGCAACTCGATCTGCCGTCCGGCCGTGTCATTGGCTACGAGGCGCTGATCCGCTGGAAGCATCCGGAACGCGGCATGATACCGCCGATGGAGTTCATTCCAATCGCCGAGGAAACCGGCATGATCGGCCCCATTGGCGAGTGGGTGTTGCACAAGGCCTGTAGCGATGCCCGGCATCTGCCGGATGACTGTTTCGTCGCCGTCAACATCTCCCCGGTGCAATTCATGACCAGGGATTTCGTCGGCATCGTGCGCGATACGATGGCAAGCACCGGCATCAAGCCGTCCAGGCTGGAGCTGGAAGTGACCGAGACGGCGATGATGCAGGTTCGCGACCGGGCCGCGACCATCCTGCGCGAACTGGCCGATATGGGCATTTCCGTCGCCGTCGACGATTTCGGCACCGGCTACTCCAATCTGAGCTACCTGATCGATTTCTCGTTCGGCAAGCTGAAGATCGATCGCTCTTTCGTCAGCCGCATCGATACCGATTCAAGTTCCGGCGCGGTCGTCTCGACCATCGTCGGACTTTCGCGCGCGCTAGGCGTCAGCATCATCGCGGAAGGCGTCGAAACGGAGAACCAGGCGACGCTGCTCAGGGCCGCCGGTTGCGAAGTCGTCCAGGGTTACCTGTTCGGCCGCCCGGCGCCGCTCAAGATCGGGCTTCGCGAGGTGCACACGGCTCATGACGTTCGCGAGCGTCTCGTCGCCAACATGCACTGACGCCGGCGCCCTGCTGTCTCAGCGGCGCACGGAAAACACCTTGAACATCCCGGCACGGGCGATCTCGGCATGGCTGGAGAAGGCCGCCGCCAGCACCGGCTCGTAGGGAAGCTGGCGGTTCGCGACCATGAACAGCCGCCCGCCCGGCTTCAAGGCCTTCGCCGCGGCGCGGATCATTCCGGCACCGATCTCGGGCTCGGCCGCACGGCTGCGATGGAATGGCGGGTTCATGACGATGGCATCGTAGCGCCGCTCGACCGGCTCGCTTAGCAGATCCGTCCAGAAGAAGTTTTTTGCAACCGATTGGCTGACATCCGCGAGATTGGCTTTTGCCGCTTCCAGCGAAGTGAAGTCAGCCTCATGCAGATCCATCGCGGAGATGGCTGGTGATCGCGCCAACGTCTCCGCCGCCAGATAGCCCCAGCCCGAACAGAAGTCCGCAACGTGGCCGCGCAAGTCGGCGGGCAGGTTATCGACCAGCAGTTTCGAACCGACGTCGATCCGGTCGAAGGAAAACATGCCGGGGCTTGTCGTGAAACGGCCGTCAACCCGCGGAGCGGGATTGGCGGCACGAAGCGTGGCAGCGGCCACGGCATCCGCCGGACGGCGAAACCAGAAGGCAATGCCATGGTATTTCGGCATATGGCCGTCAAGCGGTACGAGCTCGTCGAGACGCTTGCGCAGGCTGGCGATACCCTCATCCTTGCCGCCGGCGACGACGATCATCTCGCCGGGCGCGACACGCTCAAGCGCTTCCGCGATGCGCAGTTCGTTTTGTCCGCGATGGCGCGCCCGGCAAGCACGAGCGCGGCATCGAAACCGTTGCCTTCCCCTTGCGGAGTGACGATCCGGCCGGATGCCTGCAGCGCCCGAAAATAGGGCCGAAAGCCCTGCACGAGATGGATTTCCGCCTCGAAGCCGTCGGGCAGCCGAAAGCCGGGTTCCGCGCCCAGGAAGAGAACGCGTTCGCCCTTGCCCGGCATCGAGATGGCTTCCGCCTCGAATGGATGGAACAGTGTCTTCGTCGCTTCGCCGGACATTCCTTGATCCCACCTGATCCACCGCAGCAAAAACGGAAAATCCCGTTGTGCTCCAAAAAGAAAACGGGCGCGACCTTACGGCGCGCCCGCTTCGATTACATTATCAGCCTGTTCAGGCGGCGTTTTCTTCGCCTTCGGACTTCTTGTCGCGAGCGAGTTCCTTGCCGGTGGCCTGGTCGACGACCTTCATCGACAGGCGGACCTTGCCGCGCTCGTCGAAGCCCATCAGCTTGACCCAGACCTTGTCGCCTTCCTTGACGACGTCCGAGGTCTTGGCGACCCGGTCGTTGGCAAGCTGCGAGATGTGGACGAGGCCGTCACGCGGACCGAAGAAGTTGACGAAAGCGCCGAAGTCGGCGGTCTTGACGACCGTGCCTTCGTAGATTTCGCCGACTTCCGGCTCAGCAACGATGGTGTGGATCCACTTCTTGGCCGCCTCGATCTCCTTGGCGTTCGACGAAGCGATCTTGACCGTGCCGTCGTCCTCGATGTTGATCTTGGCGCCGGTCTTTTCCACGATCTCGCGGATGACCTTGCCGCCCGAACCAATCACGTCGCGGATCTTGTCGGTCGGGATGTGCATGACCTCGATGCGCGGTGCGAACTCACCGAGTTCCGAACGCGCGCCGGAGAGCGCATGGCCCATTTCGCCAAGGATATGCAGGCGACCGTCCTTGGCCTGGCCAAGCGCGATCTGCATGATCTCCTCAGTGATGCCATCGATCTTGATGTCCATCTGCAGCGAGGTGATGCCGTTGGCGGTGCCGGCGACCTTGAAGTCCATGTCGCCGAGGTGATCCTCGTCGCCAAGGATGTCGGAGAGAACGGCGAAGCGCTCGCCTTCCTTGATCAGGCCCATGGCGATACCGGCGACGGGCTTCGCCAGCGGAACGCCGGCATCCATCAGCGCCAGCGAGGTGCCGCAGACGGTGGCCATCGACGATGAACCGTTGGACTCGGTGATCTCCGAGACGACGCGCAGCGTGTAGGGAAACTGGTCAGCGCTCGGCAGCATCGGGCGGATAGCGCGCCAGGCGAGCTTGCCGTGGCCGATTTCGCGGCGACCCGGCGAACCCATGCGGCCGGTCTCACCGACGGAGTAGGGAGGGAAGTTGTAGTGAAGGAGGAACTTCTCCTTGTACATGCCGGTCAGCGAATCGACATACTGCTCGTCCTCGCCGGTGCCAAGCGTGGCAACGACCAGCGCCTGGGTCTCGCCGCGGGTGAACAGCGCCGAACCGTGCGTGCGCGGCAGGACGCCGACTTCGGAGACGATCTTGCGGACGGTCTTGAGGTCACGACCATCGATGCGCGAGCCGGTGTCGAGGATGTTCCAGCGCACGACCTTGGCCTGGAGTTCCTTGAACACGGTGCCGATCTGCTCGGACGTGTACTTGGCCTCTTCGCCTTCGGCTGGTGCAAACGCTGCCTTGACCTTCGCCTTGACGGCGTCGACGGCGGCGTAGCGCTTCTGCTTGTCGATGTTCTTGTAGGCATCGCGAAGTTCGCCTTCGACGATCTTCAGCATCTCTGCCTCAAGCGCGGAATAGTCCGGCGCGGTGAAGTCGCGCGGTTCCTTGGCGGCAACTTCGGCCAGCTTGATGATGGCGTCGATGACCGGCTGGAAGCCCTTGTGGCCGAACATGACGGCGCCGAGCATCAGCTCCTCGCCAAGTTCCTTGGCTTCGGACTCAACCATCAGCACGGCCTCGGTGGTGCCGGCGACGATCAGGTCGAGCTTGGATTCCTGCATCTCATCGACATGCGGGTTCAGCACGTATTCGCCGTTGATGTAGCCGACGCGGGCGCCGCCGATCGGGCCCATGAAGGGAACGCCCGACAGTGTGAGCGCGGCCGAGGTGGCGACGATCGACAGGATGTCCGGATCGTTCTCGAGATCATGCTGCACGACGGTGACGACGATCTGGGTGTCGTTCTTGTAGCCGGCGGCGAAGAGCGGGCGGATCGGGCGATCGATGAGGCGGGAAACCAGCGTTTCCTTCTCGCTCGGACGGCCTTCGCGCTTGAAATAGCCACCCGGGATCTTGCCGGCGGCGTAGGTCTTTTCCTGGTAGTTGACGGTCAGCGGGAAGAAATCGAGACCTGGCTTCGGCTCCTTCATCGAGACGACGGTGGCGAGAACCTTGGTCTCGCCGTAGGTGGCGAGCACCGCGCCGTCAGCCTGGCGGGCAATCTTGCCGGTTTCCAGGATGAGCGGACGGCCGCCCCACTCGATTTCCACTTTGTGGTAATTGAACATATCTTGTCCTTTGTATGCGGAAAGGGCCGCGCCGTTTCAC
Organism: Mesorhizobium sp. PAMC28654; assembly: GCF_020616515.1. GTDB lineage: Bacteria > Pseudomonadota > Alphaproteobacteria > Rhizobiales > Rhizobiaceae > Mesorhizobium. Next base: position 2,927,097 of record NZ_CP085135.1, read on the forward strand.
CGTGCGCGAATGCCCTTCCCCCTGGCTTCCTTTGCGGACCAGCCACGGGCAAGACAACGGGAAGCTCGAAAAGTCCGGCGCTATGGCCGCGCGAGCGTCCTGCAATCCTGCCCCATGACTGTCCATGGGCGGTTCCGATGCAGCCCTGTGCCGCCGCGGAACCGAATTGCCGATCGATGCGATCGGGCTTGCACATGATCTCGAAAACCTTGGGTTTTCGGACGTAATCACAAGCAAATTCAAATTCCCGGAGCATCCTTTGCATGTCCGATCGGACATGCGGCGCTCCATTCCTTCATTCCTGCATTGGCTTGTCTGAAGATCGCGACGCGGCTTTTCAACCCGGCGCTCCAATGCGCGATCGGCGGGCCCTCCAAAGAGACCCCGCCGGTCAATTCGTCAGCGGCGCAGACCGAGCTTCTCGATCAGCGTCTGATAGCGCGCGTCGTCCTTGCGCTTGAGATAATCAAGCAGGCTACGGCGCTGGGAGACGAGAGCGAGCAGACCACGGCGGGAATGGTTATCCTTCTTGTGGTCCTTGAAGTGGTCGGTCAGGTTCTTGATGCGCTCGGAAAGGATGGCCACCTGGACTTCCGGAGACCCGGTATCGCCCTTGGCGGTTGCGAATTCACCCATCAATTCTTGTTTGCGCTCGGCAGTAATCGACATCGTGTTTTTCCTTATCTGTTCGAGGAAACGGGACGCCCTCAGCCGGGATGTCGTCCAGCAGGGGCCGGTGCAGGCAAAGCGTCAAGGCGCTATGCTGCGGCGCATATAGTGCAATTCCCCGGAAAACACCAGCCCAATTCACAAGCCGGCTTTGCCGCCGCTTTCTGCTCCTGAAAGTGGCTACCGGCTTCTCGCTAAAGCCATTTCTTCCATCGGAAGAAGGCAATGAGGCCCATCGCGACGAGCAACATGAAGAAAAGTGCGGCCGGGTAGCCGTAATAGGACTTCAGCTCCGGCATGTTCCAGGGCGAGGACTCGGGGTCGAAGTTCATGCCCCAAACGCCGACAAGGAATGTGAGCGGCATGAAGATCACCGAGACGATCGTCAGGTAGCTGATGACGTCGTTGGTGCGCGCCTGGCTCAGCGACAGATGCATCTCGATCAGGCCGGTCAGCATGTCGCGCTGGGTTTCGACCAGCTCGATCAATCGGAACGAATGATCCAGCGTGTCGTTCAGGAAGACCTTCGTCTCGGCCTTCACAAAGGGCACGTCGTTGCGGATCAGCGTCGCCAGCGCGTCACGCATCGGCCACAGCACGCCTTTCAGCACATTGGCATCGCGCCGCAATTCGTGCAGCTGCCGCATATGGCGCTTGTGCGGCGTGTGCAGCATTTCGTCCTCGATGCCGTCGACAATGTCGCCGGCGGCCTCGATCGGCGGGAAATAGCTGTCGACGATGGCGTCGATCAGCGCATAGGCGAGATAGTCAGCGCCGCGTGCCCGCAACCGGTTCGGCGCAGAACTCCCGATGCGCTTGCGCACGGGGTCGAACGGATCGCCTTCACGCTCCTGGAAGGTGACGACAAAATTCTTGCCCAGGAAGACAGCAATCTGTTCGTAGCGGTGCGCCGTGACATCGTCGATCATCCTGACGACGACGAAGGCATGATCCTCGAAGAAGTCGACTTTTGGCCGCTGCCCAGTGTTGACGACATCCTCCAGCGCCAGCGGATGCAGGCTGAAGATACGGCCGATCTCCTCGATCAGCGGGATGTTGGCGAGGCCGGTACAGTCGAGCCAGATAACCGGCCATTTGTCGCAATTGGCGGTGACGTCATCGATGCTGGCGTTTTCGATCGTCTTGAATTTCGTCGGTGAAATCAGGGTCAGCCGCAGCTCGGTACGCCGCGCCGCCGGATCGGCGATCAGCGTGCCCGGCGAAGCGCCGACGGGCGGGCGGCGCGTTTTCACCGGTGCCCGCTTCCTCACCGCTTCAGCCTTCGCCATATGCCCCTCGAGCGTAACGTCGCACTGACATCAAGTGAGCGGCCTCGGAGCGGTTCATCGTTTGACGGAACGCACGCAAAACCGTTTCACACTTTTCCTGGAATTGCCTTAGCCGGCAAAAACCCGCTTTGGCTTGAACATGCCTTGCTCGATGGCGCCGATGGCCACCAGTTTGCCACGTGCCGTGGCGCAGGCCTCCTCCGCCTCGACTGGGGCATCGCGACCGCGGATGATGACCGGATTGCCGAGACGTATCTTGGTCGCGGCATCATCGCTGATCGCGACCTGCGGCAAGCAATCGAGCGCCGCGGATGTATCGACCAGCAGCGCGTCGATGGCGCTGAAGTCGACGGGCACGTCGACTGCGTCATCCGCCTCCGCCGATTCCGTGGGCTCATCGCCTGGGTTGCCAAAACGAGCGGCTTCCAGTTCAGCCAGCGTGACAAAATCCTCCGCTGTGAACGGGTCGACCTCGATCCGGCGCAGTTCGGAAATATGACCGAAACAGCCGAGGTCACGACCCATGTCGCGGGCCAGCGAGCGCACATAGGTGCCCTTGCCGCATTCGATCTCGAAAATGGTGCGGTCGGCGCCATGCTCGATGATCTCCAGACGGCCGATCTCGACTTCACGCGCTGGAATGTCGACGGTCTCGCCTTCGCGGGCGAGATCATAGGCACGTTCACCGGCGATCTTGATGGCCGAGAACTGAGGCGGCGTCTGCATGATGACGCCTGTGTATTTCGGCAGAAGCGCGCGAACATCCGTCTCGGACGGGCGTTGCTCGGAATTCTTCGTCACCGGCCCTTCGAGATCGTCCGTCGAACGCTCCTCACCCCAGGCGACAGTGAAAAGATAGATCTTGGCGCCGTCCTGCACGTAAGGCACGGTCTTGGTGGCCTCGCCAAGCGCGATCGGCAGCATGCCGGACGCCAGGGGGTCAAGCGTGCCGGCATGGCCGGCCTTGTCCGCCTGGAACAGCCATTTGATCTTGGAAACGGCCTCGGTCGAACCCATGCCGATCGGCTTGTCCAGCACCAGCCAGCCCGAAATCGGCCGACCCTTCTTCTTGCCGCGGCGCCCCACTATTCAGTGTCCTTGTCGTCGTTCTCAGCGAGATCGCGCGCAACTTCGGGCGATTTCAGCAAGGTGTTGATCTTGGCGAAATTGTCGAACGATGTGTCTAGCTTGAAGCGGAACTCAGGCATGAACTTCATCTGCCGAAGTGCGCCGGAGACGCGGCCCCGCACAAACTTCGCATGCTTGTTCAGCGCCGCCACCACCGCATCGGTATCCTTGGCACCGAGCGGCGAGACGAAGGCCGTGGCGACCTTCAGGTCGGGCGACATGCGCACTTCCGAGACCGAAACCACCGTGTTCTCGATCAGCGGATCGATGATCTCACCGCGCTGCAGAGTCTCGGACAGAGCATGGCGCACCTGCTCGGCGACGCGCAGCATGCGCTGGGATGGGCTTGACGTGGTTGGACGGGGCATTTTTCTCAATCCTGAAAGCGTGAGGCGCGGGATAGGACCGAGCCGCATGTCTCATATGTTTTGGGCGGCGGTCTCTCGACCACCGCCCGGTCTCAACAAGATACTCGAACTCAGAGCGTCCGGGTTATCATCTCGACGCGGAAGCACTCGATGATGTCGCCGACGCGCATGTCCTCGTAGTTCTGGAAGGCCATGCCGCACTCCTGGCCGCCCGGGACTTCCGAGACTTCGTCCTTGAAGCGCTTCAGGGTCTTCAGCGTACCTTCGTGGATGACGACGTTGTCGCGGATCAGGCGCACGCCCGCGCCACGCTCCACCTTGCCTTCGGTGACACGGCAGCCGGCGATCTTGCCTACCTTGGTGATATCGAAGATTTCGAGGATCTGCGCATTGCCGATGAAGGTCTCGCGACGCTCCGGCGACAACAGGCCCGACAAGGCTGCCTTCACGTCATCCACGAGATTGTAGATGATGGAATAGTAGCGGATTTCGATGCCCGCGGCCACGGCGGCCGCACGCGCCTGTGCATTGGCGCGAACGTTGAAGCCGATGATCGCGGCGCCCGACGTCTCCGCCAGCGACACGTCGCTTTCGGTGATGCCGCCGGCGCCGGCATGGACGATGCGCGCACGCACTTCGTCGGTGCCGAGCTTGTCCAGAGCCGCGTTGATCGCTTCGATCGAACCCTGCACGTCGCCCTTGATGACCAGCGGGAATTCCTTCAGCCCGCTTGTCTGCAACTGCGACATCATCTGTTCGAGCGAGCCGCGCTGGCCGGCATGTTTCGCAACCGCCTTCTCGCGCGCCAGACGCTGGCGATATTCGGTGATCTCGCGAGCACGGGCCTCGTTGTTGACGACAGCGAAACGGTCACCCGCCTGCGGCGTGCCCTGAAGGCCGAGCACCTCGACCGGCATGGCCGGCGGCGCTTCCTTGACCTGCCCGCCACGATCATTGACCAGCGCGCGCACCCGGCCCCATTCATTGCCGGCGACGAGGATGTCGCCGGGCATGAGCGTGCCGGTCTGCACCAGGACGGTGGCGACGGGGCCACGGCCCTTGTCGAGCTGGGCCTCGATGACGACACCTTCGGCGGTGCGGTCAGGATTGGCCTTCAGGTCGAGGATTTCGGCCTGCAGCAGGATCGCCTCGAGCAGCTTGTCGAGATTGGTGCCCTTGGTTGCCGACACTTCGACGTCCAGCACTTCGCCGCCCATGGATTCAACGAAGACCTCATGGCGCAGCAGTTCCGAGCGCACCTTCTGCGGGTCCGCGTCGTGCTTGTCGATCTTGTTGATCGCCACGATGATCGGAACGCCGGCAGCCTTGGCGTGGCTGATCGACTCGATCGTCTGCGGCATCACGCTGTCATCGGCCGCCACCACCAGAATCGCGATGTCGGTTGCCTGGGCACCGCGTGCACGCATCGCCGTGAAGGCGGCGTGGCCGGGTGTGTCGATGAAGGTGATCTTGTGACCGTTCTTCTCGACCTGATAGGCGCCGATATGCTGGGTGATGCCACCGGCCTCGCCGGACACGACATTGGCATTGCGGATGGCGTCGAGCAGCGAGGTCTTGCCGTGATCGACGTGGCCCATGATCGTGACCACAGGCGGACGCGATACCAGATCCTCGGGACGGTCGGCGATGTTGAACAGGCCTTCCTCGATGTCGGACTCGGCGACGCGGCGGACCGTATGACCGAATTCGGTGGCGACCAGCTCGGCCGTGTCGGCGTCGATGACGTCGCCCGGCTTCAGGATCTGGCCCTGCTTCATGAAGAACTTGACCAGGTCGACGGCGCGCTCGGACATGCGCTGCGCCAGTTCTTGGATGGTGATGGTCTCTGGCAAGATCACTTCGCGCATGACTTTCTCGCGCGGCTCATTATGCATCGCGCGCTTGAATTTTTCCTGGCGGCGACGCATCGAGGACAGCGAACGGGCCCGCGCGTCCTCGTCGGACAATGCGGAATTCAGCGTCAGCTTGCCACGGCGACGATCTTCCTCGCTTTTGGTGGGCTTGGCCGGACGCGCCACTTCGGGCGTGACCAGACGGCGCACCGGTGCGCCGGCCACAGCCCGCTTCGGCTTGACCTCTTCTTCGTCGTCAACGGTTGCCAGTTCGGCTGCCTGCGGTGCTCGGCGGCGCGCTTCTTCCTCGGCGCGGCGGCGGGACTCGGCCTCGGTCTGAAGCCGTGCCTCTTCCTCGGCCTGGCGGCGTGCTGATTCCTCGCGCTCGCGCTTGCGGCGCTCCTCGTCCTCGGCGCGGCGCTTGGCTTCCTCGGTCGCACGCTGGCGATCCTCGACCTCGCGAACCTTCGAACCTTCGAGCGCCCTGCGGCGCGCTTCCATTTCGCTGCGCGACAGCTCGTTCAGCACCATGCCGCCGCGTTCGGCTGGCCTTGGTGGCGGCGGAGGCGGCGGCGCCCTGGGCGCTTCCTGCACAACGACGGGTGCCGGCGCGGGGGGCGGCGTCGGCGCGGGCGCCGGAGCGGGCGCTACCGGTGGCTTCGGCGTGAAGACGGACACAGGCGCGGCAGCAACCGGCTCCGGCTTGTCGCCGGGCATCGAGAACTTGCGCTTCTTGGTCTCGACCACGACCGCCTTGGTGCGGCCATGCGAGAAGTTCTGGCGCACGGTGCCCTGTTCCATACCGGGGCGCTTCAGCGTCAAGGTCTTCTTCGGTGTAACGCTCAACGTCTTATCGTCGCCCGATTTCGTATCGCTCATTCCATATCCTCTGCGGCATCATCTTCGTCAGCAACAGCCGCAATCATTGCAAGATCGTCCGGGGTACCGCCCCGATATCGGTCGAGCGCAACCATGCGCTTCAGGACCGCCCTGCCCGCGTCTCCCGCGAGAACGGCAGCATGTATCACATTTGTACCCCCCAATGCCAAGCTCAACTCTGCCTCGGAGAAAAGTTTGTAAGCAAGCGTTGCAGGCCCGCCGAGATGGACCGTTGCCCGTCGCGCCTGGCTGATCTTGCGCACCCCATCATCGGACGCCTCGGCCGCATGAAGCACGAAAAGCGCTAGCCCGCCGCGCACCGCACTCTCGACCTTGGTGGCCCCAAGGGAAATCGCGCCTGCCTTGCGGGCAAGGCCAAGCATACCCAAAGCGGATCTGGAAAGCAGCCCGTCGACCATGCCGCCAAGATCTGGCGGTACGGTCACCTGCGCCTTGAATGCGCGAGCGAACAGATTCTTCGCCGCCGCCTTCTCCATATGTAGGCGGTCGGCGGTCACCCAGCAACCACGGCCGGGAAGGTTTCTCTTGAGATCGGGAACGACGGCCGAATCCGGGCCGACGACGAAACGGATCAGTTCATCCGGTTCGGCTTGTCTGCGCGTGACGATGCAGGTGCGATCGTTCATCTCGTCCTGGGGCGGGTTCGGTGCGATGCGGTTTCACCTCACGCACCAACGGCTTCGTCAGCCGGAATATCTTCGGCCGCAAGCTCGTCTTCGGTGATCCAGCCTGCCTTGAGGCGGGCGGCAAGAACCATCTGCTCGGCATCGGCGCGCGAAACGCCGTGGCTGGCGAGCACACCCGGATAGACCTTCGTCTCGCCGTCCTTGCGTTCCTTCCAGCCGGTCAGGTCGTCAGCCGCATAGCCGGCGAAATCCTCGACTGTCTTCACGCCGTCCTCGCCGAGCGTCACCATCATTGCCGTGGTGATGCCGGGAATTTCACGCAGATCGTCAGTGACGCCCAGGGCCTTGCGCTTGTCGTCATGCTCGGCTTCGATCTTCTCCAGATACTCGCGGGCGCGGGTCTGGATCTCCGAAGCGGTGTCCTCGTCGAAGCCGTCGATCGAGGCGATCTCGCTCGAATCGACATAGGCGACTTCCTCGACGCTGGTGAAGCCTTCGGAGGCGAGCACCTGGCCGACCATCTCGTCGACATCGAGCGCTTCCATGAACAGCGACGAGCGCTCGACGAATTCCTTCTGGCGGCGTTCGGATTCTTCGGCCTCGGTCAGGATGTCGATGTCCCAGCCGGTCAACTGGGAGGCGAGACGCACGTTCTGGCCGCGGCGGCCGATGGCCAGCGACAGCTGGTCGTCGGGAACCACGACTTCGATGCGCTCGGCATCCTCGTCGAGCACGACCTTGGCGACTTCCGCCGGCTGCAGCGCGTTGACGATGAAGGAGGCAGCCGAAGGCGACCACGGAATGATGTCGATCTTCTCGCCCTGCAATTCGCCGACGACCGCCTGGACGCGGCTGCCGCGCATGCCGACGCAGGCACCGACCGGATCGATGGAGCTATCACGCGAGATGACTGCGATCTTGGCGCGCGAACCGGGGTCACGGGCAACGGCCTTGATCTCGATGATGCCGTCGTAGATTTCCGGCACTTCCATGGTGAAGAGCTTGGCCATGAACTGCGGATGGGTACGCGACAGGAAGATCTGCGGGCCGCGCTGCTCGCGGCGCACGTCATAGACATAGGCGCGGACGCGGTCGCCATACTTGTAGTTCTCGCGCGGGATAAGCTCGTCGCGGCGGATGATCGCCTCGCCACGGCCGAGATCGACGATGACGTTGCCGTATTCGACGCGCTTGACGGTGCCGTTGACGATCTCGCCGATGCGATCCTTGTATTCGTCATACTGACGGTCACGCTCGGCCTCGCGCACCTTCTGCACGATGACCTGCTTGGCCGACTGGGCGGCGATGCGACCGAAATCCATCGGCGGCAGCTGTTCGGCGATGAAATCGCCGAGCTGCGCGTCGGGATTGCGCTCGCGCGCCGAGGAAATGGCGATCTGGGTGGCATAGTCGTCGACCTTCTCGACCACTTCCATCAGCCGCTGCAGCTTCATCTCGCCGGTGTTGGCGTTGATGTCGGCGCGGATATTGGTTTCCTGGCCGTAACGCGAGCGCGCGGCCTTCTGGATCGCATCAGCCATGGCGGCGATGACGATCGACTTGTCGATCGACTTTTCACGCGCGACCGCGTCAGCGATCTGCAGCAGTTCAAGCCTGTTGGCGCTTACAACCATCTTATTTCTCCCGAGCTTGTTGCCGAGCCTTCATGCCCGGCAGCCCAATCACAGTTCCTGTTCGGTTTCGTCTTCCGCACCCTCGGGTGCGTCATCAGGTTCGCCGCGGCGTTTCTTCGCCTCCTTGCGGTCCCTGTTGTCCTTCGACAACGCATCGCGAATGAGATCATCGGTCAGGATCAGCCTTACGTCGGCGATCGCATCATAGGGCACGCGCACCGTCGGCTCCTGGCCATAGGCCGCCACGTCACGCTCGATGAGCACATCGTCTTCACCGGCTTCGGCGATCTTGCCCTTGAACCGCTTGCGGTCGGCAACGAGTATCGATGTCTCAATCTTCACCAGATGGCCCGTCCAGGCCACGAAATCCGACTTGCGAACCAGCGGCCGGTCGATGCCCGGCGACGACACTTCAAGATGATACGCCTTTTCGATCGGGTCATCGACGTCGAGCGCCGGCGACACCGCGCGGCTAACCTCTTCGCAATCCTCGACCGTCATGGTGCCGTCTTCGCGCTCGGCCATGATCTGCAATGTCAGGCCGTTCTGCCCGGACAGATGCACCCGCACGAGGCGGAAACCGATACCGCGCAGCACCGGCTGCACGATCAGCGCGATGCGCGCATCGATACCGCTTTCACGGATGATACGGTCGTCGCCCTCGATTGTCGTTGCAGTCATTCGATTCCTGTCGTTCGATTAGTTGGCGGTTGAGAGTCATCCGAAACGGATGCCTCTCATTGCCTGTTCTTAGCTTGCGCATCGGAATCATCCGAAAACCGCTTCGCACTTTTCGGTCCAATGCACCCGGCAGGTAACAAAAAAGAGCGGGACCGGGTGGACCCACTCTTCGTCATACCGACCAAGAATTTGAAGCTCATATAGACGAATATGCCCCCCCTTTCAAGTCCTACAGCCGGCAGCGCGCCCGTGGCCGATTGGCTGATCATGCGGCGGCTGCATGGCAAGCATGCATATGCGTCTCTACAACTTTGCCTTGCGATACTTATGTGAGCTCCAGATATCCACCCAAAGAGGACGATGAATATGAACACCTACAAGCCGTTTGGCCGTATTGGCGACCTCGTGCGTGCATTCGGTAGCGCCGTCTCCGCAGCCGCGGCCGTCGAACGCGGCCATCGTCCGAAGAATCATGACCTCGCGAAGCTCGGCATTAATCCGGAACATTTCGACCGCATCCGCCGATTCTAAAGCCTGCCATCTCGCGCTGGTGATTCCGGTAGCTAGGTCTTCGCTGGCATCCTGTTGCGCAGCACCTTGTCTCTTCTCCCCGGCCCGCGGATAAAGCGGAAGCAAGACAGAAGCGGTGAGCCGATGCTGCTCGGAGAAACGATCCGCAACCTGATCGAGAACACCCCGACCTACGCCGGAAGAGGTTCGGAGGCGACCGCCAAGGTGATCGCCGGCGGCAAGCTTGAACTGACGGCTGGAGCGGGTGGACGTGGCTTGCTTGTGCGGGCGTCGTTCCCGCCAGCGGTGCAGGATCAGGTGCGAAGGAAGGTCAGATAGGCGGGACGGCGCTGCTCGCGGATGGCCTTGGCCTCATAGCGCGTCCCCGGCCAGCCTTCGTAAGGCCGATGCCAGTCCGCCGCGTCCGCCGCCTGCCAGGCAAAGCCGCCATGCGTGCGACAATGCAGCAGCGTCCAGTTCACATAAGTGTCGATATCCGACGCGAAACGGAATCTTCCGCCGCGCTTCAGCACGCGCGCGAAACGGTCGAGATTGACCGGGCTGACGAAGCGGCGCTTCCAGTGCTTTTTCTTCGGCCACGGGTCCGGGTAGAGAAGATCGATACCGTCGAGCGAGTTCTCCGGAAGCCAGTCGAGCAAGCGCGTGGCGTCGTCGTCATAGACGCGAAGATTGGCAAGCGGCCTTTCCTTGACCGCCATCATCATCTTGGCCATGCCGTTGACGAAGGGCTCGACGCCGATGAACCCGGTCGCCGGAGATTCGCTGGCGCGGTGCAGCAGGTGCTCGCCACCGCCGAAGCCGATTTCAAGGCGCACGGCGGCGACATCGACTTCGAACAGTCCGCGCGGGTCTCGGGGCGATTCCGTCGTCAGGTCGAGCCGGTATTTCGTGAATCCGCTTTCCAGCGCCGCAGCCTGCTGCGGGCGCATGGCCTTGCCGCGCCGGCGGCCGAAAAAAGCTTCGGTCGCGCGGCTTGGTCTGTCCTTCGGATCCATGAGCTAGACCTGGCGCCGCGATCAGGCGGCGACAGCGTCCTTGAGCGCCTTGGCGAGATCGGTCTTTTCCCACGAGAAAGACCCATCGCGACCGGCCTTGCGGCCGAAATGGCCGTAGGACGATGTCTTGGCGTAGATCGGCTTGTTGAGGTCGAGATGACGGCGGATGCCGGATGGCGACAGGTCCATCACTGTGCGCAACGCTTCCTCGAGCTTGGCTTCGTCGACCTTGCCGGTGCCATGCAGGTCGACGTAAACCGACAGAGGCTGGGCAACGCCGATGGCGTAGGAAAGCTGGATGGTGCAGCGGTCGGCAAGCTTCGCCGCCACCACATTCTTGGCGAGATAGCGCGCCGCATAGGCCGCCGAACGATCGACCTTGGTGGTGTCCTTGCCGGAGAAGGCGCCGCCGCCATGCGGTGCCGCGCCACCATAGGTGTCGACGATGATCTTGCGGCCGGTCAGCCCGGCGTCGCCGTCGGGCCCACCGATGACGAACTTGCCGGTCGGATTGATGTACCACATGCAATTGTCGGCGATCTTCAGGTCACCCAGCGCCTCGCGGATATAGGGCTCGACGACGGTACGGACCTTCTTGGAATCCCAGCTCGCATCGAGATGCTGGGTCGACAGCACGATCTGCGTCGCCTCGGCGGCCTTGCCGTCGATGTAGCGGACTGTGACCTGGCTCTTGGCGTCCGGGCCGAGCTTGCCGGCCTCGCCATTGTTCTCGTGACGGGCAGCGGCCAGCAGTTCGAGGATCTTGTGGCTGTAGTAGATCGGAGCCGGCATCAGGTCCGGCGTCTCGCGGCAGGCATAGCCGAACATGATGCCCTGGTCGCCAGCACCTTCCTCGCCCTGACGGTCGGCGGCATTGTCGACGCCCTGGCCGATGTCTGGCGACTGACCGTGCAGCAGAACCTCGATCTTGGCGGTCTTCCAGTGGAAGCCGGCCTGCTCGTAGCCGATTTCGCGGATCGCCTTGCGGGCAACCGACTTGAACTTGGCCGGATTGACGACCGAATGTCCGGCTGCATCCTTGAGGATGTTGCCTTGCTTATCCTTCTTGAGCAGCGTGTCGGGGACGCGCACCTCACCAGCGATGACGACGCGGTTTGTGGTTGCCAGCGTCTCGCAGGCGACGCGGACCTTCCATGGGTCCATGCCGGTCTTCTTGGCCTCGCGATAGACCAGATCGACGATCTCGTCGGAGATACGGTCACAGACTTTGTCGGGATGGCCCTCGGCAACGGATTCCGAGGTAAAGAAGTAATTCTGCCGCGTCACGGGTGTCCCCTCTTGAAAAACGATCGGCAGGCTGCCGATTTTGGCGCGCCACGTGTTAACGGTGCGGAGCGCCGCTCGTCAAGCGGTGCGTCCGTTCTGGCATGAAGGAATGTTGATATTGTTATGTGGTGGACCGGCGGCGGTGGCCGCCGGCGCCACGGTCCAGTTCATTCCGGATCGTCGGAGGAAAGCGATTTCACAAGCTCGATGATCTTGCGGCGTACCTTCATGTCGGTGATCTTGACGAAAGCCCGGTTGAGCTGAAGGCCTTCCGGACTGCCGCAGAACTCCACGGCGAAAGACATCGATGAATCCTCGGCAAATCCGCGATTGCCGCTGGCCTCCTGGCCCGGCGCATCCTCGAAGAAAAAGGCGACAGGCACTCCCAGTATGGAGGCAATCGCCTGGAGACGGCTGGCGCCAACGCGGTTGGTGCCCTTTTCATATTTCTGGATCTGTTGAAATGTGATGCCGAGATTTTCGCCCAGCTTTTCCTGGCTCATTCCCAGCATATTGCGGCGAAGCCGGATGCGACTTCCAACGTGGATGTCGATCGGATTCGGTTTCTTCTTGTTGTCTTCTATCATTTTTTTCCTCGCCGAATTTTTCCGGCTTTTTCTATTTTTTCCTGCCCAAGCGGAGCCGGCGGCGACTGCCCCAACAGTACGATCCAACGGCTTCGAGAAATTTCAGGCGGTACAGTATGAGTTTCTAATGTGTCGACGTCAATTCGCCCGTAGCCTTTGCCTTACATTCGACACGCATGCGAAGAGGGCAAACAACAACATGATCAGCGTTCCGTTAATGCGCCGTTGACCGGAGGAGATGACAGCCTGCCCGGAAATCGGCACACGTGCGTCTATGGCTCCGCGCGCGTCGATCGCCAATGCGTCGACGATGCGCCCGCGTGGATCGACAACCGCGGAAATACCGTTGTTAGCCGCGCGCAAAAGGGGCAGCCCGTTTTCCACCGCACGAATCTGCGCCTGCCTGAAATGCTGGTACGGACCCGGCGTGTCGCCAAACCATGCGTCATTTGTGACGTTCACAATAAGCTGTGCTGACGCAGCGTCAACTGCCACCAGTTCGGGAAAGATCACCTCGTAGCAAATAAAGGGCAGCGCGCGGATGCCGCCGGGCACGGTGATCGCATGCCGTTCATTGCCGGCGGCGAAATTCGTCGGCCCGGCAACGAGTTGGTCAAGGCCGAAACGGCCGAGCAGCCCGGAAAAAGGCAGATACTCGCCAAAGGGCACGAGATGGACTTTATCGACAGCGTCGACGATCTCTCCCTTGTCATTGATCGCGACCACGGAATTGTAGTAGCGGCTGTCGGCATTCACCGAGGAGCCTTCCTCACGAACGATGCCCGCAATCAGCATCTGGCCGCCGGCGAGCATCTCGCCCAGCGCTGTCAGCGCATCGGGACGTTCGGTGAACAGGAACGGCACCGAGGTTTCCGGCCACAGGATGAGCTGCGGCTTGGCGTGGCCGGGCTCGGGCGCCTTGGCGGAAAGACCCATCATGGTGGCGAAGATACGGTCGCGCACCGAGGCATCCCACTTCTCCGAGAGATCGACGTCCGGCTGCACGATGCGGACATCGATTGTGCTGGTTGCCGGCTCGACCGGGGCGTTGAGGCGGAAGTAACCGAAGCCGACATCAGCTGCGACGAGCGCGACGAGCAATGCCGCGCCGAGGCGAAGATGGCGGCGGGCCGCCAGCAGCGCCGGCAGCGCGAAGACGAAGACCGCGAGCGCATTCATGCCGATCATGCCGGTCACCGACACGCTCTGCATCAGCAGGGGCACGGGCATGGCCGCGTAGCCGACGGCATTCCATGGAAAACCAGTGAACAGGAAACCACGCAACCATTCCGCCAGGCCGAAAGCGAAGCCAAGGGCAGCGATGCGGCCGATGTCGTTGCTCCACAGCAGCCGGGCGACCATTGCCGCGAAGCCATAGAAGAAAGCGAGCGCGAACGGGATGCCGACCACCGCCAGCGGCAAGGCCCAGGCGAAGGTGTCCGCCTCGACCAGAAGCGCCGAGCCTATCCACCAAAGGCCGGCAAGAAAATAACCGAAGCCGAACCACCAGCCCACGGCGAATGCCGGCCGCAGGCGCCGGAATAGACTGCCGGGAGCCTCGCTGGTCGCTCCATCGAGAAGCCAGACCAGAAGCGGAAACGAGATGAAACAGGCCGCGAAGAAATCGTAGGGTGCCTGGCCAAGAACCGCCAGCGCCCCGGCGAGAAACGCCACGAGCGCGCGCCGCCAACCCCAAAGCAGAATTATCCGGCCGGCAAGGCGCTCCATACATACTTCCGAGTCGCGAATCAGGAAGCAAGATTTAACAGGCCGCGCTCCGTGCTCCAAATAGCGGCTTATCTACCGACAAGCCGCTGAAGCGGTGACCACGCCTATCGATGCCAACCCTCTATCCGTAAGCCGCCGAGCCGTTCAGCTTCCTCGCGCGAAACGGAACGGTGGGTCTGCGTGAAGGTCCAGACATGGCCTTCGTGATCCCGCGCCCGATACTGACGTTCGCCGTAGAACTGGTCGGCAGGCTCCTGGATGATCTCAGCGCCCTTGGCCCTGGCGTGCTCGCAATGAGCGTCCAGGCCATCCTTGAGGCGGACATAGACCGATTGCGTGTTCTTGCCCGCCACCGATGCCGGACTGGCGATATGATCCGCCCATTCGGAATCGACGATGATATAGCTGTCGCCGAACCGCATCTCGGAATGAACAAGCTTGCCGGTGGGATCGCTGACCACCATGCTGCGCTCGAAGCCGAAAGCCGCCTCAAGCCAGGCCAAGGCGGCCCAGGGATCCTTGTAGAACACCCCGGAACCCAGGGTTGCGTGGTTGAACGGATCGTCGACCGTCATCGGGCGGGCGACGTTTCTCAGGCCTGCTCGGTGCGGGCGGCGCGCCGGCGGCGCTCCGCCTTCTGGCTGTGCACGATGCGCACCCGCTTGACGCGGCGCGGATCGGCGTCGAGCACGTGGAACTCGAAGCCGGGTATGGCCTGAACGACTTCGCCGCGCGCCGGAACGCGGCCAAGCGTGTTGAAGATCATGCCGCCGATCGTGTCGACATATTCGCCATGTTCGCCGGCCGCGAATTCCTCGCCGATCATCTTGGCGACATCGTCGATCTCGGCCTTGCCGTCGACCACGAACACGCCGTCGCCGCTCTGGGTGATCATCGGCTCGTCTTCGTCATGCTCGTCCTCGATGTCGCCGACGACCATCTCGACGATATCCTCGAGCGAGGCGAGACCATCGGTTCCGCCATATTCGTCGATGACCAGCGCCATCTGGGTGCGCGTCGTCTGCATGCGCCCCATGAGATCGGAGGCAAGCATCGACGGCGGGACGAATAGCACCGGGCGGATGAGGTTCAAATCACCGATCGTGCGGGCGAGATCGACCTGGGCGAGATCGAGAAGCGGGATGGCCGGCGCTTTGCGTGTCGTCCTGCCCTTCTTGACGCGGGCGATCTTGGTGATGTGCGCCAGCACGTCGCGGATGTGGACCATGCCGCGCGGGTCGTCGAGAGTCTCGGAATAGACGGGCATGCGGGAATGACCGGACTGCTCGAACACGCCGAGAAGGTCACCCAGCGTCGTGTTGATCTCGACCGCCTCGATGTCGGCACGCGGCACCATGACATCCTCGACGCGCACCTCGCGCAAGCGCAGGATGTTGTTGAGCATGGCGCGCTCGCCAGGCGAGAAGGACTCGGCGTCGCTGGTCGTCTCGGCAAGGGCACCGGCGATTTCCTCGCGCAGGCTGGTTCCATTGCGCTGCCTGAACAGCCCGACAATACGGTTGAACAAAGAGGGCCCGGCAGGCGAGTGCTCGCTGGCGACGCTGCCGGAAATGGTACTCGGACTTGATCCCTCTTCCGACGTATCGGAAGCCTTGGTCGGACTGCCGGCGTCGGGGCGGGCGGCAGTTTCAGGTTTGTCGTTCATCGTGGTCCGGTTGGTTGTGTCTTCGTAGTTACGCGTAGGGATCAGGAATGGCAAGCCTTGCGAGCGCCGCACGCTCAATGGCTTCCATCTCCTCCGCCTCGGCGTCGGTCTCGTGATCATAGCCCATCAAATGCAGCAGGCCATGGACAACGAGGTGGGTGATATGGTTCTCCAGCGGCTTGTCTTCCAGTGCCGCTTCGCGCGCGACCGTCTCGGCGGCCAGCACGATATCGCCCAGCATCGGCGGCAACGGACCGCCCTTGGCGAGCGGAAAGGCGGGGAAAGACAATACGTTGGTGGGCTTGTCCTTGCCGCGCCAGTCGGCGTTGAGGGTACGGATATGGGCATCGTCGGAAAAAACGATGCTGAGTTCGGAATGCCCCTTCGTACCGGTTTCGGCGAAGGCGGCAACGACGGCACGGTCGACAAGCAGCGAGAGCCGGGCTTCATCCGGCCAGCTTCCCGCTTCGAGCATCAGATCGATGTCGACGGGAACCGAAAAATCCCCGTCGGCCGGCTTTGTGTTTTCAGGCATGACGCCGCATCGTCATATCAGCTCTCGGCGCCCAGGCCGCGCGCCAGCTTGGCGTCCCGGTCATAGGCCCGGACGATTTCGGCCACCAGCGGATGGCGGACCACATCGCCGTCGTTGAACCGCACGGTCACCGCGCCGGCCACGCCGTCCAGGACACGCAGCGCTTCGACCAAGCCCGATTTGGTGTTCGAGGGAAGGTCGATCTGGGTGGGGTCACCGGTGACGATCATGCGCGAGTTCTCGCCGAGACGCGTCAGGAACATCTTCATCTGCATCGGCGTGGTGTTCTGCGCCTCGTCGAGGATGACCGCGGCATGCGCCAGGGTGCGGCCGCGCATGAAGGCCAGGGGCGCGATCTCGATGACCTCGGCGGCAATGGCCCGCTCGACCTTGTCGGCCGGCATCATGTCGTAGAGCGCGTCATAGAGCGGCCGCAGATAGGGATCGACCTTCTCCTTCATGTCGCCGGGCAGGAAACCCAGCCGCTCACCCGCCTCGACGGCGGGTCGCGACAGGATGATGCGCTCGACCATGCCGCGCTCCAGCAGCATCGCCGCATGCGCCACCGCCAGATAGGTCTTGCCGGTGCCGGCCGGGCCGATGCCGAAAACAAGCTCGGACCGCTCCAGCGCGCGCATATAGGCGTCCTGGTTGAGCGAGCGGGCATAGATCGTCTTCTTGCGCGTGGCGATCTGGGCGGCGGACACCTTGCCCTTGCGTTCCAGCGTCGGCAGCGTCAGCTGGTCATCGGCGGCAATCGCCATGCGCACGGCGCCGTCGACATCGGACTGGCCGATATCCACACCCTTCTGGAGAATGCCATAGAGATTATCCAACGCCCGGCGTGCCTGCTCGGCGGCCGAGGCGGAGCCCTTGATGGTCAACTGATTGCCGCGCGAACGGATATCGACGCCAAGCTTCTGCTCGAGCCTGGCGAGATTCTCGTCGAACTGTCCGTAAAGGGCGCTGGCAAGCTTGTTGTTGTCGAAGGTCAGTACGATGTGCGCCATATCCGACGCCCCGGATTGCTGGTTCGGGGGCAAGGTCTTCACTTCAGCAGCGCTCAACCGTCTCTCCTCATCTGCCGAGGCCTCAGGCCAATTCGGCGAACAGGCTATTGTAACCCGTCTTCGTGATTCGCACCTGGATAATGTCGCCGATCTCACCGGCCTTTTCATCAACAATAACCGGCTGCAGCCAAGGCGAGCGGCCGACCTTCTGGCCGGCCTGACGGCCCGGCTTCTCAATCAGCGTATCGATGGTCCTGCCGATCAGGCTCGAGCCGAAATCCTGCTGCTGCTTCACAAGCAGCGCCTGCAGCCGCTGCAGACGTTCGTCCTTGACGGCCTCCGGCACGTGATCGGGCATGTCGGCGCCCGGCGTGCCGGGGCGCGGCGAGTATTTGAACGAGAAGGCCGAGGCGTAGCCGACATCGCGGACAAGTTGCATCGTCGCTTCGAAATCGGCCTCGGTCTCGCCGGGAAAGCCGACGATGAAATCGCCCGAAAGCGCGATATCGGGTCGTGCCGCGCGGATGCGGTCGAGCAGCGACAGGTAATCCCTGGCCGTGTGCCTGCGGTTCATAGCCTTGAGGATACGATCCGAGCCCGACTGTACCGGCAGGTGCAGATAGGGCATCAGCGCCGGCAGGTCGCGATGCGCTGCAATCAGTTCGTCGTCCATGTCGCGCGGGTGGCTGGTGGTGTAGCGCAGCCGCGCAAGGCCGGGAATCTCGGCCAGCCGGAACAGCAAGCGGCCAAGGCCCCATTCCTCGCTATTGTCACCCTTGCCATGCCAGGCATTGACGTTCTGGCCAAGCAGCGTCACCTCGCGCACGCCGGCCTCGGCCAGGCGCTCCGCCTCGGCGACGATCTGTGCCACCGGGCGCGAGACTTCCGAGCCGCGCGTATAGGGAACGACGCAGAACGTGCAGAACTTGTCGCAGCCTTCCTGCACGGTCAGGAACGCGGTCACGCCGCGCTTGATGACCTCGGCGCGCTTCGGGTGCGGCAGGTGCTCGAACTTGTCTTCGATAGCGTATTCGGTCTCGACGATCTTTTCGCCACCACGCACCCGCGCCAGCACATCGGGAAGCCGGTGATAAGTCTGCGGGCCGATGACCAGGTCGACGGAGGGCGAGCGCCTGAGGATCTCGGCTCCCTCCGCCTGCGCCACGCAGCCGGCAACGCCAATCAGCATATCGCGGCCCACCAGGGCCCGCTCGGCTTTCATGTCGCGGATACGGCCGAGTTCGGAATAGACCTTTTCGGCGGCTTTCTTGCGGATATGGCAGGTGTTGAGCAACACCAAGTCGGCTTCGTCGATCACATCGGTCGCCGCATAACCATCGGCCGCCAGCGCATCGGTCATGCGCTGCGAATCGTAGACATTCATCTGGCAACCATAGGTCTTGATGAAGACCTTCCTGATCGCCGCGGACGGCGCTGCCGTGGGGTCGATGCCGTCCCGTTCTATCGTGTTCAAATCCATCTGGCGGCTTCTAACGCCTTTCGATGACAAAAAACAGACGCTTTTGGCCGGATCTCTCCGGGCTAACGGCTTGGGCGAGGATCGGCGAGCGCGGCCTGCATCATTGCGCGTACCTCACGTTCCATCAGTTTCGCGGTTTCCTTGCGGTTCGAACCCTTGGAGAAGGCAACTGGCTCGCCAAAGTGAACCTCGACGTCGAGAGCCCCCTCCGACATCAATACCTTGAGATGCGGCATCAGATCCTCATCGCCGATCCAGGCGGCAATCGGCCGGTGCCGGCGGCCAAGCGGCACGCCATGCAACCTTGTGTAGACGATCGCCACCGGCTGGATGAAGACGGTTTGCGCCGCGCCTTCCGAAATCGCCATGGAGGCGGCGCCGAACAGCGTGCTCTTGAACGGCAGGACGACGTTGCCGTCGGCCGTCGAGCCTTCGGCGAACAGCACCATGGCATCGCCCTTGGCCATGCGGTTGGCGATCTCACTCGCCTGCTCACCCGACGAACGCTTGCGCTCGCGCTCGATGAAGACGGTGCGCTGCAGCTTCGACAACATGCCGATCAACGGCCAGCCGGCCATATCGGCCCTGGCGATGAACTTCACATCGACCATGGAGCCGAGAACCATGATGTCGGTCCAGGAGATATGATTTGCCGCGACCAGCAACGGGCGCTGGCTGGACAGCGTCCCCTTGACATGAACGCGCATGCCCAGAGCCCTGAGGATTATCCGGTGCCAGATCTTGAGGATGAATGTCTCGGGCCAGAGCCCGGTCTTCATCGACAGCATCTGCAGCGGCACGAGAACCAGGGAACTGGCGACAACGAGGGCCAGCGCCAGGAAAATCCTGATTTTCTTGATCATCCGCCGGCAGCCCTGTCCCGCGCTCTGGCTAGCGAAGATCGCGGCGCATGACAAGCGCGCCAGTCGGGCCGTGTTCAGGCGACTTGTAGTAATTCGGGCGCTTGCCGACCTCGCGGAAGCCCAGCCGCCGGTAAAGCGCTACAGCCGCCACATTGGTCTCGTCTACTTCGAGGAAAAGCGCCTCCGCGCGTTGCCCATGCAGTTCACGCAGCACGGCATCCATCAATTGCCAGCCAAGCCCCTGCCGGCGGTGCGAGCGCGCCACCGCGACTGTCAGGATCTCACCCTCGCCAGCAGCCAGCCGCGCCAGCACGAAACCGACCGGCGGCTTGGCGCCCTGCCCGGTCTCGCGCGCGGCATAACCAAACACCGTATTCTGTTCGAGCAGCGCGGCGAATTCGCCGTCGGTCCAGGGCCGCACGAAATCCTCGCGATGCAAGGCGGAAATGGCCGGGCTATCGGCAATTCTCAGCGGCTCGAGCGCATAGTCCCTGCGACGCGGCTGGAGGAAGGGAATGCGCATCAATTATCGTTTTCCAGTTTGACCATGATCTTTTGCGAAAACCGGCTTCCACTTTTCGCTGACGCGGACCTTTGGTTCGGGATCATGGTCTGAGCCGCGCTAGAATGAAACCCGCCTGCGGCTTGGCGTCCGCACCGCGCAGATAGAGAGGTTTCGGCCTTTCGCCCTCGCCCTTGGCGGCAGCCAGCCTTGCATAGACTGCGATGTCGGCGGTAGCCGCCGTCGGACCGATGTCGAAGGCACGTCCGGTCGCATCCGCGATCTGCACGGCGGCCGTTCCGGCAAGAACCGGTGAGCGATCCGTCGCGATCGCTACAATTTCGGAAAGCGTGGTAACGGCCGGACCAAAGGCCAGGGCCATCGACGCGTCGTAGAATGCGGCGTGGATTTCCTCGCGCCCGGCATCGAGCGCTGACAGCACCGGGCGGCCGGGATATGCATCGGCCGCTTGCGCCGCCAATGCTTCCAGGCTGGTCACCCCTATTGCCGGAATTTTCAGCGCCAGCGCCAGCCCGCGCGCCGCCGACACACCGACTCGTAACCCAGTGAAGGAACCCGGGCCGACAGAGACGGCGATGGCGCCAAGGCCAGCGTAGCTGGTCGCGCTGATCTTCAGCGCCTCCTCGATGACCGCCATCAGATGCTCGGCATGACCCTTGCCGAGATCGAGCACCGAACGGCCGAGCTCGCGCCCCGCCTCGGCGTCATAGACGCAGGCGGCGCAGAGGCTGGCGGCACAATCGATGGCAAGCAACTTCATGAGGCGGCCGGTTGATCACAGACAAAGGTTCGAGTGATGGTCATGCTCTCGTCGATTTCCCTGTGCCCGCCATGGCTCGCCGCCGCAAGGGGAAATTGTTAAGCGGCTTCGCTTCAGTCCGAGCCAGCCGCCTATGCGGCCTGCTCAATCCGCAGCATGTGATTGTCCCAGACATAGTCCGGCTCGGAACGATGCGTGCCGCCAGGACCCACGATCTCACCGGCACCCGTTGTCGCCAGGAAACCGGCTGCATCAGGTGCCAGGCCGCAGACTTCGACGAGGGCGCTGTTTGTAACGATGCGGCCGCTGGCCACATCGATCACCGCAAGCGAATTGCCTTCCGGCGACGATACCGCAACCGTGCTGGCGGCGGGATTGGCCGCGACCGAGCCGATATAGTTCCTGAAGCCGGAGAGCACGTCTTGCGGCATGTCGAGCAGTTGCAAATCCTTGCCGCGCACGGCGCGCCCGACGAGCAGCGGGCGATCGGTGCCCGGCCCTCGGTACTGGCAGCCGAACCACACCGTTCCGGTTTGATCGGCATCCATGTGGCGAATCGAAAGCTGATGCAGCTTTGGCGGCAGTTCGTGCTTTTCGATCAGATCGCCGGTGACGCGGTCGACCAGCACATAGGATGGCTTCATCGTCGCCATGTTGAGTTCCGCGCGGCCGAAATCCGGATGTGTCTCGATGCCGCCATTGGCGATGGCCAGCGTCCGGCCGTCGCCAAGCAGCAGCAGTTCGTGCGAGCCCATTCCATAGGTCGGGAATTCGCCGATACGGCTGAATTGCGCACGTGCGTCATAGATGCCAACGACACCGGCGGCGTTGTCGAAGTCGTTCTCGGTGGCATAGAGCAAGGCGCCGTCGGTGGAGAACACGCCATGGCCGAAGAAATGCCGGCCGGGAATGCTGGCGATTGTCCGCGGCGCGTCTCGGCCGGTGTGATCGAACACCACCGCGAAGGTACCGGGTTGCCGGGCAAAGACGACCGAGCGTTTCGAAACCGGATCGAAAGTGACATCGTGACCGCGATCGGGCAGGTCGATCGTGTGCAGCACCTTGCCGGCCTCGGACAGGACAGCCGCGCCATAGCTACCGTCGCGTTTGACGAAGGCGGTGGCGAAGACAGCGTCGGCGGCCAGCGTCCCGGCCCAGGCCGAAGGGGCCATGGCCGCGATGAAACCGGCGCCGGCAGCCTTCAGGAAATCGCGGCGGTCGATAAGCGGCGTCCTCAAATCAGCATCTCTCCTTGAGCATGATCTTTTCCGAAAACCGGCTCCCACTTTTTCGCTAACACGGTCCTTCGGTTCGGGATCATGCTCAGTCTCCGTCGAGCGACGAGAAGCCGGCGGTCAGGCCGAATTCGGAGGTCAGCCTGGTGCCGAACAGGGTCGACAGGCTGGATGTAATCAGGGCGAAATGCTCGAGTTTTTCGCGCTGCTCCGGCGCGGCGAGCGCCTTGTCGATCGGCCCCTTGACCGCCTTGGCCGTGGCGATGCCGTTGACCAGCTGGATATGGATTGTTTCAGCCATCCAGCGCGTGTCCGGTGGCAAGGCGTCGCCTATTTGCGAAGCCTGAAACAGCGCATCGACGCCCATGAGGTTCCCGGCGAGCGACGCGGTCGTGTTTTCAGAGCGCCAATAGATGGCTTGTTTCGGCTTATCGACACCGGGATTGGCGCCGAAAAACCCTTTCAGGCGCACGTCTCGGACCATTTTCAGCTCGTTGATGAAGACCCCCACCAGCTCTGTCACCGCCTCCGTGCCGTCGCGGTAGAGCGGGTTCTTCGGACCCGGATTGGCCCAAAGGGCGGCAAAACCGTCGGGCTTGTTCCAGGCGGCGCTGACGTCGGCGGCCATCGTTTCAACGTTGGCCGCGACAGCCGCGCCATAAGCACAGCGATAGGGCTCTTCCTTGCTGGCAAGTTGCCCGGCACCGTCGCCGAAAAGCACGAATTCCAGCGCCCCCAGCCCCTGCATGGCAACGCTCTTGCCCGCAAGCTGGGTGGCATCGGTCGCGGTCGAATCCTTGTCGGACAAGGCGGCCTGCACCTGCTTCAGGCCAATGCTCTTGCGATCCGGCCAGAACAGCATGCGCTCCAGACGGTTGTTTTCGACGATCGGCCCGAAGCGGATGATCTCCGCCGAGGACCAGGCTTTCACAGTGGTCGAGAATTCGGCGCGCGCGGCATCCAGGTCTTCCTGCGAGGGTGCCTTGCAAAGCGCCTGCATCGCCTTGGTCAGTTTGCCCGCGCGATCGTGCAAGCTGGCATAGGCTGGGCGCACGAAGCCATCAACCGCCCGCTGGATTACATCGGTAGCCTTCACCGCCGCGGCTGCCGGCCATGCGCCGAGCAAGACCAGCGGCAGAGCGATAGCGAGCACAGAACGCCTCAACATCAGAGCGACTCCAGAAACCTGATCAACGCATCGCGGTCGACCGCCTTGGCGGCTGCAAAACGGTCACGCGCCTTCCGCGCTTCCCCGCCATGCCACAGGACCGCCTCCGTCAGATTGCGCGCCCGCCCGTCATGCAGGAAAAATGCGTTTCCGTTGACGGTTTCGGTCAGCCCTATGCCCCAGAGCGGCGGCGTGCGCCAATCATTGCCCGTCGCTTCGCCGACCTGCTGTCCATCCGCCAGCCCCTCGCCCATGTCGTGTAGCAGGAAGTCCGAATAGGGCCAGATCAACTGGAAGGCCTGTGCCTTGTTGGGGGTGCCGCGGCGGGTGACGAATTTCGGCGTATGGCAGGACGTACAGCCCATGTCGTAGAACAGTTTCTTGCCGGCGAGCACCTCCGGCTTGTCGAGATCGCGACGCGCCGGAACGGCAAGATTCTGCGAATAGAAAGTGACGAGGTCCATGACCGGCGGTGGCGCCTCGACCGGGCCGAGGCGCTCCTGCACGCCGTTCGGAATCACAAGACAATCCTTCTGCGCCTCGGTGCAGTCGCCCCAGTGCCTGGGCACTTCGGGTGTGGAGATACCGATGTTGCCGGCGAAGGCATCGGCCGACTGCTCGCGGATCGACGGCGTCTGCGCCTTCCAGCCAAAGCGGCCGAGCGTCAGTTCGCCGGTCATGCCGTCACGCACGATGTTTGGCCTGCCGGAAATGCCGTCGCCGTCCCGGTCTTCGGGATCGGCACGGGCGAGGATATCGGTCGGCGCGATCTGCTCGACGAGACCCAGCCCGATCATCGGCGGTGTCATGCGCGGTGAAAGCGTGGTGCGCGCGTCGAGTGGCCCATAAGCAAGGCCCTCGACCGAATAGACCGGCTTGCGCAAGGAGACCACGGTGCCGTCGCCGAGCGTCACCTTCTGTTCCTGATACTCGACCCGCATGCGGCCTTCGCCGCGCAGACCGGGAACGGCCAGTTCCTGCAATTGCGAGCCGTAGACCGGATCGGGGAAGTTGAGCACCTTGTGATCGGCGAGCAGCGCCTTCTCCTCCGCAGTGCTCGCTTGCCGCGCCAGCCGCAGGAACATGGACGTGGTGCCGCCATCGCCTTCCGGCGGACGACCGCGCCCGTCCTTCAAATGACAGTTCTGGCAGGCACGTTCGTTGAACAGCGGGCCAAGCCCGTCGGAGGCTTGGGTAGAGGACGGGGACGAGACCCAGTTCTTGCGGAAAATGGCGTTGCCGAGCTTGAAGGTGCCCTCTTCCTCGAAGGTGATATTGGCCGAGGATTGCGAGAAGGAATCGCGATTGACGTCTTTCCTCGACGTACCAGCACCGCCCTGCATCAGCTCGAATTGTTCGGGCTTGGAAAAATCCGACGTTGGCCTGGTGATGGCAATGACGCGCGCCAGATCCTTGGGATTGAGGTCGGTGCGGCTTGTCGGAAGACCGGCCGGCTCTTGCGCGCCGGCCGATGTCGGGGCGCAAAGCATGGCGATGACCGCTAACGAAAGACCGCGAAACGGACCTTGCCGTCGCGGTCTTGTCTGGGGCGGCAGGCCGTGCGTTTCGGCCAGCCGCAAGCGGCGCAAGAATTCTAAGTGGCGCCGCATTCTCGCATGTCCTTACTCCGCCTCGTCAGCCGATGCGGCGTTGAGCTGGCCGTACTTTTCCTCGCCAATCGAGGCAAGCAGGTCGAGCTGGGTCTCGAGAAAGTCGATATGACCCTCCTCGTCGGCCAGCAACTCCTCGAACAACTTCATCGTCACGTAGTCGCCGCCTTCGTTGCAGATCTCGCGCGAACGCTTGTAGGCGGTGCGCGCGTCATATTCGCCGGCAAGGTCGGATTCGAGCACTTCCTTCACGTTCTGCCCGATGCGCAACGGCGCCACGGACTGGAGGTTCGGATGTCCTTCGAGGAAGATGATGCGGGCGATGAGCTTGTCGGCGTGGTGCATCTCCTCGATTGACTCAGCGCGTTCCTTCTTCGCCAACTTGGCATATCCCCAGTCTTCCAGGAGCCGGAAATGCACCCAGTACTGGTTGACGGCTCCGAGCTCCAGAAAAAGAGCTTCGTTAAGCCGCTCGATGATCTGCTTTTCGCCTTTCATGGGTTCTGCTCCCGTATTGGACGCGCAGGCCTCTGACGCGATCCAGATGTGAAACGATGTCGACGCCGCTCGCCTCCGAGCGGGCGTGGTAGTTTTCGGTTACCCGAATGATCGTTTCCACCACATTTGGGAAGCAGCCGCAACAGCGACCGCGCTTTTGCATGGCATGATAGATTTTTGCCGGCACGATAAGCTGCCAGGGATCCAGATCCAGCAGCCCAATGATTGTCTGCTCGATTTCCTTCTCTGTAATGATATTGCAATGGCAGATCAGCATCGACTTGGCTCTGGCTGACGGCGCTTCCTCCTCGCCGTGTGGCTTAAATCTTCATCGGGCATGATCCTTTCAAGGTCATGCCCGGGGCATTTGCCCCTACTGGAACACCTTGTCCGGCGCATCGAGACTGTTGGAGCCCTCGAAGGCAATGGCATTGAGCTTCAGCGCGGCGACGGCACGTTCGATCGACTTTGTCTGGTCGACCAAGGCGTCGACCGCCGCCTGCACCGCTGCGTTGCCCTCGGTATTGCCCTCGGCGATCTGCTGGTCATAAGCCTCGCCGCCCTCGGCCCGCGCCTTGATCGCCTCCATCTTGGCGACGGTGACGTCCAGCTTGCCGGACAGTTCCCTGTCGACCGCCGGGTCGACCGCCTTGACCATGTCGGCCACCGACGGGCCTTCGACGGTGGTGCCGTCGAGGCGCTTGTAGCTGGCGTGGTAGGCAGCGCGGATGCCGACAGCGTCATAGAGATGCGAATTGAAGGTGTTGTCGGAGAAGCAGTCGTGCTCCTCTTCCGGATCGTGCAGCAAAAGGCCGAGCTTCATGCGCTCGCCGGCCAGTTCGCCGTAGGACAGAGAGCCCATGCCGGTGAAGATCGTCGAGATCGCGGTGTTCGGCTCGCCCTCGACGAGGCTCTTGCGCGCGGCGCCGTCCTCTTTCCAGTTGCCGACCATCTCCTGGAGATCGGAAACCAGGAGATCGCTCGCTGATTTCAGATACTCGGCGCGGCGGTCGCAATTGCCGCCGGTGCAGTTCTTGAGATCATAGTCCGTATAGGGCCGCTCGCCGGCGCCCGGACCGGTGCCGTGCAGGTCCTGGCCCCAGAGCAGGAATTCTATGGCGTGATAGCCGGTGGCGACATTGGCTTCGATGCCGCCGGCTTCCTGCAACGTGCCGGACAGGAATTCCGGCGAAAGCTTCGTGGCATCGACCTTCTTGCCATTGATCTCGATCGACTTGTTGGCGATCACATTGGCGGTATAGAGCGCATTGGCATCCGACTCGGTGCCATAGCTCTTGGCGACGTAGTCGATCAGGCCTTCGTCCAGCGGCCAGGAGTTTACCTTGCCCTCCCAGTCATCGACGATCTTGTTGCCGAAACGATAGACCTCGGTCTGCTGGTAGGGAACACGTGCCGCCTTCCAGGCGTCGCGGGCGGCATTGAGCGTGTCGGCCGAAGGCTTGGCGAGCAGCGCGTCGACCGCCTTGTCGAGAGCCTGCGCCGTGGTCAGCGAATCCTCATATTTGGCGAGCGCGATGTCGGAATAGGTCTTGATGACCGCCTTCGCATCGGTTTCCGCCTTGGCAGGCAGCACGAACACCGCCGCTGTCAGCAGCGCCGTGGCACCGATCGCCGCAAGCCTGCTGCCATATCGTGCTGTCATTATCGCTCTCCAGTTTCTCGGAAATTCTGTAAACGGCGCGCGCGGCAATCGGCGACGCGCCATATGCACAAAACATGCCGCGTCATCGCGCGGTTCGCGGAACAAAGACACCAAAATGCCTCCAATCGAACGGGTTCAAGGCCCAGACATCAAAGGGATGCGCTAACGCGCGAGCGTCCATAAAGCTTCGCCGCTGCCGGAAGTCAATGAGAATCTACGGGAAAAGCCAATTGAAACAATAGTTTAGAATTATTCTAAACTACGATGCTCAACTTTACACCTGACTGTGGACCGACTTGCTGGAAGACGTGGCAATTGACATCAGCCATTCCGGGTGCGACCGCAAATGCAGTCCTGCGGCGCCGCCGGACAATCGTCATCTGGCGAAAACCTTTTAATGCATGTCGCGCAAAAGTGCGCGGCGGTTTTGGGATAGCGACATGCATAAAAACACAGACTTCAAGCGAGCCGCATGAATCCGTTCAAACGCGACGCGCATTAGACCTTAACAGGAATTGGGCTTTCGATGAAGAATGGTGCGGTCATTGTCGGTGCGGGTCACGCGGGCGTGCAGGCGGCCGCGAGTTTGCGTGAGGAAGGCTATGACGGGCCGGTGATCCTGATCGGCGACGAGAAGGATCTGCCCTATCACAAGCCGCCGCTGTCGAAGACCTTCATCAAGGATGCCGAGGCAAAGCCGCAGCCGCTTCGCGGCGAGGCCTTCTACACGGGCAGCGTCATCGATTTCCGGCCGGGTTTGCGGATCGAGCGGATCGATGCCGGCAACCGAAGCCTGGAGATCGCGGGCGGCGGTTCACTGGCCTTCGACCATCTGATCCTTGCGACAGGGTCGCG
This sequence comes from Mesorhizobium sp. PAMC28654, assembly GCF_020616515.1. Classification (GTDB taxonomy): domain Bacteria; phylum Pseudomonadota; class Alphaproteobacteria; order Rhizobiales; family Rhizobiaceae; genus Mesorhizobium. The sequence continues at coordinate 2,955,239 of NZ_CP085135.1, forward strand.
CCCGCGCACCCTCGCCTTGCAGGGCTCGGACCTTTCAGGCGTTTTGTCGCTGCGCTCGCTCAACGACGCGCGGCTGATCCGTGACCTCAGCGCGCGGAGCGAGGATGTCGTCATTCTCGGCGGCGGCTTCATCGGGCTGGAGATCGCCGCCACGCTGCGGGCAGCCGGCCGCACGGTGACGGTGGTGGAGGCGGTGGACCGCCTGCTCGGCCGCGCGGTGGCGCCGGTGGTGGCCAGCCATGTCCGCCAGCGGCTGGAGGCTACCGGCGTGCGCATCTTGACCGGCACCTCGATTGCAAGGCTGGAAGGCGAAAACGGCCATGTCTCGGGCGCGATCACATCAACCGGCGAAAGGCTGCCGGCGCGCATGGTCATCGTCGGCATCGGCGCCGTGCCGAATGTCGAACTGGCTGAAGCCGCAGGCATCACCATCGCCAACGGCATCCGCGTCGATCACCAGATGCGCAGTTCGGTGCCGGGGATTCTCGCCATTGGCGACGCTGCCTCTTACCGGCACTGGTTCACCGGTGCTGATGTGCGGCTGGAATCGGTGCAGAACGCCACGGACCAGGCGCGGCTTGCCGCACGAACGATTGCCGGCCATGCCGACGCTTTTTCGGCGGTGCCGTGGTTCTGGTCCGACATTGGCGACATGAAGCTGCAGATGGTTGGCCTGACCGCCGGCGGCGACAGCCATGTCGTGCTGGGCGACCTCTCCGACAACAAGTTCTCGATCTACCACTATGCCGGTGACCGGCTGCTCGGCATAGAATCGGTCAACCGTCCGGGCGATCACATGCTTGGCCGCAAGATGCTCGGCGCCGGCTTCTCGCCGACGCCGGAGACAGTAGCGACGGGACCGGATGGACTGAAGGCAGCGCTTGCCGCCTTACAGCCAAAGACGCCAGCCTAGGCTTCGGACCAAAGCGTCTTGGTCGGCTCGAAAATCCGACCGTAAGAATAATCCGAAACAGATCCTTGGGCGGTTCCTAACCGGAACCGCCCAAGCCGACATCCATGATCAGGCGGCGCAGACTTCGCGGATCGAGCTTTCCAGAATGTCGAGCGCCTCGTTCATGACGTTGTCCTGGATGGTGATCGGCGCGAGGAAGCGGATGACGTTGCCATAGACGCCGCAGGTCAGCAGGATCAGTCCCTTGTCGAGCGCCTTCAGCCTGATCGCATTGGCGATCTCGGCCGACGGCAGGCCCTTCTTGACGTCGTTGAACTCGACCGCGTTCATGAAGCCGAGGCCCCTGATATCGACGATCTCGGGTACGTCGTCACGGATCGACTGCAGCCGCTGCTTCAGCCTTGCACCCAGCGTGTTGGCGCGGTCGCAGAGCTTTTCGTCTTCGATCACGTCGAGAACCGCATGCGCGGCGGCGACGCCGATCGGGCTGCCGCCATAGGTGCCGCCGAGCCCGCCGGGGCCTGGCGCATCCATGATCTCGGCGCGGCCGGTGACCGCGGCCAGCGGGAAACCGCCGGCCAGGCTCTTGGCCATGGTGGTGATATCAGCCGCCACGTCGTGATGATCCATCGCAAACATCTTGCCGGTGCGGGCAAAGCCGGTCTGGACCTCGTCGGCAATCAGCAGCATGCCGTGCTGGTCGCAGAGCTTGCGCAGCGCCACCATGAAATCGCGCGGCACATCGTAGAAGCCGCCCTCGCCCTGAACCGGCTCGATGATGATGGCGGCAACGCGGGCCGGGTCGACATCGGCCTTGAACAGGCGGTCGAGTGCCGCCAGCGAATCGGCCACCGAAACACCGTGCAGCGGCACCGGGAACGGCGCGTGGTAGACGTCGCCCGGCATGGCGCCGAAGCCGACCTTGTAGGGCACGACCTTGCCGGTCAGCGCCATGCCCATGAAGGTGCGACCATGGAAGCCGCCGGCAAAGGCGATGACGGCCTGACGGCCGGTCGCGTTGCGGGCGATCTTGATGGCGTTTTCGACGGCCTCGGCGCCGGTGGTGACGAAGATCGTCTTCTTCTCGAAGTTACCCGGCAGCATGCCGTTCAGGCGTTCGGCCAGCCGCACATAGCTCTCATAGGGCACCACCTGGTGGCAGGTATGGGTGAAGCGGTCGAGCTGCGCCTTGACCGCCTCGATCACCTTGGGGTGGCGATGGCCGGTGTTGACGACGGCGATGCCGGACGAGAAGTCGATGTAGCGGCGACCTTCGACATCCCAGATCTCCGAGTTTTCGGCCCGATCGGCATAGATCTGCGTGGTCATTCCAACGCCACGCGAGATCGACTGGTTCTTGCGTTCGGAAATGGCTGAATTCTTCATTTTTATCCCTCGTCAGGCTGTCGCCCGTTCTCGTTTGATGGCTGCCGGGAAGTCTTCTGACCTTATTTCATATTTTCCTCAAGTCGGCACCATCGGGAGGCGATTGGGCCTGTCGTCCGATGCGGGTCCAGCGTGGCTTAACCAGTCGGCTGATCCGTGTACGAGAGAGGTTCCCTTTTTCCGGGGATCGATTATCTTCTTGCGGCCCGCAACGCGTTACATCAGGACAGTCCAGGCGGGCGAGGCAAGCCATGAGCTGGAACGCGACATCGTCCGCCCCGCAGCCATCGCACTCCAGACATTTGCCGTTGCGGACAACTTCCATCATTGTGGCATGCTCCTTGATGACGTTTCTCCTTGCCGGCTGCCAGAAGCAGGCGGCGGCGCAAAAGCTGCCGATCCTGGTGAGCGCCGAAGAGGTCAAGGTCTCCGACTATGCCCCGACCACATCCTTGACCGGCGTGATCGCGGCGAGGACGCTGAACAACCTGTCCTTCCGCGTCGGCGGCCGTATCGCCGATCGGTTCGTCGAGATCGGCCAGCATATCGACAAGGACACGCTGCTGGCTCGCATCGATCCGCAGGAACAGGAATCGGATCTGCGTTCCGCGCAAGCCGATCTCGATGCGGCCCAGGCGCAGCTGACACAGGCCTCCGCCGCGTTCGCGCGGCAAAAGACGCTGCTTGCCCAAGGCTTCACCACACGACGCGATTACGATGCGGCCGAACAGGCGCAAAGTGTCGCGCAAGGCAGCGTGCAGCAGGCGCAAAGCGCGCTGGACAACGCAAGGGACAGCCTGTCCTTCACCGAATTGCGGTCTACCAAGCCGGGCATCGTCACCGCGCGCATGGTGGAAGCCGGCCAAGTGGTGCAGGCGGCACAGACCGTGTTCACCATTGCCGAGGACGGCGACCGCGACGCGGTCTTCAATGTTCCTGAAACGCTGGTCGCCGGCGGTTCGACAACGCCACCGCCGGTGTCCATCACGCTGGTGTCCGATCCGGTCATCAAGGCGACAGGCGTGGTGCGCGAGATCTCGCCGGTCGTCGATCCCGCCTCCGCGTCGGTTCGCGTGAAGGTCGCCATCCCCAATACGCCCGCCGCCATGCCGCTTGGCGCCGCCGTCACCGGCTCCATCAGCGCCAGGCCCGTCCAGGCCATGATCCTGCCGTGGCAGGCCCTGACCTCCAGCGACGGGACACCGGCGGTCTGGCTCGTCGATGCGGCGTCCAAGGCCGTCAACGTGGCGCCTGTCGGCATCCTGGCCTATGATTCCGGCGTCATCGTCGTCAACAAGGGGCTCGAAGCCGGACAACATGTCGTCACCGCCGGCGGCCAGTTGCTCAGTCCCGGTGAAGTCGTCGAGATCGCCGGGGAGACCGCGCAATGATCCGGCAGTCGCGCGCACTCGGACTGTCGGTGCTGGTCTTCCTCGCCGCCTGTTCGGCCGAGCCGGAAAAGACGCCGGAGATCATCAGGCCGGTGCTTTCGGTGGTCGTCCAACCCCGGACCAGCCAGACGCTCGGATTTGCCGGCGTGATCGAGCCGGAATTCAGCGCCAACCTCGCATTCCGCCTTCTCGGCCGCATCGTCACACGCGATGTCGATGTCGGCGATCTCGTCACCAAGGGTACGACGATCGCCACGCTCGACCCAACAGCGCTGGAGCTCGCCGTGCAGGGAGCAAAGGCTGGCCTGTCGAACGCACAGGCCGAATTCACCAACGCCGCGGGCAGCGAGGAGCGCCAGCGCGCGCTGCTGGCTGCCAAGAACACCTCGCAGGCCACCTACGACGCCGCCCAGCAGGCGCGGCAGGCCGCGGAAGCCAATGTCGAGCGCGCCAAGGCGGCACTCGCAAAATCGGAGGAGCAGCTTGGCTACGCCCGGCTGTTTTCGGATTTCGACGGTGTCGTCACGGCGGTGAGCGCCGAGGTCGGGCAGACAGTGGCCGCCGGCCAGACCGTGCTGACCGTCGCCCGCTCCGATGTGCGCGAAGCGGTGGTCGACATTCCCGACCAGCTGACGGGCGACCTTGGCGTGGGGATAGGTTTCGACGTGATCTTGCAGTCGCTGCCCTCGATCCGCACGCAAGCCAAGCTGCGCGAGATCGCCCCGCAGGCAGACAGCTCGACCCGCACTCGCCGCGTGCGCCTGACGCTGCTCGATGCGCCGACGGCGTTCCGGCTCGGCTCCACGGTAACGGCAACCCGCGTGGCGGCAATCGACCCGACGATAGAACTGCCGCTGTCGGCGCTCCTCGAAAAGGACGGCAAGCAACAGGTGTGGATCGTCGATCCGCAATCGTCGAATGTAAGTTTGCGCGACATAAAGGTCGGCGCCAAGCGGACCGCGACCTTCACGGTCGCGGAAGGGCTCGATGCAGGGATGCGCGTGGTCACCGCCGGCATCCACAGCCTGACGGCCGGCCAGACGGTCAAGATCCTTGAAGGAGCCGCCAAGTGAAAGGCTTCAACCTCTCCGACTGGGCGCTCAGCCACCGTTCGCTGGTCTGGTATTTCATGCTGGTCTTCGTCGTGGCCGGCGTCTCGGCCTACCTCAATCTCGGCCGCGAGGAAGACCCGGACTTCACCATCAAGACGATGCTGATCCAGGCCAACTGGCCGGGCGCCTCGGTCGACGACACGCTGCGCCAGGTGACCGACCGCATCGAGAAGAAGCTGGAGGAGCTCGATAGCCTCGACTACTCCAAGTCGGTCACCACGGCTGGGCAGACAATCATCTTCGTGAACCTGAAGCCATCGACCAAGGCGCGTGACGTGGTCCCGACATGGGTCCGTATCCGCAACATGATCAACGATATCCGCCCGCAGTTTCCGGAGGGCGTGCAGGGTCCTTTCTTCAACGACAATTTCGGCGACGTGTTCGGCAATGTCTACGCTTTCACCGCCGACGGGCTGACGCTGCGCCAGCTGCGCGACTATGTCGAGGATGCCCGCACCAGGATCCTGGCTGTGCCTAACGCCGGCAAGGTCGATCTGGTCGGCGCGCAGGACGAGGCGATCTATCTCGAATTCTCGACCCGCCAGACCGCGGCGCTGGGCCTGAACCAGCAGGCGATCGTGGCGAGCCTGCAGGCCCAGAACGCGATCGCACCCTCGGGCGTCATCCAGACCGGACCGGAGCGCATCAGCGTGCGCGTCAGCGGCCAGTTCACCTCGGAAGAGAGCCTGCGCGCCATCAACCTGCGCGTCAACGACCGGTTCTTCCGGCTGAGCGACGTGGCGACGATCACGCGCGGCTATGCCGATCCGCCGACCGCGCTGTTCCGCTTCAATGGCGAGGACGCGATCGGGCTCGCCATCGGCATGAAGCCCAACGCCAACCTGCTCGACTTCGGCAAGGCGCTGAAGGCCGAAATGAACAGGATCGTCGCCGACCTGCCGATCGGCGTCGGTGTCCATCTGGTCGCCGACCAGCCGGTGATCGTCGAGGAAGCCGTTTCGGGTTTCACACGCGCCTTGTTCGAGGCCGTGGCCATCGTGCTGGCCGTCTCCTTCATCAGCCTGGGCCTGCGTGCCGGCTTCGTCGTCGCGCTGTCGATCCCGCTGGTGCTGGCCATCACCTTCCTGTTCATGGATTATCTCGGCATCTCGCTGCAGCGCATTTCGCTGGGCGCGCTGATCATTGCGCTCGGCCTTCTGGTTGACGATGCCATGATCGCGGTGGAGATGATGGTCGCCCGGCTGGAGGCCGGCGACAATCTGCGCAAGGCGGCGACCTATGTCTACACGTCGACGGCGTTCCCGATGCTGACCGGAACCCTGGTGACCGTAACGGGCTTCATTCCCATCGGCCTCAACAACAGCGCCGCCGGCGAATACACCTACACGCTGTTCGTCGTCATCGCCGTGTCCTTGCTGGTCTCGTGGATCGTGGCGGTGCTGTTTGCGCCGCTGCTCGGCGTCACCATCCTGCCGGCGACGATGAAACATAAGCACCAGGACCAGCCCGGACGTTTCACCTCGATGTTCCGGACCGTCCTCATCGGATCGGTGCGGCATCATTGGCTCACCATCATCGCCACGGTTCTGCTGTTCGCCGCGTCGATCGTCGGCATGGGTTTTGTCCAGCAGCAGTTCTTCCCGCCTTCGGATCGGCCGGAACTCATCGTCGACTGGAACCTGCCGCAAAACAGCTCGATCACCGAGACGCGCGACCAGATGGAGCGCTTCGAAAAGGTGGCACTTGCCGGCAACCCCGACATCGAGCACTGGAGTTCCTATATCGGCCAGGGCGCGGTGCGCTTCGTGCTGGCCTATGACGTGCAGCCATCCAACCCCTATTTCGGCCAGACCGTCATCGTCACCAAGGACATCGAGGCCCGCAACCGGGTGAAGGCGTCAATCGAAAAGATGCTACGCGAGGATTTCGTCGGCACCGACGCCTTCGTCAAGACGCTTGAACTCGGACCACCGGTCGGTCGGCCGGTGCAGTATCGCGTCAGCGGCCCGGACGTCCAAATGGTAAGGACATTGTCCCAGCAACTGGCCGGCGTCATCTCGGCCAATCCGAAGCTGGGCGCACCGACCTTCGACTGGAACGAGCCGGCGCGGGTGCTGAAAGTGGACGTGCTGCAGGACAAGGCGCGTCAGCTCGGGCATCACCTCATCGGATATCGCCAGCACCATGAACCTCGTCGTCGGTGGCGTCACCATCACCCAGGTACGCGACGCCACCTACCTGGTCAGCGTCATCGCCCGATCGAGCGCCGCCGAGCGTGGCTCTATAGAGACGCTGCAGAACATGCAGTTGCCGACCGGGAACGGTGAATCGATCCCACTCGCTGCCGTCGCGAACTTCCACTATGAACTGGAACAGCCCACCGTGTGGCGGCGAGACCGCGTGCCTACCATCACCGTGCGCGCCGGACTGGTCGGCGATACGCTGCCGGCCACGGTGGTCGACGAATTGAAATCATCGGTCGATGCCTTCATCGCCAAGCTCCCGGTCGGCTACGCCATTGCCACCGCCGGAACGGTTGAGGAAAGCGCCAAAAGCCAAGGGCCGATCGCGGCCGTGGTGCCGCTGATGCTGTTCCTGATGGCGACGATCCTGATGATCCAGCTGCAAAGCTTCCAGCGCCTGTTCCTGGTGGTTGCCGTGGCGCCGCTCGGATTGATCGGCGTGGTCGCCGCACTGTTGCCGAGCGGTGCGCCGCTGGGTTTCGTCGCCATCCTCGGCGTGCTGGCGCTGATCGGCATCCTGATCCGCAACTCGGTCATCCTGATCGTGCAGATCGAGCAACTCGTCACCGAGGGCAAGGACCGTTGGGCGGCCGTGGTCGAGGCCACCGAACACCGTATGCGGCCGATCGCGCTGACGGCCGCCGCCGCCAGCCTGGCGCTGATCCCGATCGCGCGCGAAGTGTTCTGGGCGCCAATGGCCTTCGCCATGATGGGCGGCATCATCGCCGGCACGGCGATCACGCTGCTGTTCCTGCCGGCGCTTTATTCGCGTGGTTCCGGATCAAGGAACCGAAAGAGGGGCAGGAGAACACTGCTCCGGCCAGCGATACCATACCGGAAGGCGGTACGGCCTGAGGGCAAGTTGCGAGTAGCGTCGCGTTCCTTCACGTCTGTCCTGCCGGACATCTCCCCCCGTGGGGGGCGCGAAGGAACGCGCCATGAAAATTCAGCTACGCCCTCACAAACCCGTCGCTGGCTCGCAGCAGATTGCGCGTGTAGTCCTTGCTCACGCGGCGCTCAACGAGATCATCAGCCGTCAGATTCTCCACCGCCTCGCCGTTCTGCATCACCATCAACCGCTCGCACATATGGGTGATGATGGCGAGGTCGTGGCTGACCATCAAGAAGGTCAGCTTGCGCCGCCGGCGGATCTCTTCCAGCAGATTGAGAACTTCCGCCTGTACGGACGCATCGAGCGCCGAGGTCGGCTCGTCAAGCAGCAGGATGGACGGCTCGAGGATCAGGGCGCGTGCGATCGCCACGCGCTGGCGCTGGCCGCCCGACAATTGATGCGAGTAGCGGAAGCGGAAGCCGTTTCCGAGGCCCACCTCGTCCAGCGCCCGCTGGATGCGCTTTTCGCCATCGGCACAACCGTGGATGGCGAGCGGCTCCTGCAGCAGGCGGTCGACGGTCTGGCGCGGATGCAGGGAGCCATACGGGTCCTGAAAGACCATCTGGACTTCGCGGTAGAAGGCTTTATCGCGTCGCGTACCGAGTTTCTTGCCATTGACGGTGATGCTGCCCGAAGCGACGGGCGCCAGGCCGGCAATGGCCCGCAGCAGCGTCGACTTGCCCGAACCGGATTCGCCGACCAGCCCGAAGGATTCTCCCGACTGGACCTCGAGGCTGACGCCTTTCAGGGCGCGGAAGCGATCGAAGAGGACTTCCAACCCGTCGACGACAAGGGCCGCGCTCATAGCGCCCACTCCGGCTTGCGATCGAGCACCGGCAGCGGGTGACGGTCGTCGTCGATCCTGGGCATGCAGTTGAGCAGGCCGCGCGTGTAGGGGTGCTGGGCATGGCCGAGTTCGGAAGCCTTGAGCTGCTCGACCACCTTGCCGGCATACATCACGATGACCCGGTCGCAGAAGGACGAGACCAGGCGCAGATCATGCGAGATGAAGATCAGTCCCATGCCGCGCTCGCTGACCAGCTTGTCGAGGATGCCGAGCACGTCGAGTTGCACGGTGACGTCGAGCGCCGATGTCGGCTCATCGGCGATCATCATCTCCGGCCCGGCGATCAGCATCATGGCGATCATCGCCCGCTGGCCCATGCCGCCGGAGACCTCATGCGGATGCAGGTCGAAGACACGGGCGGGATCGCGGATCTGCACCGCTTCCAGCATGGCGAGTGCCCTGTCGCGCGCCTCGGCCTTGCCGACCTTTTCATGCGTTCGCAGCGTCTCGACGATCTGCCGGCCGATGCTCATCACCGGATCGAGCGAATATTTCGGATCCTGCAGGATCATGGCGATGCGTTTTCCCCGCAGAGCCCGGCGCTCGCGCGGCGATGCGGCAAGAAGGTCGATGCCGTCAAAGGCGAGTTTGTTCGCCGATATCCGTGCCTGCGGGGGCGTCAGTCCCATGATGGCGCGGCCGGTCTGCGACTTGCCGGAACCGGATTCGCCGACGATCCCAAGCCGCTCACGGCCAAGCGTAAAGGAAACGCCGCGCACCGCCTCTATCAGGCCGGTGCGCGTCGGAAACGTGACGCGCAGATCGTCGACGTCAAGAAGTGTACCCTTTGGCAGCGTGCTCATCGGTCGCCGCTCATTGGTCACCACTCCGGGGGTCGAGCGCGTCGCGCAGGCCGTCGCCGAGCAAGTTGAAGCCGAGGCTGACGATGAGGATGGCGAAACCGGGCGCGCCGGCCACCCACCACTGGTCGAGCACGAAGCGGCGGCCCGAGGCGATCATGGTGCCCCATTCAGGCAGCGGCGGCTGCGCGCCGAGGCCGAGGAAGCCCAGGCCGGCCGCGGTCAGGATAATGCCGGCCATGTCGAGCGTCACCCTGACGATGAGCGAGGAAATGCACAGCGGCATGATGTGGCGCAACACGATGCGGAAGGGCGAGGCGCCCATTAGCTGCACCGCCTTGATGTAATCGGAATTGCGCACCGTCAGCGTTTCGGCGCGCGCGATGCGGGCGTAAGGCGGCCATGAGGTGATGGCGATGGCAAGCACCGCGTTCTCGATGCCTGGACCGAGTGCGGCGACAAAGGCCAGCGCCAGGATCAGCTTGGGGAAAGCGAGGAAGATGTCGGTGATGCGCATCAGGATCGCATCAATCCAGCCGCCGGCATAGCCCGCGACGGTGCCAACCAAGAGGCCGATCGGCGCCGCGATTATTGCCACCAGGATGACCACGTAGAGCGTCCAGCGCGAACCGTAGAGAATGCGCGAAAGGATATCGCGGCCAAGATCGTCGGTGCCGAACCAGTGCTCGGCGCTGGGCGCCAGCAGCCGGGAATTCTTGAGATCACCGAATGTCGGCGAATACGGCGCCAGCACGCCGGCAAGGGCTGCGATGACCAGCAAGGCAATGATGATGAGCAGGCCGAGAAACGCTAGTCGGTTGGCGGAAAAGCGACGCCACGCCACATAGGCGCGGCCGAGCCTTGCCTGCATGCGCGACGCCGGCCGCTCGCTGAGCAGCCAGTCGCGACGGCTCTGGATGGTCTGTGTACTCATCCTGTCTTTGTCCTTGGATCGAGCACACGGTAGAGCAGGTCGGACAGGAGATTGATGCCGATGAACACCGAGCCGATGACGATGGTGCCGCCAAGCACGGCGTTCATGTCGGCGTTCTGCAGCGAATTGGTGATGTAGAGGCCGATGCCGGGCCAGGAGAAGACGACCTCGGTCAGCACCGAGCCCTCGAGCAGATTGGCGTAGGACAGCGCGATCACCGTGACCATCGGCACGGCGGCGTTGCGCAGCGCGTGGCCCCAGATGATGCGGGTTTCCGACAAGCCCTTGGCGCGCGCGGCGACGATGTATTCCTGCGCCAGTTCGTTAAGCATGAACGAGCGCGTCATGCGGCTGATATAGGCCAGCGAGAAATAGCCGAGCAGCGAGGCCGGCAGGATGATGTGCCTGAAGGCGTCGTAAAAGACGTCCCACTCCCCCTGCATCGCGGAGTCGAGAAGATAGAAGCCGGTGATCGGCGTGAAGGTGTATTCGTAGACGACGTCGAGCCTTGCCGGAAAGGCCACCCATTGCAGCTTGGCGTAGAACAGCACGAGCCCAAGCAGGCCGAGCCAGAAGATCGGCACGGAATAGCCGATCAGGCCAATGATGCGCACGATCTGATCGATGAGGCTGCCGCGCTTCACCGCTGCCAGCACGCCAAGCGGCACACCAAACAGCGCCCCGATCAACGTTCCCAGCGTCGCCAGTTCGACGGTCGCGGGGAAGGCGCGGCGGATGTCGGTCATGACAGGATTGGTTGTCAGCACCGAGGTGCCGAAATCACCGCTCAGGGCATTTTTGACATAGATGTAGAACTGCTCGATCAGCGGCAGGTCGAGGCCCATTTCGCGGCGCGTGCGCTCGACGACACTGACAGGTGCTCGATCGCCGAGCACCGCCAGCACCGGGTCGATCGGAATGACACGGCCGATGAAGAAGGTCACCGCGAGAAGACCAAGATAGGTCGTTACCGCGATGACCAGGAAGCGGCCGATCGCAGACGCAATGGCTACCGCGCGGGCGCTGCCGCGCCCGCCTTCGTTTTCAATCGCGCTCATGCCGCGCGTCCGCTGGCGTTACTCTTTCGAGACCGGGCCGACGAAGTTGCTGTCGAAGCTCGGGCCGAGCGCGAAGCCCTTGAGGTTCTTGCGCAGCCCGGCGACTTCCAGCTGCTGATGGATGATGACGAAGGGGCTGGTGTCGAGGATCTTCTGCTGCAGATCCTTGTAGATGTCGGCGCGCTTGCCCGAATCCTTCTCCAGCAGGGCCGCTTCCGTTTCCTTGGTCAGGTCCGGAATGTCCCAGGAATTGCGCCAGGCAAGCGTGTGGGACTTGCCGGCATCCGAATTGTCGGGATTCGAGGCAAAGGTCTGGGCGTTGGAGTTCGGATCGAAATAGTCCTGGCCCCAATTGCCGATATAGATGTCGTGGTTGCGGGCGCGGTACTTGGTCAGCGTCTGCTTGCCGTCGCCCGGAATGATCTCCAGCTTGATGCCGGCTTGACCGAGCGTCTGCTGGATCGATTCCGCCATGCCGGTGGTCGGCTGGCCGGTGCGCACATCCATGGTCACGCTGAAGCCGTCGGCCAAGCCGGCCTTGGCCAGCAGTTCCTTGGCCTTGGCCACGTCGAGCTTGAAGGGATTGTCATCCATGGCGCCGAGGTCGCCCTTGGGCAGGAAGGACTGATGGATTTCGCCGATGCCCTTGAGGATGGTCGTGCTCAGCGCATCGTAATCGACCAGATACTTGAAAGCCTGGCGAACCTCCGGCTTGGCGAGAGTAGGGTTCTTCTGGTTGAGGCTGATATAGTAGACCGTGCCCTTCGGCGCGCTGGTGGTCGTAAGCTTGTCGTTCTTGGCGATGGCGTCGAGATCGTTCGGCTCGAGGTTGCGGGCAACGTCGATGTCGCCGGCTTCGAGCGCCAGGCGCTGGGCCGAGCTTTCCTTCATGTTGCGGTAGATGACGCGGGCAAGCTTGGCTTTCTCGCCATGATAATTATCGTTGCGCTCCATGACGACGGCTTCATTGGCGCGCCATTCGCGCAGCTTGTAGGCGCCGGAGCCGGCATAGCCGGTCTTCAGCCAGGCGTTGCCGAAGTCATTGTCATATTTGTAGTCGGCGGTTGGCGCCGCCTTGACGACATGCTCCTTGACCAGCTTGCTGTCGACGACCGATGCGACCGTCGCCGAGAGGCAGTTCAAGACGAAGCTTGGCGCATAGGCCTTGTCGACGATGAACTGGAAGGTGGCGTCGTCGACGGCCTTGGCCTTGTCGGCAACGTTGTCGCCGCTGATGCCGAACTGTTCGATGATGAAGGCCGGGCTCTTGTCCAGCTTGACGACCCGCTCGAACGAATAGGCGACATCGGCCGCCGTGATCGGGTTGCCCGAGGCGAATTTCAGGCCGGGCTTGAGCTTGAACGTATAGGTCAGCCCGTCGTCGGAGACGCTCCAGCTGTCGGCGAGATCGGCCTTGACCTTGGATGTGTCGCTGAGGTCAAGCCGGACAAGCAGGTCATAGGTGTTGCCGGTAACCTCGGCGGTCGACAGCTCGAAGGCCTCGCCCGGATCCATGGAGATGATGTCGTCGATGGCAAAGCCCTCGACCAGCGTGTCGGCGGGCGTGACGGCGAAGGCAGGCGCAACGCCAATGAGCAGCGCGGACATCGCCGCGCCCGCAAGCAAGGTACGAGAGCGTAGAGCAAACTTTTCCATCATCATGGTGATTGTTCCCTTTTTTGTTGGTTATTGACCTGAGTTCCCGGCTCAGGGCTGCACAATTCTTTTCGGGGCCTGACGACGGCCCTCTAACCCTTAACGTCGCGTTTTTTGTCCAGCTGGTCAACACCATAGCCGGCGGCTTTCAAGCCGGCAACGAGCATTTGCAAGACAGCGCATTCGACCAGAATTGGCGGCAGCAAGTCGATGCAAAAGCCGGCTAATCGGCGCGGCCAATCAGGAAAAATCTGCTAATATCGGAGCTACTTGAGCACCGAGACTAGACCTGCATCCGGAAAGCAGGTTGCGGCGCGGCCGTTCTTGGCCTGCCATATGCCGATTGATCGGCGCGTCTTGAAGCCGGGCAAGCCATCGGCACTGCCGACATCATAGCCCTTGGCTTCGAGCGACCGCTGCAGTGCCGCGATGTCGGACCGGTAGAGGTTATCAACAGCGCCCCAGCTGCCCGCAAAATTGCTGTCGCCATGCGCGATGCGGTCGGCGGCGTGGGCGATGAACAGGCCATAGAGATCGCTGTTGTTGTATTCCTTGATCACGTAGAAATTGGGCGTGACGACGAAGGCTGGGCCACTGCGTCCGGCCGGCATCAGCAGAAAGCCCTCGGCCTTCAATTCGCTTGCCGGGAACGGCTTGCCGTCGACGCGCTTGATGCCCATCGCCGCCCATTGCGAAATCTTTTTGCCCTGGTCCGGCCCTTCTAGCGAACAGGAGACCGCCGTCGGCACCGTCACTTCGAAGCCCCAGCCACGGCCCTTCACCCAGCCATAGTGATCAAGATAGTTGGCGATGGAGGCTAGCGTGTCCGGCACGGAATTCCAGATGTCGGCCCGGCCGCCGCCATTATAAGCCGCCGCGTGCTTCAGGAACGATGTCGGCATGAACTGCGGCTGGCCGAGCGCGCCCGCCCAGGACGATTTCATCGCGCCGACGGGCGCCAGCCCACGCTCGACGATCTCCAGCGCGGCCAGCAGTTCGGTGCGATAAAACTCTTTCTTGGTCGACATGAACGCCTTGGTGCCCAGCACCTCGAACGCGTCGTAAGGCATCTTGGCCGCGCCGAAGCCGGTCTCGCGACCCCATATGGCCAGCAGGATTTCACCCGGCACGCCGAACCGCTTCTCGATGACGGCCAGTGTGCTGGCGTTGGCGGCAGCGCGCGCCCGGCCGCCGGCGGTGACGGCGCCGATGGTCCTTTCGGCGAAGTAGGCGCCGGGCGAACCGAACTCGGCCTGATGCTGTTTTTGCGGCGTTGTCGCCTTCTCGCCGGGCAGCACCAGGTCGGGCAGTTTGAGGTTCGGCTTGATGCCATCGAAGGCGGCATCGAAGGTCTTCCTGGAAATGCCCTTCGCCTTGGCTTCCGGCCAGAGGTCGCTTTGCAGCCAGGCGCGGAACTGGTCATCGATCTTCGCGGCGGATGCTGGGGCTGAAGCGCCCAACGCGATAAGGATTGCGAGGAAAATCGTGATGACCTGTTGATAAGGTGGGGCGCGAAGGAACTCAGTCATCTCAAAGCAAATCCTTCTTCGCCAATCGCGTCAAAACGCCGTCCGCGCCCGCAGCGCCGCGGCCAGCGTTCCTTCGTCGAGATAGTCGAGTTCGCCGCCGACCGGCACGCCATGCGCCAGCCGCGTCACCTTGATGTCGAAACCGGACAACTGGTCGGTGAGGTAGTGCGCGGTCGTCTGGCCTTCGACCGTTGCGTTGACGGCAAGGATGATCTCCTTCACCTCGCCACCGGCGACACGGTCGACCAGCGAGCGGATGTTGAGTTGCTCGGGGCCGATGCCGTCAAGTGGCGACAGCGTGCCGCCGAGCACATGGTAGCGCACGTTCATGGCCGCCGCGCGTTCGAGCGCCCACAGGTCCGACACGTCCTCCACAACGATGATCGTGCCGGCATCGCGGCGCGGGTCGGTACAGATCATGCAGGGGTCTGAGGTGTCGACATTTCCGCAGGTCGAGCAGATGCGCACCTTGTCGGCGGCCTCGCCCATGGCGGCGGCGAGCGGCGACAACAGCTGCTCCTTCTTCTTGATCAGATGAAGCGCCGCGCGCCGGGCCGAACGGGGACCAAGCCCCGGCACCTTGGCCAGGAGCTGGATCAGGCGTTCAATCTCGGGACCGGCGATTCGCTTCGACATCGCATCGGTTTAGGATTTTTCCACGCGCTTTGGAACACTCCAGCGCCACGCATGCCCTAACCGCACGAGACGCTGTTAAAGGTCAGTCGGCCTCGAGCGGCCGGCTCTGGCTGGCGATCATCGCACCGATCGCATCGGTATTCTCGGGTGTTGCCTCGAAGGCCATCGTCGCCTGCTGCGACGCAGCCGGGAACGGTATCGTTCGAGGCTGCACATTGCCGCCAAAGCGGGCCGCATCCGGTTCCTGCATGGGCTCCTGCATCGCCACAAGCGTTTCCCTGGCGGGTTTCGGCCGCGGCTGGATGGAAGCGGTCGTGTAGACAGGCGCGGCCGTCGTGGTTCTGCCAGCTGTCGGCTTGGCCACGGGAGCCGGTGCGGCGGAGGCAACCAGTACCGCGGGTGCCAAAGGCTTTGAAACCGGAGGCGTTGCATAAGCAACCGCGACCTGGGGCTCATCCGGCAGCGGCTGCCAATTGCGGCCGCGCTTCTCGTAGAAGGCATTGCCACCGGCAACCATCGTGTAGTGCATGTTCGTGTAGGGGAAGCGAAGGCCGGCGGTGTGGAAATACATCGTGTTCTTCAGCTTGGTCTGCCGCTCACCCTTCAGCACGGCGTCGGCGGCCGCCTCTACATCGGGCAAAGCCCGCGAATTCATCGGCCTTGTCATGACGCCGGGCGCGAACTGCCCGGGCTCGCCAACCACGTCGCATATGGTGTTGCCATGCTGACCGGATCGCAGCCGGTTCATGACCACCGTGCCAACGGCAATCATGCCGTCGCGGCTCGAACGGTTGGATTCGAAGAACATGGCGCGCTCCAGGCACTCCTTGTCCTTGGGTGTGTGGCTGTAGGCCCGCGAGCTCAGGAAGCTCGGCGTGATGGCGCTGGTCAGGCTCGCGACGGACATGCCGTGCGACGTGGTCTGACTGCAACCGGCCAGGAACAGCGGGGAGGTGACGACACCGAGCAACAGCGGCGTCTTCCATCGCGTGGCGATCAACAAGTAACCCTCATTTCAATGCCCGCCCCCAGGCTGCGGCAAGAATGAGACACTTTCAGGCAAAAAGATGGCTAAAGCGTTATTAATTGAAAAGAGTGCTCAAATTGGCACAGTTCAATGGCAAAAACCCGACTATCGCGCGGCCCGAGCCGTGATGGACTGTCCAGGTTCGGCCTCTTCGAGCTCCTCCGAAAACAGGCCGCGAATCAGAAACAGCGCCCGCGCATCCCTTGCTTTCGGCGCGATCTGCTCCGGCCAGCCGCTGGCTATGAACTCCGCCTTGGTGAAGTCCGGCGTTGTTTCGCAAGCCACTTCCAGGAAATGGGCGATTTCCAGGACGATCGCACGCTCATCCCTCGAAAGAGCCGACATGCCGGATTCGATCGACGGGCGATGGACGAAATCCTCGAAGAGATTGAAGTAGCCATTGATGCTTACGAGGTCCACGCCCTCGTCGCACTCCGCCAGGATTTCAAGGATCTCGTAGATCCTGTTGCGGATCCGCTGCTCGATCAACCTGTCCGACGGCTCTTCGATCACGGGCTTGGCGCCATGGCTAGAAAGGCAGTTTCATTCCAGGCGGTATCGGCAAGCCGGCGGTCAGCGCCTTGGTCTTTTCCTGCATGATCTGCTCGACCTTGACCTTGGCGTCATTGTGAGCGGCAAGCAAGAGGTCCTCCAGAATCTCGACCTCGTCCTCCTTGAACAGGGACGGGTCGATCTTCAGCGACTTCATCTCGAATTTTCCGGTGAGCGTCACCACCACCAGACCGCCGCCGGCCTGGCCGGTGGCCTCCAGCGTGGCGATCTCATCCTGCATGGCCTGGAACTTGGCCTGCATTTCCTTTGCCTTGCCCATCAGGCCGAGAAGATCTTTCATCGCGCGTTCCTTTGCGATTGATGCTGTTTAAATTTCGTCGTCGTCCGCCGCCGGCTCGACCGGCGGATCGGCTTCGTCACTGTCCACTTCCGGTGCGTCGGGAATACGCACGTCGATGATCTTGGCGCCGGGAAAGCGGGCGAGAATGGCAGCGACGGTCGGGTCGCTCTTGGCATCGAGAAAAGCGGTCTCGCGCTTTGCCGATTCCATCTGGGCCAGGGTCTGGCCGCCCTCCTCCTTCGACAGTGACACCAGCCAGTTGCGGCCGGTCCAGGCACGCAACTTGGTCGTCAGGTCGTTGAGCAGCATCTTTGGCGCATCTTCGGTCAGATTGACGTCGATGCGGCCGGGCTCGATGCGAACGAGGCGCATGCAGCGCTTGATCAGAACCTTGAAAGCAATGTCGCGCTGCGCGTCGGCAAGGGCAACGATGTCGGCCAGCGACTTCACCGAAACCTGCGGCGTCTCCGGCACGGGCTCGCGCGGCGCGACGAAGGCGGCAGGAGCAGGCACAGCCTCGACTAGCCGCATGGCCTGGGCGCCGCCCGAACCCGTGGGCATGCGCGTCTGCGCCACCGCGCTGGCGCCGCCGCCATTGCCGGGACTTGCCGGCGCGCCGTTCGAACGCGGCGCCGCTCCCGGCGCGGCGTACCCGCCGTCCAGGGATTTCAGCGCTTCGTCCAAGGTCGGCAGGTCGGCAGCATGCGCAAGCCGGATCAGCACCATTTCGGCAGCACTCACCGGCCGGTTGGAGGACTGCACCTCAGGGATGCCCTTCAAGAGCATCTGCCATGTCCGTGACAGCACCCTGACCGACAAGGTCCTGGCGAAATCGGCGCCGCGCTGGCGTTCGTCCTCGGAGAGCGAGGCATCCTCGATGGCCGCCGGCACAAAGCGCAGGCGGGTGACAAGATGGTTGAACTCCGCGAGATCGGTCAGAACGGCGGCCGGATCTGCGCCAGTATCATATTGCGCGCGGAACTCCCCAAGTGCCGCCGCCACGTCGCCCTTCATCACATGCTCGAACAGGTCGACGATGCGGGCGCGGTCGGCGAGCCCCAGCATGGCCCGCACCGCTTCGGCGCTGACGGTGCCGCCGCCATGGGCGATCGCCTGGTCGAGGATGGAGAGCGAATCACGGGCCGAGCCTTCCGCCGCGCGCGCGACCATGGCCAATGCGTCGTCGTCGACCGAGATGCCTTCCTTGGCCGAAATCGAGGCGAGATGCGCGACCAGCGCGCTGGCGTCGATGCGCCGCAGGTCGAAGCGCTGGCAGCGCGACAGCACGGTGATCGGCACCTTGCGGATTTCGGTGGTGGCGAAGATGAATTTGACGTGTGGCGGCGGCTCTTCCAGCGTTTTCAGCAGGCCGTTGAAGGCCTGGGTGGAGAGCATGTGCACTTCGTCGATGATGTAGACCTTGTAGCGCGCCGAGACGGGCGCGTAGCGCACGCGCTCGATGATATCGCGGATATCGTCGATGCCGGTGTGCGAGGCGGCGTCCATCTCGATGACATCGACATGGCGGCCTTCCATGATCGCCTGGCAGTGCTCGCCCAGCACGGCAAGATCGACGGAGGGTTGGTCGACAGTCGCGGTCCTGTAGTTGAGCGCCCGCGCCAGGATGCGCGCCGTCGTCGTCTTGCCGACGCCGCGAACGCCGGTCAGCATCCATGCCTGGGCGATGCGGCCCGTGGCAAAGGCATTGGTGAGCGTGCGAACCATCGGCTCCTGGCCGATCAGTTCGGAGAAGTCCGAGGGGCGATATTTGCGCGCCAGGACGCGATAGGCGACTGCCTTTTCGGTTCCAGAATTTCCGGCTTCGCTCATTCGCCCGTAAAGCTCCAAGTGCCGCGACTGGAGGCGGCCGATTCCCGCGCACAGTTTCACTCGCACGGCTTGGCGCCGTCAATGTCGCGAGAGAAAGGCGAAGAGGTGGGAGGCTGGAACAATGACCCGTTCCGGGCTCGTTAGGGCTGCTTCCTTCCGGACCTGACCCGGTTGGCGAGTGGATCGTCCACCACCAACCTCCCGGCCCCCATATCGGCAATTCGGCGATGAAATGCAAGTGCGGTCAAGAATCGGCGCACCAAAACGTGAGGGATCAATGATTCGCTTGCAGCCCCCTTGCAGCCGCTCTAGCGTTCATGAGTTTGAGGAAACAACAAAATCGAGGAAACGCCAATGCTGCCTGGCCTGAAGGCCGGATTCACGCTGGACGCCCGTCTGGAGGCGGATAGCGAGCAGTTGATGTGGCTCGGCCTGTGCGAATTGCGGGTGATGAACGACCGCCGCTGGCCCTGGTTGCTGCTGGTGCCGCAGCGGCCCGGTGCGGAAGAAGTCCACGACATGACGCCGCTTGACCAGGCGATGCTGACTTTCGAGACCAATATGGTGGCGCAAGCGCTGAAAAAGGTGACCGGCTGCACCAAGATCAACACCGGGGCGCTCGGCAACATCGTGCGCCAATTGCATGTCCATGTCATCGCACGTTCGGAAGGCGACGCAGGCTGGCCCGGCCCGGTCTGGGGACACGGTATGCGCGAGCCCTATCAGGGCTCCGACATCAGACGGTTTGCCGAAACGATCAAGGCGGCGCTATAAGCCTGTCCTGTGTCCATCCTGAAAGCCGTCTGAGTCCCCATGAGCTTCCGCCTGTTTGACGCGCCCTTGCGCGAGCCGAGCCAGTTTGTCGGCTTCGCCGGCAACATGATCGACCGGCAGTCCGAGAACCGGTCCGACGATTCGGTCGAAAAGGCGCTGGCCGACCCTTCGGCACGGCTTTTGCTGATGCGTGGTGGCCGGCTCTACCTGAAGGTCATCGACGGCGGCCTCGATCCCTGGTTCAGCGCCGGTGAGGGCGGGCCTTTCAACGTGCTCCTGGACCAGGGTGTCCTGCTCGGCTTTTCGGAAGCCGGACCGGTTCTGGCCGTCCCGGCCGGTGTCGATCCCGAGCAGCTTCCGGAAACGATCAAGGCTATCGATTACCGCTCTGTCTACATGCAGGGGCTGATCGACGAGGCGGCGGCCGGCGCGATGGCGCAAGGGGCCGCACTTCTCGCCTGGCATGCCAGCCATCGCTTCTGCAGCAAATGCGGAACCGAATCGCAGATGCGGGCCGGCGGCTACAAGCGGCACTGCCCGAATTGCGGCACCGAGCATTTCCCGCGCACCGATCCGGTGGCGATCATGCTGACCGCGACCCGCGAGAAGTGCCTGCTCGGCCGGGGCCGGCATTTCGGGCCGGGCATGTATTCGGCGCTCGCCGGCTTCATCGAGCCGGGCGAGACGATCGAAGCGGCCGTGCGCCGGGAAACATTCGAGGAAGCCGGCATCAGGCTTGGCCGTGTCGTCTACCACGCCAGCCAGCCATGGCCCTTCCCCTTCTCATTGATGATCGGCTGCTTCGGTGAGCCGCTCAACGACGACATCCAGGCTGACCTCAACGAACTGGAGGACTGCCGCTGGTTTCCTCGCGACGAGGTTCGTTTGATGCTGGCCAAGGAGCACCCCGGCAACCTGTTCACGCCACCAAAAGGCGCGATCGCGCATCACCTCATCCGCGCCTGGGTCGACAGCGAATAATCAGACGTATTGCAGGAGCAGGATATGATCCGTCACACCGTCGTCTTCACGCTAAAACATCCGCCGCATTCGCTGGAGGAGAAGCGTTTCCTGACCGACGCCAAGAGAATCCTCACCGCGATCAGGGGCGTCACGCATTTCGAGCAGCTACGGCAGATCAGCCCCAAGAACGATTATCACTTCGGGTTCTCGATGGAGTTCGCCGATCAGGCTGCCTATACGAGATATAACGACCATCCCGACCACGTGGCCTTCGTTCGCGACCGCTGGGTTCCCGAAGTCGAGACCTTTCTCGAAATCGACTACGTGCCGCTGGGCTCGGTGGTTTAAAGCTCGTCACGTCCAAACGGACTATTTCGACGCGCTTTAAATCCTTGTTCATGCATGTCGTTGTCCCAAAACCGCTGCGAACTTTTGGGCGACATGCATCAGTCCGCGACCTTCCACTGCTCGCGCGACGCGCTGGCCGGATAAACGCCGAGGATTCGCACCTCACGCGAGAAGAAGCGAAGCTCCTCCAGCGCCAGCTTGACCAGCGGATCATCCGGATGGCCCTCGATATCGGCGTAGAACAGCGTCGCCGTGAAGGCCCCCAGCTGGTAGCTCTCCAGCTTGGTCATGTTGATGCCGTTGGTGGCGAAGCCGCCCATCGCCTTGTAGAGCGCCGCCGGCACGTTGCGGACGCGGAAGATGAAGGTTGTCATCATCTTGACGTCAGGCGAAGGACGTTCGGCCCACTGCTTGTTCTTGGTCAGGACGACGAACCGCGTCACGTTAGAGTCGGTGTCCTCGACATTCTCCTCGATGATATCGAGCCCGTAGAGCGTCGCGGCGAGCGCCGGCGACAGAGCGGCCATGGTGCGGTCATTGACCTCGGAGACCATCTTGGCAGCACCCGCCGTGTCGCCCGCAACCACAGCCTTCCAGCCATTCTTGCGGATGTATTTGCGGCACTGGCCGAGCGCGTGGATATGGCTGTGGACGGTCTTGATCTCCTCGCGTTTGACGCCCGGCAGCACCATCAGCTGGAAATGGATCGGCAGGAAATATTCGCCAACGATGTGCAGCTTCGATTCCGGCAGCAGATGATGAATGTCGGCGACGCGCCCGGCGATGGTGTTCTCGATCGGGATCATGGCGAGATCGGCCTTGCCGGTCTCGACCGCGTTGAAGGCATCCTCGAAGGTCGGGCACGGCAACGGCTCCATCGAGGGGTAGACGTTGCGGCTGGCGGTGTCGGAGTTGGCGCCCGGCTCGCCCTGGAAGGATATTCTGTTGGTTTTTTCAGGCATGGCCAGATCTCTGATTGAAGGTTTTAACGGATTGTCTCAGGCCGCAAGGATCGTCCTGGCACGTTCGAGGTCTTCCGGAGTGTCGACCCCGAGCGGCACGGAATTGACGATCTCGGCGTCGATGCGCATGCCGGCCTCCAGCGCCCGCAGTTGCTCCAGCTTCTCGCGGCGTTCAAGCGGTGACGGCGTCAAGGCCACGAACCGTTCGAGCGCCGAACGGCGATACGCATAGAGGCCGATATGGTGATAGAGCGGCCCCTCGCCCCAGGGTGCGGTGGCGCGGGTAAAATAAAGTGCCCGCAGCCGCGTTGGCGACAGCGGCGAACCGACGAGCTTGACGACATTGGGATTGGTCTTTTCCGCATCGCGGACGATCTCGACGCAGAGCGTGGCGATGTCGACAGCGGCATCCTCGAAAGGCTTCAGCGCGGCGCTGATGTCCCGGGGGTCGATGGTCGGCAAATCGCCCTGCACATTGACGATGGTCTCGACCTTGCTGTTGGGGTCCAGCGCGGTCAGAGCCTCGAAAATACGGTCGGAGCCCGATTCGTGATCCATCCGTGTCATCACCGCCTCGAAGCCATGCGCGCGCACCGCTTCGGCAACGCTCTGGGTATCGGTTGCGACCACCACCCGGCCAAGATCGGCCTCGGCCGCGCGGCGAGCAACATGGACGATCATCGGGGCGCCGGCGATGTCGGCAAGCGGCTTGCCCGGAAGGCGGGTCGAGGCCATGCGGGCCGGGATGAGGATGAGCGTGGACATGAGGATGGCAGGCGTTTGAAAAGAGGAGGGGAAAAGTGGCAAAAGGTCTCACTGGAAGCGCCCTTATAGGTGTTGCAACGCCCGAGCAAAAGACCTAGTTTCCGCCCGATTTGACCGGCCCCGCGGGGTGGGTCACGATACCGACGGACGGAGTGGACGGATCAGTCCGCCGGA
Organism: Mesorhizobium sp. PAMC28654; assembly: GCF_020616515.1. GTDB lineage: Bacteria > Pseudomonadota > Alphaproteobacteria > Rhizobiales > Rhizobiaceae > Mesorhizobium. The sequence goes on from NZ_CP085135.1 coordinate 2,978,293, forward strand.
AAAGGGAGCCTGGGGCGTATGGACTCTTTCGAAATCAACAAGCTGATCGGCGGACTGCTCGGAACAGTCTTCGTCGTCTTCTCGGTTGGCCTGGTGTCCGACGCGCTGTTTGCCTCCCCCGCTCCGGAAAAGCCGGGCTTCGCGATCGAGGTCACCGAGCCTGCCGAGGGTGGCGCTGCCGCCCCCGTGGCAGCGGCCAAGCCGATCGCCGATCTCCTGGTCACCGCCAATGTCGAAGCGGGTGCAGCTGTCTTCAAGAAATGCCAAGCCTGCCATTCCGGCGAAAAGGGCGGCCCGAACAAGGTCGGCCCGGACCTGTGGGACCTCGTCGACCGTCCCGTGGCCGAGCATGAAGGCTTCGCCTATTCGGCCGGCATGAAGGAGTTCTCCAAGGGCGGCGCCGAGAAGTGGACCTACGACAACATCAACCACTTCATCACCTCCCCGAAGAAATTCGTGAAGGGCACGGCCATGGGCTTCGCCGGTCTGCCAAAGGATGAGGACCGCGCCAACGTCATCGCCTATCTGCGCACGCTGTCGGACAATCCGAAGCCGCTGCCGACACCCGGCACTTCGGCCGACGCAAGCGCTCCCGCCAAGCCCGCGGACGCCGCCGCGCCGGCAAAGCCCGCAGCAGGCGCCGCTCCGGCTCCAGCGGCTCCAGCGCCAGCGGCTCCTGCCGCGCCGGCGGCGCCAGCGGCGCCGGCCAAATAACCGAATTGTAATGGACATATCCTTGAAAAAGCCGGGTTCAGCCCGGCTTTTTTGTTAGGAAAAATGCATGTGCGGCGACAAAGCCGGGTCGCGCCGGTTTTCATGGGCGTCAAATCATCTAGATTGTCCGTGGACAGGCATAGCAACGAGGATAACGCATGACGGTTGGCCGGACGCTTCTCAGATCAGTGCTTGTCGCGGCCGCATTGGCCGCCGGTCTGCAGATGGCGTTCTCTGACGAATGGCGCACCACGTCGTCGCTGATCGGCGAGTCCAAATATGGCGACAACTTCCAGCGCTATGACTATGTCAATCCGGATGCCCCCAAAGGCGGCACGCTGAACAGGGTTGTCATTGGCACCTTCGACAGCTTCAATCCCTATATCGTGCAGGGATCGGCCGCAGCGGGCCTCGTCGCGTTCGGCGGCGGCCTGCTTTACGATACGCTGATGGAGCAAGCGACCGACGAAGGCAGCACAAGTCACCCGCTGATCGCCGATGCTTACAAATATCCAGCCGATTATTCGTCGGCGACATATCGGCTCGATCCACGTGCGAAATGGCATGACGGCCTGCCGATCACCACCGATGACGTGATCTGGTCGTTCCAGGTGCTGAAGGCCAACAGCCCGCTCTATAGCCGCTATTTCGAGAACGTCACCGAAGCCATAGCCGTCTCCGACCGCGAGGTCGAATTCCACTTCAACCAGAAGGGCAACCGCGAACTGCCGAAGATCCTCGGAGATCTCGTGGTGTTGCCAAAACATTGGTGGGAAGGCACGGACGCCAACGGCAACAAACGAGACATCACCAAGCCGACGCTGGAGATACCGCTCGGTTCGGCGGCGTACAAGATCGCCAGTTTCAAGCCGGGCTCGGAAATCGTCTGGCAGCGCGTACCCGATTATTGGGGCGCCAAGGTACCGGTGAAGATCGGGCGGGAGAATTTTGACACCCAACGCATCAGCTACTTCCTCGACGACAACGCAGCGTGGCAGGCCTTCACCAAGGGCGGCTTTGACGATTTTCGCGTCGAGCAGCGCGCCCAACGCTGGGCGATCGACTACACTTTTCCGGCAATAAAGTCAGGCGACGTCATAAAAAAGGAATACCCCACGACGTCACCGGAACCCATGCAGGCCTATGTCATGAATACGCGGCGCCCGCTGTTCCAGGACATGCGCGTGCGCCAGGCGCTAACCTACGCCTATGACTTCGAGAGCATGAACCGAACCATCTTCTTCGGCGCCTATACGCGCACGGACAGCTATTTCGAGGGCGGAGACCTGGCCTCAACCGGCCTGCCACAAGGCAAGGAACTGGAAATCCTGCAGCCATACCGAGACAAGCTGCCGCCGGAGTTGTTCACGCAGGAATTCAAACTGCCGGTCTATGACACGCCGCAATCGGGGCGCGAGAATTTGCGCAAGGCCTACGACCTCTTCAAGCAAGCCGGCTGGGTCAACCAGGCCGGGAAGCTGGTGAATGCCAAGACCGGCGAGGTGTTCAAGATCGAGTTTCTCGGCAACGACCCTATCGACGAACGCGTCGCCTCGCCGTTCATAGACAACCTACGGCGCCTCGGCATCGATGCCACGCTGCGTATCGTCGATGACAGCCAATATACCAACCGAACGCGTGCGTTCGATTTTGACATGCTGGCGCTTGCGAGTTTCGCCCAATCCAATTCGCCCGGCAACGAACAGCGCGATTTCTTCAGTTCTACCGCAGCCGACCGGTCAGGGTCTCGCAATCTCGCCGGGATAAAGAACCCTGTCGTCGATGCGCTGATCGATCGCGTCATTTTTGCAACCGACCGTGACGATTTGCTGGCTGCGACCCATGCGCTCGACCGGGTGCTGTTGTGGAATTATTACATGGTGCCGCAATGGCATCTGGGAAAAGTTCGAGCTGCATACTGGAACAAATTCGGCATGCCGGAGAAACAACCGAGCTATATCGGCGTCGACCTCGATTCCTGGTGGATCGACCCGGAAAAGGAAAAGGCGCTGGCGGCCAAATACAAGGGCAGCAATTGATGGCGGTTCTTCCCCGCCGCGACTTCCTGACCTTGAGCGCCGCGGCTGCAGCGGCAGCGCTGCTGCCCGGCCGAGCCTTCGCGAATGTTGCGACTGGCGTGAAACTGCATGGGCTGTCCGCCTTCGGCGATCTCAAATACAAGCCGGACTTCGCCCATTTCGACTATGTGAATGTCGATGCGCCAACCGGCGGCACTTTCAACTTCGCGCCGCCGAACTGGGACTACAATCAGAATACGGAAACGTTCAACACGCTGAATTCCTTCACTTCCAAGGGCGACGCACCGCCGCGCATGGAGATGTGTTTCGATTCACTGATGGTGACGGCACTGGACGAACCAGACGCCGTGTACGGCCAGCTTGCCAACGACGTGACCTTGTCAAATGACCGCAACAGTTACGAGTTTTCGCTGAGGCCCGAGGCGCGCTTCCATGATGGCACGCCGCTGACGGCCGAGGATGCAGCCTTCACCTACAAGCTCTACAAGGACAAGGGCCATCCGAAGATCACGCAGGCACTGAAGTTTCTGAGCGATGTCGTGGCGGTCGATGATCATACGCTGCGGCTCACCTTTTCAGGCAACCAGTCAGCCCGCACGGTACTCAATGTCGTCCAGTTTCCGATCTTGTCGAAGACCTTCTACACGGCGAACCCGTTCGACTCTTCGCAATTGAGCGCACCGCTGGGGTCTGGCGCCTACAAGGTTGGACGATTGTCCGCGGGAACGTGGATCGAATATGAGCGCGTCGCGGACTATTGGGGCCGTGACCTTCCGGTCAATCGCGGCCGGAACAATTTCGAAGTGGTCCGCATCGAGTTCTACCAAAATCGCACGGCCGGCTTCGAAGCCTTCAAGAAAGGCGAGATCCTTTATCGCGAGGAATCCGTCTCACGCATCTGGGCAACGGGTTATGATTTTCCGGCTTTCACCTCCGGCAAGGTGGTCAAGAACGAGTTCCCGAGTGAAAAGCTCCCCTCGATGCAGGCAACCGCCGTCAACCAGCGGCGTGAGCACTTTCGCGACGCACGGGTGCGGCAAGCGATCGCGCTCTGCTTCGATTTCGAATGGACGCGCCGCAACTTCTTCTACGGGTCGTACGAGCGCTCACAATCCTGTTTCGAGAAATCGGATTTTCGCGCCGAAGGACCGCCCCCACCGCAAGAACTGGCGCTGCTGGAGCCATTGCGCAGCCAGCTTCCAGCAGAAGTCTTCGGCGAGGCTGTGACCCAGCCCGCATCCGATGGCTCCGGCCGCGACCGCAAGCTGCTCGGCCAGGCGGCAAAGCTTCTCGCCGCGGCTGGCTGGAAACGGTCCGGCGATTTCGTCGTCAACGACAAGGGCGAGAAGCTCTCTGCCGAATTCCTGGTCGACGACGATCTCTTCGTTCAAGTCTATTCGCCCTGGGTCGCCAACATGAAAGCCGTTGGCATCGATGCCACGATCCGCCTGGTGGATTCGGCACAATACCAGTTGCGGCAGGCGACGTTCGATTTCGACCTGATCTCAGCCGCCTTCAGTTTCAGCGCGACGCCGACCCGCGACGACCTCGAGATCATTTTCCACTCGAGCACCGCCAATGCCTCCTATTCCCGCAACTTGCCCGGCACTTCAAACCCGGCGATCGACGCACTGATAGATTCGGTGGGTGCCGCCAAGGATCGCGAAAGCCTGACAGTTGCGATGCGGGCGCTCGACCGGGTCTTGCGCGCGCGGCTCGATTGGATTCCAAGTTGGTTCCTGGCGAATCACCGAAGCGCCTATTGGGACATGTTCGGCTTTCCCGAACAGAAGCCCGATTTCGGCTTTCCGGTCGAGGCGCTGTGGTGGTTCGACAAGGGCAAGGCGACAAAAATTGGCAAAGCCTGACATTCACCTACGCACGGGACAGACGGACTGATGGGTGCCTACATCCTGCGCCGCATCCTGTTGATGATCCCGACACTGCTGGGCATCATGGCGGTATCGTTCGCCGTCATACAGTTCGCGCCGGGTGGGCCGGTCGAGCAGGTCATCGCCAAATTGACGAACCAGGGCGGCAGCGATCGCCTCGGTGGCGGCGGGGGCGACACGGGCGGCAGCAATTTCGACGTCGCCGGCGATGTCGGTTCGAAATACCGGGGCGCACAGGGACTGGACCCGGAATTCATCAAGAAGCTTGAAAAGCAGTTCGGCTTCGACAAGCCGCCGCTTGAACGCTTCGGCATGATGCTGTGGAACTATGCCCGCTTCGATTTCGGCAACAGCTATTTCCGCGATATCTCGGTACTGGACCTGATCCTCGAGAAGATGCCGGTATCGATTTCGATCGGGCTTTGGATCACGCTTCTATCCTATATGATTTCAATCCCGCTCGGCATCCGCAAGGCGGTCAAGGACGGTTCGGCGTTCGATGTGTGGACCAGCGGCGTCGTCATCGTCGGCTACGCCATTCCCGGCTTCCTGTTCGCCATCCTGTTGATGATCCTGTTTGCCGGCGGCTCGTTCTGGGACTGGTTTCCGTTGCGTGGCATCGTCTCCGACAATTGGGACCAATTGTCCTGGCCGGCGAAGATCTTCGACTATTTCTGGCATATGACCCTGCCGCTGACAGCGCTTGTGCTGTCGGCCTTCGCCACGACGACGCTTTTGACCAAGAATTCCTTCCTCGAGGAAATCCGCAAGCAGTATGTCGTGACCGCGCGCGCCAAGGGCCTGTCTGAACGGCAGGTGCTCTACGGCCATGTGTTCCGCAATGCCATGCTGATCGTCATCGCCGGCTTTCCGGGCGCCTTCATCTCGGCCTTCTTCACCGGCTCGCTGCTGATCGAGAACATCTTTTCGCTCGATGGCCTCGGCCTGCTCGGCTTCAAGTCGGTGGTCGAGCGCGATTATCCGGTGGTCTTCGCCAATCTCTACATCTTCTCGCTGCTCGGGCTGTTTGTCGGGCTGCTGTCGGACCTGATGTACACCTGGGTCGACCCACGCATCGATTTCGAGCGGAGAGACGTCTGATGTCGGGGGTGGAGATCGCCGCCGAGACGACGCCGGGTCGGACAGCCAGACCCAGGTTCTCGCCGCTCAACCAGCGCCGCTGGCAGAATTTCAAGGCCAACCGGCGTGGCTACTGGTCGCTGTGGATCTTCCTCGTCCTGTTCGTGCTGTCGCTGTTCGCCGAATTGATCGCCAACGACAGGCCGCTTATCGCCTCCTACAAGGGCGAGATCCTGTTTCCGGTGCTGGTCGCCTATCCCGAGGAAAAATTCGGCGGCTTCTACGCCGTGACAGACTATCGCGATCCGGTCATCCAGGATGAGATCGACGCCCACGGCTGGACGCTCTGGCCGCCGGTTCGTTACTCCTATCAGACCGTCAACAATGCCATTCCCGAGGCTGCCCCCGCCAAGCCTTCCTGGCGCTATGATGCCGCAGCACGCTGCAAGCAGTATCCGCAAGGGGCCGCCGATCCCAACTGCATCGTCGGCAACTGGAACTGGCTGGGCACTGACGACCAGGCCCGAGACGTGCTGGCGCGCGTCATCTACGGCTTTCGGGTCTCGGTGCTGTTCGGGCTGATCTTGACCACGGGCTCCGCGCTGATCGGCGTGGGGGCGGGCGCCATGCAGGGGTATTTCGGTGGCTGGACCGATCTTCTGTTCCAGCGTTTCATCGAGATATGGTCGGCGATCCCGGTTCTGTACCTGCTGCTGATCGTTGCCGCCATCCTCCCTCCCGGTTTCTTTATCCTGCTCGGGCTGATGCTGCTGTTCTCCTGGGTGGCGCTGGTCGGGGTGGTGCGCGCCGAGTTCCTGCGTGCCCGCAACTTCGAATATGTCAACGCGGCCCGGGCGCTCGGCGTATCCAACCGCACCATCATGTTCCGGCACCTCCTGCCCAACGCCATGGTCGCGGCGCTAACCTTCCTGCCCTTCCTGCTCTCGGGCTCGATCTCGACGCTGACCTCGCTCGATTATCTCGGCTTCGGCCTGCCGCCCGGCTCGGCTTCGCTCGGCGAACTGCTGAAGCAGGCCCAGCGCAACCTCAACGCGCCGTGGCTCGGCATTTCCGGCTTCGTCGTCATTTCGCTGATGCTGTCGCTGCTGGTTTTTGTCGGCGAGGCGACCCGCGATGCCTTCGACCCGCGCAAGACATTCAAATGAGCGAAGCCCCTCTCCTCTCCGTTCGCGATCTCAGCGTCGCCTTCTCGCAAGGCGGCAAACAGTCGATAGCCGTCGACCACATCTCGTTCGACATCGCCAAGGGCGAGACTGTGGCGCTGGTGGGCGAATCCGGTTCCGGCAAATCGGTCTCGGCGCTTTCGGTGCTGAAGCTGCTGCCCTATCCGACCGCCAGCCACCCGTCGGGCAAGATCCTGTTCCAGGGCAACGACCTGCTTGCGCTGAACGAGAAACAACTGCGCCAGGTTCGCGGCAACAAGATCACCATGATCTTCCAGGAGCCGATGACCTCGCTCAATCCGCTGCACACGATCGAGCAGCAGATCGTCGAGATCCTGAAACTACACCAGGGAATGGCCGGCCGCCCGGCCAAGGCGCGCACGCTGGCCTTGCTCAACGAAGTCGGCATCCGCGAGCCACAGAAGCGGCTGGACGCCTATCCGCACCAATTGTCCGGCGGTCAGCGCCAGCGCGTCATGATCGCCATGGCGCTGGCCAACGAGCCTGAACTGCTCATCGCCGACGAGCCGACAACGGCGCTCGACGTCACGGTGCAGGCGCAGATCCTCGAACTGCTCGCGGGGCTGAAAAGCCGCAAGAACATGTCGATGCTGTTCATCACCCATGATCTCGGCATTGTCCGCAAGATCGCCGACCGCGTCTGCGTGATGACCAAGGGCAAGATCGTCGAAACCGGGCCGACGAAGGAGATCTTCGCCAATCCGCAGCATCCATATACGCGCCATTTGCTGGCCGCCGAGCCAAAGGGCAAGCCGCCCGCCGCCAACAGTGCCGCCAAACCGGTGATGACGGGCCATGACATAAAAGTCTGGTTTCCGATCAAGAAGGGGTTCTTCCGGCGCACGGTCGACAATGTGAAGGCGGTGGACGGCATCGACATCACCGTGCGCGCCGGGCAGACGCTCGGCGTCGTTGGTGAATCGGGTTCCGGCAAGACGACGCTCGGCCTGGCGCTGGCCAGGATGATTTCGTCGACCGGCATCATCCAGTTCAACGGGCGCGACATCAACCAGCTCTCGTTCAACGCGATGCGGCCGCTGCGGCGCGAATTGCAGATCGTCTTCCAGGACCCGTTCGGCTCGCTCAGCCCGCGCATGTCGATCGCGGAGATCATCGAGGAAGGGCTGAAGATCCACGAGCCAAAGCTGTCGCCCGACCAGCGCGACAGCAGAGTCATCGATGTGCTAGGCGAAGTCGGACTCGATCCGGAGACGCGCAACCGCTACCCGCACGAATTCTCCGGCGGCCAGCGCCAGCGGGTCGCCATAGCGCGCGCCATGGTGCTCAATCCGCGCTTCGTCATGCTGGACGAGCCGACCTCCGCGCTCGACATGAGCGTGCAGGCGCAGGTGGTCGACCTCTTGCGCAATCTGCAGGCAAAGCACGACCTCGCCTACCTGTTCATCAGCCACGATCTGAAAGTCATCCGGGCGCTGGCCAACGAGGTCATCGTCATGCGCAATGGGCTGGTGGTCGAAGCTGGCCCATCCGAACAAATTTTCGAACGGCCGCAGACCGACTATACTCGGGCGCTGATCTCCGCCGCCTTCAAGATCGAGACGGCGCCGGTCGACGTCGTCAGCCAGTGATCTGCATCTAATGGAACAGAAGACCGCAATGGAAAAAGGCCGCATCCTGCTTGCCGTGACTGGCTTTCACCCGCAACGCTGGCACGAATTGCTGTCGGCGGAGCGCGACGTGGTGCTGGAGCCGGACGGCGCCAAGGACCCGTCGATCACCTATGCGGTGGTGTGGAAACAGCGGCCTAACCTCTTGTCGTCGCTGCCCAATCTGCGTGCCATCTTCTCGATCGGCGCCGGCGTCGATCATATCTTCGCCGATCCAGGCCTGCCGAAGGTTCCGATCGTGAGGGTCGTTGCCGGCAATCTCACCCAGTACATGACCGAATATGTCGTCTGGCGGGTGCTCGATCATCACCGCCAGGGCCTGCTTTACCGGTCGCAGCAGAAGAAAAAGATCTGGCATGATCCGCCACAGCGGCCGGCCGGCGACATTTCGGTCGGCATCATGGGGTTCGGTACGCTCGGGCGCGCGGCGGCGTCGGTGCTGCTGTCGCTCGGCTTCACGGTCAATGGCTGGGCGCGCGGCGACAAGCCGATGGCAGGTGTTTCGACCTATGCTGGCGAGGCCGGATTGGTTCCCTTCCTCAACGCCACCGACATTCTGGTCGTGCTGCTGCCCCTGACCCCCAACACCCAGGGCATCATCAACCATGGACTGCTGAAGGAACTGCGCAAGCGCAACGGCCTCGGCGGCTCCGTGCTGATCAATGCCGGGCGCGGACGCCTGCAGAAGGATGCCGACATCGTGCGCGCCCTGGACGACGGCGCGCTGAAGGAGGCGAGCCTCGACGTGTTCGAGGTCGAGCCGCTGCCCAAGACCAGCCCGCTGTGGGGCCATCCCAAGGTGTTCGTCACGCCACACGCGGCGGCGACCTCCGACCCCGTGCATCTGGTACCGACCATGCTGCGCCAGATGGACGCTTTCGAGCGAGGTGAAAAGCTGGAAAACCTGGTGGACCGCGACGCTGGATATTAGCGCCGCAAGACTTAGCCTGGCAGCGTCAGCTTGGTCTGCTTGGTAGGCTTGCCGCAGTCACGGCGGGTGATCGAACGATTCATCGCGTCGATCTTGCCGCTTGCGGCTTCGGCGTCTTGCTGGCTCTTTGAACGTGTGTCCATCATGAACGGGCCAAAGCCCATTGCCGGATTGGAGAAAGTCGGCTTCGCGGTTTGCGGCGACAGGTGATATTGCTGCGCCAGGCCGTTGCGCTGAGCCAGCAGTTGATCGCAAGGGACCGTATCGTATTGCAGCGACGACTGGATGTTCGCATCCTGCCTTTCCGCCAACGAATTCTCCATGCAACCGGCCACAGCCAGGCAGGATGCCAATACCATCATGTTCCAACGCATGGGGTGCTCCATATAAACGCGCCTTCGGTGGTGTCAGTCGGGGTTCAAGAATCCTGCTTTTTCGCAGTCACCGCAATGGTCGTTCGACACGAAGCGAAAAAACCTGCATCCCTTCCCGCCAACGACGAAGACAGTGCCGCGACCACGATCAACCCCTCGACCGCCTGGCGGCGATCCTGCCGGATAATCTTCGTTTCCAGTGACAGGATCGAGAAACCGTTGTCGGCGAGCACCCTGCGCACATAAGTTTCAGAATGAGCATAGCGGCGCGACGGCTGCAGCACAAAGTCACCATGCCATCCCGCATCGCCGATCTTCTCGACCGAGAACACAAACAACCCGTTGTCAGCAAGCATCGCCGCGACATTCTTCACCACACCGTCGAGCGAGCCGACATAGATGAAGACATCGGCCGCGGTGACCAGTTCGGCCTTGTCGCCCGCATGCACAAAATCCTGCAGATTGGCCTTGGTGAGGACGTCGTAGATGTTCTTTGCCCGCGCCTTCCCGAGCATTTTGGCGGAGATATCGACACCCTCAAGCCGGTCGGCGATAGGCCGCAGCCTTTCACCCATCAGGTACCGCAGCCGAGATCGAGCACCAGTCCGAACCGACCCGGCCTGGCAGCCCGAATGGCCGCGTCGAGAAACTCGGGCACCCGGTAGCCAAGCTTCTCGACGAGAGCGTCATCGAAGCTTTCGGCATAGTGGTCGAACAGCGTTTCGACAAAGGCACTGGGCGGCGCTCCTTTTGCCGGCTCCCTGCCGATCAATTGCAGCTTGAGCGCGGCGCCCTGGCGATCCGTGGGATCGAGCTTCAGCGATATTGTCCAGGCCTGCGCCGCGAGATCGAATGCGCCCGCCGTCTCCTGCATCTCGCCAAGGCGATACCAGCCCATCGCCCATTGCGGCACCAGTTCCATGGCGCCAAGCAGCAGTTCAGCCGCCGCCGCGTGGTCGCCCGATGCATGGAGCATCTCGGCATAGTCGGCACGACGATCGGCGTTCAAGTCGCCGGACGAGGCCTGAAGCGGCTTCATGGCAGTGGTTCCGCCGGCGGATGGAGCCGGGATGCTGTGTATGCTGGAGTCAGCAGTGACTTACAACAGGCTTCCCGCGACGCAATTCATGCCTATCTTGGGAAACATGCGCGCCAGTGACCTGCTTCATCCCCGGCCCGAAGGCCTTTATTGCCCGCCCGGCGATTTCTTCATCGACCCGGTGCGGCCGGTCAACCGCGCCCTGGTCACGCACGGCCATTCCGATCATGCCCGTTCCGGGCACCGCTCGGTGCTGGCAACCCGACAGACGCTGGACATCATGGCACTTCGCTATGGCGAGGGGTTTGCCGGCGCGACGCAAGCGGCCGGTCTCGGTGAGGCAATCGCGCTGAACGACGTCACCGTCACCTTCCATCCGGCCGGGCATGTGCTGGGCTCGGCGCAGATCGCGGTGGAACACCAGGGCATGCGCATCGTGGCGTCCGGCGACTACAAACGCCAGAAGGACGCCACGTGCCTGCCGTTCGAGCCGGTCACCTGCGACGTGTTCATCACCGAGGCGACCTTCGGCCTGCCGGTGTTCCGTCATCCGCCCGATACGGAGGAAATCGCCCGCCTGCTGAAATCAACCGTGCAATTTCCCGAACGCGCGCACCTGGTCGGCGCCTATGCGCTGGGCAAGGCGCAACGGGTGATGAGACTGCTGCGCGATGCCGGCTACGACAAGCCGATCCATATCCACGGCGCGCTGGCGAAGCTCAGCGGCTATTACCAGGGCCAGGGCATCGATCTCGGCACGCTGGAGCCGGCAACCATCGAGACCGGCGGCAGGCAAGATTTTGCCGGCGCCATCGTCGTCGGCCCGCCATCGGCCTTCGCCGACCGCTGGGCGCGGCGCTTTCCCGATCCGATCTCATGCTTTGCTTCCGGCTGGATGCGCATCCGCCGGCGCGCCAAGCAAGGTGGCGTCGAGCTGCCGCTGATCATATCCGACCATTCCGACTGGGACGAACTGACGGCGACGATCAAGGAGACGGGTGCCGGAGAAATCTGGGTCACGCATGGTCGAGAGGAAGCGCTGGTGCGGTGGTGCGAGCTTGAGGGCATCGCCGCCCGGCCGCTGCACCTCGTCGGCTATGAGGACGAGGGCGATTGAGCTGATGGGAACAATCGCCGATGTGGCGCTCTACGGTGCCCCCCTCTGTCCTGCCGGACATCTCCCCCTCAAGGGGGGAGATCGCATGTCACCTTCGCTTTCGCAAATCTCCAACATCACAAAGGAAGTGCGGTCGGCGGGGCTTCCGATCTCCCCCCTGGAGGGGGAGATGTGCGGCAGGACAGAGGGGCGCGCGACAGAACGCAAACCTCATCCATTATCGCGGTCCACACCCTCATGAACCGCTTCGCCGAACTTCTCGACCGACTGGTGCTGACGCCGTCGCGCAACGGCAAGCTGACGCTGCTGACCGACTATTTTCGCAGCGTCGAGGATCCGGATCGCGGACTGGCGCTGGCCGCGATCACCGGCGACCTCAATATCGCGGCGGTCAAGCCCGCCATGCTCAGGTCCCTCGTTGCCGAGCGGATGGACCCGGTTCTGTTCGGCTATTCCTACGACTATGTCGGCGACCTCGCCGAGACGGTCTCGCTGGTCTGGCCGCAGGCGCAGGAGGCCATTCCGAACCGTGTGCCGACGCTTGGCGAGGTCGTCGGCAAACTGCAGGCGGCCAGTCGCTCAGACGGGCCCAAAGTGCTGGCCCGGCTGCTCGACAGCGCCGGCATCTCGGCCCGCTTCGCCATCATAAAGCTGGTTACCGGTGGCCTGCGCATTGGCGTCTCGGCGCGGCTGGCGAAACAGGCGCTGGCGGATTTCGGTCAGGTCGATGTCGCCGAGATCGAGGAACTCTGGCATGGGCTGACGCCGCCCTATGCCGAACTGTTTGCCTGGCTGGAGGGCAAGGCGGAGAAGCCGAAGAAGACGGCGCTCGCCCTGTTCAGCCCGGTGATGCTGTCCAACCCCGTCGGCGATGGCGACCTCGAAAAGCTCGATCCGGCCGACTATGCGGCGGAGTGGAAGTGGGATGGCATCCGCGTGCAGGCGGTGTCGGAAGGCGGCGTCCGGCGGCTCTACTCGCGCACCGGCGACGATGTTTCGGGCGCCTTCCCCGATCTTGCGGAGGCCATGACCTTCGACGCCACTCTTGATGGCGAGCTTCTGGTCGGCGATCCCCGGGAGGCGACTGGTACCTTTTCGGACCTGCAGCAGCGGCTGAACCGCAAGACCGTGACCCCGAAGATGCAGCAGCAATATCCGGCCTTCATGCGCTGCTACGACCTGCTGCAGCTCGCCGGCGAAGATGTGCGCGGCCTGCCCTTCCGCGAGCGGCGCGACCGCCTGGAGAGATTCGTGAAAACGCTGGAACCAAGCCGCTTCGACCTGTCGCCCTTCGTCACCTTCGACGACTGGCATACGCTGGAGGAACTGCGCCGGGCGCCGCCCCACCCGATCATCGAGGGCGTCATGCTGAAGCGTTGGGATGCACCCTATCTCGCCGGTCGTCCCAAGGGGCCCTGGTTCAAATGGAAGCGCGACCCGCATACGGTCGACGCGGTGCTGATGTATGCCCAGCGCGGTCACGGCAAGCGTTCGAGCTTCTACTCGGACTACACATTCGGCGTCTGGTCCGGCCCGGAAGGTTCGGAGGAACTGGTGCCTGTCGGCAAGGCCTATTTCGGCTTCACCGACGAGGAACTGAAGCAGATCGACAAATATGTCCGCGACAACACGATCGAGCGTTTTGGCCCGGTCCGCTCGGTGCGGGCCGACCGCAAGAACGGCCTCGTGCTGGAAGTGGCATTCGAAGGGCTCAACCGCTCGACACGACACAAATCCGGCGTAGCCATGCGCTTTCCACGCATTTCAAGGCTACGCTGGGACAAGCCTACCGATGAAGCCGACCGCATCGAGACGCTGCGGGCGCTGCTCGATCGCTAGCTTGTGGCCTCCACAATGCGCAGAACTTACTGGGCGATCGAGACGCGGATCTCGTAGATGTCGACTGCCTTGCCCTGCTTGTCGAAATCGGAATTGATGGCGATGGTGCCGGCGGCGCCCGGATGCTTGTCGGCAAACGGCACGTCGAACAGATATTCGTTGCGCTGCTGGCCAACCGCATAGCGCTTGCGGCCGCAATCACCGAGTTCCCCAAAGTTGCAGTCGACGGAGATCTGCGTCTCCTTGCCTTCCTCGGAGCGGGCGATGATGTCGAACACGGCGTGCTTGCCGGCGAGCTTCTCCAATATGCCCTGCCCGACGTCGAAGCTTATGGCCGAGCCGGATGTGCCCGAACGTATCCGCAGGAACGACCCCGTGTCGTCCTTCATCACCTCGGCCTTGGCATCGGACGGCGCGCTGACATGCGACGCATCGCTCGGTGAAAACACATTGATCCAGTCCCGCGACTGATCAGACGCGCCCGGCTTTTGCGGCGAGCCACTGTTGGCCGAGGGCGTGAAGTCGTCATCATTCACGGTCGGAGAAGCTTCGGGCGGGGCCGTGTCGAGCTGGGCCCGGGTCTTGAAGACGCCAGTCTGCATGGCGAAGAAAAGCCCGATGCCGACAGCCGCGAGCAATGTCACGCCGAGGAAGATGGCGGTCAGAGGCAAGCGGCGCCCTCTTATCCGCCGCTCGTCACGGTCAGGGGCCACCTCGGCCGCGGCTCCTGCCGAACCGGACATATCCGTCGGCGCGCCGGGGAGGACGGCGTCGGGCATGATATCGGGAACGACCGGCAGCACGCGCGAATGCGGCGCATCGGCAGCTGGGCCGACGGCAATCGATGGCACGGACGCGGCTTCGCCGTTGCCCGAAAGCTCTATGGCCGGCGCACCGCCTTGCGCTTGCTCCCCGCCGGAAACAGCCGGAATGTATTCAGATTCGATTTCGGCGATCTTGGCCTGCACAGCCTTGCGGCGCTTGATGGCGACTTCCACCGTGACGTTCGGATTGGCCTGCAACGCGCGGTCAAGCGCCGCGAAGGCCGAGCGATAGACCTTTTCGCGAAACGCCCGGTCGTCGGCATTGCCCTTTTCCAGGGCGTTGCGGATCGCTTTTTCGATCGCGTCCAAGCGAATTCCCTCTGCACGTTCGCTTACATCGCATGATCGTTAGCCGCAGGCGACCAATCAATCAACGGGCGAGCGGCCGCATTCTGCCTTGCCGATGAATTCAAAGGCAATTTCCCGGATTTTCCGGCAAAGAAACAGATCTATTTCGCCGTTTCTGCCGTGGTGCGGTCGTTGCGCGCTCAGTCGTCATTCGAGCGGTCGCCGGTCGCGACCGGATTCCCGGCCACGACCTGCCGGAGCGCTTCGTTGATGCGATCCTGCCAACCCGGCCCGTCCTCCTGGAAATGGTCCAGCACAGCCCGATCGATGCGGATCGAAACCAGCTCCCTGACATTGGGAGCCGCCGGTGCCTCACGAACCGGCGCCGGCGCCGGCTTCTTGATCGGCTTGAAGGCGGCCTCGGCGGCTTCCATCGGGTTTGTCGGTCGGCGCGGCGGGTTTACCATGGCGTGTCCTGACTGCATGAGGGCTGTGATGCGCCACAATAGCCGATATGGCAGCGGCGCACAGGTCGGCGCAGAGGGTTTCCACCATTGACCGACCGCTGCGTCGTGAACCGCGAAAAAAGGCAGTGCCTCAAACCGTCAGCACCAGGGCTCCGGTTGTGCGCCGCGATTCGAGATCGCGGTGAGCCGCTGCTGCCTGCGACAGCGGATATCGCGTCGGTGGTTCGACCCTGATCACCCCCTGCCGTAGCGCCGAGAAGAAGCGGTTGACATGCGGCGCGAGCTTTTCCGGCGTGTCGGTGTAATGCGCATAGTTCGGGCGCGAGATGGTGATCGACTTCGACGAGAACCGGCCGATATCCCAATTGCCGACCGGGCCGGAGGCCTGGCCGAAACTGACGAGGTGACCGCGAACGCCGAGCGCCGCCAGCGAACCGCCGAATGTGTCATTGCCGACCGCGTCATAGGCAACATCGGCGCCCGCACCGTTGGTCAGCCGCATGACCGCGTCGGCGAAATTCTCGCGCGAATAGACGATGACGTGATGCGCCCCCAACCTCTCAACAATGCGCGCCTTGTCGTCGCTCGATACGGTGGCGATGACGGTTGCGCCGAGATGGCGGGCCCATTGCACCAGCAACTGGCCGACGCCGCCGGCGGCCGCGTGGATGAGAACGACGGAACCGGGGCGCGCGGCATGGACATCATGGAGCAGGAAACTCGCGGTGACGCCCTTGAGCAGGCCGGCGGCGGCAATCTCGTCGGTAACGTCATCCGACAGATGAACCAGCAGATCCGGCGCCATGTTGCGCCGTTCAGCATAAGCGCCAACCGGCGGACAGGCATAGGCGACGCGATCGCCGACCATGAAGCCCGAGACTTCCGGGCCGACGGCTTCGATGACACCAGCGGCCTCCATGCCGGGCACGCCAGGTGGCTGCAGAAGGTCGAAATAGCCGGTGCGGCAGTAGACATCGATGAAGTTGACGCCGATCGCCGTATGGCGAATCCGCACTTCGTTGGGCCCGGGCGGCGGCAATCCGATTTCGGTGAATTGGAGGACTTCCGGGCCGCCATAGCGTTCTACAAGCACCGCCCTGGTTCGTTCAGCCTGGCCGGGCGCGATCGGCGATACCGCGCGCGGCGCGCTTGCGGATGGCGCCGGGACGACAATCGTCCCAGGTGGCCTCGCCTCAACGGGCGCGGCCACGGTCTTGCGCCACAGCAATCTGCGAACAGCCTCAAAACCGGCCTGATAGATTCCTTCGGTGACCAGCTTGACCAGTTCGTCACGCCGGTGCGCGGGCGGCTGGAATTCGGAAGACCATTCCCAGAATGTGGCGTTGCCGTCGGTCACCGGCTTCAGCCGGACAGACGCGACATAGCCCATCAGCGGCAAGGGCGCCTCGAGCAGGCAATAGCTCAACCGCCGGTCCTTGTCGGACAGCGCCAGCAACTGCTCCCGCAACTCACCGCCATCGGCCAGCCGGAAATGCCGCACCGCCCCGACGGCATCAACGGGGTCACCACCCTCGATCTCGCTGAAAGCGATCGCCGGGTGCCAGCGGTCATGGCTGTTGAAATCGCGCAGGATGGCCCAGACGTCATCGATCGGCGCATCGATGATGGTGCTCTGACGGACCTTGACCATCAGCCCCTGAAACGCTGCTTGAGCGCTGTGAATGCCGCCTGGAACACGCCGGTGCCGATCTGCTGCATGAGGGTTGCTTCCTGATCGGGGGCGCAATCGAACTCGGCCTGCCATTCGGCGAATGTCGCGTTGCCGTCGGTGATCGGCGTCAGGGAAAGCGTGGAGACATAGTTCTCCACGCCCATCGGACTTTCGAGGATCGCGTAGCTGCAGGACAGGTCATAGTCGGACAGCGCCAGCAGTTTTTCCCGGATGCGTCCGCCGCCCTTGAGCGTGAAACTGCGGATGCAGCCGATCTGGTCGGCCGGCGCATTCTGCTCGATCCGGCTCTCGGCAATGAACGGCGCCCAATTTGGAAGGCCGTTGAAATTGCGCACGACCTTCCACACTTCGGCAGCGGGCGCGGGAATGACGGAGGAGATATAGACCTTGGTCATGCTTGGAAGCCGGGGATGGAATGACAGACGTTGTGTCCAGGCATACCCCCCTCTGTCCTGCCGGACATCTCCCCCTCAAGGGGGGAGATTGCCAAGACTTCCATCTGCTCCGACATTCCGAATTTGGAGACTGGTGAATCCGTCGATGACGGCCGATCTCCCCCCTTGAGGGGGAGATGTCCGGCAGGACAGAGGGGGGCGCGAAGGAACACGACCGCCTCAGTGATCGCGGTCGTCATCATCGTCCTTGGCGGTCTTGCCCTTGCCCTTCTTGTCGCGGGTCAGGCTCGAAATATCCTTGGCGTCGCGCAGCACATCGGTCATGCGGCCAAGCGAACCGCCCTCGATACCGATCTCCTTCATCAGACTGTCGATCATCGGCGCCTGCACCCGGTAGCGCAGGGCGGAATCGATGACCTCGTCGGTGACATTGCGGTTGCCGCCCTGGCCGCCATTGAGGCCGTCGACATGCAGGATCTTGATGCCTTCGATCTTCTCCATCGGCTTGACGCTTTCGCGGATGATGCCTTCCATGTGGTCGAGCAGCTTGCCACGCAGGCGACCGGCGCGCGCCTCGTTGGAAAGCAGGTTCTCGGCCTCGTTGAGCTGGCGATGGCCGGCTGCATCGACCTCGTAGCGCTGGGCCGCCGCGAGGGCGTGGATCTTCTCCGACTCGGCCGAGGCAACGGCCGCGATCTTCTGCGCTTCGGCGAGGCTCTTGGCCGCCTTCATCTCCGCATCGGCGGCGGATGTGATACGCAGAGCCTCGCGCTCCGCCTCGCGCGCAGCACCAATCAGATCCGTCAGCTTGCGTCGCTCGGCGATCTCGCGTTCGCGGGCGGTGAACGCCTGTTCCTCGGCCTGGACGGCCTTGGCGCGAACGGCTTCCGAAGCCGCTATCGCCGAAGAGCGCTCCTGCGTCTTCTTGGCGATGTCGATGGCCTTCTGGATCTCGGCGATCTCGATCCTCTGGTCGCGTTCGACACCCATTTGCCGGATATCTCGATCCTTGATCAGCCGCGCTTCCTCGATGCCGCGCTCGGTGGTGATGCGAGCACGCTCGACCTCTTCGCCAGCCGAGATCTCGGCTTCCTCGAAGGCCTGCCGCTTAGCAATCTGCAGCGCTTCGAGATGGCGCTCGCGTGAAATCCTGACCTCGTCGATGGCACGGTCCTGCGCGATCCTCGCCGTCTCGGTCGCCTGGTTCTCGACGATCTCGGCGCGGCGCTTTTCCGCCTCGGCCTTGGTGACCTCAAGCGCTTTTTCGGCGAGTGTGATCTGGCGTTCCAGTTCGGCGACTTCGAGCAGCTTCTTGCGTTCGATCTCCAGCTGGCTCTGCGCGCCTTCGCGCTCGATACGAGCCCGCTCCAGGGACAGTTCGAGCGCTATCTGCTCGCGTTCCGTCAGCTCGCGCATCTTCATCTCGGTCTCGTCGAGCGAACGGCGGCGCGCGATCTCACGGCGCTGCGTGTCTTCCTCGCTCTTGATGCGCTCCTCGGTGATGTTGCGCTCCTGGTTGAGGCGCGATTTCTCGACGGCTTCGCGTGACGATAGCTGTGCCTGTTCGGATTCCTGGTCGCGCAGCGCGCGATCGATGGCGAGCTCAGAACGCTGGGCCGCACGACGGATCTCGACTTCACGCTCCTGCTCCAGGCGGGCATATTCGCTGTCGCGGTCGATCTCCAGCACCTTGCGCTGGGTGTCGAGGTTCTGGTTGCGGATGTCGACCAGCGTGCGCTGCTCAATCTCGTTGCGCATGCGGCGCCGGGTCTCGATCGACTCCGTCAGCTGCGTCAGGCCCTCGGCGTCGAAGGCGTTGGAGGGATCGAAATATTCGAGGCTGGTCTGGTCGAGATCGACGATGGCGACGCTTTCCAGCTCAAGGCCGTTGGCGGCAAGCGATTCCTCGGCGAGCCTGCGCACCTTGGCGGCATAGTCGCCGCGCAGTTCGTGCATCTCTTCCAGCGTCATCTGGGCGGCGACCGTGCGCAAGGCGCCGGCAAACTTGCCTTCGAGCAGTTCGCGCAGGCTGTCGGGCTGCAGCGTGCGGCGGCCAAGCGTCTGGGCGGCGGCCGCGACCAGCTCTCGGCTGGCGCCGACACGGACGAAGAACTCGGCGATCAGGTCGACGCGCATCCGGTTCCTGGTGATCAGTGCAAAACCGTCCTCGCGGCGCACCTCGATGCGCAGGACGTTCATGTTGACGGGCGTGATCTCGTGCAGCACCGGAATGACGAAGGCGCCGCCATTCACCACCACCTTCTCGCCCATGAAGCCTGTGCGTACGAACGCCGTCTCCTTGGTCGAGCGGCGATAGAGCCATCGCAGGATGTAGACGGCGATGACCACGACGACCGCGGCGATGATCAGCCACAACAGGAAAGCGCCAAAGATCTGCGCGTCCATTTTCTACCCTCCCAGACAGGATGCGGTCAGCCAAAGGCGACCGGCATCAAATTCATAAACCCATTCGCTCCAAGTCATCATGCTCGCCTCTGCAGCTTTGGCGTGATGGCGTGGAACGCGTTGATCACCGCGTCGACGAAAGGCGTGTCGTTGATGTTTGCCCGGACGCGCTGGACGACACGTTGCGATGTCGGGCGCACGGTCTTCTCGATCGCCTCGAACAGCGCATTGTCGGCTTCCGGATCGCAGAACGGCTGGCCGGGCGAGTCGAGCATCGACACACCGCCTTCGGGCAAAAGAAAACGAACCTGACCGTTCATGGCGTTGAGGCGTGCGCCGATCCATTCGCCGAACGCGCGGTTCTCGTCGCGGGTGGTGCGCATCAAGGTGACGTTCGGATTGTGGATGACAAACTTCCGGGCGCGGAACTTCTCCGGCACGCTGTCGCGCGAACCGAAATTGACCATGTCCAGCGCCCCGGTCGAGCCGACATAGGGCAGGCCCGTACGGATCGCCGCGCCAAAGCGGTCGTCGGTCGCCGGGAAGACGCCGCCAACGATCATGTCGGCCACCTCGGTGGTGGTGAGGTCAAGGAAGGCGGAGAGCAGCCGTGAGTCCGCAAGGTTTTCCATCGCGCGCCCACCGATGCCGGTGGCGTGGAAGACGAGGCAGTCATAGTCCCCTTCAAGCCGCTTCGTGACCGCCTGCACCGCCGGCGTGGTGACGCCGAACATGGTTATGCCGACAGCCGGGCGCGCCAGCTTGCGTTTTGCTTCCCACGCCTCGCCGGTCGGCAATTGCGCGACCATGCCCGCCATCGCATGAGCGGCATTGCCGAGCACGGCTTCGGTAATCGAATTCAGCCCCTGAACGTCGGCGACCGAATGGAACATCATGATGTCAGCGCCGCCGACATATTTGGCGACATCGCCGGCCGCCACCGTCGAGACCATCAACTTGGGAATGCCAACCGGCAATACGCGCATGCCAGCCGTCGCCAGGGTTGTGCCACCGGAGCCGCCGGCCGAGATCACGCCGCCGATGCGCGGCTCGCGTTCGATCCAGCGCGCGAAGGCCTCGGCCATCGCCGCCACCGAGCCGCCGCGATCGCCGGACATGACGGCGGAAGCACCCCGCGCATGCATGCTTGCCACCTGCATGGCAGGAACATCGGCGCTCGACGGTTTGCCGGAGGTCGACAGGTCGACCGTGCGGACCGGAATGCCCAAGGACTTGAGGCGATCAGCGATGAAGCGCAATTCCTTGCCCTTGGTGTCGAAGGTACCGGCGACGAGTACGGTCCTGCCGATCCGCTCGGCAAAGGGAATGGCGAAGACCTTTTTCAGGTCGTCGCGAGGTGCTGTCTTGTCGACCGCCGCCTGGCGCATGGCCGTCACCGGCACGTTCCAGCGGTTGGGCAGTTCGGTCACCGGGCGGTAGATGCCGTCTTGCGGGACGCCTTGCGACGCCCCTCGGTCAATACGATAGACTTCGGCCAGTTGCTCTTGCGCCTGGGCCGCGGCCGCGGGGGTCACGGCGGGCTCATCGGAATGGCGGCCGACGCCTAGCAGGCGCTGCTGCAACTCCCGGTCGGCGGCAAGCGCCGACGCTTCCATGATGCGGTTGATGCGCCCGTTGACCATGATCGCGACGCGATCGGACACGGCTGTCGCGACGCCGATATTCTGTTCGATGACGAGGATCGCCATCTCGCCTTCCTCGGCCAGCGTCACCAGCATGCGCTCGACCTGCTCGACGATGATGGGAGCCAGCCCCTCGGTCGGCTCGTCCATGACCAGCAATCTGGGATCGCTCAGCAGTGCGCGAGAAATCGCCAGCATCTGCTGCTCGCCGCCCGACAGCTGCGAGCCACCATTGCTCCGGCGTTCGGCAAGGCGCGGAAAGGTCTGGTAGATGCGCTCGACCGTCCAGCTTGCATCGCGCCGGTTGCCGGCTGCCAGACGAAGATGTTCGTCGACGGTCAGGCTCGGCCAGACGCGACGGCCCTGCGGCACATAGCCTACGCCGAGGCGGTGGATTTCATGCGGTTCAAGCGACGAGATTTCGCGGCCGTCGACCCGGATCGATCCCGACTGCGCGCGCTTCAGACCGGTGATGGTGTTGCACAGCGTTGTCTTGCCCATGCCGTTGCGGCCGACGACCGACAGCACGCCGCTTTCCAGCGTCAGCGACACACCCTGCAGCGCATGGCTTTCGCCGTAGTAGACCTGCAGGTCCTCTATCTTGAGGACCGCCTTGCCTGAAGGTGCCGGGCGTTCAGCCATGCTTGCCTCCGAGGTAGATTTCCTGGACCTCGGGATCGGCCTCGATCTCCTGCGGCGTGCCCTCCTTGAACAGGCGGCCATTGTGCATCATCGAGACATATTCCGACACGCGCAGCGCCACGTCGAGGTCATGCTCGATGATCACATAGCCGATATGCTTGGGCAGGCCGTTGAGGATTGTCACCAGGTCGCGGCGCTCGGTCGGCGACAGACCGGCCGCGGGCTCGTCGAACAGGATGAAACGCGGCGCGCCGGCCAGCGCCAGCGCGATCTCCAACTGCCGCTGCTGGCCGTGGCTCAGCGTCGCCACCAGCGTATCGCGATAGGTTTCGAGATGCACCGCGTTCAGGATCGATTCCGCCTGCACCATGTTCACATCGGTGACCCGTGGGCGCAGCAGCGAGAAGCGGCGGCGCGACACGCCGCGACAGGCGAGGAAGATGGAATCAAGGACGGACAGGCCCTTGAACAATTGTGAGATCTGATAGGTGCGCCGCAGGCCGCGCCGGATACGCTCATGCGGCGGCAGGTCGGTGATGTCCTCGCCAAAGAAGCGGATACGTCCGGCCGTCGGCAGGAAGTCGCCGGTCACGGCGTTGAACAGCGTCGTCTTGCCGGCGCCGTTGGAGCCGAGAACCGCGCGCCGCTCGCCGGCCGCGATCCTCATGTTGATACCCGAGAGCGCCACCAGTGCCCCGAAATGCCGCGCCACGCCGTCAAGCTCCAGCGCATAGGCGCCGGTGCTCTGGAGACGGTTTGCTGCGAGGCTTTCGGTCACTGGCGGCTACGCTCCAAGGTCAGTTGTTACGGGCAGCTCGGATTGTCGCGGTTGACCGCGCCGAGCTTCATGAACTCGTCTTCGGGAATGCCGAGCGTCTGGTTGACCTGCGGCACGACCTTGACCAGCTTGTTCATGAGATTGCCGTCCGCGCCTTCGGTGACCTCGGTCAGGAAGATGTCGGCGATCGCGTTGCGGTTCTTGTCCAGCGACACCTTGCCGGTCGGCGTGTCGAAGGAAAGCTTCGACAGTGCGTCACGCAGCTTCACACCGCCATCGGAAACATCGCCGCCAACCTTGTCGAGGCCGAGCAGCGTCGCCTTCATGTCGACGTAGTAGCCATGGGCAAAGAGCGAGGGCGAGGGAAAGGCGCCCGGCTGCTTCTTGTAGGCCTCGACAAACGTCTTCCATGCCGGCGAGTCATTGGTGTCGGCGGTAGGACCGGCCGACGGCGTGCCCTTGAGCACATCGCGCAGCTTGCCTTTCGAGGTCAGCACCGTCTGGTCGACGGTGATCGAGCCGCCGATGAGCGGCGCGGTACCACCGCTCTGCTGATACTGGGTCAGGAAGTTGACGGCATCGGCGCCGCCGAGCGCGACATAGATCGCATCGACGCCTTCAGGAATGGCGGCGATGACCGAGGAGAAATCCTTGTTGCCGATCGGCACCCAAGACTTCGACGGTACATGTCCGCCGGCCTTGCAGAACTCGGCCATGAAGCCGAAGACCTGCGTGTAGGGGAAGGAATAATCCTCGGCGACGGTCGCGACCTTCTTGTAGCCCTTGTCCTTGAAGGCATAGGTCCCGAGGCCCGCCATCCACTGCGCGCCATCAGTCGAGAAGCGGAAGAAATTGTCTGCCGGATCGCGCAGCGTCGTATCCTGCGCGGCGGACGTGCCGTTGATGAAGGTGACGTTCGGCTGGGTCTTGGCATAGTCCTTGACCGCGATGCCTTCGTCACCCGAGAGCGGACCGACCAGCACCTTGACGCCGTCCTGCTCGACCAGCTTGCGCGCCGCGCGTACGGCGCTGTCGGGCGAGGCATCGGACGAACCCTTGACGATCTCGACCTTCTTGCCGGCGACAGTGCCGTTCATCTCGGCGACCGCCGTCATCGCGCCACGCTCGCCGTCCTCGCCGAGCACCGTGAACGGCCCCTCGAAGGTGGCAAGCAGGCCAATCTTGATCGTATCGTCGGCAGCCAGCGCCATCGAAGGCGCGGTCAGCCCGGTGAACACCGCCAGGGCCAGCAATGTACGTCTATGCATCCTCATGATTTTCCTCCCGTTGATTTCATTTTGCAGTGGTTCATTCCGTTCCGTCCGCTAAGGGCCGGAACGTAAGGACTCCTGGGCAAACTGTGGCTTGATCCTCCCCCACAACCCAAGAATTCCATCCGGTGAGACGAAGACGATCACCAGGAACACCATGCCGATCAGCGTGTTGAAACGCTCGGCGCCGACAATGTCGATGGCGAAAGTCTGCATCAGGACGACGACGACCGCGCCGAGAAACGGCCCGATCGGATGGCGCAAGCCGCCGATGACGGCGATGATCAGCACGTCGATCGCCGCGTCGACACCGATGGTGCCCGGCGAGACGCGGCCGTTGAACCAGACCAGCAGCACGCCCGCGAATCCGGCAATGACGCCCGCCAGCAGCCAGGCGAAAACCTTGTGCGCTGTGACGTGATAGCCCAGCGCGCGCATGCGGCGCGGATTGTCGCGGATCGCCTGCAGGGTCATGCCGAAGGTGGAGCGCGAGCCGTAGAGCACGGCCGCATAGGATAGCACGGCCAGACCGAGGCAGAGATAGTAGAATGGCCGGGGATCACGCCAATTGACGCCCCAGAACGCCGGCGCCCGGATGCCGGCATAGCCGGAATGGCCGTTGAAGATGGCGTAGTTCTGCTGCGCGAAATAGTAGGTCGCGGTAGCGATGGCCAGTGTGATCATGATGGTGTAGATGCCTTCGGTGCGCACCGAAATCCAACCGATGAGCGTCGACGCCAGTGCCGCCGCGAGAACCGCGAAGGGCACCGCCAGCCACCACGGCCAGCCGAAACCCAAAATGTTCGAATTGTTGTTGCCGAGGATGGCGATGGCGTAGGCGGCGATGCCGCCGACCGTGATCTGCGCCAGGCTGACCATGCCGCCATAACCGGCGAGCATCATCAGCGAGAGGCCGAGCATGCCGAAGATCAGCGAATAGCCGCCAATCTGGGTCAGGAAGAAGTCCGACGCCACCAACGGATAAAGCACCAGCACGACGGCGAGGATGATGTGGCCGGAGCCAAGCTTCTCCAGCCAGTTCTTTTGAGGCGCGGCGCCATCCGCCGGGATCGTCAGGCTCATCGGGCTTTCCCCATGATGCCTTGTGGCCTGACCGCCAGCGTCACCACCATGATGACGAAGGTGAGCACGATGCCGTAGGTCGGGAAGTAGACGAGACCGATCTGCTCGGCGAGGCCGATGAGCAAGGCGCCGATAGCGGCGCCGGTGATCGAGCCCATGCCGCCGACGATGACCACGACGAGCGAGGCGAGAAGGTAGCGGACGTCCTCGCCGGGTGCGACCGACAGTGCGGAGCCGCCAACGACACCGGCAAAGCCGGCGAGCCCGGCGCCAACGGCAAAGACGATGGCGAACACCGCGTGCACGTTGACGCCCGAGGCCGAGAGCATGGCGCGGTCGTCTACGCCGGCGCGGATCATCATGCCGACGCGCGTCTTGTTCAGCATCAGCCACAGGCCAACGCCAATGACGATCGCCGCCGCGAGCACGACGATGCGGTAAAGCGGATAGGTGAGGAAGACCGTGGCGCCGTTGGAGCGAACCGCCGTGATGACCGGCAAGGTCAGTGCACCGTCGAGCCATTCTGGCGTCGTGATCTGATAGGTTCCGCCGGCCCACACCGCCAGCATCAGGTCGGCGGCGACGATGGAGATGCCGATGCTGACCAGGGTCTGGCGAAGGTCGTCACCCTCCAGGCGACGGAAGACGAAGACCTGCATGACGACGCCGACAAGAGCGAGCACCACGAAGCCGGCGGAAACGCCGAGCAGCCAGTAGCCGGTACGGCTGGTAACCTCGTAGCCGATGTAGGCGCCGAGCAGATAGAGCGAACCATGCGCGAGATTGACGTTGCGCATCAGGCCAAAGATCAGCGTGAAGCCGCTGGCGACCAGGAAATAGAGACCCGCCAGCGTGATGCCGTTGAGGATCGCGCTGACGAAAGCCTTCTTGGAGATCAGGATGGCGTTCAGCCAATCCGGCCAGACAGCAAAGACCAGCCATGCAATGACAGCGGCGACAAGAAGCCCGAAAAGGCCCCATGCCTGCCGGCCCGTCATGCCGCCGCCCGAAATGTCGGGCGAAGATGGCCGGTCGAGAATGCTCATGCGGTCAGCCGGCGGCGCTGTTCGTTGATGCGCGGCGCCTTGTGGAACTTGCCGTCCTTCATGATGGCGAGGATACGGTTCTTGTCCTGCAGGATGCGCACGTCGGCGATCGGGTCGCCGTCGATCAGCAGCATGTCGGCGAGATAGCCTTCCTTGATCAGGCCAAGCTCGTCGCCCATGTTCATGATCTGGCCGCCATATTTGGTGCCAGCCTGGATCGCCTCCATCGGCGAGAAGCCGAGCATCTCGACGAAGGTCTGGATGTCCCTGGCGTTGGTGCCTTGCGGCGTCCAGGCAAAGCCATAGTCGCCGCCGATGCAGACGCGGATGCCGCGCCGGTGCATCTTCTTCATCGTATCGATGCACATTTCGAGCTCGCGCTCATATTCGAGCGACAGCGGCGAACCGGGCTTGATGCCCCATTGCTCGGCGTGGCGCGCGGTGTTGATCAGCCATGCGATGCCCGGCGCGACAAAGTGCTTGTCCTTGACCGCCTCGAGCATGTCGAGCGCTTCCTCGTCGGCGAAGGACGCATGGTAGATGTTCTGGATGCCGTGGCGGACACACTGCTTGACCGAGCCGGAGGAGCGCGCATGCGCCGACAGCACCTTGTTGCGGCAGCGCGCCTCGGAGGCTGCCATGGCCACCTCCTCCTCCGACATCGGCGTCTCCTCGGCGCCCATGCCGGTGATGCTCTCGCCCGACAGGTTGAGCTTGATGGAATCGACGCCGTATTTGATCAGCTGGCGCACGGTGCGCCGGATCTCTTCCGGGCCCGAAACGACGATGCCGAGATTGAGGCCTTCGTGGGGAATGTGTGAGGGTGACGAATCGCCGAGGCCGCCGACCGTGGTGATCTCCGGGCCCGCCGCGAGATAGCGCGGTCCGGGAAACCGACCCTGGTTGATGAACTTCTTGGCCACGACATCGAGGCGCGGCTTGGCGGCCGCGGCACCCCGCCCGGCGGTGAAGCCGGCATCGAGCACCAACTTGGCCATCTCCATGGTGACCAGCATGTGCTCCTCGACCTCCATCATCTGGATTGGGTCGATGCCCGGTGCATTGTTCCACGATAGATGCAGATGTGCGTCGATCATGCCGGGCATCAGCGTCGCGCCCATGCCGTCTATAACCGTGGCGCCACCACTGTGGGACGAAGACGAGCCGTAGCGCGACGAGCCCTTGGTGATCTGCTTGATGCGGTTGCCCTGCACCAGCACTTCACCGGTGTATGGATATTCACCGGTGGCGTCGAGCACGCGCACATTGGTGAACAGCGTGCCGGTCGAACTGTTCCCGTTCCAACTGTCGTCTGCCATAACAAGCCTCCCAACTTGCCGAGCGCGTAGTTCTACGCTCGATCAAAAACCCTCACCTATCAACCCGTCTCAAAAAATCGGCGAGCTTCTGGCTGCTTTCGCGCGGGCTCTCCACCGTAGCCCAATGTCCGCACCGATCCAGCGAAGAGAATACGGCGCCCTTGATCTTGTCGGCAAGCGCCTGGGCGACACCCTGCGGATTGACCGTGTCGGCATCGCCGGTGACCAACAGCGCTGGCGCCGAAATCCGCCGTGCATCGACAGCGGTCGCCTTGGCCAGGGCCTCGCAGGTGCGGGCATAGGACTCCGGATCCTGGCGCGTGATCGATTCCCGCACAAAGGCAACGGCCGCCGGCGAAGTTTCCCTGGTATGCGCCGAAATCGCGTTGGCGACGATCTGGTCGGCGATGTCAGCAATGCCACCGGACCGCGCCAGGCGAGCCCGATTGGCGAGACCTTGCCGCGTCGCCTCCGCCGGTTCCGCCAACGCGCCGAACAGCGCCAGCGAGGCGACCAGCGACGGCTGCGAGGCCGCCATCTGCTGGCAGACGATGGTGCCCATCGAATGGCCGACGAGATGCGCCTTGGTCACACCCATGCCGTCCATGGCCCGGATAACCGCTTCGCTCATCATCTCGATGGTCAGCGGCTCGATCGGCCTTGCCGAACGTCCGGAACCCGGCAGGTCGATGCGCACGACGCGATAGCCGGCCAGTGCCGACATCTGCGGCTGGAACATGTTCGACGTTCCGCCAAGGCCGTGGATCATCACCACCGGCATGCCTTCGCCGGTGACTTCCGCGACGATGGGGCCGACGGTGACGCTTGTCATTGGGCGCGCTCCGCAAATCTGTTTTCCAATGTGCCGATGCCGTCGATCTCGACACGGACGACGTCACCGGCCTTCAGATATTTCGGCGGGTCGAAACCGATGCCGACGCCGGCCGGCGTGCCCGTTGCAATGATGTCGCCGGGCTTCAGCGTGATGCCTTGCGACAGCGTCGCGATGATCGTCGGGATATCGAAGATGAGCAACGATATCCGGGAATCCTGGCGCAGATCATCATTGACGAAACAACGGATGCCCGCGGTTTCGAGGTCGAAGTCATCCTTGGTCACCGCCCATGGCCCCATCGGGCAGAACGTATCTTGCGATTTGCCGATCAGCCACTGGCTGTATTTGCCTTGAAGGTCGCGAGCGGTGACGTCGTTGACGATCGTGTAGCCCCAGACATGATCGAGCGCATCCTCCTTCGAGATACCGCGCCCGCCCTTGCCGATGATGACGGCCAGTTCGGCCTCGTAGTCGATGGCTGTCGAAACGGAGGAATCGATCAGCACACTGGCATGGTTCGCGACGACCGATTCAGGGACCTTGGAAAAGATGATCGGGTGCTTTGGCACGGCACCCGCGCCGGCGCTGGAATCAAAACCGCTGCGGGCAAATTCGTGTGCGTGTTCGTGATAATTCTTGCCGACGCAAAAGATGTTGCGGCGCGGCAGCGGGATTGGCGCCTCGATCTCGACCTGGGAAAGCGGGATCGACGAAAGAGTGCGTGGATTGCTCACGCCGTTGCGCTCGATGAGCGCCAGGATGCCCGCCTCGGCGCGCTCGACCGGAAAATCGAAAGGCGCGACGGTCTGGGCGTCGAGATCGACCATACCCACACGGCGCTCACCCGCGATCGAAAATGTCGCGACCCGCATCCAGTTTCCTCCCTGAACCTTTTTTGAACCATATCTGGCTCTTTCGCTACACGCTATAGCCCATTGGTTCATACTTCAAGGGGATTTTTCGTTTCCCAGCTCTACAAAACCAACATATTTATGAATGCAGCCGATCTGAACGCTGGACCAAACCGTAATCATTTGCTATTTTTGGTTCAACATTGGATCAGATTAAGCTAGCCCCGAATGCCGAAAATCGTCGCCAACGACATTGCCACAGTGCTCAGGAAGCGCATCTCATCCGGCGAATGGCTTGAACTGGGACGCATGCCGCCGGAGCGTGACCTTGCGGTCGAATTCGGCGTCGCGCGCAATACCGTGCGCCGTGCCGTCGGCTTCCTCGAGGATGATGGGACCGTTGTCCGGCATGTCGGGCGCGGCACTTTTCTGACCGCGCCCAATCCGACGTCGATCACCTCGATGGTCACGCGGATGGAAGGCACCAGCCCCGCCGACATGATGGAGATCAGGCAGTTGCTCGAACCGGCAGCCGCTGCCTTTGCCGCGACAAACGCCAGCGCGGGGGAATTGAACGCGGTTCGCGAGGCCCACCAGACCGCATCCGATGCCACGGACATGCCGGAGTTCGAGCATTGGGACGCCGAATTCCATCACCGGGTGTTCGCCTGTTGTCGCAATGACTTCCTGAAAGAGATCCACAATCTCATGCGCGCCATCCGCAACCAGTCGCCCTGGTTCGAAATGAAGAAGCGCTCATTCTCGGAGGAGCGCCGCTTGGTCTATTGCAACGAGCATCAGGCAATCCTGGATTGCCTGTTTCACCGCGACCCCGAGGGCGCGAAGAAGGCGATGCTCACCCACCTGCGGACAGTCGAACACAACCTTCTGGGCCGGTAGAACACGACCGACGCGGCGCTGTCTGAGTGTCAGTAGGGCAGGCCGACATAGTTCTCGGCGAGAGCGGTCGACGCTGCCTGCGAATGCACGAGGTAGTCGAGTTCGGCTTCCTGGATACGCTGGCCGAATTCGCCGGTGTCGGGAAAGCGGTGCAGCATCGTCGTCATCCACCAGGAAAAACGCACGGCCTTCCAGACCCGCGCCAGCGCCTTGCCGGAATAGGCTTCGATACCGGCCACCGACTTGTCGGCGTAGAAGTCGCGCAAGCCGGCAAACAGATAGCGCACATCGCTGGCGGCGAGATTGAGACCCTTGGCCCCTGTCGGCGGCACGATGTGGGCAGCGTCGCCAACCAGGAAAAGCCGGCCGAAGCGCAACGGCTCGGCAACGAAGGAGCGCAGCGGCGCGATCGATTTCTCGAAGGACGGTCCGGTGACGACGCTTGCCGCCGTCTGCTCCGGCAGGCGGCTGCGCAGTTCATCCCAGAAGCGGTCGTCGGACCACGCCTCGACACGGTCATCCAGCGAGCATTGCACATAGTAGCGGCTGCGGTGCGTTGACCGCATCGAGCACAGCGCAAAGCCCCTGCTGTGGTTGGCGTAGACCAATTCGTGATCAGCTGGCGGCACTTCGGCCAGCATACCCAGCCAACCGAACGGGTACTGCCGCTCGAAGGTCTTTAGCGCACGCTGCGGCACGGATTTTCGGCTGACGCCATGATAGCCGTCGCAGCCGGCGATGAAGTCGCAATCGATGCGATGGGAGACTCCGTCCTTTTCGTAGGTGACGAAAGGAGCCTCGCCGTCGAAATCGTGGAGCGCGACATTCGCCGCCTCGTAGATCGTAATCAGTCCCGCCGCATGGCGCTGGTCCATCAGGTCATGGGTCACCTCGGTCTGGCCATAGACGGTGACGTGCTTGCCACCGGTCAGCGCCGCCAGATCGATACGGTGCAGGTGACCATCAAAGGCGAGCGAAATGCCGCCATGCGGCAGGCCCTCGGCATGTAACCGCGTGGCTGCGCCCGCGTCTTCAAGTAATTCGACGGTGCCCTGTTCGAGCACGCCGGCACGCACGCGGCCAAGCACGTGCTCGCGGCTCGAACGTTCGAGAATGACGGTTTCGACGTCAATGCCGGCCAGGAGTTGCCCGAGCAGCAAGCCGGATGGTCCCGATCCGACAATGACGACGTGTGTGCGCATCAGCGTCCCAGGCTTTCGATCTGCCCGGCCAGTTCGGCGGCGAGCCGCAACGAGGCTGCGGTCGCGACGACCATTTGCGGCAGCAGAAGCCATTCGAGCGTCCACGCCACGCCCGACCGCTCCTGCTCGTGGACCAGCGCCTGGTGCATGCCGGACACTTGCGTGGCGTTGAAACGGGCAAGCGCCACCAGGGCCTCGGCCTTCACCGGATTCTGCTTGTGCGGCATGGCTGACGAGCCGCCACCGCCCGAAAGTTTGATATCGATGACACTCAGCGCCATCAGCGCGATGTCCTGGCCGAACTTGCCGAGACTGCCGGTTACCAGCGACAGCCAGCCGGCGAAATCGGCGAGCGCGTCGCGCTGGCTTTGCCATTGCGGCGCATCGCCAAGGCCGAGCCTGACGGCAAGCGCGGCGCGTACCAACGGCCCCTTGTCGCCCAACTTTTCCAGTGTGCCGGCGGCACCGCCGAACTGCACCACCAGCAAGCGTGCGGACTGTTCGACCAATCTTTCCCGATGCCGTTGCAACGGTGCTCGCCACGCATTGACGCGGTCCGACACCCGAATGGGGATCGCCGGCTGCATCCGGGTCATGCCGGTCAGCCCCCTGCTCCCGAAGCGATCCTCAAGCGCCGTAAGCCGCACGATGTTTTCGGTCAGAAGCAGGCCGAGGTGCTCGACCACGGATTTCAACCGAAGCATCAGGGCCGTATCGATGACATCCTGGCTGGTCGCCCCGAAATGAGCGGAAGCGCCATGCCGTTCACCGATCGCCGCGCGGATCTGGCGCACCAGTTCCGGAACCATCACACCGTCCTTGGCGACACCGGCCCGGAGCAATGCCGTATCAGGCCGGAACGAGGATAGCGTTGACACGATCGCGTCCGCCGCATCGCTGGCGATGATACCATTTTCGGCCTCTGCCTCAGCCAGCGCCAGCTCGAAGGCCAGCATCGCTGCAATCTCGGCCTCGACGGAGAAATGCCGTGCCGTCTCCTCGTCGCCGAAAAGGCCGGAAAGCAGCGGATGGTCGAAGGGCGATACGGTCATGTCCCGGGTCTCCTAACTGTCGAAGAAGACGGTTTCCTTCTCCCCCTGGAGATGGACGTCGAAGACATAGATGTCGCCATTGCGCTCGGCGATCAGCGTCGGCACGCGAATGCGATGCTCGATGCGCGCCAGGATCGGATCCTCGGCATTGGCCTTTTCCTCGTCGGAGAAATACAGCCGTGTCTGCAGGCCGACATTGATGCCGCGCGCGACGATCCAGAGACTGATATGCGGCGCCATCAGGCGCCCATCGCGAAAAGGCACGCGGCCGGGCTTGATCGTCTCGAACACGCAAAGGCCGGTGTCCATGTCGGTCGGGCAGCGGCCCCAGCCGAAGAAGTTCGGATCGGCCGTGCCGCGCAATTCGGCCGGCGAATTGTAGAGGCCCTCGCTGTCCGCCTGCCAGATCTCGATCAGCGCGTCCTTGAGCGGCGTGCCGGTGCCGTCAAGCACACGGATGCGCAGGCCGATGCGCTCGCCCCTGGTCTTGTCGTTGACCATGGTCGCGCCAAGGTCGCTCGCATAGACGCCACCTATGCCGCAGAAATTGGGCGTCAGTCCGATATGGACGTAAGGGCCCGCTGTCTGCGAGGGGCTTTCCTTGAGCCGACTAATGGATTGCGCCATCAATTGCCCTCCGGCCGATTTTCGAACAGCGACGAGCGTCGCCCGCGCAGCACGATGTCGAACTTGTAGGCGAGCGCATCCATCGGGATCGTCGCCTGCGTATCGAGGATGGCGGTCAGCGCTTCGATGGCCGCCTTGTCGGCGATGCCGCGCACGATAGGGCATTTCCAGATCAGCGGATCGCCCTCGAAATACATCTGCGTGATCAGCCGCTGGGCGAAGCCATGGCCGAACACCGAGAAGTGGATATGCGCGGGGCGCCAGTCATTGGGGCCGTTCGGCCAGGGATAGGGACCAGGCTTGACCGTGCGAAAGGCATAGCCGCCGTCCTCGCCGGTGATGGCGCGGCCGCAGCCGCCGAAATTCGGGTCGAGCGCCGCCAGATAGCCGTCCCTCTTGTGACGGTAGCGGCCACCGGCGTTGGCCTGCCAGAATTCGAGCAGCACGCCGGGAACGCCCATGCCACGTTCATCGAGCACCCGGCCGTATACGATGATGCGCTCGCCGATGGCGCTCTCGCCCGGCCTGGCGAAATTGTGGATCAGGTCGTCGTCCAGTTCGCCGAGCATGGCATGACCGAAAACCGGACCGGAGATCTCCGACAAGGTGTTGTCGAACGACAGCAGCGCCTTGTGCGGCGAGCGCAGCACGGAACTCTTGTAGCCAGGCGTCAGCGCCGGCGGATGCCAGGTCCGGTCGCGCTGGAAGAAGGCGCCGGTTTCCGGCCTCTGGTTCGAACCGGAGTCAGCGGACATGGCCGGCCTTGCCCCCATCCATGTCCGAAAACACCTCCTTGGCGATCTTGAAGGCGCGGTTGGCGGCCGGCACGCCGGCATAGATAGCGACATGCAGGAACGCCTCGCAGATATCGTCGCGCGACGCGCCGGTGTTGACTGTGGCGCGCACATGCATGGCGACCTCATCGTCATGGCCAAGTGCCGCCAGCAGCGCCAGGGTCACGATCGAGCGTTCGCGTTTCGTAAAGCCCGGCCGCGCCCACACCGTGCCCCATGCGGCCTCGGTGATCAATTGCTGGAACGGCTGGTCGAAATCCGTGGCGACCGCTTCGGCGCGGTCGACATGCGGATCGCCGAGCACAGAGCGCCGGACCGCCAGCCCGGCCTGGTATCGGTTTGCGTTTTGGGGAGCTTCATCCATGAGTTTTTGTTCCAGAGGGAAGCGAGGCGAGGAAATCGCGGATCAGGGCAACCATTGCGCCCGGTTGCTCGACGCAGGGAATATGGCCGGCGTTGCGAATGATCTCGAAGCGCGCACCGGGAATGAGGCCGGCCAGCGAGCGGACCAACTCGGGCGGCGTTGAGCCGTCCTGGTCGCCGACGATGCACAACGTGGGGATCGCGATACGTCTGGCTGCGTCGGTGAAATCGGCGTCGCGAACCGCGGCGCAAGTTCCGATGTAACCGGCGAGCGCTTGCCGGGTCAGCATGTTGCGGCAGCCGGCAAGCTCGGCTGAACGCTCGGAATGGAAGGCTGGCGTGAACCACACCTTGAGCACGCCTTCGGCTACGGCCTGGATGCCGTCGCGCTCGACCGTTGCGATGCGTGTGTTCCAGCTGTCGGCTGTTCCGATCTTGTGAGCGGTGTCGCACAATATGAGAGCGTCGATGATGTCAGGGCGCCGGGCACACAGGCCTTGCGCGATCAGGCCGCCGACCGACAGGCCGCAAAGTACGATATTCCTGAAACCGAAATGATCGATGAGGCCGGAGAGATCGTCGACATGGTCGTCGATGGAGCGGATGCCGGCGCCGATGTCGGAGAGCCCATGGCCACGCTTGTCGTAGACGAGCAAGGGCATTTCACCGCTCAGGGCGGAGGCTACCTCATCCCAGATCCGGAAGTCGGTGCCGAGCGAATTGATGAACACGATCGGGCGCGCATAGCCGTTCGCCTTGATATGGCGGTGGTGCAGCGCGACGCCGCCAATGTTGAGAAATGGCACGATTTCGATCCTCCAACGCCACATTGCACTAGGCGTTTGGTTCGGTAAAATGATATTTTGCGGCTTTTCGTTAACTCAGGGGTTATGTAATTCATGTCTGAAAGCCGCATCCGCTTCCGGCACCTCCAGGCATTCCTGGAGGTCGCGCGCCAGGGAAGCGTGGCCAGGGCGGCCGATTTCCTGCATGTCAGCCCACCGGCGGTGACCAAGACCTTGCGTGAACTGGAAGAGGCGCTGGGCGTCGCCGTCGTCGAGCGCGATGGGCGCGGCATCCGGGTGACACGCATGGGCGAGATCTTCCTTGGCCATGCCGGCACGGCGATCACCGCGCTGAAGCGCGGGGTCGATTCTGTCCGGCAGGACGGGGCCATCAACCGCCACCCTATTCGCATCGGCGCGCTGCCGACGGTGTCGGCTCGGGTGATGCCGCTGGCGATGAGCCTGTTCCTCAAGGAGAACACGGGGGCCGCGATCAAGATCGTCACCGGCGAGAACGCGGTGCTGCTCGAACAGTTGCGGGTGGGTGCACTGGACCTTGTCGTCGGGCGGCTTGCGGCGCCAGAAAACATGACCGGGTTCTTCTTCGAGCATCTCTATTCCGAACAGGTGCTGTTCGTGGTGCGGTCTGGACACCCGCTGCTGCAGCCGGACCAGGACGTGTTCGCCCGGCTCGATGAATTTCCCGTGCTCATGCCAACGCGGGAATCAGTGATCCGTCCCTTCGTCGACCGCCTGTTCATCACCAACGGCATGACGGCGCCGGCAACGGAGATCGAAACCGTCTCGGACTCCTTCGGCCGCGCCTTCCTGCGGCAAAGCAATGCTGTCTGGATCATTTCCGCTGGCGTCGTCGCCAATGAGATCAGCAGCGGCGCCTTCGTCGCCCTCAACGTCAACACGGACGAAACCAAAGGACCGGTCGGCCTGACGATGCGAACGGACATTGCCCCCTCGCCGGCCTTCTCCATCCTTCTCCAGACCATTCGCGAGGCCGCAAGCCAGGGCAAGTGAGCGCGGCCGGCCTGGTTCGACGGCGACAGTCTCGAAGCGATGGAAGGCGGCGTCTTGCCACGACTCGTTTCCATAACCCTCAGGTTAATGAAACGCCGTAAAATATCATTTTACCGAACCAAAACCGTGGTGCAATGTGGCGATGGAGGATCAAAACCATGCCATTCGCCAGCATCGGCCGCGTAGCGTTGCGCCGTCGTCATGGACCGGCAACAGCGACGACCGGGTGGCATAGGCGTTGAACAAACCGGCGTTCGCCTTGGGCGTCGCCAACAAGGGAGGACTCACATGACCGACGGTATCGAGAGCAAATCCATCATTCGCGGCGTCTCGCGGCGCCAGTTCATCGCGACGTCCGCGGCTGGCGGCGCGGCACTCGTGCTCGGTGGTCGCAAAGCCTTCGCGCAGGCAGGCGACACGCTCAAGGTTGGCTTCGTCAGTCCGCGCACCGGACCGCTCGCCGGCTTCGGCCAGACCGACGGTTATGTGCTCGACCTCGCCCGCAAGGCGCTGGCCGGCGGCCTCGAAATCGGCGGCAAGAAATACAGCGTCGAAATCGTCGACCGGGACACGCAGTCCGACCCGTCACGCGCTGGCCAACTCGCCAAGGACCTGATCAACAACCAGGCCATCGACCTGATGCTGGCCGTCTCCACGCCCGAGGTCATCAATCCCGTGGCCGACGCCTGCGAGGCGGCCGGCGTGCCGTGCCTCTCGACGGTCATGCCATGGGAAGCGTGGTATTTCGGCCGCGGCGCCAAGCCCGGCGCGCCCTCGCCTTTCAAGTGGACCTATCATTTCGGCTTTGGTGTCGGGGAGTTCTTCAAGGCCTACATCTCTCAATGGAACCTGATCGAGACCAACAAGAAGGTCGGCGTCATGTATCCCAACGATGCCGACGGCAACGCCATCCGCGCCAATCTGGCGCCGCTGCTGGCCAAGCAAGGTTTCACCATCATCGATCCCGGCGCCTATGAGACCGGCACCACCGACTATTCCTCTCAGATCGCGCTGTTCAAGCAGGAGGGGGTCGAGATCTTCAACTCCTTCCCGATCCCGCCGGATTTCGCGGCCTTCTGGCGACAGGCGGCGCAGCAGGGCCTGACGCGACAGATCAAGATCTGCCAGGTCGCCAAGACCGGGCTGTTCCCGTCGGACATCGAGGCGCTCGGCGATCTCGGCATGAAGATTTCGAGCGCCGCCTATTGGCACAAGGCCTTCCCCTACAAATCGCCGCTGACCGGCGTCTCGGGCACGGAACTGGCTGACGGCTACGAGGCTGCGAGCGGCAAGCAGTGGACGCAGCAGCTTGGCGCCTCGATGTCGCTGCTCGACGCCGGCTTCGAAGCGCTGAAGGTCAGCACCAACGCCAAGGACAAGGCGGCCGTCGCCAAGGCACTGAGCACGCTGAAGACCGAGACCATGATCGGCAAGGTCGATTTCACCAGCGGGCCGGTGGCCAACGTGTCGCCCGGCCCGATCATCGGCACGCAGTGGGTGGCGGCGAAGGAAGGAGCCAAGTTCCCGCTCGACTATGTGGTGACCGAGAACGCCACCGACCCGAAAGTGCCCGTCGAGGCCAAGCTCCTGCCTTACAACGGCTGATGGACCGCTGACGAGGATCGCTTCGTGACCCATCCGCAACAACAGGCGATCCTCACCGCAGCCGGCGTTCACAAGCGCTTCGGCGCGCTGGTGGTGCTGGATGACATCGACTTCGCCATGGCCGCCGACGAAGCGGTCGGCATTGTCGGCCCGAACGGCGCCGGCAAGACCACGCGGCTCAGCGTGCTCGCCGGCGCCTTTCCGCCAAGCGCGGGCAAGGTCAGCTTCAAGGGCGGCGACGTGACGTCGCTTCCGGCAACACGGCGCTGCCGCCTCGGGCTGGTGCGCACGCACCAGGTGCCGAAACCGTTCGGCGGCATGACCACTTTCGAGAATGTCTTCGTCGCCGCATCGCATGGCGCCGGCCTCGGCCGCGACGAAGCCTATGAGGAAGCGCTTGGATCGCTGAAGCTGTGCGGCATGCTGGGCGTTGCCAACAGGCGCGCCGAGACGCTTGGGCTGCTCGACCGCAAGCGGCTGGAGTTGGCGCGGTCGCTGGCGGCGCGGCCCACCCTGCTGTTGCTGGACGAGATTGGCGGCGGGCTGACCGATGGCGAGGCCGGCGAACTTGTCGACACGATCAAGGAATTGCGCCGGCGCAAGATCGGCATCGTCTGGATCGAGCATATCGTCCACATCCTGCTGCAGGTCGCTGAGCGGCTCATCTGCATGGATGCCGGCAAGATCATCGCCGACGGCGAGCCGCAAGCTGTGATGGCCGATCCTCAGGTGATCCGCGCCTATCTCGGCGGAGGCCCGAAATGAGCCTGCTTTCGGTCGAGATCCTGGTTGTCCGGCACGGCCTTCTGCAAGCAGTGCGCGGCGTGAGCTTCAAGGTCGAACGCGGCGAGACGCTGGCGCTGGTCGGCGCCAACGGCGCCGGCAAGACGACGCTGCTGCGCGCGATCGCCGGTGCCCATCAGCCGGCCGCGGGCCAGGTGCTGTTCGACGGCGCGGATCTCTCCGGTGTGCCATCTCACAAGCGGGTTGGCATGGGCATCGCGCTGGTGCCCGAGGGGCGAAAGCTGTTCGTGCAGATGACGGTCGAGGAGAACCTTCTGCTCGGCAAGACAGCCGGCCGGGCGGGCGACTGGAGCGTCGAAAAGGTGCTGGAGATGTTCCCCAATCTGAAGCCACGCCGTCGTGCCAAGACAGGCCATCTGTCGGGCGGCGAGCAGCAGGCGACGGCGATCGGCCGTGCGCTGATGAGCAATCCCGACCTGCTGCTGCTCGACGAGGTTTCGCTCGGTTTGTCGCCTTTGATCGTCGACCGCGTCTATGCCTCGCTGCAGGCGCTGATCTCCTCGGGTACCACGATCATCCTCGTCGAACAGGATCTCAATCGCGCACTGTCGGTGTCGGACAGGGTCATATGCATGCTGGAAGGACGCGTCTCGCTCGAAGGGCCAAGCAAAGGCATGTCGCGAGATGATGTGACGGAGGCCTATTTCGGCCTTCACAAGACGAGCGCCGGGAGCGTCTCGGCGTGAGCAACCAGATCGTCCAGGGCATCCTTCTCGGCGGCTACTACGCAATCATCGCCTGCGGCCTGTCCTTCATGTTTTCGGTGATGCGCATCATCAATCTCGCCCATGGCAGTCTTGCCGTGTTCTCCGCCTATATGCTGTGGCTGCTGGCCTCGCACTTCCATGTCTCGCCATTCCTCGGCCTGCTCATCGTGCTGCCCCTGATGGCGGCGATCGGCTGGGCGCTGCAACGCTTCCTGCTGGAACGCAGCGCGCGCGGCGGGGCGCTGTTGCCGATCCTCACCACTTTCGGCCTGGCTATCGTCATCGACAATCTGTTGTTCGAGCAGTTCGGCGCCGACACCCGCTCGCTGGCACCCTATATCGGCAGCCTGTCCTATGATTCCTGGGAATGGCCAGGCAGCATCTATGTCGGCAAGCTCGCCGTGATGATGTTTGTCACCTCTGTCATCCTGCTTGGCGGGCTGCAGCTGTTCCTGACCCGAACCCGGCTGGGTCGCTCGATCCGCGCGACATCGGAAGACCCCGATACCGCCGGCCTGGTCGGCGTCGACGCGCGCCGCGCCAATGCCATCGCCGCATCCATCGCCATGGTCACGGTCGGCATTGCCGGGGCGTTCCTCGGCATGCGCGCCACCTTCGATCCCTATGCCGGAGCGCCGCAATTGCTGTTTGCATTCGAGGCGGCGGTCATCGGCGGCGCCGGCTCGCTGTGGGGAACGCTGATCGGCGGCGTCGTGCTGGCCCTCGCCCAGACGCTTGGCGCGCAGGTGCATCCGCAAGGTTTTCTGATCGGCGGCCACGCCGTTTTCCTCATCGTGCTGTTCGTGCGGCTTTCCGCGTCCGGCCTTGGCCTGCGCGGCCTGTTGCGCCTGCCATCCGGGAAGGCGTCATGAGCGCGCCAGCCACCATGCCTGTCATCGAGCGCGGCACGGCGACCTCGCGCGTCGCGGCGATTGTCGTCGCCGTGATCATCGTGCTGCTGGCGATCGCGCCGCAATTCCTGTCGGCCGGCGCGGTCGACCGGATGACCGCGCTGTTCATCTATGTGATCCTGGCGGCGATGTGGAACGCGCTGGCTGGCTTCGGCGGACTGGTCTCGGTCGGCCAGCAGGTGTTCTTCGGGCTCGGCGCCTATTTCGCCATCCGGCTGGCCGATGCCGGCCTCAACCCCTTCCTCTCGCTGTTCGTGTCCGGGATTGTCGTCGGCGTGGTGTCCATTCCCCTCTCGCTGTTCATGCTGCGGCTGAAGAACGGCGAATTCGCCATCGGCATGTGGGTGATCGCAGCGCTTACCCATCTGCTGGTCAATCTCGACCGCCTGGTGCAAGGCGAAACCGGCACCTCGCTGATTTCGCTCAACGTCTACGACGCCGGCACAAGACGGGCGACGATCTATTGGCTGGCGCTGGCGTCGATGACGGCACTGCTCGCTATCCTGTTTGGCCTGCTGCGCGGCAGCACGGGTGCCGCGATCCGCGCGATCCGCGACAATGAGGATGCCGCCGCCTCGGTCGGCGTGCGCGTCACCGGCACCAAGCGGCTGCTGTTCGTGCTTGCGGCCTTCGGCATCGGCATTGCCGGCGCGCTGTGGCTGGCGACGTCCATCACCTTCCAGCCAAAAACCTACTTCAACGTGCAGTGGACCGCCTACATGATCTTCATGGTGCTGGTCGGCGGCATCGGCACGTTCGAGGGCGCCATTCTCGGTGCGCTGGTGTTCTTCCTCATCGAAACATGGTTCGGCGGCACCGGCGTCTGGTACCTGGTCGGCCTTGGCGCCACGGCCGTGCTGTTCTCGCTCTTCCTGCCGCGCGGCCTGTGGGGACGATCGAAGAGCGCTTTGGCCTGCGCCTGCTGCCGGTCGGCTACCGTGTACGGTTTCCGGCGAACCCAGCAAGCCCCGGCGATGACGGCCCAGCGCCCTCGCGGCAAACCACAAGGCATCAGGAGAAAGCATGACCATGCTTTTCGGCAAGACGATACTCATCACCGGCGTCGCCTCCGGCATCGGTGCGCGCACGGCGGAACTCGCCGGTCAGCTCGGTGCCGACGTGATCGGCGTCGATGTGCGTGAGCCGGCAGCAGTGGTTGGCAGCTTCGTCAAGGCCGACATCTCGTCGAAGGCCGGCGTCGACGATCTCGTTGCCCGCCTGCCCCAACGCATTGATGCGCTCTGCAATGTCGCCGGTCTTTCCGGCAACACCGGCGTGGTATCGACGCTCGCCGTCAACTTCTTCGGCCCGCGGGCGCTCTCGGAAGGTCTCGCGCCAAAACTCCGCGAAGGTGGCGCAATCGTCAACGTCGCTTCAATCGCCGGCTATGGCTGGCGCGCCAACCTCAACCGCGCCGCTTCCATGGTCGGCATCGAAGGTTTTCCGGATGTCGCCAAGGTGGTCGAAGACCATACCGTCAAGAACGAGGAAGGCTATCCCGTTTCCAAGGAGCTTCTTCTGCTGTGGACCTTTCGTGCCGCGCATCAGGACCTGTTCAAGAACCGTGGCATCCGCGTCAATGCGGTCAGCCCCGGGCCGGTCGAAACGCCGATCCTGAAACAATTCCGCACCGTGCTCGGCGACGCCCGTGTCGACAGCGACATCGCCCGCGTCGGACGCGCCGGCACATCGGGCGACATAGCACCGGTGGTGCTGTTCCTGTGCTCGGACGGCGCACGCTGGGTCAACGGCGCCAATGTGCCGGTTGACGGAGGCCTCGAAGCTTCGATCAATGCCGAGGTACTCGGCTTCTAATCAATGAGAATGGCTCCCCGCTGGAGCAACGGAGACAACAATGGATATCGGACTTCTGATCGACGGCGACAAAAGGGAGGCGTCCGGTTCGGCCTCCTACGAGCGTATGGACCCATTCACAGGCAAACTTGCAACGCGTGCCGCTGCGGCCAGTGTCGCCGATGCCAATGCCGCCGTGGAAGCCGCCGCAGCCGCCTTCCCCGCATGGTCCAAGACCGGACCGGGCGAACGCCGCGCCTTGCTGTCAAAGGCTGCTGACATCATGGCCTCGAAGGTCGGCGAATTCACCCGGCTGATGATGGAGGAGACGGGCGCCACCGGGCCTTGGGCCGGTTTCAACGTCATGCTCGCGGCCAACATGCTGCGCGAGGCGGCGGCGATGACGACGCAGATATCCGGAGAGATCATCCCCTCCGACAAGCCGGGCACGCTCGCCATGGGCATCCGCCAGCCGGCTGGCGTGTGCGTTGGCATCGCGCCATGGAACGCACCTGTCATCCTCGGTACCCGCGCCGTGGCGATGGCAATCGCCTGCGGCAATACGGTGGTGCTGAAGGCCTCCGAAATGTGTCCGGGAACGCATCGGCTGATCGGCCAGGTGCTGGTCGAAGCTGGCCTGCCCAAGGGCGTCATCAATGTCGTTACCAATGATCCCAAGGACGCTGCGAGCATCGTCGAGGCGCTGGTGGCGCATCCGGCGGTACGGCGCATCAACTTCACCGGCTCGACCAAGGTCGGCAGGATCATCGCCGAACTGGCCGGGCGGCACCTGAAGCCGGCGCTGCTCGAACTCGGCGGCAAGGCGCCGCTTCTGGTGCTGGACGATGCCGACATCGATGCCGCGGTGAACGCCGCGACCTTCGGCGCCTACATGCATCAGGGGCAGATCTGCATGTCGACCGAGCGGTTGATCGTCGACGAAAAGATCGCTGACGAGTTCGTGGCCAAGCTCGCGGCCCGCGCCTCCAAACTGCCGGCCGGCGACCCACGCGGCCATGTCGTGCTGGGATCGCTGATCAGCAGCCAGGCCGCCGACAAGATGGAGGAACTGGTTGCCGATGCCGTCGCCAAGGGTGCCAAGCTGGTCGCAGGCGGCAAGCGCAGCGGCACGGTTGTGGAAGCGACGCTGCTCGACCACGTCACGCCGGCAATGCGGGTCTACGCTGAAGAATCCTTCGGGCCGGTCAAGCCGGTGGTCCGGGTGAAAGGTGAGGACGAGGCCGTTCGTGTCGCCAACGATACCGAATACGGCCTGTCCTCCGCCGTGTTCAGCAGGGATATCAGACGGGCGCTGGCGGTGGCGGCGCGAATCGAATCCGGTATCTGCCACATCAACGGTCCGACTGTCGGTGACGAGGCGCAGATGCCGTTCGGCGGCGTCAAGGGTTCCGGTTTCGGCCGCTTCGGTGGCAAGGCGGCGATCGCCGAGTTCACCGATTTGCGCTGGGTGACGATCGAGGATCCCGGCCAGCATTATCCGTTCTGAGGCATATGACGGATCGGAGGGACGGCATGGCATTC
The DNA here is from genome assembly GCF_020616515.1 of Mesorhizobium sp. PAMC28654. Taxonomy (GTDB): domain Bacteria; phylum Pseudomonadota; class Alphaproteobacteria; order Rhizobiales; family Rhizobiaceae; genus Mesorhizobium. The sequence continues at coordinate 3,021,810 of NZ_CP085135.1, forward strand.
GCGATTCCGCCCTCCCTTGGCTTGGCAAGCCGAGAGACCGACTGCAACCCGCCTATTTTAACCGAGAATGCGATGCCGATACGAATTGCCAACTCCCATCTTGAATTCGCGGCTGGTTGAGTCTATCACCCAGCCCATCTTGGAGGTCTCAGCCTCCCGGGCCGCTTTAGCTCAGTTGGTAGAGCACCGCATTCGTAATGCGGGGGTCAGGTGTTCGAGTCACCTAAGCGGCACCACTTCCTTTGCACCAAGAAAATTCGCCCATGTGCACAGCCGCTTCCGATGCGCACTGGCTTCAAGATGTTTTGGCCAGGTCGCGGTACGGAGTGCGTACAACCGCAGGAAGCCTGCCTAGTTGGCAATGAAACAGTCTCTTGTCGGTACCCGGTTATATCGACCTCAATGTCTTACCCTTCTAAAGTATTCATAAAAATACAAACAAGCACACAGTGCATTTGCAGAAATTTGAACAGTGCTGCTCATGCCATGAGCATCACCAACTAGTCTGCGGTAAACATTAAGAATCATCAGCATCGTAAATATTAGCGAAACAATTAGGAATTTTTGATTTCCCTTCATGCAACAACACCAAGCGTTGAGAATTTCTATCTTGCGCGCCATGCCAAACGATAGCTCCAATTCCCCGTCCCAAAGTTCAAGATTCCGTGAGAGTTGGTCGCTTGTCACCGAAAACAATCATCTGGGGGACCACCAAGGGTAGTGGAAAGAGCTTGTCATCGCTCTGCGCCGCCTACCCTTCCCGGGAAGGCGCGCACAGCGGCGTCCGCACTGTTGTTCCCAAAAAAATACGCCGGAATCGAAAATGACGACCGACGGAAAGTTTGGGCGGCGCCGTTTAATGATGGAGAAGGGACGAACTGCCCTGAACGCTCGATTGTTCAGGTTTGTTTTTCTAACCCGGAAACCTTGGAGTATCCTTCATGAAACGTTTGGCAAAATACACGATCGCCGGCGCCCTCGCGTTGGGTGGGGTGGTCACCACAGTTGCTGCTTCATCGGCCATGCCGTTGGTGCCGGTTGGACCGGCGGCGGGTCTTGTCGAGAACGTGGCCTATGGCTGCGGCCCGGGATGGCACCCCAACCCCTGGGGGCGCTGCGTGCCTTATCGCAGGGTGGTGGTCTATCCCGGCTACTACTATGGTCCGTCCTTCTACGTCGGGCATCCCCATCACCGGTGGCATCGCTGGCACCGCTGGTAGTATCGCCTGGATAGTGGGTGCCGGTCGATCGCCGGCACCCGGACCTCCTGTTTAACCAGAATCGGCCCAGAGCCTGTTCCAGTGGGCCCCATGTGTGATGCTTCAGGGCCCAGATGGCGGAGACCGGATTTGGCTACCCCTGCTTCAAACTCCCGGCCGGATCCGACTCTTGTGGTGTTCAACCGCTTCGGGCTCGGAGCACGGCCCGGCGACCTGGACAAACTCAAAGGCGATCTCAAAGGCGATCCGCGCGCTTATCTGAAGGCGGAACTCCGGCAGCCCGACATCGCCATGATCCCCTACGACGATCCGGCCTATGCCGGCTTGCTGGGAAGCACGGCTGCCATCCAGGCCAGCATGGCGGCAAGCTTCCAGCGCAAGCTCGACATGGCGACGGGCTTGACCCGGCAGGCAACCATGACGAATGCCCCGGCGATGCTCCCGCCCGTGGCGCCGGCCAAGCCTGTCGCGCCGTCGCTGGCGCCGGCCGCCGTACCGGCCGCTGCGTCCGGGAAACCCGCGATAGTTCCCGCCAAACCCGCCGCCGCGCCTCCTCCCCCACCGCCCATCGAGGCGAAATTGTTCCAGGCGGAAGCCCAGGCGCGTTTCGACAAGGCGCTCAAAGCCGACGTGGGGTTCGTCGAGCGCCTTGTCTATTTCTGGTCGAACCATTTTTGTATTTCCGTGGCGAAGGATAATATCATTCGGGCCAGCGCCGGCGCTTTCGAGCGGGAGGCCATCCGCCCCTTCGTGCTCGGCCGCTTCGCCGACATGCTCCTGGCGGTGGAGCATCACCCGGCCATGCTGTTTTATCTCGACAACCAGCAATCGGTGGGTCCTAAGTCCCGCGCGGGGAACAACGGCAAGCGCGGCCTCAACGAAAACCTCGCCCGCGAAATCCTGGAATTGCACACGCTCGGCGTTGGCGGCGGCTACAGCCAGGCCGATGTCACCAGCTTTGCCCGTATCCTGACCGGCTGGATGATCGGCGGGCGCGACGGGCGGCTGGGCGAGCCAGGCAATTTCGTCTTCAATGCCAACGCGCATGAGCCGAGCGAAGAAGTCCTGCTGGGCAAGACCTATCCCGCCGGTGGCCAGGGACAGGCCGAGGCGGCACTGAATGACATTGCCCGCCATCCGGCGACGGCGCAGCATATCGCCACCCAGATGGCCCGCCATTTCATCGCCGACAATCCACCGCCGGCAGCGATCGCCCGCCTCGCCAAGGTCTTCGCCAAAAGCGACGGCGATTTGCGGGCGCTAGCGGCCACGCTGATCGACATGCCGGAGGCCTGGTCGACGCCACTGGCGAAGATGCGCTCGCCGACCGACTTCATTGTTGCCATCAGACGGGCGGCTGGCCCGGATCCGGCAAACAATCCCAACCAGTCGCTTGGCTGGCTCAACGCGCTCGGCGAGCCGCTTTGGCAGCCCCCGGGACCGAACGGCTTTGCCGACGAGGCGGACGCCTGGGCTTCGGCGGAAGGCATGAAGATCCGTCTCGACATCGCCTGGCAGGCGGCCCGCCAGGTCAAGAACATCGGCAATCCCAATGATACGCTCAACGCTGTCATCGGCCCCTCGGCCTCACCCGAGACCAGGCAAGCGATCGCGCAGGCCGAATCCAAGCAGCAAGGGCTGGCGATGCTGCTGATGGCGCCCGAATTTCAAAGAAGATGATCCCAGCGGAGATGATGTGATGAGCCTGTTGTGCGAAATCCCCAATCCCTCCCGCCGTGCCATGTTGATGACTGGCGGCGCGCTGTTTGCCTGGGCCTACATGCCGCGCTTTGCCCGCGCCGGCAACAATCGCGATCCGCGCCTGATCGTCATCGTGCTGCGCGGGGCGCTCGATGGTCTCTCGACGGTCGGCCCGATCGGCGATCCCGACTATGCGGGCTTGCACGGCGACATCGCCCTGTCGCTGACCGGTCCGCATGCGGCGCTGCCGCTGGATGGGTTCTTCGCGGTCAATCCGGCGATGCCGGTGTTCGCGCGCCTGTTCAAGGACAAGCAGGCTGCTGTCGTGCACGCGGCGGCGACCGGCTATCGTGAACGCTCGCATTTCGACGGACAGGACGTGCTGGAAAGCGGCTTTGCCGGTCCCGGCCATGTTGCAACCGGCTGGCTCAACCGGGCGCTCGAAAACCTGCCGTCCGGCGACCGTGTCGCAACGCTTGGAGGGCTCGCCGTCGGCCCATCGACGCCGCTGGTGATACGCGGTTCCGCACCCGTGCTCGGCTGGGCGCCGCAATACCTGCCCGCGCCCTCCGACAATCTGGCGGCGCGCGTGCTCGATCTCTACAGCCATCGCGATCCAGTGCTTGCCGTGGCCCTTAAACGGGGACTGGACGCCGACAAGATGGCCTTGGGCGACAAGATGGATTCCATGAAGCCCAAGGGTGGTCTCGACAGCGCGGCCGGCATGCGGCAGGCCGCGCAAGGCGCCGCCAAGCTGATCGCGGCCGATGATGGGCCGCGTGTCGCCGCGCTCGCCTTCGATGGCTGGGACACGCATGTCAACGAAGGCGGCGCGACAGGGCGGCTCGCCAGCCTGCTCGGAGGTCTCGACGGCGCCTTCGAGGAATTCGAAAAGGGCCTGGGTGAACGCTGGAAGGACACCGCGATCGTCGCCATCACCGAGTTCGGTCGCACGGCCCGCATCAACGGCACCGTCGGCACCGATCATGGCACCGGAACCGTGGCACTACTGGCGGGCGGCGCGATCAAGGGCGGACGCGTCATCGCCGATTGGCCCGGGTTGAAGCCGGCTCAGCTTTATGAGCAACGTGATCTCGCGCCGACAAGCGATGTCAGGGCGGTGCTGAAGGGCCTGCTCGCCGACCAGTTCGGTCTTTCCGCGGCCGTGCTTGGCGACAAGGTGTTTCCGGAGTCCGCGTCGGTCAATCCGATGCGCGATCTCATCACATGAAAAAGGCTGGCGGCGTCACAGGGACGACACCTTTAGCGGAAGCGTCCACACCGCTCCGGGGCGGACGCCGTGTCGATCCGCTCAGTGATCACCCGTTCTAGAGCAAAATCCGAGCGGATAGAATCGATAGGGGTTTCGTTGGGATTGGAAATCTGATTCAGCATATCTGCTGGATTCGGAGGCCGGCATGGCATGGCGAAATCCTTATCGGAAGATTTGCGGGCTCGGGTGGTCGCAGCGGTTGATGGCGGCCTGTCGCGACGGGCGGCAGCGGCGCGATTTGGCGTGGCGGCGGCAAGCTCGGTGCGTTGGGTCCGGGAATGGCGCGAGACCGGAGCCACCTGCGCAAAGCCGCAGGGCGGCGACAGGCGGTCCCACCGCGTTGAAGCGTATCGCGACATCATCCTGGCGGCGATCGAGAGGCGGGTGGACATCACGCTGGTCGAACTCGCCGAGTTGCTGCGACAGGAGCATGGCGCGTCGTTTGCGACGAGCACGATCTGGCGGTTTCTCGATCGTCACTCCATGACCTTCAAAAAAAAAAACGGCGCACGCCAGCGAGCAGGAGCGGCCAGACGTGGCGGCGCGACGAAACGCCTGGTTCGACGCCCAGCCCGATCTTGATCCCGAGCATCTGGTCTTCATCGACGAGACCGGAGCCTCGACAAAGATGGCTCGACTGCGGGGGCGCACGAAGCGCGGGATGCGGTGCCGATCGCCAATCCCGCATGGCCATTGGAAGACGACGACGTTCACCGGCGCCCTGCGCCTCACTGGCATGACCGCGCCAATGGTCCTGGACGGCCCGATGACTGGCGAATGGTTTGTCGCCTATGTCGAGCAGGTTCTCGTGCCGACGCTGCGGCCCGACGATGTCGTGATCCTCGACAACCTGCCGGCGCACAAAAGCGCAGCCGCCCGTGTGGCGATCGAAGCAACCGGCGCAAGGATGATGTTCCTCCCGCCCTATTCCCCCGACTTCAACCCGATCGAGAACGCCTTTTCCAAGCTGAAATCGATTCTACGCAAAGCCGCCGCACGAACCGTCGCGGAATTGTGGGATACCATCAGCGCCGCACTGCCTTGCTTCACACCAACCGAGTGCGCCAACTACTTCGCCGCAACAGGATATGAGCCGGAATGATCAGATTCTGCTCTAGAGCCTGTTCCATCCCGATGGAGTCGGGATGGGGCTCTATCTTTTTGTTTGATCATGATCTCTGGACAAACGGGAACCGTTTGTTCGAGAAAGCCGGATTCCACCTTTCGGGATCATGCTCTAGTAGCGGTGGTGCCAGCGGTGGTGGTGATAGTGCCGGAAGCCGGGATGGTAGTAACGATACGGCCGAATTATCACGCGGTGGTTGGGCACGCAATTTCCCCACCGGTTCACGTGCCAGCCAGGGCCGCATCTCCAGCCGACGCTTTCGATTGGCAACGGAGCGGTGCTGGGCTTTGCCATTGGCAGCGCCTGCGAGCCGACGCTCGACAGCATCAACGTGCCTGCGGCGGTAGCAATGGGCAGAATGTATCTGAACATGACTGTATCCTCCAAGGTTCACACCCCGAGAATAATATACCACCCAGCCGGCTGAATGCCGGGTGAATGGTCCGATCACATATTCGTTAGCGGGCAGCGCTCTCGCCGAGCGATGCCACGGTCTTCAGCGCGCCGTCGAGCATGTCGCCCTTCTCGTCCTTCAGAGCGGCCTCGCGCAGGCGGCGGATCCAGTCGGCGGCGTCGGGGCGACCCTTGAGCAGATCGAGCGCCGACAGAACCCGGTCGAATTTCGACTGCCCGCGCACATGCGTGTCGCTGTAGCCCTTGATCAGCCGGCGGCAGTTGAGGATCTCGACCGCCAGCGCATAATTAGCCGGCACATGACCGAGCGCTAGCGCGTACCAGAGATCGAGATGGGCGACCTCGACCTTGTGGCGCAGCAGACCGCGGCGCCAGCGGCGCAAGCCGCCGATAAACCACAGCGCGGCAAAGCCGGCAAAGCTGTCTGTACGGATACGGCGGCCATGGTTGATGCGGCGGTCGAGGAAGGCGGCGAGCTTCGGCCGGTTCTCGATGTAGCTGCCTAGCCCCGCCGGCAGCGTGCCGCAGAATTCCTCGATGCGCGGATGGAAATATTCGGTCACCTGCAGGATCGAGCCGTCCTTGATACCGACCTCGCGGCGCACCCTCCTGCCACGCGTCGAACGCGTCTTCAGATCGGCGACACGGATCATGTCGTCATAGCACATGGCGTTGGCCAGATGCTTCGCGGCGGCGATGGACAACGCATGGGCGTGCTCCGGGCTGTCCAGCGCGACGGCGCTGTCCAGCCGGTCGAGATACTCGCGCCCATAGGTGATATCCTGATAATCGACGACCTTTCTCAGGCCCCTGAGCGCCATGTCGCGCACGGTCACGGGCATCAGATCGATGTGGGCGGCCAAGGCCTGCCAGCGTTGCATCAGGTTTTGCGGTCCACTGACGTCCGCTCCCAGGGCGGCATCGCCAATCGCTGGCTCCGCCACCCTTGATGCCGGCGCCGTCGTGCCACGTGCGCGATCATAAGCGGCACCGAAGGCGGCAAGGCTGGCCTTGACGCCCCTGCCACCGGCGCTGATCGCCTGCTCATAGCTTCCACGAGTGAACGGCAGCGCGTCGGAACCCGCCAGCGCGCCAAGCAGGCTGGCCGAGATCATCGAACCGTTGTCGGCGGCGATCTTTTCCATGTCGAAGGCGATGAAGCGTTTCGATGCGGCTTCCGCCGTCGCATGCACCTTTGATGACGAGGCCCGGCCGTCGCCCGGCTCGATCTTTTCCGACACGGCGGCGATGCGGTGCGACGAAGCAATCAGCGTGGTGCGGTCGGGCGTGACGAAGCCCCTTATAATGGCGCGTCCGGCTTCCATCAGTTCCGCCGCGATCAGGATGTCGACGTCGCCTTGCGAGGGCGACAACGCGAACACCGGCAAACGGCCGGTGTCGCGGGCCATCTCGATATAATAGATGGTGGCGCCGGTGCGCTGGGCGACGCCGGCAACCGAGGTCGATTGCGCCACGTAGCCGTTGCGCTCGGCGACGTCGGTGATCCAGTCGGCCAGCACGCCACCGCCCTGGCCGCCGACCGCCAGCACGGCGAGCTTGATGACGCGCTCGTCGTCCTGAGCCCCGGCCCGGGGGCGAAATGGGGGGACAGCGTCAAGCATTGGCAAAGGTCAGGCGCCGGCTTTCGCGGCGGCGCTGCAACAGGCTGATGGTGGCGCGACGCGTGGATTCGAGGAAGCGGTCCCAGCGGCTCGGATTGTGCACGACGTCGGCGCGGTAGAAGGACGGGCACAGCACCGCCGCATCGGCGACCTCGCCGCAATTGCCGCAGCCGACGCAGCTCTGGTCGATGTGTGCCACCGGATCATCGCGCAAGGGATCGTCGAGCGACTTCACCGACAGCGACGGGCAGCCTGACAGCCGCATGCAGGCATGGTCGCCGGTGCAGATGTCCTCATCGACGCCGAATTTGGGCTTGACCACACGCTCGCCGCCTTTGATCGCCTTGTCGACCAACGGCTTTTCACGGCGCTGCCGGTTGAGCATGCATTCGGACGAGGCGACGATGACCTTCGGCCCCTTCTCGTCCGTCGTCAGCGCCTCGCGCAAAATGTCCTGCATCTTGGTGACGTCATAGGTGCGGTCGACATGGCGCAACCATTTGACACCCATGCCCTTCACCGCCTCGGTGATTGGATGCTTGGTCGACTTGGTCTTGTTGCCGGCGCGCGATGAGAGGATGTCCTGGCCGCCGGTAGCGGCCGAGTAGAAATTGTCGACGATGACGATGACACCGTCGTTCTTGTTGAACACCGCATTGCCGATCGAGGAGGTCAGGCCGTTGTGCCAGAAGCCGCCGTCGCCGACGAAGGAGATCGAGCGGCGCTTGGCGTCGGGCGAATTGAACGCCGAGGCGGAAGCCGGCCCCAGCCCGTAGCCCATGGTGGTGGCGCCAAGCTCGAAGGGCGGCATGATCGAGAACAGATGGCAGCCGATATCGGAAGCGATGTGGTGCTCGCCTAGTTCCTGCTCGACCAGCTTGGTGGCTGCAAAGATCGGCCGCTCCGGACAACCGATGCAGAAGCCCGGCGGACGACCCGGCACGACGTTGATCAGGTCCGCGGTGTCGACGCCGTCGCCGATCTTGTTGGGTGCCCGCACCTCGCCCGGCAGCAGATGCGGCGCCTCGGCGCGCAGGAAAGTGCCGATGCCGTCAAGCATGACCTGGCCGGTATATTCGCCGGCCATCGGCAGATGCTCCTTGCCGACCAGCCTGGTGCCGCGCCCGGCCTTGTGCAGCATCGAGGCAAAGGCCTGCTCGATATAATTGGGCTGGCCTTCCTCAACGACGAGCACGGACTGCTTGCCCTCGCAGAAGGACAGGAATTCATCGTCGATCAGCGGATAGACGGCGTTGAGCACATAGAGCGGCACATCTGTGTCGCCATAGGTATCGGCAAGGCCGAGGCGTTGCAGGGCGCGGATGACCGAATTGTACATGCCGCCCTGCATGACGATGCCGACCGAACCATGATCCGATCCGAAGAACTCGTTGATCTTGTTCTTGCGGATGAAGTCCACCGCCGCCGGCCAGCGCTTCTGCACCTTTTCCTTCTCATGCAGGAAGGAAGCGGGCGGCAGCACGATGCGGCCGGTGTCGCGGCGCGGTGCGTTCAGCGCATCGGCCACGGTCATGGGCGGCCGCTTGTTGTCCTTGGCGATGAAATGGCCGTGGACGTGGCAGCAGCGGATGCGCACCTGCAGCATGACCGGCGTGTTGGAAATTTCCGACAGCTCGAAACCGTCCTCCACCGCCTTTACGATCGACGGCAGATTGGGGCGCGGATCGAGCAGCCAGACCTGGCTCTTCATGGCGAAGGCGTGGCTGCGCTCCTGCATGATCGAGGAGCCTTCGCCGTAATCCTCGCCAACGATGATCAGCGCGCCGCCGGTGACGCCGCCGGAAGCCAGGTTGGCGAGCGCATCGGAGGCGACATTGGTGCCGACCGTCGACTTGAAGGTTGCCGCGCCACGGATGGGATAATGCACCGAGGCGGCCAGCATGGCGGTGGCAGTGGCTTCCGAAGCGCTGGCCTCGAAATGCACGCCGAGCTCGCCCAGAATGTCCTGCGCATCGGCCAGCACATCCATCAGATGGCTGATCGGCGCGCCCTGATAGCCGCCGACATAGCCGACGCCGCATTGCAGCAACGCCTTGGTGATGGCGAGGATGCCTTCGCCGGCAAACTCCTCGCCGGCGCCGAGGCGTAGTTTCTCGACTTCCTTGGCAAAAGATCGTTCGGCCATTTCGGCCTCCTTCCGTTGCCGCCGGATAGCCGGCGGCGCGTACATCTAGATGTCGTGCTTGCGAATGTTCTTCAGCATCTTCAAAAGCGTCGCTATCAGCGCTGAATATTCGGCGTCGTCGACGTCGTCGAACATCGCCTCGAACGCGTCATGCATGGCGGGCCAGGCGCGGGTGAATTCGGCGCGGCCGTCGTCGGTCAGGAACACGTGGCGGATGCGGCTGTCGGTCACGCCTTGCTCGCGCCGCACGAGGCCTTGGCCCTCCAGCGTGTCGAGCGTGCGGCTCAAGGTTGACTGTTCTATCACGGTGTAGACCGAGAGGTCATTGACGGTGACGCCGTCGGTGACCGACAGCACAGCGAGCGTGCGCACCTGCGGAATGGTCAGGCCCTGCTTGCGGAAATCGTCGCGCAAGGTGGCGTTATAACGGCCCATGATGCGGTTCATCAGATAGGGCGCGAATTGCTGCAGGCCGATCTGCCCCAATGTCGAAATGCGCTGGCGCTTTTCCGGAACCTTCTGTTCCATCACAGCCTCCCCGCCAGCAGAAAGCCGGAGCCACCGCCCAAGCCCGCGCCCGGATGCGTCGAGGCGCCGATATGATAAAGGCCCTTGATGCCGGTCTGGTGGTTGCGGCTGGTCTTGAACGGCCGCCACAGGAACGACTGGTCGATGGTCGAGGAGCCGCCATAGGGGTCGCCGCCAACCAGATTGATGTTCATCGCTTCCAGATCAGCGGGCGAATAGGCGCGGCGCGCGATGACGCAGTCCTTGAAGCCGTCGATATGGCTGGCGAGGATCGCTTCGGCACGATCGGCATAGGCTTCGCGCAGCGCGTCGGTCCATTGCCCGTCAGCCGGTGCCTGCAGCGTGCCGGCCGCATCGCCCTTGATGAAGCGTGGCGCCTCGGGCAGTTGCAGCCACAGGATCGCCTTGCCCTCCGGGCAGCGCGACGGATCGAGCGCGTGCGGCTGGCCGACACAGATGGTCGGCACCTCCGGCAGCATGCCACGCGTGGCCTCGTTGCAGGCCTTCGACACGCCGTCGAGCCCCGGCGTCAGATGCAGCAGCGCCACCTTGTCCAGCCCTTCGCCGCGCCATGCCGGCGGCTTGCTCAGGGCGTAGTGGATCTGGAAATTGCCTTTGCCGTAGCGATATTTCCGCGTCGCTTCGACATCGTCCTTGGGAGCCCCGCTGCCGAGCAGCCGGCCATAGAGTTGCGTCGGCGTGACCGAGCAGATGACGCTTTTGTTCGCTGCGATCGTTTCGCCCGATGCCAACCGCACGCCAGTGGCGCGGCCACCAGTCTGGACGATTGAAGCGACATCGGCGCCGGTGCGGATGTCGCCGCCGCGTTCCCGGATCAAGGCTTCGAACGCGGCAAGCAGGTTCTTGGCTCCGCCCTTGACGATCGGCGCGCCGGCCGCTTCCAGCGCGAAGGCGATGACTTTGGCGATCTGGCCGGAAAAGGCATCTTCCGGTCCAAGTCCGGCATGCAGCACCCAGGGTGCCCACAGCGCCCGGATGGTTTCGGACCGGTAGGTGCTTTCCAGCCAGCCGCGCGCCGGCACCAGCGCTTCGCCCAGAAAGGCGGCAAGGCCGCGCGGGCCACGCCGCCACGCTTCGCCCGCCAGGAGTTTCATCGTCGGATAGGACCATAGGCTGCCGCCGAGCAGGCCGAACAACAGGCCGGCATTGCGCTCGATGCCGCCGACATCGCCTGCGTGGCTATCGCCGTCGCCTGCCGCGATCGCATTGAGCGCGGTGACATTGGCGGCGCGGTCGGTGCGGAGCACGGCATGGCTGCCATCCGGCCGCAGCACGCCGGTCGGCGTGCCGGTGTGGCAGAACTCCAGCCCGTGCCGGGCGAGGTCGGCGCCAAGTGCGGCAAAGGCCGGCGAGGTGATGAACAGCACGAAGGTCGTCGCCATCACGTCGTGGACAAAGCCGGGCGCGGTGATCTCCTCGGTGCGCATGCAACCGCCGATGCGGTCGTTGCGCTCAAGGATGAGCACCTTGGCACCCTTGCCGCCGAGCATCGCCGCGCAGACCAGCGCGTTGATGCCGCTGCCGACGATGATGTGATCGGGCGCGTTCATTGGAGGTTTCCTGAGGTCTGTCGCGCTCTACGGCGCCCCCCTCTGTCCTGCCGGACATCTCCCCCTTCGGGGGGGAGACCGGCAGCTTCGGCTCCGCGCCCACCCTTGCAGCGTTGACGATTAGCGAAGCCGGCTGTGACAGCCAATCTCCCCTCTGGAGGGGGAGATGTCCGGTAGGACAGAGGGGGGCGCCGTAGAGCGCCATCACTGCACGGTTGCCGCGCCATCACTACGGTTTCGCCTTCGCGCATGATCTTCTCCCGAAGACCCACCTCGCCCTATTGCTTTGACACCAGTGCCAGCGCGCGGATCGGGCTGCCGGTGCCATGTTCGATCTTGAGGGGTGCCGCGATCAGGATCGCACCTTTCGGCGGCAGCTGGTCGAGATTGCAGAGGCTGGCGAGGCCGTAGCGATTGGCCTTGTGCATCAGCGTGTGCGCCGGGAATGGCGGTTCCATTCCCCCTGCCTTGCCAGCATCCGTGCCGATCGTCTCGCTTCCCCAGCCCTTGATGTCCTTGCTGATCAGGAACTGGATGGCTTCCGCCGTCGGGCCAGGCGTGTGCGGCCCGGTCTCGTTGGCGTTGAGGAATTCGGCTTCCGAACCGTTTCGCTTGTACCAGTCGGTGCGCATCACCACCCATTCGCCGGCATTGATGGCGCCATGCTTGGCTTCCCATGCCTTGATGTGGTCGACGGTGAGCAGGAAATCGTGGTCGGCGGCGGCTTCCTTCGAGCAGTCGATGACGTTGACCGGGCCGACGAAGTTCTGGGCCGGAATGGTGTCGGTGGCGCCGTCCGGATAATCCTTGCCGCTGATCCAATGCTGCGGCGCATCGAAATGCGTGCCCGAATGCTCGCCGAGCTTCAGCCAGTTCCACGCCCACCACGGACCATTCTTGTCATAACGGGAGATGTTGTGGATCTCGACCTTCGGCGTGTCGACTGCAAGTTCCGGCGGCAGCTTGATCAGCGGCGTATCCGGTCCGAGCGGCGCCGACAGGTCGACCACCTTGATGGCGCCTGAAAGAAGCTGGCCGGCGACCTCGCCGAGGAGTTTTTGCGTGTCCATGGTCTCTGTTCCCTCTTTTTTGCTGATGCTGATGGCTCGTTGCGGCCCTTAATATCCTACTAGACGAAAACATATGCATCTGCAATTATCTTTAAGCATAAAGGAAATGGGAACGAGGCGTGAGCGAGTTTGACGCCATCTTTGTCGGAGCGGGCCACAACACTCTGGCATGCGCCGCGCATCTGGCGCTCAAGGGCTGGAAAACCGGGGTTTTCGAACGCAGCGCAACAATCGGCGGCGCCGTCCAGACCCGCGAATTCACCCTTCCCGGCTTCCGCCACGATTTTGGTGCGATGAATCTGAGCCTGTTTGCCGGCTCGGCCTTCCACCGGAAATATGCAAATGAATTGAAAGCACAGGGCCTGGAGTTCGCGCCTGTCGCCGACTGTTTCGCCAGCGCCTTTCCCGACGGTCGCTGGTTCGGCGTCAGCAACGACCTGGAAAAGACCGCGAGCCGCATGGCCGCTTTCTCCGCCGCCGACGCCGCGACATGGCGCAAACTGGTTGCCGCCTTCCCGGCGGAAGCCGAGCACCTGTTCCGCCTGCTGGGCTCGCCGATGAGCGCCCGCGCGCTTGCCGGCACCGCCTGGAACCTGTGGCGCAAGAAGGGCATGTCCGGCGCGCTCGACACCGGCCGTTTGCTGCTTTCCTCACCCCGCGCGTGGCTCGAGGAGAACTTCGAGTCGCCCTATGTGCGGGCGACGCTCGCCACCTGGGGCATGCATCTCGACTTCGCGCCCGACATCGCGGGCGGTGCCGTGTTCCCCTATCTGGAATCCATGGCCAACCAGAGCTTTGGCATGGTGCTGGGCAAGGGCGGCGCCGACACCATCATTCGCGCGCTGTCGGGCATGGTTACGGCTGCCGGCGGCAAGATCATCACCGGAGCGGAAGTGGCCGAGATCACGGTTTCCGCCGGCAAGGCGACCGGGGTGCGGCTTGCTTCGGGCGAAACGCATACCGCCACCAAGGCGGTGATTGCCGGCGTCGCGCCCGGGTCGCTGACCGGCAAGTTGCTGCCCAACGGGTCCGGCGACGCCGGCTTCGATGCGGCGATGCTAAAATTCCGCCATGCGCCGGGCACGATGATGATCCATCTGGCGCTCGACGACCTGCCAGACTGGCGCGCCGGGCCTGAGCTCCGGCAGTTCGCCTACGTGCATCTGTCGCCTTCGCTCGACGCCATGTCGCGCACCTATCAGCAGGCCATGGCCGGCATGCTGCCGGACGAGCCGGTGCTGGTCGTCGGCCAGCCGACGGCGGTCGACCTGTCGCGCGCGCCCATGGGCAAGCATGTGCTTTGGGTGCAGGTGCGCATGCTGCCCGCCGAGATAACAGGCGATACCGCCGGCAAGATCGCGCCCGCGCATTGGGATCAGGTCAAGGTGCGCTATGCCGAGCGGGTACTCGATATCATCGAGACCTATGCGCCCGGTCTTCGGCGGAAAATCCTCGATCAGGCCGTATTCTCTCCCGTCGACCTGGAGCGCGAGAACCCTAACCTCGTCGGCGGCGACCAGGTTTGCGGCAGTCATCATCTGGCGCAGAATTTCCTGTTTCGCCCGGCGCGCGGTTTTGCCGGCTGGAACACGCCGGTCGGCAATCTGCATCTCACGGGAGCTGCTACTTGGCCCGGAGCCGGCACTGGTGCGGCTTCGGGCTTCATGCTCGCGCAGCAGCTTGGCGGGAGGTAGGAGCCGAAGATTTCATAGAGGCGAACGAGGGCAAGGCGCTGCTGCCCAGGGAGCCTGACCAATGAACTGACGACGCCGCGTAAAAGACAATAAACCAACAAGGGGAACGACCATGCCAATCAACAGACGCGAATTGCTGGGATACAGTGCCGCGGCACTCGGTGCCACGGCCATCGGCCTGCCGCGGATCGCCAAGGCGGCAGCCGGCGAACTGACGATCGCCTACAACGTCAATCTGCCGTCCTGGGACCCGACCACCGGACCCTCGGCGGTCAACCCGACGATCCAGGGTCTCTACCAGTCGGTATTCGACCAGTTCATCCCGCAAAAGCCTGACCTGTCCTTCGCGCCCGGCCTGCTCACCGAATGGGGCTGGAACGAAGACCGGACCAAGATCACGATGACGGTTCGCGAGGGCGTTACCTGGCATGACGGCTCGCCGTTCACGCCCGAGGACGTGGTGTGGTCGCTGCAGCGGGCCGGCGACGAAAAGACCGGCAACCCGATCCAGTTCGTCTGGAAGAACGTCAATAACTTCAAGATCGACGGCAACAGGATCACCGGCGATGTCGTGCAGTTCGATCCGGTTTATTTCAAGTGGATGTCGTTCCTGACCGGCTACGTCATGCCGAAGGCCTATTACGAGAAGGTCGGACCCGAAGGGTTTGAGAAAGCGCCGATCGGCACCGGGCCGTACATGGTCGACAAATTCGAGCGTAACGCCTTCCTGCGGCTGAAGGCCAATCCGAACTACTGGGGCGGCAAGCCGGCTTTCGAAAACGTGACGATCAAGTTCGTCACCGATGCGGCGAGCCGAGTCGCGGAAATCGAGTCGGGATCCTCGCAGGTGACGCTCGAAATCCCCTATGAGGAGTATGACCGGCTGATCGCCAAGGACGGGCTCGCCGGCACCTGCAAGAACGTGTCGGACATCGGCATGATCTTCTTCAACAACAAGGACGCCATGCTGGACAAGAATGTCCGCCAGGCAGCGGTGATGGCCGTCGACAAGAAGCTTCTGGTCGATCGCCTGCTGCGCGGCTACGGCCAGCCGATCGATACGCTGGAAACGCCCGAATACGCGGCCTACGACCCCTCGATCAAGGTCGAGCACAACCCTGAGAAAGCCAAGGAATTGCTGGCCGCCTCCGGCTACTCGCCTGAAAAGCCGGCCAAGATCACCATCCAGACCACCAAGGGCTTCAAGCCCAAGGACTACGAGATGGTGCAGGCGATCGTCGGCATGTGGCGCAAGGTCGGCATCGAGGCGACGATCGAGGTCTACGAGATCGCCAAGCATTTCGAATTGCGCGCGGCGCACAAGCTGGCGCCGGCCGCCTTCTACAATTGGGGCAATGCCATCGGCGACCCGACCACCTCGACCGGCTTCGCGATGTTCGGGCCGTCACCGCATTCGTCCTGGAAGACCGACGACCTCGACGCCAAGATCGGTCCGCTGTGGGGCGAGAAGGATGAGGCCAAGCGCATCGCCGGCTGGAAGGCGGTCGACAAATACATCGCCGAGCAGGCCTATGTGCTGCCGCTGCTGCAGTTCGCGCAGCCGGTCGTGCATGCCAAAGGGGTCAAGGTGGTCCAGCATCTTTCCGGCGCGCTGCTGCCGGCCCTGATGACCCCGGCCTGATATCGGCCTGGAATTGCCGCGCGCCGTCGATTGCGACGGCGCGCATTCTCTACCAAGCATGGGAGCTAGCGGGCTCCCGCAAAGATTTACATGCTCCTGCAGAGATTTCTGATCCGTCTTCTGACGATGATGGTCACGCTGTTCGGCGTGGCCGTCGTCGTGTTCGTCGTGATCCGCGTAGCGCCCGGGGATCCCATAGCGATGATGCTGCCACCCGGCGCGACGGATGCCGACATTGCCCGGCTGCGGGCGCTCTACGGGCTCGACAAGACCATCGTGCAGCAGTTCTTCATCTGGCTTTCCGGCGTCGTCCGAGGCGATTTCGGCACCTCGATCTCGCTGCGGCAGAACGTGCTCGGCCTCGTCTTCAATCGGCTGCCGGCGACGCTGGAACTTGCCATCGTCGCCCTTGTCATGGCGGTTGCGATCGGCGGAACGACGGCGATCATCGGCGCGCGAGAACGCGGCACGGCGATCGAAGCCGGCATCGACATCGCCAGCGGGACGGCGCTGTCCATTCCCGATTTCCTGTGGGGCCTGGTGCTGATCCTGCTGTTTGGCGTGCTGGTGCCTATCTTCGACATTTCCGGCCGGGTGTCACCGCAGCTCGACCTGCCCTTCGTCACCCAATTCTATCTGTTCGAGAGCGTGCTTCGGCTGCGCTTCGACCTGACCTGGGATCTCCTCAAACACATGCTGATGCCGGCGGTTGCCTTGGCGCTGCCGCTGGCCGCGATCATCTCGCAGCTGTTGAAACAGTCGCTGAAGGAAGTGCTCGATCTCGACTATGTCATGCTGGCGCGGGTGAAGGGGTTTTCGGAAACGCAGGTCATCCTGCGCGAGGCGCTGAAGAATGCCGCCCTGCCGACGCTTACCCTGGTTGGCGTGCAATTCACCTTCCTCATCGGCGGCACCGTCATCGTCGAGCGGCTGTTTTCCTATGAAGGTCTCGGCAATATGGCGATCGATGCCGTCATCAATCGCGATCTGCCGCTGATCCAGGGCATCGTGCTGGTCTTCGCGCTGCTGTTCGTGCTGATCAACCTTGCCGTAGACATGATGTATGCCTTGCTCAATCCGAGGCTGCGCCATGGATGACGGCCGCATTTCACGACATGGCTCGAGCGCAAAGCTGTGGCTGGCCGGCGGCTGGCTGCTGCCGGCGCTGCTGGCCGCGATCTTCGCGCCGCTGGTCGCAGCGCAAGATCCGCTGGCGCAGGACCTGATGCTGGAGCGGCTGCCTCCCTTCTGGATGAACGGCGCCGAGCCCGGCTACTGGCTGGGCACGGACAGCCTCGGCCGCGATCTCTTGTCCCGGCTGATCTTCGGCGGACGCATCGCTTTCATCGTCGCCTTCGCCGCTGCAATCGCCGCCTGTCTGGTCGGCTCGACGCTCGGCCTGATCGCCGGCTATTTCGGCGGCTGGGCCGATCGCATCATCTCACGCATCGTCGAGATCTGGATGGCCTTCCCACCGGTGCTGTTCGCCATCCTGCTGGTGGCCGTGCTTGGCACGGGCCTGAGCTCGGTCATCCTGGCTATCGCCATCATCGACTGGACACGCTTCTGCCGGGTCATCCGCGCCGAGGCGATGGGCCAGTCGCGGATGGACTATGTCGAGAATGCCCGCATCGCGGGCTATGGCCGCATCGGCATCATGCTGCGCGAAGTGCTGCCCAATGTCGTGCCCTCGATCGTGGCGCTTCTGTCGCTGGAAATGGGCATCGCCGTCATCGTCGAGGCGATCCTGTCCTTCGTCAACCTGTCGATCTCGACGGATGATCCGACCTGGGGCGGCATCATCGCCGAGGGCCGGCTATCCATCCATCAGGCGTGGTGGGTGCTGGTGTTCCCGCTGATCACGCTGATCCTGACGGTGCTGTCGTTCAGCCAGTTCGGCGAGGCGCTGCGGGCGCGCTTCGATCCGGTGCTGCGATGAGCGCTTGCCTCCACATCAGGGATTTGAGCGCCGTGTTGCCGAACGGCCAGCGCGTGCTGCGCTCGGTATCGCTTTCCGTACAGCCCGGCGAAGTGCGTGCACTGGTCGGCGAGAGCGGCGCCGGCAAGACCATGATCGGCAAGGCGGTGCTCGGCGTCTTGCCGTCGAGCGTGCGGATCGTCGAGGGCGACATGCTGCTCGAAGGCGAAGACCTCGGCAAGCTGCAGCCCAAGGCACGGCGCACGTTGATCGGCGCGCGCACGGCGCTGATCCCGCAGGACCCGCTGACCGCGCTCAACCCGTCGCGGCGCATCGGTCCACAGATGACCGACCGGCTGGTGCGCATCCTCGGCTGGAGCGGCGAGAGGGCCGTCCAGCGCACCCGCCAGTTGCTGGACGAGGTGCAGATCCGCGATCCCGACCGCGTGCTGAAAAGCTATCCGCACGAGCTTTCCGGCGGCATGCGCCAACGCGTGCTGATCGCCGCCGCCTTCGCCGCCGAGCCACGGCTGATCGTCGCCGACGAGCCTACGACAGCGCTCGACGTCACCGTGCAGAAGCAGATCCTGCGCCTGATCGCGCAATTGCAGCGCGAGCACGGCACGGCGATCCTGTTCGTCACCCATGACCTCGGCGTCGTTGCCAAGATCAGCCAGAAAGTTTCGGTGCTCTATGCCGGCAAGGTGGTGGAAGAGGCCGAGACGGCTGATCTCTTTGCCGCCCCGCGGCACCCCTACACGCGGGCGCTGATGGCCGCGACGCCACGCTACACCGATCCGTTCGCCTCGCTGAAGCCGGTGGATGAGGCCGTGCTGGCCGGACTGGCCTCGGAGATCACAGCTGCCGACCAGGCGTGGAGGCGGCCGCATGGCTGAGCCGTTGTTTTCCGTGCGCGGCCTGAAGGTCGCCTTGCCCGACATGACGCGCAAGCCGCTGATCGGGCGGGCGCCGATGATCGAAATCCTGAAAGGCCTGGATTTCGATCTGCCCAGGGGATCGGTCACCGGCATCGTCGGCGAATCCGGTTCCGGCAAGTCGACGCTCGGCCGCGCCCTGGTGCGCCTTCTTGAGCCGAGCGCAGGCAGCATCAGCTTCGACGGCCGCGATATCACCCATCTGCCGGAAGCAGAGCTTAGGCCACTGCGTCGCGATCTGCAGATGATCTTCCAGGATCCGATGTCGTCGCTCAATCCGCGCCGCACCATCGCCAGCATCATCGCCGCGCCGCTGAAGCAGAACGGCCTTGGTGACAACCTCAAGGATCGTGTTGCCGAAGCGCTGCAGCGCGTCGGCCTGCCGCAGGACTTCGCCAGCCGCTACCGCCATGAACTGTCGGGCGGCCAACGCCAACGCGTCGGCATTGCGCGTGCGCTCGCCCTGTCGCCGAAATTCGTGCTGGCGGACGAAATCGTCTCCGGCCTCGACGTGTCGACCCAGGCGCAGATCCTGACGCTGCTGGAAAGGCTCGCGGCCGAGATGGGACTGACCGTCGCCTTCATCAGTCACGATCTTTCAGTGATCCGGCGGCTGTGCCGGCAGGTGATCGTCATGCGCCAGGGCATGATTGTCGAAGCCAGCGCCACCGACAGTTTGTTCGAGAACCCGCGGCAGGACTACACGCGCGACCTGATATCAGCCATCCCGCTGCCCGAAATCGATCCGGGCTGGCTGGACCTTTCTCCCATCGCAAAGGCACCGGCATGAAGCATCCGCACGCCGAAAGCGGGCCCCGGCGTGCAGCATCGAAAAGGCCCGCGAGTGGAGGAGACCTGAGATGAAGTCTGCAATCCGAAATGCAACGCTCGTTGCCGCTGTCCTGGGCAGCGCCGGGATGGCCATGGCCAGCTCGATACCCGGCATGCGTGGACACGACCACACCGGGATCACGGTTCCCGATATGAAGCAGGCGGTCGATTTCTTCACCGAGGTGGTCGGTTGCAAGAAGGCCATGTCGTTTGGCCCGTTCGCCGACGACAAGGGCACATTCATGCAGGATGTGCTGGGCGTCGACCCCAAGGCCGTGATCGAGCAGATCACCATGGTGCGCTGCGGCACCGGATCGAACATCGAGCTGTTCAAATACACCGCGCCCGATCAGAAAGACCTGACGCCGCGCAACAGCGACATAGGCGGATTCCACATCGCCTTCTATGTCGACGATGTCGCCGCCGCGAAAGCCTATCTCGATGCGAAGGGGGTCAAGACCAGGATGGGGCCGATTCCGCTTTCCGAAGGACCGGCCGCCGGCCAGACCATTCTTTATTTCCAGGCGCCCTGGGGCCTGCAGCTGGAAGCGATCAGCTATCCAAACGGAATGGCTTACGAGAAAGGCGCCGAGACCGTGCTCTGGAGCCCGAAGAACCCGGAAAAGTGATGCGCATGCGTGCTTGCGGGTCACCCGCAAGCACGCCACACCTCCATGAAGCGAATCGTTTCCAATATGAAACTTTAAGCTTGAAATAAATTATCCTCGGCGCGATACTGCCAACAGCGAGCGAAGAGGAGATCGCACAGATGAAGGTTGCGGTTCTCGGCGGCGGACCTGCCGGCCTCTACTTTGCCATTTCGATGAAACTCCGGGACGCCTCCCACGAGGTGACGGTGTTCGAGCGCAACCGCGCCGACGACACGTTCGGCTGGGGTGTCGTGCTGTCGGCCGAGACGCTCGAAAACCTGTCGAAGAACGATCCGGTCAGCGCCGTCTGGATCAAGAAGCATTTTGCCTATTGGGACGACATCGCCGTGATCCATGACGGCGTGCGCACGGTCTCATCAGGGCATGGCTTCTGCGGCATCGGCCGCAAGCGGCTTCTCGTACTGCTGCAGCGGCGCGCGCGCGAACTGGGCGTCACGCTCTCCTTCGAGACCGATATCGCCGATCCCCGGCCCTATATGGAGACGTATGATCTGGTCGTCGCCGCCGACGGGCTGAACTCCAGGGCGCGAAACACCTTCGTCGACGTGTTCAAGCCCGACATCGACACCCGCAAATGCAAGTTCGTGTGGCTGGGCACCAACCAGAAATTCGACGACGCCTTCACCTTCATCTTCGAGAAGACCGAGCATGGCTGGGTGTGGGCGCATGCCTACCAGTTCGACAGCGAAACCGCGACCTTCATCGTCGAGTGCAGCGAACAGACTTGGGCTGCCTTCGGCTTCGGTTCGATGACGCAACAGGAGTCCATCGCGATCTGCGAGCGTATCTTCCAAAAACATCTTGGCGGCCACGCGCTGATGACCAATGCCAACCACATTCGCGGCTCGGCCTGGATCAATTTCCCGCGCGTGCTGTGCGAGCGCTGGTCCTACAAGAACCTGGCGCTGATGGGCGATGCCGCGGCATCGGCGCATTTCTCGATTGGCTCCGGCACCAAGCTGGCGCTCGAAAGTGCGGTGGCGCTTGCCGAGTATGTCGAGTCCGAGCCGGACCTCGACGCCGCGTTCCGCAAATATGAGGACGCGCGCCGCACCGAGGTGCTGAAGCTGCAGTCCGCAGCGCGCAACTCGCTCGAATGGTTCGAGGAGGTGGAGCGCTATCTCGGCCTCGATCCGGTGCAGTTCAACTATTCGCTTTTGACCCGCTCGCAGCGCATCAGCCACGAGAATTTGCGGCTGCGCGATGCCGAATGGCTTGGCGGTGCGGAAGAATGGTTCCAGCGCCAGGCTGGCGCAGGCGGTAACAGCCTTCGCCGTGCGCCGATGTTCGCGCCGTTCAAGTTGCGCGACATGACACTCAACAACCGAATCGTCGTCTCGCCGATGGCGCAGTACAAGGCGGTCGATGGCTGCCCGACAGACTGGCATTTCACCCACTACGCCGAACGGGCCAAGGGCGGCGCCGGGCTGGTCTATATCGAGATGACGTGCGTCAGCCCCGAAGGCCGTATCACGCCCGGCTGCCCGGGCTTTTACGCGCCCGAACATGAGGTGGCGTGGGAGCGGCTGGTGGACTTCGTCCACACCGAGACCGAGGCGAAGATCTGCGCCCAGATCGGCCATTCCGGCGCCAAGGGTTCGACCCGGCTCGGCTGGGAGGGCACCGACGTGCCGCTGACCTCCGGCAACTGGCCGATCATGTCGGCGTCAGCGGTGGCATGGTCCGCGCAGAACCAGGTTCCGAAGGCGATGGACCGCGCCGACATGGATTTGGTGCGCGACCAATTCGTGGCTTCGGCCGAGATGGCGGATCGTTGCGGCTTCGACATGTTGGAGATCCATGCCGCGCACGGCTATCTGCTGTCCTCCTTCATCACCCCGGTCACCAACCAGCGCACGGACGCCTATGGCGGCTCGCTCGAAAACCGGATGCGCTATCCGCTGGAGATCTTCCGCGCCGTGCGCGCCGCCTGGCCGGCCGGCAAGCCGATCTCGATGCGCATCTCGGCCAATGACTGGGTCGGCATCGAAGGTGTGACGCCAGCCGACGCGGTCGAGATCGCGCGATTGCTGCATGAAGCCGGCGTCGACATCTGCGACGTGTCGGCGGGCCAGACATCGGCGGCGGCAAAGCCTGTCTACGGCCGCATGTTCCAGACGCCGTTTTCCGATCGCATCCGCAACGAGGTCGGCATGGCGACGATGGCAGTCGGCAACATCTATGAGCCGGACCATGTCAACTCGATCCTGATGGCCGGCCGCGCCGACCTCGTAGCGCTTGCACGGCCGCATCTCGCTGATCCCTACTGGACGCTGCATGCCGCGGTGACGCTCGGCGATCGAGGCGTCAAGTGGCCTGATCCCTATCTGCCGGGACGCGACCAGCTCTATCGGCTGGCCGAGCGCGATGCGGCGGCGGGGCTGAAAGTATGAGCGCAGCATCAGCAGTCGCGGGCCGGCATGCGCTGGTCACAGGCGGTGGTTCCGGCGTCGGCCGTGCAATCGCGCTGGCGTTGGCCAATGCGGGCGTTGACGTAACCATCTGCGGCCGCCGCGAAGCCGAGCTCGCCAAGGTGGTTGATGAAAGCGACCGCATCTTCGCCGTCGCCGCCGACGTCACCAACGAGGCGGCAATGGCTGCCCTGTACGAGACGGCTGAGGCCGCGCGCGGCCCTATCGACATCGTCGTCGCCAATGCCGGCATGTCCGGCAGCGCAGCAGCGCACAGAACCGCGCTCAGTGATTGGCAGCGGACGCTCGACGTCAACCTGACCGGTTCGTTCCTGACGGTGAAGCCGGCGCTGGCCGGCATGGCCGCGCGGAAGACAGGCCGGATCATTTTCATTGCTTCGACCGCGGGCCTGAAGGGTTACGCCTATGTTGCTCCGTATGTCGCGGCCAAGCATGGCGTTGTCGGCCTGATGCGCGCGCTGGCCGCCGAGACGGCAAAATCCGGCGTGACGGTCAATGCCATATGCCCGGGCTTCGTCGAAACCGAGATGCTGGAGGACTCCATCCAGCGCATCATCGAAAAGACCGGCCGCTCGGACGAGCAGGCGCGGGCGAGCCTCGCCTCGACAAATCCGCAGGGCCGCTTCATCCAGCCGGAGGAGGTTGCGGAAGCGGTGCTCTGGCTGTGCGGCAATGCCGCCCAATCCATCACCGGACAGGCAATCTCCATTTCGGGAGGCGAAACATGGTAGCCGGTCCTCTCCCCGCCCCCTCCGGCCCCGGCAAGGATCGCCTGCGGTTGTGGGTGCGCCTGTTGCGGGCGTCGCGCACAATAGAGTCCGAGTTGCGCGAACGTCTGAGGCAGGAATTCAACACGACGCTGCCACGCTTCGATGTGATGGCCGCGCTCTACCGCGCGCCCGAGGGTATGCTGATGAGCGACCTGTCACGCTTCCTGCTGGTGTCCAACGGCAATGTGACGGGCATCGTCGACCGTCTGGTGTCTGAGGGACTTGTCGCCCGCGCGCGCCGCAACGGCGACCGCCGCACGTCGATGGTGCGGTTGACCGAGGAAGGGTCGAAGGCGTTCGGCATCATCGCCGCCGCGCACGAAGGCTGGATCAGCGAGTTGCTGGGCAATGTCAGCGAGGACGACGCACGCGGTCTGAGCGGCATGCTCAAATCCTTTCGAAGCAATTGGGAGGGCCGGGAATGACTGCCATGGCTGGGTTGAAGCCGAAGCATTTCCTTTGGCAAGTCGAGGGCAAGGTCGCTAGGATCCGGCTCGACCGGCCGGAGCGCAAGAACCCGCTGACTTTTGAAAGCTATGCCGAGCTGCGCGATACGTTTCGCGATCTGGTCTACGCCGACGACGTCGACGCCGTGGTGTTCCTGCCCAATGGCGGCAATTTCTGCTCCGGCGGCGATGTCCACGACATCATCGGGCCGCTGGTCAGGATGGACATGAAGGAGCTCCTGGCCTTCACGCGCATGACCGGCGATTTCGTCAAGGCGATGCTGAATTGCGGCAAGCCGATCATCGCGGCCATCGACGGCGTGGCGGTGGGCGCCGGCGCGATCATCGCCATGGCATCGGACATCCGCATCGCGACACCGGAAGCCAAGACGGCGTTCCTGTTCACGCGAGTCGGCCTGGCCGGCTGCGACATGGGCGCCTGCGCGATCCTGCCGCGCATCATCGGCCAGGGCCGCGCCGCCGAACTGCTCTACACCGGCCGCACAATGACGGCGGCGGAAGGCGAGCGCTGGGGTTTCTACAACCGGCTGGTTGATGCCGCCGCGCTCGAAGCCGACGCGCTCGACATGGCCGCGCGCATCGTCTCCGGTCCAACCTTCGCTCACGGTATCACCAAGACACAGTTGAACCAGGAATGGTCGATGGGTCTCGACCAGGCGATCGAGGCGGAAGCGCAGGCGCAAGCGATCTGCATGCAGACCCGCGATTTCGAGCGCGCCTACAACGCCTTTGTCGACAAGCAGAAGCCGGTGTTCGAGGGCAATTGATGGCTGACAAGAGCTTTCTCAACTGGCCGTTCTTCGAGGACCGCCATCGCGAACTGGCCGAGCGGCTGGACGCATGGTGCACGACAAACCTGCCTGTCGACCATCATGATGTCGACGCCGCCTGCCGTGAGCTGGTGGCAAAGCTCGGCAAGGATGGATGGCTGAAGCCGACGGCTGTCGACACCGACAATCCCGGGCCGCTGGACGTGCGCACCTTGTGCATCACGCGCGAGACACTGGCCCGGCATGACGGGTTGGCCGATTTCGCCTTCGCCATGCAGGGGCTCGGCACCGGTGCGCTCAGCCTGTTTGGTACGCGTGACCAGCAGGACTGGCTGACCAAGACCCGCGCGGGCAAGGCGATTTCCGCCTTCGCTCTGTCGGAACCGCGCTCCGGCTCGGACGTCGCCAACATGGAAATGACGGCCGTCCGCGACGGCGACAACTATGTTCTCAATGGCGAGAAGACCTGGATTTCCAATGGCGGCATCGCCGATCTCTACATCGTCTTTGCCCGTACCGGCGAGGCACCGGGCGCCAAGGGACTTTCGGCGTTCATCGTGCCGGCCGAGACGAAAGGCCTGACCATCGCCGAGCGGCTGGAAGTGATCGCGCCGCATCCGCTGGCGCGCCTGTCCTTCGATGGCGCCCGCGTTCCTGCATCCGCGCTGATCGGCAAGCCGGGCGACGGTTTTCGCATCGCCATGTCCGTGCTCGATGTGTTCCGCTCGACCGTCGGTGCGGCAGCGCTAGGCTTTGCGCGGCGTGCGCTGGACGAGAGCATAAAAAGGGTGGTCGGGCGAAAACTGTTCGGCGCGCCAATGGCGGAGTTGCAGATGGTGCAGGGCCACATCGCCGATATGGCGCTCGATGTCGATGCGGCCGCCCTTCTGGTCTATCGCGCCGCCTGGACCAAGGACATGGGCGCTGCCCGCGTCACCCGCGAGGCGGCGATGGCCAAGCTGTTCGCCACCGACAAGGCGCAGGAGGTGATCGACAAGGCCGTGCAACTGCATGGCGGCGACGGTGTCCGCAAAGGCCATATCGTCGAAAGCCTCTACCGCGAGATCCGCGCGCTGCGTATCTACGAAGGAGCGTCGGACGTGCAGAAGGTGGTGATCGCCAGGCAGGTCATGGGAGCGGCCTGAGGCCTCTTCCTGTGTCGAGGAATTTGTAGGCCGGATTGTTTTCGAACGCAGACATTGCGAACCGAGTTTAGGGAATCGGGAGACTGGACATGCACACCATCCTGCAGCCGGAAGGCTGGGCGAAACCAGTCGGCTACGCCAACGGCGTCGCCGCGCGCGGGCAGCTTGTCTTCGTCGGCGGACAGATCGGCTGGAACGGGCAATGCCAGTTCGAAACCGATGATTTCGTCGGCCAGGTGCGCCAG
The DNA here is from genome assembly GCF_020616515.1 of Mesorhizobium sp. PAMC28654. Taxonomy (GTDB): domain Bacteria; phylum Pseudomonadota; class Alphaproteobacteria; order Rhizobiales; family Rhizobiaceae; genus Mesorhizobium. Next base: position 3,048,001 of record NZ_CP085135.1, read on the forward strand.
ACGCTTGAAAACGTGGTGGCGGTTCTCGCAGAGGCCGGCGCCGGCCCGCAGCACATTACCTCGATGACCTGGTATTTTACCGACAAGGCCGAATACCTCGCCAACCTCAGGGGTCTCGGCGAGGCCTATCGCGCCGTGATCGGCCGCCACTACCCCGCCATGGCCGCCATGCAGGTAGTGTCGCTTGTCGAGGACCGCGCCAAGATCGAAATCCAGGCCACCGCCGTTATTCCGGAATAGCCAATCCCCGGAATAATTGTCCTCCTGGAATAATCTATTCGCGAAGCCCGGCCAGCCTCAGCAGCGGCAGCACGCGGTCGCAGAAATAGGGCAATTCCCTAGTGTAGTTCACGAAGGACAGCGCAATTCCCTGATAGCCCTGTTCGGCTATGGCAGCCATGTCGGCAGCGATCGTCTCCGGTGTGCCGACCAGAGGATAGGTGCCGGCGCCGCCGGCAAAACGCTGGCGATAGCGATCATAGGCATGCGTATCGTGGGACTGGGAGAACTCCTTCTTGCCGGCCATATGGGCATCGACGGCGTCATGGTCGGCCATATCAACGGCATATCTGTTATAATAGGTTTGCGCCTCTTCCATGGTCTCCCGGCAGACGACATGCGCCACTGTGTAGACACCGACGTCGCGCCCGTGCTTGTCGGCGCGCTCACGTATGTCGATGACATGCTTGCCAGCATCGGCCATTTCCGAAAAGGTCGTGAACAGGTAGTCGCATTTGGCCGACGCGAAATCGCGGCCCGGTCCGCCGAAGGCGGCGTTCATGGTCACCGGTCGTGGAACCTGCAGACTGGCCGGTCGGCTGACCGCTTCCTTCAGGCGATAATAGGTCCCTTCGTAGTCGAGCGGCTCGTCCGAAGCATAGAGTTTCTCAACGATCTCGATCCATTCCGCCGCCTGGTCGTAGCCTTTCTCGACCAGCGGCGTGCCGAACATGCCGAATTCCTTCGGGTTCCAGCCGCAGACGATGTTGAGCCCGGCCCGACCATTGCTGATATGATCGACCGTCGCCAACGACTTCGCGGCATAGAGCGGATGCACCAGCGGCACGTGCACCGTCATGAACAGGCCGATCCGATCGGTGGCGGCGGCAAGAGCGGCGGCCCAGGTGAAGGTCTCGAACGACCATTCCCGCACCTTGTTGCGGCCACCAAAACCGCGCCAGCGGGCGATCGGCAGCATGAACTCCAGGCCGGCACGGTCAGCGATCTGAGCCGCCGTCAGATTGTCCCGCCATGTCGCCGTCCAGCGCTCCGGCACATCGGTAATGGCAAGCCCGCCATCGGCATTGGTCGAAAAGACGCCGAGCTTCAGTTTGTTCGGGCCGTGCAGGGGATGTGCCTTGATCATGTCTCGAACTCTCGGGCTGATGACGGCAGGCTAGGGCCACGAGAAAATATTTCAAGCCTGAAATAGCTTCGCCTGGCCGCCGTTTGCGGTTATGGATTCAGGCGGGATGAGAAAGGGATCGGCATGAGCGACTTCCGTCAGAAATGCACGGGCAAGAGCAATCTCGTCGGATCATTCGCCTCGATACCGCATCCCGTTGCGGTGGAAGTGGCGGCACAGTCCGGGCTCGATTTCCTCTGCATCGACTGGGAGCATGCCCAGATATCCCGGGACATGATCGAGAACATGGTCCGGGCAGCCGATGTCAATCGCGTCCCCGCCATGGTGCGCGTTCCCGGCCATGCGCCTGAAGCTATACAGGCGGCGCTGGACAGCGGCGCTCAGGGCGTGCTGGTCCCGCGCGTGTCGACGGCTGCTCAAGCTATCATGGCGGTGAAAGCCTCGCGCTACCCGCCAAACGGTGAGCGAGGCGTGGGACCCGGCCGCGCCGCAGCCTATGGCTATCGCATCCCCAGCTATCTGGCCGCGGCCAATGAAGCGATCGTCGTGGCGGTCCAGGTCGAGACGGCTGAAGGCCTTGCCAACATCGAGGCAATCGCCGCTGTCGACGGCGTCGACGTTATCTTCGTCGGCCCCGGAGATCTTTCGGTGTCGATCGATGCGCTGGGGCCAGCTGGCGCCAGCAGACTTGCCGAGGCGATCCACACGATCATTGGCGCAACGATCGCGCACGACAAGATCGCCGGCATATTCTGCGCGAAGCCTGACGATGTCGGCCGATGGGCGGCCACCGGCGCAAGCTTTTTCATACTGGCCAGCGACGCGATGTTCCTTGGGGCGGGCGCTGCCGCCGGCTGCATCGCGGCGCGGGCCGAGCTGGAGCGAGGCAAAGCCAGCTAGGCGTGCCGGGCACCGATAATTTTTTAAGCTTAAAACTTTTGCCTTGAAAAGTCCGGCACTTTGGATAAGCATTCCCTAACGATCGTGGCTCCCGTGCCGTAAGTGCTTGACGGTGGTTGCATCGTGCTGTCCCGGGTGCGATCAAGAGGTGTTTGTACTTGTCGTTCATGCCGCCCCAGTCAACGTCCATGGCGCGCTATGCCTTCGATGGTATCCGCGCCCAAATCCGCGACCTGCACACCGAAAACATCGCCAACCTTGCCGTGCGCGCCCGTGAACTGGGCGACGTGATCGCGCTTTGGTACGGCGAAGGCGACATGGTGACGCCCGCCTTCATTCGCGACGCCGCCAAGGCGGCGTTCGATGACGGCCAGACGTTCTACGTTCCCAACATGCGTGGCCTGGGCCCGCTGAATGAGGCGCTGTCGGAGTACCAGACGCGCCTGCACGGACGCTCGATCCCCGTTGCACGCACCACGGTGACGCCGGGCGGCATGCAGGCGCTCTATCTGGCGCTGGAACTGCTCGTCGATGTCGGTACGAACGTCGTCTATGTCGCCCCGCAATGGCCCAACATCCACAATGCCATCCATCTAATCGGCGGCGAGCCGCGTCCGTTTTCGCTCGACTTCAAGGGCGACTGGCAGCTTGACCTCGACCGGCTGTTTGCGACCTGTGATGCGCGCACGCGGGCAATCTTCCTGTCGACGCCTTCCAACCCGACCGGCTGGACCGCGTCGCGCCAGGAGATGCAGGCCCTGCTCGAGTTCAGCAGGCGCACCGGTATCTGGATCATCTCCGACGAGGTCTATGGTCGGCTCTATTTCGACGGCAACGTTGCCCCCTCGATCCTGCAGATCGCCGAGGACGGAGACCGGGTGCTGTCCGTCAATAGTTTTTCCAAGGCCTGGGCGATGACCGGCTGGCGCATCGGCTGGCTGACGCACCCATCCGGTGTGGCCGACCAGCTCGGCGCCATGACCCAGTATGTCAACAGCGGCACCGCCGCCCCGATCCAGGCCGGCGCTGTCGCCGCCATCCGCCAGGGCGAGCCGCTGGTCGAGGAGATCCGGCAGAGGATCAAGACCGGCCTCGACCTCGCCTATGACAGGCTTGGGCGGATTCCGGGCATCGTGCTGCCCACGAAACCGCGCGGCGGCATGTATGCGTTCTTTGCCATGGAAGGCGAAAGCGATGCGCGACAGGCCTGCGCGAAAATCCTGGAGACGGCGCGGGTCGGGCTGGCGCCTGGCCATCTCTTCGGAAATTCTTCAGCAGCCTTCCTGCGCATGTGCGTTTGCCGCGACCGAGATCAGATAGCAACCGCGCTCGATCGCATGAGCGCTGCCATGAATTGACGCCCAGCCGGGAGCGGGGCGGCAAAAAACCGTGCGGGACCAACCCGCCCGATCAACAACCAGAGGGAACAAAAATGAACTTCACACGTCGCAACCTGCTTCTTCTTGCCGCCGCAATCGGCATCGCCGCCGGCCCCGCAACCGCCTATGCGGCGGACGTGCTGAATGTCGGCGCCTATCCGACCAACCCGCCCTTCGAGTTCAAGAACGAGAGCGGCACGTTCGAGGGTTTCGAGGTCGACATCGTCAATGAGGCCGCCAAGCGCATCGGCATGACCACGGACATCGCCGATCTCGGGTTCCAGGCGCTGTTCGCCGCCACCACGTCGAAGCGCATCGACGTCGCCATCTCGTCGATCACCATCACGCCGGAGCGGCTGAAGTCGCAGTCGTTCACCCAGCCCTATTATGATTCCGACATGGGCATCGCCACCAAGTCCGACAGCCCGATCAAGGCCGAGGCCGACCTCAAGGGCAAGATCATCGGCGTGCTGTCCGGCTCGACCGGCGAAACCTGGGTCAAGGCGCATCAGGAAGCCGACGGGTTCAGCGACGTGAAGGGCTACGATACCCAGCAGAACCTGCTGCTCGACCTCAGCGCCGGCCGCGTCGATGCCGCCGTCAGCGACATTCCGGGCATGCAATACGCCTTCACCAAGATGAAGGATCTGGTCGTCAAGGAGCGCATCAAAACCGGCGAACAGTACGGCCTGATGATGACCAAGGACCATCCGCTGCTCGGCAAGCTGAACGACGCGCTGACCGCGATGAAGAAGGATGGCACGCTGGCCGCGATCCACAAGAAGTGGTTCGGCAACGACGCACCCGCCGATTCTTCGACGGCCAAGGAAATGCCGCTACCCAAGGCCTAGTCGGCAATCTGCTAAAATCGTGCCGGTTGTCCATGCCGGCACGATTCCACGGCAGCGCCTCGCGTCCTTGTGAGCGCGCAAATATGCCGTAGCTTTGGATTTTCGCGCATGATCCTTGCCGGAAACCGATTTTGGTTTTCGCAGTCATGCTCACATCTGGCGTCGCGGGACGCCAAACGTTCGGGAATGCTCCCATGTCGCTGCTGGACACCTTCTTCAACGCCGATGTCATCATGTCCAGCCTGCCGGCCCTGCTGCGCGGTTTCCTGAACACGCTGCTGCTCGGGCTGCTCAGCATCGGCATCGGCATCCCCGTCGGCCTGGGGATCAGCCTGCTGCGGCTCTATGCGCCGAAGCCATTCCGGCTGCTGGCTGTCGGCTACATCGACATCTTCCGCGCCCTGCCGGTGCTGGTCGTGCTGATCCTGATCTATTATGCGCTGCCGTTCCTCGGCATACGCCTGTCGTCCTGGGCGTCCGCGGTGACGGCGTTTGCCATCATCATGGCGGCCTATTCAGCCGAGGTGTTCCGCTCCGGCATCGAAAGCATTCCGCGCGGCCAGTTCGAAGCCGCGCAGGCGCTTGGCCTGCCGTTCCTGCTGACCTTGCGCAAGGTGGTGCTGCCGCAGGCGATCCGCCTGGTCATTCCGCCGATGACCAGCAATTGCGTTTCGATGTTCAAGGATACGTCACTCGCCTCCACCGTGGCGCTGCCCGAGCTGCTCAAGGAAGCAACCAACGCGCAGTCGCTCTACGCCAATCCCTCGCCGCTGATCGGCGCGGCGCTGGTCTATCTCATCTTCCTCTGGCCGATGGTCCGCCTGGTCAGCGTTCTCGAGCGCCGCTTCAAGACCGAAAAGACGCGCTGACCTTCACCAATCCCATCTGCAAAAGCACCTCGCAGGAGACCACCTTGAGCAATTCCCAACCCACCAGCGGCGGCTTTCCCGTCGACACCATCCGCGCCATGTTTCCCGCGCTGCAGAGGGCCGGCGACTTCATTTTCCTGGACAACGCCGCCGGCGCGCAGATCCCGCAGAGTGTGCTCGACGCGGTGACCAACCATCTGGTTTCGCACAATGTGCAACGCGGCGGCCGCTATGGCCGCAGCGTCACCGTCGACCAGTCGGTCGCCGATGCGCGCGAGAGCGTCGCGCTGCTGATCAACGCCTACAGCCCCTCGGAAATCTGCTTCGGCATGAACGCCACCTCGTTCATCCGTCTCGTCAGCCTCGGCATCGGCCAGATGCTGGGAGAGCGCGACGAGATCGTCATTACCGACATGGACCATGACGCCAACATCGCCACCTGGCTGGCGCTGGAATCGGCCGGCGCCAAGTTCAAATGGTGGCACATGCGCGAGGACGGCAATCTGCATGTCGACGACCTTCGTCCGCTGGTCTCCGATCGCACCCGCCTCGTCGCCTGCACGGTGACGGCGCATTCGATCGGCTCGATCGTCGATGTCGCTTCCGTTGCCAAGATCGCCCACGCGGCCGGCGCTGAAGTGTTCCTCGACTGCGTGCATTACGGACCGCACGGGCTGATCGACGTTCAGGCCTGGGATTGCGACTATCTGGTCTGCTCCGGCTACAAGAATTTCTCGCCGCATATGGGCTTCCTATGGGGCCGCTTCGAAACGCTGAAGCGGTTGCCGACCTTCCGCGAGGATTTCATCCCCGACGAGCCGCCTTACAAGGTCGAGGCCGGCACCTTCATCTATGAGAACGTGTCGGGCATGGATGCCGCGGTGCAGTATCTGGAATTGATCGGCCGCAATCTCGCGCCGGCAAACAACCGCTCGCGGCGCGAGAACATCGTCACCGGCATGAATGCCATCCGCGACTATGAGCTGGTGCTGGCGCGCGAGATGCTCGCCGTGCTCAAGGATTGCGGCGCGACCATCTACGGCGTTGCCGATGAAGCCCGCATCAATGAGCGCGTGCCGACCTTCTGCTTCAACATCGGCAAGCTGTCGCCGCAGCGGATCGTCGAGGAAATGGCCGATATGCAGATCGGCATCCGCGACGGCCACATGTACGCGCCAAGGCTGATGAAGCGCCTCAACCTCTCGATGGACAGCGGCGCCATCCGCGCCTCGCTCGTCCATTACAACACGGTTGGCGAGATCCACCGTTTCGGCGAAGCGCTGCACGCCATCATCGCCAAGCTGTCTTAGTCGACGAAGGCTGGCCTGACGGCTGCATCGAGCGGCCTCAGGCGGCGGCTTTCTTCTTGGCCAGCCTCGCCTTGATGCTGGCCACGTCGGCGCGTGGAGTCGCCGCGAACAGCGTCTTGGTATAGCTGTGCTTGGGGTCAGCGAAGACCTCCTCGCGCGATCCGTATTCGACCGCCTCGCCGAAATACATCACCATCACGTCGTCGGCGATGTAGCGCACGACGGACAGGTCATGGCTGATGAAGACATAGGTCAGCTGGAATTCGTCCTGCAGATCGGAGAGCAGGTTGAGCACCTGCGCCTGCACCGACAGGTCGAGCGCGGAGACCGGTTCATCCAGCACCAGCAGGCTGGGGTTGAGCATCAGCGCGCGGGCGATGGCAATGCGCTGGCGCTGGCCGCCCGAGAACATGTGCGGGTAGCGGTTGTAGTGTTCAGGACCGAGGCCGACCTTCTTCAGCATCTTCATCGCCAGGTCGCGCCGTTCGGAGGCCGGCTTGTTGGTGTTGATCAGCAGAGGTTCACCCAGCACGTCGCCGATCTTCTGGCGCGGGTTGAGCGAGCCGTAAGGGTTCTGGAAGACGATCTGCACCTTGCGGCGCATTTCCTTCGACAGGCCGTTCTTGGCGATATCGACCTTGTTGCCGTCGATGAAAAGCTCGCCTGCCGTCGCCGGATCGATCAGGGTGATGATGCGGGCGAGCGTGGACTTGCCGCAGCCGCTTTCACCGACGATGGCCAGCGTCTTGCCCTTCTCCACCTTGAAGGAAACGCCCTTGACCGCGTGCACCGTTCGCGGCCCGGTGAACAGGCCGCCACCGATGTGGTAGTCGCGCACGATGTTCTTGCCTTCGAGGACCGTCGTGCTCATGAGGCGGCTCCAGCAACAAGCGGCGCTGGTTCGAACAGCATGTCGGACACTGTCGGCAGGCGGTCGCCGACGGCGTTTTCCGGCAGCGCCGACAGCAGCGCGCGGGTGTAGTTGCTCTTCGGCGATTCAAACAGCGACAGCACGTCGGCCTCTTCCATCTTGCGGCCCTTGTACTGGACGATGACGCGGTCGGCGGTCTCGGCCACCACGCCCATATTGTGGGTGATCATAATCAGGCCCATGCCGTACTTGGCCTGCAGGCCAACCAGAAGATCGAGGATCTGCTTCTGGATGGTGACGTCGAGCGCCGTGGTCGGCTCGTCGGCGATCAATAGTTTCGGATTGCAGGCAATGGCGATGGCGATCATGACGCGCTGGCACTGGCCGCCAGACATCTGGTGCGGATAGGAGTTGAGCCGCTCTTCCGGATCGGCAATGCCGACCAGCTTCATCAGTTCGATGGCGCGGGCGCGCTGCTGGGCGCTGTTCATGCCCATATGGAAGCGCAATACCTCCTGGATCTGGAAGCCGACGGTGAAGCACGGGTTGAGGCTGGCGACCGGTTCCTGGAAGATCATCGAGATGTCCTTGCCGACGATCTTGCGCCGTTCGGACGGGCTGAGCTTCAGGAGATCGACGCCGTCGAAGGCCATGCGATCGGCCTTGACGGTCGCGGTGTTGGGCAGCAGCCCCATCACAGCCAGCATCGACACCGACTTGCCGGAGCCGGACTCGCCGACGATCGCCAGCACTTCGCGCGGCTCGATCGAGAGGTCGATGCCTTGCACGGCCATGAACGGTCCGGCGGCGGTGTCGAAGGAAACGGTGAGGTTCTTGATCTCGAGCAGAGGCATGCTCACGACCTCTTCAGCTTGGGGTCGAGCGCGTCGCGCAGGCCGTCGCCGATCAGGTTGATGGCGAAGACGGTGATCAGGATGGCGAGGCCCGGGAATGTCACCACCCACCAGGCGCGCAGGATGAACTCGCGCGCTTCGGCGAGCATCGTGCCCCATTCCGGCGTCGGTGGCTGGGCGCCCATGCCGAGGAAGCCCAGCGCCGCGGCCTCGAGAATGGCGTTGGAGAAGGACAGCGTCGCCTGCACGATCAGTGGGGCGATGCAGTTGGGCAGGATGGTGACCAGCATCAACCTGATATGGCCGGCGCCGGCGACCTTGGCCGAGACCACATATTCGCGGGTCTTCTCAGCCATCACGGCGGCGCGGGTGAGGCGGGCGAAATGCGGCTGCAGCACGAAAGCGATGGCGATCATCGCATTGACGAGGCCGGGTCCGAGAACCGCGACCAGCACCAGTGCCAGCAGCAGCGACGGGAAGGCCAGGATAATGTCCATGATGCGCATGATCAGCGTGTCGACCCAGCCTCGGCAGTAGCCGGCGAGCAGACCGAGGATGACGCCGGAGATCAGCGCGGTGGTGACGACGACGAAGCCGATCGCAAGCGAGAAGCGCGACCCGTAGATCAGCCGCGAAAGCATGTCGCGGCCCACGGCGTCGGTGCCGAGCAGGAACTGCGCGTTGCCGCCCGCCTGCCAAGCCGGCGGCGTCAGGAAGAAGTCACGGAACTGATCGTCCGGCGAATGCGGCGCCAGCAGCGGTGCGAAGATCGCGATGAGGATCAGCAGCGCGAAGACGAAGAGACCGATCACCGCGCCCTTGTTGATGGAGAAATAATGCCAGAATTCCGCGAACATCTGCAGCCTGGCATCCTGTGGCCTGACGACGGTGGCGGCTTCGATCTCGGCTGGGCCTTCATTGGTCATGTCAGTTGGCCCGTATGCGTGGATTGATGGCGGCATAGAGCACGTCAACGATGAGATTCACGGACATGACGATCAATGCGATCAGCAGCAACCCGCCCTGCACGGTGAAATAGTCGCGCTTGGAAATGGCGTCGATCATCCATTTGCCGATGCCCGGCCAGGAGAAGATGCTCTCGGTCAGTATGGCGCCGGTGAGCAGCGTGCCGACCTGCAGGCCGATGGTGGTGACGACGGGGATCAGGGCGTTGCGGAAAGCATGCAGGCCGACGACCCGGAACGGCGACAGACCCTTGGCGCGCGCCGTGCGCACATAATCCTCACCAAGCACCTCGAGCATGGCCGAGCGCGTCTGCCTGGCGATGACGGCCAACGGGATGGTGCCGAGCACGATGGTGGGCAGGATGAGATGCGACAAGGCCGAGCGGAACGCGCCTTTCTGCCCCGAAATCAGCGAGTCGATTGTCATGAAGCCGGTCACCGGCTTGAAGAAGTACAGGAGGTCGATGCGGCCGGAGACCGGCGTCCAGTGCAGCGTGCCTGAAAACACGATGATCAGCAGCAGCCCCCACCAGAAGATCGGCATGGAGTAGCCGGCAAGCGCCGTTCCCATGGTCAGCTGATCGAACCAGGAACCACGGCGGATGGCGGCGAAGATGCCGAAGGCGACGCCGAAGACGACCGCAAAGATCAGGGCGAAGATGGCAAGTTCGACCGTTGCGGGGAACCGCACCAGGAAATCCTTGAGCACCGGCGTCTTGGTGGAGAACGAGGTGCCGAAATCACCGCTGAGGACGTTGGTCAGATAGGTCAGGTATTGTTGCCAGATCGGCAGGTCGAAGCCGAACTGATGCATCAGCGCCGTGTGACGTTCGGGCGACAGGCCCCGTTCGCCCGCAAGCACCAGCACCGGATCACCGGGCAGGATGCGCACGAAGCCAAACGCGAGGATGGTTATCCCGACGAAGGTCGGGATGATGAGGGCGAGCTTACCGAGGATATAACGCAGCATGGCGGGCGAGTGGGGGCGGAGCCATCTGGCGCCGCCCCCGTCGCGAACCTTATTCGGCGATATCGACGCCGTCGAAGCGATGGATACCGAGCGGATCCATCGCAAAGCCGGTGACGGTCTTCTGCATCGGCATGAACACCTTGGAGTGGGCGAGCGTCGCCCAGGGTGCCTGCTCCTTGAAGATGACCTGTGCCTGTTCGTAGAGCTTGGTGCGCTCGGCCTGATCCGAAACGGTCTTTGCCTTGTTGATGAGCGCGTCGAAGTCCTTGTTGCACCATTCCGCGCGGTTGTTCGAACCGACGGAAGCGCAGCTCAGGAGCACGCCGAGGAAGTTGTCCGGATCGCCATTGTCGCCGGTCCAGCCGACGATGACGGCGCCGTCGTGATCGACGGCGGACGCACGCTTGAGGTATTCACCCCAATCGTAGCTGACGATATTGACGGTGACGCCGACCTTGGCGAAGTCAGCCTGGATCAGTTCGGCGGTACGACGCGCGTTGGGCATGTACGGGCGCGACACCGGCATGGCCCAGACGTTCATCTTGAGGTCCTTGACGCCGGCTTCCGCGAGCAGCTTCTTGGCAGCATCCGGATCGTACGGATCGTCCTTCACGTCCTTGTTGTAGGACCACATCGTCGGCGGGATCGGGTTGATGGCCACCTGGCCAGCGCCCTGGAACACGGCGTCGATGATGGCCTTCTTGTTGATGGCCATGTTGAGCGCCTTGCGGACGCGGACATCATCGAACGGCTTCTGCTGGGTGTTGTACATCAGCGCGCCGACGTTGAGGCCTTCCTGCTCGGCGACCGTCAGGTTCGGATCAGCCTGCAGACCGGCGATATCGGCCGGTGCCGGGTAGGACATGATGTTGCATTCGCCGGCCTTCAGCTTCTGAGCGCGGACCGCCGGGTCGGTGGTGATGGCGAAGACCAGATCGTCGATCTTCTGCTTGCCGCCCCAGTAATCAGGGTTGGCCTTGTAGCGTATGGCCGCATCGGTCTGGTAGTCGACGAAGATGAACGGGCCGGTGCCGATCGGCTTTTGGTTGAACAGCTCAGGCGTCTTGTCGGCCAACAGCTTGTCGGCATATTCCTTGGAGACGACCGAGGCGAAATCCATGCCCAGCGTCGGGATGAAGGTGATTGCCGGTTCCTTGAGGGTGAACTTCACCGTCAGGTCATCGACCTTCTCGACCTTGGTGATGTTGTCGCCGAACTGATCATTGTAATACTGATAGGCAATGCCTGGAATGTACTGGAACCAGGGACCGGTCTTGTCGACCTGGCGCACGAACGAGAACACCACGTCATCGGCATCGAGGTCGCGCGTCGGCGTGAAATAGTCAGTGGGGGCGAACTTGACGCCCTTGCGCAGCTTGAAAGTGTATTCCTTGCCGTCGTCGGAGATGGTCCAGCTCTCAGCCAGGCCTGGCGAGATCGAGGTCTTGCCGTGATCGAATTCGACGAGGCGGTTGAAAACGGTACGCGAGGACGCGTCGAACGTCTGTCCCGCGGTGTAAGGTGCCGGATCAAAACCTTCCGGCGACGCTTCCGCGCAATAGACCAGAGTTTTCGCGTTGGCCACGCCGCCCAGGACGCTTGCAGCCAGCAACGCGGCTGCAAAAGTCAGTTTCTTTTTCATTGAGCACTCCCTGATGTTCTTCCAAGCCCCTCTATCAGGCTCGCGAAGCGCGCATATAAGCACCGTTTTTCCGGCTTTGGAACTCCCTGTTTGCCTACCCCACGGGAAGCGGAAAATAATTCCCGACTTTGGCGATAAGTCAGAACAAAATAGCAAAACTTGCCAATCACGGCATTGTTAACGACTGCATTTTTTTATTGATCGCCATTGTTGCGAAACCGTCGAACTACTGACCCCACTTCGCCACCGGCATGGCAGGAAGTCGCCCTCGAAAGGCGCCGCCACCGGAAAGATTTTGACGGCAAATCTTCCTGTCCTGCCGCAGGGGCAGACTTGCACCACCGCCGATAGTGACCATACATACGTGCCATGCGGGATTTCCTTGGAGAATCCGCGGTCCGCGACGGAGGACGTCTCTTTCATCAGGGGACGGGCGCGGCAAGAGACGGCAAGAACGACTGAGGGAGTGACAGGTGGCAAAGACACCCAGGACAGCGACCCCGACCAAGGCGAAGGCCCAACCCGGCCCGGATTCCGGCGCGGCGGCCAAGATGCCCAAGGCGCCCTCGGTCAAAAACACAAAGGCATCCTCCGTCAAAAACCCAGTTGCGTCCAAGCCCAAGGCAGCGCCGTCAAACGCAAGTACAAAGCCTGCAGCGGCGAAGACAAAGGCAGCAGCCAAACCAGTCGCCGGCAAGCCCGCGGCCGAGGCCGCGCCGGCAAAGGCTTCAGCTGCATCCGCGCCGGCGACGGCGCCGACCAAGTTGCCGAAAGCCCTGACGGCGCTGGCCGCCGGACTGCCGGACAAGCCGTGGCTCAAAAGCTACCCCAAGGGCATACCGGCAGAGATCGGCGCCCTGTCCTACAGTTCGATCGGTGACCTGCTCGCCGCCTCCTGCAAGCAGTTTGCCGACCGGCCTGCCTTTACCTGCATGGGCAAGAACATCAGCTATGCCGAGGTCGAGCGGCAGTCGGCGGCCTTTGGCGCCTATCTGCAATCCAAGGGGCTGCCGAAGGGCACGCGCGTCGCGCTGATGATGCCGAATGTGCTGCAATATCCGGTGGCGATGATGGCCGTGCTGCGCGCCGGCTATATCGTGGTCAACATCAATCCGCTGTACACGCCGCGCGAGCTGGAGCACCAGCTCAAGGATTCCGGCGCACAGGCCATCGTCATCCTCGAAAATTTCGCCAACACCTTGCAAGCGGTCATTGCCAGGACGCCAGTCAAGCATGTGGTCGTCGCCGCGATGGGCGACATGCTCGGTGGCCTGAAAGGCACGATCGTCAACCTCGTCGTGCGCCGCGTGAAGAAGATGGTGCCGGCATGGTCGCTGCCCGGCCATATCAAGTTCAATGCCGCGCTGAAGGCCGGCGCCGGGATGCGCTTTACGCCCGCCAGCGTCGCCGCTGGCGATGTCGCCTTCCTGCAGTACACGGGCGGCACCACCGGTGTCTCGAAGGGCGCCACGCTGCTGCACAGCAACGTCCTGTCCAATGTGGCGCAGAACGCGCTGTGGGTCGAAGACGCCTACACACTCAAGCCGAAGCCGGCACATCTCAGCTATGTCTGCGCCCTGCCGCTCTACCATATCTTCGCATTGACGGTGAACGCGCTGATGGGCATGCAGCAAGGCGCCCAGAATGTGCTCATTCCCAATCCGCGCGACATTCCCGGCTTCGTCAAGGAACTCAAGAAATACCCGATCCACATCTTTCCCGGCCTCAACACGCTGTTCAACGCGCTGCTCAACAACGAGGATTTCCGCAAGCTCGATTTCAAGCCGCTGATCCTGACGCTGGGCGGTGGCATGGCGGTGCAGAAGGGTGTCGCCGAACGGTGGAAGGCGTTGACCGGCTGCTCGATCTCCGAAGGCTACGGGCTATCGGAAACCTCGCCTGTGGCGACAGCCAACACATTCAGCTCGGGAAGCTTCACCGGCACGATCGGCCTGCCGCTGCCCTCGACCGAGATCGCCATTCGCGACGACGACGGCAACAACGTGCCGCTGGGCGAGGTCGGCGAAATCTGCATCAGGGGCCCGCAGGTGATGTCGGGCTACTGGAACCGCCCGGATGAAACCGCCAAGGTGATGACCAAGGACGGTTTCTTCAAATCCGGCGACATGGGCTTCATGGACGAACGCGGCTTCACCAAGATCGTCGACCGCAAGAAGGACATGATCCTCGTCTCCGGCTTCAACGTTTATCCCAACGAACTCGAGGAAGTCGTGGCGCAGCACCCAGGTGTGCTCGAGGTGGCGGCGATCGGTGTGCCGGACGAGCATTCGGGCGAAGTGCCGAAACTGTTCGTCGTCAAGAAGGACCCGGCACTGACCGCCGAGGCGCTTATCGCCTATTGCCGCGAGAACCTGACCGGCTACAAGCGGCCCAGATACATCGAGTTCAGGACCGAGCTGCCGAAGACGCCGGTCGGCAAGATATTGCGGCGAGCGCTGCGGGAGTGACGACAGCAGACGGCCTTGCCGGCGATGCCGCCACGGATGCGCCTTGCCGCCCCGACCCTGTAGCGTTCATCCGGGCGAACATGCTGATAGCCCCGGTTCCCTCGCTGCCTGAGATCCTGCTCTACACGGCGCACCCGGCGACTGGCCTAAGGCGCCTTGTCGAGGCTGAGGATGAAGAGGTTGACCCGCAGCCGCCCTATTGGGCCTATCCATGGGCCGGCGGCGCGGTGCTCGCCCGCTATGTCCTCGACCGACCAGAAAGCGTGGCAGGGCTTCGCGTTCTCGACCTCGGCGCCGGCTCGGGCCTTGTCGGCATCGCCGCCGCGAAGGCGGGAGCAAGCGCGGTGATCGCCGCCGAGATCGATCGCAACGGCATCGCCGCGATCGGCCTCAATTCCCTGGCCAACGGCGTCGAGATCACCATTATCGACAAGGATATCACCATGGGTCCGCCGCCGGCGGTCGACCTCGTGCTCGCGGGCGACGTGTTCTACGGCCGCGAGGTTGCCGAGCGGGTTATCCCATTCCTCGACCGCTGCATGGCAGCCGGCATCGATGTGCTGGTCGGCGATCCCCGTCGCAACGACCTGCCGCTGTCGCGGCTGCGGTTGCTCGCCGAATATCAGGTGCCGGATTTCGGCGACGCAAAGGGTGCTGTGACCAAGCCGAGTGGCGTCTTCTCGTTCGAGCAGGAAGACGCTGACGCCCGGCTCAAAACAAATCATTCTGAATGACCGTTCGACCCCTTCGCTGCCGCTGGTCGGCATGAATGACGTTCCTCATTCCGGACGCTAAGGTGGCCGAAGCTGTCGCATGTTTTGGGGAATTTCGCGACAAACGGCATGGCCAGAACTGGCCTGGGCTCGTTTTAGTTTCAGATTCGACGATCGCAAATGACTGTGCAATCTGGCATTCTTTGGGGCCCAATCATGATCGACCGGAGGAACAAATGAGCGATCACCAAGAACACAACCCATTTGATGGCCCTCAGATGCAGGGAATGCATTACGAGCGGGCCGATATGTCGGGCGCTAATTTCGATGGTGTAAACCTCGCAGACGCACGATTTTACGCTGTTTTGACTAAGGCAAAATTCACCGACACCAATTTAAGCGAAGCGCTTTTTGACGATATCAGCCTTGCAGACGCGCGCTTTAACAACGTCAATCTGTCCGGAGCCACCATCACGAACGCAAATCTATCGAGATTGACCATACGCGATGTCACATTGGCAAATTCAGACATCAAAGACGCCGATTTGACTGGGATGCGGATCAACGGCGTTCTCGTAACCGATCTATTCATGGCCTATGAACAGACGAGAACCTAAAGAAGCCCGACTTGCGCGAAAGATTTTTGCGACATTGGAAGTCCGCTTTCGCGCATTGTCAGCCCGGAAGCTGACTGATCGCCTTCTCACCCATCCGGCCATTGGCGAGAAAGCCCAAGTGGATTCGCGTTTTGCCCCGGCCTTGGCCGTCAGCTCGCCTCCTTGACCCTCGCCGACAGGAAGTCCGGCAGGTCGGCAACCGAATCCAGGATGACGTCGGCAATCTCGGCCAGCGATTCGCGCGTGCCGGTGCCGGAGAGCACGCCGATGGCCAGGCCGCAGCCGCCGGCCCGCGCCATTTCGAGATCGTGGTGGTTGTCACCGACCATGGCGATGGCCGACGGCTTCAGGCCGGTGAGATCCGAGAAGGCGAGGATCGTATCCGGCGCGGGCTTGGGATTGGCCACGGCGTCGTAGCCATAGGCGGCATCGAAAAGCTGCGATACGCCCAGCGTCACCAAGGTTTTTTCAGCGCCGCTCGTCGAATCGTTGGTGGCAACGCCAAGCCGGTAGGATTTCCTGTGCAGCACGGAAAGCGTGTCGACGACGCCCGGCAGCGCAACCGCCATCTTCGACCCCTGCACCGAGGTGATCTCGTTGAAGCGGGCGACTGCGAGCATCTGGTCTTCCACCGACAGTCTCGGGAACCAGAGCTCGACGACGTCGAGATTGGTGCCGGAGGCAAAGATAGAATCGGGCTTGAAGCGTTTGGCGGTGAAATCGAACCCAGCCGCGGCCAGCAGCCTGTCGGCTTTCCAGCGATCGCCCTCGGATGCGTCCATGGCCATGAAATCGGCGACGCCAAGCCACGTCGCGTTGAAGTCGACAAGCGTTCCGTCCTTGTCGAACAATATTCCCTTGATGTCGGCCACGCTCTTCACTCCGAACCCCTCAAATGGTGGATATGTCCCACCAGACCGGCGGTCGAAGCATCCCGTTTCGCGGCACTCTCCTTGCCTTCCACGACAGGCAGCAAGCCGGTCGCCAGTTCCTTGCCGAGCTCGACGCCCCACTGGTCGAAGGAGTTGATATTAAACAGCGTGCCCTCGACGAAAACGCGGTGCTCATAGAGCGCGATCAGCCGTCCGAGCATGTGCGGATCGAGTTTCCTGTACAGGATCGTCACCGATGGCCGGTTGCCGGAGAAGACGCGGTGCGGCGCGATCTTGTCGACATCGGCTGACTTCATGCCCTTGGCCAGCATCTGGCCACGGGCTTCCTCCAGCGTGCGGCCTTTCATGAAGGCTTCCGACTGTGCCAGGCAATTGGCGAGTAAAAGGTCGTGTTGATGCTTGAGGTCCGGCTCATGCCCGATGGCCGCCGCGATGAACTCGACCGGAATGACGTCGGTGCCCTGGTGCAGGAGCTGGAAGAACGCATGCTGGCCGTTGGTGCCGGGTTCGCCCCAGACCAGCGGGCCGGTCGGCGTCGCAACAGTGCCGCCATCCAGCGTGACGCTCTTGCCGTTCGATTCCATGTCGAGCTGCTGCAGGTAGGCCGGCAGCCGCGACAGGCGTTGGTCGTACGGGATGACGGCGCGCGCGGGATATTTGCAGATCACGCGATGCCACCAGCCGACCAGCCCCAGCAGCACCGGCAGGTTCTTGGCCATGGGCGCCGTGCGGAAATGCTCGTCCATCTCATGCGCGCCATTGAGGAAGGCGCGAAAGTTCTTCGGGCCAACGGCGATCATCACGGGCAGGCCGATGGCGCCCCAGACTGAATAGCGACCGCCGACCCAGTCCCAGAAGCCGAAGACACGGTCCGATGCGATGCCGAACTTCGCCACGAGATCGAGCGCGGTGGAGACGGCGGCGAAATGCTTGCCGACCGCGTCCTTGCCGAGCGCCTTCTGCACCCATTTGCGCGCCGTCTCGGCATTGGTCATCGTCTCGACCGTGGTGAAGGTCTTCGAGGCGATGATGAACAATGTCGTTTCGGCGGAAAGACCCTTCAGCGTGTCATGGATGTGGGCGCCGTCGATGTTGGATACATAATGCGCGCGTGGCCCATCGTGATAGGGCGCCAGCGCCAAGGTCGCCATGGCTGGCCCAAGGTCGGAGCCGCCGATGCCGATGTTGACGATGTCGGTGATCTTCTTGCCGGTCGCGCCCGCTGCCTTACCGGAGCGCACCGCGTCGGCAAAGGCGCTCATCGCGTCGAGAACAGCCAGGACTTCCGCCTTCACGTCCTGACCGTCGAGCGTGATGCCCTTGCCGTTCAGGTTGCGAAGCGCGGTGTGCAGAACGGCGCGGTCTTCGGTGATGTTGATCTTCTTGCCGGCGAACATCGCGGCGCGCCGGCCTTCGAGATCAGCGGCGGCCGCGAGCTTCTCCAGCAGGCTCATCGTCCGCGCATCGACAGCGCATTTGGACCAGTCGAGCAGCAGATCGCCATCAGAGGCGGAGAATTTCTCGAAACGTTGGGGATCGGCGGCGAAGGTCTCGCGCATGCTGCCGGAAGCAGCCGCGCGATGATCTCGCAAGGCGCTGAGCTGTTTTTGGAAGGACGGTTGATCCACTGGCGGGGACTCCTGGGTTTTGGACACCACCATAGCAGGCGGGATGTTTCCGGCGCGTGTCGTCGCGCAAACTATTGAGCCGAATTGTTCATTTCAATCCGCAGCAATGACGCACGGCCTCACGTAACCGTTACATACCGCCAAGCGTGATTTGCGCCACGAAGGATCACTGGCATAAATCCCAGCGATCAGAAAAATTGATTGGCGCAACACCTTGTACCAACGATACATTCGACTGGGCCAGCCAAGTGAAAAAAGCTGGCCATCGAGGAACATCTCCCATGCCACAGAGAAACGACACGGCCATATGGTCCGGCCTATTCCGGATTTCGGCGGAATCCGGCCAAACCCTGCAGGCGCAGATCCGCCAGGCGATCGTGGCCGCAATTCTTGACCGGCAGATCGCGGCCTCGATGCCGCTGCCATCCTGCCGTATCCTGGCCGAGAAACTGGGCGTGGCGCGCGGCACCGTGGTGCTGGCCTTCCAGCAGCTTGTCGACCAGGGTTTCCTGGTGGCGCGCGAACGGCGCGGCCATTTCGTCAACCCCGACGTGCTGGCAACGCCGGCAAAGCCGCACCAGAAGGCGCCCGACCAGGCCAACGAGATCGACTGGAAGGCGCGCCGCCAGATCGCGGCCAGCGACATGCCGCCGCCAGCCAAGCACGAGAACTGGATCAAGTCGTCCTACCCCTTCGTCTACGGCCAGTTCGATCCGACGCTGTTCCCGACCGCCGAATGGCGCGAGTGCAACCGCATGGCGCTTGCCGTGCTCGAAATCCGCAACTGGGCGTCCGACATGGTCGATCGCGACGATCCGCTGCTGATCGAACAGATCCAGGCGCGGCTCTTGCCGCGGCGCGGCATCTTCGCCAATCCCGACGAGATCATCGTGACGCTGGGCGCGCAGAACGCCCTGTACATGCTGGCGACATTGCTGATGACCAAGGGCTCCAAGGTGGCGATGGAAGACCCCGGCTATCCCGATGCACGCTCGATCTTCCGGCTGGCGGGCGCCGATATTCAACCGGTCCCCGTCGACCAGTCCGGCATCGTGACATCATCCATTGCCAATGATTCCGGCTTTGTCTTCGTCACGCCCAGCCACCATTGCCCGACCATGGTGCCACTGTCGGCGGAGCGGCGGCAGGACCTGCTGGCACGCGCCAATCGCTATAACCAGATCATCATCGAGGACGGCTATGACAGCCAGCTTCTGGACGAGGCGCCACAGCAGGCGCTGAAGAGCCTCGATCGTTCGGGCCGCGTCGTCTATGTCGGCTCGATGTCGAAGACCTTGGCTCCGGGGCTGCGGCTCGGCTACATCGTCGCTTCGGCCGGACTCATCTCCGAACTCAGGGCGCTGCGCCGTTTCATGCTGCGCCATCCGCCGGCCAACAACCAGCGCGCGGTCGCGCTGTTCCTGTCGCTCGGCCACCACGAGGCGCTTGTGCGGCGGCTGTCGTCAGCCTTCGACGAGCGGCGCAAGCGCCTGGTCCATGCGATTTCGGCCTTCCTGCCCGAGTGGCGTTCGACCGACTCGGCCGGGGGCACCTCACTCTGGCTCGAGGGACCGCGCGGCACCGATGCCCGCGGCCTGGCCGAGGCCGCCGCCTCGCGCAGCGTCATCATCGAGCCTGGAGATCGGTTCTTCGATCGTACCGAAAAGCCCTCGCGTTTCATGCGGCTGGGCATCTCGTCGATCGCGTTGCAGCATATCGAGCCGGGAATTCGTGAGCTGGCTACGGCCGCCGGGCGCCGGCCGGCCGCTGCCTGATCCATCGACCGGAGCGCTTGTGATCGGCTCCGGTTCCTTTAGCTCCCTGGCATATGCAACCGGACTCGTTGGCTCATAGGCTGTACCAACGCTGGCGGCATAGTCGCGACACAAAGGGGAGAAGCAGGCCGATGGTGGACCAACCACCACTCCCGGCGTCACAGCTAAAGGCGGAGTGCATCCATGTCAGCAGCTCTAGGGACCCAGGATTCACCCGCGGATCAACGTTCGCGACGCCCCGGTGGGCGGGAAGCACGTGGTGTCGCGCAGGTAACCGATAATATCCAGCCGGTCCGCGCCGGCCTGGAAGGCGGCAGCTACGGACCGCTCGGCGAAAACGATCGCGAGCGCATCCACGAAGCCGTGCTGACGCTGCTTGAGACGGTCGGCTTCGCCAACGCCATTCCCTCCTGCATCGAAGCGCTGAAGAAGGCCGGGGCGATCTACGCGGACGACGGTCGGATCCGCTTCCCCCGAGCACTGGTGCTCGACACGATCAAACGAGCCGGCAGGAATTTCACCCTGCACGGCCAGGACCCGAAGCACGACATGCTCATCCAGGGCAAGCGCGTGCATTACGGCACGGCGGGTGCGGCCGTGCATCTGGTGGATGTCGAGAAGCGTGAATACCGCGAGGCGCGGCTGCAGGACATCTATGACGCCGCCCGCATCGTCGAGGGGCTCGACAACATCCATTTCTTCCAACGGCCGATGGTGGCGCGCGACATCGCCGATCCACTCGATATGGATTTCAACACGCTCTATGCCTGCGTGACGGGCACCTCGAAGCACATCGGCACATCGTTCACCGTGCGCGAGAACGTGAAGCCAGCGCTTGAGCTGCTCTATGCCATTGCCGGCGGCGAGGAGAATTTTCGCGCCCGCCCCTTCGTCTCGAACTCGAACGCCTTCGTCGTGCCACCGATGAAATTCGCCGAGGACGCCTGCGGCGTGCTCGAAGCCTGCGTCGAAGGCGGCATCCCGATCCTCTTGCTCTCGGTCGGACAGGCCGGCGCGACGGCGCCGGCGGCGATTGCGGGAGCCGTGGTGCAGGCGGTGGCCGAAGTCCTGGCCGGCCTCATCTATGTCAACGCTATCAAGCCGGGGCACCCGGCGATCTTCGGCACCTGGCCATTTGTCTCCGACCTCAGGACCGGCGCCATGTCGGGAGGTTCGGGCGAACAGGCGATGATGACCGCGGCCTGCGCGCAAATGGCGCAATTCTACGACCTGCCGGGCGGTTCACCCGCCGGCATGACGGATTCGAAATTGCCGGACATCCAGTCCGGCTACGAAAAAGGCATTACCAATGTGATGGCGGGCCTGTCCGGCCTCAACCTGGTCTACGAATCGGCGGGCATGCACGCCTCGCTGCTGGGCTTCTGCCTGGAAAGCCTGATCATCGACAACGACATGCTCGGCCACTGCCTGCGTTGCGTGCGCGGCATCGAGGTGACGGACGAGGCGCTGTCGGTCGACACCATTTCCGATGTCTGCCTGAAGGGCCCAGGCCACTATCTCGGCAATGAGCAGACCCTGCGGCTGATGCAGACCGAGTATTTCTATCCGGCCGTCGGCGACCGCTTTTCACCGAAGGAATGGAACGAGAAAGGCCGACCCGACATCGTGCAACGGGCGATCAACGAGAAGAAACGCATCCTTGCCGAACGCTTCCCGCGCCACATACCCAAACTGCTCGACGACAAACTGCGCGCCCGCTTCGGCGATCTTATCCAGTTGCCGCGCGGCAGCATGGGCGGCTGAGGACGCCTATCCCAGCGGTCAGTCCCAGCGGTCAGTCCGTGCCCAGCCCATATAGCTCGACGACTTCGGCACTGATCAGCTTGGCGTGCAGCGTCATCAGCACGATCCGCGCGTCGAAACTGTCGCCGGTTTCGAGCGCCGCCTCGATCCGGCGCTCCGCGTCCAACCTGTTTTGAAGGCCGTTGGACCGCTCGAAAGCCTCCGGCCCGGCAATGCAATAACTGAACAGCTGAGCCACTGTCTTGTAGGCATGCGAGGGCGGCTCGTCCGGCCAGTGGTCCTTCATCAGATTGACGATGGTGAGTTTCACGCCCTCCGGCACGAGGGCCGGATGAAGGTCAGCGCCACGCAAGGCATCGTCGAGCTGCCTGAGGTCGCCCGAACGGCCGAACATTCCAAGGAAACCGAGGGAAGAGCGCCGTCTCGCCATAGTGGTCCTGCCTGTTTTCCACTCAGTTATGTGGTTCGCACGCGGAATACAAAGGCAGGAACGTGCACGATCCCGGTCTGCGCCTATTTCTCGAGCGAGAGCCGGCACAAGGGACACAAGAAGAATGCCCCAACGCGCCTATCCGCTCGCCGCCAATAGCAGGACACCAGCCAGGGCCGACCCCGCAAGTGTTGGCAGCATGCCGATCTTCAGCTTCAGCACCGCGACCATCGCGGCGCAGGAAAGCAGTGCTGCTCGCCAGTCGATCGACGAAAGCACGGGCACGTCCATCCCCAGCCCCATGCCGCGGACTTCGCGGAAGACAACGTGCAAGGCGAACCATAGAGCAAGGTTCACGATGACGCCCACGACGGCGGCAGTGATCGCACCCAGGGCGGCCGACAATGCCTTGTTGCCGCGCAGGGCTTCTATGTAGGGCGCGCCCAGGAATATCCAGAAGAAGCACGGTGTGAATGTTGCCCACAAGGTGAGCAGCGCCCCAAGCGATCCGGCAAGCACGGGACTGAGTGATCCGGAGTGGCGGAACGCGGCAATGAAGCCGACAAACTGCAAGACCAGAATGAGTGGCCCCGGCGTGGTTTCGGCAAGCCCGAGGCCATCGACCATTTCACCGGGGGCAAGCCAGCCAAAAGACTCGACAGCAGCCTGCGCCACATAGGCCAGGACGGCGTAGGCGCCGCCGAAGGTGACCACCGCCATGAGACTGAAGAACCCGCCGATCTGCGTCCAGACACTTGCGGTGCCCGTGAGCAACCAGACCAGCAAGACAGGCCCCAGCCAGATCGGCAGCCAGATGGCAATCGTTCGCGGCGCATGCCATTTCGTCGGCCTGGTGTGGGTCAGTTCGCCGCGCTCGAACATGACGTCAACCGCGCCCTTGAGATCGAAGGCGTTGTCCTTGCCGTGAGCCTGGCCGGAGAAGAGCGCGGGTGCAAACCGGTTTCCGGCCCAACCTGCCAGCCCGGCGAAGAGGATGATCAGTGGGAACGGCACCTTCAAAGCGTAGATGGCAATGAAAGCGCAAAGCGCGATCGACACCATGATACGGTTCTTCAGCGCCCGCCGACCAATCCGGATCACCGCCTCGACCACGACGGCAAGCACGGCCGCCTTCACGCCGAAAAACAGCGACTCGACGAGAGGGGCATCGCCGTACAACGCGTAAAGCATGCTCAAGGTGAGCATGACGAGTGCACCCGGCGCGACGAAAAGGATGCCGGCAACCAGCCCTCCCACCGTCTTGTGAAGTAGCCAGCCGATGTAAATGGCGAGTTGCTGGGCCTCGGGACCGGGCAGCAGCATGCAGTAATTCAAGGCATGCAGGAAACGCTGTTCGCCGATCCAACGCCGCTCCTCGACCAGTTCCTTGTGCATGAGCGCTATTTGCCCGGCCGGCCCGCCAAAACTGAGCAATCCGATTTTCGCCCAGACCCTCAGCGCTTCGTTGAAGGTTGGCGCGTCCGGCACGTCGACAATCGCGCCCTCGTTTTTCGGGCCCAAGGCGTTCATGTCACTTTGCCTCCGGATGGCCAGTTGTGCGTCTCGTCCGTGGCATCCCGGCACCAGCGGAAGAACGCATCGTAGAGCAGCATGCCAGCGTCCAGCTGTTCCAGGTCGTCGCGGAACATGCGTGACAGGCCAAGCGAGGCAGCGAGAAATCCGGCTGCTTGGGGAGCCAGGCCCAGGCTTGCGGTGTCGGCCGCCCGGATAATGGTGGCAAGACGATCGAGCGCCTGGGATTGGAGCCCGAACTCCTCGATCATCGTATCGAAGGTGCAGCGCTCGCCACGGTGACTCCAGAACACATCGTCGATATCGAAAGGCACAGCCTGAAAGCGATCGGCAATGGCCAATACTTCAGCGGGCTCGACGAACAGAAACACCGCGCCGGGGTCAACGAAACGCCGGATCAGCCATGGGCAAGCAATACGATCGACTTTCGGGCGAGCCCGCGTCACCCAAACGGTGCGGCCCTTTTCATCGCGAGGCGGCATCTTGCCGGTGCGAACCAGAAGTCCCTTGCCGTCGCGCCAGGCTTCGAACCCGCCTTCAAGGGATTCGGCGGAGATCCCCTCGTGCCGCAGCCATGCGGCCACGCCCTGCGAGAGCTTTTGACCTTTCTGGCAGACGACCACCACTGGCTTGCCGGCGAACTCAGCCGACCAGGTCGAAATGGCCTTGAAGTCACGCTGGATTGAGGCCGGAAGCAGGCGCGGATCGGCGTTGTAGTCATCATCGATGCGAACATCGATGATGACAGGAGCCCCCGGCAGACCGACCAGACGGGTCAGTTGCGGCACGGTGATAGCGGTTGTTGACGGCATGGCGTCCACCTCCTGAAAGAGAAGCCTGGACGCGAACGTTGGGCTGACGCCTCACGGGGTCGTCGCGATACACCCCTTGCCATGATGGTGGAATTCTCGCGGTCGCTTGTCAAGCATCGTGCTGCGCTCGACCCTTTGATGGCGGCACGATGCATTCCGAATGCCGACATCGATCACGCGGGGCATCCGATGGCGGCTTGATTCGCACCAAGCCGCCGATTTCCATTCCGCGCTTAGTGATTGTCTCTCGGGATGCCGCTGGTATGCGCCACGTCCTGATATTTCACCGCCGGCTTCAGCACCATTCCCTCGGAAAACTGGTCGACCATGCCACGCTGGATCTCCTGCCAGGGCGTCTGGTGCTTGGGATAATGATAGCCGCCATCTTTCTGCAGTTCGACGCGTCGCCGCGCGATTTCGTCGTCCGAGACGAGAATATTGGCGGTGGCCTTGTTCAGATCGATGCGGACGCGATCGCCTGTCTTGAGCAGGGCCAGGCCGCCGCCGATCGCCGCTTCCGGCGAGGCGTTGAGGATGGATGGCGAGCCCGACGTGCCCGATTGGCGACCGTCGCCGATGCAGGCCAGCGCGTGGATACCCTTCTTGATGAGGTAGGCCGGCGGCTGCATGTTGACGACTTCGGCGCCGCCGGGATAGCCGATCGGGCCAGCGCCGCGCATGAACAAGATGGTGTGTTCGTCGATGCCTTGCGCTGGGTCGTCGATGCGGGCGTGGTAGTCCTCCGGCCCGTCAAAGACCATGGCGTTGCCCTCGAAGGCTTCCGGGTCCTTCGGGTTGGACAGATAGCGCTCGCGGAATTCGGGCGAGATGCCGCTGGTCTTCATGATCGCCGAATCGAACAGATTGCCCTTGAGGTTGATGAAGCCGGCGTTCGCCTTCAGCGGCTCGGCGACCGTGCGGATAACGTCGATGTTCTCGTTGACGACGCCGCTGCAATTGTCGCCGATCGTCTTGCCGTTGACGGTCATGGCTTCCGGATAGGGCAACAACCCGCCCTTCATCAACTCGGCCACGACAGCCGGCACGCCACCGGCATGGTGGTAATCCTCGCCGAGATATTCGCCCGATGGCTGCAGGTTGACGATGAGCGGCACGTGGAGGCCTATCTTCTGCCAGTCGTCATTGGTGAGCGGCACGCCGAGATGGCGGGCAATGGCGTTAAGGTGGATCGGTGCGTTGGTGGAGCCGCCAATGGCCGAATTGACAACGATGGCGTTCTCGAAGGCCTTCCTAGTCATGATGTCGGACGGCTTCAGATCCTCATGCACCATGTCGACGATGCGCTTGCCCGTCTCGTAGGCGATCTGACCGCGCTCGCGATAGGGCGCGGGGATGGCGGCGGAGCCCGGCAACTGCATGCCAAGCGCCTCGGCCAGCGAATTCATGGTGGTGGCGGTGCCCATGGTGTTGCAATAGCCGGTGGATGGCGCCGAAGAGGCGACGATATCCATGAACTCGTCATAGCCGATCTCGCCGGCCGACAGGCGCTGGCGCGATTCCCAGACGATGGTGCCTGAACCGGTGCGCTTGCCCTTGTGCCAGCCATTGAGCATTGGGCCGACCGACAGGGCGATGGCGGGGATGTTGACGGTGGCGGCGGCCATCAGCAGAGCCGGCGTCGTCTTGTCGCAACCGATGGTCAGCACGACGCCGTCGAGCGGATAACCATAGAGCACTTCGACAAGGCTGAGATAGGCGAGGTTGCGGTCGAGCGCGGCCGTCGGGCGCTTGCCTGTCTCCTGGATCGGATGGCACGGAAACTCGAAGGGAATGCCGCCCATCGACACGATGCCGTCGCGAACGCGCTTGGCCAGTTCGATGTGATGCCGGTTGCAGGGCGATAGGTCAGAGCCAGTCTGGGCAATGCCGATCAGCGGCTTGCCCGACATCAGCTCGGCGCGCGTCAGCCCGTAATTCAGGTAGCGCTCTAGATAAAGCGCCGTCATTCCCGGATTGTCGGGATTATCAAACCACTCCTGCGAGCGGAATTTTTTCTTTCTGGTGGGGGCGCCTGCCATCGTGGTCTCCGTATTTGTACGACAAATCGATATGGCAACGCACGAAAGCAGGCAAGAGGGACGCGCGGTCGCAACCGGACTTTGGTGCGATAGACATGCACCAAACCGTGCGATAGGCCTTCGAGCAGTCTTGTCTGGGAGGTTTTGATGGCTTTGGTGATCGAAGGCGAGGAACGCATTGCCGCACCCCTGCAAAAAGTGTGGGAAGCGCTGAACGACCCCGAGGTTTTGAAAGCGACCATTCCCGGCTGCCAGAGCCTGGAAATGACTTCGCCGACCGAGATGGCGGCAACCGTGGTGCTGAAGATCGGGCCGATCAAGGCGACGTTCAAGGGCGAGGTGACCCTGAAGAACCTCAAGCCACCGCACTCCTACACCATCCAGGGCGAAGGCAAGGGCGGCATCGCAGGCTTCGCCAAGGGCGGCGCCGACGTGACGCTGACGGCAGATGGGCCGGATGCAACGATCCTGAAATACGCGGCCAAGGCCGATGTCGGCGGCAAGATCGCCCAACTGGGCAGCCGGCTGATCGAATCGACCTCGAAGAAACTGGCTGGACAGTTCTTTTCGAGCTTTGGCGAGAAAGTGGGCGGCTGAGCCCCTTGAGGAGTTACTCGAACACGATGCTCGGCACCGCCGCTTCGGCCGCGCCACGCTCTTCATTGACCCGGTCCCAGACCTTCGAAGCGATGTCACGATAGATTTTCGCCTCGGGGCTATCGGGCTTCGAGACAACCACCGGCGTACCGGCATCCGAGCTTTCACGGATACCCATTTCGAGCGGCACTTCGCCGAGGAAGGTGACGCCGAGACGCTCGGCCTCGCGGCGGGCGCCGCCGTGACCAAAAATGTCGTAGCGCTTGCCGGTGTCTGGAGCGATGAAATAGCTCATGTTCTCGACGATGCCGAGCAGCGGCACGTCAACCTTCTTGAACATGTTGAGCCCCTTGCGCGCATCGATCAGCGCCAGATCCTGCGGCGTCGAGACGATGACCGCGCCGGCCAGCGGCACCTGCTGGGCCATGGTCAGCTGGGCGTCACCCGTGCCCGGAGGCATGTCGACGACGAGCACATCCAGCGGACCCCATTCGACCTCGCGCAGCATCTGCGTGAGCGCCGACATCACCATCGGCCCGCGCCAGATCATCGGCGTTTCCTCATCGACGAGGAAGCCCATGGACATCACCTTCAGCCCGTAATTCTCCATGGGTTTCAGGATCTTGCCGTCGACCGTCTGGGGCCGGCCATGAATGTTGAGCAGCTTGGGCATCGACGGCCCATAGATGTCGGCATCGAGCACGCCGACCCTCAACCCATTGGCGGCAAGGCCGAGCGCGATGTTGACGGCGGTGGTCGACTTGCCGACGCCGCCCTTTCCGGAGGCGACGGCGATGATCGCCTCGATGCCGGGTACACCGCGCTTGCCCTGGCTGTGCGAGGCCGGTGCCTGCGGCGCTGGCCGGGCTGGTGCGGCCGGCGGTGCTGGCCTGGGAGCGGGACGCGCCGGAACCGGGGCCTCCATGCCGCCGCCCTTCTTCTCGGCGGTCAGCGCCACGACGGCGCCGACGACACCGGGGATCGCTTTCACCACACGTTCGGCGGCAGCGCGCAGCGGCTCCATTTCCTGGGCCCGGGCGGCGGGAACGGTAATCGAGAAGAAGACCTTGCCGTCGGCAATGAAAATTTCCGAGACCATGCCGAGGTCGACGATATTGCCGGTGAAATCCGGCCCATTGACCGTCTTCAGGCGTTCGGTGACGATTTCCTTAGTGACATTGTTCTGGACGGCGGGCATGATTTTTTCCTCAGGCGTTCGGCGCTTCAGATAATGTAGTTTTCGGACAGAACCAAGCGGTCGCTTTGACGGGCTGACAGGCGACCGCGGCTATGGCAGCCTCACGCGCATGATCGACAAGCTGGAATTTTTCATCGCGCTCGCCAGGGAAGAGCACTTTGGCCGGGCCGCGGAAGTGTGCGGCGTCACCCAGCCGACGCTGTCGGCCGGCATCAAGCAGCTGGAGGGCCAGCTCGGCGTCATGCTGGTGCTGCGCGGCTCGCGCTTCCAGGGACTGACGCCGGAAGGGAAGCAGGTTCTGGTCTGGGCGCGGCGCATCGTTGGCGACACCCGCACCATGCGCGAGGAAATGCGCGCGGCGCGCCACGGACTTTCCGGCCGCATTCGCATCGCGGCCATACCGACAGCGCTGGCCATGCTGCCGCGCCTGACGACGCCGTTCCGCGAAAAGCACCCCGGCGTCACTTTTTCGATATTGTCGCGGACCTCGATCGAGGTGTTGTCGCTGCTCGGCAATTTCGACATCGACGCCGGCATCACCTATCTCGACAACGAGCCGCTGGGGCGGGTAACCAGCGTTCCGCTCTATGACGAGCGCTACCAGCTGATCACCGCTGTCGGAAATCCCTATTCCGATCGCGACAAAGTGACATGGGCGGAGCTCAGCAGCCTGCCGCTTTGCCTGCTGACGCCGGACATGCAGAACCGTCGCATCATCGACCAGCATCTTGCCGAAGCCGGCGTACAGATGCGGCCGACGCTCGAATCCAATTCGATGATCGTGCTGTTTTCGCATATCCGCACCGGCAAATGGTCGTCGATCATGCCGCTCAACCTCGCGGAAACATTCGGCTTTTCAGAGCCGATCCGGGCCGTTCCGATCGTCGAACCGGACGCCAGCCATACGGTTGGCCTGGTGGCCGCGCCGCGCGAACCGCACACACCTTTGGTCTCAGCGCTGCTGGACGAGGCGATGGCGCTAGCGGACGATTTCCACGCCCGCCGTTGAGCTAGATAATGCTGGCTGACGACGGTCGATAGAAGATTTCTATTGAGCAACGAAACAGCTTTATTGATTTCGCGGGTTTCCTCTGATTTTGTAGACACTTAGCGACAAAACGCTATCGACCAGGGAGGGCGCTGCATGACGATGCAGCCTGCAAGTACCGAGATCGCATCGCGCACTGCGGCGATCATTCACGAGATGAAGGGGCTGGAAGGCCCGCTGCTGCCGATCCTCCACGGCATCCAGGAAGAGTTCGGCCATGTGCCACAGGACTCCCTGCCCATCATCGCCGAGGCGCTGAATATTTCCAACGCGGAAGTCCACGGCGTCGTCACCTTCTACCATGATTATCGCAGCCATCCGGCAGGCCGGCATGTGCTGAAAGTCTGCCAGGCTGAGGCCTGCCAGTCGATGGGTTCGGACGCGGTCGCGGCCAAGCTCAAGCAGTTGCTTGGCATCGGCTTTCACGAGACGACGCGCGACGGCTCCGTGACGCTTGAGCCTGTATACTGCCTCGGCCTGTGCGCCTGCGCGCCGTCCGCAATGCTGGACGGTGAAGTGATCGGGCGGCTCGACGACGAGAAACTCGACGAGATTGTTGCCGAGGTGCGCTCATGATCCCCCACATCTATATTCCCGGCGATTCCGGCGCGCTGGCGCTGGGCGCGGAAAAAGTCGCCAAGGCGATCGCAAGTGAGCTTGCCGAGCGCGGCATCGAAGCCAAGATCGTGCGCAACGGCTCGCGCGGCGCCTATTTCCTCGAGCCTATGGTCGAAGTGACGACGGAAAACGGCCGTGTCGCCTATGGGCCAGTGAAGCCGTCCGATGTCAAAAGCCTGTTCGACGTCGGCTTCCTCACCGGTGGCCATCACAAGCGCTGGCTGGGTTCGCCGGACAAGATTCCATTCCTGGCCAAGCAGACGCGCCTGACCTTCGCCCGCTGCGGCATCAACGATCCGCTGTCGCTCGACGCCTACAAGACGCTCGGCGGCCTCAAGGGCCTGCAGAACGCGGTGGCCATGGCGCCGATCGAGGTTGTCAAGCAGGTGACTGAGTCCGGTCTGCGCGGCCGTGGCGGCGCCGGCTTCCCGACCGGCATCAAGTGGAAGACCGTGCTCGATGCGACCGCCGACAAGAAGTATATCGTCTGCAACGCCGACGAGGGCGACAGCGCCACCTTCGCCGACCGCATGATCATGGAAGGCGACCCCTTCGTGCTGATCGAAGGCATGGCAATCGCCGGTGTCGCGACCGGCGCGACCAAGGGTTTCGTCTATATCCGCTCGGAATACCCGCATGCGGTGGCGATGATGCGGAAAGCAGTCGAGGTCGCCCGCAAGGCCGGCGTGCTCGGCGTCAACGTGCTGGGTTCGCCCAATGCCTTCGACATGGAAATCCGCGTCGGCGCCGGCGCCTATGTATGCGGCGAGGAAACGTCGCTGCTTAACAGCCTGGAAGGCAAGCGCGGCGTGGTTCGCGCCAAGCCGCCGCTGCCGGCAATCCAGGGTCTGTTCGGCAAGCCGACGGTGATCAACAACGTCATCAGCCTAGCCTCCGTGCCTATCATCATGGACAAGGGCGCCGCCTTCTACAAGGATTTCGGCATGGGCCGCTCGCGCGGCACCATCCCGATCCAGATCGCCGGCAACGTCAAATATGGCGGCCTGTTCGAGGCGGCTTTCGGCATGACGCTGGGCGAGATCGTCGACGACATCGGCGGCGGTACCGCGACGGGACGTCCGGTCAAGGCGGTTCAGGTCGGCGGGCCGCTCGGCGCTTATTTCCCACGCGCTCTGTTCAACACGCCGTTCGACTACGAAGCCTTCGCCGCCAAGGACGGACTGATCGGCCATGCCGGCATCACCGTCTTCGACGATACCGCCGACATGCTGAAGCAGGCGCGCTTCGCCATGGAATTCTGCGCGATCGAAAGCTGCGGCAAGTGCACGCCCTGCCGCATCGGCTCGACGCGTGGCGTCGAGACCATCGACAGGATCGCCAGCGGTATCGATCCGGAGAAGAATATCGCTCTGGTCACCGACCTCTGCAACACGATGAAATTCGGCTCGCTCTGCGCACTGGGAGGCTTCACGCCCTACCCGGTCATGAGCGCGCTCAACCATTTCCGCGAAGATTTC
Source organism: Mesorhizobium sp. PAMC28654 (assembly GCF_020616515.1). Classification (GTDB taxonomy): domain Bacteria; phylum Pseudomonadota; class Alphaproteobacteria; order Rhizobiales; family Rhizobiaceae; genus Mesorhizobium. The sequence continues at coordinate 3,079,589 of NZ_CP085135.1, forward strand.
AAGCCGGCGCCCGTTGCCGAAGCAGCAGAATAGGAACCGCACCATGGGTCTCATTCAGGAAATCGACTTCGGCACGCCGGCCTCGACCTCGCAGAAGCAGGTGACGCTGACGGTCGACGGCTTCACCGTCACCGTGCCCGAGGGCACTTCGATCATGCGCGCCTCGATGGAGGCGGGCATCGCCATCCCGAAGCTGTGCGCCACCGATATGGTCGACGCCTTCGGCTCCTGCCGGCTCTGCCTCGTCGAGATCGATGGCCGCAACGGCACCCCCTCCTCCTGCACGACGCCGGTGGCGCCAGGCATGGTGGTGCACACCCAGACCGGCCGGCTGAAGGACATCCGTCGCGGCGTGATGGAGCTCTACATTTCCGACCATCCGCTCGACTGCCTGACTTGTGCCGCCAATGGCGACTGCGAGTTGCAGACGCAGGCCGGCGTCGTCGGCCTGCGCGATGTGCGCTATGGCTACGAAGGCGACAACCACGTCTTCAAGAAGAATGACGGCGCCGAGAACTTCAAATGGATGGCGAAGGACGAGTCCAACCCGTACTTCACCTATGATCCGTCGAAATGCATCGTCTGCTCGCGCTGCGTGCGCGCCTGCGAAGAGGTGCAAGGCACCTTCGCGCTGACCATCGAGGGCCGTGGCTTCGGCAGCCGCGTGTCGCCCGGCATGCACCAGTTGTTCATCGACAGCGAGTGCGTTTCCTGCGGCGCCTGCGTGCAGGCCTGCCCGACGGCGACGCTGTCGGAAAAATCCGTGATCCAGATCGGCCAGCCCGAGCATTCGGTGGTCACGACCTGCGCGTATTGCGGCGTCGGCTGCTCGTTCAAGGCGGAAATGCGCGGCGACGAACTGGTGCGCATGGTGCCCTACAAGGACGGCAAGGCCAATCGCGGCCATAGTTGCGTCAAGGGCCGCTTCGCCTATGGCTACTCGACCCACAAGGACCGCATCCTCAACCCGATGATCCGCGAGAAGATCACCGATCCCTGGCGCGAAGTGTCGTGGGAAGAGGCGCTGACCCATACCGCCAACGAATTCCGTCGCATCCAGTACCAGTATGGCCGGACCTCGATCGGCGGCATCACCTCGTCGCGCTGCACGAATGAGGAAACCTATCTGGTGCAGAAGCTGATCCGCCAGGGTTTCCGCAACAACAATGTCGACACCTGCGCCCGTGTCTGCCACTCACCGACCGGCTACGGCCTCGGCCAGACCTTCGGCACCTCGGCCGGCACGCAGGACTTCGATTCCGTCGAACACACCGACGTGGTGATGGTCATTGGCGCCAATCCGGCGGCGGCGCACCCGGTGTTCGCCTCACGCCTGAAGAAGCGGCTGCGCAAGGGCGCCAAGCTGATCGTGCTCGATCCGCGCCGCACCGAGATGGTCAAGTCGCCGCATATCGAGGCCGCACACCATCTGCCGCTGAAGCCCGGCACCAATGTCGCGGTCATCACGTCGCTGGCGCATGTCATCGTCACCGAAGGCCTGTTTGACGAGGCCTTCATCCGCGAACGTTGCGACTGGGACGAATTCCAGGATTGGGCGTCGTTCGTGGCATTGCCCGAAAACAGCCCGGAGGTCGTTGGCCAGTTGGCCAATGTCGATCCGGAAGAAATCCGTGGTGCTGCGCGCCTGTTTGCCCGCGGCGGCAATGGTGCGATCTATTACGGCCTCGGCGTCACCGAACACAGCCAGGGCTCGACCACCGTCATCGCCATTGCCAACCTCGCCATGGCGACCGGCAATGTCGGCCGTCCGGGCGTCGGCGTGAACCCGCTTCGCGGCCAGAACAATGTGCAGGGCTCCTGCGACATGGGTTCTTTCCCGCACGAACTGCCGGGTTATCGGCACGTTTCTGGCGACGCGGTGCGCGACATCTATGAGACCCTGTGGGGCGTCAAGCTCGATGACGAACCGGGCCTGCGCATCCCCAACATGCTGGACGCCGCCGTCGACGGCTCGTTCAAGGGCCTGTATGTGCAGGGCGAAGACATCCTGCAGTCCGACCCCGACACCAAGCACGTCGCGGCCGGCCTCGCCGCCATGGAATGCGTGGTCGTGCACGACCTCTTCCTCAACGAGACCGCCAACTACGCGCATGTTTTCCTGCCCGGCTCGACCTTCCTCGAGAAGGACGGCACCTTCACCAATGCCGAGCGCCGCATCAACCGCGTGCGCAAGGTGATGGCGCCGAAGAACGGCCTGGCCGACTGGGAAGTGACACAGAACCTCGCCAAGGCGATGGGGCTGAACTGGAATTACCAGCATCCGTCCGAGATCATGGACGAGATCGCCATGACGACGCCGAGCTTTGCCAAGGTCTCCTACGATTATCTCGAAAAGATGGGCTCGGTGCAGTGGCCCTGCAACGAGAAGGCGCCCGAGGGCACGCCGATCATGCACATAGACGGCTTCGTGCGCGGCAAGGGCAAGTTCATCCGTACCGAGTATGTCGCCACCGACGAGAGGACCGGGCCGCGCTTCCCACTCCTGCTGACCACCGGCCGCATCCTCAGCCAGTACAATGTCGGCGCGCAGACGCGGCGCACCGAGAACGTGGTTTGGCATAGTGAGGACCGGCTGGAGATCCACCCGCATGACGCCGAGAACCGGGGCCTGCGCGATGGCGACTGGGTGCGACTGACCAGCCGCTCGGGCGAGACGACGCTACGTGCCGAGATCACCGACCGGGTATCGCCGGGCGTGGTCTATACGACCTTTCACCATCCGGACACGCAAGCCAACGTCATCACCACGGACTTCTCCGACTGGGCGACGAACTGCCCGGAATACAAGGTGACGGCGGTGCAGGTCGGTGCCTCCAACGGGCCTTCGGAATGGCAGCGCGAATATGACGAGCAGGCCAAGCAGAGCCGCCGCATCGCCACGCTGCAGGCAGCTGAGTAGTCTTGACCGCGCGCCGCAAAGCCACGACGCAGATATCGCGGCTGGCGCACCGCGCCAGCGGCACGGCGGCTGCCAACCGCATGGTGCCGGAAGAGACGCCGGTGGCGTTCTCCTTCGCCGGCACCACCCACGCGGTGATGATGGCAAGCCCCGCCGACTTCGAGGATTTCGCGCTCGGCTTCTCGCTGACCGAAGGCATCATTGCCTCGCCCCAGGAGATCGGGGCCATCGAGGTCGAGGACCATGGCGCCGGCATCGACATCCAGATCCGGTTGAAGGACACCGCCAACACGCGTTTCGAAGCGCGGCGGCGCAGGCTCGCCGGCCCCGTCGGCTGCGGATTGTGCGGCATCGAATCGATCGAGGAAGCGATGCGCTCGGTCGACGCGGTCGGTGCGTCAAGGCTTACGCTTGAGGCCGATGACATCGTTCGCTCCGTCAAGCTGTTGTCCAAGGTACAGCCGCTGCATACGGAAACCGGAGCCGTACACGCGGCCGGTTTCTACGTGCCTGGCAAGGGCATCGTCATGGCGCGCGAGGATGTCGGCCGCCACAATGCGCTGGACAAGCTGGCCGGCGCGCTGGCCAGGGCTAGGATCGATGGCGCTACCGGTGCTGTCGTCGTCACATCGCGCGTCTCGGTCGAGATGGTGCAGAAGACGGCGGCGATCGGCTCAGCCTTCATCATCGCCGTCTCGGCGCCGACCGCGCTTGCCATCCGCACCGCCGAGGATGCCGGCATGACGCTGGTGGCGCTGGTGCGCGGCGACGATTTCGATGTTTTCACCCACCCCGACCGGGTGGTCTTGGGAGTTACCCAGCATGTCGCATGACGAAGAACACATCATGAGCACCAAGGAAAAGCTGGTGCGCATGGCCAACCAGATCGGCACCTTCTTCCAGTCCAAGCCACGCGAGGAGGGCATTGCCGGGACCGCCGAGCATATCAACAAGTTCTGGGAGCCCCGCATGCGGCAGCAGTTCTTCGAGATGCTGGACGGCGGCAGCACCGAGTTCAACGAACTCGTCGTCGCCGCCTCGGCAAGGATCAGGCGGCCGAAGGCGCCGGAAGGTCCGGGATTCAGAGCCGATGTCGAACGCGGTGCTCCCGGCGGCAAGGGCACGGCGGCTGGCGAATCCACCGCCGAGATCGCCGCTTCGCAGAAGTAGCGCTTGCGCCACGCCGCCTTACATTCCCTGTTGCTAAAGTTTGAACTGCCGCAAACGGCCTGCCTCTGCTATGGTTGACGATCAGAAATCGTCAGCCCGGGCGGAACAAACGCATGAGGCCGATCGAGACCCGATATGCCCTTAGTGGCGAGGTGCGGATTGCCTATCAGGTGGTCGGCCAGGGGTCGTTCGACCTCGTCTTCGTCCCCGGCTTCATCTCCAATCTCGATCTGCATTGGGAAGATGAGGGCTACAGCCGGCTCTTGAAACGGCTGTCGGCGTTCTCGCGGCTGATCCTGTTCGACAAGCGCGGCACGGGTCTTTCCGACCGCGTCGATGTTCATCACCTGCCCAGCCTCGAAACGCGCATGGACGATGTGCGCGCCGTGATGGACGCCGCCGGCAGCGGCCGCGCGGCCCTGCTCGGCGCTTCCGAAGGCGCGCCGATGGCAATGCTGTTCGCCGCCACCTATCCGGAGCGGACGCGGGCGCTGGCGCTTTATGGCGGCTATGCGCATTTCCACAAATGGGTGATGCCGCCGGAACGTCTCGCCGCCTTCATCGAGACGGCGGAGACCGCCTGGGGCACTGGCGCCACCTTGCCGCATTTCGCACCGAGTCGGGTCGATGACGCCAGTTTTTCAACATGGTGGGCGCGCTTCGAGCGGCTGTCGGCCAGTCCGACGGCGGCGGTGGCACTTGCACGGATGAACGCCGAAATCGACGTGCGCGGCGTGCTGGCCGCGATCAGCGCACCAACCTTGCTGATCCATCGCCGCAACGATGCGCGGGTCGATCCCGACGCCAGCCGTTTCCTTGCCAGGAAGATACCGGATGCCCGGCTGATCGAGATTCCCGGCCGCGACCACCCGATCTGGACTGGGGACGTGGACCGCGTGGCTGATCTGATCGAGGAGTTCCTGACTGGTGAGCGCGCTGTGGCCGAGGCGGACCGCGTGCTGGCAGCCCTTCTGGTGACGCGCATCTACGATACGGCGCGGCTCGGCGACCGCATGTGGAGCGAGCGCAGCCAGCGCTTCCAGGAAACCTGGCGACAGCTGGTCGGACGGCATGGAGGCCACTCCGTGGGGACGCAAGGCGAGATGATGATTTCGCGTTTCGACGGGCCGGCACGCGCCATACGCTGCGCGGGGGCGTTGCGCGAAGCGGCGCAGAGCATCGGTGTGGCCAGTGCGCAAGGGGCTCATGTCGGTGAGATCGAACCGCGCGGGCCACCGGTGGGCCTGACGACGCGGGTGACGATGCAACTCGCCTCTCACGCCGGCCGTGGCGACATCCTCGCGTCGCGGCTGGTCGCGGATCTCGCAACCGGCTCGGGTCTTCATTTCACCGATGCCGGGAGTATTCCGCTGGACGATCTGGACGAGCCGCTGGCGCTGGTTCAGGCGGTGTCCGAACAGCATCTGGAGCCGGCCTGCCGCGTTAAGACCCGAACGACTGAACCAACCGCGCTGACGGCGCGCGAAAGCGACGTTGTCAGCCTGATCGCCGACGGCAAGAGCAATGCGGCGATCGCCGCCGAACTGAGGTTGAGCGAGCATACCGTCAAGCGCCACGTCGCCAACATACTGCTCAAGCTGGACCTGCCATCGCGGGCGGCGGCGGCGGCGTTTTCGGCGCGGCACGCTGGCCCGGACGGGCCATGAGAGCCATGGCGCTTTCGGGCGAAGCGCAGGGAGGGCCGTAAGCGCTACAAATTCTTCCCATGCAGGCCAGGCGGATGTCGCCAGGAAAGGCGCTGCGAACGGAGAATGAAATGCTGAAATCAAACCAGACACTCAAATCGCTGGTGATAGCGGCAGGCGTTGCGGCGCTGTTCGCTATTGGCCCGGCAAAGGCCGAGGACGCTTCGGCTACCGCCGCCTACAAGGACATCCAGGCAACGCTCGGCTCGGTGCCGGACATGTTCAAGACGCTGCCGGATGTCGCGATCGCCGGCGCCTGGGCCGAAATCAAGGGCGTGCAGCTCAACCCCAAGACCGCGCTCGACGGCAAGACCAAGGAACTGATGGGGCTCGCCGTCGCATCGCAGATTCCCTGTCAGTACTGCATCTATTTCCATACGCAGGCGGCCAAGCTCAACGGTGCGACCGATGAGGAGATCAAGGAGGCCGTGACGATGGCCGCGATCGTGCGCCACTGGTCGACGATGCTCAACGGCAGCCAGGTCGACCTCGCGACCTTCAAGCAGCAGACCGACCAGGTCTTCGCTGCCGTCAAGGCAAAGTCGCAGTGACAAAAGCCACTGCCCGTCGATGAGCGCCGGGCAGCACTTCCGATCATCAACCGCCCGATCATGAAGACGGGCAATGGAGAGTGACATGCTGACCAAGACACAGACCGTGGACGGCGCGGCGATCAAGAAGGCGATCGAAGGCCGCGATGGAAAGATGCTGTCGAGCTTCTATGCCGACGACGCCTTGGTGCGGGTGATCGACCGCAACAACCCGCCAAGCAAGCCGCGCGAAATCCGCGGGCGCGCGGCGATCGCCACCTTCTGGGACGATATCTGCAGCCGGGCGATGACCCACAAGGTCGACACCACGATCGCCGACGGCGACAACCTCGCCTTCACCCAGGCCTGCGCCTACCCGGACGGCACGAAAGTGTTCGCCGCGGCGATGCTGGAGCTGAAGGGCGGGCGGATCGCGCGGCAGACCGTCGTGCAGGCCTGGGACGAGTGAGGCGGCGGCGATGTTCAGCGCCAGATGGCAGATCGACGCCAGGTTCGGGCACAAGCAGACCGTGCTCGAATTGCTGAAAAGATGGGAACGCGAAATCGGCTCCCAGGTCGGCATCGCCGACCTGAAATTCCAGATCATGACCGGTTCGATCGGCGCGCGCGAGGCGACGGTCGAGTCGCATCACCAGGTCGAAAGCCTCGCCCAGTTGGAGGCGTTCTTCGCCAGGATCAGCAAGATCGACGCCCATGCCAAATGGGGCAAGGAGATGGAGCCTTATGTCGTGTCGGGCACCAGCCTGTGGCAGATTTTTCGGATTGTGGAGTAGTGGAAGCGTTCTTCTCCCCGTTTACGGGGAGAAGATGCCGGTAGGCAGATGAGGGGCAGAGCTAACCTGGGCAAGATTGTGCTGCCCCTCTCAACGCACGCCCGGCCCTACGCTATGGCTCCGGGCGTTCGTCGCTCGAAAAGCCCATTTAGGGGCTTTTCGTCCGCTACGCGGACCACTCCTCACCCATGCGCCACCATCACATGCCGCACGGCGGTATAATCCTCCAGCGCGTAGAGCGACATGTCCTTGCCGTAGCCGGACTGCTTCAGCCCGCCATGCGGCATCTCGTTGGTCAGCATGAAATGGGTGTTGATCCAGGTGCAGCCATATTGCAGGCGGGCGGCCGTCGCCATGGCGCGGGAGACATCCTTTGTCCACACGGATGACGCCAGGCCATAGTCGCTGTCGTTGGCCCAGTTCACCGCCTCGTCGACTTCGGTGAACCGAGTGACCGAGACGACCGGGCCGAACACTTCGCGGCGCACGATCTCGTCCTCCTGCAGGGCACCGGCAATGACGGTCGGCTGGTAGTAGAAGCCGGTGCCCTCGCCCGGCTTGCCGCCGGTGGTGATCTCGATGTGCTTCAGTTCCGAGGCGCGCTCGACGAAGCTCGACACGCGGTCGCGCTGGCGGCGCGAAATCAGCGGCCCGATTTCGTTTTCGGTATCGTCGGGACGATTGTACTTGATGGTCGAGACGGCGGAGGACAGCTCGGCGACGAGCTTGTCGTAGATCTTCTTGCCGGCGTAGATGCGGCAGGCGGCGGTGCAGTCCTGCCCGGCATTGTAGTAGCCGAAGGCGCGCAGGCCGTTGACCACGGCGCCAAGGTCGGCGTCGTCGAAGACGATGACTGGCGCCTTGCCGCCAAGTTCGAGATGCGTGCGCTTGACCGACTTGGCGGCCGCCTGCAGCACTTTCTTGCCGGTGGCCACATCGCCGGTAATCGAGATCATGTTGACCTTGGGATGGTTGATCAGCGTGTTGCCGACACTGTCGCCGCGGCCAAGCACGACATTGACCACGCCTTCGGGCAGGATCTCGGCAAGGACTTTTGCCAGCTTCAGCGCCGTCAGCGGCGTCTGCTCGGAGGGCTTGAAGACGACCGTATTGCCGCCGGCGATCGCCGGCGCCAGCTTCCAGGCCATCATCATCAGCGGGTAGTTCCACGGTGCGATGGAGGCGACGATGCCGATGGCGTCGCGCCGCACCATCGAGGTATGGCCGGGAATGTATTCACCCGCGACGACGCCCGGCATCGAGCGCACGGCGCCGGCGAAGAAGCGGTAACAATCGACGATCGCCGGGATTTCGTCATTGAGCACGGCATTGATCGGCTTGCCGCAGTTGAGCGCCTCAAGCGCCGCGAACTCCTTCGCGTCGGCCTCGATGCGGTCGGCGATCTTCAGCAGATATCCCGAGCGCTGTGCGGGCGTGGTGCGTGACCACAAGACGAACGCTTTTTCGGCGGCGAGCACCGCTGCCTCGATCTGCGCCTGGCTGGCTTCGGGCAGGTTGAGGATTGTCGCCCCGGTCTTCGGATTGAGGATCGGCTCCTCGGTTTCCGTGCCATTCTCGAACTTCGAGCCGATCAGCATCTGGGTGTCCATGGACGTCTCTCCCTTATGAACTCAGTTATTTGCCCGAACCGGCGATCTGGTCGCCGTCGCGGGTCAGGTAATAGGCGGCAAGGATGGGCAGCAGCGTCACCAGCATGACGACCATGGCCACGACATTGGTGACCGGTCGCTGGCGCGGGCGGATCAGCTCTTCCAGCATCCAGATCGGCAGCGTCTGCTGCTGGCCGGCGGTGAAGGTGGTGACGATGACCTCGTCGAAGGACAGGGCAAAGGCCAGCATGCCGCCGGCAAGGAGTGCTGTGGCGATGTTGGGCAGAACGACGTGCCGGAAGGTCTGGAAGCCGTCGGCGCCAAGGTCCATCGAGGCCTCGATCATCGAGCCCGAGGTGCGGCGAAAGCGGGCGACAGCGTTGTTGTAGACAACGACGACGCAGAAGGTGGCGTGGCCGAGCACGATCGTCCAGAACGAGAACGGGATGTCGGTCAGCGCGAAGGCCGAGCGCAGCGCGATGCCGGTGATGATGCCGGGCAGCGCGATGGGCAGGATGACCAGCAGCGAGATGGTTTCGCGGCCGAAGAATTTTGTCCGCGACACCGCCGCCGAGCAAAGCGTGCCGAGGACCAGCGCGATCGCGGTCGAAAAGGTCGCGACCCTGACCGACAGCGACAGCGCCTGCCACACATCGGGCCGGTTCCAGGTGACGGCGAACCATTGCGTGGTCAGTCCGGGCGGCGGCCAGACGAAGCTCTTCTCCTCGGTGGTGAAGGCATAGACGAAGATCAACAGGATCGGCAGGTGCAGGAACAGCAAGCCGCAAGCGGCGGCGACCTTCAGGCCGAGGGGAGCGGATTGACCACGATCAGAGCGCATCGAAGGCCCCCATGCGCTTGGCGCCCCAGAGGTAGAAGCCCATGATGATGATGGGCACGACGGTGAAGGCGGCGGCGAGCGGGATGTTGCCGGCGGTGCCCTGCTGGGCATAGACGGCCTGGCCGATGAACAGCCGCGACGTGCCGATGATCTGCGGGATGATGTAGTCGCCGAGCGTCAGCGAAAAGGTGAAGATAGAGCCGGCGACGATGCCAGGCAGCGCCAGCGGGAACAGCACGTTGCGAAAAGTCTGGCCGGGCGAGGCGCCGAGATCGGACGAGGCCTCGACCAGATTGCCGGGCACGCGCTCGAGGGCTGCCTGCACAGGCAGGATCATGAACGGCAGCCAGACATAGACGAAGACGATGAAGGTGCCGGTGAACGACACCGACAGCGAGTTGCCGCCAACCACAGGCAGCGACAGCCAGGCATCAAGCAGCCATTGCAGGTGCAGCTTGCCGAGCAGCCAGGTGAGAATGCCTTCCTTGGCCAGGATCAGCTTCCAGGCGCAGATCTTGACCAGGTAGCTCGACCACAGCGGCAGCATGATGCCGAGATAGAACAGTGCCTTCCAGCGACCGCGCGCATAGCGGGCCGCATAGTAGGCGATGGGAAGGGCAACGATGGCCGAGGCCAGCGTGACCAGTGCCGCCATCGTCACCGTGCGCAGGATGATATCGAGATTGGCCGCCTGGAACAGGTCGCCATAGGTCTTCAGCGTGAACTCACGGTTGATCAGGCCGGAGTACTCGTCGATGGAGAAGAAGCTCTGCGCCAGCAGCGCGAACAGCGAGCCGATGTAGACGACGCCAAGCCACAGCAATGGCGGCAGGAGCATGAGTAGCAGGAGAACCTTGGGCTTGCGCCAGAAAAGGTCCGACAGCGCGCCGCGAAGGCCGCCGCTGCCTGGCAGGATGGCGGGGGCGGCGGCGCGCGGCATGGTGGCGTCGAGGCTCATGCCGGCTCGTCCATCAGATGCAGGTGCTCGCGGTTGAAGGTCAGCACGACCGCCTCGCCTTCCGCCGGCAAGGCAGAGCCAGCGGGCACGATGGCGTGCAATCTCAGCCCTTCGGCATCGAGCGATAGCTTCGTCGTCGCGCCCAGATAGTTGGTCGAGACGAGGCGCGCGGAAACACCTTCGCCGCTTGCCGCGCGACCGACGCGGATGGATTCGGGGCGCAGGCTGCCCCAGCGGTTCTGGCCACAATAGCGCTGGACGAAATCCGGTGGCAGCACGTTGGAGGAACCGACGAAATCGGCGACGAAACGGGTCCTGGGCCGCTGGTAGATATCCTCCGGCGTGCCGATCTGCATGATCTTGCCGTCGTTGAAGACGGCGACGCGGTCGGCCATCGACAAGGCTTCGCCCTGATCATGCGTGACGAAGACGAAAGTGATGCCGAGCGCCTTCTGCAGCGACTTCAGCTCTTCCTGCATGTTTTCGCGCAGCTTGAGGTCGAGCGCGCCGAGCGGCTCGTCGAGCAACAGCACTTTCGGCTGGTTGACCAGTGCACGGGCGAGCGCGACGCGCTGACGCTGGCCGCCGGAAAGCTGGCCGGGTCGGCGCGCGCCATAGCCGGGCAGCCGTACCAGCGACAACGCTTCTTCAGCAGCCTTCTGGCGTTCGGCCTTGCCGACGCCTTTGACCATCAGGCCGTAGGCGACGTTGTCGAGCACGTTGAGATGCGGAAACAGCGCATAGTCCTGGAACACGGTGTTGACGTTACGGCGATAGGGCGGCACGCCCTCGGCACGCTCGCCGAAGATCGAGATCGAGCCCGACGTCGGCTGCTCGAAGCCGGCGATGAGGCGCAGGCATGTGGTCTTGCCGGAACCCGAGGGCCCGAGCATGGCGAAGAATTCGCCCGGCACGACGTCGAGATCGACAGCGTCGACAGCGCGCACGCTGCCGAAATGGCGGGAGACTTGTCTGAAGGAAACGGCGGATGTCATGGGCTGTCCTGATCTTTCAGGCTCGTCAAAATTTAGGCGGTTGCGCTGCCCTCATCCGCCTGCCGGCACCTTCTCCCCGTATAGGGACGGGGAGAAGGGTCTAGCTTCAACGCTGGCGCCCCCCTCTGCCCGTTCTTCACGGGCAGAGGGTAAGGGTGAGGGGCAGCGTCAACCTATCAATAAATGCGTGGCGAAATCACCGACCGCCGATGACGCCGATGTAGTCCGACACCCAACGGTAATAGGGCACGCACTGGTTGTTCTGGCTGGCGCATTTCGACACCGGGGTCTTCCAGAATTTGATCTTGTCGAAGTTCTCGTAGCCGTTGGTCTTGCAGCCTTCTTCGCCGAGCAGTTCGTTGCCCTTGCAGGCAGCGGGCACAACCGGAAGCGAGCCGAACCAGGCCGAAACATCGCCCTGCACTTTCGGTGCCAGCGAGTGCTCGAGCCACTTATAGGCACAGTTCGGATTGGCCGCGTCGGCCTCCATCATCGTGGTGTCGGCCCAGCCGGTGACACCTTCCTCGGGAACGGTCGAGGCGATCGGCTTCTTGGCGGCAATCAGCGTGTTGACCTGGAAAGGCCACGAACCCGATGCGACAACGCCTTCGTTCTGGAAGTCGTCGACCTGGATCGCCGCGTCATGCCAGTAGCGGCCGACCAGCGTGCGCTGGACACGCAGCAAAGCGAGTGCGGCCTTGTACTGGTCTTCGTTCAGTTCGTAGGGGTCCTTGATGCCGAGTTCCGGCTTGTGGAACATCAAATAGTTGGCGGCGTCCGCGATGTGGATCGGGCCGTCATAAGCCTGGACGCGGCCCTTGTTGGACTTGCCATCCGGCAGGTTCATTTCCTCGAAGACGATGTTCCAGCTCTTCGGCGCTTCCTTGAACACTTCGGTGTTGTACATGAGGACGTTCGGCCCCCACTGATAGGGGACGCCATAATGGACGCCGCCGACAGTGAACCATGGCGCATCCTTCAAGCGGTCATCTACAGTCTTCCAGCTCGGGATGAGATCGGTGTTGATCGGCTGGACGCGCTTGCCGGCAACGAGGCGTAGCGATGCATCCCCCGAGGCCGTGACGAGGTCGAAGCCGCCTTCATTCATCAGTGAGACCATCTCGTCGGAGGTGTTGGCGGTCTTTACGTTGACCTTGCAGCCGGTCTCCTTCTCGAAGGAGGTGACCCAGTCGTAGCCCTTGTCGGTCTCGCCGCGCTCGATATAGCCCGGCCACGCAACAATGTTGACCTGGCCCTCGCCCTTGCCGAGTTCCTTGACCTGGGCGACGGCCTGGCCAGAAAAGGTCAGTGCGACCGTCAAAGCAGTGCATGACTTCAAAAATGAATTCATCATCAATCTCCCATTTTGGCGCGTGACCCCGAAACCCGGATCGGCTTTCGGAACGGATCATGCGCGAACTCAAAGGTCAGTTCGCCCGATGGCGAGCAGCGCTCCAAGGGGCCGCACTTGCGGCGGCTTTGGTCCCTGGGATGCAAGGTGCTGTGAAAATTCCGGTTTCGCAAATTCATTTATCAGAAAGCCGATATCGGTTTTACCGATAGGTCGGCGAGGATGCTGTCAGGGCCGCTGGCGCACGGTGCGCTGCGACTGGGCGAGGCCAATAAAGTCGCGCGCCGCCTGCGGCAGGCCGGATCCGCGCCGCCAGACCATGCCCACCTGCACCACCGGCAACGAGCCCGAAATATCGCGCGATTCAATGCGGTCGCCTTCCAGCGACCACGGCCGGTAGACAAGGTCGGGCAGCAGCGCGACGCCGGCGCCGGTGGCAACCAGGCTGCGCACTGCTTCCACGGAACGGGTGCGGAAGGCGACATGCGGCTTGGCGCCGATCGCTGTCAGCAGCTTGCCGGTGTTCTCCTCGATCTCGTCGACGGTGAGCATGATCAGCGGCTCCGAGGCGATGTCGCCGATGCTGATGATATCGGCGCCAGCCAAGGGATGGCCGAGCGGCAGCCAGAGACGGTAAGCGGAGACCTCGAGGATTTCAGACTGCAGCGCGGTGCGGTCGCGCAGGTTGGAGGTCACCATGACGGCAATGTCGAGCTTGCCGCCGATCAGCAGGTGTTCGAGATAATCGCCATTGTCCTCGATGGCCGAGACCTCGACGCCGGGATAGGCGCGGCGGTAGCGGGCAAGCAGATCCGACAGCACATAGCCGGCGACCAGCGATGTGACACCGAGCTGTAACCGCCCGCCCACCACCGCCTGCTCGCCGGAAAAAGAGCGGCGCGCGTCGGAGACGTCAGCAAGAATTTTTGTCGCGTGGCGCAGGAACTGATGGCCCTTGTGGGTGATGTTCAGGCCGCGCGGATGGCGCTCGAACAGTTCGACGCCGAGATCGCTTTCAAGCTCCTTGATCGCTTCGGTGACCGACGATTGCGAGATGGAAAGGTTCTGCGCGGCGCGCGACACCGTGCCTTGCTCGGCCACGGCGATGAAGAACTGCAACTGGCGGATGGTGAAAGCCATGGCCGGACTAAACACCGGCGCGAAAGGGAAGGAAAGCCGACGGCGGAGCTTATCCCATGACTGGCAACGGAGGCGCCGCGCGCTCAGCCGAGCGCCAGCTTGATGCGTCGCCGCCATGCGGGGCCATAGCGCAGCGCAAGCATGAATGCCGTCTCCAGGGCCACGACGATGACAATAATGCGGAAGCCCACCGTGAGCGTATCCTGGCCGCTGCCATGCAACATGTAGCCGGTGACGAGAAAGCCGGCATTCCAGAGCATGGCTCCCAAGATTGTCGCGGCGGCGAAGGGCAAAGCCGGCAGGCTGAGCGCACCGGCCGCGATCGGCAGGTAATTGCGCACGGTCGGAATGAACTGCGCCAGCAACGAGACCCTGACTTGATTGCGCCGATAGGCCTGGCCGAGACGGCTGTAGGTCGCATGGCGCAGAAAGACACATTTGCCGAAACGCTCGACCAGCCGGTCGGCACGGTCAAATCCGATCCGACGGCCCACCGCGTACCAGACAAGGCAGCCGGCAAAGGAGGCAAGCGTCGTCACCAGCAGCAGGATCGCCAGCGTCGCTGCGTCCGGAGCCGCCGTCATGCCAAGGAACAGCAACAGCACATGCGAAGGCGGGATTGGCAGGATCTTTTCGGCGAAGGCGAGGCAGAAGACGCCGAACAGACCGAGGCCGAGAATGCTCGACAGCGGCCCGGTCACAAGAAACGCCAATCATAGGTTTTGACCGTCTTGATCCTGGCGATCCGGTAGACGGTGGCCGGAGGAAAATTGCGAAGCGTGAAACCGACCCGCGTCGCTTCGAGATCTAGGCAATCCAATATCGACTGGTCGATCGGGCAACGCCAGCCGAGCGTGAACTGATACAACGCACCACCGGGGCGCAGATTGGCAAAGACGCCCTCGAGAATGGCCCTTGTCTGGCGCGGCGTTATCAGCCGGAAAGGAAGGCCGCTGACAGCGGCGCCGACAGCCGGGCCCTCGAACAGCGGCAAATGACGCAGGCCGACGGCATCCATCTCAAGAATGCGAGCCCCGGGGAAGCGCCGCTTGAGCAAGGCGGCGAAATCGGGATCGGATTCGACCAGCGTCAAATCCCTCTCGCGCACACCGCGCTCCAGCAACGCCCGTGTGAACGGTCCGGTGCCCGGGCCGAGCTCCAGCACAGGCCCGGTCTCGGGGCCGATGTCTTGCGTCATCAGCGCTGCCAGGCTGGAGCTGGAAGGCGTGACAGAACCGATTCTGGCCGGCGCCGCGGTCCAGGCCAGAAGAAAAGACAAGGCGTCACTTGCAGGCATATCCATCCTCGATATTGAAGGAGCGGACGCGCCGTTGGGATCAGCGCGACCGTTCTATCTCTGTTCAAGCATCGGACTTTCCCGAAATCGGTTCCCGTTTTGGGTCCGATGCTCTCGTGTCCGAACATGGGCGAATCGCTTGCCGGCATTCGGTGGACGGTGTTTGCGATGATCGGATTGCGTAGACATTGCGAAAAACCGGAGGTTGCAAGAAATGGCCTTTGCAGCGCCGGCGCTTCAAAATCGCCATGTTTGCGCAATCTTGGCGCTGTAGGGCGCCGGAACTGTCTCGCTTGAGGTGATGGATGCGTATCTTGCTGGTCGAGGACGAACCGGAAATGGCTTCGGCGTTGCGCGCCGCATTGAAACGGCACGACATGGTGGTCGATCATGCCGCCTCGCTGCTCGAGGCAAGGGATTTCGTCACCGTCGATGCCTATGACGCCATCCTGCTCGACCGGCAATTGCCGGACGGTGATGGGCTGTCGCTGGTGTCCAAATTGCGTGCCGACAAGAACACCACCCCGGTGCTGATGCTGACCGCGAGAGGCGATACCGCCGACAAGGTTGACGGACTGGACATGGGAGCGGACGACTATCTGGCAAAGCCATTCGCCTTCGAGGAGCTCATGGCGCGGCTTCGCGCGCTGCTCAGACGTCCCACGCCGATGCAGTCGCAAGTGATACGGGCCGGCCATCTCGTCCTCGATGTCGGACATCGCGAGGTGTCGATCCGTGGCGAACTGCTCGGCTTGCCGCGCCGCGAGCTTCTCGTGCTTGAGACGTTGATGCGGCGCACTGGCCGCATGGTGCAACGCGAAGCCTTGATGGAAGCGGTCTTCGGCTTCGACGATGAGATCCAGTCCAACGCGCTCGACACCCATGTTTCACGCCTGCGCCGCAAGCTGGCCGATGCCGATAGCGGGGTAACGATCAACGGCATTCGCGGCGTCGGCTATTTGTTGCGCGAGACATCATGACGCTGCGACGCCCGCGATCGCTGAAATGGAGCCTGGTGCTGCGCATCGCCCTGCTGCAATGCGCGATGCTGACCCTGATCATCATCGGCATCGTCGGCGCCTTGCTGGCCACCGGGCTCATTCCGCACGATTACGAGGACGGATCGCTGGATGTGCTCGTGGACGCCCTGGCGCGCGACGCGAAGGGCGATCTCATCCTCAAGGACACACCTGATCTCATCACTTTGCGGTCGAACGTCCCGGACCTCTGGTTCATTATCCGCGACAAGCAAGGGCACCGGCTTCAGGAAGGCACCGTGCCAGCCACGTTCCAGCCCTTTGTCGGCTTGCTGGATAACATAAGCGACGCACGTATCGACAACGCAATAGGCGAAGCCGCGCCACCCGCTGGAAAGATCCGCTGGTCCGATACGGCGGCCGGTAGTGTCCAGATCATGACCGGAACCAAGGGTGGCCTTTCCCTGCTTCGCTTGCTCATGGAGGCGCCGCAGCTCTTCTTGCAGGGGATATTGCCGCTTGCCGGACTGATGGCGCTTGCCACGCTGTTCGCGACACCGTGGGTGGTGCGCGGCGCGCTTTCGGGCCTTGGCCATGCGGCCACTGAGGCCGAGCGCATCGATATCGACAAGCGCGGCGTGCGACTGCCGCTGCAGGACGTTCCCAAGGAAGTCACGCCACTGGTCAAGGCGGTGAATGCGGCGCTGGAACGCCTCGACAAGGGCTATGAGCGCCACAAGCGCTTCCTGACCGACGCGGCACACGAATTGCGAACGCCGGTCGCCATCCTCAACACCCGTCTTGCCTCGCTGCCGCCAATGCCCGAACGAGCCCGGCTGCTGCAGGACGCCGCGCGTCTTTCGACGCTGGCCGACCAGCTTCTCGATCTGCAGCGCCTCGACCGGCAGGCCGAACATTTCAAGCCGGTCGACCTTGTGGTGATCGCGCGCAACGTGGTCGTCGACCTCGCGCCAATGGCCTTTTCGGCGGGATATGAGATGTCCTTCGAGCCGGTGGCGAAATCGGTTTTCGTCACCGGCGACCGGACAGCAATCGAGCGCGCCGCGACCAATCTGGTCCAGAACGCCATCGAACATGGCGGCAACGCCGGAAAGATCACAGTCAGCGTCACCACACCCGCCGTGATCGAGGTGCTGGACGAGGGCGACGGCGTGCCACTGGGCGAGCGTGAGCGGATATTCGAGCCGTTCTACCGGCTGCACCCGCGCGATCATGGCGCCGGACTCGGTCTCAATCTCGTGCAGGAGATGATGCAGCTGCATGGCGGCCGGATCGAGATCCTCGAGGGCAATCCATCAGGCGCCCGTTTCCGGATGACGTTTCCGGCAGCTTAAGTCGCTGCCCAGGGCTGATCGGAAATCTTCTCCCGCAGGGTTTGACACCCGCAAGACTCGTAACTATGTAAGTTACATGAAACGCAACAGCAGGCTTTCCTCGACCTTGCACATTCTCGTCCACATGGCCGAGACGCCGGACCGCGCGCTGACCTCCGAACAGCTCGCCGCCTTCATCCATACGAATCCGGTTGTCGTTCGCCGCACCATCGCCGGCCTGCGGGACGCGGGCATCGTCACCTCGTCGCGAGGCCATGGCGGCGGCTGGTTGCTTGGGCGGGCACCGGAAGCCATCTCGCTGGCCGAGATCAGCACAGCGCTCGGTGAAACGCTGCTGCCGTTCAGCACCGAACCGGAAAGTCCGGGCTGCCTCGTCGAGCAAGCGGTGATCGCTGTTCTCGACGACTTCCGCGTCGAGGCTGAGAAGCTGCTTGAGCAGAAGCTCAGCCATATCACGCTTGCCGACCTGACCGCCGACTTCCGCCGGCGCTATGACCTGATTGGAGTATCCAGCCATGCACTATGACCTGATCGTCGTGGGCGGCAGCTTTGCCGGCCTGTCCGCCGCCATCCAGGCGGCGCGGGCGCGGCGCAATGTGCTGGTGATCGACGCCGGCCAGCCGCGCAACCGTTTTGCCGAGCATTCGCACGGGTTCCTGGGGCAGGACGGGCGCGCGCCCGATGCGATACTGGATGACGCGAGGCGGCAATTGCTTGCCTATCCGACGGCCAGCGTTTTCAGCGGGCGTGCGGACAAGGCCGTGGCCGCGGGCAGCGACGATTTCAAAATCACCACCGATGGCGGAGAGATATTCGGCGCCGCACGGCTGGTGCTGGCCACCGGCGTTCGCGACATCCTGCCGGACGTTCCCGGGCTCGCCGAACAATGGGGCAAGACCGTTCTGCACTGTCCCTATTGCCATGGCTACGAGGTTTCCGGCGGATCGCTTGGCGTGCTCGCGACCGGTCCGCTGTCGATGCATCAGGCGCAGTTGATCGCCGACTGGGGCGACGTCACGCTGTTCGGCAACGGCCTGCTCGAGCCCGACGCCGAGCAAATGGCCGTCCTGGAGAAGTGCAAGGTGAGGTTTGAGCCCAGCACTGTCGCCGAGCTGCGGGAAGACGGTTCGGGAGGATTGATCGTCCATCTCGATGACGGCCGAACCGTCGGCGTCCAGGCGATGTTCACCGCGCCGCGCAACACAATGGCGAGCCTGCTGGCCGAGCAACTCGGCTGCGGCTTCACCGACGGTTTTCTCGGTCCAGTGATCACCGTGGACGAAAGACAGCAGACGACGGTTCCGGGCGTCTACGCCGCCGGAGACGCGGCACGCGCGATGCACAACATCGCCTTTGCCGTATCGGGCGGCGCTTTCGCGGGCGTGTGCGCCCACCAATCGATGGTCTTCGGCTAAGGTATGCTGATATTCGGGTGATGCCGGCCTGCAAATGACGGCCTTCTGTGCTTCCGGTGCTCACGTACCCAAAAGTACGCTCCGCTCCGGTTCTCGAAAGCCACCATTTTCGACTCGGCCTAACCCGAATCTCAACACACCTTGGCTCAGACCCCGGCTTCGCTGCCGGCAATGCTGAGCCGTGCGCCAGCTTGCGCAAGGGCGGCGGCTACATCCTGCGGCGGCGCCTTGTCGGTGGCCAGTTCGGAAAACCCGTCGAAGCCGCAGACTTGGACCAGACCCTGGCGACCGAACTTGCTGTGGTCGGTTATGACGAGAGACCGCTGGCCGCGCGACAGCACCATGCGGGCGAATTCCGCTTCTTCCAGATTGTAGTCCATGATGCCCATCGCGGCATCGACGGCGCCGGTGGAGATCACCGCGTGGCTGACGGAAAAGCGGCTGACAAACTCGATGGCCGAGACGCCGAAGGCTGCGCCTGAATCGCTGCGCAACTCGCCACCGGCCATGTAGACCTTGTTGCCGTTGACGGTGGCCAGCGTGCGGGCGATGTCGGACGAGTTCGTCACGACCGTCAGCCGCCGATGTCCCAGCAGTTCGCGGGCGAGGAATGACGTCGTCGTGCCGGTGTCGAGCATGATCGATTCACCGTCGCGGATGGTTGCGGCGACCATGCGGGCAATGGCGCGCTTGGCATCGGCGTTCTCACGCATGCGTCGCTCGAACGGAGCTTCACCCGCCATCGACAGCAGGCCGATGGCGCCGTGCATCTTCAGCACCGAACCGTCGCTAGTGAGCGGCTTGACGTCGCGGCGCACGGTCTCCAGCGAAACGCCCAGCCGGTCGGCCAGACTGGCGATGGTGATCGTGCCCTCTTCCTGCAGGAGACGCAGGATTTCGCTATGTCGCTTCGAGTGGATCATCGGTTCTCGTTCGGTGAATTGCCGCACCCTTGACCGCTTCTAAGGCAAATATGCCGAGTATGACAAGGAATCCTCGGCATTATCGGGCAATAAGACATAAAAAGCCACAAATTTGCGTTGACAAGCCGCCCCACATGGCATGACACTGGCTTCGTGCAGGCTCGGACTGCCATGGGAAACTGATGACTGAGCCGCATCCAAACTTGCCCGCCGAAGCGCCTGGAAATTTGATGGTGCCACGGCGACGACACTTTTCGAATCCGCGGGGGCGGATGCCGGCCTCGAAAAGGCCGACTCAAGGGGCTCGTCGGTGCGGTGTGGGATTTAGGTCCCGAGGTTCGCACCGACGAGAACTTCGAAATCTCGAACACATGTCGCTACGGCGGTCCGTCACCGTCCTCCCGTCCGTGAGGCGTTGTCGACCCCTCGCCAAACGGGGAGCGAAGCCATGACCGCCGAAGACCGCATCCGCACCTTGCCGTGCTGGGCGGGCAGCATTGATATCGCACCGCTGCCGGGCGGCCTCAGCAACGCCAACTATGTGGTCAAGGACGCGGCTGGGCAGCACGTGGTGCGCTTCGGCAAGGACTACCCGTTCCACCATGTCTTCCGCGATCGCGAGGTGATGACCGCACGCGCGGCGCACGCGGCGGGCTACGCGCCGGCCGTCCTCTATGCCGAACCGGGCATCATGGTGACGCAATTTCTGGGCGCCAGGACCTATCTGGCCGAGGACGTGCGCGCCAATATCGGCCGCGTTGCATCGCTGATGCGCGGGTTCCACCGGGAGATGCCCAATCACGTCTCCGGTCCCGGCTTCATGTTCTGGGTGTTCCATGTCATCCGCGACTACGCGCGTACATTGAAGGCCGGCGACAGCCGCATGACCGGCGAATTGCCTAGATATCTCGCGCTTGCCGACGAACTAGAGCGAGCGCAGGCGCTGCTGCCGATCGTCTTCGGCCACAATGATCTTTTACCGGCCAATCTGCTCGACGACGGCCACAAGCTGTGGCTGATCGACTTCGAATATGCCGGCTTCAACACAGCGATGTTCGATCT
Source organism: Mesorhizobium sp. PAMC28654 (assembly GCF_020616515.1). Taxonomy (GTDB): domain Bacteria; phylum Pseudomonadota; class Alphaproteobacteria; order Rhizobiales; family Rhizobiaceae; genus Mesorhizobium. The sequence continues at coordinate 3,100,633 of NZ_CP085135.1, forward strand.
CGCCGGCGTCGCCTCCAATGCCGGCATGTCCGAGGACGAGTCGGAAAAGCTGCTGACCGCCTATCTCAGCCGGGAGCCGGACGAGAAAATCCGCCGCTCGCATGCGGCCATGCAGTGCGCCTCGCTGCTGCGCGAGGCGATGTGGAGCATGGTTTCGGAACTGCACCTCGACGCGCCGGGCGTCGATTACGTCGCCTATACCGGCGAAAACCTGACGCGGCTCGAGATCGCGCTGGAAAACTACAGAACAAAATACGGGATTCAAAAACCATGACATTGCCAACGCATGCCGGGATCGTCGTCATCGGCGGCGGCATCATCGGCTGTTCGACGGCCTATCACCTGGCCCGCGATCACAAGGCGGATGTCGTGCTTTTGGAACAGGGCAAACTGACGTCCGGCTCGACGTGGCATGCCGCCGGCCTGGTCGGGCAACTGCGCTCGTCGGCCTCGATCACCCGCGTGCTCAAATATTCGGTCGAGCTCTACAAGGGGCTGGAGGCCGAAACGGGGCTCGCCACCGGCTGGAAGATGACCGGGTGCCTGCGGCTGGCCACCAGTGCCGACCGCTGGACCGAATACAAAAGACTGGCGACGACAGCCAGGAGCTTTGGCATGGACATGCAGCTGCTGTCGCCGGCCGAGGTCAAAAGAATGTGGCCGCTCATGGAAACAGGCGATCTCGTCGGCGCTTCCTGGCTGCCGACCGACGGTCAGGCGAGCCCTTCCGACATCACGCAGTCATTGGCCAAGGGCGCGCGCATGCATGGCGCGAAGCTGTTCGAGGAGGTGCGCGTCACCGGCTTCGAGATGAAGGACGGACGCATCACCGTGGTCAAGACCAACAAGGGCGACATTGCCTGCGACAAGGTGGTGAACTGCGCCGGCCAGTGGGCACGACAGGTCGGCGCCATGGCCGGCATCAACGTGCCACTGCAACCGGTAAAGCACCAGTACATCATCACCGAGAAGGTCGACGGGCTGGCGACCGACGCGCCGACCATCCGCGACCCCGACCGCCGCACCTACTTCAAGGAGGAGGTCGGTGGACTGGTGATGGGCGGCTACGAGCCGAACCCGCAGGCCTGGACGACTGGTGACGTGCCCAACGACTGGGAATTCCGGCTGTTCGATGACGACTACGACCATTTCGAACAGCACATGACACAAGCGATCGCGCGCGTGCCGGCGCTCGAAACCGTCGGCGTCAAGCAGATGATCAACGGACCGGAAAGCTTTACGCCGGACGGCAATTTCATTCTCGGAGTGGCGCCCGAATGCGCCAACATGTTCGTCGGCGCCGGCTTCAATGCCTTCGGCATCGCGTCGGGTGGTGGCGCCGGCTGGGTGCTGGCGCAATGGGCTGTCGATGGCGAGGCGCCGCTGGATCTGTGGGCCGTCGACATAAGGCGGTTTTCCAACCTGCATCGCGACCGGCAATGGGTCTGCGAGCGCACGCTGGAGGCCTATGGCAAGCACTACACGATCGGCTTCCCGCATGAGGAGTACACCAGCGGCAGGCCCCGCATCGTCTCGCCGCTTTACGAGCGGCTGAAAGAACACTGCGCGGTGTTCGGCTCGAAACTTGGCTGGGAGCGGCCGAACTGGTTCGCGCCCGAAGGAGTCGAGGCGCAGGACATCTATTCGATGGGCCGGCAGAACTGGTTCGCGGCGGTTGGCGACGAACACCGCCATGTGCGCGAAAAAGTCGGCATCTTCGACCAGTCATCCTTCGCCAAATACGAGCTGACCGGACCCGACGCGCTGAAGGCGCTGGACTGGATCTGCGCCAACGATGTCAGCAAGCCGGTCGGCCGGCTGACCTACACGCAGCTTCTCAACACGCGTGGCGGCATCGAGGCCGACCTGACCGTGGCGCGGCTGGGCGACGAGAAATTCTACATCGTCACCGGCACCGGTTTCCGCACGCATGATCTGTCGTGGATCGGCGATCATATCGGCGAGGGCCTCGATACCACGCTCATCGATGTCACCGAGGATTTCGGCACGCTGTCGCTGATGGGACCACACGCCCGTGACGTGCTGGCTGATGTGACAGATGCCGACGTGTCGAATGCCGGCTTCCCATTTGGCCATGCGCGCGAAATTTCCATTGCCGGCCATTCGGTCCGAGCGCTGCGCGTCACCTATGTCGGCGAGCTCGGCTGGGAACTGCACGTGCCGATTTCGGCCACCGGCGAAGTCTTCGACGCGCTGATGGCGGCGGGCAAGAGGCACGACATCCGGCCTGTCGGCTACCGGGCGCTGGAATCGCTGCGGTTGGAAAAGGGCTACCGCGCCTGGGGTTCGGACATCACGCCCAACGACACGCCGCGGGAGGCCGGGCTCGGCTGGGCGGTCAAGCTGCGCAAGAACACGGATTTCATTGGCCGCCGCGCGCTCGAGGCGGTCAACGGCGACGCATTGCAGAAACGCTTTGCCGGCTTCACAGTCGACGATCCGGCGGTCGTGCTGGTCGGGCGCGAGACGATCCTGCGTGACGGCCAGCCGGTCGGCTACCTGACCAGCGGCGGCTACGGCTATAGTTTGGGCAAGAACATCGGCTTCGGCTATGTGCGCAACGCCGACGGCGTCAGCGACGATTTCCTCGCCTCCGGCAATTACGAGCTTGTCGTGGCGATGGAGCCTACGCCGGCAAAGATCCGTCTTGAGCCGATGTATGACCCGGCCGGCGACAGGGTTAAAGCGTAGAGCAATTCCAGGAAGAGTGTGAAACGGTTTTCCGTCCGGAAATGCGTAAAAACAAAGAGATAGAGCGGTTCCGCGTTTCCGTGAAACGACGAACGCTCTAACGGCGGATCAGCTCACACGCAGCACCAGACCGCGGCTGGGCACGGTGTCCGCCTCGCCCGGCATCGAGACATAGGGAGCAGTTTCCTCGACGCGCGTGACGACGCCTTGCACTTCGAGCTCGGCGATCCTTGCCGCGAAGCCGGCATCCCAAAGCGTGTTCTTGACCGTCAGCACGATCACCCCGCCAGGCCGGCAGATGCGGATCAACTCGTCCAATCCCTCAACGCCGACATGGCCCGAGGTGAAGACGCCCGCCGAGACGATCCCGGCATAAGCGCCATCGACGAAAGGCAGCGCTCCGCCGAGCGCCAGGCAATGCAGCGCCGAATAGACGCCCTTGCGAGCGGCCTGCACCAGCATGCCCTGGGAAATGTCGAGCGCCTCGACACGAGGATAGCCGGTGATGCTCAGCCATTCGCCGATGAGCCCGGTGCCAGCCCCGGCATCGAGCAGCGGCGAGGCGCCGCGCGGCAGATGGCGGGCAAGCAAGGCAAGGCAGATCGTCGGATGGCGATAGCCTGCCGCCGACATATCCGCGTCATAGGTCTGCGACCAGCTGTCGTAGAGCGCCGCAACCTCCTCCGGCCGCTTGGCCGCATAGACCGCACCAAGTGCGCCCGGCGCACCATCATGTCCATTGTCAGCCACTCGTGTTCCGTCCAGTTCGTGAATCCCCAACGGATGATAGCCAAACGATGAAAATTGTGGAACCGTTGCCGCGATAAATAACGGCGCGACAGGGGGACGCTGGCATGGCGGTTGACGAGGCGCGTGCGGTGCTTGCGGGCATTCCGATCCTTGCCGACTATCAAGGGCCATTGGAGCGGCTCGGCGGCCTCACCAACCTTGTCTTCAAGGCCGGCGACTTCTGCCTGCGCATTCCCGGCAAGGGCACCGAGGAATATATCAACCGCGCCAATGAGGCCGTGGCGGCACGGGAAGCAGCCAAGGCCGGCGTCAGCCCCGACGTGCTGCATTTCGACAGCGGGACAGGGGTTATGGTGACGCGGTTCGTTGCCGGTGCCGAGACCATGTCGCCCGAGAAATTCCGGACGCTGACAGGCAGCCCGGCCCGCGCCGGCAAGGCCTTCCGCAAGCTGCACATGTCGGGCGCGGTTTTTCCCTTCCGCTTCGAACTGTTTTCGATGATCGACGACTATCTCAAGGTGCTCTCGACCAAGGATGTCGCCCTGCCCGCCGGCTACCACGACGTTGTCAGCGAGGCCGGAACCGTGCGGTCGGCGCTTGCCGCCCATCCACTCCCCCTGGTCGCTTGTCATTGTGATCCACTGTGCGAGAACTTTCTCGATACAGGCGACAGGATGTGGATCGTCGACTGGGAATATTCCGGCATGAACGATCCGCTGTGGGATCTCGGCGACCTGTCGGTGGAAGGCAAGTTCGACGCGACGCAAGATGAGGAGATGATGCACGCCTATTTCGGCGGCGAGCCGAAACCCGGCGAGCGCGGCCGCATCGTCATCCACAAGGCGATGTGCGACCTGCTGTGGACGTTGTGGGGGCTGATCCAGCTTGCCAACAACAATCCGGTCGACGACTTTCGCGCTTATGCGGATGATCGATTCGCCCGCTGCAAGGCGCTGATGGAGACGCCCGAGTTTTCACGGCACCTGGCGGCGATACGACAGGGTTAGTTCACACCCTTCGGCACGTTTTCGGGGGGCACCGTGATGTCGACCACCTTCTGGCGATGGAAGATGAACAGGCCGGCCAGCACGACGATGCCGGAGCCGATCAGGATACGCGGGCCGGGAATATCGCCGAAGAACGCCAGCCCGAACACCACCGCCCACAAGAGCAGCGTGTAGTGCAGCGGCGCCAGCGTCGAGGCAGGCGCCAGCTTCAGCGCCCTGGTGATCATCAGATGCGCGCCGCAGGAGACGATGCCAAGCAGTAGCATGGCGCCGAAATCGAGCGCCGATGGCGTCTGCCAGGCGCCAATGGTCAGCACGCCGCCGACCACCAGCGTGCCGATCGTCTGCCATGTCACCAGATTGGTGTCGCTGGTGCCGCGCAGGCGCCGGTTCAGGATGATGGCGAAGGCGAAGGCAATACTGCCGGCGAGCGCGAAACCCGACGACAGCGAGAACGCCGCCGAGGAGGGTTTCAGCATGATCAGCACACCGCAGAAGCCGAGCAGGATCGCCATCCAGCGGCGCCAGCCGACCTTCTCGCCAAGCAGCAGATGCGACAGCGCCGCGACATAGATCGGTCCGGCCATGTAGAAGCTCATGACGTCGGCGAGCGGCAGATAGACCACGGCGGCATAGAAGAAGGCGGTGTCGAGCGTCGTCATGACGACGCGCAGGACCTGCAGCTCAAGCCGCTCCATCCGGAACAGCTTGGCCGTGCCCTGATGCGCGATCATCGGACCGAGCACGAAGAAGGCGCCGATCGAACGGATCAGCACGACCTGCCCGACGGAGAAGCTGGCGACCAGCCACTTGCCCATCGCGTCGTTCAGCGCAAACAGGAAGTCGCCGGCCAGCATCAACAGAATGCCGGCCAAAAGCACGTTCTTGATTGTCGAATTCGGCGCCATGGGCTGCGTCATGCCGGTCCCGGATCCTTCCTCTGCGAGCTTGACAAGCTGCGTCGTAGACACAAGCCATCGCTTTGACGAGGACAAATCGGGCCTTTGGCAAGGCCAGTGACGGGATTCGACTGGGTCTGCCCCGTTGCGGCCTATTTGGGCTGCGGCTGGATGATGATCGGGCGATAGAACACGGGCCGGTCCCAGGGATCGAAAGCCGGCGTGCTTCTCAGCTCCGCGCGCCGCTCAAGATCGATACGCTGCAGGCACTCGGCAAAGGCATCGTTCTTCTTGAGAAAGCCGTAGGACCGGCATTTCGCCTCGTCAGCGGCACGGCGATCCTGCGCCGACATCGTCGTGCAGCCGGCACTGATTGCCGCCAACGCGGCCATGATCGCCATCTTGCGCCACATCAAAGATCCTCCTCAAATAAAGTGGAGTATTATTGTATACTTATTTTTCGACGGATGACACGCCCGGCTTTGATGCAGGCCCAGCGTGCTGTTGGGCCTGCCAGATCATTGTTTGTGACCGGACGGGCTATGGCGGCGATTCACCGTTGCCGGCCTCCCCTCGATCGAAAGCCGCGTGTCCTGCCTGGTCCGTTCCGCCACCACCTTGCCCCTGGCGATGACGCAGATGCGTTCGGCGCGCAGTCGCAAGGCCTCGATAGGATTGCCGGCATCGAGAACGACAAGGCTGGCGCGCTTGCCGACCGCCAGTCCCAGATGGTCCAGCCCCATGATCGCGGCGTTGACGTTGGTGACCATGTCGAAGCAGCGCGCCATGTCCGCGGGGCTCGACATCTGGGCAACGTGAAGTCCCATGAAGGCGACGTCGAGCATGTCGGCGGTGCCCAGCGAATACCAGGGATCGAGCACGCAATCCTGACCCCAGCCGACACGAATGCCGAGCGCCTGCATTTCCTTGACCCGGGTCAGGCCACGGCGTTTCGGGAATGTGTCGTGGCGGCCCTGCAGCATGATGTTGATCAGCGGGTTGGGGATCGCCGAAACGCCGGCTTCAGCAATCAGCGGCAGCAGCTTCGAGACATAGTAATTGTCCATCGAATGCATGGAGGTGAGGTGCGAGCCGGCCACCCTGCCCTGCAATCCCAGGCGCTGCGTCTCATAGGCCAGCTGTTCGATATGGCGCGACATCGGGTCGTCGGTCTCGTCGCAATGCAGATCGACCATCAGCCCGCGCTCGGCCGCGATTTCGCACAGTTCGCTTACTGAGCGCGCGCCGTCAGCCATGGTGCGCTCAAAATGCGGAATGCCGCCGACAATATCGACGCCCATGTCGAGGGCGCGGAGGGTGTTTTCGCGCGCTGTCGGCGAGCGGTAGAATCCATCCTGCGGGAAGGCGACCAGTTGCAGGTCGATATAGGGCGCCACGGTTTTCTTCACGTCGAGCAGCGCTTCGACCGCCAGCAGCCGGTCATCGCAGACATCGACATGGGTGCGGATGGCCAGCAGGCCCATCGACACCGCCCAGTCGCAATAGGCGAGCGCGCGACCGCGCACCGCCTCATGCGTCAGCAGCGGCTTCAGTTCTCCCCACAGTGAAATGCCTTCCAGCAGCGTGCCCGATGCGTTGATGCGCGGGATGCCATAGGACAGCGTCGCATCCATGTGGAAATGCGGGTCGACGAAGGGCGGCGATACCAGATCGCCACGGGCGTCGACCGCCGTGCCAGCGGTGACATTCAATTCAGGCTCGATCGCCGCGATTGTCTCGCCGACAATGCCGATGTCGGCGATCGTGCCGTCAGGCAGCGTTCCGCCACGCACGATAAGGTCGAAATTCATCTGTCGTCATCCCCTAGAAGAATCATGCCGCGACAGTGGCGCAAAAGACAGCCTGCCGCAGTCGTTTCTTTCATATCGCAACGGCAGGTTCCATCCAGCGGCGACTGGTTCTATAAGCCGCCCTTCGTAGTCCAGTTTCAAGGATCCACCATTTGTTTCGCTTCTTCCGTTCGACGGAAAACCAGCGCCTCATCGCAAGGCTGGTCAGGGAATCCTTTTACCAGCACAGGTTTGGCTACGCCGCCGCGATCTTGTCGATGCTTGTGGTGGCCGCCACGACCGGCGCCAGCGCCTGGATTCTCAAAGAGATCACCAACGAATTCGTGGTCTTCAAGCGGATTGACCGCGTCAACCTGATTGCGGCGGGGGTAGCCACGATCTTCATCCTCAAGGGCCTCGCCAATTTCATCCAGGCCTATTTCATGAGCCGGGTCGGCAACGCCATCATCGCCGACCGGCAGCGCAAGATCTACGACCGTATCCTGGCGCAAGGCATCGAATTCTATCATTCGACCTCGTCGTCCGACCTGATCACCCGCATGACCAACAATGCGCAGGCGGCGCGCAACGTGCTCGACCTCGTTGTCACGTCCTATGTGCGCGACCTGGTGTCTCTGGTTGTCCTGGTAGGGGTCATGGTCTGGCAGCAGCCAGCCCTGTCGCTGATCTGCTTCGTCGTCGGGCCCCTTGCCATCTACGGGGTCAACATCATCCTGAAGCGTGTCCGCAAGTTCGCCGCCATGGAGTTCCGCTCGGTCGGCCAGATCGTGCAGGTAATGCAGGAGACGGCAACCGGCGTCCGCGTCGTCAAATCCTTCAACCTCGAAGGCGCAATGCGCAACCGCATGTACAAGGCAGTATCCGACGTCGAGACCCGCGCCAACAACATCGCGACGCTGGAGGCCGCGACAAGCCCGGTGATGGAGACGCTGGCCGGACTGGCAATTTCCGGGGCCGTCTTCGTCAGCGGCTTCCTGGTCCTGCAGGGTGGCCAGATGCCGGGAAACATCATGGCCTTCATCGGGGCGCTTCTGTTTGCCTATGAGCCGGCAAAGCGCCTTGCGCGCGTGCGCATATCGCTGGAAAGCGGCATTGTCGGCGTGCGCATGATGTTCGAGCTCGCCGACCAGCCGTTGACGCTGGCCGAGAAGCCGGACGCGAGGCCGCTTCTGGCCGGACCGGGCGAGATACGTTTCGACGCCGTCAGCTTCGCCTATCAGGATGGCCCGCCGGTGCTGGACAAGTTCGACCTCACCCTTGCGCCCGGCAAGATGACGGCGCTGGTCGGGCCCTCGGGCGGCGGCAAGTCGACGATCCTGAACCTGATCATGCGCATGTACGATCCGAAGAGCGGCAAGGTTCTGTTCGACGGCCAGGATATTTCCCAGGCGACGCTCGCCTCGCTCAGGGATAAGATCGCCTATGTCAGCCAGGACACGTTCCTGTTTGCAGGCACGATCATGCACAACATTCGGCTCGGACGGCAGGACGCGACCGACGAAGAGGTGATTGCCGCGGCCAAGGCGGCCAACGCGCATGACTTCATCATCGCGCAGGCTAAAGGCTATGAGACTGATGTTGGCGAGAATGGCGGCCTGCTGTCGGGCGGCCAGCGCCAGCGTATCTCGATCGCACGCGCCATGCTGCGCAACGCTGAAATCCTGCTGCTGGACGAAGCGACCAGTGCGCTGGACGCCGAATCGGAAGCGCTGTTCCGCGAGGCGCTGCAGCAACTGACGGAGGGACGCACGACGATCGTCATCGCGCACCGCCTGTCGACCGTGCATCAGGCCGATACAATCGTGGTGCTGGAAGCCGGCAAAGTGGTGGAGACTGGCCCGCACCGTGTCTTGCTCAAGCAGGGCGGGCTTTATCAGAAGCTCTATGAGTATCAGCTGATGCCGTGAAACGGCTCGGCGCGGATAATTCCGCAGCCTTGCGCTGCCCCTCATCCGCCTGCCGGCACCTTCTCCCCCTATGGTGACGGGGAGAAGGGATCTGGCCGCAACTTCGGCTCCCCTATAGCAACGTTGGCGATTGGCGAAAGCGTCGATGACAGCTTCTTTCTCCCCGTCACTATACGGGGAGAAATGCCCGGCAGGGCAATGAGGGGCGGCGCTAACCTGTCCGACTTCGAACCCTACTCCGGAACGTGCCTCACCGCGCCCTTGTCGGCGCTGGTGGCGAAGGCGGCATAGGCACGCAATGCGGTCGTCACCTTGCGCTTGCGCTTTTCCTGCGGCTTCCAGGCGTCCGCACCCTTTGCTTCCATCACTGCCCGGCGGCTGGCGAGCTCGGTTTCGCTGACAACGATGCGGATGGTGCGGTTCGGAATGTCGATCTCCACCGTATCGCCTTCCTGCACCAGCCCGATCAATCCGCCCTCCGCGGCTTCCGGCGAGACATGGCCGATCGACAGTCCCGACGTGCCGCCGGAGAAGCGGCCATCCGTGACCAGCGCGCAGGCCTTGCCGAGGCCCTTCGACTTCAGATAGCTGGTCGGGTAGAGCATCTCCTGCATGCCGGGGCCGCCGCGCGGCCCTTCGTAACGGATGACGACGACATCGCCGGCCTTGATCTCGTTGGACAGGATTGCCTTGACGCTGGCGTCCTGGCTTTCGAATACGCGCGCCGGGCCGGTGAACTTCAGGATCGATTCATCGACGCCAGCGGTCTTCACGATGCAGCCGTCGACCGCCAGATTGCCCTTCAGCACGGCGAGGCCGCCGTCCTTGGAGAAGGGATGTTCGGCCGAGCGGATAACGCCTTTCTCGCGGTCGAGATCGAGTTCGTCCCAGCGGCGGTCCTGGCTGAAGGCGACCTGCGTCGGCACGCCACCAGGTGCCGCAAGGAAGAAATCGCGGACGCTCTGGCTGGAGGTGCGAGAGATATCCCAATGGTCGAGTGCTTCACTCAGCGTTGACGTATGCACGGTCGGCAGATCGCGGTTGATCAGCCCGGCATTGTCGAGCTGGCCGAGGATCGCCATGATGCCACCGGCGCGGTGGACGTCCTCCATGTGGACGTCGGACTTGGCGGGAGCCACCTTGCACAGCACCGGCACCTTGCGCGACAGCGCGTCGATGTCATCCTGGTCGAAGTCGATCTCGCCCTCATGGGCGGCGGCAAGGATATGCAGCACGGTGTTGGTCGAGCCGCCCATGGCGATATCAAGCGTCATGGCGTTCTCGAAGGCGCCCTTCGAGGCGATGTTGCGCGGCAGCGCCGTTTCGTCGTCCTGCTCGTAGTAGCGCTGGGCCAGATCGACGATCAGGTGGCCGGCCTCGACGAACAGCCGCTTGCGGTCGGCATGCGTGGCCAGCGTCGAGCCGTTGCCCGGCAGCGACAGCCCCAGCGCCTCGGTCAGGCAGTTCATCGAATTGGCGGTGAACATGCCCGAGCAGGAGCCGCAGGTCGGGCATGCCGAACGCTCGATGATCTTGACGTCCTCATCGGAAATCTTGTCGTCGGCGGCGGCCACCATGGCATCGACGAGGTCGAGCGCCTGCGTCTTGCCGGCCAGCACCACCTTGCCGGCCTCCATCGGTCCGCCGGAAACGAAGACAGAGGGTATGTTGAGGCGTAAGCTGGCCATCAGCATGCCCGGCGTGATCTTGTCGCAATTGGAGATGCAGACCATGGCGTCGGCGCAATGCGCGTTGACCATGTATTCGACCGAGTCGGCGATCAGCTCGCGCGATGGCAGCGAATAGAGCATGCCGTCATGGCCCATGGCGATGCCGTCATCGACTGCGATGGTGTTGAACTCCTTCGCAACGCCGCCAGCCTTCTCGATCTCGCGCGCCACCAGCTGGCCGAGATCCTTCAGATGGACGTGGCCGGGCACGAACTGGGTGAAGGAGTTGACCACCGCGATGATCGGTTTGCCGAAATCGCTGTCCTTCATGCCGGTGGCGCGCCAGAGGCCGCGGGCGCCGGCCATGTTGCGGCCATGGGTGGTGGTGCGGGAGCGATAGGCAGGCATGTTTTTTCCTTGGTGGCTGGCCGCTGCCGAAGAATGGCGCGGCGGAGCTGAATTCGGACCGCAGGCGTTATAGACTCGGAAGTATGGTCTGGCCACATTTTTGCGATGCGCCAGATTCTCAAAGAAAATTGCGCGCCACTGTCGGATCGCGTGCCGCACGTCCGTCCTTGGGCAGACGGCAAGGGAATAACATCCATTCTCACCGCCAACCGTTTGACCGTAGCAGCAACCAAAACAGCCCGAGGAGAAAGACGCATGCAAAAGATCACCACCTGCCTGTGGTTCGACGGCCAGGCCGAAGAGGCGACGAACCACTACGTTTCCGTTTTCAAGAATTCGAAGGTGCTGAGCGTCATGCGCTGGCCCAAGGGCCATGCTCTCGAGGGCAAGGTTCTGGTGACCTCGTTCGAGCTCGACGGCGTGCAGTTCCAGGCGCTGAATGGTGGACCGCAATACAAGTTCACCGAGGCGATGTCGCAGTCGATCGACTGCAAGACGCAGGACGAGGTCGACCATTTCTGGACCAGGCTCACGGAGGGCGGCGGCGAGCCCGGCCCATGCGGCTGGCTGAAGGACAAGTTCGGCATCTCCTGGCAGGTCGTGCCGGAGCAATTGCCGAGGCTTCTTCAGGATCCGGACCGGGCCAAGGCTGGCCGGGTGATGAATGCGATGATGCAGATGGGCAAGATCGACATCGCCAAGATCGAAGCGGCGGCGAAGGGGTGAGAAGCGGTCCGCGTAGCGGACGAAAAGCCAATTGCTTGGCTTTTCGAGCTTCGAACGCCCTGAGCCCGCGAAGGGCCGGAGTCTGTTGATCCTCGGGTCGGCGCTGCCCCTCATCCGCCCTTCGGGCACCTTCTCCCCGTGAACGGGGAGAAGGGAAAAACGCAGGCTACGCCGCCTTGTCGCGGACCTGATAGTCCTTGATCGTGGCGAAGGTGATCGCCTTCCAGCGTTCCGCTTCATAGTTCAGCGAGAAGGCATGCTGGGCGAGGAACACCGGGTCGTTGTCGAGGTCGCGGGCGATGTCGCCGCGATGCGCCTCGATGAAACGCAGGACCTCGGCCTTGTCGTCGGCCGATATCCAGCGGCAGACGGAAAAGCGCGACATCTCGAATTCGACCGGCAGCGTGTATTCGAAGTTCAGCCGCTCCTTCAAGACGTCGAGCTGCAGCGCACCAACGACGCCGACAATGGCGGGTGAACCATCCTCGGGCGAGAACAGCTGCACGACGCCCTCCTCGGCCATTTGGTGCAGCGCTTCCTTCAATTTTTTGGCCTTCATCGCGTCGCCGAGGCGGACACGGCGCAGGATTTCCGGGGCGAAGTTCGGCACACCCCGGAACAGGATTTCCTCGCCCTCGGTCAGCGTGTCACCAATGCGCAGCGTGCCATGGTTGGGGATGCCGACGACGTCGCCGGCAAAGGCCTCGTCGGCGGTGACGCGGGTGCGAGCAAAGAAGAACTGCGGCGCCGACAGTGACATCGGCTTGCCGGTGCGCACCAGCTTGGCTTTCATGCCGCGCTCCAGCTTGCCCGAACAGACGCGCACGAAAGCGATGCGGTCGCGGTGGTTGGGATCCATGTTGGCCTGGATCTTGAAGACGAAGGACGTCATCTTGTCCTCGGTCGCCTCGACCTTGCGGGTATCGGCTTCCTGCGCGCGCGGCGGCGGCCCGTAGGCGCCGAGCGCCTCGATCAGGTCGCGAACGCCATAGTTGCGCAACGCCGAGCCGAAATAGACCGGCGTCAGATGGCCTTCGCGGAAGGCTTCGAGGTCGAGCGGCCGGCAGGCTTCGCGCGCCAGTTCGAGTTCCTCGATGAAGGCCTCTCGCTCGTTTTCCGGCAGCAGGCCGGCGACGCGATTGGAATCGGGACCGTTGACCGGCGTGCGTTCCTTTTCCGCGTCGCCCCTGCGCACGGCATTCTGAGCCAGATGATAGGTGCCTGAAAAGGTCTTGCCGCGGCCGATCGGCCAGGTGATCGGCGCGGTATCCAGCGCCAGCTTCTGCTCGATCTCGTCGAGGATCTCGAACGGATCGCGGCTTTCGCGGTCCATCTTGTTGATGAAGGTGATGATCGGGATGTCGCGCAGGCGACAGACCTCGAACAGTTTCAGCGTGCGCGGCTCGATGCCCTTGGCGGCGTCGATGACCATGACCGCGCTATCGACCGCCGAAAGCGTGCGGTAGGTATCGTCGGCGAAATCCTCGTGGCCGGGCGTGTCCAGGAGGTTGAAGACATTGTCTTCGTATTCGAAGGTCATCACCGAGGTGACGACCGAAATGCCGCGTTCGCGCTCGATCTTCATCCAGTCGGAACGGGTCTGGATCTTGTCCTTCTTGGCCTTGACCTCACCGGCAAGCTGGATGGCGCCGCCGAACAGAAGCAGCTTTTCGGTCAGCGTCGTCTTGCCGGCGTCCGGATGCGCGATGATCGCGAAGGTGCGGCGGCGCGATACCGCCTGTTCGATGTCTTCAGCCAATGTCTGGAATCCTGTCTGTGGCGCGGGCTTCTAGCAGCGCATCCTGGGCCTGTCGAACAGTTTTGGGCAGATAGGCCTCGCCCAATATGGTAACGGCTAGTCGAAATGCCACTCAAAATTCGGCAAAGGTCCAGCATGAGCGCGGTCAAGCAAGTTGTGGTCATCGGCGCCGGCATCATCGGCGCCTCCATCGCCTGGCACCTGGCCAAGGCTGGCGCACGGGTGACGGTGATTGCAGAGAGCGCCGCCGGCGGGGTCGCGACACCGAATTCCTTTGCCTGGATCAATGCCAGCTGGGGCAACCCGGAACCCTATTTCCGGCTGCGCACCCGCGCCATGGCCGAATGGACGCGGCTGGCAAATGACGTCCCCGCTATCCCCCTCGCCTGGTGCGGTGGCCTGTGCTGGGATCTGCCGGCGGACAGGCTCGAAGCCTACGCGGCCGAGCACTCGGCCTGGGGCTACGGCATCGAGCGGGTCGGCCGAGAGCAGGTGGCACGCATCGAGCCCAATCTCACCGAGCTTCCTGATTTCGCGCTTCATGTTGCGGGGGAAGGCGTGGCCGAACCGGTGGCCACCGCGAAGGTGCTGCTGGCGGATGCGGAACAAGGTGGCGCGAAAATCGTCAGCGGAACAGTCACCGCTTTGGTGCTTTTCAACGGCAAGGTCACCGGCGTGGAATTTTCCGGCCAACGGATTGTCGCCGACGAGGTGGTGATCGCAGCCGGCACCGGCGCCCCGGCCATCGCCGCCACCGCCGGTATCAAGCTGCAGATCGAAACGCCGCCAGGTCTGATTGTCCACTCACGGCCCTACAAGAAGCTGCTCAACGGGCTGGTGCACGCCGAGAAGCTGCATATGCGCCAGACGGCCGAGGGCCGCATCATCGCCGGCTCCGATTTCGCTGGCGGCAATCCAGGCGATGACCCCGAAGCCACGGCGCGCGAATTGTTCGCGGTCATGAAGGTAGCCTTGCGCGGCGCCGACGGGCTGGAGCTGGATTTCCACACGATTGGATATCGTCCAACACCGATCGACGGCTTTCCGATCATCGGCCGCGCCGAGGGAACGGACGGCGTCTATATCGCGGTCATGCATTCCGGGATCACCCTGGCGCCGGCCGTCGGCTTGTTCGCAACCCAAGAGATTCTCGACGGCGAGCGCGATCCATTGCTAGCCCCATACGGCCTGTCGCGCTTCGCTCAATAGCCTGGCTCAATAGCCTGGCGGGCGGCGAAAGCCACCGGTCAATGGCTCGATCGCCCTGGCGATGCCGAGCAGCCGCGACTCCGACCAGCGTTTGCCGACCAGTTGCAGGCCGATCGGCAGGCCGTCGCTGTCCTGCCCGCACGGCAGCGAAAGCGCGGGATGGCCGCTGTAATTGAAGATCGCGCCGTAGGCAGGAAGCATCCAGTAGCTCTCCTCCTTGCCGTTGACCTCGATCGAGGTGCCGGGTCCGCAATGCGGGAAGGCCGTGGTCATGGCGACCGGGCAGAGCAGCGCATCCCAGCACTCGAAGAACTGGTCCCAGGCGAGAATGGATCTGTCGCGACGGGCGAGCGCCTCGAACCAGCGTGACACCGGCGCCGGTTCCTCCGGCGGCTGCGCGGCCTCCATCATCATGCCGATCAGCGCACCACCCTGTCGGAGATCATCGAGCAGGTCGAGCTTGGGCAGTTTCGCTTCCTCGATGACGGCTCCAGCGCCTTGCAATTGTGTTGCCAGATTTTCGACCGCAGCACTGATGTCGCTCGCTACCGGGAATCCGGGAAAGGACGGCGCGAACGCAATGTGCAATCTCTTGAGGTCGAGCTTCGGCATGTCCTCTACCGGCACCGGCGCAAGATCGGTGTCGCTCTCGTCTGGCCCGGCGATGATTCGATAGGTCAACGACAAATCTTCTACGCTGCGCGCCAACGGTCCGAGACAGGACATCAGCCGCACGCTGCGCGCGGCACCTCCCGGATCGGGGAAGGCACCGGCCAGCGAGACACGATGCTCCGTCGGCTTGAGGCCATGGACGCCGCAGAAGGCTGCCGGCAGGCGGATCGAATCCTGCATGTCGGTGCCGACGTCGAACGGCGTCATGCCAGCGCAAACCGCCGCCGCCGCGCCGCCGCTGGAGCCACCCGCCGTGCGCTGGAGGTTCCAGGGATTGCCGGTGCGGCCGAACAGCGGATTGTTCGACTGCCAGTCCGACAGCATGGTCGCGACATTGGTCTTGGCCATGAGCACGCCGCCGGCTGCCTTCAGCCGGGCAACGACCGGACTGTCATTCCCAGCGACATAGTCGGCGAAGGGCGGGAAGCCGACCGTGGTCTTCATGCCCGCCGTCTCATGCGTGTCCTTCAGCGTGAAGGGCACGCCATGCAACGGCCCAAGCGTCTCGCCGCGCGCCTGCGCTTGGTCGGCCTTCTTCGCGCGCTCGCGGGCCCCTTCCCGGTCGAGCGAAATGACGGCGTTGACGGCTTCGTTGTGACTATTGATCTGCGCCAGATGAGCGTCGAGTGCTTCCACGGCGGAGATTTTGCGGTTGGCGATCGCTGCAGCCAGTTCGACTGTTGAGGAAAAGACCAGGCCCATGATCAATGCTCCAGCTCGGCCGCGCGTGTCGACTGACATGGAGGATTGCTGCGCGGCTTCAAGCCAAGTTCAGCATTTGAACCTAGGCGGCGCTTGATCAAAATTGCGCCTTGAGGTCGGCGCCGCCGCGCGACGTTGCCGCAAGCTGGAGATCTGAAGGCCTACCCGACCAGCGCCAGCTTCGCCGTGACCGGAGCAAAGGGATGAATGGCGATGCCATCCCTGGTCATGGTGACGAAACTCGACGGCGGGATCGCCTGCCAGTCACCGCCGTCGCGATCGAAGGGCTCCGAGACGATGCAGCGGCCGCCGCCCTTGCCGAAGGTGGAGGTGTAAAGCGTTGGGGCGTGATCGTCGGTGGCGTAGCGAACCGCGTAGAGCGACCGCCCGTCCGAAAAGGCGGCGGTGAGCTTCAAAACTGGTTCAAGACCAGCGCGACGCGAGGCATCCAGCACGCGGCTGGTGGCGCGGGATACGGCGCCTTGTGGGTCGGTGGCCAATCCTTCGTCGATCATCAGGAGAAAAAACAGCTCGGAATCGGTGGTGCCTTCACGCTGGTCGAAAACCACGTCGGACAGCGAATTCTCCAGTGCGCGGCGGATCTTCTCGAAGCCGCCGATCTGGCCGTTGTGCATGAACGACCAGCGGTCCGAGATGAACGGGTGGCAGTTCATGCGGCTGGTGGCGCCGCCGGTCGAGGCGCGGACATGGGCCAGGAACAGGCCGGATTTGATCTGCCGGCACAAGCTCTTCAGATTGGGATCGGACCAGGCCGGCAGGATGTCGCGATAGAGGCCGGGCTCCGGCCGGTCGCCATACCAGGCAAGGCCGAAACCGTCGCCATTGGTCGGCGACTTCGCTTCCTGGGCGCAATGGCTCTGGGCGATCAGCGAATGGCAGGGCGCCGTGACGATGTCTTCCAGAAAGACCGCTTCACCGAGATAGGCCGCCCACCGGCACATCGCTTTGTCGTCCTCTAGGCACGATCCATCAGAGCCGCCGGCTCCTTGGTCGCGTGCGAGCCTCTGTTGTGCGTCCGCTCGTAGAGTTCGCGAACGATTCGGCTGGCGGTAGTCTCAAACAAAAACGGCAAGAAAGCATGAACAATCGCGGCGCACGCCGCCATGAACAATCTCGACGAGAACCAGGCGGCAAAGGCCATATGGCCGAAATAGGTCTCGCCGACCTTGGCCGGATGAGAGGTGAAAATCCTTGCGACCGACATGCTGGTCCCCTTCAGCGCTTGACGTTCATGATATGAGTATCCTGACACGCTTCGCCGGTTCACTGGTCTCAAAATATCCTTGTATTTGGCAACCCCATGGGACAAACATCCCACATGGCGCCAGAAATTGACGAAATCGACCGAAAATTGCTGACTGAATTGCAACGCGACGGCACGCTTTCGGTCGACCAGCTGTCCGAAAAAGTCGCCCTGTCGCGCAATGCCTGCTGGCGGCGGGTCAAACGGCTGGAAGAGAGCGGCGTCATCACCGGCCGCGTGGCGCTGGTTGATGCCGAGAAGCTCGGGCTTGGCCTTTCGGTGTTCATCCTGATCCGGACGTCCAATCACGATCCGGACTGGTTGCAGAAATTCCGCGCGGCGGTCACCGGCTTTCCAGAGATCACCGGGGTCTACCGCATGTCCGGCGATCTCGACTACGTACTGCGCGCGCGCGTCGCCGACGTGAAGGCCTATGACCGGCTCTATCAGCGGCTTATCGCCAAGGTGGCGCTGTCGGATGTTTCCGCCTCCTTCGTGATGGAGGAGATCAAGGAGACAACGGTTGTTCCGATGGAGCTGCGCTGAGATATGTTGATATTCAGGTGATGCCAGCCTGCAACATACCTCAGGTCATAGTGATGCCTGAAAGAAAGCCGTTGATAGCATTGCGGTCGAGTTGACCGAATCGGCGATCGCACCGATAGGATCGATTTTATGCGCGCATCCCTCCAAACTTCCTCCGTCATTGGTCCAACCGTTGGCTTCGTCAGGCTGCCTCACGGTGATGGCCTGCCTCTTCCCGCCTATGAAAGCACTGGCGCCGCCGGCATGGACCTGCGCGCGGCGGTGCCGGACGACCGGCCATTGCTGATCCTGCCCGGAAAGCGGGCGCTGGTGCCGACCGGGCTGATCCTGGAAATTCCCGAAGGCATGGAAGGCCAGGTGCGACCGCGCTCCGGCCTTGCCTTCAAGCATGGCCTTACCGTCCTCAATTCACCGGGCACGATCGACAGCGACTATCGCGGCGAGGTCAAGGTGCTGCTGGTCAACCTCGGCGACGAGGATTTCGCGGTGACACGCGGCATGCGGATCGCGCAGATCGTCTTTGCTTCGGTGACTCAGGCGACCGTCGAAGAGCGCACATTGGCCGGCGGCACGACACGCGGCTCCGGTGGGTTCGGTTCGACCGGCACGGCCTGATGAACATACCCAAGCTGGTTATCTTCGATTGCGACGGTGTTCTGGTCGATACCGAGAACCTCGCCAATCGACGCCTCGCCGAATGGCTGACCGCCGCCGGCTTTCCGACAAGCTTCGAATATTGCCGCAAGCATTTTTCCGGCCGCAGCATGGTCTCCGTGCAAAAGGAGATCGAAGCGCAGACCGAGGTCAGGCTCGGCGCTGATTTCGTCGAGCGCTGGAATGCCGGCCTGCCCGACCTGTTCGCGCACGGGGTCGAAGCCATCCCGCATGTTCGGGAGTTCGTCGAAGCGGTGCGCGCGGCCGGCATCGCCTATTGCGTCGCCACCTCGGCGAGGGTTTCGAAAATGCACATCACGCTTGGCCAGACCGGGCTGTTGCCGCTGTTCGAACATGCGCTGTTCAGTGCCACAATGGTCGGGCGCGGCAAGCCGTTTCCCGATCTCTTCCTGCATGCGGCTGAAACGATGGGGTTCGCGCCCGCCGATTGCATCGTCATCGAGGACAGCGTCGCTGGAACGCAAGCGGGCGTCGCCGCCGGCATGCGGGTGTTTTCCTACCATGGCGATCCGCATTCCGACCGAGACGGGCTGGTTGAAGCCGGCGGTGTGTTGTTCGACGACATGCGCGAACTGGCCGGACTGGTGCCTATCCACTGACCTGATCAGCTTTTATCTGCCCGAGCTTTCCGAACTGCAGAATAGAATGGCAGGAGACAACGCGAAATGCTTCTGCGCCAATCGCATTCGTTTGCCCAGCGCATGGCGGCAGGATAAAACCCTTTCCATCACTCAGCACATGATGGGAAGCTTCCATGGACAAGGGCAAGACCTTTCGTGACCTGCATGCCTCGACCTTCGTCATGCCCAATCCCTGGGATATCGGCACCACGAAGCTGCTCGGCTCCTTCGGTTTCAAGGCGCTGGCGACAACCAGCGCCGGCTTTGCCTTTTCGCGCGGCCTGCCCGACGGCGCTGTGACGTTCGAAGCCATGATCCACCATTGCCGCGAGGTGACGACAGCGACCAGCCTGCCGGTTTCAGCCGATCTGGAAAGAGGCAAGGGCGACAGCGCGACAAGTGCCGCGGAAACCATCTTCGCCGCCGAGGCGGCTGGCCTTGCCGGCTGCTCGATCGAAGACCATGGCGACGACCCGGACAAGCCGATCTATGATTTCTCGCATGCCGTCGAGCGTGTCGCGGCGGCCGCTGAGGCGGCGCGGGCGCTGAAGCGCGATTTCGTCTTCACCGCGCGGGTCGAGAATTTTCTGTGGGGCAAGCCCGACATCGACGACACGATCAAGCGCCTGCAGGCTTTCGAGAAAGCGGGCGCCGATGTGCTCTACGCACCGGGCATCAACGACATCGAAACCGTGCGGACCATCTGTTCGGCGGTGACAAGGCCAGTCAATGTCATGGCGCGGCCCGGCTTCACGATCGCCGATCTTGCCCAGGCAGGCGTCAAGCGCATCTCGCTCGGACCATGGCTCACCAATTTCACCTTCGGCATGCTGGAGACGGCGTCGCGCGAAATCCAGCAGGATGGCACCTTCGGCTTCACCCGCGCCGCCACGCCTTTCGGCAAGCTGCAGGAACTGTTTTCAAAGTCCAACGCATGACGTTCACTGTCGTCGACATGCATACAGGTGGCGAGCCGCTGCGGATCGTCACCGGCGGCTATCCGGACATCCCCAGGGGCACGATCCTCGAAAAACGCGCCTATGTGCGAGACCATCTCGACCGTCTGCGCAAAATTCTGATCTTCGAGCCGCGCGGACACTACGACATGTACGGCGCGCTGCTGGTCGAACCCGATCTGCCCGGTGCCGACCTTGCCGTGCTGTTCATGCACAATGAAGGCTATTCCACCATGTGCGGCCACGCCATCATCGCGCTCGGCCGCTACGCCGTCGACGAGGGGCTGGTGGCGAAGCAGGAGCCCGTGACGACTGTCAAGATCGAGGCGCCATGCGGGCTTATCGTGGCTTCGGTGGAGGTGAAGGACGGCAAGGCGGGCGCGGTGTCGTTCGCGAGCGTGCCGGCTTTTCTGTTCGCCCGCGACCAGACGATCGACCTCGCGGGCTTCGGTCCGATCGGCTTCGACGTCGCCTATGGCGGCGCCTTCTACGCGCTGGCCGATTGCCACCAGTTCGGGCTGGAGTTCGGCCGCGACCGCGTGCGTGATTTCGTCGATGCGGCAACTGCACTGACGAACAAACTGAAGGCCGAATTCCCGCTATCGCACCCCGACCACCCCGACCTTGCCTTTCTTTACGGCACCATACTGACCGACGGCCGGGACGCGTTTTCCGATGAGCAAACGAAGAACATCTGTGTCTTCGCGGAGGCCGAGGTCGACCGATCGCCAACCGGCTCAGGCGTCACGGCGCGGTTGGCGGCGATGCACGCCAAGGGCGAGATCGGGATCGGGCAGACAAGAGTGTTCGAAAGCATCGCCGGCTCGCGCTTTTCCGGCGCCGTGGCGCGAACAACGAGGACCGGTCCGCATGATGCCATCATCGCCCGTGTCGGCGGCCGCGCATATTATTCCGGAAAGGCCGAATTCATCGTCGAAGCCGATGATGAGCTCGGACGCGGATTTCTCCTGCGCTGAGCTTCGGGTCAGTTCATTTCCCGCGCCGAGATCGCCTTGTGAAGGTGCACCATCATGGCGGCGGCAAACAGCGGCGTCAGCAGGTTGAGCAACGGCACGGCAAGACACGCGGCGATCACCAGACCGGCAAGGAAAACCGTACCGGAATGTCTCTTGCGCAACGCCCTCGCCTCGTCCTCGGGGCGAAAGCGCATTGCGGCGAATTCGAAGAACTCGCGCCCGAGCAGATAGCCGTTGACGACGAAGAAGGCGACGATGTTGATGCCCGGCACCAAGAGAAGCAGCAATGCCACGACGTTGCCGAGGATAACGACGCCCAGGAACCTTAGGGACAGCACCAGCGAGCGCAGTGTCGGCACGGCGCGGCCTGGCGGATCATTGGGGTAATCGGTACGCTCGACCACTTCGGCGATGTCGTCGAGGAACAGGCCGGCGACGATCGCCGTCACCGGCGCCACCAGCAGCGCCAGTCCCCCAGCAAGACTTATCCCAACGAGCACCGCCCCCAGCCACCCGGCCCAGGACGGCAGGCCTGGCAGGAGCGTGTCGATCCATTCCCAGGCCAGCCATTCGAAAAACCCCTTGATGCCGAACCATAGCCCCACGAGCGCCAGCAGGGTCAGCCCCAGCGTCTTCAGGAATACGCTTCGGAATTCGGGCGACAGCAGTCGGCTGGCGGCGGCACGGGCGGCGTCGAGGATCACGGCGTTTTTTCAACCTGTGTCGGAGGAGACGCCTCCGAGATAGGCAGCGCAAGCCGCGAGCGCAACCTTGCTAGAGCAGAATCTGATCATTCCGGCTCATATCCTGTTGCGGCGAAGTAGTTGGCGCACTCGGTTGGTGTGAAGCAAGGCAGTGCGGCGCTGATGGTATCCCACAATTCCGCGACGGTTCGTGCGGCGGCTTTGCGTAGAATCGATTTCAGCTTGGAAAAGGCGTTCTCGATCGGGTTGAAGTCGGGGGAATAGGGCGGGAGGAACATCATCCTTGCGCCGGTTGCTTCGATCGCCACACGGGCGGCTGCGCTTTTGTGCGCCGGCAGGTTGTCGAGGATCACGACATCGTCGGGCCGCAGCGTCGGCACGAGAACCTGCTCGACATAGGCGACAAACCATTCGCCAGTCATCGGGCCGTCCAGGACCATTGGCGCGGTCATGCCAGTGAGGCGCAGGGCGCCGGTGAACGTCGTCGTCTTCCAATGGCCATGCGGGATTGGCGATCGGCACCGCATCCCGCGCTTCGTGCGCCCCCGCAGTCGAGCCATCTTTGTCGAGGCTCCGGTCTCGTCGATGAAGACCAGATGCTCGGGATCAAGATCGGGCTGGGCGTCGAACCAGGCGTTTCGTCGCGCCGCCACGTCTGGCCGCTCCTGCTCGCTGGCGTGCGCCGTTTTTTTTGAAGGTCATGGAGTGACGATCGAGAAACCGCCAGATCGTGCTCGTCGCAAACGACGCGCCATGCTCCTGTCGCAGCAACTCGGCGAGTTCGACCAGCGTGATGTCCACCCGCCTCTCGATCGCCGCCAGGATGATGTCGCGATACGCTTCAACGCGGTGGGACCGCCTGTCGCCGCCCTGCGGCTTTGCGCAGGTGGCTCCGGTCTCGCGCCATTCCCGGACCCAACGCACCGAGCTTGCCGCCGCCACGCCAAATCGCGCCGCTGCCGCCCGTCGCGACAGGCCGCCATCAACCGCTGCGACCACCCGAGCCCGCAAATCTTCCGATAAGGATTTCGCCATGCCATGCCGGCCTCCGAATCCAGCAGATATGCTGAATCAGATTTCCAATCCCAACGAAACCCCTATCGATTCTATCCGCTCGGATTTTGCTCTAGCGGGCGAGCGCCGGCTTGCGAACGGGAATGGTCATCGCCGCGACGCCGGCGACGACAAAACCCATCCCCAGCCATGCGTTGGAACCAAGGCTTTCGCCGAGGAAGATGGCGCCGATGCCGACGCCGATCGGCACGCGCAGATAGGCTTGCGAGGTGGTGCCGACGGAGCCCAAAGTATGGATGAGGCGGAAATAGATGCAGAAGGCCAGCGCGGTGGAAAATACCGACAGGCCGAGCAGAGCCAGGATCGAAGCCATCGACGGCGCCAGCGTCCATGGCTGGTCGACCACAGGCTCAAGGGCACGAGCATGACGGCACCGCAAACCATGGAACCGGCGGCCGGGAGCATCGGATCAAGGCCCTTGAAGCCGCGCCCGAAAATGGCTGCGCCCGCATAGCTGATCGTCGCCGCGACGATGGCAAGCTGCGCCCACAATTGGTGACCTATGCCACTGAGCGCCTGGGTGCCGACGATCAGGCTTATTCCGGCTATGCCCGCGCCGACGCCAATCAGCTTGCGCATGGTCACCGGCTCATGGCGGGTGATGAGGGCGGTGAGCAGGAAGGTGAAGATCGGCGACGTCGCATTGAGGATCGTGGCGAGGCCCGCGTCAACCGAGCGCTCGGCGGCGGCGACCAGGGTGAAGGGCACGACACTGTTGAGACATGCCTGGAAGGCGAAGCGTCGCCAGCTTTCCGCATCGCGCGGCATGGTCAGCCCGCGCCAGCGGATGATCGCAACGAGGATGGCGCCGGCGATCAGGGTCCTGGCGGCGATCAGCGTTATCGGCGGGATCGTCTCGACGCCGATCTTGATGAACGTATAGGAGGCGCCCCAAAGCACAGCCAGCACGAGCAGCAGTGCGAGGTCGGTGGTCATATCGTTCTTGGCAGGCATGGCGGGGCCTTCGGACTGTGATCGGTACGCCGCGTTGTAGGCACCGCCGGGGCGAAATGCTTCTACCACGGTCGAATAATGATGACGCCTCACCCGGCATGCATGCCTGGACACCAGGTCGATTCCGATTTTCGGGATCAGCGCTAGGCAAACCCATTCCAAATCGCTAGACCCGCGCCCGGCCGGCGTGGCAGAAAGCCGGCGGGTTCTTGGCGGAGAAATTGATGCCGGATTATGACGTGCTTTGCATCGGCAACGCGATTGTCGACATCATCGCCCAGTGCGACGAGGCGTTCCTCGAGACCAACGGCATCATCAAGGGCGCGATGAACCTCATCGATACAAAACGCGCCGAATTGCTCTACAGCCGCATGGGCCCAGCGATCGAAGCCTCCGGCGGCAGCGCCGGCAACACGGCGGCGGGCATCGCCAGCTTCGGTGGCCGCGCCGCCTTCTTCGGCAAGGTTTCCAGCGATGCGCTCGGCGAAATCTACGCGCACGACATCCATGCGCAGGGCGTCGCCTTCGACACCAGGCCGCTCAATGGCGAGCCGCCGACGGCGCGCTCGATGATCTTCGTGACACCGGACGGCGAGCGCTCGATGAACACCTATCTCGGCGCCTGCGTCGAGCTTGGGCCGGAGGATGTCGAGGCCGACAAGGCTTCCGGCGCCAAGGTCACCTATTTCGAGGGCTATCTGTGGGATCCGCCCCGCGCCAAGGAGGCGATTCGGCAGACGGCCAAGCTCGCCCACGCCGCCGGCCGCGAAGTGTCGATGACACTGTCGGATTCGTTCTGCGTCGACCGCTATCGCGACGAGTTCCTCGAGCTGATGCGCTCGGGCACCGTCGACATCGTCTTCGCCAACAGCCACGAGATCAAATCGCTGTACCAGACCTCATCCTTCGAGGACGCGCTGGCGCTGATCCGCAAGGATTGCAAGATCGCCGCCGTGACGCGCTCGGAAAAGGGCTCGGTCATCGTGCGCGGCGACGAGACCGTCATCATCAAGGCGACGACGATCCGGGAACTGGTCGACACCACCGGCGCCGGCGACCTCTATGCCGCAGGCTTCCTGCATGGCTACACACAGGGCCGCGACCTGCAAGCCTGCGGCGACCTCGGCTCGCTGGCCGCCGGACTGGTGATCCAGCAGATTGGGCCAAGGCCAAGGCAGAATCTGCGCCACGAGGCCGAACGGGCGGGATTGCTGTAAGGCCTATCCGCCTCCTCTCCGTAAGGTGAGACGCGCTCCGCCTGGTCAACGAGATACCAATCTCCTGGCCTTTCGAGCTTCGAACGGTGAAGGCGCATCGCTTTCATGGTTCGTAGTCCCTTCGTCGGAGTTCGGGGCGCGATCAATTGGTTTCGGAACCATCGGCCCGCCGTCGTTTGTCTGTCACACATGGCACCTACACGCGAATGAAGCTCGGGGCGCGTAGACTGACATGCGCGCCGCGAGTCGATTGGCCCGGGGGTGTCCGGCCGTAGTGTCGTGGGGTAAAACAATGCGAGATACAGATCGCGCGCTTGCGCGCATCGGTAGCAATTGCCGTTGCCGATCATCTGGATAGGCGTTCTTCCCATATAGGCGTTCGGCCGTATCAGCACTCCTGCAACGCGTGGCGGCTTGCAAGGATAATGCATGACCAAATTTCAAAACAGTTCGGATGAAATCCGACACCATGAATTCGCAACTGTCGTCGCAAAGGAAGTGGAGCGCCTGCTGGTTCAACGCAATGAGGTCGTTGACGCCCATACGTTGGCCACCGCCGGCAAGATCGCCGGCAGCGTCGCCGCGGCCGTAACGTCCCTTTCGCCCAGACATCAACGTGCCATCGACGCCATCCAGGGCGACCTGGCCGGCCTGGCGTCGAAGTTCGTGCGAACACTCGCCGTCGAAGCCACGCGCCGCAACGAGGCGAAGATCGCCGGCCTGGAGCAGGCCCCAATCGTTACGGAACCGATACCTGCCGTGGTGGCCGTGCCCTCAAGCCAGCGCAAACAGACCGACGATTTCGAATCGATGCTTATCGAAGACTGGGCGGGCCTCGTCGCTGGATCGACCTATCTGGAAGAGAATTTGCACATCGCGCGGTCGACGTTACATCGTTGGCAAAAGCGCAATGATGTCGTTGCCCTGAGAACGGGCGGCCGCAAGCATGTGTTCCCGCTTGCGCAGTTCGTCGATGGCCGGCCGGTCGCGGGTATCAGCGACGTACAGTCCGCCATCACGAATCCCAGGCTTGCCTGGTTCTGGCTAACACGCCCCTCGGCGCATCTAGAGGGCCGCGTTCCCCTCGACATGCTCAGGCAGGATCTGGTTGCAGAGGTCGCCGCAGCGGCCCGCGCGTTTTCAGCGGGCTGAATTCAGCCGACCATTCGTCTTGCCTCGCTCGAAAAGCCAAATCGGTGGCTTTTCATCCGCTTCGCGGAACGTTCGTCAAGCCCCTGCGGTATACGCCGCGATCGCCGCCATGTTGACGATGTCCGAGTCCTTGGCGTTCAGCGAGACGATCTGGACCGGCTTGTTGAGGCCGACAAGCAGCGGGCCGATGACGGTGGAGCCGCCGAGTTCCTGCAGCATCTTGGTCGAGATCGAGGCCGAGTGGAACGCCGGCATGATGAGCACATTGGCCGGGCCGGTCAGCCGGATGAACGGATACTGCGCCATGGCCCGCGCGTTGAGTGCGACGTCGGCGGCCATCTCGCCGTCATACTCGAAATCGACGCGGCGCTTGTCGAGGATGCGCACCGCTTCCTGCACCCTCTCGGAACGCTCGCCTTGCGGATGGCCGAAGGTGGAGTAGGCCAGCATGGCGAGCCTCGGCTCATAGCCCATGCGGCGGGCAAAGCCTGCCGCCTCCTCGGCGATATCAGCGATCTGCTCGGCGTTGGGCATGTCATGCACGGCGGTGTCGGCGACCAGCACGGTCCTGCCCCGCGCCAGCACGATCGACACGCCGATGACTCGGTGGCCGGGCTTGGCGTCGATGACGCGGCGGATGTCGTCGAGTGCGGTCGAATAATTGCGGGTGACGCCGGTGACGATGCCGTCGGCATCGCCCAGCGCCACCATGCAGGCGGCGAAATGGTTGCGGTCGTTGTTGATCAGGCGCTGGCAGTCGCGAAACAGGAAGCCTTTGCGCTGCATGCGCTCGTAGAGATAGTCGGTGTAGATGCCGTTGCGGCGCGACAGCCGCGCATTGATGATCTCGATGCCTTGCTTGTTGAGATCGATACCGGCGTGCTTGGCGTTTTCCTTGATGACATCGTCACGGCCAAGCAGGATGGCGGTGCCGAGCCGCTGGTTCACATAGGAAACGGCGGCGCGCATGACCTGTTCCTCCTCGCCCTCAGCGAAGACGATGCGCTTGGGCTGGCGGCGGACGCGGTCATAGATGCGCTGCAGGGTCGACGCGATCGGGTCCCGGCGGGCGGACAGCTCCTGCGCGTAACGGTCGAGGTCGAGGATCGGCTTGCGGGCAACGCCTGAGTCCATTGCAGCCTTGGCGACTGCAATCGGGATGGCCGAGATCAGGCGCGGGTCGAATGGTACGGGAATGATGTAGTTTGGGCCGAATTTCGGCCGGTTGCCCTGATAGGCGGCGGCGACATCGTCGGGCACGTCCTCGCGCGCCAGCGCGGCCAGTGCCTGGGCGGCGGCGATCTTCATGTCGTCATTGATGGTGGTGGCCCGCACGTCCAGCGCGCCACGGAAAATATAAGGGAAACCGAGCACATTGTTGACCTGGTTCGGATAGTCCGAACGCCCGGTCGCCATGATGGCGTCGGTGCGGATCTCCGCCACTTCCTCCGGCGTGATCTCCGGGTCGGGATTGGCCATGGCGAAGATGATCGGGTTCTTGGCCATCGACTGTACCATGGCCGTGGTCAGCGCGCCCTTGGCGGAGAGGCCGAGGAACACGTCGGCGCCGTCCAGCGCATCGGCCAGCGAGCGGGCCTCGGTCTTGGCCGCATGCGCCGACTTCCACTGGTTCATGCCTTCGGTGCGCCCCTGGAAGACGACGCCCTTGGTGTCGCAGAGAATGATGTTTTCGGGCGCGAAGCCCATTGCCTTCATCAATTCGATGCAGGCGATGCCGGCCGCACCGGCGCCGTTGCAGACCAGCCTGGTGTTCTTCATGTCGCGGCCGGTGATTTCCAGCGCGTTGATCAGGCCGGCGGCCGAAATGATGGCTGTGCCGTGCTGGTCGTCATGGAAGACCGGGATGTCCATCAGCTCGCGCAGGCGCTGCTCGATGATGAAGCACTTCGGCGCCTTGATATCCTCGAGATTGATGCCGCCGAAGGAGGGGCCGAGGAAGCGCACGCAGTTGATGAACTCGTCGGCATCCTCGGTATCGACCTCGAGGTCGATGGAATCGACATCGGCGAAGCGCTTGAACAGCACAGCCTTGCCTTCCATCACCGGTTTCGACGCCAGCGCGCCGAGATTACCGAGGCCGAGAATGGCGGTGCCGTTGGAGATGACGGCTACCATGTTGCCGCGCGTCGTGTAGTCGAAGGCGCGGCTTGGGTCCTCGGCGATGGCAAGCACGGGAACGGCCACACCCGGCGAATAGGCAAGGCTCAGGTCGCGCTGCGTCGCCATCGGTTTTGTCGCGACGACCTCCAGCTTGCCGGGACGGCCCATGGCATGGAACTCAAGCGCTTCCTGAGCGCTGACGGACGGACCGCTGTTCTCGGTTTTCCTGGCCATGATGCTTTTGATTTCCTCGCCAATGCAGCACCTCCTTGAAGCGGGTGCTTTGTATGGCTTCGAATTAAGACTACGCGCCGCCCCGTGTAAACCGCCAAGCTTGGCAAAGCTGCTTCAATGCGGACACGACCGATCAGGAGTCGGCCTGCGCTATTTCACGTGCATGCTCGCGCAGTGTGGCCCTGCGTAGCAAGGCCCCGGTGCCTGGAAATGGCCATTGAGAGAAAGGCGGGTCGCTGCTGCCCAGGCGCCGCTTGAGCGCCGACAGATAGGCCATCAACTCAAGTCGCCCGGTCCGCACCCTCTCCAGCGTGCGGCCACGTATCTC
The DNA here is from genome assembly GCF_020616515.1 of Mesorhizobium sp. PAMC28654. GTDB lineage: Bacteria > Pseudomonadota > Alphaproteobacteria > Rhizobiales > Rhizobiaceae > Mesorhizobium. The sequence continues at coordinate 3,129,687 of NZ_CP085135.1, forward strand.
CTCGCGCGGGATGGCGCGGTCGCGAAGCCGCTCGACCGCGCGCCTGATGGCGGCCGGTTCCGGTTCGACGATCATGCAATAGTCCGGATCGAAAAAGACGTCCCGGCCACCAAGGCTCGGCGTGCTGACGATCGGCAGGCCGGCGAGCAGATACTCCATGGAGGAATACATCGCCCCCTCCACGGCCGACAGGCAGAGCCCGACCGCAGCCTGGTTATAGACGCGATTGATTTCAGGTGCGGTCAGATGGGCAGTCATGCCGTCGACGATCGGATTGGCGATGCTGTGCAGCGGCGATTGCGCCTGCAGGCGGCGCACAAAGGCGCGAGCACCGTCCGGTGGCAGTTCGCCGATCGAAAAGGCGATATGGACCAGTCTCTCAATATCCAAAGCAAGATAGTGCCGCTTGCTGCGCGAGATGCGGCCATTGTAGACGGCATCGAACAGGATGGGTTCATCCGGCAGGGGGCGGAAGACATCCTCCGAGACCATGAGATTGTGATTGGAAAAGATCGCGGTTCCGCCGACCGCGGTAACAAGGCGGCGCTCCTCCTCGGTGTTGCAGAGGAAAATCAGCTCGTGAAGCGGAAACCGCTCGCGGTACCAGGCGAGATCCCTGCCCATCCTGTCGACGGCGGCCGGCCGTTCCAATGTCCAGTTCGGCATCAGCAGGAATGTTGCGGGCTGGTCCGCCAGGCGCCGGCCGATAGCGGCAACCGTGGCGAGCGGACGTCCACCACCGATCGTCGTGTAAAGGATAAGCGGATCGCGGCTCAACGCGTAAATTGAAACGACCATGCTGCCGTCGAGGTCCCTCAAGGGGCCGCGCATCGGAAGAAAGAAAGGCATTCGCTTATCGGCCGAAAGCCGAGCCTTGCTGAAGAGCCGGCGTGCGCGTGACGCGATGTCCAGCCGCACCCGCTCAAAGGGTGAACGGATAGGACCGACCATCTCCTGGAACGATTCCTGACGAAACCTGTTCATCGCCACCTACCGCAGCCTCGAGGGATGATTAGGTCAGCTTCCAACCCCTTGCAATGCCGGCAAGCCACCGCCTCCGTCGTCCCCTGTTTTTCGAAGCTCCGGCATTAAACCACGCGATCACATCTGCTAGCGTGCCGCGCATGAACATGCACGCCCCTAACGAGCCCGACGCCCCCGAGGCGGTGACGCCTTCGCCGATCGCCACTGCCGCCGTCACGCCGATGATGGAGCAGTTCATCGAGATCAAGGCGGCGAACCCGGATTCGCTGCTGTTCTACCGGATGGGCGATTTCTACGAGCTGTTCTTCGACGATGCGGAGAAGGCGAGCCGGGCGCTGGGCATCGTCTTGACCAAGCGCGGCAAGCACCAGGGCCAGGACATTCCGATGTGCGGCGTGCCGGTGCATGCGGCGGACGACTATCTGCAGAAGCTGATCGGCCAGGGTTTTCGCGTCGCCGTGTGCGAGCAGATCGAGGATCCGGCGGAGGCGAAGAAGCGCGGCTCAAAATCGGTGGTGCGCCGCGACGTGGTGCGGCTGGTGACGCCGGGCACCATCACCGAGGACAAATTGCTGGCGCCGTCGGAATCGAGTTTCCTGATGGCGCTGGGCCGGGTGAAGGGCGGCGCTGAGCACAGCTTCGCGATTGCCTGGATAGAGATATCGACCGGCACTTTCCGCGTTGCCGAGACCACCGCCGACCGGCTGCTGGCCGATGTCTTCCGCGTCGATCCGCGCGAGCTGATCGTCGCCGAGCCGGTGTTCCATGATCCGGAACTGAAGCCGGTGTTCGACGTGCTCGGCCGCATCGCCAGCCCGCAGCCGCCTTCGCTGTTCGATTCGGCCTCGGCCGCGGGGCGCATCGCCCGCTTCTTCGAAGTGGCGACGCCGGACAGTTTTGGCACGTTTTCCCGAGCCGAACTGTCGGCGATCTCGGGCGCCATTGCCTATGTCGAGAAGACACAGAAGGCCGAACGGCCGCCACTGTCGCGACCCGAGCGCGAGGAAGCCGGTTCCACCCTGTTCATCGACCCGGCGACACGCGCCAATCTGGAACTGCTGCGCACAACGTCCGGCAGCCGCGAGGGCTCGCTGTTCAAGGCGATCGATCGCACTGTGACCGGCGGCGGCGCGCGAATGCTGGCGGACCGGCTGATGGCGCCGCTGACCGACCCGATGGCGATAACGGCACGGCTCGATTCGGTGTCGTTCTTCCGCTCGGAAGTCCGGCTGTGGCAGATGGTGCGGGCGAGCATGAAAAGCGTCGCCGACATGCCGCGCGCCCTCTCCCGGCTGGCGCTCAACCGCGGTGGCCCGCGCGATCTTGGCGCGCTGCGCGCCGGCTTCGAGGCGGCTGACGCGATCGCCGGAATTTTCACTGCCGCTGCCCTGCCCGGGGAATTGACGGCGGCGCTCGAGGCGATCCGGGCCCTGCCACGCACGATCGCCGGGCATCTGACGCAGGCGCTCGGCGACGAACTGCCCTTGCTCAAGCGCGATGGCGGCTTCATCCGTGGCGGCTATCACGGCGAACTCGATGAGATGCGGGCGCTGCGCGATGAGTCGCGAAAAGTGATCGCCGGGCTGGAACGCTCGCTGATCGACGAGACCGGCATTCGCTCGCTGAAAATCCGGCACAACAATGTGCTTGGCTACTACATCGAGGTAACGGCCAACCATCATGCGATCATGACGGGCAGCGACGGCGCGAAGGCTCGCTTCATCCATCGCCAGACCATGGCCAATGCCATGCGTTTCACCACGACGGAACTGGCCGAGCTTGAGACAAAGATCGCCAATGCCGCCGACCGGGCGCTGAGCATCGAACTCGCCGCCTTCGACACGCTGACAGCTGAAGCCGTTGGCGAAGCGGAAAAGATCCGTGCCGGAGCCGACGCGCTGGCCGTGCTCGATGTCTCGGCCGCACTTGCCCTTTTGTCGGAAAGCGAGGCCTGGTGCCGGCCGATCGTCGATTCCAGCCTCGCCTTCGAAATCGTAGGCGGGCGCCATCCGGTGGTCGAACAGGCGCTGCGGCGTTCGGGCGAAGGGCCATTCGTCGCCAATGACTGCGACCTATCGCCGGAGGGCGGCGCCAAGAACGGCGCCATCTGGCTGCTGACTGGCCCCAACATGGGCGGTAAGTCGACGTTTCTCAGGCAGAACGCGCTGATCGCGATCCTTGCCCAGACGGGTTCGTTCGTGCCGGCGGCATCAGCTCATATCGGCGTCGTCGACCGGTTGTTTTCGCGTGTCGGCGCATCGGACGACCTGGCGCGTGGCCGTTCGACCTTCATGGTCGAGATGGTCGAGACGGCGGCGATCCTCAACCAGGCCGGCGAGCGGGCGCTGGTGATCCTCGACGAGATCGGCCGTGGCACCGCCACTTTCGACGGCCTGTCGATTGCCTGGGCCGCGGTCGAATATCTGCATGAGAAGAACCGCTGCCGGGCGATCTTCGCCACCCATTTCCATGAGATGACGTCGCTGGCGGGGAAACTGCCGCGACTGCACAACGTCACCATGCGGGTGAAGGAATGGGAGGGCGATGTCGTCTTCCTGCATGAGGTCGGCAAGGGTGCCGCCGACCGGTCCTACGGCGTGCAGGTGGCGCGACTGGCTGGCCTGCCGGAGGCTGTCGTCGGACGCGCCAAGGAAGTGCTGCATCAGCTGGAGGAAGGCGAGGTTTCCGGCAAGACGAACCGGCTTGTCGACGACCTGCCGTTGTTTTCCGTGGCGCTGAAACGGGAGGCGCCAAAGCCGGTGAAGAACGATGCACTGGGCGCGGCACTCGGCGAGATCAACCCCGATGAGATGACGCCTCGCGAGGCGCTGGATGCGCTGTATCGGCTGAAGGGGTTGGCGGGAAAGCCGTAGCGACGCTGCCCCACCCGTCTTGACATCATTGTACCGTACGGTACAGTCCTTTCGACCCGGCCGTGTCTCGGCCGTTTGGGAGAACACCATGAGCCGTCCGCCGTTGCCGCCCTTCACCGCCGAAGCTGCCGCGCAGAAGGCGCGCATGGCCGAGGATGCCTGGAACAGCCGCGATCCGGAACGGGTTTCGCTCGCCTATACCGAGGACAGCGTGTGGCGCAATCGCGCCGAGTTCGTCACCGGCCGGCCCGAGATTGTCGGATTCCTGACCCGCAAATGGGCGCGCGAACTCGACTATCGCCTCATCAAGGAGGTTTGGGCCTGGCACGACAACCGCATCGCGGTGCGCTTTGCCTATGAATGGCGCGATGACAGCGGCCACTGGTTCCGTTCCTACGGCAACGAGAACTGGGAATTCGACGCCGCCGGGCTGATGCGCCAGCGGCTGGCCAGCATCAACGACCTGCCTATCGCTGAGAGCGAGCGCAAATATCACTGGCCGCTCGGCCGCCGGCCCGACGATCATCCCAGCCTTTCCGAACTCGGATTATAAGGGCCACGTGCGCAGGATCGCGCCCGATCGCGACAGCCTTGTGGCTGTTGTGGCCGAGGTCTTCCGCAGGCATGGCTATGAAGGTGCCAGCCTGTCACTGATCAGCGAAGCGACGGGGCTCGGCAAGGGAAGCCTCTATCATTTCTTTCCCGGCGGGAAGGAAGAGATGGCGGCTGACGTCATCGCCCATATCGATGGCTGGTTCGAAACGAACGTGTTTATGCCCTTGCAGGACACACACGACTCTCGGGCGGGCATCGAGCAGATGTTCGAGGCGACCGACCGCTATTTCCAGTCCGGGCGCCGCGTCTGCCTGATCGGCGCATTCGCGCTGGACGACGCCCGCAATCATTTCGCCAGGCAGATCAGCAGCTATTTCGGCCACTGGGTCTCGCATCTGGCCGAGGCGCTGAAACGCACCGGGCACGGCCAGCCCGAAGCGATCGCCCTTGCCGAAGAGATCATTGCCCTCATCCAGGGTGCACTCACCCTTGCTCGTGCCTTCGACGACACGGCGGTCTTTTCGCGCGCGCTGCAGCGAGCGCGAGCGCGGGCGCGACTGGACGCCGGCTAGATCATCTCCAGGCCGCGCTTGCGCGTCGGCGGTGGAAAGGCGCGGTCAAGTTCGGCGAGATCCTCGCCGGTGAGCTTTATGTCGAGCGCGGCGACGTTCTGGCGAACATGTTCCTGGCTGGTGGCCTTGGGAATAGCGATGACGCCATCCCCGCGCATCACCCAGGCGAGCGCGATCTGGGCCGGGGTCACGTTGTGGCGGCCGGCGATGGCCTGAAGCTTGGCGCTGCGGGCCAGTGCCCCCTGCTCGACCGGCGAATAGGCCATCAGCGGGATGCCACGCTGTCGGCCCCAGGGCATCAGGTCGAATTCGGGACCGCGCCGGGACAGATTGTAGAGCACCTGGTTGGTCTGCGCGTTGCCCCCGGCCGGCAGGCGGGCCAATTCCTCCATGTCGTCGGTGTCGAAATTGCTGACACCCCAGTGACGGATCTTTCCGGCCTTGCGCAGCGCCTCAAGAGCCTCGACCGTTTCGGCCAAGGGCACGCCGCCGCGCCAGTGCAGCAGATAGAGATCGATGCGATCAGTGCGCATACGCCTCAGGCTTTTCTCGCAGGCCAGCTGCACGCCGGAGCGTGATGCATTGGACGGCAACACCTTGGAGACGAGGAAGACTTCGTCGCGGCGCCCGGCAATGGCCTCAGCCACCACCTCCTCAGCGCCGCCGCTCGCATACATTTCCGCCGTGTCGATCAGCGTGATGCCGAGGTCAAGCCCGAGCTTCAGGGCCTTGACCTCATCGGCGCCGCGCCGAACGTCTTCACCCATTTTCCATGTGCCCTGACCGAGCACCGGAACGGTTTCCCCGCATGGCAGCGTCGTTGTTCTCAAAGCAGATGACATGGGGGCTCCCGGCGTGGCGCGATCGATGCTGAAGGCATCATAGACATCGGAAGAAATCCGCAAAGCATCTTTCCGGCCCGGCGCGCAGCCGCGCTACTTCACCGGATGGGCGGCCAGCCAATCCCGCATCTGCTTGATCTCGGCTTCCTGGGCGGCGATCGCCGCTTCGGCCAGCTTGCGAATTTCCAGATCCTTGCCGTTGGCAAGTTCGACCTTGGCCATGTCGACCGCGGCCTGGTGGTGCGGGATCATGCCGCGGACGAAATCGACGTCGGCATTGCCCGAATATTCCACCGCCATCATGTCGGTGTGCATCTTGTCCATGGCCGCCTTGTAGCCGTCGGTCGAAGGACTTGCGGCGCTCATGGCCATCGCGCTCATGTCGTGTTTCATCTCCTCGGATTGAGCCGGAACGCTTTCGAGGAAGACGGCAAGCAACATTCCCGCCGCCATCAGCAACAGCACGAGTTTTTTAGCGAAGGTCATTCATGGTCTCCTGTTGATTGGGATTTCGTATTTGGGGGCGATCCTCACAATTTCAATGTGCGCAACCGCAATGCGTTGGCGATGACCGAAACCGAGGACAGGCTCATCGCCGCCGCCGCCAGCATTGGCGACAACAGCGTGCCGGTAAGCGGATAGAGCACACCGGCGGCGACGGGCACGCCGAGCACGTTGTAGAGGAAGGCGAAAAACAAATTCTGGCGGATGTTGCCGATCGTCGCCTGGGCGAGCGTGCGGGCTCGGACGATGCCGTTGAGGTCGCCCTTGACCAGCGTAATCCCAGCGCTTTCGACCGCCACATCGGCGCCAGTGCCCATGGCGATGCCGACATCGGCGGCGGCGAGTGCGGGCGCATCGTTGACGCCGTCGCCAGCCATGGCGACGCCGGCACCCTTGGCGCGCAGTTCCTCGACGAGGGCCGCCTTCTGTTCCGGCATCAACCCGGCGCGTACTTCATCGATGCCGAGCCGCTTGGCGATAGCCTTCGCCGTACGCTCGTTGTCGCCGGTCGCCATGATGATCCTGAGGCCACGATCATGCAGCGCCTTGATCGCCTCGGCCGTGGTTGCCTTGACGGGATCGGCGACGGCGACGATGCCGGCCAGCTTCCCTTCCACGGCAACGAACATCGCCGTCTTGCCGTCGGCCTGAAGCGCGCCTGCCCGCTCGGCGAGCACTGCGATATCGATGCCGAGATCGGCCATCATGGCGGCATTGCCAAGCGCGACATTCTTTCCCGACACCGTGCCGGAAACACCCTTGCCTGTTGTCGCCTCGAAATCGCTGGCATCGGCGATGCTGGCGCCGCGTTCGCGGGCACCTTCGACGATGGCTTCGGCCAGCGGATGCTCGGACCCTTTTTCCAGGCCAGCGGCGAGCGCCAGCAGATCATTTTCCGCCACGCCTTCGACGGCCACGACATCCGTCAGCCGCGGGCGGCCTTCGGTCAGAGTTCCGGTCTTGTCGACGATCAGCGTGTCGACCGAGGCAAAGCGCTCGAGCGCCGCCGCCGCCTTGATCAGCACGCCGGCATGCGCGCCGCGCCCGGTCGCAGTCATGATCGACATAGGGGTCGCCAGCCCGAGCGCGCACGGACAGGCGATGATCAGCACCGAGACCGCCGAGACGATGGCGTAGATCAGACTTGGCTCGGGGCCAAATATCGCCCAGGCGGCAAAAGCCGCGAGCGCGATCAGGACGACAGCGGGGACAAAATAGAAAGACACGCGATCGGCAAGTCCCTGGATCGGCGCGCGCGAACGCTGCGCCTTGGCGACGAGTTCGACAATGCGCGCCAGCGTGGTCTCGGCGCCGATCTTCTCGGCGCGCATGATCAGCGAACCGTTCTTGTTGAGCGTGCCGCCGGTAAGGGCGTCGCCTTGAGTCTTTTCGACCGGCAGCGGCTCGCCGGTGATCATCGATTCGTCGATCGAGGAGCGACCTTCCAGCACGCTGCCGTCGACCGGCACGGCATCGCCGGGGCGGATCCTCAGCCGGTCGCCGGTCTTGACCGCGTCGAGCGGAACATCATTTTCGGAACCGTCCTCGCTGATCAGCCGCGCGGTTTTGGGCGCAAGGTCGAGCAGCGCACGGATGGCCGAGCCGGTCTTTTCACGGGCGCGAAGTTCCAGCACCTGGCCGAGAAAGACCAGCGCGACGATGACGGCGGATGCCTCGAAATAGACCGGCACCTTGCCGCCATGGCCGCGGAACTGATGCGGAAAGATGTCGGGAAACAAGGTGGCGACGACGCTGTAGAGATAGGCCGCACCAACGCCGAGTGAAATCAGCGTCCACATGTTGGGACTGCGGTTGAGGACGGACTCCCAGCCGCGATGGAAGAAGGGAATTGCCGCCCACAGCACCACCGGGCTCGCCAATGCCAGTTCCACCCATACCAGCACCCGCTCATCGATGAGGTTTGCAAAGGACAGGCCGAGCATCGGCCCCATGGCAACGACCAGCAATGGCACGGACAGAACCGCGCTGACCCAGAACCGCCGGGTAAAATCGACCAGTTCGGGATTAGGACCCTCATCGCCGGTGGGCACGCCCATCGGCTCCAGCGCCATGCCGCATTTCGGGCAGGATCCGGGCTTGTCGCGGATTATCTGCGGATGCATCGGGCAGGTGTATTGCGTGCCCTTTGGCATGGCCTGTGGCGCCGGCCTTTCGCCCAGATACTTCCGAGGCTCCGCTGCGAATTTAGCCATGCAGGCGGCTGAGCAGAAATAGAGACCATGGCCTTCATGGCTCAGGAAATGCTTCGCCGTGGAGCGGTCGACGCTCATGCCACAGACGGGGTCGGTAGCCGTCAGATACTTTTCCGGCTCCGCCACGAATTTCGAATGGCAGCGTTCGCTGCAGAAATGGAAGAGATGGCCGCCATATTCGGCAGTGGGCTTGCCCGCTACCGGATCGACCGTCATGCCACAGACCGGATCGCGCACGACGGCGTCGCCGGCGGGCGGAGCCGCGTTCGCGGAACAGCAGCTGCCATGCGCGTGCGTGTGATGATCATGATCGGAATGCGCCATCGAAAAATGCCTTTATGCCTCAATCTCCATACGGAGGTACCGCTTCCAGTAACTGGAAGGTCAAGGGGTAATTTCCCGCTTTTTTGGTATCCCTGCGGGCGGGAGCAGGTTCGAATTGAGAAATCCACGCGCGATCGCAACGCTGTGCTCTTGACGCCATCGCCTCGGACTGCATCGATCCGCCCGATGAAATGCCTGCTTATCAACCTCGACCGATCCAAGGACCGGCTCGCCCACATGACGGCCGAATTTGCCCGGCTCGGCGTGGCGTTCGAGCGCGTGGCGGCGATCGACGGAAGGGATCGGCCAGACTTCGACGAAATACAAATGCACGCCAACCGCGTGACCAAACTGCGGCTGACCGGCTCCGAGATTGGCTGCCTCCTCAGCCACAGAGCCTGCTGGGAAATCATCGCGCAAGGAGACGGGCCTTACGGAGCGATTTTCGAGGACGATGTCATCTTTTCAGAACAAGCCGGCGCTCTGCTGACCAGTTCCGACTGGATCCCCGCCGATGCCGGCATCGTCAAGCTGGAGACGTTCTTCAATAAAACCATAATCGGCCGAAAACGTATTCCCCTCGGTCAAGGCCTCTCATTGTCCAGGCTGTACGGGGTTCACATCGGTACGGGTGGCTACGTCATATCAAGACAATCCGCACGCGACCTTATCGACGGAACCCGTGAGATCGGGATCCCGGTCGATCAGGTCATGTTCAACCCCAATCTCGCGACATCGTCCCAGAACATCATCTACCAGTCCGTTCCAGCGCTTTGTGCGCAGGACCAGTTCCTTGGCGACAGGGCCGTCGGATTGCCGAGCCTGATCAAGGCTCAACGCATGGATCTGTTGCTTGCAAGCGGCCGTGCGGAGCGACGCAAGCCCGGATTGACGAAGAAAATCGGGATCGAAATCAAGCGGCTGGTGGGGCAGATCACCGATTTCTGCCGGCTCAGGCAGGCGAAGGTCATCCCGTTCGATTACCGCGGCGAGCATTTCCGCCCGCCTCGTACCCAGCGCCGCGAGAACGCGCTATAGAGGCCACCCTAAGGCGAGGCCAGCCGGCACGACCCGCAAATCTTCGCCGTGACCTTCAGTTCCGAATTGTCTTGAAATGATCCCGGTCGAAATGAAGTGCCTGGTTATCAATCTCGATCGTTCACGAGACCGGCTTGCTCACATCACGGCGGAGTTCACCCGCATCGGCATCGCGTTTGAACGGGTCAAGGCTATCGACGCTCAGGATCGCCCCGAACTCGACCACATGCCGCAGAATGTCCCGTACACACAGCGGCTGCGCCTGACTGGTGGCGAGATCGCCTGTCTGCTCAGCCATAGAGCCTGCTGGACGATCATCGCGAGCGGCGACGCCTCATACGCCGCGATTTTCGAGGACGATGTCGTCTTTTCCGCGAGGGCGGGCGCATTGCTTGGCAATGCCGACTGGATCCCGGCCGATGCGGACATCATCAAACTGGAGACCTTCTTCCAGAAAACCATGGTCGGGCGGAAACTGATTCCCGCCGGTCCCGGCTTTTCGATATCCAGTCTCCTCGCGGACCATATGGGAACCGCCGGCTACATCGTCTCGAAGCGAACCGCGAGCGACCTTGTCGAGGCAAGCAGGGAGATCAGCGTCGCCGTTGATGACCTTGTGTTCAACCCGGCTTTTCCGATCTTGCCTCGCAAGACGATCTACCAGCTTATTCCCGCACTTTGCGTGCAAGGTCAGTTACTTGGCTACAAGACGCCCGAATTGCCAAGTCTGCTCAAGGAGAAGCGGGATATGCAATGGGCTGTAACCGCGACCGGCGAGAAACGCAGGAAGACCGCTGTTGAGAGGGCGAAGGCCGAAGTCGGGCGGCTCATCCGGCACATTGTCGATTTCCGCCGGCGGCGGCAAAGGCGGGTCATCCCCTTCCGTCCGCCCGACCCGAAGGATTAGCAGCGGTTTGTGCCGGCTTTCACCGCCCCATACCCACGACCACGAAAACGCGCTATAGACGCCGCCGAAAAGGCGAGGCCAACCGGCACTTATGGCAAGAATCTCCCTGAAGCTCGATGAACTGATCGACGGCGAAGCATTGCGCCGCGAAATGAGCGCGCTGACCGTGGCGACGGCCGGCGATGGCTCCGGCCAGGCCGCGCGCACAGGCGTTCTCCAGCTTCTCAAGGGCAGGTTGGCGGACGGTCGCAAGACAGCCGAGCGCATGCTGATGGACGATGGCGGCGGCACCGCCTGCGCCGAGCGGCTGTCGCATCTGATGGACGAGATCATCCGCGCGCTCTATGATTTCGCCGTCACCCACGTCTACAGGGTGAAGAACCCATCATCGGCGGAGCGCATGGCCGTTGTCGCCGTGGGTGGCTATGGCCGCGGCACGCTGGCGCCGGGCTCCGACATCGACCTCCTGTTCCTGCTTCCCTACAAGCAGACGCCGTGGGGCGAGCAGATCGTCGAGTACATGCTCTACATGCTGTGGGACCTGGGGCTGAAGGTCGGCCACGCCACCCGAAACATCGACGAATGCCTGAGATTGTCTCGTACCGATGTCACGATCCGGACCTCAATCCTCGAGGCGCGTTTCCTGTGGGGCGAGATCAAGCTCTATGATGAACTGATGCTGCGCTTCGACCACGAAGTGGTGCGAACGACCGGGCCGGAATATGTGCAGGCCAAGCTCGCCGAGCGTGACGAGCGCCATGCCAAGGCCGGCGAAAGCCGCTATCTGGTCGAGCCCAATGTCAAGGACGGCAAGGGCGGCCTGCGTGACCTGCAGACGCTGTTCTGGATCGCCAAGTATTTCTACCGCGTGCGTACTGGCGAGGAACTGGTCGACAAGGGCGTCTTCACCGAGGCCGAGTACCGCGAGTTCCAGAAGGCCGAGGATTTTCTCTGGGCCGTGCGCTGCCACATGCATTTCCTCACCGGCAAGGCCGAGGAGCGGTTGCATTTCGATATCCAGCGCGAAATCGCCGAGCGGCTTGGCTACACCACCCATCCCGGCCTTTCGGCGGTCGAGCGCTTCATGAAGCACTACTTCCTTGTCGCCAAGGATGTCGGCGACCTCACCCGCATCTTCTGCGCCGCGCTCGAGGAGGAGCAGGCCAAGCATGTACCGGGCTTCAATCGCATCTTCCTCACCTTCCAGCGCCGCAAGCGCAAGCTCGCCGGCACCAGCGACTTCATCGTCGACAACCACCGCATCAATGTCGCCGATGACCAGGTGTTCGAGCGCGATCCGGTCAATCTTCTGCGGCTGTTCTGGTTCGCCGACAAGCATGGGTTGGAGTTCCATCCGGACGCGCTGAAGCTGCTGACCCGCTCGCTCGGGCTGGTCAACAAGTCGCTGCGGCGCGACCAGGAGGCCAACCGGCTTTTCCTCGACATCCTGACGTCGGACCGCAATGCCGAGCTCAATCTGCGGCGCATGAACGAAGCGGGCCTGCTGGGAAAGCTGATCCCGGACTTCGGCAAGATCGTCGCCATGATGCAGTTTTCGATGTACCACCACTATACGGTGGACGAGCATCTCATCCGCTGCATCGGCGTGCTCGCCGAGATCGAGCGCGGCGACGGCGAGAAGATCCATCCGCTTTCCCACACACTAATGCCGGGCCTGAGGAAGAGCCGCGAGGCGCTTTATGTCGCCGTGCTCCTGCACGACATCGCCAAGGGCAGGCCGGAGGACCATTCGGAAGCTGGCGCCAGGATCGCGCGGCGTATCTGCCCGCATATGGGGCTGTCGCCAGCCGACACCGAGACGGTCGCATGGCTGGTGGAGAACCATCTCGTCATGTCGATGACGGCACAGACCCGGGATCTCAACGACCGCAAGACGATCGAGGATTTTGCAGCGATCGTGCAGTCGGTCGAACGGCTGAAGCTGCTGCTCATTCTCACTGTCTGCGATATCAGGGGGGTTGGGCCGGGCGTCTGGAACGGCTGGAAGGGCCAGCTGCTGCGCACGCTCTACTACGAGACCGAACTGCTTTTGACCGGGGGGTTTTCGGAAGTGTCGCGCGCGCAGCGCACGGCGGCGGCACGAGAGCGGCTTGCCGAGGCGCTTGCCGACTGGCCCGACGAGGCCCGCAAGCGCTATGTCGCCCTGCACTACGAGAACTATCTGCTGGCTGTCGACCTCGCCGACCAGATTCGTCACGCCGAATTCATTCGCGAAGCGGATGTGGCCGGCAACAGGCTCGCCACCATGGTCAAGACCCGCGAGTTCGAGGCGGTGACCGAAATCACCGTGCTGGCGCAGGATCATCCCCGCCTGCTCTCGGTCATCGCCGGTGCCTGCGCCGGAGCCGGCGGCAACATTGTCGACGCACAGATCTTCACCACATCGGACGGCCGCGCGCTGGATACCATCCTGATCTCCAGGGAATTCGACCGCGACGAGGATGAAAGCCGTCGCGCCGAGCGCGTTGGCCGCCTGATCGAGGACGTGTTGTCCGGCAAGAGCTGGCTGCCGGAGATGATCGAGAAGCGCACCAAGCCGCGGCGCGGCTCCAAGGTGTTCAAGATCCCGCCGCGCGCCGAAATCCGCAACACCTTGTCGAACCGGTTTTCGGTGGTCGAAGTCGAGGGACTGGACCGGCCGGGCCTGCTGTCGGAGATCACCGGCGCGCTGTCCGACCTTTCGCTCGATATCGCCTCGGCCCACATCACCACGTTCGGCGAAAAGGTCATCGACACGTTCTATGTCACCGATCTCACCGGCCAGAAGATCGACAGCCCGGCCCGCATCAACGCCATCCGCAACAGGCTGATAGCAGCGCTGGAAGGCATCGCGCCCGAGCGCCGCGGCAAGGCCAAGGCGGCCGCCGAGTGACGTCCCTACCCCACTTGTCCCAATATCGCAGGCAGTTTCCAGACCTATGAGCCTTGTCAGAAAATTCGCGACGGTCGCTTCCGGCACGTTGATGAGCCGGGCGCTTGGCTTCGGCCGGGAGATGCTGATGGCGGCCGCGCTCGGCACCGGGCCGATCGCCGACGCCTTCAACGCCGCCTTCCAGTTCCCCAACACCTTCCGCCGGCTGTTCGCCGAGGGCGCCTTCAACGCCGCCTTCGTGCCGCTCTTCGCCAAGGAGATCGAAACGCACGGCACCGACGGCGCCAAGCGCTTTTCGGAGGAAGTGTTCGGCGTGCTGTTCACGGCGCTGCTGGCGCTGACCATCGCCATGGAACTGGCGATGCCGCTGATCGTGCGTTATCTGGTGGCGCCGGGCTTTGCCTCGACACCAGGAAAATTCGACATGACGGTGGCGCTGGCGACCATCATGTTCCCCTACCTGATCTGCATGTCGCTTGGCGCCATGATGGCGGGCATGCTGAACTCGCTGCGACGCTATTTCGCCGCCGCGGTGGCGCCGGTGTTCCTCAACATCATCCTGATCGGCGTGCTCGCCTATGCCTGGTACAAGGGCTCGGATGCTCGCACCGTCGGCTTCGGCCTTGCCTGGGGCGTGCTGGCGGCGGGACTGGTGCAACTGGCGATCGTCTGGGTGGCTGTGCGTCATGCCGGCATTTCGGTCGGCTTCCGCCGGCCGAAGATGACGCCTTCCGTCAAGCGGCTGCTGATCCTGGCGCTGCCGGCCGCGATCACCGGCGGCATCACCCAGATCAACCAGCTGATCGGCACGGCGATCGCGTCGGCGCAAAACAGCGCGGTCCTCGCTCGCTTATGCCGATCGCATCTACCAGCTGCCGCTTGGCGTCGTCGGTGTCGCCGTCGCCATCGTGCTTTTGCCCGAACTGTCGCGCGCGCTGAAGTCGGGCAATCTGATCGAAGCCGCGAATCTGCAGAATCGCTCGGTGGAGTTCACCCTGTTCCTAACCCTGCCGGCGGCGGCGGCGCTCTGGGTGATGTCCGAGCCGATCGTGCGGCTGGTCTATGAGCGGGGGGCGTTCGCCGCCAACCATTCGACGCCGACCGTGGCGGCGATCCTGGCGATCTTCGGCCTTGGCTTGCCGGCCTTCGTTCTGATCAAGGCATTCACGCCCGGCTATTTCGCCCGCGAGGATACGCGCACGCCGATGATCTTCGCCGCCATCTCGGTGGCCGTGAATGTCACCACGGCGCTGTCGCTGTTTCCGTCAATGGGCGCGCCCGGCATCGCGGTGGCCTCGGCCGTCGCCGGCTGGGTCAATGCGCTGATGCTCCTCGCCATGCTGATCCGGCGTGGCCACTGGGGCCGCGACGTGCCCTTGCTGAAGCGCATTCCACGATTGGTGCTGTCGGCGATCGTGATGGGCGCGGCGCTTTATTTCGCCGAACACTACTTCGCGGTAAGGCTTGGCTCGGGCTCGCCGCTGCTGATCAAGGCCACGACGCTTCTGTTGCTCGTTGCCGGCGGAGCGATGCTCTACTTCATCACCGCCTTCGCCACCGGCGGCGCCGATTTCGGCATGATCCGGCGCAATGCGACAAGGCGCGGGCCAAAGGCATCGCCATCCGTTACCCAAACCGAGGTGGATGAATAGGCGGCGTGGCTGGAGCCAACGCCGGTCTTGATCGTTCCGCCGTGTTCGTCCATAAGCGCGCCGTCGAAAGACTTTCGCCGCGCGCGAAACGGCCCTCCACAAGCCAAGGGAACAGCCATGTCCGCCTTCAAGCCACTCGTCTTCTCCGGTGTCCAGCCGACCGGCAACCTGCATCTCGGCAACTATCTCGGCGCCATCAAGAAATTCGTCGCCCTGCAGGACACCTCCGACTGCATCTATTGCGTCGTCGACCTGCATTCGCTGACCGCGCAACTCGTCCATGAAGACCTCGCCGACCAGACGCGGTCGATCACCGCGGCCTTCCTGGCCTCCGGCATCGACCCGAAGAAGCACATCGTCTTCAACCAGTCGCGGGTCATGCAGCACGCCGAGCTCGCCTGGATCTTCAACTGCGTGGCGCGCATCGGCTGGATGAACCGCATGACGCAGTTCAAGGACAAGGCCGGCAAGGACCGCGAGAACGCCTCGCTCGGCCTGCTTGCCTATCCGAGCCTGATGGCGGCCGACATCCTGCTCTACCGGGCCACGCACGTGCCGGTGGGCGAAGACCAGAAGCAGCATCTGGAACTGACCCGCGATATCGCGCAGAAGTTCAACAACGACTTCTCGGACCGCATCGCCAAACTTGGCGTCGGTGTCGAGATGCAGGTTGGCGAAGAGACAGTGCACGGCTATTTCCCGCTGACCGAGCCAGTCATCGGCGGGCCGGCGGCGCGCATCATGTCGCTGCGCGACGGTTCCAAGAAGATGTCGAAGTCGGACCCGTCGGACCTGTCGCGCATCAACCTGACGGATGATGCCGATGCCATTTCCAAGAAGATCCGCAAGGCCAAGACCGACCCGGAAGCGTTGCCGAGTGAGTTGGACGGCCTGGCCGCCCGTCCCGAGGCGGAAAACCTGGTTGGCATCTATGCGGGTCTCGCCGAGATTTCGAAGGAAGCCGTGCTGAAGGAGTTCGCCGGCCAGCAGTTTTCGGTGTTCAAGCCGGCGCTGGCTGACCTTGCGGTGGAAAAGCTGGCTCCCATCGCCAGCGAAATGCGCCGCATCTCCGACGACCGCGCCTATGTCGACGCGGTGCTGAAGGATGGTGGCGAGCGCGCGCGAGTGCTCGCCGAAGCGACGATGAAAACAGTGCGCGACATCATCGGGCTGTTGCAGGGCTGACGCGCTTCGTCAGTGCGTTGCACAATACTTGCCCAAGGCCGGCGGCTTGCCGCCGGTCCGCCACGGTGGCAGATTGCACGCGAAAACACACCGAGTAGATAGACATGGTCTCCAAACGCCTCAGTCGCGAAGCCGGCCATCGCCGCAAGTTCCTGACGATCATCGATGACACGCCGGAATGCGAGCGTGCCGTCGTCTATGCGTCGAAGCGGGCGCAAAGCACCAACGGCACGCTGGTGCTGCTCTATGTCATCGAGCCGGACGATTTCCAGCACTGGCTGGGCGTCGAGAAGATCATGCGCGAGGAGGCCACGGCCACGGCGCGCGGCGCCCTTGACAGCTATGCCAACAAGGTGCGCCAGAAACTCGGGATCGAACCGGAAATGGTGGTGCGCGAAGGCAAGCCGACGGAAGAGATCCACAAGCTGATCGAGGAAGACCAGGACATCGCGATCCTTGTGCTGGCGGCGGGCGCCGGCAAGGAGGGGCCGGGACCGCTGGTCGGCGCGGTGGCCGGCAAGGGCGCCGCCTTCCCGATTCCGGTGACGGTTGTGCCGCAGAACCTGTCCGACGAGGAGATCGACAGCCTCGCCTGACCGTGGACCGGAGGTTCGCAAGGGCATGCGCAGAGACGAGAAAGCCAGGGCGCACGAGGCGAGAACCCCTAGCAAAACATTCCGCCAGCCAGCCATTCCAGCGATGCGTTTCGCTTGAATGTCCCGCCAATAGAGCCTATTTAGAATTATTCCAAACTAGCTGCCCGAAACGGGCATGGAGACCGCCATGTTCATCCAGACCGAATCGACGCCGAACCCGGCGACGCTGAAATTCCTGCCCGGCAAGGAAGTGCATGTGGAAGGCACGGCGGATTTCCGCGATGCCGACAGCGCCGCCGTGGCGTCGCCGCTGGCCGGCCGGCTGTTCGAGATCCCCGGCGTTACCGGCGTCTTCTTCGGCTATGATTTCATCACGGTGACCAAGGATGGTCCCGACTGGCAGCATCTGAAGCCGGCAATCCTGGGCGCCATCATGGAGCATTTCATGTCCGGCGCGCCGGTGATGACCAAGGCCGGCCCTGCCGCCGAAACCAGCCAGACCGGCGTTCTACGACAAGGCCGACGAGGAACTCGTCATCACCATCAAGGAACTGCTGGACACCCGGGTCCGCCCGGCCGTGGCGCAGGATGGCGGCGACATCACCTTCCGCGGCTTCGAGAACGGCACCGTGTTTCTGCACATGAAGGGCGCCTGCGCCGGCTGCCCGTCATCGACGGCGACGCTGAAGCACGGCATCCAGAATCTGCTTCGGCATTTCGTGCCGGAAGTGCAGCAGGTGGAACAGGTTTCCTGATCATCCGCCGGTCGCCAGCGGCGGCATGAAATCATCACAGTGATAAAAACAAAAAACCGGGCCAAAGTGCCCGGTTTTCTGTTTGGGACGTCAGTTGTTGCCTAGACGGTCCGCGTATGAAACTTACTGATTTCTAGTGATCACGATCTTTCCGACAACCGGATTCCTCGGATTATGGCCTAAAGAACAATGACCTTGGCGCCGACTTCGGCGCGGTCGTAGAGGTCGATAATATCCTGGTTCATCAGCCGGATGCAGCCTGAAGACATCGCCTTGCCGATCGAGTTCCATTCCGGGCTGCCATGCAGGCGATAGCCCATGTCGCCGCCCTTGTTGAACAGATACAAAGCCCGCGCGCCGAGCGGGTTCTTCAGCCCCGGATCCATGCCGTCGGCAAACTTGGCCAGTTCCGGCTGACGCTTGATCATTTCGCGAGGCGGCGTCCAGGTCGGCCATTCACGCTTCAGCGCCACGTGAGCGGTGCCGTGCCATTCAAAGCCCTCGCGACCGACGCCGATGCCGTAACGAATGGCGCGGCCGTCACCCTCGACGAAGTAGAGGAACTTGTTCTGGGTATCGACGATGATCGTGCCAGGCTTTTCCTTGGTGTCGTAGTCCACTTCCTGGCGATGGAACTGCCTCGGCACCTTCTCGATCGGGATGCGCGGCAGCTGGTAGCCAGCGTCGGTGACCGCGCCATAATCGTTGGAGAATATCTGCGACCCGATGGTGCTACAACCACTGATGGCAGCTGACAGGGCAAGAGCGGCGACGATTGCAAACGACTTCATGCGCATAAGTGGATCCGATGCCTCGCCCGACGTCAGCGGCACGAGTCAGCCGCTTTTCACCATCATTCATGCTGGCATTTGCTTTGCTTGCCAAGCGCGCGATGCCGATATGCGGGAATTGACGGGCTGGTAACCTTACCACTATGGCATTTCGGCAACATGCCTCACAGGATTGTGAAGGAAATTCAATGGGAGCGGCATCAAGCGGTTACGCGGAATCAGGGAATAGCCATGAATGTTGGTGGTTCAGCCCAACGGTCCGGCCTGCCGGCCAAGACCATCCGCGACTATGAGGAGATCGGCCTGATCCGCCCAAGCGCGCCGATAATGGCTAGCGCAATGACTCAGGCCACGACACCCACCGGCTGGCCGCCCTGCGCCGCGCGCGCAACCTCGGCTTTTCCATCAAGGATTGCCGCCAGTTTATGGCGCTCTACCAGGATCGCGGTCGCGCCAGCCAGGACGTGCGCGAAATCGCCGCCGCGCATGTCACCGCCATCGAGGAAAAGGTGCGCGAGCTGCAGTGGGTGCGGGCTACATTGCAGAAGCTGATCCTTGCCTGCCATGGCGATGAAAGACCGGATTGCCCGATTTTGGATGATATGGCGGGCGGTGACGGCGGCGGAAACAAGGCCGCTTCGTTGCTCCAACCTTGACTTGGAACGACGCTGAGCTGTTGGCCGCCCCGTAGGCTGGGTTTGTCAACCAGATAATCGCCCCCACAAAACAGGTTCAAACCGTGAACAAAATCTGGCATGGTGCTAGCCATGCCAATCATCTCCCCGATTCCCCTCAACCCTTTGATCGAT
This sequence comes from Mesorhizobium sp. PAMC28654, assembly GCF_020616515.1. Lineage (GTDB taxonomy): Bacteria > Pseudomonadota > Alphaproteobacteria > Rhizobiales > Rhizobiaceae > Mesorhizobium. The sequence goes on from NZ_CP085135.1 coordinate 3,149,180, forward strand.
GGCCGCCAGTCCGAGCGCGCCATGCTGGTGCGACGTGGCGTGCAGCGGCTGCTGAGGGACATGGGCGCGCATGTGCTGCCGGAACTCTCGCTGGCGACGGGCCGCCGCGCCGACCTCGTGGCGTTGACCCGACAGGGTGACATCTGGATCATCGAGATCAAATCCTCGATCGAGGATTTCAGGGTCGACCGCAAATGGCCGGATTACCGGCTGCACTCCGACCGTTTCTTTTTCGCCACGCATCCCGGCGTGCCCTCGGAGATCTTTCCCGAGGAATGCGGCTTCATCCTCTCCGACGGCTATGGAGCGGAAATCCTGCGCGACGCGCCGGAACACCGCATGGCGGCGGCAACGCGCAAGGCGCTGATGCTGAGGATCGCAAGGGCCGGTGCGTCGCGGCTGCTGGCGGCGGAGCTTGCGGGGGTTTCGGTGCCGGCGGTTGAGGGTGAGAGCGAGTAGGCTGTTCGCAGCCTCGACGCGGTGTCAGCCCCTACTCTTCGCTCTCTTCCGCGTTACCCGGTGCCGGCGCCATCAACAGCACGGCAGCGCCGAGCAGCGCCGCGATGAAAGAGCCGGCGAGGATGCCGACCTTGACGGCATCCTGCAATGCCACGTCGCTGGCAAAGGCGAGCAGGCCGATGAACAGGCTCATCGTGAAGCCGATGCCGCACAGCAGTGAAATGCCGATCATGTGCATCCAGCCGGCATTGGCCGGCAGATCGGCGAAGCCAAGACGGATGGCAAGCGCCGACGAACCGAACACGCCGACGAGCTTGCCGACGACGAGACCGGCGGCGACGCCCAGCGTCAGCGGCTCAACCAGGGCCGCCGCGCTCAATCCGGCAAGCGAAACGCCGGCATTGGCAAAGCCGAAGATCGGGATGACGAAAAAGGGCACGATCTTGTGCAGGCCATGCTCAAGCCGGTGCAGCGGCGAATGGTCGAGATCGTGGCCAGAGCCCACGGAAACTTTCAGCGGTATGGTCAGCGCAAGTGCGACGCCGGCAAGCGTGGCATGGACACCCGACTTCAGCACCAGCACCCAAAGGATGATGCCCAGGACAATATAGGGGACCAGCGTCACCACGCGCATGCGGTTGAGCACGACCAGTACGGCGATGACAGCAAATGCCGCGCCCAAATAAGCGAGCGACAGACCGTTCGTGTAGAATATGGCGATGATGATCACGGCGCCGAGGTCGTCGATGATGGCGAGCGCGGTGAGAAATATCTTCAGCGATGCGGGCACGCGGTTGCCGAGCAGCGACAGCACGCCGAGGGCAAACGCGATGTCGGTGGCGGTGGGAATGGCCCAGCCGGACAGCGCAGCCGCGTTGTTGCGGTTGATGGCGACATAGACGAGTGCGGGAACCAGCATGCCACCGGCGGCGGCAATGCCGGGCAAGGCGCGTCGCGGCCAGGTCGAGAGCTGGCCGTCCAGCATCTCACGCTTGATCTCAAGGCCGACGAGGAGAAAGAACACGGCCATAAGCCCGTCATTGACCCAGTGCGACACGCTGAGCGGTCCGACATAGGCATGGAGGGCGGAAAAATAGGTTTCGGCGAGCGGCGAATTGGCGACGATCAGGGCAAGTGCGGCGGCAACCATGAGGATGATGCCGCCGGCCGCCTCGCCATCGAGAAACTCCCGGAAGATGGAGACCGGTTGCGGCTTCCTGTCCTGCATGTCGCCTCCGTCATATCAAGCCGGCGCGGCCGACGTCACTGTTTGGATGATGCGCCGACACAAAAGCCTCAGCGCGGCGCGCGCTTGGCGAGTATCCGCTGCAGCGTGCGGCGATGCATGTTGAGCCGGCGCGCGGTCTCGGAGACGTTGCGGTCGCACATTTCATAGACGCGCTGGATGTGTTCCCAACGCACGCGGTCGGCCGACATCGGATTCTCTGGCGGCGCCGCGCGCTCGCCGCTCGTGCGGGTCAGGGCGCCAAAAATGTCGTCGGCATCCGCCGGCTTCGACAAGTAGTCGACGGCGCCGAGCTTTACGGCCGTGACCGCGGTGGCGATGTTGCCGTAGCCGGTCAGGATCACGGTGCGGGCATCCTCGCGCTTTTCGCGAATGGCGGCGACGACGTCGAGACCATTGCCGTCACCGAGCCGCATGTCGACCACGGCATAGGCCGGCGGATTGGCGCGCGCCTTGGCAACCGCCTCCTCGACGCTCTCGGCCGTCTCGACCACAAACCCCCGGGTTTCCATGGCTCTGGCAAGGCGGGTGAGGAATGGCCTGTCGTCATCGACGATCAACAGCGAGGTGTCCTCGCCTTCAACCATTGCTCCAATCGTTTCGTCGCCTGTCATCGTCTTGTCATTCCTGCTGCCTGAATTTTACGCAGATATCGCCCCGCAACGCCATTGTCCAATTTACGCAATGTCAAACATGTTGGCCGAAGCCGATTCCGGATTGAGGAAGACGCTGCGCGGCCACGATATCTGCACCATGGCGCCCTCGCCGAGCCCGCTCGAATTGCGAAAATCAAGTGCGGCGCCCGAACGCTCCAGCAACGTCTTGGCGATGAAGAGGCCGAGACCCAGGCCACCGCCGGCTTCAGTGCCCTGGCGCGTCGACATGTAGGGCTCGCCGATGCGGTCGATGATCTCGGCGGGAAAGCCTGGCCCGTCGTCGATGATCGAGAAGGTCACCGCGGCCTCGTCCCAGCTCCAGCTTATCGTGACGCTCTTGCGGGCAAAGTCGACGGCGTTCTCGACCAGATTGCCGAGGCCGTAGATGACGCCCGGATTGCGCCGCCCGACGGGCTCGGGCCCGGTGCGCTCGCCTGGCCGAAGCTTGATCGAAATGCCGAAGTCACGATGCGGTGCGATCACCTCCTCGACCAGCGACGTCAGCGGCAGCCGCGCAAGATGCGCCTCGCCCTCCGATGACAGGCTGGTCAGGCGCTTGAGGATTTCACGACAGCGTTCGCTCTGCGAGCGAAGCAGTTTGACGTCCTCGCCGTATTTCGGATCCTTGCCGAGCGCCTTCTCCATCTCCTTGGCGACGAGCGTTATGGTGGCGAGCGGCGTGCCAAGCTCGTGCGCGGCGGCCGCCGCCAGGCCGTCCAATGCCGAAAGGTGCTGCTCGCGCTGCAGCACCAGTTCGGTGGCGGCGAGCGCGTTGGCCAGAAGCCGCGCTTCCGCGGCAACCCGGAAGGCGTACATCGCCGTGAACGCGATCGAGGAGAGTACGGCCATCCACATGCCGGCGACATAGATGAAGGGCATCACGAGCGGCGCTCCCTCATACCAGGGCAGCGGCAAATGCAGGAAGACCAGCAGGGTCGCCGCCGTCATCACCAGCGCACCAAGGATCGCGGTGAGACGCAATGGCAGCGATGTCGCCGAGATGACCACGGGCACCGTCATCAGCAGCGAAAACGGATTGGTGAGGCCACCGGTCATGTAGAGCAGTCCGGCAAGTTGCAGGCTGTCGAAGACGAGGATGCCGAAGGCCGCGAATGGGGTGAGCCGATGCGCGGCCGGAAAACGAAAGGCGAGATACAGGTTCATCCAGGCCGAACAGGCGATCAGCGCGAAACACAGGCTGACCGGCAGCGGAAATTTCAGGCCGTAGGCGACGACAAGCACCGTCAGGCTCTGGCCGACAATGGCAAGCCAGCGCAGCCGGATCAGCGTGTTGAGGCGCAGCCTCTGGCTTTGCTGGAAGTCGGGTGTTCTGACGATATTGATCATGGTCAAGGATTACAGGCGCAAGAGGGAGAGCGCTAGAGCCTGTTCCATCCCGACGGAACGGGATGGGGCTCTATCTCTTTGTTCGAGCATGATCTTTCCCGAAAACCGGTTCCCACTTTCGGGATCATGCTCAGATGCCGCGCGGCTTGGCGCGGCTGGTGGCGGCGGCAAGCAGCGGATTTTCCGGCCAGACATGTTTGGGATAGCGGCCGCGCATGTCGGCCCGCACATCGGCCCAGGATCCCCGCCAGAAGCCGGGCAGGTCGCGCGTCGTCTGGATGGGGCGGTGCGCCGGCGAAAGCAGTTCAAGCGTCAGTGGCACGGTTCCACCCGCGATCGACGGATGCCGGTCGAGGCCAAACAGTTCCTGCACGCGAACCGCCAGCACCGGCCATTCGCCATCATAGCGGATCGGTACGCGGCTGCCGGAGGGCGCATCGAAATGCGTGGGCGCCAGAGCCTCGACCCTGCGCTGCAGCTCGTGCGGCACAAGCGTCGCCAAGCCAGCCGAAATCGCACCCGGATCGATCGCCGAGAAGGACGCCGCGCCGGAAAGGAACGGCAGCAGCCAGTCATCAAGGCGATCCGTGAGCGCCGCATCGGACACGTCGGGCCAGGGCGTACCAAGACCGCGATGCAGCCAGGACAGGCGTTGGCGAAGCGTTTCGGCTTCCTTGCTCCACGGCAACAGTGACAGCCCGTGCTCACGCAAGGCATCGAGGATCGCGTGGTCGGCGTCAGTGCCGGTTGGCGCCGGCAGCATGCGTTCGGAGATAACAATGGCGCCAAGGCGGATGGTCTCACGCACGCGTACCGCGCGCTTGTCCCGGTCGAAACTGGTTTCGCGGCGGGTCTCGATCCTGTCAGCCAGCGACGCACGGATATCGGATTCGTCGATGGGAGCCGCCGCTGCGATGCGCGCGTTCTGCGCCTTGCCCTGCAGGTCGGCGACGACGAGCCAAGCCTCGCCCGCCAGCGGATCGGCGGCATCGAGCATGGCGCCGGAGCCATTGGCCAGGACAAAGCGGCCGCGCTCGCCACGCGCCTTGGCGACGCGATCCGGCCAGGCGTGGATGAGTAGCGATCCACTGGAAGCCTGCTCGCTATTTGTCCCGCCGCCAGCCTGTTTCGCCAGCCTCTCCGCTAGCTGCCGTGCAGCGGTGGCGCGCGGCGATCTCTCGGACCGGAAGTGCATCAGCCGCCGTTCAAGATCGGCACCGTCGCCGCCGAGGCCGCGTTCGGTGAGCAGCACTGCAAGCATCGCCGCCTCATGAGCATGGCCGGCCTTTGCCGCCGCGGCGACCATATGGGCGAGCCGCACCGGCAGAGCGAGCCGACGCATCGCGGCGCCCGCCTCGGTCAAGCGCCCTGCCCCGTCGATTGCATCAAGCGCGCCGAGCAACACCCTGGCCTCACTGAGCGCGGGAGCCGGCGGCGGATCGAGGAAAGAAAGGCTGGCCGGGTCGGCGACACCGAAGGCCGCGCAGTCGAGCAGCAGACCGGACAGGTCGGCCTCGAGGATTTCCGGCGGCGTGAAGGCTGGCAATGCGGCCGTCTGCTCGGCGCGCCACAGCCGGACCGCGACGCCCGGTTGCGTGCGCCCGGCGCGGCCGGCCCGCTGGTCGGCGGAGGCCTTGCTGACCCGCACTGTCTCCAACCGCGTCAAGCCGCTGGCCGGCTCGTAGCGCGGCAGGCGCGACAGGCCGGAATCAATGACGACGCGCACCCCGTCGATGGTGATCGACGTCTCGGCGATCGAAGTCGCCAGCACCACCTTGCGGCGGCCGGATGGCGACGGCTTGATCGCCGCGTCCTGTGCCTTGCCGTCGAGCATGCCGTAGAGCGGCACGATATCGGTGTCGGCGCCGAGCTTGCCGGCCAGCCGTTCGGCGGTACGCTCGATCTCGCGCTGACCGGGCAGGAAGGCGAGCACGCTGCCGCTCTCGTCGGCAAGAGCCGAGCGGATCGCCTTGGCCATGGCGTCCTCGATCGCAATGCCGGCGGGACGTTCGTCGTAGCGGATGTCGACGGGGAAGGCGCGGCCCTCGCTTTCGATCACCGGTGCGCCCGACAGCAGCTTGGCGACACGCGCGCCGTCGAGCGTCGCCGACATCACCAGCAAGCGCAGATCCGGCCTCAGCGCGCCTTGCACGTCGAGCGCCAGCGCCAGGCCGAAATCGCCGTCGAGCGAGCGCTCATGGAATTCGTCGAAGATCACGGCCGAAATGCCCGGCAATTCAGGATCGTCCAGGATCATCCGTGCCAGCACGCCTTCGGTGACAACCAGGATCCTGGTCTTCGCCGAGGTACGGTTTTCCATGCGCATGGCATAGCCGACGGTGGCGCCGGGCTCCTCGCCCAACAATTCGGCCATGCGGCGGGCCGCGGCGCGGGCGGCAAGCCGGCGCGGTTCGAGCAGGACGATCTTGCCGGCGCAGCCAGGGCGCATCGAGCAGCGCCAGCGGCACCAGCGTCGTCTTGCCGGCGCCGGGGGGCGCCACCAGCACGGCGCTGTTGCCTTGGCCGAGCGCATCACTCAGCGCCGGCAGCACGGCGGATACCGGAAGCTCCGGCAAGGGTTTTGTCGTCATCGATCCAGGAATGCGTTCATCCAATCGCGGCAGGCCCGCACCGTCCGCATATCAGCCGTCGCGGTGGCCATGCAACTCACGGAACCAGCGTCCGTTCAAAGGCGGGTGCGCGAAAACGGGTTCCAGCGCACCGTGCCCAGTCGAGCTTCTTCGCGCACCATGGTCAGCAGGCCGGAACCGCCAACGACCGCGAGCCCGACCAGCGACAGCCAGTCCGGATATTCCTGGAAGAACAAGGAGCCGAGTATAACCGCCCAGACGATCTGCGAATAATGCGTCGGGGCGATCCGGTTGGCGGGCGCGTATTTGGCTGCCAGGAGCTGCAACAATTGCCCGCATGCGGTGAAGGCGCCGACCAGGACCAGCCACAGCAGTTGCTTTCCATCGGGGACGGTGAACGACGTCGCGGCGGCGCCGATGCCGTTGAACAAAAGCCCGTAGCCGACCAGCACGCCGAGCATGGTCGTGCGCTTTTCCTGCTGTGCCAGCGAGCGCATCAGGATGATGTTGGCGGCAGCGAGGAAGGCCACGCCGAACGCAGCAAGATGGCCGAGATTGAGTTCGCGAAATCCCGGCCGCACCACCAGCATGACGCCGGCAAAGCCCGCGATGACAGCCAGCCATCGCCAAGGTCCGACCTTCTCCTTGAGGACGACAGTGGAGAGGATGGTGACGCAGAGCGGCGCCAGAAACACCAGTGCGTAGACCTCCGCCAGCGGAATGGTGGTGAAAGCGTAGACACTGAGCACGCCGGAGGCGATGCCGGCCCAGGCACGCGCCTGCACAGCCCAGGGCCGCCTGGTGCGCCAGAAATCACGCCAGCGCTCGTTGGCAGGCCGGCTGAAAAACAAGAAACAGCCGGCGAACAGCGTCGAGAAAAAACCGATCTCGAACACCGTGAACTGTCCGCCCAGGCTTTTGACAACGGCATCGCTGCCCGAATAGCTTGCGTAGGCGATCAGGGCGAGCAGGATTCCGTTCGTCACGTTTTTCCATTTCCGGGGAGAGATTGGCTTGAAAATATTGGCGCTCGGTGCGCATCCGGACGACATCGAGATCTTCATGTTCGGTACGATGGCCGCCTATGCGGCGCAAGGCGCAGAACTCACTTTTGCCGTGGCCACGGATGGCGCCAGGGGCGGCAAGAGTGATCCCGGGGTTCTCGCTCGTGTCCGTCGCGAGGAAGCAACGGCCGCGGCCGCGCTGCTAAGGGCGGCCCCGCGCTTCCTCGACTTTCCCGACGGCGAGTTGGTGGCCGATGCCGCGCTGATCGGCGCACTGAAAGCGCTGATACGCGAGACCGGACCGGATCTGGTGATCACCCATGCACCCAACGACTATCACGCCGACCACCGCGCGCTGTCGGACGGCGTGCGTATCGCGGCCTCGTTCAGGGTTCCGGTTGTCCACGCCGACACGATGGGCGGCACCGGGTTTTCGCCAACGCACTATGTCGATATCTCCGTCCATCGGGATATCAAAACGCGGGCCATCCGCGCGCACCGGTCGCAGGGGCCGGAGCAATATGTCGACAGGGCGCGCATCCAGAATGAATTTCGCGCGGGCCAATGCAACGGCGTCCCCGGTTCATTGGCCGAGGCCTTCCGCTTTGACCCCTCATTTCCCTTCGCCGACATACGCGCCTTGTTGCCGCCCGCGCCACCTCTCCGGCCGGTGACGCCAAACACGAACCCTGTCACCCAGGCCGGCTGATCGGCTAGGGGACGAGCCGTCCAGTAGCTATTTCCCAACGATTTCAATTATGCGTTTGGCCATGCTGCGGCGCAGCAACGAATTCGCTTGCGTTGTTTAGTAAAAATTGCATCACTAAACAAATTACTAAACATCCGCAGCGCTGCCGCGCCGCCATGTTTGGGCCCCTGAGGAGAGGGGTTGAGTGTTCTTGAAACCGTCATCCGGACGCGTTTCGCAAATGGGAGGAAGGCATGAAATCGAGCTTGAAACTGGCGTTGGCACTGGCCTCGGCGGCGTTCGCGTCGACTGCCGTCTCGAACGCCGCGCACGCTGAAGACCTGACGCTGTGCTGGGCCGCCTGGGACCCGGCAAACGCGCTTGTCGAACTGTCCAAGGACTTCACCAAGCAGACCGGCGTCGGCATGAAATTCGAGTTCGTGCCGTGGACCAATTATGCCGACCGCTTTCTCAACGAACTGAATTCGCATGGCAAGCTGTGCGACCTGATCATCGGCGACAGCCAGTGGATCGGCGGCGCCGCCGAGAACGGCCACTACGTCAAGCTGAACGACTTCTTCGACAAGGAGAAGATCAGCATGGACGACTTCGTGCCCGCGACGGTCCTCGGCTATTCGGAATGGCCAAAGAACACGCCGAACTACTGGGCATTGCCGGCGATGGCCGACGCGGTGGGCTGGACCTACCGCAAGGACTGGTTCTCCAAGCCGGAGTTGCAAGCCGAGTTCAAGACGAAATACGGACGCGATCTGGCGCCGCCCAAGACCTATGACGAACTCAAGGACATCGCCAAGTTTTTCCAGGGCCGCGATATCGACGGCAAGAAGGTCTACGGCGCCTACATCTTCACCGAGCGGGGCTCGGAAGGCATCACCATGGGCGTGACAAACGTCCTCTACGACTACGGCTTCCAATACGAGAATCCGAAGAAGCCATACGACATGAAGGGGTTCGTCAATTCGGCGGGCGCGGCGAAGGGCCTCGAGTTCTACAAGGATCTCTACAAGTGCTGCACCGCGCCGGGCATGACCGATGCCTACATGTCGGAAGGGCTTGACGCCTTCAAGTCAGGCCAGGTGGCCATGCAGATGAACTGGTTCGCGTTCTTCCCTGGCTTGTACAAGGACCCGAACGTCGGTGGCGACAAGATCGGGTTCTTCCCCAACCCTGCCGGCCCGCAGGGGCACTTCACCCAACTCGGCGGCCAGGGCATCTCGGTGGTCTCGTATTCGGACCACAAGGACGCCGCGCTGAAGTACATCAAGTGGTTCGCCCAGCCGGCTGTTCAGCAGAAGTGGTGGGAGATCGGTGGCTACTCGGCGCTGAAGGCAGTGGTGGAAGCCCCGTCCTTCCCGAAAAGCGCGCCCTTCGCTCCTGACTTCCTGGCATCGATGCAGATGGTGAAGGACTTCTGGGCCGAGCCGAGCTACGCCACACTGCTGCAGGCGATGCAGAAGCGCGTCCATGACTATGTCGTGGCCGACCAGGGCACCGCCCAGGAAGCGCTCGACAGCCTGGTCAAGGACTGGACATCGACCTTCCAGGACGACGGCAAGATGTAAGGCTCCTCCCGAGCCACGGCCGAGTGTCCCGTGCCACCCTTGGCACGGGACACGGTTCAGATAAATTCCATCACCGAGACGAGCCAAGTGACCGAAGCAGGAATGACCATGCTCAATCGGACCGCGGACAGCGTTGCCCGGGCGACCCCGGAACCGTTGGCGCGCAAGGTCCGTGGCATCAGCGACAAGGGCCTGGCGTGGCTGTTCATCTCGCCGACGATCCTTCTGCTGCTCGCCATCAACATCTTCCCGCTGTTCTGGGCGATCTATCTGTCGTTCACCAACTACCGCGCCAACCGGTCCAACGAGGTTGTGAAGAACCTCGGTTTTGCCAACTACCAGCGCATCCTCGGCGACCAGGATGTCTGGATCGCCATGCAGACAACGGCGCATTTCGTCTTCTGGACCATCCTGCTGCAGACGGTGATCGGCTTCACGCTGGCCTGGCTGATCGACCGGAAGTTCCGCGGCCACGCCTTCTGGACGACCATCATCCTGGTGCCGATGATGCTGTCGCCCGCAGTGGTCGGCAATTTCTGGCGCTTCCTCTACCAACCCCAGACCGGCCTCTTCAACTACATCGTCGCCTTTTTCACGGGCGTACCGCCTTCCTCGTTCGAGATGCTGGGCAGCGTACAACTCGCGCCGTGGGCGATCGTCATCGTCGACACCTGGATGTGGACCCCCTACGTGATGCTGATCTGCCTCGCCGGCCTGCGCTCGATCCCCGAATACATCTATGAAGCCGCCGAGGTCGACCGCGCCTCCAACTGGCGGCAGTTCTGGTCGATCACGCTGCCGATGGCGCTGCCCTTCATCATGCTGGCGGTGCTGTTTCGCGGCATCGAGAACTTCAAGATGTTCGACATGGTCAATCTGCTCACCGGCGGCGGACCGGGCTCGACCACCGAGGTCGCCTCGATCACGCTGAAGCGGCAGGCCTTCGAGAGCTGGCGCACCGGCTATTCCTCGGCCTTCGCCATCATCCTCTTCGTCGCGGTGTTCGGCCTTGCCAACATCTACGTCAAGGCGCTCAACAAGGTGAAGCAGAGATGAGCCTGACATCCGCCCATTCGGTCGTCGCACCCAGCGCGAATTCGAAGCGCATCGCCGGCACGATCATTGTGCTCTACGCGCTGATCTCGATCGTGCCGCTGCTGTGGATATTCGCCACCAGCTTCAAGACGCCTCCGGATTCGATCGCCTATCCGCCCAAGATCCTGTTCCAGCCGAGCATCGAAGGCTACTGCAACCTGTTCACGACACGGACGCGACAAACGGCGGAATACATCAATTCTCTGGGACCCGCGACGGGCATCTGCGACGAGACCGCGCGCAAGCGCAACATGGTCATCGCCGGACCGTCCAACTTCCTGCCGCGCTTCATCAACTCGCTGATCATCGCCTTCGGCTCGACCTTTTGCGCTGTGTTCCTCGGCACACTTTCGGCCTACGGTTTCTCGCGTTTCAAGGTGCCGCTGGCGGATGACCTGCTGTTCTTCATCCTGTCGACGCGCTTCATGCCGCCGATCGCCGTCGCCATTCCGATCTACCTGATGTACCGCGAACTCGGCCTGTCCGACACCGCGCTCGGCATGATCCTGCTCTATACGGCCGTCAACGTGTCGCTGGCTGTCTGGCTGCTGAAGGGCTTCATCGACGAGATCCCGCGCGAATATGAAGAGGCGGCGATGATCGACGGCTACACGCGGCTGCAGGCCTTCTGGCGCACCGTGCTGCCGCAGGCGACCACCGGCATCGCCGCGACCGCCATCTTCTGCCTGATCTTTGCCTGGAACGAATACGCGTTCGCCTCGCTGCTCACGTCCGGCACGGCACAGACCGCGCCACCGTTCATCCCGACCATCATCGGCGAAGGCGGCCAGGACTGGCCGGCAGTCGCTGCCGGCACGACGATCTTCCTGGTGCCGATCCTTGTCTTCACCATCCTGCTTCGCAAGCAATTGCTGCGCGGCATCACGTTCGGTGCGGTGCGCAAATGAGCATGACCAAGCCTCGGAAACGCAAAACGCGCTGGCCGGTCTGGGCCAGGCGCGGCCTGATGGAAAACATCGCGACGGCGCTGATCGCCATCGGCTTCCTGATGCTGTTCCAGCCCTTCGCGCTGTCGCTCTACACCTACTCTTTCATCACCATGCTCGCCGGCACCGTGATGTTCATCATCGTCTCGAAGTTCCCGGAATAATCATGGCCGAAATCCGCGTCCAACACCTGAGAAAGGCCTTCGGCGATTTCGTCGCCGTGCAGGATTCCAACTTTGTCGTCGAGGATGGCGAGTTCTTCGTCATGCTCGGGCCGTCGGGCTGCGGCAAGACGACGACACTGCGCATGATCGCCGGGCTCGAATTGCCGACGGGTGGCCAGATCCTGCTCGGCGGCGACGACGTCACCATGCTGCGGGCACGCGAGCGCGACATCGCTTTCGTCTTCCAGCTGTTCGCGCTCTATCCGCATATGAATGTGCGCAAGAACATCGGCTTCCCGCTGCTGGCGCAAGGCATGCCGTCCGCCGAAATCCGCACTCGAGTAGAGGAAACGGCAAAGCTGCTGCGCATCGATCATCTGCTCAACAAATCCGTCTCCGGCCTCGCCGGCGGCGACCGCCAGCGCGTTGCGCTCGGGCGCGCCATCGTGCGGCGGCCAAAATGCTTCCTGATGGACGAGCCGCTGGGAACCCTTGATACCGAATTCCGCGATTTGATGGTCCATGAACTGCGCGAGCTGCACAACCGCATCCACGCCACGACCGTCTATGTCACGCACGACCAGATGGAAGCGATGTCGATGGCCGACAAGATCGCTGTCATGAACCACGGCGTCATCGAACAGTTCGGAAGCCCACGTGAAATCTACGACCGCCCGGCGACCATGTTCGTCGCCGAGTTCATCGGCTCGCCGCCGATGAACTTTTTGGGATTTGGCGGCGGGCTTGCCATGGGCGCGAAAGAGATCGTGGTACAGGGCGCGACAGTGGCCGTGCCGGAAGTGCGCGAGGACATCGCGCCCAGCGACATGGCGCTCGGCATCCGCCCGGAACACATCCGCTTCGACGATGCCTCCAAGCTGCGCGGCGCCGTCTACGGCACCGAATATCTCGGCACCACGCAGATCGTCGCGGTCGAGACATCGGACGGCATCATCAAGGCGCGCGTGCCGGCAGAAATCCGGCTCAATGCCGGCGACCATGTCGGCCTGACACTGAACAGCGCTCGGCTGTCGCTGTTCGACAAGGGGTCCGGCCGCGCGGTGAGAACCGCTGTCCACGACACCGCCTCGGAGCGGAGAGCGCATCATGGCTGACGTGCACATCAAAAACGTAACCAAGAGTTTTGGCGACCATGTCGCCGTCGACGGTCTCGACCTGCATATCGCCGATGGTGAATTCGTCGTGCTGCTGGGGCCGACCGGGGCGGGCAAGACGACGACGCTGCGGCTGATCGCCGGGCTGGAGCGGCCGAATGCCGGCACGATCGAGATCGGTGGGCACAACGCCACGACCCTGTCGCCGGCCGAGCGCGACACGGCTTTCGTCTTCCAGCAATATTCGCTCTATCCGCATCTGTCGGTGTTCGACAATCTCGCCTTCCCTCTGCGCTCGCCGGCGCGGAAAATGCCGGAGGACCAAATCCGCCGCCGGGTCGAGGAGGTGGCCGGGATGGTGCGCATCCATCACAAGCTCGCCAACCGCTCGACCAAACTGTCAGGCGGCGAAATGCAGCGCGTCGCCATCGGCCGCGCACTGGTGCGCAAGCCGGCTATCTATCTGATGGACGAGCCGCTGTCGTCGCTCGATGCCAAGCTGCGCGCCGACCTGCGGCTCGAACTGAAGCGCATCCAGACCGAGCTCGGCGCCACCATGCTCTACGTCACCCATGACCAGATCGAGGCGATGACGATGGCCGACCGCATCGGCATCCTTGCCGACGGCGTGCTGGTGCAGATCGGCTCGCCGCGAACGATCTATTCCGAGCCGGCGAACCTTCATGTAGCGGCGAGACTCGGCCAGCCGGCGATCAATCTCCTGCCGACCGGGCTGCTGCCCGATGGCGGCGCGCCAGCCGGCACCAAGACGATCGGCGCGCGCACCGAGCATCTGGCGATCGAGAAGGCCACGAATGGCCATGCCGACGGCGTTGTCGACTGGGTCGAACACCTCGGCGACCAGAACCACCTGCATGTGACGGTGGGGCCGAAGAAACTGGTGACGCTGACCGATCCCGACACGGATCTGGCGCAAGGCGACAGAGTGGTGATCCGCTACCGGTCGCCGCTCTATTTCGGCGCCGACGGACAAAGACTGATGTGAACGGTTTTCGGTGTTTTACTCCCAAGGGTTCAGCACCGGCTTATGATTGACCAATGGAACTGGACGAATTCGATGAAGCACTTTTTCAACCGCCGGGAAACGATCGTCACCGAGGCGCTGGACGGCCTGTTGCAGACCATTGGCTCAGGCGAACTCGCCCGTCTCGACGGCTATCCCGAGATCAAGGTCATCCTGCGTGCCGACTGGGACAAGGCAAAGGTCAGCGTCGTTTCCGGCGGTGGGGCGGGGCACGAACCGTCGCATGCCGGCTTCGTCGGCAAGGGCATGTTGACGGCGGCGGTGTCGGGCGAGATCTTTGCCTCGCCAAGCGTCGAAGCCGTGCTGGCGGCCATTCGCGCGGTGACCGGCCCGGCCGGCTGCCTGCTGATCGTCAAGAACTACACCGGCGACCGGCTCAATTTCGGCCTGGCGGCCGAGAAGGCGCGGGCCCAAGGTTTTCGTGTCGAGATGGTGATCGTCGCCGATGACATCGCGCTCCCCGACATTGCCCAGCCGCGCGGTGTTGCGGGCACGCTGTTCGTGCACAAGATCGCCGGCCACCTGTCGGAATCCGGCCGCGACCTGGCTGATATCGCGGCGGCGGCACGAGCGGCGGCGAAGGACATTGTTTCGCTCGGCGTGTCGCTGTCGTCCTGCTCGATCCCCGGCCAGCCGCACGAAGACAGGTTTGGCGAAAACGATGGCGAGCTTGGCCTCGGTATCCACGGCGAGCCGGGCGTCGAGCGGATCGCGGTGCAAAGCGCCGACAGGCTGGTCGCGATCATGGCGGAGCGCCTCGCCGCGCGGCTCGATCCGGCAGACAGCCATGCCTTGCTGATCAACAATCTGGGCTCGGTACCACCGCTCGAAATGTCCGTTATCGCCAATGCGGTGCTTGCCTCGCCACTCGCCAAAACCATCAAGCTGACGATCGGCCCCGGACCGCTGATGACGGCGCTGAACATGAACGGCTTCTCGCTGTCGCTGATCCGGCTCGATGCGGCGCGCGAGACGGCCTTGCTGGCGCCGGTCGGCCCATATGCCTGGATGCCGGCAAAGCCTGTTGTTGCGCCGGCTGTGCTGCCCCTGGCGAAAACGGCCGGCGAAGGCACGGCACGCAAGCCTAGCCAGGATGCGCGCACCAGACGCCTCATCACCACCATTTGCGAAAGGCTGATCGCGCTCGAAGCCACCTTGAATGGGCTCGACGCCAAGGCGGGCGACGGCGACACCGGCTCGACGGTAGCGACCGGCGCGCGCAGCGTGCTGGAGCGACTTGATACGCTGCCGTTGGCCTCCCCCGCGGCAACCCTTGGTGCGCTGGGCGACATCCTGAGCTCATCCATGGGCGGCTCCAGCGGAGTGTTGCTGTCGATCTTCTTCACTGCGGCGGCGCAGGCTTTGGATGGCGGCGCCGACCTGGCCAAGGCGATGCTTGCCGGGCTTGAGCGGATGACTTTCTACGGTGGCGCCGGAATTGGCGATCGCACCATGGTCGACGCCTTGGAGCCCGCCTTGAAAGCACTCGGCGCCAACGGCCTGGAGGCAGCGGCGGCAGCAGCCCAAAGGGGTGCCGAGGCCACGGCGGCCATGGACAAGGCCAAGGCCGGGCGATCCGCCTATGTCGGAAGCAAGCTGCAGGGGGTGGTCGACCCCGGCGCCCATGCGGTGGCCGAGGTCTTCGCGGCCGTCGCCGCGCTGCATGCCACGGCCTGACGCATGCTCCAGTTGTCGAATGACCGATCTTTCGCTACTGCCGGCAGGATGGAAACCGGGAATTCGGGTGACATGGCCGCGTTGAACCTTGCCAGGCTGATCGCCGCCGCCGCCGATACGATCGCCGCTCACGCCGAGGCGTTGACGGCGCTCGACCAGGCGATTGGCGACGGCGACCATGGGCTGAACATGAAGCGCGGGTTCGAGGCCGTGCGCAATGAAGCCGAGGCCTTTTCGACCAAGCCGCTGCCCGACGCATTGAAGGCGATCGGCACCAAGCTAGTGATGACGGTCGGCGGTGCCTCCGGCCCGCTGTTTGGCACCTTGTTCATGGCGCTCGGCAAGGAGATTTCGGCTGAGCCCGATCGCGCGAATCTGACGACGGCTTTTGGCAAGGCCATCGACGCTGTGGCGGCGCGCGGCAAGTCGCATGTCGGACAAAAAACCATGCTCGACGTGCTGCAGCCGGTGCATGACGCGTTGTCGCAAGGAAAGACCGCGGCGGAGATCGCTGATATCGCCGACAAGGCCGCCGAGGCAACAATACCAATGAAGGCCCTGCGCGGCCGCGCCTCGTTCCTTGGCGACCGTTCGATCGGCCACATGGATGCCGGCGCGCGCTCGACCGCGTTGCTGGTCCGGACAGTGGCCGAGACCATCGGGGAACGCATATGAGCAATGTCGGGATCGTGATCGTCTCGCATTCGCCGCTGGTCGCGGAGGGTACGGCCGACATGGTACGCCAGATGGTGGGCGACGAAGTGCCGCTTGCATGGTGCGGCGGAAACGGCCATGGCGGGCTGGGCACCAGTGTCGAAGCCATCATGGCAGCCATCGAGAAGGCGTGGTCGGAAGCCGGCGTCGCTGTTCTCGTCGATCTCGGCGGCGCCGAGACCAACAGCGAGATGGCGGTGGAGATGATCGGCGAGCCGCGTGCGCAGAAGATCATCGTCTGCAACGCGCCGATCGTCGAAGGCGCGGTGATGGCGGCAACCGAGTCCTCCGGTGGCGCCTCGCTCAAGGAAGTGGTGGCGACGGCGCACGAACTGTCGCCGTCGTGAGTAAACGGGAATTTTAGAAGACATGTCCGCAGCCGCCGAAGCGACCGTCCTGATTGCCCACGAGGTTGGGTTGCATGCGCGTCCTTCGGTGAAGTTCACCAAGCTTGCCAAGAGCTTTGCCGCCGAGGTGGAGATTGCGCTTGCCGCCAACGGCCCATGGTTCGACGCCAAGAGCATCGTCAAGGTGATGGCGGCCAAGGCGCCGAAGGGCACGCTGCTGCACATCAGGGCCAGCGGCGACGGCGCCAAGGAAGCCGTCGGGGCGCTGGTCGAACTGGTGCGACGCGATTTCGACGAAGGCGCGGACCATGCCCGAACCGCTTAGGCTCCAGGGCATTTCGGCCTCGGCCGGCTATGCCGAAGGCCCGCTGTTCGACCTCGACAGGATCGCGTTATCCTATGTCGGCAAGGCAACCGCCGCTGACGAGAAAATAGCGCTCGAAACCGCAATCGGTATCGCAACGGCTCGTCTCGGCGCGTTGATCAAGATGGCTGACAACAACGCGGCCGACATTCTCGAATTCCAGATCGCCATGCTCGAGGACGACGCATTGAGCAGCCCGGCCTTTGCCGCGATCGCGTCCGGCCGGCCAGCCGATGCAGCGTGGCGACAGGCGCTCGACGCCGAAATCGACGGATATGAGGTATCGGAGCAGGATTACTTCCGGGCGCGCGCCGCCGACATCCGCGATATCAGGGACCAGGTGCTGCGCGCGCTGACCGAGGACGGCGATATCCAGGCGCCAGCCGGCGCCATCTTCTATGGCGAGGACATCGCGCCGACGCGTTTTCTCGAAACCGACTGGAGCAGCGGCGGCGGCATCGCGCTGAAGGCCGGCAGCACGGCAAGCCATGTCGCCATGCTGGCGCGCTCGCGTGGCGTGCCGATGGTGGT
This sequence comes from Mesorhizobium sp. PAMC28654, assembly GCF_020616515.1. GTDB lineage: Bacteria > Pseudomonadota > Alphaproteobacteria > Rhizobiales > Rhizobiaceae > Mesorhizobium. The sequence continues at coordinate 3,166,753 of NZ_CP085135.1, forward strand.
CGGGCTTGGGGTGGTCGGCCTTGGCCACCCGTCGGCCAATCCCGCCGGCATAGCGCTGCTCGACGCTGAACATGGCGGCATCGTGCTTTCACCCTCCAGGGCCGAGATCGATGCCTTTCGCCAATCATCTCTATCATTCGCGGCGCGGCGCGACCGAGCCGCGACATTCCTGGCGCGGCCGGCGCTGACGAAAGCCGGCACGGCAGTGTCCGTGCGGGTCAACATCGCCGATCCGTCCGATGTCGATGGCATCGACATCGCGACCTGCGACGGTGTCGGCCTCATGCGTACCGAATTCCTGTTCGGCAAGACATTGCCGGATGAGGAGACGCAGTATCGCTGTTATCGCAAGGTGCTGGAGTGGGCCGGCGACAAGCCGGTGACGATCCGCACCGTCGATGCCGGCGGCGACAAGCCGGTGCCCGGTTTCACCGTCGAGGAGGGCAATCCGTTCCTCGGCCTGCGCGGGATCAGGCTGTCGCTGGCGCGGCCGGAGGTGTTTCGTGTACAAATCCGCGCACTGCTGCGCGCCGCCATCCATGGCAGTCTGAAAGTGATGTTCCCGATGATCGCTGTTGTGGAGGAATACAGGCAGGCAACGGCGATGTTCGCCGAAGAGCAGGTCGCGCTCGATGCTCGCGGCATCCCACACAAGATGCCGCCGCTCGGTATCATGGTCGAGGTGCCTTCGGTGGCGATCATGCCGGAGGCTTTTACCGAAGCAGCCTTCTTCTCGATCGGCTCCAATGACCTCACCCAGTATGTGATGGCGGCGGCTCGCGACAACGCTGCCGTGGCATATCTCAACTCGGCCCGTCATCCGGCCGTGCTGCGGCTCGTCGCCGCCGTGACGGCATTTGGCCTGCGTCAAAAGATCCCGGTCAGCCTGTGTGGCGATGCCGGTGGCGATCCAGCCTCGATCCCCGCGCTGCTCGAAGCAGGCCTGCGCGACCTGTCCGTCGCGCCGGCGCAACTCGCCATGGCCAAGGCGGCCATAGCGGACGTTTCGATCTAGGCATGGCTGGCATGGTCGACAGGACGCCTGAACCCGGTTCCGAAGAGGCCATCCGCGCCTACAAGACAATCCTGTCGCACGTCATCGACCAGCGGCCGTCCGGCATGCGACAGCGCCTTGCCGACGCGCTTGGCAAGCACCGCAGTTTCGTTACGCAGATTTCCAGCCCGGCCTATTCAATCCCGATTCCATCAAAACATTTGCCGGCTATTTTTTCAGTCTGCCATTTCAGCCCAGCTGAGCGCGACCAGTTTCTCGCCGCCTACCATCAGGCGCATCCCGGCAAGATCTCGGTGGCCGCCGGCATGCGCAAGACGCGGCATGTATCACTGATCGTTCCCGATTTCGGCGACGACAAACAAAATGCCGCGCTCGACCGTGCGGTCAATGATTTCATCCAGAAGATCACAAGCATCACCGGAAAAGGTGGCTGATCGGTTGGAGGCCTATTTCGGGAGGAGACGGCCGTGAAGAAATTTATGAACTCGGTGGACATGGTGCTGACCGAGAGCCTCGACGGTTTCGTCGCCGCCCATGCCGACATCCTTGTGCTTGGTGACGAGCACAAGTTCATCCGCCGCAAGAGCTTGCGGCCTGGCAAGGTGGCGTTGATCTCGGGCGGCGGCTCGGGCCATGAGCCAATGCATGGTGGCTTTGTCGGCCACGGCATGCTGGACGCGGCCTGCCCCGGCCAGGTGTTCACCTCGCCGACGCCCGACCAGATGCTGGCGGCGGCGGAAGCCGTCGACACCGGCGCCGGCTGCCTGTTCATCGTCAAGAACTATGAGGGCGACGTGATGAATTTCGACATGGCCGCCGAAATGTCGGAAGGCATCCTGCAGGTGGTGACCAATGATGATGTCGCCGTCGAGAATTCATCCTTTACGACCGGCCGGCGCGGCGTCGCCGGCACGCTGGTGGTCGAAAAGATCGTCGGCGCGGCGGCCGAGCATGGCCTGGCGCTGGCGCTGCTGAAGGCGCTGGGCGATCGCGTCAATGCTGCCACCCGTTCGATGGGCGTGGCGCTGACCAGTTGCACGGTGCCGGCGGCGGGAAAACCGACTTTCGACATCGGCGAAGGGGAGATGGAATTCGGCGTCGGCATCCACGGCGAACCCGGTCGCCGGCGCGACACCATGAAAAGCGCTGATGCCATTGCCGAGGAAATCTGCACCGCGATTGTCGGTGATCTGGGCGACCGGGCGAAAGGAGCGGCGCTACTGTTCGTCAACGGCTTCGGCGGCACGCCGTTGATGGAGCTCTATCTGATGTACAACAGCGCCCGCCGGATTTTCGAGAAGCACGGCGTAACGATCACCCGCTCGCTGGTCGGCAGCTACGTCACGTCGCTCGACATGGCCGGCTGCTCGATCACACTGACCATGCTCGACGACGAGATGACCGGCTGGTGGGACGCGCCCGTCCACACGGCTGCGCTGCGCCGGGGCATGTAGGACATGCGTGCTACTACCAATCGGCCCGAGCCGGTAAAGCCTTGAAAATGTCGAGCGCCAGACTCAAGTGGCGCAGGGTCAGCCCAGCGGAACGGACGGGCCGGCGTCAGCCGTGACGTTGGACAATTTCCCAGCCTTGCGCAGCACCGGCGCTTGATAGGCTTTCTTCGTCATGCCATTCCCCATTGCCCAATAACAATCAACGCCAGTCAACACATATGTTCGCCCGTCCACAAGAGCAGCTCTGGCTTCGGCTCAACATTTCTGCAACCCTCTTCCCGGAACATCCTGCTCATTGATGAAATTGCCCTGACAATGCTGCCTCCTCTTTCGCCGGCCAACAAGAAGCTGCTGCTACGATACGCCGATCCGGAGGCGTCGATGGTTGGCGACAGGACTGATTCGGCCAACACCCTGTCGGGCTTGCTGGCCAATGCAGAGTTCCATGGCACCCTGCCGATCATGCTGCGCAAACTCCGGGAGCGCGGTGACGAGAACTTGCCGAGGGACGCGGCGTTGCACGCGACGTTGCACGACCTGCGCCAGAAGGCGACGATCATCACCGGCCAATCGATGCTGTTGCAGTACCACGGCGACCGCATCATGAAGGCGCTCACCGCCAACGGCATTCCGGCGCGGATCGTCAAGGGACCGGTCTTTGCGCGAAAGCTTTATCGCAATGTCGCCGACAGGCCGTTTACCGACATCGACATCCTCGTCGAGCCGGCCCGTTTGGCCGACGCCAACCGGACCATCGCGGCATGCGGCTTCGAGCTCGCCGGTGACGAGGCCCAATCCTATGCGCTGCAGGAATTCAAATGGCTCGAAAAGGAGAATTCGAGCCTGCTGGTCGAATTGCATGGCGACCTCGTGCATGATTCCGGCATGCGGCGGCGGCTGTCGCTGGGATATCGGGATTTGCGCGCCATCGATGACGAGGCAAGCGACACGCCGGCGGCGCTCCTGACGATCGCCATAGTCCACGCCGCCGGCGGGCACAAATTCCATCGGCTGCAGCTTTGCGTCGACGTGCTGCAAGGCGTGCGCGCGCTGCGGTCCCCGGACGCCGAAGCGCGCCTGCTCGATGCCGCGCGCATGACCGGCATCGAACTCGAGCTGGCGACCGTGCTCAACGTGACCGGCAGGCTGTTCGACGAAAGACGAGCGCTTGAACTCGCCGGCCGGATCAAGCCCGATCTCGGCATCCGCCTAGCCCGGCGGCTGATCACCAGGAATACGCTGCTGAACGTCAACTCCAGGGACAGGATACGCTCGCGCCTGCGCCGTGACGCCTTCCGCTGGATCCAGAGGCTTGCCAAACCCAGGCCCCGCTTTGCCTGAGCAGCGTCAGCGGCCCTGCTCCTGCCCCGCAAAGGCAGCGCTGATCAGTGCGGCGGCGTCGGCAGGACTGGCGCCAACTTCCAACGTGTAGGTCGGAACGGTGGTCACCAGTCTGGCGATCGTCGACAGCCGACGCTTTTGCAAAGGCAGCAGGCCGGTCATGCCGGTCCTGACATTGTCCGCCGCCAGAGCGACCATCGCATCGGTTTTGGCCATGGCGACAAGCCGGCTCTGACTGTCCATCGACCGCGCTAGATGGAGAACGGCGATGACCGGCCTGATGCTCGAATCCTCGACCCGCACGATCTCGCGCAGGCGTTCCAGCGAAACGGCCTGCTCGCCATTGCTGTCCCATGCGGTGCCCAGGCATGGTGAAACAAACGGAAGCATATCGGCGGTTTTCCGGTGGATCTTCACATGGCGCGGCAAGCCCCAGGCAGACGGCTTTGCCGATGCTCCGGTCACGATCATGGCGTCGTCCGAACAGATGCCGAATCCCCGCGAGGCAAGCGCCAATGATGTCGTGGTCTTGCCAGTGCCACTCGGCGCGTGGATCAGCACAATCGCATCGCGGTCCGGCAATGTCAGTCCAGCGGTGTGAAGCATGTGCTGGCCACCCGCATCCAATGCCATATCGAGCACCAGCATCCATGCTGTCCAGGTGATCCTGGCATCCGGACGGACGCGGATTTCCGCCCAGCCTTCGCCGCCATGGATCGAAAGCGTCTGGCTGGGAAAGACCAGATGAATGACTTCGCCGTCCTGGAACATGCGGCATGGGCCGTCCTCCGGCACCTCGCCGTCGAACACGAGAGATCCGCCCTGCGTTTCCGGCAGGAGCGCCGTCTCGGCAATGCGGACATGAAAGCCCGGTTCGGCACAGCTGGCCATGCGCAAGCTGCCGAGCATCCTGTCGAAGTCCAGCCAAAGGTCTGGACGCTCGGCCAATATGCCGATGACCTGCCCATTGAGAGCGTAGCAGGCCTGGGCCGACGGCCCGGTCATGCTGCGCGCGCCTTTCGCGAATGGGCCTGGTGGCGATAGATTTCCACCATTCCCGGAAGGCTGTCGCTGACCACCGACCTGCCGTCGAGGCAAACCCAGCAATGCGCGGTCATGCGCGGCGCTTGCATCGATTTCGGATCGACGCCGAAGCGCAATTCCGGATCAAAGCCGGCAAAACGAAGAAACCGGTGCGCGAGCAGACCCTCCCGCAGGCATCTGCGGTCACGCATCAGCCATGGACGCCTGACCGCGCGGTTCACCGTTGAAACGATGTAGGACGATGGGAGGCCCCGATAGGGGGTCGGCGAACTGAGCGGCGCCCATTTGAGCACCGCCTCGAAACTGCGATTGGCGACCAGCAGCGGCATCAATCGCGCGCTTGCCCAGACATGGCAGCGGAACAGGGCACGCAGGATAGGTCCGTCGGCCATCACGCGTCCGGAGCGGCAAGAATACCTTCCGAGAGCAGATCGCCGGCCAAGGCCGCCATGTCCTGGTCGAGTGTGTCCTTGTCTATCTCGAATTCAGCGCTGAGCAAGCCGACGATCTGGTCTAGGCTGCGCGCGCCGTCGACCTTGTCGAGGAATGCCTCGGTCGTGCCGTTGCAGGTGTAGAGCTGGCCGCTGCGCGCGAGCAGCACCACGGCTCCGTCGCCAACGTGCTGGACGGAAGCGTCGTCCGCCAAACGCAGAATCGTTTCAGAGGCAATTTCCATCACCAACCCCACCAAGCCATGCGATATCCCTTGAAATGCAGATAGCGCGGCGGTGCCGCGCTGTCTATCGGCCGACGGGGAAGGGCTCGTGCGGTTTTGGGTTGCGATGGGGTCTTGCCCAGTCGCAAGATTGCGTCCGCCGCGCATTAGAACGGTTGATCGTTTCACGGAAAACGCCGAACCGCTCTATCTCTTGTCTTGACGCAATTCCGGACGGAAAAACGTTTTACACTTGTCCTGGAATCGCTTTAGCGACCGAATTCGCCCCAGAAATAGTCATCAATCCTGCGTGACAGGCAAGCGGACTCACCGACAGGGCCGTTGCCTTCCTTCCCCTGAGTAAGGTAAGGAATCCACGGGTCTTGGGGAGATAGCGTATGCGTTACAATTGGGAGCGAGCTCCGACGGCTTTCGAACGCCATCGGAAAGTGCTGGCGACAGCAATTTTGATCTTCGGCGGCTTGGGCCTCATGTTCGTGGCCATGCCGATCTAGGGCAATCGCTTTTCATTCTACTGGACCGTGCGCGATTGCGAGCGGCGACGCCAGATCCCGTGCACTTCAAAAGTCGTCCGAAGCGGTCGGCGCGGATGTTGGCCCGAAGCGTGGGCATCAGGAATGCTGCCATCGAGCGAAAAGCCGACGATACGCCGTGACGCGGAGGCGCCGGCCTTGGCGATCCCGGCCGAAAGCGCGAGCAGCGCAATGGGTATTACCGCAGCAATCAATCCCTACGATCGGGTCATGTGGTGACGCGTTCGCCCGATGGCGCGCGTCTGCAGTCCGGACGGATATCCGACCTTGGCTCATCCCAGACGAAAATGCAGGAAGACATCGCCGGAAAAACCAGCATAGGCTATTGGCAAGACGGCAATGGTCCTGGGGAGGATGCGGATGGCTTCACGCTATCACGAGGTCTATGACGGTTGGAAACGCGACCCGGAAAAGTTCTGGGCGGACGCGGCCGGCGCCATCGACTGGTATTCACCCTATGACAAGGTGTTCGATGCGAGCCGGCGTCTACGGACGCTGGTTTACCGGCGCCACCTGCAACACCTGCTTCAACGCCATCGATCGCCATGTAGCGGGCGGACGCGCCGATCAGATCGCGCTGATCCATGACAGCGCCATCACCGGAACGGTCAAGAAATTCACCTATGCCGAGCTGAAACGCGAGGTCGTCGCTCTGACCTCGGTGCTGAAGAACCGTGGCGTCGGCAAGGGCGACCGTGTCATCATCTACATGCCGATGGTGGCGGAAGCCGCCTTTGCCATGCTGGCCTGCGCCCGCATCGGCGCGGTGCATTCGGTCGTGTTCGGCGGCTTTGCCTCGCATGAGCTTGCCACGCGCATCGACGACGCCAGGCCGAAGCTGATCATCTCGGCATCCTGCGGCCTGGAGCCGGGCCGCGTCGTCGCCTACAAGCCGCTGCTCGACAGGGCCATCGAGATTTCCCGCCACAAGCCGGACGCCTGCCTGATCCTGCAGCGCGACCAGTTGCGCTGCGAACTCAAGGAGAACTACGACATCGACTATGCCGACGCGGTCGCCAGAGAGCGGGCGGCCGGCGCAAATGTCGACTGTGTGCCGGTGCTTGCCACCGACCCGCTCTATATCATCTACACATCCGGCACGACCGGCCAGCCCAAGGGCATCGTGCGCGACAATGGCGGCCATATGGTCGCGCTGAAATGGACGACGGAGAACGAGTTCGGCGTCAAGCCTGGCGAAGTGTTCTGGGCCGCGTCGGATGTCGGCTGGGTGGTCGGCCATTCCTACATCGTTTACGGGCCGCTGCTGCATGGCTGCACCAGCATCCTGTTCGAGGGCAAGCCGGTCGGCACACCCGACGCCGGCACCTACTGGCGCGTCATCGCCGAGCATGGCGTCGTCGCCCTGTTCACCGCGCCGACGGCTTTCCGCGCGATCAAGGGACAGGACCCCAGGGGCGAATTCGTCCCCAAGCACGATCTGTCGAAATTCCGCACGCTGTTCCTTGCCGGCGAGCGCGCCGATCCGGATACCATCAAATGGGCCGAGCAGAAGCTGAACGTGCCGGTGATCGACCATTGGTGGCAGACCGAGACCGGATCGCCGATGACCATCAACCCGGCCGGCCTCGGCCTGCTGCCCGTGAAATACGGCTCGCCCGGCGTGCCGATGCCCGGCTACGACATCCGCGTGCTCGACGATGCCGGCCATGAGGTGCCGCGCGGCACCTTGGGCAATGTGGTGGTCAAGCTGCCGCTGCCGGCCGGCTGCCTGCCGACGCTATGGAACGCCGACGACCGGTTTCGCCAAGCCTATCTCGAAGAATTCCCTGGCTTCTACAAGACGGCGGATGCCGGAATGGTCGATGAGGACGGTTATCTGTTCGTCATGGCGCGCACCGATGACATCATCAATGTCGCCGGGCATCGCCTGTCGACGGGCGCCATGGAAGAGGTGCTGGCCGCGCATCCGGACGTGGCCGAATGCGCCGTCATCGGCATCGCCGATGCGATGAAGGGTCAGGTGCCGCTTGGTTTTGTCGTGCTGTATGCGGGCGTCGCCCGCGACAGCAGTGCTATCGAAAGCGAAGTGGTCGGCCTGGTTCGCGAGCGGATCGGCCCGGTCGCCGCCTTCAAGACGGTTGTGACCATCAAGCGTCTGCCCAAGACGCGTTCGGGAAAAATCCTGCGCGGCACGATGCAGAAGATCGCCGACAAGGAAGCGTGGACGATGCCGGCAACCATCGACGACCCGGTCATCCTCGACGAAATCACCGAAGCGCTGAAGGGGCGTGGTATCGGATTGTAGGACGGGCTGGTTGCCGCCGTGCCGATGACCTCGGGAATCGATCCCCGAGGTCATGCGATTCAGACATTTTCCTTCGCCCGCACGTCTGACTTTTCCAGATAGTAGGACGAATATTTGTCGAAGAATTTTTCGGAACCACCCATCGCGCCATATTTGGCCAGCTTCTTCAAATCGACCTTGTTCAGGACGGCGCCAACGATCTTGTTGGCGATATAGGGTTCCGACCTCAGCATCGACTGCACCATGTTGCGCGGTGTGCGCCCCCACTCGGTGACGAGCACAAAGCCGTCGACAAGCGGGGCAAAGGCCTTGGCGTCGACCACAGGGCCGAGCGGTGGCAGGTCGACGACAATGTATTCGAATGTCTCCTTGGCGTTGTCGATGAAACGCCGCATTCCCGCCGAAGAGAGAAGCTCGCTGGTATGCGAGAAATGACCGCGCGCAACGGCCGGGATGATCGCCAGCTTGGTCTGCCGGTCGATCTTGCCGACGGACTGCCAGGTCTGCCCGTTCACGACCGCTTCCATCAGGCCTTGCTCTGCCTCCATGCCAAGGCCGCGGCTGAGACCGGGGTTGCGCAGATCGCCATCGATGAGCAGCGTCTTCGATCCGTTGGCGGCAAGCAGCCCCGCCAGGTTCGCCGCGACTGTCGACTTTCCTTCACCAGGCAGCACCGAGATCACGCCTATGACCCGGCTGCCATGTCCTTCCATCACCACATCGAAGGCGATCTTGGCGCTGCGCAGCGTCTCGGAGAACATCGACGCCGGGGCATCGACACTCACCCGCATTCGCGCACGCCTTTCGACGGCGGACGGTGATTTCGCGGCCTTCAGATCAGGTTCGCCGTCGCCCGGCTTTTCGTCCTTGCGAATCTTGCCGCCGATCATCGGCAGATAGCCGAGGAATTTCAGGCCGACGCGATCGCGAATGTCCTCGCCGGTCCTGAAAAAGCGCTCGTTGAACTCGTTCAGGCCGCCGAAGCCCGCGCCCATCAGCACGCCAAGCACGAGTGAAAGCCCGAGCACTACGATCGTGCGTGGGCTTGACGCGCCCTGGGGCATCGAAGCGTCCGATATTATCCGGATCTTGCCGACCGGGAAGGACCGCTGCTGGGCGGCTTCCTCGTAGCGGCCGAGGAACGTCTGATAGAGCGTGCTGAGTGCCGTCGCCTGCTGATCCAGCTCACGCAGCTTGACCTGCGTCTGGTTGTCGAGGGAACTCTGGCCGGCGGCCGAGGCGACATTTGCCCTGAGCGCCGTCTCACGCGCCAGGGCGACTTCGTACTCGTTGCGATAGCTCTCGGTCAGTTGCTTCAACTCGCCGAAGATCTGCGTGGATATGTCGGCCTTCTCCTTGGTGAGCGCTACGGCCTGTGGATGCTGGGAACCAAAATTGGCTTCCACGTCCTGCAGCCGCTTGGCAACCGCGAGATAGCGCGTCTTGAGCCCCGCGATGACCGAGCTGCTCGGCTGGTCCGCGGAAATCGCGGCATCCTTGAAGGCGTTGTCCGAACCGCTGTCCACGATCGACTTGTATTGCTGATAGCGGGCGCTGGCGCGGGCGGTGTCGGCCTGTGCGGCGATAAGCTGGGCGTTGATGTCGGACAATTGCTTGTCGCTCATCAGCTGGCCGTCGCTGTTGGCGGCCAATCCATGCTCGGCCCTGAACTTTTCAACCGCGAGTGACGCGGCTTGAGAACTCTCGCGGAGTTCCGTCAGCCTGCCTTGCAGCCATACCGCCGCGCGCTCGGTGGCGTCGAAAGTGGCATCGAGCTGATCAGCAAGATAGGCGTCGGCGTAAGCCTTGGTGATCGCGGTTGCCAACGCCGGATCCGTCGACTGATAGCCGATGGCGATCACGTAGCTTCGCCCGGTGCGCTCGGCCCGCACCTCGTTCTGCAGCTTGAGGATGGCGTAGTCGCGTCGAGATGAAGCAATCAGCGCATCGCGTGTGGCCGGGTCGAGCTTGGTGATGTCGCCTACCCCAGCGACGGGAGAGCTGGGGTGCACGTACTGGATCAGGCGGCGCACAAAGCCCATGCCCTTCGCCAAAGCTGACACAGGAGGGTTCATGAACGTATCGTTCTGATCGAGCTTCAGCTTGTCGACGACCACGGCCGCGAGCCGCGTCGAGGTCAGGATTTCAATCTGGCTCAGGATGGCGGAGTCGGTCTGCATGGTGACCGACGCCGCCGATATGTCATCGACGATCTTGTTCAGTCCCTCGTCGATCAGCACGCTGCTGAAAGACGCGTATTTGGGTGGTGTGGTCTGCAGATAGAGCACCCCCAGAAAAAGACCGATGATGGCACATACGGCAACCACCTTCGCCTGACGCGCGGCCATGCCAAGCAGGCGCTCGATGTCGATGAAGTCTTCGCCGTCTCCCGCATCTGAATTCGGCAACGGCATCCTCTTGTCGAGAGGAAAGTTGGCATAGTTCATCTTCGGTCCAATTCTAGGTTGCAGGCGCTAGGCCTCGAAGATCGGGGGCAAGGTTTGCAACGCAAACTTCATGCCAGCCCGGGCTATTTCTGAGCGACCAAACGCAAAGGCGTTTCCTGAGCCACCGGCCTCGTGAGAATGCATCCAAAAAATGGGCATTATGCGGCTTCCTCGCGGCGTTCATGCGACCGGACAAACTCCTGGAGCATCTCGAAAATAGGCCCCTTCATGTCGTCGCGCGCCAGCGCGAAGGCGACATTGGCCTGGATGAACCCTTCCTTCGAGCCGCAGTCGAACATGCGGCCATTGAAGGGCCGGGCGAAGAAAGCCTGGCTCCTGCCGAGACGAACCATGGCGTCGGTCAGCTGGATTTCGTTGCCGGCGCCGCGCTGCTGATTGCCCAGCAGGGCGAAGATCTCGGGCTGCAGTATATAGCGGCCGTTGATGTAATAGTTGGACGGCGCATCGGCCGGAGCCGGCTTCTCGACCATGGCCGTCACCTCGAAGCCAGTGCCGACATCCGCGCCGCGGCCGACGATGCCGTATTTGCTGGTTTCGTTTGGATCGCAACGTTCGACAGCGATGACGTTGCCGCCGGTCTCGGCATAGAGATCGGTGATTTCGGCCAGGCATCCACGCCCGCCGAACGATACCATGTCCGGCAACAGCAATGCGAAGGGCTCGTCGCCGATGACCTCGCGCGCGCACCATACGGCGTGGCCGAGGCCCTGCGGCGACTGCTGGCGAATGAAACTCGTGGCGCCGGCTACGGGAAGCAGGCTTTCCAGCGACTCCAGCTGGGCCTTCTTGCCGGTCTGCTCCAGGGTTCCGATCAATTCAGGGTGCAGGTCGAAATAGTCCTCGATGACCGCCTTGTTGCGGCCGGTCACGAAAACGATGTGCTCGATGCCGGCTTCGAACGCTTCGTCCACCGCATACTGCACGACGGGCCTGTCGACGACGGGGAGCATTTCCTTCGGCATGGACTTGGTCGCCGGCAAGAACCGCGTTCCGAGCCCCGCCACCGGAATAACTGCCTTCCTGATTTTCTTCATCGTAAATTCCTTCTGAGGAGATCAATTTCAACGTATCGCGGGCCATGAAGAAGCATTTTCATGTGCCCACCCCCTTACCTCCCCGCGCCGACGGCAAATTGCGCCGCCACCCTGCGCAACCGGACAGCGATCGGCATGCTCATATGCCTGACCGCCGCCGGATCACTGAGCGCGGTCCGGATCGCCTTGAGCGGAGACCGCGCCTTGATGTGTTGAACCATTGAAAGGTACGACGCCGCCTTGCGCAGGCTGCGGCCGCGCCGCGCGAATGCGGCCTTGGCCTCGGCGTCCATGAAATGGGTCGCTGCGAAGGCGGCATCCGCCTTGCGCATCGCCTCGACATGATGGATTTCAAGCACGTGGGAAATCGAGCCGGTGCGGATGTGATAGATGTAGCCGGTCTCCGGCTCGACCACGCACTGCCCGCCCTTGGCGAGCGCTTCGGCCAGCAGGATGTAGTCTTCGCCGATGATCAAATTTTCATCATAGCGAAGCCGGTTTTCGTTCAGAAACCGGCGCAGGAAGATCGGCTTGAGATAACCGAGGTTGAACTTGGATTCGAAAACCACATTGCCGGCGATATAGCTGGCCAGCGAAATCTCTTTCAGGCCTTGCAGGTAACCGGCCGGAAACATCGTGGCATCCGGAGTACCATGCTCGCTGATGACCTGGATATTGTCGACGGCGACCTGGGCGCCGGCTTTTTCCGCACGTGCGATCATGGCACGCATGCGCTCGGGATAGACAGCGTCGTCGGAATCGAGGACCGCGATCCATCTGCCACTGGCGGCGTCGAGGCCGGCATTCCTGGCGCCGCCAGGACCACGGTTCTGGGCGAGCGCGATGACCCGCACGACGTCGCTCGGATAGGATTTCGCCACGTCGAGCGTCATATCGCTGGATTGGTCGTCGACAATGATGATCTCGACGCTGACGCCCTTCTGGGCCATTGCGCTCGCAACAGCCCGGTCGAGCGTCCGTTCGGCATTGTATGCCGCGATGACAAAGCTGACGTCAGGCTGCACGATTGCCTCCTTCCCGTGGCGAGGGCTGGCCATAAAGGCGCAGTTCACGAACGCCGACGAGACCGCTGACGACACCGATATGCATGATGCCGCGCAGCACGCTGCGGTTCCTGCGAACAGGGCTAATCGCGACCGGTATAGCCGAGGCGAAACAATAGGCCGCCTTTGCCGAGGCAAGGCCGACCTCCTTGACCAGGGCAAGGCCTCTCGCATCGCGCCCCAGGAGATGCCCATGTGTCTGGCCGACGCGAAAGCGGCGGCGGCCAAGCCAGTCGAATGCGGCTCTCGAACGCGGCACCACCTCGTCCACCCAGGCCTCCGGCGCGAAGGCGATCCAGCCGCCGGCCTTGACCATCTGATCGAAGAACTCGGTGTCCTCGCCGCCGGTCTGGCCACGCGCCAGGCTGAAACGGCGGCCGCGAAGGCTTTCATCCCCCATGCGAAGCAGGACATTGCAGGTGTAGCCGGTGCGGATCTCGCCACCGACCCAGACCGGCAAGGTCGAGTGGAAATCGCCGTTGCGCATCCAGCGGGGTGCATCGGGTCGATAAAGGGCCCGCACCGGGCCGAGCACGACGGTGGCGCCATCGGCTTCGGCCGCGGCTACAAGTTCGACGAGCCATTGTGACGACGCCGTCTCATCATCGTCGATGAAGGCGACAAAATCCGATGTGCTGGCATCGAGGCAGGCGTTGCGGGCGATCGAGATATTGCGTGCCGGGGCATGCCGGTAGGCGATCGGAAGCTTCAATTCCTTCGCCAGTTCCGTCACCAGCGGCTCCGCCGTTGGCGTGTCGTCATTGTCGGCGACGATGACGCGGACATCGAATCGCCCGGGCATGTCCATCTCGGCGATGGAGCGAAGCGTGTCGGCCAGTTCCGGCCGCCGGAACGTGCAGACGCAGATATCGATGCTGCGAGGGTTGGCTACCGCTTCCATCACGCCACCCCGCGCCGCGACCCAAGGCCGACAAGCTGCAGCCAGAAGCCGACCGACCAGCCAAAATGCATGACCATCGCCGAAACACCGGCAAGCGCGATGTTCGGATTACGCTGGCGGATGGCGGTCAGGACGCCGTAGCCAAGGCACACCGACGCCCACAGCAGGAGCGGCAGGGCGGCCACCCAATGCACGAAGGAGAAAGCCGCCAGCAGCACCACCGGAAACACCAGAAGCGGCACCATCTGCCGGACTTTCGGGATCACGCGGTGCTTGAGGACATTCCTGGCGCGGCCACGGCCATAGCCGAGATACTGGAAATAGAGGCCCTTCAGGGAGGAGCGTGGATAATAGACCATCTGTGTCTTGCCGCTCATCCAAATCCTGTACCCGGCCTGGCGCAGGCGATAATCAAGCTCGGCATCCTCGTTGTGGCTGAACGTCTCGTCATAGCCGTCCACTGCCGTGAAAGCCGCTATGCGCATCAGCGCGTGGTGACCGTGATCGATCCACTCTCCGCCGGAGAGGTGCCGATGCCTGGAGCCGCCGGTGCCGAGCTTCGAGTTCTGCGCCGCCGCCGCCGCTCTCTGGACAGCGCCGCTGCCGCTGGTCAGCATTGAAACGACCACGGAGTCCGCGCCGGTGGCCAGCGCCTCCTCGACCAGCCGATCGCAGTAATCCTGGGGATAGCCGCCATGCGCGTCGATGCGGATGAGATATTCCGCGCGTGTCCCGAACGTCGCCACGGCGAGATTGATGGCCGCGCTCTGGATGCGCTTTTCGTTGTGGAGCAGGACGACCTTCGGATCCTCGCCGGCAATCTCCTGCACAATCGCCAGCGTGCCATCCGTGCTGCCGCCATCGGCAACCACGATGCTGGCGCCAAGCCTTGCCGCCGCTGGCTGAAGCTGCCGAAGCAACGCACCGATATGGGCCGCTTCGTTGAGGCACGGGACAACGATCAGGCTGGATGGAAGCGTTTCGGTTTGCGTCATCAGCCCATGTCCATCCTTGACCACGCTCAAGCCAGCGCTTCGGCAATGAGAGGCTCCGGCTTGGTAGCCAGTCCTCGGAGTTTCTCGACGAGCGCCTGGCAATCATTGCGATCGTGGCTCCACGTGCGCGGATTGCGGGCCAGAACACGCCCCCTCAGTTTCCCGAAGCGGTGCTCGTCCATTTTTCCAACGGCCGCCTCGAGCGCTTCGGGCGTGGCCTGGGACAGCAAAACGCCGATGTCCTGCTGCTTCAAGAATCGCCCTGTTTCGGTGTTGCCCATCGAGATCGGCACGGCGTCGAAGCGGCAGCCTTCATAGAGGCGATTGGGGAGCAGCCATTGGGAGTTCTGCCCATCCTCGAAGAAATCGATCGCCCAGGAGAAATGAACCTCCCGGTAGATCGCGGCCATGTCCTCGGGATTGCGATACGGTCCGCGAAACGAGAGCCACGGCTCGGCTTCGACGAAGGCGTGGAAATCCGGAAATTCGGAAAGTGCCGGGCGGCCCCTCAGGATGATTTCGAAACGTCCCTCGAGCCGGCGGGAGAATTCGGCCAGGAGTTCAAGCGAACGGCGGCAGCGCAGCGCGCCGAACCAGCCGATCCGCCACGGCGGAGCGACAGGATTTTCCGCCGCCACGGGATCATCCGGCGAAACAGCCGAGGCTTCGAAATACTTGTTCTCAAGCAGTTCGACAGGGGCGGCGACCTGGCCGAACGGCGTGAAATAATTGGCTATGAAGGCAGGTGAACTGGTCACAAGGAGTTTTACGTCCCGGGCCAGGTAACGTTCCGTGCCACGCAACGCCTTGCCCAGAAAATCGTCGCGAAGCACGAGCCGATGAATGTCGAGGCACTCGTAGACGATCGGCACCGTTGCCTGGAACGCGGATTTGGCGCGCCGGGCCAACGCCAGCATTTCAAGGTTGCGCGCGATGATGAGGTCGGGCCTGGGCATGTTCCCAAGTTTCGAGCCGATCGAAACCGCCGCCTTGGCGACTGCGGCCATGCGCTGGCCGAATCGGCCGTCGCGCGTGGCGCCAAGGTCGATCGGTCGCAGTCCCTCGACATCCGAAACAGGATTGGCTGTGCGACGGAAGCCCGCGAGCGTGACCCGGGCCCCACCTGCCCTGAGCATTATGATCCGCCGGCGCACTGCCGGGTCGGAAACATCGTGCACGAGGTACAAGACATGCAGCATATAAACTCGACCGCTGTTGGCCCACCCACGGGGATGCTAGTACAGCTCTTGCTGCATCGCAACATTTTTGGTGCAGTGTAGCAAAAATCGCCATGATGGCTCGATCAAGTCGACGACCGGCAATCGGGAGAACCCCGCGCCCCGAGTTGATTTCGTAAATTGATTCAGATGCTTGAGAGTCCACCAGCGCTTTCCGCAACGCGCCTTACGCCATCGGGCACCGCAAGATCATCAATTTATCCACAGCGCATATTGCACTGCAACATAAAATTGAGCTGATCGAGGCCAGATGGCGCCCTACGGATTGGTCGGGCCACGAGCCAGATGCGGCTTTTTGAACAGGTACTTAAGCCACATCTTGATTATGTCTCGGTACTTGATGTTGCCTTTCCGCATGACATCCCCGGCAAATCCCGACCGGAGCAGATACTTCCAATAGAGCCAGGCAAACGGATGCCACTCTCCGGCCTTCCACGGCTTAACGCTTTCCGTGAAATGGATGATCTTCGGCACCGTATGACGGTCCTTCGACATGGAGCGCCACGCAGCGAGATCATCGTACATGAATTCCCTCTGGAAATTCCAGGTCGCATCCACCTGCTTCCACTTGCCCCACAAAACGACATTCAGCGCGTCCTGATCGGCATATTCAAACTTCGATTGATCCTCCAGCAACAGATTCAATGCGCGCTTCAGAGTTCCATCGATGCGAGTGCGAGGCATATCAAATACCATCACGCCCGCGTTGAAATACTGACCGGGAAGGTCCAGACCGTGCTTCCCGGCAAACTCTCCGACATCCACGCCAGGATCAGGAACCGCCGCACAAACACAGTCGCCCAAATCAGACTGCCACAGCTCTTTCAAGCTGCCGGTCACAACCATATCGATATCGAGGTATATGAGACGAGATATGGATTCATCCAGAACCTCGTCCATGATCAAGCGCAGATATGTCGCGCGGCTTATCTGCAAAAGAGGAGGTAATGTCAGTGCGGCGTGACCAACAATCGAGTACCAACGAACCTCCATTCTTCCCAACTCGGACGACACCTGCTTTTGCAGATCGCCACTGATGGAATCATGGATGATGTGCACCTTGAAACTGTCGTCATTGGCGGAGTTTGCCTCGACAGACTTCAACAACGTCACCAGATGCGGCGCATAGTTTGTGTCGGAAACACATACGATGTCGATATTGTTATCAACAAAAGACTTCATCATAACTCCTTGACCTAAAACAACCCGCTCTCAATCCTTGCGTCCTGGAAAATGTCAGCCAGGCGTGCCCGGCAGAGGTTCCATGGGAAGGACACGCGTCGTTCTGTAGTGATCCAACCGCTTTCGGATCGGGTCATCGTCACCGTTCAACTTGCGAACGAAAAGTGCGGCGCGCGCGCTCCGCCCACCGGTTGCCAGATGAAAGTCCGGCGCGGTCACGACATCAACGAGGCTGTCGTCGACGACGGTA
Source organism: Mesorhizobium sp. PAMC28654 (assembly GCF_020616515.1). Taxonomy (GTDB): domain Bacteria; phylum Pseudomonadota; class Alphaproteobacteria; order Rhizobiales; family Rhizobiaceae; genus Mesorhizobium. The sequence goes on from NZ_CP085135.1 coordinate 3,184,214, forward strand.
GGTCCGCTGCTGCCAGGGAACCATTGTGCATAGGTTGATGAGCCGGCGACGTGGGAGGCACGGGGGCCTGCCATGACGGCGGTGTGAAAGAACGTTTCGTCGGAACAGACGCTGTGCGACAGCAGCCGGACGATGGATTTGTTCGTCCGCGTGAAGGTGAAGATGCCTTCGACCGCTTCCCGTGTCAGAATCCAATATGCGCTGCCGCGAAAGAAGGACACGGGGCCGGCAATGGCGCGAACATCTCGGTCAGGCAGGCGGGAGAGGATGTGGGCGTTCACCTCGCGGATGATCCGTCCCCGCAGGCCGGCGCCGCGCCAGCCGCCTTCCAACTGATATTTGAGCATACGCTGCCACGGCATGCTGTCGGGCCCTTCCACCACCGGTTCTGCGTCGATGAACTCCCGATCCTGCGCGGCCAGATAGCCCGCAATGGCGTCCACCGTGGCGATTGGATAATCGCTGCCGCTCAGCAACGCGAAATGGGTGAAAGGAAGCCGATCTCGCAGGGCGTGCCGCATGAGCGCCAAGGTGGCGCTCACTTGCGAAAAGCCGCCCCAATGCACGCCTTTCCGCTCCTCGATCAGAATGGCCCCAGCATGGGCGCATTCCTGGAACTGACTGATATCGGACTTGGCATCGACATGAATGAATGTGCGGGCGTGCGATGATCGAAGACTTTTCACAAGCGCCAGCGCCTGTCTGGGATTGTCGTGAGCAAGGACTAGAAACGCAATCATGCAAGAATCTCCAACGTCTCTGGCTATTGACCCCCCAAGATGCCCTTTCGATTTGCCGGGACTGCACAGCAATTCTGTCAGAAATATCTCGATTTCGCGTTTGGTTGCTTGAAGTTCGCCTTGGTCATGGCCCAGGCAAAGCCAAAATGCATCCTGGCCTTGTCTGGCCGACGGCGCAGAGTGGCCAGGACACCGCGTAGAAAGCGCATGATGATCCTGTCCGGCAGAAGCAGCCGCCGGTTGACGAAATATCCAATCGCCAACTCCTCCCGCAGGAGCTTGGTCTCGCTCCATGTCTGTGCGTTATGATTGGGATTGTTGTAGCCGACATCCCTGGTGTCGATGCGCAACATCGCGCGACGGTGGGACGCGAAATAGTACCTTGTCCATTCCTGATCCTCGGCGGAAAAGACCTCCTCGCGAAAGGGACGCTCTCGCAGCAATTGCGTGGGGATCATGGCCATGGTGTTGGACAGGCCATTCTTGCCGTCGAAGTTGCGGCGGGTCATGACATGGTGGCACTCGTGCGGTGCATCCCGGTGTGGCGGATGCCTCCAGTAGACAATTTCCATGCCGCCATTCAGCGCCGCTTCCCACCCTTTCGCTATCAGGTCAGGCGCATGAATGAGCATGTGGCTGCTGATGATCAGCGTGAGAGGCTGGTCGTTGGCCGCGACACCGAGATTGATCGCCTTCGAGAAATTGAACTCCTCGGCGGGGTATGTCACGACATCCGCACCGAGTTCTTCAAATTGGCTGGATATCGCCGGATCGCGCGACGAATCCACGATGATCAATCGCTCGGGGGGCACGCTTTGCCTTCGCAGCGCTTCCATCACCTCGACCAGGAGCGGCGTGCATTGATATGCGCGGATCACCGCCGCGTAGCGCGGCGAAGGAGTAGGCTCCTGATCCGGCATTTCAACGACCTGGCTCATTTCGGCGGCATCACGGCTTGGACAGCATGGACCATGTCGGAGGGATCATCGGCCAGCCGGCAGATGGGCGCTGCATGTGTCCATGTGTCGTAGAAGGCGGCGGCCTTGGCGTCGAATGACCTGAAAACGACGTTCGGGATGTCGAGAAGCGTGCTCAGGATATGTGCATGCAGTCGATCGGTGACCACAATGCGCCCGCGGCTCAACAGATCGATACCCACCCTCAGCCGAGCTTCCGCGTAGCGTCGGCGCGCGGTAAACGCCAGGGGCGCCAGCAACGGATAGGCAATCGGAAACTTGCGTGTGAGTTTGGAATACAATCGGTCCCACAAACGCGCTGCGGTCCTGGGATCATCCATCCAGTCTCCCGCCTCCGCGGAAAGCCCCATCTGGTTCAACTGCTTCTTGATGCCTTCATGCGGCGCCACCGCTTCCTTGTCGGTGCGCAACAGGCAGAACGCATCCAAGGTCGCGGGCTTGCGCACGATCCGGTCCATGGCGAATGCCATGTCCGGACAGAGCGCTACATGGCAATCGAAATTCGCGCGGGCAAAGGCTTCACTTTTTGTGTCACGAGCCAGCAAAGTGAAATCGGAGTGCGCGGCGATGGCCTCGCGCGTCTCCTGCAACGCCGCCGATGAGTCGAAATGGATGCTTTGGGCCAGCTGGATGGTCGGCCGATTGGGGAAGCACCGCAGGATCTTCAGACGAAACTGATGGTGATGGGGCCATATGTCGCCGAAATTGCCGCCGCCATGCATCAGCAGCACGGATGCGCGTTCGATGTGTCGATCAGAAGATGGGCTGTAGGTGCTCCAGTCGTGGAATCCCACGTGGCTGCCGGGAAGCTCGCGCTTGAAAAAATCCAATTCACCCAACAGGATAGCGCAGTCGCCGACGTTAGGATGATCGGGTGGGTCGATAAGGTGGATGCGCTCGCCGCGCCCGGAGATCAGCGGCAGCAAAACCTCCTTGATCCGGTCTCGCAAGGCAATTCGAAGGTCTTCGGTCGTCCGGCTCTCTCGCGGCGTGTCGTCCCGCCATTCCTGTTGCATCATCAGGAGTCGATCCTTTTTGTCCGTCGCCCTTCGCCATCTTGCCCCATTGACCGCAGTGCACAATAGCTGAATCCGTTTTTATGCTGCACTGCGGCATAAATGCTTGCACCCCGAGGCCGTGGAGAATAAAAACGGTCGCACCGGACATTGATCGAGCATCGATCGCGGGCGGGATGTGTCGGTTCTGAGTGCACTGGAGACGCCGACGCGTGGACGGAATCAAAGGAAGACTGGCCAAGGGCGCGGCGTGGATCACGGCGGCCCGGATCATCACCAACCTTCTGGGGCTGGTGAGCACGCTTGTCCTGGCGCGCCTGCTCACCCCCGGCGATTTCGGAATTGTGGCCCTTGGCTGGACCGTGCTCGCCATCTTGAACTCAGTCACCGAGATTTCGATCGGTGCGGTGCTCATTCATCATCCAAATCCCACCAGGGAGCACCTCGACACGGCATGGACGCTTAGCGCGCTACGCGCCGCGGCCGTCGCCGCCATGCTCATGGTCGTCGCGATACCGGCGGAATCGGCCTTCGCGGAACCGCGCCTGCCGCCGGTGCTTGCGGCGCTTGCGATTTCGACACTCCTGGGAGGGCTCGGCAGTCCGCGTCGAATCCTGCTCACGCGTGACCTGGTGTTCTGGCAGCAATTCCTGATCGAGGTCTCCCAGAAGCTGGTCGGGCTTATCGTGGCGGCTGTGTTTGCGTTCACCTTCAGAAGCTATTGGGCACTCGTTGCGGGAACACTGGCGTCGGATCTCACCGGCCTCGTCATTTCCTATGTCGTTGCGCCGTTTCGGCCAAAGCCCGGGCTGCGGCACTGGCGCGAGATGTTCGGCTATTCCATCTGGCTGACCCTGGCACAGGCCATCAACACGCTGAACTGGCGCTTCGACCACCTGCTGATCGGCGCCTTCCTCGGCAAGACTCCGCTTGGATATTATTCGGTGGGCGACAATCTCGCCGCAATGCCGACGCGCGAGGCGATCGCTCCTTTGACCTCCGTCCTGTTTCCCGCATTCGCCCATGTGAAGAACCGGGACGACGGTGGCCTGGAGAAGGTCTACCAGTCATCGCAAGCGCTGGTCACGATGATCGCCTTGCCGGTGGGTGTCGGGATGGCACTGATCGCCGAGCCCTTGGTCCGACTGACAATGACGGACAAATGGCTGCCCGCCGTAATCGTGATCCAGGCCTTGTCCGCCGTGTTCGCCGTACAAACCCTGGGAAGCCTCGCGCAGCCGCTTGCAATGGCCACAGGCGACACGCGACTGCTCTTCAAGCGCGACGTTCAGGCATTCATCCTGCGCGTCCCCTCCGTCGTCGTGGGGCTTTGGCTTGGTGGACTTGCCGGGGTGGCGATCGCGCGAGCGATTGCGGGCGTCATCGGCATCTTCTTCAATCTTCAGGTCGTTCGGCAGCTCACCGGCATTGGCTACCTGGCGCAATTGCGCCCCAATCTGCGCAGCCTGGCAAGCGCCGGAGTCATGGTCGCGGCCGTGCTCGGGTCTCGTTTGGTGCTTCCATCCGGCGTCGAAACGTCCGAGCTGGCTTTGAGCCTGTCGTCGCAGATCGCCATCGGAGCGATCGCTTTCATCGGAGCACAATTGCTGCTTTGGAATTTGATGCGGCGGCCTGAAGGACCCGAAACCGAAATGATCGCCCTGTTCAAGCGGCTGTTGGTGGGCAGGGGCGCACGCCTGCTTGGGCGGTGGGCATGAAGGGCCCGAGCCGGCACGACACCGCGGTCATCTTCGTGACCGACAACGGATATCTCGGTCCGTCACTGCTGGCGGCACTTCAGCTGACAGCGCAAGGCGTCGACGCGCAGGCCGACATCCTCATCTACACGGTCGGCATCGATCCAGTGCTGATCGACACACTGCAGAACAGTGTGGGGCGAGCGATATCCTTCATCGCGCTCCCCGACACGTCCTATGTGCCACCCGATGGTGTGGCGTTTGCCAAGAACCACGTGCCCGTCACGTCGTTGGCGCGGCTGGTGATAGCCCCCCACCTCGCACCAGCGTATCAGAACATTGTCTATCTGGATGGCGATATCCAAATCGTTGGAGACGTTACTCCGCTCATCCGACATCGCGTTCGCGACGGTTGGATTGCGGCGGGCAGAGGCAGCGCCTGGTTTGATCCCGATGACAGGCTGGGCCTCAATCCGACAGGCTATTTCGATGCACTCAACGGAGCCACCCGCGACAGCTACTTCAACGCGGGGGTACTCGCATGCCGCCGGGATACCTGGGCGATTTATGGACCAAGGGCGCTGGACGCCTTCTTTCGCAACAGCGAAAAATTCATTCGTCACGACCAGAGCGCGCTCAACGCGGTGTTTCAACAGCACGTCGAACCGCTCTCACCGGCCTATAATTTTCACAATGCGTATGCCGGTCTCCTCTGCCACAGGATTATCGCGCCGAAGGTCATTCACTTCACCGGCGCCGCCAAGCCATGGAAAGCCGCCGTCCCCCCATGGGGATGGCACTTTCATAAATCATATGTCGATCTAATCGAGCGTTTTCCCGAGCTTGCGTCGGTTTTTTCGGTCGCCACGCCCCATCCGCAGCCGAAATCCAGCTTGCGCGGCAAGGTTATGGCACTGCGGGGCGCACGCCATCGAATGGTCCAGCGCCGCGCATTTCGCACCTATGTCAAGCGGGACGTCTTCGCCGTTAGATAACGCCGCCATGTCGATCAATCTGGGAAACAGGTCTTGGCTCAAGAGCGTTTCAATTCTCTGCATGCAGTTCGTGGAATTGCGGCTATCGTCGTACTGACGAGCCACCTGGTGTTTGCCATTCCGGGCCTAGACTTGCTTGTATGGGCGGACCCAAATGCAACACGTCATTTCAGTTGGCACTGGAAAAACGCGATTACCTATTCTCCCCTCCATGTCTTCTGGAGTGGACACGAAGCCGTGCTGGTGTTTTTCGCATTGAGCGGTTTTGTCCTGACGTTGGCTATTCTCAAATCACGGGACTCTTTTGCCGCTTATGTGGCAAAGAGAATCGTGAGAATTTGGGTGCCTTTTGCGATCGCATTGTTGCTGGCGATAGCTGCCTCAGAAGCTCTTTTCGTCCTCCCCATCGGAGACGGTTACAGCGAATGGCTCCGGCACACCCCACCTGGGGTGATTTCAATCAAGTCCGTATTGGGTCATTTGTTGATGACGGGGCTGACCCAACATATGACGCTATCGCCCGTAATGTGGTCTCTTGTGCACGAGATAAGAATATCCATCGCGATGCCTATTATCGTTTGGGGTATTCTGAAATTTCCAAAGCTCATGGTCGCTTTGGCTTTGTTTCTATTAGTGCCCGGCGCAATTTGGCCTGAAGCATTCGCCCTCACGGCCAACAGCGTCTCGCAATCCTTACTGCAAACCGCCATTTATGTTCCAATTTTTATCGGCGGAGCGTTCCTTGCCATCTATCGAGACACATTGAAAACGACGATCGCCAAATTTCCGACCCTTGTCGTTGCGTTGATATGGGTCACGGGAATTCTTCTTTTGGAGGCTCGTTGGATCATCCATGACGGGTTACTTTTCAGCCACATTGCGTCTGGAATTGGCGCTGGCCTCATAATTCTTATGGCGTTCGCCTCGCCCGGGAGTAGTCGTTTCCTCGACAGGCCGGCGCTGTCATGGCTGGGGGATATATCTTACCCATTGTACCTCACTCATTTCACAGTGCTCATCGCTGTCGCGAAAATAGGTACATTGATTGGTGCTCCGGTGTGGGTGGTCCTGCCCGCGGTTTTTGTAGTGGCGCTTTTGGTGGCAGACATTTTCAGAAGAGTGGTCGATAGTCCCGTGCAGAATCTCAACAGGATGTTTTCGGCCAAGCCCCAAACCGCCTGATCCGAGCCGCCACCATTGAAGTGGCAGGGTGGTCAGCCCGCTACGTGCTTTGGATCGAACTGGTCACGAGTACGGGGCGCACGACGGCGTCATTGCATTCAGCGGCTCACGCCGCCATCCTGCCGATACTGTGATATTCGATGCCGTGGCGGGCAATGACTTTCGGGTCATACAGGTTTCGACCATCGAAGATGACTGGCGTGGTCAGCGCGTCCCTCACCGCGTCGAAGGAGGGGGCGCGGAAGTTCTTCCATTCGGTCGCGATCAGCAGGGCATCGGCGCCACGCAGCGCCGCCTCCTTGGTGCCGCACAAGAGCAGGTCATCGCGCAGCCCGTATATGGCCTGGCATTCCTGCATGGCCTCGGGGTCGTAAGCCTGGACGTTGGCGCCGGCCTTCCACAGTGCTTCCATCAGAGTGCGCGCCGGGGCCTCGCGCATGTCATCGGTGTTGGGCTTGAACGCCAGGCCCCACAGGGCGAAGGTCTTGCCCTTGAGGTTGCCCTTGAAATAGCGGTTCACCTTGTCGAACAGCACCGACTTCTGTTCATTGTTGCGTTCCTCGACGGCCCTCAGCAGCTTGGCGTCGAACTGGACCCCTTCGGCGGTCTTGATGAGCGCGCGCACGTCCTTTGGAAAGCACGAGCCGCCATAGCCGAGACCGGGATAGATGAAGTGGTAGCCGATGCGCGGATCGCTGCCGATGCCCTTGCGGACCTCCTCGATATCGGCGCCGAGCTGCTCGGCCAGGTTGGCCATCTCGTTCATGAAGCTGATCTTGGTCGCCAGCATGCAGTTGGCGGCGTATTTGGTGAATTCGGCGCTGCGCACGTCCATCACGATCATCTTCTCGTGGTTGCGGTTGAACGGCGCGTAAAGCTCGCGCATCACCGCCTCGGTGTCCTCGCTGTTGGTGCCGACAATGATGCGGTCGGGCTTCATGCAGTCCGCCACGGCCGAGCCTTCCTTGAGGAATTCCGGATTTGAAGCGACATCGAAGGAGAGGTCCTCGCGGCCTCGCGCCTTCAGCGTCTCGGCGATCCTGGTCTTTATCTTCTCGCAGGTGCCGACCGGCACGGTCGACTTGCCAACGACGATCTTGGGCGCGTCCATCTCCCTGCCAATCGCCTCGGCGACCGCCAGCACATATCTGAGGTCGGCCGAACCATCCTCGCCCGGCGGGGTGCCGACGGCGATCATCTGGATCTCGCCATGCTTGACGGCAGCGACGGCATCGGTGGTGAAGGTGATGCGCCCGGCCGCGTGGTTCTCCTTGACGAGGCTTTCGAGCCCGGGTTCGTAGATCGGAACGAGGCCCTGGTTGAGCCGCTCGACCTTGCTCGCGTCGATGTCGACACACATCACCTGATGGCCGACTTCCGCCAGCACCGCCGCCTGCACCAATCCGACATAGCCTACCCCAAAGACCGTCAAGTTCATCCGGTGCCGCCCCCGTTCAAGCCAGCGGACCCTCTCGGGCCCGCCGGTTCAGATGTATTTTTCCTATCGCTTTCACTTTATGGCGCATGCGACCGATTCTGGAAACTGGCAAGGCTGGCCCAAGGCCGTGAACGCAACGCGCTTCACTTGGAGCGTGACCTTGCGGCCCGGGTCCGAGAAGGGTCCCATCCAGCCGGTCAAGGTGTCGCTGCCCCACAGGCTGAAGAATATCTTCTGCGCGTGCGTGGGCAGCTTCGCCGGATCTGTAATGGTGTTGACCAACTGGCCATTCAGGTACCAGCGCAGCCGGTCCTTCTCCCAGACAAAGGCGTAGTCGTTGAAGGCGTTTTCAGTGCCGCCCGCCACATCGACCAGCTTTTCGTTTTTTCCTTTGCCGGCTATATAGACGTTGGCCTGCACCTTGGAGGTGTCCTTGGTCAGGATTTCGAAGTCGATTTCATCCCAGGGCTGCTTGTCGGAAGGCCCGATATAGGAGAAGAACGCCGCGTTGAGACCAGAACCCGTGTCGGTCTTCATCCGCGCTTCGTAGGTGCCGTAGCCGAAACGCTCCTTGGTCTGGATTTCGGCGCAGCCAAAATCGCGGTCCTTCAATTTTCGTTTTTCGAAGCCAAGCGTCAGTGCGCCGTCGGAAAGCCGGATCAGGTCCTTGGACCAGGTACAATTCTGATGGCTGCCATTTGTCCAGCCGTCGGAAACGTACCACCGCGATTGATTGAAAGTGGTGAAATCGTCAACGAATGACGGTCCGCTCGGAATATCCTGGGAACGCGACACCGTCGGCCCCACAATAAGGCTTGCGAGGGCAACCAGCGTAAACATGCCAGGTGACCACAACCGCTCAAGGCCGCCTTGTCTTGCGTGACGCGGCATCGGCCTGGCAGTTGTGATGGTAGAGGTGTTTTTCGAATTCGCGTTCATATCAAACTCACCTTTGTGCTGTGTACCCCAACCCAAAGTCGACATTCGAACTGTAACGAGACGAGTCGACCTCGATCGTCTGCTACCCCCTCTCAACCTTGTTGCATGCAGTTTCAGAGTCAGAACGTTGCCCGCGGCCCTGACGCCTCCGCCTCACCCTCTGCCGGCGCGAGCCGGCCTGGGGAACTTGACATCCGCCTCCAGCGATCCCTTCCCGTCGAAGATCGCATCCAGCGAATGACGGAGTTCCTTCATCCGGAGGTGCTGCTGCGAGAGCACGGCGATGCGCCGCTCGCAATTCAGGATCGACTTCGTCAGTTCGCCGATTTCGGACGCGCGGCCGGAGGCGGACCCGTTCTCCATCGCCTCGACCAGAAAGGCCGCGTTCGTGGCCTTGGTCCTGTAACGATTTTCAAGTCCGTTTTTCTCCGCCTCGACCTCCGCCGAGATCTGATCGAACAATCTTGCCAGCCGATCCAGGCGCGAGACATCGGTCTGCTGGTCGCGGGCGGGGTTTCTGGATCGGAAGCCGAATATCGAGGCCATCGTTTCAGACTCCTGTCGTTGCCGGATTCACCCGGCGGGAGAGACACATTGGACCAATTCGCGCGGCCGTTTGGAATTGCTGCATCGCAACATAGAGTGCCATCCCGGGAGCGAGTAGGCAACCATCAAGCTCGTAAACTGACAAATCCGATCGAAACGGCGGCTGCGATGGGCTCAAAAAACACCACCGCTCAAGGTTCGCCAGCGGTTTTGGTTCCAGCCATGAGAACCCGGAACGGCGGCGTTTTCTGGGGCTTGGAAGCAAGACCGGCATGGCGAAAGAGTGCCTCGAGCTTGTCGGCGGCGACACCCCGAACGATGGGAATGAGGTTGGATTGACTGGCCAGCGCATAGGCGGCCGCCGATGCCAGCCCGCGTTCGGCCTTCACATCGAGGAACTTTCGCAAGCGGTATTTGTCGCGGACATGACGTTCGTGCTTTCTCAGCACGGCCTTCGATCCCTCCGGCAGGCTGTCGATCTTCAACAACGACAGATCCGCGTCGGCAAGGCGCTTCAGATCTTGCGTCTTGTGCCGGCCGCTCAGCGAATCCGGACGCACGATGGCGCCATAGCCGCAAGACCGGATGACCTTGAACCGTGCCCCCTGAGCAACCGCGCGCGCATAGAGTTCGTAGTCTTCGCCAAGGCGCAGGCCCTCATCATAGCGCAGCCCGTGCCGATCAAGGAAGGCGCGGCTGATCACCGGCTTGAGGAAGCCGAGTTCACCCCTCTGCACGCGGCGCCTGGAAATATTGCCTTCGATGAAGCGCTCGAAATCGAGGAATTCGGGATCGGCCGAAAATCGCGGCGCGACGATTTTCGTGATGTCTCCGGCCACGTCATCCCTGATGAGCATGATGTTGTCAGCCGCGAAATCCCAGTCGGCGCGGGCAAACAGTTTTCGAAACCGGCCCTCGAGAAAGAAATCATCGGCGTCGAGGATACCGATGAAGGGCGACCTGGAGCCGGCGATCGCGGCATTGCGGGCAAAGGAGGGGCCACGGTTGATCTCGAGGCGCATGACGGAGAGCCGCCCGCTGCCATCATCGGCAGCCCGGGCCACGCTTGCCGTGTCGTCGGTGGAAGCATCGTCAACGACCACGACTTCCGTCACTTCCGGTTCACGCAACGCGGAAGCGATGGCAACCGGGATTGTCCGCGCCGCGTTTCGTGCCGCGATGATCACGCAGACCTCGGTTCCTGTCATGGACATGGATTAACCTCTTCATTGCACCGGTAGCGTCTCGTTTTGCTTGCCCCTCCCGTTCGGCGTCAGACATGTTCACACTCTCAGCGACCACCCGGCCGTTCAAAAATGCGACGGCTGAGATCGGCTGACGCGGCCCAACCGGCCTCGGCCATGTAGCGGACCGGCGCGCGGCCGCACAGTTCCCACAACACGGTTCGCCGCTGCGGCCACCGCAACGACGACAACCAGGGAGCGATGACCATGTTGAGCAGGTCTTCATTACCGATGCGCGACAATATCCGGGTGGCCCGTTCCGACAGCAGCGTCCCAGCCCCGCCAAGAAGCACGTCGGCGGCGCGCAGACCAAGCAGCAACGTGTCGACCAGCCCCTGCTCCGTTGCGTAATCAAGCACATTCTGCTGCTCCGTCGCGCTCAGCCGGCTGGCGCTGGCGCGGACATCACAGACATAGCCGGCGCAGGGCTCGCGGTTGAAAAGCGCCTTGGCAACGCTGATGCAGGAAAGAAGCAAGGTGTCGGACGCCGAAATGAACGGCACGTTCGTGCCGACGATTTCGACAGGCCGCTTGCGCCTCAGAAATCCGTCCGTATCGCGCGGACTGGGCGAACCCGGCTGCTGGAGGCGGTAGTGAAGATCGACGGTGGAGGATGCCGAGCCAGTGGAACGGGTCATGTGCTGCTCGCCAAGAAAACGAACCCACCACACGGACCTCGATTTGCCTGCAACCTCGTAGCCAATCGCCCGCAGCGCATCACGTGCCCAAGAGAACCCCGATGACGAGACCAGGATATCGACATCCCCGGAAGGCTTCATGAAATGATCGCCATAGAGAAGCTGCTGCTGGAACGGGCCCTTCAGAAACACAAAATCGATATTGCGGTCACGCAAGGCAGTGTGGATGGCCAGCGAATCCATGATGCAGGACGAGTTCATCGCCATCGTCCTCCTGCGATAGGTATCCAGCCACTGGGACAGATCCGGAGGTTTTCGCCGGGTGAACGAGACAGTGCCTTGAGGACAAACGTGGCAACCTTGTTCAACCTGGCGATGTCCGCGACGTTGGCAACCGACACGCTCGACATGGGGGCTTCGCCTGCGGATGCCCCCGGGCTTACTGCGAAGAACAACCTCAGGCATGCCTGCACATAGGCAATCTCGTCGGCGCAGTTGGCGGTGCGCAACCGTTCATACGAACTTTCCTGCAAGGCCATCCTAGGCAAAGTCTCCGCAAAACAATCTGCACGACACCTATGCTGCAACTGCGAACACGCAGCATCGCCAAAATCTCTTGCGGCGTCCAGTTTTTCCTTTTGGCGCCCGACCTCTACAATCACAGCGTGCGTGAGTTCTATCTTCAAAACTTACGACAACCGCGGTTGCAATATTAACCGGCGCTCCATTTCAACCGCTCTCAACAAGATTTTACCAGTTTAGATACACTCTTTAGCTGTGTCTAAAAAATGGGCGCCTGGACGAATATTTTTATTTCAACAAAATCAAATGCTTAATGAATCAGCACAAGAAGACGCTCATGCACACCGATTCAGCATGGAGGACGGCCGGCTCCGACCGTCCCTTCACAGAATCAGCAGCCATCGCAACCCATAATTGATTAACGCTTGGTAAATCAGGCTTGACTCATGAATGTTGCCATGCAGCTATTGCGGTGCAGCAAAATATGCTGACGGCACTCGACAGGCCGTTTCCAGCCCTTATCGGAGACTTAAATGGAACAGAATGTTGATAGGCAAGAGTACGAAACGCCCAGCCTGACGGTTCATGGTTCGATCGAAACCATCACCCAGGGCGGTGGCGGCAATACGGCGATCGACGCATCCTTTCCCGCGCACACGCCGATCTCCCAGCTGACGTTTTCTTGAACTTGTACCGGCTTCTAGAGTGACGAAGTTGGGACTCTAGATCCAAAATACACAAGGGCCGGGGATCAAGGATCTCCGGCCCCCCTTGATTCCCGGCAATTGCCGAAGCGTATCCGTAACCGAGGTTTTAGGATGAACTGGAACCCATCTGAGCATGACAGCGTGAGTGCGACCAAGGATGCCGTGGCTTGCGAATTCGGCAACGGCCTGGCGCTGCTCAACGTGAAATCCAACATCTACTACAGCCTGAACGGTGTCGGTGCTTTCATCTGGGACCTGATCCAGGACCCGAAGCCGATCCTGGAGATCCACCAGGCGGTGCTTGCGCGCTACAATGTCGATCCCGAGCGCTGCAAGGCCGACGTCGACGGGCTGCTGAAGGGCCTGGCGGACAATGGGCTTGCGAGGCTGCATCATGAGGAACTTGTCTAGAGTTCTCTCCCTGAGCGGCTCGGAAATACTTTTTCTTGGCCGCTGCCTGCTGGTGGTCACGGCTGCCCGGCTGGGGTTGACGCTGTTTTCCTACAATCGCGTTCGCGCCGTGGTGATGCGGCTGGACGCGCGGCAAGCCGCTGATATCGCCGACCTGCGGCGTGTCGCCTGGGGCGTTGCCGCCGCCGCGCGGCTCGTGCCGCGCGCCAGCTGCCTCACCCAGGCGCTTTCAGGCCAATACATCCTCGCCCGTCAAGGCAGCGCATCGAATATCCGCATCGGTATCGAGCGGGATACGGGAACGCAGTTGAAAGCGCATGCCTGGCTGATGAGCGGCAACCACATCGTTCTTGGCGGCACGGTCGACGGCTTCGCCCATCTCGTCGATCACGGTCGGTAGCCGAATGAGCGGCGTGGCCGGAATTCTGCTCAGGCAGGGTGGCGCGCCGGCGGCAGCGGCCGCGGACATCCAGCAGATGCTGGCGCGCATGCGGCATCGGGCCCGCGACGGCAGCTCCTGGTGGATGGATACGCCCATCGCCCTTGGCCATGCTTGGTTCAACACAACGGATGAATCCGGTCCCGGCCCCCTGACCATGGCCGGCGGCAAGCTTGCCGTAACGGCTGACTGCCGGCTGGACAACCGGGACGAGTTGCTGGCGCGGCTGGGCATCAGGGACAAGTCGGTCGCCGATGCGGTCCTTTTGATGCGGGCCTACCTGCGCTGGGGCGAGGACTGCCCGGTCCATCTGCAAGGCGATTTCGCCTTCGCCATCTGGGACAGCGAACGGCAAGCGCTGTTTTGCGCGCGCGATCAGTTCGGGGTCAAACCGTTCTACTACCACGCCAGCGTGCAGCGCTTCGTCTTTGCCTCGGAGGCTGGACCGATCCTTGGCATCGACGGGGTCGGTACACGCATCAGCGAGCATCAGGTTTCCGGGTTCCTGGCAGGACTTCCCGATGACCCGCAATCAACACACTATGCCGATATCTTCCGCTTGCCGGCGCGCCACACTCTGACCGTGACGGCACAGCAGGTGGTGTTGCGCCGATATTGGCAGATCGAGCCGTCATCGCGGCCGATCCGGTCGGACGCGGCCGAGGAATTCGCCCATCTGTTCTCGCAATCGGTTCGAAACCGAATGCGGGGCACTTCGGCTGTAGGCGCGATGTTGAGCGGCGGCCTCGATTCCTCGTCGATTTCCTGTGTGGCAGCCATGCAAAACGCCGCTGAACACAAGCCAAGGCTCCCCACCTTCTCGCTGATCTTCGAGAAGGGGTCGTCGATGGACGAACGCCCGTTCATCGACGCGGTGCTGCGGCAGCAAAAGGTCGACGGGACGTTGATCCCGGTCGGCAATTATCAGCCATTTGCCGAATTCGAACAGGTTCTCGAGGAACAGGAAGGGACCTTCCTGGCGCCGGGCCTCACGCTTACCCGCAACCTCTACAGGACCGCTGGCGCCAAGGGCATCAAGGTGCTCCTCGACGGACATGGTGGAGACGAAGTCGTCTCGCAGGGCCATGGTCACCTGCATGAGCTCGCCAATGCCGGCAAATGGATCGACCTGTGGCGCGAGATCCGCAGCGCCTCCAACACCTATGGCGACGGTATGCTCGGCCTGTACTTCCAGTTCCTGACCATTTACGGGCCGGCCTGGCGCGTCGCCAAGCTCAAACATGCGGCGAACCGTGTTCTGAACCGGATACGCAAGCCAGCGCAGGCATCGCAAGGCGCAAGCTGGCACGGCCTGATCAATCCGGACCTTGCTGAAAGAACCGACCTTGTCGATCGTTTTCACAGGGCCGGCTACATGCCCCCGACGGTAAGCGCCAGCGAAGCGTTGACCCATCGCTGGATCCTGTCGAACGGCTACGTACCGCATTCCTTCGAGGTTCTGGACAAGGCGGCGGCCAATTTCGGCGTCGAGGCGCGCTATCCGTTCTGGGACAAGCCGCTGGTCGAGTTCTGCCTGGCACTGCCGGGCGAGGAGAAACTGAGCCACGGCTTTGGCCGTTACGTGCTGCGCCGTGCCATGGAAGGCATTCTGCCGACGGCGGTTCAGTGGCGGCGCGACAAGATCGATTTCACCGCCAATCTCGTCAACGGCATGCTCGGTAACCACCGCGACCTCCTGGAGCGCGTACTGGTTTCGGATGCAATCCGTATCGCACCCTATGTCAACCTGTCGGCGGTAACCGCGGCCTACGCACGGCTCGTGCGCCAGCCGGATCAGGCAGCGCCGCTCGATGTCCAGTACGTCTGGCGTTCGGTGTCGCTGTCCCTCTGGCTGCGGCAGGTCCAGCTTCGCGGGAGCCACGCATGATGTCCAAAAGCGCGCCGTTCGCCTCGTATCCCGAATTTGCCCGCGAGCGCCCGCAAGGCGGGTCCGTGCGAAAGCGGCGCTTCTACAAGGCCTACGGGCTGACCATCGCTTCAGATGTGAGCTTGCCGGAGCTTGAACCGACCGCGCCGGCGGCAGTCGATGTGCTCATCCATGTCGGCCCCATCGACCTGCCCAAGCCCTCGCCGGAGCTTGGTAGCGACTTCCGCTTCGAAGCTGACCGGCAATATCTGGCATGGCAGGCGGTCGGCGCGTTCCTGATAAGCGATGCCTGCCGCATCGACGTGGAGCCGGCGCCGGGCGTCGACGACGCCTTGATCGCCTTTCCACTGCTGGGACCGGTCATGGCGCTTCTGCTGCATCAGCGCGGCCTGCTCATCCTTCACGCCAGCGCAATAGCCGTCGGCGGCAAGAGCGTGATCTTCATGGGCGACAAGGGCGCAGGCAAGTCGACGACCGCGGGTGCGATGATCCGGGCCGGCCACGAATTGCTCACCGACGACGTTGTGGCGCTCGACATGACCCGTTCGGACAAGGCGATGATCGTTCCGGGTTTTCCGCAGTTGAAACTGGCCGCCGATGCCGCCTCCGCCATCGCCCTCGACGATGTCGAGGTCCGCCCGCAGGTTCATCCGGCGATCGACAAGGCACAGCACCGCCTGCTCGGCGGCTTCTCCCACGACAGGGTTCCGGCGACCAGGATCTATATCCTCGAACGGGGCGAGCGGGCGGCGATCTCGCCCTTGCCCACCATTGCCGCGTTGCCCGCGATCATCAAATTCTCCTATGTCACACGTTTCGGCCGGCCCGCTTTGGTCGGCGACGCCGCCGCGCTGCATCTTGGGCATTGCGCAAGATTGGCTGATCAGGTCGGGGTGTGCCTTCTCGAAGTGCCGACGGGACTCGACAGGATCGGCGAGGCCGTGGACCTCATCGAGAGGGACCTGGCGGCAGAGGGCGCGCGGCGCTCCAACCATTCCCGGTGAAGAGCATGTCCGGATTACCAGCCATTCGCCTGTCGCTGTTTCGAGAGATCGCCGGATTCGGCGCCACCATGGCCCGGATTGGCGGCCGGCGAACCTGGACGACGTTGATCTTCCTGGTCCTCGGCAGCCTGACCGAAGGCATCTCGATCCTGCTTCTCATCCCGTTGCTGCAACTGGTCGGACGCTCCGACCAGAACTATGCAATCAGGCTGCCTGACAATGAATTCTTCCGCTGGCTGTCGCCTGACGGAACGCTGCAACTGACGACGGTGCTGTGCGCGCTTGTCGGGCTGATCACCCTGCAGGCGGCTTTCAACCGCTTCAAGTCCGTCTACATGGCCAGTCTTCTCTATGACTTCATCAACCGCCTGCGCATCAACCTGTTCGAGAGCATCGGGAAGGCGCGTTGGGGCATATTCACCCGGCTGCGCGGCTCCGACCTCGACCATGCCCTGACAGGCGACATCGACCGCGTGCAGGCAGCGGCCTTCGCCCTTCTGATGCTGGTTCAGATCGCCGTGCTTCTGGCCGGATACCTCGTGGTGTCGGTGTTCATCTCGCCGGTGATGACGTTGTTCGCCGTGGTGATCGGCATCCTGATGTTTGCGGCGCTTCAGCCATTTCGCACCCGGGCCACCGCCTTTGGCCGGGTTCTCACCGCCAATCGCCAGGATCAATACCGTACGGTTTCGGAATTCCTTGGCGGCATCAAGGTGGCGAAGAGCCTGAATGTCGAGGCCAGCTATTTCGCCCAGTTGCAGTCGATCCTCGAAAGGATGAAGGCCGACAACATCAACTACGTGCGCAACTCCACGATCGGCACCGCCTTGTTCCAGGTGGCGAGCGTCGTGGGCTTGAGCCTGTTCATCTATGTCGCGCTGGTTCGCTTCAACCTGTCGCTTGCCGAGATCGTCGTGCTGCTTCTGGTCTTCATGCGCATTGCACCGCGCTTCATGGATCTGCAGACGCAAGCCCAACAGGTCCTGATCAATTTGCCCGCCTATACGTCGATGCGCGGCCTGCAGATGCGTTTCGATGCGGAGCGCGAGCCGGCCAGTTCCAGCATTGACGAGCCTGGCAAGTTGTCGCTCGATACGGGACTGAACATACGCAACGTGTTCTTTGGATATGGCGACGGCACCGGCAAGGCGGTTGTCAGTGACATCACCTTTGGCCTTCCCGCCGGAAAGGTCACCGCCCTTATCGGCCCTTCCGGGTCGGGCAAGAGCACGATCGCCGACATGCTGCTTGGCCTGCTCGAACCAACGGCCGGCAAGATGCTCGTCGATGGCATCGAAATCACGGGCGCCAATCGCAGGCGTTGGCGCGATCAGGTGGCCTATGTGCCGCAGGATGTGTTTCTCCTGCATGATACGATTGCTGCAAACCTTCGCCTCGCCGCGCCCCAGGCGACCGACGACGAGTTGTGGACAGCGCTTCGCTCAGCGCATGCCGGCGACTTTGTCGAGCGGCTGGAACACCGGCTCGCGACAGTGGTTGGCGACCGTGGCGTGCGGCTTTCGGGCGGTGAGCGCCAGCGCATTGCACTGGCGCGGGCGTTGCTGCGCAAGCCGTCACTGCTCATCCTGGATGAAGCCACAAGCGCACTCGATTGGCAGAACCAGTCGTTGATCGCCAAGTCGATCGACGGGCTGCGCGGCTCGATGACGGTCCTGACCATCGCGCATCGGCCATCGATGATCGCCTTTGCCGACTGGGTGGTGGCGATGGAAAATGGCCGCGTCGTGGAAGTCGGGCAATATCAGAGATTGAAGGAAAAGCCGGAAAGCCGGTTGTCCAGGATGCTGTCGGGCGAACAGTCCGACAGGGAACCCGCCGACGCGGCCTGAGGCAGGAGGATATCTAACCGGATGGTGAAGGTGCGGGATTTAGTGAAGGCTCCTGCGGGCGCCGAGCTTCTCGCCCTCGGCGGCCTCGGTCGAATTCAGTTTTCTTTCAGCGTCGCGAATCTTGTCGGCCGGGGTCGGAGCACTTCTGGCAACCATGATGTAGACGAGCACAAAGTAGCCGATTTGAATGATGACGGCACAGACGACAACGCGAACAAGCGTCGTGACCACCGAGGCGCCGTCGAGATAAGACCACAGGACCACGATCGCGAGCGCGAAGACCATGCCGATGATAAATTTTGGCAGCGACATATCGGACCGCCTCTCAGCCGGCCCGAGCAAAAATCGACGACTGACCCACCCAAGCCTCCCTTCACCACACGAGCTTATTTGGCTGCCCGCTTTCGGCCGGTTGCTTCCCGCCTTACGACCTACGCATTTTCTAGCAGAAACAATTTGCTAGTCTATTAAGGCGCTTAATAGGCAGCAAGGCCGGACGCACATATTTTTGAATGAGCTGCGAAGATAGAGTCCGTAATGTTGCATCGCACACACAGAATCATGGTCGATTCCTTCGCGCTCCATTCCGCCAGTATAATCTCTAATATTGATTAGTATTTTACGCTAATATTCCTATGCTCGCTACCACACTAAAGCAGTGAACTCCTCATCGAATCGTGATCAAGGGCGAATCGCCCCAATTTTGCCGCAGAAGCACCATCAATTTTGCGGATATGCCTCGCACATGTCATAAACGTGCCATAAAAGCCGAATCTTGTGCAGGCAGAGCTTATTATTTAGTCAATCCATGACGTGACTATTTCAACGGTATGGGAAATTGTGTGTTGCGCTGCAGCATTTTTTTGGTACCGTGCCGTGAACCATTCGTTCAACGCATGGAGTTTCGGCATGAGGGACGTTGCGAAGTCAGCCACAGCGGGCTTTCCGCAAGCTGACATTGATTTTCCGCCGCCGATCGGCGGCCTGCTCAAGCGCAGCTTTGATATTGCCGGTTCGCTGGCTGGATTGATTGCACTCAGCCCGCTGTTTGTGATGATCGCGCTGCTTGTCAAATTTTCCGACGGCGGATCCATTTTCTATGGTCATCGGCGGATAGGCCGGGGCGGGCGGATTTTCCCTTGCCTCAAGTTCCGCACCATGGTGCCGGACGGCGAAAAGGTTCTGGCGGCGTATCTTGCCGCCAATCCGGATGCCAATGCCGAATGGCTGTCGACCCGCAAGCTGAAGAACGACCCACGTGTCACGCGTGTCGGGGCCATACTGCGCAAGCTTTCCCTCGATGAACTGCCGCAGATCATAAACATCCTTCAGGGCGACATGAGCCTTGTGGGACCTCGTCCGGTCGTGCGCGACGAGTTGGAGATCTATGGCAGCGCCGCGGTCTACTACCTGAAATCGCGCCCCGGCCTGACCGGGCTCTGGCAGGTCAGCGGGCGCAATGACGTCTCCTATGACAGCCGGGTGGCATTCGATCGTCACTATGTCGAGAATTGGTCGATGTTCGAGGACATTCGCATCATCATCAGGACCGTGCCCGCCGTCTGGATGTCGCGCGGCTCCTACTAAGCTGTCGGCTCAGGCAAACAAAAAGTCGACTGCCTCACACCAGCATTCGTCAAAGCTCATTGGGCGGGCCAAAGCGGATCGGAAACGTTCAGTTGAAAACAGACATATTTGACGTCTTTAGCGCCGGTCGTCAGCCGCGTGTGCGGCTTGCCGCCGGCTGCCTGGTCTTGGCCCTCGCCTTTCCTGCCGCCGCCAGCGAGTATCATCTCGGCGCGCTGGACAAGCTCAACATACGCATTGCGGAATGGCAGACCGTTGACGGCACCTTCCGCGACTGGTCTTCCGTCAATGGAGAATACACCGTCGGTCCGGCCGGCACATTGTCGGTGCCTTTCGTGGGTGAGTTTCCCGCATCCGGCAAGACCACGTCCGAAGTCGCCGCGGCGATCGGCGAGGCGTTGCAGCGCAAGCTTGCCCTGCCGGACAAGCCGGAAGCTTCCGTGGAAATGGCTGCATATCGGCCGTTTTACATTTCGGGCGAGGTACAAACGTCCGGCCAGTTCCCCTATGTGCCTGATCTGACCGTCCTGAAGGCCATCAGTGTCGCCGGCGGGATTCGTCACAGCGACGATACCGGCCAGCGCTACGACCGCGACCTGATCAATGCCAAGGGAAATTTCGACGTTCTCGAGGACCAGCGGGTGCGGCTGATCGTCAGGCGTGCCCGAATCGAAGCTGAAATGGCGGATAAACCGACGTTCGACGTGCCGAAGGAAGTGGCTGACAATCCAAAGCTGCCGAGTATCGTTGCCGACGAGATGGCGATCCTGGGAGCTGATCAAAAGAAGCTGAAACTGCAGCTCCAGGCCCTCGACGAGCTCAAGAACCTGCTGCAGTCCGAGATCGAGTCCCTGCAGAAGAAGATCGACAACCAGCAGCGGCAGGTCGATCTTGCAAAGCAGGAGCTCGCCAGCGTCGGCGTGCTGGCGCAGAAGGGCCTGGTTGCCAATACAAGGGTTCTGACGTCGGAGCGATCGATCGCCGACCTGCAGGGCCAGGTCCTGGATTACGACACGGCCATCCTCACCGCCAGGCAGTCGATCAGCAAGGCCACGCAGGATGGCATCGACGCGGAAAACACCCAGAATGCCAAGCTTGCCACCGATCGGCAGCAGACGGAATCGGACCTCAACGCGGCAATTCTCAAGCTGAACATGAACAAGGGCCTGATGTCCGAAGCCATGTCCGGCAGCCCCGGTTCGCAGGCCTCTGGCGACAGCGACCAGCAGCCCACGATCTCCTTTGCCCTGGTTCGCACCGTCGATGGCAAGACCAGCGAGATTGCCGCCAGCGAGGATACGCCGGTACAGCCCGGAGACGTTATCAAGGTCAAGCTGACGCCAGCAGCCAGTCAGTAGGGTTCGCCGCGATTTGAGCCTGACATGGTCCGTCCCGGCAGGCTCGCGGCCCTAGTCCGCTACCCGCTTGGCCGACCGCCGAGCTGCAATTAGTTGCAGCCTCGGCCGAGTCCGCAATTTTCGACGGAAAGCCGTTTCCTCTAGTCTAGAGCCTGTTCTAGCCCGATGGAATCGGGATTGGGCTCCATCTGCTTGTTTGAGCATGATCTCTGGACAGACGGGAACCGTTTGTCCGAGAAAACCGGGTCCCACTTTTCGGGATCATGCTCTAAGTCCATCACCTTGGTACGAATTGATGCGACGCGCCCTATACGTGTCGCTATCCCAAAACCGCCGCGCTTTGGGCGACGGCCTTCAGCCCGTCGCCATCTTCGCTTCATCGAGGTTGGACGGGGCCCACCGCGTATGGGTGACAGGCACCTTCACCAGCTTGAAGAAGCTGTAATACATCAGGAAGGAACCCATGACGTAGGGGGTGAGGATGTCGACCTCGACAAAGGACCGGATCAGAAGCAGCACCATCACGCCGGCAAGAATGACAGGCTCGGGTCGCCATGCCTTGAACACCACCGCCGATATATGCCCCCACACCGTGCGCAGGAGTATCAGCGAAATGAGCGCCGCCCCGACATAGCCGAGCTCGACAAGGGTTTCGATATAGGTGTTGTGGAAATGGAAGCCGGCGCGGGCGGTGATGAAGAATTCATTCCAGAGCCGCTCGGCCTCGGAGGAGCCCTGCACCCAATAGGCCGCGTAGCCAACGCCGAGAATTGGCGACCGCTGCACGGCATTCCACCCCTGCTCCCACAGATATGTCCGGCCAGTGAGGGTCGAATCCTTGCCGAAGATGCCAAGGACAAGATCCATGAGTCCCAGATTGAGGGCCGCTACCACCCCGACGACGACCAATCCGCCGCCGACAACGAACACAACCCTTCGATACCGACGTGAGAGCAGCTTGCTTGCCGCAAGCAGCACCACCAGCGCCAGGACCGCCGCTATTGAAGCGATAGAGGTGGCGGAATGCGAAGCGACCAGCAGATAGGCTGACAGAAGGGCAATGGGCGCCGTCCACAGAAGGCCGAAGCGGTCACGCCGGAGAAAGGCAAGGAAAATAACGTAGAAATAGATGCCAAGCGACGCGACAAAGCCGAGCTGGTTCTTCGACGCGAAGGCGCCGACAAAATTGTAGGAACCGTCGAGTGTGTCTTGGGAATAGCCTCCGACCTTGAGCGAATAAATCAGGACGAAGAAGATCCCGACCAGGCAGCCTATCGTCAGGGTCCTGACGCTGACGGTGCGCGCCGCGATATAGGCGCAGGCTATGTGAGAGGAGTACTGGATCGCCGTCCTGGCGGTGATGCCGGGCGCCGCTGACCAGAATATCGAGAAACAGACATAGGCGGCAAACGCCAGCGGCAACCACGCGCTCGAGACGTGGCGCAGGTAACGCCGGTAATCCACGAGGATGAGCGGGAGCCAGACGGCGTAATAGGCCAGGATGACCATCTGGCCGAAAATGGTGGAATAGGAGAACGCAAAGATGGAAACAGCGACAGCGAAGCTGCCATAGGCTGTGTTCTTCTCCGGGTTGACCAGCAAGGATTTCGGAATCTTCATCTCGGTATCGGATTTCCCATGCCGTTCAATGCCTGACCCGCCGCCCCCAATGTCTCATTGTGCAGTGCAATATAACCCATCCCCTGCCGCCTGTCACCCAGATGACGGGTATTGCCGAGGGCCTTGGCGTCCGACCAACGGACTCCGTGCAAAAGATCAGGACGGGACTTGCAGGATCAGGCCATCGCCCGGCTGGCTATCGCGGGCTGAAGACGCGACCATCCGGCGTGAGCGCTACCAAAGCGCTCCGCCGGTGATCTGGATGTTTTCCATGGTAATGCCCTTGGCGGCATCCGAGCAGAGGAAGATTGCGAGCGCGGCGATCTCCTGCGGCTGCAGCATGCGCTGCTGCGGGTTGCCCCTGGCGATCTCGGCCATCGCTTCCTCGGCCGTGCGCCCCTTGCCCTCGCGCTCGACGACCTGCGCCACATTGCGGCGCATCAATTCGGTCTCGACCCAGGTCGGGCTGATCATGACGCAGGTGACGCCATGCGCCGCCCCTTCCAGCGCCACGCAGCGGGTGAGACCCAACAGCCCGGCCTTGGAGGCGCAATAGGCGGGATTGTCTTTCCAGCCGACGGAAGCGGCGGTCGAACCGATGTTGACGATGCGGCCCCAGCCGCGCCCGATCATGCCCGGCAGTACGGCACGTGTGACACGGAAGGCGCCGGTGAGGTTCGTGTCGACGATCTTGTCCCAGAGCGCATCGGAATGACCGCAGACCGGCTGTTCGGCGGTGGTGCCGGCGGCATTGACCAGAATGTCGGCGGGGCCGATAGCCGCTTCCGCGTCTGCCACGAAACGATTGGTGATGTCGCTGTCGCGCACGTCGAGGTGGGCGGCATGGACCTTGGTTCCGTGGGCGGAAAGGGCCGCGCGCACGCGATCGATTTCATCCGCGCCGGGATAGTAGGCCGCATCGGACTTATCAGCACAAGCGGCCGCTATATAAGAGCCGACGGCGACATTGGCGCCGGCCTGCGCCAATGCCGTGGCAATCGCGAAACCCATTCCGGAAAATCCGCCGGTGACGATGGCGCTGCGGCCGGAAAGGTTTGTCATCAGGCACGGTCTCCGGACAGTTCAGGACGGGCAACCGGGCCCGAAAAGGTTTGAAAATCACGCGGCAAGCCAGCCTCCATCGACAAGCATTTCGGAGGCGGTGACGACCTTTGTTCCCTGGCCGCAGGCTGCAACGCAGCAGCCTACCCTGGAACCATACAGGTGCCAGTGACGAGCGCTACCTTGCCTGCGACGCGGTTCACAAATCGAAGTCTTTAAAGCGGCTTGCCCAGCCATTCGCGATAAAAGCCTTCGAGATCCGGCTCGAAATCATGCACCAGGGGATAGCCGGGTGCCGCCGCCTCCACTTCGTGCATCGTGCCGCACTGCGGGCAGATGAATTCGCGGATTTCCATCCACCGCGGATCAGGAATGTCACTGTTGGGATAAATCTCGCGCAAAGCCTCCTCGGTGTTGCGCACATTGATCGCGGCCTTGAGCTTCCAGTTCTTGCGATAGTCGCCGAAGGAATGGCCGCACTCGCAGCGGGTTATCCGCTCATCGCCGCTCTGGCAGATGAACAGATGATCCGAGACCGGCAACAGGATCGGGTCCTTCCAGGCGACGCGGTCCTGATAGACGGCGACCATCTTGAAGAAACGGTCGTCGTCTTTGTAGGCGCTCATGATGCGCCTTGTCTGCGGCCAGGGCAGCTGGCCTGCAGCCAGATCGCGGAGGACTTCCTTGCTGTACGAGGTCATGGCTTTGCTCCCGGCATGAAGATCGATCTGGCATCGACGTTCCAGAAATCACTGAAGTCCTTGGTGAAGCGCGAGGAAAGCTTGATCGCGCTGGCGTACATTTTCTTCACCTCCGGCGCGAAGTCGGCCTTTTCGACGCGGCCGCGCTCGGTGGCGATCCAGTCCGCTACCGGTATTGCCTTGGCCAGCCGCTCCTTGCGCATGGCGGCGCGGCGTTTGACCGTCGCGTCGATATCGGCAAGGGGATAGCCGTCTTCATCATCCTTCAGCACAATGCCGAAAACCTGGTCGGCCGCCTGGCGGGTGAGAAAACCATTCTCGACATCCCAGGCCGTCTTGATCGGATCGCGCTCCAGCACATCGCCATAGCCGCCGCCGCCATTGTAGGAATGGCTGAAGATGTCGCCGGACTTGTGCGGCGCGGTGATGTAGGGGCCTTCGACCACGACATGGTCGCCGCCGATGTTCTTTTCATAGTCCGAGACATGCGGGTCGATGCCGGGCGCATGCGCCAGCGGTTCGCCCCTGGCAGCCAGTTCGTGGATATTGGAATCGCGCACGGCGCGGTGCTTCTGGCAGGTCGGCGCCGGATAGCCGCCGCACATGCCGCCATTGTCGAACACGCGCGAGGAGTGCTCCGACGTGTGGAGCCGCAGATGCGAGGTCTTGTTGATCAGCCAGGTCGAGACGAAGGAACAGCCGCCGCGATATTTGCCGGCGCCACCCGAATTGGGCACGATCGAACGGCCGATATAGACCATCGGCATCGACTGTTCCCAGACCTCGATGTTGCCCATGTCGGATTCCGGATTCCAGCCGACATAGGCGGTGTCGAGCCCATCCGCGATGGCAAGCGCGCCGGAGCCGGCGGCGGCGCATTCGAAATGCGCCATGCCGAACGGCGTGCCGTACTGGCTTTCGCCACCCATCTCGATCATCGGGCTGTTGACCTGGCCGACGAAGGCTTCCTCAACGAAACCCCGCGCCACGAAGCCGCGCGACAGCAGCCGCTGGAACACGCCATAGGCCGGCAAGAGCAAAGCCCATGAGGTGGCGGTCGCCACCATCTCGTTGTCGGGGTTGGTCCAGGTGCCGTGCGGCAATTTCAGCTCGGTCGCCATCCAGGCGCCGTCATTGACCAGGCCTTCGAAGTTCATGTGCTGGGTCAAGGTGACGAACATGCCGCCATCCATGCCGGCCGGCGTGCAGTTCATCGAATGGTAGCCCCAGGGCTGCGTGCCCTCGAAGTCCATGGTAATCTTGCCGTCGGTGGTGATCTCCATCTCGATCGGGATGTTGTAGAGCCAGTCCGGATCGCCGAGCAGCTGGAAGCCGGGCTTGCCGGCGGTGACGTGACCATAGAAGGTGTGGCCACGATAGATGCCGGGAACGGTGAGCTGGCGGGTGCGGGCGAGCTGGGCGCGGCGGCCCTCCTCGATGAATTCCTTCGACACCTTCATCCAGTAATCGAGGCCGATCTCCGAGATCAGCTGCTTGACGCTTTCACGCATGTCGATGCAGGAGGCGACCTTGGCCTTCTCATCGAGCACCCAGTAGATCGGCATGCGCAGATTGCGCTCGCAGCGGATGACGTAGTCGCGACGGATCTCGTCGTTCTCACCGATCTTCTCGGCGCAGACGAACAGGCCTTCTGTGAAGCGCTCCTGGGCGAGGCAGACGTCGCCACCCGGCGTGATGCCGCCGGCTTCCAGTTCGTGGCAGACCGCGCCGGCCCAGCCGACCAGCGTGCCTTCATGGAAGATCGGCACCACATCCATGACATCGGGCACCTGCACGGTGCCGATGAAGGCATCATTGTTGGCGAAGATATCGCCTTCACGGATGCGCGGGTTTTCCTCGTAGTTGTTCTTGATCATCCATTTGATGAAACGGCTCATCGTATGGACATGCACCATGATGCCGTTGGAGAGCGCGATGGCGTCGCCCTCGGGGGTGTAGATGGCGACCACCATTTCGCCGACCTCGCGCACGCCGGGCGAGGCAGAGATGCGGCGCGCCATCTCGCGTGCCGAGACGCAATAGGCACGCAGCTTGGTGTGCAGCGTCTCGAATTTCAGCGGATCCTGGTTGCGCAGAGAGAGCTCGGTGATGCCGTCATAGCAGCCGGTCTCTTCCATCAGCCGCTCGGAATCGAGCAGTCTTTCGCGAAGGCGCAGGGCCGAAGCAGGTTTGTCCAACATGGCGGTCGCCCTCTCAAGCGTGGGTGTAGTGCAGCAATGTCCATTCATCGACATGGACGCGGTCCTGTGGATGAATGACGAGCGTGGTGGCGGGGTGTTCGATGATGGCCGGGCCGATCACTTCGTGGCCGGGCTGCAAGAGATCCATCTCGTAGAGATTGGCCTTGTGCCAGCGCCCGCCGATATAGGCCTCGCGTACGCCCTTGTGGGCGGCTGCCGGATTGGAAGCGCCGAGCGGCCGCTTGAGCAGCACCGGCTTGACCTTGTCGGCGGTGGCGATCAGGCCGAGTTCGGTGATGGTGAAGCCGGCCTCGCCATAGCGCGACACGCGGTGGTTGACCTTGGCGTAGACCGCCTCGAACTCGTCGATAACCTTGCGCATGTCATCGGCCGAATTGACCTCGGCCATTGGCGCCATGACTTCGACGTCCTCGAGCTGGCCGGTGTAGCGCATCATCAGGAACGGCACGGTCTTGATCTTGTCGCGGGCATGACCGTCGACGATCATCTCGTCGACCGCTGCCTTTGTGAGATCGTTCCAGACATTGGTGACCTTCGTCCCAAAAGCCAGCAGTTCGTCATCGCTTGCCCGCGCGCCAATGTCATGCTGCGTCGATACCGAGTGGCGGCGCATGAAATCGGCGGTGGTGCAGCCGAAGGCGGAGAAGGCGGCGGCGAACTGGAAGGTGATGATGTCCTTGAAGCCGATGCCCCTGGAACAGCCGGCGAGATGCAGCGGACCCGAGCCGCCATAGGAGAGCAGCGTGAATTCGGAGGGATGAATGCCCTGGCCGGAGATGACGCGGCGCAATGCGTTGTTGGCGTCGGCCTCCAGCATTTCGATCATGCCTTCGGCGGCTTCCTCCAGTCCGACGCCCAATATGTCGGAGCATTTTTCCTGGAAGGCGCGGCGGGCCTCTTCGACCTGCAGCACGACCTTGCCGCCCAGGAAATAATGCGGGTTGAGGCGGCCGAGGATGGCGTCGCAATCGGCGATGGTCGGCTCGGTGCCGCCGCGATCGAAACAGATCGGGCCGGGATCGGAGCCGGCACTTTCCGGCCCGAGCGAGACCTTCTTGGTCAGTGGATCGACCTTGAGGATCATGCCGGCGCCGGCGCCGATCGTGTCGAGATGCAGGGTCGGCACGTTGAGCTTGAAACGGTCCATCAGCGGCTCGTTCTCGATCCGCGTCTGGCCGCGAGAGATGACGCCCATGTCGAAGGAGGTGCCGCCCATGTCCGAGCAGATCAGCGAGTCATTGCCGATCAGCTTGCCGACATAGGCAGCACCCAGGATGCCGCCGATCGGGCCGGAGATCATGGTTTCGTGCAGGCGCGGATGGTTGATCGAAGTCAGGCCGCCGAAGGAGAGCAGCGTCTGCACGCCATATTTGAAGCCGTATTTCTTCGAGACGTCCTC
The DNA here is from genome assembly GCF_020616515.1 of Mesorhizobium sp. PAMC28654. GTDB lineage: Bacteria > Pseudomonadota > Alphaproteobacteria > Rhizobiales > Rhizobiaceae > Mesorhizobium. The sequence continues at coordinate 3,212,396 of NZ_CP085135.1, forward strand.
GATGCCCTTGAGCTGCTTGCGGCCGCGCGAGGTGGCATAGGCCTCGATCAGCACCGAGTTCAGCCGCGACTGTTCGCGGATGACCGGGCGGACCTCATGGCTGGTGTAGACGATGATATCGGCGCCGGCCTTCTCGACCTCCTCGCGGCATATCTCGGCGATGCGCTTCTCGTGCACCGGATTGACGTGCGAGAAGATGGTCATGATGCAGATCGCCTCGACCTTGTCGGCGATAAGCTTCCTGGCTGCAATCGCGACCTCATGCTCGTAGAGCGGGAGCACGATGTCGCCGAACTGGTCGATGCGCTCGGTGACGCCGTGCGTGCGGCGGCGCGGCACCAGCGGGTCGGGATGATGATGGGTCACGGCATGAAGCCGGTCGGCATAGGAATAGTCGGCCCAGGCCTGCAGGCCGCGGCCCATCAGGATCATGTCCTCAAGGCCCTTGGTGGTGATCAGGCCGAGCCGGCGACCGGTGCGCGACAACAGCGTATTGAGCATGCCGGTGCCGGAATAGAGCACGACGTTGACGCCGGAAAACAGCTGCTCCAGCGAGATGCCCCAGGCGTCCGCCGCATCTTCGGCCGAGGCAAGAAAGCCCTCGGCCTCGTTCTTCGGCGTCGTCGCCGACTTGCCGATCTTGAAGTGGCCGTCCTGATCGACAAGGATCGTGTCGGTCATGGTGCCGCCGGCGTCGATACCAATGACAATTGGGCTGCCAATGATTGGTGGGTTGCCAACGATGGGGGCGGTGAGGTTGGGTTGGGTCACGGTCGCCTCGGGTCTGGTCTAGGTTGACGCAAGGCTAGATTCGACAGGCGGCGTCGCGCCATATGCCTAAAGACACAATGACGATTGGGCTGACATCGCCGAGAAAAGGGCATGCGCATGAGCAATATCTGGGCGCCGCTCGCCAAGGCGATCACCGCCACCGGCACGGACAGGCATGTCGACTGCCTGATCGACCTGATCGGTGCTGATATCGAGCACGACCTCGTCACCGTGACGCGCTATTCGGCGACGCAGACACCGGAGTTCATCAAGCACCGGCGCTTCTCGGACGAGATGGTGCAGCGCTATCTAGCCAGCTACTATGTCTTCGATCCGTTCTATGCGTCGTGGCGTCGCGAGCGGCGACTTGGCATTATGCCGTTGAAGCGGCTCGCTGATGATGAGGCCAAGCGCGGCCAGTACATAGCCGGCTTTCTCGCCCAGTCGGAGATCTGCGACGAAGTGGGCATCATGCTGGCGGATGGCGGCGACTGGTGCCTCGGCATCTTCCTCGACCGCTCGACCGCCTCATTCAAGGACAACGAAATAGCCCAATTGGAAGAGCGGTTGCCGGTGTTCGAGGCCCTGCACGCGCTCGATATAACCGCGCGGGGAACCGAGTTTTCGCGCACGTCGGCGCCGACAGGCCCCGGCGCCTCTCCCCGGCAAGAGCCGACCATCCCGGCGAGCCTGTGGCCGGAGCTGTCGCTGCGCGAGCGGGAACTTGTGCAGTTGATCCTCGCCGGTCATCCGACGGCCAACATCGCCGAACGTCTCGGGATCACCGTCGGCACTGTCAAGAACCATCGCCGGCGGATCTATGAGAAGCTCGACATCACGACTGAGCGGGAGCTGTTCCTGCAGTTCTTCCAGCATCGGACGGATCGATAATAGTCGGACGTCTCCCGATCCGCCATGCAAACGGCTGATTATATCAGACGAGTCACAGCTCTCACCGCAATCTGGCATTCCGTTTTCAAGACCGAAGCGCCTACCGATCGCCTCAAAATTCCTCTTGCGGAACCGCGCCGTCCCGGCTTAGTCTCGGCACGGTGTCAGAAAATGAAATTTAATTCCATTTATATGGCACCCGCGCATATTCCCTGGGAGGGCTGCGGCAGGCATGAAGGTTGAGATAGCGCTTCAATCGTTGAGAAAATATTTGATATATCATCTACCAGAACGGAAGTAGCTGAAATGGTCCAGCAGACATCAATCCAGCCATCGGCGCCCTGGTTGCGGCTGGACGTCGACGAATCGGATTGGAACGCAGCCGAGGGTTCGAGTCTCGTGCGCTGGTACCACCAGATGCTGCTGATCCGCCGTTTCGAGGAAAAGGTGCTCGACCTCGCCAATGCCGGGCTGGTGCATGGACCCGCACATGCCAGCATCGGGCAAGAGGCGACGGCGGTCGGCGCCATGTCGGTTCTGGGAACCGGCGACCGCATCAACGGCACCCACCGCGCCCACCATCAGGTGCTGGCCAAGCTGGTCAACGCACAGACGCCGACGGGTTTCGACCCGCTGCACGACGCTTTCAATCCGGACATGCAGGGCTCGGTGCGTGGTCTCATGGCGGAGATCATGGGTCTCAATGTCGGCTATTGCGGCGGGCGGGGCGGCTCGATGCATATGCGCGACGACGCCTCCGGCATTCCAGGCACCAGCGCCATCATCGGCGGCAACCTGCCCCATGCGGCGGGCTATGCGCTGGCCGACAAGCTGCTCGGCACCGGCAACATCTCCGTCGCCTTCTTCGGCGACGGGACAATGATGGCGGGGCCAGCCTATGAAGCGATGAACATCGCGGCACTCTACCGGCTGCCGGTGATCTTCTTTGCCGAAAATAATTTCTATGCCGTCTCCACCCATGTCAACGAACAGACGCGCGAGACGCGGCTGGCCTCGCGCGGCCCGATGCTGGGCTTTCGCGGCATCGAATGCGATGGCATGGATGTGGTGGCGGTCCATCACGCCATGCGCGAGGCGCGCCGGACGATCGAGGAAGACGGTGGCCCGGTGCTGGTCGAGGCGCTCTGCTATCGCTTCCTGCATCAGAGCGGCGCCCGCCCGGGCAGCGAGTTCGGCTACCGCACGCGCGCCGAGGAAGACGCCTGGAAGGCGCGCGACCCGCTCGTCACAATGGCGGCACGCCTCAAGGCGATGGGCATTCTCGATGCCGCCGACTTCCCCACGCTCGACCAGCGTGTCATGGAGGTGGTCAACACCGCCGCCGACTCGTTGACCGAGATGAGCGGCAACGCCCTGCGTATTCCCGACCATCTGTGGCCGAACGCCGATGAGGTCGACAACCAGATACGCGGCGATCTCTCGGAACTGAAGGATGAGCGTTTCCTTGAGATCGAGGACGTCCCGTCGGCCGAGACCAAACCAGTCAAGTTCATGGTCGCCGCGTCCGAGGTGATTGCCCGCGCCATGGAGCAGGACCCGCGCATCATCATCATGGGCGAGGATGTGCACCGCCTGCGCGGCGGCGTCTCCGGCGCCACCAAGGGCGCGCTGGAGCGCTGGCCGGAGCGCGTTCTGGCGATGCCTATCGCCGAGAACGGTTTTGTCGGCGTGGCGTTGGGTGCAGCACTGTGCGGCCTGCGGCCGATCGTCGAGATCATGTTCGGCGACTTCTGCCTGGTCGCCGCCGACCAGCTTTTCAATGCGGTGAGCAAGGTGCGGCACATGTTCGGCGGCGGTTTCCCGGTGCCGATCGTGGTCAGGGTCCGCGTCTCGCCGCACACCGGCTATGGCTCGCAGCATTCCGGCGATCCATCGGGCTTGTTCGCGCTCTATCCCGGCTGGCGCATCGTCGCGCCGACGACGCCCTTCGACTATATCGGCCTGATGAATTCGGCCTTGAAATGCGACGACCCGGTCGTTGTCATCGAACATGTCGAACTGTTTCCCAGCGAAGGCCCCGTTCCCACCGACGACCGCGACTATTGCGTGCGGCTGGGCAAGGCAAAGATCGTCAGGCAGGGCGGCGCCTGCACGCTGCTCACCAGCGCCAGCATGGTTGCCGTCGCCAGGCAGGTCGTCGAGGAGACCTGCGTGGATGCTGAGATCATTGACCTGCGCAGCCTCGACCCGACCGGGCTCGACTGGCCACTGGTGGAAGCCTCGATCCGCAAGACCAACCGCGTCGCCATCGTCGAACAGGTGCAACGCGGCCTGTCGCTCGGCGGAGGACTGACGCAGGAGATTCAGGACCGCGTGTTCGACTATCTCGACCACGAGATCCTGCATGTGGCGGGGAGCCTTTCGGCGCCCGTCGTATCGGCCCCGCTCAACCGGGCCGCACTGGGCGGCGCTGACAAGATCAAGGCCGCGCTTCGATCCCTCACCGGTGTGAGCGGATAGAGCTAACATATTGCCACAACGATCCTACAAGAAAATGGGAGAATGAAGAACATGACGATCCTATCAAAAACCAAGACCCGAGCGACCATCCTGGCGGCCGCACTGCTGGCGACCAGCACTTTTTGGGCACCCGCCGCCTTCGCGCAGGACAGCAAGCCGCTGGTCATCGCGCGCAACATCGACCTCAACTCGCTCGATCCGCACCGCGCTTTCTGCGACACCTGCCAGATCTACAATTCGAGCGTCTATGAATCGCTGCTGACGCTGGACAAGGACAACAAGCTGATCCCGCTCCTGGCCTCCAAGTGGGAAGGGAATGCCGACCAGACCAGCTTCACCTTCACGCTCGACCCGGCCGCAAAATTCTCCGACGGTTCGCCGGTCGAGGCCAAGGACGTGAAATGGTCCTGGGAGCGCCTGAAGAACCTCAAGGGCAGTTCCTCGTTCCTGATGGACAATGTCGCCTCGATAGAGACACCGGACGCACACACGGTCGTCGTCAAGATGGTCGCGCCATCATCGGAATTCCTCAACATCGCGGCGGCGCCCTATACGGCGATCGTCAACAGCAAGGTCGCTGCCGAAGCCGGCGCGAAGGCGGATGGCGATGCCTCGACGACGGACAATGCCGAAGCCTGGTTCCTGCAGCATTCGGCAGGCAGCGCGCCGTTCGTGCTGAAGTCCTATGAGCCCAATTCGGAGCTGCGCCTGGCGCGCAACGACAAGTACTGGCGCAAGGCGCCGGCGCTGAGCGAAGTCGTGATCCGCCAGACCAAGGACGCGGTGGCGCAGGCGCAGATGCTGCAGAGCGGCACGGCCGACATCGCCATGCAGATCGACCCGGATACGGCCAAGACGATGACGGGCAGCGACATCAAGATCGAGACCGTTCCTTCCTACAACTTCATCTATGTGGCGCTGTCGCCCGGCGCCAAGGCCAACAAGGTGCCGCTGACGGCGGAGGTGCGCGAAGCGATCTCGCTCGGTCTCGACCGTCCGAGCATCCTCGACTTCACCATCGGCGACCAGGGCCAGCTGATCAGCGCGCCGATCCCGATCGGTTTTCCGGGCGGTTCGGGTTTCGAGGCGCAGCCCTATGATGTCGCCAAGGCGAAGGAATTGCTGGCCAAGGCCGGGCATGCCGACGGCTTCGAGATGGAAGCGGCTTTCCCAGGCATGAACGTCTATGGCGTCGACCTGTCGCTGCTGATGCAGAAGGTCCAGCAGGACCTGGCCAAGATCAACATCAAGCTCGACCTGCAGCCGATCCCCTTCGCCAACTGGCGCGAACGCGTCAATGGCGACGGCATTCCGATGACGGCGGTGTTCTATGCGCCGGACTATTACGGCACGTCGCAGTACATCGAGTATTTCGGCATGACCAAGGGCAGCCCCTGGGCACGTCGCGCCGGCGCGGAGCGCGAGCCCTCGGTGCTCAACCCGAAGGAATCCGAACTCTACAAGTCGGCGCTTGCGGCGAGCGGCGACGAAGCCGCCAAGCTCTGGCACCAGGCCGGCGAGGAAATGATCAAGGACAGGGTCATCCTGCCGCTGGTCAGCCCGAACTTGATCCTGGCCTACAAGTCGGACGTCAAGGGCGTGCGCTACAGCGCCTGCTGCAACCTGCCGCTGGCCGAGATCAGCCACTGAGCGAAGAAATGACAGGGAGGCGGCTAGCCGCCTCCCTGTTCCCCATGACGGAAGATCCACCAAATCCTGTTCTTCCAACATCCATTTCAATATATGATATATCAACGAGCGGAGACCCTGCGATGCCTTCCCTGATCAACTCCAAGGACCAGCTGCTGCGCGAGCGCGCGGCTTCGGTCATTCCGGGCGGCATGTGGGGCCATATGGCCACGCGTTATCTTGGCTCCGCCTATCCTCAGTTCTTCGAGCGTGCCGACGGCTGCCGGATCTGGGATGTCGACGGGCGCGAATACATCGACCTGATGTGCAGCTGGGGCCCGAACATCCTAGGGCATCACCACAAGGCCGTCGAGGAAGCAGCCGAACGCCAGCGCCGTCTCGGTGACGCCATGAACGGACCGGGCGAAGTGCTGGTCGAACTGGCCGAACTGCTGGTCAAGACCGTAGCACATGCCGACTGGGCCATGCTGCAGAAGAACGGCACCGACGCCACGACGGCTTGCGTGACGATCGCGCGTGCCGGCACCGGCCGGCGCAAGGTGCTGGTCGCGCGCGGCTCCTATCATGGCGCCGTGCCGTGGTGCACGCCCTCGCTCGCCGGAGTCATCACTGAGGACCGCGCCCATCTCATCCATTTCGACTACAACGACGTCACCAGCCTGGAGGCCGCGGTCGAGCTGGCCGGCAACGACCTCGCTGCTGTCGTCGTCACCGCCTTCCGGCACGACATTGCCCGCGACCAGGAACTGCCGACCGCCGCTTTCGCCAAGCGGGCGCGGGAACTCACCACCGCCGCCGATGCGGCGCTGATCGTCGACGATGTGCGGGCCGGGTTCCGCATCGATCTCGCCGGCAGCTGGGAGCCGCTGGGCGTGCGCCCGGACCTGTCCGCCTTCTCCAAGGCGATCGCCAACGGCTATCCGCTCGCCGCCATCACAGGCACGGATCGGTTCCGCGAAGCCGCGACAAAAGTCTATGTGACGGGTTCGTTCTGGTATGGCGCGGTTTCCATGGCGGCGGCGATCGCCACCATCAAGACGTTGCGCGACACCAATGCGATCGCCAGCATGAATGCAGCAGGCGACAGGCTGCGCTCAGGCTTGGACGCCACCGCCAGCAAGCATGGACTCTCGCTTCGCCAGACCGGCCCGGTGTCGATGCCGATGGTGCTGTTCGACGGCGATGCGGAATTCAAGAAAGCCGATGCCTTCTGCTCGGCAGCCTTGCGCGAGGGCGCCTATTTCCACCCCAAGCACAACATGTTTCTCAGCGCAGCTCACACCGACCGTGATATCGACCTGGCGCTTCAGGCCGCCGATGCCGGCATGGCCGCGGCGGCGCAGGTGGCGTGAAACGACGCCGATGTGTTTGAAGAGGACAGTCCGTTCAGCCGGCCGCCGACACCAGACGGCCGTTCTGCGCCGCGCGGCGCAGTTCCTCCGGCGTGACCGCACCGTCGTTCAGCCGCTCGAGAACCTTGACCAGCAGGCGGCCGCCTTCGATCATGTCCTGCTGAATACCCTTGCGCACGCCATTCTCGTCGCGCGCCCGCAGCGCGTCGAGGATGTCGAGGTGCCGGTGGCGCCCGTCATAGGTCGGCCTGGCGTGCGGGTATTGGTAATTGACCAGCGGGCCGTTGCGCAGCCAGATCCCCTCGATGATCGCCAGCAGTTCCGGCATGCCGGCGGCCTGATAAATCGAGTGGTGGAATTCCCAATTGTCGCGGACGGCTTCGAACCAGCGGCCATTGTCCTCGTTGGCGATCAGCTTCTCATGCACCGCGGCCAGGCGATCGATTTCGCGCGGCTCGATGCGCGTGGTCGCCGCCGCGCCCGCCATGCCTTCGAGGTGCAGCCTTATGCTGCGCAGCTCAAGATATTGGGCGAGCGAGAGCTGGGCGACGGTGATCGAACGTCCGGCCTCCATCTCCAGGCCCTTCTCACGCACCAACTGCATCAGCGCCTCGCGCACCGGCGTTTCGGACACATCGAGGCTGGCGGCGAGGTCACGAATCTTGAAGCGATGGCCCGGCCAGAAACGGCCTTCCATCATGGCGCGGCGAAGCTCTTCGTAGACGCGGGTCGTCAGGTTGTCGCGCGCGATCGGCGCGATGGAAGCAGTCACATCGAGTCTCCGTCCTTGCAGGGGCGCAGGCGTCGCCTGCGTCGAGCGGGCTGTGTATATGATATCACGAACAGACTGGCCATCGACATCGGACACGCAAAAATGAAGCAAAGCGCATGACCGCGTCGATGAATTCCCTGTTGTTCGGCGCCATAGCCGACGATCTGACCGGCGGCACCGAGCTGACGTCCATGCTGGTGGCCAGAGGCATTCCAACGGGATGCACGGTTGGGCTCAATGCCCCGATCCCGTCGGGCAATCTGGCTCATGTGATCCTCTTGAAGACGCGCGTCATCGCGGCCGGCGACGCGGTGCGCCAGGTCCTGGAGGCCGCCGATCGGCTGGTCGAGGCCGGTGCACGGCAGATTTTCTTCAAATACTGCGCCACGTTCGATTCCACGCCGGCCGGCAATATCGGTCCCTGCGCCGAGGCACTGCTGGAACGGCTTGGTGGCGGCGTCACGCTGTTCACACCGGCTCTGTGCGAGACCGGACGTACCGTCTATCAAGGACACATGTTCGGTGGCGCCCAATTGCTGGGTGAATCGCCCAAGCGGTTCGATCCGCTGACACCGATGACCGATTCCAATCTGGTGCGCGTGCTGCAGGCGCAGAGCAAGGGCAAGGTCGGGCTGGTGCCCTATCTCACCGTCGATGCCGGCGCCAAGGCGATCCGCAATGCCATGCGCGAGCAGAGCGCGCGCGGCGAGACATTGCTTGTCACCGACACGATCCGCGAGCGCGACTTGGTGGCCATCGCGGAAGCCACCTTCGACCTGCCTGTCATGACCGGCAACTCCTCGGTAACCGCGCATCTGCCGCCGGCCTGGCTGGCGCATGGACTGCTGAAGTCCGACAATCTCGTCGCCGCCAGCCTGCCGGCTGTCGAAGGACCGGCGGCGGTCCTGGCCGGTAGCGTCGCCGACCGCACCATCGAACAGCTTGAACGTTTCGCTGGAAATAACCCATCGCTGACGATCGACCTCGCCAGTGCCTTTGCCGGCAAGGATGTCGTGATCGAGGCGCGTGCCTTTGCCGAGCGGTATTTGCCCGGTGCGATGATCGCCATTGCCACAACGGCGCCGCAGCAAACAGTCGAAGCGCTGCAGCACGCATATGGCCGCGACGCGGTAGCGGCAAGGGCGGAAGAGATACTGGCCGGGATTGCACAGATTCTGGTGCGCGATCTCGGCGTGCGGCGGTTGGTCGTTGCCGGCGGCGAGACGGCCGGTTCGGTGGTCAAGGCGCTCGGCATCACCCGGATCGAGATGGGCGCCTATGAAGGGCCCGGACTGTCGCGCGCCATCGCCCATCTGCCCGGCCTGTCCGATGATCCGCTGGCGCTGATGCTGAAATCGGGAAAGCTCGGTGGCCCCGACATTTTCGCCGACGTTCTGCAAGACATGACACGGGCCACCACCATCGCGCCGGCAATCGACACATGGCCTCCGGTAAGGCCGGCCATTGAGCCAAGGAAGACATCTTAATGGATACCGAGACCGCACGCGCAAAACTGATCGCCGCGACGGAGACGCTGGACGCCAGCGGGATGAATGTCGGCACCACCGGCAATATCAGCGTGCGCACGGCAAGCGGCATGCTGATCACGCCGACGGGAATAGCCACAAGCGCCCTGCGGCCGGAGCAGATGGTGGCGATGCAGTTCGATGGCTCCTGGGAAGGCGCTTTCCGGCCGTCTAGTGAATGGGAGATGCACGCGGAGATCTACAGGGCTTTCCCGGAGGCGGGCGCCGTGGTGCATGCCCATCCCGACCATTGCGTGGCACTGTCTTGCCTGCGCGAAGGACTGCCGCTGTTCCACTACATGGTCGCGGGCTTTGGCGGCGACGACGTGCGCTGCTCGGACTACGGGCTGTTCGCGTCCAGCGAACTTGCCAAGGTAGCCGTTACCGCACTGGAGGACCGAACCGCCTGCCTGCTTGCCAACCATGGCATGATCGCCTTTGGCGGCGATCTCGATACCGCGCTTATCCGCACCATCAAGCTCGAAACGCTGGCGCGGCAATACCTTCTCGCGCGCAGCGCAGGCACGCCCGTTTTGATCGAGGGCCGTGAACTCGCCGCCATTCGCGGCCGCTACAAGACCTACGGCCAGCAGAAATAGCCAGATCTGCTCAGTCGACCTGCAGGTGCGAGACGAACTTGTTGTTGAGATAGCTTTCCAGAGCGTCGGCGCCGCCCTCGGTGCCGTTGCCGGAATCGTTGATGCCGCCGAACGGCACCTCCGGCAGCGCCAGGCCATAATGGTTGATCGACACCATGCCGCTGGCTATGCCCGACGACATCTTCGCGGCACTTGCCGATGAACGGGTAAAGCCATAGGCGGCAAGCCCGTAGTTCAGCCGGTTGGCCTCGGCCAGGGCTTCGTGCAGCCCGCTCACCGGCGTCATCAGCGCCAGCGGGCCGAACGGTTCTTCGTTCATTGCACGGGCGTCGGAGCCGACGCCCGACAGGATGGTCGGCTCGAAGAAATAGCCGGAGTTGCCGATGCGCTTGCCGCCGGTGACCAGCTCGGCGCCTTTCTGCACGGCGTCATGGACCAGTTCCTCCATCGCCTGCACCCGGCGTGGATTGGCGAGGGGACCCATGGTGGTGCCTTCGGCCATACCATCGCCGACCTTGATCTGGCTGACAGCCTCGGCGAAGCGGCCGACGAAATCATCATAGACGGCGTGGTCGACGAGGAAGCGCGTCGGCGCGACGCAGATCTGGCCGGCATTGCGGAATTTCGACGCCACCATCGAGCGCGCGGCGCGGTCGAGATCGGCGTCGGGCAAGACGATGACCGGCGCATGGCCGCCAAGTTCCATCGTCGCCCGCTTCATGTGCAGGCCGGCAAGGGACGCCAGCTGCTTGCCGACCGGCGTCGAGCCGGTGAAGGAGATCTTGCGGATCACCGGATGCGGAATGAGATAGGCGGAGATTTCCGCTGGCGTGCCGTAGACGAGTTGCACGACCCCGTTGGGCAGGCCGGCATCGATGAAGGCGCGCACCAGTTCGGCTGGCGAGGCCGGCGTTTCCTCGGGCCCCTTGATGATGATCGAACAGCCGGCGGCAAGTGCGGCCGACAATTTGCGGACCGCCTGGTTAAGCGGAAAATTCCACGGCGTGAAGGCGGCCACAGGGCCGACAGGCTCCTTGACCACCGACTGGCTGACGCCTTCAAGTCGGGCCGGCACGATGCGGCCGTAGCTGCGCCGCGCCTCTTCGGCGAACCAGTCGATGATGTCGGCGGCGGCAAAGGCCTCCATTCGCGACTCGGCGATCGGCTTGCCCTGCTCCAGCGTCATCAGCGTGGCGATATGCTCGTTGCGCTCGCGCAGGATGTTGGCGGCCTTGCGCATCAGCTTGGAACGATCGAAGGGCGACACGCGCCGCCATGCGTCGAAGCCCTTTGCCGCCGAAGCCAGTGCCTCGTCGAGATCGTCGATGCCGGCATGCGCGAGCGTGCCAAGCTCAGCTTCCGTTGCCGGATTGACGACGGGCATGGTCCGTCCGCCGCGTGCCGGACGCCACGAGCCATCTATGTGAAGGAGAACGTCGGGATACATGTCAGGCTCCGTAAAGGTCAGGCGGTAACAGGTTCAGCGGGGCTGTAGATGCCGATGGCGCCCGTGTCGATCAGGTCGCGAATGCTGTCGGCGCTGTAGCCGAGCACGTCAGTCAGCACCGTCTCGGTGTCCTGACCCAGCATGGGCGGAGCGGTGAAATCCGCCGTCAATTGCGCGGCAAGGCCCTGCGCCGGACGAACCATGGCGACCGAGCCCAGATGCGGATGCGGCAAGGTCTGGACGAGGCCACGCTCACGCACATTGGGACTGTCGAAGACCTCCGGGATCGACTTCACCACGCCGGCCGGCACGCTGGCCGCCGCACATGCCGCCATCCAGTGGTCGCGCGTCCCAGTCCTGAAGACCGCAGCGAGCTGCGGGATCAATTCCTCGCGGTTGGTGGCGCGAGCGCCTGCCTTGATGAAGCGCGAATCCCCCGCCAGTTGCGGCAGACCGACCACCTTTTCGCACAGCGCCGCGAATTGCCGGTCATTGCCGACGGCCAGCGCGAAACGGCCGTCCGAAGTCTCGAATATCTGATAGGGCACCACCGTCGGATGCGCATTGCCGTAGCGGGCGACCTCGCGGCCGGTGTTGAGGTAGCCGCTGCCGACATTGATCAGGAGGCTCAGCGCGCAATCGATCAGCGACAGGTCGAGGAACTGGCCCTTGCCGGTCGTCATGCGTTCGTAGAGTGCCGCCAGGATCGACTGCGTCGCGACCATGCCGCAGACCACGTCGGTGATGGCGACGCCAACGCGCATCGGCTCGCCGCCGCTCTCGCCGGTAATCGCCATCAGGCCGCTTTCGGCCTGCATGACGAAATCATAGCCAGGACGGTTCGCATCGGGGCCGGTCTGGCCGTAGCCGGAGATCGAGCAGTAGATCAGTCGCGGATTGGACGCGCTGAGTTCCTTATAACCAACGCCGAGCCGGTCCGCGGTACCGGCACGGAAATTCTCGACGACGACATCGGCCTTCGCCGCCAGTTCGCGCACGATCGCCAGGCCCTGCGGGCTCTTCATGTCGAGCGCGATGCTCTGCTTGCCGCGATTGGCGGACAGGTAGTAGGTGCTGATGCCCTTGTAGCTCGGCACCGACCACGCCCTGGTGTCGTCGCCGCCATCGATGTTCTCGATCTTCCAGACCTCGGCGCCGAGATCGGCAAGGCTCATCGTCGCCCACGGGCCGGCGAGAACGCGTGAAAGGTCGAGCACCTTGATGCCTTCGAGCGGCAGGCGCTGGCGGCCTGCCACGGCGGCATCGACGGGACAGTCTTCAGTCACAATCAAATTCCTTCGCGGGTCATTGCGGAAGTTGCCTGTCAGGCGGCGCTGAAGGCGTTCACCGGTTCGGGGAAATGACAGGCGACACGGTGCGCGCCGCCAGCGGGGTCGAGCGGCGGTTCGACGGAGGCGCAGATCGCCTGCGCCTTGAAGCAGCGTGTGCGGAAGCGGCAGCCGGAGGGCGGATTGAGCGGGCTCGGCACGTCGCCGGTCAGCACGATCCGCTGTCGCTTGCGCTCTTTTTCGGGATTGGCCAGCGGCACGGCCGACAGAAGCGCCTGGGTGTAGGGATGCAACGCCTTGGCGTAGAGCTCGCCCGCCGGCGCGATCTCGACGATCTTGCCGAGATACATCACCGCGACATGGTGCGAGATGTGGCGCACGACCGAAAGATCGTGCGCGATGAACAGATAGGATGTGCCAAAGGACTGCTGGATATCCTTGAGCAGGTTGAGCACGCCGGCCTGCACGGAGACGTCGAGCGCCGATACCGGCTCGTCGAGGATCACCACTTTCGGGTTGAGAGCGAGCGCGCGGGCGATGACGACGCGCTGGCGCTGGCCGCCGGAAAGCTCGTGCGGATAGCGCCTGCCGTGCTCGGGATTGAGCCGCACCAGTTCGAGCAGTTCGGCGACGCGCGCGCGGCGGTCGGCCGACGACATGTCGCTCATGCGCAGCGGCTCGGCGATGTTGTCGGCAATGCGCATGCGCGGATGCAGCGAACCGTAGGGGTCCTGGAAGACTAGCTGGATATAGCGCCGCATCAGGCGCATGTCCTCGTGATTGAGCGCCAAAAGGTTCTGGCCACGGAACCAGCTTTCGCCGCTGGTCGGCTCGATCAATCGCATCAGGCAGCGCCCGAGGGTCGACTTGCCGCAACCGGATTCGCCGACAAGGCCCAGTGTCTCTCCTGGCGCGAGGTCGAACGAGACATCGGCGACGGCGCGCACCTGGGCGACCGCGCGATCGAAGATAAGGCCGCCGCGAACCGGAAAATCCTTGACGAGATGGCGAACCGACAGCGCGGGCGCCTGCGCCGGCACCGCTTCGGTCTTGTGTTCTGCTGCCGCGTTCATGGGACCACGCTTCCGGTATCCATGCCCGCCGCCGCCAGCGAAGCGCTATGGAACGGCGGCAAGGTCGTCGCGAAATGACAGGCGGAGAACCTGCCACCAATATCGAGCAGCGGTGGGTCCTCGGTCCGGCAGCGTCCCTCGGAATAGATGCAGCGCGGGTGAAAGGCGCAACCGCCCGGCAAGCGGCCGAGCGCCGGCGGGGAGCCTTCGATCGAAAACAGCCGCTCGCGGCTTTCCTCCAGATTGGGGATCGAGGCGATGAGACCGCGCGTATAGGGGTGGCGCGGGTCGGCGAACAGTTCCGACACCGTCGCCTGCTCGACGACGCGGCCGGAATAGACGACCGCGACGCGGTCTGCATGGCCAGCGACGACGCCGAGATCGTGGGTGATCAGCACAAGGCCGAGGCCGAGCCGCTCCTGCAGCGAGCGCAACACGGCCAGGATCTGCGCCTGCACCGTGACGTCGAGTGCTGTCGTCGGTTCGTCGGCGATCAACAGGTCCGGGTCGTTGGCGACGGCCATGGCGATGACCGCGCGCTGGCGCATGCCACCGGAGAATTCATGCGGATACTGGTTGACCCGGCGCTCCGGCTGCGGGATCGCCACAAGGGCGAGCAGTTCGACGGCGCGCGCCATGGCCTGCTTGCGCGTTACCCGCTGATGCAGCCTGACCGCTTCGGCGATCTGCGCGCCGACGGTCATCACCGGGTTCAGCGAGGACAGCGGATCCTGGAAGATCATGGCGATACGCGCGCCCCTGATCTTGCGCATCTCGCGCGACGACTTGCCGACCAGCTCGTCGCCGTTGAAGCGCACGGAGCCGGTGACCACGGCATTCTTCGACGTCAGGCCCAGAGCGGCAAGCATGCCCACCGACTTGCCCGAACCGGATTCGCCAACGATGCCGAGAACCTCGCCCTTGGCCACGTCGAGATCGATGCCGCGCACCGCCTCGAACTGGTTGCCCGCGCGCCGGAACCCGACCCGCAGGCCCCGAATGGACAAAAGCGGTGGTTGTTCGGCCGTCCCATTGGCGGGCGCCTTGCCCGCTGAAAGCTGTTGTACGCTCATCGTCTAGTCCGACCTCGGATCGAGAAAGTCGCGCAAGCCGTCACCGATGAAGTTGAAGCCGAGCACGATGGTGAGGATGGCGACGCCGGGGCCGAAGGCGATCCACCATTGATAGAAATGGACGGCACCATCGGAGATCATCGATCCCCATTCGGGCGTCGGTGGCGTGGCCCCAAGGCCAATGAAGCTCAACGATGCGGCAAGCAGCACGACCTGGCCTAGGTCCATCGTCGCGCTGATCAGGACTGGGGTCCAGCAGAGCGGCAGAATGTGTTTGAAGAGTACGCGATGCGGCCGGGCGCCAGCCGCGATAGCCGCCTCGACATGCTCACGCTCCTTCACTTCCAGAACCTGCGCGCGCATCAGCCGGGCGTAGACCGGCCACCAGACAAGCACCATGGCGATGGCTGCGTTGCCAAGGCCGGGACCCAGCGACGCCGCCACGGCCATGGCCAGCAGCATCGGCGGGAAGGACAAGGTCACGTCGACCAGCCGCATGATCACCGCACCTGTCAGGCCGCCGACGAAGCCGGAAATCGCACCGAGCAGCGAACCGATGACCACGGCCGAGACGACGACCAGAACCGCGATCGGCAGCGAATGCGCCGCCCCGTGCAAGGTGCGGGCCAGCACATCGCGACCGAGCGCATCCGTGCCCAGCCAATGCGCCCAGCTTGGCGGCTGCAGGCGGCGCGCGACCATTTCCAGCGGATCGAACTGCACGACGAGATTGGCGAACACGGTCATGAACAGCCAGAACAGGATGACCACCGTGCCGATGACCAACGGCGCGGTCAGCCATTCAGGGATAGCGGCGGAACGGGATTTTGTTACGACCGCGGACATCAGCTCAATCTCACGCGCGGGTTGGCCACGACATAGAGTATGTCGGTGATGAGGTTGGTGACGAGGAAAGCCAGGCCGCCAACGATGGTGACGCCGATGATGGCGGGGAAATCGAGCGCGCGCGCCGCCTCGACGGCATAGGAGCCCATGCCCGGCCAGGAGAAGATCGTCTCGGTCAGCACCGCGCCGGTGATCAGGTAGGCGAAGGAATAGCCGATGACCGTCAGCGTCGGCACCATGGTGTTACGCAGTGCGTGCACGATGACGACGCGGAACTCACCCGCGCCCTTGGCGCGCGCGGTAAGCACGAACTCCCGGCTCATCACATCCAGCATGTTGGCGCGCACCAGCCGCGATATGGTTCCCGACACCGTCCAGCCAAGCACGAAAGCCGGCAGCAGCAGATGCCAGAGCGCATCCTTGAACACGGTGAAATTGCCGGCCAGCAGCGAATCGATGGTCAGGAAGCCGGTGATGCCGGGCGGCAATGCCAGGCGAGCATCGACCCTGCCCGGCCCCGGCAGCCAGTTCAGCATGACGGAGAAGATGAACAGCAGGCCAAGTCCCGACCAGAAAACTGGAAGCGACGACCCGAACAGGGCGAAGAGCCGGGCGCCGTGATCGATTAGGCTGTTGCGGAAATAGGCAGCCAGAACGCCCAGCACGATGCCGAGCGTGGTGCCGAAGATCATCGCGGCGAAGACGAGTTCGAGCGTCGCGGGCAAGCGATAGAGAATGTCGGTGCCGACATTGCGCTTGGTGATGAACGATGTGCCGAGGTCGCCGCTCAGCAGATTGCCAAGATATATCATATAGCGTTCCGGCAGCGGACGATCGAGGCCCCAGCGGGCCTTTGCGGCGGCGACCACTTCGGGATTGCTCATCTGCTGTTCGGCGACAATGGCGGTCAGCGGATCGCCCTTGGTCACCGTGGTGATCAGGAAGGCGATGGTGACGATGCCGAGCACCAGAAACGGCATTGCGATAAGCCGGCGCAAAATATAGCGGGACACGTGGCTACCTTCACAAGGATGGGCTTCGTAAGATGGCACAAGGCACAGGCAGATGCCATCGATGGGGAGCATATTGACAGTCTGGGAAAGCCCCTGTCAATATAAATGGAATTTAATTTCATTTTTGATCATACTGTGCCGGCAGCACCGGCCCGACAGGCGAACACCCCCGCCAGAAAGATCCGCAGCGTGCGCAAGCGAGCGACCAGGGACGAGACGGAGCTCGACGGCGAAGGCACGCAGCTTTCCTCGTCGCTGGTGCGCGGACTGGGCATCTTGCGTGCCTTCCGGCCGGGCGACGTTTCGCTTGGCAACCAGGATATCATCGCACGCACCGGCCTGCCTAAAGCCACGGTATCGCGGATCACCTATACGCTGAGCGCGCTCGGCTACCTCCTATACGACAAGGATCTCGGCCGCTACAGCCTGGGACCGGCGACAGTGGCGCTCGGCTATTCGGCGCTGAGTTCCAGCGCGGTCGTGCATCTGGCACGGCCGCTGATGCAGCCGCTGGCTGACCTGACCGGAGCCGCTGTGGCGATAGGCACGCGCGACGGCCTCAATGGTCTATCTGGCCAATTGCCGCTCCGAGAGCCTTGTCACGCTGCGGCTCAATCCGGGCTCGTACCTACCTATATGGAAGACCTCGATGGGGCTGGCCTACACGGCAGGACTCTTGGACGAGGAGCGCGCCAACCTCGTACGGGCGCTGCAAGAAGCGGAACCCGACAAGGCGGCAATGATCACGGCGGCGATCGATGAAGCGATCGCCCAATATGCACGGCTTGGCTATGTCACGTCATTCGGCGCCTGGCACAGCTACATCCATGCGGTCGGCGTGCCCTTCCGTCCGCGCGATGGTTCGCCATTGGTCGCCATCACCTGTGGCGGCATCGGCGAGATCATCACCGAGGAACGCGCGCATGCCGAGATCGGACCGGCACTGGTGGCCATGGTAAAAGCACTGGGCGACCAGCTCGAGGGGAACGCGATCTAGGTCCGGCCTCGAAAGCGCCATTGGCAAAGCCAAGCCAACTACAAATCGGCGTGACCAGGCAACGAATACACCATGGCCGGCGTATAGTTAGCCAACGCATGCCAAATTCGGATACCGCCCATGGACGCCATTTTTCGCTGCGATCTCCGCGGCCGGGGCGAGGACTTTCCGCACTTCTGGGAACACACGGTCGGCAGCGGCCACGCGACGCTCGCGCTGCGCGCCGACTGGCAGGCGCAGATGCGCCGCGCGCATGATGAACTCGGCTTTCGCCATGTCCGCTTCCATGGGTTGCTCGATGACGACATGGGCACGCTCATCGACCAGGACGACCGGCCGCTCTACTCCTTTTTCAACGCCGACCAGATTTTTGATTTCCTGCTATCGATCGGCATGCGCCCGTTCGTCGAACTGAGCTTCATGCCGACCATGCTGTCGTCCAGCGGCCAGATCATCTTCCACTACCGCGCCAATGTCAGCGCGCCCAGGGACTATGACCAGTGGTCGACGCTGATCTCGAAACTTGCAGCCCATTGGGTCGACCGCTACGGCCTGGAGGAAGTGCGCCAGTGGTTCTTCGAGGTCTGGAACGAACCCAACCTCCAAGCGTTCGGCAGCGGCAGGCAGGAGGACTATTTCAAGCTCTATGCGTACACCGCAAGAGCCATCAAATCCGTGGACGGGCAATTGAAAGTCGGCGGCCCGGCGACCGCCGCCAACGCCTGGATCGAGGATTTCGCAGCCTTCTGCACGAGTAACGACCTGCCGGTGGATTTTATCAGCACCCATCACTATCCGACCGACGCCTTCGGCCAGCCTGGAGATGACACTGAAACCCAGCTGTCGAAGAGCACTCGAAGCGCGCTGCGCGACGAGGCGCGAATTGCACGCGGCCAAGCGGGTGGGCGGCCGCTCTACTACACCGAATGGTGCACGTCCTCCAATCCGCGCGACCCCATGCATGACCAGCCCTATGCCGCCGCCTTCATCGTCAAGACGGTGATGGAGGCGCGCGGGCTGGTCCAGGGCTACAGCTACTGGACCTTTTCCGACATTTTCGAGGAGAACTATTTTCCTTCCCAACCATTCCATGGCGGTTTCGGCCTGATGAACCTTCACGGCATCGCCAAACCGGCCTACCGTGCGTTCGAACTGCTGCACGGGCTGGGAACGGAGATTCTGCAGATGGAGGGCAATCATCCGACGGTCGACGCCTGGAGCGTGCGCGACGGCCATTCGATGACCGTCCTGGTCTCGAACTTCGCGTTGCCGCGCCACACGATCAAGGACGAGACCGTGCATGTCGAACTGCTCAATGCGCCGGTGCCGGCGATAGCGACAATCCGGCGGATCGACGATGGCAATGCCAACGCCAGGGCGCTCTGGGAGACGATGGGAAGCCCGGACTATCTCAGCCCGGCAATGGCCGATGACCTCCACACCGCCTCGGCAATGCGGGCAGAGCACTTACCTGTCTTCTGGAGTGGCCGCGGCCTCGAATTCGACGTGACCGTTCCGCCGCTGGGGATCGCGGTGATCACGCTGGAGTTTGCTTCACTTGCTTGAGGGTTCGCCTGCCGCACTGTCCGACGAAGAGCTGCTGGACCGTCTCCAGCGCGCGGCCTTCGACTATTTCCTGGAGAATGTGAACCCGGAAAACGGGCTGGTCGCCGACACGTCGCGGCCCAATTCGCCGGCAAGCATCGCCGTCGTCGGCTTCGCGCTGTCCTGCTATCCGATCGGCGTCGAGCGCGGCTGGATGACGCGCGCCGAGGCCGTGGAGCTGACCCTTGCCGCGCTGCGCTTCTTCCGCAACAGCGAGCAAGGTAATGGCGACGATGTTACCGGCCACAAGGGTTTCTACTACCACTTCCTCGACATGCGGACCGGCCAGCGCGTCTGGCGCTGCGAACTGTCGATGGTGGACACGGCCCTGCTGATCGCTGGCGTGCTCGTGGCGGCCACCTATTTTTCGGAAAACAATGACGACGAGCGCGAAATCCGGGAACTGGCCGAGGCGCTGTACAAACGTGTCGACTGGCGCTGGGCACAGGGCAGCACGCCCACCTTGCGACAGGGCTGGAAGCCGAAGAGCGGCTTTCTCCACTATGGCTGGGAAGGCTACAACGAAGCGACGATCCTCTATGTCCTGTCCATGGCCTCGCCGGACAGTCCGACCTCGGACGACAGCTATGCCGGCTGGACGGCGACCTACCAATGGGAAAACATCTACGGCTACGACGTGCTCTATGGCGGCCCGTTGTTCATGCACCAGTTCTCGCATGCCTGGATTGATTTCGCCGGCATCCGCGACGCTTTCATGCGCGAGAAAAACTCCGACTATTTCGAGAACAGCCGCCGCTCGACCTATCTTCACCGCGACTATGCGCGGCACAATCCCTATGACTATGGCGGCTATAGCGACAATTTGTGGGGACTTTCCGCAGGGGATGGGCCGGGCGGCTTTCGGGCGAGTGTCGAGCGACGGCCTCACAGATTTTCTGGTTATGCCGCGCGTGGCGCGCCCTTTGGACCGGATGACGGAACGATCGCGCCATGGTCCTATCCGGCGTCGCTGCCTTTCGCGCCTGAAATCTGCCTGCCGGCGCTGCGCCATCTTTTGGATCGCTACCCCGGCGTGGTCAGCAATTTCCGGCTGCCGAGCGGTTTCAACCCGACCTTGGCGAACCGGCGAAAATTCGGCAGGGATGGCTGGGTCTCGGAGGGGCACTATGGGCTGGACCAGGGCATCACCGTGATGATGATCGAAAACCACCGTTCGCGGCTGCTCTGGACGTTGATGCGGTCAAACCAGCACATCCGTCGCGGCCTGCTCAAGGCGGGTTTCACGGGCGGCTGGCTGGCGCGGCCCTCGGGGGATGGCAGCGATGTCGCGTGACCGGACAAAGGCCGCGGCATTCCCGGTCGACCGCAACGACCTCGAGCTGATCAAGAGCGCCCATCCCCCGCATTGGCGAAACCCCGACCCGGCGGGCCCGTACAATCTTGTGGTCATCGGCGCCGGCCCAGCCGGGCTGACCGCCGCGCGCGAGGCGGCGAGCCTTGGCGCGAAAGTCGCGCTTATCGAGCGCGGCCTCATCGGCGGGGCTTGCGTCAATGTCGGCTGCATCCCTTCAAAGTCGCTGATCCGCACGGCCAGGCTTTATGCCGACATGCGCGATGCCGAGAATTTCGGCGGCGACACGCCGGACCGTCTTCGGGTCGACTTTCAGCGGGCGATGACGAGAATGCGGCAAATCCGGCAGCGGATCGGCCGCGCCGATAGCGCCCAGACGATCGCGTCCGAGGGCATAGACCTCTACTTCGGCGAGGCGCGATTCTCCGGGCGGGACACGGTCGCGGTCGCGGACAAGACGCTGCATTTCAGGAGGGCATTGGTCGCGACGGGAGCCCGCCCGAGCCTGCCGGCGATCCCTGGGCTGGTCGAGGCCGGATATCTCGACAATGAAAACGCGTTCGACCTCGTGGACCTTCCGCCAAGGCTGCTGGTCATCGGCGGCGGACCGCTCGGCTGCGAAGCCGCGCAGGCCTTCTGCCTTCTGGGAGCAAAGGTCATCCTGGCGCAGCGCGATCCGATGTTCCTGCCTGGTGAAGAACGCGACGCCGCCCAGATCCTTTCGGACGCGCTGGCGCGCGAGGGGGTGGAAGTTCGCCTCAACACCGAAGTGGTGGCGGTGCGCACGGAAGGTGGGAAGAAGCTCGCCGACCTGGTGCGCGACGACGACACCACGACGATTTCCGTCGACGAGATCGTCACCGGCATCGGCCGTTCGCCCAATGTCGACGGTCTCGACCTGGAAAATGCCGGGGTGGCATACGACGCCAACGGCATCAAGGTGGACGACTATCTCAGGACCACGAACCCGCTGGTCTATGCGGCGGGCGACGTCTGTCTCGAATACAAATTCACCCACACCGCCGAGGCAACCGCCCGCATCGTTGTGCGGAACGCGCTGTTTTTCGGTCGCAAGAGGCTGAGCGAGCTGGTCGTTCCGTGGTGTACCTATACCGATCCGGAGATCGCCCATGTCGGACTTTATCCAGCGCAGGCACGCAAGAACGGCATCCCGGTCAAGACCTATACAGTGCTGATGCACGATGTCGCCCGCGCGGTGATGGACGGCGAGGAAGAGGGGTTCGTCAAGGTTCACGTCAAGGAAGGATCCGACCGCATACTCGGCGCGACGGTCGTCGCCAGCCATGCAGGCGAAATGATCAACGCGGTGTCACTCGCCATCACCTCTGGCATGGGGCTGCGTGCGCTGGCCGATGTCATCCATCCCTTCCCGACGCAGGCCGAAGGGATCAAGATGGCTGGAGACGCCTACAGGCGGACAAGGCTCACGCCCTTCTGGATGCGGCTGTCGCAGCGCTGGCTGGCCTGGTCCCGGCAGTGAAGCACATCGCTGGCGCGATGCGTGCCGTTTGTGAACACAAGGGCATTGCCAGGGCTGAAGGCCTTGCAGTATCGCTCCCGAACTCGCATCGAAGACACGACAGGAAGGCCAGATAGATTGCCAATCCCGAGTCCGAGCAAAGAAACGCGGACATTGATAGTGTGCCACGAGCCAGCCTTTCCACCTGTCTCTGGCGCGGATCTCAGAAATTACCGCAACGCCGAGTTGGCCGCCGAATACGGGCCGGTCTGCCTGGTCTCGGTCCGGCCCCAGACCGACCCATCGCGACCACTCGATCCCCTGATCCATACGGTAGCGCTTGCGATCGAGGGGGAGGCCCAGACAAGCTCGATCGGCTGGTGGAGGATGGCCGGCGAGAACCGAATCTCGCGCTCCGCCCTGACGCGCCTCGAAGCTCTGGTCCGAACGTTTCGCCCAGACACCATCGTGGTCGAGGGCATTGCGCTGTTCAAGCTGCTCCACCCTTTGCGACCGCTGGCCAGCCAGCTGATTCTCGACATGCACAATGTCGAGTCCGATCTCGCGGGACAGTTGCGGCGGAACGCTCGGGGGCTGTCCGCCGTCACAGGTGCGTCCGGGCTCAGACGCCTCGAAAGAAAAGCCCTTTCGATCGTCGACAGGGTCTGGGTCTGTTCCAGCCAAGATCGCGAAAAACTGAACGCTCATGCCCGGCATCGCGTGCCGATCGATGTCGTGCCGAACGGCATCCCTCGCGCCGAGGACATTCCGTCGGCCTTGCCGGCGCAGGCCACGACCGGCAACGGCTTTCCGGTCATCCTGTTCGTCGGGCATCTCGGCTACGAGCCGAATGTCGATGCCGCCATGCGACTTGCCGGCACCATCCTGCCCGGCATCCGCACGGCACTACCGGATGCCAGGCTCATCATCGCGGGTCGTGCGCCCCAGCCAAAGGTCGAAGCCCTGGCGGAACTGCCAGGCATTACGCTGGTCGAGAGCCCTAGCGATCTGACGCCGCTGCTGAAGAGCGCGCACCTGACCATCGTTCCACTTTCAAGCGGCGGTGGCACGCGCATCAAGCTGCTCGAAGCGATGGCCTGGGGCGTTCCGGTGATTGCGACCCCGCTGGCGGCCGAAGGCCTCGACCTCATTGATGGTGATGAGGTGCTCCTCTCGGAATCGGATGAAGGCCTTACGGACGCGGCCGTCGCCCTTTGCAGGGATCGCGACCGCCTTGCGCGTCAGCGCATGCGTGCGCACGAGGCAGTGTGGGCGCGCTTTGGCCCTGAAGCCATCCGCAATGCCATGCGCCGCGGATTAGGACTGGACGATGCCGCCAGATAAACCTTAGGTTACTCTCGAGGGTCAAAATTTAATCAAAGGTCGATGGACTGCCGATGATTCCACCAATATTGCATCAGACGTGGAAGACCGACAACGTCCCGACCCGGTTTCAGGGTTATATTGAGAGCTGGAATAAACATCATCCCGACTGGACGATGATGTTCTGGAGCGACCGTAAACTCCTGGAATTCGTGGCCGAACACTATCCTCACTTCCTGCCTGTCTATTGCAGCTATCCACATGGCGTACTTCGCGCTGATGCTGGACGCTACATGCTTCTCCATCATTTCGGCGGGGTCTACGCCGACATCGACTGCGAATGCGCGGCGCCCTTCGATCCGATCATGGGCGAGGAGCGGATCGTGGTTTGCAAGGAGCCGGATTCGCATGCGTTGGTCCAAGCGAATTTTCGCGGCCTGCCCTATCTGATCTTCAACGGCACGATAGCGAGCCCACCCCGGCATCCGTTCTGGCTTCACGTGCTGTCGCTGCTACCCGGACTGGTCAATGCCAAGGAAGCGATCGACGCCACGGGACCGTGCATGCTGACGTCGGCGCAACGCGGCTACGATGACCAGGCGGCTTTCTCCATACACCCCTCCAGCCTGTTTTGCCCCGTCGATTCGGCGGGGCGTGCCGACAGCCAATCCCGAGGGCCGACCTTGTCGATCCACCACTGGGCGGGCACATGGTGGAAGGCACCGCCGCCACCACGATTGTGGGACAAGATCCGAACGCGCGCCTATCGGCTCCGGCACCAGTTGACGCGCGGCGCCTGTCTCGACGAAGTCACCGCCAAGAGCAGTGTCAGTCCGGGAGCGCTGGCATCACCAGGACCCACGGGGCCGAACATTGCCATTCTGGTGCCGCTTCGCGACGCGGCGGATCATATCCGGCCGTTTCTCGATACGTTGCAAGCGCTCGACTATCCCAGGGACAGGATCAAGCTGGTGTTCTGCGAAGGCGACAGCACGGACGGAAGCTGGGAAAAGCTGCAGGAGGCGACGGCCGCCATCCGCGAGAAATATCGCGGAATCAAACTGCTACGCAAACATCTGGGAACGAGCCTTGACCGGGAAAAGCGCGCGAAACCAAGGCACCAGCGGGTAAGGCGCGGCGCCATCGCCAAGGTGCGAAACCATCTCATCGACCATGGGCTGGACGGCGACGACGACTGGGCGCTGTGGATTGATATCGACGTCTGGCGGTTTCCCGGCGACGTCGTGAACCAGCTGATCGGAACCGGGCACCGCATCGCCGTTCCCAATTGTGTCAAGATCGCCCGTGGCGGCAGCTTCGACCTCAACACTTTTGTCGCGACCAGGTTCGACAAGGACTATCGCTACTATCGCCTCATACGTGGCGGCCTCTACCAACCACCCTCGACATCGCCAAACCGTCTCTATCTCAGCGACGTCAGGCATCTCGACATCATCGGGCTCGATGGCGTCGGCGGCACGATGCTCCTTGTTGACGCGGCCTTGCACCGAGGCGGCCTTCGTTTTCCCGAAATTCCCTATCGCGATCTCATCGAGACGGAAGGTTTTGGCGCTCTCGCCAATGACCTCGGCATCAGGCCGGTCGGACTTCCCAAGCTGGAGATATTCCACGTGCCCTGGTGAAGCGGCCCGATGCGAGGCCGGGTTCAGCCAAGGGCCTTCCGCCAGCGTCTCAGCTTGGTCCGCAGGAAAGCGATGCGGCCAAACGGCAGCGATGGCCGGTCCGACGGCGGGCTATGCCGTTCGCGCATGCGTTGATGCACAAGCGCCACCAAACGACACTCCGCCGACGCGTTCAGTCCCTGAATGCGCCTGGCCAGACACTCAGGCAGCGGGTTCGCGCGCCAGGCGAAATAAGCTTCATAGGCTTGCGGCGTTTCGATCAGATGATGAAGGTAAGAGGCGAGATCCGCGGGGCTGCTGAAGGCCGAGGCATTGATGTATGAGTTGGCAGGCACGAATTCGTCGACATTCGGGGCGCCGAGATAGACCGGCACAGTGCCAGCAATCAGCGGGTCATATATTTTCTCGGTCACGTAGTCCGGCGAGATCGAATTCTCCAGGGCAAGGCAGAACCGATACCGCGCAATGGTTTCGACCTTCGTTTGCCGGCCAAGATCAGGTCCCTTGATCGTTCGAGTGGGATTATGCCGCCCATAGGAATCGATCCCGATGTGCCGGGCAAGTTCTGCCGCGAATGCGATACGGCCGCTGCGATCGATCGCAGCGGATTGGAAATGCGCGACGGGGACGCTTTCGGTTTTCGCTGGCCGGGAACCTCCTTGCGCAGCCTCCCACCATTTTGAGTCCGGCAGGTAGGGCCGCCAGACATCCGACCCGGATTCATGGGTCATCGTGATGTCGAAATTCCGCATGAACCCGGGGGCGGCCATCAGGGGGTAGTTCTCCCGGCTTTCCATCGACCAGCCCACCCAATATTGGCCGGGATATTTGCGGGCGTCGCGTATCTCGCGAAAATCCGGAAGATGGAAGATCACTGCCGTCGCGTCGGAGAGATGGCGGCGGTCGACGCTCCATCGCACCGGCAGCGTGGAATGGCCGCGACGTCCACAGGTCTACCGAAGAACGAGGTGTAGAAAAGAAAAATCGGCTCGTCTGACTGCATGAGCGCGTACCCTCAGCGCAAATGCCCCCCGCTCCGCTTTACGCTCCTGTTCCAGCTTGTGGAAGGTATTCTTTCAGTGCCCCGGGGATCAACGATCAGGCAGCGGCCTCGCCACGCCTTAGCTGGCTGACAATTTCATCGACGGCGTAGGCGACATGCCTCCTGAGCAGCAGCGACGTCTCGTCGGCCTGCCTGCGGCGATAGGCTTCGAAGATTTCGCGATGCTCCTGGAGGGCCTTTGCCTGGGCCTTGGCGGGCTCGATCTGCAGGCGCAGATAGCGGTCGGCGGAACTGAAAAGCGTCTGGACGACGGCCATCGAGCGCGGCCGCATGGACGGTTCCAGCAAGGTGGTGTGGAATGCCCAGTTGAGGCGGCTGAGTTCCCTCGGATCGTCGCCCCGGCCAATGGCGGCTTCATAGGCGCGCATCGCTGTCTCGGCCGTGGCAATCTCCTGGTCGGACACGCGCGCAATCGCCTTCTCGACCAGGAAAGGCTCGAGCAGAAGCCGCGCATCGAACAGGTCGACCGCATCGTCCGCTGACAGTTCCGAGACCATCGCGCCACGATGCGTGCGGATGACGACCAGACGATCGGCCTCCAGTTGCAGAAGCGCCTCGCGCACGGGAATGCGACTCACGCCGAGTTCGGCGGCAATGGCCTCCTGACGGATCTGGTGCCCGCCAGGATAATCGCCGCCGATGATCCTGGCGGCGATGTATTCGGCGACCATAGCCGTGACGGTCTGGCGCTGGAGCGGCCTGTTGGCTGGGGGCATGCGGCGTTCCCGGATCCATTTCCTGTTCTTCGAGGGATGCCATCTCCAACGCGGCCAGACACCGCGCCGGGCAGGCCTATGCCTGCTTGAGCTGCTCGATCGCCGTCTTGATGGTGGCAATGACACGCTCGCGTTCCTCGCCAACTAGCTAGCAGCAGGCGCGGCGCCCGGGTCCATTCCGGCGCGCCATAGACAAGATGCTCGGCCATCTTGATGTACTGGACAAGCTTCACGTGCGTATCGAGATGGGGGATGGCGTCATGATGCGGTAGAGATCGCGCGCCCCGGCGAAATTGCCGGCCGCGCACAGATTGAAGATCTCCACGCATTCCCTGGGCCACGCATTGGTCATGCCGGACACCAAGCCGGTGGCGCCGAGTGACATGCTTTCGACGATCTGGTCGTCGACGCCGCAGAAGATATCGAAGCGGTTGCCCAGCGCGATGAACATGTCGGTAACGCGGCGCACGTCACCCGTTTCTTCCTTGACCGCCACGAGCGTCGGGCAGTCCGCCAGCACCTTCAGGATGTCGGGCGTGACATCGACGCCATAGGCGATCGGGTTGTTGTAGATCATGATCGGCAGGTCGCTGGCGCCGGCGATCGCCTTGTACCAGGCGGCCGTCTCGCGCGGGTCGGTCCTGTAGCCAAGGCTTGGAAACACCATCAGGCCTTCGGCGCCGAAGTCCTGGTATTTACGGGCGCTAGTGACGGCATTGGCGGTCGAAATCTCGGCGAGGCCGGAAAGCAGTGGAACGCGACCGGCGACAACCTCCTTGGCGGCCCGCACGACGGCTTCCCGCTCCCGAGGCTGCAGCGATGCGTTCTCGCCCAGCATCGGCAGCACGATGATGCCCGAGACACCATTGGCGATCAGGCGGTCGATGCTCGCCTGCGTCGCCTTGGATTGATGGAGCCGTCCTGTTCCAGCTTGGTCGTGACCGCCGGAAACACACCCTGCCAATGCGTCATTTTTCCGCTCCTCCTCGCAAAACCTACCAGCGGCCAAAATTGGATCCAATCTTACAATATGCAAAATCGAGCGCAAGAGACCGCCTCGCGGTGGAGAGCACTGCGAAGTGTCGACGGCGCAACGACGTTGCGCCGAATTCTGATCGGGAATATGGCCTTGGCGAAGCCTGCCGGCGCGGCAAGGAAAACCGCGCTGAACCGGGTGGTCTGCCTCAGTCGTGAAGATCGCGCGGGATTGGCGGGCCGACCGAGAAATCCGCGAAGGTCACTTCAAAACCCTCGCGCTGCGGCGAGCAGCACATCATGCCGACATCGACTGTTTTCGACGGTGGGAAATAGGCGAGACGCACCGGTTTCCAGTGGCCATCGGCCGCGCTGAGATACTGGACGCGGATCGTCTCCGCGTGGCGGGTCAGCCGGATCCTGACGCCGTTGGGATCTGCCGGAATGGTGGCCAGCGACCAGTCCGAGGCGTCGTTGGTGACGACGACGGAAAAGTACATCAGCCCATCGGTGTATTCGATGCCTGCCTTGATCCAATGCGTCTCGCTCAATCTGATCATCAGCCCGGCCTGGTCGTAGAGCACCTCGTAGTTCCCCCTGACCGTGACCTCGGCGCTGAAATCACCCTCGACCGACTGGTGGAGGAAGTGGCCGTTGTCGCGCCAGAAATCATAGAAGGTCTCGCGCCAGAAGTCGGTTTCCTTGCCGGTGCGCACATGGTGTGTATTGCCAACCGCCGCATGGTGCGGCGGCGGGTTGAGCCAGGTCAGGCCAGCGGCGGGGGTTTTCTCCACCATATGATTAGCCGGCAAATGTATAGGCGGTTTTCACCGTTGTGTAGAACTCCGCCGCGTAGCGGCCCTGCTCGCGCGGACCGTAGCTCGATCCCTTGCGCCCACCGAAGGGAACATGGAAGTCGACGCCCGCCGTCGGCAGGTTGACCATGACCATGCCCGCCTCCGAATTGCGCTTGAAATGCGTCGCATGCTTGAGGCTGGACGTGCAGATGCCGGAGGTCAGCCCGAACGGCGTATCGTTGGCCACGTTCAATGCCTCATCGTAGTCCTTGACGCGGATGACGTTCGCCACCGGCCCGAAAATCTCCTCGCGCGAGATGCGCATGGCGTTGGTGCTGCCGGTGAACAGCGCCGGCTGGAGATAGAAGCCCGGCGTCTGGCGATCGAGCCGCTCGCCGCCGAAGGCGAGCTCGGCGCCTTCCTGGCGACCGATGGCGATATAGTCCTCATCCTGCTTCAGCTGGCTCTGGTCGACGACCGGGCCGATCTGCGTCTTGGCATCCAGCGCATCGCCGATCACCAGTTTGCTCATGCGGTCCTTGAGGGCATCCACGAAACGGTCGTGGATGCCGTCGGTCACAACCAGCCGCGATGACGCCGTGCAGCGTTGTCCCGTCGAGAAGAACGCGCCATTGATGGCGCAGTCGACCGCGACTGAGAGGTCGGCATCGTCAAGCACCACGAGCGGGTTCTTGCCGCCCATTTCGAGCTGGAACTTGCGCATATGCTCGACGCTTGCCGCAGCGACCCGCTTGCCGGTGCCGACAGAGCCGGTGAAGGTGATGGCATTGAGGTCGGGGCTGTCGAGCATGGCCTGGCCGACAACCGAACCCTTGCCCATGACGAGGTTGAGCACGCCCTTCGGCAGGCCGGCGCGATGCAGGATGTCGACAATGGTCCAGGCGCTTTCGGGAACCAGTTCGGCCGGCTTGAAGACGATGGTGTTGCCGTAGGCCAGCGCCGGCGCGATCTTCCAAGCCGGGATGGCGATCGGGAAATTCCACGGCGTGATGATGCCTACCACGCCGACCGCTTCGCGGGTGATTTCGACACCGACGCCTGGACGCACGCTCGGAATCAATTCGCCCGCCAGACGCAGGGTCTCGCCAGCAAAGAAATCGAAGATCTGCGCGGCACGGATGGTCTCGCCGATGCCCTCGGCCAGCGTCTTGCCTTCCTCGCGCGCCAGGGACCTACCAATCTCATCCTTGCGCGCGGTGATCTCGTCCGCCGCCTTCTTCAGCACGGCATGGCGCGCCAGTAGCCCCGAGCGCGACCAGGCCGGAAAGGCCGCCTTCGCCGCCGCAATGGCCTGCCTGGCCTGTTCCGGCCCTGCCGAAGCGTATTCGCCGACCTCATCGTCGAGATTGGACGGATTGATGTTGCGGGAACCGGCGTCGCCCACCCATTCGCCATCGATGAGGTTTTTCCGAAACTGGGTCATGTCTGTCTTCCCTGGGAGCTCGCCGCGCGGCGCTGTCTATGTGAAGTGGGTATTTGACAGACAATTGCGGCGCGGGAAAGCATGCTCATGGTCGCAACCTCGTGGCTGATGCGACCACTGGCTCATGCGATCGAGCTCCGCTTCGATCAGCGGACGGATCAGGAAACGGGTACGGCGCCGCCTTCAGCCGTTCGGCGCGCGATGAATTGGTCGAGCACATCCGCCGTCGCGACCGCCGATGCGGGGGGAACGAATTCGGCCAGCCGCTTTTTCCAGACTCCGTTGGCGCGTTCAGTCGCGGTTTTCGAACCCGATTGCGTCCAGTTGCCGAAATTCGACCAGTCGGCGACGAGCGGTTCGTAGAACGCGGTGCGATAGCGTTCCATCGTGTGCTGGGCAGCGAAGAAATGGCCGCCAGGCTGAACCTCGGCGATCGCATCGAAGCCGATGTCGGCATCGTTTCCGCCTGGTTTGTCGAAGAGTTCGGCGACCGTCTGCAATGCCTCGATGTCGGTGATCATCTTCTCGAAGGAGACGCTGAGGCCGCCTTCAAGCCAGCCCGCCGCATGGATCAGCACGGTGGCGCCGGCCAGCACCGAGCCCCACAGCGCGAACTGCGTTTCATGCGCCGCCTGCGCGTCGGAGGTGTTGGAAGCGCTACCGCCACCAGCGCGCCAGGGAAGGCCGAGATGCCGCGCCATTTGCCCGGCGCCGAGCGTCGCCTTGACATGCTCCGGCGTGCCAAAGGCCGGCGCGCCGGATTTCATGTCGACGTTGGACGAGAAGCTGCCGTAGATCACCGGCGCGCCGGACCGGCTGAGCTGCGCCAGCGCGATGCCGGCCAGCGCCTCGGCATGCTGCAGCGTCAGCGCGCCGGCCACGGTGATCGGCGCCATGGCGCCGGCAAGGCAGAACGGCGTGATGATCGAGACCTGCCCCGCCCTGGCGAAATCGATGATGCCCTGCGCCATCGGAATGTCGAGCTGGCGCGGCGAATTGGTGTTGATGACCGTGTAGCAGTGAACTTTGTCGCGGAACTCGTCCACCGACAGGCCACGCGCCAGACGAAGCATTTCGAAACTGTCCTCGGACTGCGGTGTGCCGCGTGCGAAAACGAACGGAAACTTGTCGGACAGGGTGAGCTGCGCCCGCATCATGGCGTAGTGCCGGAGCGACATCTCGACATCTTGCGGCTCCACGCACGGACCGTGCACATGCATGACGTCGAAGGAGTGCACGAGGCGCACGAGGTCCTCGAAATCCGCCAGGTTTCCGGCGCGGCGCCCGCGATCGAGATCGGTCACGTTGGGCGCGCCGCAGCCGGGCGTGAATGTCATGACGCCAAGCTCGAAGACGAGGTCGCGGGCACGGTCGCCTGCTTTCGCGGAGATGGATTTCGGCGCCGACAGCAACGCCGCCCCGACCACATCGCGGCCGATGCGGACCATCTGGGTCTCTTCGTCGACGAGGCAACCGGCGGCTTTGAAAACCTGCCGCGCTTCGGGGAGCAGCACCTTTATACCGAGTTCCTCAAGCACGCGCAGCGCCGTGCCGTGGATCGCCTCGACCTGGTCGGAGGAGAAGACCGGCTGCGGCAGGAACGAATTGCGCAAGTGACGGTAATCGGGAGAGCGGGACGGTGCACCTTTGTCGCCGGGCGCACCACGGCCACGCCGCCTTGCATGTCTCACGTCAACTTTCGGGCCGTCGAGCATCGCAGCACCCCTGAAGCATCGTTCCAGCCTGACACTATTGGCTCTGTACACAATTGTCCATAGTCGTCTAGACACAGATGTACAATGTCGATACGGTGCCCGCGATAGTCGGGTGGAGGACAACAGGATGAAATCCCATTACCGGGCAGTTGTTATCGGCGGCGGCGTGGTTGGAGCCTCGGTGCTCTACCATCTGGCCAAGTTCGGCTGGCGCGATGTCGCGCTTGTCGAGCGCGAAGTCCTGACCGCCGGATCGAGCTGGCACGCGGCCGGCGGCTTCCATGCGCTGAACGCCGATCCCAACATCGCCGCCTTGCAGAGCTACACGATCGACCTGCTCTCCGAGGTCGAGAAGGAATCCGGCCAGAACATCGGCATGCACATGACCGGCGGCATCTCGGTGGCGTCGGCGCCGGAGCGCTGGGAATGGCTTCAGGCCTCTTACCGGGTCTTCCAGACGATGGGTATCGATGACGTCCGCCTGATTGGCGTCGACGAAATCAAGCATCATTGCCCCATCCTCAACACCGACGGCATACTGGGTGGCCTCTATGCCGAGCGGGAGGGCCATATCGATCCTTCGGGCGTAGTGCACGGCTACGCCAAGGCAGCGAAGCAGCGCGGCGCCGACATCATCGAGCACAATCGGGTGCTGGAGCTGAACCGGCGCGCCGATGGCAGCTGGGATGTGGTGACCGAGAAGGGCACGATCGTTGCCGAGCACGTCGTCAATGCCGGCGGCCTGTGGGCCAAGCAGGTCGGCAGGATGGCCGGCATCGATCTGCCGGTGTCCCCGATGGAGCACCATTATCTGGTCACCGAGGCGCTGCCCGAAATCCAGGCACTGGACCGCGAGTTGGCGATGGTCGTCGATCTCGAAGGCTTCACCTATATGCGCCAAGAGCAGAAGGGTCTGCTGCTCGGCATCTACGAGACCAACCACAAGCACTGGAACATGGACGGCGCGCCGTGGAACTACGGCATCGAACTGATCCAGGAAGACACCGACCGCATCGCCGACGAACTGGCGCTCGGCTTCAGCCGCTATCCGTGCCTGGAGACGGCCGGGATCAAGCGCTGGGTGAACGGCGCCTTCACCTTCTCGCCGGACGGCAATCCGCTGGTCGGCCCGGTGCGCGGCGTTCCCAACTACTGGGTGGCCTGCGGCGTCATGGCCGGCTTCCTGCAAGGTGGCGGCGTCGGCAAGTCGCTCGCTGAATGGATGATCCATGGCGAGCCGGAAGCCGATGTCTACGGCATGGACATCGCCCGCTACGGCGACTTCGCCTCCAACCGCGAATATATCAAGCAGACGACCGGCCAGTTCTATTCGCGCCGCTTCATCATGAGCTATCCCAACGAGCAGTTGCCGGCGGGACGGCCGCTCAAGACCGCCGGAGCGCATGACGCAATGGACGCGGCGGGCGCGCGATGGGGCAGTTCCTGGGGAATGGAAGTGCCCCTCTATTTCGCGCCGAAAGGCTTTGTCGAGACGCCTGCACTCAAGCGCTCCAATGCCTTCGACATCGTCGGCGAGGAATGCCGGAAAGTGCGCGAAGGCGTCGGCCTCCTCGATATCACGGCCTTCTCGCGCTACGAGATTGCCGGGCCGCGGGCGCAGGCCTGGCTCGATAGGGTGCTTGCCTGTGCGCCGCCGAAGCCAGGACGCGCCAAGCTCGCGCCGATGCTGGGCGAAAACGGCAAGCTCAAGGGCGACCTCACTGTCTTCAACTGGGGCGACGGCACCTGGTGGATCATGGGGTCTTATTACCTGCGCCAGTGGCACATGCGCTGGTTCGAAAAGCACCTTTCCGAAGGCGTGAGCGTCCGCGACATCTCGGACGCGGTGGTCGGCTTCTCGCTGGCCGGCCCCAACTCGCGCAAGCTTCTGGAGCGCCTGACACATCAGGATGTCTCGCACGAGGCCTTGGGCTTGCTGGCCTGCAAGACATTGGACGTTGGGCTGATGCGGGCCAAGGTAGGCCGGCTCTCGGTTGTCGGCGAACTTGGCTACGAGATTCATTGCCAGGCGAACGAACATGCGACGCTGCGGCGCGCGCTGATGGCGGCCGGCAAGGATCTGGGCGTCACCGAATACGGCTTTGGCGCGGTCAATTCGCTCAGGCTGGAGAAGAGCTTTGGCATCTGGTCGCGCGAATTCACCCAAGATTACACGCCGGCCGAGACCGGCATGGACCGCTGGATCGCCTTCGACAAGGGTGACTTCGTCGGGCGCGACGTTGCGCTAAGCGAACAGGCGGCCGGGGCCGTACGCATGCTGGCGACGCTGGAGATCGACGCGATCGATGCTGATGCCAGTGGCTATGAGCCTATCTGGAACAAGGGCTCGCTCGCCGGCTTCATCACCTCGGGCGGCTACGGCTACACGGTCCGCAAGAGCCTTGCCATGGCCATGGTCGACCGCGACTCGTGCGCCGTCGGCACGGCGCTCACCACCCACATTGTCGGCGTCGAACGCGGTGCACGGGTCATCGCCGCCTCGCCGTACGATCCCAAAGGCATAAAGATGCGGGCATGACCGCTCAAACAGGTGGCACGGACGCAAAAGTCCGTGCAATGATCCGTCTTCATTCCTTCCGAAATCAGGCTCGTCCAGCACTCCATGACACGACGCTATTCCGCTTTATCGCTCTTCAAGGAGGGTCTGGCCGGCCAGACCGGCTGGCAGCCGGCCTGGCGCTCGCCCGAACCGAAGCCGTCCTATGACGCGATCGTCATCGGCGGCGGCGGCCATGGGCTGGCGACAGCTTACTATCTGGCCAAGAATCACGGCATCAGCCGCGTTGCGGTGCTGGAAAAAGGCTGGATCGGCGGCGGCAATACGGGCCGAAACACGACGGTCGTGCGTTCCAACTACTATTATCCCGAAAGCGTCGAGCTCTACGGCCTGGCGCACCGGCTCTACGAGGGGCTGTCGAAGGACCTGAACTACAATGTGATGCTGTCGCAGCGCGGCATGGTCAACCTCTGCCACAGCACAGCCGAGATGGAAGTCGGCGCGCGCACCGTCAACGCCATGCAGATCAACGGCATCGATGCCGAGCTGTTCTCGCCGGACGATGTGCGGCGAGTGGCGCCCATCTACAATTTTTCGCCGGATGCGCGCTTTCCGGTCTTCGGCGGCATATGGCAAGGCCGGGCCGGCACGGCGCGCCACGACGCGGTGGCGTGGGGTTATGCACGGGCGGCGAGCCGGCTTGGCGTCGACATCATCCAGAATTGCGAGATCACCGATTTCATCGTCGAGGGCGGCCGCTGCCGCGGCATCCAGACGACGCGTGGCGCGATCCGGGCCGACCGTATCGGCATGGCGGTGGCCGGGCATTCGTCGGTGCTGGCGGCCAAGGCGGGGTTCCGCCTGCCGATCAATTCCTATGCGCTGCAGGCCTGCGTCTCCGAGCCGGTCAAGCCAATCCTCGACACGGTGGTGCTGTCGCCCGGCACGGGCGTCTATGTCAGCCAGTCGGACAAGGGCGAAATCGTTATCGGCGGCGGGCTCGATCGCATCCCATCCTATGCGCAGCGCGGCAACCTGCCAACGCTGGAGACGGTGATCGCCGGCCTGCTGGAGATGTTCCCGATCTTTGGCCAGTTGAAGCTGATGCGGCAATGGGCGGGTATCGTCGACGTGGTGCCGGACTCCTCGCCGATCATCGGCGAATCGCCGCTGCCCGGCCTGTTCCTCAATTGCGGCTGGGGCACGGGCGGCTTCAAGGCCATTCCCGCCGGCGGCACGCTGCTGGCGCAATTGCTGGCGACCGGCAAGCACAACGACATCAGTCGTCCGTTCGACCTGGATCGCTTCGCCACCGGGCGGCTTATCGACGAGGCGGCCGGCTCCGGCATCGCGCA
The DNA here is from genome assembly GCF_020616515.1 of Mesorhizobium sp. PAMC28654. Taxonomy (GTDB): domain Bacteria; phylum Pseudomonadota; class Alphaproteobacteria; order Rhizobiales; family Rhizobiaceae; genus Mesorhizobium. Next base: position 3,248,122 of record NZ_CP085135.1, read on the forward strand.
TTAGTCATGTCGCCCAAAAGTGCGCAGCGGTTTTGGAGCAACGACATGCATAAAGACCAAGACTAGAGGTTCCCATGCAGCTCTTCCCCTGCCCGTTCTGCGGTCCGCGCGACGAGACCGAATTCCACTATGGCGGCGAGGCCGGCAACGTCCGCCCGGATGGCACCGACGTGCCCATCGATCGCTGGGCAAACTATTTGTACATGCGCGGCAACCCGAAGGGCACGACGCGCGAAATCTGGGTTCACATGAATTGCAGCGAGTTCTTCGTCATGGAACGTGACACCGTCACGCACAAGGTGCTGTCCTCAACCGCACTCGGCGCGGAGCACGCGGCGTGAGCGCCTCGCGTCTCCCCTCCGGCGGCAGCGCCATCGACCGTTCCAGCCCGATCCAATTCAGCTTCGACGGCGGCACCGTGCATGGCTTTGCCGGCGATACCATCGCCTCGGCGCTACTGGCCGGCGATGTCGCTGTGGTCGGCCGCAGCTTCAAATATCACCGGCCGCGCGGCATCTGGGGCGCCGGCGTCGAGGAGCCGAACGCGCTGGTCGATGTCAGCGGCAACGTCGCCTCGACGCCCAACACACGCGCCACGACCGAGCCGGCGAGAGAAGGGTTAATCGCCAGGAGCGTCAACGCTACGCCCAACGCGCTTGCCGACCGCAACGTCTTCCTTGACCGTTTCTCGCGCTTCATTCCGGCGGCGTTTTACTACAAGACCTTCATGTGGCCGGACTGGCACATGTTCGAGCCGCGCATCCGCGCCATGGCGGGACTGGGCAAGGCGGATGCGGATTGGACATCGCCGGGCCGGGTCGACCAGATCAACGCGCATTGCGACGTGCTGGTGGTGGGTGCGGGACCCGGCGGACTTGCCGCGGCGAAACTTGCGTCCAGTGCCGGGCTCTCCGTCATGCTGGTCGATGACCAGCACACGCCCGGCGGATCGCTTGGGCATCGCGCCGGCGGGATCGACGGCAAGCTCGCCGCCACCTGGGTCGAGGAGACGGTTCGTGACCTCGTCAATGGCGGCCATCGCGTGTTGCCGTCAACCACGGCCTTTGGCATCTACGACCACAATCTGGTCGGGCTGAACCAGCGCCATCTCGACGGGCGCCCGGACACGCTGTGGCGGGTCAGGCCACGCCATATCGTTTTGGCGACCGGTGCCATCGAGCGGCCGCTGCCCTTCGCCAACAATGATTTGCCGGGCATCATGTCGGCGGACGCAGCGCTCGCCTATCTCAAGCGTCACGCGGTGCTGGTCGGCCGCCGCGTCGTTGTCGCCACCAACAATGACAGCGCTTACGAGGTTGCCGGCGCACTGGCCGGTGCCGGCGCTGACGTCACTTTGGTCGATGTCCGCCCGAACGGAACCCCCGCCATGCCCGCCGGCGTGCGGCAGATCACCGGGCGCAGCGTCACTGCGGCGCGTGGCAGGCTGCGCGTCGAAGGCGTGACGCTGGACGATGGCACAAGGCTCGATGCCGACAGCCTGCTGGTCTCCGGCGGCTGGACGCCGACCATCCATCTCTTCTGCCAGGCCAAGGGCAAGCTGGCCTGGAGCGAGGCGCGCGCTGCCTTCCTGCCGGGCGACCCGGTCGAGGGAATTGCTGTCGCTGGCGCCGCCGCCGGGGCGGTTTCGCTGACGGAGGTGTTGGCAAGCGCCGGCAACGCCGTGGCATCCCTTGGCCAAACGCAAGCGACGCCGCCGCGCAGCACGGGACCGGAAGCGACCGGCGGCGTTGTCGCCGCATGGCCGGTGCCGGGCTCGAAGGGGCGCATCTGGATCGACTACCAGAACGACGTCACCGTGAAGGACATCGAGCTCGCGGCGCGGGAAAATTTCGTCTCGGTCGAGCATTTGAAGCGCTACACCACCCTCGGCATGGCGACCGACCAGGGCAAGACCTCCAATCTGGCTGGCCTGACTGTCATGGCCGGGATCACCGGACGCACGGTGCCGGAAGTCGGGACCACCACATACCGTCCGCCGTTCACGCCCGTTCCGCTCGCCAGCTTTGCCGGCGCGCGATACGGTGAGTTGATGGCGCCGGTGCGCCGGCTGCCCTTGGAAAACGTCCACCGTGCCGACGGCGCTGTTTTCCAGGAATATGGCGGCTGGCTACGCCCGGCCTATTACGGCGGCGGCGATGCGGAACGCTCGATCCAGGACGAAGCGCGGCGCGCGCGCCAGTCGGTGGCGCTCTTCGACGGCTCGACGCTCGGCAAGATCGAGGTGATGGGCCCGAAAGCCGCCGAATTCGTCGACTTCATCTACTACAACACCATGTCGACGCTGAAACCAGGCCGCTGCCGCTACGGTTTCATGCTTTCGGAGAACGGCGTGGTCTTCGACGACGGCATCCTGGTGCGCCTGGATGAGCACCGGTTCATCGTGTCGTGCTCCTCCTCGCATGTGACGTCTGTTCACGCGCGGCTGGAGGAATGGCGGCAGGACCGGTTCGGCCGCGACGCAGTCTACATCCACAATGCCACCGCCGAGATGGCGACACTGACGGTTTCAGGACCGAATTCCCGGAAGCTGCTCGAAACGCTGCAACTGGGCCTGCCGCTCGACGATGCCGACCTGCCGCATATGGCGATCGGCCACGGCGTCTATCACGGCGACGCCGTCCGGGTCGCTCGTGTCAGCTTCACCGGCGACCGGAGCTACGAGATTTCCATCCGCGCCGATCGCGCCGAGCCTTTGTGGCAGCGTTTGCGTGAGGCCGGCCAAGCTTTCGACGCCGTGGTGATCGGCTTGGAAGCGCTGATGATCCTGCGCGCCGAGAAGGGCTATATCGTCATCGGCAAGGACACGGACGGCACCACGCTGCCGCAGGATCTCGGCGTCGAGGGCCCACGCGCCAAGCGCAAGACCGAATTCGTCGGCCGCCGCTCGCTGTTCACCGAGGAGGCCTCCCGCGACAACCGGATGAGGCTTGTCGGACTGACGGTGCCCTCCGGTGAAGCGCCGCTGCCGACAGGTGCGCACGGGATCGAACGCCGCGACGGCAAGCTTTCCAGCCTCGGCTTCGTCACCTCCAGCTACCAGAGCCCGGCGCTCGGCCGTCCGGTGGCGCTTGGCCTGATCCAACGCGGCGCCGCACGCCACGGAGAGACGATCGAGATCCAGCATCTCGGCAAGGTCACACGCGCGACGATATCCGCGCCCTGTGCTTTCGATCCAGAAGGAGGCCGGCTCGATGCGTAATCTCGCGGAAAAATGGCCGAAGGCGCCGGACTGGCAAGACGCTGACATCGAGGCGCCGGCGCTCAGGATAGGCTCGGTCCCCGGCCCGCACCAACACCTGGTCAGCGGCAACCTTGCCGCCTGGGCCGAGGCATCCGGCTTCGATGGAACGGCTGTCGGCGCATTCGGCCTGGCAGAGGGCATCCGCTATACGATCCGCCTGGCGCGCGACCGCCTGCTGGCCGTATCCACCACGCCCTTGGGCATTGCCACGGGCTGGCACAGACAGGGTTTCGCGGTGACGGAGATCAGCGCCGGGCTGCATATATTCGAAGTGACCGGCGAGATGGTCGATGCCTTTGTGGCGCGCGGAACGACGCTCGATCCCCAGCAGGTCGGCGCCAGCGCCGCGCTATCCTTCGCCGGCATCGAGGCAATCGTCTATCGCCATGGGACGGCACTGCGCATCCATGTCGACCGCGGCCTTGCGGCCTATCTGTGGACCTGGATGGAGAATGCGGCTCGCAATATCAGGGTATAAACTTAGCCGGCTATACCTCGCCGTTTCGGGCGGCGGCGCGGGCCACGAAGGCGTCGAAATGCTTGATGTCCTCCAGTTCGGGTTCCTGCCCGCTGAAGGCGCGCAGATAGGCCGGAACATGCGAAAGCCTGGCGTCCATCGGCTCCTGGATGTCGAGCGTGTAGTGGCCGATCTGCATGAAATAGAGCACCCTGGCACGGATCAACGCATTCTCGGCGTCATATCCGTATCGGGAATACATGGCGGTGATGGCGTCGACCCGCCTGTTGTCCGCTTCCTCGACAACCGCGCGGACCGCCTTCTCGCGGCGCGCCCATAATCTCACGGCGTTGTCGAGCTTCGGATCGAAAAGCGTCTCGTCGACCCAGCATTCGAAGACATTCAAGATGGCGCGGTTGATCGACGGCGCCGGCCGCATGGCGCGCTCGATGATCGGAGCCGTGTAATTGTTCAGCCAGTTCTGCAGAAGCTGATCGTGAAGGTCCTGGAGACTTTTGAAGAACCAGTAGAAGCTCGACCTGGAGACGTTGAGCTTCTTGGCCATGACCTGGATTTTTACCTGGTCTATGCCATCTGTAATCAGCGTTCGTATTGCGAGGTTGAGCCAATCGCTCTTCGCCGTACGGATGGCGCGGTCGGATATCGGTTGGTCGGTTAGTTCCACCTGTGAAGGCGCTGCTTTTGGTGCGGCCACTCTCGAGCTCCGATTCTTTTGTTCTGCTCGCCAATATATGGAAAACCGATGGCTCTTGGCAGCGAATATCATCGCCTTTCTTGACCGGCACGTGCATGCGGACGGCTCCAGAGCAGAAATCCTCGTAACTCTTCGACCAGGCGGTGTCGTCAGCAGGATCACGGTCTTGCCGTCGAGGAACCCGATGAGGGCAGATTGAGGACCTGTCGTCAGATCACGAAGGACCAGAACAGGCAGGCCAGCGTCGCGGCGGCGAAGATAACGAAAAACAGGCTGCGCAACAGGACGTTGCGCCGAAGTTCGTTCATGACGATATGGCATCCTACAACGGCGACTGCGAACAGGAATCGCCAGTTCAGCAATGCACGCAGGGCCTCTGGCTGGCCAAACACCCATCTGGCGACAAGGCACCCGATGATGGTGGCGAACAGCACGATCACCGTCCAGAAGAGGGCATCCGCCGCATTGGTCAGCACGATGCTGGCGGCGCGGATGGGCAGCACCATCATCAGCATCGCGCTGAAGAAGTAGATGGCGGCCAGCGGAATGAATGTCCCGGCATCGGCGATACCTTCGAGGCGTTTCACACCGACCGCGCCGAACGGATAGCCATGCCTGGCCACCGCCAGGCTCAGCGCCATGAGCAATGCCGACAGGACGGCGACCAAGGCGAATGAGGTGAGGGCTCTGCTCATGACGTTTCCAAGTGGACCGAACGGGCGAATCAGACAGAATGAATCCTAGTCCACGGTCGTAAACTGCTCGTAAGCGTCGGTCGTTTGGAACTCCTCATCCGCAAGCAGGGGACTAACCCAGCGTCAGCCCTGCTTTCCTCGCCTCCTCGCGCAGGAACGGTAAGCCGACACCAATCACATCGTCCGGATTGTCAGCCACCGGACGCCAGACGGCGAGCCCGCCGGCGATGTCGACATCGACATGGTTCATGCTCTCCAGCGTGATGGCGCCGGTGTAGCCGATATCGGCGATGGCCTTCATGCAGGCCGCCCAGTTGAGCATGCCGCGCCCCGGCACGCCGCGATTGGCTTCCGAGACGTGGACATAGCCGAGATAGGGCGCGGCTGCCTTGAAGCCGTCGTCGAAACTCTCCTCCTCTATATGCATATGGTAGGTGTCGAGATGAATGAAGATGTTGTCGGCGCCGACGCGCTCGATAATGACGGCGGCATCGACGCCGCGATTGATCAAGTGCGTCTCATAGCGGTTGCAGGGCTCGATGCCGAGCTTCAACCCATGCGCTTTCGCTGCTTTCGCCGCCCGTCCGAGGAAGCGGCACATGCCATCAATCTCGGGCTTGGTCGGAGCTCGGCCAGATGTCTTACCGATGGTGCCGTAGGTCACGCCGCCGAGTGCGGCACTGCCCACCGCTTCGCAGACGCCGAAGGCCGGCTCGAGGAAGGCCAGCGCTTCATCCGGCCGCGCCACCACATCGAGCGAGCCAGGCAGGCCGAGCGACGGAATGAGTCCGACACCCTGCCGTTCGGCGAAGGCGCGGGTGCGCCTGGTGTCGATCTCCTCCGGGCGCAGCAGCGGAATTTCGAGCAGACCGATGCCGAGCCCCTTCAGCCGCTCCATCTGCGGCTCGATCAGGTCGAGATCCCAGACCGGCGCGATGGCGAAGGTGTGCAGTCCGAAGGTATTCATCAGCTCAGCCTCTCTGTTCGTGCGCCGCCGCGGCGCTGGTGTCGCCGCCGCCGACGATGCGGCTGACGACTTCGTTCATGTTGGTCTTGGCGGTGACGAGATCGGCCTCGGCGCGGCCATGGCGCAGCACGACGATGCGATCGGTGACCGCCAGCACGTCGTTGAGCCTGTGCGAGATCAGGATGACGGCGATGCCTTCCGACTTCAGCCGGCGGATAAGGTCGAGCACGCTCTGCACCTCGCGCACGGCAAGGGCGGCCGTCGGCTCGTCCATGATGACAAGCCTGGGGTTGAAGGTCAGGGCGCGGGCAATCGCCACCGTCTGTTGCTGGCCGCCCGAAAACGAGCCGACCGGGCGGTTGATGGACGGCAGATGCGCGCCCAGCCGCTCGATCATCTTCGCTGCCTGGCGATCCATCTCGGCCTTGTCGACAAAGCCCGGGAACAGGCCGAACAGCTTCTTCACCGGCTCTCGGCCGAGGAAGATGTTGGCTGCCACGTCCTGCTGCTTGGCCAGCGACAGGTCCTGGTAGATCATCTCTATGCCGAGCCGGCGCCGCTGGCCGGGGTCGAGCGGCAGGATGTCCCTGCCATCGAGCTGGATAGAGCCGGAATCGGCCCGGTAGATGCCGGTGATGGTCTTCATCAGCGTCGACTTGCCGGCGCCATTGTCGCCGACGAGGCCGATCACCTCGCCGGCCTCGACCGAGAGGTCGACGCCATGCAGCACATCGACCGCGCCAAAGCTCTTGCGGATGCCTTGCAGGGTGAGAAGGGTCATACGCGTGACTCCTTCCGCACCTGGTACTGGTCGATGAAGACGGCCAGGATCAGCACCGCGCCGATCGCCATCTGCTGGTAGTAGGATTGCACCGCCAGCAGCGTCAGCCCGTTCTGCAGCACGCCCATGATCAGCGCGCCGATCATGGTGCCGAGGATCGAGGCGCGGCCGCCGAACAGGTTGGTGCCGCCGATGATGGCGGCGGTGATGGCGGTCAGCTCGTAGTTGATGCCAGCGGTCGGGTCACCGGCATTGACGCGGGCGGTGAACAGCAGGCCGGCAAGGCCGGCGAGCGCCCCCGACAGCGTGTAGATGATGCGGCGATGATGCTCGACGCGGATGCCCGCGGCGCGCGCTGCGCCTTCGCTGTCACCCAGCGCCAGCGTGTGGCGGCCAAAGCGCGTGTAGGCGAGCAGGCAGTGGGCCACGATGGCCGTCAGCACCAGCAGGATGACCGGCATCGGAATGCCGAACGGACGGCCCTGGCCGATATAGACGATTTCGGGCGGCAGGCCATAGATCGCCCTGCCCTGCGAGATGACAAGCGCCAGCCCGCGCGCCAGGCCTAGCATGCCGAGCGTGACAATGAAGGCCGGCACGAAGGCGCGGGTGACGAGCTGGCCGTTGACGTAGCCGGCAAGGCCGCCGGCGATGATGCAGGCGCAGACCGCGAACACCGAAGGCCAGCCGAGATTGACGGCGACGAAGGCACCGGCGACGCCAGCCAGCCCCATGACCGAGCCGAGCGACAGATCGAGCCCGCCCGAGCCGATGACGAAGGTGGCGGCGATGGCCAGCACGCCGATCGTCGATGTCGCCAGGAGGATGTTCAGGAAATTGCTGAGCGACAGGAAGTAGGGCGACAATACCGCCATCACAGCGCTCAGCGCTACAAGCACGAGCAGCGATTCCAGGCGAATGTGAAGCCGTTCGACGGATGCGCGCTGCACCCGGGTCCAGAAACCCGGCCGCGCCATTTCAGGAGACATATCTTTCCACCTTTGAAAGAGGTGGCTGGCGCGGGCTCCCGCGCCAGCCTTCGGGGAGTTACCCCCAGTCCTTGGGAGGACTATTTCACATATTCGAGCGTCGGCTCCTTGCCGGCGTCGAGCACGTCCTTGGTCAGCACCAGGGTCGGCACGGCGATGCTGTCCTCGACCTTGTCGCCGGCCAGCGCCTTCTTGACGTTCTCGACCGCCTGCTTGCCGACGAGGTAGGGCAACTGTGCCACCGAGGCATTGAGGCGGCCTTCCTTGATCGACTTGACCGCATCCGAATTGCCGTCGACGCCGATGATTGTCACCTGCGGACCCTTGCCGGCGGCGTAGACGGATTCGACCGCGCCCAGCGCCATGCCGTCATTGGCGCAGAAGATGGCAATGAGGTCGGGATGCGCCGTCAGCGTGTCGGTGGCGATCGAGGCCGCCTTGCCGCGATCCCAGTCACCCGGCAGCGAGGCGACGATCTGCAATCCAGGCGCCAATTCCTTGAGCTTGTCTGCAAAACCCTTGGCGCGCTTCTCGCCGGTGATGTTGCCGGACAAGCCCTCGATCACCAGCACCGGACCCTTGGCGTCCTTGCCTAGCTTGGAGACGAGATATTCCGCCCCTTGCGCGCCGGCGGCATTGTTGTCGGAGCCGATGTGGAAGGTGACCTTGATGCCTTCCTTGTCGAGCACCGCCTGGTCGAGATTGTTGTCGAGATCGACGATCTTGATGCCAGCCTCCTGCGCCGTCTTCAGGCACGGCAACAGATTGGTCGAGTTGATGGCGGCGGTGATCATCGCCGCCGGCTTGCGCTCCAGCATGGTGTTGCAGAGGTTCAGCTGCGGCTCGGCCGCCTGGTCGCTTTCGGCCGCCTGCTGGAAGATCTTCACGCCGGCCTCCTTGGCGCCGGCATCGACGCCTTGGGCCATCGCGCCCCAGAACGGATTGGCCAGCGTCTTCATCAGCACGCCATATTCGGCGTCGTCGGCCTTTGCCACGGAGATGGCCGAGAGCGCCATTGCAACGCCCAAAGCCAGAGTAAATCGATTTATCTTCAGAACGAATGCTGTCATCGTCTTCCTCCTGTTGATGTCGCGCGCCGCGAGCCACAGCCAGGTCCGGCGCCTGCCTTCCGTCTTCGACAATGGGGGCTACTGTCGGTCTCCTCCCCCGGAATGCGGGCCGTTGCCTGGCGAGCCAACGGATTCCCGCATCAAAACCTGGCAGGGCTCGAGCCGTGCGGTAGGCTGGCCCTCCTCGCCCCCTATCCTGCGAAACAAAAGGTTCATCGCTTCGCTGGCGATCTGCCGCACCGGCTGCACCACGGCGGCGATCGCCGGCCATGTCACCTGCATCCATTCGGCGTCGTCGAAGCCGACCAGCGAGATGTCGTTGGGGCAATGCCAGCCGCGCCGGCGGAATTCGGAAAGCGCGACCAGCGTGCCCTTCAGCAGCAGCGAGTAGACGGCGGTCGGTCGCTCGCCTCGCTCGAAATAGTCGCGCACCGATGCCCGCAACGGCTCGACGCTGACCTCCGACAAGATGACGTCGATGCGGATCGACGGGTCGAGCGCCAATGCCTCGCCACGGAAGCCGTCGAGGCGGGCGCGAACCGTCGCCGCCTGCTCGGCGAGGCCGATGACCAGCACATGGCGATGGCCCTTGCCAACCAGCATCCTTGCCACCTCGGCGCTGGCCGCCGCGCTGTCGGCGGAAACCGTGTCGAAAGCATCGTCGGACAGCACACGGTCGATCAGCACGCCGGTCATGCCATTGGCCTTCATGAATTCGGCCGCCGGGCCGTGCTCGTTGCGTACAGGCGCCAGCACCACGCCGGCGACGCGCCAGTCGTGCATGCGGGCGAGGATCTCCTTTTCGCGAGTCTCGGATTCGCGGCTCGAGGCCGCCACCAGCGTGTAGCCGCGCTGCTCGGCCAGGCTTTCGAGCTGGGTGACCATCTGGCCGAAGAACTCGCTTTCAAACTCGGGCATGATGGCGCCGATGATGCGGCGCTTGGCCCTGCGCATGTCGGAAGCGAGCGGATCGACGCGGTAGCCCAATTGCTCGACGGCATCGAAGACGCGCTGCGCATTTTCGGGCTTTACCGTGGTGACGCCCGCCATGACCTTGGAGACGGTGGCCGCGGACACGCCGGCGCGGCTTGCCACGTCATGGATCGACGAGCGGCGCTGCCGGGCTTCCCTATGCGCCATCTGTCCTCCTCCCGAGGTGCGGGACCTTGCATCATGCTCCGCTGATGAAATGGATAAATCGATTTTTCGCAGTTGTAAATCGTTTCATCGGAGGCATACTCAGCATTTCGCGTCGCCCAGAAACAAACCATCGGGCCCGACCCGGGGGAGAATCGACTTTGGCGCAATGTTCCGTGCTTTTACGATCCGCATCAAGGCCCTGCGCATCGGTGCGCATCGCCCGGCGGTTGGCGAGGGCACGCCAGCAGCCGACCAAAAAGCCTGCTCATCCGGCGTTCAAGCCGGCCGCGGCCATGGCCTTCCGCGCCAGGTGAGGACAAAAAGACTTCCATTGACAGGCCAATATCCGGTTGGTTGACTTTCACGCTGGCGGAGGGAGCATCGCCACGAACAAAGACAGATTGACGAAAGGTTGGCGGGGTGAGTCATCCGGCCAAGTTTGGGAACAGATGTGGTGAATCGCGATATGTCCAATCCGTTGATTTGCGGTGTCTGCATGATCAAGGATGCGGCCGATCTCGTGCCTTTCCTGTGTGGCCATTATCTGCGGATTGGTTTCGATCGGCTGGTGTTCATCGATGATGGGTCGACTGACGGAACCTATGAGGCGCTTCAATCGATCAGCCGTGCCGGCAACAAGATTATTGTCGAGAAAACTGGCGACCCGGTCTACCGGCAGAAGCAAGTGATAAATGAAGCCGCGAATACGGCGATCGCCGACGGCTATCCGATCGTCTTCCCGTTCGACTCGGATGAGTTCTGGAACATTGATGCGGCACGGATCCGCATCGCTGCGAAAGGTCCAGGCGTCTTTGTCGGTCGCTGGCTGCATTTCGTTCAGGATCGTGGTCAAACCGGTTTCAGCCGGCGGGGCTTGCTCAATGTACGATATCGGGCTCCGGTGTTTGCCGACACATCGCCAGAAACGGTCGAACGCTACGAACGACCGTTCGTTTGTGCCAGCATGCCCAAGATTGGCTTCAGAGCCGACGGGCCAGTCCATATAGACTGGGGTCAGCACCAGCTTCTGGGCAACTCCTGGCCAACGCTTGCAGACAGCCTGGAAGTGTTTCATCTGCCTTTGCGGGCCGCCGCCGCCATCGATTTGCGAGTGGCCCTTGCTGAAAGAACATTGGTAGGGCGCGAGCCCGGTCATAACTGGCAAGCACGCTTCTTTCGCGAGGCCACCAAAGCTGGCAAGCAGGCTGTCGTCTGGGCGTCAAACAGCGCCAGCAAGGACGGCTTTCTCGATCTTCCAGGCGCGAGGGTCATGCTGATCGAGGATCGTCGCCTGGGCCTGGCTCTGCGGCAGGCCTGGCGTTACATGCTGCTTCACTATCCGGCTCAGATGTCACGCCTGCCGGCCGGACTATCGGCGTGATGCCCTATGCCATTCGAAGGTCTGCGGCCGATAGTGTGGTCAGTTGCTCGATCCGAACGAAACATTCTGTCTGAGAGGCGCGACAGTGATCGCGCCGGGAGGGATTTGCCATGTCCGACGCCTTGCCGCTGATCATCAGTGCGCCGGAACCACGCACGCTTGACCTGATCTTCACGCCGCCGCAGCTGGCGCGCTTTCGTGCGAAGTATCGCATCGTCGAAACGACACCCGAGGGCGTCGCGGCGCTGACGGACACCGTGCTGGCGGAAGCCCGCTACATCGTTGGCCAGCCGCCGATCACGGCGGAGACACTCGACAAGCTGAGGGCGCTGCGCTGCGTCTTCAATGTCGAGACCAATCTGATCAACAACATGCCCTATGAGACGCTGTTCGCGCGCGGCATCCATGTCGTCACCACCGGGCAGGTGTTCGCCGAGCCGGTGGCCGAGCTTGGCCTTGCCATGGCGCTCAACCTCGCCCGCGACATCGTCGATGCCGACCTTGCCTTCAGGCAAGGCAAGGAGCTGTGGGGCGGCGATGGCAACCAGACAGCGCGACTGCTTTCCGGCGCCGATGTCGGCATCATCGGCTTCGGCGATCTCGGCCGCGCGCTGAACCGACTGCTGACCGGTTTCCGCACCCGGACAAAAGTCTTCGATCCCTGGCTGCCGCCGTCGATCCTGATCGACAATGGCGTCGAACCGGCTTCGCTTGACGAGGTTCTGTCGACCAGCGACTTCGTTTTCGTTGTCGCCTCGGTGACATCAGAGAACCAGGGTTTTCTCGGCGGCGATGCCTTTGCCAGCATGCGCAAGGGCGCCGCCTTCATCCTGCTCAGCCGCGCCGGCGTGGTCGACTTCCCGGCGCTGATGGCGGCGGTGAAGAGCGGCCACATCGTCGCCGCCAGCGACGTCTTCCCGGAAGAACCGCTGGCGCGGGACCACCCCGTCCGCGCCCTGCCCGGCTTCCTGCGCTCGGCCCACCGAGCCGGTGCGCTCGACATCGCCTTCAAACGCATGGGCGACATGGTGCTGGAGGACATGGACCTGATCGACCGCGGCCTGCCGCCGCTGCGCTCCAAGCGCGCCGAACGCGAGACGGTATCGCGGATGCGCTCAAAGCCGGCGGACAGGAACTGACAAGCAGAGCAGTTGTGGGTTCCACTGCCCTATTTTCGATCCGACGTCCGCCGCGCGCGCCTAGCCTCGGGCAAGGCGATGGCAAAAAGCAGACCGGCACAGATCAGGAGTAGCCATCCGCCGATCGCCAGGTAGACGATGACGCCACCGACCCCACCGACCCCACCGACCCCACCGACCCCACCGACCCCACCGACCCCACCGACCCCACCGACCCCACCGATGAAGAAGGACAGGATGGTGCTGAGATGCAATCGAAGGCGGGTTTTGGCATCGGCTCGCTGCGTTGGATTGCTTGCCAGCACGGCAAGCCCCAGGCCAATATCGGTGGCCATTCCCGAGACATGCGTGGTGCGGATGCGAGCATTCGATATGCGCGTCGTGGCAGCGTTCTGGAGGCCCATGACGAAACTGAGGCCAAGGACGAGTGCCGATCCACTCTGGGTGCTTGGCAAGCAGAGGTCGACCACGCCGAGGGCCAGCAGCATCCCGGCCTCAAGGGTAATGCTGTAGGCATAGATCGCTCGCACGCCCCTATTCCGACCCGCCTCGATCAGCAGACCGGAAACGAAGGCGCCGGCGATGAAAGCTATCACCAGGGAGCAGAACAGCCCGGCAAGGCCGAACTGCGCCAGGCCAAGGTGATCTGATAGCGCCGACACATTGCCGGTCATGTTCGCGGAGAAGAAACCGGTGGCCTGAAAACCCGCTGCGTTGAGGGCGCCAGCCACGGCCGCGAGCAGCGCCGCCAAGCGAACGTCGATATCGATTGTCCGTTGATCACCTTCGCGAACCAGCATTGCAAACGCCCCTTTGCCTTCCTTGCAGCGAGAGCAAGGTTATTTCAGATACCCAACCACAAGCCGCGTAGCCTCGTCCATGAGCGCTTGAACCTCGGCACTCCCAAGCTTTTCAGGGCGGTTCAGAACCGCCGTGTGAGCCAGCGCCTCTATCGAGGTCACCGACACGAAAGCCGCCATGCCGAGATCGGTCGTGCGCAGTTCGCCACGGTGCGCTTCGAGGTAGGCCCGGAACAGCGCATAGGTTTCGCGGCCGAAGGCTTCGACATCCGCAAGGCGTCCTGTACGCGGGATCTGCTCGGCAAGGACGCGATGCAGCTTCGGGTCGATCTGATGCGCCTTTATCGCCACCGCGACCAGCCTCCGCACCGCTATCTCGACGGGCAACAAAGCGACGTCCGCGAAGGCGGCAAGCACGACCTGCATGATCTCCTGGTTGTGACGATCGATGACGGCGGCAACGAGCGCCTCCTTGCTTGGGTAATATTGGTAGAGCGAACCGACGCTGACGCCCGCCGCTTCGGCTATCCGGTTGGTACTGGCCTTGTCGAAACCTTCCCTGACCAGAATGCGAGCGGTTGCTTCAATGAGCGCGTCGACTGTCACGCGCGACCGCTCCTGAGAGGCGTTCTTCCTGGGTTTCGTAAGCGGCTTTCGCGCCACGGCCCGCGCTCCGAATGCGAGTAGGTAAATACGAGTTATCGCTCGTATTATAGCTCCGGACGCCGGCGAATGGACAGAGGCCATGACGCGCCGAGCGGGCAAATCAGCCGAACCCGGACAGGAAGTAATCATGGGCTTTGGGAAGATCGTTTCAGAACGCGAACTTCGAGAGGATGGAAGAGCGCTGCCGGCATTGCTGCCAGACGACGCCAGACCAAGCTGGCAGAGCAGCTGTATCAACGCCGTGCTTCGGTTGCTGCCCTTCAAGAAGCGGCTGGCCTCCGCTGCTGCCGTGCGGGAGCACGTGCGCAAACTGGCATTGCAGCCGGTCCTCCATGAACCAAAAGGCGTGGGCCGCGGCGTCGCGGTGAGCCGCAAGGATGCGGCGGGATGGCCAATGTATCAGACGGCGCCATCTGCCGGTCCGGACGGCGGCAACATCGTCTTCTTCCTGCACGGCGGCGGCTATATCAACGAGATCGTCCGCGCCCATTGGCGCATCATCGGCATGCTGAGCCGCGAGGCTGGCGTGCGCTGTGTCGTGCCCATCTATCCGCTGGCTCCACGCCGTACCGCTGGCGAAGTCGTGCCGGCCACGGGCGAACTGCTTCGCAGGCTTCTCGGCGAGGCCGGACCGGCCAAGGTCCTGGTAATCGGCAACTCGGCCGGCGCCGGCCTGGGGCTGGCGGCGGCGCAGTGGCTCAGAGACCATGGACACCGGCAACCGAACGGGCTGGTACTGATCTCACCGGGGGTAAATGCCTTGCTGGACAGCCCGGAGCGGAAGATGCTGGCCGCCCGTGATCCCCTGCTGGATATTCCGGGAACGATCGAAGGAGCGCGTCTCTATGCCGGAGACCTGGATGTCGCACACCCCTACGTCAGTCCTTTAAATGGCGATTTCCATGGGCTGGCGCCGATGATCGTGTTCTCCGGCACGCGCGACCTGCTCTATCCCGACAGCATCAATCTGGCTGCCAAGGCGCGCGCGGCGGGCGTGCCGGTCGAGCTTCACCTGCGAAAGGGCCAGCCGCATAATTATCCGGGACTGCCGACGCCGGAGGGCCGCGAGGCGCGTGCGATCATCCTGCGCGCCGTTGCCCGTGGGCTGGCATGATCAACGGAACATGATCCCAAAAAGCAGTAGCCGGTTTTCGGGATCATGCTCAAACAAACATGCGGAAGGCCAGGCGAGCGCTGGAACCTTTGCGCGGCGCCCTCGTTTCTCTGTCGGATCGTCTCCCATTCGATCCTGAGCTCCTCCAATCAATGCCCCGCCTGGCTCCCTGCCGGCGGGGGTTTTTTGTGTTCGGGCGTAGACACCGACAAACTTAGCCGAGAAACGAAAAGGCCCAGCAAATGCCGGGTCTGATCGTAGTCTTTCGAGAAGTGGCCCTGAGAAAATCAGAACGCGGGCTTGGTGGTCTCGACGTTTTGCTTGGTGACGACGGTCAGCGGGATCGGGATGCGATCCTTGACTTCCTTGCCGTCGAGGATTTCGGCCATGGTGTTGATGGCGAGCTTGCCGTCCTCGTCGGGCGACTGGACGATGGTCGAATACATCTCGCCGGACTTGATCGACTCGAAGGCGTCCTTCTGGCCGTTGATGCCGACGATCGGCGGCGTCGGCTTGCCGGGATTGGCTTCCTTCCAGGCGTCGATGAAGCCGCGCGCCATGGTGTCGTCATTGGCGTAGACGCCGTTGATCTTGTCGCCAAAGCGGGTGATCAGGTCGCGGCTGGCGACCAGCGCCTTCTGCTGGTCGAAGTCGGCATTGACGGTGTCGAGAACCTCGATCTTGCTGCCTAGTTCCTTGAGATGGTCGACGAAGCCACCGACGCGGCCAATGGTGGTGCCGTTGCCGGCCTGGCCGGCGATGACGATCACCGAACCCTCGCCCTTCAGCGCCGTGTTCAGCGAGTCGGCCGCCATCTTGCCTTCCTCGTAAACGTCGGGGCCGGTAAACGACTTGATGAAGGGCTTGGCCTGGTCGCTCATCGGCGAATTGATGAGGATGGCCGGGATGTTGGCCTGCTGCGCGCGGGCCAGCGCCGGGATGTAGGCCTGCGGGTCGAGCGGCCACAGGATGATGCCGTCGGCCTTGCGGGCGATGCAGGTGTTCAACTGCTCGGTGCCGGTCTGGACATCGAAATTCTGGCTGAGACCGAGCACCTCGATGCCGAGTTCCTTGGCGCGGGCCTCGAGCGCCTTGTTTGCCGGCGTCGCATAGGCATGCGAGTCGGCCGCCGTCACGTAGCAGACCGTCTTGGCCTCAGCCCAGCCGGCTGAAGCCAGTAGCGCCATGGCGCTGATAAGCAATGCGGTTTTCCTGGTAGTCATGGTTTCCTCCTTTTGAATGCGATTTTCAGACAGATGCAGCGGCCCGCGTGTTGGCCCGCGCGGTCGTCCTGACCGTGCGGTCGAGGACGACGAGCAGAATGAGAATAAGGCCGGCGACGACCTGCTGGACGTAGGCGGGGATGGACTGGAACTCCATCGCGGTGGTCAGCGAGGCGATGGTGAGAACGCCGCCGAGTGTGCCGAGCGCCGAACCCCGCCCACCTTCGAGGCGAGTGCCGCCGACGACCACGGCCGCGATCACCGAGACAGTCAGCTCCGAGCCAAACATCGGCGAACCGGTGTTGGTGGCGAGGCTCTGCAGCACGCCCGCGACCCCCGCCAGCGTGCTGGCGAAGACGAAGCCGAGAAACACCATCTTGCCAGACGAGATGCCGCTCGCCTCGGCGGCAATCGCGTTCGAGCCAACGGCGAACAGGTTGCGACCGGACACCGTGCGGGTCAGCCAGAAATGCAGCAGCAGGATGGCAACCAGGAACAGCGCACTGCGCACGGTGAAGATGTCGAAATAGATCTTGGCCAGGGCCAGCGAGAACATGATGTCGGTGCCGGATACCGGCTGGCTTGCCGTGATCCAGTGCGCGATCGACCGGAAGATCAGCATGGTGGCGAGCGTCGCAACCAGCGAGTTGACCTTGAAGCCCACAGACAGGATGCCGTTCAGCACGCCAGCCGCGGCTCCGGTCAGAACACCGATGAAGGCTGCCGGCCAGAGCCCGAGGCTCGGCTGCAGCTCGATCGAAACGATGCCCGCCAACGCAAACACCGCGCCCCCCGACAGGTCGATCTGGCCGGCGATCAGCAAGACCGTCAGGCCGATAGCGATGATGCCGATGGTCGAGCTGCGGTCGAGGCCGAGGCCAAGCGTCGTCAGGCTGAGGAAGCCTGGCACCAGCAGCGAGGCCACCACAAGCGTGAGGCCGAGGATGAGCGCGACCCGGTAGCGGGCGATTTGCGAGAGGAGAGCCATCACGCAACACCCCGCTTGCGAAGGGCGACATCGAGGGCGACCGCAATGGCGATCAGTAGGCCGAGGACAAAGCCCTGGACGGGCGTGCGCACGCCCTGCAGCACCATGACGTTGGTGAGCAACTGGACGAAGACCAGCCCGGCGATGGCGCGCGGCACCGAGCCGAAACCGCCCATGATCGAGACGCCGC
This sequence comes from Mesorhizobium sp. PAMC28654, assembly GCF_020616515.1. Classification (GTDB taxonomy): domain Bacteria; phylum Pseudomonadota; class Alphaproteobacteria; order Rhizobiales; family Rhizobiaceae; genus Mesorhizobium. The sequence goes on from NZ_CP085135.1 coordinate 3,265,699, forward strand.
CGACCACGACGGCGGTGATGGCGCTGAACTCGTAGCCGGTGCCGACCAGCGGCCGAGCGCTCTGCAGGGTCAATCCGAGCAACGCACCGCTCAGGCCCGAGCACAATGCGGTGATGATGAAGGCGCCGGCCTTGACGGCGCGAACCGGCACGGCGCTGGCTTCGGCAGCGTTGTAGTTTCCGCCGGTAGCGATCGTCCACCGGCCCCAGAAGGAGCGGGACAGGACGAAGTTTCCGACGATGGCGATAGCCAGGAAGATCAGGGCGATGGTCGGGATGCCCAGCACGCGGCTTTTCACCAATGCCGCCGAGGCCGGGTCCGTGCCGTAGACGATGACGCCGCCGACGGCCGCCTGGACGATGCCAAGCACGATCGTGCCGACGCCGAGCGTGGCGATGATCGGGTTGATGCCGACATAGCCGACGAGCAATCCGTTGACGAGGCCGCAGGCCCCGGCCAGAGCGACGGCCAGGATGAAGGCCGGAACCGGGCCGATCATGGGCTGCAGGGCAAGCGACAGGATGGCGCCGCAGGCGATCGTCGCCGGCACGGAAAGATCGGCCAGACCGCCAACGACGAGAACGAAGGTCATGCCCACCACGACAATGCCGACGATGGCCATCGAGGTCAGGACATTGACCAGATTACCAGTGGTGAAGAACACCGGGCTGGCGAGCGACCCGTAGAGCACCACCGCCAGGATGGCGATGAGGAGGCCCGCGCGTGATGCCGTATCAACGAACCGATTGCCACGGTTGAAGCGTGGATTTGTACGATCCTGCATGGAGAGGGCGATGTCCGTCATGCCGTTTCTTCGCCCGTGGCGAGCGCCATGATACGCTCTTCCGACAGGTCCTTGCGCTCGATGGCCGGCGAGGCGCGGCCGTCGCGCATGACGACCACCCGGTCGCAGACGCCAAGCACTTCGGGCAACTCGGAGGAGATCATCACGACCGCCATTCCCTTCGCGACCAGTTCGCCGATGATGCGGTGGATTTCGGCCTTGGCGCCGACATCGACGCCGCGCGTCGGCTCGTCGAGAATGAGCACGGACGGCTTGGCCGACAGCCATTTGGAGATGACGGCCTTCTGCTGGTTTCCGCCGGAGAGAAGATTGATGCGGCGCTCGGGATCGGGCGGGACGATCGAGAAATCCGCGGCGTATTTCGCCGCCAGCTGGCGGTCAGCGCTCATGCTGACGCGGCTGAACCTGGAAAGCCGGCGCAATACGGGCAGGCTGATGTTCTCGCGCACCGTCATCGACGGGATGATGCCGTCGCCCTTGCGATCTTCCGGGACATAGGCGATGCCGGCCTTCATCGCCGCCGAGGGCGAGCGGATGGTGACGGGCTTGCCATGGGTCTCGATGCTGCCGGCGGTCAGCGTGGACAGGCCGAAGATCGCCTTGGCCACTTCGGTGCGGCCGGCGCCGACGAGGCCGGTCAGGCCGAGTATCTCTCCGGCGCGAACGTCAAAGCTGACATTGGAGAAGGTGGCGCCGTCGCCGAGGCCGCTGACCTTCAGCACCGGGGCGCCGATGGTCGAGGGGGTCTTCGGGAATACATTGGTGACCTCGCGGCCGACCATCAGCTTGATCATCTGCGCCGCGGTGATGCCGTCCGCCGGGCGCGACTCGATCATGCTGCCGTCGCGCAGGATGGTGACGTCATCGGCGATCTCCAGCACTTCCTTCAGGCGGTGGCTGATGTAGACGATGGCGATGCCCTGCGCCTTCATCTTGCGGAGAATCCGAAACAGCGCCGCCGTTTCGTGCTCGCTCAGGCTCGATGTCGGCTCGTCCAGCACGATGATGCGAGGGGTTGCCGCATAAGCCTTGGCGATCTCCACCAGCTGTTGCTTGCTGATCGAGAGATCGCCGAGCCGCGCCTTGGGATCGATGTCCGCGCCTAGTTCCTTCAGGACGGCGGCCGCGTTACGGATCATTGCGGCCTTGTCGACCAGCAGCCATTTGCGCGGCATGCGGCCGAGATAGACGTTTTCGGCGACAGAGAGGTCGGGCACCAGGTTCAGTTCCTGATGAACCATCCGGATGCCGAGCTTCTGGGCGTCGGCGGGCTTGCGCATGCGCACCTCCACGCCACCGACCTCGGTGGTGCCGGTGGTCGGTAGATAGGTGCCGCTGAGCACCTTCATCAGCGTCGATTTGCCGGCGCCGTTCTCGCCGACAATGGCGTGGACGCGGCCGAAATCGACAGAGAAATTGACGTCCGACAGCGCCTTCACGCCTGGGAAGATCTTGCTGATCCCTTGCATGCGAAGAGCGCTCGCCGCGGCCGACATCCCGTCCCTCACCCGTTCCCGATTTCAGATGCGTGGCGGCCGCGCTGCAGCCTTCGTTGTCCTATAACACTAATATAATACCCGATGCAAGGATTGTCCCGCATGGTTCTTGGGCAGTTCGGCATCAGATCGACAGCTGGTAGAAACGGACGGCGTTCAGGCCGTAAACGGCAGCCTGCTGATCCTTCGATAGCTGAGGATCGAGAACAGTGCGCAGCGCGTTGAGCGCCTCGGCATAACTGCCCGCCAGCAGGCAGACAGGCCAGTCACTGCCGAACATCAGGCGATCGGCCCCGAAAGAGAGCAGCGCCTGGTCGACATAGGGTTTCAGGTCTTGCGGACGCCAGTTGCCGTGATCGGCCTCGGTGATCATCCCCGAGAGCTTGCAGAAGACATTGGGAAAGGCTGCAATGCGCTGCAGGTCGCTGGCCCAGCCATTGAACGCGCCGGATGCGATGGACGGCTTCGAGATGTGATCGATCACCGCCCTTAATCCGGGCACGGCTTCGAGGGCCTTGGCGACGTTTCTGAGGTGGCGGGGATAAGTCAGGACATCGAAGGCAACGCCGCGCTCGGCAATGACACGCAGGCTGGAGATAACAGCCGGCCGCAGGATGTAGCCATCATCAGCCAGGTCCTGCAGCATGGGCCGCAGGCCGACGAATTTGGGATTGGCAATCAGCGTATCAAGCTTGGCGGCGAAGGCCGGGGCCTCCATATCGAGCCAGCCGACCACGCCGGCGACAAAATCGGCCTCGCTGGCAAGCGCCAGCAGGAAGGCGGTTTCGTCCTCCGTCTGTGCGGCCTGGACGACGACCGTCTTGTCGACCCCAGCCTTGCGCAGGAGCGGCGCCATGTCTTGCGGCAGGTAATCGCGGTAGAGCGGCAGCCCCATGCCCGGCGACATCCAATGATAGTCGCCACGGTCGACCCGCCAGAAATGGTGATGCGCATCAACGATGGGGGCAGCCATGGCGGGCTCCTCTCGCGATCTCAGCCGTCGGCGCGGACGTGCTGTTTCTGTGATCCAAGCCCGTCAATGCCGAGTTCGACGACATCTCCCGGCTTGAGCCAGCGCTGCGGCTTCATGCCCATGCCGACGCCGGGCGGCGTGCCGGTGGAGATGATGTCGCCGGGATGCAGCGACATGAACCGCGACAGGTAGGAGACCAGATGGGCGACGCCATAGACCATGGTCTTGGTCGATCCGTTCTGCATGGTCTCGCCATTGACGGTCAGCCACATCTTGAGGTTCTGCGGATCGGCTATCTCGTCCCTGGTGACCAGCCATGGGCCGGTTGGGCCAAACGTGTCACAGCTCTTGCCCTTGGTCCACTGGCCCTGGCGCTCTGTCTGGAACGCCCGTTCGGACACGTCATGCGCCACGCAATAGCCGGCTACATAATCGAGCGCCTCGGCCTCGGAGACATACTTCGCGGTCTTGCCTATGATGATGCCAAGTTCGACTTCCCAATCGGTTTTCTGCGAACCGCGCGGGATCAGCACATCGTCGTCGGGACCGACGATCGCCGAGGTGGCCTTCATGAAGATGACCGGCTCGGACGGCACCGCCATGCCCGACTCCGCGGCATGATCGGCATAGTTCAGGCCAATGCAGATGAACTTGCCGGTGCCGGTAACGCACGGACCCAGCCGGGGATTGCCCTCGACCTTCGGCAGCGAGGCCGGATCGATGGCCGCCAGACGCGCGAGGCTTTCGGGCGAGATGTCGGTTCCGCCGACATCGGCAACCCTTCCGCTGAGGTCGCGAATGTTACCGTCGGCATCCAGAAGGCCGGGTTTCTCGGCGCCCGAGGGGCCGTAACGCAGCAGTTTCATCTGATTACTCCGGGGTCAATAGGTGGCGCGGCCGCCGGACAGGTCGAAGACGGCGCCGGTGGTGAAACTGTTTTCCTTCGAGACCAGCCACGCCACCATGTTGGCGGCTTCGTCGACTTCGAGGAAGCGGGCGCGCGGGATCTTCGACAGCATGTAGTCGATGTGTTCCTGCTTCATCTGGTCGAAGATCGGCGTGCGCGCCGCGGCCGGCGTGATGCAGTTGACGGCGATGTCGAGCCCGGCCAGTTCCTTGCCGAGCGACTTGGTCATGCCGATGACGGCGGCCTTCGACGCCGAATATGCTGATGCGTTGGGGTTGCCTTCCTTGCCGGCGATCGAGGCGACGTTGACGATGCGGCCGTAGCCTTGCGCCTTCATCGACGGCACGACGGCGCGGTTGACGTGAAAAGTGCCATGCAGGTTGATGTCGATGACCCGCTTCCAATCCGCGACCGGATAGGTTTCCAACGTGTGGTTGGGACCGGCGATGCCCGCCGAATTGACCAGGATCGACACAGGCCCGAGCGCGGACTCTGTGCGGCCGTGCGCCGCCACGACGGCGTCGGCATCGACGATGTCGACCACGACCGTCTCGACCGCGCCACCGCCCAGTTCCGCCTTGGCCGCCTGCAAGCGATCGCCATTGACGTCCCACAGGCACACCTTGGCGCCGGAGGCCAGGATGCGCTTTGCGAAGGCAAGGCCCAGGCCCTGCGCACCACCCGTCACGACAGCCACCTGACCGTCGAGATCAATCCTGTTCATCGGCAAGCCTTCCCTTGAATAATGATTGGGTCTTGAAGAATGTTGGGATCCGCTTGGGACCATGTCCTCGCGCGGCGGCGCTTCTCGCTCCCGATCGTCCCGCCGCCAGCACGATTGCTCTTGCACATTACACTAGTATAATGCAAGCCTTCAATCGTGCCTTGGATGCCGAGCGGATTGAATTGTACCAGTCTGGCGCCCAATGGTATGCGAACGCCGCTCGACAGGAAGCGGCAGGGACAAACGTCATGGCTTCGAGACCATCGGATACGACAGGCAGACCGCAGGCGGCACAAGGCGGCGAAGACAGGCTGACCGAGTTCCTGCAAGGCGTGTCGTTGAACCGCGCCATTCCGCTGCGGGACCAGATCTATGCGCTGGTGCGCAAGGCGATCGTCACCGGCAAGCTCGCGCCGGGGGCGCCGATCAACGAGATCGAGATCGCCAACAAGCTCGGCATCTCCCGCACGCCGGTGCGCGAGGCGGTCAAGAAGGTCAGCGACGAGGGCCTGATCGAGGTCTTCGCCCAGAACGGCACCTTCGTCGCCGATATCAGCCGCAAGCAGGTCGAGGAGGCCTACATCATCCGCATCGCGCTCGAACTCGAGAGCATCAAGCGGGCAGCGGTCGTCATCGAGACCCATCATATCCAGGACCTGGAAGACATCATCAACGCCCATGAGACCGCGGTGAAGCGCGGGCGTTTCGACGAGGCGATCGCCAGGGATGACGACTTTCATCGCTACATCGCCGAGGTGAACGGCCTCGCCATGCTGTGGAAGGTCGTCGACGTCTCGAAAGCGCAGATGGATCGCTGCCGGCTGTTGTCGCTGCCCTCGCCCGGCGCCGGCCAGGAGACGATCGCCCAGCACCGCGCCATCCTCGACGCTCTTGCCAGACGCGACCAGGCCGGTTCCATGACGGCGCTGCGGACGCATCTCGAGACATCGCTGCGCAACACGATCTCGCTGCTCGACGCCGAGCCCGCTTCGCTGCTGATCGCCTGAACCGGCAGTTGGGCGCTACATGGTGGCGCCGACCGACCACGGCACGAACTCGCTGTCGCCGTAGCCCAGCAGTTCGGATTTGGTGCGCTCGCCCGAAGCCACGGCGAGGATTTTCAGCAGGATCTCCTCTCCCTTGTCGGCCAGCGAAGCGCCATCGAGGACATCGCCGCAATTGAGGTCCATGTCCTCGATCATCTTTTCATAGATCAGCGAATTGGAGGCGAGCTTGATCGACGGCGTCGGCTTGCAGCCGAAGGCGGAGCCACGGCCGGTGGTGAAGCAGAGCATGTTGGCACCACCGGCGACCTGGCCCGTCGCCGAGACCGGGTCGTAGCCGGGCGTATCCATGAAGACGAGGCCATTGGTCGTGACGGGTTCGGCGTAATTGAAGACGCCGGTGAGATTGGTGGAACCGCCCTTGGCGGCCGCCCCAAGCGACTTTTCCAGGATGGTGGTCAGGCCGCCGGCCTTGTTGCCCGGCGAAGGGTTGTTGTTCATCTCCATATTGTGCCGCGCGGTGTAGTCCTCCCACCAGCGGATGCGTTCGGCCAGTTTCTCGCCGATCCCGGCATTCTCGGCGCGACGCATCAAGAGATGCTCGGCGCCATAAATCTCCGGGGTCTCGGAGAGGATCGCCGTGCCGCCCTCGGCGACCAGCAGATCGACCGCGACGCCGAGCGCCGGATTGGCTGTTATGCCCGAATAACCGTCGGAGCCGCCGCATTGCAGCGCCAGCATCAGTTCCGAGGCCGGCGCCTGCGTGCGCTCGGTCTGGTTGACGACCGCGAGCATGTCGTGGATGGCCTTGACGCCGGCCTCCACGGTCTTGCGGGTGCCGCCGACCTCCTGGATCGTCAGCGTGCGGAAGGTGGTGTCTTCGCTGATGCCATAGGACTGCATCCAGCGCGGGATCTGGAAGGCTTCGCAGCCCAGCCCGACCATCAGCACGCCGCCAATGTTGGGGTTGGTGGCAAAGCCCCATTGCGTGCGCTTCAAGAGTTCATAGGCCTCGCCATGCGTGTCGAGGCCGCAGCCTGTGCCGTGCACCAGCGAGATGACGCCATCGATGTTCGGGTAATCGGCGAGAATGCCCGAGCGGTTGACCTGGTCGGCTATGAACCGTGACGCGGTGGCCGAGCAGTTCACCGAGGTCAGCACCGCGATGTAATTGCGCGTGCCGTATTTGCCGTTGGCGCGCCTGAAGCCCTGGAAGGTGCGGCGCCGCTCCGGCGCGACATAGCGCGTCGGCTTTGCGTCGACGCCGAACTGGTAGTCGCGGTCGAAGGCATGGAGATAGACATTGTGTTCGTGCACCCACGTGCCCGGCGCGATGTCCTCCCTGGCGAAGCCGATGACCTGACCGTATTTGACGATTGCTCCGTCCTTGGCGATCGGCTGGACCGCCATCTTGTGCCCGCGCGGAACGCGCTGCGCGGCGGTGGCAGTCCCCACCTCGTCACCAGGGGACAGGGAGTCGATCGCCAGGACAATGTTGTCGGCGTCTGTCAGTCGAATAGTGCGCGCCATGGTACCGTCGGGGTGTGAGAGAAGGCGCGACGGGAACTCTTGCCAACGCGCGTTATGGAAGAATACTAATATAACAGGCAGAAGCGGTCAAGGCGACAGGCTGCGTTTGGAGCCGCTTTGGCCCAACGCCTATTTGATTGAGGGAGCTTGAGAATGACCCGCATGGGCCTTTGCATCGGACTGAAGCCGGAGGTGATCGCGCACTACAAGGAACTTCACGCGGCGGTGTGGCCGGAGGTGCTGGCGGCGATCACGGCGGCGAACATCCGCAACTATTCGATCTTCCTGCGCGAGCCTGAAAACCTGCTGTTCGCCACCTGGGAATATGTGGGCGGGGATTTCGACGCGGACATGGAATTGATGAAGCAGAACCCGGCCATGCAGGAATGGTGGACAATCTGCGATCCGCTGCAGCAGCCGCTCGAGACGCGGGCGCCCGGGGAATGGTGGGCACGGATGGAGCCGGTGTTCTTCCACGCCTGAGCGATTCCGCCCGGAAGCGAGGGCAAGGCGCAGATGGCCTTGTCAGCGCGTTACCGGGCGTCACCTCGTCGGAATTATAGAATCGTAAGCCGGCATACGATCTCAATCGTGCTTCGCGGCGCGCAACAGCATGCCGAAGAGGTCGCGCGGCTCGTCGGGATCGGCGAGCAGGTCAAGCTCCTCGTAGAGACCGGTACGGGCAAGCTGGTCGCGAACGTAGCGCAGCGCCGAGAAATCCTCGGTGGCGAAGCCGACGGAATCAAACAGCGTCACCGCCTGGTTGTTGACGCGCCCTTGGGCCGTTCCCGCCATCACCTCCCACAATTCGACGACGGCATGATCCAGATCGAGTTGCTGTATCTCGCCTTCGATGCGCGTCTGCGGCGTGTACTCGACGAAAATCTGCGAGCGCAGCAGGATGTCACGATGCAGTTCGGTCTTGCCGGGGCAATCGCCGCCGACCGCATTGATGTGGACGCCGCTGCCCACCATGTTGTCGGTGAGGATGGTCGCATACTGCTTGTCGGCCGTCACCGTGGTGATGATCTGCGCTCCCTCAACGGCGGCATGCGCCGAGGAACAGGAGGTGATCTCAAACCCCAGCCCCGCCAGATTGTCAGCGCATTTGCGCGTGGCCGCCGGGTCGATGTCGTAGAGGCGCAGCTTGTTGACGCCGAGCAGCGCCTTGAAGGCCAGCGCCTGGAACTCCGACTGGGCGCCGTTGCCGATGATGGCCATGCAGTCCGCGCCCTTGGGCGCCAGGTACTTGGCGGCGACGGCTGACGTGGCGGCGGTGCGCAAGGCGGTCAGGATGGTCATCTCCGAAAGCAGCATCGGATAGCCGTTGCCGACATCGGCGAGAACGCCGAAGGCGGTGACCGTCTGGCGACCGTCACGCGTATTTTTGGGATGGCCGTTGACGTATTTGAAGCCGTAAAGCCGGCCATCGCTTGTCGGCATCAGTTCGATGACGCCGTCGATGCTGTGCGAGGCGACGCGCGGCGTCTTGTCGAACAGCGCCCAGCGGCGAAAGTCCTCTTCGATATAGCCAGCGAGATCGGTGAGGAATCGGTCGACGCCGATGGCAAGCACCAGCTTCATCATGTGGTCGACGCTGACGAAGGGGACGATGTTCAGTCTGGCGGTCATCGGTCAAAAGCTCCTGGTCGGCCGGTCCATGATGCGGCGGCCCATCAGGCTTGCCGTCAGGTCGACCATCAGCGTGGCGGTGCGGCCGCGCTCATCGAGAAAAGGATTGAGCTCGACGAGGTCGAGACTGCTGACCAGGCCGCTGTCCGAGAGCATTTCCATGACCAGATGCGCCTCGCGGAACGTCGCGCCGCCCGGCACGGTCGTGCCGACCGCCGGCGCGATGGACGGATCGAGGAAGTCGACGTCGAGACTGACATGCAGAAGGCCGTTTTCGGCCGTCACCCGTTCCAGGAAAGCCCGCAGGAGCGGCGCGATGCCATGTTCGTCGATGGCGCGCATGTCGTGCACGGTGACGCCCGCGGCGCGCAGCGCCTGCCGCTCGGCCGGGTCGACGCTGCGGAGACCCAATGTGCAGATGCGGGCGGGGTCGACTCGCTCCGGCAGGTCGGGGAAATAGCCGTGGAAGCCGGGCTGGCCGCTGGCGTACGCAAGCGGCACGCCATGCAGATTGCCGCTGGCCGTCGTGTCGAGCGTGTGGAAATCCGGGTGCGCATCGAGCCACAGTACAAACAGGGGCCGGCCGACCTGGGCAGCGCGGCGGGCAATCCCCGAAAGGGTCCCAGCCGAAATGCTGTGGTCGCCGCCGAGGAAGATCGGCATGGCATCGGCGCTGGCGGCATAGGCGGCGTCGGCGATCCCTGCCGTCCAGGCTGAAATCTCCGGCAGCGCCTTCAGCGCCAGATTGCCATGGGTGAGCGGGCGCATCGGCGCCGGCGCGATGGTGCCGAGATCGGCAACCGCATGGCCGAGCTCCCTCAGCGCACCGACCAGCCCCGCCGTCCGCAAGGCACTCGGGCCCATTTCGCAGCCCATCCGGCCAGTGCCGTCCTGCACCGGCGCGCCCAATATATTGCAATTCATTCCGCCACTCTCCGTCTGCAACGTCGAATAGGGTTGAACCGCATCTGCCCGGCGGAATGAATAGTACCGATTGGCAAAAGCAGCAGAAGTATTTATCATTTTGACAGATCAGGCTGCCATATTGGACAAGCATGGATTCCCTGGACGAAAAGCTCATCATGCTTCTGCGCCATAGCGCACGGCGAAGCATCTCCGATCTTGCGGCGGACCTTGGCGTGTCGCGGGCGACCGCACGCGCACGAATGGAGCGCCTGGAACAATCCGGCGAGATCATCGGCTACACGGTGATCCTGCGCGCGGAATCCATCGGCCCCGCCGTCAGGGGCATCATGATGATTGAGATCGAAGGGCATGCCGCCGATCGCGTGATCCGCACGCTTGGCGGGTTTCCAGAGGTCGCCACGATCCACACCACCAATGGCCGCTGGGACCTGGTGGTGGAGCTGAACACAGCAACCCTGACCGAGTTGGACGCGGTACTGCGGCGGATCCGGCTGGTGCCCGGGATCACAGGCAGCGAGACAAACCTGCTGTTGGCCACGCCGCGCAGCACGAAAGCCCGTCTTTGAGGGTGACTGACTGGATCGAACAGGTGGCGCTGATCAATCTCGATCCCGCTCCGATCGAATCGGCCTTCGCTATTGCACCATGGCGCAAATGGTAAGCGCCGCCACCCGCGCGCGCTGCGCAAGGGTGGTGATTTCGATGTACTCTTCTTCCGTATGAGCCTTGCCGCCGACCGGACCTACGCCGCAAATCGTCGGCGCGCCGGCACTTGCGGCGAAACCGGAATCGGCACAGCCGCCGGTGAACTCACCGGCAATATCGAGGCCGATGCTTCTTGCGATCTCGAGATAACGCCTGGTCAATTCCGCGCTCCGTGGCGTCGGGACGAGCGGGAAGAAGTCGCTGTCGCGGACGGCTTTCGTGCTTGTCCCCGCTACGGACGAATTTGCCATGATGGCATCGATCGCCTCGATCAAGGCGTCGCGCTGGGCATTGGTGACGAACCGCACATCCACTTCGCCACTGGCCGTTGGCGCGACGGTGTTGACCGACACGCCGCCGCCGACAAGGCCGACATTCAGCGTCATGCCGTCGTCGACCCGCGTCAGCGCGTGCAAGGCGTTGATCTTGTGTGCAAGCTCGGCAATGGCTGACGCGCCTTCGGTGAAATTGACACCGGAATGCGCGGCCTTACCGGTAATGTCGAAGCGATAGCTGAAGCCGCCCTTGCGACCGGTGACGATGTTGCCGCTGACGCGGCCGGGTTCGGAATTGAAGACAGCGACGGCGCATTTCGCTTCCGCCTCGATAGTGGGGCGTGCTGTCGCCGAGCCGATCTCCTCGTCGCCGGTCATCAAGGAGATCGCGGGAATTTCGGGGGCAAACCGCTTCAGCGCAGCCATGACGAAGGCGTTCATGACAAGGCCGCCCTTCATGTCCGCGACACCCGGGCCATAGGCGCGGCCGTCACGGGTGCTGAACGGGCGACGCGCCGCCTCACCCTTGCCAAACACCGTGTCGCGATGGCCCATCAGAAGATAATTGCGACGACCGGAATTGTGGCTCACCGGGCCGGTTTCGGCGCGCAGGATGTCACCGAAATCAGCTACGGGGATCGTCGTCACGCAGATCGAATGCTCGGCATAAAACCGGGCCAGCCGCGCGCCGGCCCGGTCGACGCCGACCTTGTCATGGGAACCGGAATCGATATCGACCAGCTCGCCAAGCAGGGTCAGCATCGCGGGCGCCTGCTCATCGAGCCAGGCGGAAATGGCTTGGGACTTGTCGGTCGTCATGGGAGCGGTCTTCTCTTCGTGTCGAAGTGAGTCAGGCGTGATTGCGCATTCCCAGCGGTTCAGACATCGTCGCGATTCGTGGAGATGAACTTCTGGAACCGGGCCGATTTCGGGCTCTCGAACACCTCCCTGGCCGGACCATCCTCTTCGATCATGCCCTCGTGCAGGAAGATCACCCGGCTTGCGACATCGCGCGCGAACGCCATCTCGTGGGTGACGATCACCATGGTGCGGCCCTCGTCCGCCAAGGCGCGCATCACCTTGAGCACTTCCCCCACCCGTTCGGGATCGAGCGCGGATGTCGGCTCATCGAACAGCATGAGTTCGGGCTTCATCGCCAGCGCGCGTGCGATTGCCGCGCGCTGTTGCTGGCCGCCGGACAGATGCGCGGGATATGCGTCGCGCTTGTCGGCGATACCGACCTTTGCCAGCAGCGCTTCCGCCTCGGCGACACACTCGCGGCGCGGCCGCCCCTGGACATGGATCGGCCCTTCGATCAGATTCTCCAGGACGGTCATGTGCGACCAGAGATTGAAGCTCTGGAAAACCATGGCGACACGCGCGCGCAGCGCATCGACCTGGCGGCGGTCGACGACGGCAAGCCCGTCGCGCTGCGGCTTGAGCTTCACAACCTCGCCGCCAACCACGATTTCACCGGCGCTTGGCATCTCCAGCAGGTTGATGCAGCGCAGCAGCGTACTCTTGCCGGAGCCCGACGATCCGAGGATCGCGATCACCTCGCCCTTTTTGGCATCGAACGAAATATCCTTCAGCACTTCGAGCGGGCCAAAACGCTTGCGCAGGTTGCGCACTGAAAGGGCTGTCTGGTCAGACATTGACCTTCTCCATTGTGTTCGATGACGCCGGCGGCGCGCGCAGGTGCGGCGTCAGCCACCAATCGAGCAGGCCGACCAGCCGCGTCAGGAGAAAATTGATGATGAGATAGATCGCGCCGGCGGCGATGAAGACTTCCACCGGACGATAGCTGGAGGAGATCAGGCGCGCGGCGATGCCGGTTACGTCCATCATCGTGATGATCGAGGCCAGCGAGGTCGCCTTGACCATCAGGATCAGTTCGTTGCCATAGGCAGGCAGCGCCTGGCGCAGCGCGATCGGCAGGATGATGCGCCGGTAGAGCAGTAGCCCGGACATACCACACGCGCGCGCCGCCTCGACCTCGCGCGAGGGGACCGATCGCAAGGCGCCGCGCAGGATTTCGCTGCCATAGGCGGCGGTGTTGAGCGACAGCGCCAGGATCGCGCACCAGTAGGGCTCGCGGAAGAATTGCCACAGGCCAAGGCTTTGCAATGTCGGGCGAAATTGCCCAAGGCCGTAGTAGATCAGGAATATCTGCACCAGGAGCGGCGTGCCGCGAAATAGGAAGACGTAGGCACGCGCCACCCAATCCATGCCCCGGATGCCGGACATGCGCATCAAGGCCAGGAGAACGGCAAAGACCACGCCGATCGAAAAGGCGATGATCGTCAATTGCAGCGTCAGCGGCACGCCAGCCAGTAGTTCGACGAAACTGTCGCGGATGAAGAGCAGGTCCATCACGCCGCCTCCCGCCCCATGCTTCGCGAGGCCCGTTTTTCGAGCCAGTCGAAGACGCGTTGCGAAAGCCAGGTGATGACCAAGAACAGGACGGCGGCGATGAGGTAGAACTCGAACGGCTTGCGCGTGGAACCGGCGGCGATCTGCGCCTGCCGGAGGATCTCGACCAGCCCGGTCACCGACACCAGAGCCGATTCCTTCAAGGTCATCTGCCAGACATTGCCGATGCCGGGTATGGCGTGGCGCGCGACCTGAGGCGCGATGATGCGGCGAAACAGGAGCAGGCGATGCATGCCAACTGCCTTGCCGGCCTCGATCTCGCCTGTCGAAAGGCTGCGAAAGGCGCCACGGAACACTTCGGCCTGATAGGCGCCGGAAACGACGCCGATGGCCGTGGCGCCGGCGATGAAAGGCGGGATGCCGACAAAGCCGCCGTCGCTCCAAAGCCGGAAAAGCGCCGACAAAAGCAGGCTTCCGCCGAAATAGAACAGATAGATGACCAGAAGATCGGGAACGCCGCGCAGCACCGTCGTATAGACATCGGCAAGGATGCGCGCGGCCGTGCCGCCGGCAAGTTTTGCCCACGCGATCAGGCCACCGATGACGATGCCGAGCGCGAAGCCCGCCATCGCCACCATGATCGTCACCAGCGCGGCCAGGAGCAGGGCCTTGCCCCACCCTTCAGGCCCGAAGCCAACCAGATCCAGAAATTCCATGTGCCGCTATCCCGTCATCCCGGCCCGTGACCGGCCTGACCTCATACGTTGAACTGGAAACCGTCAACCGTCAGCGTCTGCCCGGTCATGAAGCAGGGCTGCGACGTCGCAAGAAAGGTCACCAGGCGCGCCACGTCGTCGGCGCATCCAAGCCGCCCAAGCGCAATGCCCTTGATGACCTCGTCGGCACGCTCCGTCACATTCGTATCGATCTCGGTGCGAATGACGCCGGGGCAGATCGCGTTGATGGCGATGATGGGGCCCAGTTCCTTCGCGAGCGCCCGCGTCATGCCGAGAATGCCGGCCTTGGCGGCGGCATAGGCGAAGCGGCTGACCGCCGCCGTGACGCCGCCCGAAAGCGCGTTGAGCGACGACATCGACACGATGCGCCCTCCACCCTGCTTCAGCATGTGCGGCGCCGTGTGTTGGATATAGTTGAAGCAGCTCTTGAGATTGATGGCGATTACCCGGTCGAACTCGTCCTCGGTGATGTCCAGGATTCCTTGCGGCGAGGACCGGCCGGCATTGTTCAACAGGAAATCGACGCGTCCGAAACGGGCAATCACCTCGCTGACGACCTCGCCGGCCCGCTGGTGGCTGGCCACATCCGCGACGAAAGTCTCGGCCTTGACGCCAAGTGCCGCGATCTCGCCGGCCGTCGTTTTCAACTCGTTTTCGAGCAGGTCGACGAGGGCGATGTTGTAGCCCGAGCGAGCCAGATCCAGCGCGCAGGCCTTGCCGATACCGCGCGCCGCGCCGGTGACAATGGCCGTCTTGTGTTGTGACTGCATTCTCGAAACTGCTCCTTTTCAACGTCTTCTCAGCATGGTATGGCTCCACCGATATTCTTCAATAGGAATATGGTTCACATATATGAACAAAACTGGTGACTCTGACGTCAAATCCGCGGTACGGGTTCTGGAAATCCTGGAGCTTCTGGCCCGCTCTCCAAAGGCGTTGTCGCTGAAGACGATCGTCGCCGAGCTTGGCTATCCCAAGAGCAGCACGTTCAATCTTCTGGCGACGCTGGTGTCGCGCGCCTATGTCCTGCGCGACGAGGCGGACGCCTACCGGATCCACGATGCTTTCCGAAACGGGCCGGGGTGGTCGAGCGGCGACGAAGCGCAGCTCATAGCCACCGCACAGCCGCTGATGGATGCGTTGCGCGACGCCGAGGGCGAGACCGTCTTTCTCGGCGCGCGCCGCAAGGATGGCCGCGTCAAGCTGCTGGCCAAGAGCGCCAGCCATCGGGCGATCCGCTTCGATTCCGACCTGACCGGCTCCGACCCCGCCTTTTGCACGGCGATGGGGCGGGTGCTGCTTTCGCATTGGCGACCCGACAAGGTGGCGGCCTATCTGGCACGCGAACGCATCGTGCAGATCACCGACCACACCGTGATTGATCGCGTGCAGATCCGCAGGATCATCGAGGCCGCCCGCGACAATGGCTATGCCATCAGCGACCAGGAGGCCATAACCGGCGGATCGGGCGTGGCGGCGCCCGTCCGCGACGCCACCGGCGAAGTGGTCGCGGCCCTCAACATCGCCACCATATCGCCCCGCTTCGACGCCTGCCGCGATCGCATGATTGCCGCGATGATCAGGAACGCGGCCGAGCTCAGCCACAGGCTCGGCTACAAGGAAACGACGAAAGATCAATAATATGGATATTCATTTCGAGGGACAGCGCGTGCTGGTGACCGGTGCCGCGCGCGGCATCGGGCGTTCGATCTGCGAGAGCTTTGCCGCCAATGGCGCGGCCGTGATTGCCACCGACATCAATGAAGACGCGCTGAAGCCTTTGCTCAGCGAGGCAAGGCCCGCGCGCGGCGGCTCGTTAGCCGGCGAACGGCTGGATGTCACCGACGAAACCGACATCGCGGCGGTCGTGGGCGACAACGGCTTCGACATCTTCGTGCATGTCGCCGGCGGTGTCCTCGGCCAGGCCCGCAAGCCCGTAGAAGACGTTTCCGCGCGTGACTGGGATCGCATCTACGACGTCAATGTCCGCGGCGCCTTCCTAGTCGCGAAGGCGGTGGTCCCAGCCATGAAGCGCAAGCGCAGCGGCAAGATCGTCCACATATCCAGCGGTGCGGGCCTGGGCGTCAGCCTGACCGGCATCCAGGCCTATGCCAGCGCCAAGGCCGCCCTCATCAGCCTGACACGGCAGCTGGCTCATGAACTGGGACCGTTCGGAATCAACGTCAATGCGGTTGCCCCCGGCTTCCTGCGCACCAGCCCCGACTATGAGCGGCAATGGGCGTCCTATGGCGAAGACGGGCAGCAGGCGATGATCAATTCCATCCCGCTGCGGCGGATCGGATTGCCCGAGGATATTTCCAACGCCGTGCTGTTCCTGGCTTCGCCCTTGGCCAGCTGGATTGCCGGCCAGACCTTGTCCGTCAGCGGAGGGCCAACCCTGTGAGCAGCACGAACGAAACCCTTATCCCGACCTGGACCTGGCCCGAAGAACGGTTGCAGACGATCATGAACCGCGCCCGTGCCGGGCGGAGCCTGAAACCCGAAAGCTGGCCGGAGGGTGGCGCCTGCGCCGTGGCGCTGTCGTTCGATTCCGACCACGACACGTTCGAACTGCGCGATGGCGGCCGCTCGATCTCGGCTCTGTCGCAGGGCCAGTTCGGCCCCCGGCAAGGCATTCCGCGGATCCGCCGCCTGCTAGCCCGCGAGAGCATTCCGGCGACCTTCTTCGTCCCCGCCGTTTCGGCGATCCACTATCCCGACGAACAGCGGGAGCTGATCGCGGGCGGTCACGAGATCGGGCTGCATGGCTGGATCCACGAGCGCAACACCTTGCTGGATGCACAAACGGAACGCGACCTGCAAATGCGCGCGGCCGACACGCTCGAACAGATCACCGGCGTGCGCCCTGTCGGCATTCGCACCCCCTCGTGGGATTTCAGCGACAACACATTGCGCATCACCGCCGACATGGGGCTGCTCTACGACTCGTCGCTGATGGCCGACGTCGATTGCTACGAGCTTCTGCTCGACGGCAAGCCCAGCGGCGTCATCGAACTGCCGGTGGAATGGATCCGCGACGATGCCGCCTATCTGGTCATGGATCGCTGGGGTGGGCTGCGGCCGCAGATCGCGCCACACGACATCCTGAAGATCTTCATCGCCGAGTTCGACGCCGCTTTCGACGAGGGCGGTATTTTCCAGCTGACCATGCATCCCGACATTATCGGCCATCGCTCGCGGATCTGGATCGTCGAGGCGCTGATCGCCCACATACGGAACCGCGGCAAGGTCTGGTTCGCCACCCACGCGGATGTCGTTCGCCATGTCAAAGCAAGCCGCGCCTGACGAACAAATAGCAGAAAGCTGAACCAGGTTCATGTATGTGAACATGATTCTGCTTTTCAGGCGCGGAAAGCCATATCAAGGTTGGTGTTGAGCTTCCCGGTGCTCCTCTCCAGGCGACCGGGGTCCGACTTCAACCTGGGAACGAAAAAGAGAAAACAATGGCCTCAAGATCATCGCTGGCAGCCGCGCTTGCCATCATTGCATTGCCTCTGCTGGGCGGCGTCGCCACGGCAAAGGACTGGAAATCGGTTACCGTTGGCGTCGAAGGCGCCTTCCCGCCCTTCAACTCCGTGAACGCGAGCGGCGAGGTCGAAGGGCTCGATCTCGACGTCATGAAGGAAGTCTGCAAACGCGCCGCACTTGATTGCAAGATCGTGGTGCAGGATTGGGATAGCCAGATTCCGTCGCTGCTGGCCGGAAAGTTCGACGTGGTTCTGACCATGGGACCCAACCCCGAGCGCCGCAAGGTCATCGACTTCTCCGATCCCTACGTCATTACGCCCAACACGTTCCTCGTGCCCGCCGATGGCCCGCTCGCCAACCTGCCCCACACGGGGGAAAGATTGTCGACCGATACGCCGGAAGGCCAGAAGGCCGTGGCCGACCTCAAGGAAGCACTGAAGGGCAAGACGCTTGGCGCCTCGCTGTCCACGAGCCAGTTGCAGTTCGTCGAGGAGAACTTTGCCGGCGCCGTCGAAGTCCGGACCTACAAATCAGCCGAACAGAGCCACCTCGATCTCGAGGGCGGCCGCATCGATGCGCAGTTCGACAATGTCGTGTTCGTCAATGATCGCGCCAAGGGCAGCAATGGCGCGTTGAAGGCCAGCGGCCCGTTGCTGACGGGCGGCATCATGGCCACCAATGTCTGCCTGGGCATCCGCAAGGAAGAGCCTGAGCTCAAGGCAATCCTCGACAAGGCCGTCGAGGAAATGCGCGTTGACGGTACGTTGGCCAAAATCTCCGAAAAGTGGTTCGCGATGGATTTGAGCCCGCAGAAATAAGACCTAGGGCGGCGGTGCAAGTGCTTACGTTGCACCGCGCTCCAATTTATCAGCCAGCCCGGATAGCCCAACCAACTCGGCGACCAAAGCGCGCCGCGTCGAAACCGATTCATGCGACGCGCTTTTGGATCTTTTGTTTTTATGCACGTCGTTCTCCCAAAGCCGAGATCACTTTTGGGCGACATGCATTGATGCCAGATGGCCCACCCAAGGGAGAAATCGCCGTCCGAAAGGACGGGCAATCTCCCTGCAGGACCGTCCAATCAGTCTGCCTTTTGAGATCGAACCGCCGAATCTCCGTGAGGATAGGCATACGGCGGTATGGGAATATCCCCCCGCCTGACATCCAGAAGATTCAGGAGGACCGCCAAATCTCCGGCCTGCCAGACAGTGAGGCCGGTTGCGCTCTTCGTCGATGCAGGCTCGCCCGTGGCGGTCTCGAACACAGTCCAAGTCCCGTCCTGTTCCTTCCTGAGATTGAATTTTTGATTAGCCACTCGCCCTACCCCTTTTACCCGCACCGTCGAGATCGACGGTGATGCCCAACCCTTACACTTCCGTCCGAAACAACATCCCCCGATTGAGGTATGCTGCTTCGGTCGATGCGAACAATCACTCTGTTTGTCGCTTCGATCTGTGATGTGGTTCACAAGCGGTGATGCGATTTCCGAACAATTGCCCGATGCGAAAATTGGCTCGCCAGCGCCCCAAAGCTCTACTTGTGTGGACGACCCTCCCAAATCGTGCTGCTATATTAGCACGAAAGCGGCCTTCGATACCGGTAACATTCCAGAGAGCAGCTAGTCTCTTTGAAAACGGGACGTGACTATGCCCACTGCGAACGCAAACGACGGCAATGACCTGCCGCGCCTTGCCCGGATCGATCCGAGCCTGTTCGATCTCCTGTTCAACGGCTGCAAGGTCGAACGCTATGCCGCAGGCCAGCATCTGTTCGTCCAGGAAGACGCCGCCGACCGTATATACGGCGTGATGAGCGGCACGGTGGAGATATCGATCTACTCGCCGGGCGGCCAGAAACTAGTGGCCAACATTGAATTGTCGCGCAGCCTGGTCGGAGAGATCGGCGCGCTCGACGGACGCCCGCGCACGGCGACCGCGATCTGCCTCACTGCTTGCGGGCTGGTCTCGCTCAGCCGGACGCAGCTCTTTGATCGTATCGAGAGGAACCCGCCATTGGCGCGCGCCATGATCGAACTGCTGTGCACGAGACTGCGCTGGGTCAGCGGCGAGCTCGGGGACCAGGCCTTTTTCGGCATCGAGGCCAGGCTGGCGAAGCGACTGATCTTCCTTGCCGGCGTCATGGCGGATGCAGAAGGCTGGATACCGATCTCGCAGTCGGAACTCGGCGAATTCCTCGGCGCAACGCGCGAGTCCGTCAACAAGACGCTCAACGACTGGCGCACAAGGCAGATCATCGACATCAAGCGCGGTGGGTTGCGCATAGTCGAAGCTGGAGCTCTTCGCCACTTGGCCGAGTCGCGGGACGACGACTGACGAAGGACGGCTCATCGAAATTTGGGCCGCTCAGAGCCGCGAAATAAGATAGCGCAGCGCGGACCGGCTCGGCATGAAGAAATATCCGCCTCCCCGCGTGGTGATGAATTTCGGAATGCCTTTCAGCACGGTGACCTTTTCCCATGACGGGATGGTGAAACTGCCGCCGCGATGCTTGCCAATCATCGGGTCCCTTTCGTCGACGAGGCCCTGGAACGAGGCCGACGACACCCAGGTCTGCTGGATGAATTCGTATTGGCGCTCGATGTCGGCGTTCAGGCACATGAAGAGCAGGCCCTTCTCGACCGCGTCGCCCTTCTTGTCCTGCTTCTCATAGCTGCGACCCACGCGGATGATCCGGTGGCGCTTGCCGATCTGGATCTGCGTCTCATGGTCTTCGCCCAGTGAATCGCGCGGATTGGACCGACGGACATGGGCACCCAGCGGACAGCGATGCCCTTGCGGATCCTCGACGCCAAAGGCGTAGTCATTGTCGACGCTGCGTCCCGGGCGACCGTCGGGATTGCGCACCAGCGAACTGCCATCGGGCCAGCGGCCAAGCATCTTGGCGGCAACCCAGCGCGGCGTAATAGCCGGGTTGTGGGTATCACTTGCCGCCTGCGTGGCCGCGGTCTTGCAATAGTCATGGAAGGCGTCGACGTGCTGCTCGAGTTGGCGCAACACAATGAAGGTGCCGTTGCGACCGAAATCGTGAGGTGATGGCGGCTGACCGGGGATGATGCGGTTGTGGCGCACCGCCGGGAGGATGCCGTCGCGATCTTGTGACGCCTGGACCCAAGGCGATGCCGGATAGAAGCCATGTTCATCGCGATAGCCGAACAGAAACTCGCCCGGCGCCACCAGATGCATCGGCGCGGTGCCGGCTTTGGCGCGCGTGGTTCCGATGACGATCGGCTGCGAAACTCCGTCGACAAAGCCGAAATGCTCGAGCGACTTCTTGCCGTCGCGTATTACCATCAAAGGCAGTTGCGCAACCACTGTCATGCCCGCAGCCACGACCCTTTGCTTGATGGCAGCGATCTCGGCTTGCAGCAGCTCCTGGCTTTCAGCGTAGCAAACGACCGCCAGGTCCACTGGCTTCTCATGCGAGCCCCATTCCCATTTCTCTGGCGCGCTGTCGCCGAGATCATTGAGAATGCGACTGCGCTTAGGGTTGCCCATGCCGTGGCGAAACGCAGCCGGAAATGAATCGAGGGGATCGGCATCGACGCCGCCGTCCAAGCCCAGGTGCTTGAGGCCATTGGGGCCGAACGCCACCGTCATGGCGCGCGCCGACGGGACGCCATCGCCGAAACTCGTTTTCTCAACGACAAATTCCAGCCAGGCTTTGCGGCTGACGCTGGAGAGATTGTCGGGAACGGCGATGCCCAGCATATGGGCATGGCCCAGCGAGCCGAACGGACCAAAGAAAATGGACTGGATCTCACCGGTTTCCAATTGCTCCACGGCTGGCGGAGCAGGCGTGAAGAGGCTGATCGCCGCCCCGGCTGGCTCCGTGTGCGGGCGCGGCAAGGATCCGAACAGGCCCAGCCAGTCACGCGCTTCGCTGCCGGCTGCGCCGGCGATACCTCGCCTTATCTGGGAATTGGCGCGGATACGGACCGTGTTGAGATCGTGATAGGCCGAATACCAGAACAGGGTCGGCACCTGCTGCCGCCGCGCCCAGCGCTTGAAACGATCAGCGTCGCGCGCGCCATCGAGAAACAGCCAGCGGGTCCGCGGATACCCTAGAGTGTTGCTCCACACGCCGGTCAGGCCGGCGGCCGCCTTGGCGATGAAATCCTCGAGGTAGCTTTCCCAGCTGCCGCCGTAGTTGGAAAAGAACACAAGCTTGTTGGTGCCAGGCACCAGCACCCAGCGGGCGAAGTGGATGGTGTTGATGTTGGCGAGGAACCCCGGCTTGAAGACTTTCTTGGCCGAGATGGAGATAAGGTAGAACGAAAACCTGAGCGCCAGCCACCGCAAGGTTCCAGGCTTCATGGTCGAGATCGCCGTCAAATGGTTCTGGGCGAAGTGATCCTCGTGGGCGAGGATCTTGTTCAGGGCGATGAGGTCGATCGCGGTGTTGTCAGGACGGTCGCTGTTTTCGAGCCGCCTCAAGGCAAGGAAACAAACCCCGAGGAAGAGCGCCGTCAAAGCCAGAAGCCCGAGCACGGCCAACAGTAGCGCAACGCCGGCAATGATGACGGTGCCCAAAGTGATGCCGGCCGGATCGCCGAACACGTGCACGTAGATCGCCCATGTAAAGACGAGCACGATCACGAAGACGGCGGCAAGCATTGGCGGCGCCAGCAGCGTCGTGGTTATGGCTTGCCACCACTTTCCGGGCGGGTCTTCGAGCAGGCTTTCAGCCGGCTCGAACGCCCATGCGAATTTTCCCGACGACCGGACATGCCGGCGGGCTTCCTCAAGCACGGCGGCGGCACTGACGCTGGCGGGGCGAGGCTTCTCGACAATGGCGCGAATGGAGTCGGCGAGTTCGGCTTCAGCCAGGATACGCTGGACCGAATGCCCCGGCGTACCCGAAAACACCAGCCCGGCATTACTGCCGAACGAGGGCGAGATATCGACATTGTGCTTGCGCAGGAAGTCGTGCAGCGGCGCGCCATCTCGCAGGTCGCAGGCATCCTTGAAAATCGGCCGTAGCCGATGTCCGATGGCCTGCGTCACGGCATTGATGACGTCATCGGTGCTGCCGTCGCCGGAAATCTCGAGAACAAGGGCCCCTGCCTGACGGCCCGACCCATCGTTCGCCTCGTCCGCGGGGACAACAGCCAGGCTGGTGAAATGAATGATGCCGGCTGCGTTCAGCTCGGCGCGGATCTCTTCGTCGGCCGGGTTGCCGAGCTGGCCGACCCGACGATTGACGTCATCCAACGATGCGCTCCGAGCGATCGGGCAGACCACCGTCACCATCGACTGGTCGACCGTCCGGCAAAGGGCTGCTCGATCGAAATCGACCTCGAGGCTGTCCGGATAGGCGCCAAAGTTCGTCAGTCGTCCGGCCTTGCCGGGGGAGCGGCGCAGGTTCGGCTTCTGGAACAGGGCGCGCAGACTTTCGCCGATCTGGATCCTGGCGATTTCAGCGCCTATGCACAGATGAATGCCATGTCCAAAGACCATGTAATCGCGATCCGGACGCGCGATATCGAAGACATTCGGGTTCTGTACGGCATCGGGATCGAACATCGCAGACAGCGTTGCCGGCATGACCACTGTTCCCGCCTTCACCACGCGCTCGCGCCGCGTTCCCCTGGCGATGGTTGTATCGCGGCTGGTGTAGCGCCACGGACCAACCCAGATCGGCTTGAACCGCATGGCTTCCCGAATGGCCTTGTCCAGCATGTCGGTGTCATCATCGGCGAGCGCCGCATCGATAGCCTGTCGCGCGTCCGGCCGGGACAGGATGACGTCGAGGCAATTGCTGCCGGCAAGCAGATTGGTCGGGACAAAGCCGGTGATCATGCCCAGCATGATCGAATGAAGATCGGGCAATGACAGGCGCCCCTGATCGAGCAAGGCGACCAGCCTGGGCAGAGGCTTCTCATCCTTCGCCCCCTTGTCCCGGATCGCCGCGATGGAACGGTCGATGACCTTGATCAACCGATCCCCGGCCACCACGGCCAACTGGCGCGTGGTCGGGTTCGCGGTCGGATCGGAGAAGAACAACGCACTCAAGCCCAAGGACCAGTTCGCGAACTCGGTCTCGTCGTCAATCTCGAGGCCGAAGTAATCGCGGCAGATCCGCACCGGCACGATCTTCATCAGATCGGCGACCGCATCGAAACCGGGCGTGGCGCCAGCCATGATTTCGCGCGATTGGTGCGCGGCAATCGGCCTGACGATGGCTTCGACCTCCGCCGGGGGGAAGGCGCTCAGCACCGATGATTTCATTCGCCGGTAGGCGGCGCCATCCTGCATGCCGAGGATGAAGTTCGATCCCCGCGCGAGCTCGGTCATCTCCGGCCCGTAAGGCGTCTCGAATTCGTCGCCGCGCTCCAATATGTCGCGGACGTCGGCATTCCTGGTGACGAGCAGGAAATTGCCTATGGCAAGGTTGGGCCAGAACCTGCGCAAAAGCGCCAGGAGCCAGCGAGGATCGTTGAGGAAGAAGCCGGCGATGCGCGCCGCAAGACCCTTTGAACGAAGCCGTTCGATGTCGAATGGCGGCATTTGCGACAGCGGACGCTGGCTTTTCTGGGCCGCGCGAATGGCCGCGAAATATTTGATCCTGATCATGCGCGTTCAAGCCCCCCGGCTATCCACGTCATTGCGATGCCGACTCCCCAAGCCCTAGGTTTGCAACGGTTCCGCGTATGTGAAATTTCTCACAGTTCCCGGGACTCCGCCACCTCGATCATGCGGTTGATTTGGCCAGTTCGACATTGGCGATGAGAAACTCGTTCGCCGCCTTGTCCGCGAACGGTATCCAGCGAACCCGCTGCTCGGAGAAATCGGGATGCCGTGTCATGAAGATGGCCAGTTCCCGCTTGGCGTCATCATGCCGGCCGCTTCTCGCCAAGGCGCCAACCTTCACGAACCTGGCATAGAAATAGCCGGGTGACAGATTGAGCGAGCGCTCGGCGGTGGCGATCGCGGATGGCCAGTCTTCGACGAAATTGTAGGCGGAGGCCAGTTCGCCAAGATTGTGGAACCGATAGAGGTCGAAGGGGCTCAGTCGCTCGGCATCGAGAAAGAACGGTATCGCGCCCGCGGCGTCGCCTTCCAGCAAACGCGCGCTGCCCATTGCCGACCGCGCGAAGGCAAAGCTCGGATTGATGTGGATTGCTTCCTCCAGGTGGTCGATAGCGGCCCCGGGCTTCCCCCTCATGATCTCGATGACGCCAAGGTGGGCATGCGGGCGCGGATCCTGGCTATCCATCAGCAAGGCCTTGCGGGCGTATCGCTCGACCTTGTCCAGATCGTCGCTGTCGCCGAAATGCAGCCATGCCCGCCAGAAATACCACCATGCCAGTTCATTCAGGACGGTGCTCGAATTCGGATCTTCCTGATAGGCCTTCTCGAAGAACTCCAGCGCCATTTCCGTATCGCCGCGCGTGCGCCGGTTCATGTGCCAGCGGCCGCGCCGCACCAGTTGCCAGCTCTCCAGGCTTTCCCACGGCACCTGGAACGTCCGCACCTGCTCGGCCCGGTCTACTTCCTTGTCCAGTATCGAGACGATCTCGCTGCCAATCTGGTCGCGCAACTTGAAGATATCAACCAGATCGCGGTCGAACCGTTGCGACCAGACCAATCGGCCGTTGGATGCATCGGCAAGCGACGTGTCCAGACGGATCTTCCCGTTGTTGCGTATCAACGTGCCGCTGACGACGTAACGCGCGCCCAGCGCGTTGCCGATCACCCGCGTGCCCAGCGTATCGTCGCGAAACTGGAAGCTGGAGCTCTTGGCGATGACCGAGAGCCATCTGGTGTTGGAAAGGCCGTAGATGATGTCCTCGGCAATACCATCGGCCATGTAGCCGATGTCGCGCTCACTGCCCTCGCCCCTGAAGGGCAGGACGGCTATCGCCGGCGGGCCTTTGGAGAACCTCTGCTGGGTATTCTGGGGAACGGCCGGGGCGATGGGAGACGCGCCGTTTCCGTTGCGGCCGGCGATGAGGACGCGCACCGGCAGCACGATATTCTTCAGCGTGAATTCGCCGAGATCGGTGAACTCGGCCGCGGTCTTGTCCTTCACATGGTGCCAGGTCGTCTCCGAAACGGCGAGACCGTCATGCGGTGCGAATTCCTGGATTCTGGCGGCGATGTTGACGTCGTCGCCGTAGAGCCGCCCCTCGCGGACGATGACATCGCCGGTGTTGATGCCGGCGCGAAAGGGCATGCGCATGTGTTTGTCGACGGATGCATTGAGTGCGCGGATCCGCTCCTGGAAATCGAAAGCCGCGCGCAAGGCTTCGATCGGATTGCCGAACTCGGCCATGATGCTGTCGCCGGCTTCGCCGAAGGTGCGCCCGCCAAATGCGCCACAGCGATCGACGATGATGTCCCGCCTGGCCTCGAATGCGGCAACGGCGGATTCGTCGTCGATGCCCATCAGGCGCGAGAATTCCACCGCGTCGATCGAAATGATCGTCGCCAACTGACGCGTGTAATGCCGCTCAGCCATGCCTGAGCCTAGTCGCCCCTTCTGGCTCTCGTCCATCGCTAGCAAGCCCCGCGGCGGAACGCAGTCCGCCGCTTCCATCGGAAGATCACCACCTCTGCAGGATTGGCCCGCCGTTGCCCTCCTGTCAGGCTTCGAGGTGTAGCAGGGTCCTCGCAAAAGCTCCACCATGATCCGCACCCTGGAGGCGAGGGGTGAAGGTTAGGCCAGAAACTGAAATCGACTCATGGTTATTGAAAGGTATCCAAGACACCTTCTGCTCCGCCTTCAGCGGATTCTCCCGCTCCATATGACCGGGCGGGTGGCGGATCAACCGCGGCTCGCCATCCAGGGAGCAATCCCTGGTCAGGCTGTTCGACCGTGCGACGGACGATCCGCTCGTTCAATGAAGCCCGCCCACGGCCGGCGCCGAAGGGGGCGGGGGGCTTGGGGTTACCTTTGGCACCGGCCAGGCGGGATTAAAACGCCGCGGGCAGAACGTAGCACGACTCCCGCGAGCGGTAATTCCGTGATCGCGGAAGGTCCTACATGAATGCTTGGCTTGCAATTGTTATTTCTTCGAGGGCGTGGATGATTCCCGGCAAGCGACGCGAAACGCCCGCAGCCTCGCCAGCCGGAGTTGCATTGCCGATTTTCGCGATCCAACGAATAGGGCGCGAGACAATGCCGCGGGGCGCCAGATGCCGCGTCGAACTTCCGCGATCACGCCATGCCGCATCCCAGCGACTCAACTAGTCTTGTCGGGCGGCGGACCTGATACCCGCCTGGCCGGCGCCATCCCGAACTCCCAAGCGGCGCCGGCCATCTTAACCATGATCAACGGATACGGTTGAAGGACTGAATATGTCCGATGATGCACCCCGCCCATGGCCTATTAGAAATCCTGAAAATTGATATCACGAGGACCGCGAGATGACAGAAGAGACCGACCGTCGCTCGGCAGAACTAATTGGACTGACCGCAGAAATTGTCTCTGCATATGTGCAAAATAATTCCATACCTTCGGCTAATCTTTCGGATTTGATTGCTTCGGTTTATCTCTCGATTGCAAATCTTGGTCCGCCTGCAATCGTCGAACGGCCCGTACAGACGCCTGCCGTCAACCCAAAGCGGTCGGTGTTTCCTGACTACATCGTGTCGCTGGAGGACGGTCGCAAATTCAAGTCAATGAAGCGGCATCTCAGCCTGCTTGGCATGACGCCCGACGAGTACCGCCAGAAATGGAATCTGCCGCCTGATTATCCCATCGTTTCGGCCGATTATGCCGCTCAGCGGTCCGCTCTGGCAAAAGCGGCAGGCCTCGGCAGAAGAGCGGCGCCCGTCAAAGCACCGTCCAAGCGAAGGCCGAAAGCCTAGAGCATGAACCCGAAAAGTGGGACCCGGTTTTCTCGGACAAACGGTCCCGTTTGTCCAGAGATCATGTCCCAACAAAGAGATGGATCGGGATGACGATTCAACCAGACGTCATCCCGATCTAGCCGGCAGGTCCCGACAGGGCTGACTTGCATGTGTGGCCCTGTCGCTGGCTCGACCGGGAAAAGCCAACCCGTCTCGCGCGACCGGGAGGAAAAGGGCGGCGAATTGTCCGGCCGCGGCAGGCGCCCGAGCGGCAATAGACTGCATCCCCAAGGCGGGTTCGCGTCCAATCCATTGATTGTCAGAGAAACTTGGTGGAGCCAATCGGGATCGAACCGACGACCTCTTGAATGCCATTCAAGCGCTCTCCCAACTGAGCTATGGCCCCACATCCGGCAGTCAACCGGCGCCGTTTCCGGCGAAGAGATCCGGCGCGGGTTGGTGACCGCGCCGTTAGTGCAGGCGGCTTCTAACCCCGCCCTTCGTCAATATCAAGCCTTGAACACCGGCTTTTTGTCCACAGGCCGAGAAAGTTGCTCGCAGGCCGGAAAGCCTGCAAACGGTTGTCCTCAGACCTCGTCGTCGTCGTCGCCCACGCCGATCATATCGGCGACATCGTCGTCTTCTTCCTCTTCGTCGGCAAGGAAAGTGTCATCCTCGTCGTCGCCGAGATCGACGTCCTCATCATCGCCGAGATCGGGCAGGTCGTCGCCCTTGGCGTCGTCGTCGGCCTCTTCGAGCGAGACGACCTCAACGCCCTCTTCGTCCTCGGCGTCCACTTCCTTCTCGGCCACTTCCTCTTCCTCTTCGATGGCGGCAATCTTGCCTTCCTCGAAATAGGAACGCGGATAGGTCTTGCCCGTGTAAGGCGAGACGACGGGGTCCTTGTTCAGGTCGTAGAATTTTCGGCCCGTCTCCGGGTCGATGCGTTTTGTGCCAAGTTCGGTTTTTGCCACGGCAAGCCTCGTCAATAAAAGAGTGGTCCCCTTAACCACAGTTTGCAGCGCTGTCAAAGCGAAAAGCCGGCGTCACAAAACCAAGCATTGAAAGGGCTCGCTGATGGGGATGACCATTTCGACCCGCCGTGATACGAGACCGCCGCAACAAATGAAAAGCGCCGGCCCGCCGGCATTCCGTCCAGGGAAATTCCATGTCTCACGCCGCCACCCCGAAGTCGGCCACCGCCCGCAAATCATCCGCCCTCTCCGGTACGGCACGCGTGCCGGGCGACAAATCCATCTCGCACCGCTCCTTCATGTTCGGCGGCCTAGCCTCCGGAGAGACCCGCATCACCGGCCTGCTGGAAGGCGAGGACGTGATGCGCACGGGTGCGGCCATGAAGGCGATGGGCGCGCATATAGAAAAGCTCGGCGCGGAATGGGTGATCCGCGGCACCGGCAATGGCGCGCTTCTGCAGCCGGAAGGCCCGCTCGACTTCGGCAATGCGGGGACGGGCTCGCGGCTCACCATGGGCCTCGTCGGTACCTATGACATGGAAACGACCTTCATCGGCGACGCCTCGCTGTCCGGGCGGCCAATGGGCCGCGTGCTCGAACCCCTGCGCCAGATGGGCGTGCAGGTACTGAAGGCGACGCCCGGCGACCGCATGCCGATCACGCTACGCGGCCCAAACACGCAGCGCCGATCACCTATCGCGTGCCTATGGCCTCGGCGCAGGTGAAGTCGGCGGTGCTGCTTGCCGGGCTGAACACGCCGGGCATCACCACCGTGATCGAGCCGGTGATGACACGCGACCACACTGAAAAGATGCTCAGCGGATTTGGCGCCAACCTGTCGGTCGAGACCGACGAGCGCGGCGTGCGTCACATCTTCATCGAGGGCCAGGGCAAGCTCACGGGACAGACGATCGCCGTTCCCGGCGACCCCTCCTCGGCCGGCTTCCCGCTGGTGGCGGCGCTCATCGTGCCGGGTTCCGACATCACAATCGAAAACGTGCTGATGAACCCGACACGCACCGGGCTTCTGCTGACGCTGCAGGAAATGGGCGGCAAGATCGACATCCTCAACCCTCGCAATGCCGGCGGCGAGGACGTCGCCGATCTGCGCGTGCGCTACTCCGAACTCAAGGGCGTCACCGTGCCGCCCGAGCGGGCGCCGTCGATGATCGACGAGTATCCAGTGCTCGCGGTCGCCGCCAGCTTCGCCGAAGGTGAAACGCTGATGCAGGGACTGGAAGAGCTGCGGGTGAAGGAGTCCGACCGGCTGTCGGCCGTCGCCGACGGGCTGAAGCTCAACGGCGTCGATTGCACTGAGGGCGAGGCTTCGCTTGCCG
This sequence comes from Mesorhizobium sp. PAMC28654, assembly GCF_020616515.1. GTDB lineage: Bacteria > Pseudomonadota > Alphaproteobacteria > Rhizobiales > Rhizobiaceae > Mesorhizobium. The sequence continues at coordinate 3,295,403 of NZ_CP085135.1, forward strand.
TGCGCGGCAAACCCGGCGGCAAGGGGCTGGGTGGCCATCCCAATGGCCAGGACACGACGGTCAAGACGCATCTCGACCACCGCATCGCCATGAGCTTTCTGGTCATGGGACTGGCGACGGAAAAGCCGGTGACCATCGACGACCAGGCGATGATCGCGACGAGCTTTCCCGAATTCATGGGCCTGATGAAGGGACTGGGCGCGGAGATCGAGTGAAATACGTTTTCGTCCATTGGAAACATGACATACCAGAGGAAGCGTCCTACCTCTGGTATGAAATCGCCGACGACAATTTTCAGAACCGGACCTTAGAGTTCTATACAGATGGCTCCGTGGGCTTTGCCATTCGCGGCGGCGCCCTTGACGGGTCGGAAGATATAGAGGTCGGAGGGACTAGAAATTCGACAGAAGGCTTTCCTGATCTCGCAGAGATCAATTCGGACAGCCAGTTCGAGCCTCGGAAGTCGCGGCGGCTGACTTTGAGCGCCGGTGGAGTGAGGCACTTGCATCGAGGGTTCGAATGACACACGTCTTCACCATCGCCATCGACGGCCCCGCCGGCGCCGGCAAGGGCACCCTCGCCCGCCGGCTGGCTGACCATTACCGGCTGAACCTGCTCGACACCGGCCTCACCTACCGCGCGGTGGCGCATGCGCTGCTGCGGCTCGGCCTGCCGCTCGACAATGTCTCGGCCGCCGAAACCGCGGCCCGTCAGGTCGACCTGGCAAAGCTCGACCGGGCGGTGCTGTCGGCGCATGCGGTTGGCGAGGCGGCCTCGAAGGTCGCGGTGTTTCCCTCGGTGCGGCGCATCCTGGTCGAGAAGCAGCGAGACTTCGCCAAGACGCCGCCGGGCGCCGTTCTCGACGGCCGCGACATCGGTACCGTCGTGTGCCCCGACGCCGACATAAAGCTCTATGTGACGGCGAGCGCCGAGGTGCGGGCAAGACGGCGGCTGGCCGAAATCGAAAGCATCGGCGGCACCGCCAATTTCGTCGAGATCCTCGCCGATATCATGCGCCGCGACGAGCGCGACATGGGGCGCGCCGACTCGCCCCTGAAGCCGGCCGCCGACGCGCACTTGCTTGACACCAGTGAGATGACCATCGAAGCCGCGTTCCTGGCGGCAATGGCGATCATCGACCGTGCAATGGCCGGGAGAGACCAGGCCTGAGCGGCTGTCACGCCGCGTTGTGGTCCGATCGCGCCGTCGATCGGACATATCTGCCTGATCTGTTCAAGATGACCACGAAGCCCCCGGCGGTGATATAGGCAATCAGGGCGTAAAGCGCCGGAGGTATCGCCATTTCGGCGTTGTTGAGCAGATATTCGCTGAGCGCCAGAGTGATGACGAACGCGGCGTTGTGGATGGCGCTCGCCATAGCGATGGCGATTGCCTGCCGCCTTTCGACGCGCAACAGGAGCGGCACGACGTAGCCCACGGCCATGCTCGCCAGATTATAGGCAAGGGCGGCAAGGCCTACGACCGGTCCCCATGTGATGATGAGGTCCCACTGGCCGATGACTGCAAAGAGAACGACCACCGCCAGGAACAGCATCGCCAGCAGCTTGACGGGGCTCTCCATGCGGTCGGCCAGGGCCGGATAGCGGTGCTGGATGGCGATCCCGATGAAGGCAGGAACAAACGCGAGGGCGAAGAACTGCAGGAATTTCTCGATCTGCAACGGGATGATCTGGCCGGCGCCATAGAAATGCAGCAGGGAAAAATTGGTGATCAACGGCACCGACACCAGCGCCACCAGAGAGTTGATCGCCGTCAGCGTCAGGCTGAGCGCCGTGTCGCCCCTGGCAAGATGCGTGTAGAGAACCGCGGACGGGCCACCGGGGCTGGCCGCGAGCAGCATCATGCCGACCGCCATGGATGGCGGCAGAGCCGAAACGGACACGATGCCAAAACAGATGACCGGCAACACAAGGATTTGAACGACAAGGGCCACCAGAATGGCTTTCGGCCGCGAGACAACCTTTGAAAAATCCTGGAGCTTGAGCGACAGGCCAAGACCCAGCCTGCTGCATGTCACCGACATGGCATGGCGCCGCGTCAACCATCCGACCGAAATCCTCAACATCGGCCAGACGGTCAAGGTGCAGATCATCCGCATCAACCAGGAAACCCACCGTATCTCGCTCGGCATGAAGCAGCTCGAGAGCGATCCGTGGTCCGAGATCGGCACCAAGTTCCCGATCGGCAAGAAGATCAAGGGCACCGTCACCAATATCACCGACTACGGCGCGTTCGTCGAGCTGGAGCCGGGCATCGAGGGCCTCATCCACGTTTCGGAAATGTCGTGGACGAAGAAGAACGTGCATCCCGGCAAGATCCTGTCGACGACGCAGGAAGTCGACGTGGTGGTGCTCGAGGTCGATCCGGCCAAGCGCCGCATCTCGCTCGGTCTCAAGCAGACGCTGGAGAACCCATGGGAAGCCTTCGCGCGCACCCATCCGGTCGGCAGCCAGGTCGAGGGCGAGGTCAAGAACAAGACCGAGTTCGGCCTGTTCATCGGCCTGGAAGGCGACGTGGACGGCATGGTGCACCTTTCCGACCTCGACTGGACCCGTCCGGGCGAGCAGGTCATCGAAGAGTACAATCGCGGCGACATGGTCAAGGCGCAGGTGCTCGACGTCGACATCGAGAAGGAGCGCATCTCGCTCGGCATCAAGCAGCTGGCCAAGGATTCGGTCGGCGAAGCGGCGACTTCAGGCGAACTGCGCAAGAACGCCGTCGTCACCTGCGAAGTCACCGGCATCAAGGATGGCGGCCTCGAAGTGCGGCTGGTCGACAGCGGCATCGAGACCTTCATCAAGCGCAACGACCTCAGCCGTGACCGTGACGAGCAGCGCCCCGAGCGTTTCTCCGTCGGCCAGAAGCTCGACGCCCGCGTCATCGCCTTCGACAAGAAGACCCGCAAGCTGCAGGTCTCGATCAAGGCGCTGGAAATCGCCGAAGAGAAGGAAGCAGTCGCACAGTACGGCTCGACCGACTCCGGCGCTTCGCTGGGCGATATCCTGGGTGCCGCGCTGAAGAAGCAGGGCAGCTAAGCATCAACTCTGCCGCCGCGCCTCGCGCGGCCAGTAACAAGAACCCCGCCGGAGCGATCCGGCGGGGTTTTTCTTTTACGGCAAAGCAATCTTTTCTCCATATAGACCGACCAATACGCAGTAGGATTTCTCATGCGTGATGGTGTCGATCGGCTCGCTTCGCGGCCGTCATCCTTGCAAGGCCTCTATACGAGGTCGCCGGTCCTGTTTTGCTTTTTGGGCATGGCAATATTGATGATCGTGGTCAGATCATTGGGCTTGCAGCTCAATGGTGATGTGGACGATCTCGTCAAACTGCATGAGATTCGCGTTTTTCTTGAAACCGGACCTATTTTCGACCGGACCTTGCCCGGTATTCTCCAGTCCGAGCCCTACGTTACGCATTGGCCCTGGATCGTGGACCTGCCATATGCGCTATTCGCCAGCGTACTCATGCCATTCGCCGGCTTTGAGCCATCGTTGACGATAGCAGGCCTTGTCGTCCCGCTGTTGCTGCTTGCGCCCGCGCTCTACTTCTACAACCGATTGCTGATCGCGGTGGGATTTGCCAACACGGTCTTCGCGTTGCCCTTGGCTTCGATCTTCGCCATACGCGCATTCTTCGAGTTCGCGCCGGGACGAATCGACTATCATAATCTGCAGATTCTGCTGCTTTTGGCGACACTGGTATTGACCCTGTCGCAAAACCGCTTCGCTGCCTTCGGCAACGGCGTGCTGACGGCCTTGGCGCTCGCGATCAGCGTGGAGTTCGCGCCATTTTACGTGCTTGTCCTGGGAATCTACGCCTTCGACTTCATATTTGCGCAAAAGGATGGCGCAAACAGAATCGTCGCATTCGGCTTGGCGCTGGCGATCGGCGCGGCGGTTCTGCTCGCGGCTATCGTGCCGCCTTCAGCCTACGGCACAGCCAAGTGCGATACCTATTCTGCCCTGCATGCCCTGGCACTGATCGCCGCGGGACTGTCTTTCGCCGTCGTACCCGCGCTTGCGGGCCAGCGTAAATGGTGGGCAACGCGGGCGGCAATTCTCGTGGCACTTGCGGCGGCGAGCCTGGCGACATTGCTGATGCTGTTCCCGCAATGCCTGACGGGCCCCTATGCCCAACTTGATTCCTATGTTCGCGAAAACATGCTCGACAGGATTCCGCAGGAAATGAGCCTGTTTCGGCGCCCTGATTTCGTCTTATCCGGGAGTTTTCCCAGCATGATGATCCTGTTCGTCGGCGCGCTCGCTCCCACGGTCATATGCCTTGCCCAGCGTGGCCACGATCGCGCCGTCGCCATCATCGCCCTGTTCTCGCTTCTCGCCCTGACTTTGGGCGTCGGCTATTTTCGCTACCTTCGCTATGTTCCGATGTTTTCCGGCATCGGCCTTCTCTTCGTCGTCGCGGCTTTTGTGCCGCCGCATACCCTGATGGCGGCCTATCTGACACCCCGGATGCCAGTGATCGTGCCGAGATACATGTTGATCTTGCCAGGCCTCGCCATGTCGGCGGCGATGGTAATTTACTCCTTGTCGGCGCGACCTATTCAAGCCGCAATTACCGCTGCCTATCTAGCAAGCAGTTGCGATCTTGGGCGTGTCACATTGCAAGACGGTTGGCCGGCGGAGGCTGTCGTCCTTTCGCCGCCAACAATCGGCGCCTATCTTCTCGCTCTTGCCGATGGCCCCAAGGTCGTGGCAGTCCCCAACCATCGCGCGGCCATCGGCATCGAACGGACCTATCGGTTCCTTGATCCTCTAACCGCTGATCCGCGCGCGATTCTCGGTCAATCCAAGGCAACACATGTGGCGGTCTGCGCATGGAGAGGCGCGCCCGCGCCCCAACTCGAGAAAACCTACCCATTCGCGGCGATGCTGATGGAAGGCCGCCCGCCGTCATGGCTGGCGGAATGTCCGACCGACACATCATCGCCGTTGCGCATCTATCGCTACCGCAACGCCCACGGAACGGACCCAGCCTGCCCTGCTTCGAAGGTTCTTGCTCAGGCTCGGCCGATAAGCGGCACCAGCGTGCCGCTTATCGCCAGATTGGCCGGTGAGACGAGATAGGCGATGGCCTCGGCCGCCGCTTCAAGGCTGACCCATCTGGTGAAATCGGCATCGGGCATGTCGGCGCGGTTGGCCGGCGTATCGAGCGTCGAGGGTGCCACGGCGTTGACCAGGATGCCCTTGCCCTTCAATTCTTCCGCCATGGCCACTGTCATCGCGGCCACTGCCGCCTTGCTGGCCGCGTACGCGACCATACCGGCGCCCCGGCGCGGCTCCAGCGCCGCCCGCGCGGCGACATTGACGATACGGCCCGGCGTCTCCGACGCCAGCATCGAGCGAACCGCGGCGCGGCAGCACAGGAAGGCGGTGCGCGCATTGGTGTCCATCATCTCGGCAAAGGACGCCGATTCGATCTTCTCTATGGGCGCCACGGCAAAGCCGCCTGCCAGATGGATCGAGCCCCACAAGCCCGGAACCTGACTGTAGAACGCCTCGACCTTGGCCGAGTCCGAGAGATCGACATTGTGCGCCAGCCTGACGCGGTCATGCGCGGTGAAGGGAAAATGCGCGGGTGCGGCGGCATGGGCATTGGGCACATGGCAGATCGCGCCCTCGCCCAGCAATTTCCCCACGACAGCGCCCCCGAGCGCTCCCGTTCCGCCGGTCACGACGATATGCCTGCCTTCGAGTGTTTCCGTCATCCTTGGACCGCTCCTGTTATTTTTTATGATTATGTCGCTTGTTATGCCGCGCCGACGCAGAGCGTCGCGCCTTTCGCACGATCACTCAACTGATATCTCGACATGGCAGTTGTTGCGTCTTTGCATGCGTCAAGCCATCGGCCAGCCATCGACGATCGCATCGTGGAGCAAACGTTCGCTCGTTGCCGGCCGCCCGCCGTGGCGCGAAAGCTTGTGCAGCCAGAAACCGTCGAAGAGCGCGCGATGGGCGACCTCGTCAAACGGCTCGAAGAGCTGCCATTGCAACTCATGCGGCCGATCCGCGCCGACCTGCGGCGTGCGCAGGAAGTCGCGCAGAAGCCGCCGGTGCAGGAGAAGCGATGCCTCGAAGTGGTAGGGGAACATGAAGTATTCGTGCAGCCTGTCGTATTTCCTCCAGTAATCCGACAGGCCGTGAAGCACCGTCTCGACCAGCGGATGCCCTTTGCGGGCATGGATGAACCAGGTTTCCACGAGCCGTGGATGATGGTTCGTCTCGCGTAGGATGTAGAAATCCTCGCGCTCGATTTCGGCGGGAACAGGCTGCCGCAGCAGGATGGTGGCGTCCAGCCATGTCCCGCCATGATTTTGCAGCAGACTCAACCGAATGAGATTGGAAAAATGCTGCTTGGTCATCAATCGGCGTTTGTCCCAGAGATGATCCGGCAGATCGATGTGGTTTTCTATCGTCTTGTCGTCGAGCACGATCAGCTCGCGATCAGCCTTGTGTCGCTGCACGGAGCGCAGGCACGCCCTGATCAATGGCGGGACTTCGTCAACGCCTTGCCCCCAATATTGCCAGATCGGGCCCAGACCGCCGGTCGGCGTGCTGGCGGAACACCAATGGGAATGGTCGACCGCGACGCGGCGGGCTCGCCGATTTCTCTTGCGCGCAAGCGTCATGCTGACCTTCGCCGCGCCGCTGCGCAACGACCAGGGCAAAGCCGGCGAGGAGGCTGCCCAGCGCAGCGGGGCAAGATGCGGAATTCTCAACGTATCCCGGAACGGCGTCTGCTCGCTGAAAAAGGAAGGCGTCGGCCGGCCGTCAACATTCTCGGGCACAGCGCTTAGTCGACCGTGATTTCGATGACGCGCGGCACCCCGGCTGCCCGCGCGCGTTTGAGCGCATCCGCAAGACCGCCTGTGTCGGTCAGCCGCTCCGCGGCGATGCCGTAGGCTTCGGCCAGCTTGCAGAAATCCGGCGGCGCGGGCGACACGCCGACCGGTTCGACACCGACATCGAGCATCGAGGTCTCGATCTCGCGATAGCCGCGATTGTTCCACACCACAAAGATGACCGGTGCCCGCGCATCGAGTGCGGCGCCCAGTTCCGGCAGCGTGAACTGGAAACCGCCGTCGCCGGTGAGACAGACGACCGGCGCATCGGGAACGGCAAGGGCGGCGCCCACCGCGGCCGGCGGCCCGTAGCCCAACGCTCCAAAACCGGTGGCGGCATTGAACCAGCCGCCCGGCCGGTCATGATCGTAATACAGGTTGGCGGCGTAGATGGGCTGGGTCGAATCGCCGACGATGATCGATCCCGGCAGCACGTCGCGGATCGTCTCGACCACGCGCACCTGTGCTTGCATGGCCGGGCTGATCTCGGCGAAGGCCGCTTGCCGTGCCACGGCGGCGCGCGCCTGGCCGTCGCTGGGTGCGGGCGCGTCGCCAATTCGCGAAAGCAGCGCTTCGAGCGCATCACCGCAATCGGCCTGGATCGAAACCGTGGCCGGGCGGCGCGCGAGCTGGTCGGCGCCGATATCGATGCGGATCAAGTTAGCCGGCAAAACAAACCCGCCATCGCCGTATCCGTCATAGTCGGTCGGGCCGAATTCGGTGCCGGCCGCAATGACCAGATCGGCTTCGGCCATCAGCGCCCGCACCGCCTTCAGGCTCGGGCTGGCCGGCACGCAAAGCGGATGGCCGTGCATGAGACCGCGCGCATTGGCCGTCTGGACAACCGGCGCTCCCAGCCGCTCGGCCAGGCGTTTCAACGGCTCGTCAGCCTGCTTGGCACCGCCGCCGGCAAGGATGAGCGGACGGCGGGCGGCGGCGATGAGTTTGGCTGCCTCGGCGATCTTCCGGTCATCCGGCGCGGGCGGCACGGCATTGCTTAGCGAGGCCGCGATACCATCGGCCGGCTTGACCATCACGTCGGTCGGGATTTCGATATGGACCGGGCCAGGACGCGAGGATGAGAACAGCGCGAAGGCCCGCGCCAGGGCACCGGGCAACTCGGCGGCTTCGGTTACGCGGTAGGACGACAGCGCCACCTTCTCCATCATGCCGCGCTGGTCAGGCAGTTCGTGCAGATGACCGAGGCCCTTGCCCAGCGTCGGCATGGCGTTGACGCCGGAGATCACCAACATCGGCACCGAATCGGCGCGCGCCTGACCCATGGCCGTGATGGTGTTGGTCAGCCCGGGTCCGGTGATGACGAAGGCGACGCCTGGCCGGCCGCTGGCGCGGGCATAGCCGTCGGCCATGAAGCCGGCGCCCTGTTCGTGGCGTGGCGTGACGTGGCGGATCTTCGAGCGCGCCAGCCCGCGATAGAGTTCGACCGTATGCACGCCAGGAATGCCGAAGACGGTATCGACGCCATGGGCTTCCAGCAGGGAGATAAGCGCTTCGCCGATTGTCGTCATTGTCTGAACACCGGACGTGTGAGGCAGGTCGGGCCGCCTTCGCAGGCGATGCACAGCGCGTCGGCCTCGAAGGTGGAAACTGTGCAGCCGGCGGCCCGCATGGCCGCCGCCGTCTTCGGGAAACCGGCGACGGCGATCACGTCGAGCGGCGCGGTCGGCAACACGTTGAGACTGAGGCCGCTGGAAGCGTGGAACTCGTCGGCGTCACCCTCGACCAGCCTCATGCCCCGCGCTTTCAGCATCTGGTAGAAGGCCGCCGGCAAGAGGGGCGCGTAGACCAGCGCCAGGTCGTCGGCAAGCGGGCTGATCACCGACATCAGGTGCAGGCACGCCTCCTCGCCATGCCAGAGTGGCAGGTCGAAGCCAAGGACCTGGATGCCCTTGGCCGAGAGCAGGTTGGAGAGCTGCTGGATGCCGTCCTGGTTGGTGCGCACGCCTCGGCCAACAGCCAGCGTGTTCGCGTCCACCCAGACGCAATCGCCGCCCTCGACCTGGCCGGACGCTTCGATGCGGCCAAGAATGGGCACGCCCATGCTGATGTAGGCTGCCTCGTGCAGGCCGGGTTCGGTCCGGCGCAGCGCCTTGCCCATGGAAAGAATGATGGCGCCGTGATCGGTCATCAGCGACGGGTCGTGGGTGAAGACGGAATCGGCAAGCCCGTCATCGGCGTCGGTCAGCCATTCGATCTTGGCGCCGGACTTCGCCACCAGTTTGGTCAGCTGGTCATGCTGGTCAGCGGCTTTTTGTGGGTCGAATCCGCTGCCATAGTGCCATTCGGCCGCCTTGGCCCGCCGCATGGCGCTGGCGGCGGAACGCATCAGCACGCGCTTCAGCGGTCCGGCCATGGACTGCGACCCGTATGTTTTGTCCACTAAATTCTCCCTGTCCATCCCGCCCGCCAATAACCACTACAGCAAGCCGTGATCAATGGTCCAAAAACCATGGTTGACGGAGGCAAGCAGAACGGTCCATCTTGAGAATGGGAACTCTGTACAGTGACGGGTAATGGGTAAAACATTCCAGCAACGACGAATCCGGTCGCTTCGCGGAGCGCAGAGACGGTGATGGCGCCAGGCGCCGCTCCCGCACTGAAGACCACGGCGCTCAATGGCGCCGCTGAAGCCATCCATGTCGAGAACCTGCACAAGAAATTCGGCGAACTGCATGTCCTGAAGGGCGTTTCGCTGTCGGCGCGCGACGGCGAGGTCATCGCCATCATCGGTGGCAGCGGTTCCGGCAAGTCGACGCTGTTGCGCTGCATCAACTGCCTGGAGAACCCGACGAGCGGCATCATCCGCGTCAATGGCGAGGAGATCAAGCTGAAGGCCGACAGCCACGGCCATACGGTTCCCGCCGACCGCAAGCAGATCGAACGCATCCGCTCCAAGCTCGGCATGGTGTTCCAGAATTTCAACCTGTGGAGCCACATGACGTTGATCGAGAACGTCATCGAGGTTCCCGTCCATGTGCTCGGCGTCAAGCGCGACGTGGCGATCGCGGAAGCCGAAAAGCTGCTGGCGCGCGTTGGCCTTGCCGAAAAGCGCGACGTCTATCCAGCCTACCTGTCGGGCGGACAGCAACAGCGCGCCGCGATCGCCCGGGCCCTCGCCATCAATCCGCGCGTCATGCTGTTCGACGAGCCGACCTCGGCGCTCGACCCTGAACTGGTCGGCGAGGTGCTGAAGGTGATCGGCGACCTGGCCCGCGAAGGCCGCACCATGGTGCTGGTCACCCACGAAATGAAGTTCGCCCGCGAGGTCGCGACCCACGTCGTCTACCTCTACAACGGGCTGGTCGAGGAAGAAGGACCGCCGGAGCAGATCTTTGGCGCACCGAGATCCGAAAGGCTCAAGCAATTCATCCGCAACATCGGCTAGGGGACAAGGCCGAGGGCGGACGAAAAACGGGAACACCAACCATAACAAACTGGGAGTTGTGAATATGAAGACTGTGCTGAAGATTTTTGCCGCGGGCCTGTTGCTGGGCGTCGCCGCGATGGGCGTGGCCAAGGCCGATCCGATCAAGATCGGCGTCGCCGCCGAACCCTATCCGCCCTTCACCTCGCCGGACGCTTCGGGCAAATGGGTCGGCTGGGAAATCGACTTCATCGACGCCGTCTGCGCCGAAGAGAAGCTCGACTGCGTCATCACGCCTGTCGCCTGGGACGGCATCATCCCGGCGCTGACGACCAAGAAGATCGACGTTATCGCCAGCTCGATGTCGATCACCGACGAGCGCAAGAAGACGATCGACTTCTCCGATAAATATTATAACACCCCGACCGCCATCATCGGGCCCAAGGACAAGAAGTTCGGCGCCACGCCCGACGACCTCAAGGGCAAGGTCATCGGCGTGCAAGTCTCGACCATCCACGCCGTTTACGCCAAGAAGCATTTCACCGACGCCGCCGAGATCAAGGAATATCAGACCCAGGACGAAGCCGACAACGATCTTGCCGCGGGCCGGCTCGACGCGGTGCAGGCCGATTCGATCGCGCTCGACGCTTTCCTGCAATCCGACCAGGGCAAGGCATGCTGCGACCTGAAAGGCATGGTTGCGCCGGATCTCGAGGTGCTAGGGCCAGGCGTTGGCGCCGGTGTGCGCAAGGAAGATACCGACCTGAAGAACAAGATCAACGCCGGCATCAAGGCCATCCGCGCCAACGGCAAATACGCTGAAATCACCAAGAAGTACTTCAATTTCGACGTCTATGGTGACGCGCCCCAGTCGAATTGACGGCAAGCACGAGCTTGTGACCGCGCGGCGCCTTGCGCACCGTGCGGTCTCGCCTGAACCTGTCCACGCACGTTTCCGCTGACGAGAACGGCCAGCGGTTGACGTCAGCATTTCGGGGGCGACGCTGATCGACGCATTCCTCTCGGCCTCCGCGGCCGGTATCATCGAACTTCTCTCGCCCACGCCGCCAGGCTGGGGCGGAACGCTTTTGCTTGGGCTGCTCCATTCGATCGAAATCGCGGTGGGCGCCACTTGCGTGGGACTTTTGATCGGCACGGGCGGCGCCTATGGCAAGCTCTATGGCGGGCCGGTGGTGCGCGATTTGCTGGCTATCTACACCACGATCGTGCGAGCCGTGCCCGAACTGGTGCTGATCCTGCTGCTCTATTATGCCGGAACCGACCTGATCAATCAGGTGCTGACCGCGCTCGGCTATCAGCGCATCGACATCAGCGGGCTGGCGGCCGGCATCGCCGTGCTCGGTTTCGTGCAGGGCGCCTATTCGACCGAGGTCATCCGCGGCGCGATCCTTGCCATTCCGCAGGGGCAAATTGAAGCTGCCCGCGCGTATGGCATGTCGCCCGGCCTTCTGCTGCGGCGCATCACCTTGCCGGCGATGCTGCCCTTCGCCATTCCAGGCCTCGCCAATCTTTGGCTGATCGCCACCAAGGACACCGCCCTGCTCGCGGTTGTCGGCTTCTATGAACTGGCCCTGGCAACGCGGCAGGCCGCCGGCGTCACCAAGGCCTATTTCACCTTCTACATGGCTGCGGGCGCGCTCTATCTGCTGCTGTCGCTGGTTTCGAACTTCCTTATCGGTCGCGTCGAGGCCTGGTCACGACGCGGCATGCCTTCGATCAAGGAGGCGCGTTGATGGCCGGTGAAGCGACCATCATCAACGTCGCCGCACGCACCTCGCTGTGGCTGCAACCGCATCGCATCGTGCTGATCCTGATCGCGCTGGGCCTGGTCCTGTCAGCCGTGTTCTTCATGCGCTGGGACTGGCTGCCGCAATATTACGCGATGGGATTGATGGGCCTGTGGCGCTCGCTGTGGATCCTGGCTGTCACCTGCATCCTGGGGTTCCTGTTTGCCGTGCCGCTCGGACTGGCGCAGGCCACCGGCTCGTTCTGGTTCGCGGCACCCGCCAAGGCCTTCTGCACGGTCATCCGAGGAACGCCGCTGCTGATCCAGCTCTGGCTGCTCTATTACGGACTGGGCTCGCTGTTTCCGCAATATCCATGGATCAGGGATTCCTGGATGTGGCCGTATCTGCGGCAGGCATGGCCCTATGGCGTCCTGGCGCTGACCTTGTCCTTCGCCGGCTATGAAGGCGAAGTGATGCGCGGCGCCTTTGCCGGCGTGCCCAAGGGGCAACTTGAAGCCGCTCGCGCGTTCGGCATGAGCCGCTGGAAGATCTTTCGCCGCATCTGGTTGCCACAGGCCATTTACCGGGCTTTGCCGACGCTGACCGGCGAAACGGTGCTGCAGTTGAAATCGACGCCACTGGTGGCGACGATCAGCGTCATCGACATCTTCGCGGTCTCGTCGAAAGTGCGCCAGGACACCTACCTCACCTACGAACCCCTGCTGCTGCTGGCCCTGATCTACATGACGGTCACCGGCATCCTGGTCTTTGCCTTCAGCAGGATCGAGGCGCGGATACCCAACAAGGTCGGCTAGGGCGGCTATGGGACCTACGCGGCCATCTGCAGGTTGCAGATCAGCGGTGGACGGACGGTGACTGCGCGCCGCTTTTTTTCTACTCGCCGGCGATTTTCAGCAGCAATGCAGGCTCGTGTCCTGATACCAAGGATACGAAGCTCAAACTCGCGATTTCAGGACGGCCATGATGCAACTCAGTCTCGACCAGGCAACTGGATTGTGCCGGATGGCGGCGCTTGGCGCCGGCGCCAATGAAGAGGCCGCGCAATCGCTGGCGGCGTCCATCGTCGCGGCCGAGGCGGAAGGTCTTGCCACCGTCGGCCTGTCGCATTTCATCGACTACCTCGAAGCGCTTGAGGCCGGCCGCATCGACGGCAATGCCGATCCGGTGATCACCAGGCCGGCACTCGCCGTCTATCTCTCCGATGCGCGCGGCGGCCTGGCGCATACGGGCTTCGACCGCACCATCGACGATCTAGCCAAGTCGGCAAAGCTGTTCGGCGTCGCCATCTTTTCGCAGAAGAACGCTTACACATGCGGCGCGCTCGGCTATTTCACCGGACGCCTGGCCGCGCAGGGACTGGTGTCGTTTGCCGCCACCAACGGGCCGGCCGTGCTTGCCGGCTCCGGCTCGGTCAAGCCTGTCTATTGCACCAACCCCATGTCCTTTGCCGCTCCCGCCGCCGATGGCGCGCCGCTGGTCATCGACCAGTCGTCGAGCGCCACCGCCTTCGTCAACATCCGCAAGGCGGCAGAGGACGGCAAGACGATCCCCGAAGGCTGGGCGCTCGACGCCAGCGGCAACCCGACAACCGATCCGGCCGCTGCGATGAAAGGCGCTATGCTGGCCTTTGGCGGCCAGCGTGGCGCCAACATCGCGCTGATGGTCGAGGTGCTGGCCGCCGGCCTGTCGGGCGCCAACTGGTCGCTCGACGCGCCATGGTTCACCGGCGGACCGGACAGCCCCGGAACCGGCCTCTTCGTGCTTGCCATCGAGCCAAAGCTGCTTGATCCGGATTTCGAACAACGGATGAAAGACCAGCTCGATCGGCTGCGGCGGCGCTACGGCGTGCATGTGCCCGGCCGCTCCCGCGCCGAAGCCGCCGAGAAGGCGTCCGCGCGGGGCATCACGGCTCCCAAGGCCGTGGTGCAGCGCATTTCCGAGTTCGCCGCCCGCTATTCCGCCTGACGAGATCCGGCCCAGGCTTGGAATAGCCGAGGGGCACGAATTTGCCGCGTCTCGCTGAACCTTTTCCCCCCTCGCGGCGACCAATAGCTGTCCGGGTCGGGGTTTGCCCGGTCGGTGTCTCCTGCCGGATGCATCCAGGGCCGGGGCGGGCGTCTCACGCCACGCCGATACCGTCTCAGGTCAGGCCGTCTCGTTGGACCCTGTTTTCGACATGAGCGTCACCCGGAAAACCCCGCTTCGGCGGGGTTTTCTGCTTCTGCATCCCTCATCCAATAAACATGATTATAATAGTTAACTTTTGTTAACTTGACTTGCCGGGAGCCATCGGGCGTCTGCGAGGGATGAACACAAAAACAGGAGCCACGATGTCCGCAACCACCGACGCTTCCCGCGGCAGCCTCATCATTCCGCCGCTTGGTCGCCTGTATTCGGCATTGAATGACGCAGCAGAAACAATTCTGCGCGTTGTCGCCGGTGCGTTCCTCACCATCCATGGTTCGCAGAAGATCACCAACCCCTTCGGCGCCGCCGAAATGGTTGAGGGCCTGGGCTTCTATCCCGGCGCTTTCTGGTCACTGCTTCTGGCGTGCACCGAATTCTTCGGCGGCATCCTCATCGCCATCGGCCTTTTGACGCGCCCGGCGGCTTTTGCGGGCATGTTCGTGCTCCTGGTCACGGTATGGTTCCACTGGGTCACAATGGGCCAGGGCTTTTCGGGCGCCGAAAAATCGCTTCTGTGGGCGGCGATCCTGTTCTTCTTCGTCATCCGCGGCGGTAACCGCCATTCGGTCGACGCACGCATCGGCAAGGCATTCTGAGGCACTTTTGTCCTGACGCAATTCCGGACGGAAAACCGCTTCACACTTTTCCTGGAGTTGCTTTCGTCCTGACGCAACTCCGGACGGAAAACCGCTTCACACTTTTCCTGGAGTTGCTCTGGAAACAAGGGCACCGGCGACAACGCGTCCCCTTTGCCTTTGGCACGAAACGGATTATGAAACGGCTTCAGCCAGGGCCTCGCAAGATCCTGGCCCAGTTAACATCTGGAACGTGCGCCGGAGCCCGCCATGACCGAAATCCTGCAGACCCCCAAGCTCATCGTCGTGTTCGGAGGGTCCGGGTTTGTCGGCCGGCACGTGGTGCGGGCGCTGGCCAAGCGCGGCTACCGCATCAGGGTTGCCTGCCGCCGGCCCGATCTCGCCGGCCATCTGCAGCCGCTTGGCAATGTCGGCCAGATCCAGCCGGTGCAGGCCAATGTGCGCATGCGCTGGTCGGTCGACCGCGCCGTGCAGGGCGCTGATCATGTCGTCAACCTGGTGGCCATCCTGCATGAGAGCGGCCGGCAGAAATTCACCTCCGTCCACGAGTTCGGTGCCCGTGCGATCGCCGAGGCGGCGCGTTCCGTGGGCGCCGGCCTTACCCATGTTTCGGCGCTGGGCGCGGATGCGAAGTCCGGATCGGACTATGCGCGCACCAAGGCGCTCGGTGAAAAGGCGGTGCTGGACACGATCAAGGACGCCGTCATCTTGCGGCCCTCGGTCATTTTCGGGCCGGAGGATGAATTCTTCAACCGGTTCGCCAACATGGCGCGCTATTCACCGGTCCTGCCGCTGATCGGCGGTGGGCAGACCAAGTTCCAGCCGGTCTATGTCGGCGACGTCGCCGAAGCCGTGGCACGCTCTGTCGACGGCAAGGTCGACGCCGGCCATACCTACGAGCTTGGCGGCCCAACTGTGCTTACGTTCAAGGAATGCATGCAGGAGCTGCTCACCGTGATCGACCGCAAGCGCCTGCTGGTGCCCGTCCCCTGGTGGGTGGCGAACATCCAGGCCTCCATCCTCGGCCTGCTGCCCAACCCGCTGCTGACCAAGGACCAGGTGATGCAGCTGCGCGAGCACAACATTGTCTCGGAGACCGCGGCCAAGGCCAACCGGACATTGGCCGGCCTCGGCATCCAGCCGCAGTCGATCGGAACGATCCTGCCCAGCTATCTCTGGCGCTACCGCCCGGCCGGGCAGTTCCAGCAGCGCAAGCCCGCGGCTTAGTTCAGCGTAGTTGCCTGAAGGTGCGTTGAGATTCAGGTCAGGCCGTTCGCAGGCCGGCATAACCTGAATATCAACACACCTAGAGCAGAATCTGATCATTCCGGCTCATATCCTGTTGCGGCGAAGTAGTTGGCGCACTCGGTTGGTGTGAAGCAAGGCAGTGCGGCGCTGATGGTATCCCACAATTCCGCGACGGTTCGTGCGGCGGCTTTGCGTAGAATCGATTTCAGCTTGGAAAAGGCGTTCTCGATCGGGTTGAAGTCGGGGGAATAGGGCGGGAGGAACATCATCCTTGCGCCGGTTGCTTCGATCGCCACACGGGCGGCTGCGCTTTTGTGCGCCGGCAGGTTGTCGAGGATCACGACATCGTCGGGCCGCAGCGTCGGCACGAGAACCTGCTCGACATAGGCGACAAACCATTCGCCAGTCATCGGGCCGTCCAGGACCATTGGCGCGGTCATGCCAGTGAGGCGCAGGGCGCCGGTGAACGTCGTCGTCTTCCAATGGCCATGCGGGATTGGCGATCGGCACCGCATCCCGCGCTTCGTGCGCCCCCGCAGTCGAGCCATCTTTGTCGAGGCTCCGGTCTCGTCGATGAAGACCAGATGCTCGGGATCAAGATCGGGCTGGGCGTCGAACCAGGCGTTTCGTCGCGCCGCCACGTCTGGCCGCTCCTGCTCGCTGGCGTGCGCCGTTTTTTTTGAAGGTCATGGAGTGACGATCGAGAAACCGCCAGATCGTGCTCGTCGCAAACGACGCGCCATGCTCCTGTCGCAGCAACTCGGCGAGTTCGACCAGCGTGATGTCCACCCGCCTCTCGATCGCCGCCAGGATGATGTCGCGATACGCTTCAACGCGGTGGGACCGCCTGTCGCCGCCCTGCGGCTTTGCGCAGGTGGCTCCGGTCTCGCGCCATTCCCGGACCCAACGCACCGAGCTTGCCGCCGCCACGCCAAATCGCGCCGCTGCCGCCCGTCGCGACAGGCCGCCATCAACCGCTGCGACCACCCGAGCCCGCAAATCTTCCGATAAGGATTTCGCCATGCCATGCCGGCCTCCGAATCCAGCAGATATGCTGAATCAGATTTCCAATCCCAACGAAACCCCTATCGATTCTATCCGCTCGGATTTTGCTCTAGCGCGGCGTTACCCGCATCGGCAGCCCGCCCTGCGGCTGGGTGGTCAGCTTCTGCACCGGCCATGGCTTGGTCTCGGCCGTGGTGTCGAAGCGAAATCGCGACAGCATGATCGCCAGCGCGATGATCGCCTCCTGCATGGCGAAGCTCGCGCCAATGCAAACACGCGGGCCCGCGCCGAACGGCAGATACTGGAAGCGGTCGATCTTCTCGCGATTTCCCGGATGGAAGCGTTCGGGCAGGAAGGCGTCCGGCCTGTCCCAAAGCTTCCGGTGGCGATGGACGACCCACGGCATCACCAGAACGGCGGCGTGCTTGGGGATGTAGAGATCCTTCCACATTTCCGGCTCGATCGGCTCGCGGTTGATCGATGGCGCCGGCGGGTAGAGCCTGAGCGCCTCGTCGAAGGCGGCGCGCGTGAACGGCATGGCATCAAGCCACTTCGTCGGATCAGGTTCGCGCGCCAGCACTGCGTCGATCTCCTGCTCGACCCGGTCGCGCTCCCACGGGGATTCCGCAAGGCAATACAGCGTCCAGCCGAGCGCGCGCGCGGTGGTCTCGTGGCCGGCGCCGATGAAAGTAATGATATTGTCCTCGACCTCTGCCCGCGTCAGCCCGTCCGGACCTTCGGCCTTGAGCAGCAGCGTCAGGAAATCCTGCGGCACGCCATCTGGATCACGCCTGAACTTCTCCTCGCGCATCTTGACGGTGTCGGTCACGATCTTGCGGAAATAGGCCATGGTCTTGCGGCCACGAATGCGGGTGAGCCGCGGCAGCCAGTCCGGCGCCCGCAACAGGTCGAGCGGATCGACCCGGCCCATGGTCTCGAACAGGCGGTCGATCTGGTTGGCGAAACTGCCCGGCTCGCCCGCGATCTCGCCGGAGAACAGCGTCTCGGCCAGGATGTCATACGTCAGCAGCGTCATGTCATGGGCGATATCAGACGTGCCGCCGTTTTCGTAGCGGGTGACGAACTCCAACGTGCGCTTCAGCATCGGCTGGGCAAAGCCAAAGATATGGCGCGGTGTGAACACCGGCGCCATCGCCTTGCGTGAGCGCTTCCACACCTCGCCCTCGGCCGTCAGCAGGCCATCGCGCAGGATCGGCCGCAGAATCTTCTGGCGCACCGTCGCCATCTTGTAGTTTTTGGCATTGTCCACCAGCACATGGCGGATGAGGCCGGGATCGTTGGCGATGACCAGAGGCCCGCCGGCACCCTTGGCGGAAATCCAGGGCTCGTTGTAGGTTTGCTCACCCCACAGTTCGAGCGGGTTGCGATAGACGATGCGGATCATCTCCAGCGTCGAAGGCGGCGTTGTGCGCGGCTTCGGTGCGGGGGGAATGAAAGGGGCGGGCTGCGTGTCCATGAAGTGCTCCGCTGTCACCTTCAATGTAGTGACTGGCAAAGCAGGCGTCCATGTGACCGAACGGCAGCCCCCCGCGCCGAGCATGCCGCCCGCTTGCGGTGGAAGGCACGTGGCCAGGTGCCATCGCCTCGAAGAAAAACTGCTCTCTTGAATGTGACCGGTTACCGGAAGGTGCCTTCTTGTTGGCCGTGGCCGGATGCCTTAGGTGGCGGTCACCAACAGATACTGTCAATCAGCAGGAGTTTGCGCCTTGAAGCACCAGTTGAACATCATCATCGGCAGCACGCGCCCTGGCCGCGCCGGGCCGGTGTTCGCCCAATGGCTGGAGATTTTCGCGCGCGCACGGAAAATTCGAACCGGTGCTGACCGACATTCACACGTTCAACCTGCCGGTTCTGGACGAACCGCATCATCCGAGGCTCGGCAACTACCAGCAGGCGCACACAAAGGCCTGGTCCAAGGCGATCGATGGCGCCGACGCCTTCGTTTTCGTGGCGCCCGAGTACAATTATTTCGTGGCGCCGGCGAT
The DNA here is from genome assembly GCF_020616515.1 of Mesorhizobium sp. PAMC28654. GTDB lineage: Bacteria > Pseudomonadota > Alphaproteobacteria > Rhizobiales > Rhizobiaceae > Mesorhizobium. Next base: position 3,314,482 of record NZ_CP085135.1, read on the forward strand.
CGTCAACGCGGTCGACTATCTGTCGCGTGAATGGCAGTACAAGCCAGCCGCTATCCTCAGCTATGGCGGTGTTTCCGGCGGGCTGCGCGCGGCGCAATCACTCAAGCCGCTGCTGACCTCGGTGAAGGTGATGCCTATACCCGAAGGCGTGGTGCTGCCGATGTACCAGAAGCTGCTCGACGAGGACGGCGCATTCCAGGCCAGCGAACAGGTACGCGGCAGCGCCACGACCATGCTGGACGAGTTGCTGCGCTGGAGCGAGGCACTGAAGCCGATGCGTTCGGTCTGAGCGAACCCTTCGCTTCACGCGTGCTTGCCGGGTGCTCGCGTTGATTGGCGCCCACACTCCGCGCGATGGGCTGACCACCAACGAGGCCAGCCATGGATAGCCGACCACAGGTCGCCGATCCCTCGGGAAATGCCTGCAAACCTTGGAAAAACCGCCTTTAGCGCCTATATCTAGGAGGTATGAGACGCGCGATTCGGGGCCGATTTTTCGCGCTGCAAAAGCGGCATCAAGACAACAGGTTTTCATGAGCGACCAGACAGACAACGCCAACGGCGCTGAAGCCGAATACGGCGCCGATTCCATCAAGGTTTTGAAGGGGTTGGATGCCGTGCGCAAACGGCCCGGCATGTATATCGGCGATACCGACGATGGTTCGGGCCTTCACCATATGGTCTATGAGGTGGTCGATAACGCCATCGACGAGGCGCTCGCCGGCCATGCGGACCTCGTCAGCGTAACGCTCAACCCCGACGGCTCGGTGACGGTCATCGACAACGGGCGGGGCATTCCGACCGATATCCACACTGGCGAAGGCATTTCGGCCGCCGAAGTGATCATGACGCAGCTGCACGCCGGCGGCAAATTCGACCAGAATTCCTACAAGGTGTCCGGCGGCCTGCACGGCGTCGGTGTCTCGGTGGTCAACGCGCTGTCCGCCTGGCTGTGGCTAAAAATCCGCCGCAACGGCCAGATCTTCGAGATGAGCTTCACCCATGGCAATGCCGACGCGCCGCTGAAGGCGACCGGTACCTATGAACAAAACAAGACGGCTGGCACCAACGAAGGGCGTAGCGGCAGCGAGATCACGTTCTTTCCGTCGGCCGAGACCTTCACCATGGTGGAGTTCGACTTCGGCACGCTGGAGCACCGGCTGCGCGAACTGGCCTTCCTGAACTCCGGCGTGCGCATCGTGCTGACCGACGCGCGCCATGCCGACGTCGTTCGCCATGAGCTGCATTATGACGGAGGGCTCGAGGAGTTCGTCAAATATCTCGACCGCGTCAAGAAACCGCTGATCGACAAGCCGATTGCCATCAAGGCCGAGCGTGACGGCATCACCGTCGAAGTCGCGATGTGGTGGAACGACAGCTACCACGAGAACGTGCTTGCCTTCACCAACAACATCCCGCAGCGCGACGGCGGCACCCACCTGGCCGGTTTCCGCGGTGCGTTGACACGCCAGATCACCGGCTATGGAGAATCCTCTGGCCTGACCAAGAAGGAAAAGGTCGGGCTCATCGGCGACGATTGCCGCGAGGGGCTGACGGCCGTGCTTTCGGTCAAGGTTCCCGACCCGAAATTCTCCTCGCAGACCAAGGACAAGCTGGTCTCGTCGGAAGTCCGCCCGGTGGTGGAAGGGCTCGTCAACGAGGCGCTCGGCACCTGGCTGGAAGAACACCCGTCCGAGGGCAAGGTGGTCATCGACAAGGTGATCCAGGCGGCGGCCGCCCGTGAAGCCGCGCGCAAGGCGCGCGACATCACACGCAAGAGCTCGCTTGGCATCACCTCGCTGCCCGGCAAGCTGGCCGACTGCCAGGAACGCGACCCGGCGAAATCCGAGATATTCATCGTCGAGGGTGACTCCGCCGGTGGCTCGGCCAAGGGCGGCCGATCGCGCCAGAACCAGGCCATCCTTCCGCTGCGCGGCAAGATCCTCAATGTCGAGCGGGCTCGTTTTGACCGCATGCTCGGCTCCGAGATGATCGGCACTCTGATCACCGCGCTTGGCACTTCGATCGGCAAGGACGAGTTCAACGCCGACAAGCTGCGCTACCACAAGATCATCCTGATGACCGACGCCGATGTCGACGGCGCCCACATCCGCACCTTGCTGCTCACCTTTTTCTTCCGGCAGATGCCGGAGCTGATCGAGCGCGGCCATCTCTACATCGCCCAGCCGCCGCTTTACAAAGTGACGCGTGGCAAGAGTTCGCAATACATCAAGGACGAGAGCGCCTTCGAGGAATTCCTGATCGGCTCAGGGCTGGAGGAAGCCTCGCTGACGCTTGGCTCGGGCGAGGTCAGGGTCGGCCATGACTTGCGCGGCGCCATCGACGATGCGCTGGCCGTGCGCCAGCTGATCAACGGACTGCACACGCGCTACAACAGAGGCGTGGTCGAGCAGGCCGCGATCGCCGGTGGCCTCAACCCGGACGTGTTTGCCGACCTCGGCCGCGCCGACGCCATGGCCGAGCGCGTCGCCAAGCGGCTAGACATCATCGCCGAGGACACCGAACGCGGCTGGACCGGCCGCATGTCGACCTCGAACGAGGGGACCGGCGGCTATGTGTTCGAACGTACGGTGCGCAGCGTCAAGGAATACGCGCATCTGGATCTCGGGCTGATCAATTCGGCCGATGCGCGCCAACTCGACCGCTACGCACCACGCCTCACCGAGGTCTACGACGTGCCGCCGGTGCTGCGTCGCAAGGACGTCTCCGAAACGATCTCGGGACCTTTGGCGCTGCTCAACGCTGTCTTCGCGACCGGCCGCAAGGGCCTGACCATGCAGCGCTACAAGGGTCTTGGCGAGATGAACGCCGAGCAGCTCTGGGAAACCACGCTCGACCCGAATGTGCGCTCGCTGCTGCAGGTCAGGGTCAATGACGCCACCGATGCGGACTCGCTGTTCTCGCGGCTGATGGGCGACGAAGTCGAGCCGAGGCGCGAATTCATCCAGGAAAACGCGCTGTCGGTCGCCAATCTGGATATCTGAGACAACATCGTCGTTTTGAGACATTGGCGCGCCCCCGGCGCGCCAATGTCGTTTCTACCGCAGCAAAATCATTTGAGGACCTGTCGGAACAGAAGCTCATCCAAGACATTGTGACAACATCGATCACGATTTCTCACAGGAGGCCTTCATGGGACGCGGCATTTTGCTCTGGTTGCTCGGGATTCCGATTCCAATCATCATTCTCATCATGCTGTTCGTACGATAGGGGGATTTTATGCAGTCCACCCTATCGGCCGTCGATATTTCCGCCACTACCGAATCCTCTTCACCCGCCGTCAGTTGGGGACCGATCATTGCTGGCGCGTTCGCGGCCTCGACTCTGACTTTCATCCTGATGCTGCTTGGCTCGGGGCTTGGGTTGACCATGGTTTCGCCATGGTCAGGTTCAGGCGCGTCGATCACGACCTTCGCGGTCTCCACCGCGATCTGGCTGATCATCGTTCAATGGCTGTCGTCCGGCGTCGGCGGCTACCTTGCAGGACGCTTGCGTACCAAATGGGTCGGCATTCATACCGATGAAGTCTACTTCCGCGACACCGCCCACGGCTTCCTCGCCTGGGCACTGGCAACCCTGCTTGTTGTTGGTGTGCTTGGTTCCGCACTGTCATCGGTACTGGGCTCCGGCGTGCAAGCCGTCTCGACCGTTGCTTCGGGGGCCGCGATGGGTGCGTCCGCGGGAGCGTCTTCGAATGTCAGCGGTGCTTCAGCCGACAATGCGACATCCTATCTGGTGGATTCGCTGTTCCGTCCGGCTGATGCCAGCAAGCTCGCCGCCGGCAATCCACAGAATGACGCGGCGGCCGCATCGCAGGCGTCACGCATCCTGATCGCGGGTGCGGCGGCAGGCGAGGTTTCGGCCGATGACAAGACCTATCTGTCACAGCTGGTCGGCGCTCGTACGGGCCTTTCGGAAGCCGATGCCAAGGCGCGGGTCGATGCGATCCTGGCCAAGGTTCAGGACGCCAAGGTCAAGGCCAAGCAGGCCGCAGACACCGCCAGGAAAGGCGGCGCGACCTTTGCCCTGCTCGGCGCGCTGTCCCTGGTCATAGGCGCCTTCATCGCCAGTGCGGCCGCGGCACTGGGCGGCAGGCAGCGCGATGACGACGAAGCGCTGTTCATCACCAGCCGCTGAACCAATCTGCTCCGGTTCAAAAACAAAGCCCGGCCGCAAGGCCGGGCTTTTTTGGTGGAATGTCCGGGCTGGACCGGATCAGTGATCCATGGCCTTGACGATTTCTTCCGTCATCTTCTTGGCGTCGCCGAGCAGCATCATGGTGCCGTCCTTGTAGAACAGCGTGTTGTCGATGCCGGCATAGCCGGAGCCGAGCGAACGCTTGACGAACAGGCAGGTCCGCGCCTTGTCGACGTCGAGGATCGGCATGCCGTAGATCGGCGAGGACTTGTCGTCCCGCGCGGAAGGATTGGTGACGTCGTTGGCGCCGATGACATAGGCGACATCGGCCTGCGCGAACTCGGAGTTGATGTCCTCGAGTTCGAACACCTCGTCATAGGGCACGTTGGCTTCGGCGAGCAGCACGTTCATGTGGCCGGGCATGCGGCCGGCGACCGGGTGGATGGCGTATTTCACGTCGACGCCGTTGGCCTTGAGCTTGTCGGCCAGTTCGCGCAGCGCGTGCTGCGCCTGGGCCACCGCCATGCCGTAGCCCGGCACGATGATGACCTTCTGCGCGTTCATCATCAGGTAGGCGGCATCGTCAGCCGAACCCTGCTTGACCGTGCGCTCGATGCCGTCGTCGGTGGCAGCAGCCGTCTCGCCACCAAAGCCGCCGAGGATGACGGAGATGAAGGAGCGGTTCATGCCCTTGCACATGATGTAGGACAGGATCGCGCCGGACGAGCCGACCAGCGCGCCGGTGATGATCAGCGCCAGATTGCCAAGCGTGAAGCCGAGTGCGGCCGCGGCCCAACCCGAATAGGAGTTGAGCATCGAGACGACGACGGGCATGTCGGCGCCGCCGATCGGAATGATCAGCAGCACGCCGAGCGCCAGCGAAGCGATGACGATCAGCCAGAACACCGCATAGCTCTGCGTGGTGACGAGCAGCACGATCAGCACCACCAGGGCGATGCCCAGCGCGGCGTTGATGAAGTGACGGCCGCCGATCATGATCGGCTTGCCGGACATGCGGCCGTCGAGCTTGAGGAAGGCGATGACCGAGCCGGTGAAGGTGATGGCGCCGATGGCGACGCCAAGGCTCATCTCGACCAGCGCCTGGGCGTGGATGGCGCCGACTTCGCCGATGCCGAAGCTGGTCGGCGCATAGATGGCGGCAGCCGCAACCATGACGGCGGCAAGGCCGACGAGCGAATGGAAGGCGGCGACCAGTTGCGGCATCGAGGTCATGGCGATGCGCCGTGCGGTGACCGCGCCGACTGAACCGCCGATCGCCAGGCCAAGCACGATCAGGCCGAGACCTTCCAGCGAAGGCGTTGCCAGCGCCAGCGTCGTGGCAATGGCGATGGCCATGCCGATCATGCCGTACATGTTGCCCTGGCGGCTGGTGGTCGGGTGCGACAGGCCGCGCAGCGCCATGATGAACAATACGCCGGAAACCAGATAGAGGAAGGAGGCGAAGTTGGCGTTCACGTCACTTGTCCTTCTTCTTGTACATCGCCAGCATGCGCTGGGTGACGAGGAAGCCGCCGAAGATGTTGACGGACACCAGCATCAGCGCAACGAAGCCGAAGCCGGTGGCAATGCCGGACGCCGAGATGCCGACCGCTAGCAGCGCGCCGACGACGATGACGGACGAGATGGCGTTGGTGACGGCCATCAGCGGCGTGTGCAGGGCCGGCGTGACGGACCAGACGACATAGTAGCCGACGAAGATAGCCAGGATAAAAATGGCGAAGCGGAAGACGAAGGGATCGATGGCACCGCCCGACAGCGCGTGCGCGGCATCACCGGCCGCCTCGGTGCCTGGCGTATTGGCCAGATTGTGGACCGCGAGCCGGACGGCGGCACTTGCCTGGTCCAGTTGATCGAGGGCTTTCTGCAGGGTCTGATCCATCACGCAATCCCCTTGGGCTTGGACGAGGTAGACTTGGTCGCGGCCGATTTGGGCGCGGCAGGTTTCTTTGGCGAGGCCGATTTATTCGCAGGCTGGGGCGAGGCATCGGCGACCATCGTCTTGGCCGGGATCGCGGCCGGCTCGACATGGGGCTGCTCGGCCGCCTTGGCAAAGGCGGGGTGCACGACCTTGCCGCCGTCGGTCAGCATCGTTGCCTTGACCAAATCGTCGTCGCGATTGATGGCAAGTGTCCTCGTGGTCTTGTCGACCATCGTTTCGACGAAGGTGAAAAGGTTCTTGGCGTAAAGCAGCGAGGCGGATGCGGCGATACGGCCGGGCACATTCAGGTGGCCGACGATCTTCACATTGTTGGCCGTGGTAATCACCTGCCCCGGCACAGCGCCCTCTACATTGCCGCCACGCTCTACCGCGAGATCGACGAGCACCGAGCCCGGCTTCATCGAGGCGACCATGGCCGCCGACACCAGCTTCGGCGCGGGGCGACCGGGAATCAGCGCCGTGGTGATGACGATGTCCTGCTTGGCGATGTGCTCGGCGGTCAGTGCCGCCTGCTTGGCCTGGTATTCCCTGGACATTTCCTTGGCGTAGCCGCCGGCCGTCTCGGCCGCCTTGAACTCCTCGTCCTCGACCGCCAGGAACTTCGCGCCCAACGAGGCGACCTGTTCCTTGGCGGCGGGGCGAACGTCGGTGGCTGTGACGACCGCGCCGAGGCGGCGCGCGGTGGCGATCGCCTGCAGGCCGGCGACGCCGACGCCCATGATGAAGACCTTCGCTGCCGGGACCGTGCCCGCCGCCGTCATCATCATTGGCAGCGCCCGGTCATATTCCGAGGCGCCGTCGATCACCGCCTGATAGCCGGCAAGGTTGGCTTGGCTAGACAGCACGTCCATCGACTGGGCGCGCGTGATGCGCGGCATGAATTCCATCGAGAAGGCGGTGACACCGGCCTTGGCGAGAGCGGCGACGGCCGCATCATTGCCATAGGGATCCATGATGGCGATGACCGCAGCACCGGATCTGTAGCCCTTCAGCTCGGCATCCGTTGGCCGGCGCACTTTCAGCACCACGTCGGCCTTGGCGACATCGGCGGCCTTGCCGATTGTGGCTCCCGCCTTGGCGAAATCCTCATCGGGAATGCGCGACCTCGTCCCCGCGCCGGTTTCGACAATCACGTCGAAGCCCAGGCCTGCCAGCCGCTTCACCGTATCCGGCGAGGCCGCAACGCGGGGTTCGTTCGCATCGAGTTCACGAGGAATGAAAACCGTCTGTCCCACCGCATGATCCTTTCGGCTGGAACCTAGTTGCCACAAGGCGCCAGCCGGTATTCCGGCAGCGCCCTGGATAGAGAGGCTGGAAAACCTATCGGAGAATGAAGGCGCCGACGGCCAGGATCAGGACGAACAGGATAAGCGCCGAAAAGAAGCCGGCCGCGAAGAAGCCGAAAGCCATCGCTATGAGAAGGGCCGCGCAAAAAAGCGACCCGTATTTGGCCAGCACGAGGAAGCCCGCATAGGTGCGGTCGTGCTCGGCATAGTCCATCTTCGCGCCCAGTTCGACAGGACCGGTCGGCGAGTGATCAGCCATAGGAATACCCCTTCGAAGACATCATTCAGGCACATAGCGAAAAGCCGAGCCAAGGGCAATGGCGCTATTGCCGCATTGCTGCGGAGAACTGTCTCAAGGGAAAGTTTAAACCGGCTGCCGGCAATCGTGCGCGATGCCTTTGGGACAAGTCCGCCGCGCCAGCCCGGCGCTTGTCAGCCGGCGAGATGCGGAAACAAACCAATCAGACCGACGACGAGGTAGAGCGCGACGATATAGTTCAGCAGACGAGGCATCACCAGGATCAGCACGCCGGCGATCAGCGAGATGAGCGGGGTGAGCGCGAGCGTGGAGATGTGCATGCCGGAATCCTTCCAATTGCGCGGCCAGAGGCCCTGGCCGAAGCTGTTCCATGGCAACCCGATGCGTCTTTCACGCTGCTGCCGCCACCAGAACGCCGGACGAGCCGGAAAGCTCCATGCGCGAGCCCAAAAATCTCGGATGTCAGGCGGCTTCGCTGAAGTACTTGGCGGTGGGCAAAATAGTCAGCGGCGCAAGTTCACCATTGGCCGGCCGATGAAACAGCATTCGCTGTTCGAAGGCCGTGGATTGGAAGAACGGGAAACGATCCAGCGTGGCCTCCATGTTTTCGGAACATTTCGACTGGAACAGATGCACCGGCACGGTGAGTCCCGGGTAGGTACGGGGCGGAACGGCCTGTTCGGAACGGAATATACGCTGGTAGAAACTGGAATGTTCTTCCTTGATCGCGGTCAGGCAATAAGTAGCCTTGAATTTATTGCAGGCCACTACGGCAAGCCGCAGAGTTACATAAGGCAGGACACGCAGGCTGGTCGACCATTCAAGATCGGCCGCGAAGCGGCTGGGGTCGACGAAAGTTTCTCCAGCCGACAACCGGCGTGCCAGCACGTCGCCAAAGACATCGGTGCTGGGTGAAACAGAGTATTTCGCGCTCGCATAGTGAATCCTGATGGTGCTCACCAGGGCTCCGTCGAAGAACACGCCGAAGCGGTAGGAATTGGGCAGATCGTCGAACTTGTCCTTGACCATGCGAGAGGCGTCTGGCTTCACCATGCCTGCATGGACATAGGAATTGTAACGAAGCCGATAGATCGCTTCCAAATCCTCACCGCTATCGCAAAGCCGGTACTCGATGTGCTCCAGAACGTCCATGACGTGGCGCGAGAAACCGGATGAGGATGGAGGTGTCGTCTTCGAAGCCGCTCGGGCCAAGCCTAGCTGTTGCGTGTCCATGTGTCCCTTCACCCCGCCACAGGACAACAATAGCGAACGCACGGAAGAACCAGAAGTAAAATTCCCATCTTTTCCGTTTACTGAATATTAACGTTAACAACAAGGCGACGCCGACCGAGACGCAATGACTGTTCCACCTCACATAAGGGCTAGTTTTTGGCGAGCTTCACGACCGGTTTCAGCTCGGCGGCGAACGGCCACGTAACGTTGGACATCGTCCGGATGCCCGATGCGCTAAGCGCCGCACCGAACAGGAAGCCCTGGACCAGGTCCGGCTTGACCTGCTGGGCCAGGATCTTCAGCTGTTCGAAGGTTTCGACGCCTTCGACGGTGACTGAAAGGCCCAGCGGCCGTGACAGGTTGACGATACCCTTCAGCAGTTCCAGAGAACGGCTGTTCTGCGTGACGTCCATCAGGAACGACCGGTCGATCTTGATCTTGTCGAGCGGCAGCTTGTGCAGATAGCTCAGGCTTGAATAGCCGGTGCCGAAATCATCGAGGGCGATGCGCACGCCAAGCTGCTTCAGCTCCTCGATATACTGACGCGTCAGCGACTTGTCGTCGAGGAGCGCCGTTTCGGTGACCTCGATTTCCAGGCGACCCGCGGCAAGGCCGGAACCAGCGAGCGCGTCGCTAACCTTCTGGACAACGTCGCGATTGCGGAAGTCCTTGGCGGAGAGATTGACCGAGACGCTGGTCTGATCGGGCCATTTGGCGCATTCGGTGCACGCCGCCTGAAGGACGAAGGTGCTGATCTCGGAGATGATGCCCATTTCCTCGGCCAGCGGGATGAAGATGCTCGGCGAGATCGGCCCGAGATCGGGATGATCCCATCGGCACAACGCCTCGCAACTGGCGATCCGCATCGTGCTCATCGCGACGATCGGCTGATAGACCACCCGTAGCCCCTTGCTTTCCACGGCGCTGCGCAGGTCCGCCTTCATCAGCTGGCGATTGCGGAAAGCCGCGTCCATCGAAGCCTCGAACAGCCGCCAGTTGTTCTTGCCCAGTTCCTTGGCCTTGTAGAGCGCCAGGTCCGCCTTGACGATCATCTCATCGACATCGGTGACCGCTACCCGCGAAAGTACGGCGCCCACGCTTGCTTGTATGCGCAGAACATGGCCGGCGACATCCACATCGCCCTGCAAGCCGGCAAAGATGTCGTCGAGCAGCCCGGCCAGGTGGGTTTCGTCTTCGATCCTATCGAAGAAGATCATGAACTCGTCGCCGCCAAAGCGGCTGACATTGATGTCCTGGCCCGCGATGGCGGCAAGCCGTTCGGCGACAGCGTAGATCAATCCGTCACCGACCGGGTGACCGAGCGTGTCGTTGACGCTCTTGAAGTCGTCAAGATCGACCACGGCGAGCGCACAAAGGCGGTCCCGGTCGCCGGAAGCCATGCTTTCGCCGACCAGCTCGTGGAAATAGGCACGGTTTGGCAGGCCGGTGAGGCTGTCGTAACGCGCCATGAAGCGGATCTTTTCTTCCGCTTCGACGCGAGCCGTCACGTCCTCGAAGGTGATGACCCCCAGTTCCTGGCTGCCTTCGCGCGCTGAGAACTCGTAGTGCTGGCCATTGGAAAACGAAACAAGGACCTTGCGGTCTCGCCCCTCGCGAAGCGCGCGCGTGAGCTGCGCCTCGATATAGCGGCATTCCTTCGGGGCCAGCATGCCGCCGGCGACGCCACGCATGAGCAACGAATGGATCGAACGCCCAAGCAGTGCATCGGGAGATTTCAGCGACATCAAATGCGCGGCTTCGGCATTGCCGACAACCACCTTGCCGTCCGGGCCAAGCATGACGAGGCCGTGAGGCATCGTGTTCAAAGCACGGTCAAAGCGTTGTGCGATCTGTCTTGCTTGCTTGTGCCCGACAACGGCCGAGAACAGGACATCGCGCACATGGTCGGCGCTGCCCTTGATGATGAACATGAATGGGACGATGAGCAGGCCGAGCACAACATGAGGTATGTCGAGCCTCAGAATGAGGGCCGCCGCTATCGGCCCCACAAAGGTCACGGCAAAAATCATGACCATGCGGGGCGAACCGTAGTTGCGCCCTACGACCGTGACGAGCGATCCGAGTGTAATCGCAAGCGCCCCGATCTCGGCATAGGAATCCGAGTACCAGTAGATGGAAATGAAGCAGAAAAACCCCAGGATCAGGCCCTGAATGCTGCCCTTCAGGACGTATTCGCGTTCCCACCGCACCGCGTCGAGCGCATCGCGTATGACACCGCCCGACGTGTGGAACCGCCGCAGGCCGAAATAGCGCCAGACACCGATACCAAGCAGAGCACCGGCAAGAAACAGGAAGACGGGCTGGCCATTGCGCCAGTACACCATGAGGCTGACCGTCGCGTGGCAAACGGCGCCAATCACCAGCATGTGCGCGTTGTCGAACAACGACCGCACAAACTGGATATAAACATCCGCGGGGATGTTATCGGTCTTTGTTCTGCCCATTACTGGTGCCCAACTGAACCCCAGCCTTGGCACAGGCCCATTAAAAAACCTTTAGTATCAGCTGAAAAGCCTGATTTCTCCGTGATTTCCAGCTATTCCGCCGCCTGCAGCTCAGTTGGCTTTACCGACGCCCTGAAACGTTCGAGAAGGCGCCGGCGCTCGCCTTCGACGCTTGCCACCGAAGCCTGCCTGACATGGCCGTAACCGCGAATGAGCGCGGGCACGGAGACCAGTGCCGTCGCCGCCTCGATCTTGGCGGGCACGAGCGCGCCGCCGACCAGATCCAGATCCGCCTCATATCGCGCGAGAAGCTGGCGGTCCATGCGGCGTTCGGCGCTGTAGCCGAACAGGTCGAAGGCCGTGCCGCGAAGGGCCTTCATCGCCGCCAGCACGCGAAACCCCTTCATCATCCATGGTCCGAAGCTGGATTTCCTAGGCTTGCCGTCATTGCCGCGCCTGCCCATGATCGGCGGCGCGAGATGGAATTCGAGTTTGTCGTAGCTCTGGAACTGCTTGCCCAACTCGGCGACGAAGGAGCCGTCGGTATAGAGCCTCGCCACCTCGTATTCGTCCTTGATCGCCATCAGCTTGAAAAGGTTCCTCGCCGCGGCCTCGCTCACCACGGTCGAGCCCGGCACGGCCTTGGCTTCGGCGGCGCGCAGCGCAGCCAACCGGCCAGCGTAGCGCTTGGCATAGGCGGCGTTCTGATAGGCGGTCAGGAAGGCGACACGCCGGGCGATGATGTCGTCCAGCGTCTCGGCGACAGGTGTCTGCGCGGACTTACCCGGCTGGGCAACGAGGCCGCGCACGAAATCCGGCTGATGGGCGGCGCGACGACCCCAGCGGAACGCCGAGATATTCATCGCCACGGCCTCGCCGTTGAGTCCGATCGCCTTCTCGACCGCCTCGGCCGACAGCGGCAGCCCGCCGTGCTGGAAGGCAAAGCCGAGCATGAACATGTTGGCGCCAAGCGAATTGCCGAACAGCGTGGCGGCGGTGCGGGTGGCGTCGAAGAAATGCGCCTTGTCTTCGCCGGCGGCAGTGCGGATCGCCTTCTTCAGGCGTTCTACAGGCAGCGAGAAATCGGCGGAACGGGTAAATTCGCCGGGCATGATCTCGGCGGTGTTGGCGACGAATATGGTGTGGCCCTCGCGGACCGCGCCGAGCACCTTCTTGGCGCCGGAGACGACGAGGTCGCAGCCAAGCACGAGATCGGCCTTGCCGGCCGATACGCGGATGGCGTTGATATCGTCGGGCGTGCGGGCGATGCGGACATGGGTGAACACCGAGCCGCCCTTCTGGGCGAGGCCGGCCATGTCGATCATGCCGCAACCTTTGTCCTCGAGATGCGCGGCCATGCCGAGCACAGCGCCGACGGTGACGACACCGGTGCCGCCAACGCCGTCGATGATCGCCGCCCAACCCTGTTCGCCGAGCGGGAATTCAGCGGGCGTGGGCACGCCGTCGAGCGGATTGGCCTTGCCGGCAATGCCTTCGGCCTTCCTGATCTTGGCGCCATGCACCGTGACGAAGGATGGGCAGAAGCCGTTGACGCAGGAGAAATCCTTGTTGCAGCTCGACTGGTCGATCTTGCGCTTGCGGCCGAACTCGGTCTCGACCGGCTGGATCGAGACGCAATTCGACTGCACGCCGCAATCGCCGCAGCCTTCGCAGACGAGTTCGTTGATGAAGACGCGCCTGTCGGGATCGGGAAAGGTGCCTCGCTTGCGGCGGCGGCGTTTTTCGGCGGCGCAGGTCTGGTCGTAGAGCAGCACCGAAACGCCCTTCACGTCGCGCAATTCGCGCTGGACGATGTCGAGGTCATCACGGTGATGGATGGTGGCGCCGGCGGGGAATTCCGCCTTGCCTGAATATTTATCCGGCTCGTCGGTGACGATGGCGATGCGGTCGACGCCCTCGGCGCGCACCTGCCTCGCGATCATGTCGACGGTCAGGCCGCCTTCGTGCGGCTGGCCGCCGGTCATGGCGACGGCGTCGTTGTAGAGGATCTTGTAGGTGATGTTGGCGTCGGTCGACAGCGCGAAACGGATCGCCAGCGTGCCGGAGTGGTTATAGGTGCCGTCGCCGAGGTTCTGGAAGATGTGGTCGCGCTTCGAGAACGGCGCCTGGCCGACCCATTGCGCGCCCTCGCCGCCCATGGCGGTGAAGCCGACGGTGTTGCGGTCCATCCACAGCGCCATGAAATGGCAGCCGATGCCGGCGGCGGCGATCGAGCCGTCCGGCACCTTGGTCGAGGAATTGTGCGGGCAGCCGGAACAGAAGAACGGCGTGCGCGAACCGATGTCGGTGGTGTCGGCCAGCATCGCCTGGAACTGGCGCAGCTTTGCCACCCGCGCCGAAATCTCTTCCGACGAACCGATGGTCCTGACGATCCTGTCGCCAAGCGCGATGGCGATCTCGTTGGGATCAAGCGCGCCCTTGGCCGGAAACAGCCAGTCGCCGCGTTCGTCCTTCTTGCCGACGATGACCGGCTGCATGGCGGTGCCGTAGAGGCTTTCGCGCAGCTGCACCTCGATCAGCGAGCGCTTCTCCTCTACGACGACGATGGTGTCGAGGCCGCGGGCGAAGTCGGCGATATGCCGCAGGTCGAGCGGCCATGGGCAGCCGACCTTGAACAGCCGGATGCCGATGCGGTTGGCCGCCGCTTCATCGACGCCGATGTCGTCCAGCGCCTGGCGGACATCGAGATAGCTCTTGCCGATGGTGATGATGCCAAGCTTCGGGTTGCGGCCGCCCGAATAGACCGTTCTGTTCAAGGCGTTGGCATGGATGAAGGCGGAAGCGGCGGCGCGCTTGTACTCGTGCAGCCGCTCTTCCTGGCCGAGCATGTCGATCTCGTTGCGGATGTTGAGCCCGCCGGGCGGCATGTCGAACTCGGGATCGACGATGTTCAGCCGCTCCATCGAGGCGTCGACCGAGGCTGTCGATTCGATGTTGTCCTTGACGCATTTGATCGCCGCCCAGGTACCGGCGAAGCGCGACATGGCGAAGCCGTAGAGCCCATAGTCGATGATCTCCTGGACACCGGCCGGATTGAGGATCGGCACCATCGTGTCGACGAACAGGAATTCCGTGGCGTGCGCATTGGTCGAGGATTCGGCCATGTGATCGTCGCCCATCAGGGCAAGCACGCCGCCATGTTTCGACGACCCGGCGAGATTGGCGTGGCGGAACACGTCGCCGGAGCGGTCGACACCCGGTCCCTTGCCGTACCAGACCGAGAAGACACCGTCATGGGTGCCTTCTCCCATCAATTCGGCCTGCTGCGAGCCCCAGCAGGCCGTGGCCGCGAGCTCCTCATTGAGGCCGGGCTGGAAGACGATATCCGCCTGGGCAAGCTGCTTCTTGGCTTTCCAAAGCTGCAGGTCGAGGCCGCCTAGCGGCGAGCCGCGATAGCCGGAGACGAAACCGGCCGTATTCAGGCCGGCGCGGCGGTCGCGCTCGCGCTGCATCAACAGCATGCGGATGACCGCCTGCGCGCCGGAAAGGAAGATGCGCTCCTTCCCCAGGTCGAACTTGTCGTCGAGCGCGACGTCATGCAGCGTCATCAGGTATTTCCTCTGCGGAGGCCGCGCGGGGGTCAAGCAGCCAACGTCGGGGTCGAATGGCGCAGTGTTTATCCCCTTGCCGGGCAGGTCAAACAAAATCGCAGGTGCCAGACAAAGCGCAACGAACAGACCGACCGGCTCGATGCCTACGTATGAAATCGTTCAGCCGATGTCACCGTGACGCACGAAAATTTCTGCGCGGTATGGATAGGTGGGCCGCTGCGCCTCACAAGCCCTTCGAGCAATCGGGCTTGGGTTCGCCGGGAAGCTTGCCATCGGGATGGCCGGCAAGGTCGGGATTGGCCGTATAGAGCTGGTCGATGACCAGGGGCCGGTCGGGAATGATCGACTGGTCCTCGGTCGACATCAGCGTGGTGTCGATCTTCTGAAGCACCGCACCATCGGGACCCTTGATGCTGATGGCGATCGCATAGGGCTTGTCCTTGACAACGCAGGTCAGCGCCGGGCTCTCCAGCGACACCTTGTCGAGCTTGGGCCATACTTTCTGCTCGACCACAAACGGCGCGCCGCCGGCCGGGTTCTGGAAGCTGGCGACTGCCATCTGGCCCTCACCCATGGGCTGCAAGGGCCTCAGCGTCACCACATAGGTCGCCCGCGCGAGACGGTAGTTGAAGACGAATATCTTGCCGGAAATCTCGAACAGCTTGCCTTCGCCCTCCTTGCCCGTGTCGCGGCAAGCGCCGAGCGCCAACGCCGCGGCAAGAGCGAAACCCACGAGGATCGAGCGCGACGGAAATCTAGGCATTGCTCACCTCATTGGGCGTGCCGCGGCGGCGGCGATAATGACGGCTGGCCTTCTGGCGGTTGCCGCACACCGCCATGTCGCACCATAGCCGGCTGGAGTTGCGGCTCCTGTCGACGAACAGCCAGGTGCAGTTGGGACAGATCCTCAGCCTTGCGACCGTATCGTCACGCAGCAGCGACAGGGCCGACACCGCCAGCGCCGCCTCGAAGGCGATCGGTGTCGCCGGGTCGCCGAACGGTCTTCCCGGCGCGCCGATTTCGGTCCTGCTGCCGGCAAGCCCATCGGCACAGGCTTGCAGGAAGCCCGGCAGATCGCCGGTGGCGACAGCACCCTTCGACACCGCGCCCCGAAACAGCCGGTCAGTCGTCTCACGGATCGAGATCACGACCGGCGCGATGGCTTGCGGCGACTGCGCATCAAGCTGCCTGCCACCAAGTTCGGTGGTGCGAAAGCCGCTTGCCGCGTCGGCGAAACGAGCGATCTCGTGCGGATCGTCGAAACGATCGAAGGTCTTTTCCGGATCGCCTCGCAGCACGACCGTGTTGGCCGTGTCGAGCGCCAGCAGGCCACCGGTGAAGCGATGCGGGGTCCAGGATACCGTCATGCCCGAAATCTAACCGATAAATCGCATTTGACAAGTTAGATTCCACAATGCAAATCTTCCTGCAAGCGCAGCCTCCGCTGCCTTTGTTCCGAGCATGTCACCCCAAAATCGCTGCGCACTTTGGGGTGACATGCTCGCAGGGTTTTGCATGCTGTATTTTTTCCAGCAGGTTCTGAACGGACTGCATTCCGGCGCGCTCTACGCCTTGCTTGCTTTCGGCTATGTGCTGACCAACGGCCTCCTGCATCGCACCAACCTCGCCTATGGCGCGCTGTTCGCCTTCTGCGGCCAGACCATGATCCTGGCCGCGGTCTTCGCTTATCAGGTGCTTTGGTTGACATTGCTGGCCGCTGTGGCGTTCGGCATTGTCGCGGCGTTCCTTTACGCGGCGCTGATCAGCCGCGTGCTGTCGCGCAGCGTCTTCGAGCCGCTGGCCGATCGAACGCCCAACGCGATCGTGGTCACCACGCTGGGCATATTGCTGGTTCTGTCGGAGGCAAGCCGCATCGCCGCCGATACCCATGACCTGTGGTTGCCGCCAATGCTGGCGTACCCAATCGCCTTCGCGCAGGATGCAAGCTTCAAGGCGACGCTGACACTCATCCAGTTGCTCGACTGCGCGGTGGCGCTTTCGACCATCGCGCTCGCCACCTGGGCATTCGCCCGATCGAGCTTCGGCCGACGCTGGCGCGCCGTGTCCGACGACCCCAGGGCGGCGGCCATGTGCGGCGTCGACGTGCGCGCGACCTTCCGCGGCGCGGTGCTCTATGGCGGCCTCTGTGCCGCATTGGCTGGGATATTGGCAGGTCTCTACTACGGTAATGTCAGCTTCGGCTCCGGCCTGGTCTACGGACTGAAGATCCTGTTCGTGACGGCGGTCGGCGGATACATGTCGCCGTCGCGAGCGGCACTCGGCGCGGCCGCCTTCGGCATGGCCGAATCGCTGTGGGCTGGCTATTTTCCGGTCGAATGGCGCGACGCGTGGATGTATCTGTTCCTCGTCGCCATGCTGGTGCTGATCGGCGCCGGCCGCGACCAGGGCAAGATCGCCTGAGCATCAGACTTTCGTTGCATGCGGCCCGCGGCCCCGAGCATTGTTTCGGACGCGGACGGACGCCGCGGTCCCTTGATTTGCTGACGATCACCGACCGGACAGTCAATTTCGGCTTTCGGATCCAGAAGCCTTTCCACTTTCATCTCGCCATGACGGCGCCCATCCCGTGTTGACCCGCCGGACCACGCACGGCATACCGTTAGGCCACGGAGGCGCTTCGAAAAAACTGGGAGATCGGCGCGCCTTTGCCATCGGGGGGAGGAATGCATGGCAGGGCTTCTCGCTCTATCCAGAGCCATTGACCGTATGAATGAATTCATCGGCAAATGGGTTTCCTGGCTGATCCTGCTGGCGATCCTGGTCAGCGCCTGCAACGCGATCATCCGCAAGGTGTTCGACATGTCGTCGAATGCGTGGCTCGAACTGCAATGGTATCTGTTCGGCGCCGCCTTCATGCTCGCCGCCGCGTATACGCTCAAGCAGAACGAGCATATCCGCATCGACATCGTCTACGGCATGTTTCCGAGGCGCGTGCAGCACTGGATCGACCTTCTCGGCCACGCCTTCTTCCTGATGCCATTCGTGACGCTGATGGTGTTCTATTTCGTGCCTTATGTGTCCCTGTCGTTGCGCAGCGGCGAGATGTCGACAAATGCCGGCGGCTTGATCGTCTGGCCGGCGAAGGCGATCCTGCTGGTGGGGTTTTTCCTGCTGGCACTCCAGGGCATCTCCGAGATCATCAAGAAGATCGCCATCATGCGCGGTTTGATGGATGATCCCAATCCGTTCATTTCCGCGCATGAGCAGGCCGAACTCGAAGCCAAGGCGCTCGCCGAAGAGGTGCGCCCGTGATGGAGTTCATCGCCCAGAACATGGCGCCGATCATGTTCATCTCGCTGATCCTGTTCATGCTGATCGGCTACCCAGTCGCCTTCTCGCTTGCGGCAAACGGCCTGTTGTTCTTCTTCATCGGCGTCCTGCTGACACCGTATTCAGGCGGCGCGATCAATCTGGACTGGCCGCTCCTCTACGCGCTTCCGGACAATTTCTACGGCAGCCGGGTGATGTCCAACGACACGCTGCTGGCCATCCCCTTCTTCACCTTCATGGGCATCGTGCTCGAACGGTCCGGCATGGCGGAAGACCTGCTCGACACGATCGGACAGCTGTTCGGCCCCATTCGCGGCGGCCTCGCCTATGCGGTGATCTTAGTCGGCGCGCTGCTCGCGGCGACCACCGGCGTGGTGGCCGCCTCGGTCATAGCCATGGGGCTGATCTCGCTGCCGATCATGCTGCGCTACGGCTATGACCGCAGGCTGGCGTCCGGCGTCATCGCCGCCTCGGGCACGCTGGCCCAGATCATCCCGCCGTCGCTGGTGCTGATCGTGCTCGCCGACCAGCTCGGCCGTTCCGTCGGCGACATGTATGCGGGCGCATTGATACCCGGCCTGGTGCTGACCAGCCTCTACGCGCTGTACATCCTGATCATGTCGATCATCCGGCCGAAGTCGATGCCGGCGCTGCCGCTGGAGGCGCGCACGCTTGGCCATGGCGTCCTGTCGCTGCTGGTGGCGCTGGCGGCGGCCATCATCGTTTCCTACGCCGCCTACCGCTACCTGGCGCCGGCGCATGGCGACAATGCCGACATCCTCGGCGGCAGCGTCGGCGTGATTTTCATTTATCTCGTCGCGATCGCCGACAGGCGCCTGAACTTCAACCTGATGTCGCGGCTGGCGCAGCAGGTCATCATCGTGCTGATCCCGCCGCTGGCACTAATCTTCCTGGTGCTCGGCACGATCTTCCTCGGCATCGCCACACCAACCGAGGGCGGCGCCATGGGTGCCGTCGGAGCGCTGGCCATGGCCGCGATGAAGGGCCGGCTGTCGCTGGATGTGGTCAGGCAGGCGCTGGCCTCGACGACACGGCTGTCATCTTTCGTGCTGTTCATCCTGATCGGTGCTCGCGTCTTCTCGCTGACATTCTACGGCGTCAACGGGCAGATCTGGGTCGAGCATCTGCTGACCTCGCTGCCGGGCGGCGAGGTCGGCTTCCTGATCGGCGTCAACATCCTCATCTTCTTCCTGGCCTTCTTCCTCGATTTCTTCGAACTCGCCTTCATCATCGTGCCGCTGCTGGCGCCTGCGGCCGAAAAGCTCGGCATCGATCTGATCTGGTTCGGCGTGCTGCTGGGCGTCAACATGCAGACCAGCTTCATGCATCCGCCGTTCGGCTTTGCGCTGTTCTACCTGCGCTCGGTCGCCGCCCGCGTGCCGTATCTCGACCGCCTCACCGGCAAGACGATCCAGCCGATCACCACAGGCCAGATCTATTGGGGCGCGGTGCCTTTCGTCGGCATCCAGGTGGTCATGATCGGGCTGACCATCGCCTTCCCGCAGATGGTGATGCACTACAAGGGCGCGACGGTCGATCCAAGCGGGATCGACTACCAGGTCCCGGAAGTGCCGGGCCTGGGCCTGTCGCCAGCGGGGACGCCACCCGTCAATGGCAGCCCGGCACCGGCCAATGATGGTGCGGCACCTGACCTGTCACAGCCGCCAAGCTTTGGCGAGACACCGCCGGCCAAGCCAGAGGCGCCGGCCACCGATCTGTCCCAGCCGCCAAGTTTCAATTGAGGTCATGACGCCAGGCGTCCTTCCAGTCGCGCAACGCAAGCTGTAGCGTCCTGATTTCGGGCCATGCGCCAAGAGGTGACAGTCATGAAAGCGGTACGCCTGGAGGCGGTCGGCAGCATCGCCATGCACGACGTCGGCAAGCCCTCCATCGGGGCTGATGAGCTTCTGGTGCGGATCGAAGCCTGCGGCGTCTGCGGCACCGACCGGCATCTGTTCCACGGTGAATTTCCCTGCCGGCCGCCGGTTACGCTGGGCCATGAATTCTCCGGCATCGTCGAGGCAACCGGACCCGCGGTCTCCGGCTTTGCCGTCGGTGACCGCGTCACCGGCGACCCCAACATCGCCTGCGGCCGCTGCTCGCATTGTCATGCTGGAAGGGTCAATCTGTGCGGCAATTTGCAAGCCATCGGCATCCATCGCGACGGCGGCTTTGCCGAGTATCTTGCCCTGCCCCGGAAACAGGCCTTCCTCCTGCCAGCTGGCCTGAAGCCAACGCATGGCGCCTTCTGCGAGCCGCTTGGCTGCTGCCTGCATGGCGTCGACCTCGCGGGCATCAGGCCCGGCTCCTCGGTCGCCGTGCTCGGCGGCGGCGTGATCGGGTTGCTCACCGTGCAACTGGCGAGACTTGCCGGGGCTTCGACCATCATTCTGTCGACCCGCCAGGCCTCGCGCCGGGCCCTCGCCGAAGAACTGGGTGCCACGGCGACGGTCGATCCCAATGCCGCCGATTTTTTCGATACGGTGATCGGGCCATCAGGCCTGGCGCCGGGCGGCGTCGACGTGGTGCTGGAATGCGCCGGCGTGAGGGAAACCGTCGAGCAGTCGATGCGGCTGGCGAGAGCCGGCGGCACGGTGGTGATTGTCGGCGTGATGCCGCAGGGCATGAAGGTGGAGATCGAACCCTTCGACCTGTTGTTCCGCGAACTGAAAATCCTGGGTTCTTTCCTCAACCCCTTCACGCACCGACGCGCCGCCGATCTCATCGCCTCCGGCGCCATCGAGATCGACCGGCTGATCTCCAGGCAGGTGACGCTCGAGGAGGCTCCGGTGGTGATCGCCAATCCGCCGGCGGCCGGTGAAGTCAAGGTGCTGGTGGTGCCCAACCGGACCTGAGATGCCCTGTCTCCTGGCGGGTCCGTCGGCCGCCGGCTTGCCGCTAGAGCAAAATCCGAGCGGATAGAATCGATAGGGGTTTCGTTGGGATTGGAAATCTGATTCAGCATATCTGCTGGATTCGGAGGCCGGCATGGCATGGCGAAATCCTTATCGGAAGATTTGCGGGCTCGGGTGGTCGCAGCGGTTGATGGCGGCCTGTCGCGACGGGCGGCAGCGGCGCGATTTGGCGTGGCGGCGGCAAGCTCGGTGCGTTGGGTCCGGGAATGGCGCGAGACCGGAGCCACCTGCGCAAAGCCGCAGGGCGGCGACAGGCGGTCCCACCGCGTTGAAGCGTATCGCGACATCATCCTGGCGGCGATCGAGAGGCGGGTGGACATCACGCTGGTCGAACTCGCCGAGTTGCTGCGACAGGAGCATGGCGCGTCGTTTGCGACGAGCACGATCTGGCGGTTTCTCGATCGTCACTCCATGACCTTCAAAAAAAAAAACGGCGCACGCCAGCGAGCAGGAGCGGCCAGACGTGGCGGCGCGACGAAACGCCTGGTTCGACGCCCAGCCCGATCTTGATCCCGAGCATCTGGTCTTCATCGACGAGACCGGAGCCTCGACAAAGATGGCTCGACTGCGGGGGCGCACGAAGCGCGGGATGCGGTGCCGATCGCCAATCCCGCATGGCCATTGGAAGACGACGACGTTCACCGGCGCCCTGCGCCTCACTGGCATGACCGCGCCAATGGTCCTGGACGGCCCGATGACTGGCGAATGGTTTGTCGCCTATGTCGAGCAGGTTCTCGTGCCGACGCTGCGGCCCGACGATGTCGTGATCCTCGACAACCTGCCGGCGCACAAAAGCGCAGCCGCCCGTGTGGCGATCGAAGCAACCGGCGCAAGGATGATGTTCCTCCCGCCCTATTCCCCCGACTTCAACCCGATCGAGAACGCCTTTTCCAAGCTGAAATCGATTCTACGCAAAGCCGCCGCACGAACCGTCGCGGAATTGTGGGATACCATCAGCGCCGCACTGCCTTGCTTCACACCAACCGAGTGCGCCAACTACTTCGCCGCAACAGGATATGAGCCGGAATGATCAGATTCTGCTCTAGCCTGCCGATCGTCTATTCAGCGCACGCTGAAAAAGACATGACCGGTTCGGTAGTCCGGTCTCTTCCCTTCCTTTGGGGGAAGCCTGTCCGTCGCATGAATGCGGGAGGACCCACGGCCGGCAAGCGAGGCACAGCCCGCGAGCCGGTTGGGTCTTGGCACGATTTTCGATTGTCACGTTCCTGCCGGTTCACGGTCCACGGCCCGCCTGTTCGCATTCAACTCGTGACAGGACATGACCATGAAACTCAACCATATCAATCTTGTAACCCTCGATGGCGTCGCCCTTGCGGACTTCTTCACCAACCATTTCGGCTTCGAACTTGTTGCCATGCGCGGCAAGAATGCCTTTGCCGTCCTAAGTGGAGCCGATGGCTTCGCCCTCAACATCATGAAGCCCGGCAAAGGAGAAACTGTCTCCTATCCCGATGGTTTTCACATTGGCTTCTTCGTCGACATGCCAAACATAGTCCATGAGAAGCACGCCGAATTGGCCGATGCGGGACACGCGCCGGGTGAAGTCCAGGAGTTGACGCGTGGCGGCGCAATGTCGACCACATTCTACTGCCATGCGCCGGGCGGAATACTGGTGGAGGTCAGTTCCTCGGCCGCATGAGAAAAGAGACCTCGGGCGCGCGAGCCCGGGGTCTCTTTGAATGCGAAAAGCCAGAGCGCCTACAGCTTGCCCTTGCGCTGCTGGACCATCATGAAGGTGTCGTAATTGTATTCGGCCACCTGCGCCCAGAGATAGTGTTCCTTGCGGAAGCCCTTGATCGATTCCCAGATCTTCTTGAAGGGCGCGTTGGAGGCTTCCATCTCGGCATAGACCTCGTTGGCCTTTTCGAAGCAGGCGGCCATGATGTCCTGGCTGAACGGCCGCAATTTCGCGCCGCCCGCCACCAGCCGCTTCACCGCCGGCGGATTCACATAGTCGTATTTCTGCAGCATATCGGCATCCGTCGCCTGGGCAGCGGTGCGCACCAGCGATTTGTAAGCCGGCGAAAGTTCTTCGTATTTCGCCTTGTTGAAGAGAAGGTGGACGGTCGGTCCGCCTTCCCACCAGCCGGGATAATAGTAGTAGGGCGCGACCTTGTAGAAGCCGAGCTTCTCGTCGTCATAGGGGCCAACCCATTCGGCGGCGTCGATCGTGCCCTTCTCCAGCGCCGGGTAGATATCGCCGCCGGCGATCTGTTGCGGCACGACACCTAGCCTTTCAATCACTTTGCCGGCAAATCCGCCGATACGCATCTTGAGGCCGGACAGATCGGCGACGGTGTTGATCTCCTTGCGGAACCAGCCTCCCATCTGCACGCCGGTATTGCCGCCAGGCAGGCCGAAAAGACCCTGCGTGGCCAGAAATTCATTGAACAGGTCGATGCCACCGCCATGGTAGTGCCAGGCATTCATGCCGCGTGCGTTGAGAGAGAACGGAACCGCCGCACCCAGCGCCCATGTCGGGTCCTTGCCCCAGTAATAATATGCCACCGTGTGAGCGGCTTCGACCGTGCCGGCAGCAGTGGCGTCCGCGGCCTGCAGGCCTGGCACCAGTTCGCCGGCGGCGAAGACCTGGACCTGGAAGTTGCCGTCTGTTGCATCCGAGAGCATCTTCGAGAAGACCTCGGCGCCGCCATAGATCGTGTCGAGCGATTTCGGAAAAGACGACGCAAGGCGCCACGTCACCTTGGGATTGGACTGGGCAATGGCGGGCGCGGCAAGCGTTGTGGCGGCAGCCGCGGCTCCCACGCCAGTCGTCCCGGCCTTGCGGATGAATGAACGACGATCCATGAAGTTCCTCCCTTTTGGATCAACAGACCGACGTTTGGGAAATCCTCGATACCCCCCGTATCGGCTTGCCGGAGACAATACACAGGCAATAAGTCGAGTCCAGCATCGCGGCGTTATTTGCGGGGCGGGGATCGCGGAATTGCAAGGCGTGGACGCACTTCCTGCAACTATAGTCTAACGCGATGGGCAAGACCTTTTGATCGGGTCGGGATGCTGCTACGCGGACTGCCGGGAACGGTGACCCCTGGCCCAGTCGTCATTCCAAAACTTGTCATGGAAAAGCGCCTTGGGATCGCCTATTTTAGAGGCGAATAAGCCTTCGCCACTGAATGGAAACCGTATCCAAAATGCACCAGCCGCTCGTCGCCATATCGACCGACGTCCGTCAGTTCGACAACTACACCTGGCATGCCGCCCCGCAGCAATATCTGGAGGCGGCGATCGTGGGCGCGGGCGTGTTCCCGTTGCTGGTGCCGTCCTTCGGCGACAGGCTCGATTTCGATGAACTGCTGTCTTCCGTGGACGGCGTCATGGTCACCGGTTCGAAATCGAACGTGCATCCGTCACTTTATGGCGGCGATGCCAGCGAGGCCAACGGTCCGTATGATCCCGCGCGCGACGCGACAACACTGCCGCTGATCCGCAGGGCCGTGGAGCGCGGCGTGCCGCTGCTGGCCATCTGCCGCGGCATCCAGGAGATGAACGTGGCGCTCGGCGGCACGCTTGCCACCGAGATCCAGGAGCGCGAGGGTTCGCTCGATCATCGCGCGCCGGCAAGCGACAGTCAGGACGAACGCTTCGGCATTCGCCAGAAAGTGACGATCAAGCCCGGAAGCTGCCTCGCCGGCGTCTTCGGCGAGGTTGACATCATGGTCAATTCGGTGCACCGCCAGGCCGTCGACCGGCTTGGCCCGAAGCTGCAACTGGAGGCTGTAGCCGCCGACGGAACCGTCGAGGCGGTGTCCGTCAAGGATGCGCGCGCCTTCGCCGTGGGCGTCCAGTGGCACCCCGAATACTGGGTCAAGTCGGACAACGTCTCGGCAAAGATATTCCGCGCCTTCGGCGACGCCGTGCGCCTGCACGCCGCGGCGAAATCCGGCGCCCGCGCTGCCGCGGAATAATCGATCACGCAGACCTACTCGCCGGTTGCCGCAAGCGACAGCAGCGGCATTGCCGGCGCGTAGGATTCGTAGCCTTCACCATCGGCCACGCCGAAGGTGACGATCGGATCGACACCATTGGTGCTGAAGGCGACCGTACCGTCATCCCTTTCTCGCCAGAATTTCGCGCGCTCCATGCCGGGGAAAACCAGCCGGCAGTCCGAAGCGACCATGAGCTTGGACAAGCCTTTCGAAATCTCGACGCCGCGCCTGACCGCGCATGCCGCTTCGTCGCCATTGGCGGCCAACCGGTAATTGCCGGATGACGGCGCTTCATCGACAGAACCCACGGAGCCTTGATCGCCAACATCGCGAAGCAACTGGAAGCCAGCGACCAAGGCGGCGACCGCAACCAATGCAGGAAGTATCCGCATCCTGTCTTCTCCGCGCACGCGACCCGCACGAGTGAAGGATACAGAATGATTTCAAAGCATTAAGCTGGCGTTAATAAGTGTGGCAGCAGCTCTTCAAGCCCGCTCCTTGACCTGCACCGTCTCGGGCACCGGTGTCCGCGGCTTCCGGTCGGTGAACCAGGACACCAGATTGTCGACGCAGAGATCGGCCATGGCGCGGCGGGTATGCTCCGAGGCCGAGCCGACATGCGGCAGCAGCGTGGCGTTCGGTGCTGAGAGCAGTGCCTTCGGCACGTTCGGTTCATTGGCGAAGACATCGAGCCCGGCGGCCGCAATGGTGCCATCGGCGAGCGCGGCAGCAAGGGCCGCTTCATCCACGGTGCTGCCGCGGCCGATGTTGACGAAGACGCCGTCCGGGCCGAGCGCCGACAGGATTTCCTCGTTGACCGCCTTTGCCGTCGAAGCGCCACCGGGCGCCACCGAGATCAATGTGTCGACCGCTTCGGCGAGCCCCTTCAATGTCTCGTGGTATTCGTAGGACAGGCCTTCGACCCGGCGCCGATTGTGATAGGCGACAGGCAATCCGAACGCTTCCAGGCGCCGGGCAATGGCCAGGCCGATGCGGCCCATGCCGAAAATACCAGCCTTGCGGCCACGCAGGGTCAGCCGGCTCAAGGGATAGTCGCCGTTGCGCGCCCAACTGCCGTCACGTAGCCAGGTTTCGGCGCGTGGCAGTTCGCGGATGGTGTTGATCAGCAGTCCGAGCGCGGTGTCGGCGACTTCCTCGGTCAACACATCCGGCGTGTTGGTGACCATAATGCCCTTCTCCGCCGCATGGCGGGCATCGATCGAATCATAGCCGACGCCGAAACTGGCGATGATCTCGAGATTTGGCAGCGCATCCATGAAGGCGGCGCTGATACCGGCGAACGAGGCAATGCCGCGCACGGTGCGCCGCATCTCGTCGGTAACCAGCGTCGGGTCGGCGCGCTCGATCCTGACCGGGCTGAATGTCCGCTCAATGCGATCGACCGCGTGGTCATTGAAATTGCTGGGCACCAGAATGGCGACGGGCAGCCTCTGTTCAGCCTTGGTCATACGCGTTCCACCGGCTTGCCGGTCGACTGGCGTACATGCAGTTCCGGCTTGATGAGTTCCTGCGAGGGACGCACGGTCTGACCGTTGAGCTTGTCCAGCAAGGCGCTGGCGGCACGGCGGCCGACCTCGCGCTGGCCGTTCCACACGGTGGTCAGCGCCGGTGTGGCGATCGCCGCCTCCTCGAGATCGTCATAGCCGGTGACGGAGATGTCGATGCCCGGCACCAGTCCAGCGCGGGCAATGCCGTTCATCAGGCCGATGGCGACGAGATCGTTCCAGCAGCAGGCGGCGGTCGGCCTGTCCTTCAGCGCCAGGAACTGCCCGGCCGCCTCGAAGCCGGCCTGCTTGGTGCGCGGGCCGGCGATGCGCCAGGACGGCCTGACTTCCAGCCCGGCGGCTTCCATGGCGTTGACGTAGCCCTGGTAGCGGTCGCGGCCGGTGGACGTCTGGTCTGTGCCGCCGATCATGGCGATGCGCTTGTGGCCGAGCGAGATCAGGTGGTTGGTGGCAAGCCCGGTGCCATAGGCATCGTCGCCGCGAAACACCGGCACGTCGGCACCCTCGACCGTGCGCGCGATCAGCACCGCCGGCAGGCCGTTCTCCTCGGCCATAACGATATCGGAAGCCGGCGTGCCGATGGCCGGCGACATGATGACGCCGTCGGCACCGAGCTGCAGCAGCGTGTCGATGAAGGTGCGCTGCTTTTCCAGCTGGTCGTAGTGATTGGACAGGATGAAGGTCTGGCGGCTGCGGTCGAGCTCGCTTTCGATCGAGCGCAGGATCTCGGCGAAGAACGGGTTCATGATGTCGTGCACGACGACACCGACAATGCCCGAGCGCGAGGTGCGCAGGCTGGCGGCGCGGCGATTGTAGATATAGCCGATGGCGCGGGCATGCTCCTTGATGCGGTCGCGCGTGGCACCGGCGACCAGCGGACTGTCGCGCAGCGCCAGCGAAACCGTGGCCGTGGACACGCCAAGCGCGTCCGCGATCGTCGAAAGCTTGATCTTCTGTGCCAGCGCCTTGCGCTCCCCAACCTATTTAAACTGTTTAAAGGCGGCCTTATGCCATCGTTCCCGGGCAAATCAAAGTTTTTTTGCCAGCGCTTCCGCCTCGACGTCCGAGGCCGCGAGATTGCGCAGCCGAAGCCGGTGCTCGCGATGGACGATGTAAAGGCCGCTGGCGACGATGACGGCGGCGCCGATCAGCGTCCAGCGATCGGGGAACTGGTTGAAGATGAGCCAGCCGGAGATGATCATCCACACCATCTGCGAATAGGGATAGGGCGCCAGCGCGGTGGTGGTGGCACGCCGATAGGCCTGCACGAGCAGCCAGTGGCCGATGCCGCCGAATACACCGAGCATGAGCAGGATGAACCAGTGCCAGCCATCATGCGGCAGCGAGAAGGAAAACGGCAGCATCGGCAGCAGCAGGACGGCGGGCGCCAGCGCCGAAAACAGGATCAGGCTCTCCGAAGTCTCGGTCGCCGACATGCGACGGGTCATGATGACGTAGAAGCAATTCGACATCATCGAGCCCAGGGCAAAGAGATGACCGATGCCGAAGACGCCGACGCCCGGCCGGGTGATGATGAGAACGCCGACAAAGCCCGCCAGGATTGCCAGCCAGCGTCGCCACCCCGCCCATTCGCCCAGCAGCGGACCGGCAAGTGCCGTGATCACCATCGGACCGAAGAAATAGATCGACGTGGTTTCGGCCAGTTGCAGGGTTCGCAGCGCCAGGATGTTGAACATGGTCGACCCGAACAGGAACAGACCGCGCAGGACATGCGCCGGCAGGTTGACAGGGCGAAAGCGCCGGGGATTGCGCCATCCGCGCAGCAGCGTACCGACCAGCACGACGTGGACGGTAAAGCGAACCCAGGCGACGATCAGCGCGGAAACGCCGGCAAGGACAAGGTATTTGCTTGATGTGTCGAGGAAGGTGAAGAAGACATAGGTGGCAAGCATGCAGAGGATCGCCACCGGGGGCGTCGCGCTTTCAACTTGTCTTTGGGGAGCACTCAACTGCGGGCCGGATCGGGAGCAAGGCGGGATCGGCCACCTTTGCGGGAATTGTCGGTTGCCGGCAAGCCAAAAGAGGCTCCAGCACAAGAACAGGCGCCGACTGGCCCAGTCCTTATGTCATCGCTCTCACAATACCGTCAGGGATGCATGCGGGCGCCCTTGGTGATCTTGTCGACCAGCTTCTTCTCGTCTCGAAGCGCGATGCCGACGACCTTGGCGTCATCGGGCGCGAATTGCTCGAAGACGGCGCGGTTCGCTACATCGTGTCCGGTCGAAAACATCTCCTCGACATAGAGCGAGCTTGTCACGCCGCGCTCCAGCGCACGCCGGTGGATCGCGCTCAGCGTCGGGCGATCGGCCGACAGCACGATGACCGGCTGGATCGACAGCGGATTGTAGAGATTGCCGGCGCGATCGCGATACGGCTCGCCGATGATGTCGGGGAACCGCGCGACGATGCCGCTGGTCAGGAAGGCGGTGACGTTGAGCTTCTGCCAGACCGGAAGATCGTCCTGCAGCACGATTGCAAATTTCGTATCGAACATGAGACATTTGCCGTTTCGAGGTTGCGCCCCAATCCGAGGCTGGAGGAAGCGATGTCGCTCGAAATAGACAAGCAGGCATTCCAAGGTCTTGGACGTTTGTGCGAGGGCCCGGTGGAAAACCGTATCATCACCGCCCCCGGCGCTGCTGGCATGGAGCGCATCGAGGCACGGTTCCATGGCAATGCCTTCGACCTGCACCGCCATGACACCTATGCTATCGGCGTGACGCTGCATGGCGTGCAGAGTTTCCGCTATCGCGGGACGACACATCACAGCCTGCCCGGCCAGATCGTCGCGCTTCATCCCGATGAGCTTCATGATGGCGGCGCCGGCACGGAAGACGGCTTGCGCTACAGGATCCTTTATCTGGAGCCATCGCTGATGCTGGACTGCCTCGACGGTGCGTTACTGCCATTCGTGCGGGATGCCGTGGTGACGGACCGCATCTTGCGCACGACGCTGCTGTCGGCGCTCGGGCCTATCGATCAGGAATTGGATGGCCTGTTCCTCGCCGACTTCGTCGCGCAACTGATGCAAAGCCTGGCTCGACATGCCGGCCAGCCGGCCAGGCCGATGCTGAAACCGGCGTGGCGGGCGGCCCGGCTGGCGCGCGACTATCTGGAGGACAACATCGCGCGAAGCGTGCGCTCGGAGGAGTTGGAGGCAATCACCGGGCTTGACCGCTATGCTTTGTCGCGGCATTTCCGCGCCGCCTTCTCGACCAGTCCGCACCGGTTCCTGGTGATGCGCCGGCTACAGCAAGCACGTCGGATGATCGAGATCGGCGAACCCCTGGCGCAGATCGCCATAGCGGCGGGGTTCAGCGACCAGAGCCATTTCAACCGGCAATTCAAGAAAGCGTTCGGCGTCACGCCGGGGCGCTGGTCGTCACTTGTCCATGGCGGGGCGGCGATGGCCGCTTAGAGCAGGGCTACTCGTCGGACTCCGCGTCGTCGTCGACGAGCACCATTTCCTCATTCAGGAGGTTCGCCTCGATCCGGGCGAGCAGCTTCAACAGCGCCTTCTGCTCTTTCTTGTCGAGACCCTTCAGGGCCTGCTTTTCGGTCTTCTTCACCGACTTCTCGATGGCACGGATGGTTTCGCGGCCGGAGTCGGTGAGGAAGATATGCGCCTGGCGAGCATCGGCCTCGGACGCGCGCTTGTCCAGGAAACCCTGGGCCTGCAGCCGGTTGATGGTCTTGGTGATGGTCGGCGGGCGAACGCCGAGGCGTCCGGCGAGATTGCCGGGTGTCTGGCCGTCCTCGCGGTCGAGCGCCAGCATGATCTGATCCTGGCCGGCATAGAAACCGTGCGCCAGCAGCCGCGCCGCCAGCGCCGTACGCGCCAGCCGCGCCGCAGAATGCAGCCGGCTCATTGTCGCAGTCTTATCCGCCTTGGCCATGGTCATCCCTCTTCGGCCACACCGGTGAGAGCAGCATAGCCGCAGCCAGCCGGTTGGCAATCGACGATCAAAAAGATTCCGGTGCCGCAAAACAGCTTTGCCGGCAAGCATTGGAGTGTCCGCCGTGGCTAATGCCAGATATTTATTTCAGTTAGATGACAAACGACTTCTTGCCCAGGCGTGCACGGCGCGACGCAGGCGAAGACCGATCAGTCGGCGTTCGCGACGGCGGCCCGTCTTCCGCTCTTGGCTGCAGCCGACGCCCTCGTGCCCGGCCGATACAACCATAGCGATTCCAGCTGCAAGCCATGCCGATTGGCCCATCGGTTTGCCTCGTGCAAAACGGGCCGCGGCATCCTATATGGAGCCGACAATCCCATTTCGAGGCCCGGACTCCGAGGCCAATATTTTTCGAGGCAAGCCATGAGCGACGCACAAACGCAGATTCCCGTAACCGTTCTCACCGGCTATCTCGGCGCCGGCAAGACGACGCTGCTCAACCGCATCCTGTCGGAGAACCACGGCAAGCGTTATGCGGTCATCGTCAACGAATTCGGCGAGATCGGCATCGACAACGACCTGATCGTGGAATCCGACGAGGAAATCTACGAGATGAACAATGGCTGCGTTTGCTGCACGGTGCGCGGCGACCTGATCCGCGTCGTCGAAGGGCTGATGCGCCGCCCTGGCCGCTTCGACGCCATCATCGTCGAGACCACCGGTCTGGCCGATCCGGTGCCGGTGGCGCAGACCTTCTTCATGGACGACGACGTGCGCTCCAAGACCAGGCTCGACGCCGTGGTGGCGCTGGTCGACGCCAAGCATCTGCCGCTGCGGCTCAAGGATTCCAAGGAGGCCGAGGACCAGATCGCCTTTGCCGATGTCGTCGTGCTCAACAAGACCGACCTTGTCACGCCCGAAGAGCTTGCCAAGGTCGAGGCGACGATCCGTGCGATCAACCCGGCCGCAAGGATTCATCGCACCACGCGCGCTGGGGTGGCGCTGTCTGAAGTGCTCGACCGTGGTGCCTTCGATCTTTCCCGGGCGCTTGAAAATGACCCGCATTTCCTAGAGGCGCATGACGATCACGACCATGATCACGAATGCGGCCCGGATTGCGGTCACGACCACCATGACCATGACGGCCACGATCATCATCATCACGACCACGCGCACCCCTCGGCCATCCACGACGTGACGGTGCAGTCGGTATCGCTGCGCGGCG
Source organism: Mesorhizobium sp. PAMC28654 (assembly GCF_020616515.1). Classification (GTDB taxonomy): domain Bacteria; phylum Pseudomonadota; class Alphaproteobacteria; order Rhizobiales; family Rhizobiaceae; genus Mesorhizobium. The sequence continues at coordinate 3,346,281 of NZ_CP085135.1, forward strand.
GCGAGATGGATTCGAAGAAATTCTTCCCGTGGATCGAGAAGATCACCCAGATGGAAGGCCCGAACATCCTGCGGCTCAAGGGCATCATCGCGCTCAAGGGCGATGATGAGCGCTATGTCATCCAGGGCGTGCACATGATCATCGAGGGCGACCACCAGCGCGCCTGGAAGGATGACGAGAAGCACGAAAGCCGGCTGGTGTTCATCGGCCGCGACCTTGATGCGGAGCGCCTAAAGAAGAGCTTTGAGGCCTGCCAGGCGGCTTGATTTCAAAATCAATTCATAGCATTAGCGCTGCCCCTCATCCGCCTGCCGGCACCTTCTCCCCGTATAGTGACGGGGAGAAGGAAAGCGCTCCGGCGTCGGCGCCCCCTCTCCCCGTCCTTGCGGGGAGAGGGTAAGGGTGAGGGGCAGCGCCAACTTCAATGGAATAGCCTCTCATGCCAACCGTCGCCCCCCTCGACCTCGAAGGCCATTGCATCGCCGCCGTCTTCCTCGACGACGTGCCGCATTTCGCGATGGCTGACGGCGCTGTCCACCGGCTCGACCATGGCCACAAGACTGTGCAGGCCAATGATGGATTGCTTGCCGCCTTCCACGATGCGGCCAACGACCGGCTGATCACTGGCGGCGAGGACGGCAAGGTCTTTGCCGTGAAGGCGGGAGGCGAGGCCACGGAATTGGCTAGCTCGGCCAAGAAATGGATCACCAGCGTCGCCGCCGGGCCGCAAGGCGCCATCGCCTATGCGACGGGCAAGACCGCCTTCGTGCGTTTCGCGGACGGCAAGACCCGTGAATTCGCGCATCCGCGTTCGGTCGAGGGACTGGCGTTCTCGCCCAAGGGCATGCGCTTCGGCGTCGCCCGCTACAATGGCGCGACGCTGCATTTCCCGGCTGCAGAGGGCAAGCCTGTCGAGCTTGAATGGGCGGGCGCCCATACCGGCATGACCTTCTCGCCCGACGGCGCTTTCCTCGTCACCACGATGCAGGAAAACGCGCTGCATGGCTGGAAGCTCGCTGACGGCAAGCACATGCGCATGACCGGCTATCCCGGCAAGGTCAAAAGCCTGTCGTGGAGCGTGAAGGGAAAGTGGCTGGCGAGTTCCGGCGCGCCGGCGGCGATCGTCTGGCCGTTTTCGGGCAAGGACGGACCGATGGGCAAGGCGCCGCTGGAACTCGGCACACGCGGCAATGCCATGGTCACCTCCGTCGCCTGCCATCCGAGCCAGGATGTCGCCGCGATCGGCTATGATGACGGCATGGTGATGGCGGTGCGCTTTGCCGACACCAAGGAAGTGCTGCTGCGCCGGCCGGGCAAGGGCGCGATCACTTCGATGATGTGGGACAAGGAAGAGCGCCGCATTGCCTTCGGCAGCGCGGCCGGCGACTGCGGCGTCATCGACATCACCGCCTGAGACGGCTCGGCCGGCGGCCATTATCTGACGCCTGCGCCGAGGACGACCTTCCGGCGCAGAGACAGTCCGTCGCGCATGTTGAGCGACAACAGAGTGATGTTGACCGCGCCGGCGACGAGTTCGACCGCCTGCAGGATAAAGAAATAAGCGTCTAAGCGCCCTGCCTGTGCCCAGTTTGCGAGCACGAAGGCCGTGGGCAGGAGCACCAGCAGGCCATTGGCGGCGACGATGCGCATACGCCGCTTCTTGCGGTTAACCACCGGGTTCTTCCATCCCTTGCCGAGCGAAAAGCCTGAGGCCCCCGCGATGATCATTGCCGGGATGAGCACGGCCATGCCGGCCAGCACGCTTGTCTTCACCATTGTGATCGCCGCGGTGTCGCCAAGCAGTTCGACCGTCACCGTCGACAGCCAGAAGGCCGACACGGTGAGGAGCGCGATGGCGCCAGCGGCTGCGTGAATCTTCGTTTTCATACTTGCCTCCATAGCATGCTATATATCATTGCATAGCATGCTATTCAACTGATATCTGGCTGACATGGCATTTCAGAAGGAACGATCCGCCGGTTTCCTGGCGAACCATATGGCGCGGCTGTTCGCAACTGGCCTGCAGCAGCGCATCCGGCCCCTTGGGCTGGCGCCCGCCCAGTTCATGACGCTGCTGGCGCTATGGGAACAGGATGGCCTGACACAGCGGGAACTGGTGCTGCGGCTCAGCGTCGAGCAGGCGACGATGGCCAACACGCTGATCCGCATGGAACGCGACGGGCTGATCGAAAGGCGATCGCATCCTGAAGATGGCCGCTCGCAGTCAATCCATCTCACCGCGAGAGCCTTTGCGCTCCGCGAACCGGCGACGCAGGCGGCACGTTCACAGAACGAGGCGGCGATGGCCGGATTCAGCGAGGATGAAAGGCATCTGTTTCTCGACCTGATGCGCCGCGCCATCGCGTCGATGCAAACGGACTGACGCAGCGGATCGCCAAGGCTCACTCGGCCCCGCAGGAGACCTTGCCTGTGAAATCCGCGGACCTGTGGTCCGCGTCGGCCGTACTGTCATAGACGGCAAGCGAGTACTGCCCGTCATAGACGCCTTCTTCGGTGGCCTTTGTCAGGATCGTCAGTTCGACGGAGCTGAACATCTTCAACACTTGGTGCTCGTGATAGACGAGCAGTCGCAATTCCCTGTCGTCGAGCCAGTACTGCGTCAGGTTGGAATTCTCGAACACGGTCTTGCGCAGATCGTCGCCGACGGGTCTGCCCAGAATTTCAAGATCGCCGCGAAAATTGAAGGTCGGGTTGCCCAGGCCGTTGGTGACACCGGCGTCGAGCTGGAATTTCACCGCGGCATCATCGGCGGAACACCAGATGCCGCCGGAAGCGAAAGCAGCATTGGCTGACAGCAACAGCATGGCAGCGCAGATGATCGTCCGCATGTCTTCCACCTCACGCCCAAGGGGCTGCATTGACGCCTGCCTCGCCATCGAGGTCAAGGACCTGACGTATGGGGCTGAGCCAATGCAGGACGACAGCGCGGCCAATTGCCGTTCACGATGCCGATTGGCTAGAAGGAACCAACGAGAGGGGTATCCATGCACAGCATCGACAATTCGAAGACTTCCATCGGCGGCATCAGCGCGGCTCGTGTCGCCGAACTGCGCGAAACCGAGAGCGAGGTCTTTCGCAAGGCGCGGCCGAAATCAGCGGCCAAGGTCGGCAATGGCCTGCCCGGCTTCTTTGGCGGCGTGCCCATGCACTGGATGAAGGACTGGCCGACGCCGTTTCCGATCCTGGTCGACAGCGCCAGGGGCGCAGGCATCACCGATATCGACGGCAACCGGCTCGACGATTTCTGCCTAGGCGATACCGGGTCGATGTTCGGCCATTCGCCGCCGCCGGTGGCGCGAGCCATCCGACGCCAGGCCGGGCGTGGCCTGACCTACATGCTGCCCTCGGAGGACGCGCTCGCCATCGGACCGCTGCTGCAGGAACGGTTCGGCCTGCCCTTCTGGCAGATCGCGACGACGGCGACCGATGCCAACCGCTTTGCGCTGCGCGTCGCCCGCGCCGTCACCGGCCGCGAAAAGATCCTCGTCTTCAATGGCTGCTATCACGGCTCGGTCGACGAGACGATGGTGCGGCTGGTCGACGGCAAGCCCGTCAACCGGCCGGGACTCGCCGGCGAGTTCCGCGACCTGACCCGCACGGCCAAGGTAATCGAGTTCAACGACATCTCCGCCCTGGAAGCCGCGCTCAAAGACAAGGACGTCGCCTGCGTCATCGCCGAGCCGGTGCTCACCAATTCCTGCATGGTGCTGGCCGATGCCGGTTATCACGACGCGTTGCGCCGCCTGACGCGTGCGGCGGGCACATTGCTGCTGATCGACGAGACGCACACGATCTCGACCGGCCCCGGCGGCTACACACGCAAATACGGGTTGGATCCCGACCTGTTCGTGCTGGGCAAGCCGATCGCCGGCGGCGTGCCCGCCAGTGTCTGGGGCATGAGCGACGAGGTCGCCACGCGCTACGCCGACTACAACAGGACCAAGGAACCCGGCTATTCCGGCATGGGCACGACGCTGTCCGCCAACCCGCTACAATTCGCGACGATGCGCGCCACGCTCGAAGAGGTGATGACTGAAGAGAATTACGCGCGCATGGACAAGCTGGCGCGGCGGCTCGACGCCGGGCTCAGCGCCGCCATCGAGCGAAACCGCCTGCCCTGGCATGTTGCCCGTGTCGGCGCCCGCGTCGAGTTCATCTGCGCTCCCGGTCCGCTGCGGAACGGCGCCGAGGCCGAGACAGCGCATGCGCCGGAGCTTGAGGCCGCCATCCATGTCGCGCTGGTCAATCGCGGCGTGCTGATCGCGCCGTTCCACAACATGATGCTGATCTCGCCAGCGACCAAGGCCGCCCAGGTGGACCGGCTGATAGCCGCCTTCGGCGCGGTTGCGGCAAAGCTTGCGGCATGAGACAAGCGCGCGAGCAAAACCAGAGTGCCATCATGAACTCCCCTTCGGGCTCTTCGCCCACCGAGGCGCAAGCCTTTCTCGACGCTCATCCCGAGATTGAGGCCTTCGATATCGTGCTGACCGACGCCAATGGCGTTGGCCGCGGCAAGATCGTGCGCCGGCACGAGCTGAAAAGCATTTTCGAGGGCGGCCGGCACATGCCGATCTCCATCCTCGGCCTCGACATCACCGGCGAGGATGTGCACGAAACCGGGCTGATCTGGACGACCGGCGACGGCGATCTCAGGGCATGGCCTATTCCGGGCACGCTGGTGCCGCTCTACGGCACAAGCCCACCGCGCGGCCAGGTGCTGATGGCGATGTATATGCTCGATGGCCGACCAATGTCGTCGGACCCGCGCCTGGCGCTGGCCCGGCAAGTTGAGATATTGGCCGCGAAGGGTCTCTATCCGGCCGGCGCCTTCGAGCTCGAATTTTTTCTCCTCGCCAATGAACGCGATGGCGACGGCAAGGTGCAGCCGGCTCGCGCCGTGCTCGACGGCCGCGTCTCGGGCAAGACCGAGGTCTATTCCGTCGACCATCTGCACGGCATGGAGCCGCTGTTTTCCGACATCTATGCGGCCGCCAGGGCCCAAGGGATTCCAGCCGAGACGGTTATTTCCGAATATGCGCCGGGCCAATACGAATTGACGCTGAACTACCGCAAGGACGTGATGCGGGCCGCCGACGATCTGGTCATGCTGAAGCGGCTGGTGCGGGCACAGGCGCGCCGCCACGGCGTCACCGCCTGCTTCATGGCCAAGCCGATCGAGAAATATGCCGGCTCGGGCATGCATTTCCACGTCTCGCTGCAGGACAAGGCCGGCCGCAACGTCTTCGCCGAAGCCGGCGGCGAGAGCTGGTCGCTGCCGCTGCTCCAGGGGCTTGGCGGCCTCATCCAGACCATGGCCGAATCGATGCTGGTGTTTGCGCCGCACGCCAACTCGTGGCGGCGCTTCGTCTCGCAATCCTATGCGCCGGTGGCGCCGACCTGGGGCGTCAACAACCGTTCGGTGGCGCTGCGCGTACCCGCTGGCGACGCCAGGAACCGGCGCATCGAACACCGGCCGTCGGGCGTTGACGCCAATCCTTACCTGATTGCGGCAACCGTGCTCGCGGGCATCATCAAGGGCCTCGATGAAGGCCTTGATCCCGGACCGGAGACGACCGGCAACGGCTATGAGTCAGCGATCACGCGCACGACGATGCCGGTGGACTGGCGCGCCGCGATCGAGGCGGCGAGGGCTTCCACCTTCCTCAAGGATGCACTGGGCGAAGACCTGCACCGCACCTTCGTGGCGATCAAGCAGTCCGAATACCTGCGCGTGGCACGCACGGTCAGCGAACTGGATTACCACCTCTATCTCCACGAGGTCTGACCCCAGGAGGATTTGAGGCGGCGATCACTTTCGCCGCCTCCCATCAAATGTGGTGGCGTGCCGGTCGTTTGGAACATATCATGAACGGATGACCGCACTCACCGTTCTCGAAAAGCTGGCGATCCTGTCCGATGCCGCCAAATATGACGCATCCTGCGCTTCATCGGGCTCAGCCAAGCGCGATTCGCTGAAATCCGGGGGCATCGGCTCCACGGAGGGCATGGGCATCTGCCATTCCTATGCGCCGGACGGTCGCTGCATTTCGCTGCTGAAGATCCTGCTCACCAATTTCTGCATCTATGATTGCAGCTATTGCATCAACCGTTCCTCGTCGAATGTGCGGCGCGCCCGCTTTACCGTCGACGAGGTGGTCAAGCTGACCATGGATTTCTACCGGCGCAACTATATCGAGGGCCTGTTCCTGTCCTCGGGCGTCATCCGCTCGCCAGATGAGACGATGGGCGAGATGGTCGAAGTGGCGCGGCGGCTGCGGCTGGACGAGAAGTTTTCCGGCTACATCCATCTGAAGACCATCCCGGAAAGCTCGGCGGAACTGGTCGAGAAGGCAGGCCTCTATGCCGACCGGCTGTCGATCAATGTCGAGCTGCCGACCGATGAAGGCGTGAAGAAGCTGGCGCCGGAGAAGAAGCCTGAGACCATCCGGCTTTCGATGGCCAATCTGCGGCGCAAGATCGAAGAGAAATCGGAGCCGACGCTGAGGACCAAAAAGCGCGAACGCTTCGCGCCGGGCGGACAATCGACGCAGATGATCGTCGGCGCCGACAAGACCTCCGACGACGGCATCCTGCACACCAGCGCGCGGCTCTATGGCAGCTACCATCTGCGGCGCGTCTACTATTCCGCGTTCAGCCCGATTCCGGATTCATCGTCGTCGCTGCCCTTGCAGAAGCCGCCGCTGATGCGCGAACACCGGCTCTATCAGGCCGACTGGCTGATTCGCTTCTACGGGTTTTCGCAGCCGGAAATCCTGGCCGGCAGCAGCGACGGCATGCTTGACCTCGCCATCGATCCGAAGCTCGCCTGGGCGCTGCGCAACCGGGGGCAATTCCCCGTCGACATCAACCGCGCCGACCGTGAAGCGCTGCTGCGCGTGCCCGGCCTCGGTACCAAGGTGGTGGCGAAAATCCTGGAGACCCGCCGCCATCGGCGCATGCGGCTCGAAGATGTCGGACGGCTGTGCCAGTCGATCACCAAGCTACGGCCGTTCATCATCGCCGAGGGATGGTCGCCGGGCGCGCTGACCGACGGGGCCGGCTTGCGCGGCAAGATCGTGCAACCTTGCGAACAACTGTCGCTGTTTTGACCATGCAGCCGGCCGAACTCGATCTTGGAGGATATATCGTGCGGCTCGACAGCGAGACCGATTTCGCCGGCTGGCGCGACGCGGCACGGCGGCTTGCGCTGAACGAAGTCAGGCCGGAGGATATCGGCTGGCATGTCGTGCCGGGCTCCGATCAAGCTGATCTGCCGGCCGTGCCCGCGGGCGCGCAGCTCGTGGTGCCGCGCGACTTCATCGGGCATGCCGAGACAGCATTCTGCCATTCCGACCCCAGCCGGTTCGCTTTTCTCTACCGGCTGCTCTGGCGACTGCGAAGCGAACCCAAACTGCTGGCCATCGCATCGGATCCCGACACCAGGCGTCTCGAAACGATGGAAAAGGCGGTGCGGCGCGACAGCCACAAGATGCACGCCTTCGTGCGCTTCCGGAAGATTGGCGATGGCGACGAGGAGCGCTATGTCGCCTGGTTCGAGCCCGATCATTTCATCGTCGAGCGCAACGCGGATTTCTTCGTCAGGCGCTTCACCGGCATGCGCTGGACGATCCTGACCCCCTATGCGTCCGCCGACTGGGACGGCGAAAGGCTGGCGATCGGGCCGGGCGCCGCCAAGGGCGATGCGCCGACGCAGGACGACACCGAAGCGCTGTGGCGCACCTATTTCCAGAACATCTTCAACCCGGCACGGCTGAAGGTGAAAGCCATGCAGAAGGAGATGCCGAAGAAATATTGGCGGAACCTTCCCGAGGCTTCGCTCATTCCGGAGCTGATCGCAGGAGCGGACAAGGCCGCCAAGGACATGATTGCCAGAACGCCGACAACGCCAGCGCCGCACCACGCCAAGGTGCAGGCAAGGCATTGGCCGAAGCATGAGCCCGCCGAAGCAAGGGACGACGATAGTGCAACCACGATCCCGGAACTGCGTGAAGCGGCGAAGGGTTGCCGCCGCTGCCCGCTGTGGCGCGACGCGACACAGACTGTATTCGGCGAAGGGCCTGAAAACGCCAAGGTAATCTTCGTCGGCGAACAGCCGGGCGATCAGGAAGATCTCGCCGGCAAACCTTTTGTCGGCCCGGCGGGCAAGGTATTCGATGCGATCCTTGATGACGCGGGCGTCGACCGCCAGAAAGTCTACGTCACCAACGCGGTCAAGCATTTCAAATTCGAACCGCGCGGCAAGCGCCGCATCCACTCCAAGCCGAATGCCGGCGAAGTTCAGGCCTGCCGCTGGTGGATCGACAGGGAGTTCGCTCTGATCAAGCCGGATCTCGCCGTGGCGCTGGGCGCAACGGCGGCCCTATCGCTGCTCGGCAAGGCCATCCCGGTGACGAAGATGCGCGGCCAGGTGATCAAACGCGAGGATGGGTTGCGCGTGTTCATCACCATCCACCCCTCCTTCATCCTGCGCATCCATGAGCCCGCGGACAAGGACGCAGAACGCGAACGGTTCCTGCACGATATGAAGCAGGTGAAGCGGCTGATGGCCTGATCGATTGGCCTATCGAACCAGGATCGCCCGCAGATCATTGACGTTCGTGCCGGTCGGGCCGGGCACGAAAAGATCGCCGACGGCGTCGAATGCCGTCCAGGCATTGTTGCCCGCCAGCATGGCCTTGGCATCCACACCCGCCGCGCGCATCCGCGACACCGTCGAGCCATCGGCGAAGGCGCCGGCATTGTCTTCCGAACCGTCGATGCCGTCGGTGTCGGCGGCCAGCGCATGGATACCTTCCGCGCCATTGATGGCGATGGCGAAGGCTAGAAGGAATTCCGAATTCCGGCCGCCCTTGCCCTTGGCGCGGAGCGTTACCGTTGTCTCGCCACCGGACAGGATGAGAACCGGCTTCGGGAAGGGCCGGTTGCGCGTTGCCACTTCGCGTGCGATTGCCGCATGGACGCCGCCGACCTCGCGCGCTTCGCCCTCGATTGAATCGGAGAGGATGACGGCCTCTATGCCTTGGCGCCTGGCTTCCGCTGCCGCTGCTTCCAGCGAGACTCCAGCCGAGGCGATCAGATGCACTTCGTTTTGCGAAAAGCGCTGATCCTCGGGGCTTGGCGCATCGGCGGCCGGCGAATTGATATGCGCCATCACTGACGCCGGCAGCTTCATGCCGTAGGCGGCGATCGACGCCAGCGCGTCTTCCCGGCTGCCGGAATCAGGAACGGTCGGACCGGAAGCGACCAGCGCCGGATTGTCGCCGGGAATATCGGAAACGACCAGGGACACCACCCTGGCCGGCCAGGCGGCGGCGGCCAGCCGACCGCCCTTGATGGTGGAAACATGCTTGCGGATGGTGTTCATGGCCGCGATCGGCGCGCCGGAGGCGAGCAGCGCCTCGTTGACGGCGATCTCGTCGGCCAGCGTCAAGCTTCCCGCTGGCGATGGCAGCAGCGCCGAGCCTCCGCCGGAAATAAGGGCCACGACGAGATCGTCCGCTGTCAGACCCTGCACCTTTGCCAGCAGGCGGCGCGAGGCCTCGAGCCCTGCGGCATCCGGCACGGGATGCGCGGCCTCGATGATTTCGATGCGCTCGCATTTGGCGCCATAGCCATAGCGGGTGACGACCAGCCCTTCGATCGGCCCGTCCCAGACCCTCTCGAAGGCCGCGGCCATCTGTGCCGAGCCTTTTCCCGCGCCAATGACGATGGTGCGACCCTTGGGCTTCGCCGGCAAATGATCGCGGATCGTGCGTTGCGGATCGGCGGCCGCGACGGCGGCGTTGAAGACCGATGTGAGGAAGAGCTTGGGGTCCATGCCGGTCATTTTTCTTCCGGAGCCAGGGCCAGGCCGCTCTTGTCGATGCCGAGGTGATCGCAGAGCGCATCAACGACCACACCATGATCCTCGCGCTCCGGCAGGCCGGACACCGCGATCACGCCGATGACGCCAGCGCCGTTGACCGTGACCGGAAAGCCGCCGCCGGCGAGCACAAAGTCCGATATGTCCAGCCCTTCACCGACCTTGAAGGTGCGGTCGGGGCGCTGCTGCTCCAGCACCATGCGATAGGTACTCCTGAGAAACCGGCGGACGACATTGATCTTGCGCCGCGCCCAGTCCGGGTTGGAAGCATTCGAACCCGGCATTGCGGCATAGAACATCGGCCGGTCGAAGGTGCGGATATCAACAATGACGGGCAGGTTTTCGGCGAGAGCGCGGTCGCGGATGGCCGAACCGATCTTGAAGGCCACGGCCTCATCGAAGGCCGGGAAGACAAGAACCTCTTCCTGTTTCTTGATCAGAGCGATGTCGTCGGCAACGGCCATGTCGTTCCCCTGTCAGCTTCGCCGCACGCTTTGACCGATGGCTGCCGCCGGGTCAAGCGAGGAACGCATCGGGCCGCGCCAAGCTAGACCGCCATATTCGTCTTGGCCGGCCGTCCCGCGACATAAACCTCGCGCACGGCGCGATCGTCACCCAGCGTCTGCAGCAGAAACAGTTCTTCGGCCAGCGTGCCCACCGTCTCCATGCGCAGCCGCATCGCCGGCGTGGCGCGGGCGTCGAGCACGATGATGTCGGCGTCGGTCCCCTCATCCAGCGTGCCGACCTTTTCAACCACCGACAGCGCTTCGGCATTGCCGCGCGTCATCTGCCAGAAGGACTGGTACGGGTTCAGCTTCTCGCCGTTCAGCGCGATCACCTTGTAGCCCTCGTCCATGGTGCGCAGCATCGAATAGTTGGTGCCGCCGCCGACATCGGTGGCGGCCGCGATCCGCAGGGCTTTGTCGCGCGCGCGGTAGCGCTGATAATCGAACAGGCCCGAGCCAAGGAACAGGTTCGAGGTCGGGCAGAACACCGCAACCGAGCCGCTCTGCGAGAGCGCATCCGCCTCGCGTTCCGAGAGATGGATGCAGTGGCCAAACAGGCTCTTTTTTCCCAGCAACCCGTAATGCTCGTAGACGTCGGTGTAGTCGCGCGACCAGGGATAGAGCTCTTGCGTGAAAGCGATCTCGGCGTGGTTTTCGGACAGATGCGTCTGCATGTGGAGGTCTGGATGTTCCCGGCACAGCGCGCCCGCCATTTCCATCTGTTCCGGCGACGAGGTGATGGCGAAGCGCGGCGTGATGGCATAGTGCTGCCGCCCCTTGCCGTGCCATTGCGCGATCAGCGCCTTGGTGTCGTCATAGCCGGACTGGGGCGTGTCGAGAACACCATCGGGCGCATTGCGGTCCATCATCACCTTGCCGGCAATGTTGAGCATGTTGCGGTCGTGCGATTCCGCGAAGAAGGCTTCGGCGGATGCCTTGTGCACCGAGCAGTAGGCCGCGACCGTCGTGGTGCCGTGGCGCACCATCTCGTCGAGGAACAGCCGCGCAATGCGGCGGCCATGCTGGGCGTTGGCGAATTTCGTCTCTTCCGGGAAGGTGTAGGTGTTCAGCCAGTCGAGCAGTTCGGCGCCATATGAAGCGATGATCTGCATCTGCGGGAAATGGACATGGGCATCGATGAAGCCGGGCAACAGCAGATGCGGCCGGTGGTCGATCTTCCTTGCTCCCTCGCCCGCCTGCTTTTCGACATCGGCGTAGGTGCCCGTGGCGATGATCCTGCCGTTCCGGATCAGCAGGCCGCCATCCTCCTCATAACGCCAGGCGGAATGGTCGTCGATGGTTTCGGGCCAGCGCAGGAAGGACAGGGTGCGGCCGCGCAGAAGTGTGGTGGTCATGAAATCCGCCGTGTCATTGTCTTGAAAATGCCGTCTCGTCCGCGAGAAAGGCGCCGGCCCGGCTATTTGCCCGCGCCCTCGAACCACGCCACCAGCAGCGCCCGCTCCTTGTCGGTGACCTGGGTGACGTTGGCGGGCGGCATCGCATGGCTGCGCCCGGCCTGCAGGTAGATCTCGCGGGCGTGGTTGGCGATATTGGCGTCGGTGTCGAGCATCACGCCCTTGGGGGCATGATAGATGCCTTCATAGGAAGGCTCCGCGGCGTGACACATCGAGCAGCGCCCGAGCACGGTGTCGCGAACGGCCGAGAAATGCGCCGAGGCGATATAGACTTCCGCCGAGGCGGACACCTTCGGCTCACCGGTCAGCACCTTCGGCACGGTCGACAGCCAGATGATGATGATGAACAGGACAAGGGCGCCCAGCCAGGTCCAGTGCGGGTTTCCGGCGCGCTTGTGCACTGTATTGAAATAGTGCCGGATCAGCACACCGATGATGAACACCAGCGAGGCGATGACCCAGTTGAACTGGGTGCCGAACGCCAGCGGATAATGGTTCGACAGCATCAGGAACAGCACCGGCAGCGTCAAATAGTTGTTGTGCAGGGAGCGCTGCTTGGCGATCTTGCCGTATTTCGGATCGGGCTTGCGGCCAGCGATGAGGTCGGCGACGACGATCTTCTGGTTGGGAATGATGACCATGAAGACATTGGCCGACATGATCGTGGCGGTGATGGCGCCGAGATGCAGGAAAGCGGCGCGGCCGGTGAACAGATGGGTGAGCCCCCAGGCAATGAACACCAGCACGCAATATAGGACCAGCATCAGGCCGGTGTCGCTTTTTCCCAGCGGCGAGCGGCACAGGAGATCATAGACCACCCAGCCAACGCCGATCGTTGCCATGGACAGCAGGATGCCGACCGGCACCGACATCGGCAGCACGTTAGGATCGATCAGGAACAGGTCGGCGCCGGCATAGTAGACGACGCACAGCATGGCGAAGCCGGACAGCCAGGTGGCGTAGGACTCCCATTTGAACCAGGTCAGATGCTCGGGCATTTCGGCCGGCGCCACCAGATATTTCTGGATGTGATAGAAGCCGCCGCCATGCACCTGCCACTCTTCGCCGAAGGCGCCGACAGGCATGCCCGGGCGCTGCCGCAGGCCGAGATCCAGCGCGACGAAGTAGAAGGACGAGCCGATCCAGGCGATGCCGGTGATGACATGCAGCCAGCGCACGGCGAAACTCAGCCATTCCCAGAAAATCGCGAAATCCATCATCGAACTCATCCCTGCCAGTCCAGTGACTTTAAGAGCTTGAACGCAAACGGAAAGAGGCGAAGTGTGCGATGACTTTCAAAAAAAAATGGAAAATACTACAGCGCCGCGCGTCCACTTGGACGCGCAAAGGACGCTGTAGGCTATTTTGGCTGGTTCATGATCCTTTCCGAAAATCGATTCCGAATTTCGGGGTCATGAACTAGAGTCGCAACAAGCCGCAGCATGAAAGCCACGGGAACCGCATGGCCTATCTCGACAATATCGCCGTTTTCGTCCGTGTCGTCGAACTTGGCAATCTGTCAGCGGCAGGACGCGACATGCGTATTTCTCCTGCAGTCGCCTCCAACCGCATCAAGGAACTGGAGAAGCACCTTGGCGTGCGGCTGTTCAACCGCACCACGCGGCAATTGATGCCGACCGAACATGGCACCGTTTTCTATTCCGGCGCCAAGCAGGTGCTGGAAGCGATCACCGAGGCGGAAGCCGCCGTCTCGGCACTCTCCGGACAGCCGCGCGGCACCATCAAGGTGACGGCGCCGCTTGGCCTCGGCCGCCGGCTGGTGGCATCGGGCATTCCCGATTTTCACGACAAATATCCCGACATCGAAGTACGGCTCAGGCTCTCCGACCACAATGTCGACATCATGAAGGAAGGCATCGACGTCGCCTTCCGGCTCGGCATCATCGAGGATTCCAGTCTCAGGATGCGCGGCATCATGGAATGTGAGCGGGTCTTGGTGGCGGCGCCGAAATATCTGGAAGCGCGGGGAGAGCCGACCGACCCGCAGGAATTGATCGGCAAGAAGCACGACTGCCTGATGCTGCGCTATTCCGGCGCGCGCGAATATGTGTGGACCCTGCAGACCCCCACCGGCCCGCAGAAGTTCGAAGTACACGGCCCCTACGACACCGATGACGGCGACGTGTTGACCGGCTGGGCACTCTCGGGGCGCGGCATCATCAACAAGCCGCGCTTCGAGGTCGAGCCGTTCATCCGTGACCAGCGGCTGCAAGTGATCCTGACCAGCACGCCGCCGACACCAGTCCAGTTCGCCGCCGTCTATCCGCACAAGAAGCTGCAGGATCCGAAAGTGCGGCTGCTGCTCGACTTCATGGCCGAGCGTTGCCAGCGGCTGATCAACGATCTTCTGGCGGGCCGGTGACAGCTGGCCGCCAAGTGACCGGCGGTTGGTCCAGCGCCAGCGGTTGCCTTCCCCGCAACCCGCGAACATAGTTCCGGTCCTATCTCGCTTTGCAGGAACCATCGATGGACAACGGCGCCACAATGCATCTTGCCGTTTCGCTGCTTACCGGAACCGCCGACACTTCGCCCAGGGCCGAGCCGGAATTCGATCGTCTGGCTGGCTTTGTGCAAAAGGCTGAATCAGCCGAGCTGGACATGGTTGTTATCGCCGATAACACGCCGGATCCCGGTGATGATGCCGCGAACACCCAGGTGCCCTTCGAAGCGACGACGTTACTGGCGGCGCTGGCGACGGTAACGAGCAGGATCGGCCTTGTCGCCGGGGCCTCGACGGTTGCCCACCAGCCGTACAATCTGGCGCGCCGTTTCGCCTCGCTCGATATCATCAGCCATGGCCGCGCCGGCTGGAACGCGACCATGACGCAGGCGCCGCGCGAAGCCGCCAATTTCAGCCGGACGGAAGGGTTTTCGCCCGACGTTTTTCGCCGTCGCACGGATGAATATATCGGCATCGTTCAGGGCTTATGGGAGGGCTGGGATCCGGACGCACTGCTGTTCGACAAGAGCGGCGGCCGCTTTCATGACCCCAAGAAGATGCATCTGCTTGACCACAAGGGCGAGTTCTTTTCGGTGCAAGGACCGTTGAACGTCGCACGATCGCCGCAGGACATGCCGGTGCTCGTTCTGTCGGGCCTGTCGGAACCCGACATGGATATTGCCACTCGTACCGCCGACGTCATCCTGCTGGACGACGGACCGATCGAGAGTGCGAAAGCGCGCTATGACGATCTCAAGCGCCGCGTTGCCGCCTGGGGGCGCGATCCAGATGTCGTGAAGATACTGATGAACGTCTCACCCGTCACCGATGGCAAGCCGGCCGGCGCCGCCGACATGCTGGAAGAGCAGTTCCGGTCAAAAAGCTGCGACGGTTTCAACATCGAGATGCCCGCGCAGCTCTCAGTACTCGACTATTTCGTCGATCTGGTTTTGCCGGAATTGCGACAGCGTGGCCTGTTTCGAGAGCGCTATGGCGGGGCGACGTTGCGCTCGCATCTCGGACTTGCCGGCGGAGGTGACCAATGACCGCCGCTCCCCGCCAGATGAAGCTCGGCGCCTTCCTGTGGGCGACAGGCCACCACATTGCGGCCTGGCGCCACCCCGAATCGCATGTGAGGGCCGGCATAGACATCGACCACTACGTCCGGCTGGCACGCACGGCGGAAGCGGCGAAGTTCGACATGATCTTCTGCGAGGATGCCGCCGGCCTGCGCGAAGCCAATGTCGGCATCGCCAGCCAGACGTCGCGCTCGATCGGCTTCGAACCAATCAGCCTGCTGTCGGCGCTGGCCGTCCAGACCAGCCGCATCGGTCTCGTTTCAACGGCGTCGACAAGCTACAATGAGCCTTATGGGCTGGCGCGGACCTTCCTGTCGCTCGATCATCTGAGTGGTGGCCGGGCCGGCTGGAACCTGGTCACATCAGCCAGTCCCATCGAGGCCGCCAATTTCGGCTCGACCGGCCTCAAGCCCCATGCCGACCGCTATGAGCGGGCGCGTGAGTTCGCCGAGGTGGTGACCGGGCTTTGGCACGGCAAGCTCGGCGGCGCCTCCGGTCACGACGGCCAGAGCTTTTCGCTTCGCGACCCACTCGACTTGCCGCGTTCGCCCCAGGGCGCACCGGTCATGGTACAGGCCGGTGCCTCGGATGTCGGGCGCGACCTTGCCGCCCGCACCGCCGATGTCGTGTTCACCGCCGCGCAGACATTCGAAGAAGCGAAGGCCTTCTACGACAATCTGAAGGGGCGTCTGGCCGCGTATGGGCGCGAGCCCGACGACATCAAGATCATGCCCGGCGTCGCCCCCGTTGTGGCGGAAACCGCGGCTGAGGCTCAGGAAAAATACGAGGAGTTGCAGGAGCTGATTCCCGACGATGTCGGCGTTGCCCTGCTGTCCAGCTATCTCAGCATCTCCGATCTGGGACGCTATCCGATCGACGGGCCGATGCCGGAGTTGCCAGAGACCGAGGGTATGAAGAGTCGCCAAGCACTGGTCATCGAGCAGTCGCGCCGCGACAACCTTTCCATCCGCCAGCTTGCGCGGCATTTCGCCGGCGCGCGGGGCCATTGGCGCATCGTCGGAACGGCGGCGCAGGTCGCCGACGAGTTGCAGGCGCGGTTCGAAGGCGGTGCTGCCGACGGATTCAACGTCATGCCCTCCTGGTTCCCCGGCGAACTCGATGCCTTCGCCACGCTCGTCGTGCCGGAACTTCAGCGGCGGGGCCTGTTCCGCCGGGATTATGAAGGCCGTACGCTGCGCGACCATCTCGGCTTGAAACGACCCGTATGAGAACGAGGGGCGCCTACGCTTCTTCCATCATCCGCGCAGTACCCGAGACCCTGATAGAAGTCCCCCTCTCCGGCGGAATGTCGGCATGCAAGCGCGAACGCATGCCCATGTCTTCGCCCTGAACGACATCGACAGCGCCGCCATGCGGCCAGCCAATGTCGCGCAGATAGCCCGCGAATGCCGCCGTGGAGGCGCCTGTCGCCGGATCCTCGTAGACACCGCCGGACGCAAACGGATTGCGCGTATGGAACAATCGCAGCGTTTCGGCATAGGCAAGCAGGACCGTCACCAGCCCTTCCCGCCGCATGAAGGCCTGGCCGGCCTTCAGATCGTAGCGCATGGCGGCCAGCGCCTCGCGCGATTTGAGGGCCAGAACAAGGTGGTCCGCGCCGCCATGGATCAAGGCCGGCGGAATGGCCGGATCGAGATCGCCGGGCGCATAGCCGAACAGCGCCAGCGCCTCGGTAGTCAGCTCCGGCGGAGCCGGCCTGCTGCGTGTTGGCGGCGACTGCAGAGCGGCGGCGACATTGGCGCCATCGCGGAACCCTTCGACGGTGATGCTCGCCTGGTTGAGGGTCAGCGGGAAAATTCCGTCACCGAATTGCCGGACCAACGCCGCACCAAGAGCTATGGTGGCGTGACCGCAAAAGGGCACCTCGGATTCCGGCGAGAAATAGCGGACCCGCCAGTTGTTCCCATCGGGTGCGGCAAAAGCGGTTTCCGAAAAACCCACCTGGGCCGCGATGCCCTGCATTTCGGCGGCATCGGGCAAGACATCGCCGATCAGGACTCCAGCAGGATTGCCGCCGGCACTACCATCCGAAAAGGCTGCAATTTTCAAAACGTCCATGTGTCTCCGCCTCGCGCTGCAATGCAGACACAGCAAACGCGCTTTTCGAGCGATTGGGAAATGACGAAATCGACGAGCAGCTGTGACTTATCCGATGAGGCTAGCCGGCCATAACCTTGTCATGCGGAGCATGTTGGCCGGCATTGGAGATTGCGGCATGGGTGACCAGCGCGGTCATGATCTCGGCGGCCGCGAGAGCGGCGATGACGGGTGGGCGCTTGTCTTTAACGGCATCGCCGCCGATCGGTGAGACGAGGCGGGCAAATTCAGCTTCCGTGCCGTCCGCGGATTTCAGGAACCAGTTCCTGAACGTCGCTTTCTTGGTCTTCGAGCCGATCATGCCGACATAGGCGGTGTCGTCGCGCTTCAGTGCTTCGGCGACGATCAGGAAATCGAGCGCGTGGTCGTGGGTGAGGATGGCGAAGGCGGTGCCGGCTGGAGCATCGCGCACCATCGCTTCCGGCATCGCCGTCAGTCGCGTCTCGACGGTTTCCGGCATGCCTTCCATCGCCTCGGCCCGCGTCTCGATGACGACACCGTGCACGGGAAGAAGCGCAATCGTCGATGCCAGCGCCTGGCCGACATGTCCGCCGCCGAAAATGTAGACATGCGGCAGATCAGCTTCTTCGGCTTCCGCCGTCTGGATCAGTTCGGCCTCGAGCGCGGCATCCACCAGCCGGATCAGCACCTCTACCCGACCGCCGCAGCATTGGCCGATCTCCGGGCCTAGTGGCACGTCGAGTGTAGCGCAGACCTCATCGACCTCGATGCGGGAACTCGTTTGAAGGCGGCTGACCGACCCAGGACGGACGGACGGCGCTACCATCTGCCGAGCCTTGTCGAGGGCCATGTATTCGAGCTGACCGCCGCCGATCGTGCCAAGAATCGCCGATGCCGAGACAAGCATGAAGGCGCCCTTCTCGCGCGGCGTCGAGCCTTTGGTGCCGGCCACTTCGACCAGGGCGACCCGGCCGGCGCTGGCAAGAAAGGCTTTCAGGCTTTGCACTTTCGAGTTCATGGCTCACATTCCCGAATGGGAAATATAGGTTTTTTCGACCCGGATTGCACCTTTTGTCGGATTCAGGCGCCCGCCTTCGCCTCTTTCTTCAGCCGCTCGATGGCCATCAGCACGCGCTCCGGTGTTGCCGGCGCATCGAGGCGTGGACAGATCTTGTTGTCGGCGACGCTTGCCACCGCATCCGAAAGCGCATGAAGCACCGACATGCCGTGCGGCAAAGGCGGCTCGCCGACCGCCTTGGAGCGATGGATGGTCGGCTCATAGGCTTGCGACCAGTCGGTCAGCGCCACGTTGAATATCTTTGGGCGGTCGGATGCGAGCGGGATCTTGTAGGTCGACGGCGCATGCGTGCGCAGCCGGCCCTTGTCGTCCCACCAGAGCTCTTCCGTCGTCAGCCAGCCCATGCCCTGGATGAAGCCGCCCTCGACCTGGCCGATGTCGATGGCCCGGTTCAGCGAGCGCCCGCAGTCGTGCAGGATGTCGGTGCGCTCGACCACATATTCGCCGGTGAGCGTATCCACCGACACTTCCGAACAGGCCGCGCCATAGGCGTAGTAGTAGAAGGCATGGCCCTGGCCCTTGCTGCGGTCCCAATGGATTTTCGGCGTCTTGTAGAAACCGGCCGCTGAAAGCTGGATGCGCGAAATGAAGGCCTGCCTGACCAGGTCGTTGAAGCTGATCTCCTGGTTGCCGACGCGAACCCGGTTGGGCAGGAACACCACCTGATCGATCGGCACCTGATATTTCTCGGCGGCGAAATCGGTGAGCCGCTGACGGATCTGCCGCGCCGCATTCTGCGCCGCCATGCCGTTGAGATCGGCGCCCGAGGACGCCGCCGTCGGTGCCGTGTTCGGCACCTTGGCGGTGGTGGTGGCGGTAATCTTCACCCGGTCGAGATCTATCTGGAATTCCTCGGCCACGACCTGCGCCACCTTGAGGTGCAGGCCCTGGCCCATTTCCGTGCCGCCATGGTTCATGTGCACGGAGCCATCGGCATAGACATGCACCAGAGCGCCGGCCTGGTTGGACTCGGTCTTGGTGAACGAAATACCGAACTTGACCGGCGTCAGCGCCAGGCCGCGCTTGATGAAGCGGCTCTTGGCGTTGAAGGCCGATATCTCTTGCCGCCTTCCGGCATAATCGGCACTTTCCTCCAGTTCGGCCACGATGCGGTGGATGATGTTGTCTTCGACCTTCTGGTGATAGGGCGTGACGTTGCGGGTGCCGATCGCGTCCATCGGATCGTAGAAATTCAGCTTGCGGATTTCGAGCGGGTCCTTGCCCACGGCGAAGGCAACCTCGTCGATGATGCGCTCGGCGCCGACCATGCCTTGCGGGCCGCCAAAGCCCCGGAAAGCCGTATTGGAAACGGTGTTGGTGTAGAGCGGCGCCGACCTGGCGTGGACATTCGGATAGAAATAGGCGTTGTCGCAATGGAACAGCGCACGGTCGCCGACGGGACCTGACAGGTCGGCCGAGAAGCCAGCATTGAGTGCGAACATGAAGTCGACGCCGAGGATATTGCCCTCATTGTCGAAACCGACGTCATAGTCGATGGCGAAGTCGTGCCGCTTGCCGGTAGCGGTCATGTCCTCGTCGCGGTCGAGCCTGACCTTGACGGCCCGCTGATGCTTCTTGGCCGCGATCGCGGCGATGGCCGCGCACTGGTTGGCCTGTGTTTCCTTGCCGCCGAAGCCGCCGCCCATGCGACGGACTTCCACGGTCACCGCGTGGCTGGGAACGCCGAGCACATGGGAGACAAGGTGCTGGGTTTCGCTCGGGCCCTGGGTTGAGCAGTAGACCGTGACCTCGTCGTCTTCGCCCGGCACAGCCAACGACACCTGGCCCTCGAGGTAGAAGTGGTCCTGTCCGCCGAGTTTCATCCGCCCCTTCACCCGACGGGGTGCAGCGGCGATCGCGGCGGCCGCGTCGCCGCGCCGCAAGGTCAGCGGCGTGGTGACCAGCTTGTCCTTGACCGGGTCGAGGCCCCATATGTCGATGATGGCGGGTAATTCGTCATATTCGATCCTGGCCAGCCGAGCGGCGCGCCGTGCTTGCTCGCGCGTCGTGGCGATGACCGCGAAGATCGGCTGGCCGAAGAACTGTACCTTGCTTTCCGCCAGCACCGGATCGTCATGCATGTTGCTCGGCGACACATCATTCTCGCCAGGCACGTCCGCATAGGTCAACACATCGACGACGCCGGGCGCTGTCCGCACCGCCGAGAGGTCGACGCTCTTCAGAATGCCGTGCGCGACCTTGGACAGGCCGAGCCCGGCATGCAGCGTGCCGGCCGGCTCCGGCATGTCATCGATGTAAACGGCCGTGCCGCCGACATGCTTGTGCGCGGAATCATGGCGCTGATCGGTGGCAACACCGCCAACGATCTTTACCGCCTTGAGATTTTGAGTGGCGTGGTTGTTCATCAGGCAGCCTCGTGTCGCGAGACCTGAATCGGCGCTTTGGTACCGCTGGTCTCGGCAAAGAACCGCAACAGAAGATTGCGCGCGGCCAGCGCCCGATATTCGGCGGAGGCACGCATGTCGGTCAACGGTGTGAAATCATCAGCATACTTCGCCATCGCCGCCTCCACCGTCTGCTCCGTCCAGGGTTTGCCAAGTAGCGCATGCTCGACCGTCGAGGCTCGTTTCGGCGTTGCCGCCATGCCGCCATAGGCGATGCGGACATCCGCGACGGTACCGTCCTTGGCCAACGTCAGCAGGAAGGCGCCGAGCGTGGCCGTGATGTCCTCGTCGCGGCGCTTGGTGACCTTGTAGACGGCGAATTTCGTGCCCTTGGCGGGAACCGGCACATGCACCGCCTCGACGAATTCGCCGGGCTGGCGGTCCTGCTTGCCATAGGTAATGAAGAATTTCTCCAGCGGGATCGTGCGCCGCTCCTTGCCCCTGCGCAGCGTCAGCTGTGCGCCGAGCGCGATCAAGGGCGGCGGCGTGTCGCCGATCGGCGAACCGTTGGCAACGTTGCCACCGATCGTTCCCATGTTGCGAACCTGTTCGCCGCCGATGCGATCGACCAGCGCGCCCAGCGCCGGGATGCGTTTGGCGAGCGTCGAGAACGCCTCGGTGTAGGTGACGCCGGCGCCGATGGTGATGACACCATCCTCCTCGGACATCGCGCACAGACCTTCGAGATTGCCAATGAACACCGCCGGCGAAATATCGCGCATATGCTTGGTCACCCACAGGCCGACATCGGTCGAGCCGGCCACGATGGTGGCGCCCGGCTCCTTGTCGAGGATGTCAGCGAAATCATCGACATCGGCCGGCACGATCAGCCGCGCCTTGGCCGTGCCGACCTCGACGCGCAGGCCGTCGTTCATCGCTTCAAGCCGGGCCGTGATCGCCTTGCGCTCCACCGCCAGCGGGTCCTTCGCCGACTTGCCATAGCTGGAGATGGCGCGGGCCGCACGCATGATCGCCTCGTAGCCGGTGCAGCGGCAGAGATTGCCCTGCAAGGCCTTTTCTATTGCCCCGTCCGACGGGTCCGGCGACTTCATCCACAGACCATAGAGCGACATGACGAAGCCCGGCGTGCAGAAGCCGCATTGCGATCCGTGGAAATCGACCATCGCCTGCTGGACGGGATGCAGTTTGCCCGGCTCGCCGCGCAGATGCTCGATCGTCACCACATGAGTGCCGTCGAGCGAGCCGAGGAAGCGTATGCAGGCATTGACGCTTTCATAGACCAGTCCGCCGCTAGACAGTTTGCCGACCAGCACCGTGCAGGCGCCACAATCGCCTTCGGCGCAGCCTTCCTTGGTGCCGCGCAGCGTGCGGTTGAGCCGCAGCCAGTCGAGCAAGGTCTCGTCGGGCGCGACCGCGGCGAGGGCGATGTCCTGCCCGTTGAGGATGAAGCGTATCTCGTTGCGTGTCGTGACCGTGACCATGCCTCAGCTCCCCCTGTAGGTCGAATAGCCGTAGGGCGAGACGAGCAGCGGCACATGATAGTGCACCGGTTCGGCCATGCCGAAACGGATCGGCACGACGTCAAGGAAGGCTGGCTCCGGCAGCTTTGTTCCCTGTCGGCGCAGATAGTCGCCGGCCGCGAAGACCAGCTCGTATTCGCCGGTGCGGAAATCCCCGCCAGCAAGCAATGGCGCGTCGCAGCGGCCATCGGCGTTGGTGGCAACGGTCTTCAAATGGGTCCGCGCGGTGCCGTCGATGCGATAGAGTTCGATCGACAGCCCGGCCGCCGGCTTGCCTGTCGCGGTATCGAGGACGTGCGTCGTCAGGCGCCCGCCGTCGGCTTTCAACGTCTCTGCCACTGGCCGCCTCCCATTTCCAATACGACGAACTGGCCCAATACGAACGAACTGGCCCGGTACAGCCGAACACTACTGCTGAA
Organism: Mesorhizobium sp. PAMC28654; assembly: GCF_020616515.1. Lineage (GTDB taxonomy): Bacteria > Pseudomonadota > Alphaproteobacteria > Rhizobiales > Rhizobiaceae > Mesorhizobium. The sequence goes on from NZ_CP085135.1 coordinate 3,369,108, forward strand.
TTGTGCGCCAATTAAAGGCGATGCATAAGTCCCGGTCGAGCGGAGCGCGGCAAAAACACTTTCAAAAATTTCGAGGGAATGCGCACGCGGCCCTTTCGACTATTCTGAACACACTCCCGGCAGCGGCCGGCAGGAGGGATCATGCGTTACGAACGAGACATGCGCGGCTATGGTGCCAATCCGCCCGATCCGAAATGGCCTGGCGGGGCGCATGTCGCCGTGCAGTTCGTCGTCAATTACGAGGAAGGCGGCGAGAACTGCGTCCTGCATGGCGACAAGGCATCCGAAGCCTTCCTGTCCGAGATTGTCGGCGCCGCGCCCTGGCTTGGCCAACGCCACTGGAACATGGAATCGATCTACGAATATGGCGCGCGCGCTGGATTCTGGCGACTTCTTCGCCTGTTCAACGAGTCCGAAGTACCGATAACCTGCTACGGCGTCGCCACCGCGCTCGCCCGCTCGCCAGACCAGGTCACGGCGATGCAGGACGCCGGCTGGGAGATCGCCTCGCACGGGCTGAAATGGATCGACTACCGCGACCATGCCGCGGAGGATGAGCGCCGCGACATGGAAGAAGCGATCAAGCTGCACTACGAGGTGACCGGCCAGCGCCCGACCGGCTGGTATACCGGCCGCAGTTCGGTCAACACGGTGCGGCTGGCGGCACAGGAAGGTGGCTTCGACTATGTGTCGGACACTTATGACGACGAACTGCCCTACTGGTTCGAGCATGAAGGCGGCGCCCAGCTCATCATCCCCTACACGCTCGACGCCAACGACATGCGCTTCGCCACGCCGCAGGGGTTCAATTCGGGCGACCAGTTCTTTGCCTATCTGAAGGATAGTTTCGACACGCTCTATGCCGAGGGCAAGACTGGGCGGCCGCGCATGATGAACATCGGCCTGCATTGCCGCCTCGTCGGGCGGCCGGGCCGTGTCGCGGCGCTGAAGCGCTTCGTCGACTATGTGAAGTCGCACGACAAGGTCTGGCTGGCGCGGCGCATCGATATCGCCAAACACTGGCAAGAGAACCATCCCTACACGCCGGCGGCACTGCGTCCGTCGAAGATGGAATTCGAGACGTTCGTCCACACATTCGGCGGCGTGTTCGAGCATTCGCCGTGGATCGCCGAGCGGGCCTACGAACTGGAACTCGGTCCGACGCACGACACGGCCGGCGGCCTGCACAACGCGCTCTGCCGCATCTTCCGCGCCGCCAGCGAGACTGAACGGCTCGGCGTGCTCAACGCCCATCCCGACCTTGCCGGCAAGCTTGCAAAGGCCAAGCGGCTGACGGTGGAATCGACCAGGGAACAGACCTCGGCTGGCCTCGACGCGCTGACCGACAAGGAGCGCGAACTGTTCACCAAGCTCAACGCCGCCTACGTCACCACCTTCGGCTTCCCCTTCATCATCGCGGTGAAAGGCAAGACCAAGGAGGAGATCCTGGCGGAGTTCGAAACACGCATCGGCAACAGCCGCGCGGCCGAATTCGACACCGCCTGCAAACAGGTGGAGCGCATCGCGCTGCTCCGCCTCAAGGACATGCTCCCTTCATAGGTTTGAACTCATGGATACGCTCAAGATGCCCGACCGAACCTATTATGCACCGCATGGCGGTCATCCCGGCCAGAACGAGCTTCTGACCGGTCGCGCCGTCTTCACCGAAGCCTACGCCGTCATTCCCCGGGGCGTGATGCAAGACATCGTCACCAGCGCCCTGCCGTTCTGGGACAAGACCCGCGTCTGGATATTGTCACGACCGCTGTCCGGTTTTGCCGAGACGTTCTCGCAATACATCGTCGAGGTCGCGCCCGGCGGTGGCAGCGACCGGCCGGAACCCGATGCTGGCGCCGAAGGCGCCCTGTTCGTGGTCGAGGGTGACCTCACCGTCATGCTTGCCGGCAAGAAACATGTGTTGCGTCCCGGCGGCTTTGCTTTCCTGCCGCCGGCAAGCGGCTGGACGGTTCGCAACGAAAGCAAGGCTGCCGTCCGCTTCCACTGGATTCGCAAGGCCTACGACGCCGTCGATGGCCTCGATGCGCCCGAAGCCTTCTTCACCAACGAGCAGGATATCGCGCCGACACCGATGCCCGGCACCGAAGGCCGCTGGGCGACAACGCGTTTCGTTGATCCCGCCGACATGCGCCACGACATGCACATGACCATCGTGACGCTCGAACCGGGCGCCGTCATTCCCTTCGCGGAGACCCATGTCATGGAGCACGGCCTCTATGTGCTGGAAGGCAAGGCGGTCTATCGCCTGAACCAGGACTGGGTCGAGGTCGAGGCCGGCGACTATATGTGGCTGCGCGCGTTCTGCCCGCAGGCCTGCTACGCCGGCGGCCCGGGCAGGTTCCGCTACCTGCTCTACAAGGACGTCAACCGGCACGCCAAGCTTGGCGGCGCCGGCATCGCGAAGCGCGCGCCATGACCCGCATCGTCGCGCGGCCGCTGACCCGCGAGAGCTTTGCCGAATTCGGCGACGTGATCGACATGGGCGGCGACAACCACTATCCGATCAATGGCGGCAGGGCCGAGCGCTATCACGATCTCGCCACGGCGCAGGCGACTGGCCCCAACGCCCGCGTGCTGATCTCGATGGTGCGCGGCACGCCCTACGAATTGCCGCTGAAGCTGACCATGGTCGAGCGCCATCCCTTCGGCAGCCAGGCCTTCATCCCGCTGTCGCCGCGCCCGTTCCTGGTCGTCGTCTGCCATGACGGTGATGAGGGGCCGGGCGAGCCGCATGCCTTCATCACCGCGCCCGGACAAGGCATCAACTATTCCCGCAATCTCTGGCATGGCGTGCTGACGCCGATCGGCGAGGCCCAGGATTTCCTGATCGTCGACCGTGGCGGCGACGGCTCCAACCTCGAGGAATTCCATTTCTCGCACGCCTACGAGATCCACCTCCCTTAATTTGTTGTGCATGTCGTTATCCCAAACCCGGGGCACTTTTGTGCGACATGCGGCAGGAGACCCGATAATGACCGACATTTCGCTGATCGACCGCCTGCTCGACGTCATCGAGCATGACATCGTGCCGAAGACGGCGGATGGCGTTGCCCATGGCAACAAGCTGTTCGGCGCGGCGATCCTGCGCAAGGACGACCATTCGCTGGTGCTGGCCGAGACCAACAACGAGATGGAAAACCCGCTCTGGCATGGCGAGGTGCACTGCCTCAAGCGCTTCTACGAAATGCCGAAAGCCGAGCGCGTCGACACCAAGGACGCCATCTTCCTGGCCACGCACGAACCCTGTTCGCTGTGCCTGTCGGCGATCACCTGGACCGGCTTTGACAATTTCTACTACCTGTTCTCCCATGAAGATTCGCGCGACAGCTTCGCCATTCCGCACGATCTGAAGATCCTCAAGGAGGTCTTCACCCTCGATCCCGGCGGCTACAATGCCGAGAACGCCTATTGGAAAAGTTTTTCCATACGCAAGCTGGCGCGGGCACTGCCCGAGGCCGAGCGTCAGCGCCTGGAGGCGCGCATCGGCAGGATTTCGGCGCTCTACGAAGACATGTCCGGCGCCTATCAGGCGAGCAAGGACGAGAACGACATTCCGCTGAACTGATCGTTTTCGTCGGTCAATTGGCAGCTCAATCGCTTCCTACAATTGGAGACGACAACTATCGAGGTTGGCGCTGCCCCTCATTGCCCTGCCGGGCATTTCTCCCCGTATGGTGACGGGGAGAAAGAAGCGCTCCAGGCAACCGCAGCGCCCATGGCAGGTCGCATATTTCGCTGCTCCAGTCGCGAATGGCGATTGAAAGTTGCCTCGCTGCGGGGCGTTATGCAGCCATGAAAACCATCACTGAATTTCCCCGCAAGGTCATCGAATTCCCGGACACGGCGATCGTCATGCCGGATGGCTGCCGGCTTTCGGCGCGGGTGTGGATGCCAGACGATGCCGGCGACGATCCGGTACCGGCGATCCTTGAGCATCTGCCCTACCGCAAGCGTGACGGCACGATCTTTCGCGATCAGCTGACGCATCCCTATTTCGCCGGCCACGGCTACGCCTCGATCCGCGTCGACATGCGCGGCAATGGCGATTCCGAAGGGCTGATGGACGACGAATATTCCGAGCAGGAATTGCAGGACGCCTGCGACGTCATCACCTGGGCGGCATCCCAGCCCTGGTGCAACGGCAATGTCGGCATGATGGGTATTTCCTGGGGCGGCTTCAACTGCCTGCAAGTTGCGGCCAAGCAGCCGCCGGCGCTGAAGGCGGTGATCAGCCTGTGCTCGACCGTCGACCGCTACGCCGACGACATCCACTACAAGGGCGGCTGCCTGCTGATCGAGAATTTCGGCTGGGCCTCCACCATGCTGTCCTATTCGTCGCGGCCGCCGGATCCGCTGATTGCCGGCGACAACCGGTGGCGTGATCTGTGGCTGACCCGGCTGGAGAACGAGCCCTTCCTGGCACCGCTGTGGCTGAAGCACCAGCACCGCGACGCCTACTGGAAACGCGGCTCGATCTGCGAGGATTTTTCCGCTGTCAAAGCCGCGGTGCTGTCGATCGGCGGCTGGCATGACGGCTATCGCAACACCGTCTCCCACTTGGCCACCAACATCGAAGCGCCGGTGAAGGGCATCATCGGCCCCTGGATCCATAAGTATCCGCATTATGCCGCACCCAAGCCCGCCATCGGCTTCCTGCAGGCGGCCCTGCGCTGGTGGGACCGCTGGCTGAAGGACATCGACACCGGCGTCGAGGCGGACCCGGCCTACCGAGCCTATGTGATGGACAGCGTGCGTCCCGCGCGCTGGCACCCGGAACGGCCGGGCCGCTGGGTGGCGGAACAGGAATGGCCCTCGCCGAACATCAAGGCGGAAGCGACCGAGCTGATGCCCAAGGGCGGCAAACCCGCAATCGTGGCCTCGCCGCAGACCTGCGGCCTGGCCGGCGGCGAATATTTTCCGTTCACCTTCGGCCCGGAATTGCCGGGCGACCAGCGGCCCGACGACGCGCTGTCGGTGTGTTTCGACCAGCCGCCGCTGACCGAGGCGATCGACATCGTGGGCGCGCCGGAGGTTCTGGTTCAGCTCGCCTCGGACCGCCGGCAGGCCAACATCGCGATCAGGCTGTGCGACGTGCATCCCGACGGCACCTCGGAACTGATCTCTTATGGCGTGCTCAACCTGACGCATCGCAACTCGCATGAATTCCCCCAGGCCCTGGTCCCGAGCGAAACGGTGTCGGCGCGCGTGGTGCTCGACCAATGCGCCTACCGCGTGCCTGCCGGCCATCATCTTCGCATCGCCGTTTCGAATGCCTACTGGCCGATGATCTGGCCGTCGCCGGAACCGGTCCGCCTCGACCTCTCCGCAGCGACATTGATGCTGCCGTTGCGGCCCCTGGCGAAAGGCGACGAGATTTCATTCCCAGCCCCAGAGGGCGCCACGCCTTGGGCGACCGAAACGATCCGCGCCGCCAATTCCGAGCGCCATGTCGGGCGTGACGAAAAGACAGGAATCGTCACGCTTTCCATCGTCGACGATTTCGGCGAACTGCGCGATGCCGAGCATGGCCTTTCCCATGGCAGCATCGCCCGCGAGACCTGGGCGATCCATCCTGACGATCCCTTGTCAGCCTCGGGCAAGACGCACTGGACACAGACCCTGTCGCGAAATGGATGGTCGGTCCGGACCGAAACATCGGCCGAGATGCGATCCGACGCGCAAAACTTCATCGTCAGCGCCCGAATCGAAGCCTATGAAGGCGAAATCCTGGTTTTCGAGCGCAACTTCGAGGAGAAAATTCCACGCGCTCTGCTCTGAGTGCTCGACGGATTGGTCCAAAAGCGACGTACGATTTACGCCACGGCATGTCGCATTCCGTCTTGCTTACCGCATTAGCTTACCCTCATTATTCCAGAGAGAATAAACAAGAAAAATCGGCCGCAGAGTCGAACCAACAGAGTGAGGAACTCAAAATGTCAAACGAACTCGAATTCCTTAGCCGGCGTGTCGCATCGGGCAAGCTGAGCCGTCGTGATTTTCTCGGTCGGGCGGCAGCGCTCGGCGTTACCGCCCCCTTTGCCAATCTGCTGCTTTCCAGTGCGGCGCGCGCGGCTGGCCCGGTCAAGGGCGGTACGCTCAAGGCCGGCCTGGTCGGCGGCGAATCCACCAACAGCCTCGATCCGGCGCTGATGATGACGCAGGTGCCGTTCGCGTTCGGCAAGATGTGGGGCGAAATGATCGTCGAGCTGTCGCCGGACGGCAAGCTCGAGAACCGCATCGCCGAGGAGATCGGTTCGTCGCCGGACGCCAAGACGTGGACGCTGAAAATCCGCGACGGCGTCGAATTCCACAATGGCAAGACGGTGACCGCCGACGACGTGGCCGCCACGCTCGAGCGCCATTCCGACGAAAAGTCGAAGTCCGGCGCGCTCGGCTACATGAAGGGCATCGCCACCATCAAGGCCAGTGGCAAGGAAGTCGTGCTGACGCTGAAGGAGCCGAATGCCGACCTTCCCTACCTGCTTAGCGACTACCACCTGATCGTGCAGCCCAATGGTGGCAAGGACAAGCCAGATGCCGGCATCTCGGCTGGCCCCTACAAGATCACTACCAACGAGCCGGGCGTGCGCCACGGCGGCGAGCGTTTCGCCAACTACTGGCAGGGCGACAAGATGGGCCATGCCGACCAGATCGAAATCATCGTCATCAACGACGCCACGGCGCGGACGGCGGCCCTGCAGGGCGGCCAGGTCAACATGATCAACCGCGTCGAGCCGAAGATCGTCGACCTGATCAAGCGCGTGCCGGGCGTGACCATCCGCAACCACGCCGGTCCCGGCCACTACGTCTTCATCATGCACTGCAACACGGCGCCGTTCGACAACGCGGATTTGCGCATGGCGCTGAAGCTGGCGATCGACCGCGAGGAGATGCTGAACAAGGTGCTGCGCGGCTACGGATCGCTGGGCAACGACTTCCCGATCAATGCCTCTTATCCGCTGTTCACGGAGATCGAGCAGCGCAAGTATGATCCCGACAAGGCCAAGTTCCACTTCAAGAAGTCTGGCCATGACGGCTCGGTGCTGCTGCGGACCTCGGATGTCGCCTTCCCCGGCGCCGTCGATGCGGCTCAGCTCTTCCAGCAGAGCGCGGCCAAAGCCGGCATCACGCTTGAGATCAAGCGCGAACCCGGTGACGGCTACTGGTCGGAAGTCTGGAACAAGCAGCCCTTCTGCGCGTCCTACTGGGGCGGGCGCTCGACCCAGGACCAGATGTATTCGACCGCCTATCTGTCGACGGCTGACTGGAACGACACGCGCTTCATGCGTCCGGACTTCGACAAGATGGTGCTGGCCGCGCGCGCCGAGCTCGACGAGACGAAGCGCAAGGCGATGTACCACGACATGGCCGTCATGGTGCGCGACGACGGCGGTCTCATCCTGCCGATGTTCAACCAGTTCATCGACGCGACCGGCGCCAAGGTCGACGGCTGGGTGGACGATCCGCATCAGGAATTGATGAACGGCTACGCCTTGGCGAAGTGCTGGCTGCAGGCCTGAGCCGGCTTTGCAGATATGTCTTCACCCATCCTGAAACTCATTGCCCAGCGCATCGCGCTGGGCATTCTCCTCCTGCTGGCCGTTTCGGTCCTGATCTTCGCCGGCACACAGATCCTGCCCGGCGACGTCGCACAAGCCATTCTCGGACAATCGGCGACGCCGGAGTCGCTCGCCAATCTGCGCGCGCAGCTCGGACTGAACGACCCGGCCTATATCAGGTATTTCCACTGGCTCGGCGGTGTGCTGACCGGCGATCTCGGCACGGCGATGTCGAGCGGCCAGGATATCGCAACGTCGATCAAGGGACGCTTGTGGAATACGCTGTTCCTGGCCTTCTGGGCGGCGATCGTGGCCGTGCCGCTGGCGATCATCCTTGGCCTGATTGCCGTACGCTACCGCAATGGCTGGATCGACAAGCTGATCTCGGGCCTCGCGCTCGCCTCGACCTCGTTTCCCGAATTCTTCATCGGCTATGTGCTCGTCTATTTCTTCGCCGTGAAGTGGCAGATCTTCCCAGGCATCTCCACCGTCTATGACGGAATGCCATTCCTTGAGCGGATGCAGGCGATCGCGCTGCCGGCGACGGCACTGACGCTGGTCGTTCTCGCACACATGATGCGCATGACGCGCGCCGCGATCCTCAATGTCATGCAGTCGGCCTATGTCGAGACGGCGGAACTGAAGGGCCTGTCGGCTTTCAACGTGATCCGCAAGCACGCCTTCCCCAATGCAATCGCGCCGATCATCAACGTCGTCATGCTCAACCTTGCCTATCTGATCGTCGGCGTGGTCGTGGTCGAGGTGATCTTCGTCTATCCCGGCATGGGACAGTACCTCGTCGACCACGTCACCAAGCGCGACGTGCCCGTGGTGCAGGCCGTCGGCCTGATCTTCGCCGCCGTCTACATCAGCCTGAACATCATTGCGGACATAGCGGCGATCGTCGCCAATCCGCGTCTCAGACATCCGAAATAGGGGGCGGATATGCTCGATATCAAACGCATCCCCATCCCGGCGCTGATCGGCATAGTCCTGACGACGTTGTTCGTGCTGGCGGCGATATTTGCTCCATGGATCGCGCCGCACGGCAATGGCGAGATCATTGGTGACGTCTGGGAACCGATGTCGGCGGCGCATTGGCTGGGCACCGACAATCTCGGCCGTGACCTGCTTTCGCGCATGATCTACGGCGCCCGCATCACGCTGTTCATCGCGGTGCTTGCCACAGCGCTGTCGTTCTCGCTCGGCGCCATCCTTGGCTTCTCGGCGGCGGTGTTTGGCGGCTGGTTCGACACGCTGCTATCGCGCCTCGTCGACCTTTTGATGTCGATCCCGACCCTGATCATGGGCCTGGTCGTGCTGTCGGTGCTGCCGACCAACCTGGTGACGCTGATCCTGGTGATGGGTATTCTCGACTCAACCCGCGTCTATCGCCTGTCGCGGGCCGTGGCCGTCGATATCAACGTCATGGACTATGTCGAGGCGGCAAAGCTGCGTGGCGAGGGCAGTGGCTGGATCATCTTTCGCGAGATCCTGCCCAACGCGCTGTCGCCACTGGTTTCGGAACTAGGCTTGCGCTTCATCTATGCGGTGCTGTTCCTGTCGACGCTGTCCTTCCTCGGCCTTGGCGTGCAACCGCCAGATGCCGACTGGGGCGGCATGGTCAAGGAAAACAAGGACGGCATCGTCTTCGGCATAGGGGCAGCATTGATCCCGGCCGCGGCAATCGCCATGCTGGCGATTTCGGTGAACCTGGTCGCCGACTGGGTGCTCAACCGTACGACAAGCCTCAAGGGAGGACGTGGGTGATGGCCGAACAGCGACCGAAGTCCGACTTGCTCCTCGACATCCGCAATCTGCGCATCGAGGCCACCGTCTTCCCACCCGGCGAGCCGCCGAAGAACATCGTGTTGGTACACGATGTTTCGCTGACCTTGCAGAAGGGCAAGGTGCTTGGCCTGATCGGCGAATCCGGAGCCGGGAAATCGACCATCGGCCTGTCCTCGATGGGCTATGGCCGCGGCGGTGTGCGCATTACCGGGGGTGAAGTGATCCTGAACGGCCGCGACATCCTCAAGGGCGGCAAGGACGGCTTTCGCAAGCTGCGCGGCCACGAGGTCTGCTACGTGGCGCAATCGGCGGCCGCCGCCTTCAACCCCGCCCACCGGTTGATGGACCAGGTGGTCGAGGCCACGCTCCTGCATGGCAGGGCCACGAGGGCCGAGGCCGAGAAGCGCGCGGTCGCGCTGTTCAGAAAACTCAGCCTGCCAAACCCGGAAACCATCGGCGAACGCTTTCCGCACCAGGTGTCGGGCGGCCAGCTGCAGCGGGTAATGACGGCGATGGCGCTGTGTTCGGAACCGGACTTGATCGTCTTCGACGAGCCGACCACCGCGCTCGACGTGACGACGCAAATCGACGTGCTGGCGGCAATCAAGGATGCCATCCGCGATACAGGAGTTGCCGCGCTCTACATCACCCACGATCTTGCCGTCGTCGCCCAGGTTTCCGACGAGATCATGGTGCTGCGCCATGGCCGGCTGGTCGAATGGGGCGGCACCCGCCAGATCATCAAGGAACCGCGCCAAGAATACACCAATGCGCTGGTATCGGTGCACGAGATCGAACATGCCGAGCAGAAGCCCGGCGCGACGCCGTTCCTGTCGGTGAAAAACGTCACCGCCGCCTACGGCCGCAGCCACATCAAGGTGCTGAAGAATGTCTCGGTCGATATCTACCCGGGCCAGACGCTGGCCGTGGTCGGCGAATCCGGCTCCGGCAAGTCGACGCTGGCGCGTGCCATCACCGGCTTGCTGCCGCCAGAAGAAGGCACCGTCACCTTTGACGGGCGTCCGCTGGCCAACAAGCTTGCCGACCGGCCGAAGGAAGACCTGCGCCAGTTGCAGATGATCTACCAGATGGCGGACGTGGCGATGAACCCGCGCCAGACGGTCGGCACCATCATCGGCCGGCCGCTCGAATTCTATTTCGGCATACGTGGCCGCGAACGCGACAAGCGCGTCGCTGAACTTCTCGACAAGATCGAAATGGGCAAGGGCTTTTCCGATCGCTACCCGGCCGAGCTTTCCGGCGGCCAGAAGCAGCGCGTCTGCATTGCCCGATCGCTGGCGGCCAAACCGAAGCTGATCATCTGCGACGAGGTGACCTCGGCGCTCGATCCGCTGGTGGCGCATGGCATCCTTGAGTTGTTGCTCGAACTCCAGAAAGAGGAAAACGTCGCCTATCTGTTCATCACCCATGACCTGGCGACAGTGAAGTCCATCGCCGATTCGATCGCGGTCATGTATCGCGGCGAGGTGGTGCGATACGGCCCGAAGAGCAAGGTGCTGGCGCCGCCATTCGACGCCTATACCGACCTTCTGCTGTCTTCGGTTCCGGAAATGGAGATGGGCTGGCTGGAGAAGGCAATCAAGGGACGGCGCATGGCCAGCGCGGGGAATTAGGCCGACTGGAGTCATCAATTCACAGCTTGGGCGTACCAAAGTGCTGCGACCGTCATGCGGTTGCAATGCAGGACAAACAGGATTGACACCAACGGGCGCCGCCCGTGCATTTTTAGGTTTGCAATAGGGGGACTTTGATATGAAGACCGAACTCGACCATCTTGCTGAACTCGCCGGCCAGGGCCGGATATCGCGTCGTGCCTTCCTGGGGCGCGCCGCCGCACTCGGCGTGTCCGCGGCATTTGCCACGACACTGGCCGGGAAAGCCTTCGCGCAGACGCCGGTCAAGGGCGGCACCATCAAGGCCGGCCTGCAGGGCGGCGAATCGACCAACAGCCTCGATCCGGCGCTGAACCTCAGCCAGGTTACCTACAGCTTCGGCAAGCTTTGGGGCGAGTATCTCGTGCGCCTCACCCCCGAGAACAAGCTGGTCAACCTGATCGCCGAAGACATCGGCGCCTCAAAGGACGCCAAGACATGGACGATCAAGGTCCGTGACGGCATCGAATTCCACAATGGCAAGACGGTCAGCGCGGAAGATGTCGCGGCCACCATCGAACGCCATGCCGACGAGAAGTCGAAGTCGGGCGCGCTCGGCATCCTCAAGAATATCAAGGGCGTCAAGGCGAGCGGCAAGGAAGTCATCGTCACGCTCGGCGACGCGGATGCCGACTTCCCGTACCTGATGGCCGATTATCACCTTGTCATCCAGCCGAATGGCGGCAGGGACAACCCGAATGCCGGCATCAGCGCCGGCCCCTACAAGGTTAGCGTCAACCAGCCGGGCGTGCGCCACGGCGGCGAACGCTTCGCCAATTACTGGCTTGGCGACAAGGCCGGCCATGCCGACCAGGTCGAGATCGTCGTCATCAACGACGCGACGGCGCGTCTGGCCGCCCTGCAAGGCGGTCAGGTCCATATGATCAACCGCGTCGAGCCGAAGGTCGTGGATCTGGTCAAGCGCATTGCGGGCGTCAGCATCGAGAACGTCTCGGGCAAGGGCTACTACCCGTTCAACATGTTCTGCGACACCGCGCCCTTCGACAGCAATGATCTGCGCATGGCGCTCAAGCTCGCCATGGACCGTGACGAGATGCTGGAGAAGATTCTGCGCGGCTACGGTTCGGCCGGCAACGACTTTCCGATCAACGAAGCCTACCCGCTGTTTACCGCCATCGAACAGCGCAAATTCGATCCGGAAAAGGCAGCCGCCCTTTACAAGAAGTCCGGCCATAGCGGCTCGGTCGTGCTGCGTACGTCCGACGTCGCCTTCCCCGGCGCCGTCGACGCCGCCCAGCTCTATCAGCAGAGTGCCGCCAAGGCCGGCATCAAGATCGAGATCAAGCGCGAGCCGGGCGACGGCTACTGGTCGGAAGTTTGGAACAAGCAGCCCTTCTCGCTTTCCTACTGGGGCGGACGTGCCACGCAGGACCAGATGTACTCCACCGGCTACGTCTCGACCGCCGACTGGAACGACACGCGCTTCAAGCGGCCGGAGTTCGACAAGATGCTGTTCACAGCGCGCGGCGAGCTCGACCAGGACAAGCGCAAGGCGATCTACCATGACATGGCCATGCTGATGCGCGATGAGGGCGGGCTGATCGTGCCCTTCTTCAACCAGTTCATCGACGCGGCAGCCACCAACAAGATCGGCGGCTTTGCCAAGAGCCCGATCGGCGAAATGATGGATGGCTACGCGCTTGCCGAGTGCTGGCTCAACGCTTAGTCAAGATCCGATCGTCTGATCAATCCAGGAGAACGCCGTGTGCCCATGACGGCACACGGCGTTCCTGTCTCAACGACCAACCGCATGGAGCAGCCCGTGGCGCTCAAATCAAAACTCCTGCTGATCATCCTCGATGGCGTTCCCTACAGGAACTGGCGCCGGCTGATGGGCAATCTCGAAGGCTGGGTGCAATCGCGCGAGGCGAGCGTCTGGAAGATGCGCTCCGTCCTGCCGTCGACCTCGGCCTGCTGCTACGCCTCGATCCACACCGGCGTCTCGCCCCAGGTGCACGGCATCCTGTCCAATGAGAACCGGTTCCGCGTCGAGCAGCCTGATATTTTTTCGGAAGTCAGCAAGGCCGGCGGCAAGACGGGCGCGGTCACGCATTCCTACTGGTCGGAGTTCTTCCGCGCCTATCCTTTCGATCTGGTCGAGGACATGGAGTATGACGAGCCGGGCGGGCCGATCACGCATGGCCGCTTCCACACCATGACCGGCTACAATGCCAGGAACCAGATGACGCCGAGCGATGTCGACCTGTTCGCGACGCTGACCATGCTAACCAAGCGCCACGGCATCGACTACGGCATCCTGCACACCTGCACGCTGGATTCGATGGGTCACCGTTTCGGCCATGACTGCCACGAGATGGACCATGCCGTTTACGCCATGGACGGCATGCTCGCCGCCTTCCTGCCGCGCTGGCGTGAAGCCGGCTACGAAGTGATGGTCACCGCCGACCACGGCCAGACCGACCGCGGCCACCATGGCGGCCATGACGACGAGATGCAGGATTTCGCGCTCTATTATTTCGGATCCGGCAAGGGGCCGGAAGGCGATGCACTGCTCGACCAGTTGCAGCTGGCGCCGACAATCCTGAGCCGCCTTGGCGTGCCCGTGCCGGCGACGATGAAGGCGAAGTCTTTCTTGGGGTGAGAAGCGGCGGCCGAAGGCCACGAAAAGCCAATTGCTTGGCTTTTCGAGCTTCGAACGCCCTGAGCCCGCGAAGGGCCGGGTTAACGCGGATCGGCGTGCGGCGCCGATGACGGTGCTGGAAGAAACGCGGCGCTGCCGTCCCTACGCTATGGTTTCGGGCGTTCGTCACTTCAATCGACAAATCGTTGTCGATTGACCCGCCTCTGGCGGGACGCTCCTCACCCTCTGGCAACATCCCCATACTTCGGTTAGCCTCCGCGAATTCCTTGGCGGAGGATGAACCTTTTTGGACCGATCAGCGACAGAGCAGGCAGGAGCCAGGCGGCTCGACCGGCGATGACGGCCGCGACGGAGACCGATCGCGCGCTTGTCGACCGGGTCGCGAAGGGCGACCGTGCCGCCGTGCGGCTCCTGTTCATGCGTCACCACGCGCGGGTCTACCGCTTCGTGGCGCGCCAGACGGGATCGGAAATGATGGCTGACGATATCGCGAACGAGGTGTTTCTGGAACTGTGGCGACAGGCGCCAGGTTTCGAGGGGCGTTCCGAAGTCTCGACATGGCTGCTCGGCATCGCCCGTTTCAAGGCGCTGTCCCTGCTGCGCAAGCGGAAGGAAGACTGGATCGACGACGAGGCCGCCGCCGCGGTGCCCGACAGCGCCGACACGCCGGAAGTCGTCACCATGAAGGAGGACAAGGCTGCTGCCTTGCGCCGCTTCGTCGATGCCTTGCCGGACGAACACCGCGTGGTGATCGACCTCGCCTACTATCACGGACAATCGGTGAGCGAGATCGGCGAGGTGCTCGACATTCCTGTCGCCACGGTCAAGACCAGGATGTTCTACGCCCGCAAGAAACTCGGCGAAGCCCTGAAGGCCGCCGGTTACGACAGGGGGTGGCCATGAGCGCCGCTGAAAAAATGTCGCGCCGCGACGAAATGGAAACGCTGCTGCCGTTCTATCTGAACGGCTCGCTGGAAGGGTCCGATCTGGAAGCCGTCGAGGAATGGCTGGCCAGCTATCCCACGGCGATGGGCGCGCTCGGCGAGGCCGAGGCCGAATTCTCCGGCACCGCCGCCGCAAATGAAGCGATCCGGCCGCCGGCCGATGCGCTCAGCCGCTTCGCCAGGGCGCTTGACGCCGAGGCCGGTCCGGCGCGCGCGCCGGCAAATCCGTCCTGGCTGGCGCAGGCGTGGAACCGCTTCATGTCGGTTCCCGCTGGTGTCGCCTGGGCCGCCGCCGCGGTGCTGCTTGCCGTCATCATGGTGCAATCCCTTGTACACCCCGGCGGCAAGGGCGGCGATTTCGAGGTTGCCGGGGCGGAAACCGACCTGGCGAAGATTCCGTTCGCGCTGGCAAGGTTCAAGCCGGATGCGAGGATGTCTGATATCACCGGCTTTCTTGGCCAGAATGGTTTGAAAATCCTGGATGGCCCGACCGCCGACGGCGTTTTCCGACTGGGTATCCCCGCCACGACCGCGGCTGACTATGAAAAAGCGCTCGGCCTTATTGCTGCCCAGCCTTTCGCGGAAGCTGTGATGGAGGGAAGGAAACCGGCCAGTGGCGGCTAAGGCGGTCATTCGATTTTCGGTGGCAGTGGCGATGACAATCGCCGCCGGCTCGGCCTTCGCGCAAACCAACGATCCGAACCTGAGCCAGACGCAGATCGACTGCCTCGACCGGACGAACGCCGCGGGCGCCGACTGCAACAAGGGAAGCGGCGACACGAAGACCGGCGGAAAAGACAATGCAGGTGCGACGCCCGGCACGGATAAGGCGCGCCCCGGCGCTGTGTTTCTTCCCAGCCTGATCGTCGATCTGTTCCCCAATCCTTCCGGCGCGAGCCCAACGCCAACCACCAACTCGCCCAGCGAGCCGGCAAACGGCGCGGCACCGCCGTCTCAGCCCGTTGCCACGCAGGCCGCCGCGCCGAGTGGGCCTGTCACCCCGCCCACGGGTCTCGTCCTGACCGAGCCGCCGCGCGCTGTCTCCGGCGCGTTCGTGCCCGACGAGGTGTTGGTGACGGTTGCCGGCGATGCTGGAGCCGTGCAGCAGATCGCCAATTCGTTTGGCCTTCAGGTGCGTTCGCAGCGCCAGTCCAGGCTGCTCGGCTCGACGCTGGTGCGCTTTGGTATCCCCGATGGACGCCCGGTCGGCGTCGTGCTGGCGCAGCTTGCCGCCGACGGCCGCACCCAGAGGCGCGAGCCCAACCACATCTATTCGCTGCAGCAGGCGGCCACCATCGTCAACTATGCCTTCGACCACATCGTGCTCGATCCGAAACAGGCCAGCGGCGAGAATGTGCGCATTGCCGTCATCGACACCGGCATCGACGACACCAACCCGGCGCTGTCCGGCGTCATTGGCGGGCAGTTCGACGCCATGCCCGATGTGCCGATCAAGGCGCGCGACCATGGCACATCCGTCGATGGCCTGATCGCCGGTGTCGGAACGCTCGAAGGCATGGCGCCAGGCGCCAGAATATACCACGCCCGCGCCTTCGAAGGCGGCAAGTCCACCATGGATGTCATCCTGGCGGCGCTGGACTGGGCTGCGGACCAGAATGTCCGAATCATCAACATGAGCTTTGTCGGCCCGAAGAACGACTTGCTGGGCACGGCCTGCCAGAACGCGCGGGCGCTGGGCATCGTGCTGGTCGCCGCCGCTGGGAATAACGGGCCGAAGGCTCCCTATGGCTACCCGGCCGCCTTCGACAGCGTCATCGCGGTGACCGCCACCGATGCCAAGGACCAGTTGATGCCGCAGGCCAATCGCGGACCCTACGTGTTCATCTCCGCCCCCGGCGTCGAGATGGTGGCGCCGAGTGGCGCGGGGTCGGATGTGGTCACCGGCACCTCGTTTGCAGCGGCAATCGTGACCGGCGCCATCGCCAACCTCTTTCATGCCGCGCCCGACCGCACCGCCGACGGCGTCGAGAAGGCGCTGGCCACGACCGCCAGGGATCTCGGCGGGCATGGCCGTGACGATGATTTCGGCTACGGGCTGCTGGATATCAAGGCGGCCGAGGCGGCGAAGGAATAGACCCAGGCCCCTGGGCCGGATCAGTCATGGCACATATCAAACTGGCGCGCCGGCGACCGATCCCCTGACCACCAGATCGACCGGCCAGACTTCCCCTCGCGCGCCCTCCTCCAGCCCGGAAATCCGTGCCGCCAGCCGCTCGGCAATGCGGGCGCCGGCCAGCCGGATCGAAGAGCGCGTGGTCGACAGCGGAACGGAGAAATTTTCTGGCTTCAGCCAGGGGAAGACGTCGTCATGGGCGATCAGCGACACGTCGCCCGGGATGGTGAGGCCGAGGTCGCGCACCGCGCGCACGACGCCCAGCGCCATGATCAGGCTGGAACAGGCGATCGCCGTCGGCGCATCCTGCTGTTCGAGCAATCGCCTGGTGGCGCGATAGCCATTCTCCTCGGTCATCGAGACAGAGCAGACATGGCGCTCGCCCAGTGCCAATCCACTCGCCGCCAGGGCGCGGCGCACGCCGCGCTCGCGATGGATGGCGAAGGTCTCGCGATCATCGCCATTGATCAGCGCCAGCCGGCGGTGGCCAAGCTGGATGAGAAGCCTGGCTGCCTCGTGGAACGCGCCCTCATTGTCGATGTCGGTGAAAGGATAGTCGAAGTCGAACCCTTCGCTGCGACCATGCACGATGAAGGGAATGCCGAGCGCGTTGACCAGCGCGACGCGGCGGTCGGCGGGTCTCGGCGACGAGATGTAGACCGCGTCGACCTGCTTGTTGGCGATGATACGCCTGTAGGTCGTCTCCTGGTCGTCGGCATCGGCCGGCGACAGCACCAGGT
Organism: Mesorhizobium sp. PAMC28654; assembly: GCF_020616515.1. Taxonomy (GTDB): domain Bacteria; phylum Pseudomonadota; class Alphaproteobacteria; order Rhizobiales; family Rhizobiaceae; genus Mesorhizobium. Next base: position 3,386,590 of record NZ_CP085135.1, read on the forward strand.
CAAGCTCATGCGAGCGGGCATAGTCGCCAAGGCCGGACAGGAACTCGACGAAATGCGGATCGATGTCGACGGAGGCACCCGTCGGCAGCACATAACCGATCATCCCGGTCTTGCCGGTCGCCAGCCGCCGCGCGCTCGGATTGGGGCGATAGCCATGGCGCTTGGCGGCATCCACGACCCGCCGGCGGGTTTCCTCATTGACCTCCGGATAGCCGTTCAGCGCACGGCTGACCGTGGTCTGCGAAAGCGCCAGCATGTGCGAGAGTTGCTTGAGATTCACGGGAGGCCTCCAAGCCTCAAAGCGCTTTCAATTCTGAATCCGGGCCGCCGCCGTGACGGCGCTGGTAGCCACAGGGACCATAGCCGGGCTTTGGAACACTTTGAAAGAAAAATTGCTGTTGCACCGCCATAAATGCATGCTGCAGCGCACTTTTATGACACCTTGGCCCGGAAACTAAATCGATTAGCTCGCACCCCTCTTGACTTCCGAACGATTCAATGGCGAGATCGGGAAGGCCAAAGCGCTTTGGAATACTCTTCAAAAGGTTGCGGTTCCCTTCTGACTGAGTCACATTCCTGCGACGTCGGTGGGCGGAATGGAGGTTCCGTCCGGTGTTGATGACCACTGGGAGGGATACCAATGAAGAAAATGCTTCTGCTTGGCGTCGCTGTTGCAGCGTTCGCCCTGAGTGCGCCCGCGCAGGCTGAACTGAAATTCAAGCCGGGCGAGGATCCGCGCTTTCACTGGTCGAATTACGACGACCTCAAGAAGGTCGACCTCAAGGGCGAGACCCTGTCGATCTTCGGGCCATGGCGCGGCGAGGACGAGACGCTGGTCCGCAACGTTCTCGAATATTTCCAGGAAGCCACCGGCGTTGAGATCAAATACTCCTCGTCGGAAAATTACGAGCAGCAGATCGTCATTGATACGCAGGCCGGCAGCCCGCCCAACATCGCCGTGCTGCCGCAGCCGGGCCTGATCCAGGACCTGGCCTCCAAGGGCTTGCTGACGCCGCTCGGCGACGCGACCGGAAAATGGGTCGCCGAAAACTATGGCGCCGGCCAGTCCTGGGCCGCGCTCGGCACGTACAAGGGCAAGGACGGAAAGTCCGATTTCTATGCGTTGCCCTACAAGGCCGACGTCAAGGGCCTCATCTGGTATTCTCCGGACAATTTCAAGGAAGCCGGCTACACGGTGCCGAAATCCCAGGAAGAGCTGGCCACGCTTGAGCAGAAGATCATCGCCGACGGCGGCAAGCCATGGTGCATCGGCCTCGGCTCCGGCGGTGCCACCGGCTGGCCGGCGACCGACTGGGTCGAAGACATCATGCTGCGCACGCAGGCGCCGGAGGTCTATGACAAGTGGGTGACGAACCAGATCCCGTTCACCGATCCAGCGGTCGTCAACGCCATCGACATCTTCGCCAAGATCGCGACCGACGACAAGATGGTCGACGGCGGCGCCAAGGCGGTTGCGGCGACCGATTTCCGCGACAGCCCGAAAGGGCTCTTCACGGTGCCGCCGAAGTGCTACATGCATCATCAGGCATCGTTCATCCCGAGCTTCTTTCCCGAAGGCACCAAGCTTGGTCAGGACGCCGATTTCTTCCTGTACCCGCCCTATGCCTCCAAGCCTGAACTCGGCACGCCAGTGGAAGGCGCCGGCACCTTGGTCATGATCACCAAGGATTCGAAGGCGGCGCGCGCCTTCATCGAATTCCTCAAGATGCCGCTGGCGCATGAACTCTGGATGGCCCAGGGCAGCTTCGTGACGCCGTTCAAGGGGGTCAACAAGGATGCCTATGCCAGCGAAGCGCTCAAGCGACAGGGTGAAATCCTGGCGAATGCGACGACCTTCCGCTTCGACGGCTCGGACCTGATGCCCGGCAAGATCGGCGCCGGCGCCTTCTGGACGGGCATGGTCGACCTGGTCGGCGGCAAGCCCGCCAAGGATGTCGCGGCCGACATCCAGAAAGCCTGGGATGCAATCAAGTAGTCGGGTCTAGCCGGCCCATCGCCCTAGATCCGGGCCCCCCGGCCCGGATCCGACGAGCATCATCGCTCGCGATCCTCATGAGCGCATAGACCATTTCCGGCATGAAGCACCGACCGCAAGAAGGAGGAGCCTGCTTGCCTCGACGGTGCTCTCGAAAAACTGAATCTGCGCCTGATCCCATCGCCAAGATCGTTGGCTGGTCACGCGCATGGGGAGGGATACCATGGCGGGTCAGATTTTCTCGGCCATATTCGTCATCATCATCGGCGTCGGCGGTTGCGTCGCCTATTTCTGGGGCGCCAACAAGCTGGTCGACCTGATATTCCCGTCGCGCGGCGTCGCGGGTGCCGCCGCGATCGACAATCTGCGCCGGCAAGGGTTGGTCCGCCCCTGGCTGTTCGTCGGCCCGGCGATGATCATCCTGACCATCTACCTGATCTACCCGGTGGTCGAGACGCTGCGGCTGTCGTTCCTCGATCGCGGCGGCACCAGTTTCGTCGGATTTGCCAACTATCAATGGGCGTTCGGCGACCGCGACTTCCGCAACTCGATCCTCAACAATATCATCTGGCTGGCCGTCGTGCCCGCCGCCTGCACCTTCCTTGGCCTGATCATCGCCGTGCTCACCGACAAGATCTGGTGGGGCACGATCGCCAAGAGCCTGATCTTCCTGCCGCTGGCCATCTCCTTCGTCGGCGCCAGCGTGATCTGGAAATTCATCTATGAGTATCGCGGTGAGGGCCAGGTGCAGATCGGCATCCTCAACGCCATCATCCAGCATTTCGGCGGCCAGCCGCAGGTCTGGATATCGCTGCCGTTCTGGAACAATTTCTTCCTGATGATCATCCTGATCTGGATCCAGACCGGCTTTGCCATGGTCATCCTTTCATCCGCCCTGCGCGGCATTCCCGAGGAAACGCTGGAGGCCGCGGTCATCGACGGCGCCAACCCGTTCCAGATCTTCTGGAAGATCATGGTGCCGCAGATATGGGGCACCATCGCCGTGGTGTGGACCACCATCACCATCCTTGTGCTCAAGGTGTTCGACATCGTGCTGACCATGACCAATGGGCAATGGAACAGCCAGGTTCTGGCCAATCTGATGTTCGACTGGATGTTCCGCGGCGGCGGCGATTTCGGTCGCGGCGCGACCATCGCCATCATCATCATGATCGCGGTCATTCCCATCATGATCTGGAACATCCGCCAGGCGAACAAAGAGACGGGAGGGCATTGAGATGGCTGTCGCAACCGGAAACTCCCTTGCCAGCCGCTTCGGCGTCCACTTTGCCGTGCTGGTCTTCGTGGTGATCTGGACCATCCCGACACTCGGCATTCTCGTCTCGTCGCTGCGCGACAAGGATCAGATCATCGCCTCGGGCTGGTGGAACTCGTTCTCCAGTTCGAGCCAGACGGAAGCGGGCCGACTGCCCGCCGCCTCGACGCAAATCCAGAAGGACGGCAAGTTCGTCCTGCAGGGCAACATCTTCGGCGACGGCGCCAAGCGCAACATCAGCGCCTTTGGCGTCAAGTCGGCCGCGCCGACGCAATATCCGGCGGGCAGCACCGCCGACCTTGGCGACGGCGTCACCTTGCAGCTCAACGCCGACGGCGGTTTCGTCATGCAATCGCCCAAGGCCTTCGAAGGCGACCGCGGCCAGCGCGTCTACTATGCATCGTCGGCGCCACCGAAATTCACCACCGACAATTACAAGACGGTGCTGTTTTCGGAAGGCATCGGCCGCTCTTTCATGAACTCGCTGACCGTCACCATTCCGGCGACCGTCATCCCGATCCTGATCGCAGCCTTTGCCGCCTATGCGCTGGCCTGGATGCGTTTTCCCGGCCGGGCCCTGCTCATCGCGGTGATCATCGGCCTTCTGGTCGTGCCCCTGCAGATGTCGCTGATCCCGCTGTTGAAGCTCTACAACGGCGTCGGTACTTTCTTCGGGGTTCCCTCGAAGACCTATCTCGGCATCTGGCTGGCGCATACCGGCTTTGGCCTGCCCTTCGCCATCTACCTGCTGCGCAGCTACATTGCCGGCCTGCCGCGCGAAATCATGGAGTCGGCGCGCATCGACGGCGCCAGCGATTTCGAGATCTTCGTCAAGATCGTGCTGCCACTGTCGTTCCCGGTGCTGGCATCCTTCGCCATCTTCCAATTCCTGTGGGTATGGAACGATCTGCTGGTCGCAATGGTTTTCCTTGGTACGGAAGCTGATCAGATCGTGCTGACAGCCAAGCTCAATGCACTGCTTGGTTCGCGCGGCGGCAATTGGGAGATCCTGACGACATCGGCGTTCATCACCATCATCGTGCCGCTGATCGTGTTCTTCTCGCTACAGCGCTATTTTGTTCGCGGGCTGCTTGCCGGCTCGGTGAAAGGAGGTTGAGATAATGCAATCCGCTTTGAAGGTTACCGCAAAGCCCGATGCCGCCATCGATCGCGACTGGTGGCGTGGCGCGGTGATCTACCAGATCTACCCGCGCAGCTATCAGGACTCGAATGGCGACGGCATCGGCGACCTGAAGGGCATCATCACCAGGCTGCCCTACGTCGCGGCGCTCGGCGCGGACGCGATCTGGATCTCGCCTTTCTTCAAGTCGCCGATGAAGGATTTCGGCTACGACGTCACCGATTATTGCGACGTCGATCCGATGTTCGGCACGCTGGCCGACTTCGATGCGCTGACAGCGGAAGCGCACAGGCTGGGCCTGAAGGTGATGATCGACGAGGTGCTCTCGCACACCGCCGACAACCACCCGTGGTTCAAGGAGAGCCGGGCAAGCCGCCGCAACCCGAAGGCCGACTGGTATGTATGGGCGGACGCCAGGCCGGACGGCACACCGCCCAACAACTGGCTGTCGATCTTCGGCGGCTCGGCCTGGCAATGGGATACCAGCCGCCAGCAATATTACCTGCACAATTTCCTGGCCGAACAGCCGGACCTCAACTTCCACAACCGCCAAGTCCAGGACGCGCTGCTCGACGTCACCCGCTTCTGGCTGGAGCGCGGCGTCGACGGTTTCCGCCTCGACACGATCAACTTCTACTTCCACAGCCAAGGCCTGGAGAGCAATCCGCCGCTGCCGCCGGAAGAGCGCAACGACCAGACCGCGCCGGCGGTCAATCCCTACAACTACCAGGACCATCTCTACGACAAGAGCCGCCCGGAAAACCTCGGTTTCCTCGAACGCTTCCGCGCCTTGCTCGATGAGTATCCGGCAACCGCCGCTGTCGGCGAAGTCGGCGATTCGCAGCGCGGACTGGAAGTGGTGGCCGCCTACACCGCTGGCGGCAAGCGCGTGCATATGTGCTATTCGTTCGACTTCCTGGCCCCCGAGAAGATCAGCGCCACCAAGGTGCGCTCGGTGCTGGAAGCCTTCGGCAGGGTCGCCAGCGACGGCTGGTCGTGCTGGGCCTTTTCCAACCATGACGTGATGCGCCCGGCGACGCGCTGGGCGACTGGCGAAGCCGATCCGACCGCCTATCTCAAGGTGATATCGGCGCTGCTGATGTCCCTGCGCGGCTCGGTCTGCATCTATCAGGGTGAGGAACTCGGGCTCGGCGAAGCCGACCTCCAACTGGAAGACCTGCAAGACCCCTACGGCATCCGCTTCTGGCCGGAATTCAAGGGCCGCGACGGCTGCCGCACGCCGATGGTGTGGGACGCCGCCGCCAGGAATGGCGGCTTCTCGACGGCAAAGCCCTGGCTGCCCGTGCCCGGCAAACACCTCTCGCAGGCGGTCAATGTGCAGCAGGGTGACGGCAACTCGCTGCTCGAACATTACCGACGCTTCCTCGCCTTCCGCCGCGCTCACCCGGCGCTGGCCAAGGGCGATATTGATTTCATCGAAAGCGAGGGGGATACGGTTGCGTTCACACGCCGCGAAGGCAACGAGCGGATCGCCTGTGTCTTCAATCTCGGCAGCAAACCGGCCGAGGTCAACCTCGGCGGCGGTTCGCTGCAACCCTTGCCGGGACACGGTTTTTCGGGGCAGTCGGGGACTGGTTCCATCCGGCTCGGGGGCTACGGAGCCTGGTTTGGGCGTATCGACTGAATTTTTCTTGAGGAAATCACTGGGAGGAAATCATGGCCGATGTCACGCTAAGGCAAGTGAAGAAATCATACGGCAATCTCAACATTCTCCACGGCATCGACCTCGACATCAAGTCTGGCGAGTTCATTGTCTTCGTCGGCCCGTCAGGTTGCGGCAAGTCGACCTTGCTGCGGTCGATCGCAGGGCTGGAGGAAATCACCTCCGGTGAGCTCAAGATAGCCGGCGAAGTGGTGAACGATGTGCCGCCCTCGAAGCGCGGTATCGCCATGGTGTTCCAGTCCTACGCGCTCTATCCGCACATGACCGTTTACGACAACATGGCGTTCTCGATGAAGATCGGCAAAGAAAACAAGGCCGAGATCGACCGGCGCGTGCGCCAGGCGGCGGAAATCCTGCAGCTGACCAAATATCTTGACCGCCTGCCGAAGGCGATGTCAGGCGGGCAGCGCCAGCGCGTCGCCATCGGCCGCGCCATCGTGCGCAATCCCAAGGTGTTCCTGTTCGACGAACCGCTGTCTAACCTCGACGCGGCGCTGCGCGTCGCCACCCGCATCGAGATCGCCAAGCTCAAAGAATCGATGCCGAACACGACGATGATCTACGTCACTCACGACCAGGTCGAGGCGATGACGCTGGCGGATCGCATCGTGGTGTTGAAGGACGGCCATATCGAACAGGTCGGCACGCCGATGGATCTTTACAAGAAACCCGGCAACCTGTTCGTCGCCCAGTTCATCGGCTCGCCGGCCATGAACATCGTGCCGGCCAGGATCGAGACCGCCGGCGCGGTGACGGCGATCAGCCATATCGGCGCAAACAAGGTCAATGTGCCCCTGGCGACGCCGGCGTCCGCCAAGGGGACCGAGGTCAGCTTCGGCGTGCGGCCAGAAGATCTGTTCATCGTCACCGGGGCCGATTTCCTGTTCGAGGGAAGGGTCGACTATGTCGAGCAACTCGGCGAGGTCCAGCTGGTCTACATCGATATCGGCCGCGCCGACCTGCCGCTAGTGACCAAGCTGCCGGGCAATGTCGAGGTCAAGCGCGGGGCGACGCTGCGGCTGACCGCCAATGCCGAAGACCTTCATATCTTCGACACAGACGGACGTTCATTCGCGCTGCATGAGGCCGAGGCCAAAGCGGCCTGAAGCGGCCCAGAAGAATGTCAAACCACGGGTGAAAAACAAAAGCGGCGGGCCATGCCCGCCGCTCTTGTTTTTTATAGATAAGCTTCGGCTCTTAGTTGTTGCCGAAGAGATTGCGGTCCGCACCCTGAGGGGCGGGCTTCGCCGTGTCATGCGACGAATTGAGCAACTTGTAGACCGGCGAGTCGCTGTTGGCGATCGACGCCGTCGGCGTCTTGTCGACATTGACGATAGCCTGCTGGTCGGGGCCGTTCGAGCCGTAGTGGTCACTGCCGGCGAAAGCCGTACCCGAGATGGCCAGAAGGGTTGCGGCGGTGAGGATGATCTTTTTCATTTCAAGTACTCCTAGATTTCGATATCCGCCGGAGAAGCAGGCCATGCCCACTCCTCCGCGGTCGGCAGCATTAGTTGTTGCCGAAGAGGTTGCGGTCGGCGCCCTGTGTGACGGGCTGCTGCTTGGCAGCCGGTTCCGACTTCTTGATGGAAGCGGTGTACGAGCTGTCGACGGTGTTCGCGGCCTGATTGGCGTCATTGGAACCGTAGTGGTCGCTACCAGCGAACGCGGTGCCGGAGATTGCCAGGAGGGTGGCGGCGGTGAGGATGATCTTTTTCATTTCAAGTACTCCTGAATTCTGAAGTCCCGGGTGCAGCGGGCGGAGCCCGCCGGCCATCGGGATCGGCACTAGTTGTTGCCGAAGAGGTTACGGTCGGCGCCCTGCGTGACGGGCTGCTGCTTGGCAGCCGGTTCCGACTTCTTGATGGAAGCGGTGTACGAGCTGTCGACGGTGTTCGCGGCCTGATTGGCGTCATTGGAACCGTAGTGGTCGCTACCAGCGAACGCGGTGCCGGAGATTGCCAGAAGGGTGGCGGCGGTGAGGATGATCTTTTTCATTTCAAGTACTCCTGAATTCTGAAGTCCCGGGTGCAGCGGGCGGAGCCCGCCGGCCATCGGGATCGGCATTAGTTGTTGCCGAAGAGGTTACGGTCGGCGCCCTGCGTGACGGGCTGCTGCTTGGCAGCCGGTTCCGACTTCTTGATGGAAGCGGTGTACGAGCTGTCGACGGTGTTCGCGGCCTGATTGGCGTCATTGGAACCGTAGTGGTCGCTACCAGCGAAGGCGCTGCCGGAGATCGCCAGAAGGGCGGCGGCAGTGAGAATGATCTTTTTCATTTTTGGTACTCCAGTATCTTTTTCCGTCCGTCTAGCGGCGTGTCTTGGAAGGAATTCGCGTCGTTCGGACAGCCCCGATGTGGGTAAGACATCCGGCGGTTTCCAATCACGAAGTTGTTCCGTGTGGACCATGAATCCACACCTTGAAATTGTGCCAGGCGACTCCAGACGAACTATTTAAATGTTTATTATCAGATACTTATGTAAATTTCACTCGCAGGTTTGCCAAGCTGTTCGTGAGCTGGCGTTCACACCGCCCTGCACGCACTGTCAACAGAAACGAACCGTTCGGTTCGATTTTAGAAACAGCTAATAGTCACTTTTCGAAACTGTTAACGTTTTTTAACCATTCCGCGGGCCAAGCCCGATGGGCGAATCGCCCATTTGTCGCTGGCAAAGTGCCTTCCCTGCCACAAGTCAGGACCACTCCGTTTCGGATGCGTGTCGCGCCACATGGATGCGATGTCGCTTTCATGCCGATGTCGCAAACGTTGTCGTGATTAGATCGTGTCATCTCAGGTGCCGGTTCGAGACAAACGAAGCGGAGAATTGGGAAGCCGGTCGAAATCCGGCGCTGCCCCCGCAACGGTGGTGGAGTTCAAGTCGCAACGGGAGACCACTGGGCCAAGGCCTGGGAAGGTGTCGCGACCGTCCAAATGGACACTCCAGAGCCCGGAAACCAGCCCGAGATTTTTGAACTCGACTGATCGCGGTGGGCGGTCAAGAGGTGGATCGTGCATGTCCGGCGCATTGCCGGCCTGCGTCCAATCCTTCCTCTCTTCCCCTCCGGTTCAGTCCTTGAATGCGAGGACAGGACATGGACGCACGCAATGATATGCTGAGGCTGCTGCACAGCCGCAGGGAAGGCTTCTCCCTCGAGCAGCCCTTTTATACGGACCCGGAATACTTCAAGCTCGACATGGAGCTGATCTGGTATCGCGACTGGCTGTTCATCGGCCATGATTGCGAACTGCCGAAGCCCGGCAGCTACATCACCGTGCAGATCGGCGACTACCCGGTTGTGCTGGTGCGAGACCAGAAGGGCAATATCAACGCCTTCCACAATTCCTGCCGCCATCGTGGCAGCCGCGTCTGCAACACCGAGAAGGGCACGGCGGCAAAGCTCGTCTGCCTATCACCAGTGGACCTATGAACTGGATGGTCGCCTGCTGTTCGCCCGGCAGATGGCGGATAGCTTCGACAAGAGCCAGTTCGGCCTGAAGCCGGTCGCCTGCGAAAGCGTCGGCGGCTACATCTTCATCTGCCTGGCCAAGGAGCCTGTCGATTTCGCGCCGATGCGGGCGATGGTAGAGCCCTATCTTCTGCCGCACCGGCTGCGCGATGCGAAAGTCGCCTTCGAAAGCACGATCGTCGAGAAGGGCAACTGGAAGCTGGTCTGGGAAAACAACCGCGAGTGCTACCATTGCGCCGGCAACCACCCGGAACTGTGCAAGACATTCCCGGAAGCGCCGACAGTGACCGGCGTGCAGGGCGCCGACAGCGATCCTGAAATGCTCGCGCATTGGGCGAAGTGCGAGGCGGCGGGCTTGCCAAGCAGGTTCCGCATCGATCCGGCCGGGCAGTATCGCGCCACCCGCGCGCCGCTGCTGCGCGATGCCGTCAGCTACACGATGACGGGAAAGCGCGCCGTGAAGAAGAACCTTTCCGACAGTGTTTCCACTGACCGGATCGGTTCGCTGCTGCTCTACCATTACCCAACGACGTGGAACCACATCCTTGGTGACCACGCGGTGACCTTCCGCGTGTTGCCGATCAGCGCCACGGAAACGGCGGTGACGACGAAGTGGCTGGTGCACAAGGATGCGGTTGAAGGCGTCGACTACAACCTCGACGAACTCACCCATGTCTGGACCGAGACCAACGACCAGGATCGCCGCATCGTCGAGGAAAACGCCTTCGGCATCCTGTCTCCCGCCTACGAGCCAGGCCCTTACTCGGAGTTGCATGAGGGCGGCGTCATCCAGTTCGTCGAATGGTACGCGTCCTTCATCGGCCCGCGCCTTGCCGAAGGCGGCCGGCCGGCGCTGCGCAGTGTCGCCTAGCTCATGTCGCCCAAAAGTGCCCCGCGGTTTTGGGATCACGACATGAGCAGTGCAAGAACGACTTGAGGGATGAACGCGATGACTGACCTTGGCCTCTATCGCCATCTCGACCAGATGGCGCCCTGGAACGACAGGCTTCAGGTGCTGGAAGTGATCGGCGTGAGCGACGAGGCGCCGGACGTGAAGACCTTCACCTTCCGCTCCGACAACCAGACCTGGTTCCGCTACAAGCCGGGGCAGTTCGTGACACTGGAACTGCCGACAGCCGACGGCCCGCTGATGCGCACCTATACGCTGTCATCTTCGCCGTCGCGGCCATTCTCGATCGCGGTGACCGTGAAGGCGCAGGCGGGCAGCATCGGCACGCGCTGGATGTTCGACCATCTGAAACCCGGCACTCACGTCAAGGCCTATGGCCCGACAGGCGACTTTTCACTGCACAGCCACCCGGCCGCGAAGTACCTGCTCATTTCGGCCGGCTCCGGCGTCACGCCAATGATGTCGATGCTGCGCTGGTTGAACGACTGCGCGCCATGGACCGACGTCGGCTTCGTCAACTGCGCGCGGCGCCCGGAGGAGATCATCTTCCGCAAGGAACTCGAACTGCTTGGCGGCCATATGCCGGGCCTGTCGCTCGGCTTCATGATCGAGGAACGGTCCAGCCGCGAAGGCTGGTACGGGCACATGGGCCGGATCGACGCGATACGTCTGCCGCTGCTGGCGCCCGACTTTCGCGACCGCGAGATCTTCTGCTGTGGTCCCGACCCCTTCATGCGCGCCGTGCGCGGCATGCTGGAAGCCACGGGTTTCGACATGGCCCACTACCACCAGGAGAGCTTTGCCGCTCCCATCGTGGAGGAAGTGCCGGCACCCTTCGCTTCGCCGGCGGAGGGCGTCGAAACGGTTGTGGAAGTCACGGTGCCGATCCGCTTCTCGCTTTCGGACGTCGATGCCGAATGTGTTGCCGGCCAGACAGTGTTGCAGACGGCCCGCGCTTCAGGGGTCCGGATTCCCGCCGCTTGCGAATTCGGCCTGTGCGGGACCTGCAAGGTGAAGAAGGTCGCGGGCGACGTCGAAATGAGCCACAATGGCGGTATCCTCGATCATGAGGTCGATGACGGCTTCATCCTCGCCTGCTGCTCCAAGCCACTGTCGGCGCTTGAAATCGAGGCCTGATCCGGCCACGGCCAAACCGATCCCCAAAAATGGCCCGCGCCGCGCCGGCGCCCTTGTCTTGCCAAGGCGGACCCGACTGTTTACAGGCCTTGTCGAGGGGTGGAACGATCGCGACTGACGGGGATCGCGGAGCAGGGCCAGGACCAATGCGTCATTCCGATGTTTACGCGATTGCAAGCAAGGATATCGTCTTTGAGTCTTTCGACGGCGAGGCCGTGGTCCTCGATCTGTCGACCGGCAAGTATTTTGGCTTCTCCGATTCAGGCAGCAGGCTCTGGCAGGCATTGTCGTCGGGTATTTCCGCCCAAGCCCTGGTTGGCCAATCGGCCGGTGGCGCGACGATAAGCATTGCCGAACTCGAAGGTTTCATTTCACGGCTGCTCGAATTCGGGCTGCTCGCGCCTCTAGCCGACACGCCGGCGCAACCCGTTTCGGCCGACCGTCTTGCCGAGCTCGCCCAGACCCGCGAACCGATCAAGGTCGAGGTTCATGACGATCTCGCCGACCTTATCATCGTCGACCCGATCCATGAGGTCGAAGAGCCCCAGGGCTGGCCGGCGGTCAAGCAGACATCGTGAGCACCCATGCCTTGCGCACCTTCACGTTGCTGGCCGGCACGGGGATAGGCCAGCCATGCAGCGTGTCACTCTTGAAAACCTGACGGACTATGCCCGCCATGTGATTGAGGCGGCTGAGAGCAACGCTGACAGCTACCCCATCACCAGCACGGTGCGGCTGCCGGGGCTGGGCCTTACAGTGCATGCGGGCCACGGCCCGCTGGCGGATGCCGTCAAGCAGGCCTTTGTTGGGGCTCCCGATAGCCAAGCACCGTGTGCCGACTGCCGCATTTTCGTCGCGCATCCAGGTATCGGCGCCATTCCTGAGCCGGCGGCATGGGGCCAGGGGCATTTCACGCCGCAGTCCTTCGCCAGCAAACTGGCCGATGCCGGGCTGCGCGGCAGTTATTTCCACGATCTGGATTTCTGGCAGTTCTACGATCCGGACCGACGCGTCGGCGCCCAGTTGATGAGATCAGCCGACAGTTTTCCGCCTTGGGAGCCAGGGGCTCCACTGCGAGCTTTCCTGCATTGGGAGTATGCGGCGCGCGGCATGCGGCTGGCTCACGCCGGAACCCTGGGCATCGGTGGCAAGGGCATTCTGCTCGCCGGCGCGGGCGGGTCCGGGAAGTCTGGAACGGTCGTCGCCGGTTTGCTCAACGGGCTTGACAGTGTCGGTGACGATTATGTGTTGACCGACATAGTCGACGGAGTGACCGCTTATCCATTGTTTGCGACGCTCAAGCAGGACCCCAAAGGTTTCAGGCGATTGGGGTTGCAGCACAGATTAAAGTCCCGCGGCCCGCTGAACTGGCAGGGGAAGCATCAGTTTCTTCTGGAAAATATCGCGGTGCAAACAACGCCCGCACGTCTGGACATTGTTGCATTGTTGGTGCCAAGTATCGGCGGGAGTGGGGTAAGCTCGATAATGTCGTTATCGCGCAAGGATGCCATGATTGCCTTGGCGCCGTCTGGTATTGCCCAGATGCCGGGCGAACGGGAAAGCGGCTTCCGCTTTTTCGGTGAGTTGACGCGCCTTTTGCCATGCTACCGGCTGTCTCTTGGGACACGGCCGGAGGAGATAGCAGGTACGATTTCGGAATTTCTGGCGCGAGGCAATGCATGAAGCTCAGCGTGATCATGCCGGTCTACAATCGCGAAAAGTATGTCGTCCCCGTCTTGCGATCCCTGCTCAGGCAACGCGACGCAGCCGAGCTCGACATCATCGTCATCGACGACGGCTCGACCGACGGATCGGCCAAGGCGGTGCGCGCGATGATGAGCGAGGCACCGTGCATCCGCCTTTTCCAGCAAACCAACCAGGGTGTCGCCAAGGCGCGCAATCATGGGCTGAGGCGATTGCTGCCGCAAACCGAGCTCATATCGTTTCTCGACTCCGACGACATTTCGCCCGCCGGACGATTCAAGGCCGACCTTGCCCGCTTCGAGACCGATCCCAGTCTTGAACTGACCTATTCGCTGATGAAGCTGGTCGACACCATGGATGATGAGGCGCTGGAGCCGGCTGCCAACACCAGGTCCCTGACCGTCCGGGGGCTTTCCTTGAGCGCTGGGATATTCACCCGGAGGCTGGTCGATCGAACAGGCGTTTTCGACGAGGCGTTCAGCCAGGCCGAAGACACCGACTACCTGCTGCGCATATTTGAAAGCGGCGCGAGATTCGTCATGCCCGATACCGTGGCAACCTACTACAGGCGCCACCCCGGCAACATGACCAAGGCGCGGGACGTTCCGCTTCGCGAGTATTTGCGCGCCATCCACAAATCGATGAGGCGGCGCAAGGCGAATCCGTCGCTGCGCATGGTCGAGGGTATCTTCGACCTCAGGGATTCCGCCGGTTGGCGCTTCATGTGACATGGTCAATGATGGGATGATTGTCGCCGGGAACGTGGCCCGGGCGGATGAAGCAATCACGGCAAAGCCCCTGATGCGGGACGGCTGATGAAGCTCAGCGTGATCATGCCGGTCTACAATCGCGAAAAATTTGTCGGCTCGGCGCTGCGCTCTTTGCTGAGGCAACGCGATGCCGCCGACCTCGACATCATCGTCGTCGACGATGGCTCCACGGATGGGTCGGCCGATGTCGTGCGAACGCTCATGGACGAAGCATCGTGCATCCGCCTTTTCAGCCAGGCCAATGCCGGCGTGACCAAGGCGCGCAACAGCGGCCTGCGGCAGTTGCCACCGCAGACCGAGTTCGTGTCATTCCTCGACTCCGACGACATATCGCCGGCCGGACGCTTCAAGGCGGATCTTGCCTGTTTTGCCGGGGATTCCGGGCTTGAACTGACGTATTCCCTGATGACACTGGTCGACAATATCGACGACGAGGCGCTGGCGCCGGCCGCGGACGCCAATTGCGTGACAGTTCGCGGAATTCACTTGTCAGCTGGGATTTTCGCGAGGAACCTCGTCGACCGAACCGGCGGCTTCGACGAGGCATTCCAGCAAGCCGAAGATACCGACTATCTGCTGCGCGTCTTCGAGAGCGGGCCGAAATATGTCATGCCTGACACGGTGGCGTTGTATTACAGGCGTCATCCCGGCAATATGACCAAGGAGGCCGATGTTCCAGCTCGAGAATTCATGCGAGCCATTTACAAATCGATGACTCGGCGCAAGGCTAACCCCTCACTGAAACGAATAGAGGGCATCTTCGATTTCAAGGATCTCGCCGGCTGGCGTTTTATGTGAGATGTCGAGCTACAGCGTCGTCATCCCGGCCTTCAATGCGGCCGCCACCATCGCTGAAACCCTGCGATCTGTCGTGGCCCAGTCGATCAAGCCCGAAGCCATCATCATTGTCGACGATGGCTCGACCGATGACACTGTGGCCGTGATCAACGCAATGAACCTGCCGGTGCGGGTGCTGCGCCAGGAAAACGAAGGGCCTGGAAGCGCCACCACCAGAGGCTTTGCCGCGCTGTCGACGCCGCTCGTCGCGACGCTGGATGCCGATGATCTATGGTTGCCTAACAAGATCGAGGAACAGTTCGCGCATTTCAGCCGATCTCAGGGGACATCCGGTGTTTTTACGCATATGCGCAGTTTCCGCGATGATCGGCCCGATGCCGCCGAAGTCGCCGCCGTTCCCGGCTGGTCGCGCTCGACAATGATGATCCGCCGCGAGGTCGTCGACGCCGTCGGGCCGATCGTCGATCCGACTGGCGGGCGCGGTGAGATGATCGACTGGATCGCGCGCGCACGCGAGGCGGGTTTCATTCTCGACATGCTGGGGCAGGCACTGGCGTTGCGCCGCATCCGGCCCGGTAGTCTGTCTCATGGACGCGATGCCCAGCGCGATCGCGGCTACGTCGAGGTTGCCCGGCTGGCAATGCAGCGCCGGGCCCGGAACAAGGCGGGCTCCGCTTGACGGCCGGACCGATCCGCCGCATCGGCCGCCGGTTCCCCGACTATGGCTGGTCCTGGCCCACCGGCAAGCTCGACCAGTTGCTCAAGGCGGCGCTTCTTCCCGACGACGAAACAGCGTGCCACCACGCGGCGCGCTGGCTGGATGACAACGACATCGATCTCGTCTCCTTCCGCGAGCACCGCCTGCTCACCGCGATTTCCGACAGGTTTGGCAGGAAGCTCTCGGGCCACGCAGCCTATCCACGCCTTGTCGGCCTGCAAAAGATGCTGTGGACCAAGTCGCGGATGGCCATGCGCGAGGCGGAGCCGGCGCTCAAGGCAATGGTCGACGCAGGCGTTGACGTCATGCTGATCAAGGGCGCCAGCCGCATTGCGGTGGACGCTTCGGCGCAGCGTGGCCGTGTGGCGCACGACATCGACATATTGGTGCGCCCTCTGCATATGACGGTCGCCTTCGATGTGCTGCGTGACCGCGACTGGCAAATCGCCACCGGCGTCAGCCCGCAATATCTGCGGACCAGGCTGGGTTCCATCCGGTCGATGAACTTCTTCAAGGGCAGCTTCGGCGACATCGACCTGCACCAACTGGGCTATGACGGCTCTCAGACCAGCGAGGAAGACGACCTGGCCATCTGGCAGCGAGCCGCGAAGGCCGAGTTCAGCGGCGTCGACGTGTTCGTACCGTCGCCAGCCGACCGCATGGCGCTTGCGATCGCGCATGGCGGCCTGGATGCCCATACGCACAGCGACTGGCTGGTCGATTGCGCTGTCGCGATCCATGGCGGCGATGTCGACTGGGAGGTGTTCAACGATATCGTCGCCAGACGCAGCATCGCCGTTCCCGCCTCGGTGGCGCTCTCCTATCTCTTCCTGTAGGTCGGGATTCCGGTATCCGAAGCCGCGCTTGCAAGCGTGGTCGCGATGGCCGACAGGGCCGGTCTGTCGCGCTGGTCCTCGATCCTGCAAGCCAAGCCGCGTACCGATTTCGGCGGTCTCGTCTGGTTGTCGCGCGGATTTGCCAAGCAATTGCGTCTGAAGCGGAAGAAGGGCCGGCTGCGGCAATCCACGCCCGAAATCGTCTGGCGCGGCCGGTCGATCAGGCATGCGGCGGCGACGACGCCATTCGTGTTTTCGCAAGCCATCCCCCAGCCGGAAACAACCGGAGACGTGATGCTGGACCTCGTCGTCAGGATCGACGTTCCTCCGGTACGGCGGCGCATCGAAATGGAGATCAATGCCGCAAGCCGCCATGTCGCCCGCCTGCGGTCGATGGCCATAAGCCGCTCCGGCAAGGAGAGGGTGCTGCATTTCCGCGGCAAGGTCACGCTGGACGGCGCGCGGCAAGCGTTCGTGCTCGAAGCCAGGCCAGCCCGCCAGTTTCGCGAATGGAACGATGCGGCGACCGTCGCCGCCTACGGCGCGCTACCCTTCCAGTTGCTGTCGGCGAAGTTCTCGCCCGCAGGATAGGCAAAGGGGTAGCAGGTCGACTTTCCGGGTCACACCCCATAGCGCTCGGTGCGGATGATATCGGCCGGAATATCGGCGTCGATCAGCGCCTGCGCGGCGGCCGACACAAATGAGTTCGAGCCGCAGACGAAGGCAAGTTTCGGCGGTTCTGGGAGCCGCGCCATGGATTGCACCGCCATTGCGGCATCGATGCGTCGCGAATAGTCCGACGGGCGCCGGGCTGCCTCGCGCGTCAGTGTCAGCACCAGTTGAAGGCCATCCTTGCGGTCATCAAGACCGATCAGTTCGTCGCGAAAGATCACCTCGTCCCAGACACGGGCGGAAAACATCAGGGCCACCGGCACTGGCGACTTGCGCGCGAAGCGATGACGGATCATCGCCGCCAACGGCACAACTCCGGAGCCGCCGCCGACCAGCATAAGCGGGCCGCCGTCGCTGTCGGACCAGACGAAATGTCCGCCAAGCGGCCCGCGCAATTCGATCTCGTCGCCCACCGCCGCGACATCGTGGAAGAAGGGCGAAACCTCGCCATCGTCCAGCCTTTCGATGGCCAGTTCGATGGCTTCGCCCACTTCCGGCGCGGATGCAATGGAGTAGGAACGGCGTGCCTGATAGCCGTCCGGCGCAGTCAGCCTGACATCGACATGCTGTCCGGCGCGGTAGGTGAAGGGACGCGACGGCTGGATGAAGAAGCTGGTCACACGTGGCGTGCGCTTGCGGATGCCGGTGATGGTGGCTGCCTGCCACGGCGATTGCGCGGCCGCTTCGCCACTCATGGGTCGCTCGTATAGCGCTGCTCGCGCCAGGGATCCCCGTAAATATGGTAACCGCGCAATTCCCAGAAGCCCGGCTCGTCGCGCTGGGTGAACTGCAGCCCGCTCACCCATTTGGCCGATTTCCAGAAATAGAGATGCGGAACAAGCAGCCTTGCGGGTCCGCCATGGTCTGGCGTGATCGGCTTGCCTTCGTAGAACAGCGCCACCATCGCCTTGCCGGCCACGAGATCCTTTGTCGGCACATTTGTCGAATAGCCGTCGAAGGAAAGCGCGAGCGTGAAGGCGGTTGGCGGCTCGATCCCGGCATCGCCAAGAATGTCGTCAACCAAAACACCCTGCCAAGGCGTGTCGAACTTGGTCCACGCGGTGACGCAATGGATGTCTCTGGTCATCTTGCTCAGAGGCAAGGCGTTGAACTCGGCCCAATTCCATTTCTTGATCGGCCGGGGGCCATGTTTCAGCGTGAACGACCAGTCCTGCGTACGCACGCGCGGCGTCGGCCCAGCCGACAGGACCGGAAAGCCCTGTTCGAGATACTGACCGGGCGGGATGCGCCCATCATCGCTGGTGGGAGGCCGTCGTCCGGAAAAGCCGCGGGTGACCATCGAGACACTCCGATTGCTTCAGCCGTCCAGCGGCCATCCGCAGTGTTCTCGAAGATGCAATGGCAGGCAACAAAATTCGTCGACCCGGACCGGCGGCAAGCCTGCCTATGTATTGGCAGGCTTGCCGCTTCCGGTTGCGTCTGCGTTTGGCCTCAGCCAGCGGCGAAAGGCACGGCGACGAATATCTGCGCGCCGCCACGTTCCACCAGCAACAGCACCGACTTCTTGCCGGACTTGCCCGCCTGGGCGATCGCCTGGGTTACTTGACGGGCGGTCTTCACCGGGGCCTGATTGACGGCGATGATGATGTCACCGGTCTGGATGCCGGCAGCCGATGCGGTCTTGTCCGGATTGACGGCCGCGACGACGGCGCCGTGTTGATTGACCGGGAGGTTCATCGCCTGGCGGATGTCGGGGGTGATGTCCATCAAGCCGAGGCCGATGGCGGGAGAGCGAAGCCCCTGCTCGGCCGACGGCGTGCCGGAATCGTCCAGCGAAGCGGTCTTGACGTCATCTCCGTTGCTGCCGACATCGACGGAAATCGCCATTGCCTTGCCGTTGCGCCAGATGTCGAGCGTTTCCTTGGCACCGGGCGAGACGTCAGCCACGGCACGCGACAAGTCCTTGGGATCCTTTATCTCCTGTCCGGCAAAGCTGGTGATCACGTCACCCGTCTGCACGCCGGCCTTGGAGGCAGGCGAGCCGTCATTGACCTGGGAAACCAGGGCGCCGCTGGAATGATCGAACCCGATCGCACTGGCCACATCCGCTGTCACAGGCTGAATCTGGACACCCAGGTAGCCATACTGGATAGAGCCGTCCTTCATCAGCTTGGCGACCACTTTCTGCGCCTGGTCGGACGGGATGGCGAAGCCGACGCCAACGCTACCGCCATTCGGCGAATAGATCGCCGTGTTGATGCCGACGACATCGCCGTTCACATCCACCAGCGGACCACCGGAATTGCCGTGATTGATCGGCGCGTCGATCTGGATGAAGTCGTCAAACGGGCCGCTGTGCAGGTCGCGGCCACGCGCCGAAACAATGCCGGCGGTGACGGTGGTGCCGATGCCGAAAGGATTGCCGATGGCGAGCACCTGGTCGCCGGTCATCAGCTTGTCGGAATCACCCCATTTGACGGTCGGGAGAGGCTTGTCGGCCTTGATCTTGAGGACCGCGAGGTCGTTCTTGGCATCGCGACCGACCAGTGTGGCGGGAAGCTCGGTGCCATCGTCGAGCGTGACCTTGATCGACACCGCGCCGTCGACGACGTGGTTGTTGGTGACTATGGTGCCGTCGGCGGCAACGATGAAGCCCGAACCGAGGGCCTCGGTGCGCTGGGCCTGCTCTTGCGGCGGCGTCTTGGGCGTCCGGCGCCCTTGATCACCAAAGAACTGGTGGAAATATTCGTCAAACGGAGATTTGCCGCTGGACGGCGTGTCGTCGCTTGCGTCCGCGGGCTGAGCCTTCATGAGGGTGGTGACCGTCACCACCGCTGGCTTGTCGGTCGCCACGATGGGGGCGAACGAGCCGTTGGGAGCCGCCACGCCGGCGACAGGCGTCATTGTCGCGGCCTGGGCATAATTGGTGGCCCTGAGAGCCGAGACGGCCAAGGGGCTTACGATCAGCGCGGCGCCCAGCAATGCGGCGACGCGATGTCTGCGTAGAATATTTAGGGATGACATGGTCGTTGTCCGAGCGAGAAACGGGTTGGGCGCCGTGGCGTATCCTATCCGGAATCGCCCATTCGGCTGTCGGCCTTCGGCGTTGCCGGTCTCGCTTTTCGCGGCAACCGATTGGGTCGACAAATTTGAATCTAGTGCGCGGATGGGCAAGAATTAGGCCTTCAGGCCATGTTACAAAGATTTAATTCTTTCCCGGCTGTTCGCAATCCGGATCCTGTTCGTCCCGGAAAGCTGAAGTTCACATTTAACTGATCGGCGCTTGAACGGCAGGACAGCGCAATGCGACAAGATCGCAGTCTATGTTCGCATTGAACGAGAAAAATTCCATAGGTCTGAAAATTATATTTACCTATCCGCCAGCCACAACTTCGCGACGCACGAGATCGGCAGCAACGCAACCGTCGTCTCTTCCAGAACACCAGAGCCTTCCAGACGAAAACCAAACCGGCAGCTACGACGCCTGTTCCCGCGCCTCGGCTCGATTGGCGGTCCGCGCAACCGACCAGCCGAGCAATGCCGCCGATAGCAGCACCACCGACGCGATCAGGAAGGACAGGCCTGGATAAGGCAGCGGCGAGTCCTCACTGATGGACAAGGCGTAGACCGCGCCGAAGAACAGCGGCGAGGCAACGCCGGCGATGCTCGCCACGCTCATCGTGGCGCCCTGTAGCTGGCCTTGCTCGGATTCTGAAACATGCTGCGTCATCAGCGACTGCAGGGTTGGCATGGCCAGGCCCCACAGCGCGTTCGGCAGCATGGCAAGCGTGAACATGAGACCTGTCGGCGCGAGACCCATCAGCGCGATACCGACGGCGCCGCCGAACAGGCCAAAGACCATGGTGGCGCGATCACCGAAGCGCTTGACCACCCGGCTCACCAGCAGCCCCTGCACGATCATGTCGAGCACGCCGACCATCGCCAACAGCACGCCGACCTCCCAGGCATGCCAGTTGTAGCGATAGGCGGCGTAAAGAACGAACACCGCTGAAAAGACGTGATGGGCGAAGTGCAGCAGGAAGGTGACGGCGGCGAGGCCTGAAAGCTCCGGATGCGAGCGCAGCAGCAGCATGGCGCCGAACGGATTGGCGCGACGCCACGAAAACGCCATGCGCTTTTCGGGCGCCAGCGATTCCGGCAGGACGAGTAGTCCATAGAGGAAAGCAAGACCGCTCATGCCGGCGGCGACCCAGAACGGCGCGCGTGGCGATATCTCGCCGAGAAAGCCCCCAAGCAGCGGCCCGGCGACGAAACCAGCGCTGAAGGCAGCGCCGATCATACCATAGGCCTTGGCGCGCCCTTCCGGCGGCGTGATATCAGCCATGTAGGCGAACACCGTGGTGAAGCTGGACGAGGTAATGCCGGCAACGACGCGGCCGAGCGCCAGCCACCAAAGGTTCGGCGCCAGCGCCATCAACACATAGTCAGCCGAAAGGCCGATGGTCGACAAAAGGATCACCGGCCGCCTGCCATATTTGTCGGACAGCGAGCCTATGATCGGCGAGGCGACGAACTGCATGCCGGCCCACAGCGCCACGAACACGCCGTTGATCCAGCCGGCATTGGCATTCGAACCGACAAACTCCTCAATCAGCGACGGCAGCACCGGGATGATGATGCCCATCGCCACGATATCGAGCACGGCGGTGACAAAGATGAAGGCGATGGCCGCCTGGCGTTTGGAACCGGACACAATGGACATGGATGCGCTCACTTGCTGCGCGCCGCGTGTCCTTCCGGACGCGCAAAGGACGCTCCAACATTACTAGAACCTCGGGAGCGGCGCTTATACAGACGTCAAACGCCCATGGCCACAATCCGCCGGCCACGATGCGGACCACTCCTGACATAGCATTGGCGGCTATGCCTGGAGGTTACTGTTCGGAGATCTCCGATATCGGCGAGCCTCCCTGGCTGAGGAGAGCTAGGCGTCGGCCTCGCCGGTTTTGCTCAGATAGTCGGCTGCGATCTCGCGCATTCGTTTGCCGTCGAAGCTTGTGCCATGGCCGCCATGGCCGATGCGGATCGGCAGGTCGAGCAGTCGTTGCATCGTGCGGCGATAAGCGGTGCTGTCAGAGTCCGGCAGATCGTCGATCAGCCGATCATCGTAGATGGCGTCGCCGCTGAAGAACAGCCCGTCGGCCTCGTCGAACAGCGCGATCGAATCCGGCGAATGGCCGGGCAGATGCAGGACGCGGAATTGCCGGTCGCCGAGATCGATCACGTCGCCTTCGTCGAGAATCCGTGTCAGCGGCGCGGGAGGTATCGCATAGTCGGCCGCCTTCCAGCCCGGTGCAGGCAGTTTCGAAACGGCACCTTCCAGATCATGGAACATGTAGGCATAGGTAACGGCATCATCCATGCTGTCGAATTGACCAGCGCTTTGCCGTGGTCCTGCCCGCAGCGGGAATTCATGCAGCGAGCCGACATGGTCGAGATGGATGTGGGTGGCGACGACCAGCAGCGGCTTGCCGGCCGGCGTGTCGATCTCCGGTGCCAGCGGACAAATGCCCATGCCGGTGTCGACCAGCAGGTCAACGTCGCGGCCGCGCAGGTGCCAGATATTGGCGCGCACATATTCATGCACGAACGGCTCGGTCAGCATCGTCGTCTTTTCGTCGACGATGCTCTTGCTGAACCAGTCCATCAGACGAACGGTTTCCCGACCTTGTACTTTTCCGGCACAAGCCGCTTGAAATAGGCCATGCCGGTATCGGACAGCTGATGGGCATCCGGTTTCATGAAATTGTCGGGCATGTGGCGCGTCTTGCCGGCGACATTCTCCAGCGGCACTTTCTTCAACACGGTTTTCGTGCCGTCAAACTGCAGCGCCACGGAGCCGCCGCCCTGTTCCGCGACGGTGATGGCAAAGGCGCCGGCATCAAAGGCTTCCTGGGCATCGACAGCGCTGATGGCGCCGACATTGCCGCGCGGCATGTAGCCGAGCGCATCGACGCGTGCGCGTTTGCCCGGCAGCCCTTCGGCCAGCGCGCGCTCAAGAGCGGCCGGCAGATCGCTGCCCGAAAGTTTCAGATTGCCATGCGCGTCGCGCTCCAGTTTCTCAGGCGGCACCAGGCTTTCGACCAGCGCCTTGCCGTCAGCGGTGCTGACGCCTTCCGACACGGCGACGATACAGCGCTTGTGACGGTCCATGGTGGCGCGGACATCGTCAATGAAGCCGGCCGGGGAGAATGGACGCTCCGGCACGTAAAGCAGGTGCGGGCCGCTGTCGCGGTCGAGCTGCCATGCGGCTGAAGCCGCCGTCAGAAAGCCGGCGTGGCGGCCCATGACAATGCCGACATAGATGCCCGGCAAAGCACGGAAATCGAGGTCAACCGAAAGGAACGCTCCGGCGACGAACTCGGCCGCCGACATGAAGCCCGGCGTATGGTCGTTTTCCTCGAGATCGTTGTCGATGGTCTTGGGTGCATGGACGAAGGCGATCTTGCCGCCCGCGGCGTCGGTCAGGATCTGCTGCGTGCCCGACGTGTCGTTGCCGCCGATATAGATGAAGGCGTCGGCGCCGACCTTCTTCAGGCCGGCCAGGACGAGCTCGCAATAGGCGGCGTCCGGCTTGTCGCGCGTCGAGCCGAGTGCGGCGCTCGGCGTTGCCGCGATCAGCCGCAGGCGATCCTCTGGGACGGCGGAGAGATCGACATAGTTGCCGTCACGGATGCCGCGAACGCCGTGCAGGGACCCCAGAACCTTCGCGCCGGGATGCCGCTTGCGAACCTCCAGTGCCGCCCCCACCACGGTCTGGTTGATGACGGCGGTGGGGCCGCCGCCTTGCGCGATGACAAAAGTTCCGGACATTCTTCAGGCCTCCCGGGCGGTGGATTTCCCGGCACATTCGCCTGTCTTGCGCCATCGCGCAACGGGAGAAACGAGAGCATGATCCCGAAAACTCCGGAACCGTTTTCGGGAAAAAGGTCATGCTCAAACAAAAAGATAGGGCGGCCGCGCACGGCGGCCGGCAGGTCACATGACGACGACCGGGTTCTTCTTGGAAACGCGGCTGTAGAGGTCGATGATGTCCTGGTTGATCAGGCGCACGCAGCCCGACGACATGGCCTGGCCTATGCTCCACCATTCGGGCGAGCCGTGGATGCGGTAACCGGTGTCCTTGCCGTCCTGGTAGATGTAGAGCGCACGCGCGCCGAGCGGGTTGGTGAGACCACCGGGTTGTCCACCCTGCCACTTCACCAGTTCCGGCTTGCGGGCGATCATCTCCGGCGGCGGGGTCCAGGTCGGCCATTCCCTGCCGTACTGGATGTTGGCGCGGCCGGACCAGCGGAAGCCGTCCTTGCCGATGCCGACGCCGTAGCGGATCGCGTCGCCGCCTGGCTGCACCAGATAGAGCATGCGCTCCTGCAGATGGACCACGATGGTGCCGGGCTGCTCACCGGTCGGATCGACGACGATCTGGCGGCGGAATTCCGCCTTGACCTTGAGATACGGCACTTCGGGCACATTGAAGCCGCCATCCGTCAAGCCCGCGTACATGAGGTCGGGGCTGGTGATGTGCTTGTCAACACTGATGCTCGGACGCATGGGCCGCACCGAACCGGTGACGGTGTCGTCGAGCTGCAGTGCCGAAAGACCACCACCGCCTCCGCCCGAAGTGGAGCAGCCGGCGACGCCAAGCAGGGCGAATGCACCGGCCCCGGACAGGACGGCACGACGGGACAGACGATTTTCGGTTTCGATTGCGTCGCCGTTACGCGGCGGCGTCAGACCTTGCGGCAACTCACGCATATACCAAACCCTACGCTATCGGCGGGAAGCACGGTCCGGCCGGATATCTGGCATTTTCAACAATCATGGTTGATAAAGGGTGAAAGCCCCGCGTTTCCTGCATTCGCGCGGATGAACATGGGCTCTGACCGAGCAATCCGCCCGTCGAACGACTCATCTCGCACAAAATGACCTCCGTCAGGTCATAATCCCGGCGCGGGCAAGCCCTACCCCTCGGACCGCGATCGAGGGGAAATCATGTGCAAGACGTTAATGACAGACATCAAGCTTTTCGCGGCTGCCATCATCGCCGCCACCTTGGTGCTCGGTGCCAATGTCAGCCTGGCCGATATGGTGGGCGCGATCAGCGGCGCGAACTGACGCCTACCTCGCCTTGGCGAAATTAATACTTTCGCCTCTTTACATTCTCCCGGGCCCGAGGATTTATCCTTTTCTTTAACCCTAGGGAGACAGACATGTCCTTCGAAAACTGGGCCGCTTTCGCCGCCGCGTCGACGATCCTTCTCATCATTCCAGGCCCGACCATTCTGCTGGTGGTGTCCTATGCGCTGGGCCAGGGCTGGCGCACCGCGCTGCCGATGGCTGTCGGCGTGGCGCTCGGCGACTTCACCGCCATGACGTTGTCGATGCTGGGCATCGGTGCGTTGCTGGCCGCCTCGGCCACCGTGTTCACGGTGCTGAAGCTGATCGGCGCCGGCTACCTGATCTATCTCGGCATAAAATTGTTCCGTGCCGGTGGCACGCTCAAGGCCGAACCGCGCACCGACGCGGTATCCTCGGCGAAGATGATGGCGCATGCTTGGCTGGTGACGGCGCTCAATCCCAAGAGCATCACCTTCTTCGTCGCCTTCCTGCCGCAGTTCCTCGACCGGCACGCCAATTTCTGGACGCAGATGGCGATCTTCGAGACGACCTTCCTGGCGCTCGCCTTCGCCAATGCCTTCGGCTACGCGCTGGTCGCGGCAAGGGCGCGCAATGTCGTGCGCAACCCCAGGGCGATCCGCATCTTCAACCGCACCGGCGGCTCGCTGCTGGTCGGCGCCGGTATCGCCACGGTGGCGATGCGCTCGGGGAATTGAGGCCATCTCTCAGTCGGCCTGCCGTCGATGACACCGGCAGGTCGGATTGGCGCGGTCACCGTTGATGCTCTAGGATCAGGACTCGGGCGGTGATTGAAAGGCCAGGCATGCCAATCAGGGACCAGTTCGGCCTGACATTTTCGGGCGCGACGCAAACCGGCCTGTCGTCCTACGGCCAGGCTCTCCACGAGTTGCGGTGTTTCATCGGCGATCCAGTTGGTTCCGTCGATCGCGCCATCGCCGACGCGCCCGGCTTCGCCATGGCGCATGTGCTGAAGGGCTATTTGTTCGGGCTCGCCACGGAGCGCGAGGCAATGGCTGTTACCGCGGCGTGCCACGCCTCGGCGCTGCCCCTGGCAGCCACGACGCGTGAGCAGGCGCATGTCGCCGCGCTCGGCCATCTTGCCAACGGACACTGGCACCATGCGTCCCGCATTCTCGAGGATATCACCATCGAGTCTCCGCTCGACGCACTGGCGCTGCAGGTGGGGCACCAGATCGACTTCTTCACGGGCAATGCCCGCATGCTGCGCGATCGCATCGGCCGCGCATTGCCGTCATGGCAAAACGGCATGCCGGGCTACCACGCCATTCTCGGCATGCAGGCCTTCGGGCTGGAGGAAATGGGCGACTATGCGCGTGCGGAAAAATTCGGCCGCACCGCGATCGAGATCGAGCCACGCGACGGCTGGGCGCAGCACGCCGTCGCCCATGTCATGGAAATGCAAAGCCGGCAAAGGGATGGCATTGCCTGGATGCGCGCCAACCCGCAAGCGTGGGTGCGGGAAAGCTTCCTGCAGGTGCACAATTGGTGGCATCTGGCGCTGTTCCACTACGACCTCGGAGAGATCGATGAGGTGCTGTCGCTCTATGATGGCCCGATCTACGGCAAGCGTTCGACGCTGGCGCTCAACATGGTCGATGCCTCGGCAATCCTGTGGCGGCTCCATCTCGGCGGCGTCGATGTCGGGAACCGCTGGGCGGCACTCGCTGCTAATTGGACGCCCAAGGCCGGCGCCGGCAATTATGCCTTCAATGATGCGCATGCGATGATGGCCTTCGTTGGTGCCGGGCTCGACGCGCCGGCTCAGACCCTGCTCCAGGCGCAGCGCGACGCCATGCACGGCGTCGACGACAATGCCGCGTTCACCCGGGATGTTGGTCATCCCCTGACGCTGGCCATCAAGGCATTCGGCGAAGGCAACTACAATGAGACGGTGCGGCGGGTCCGGCCGATCCGGGCAATCGCCAACCGTTTCGGTGGCAGCCATGCGCAGCGCGACGTCATCGACCTGACATTGATGGAGGCTGCACTGCGCTCCGGTGACAGGGCCCTGGCGAGCGCGCTTGCCGCGGAACGCGTAATGGCGCGGCCGGATAGCCCATTGTCGGCACTGTTTTCGCGACGCGTCGCCGATTTGTCAGAGAATTGACCTTCGGCTGATCTTGTCTTAAAAACTGGCCAAGCCAGATTTTTTCGAGATCCGAAATAATTGGGCAATGGGAGGAAATCATGTATCTCGGCCTCGATCTGGGCACGTCCGGCGTCAAGGCGCGGTTGATCGATGCCAGGCAGACTGTCATCGGTTCCGGCCATGGTTCGCTTGACGTTTCACGGCCGCATCCCGGCTGGTCGGAACAAAGCCCCGATCACTGGATCCGCGCCTGCGAAGTTGCGATTGCCGAGCTCAAATCATCCCATGCCAAGGAGCTAGCGGCGGTCGAGGGCATTGGCCTGTCCGGCCAGATGCATGGCGCCACCCTGCTTGATGCCGGCGACAAGGTGCTGCGCCCGTGCATCCTGTGGAACGACACGCGCAGCCACGTGGAAGCCGCCGCGCTCGATGCCGACCCACGCTTCCGGGCGCTGACCGGCAACATCGTCTTTCCGGGCTTCACCGCGCCGAAACTGGCCTGGGTGAAGAACAACGAGCCCGCTATTTTCGACAAGGTGGCGAAGGTGCTGCTGCCGAAGGATTTCCTGCGGCTGTGGCTGTCGGGCGAGCATATTTCGGAAATGTCGGATTCAGCCGGCACGTCCTGGCTCGATGTCGGCAAGCGCCGCTGGTCGTCCGACCTGCTTGCCGCGACATCGCTTGATGAAAGGCACATGCCGTCGCTCGTTGAAGGCGCCGACAAGGCAGGCGCGTTGCGCGCCGAGCTGGCGTCGAAATGGGGCATGCAAGCCGGCATTCCGATCGCCGGTGGCGCCGGAGACAATGCCGCCTCGGCCTGCGGCATGGGCACGGTGGGCGCCGGCCATGCCTTCGTCTCGCTGGGAACATCGGGCGTGCTGTTTGCCGCCAACGCGTCCTATCTGCCCAACCCGGCAAGCGCGGTCCACACATTCTGCCATGCCTTGCCCGATACCTGGCACCAGATGGGCGTCATCCTGTCGGCGACCGATTCGCTGAACTGGCTTTCGGAAATCACGGGCAAGGGCGCTGGTGAACTGACCGCCGAACTCGGCGACACGCTGAAGGCGCCCACCGGCGTATCCTTCCTCCCCTATCTGTCGGGCGAGCGCACGCCATACAATGACTCCGCCATTCGCGGCTCGTTTACCGGGCTTGGACATGAATCGGGCCGCGCCGTGCTGACACAGGCCGTGCTTGAGGGCGTGGCCTTCGCTTTCCGCGACAGCCTCGAAGCCCTGGCCAAGGCTGGGACCAAGTTGACGCGCGTGACGGCGATCGGCGGTGGTTCGCGCTCGCGCTACTGGCTGAAGGCCATCGCCACGGCCTTGCAAATACCCGTCGACATTCCGGCCGACGGCGATTTCGGCGCGGCCTTCGGTGCGGCCAGGCTCGGCCTGATCGCGGCGACGGGTGCTGATCCGCTCGGCGTCTGCACAGCGCCAGCGACGGACGCCACGATCGAACCTGCTGCTAATCTTGGCGACGCCTATGCGGATGCCTATCAGCGCTACCGGGCGCTATATCCGGCGATCAAGGGCGCGACCGCGTGAGCTGGCGCCAGGCACCCCCCTCAGCCCTGCCGGGCATCTCCCCCTCAAGGGGGGAGATTGGCAGCGTTGGCGGCTATGCCCGTCTTGCAAGGCTGATAATTAGCGAAGGCGGGAAATACAGCCGATCTCCCCCCTTGAGGGGGAGATGGCCGGCAGGCCAGAGGGGGGCGCCTCGCGCCAACCTCAGCACCAAAACGTCACTGCGCCGGGATCTTGTCCAGAAAGCCGGTGACGCTCTTCAGGCGGCCGTTCTCGATGACGCCGATATCCGTGCCTTCGATGATGGAGTCAGTGCCTTCCGGCCCGAGATTCCACGAGAAGCGGATCTTGTCGGCATAGCCGTCAGGCGTGCCCTTAAGCGAGAAACGGAAGCCGGCAAATTGCTGCTGCACCCCGTCTATCAGCGCCGCGACACCTTCATGGCCATCGCCCTGCATGAGCGGATCGCGGTAGCTGACGTCTTCGGTGAAAACAGCCTTCAGCAGAGCCGCCCGGCGGGCCGCATCGCTTTCGTTCCAGGCGGTGATGTAGCCTTCGGCGATTTTGTTGAGGTCGGTCATGGTCTGTCTCCTTCAGTTGAGTGGCTTTTGACATGACCCTTTTCAGCTAGCGGAAGAACGAAACCAATTACGCCTGAAGTAATCAGGTGAACTATTCGAGAGGACAAAAATCATGAGCAGCGGATTTTTCGGCGACATCCAGAAGATCAAATATGAGGGGCCGGATTCGACCAATCCGCTGGCCTATCGTTTCTACAATCCCGATGAAGTGGTGGCGGGCAAGCGGCTGGAGGATCACCTGCGCTTTGCCGTCGCCTACTGGCACTCCTTCGCCTGGCCGGGCGGCGATCCGTTCGGCGGCCAGACTTTCGACCGCCCCTGGTTCCCCAAGGCCGGCGGCACCGACACGATGGAGCTGGCAAAACTGAAGGCCGATGTCGCCTTCGAAATGTTCTCGCTGCTCGGCGCCCCCTATTTCTGCTTCCACGACGCCGATGTGCGGCCCGAGGGCAAGGATTTCTCCGAGAGTGCTGATCGGCTCGACGAGATAGCCGACTATTTTGCCGGCAAGATGAAGCAGACCGGCGTCAAATTGCTGTGGGGTACCGCCAACCTGTTCTCCAACCGCCGCTTCATGTCGGGTGCGGCCACCAATCCGGATCCGGATGTGTTCGCCTATGCAGCGGCGACGGTGAAGCACTGCATCGACGTGACCAAGCGGCTGAAGGGCGAGAACTACGTTCTGTGGGGCGGGCGCGAGGGCTACGAGACGTTGCTCAACACCGACCTTGCCCGCGAGCAGGAACAGGCAGGCCGCTTCCTCAACCTCGTTGTCGACTACAAGCACAAGATCGGCTTCAAGGGCACCATCCTGATCGAGCCGAAGCCACAGGAGCCGACCAAGCACCAGTACGACTATGATGTCGCGACGGTCTACGGCTTCCTCAAGCGTTTTGGCCTGGAGAAGGAAGTCAAGGTCAACATCGAGCAGGGCCACGCGATCCTGGCCGGCCATTCCTTCGAGCACGAGCTTGCCCTGGCCAACGCGCTGGGCATCTTCGGTTCCATCGACATGAACCGCAACGACTACCAGTCGGGCTGGGACACCGACCAGTTCCCCAACAACGTGCCGGAAATGGCGCTGGCCTATTACCAGGTCCTGCAGGCCGGCGGCTTTAAGACCGGCGGCACCAATTTCGACGCCAAGCTGCGCCGCCAGTCGCTGGATCCGCAGGATCTCTTGATCGGCCATATCGGCGGCATGGATTCCTGCGCCCGCGGCCTGAAGGCGGCAGCGCGCATGGTCGAGGACAAGGCGCTGTCGGCGCCGCTCGCCGAGCGCTATGCCGGCTGGAACACGGCCGAGGGCAAGGCGATGCTGTCGGGCAAGCGCACGCTGGAAGAGATCGCTGAGCGCGTCGTGAAGAAGAAGATCGAGCCGCAGCCAAGGTCCGGACGCCAGGAGCTGCTCGAAAACATCGTCAACAGATACGTCTGATCCGGCGGGCCGTCCGACATCTGGACCCATGCCTGTCGAAGGTGGCTGAAAGCCACCTTCGACACGTTCTGCTAGTCAGCTCTCCCAATGAAGTGGAGACGGAAAATGGCAGAGGCCCAGATCAGCCTGCGCGCGGCACAGGCAAGCGATATCCCGGCCTTGAAGCAGGTCCTGCGGGAAACGTTCGAAGGCACCTGGCTGCCGCACATCACCAAGGCTTCGGCGCAGCGCTATGTCGAGACCGATATTGGCGGGTGCTATGTCGATGAATGCTGGCAGGAATTCACCGTTGCCGAGATTGATGGCGATATCGCCGGCCTGATCCACTGGCGGGGCGACTTCATCGGGGCCGTGCATGTCGGGGCCAATCGCCAGGGCCAGGGCGTCGGCCGCAAATTGCTGTCCCATGCCGAGCAGGCCATCGGCGCCGCCGGATTCCCGCAGGCGCGGCTTGAAACCGATACGTTCAACGAACGCGCCCAGGGCCTCTACAAGGCGGTCGGCTATGTCGAGAAGGGCCGCTACCCGGACGATGAATGGGACAGCGGTTTCACCACCGTGCTGTTCGAGAAGCCGCTGGGCGGACCCACGAGCTAGCCGATTTCCACGTCTGGAATCCTTTGCGCGGAGCGACGATCGCGACGACAAGATTTTGCCCTCGACCGCCCTTCAATGACCTCGCTCTTGCCTTCAAACAGCCGTCACGTATCTCGTATAAGTGTGGTGCGTGGCGGGAGAGGAAGAAGGAGGCGAACCGATATGCAGCACGAACGTGAAATCGACGCCCTGCTCTCACCTGGCGAGACCGGATCGGTCATCGATCGGCTTATGGCAATGCCAAGGAAAACCGACGACGCCAGAATCTTGAACGAGTGGGATCGCGCGGTCAGCAGCCGCTTCGAAGTGCGCTTGGTCAAACAGATGCGCTCTCAGATCGACGGCAACAACGATCGGCAGAACGCGGCCTGATCCAGATCGAACTATCCTCTTCGCAACCTGACTGGTGCTTCGCCGAAAGCCCGTGAAAAAGCCCTCGAAAACGCCGCGGCGGACGAGAATCCCGTCCGCCCGGCAATATCGGCCATCGCCACCCTGGTGTCGACCACCAGCCGGCGCGCAGCGCCCAGGCGAAGCCTGAGATAATAGGCGCCGGGCGTCTCGCCGATCGACTTGCGAAAGATGCTTTCCAGCGTTCGCGCCGTCACCCCGGCACGCTTTGCTATGGCTTCCATGGTCAGCGGCTGGTCGACATGCGCTTCCATCAGCCGGATCGCCTGCGCCAATCGCGGGTCATAGCCATCGAGCCGGCCAAGCGAGACCAGCGGCTGCGCGTCGGTCGCCGCGCGCGCCTGATCGTAGATGAACGCACTTGCCACATCCAGCGCCACGGCCATGCCGAGCCGGGTGCGGATAAGGTGCAGCATCAGATCCAGGGTCGGCGAGGCGCCGCCCGTGGTGAAGACCGGCCCATCGATGATGTATCGATCGGGGCGGACGTCGACGCCCGGAAAGGCGGACGAAAAATCCTCCATGTCCTCCCAATGGGTGGTGGCGCTGCGCCCTTCCAGCAAGCCGGCGCGGGCCACCAGCCATGTGCCCGCCTCGACGCCGCCGCAGGCGCGCGCCGACCGCGCAGCGCGGCGCAGGCCGGCAAGCAAGGCCGATGTGGCATAGTTCTGCGTGCCGAAGCCGGCGACCACGACAAGGACATCGGTTGGTTCCGTCGCATCGAACCGGCCACTGACCGCCACCGGCAGGCCGCATGTCGTGACCGGCGCGTCGCCCGTCACCGAGACCAGCCTGAAGTCGAACAGGGTTTCGCCGGCAATGCGGTTGGCGGCGCGCAGCGGATCGACGGCGCATGCCACGCACATGATGGACGCCCCGGAAAACACCAGCAGCGTCACCTTGAGCGGCGTGTGCTCGGCACGAAAGATTGTCGGCTTTTCGCTTTTGATCATGTCTCCTTCGTAAAACGCAAAACAGTTTCCGGCAAGTCAGGCATTGTTGTTTCGTATTTGTGCATGTCGTTGTCCCAAAATCGGTTCTCACTTTTGGGCGACATGCATGGCTTTCGACTGGGAGGAGAGTGCGATGCCGCTTGCGATGAACCGTGAGGTCTTCATTACCTGTGCCGTGACCGGGTCCGGCGGCTCGCAGGACCGCAGCCCGCATGTGCCTCGCTCCCCCAAGCAGATCGCCGATTCGGCCATCGATGCGGCCAAGGCCGGTGCCGCGATCGTTCACTGCCATGTCCGTGACCCCGAAACCGGCAAGCCCAGGCGCGACGTGCATCTCTACCGTGAGGTGACCGAGCGCATCCGCGAGGCGAATGTCGATGTCGTGCTCAACCTGACCGCGGGCATGGGTGGCGACATGGTGTTCGGCTCGCCGGAAGCGCCGCTGCCGCTCAATGAAAAAGGCACGGACATGGGCGGCGCCACCAACCGCATGGAACATGTGCGACAGTGCCTGCCGGAGATCTGCACGCTGGATTGCGGCACCATGAATTTCGCCGAGGCCGACTACGTCATGACCAACACGCCAGGCATGCTGCGCGCCATGGGCGGCATGATGACGGCGCTGGGCGTCAAGCCGGAGATCGAGGCCTTCGACACCGGCCATCTGTGGTTCGCCAAGCAGCTGGTCGAGGAAAAGGTGCTCAATCCCGACGCGCTGGTGCAGCTCTGCATGGGCGTGCCGTGGGGTGCGCCTGACGACCTCAACACCTTCATGGCCATGGTCAACAATGTGCCGTCGACCTGGAACTGGTCGGCCTTCGCCATCGGCCGCAACCAGATGGCCTATGCCGCGGCAGCTGTGCTGGCCGGTGGCAATGTCCGCGTCGGCCTCGAGGACAATCTCTGGCTCGACAAGGGCGTGCTCGCCACCAATGCTCAGCTGGTCGAGCGGGCGGCAAATATCGTCACCAATATGGGCGCCAGGGTCATCGGCCCGGAGGAAGTGCGCAAGAAGCTCAATCTGACCAAGCGAGCACCGATAGCTGCATAATAGCTCAAGCGCTGGGAGGCAGGCATGACAACCGTCAAGTTCACCGCGATGAAGGATGGCGACAGGAACGATTACGAGTTCCTGACCGCGCATGAAATCGACTATGCGGCCAAGACCGGCGAGCGGCTGCTCGATGCGCTGGTGCAGCTCGACGAGGGCCTGTCCGGCTACAAGATCACGCGGCTCGGCCATTCGCTGCAGGCGGCGACGCGCGCCTGGCGCGATGGTGCCGACACCGACTGGATCGCCTGCGCGGTGTTGCACGATATCGGCGACATCTACGCGCCCTACAATCACGACGAATACGCCGCTTCGATCCTGAAACCCTTCGTGCGCGAGCAATGCACCTGGGTGGTGGAAAAGCACGGCGACTTCCAGCGGCTCTATTATGCCCATCACCTCGGCGGCAACCGCCATGCGCGCGACCGCTTCGCCGGCCATGCTTATTTCAACGATTGCGACCAATTCTGCGAACGCTGGGACCAGTCGAGCTTCGACCCCGACTATGAGACGCTGCCGATCGAGTTCTTCCGGCCTTTCGTGCTCGAAGTCTTTGCCCGCAAGGCCTACGACCCCTCGGTGATCCGCGCTGGCGAGCGTGTGCCCCTCATCGACACCCAAACAGCCAAGACAAGAACCGGAGCCTCAGCATGAGCATCATCAACAAGGCGGCCGCCATCGGCGGCGGTGTCATCGGCGCCGGCTGGGTGGCGCGCCTGCTCTTGAACGGCATCGACGTGTCGATCTTCGATCCCGATCCTGAGGCATCGCGCAAGGTCTCGGAAGTGATGAAGGGTGCGCGCCGCGCCTATAAGCAGATGGTGCCCGGCGGCCTGCCCAAGGAAGGCAAGCTGACCTTCGCCAAGACCATCGCCGAGGCGGTTGCCGATGCCGACTTCATCCAGGAAAGCGTGCCGGAACGGCTCGACCTCAAGCACAAGGTGCTGGCCGAGATCGACGCCCATGCGCCGGCCAACGCCATCGTCGGCTCGTCGACGTCCGGCATCAAGCCGACCGACATGCAGGTGGCGATGAAGAACCACCCGGAGCGGCTGGTCGTCGGCCACCCGTTCAACCCGGTCTACCTGCTGCCGCTGGTCGAGATCGTCGGCGGCGAGCAGACCTTTCCCGAGGCGATCGAGGTCGCCAAGGAGATATATGCTTCGATCGGCATGAAGCCTGTCGTCATCCGCAAGGAGATCGAGGCCTTCGTCGGCGACCGCTTGCTGGAGGCTGCATGGCGCGAGGCGCTGTGGCTGATCAAGGACGGCATCTGCACGGTCGAGGAACTCGACGACATCATGCGCTATGGCTTTGGCCTGCGCTGGGCGCAGATGGGCATGTTCCAGGTCTATCGCGTCGCCGGCGGCGAGGCGGGAATGCGCCACTTCATGGCGCAGTTCGGGCCCTGCCTGAAATGGCCATGGACCAAGCTGATGGATGTGCCGGAGTTCAATGACGAGTTGGTCGACCTGATCGCCACCCAGTCGGACGACCAGGCGCATGGCCTGTCGATCCGCGAGCTGGAAAAAATCCGCGACGACAATCTGGTCGCGATCATGGATGCGCTGTCGAAGCAGAACAAGGGCAAGGGCTGGGGCGCCGGCGCCCTTCACAAGGACTATACCAAGCAGCTCGCCAAGCTGGCGGCGAAGAAGCCGGCGGCCTCCAAGGCGGCCGAGAAGGCCAAGGCGAGCAAGCCGGTGAAGAAGGCCGAAAAGCCGAACAAGAAGAGCAGCAAGAAGAAAGGCTGAGACCATGGATTTCGGTCTTTCGGACGAACAGAAACTTATCGTCGAGACGACGCGGGCGTTCGTCGAGAATGAGCTTTATCCGCATGAGCGCGAAGTGGAGCGCACCGGCGTGCTGCGCCGTGACCTGATCGAGGAGATCAAGGTCAAGGCTATCGAAGCCGGGCTCTACGCCGCCAACATGCCGGCGGATGTCGGCGGTGCGGGCCTGGATACAGTGACCTGGCTGCTCTACGAAAAGGAACTCGGCCGCGCCAATTACGCGCTGCACTGGACCTGCGTGGCGCGCCCCTCCAACATCCTTTTGGCCGGCACGCCGGAGCAGCGCGAAAAGTATCTGTTCCCCTGCATCCGCGGCGAGAAGTGGGACTGCCTGGCGATGACCGAGCCGGGCGCCGGCTCCGACCTGCGCGGCATGAAGGCGAGCGCCGTGCAGGATGGCGACGACTGGGTGCTGAACGGCACCAAGCACTTTATCTCCCACGCCGATCTCGCCGACTTCGCCATTGTCTTCATGGCCTCGGGAGAGGAAGAGTCCGCGCGTGGAAAACGCAAGAAGATCACTGCTTTCTTCGTCGACAAGGGTACCAAGGGTTTTACGGTGCGCGACGGCTACCGCAACGTCTCGCATCGCGGCTACACCAACGCCATCCTCGAATTCGATGATTGCCGGCTGCCCGCGAGCCAGGTCCTCGGCGAAGTCCACAAGGGTTTCGATGTCGCCAATTCCTGGCTCGGCGCCACGCGCCTGCAGGTCGGCGCCACCTGTCTCGGCCGTGCCGAACGGGCGCTCGGCCATGCGGTCGAATACGCCTCGCAGCGCCAGCAGTTCGGCCAGCAGATCGGCAAGTTCCAGGGCGTGTCGTTTAAGCTTGCCGACATGGCGACCGAACTCAAGGCCGCCGACCTGATGGTGTTCGAAGCCGGCTGGAAGTACGATCAGGGCACCGTCACCGATCAGGACATGGCCATGGCCAAGCTGAAGGCCACCGAAATGCTCGCTTTTGTCGCCGATGAAGCCATCCAGATCCATGGCGGCATGGGGCTGATGGACGACCTGCCGCTGGAGCGTATCTGGCGCGACGCCCGCGTCGAGCGCATCTGGGAAGGCACGTCGGAAATCCAGCGCCACATCATTTCGCGGTCGCTGCTGCGCCCGTTTGGAGCCTGATCCATGCATAAACTTGAGCGTCTCCTGCGGCCAAAATCGATCGCCGTGTTCGGCGGCGTGCAGGCCGCCGCGGTCGTTGCGCAATCGATCAAGATGGGCTTTGCCGGCGAAATCTGGCCGGTGCATCCGACCAAGGACGAAGTTGCCGGCCGCAAGGCCTATCGTTCGGTGGCCGATTTGCCCGGCGCGCCGGATGCCGCCTTCGTCGGCGTCAACCGGCATCTGACCATCGAGGTGATCAAGGCGCTGGCCGAACGCGGCGCCGGCGGTGCCGTCTGCTTTGCCGCCGGCTTCCTCGAAACCGAGGCCTATGACGATGACGGCGAGCGGCTGCAGGCGGAACTGGTCGCCGCCGCCGGCCAGATGCCGATCATCGGGCCGAACTGCTATGGCCTGATCAACTATGCCGACGGCGCGCTTTTGTGGCCGGACCAGCATGGCGGCATCAGGCTGGACGAGGGCGGCAAGGGCGTCGCCATCATCACCCAGTCCTCCAACATCGCCATCAACATGACGATGCAGAAGCGCGGCCTGCCGATCGCCTTTCTGATGACCGCCGGCAACCAGGCGCAGACCGGCCTGTCCGAAATGGCGCTCGGCCTGATAGAGGATGACCGGGTGACATCGCTCGGCCTGCACATCGAGGCCTTCGATTCGGTAGCCGGCTTCGAAAGGCTGGCTGCCCGGGCCCGGGAACTGAAGAAGCCGATCATCGCCATGAAGGTCGGGCGCTCCGAACAGGCGCGGCAGGCGACCGTTTCCCATACCGCTTCGCTTGCCGGGTCCGATGCCGCTTCCGGCGCCTTCCTGAAGCGGCTCGGTATCGCGCGCGTCGATTCCATCCCCGCCTTCATCGAGGCGCTGAAGCTGCTGCACATCACCGGACCGCTGCCCGGCTACAAGCTGTCGTCGATGAGCTGTTCGGGCGGCGAAGCCTCTGTCATGGCCGACAGCGCCGAAGGCCGCTGGGTCAATTTCCCGGTCTTGACCGAAACGCACCGCGCGCATGTCAAATCGACGCTTGGACCGCTGGTCGCGGTGGCCAATCCGCTCGACTACCACACCTTCATCTGGAACAACGAGCCGGCGATGACCGCCACCTTCACCGCCATGGTGTCGGGCGGCTTCGACCTCAACATGCTGGTGCTCGACTTCCCGCGCCCCGACCGCTGCTCGGTCACCGACTGGTGGGCGACGCTGCGCGCCTTCGAATCGGCGCTGAAGACCAACAAGGCGCACGGCGCGATCGTCTCGTCCCTGCCTGAGAACCTGCCGGAGGAATACACCGCCGAGTTGATGGCGCGCGGCATGGTGCCGCTGTTCGGCATTTCCGAGGCGATGGATGCCGCGCAGGCGGCGGCCTTTATCGGCTGGGCCTGGCGCGAGCCGCAGGCACAGCCGATCGACACTTCCGCCTCGGGAGCCGCTGGCGGCGACCATGTCACGCCTGATGAGGCCGAGGCCAAGTCTCGGTTGATCAAGGCCGGGCTTCAGGTGCCCAAGGGTGAGCGCGCGGGCAATGCGGTCGAGGCGGTGATCTCGTCGATGGCGCTCGGTTTCCCCGTGGCGCTGAAGGCCCTGGGCGTCACCCACAAATCCGAGGTCGGCGCTGTCAGGCTCGGCCTCAAGGACGCTGAATCGGTCAGCGCCGCCGCCCATGACCTCCTGCCGCTCGGCACCGGCCTCTATGTCGAGCGCATGGTGCGTGACGGCGTCGCCGAACTGATCGTCGGCTTCACCCGTGACCCGATGTTCGGCGCGGTGATGACGCTGGGCACCGGCGGCGTGCTGGTCGAGCTGCTGCGCGACAGCGTCACGCTGATGTTGCCGGCGACGCGCGACGACATCGATGCGGCGCTGCGCGGCCTGAAACTGTTCCCGCTGCTCGAAGGTTATCGTGGCCGGCCGAAGGCCGATGTCGCGGCCGCCATCGACGCGATCTCGGGCATTGCCGCCTTCGTGCAGAAGAATGCCGGCGAGATCGAGGAACTCGACATCAACCCGCTGATCGTCTGCAGGGAGGGCAAGGGCGCCTGGATCGCCGATGCCCTGCTCGTGCTTGGAGAGAACAAGAATGTCTGACGTCATTTCGACCCGCCGCGAGGGCACGATCCTCGAGGTCACGCTCGACCGGCCGAAGGCCAATGCCATCGATCTCAAGACCTCGCGACTGTTGGGCGAGACCTTCAAGGCATTTCGCGACGATCCGAGCTTGCGCGTCGCCATCGTCAAGACCGCCGGCGACAAGTTCTTCTGCGCCGGCTGGGACCTGAAGGCCGCCGCCGGCGGCGACGCGGTCGACGGCGACTATGGTGTCGGTGGCTTCGCCGGCCTGCAGGAACTGCGCGACCTCAACAAGCCGGTCATTGCCTGCGTCAACGGCATGGCTGTTGGCGGCGGCTTCGAGTTGGCGCTGTCCTGCGATCTCATCTACGCCTCCGATCACTCGTCCTTCGCGCTGCCCGAAATCCGCGCCGGCACGCTGGCCGATGCGGCGACGATCAAGCTGCCGAAGCGCATTCCCTATCATGTCGCCATGGACCTCCTGCTCACCGGCCGCTGGATGGATGTCGCCGAGGCGCATCGCTGGGGCCTGGTCAACGAAGTCCTGCCCAAGGAGAAGCTCGAGGACCGCGTCTGGGAGATCGCCCGGCTGCTGGCCGGCGGCCCGCCGCTGGTGTTTGCCGCGATCAAGGAAACGGCCCGTGTCGCCGAATCGCTCACCTTCCAGGACGCCATGAACAAGGTGACGCGCCGCCAGTTGCCGACGGTCGACGCGCTGTATGGCTCCGAAGACAATATGGAAGGTTTTCGAGCTTTCGCGGAAAAGCGTGATCCGGTGTGGAAGGGCAGGTAATGCCTATCGAGGGAACGATGGCGTCCCGTCACCCCCCCCCCTCTGCCCTGCCGGGCATCTCCCCCTCAAGGGGGGAGATCGGCAACTCGCACTTCAACGCTCATCCACCAACGTTCGAGATTGGCGAAAGCCTTCGCGACATCCGATCTCCCCCCTTGAGGGGGAGCTCGCCGGCAGGCCAGAGGGGGGTACCCCGGTTCAACATTGGCAGCGCAATCAACTCCCATGACCGACTACAAAACACTCATCGACGCAGAGACCTGGGCCTTCATCGAGCGCACCAATTCCTATTATCCGCCGGATACGATCGACTACACGGTCGCGCAGCAGCGGGGTATCTATGATCGCATGTGCCGGGAGTTCTTTGCCGGCTATCCCGAGGGCGTGACGGTCGAAACCTCGGCTATTGCCACGCCCACGCACGACATCCCGATCCGCATCTATCGAAGCACGCCGGAAGCAGCCGTGACGGTGCTGTATTTCCATGGCGGCGGCTTCATCCTTGGCGGGCTCGACAGCCATGACGACGTCTGCGCCGAGCTTTGCTCCCGCACCGGCTACACCGTGGTCTCGGTCGACTACCGGTTGGCGCCGGAGCATCTTCATCCAGCCGCGTTCGATGATGTGATGAGCGCCTTCGAATGGGCGGCATCCACCACCCAATCCTCCATTCTGCTCTGTGGCGACAGCGCCGGCGGCAACCTCGCGGCCGCCGTCAGCCATGCGACACGCGGCCATCCGCGCAAGCCGATCGGGCAGGTGCTGATCTATCCCGGCCTCGGCGGCGACCGGTCAAAGGGGTCTTATGTCACCCATGCCGAGGCCCCGATGCTGACCATGCGAGACCTCGAATTCTACAAGCACATCCGGTCCGGTGGACAGGAGCGCATTGGCGACGCGACACTTGCCCCGCTTGCCGACACCGATTTCTCCAACCTGCCGCCGACGGTGCTGATCACCGCGCAATGCGACCCGCTGTCATCCGACGGCGAGGCCTATCGCGACCGTATCATCGCGGCAGGCGGACAAGCCACCTGGTTCGAGGAACCGGGCCTGGTGCACGGCTATCTCAGGGCCCGGCACACGGTCGGCCGCGCCCGCGCGAGCTTTACCCGGATCGTCGATGCGACAGCCGCCCTTGGGCAGGGCTCCTGGCTCTGGTGAACGATTTTCCCGTTCGTGACGAGATGACCGCGAACGTGTGATCGACTTCGCCGGGCGCCTTGACATCTGCTTTCTTCATATGCATACTGCATACATATAGAAAAACGGAATCGGATATTGCCATGCAACGCCTTCCGCTGATCACTGCCTTCGTCGAGCCATTCGACCTGCTCCGCTGCATCTCGCCGGTTCCGCGTCATCAACAGATACGACGCGTCGAGGGACCGGTGCCGGATCGCCACGAGGTTCACCTACCCAGCATAAGAATGCCAAGGTAAGGCCAAGCCTCTGCCGAGGCTGGACGGCATGCCAACGAACATGGTGTCTCGACTACAACAATGCTTCTCTTGCCTGACGCTTCCGCGAAGGGACCATGTTGCTGGACCTGCCTGCGACTGTATCCTTGGGGGAGAGCAATGCTGAAACAGGCGCCGCCGCTGGGCGCATCAGCCATCGAGACATGGCCGCCCTGCCTGTTGACGATCTCCCGCACCAGATTGAGCCCGCGCCGCGATCGCGCGGCTGCAGGCGATGGAAGGGTTCAAAAATGCGTTCGCGTTCCTCGCCCTCGACGATCACGCGATCCGCGCCCGGCTCGAAAGACAGTTCGTAGCCATCGCACCGAACCGTGGCTTATCATGTTGCCCTGTTCGTCCCGTGCCACGAACCACAGATCCCGGAACGGATTGCCGAAGTTCCTGCAACTCGTCGGTCTCTTCAAGTTTGAGGCTACCATCCGCGTTGCCGGCAATTGCCCTGGCCACAATGTCGGCGACCTGGCGGCGTTGCCCCCGCGGATTCCGCGGTTCATTCGCACGCGGCGCAATGCTGGCGCAATGCTGAGCGGTCAGACCGCCCCGCAGGGACTGACAGCAAGGAAATAGCAGACATGACCAGGCTCGGAAGCGCGTTGGCGCTCATCCTTTGCGCGGCAACGCTCAGCGCATGTGTCGATACGAACGATTATCGCGACCGGCCCTGGCGCGATCACCATTGGCGGGACCGTGACCACAGGCCCGATCGCCCCTGGCGGCCGGACGGGCCATGGCGCCCTGACAGGCCGGGGCGGCCGGATAGGCCCGATCGGCCTGACTGGCCAGATCGCCCGGATCGTCCCGGCAGGCCAGACTGGCCGAGCCGGCCAGGCAGGCCCGATCGGCCAGATCGGCCGGACCGCCCAGGGCGCCCCGATTGCGTCGGTGGGCCAGCAATCGATTGCGCGCCTCGACCGGACATTCAACCAGGCGGACCGGACTGCCGTGGCGGCCCGGCGACGACATCTTCGCCTGATTGCGGCGAACCACGCCGTCCGCGGCGGCTGGATCCCTGATCAGGGCAGGGCTTATTCGGCATATATAAATCAGGCCAAAACCTGCTCTCGAATTCCTATGCGGCCCGCGACTATGTAGTCGCGGGCCGCCGCTTGATTGGCGGCCGGGATAACAAACTGGCTTCAAACGAGCATGAAATCACATTCAGTCTGGCTGGCCGGGGTCAACCATAGGGTGCCGACGGAGTATTTCGTCCTGGCGAACCTGAGGGAAAGGGGAGCGGTCATCGGACGGCTTGCTGACCATCCGATCGCTGATACGGTCGTCGATGCGAGCGGACTGCGATATCATTTCGTCGGCGTCGCACCGCGCGACCGCAGCGGACGCTTCGATGTCGAAGCGCTCCGCGCCGGCGAATGGATCGTCCAGCCCGGACTGGTCTACGCCGTTGACGGCAAAGCGCCTCTGTCAAAACCGCCACGGCGCGGGCGTAGCCAGCACCGGCCCTGATTGCGCGACACCGGGTACGCCCTCGCTCAGGGCCAGCATGGCCTCCCGTATGGCGATTTCGGTTTCGGGGCGCACAGGCGTCAACGGCAAACGGACGTCCGGGCTCAGCCCCAGCGCCAGGTGCAAGGCGTATTTGACCGGAACCGGATTGCTCTCGAGTTCAAGCGCTGTGATCAGCGGCCGCAAGCGATGATGGATGGCCCGGGCGGTGTGGTGATCGCCCTGCCTGCAGGCATCATGCATCTCGACGCACAATCGCGGCGCGACGTTGGAAACCACGGAGATGGTCCCGCGTCCGCCCATCGTGTTGAACCCGAACGACGTCGCGTCGTGACCGGAAAGACAGATGAAGCGTCGCCTGAGCACAGCGGGAAGCGAGGATAGCCGGCTCACATCGCCGGTAGCGTCCTTGATGCCGATTATGGTTGGAATCTCCGCCAGGCGCTCGACGGTCTCCGGCGACAGATCGACGCCGGTTCGTGCCGGAACATTGTAGACGATGATCGGTATCCTGACCTTGCTGGCCACGGCTTCGAAGTGGCGGAAAATACCTTCCTGGCTGGGCTTGTTGTAATAGGGCGTCACGATGAGCGCGGCGTCGGCGCCAAAAGCTTCGGCGGCTGTCGAGAAGGCGATCGTCGTTTCCGTGTTGTTCGTGCCGGTGCCGACGATGATCGGGACCCTGCCGGCGGCGACCTTCACGCAGAGCGCGATGATGTCGAGGCGTTCTTCCCACGACAGGGTGGGCGCCTCACCCGTGGTGCCGCAAGGGACCAGTCCGTTGATCCCCTGTTCGATCTGCCAAAGCAGGAGCGTGGCCAGTTGCTTCAGATCGACTTCGCCCTCCGTGAACGGCGTCACCAGCGCGGTCATCGCTCCGTTCAGGCGCGATCGTAGTTGATCAGGTGTCATGAGATTCAAATTCTCCTTGGTATTGCTTGTGAAATGTATTTTTCAGGTGTGCTTCGAAGCGCCTTTCCAGGTGCGAAGACAGCAGGGCCGCCAGCACCGC
This sequence comes from Mesorhizobium sp. PAMC28654, assembly GCF_020616515.1. GTDB lineage: Bacteria > Pseudomonadota > Alphaproteobacteria > Rhizobiales > Rhizobiaceae > Mesorhizobium. The sequence goes on from NZ_CP085135.1 coordinate 3,430,227, forward strand.
CGCAGGCAGATCCGCATGTTCCGCCTTGAATTTCCTGGCCCTGGCCGGCGTGGCTGCCCCATAGACTTGGATGCTACATACCCAGGCATCGCCGGCCTTCCTGATGTCTGTCACTGATCGCCGCGGTTCTGACAGCATGACCAGCAAGAGCGTGGCATCAAGCATGGCGCCGGCCTCGACCAGACCGGCAAATCGCCGGCCCGGTCTAGACGACTTGTCGAGCGACAGATCGAGCGCTGCCTGCCAAAGCTGATGCTCGAGCAGCTTGCCGACATGCTTCACGCGGTCGAGCAGCACTTTCATGTCCGAAGCGTTGGGCAGGCCGGGAGCGTTGGGCCGGTCGGGAGCGTTGGGATTGTCCATGGTCAGACCGTCCGAAGAATTGCGGAAACGGCGCAATCCGGTCAGTTGAACAATGAAAGGCGCACGGTTGCCGGCGCGAAGCGGATCGCGCCCGCCCGGTGGCCACTTTCCATCGCGGCGAAACGCACGGCGGAACTCCTGTCGGCAAAAACGCCGCCAGTCACGCCTTCTTCATCCCGGGCGATCCAGTGGCCCTCACCGTCGCGTCCAACCACGAACCGGTGAAGGGCATTTGCAATTGCTGAAATATGAGAACTTCGCATCGTCATCTCCTGCCTTGCGATCAGGAAACAAGGGCTGCGAGTGCGGCGGCCGCCAGCAAGGCGCCGGCGACCAGCAACCACCATGTCAGCGTGAATGGCGCGACGAGGCTGGCCGGCCGGCGATTGTTGTTGGCCGCAAGCCGGGCCTGTTCGACCTGAGATGCCGGCAGCGGACGATGTGTGGGCAGATAAAGCCCGTCGGAGAGAAACATCGGAGACTTCCTTCTTTCCTGGTTGTCGTCACGAGGTGGCGACTTCCTGCAGCGGCCCAGGGCCGGCTGCACTGCGAAAGATAAAAGCATCCGCATTTGTATTCGAGGCGGCTCAAAACTGAAAAATATAAAAAAGTCATATGTTTATCGCCCAGGCGTATAGGCAGCCCAAGCTGAAATGCGGGCGGCCTCGCCTCAAGCCACCGAACGTGCCGCCGCCCGGCCGGCGCCGCGGCCCGAAAAGATGCAGCCGCCGAGGAACGTGCCTTCGAGCGCCGCATAGCCATGCATGCCGCCACCGCCGAAGCCGGCGACCTCGCCCACCGCATACAGCCCTTCGACCGGCTGACCACCGGCATCCAGCACGCGGCTGTCGAGATCGGTCTGCAGGCCGCCCAGCGTCTTGCGCGTCAGGATGTTGAGGCGGACCGCGATCAGCGGCCCGTTTGCCGGATCGAGCATCTTGTGCGGATTGGCCGTGCGGATCAGCCGATCACCCAGATAGGCGCGGGCACCGCGCAGCGCGGTGACCTGCATGTCCTTGGAGAAGGGATTGTCCAGTTGCCGGTCGCGCGCGCGGATTTCACGTTCGACCTGGCCGAGTTCGAGCAATGGCTCGCCGCCGGCCAGAGCGTTCATGCGGGCGACCAGCGCCGGCAGTTCGGCCTCGATGATGAAATCCTCGCCCTTCTCCATGAACGCCTTCACCGGGCCAGGGATGCCTGAAGTGGCGCGGCCGATCACCTGGCGCCAGCTTTTTCCCGTCAAATCAGGATTCTGCTCGGAGCCCGACAGCGCGAACTCCTTCTGGATGATCTTCCTGGTCAGGATGAACCAGGAATAGTCGAAGCCGGTGCTCATGATGTGGCTGAGCGTGCCCAGCGTGTCGAAGCCGGGATAGAGCGGTACCGGCAGCCGCTTGCCGCGCGCGTCGAGCCACAGCGATGACGGGCCGGGCAGGATGCGGATGCCGTGGCCGGTCCAGATCGGCACCCAGTTTTTTATCCCCTCGACATAGTGCCACATCCGGTCGCGGTTGATGATCGAGCCGCCGGCCTGTTCGGTGATCGCCAGCATGCGGCCGTCGACATGGTCGGGAACGCCGGTGATCATCCGCTTCGGCGCGGCGCCGAGCCGTTTCGGCCAGTTTTCACGGACAAGCTGATGGTTGGCGCCTATGCCGCCGGAAGCGATGATGACCGCTTGCGCCTTGAGTTCGAAATCACCGGCTGCATCGCGCGAGGTTTTGTGGCCACGCTCGACATCGCTCGGCTGCAGGATGTCGCCGCGCACGCCGGTCACCGTCGCGCCAGTCCGCGTCAGTTCATTGACCCGGTGACGGAACCTGAAGTCTATCAATCCGCGCTTTTGCGCCTCGCGCACGCGCATGACAAAAGGTTCGAGCACGCCGGGCCCTGTGCCCCAGGTGACGTGGAAGCGCGGCACCGAATTGCCGTGGCCGACGGCATTGCCGCCGCCGCGCTCCGCCCAGCCGACCACGGGAAAGAATTTCATGCCGCGCTGCCTCAGCCAGGAGCGCTTTTCACCGGCGGCAAAGCCGACATAGGCCTCGGCCCATTTGCGCGGCCAGTAATCTTCCGGGCGATCGAAGCCCGCGGTACCCATCCAGTCCTCGAGCGCCAGATCATGCGAATCGCGGATGCGCATGCGCCGCTGCTCGGGCGAATCGACGAGGAAAAGGCCGCCGAACGACCAGAACGCCTGGCCGCCCAGCGACTGCTCCGGCTCCTGGTCGACGATGATGGTCTTCTTGCCGGCCTCGGCCAGCTCGGCGGCGGCAACCAGCCCGGCCAGGCCGGCGCCGACAATGATCACATCCGCATCATCGGCCATTTTCCCCTCCCCGTTAGCCGGCTAAAGCAATTCCAGGAAAAATGCGGAACGGTTTTCCGTCCGGAATCGCGTCGCACAAAGCGCTAGACTGTCTCCCACCCGTCGGTATTGCCGGCGCGGAATATGGCGTCGATAACCTTCTGGTTCAGCACGGATTCTTCCAACGTGAAGACACGCTCCTTGCCGCCCTGTGCCGCCCTGGCAAAGGTCTCGACCTCCAGCCGGTACTGCTGCGTGCCGGGGAAGCGGAACACCTGTGCTTCGGTGTGGTTCTGGTTGTGCAGTTCGACGCGGTGATGGTCGTAGAGACCGGCATTGAAGGGCGAGAACACCTCGATGAAACCCTTCTCGCCGTGGAACACCATCACCTGCCGCGCCGCCATCTGCGTCGACAGATAGAAGGACAGTTCGAAGTCGCCAAAATCGGCGCGGATCGAGGAATAGATGTCGGTACCAAAGGTCTTGTCGCGCTCGATCGTTGCCTGGACGCGCAACGGCTCCTTGCCGGTGGAGAACCGCGTCGACACGGTCGGGTAGACGCCGATATCGGGCAGCGCGCCGCCGCCAAGATCGAGCTGGTTGCGCATGTTGTTGGGGTCGACATTGTAGTAGGAGAACGCGCCCTGCACGTGGCGCAGCCGACCGATGGCGCCGCTGGCGATGAGGTCGCGAACCTTGATCCATTGCGGGTGGTAGATGACCATGAAGGCTTCGCAGACCAGCACTTTCTTCTGGTCGCGCAGCTTGATCAGCGGCAGGATGTCCTTGGCGTCGAGCGCGAGCGGCTTCTCGACCAGCACATGTTTCCCCGCTTCGATGGCCTTGGCCGCCCATTCGACATGCTGCGAGGTCGGCAGCGGGATGTAGACGCCGTCGACTTCGCTGGAGGCGAGCAGTTCCTCATAGGAACCGAAGGCATGGCGGGCGCCAAAGCGTTCGGCCAGCGCCTTGGCCTTCGACAGGTCGCGGCTGGCGATCGCCGAGAGCACGCCATTCTCGGCCTCGACCATTGCCGGCAACAGATGCTCGCGGCCGATCTTGGCCGTCGACAACACACCCCATCGGAACATCACGCTTCTCCATCTCGATTACAGGCGATGAGGTTTGCCCGAAATCGGGAGAAAAGCCAATGCGGTGCCAGGTCTGCAACGGCTAACCGCGCTTTCCGGTGAGTGTCATGTCGAACTCGACAATGTTCGAATAGAGCGGCGTGCCGACATCCATGCCGTAGCGGGACCTGAGCACCTTGCCGGTGACATGGAATTTGATCGTGCCGCCCTTGAGACCGTCGAGCTGCGCCGTGAATTTTTCCGGGAAGGTTTTGCCGCGCGCCGTCAATCGACCTGTGACAAGCGCCGCGGTGTCGCTGGTGCGCTCCACGCCGGTCGAACGGAACTGGATTTCCGGGCTGTTGGCGGCGTCAAACACGGCATCGGAGCGCAGGAACGTATCGATGCGGCCCTGACCTGTGCCGACGCTTTCGGGAAAGATGGTGAAATTGACCTGCGAGCGCCCGACATCACTGTTGTCGATGCGGATCGAGCCCTTGAAGCGGGCAAAGGCGCCATTGAAGCCGCCGCCACCGGCCTTGGCTATGGAAAAGCGAATGCTGGAGCTGCCCGGGCTGATCGTGTAGCTGCCGGCGGCGTCGCCAAGCGCGACGGCCGCTGAAACAGGCATGGCAAGGCAAGCGGCGACCGCCGCAAATCCGAGGATGCGCGCATACATGGGGTTGTTCCTTGTTGGAGGCAGCGCATTTCCTGCGCCCTCGCCCCATGAACGATTGAACCGTCCGCTCTATTCCCCCTCGCGACCTGACGAAGGCGTGATCATGCGCGTGAGCACGGCATCCCCAAGCTGGAAATGATGACGCAGCGCCGCCGCGACATGCAGCGCCACCAACGCGATGCCGGCATAGGCAAGATACCAATGCGCCGCCGTCCAGAAGCTTTCGGCCGCATCCGACTGGGCGAATGGCAGGTCCGGCATGACGAACAGGTTGAACGGCATGCTGGGGATATCCAGCATCGACACCGAGACCAGCGCCCAGCCGGACAAAGGCAAGGCCAGCTGGAACGCATAAAGCGCGAGGTGGGCTAGGGGCGCTGTCCGGCGCTCCAGGGTACCAACCGAATCCGGAAGCGCGGGCGCGGAATTGCCGAGGCGCCAGGCGATGCGCAGGATGATCAGGCCAAGCAGCAGGAAACCAAAAGATTTGTGCAACTGGATGGACTTGCCCCGAAAAAGTGGAGAGTTTCCTTCTGATGAAAGGCGACCTCGATGACGAAACAGAGACAGTTTACGGATGCGTTCAAGGCGGAGGCGGTTGGCCTTGTGCGAACGAGCGGTCGGACGAAGCGGCAGATCGCGGAGGATCTTGGTGTTGGTTTCTCGACGCTGACGCGATGGATGGGTCGGCAGCTGGATCGTGAGATGGGCGATCCTGGGCGTCCGCCTGATGCTGATGTCGCCGCTGAATTGAAACGGCTGCGGCGGGAGAATGAAATCCTTCGGCAGGAGCGGGATATCTTGAAACGGGCGACGGCTTTTTTCGTCAAGGAGGGAAGTCGGTGAGGTTCGCGCTCATCGACCAGGCGAAGAAGGATTTCCCTGTGGACCGTTTGTGCGCGACGCTGGGTGTCAGCCCGAGCGGCTACTTTGCCTGGGGGCGCCGGCCGGCGTGCCGCCGGCAGCGCGACGACATGATAATGCTGGCGCATGTGCGATCGTCGTTCGCGCTGTCGAACGGAACCTATGGTAGCCCGCGCATGACGCGGGAACTGCAAGACAATGGCTTTGCCATTGGCCGGCGACGAACGGCGCGTCTGATGCGGGAGAATGGCCTCCAGGCAAGACAGAAGCGGCGGTTCAAGCGCACGACGGACAGCGAACACGCCTTTCCGGTTGCCCCCAATGTCATCGACCAGGATTTTGCCGCCACTGGTCCCAACCAGAAATGGGGTGCCGACATCTCCTACATCTGGACGCGGGAGGGCTGGTTGTACCTTGCTGTCGTCATCGATCTGTTTGCCCGCAAGGTCGTTGGCTGGGCTGCTGGCAACCGGCTACACCGCAGCCTGGCTCTGGCAGCGCTCAACAAGGCGTTCGTCATGCGGCAGCCGGAACCCGGCCTCATTCACCACTCCGACCGCGGCAGCCAATATTGTTCTATCGACTACCAAGCCGAATTGCGTGCCGCCGGCGTCATCATCTCAATGTCAGGCAAGGGCAATTGCTTTGATAACGCCATGGTCGAAACATTCTTCAAGACGCTGAAAACTGAACTGATCTGGCGCACCTCTTTCCTTACCCGCGCCGATGCCCAAGCCGCCATTGCCCGATATATCGACGGCTTCTACAATCCCATCCGGCGGCATTCCGCGCTCGACTACATCAGCCCGATGCAGTTCGAGCGAAACGCCGCCGAATGAGCAACCCGCTCTCCACTTTACCGAAGCAAGTCCAGGATCAGCTCGAAGGCGGTGCGCTGGCTGGTGATCCGCACCATGACGAAGCCGAGCCCGAACTGGCCGATGAAGATCAGCGCAATCAGCCAGTGGAGAAGGATAGCGCCCCAGCCGTAGCGGCTGGTGCTGTTTGTGATCGATGCCTGCATGGGATGTGAACGACCGCCAAGCCGGCTTTCGTCCGGTCAGCCACTCACCTTGAAGAAATCGACGAAGGCGCGCAGCGCCGGGCGCATCTGGCGCCGGCTGGGATAGTAGACGAAGAAGCCATCGAAGGGCGGGCACCAGTCCTCCAGCACGCGCACGAGCCTGCCGTCGGCGATCGCATCGCCGACATAGCCTTCGAACACAAAGGTGATCCCGGCGCCGTTGATCGCCGCTTCGACATTCAGGCGATCCTCGCCGACGATCAGCGGGCCCTCGACGGCGATCTCCAGTTCCTCGCCATCCTTCTCGAACTCCCAGCGGTAGAGCACGCCGCTGGAAAACCGGAAACGGACGCAGCGATGCCCGGCCAGGTCGCGCGGGTGGGTTGGGCGAGGCATGGTTTCGAAATAGGATGGGGCTGCAACCACGGCGCCACGAATCGGTGGACCGATCCGCACAGCGATCATGTCCGACTGCAGGCTTTCGCCCAGCCGCACGCCGGCATCGAAACCGCCTTCCACCATGTCGGCGAACCGGTCATCGACGACAATCTCCAGCACGATGTCGGGAAAAGCCCGGGCAAACGCACCGAGCCTTGGCGCAAGCGTAAGCTGCGCAGCGGTGCGCGGCACGGTCAGCCTGAGATTGCCCGCCGGCTTGTCGCGCGATTCGATCGTCGATTCCAGTGCAAGGTCGATCTCCGACAGCGCCGGCCGCAGACGTTCCAGCAGTTGCGCGCCTGCCTCGGTCGCGGCGACACTGCGTGTGCTTCGTGCCAGCAGACGCACACCGAGCCGTGCTTCCAGGCTGGCAACCGCGTGACTGACAGCCGACGGCGCGATTGCCAATTCCTTGGCCGCGCCGCGGAAGCTTCCACACTGGGCGACGGTTGCCAGCACGGCAAGTTGTGAGAGATGTGCTCGATTCATTGATCTATTCTATAGAACAGGCTGTACATACAGAAGCCGATTATCGAACGGATGGCAAGGCGCTATCTCCTTTGCATCACAACAAGGAGACTGGTGATGCAAACCCGCAAGCTTGGAAATGAATTGAATGTCTACCCCGTCGGCCTCGGCTGCATGGGGATGAGTTTCGGCTATGGCGGCCAGCCGGAAGCCGACGCGATCGCCACGCTGCATCGCGCCGTCGAGATCGGCGTCAATTTCTTCGATACGGCGGAAGTCTACGGCCCCTACGAGAACGAAGTCCTGCTCGGCAAGGCGCTGAAATCGGTGCGCGATCGCGTGACGATCGCCACCAAGTTCGGCTTCAAGATTCTCGAGGAAGGCAATGGCGTCGAACGCATGGCCGGTGTCGACAGTCGTCCGGAGCACGTCAAGGCGGTTGCCGAGGCCTCGTTGAAGCGCCTGGGCACCGATGTGATCGACCTCTTTTACCAGCATCGTGTCGATCCGAACGTGCCGATCGAGGATACGGTCGGCGCCATGGCGGAGCTGGTGCGTGAGGGCAAGGTGCGCGCGCTCGGCCTGTCGGAAGCGAGTGCCGCAACCATCCGCCGGGCCCATGCCGTGCATCCGATATCCGCCGTGCAGAGCGAATACTCGCTGTGGAGCCGCGAACCGGAAGACGAGGTGTTCGCCGTCTGCCGCGAACTTGGCATCGGCTTTGTCCCCTACAGCCCGCTCGGCCGTGGCTTGCTGACGGGCACGATCAACAAGCCCGAAGCGCTCGGCGCCGACGATTGGCGCCACACTTTGCCGCGTTTCCAGGCCGACGCGATGGCTGTCAATGCGGCTGTGATTGCCACGCTGGAAAAGATGGCGGCTGAAAAAGGCGTGACCTCGGCGCAGCTGGCGCTGGCCTGGGTGCTGCACCAGGGCGACTTCATCGTGCCAATCCCCGGCGCGCGAAAAATCCGCCATCTGGAGCAGAACGCGGCGGCGGCTGGGATCGAGTTGAGTGTGGCCGAAGTGGCTGCCATAGGCGACGCGCTGTCGCCGGAAAAAGTCGCCGGCAAGCGGTACACTGAAGCGGCGTTGGCGCTGGTGAATGGGTGAGCGTTACAGCGTAAACAAAAGGGGCGCTTCGGCGTCCCCTTTTTCCAGCGGCGCGCGCTACAGGGCGTGCGAGATGTTGACGCGAAACACCCCCTCTGTCCTGCCGGACATCTTCCCCTCAAGGGGGGAGATTAGCAGCTTCGCCCTCCTGCTCTTCATTCAAGGCTGGCGATTGGCGAAAGCCGAGGTGACATCCAATCTCCCCCCTTGAGGGGGAGATGCCCGGCAGAGCAGAGGGGGGGTGCTTCGCGCCAACATTCTACCACGGCACCACTGTAATCTCCGGCCAGTTGACCTTCGCGCGAGTGCCCTTGGCCTTATGCGTGCGCCTATTGTCCAGCGCCCGGTTCGGCGTGATGCGAAACGAGAAGATGTCGTCGAGGCCGAACGGCGCCACAAGGTCGAACTGCCCCGCCGCATCGAAGCGGACACCCACCGCATGGGTCTTCGAAGCGAAATAGGAAAGCGCTTCAGCTGATGATGACAGCGTCGGATATGCATTGCCAAAGCGCGTCTCGTACCAGAGATGCACGCGCGCCTGATTGCGCACTTCGACCGGCAGCGTCAGCCCCTCGAAGTGCTTCGCCGCCCTTTGGATGACAGCATCCTCTGCCTCGTAGGACAGGTCCGTGTCATCGAAATAGAACAGGTCGATATCCTTGATGCCGTAGCCCGGCGGCTTTCCCGTCAGATGATTCCAGACGCTGTTGTAGAGTGCACCGGACACGACCAGCCAGTCCGGAAGGTCAAGCGCCCGCACCCGTGACAACGTCTCCGCAAGCAGCGGATCAGCCGCGACGATCTTGAAGAACGCCGTGCGTTGCGCTTCGAAAGCAAGGCCGGAATAGCGCAGATGGTCCATCACCCTTTGGAGGGCGATTCGCCATCTGCTCGCAAGCCTTGGTCCTGCGCAATTCCGGACGGAAAACCGCCACGCACTTTTCCTGGAATTGCTTTAGCCTCGCAGTACGCCACCCGTCTGCTTGCCAACGTTCTCGACGACGCGCTTGGCCAGCGCCTCGAAATCCTCGTCGGTCAGCGTCTTCTCAATCGGCTGGATCGAGACTTCGATGGCGATCGACTTCTTGCCTTCGCCGAGCGCCGCGCCTTCGAAGATGTCGAAGACCGAAACGCCGGTGATCAGCTTCTTGTCGGCGGCGAGCGCGGCACGCACCAGCGTGCTGGCCTCGACCGCCCTGTCGACGACGAAGGCAAAATCGCGCTTCACCGCCTGGAAGGCCGACAATTCCAGCTTCGGCTTGGTTTTCGTCGGCTTTGCCTTCGGCTCGGGAACGGCGTCGACGAAGACTTCGAAGCCGCAAAGCGGACCCGAGACGTCCAGACCCTCAAGCGTCTTTGGGTGGAATTCGCCGAAGGTGCCGAGCACGGTTTTCGGTCCAAGCTTGATCGTGCCGGAACGGCCAGGATGATACCAGGCGGGACCACCTGCCTCGATCTGCAGCCGGTCGACCGGCGCGCCGCAGGCTTCGAGCGCGGCGATGGCGTCTGCCTTGGCGTCGAACACGCCGACGGGACCTGAATTGCCGGCCCAGTTGCGGCCGGAGCCGTCGAGCTTGGCCGTGCCGCGACGAACGCCAGCGGCCACGCGCCGCTGCTGGTCCGCACCGTCGCCCTCATAGGTACCCGACACTTCGAACAGCGCCACGTCGCCAATGCCCTTGTCGGCATTGCGCTGGGCGGCGGCGATCAGGCCCGGCAGCAGCGACGGCCGCATGTCGGACATATCAGCGGCGATCGGGTTGGCGAGCTTCAGCGCCGTCTGGCCGCCGCCGAACAGTTCGGCGTGCTTTGCCGGGATGAACGACCAGGTGACGGCCTCCATCATGCCGCGCACGGCAAGCGCGCGCTTGGCGGCGCGGGTGCGGATCTGCAACGTCGTCAGGATCTTGCCGTTGACCGCGTCATGCGAACCGAGCGGCTGCGGCGCGATGTTGTCGACGCCATGGATGCGCATGACCTCCTCGACCAGATCGGCCTTGCCGTCGACATCGGGCCGCCAGGACGGCACGGTGACGTTGACTACGTCACCCGATCCATCCGGCGTGAAACCGAGGCGCGACAGAATGCCCAGGCTTTCAGCCTTCGGGACCTCGATCCCGGTCAGGCGCTTGATGTCCGACAGCGGGAAGGAAACCATCTTCGGCTTGTGACCGGCATAGCCGACGACTTCGGTCTCCGTCGGCGTGCCGCCGCAGAGATCAAGCACCAGTTTCGTTGCCAGTTCGACACCCGGCACCATGAACTCAGGGTCGACGCCGCGCTCGAAACGGTAGCGCGCATCGGTGATGATGCCGAGCGTGCGGCCGGTGCGCGCGGTGGTGATCGGGTCCCAGAGCGCGGATTCGATGAGCACGTCGGTGGTGTTCTCGTCACAGCCGGAATGCTCGCCGCCCATGATGCCGGCAATCGACTCGACGCCATCCTGATCGGCGATGACGCACATGTCCGGCGTCAGCGTATATTCGCGACCGTCGAGCGCCAGTACCTTCTCACCGTCGCGCGCGCGGCGCACGACAAGATTGCCGGCAACCTTGCTCGCGTCGAACACATGCAGCGGACGGCCGCGGTCGAAGGTGACGTAATTGGTGATGTCGACCAGCGCGCTGATCGGGCGCAGCCCGATGGCGATCAGCCGCTGCTGCAGCCATTTCGGCGACGGGCCGTTCTTCACGCCCTTGACCAGCCTGAGCGCAAAGCCCGGGCAGAGCTCCGGAGCTTCGATCGCCACCTTGACCGGGCACATGCCTGCGCCGACATGCGGCATGATCGCGCCGCCGACGAGGCGGCCAAGCCCGCTCGCCGCCAGATCGCGGGCGATGCCGTAGACGCTTGTCGCGTCAGGACGGTTCGGCGTGAGGTTGATCTCGATCATCGGATCGTCGAGATGCGCATAGGCGGCGAAACTGGTGCCGACCGGCGCATCCTCGGGCAGGTCGATGATGCCGTTGTGCTCGTCGGACAGTTCCAGCTCGCGCTCGGAACACATCATGCCGTGGCTTTCGACGCCCCTGATCTTGCCGACCGTCAGCGTTACGTCGATGCCGGGCACATAGGCGCCGGGCGCTGCAAAGGCGCCGATCAGGCCCGCGCGGGCATTCGGTGCGCCGCACACCACCTGCACGGGCGGCTTGCCGTCGCCGGTGTCGACGGTCAGCACGCGCAGGCGATCGGCATCCGGGTGCTGCACCGCCGTCAACACCCTGGCGATGACGAAGGGCTTCAGGCTCGACTTGTCGTCGACATGCTCGACTTCGAGGCCGATCGACGTCAGCCGCTCGACGATTTCGTTGAGCGACGCGTCGGTCTCGAGGTGATCCTTGAGCCAGGAGAGGGTGAATTTCATGACTGTGTTCCGTCTGGTCTTTTGACGCTTGTTTTCAAATGTCTCGGCAAGTCGTCGGACATGTGCAGGAAAGGAAGCTGCTCGCTCACATAGGCATGCTGCGTCGGCGTGAAATCAGCGGGCATGTCCATGGCGCCGAGCATGAAGTAGATATCGTCCTCCAGACGCTCGTCGACATAGGCGATGGGCGAGCCGCAGATGCCGCAGAACGACCGCGTCACCGGGCCGTTCTCGAACATCTTCAGCGCCTTGCCGGTGAAGGCCACCTGATCGACGAGGAAGCCGACAAAGGCCGATACCGGCGCGCCGCTGGCCCGCCGGCAATCGCCGCAATGGCAATAGCTGACATGGTGCGGTTCGGCCGAGGCCTCGAACCGCACGGCGCCGCAGCGGCAGCCGCCGGCGTGGGCGGCTGTCATGCGCTCAAGCCTCCGAACAGCGTCGGCATGTCGAGCGGCCGGAAGCCGTAGTGCGACAGCCAGCGCACGTCCGCGTCGAAGAAGGCGCGCAGGTCCGGCATGCCGTATTTCAGCATGGCGATGCGGTCGATGCCCATGCCCCAGGCAAAGCCCTGATACTCGTCGGGGTCGAGTCCGCCGGCCCTCAGCACATTGGGGTGGACCATGCCGCAGCCAAGGATTTCCATCCAGTCGGAGCCTTCGCCGAAGCGCACCTCGCCGGGCCTGGAGCGGTCGCACTGGATGTCGACCTCGAGGCTGGGCTCGGTGAACGGGAAGAAGGACGGGCGAAAGCGCATCTTGACCGACGGCACCTCGAAGAAGGCCTTGCAGAACTCCTCCAGCACCCATTTCATGTTGGCGACATTGGCCGTCTTGTCGATCACCAGCCCCTCGACCTGATGGAACATCGGCGAGTGGGTGGCATCGGAATCCTGGCGATAAGTCTTGCCGGGAATGACGATGCGGATCGGCGGCTTCTGCGTCTCCATGGTGCGGATCTGCACCGGCGAGGTGTGGGTGCGCAACAGCTTGCGCTCTCCCTTCTCGTCCGGCTGGAAGAAGAAGGTGTCATGCATCTCGCGCGCCGGATGCCCCTCCGGGAAATTCAGCGCGGTGAAATTGTAGTAATCGGTCTCGATATCCGGACCTTCGGCGATAGCAAAGCCGAGATCGCCGAAGATCGCCGCGATCTCGTCGATGACCTGGCTGATCGGATGGATGCGGCCACGCTCGGCCGGCGACTGCCGCACCGGCAAGGTCACATCGACCTTTTCAGCGGCAAGGCGGGCGGTGATCGCCACATCCTTCAGTTCGGCCCGTCGCGTGGTGAGCGCGTCGGTGACGCGGTTCTTGAGGCCGTTGATGGCCGGGCCCTTCAACTGGCGCTCCTCGGCGCTCATCGCGCCCAGCGTCTTCAGCATTTCGGAAACCGAGCCCTTCTTGCCCAGTGCGGCGACGCGCACGGCTTCGATAGCGGCCTCGTCTGCTGCCGACGCTATGTCGGCCATCAGGGAATTTTCGAGAGTTTCCAAGCCAGTGGTTGCGTCGTTCACGGTCAAGCTCGCTACGTTGGAAATCAGCCTAAAGTGAAAATCACTGTTAAGTTGAAAGTTCAGGCATAAGAAAACCCGCGCCAGCCGTGCCAGCGCGGGTTCCCCAAATCAGAATTTCGAATGCTTGGGAAGCGCTGGTCTTAGGCGACAGCGCTTTCAAAAGCGTTCGGCGTGGTGTTCTTCAGATATTCGAGCGCGACCTTGGCCTTGGCGACCAGGGCGGCGAAAGCCTGCGGCTCATGGATGGCCATGTCGGACAGGATCTTGCGATCGATCTCGATGCCGGACTTGTTGAGGCCGTCGATGAAGCGGCCATAGGTCAGGCCGTGCTCGTGCGTCGCGGCATTGATGCGCTGAATCCACAGGGCGCGGAACGAGCGCTTGCGGTTCTTGCGGTCGCGATACGCGTACTGCATCGACTTTTCCACCGCCTGCTTGGCGATGCGGATGGTGTTCTTGCGGCGGCCGTAAAAGCCTTTCGCGGCTTTCAGGACCTTCTTGTGCTTGGCGTGCGAGGTGACGCCTCTCTTTACGCGTGCCATGTCATGATCTCCTTAAAAGCAATTCCAGGAAAAATGCCCTTCGGTTTTCCGTTCGGAATTGCGTAAAACAAATGCGTGTCCGGACCGAATGCCTTAGAGGCCGTTCGGCAGAAAATTCTTGATGACCTTCTTGCCATCCGGTTCAGCCAGAACCATCGTGCCGCGGGCATTTCGAATGAACTTGTTGGAACGCTTGATCATGCCGTGACGCTTGCCGGCCGCAGCCGACAGGACTTTACCCGTACCTGTGATCTTGAACCGCTTTTTGGCGGCTGACTTGGTCTTCATCTTGGGCATTTTGCTACTCCGTATGTGGCGCACTATCGCGCTTTTTGTTCGCTCCGGGCCGACCAAAGCCCGAAAAGCAAATGAAACCGCCACGGCATGCCCTGCCGGGCGGTTTTTCTTAGAACGCCTTGCGTCGCTCTAATGTCTTGAACCCCCGCATCGTGATCGCCAAAAACAAAACCTATTTTCAGGCGGATGCGCGAGACGGCGGTCCTATACGTCAAAGTGAGCCGGCGCGCAACACCTACCGCGCCGCTCGTTCTGGAAGCGCGGCATTCGAGGCCCGCGCCGGGTCCGCCTCAGGGAAAGCGGAACAGCACCGGCAAAATGCCCGCCTGCTGCGCGCCATCGACCAGTTCGAAGGCCGGCAGGGCCACGAGGAAGACCAGGCCGTCCATCAGCGTGATCAAGAGCACCCGCGGCTTGAAGCTGCCGGTATCCCCCTCCTCGTACAGCGAAAGCTTGGGGAAGAAGCGCGGCACCCGCGCCATGTAGGCCAGATATGGCGCACCCAGCGCTTCCTTGAGGAATTTCTCCTCACGCAAGATGACGATATAGAAGGCCGCGGCGCAGATCACGCCAAAGCCGATCGTGGCGGTGATCGAGCCAAGCTGCGCGCCGACACCACAAGCGGCAATACTCGAAAACAAATAGAGCGGATTGCGGGTGATCGAATAAGGCCCGCCGGACACCACCTCGGCGGATTTGCGCCCACCAATATAGAGCGTCGCCCACAGCCGGCCGATGATGCCGAGGAAGATCAGCACGACGCCGAACGTCTCCAGCAACTCATGTACCGGCGTGTCGGGAGGAAAATACGACTGCCCGACAAGCAAGACAACGAACAGAAATACAACAAGCACCGCGATCATGATCCTACGCGTCCGCTGATAGTTGCCCAGCGCGTACTTGATTTCGTTGTCGCTCATGTCGAATCCCGATCGTCGAGGAACGTTGCCTGCGATCGCAGCGAGGCCTGTAAAATAGGCGTCCCGCCGATCGCCGGGACGCCCTTGGAACACGATTCAGGCGGATTTTAGCGAGGCGCCAGCACCATCATCATCTGTCGGCCTTCGAGCTTCGGTTCCGCCTCGACCTTGGCGATGGTCGCAACCTCTTCGCGAACCTTGTTCAGAAGCTGCATGCCAAGTTCCATATGCGCCATCTCGCGGCCACGAAAGCGCAATGTCAGCTTGACCTTGTCACCTTCCTCGAAGAAGCGCCGAACGGCCTTCATCTTGGTCTCGTAATCGTGGCTGTCGATGTTCGGGCGCATCTTGATCTCCTTGATCTCGATGACCTTCTGATTCTTGCGCGCTTCGGCCGCCTTCTTCTGGTTGGCGTATTTCAACTTGCCTAGATCGAGAATCTTGACGACAGGCGGTATCGCATTGGGCGATATCTCGACCAGGTCGAGACCGGCCTCTTCGGCGAGCAGCAATGCGTCGTTGATGGAAACATCGCCGCGGTTCTGGCCTTCGGCGTCGATAAGCTGGACCCGGGGAACCCGGATGTCACGGTTGGAGCGCGGGCCATCCTTGGTAGGCGCCGCTGCTTTGAAAGGTCTGCGAATGGTCGTGGTCTCCTTGGCCGTTGCGTTCAGGGTTCTTCAGTTCAAATCTCTGGATGCGCCAATGTGGTAAGCGCGCGGGCGGAGTCAATAGCACAGCGCTCACAGGAAATCACCTGATCGCGAGCCTGTACCAAGCAAAGAAAGCTCAAGGCCACTTTTCGCACCGGCCAAGCCTGTGTCAAAAGACCGGAGTGAGGGAACAAGCCATGACCGCCCCGATTTTTCTGGACGTCGACGGATCGCGCATTGCCGTCAGGCATGCCGCGGGTGTGGAGCCCGGCATTGTCTGGCTCGGCGGCTACAAATCCGACATGCTGGGCACCAAGGCCGAGGTGCTGTCGGAATGGACAGGCCGTGAAGGCCGCGCCTTCCTGCGCCACGACTATTCCGGCCATGGCGAATCAGGCGGCGCCTTTGTCGATGGCACGATCTCGAAATGGCTTTCGCAGAGCGTCGCGGTCTTGCGCCATTTTACCAAGGGCAAACAGATCCTGGTCGGCTCGTCGATGGGCGCCTGGATCGCGCTGCGCATGGTGCAGGAGTTGCGCAAGGCGGGAGACGACCGTGTCGCCGGCCTGGTGCTGCTGGCGCCGGCGCCGGATTTCACCGCCGAGCTGATCGAACCGGTGCTGACCGAGGCGCAAAAGCACGACCTTGCGGAAAATGGCTTCTTTGGCGAATCGTCGGAATATTCGACCGAGCCTTATATCTATACGCGTGCCCTGATCGAGGATGGCCGTAACAACCGGGTGATGACCGGGCCGATCGACACGCATTGCCCCGTCCACATCCTGCAGGGACTGGCCGACGCCGACGTGCCGGCAAGCCATGCCTTGAAGCTGGTCAGCCTGCTGCCCGCCGACGACGTGACGCTTTCGCTCATTCCCGACGGCGACCACCGGCTGTCGCGGCCGCAGGATCTCGACATGCTGGTTCGCGCGGTGGACGCCATGACACGACAGGCGGGGTAAAGACATATGCGCGTTTCCATTCCCGTATCGGCCTTCGTCGCGGCGATCGTCGGTTTTGGCGGCACGCTGGCCATTGTCATTGCCGCCGCCAAGGCGGTCGGCGCGACGCAGATCGAAACAGCGAGCTGGGTAACGGCAATCTGCCTGGCCATGGCGATAGAGAGCCTGTGGCTGTCATGGCGCACGAAAATGCCTGTCATCACGGCCTGGTCGACGCCAGGACTGGCGCTGATCGCTGCATCGAGTGGCTTTTCGATGGGCGAGGCCGTCGGCGCCTTCATCGTCACCGGCATCCTTCTGATCGCCACCGGACTGTTTCGGCCACTGACGAAGCTCATCTCCAGGATACCCCCTTCCGTCGCCTCGGGAATGCTGGCCGGCATCGTCGTCACCTTCGCCCTCAACGCGGTGAAAGCCGTCCCGGCAGATCCATGGCTGATCCTGCCGCTGATCGCCGCCTTCTTCGTCATCCGCCTGTTCAATCCGGCGCTGTCGGTGCTGGCGGTGCTGGTCGGCGGCGGCCTCGCCGCCTTCCTGACCGGTCGTGTCGGCGGCCTGCCAACGCCCGAACTGTCGACACTGACGCTGATTGCACCCGACTTCACCGCCAAGGCGATCATCGGCCTGGCGCTGCCGCTCTATCTCGTCACCATGGCCTCGCAGAACCTGTCGGGCCTCGCGGTGCTGCGCGCCGCCGGCTACGACCCCGAGCCCGGTCCGCTGATCGGCGTCACCGGCCTTTTTTCGCTATTGTCGGCGCCGTTCGGTGCCGCGACCACCAATCTGGCGGCGATCTCGGCGGCGATCTGCACGGGACCCGACGTCCACCCGGACCCCGCCGAGCGCTGGAAGACAGGGCCGTTCTATGCGCTTGCCTATCTCATCTTCGCGATATTCGGCGCTTCGCTGGTGGCGATCTTCGCCGTCCTGCCGCAAAGCCTGATCGTGCTGGTCGCCGGCCTGGCGCTGATGGCGTCGCTGGCCAATGCGCTGTCGATCGCGCTGAAGGACGAGGGTGAGCGCATGGCCGCCACCGTCACATTCGTCGTCACCGCATCGGGGCTGACACTGTTCGGCGTCGGCGCGGCATTCTGGGGCCTGATCGCGGGGTTGGCATTGCTTTTCCTCGATATACTCAAAAAGCGATAATCATTTCAGGCCCTTGTCCGGTTTTGGCTGAAGCTGTCTTGAATCGCCGTTTTCCCGATCCCATTTCGATTCCACGCAGCCAGATGGCTGTCTCCAACCGAAGGAATCGGAGAAAATGAACACATCCGCACTGATCCGTCCGGCCTGGACGCCGGCGACCATCGCGTTGATGGTCATCGGCTTCATGGTGTTCTGGCCGCTCGGCTTCGCCATGCTTGCCTACATAATCTGGGGCGACCGGCTTGATGGCTTCAAGCGCGACGTCAACCGGGCAACGGACGGCATCTTCGCCGGCTGCCGCCGCGGTTCCGACAAGGCCGCGCGCTGGGGCCATGGTTCCGCCCGTACCGGCAACGTGGCTTTCGACGACTGGCGTGAAAAGGAACTCGAACGGCTCAACGAAGAGCGCCGCAAGCTCGACGAGATGCTGACCCAGTTTGACGAGTATGCCCGCGAATTGCGCCGCGCCAAGGACCAGGACGAGTTCGATCGCTTCATGGCGAATCGCAACAAGTCGACGGCTCCCACGACGACGGACACGACGACCACCAAGCGTGGCGGCAAGGGCTCTGGCCTGCTCGACGACTGAGACCAGCGACCGGCCACTCCACAGATGGCGGCGTCGCGAAAGCGACGCCGTTTCTTTTCTGTTCTACTCGTTTCCTCGAATCGCGTAACGTTGCGCCAATGTCCTTCGGCTTCTTCCGCAATCCGACCAAGCCCAAGCCCGCGCCGGTCGAGGAGCGCGAGCATGTTGTCGCGGGCCGCTCGCTGCCGCTCAAGATCGTCGAAAACGACCGCGCGCGACGACTGACGCTGCGCATAGATTCCGGCGGTCGCGGCCTGCGCATCACCGTCCCACCCGGCCTGCGCCGGGGCGAGGTGGAGAAATTCCTGCATCGGCATCAGGGCTGGCTGGAGCAGCGGCTGGCCAAGGTGCCCGACCGGCCGCAAGTGCGGCCCGGCATCAAGATACCCCTGCGCGGCGTACCGCATCTCGTCATGCATGAACCGGGCAAGCGCGGCACGGTCTCGGTCGAGAATAGCGGCGCTGGGCCGACGCTGGTCGTCCATGGCGACCGCATACACCTGCCGCGCCGCATCGCCGACTTCCTGAAGCGCGAAGCCAAGCGCGAGATCGAGGCACTGGTGGTGAAACACACCGGGGCGTTGGGCAAGCGGGCCAAGGCGATCCGCTTCAAGGACACGTCAAGCCGCTGGGGCTCGTGCACCTCCGATGGCAGCCTGTCGTTTTCCTGGCGCATCATGATGGCGCCGGCGCCGGTGATAAATTACCTCGTCGCGCATGAGGTGGCGCACCTCAAGGAGATGAACCATGGCCCGGACTTCTGGGCTCTGTGCAAAGAGCTTTGCCCGGACACCGAGCGCTGCAAGGCCTGGCTGAAGCGCAATGGCGGCGCGCTGCAGGCGATCGTGTTCGAGTAGTCAGATGGGCCCGCCTAAACTTGCGTCCATTCAATTCAATCATCATTGCTGGCGTTGAGTTCGCTGGGCTTCAGCCCCTCATCGGGATGGTGCGGCCATGGCAGGAAGTTGCTGTCGAAGGCATCGCCGCCGAAATAGTCGAGGGCGCGGTGCGCCTCGGCGCCGTTGAAGGCGGCCTTGTCCATCAGATGGGCGATGACCTCGCGCGCCTGCGCGATCTTCTGACTGAGTTCGGCAACGGTTCTGTCTGCCATGATTGTGCTCCCGCCTTGCGTCGTGTTCGTCCATAGGTAGCGCCTTTGGCGTTGCCGGCAAACATGCGCTTTTTCTCGACTCTTTAGCCGTTTCGTGCCAATTCCCGCGCCATGGCGCTCGACATCAAGATCTGCGGGTTGAAGACCGACGAGGCAATGGCCGCGGCATTGGCCGGCGGGGCCAGCCATGTCGGCTTTATTTTCTTCGCCAAGAGCCCGCGCTTCATCGAGCCTTCGGACGCGGGCCTCCTGCGTGAAGCCGCGACCGGCAAGGCCAGCGCGGTCGCCGTCACGGTCGACGCCAGCGATGCGCTCCTGGACGGGATCGTCGAAAAGATGCGTCCCGACATGCTGCAGCTTCACGGCTCGGAAAGCCCGGCACGGGTGGCCGAGGTGAAGGCGCGTTACGGCCTGCCGGTGATCAAGGCGCTGTCGGTCAGCGAGGCCGCCGATCTGGAGCGGATTGCCCCCTTCACCGGCATTGCCGATCGCTTCCTGTTCGATGCAAAGCCGCCGAAAGGTTCCGAGCTGCCGGGCGGCAACGGCGTCTCTTTCGATTGGCATATTCTCACCGGCCTTGACGCTGGCGTCGATTACATGCTTTCCGGTGGGCTCAACGTCGCCAATATCGGCGATGCCCTTCGGCTAGCAAACCCGCCCGGAATAGACATTTCGTCGGGCGTGGAAAGTGCGCCGGGCGTCAAGGATCCGGCGCTGATAGAACAGTTTTTCCGGGCCGTCAGGGCAGCGACCGACAATCGCGCCGCCTGACGGATCGAACCAGGGCATGCCGCGGAAGACCGGGAACCGGTTTTCCGACAAAGGCATGCCGCACATCAGGACGTAGGAGATCGGCGATGAACAAGCCGGCGACACCCAATTCCTTCCGCACCGGACCCGACGAACAGGGCATGTTCGGCATCTTTGGCGGGCGTTTCGTCGCCGAGACGCTGATGCCGCTGATCCTCGACCTCGAACGGAACTGGAACGAGGTCAAGAACGATCCGGATTTCAAGGCCGAACTGCAGAACCTGTCGACACACTATGCCGGGCGCCCGTCGAAGCTCTACTTCGCCGAAGGCCTGACCAGACATCTTCGTGAGGTTTCCTCGGCGAAGGGCCTCGGGGGCGGCGCCAAGGTCTATTTCAAGCGCGAGGACCTGAACCACACCGGCTCGCACAAGATCAACAACTGCCTCGGCCAGATCCTGCTGGCCAAGCGCATGGGCAAGAAGCGGATCATTGCCGAAACCGGTGCAGGCCAGCACGGTGTTGCATCGGCCACGGTGGCGGCCCGGTTCGGCTTTCCCTGCGTCGTCTATATGGGCGCGACCGACGTCGCCCGCCAAAGCCCCAACGTGTTCCGCATGAAGCTGCTGGGTGCCGAGGTACGGCCGGTGACCGCCGGTCACGGCACGCTGAAGGACGCCATGAACGAAGCCCTTCGTGATTGGGTGACCAATGTCGAGGACACCTACTATCTGATCGGCACCGCCGCTGGCCCACACCCGTACCCGGAACTGGTGCGCGAGTTCCAGTCTGTCATCGGCATCGAAGCACGCGCCCAGATCCTCGAACAGGAAGGCCGGCTGCCGGACACGATCATCGCCGCCGTCGGCGGCGGCTCGAACGCCATCGGCATGTTCCATCCTTTCCTTGACGACAAGGATGTTCGCATCATCGGCATCGAAGCCGGCGGACGCGGTCTCGACGGCATCGAGCATTGCGCCTCGATGAATGCCGGCTCGCCGGGCGTCCTGCACGGCAACCGTACCTATCTGCTGCAGAATGCCGACGGGCAGATCATGGACGGCCATTCGATCTCGGCCGGCCTCGATTATCCCGGTGTCGGTCCCGAGCATTCCTGGCTGCGCGACAGCGGCCGCGTTGAGTATGTGCCGATCCTCGACGATGAGGCGCTGGAGGCTTTCAAGCTGACGACGCGGGTCGAGGGGATCATTCCGGCACTGGAATCGGCACACGCCATCGCGCATGCGGTGAAGATCGTGCCGGCCATGGACAAGGACCAGATCGTCATCGTCAACCTGTCCGGCCGTGGCGACAAGGACGTGCATACGGTGGCCTCGATGCTGGGCATGGAGATCTGATCATGACCACCCGCATCGACCGCCGCATGGCGAAGCTGAAGACCGAAGGCCGCCCGGCGCTCGTCACCTATTTCATGGGCGGCGACCCCGACTACGACACCTCGCTGTCGATCATGAAGGCGCTGCCCAAGGCCGGGGCCGACATCATCGAGCTCGGCATGCCCTTCTCCGACCCGATGGCCGACGGCCCGGCGATCCAGGCTGCAGGCCTGCGCGCGTTGAAGGCCGGCCAGACACTGGCCAAGACGCTGAAGATGGCGTCGGAATTCCGCACCGGCGACAATGAAACGCCAATCGTGCTGATGGGCTACTACAACCCGATCTACGTTTACGGCGTCGACCGTTTCCTCAAGGATGCGCTGGCCAGCGGCATCGACGGACTGATCGTCGTCGACCTGCCGCCGGAGATGGACGAGGAACTGTGCATTCCGGCGCTGAAGGCCGGCATCAATTTCATCCGGCTGGCGACACCGACCACCGACGACAAGCGCCTGCCCAAGGTGCTGCAGAACACGTCGGGCTTCGTCTATTACGTGTCGATGACCGGCATTACCGGTTCGGCGCTTGCCGATACCGGCAAGGTGGCGGCTGCGGTGAAGCGTATCAAGGGCCATACCGACCTGCCGGTCTGCGTTGGCTTCGGCGTCAAGACCGCCGAGCAGGCGCGCATCATCGGCGCGTCGGCCGACGGCGTCGTCGTCGGCACCGCAATCGTCAACGCGGTCGCCAATGTGCTGGGGCCTAAGGGTGAGAAAACCGCCGACCCGGCCGAAGCGGTCGCCACGCTGGTCAGCGGACTTGCACAGGGTGTGCGCGGCGCCCGCCTTGCTGCCGCCGAATAATCTTCCTAGATCAGGTTTGCGCGTGTCGTTTTCCCAAAACGGTTCCCATTTCTGGGCGACACGCACTAACTCTTCGTCAGGACAGGAGCCGAAGCGATGAACTGGATCACCAATTACGTTCGCCCGAGGATCAACTCGATGCTCGGCCGGCGCACCGACATGCCGGAAAATCTCTGGATCAAGGATCCGGAAACCGGCGAGATGGTCTTCCACAAGGATCTGGAGTCGAACCAGTTCGTCATCCCGTCCTCTGGGCATCACATGAAGATCTCGGCCAAGGAGCGGCTGAGATTCTTCTTCGATGACGGCAAATACGAGACCCTGGAAAACCCCAAGGTCATGCAGGATCCACTGAAGTTCCGCGACGAGAAACGCTATGTCGACCGGCTGAAGGACGCCAAGGCCAAGACCGGCCTGGAAGATGCGATCATCAATGCGCTGGGGACCATCGAAGGCTTGCCCGTGGTGGTGACGGTGCAGGACTTCGCCTTCATGGGTGGCTCGCTCGGCATGGCCGCCGGTGACGCCATTGTGCACGGTTTCGAAGTGGCCCTGCAGCGCAAGCGGCCGCTGATCCTGTTCGCGGCCTCGGGCGGCGCGCGCATGCAGGAAGGTATTTTGTCACTTATGCAGCTGCCGAGGACCACGGTCGGCGTCGACCGGCTGAAGGAAGCCGGCCTGCCCTACATCGTCGTCCTGACCAACCCGACCACGGGCGGCGTGACTGCTTCCTATGCCATGCTGGGTGACGTGCACATCGCCGAACCCGGCGCGCTGATCGGCTTTGCCGGACCGCGCGTTATCGAGCAGACCATCCGGGAAAAACTGCCGGACGGCTTCCAGCGCTCCGAATATCTGATGGATCACGGCATGGTCGACATGGTGGTGTCGCGGCTACAGATGCGCGAGACGATCGCGCGGTTGCTGAAAATGCTGCTCAAGATGCCCGAGGAGCAAAAGCCGCTGGAGCCGGAAATCCTGCCGCCGGCGGTGGTCTCCGCGGAAGCACGGCCGCAGGCCTGACGCGACACGAAACGCCGCGAGCCGCGATCGCACCAGGGCCGTGGCGCTGTAGCTTTTGATTGCCACGGTCCTTTTCGAAACCGATTCCGGTCTTCGGGGCCATCCTAGGACTCTTCCATGACGACGCTCGCCGCCGACCGCGAAATCGAAGCCCTGATGGCCCTTCACCCGAAGGGCTTCGACCTTTCGCTCGACCGCATTACGCGGCTGCTGGAACGACTGGGCAATCCGCAGGACCGGCTGCCGCCGGTGATCCACATCGCCGGAACCAACGGCAAGGGCTCCTGCGCCGCCTTTTCACGGGCCCTGCTCGAGTCCGCCGGCTATCGCGTCCATGTCCACACCTCGCCGCATCTGGTGAGCTGGCACGAACGCTACCGGCTGGCCGCCGATGGCGGTGGCAAACTGGTCGAGGACAAGGTCTTCGCCGAAGCCATCGCCCGTGTAGCCAAGGCCAATGAAGGCCAGAAGATCACCGTCTTCGAAATCCTGACCGCTGTCACCTTCATCCTGTTTTCCGAACATCCGGCGGACGCCGCCATCATCGAGGTGGGTCTCGGCGGCCGCTTCGATGCCACCAATGTCGTCAAGGAGCCGGCCGTCTCGGTGATCATGCCGGTGTCGCTCGATCACGAGGCCTATCTTGGCGACCGGGTCGAGCTGATCGCCGCCGAAAAGGCCGGGATCATGAAGCGCGGCTGCCCAGTTGTCATCGGCGCCCAGGAAAGCGAGACGGCGCAGCAGGTTCTCATCGAAACCGCCGAGCGGCTCGACTGCCCCGACTTCGTCTACGGCCAGGATTTCCTCGCCTATGAGGAAAACGGCCGCATGGTCTACCAGGACGAGGACGGGTTGATGGACTTGCCGCCGCCACGCCTGCCGGGGCGCCATCAGTTCGCCAATGCGGCCGCGGCGATCGCGGCGGTCAAGGCGGCGGGTTTCCAGATCAGCCATCGCGCCGCCGAAAAGGCGATGACAAACGTCGCCTGGCCCGGCCGGATGCAGAAGCTGGCGCAGGGCAGGCTGGCGGAGCTGGCGCCGAAGGGCGCCGACATCTGGCTGGACGGTGGGCACAATCCGGGCGCCGGCGTCGTCGTTGCCGAAGCGCTGGCCGAGCAGGAAGAAAAGAACCCGCGTCCGCTCTTCCTCATCTCAGGCATGATCAACACCAAGGACCAGAGTGGCTATTTCGCCGCCTTCAAGGGGCTGGCACGTCACGTTTATACGGTGCCGGTGAGCATGAGCGACGCCGGCGTGCCGAATGATGAGTTGGCGATCCGCGCCACGGAGGCCGGCCTGTCGGCCGAACC
Source organism: Mesorhizobium sp. PAMC28654 (assembly GCF_020616515.1). Taxonomy (GTDB): domain Bacteria; phylum Pseudomonadota; class Alphaproteobacteria; order Rhizobiales; family Rhizobiaceae; genus Mesorhizobium. The sequence goes on from NZ_CP085135.1 coordinate 3,454,937, forward strand.
GGTGAGTTCCGTCGCCAGCGCGCTGATGCTGCTGCGCGACACCTGGGACGGCCCGGCACCACGCATCCTGATCGGCGGGTCATTGTACCTGGCCGGCGCGGTCCTGGCCGAGAACGGCACGCCGCCAACGTAGGGTCGCCAGAGACGACCTTAGCAGCGCTATTTCAGCTCGATCTCGATAAAAGCGTATTCGCCCTCATTGGCGCTGATGACGTCATGTTCGACGCCTTCCTTGCGAAAATAGGGCGCACCCTTCTTCATTTCGGCAAAGGACTCGCCGTCCTTGGTCAACAGCTTCACCTTGCCGTCCATCAGCGGCACCACGACATAGTCGTGGCCGTGGCGGTGCCAGCCGGTGTTGTCACCCGGCGCGAAGCGGTATTCGGTGACGATGACGCGCTCATTGTCGATGAAGACGGTTGCCTTGGCGGATCCGGTCATATCGTTTCTCCCTGCTTCTGCTGCCAACAGATGACATGGAGTGCCCTGATGTGAGGGCCAGAGCGGCCCAGCGCATGACCCAGAAATAGGAATCGATTTTCTGAAGGATCATGCGCCAATCCAGTTGCTACAGCGTCCCTTGCGCGTCCGAAGGACGCGCGGCGCTGTAAGTGACGCCAACAAAAAGCCCGGCGCGAGGCCGGGCTTTTTGTTCTGAATTTCAGATGGATCAGGCGAGGCTGCCATTGATCCAGTGCGACAGCGCGGTCTTGGGCGCGGCGCCTACCTTCATGTCGGCGACTTCGCCGCCCTTGAAGATCATCAGCGTCGGGATCGAGCGCACGCCGAACTGTGCGGCCAACTCGGGATTCTCGTCGATGTTCAGCTTGGCGATCTTCACCTTGGCGCCAAGTTCGTTGGCGATGTCTTCCAGTGCCGGCGCGATCATCTTGCAGGGGCCGCACCATTCCGCCCAGAAATCGACGACGACCGGTACGCTGGCGTTAAGCACATCGGTCTGGAAATTGCTCTTATCGACCTTGACGGTGGTCATGCGGAATCCTTTCGAAAGTTTTTGTCCCACCAAATGTGGTGGTGTCCGTGCCCTTCTTCAAGCAGGTGTTGTGTCACGCTCCTGTGAGTCGAGCAAGAGCATCGTCCATTGCCTGTGCCGGCAACTCGATCAGCCTCGGCGCCTCGGTGAACAGCAAGGCCGCCGAAACCTCTCGTCCCGGGTAAAGCGGCTGCAGCAGCGCGCGATAGAGCGCCAGCTGCAGGGTATAGGCGGCGGGCACATCGGCCAGAGTGGCAGGCGCCGGCCGGTTGGTCTTGTAGTCGACGATCGATACCCTGTCCGGTGTCACCGCCAACCGGTCGATCTTGCCGGAGATCGATCGCGTCCTCCCCTTCACCTCGAGACTGCCCATGATGGAGACTTCCGCGCGCGACGATGGCGCAAACAGTTGTTCGAAGCGGGTGTCGGCGAGGATCCCCGCCACGGAGGCCAAGGCCTTTTCCCGCTCGATATCCGTCCATTGCGCACCGGCGCGGACGAGATAGCGTTCCGCCGCGCCCTGGCGTTCACTTTCCGCAACCCCGGGCAGCATCTGCAGCAATTTGTGCAGCGCCAGACCGCGCATCACGGCAAAGCCCGGCTCGGCCTCGATGTCGAGCACTGGTGAACTTGTATCGACCTCTCCCTGTTTTTCCTCCTCGATGAGGGCCGAGGCACCGGATGGCGACAGCGGCCGTGGCAGGTCCTCGTAAGGCGGCAAGGGCTGGAACAGAGCCGCGGGCAACGGTTCGAAATCCTCCGCCGGCCGGGTTTCCCCGCCGGATGCCAGGGCTACGGGCGGCAGCTTGGTCACATGAAACCGGTGCACGGGGTCGCCATTGGCGGGATGGGCGCGTTGTTCGCTTTCAGGGGCACCGACCAGCGCACGGCTGACGATCGAATGCCACGTGCCAGCGTTCGGCGCCCGCTTGCCGTGATAGCCGCAGACGATCAGCCGATCCTCGGCGCGGGTCATCCCGACATAGAGCAGCCGGCGGTACTCATCATCCGCGAGGTCGCGGGCACGCGTGGCGGCGGCCTTCGAAAAACCATTGGCGACGTCGCTGGCCGAGCGCCACAGGTAACCCTTGCCATTCCAGTACCTGCCAGAGCCTTCGAAGGGCATCAGTCTCGGCAGATGCTGGTCGCTGAAAGGCGCGGAACCGCCATCGACCAGAAACACCACCGGCGCCTCCAGGCCCTTGGCGGCATGGACGGTCATGACGCGAACCTCGTCGCGGGTCTGGTCCATCTCGCGCTTGATCTCGGGACCGGCGTTCTCCAGCGTGGCCAGGAAGGATTCCAGCCCAGGCAGGCCGGTCCGCTCCTCGGCCAGGCAGAAGTTCAGGAACTCGTCGAGTATGTCACCGGCCTCAGGTCCCAGCCGGGCGATCATCTTCTTGCGCAGCCGGTCGCGGGCAAGCATGCCGGCATAGAATTCGAACACCGGCTTGAAGGCGGCCTCGCCGCTCCAGGTGTCGAGCCGGCTGACGATGTCAGCCAGACCAGCATTTTCGCCGGCATGCTGACGCAACGAGGCGATGAGCGAAAGACCCGGCAGCCTTTCACCGGAAAGCCTGAAAAGCACTTCTTCGGAAACATCGAAGATCGGGCTGCGCAACACGGCCGCGAGCGACAGGTCATCCTGCGGTTGGATGAGAAAATGGCCGAGCGCGATCAGGTCCTTCACGGCGATGTGGCCGGGCAAGCTCAGCCGGTCGGCGCCAGCGACCGGGATGTCGCGGCGCTTCAACGCCCGCGTCAGCGCGTGGACGAAGCGATCGCGCTTGCGCACGAGAACCAGCACATCGCCGGGGCGAAGCGTCTTGCCACGGCCTTCGATGACCTCACCGGAGCCGATCCAGCCGGCAATGGTCGCGGCGACGTTTTCGGCCACGCGAACCGCCGGCGCATGGGCATGGTCGATGGCCTGCGCCCAGTCATCGGGTTCGTCGACGACATCGGCGCCGACCGACGGCCAGACCTCGACATAGCCCGGCGCGTCATTGCGGATCGCCTTGTGATCCAGCGGATCGGGATCATGGCTGATCCCGCGCCGCACGCCGGGGTCGGCGAAGACCCGATCGACGGCGGCCAGCACATCATCCGTCGAGCGGAACGACCAGGTCAGCTTGAGATCGGCGAAGGAAGCATTGGCTTCCCGCACGCGCCCGGCAAACAAAAGCCTGGAGTCGGCAAAAGAATCGGGTGCCGCGCCTTGAAAAGAATAGATCGACTGCTTTTCGTCGCCGACGGCAAACACCGTACGATGGACGCCGTCGCGCGCGCCTTGGCCGGCAAAGAACTCCTCGGCCAGCCGCTTCACCACCTCCCACTGGTCGGGGCTTGTGTCCTGCGCCTCGTCGAGCAGGATGTGGTCGATGCCCTGGTCGAGCTTGTATTGCACCCAGGGGCCGGCGTCCGGCCGGGCCAGGAGGTTGACCGTGCGGGTGATGAGATCGTTGAAGTCGAGGAAGCCGCGCCCGCGCTTCAGCTGCTCGTAGCGGGCGATCAGCCAGTCGGCGATGGTCAGCGCGGCGCGCGTGCCCTCCAGCATGCGGAACAACGCCAGCCGGTCGACGGTCTCGACGATGGCGCCGGTTGCCGAAAGATAGCGCTCCGCCAGGTCCGGCAGCCGATCGACCAGGGCCTTCTTGAAGGTCTTTGCCGGATCGTAGGCATCGCCATCGGCCTTGAGGAAAGCCCTGGAAAGCAATTGCAGGCGGCGCACCGGATCGCTTTCGGCGAAAGCCAGCCGCGCATAGGGCAAGATGTTGTTCAGGACGATACGGGCGTCAGCCGCCTCCGCCGCCTGGGCGAAGCCGGCGAAATAATCCGCCAGGAAGCCGGGCAGCGGCCAGACCGACGCCGCTATGTCCTCGGCGGCCACGCCGGCACGGAAATGAAACTCGTCGAACAGGGCCTGAAAGTCGTTGCCTCCCTGCCCGGCCGCGTCGATGAAGCCGCGCAGGCCGTCGCGCTTGCGCACGATCTCGCCAAGCAATGCATCGAGCCCGGCTTCGCCGCCACGCTCCAGGACCGTGGCGAAAGCCTCGGCGAGCGTCAAATCGCCCGCCGTGGTGCCCGAGATCATCTCGCGGCGGGCTGTCGCGAACAGCGACGCCTCCATCTGGCTGTCGAGCATCTCGAAATGCGCGGCGATGTTGGCCTCGAGCGGGAACTGGTGCAGCACCGATTCGCAGAAGGCGTGGATGGTCTGGATCTTCAGCCCGCCCGGCGTTTCCAGCGCCTCGGCGAACAGCCGGCGCGCCCGGCGCATGGTGTCGCTACCGGGCCGCCGCCCCTCCAGGGCCTCGACCCTGGTCGCCAGGTCGTCATCGCCAAGCGTGGTCCATTCCGACAGCGTCGAGAACACGCGGTTCGACATGTTGGCGGCGGCGGCGCGGGTGTAGGTGAGGCACAGTATCTTCGACGGATCGGTGCCACCAAGCAGAAGCCGGATGACGCGCTGGGCCAGCACATGGGTCTTGCCGGAGCCGGCATTGGCCGACACCCAGGCAGAATTGTTGGGATCGGCGGCGCTCGCCTGGCTGGCCGCCGTGTCGGTTGGAATGGGATAGGCCTTCTTCATGCCTCCCCTCCTTCGTCACCGGCATCGCCGCCGGCCGACCATTCGAGCACACGGGCGAGATGGTCATAGTCGCCATCGGTCTCACCCTCGCGAAACGGCAGCGCGCGCGACAGATAGCCGGTCGCCGGGTCGGCATAGTGGATCAACAGCTGCTCCAGCCGCGCCCAGGCCTCTTCTGCGAGATCGGTGGCGGTTCGCGGCTTGCGGTTGTAGTCGAGGATCGATTCCTCGAACACCTCGCCATTCGGCTTCAGCCTGACGAAAGCCAGTTGCGACGGCTCGCGCACGCCAAGCCCCTTGAAGGCGCCGCGCCTGAGCAGCGCGCCTTCGAGCGCCAGTTGCGGCGCCAGAAGCGTATGCGCCTGCGCCTTGGAGGGCGATGAGCCGGTCTTGTAGTCCAGGATATCAGCCATGCCGCCGGCCAGGAGGTCGATGCGATCGGCGTAGCCGGACAGCGTAATACCGGACTTGCCGACGCCAGTCTTTTCGGCACGCTCCTCGGCATGCCGGCGCGCCACGGCAGCGGCGCGGCCGTTCCCATTCGATGATGCTGTCGGCAAGCTTCTCGAAACGCGGCCACCACACGGCCTCGACATCAGCAGGAAGTGCTGCCTCGGCAAAGCAGGCCCGTCCGGCGGCGATGAGCCCGTCCAGTGCGTCGGCCGAGCGCGGATCGGCCACTTTCGCCGAGAACAGATGCAGGATGGCGTGAAACAGCGTGCCGCGTTCGGCGGCGCCCGGATCGCGTATCACTGGATCGAGCGGCATCAGGCGCAGAATCCGGCGGGCATAGACCGCGTAGGGGTCGCGGCGCAGCGTCTCGATCTCGGTGACCGAAAAATGCCGTGGCCGTACCGCCAGCGGCGGCTTCGGCTGTGGGCGCGGCGCGAAATCCTGCTTTTCGCAGGCATCGAGCGCACGCGCCCAAGCCAGCAATTCGTCGCCACGCCGGCGAAGCACCGCCGCGTGATCCCCACCCATGAAGGTGAGGATACGCTGCAGCCAGCGCGACGGAACGGCAGGTGCGTCGCCCGAGCGGGCCGAGCGTGACAGCACGACTTTCCGCGCGCCCATGGCCATCTGGAAATCATGCGCGGCAAGGCCAATGCGCCGTTCGGGCGGTTCAAGATCGATGCCGGTTTTCATCAGCCGCGACATGAACCGATCGCTTTCCGGCTTGCGCGGCCAGACACCTTCGTTGAGGCCGCCGATGACCAGCGTGTCGACGTTCTGCAGGCGGGCCTCCAGCGCACCCCAGATGGCGATGTTGCGATCAGTGCCTTGCGCCGGCTTGACTGTCTCCGGCGCGATCAGCGCGTCCATCACATCCGGCCATTCGTCGGCCGCGAAGGTGAACGTGGCCGATGCCGCGACCAGCCCGCGCAGCAGGTCGGCCAGCTTTTCACCAGCGTCGCCCGCATAGAGTTCGCTCAGGCTGCCATCCGCCGCCCTGCCAAGGCTTTCGAGCGTGGTGACGCTTGTGCGGACCAGCGTGGCAAGATCGGCCTCTGGCTGGCCGCGCAGGGCGGCCAGCGGCGCCAATGCATCCGCAAGGCGCTTGTGCAGGTCGCGCGCCTGCTCGATGCCCCCAACGGTCAGGCGCGAGAACCAGAAGGGCGCGCGGCTGTCGCCACCGAGACCGGTGAGCCGGGCCTCGAACAGATCCGGCAATGATGCGATGTCGGGGCGCCCCGTGCCGCCACGCAGGGCCACCAGTTCGATGATCCCGGCCGCGTGGCGGACTGTTGCCCGGTCGAGGCCGAGGCCAAGCAGGGGATGTTTCAGCAGCGACAGCAGGCCGATGGGATCGCCGGGCCGGAACACGGCCTGAAGCGCCAGCCTGAGCAGGCTGGCGGCCGGCGTGTTGGCGAGCGGCGCGCCGCCCGAATCGTCGGCGACCACGCCAAAACGCAGAAGTTCGGACGAGACACGCCGCGCCAGTGCACGATCGCCGGTGACGAGCGCGGCACGCTGGCCGGGCTGTTCGACGGCACGCCTGAGCGCGATGGCGATCGCCACGGCCTCGTCGCGTTCGCTGGCAGCTTCCAGCAGCGTCACGTCGGCGAACGCTTCGGTAATGTCACCGGCATCGAAGTCGGCGCGTGTCCGCGCCCAGAGCTCGGTGGTTTCGGCGGGCCGCAAGGCTTCGCCAATCAGGGCGGCGCGAAGCGCCAGCGGTCTCGGCACGACACCGATCTCGTCGACATCGGCGCGCAGGACGCCGATCTTGCCGATCAGTCGTGCCAAGCCGTATTGCGGATGGCCAAGCAGGGCCGGGCGCGCGCCGGGCGCGGCAATGGCCTGATAGGACGGCTCATCCAGCTTGCGGTCGAGGCCAGGCAGGACAATGGCGCCGCTCGGCAGACGGGCGATGACGGAAAGCAATTCGGCGGTGGCGGGGATGGAACCGGTGGAGCCAGCGGCAATGACCGGACCGGCAGGCGGATTGCGTTGCAACCGCGTCGCCTCGTGCTCGATCAGGGCGCTGCGATGGGCCGCCGGATTGGATCGGTCATTCTCGGCCAGGAATTTCGGCCAGGCGTCGGTGACTATGCCCAGGAAATCGAGCGTCACCTGCCACCACCCGGCAAGGTTCCCCGTTGCCAGGTCGCCAAGCTTTGTCCAGTCGGCGCCTTCGGTCTCGATCTCGTCCATCAGCGCCGCGAGATCGCGCGCCAGCCAGATCGCGTCGGCGGAGGAGGCCGGCACGACGACTTCCTCGTTGAACATTGCAGCGACATGCGCGGGCAAGCGGCGCTTCCAGGCGCGAACCAGCGGCGCGAGCAGCAGCAGCCGCTCGATGGAGGCGATCGGTGGGGCAAGATCGATCGCGGCGGATGCCTCGGCCTCGAAGGCCGCTTCATCCTCGTCGAACTCGCCGAGCGGGCGGATGACCGGCAGGATGGCCGAACGGCCACCCAGCATGTCGACGAATACCCCCCGCAAGGCCCGCGCGGCACGGCGGGTCGGCACGTAGATGGTGACATCGGCCAGAGCGAGCGGGTCGCCATCGAAACGAAAGCCCGGAACGAGACGGCCGCCAAGCAGCGCTTCGGCAAGCGTCGGCAGAAACGGCGCTCCGGGCGGGATCGAGAAAACGCGGCTTGGGCCGCTCATCGTGACTCGGTTAGCGCGTCGGCGACCGCCGCTTCGGCGAGCGGAATGGCATCGGGCGTGCCTACGGTGATCCAATGGCCGTGCATCGGCATGCCAAACAGGCGGCCGGCGGCGATGGCCGTGTCGAAATAGGCGTTGAGCGAGTGCGGCCCGGCCGGCGCATCCTTGAACAAACGCGGATGGACGATCGCCGCCCCGGCATAGATCAGGCCCGCCGGATCGCCTTTTGCGCGCCGCAAGGCGCCGTCCGGCGCCACCAGGAAATCGGTGCTGCCGCAGTGTCCGGTTGCTTGATGGAGATCAGCCAGCATCAGCAGAATATCCATTTTCGCCGCGTCCCATGCAAGGGCGAGGCGGCCGAGATTGAGGGGGCCCTGGTCGATCCAGAACGTGTCGGCGTTGAGGATGTAGAAGGGCTGCTGGCCGAGCTCCGGCAGCGCCTTGACGATACCACCGGCGGAATCGAGAAGCCGCTCGCTTTCGTCGGAAATGACGATGCGCGGGGCCTGGCGCGCCGCGACATGGGCGATGATCTGTTCGGGAAGATAGTGGACGTTGACCACGGCCTTGCCGACACCGACGGCAGCCAGGCCGTCGAGGCCCCAGTCGAGCAAGGTCTTGCCGGCTATCCTGACCAAAGGTTTCGGAATGGCGTCGGTGATCGGCCGCATGCGCTTGCCCAGCCCGGCGGCAAGTACGATCGCGGTGTCCGGCCTTGCAGTCACAGCGCTCGCTCCTCCAGCAGGCCGTGCTCGCTGTAGAAATCCCGTAGACTGGCCAGCGCCGGATGGGACAGCGCCCGCCGCAGATAGTCGCGGATGCGCGGCAGGTGTTTCAGATAATAGGGCTTGCCGTCGCGCTTTTCGAGGCGGACGAAAATGCCGAGGATCTTGGAATTGCGCTGCGCCGCCATGATTGCATAGGCTTCCAGGAAGCTTGCTTCATCGAAGGCGCCGGCCGCGTGGCGCGCGGCGACATAGGCGTCGAGCGTCCGCTTCTCGATGTCCGGCGACATGGTGACGCGAGCGTCCATGGCGAGCGATGCGACGTCATATGCCGAAGGGCCGATCAGCGCATCCTGGAAATCGACGATGCCGAGCCGGTCATGCCCGGTGCGGTCGCCGCGCCAGATGATGTTGGGCGAGTGGAAATCGCGTAGCATCAGCGTGTATTCGCGGCCACCCAGGCGGTCGAGGGCCGTATTCCACTCGCGGTGGTAACCAGCACGCAGATCATCGCTTGCCGGGCTGCCAGTAATCGCCGGCACGTACCAGTCGACCAGCAGATCGGCTTCGATCATCATCGCGGCCCGATCGAAGGGCGGCACATGGTGGAAGGCGCCATGGCCGATTTCCATCCGATCGGGCCATTGCCTCCCATGCATCATGGCCAACAGTTCGGCCGCGGCGGCATAGCGCTCGGCCACGGGCTGGCCCTCCCCGCCAAGAAACCCTTCGGAGCCCAGATGATCGAGCAGGAGAAACCCCTGATCCTGATCTTCGGCGTATATTTTGGGCACGCTGACGTCGCCCGCTTCCAACGCCCGGTCGATGGCGACGAAGGCCGAGACGGACTGCGCGGTATGAGCGATCTCCGCATAGGGCTTGCCGTCCCGGACGGGCGGCCCAAGCACCAGCCTTGGCGAGTTCATCAGCACGCGTGGCGCAAAACCGGCGAGCGAGACGATTTCATAGGAGCGGGCCGAGGCGTCGCCGATGAAATGGCGTCGCCGCGCCTCGCCCCAACCGGCGCGCTCGAGAAAGTCGCGCATGGCGAGCGACCGCGCTATGCGTTCGAAAGCCGGGTCTTGTCCAGAGAATCGCGCGAGGCGGCCGTCCCCATCATGGACGAGTTCGATCAGGATTGTCGTCTTCGGCAGATAGGCCTCTGCCCGTTCGGGCCATTCGACCAGGGCGGCACCTTGCGCCAGCGCATCGTCGAAGCCCAACTCGTCGATCTCGGCGGCGGAGGACAGGCGATAGAGGTCGAAATGATGGACAGGAATACGGGTGTCGTAGCTCTGGACGAGGGTGAAGGTCGGGCTCGGCACATCAAGGCCGGCATCATCGGCCAGTGCCCTGATCAGGGCTCGCGCCAGGGTCGACTTGCCGGCGCCAAGATCGCCCTTGAGGGCAAGCACGTCACCGGGGCGCAGCGACATTGCGAGATCCTCGCCCAACCGCGCCGTCTCCGTTTCGTCGGCTAGCAAACGCTCCAGCATCAGAACCGTTACTCGGCCGCGGCGCGGATGCCCGGCGTGTCGGGAAAGGTACAGATGACGGTCGTACCCTTGTCCCTGCCGGTCTCGATGCGGACGCTGCCGCCATGCAGTTCGACGAAACTCTTGACGATCGACAGGCCGAGGCCGGCACCGCGACGACGCCCGCCATTGGTTCGCGGCTCGAAGCGGCGGAACACCGAATCGAGTACGTCCGGCGGCATGCCGGGTCCGTCATCGTGAACCGAGAACTCCACGCCTTCGGCAAGCTGGCGGCAAGAGAGCGTGATGGTGCTTGCCTGCGGCGCGTAGTTCACGGCGTTGCTCAGCAGATTGTAGAGGATCTGGCGGATGCGGATCTCGTCGCCATGGAATGTCTTCGGTGCAGCGACGGCATCGACCTTGAGCTTGATCGAGTGCTCCTCGAGCCGGTCGGCAACCAGGTCGGCGGCGGCACTGATGGTCCGGTCGACATGCACTTCGGAAATGTCGAGTTGCATGATGCCGGCATCGACCGTGGCCAGGTCGAGTATGTCGTTGACGATGGTCAGCAGGACCGCCGACGATGAACCGACATGTCCGACATATTCGCGCTGCTTCGGGTTCAGCGGCCCGGTCGACGGCAGCGCGAGAAGCTCGGTGAAGCCGATGATGTTGGTCAGCGGCGAGCGCAATTCGTAGGAGACGTGCTGCACGAACTCGTTCTTGAGCTGGTCGGACTTTTCCAGCGCCTCGTTCCTGTCCTTCAACGCCCGCTCGACATGGACGCTGTCGGTGACATCGACGAAGGTCATCATCACCTGCCCGTTGGGCAGCGGGATCATGGCGTAGCTCAGTACATTGCCGTTGTTGAGTTCGGTCTGGCCGTGCCGGTCGCTGCGCTCATCGTCAAAGCCGGTGATCGCGGCAACGAACCCTCCCCAGGGGTTGTCGGCGGCGCGCTGGTTGCAGAGATCGCGGATCGCGGAGACATGTGCGTTTGGCTTGGCGACGTCGTCGCTCAATCCCCAGAGTGCCGCGAACGCGGGATTCGACAGTCTCAGCCTTCCGTCCGGACCGAAGACGGCCACGCCCTCGGCGAGGTTGTCGAGCGTTTCGCCCTGCACCCGAACCGCGGTCTGATAACGGCTTTCGAGGTCCATCTTCTCGGTCAGGTTCTCGAAGACCCAGGTCACGCCGCCCTTGGGCTGCGGATTGGCGACCACGCGGATGGTCTTTCCATCAGGCAGGTGCCACCAATGTTCCTGCGATTCGACGGCGCGATAGGCGCTGAGCAGGCCTTCCTTCCAGCGACGCCATTCGGGCTGCTCGGCGATCTTGCCTTCGCTGCGCAGCCGGTCGAGCAGCAGGGCATTGTCGGGCGCGCTGTGCAGAAAGCCGCTGTCGAGACCCCAGAGCTTCTGGAACGCCTGGTTGAAGAAGCGCAGCTTCTCGTCGGTATCGAAGATCGCAACGGCGGTGTTGAGCTGGTCGAGCGTATCGGCATGGCTTCGCACCGTCCGCTCATATTCGCCGCGAATGGTTTCAATGGCGCTGGTGTCGTAGGCCAGCCCGGCCGAACCGTCGGAAGCAGCGAAATCGGTCACGGCGAACATGCGGCGGTCGCCGCCGATCACGGTGGACAGCGTCTGTTCGAAGATCGGACGCGAATTGTGCTGGGCAGCGATGGCCTCGCGCGCCTGGCCGCCGAAGAACTCCTTCGCATCGCGAACAGCGGCTTCAGGGTTTTCCGCTTCGACCGCCTCGGCGTAGGCGCGGTTGACCCATTTCAACCGTCCATCCGAGGTACGCAGCCATGACGGCATCTTCAATGCATCAAGCAGACCGATGATGGTCTCGTAGTCGGCAGCGAGCCGCTGGTTCTCGATTTTCAGCCTGGCCTGGCTGCGCTGCGTCTCGGAAAGCGAGACGAAACGCACCAGCACATGCGCGGCGCTCTTGCGCCCATGCACTTCGAGCGGTGCGCCCGCCTGCGATTCGATGACGAGATCAAACGACTTCGCCTTCTCCCGCAACGCCGCAACGGCATGCTCAAGCGCAGCCGCGGAGCGCGGCATCAGCCAACGACCAAAGGCGAGGAAAGCGGCCCGATCCTCCGGCGCGCCGCTCTCGACCGGCAAAGTGCCGACGAGTTCGGGCTTCTTGTTTTCCGCGGCCCAGACCACCACGCGCTGGTCGCGCATGTTGAGCAGCGCCTCGGAGCGCCGCAGGGCGGCGTTGACATCGGCGACGCGGGTCCGGAGCTCGACATTCTCCGCCGAGGTGCGTGCCCGTTCGCGGATGAGGACGATGGCCGACAGGAGCGCTGCCCCCATCACGCCAGCGAACATGGCGAGCTGCATCACCTCGACGGTGTTGAAGGAAGGTCCAGCCTGTATGGCACCGGTGGCTTGCGCATACGCGACCGCGCCAAGAAGCGGGCTGGCGAGCGCGGAAGTGGCAAGAAACATGCTTGCGCGGGCGCGCCATGGAAGCTTCCCGCCGGTCATGGCGGAGCTGATGGTCCTCGAATCGTCGTGGCCGCCGGAAACGGCCCGTCCCGCCTTGTGCGGGTGTTGCCCCGGCATGTCTTGGTCCTCTCCGCCGCCTGAATGCAAGACCGCCCTGAAGCGCGCCCCTCTGTGCCCTCTTCAGGTTGGAAGCGTCGCGAATCACCTGACAATAACCCCTCGCCGAATCGCCGTGAAGGCGCATCCCGCGCAAAAATAAAGCCGGGCGAAATGTCAATCGCCCGGCGTCAATATCTGGTAGTAAATTCAGCTTTGGTTAATAGCGGTAGTGTTCCGGCTTGAACGGGCCCTGCTGGGTGACGCCGATATAGGCAGCCTGTTCCGTGGAGAGTTCGGTCAGGCGGGCACCGAGCTTGTCGAGATGCAGGCGCGCGACCTTTTCGTCGAGATGCTTGGGCAGGACATAGACCTGGTTCTGGTACTGGCCAGGCTTGGTGAACAGCTCGATCTGGGCCAGCACCTGGTTGGTGAAGGATGCCGACATGACGAAGCTCGGATGGCCCGTGGCGTTGCCGAGATTGAGCAGGCGGCCTTCCGACAGCAGGATCATGCGCTTGCCGTCAGGGAAGGTGATCATGTCGACCTGCGGCTTGACGTTGGTCCACTTCAGGTTGCGCAGCGCCGCGACCTGGATCTCGTTGTCGAAGTGGCCGATATTGCCGACGATCACCATGTCCTTCATCTGGCGCATGTGATCGAGGGTGATGACGTCCTTGTTGCCGGTGGTGGTGATGACGATGTCCGCGGTCGGGGCGGCATCTTCCAGCGTGACGACTTCGAAACCGTCCATCGCCGCCTGCAGGGCGCAGATCGGATCGACTTCGGTGACCTTGACGCGGGCGCCGGCGCCCTTGAGCGAGGCCGACGAGCCCTTGCCGACGTCGCCATAGCCGCAGACGACCGCGACCTTGCCGGCCATCATCGTGTCGGTGCCGCGACGAATGCCGTCGACCAGCGATTCCTTGCAGCCGTACTTGTTGTCGAACTTCGACTTGGTGACCGAGTCGTTGACGTTGATGGCCGGGAAGGGCAGCAGGCCCTTCTTGTGCAGCTGGTACAGCCGGTTGACGCCGGTCGTGGTCTCCTCGGTGACGCCGCGGATGGCCTCCTTCTGCTTGGTGAAGAAGCCGGGCGAAGCCTTCATGCGCTTCTTGATCTGCGCGAACAGGATTTCCTCTTCCTCGCTGCCCGGGTTGGACAACACGTCCTCGCCAGCCTCGGCGCGGGCGCCGATCAGGATGTACATGGTGGCGTCGCCGCCATCATCGAGGATCATGTTGGAGGTGCCGCCGTCGGCCCACTGGAAGATACGGTCGGTGTAGATCCAATAGTCCTCGAGCGTCTCGCCCTTGATGGCGAATACCGGGATACCGGCCTCGGCGATTGCCGCCGCCGCGTGATCCTGGGTGGAGAAGATGTTGCAGGAGGCCCAGCGGACATCGGCGCCAAGCGCCTTCAGCGTTTCGATCAGCACCGCCGTCTGGATGGTCATGTGCAGCGAGCCGGTGATGCGCGCGCCCTTGAGCGGCTGCTTGTCGCCGAATTCCTCGCGGCAGGCCATCAGGCCCGGCATTTCGGTTTCGGCAATCTCGATTTCCTTGCGGCCCCAGCCGGCAAGCGAAATGTCGGCGACCACATAGTCCTTGCTACCCGTCATGGCAGTGCTCCGATGCGAATTGGTTGCGGGCGCGCCCAGCCCAAGAGGCCTGTTGAAGGGCGCGAATTGCCGGCCTGACTAGCAGATCATGGCTCGGGCGACAATGGGATATAAAGAAATCTTTATCCCTGCATGTCCCCTGGACATGCTTCGGCGATGTAGGAGATCAGCACTCTTCGCCGAAGCGGGAGGCAACCAACTGCTCCAACGCGTCGATGACCTGCAGCGCTTCCGGTCCGCTGGCGGTGACGCGGATCGAGTAGCCAGGGCTCGCCGCCAGCATCATCAGCCCCATGATCGAGGTGCCGCCGACCTTGACGCCATCCTTCTCGACATGGACCGAGGCGTTGAAGCCACTGGCAAGCTGAACGAACTTCGCCGAGGCGCGTGCATGCAGGCCGCGCTGGTTGACGATCGGAAAGTCCCGGACGATCTGATCCTTTTCCGGGGATAGCGCGTTCATTTGCTGCTCAGAAGCTGGCTGGCCACGTTGATGTATTTACGACCCGCCGCCTGCGCCTCGTCAACGGCGGCCATCATGTTGTCGCCCTTGCGGACCGAGGACAGCTTGATCAGCATCGGCAGGTTCATGCCGGCGATGACCTCGGTGCGACCGGACTCCATCACTGAAATGGCAAGGTTGGAAGGTGTGCCGCCGAACATGTCGGTCAGCACGATGACCCCTGCCCCGGTGTCGACACGGGCCACGGCGTCAACGATGTCGCGGCGACGCTGCTCCATATCGTCGTCGGCACCGATCGCCACGGTCTCGAAATTGTCTTGTGGCCCGACGACATGTTCCACGGCATGTCGGAACTCGGTGGCCAGTTGACCGTGCGTTACGAGCACGAGTCCGATCATTCTTTGGTGGCTCCCGTCATCGCCGCTTCACAGGCGCATTTTATGCTCGCCAGCCATTCCAGGCGGCGGGAGCGCTATCTTGTCGACGCGAGGCGCGTTGACAAGCCCAAAATTGCGAAGGCGCTGGCCATTTTGACGCATTGCAGCAAGAAATCGAAACCGGATCATAAAAAAGGCGAGATCGACAGCCGCGCCATCACGGCCGGCAGGGCCGTGGAAACGCTGCGCCGCGCAAGATCAATCCGCGGCACCGGACAGCCGGCGATGGCTTCGCTGACCTCTTGCTGAAATCGTTCCATCTCGGCCTCCCCCACCAGCCGGATGTGAAGGTCGATGATGCCCGCTGGCTCGAAGGGAAGCGGCCGGGGCCCCAGTCCCGCCACTTCGGCGAGGCCAGCGATCGAGGTGGGCGCCCGGCATAATAGCCGTCCGGCATGACCGGCGACAAAGAGCTGATCGTCGCCGATGATGCGTGAGAAGAAACCGCGCTGGGAAAGATGATCGACAAGCGCGAGTGCCAGCGTTGTCTTGCCCGAACCGGATGGCCCGGTGATGAGGATACCGCGCTCGCCGATCAGGATCGCCGTCGCGTGGATATTTTCGAGCTGCGTGTCTTCGGGCAGTGTGACTGGCTCAGGCATTCGGGATCATGGCTTTTGATACCCACTTTCCCGGATCATGGTTTTTGGTTGAAGCATGATCTCGTCCGAAAACCGGTTCCCACTTTTCGGGATCATGCTTCGGCCGGCAGGGTGACCACGAAACGCGCGCCCTTGATCTCACCCGGCTTGGTGCCCGGAATGTTCTCGGCGGTCAGCGTGCCGCCATGGGCCTCGACGATCTGCCGGCTGATCGACAGGCCAAGGCCCGAGTTCTGACCGAAGGCCTCGCCGGCAGGCCGGTCCGTGTAGAATCGCTCGAATATGCGATCGATGTTGTCGGCGCGGATACCGGGTCCATTGTCGTCGATGGTGACGATGTTGAACTTGCCGGCGCGCGCCAGCGACATGATGATATGGCCGCGCTCATCGGGAACGAAGGAACGGGCATTCTCGATCAGGTTGGTGATCACCTGGCCGATGCGCAGGTCGTGGCCGACGACGAAATAGCCTTTGACACCCTGCGGCAGCTTGGCGACCCTGAGCTCGATCTCGACGGCCTTCTTGTTGCGCGTCGCCTCACGCGAAACGGCGACGAGATCGGTGATGAATTTCTTCAGGTCGACCGTGCCAGCGTCTTCACGCGCGAGTTCCGCGTCGAGGCGGGAGGCATCGGAGATGTCGGTGATGAGGCGGTCCAGGCGCCTGACATCATGCTGGATGATCTCCATCAGCCGGCTTCGCGAATGGTCGTTCTTGGCCAGCGGCAAGGTTTCAACCGCGCTGCGCAGCGATGTCAGCGGGTTCTTGAGCTCATGCGAGACATCGGCAGCGAAGCTTTCGATCGCCTCGATGCGGGCGTAGAGTGCATTGGTCATGTCGCGCACGGCAATCGACAGATTGCCGATCTCGTCCTGCCGGTCGGAGAAATCCGGGATTTCCTCGCGGCTCTTGACGCCGCGCCGCACCCGCACCGCCGCCGCCGACAGGCGGCGCAGCGGGTTGGCGATGGTGGATGCCAGCAGCATCGACAAGATAGCCGTGACAAGGGCGGCGATGCCGAAGACACGCAGGATCGCCTTGCGCTCGGCGGCGACGATCTTGTCGATGTCGCCGCCTTCGGTCGACAGCATCAGCACGCCGAGGACGGCGCGGAAGCGCTGGATCGGCACGGCCACCGAAACGATCTGCTCGCCCTGCTCGCTGACGCGCACGATGGTCGACGGGCTGCCGGTCAGTGCCTTGACCACCTCCGGGAACGCCGCGCCGTTGCCGCCCGGCTGCTCGTGATAGATGGGCAGTTCGGTGTTGCGGAAGAAATCGAAGATGAATTTCTGGATGCGCTCGACCAGATCGGGCTGCTCCTCGTCGACCGGCGGCAGGTCGTAGCGAAGGATCTGGCCACGCGAATAGAGATGGCGGGAATCAAGCAGCAGATTGGCGTCACGGTCGTAGATGCGGGCACGCGTGCGCGTCGGCGAGATCAGCCTTCTCAGCACCGGCGCCACCCGCTCCGGATTGATCGGGAAATCCAGATTGTCGAGCTGATCGGAGCCAGGACCAAGGCTCTCGCCGGCCTGCAGCTCAAGCAGTTTTTCCGGATCGATGCTGATCGAATCCGTCTCGACCGTCGCCGACGCGGCGATGGCGCCGGCAATAATCTCGCCCTGCGTCATCAGGCTTTCGACGCGGGCGTCGATCAGCCCGTCACGAAATGTGTTGAGGTAGAGAATGCCGATGACCAGGACGGCGAGACCGGCAAGGTTGAGGAAGAGGATGCGCCGCGTCAGGCTCGAAAAAATATGATGGCCGAGGAAGCGACGCATCGGCACCGTAAGTTTCGACACGAATGACGGCATGATGCGCGACGGCCGCCTGGCAGCGCCCGCCGGTCTTGTTCGCTGTGCCTCCACTGCCATCGAATAGCAGGCCCTGCCTAATCTCTATTTCGATGCATATCGTCGTGCGGCATGCACCAACTCATGCTTCGCGGAACCGGTATCCGACTCCGTAAAGGGTTTCGATCATCTCGAAGTCGTCATCGACGGCCTTGAACTTCTTGCGCAGCCGCTTGATGTGGCTGTCGATGGTGCGGTCATCGACATAGACCTGCTCATCATAAGCCGAATCCATCAGCGCATCACGGCTTTTTACGACACCGGGACGCTGCGCCAGCGAATGCAGGATCAGGAATTCGGTGACGGTGAGCGTCACCGGCTCACCTTTCCAGGTGCAGGTGTGACGCTCCTGGTCCATGACAAGCTGGCCACGCTCGAGCGAACGCGCCTGCTGGCTGGGCGCCTTGGCCGCAGCCTCGCGAGCACTGGCACGGCGCAGCACGGCGCGCACCCGCTCGACCAGGAGACGCTGCGAAAAGGGTTTGCGGATAAAATCGTCGGCACCCATCTTGAGGCCGAAAAGCTCGTCGATCTCATCATCCTTGGAAGTCAGGAAGATCACCGGCAGGTCGGATTTCTGGCGCATCCGGCGCAGCAATTCCATGCCGTCCATGCGCGGCATCTTAATGTCGAGGATGGCGAGATTCGGCGGGCGCGCGGCCAGCCCCTCCAGCGCCGACGCACCATCCGTGTAGGTTTCGACGCGATAGCCCTCGGATTCGAGAGCGATCGACACCGACGTCAGAATGTTGCGGTCGTCATCGACAAGCGCGATTGTTGCCATTTCAAGCGGCTCCCTCATGAGCTGTCCCTTCTTTCGTCGAGAAGGGGCTTTTGCAGGACAAATTAGGTACAAAATGTGGCATAGGCTTCAGCCGCTGTCACGAACGGCATGATGGCGACCACAAACGTACCTCGACATGGATTGGACGAATAAACGCCGCCAATCCTTTGGGCAACCACCGGACTTTTTGCACATATAAACGATTTAAACAACTTTCAAATTTTTTAAATCGATTAATGATTTGATATCATTCGGCTTTTCTGGTTCTGACCCTTCCAGCCCCGCGGCGGGCTGCCGGGAATTCACCGGCCACGATGCGGCAAATCGAAGAAGGGACACTTGATGTCGGAAGCCGGCAAACGCAATTTAGCCTGCGCGATCGATCGGATCGGCCTGAAAACCACAGGCGTCGTGCGCTATAATTTCGGCGCGGCCGCGCTTTACGAGGAAGCGATCCGGCGCAACGAGGCCCGGCTGACCGCGCAGGGCGCGCTGATGGCCGAAACCGGCCAGCACACCGGCCGCTCGCCGAAGGACAAGTTTGTCGTGCGCGATGAGGCCACCGGCCCGCATGTGTGGTGGGACAACAACAAGTCGATTTCGCCGGCCCAGTTCGAAACGCTGCTCGCCGATTTTCGCGCCCACGCGGCGGACAAGGACCTCTATGTGCAGGATCTGGTCGGCGGCGCCGACGCGGAGCTGAAGCTGACGACAAGGGTCGTCACCGAACTGGCCTGGCATTCCCTGTTCATCCGCAATCTGCTGATCCGCCCGGAGGCCGCCGAGCTCGAGCATTTCGTGCCGGAGATGACGATCATCGACCTGCCGTCGTTCCGCGCCGACCCGGCCCGCCACGGCAGCCGGACCGAAACGATCATCGCCGTCGACCTTTCGCGCAAGATCGTGCTGATCGGCGGCACCTCCTATGCCGGCGAGATGAAGAAGTCGGTGTTCACCATGCTCAACTACCTGTTGCCGGCGAAGGGCGTGATGCCGATGCATTGCTCGGCCAATGAAGGCGACAAAGGCGACGCAGCCATCTTCTTCGGGCTTTCCGGGACCGGCAAGACGACGCTGTCGGCCGATCCGTCACGCACGCTGGTCGGTGACGACGAGCACGGCTGGGGGCCGCACGGCATCTTCAACTTCGAAGGCGGCTGCTACGCCAAGACGATCAAGCTCTCGGCGGAAGCCGAGCCGGAAATCTTCGCCACGACGCAGCGTTTCGGCACGGTGCTGGAGAACGTGATCCTCGACGCCGACCGCGTGCCTGATTTCAATGACGGCCGGCTGACCGAAAACACGCGCTGCGCCTATCCGCTGGACTTCATCCCCAACGCCAGCAAGACCGGGCGCGCCCATCATCCCAAGAACATCATCATGCTGACCGCCGACGCCTTCGGCGTGATGCCGCCGATCGCGCGGCTGACCTCGGCGCAGGCGATGTACCATTTCCTTTCCGGCTACACGGCCAAGGTGGCCGGAACCGAAAAGGGCGTGACCGAGCCCGAAGCGACGTTCTCGACCTGCTTTGGCGCGCCGTTCATGCCGCGCCATCCCTCGGAATACGGCAATCTGCTGCGGGAGCTGATTGCCCGCCATGGCGCCGATTGCTGGCTGGTCAATACCGGCTGGACCGGCGGCGCCTACGGGACCGGCAGGCGCATGCCGATCAAGGCGACGCGGGCACTGCTCGCGGCGGCCCTCGACGGCTCGCTCAAGACGGCGGAATTCCGCACCGACGCCAATTTCGGTTTCGAAGTACCGACGGAAGTTCCCGGTGTCGATGGCGCGATCCTCGACCCGAGGTCGACCTGGGCCGACAAGGCAGCCTACGACCGGCAAGCGGCAAGGCTGGTCGGCATGTTCACCGTCAATTTCGAAAAATTCGAAAGCCATGTCGATGCCGCCGTGCTGGGCGCCGCGCCTGGCATGCGGGAAGTTGCCGAGTAACGATCCCCCGGCAGTCCGAGGTTCACAGCAAGGCCCGGTTTCGATCGGGCCTTTTCTTTTTCCAGCCGCCGCGCCATGACTGCATCATGAGTGCCGACGATACGATCATCATTGCCAATGGCGCGGTCATCCATCCGGATGACCTGCATGAGGACTTCATCCGCTCGTCGGGTCCGGGCGGCCAGAACGTCAACAAGGTGGCGACGGCCGTGCAACTGCGCTTCGACGCGGCGAATGCGCGGGGCCTGTCGGAGCGCGTGCGCGAGCGGACCATAAAGCTGGCCGGCCAGCGTGCCACCAAGGACGGCGTCATCGTCATCGAGGCCGGGCGCTTCCGTACGCAGGAACAGAACCGTGCGGATGCACGGGCGCGGCTTACAGCACTGGTGGCCAAGGCGGCAGAGCCGCCACCGCCGCCGCGCAAGAAGACCAGGCCATCGAAAGGGTCCGTCGAACGCCGCCTCAAGACGAAGGCCGGGCGGTCGACGGTGAAAAAGCTGCGCGGCAGGATCGGCGACGACTGAGCGAGGCTTTTCGGCTCGTCGCTCGCTCATCTTCATGGCATCCTTGGTTCTCGCACCACCAATCGGACCGTCGTTCAGACCATGCTCGTCCTGCCCAAAGGCGTCCGCCATATGCCCGGCTACTTGTCGCGTGTCGCGCAGGAGGCGCTTGTGGAGGATGTGAGACGGGTCGTGCAGGAAGCGCCCTTGTTCGTGCCGGCGATGCCGCGCACCGGCAAGGAGATGAGCGTGCGCATGACCAATTGTGGTCCGCTCGGCTGGGTCACGGACAAGGAACGCGGCTATCGCTACCAGCCGACGCACCCGCTGACCGGGTCGCCCTGGCCGTCGATCCCCGAGGCTCTGCTGGAACTGTGGCGGCAAGTGTCTGGTTATCCGCATGCACCCGAGGCGTGCCTGGTCAATTTCTACACCGGAGACGCCAGGATGGGACTGCACCAGGACCGCGACGAGAGTGACCTTTCCGCGCCTGTCGTCTCGGTTTCGCTGGGAGACGACTGCCTGTTCCGGGTCGGCCAGACGACGCGCGAAGGGGCTACCCGGTCGTTCAGGCTGAAGAGCGGCGATGTCGTGGTGCTCGGCGGTGAGGGCCGCCTCTGCTTCCACGGCGTCGACCGCATCTATCCATCGACTTCCGCCTTGCTGAAGCATGGCGGGCGGATCAATCTGACGCTGCGGCGGGTGACGCTACCTGCTTGAAAGAGGCTGTCCTTGACCCCGATCAGAGCTTCCGGAACGCAAAATGCTCAACAAGATGGGCCACCGCTTTCGCGCAGCTCGAAACGGGCACGATCAGGCGCGGCCAACCAGCGATATCAGGCGCGCGCGCTGCAGGCATATTGAGCCCCGAATGGTAACTTCGAAAAATGCCGCTCGATCGTGCGTAGCGCGGGATGCTCGAAGGGAAACAGCAGGAAATGCTCCCTGGCTATGTCCGAAAAGCCCTGGGATCGAAAAAGACTCTCGGCCGCACCGGGCCTGATCAGCACGGCATCGGCATCGAACGGACACCGCAACACGGCAAGGCGCGTCATCGGATTGAACGGGTTATGTTCGATTACGCAGGCAATTCCATTTGGCCGCAGGATCCGCTTCATCTCCGAGAAGAAGGCCGGCCAACCGGCAGGCGGCACGTGGTGGACCACGCAGATGGCGAATGCGAGATCAAAGCTGGCGTCTGCGTAAGGGAGTTTTGGCCCTTCGTAAGCGGAATAATCGACCCAGGAATTGTCCTGCCGTGCCCGCGTGATTGATTCACTCGAAACGTCGCACCCACTGAGTTTTGGAAGAAATTGCTTCAGAAAGGGATGAAGCGCGCCCACGCCGCAGCCGACATCAAGAGCACGGACGGGCCTCTCGCCGCAAAGCCCGCGCTCGTTGATCAGGCGTGCGAGCAGGTCTGCCTTGGCTTTCAGGAAGAAATCATGTTTCAGCCCGGAAAAGCGGATCGAATCCTGTACCGCATCATTGTACGTCGACTTGTAGGCGTCGAAGAGGTTTGCCATCAACCGAACTTCCTTTGCTCATTGATGGCCTTTGCCGTTTCTTCACTTAAGCGCCCGGCATGAGCTGCTATCGTCTCTTCGAAGCCGGTCAACCGATCGACGACGTATAGCGGCCGCCGCTTCACTTCGGCATGAATACCGCCGACATAGAGGCCGATCACTCCGGTCATGAAAAGATTGATGCCCGAGAAGAAGGAGACAATGACGACTGTCGAAGCCCAGCCGTGAACAACGCCGGCATCGAACAGCCAGGCAAATACGGCGAAAACCCCAAGGCAGGCAGCCATGCCAGAAATCGCCAAACCGCCCCAAAGTGCGATGCGCAGCGGTTTTTCGGAGAAGCTTACGATGCCATGGACGGCGAGCCGCAACATCTTCCAGAAGGGGTATTTGGTCTCGCCCGCAGCACGTGCCGGCCGCTCGAACAGAACGGCTGTCTGCTTGAAACCCATCCAACCAAACATGCCGCGCACGAAGCGGTCGCGTTCCGGCATGCGCTTGAACGTCTCCAGGGCCTTGCGACCAACAAGACGAAAATCGCCGACGTCGCGCGGGATGGCTACCAAGGTCATTTTTTCCAGAAACCGGTAAAACAGGTTCGCCGTCAAGCGCTTGAACAGCGTCTCACCGTCCCGCCTGATCCGGCGGGCGTAGACGATCTCATATCCTTCCTTCCACTTGGCGATCAGGTCGAGCACGACTTCAGGCGGGTCCTGCAGGTCGGCGTCCATGACGATGACGGCTTCGCCGGCAGCGGCATCCATGCCAGCTGAAATCGCGATCTGGTGGCCGAAATTGCGCGACAATTCAATCAGCTTGAAGCGTGGTTCCTGGGCTGCCATTCCACGCAGGTAGATGACGCTGGTGTCGCTGCTGCCGTCGTCGACAAAGATGGCCTCGGCGTTGGCGTCCAGCGCGTCGAGCAGCATGGTGATGCGCCGAATGAGCAGCGGAAGGACTGCTTCCTCGTTGAAAATCGGAATAACCAAAGAATAGACCGCGCGTTCGCGACTTGCGGCATTGTTCGCATTGAACACAGGCTGCTCCCGACACCCGCTAAATTGCATCGGAGACTAGTCCGGATTGCCTAAGGTGCCGTTAACCGCGTTGTTACAACTTCCTGAGCGCCACTTCCTCGACCAGATGGTCGGCGCCCTTACGCAGGATGAGATCGGCGCGGGCGCGCGTCGGCAGGATGTTCTCGCGCAGGTTCTTCAGGTTGATGTTGGTCCACAGGCCTTCGGCGATGGCGCGCGCCGAATCCTCCGACAGCTGCGAGTAGCGATGGAAGAAGGAGTCCGGATTGCGGAAGGCGGTTTCGCGCAGCCGCATGAAGCGGGCAATGTACCAGTGATGGATCAGATCCTCGTCGGCGTCGATATAAATGGCGAAATCGAAGAAGTCCGACAGGAAAGGCACAATCTTGCCGTCCTGAGGCAGCTTGCCGGGCTGCAGCACATTGATGCCTTCGAAGATCAGGATGTCGGGTCGGTCGATGGTGACGAACTCGCCGGGAATGACGTCATAGGTCAAGTGCGAATAGACGGGAGCGCGGATATTGCGCTGCGCCGACTTGATGCCTGACAGGAAACGCAGCAGCGCGCCGACGTCATAGCTGTCGGGAAAACCCTTGCGTTCCATCAGATTGTCGCGGCGCAGTACCTCGTTGGGAAGCAGGAAGCCGTCGGTGGTGATGAGATCGACCTTGGGGCTCGACGGCCAGCGCGCCAGCAATTCCTTGAGCACGCGCGCCGTGGTCGACTTGCCGACCGCGACGGAACCGGCAATGCCGATGATGAACGGCGTCTTGACGATATCGATGGCGTTGAAGAAGGCCTGGCGCTGCCGGAACAGAAGCTGGCTCGCCTCGACATGGGCGGACAGGAGCCGCGACAGCGACAGATAGATGCGCTTGACCTCCTCGAGGTCGACAGGGTCGTTGAGCGACCGCAAGCGGCGGAACTCGTCCTCGCTCAACGTCAGCGGCGTGTCGGCGCGGAAGTGCGACCACTGCTCGGCCGAGAAGAAACGAAAGGGCGAATATTTCTCGGTGGGAGCGAGCTGGTCCATCGAGTCTTCTACCTCCCGCGATCAGCCCTGCGGCCGGGATGCCTTTTCGGCGATGCCAGAACGGCCCGTGCGGGCTTCAAGCTCCTTGAGCACATCGCTCAACGGAACGCCCGCAATGCCGAGAACGACGAGCCAATGATATATGAGATCGGCGCTTTCCGAAACGAGGCCCTGCTTGTCGCCCTTGACGGCGGCAATCACGGTCTCGACCGCCTCTTCACCGAGCTTCTGCGCCGCCTTGTCGATGCCGCGCGCGAACAGCTTTGCCGTCCATGAATCCGGGTCACCGGAATGCGCGCGTTCCCGGACGATTTTTTCAAGATCGGAGAGCGAAAACTCGGTCATAGCCGCCATCTATCTGCTTGTTTAAGCATGATCTTTTCCGAAAACCGGTTCCCACTTTCCGGGGTCATGCTTTAAGACCGATTACCAAGGGAGTCCAGCCGCATCGGCAGACCGGCCTCGGCCATATGCGCCTTGGCCTGCGCTATGGTGTAGGTGCCGAAATGGAAGATGGAAGCCGCCAGAACCGCGCCGGCATGGCCATCGCGGATGCCTTCGACCATGTGGTCGAGTGTACCGACGCCGCCGGACGCGATGACCGGCGCGCGCACCGCATCGGCGACCGCACGGGTCAGCGCAATGTCGTAGCCGGCCTTGGTGCCGTCGCGGTCCATCGACGTCAAAAGGATTTCGCCGGCGCCGCGATCGACCATCTGGCGCGCGAATTCGATCGCATCGATGCCGGTCTTCTCCCGCCCGCCATGGGTGAAAATCTCCCAGCGGTCGGCCTCGCCGGTGCCGGAGACTTTCTTGGCGTCGATGGCAACGACGATGCACTGGTTGCCGAACTTGTCGGCGGCTTCAGCGACGAAATCCGGGTTCTTCACCGCCGCCGTGTTGATCGACACCTTGTCGGCGCCGGCCAGCAGCAGCTTCCTGATATCGGCGATCTGGCGCACGCCGCCACCGACGGTCAGCGGCATGAAGCATTGTTCCGCCGTGCGGGCGATGACATCGAAGATGGTTTCGCGATTGTCCGACGAAGCGGTGATGTCGAGAAAGCAAAGCTCATCGGCGCCGGCGGCGTCATAGGCCTTGGCCGCTTCCACGGGATCACCGGCATCGATCAGGTCGACGAAATTGACGCCCTTGACGACGCGACCATTCTTGACGTCGAGACAGGGAATAACGCGAGCCTTCAGCATCACCTGGCCTCTATGGTCGTGAGCAGATCGTTCAGCAGCTGACCGACCAGCGGCGGAACATCCGCCTGCGCGTCGAATGCCGGATCATAGGCGGAGATGGTGATGCCAACCAGCGGCACCGAAAGCGCCATGCTGCAAGCCGCCTGGCGCAACTGTTCCGGAGCGGGGCCGCCGGGATCAGCGTAACGGTTGGCCTGGAGTTTCTCGGGATCATGGACATCGAGGTCGATATGCATATGCACTCGCTTCGCCCCGGCGCTCTTCAGCCTTTCAGCCGAACTTGCCGCATTCGGGCATTCCGTCCGGATGATGGGCAAGCTCTCCAGCAACTGCGTTTCCGCTGGATCGAGGTCGCGCGCATTAAGGAGCACGCAGCGCGAGGGATCGATCGGCTGGAAGCCGGGAACGGCCTTGGCCATCGGCCCCCAGCACAGTCCCAGAACCGTTGCCAGCGCCATGCCGTCGAGAAAGCCGGTTGTGGATGTCTCGGGCGTGTTGAGGTCGCCATGCTGGTCGGCCCAGATGATCGCGTCCGCGCCTTCGCCCGCCACCGCGCCGGCTGATGTCAGGCAATTTCCAGCGAGAACGATGGGAAACCGCCCTCTGTCGCGGGCAATACGGACTTCGCCCGACACGGCATTGCAAACCGCGAAGCCAGTGGCGATCTCGCGCTCCTGCCCATCGCCCAACCTGCCGATATCCCCGACGGAAACCTCGTGTCCGGCAAGTGTCAAGGCTTCGACGAGCCCGCCGGCGATGAGCGCATCCGGACCCTGACCACAGCCGCCGTGAAAGTGGCCGCTGTCATACGACGCCAGGATAATCGAGATTTTCACGCTGTCGTCTCCGCTACTGGCCTGCCACGCAGGATCGCCAGCGCCTCGGCCGGGTCGATGCGTCCGTCGTAGAGCGCGCGGCCGGAGATCGCGCCTTCGAGCTTTTGGGCATCGGGCATGGTCATGCGCACGATGTCGGCGATCGAAGCGAGGCCGCCGGAAGCGATGACCGGGATCGACACCGCCTCGGCGAGATCGATGGTGGCGTCCCAGTTGATGCCCGTCAGCACGCCATCGCGATCGATGTCGGTGTAGATGATTGCGGCGACGCCGGCGCCCTCGAATTTCTTCGCCAGTTCGATGACGCCGAGGCTCGACACCTCGGCCCAGCCCTCGACCGCCACCTTGCCGCCCTTGGCGTCAATGCCGACGGCGACCTTGCCGGGAAATGCCTTGCAGGCCTGTTTGACCAGGTCGGGATCGCGCACCGCGACAGTGCCGAGTATGACGCGCGCAAGGCCGCGATCGAGCCAGTCCTCGATTTGCGGCAGAGTGCGGATGCCGCCACCAAGCTGTACCGGATTCTTCGTCGCCTTGAGGATGGCGCCGACCGCCGCGCTGTTGACGCTCTGGCCCTGGAACGCGCCGTTGAGATCGACGACATGCAGCCACTCGAAGCCCTGCTCCTCGAAGGCCTTGGCCTGAGCTGCCGGATCGTCATTGTAGATCGTCGCGGTCGCCATATCGCCGTGCTTCAGCCGCACGCACTGGCCGTCCTTGAGGTCTATCGCTGGAAAAAGGATCATCCGTTCAGGCACCCTCGACGATGACGAAATGGCCGGTCGAGGCGACAAGCCGGAATTTCGAGGCCTGCTGGTATTCGGGCGAATGGTAGCACTCGACCGCCTTGTCGTAGGATTCGAACTCGACCAGCACGTGGCGATTGCCGGTCGGTCCTTCCGGATTCTCATGGCGGCCGGCCCGCACGGCAAACTTGGCGCCATACTTCGCAAACGGTACGGCATTGGCCTCGATGTACTGCTTGTAGACCTCGGGATCGCGGACATCGATCATTGCCATCCAATAGCCCCTCTTGCTCATGGTCCTCAGGGCCTCCAGCGCAGGAAATTGGTGATCAGCGCCAGGCCCAGGGCCTGGCTCTTTTCGGGATGGAATTGCGTGCCAACCAGATTGTCGCGAGCGACGGCGGCCGTTACCGGGCCGCCATAATCGGCCACCGCCAGCATCTCTTCGGGCTTCAGCGCATCCAGATGGTAGGAATGGACAAAATAGGCGTGCAATCCGCTCGCGCCAGTCGGGATGCCGGAAAACAGCGGATGCTTGCGGCAGAGCTCAATCGTATTCCAACCGATCTGCGGGATCTTCAGCGCCGGATCGGCCGGCGTGATCTCCTTGACGTCGCCGGCAATCCAGCCAAGGCCGTTGGTGACGGTCTTCTCCAAGCCACGCTGCGACATCAGCTGCATGCCAACGCAAATGCCGAGGAACGGCCGGCCCTTGGTGATGGCGACTTCCTCGACCGCGTCCCACATGCCATCGACGGCGCGCAAGCCAGCCGCGCAGTCGGCATAGGCGCCGACGCCGGGCAGGACGATGCGGTCGGCGGTTCTGACACGCTCGGCATCGGCGGTCAGCTCGATCGCGGCGGCAATACCGGCTTCGCGCGCGGCGCGCTCAAAGGCCTTGGTGGCCGAGCGGAGGTTGCCCGAACCATAGTCAATGATGGCAACCCGCATCTCAGTGTTTTCCCGGTGTGTGGGTCAGCCCAAGAGCCATGCCCATCTGCGCTGGGCGCGCCAGGGCGGCATCAGGAACGATCCGTTGCGCCGGCGCCCGTTCAACCGACGGGGTGTCGGTTTCCAGCGTATAGCGCGTGTCGGCGTCATCGAGCCAGCTGGCGGCGACCACGCCCCATTCATGCCAGCCGCGGCGGCGAAGCGAGGCGATGCGCAGGCCCTGCCCCTCCAGGCCGACATAGAACGACACGAGCAGCGACAGCAGCGAGCCGGCCAGCCCGAGGCCGAGCCATTCGCCAAGCATCGAAAGAATGCCCATGACGACAAAGGTCAGCCCGGCTTCGACCCACAGTCTGTGCCAGGCGAGCCAGAGCGGCGGCACCAGGAAACCGAGCCAGGTGAAGCCGTCGCGAACAAAGGTCGTCGTGTCGACCTTTTCGCTGCGGCCCGGCGGCTCCATGACGACATAGCTGGCCATGGCCTATCCCTTCAGAGAGCCCTTGGTGGAGGGAACCGCGTCCGGCTGGCGCGGATCGCGTTCGAGTGCGGCGCGCAGCGCTCGCGCAACCGCCTTGAAGCAGGTCTCGGCGATATGATGGTTGTTGGCGCCATAGTGGTTGGTCACGTGCAAGGTGATCCCGGCATGCTGCGACAGCGCCTGGAAGAATTCGCGCACCAGTTCGGTGTCGAACGTGCCGATCTTCGGCGACGAAAACGAAACATTCCAGACCAGGAAAGGACGGCCGGAAACATCGACCGCCGCGCGCGTCAGCGTCTCGTCCATGGCAAGATCGATCGAGGCGTAGCGCATGATGCCGCGCCGCTCACCCAGCGCCTTGGCCAGCGCCTGACCGAGCACGATGCCGGTGTCCTCGACCGTGTGGTGATCGTCGATATGCAGGTCGCCCTTGGCCTTGACGGTCATGTCGATCAGCGAATGACGCGACAGCTGGTCCAGCATATGGTCGAAGAAGCCGACGCCCGTCGCCATGTCGGACTTGCCCGATCCGTCGACATGGACAGACACGGAGATATCCGTTTCCCTGGTCTTGCGGCTGACTTCGGCGGAACGGGGCGACATGACCTTGTCCTTGTCCCAGAGTTTTAGAGCTTCAAGCGTTTCAGGGCTTGAAGCGTTCCATGCTTGAAAACGAGAGCCTTCTAGCAGCATGATCCGGCGATTGCCAGTTGCCATGCCGGACGGTATCGAGCCCTTGCGCATGGTCGTTTGCAATCGTTGGTCCCGTGCATACATATGGCCGATCATAGTCACTCGTAACGCGCCAATTGCCTACCGGGGATGGCGCGAATCGGAGCAGTAGATGTCGAATGAACTGACCATGCACGCCACGACGATCGTGACGGTGCGCAAGGGCGGCAAGGTGGTGATCGCCGGTGACGGCCAGGTGAGCCTGGGCCAGACCATCATGAAAGGCAACGCCAGGAAAGTGCGCCGCATCGGCAAGGGCGGCAATGTCATCGCCGGTTTCGCGGGCGCCACCGCTGACGCCTTCACCCTTCTGGAGCGGCTTGAGGCCAAGCTCGAACAATATCCCGACCAGTTGACGCGTGCCTGCGTCGAGCTCGCCAAGGACTGGCGCACCGACCGCTATCTGCGCCGGCTGGAGGCGATGATGCTGGTTGCCGACAAGTCGGTCTCGCTGGCGCTGACCGGCAATGGCGACGTTCTCGAACCGGAACATGGCGTCATGGCCATCGGCTCGGGCGGCAATTATGCGCTGGCGGCCGCAAGGGCGTTGATGGACACCGACAAGGATGCCGAGGAGATCGCCCGCAAGGCGATGCAGATCGCATCCGAAATCTGCGTCTACACCAACAACAATTTCGTCGTCGAAACGATCGATGCCGCCTGAAGCGGCCGGCCATGGTCCCGAAAAGTGGAAGTCGGTTTTCGGAAGAGGCCATGGCCCAACCAGAACATAACTATGATTTTCGGCCGGTGACCGAAAGGGACCTGCCGATGATCGCGGCATGGCTGGCCGAGCCTGAAGTCGCCGAGTGGTGGGACGACCCGAAGAAAGAGATCGCCCGAATCCGTGAGCATATCGACAGCATCTCGGTCGAGCCGCTGATCGTCGAACTCGAAGGCAAGCCGATCGGCTACCTGCAAAGTTACGACCCGCATATGGAAGACGGCCATCCCTATGCCGACCAGCCGTTCGGCACGCTGGGCATCGATCTGTCGATCGGCCGACCGGAACTGATCGGGATCGGCCACGGCTCGGCCATCGTGCGCCAGTTCGTCGAGCAACTGTTCGAGGAAGGCGCGCCGCGTGTCGTCATGGACCCAAGCCCCGCCAACGGTCGAGCTATCCGCGCTTATGAAAAGGCCGGCTTCAGCATCGTCGACCGAAGGCAATCGGAATATGGCGATGTCGTGCTAATGGCTGTCGATGCCGAAGAGGGCGACGCGGAAGAGGAAGCATGACGGCATGACCACATCCGGCGAGGACAAAAACGTCTCGGCCTATGAAGACACCTGGCGGATGGGGCTGCTGATCGCTCTCGGCCTGATCCTTTTCCAGGCTGTCACGCTCTACCTCATGGGCCACCCGCCGATCTGCACCTGCGGCTATGTCAAACTCTGGCATGGCGTGGTGAACAGCTCGGAGAATTCCCAGCATATTTCGGACTGGTACACGTTCTCGCACATCATCCATGGTTTCCTGTTCTATGCGCTGGCGAGGTTCCTGTTCCCGAACTCGCCGATCGGCCTCAGGCTGGCATTCGCGGTTGCCATAGAAGGCGGCTGGGAACTGCTGGAGAATAGCCCGTCATCATCGAGCGCTACCGCGCCGGCACGATCTCGCTCGACTACTACGGCGACAGCATCATCAATTCGGTGTCCGACACACTGGCCATGATGCTGGGATTTGTGATGGCGCGAAGGCTACCTATATGGGTGGTCGTCAGCCTCGCCATCCTCTTCGAACTCGGTACCGGCTATCTGATCCGGGACAATCTGACACTCAACGTGATCATGCTGCTGCATCCGTTCGAGGCCATCAAGCAGTGGCAAAGTGGAATTTAGTGACATGAGCACCTTCTCTCCCCGCGAAATCGTTTCTGAACTCGACCGCTTCATCATTGGCCAGAAGGACGCCAAGCGCGCCGTGGCCATTGCGCTACGCAACCGCTGGCGGCGCCAGCAGCTGGAAGGCCAGATGCGCGAAGAGGTGATGCCGAAGAACATCCTGATGATCGGGCCGACGGGTGTCGGCAAGACCGAGATCTCGCGCCGCCTGGCGCGCCTTGCCGGTGCGCCTTTCGTCAAGGTCGAGGCGACCAAGTTCACCGAGGTCGGCTATGTCGGCCGCGACGTCGAGCAGATCATCCGCGACCTCGTCGAGATCGCCATCGGCCTGGTGCGCGAGAAGATGCGCGAGGACGTCAAGGCGCGCGCCCATGTCAACGCAGAGGAACGCGTGCTGGAAGCGCTTGTCGGCAAGACGGCGAGCCCGGCCACCCGCGATAGCTTCCGCAAGAAGCTGCGCGACGGCGACCTCGACGACAAGGAGATCGAGATCGAGGTGGCCGATACCGGCAATGGCGGCATGCCCGGCTTCGATATCCCCGGCATGCCGGGCGCCAATATCGGCGTGCTCAACATCAACGACATGCTGTCGAAGGCGATGGGCGGCAAGAAGACCAAGTCGCGCAAGACCACGGTGAAGGAATCCTACGCGCTGCTTGTCAACGACGAATCCGACAAGCTGCTCGACCAGGACGAGGTGGTGCGCCGGGCGCTGGAGGCGACCGAGAATGATGGCATCGTCTTCCTCGACGAGATCGACAAGATCGCGTCGCGTGAAGGCGGCATGGGCGCCGGCGTTTCTCGGGAAGGCGTGCAGCGCGACCTGCTGCCGCTGATCGAAGGCACCACGGTGGCAACCAAGTACGGATCGTTGAAGACCGACCACATCCTGTTCATCGCCTCGGGTGCGTTCCACGTCTCGAAGCCGTCCGACCTGTTACCGGAATTGCAGGGCCGCCTGCCGATCCGAGTCGAGCTGCGGGCGCTGGAGAAAGACGATTTCGTCCGCATTCTGACCGAGACCGAGGCGAGCCTGATCAAGCAATATATCGCGCTGATGAAGACCGAGGGCGTCGACCTGACCTTCACCGAAGACGCCATCGATTCGCTGGCCGGCATCGCCGTCGACCTCAATGCCAGCGTCGAGAATATCGGCGCAAGGCGACTGCAGACCGTGATGGAACGGGTGCTGGACGAGATTTCGTACGACGCGCCCGACCGCAACGGCACGTCGGTCACCATCGACGCCGCCTATGTGGAAAAGCATGTCGGCGACCTGGCGAGAAACACGGATTTGTCGCGCTTCATTCTTTGAAGGACGGCAACAACGGCAGCGCCGGGCTTGCTCCGGCGCTCCTATTCGATGTGTGGCCAAATGGAAGCAACTGGGCAGCTTTTGCCTTGCGGGGGCCATGCAGCCCTCGACTCCCCTGGCGGCTTTACCTAGTTTGCCCCGCAAGACTTACAGGCGGCGGCGCATGAAGAAACTGATCCTCGTCATCCTTGGCTTGACGCTCGCGGCGACGCTGTTCGCCGCGGAAGCGGCGACGATGGTGCCGCCAGGAAACCGCAATGCCGAGCAGCCCGAGATACCCGGCGCCTCGAGCCGGCGCACGCAGGCGACCAACACCACTTTCCAGGCGAAATATCGCAAGGTCTACGCGCTGCTGCAGAACGACGCCGATCTTCGCAACAAGATCAGGAAGTCGGCAGCCGCCTATGGCATCGATCCCTTGCACATCGTCGGCGCAATCGTTGGCGAGCATACCTACAATGTCGACGCCTACGACCGGCTGCAGACCTACTACGTCAAGGCGATCTCCTATCTGACCAGCAAGCTATCCTTCGCCTACAACGGCGAGGACATCACCGATTTCGTGCAAAGGCCCGAATTCAAGACATGCGCTGGAATGTCGGACAGCTATGATCTGTGGGCATGTCGCGAGCAGGTGTGGAACCATGCGTTTCGGGGCAAGAATGTCGGCGGGGAGAATTTTCCCGACGACCGTTTCGGCGCCACTTTCTTCCAGCCCTACTACGCCGGCCAGACCTTTGGCCTCGGCCAGCTCAATCCCCTGACCGCCCTGCAGATGAGCGATCTGGTGCACCGGATTTCCGGCCTGCCCAAGCTCGACGTCAGCGACCCCAACGCCGTCTACAAGACCATCATGGATCCAGACCTGACGCTGCCCTATGTGGCCGCGACGATCAGGAAATCGATCGATGCCTACAAGAGCATTGCCGGCTTCGACATATCCGGCAATCCCGGCCTCACCGCCACGCTCTACAATGTCGGCAACCCGGAACAGCGCGCCTATGCGCTGAAGGCCGAGAACGACAGGCGCCGCGCCGCCGGCGAACCGGAAAAACTGCCGGAGGAGAATTACTACGGCTGGCTGGTCAACGACAAATTGCCGGAGCTCAAGGCGCTTTTCTAGAGCTTGTTCAATCCAGATGGAATCGGGATGGAACAGGCTCTATCTTCTTGTTTGAGCATGATCTCTGGACAAACGGGAACCGTTTGTCTGGGAAAACCGGTTCCCACTTTTCGGGATCATGCTCTAGCCTGCAGCCGCGTGCCTATCGTTGGGTCTCTAAAAACGCTGCGAATTTGCGTAGTTCTTCCGCGTCGGCTCCGACAATGTGCCGCGGCGCCGGATACGCGCCGGACTGGATATCGTCAGCATATTCGCGAAAGGCCGCGACGCGCTCGTTCTGGATGCGATCATATTCGGCCGCGAGGTCGCGGTAGCGCTTGGCATGGCGCGGATAGCGGCCGCGATTGGTGCCGAGCACGTCTTCCGAGAACAGGTACTGGGCGTCGCAACCGGCACCGGCGCCCATCGATACCATGATCAGCGGCGTGCGCCGCGAGATCGCGCTTGCGACTTCGGCCGGCACCACCTCGATCTCGGCGGCGAAAGCGCCGGCGGCTTCCAGGTCCTTGACCTGCCTCCAGATGAAGGCGGCGCTCTCGGCGGTCTTGCCGACCGCCTTGAACCCGCCGGTCCAGGTTGCATGCGCCGGGATCAGGCCAACATGGCCGCAGACCGGAATATGCTCGTCGCGCAACCGGCGGATGGTCAGCAGGCTGGCGGAGCAATACATGGCGTCGGCGCTGGCCGCGCGCAGCTTCACCGCCGTGCGCAGGATTTCGTCGGTGGTCGCGCCCATTTTTGCCTGCTCGTCTCCAGGGATGGCGAAACAGGTTGGCGCCGCGTCGCGAAACCGTGGATCAAAAATGAGGTCATAGGTGACCGAAATGATGTCGATGCCGGCCCGTTCGGCCGCCTCCGCCTCTTCAAGCGAGAACACCCGCAATTTGGAAAGCTGGCGCTTGCCCTTGAGCGACTGCAGGTCGGCGACCGTCGGTCTCGTGCGTGACATTGTTTTCCCCTCAATTTTTGTTTGACCATGACCTTGTCGGAAAACCGGCTTCCACTTTTCGGGATCCTGGTCTGGTGGCTCAAGCCGCCAGCAGCGATTTCAGCTTGACCTCTTGCGAGCCAAGTGCATCCGGGGCGGGTTTCGCTCGCTTGCCGATCAGCATCTCGGCCAGTCTGATATCGCGGGCGACCGCGTTGCCGGGGCCGATGCCGCTGGCCGCGACCAGCCTGCCGTCCTCGGCTAGATGAAACAGGATGAAGGCACCGTCGCCGAGATCGCGGCGGACAACGCTGCTTCCCTCATCCGAAAGGCCGGCGATCTGCAGGGTGAGCCCGTATTGATCCGACCAGAACCACGGCACGGCCGCATGCGCTTCACCCGCGCCGAGCATATTCCTGGCCGCCAGAGCGCCCTGCTCCTGCGCATTGCGCCAGGCTTCCAGCCGCACGCGGCGGCCGCCATAGACGGCGAGCGGGAACGAACAGCAGTCGCCGGCGGCGAAGATATCGGGATCGCCGGTACGAAGCTCGGCATCGACGGCGATGCCGTTTTCGATCGCCAGGCCGGCCTCGGCGGCGAGAGCGGTCACCGGCACGGCGCCGATGCCGATGATAGCAAGGTCGGCGACGACATCCCGGCCGCCGGTCAGCGAAATACGAACCTCGGCCCCATCATCGGCGATGGCCGCGATGCCGTCGCCGCACAATATGTCCACGCCCTCGGTGACATGCGCCTGATGGATGATTTCCGCGATCTCGGCCGGCACGCCCCTCATCAGGATGCGTGGCTGCGCCTCGATGACCGTGACATCAGCACCCAGCTTGCGCGCGGCCGCCGCCAGTTCCAGGCCGATGAAGCCGCCGCCGACAATCGCGATGCGGTTGCCGGACTTCAAGTGGGCCCGGATGGCCAGCGCGTCGGCGAAGGTCCTCAGATATACGCAGCGCGAACCCAGGCCCGGAATCGGCAGCTTGCGCGGCGTCGAGCCCGTCGCCAGCAGCAGCTTGTCGTAGGCGAGGACCGAGCCATCGGACAGGCGCAGCGCGTGCGCGGCGCGGTCGATCGCCACGGCCTGGACGGAATGGATGTGCCGGATCGAACGCTGCGCCAGCACTTCGTCGCTGGCGATCGCCTTGATGGCGGGCGCATCACCGATCATCGCGTCCTTGGACAGCGGTGGCCGCTCATAGGGCAGGTGCGGCTCGTCGCCGACCAGCGTCACCGGTCCGTCATAGCCGAGGTCGCGCAGCGCCAAGGCAGCTCGCCCGCCGCATTCGCCGGCGCCGATGATGACCATCCCCTTCGTCATGCCATCACCCGATCTGGACGAGGACTTTGCCGGCGTCGACCTTGACCGGATAAGTCCTGAGGTTGACGCAGACCGGCGCGCCCCGGGCCGCACCCGTCTTGTAGTTGAAGCGGCCATTGTGCTTGGGGCATTCGATGATGTCGTCCATCACCAGGCCGTCGGCCAGATGCACCTTCTCATGCGTGCACAGCCCGTCCGTGGCGAAGAACTCGTCATCCGGCGAACGGTAGATCGCGAAGGTGCGGCCGCCATGGTCGAACCGCATCACATCCTCTTCGTCGATATCCGTGGCGTCACACGCCTCGACCCAGTCGCTCATAAATCCTCCCGGTAGAATCCTGCGCCCGCTTCGGGCTCATGTCATTCCGCCGCTATCGCGGCGTCGTTGTGAAAATCCTCGCGATACGGCTTGGCGGTCGGCGGCAGCTCGCGCTTGATGAAATAGTCTTCGTTGCGCAACTGGCGCAGGAAGGCGGGGATCATTTCGCGATAGCCGGCGAGGATTGATGGCGTCGGCGCCGGCAGATCGTGCTTGATCAGCGCGTGCAGCTTCGGCAGCGCATGATAGGGCACCATCGGGAACATGTGATGCTCGACGTGATAATTCATGTTCCAATAGATGAAGCGGCTGATCGGATTCATGTAGACGGTGCGGCTGTTGAGCCGATGGTCGGTGACATTCTCGGCCAGGCCGCCATGCTGCAACAGGCCGACCATCACATGATGCCAGGCGCCATAGAGCCTCGGCAGGCCGACCAGCATCAGGGGCAGGAATGAGCCCATATAGAAAGCCAGCCCAATGGTGGCGGCATAGATTGCCGTCCAGATGCGGGCGATGCGGATCGCCTTTGGCTGTTCCTGCTCGGGAATGAAGGTCTTTTCCGCCGGGCTGATGATGCCGGCGGCGTTGCGCACCATGTCGCTCATGGCGCGCCAGGCGTCGAGCACGCCGACGAAGCCGAGGACGACACGCAGCAAATCCGGCGGCCGCATGACGGAAATCTCGGGGTCGCGGCCGACGATGATCGTGTCGGTGTGATGGCGCGTATGACTCCAGCGCCAGGTCACCGGGTTGCGCATGATCATGAAGCAGGCGATCTGATAGATCACATCATTCATCCACTGCGTCCTGAAGGCGGTGCCGTGGCCGCATTCATGCCAGCGCGAATCCGTCGAGGAGCCGTAGAGGACGCCATAGACGAAGAAGAACGGCACACACCACCAGGTGCCCCAGAACCAGATGCCACCGGCAGCGCT
Source organism: Mesorhizobium sp. PAMC28654 (assembly GCF_020616515.1). Taxonomy (GTDB): domain Bacteria; phylum Pseudomonadota; class Alphaproteobacteria; order Rhizobiales; family Rhizobiaceae; genus Mesorhizobium. The sequence continues at coordinate 3,491,968 of NZ_CP085135.1, forward strand.
CAAGATCAGGGCGGCGAGCCAGATGATGGTGTCGCGGATCGCCGGACCGTCGGAACGCTGCATCAGCTCCTTCATCTGCTTGCGCGGAATGTCGGTGTGATACCATTCCGCCGCCGACAGTCCGTTTTCGACGGCAAGCTTCGCGTCACGACCGATCAGGCTGTAATCGCGCCGTGACGGCGTTGCGGATGCGGATAATGTTGCTTCCATCGTGACTGCCTCCGTCGGGCACGACCTCCGTGAGGGCGAACGCCCTGCATCACAGGAGCTTATTCCCCACAAAATAACGCCAAGCGATGATAGGTTCAATATCAGAAAGATAGTTTCTATCATTTCCCATCATAATGATGTATTGCTGGGTCAGGCAATCAGGCAGGAAACTCATGTCGAAACGGCCGACCATCACAGATCTGGCGCGCATCTCAGGCGTGAGTGTCGCCACCGTCGACCGGGTTCTCAACAATCGCCTGCCGGTGCGCGAGGACACAGCGCGCCGCGTCTACGAGACCGCGACCGCGATCGGCTATCACGCCGCCGGGCTGATCAAGCAGCGTATGCGCCACGAACTGCCGGAGTACCGGCTGGGCTTCCTGCTGCTGCGCCGGGAAGACGTCTTCTACAGCGAATTCGCCCGGGAGCTCGACCTGGCCGTGTCCCAGACCCAGCGCTTTCGTGGCGTCGCCACCATCGACTTCGCCGATTCGCTGGCGCCCGACGAGATCGTCGAGCGGATGCGCAAGCTGGCGGCAAAATCCAGGGCCGTTGCCCTGGTCGGGCCGGATCATCCGACGCTGACGGTCGCCGTCGAGGCCTTGAAGGCCAAAGGCATGCCGGTGTTTTCCCTGCTTTCCGACTTCGCGTCTGGAATTCGCGAGGGCTATGTCGGACTCGATAACCGCAAGGTTGGGCGCACCGCGGCCTGGATGATTTCGAAGGCGGCGAGGCGGCCTGGCAAGGTCGCGTTGTTCGTCGGCAGCCACCGCTTCCACGGTCACGAGATGCGCGAAATCGGCTTTCGCTCGTTCTTTCGCGAGCAGGCGCCGGAATTCACCTTGCTCGAAACCCTTGTCAATCTGGAAGCCAACCAGATCACGCACGACGCCATCATCGATCTTCTGGAAGGCCATCCAGACCTGGTCGGCCTCTACGTCGCCGGCGGCGGCATGGAGGGCGCGGTCTCGGCACTCAGGCAGGCAAAGCCCGCCGAGATGCCGGCGGTCGTCTGCAACGAGATCACCGCACAATCACGCGCGGCCCTGGCCGACGACATCCTGACGATGGTGATCTCCACGCCGCTGTCGGCCCTTTGCCGTGAACTCGTCGCGCTGATGGGTCACGCCCTTGAAGCAGGTGCCGCGAATGCGCCAGGGCAGACGTTCCTGCCCTTCGACATCTACCTGCCGGAAAACATCTAGCGCCGGGCACTCCTGCCCTCCAGGGCGGAGAGCAAACTGTCGAACAGGCCCCGAGAATCCGACACCCGATTTCGGAATCGCCCTTGACGCCTTGCCGCGAAATGGAATAAATATTTCACCAACTAGGTATTTTGGTTCTTTCGTTCCGGGAACAGATGTTTCAAACAGAAGGCTTGGCGTTCCAGCCAACGTGAAGGACGCCGTCCGGAGCAAAAGCGAAATCGGGAGAGATTCCCCGGGCGACCGGGGATTCCGGCTAGATCGGTGCAACCGGACACCAAAATGTGGAGGAGAAACACAATGAAGAAACTGATTTTGGGCGTCGCCTTCGCGGCGCTGATGAGTTCGTCCGCTTTTGCCGCGAAGATCGGCGTTTCGATGGCCAAGTTCGACGACAATTTCCTCACCGTGCTGCGCAACGGCATGATCGAGCAAGCCAAGGGCATGAGCGGCGTGGAACTGCAGGTGGAGGACGCGCAGAACGACGTCGCCAAGCAGCTTGACCAGATCAAGAATTTCGCCGCTTCGGGCGTCGATGCGATCATCGTCAATCCGGTCGATACATCGGCCACGCAAGCAATGTCCGACGCCGCGGCCGCAGCCAAAATTCCGCTGGTCTATGTCAATCGCGAGCCGGTCAATGTGAATACGCTGCCGGCTAACCAGGCCTTCGTCGCTTCGAACGAGGCCGATTCCGGGACGCTCGAGACCAAGGAAGTCTGCCGCCTGTTCAAGGCAGCCGGCAAGAAGGAAGCCAATGTCTATGTGATCATGGGCGAGCTTTCCAACCAGGCCGCCGTGCAGCGCACCAAGGACATTGACGACGTGATCGCCACGCCGGACTGCAATTTCATCAAGATCATCGACAAGCAGACCTCGAACTGGAACCGTGACGAGGCCCAGAACCTGATGACCAACTGGCTGTCGACCGGCAAGAAGTTCGATGGCGTGATCGCCAACAACGATGAAAGCGCCATTGGCGCGATCCAGGCCATGAAGGCGGCCAACATCGACATGAAAACCGTTGTCGTCGGCGGCGTGGACGCCACCCAGGACGCGCTCGTGGCGATGAAGGCGGGCGACCTCGCCGTGACCGTGTTCCAGGATGCGGCAGGCCAGGGCGCGGGCGCGCTCGACGCGGCGCTGAAGCTCGCCAAGGGCGAGAAGGTCGACCACAAGGTCTACGTCCCCTTCCAACTGGTGACGCCGGCCAACATCGACAAGTTCATGAAGAAGAACTGAGGCTGCAAGCAGCTCGACACGGGGCGGCGCAGGAAACCATAGCGCCGCTCCTCTTCTCCCTCCTCGCCTGAACAGGTGGCCAGGGACGACCGCAGCTTTTGGAGGATGGAAGACGTGGCACAGTCATCACATGGCGTCGGAGGGCTTACCTATGACGCGAAGAAACGCACATGGCCTGCCGAGTTCAATGTTTTCCTGGCGCTCGTCATCCTGGTCATTGTCTTCGAACTGATCGGCCGGATCTTTCTTGGCGACAGTTTCCTGTTCAACACCCGCAGCGACGTCAGCGGGATCTTCAACGAGGCGCGGCTGCAGATCATCATCCTGCAGGTTTCGATTGTCGGCATCATCGCCATCGGCGTGACGCAAGTGATCATCTGCGGCGGCATCGACCTTTCCTCGGGATCGATCGTCGGCGCCACGGCAATGATCGCCATGAGCTTCGCCCAGGTGGCGACGGTCAACGGAAACCCTAACCCCAAGGCAATGTTCCTCGCGCAAGGCTGGACCGACCTGCCGGTCATCGTGCCGCTGCTGGTCGCCATCGGTTGCGGCCTGCTGGCCGGCCTGGTCAACGGCACGTTGATCGCCTACACGCGCATTCCGCCCTTCATCGCTACTCTCGGCATGATGGTGACGGCGCGCGGCATCGCCAAATGGTGGTCCAAGGGACAGCCGATCTCATTTCCCACCGACAGTTTCGCCGCGATCGGCAAGGGCCTGATGCCCGTCATCATATTCCTGTCGCTGGCGGTCCTGTTCCAGCTGATCATGACCTACACAAAATACGGAAAGCACAGTTACGCCATCGGCTCCAATGAGGACGCCGCGCGCATGTCCGGCATCAAGATCGCCAACCACAAGATCCTTGTCTACGTCATCGCCGGCATACTCGCCTCGCTCGCCGCCGTGGTGCTGAGCTCCAAGAACCTCACCGCGCAGTCCGGCATGGGTGTCATGTATGAACTCGACGCGATCGCCATGGCGGTCATCGGCGGCGTCTCGCTGTCGGGCGGCCGGGGTTCGATCATCGGCACGGTGATCGGCTCGCTGATCTTCGGCGTCATCATCTCCGGCTTCACCTTCCTGCGCCTCGACGCCTACTACCAGGAGATGGTCAAGGGTGTGATCATCGTCGGCGCGGTCGTTCTCGACCAGTGGCGTCAACGCGTACGGGCAATGAGGGCTTGACCATGTCAGACATCGTCCTGAAGACCGAAAACCTCACCAAGCATTATGGCGGCGTGCATGCGCTGGTGGGGGCGAACTTCGAACTGCGCAAGGGTGAGCATGTCGCCATCATGGGCGACAACGGCGCCGGCAAGTCGACCTTCGTGCGCCAGATCACCGGTGTCGAGCAACGCACCAGCGGCAAGATGTGGTTCGACGGCAAGGAAGTGAATTTCGCCGGGCCGATCGAGGCCCGCACGGCGGGCATCGAGACCGTGTTCCAGAACCTGGCGCTGGCGGATGATCTCGACGTTCCTTCGAACCTGTTTCTAGGCCGCGAAAAGGTGCTGTTCAATCTCGGGCCGTTTTCGATCCTCGACCGCAAGTACATGCGCAAGGCGACCGAAGCGGCACTGGTCCGCACGGCGGTGAAGATCCCCAATCTGTCGAACACCATCCGCCACATGTCGGGCGGACAGCGCCAATGCGTGGCGATCGCCAGGACCGCGACCTTCGCGTCCAAGCTGATCATCATGGACGAGCCCACGGCCGCCCTTGGCGTGCAGGAGACGGCGCAGGTCGAGAACATCATCCGCACGCTGAAGGAGAATGGCGAGCCGCTGATCCTGATCAGCCACAACATGCGCCAGGTGTTCGACCTTTGCGACCGCGTCGTCGTGTTCCGCCGCGGCCGCATCGTCGCCAATCTGCGCAAGCAAGATACAGATGGGCAGGATATCGTCTCCTACATCACCGGCGCCAAGACCGGGGAGGCTGAACTCGCGGCTTAGCCGGGCGCGGAGGCGGGGTCATCGTCTCCCTGTCGATGTTGCTTGACCAGAAAAATCACCTGCGCCCGTGACCGGCGCCGACAGCTCGCTTGAAACCATCCCAAAGGACATTCCATGACTCTCCGCTTCGCCCTCCTCGGTGCCGGCCGTATCGGCAAGGTCCACGCCCGTGCCGTGGGTTCCAACCCGCAAGCCAAACTGGTCGCCGTCGCCGACGCCTTCGAGAAGGCGGCAAAAGAGCTGGCCTCGGCCTATGGCGCCGAGGTGCGAACCATCGAAGCTATCGAGAAGTCCAATGACATCGACGCCGTCGTCATCTGTACGCCAACCGACACCCATGCCGACCTGATCGAGCGTTTCGCCAAGGCCGGCAAGGCGATCTTCTGCGAGAAGCCGATCGACCTGAGCGTGAAGCGCGTGGAAAAGTGTCTGGCCGTGGTCGAAAAGGCCAAGGCGACGCTGATGGTCGGCTTCAACCGCCGCTTCGATCCGCATTTCGCCGCCGTGCGCAAGGCGATAGACGACGGAGCCATCGGCGCCGTCGAAATGGTCACCATCACCTCGCGCGATCCCGGCCCGCCGCCACTCGACTATATCGCCCGCTCGGGCGGCATTTTTCGCGACATGACCATCCATGACTTCGACATGGCGCGCTTCCTGCTCGGCGAGGAACCTGTCGCGGTCAGCGCGCATGCCTCGGTGCTGGTCGACAAGAAGATCGGCGCGGCCGGCGATTTCGACTCGGTCAGCGTCATCCTCGAGACGGCCTCGGGCAAGCAGGCCATCATCTCCAACTCGCGCCGCGCCACCTATGGCTATGACCAGCGCATCGAGGTGCATGGCTCGAAGGGCATGATAGCTGCCGAGAACCAGCGGCCCGTGTCGATCGAACTGGCCAACGAGAAGGGCTATACGCGGCCGCCGCTGCACGACTTCTTCATGACCCGCTATCTCGACGCCTATGCCAATGAGATCGCCGCCTTCATCGCAGCCGCGACGTCAGGCAAGAAAGCCGCGCCGAGCGGAACGGACGGGCTCATCGCGCTTCGGCTGGCGGATGCCGCGCTGAAGTCGGCGACGTCAGGCAAGACCGTTCGCCTCGACGCTGCAAAGTAAGAACCGGAATCCGAACCAGGGAGCAGAGCGATGAGCGCATCCGCCGATCGCAATTCACAAACACGCGCCATCGTCACCGGCGGCGCGCAAGGCATCGGCTTCGCCGTCGCCCAGGCATTGGCCGACGAGGGCTGCCGGGCGCTGGCGCTCATTGGCCGCTCGCAGGAGAAAGGCGACAAGGCTGTCGCCCATTTCAAGAAAGCGGGCGTCGACGCGATCTTCATCAGCGCCGATGTTTCAAAGGTGGCGGATTGCAAGCGTGCTGTTGCAACCGCGATCTCGCATTTCGGCACGATCAACGCGCTGGTCAACGCCGCCGCCACGTCGGCACGCGGTTCGCTGGTCGATACCAGCGAAGAGCTTTTCGACATGACCTTCGACACCAATGTGCGTGGCCCGTTTTTCCTGATGCAGGGCGTGGTGGCGCATCTGCTGGACCGGAAAGCGCCGGGCTCGATCGTCAATGTCCTGTCGATGTCGGCGCATTGCGGCCAGTCGTTCCTGACGCCCTATTCCACAAGCAAGGGCGCGCTGATGACGCTGACCAAGAACGTCGCCAATGCCTATCGCTTCAACCGCATCCGCTGCAACGCGGTGCTGCCCGGCTGGATGGACACCGAGGGCGAAGCGATCGTCCAGAAGAAATGGCATGATGCGCCGGATGATTGGCTGGCAAAGGCGGAAGCAGCGCAGCCGATGGGCCAGTTGGTGAAGCCGGATCAGTTGGCGCGTCTGATCAGTTATATGATCAGCCCGCAATCGGGCGTCATGACCGGGTCGTTGGTCGACTACGACCAGAGCATTGCAGGGTCGTCGCCGGAGTAGCATCGGCCGAGTAGCATCATCAGGCACGTGACAAACGCTTCGGCTTCGACTATATGAGCCGCATGATCCATCTGACCGCCACGTATTGGTACTTTAGGAGCTCGCTGGCGGCGGGAGGATTGCGCTCGATCTGAAGATTGCAGCATCAAAATCCGAACAGCCGCCAGACCTGGCGGCTTTTTTGTATCAGCCGGCAGGTCTCCCAATCAGGAGCAGAAAGCCGTGTTGACCACCACAGATGATCTTCGGGTCAAGGAAATCAGGGAATTGAGTACGCCGGACCAGGTGATGCGGGAGATACCGCGCACGCTGACGGCGACGCGCACCGTGACCGCGTCACGCAACGCGATCCACGCCATCTTGAACGGCACCGATGACCGGCTGATCGTCGTCGTCGGCCCCTGTTCGATCCACGACCCGGTCGCGGCGGTCGACTATGCCAGCCGTCTGGCGGCGCTGCGCGAGAGCCTGTCGGACCGGCTGGAGATCGTGATGCGCGTGTATTTCGAAAAGCCGCGCACGACGGTCGGTTGGAAGGGCCTGATCAACGACCCTGACCTCGATGGCAGCTTCAACATCGACAAGGGGCTGCGGATGGCGCGCAACGTGCTTTCCGCCGTCAACAATCTCGGCCTGCCGGCGGCGACCGAATTCCTCGACATGACCACCCCGCAATACATAGCCGACCTCGTCGCCTGGGGCGCCATCGGCGCGCGCACGACCGAGAGCCAGATCCATCGCGAGCTGGCATCGGGCCTCTCCTGCCCGGTCGGCTTCAAGAACGGCACCGACGGCAATCTGCGGATCGCCGCCGAGGCGGTGAAATCAGCCGCCCAGCCGCATCATTTCCTGGCGGTGACGAAGGGCGGACGCAGCGGCATCGCGGCGACCACCGGCAATGAGGACTGCCACGTCATCCTGCGCGGCGGCATTGCGCCCAACTACGATGCGACGAGCGTCGAGGCCGCCAGTGCGGAACTCGCCCGCATCGGCGTGGCACCCAGGCTGATGATCGATGTCAGCCACGCCAACTCCAGCAAGAAGCCCGAGAACCAGCCGAAGGTGGCTGCTGACGTCGCGGGCCAGGTCGCGGCCGGTGACGAGCGCATCATCGGTGTCATGATCGAGAGCAACCTCATCGCCGGCCGTCAGGATGTCGTGCCCGGCAAGCCGCTCGTCTACGGCCAGAGCATAACCGACGGCTGCATCGACTGGGCGACCACCGAGACCGTGCTGCACGGACTTGCCGGCGCCGTCGAATGGCGGAGGTCGGCGCGCCGCGCCATGATGGACAGCCGGCAAGGGGCCGCCTGAGAAGCTGACAATGCCGATGGGAACCTTCTCCCTTGTGGGAGAAGGTGGCGCCAGTGCGTTACCGTACCTGGACCCAGCGCTGCTCCTCGAACGAACGCGCCATCGCGTGCACGGTGCGCTCGATCTCCAGCCCTTCCGCGAAATCAAGGATCCGCGCCGGCTTGCCGGCAAGACGCGTCAGCAATTCCCGGCACTCGATGATCTTGAGATCGTTGAAGCCGAGGCCATGGCCGGGCGCCGGCACGAAGGCGTCATAGGGCTTGTGATGCGGCGCCACCAGGATGGTGCGATAGCCCTGTTCCGTCGGGCGATCCGATGTGAGATAGAGCTGGAATTCGTTCATCCGCTCCTGGTCGTAGAGGATCGAGCCTTTCGAGCCAAAAATCTGGATGGCGATGCGGCCCTTTCGGCCCCAGGCCGAGCGGTTGACCAGCAGCGTGCCGGCAACGCCGTTTTCGAGATGCATCAGCACGCTGGCGATGTCGTAGGTCTCGACGGCGCGGCGCCCGCCCGAGGCAAGCTGGCGATCGGCATAGGGCCTGGACATGTCGCACATGACGCGGGCGACTCGGCCGAACAGCACCGAAACCAGCGACAGCGGATGAACCGCGAAATCGTCGAGCGCGCCATAGCCGGATGTCGCCTCATGCTTCCAATAGAACAGCGCCTCCGGATCGGCCATGAAGTCCTCATCCATCTCGATGCGCAGATGGTTGACCTCGCCGATGATCTTCTCGTCGAGCAATGCGCCGATGTGGCGGATCGCCGGGTTCTGGATGTAATTGTAGCCGAGCGCCGCCACCTTGCCGGACTTCTTCGCCGCTGCCGCCATGGCCTCGGCTTCGGCAAAGGCCGGCGCCATCGGCTTTTCGCACCACAGATGCTTGCCGGCCTCTAGGAGGGCGATCGCCATTTCCGGGTGGAACTGGTTCGGCGTGGTCAGCGAGACGACATCGACTTCGGGATCATTGACGACGGCGCGCCAGTCGCCTGAGCCCCTGGCGAAGCCGAATTCGGAGGCGCGGCGTTTGGCAAGATCCGCGTCGACCTCGCCGAGATGGACAAGCCGGGGCCTGGCCACATCCGGAAAGACGGTGCTTACCGCATTCCAGGCAATGGCGTGGCATTTGCCCATGAAGCCCGTGCCGATAAGACCTACGCCGACCATCTTTTGTTTCTCCACTGCCTGAAGCGTTCGGTGGATGAATTAGTCCATTTTTCTCACAAATGGAATGTCTGCCTCATTTTTTATGGCGTTCTTGCGCAGGCTCGTTATGATGGGGCAGAGAGGACATCCATAGATGAGCCTGGACAGAGCGACGATGGACGAACGGGTACCTCGCGACTTCGAGACGCTGCGCGCCACGATCCTTGATCGGCGCGAAAGCCTGCCGAAGCGCATCGCACAAATTGCCGCCTACGCGCTCGACAATCCCGATGACATTGCCTTCGGCACCGCGGCCAGCATCGCCGCTTCGGCCGGGGTCCAGCCTTCGACCCTGATCCGTTTTGCGCAGCAACTCGGCTTCGACGGTTTCACCAGCCTGCAATCGGTGTTTCGCGAGCGCCTGCGGGAACGCAACTCATCCTATGACGAAAGGCTGCTGGCGTTGCGCGCCAAGGCCGAGGAAGGCGCGGGCCACCGGGCGATCTTCGACGGCTTCGTCGCCGCCGCCAGCACTTCGCTCAACGACATTTCGCGCACGCTGGACGAGGCGCATCTCGAAGACGCGATTGCGCTGCTGGCCAAGGCGGAGACCATCTATGTGCTTGCCAAGCGGCGGTCCTATCCCGTGGCCTCCTACATCGCCTATGCACTGGGCAAGCTGAACATCCGCAACCAGCTGATCGAATCGGCCGCCGGCCTGAACGCCGAGATGATCGGCTTCGCATCACCGCGCGACGCCGTCATCGCCATCAGTTTCTCGCCCTATGCTCCTGCCACCATCGAGGAAGCGCGCACCATTTCGGAGCAAGGCGTGCCGATCGTGGCGATCACCGACAGTTCGTTCTCGCCGCTCGCCCAGTTTGCCAGCGTCTGGTTCGAAGTTGCCGAGGCGGACTTTGCCGGCTTCCGCTCGCTGGCCGCGACCATGGCGCTGGCCATGGCGCTGACCGTCGGCGTCGGCGAGAAGCGGCGCGACACGGGTCGCAAGCGCAAGGCCTGACCCGGCTTTCTTTCCTCTTTGACCATGATCTTTTCCGAAAACCGGCAGTCCCTTTTCGCTTACGCGGTCCCGCGGTTCGGGATCATGGCCAGGCAATTTTAAGTCAGGGAACGCTCATTCCATATTGACTATGGATTGGAATTATTATTTCATATCGGTGGCGCCACGCTGCCGCTCGCGCGTGTACCCCAAGACAACAAAGCCGACGGGAGGTTCCAATGAGCGAAGCCGTGGACGCGAAACAGGCGCCGCTCGATGTCATCACCATCGGTCGTGCTTCCGTCGATCTCTACGGCCAGCAGATAGGCTCGCGGCTGGAAGACATCACTTCCTTCGCCAAGTCGGTCGGCGGCTGCCCGGCCAACATTTCGGTCGGCACCGCGAGGCTCGGCCTGCGCTCGGCGCTGCTCACCCGTGTTGGCAATGAGCAGATGGGCCAGTTCATCCGCGAGCAGCTGACGCGGGAAGGCGTTTGCGTGGACGGGCTGAAGACCGATCCGGATCGGCTGACCGCGCTGGTGCTGCTGTCGGTCGAGGACGAAGGCGTCTCGCCGATGATCTTCTACCGCACCGACTGCGCCGACATGGCGCTTTGCGAGGATGATATCGACGAGGCTTTCATTGCGTCGGCACGCTCCATCGTCGTCACCGGAACGCATTTTTCGCGACCCAACAGCGACGCCGCGCAGCGCAAGGCGATCCGCGCCATCAAGGCCAAGGGCGGCAAGGTGGTGTTCGACATCGACTATCGCCCGAACCTCTGGGGGCTCGCCGGCCATGCCGAAGGCTTCGAGCGCTACGTGAAGTCGGACCGCGTCTCCGCCCAGTTGAAGACGGTGCTGCCCGATTGCGATCTCATCGTCGGCACCGAGGAAGAGATCATGATCGCATCGGGCGCCGACGACTGCCTGAGCGCGCTGAAGACGATCCGCTCGCTGTCATCGGCGACGATCGTCTTGAAGCGCGGCGCCATGGGCTGCATCGTCTATGACGGACCGATCAGCGACGATCTCGAGGACGGCATCGTCGGCAAGGGCTTTCCGATCGAGATCTACAATGTGCTCGGCGCCGGCGATGCCTTCATGTCGGGTCTCCTGCGCGGCTGGCTTGGCGGCGAAAGCCTGGCGACATCAGCAACCTGGGCCAATGCCTGCGGCGCCTTCGCCGTGTCGCGGCTGCTCTGCGCGCCGGAATATCCGACGTTCGAAGAACTGCAATTCTTCCTCAAGAACGGCAGCAAGCACCTTGCCCTGCGCAAGGATGAGGCGATCAACCACATCCACTGGGCGACCACGCGCCGGCGCGATATCCCTTCACTGATGGCGCTGGCCTGCGACCACCGTGTCCAGCTGGAGGATATCGCGGCGAAGGCGGGGGCGGACCCGTCACGCATCGCCGCCTTCAAAGTGCTGGCGGTAAAGGCTGCCGCGAAGGTCGCCGCCGGCCGCGAAGGCTACGGCATGCTGATCGACGAGAAACATGGCCGCAAGGCGATGTTCGAATTCGCGCATCATCCCTTCAGCTGGCTGGGACGGCCGGTGGAATTGCCGGGCTCGCGGCCGCTGCGGTTCGAGTTTTCGCAAGACATCGGCTCGCAGCTCACCGAATGGCCGGTCGAGCATTGTATCAAGTGCCTGTGCTTCTATCATCCTGACGATCCGGCCGCGCTCAAGGAAGAACAGCAGCAGAAGCTGCGCGCGCTGTTCGAGGCCGCGCGCAAGGTTGGCCGGGAACTTCTCATCGAGATCATCGCCGGCAAGCACGGCAAGCTCGACGACACGACGATTCCGCGCGCGCTGGAGGAGCTCTACGCGCTTGGCATCAAGCCCGACTGGTGGAAGCTCGAACCACAGGCTTCGGCCGGCGCCTGGGCCAAGATCGAAGCGGTGATCCTGAAGCACGACCCGTGGTGCCGCGGCATCGTTCTGCTCGGCCTGGAGGCGCCGCAGGATGAGCTGGAAGCGGCGTTCGCCGCGACCGCCAAGGCGCCCATCGTCAAGGGTTTTGCCGTCGGCCGCACCATCTTCGTCCACGCGGCCGAGCAATGGCTGGCCGGCAAGATGTCGGATGACGAGGCGGTGGCCGACATGGCATCGCGCTTTGAACAGCTGACCGAGGCGTGGCTTGCCGCGCGTGGCCGCAAGGCAGCATAAGAAAGCGGCATAGGGACTGCGGAGGAAACAACATGACCAAGACAATCCGCCTGACGATGGCGCAGGCGCTGACCCGCTTTCTCAGCAAGCAGATGACCGAGATCGATGGCAAGACCGTGCCGATCTTCGGCGGTGTCTGGGCGATCTTCGGCCATGGCAATGTCGCTGGGATCGGGGAGGCGCTCTACCAGGTGCGCCAGGAATTGCCGACCTTCCGCGCCCACAACGAACAGGCGATGGCGCATGCGGCGATCGCCTATGGCAAGGCCAATTTCCGCCGCCGCTTCATGGCGGCGACAAGTTCGATCGGGCCTGGCGCGGTCAACATGGTCACGGCCGCCGCACTGGCCCACGTGAACCGCTTGCCGGTCCTGCTCCTGCCCGGCGACGTCTTCGCCAACCGGGTCCCCGATCCGGTGCTGCAGCAGGCCGAGGATTTTTCCGACGGTACCGCGACGGTCAATGACTGTTTCAGGCCCGTGTCGCGCTATTTCGACCGCATCACGCGACCGGAACAGATCATCCCGGCGCTGGCGCGGACCATGCAAGTGCTGACCGATCCGGCCGAGTGCGGGCCGGTGACGCTGTCGCTCTGCCAGGATGTGCAGGCCGAGGCCTATGACTATCCCGAGAGCTTCTTTGCCGAACGGGTCTGGACGCCGCGCAGGATCCGTCCGGATCGCCGGGAATTGGCGGCCGCGATTGCCGCGCTCAAGGGTGCGAAGAAGCCGTTGATCATCGCCGGCGGCGGCGTGCTCTACTCGCAAGCCTCCGACGAACTGGCGAAATTGTCAGACGGTGCCGGCATTCCGGTCTGCGAGACGCAGGGTGGCAAGTCCTCGCTGCCGGACGATCATCCGCTCAACATGGCGGCGGTCGGCGTTACCGGCACCTCGGCCGCCAACCGGCTGGCCGAAGAGGCCGACGTGGTGCTGGCTGTCGGCACCAGGCTGCAGGATTTCACGACGGGATCCTGGTCGCTGTTCAAAAACGCGGGCAAGACCATTGTCGGGCTGAACGTCCAGCCTTTCGATGCCGGCAAGCACCGGGCACTGCCGCTGGTGGCGGATGCGGCCGAGGGACTTGCCGAGCTTGGCGCGGCCCTGAAGGGCTGGAAGGCGCCGTCTGCCTGGACCGACAATGCGGCCAAGGGCAAGAAGGACTGGCAGGCCGATGCGGCCAAAGTGACCGCGTCGACCAACGCCGCCTACCCGTCGGACGCGCAGGTGATCGGCGCCGTACAGCGCGCCATGGGCGCCGGTGTGACGATGCTGCATGCCGCCGGCGGCCTGCCTGGCGAGTTGCACAAGCTCTGGCAAGCGGGCGCACCGGGGTCCTATCACGCCGAATACGGCTTCTCGACCATGGGCTACGAGATTGCCGGCGGGCTCGGCACCAAGATGGCAAAACCCGACGAGGAGGTCGTCGTCATGATCGGCGACGGCTCCTACCTGATGCTCAATTCCGAGATCGCCACGTCGGTGATGCTGGGCTTGAAGCTGACCATCGTGCTGCTCGACAACCGTGGCTATGGCTGCATCAACCGGCTGCAGATGGCGACCGGCGGCGCCAACTTCAACAATCTCCTGAAGGACTCGCGCCACGAAGTCCTGCCCGATATCGACTTCGCGGCTCATGCGGCAAGCCTCGGCGCCATCGCCGAAAAAGTGTCGTCCATCGCTGGACTGGAAACAGCGTTGGCCCAAGCCAAGAAGAATACGCGCACGACGGTTGTTGTCATCGACACCGATCCGCTGGTTTCGACCGATGCCGGCGGCACATGGTGGGATGTCGCCGTGCCCGAGGTCAGCGCGCGCAGTCAGGTGAACGCGGCGCGCAAGGCGTATGACGAAAAGCGGCAGATGCAGACCATTGGTGACTGACGCCAACACTGCCTGGAAATGAAAGATGACCTGGCATCAAGACGATGCTGGTCCAATGGTTTGAAACTGGAGTGACGACGTGAAAGCCAGACTGGGCATGTCCCCCATCGCGTGGTGGAATGACGACCTTGCGGAACTCAGCGATGACGTCTCGCTGGAAGAATGTTTGCGCCAGTCGCGTTCGGCCGGTTTCACCGGCATGGAGATGGGCCGGCGCTTTCCCAATGACCCCAAGGTCATGCTGCCGATCCTCAAAAAGGCTGATGTGACGCTGTGCGGCGGCTGGTTTTCCGGCACGCTGGTCAACGAAGACATGGGCGAGAACAAGGATCGCATCCAGCCGATGATCGACCTGTTCAAGGCGGTGAATGCGCCTTGCATCGTCTATGGCGAGGTCGGCCGCTCCATCCAGGGTGATCGCTCGAAGCCGCTCGCCACCAAGCCAAAGCTCTCGGACGACGAGATGAGGGCCTACGCGAAGCGCCTCACCGAATTCGGCGAATGGTGCGCCGAACAGGGCATGCCGCTTTCCTATCATCACCACATGGCGGCGGTGGTCGAGACGGAGCCGGAGCTCGATGCCTTCATGCGTTATTCCGGAGAAGGCATTCCGCTGCTTCTCGATGCGGGGCATCTGGTCTTTGCCGGCGGCGACGTGCTGCGCGCCATCGACAACCACCACAAGCGCATCAGCCATGTGCATGTAAAGGATGTGCGCATGGGCGTGATCGATAAACTCGACCGTACGAAGCAGTCCTTCCTCGACGCCGTGGCGCTTGGCGCCTTCACCGTGCCGGGCGATGGCTCGCTGGATTTCGGCGCCATCGTGCAAAAGCTCGCTGATCATGGCTATGAAGGCTGGTTCGTCGTCGAGGCCGAGCAGGATCCCAGGAAGAATCCGCCGCTCAGGATGGCTGAGGTCGGCTACAAGGAATTGATGCGTGTGATGACGGCAGCCGGATACACGGTGGAGACGCAAGGCTTTCCGAATGCCTGAGCGCGGTGGTTCTCGGTGAGGCCGGGTTGCTGTAGGTTGGCCGGATGAAAGATTCCGAGCACCCGTTTTTCCGTCCGCTGTGGCGCCGCGTTGCCGTCGTCGCGGTCTGTCTTGTCTGGTCCGTCATCGAGTTCGCGACGGGCACGCCGTTCTGGGGCGTCATCGCGCTCGGCTTCGCTGGCTACGCGGTCTGGCAGTTCTTCTACCTCTACAAGCCGGCCGATGAGACCAAGGCAACGGCCGAGCCCGAACCGAAGGAGTAACAGGGATGTCGAAGCTGCTGGTCAAAGCCAACAAGGGCCATGGCCGCGTCGCCCATGTGACGCCGAAAAGCGCCGGCTGGACCTATGTCGGCTTCGACCTGCATCGGCTGAAGCCTGGCGAGACGGTTTCCGGGGAGACGGGAAATCGCGAGGTCTGCCTCGTCTTCGTCACCGGCAAGGGGAAGGCCAAGGCCGGCGGCAAGGATCTTGGCCTGCTCGGCAAGCGCATGTCTCCCTTCGAAGGCAAGCCATGGTCGGTCTATGTGCCCGAAGGGTCCGACTGGTCGGTGACATCAGACACGGAACTCGAACTCGCTGTGTGTTCAGCGCCTGGTCTTGGCGGCGGCCTGCCGGTGCGGGTCATCAAGCCCGACGATCTCGGCCAGGAAGTGCGCGGCAAGGGCACCAACACCCGCTATGTCACCAACATATTGCCGGAGGGCAAGCCGGCTGATTCCCTTTTGGTGGTCGAGGTCATCACGCCTGGTGGCCATACGTCGAGCTATCCGCCGCACAAGCATGACCAGGACAATCTGCCGGCTGAATCCTATCTCGAGGAAACCTACTATCATCGCCTCAACCCGCCGCAGGGCTTTGCCTTCCAGCGCGTCTATACCGATGCAGACGGGAACGGCCATCGCGCGCTCGACGAAGCGATGGCGATAGAGGATGGCGACGTGGTGCTGGTGCCCAAGGGCTATCACCCCTGTGCCGCCTGCCATGGCTATGATCTGTACTACCTCAATGTCATGGCCGGGCCGAAGCGGACGTGGAAATTCCACAATGCGCCTGAGCACGAATGGTTGATGAAGGCTTGATCGATTGGTCCTTTCGCCCGAAGCGGCTGGTCCAGCGCTAAAAATCGTCGGCTAATGACCTGAACGGGTCTTTTTGTCCTCGGAAACGCCGCAAGGCTTCGTCAATCCGTCATGCAAATCGCCTATGGCAGCGGGTCTGACGAGGACTTCCCATGCGTTACGCCGTTTATTTCACTCCCCGGCAGGACGAACCGCTGGCGCGGATCGCCGCCAACTGGCTGGGCCGCGACCCGTTTGGCGCCGCCACCCGGCCGGTCGAGGCGGTGGCGGACCTGTCGGCCGCGGAAGTGGCCTTCCATACCGCTTCCGCACGACGCTACGGCTTTCACGCCACGCTGAAGGCGCCGTTCCGGCTGGCCGCGAACGAGACGGAGGCTTCGTTGCGCGCCGCCCTGGACAATTTCGCCGAAGCAGCGCCGGTGGTCACGATCCCGCGTCTTGTCGTCAGCCAGATCGACGGCTTCTTCGCGCTGGTGCCGGACGGACCGCTGCCGGCGCTCAACAGCTTCGCCGATGATGTCGTGCGCGACTTCGACCGTTTCCGCGCGCCGTTGACTGACGCGGAAATCGAGCGGCGCAGTCCCGATTCCCTGAAGCCCGGCGAGTTCC
Source organism: Mesorhizobium sp. PAMC28654 (assembly GCF_020616515.1). Lineage (GTDB taxonomy): Bacteria > Pseudomonadota > Alphaproteobacteria > Rhizobiales > Rhizobiaceae > Mesorhizobium. The sequence goes on from NZ_CP085135.1 coordinate 3,508,732, forward strand.
GCAATCTCTGCCAGTGGGGCTATCCCTATGTCTTCGAGACCTTTCGCTTCCACATGACGCTGTCAGGCCGGGCCGGGCCACAGGAAGCCCCTCGTCTTCGCGCGGCAATCGACGGCCTGTTCGCGGAGGTGCTGCAAAAGCCGGTGCTGGTCGACGCGCTGACGCTGTTTGTCGAAACCGAACCTGGCGCGCCGTTCATGGTGCTGTCGCATCACGCACTCGGTCGCCGCCCGGCCAGAAAAACCGCCTGAGCAATCGCCGGACATTTCCGGCTGGAATAACCAAGGACTGCCTGAAATGACCGCCGAAACTGTTCTCCACAATGCCCGCATCGTCCTTGCCGACGAGATCGTCGACGGCTCGATCGTGCTGCGCGACGGCTTGATCGCCGGGATCGACGCCGGCTCCAGCCGGACCGGCGAAGACATGGGCGGCGACTTCATCATTCCAGGACTGGTCGAACTGCACACCGACCACCTTGAAGGCCACTACGCTCCACGTCCGAAGGTGCGCTGGAACCCGATCGCCGCCGTGCTCGCCCATGACGCGCAAGTGGCGACGGCCGGCATCACCACCGTGCTCGACGCCTTGCGGGTCGGCATGGATGAGGACGCCGACCTGACGGTGACCGACATCCGCAAGCTGGCCGCCGCCATCGAGGACAGTGTCCAGCAGGATCGCCTTCGTGCCGACCACTTCCTCCATCTTCGCTGCGAGGTCTCGGCGCCGGACTGCCTCCAGGCTTTCGCTAGTTTCGACGGCGACGACATGGTCAAGCTGGCGTCACTGATGGATCACGCGCCCGGCCAGCGCCAGTTCGTCAATCTCGAGACCTATGCCTCTTACTATCAGCGCAAACTGAAGCTCACGGACCGCGACTTCAAGCTGTTCTGCGAAAAGCGTATGACGGAATCGGCCGCGAATTCCGGCCCGAACCGTGCGGCCATCGCCGCCGCCTGCCGCGAACGCGGCATTGTGCTGGCAAGCCATGACGATGCCACTGTCGGCCATGTCGACGAAGCGATCGAACAGGGCGTGCGCGTCGCCGAGTTCCCGACCACCGAGGCTGCGGCAAGAGCCTCGAAAGAAGCAGGACTCGGCGTATTGATGGGTGCGCCCAATGTCATGCGCGGCTCCTCGCATTCCGGCAATGTCTCGGCCCGGACATTGGCGGGTGAAGGCCTGCTTGATATCCTGTCGTCCGATTACATCCCCTTCAGCCTGATCCAGTCGGCCTTCTTCCTTGGCGACATGGTCGACGGGATTTCCCTGCCGCGGGCGGTGGCCATGGTCTCGAAGAACCCCGCCGATGCGATCGGCCTCACCGATCGCGGTGTCATAGAACAGGGCCGCCGCGCCGACCTGGTCCGCGTGCGCGTCGACGACCACGTTCCGGTCGTGCGCACCGTCTGGCGCCAGGGACGCCGGGTCGCATGATGGTGTCGGCGTTGATCGAGCGCGAGTTGTCCTCTGCCATTTTTCCGATCCGCGACGGCGTCTTCGTCGCCGTGGTCGGGCCGAGCGGCGCCGGCAAGGATACGATCATCGATTATGCCCGCAACCGCTTTGCCGATGAGAGCCGGCTCGAGTTCGTGCGCCGGGTGATCACCCGGCCGAGTGACGCGGGCAGCGAGGACCATGACACGCTGGCCGAGGCCGCCTTCATCGAGGCGGAAGCCGACGGCGCCTTCGCCGTATCGTGGGAGGCGCATGGCTTGCGCTACGGTATACCCGCTGATGTCGACTGGTCGGTTTCCAATGGCCGCGTCGCGGTGGCGAATGTGTCGCGCGCGATCATCCCGGTGCTGCGCGAGCGCTATGCCAATCTGGCTGTCGTCGAGATCACCGCTTCGCCGGAAATCCTGGCCGAAAGGCTGGCGACCCGCGGCCGCGAGTCGCGCGGCGAAGTGCTGGCGCGGCTGGCGCGCAGCGCCAGCGTGACCCTGTCCGGCCCGGGCGTCACCTCGATCGACAATGGCGGCCCCCGCGACGTGGCGGGCGAGCATTTCGTCGAGGTGCTGCGCAAGGCCATGGCCTTCTCCGACATGTCGGGCCTGATCTAGAGCCAGCGACCTCCAGCTTCGAATTCGGTGCTCAAGCCGCGTTGTCCCGACCGACCTCACTCTCAAGAGCGAGGCTGGCGGCTGGCGGTTGACCTCGTGCCGCAGCGCGTTCGGCTCGAACTGGCCCGAGGCGCCGCCGGTTGGGGCCTCATTTGCCTTTTCGCTGCCACAGGAGCGCTGTGTGGTGCTGACGGCAGAGTGATTCCGGGCCACGATCCGAGAGGTGGAAATGACCTTTCAAAAAGATCATGATCAAACGAGACCATACAGAAAGCCTTCATGCATAGCCTGACGCCCATCCTTTCGACAATCACGGCGGCTTTTCTTGCATCCGTCGTCGAGGTCGTAGAAGCCTTCACCATCGTGCTCGCGGTGGGGGTGACGCGCAGCTGGCGTCCGGCACTGATCGGAGCGGCATTGGCGCTGGCGGTGCTGGCGGCCCTGGTGCTGGCGTTCGGCCCGCTGCTGGCCCTCATACCCATCACCACGCTGCAGTTCGTCGTCGGTGTGCTGCTGATCCTGTTTGGCATGCGCTGGCTGCGAAAAGCCATCCTGCGCAGCGTTGGTGTCATCGCCCTGCACGACGAGGCGGCTGCCTTCTCCAAGGAAACCGCCGCCTTGCACGAGCTGGCCAACAACCGCCGCGCCGACTATCTCGCCGGACTGGCGTCCTTCAAGGCGGTGCTGCTCGAGGGCGTCGAGGTGGTGTTCATCGTCATTGCCGTCGGTGCGGCCCATGGACAAACGCTTTACGCCAGCCTGGGCGCGCTGGCGGCCTTCATCCTGGTGATGCTTATCGGCCTCGCGGTACACCGGCCGCTGGCGCGCGTGCCGGAGAACGCGCTCAAATTCGTGGTCGGGCTGATGCTGACCAGCTTCGGCATCTTCTGGACCGGCGAAGGCATCGGCGCCGACTGGCCGGGCGCCGATCTCGCCCTGCTCGCCATTTTCGCCATCGTCGCGCTGGCGTCCCTTGCCATGGTGCGCTGGCTGCGCGGCACCTACCCCGCACCCGCTGGAGGGTTCGCCCGATGAACGTCATTCGTCTTGTCGCCAAGGAATTCTTCGGCATGTTCGTCGACGACGGCAGCCTGGCGTTGCTGGCGCTGGTCCTGGTGGCCGCCATCGCGGTGGCGGTGAAGCTGCTGGCGCTGCCGCCACTGCTCGGCGGCGCCCTGCTGCTGGTAGGCTGCCTCGCCATCCTGTTGCAAAGCGTTCGCCGCGCGGCACGTGGAGCCAATCGGTAGCGGATTGCTCCGCGCCAAGGCCGGCTGATCCAGTGCTGGTTGCCGCGAGACCTGGCCATCGCGCCGAAGGAAGGCGCTGTGCCGGATAGAAGCAGCGCTCGCGGTCGGTGCGAGGCGGCGGTAAACCCCTCGCCGGGGGCGATGGCGGCGGGCCTCCCTGAGAGATCGTGCTCGATCTCGTCCCAAACGCAGTGCCGGCTGAAATGGGCCGAGCACCATCCCCCCAAGGTACGTCCGAGCGATATCCAAAGTGGAAATCCTGGTATCGGCACCTGAAAACTTCCTGTCGGCGCGTGCATGGACAGGCGTTTAATATTATAATAGCATACCATTATAACGCACGGAGGAACGCTGGATCCCCGGTTTTCAAGGGAAATCAGCGAGCGAAATGTCGGTCCTGCCTTACGTCGTCGCGCGGCTTGCGCCCCGCGCGAGGGATACCAACCCAAGGCGCTATTAAAAGCATGGGAGGAAAACATGCGGACTTTCCTGAGAGGGGCCGGCGCATTGCTTGCCGGCATCGTGCTGGCGCTATCGGCGCTGCTGCCATCCATCGCCTCGGCGCAGTCGGTCGACGAGATCATTTCGCGGGGCAAGCTGGTGGTCGCCATCGACACCACGACGCCGCCCTATGGTTTTCTCGACGCGAACCTGAAGCCGACCGGTTTCGATATCGAGGTTGCCAACAAGATGGGCGAGGCGCTCGGCGTCCCCGTCGAATTCGTCACAGTCACCTCGCCCGGCCGCATTCCGGCGCTGCTGACCAAGCAGGTCGACGCGGTGATCTCGATCTTCTCGATCACGCCGGCACGCGCCATCCAGATCGACTATTCGATCCCCTATGCCGGCCAGTCGGCGGTGGTCATCGCGCCGAGGAGCAGCAGCATAAAAGGCGTCACCGACCTGGTCGGCAAGAAGGTCGGCCTGACGCGCGGCACCGGCGAGGACGGATTGCTGACCAAGGCCGCTGAAACCAATCCGGGCATCGATATCCTGCGCTTCGACGATTACTTCTCACTGCTGCAAGCGATGGTGTCCGGCCAGATCGACGCCATGGGTGGCGGCGACTATGGCGAAATCTATTTGAAGAAGGCACAGAATGGCGACGCCTTCGAACAGAAATACGTGCTGAAAACCTTCTACTTCGGCATCGGCGTCGCCAAGGGCAACGACAATTTGCGCCAGTGGATCAACACCTGGCTGTTCACCATGAAGACCGATGGCACGCTGGACGCATTGTCGATGAAGTATCGCAACCAGCCGCTGCCGGTGCTGCCGGTTTTCTGATCCACGCATCTGCGGTCGAGCGGGGCCAGGCCGGCCCCGCTTCCCTGACCTCGTGACGGGATGCCCATGCAAACCGCCCTGCAATTCGGCCCGATCCTGGTGCATCTCGACCTGTTGCTGCGCGGCCTGGAGAAGACAATCCAGCTGGCGGCGCTGTCCATCCTGTTCGGCACCGCCATAGGCGTCCTCGGCGCAGTCGGCCGCAGCTTCGGCCCGCGCTTCCTGTCGTGGCCGATCGCCTGCTATGTCGAGCTGATCCGCAACACGCCACTGCTGATCCAGCTCTATTTCGTGTTCTTCTCGCTGCCGCTGTTCGGTTTCAAGCTGTCCAGTAACACCGCCGCTGTCGTCGCGCTGTCGATCCATCTCGGTGCCTATGCGACCGAGATCCTGCGCGCCGGCATCGAAGCCATCCCGGAAGGGCAGATCGAGGCGGCAAAATCGCTCGGCCTCAGCCGCTACCGCATCATCCGCCATGTCGTGCTGGTGCCGGCGGCGCGTGCCGTCTACCCGTCGCTGTCGGCGCAGTTCATCCTGCAGATCATGGGCACCTCGATCGTCGGCGCCATCGCGGCGGAGGAACTGACGGCGGTCGCCAACAACCTCGTCATGCAGACGTTCCGCAGCTTCGAGGTCTACATCATCATCGCGATCATCTATTTCGTGCTGGTGCAGGCCGCCAGCCTGCTCTTCGCCGGCATCGGCAAGCTCATGTTCCGATGGAAGGTCTAGGGCGATGAGCCTGCGTGATTTCGGCCCCAACGAACTGATGTTCCTGCTGCTGGCAACACGCTGGACGATCCTGCTTGCGCTCATCGCCTTTGCTGGCGGCGGCCTGATCGGCCTCGTGGTGGCGGCGATCCGCGTGGCGCCGGCACGGCCGTTGCGCTGGCTGGCCGCCGGCTACATCCAGTTCTTCATGGGCACGCCGATCCTGATCCAGCTGTTCATGGCCTATTACGGCGCATCCTTCCTCGGCTACCGGCCGGACCCGTGGGTGGCAGCCGCCGTGACCTTCTCGCTCAATGGCGGCGCCTTCTTCGGCGAGATCTTCCGCGGCGCCATCGAGGCGATTCCCAAGGGGCAATGGGAAGCCGCGACCGCGCTCGGCTTCCGCTTTGTCAGGACATTGCGGCTGGTGATCATCCCGCAGGCCATACGGCTGATGTTGCCACCAACCGTCGGTTTCATGGTGCAGATCGTCAAGACGACGTCCATCGCCTCGCTGATCGGGCTGACCGAACTCGCCCGCGCCGCCACGCAGGTCAACACAGTGACCTTCCAGCCAGTGCTGGTGTTCGGCACGGTGTCGCTGATCTACTTCGCGCTGTGCTGGCCGCTGTCGCTCTACGCCGGCTATCTCGAGCGCCGCTTCGCTACCGGAATGACGCGTAAGGGTGAGACGCCGTTGGTGATGTCGGCTGTTTAGGTCAGCCCCTGAAAGCCGGCAGGGTCAGGCCCTTGACGCCGACGTCGAGCGCGAACAGCCCGCCCGGGTTCTTCTGGCCGACGAAGTGTCCGGCCGGACGCTTGAGCACGGCTGACGTGACATAGAGGATATCGAGATCCCTGCCGCCGAATTCGCAGCAGGTCGGCAGGTCGGTCGGCAGCACCACCGTCTCCATCAGCTCGCCATCAGGATCATAGCGGCAGACCTTGCTGGTCACCGGGATGGTCACCCAGTAGCAGCCTTCGGCATCGACGGTGGCGCCATCGGCAACGCCGCCGGTCGCCGTCATGTCGATGAAGGTGCGGCGGTTCTCGATGTCGCCGGTGGCGGGGTCGAAATCATAGGCCCATACGGCGCCGGCATGGCTGTCGGAGAAATACATGGTCCTTGAATCCGGGCTCCAGGCCAGGCCATTGGAGCAGCCGATGCCGTCGATCATCTTGTGCACCGAAAGATCGGTATCGAGCCGGTAGAGCGCACCGATGAATTCGATCGGCTGGCCGGGCATCTCGAACATCGAGCCGGACCAGAAGCGGCCCTGGCGGTCCGGCTTGCCATCGTTAAAGCGGGTTTTCGGCATATGCGCTTCCGGATCGACGATCGCCTCGAACTTGCCGGTCACAGGGTCGAAGAAATGGAAGCCGTCGGTCATGGTCAGCACCAAGCCGCCCTTCTCGCGCAGGCCAAGGCAGCCTAGATATTCCGGCGTCTCGAAGACATCGTCCTTGCCGGTCGCGGGGTCGTAGCGGTGGATCAGCTTCTTCCAGATGTCGATCCACCAGAGCACGCCGGCCTTGGGGTCCCAAAGCGTGCCTTCGCCCAGCTCTGCCTTCGCATCGACGACGCAGGTGATTTCGACCATGCTCAGCCCTCTTTTCCGCGCAGCTTGCCGCCAAGTCCGGCAAAGGTTTCGCTGCCGATCGACACGGTGAGCAGGATCACCGCGCCATAGACGATGAGCAGCGCACCGCTCGACAGGTTCAGCGCCGGCAGCAGGCCGGTGAGGATAGTCAGCACCATGGCGCCGGCGACGGTGCCGAGATAATGGCCGCTGCCGCCGAGGATCGAGGCGCCGCCGATGGCGACCGCCGCTATCGAGGTGAACAGATAGGCGTCGCCCATGCCGAGATAGGCCTGGCCTGAATAGCCGGTCAACAGCATGCCGGCGAAGGCGGCGGTGAGGCCCGAGATCACGTAGGTGAGGATAGTGGTGCGAGCGGTCGGCACGCCGGAGAATTCAGCAACGGTCGCGCTGGTACCAAGCGCATAGAGATGGCGGCCGAAGGCTGCCTTGGAGAGCAGCAGCGTCGCGACCAGCGTCAGCGCCAGCCAGATCAGCGCGATGACCGGGAAGCCACCGATGCGGCCGACCGACAGGAACTGGATCAGGGTTGGCGCCGAGGGCGTCGGCGAGCCGCCGGTCAGCACCAGGATCAGGCCTTGCAGGATGACATTGGTGGCCAGCGTCATGATTATCGGCGGCACGCCGAACCGGGCGACACCGACACCGTTGATCAGCCCGATGAAAGCGCCGCCGGCAAGCAGCAGCGGCATGACCCAGACCAGCGGCAGGTCCTGGCCGCCGCACAGCAGCGCCATGACGATGGCCGCCGAATTGAGCACCCATGGCACCGACAGGTCGATGCCGCCGCCGATGATGACAAAGGTCTGGCCGAGCGCGACGATGCCGACGAAGGCCGCCAGCACGACGGTCGAGCGCATGTTGGAGACAGACAGGAAGCCCGGCGAGAACAGCGCCGTGACCAGGAGCAGCACGACCATGCCGGCATAAGCGAGCACGATGAGCCGGTTGCGAGCGAGGAAGGCGGTCATTGCACGCGGCTCCTTGCGGCCTTTTCGGCAACGGAACTGGCCAGCACCGAGAGCAGCAGGATGACGCCGGAAGCGACCGGCTGCCAGTAGCTCGACACGTGCAGGACGAAGACGAGGTTACCGATCAGGGTCAGCACGAAGGCGCCGATCAGCGTGCCGGCCAGATGACCACGGCCGCCGAACAGGCTGACGCCGCCGATCACCGCCGCCGCCACCGAAGGCAGGATATAGTCCTTGCCGATGGTCGGCGAACCGGCGCCGGTCTGCGTCACCAGGAAGAGGGCAGCACCCGCCGCGAACAGACCGGACAGGCCGTAGGTGATGAGGTTGACGCGGGTGATCGAGACCCCCGACAAAAAGGCGGACTTTTCGTTGGAGCCTGTCGCCTGAATGGTAATGCCGACGCCGGTGGTACGGAACCACCACCAGAACAGCAGCAGGCCGATCAGCATCCAGACCGGGCTGGCCAGGCCGATGAGCTGCGCGGAAGCGAAGCCGACCCACCAGGAGGGAACGCTGCCGCCATCGGTCGGCAGGATGATCATGGCGACGCCATTGAGGATCGACCAGGTGGCGAGCGTCACCAGGAAGGGCTGCAGCTTGAGCAGCGAGATCAGCAGGCCGTTGAGCGCGCCGATCAGGAAGCCGAGTACGAGGATGATCAATATCCAAAGCGCCGTGGTCGATGGATCATCGGTGAAGCGCGTCGCCGCGATCACCGTTCCGAGGCTGATCATGCCGCCGATCGACAGATCGATGCCGCCGCGCACCAGCACGATGGTCTGGCCGGTCGCCGCCAGCATCAGCGTCATCGCCGCCGCCGTGTCGAGGTTGAGCTCGTCCAGCGAAAAGACCCCGGACTGCAGGCTGCCATAGATGGCAACGATCAAGGCCAGCATCAGGCAAGCGACAAGGAACGGCGCGCGGTCGAGCGCGCGGCCACGCCAATCGATACCCCGCGCGGCTTGTTTCATTTCAGCTGGCCTTTGCGCCATTTCCACAGGTCTCTCAGCGATCGCCATCACCATGCCTCAAGCAGCCTCGCTTTCAAGCATGGCGGCGCGCAAAATGCCTGCCTCCGAAATGCGGTCGCCTTCGAGCATCGCGGCGACGCGCCCGTTGCGCATGACGAGCACGCGATCGGCGACATGGACGAGTTCCGGCATGTCGCTGGAATGGAACAGGATCGCGTAGCCCTTGGCCGCGAGGTCGCGCATCAGCTGGAAGATCTCGCCCTTGGTGCCGACATCGACACCGCGCGTCGTCGTAGAGCAAAAGCACGCGCGCCTGCGTCAGCAGCATCTTGCCGAAGATCACCTTTTGCTGGTTGCCGCCGGACAAAGTGCCGGCAAGCTGCTCCGATGTGCCGGCCTTGATGCGCAGGAAGTCGACCATCTCCTTGACCAGCGCCGTCTCCTTTTGCCGGCTCAGAAAACCGTTTTCCGTGAAGCGCTTGATGACGGACAGGGTCAGGTTCTCGCGCACGCTTTTGGTCAAAAGCAGGCCCTGCCCGCGTCGATCCTCCGGCACCAGCGCGATGCCGTCCTTGCCGGTCAGCGCCTGGCGCGGATTGTTGATCGAGACGGGTTTGCCCCACAGCTCGATGGCGCCGCTGGCCTTGGTGGCTCCAAACAGCGCCTGGAACAGCTCGCGCTGGCCGTGGCCCTGCAGGCCGCCGACGCCAAGCACCTCGCCCTCATGCAAGGCAAGGTCGACGCCGGAGAGCCGGCTGCCACTGGAAAATCCCTTGACCCTGAGCGCGATGCGATCGGTCGCCGTGGCCACGCGCTCGGGATAGAGCCGGTCGAGGTGCCGGCCGATCATCTGGGTGACGATCTGATCGTCGGATACGGCATTCGCCTCGTGCACGGCGATGGTGCTGCCATTGCGGAAGATGGTCAGCCGATCGGCGATGGCGCGCACCTCGGCCATGCGGTGCGAGATGAAGATGACCAGCCTGCCCTCGGCGGCCAGTTGCCGGGTGAGATTGAGTAACCATTCGGCCTCCCGCGCCGGCAGCGCCGACGTCGCTTCGTCGAGGATCAGGATGCGCGGGTCCTTGGCCAACCCCTTGGCGATCTCGACGATCTGCCGTTCGGCCAGTGTCAGCCGCCGCAATTCCTGGTCAGGGCGAAGTGCTGGAAAATTGTATTTGTCGAGCAGCGCCATCGTCTTGCGGCGCATCTCGCCGCGATTGACCGTGCGCAGCAACGTTCTTGGTTCGTGGCGGAACCAGATGTTCTGCTCGACGCTGAGATCGGGGATCAGCGATAGTTCCTGGAACACGGCGGCGATGCCCCGCGCCTGGGCGGCATCCGGATTGGCGGGGCGATAGTCCCGGCCGTCGACCCGGATCGAGCCGCCATCATGCCTCACAGCGCCCGACAGTATCTGGATGAAGGTGCTCTTTCCCGCGCCATTCTCGCCGAGCAGCGCATGCACTTCGCCAGCGCGGGCGCTGAATGTCGCCTCGCTCAGCGCAACGATGCCGCCATAGCGTTTGGAAAGGCCTGTGACGGTGACAAGGTCCATGATGCGCCTTCGAAAAGCTCTCCCGACATCTTGCGATGCCGGGAGACAGGGTCGTGGTATCGGATGTTACTTGCTGCCGGCGGCTTCCGCGGCGGTGATCTCGACCCAGTCGGGCGTGATCGGCAGCGTCAGGCCGGGTGCCTGGTCGGGGAAGGCATTTTCGCCGACCGCGATCTTGATCATCTTGGTGCCCGGGTAGAGCTTGGACTCGAAGGGATCGGTGGTGACGAAGTCGCCCTTGACCGAAACGGAGCGTTCGGCCGGCTTCTTGCCGGTGTCGAGAATGTCGACCGCCAGCTTGATGGCTTCCGACGACAGATAGGCGGGGTTGGAGCCAAGGATGCATTTCGCACCTTGCGTCTGCGCGCAGGTTAGGGCCGCGACATTGTAGGAGAAGCCGACGACCGGAACGATCGGCCGGCCTGCATCCTTCAGTGCCTGGATGGCGCCCGAGCCGTAGCCTTGCGTCATGATGCCGTCGATCTTCGGGTTGGCGGCAAGCAGGGCCGCGACGCCCGACTGTTCCGGTCCAAGCGCGTAGTTGCCGTTATAGTAGCCGACGACCTTGATGTCGGGATATTTGGCCAGGACCTTCTCATAGCCCTGCTGAAGCTGGGCGGAGATCGGCGCGCCGGCCAGGCCACGGTCGAGGATGATGTTGCCCTTGCCGCCGAGCTGTGTGGCCATCCATTCGGCCATCACCGACGGAATACGATCCCAGTCGGAGGCGACGGCGAAAGCGCAGGGCTCGGTCACCACCTGGTCGAAGCTGATGACGACGATGCCGGCGTCGCAGGCCTTCTTGATGGTCGGGTTCAACGCCGAATCCGAGCCGGCATCGACGAGGATGGCGTCGGGCTTCTGGCGAATGATGTTGTTCAGCGAGTTGATCTGCGCCTGGACCGTGTTCTCGACATTCTCGATCTTGAGATCGACGCGGCCTTTGAGCGGCCCCTTGTTCACCGAGACGGTGGCGACGCGCTCCATCTGCTGGCGCCAGTCATTGCCGACGAAATTGTTCGAGAGATAGATCGTGTAGGGCTTCTTGTCCTCGGCGTGGCCAGCATGCATGCCGATTGCCATCATGGCGGTGGCAAGGGCTGCAAGACCGATGTTACGGCTCAATGATTTCATGATTTTCTCCTCCCATTCTCGTTTCGAATATCGGCGCAGACTGTCGGCGCGCCGCTTTGGCCAACTCAGTTGCCCGACGCCTCCTTGGGTGTGATCTCGACCCAGCTGGGCGTGACCGGCAGGGACAGGCCCGGCGCCAGATCGGCAAATACTGTCTTGCCAAGTTCAATCTTCACCGCCGAGGAATTGGGGGCGTATTTGGCATCGACCATATCCGTGGTCAGGCCCGGTGAGTTGAACAGCACGGTCGTGTCGGCCGGCTTCTTGCCGGTGTCGAGTATGTCGACCGCCAGCTTGATCGCCTCGGCGGACAGGGACGGCGGATTGGCGCCCAGCCAGCACTTCGCGCCCTTGGTCTGGGCACAGATGACGCCGGTGCCGTTGAAGGCGGCGGCGACGATTGGCACCAAAGGACGATCGGCATTCTGCAATGCCTTGATGGCGCCGGTGCCATAGCCCTGCGAGAAGATGCCGTCGACTTCCGGGTGCGCGGCAAGCAGACTGGCAACGCCTTCCTGTTCAGGCCCGGCCGCATAGTTGCCGTTGAAATAGCCGACGATCTCGATGCCCGGATACCTCTTCAGCACGGCGCCGAAGTTCTTCTCGAACTGCTCGGAAATCGGCGCGCCCGCGAGACCGCGATCCATGAAGACCTTGCCCTTGCCGCCGAGGATGGATGCCATCCATTCAGCCTGGTTGTTGGCCATGATATCGAAATCGGAGTGCAGCTTGTAGGCGCATTGCGCCGACACGGTCTGGTCGAAGCTGACGACGATGATGCCAGCGTCGCAGGCTTTCTTGATGGTCGGATTGAGAGCTTCCGCCGACGACGCGTCGATGAGGATCGCGGCGGGCTTCTGCCGGATGATGTTGTTCAGCGAATTGATCTGCGCCTGGACCGTGCCCTCGGCGTTTTCGATCTTGAGGTCGACACGCCCCTTGAGCGGCCCTTTGTTGACCGCGACATTGGCGACGCGTTCCATCTGCTGGCGCCAATCATTGCCGACGAAATTGTTGGAAAGGTAGATGACGTAGGGCTTCTTGTCTTCGGTATGGCCGGGGGTCGCGCCAACGGTGGCCACAAACCCGGCAAGCGCCACGAAGCCGGCGCACAAGCTCCTCAATTTCATGGTCTCCTCCCTAGTGTTTCCTGCCCAGCCGGCGATGGACCGCGCCATCTTGATCGGATGAAGACTGTAAATTGATACCGGTACCAAATGCGGATGTCAATTTGATGGCGCTTCCTCCGAGGCTGCGTTCGCGAGCGGAATTTCGCAGGATTTCCTCCCTTGCGACTCCTCCCATGGCCGGCACTTCAGCCAAGCTATCATGCTATTATAATTTTATAGGTCTGTCTATGCGACCAACATTAGAAAATGCTGGTCGGGTACGCTTCAGGACAGGTCGTTCGGCGCGTCGTAAGTGATGCTGAAGATATCGGCGGGGTGGCGCGCGACGGAGAATTCGATGCTGCGCTGGTCCGCCGACTGATAGAGCATCTCCACCGTCAGCACCGGACTGCCCAGCGCAATGCCGAGGTCGGCGGCAACCGCCTCATCGGCGATTTCGGCGCGCACCGTGACATGCGCCACATCGAGCCGCAGGCCGAGATGTTTTTGCACCGAGCGGAAGATCAGCACATCGGAAAAGTCTTCCCGCTTTAAGCGGGCGCCGATATCCGGCGGAAAGTAGGTGGTGATCTGCGCCTTCCTCTGTTCGCCGATCGACAGCACGCTGCGCAGGCAATAGCCGGCCTCGTCCTTGCCCATGCCGAAATGGCGCTGGAGTACCGGGGAAACCTCCTTGCGATAGGACTTCACCGTCAGTTGCGCGTCCTTGGTGAAGGCCGCCATGTCGGCAAAATTCTTGAACTTCCAGCTCAGATTGACCGATGGGCTGCGCGCCGCGACCACCGCGGGCTTGGCCGAACGCTTCCTGATCAGGCCGTCGGCCTCGAGATCTCGCAGCGCTTGGCGGACCGTGATCAGGCTGACGCCGAAATGCTCGGCAATGGTTGCCTCCTTCGGCAATTCGCCGCCGACGGGAAAGGTGCCGTTGCCGATCGGCTCGCGCAGGATGTCGGCAAGCTGCCGATAGAGCGGGCCGTTGGCGCGGCCGAGTGTGCGCCTGGGAAGACTGTCGATGGTGGGAACGGAATGATCCATGAGCCTCGTCGCGCCTGTGTCGAAGCTTTTATAATAGCTTCCATCGCCTGAGGCTAGGCAACGTTGGCGACCATCAACCGCCTCAGACGAAGAGCCGGAAAGGGTGTTCGATCGTGGACTTCAAGGCGATGAGCCACGCGGCCGCTGCCGCCTCGTCAACGCTTGCCGCATCCGCTGTGAGAAAGCATTCGGCGTGATCGCCTGCCGTGTTGACCGAGACCGTCAGGCGCATGGCGCGGCCCGACAAGAGCGGCATCGTCAGCGGCCGGATGTCGCCAGCCGGGAAAAGCCGCAGGGACAGTGCGGCCGGTCTTTCCGTGTCGTCACGGTTGTCAGCCAGTGCCGCAAACCGCATTGCGCGCAGCGATGTCAGGGGCATCTCCGGAGCCGTGGCGAACACCGCTTGTCGTCCCATCAGTTCCAACGCTACGGGCGCGTCGGCGACCTTGGCGATATCGGGTATCTCAGCGAAGGCGCGACCTGTCGCGCGCAGCAGGATGTCGTCGATGTCCAACGTTTTCCCCGCGCTCTCCAGCGCGGCCAGCAGCTCATTCAGAGCCCCGAGCGCGATTGATGCGGCAAAGGCGGCGATGCGGAGCGCGGCGACCGCGACAGTCGGCGGTTCGACCGGCTCTGCCACGGGCACAAAGCCAAGCACGTCGACGGCCAGGACGCGACCGCCCGGACCGCTGCCCCGAAATACGTCGAGCGGGAGAGAGCGCTCGCGCGCCAGGCGGCGCGCATAGGGCGAAACAGCCTGCCGCCGCGCCTGCGCCACCGCGATGTTCATTTCAGATACTCTGAGTTGACGCAGTTGGTGAGCCGTCCCTGAGCGAGATATGCCTGCACGACCTCGATCGATTTCAGCCGGAGGTCGCGCATCGATGCCGGGCTGTAGAAGGCGGCGTGCGGGGTGACGATCAGCCGGTTGGCAATCCATGGTTCACGACGCCGCCATGCCGCCAACAGCGGATGGTCGAGATCACCGGGTTCGTTCGGCAACACGTCCAGCCCTGCGCCGGCAACAGTGCCGTTGCGCATCGCCGCCTCCAGCGCATCGAGATCGACTATCGGGCCGCGCGCGGTGTTGATCAGCACAAGGCCAGGCCTGGCGATGGCGAAGACAGAAGCGCCGAGCAGCTTGCGGGTCTCCACGCTCAACGGCGTGTGGACGCTGACCACGTCCGATCGCGCCATCAGCTCGGCCAGCGAATGAACGCGTTCATAGCCGGTCGACAGGTCGACGCCGGACAGAAGATGCGGATCGTGGAACATCACCTTCATGTCGAAGGCGGCGGCGCGGCGAGCGGTGGCCAGCCCGATGCGACCGAGCCCGACAATGCCGAAGGTCGCGCCCTTGTGCCGGCGCACCAGCGGCGCCTTGGAGAAATGCCAACCTTCGGCGCCATTGCCGGAAAGCTCGGGTCCATAGGCGGAGGTGCCGCGCGTCAGCGCCAGCATCAGGCCGATGGCATGGTCGGCAACTTCGGTCGTGCCGTAGTCCGGAACATTGCATGCCGGAATCTTGCGCGCGCCCCAGCCGGCCGTGTCGATGTTGTCGAAGCCGACGCCGGAGCGCACCGCGATCCTCGCCTTGGGAAAGGCGGTCGGAGCGGCCGCGACATTGTGGGTCGGCGAATAGTTGATGACGGCATCGACGGCCTCGCAGATGGCCGGACCGAGCTCAGCCGCCTTGTCGTTGGTCGAGCGGGCGAGGATGAACTCGATGTCGGGATAGTGCTCGCGTTCGAGTTCGGCTTCGTCGGCGGCTTGCCAGTTGGCACACAGGATCTTCATGCTTGCCCTTCGAATTTGCATGGATACGATGATTACTTCTTGATGCCGCCGATGCGGCCGCCCATCGGCACCACGGCGCCGACCGGCTGATCGATCGCAACAAGCTTGCCGCTGACCGGCGCATCGATCTCGACCACGGCCTTGTCGGTCTCGATCTCGGCGATCAGTTCGCCTTCCTTGACCATGTCGCCGACCGCTTTCAGCCATTTGACGACGGTGCCTTCGCTGACAGTGAGATCGCCGAATGGCATCGTTATCGGCTCGTCGTCGCTGGTGGGGCCAACTGGCGCCAGCGCCGCAGGTGGCGTCACCTTGACAGGAGCAGACGCCGATTTAGCCGGCGCGGCACTTTTCAGTCCGACTGTGTACCAGTGATCAGGTACCGGCGGCCGCCCCGCGATGACGTCGCGCACGCCCTGGACGATGCGAGGCGTATCAACCAGCATGGCGCGCTCCAGCACCGGCGCGAAGGGATGCGATGTCGGTGCCGTGTGCAGCCTTCCGGGCGGGGCGTCGAGTTCATCGAAGGCAAGTTCGTTGATGGATTGTGCAATCTCGCCGCCAAGGCCGCACATGGCCCAGGCTTCGTCGACGATAAGCAGGCGATGGGTCTTTCGCACGCTGGCGACGATCGTGTCGATGTCGAGCGGCATGATGGTGCGCGGGTCGATGACCTCGGCCTCTATGCCGTCGGCGGCGAGCGCTTCGGCCGCCTCCAGCACGCGCTGCACCATCTGGCCGGCGGCAACAATGGTGATGTCGGTGCCGGCGCGGGCGATACGCGCGACGCCGAACGGCACGTAGTGTTCGCCCACGGGCACCTCGCCCTTGGAGGCGAACAGCGCCTTGGGTTCGAGCATGATGACGGGGTCACCGGCCCGCAACGCGGTCTTCATGAGGCCTTTGGCGTCGGCCGGGGTCGAGGGGACGCAGACGATGAGGCCAGGCATATGGGCGAAGACCGGGTGGTAGATGCCGCTATGGTGCGGCCCGGAACTGCGCAGCGCGCCGGCGCCGACGCGCACCACCATCGGCGCGCTCATCAGGCCGCTGGTCATGTAGCGCAGCTTGGCCGCCTGAAGGAAAATCTGCCCTGCGGTCTCGAAGGCGAAGTCGGCGAACATCAGGTCCGAAACGGTGCGTGCACCGGTGGCCGAGGCGCCGACAGCGGCGGCGGTAAAACCTTGCTCGGAGATCGGCGTGTCGACCATGCGCCCGGCGCCGAACTCCTGCCAGAGGTTCTTGGTGTGGGCAAAGCTGCCGCCGCGCTCGCCGGTGCCCTCGCCGAAATAGAGGATCGCCGGATTGGCGCGCATCTCTTCGGCGATGCCGTCGCGCACGGCTTCCAGCCAGCCCTGCGTGCGCGTCTCGCCGGCGGCTCGCGGCTGCAGGGCAGCCGGTGGATTGATGGGATCGGCAAACACATGCAGGCGCACCGTCGCCGGATCGGGCTCGGGCGAATTGCGGGCAAAGGCCAGCGCTTCCTCGACGACCTTCTCGATTCGCGCCTCGATTGCGGCAAGCACCTCGGCATCGGCAATGCCGTAATCCTCAATCAGCTTCTTGCGGAACATGTCGATGGGATCGCGCTTGATCCAGGCGTCGAGCTCCTCCTGCGTGCGGTAGGTGCCGATGACGGGATCGCCCTCATGGTGGCCGACAGTGCGATAGGTCTTGGCCTCGATCAGCGTCGGACCCTTCCCGGAACGGGCGCGTTCGGTGGCTTCCTTCATCGCCAGCCAGACGGCGAAGACGTCGTTGCCGTCGACCGCGACACCAGGCATGCCGTAGGACGCGGCCTTGGTGGCGATTTCCGGATTGAGCGTTATGGATTTGAGCGGTGTGGCGGTGGCGTAGAGATTGTTCTCGCAGATGAAGACCGCCGGCGCGCGCTGCACAGCGGCAAAGTTGAGCGCCTCGTGAAAACCGCCATGATTGGCGGCGCCATCGCCGAAGAAGGCGACGCCGATGTCATCACGCCCCTGCTGGCGCGCGCTCATGCCGATGCCGACGGCATGGCCGATGCCGGCGGCGACGATGCCATTGGTGCCGAACAGGCCGACCGAGCGGTCATAGAGATGCATGGTGCCGCCACGACCGCCGCAAATGCCGTCGGCCTTGCCGAACAGCTCGGCCATCACCCGTCCGGGATTGGCGCCCTTGGCCAGTGCGTGGCCGTGGCCGCGATGGGTCGAGGTGACCCAATCGGTCGGACGCAGATGCGCGCAGACGCCGACACCTGTCGCCTCTTCGCCGATATAGAGATGCAGAAAGCCGGGCGTCTCGCCCTTGCGGCAGGCGATCTGGGCAATGCTTTCGAAACGGCGCAACAGCACCATGCGTTCGAACAGGTCGAGCAGGACCTGCTTGTCGGGCAGGTTTGGAGCGCCCTTGAAATCGTCGCGCGCTCGCGCCGCTGAAATTGCCACCGGGGCCTCCCTGGTCCGTATTCGCACCGGGGCAGGCGGCACCGGCGGCGAGCTTGTTGGTCGCTCGCTTTGGCCGATAATAGATTATAATAGCATAATGTCTACTGGCTCTAAAAGAGTCGCAAAGATGCTAGATTTTGGTGATGCGCACCGTGGCGTCTGGCCGCTGGAACAGCTCCGGCCGCAGGCTGAGGCCAAGCCCCGCACCTTCGAGCGGCGCGACATGGCCATTGCTGACGGGCGGGATGTCGGCGACGATCTCGGTGTACCAGCCGGTGAAATAGGCGCGGACCGCTTCCTGGTAGTTGACGTTCGGCAAGGTGGCCGACAGCGCGCAACTGGCGGCATAGACGATCGGCCCGGTGCAATCGTGCAAGGTCACCGGCAGTTCGCTGGCCTCGGCCATGTTGGCGATCTTGCGTGCTTCGCTCAAGCCCCCGCACCAGGCGAGGTCGATCATGATCACGCTGGCCGCGCGCTTGTCGATCAACTGCTTGAACATCTGCCGCGAGGCCAGCCGCTCGCTGGCGGCGATCGGGATGGAGGTGTGGCGGGCGAGCTCGGCCATCGCGTCGAGCTCATTGTAGCGGATCGGCTCCTCCAGCCAGGCGACGTCGTAGGGTTTCAACGCCTCGGCGATGCGCAGCACCGGCGGCAAGGTCCACAGCCCATGCAGCTCGACCATGATTTCCATGTCGCGGCCGACGGCGTCACGAATTTTCTGAAACGGCTCCAGCGCCTTGTCGAGATCGGCAAGCGAAATGCGGGTGCCGTTCGATGCCTCGGCGGCGATGTCGAACGGCCATATCTTCATCGCGCCGATGCCTTCGGATCTCAGGCTTTTGGCAAGGTCTCCGGCATTGTAGCGCCAGGCGAGAAGATCCTCATACGGGCCTTCGTTTGAGTCGCCGGCTTTGAGCGACCAGTCTTCGCCGCGCTCGAACAGGGCGTTCTTCTTGGTGGCGCGGACATGCTTGTAGCCGGCGCAGGTGTTGTAGATCGGCACGGCCTTGTGCGTGCGGCCGCCGAGCAGCCGCCACACCGGCTCGCCGAGCGCCTGGCCATAGATGTCCCACAGCGCGATGTTGACGGCGGAATTGCCGCGCACCTCTGCGCCGGAATCGCGCGCCCCGACATAGACGCTGCCCAGTGTACGGTCGTGCAGCTCGATGTCGCGCGGATCCTTGCCCAGAAGGTAAGCGGCGACATTGTCATGGATGTAGGAGGCGACAGGCCCCGGCGCCCAGAAGGTCTCGCCGGTGCCGATGAGGCCGGCATCGGTGTGGACGCGCAGCCAGAACAGGAACGGGAACTCCGCCAGCTGCAATGTTTCGAGCGCAACGACCTTCATTTTTCCTCCCTATACCAATGGAACGTGTGGCCCAGCGGACAATAGCATATCACCGTTGACAGGCATTTATGGTACCGGTATCAAGCACGTCAAGATGACCACTGGGAGAGTGCTCGCTTGCCTGCCGAAAATCAAAACACAACGCCAAGGAGAGCACTGGTCACCGGTGCCGCGGGCGGCCTGGGCCGCGAGGTGGCGATCCAGCTGGCCCGACGCGGTTGTGCGGTCGCGATTACCGACATCAATGGCGAGGGAGCGGCCGAGACCGCCCGGCAGATCAGCGAAATCGGCGTGGAAAGCGAAACCATCATCGGCGATTTCACCCTGGAAGGCGCGGCGGAAGCGGCCGTGGAAAAGGTGGTCGTGCGCTGGGGCGGCATCGACGTCCTTGTCAACAATGCCGGCTATGGCGTGATCGAACCGTTCCTCGAGGCCACCTACAAGGCGTGGACGCGCACGCTGGCGCTCAACGTCACCGCGCTTGCCATGGCCTGCAAGGCAGCGGGCCGGGTGATGCGCGACCAGCGTTCGGGGCGCATCATCAACATCACCTCGCCGGGTTCGCGCATGGCGCTGCCGGATTACACCGCTTACACGGCGAGCAAGGCCGGCGTCGATTCCATCACCCGCGCGGCGGCGGTGGCGCTGGCGCCCTATGGCGTGCAAGTCAACAGCCTGGCGCCCGGTATGATGGACACCGAGATGCAGCGCTCGACCGAAGTCGACCTCGCCCGAGCCACCGGCCGCAACGATTTGCAGGCCTTTCTCGACGAACGCACGCGCCGCATCCCGCTTGGCCGCCGCGCCGAGATCGCGGAGGTTGCCGAAGCCGTCGTCTGGCTCTGCCTCGACGCCCCGAAATACATGACCGCCGAGCGGCTCAACATGTCGGGCGGGCTCGACAAGGACTGATCGATGCTGCGAAACTCACCTCCCGGCGCCGCCGACATCGGCGCGCTCGAACGCAAGGCGACACGGTTGCGCCGCCACATGCTGACCATGGCGCGCGGCCAGGGCCAAGGCTATATCGGCCAGGGGCTCGGCATCGCCGATGCGCTGGCGGCGCTGTATTTTCACGAACTGCGCTACGACCCGCACAATCTGAACTGGCCGGACCGCGACCGCTTCCTGCTGTCGACCGGCCACTACTCGATCGCGCTGTGGGCGGCGCTGGCCGAGGCCGGCATCATTCCTGTCGAGGAACTGGTCACCTACGGCGCCGACAACAGCCGGCTGGAGATGTCGACGCTCGACACCACGCCCGGCGTCGAAATGATCGGTGGTTCGCTCGGCCACGGCCTCGGACAAGGTGTCGGCCAGGCGCTGGGTTTGCGCGTCGACCGGTCCGACGCACGCGTCTTCGTCGAGCTTTCCGACGGCGAGATGCAGGAGGGCTCGACCTGGGAAGCCGCGATGTCGGCCAGCCATTTCAAGCTCGATGGGCTGGTGTCGCTTATCGACTGCAATGGCATCCAGGCCGATGGACCCGTCGTGCTCGACGTGGAACCTGTAGCCGGCAAATGGCGCGCCTTTGGCTGGGAGACGTTTGAGATCGACGGCAACGACATGACAGCCGTGGTCGGCGCGCTGGCCAGTGCCCGTGCGCGCAACGGCAAGCCGAAGGCGATCGTGCTGCGCACACTGCCCGGCAAGGGCGTGCCGCGCATCGAGACCAGCGAGAAATCGCACTTCTTCCGCATCGACATGGCGCAATGGGACGGCATCATCGCCGAGTTCGAGCAAAGCGTGGGAACACAGCTATGAGCGGTGTCGCGATGGAGGCCGGACGCACGCTGGCCATGGGCCAGGACGAAGCGATTGGTGGTGGCCGGCAGAGCGTGGAAGCGCCGTTCGGCCGGGCGCTGGCCAGGCTTGGCCAGAGCCGCCCCGACATTGTCGGGCTGACCGCCGACCTCGGCAAATACACCGACATTCTCCCCTTCCGCGACGCCTTCCCGGATCGCTTCTTCAATGTCGGCATGGCCGAGCAGAATCTCGTCGCCGTCGCCGCCGGGCTGGCGCGCACCGGCAAGGTGCCGTTCGCCACAACCTATGGCGTGTTCGCGACGCGGCGCGCCTATGATTTCGTCGCCATCGCGCTCGCCCACTCCAACCTCAACGTCAAGATCGTCGCCGGCCTGCCCGGCCTGACCACCGGTTATGGCGGCACGCATCAGGCGATCGAGGACCTGGCGCTGATGCGCATGATACCCGGCCTGACCATCATCGACCCCTGCGATGCGACGGAGATCGAGGCGGCGACAGCAGCGATCGCCGAGCACCAAGGGCCGGTCTATATGAGGCTGCTGCGCGGCAGCGTGCCCGTCGTGTTCGAGCCCGGTTATCTCTTCGAGATCGGCAAGGCGCGGCGTCTTCGTGAAGGCTCAGATGTCGGCATCATCTCGACCGGCTTCATGACCGAGCGAGCGCTGGATGCGGCGGTGGCTTTGCAGAGACAAGGCATCTCGGCCAGTGTGCTGCACGTGCCGACCATAAAACCGTTCGACGCTACGGCGGTGGCTGAATTTGCTGCCGGCGCTGGTCATATTGTCACCGCAGAAAACCATGTGGTGGTCGGTGGGCTGGCGAGCCTTGTCGTCGAGACCTTGTTCGACGCCGGCATTGTGAAGAAGGTGGCCCGCATTGGCCTGCCGGACCGCTATATCGAATGCGGCGCGGTGCCGACCTTGCAAGCGAAATACGGCCTGACCACCGAGGCCGTCATCGCGACCATCGCTGGTTTGAGCTAGAGTTTGGCATGAAGATCACCGAGATCGAAACCTTTGCCGTCGGCGCCGGCTGGAAGAACTGGCTATTCGTCAGGGTTCATACCGACAGCGGCATCCATGGTGTCGGAGAGGGAACGCTCAACGGTTTCATCAAGACCACCGAAGCCGGCGTGCATGAGCTTAAGCATCTCGCCATCGGCCAGAATCCGCGCCGTATCAACGCGCTGGCCAAGCGCATGCTGGACAGTGTTTCGCTCGATGGCGGCCATATCCACCGCACCGTCATCGCGGCGATCGAGGTTGCCTGCTGGGATATCCTGGGCAAGAGCCTCGGCGTTCCCATCCACCAGCTTCTCGGCGGCCAGGTGCGCGACAGCGTGCTCGGCTACGCCAATGGCTGGTACCGCACCGAGCGTACGCCCGAAGCTTTCCTTGAAGCAGCCCGAGCGGTGCTGGCCAAGGGCTTCAAGGCGTTCAAGCTCGACCCGTTCGGCACCGCGCAAGGTTTTATTTCGCGCGAAGAGCTCGACCTGTCCTACGCCATCTGCCGGACACTGCGCGACCGACTGCCTGGGGATACGCTGATCCTGATCGACGTGCATGCCCGCTTCACCGAGATCGCGGCGCTGCAGGCGGCGCAAAAATTCGCGGATCTCGACATCTACTGGTGGGAGGAGCCGACCTCGCGCGACCGGCAGGAAACCGTGCACGAAGTCGCGCATCGTTCGCCGATCCCGGTGGCGACCGGCGAGATGTACGACACGGTCGGCCAGTTCTACACGCTGGCCGCAGGCGGCGGCGTCAACATCTTCCAGCCCGAGCCGATGTCGCTCGGCGGCATCGCGCCATCGATGCAGGTGGCCAACCTGGCGCTTGCCCATGGCAGCCATATCGCGCCGCACCAGAGCGGCGGCCCGGTGGCGACGGCGGTGTGCCTGCAACTGGCCGCGGCGGTGCCGAACTTCCTCATCCAGGAGCATTTCGACGCCTTCAACGACCCGTGGACGCGCGATCTCGTGACCTGGCATCCGACCGTCAATCCGGACAACGGCCACCTGTCGCTGCCGGATGCGCCGGGACTCGGCATCGATCTCAACATCGATGCGATCAAGGATCATCCCTACGATCCCAAAGCCTATCTCAACGTCCACGCCGAGGGCTGGGAAAAGCGTCTTGGGCGGCGGGAGGACTCCAAGCCCTGATCAGGCACTCTCGCGGTCGACGATCTCGAAGCCGAGGCTGGTGATGGTCGGCACCTTGGTGTCGCCGCCGAGCCTCGCCAGCAATTGCCGCACCGCGCGGCGGCCCATCTCGTAGCGATTGACCTTCACCGTGGTCAGCGGCGGATACAGCTGCGCCGCCAGATCGATGTCACCATAACCGGCGATGGCGATCCTGCCTGGCACCGCCCAGCCGCGCCGGTGGCACTCCTGCACGGCGCCGACGGCCAGCGTGTCGCTGGAAAAGAAGATGGCGTCGATGTCCTTGTGGCGGGAGGTCAACGTCACCAGCGCCTCGGCCCCGCCTTGCGCGGTGATCGGCACCTCGACCTCCATGTCGCCACGGTTCTTGAAGCCGAGTTCCGCCAGAGCGGCGTTATAGCCGGTGCGGCGTTGCTGCAAGCGGTCATTGCCATGGACCGGCGTCGAGACGAAGCCGATGCGCTTGTAGCCCTTGGCGGCCAGATGCATGGTCATGGCGTAGGCGGTCTCGAAGTTGGAGACGCCAACCACCATGTCGAGCGGCTTGCGGCCCTTGATCTCGGAAATCTCGACCACCGGCGCGCCACTGCTGGTCAGCAATGCGCGCGCCGTCTCGCTTTGCACGAAGCTCTGCAGGATCATGCCGACCGGGCGCCAGCCGAGCAGGGTGCGGATCGCCTTTTCCTCCGCCTCCTGTGTGAATTCGCCTTGCACCAAGAGCATCGAATAGCCGCTCTGGTGGCATTCGTCGGACATGCCCTGAACCTGCTCGGCAATGCCCGAATTGATCAGCGGCGGCACCACCGTGCCGATCATGCGGCCATTGCCGCGCATGCTCGACGCCAGCCGGTTGGGCACGAAGCCGGCCTGCTCGATCGCCTGCAGCACCTTGGCGCGCGTTTCCGGCGAGACCATGTCGGGGTTGGACAGCACACGCGAAACCGTCATCGGCGCGACGCCGACGCGCTTGGCGATCTCGCGCACGCCAAGCCGCGCCGGCGGCTTCTTCTCGTCCGCGCCGTCCTCGGACCTGTCGGTCATCACCAAGCTCCACCAGAGCGCGATCCGCGAGGGCAACGCCCGCTGCCGGATCGCGAAAAACTATTCATAGCGGTTGCGGAGGATGCTTTCCAGCGACACGCACGGTGATCGTGTGGCTGACAAATTTCACCGTTGACAAGTTATAATATTATAATCTTAATGGGGCCGAGGAGCGCGCTGGGATCGGCGTGGGTGAATGGAGCCGGGCGCAAGAACCCGCAACAGGCGCCGCCAGGGAGGTCAGGATGAACAGCGCGGCTGACGTGAGCTCGCCGCCCCGGGATGCGCAATCGTTCCGGCGGCGACTGATCGGTTTCATTGCCGTCGGCGAAGTTGGCGTGCTCGCCGCAATGGCTTTGCTGGTCGCCTTCTTCTGGTTGCTCGAACCGGCCTTCCTGTCGGAGCGCAACATCCGCGCTATCCTCAACGTCGTGTCGTTCGTGGGCATCATCGCCATCGGCCAGACGATTTTGCTGGTTGCCGGCGAATTCGACCTCTCCGTCGGCTCGGTGGCCGGGCTGTCCGCGGTGGTCGCCGCCAAGCTGATGACAGCGGCCGCCTTTCCGGTGTCGATCGCCATTCTCGGCGGTGTTGGTGTTGGCGCGTTGATCGGGCTCGTCAACGGCCTGATCGTGGTCAGGCTCGGCATCCCCGCCTTCATCCAGACGCTCGGCATGCTGTTCATAGGCCAAGGCCTGATCCAGGTGGTGACGGGCGGCTATCCGGTCTACCCACTGCCGGAGGCAATCAATAATATTGGTGGTACCGATCTAGCCTTCGGCCTCGGCTGGAGCTTTGCCTTCTTCATCATCGCCGCCATCGTCGCCGACTTCGTGCTGCGGCGCACCGTGCTGGGACGCAACATGTATGCCACCGGCGGCAACAAGGAAGTGGCTCACCTCGTCGGCATCAACACCAACGCCTACAAGATCGGCGCCTTCATGGTCGTCGGCGCGTTGTCGGCGATCGCCGGCATGTTCGTAATGGCCGATCTCGGCAGCGGGGGCACCTCTATCGGCAGCGGCTGGGAACTGACGGTCATCGCCGGTGTCGTGGTCGGCGGCGTCAGCCTGTTCGGCGGCGCCGGCACGGTTGCAGGCGGCGTCGTCGGCATCCTGATGCTGAAGGTGGTGCAGAGCGGCCTCGTTGTCATCGGCGTCAACTCCAACTGGCAGCAGATCGCGGTCGGCGTGATCATGGTCCTGGCCGTCGGCCTGGACATCCTGCGTCGCCGTTACTTCATCGCTGGCGCTTGAGCGGACCGGGAGGAAACAAGGCGTTCGGGCTGCCACTACGGCAGATTTTGCGCCGGCAAAAAGTCGGCGAACCAAGGGAGGTAGGATATGAAGATCGATCTGAAAAAAGGACTGATCCGTGCCGCGTTCGCGGCAGCGGTCGTTGCTACGTCGCTTGGCTCGGCGAGCCTTGCCCGGGCTGCTGACATCCACCTGCTCTGGGTGCAGGCGATGAAGGATCACCCCGTGCACCGGCTGATGCAGGCAGGCTTCCTCAACAAGTGCAAGGAGCTCGGCTACACCTGTGAGGTTGTCGGCGACCCGAGTGCCACCAACTGGGATATTCCGGCGACGCTGCCGCTTGCCGAAGCCGCACTTGCCCGCACCAAATATGACGCCATCGGTGTCTATGGGGTGGATCCGGCGATCTATTCCTACATCACCAAGCTTGCCAAGGAGGGCTTTCCGATCGTCACCTGGCATGTGCTGCCGCCGGAAGGCACGGTCAACGGCCTGAAGGCCGCGACGGGCGAGGACATCGCCGAGGTCGGCGCCAATGCGGCCATCGCCATTGGCGACAAGCTTGGCGGCAAGGGCACCGTGGCACTGACGCAAGGCGCCTCCAACGATACCGAAAACGCCATGTCCGATGCCTTCCGCAAGACCATCGCGGCGAAGTATCCAGGCATCAAGGTGCTCGACACGCAGATGGAAGGCTTCGAACCGTCGGCGGCGGAAGCCAAGGCGGTGGCGATCCTGCAGGGCAATCCCGACGTGACCGCCGCATTCGGCACCACTGGCAACAGTATCCAGACCTGGTCGGGCGCGGCCCGCAAATCCGGACGCGACGTCGTCATCATCGGCATGGATTACATCAGGCAGAATCTCGACCTGGTGAAATCGGGCGCCGCCTACGGCATCGTCGCGCAGCCGCTGTATGAAGAGAGCGCCAAGGTCGCCGAGCTGCTCGGCGACCTTGCCCAGGGCAAGACCGTTCCCTACAGCAATCCGCTGCCGGCCAAGGTGATCACCGCCGCCGATCTCGCTCCCTACTACAAGATGCTGGACAGCGCCGGCCAGTAACGCCTGCCGCCGGGTCCGCGTCTTGCGGATCCGGCATCTTCCGAGAGGATCGTCGTGTCCGAAACCACCCAAGAACCGCTGTTTTCGGCCACCGGAATCGCCAAGAATTTCGGCGGCGTGCAAGCGCTGCGCGGGGTGGATTTCGAGGTGATCCCCGGCGAAATCCATGCTTTGCTCGGCCAGAACGGCGCAGGCAAGTCCACTCTGGTCAAGATCCTCAACGGCGTGCATCCGGCCGGCTCCTACACCGGCACCGTCAAGCTTGACGGCCAGCCCGTCAGTTTCGCCTCGCCCGCCGATGCACGCTCGAACGGCGTCGGCTATGTGCCGCAGGAAATCGAGGTACTCGAACAGCTTTCGGTGGCCGAGAACGTCTTTGCCGGTCGCACGGGGCTGGGCGACGGCATGTTTGTCCACCAAAGGAAGCTGCAACAGCGTGCCGGCGAAATCTTTGCTGACCTCGGCATCGGCATCAATCCCAAGGCCTATGTCGCGTCGCTGACCTCGGCGCAGCGCCATCTGGTAATGATCGCCCGCGCCATCGTGCT
This sequence comes from Mesorhizobium sp. PAMC28654, assembly GCF_020616515.1. Lineage (GTDB taxonomy): Bacteria > Pseudomonadota > Alphaproteobacteria > Rhizobiales > Rhizobiaceae > Mesorhizobium. The sequence goes on from NZ_CP085135.1 coordinate 3,535,858, forward strand.
GCGGCCACGCGTGCTGATGCTGGATGAACCGACCGCTTCGCTCTCCGGCATCGAAGTCGACGCGCTGTTCAGCGTGCTGCGCCGCCTTAAGGCGCAAGGTGTGGCGATGATCTACATTACGCACCGCTTGCCCGAAGTTCTCGCGATTTGCGACCGCGCCACCGTGCTGCGCGACGGGCAGGTGGCGGTGCGGATCGCCCGTGAGGACTTTGACCCCGAAACATTCATCTTCTCGATGTCGGGCCAAAGGCTGCAGCGGCTGTTTCCCGAGCACGCGGCGCCCGTTGGAACGCCGATCGCACTGGAGGTTCGCCATCTCACCGTCGCCGGCCACAGCGGCGCTATTCACGGCGCGAAGGACATCAACCTCTCCGTCGCAGCCGGCGAAATCGTCGGGCTGGCGGGGCTGCTTGGTCCGGCCGCAGCGAGATATTGCACGGCATCTACGGCCGCGTACCGGCCGAGGGCGAAATCCGCGTCGCCGGCGAGCCTATCTCGATCAGATCGCCAAGCGACGCCCGTGTCGCCGGCATCGCGCTGTTGACCGAGGATCGCAAGCGCGACGGGCTGCTGTTCAATCTGCCGGTGGGCGCCAACATCACCATCGGCAACCTCGGCCCCTTGTCGCGGCACGGCATGATCAGCGGCGGGCTCGAACGCACTTCCATCCTGGGCGCCATGCGCGCGCTCAACGTGAAGGCCTCGTCGCCGCAGGCTTCGGTCACCCATCTGTCGGGCGGCAACCAGCAGAAGCTGCTGTTTGCCCGCGTGCTGATGCGAGCGCCGAAAGTGCTGCTGCTCGATGAGCCGACCAAGGGCGTCGACGCGGCAACCCGGCACGAGATCTACCGGCTGGTGGTCGAGTTGGCGGAAAAAGGCGTGGGCCTGCTCATCGTCGCCTCCGAGCTCGAGGAATTGATCGGCCTTTGCGACCGCTGCATTGTCGTCGCCGACGGCCGCATAGTCGACGAATTCGGCCGAGGCGAAGGCGGCGAGGATCGCGTGCTGCGCTCGGTGACGGCAGCGCAAGCCGAACGCCACGCGATGGCTTCACGGGTTTCATCATGATGTTTGCCGGCAAACGCGTTTTCGTCACCGGCGCGTCGACCGGCATCGGCCGGGCGACGGCCGAGTATCTTGTCGCTGAGGGCGCGCATGTCTTCGGCGCTGGGCTGGATGGCGAGGAAGGCGCGGCCCTTGCTGGCGGATATGCTGAAGGCCAATTGATCTTCCGCGACAGCGATCTCACCCGTGAAGCCGAGGTCCAGGCCGCCGTAGTGGCGGCGACGGAGGCCTTCGGCGGCCTCGATGCGGTCGTCAACTGTGCCGGCATCTATCCGACCGGCAAGCGGCTTGAAGAGCTTTCCGACGAGGACTGGGACCGGACCATCGCCGTCAACCTGACAGCCATTTTCCGCGTTTGCCGGGCAACCTTGCCGCTGCTGCGCAAGGCAGGCGGCGGCTCGATCGTCAACATTGCCTCCGTGCATGCCGATGCAACGGTGCCCGGCGTGCCGGCCTATGCCGCGACGAAGGCGGCGGTCGTCGGATTGTCGCGGCAGATGGCGCTCGACTACGCCGTCGATCGCATCCGCGTCAACGCCGTGCTCGTCGGTTCCGTCGCCACCCGGATGACGCTGGGCGGGTTGGAGGCGGCCGGCGGCGCGGAAGCGCTGGGCCTGTCCTTCGAGCCCAACCGGATCGCCCGCATCGCCAACCCCTCGGAGATCGCCACGGCAATAGGCTTCCTGATTTCCGACGCCGCATCCTTCGTCACCGGCAGCGCGATGCAGGTGGATGGTGGCCTGCTGGCCCGGCTGCTTTAGGGTATGCCGATATTCATGTGAGGCCGGCCTGACCTGAATAACCCCGTGAGTTTCGGAAAAGCGTCCCTCGGATTCACTCCCCAAGCGCAAAGGGCAGGAATGAGACCGTGCCGGCAGCATTCTCGCCCGGCGCAAGCACGATCGCGCCCTCGTCCGAATCAGCCCATCTGCCCCGGTTGAAAGCACCCGAGGCATTGGTTTGCGGCTCGACACAGAAATACGGTTTTGTGGGATCGGCATAAAGCATGAGGTGCTTGAAGACGGGATCGGCCTTGATCCGCAACCCGGCGCCGCGCGACGGGAAGCGAAGGGTCGCCTCGCCGCCCCAACCGCCATAATCATTGTTGCGCCAGCCGCCCGGCAAGGGCCGGGCCTCGGCAAAGTCGAGTTCAGGTGGGAGGGTGATCGGATCGCCTGAAACACCACCCGGCTCTTCGAGGTAGAAGCGCCTGGCCTCGAATTGCAACGTCACGTCCGGGTCGCGATCGAACCACGGATGCAGGCCGAAGCCGAACGGCATGGAAACCGGCCCGGAGTTGGTCAGCGTCATGGTCACGCTGAGGCCCTCTTGGGAGGCCGTGAAAGCCTGCGTCGCGCGGTAGGAATAGGGCTCAGTTCTGGCTGTGACGTCCAGCGACAGTGTCGCGTTGCCGGCTCCGGCCTCGGTGACAGTCCAGGCGTGCTGCCAGCCGCTGCCATGGACGTTGAATATTTCCGGCGGATTGTTGGGCAGGACCCGCCAGCGTTCCGCCGCGAAGTCGAAGGTGTTTCCAGCGATACGGTTGGCGTATGGCATCATCGGGAACATCGCGACGCCAAGCACGTTGCCCGCTTCTCGATCATGATCCGAAAGCCGGCGCATGAGATCGATGCCGCACCAGCGCAGCGAACTCACGCTGCCGCCGATTTGCGGCACCAGCTCGACTTCGAGCGCTCCGGCTTTGAGCATCAACGGTTCAGAAATTACGCCCATAGCCTGCCATCCATCCGCCATCGACACCCAGCATCTGGCCGGTCGTGTAGGTGTTCAGTGGATCGCAGAAGAACAGCACGGCCGCAACGGCTTCCTCGATGCTGCCCGCGCGGCCGACAGGCGTGTGGCTGAGCATCGCCTTGTCACCGGAGACCATGGTCTCATCCTCGACCGCGCCGACGCCGACGGCATTGACCAGGACCTTGGGGCCGAATTCCATGGCGAGCGTGCGCATGCCGGCGAGGATCGATGCGTTCTCCATGGAAAAGCGTGGATGGCGACGCATCGGCATGCCGGCGGCGGCCGAGAGCAGGAAGATGATCCGGCCGCTGCCGCGCTCGGTCATGGCAACAGCAGCCTTGCGTGCGACCGCATACAAGGTGCCGGGTTTTTCCGCCGTCACTCCTGGGCGCAATGGGCACGATATCAGCAGAATGTCGGCAAGCCGCGCCTGCGACCCTTCGACAAGGCGGCCATCATTGGCGCGAAAGGCGGCGAGTGCCGCCTCGACAACCGGATTGCTCGCGCCTTCCAGGGCGATTGCAGCGCCAGCGAGATCGATTTCCATGTCAGCGCTCACATCATGTATCCCGCCGTCCAGCCACCATCGACTGCCAGCACCTGGCCGTTGATATAACTGGCGGCGGGAGAGGCAAGGAACAGCACCGCCTCGGCGATCTCCTCCGGCTGGGCCGGCCGGCCGAGCGGCACATGGGCGAGGAATTCCTGCGTACGCCCGGCAAACTTGCCGTCGTCGCCATAAAACAGTTTCGCGGTCAGCGCCGTCATCACCGAACCCGGCGCAATAGCATTGGTGAGGATGCCCTTGGCTCCGAGTTCAATTGCCATCGATCGGGTCATATGGATGATGCCGGCCTTTGCGGCGACGAACGGGCTTTGCAGGCGCATGGCGGCAAGGCCGACGACCGACGCGATGTTGACGATGCGCCCACCCTTGCCGGCGGCAAGCATCGGCCCAAGCGCCGCACGGCTCATGATGTAAAGGCCGTCGAGGTCGATGCCGATGATGCGATCCCATTCCTCGGGCGGAAATTCGTCTATCGTGACGCGGTGCGCCAGCGTGTTGACGCCGGCATTGTTGACGAGGATGTCGAGGCGGCCGTAGCGATCCATGAGTGCCGCGATCGCACTGTCCACCGATGCCGCATCGCGGATGTCGGCGGTACACGCCAGCGCATTGCCCAAACCGGCCGCGATCCGCGCCGCGCCTTCGCTGTCGATGTCGGCGACCACCACCGCGGCGCCATTGTCGGACAGGCGCTTGGCAATGGAACTGCCTATGGCGCCCGCAGCGCCCGTGACCAGCGCCACCTTGCCTCGCAAATCGCAGCGCATGTCCCGTCCGCCCCCGACCAGTTCGGGTTATGCTATTATAATAATCTCAACGCGCGGACAAGCAGTTGCGTGGCTGCAAGGCGGTTATTCCGCCGCCGCGCCGGCGACGTTCTTGCGGGCAGCGTCGACCATCAGCCGCCTGGCCCGGAACACACCCCATTGCTGGTCGACCAGGACGCCGATGAGGATGACGCCGCCCATCACCGCGAAATTGAGCGAGGATGGAATGCCGAGCAGGTTGACGAGGTTCTGCAGTTCCTGCAGCAGCACGGTGCCGAGGATCACGCCGATCAGCGAACCCTCGCCGCCGCGTAGCGAGAAGCCGCCGAGCACGGCGGCGGCGATGGCGTAGAGCTCGTAGAACTGGCCGTGGCTGGCCGGTGAAATCGAGCGCGTGTACATGGCGAAGTAGATCGCCGACAGCGCCGTCAGCACGCCGCAGATGACATAGGCGGCCATGACGATACGGCCGGTGCGGATGCCCGAATATTTCGCCGCCTCCTCATTCTTGCCGATGGCGTAGAGATAGCGGCCGAACACTGAGCGGTGCAGCACCACCCACATGACGATGGCGATGACGATCAGCGCGATAAAGCTGTTGGGCACGCCATATGACCGGCCGGCCGTCAGGAATTCGAGATCCGGAAAATTCTGGCCGAAGGCAAAGCCGGCGGTGCCATCGGCGGTGTAGAAGCGCGCGACGCCGCGATAGATCAGAAGACCGCATAGCGTGACGACGAAGGGTTGTAATTTCAGCCGCGTGATCAGCCAGCCATGCGCCAGGCCGATGATGGCGCCGAGCACCAGGATGAGCACGAAGGCGACCGGCCATCCCATGCCACGCGTGGCTATGAAGTCGATGAACAGCGTTCCGAGCAACGCGACAACCGAGCCGACCGACAGTTCAATGCCGCCGGTGATGATGACGAAGGCCTGGCCGATCGACAGGATGCCGAAGAGACCGATGAGGTTCGAGGTGTTGGCGAGATTGATCGGCAAGAGGAAGCGCGGATTGATGATCGCCACGATGGCACCGACCACCAGGATCAGGATTAGCAGGCCGAGGTCTTTCTTGGTCATCGTCTTCTCCCCAATGCCTGCCCGGGCGCGCTCGCGCCAGCGCCAAACCTGCAGAACTATTTCGGCTGCTTGCCCACCGCCAGCAGCAGCACGTTTTCCTGGCTGAACCGTTCCTTGTCGAGAATGCCCGAGATCTGGCCCTCATGCATGACGGCGATGCGGTCGGAAACACCGATCACCTCTTCCATGTCGCTGGAGATCATCAGCACGGCGACGCCGGCATCGGCGAGCGCCCGCATCAGCCCGTAGATTTCCGCCTTGGCGCCGATATCGATGCCGCGCGTCGGCTCATCGAGGATCATCACCTTGGGGTTCATGGCCAGCCATTTGCCGAGCACGACCTTCTGCTGGTTGCCTCCCGACAGTGTGCCGGTGCGGGTCTGCACCGACGGCGCCTTGATGCCGAGATCCTTTTTCTGCTTCTCGGCGGTAGCGGCCTCCGCACTTGCGGACACCAGCGCACGCTTGGCATGCGCCGGCAGATTGGGCAGGGAAATGTTTTGCACAATCGACAAATCGAGCAGGATGCCGGTCAGCTTGCGGTCCTCCGGCACCAGAAAGATGCCATGGGCGACGGCATCGGCCGCTGAAGCCAGCGCAAGCGGCTTGCCGTCGAGTTCAAGCGTGCCGCCAAGGCTGCCGTCGATACCAAAAAACACCCGCGCCAGCTCGGTGCGGCCGGAGCCGACAAGCCCGGCGAGGCCGAGGATCTCGCCGTGACGGACGTCGAGGTCGACTGGCCGGCCGGGATAGGCGGGGGTACGAATGGCCTTGGCAGAGAGCGCCGTGGCGCCAGGTGCCCGCGCGGCCTCGGAGGCTTTCTCGCGCTCCTTCAGCATGCGGCCGATCATCAGCTTGACCATCTGGTCGTGGTTGATGTCGCGCTTCTGCAGCGTACCGGCCAGCATGCCGTCGCGCAGCACGACGACGCGGTCGGCGACGCGCTCGATCTCGTGCAGGCGGTGCGAAATGAAGATGACGCTGATGCCGTCGGCCTTCAGCGCCTTGATGACGTCGAGCAGCTTGTCGGTCTCGGCGATCGGCAGGCTCGATGTCGGCTCGTCGAGGATGACCAGCCGTGCCTTGATCGACAGCGCCTTGGCGATCTCGACCATCTGCTGCTGTGCCAGCGACAGGTCGGCGACCTGCGTATCGGCCGAGAAATTGGCGCCGACGCGCTTCAGGAGCGGCGCCACCATGGTGCGCAGTTTCGCCCGGTCGACCAGTTTGAGCGGGCCCGCACGTAGGGGCTCACGTCCGAAGAAGATGTTGGCGGCGACATCGAGATTTTCGAACAGGTTGAGTTCCTGGTGGACGAAGGCGATGCCCGAGCCGAGGCTGCCTTCGACACTCAGCCCCTTGTGGGTGGTGCCGTCGACGGTGATGGTGCCGGTATCCGGCGTGGTGACGCCACCGAGGATTTTCATCAATGTCGATTTGCCGGCCCCGTTCTCGCCAACCAGGCCGATCACCTCGCCGGGCCTGACCTCCATGGAAAAACCGTCCAGCGCGACGACGCCCGGATAGGTCTTGCGCACGTTCTCGAGGCTGAGGAACGGGGTGGTCGCGGCAATGGATGTGTCGGTATAATTCATCATGCCTGACAGCAGTTGGCGGGCCAATCCTTGAGCATGATCTTTTCCGAAAACCGGTTCCCACTTTTCGGGATCATGCTGTGGCCTTAGGCAGATTGACGATCCCGACCGGGTTCGTCAATGCGAGCAGCCGGCTCAAGGCGACCTTGAGCCGGCTGAACTGCTAGTGGTCTCAGTTTCCAGCCATCGCCTTCAGATTGGCGGCATAGGCGTCGACATCATCCTTGCCGATGATCTTGGTCGGGATGATGATCAGGTTGCCGGCCGGGATGCCTGACTTGTCGCCCTTGAGATAGGCGGCCATCAGCTTCATGCCCTGATAGGCCCATTCGAAGGGCTGCTGCACGACGGTCGAGGCAATGGTGCCTTCCTTGACGCCGCCCAGCGTGATCGGATCGTCATCGAAGCCGACGACCGTGATCTGGCCGAGCTTGCCGGCGTCGCGCAGCGCTTCATAGATGCGCGGCGTGTTGTAGGAGTAGAAACCGACCATGCAGGTGACGTCGGGGCTGGCGACCAGCGCGTCCTCGACATTCTTCTTGGCGCGGGCCTGATCGATGTCGTCGCCGCGCACGTCGTCAAGGGTGATCTTGGTGCCAGCGAGGCCGTCCTTGAAGCCCTGGATGCGCTCCTTGGCATTGTCGGCGCCGAGCAGGCCGACGAAGCCGAGGCACTTGCCGCCATTGGGCATTGCCTTCTTGGCGATATCGGCCGCCTGCTTGCCGGCGTCGACGTTGGACGAGCCGATATAGGCGACACGCTTGGTCTGCGGGGCGTCGCTGTCGGTGGTGAACAGCGCCGTTTCAGAGGCGATCTTGTTGAGGCCATCGGTGGAGGTCTTGGGATCGACGGCGGAAACCATGATGCCCTTGACACCGGCCGTCACCAGGTCGTCCATCAGGCGTTGCTGGATGGCGACCGAGGACTGCTCGGGATATTTGAGCTCCAGAGTATAGCCAGGCAGTTCGGCCTGCGCCTTCTTGACACCCGCTTCGGCGGCCTTCCAGAAATCGGAAGCGCCGTTGACGACGAAGGCCAGCGTCGGCTTGTCGTCGGCGCGCGCGATTGCTGTCGCCGACAGGCCGAGCAGCAGGGCTGCAGCAGCGACCGACGCATTTCGAATTACAGATTTCATGTTGAACCTCCCGTTTGGCATTTTCGCCCGTTTGACATTTCGCTTGAGCAGAATTCGCCGATGTGGCTTCGACCTCCTCCCCGGAAGCCTACCGTCACGACCTTGACCTTACAGACTCATGCGGCGCTCGTAAATAATCTGATTTGTCTGACATTTGATTTTTCAGGAACGACCCATGTAGGCTATTATGCGCCGGCAATAGGCTTGGTGCCTGACCATCTCGCCACATCCGGATCGACCCGAACCGGACTTGACGATTTGACATTATAGGGCTTCCGGGTATTAGTAAATAGTTATTAGCTTTTGATCGGGAGGAGCACGAAACGGACGGCTCGGCGGAACGGCGGCAGGGTCGTCGGCGCCGGGTGAAAGCTGAGTATTTGATTAGAAATTGTAACATCTGCACGGCTGGAATCCCTCCATTCCGGCTCGAAATTCCGGCTACTAAAGGTGATAATATCTATTATCATACCTCGCCGATCTATAAGCAACTTGTGTCGGGCGGCCTTGCGGTACTGACGCATGCTGTCTAGACACCGGGACTGGATGGGGAGTGGCATGAGCGAACCGGCGGATCCGAGCGATCCCGAGACATCGAGGCGCCGCAAGATGCCGGCAAAGCCCAAGGGTCGGGTCACCATGACCGACATTGCCAGGGCCGCCGGCTGCTCGCAGGCGACGGTGTCGTTCGTCCTCAACAACACGCCAGGCATCAGGCTGTCGCAGCAGACCCGTGAACGGGTGATCGAGGCCGCGCGGGGTCTAGGCTATACCGCACCGGCCTTCGCCGCGCTTCATCAACCCATTCCCGCATTCGACGGGCTGGATGGGGTGATCGGCTTCGCCGTCGACCAGCTGGCGACCAGCCCTGAAGCCGTCGTTGCCATAGAAGGGGCGCGGCAGGCCTCATGGAATGCCGGCAATGTGCTGCTGGTGGCGCAGACGCTGGGCGATTCCGTCATGGAGCCGCGCGCGATACAGGCGCTGACCAAGCGGGGCATTTCGGCGCTGATCTACATGACCATCTTCACCCGCGAGATATCAGCGCCCGACTATCTCTACGGCCTCGACATTCCAGTCATCCTGCTAAATTGCTACACCGCCGACTATGCCTTCCCCGCCGTGGTGCCCAGCGAAATCGCCGGCGGCCAGAGCTCGACCCGCTACCTGATCAACCACGGCCACCGCCGCATCGCCACCATCACCGGCGAACCCTGGATGCAGGCCGCGCAGGACCGGCTCAAGGGCTATCGCCGCGCGCTGGCGACCGCCGATATTCCCTTCGATCCGGAACTGGTGGTCGAAGGCGACTGGTCGGCCAGTGCCGGCTATGCCGCGACCGTCAAGCTGCTGGCGCTCAAGGACCGGCCAACCGCGATCTTCTGCCAGAACGATCGCACCGCGATCGGCTGCTACGAGGCTCTGAAGGAAGCCGGCCTGCACATTCCGCAAGACATTTCCGTCATCGGCTATGACGACGAGGAAATCGCCCGTCATCTGTTCCCGCCGCTGACAACGTCGATCCTGCCGCATATGGCGATGGGACAATGGGCCATCGAGCAGTTGGAAGTCCCGGCACCGCCCGGACGGGGCCGCTATCCGATCACCAAGCTCGAATGCCCGCTGGTCGAGCGGGAGTCGGTGAGCGCGGTGGCCGGCGCACCGGCAAGCTCACATATCTGACAACCGCCTGTTCCACTGCCGGGCGATAGGCCCGGCCTCGAATTCATCGGTCGTTGCTTTCAAAAGCGCCGATTCCCTGGGCGACGAGGTTCGTTGCCATGACCAGCGAGATGATGGCTCCGGAATTGAAGACGACGATCCACCATTTTCCACCGGTAAGGAAACCGTAGCCCTCGGCGATGGCCAGCCCCCAATCCGCTGATGGGGGCTGGATGCCAAGGCCGAGAAAGCTCAACGTGGCGATCGAGAAGAACGCATATCCCAGCCGGGTGACGAGCTCGATCAGGATCGTCTCCCTGACGTTGGGCAGGATTTCCAGAAACATGATGCCCAATGGGGATTCGCCGGCGAGCCGGGCGGCGCTGACATATTCGCGCTCCCGCTGCTCGCGCACGGCGGCGCGAACGGTTCTTGCGACGAGCGGCGCATAGGCGATGCCGATCACCAGGATGACAGTGGCGTTGGATGGTCCCAATGCCACCAGCGTCATGGTGACGAGCACGATAAAGGGAAGCGCCATGACCGAGTCGAGAAGCCTCGCCCCCACGGCGTCAACGAAACCGCCGAAATAGCCGAGCACAAGCCCGATCAGGCTGCCCGCCGTGACGCCCGTCAAGGTGGCGAGTGGCGCGACCACGAGGATGTCGCGCGACCCGACCACGATCCGCGATAACACATCACGGCCGAGTTGATCGGTTCCGAACCAATGCACCGCGTCGGGCGGCGTCAGCATGGCGAGGAAGTCTTCTGCATACGGATCAAAGGGAACGAAGAGATTGCCGAACAGGGCACATGCAACCCAGAACAGCAGCAGCAGTGATCCGATCACGATAGATGGCGAGAGCTTGCGGAGGGCATCGCGGACCGTGGCAACGGCCTGCACCCGGAACGCAACGCCCTGGGGCACGGGAAATCCCACAAGCTCGATCATGACGACACCCGGCGACGCTGCCTCGGATCAAGCAAGGCCTGCAGGAGATCGCCCACGGCCGCCGACAGCACGAAAATCGCCGCCATCACCAGAACGCCCGCTTCAAGCATTGGAAAATCGCGGCCCCTGGCGGCATTCAGCACCAGATTGCCGAGCCCCTGGATGCCGAACAGCGCCTCGATCACCACAAGGCCGCCAAGCAGATATCCGCTCTGGGTCGCCAGCACCGCGATCGTCGGCGTCAGAGCGTTGCGCAGCACGTGCCTGACAACGACCTCGCGCCGGTCGAGCCCCTTCAGGACGGCGGTCCGTGTGTAGTCGGCGGCCATCGCCTCGATCACGCCGGCTCGCGTCATGCGGGCTATGTAGCCGGCAAGGTTCAGCACCAGGGGGAGCGCCGGCAGTATCAGGTAATAGCCGTTGGTCCAGAAGCCGGCGCCATCGGGAGCGACGCCATTGATCGGGAACCAGCTCAGCCACAGGCCGAAAACGATCAGAAGCAGCAGGCCGGACACGAAGTCCGGCACAATGGCCAAGGAGACACCCGACAGCACGATCAGGCGATCGACGAGGCGGCCAGCATTGAGACCGGCAATCACGCCAGCACCAACCCCGAGCGGAACGAGAAGGACCAGGATGACGCCGGCAAGGGCGGAGGACTTCCGGATGCTTTCCAGGACAAACGGCGCGACAGGCGCGCGCATCGCCAGGCTATCGCCGAAATCCCCGGTGATAGCCTTGCTGAACCAGTGCCAGTACTGGACGAGAATGGGCTGGTCCGCCCCCAGCCGCCTGTTCAGCTCGGCGACGGCCTGCGCATCCGCGAACGGGCCGAGCATGACGCGGCCGACATCGCCGGGCAGAACCTGCCCGGCCCAGAAGACGAGGATGCTGACCAGCCACAGGGTGAGCAGCAGCGAGCCCGCGCGTGCCGTCAAATGCCGGACGACCGCCATTGAGCGGATAGCGCTCACACGAACGAAACCCTGTCGAGCAGCAGGTGCGAAATGGCGGTGAAGCGCACGCCCTCGACCTTCGAGCTGACGATGCGGCTATATTGCGAGAAGTAACTGATGATCAGCGGCGTCTCGTCGAGCAACAGGGTCTGGATCTTGCCGGCAACGAGGCGTTGCGCCTGCAGGTCGCGAGCCTTGCCGTAGTCGAGAAGCAGCGCATCATAGGCCGGGTCGTTGAAATGCGCCGCGTTCCAGGCTCCCGAACTCTTCAGCGTTGCGTTGAGGAAGATGTCGGGCGTGCCGCGATGGCCGAAATCGGTGATGCCGAGATTGGAATCCAGCCATGGCGAGCTGCCGAACGTCGCCGATCCGTAATAGGCGTCCTGCGGCAGCACGTTGAGCTTGATGTCGATGCCGGCCTTCTTGGCGAAGTTCTGGATCAGCACGGCGTAGTCGGGAATGTCATAGGCGCGCTCAGTGGTCAGCGTCACCGGGAACCCGTTGGGAACGCCATCCTCGCCAAGCAGGCGCTTGGCCTCGGCAATGTCCTGCTTGCGCTGCGGCACCGACGTATCGGCCGAGGGGAAGATCGGCGCGAACGGGGTGTCGTTGCCGACGATGGCGCGGGCTTTCAGCAGACCCTTGACAACCGCCTCGCGGTCGATGGTGAGCGCCAGCGCGCGGCGGATGCGCTTGTCGGTGAACGGCGCCTGGTCGGTCCGCAGATGCACCTGGTCATGCGAGCTCGCCTGCACGCTGAGGAGTTTGAAATTGGGGTTGCCGTCGATCGACAATTCCAGGCGCGGCGTGCTCGGGATGACGTCGAGCTGGCCGGCCTGCAGCGCGAGCACCTGTGCCTGCTCATCGTCGAAGAACTTGATCTCGATCCGGTCGGGCAGCGCCTTGTCGCCCCAATAGTCGGTGTTGCGCACGAAGCTGGCGCCCTGCTTGGCGCGGAAGGACTCGAGCTTGAACGGGCCGGTGCCGTTGAAATTCTTCTCGAAATCACCGGCATAGTCGGCGGGCAGGATGACCGCGTTATAGACGTCGGAGGAGACATAGAAGGGAAAGTTGCTGTTTGGACCGTCGAGATCGAAGGCGACGGTCTCGTCGTCGACGACCTTGGCGCCGCCCTTGGAGAGGATACCCTTGTAGGCCGACAGCGCCGAAGAGCCACTGGCCGGATCGACAAGCCGCTCGAAGCTCGCCACCACATCCCCGGCGGTGACGGTGCGGCCATCGTGGAATTTCACGCCCGGCCGCAGCTTGAACGTCCAGCGCTTGGCGGTCTCGTCGGCTTCCCAGGACAGGGCAAGCTTCGGCTGCAGCCCGTCCTTCGGATCGTCGAGGATCAGATATTCGCCGACCTGGCTGATCACGCCGATGCTGGCCGGGTCGGTGACAGAGACGGGATCGATCGCCTTGGTCGGCTGGCCGAGCCCGACGCGGACCGTGCCGCCGGCCTTTCCAGCGGCCAATGCCCGGCCTGGGAACCCCAGCCCTTGAGACGCGGCAAAGCCGGTAAGACCGATCAACGCCGCGTATTTGAGGAGGTCGCGGCGCTTCAGATAGCCGCCGGCATATTCGTCGACGGCGACGTTCCAGATATCTCCCGACTGAGCGCGCAAGGCGTCGATGTCGCTACGTTTGGTCATGTTGAACCCCTGTGAAAATGAAGGTTGAGATGAACTCGTTGTCAGACGGGTGAGCCGTCGAGATGGATGCGATCGACCGCCTGCGGATAGAAGGCGATCAGCCCCTTGATCTTGGGCATTTCGTCGATCGGGTCGCGGTAGCTCCAGGCAATGTCGGGCCGAATCGAACCGTCCTTCAGAAGACCCGACCAGTAGGAGGCGATGCCCTTGTAGGGACATCGCGTCGTCGAATTCGACGCCGTCAGTCGATCCAGCCGGATGTCTTCCGCTGGCAGGTAGAAGCGCGTTGGCAGATGGGTCTCGAACAGCAGCACCGGGCGGTGACTGTCGGCGATCACGTCGCCGTCAAGCCAGACCTGCACATGGCTGGAGCTTTGCAGCACGTCGATGCGCGCATAGGGGTCGCGGGCGTGGACGAAGACTTCTTCTTCCTCCTCGAACCACTGGTCGACCGACTTCCAGGTGAAGGCGATGCGGCCGGCCAGAGGCGACAGGTTTTCGTCCGGCGGCGAGACGAACGACCACGCAGCATTGGCGGCGCTGATGTCGCCGGTGTCGACATCCCAATAGGCGGTATGGCCACCGACCGGGTGCGGCTCGCGACGCGCCGAGGGTTTCAGCACCGACGGGTCGACCGAGGAGGCGGGGAAGAAATAGATCGGCAGAAAATGGTTGGAACGCAGCACCAGCACGTTGCGGCTGTCGGCGATGGTGCGCCCACCAAATTTGACGCGGATGCGCTTGGGGCTGTGCAGGACATTGACGAGATGCGGAGCTGTCGCTTCGCGGGGCTGAAGATTTGGCGCGGCTGTCATGGCTGTTCTCCTCAGGATACGGCGCGCGCGTTGTCGCGCTGCTCGGCGAAGCGGTTGGCGGGGCGAGCCAACCCGAAGCGGTCGCGCAGCGTTCCCGGCGCGTATTCGGTCGGGAATACGCCGCGCCGCTGCAGCTCGGGCACCACCTGCTCGGCGAAGTTCACCCAATCCTCCGGCAGCAGCGGGAACATCAGGTTGAAGCCGTCGGCGGCACCGGAAACGAACCAGTCTTCGAGCTGGTCAGCGATCTGTTTTGGCGTACCCGCAACCGTCGGCACGGAGCCACTGTTGGCTAGCTTGCGGGCGATGTCGCGCAGGCTGAGATTCTGCCGCGACCATTGCTTGACCCGGTTGAGCGAGGTGCGCCCACCATTGAAGGTGCTTTCGTCCGGCAGCGGCGGCAGCGGCCCGTCCGGCGGGTAGGCCGAGAGATCGATACCGCTCCAGCTCGACAGAAGATCGATGCCGACCTGGTCGGGGAGCAGCGTCTGCAGATACTCCTGCTTTTCCCGGCCCTCGGCTTCGGAGGCCGCCACGATCGGCAGGATGCCGGGCAGTATCTTGAAGCTCTCCGGCCGCCGGCCGTGGCGGGCCAGCCGCTCGTTGATATCCTGCCGGTATTTGATGCCGTCTTCCCTGGTGCTGAAGATGGCGAAATGCACGTCGGCCTGGGCGGTGGCAAAATTCTTGCCGTCCTCGGACGAGCCGGCCTGGACAATCAGCGGATGACCCTGCGGCGGCCGCGAGACATTGAGCGGGCCGCGCACCTTGAAGTGCTTGCCCTTGTGGTCGATCGGGTGGACCTTGTCAGGGTCGGCGAAATAGCCGCTCGCCTTGTCGATGAGGAGCGCTTCGTCCTCCCAACTGTCCCACAGCGCCTTGACGATATCGAGGAATTCGCCGGCGCGCTCGTAGCGGAAGGCATGTTCGATATTGCCGTCGCGGCCGAAATTGCGGGCTTCCTCGTCCATGGCCGAGGTGACGACGTTCCACGACGCCCTGCCCTTGCTGATATGGTCGAGCGAGGCGAACATGCGGGCGACATTGTAGGGCTCGCTGTAGGAGCTCGACGCCGTGGTGATCAGGCCGATATGCTTGGTCACGCTGGCCAGCGCCGACAGCAGCGTCAGAGGTTCGAGGCGGGCATTGGCGTAGTGAGCGACGCCGCTCTTGACTGAATCCCAGATGGCGACGTGGTCGGCGACGAAGATCGTGTCGATCCTCGCGCGTTCCGCCGCCTGCACCAGCTCGCGGTAGTAATCGAAATCGAACACTTCCCGCCCCGGCGCGCGCGGATGGCGCCATGACATGCGATGATCGCCCTGCGGGTTGAAGAAGAACGCGCTCAGGATCATATGGTCTCGAGCCATGCCGGCTTCCTTCCAATCTTGGCTGGAGACCCCGGGGCATCGACACAAGCCGCGAACCCGACAATCTCCTGATTGGCAAAAGCTAGATTGCCTTCTGGCTTAATTCGAGTAATTTTATAGAGGTAATATCGAATGAAAGCGGAAGCGATTGCCTTGGATGGCGACGCCGGAAGAAAGTGGTTTCAGGCCCAACAATGTCCCCTTCAATTCTGAACGTAGAGCGCCTTTCCGTCTCCTATCGCGGTCACAGGGGATCGCATCCGGCGGTCAAGGACGTGTCGCTTCACATCAAGGAGGGCGAAGCGCTCGGCCTCGTCGGCGAGTCGGGATCGGGCAAGAGCTCAGTGGCCATGGCCATACTGCGCTACCTGCCGAAGGGCGCCCGGATCGAGGCTTCGGCGCTCACCTTCCAGGGCCGCGAGATCCGCGATCTCTCGGTCGAGCAACTGCGCCGATTGCGGGGCGACCATATTGCCGCCGTCTACCAGCATCCGGGAGCGGCGCTCAACCCGAGCATGACGATCGGCCGGCAGATCACCGAGACCATCATGCGGCATCGCACGGTTCGTCACGAAGAGGCGCATGGGCGGGCCGCCGAGCTGCTTGGGCGCGTCAGGGTGAGCAATCCCGGCCGGGTTCTGGAGCTTTATCCGCACGAGCTTTCCGGAGGCATGCAGCAGCGCGCCAACATCGCCATGGCCATTTCACTCGATCCGTCGCTGCTGGTACTGGACGAGCCAACGACGGCGCTCGACGCCAGCGTGCAATCCGAGATCATCGCCATTCTCGACGATTTGCGCCGGGACCACAGGACCAGCATCCTTTTGATCAGCCACGACATCAACATGATCCGCCGCTCCTGCGACCGGGTGGCCGTCATGCAGTCCGGAGCGGTGGTTGAAAGCGGCGGGGCAAACGCGGTCTTCGAGGACCCTCGCCACGCCTATACGAGAGCCCTCATCGCATCCATCCCCGCGCTTAGCTACACCAAGCACGACGGGCGATTGGCGGAGGGGACCACCAACGGGGATGGCGTGCCTTCGCACTCTCGGATTCACGAAGCCGGAAGCGATGGTTTGCCGGCAAAGGAACGTGATATTGCAATCGCCTGCCGAGCGGTCGCCCATTCCTTCGGTACCCAGGCCGTGCTGCACGGCATCGACCTGGAGATCGGCCAGGGCGAAACTTTCGGGCTGATCGGCGAGTCCGGCTCAGGCAAGTCGACGCTGGCAAGGATCATCACCGGGCTGCAGACTCCGAGTGCGGGGTCGGTCGAACTGTTCGGCAAACCGGTCGCCGCGCGGGTGGAAAAGAGAAACCCCGACGAACGGCGCGACGTGCAGATGGTGTTCCAGTCGCCGGATCGAACGCTTAATCCGCGCCACAGGATCGGCAGGATTCTCGACCGCCCGTTGCGGCGGCTCTCCGGCCTGCGCCGGAGCGCGGTCAGGCAGCGCGTCGGCGACCTGCTCGCTTCGGTTCGGCTGACCGGCACAACCGCCGACCAGAAACCGCGCTCGCTATCGGGAGGGCAGCGGCAGAGGGCGGCCATCGCGCGCGCCTTCGCCGGTGCGCCGAAGGTCGTCGTGCTGGACGAGCCAACGTCGGCGCTCGACGTCTCCGTCCAGGCGACGGTTCTCAACTTGCTCAACGACCTGCAGCGGGCGGAGAATACGACCTACGTCTTCATCAGCCATGACCTCAGGGTCATCAGATACATGGCCGACAGGATCGGCGTGCTCTATCGCGGCCGGCTCGTGGAAATCGGCTCATCCGACGAGATTTTTCGAGGACCAAACCATCCCTACACCAAACTGCTTCTGGCGGCTTCGTCCGATGGAGCCGCGCCGAAAGTCTCGGCCGCGGCCGAGTTGCAGGCCGCCGATGCCCCGCATGGTGGATGTTCATTCGCCGACCGGTGCCCGTCCGCTGTCGCCGACTGCAGGAGGGCGCAGCCGCCGATCAGGCAGGCCGAACCGGGTCACCTGATCGCGTGCTGGAAGCAGACCGAGGAATTGTGACTGGACGCAATGTCTTCAGCGCCTCGGTATTGACCGCCTAGGCGGACAGTCTCTGTGCATGCCATCTCAGATGGTCGTCCATGAAGGTCGAGATGAAGAAATACGAGTGATCGTATCCGTCCTGCATGCGCAGTGTCAGCGGAATGCCGGCCTTGGCGCAGGCGTCTTCCAGCAGCCATGGCCGAAGCCCGTCCTTGAGGAAGCCGTCGGCTGTGCCCTGGTCGACGAAAAATTCCGGGAAGCGGCGTCCATCCTCGATGAGCGAGGTGGCGTCATAGACCCGCCACGAGGCCTCATCTCCGCCGAGATACTTTTCGAAAGCCGGCTTCGACCAGCCCGCGGTGCTGGGCTGGACGATCGGCGCAAAGGCGGAACAGCTCTTGAACCGCCCGGGATTTTTCAAGGCAATCGTCAGCGCGCCGTGACCGCCCATCGAATGGCCGAAGATCGCCTGGCGCGTCATGTCGGCGGGGAATTCGCTGGCGATCAATGCCGGCAGTTCCTCGGTGACATAGGAGTACATGCGATACTTCCTGGCATAGGGCTCTTGCGTCGCATCGACATAGAAGCCGGCGCCGCTGCCGAACTGCCAGTTGTCCTTCTCGTCGGGAATATCAGTGCCGCGCGGGCTGGTGTCGGGGCAAACGACGATCAAGCCGAGTTCGGCGGCGAGACGACGGTACTCGCCCTTGTCCATCACATTGGCATGGGTGCAGGTGAGGCCGGACAAGTACCAGACGACCGGCAGCGGACCTTGTGCTGCCTGCGGCGGCACGAAAACCGAGAAGGTCATGTCGCAAGCGCAGGCGTCCGAAGCGTGGGAATAGACGCCCTGCACGCCGCCATGCGACTTCGCCTGGGAGATGGTTTTCATGCGGCTGTTTCCTCTCGTCTCTTGTGACGGACCTGCGGGGAGCGAGCCGGCCACAAGAGAATGACCGGAGCGCGAAGACGGTGTTGTAGAACCATCGTTCGCGCCGCCGGTCAACGTTGCAGGTCGAGAAGATCGTGACGGGCTGGCCGCCGCGAAATACGCGCCGGCCACAAGGTCAAAGGTGCTCCGCCTCACTCGATGTCGAACGAGACGCCCTGGGCAAGTGGCAGCGCCTTGGAGTAGTTCACCGTGTTGGTGGCGCGGCGCATATAGGCCTTCCAGGCATCCGAGCCTGATTCACGACCACCGCCCGTCTCCTTCTCGCCACCGAATGCACCGCCGATCTCGGCGCCCGACGTGCCGATATTGACATTGGCAATGCCGCAATCCGATCCGTCAACGCCAAGGAAGCGCTCGGATTCCTGCAGGTCGCGCGTGAAGATCGACGAGGAAAGGCCGGCACCCACCGCATTGTGCTCGTCAAGCACCGCGTCGAAATCGGAATACTTCATCACATAGAGGATCGGCGCGAAGGTCTCTTCGGTCACCGGCGATACCTGTTTGGGCATCTCGACCAGCGCCGGATGAACGTAATAGGCATCGGGATGACCATTCTCGACCCGCGTGCCGCCGGTCACCTTGCCGCCATGGGCGGTGGCTTCGGTGATCGCCTTCCGCATGGCGTCGAAGGCGGCCTTGTCGATCAGCGGACCGACCAGCGACGTGGTCTCCAGCGGATTGCCGACGGAGACGCTCTGATAGGCCTTCTTCAGGCGGGGAACGAGCTGGTCGTAGACGCTGTCATGGACGAACAGGCGGCGCAGCGTCGTGCAGCGCTGTCCGGCCGTGCCCATGGCGCCGAAGGCAATGGCGCGCAACGCCATGTCGAGATCGGCGGTCGGGCAGACAATGCCGGCATTGTTGCCGCCAAGCTCCAGCACGGCACGGGCAAAGCGCTTGGCCAGGCGCGGACCGACATCACGGCCCATGCGCGTCGAACCGGTGGCCGAGACCAGCGGCACTTTCGGGTGATCGACCAGGATCTCGCCGACGGCGCGATCACCGATCAGCACCGAGACCAGGCCATCGGGCGCATCCGAACCAAAACGCTTGACCGCGCGCGCAAAGATCGCCGCGCAGGCCAATGCGGTCAGCGGCGTCTTCTCCGACGGCTTCCACACCACCGCATCGCCGCAGACCAGGGCAAGTGCCGTATTCCACGACCATACCGCTACGGGAAAATTGAAGGCCGAGATGACACCGACGACGCCCAGCGGATGCCAGGTTTCCATCATGCGATGTCCGGGACGCTCGGTGGCGATGGTCAGGCCATAGAGCTGGCGCGACAGACCCACGGCGAAATCGCAGATGTCGATCATCTCCTGGACTTCGCCCAGGCCCTCGGACGGTATCTTGCCGACCTCGATCGACACCAGGCGGCCGAGTTCGGCCTTGTGGGCGCGCAGTTCTTCGCCCAGCAGCCGCACCAGTTCGCCGCGCCTGGGGCCCGGCACCATCCGCCACGCCTGGAACGCCTTGTGGGCGCCGTCGATCGCCCTCGCCGCATCGGCCGGCGAAATCGTCTTCAGCGCCGCGATCTTCTCGCCCGTCACCGGGCTCTTCACGATCAGGTCGCCACCCTCGAGCACATCACCGGCAACACCAAGCTTGCCCAGAAGCCCGGCCGTTTCCTTCGCTATCGTCATGTTCGTTCTTCCTTTTCCCAGAATCTGTTCTAACCAAATCGAATCTGTTCTAACCAAATCGCGCCGCGCCGATGGGACCCGGCGATGTCTGCTGCTTGAACGCCGACGCCATCGTCTTGAGCTTGTCTTTGGTGTAGCGATCGTAGAAGGGCTGGTTGGTGCGGCCGATTGCGTGCTCGGCGCTGAAGCTGCCGCCAAACATCTCGACAGCAGCACGAATGACCCGGTCGCGCAGTTCCGAAACCGCCGCGGCACTGGGCGGCTCCGCAGCGCGCGAACCAACAAGAAGATTGAAGTGGAGGCCACCGTCGCCGACATGGCCGAAATCGCAGACCCGCACAGTGGGCATGCTTGCTTCAAGTTCGGCGCGCATGTGCTCGCGAAAGCGCATCACGTCGCCGCGCCTGAAGGACAGGTCAAAGGCGACGAGATGGCCGGCCGCCTTGACGCCTTCGGAAAGGGCATGCCGCATTGCCCACATCTCGTGCGGACGGCCGACGAAGGCGTCGGCCAACGGCTCGTCCGGCCGCGACCAGATCTCGGCCAGCACAGCTTCGAGCACGGCGTCGAGTGACTGCTCGCCCTTACGCGGAGCCCAGGAGCGGGCGATTTCCACCAGGATCACGTGGTCCGGTATGGCGCCGCCCGGGAACGGATTGCGCAGCGACGGCACATGCTCCAGCGCGCAGCTGATCGCTGCTTTCGACATGCCCTCGAAGGCGGAGAGGTAGGCGCCAAGCTGGTCTTCCATGGCAGCGAGAATGCCCATGACATGGCCGTCACTTCTCGGCACCAGGAACGCGGTGGCCGTCTGCCGCGGCAGGCGCTCCAGGTTGAAGACGCATTCGGTGATGACGCCGAAGGCGCCGGACGTGCCGATGAAACACTGCTTCCAGTCAACGCCGGTGTTGTTCTTGCGCAAGCCATCGCCAAGGTCGAGCACCGTGCCCTGTTCGTCGGCGAGAACGACCTTGAGGCCGAGCGTGTTGCGGCGCACATCGCCGAAGCGCAGGAAGCGGGCACCGCCGGTGTTGGTGGCGACCATGCCGCCGGCACAGGGATCGGCGCCGAGATCGATAGGGAAAAACAGCGAATGCTGCTCAAGCCGGCTGTTGATCTCCGAAGGCCTGAGCCCGCCGCCGACGCGCACCGAACGATTGTCGAGATCGAGATCGAAGACGCTCCGCAAGCGGTCGAGGCTCAACACACCTTGCAGACCGCTCATATCCGGCGTCGAGCCGGA
The DNA here is from genome assembly GCF_020616515.1 of Mesorhizobium sp. PAMC28654. GTDB lineage: Bacteria > Pseudomonadota > Alphaproteobacteria > Rhizobiales > Rhizobiaceae > Mesorhizobium. Next base: position 3,557,077 of record NZ_CP085135.1, read on the forward strand.
AACGAGGCCGGTGTTGCCGGATTGCGGGATGAGCGCGATTGCGTGGCGATAGCAATAGGCCAGCAACGCGGACACGTCTTCCGTCGTCGTCGGCCGCGCCACGAAGGCGGCAAGCCCACGGTCATGACGGGCGCCGGTCTGATAGCCCGCCATATCCTCGGGCCGCGTCAGCAAGCCGCCCGCGCCGAGCAGGGTCCGTAGTTCGGCGATGTGGGCGTCAAGAACCATGGTCAGCCCAGGCTGCCGGCTGTCTCCAGCCTCGCCAGGCACTGCGCGATCGATGCCTTCTCGATGCCGGCATAGTGGTCGAACTCGTTGAGCACGGTGGCGCCCAGGGCCTGCTCGAAGCGCTTCTGGTTGGGGCTGGCGACGAATTCCTGTCCGGCGCCGTCGCCGAGATTGGACTGGAAGATGCCGGCGGCACTCACGGGAAGAAAATCCTCGTAGACGATGGGATCGAAGCGGACGCTTCCCGCAGCCACCATCGTCTCCAGATCGACGGACGCATCAGGCATACGGCCATCGGCATCGCCGGCACGATAGCTGAAATAGCCGAGGCCACGCCGCCGGATCTCGTCCCAATTATCCGGGAAGGCCCGGAATGCTGCTTCGAGCGCCGCGCGATACTCGTCCGCGTTAGAGCCATCCGACGCAGGCCGCACATGGGCCCGCGCCTCGTTCAGCAGGCGGTCGTAGAGCGCGCGGCCCTTCGGCGTCAGGGCGATGCCGCGCTGCTCGATCTCGCCGAAGCGCGCGGTGTGCGAGCCGACCTCGAAAGAGCCGTCGGCATTGGGGAAGGAAACGCTTTCCTCAAGCGCCTTGAAGGAGGTCTGGCGCAGCAGGATCGGGCAGTCGCGCGCCGGCGGCCCCTCGATCACCGCCTTGGGCGTGATGCCGTGGTCGAGCATCAGTCTTTGCACGGCATCGATGTCGAGCGTGCGTGGCGTCAGATGATTGATATGCGGCACCTTGAAGGAGACGACATCGGCGACCAGCCGGTGCGCATTATGGAACCTGCCGTACAGCTCCCGATCGACGCTCGCCTGCTTGTGCCAGCGGAAGGTGTTCAGCACCTCAGTGATAAAGCGCGTGGCATCGCCGGCATCCAGGCCACCATCGGCTTCCGCCTTTTCCACCAGCGATACGGCGGCATCGGAAAAGATGCGGCGCTTCGCCAGTATCTTCCGGGCCTCCTCACGCAGTTCCTCGTCCTCGATCAGGTCGAGCCGCAGCAGCGAGGTAAAGACACGAAAAGGGTTTTGCCGAAGTGCCGAGTCGCCGACTGGACGAAAAGCGGTCGAATGGACGGGAACGCCGGCTTCGCTCAGATCATAGTAGCCGACAGGAAACATGCCCATCACCGCGAACACCCTGCGCATCATCGCAAGCTCGGCATCCGTGCCAACACGGATGGCGCCATGGCGCTCCTCGGAGACGCGGTCGAGCGTGCCGGTCGCAGCCAAGCTTGCGCGCAGCGCCGGGTTTTGAGCGAGCGTGCGGGCATTGACCTCGGCCACCAGCGACAACAGCGCGCCATAGGCCGGCACCTCGGCGCGGTACATTGCCGACATGGCGGCCGAAAAGGCCGCGCGGATGTCATCCGACGACATGAACTGGGTTGCGGTCATGGAGAGCATCCTCACACTGTGATCATTCCCAAGGGGTATCATATCGTTTTCCTTCTTCCTCCAATTGCGATAAATTCGACTGGGTTGATGCGAGAATGGAATGATCTCCAACAGACGACTGATCCCTGACATCGAGAAGCTGCAAGCCTTCGAGTGCGCGGCCCGCCATGGCAGTTTCACGCAGGCGGCCAGCGAACTCAGCCTGACGCAGAGTGCCGTCAGTCGCCAGATCAAGGAACTGGAAGCGCAGCTGGGCGTGCTCTTGTTCGAGCGCGTGCGCCAGCGCGTGGTTCTGTCGAGTGTCGGGCAGCGATTCCTGCCGGAGGTGCGCCGGCTGCTTGCCGACACGGAAGAAACCATGCTGCGCGCCATGACCGGGTCGCAGGCGACGTCGCTCAGCCTCGCGACCTTGCCGACATTCGGCAGCCGCTGGCTGGTGCCGCGACTGCCGGACTTCCTGGCTGGCAATCCGGGCGTGGTCGTCAATGTCGCATCACGTTCGGCACCGTTCGACCTAGAAGAGCAAGCCTTCGACGCCGCGATACACTATGGCAAGCCGGTGTGGGCCAATGCCCGCTGCCGATACATCTGCCGCGAGGTGATCCTGCCGGTGGCGAGCCCGGGCTTCCTGGCCGGCCGCTCCGTCGACAGCCCGGCCGATCTCGCGGCCGGCCCATTGCTGCACCTCGCCACGCGGCCGAAAGCCTGGGTCAACTGGTTCCAGTCGACCGGCATGGATGGCGGCGGCGCCTATCATGGCCACCGCTTCGACCAGTTCACCATGGTGATCGAGGCCGCGGCAGCAGGGCTCGGCTTCGCGCTGCTGCCGCGCTATCTCATCGAAAAAGAGCTCGACGAAGGCCAGTTGCAGGTGGTGTTCGACCTGCCGATGACCACCGAGAACAGCTATTATTTCGTGATGCCCGAAGGCAAGCTGGAACACCCCCTGGCGAACCGCTTCTATGAGTGGATTGCCGGCAAGGTCTCCACGCAGCCCGAGGCGCCCTCAACTCTATAGCCGGCAAATTACCAGCGGTCCCCGCAGCTGTGTGCGCCACCCGAGCAGTCCGATGCGCGGGTGGCGATATCAGCCAACAAGTCTTACCTGGCGAGCTTGTCCCAGCCTTCGGCGATGTTCTTGATCGCGCCGGAGAAGCTGGCGAGGCTGGTCGGGAAGCGGACCTTCTCATAGGCGCTTGCCGGCAACATCCTGGCCTTCACCGCGTCCGACAATGCGATATCGCGAGTCGGGTGTGCATAGCCCTCGGCCAGCAGGTGCTGACCCTCATCCGAGAACAGGAAGTCGATTGCGACCTTGGCTGCATTGGGATGCGGAGCGGCCGTGCTGATATACTGGGCAAACAGCATGCCGACAGTGCCGTCGGTCGGGATGATCACCTGAAGCGGCAGGCCGGTGGCGTCGCGCTTGGCAAAGCCGTCGAAGTCGTAGACCAGCGAGATCGGGCATTCGCCCTTCTGCACCGAGGCCACATTCAGCACCACGCCATTGCGCAGATTGCCGGTGTCGCGCAGTTGCTTGAACCAGTCGAGGCCTGGCTGCACATTGCCCTCCCCGCCGCCATTCGCGTAGGCCGCGGCCAGGACGGAAGCCGTCGCGTAGCTGGAGATGCGCGGGTCGCGGCTACAGACCATGTCCTTGTAGTCGGGCTTCAGCAGGTCGTTCCACGTCCGCGGGGCGACCTTGACCTTGTCGGTATTTACGAGGAAGGCGATAGCGCCCCAGTAGGACGAGGCCCAGCGGCCATCGGCATCCTTGTACTGCGGCTTGATGCTATCCCAGGACGCATTCTTGTAGCTGGCGGCAAGGCCGTTCTCCAGCAGACGCCCTGTGAAATCATAGCCTATATCGGCGATGTCCATCACCGGCGCGTCCTTCTCCGCCAGGAGATGGGTGATCTGTTCGGCCGAGGTCATGTCGGTGTCGACATGCTTGAGACCGAACTTGCTCTCGATCTCGCCGAAGATGGCGCCGAGATTGACCCAGTCATCCGACATGCCATAGCTGACATATTGGCCCTCGGCCTTGGCTGCCGCGAGCGTGTCCTGGGCCATTGCCGGCAACGCCTGGAACGCAAAGGCGCTGGCGCCAAGAAGCACGGCTAACAGTCTCTTGTTCATTTCAACTCTCCAAATGCGGGTCGATCTCGATCTGCCTTCGCGCCCGCTCGCGACGGCATGTCTGGGATGCAGGCCTTGCCGCGCTAGCGGCTCCGGGTTGGGCTGTCGTTTTGCCGATTTCGGGCCGGCCGCCCGGCCGTCCAGAGGATGGCGAGCGAAATGATCCAGGCGATCACGAAACTCATCAGTGCCAGCGCGCTGGCCTGCCGCGCATCGGAACGCGTGAATTCGACGAGATAGATCGGAAACGTCTTCAGCCGCGTGCCGATCAGCAGATTGGCCAGGACGAACTCGGAAAAGACCGCCGAGAGCACCAGCAGGCAGCCATTGACGATGCCGGAGGCGATGTTGGGCACGATGACCCAGGCAAGGACCTGAAGCGGACTTGCGCCGAGGCTTTGCGCGGCCTCGACAAGCAGGCGCGTGTCCACGCTCTCCAGCGTGTTCATGACAGCGCGGTACATGAAGGGCAGTGTGACGATCACATAGGCCGCGATCAGGATGTTGGGCGTGTTGATGAGCGGTAGCGGCAGTTTCGAGTAGAGCCGGATCAGGCCGAGCGCCAGCACGACTCCCGGCAGCGAAAACGGCACGATCGACAGGAATTCGAGCCACGGCTTGGCGCGCGGAAGCCTTGTGTGGGCGAGATAAGCCGCCGGCGCCACGATGATCAGCGAAACCAGCATCGATGTCATGGCGACCCAGAACGAATTCATCAACGTGTCGGTGAAAGCCGAGCGTGACGCGACCTTGATCCACCAGTTCAGCGTCAGGCCCTCCGGCCACAGGGTGCGGTCCCAGCGCGTCGCGATGGAAAACAGCGCGGTGGCAATCACCGGAACAGTCATGAAGGCGACGAAGACGCCAATGACCGGCGCACGCCATGTGAGAGAGCCCGCGTTCATGCCTTGCGCCTCATCCGGCGCGCGAAATATTGGTAGGCGAGCAGGCAGACAGCCATCACCAGCAACGAGAGAATGGCCAGCGCATCCGCCAGGGATGGATCAAGCACGACTTCCCCGCGCACCAGGGCGGCGATCTGCACGGGTATGAGATTGACGTCAGACCCGGTCAGCGTCCAGGCGGTCGCGTAGGCGCCGAAGGCATTGGCAAACAGCAGGAAGAAGCTCGCCGATATCGCCGGCGCCAGGATGGGCAGGGCGATACGCACCCAATATTGCGATGTCGTGGCGCCGAGGATTTCGGCGGCCTCCCGCCATTCGGGCCGCAGGCCGAGGAGCGCCGGCATCACCAGCAGGATGGCGAGCGGGGTCTGGAAGTAGAGGTAGGCGATGCCGAGCCCAGTGATCGAGTAGATGCGGAAATCCGGATAGAGCTGGACTCCGAGATAGCCCAGCAGGAGCGTGACGAAGCCGGTCGATCCCAGCGTGATCACGAAAGCGAAGGCGAGCGGTGCGCCGCCGAAATTGGCGGCGACATTGGCGAGCGCCGTCATGGCATGGCGCATCGCGGGACTGCGGGAGGTGACGATGGCGTAGGCCACCACCGAACCGAAGAGGGTGCCGCCCAATGCCGTTGCGACGGCCAGTTTCAGGCTGTTGGTAAAAGCCGTCAGCGTCGTCGGCGTCAGGGCGCGTGCGAAATTGTCCAGCGTCGGGCCGCCTTCTCCGGTCAGGCTGGACCGCAGCAAGGTGAGGACCGGCAGGATCTCGAAAGCCATGACGAAGATGAGGAACGGCGCCAGACCGATCCATGCGAGCCAGGAGCGGTTCACGCGGCCTGTCATCATCCAACCGCAAGGGCTTTGCGATGGTCGCCCATACGATCATCGACAGGGCCATGAACGGCAGCGGAACGTCCCTTCCGCGATGTCGCGACTGTCAATTTCATAATGTGTTCCGATGGCTTTTCAGGTCCGGCGTCACACCGGTCTAAAAATGATGGCTCTTGCTATTGTTTAGTAATACTAAATCATGTTTACTATTAATTCATGAGACGCATGTCTGTTTGATGACGCCCGACAGGATTGTTCGATGAGTGGAGACCGATATCGGGTGCAAAGTGTCGGCCGCGCGCTCGACATCATCGACAAGATCGCCAACGCGGGAAAAGACGGTGCCCGCTTGACCGACCTGGCGCTGACGGCGGGAATCACCAAGGCAGCCGCTTATGCGATCCTGCTCAGCCTGAAGGCGGCCGGTATCGTGTCCGACACCGGCGAAGGCATGAGCAAGCGCTACCGGCTCGGTCTCGCACTGGTCCGGCTTGGCGATCTTGCGGCAGCCGGAACCGGCGTCGCCGAAGTCGCGATGCCGGTGCTGCGCCAGCTGACGCAGGCGACCGGCATCACCTCGCGCGTGGCGATATGGGACGAGGATGCGGCCGTCGTCGTCGGCCGGGCCGATGCGCCCGACGCCATTCGCTTCGATGCCGCGCTTGGACGACGCGAGCGGCCGCATTGTTCGGCGGTCGGCAAGATATTTCTCGCGGCGATGCCTCGCCAGCAGGCGATCGACATACTCGAGCGCACAGGCTATTCGGCCCGCACACCCAAGACGCTCAGCACGATGCCGGCGCTGACATCAGCGCTCGATACGGTCGTCTCCCGCCACTATGCGCTGGACGACGAGGAAGATCATGCGGGGGTCGTCTGCATAGCGGCGGCGATCTTCGGCCATGACGGCGCGGCCATCGGCGCGATCAGCGTCACCACGCTCAAGCAATTGCTGCCGGATCACGCTTTGCCGCCGTTGACCCGTTCGCTCATCGACCATGCGGACCGGATTTCGGTGGCGCTTGGCGGCTTGCCGGCAGCGGCGTCATGGCCGGCGAAGGCATGACCGCGTCGGCCGGAGAGTATCGCCAATGCCCTTGAGTGAGATCGACCTTACCAGACGTTTCGACTTCGCCGTTGCGTTGGCCAGGCAGGCGGGTGCCGTGGCCATGCACCACTTTCGCAAGGGTGGGGATCTGCGGACGGTCGAGAAAGGCCCGCAGGACCTTGTCACCATCGCGGACCATGAAGTCGATTGCCTGATCCGCCATTCGATTGCCGAACATTATCCCGATGACGGAATCCTGACCGAAGAATCGGGAGGGATGATTGCAGCGAGGACCTGGGTGGTCGACCCCATAGACGGCACCGGAAATTTCGCGCGCGGCATTGCAAGCTTCGCGATTTCCATCGCCTTCAGCGTTGGCGGCACCACCGAGATTGGCATCGTGTACGACCCCGTGGCGGATGAGATGTTCACGGCACGGCGCGGCCACGGTGCTTTCTGCAATGGCGCGCCGATGCATGTCAGCGCGACACAGGACATCCGGCGGGCGGCCGTGGAAGCCGGCTATTCGCGCAAGGCGCCGCTGGCCGACTATCTGGCCCTGCTCGACCGTCTTCTCGATGCCGGCTGCGAATTCATGCAATTCGGCTCTGCGGCGCGCGGGCTCGCGCAGGTCGCCTCTGGGCGTATCGACGCCTATGTCGAAGCCCATCTCTTCGCCTGGGATGTGCTGGCGGGGTTGCTGCTGGTGGAAGAGGCCGGCGGGCGCACGACCGGTTTTCCGCTTATCGGGGACGGACAATACGGTCTGGCCGTTTTCGCCTCCACACCGGGCATCGAGACGCCGTTGCGCGCGATCGTCGATGCCCAGCGAAAGACAAGGCAACCCTAGGCAGGCGGTAAATGCCGGCTTATGCGGAGCTACCCCCGGAACGGCTGCAATGTTGACGGGCGCAAGGCAGCAGTCCACTTTTTGGCAAGCTCGACGACGTCAGGCGACTTCATATCGGAATTCAGTCGAAACCAGTGCAGGACATGACCAGACAAGCCGCCAAACAGCCCGCTGGAGATAACCGCAGCCAGACGGTCAGCGCGGATCTGATCGCGGTCGTGATCGCCGTGACGGATGGCAAGCCACGCGTGCTGACCGTTGGCCATGAAGGTGCCTTGCCATCGGGCCCGTTCGAGCTTGGCCATCGCTCCCTGCAGTCCGGACTCAGGGCATGGGTGGAGCGCCAGACCCACCATCCGCTGGGCTATATCGAACAGCTCTATACATTCGCGGACCGCGACAGGATCGGCGACGAGCCTGTGCAACGGGTGATTTCGATCAGCTATCTCGGACTGACGCGCGAAGAGCCGGCGGACGGGCCGACGACGCATAGCTGGCGCAACTGGTATGACTACTTCCCATGGGAGGATCACCGCGCCGGCGTGCCATCTATTTTGCCGGCTATCTTGATGCCACGCCTACGGGCCTGGGCCGACGAGGCGAAGACCACCGACATGCGAGATGACCGCAGGCAGCGCGCGGCGATCGCCTTTGGCCTGGACGGCCGCGCCTGGAACGAGGAACTCGTCTTGCAGCGCTACGAACTGCTCTATGAGGCCGCGCTGGTGGCGGAAGCCTTGCGTGGGCCAGGTACCGGCGGCGCGCCGCCCTTCCCCGGCCAGCCGATGATTGCCGACCACCGCCGTATCCTGGCGACGGGAATTGCCAGGCTTCGGACCAAGATCAAATACCGCCCGGTCGTGTTCGAGCTGATGCCGCCGGCATTCACGTTGCTTCAGCTGCAACGCACCGTGGAGGCGCTGTCCGGCGGGCTCGTGCACAAGCAGAATTTCCGGCGCCTCATCGAACAGCAGGACCTGGTCGAGGAGACCGGCGAGACGATGTCCGACACCGGCGGGCGCCCGGCGAAGCGCTTCCGCTTCCGCCAGACGGTGCTGGCTGAACGCGCTGTCGCAGGAACGAAATTACCACTTTCGCGCGCTTGACATTCCTTATGCTCAAGTTAAGCATATGCTCCTCTTATACTCAACTGGAGCATAATTAGCGCCATGATGACCACCGTTTCCGCACGCAGCGTCGCCCTGTACGACCGGGTCAAGCGCGTCATTCCTCCCATTGAGTGGCCGGTGTTTGCCGGGGATGTCGAGGCCATCCTTGACCTCAAGCGGCAGCGCAACGCCGTCATCCTGGCGCATAATTATCAGACGCCGGAGATCTTCCACTGCGTCGCCGACATCGTCGGCGACAGCCTGGCACTCGCCCGCAAGGCGATGACGGTCGAAGCAGACGTCATCGTTCTCGCCGGGGTGCATTTCATGGCCGAGACGGCAAAATTGCTCAACCCGGACAAGACCGTGCTCATACCGGACACGCGAGCCGGCTGCTCGCTCGCCGATTCCATCACCCCCGAGGATGTCCGCTTGCTGCGGCAGCGCTATCCCGGGGTACCGATCGTCACCTATGTCAACACCTCCGCCGCCGTGAAGGCGGAGTCCGACATCTGCTGCACGTCAGGCAATGCCAAGGCTGTCGTGGAGGCGCTCGGCGTTCCCCAGGTGATCATGCTGCCGGATGAATATCTGGCTCAGAATATCGCCGCGCAGACCGCCGTGAAAATCATCGCCTGGAAGGGCCATTGCGAGGTGCATGAGCGGTTCAGCCCCGCCGAGATCCGCCAGTTGCGCGAAGACCATCCTGGCGTGACGGTGCTGGCGCACCCCGAATGTCCGCCGGAAGTGGTCGCGGAAGCGGATTTCTCTGGCTCGACGGCTGCCATGTCCGACTATGTCGGACGACAAAAGCCGGCGCGAGTCGTGCTGATGACAGAGTGCTCGATGAGCGACAATGTCGCGGTGGATCATCCCGACGTGGAGTTCATCCGCCCCTGCAATCTGTGCCCGCACATGAAGCGGATCACGCTGGGCAATATCCGCGAGGCTCTCGAGCAAAACCGGCATGTCGTGACTATCGATGCCGGGATTGCCGGCCGGGCGCGGCTCGCCGTCGAGCGGATGCTGGCTATATGACCATGGATATTCATGCTGGTGACGGCCGACCGGTCATCATCGGCGGCGGCATCGCCGGGCTGATGACCGCGCTTCACCTGGCGCCGGAGCCCGTGCTGCTCCTGTCGAAATCCGCCTTGGGCAAGGACGCATCCAGCACCCTGGCGCAAGGCGGCCTGGCGGCCAGCCTTGGCGCCGACGACAATCCCGCACTGCATCTCGCCGATACGCTCGCTGCCGGCGATGGCCTATGCGATATCCATGCCGCAAGCAGCATCGTGCATGCTGCCCAGGCCGAGATCGAGGCGCTGGCCGGTCTTGGCGTTCGCTTCGATCGCGATCGAAACGGAGCGCCATTGCTCGGCCTGGAGGCCGCGCATTCGCGGCACCGCATCGTTCATGCCGCGGGAGATGGCACCGGCCGCGAATTGGTGCGGGCGCTGACCGCCGCCGTCCTCAACACGCCGAGCATCACGGTGGCCACGGGCATGGAGGCGCGACGGCTGATCGTCCATGATGGCGCCATGGCAGGCGTGCTTGCCGAAGCGCCCAAAGGTCCAGTCCTGTTTGCCACGCAGCGCGTCGTCATCGCCACGGGCGGCATTGGCGGCCTGTTCCCAGATACGACAAACCCGCTTGGCTGCTTCGGCCAGGGCCTGGCGCTGGCGGCACGGGCCGGCGCGGAACTGGCCGACATGGAATTCATCCAGTTTCACCCAACCGCGCTCGACGGCCCGACCCGTCCCATGCATCTGGTCAGCGAGGCCGTGCGTGGCGAAGGCGCAATCCTGATTGACGAGGCCGGCCGGCGTTTTCTGGAAGGAGGCGATCTTGCGGCACGCGATATCGTGGCGCGCGCGGTCTGGAAACATCTCGCGGCGGGTCACAAGGTCTATCTCGATGCACGCCAAAGACCCGGCTCCGACTTCGCGTCCCGCTTTCCGGCGATTCATGCCTTCTGCAAGAATGCCGGCATCGACCCCGCGAGCGATCCCATTCCGATCCGCCCCGCCGCGCACTACCACATGGGCGGCATCGCGGTGGACGCGGCCGGACGGAGTTCCGTCGCCGGGCTGTGGGCTTGCGGCGAAGCCGCCTGTACCGGGCTTCATGGCGCCAACCGGCTGGCAAGCAACTCACTGACCGAGGCCGTGGTTTGCTCCAAGCGGGTTGCGCAAAGCGTTGCCGGCACGGCGGTCCGGCGCGACCGCCAGCCAGTCGCCGCAACCATGCCGCCACGGCCCGATCCCGCCTCCATTCGCCCGATCCTGGCGCGCACCCTGGGTGTGCTACGGAGCGGTGAAGACCTGGGCGACGCCATTGCCTCGCTCCTTCCCATCGCCCAGGGCCACGCCGCCGCGTCAGACCCGGCGGCGGTTGGCCTGATGATCGCAATCGCGGCTTTGCAGCGCGAGGAAAGCCGGGGCGCGCACTTCAGGACGGATTTCCCGCCGAAAGCCGCTGTAGCGCGGCGCTCGCGCCTGCGCCTGGACGAGGCGCTTGACGCGGCACGAGGCCTGCCTTTCGAAACATTCCCGCATGCCCGGAGCGCCTGAGCCATGAACCTTCCACAACTTCCCGCGATCATGTTCGAACCGCTGGTGCGCGCGGCACTGCTGGAAGATCTCGGCCGGGCTGGCGACCTGACCACCAATGCCATCGTCCCCGCGGATCATCTGGAAACCATGGTGATGACCACCCGCCAGCCCGGCAGGATTGCCGGCCTAGACCTCGCGGTGCTTGCCTTCCAACTGATCGATCCGGCAATCCAGGTGAAGATCGAGCGGCCCGACGGCAGCGCGGTCCAGGCGGGAGATGTCATCGCGACCGTGAGCGGCCCCGGCCGGGGCCTGCTGACGGCGGAGCGTACCGCGCTCAACTTCCTCAGCCATCTGAGCGGCATCGCCACGGCCACCGGCTCGGTCGTCGAGGCCGTGCGCGGACACAAGGCAAGGATCGTCTGCACCCGCAAGACGACACCTGGTTTGCGGGCGCTTGAGAAATACGCGGTGCGGGCCGGCGGTGGCTCGAACCATCGCTTCGGCCTCGACGACGCAGTACTGATCAAGGACAATCACATCGCCATCGCCAAGGGCATCCGCCCGGCGATCGAACGAGTGCGCGCCAGCGTCGGCCATCTTGTGAAGGTCGAAGTCGAGGTCGATACGCTGGACCAGCTCACCCAGGCCCTGGATCTTGGCGTTGACGCCGTCCTGCTCGACAACATGTCGCTGGAGGATCTCGGCAAGGCCGTTGCGATGGTCGACGGTCGGGCAATCACGGAGGCATCGGGACGCATAACACCCACGACAGCGCCCGCGATCGCCGCCACCGGCGTCGATCTCATCTCGATCGGCTGGCTGACGCACAGTGCGCCCGTGCTCGATATCGGGCTGGATTACCGCTAGCGCCTGTTCCATCCCGATGGAACCGGGATGGAGTTCTATCTCTGTGTTTGAGCATGATCTCGGACAAACGGGAACCGTTTGTCCGAGAAACAGCTTTTCGGGATCATGCTCTGGCGCCAAGCAACCCCAGCCTGGCTCATCCCGGCGTTTCAGAGCTTCCGTCCGCCCTCTGGAGGCGAAGGCGCGCCAGAAATGCCTCAGTTGGTCAAGAATCGGCCATAGAATACTGTTTTCGGACAGCCGGTCGCGTTCCCGATCACCGTTTTATGTGATATCGGCCGCCTCAGATGGGCGAGAGTCGGGGGTGACCGGCAGTTCCCGCTTAGAATTGCGAACTCTTCCTCCGCGCAAATCGCCATGGAGAAGAGATCAAGTGCAGTTGGGCAAAGTCAGCCGATAGACAATGCTTGCTGGGACAAGCGGCACAACGCCCCGCGTGAAAACATATGACCGACGAAGTTCGGCTTATGACTGGAAAGTATGGAAATGGATCATAGTGTTGATGGGGCCGAACTTGGCCGGGGCGCGGCGTCAATTTCTGGCGGCCAGCCCGAAGGAAAGACCGGCTCGGATGCCTCGGCAAGGATCATCGCTGCTCCCGGCATGATCGCACGCCCCCAGATTCTGACGGGCGCCGACTTTGCTCAACAAGGACAGCCTGATGAGCGGCTCGATAAAGTCTTCGAGCAACTGGCCACGACCTTCGCTTCGTTGCCGGCGGTGATCTCGGACGGGCGTGTCTGGACCTATCAGGAGCTGAACAAGCGGGCCAACCAGTTCGCCCGTCTGCTGATCAAGCGGGGCGTGCGGCCGGGTCACCGTGTCGGGCTCATTCTCGACCGGTCGGTCGAAACCTATATCGCCGTGCTTGCGGTGATGAAGGCGGGCGCGGCCTTCGTTCCGCTCGCCACCGCCTTCCCGCAAGAGCGCATGACGCTCATCATCGAAGACGCCAGCGTGGGACTGATCATCACCATCGCCGCCTACGCGTCGCGAGCCGATCAACTGCCCGTTCCCCATGTGCTGATCGACAGCGCCGCTTCCGAGATCGCCGCGCAGTCCGACGCGCCGCTGAAGCCACACAAGTCACCCGGCGACGATACCTGCTACATCCTCTACACGTCGGGCACGACCGGCCGGCCCAAGGGCGTGGTCATCAAGCACCAGAGCTTCGTCAACTTCGTGCGGGTCGCTGCCGTATCCTACGGATACCAGCCGGGCGATCGCGTCTATCAGGGCATGACCATCGCCTTCGACTTTTCCGCCGAGGAGATCTGGGTGCCCTTTGTCGCAGGCGCGACGGTCGTACCGGCGCCGGGCCAGCTGCCTCTCGTGGGCGAGGAACTCGCCGATTTCCTGCGCCACCATGACATCACCTGCATGGCCTGCAGCCCGACGCTTCTGTCGTCCATGGCAAGCGACGTGCCCAGCCTGCGCACGCTGCTGGTTGGGGGCGAGGCCTGCCCCCACAATCTGGTGGTGCGCTGGTCGAAGCCCGGACGGCAAATCCTCAACACCTATGGCCCGACTGAAGCCACCGTCACGGCAACGATGGGCGTGCTAACGCCCGACAGCGCTGTCACGATCGGTGCCCCGCTGCCCACCTACTCGATCGTCATTCTCGACCCCTCGGTGTCGGAGCTTGCCGCGCCTGGTGAACTGGGTGAGATCAGCATTGCCGGCATCGGGCTCGCCGTCGGCTATCTCAACAGGCCGGACCTGACCGAACAGAAATTCATTGCCGACTTCCTCGACCTGCCCAACAACCCGTCGAAGCGCATCTACCGGACGGGCGACCTTGGCCGGATCAACGATAACGGAGAGATCGAGTATAACGGGCGCATCGACACGCAGGTGAAGATCCGGGGATATCGCATCGAACTCGGCGAGATCGAGGCGGTGCTGCTGGACCAGCCCGACATCGCGCAGGCCGCCGTCACCACCTGGGAGATCGAGCCGGGCCGCGTCGAACTCGTCGCCTATTACGCACCGAAGACCGGCGTACCGGCGATCTCCCGTGCCGACCTCGCCCAGACGATGAAGCGACGCCTGCCGGATTACATGGTGCCCTCTTACCTGGAGGAGCTGCCGGCAATCCCGATGACGGTCTCCAACAAGGTGGACCTTCGCCAGTTGCCCAAGCCGACGAGCATTCGGCTTTCGGCCGATCGAATGATGGTAGCGCCCGGCAATGACGACGAACGCTTCCTGGCCGACGCGCTTTCCGCAGTGCTGAAATTCGATGAGGTGTCCGTCGAGGACAATTTCTTCGACGATCTCGGCGCCAACTCGCTGCTCATGGCCCATTTTTGCGCGCGCGTGCGCACCAGGAAGGAGTGGGCGACAACGTCGATGCGCGACATCTATCTTTATCCGACGGTGGCACGGCTGGCGAAACATCTGTGCGTGCCTGAAGAGATGACGACGGCCACCAATGAGCCGGTTCTGACCCACCGGACGTCGAACCTCGTCTACTGGACCTGCGGAATGGCGCAGTTGGCGTTCTACGGGCTCTACAGTTACGTTGGATTGTGGTCGCTCAACTACGGCCTCAACTGGGTCTATGATGCCCTCGACGAACCGCTGAAGCTCTACCTGCGCTGCGTGCTGCTTTCGGCAGGCGTGTTCTTCGGCATGACGGGCTTTGCCGTGCTTGCCAAATGGGTGCTCGTCGGCCGCTGGAAAGCGGAAGCATTTCCCATCTGGGGCCTGCGCTACTATCGCTTCTGGGTCGTCAAGACACTGATCCGTACGGCGCCCGTCGTGCTGTTCCGCGGCAGCCCGCTCTACAGCATCTACCTGCAGCTTCTCGGGACCAGGCTCGGGCGCAACGCCGTCATCGAATCCCGCTCCGTACCCGTCTGCACGGATCTGATCTCGATCGGCGACAACACGATCCTGCGCAAGGAATCAATGGTTCTCGGCTACCGCGCCCAGTCCGGCTATATCCATACCGGGCCGATCGCTATCGGCCGCGGCGCCTTCGTTGGCGTGGGATGCACCATCGATATCGACACCAGGATCGGCGACAACGCCCAGCTCGGCCATTCATCCTCGCTGCAGCGCGGGCAGAGCATTCCGGACGGCGAGCACTGGCATGGATCGCCGCCCGTGCCGACCACGGCCGACTATTGCAAGGTGCGCAACGTCAATCCGTCCCATGTCCGTCGCGTGCTCTACGAGACGGCGCAACTGGTGGTGCTGTTTACCCTCGTCACCCCGCTGCCGCTGCTCTTCCACAGCTATTGGCAGAATGTCAGCGACGACTACCAGGAGACGATCGGCATTGTCGCGATCGGCACCGTTGTCACGCTGTTCGGTTATATCGCCCTGGCCTTCCTTGCCGCGACGATCGTGCCGCGACTGGTGAGCCTGCTTCTGAAGCCCGGCCGCACCTATACGCTTTACGGTTTCCGCTACTGGCTGCAGACCGTCGCCGAATTCTCCAGCAATTCCCGCGTCCTCAATCTGCTGTTCGGCGACAGCTCGGCGATCGTGCACTACATGCGCGCCATCGGCTGGAACCTGAACACGGTGGTGCAGACCGGCTCCAACTTCGGCAGCAACCAGCAGCATGAAAATCCGCTGCTGTGCGACATCGGCAGCCAGACCATGGTGTCGGACGGTCTGTTCATGATCAACATGCACAAGTCCGCCACCGCCTTCAGGCTGGAGCCGACCCGAATTGGCGAACGCAACTATCTCGGCAACAACATCTACTATCCCCCGGACGGCCGCACCGGCGACAACTGCCTGCTCGGCACCAAGGTGATGATCCCCATCGACGGGCCTGTGCGCGAGAATGTCGGCCTGCTGGGTTCGCCTTCCTTTGAAATCCCGCGCATGGTGAACCGCGACAAGGAGCTTATCGCAGGCATAGACGAGCAAGACCGGCGCCAGAGCATCAGGCACAAGAACCTCTACAACGCCGTGACGGTGCTTCTGTTCGTGGCTGTTCAATGGGTCATGCTGTTCGCAACGCTGGTGATCTGGGATCGCGCGCTCAACTATTATACCGACTGGGCGGAGGTGGCGCTGTTCGTGGCCGTGCTGCTGACCTCGGCGATCACCATTCCGTTCTACATCCTCATCGAGCGGGCCAGCCTTGGCTTTGGCAGGCTGAAGCCGCAAATGACGACAATCTATGACGTTTCTTTCTGGCGCCATGAACGCCACTGGAAGCTGTCGGATTCGCCGATTGTCCGGCTGTTTGGCGGCACGCCATTCCGACCCTTGATCATGCGCCTGCTGGGCGTCAAAGTCGGCAAGAGGGTCTATGACGGCGGCAGCAACCTGACCGAACGCTCCCTGGTGGAGATCGGCGATGACGTCACCCTCAACGAAGGCTGTGTCATCCAGGCCCATTCGCTGGAGGAAGGCGCGTTCAAGTCCGACTTCATCCGCATCGGCAATGGCTGCACGCTCGGACCGTCCGCCTTCATCCATTACGGCGTGGTGATGGGTGACGGTTCGGTGGTCGACACCGATTCCTTCGTCATGAAGGGCGAAGAGTTGGAGCCAAACTCCCTATGGCGGGGCAATCCGGCCAAGCTGCACCGGTTCGTCACACCGGTTACGAACGGCGGTTCCGGGACTTCGGCTTGAAGCCCGCTGAAATCCGTCTGGTTTCCGTGACCAAGGCCAACCGTGCCCTGGTCACGGCTCTGGAACTTGCTCCGGAACAGACGGATTTCGTCGCGGGCAATGCCGACTCGCTGGAAGAGGCCGAAAGTGACGAGGACGCGCGGCCACGCGTCGTGATGGCTGACGGTCGCGCTGTCGGGTTCCTGATGTATGACGCCTCGGAGGACGACGCGCGGATCTACCGCTTCATGATCGACCGCGCCCACCAGGGCAAAGGTCATGGCAAGGCGGCATTGCGCGAATTGCTCGACGAGATCAGGGAGCTTGGCCACGTAAGACAGATATCGATCTGCTACGAGCCCGAGAATGAGGCTGCCCGAAACCTCTATCGCGACGCCGGCTTCGTGGAACAGGGGCTCGACGAGGATGGCGAAATGATCGCCGTCCTGCCGATGGGCGACCGTTGACGCCGTCCTCTTCCTCCGTTGCGAATTCATTGGCGGAGAAAGCACTATTGCAGGCGATGGCCGCGATGGCGCCGAGCGGTGTGCGGATCGGTTGCCGCTTGATCCGCGAAGGCGATGAAGCTCATCTGCTGCCCGATGAAGCGCGTTCGATCCCGGCACGCCAGCCGGCCATGCGGCGTGCGAGCGGAGCGGCCCGGTGGATCGCGCACGGGTTGCTGGCGGATATCGGCTTCAACGACTTTGCCATCCTGCGCACGCCATCGGGCGCGCCGGCGTGGCCCCAGGGGATAACGGGTTCGCTCGCGCATGACGACGAAATGGCCGTGGCGGCGGTCGCGCCTATTTCCCAGATCAGCTCACTCGGTATCGATGTCGAGCCCGCTCAGCCCCTCCCGGATGACATTTTCGCGATCGTCGGCACCGGTGCGGACGTGACGGGCGCGGTGGATCGGCATCTTGCCGGCCGCATCCTGTTTTCAGCCAAGGAAGCCGTTTACAAGGCTGTCTATCCGCTTGATCGCCAGATCCTGGGCTATGAGGATATCGCCGTCGACCTGAATGCAGGGTTCGCCACGACGAAGACGGGGCGCAGGGCGAGGCTCGCCTATTGCATTGCCCCGCGCGTGGTCGCCCTGGCCTTTGTCCGCGAAGGCTAGAGCAGAATCTGATCATTCCGGCTCATATCCTGTTGCGGCGAAGTAGTTGGCGCACTCGGTTGGTGTGAAGCAAGGCAGTGCGGCGCTGATGGTATCCCACAATTCCGCGACGGTTCGTGCGGCGGCTTTGCGTAGAATCGATTTCAGCTTGGAAAAGGCGTTCTCGATCGGGTTGAAGTCGGGGGAATAGGGCGGGAGGAACATCATCCTTGCGCCGGTTGCTTCGATCGCCACACGGGCGGCTGCGCTTTTGTGCGCCGGCAGGTTGTCGAGGATCACGACATCGTCGGGCCGCAGCGTCGGCACGAGAACCTGCTCGACATAGGCGACAAACCATTCGCCAGTCATCGGGCCGTCCAGGACCATTGGCGCGGTCATGCCAGTGAGGCGCAGGGCGCCGGTGAACGTCGTCGTCTTCCAATGGCCATGCGGGATTGGCGATCGGCACCGCATCCCGCGCTTCGTGCGCCCCCGCAGTCGAGCCATCTTTGTCGAGGCTCCGGTCTCGTCGATGAAGACCAGATGCTCGGGATCAAGATCGGGCTGGGCGTCGAACCAGGCGTTTCGTCGCGCCGCCACGTCTGGCCGCTCCTGCTCGCTGGCGTGCGCCGTTTTTTTTGAAGGTCATGGAGTGACGATCGAGAAACCGCCAGATCGTGCTCGTCGCAAACGACGCGCCATGCTCCTGTCGCAGCAACTCGGCGAGTTCGACCAGCGTGATGTCCACCCGCCTCTCGATCGCCGCCAGGATGATGTCGCGATACGCTTCAACGCGGTGGGACCGCCTGTCGCCGCCCTGCGGCTTTGCGCAGGTGGCTCCGGTCTCGCGCCATTCCCGGACCCAACGCACCGAGCTTGCCGCCGCCACGCCAAATCGCGCCGCTGCCGCCCGTCGCGACAGGCCGCCATCAACCGCTGCGACCACCCGAGCCCGCAAATCTTCCGATAAGGATTTCGCCATGCCATGCCGGCCTCCGAATCCAGCAGATATGCTGAATCAGATTTCCAATCCCAACGAAACCCCTATCGATTCTATCCGCTCGGATTTTGCTCTAGCCTCGCGTTTTCAATCAGCGTTTCCGTGGGAAAGAGCGGCCTCGCCAGTACCGGCCTTTCACTGCGCCGCCACCTTGGACGCCAGTCGCGGGCCGGTCTTGACGTCGACGATCTCCGGCTTCGCGGTGTCGACCGTGCCGTCCCAACCGCCGCCCAGCGCCTTGTTGAGCGCGATGTATTGCGTGGTGACCAAGACGCGGCTTTGCAGCATGGTGTCCTCGGCCGTGTAAAGCGACCGCTCGGCGTCGAGTACATCGAGAAGGCTCGCCTCGCCGGCCTTGAAGAGCGTGGTTTCGAGGCGGGCCGCCTCGCCATAGGATTTCGCGGAGGAGGCAAGTTTGCCGACCCTGATGCGCTCCTGCGACAGCGAAACAAGAGCATTCTCCACGTCCTCGAGCGCCGTCAGCACGGAAGACCGGTAGGCGATGAAATATTGGTCGCGTTGCGCCTTGGCGACGTCGACGGCCGCCTGCAACTGGCCGGCATTGAACAATGGCACGCTGAGCGCCGGCCCGAAGGACCAGCCGATCGACGAATTCTTGCCGAGGTCGCCGAGGTTCAGGGCCGCCGTGCTGATGTTTCCCGTCAGGCTGACCGAGGGATAGCGGGCCGCTTCGGCTTGGCCGATCTTGGTGGTATATTGCGCGTACTGGCGCTCCGCCATGCGCACGTCGGGACGCGACAGCAGGATGTCGGCGGGAATTCCGGTCGGCATCGGCAGGCGCGGCGCCGGTATCGGAGCGCCGCGCTTCAACCGCTCGCTGAGTGCGGCCGGCGGCCGGCCGGTGAGCACCGAAAGACGGTGGACGGCCTCGGCATAGCTTGCTTCCAGCGTTGGAATCGCCGCTTCGGTGCTGCTGGCCTGCCCCATGGCCTTGGCGACATCGGCGGCGGTTGCCGTGCCCGCCAGCGCCATCTGTCGGGTCAGTTCGGCGGTCTGCCTCTGCGATGCGGCGGAGCGCCGAGCGAGCGCGGTGCGGGCCTGATAGCCGCGCGCCTGGGCATAATAGGATGCCACGTCGCCGACCAGGGTCAGCAGGGTCGAGCGCAACTCCTCCTGGGACGCGTCCACACCATAGCGCGCGGCCTCGACGCCCCTGCGGTTGGCGCCGAACAGATCGAGTTCCCAGCTGGCGTCAAACCCGGCCTGGTATTCGCTGTAGATGGCGTTGCTGCCGGACGTCGTCACGGCCGACTTGTTGCGGGTGACGGAGCCGGAACCATCCGCTGACGGCAGCAATGTGCCGGCGCTCTGGCGATAGCTGGCGCGCGCCTCGCGGATCTTGGCTTTCGCGGTGGCAACGTCGAGGTTGCCGGCAACCGCTTCCTCGACGAGCGTGTTCAGTTGGGGATCACGCAGCCGCTGCCACCATTTCGCCAGTTGCGCCGGTTGGGCGGGCTTTGCCGGCTTCTGGCCGCTCCAGTTCGCCGGCATCGGCAATATGGGGACCTGATAATCCGGGCCGACGACGCATCCCGCGAGCAGGACAGCGCTGAAAATAGGCGCAAGGAGGTGCCTCGCGGCCACCGAGCCACGTTCTGAACCTGTCATGTGAAAAACCCTTATTGCTGGTTGGCTGGTGCCGGCGTCTCGCCCGTATCCTGCCCGGTATCCGGCCCGATCTCCGGCTTGGCTGCCCTGCCCTTGAAGATGCGGCGCACCGTGACGAACAACAGCGGCACCAGGAACACGCCGATCACGGTCGCCGCGATCATGCCGCCCATGACGCCGATGCCGACGGAGTTCTGCGCCCCCGAGCCAGCACCACTGGCGATCGCCAGTGGCGTGACGCCGAGGATGAAGGCCAGCGACGTCATCAGGATCGGTCGCAGACGTTGTCGCGCCGCCTCCAGCGTCGCCTCGACAAGCCCCATGCCGGCCGCCTGCCGCTCGATGGCGAACTCGACGATGAGGATGGCGTTCTTGGCGGCGAGACCGATCGTGGTCAGAAGCCCGACCTTGAAGTAGACGTCGTTGGTCTGGCCGAACAGAGTGGCCGCCAGCAGCGCGCCGAAGATGCCGATCGGCACCGACAGCATGACCGCGAACGGGATCGACCAGCTCTCATAGAGTGCGGCCAGGCACAGGAACACGACCAGCGCCGAGATCGCATAGAGCGATGTCGCCTGGTTGCCGGACAGCCGCTCCTGATGCGACAAGCCTGTCCATTCGTGCGAATATCCGGCGGGCAGTTGTGCGACCAGCCTGTCGATCTCGTCCATGGCGGCACCTGAGCTCACGCCCGCTGCCGCGGCGCCCTGGATTTCGACCGCTGCCGAACCATTGTAGCGTTCGAGCCGTGGCGAGCCGAATGTCCAGTGGCTGGAGGCGAAGGCCGAGAACGGCACCATGGCGCCGCTGGCATTGCGGACCTGCCATTTGTCCAGGTCTTCCGGCTGCATGCGGAAGTCGGCGTCGGACTGCATATAGACCGGCTTCACCCGCCCGCGATCGATGAAATCGTTGACATAGTTGCTGCCCCAGGCGGTTGAAAGCGTGTTGTTGATGTCGGCGAGGCTGACGCCCAGCGCGCTGGCTTTCTCCTGGTCGATGTCGACCGAGAATTGCGGCTGGTCCTCCTGCCCGTTGGGGCGCGTGCTGGTGAGCAGCTTGCTCTGCCCGGCCAAGGCCAGAAGCTGGTTGCGCGTCTGGATCAGTGCGTCATGGCCGGCGCCATTGACGTCCTGCAGGTAGAAATCGAAACCGTTGGTGTTGCCGAACCCCTGGATGGCGGGAGGAGCAAGCGCGAAGACCTGCGCATCCCTGATCTTGGAGAAGGCGCCCATCGCACGGCCGGCGATTGCCCGTGCGGCAAACGCCGGCGATTTGCGCAGGCTGAAATCCTTCAGCCGCACGAAACCGATGCCGACATTCTGCCCGGCGCCGCCAAAGCCGAAGCCGGAGGCGGTGAAGACGCCGTCGACCGCGTCCTTTTCGTCGTTCAGATAGTGGTCGGTCACCTCGGCCAGCACGCGCTCGGTGCGGTCCTGCGTTGCGCCGACCGGCAGTTGCACGCTGGTGATCAGGATGCCCTGGTCTTCTTCCGGCAGGAACGAGCTCGGCAGCCGGGCAAACATCCAGCCCATGGCGACGACGATGGCCAGGAAGACAACGAGGAAGCGCCAGGACCGGTTGATGATACCGTGCGAGCCGTCGCGATAGGCCGTGGTGCCGCGATCGAAGACGCGGTTGAACCAGCCGAACGGACCGGTTTGCGTCGCATGATCCTTGGGTCGCCGCAGGATGGTGGCGCACAGCGCCGGCGTCAGCACCAGCGCCACCAGCACGGACAGCACCATGGCCGAGACTATGGTGACCGAGAACTGCCGGTAGATGATGCCGGTCGAGCCGCCGAAGAAGGCCATCGGCACGAACACGGCCGACAGCACGGTGGCAATGCCGATCAGCGCGCCGGTGATTTCGTTCATCGATTTTCGCGTCGCCTCTTTCGGCGACAGGTCTTCCTCCTGCATCACGCGTTCGACATTCTCGACGACGACGATGGCGTCGTCGACCAGAAGGCCGATGGCCAGCACCATGGCGAACATGGTCAGTGTGTTGACCGAATAGCCGAACAGCGACAGCACGCCGAACGTGCCGAGCAGCACCACCGGCACGGCGATGGTCGGGATGATGGTGGCGCGCAAATTCTGAAGGAAGATGAACATCACCAGGAACACCAGCACGATCGCCTCGGCCAGCGTCTTGACCACCTCCTCGATCGACAGCCGAACGAAAGGCGAGGTGTCGTAGGGATAGACGACCTCGACGCCTTGCGGGAAGGT
This sequence comes from Mesorhizobium sp. PAMC28654, assembly GCF_020616515.1. Taxonomy (GTDB): domain Bacteria; phylum Pseudomonadota; class Alphaproteobacteria; order Rhizobiales; family Rhizobiaceae; genus Mesorhizobium. The sequence goes on from NZ_CP085135.1 coordinate 3,579,560, forward strand.
CGAGCTCAGGCGGTTGATCGTCGAGCGCACCGCCTCGGCGGTGCTGATGGCGTTGGCGCCGGTCGCCAGATTGATGGCGACGCCCGCCGCCGGCTTGCCATTGTAGTGGGCCTGCGTCGTATAGCTTTCGGCGCCGAGCTCGACGGTGGCGACGTCGTTGAGGCGAACCAGCGAGCCGTCCGTCTGGCTCTTCAAGATGATGTTGCGGAACTGTTCGGCGGTCTGCAGCCGGCTCTTGGCCGTCACCGTGGCGTTGAGCTGCTGGCCCTTGCGTGCCGGAAGGCCGCCGAGCTGACCGGCCGAAACCTGCGTGTTCTGCGCCTGGATCGCGGTGGCCACATCGTTCGGCATCAGCGCATATTTGGCGAGCTTGTCGGGGTCGAGCCAGATGCGCATGGCATAGCCCGAACCGAAAAGCTGCGTCGAGCCGACACCGGCGACGCGCTTCAGCGTGTCGTTGACGGTAGCGTTGATATAGTCGGCGAGATCGGTCGAGTTCATCTTGCCGTCGCTCGAGACAAAGCCGATGACCATCAGGAAGCCGGTCGAGGATTTGGCGACGGTGATGCCGTTGCTCTGCACCACCTGCGGCAGTTGCGACTGCACGAGCTGCAGCTTGTTCTGCGTCTGCACCTGGGCGGTGTCGGGATCGGCGGCACTGGTGAAAGTCAGGACGATCGACGCCGCGCCGGTCGAGGTCGACGTCGCCGTCATGTAGTCGAGATTGTCGATGCCGGTCATGCCTTGCTCGATGACCTTGGTCACCGAATTCTCGACCGTCTGGGCATCAGCACCCGGATAGGTCGCGCTGATGTTCACCGTGGTGGGCGCGATCTGCGGGTATTGCGAGATCGGCAGCGTGGTGAGCGCCAATAGGCCGCCCAGCATGATCACGATGGCGATCACCCAGGCGAAGATCGGCCGGTTGATGAAGAATGCGGACATCAGCTCAGTTCCCGGTCGACTGGCCGTTGCTGGCCATCTTGGAAGGGGTAGACACGGCCGAAGTCCCCTGTGCGCGGTCCTTGACCTCGCCGGTCGCCTCGTCGATCGTCACTTCGACGCCCGTCGCATCGCCACCGGGGCGCACCAGTTGCATGCCCTCGACGATGACGCGGTCGCCATCGCCGACGCCAGCGTCCACCAGCCAGTTGTTGCCGACGGTGTTGCGTACGGTCAGTACACGCGTTTCGACCTTGCCCTGTGCATTGATGACCATTGCCGTCGCCTCGCCCTTGGTGTTGCGGCTGACCCCGCGCTGCGGCACCAGGAAACTGTTCTGGGCTACGCCCTCCTCGACCAGGGCCCGCACATACATGCCGGGCAGAAGCAGGCGATCCGGATTGGGGAACTCCGCCCTCAATGCAAAGGTGCCGGTCGTCTGGTCGACGCTGGCGCCCACGGATTCCATCTTGCCGGTCAGCGGATAGATAGTGCCGTTCTCGAGCTTCAGCTTGACGCTGACATTGGGACCGCTGAACTTCAGCCGCCCTTCCGTGATGGCCTGGCGCAGATTGAGCAGATTGGTGCTCGATTGCGTGACATCGACATTGATCGGATCGAGCGCGCGGATGGTGGTGAGCAACGTATCCTGGTTGGCGGTGACGAGGGCTCCGGGCGTCAGTAAGGATTTGTCGATACGGCCGGCGATCGGCGCGGTAATCTTGGTATAGTCGAGATTGATGCGCGCGGTCTCGACACTGGCCTTGGCGGCCGCCACATCCGCGTTGGCCTGCGCCAGCGTGGCCGCGGCATCGTCATAATCCTGTTTCGAGACGACGTTCTGCTTCAGCAACCCGGCATAGCGGTCGAACTTGGCCTGCGCGGTAGGCACCGCCGCTTCGGCTTTCTGCTGGGACGCTACCGCGCTGTCGTAGGCTGCCTGGTAGGTCGCTGGATTGATGAGATAAAGCGGCTGACCGGCCACCACCTCGCTGCCCTCCTTGAACAGGCGCGCCTGGATGATGCCGTTCACCTGTGGGCGCACATCAGCGGTAAGCGAGGCCGTTGTACGTCCCGGCAATTCGGCGGTGATGGCCACCGATTGCGGATGCAAGGTGACGACGCCGACCTCGGGCTTGCCGACACCGCCCATGCCGGCAGGAGCCTTGCTTTGCTCCTGCGAACAGGCAGCCAGAAAAAGGGCGGCGGCGAGCATTGCGGCCCAGGGTGCGCGCCTGAATGGCTTAGCCGACAAAGGAAACTGGCTGGGGATGGGCATATCCTGGATCTTTCCCTGGAGTTGCGGTCGCGTGGCTGTCGGCACCGGACCGCTCCTGCAGGAGTGGAGCCCGGATGCGGGCCAACAAAGGCGAGGTCGAACGGATGAGCCCGCCGGTCAAGGCGGTCGATGTCATGACGACAGGCCGCGCCCGTCTGCGGGCGGCGCCGAGCAATGCTTCGAAGCGGCTCATGTCACGCTCCTTCTTCGCGGCCGGGGGTACTCGAGGATCGAGCTGCCGGCCGCGATGCCCATCGACATCAATATCCCGATCCGCGGCGACATGCCAAGCCTTACGCGGTCTTGCGCTCATGATGTCCATGGGATCGCTCGGAAAAGGGGAGCGACAGGCGCCATGCGGCGAAGTTCAATCGGATAGCACCTTTCAGCGTGTCGACCGGCGGAGCCGGGGGTGTGATGCGCGCGGCCAGCGGCAAGCCGCGTCCGGCCAGCGGCAAGCCGCGGCGGGCATGACTGACCGACAACCTTGGACTGACCGATGCGATCAGCCGCAGCATCATCATGGCTTCCCACATTGACCTGCTCCATTCCATGACTTGAACGATCGGATAGCGGGATACGGCATCCCGAGGAGAGCCGGCCGGCCCGAGCATGGTTGGGATCCAAGGGCCGGCCGGCGCAGCCGGTCAGGGCTGCTCGCCTTCCCGGGGTGGGGGAGGCGGGAGCTGGCTGCCATTGTCGGACAAACCTTCGGGACCGGCCGCGTCATCCGGCGGGTTGCCCAACAGACCGGGGGGTGGTCCATGTGGCCGATCCGCCGAAGCAAGGATTTCGAGCTGTTCAGGTGTCAGTTTGGTGCGCAGAACAACGATCGCATCCTTCAGCTTGCCGGCCGAAACCGCGCGGGCGGTGACGTCGTCGGCGAGCCTTTCCTGGAAGGCAAATGGGTCACGCTTGCCTTCCGGGCCGGCGGCATCGGGGCCCTTCGCTTCCGGCCCGTCAGGACCATGATCGGGGCGCGGCGGTGAAAGCACGGCCTGCAGCGCGCTGGTGTAGTCGCGCCAGGCGTCGAGCTGCTCGGCGCGGATGCCGACGCGGGTCTCCAGCATTGCCAGCCGGGCGGCCAGCATGAATTCCGGCGGCGGTCCCATGCGATGCGGGCCGAAGCCCTCCGGCCCGTGGCGCATCGGCCCACGCAGGCCGGGCCAGGGCATCGGGCCGTGATCGCGCCCATTCTGCATTGCCATGACCGGAGGCGTCTCGCCGGGCGCAGCGGCGGGACCGGGCTGCGCCGCCAGCGCCGGATGGATAGCCGCTACAGAAAACAGGCCAAGCGCAAGAAATCTGCTTCGCATCATGTTGTTCCTTTCTCTCATGCTTCGGTCGGCCAAGAGGATAGGAGGCGACTTTTTCCGCTTCGCGTCGGCGTGTTGCCGAAGGTTTCCGCAAAAGGGCAATTTGTTTCCGAATGTTTCCCGTGCCCAGCCGGACACATTGCGTTGCAAATTTCCATGCCGCGGGGCGCCGCTCTCCCTATAATCAAGGCAGGCAAGGCGGAATGGCAGGGCAATGCAGTCACAACCCCATATCCTCGTCGTTGACGACGACCGCGAGATCCGGACGCTTCTGGGGCGCTATCTCGATGGCCAGGGCTTTCGCGTTTCAGCGGCGGCGGACCGGCGCGAGTGCGAGCAGAAGCTCGGCTCGGGCCAGTTCGACCTGATCGTGCTCGACGTCATGCTGCCGGATGGCTCGGGGCTCGATATCTGCCGGAGCCTGCGTGACCGCAAACCCCACATCCCCGTCATCCTGCTGACGGCGCTGAAGGAGGATGTCGATCGCATCATCGGCCTGGAGCTCGGCGCCGACGACTATCTCGGCAAGCCCTTCAATCCGCGCGAGCTCATCGCCCGCATCCGCGCCGTGCTCAGGCGCTCGGCGCCCGAGGAGGCGCCCGCGCCACCGCGCGCCCGCATCTACCGTTTCGCCAGCTACATGCTGGAACCCGACACCCGCAAGGTGACGGATGTACAAGGTGCGCTCATCGATCTCACCGGCGCCGAGTTCGACCTGCTGCAGGTGTTCCTCGACCGTCCCGGTCGGCTGTTGTCGCGCGATCAGTTGCTTGACCTGACGCAAGGCCGTGAGCGCGACCCGCTCGAACGCTCGGTCGATGTGCTGATGAGCCGGCTACGCCGCAAATTCACCGATACAGGCGACGGGCCGCTGTTCAAGACGGTTCGCAATGGCGGCTACCAGTTGACCGCGCGCGTCGACACGGTGGAGAACCACCCGTGAACTCGCTGCGTCGACGCCTTATCCTGTTGCTGGTCGCCTCGATCGTCGGCGTGGTCGGACTGGCGACGGCTGCTGTGCTCAGTGTCCGGGGCGGAGGCCCACCACCTGAATTGACCATGCCCTGGGTTGCCCAGCAGATGGAGCTCGTGGTGCGGCTGTTGCCCGGTCCGATTTCGAGCATTCTCCAGGTGCAACTGAGCGATCACCCGGCAGGCGGCAAGGTGGACCGTCCAGAAACGGCGATGCTCAACGACATACTGAGCCGTCGGGGACTCGACGTTCTGGCTGTGGTCAGTGACAAGGGGGATGACCCTGGGCAGCTTGCATCGGTGCAGCTACCCGACAATCGCTGGGCGATCATAGAGGTCCCTCACGTCAAGCCGCCAAGGCGCGAGTGGCTGGTTCTCGCCGGCTGGATCTCGCTGATCGTGGCCGGCGCCACGGCTGTGTCGGTCTATTTCACCGCTGTGCTGATCCGGCCGCTTGAAATGCTGGAGGCCGCCGTCTCCAAGATCGGATCGGATGGCGTGCTGGCAGCGGTGCCGGAAGTCGGCTCGGCCGAGGTCAAGGCGACGGCGCATGCGCTGAACCAGCTGTCGTCAAGGCTGAGGACCGCCATGGAGAGCCGCATGCGCCTGGTTGCCGCCGCCGGTCACGACCTGCGCACGCCGATGACGCGCATGCGCCTGCGCGCCGAATTCATCGAGGAGGATCGCGACAAATGGCTTCACGATCTCGATGAGCTCGACCGCATCGCCGACAGCGCCATCCGGCTGGTGCGCGAGGAGGTGGACCAGGACGCGGTCGAGCCGGTGGACCTGGAAAAAACCGTGCGCGACATCGGAGCCGAGATGGTGTCGCTCGGCCATGCCGTGTCGATCGGACATCTGGACAAGGTTTCGGTGCGGGCCGGCGCACTCGGCCTGCGCCGCGCCTTACGCAATCTGATCGTCAACGCCGCCACGCATGGCAAGGGCTGTGAGGTGTCGCTGTCCGCCACGGACGGACAGGCCGTGCTCACCATTGCCGATAGCGGGCCGGGCATCCCCGGGGAACTGCTGAGCAAGGCGTTCGAGCCGTTTTTCCGCGTCGATCCCGCCCGCCGGCAATCCGTCCCGGGCGCGGGCCTTGGCCTCGCCATCGCCAAGGAAATCATCGAACGGTATGGCGGATCGATAACGCTGGAAAATCGCCCTGGCGGCGGCCTCTCGCAGAAAGTCATTTTCGCCGCTGTTTCAACTTGAAGGGGTGCCGTGCGGCCCCGTCAACGGACAACCGCCAGATCGAAAGCAATCGTTTCCGTTCATCCGCCGGCACCATCGAGAAACAGCTTCCATGCCTGATTGAAATACCGCTCTTCCTCAGCGGGATCCGAGAAGCGGCTTTCTCCCAACATGGTCGAAATAAGCGGCTTGATGGATGTCGCATAAAGAAGCTGCTCGGCGACGAACAGCGGGTCTCCATCGGCAACGACATTTCCCGACTGGGCCTCCACAACCAGCCTGGAGAAGCGGCTCATGATGGGGCTCTCGGCCGCAGGCTTTGGTTCAACCCCGCCAAAGGCTACAGCCTCACCCAAGGCAGCTCGGTTGAGGGCGATCATTTGTGGTCTCAGATTGATCGACAGCAGAGCACGCGCAAATCGCTTGAGTCGCTCCGCTGGGCTCGCGTTCATCTCCATCAGCGAATCGAGCTCGGAGGTGACCTGCGACTGCAATCCCTCCATGAGCGCCGTGAAAAGCGCGGCTTTCGATGGATAGCGACGATAGATAGTGTCCTTGCCTGCTCCGCAGGCTGAGGCCACCTGCTCCATCGTGGTCGCCGCAAAGCCCTGGGACGCGAACAATCCAGCCGCGATATCGAGGATTCGGCGATTGAGTTCCTCCAGCGCTTCCCTGGACGGACGGCCCCCTTTTGATTTGCCGGGGGTGGGCGATTGCCCGGTTCGGGCAGCGGGTATGCGAGCCGGTCCGGCCTTGCCAGATTGTTTCACTTCGGATTGGTCGGGCGCCATGTTCCTGCCTGTACGGGGTTGGTGGGCTGCCGGGCGTTCATTCGGATTGGCGCCATTCTACCTTTGGCAGAAAACCAAACGCAATCGTTCCGTTGCCGTTTTGCAACAGCATTAAACTTGAGCGTTATAATCATAAAATCTAACTGGACGATGTCGTCCCGTTTTTGCTACCTCGCTGCCGACATACGTGGATTGAAAAGGCGGGGCGGGAAAATGACTGTTGGTGCATGCAGGGCGGTGCTTCTTGGAACGACCTCCCTGTTCGCCGTGCTGGGACCGGCCGCCGCGCAGGAGCCGACCACCCAGCTGGAAAAGATCGTTGTGGAAGGCGAAGCGGGGACATCGGCGTCCACGGCCGATCGGGTGCTCCAGAAAAGTACCGTATCCGCCACGAAGACCGCGACACCGGTGGTGGAAACACCACAGTCGGTGACGACCGTTACGCGCAAGCAGATCGACGAGCAGAACCCCCAGACGGTCAGCGAAGCACTCCGTTACACAGCAGGCGTGCTTTCGGATCGCGATTCCAATTCCCGCTACGACTCGATATTCCTTCGCGGTTTTGGCACTTTCGGCACCGCGACCAGTTATGTGAACTATCTCGACGGGCTGAAACTGCCCCGTGGCCAGGCATTCGCCCAATCGGCGATCGATCCTTATCTGCTCGACCGCATCGATGTCCTTAAGGGGCCATCGGCGCTCCTGTATGGGCAGGTGAGCCCAGGCGGCCTGGTCAACCAGGTCAGTCGCATGCCGTCGGCACAGCCGCTCAACGAGGTTCGTGTGGAGCGCGGCACTGATGGCCGCTTGCAGAGCGCGCTTACCTCGCGCGGGCCACTGACCGAGGATGGGAGCCTGCAATATGGCATCAGCGCCGTGGGCCGGCTCTCCGGCACCCGCTATGAGGATGTCGACGAAAAGCGTTTTGGCATCGCGCCCGCGATAAGCTGGCAGCCCGACGCCGACACGACATTGACCATCTCGGGCTATTATCAGAACGACCCGGAAGGTGGGTACTTCAACTCCCTGTATCCAAGCTTTCTCGCTCCAGAGGCCTACAAGCCCTATCTGAACCGCGACCTGAACATCGGCGATCCGTCCTTCGATGCCTTCGAGCGCAAGCAGTACGGCATCGGCTATCGGTTCGAGCACAGGTTCAATGAAGCCGTAACCGTGCGGTCCAGCTTGCGCTATTCGCATGTCGACGCGGATTTCCAGTCCCTGCAGATGGCAGGACCGCTCGATTCGAATGGGCTGATCCCACGCCAGGCGCTGCGCTCGATCGAGGATGTCGGCGGAACCTCCCTCGACAATCAGGCGGAAATCCACTTCGACACCGGGACAATCCAGCACACGGTGCTTGCTGGTATCGACTACCAGAATGTCGGGAGCGACTGGGAATATCGCTACGGAGCAGCGCCGCCGCTCGATGTGGTCAACCCGGTGTACGGCCAGCCGATCGGGCCGCTCACGACGATCATCAACAGCGGCCAGAAGCTCCGGCAGACCGGCGCCTATGTCCAGGACCAGATGAGCTTCGGCGGCTTCAGGGCCCTGATGGGCGTTCGCCACGACTGGACGCGGCAGGATACCGACAACCGCCTCGCCGGTACGTCAACCGATCAGTCGAGTGAAGCCACCAGCTACCGGGCGGGCCTGCTGTACCTGTTCGACAACGGGCTTGCTCCCTATGCGAGCTACTCGACGTCCTTCGAACCGACGGTCGGCGTCGATTCCGCCGGCGCTCCGTTCGTGCCGAGCACAGCGCGTCAATACGAGGTTGGCCTGAAGTACCAGCCGCCTGGCATGGATGCGCTGTTCACAGTGTCGGCCTTCGATATCCGGCAGCAGGACGCGCTCGTCCCCGATACGTTCGGGTTCAATGTCCAGGCGGGGGAAATTCGCTCGCGCGGCTTCGAATTCGAGAGCAGGGGCAGCCTGACGGACAATCTCGAACTCGTCGCCGCCCTTACCCTGCTCGACACGAGAGTGACCGAGACCGCCGTCCCCGCGAACATAGCCAAGCGCCCGCAGGCAGTGCCCCAATACTTCGGCTCGCTCTGGGCGAATTACACGTTCCACAGTGGCGCCGCCGAGGGTTTGACGGTTGGCGGCGGCGTTCGCCTGGTCGGCTCCAGCTATGCCGACAATGCAAACACCGTGAAGGCCGACGGCTACACACTGGTCGACGTTGCCATGCGATACGATTTTGGCGCGAAGAATCCGACCCTGAAAGGGCTGGAGGGCACGTTGAACGTCACCAACCTGCTGAACAAGACATACTATTCGAGCTGCAGTTCGAACATCTATTGCCAATACGGCAATGGCCGGCAGGTGCTGGCTGGCCTCCGCTACAAATGGTGAGCGGCATGGCTCTCGACAGGCGCACCTTTTGCGGCGCCTTCGTGCTTGGCGGGCTTGCTGCTGCCCTGCCCGCACGTTCCGCGGAACCGCTGACGGTCATCGACATGGCCGGCCGCGCGGTTCGACTTCCCGCCCCGCCAAAACGCATCGTCCTGCTGGAAGCCCGCGATATCGTCAGCATGTCGTTGCTGCATCCCGACCCAGCCTCGCTTGTCGTGGGCTGGGCGGCGGTCGACCGCATCGACAGCGGGCTGCTGCAAGAGCGCTTTGAGCACAACAGACGGATCGGGATCGTCGGCAAACAAACCCCCGATACGGTTTCGCCCGAGGGACTAATCGGCTTGATGCCTGACCTGGTGGTGGCCAATTTCTACATGGCGCCCGAGGGCGGCAATGATCTTTTGGTCGAGCGCCTGGAAGCCGCTGGAATACCGGTCATTTTCAGCGATCTGTCGAGCAACGCTTCCAGCGGTCTACCGCCCGCCAAGGGCGCCGTCGGCGATTTTCGCGACCATATGCGCATGTGGGGCGAGGTGTTGGACGCCAAGGACAAGGCTGCTGAATTCATCGCATTTTTCAACACGCATCTACAGCGCGTCACGTCATGCGTGGCAGGCGCCGCACCGGTAACAACCTATTTGGAGGTCCAGTCCACTGTTGACGATTGCTGCTGGGCGGCCGGAAACAAGGTCTGGGGAGAATTGCTGGAGTTGGCCGGCGGAAGAACGCTTCCGGGGGTGACAGCGCCGTGGTTCCAGAAGCTTCAGCTCGAATATCTCCTGTCGACGCCGCATGATGTCTACATCGCCTCCGGCGGCGGGTGGTCGGCGGGCGGGCGTCCGTCCATCGGCCCGGGGTTTACCCCCGCGAAAGGCCGAGAGGGGTTGGAGCGCCTGATCGAGCGGACCGGCTTCAACCAGCTGTCCAGTGTCCGCAACGGACGCGTCCACGGCATATGGACCGGGCTTATCACCGTGCCGCCCCTCAATATCCTCTTCATCGAACTTGCGGCGAAATGGTTGCATCCGGAGCGGTGCCAAGGCATCGACCCGGCATCGACGCTTGCCGAGATCAACAAGCGCTTCCTCAGCGCGCCGATCCAGGGCCCGCTCTGGGCTTCGTTGCAGGAGTAGACCATGCCACCCGTTTCCCCTCAGAAGCGGCGGTATCGAGCGACGACGATTGTCGCGTTGCCGGGAGTCCATGTGCTTCTCGAGCCTATCCTTGCTTCGATCGCGACACATGACATGGCCGTTGTCCGGTCGGGAGACCATTTCGAGATTCAGTCGCCTTTCGGCGTCGCGTATCTCGAAATGCAATCCGGCCGGCTATATCTGTCCGTGGAGACCGACAATCAAAACGCTCTCAATCGACTGAAACACGCGCTCATAGGGCCTATCTCCTTCATCGCGGCCAGTGAGAAGCTGGAGTTCGATTGGACGGGAGATGAGGCTGGTCTCACCCCGCTGGAGGACTTGCGTGTCCTGCGTGTCCGGAACACGACACAGCTTACGCCTCGGATGCGGCGGATCGTGTTCGAGGGTGACGATTTATTCCGCTTTGATCGGGACGACCAACTCCATTGTCGACTGATCTTTCAGCCGAAGGGCGTCACGTCCCCGGAATGGCCTGCCCTGGATGATCGTGGCCGCATGGTTTGGCCGGAGCAACGCAAACTTGCCACCCGAGTCTACACCATTCGCGCGATTGATCCCCGAAAGGACGAAATCACCATAGACTTTGCCCTCCACCACGACGCGGGACCCGCGACACGGTGGGCTATCAATGCAGCTCCGGGTGACGTCGTCGGTATCGTCGGGCCTGCCGCCGACGGCCCCAAACCCGCGCAATTCCATGTGCTTGCGGGAGACGAGACCGGGTTGCCGGGTATTGCCCGTATCCTTGAGACGTTCGACCGTGGCGTTCGCGGCTTTGCGTTTGTCGAAATCCATGGGCCGGACGATAAACAGCCGCTCGTGCACCCACCGGGTATCGAAGTCCGATGGCTTGATCGCGAGGGCGCCGCGCCGGGAACGACGACACTCCTTGTTGACGCGGTCCGTTCCGTAGCCTGGCCGCCCGACCTTCAGGATTCGTTTTTCTGGGGCGGCTGCGAGCACAAGGCATTTCGTCAAATCCACCGGATCCTTCGAAACGAAGTTCGACTGCCTCGCGAACGCCAGGTTCTGTATTCGCACTGGCATCGCTCCCTCAGAGTCTGACTCATAATATTTCTGATGGATATCATGGATTTGCGATGCGCCGTGTCATGAGTTGAACGGATGCGAGGAGCAGCCAAGCCGTGGAGCTTTCGATGGTCTGCTCGAAGTCCTTGGACAGGCGTCGGTTGCGGCCGAACCAGGCGAAGGTTCGTTCCACCACCCACCGGCGCGGGAGCAGGACGAAGCCTTTTGCGGCGTCGGATCGCTTGATGATTTCGAGGGTCCAGCCACCTTTTCCCCTGAGCGCGGTCTGGAGTTTTTCACCGGCGTAGCCGCCATCGGCGAAGACGTGGCGCAGCCAGGGAAAGCTTTCCCGAATAGAAGCCAGAACCTCGGGGGCGCCGTCTCGGTCCTGGATGTCAGCGGTATGGACGATCGCGCCGACCAGCAGGCCCAAGGTGTCGGTCAGGATATGGCGCTTTCGGCCTTTGATCTTCTTGCCCGCATCGTAGCCACAAAGCCCGCCGCTTTCAGTGGTTTTCACGCTTTGGCTGTCGATTACGCCGGCGCTGGGCGACGCCTCCCGACCTGCGGCGACACGCACGGCCATCAGCAGCAGGTGGTTGATCGTGTTCCAAAGGCCGCTGTCGCGCCAAGCGTAGAAATAGCGCTGCACCGTCGATACCGGCGGCAAGTCCCTGGGCAGCATTCGCCAAGGCAGACCGCTACGCAGCACATAAAACACGCCCTCCATGATAGACCGCTGCGACCATTTCGGCGGGCGGCCAAGCGCCGAGCGAGGCGGAAGCAGCGGTTCCAGAACCATCCATTCCGCGTCCGTCAAATCGCTTGAATAACGTAGTCCCTTTCGGGCATGCTTGGCGCGGGTGATATCAGTCCACATGTGATGCTCCGTCGAGGCTTCGCAACTCCGATTGAATCACAAGTCATTGATATCACCCAACTTCTTTTTGGGTCAGACACTCAGCGAGGAACAGATCATTGCCATCGGTGCTCAGGCGTACTTGCCGGATTGAGACTTGCCGGATTGAGAACCTCAGAGTTCAGGTTTCCTGCGCCGCGGGGGCTTGCCCTTTGTCGGGACAATTCGGTGTCGGCACAATCAACCGTGCTCGAAACGAGCTCCTGGCGATCGCGGCGCGGAAATCGGCGGCCCAGGCATTCGCAACTTGGCTGATATAGAAGCAGGTGACGCGCCCGAGGAGATTCGAACTCCTGCTCCAGATCCGTGGTCGTTTGACCAAGAAGGTCATACATCGATCCTTCGATTTCCTTCGAAACTCCCCGTTTTGCGGGGGAACCGACGTGATAGCCGAACTGCCATCGGGCCGTTGTGACGCGGCTCCATGAAGGGTGTCCGTCAAACCCTGGATATGCGGTCCTGTATCCCGCCCAGGTAAGTTGTCCAGATATGATCCGAGAGAAGTCGACGATACTCGGCCTCCTTTTTCAATCTGTTGTATGAAGCGCCGCCTATATGCAGCAGGGCGCCATCGAATATCTGGAAAATGGCGGCCTCTCCGCCAACGTCGATCGGCAAAAACTCCTGCCGAGCCATTTCGAATTCGTCAGCGGAAGGCATCGAATACAAGAGCGGCCAATTTCCACCACCTGTATCCATTCCGAGGTCCAAACGGGTTCGGAAGTCCAGGTTCAGATGTTCGACCCTGACAAAGCGAAAGAAGCAGAGACCCGCCCAATAAAACCAGGAGCGCTCGTCCTGTTGGCTTTTGTAGAGGTACGTGGATCGAGCGGGCAGAGGTAGGCCATAGCCTGCCTTGCCGACGATCCGCTCTGCAATATTTATAGGCCCGATTGGGAAGCAATCATGGTCGATGAAACCGAAAACATCTGGTTTGAGGTGTTTGACGATGTTGTGGAAAACCCAGTTCTGCGAGACACCATGCGACCGAGATGGATTTCGTTCGAAGTTCCTAGGCAGCCGAAAGTATGGGATATCACGCTCTCTGCAGATTTCTTCAATTGCTGTGCTCGCCGCGGGCTTTGAAGAATTATCAACAACAACAAGCGTCATTCCAGTTGGAAATGTCAGCCAAGCCTTTGTTATTACATCTATGACCCAAGGCGTATTGAAAGCGATGGTGAAGCAATAGCTCTGGCCGTTATGCGGCTTTAGAGTTTCCGCGAAGGCACGGCCTCTGGCCACTCCACTCAATCTGAACTGATGGTAAAAAACTGAATCGCGAAAATTTATAAGTTTCTGAATACTTTTTATCCGACGAAAATTTTCTACAATTTTCCTGAACAATGCTCGCCCCACGCCTTTGCAAAAACGCTGATAAGTCACATTATCCGCAAGAGCAAGGGAAACCGCCGCATCTGAATTTGACGCCGTCTTTTATTGCGTTTGTCACCTTCGGCGAAGTTTCTTACCAGCCAGACCGCGCTTATATAGTTCGACATAGCCGCGAGCTGCCTTCCCTATGGAAAAGTGAACGGCAGCATACTCTTCGCAGCGCCGAGGAGAGATCGAGCCGATCTCGGCAATCGCCGCAGCATAGTCCGCGTCATTTTCGCAAAGGACCGGAGTTCCGGCGAGGGAAGGCAGGGCCGTCGCCCAGTACCAGAATCAGTGCCGCTAGATCGGCATTTTGCGGGGCAATGCCGCGGCACGCGGCGGGCACGACCTTATGCGCGAAACGCGCAGGAGATAGCCAAGCGCGCGGCTACCGCGGAAGACAAGGTACTTGACGGCGCGTAGGCTGTAGCCCGGCCTGGATATTTCGGATCATTGGGCCGAGGCCGTTCGCCTATTTCCGGCGCCGTTTTGGCAGGAAGGCGCATGACGTTCAATCTCATGCGTCTGGGCCTTCCGACTGGCGTCGCGGGAACAGAAACGACCCCACGCCAGGGGAACGAACCGCTCCGCCATGAGTTAGCAATTCATGATGCACACCTTGGAACCCCACGGCCACGGGATGGAGGCCGACATTTTTACCTTGGAATTCGCCAAGGCCAGACAGCGCGCTAGCCGTGCCAAACTCGCTCTCGAACGTGCGGAAGAGATGTTGGACGAGGATTGTGGCGTTGGCATCAATATCGCGCTGTGCAGTAGGATTCGGTCCGCCCGACGGCGCGTGATCGAGGCCAGGGAACAGCTGACGAAGATCGATCCGCCAAGTGCTACCTATTTTTAGAATGGCCCGTGATGATCGCGACCTTGCACCCCGAAACTGCCAAAAGCGGCCCCGTCTATCGCGCCGCCAGGCTCGCTTTGCTGCGGCAGCAAATGCTGCGGCACTTCAAGCGCACGGACGCCTCGGCGGAGAAGGTCGAGCAAGCGCTGGCCAGGTTGGCTGAAGCAAACCCGCTCGTGGATCGGCTGGCGCAGCATCCGTAAGGCATCGCGCTCCACGGTCGCGGCCGGCGCGCCCGTGATCGTGCGCCTCGCATTGGTCATTCGTCGCGGCCTTCCGGCCAACGCCGCCACCATTCGCGCTCCGACCGCGCGTCTCATTGTCGGCGGCAAGGCCACCGTGATAACTGCCAGCCGGGCTCACCTGCCTAACGCCTACTTTATCCTTCGTGGCATGGGCGGTGATCTCTTCCCTGGTGTTCCGCCTGCTGACGCGCCGCACCTTGTTCCACAGGAAGCGTTGGCGCATCCCTTTACGATCGCAATGACGATGGCATTCTGATCGAGGAGAAATTCGCCAAGTAGCGAGCGGCTCTCAGCCAGCCACGTTTCCGACGGCACCCAAAATCTCGGTCAACTTCGAAGCGAAACTGGGTTGCGAGGCGCTGGGCCATGGCACTGGGCGGATTTTGTGCCCCCGGCGACAGGGCCTTTGCCTACAATCCGCCTAGACCCCTTTGAAACAATGGCGCGCCCGGAAGGATTCGAACCTCCGACCCCCAGATTCGTAGTCTGGTGACGCTTCTGTGCGAGCTTGTGCGAGGCCATTCCCTATTTCTCCGAAACCCTTGCAAAACAACCATTCCCTGATTTGCCTTGTGTGCGGCAATGTGCGAGAAAACGCGTCAATGCGCAACGTTTTTGTGCCCCCGACGTGCCCCTGAGAATGTGCCCCCGATGCCAAAGCTGACAAACGACACAGTCAAGAACGCCATGCCCGAGCCAGGAAAACGGCTTGAGATACGAGATGACGTTGAAACCGGGCTGATCTTCCGCGTGACCGACAAGGGCGTTCGATCTTGGTCTGTCAGGTATCGGAACGCGGCCGGCGAGCAGCGGCGTAAGAACCTGGGCGCATTCCCCGCTGTTGGCCTCGCCAAGGCGCGGGAGGAGGCGCGGAAGGCAAAAGGGGCTGTGGCGAGCGGTAACGATGTCGTGGCCATTGAGAAGGCCACCAGGGCCGAGGAGCGCCGTAAGCACCTGCACAAGCTCTCCGGTCTTGCCGACGCCTATTTCATCGCTGCGGCCGAAGGAACGCATAAAGGCGGCCCTAAGGCTCAGCCGAAGCGGGAAACCACCATCGCCGAGGAGCGCCGGATATTCGACAAGCTGGTCAAGCCCAAGTTCGGTGACAGCGCCGTGGCGAACATCACGCGTATCGAGATCCGCGACTTTGTCAGCAAGCAGGCAAAGGCCGCGAAGTCGAATGGCCGACATTGCCGCAACATCATCCGCCAGTTGATGAGCTTCGCGGTGCGGGAAGGCGTGATCGACCACAACCCGGCGCATGACATCGCGGTGGCGATGCCGTCTGTGAGCACGACGGTCATGAACGATGTTGATTTGAAAGCCTTCTGGCAGGCTTGCCAGCGCCCTCAGGAGGTCGAAGACCTTGCCCTGTCGCTGCTGATGGGGATTGCGCTCAGAATGGCAGCGGTGACCCTGCAGCGGGGTGGCAAAGTGGTCGGCATGCGATGGGATGAAATTGACCGCGCGGCCAAGACCTGGCTCATTCCAGCCGATCGCATGAAGGGGAAGAAAGCTCACATGGTGCCGCTCAGCACTGCGGCTATCGCCCTGTTGGATGAGGCCAAGGCGGCAGTCGACGGCGACGGCAGTGACTTCGTATTTCCGTCGCCTCGATCGGAAGATGATCAGCCATTGGACCGGCGAGCGTTTTCCAGGGCCATGAAGCGCCTCGTCGAGGCTGTGAAGATCGGAGCGGCCACGCCTCACGATTTACGCCGCACAGGCGCCACCCTGCTCACCAGCGAGCGAATTGGGTTCTCCCGGTTTATCGTCTCCCAAGTCATCGCCCATGCCGGCGACACAGGCGGCGCGGCGGTGGTGACCGGGAAACACTACGATCACAACGACTATCTGCCTGAGAAACGCCGGGCGCTTGACGCGTGGGCGCTCCTACTCGATGAAATCGTCACAGGGGCAAAGCGCCCCGAGAACGTGGCCCAGATGGCGCGGCAAGCTTGAGCCTCGCGCGCGTGCGCGTACTGCTCCGATTTTTTACCCCAGCTTCTCAGCGACGAGCCCTCTCTTCCAGACTGTTTTGCAAAACGATGGTAATCGGCAAAGATTGTCAAAAAAATAGACAATCGCCGGCGCCCCGTCAGCCGACCCTTCCACGCCGGCGCTCTGCTGCGGAGGTTGCACGGTTGCATATCAAGCCCGGGTCGAGCTTAATCTGCCCTGGTAGGGGAGTGGGAGGGCCGGGTGAAGCTGAACATGTGGTATCGGCTCGGTATCGTCATATCGGTGCTGTGGATTCTTGGCGACGGCCTGTGGGTGCGCAC
The DNA here is from genome assembly GCF_020616515.1 of Mesorhizobium sp. PAMC28654. Taxonomy (GTDB): domain Bacteria; phylum Pseudomonadota; class Alphaproteobacteria; order Rhizobiales; family Rhizobiaceae; genus Mesorhizobium. The sequence continues at coordinate 3,596,286 of NZ_CP085135.1, forward strand.
GTCTGACATTGGCAAAGCCTCCTCAGTTGCCGAATTCACGGCCAAGGTGTGCATTGAGGCCGAAGACGCGAGATACGAAGCCACGAAGAAAGAGCCCGACCTTTTGAAATGTGAGGCGGAAGCCGATAAAGATTTCCGCCTCTATCTCGAAGGGAGTTGGGGCAACGTCGCGATAGGAGCATTTGGCCCGCTTCTCCTAGGATGGCTGGCCGTCTTTATCGTCCTTTGGGTAACCCGCTGGATGCTCGCCGGCCGCAAGGTTTCAGGCTGAGTCTCATCCTTCTGCTGCCCTGTCGGAAAAGCCACAGCTCAACGACGTCGACAACCTCGCGATTTTCAGCCGGCGTCCGATCCGTTTGAATAACCTCGCTCAAAAGGGGAGAGTTGGGATGTCTCGTCATTACCTATTTCCGGAGCGTGGAGATCCGCTACGGCTATCGCACCGACTGGTTGAAGGGTTGACGTTCGGAACGGACGCACTCCCGCAATACGCTGGGACAAAGCAGCGCGTGCTGTGGGCAATGCTCGAACTCGATGAAGGCAAGCCAGTTCGCATCATCAGAACGGAAGCGTCCATCTGGCCGTTCGACAAGGACGGCGGAATTGTCGAGGGGCTGCACCAGGCCCTGGCGTTGGCCATGAACTCTTTGCCGACACCGAAGCCCGACGGCACCGTCATTGAGCTTCGCCCACGTGCCAAGCAGGCAAAGTTGCAAAAGGAGTATCGGTGGGAGCCGGGGACTGCGGAGATCGAAAGGGTCATCGCCGACATCTGGCCCAAGAAGAGGGCGGATCGGTTGAAGTCGGCCGCGGGGATTTCGAGGCGCAAACCTCCCCTGACGTTCGAAGCCAGGCAAGCGATCGACCGTTCGAAGCCAGGCAAGCGATCGACGAAATCTCGGGGATGTTCTGGAAGATTTCGAGTGCGATCGAGGATCTCAAGGGGGAGCCCAGCCAAAAGTCATTGGGGTTCGAAGCCAGGGAACGGGCCCGCGCAGATTCCGAGTATGCATTTCTTTATCGTGCGATCGCCGACATTTCGGACTGGCACCTGGAGGTCCAGCGCAGGCGCCGAACCGGCAAAGGCGTTTGGTACGCGGTGGTGGATATCACAATGTGGGATGACGACCGCGTCGGGCGAAGCGTTGGTCGATTTCACCAGGAGTGCACCGGTAAGCAAGCTGCTGTTGCCGCGGCAAGAAAACTCTTGGCCCAGCACGCAGACCAGTTTGCGGAAAACATAACCGTCGAGGCTGAGGTGATCACCGATATCGAGTGGCAGGAACGAGTGAAACAGTTCGAAGCGGACTGAAACCGGGAAGGGAGCACAGGCCGAACTGTTCTGCTCCGCGTCTGTTTCCCGTCTGTTTTCAGATATGCCGGGTTGCGCCCCGCAGCAAGAAGCTCACTGTTACGCCGCTGTTCTCAGTGAAGATGGATCGGCCAATTAAATTGGCCTAGAGCCCTTATCATGACTGAAGCATTATCCTCGGCGAGCTTCATCCGTGGCTCAGCAAATGGCAGCGGAAATCCGTTTGCATGCGTCTGGAGGCGCCGAGCAGGGACAACACCTGCTGAACCGCTTGGCCGGCTTGCTTCAATCGCAGTCCGATACGCCAGCAGATGCGCTGGCCCTCGCGGCCACGGCCAATCTGCTACTGCCAGCGGCTGTTGCGTCCATCTCCGAAGATGATCGTCTGGCGGCTGACTGCGCCATCGTCTTGCTCGGTCGCACAAAAGAGCGCGGTTGGCACACCAATGAGCAGGAGCACCAGCAGCACGACGTCTATGACATTTTCCACGACGGCCTCCCGCCTAAGAGTCTGGACAGCCGCAGACATACCGATTGATGCGCTGCTGACAATGGTACTTCTCGCCATGCGGTGAATTGAGTGGCAGAACCTCACGCCTGTCAGAGCGCTGCACCCATTGTTGCTCGACCGCAACAATGGGTTGAAATCTCCCTGGAGCCCCTCCTTGGGGATTTCTAATTTAGGCATTCCTTTTATGCTTCGGACATAAGTGGGGTTCTGTTAATGAAATCATTTCTGTTCGCAATCGCTACTCTCGTTGCCGCAACCGGCGGTGCGTTCGCCGCCGACGTTGTGACTTTGGAGCCACCACCTCCGGTGCCCGTCGCATCTACGTACAACTGGACGGGACTCTATGTCGGCGCTCAGGCCGGTTACGATTGGGCGAAGACGAGCTACAATTTCAGCAATCCCGTCCCGAGCGGAAGTTTTACTCCGAGCGGATTTGTGGGCGGTCTGTACGTTGGATACAATTATCAGTTCGCTACACCGCTTGTCGTCGGCGTCGAAGGTGATGTCGACTATTCCAATGTGAAAGGTAGCTTTGACAATCCGTTTGGCGGGTTCAGTGGCGGCAGCGCCAAATTGCGGTGGCAGGGGTCCGCGCGTGTCAGGGTTGGTTACGCTTTCGATCGCTTCCTGCCTTATATTGCCGGTGGCGTAGCAGTCGGCGACTTTCGCTTTGAGGGCGGCCCTGGTCTTGGTTCGGGTATTACACCCGCACTGGAGTCCTGGAACAAGACGATGACCGGTTGGACCATAGGTGCCGGGGTGGAATACGCCCTTGCTGATAAGTGGACTGCACGCCTTGAGTATCGCTACACTGACTTCGGGACCGCACATGGAAATCTAGCGCCCGCATACTCCTCGGTTGTCGAGACGATGAAAGTTCGGGATCACTCGGTTCGTGTTGGCGTTAGCTACAAGTTCTAATCGTCCCGTCTGAGCAGACAGCAATCAAGAAAAACGCCCGTTGTGGAAAACGCAGCGGGCGTTAGTTCGGGAAGGGTGATGAATGCGTTGCGGTCAGGGCGTCCCCTACCCATCGAAGACGGTACGCCCCGCTTAGCTGGATAATAAGCGCGCGCCAGTTGAAGCGCGGCAAAGTCGAGTTGCGTGGGACGCATCCGCAGACTTTGCCTTGCGTTCTAGCCTTGGAAGAAAAGCCGGGCAGTCTGCAGCACAAGCGGGTTGTGCGACCACTGGACGGTACCCAGGTGGGAGCAGCAACGCTAATGCTAGTAGGCCAACCGGTTCGCTTAGGCTGTCCAGTTCCATACGGTTTTGTAAGCATACCGCCACGCTGGCGCCAAAGTCGTTCACGAATTTGGACCTGTAGGGACAAGTTCACTGAATGGAGGAATGAAACATGTTTCGGAAATTAGCCATTGCCACCGCACTCGTAGCCGTTTGCAGTATGCCCGCTTTCGCTGCCACGGAATATTGGGTGGCAAAGGATGCGACCACAAAGAAGTGTGAAGTCGTGACGAAAAAGCCAGACGGCACGAAGTTGATGGATGCCGGTAAGAAAACCTACGCCACTAAGGGCGATGCCGACAAAGCCCTGAAACTCCTTGGCGATTGCAAATAATTGATCCAGTCCGCCTCTTGCGCGCAACACCCGTCCCAGGGGTGGGACGGGTGTCATAGCGGCCTTGGCGTGCCACGGCTCATGCGATATTGCCGTGTGGCTTTTGAAAATCCGTAAGACCGCACTGGGGGGAACTTCTTTAAGCAGCGTCGGTAGGCTTCTGGGCTCTGATGAGCGAGGATGAGCGAGGATTTTTATGAGCCGATTATCTGTGTGGATTGCACTTATCGCAATAGTTCTGGTGGCTCTCTTCGTTCTGCAAGCGCATGGCATAATCAGGTTCTAGGATAGAATCTGGCGCTGGTACCCACCATTTTGCACCCGCGCGGACCTCATTGATTATGGTCCACGTAGAGGGTGGCCGGATCCACACGTTCGAAGATCGGCTCACCGGTAGGCGGCACTCCGGGGGATAGATCGATCCTGATCCCGCCGCCTCCCGTGCTGGCAAGGAGCCATAACTTCGAATACCGTAATCGCCTTCCGTTGGCTCGTCTAAGGAACGTTCTTTGATCCGTTGAGCGCCAGGAGGTGGAGAGTCACTTTATTTCGAGAAGTTGGCGTGGCTTGGGAGGCAAGGAGCATCGAATTGATGACATCATCACGCGTGAAAGCGCAGGGTTGTCGCCCTGCTTGCGAGTGGTGACCGGCCCCGAGCGCAAAAGGCTTACCAAATTGTATGGCCGAAGGGGCTCACCGAAGAGCCGCCGGACCTAAACCTCTCTCGGTCCAGTCACCATATACAGGCTTCGCGCAAGGCGAACCGATACCTAACGAAGGATTTTTAGAATGCCCAAGTTACGGCTGATCCACGTAGCGTCGATATTGTTGATACTGCCGACGGCACTTGGGAGCGTATCGCTCAATCCGGCTGAAGCTCGCAGCGGCGGCAGTTTCGGCAGTCGCGGCAGCCGGACCTTCCAGGCGCCAGCCCCGACGACAACTGCCCCTTACACCGCGCCCGTAAAGCGGTCGATGACGCCGAATACCGTTCAACCGGCGACACCGTCGCAGCCGTCGCTTGCTCAGCCGCGTCCCAGTTTTTGGAGCCGCTTCGGCGGTGGGCTGGTTGGCGGGCTGGTCGGCGGCCTGCTCTTCAATGGAATTTTTGGCATGATGTTTGGCCACGGATTTGGCGGCATGGGTGGCGGCCTCAGCTTCATATTCCAGTTGTTGCTGATCGGCGGCATCGTCATATTGGCAATGCGGTTCTTCAGCCGCAGCAATACCGCTCCGACCGAAGCCAGAAGTTTCGCGACTCCATTTGGCCAGCAGGGTTTCGGAGCCGGCGCACAAGCCTACAGCCCGCCGGCCGCCACCGGGATAGGGGCAAGTGGCGCAACCGGCGCAGACGAAATCGGGACTACCGATACTGATCGTTCTACTTTCGAACGCATTCTCGCGGCCATGCAAGCGGCGTTCACCCGCGAAGACCACCAAGGGCTACGCCGGCTGACAACACCGGAAATGGTCTCCTACCTCTCCGAGGAATTGGCTGATAACGCCACCAAGGGCCTGAAGAACGAAGTATCAAATCTTCAGTTCTTGAATGGTGAAGTTGCCGAAGCGTGGCGTGAGGGCATGCGCGATTATGCGACGGTCGCAATGCATTGGTCCGCCATCGACGTGATGCGCAACCGTCAAACAGGCGCCATCGAAAAGGGGGACCCAAACAATCCGGTCGAAACAACGGAGCTGTGGACCTTTACGCGTGAGGCTGGGCAACCATGGTTGCTATCTGCGATCCAGGAAACGGCCAACTGAAGGGTAGTGGCGCCGGCTTTCAATGCCTGATGCTTCTGCGGCGACTTCGCACGGAACGATTCGGGATCTTCCGCATTGCGGTTCCTGGATCAAGATTAGGACAAGCTGATATGAAGAAAGCAATTATCGCCGTGGCAGCTTTAGCTGTTCTGGGTGCGAGCTCACAAGCCCAGGCGATCGGGTGTCTGTCGGGCGCCGCAGCTGGCGGGGTCGCCGGCCATTATGCAGGCCATCACACGGTGCTCGGAGCCTTGGGCGGGTGTGTTGTGGGGCACCAGCTCCACAAGAAGCAGAAGCGCAAGAAGCAACAACTGGAGCAACAGCAGGCCTTACCCGCCCAGCCAGCGATCAAAAAGCCGACAGCTCAATAATGCTCGGCCAAAAGCGCATGCAGTGGAACGGGATTATGGATCGTCCTTTGTACTTTTTGGCGGAGTTTTTCTCAAGGCCCCCCGGCTTCTACGTAATGCTCGGGGCAGCCCTCACTTGCGCGGCGATCGCCAGTTCGTCTGTTGGAAGCTACATCCTATCCATATCTGCCATTGCGTTGACCGGCGTCGTGCTGATCCAGAACAACCGTGACACCCGCGCGATGCAGGCCAAATTGAACGAAATCATTGTGGCTCTGGACAACGCGCGAAACGAGGTAGTCGGTCTCGAACATGGTACGCACGCCGAAATCACCGCTGAGATCGAGAAGATCGAGCGAAACGCAGCGCTTTCGAGGAACCGTGTGACCCTCGAATGAGAAACTATCGAGTTGACGAAATGGAAGATGACACCGTGCTCAAGACGCATCCAATCAAAGCGCCGACGCCGTTCGAAGCTGCGGGAAAAGTCATTAGCCAAACCGTGAAGCTAACCAAGCAGCGTGAAGGCGACTGGGTGAGGGTCACAGACGAAGAGAAGGGCCTGGTTTTCGGCTAACATTGCGACGAGACGCTCGGACTAGGTCAAGCTATATTACCTTGAGGATAACGGCGAACGGTCGGGCCTGACTTATCGCCGACGCGATTCAGCTTAATATGTTTACCGCGCGGGCAGCTACCAGCGCGAGTGTCATAAGAGACACGGCTGCTTCGGCCGCCATTAGCAGTTTGGCCCGGGCCGATAGGGGCATCGTATCAGTAGGGGAAAACGCCGTCGCGTTGGTAAAGGACACAAAGAAATAGTCCACGAAGCCAGGTGACCAGTCTTTGGGGCGGTCGATATTCATTGCCATTTGCGGAAATAGAAAATCGACGGTGGAATTGGGAACCAGACCTCTTGAAGCAGGCCCGCCCCTATCGATGCTCCAGTACCACAGCGCGAATACAATCACATTGGTCGACCAGATGTTCGCCGCGTCGATCAACAGCGACCTGGCATCCCCGGCGTGACCGCCGAGCAACGCGCGCAATAGGAAATACAGGGCGACGAAATTCATGAAGGTGATGATGGCGGTCAGCACCACCGCTACACGGCGGATTAGCCGACGCGTGCGCCCTGCAAATTGGAAGTGCAACTCGGTCGTCGCATTCTTGACCTGATTGTGCACCCAGGCCGTGGCAAACGACAGCGGCAAAAGGAGCAACAGTTCCGCTATAGGCGCCGCCCAGCGGGGCCCAAGCGAGAAATTATTGACCAGCAACAATTGCAGGACGATAACCAAGACAACCGCCCCTCGCGCGAGCCAGAAATCGTGAGCGTGGGTCAACAGAACCCGGTGGTCTTGCGTGGGGTGACGGGTGGAGCTCACGGGGTGCCTCGGTGTCACGGCACCAAAGGCTGTTGGAATTGGCACAACCCCGCAACCTGCTTCTCCAAGGCTTCTTGCGCTTCGCGCTGCGCCGGTTTCCGTGCGGCTTCGTTCTGCTCGTCGGCCATGTCTCAACCTCCTTGTTTTGGTGCTTAACGGCTACCTGCAGCGTAAGTTCCTCAGCGGAAAGAGCCCACCGCACTGAGGCAGAAGGCCGACCTAACTCTCAACGTGGTCAGGCTGCTCGCGCTCGTCGTCGCCTTCAGGAATGTCGCCGCCGTCAAACTCGCCGTCGATGAAAAACGGGTCTGCCCCACCCTTTAGAGCCAAGGTCTGGTTGGTCGCCAGCGTCCAGCCCAGGGAGGGCTCATCTTCGCTAAGATCCCCTTCCCTGTCGGCGCCCGGCTCCAGGTCCGGGTCACCGTCCGCTTCGTCTAGTATCGCAAGGAGCACTTCAACAGCCCGCTCGATCCTACGCCGACGCGCAGCGGTGAGCGGAAGGAAGTCGGAAGGCATCGGGCGCGCGTTCATGACTGCGCTGCCTTCGACTTCGGTGCAATCACCACAAAGGCGACGGCTGGATCATGATCGATCTGAATACGGTAATCCAGGCCGTGAACTGCCTGCATCTTCTGTGCAAGCACACGCGCAAGCGCCTCGATCTCTTGACGGGTACTCAGAGCTTCTGCCATCGCGTGGCCGAGAATGTTGGGTCGCGCTTTCATGACGGCACCGACGCGCGGCTAGCCTTGCGTCCCGCCTGCTGGCGCTTGGCAAGGTGGACGCGATCGACCAGCGCCGCCTCGTCTCGAGCAATTGCCAGTGCGGTTTCGGATGTGCCGCCGCCGTGGCGACGAAGCCAATCCTGTTTCCAGCGCAGATGACGAACGCACGTGGCAGGAATGAACACCTGTTTCAGACATTGAACCCGCCAGACATGTTCCGCTTCTCTGACGGCCTGCTTCGCCTTGGCGGCCTCCGGGCTTTCCTGGCCGAACTCTCTGCTGGTCAGTATCCGTCGATAATCGAAGGTCATGTAGAAGTGGTATGCCGCCTCGATTTCCATCCGGCCGGTCCACCAGTCAGATGGCGGGTTGAGCCATGCTGTGATTGCCGTCAATTCGTCGGCAACCACCGGGGCCGGCTTTGGGCGAAATTGAACAACCTCGCCCATGGTCACGCCTCCTCGCAAAGCGACGACATGCAGGCAACGAGGTCATCCCCGTCGATTTCCATGCCCAGGTGCTGGTAGACGCGGACGATGCAGGCCGCCTTGGCTCTGACTTCTTCAATGGTTTGGCACCGAAGATTCATCACGGCCTGGAAAGCCGCTTTGGCTTGGGTGAAGGCTTCGTCGGTCTGTCGATACGCATCAGGATGCCCGCTGGCTGTGATAATGGCTTCCTGCTCTCGGAGCGATGCTAGGCCCTGCGCGCCCTGAGCTTCGATGTCGCCCATCCACCGGTCGTAAGCTGACCGGTTCATCATGCCGCCCGCGACGGACTTTTCTACCTGCTCCCGCTTCCGCGCTAGTTCGGCTTCGAGGGCTTTGGCGGTGCGGAAAACCATGGGGGTATGCGACCATCTGGAATTGATGCCGCTCGGCGTCCTCCATTCAGGAAACAGCTTGTCCCCGAGCGCTTCGGCGATGGCGGCTTCCCGGACCTCGCAGAGACCATACGCCTCGTCCGCTGCATGGCAGGCCGACAGAACGTCTTGAACCGAAGTGGCTGGCCGCTTGAACGATATGGGCTGGTATTGTCACAGAGGCAGCAATGCCACCGGACAGGAAGGCGAGCGCCTTGCGGCGGTTGACATTGGGCAAGCCTTCGGCGGCTGCCCGAACAGGGGTGTTCGACATTTTGATTTCTCCAGGGGTTGTTTGGTCGGCGGCCGGCTATCCGGCGAGTGCTGCGAGTTCAGTTTCGAGTTGACGACGACGCGGTTCGATGTTGACGCGAGAAGACTGGTATTTCAGCCGATCGATCTGCATGGCGATCCGATCGGCGCGGCTTTCGGCCTCGGGCATCACAGCTGCCTTGGCCTCACGCCATGCACAGGCGAGGTAGAAGCCGAAGTCCGCCCGATTGAAGTTGCGGGCCAGATGAGGGCGGCGGTCAAGGTGCGCATTCAGCTTTGCCCAGGCGGCTCGCATAATGGCTGATCTGTCGAAGGTACTCGGCATTCCGATTTTCCCTTGCACTGATTTGCTTACAGGTGTAGTTGTAGCTACGCCTGTAGTCGACGTCAACTGAAATCGATACAATTGTATTCAAAAAGGAATGTTCTTCATGGCCGACCTGACACCGGAGGCAAATCGAGCCGCCCGCGCCATCCTGAAATGGTCCGTGCGCGAGATCGCCGAACATGCCGGAATTGCTTTCTCGACTGTGCATCGTTTCGAGACGACCGGAGTGGCAACCGATACAACAAAAGAGAAGATCAAGGCCGCGTACCTAGCCCACAACGTCGAGATCACGAACGGCGACGGCACCGGTGCGCGGTTGGTGCGCAAGCCGCCGACTGAATAGCGAGAAGGCCAATTATCACTAGGCACTGGAGGGGTTTCTATGTCTGCTCTGTCGATCGTCGCATCTTCGAACACGCTACCGGCCGTTTCTGACCTCACCGACGAGGCGATCGACTATGGCCGCGCTGCGCTGTCGGCGAATACCATGCGCGCCTACAGGACCGATTGGAGCGCCTTTCAGGATTGGTGCGCGGCGCGCGGTCGGACCTCGCTACCTGCCTCGCCTGCCAGCGTGGCGAACTTTGCATCATCGCTGGCCAATGCCGGCAAACGCGTGTCGACGATCGGCCGCAGCCTGGCGGCCATCCGCTTCTTTCACCGCGGCGCTGGCATGGACAACCCGACAGAGGACGCGGGCGTCGGTGCCATCCTGAAAGGCATACGGCGCACCGTAGGCGTAGCGCCTCGCCAGAAGGCTCCAGCAACCGCCGACGTCATCCATCAGATATTGGCGCACGTCGCGCGTGACACGCTCCAGGGGAGGCGAGACAGGGCATTGCTGCTGCTTGGCTTCGCCGGCGCGTTCCGTCGATCCGAGCTCGTCGGGATCGAGTTCGCCGACCTCACCTTCAACGATAAGGGCGTGGACGTGTTTCTCGGCCGCTCCAAGACCGATCAGGAGGGCAAGGGCCAGTCAGTCGCCATCCTGAACGGAAAGGCGCTGGCGGCTGCTGACAGGCTCCGTGAGTGGCTGGACGCGGCCGGGATCACTGAAGGCCCGATCTTCCGCCCGATCAGCCGTGGTGGGAACGTGATGCCCGACGGTCTCACCGCTCAATCGGTCGCCCTGATCGTGAAGAAATATGCTGACGCTGCAGGGCTAGACGTCGCCAGCCTGTCGGGTCATTCGCTGCGCGCCGGCTTCATCACCTCGGCCGCCGACAACAGAGCCTCGATCAGCCGCATTATGGAAGTGTCTCGCCACCGAGATCCGCGCTCGGTCGAGACTTACGTCCGTCGTGCGGATCGCTATAATGATCATGCTGGAGATGGGTTTCTATAGCGCCTCAATGGATTCGAGCATGCTAGAGCAGAATCTGATCATTCCGGCTCATATCCTGTTGCGGCGAAGTAGTTGGCGCACTCGGTTGGTGTGAAGCAAGGCAGTGCGGCGCTGATGGTATCCCACAATTCCGCGACGGTTCGTGCGGCGGCTTTGCGTAGAATCGATTTCAGCTTGGAAAAGGCGTTCTCGATCGGGTTGAAGTCGGGGGAATAGGGCGGGAGGAACATCATCCTTGCGCCGGTTGCTTCGATCGCCACACGGGCGGCTGCGCTTTTGTGCGCCGGCAGGTTGTCGAGGATCACGACATCGTCGGGCCGCAGCGTCGGCACGAGAACCTGCTCGACATAGGCGACAAACCATTCGCCAGTCATCGGGCCGTCCAGGACCATTGGCGCGGTCATGCCAGTGAGGCGCAGGGCGCCGGTGAACGTCGTCGTCTTCCAATGGCCATGCGGGATTGGCGATCGGCACCGCATCCCGCGCTTCGTGCGCCCCCGCAGTCGAGCCATCTTTGTCGAGGCTCCGGTCTCGTCGATGAAGACCAGATGCTCGGGATCAAGATCGGGCTGGGCGTCGAACCAGGCGTTTCGTCGCGCCGCCACGTCTGGCCGCTCCTGCTCGCTGGCGTGCGCCGTTTTTTTTGAAGGTCATGGAGTGACGATCGAGAAACCGCCAGATCGTGCTCGTCGCAAACGACGCGCCATGCTCCTGTCGCAGCAACTCGGCGAGTTCGACCAGCGTGATGTCCACCCGCCTCTCGATCGCCGCCAGGATGATGTCGCGATACGCTTCAACGCGGTGGGACCGCCTGTCGCCGCCCTGCGGCTTTGCGCAGGTGGCTCCGGTCTCGCGCCATTCCCGGACCCAACGCACCGAGCTTGCCGCCGCCACGCCAAATCGCGCCGCTGCCGCCCGTCGCGACAGGCCGCCATCAACCGCTGCGACCACCCGAGCCCGCAAATCTTCCGATAAGGATTTCGCCATGCCATGCCGGCCTCCGAATCCAGCAGATATGCTGAATCAGATTTCCAATCCCAACGAAACCCCTATCGATTCTATCCGCTCGGATTTTGCTCTAGCCCTGGTCACACCGGCATCTTGAGACCTTCTCGGCACGTCATTTTTAAATGAGAGGATATGATGAAGGTCGGTCGCAATCGTCCGTGCCCGTGTGGCAGCGGCGCAAAGTTCAAACGCTGCCACGGCCAATTCGGTGTCCGTCGTCAGATCATTTGGCTCAGATTGGATCGCAGATTAGCGGAGTGTCGGCCTCATCTTGGGGTTGATGTTAAGCGGCGATCTTGCGGTGCTGCAAGCGCCGATGTTGGATGGTTTGGCGTTTGATCCTTTCTCGCTGTTTGATAATGGCTGCGGCCCTGCCGAAGTAGGCGTCGGCTGGCGTTACGTTGGCCAGGCTCTCGTGGTAGCGTCGATGGTTGTAATGTTCGACGAAGGCTGCGACCTGGGCCTCAAGGTCGCCGGGCAGAAAGTAGTTCTCCAAGAGGATTCGGTTTTTGAGGGTCTGGTGCCAGCGCTCGATCTTGCCTTGGGTCTGGGGATGCATTGGAGCGCCCCGGACATGGCTCATGCGTTGGTCCTGGATATAGTCCGCCAGTTCGCCGGCGATGTAGCTGGGGCCATTATCGCTGAGCAGCCGAGGCTTGTGGTGCACATGGGCCTGGTCGCACCCTGAGGCAGTAAGTGCCATGTCCAGCGTGTCGGTGACGTCCTCGGCCCGCATGGTGCTGCACAGTTTCCAGGCGATGATGTAGCGGGAGTAATCGTCGAGCACGGTCGACAGGTACATCCAGCCCCAGCCGATGATCTTGAAGTAGGTGAAGTCCGTCTGCCACATCTCGTTGGGTCGCGTCGTCTTGGTGTGGAACTCGTTCGCCGCCTTGATCACCACATAGGCCGGGCTGGTGATCAGATCGTAGGCCTTGAGGAGCCGGTAAACGCTGGCTTCTGACACGAAGTAGCGCGTCTCGTCGGTGAACCGTACTGCCAGTTCGCGCGGGGAGAGCTCGGACTGCTCCAGCGCCAGTTCGATGATCTGGTCATGGATGGCAGGCGGGATGCGGTTCCACACCCGGCTCGGCGCCGAGGGCCGATCCTGCAGCGCCTCAGGCCCGCCCTCGACATAACGGTCATACCAGCGATAGAAGGTCCGGCGCGGGATGCCCAGTCGGTCCAGCGTTTTGCGGGTTGGCAGGTGTGACTGCTCGACGATCCTGATGATCTCGAGCTTTTCGGATGCGGGATATCTCATTCTTGCTCGTCCCCATCCGCGATCATGCTTTTTTTGAGCAGACGGTTTTCCAGTGTCAGATCAGCGACGCATTCCTTCAGCGCGCCGGCCTCCCGGCGCAAATCCTTGACCTCGTCGCTGGTGGCAGCACGAGCGGTATCACCCGCCAATCGGCGCTTGCCGGCCTCCATGAACTCCTTGGACCAGGTGTAATACAGGCTCTGCGCGATCCCTTCCTTGCGGCACAGCTCGGCGATGCTGTCTTCGCCGCGCAGCCCGTCCAGCACGATCCGGATCTTGTCTTCCGCTGAAAAATGCCGCCGGGTCGCCCGGCGAATGTCCTTTACCACCTGCTCGGCAGGCTTCTTGGCACTTGAGGATTTAGGGCTCATCTTGGTTCCTTCGTCGTGACGACGAGATCAAAACCCTCCTTAATTCACAACCTCAAATCTGGGACACAGGTGCTGACGGGGAACACTCATGCCCTGCTATCATCAATGTGCCGCGCTGCATGAAGTCCGGCGGCAAGTTCGGCATCGACGCCACCATTTCAGACAGCGTCATGCCAGGCTCGAACACCTGAACGATGGCGCCGGCTGTTGAGAAGGGTGGCCGCCATACCCCCATGACGTCGCCGGCGCGATCCGTAAGCATGCCTGTCATAAAAGCGTCACCTCTGAACCGGAGTGGGCCGGGCCGAGTAGCGGCTCATGGGCTTGTCGAAGCCACCGTTGGCCAACTCGTCGCTGACAATGTCGACCACTATGCTGCGCATCTGGCGTCCATTCGCCCCGGTGCTGGTGGTGTCCTTCGTCCTGGTGCCAGCCGGAGCGCGGTTGATGACGATACTAACGTTAGCCGGGTCGCTGTTGCTGTTCGCTCGTCTGGGTCGTCTTGAGCAGCGCCTTCAGCTTCGTCGTCGCGGCCTGCAGCCGGGCGATAGAAAACTCTGCTTCCGCCATGCCCTTGCGGGCCGTGGAGAGATCGTCAGCGCGCGTGGCCGGGTCGAGGGCGGCCTGCTTCGAAAAGGCGAACTCGTCGCGCGCCTTGGTCTCGGCTGATGCCGCCTCGTCGATCAGGTCGCTGAGATAGCCAGAGGTCTGAGCCGTGGCGAAGGCGTCGGCAATCCGTGTGTCGAGATCCTGCTTCGTCATGCTGTCCGCTGAGCGGGCATCCTTTCGTCATTGTCGTTGTGGTGATCGAAGTCGCCGACGAAGAACACGCCCGGGAATTCGTACCCGTTGGCGTCGAGCTTTTCGGCGGCGGCCATGATGGCGAAATCGCTGGGCGTCATCCGCGCCTTGTCGGCGGCGAGGAAAAGTGCGTCGCGAAACGCCTGGGTGACGCGCGGGCTCGCGAACATGACGTTGACGCGGCGCCCGGCTTCCTTCGCTTGGTTGCTATCGATAACCGGCATTCTCGTTTGTCTCCGGCCTCTGTTTCCAGGAGGAGATTCGCACGGCAGCGCCCGCTTGGGCATTCCGCACGTTTGGGCATGTCTGGGGCTGTGCCGGCTCCGTTGCCAGATGGGGGGCCATTAAAACCCGGGTTGGCGACCGCCTTCCCCTTCTGACGATTTTTGACCGCCCCGCTTGAGAAGCGCTCCGCTTGGTGATTTGCTGGCCCGTCACAACATGGGAGGAAACTATGAAGACGTGGCAGGCAGTTTTTGCGAGCGCGGCATTATTGGCATGTGGGTATATGATCAATGCCCACGCAGCGAACACATCGACTGGTGGGAAGTGGCATATGGTGGCGGTGAACGTAGGCGGCGAAGCCTTCCTGTACAACGAAGATACCCAAGCCGTATTCATTTGCCTCATCGACACTAGCGTTTGTACTCCGGCGAGGATTGCGAGCAAATAGCTAACGCCTCTCAGATGTCGGGTTAGTAAGTGGCGGCCTATGCAGATGGGATGCCGAGCCGAACGAAATAGCGGACGACGTCGGGGTCATCTCGAACATCCTGCCGAAGCAGGGAAAGCGCGTCTTGATCCCCGTCGAGCGCCATAGCCAAGCCTGGGGCGCTGATACGCAGCGGCGCGCGGGTCATGGTCTGGTTTGCAAGGTGGAATTGCTTCACCAGCCGGCGGAGCGTGTCCTCGCTTAGGCGATAGTCCTTGAACACCTCCAGCGCCTGCTTGATCGTGACGGCCTCCGCGCCGGGGATGTAGAGTGGTCTGGGACGGCCTGCTTTGTCAGGAAGCGCCATATCGATCCCTCGTGGCGGCGGCGATCCTCGCCTTTCCCTCGGCCGTCTTCGGTCCTGTCGAAAGCCCGCCGTGCAGCCGGCATTTGGCCTTGCCTGGTTCGACCCGCATCTGGCACGGATTGCCTGTCCTGGCCCTGGCACCGCACAGGGGCCGTACCTTCCTGGGCATCGGCTCGCCATCGCCGAAGAGACCGACCACGGCGCGCCGCTGACACATGGCGCCGGCCGCGCACATCTCGTCCTTACAGGTCAGCCGAAAGATTGGCCGCTCTTCTGTGGCGGGGCATGTCAGCCAGCCGTACCGGATCCAGTCGATTAGATGCCTCGGTTCGATGAGTCGGCCGCGAGCTCGGGCTTCCGCCGCCGACTTGCGCGCTTCCTGCTCGGCCTGGATCTCGGCTTCGCGTACAGCGGCCAGCATAGCTGCAATGGACAATGTCCGCATGTTGGTCATCACCTCTCGCCAGCGCTCACGTCAACTTTTGCTAACCAGTGAACCAAACCCCATGACGGGCGAGACGTCGCAACTCTCATTCGTTTCGCCCTTCTGGCCAGCGACGCCACCATTCCCGTTCGAGGACGCTGGCCACCATGTCGATTGCTGGCGATCGGGGCGCATCGTGCGCGGCCTGGTGCTCCGCAAGGAACCGATCGTCGGGCATGCGCTCGACCGCTCCCGCGACGCAGGCCAAGGACTGGTCGATCCAGACGGCTGCAGATTGAAAGGCCGGAATCATGCTGCCGTTCCTCCCGGCTGACTGCCGCGATATGCGAGCCGAATTATCTCGACTTGCACGGCGGACCAGAAGGCGCCGAGCTGTTCGTCTTGTTCGGCTTCGAGGATACCAGCTTTGGCCATCTGCTTCAGCAGCGCCGTGGTAACCTGGTCGCGGTAGAACTCTGCATGTCGGTCGGTCGACTTGGCGAGCATGTTGGCTGCTGTCGTCCTGATCTTGCCGACTCGCTTGATCATGGGGAAGACGATCACCTTGGCGACAGGCTGCCAGGCGAACAGGGGCGTACCATCAGCCTCACGCTTCATGGCTACCTCCCGAGATATAGATAATAGTGACGTTTCCGCTACCAGGGCTGTAGTGACGTTTTCCGCACTGGCTTTTCGAACGATTGGTTGCGAAAAGCGCACCGGCATTGGTTGCGAAAACCGCACTGGAAAAAAATCCGATCATGCTGCTTTTCTCCCCTCTCGGCATCTCCGCTCAGGCTGAGAGCCATTGACCGCGCGTGCAGGTCAGCGATTGCCTCATCGATCCGCCGTTGCGCGTCGATCTCATCAGCGACCTTCTGCCAATCGTCGGTAACTCGTACCTTGGGCCCGTGCGCATAGGTAAGCCGGTATTTCGCCGGGAAGCGATGCTCGGCCCGGGACGGTCTGCCACGCTCGACGCACTTGACGAAGCCAAGCGCCTCGACACGAGCGATGCATTCCGCTATGGCGGCACGGCGCACGCCCCAGTCCTCGAAATCTGAGAAAGTGACAGGCAGACTGTCGCTCGTGCCTGCATGTGCCATGTGCTCTTCCTCGATACGTTCGAGCACCAGCTTGTCATTGCCGCGCAGTGCCTTCCATGCCGGCGACAGGCGCATATCGCGCTTGTGCGCCATGAACTGCGCTGCGATCTTGCCGGGCTTGGGCGGGCTCATTCGGCGCCTCCCGATACCCCAGTCCAACGTGCGCGAGCGTTCGTGATCTCATCGTTGATCTCCATCGGAGATATATCCGGGTCGATTTCCAACGCCATGCGGTAGAAATCCTTGCCATCGGCGTCTGCCAGCAGCAAGCCGTCGAAGGCGCAGCGCAAACGGGGCATCAGTCGGGGATCGATCATGCTACTTCCCCCTTGTCCAGCGCATGGGCGAGCGCATCTTCCCAAGGCATGGCGGCATCGCGTTCGAACTCCTGCCGCATGCGGGCCTCGAGGTCGGGTGGCAGGTCTATGGTGGCAGCATACCGCTGCGCAGCAAGCTCGAGGTCGGCCGCGTCCTGGCGAAGGTGCCGCATGCCTATGATCTGCCGCGCGCGCCTCTCTATGGTCTCAGTCGGCGGGATGACCTTCTGGACATCGTGCAGCCGCAAGCCGGCCTCGATCCACTCGACGAACTGATCAGACGGCATGGCGTTCAGCTCGACACGCCTACCACCGGTGATGAAAGCAATCTCGGCCTCGCTGGCGCCATGGTCACGAAGACCGACCAGCAGCCGTTCGTGATCGCCCTTGACGTCCTGCCGCTCAGATTGCAGTCCCAGATCGTTGGCCTGGTCGAGCGTCACACCTAACCGCCGGATGTCCGGGGTGTTGGCGAACTGGTAACGGCTGCTATCCGTCCCCAGCGTGCCAAAGATGCGAATGCCCGAAAGGTCGAGATCGTGCGCGACGAGGATCTTCAGTCCCGACGCTGAAATCCTGTCGATCAGCGACCGGGCTGCAATCACCGACATGCCCTTGGTCGACATGATGGCGATGTCGAAGCGCTCGGCGATGCGTGCTGCCCGCAGCAGAGGCTCAAACCCTTCCTTTTCGATGAAGAGCACGGCGCCATATCGATCACCGGGCCCAACCGTTTGGTGAAGGCCGCCGGCAGTCGACAACAGTGACGTCGAATGGCGCGGTCGGCGCTGCAGATAGTCTCGCACCTGAAGGGTGCCGAGCGGCAGGCTGTGATTGGTGTGCGGCTCAACCAGATGGCCGCGCGCATCGTACACGACGTCCCAGTCCGCGACTGTCTCAGGGTTTTCTTCTATGAACGTCGGCAAGAGCGTCTGGGTGAAATACGCATCGTTCAAGGTGCTTCGCCCAGTCCACTCCAGGATATGAGGGCGGGCCGCATACATGATTTGCCGGGCATTGGCCGGGAGCGTGCCGCCGGCGCTGGCCTTGTCGTACGCCTCAGCCATGATCTTGAAGGCAGCATCCTTGATCGATAAACCTCGCGTGACCGGGCGGTGCGCTGACCGAAGCGCAGAGCCGAGTGCACCAGCCAGTGCATCCTTGAATGGTGCCAGGTCCGGCGTCTTGCCATCGCTGATCAACGCAATCGCCGGCGCCGTCACAGCGACATTGATGATGTAGGAACCCTTGGAGACCACGCCGATCGAGGTCCAATCCATTCCGCACCCGCGAAAATATGCCGAGCCTCCGATCTGAACGACGAGGTCGGCAACGGCCGGTGTGCGATTGACGATGAGCTGCGGGGTATACTGCTCACCCTTCCCGCTCGAATACTCTTTCGCCCATACCTGGACGAGTGCCGGCACAACAGCGCCACCGACCTCGGCCTCCATCTTCTCCGCTCTGTAGGAGCCGGAGAAGGCGTCCTCGGGGATCGGGACAAGTTTGGGCTGCTTACCGGCCAACGACTTGAGGACGTCGAGCGACAGGCTGGTAGCGGGTCCGTCCGGGTCGATGTCACGCTTCCCGTCACCAGATTGACCTTGCTCAAGGGGTCCGCCTGCAGCGTGACATAGGGTGATGTCGAACAGAGCGGCGAGCTCTTGCGCAGTGCCTCGGGTGGCTTCGATGAGTTCGGCAAAGGCGCCGTTTGAATACCAGTCGGGATGCGTGAGCATTGGCTTTGCGGCCGCGCCGGCAAGGCGAACGGCTATGTTGCCCCACAAGGTCGCGTATTGGTCTCTTGGGAGCGCCGGCCCGAAGTGAATAGTGACCCGGGTCCCAGGCTCGAACTGCTGCTTCGAAGTGGCGGCGACGATCGTTTCGCCCGTGAAGCGATCGGAGGTAAGTTCCTGTCTCACGCCTCGGCTTTCAACCGTGATGTTGCCGCCGCTAGAAAAAGCTGCACCAGTGGCAACTCGCAGGCCATTGCCGACCATTCCGCGAGTCGGGCGCCGAATCAGCTTCGTCGACATCATCGGTCGCGTAACTGAGAACAGCGCCACAACCTTTGCCGGCGCGATGCCGGGTCCGTCATCCTGGATAATGAAGGTGTCTTGATCCACTTCGGTCAAGATCGCCGTGGCTGCGGCGTCGAGGGCATTGTCGACAAGCTCCTTCAAGGCCATCCGGCGAAGGTGACGCTTCGGCGCGCCGGCCTTCTGCGACAGTCGATCGGGATGCAGGAACAGGCTGGCATCGGTGCGCACGAATTCGATTGCGCTTGCCTGTTTCCTTCGAGCTCGTTCCCTCTGCTTGCGCTGGCGAGCCTGGTCGCGCCGAGCTTCGTGGGTATCGGGAACACCAGTTATCAATATGTATGATCCGGTCATATGGCGCGCGCCCTGCGCAATGTGACCTCTCGGATCACCGCGACAGCCTGGTGACTGCTGCAGCCGAAACGGCGCCGAAGAGCCGGGACGATAGGTCGCTCGCATGAGGAATAGTTCGCGGCGTACCACTCGATCGCCTCGTCGACTATGGCGCTGTGTTCGTGCTCTGGCGGAGACAGGGCGGCGGCATTCATGCAGCCATTCCGTCGCGCGCGGCGATCTTGCTGGTGAGGAAGGCTTCAACGTCAGCTTCGGGCCAACCGACACGCCGAGCGGTCAACTGGACAGGCTTGGGAAAGCGACCTTCCGACATTTCGGTGTAGAGGGTCCGACGCGAAAGGCCCGTGCGGTCAAGCACCTGCTCGATCGGGAGGATACGGGTGGTCATCTCTTAATTCGCCTCCTATGCGATAGTGCGCAATAGAGTACGAAAGGTGAACGCAAACTAGGAATTCCTCTCTGCGCGAAATCGCGAAAAAAGTTTACCCTAGCCTGATGCGCGCGATCCCCACGCTGGGATTGCATAGGCGTACTCTGGATGCTGACCTGCATCCCACAGCCGCTTTACATCCGCGATTTCGTTCCGAGCCGTCTGATCATCGACTACGCTCTTGAGGCGCGCGGCCTTCATGATCGGCGGCAAGGCGACCGTGATGAATTCCACTGCAGAGCTCACCTGCCTGGCGCCAAGCCTATCTTTCGTGGCATGGGCGGTGACCTCCCTGCCAGTGATCCGCTTATAGGCTGCCAACAAGTCGGCAATCAGGACGAAACGGGGATATTCGGTGCGCCGCTTGGCTTTCTCTTCTTCAGCCTCGTCGGCGAGCGGGACGACGTTCTGCTGCAGCCGAAACCTACCGAACAGGTTTAGCGTGGTCAGGTGGGACATCATCTCGCTTCGATAATCGACTGATCGCCGATCATCCGCCTTAGCCTTGCCGGCCTTCTCCATGAAACGGAAAGGATCGGCGATCGTGCCATCAATAGGGCTGAACTGCAGGAACATGTCGAGCAGTGCCTGAGTGTGGAACGCTAGTTGTTCGAGGTATGCCTTCTGGTCCTTCTTGCTGACGCGCCGCACCTTGTTTCGCAAGAAGCGAGTGGCGCATGCCTCTATGGTCGCAATGACAACAGCGGCCGGATCAGGGAGAAATTCGCCAACAAGACCTTCGATTTCAGCGCGCCAGGCATCCGACGGCTTCAGGATTTCCGTCAATTTCGCTTGCTGCTCGGCGTCAAAATGAAACTGGATTGCAAGGCGCTGGGCCATGGCACTAGGCGGATTGTGTGACCCTGGTGTGCCCCCAAGGACGAGGCTGTTTTTGGCCATCAGCCTCCACCCCTTGGAAATAATGGCGCGCCCGGAAGGATTCGAACCTCCGACCCCCAGATTCGTAGTCTGGTGCTCTATCCAGCTGAGCTACGGGCGCGCAACAGACCATGCTTTGCATGGCCTCGCGAACCGATCCTGACGACCGGCCACGAACATGACGCGTTCACTAGCGACTGATTTTCCGAAAAGCAAGCCGCTATGCAAAAGTTTTGCCAAGTCGATCATTTGCCAAGTCGATCAAATGACGGCGGGCCGACGGAGCCTGCATCAGCGTCAGAGGCCGCACAACAGGCATCGCGCGAAATGGCCGATCAGGCGGGGCGGCGCAGACCGTTGCGGGCCTGATCGAGCCTGACCGGCTGGTCGGGGATGGTGACCGCGAATGTCGTGCGCCCGCCAATGCTTTCGACAAGCTCCACCGTGCCGCCATGGGCACGGATCAATTCATGGGCGATCGCCAGGCCCAGCCCAGTGCCGCCGCTGCGCGCCGAGCCACGGAACGCCGCGAACAGGTTCTCGCGCGCCTTGGGCGGCAGGCCCGGGCCGGTGTCGGTGACGACGATGCGGCTGACACTGCCCAAGCGCTCGCCCGACACGGCCAGGCGCCGGACCAGCGCGCTCTCGCTGTCCGCCGCCATGGCCTGCACGGAATTGCGGCACAGATTGGTGAGCACGCGAAACAGCTGGTCGGAATCGGCATCCACCTCGAAGGCCGGCTCGACGGAATTGAGGAACTCGATGCTCTCGTCGATGTCGAGCAGACCGTGCACGTCCTCGACCAGTTGGCGCAGCCGCACCCTGCGACGCGAAGGCGCGGGCTCCTGCGTGCGGCCATAGGCCAGCACGCCTTCCGAATAGGAGACGGCACGGTCGAGCGCGCGCAGAAGTTTCGGCGCGAAGGATTGCACGGTCGGGTCCTTCACCTGGCGCAGGCGGTCCGACATCAGTTGCGCCGAGGCCAGGATGTTGCGCATGTCGTGGTTGATCTTCGACACGGCGAGGCCAAGGTCGGCGAGATGCTTCTGCTCGGACAGCATCTTCTGCAGACGCTCCTGCATCTGCGACAGTTCGCGCTCGGCGACGCCGATCTCATCGGCGCGATCGGCCGGGTGAATGATGCGTCCGGGATCGTCGGGAGCCTCGGAAAAGGACAGCATCGAGCGCGTCATGGCCCGGATCGGCCCTATCATGATCAGGTCTATGGCGGCATAGACCAGCATCGCGGTGAACAGCGAGATCAGCAGCGAGACGAAGGCGACATTGCGCGAATAGACGAGCATGGCGTTGCGCAGCCGGAAGTCCGGCATGATCAACTCGAACTCCTTGTCGCTCTCGCCGACCGGCCCGAAGACACGCAGCATGCGGTCGCCACCGAAAAACAGCGTGTCCAGCGCCCCGGTCATTCCCTTGACCATGCCGATGCTGGCGAGATCGATGTGCTCGTCAACCTGCGGCGGCATCTCGGCCACCACCAGCAGCCGCGAGACGCCGCCGTCGCGCACCGCGATGGCCTTGGCGCCGATCGACATCAAGACGTCGTTCTGGGCCGCGCGCGACAGGGACGGCGATTCACCCTCAATCAGGACGATGGACACGGCGGCAGCGGTGCTGAGCCTCTCCTTCAGCCAGCTCAGCCGGTAGCTGGCGATCCAGGGCAAGAAGATGAGAACTTCCGCCAGCAGCACGAAAACGATGGTGAGCAGCAGCAGCTTTGTCGACAGTCCGCGCGACAAGGGCACCCGGCGGGCAGCGGTTTTCGCCGGTCCGGTGCCTTCTTCCGCGGGGATGGTTTCACTCATGCGATTCTGTCTTCACGATCACTTGATCAGCCAAGACTAGGCGATTACGGCTTTTTTGCCAATTTCATCCTTCGTCGAAACACAAACGCACAAGCAGGCACCTGGTGCCATCGACGTGGCGACGCCAGCGATCGACCCTGTCGACGCTGGATTGACTTCCAAAAGCCTTCTTTCTATAAGCCCGCACACGCTCGGGCCATTCGTCCCGGCGCGGTTTCGATCGCGCCAAAACCGGCCCGGCAAAGCTCCTGTTACAAAGTGACAGACACAAGAAGGGCCGCACCCCGCGGTATTAAAAGAAATGAAGCGTACCTACCAACCGTCCAAACTCGTCCGCAAACGCCGGCACGGTTTCCGTGCCCGCATGGCCACCAAGGGTGGTCGTGGCGTCGTCGCAGCTCGCCGCAATCGCGGCCGCAAGCGGCTCAGCGCCTAAAGCGGAAGACAAAATCGTTGTCCGCAACCGGCAAGCCAGTGGGGCCAAATCCCAAGCGGCTTCTGAAACGCGCGGAATTCCTGGCCGTCCGTCGTGGTGAAAAGCGGCGCGGGCGGCTTTTCCTCGTCGAGGTTCTCGACCGCAGCGACCGCGAGGCGCCGCGCGTCGGTTACACTGTCACCAAGAAGGTGGGCAACGCTGTCGTCCGCAACCGCATCCGGCGGCGGCTCAGGGAAGCCGTACGCGTCCATGCCGCAGATGACATGGTGCCCGGCAATGATTATGTCATCGTCGGGCGCGAAGATGCGCTCTCCGCCCACTTCGGCCAGTTGAAGGCCGAACTCTCCCGCCGAATTCGCGGAACACGATAGGCCAAGGGCTCTCGATGGAAAACAACCGTAACTTCTTCATCACCATCGCGCTGTCGGTGCTGATCCTCACTCTGTGGCAGGTGTTCTACATGAACCCGCGCGTGCAGACGCAGCGCGAGGCCGCCAAAGTCGAGCAGCAGCGCTTGGAGGAGCAGAAGAAGGCGGCTGGCGGCGCCAATCCAGGCGCTTCCGGGGCGCCGACGCCGCAAGGCACCATACCAAACACATCTGGCGGCGAAGCCGTTACAGCGGCCAGCCGCGACCAGGCACTGACGGCTTCAAAGCGCGTCAAGATCGACACGCCGAGCCTGGAGGGCTCGATCAACCTGACCGGCGCGCGTCTTGATGACCTCAAACTCAAGCACTACACCGAAACCGTCGACAAGAATTCGCCCGAGATCTCGCTGCTGAACCCGCAGGCATTGCCCACCGGCTATTTCGCCGAGATCGGCTTCGTCGGCAACGACAAGACCGGTGCGGTGCCGGGCTCGGAGACGGTGTGGAGCGTCGACGGCAATCCGACGCTGACCCCTTCGACGCCGGTGACGCTCACCTACACCAACGACAAGGGCCTGACTTTCAAGCGCACCTTCTCCGTCGACAGCAACTACATGTTCACGGTCTCGGATACGGTGCAGAACTCCGGAAGCAGCGCTGTTTCGCTGTTCAACTATGGCCGCGTCACCCGCTACGACAAGCCGGCCGTGGCCAGTACCTATGTGCTGCATGAGGGCCTGATCGGCTTCACCGGCACCGAGGGCCTTCAGGAGCACAAATACGCGTCCATCGAGAAGGACAAGCAGGCGACGCCCGGCAAGTCGACCGATGGCTGGCTGGGCATCACCGACAAATACTGGGCGGTGACGCTGGTGCCGAGCGAGAAGCAGCCGTTCCAGCCGCGCTACGCCTATTTCGAGGACGGCCGCCATCGCTACCAGTCCGACTTCCTGACCGACCCGATCAATGTCGATGCCGGCCAGTCCGCGACCGTCGAGACCGAAGTCTTCGCCGGCGCCAAGGAAGTCGCCAAGATCAACGCCTATGCCGAAGACCGCCACATCAAGCGGTTCGACCTCTTGATCGACTGGGGCTGGTTCCACTTCATCACCAAGCCGATGTTCTGGCTGATCGACACGCTCTACAAATTCCTGGGCAATTTCGGCCTCGCCATCCTGGCCACGACGGTCATCGTCAAGGCCATCTTCTTCCCGCTCGCCAACAAGTCCTACGCGTCGATGGCGAATATGAAGAAGGTGCAGCCCAAGATGCTGGAAATCCGCGAGAAGTACGCGGATGACAAGATGAAGCAGCAGCAGGCGATGATGGAGCTGTACAAGACCGAGAAGATCAACCCACTCGCCGGCTGCTGGCCGGTGGCCTTGCAGATCCCGGTCTTCTTCTCGCTCTACAAGGTGCTCTACATCACCATCGAGATGCGGCACGCGCCGTTCTTCGGCTGGATCCAAGATCTGGCGGCGCCCGATCCGACCTCGATCTTCAATCTGTTCGGCCTCGTTCCGATCACCCTGCCGCACATGCTGATGATCGGCGTCTGGCCGTTGATCATGGGCGTCACCATGTTCCTGCAGATGCGCATGAACCCGACGCCGCCGGACCCGACGCAAGCCGCGATCTTCACCTGGATGCCGGTGATCTTCACCTTCATGATGGCCGGTTTCCCGGCGGGTCTCGTCATCTACTGGGCCTGGAACAACACGCTGTCGATCCTGCAGCAGGGCGTGATCATGAAGCGCCAGGGCGCCAAGATCGAGTTGTGGGACAATCTGATCGCGCTGTTCCGAAAGAAAACGTCGCCGGCTGAATAGACCGCGCTCCGATAATACAGAACGATAAAAGCCCCGGTCCGCCCGGGGCTTTTTTGTTGCCATGGCGGCCGATGTTTCCGACAAGCCGTGAAACTTTGCCCGCCCGCACCCCGTGACTGCTTCCGTAGCAAAATTCCAGGGCCGCCAATTTCGGCGAGCCGTTGCACGGAGGAAGTCATGCGTTTCCAGTCATTCAGAACCATCGCGTTTTCGGCATTCATCGCCAGCGCCACGATGCTCGCCCCCGCCTATGCCAAGGACCCGATGGTCGGCGGTGCGGCAATGTATGCCAACAAGAACATCATCCAGAACGCCGTCAATTCCAAGGATCACACGACGCTGGTCGCCGCGGTCAAGGCCGCCGGCCTTGTCGACACGCTGCAGGGCGCCGGCCCATTCACCGTCTTCGCCCCGACCAACGAGGCGTTTGCCGCGCTGCCCAAGGGCACGGTCGACACGCTGTTGAAGCCTGAGAACAAAGGCAAGCTCACCAAGATCCTGACCGCGCATGTCGTTTCCGGCAAGATTTCGGGCGCCGAAATGATGAAGAAGGCCAAGGCGATGGGCGGCAAGTATGAGATGAAGACCGTGAGCGGCGATACGCTGACCGCCGAGGTCAAGAGCGGCAAGCTCTACATCGTGGATGATTCCGGCGGCGAAGCCCGCGTGACGATCGCCGACGTCAACCAGTCGAACGGCGTCATCCATGTCGTCAACAAGGTGCTGTTGCCGAAGTAACGGTTCCAACACAAGGGAAAGCGCCCCTCTGCCTCCGGGGTCTGCCTACCCAGCCTCGAGAGAGGCAACAATTGGGGGAGCCGTCTCGGCAACGACCGGGGTTCCGAATAAACTGCGGAGCCCCGGTTTTTGTGCCCGCGGACCGCCGCCGCTCCATCATTCCATGACGGCGCTGTGGTCGACCTTGGCCGGCGTGGCCGACTTGCGCAGCAGCAGAACCAGGGGAACCGCAGCCAGCGACAGGATCATCATCAGTTTGAAATCGTTCATATAGCTGATGATCGTCGCCTGCAGCGTGACCGCGCCGTCGAGCGCGGCGCGACCCGCCGCGGTATAGGGGTTCATCGCCTGGAAGATCGCCGGATTGCCGAACGCCTGATTGTAGGGCGTCACGTAAGTGGCGATGTTGGCATGGTTGATCTGCACGTTTTGCGTCAGCAGCGCGGTGACCACCGATATGCCGACGCTGGAGCCGATGTTTCGCGACAGATTGTACAGTCCTGTTCCTTCAGAACGCCGCTCCGGAGGCAGCGTGGCGAAGGTGATGGTCGTGAGCGGAACGAACAGGAAGCCGAGCCCGGCACCCTGGACAAAGCCGGTGCTGATGATCGTCCATTGCGAGACGTCGGGAGTCCAACCGGTCATGTCGTACATGGCCCAGGCGGTGATCAGCAGGCCGGTCAATAGCAGCCAGCGCGTGTCCACCTTGCCGATCAGCCTGCCGACCAGGAACATGCACGCCATGGTGCCAAGTCCACGTGGACCCATGACGATGCCGGCGGTGACGACAGGATAGCCCATCAGCGTCTGCAGATAGGGCGTCATCAAGGCCAGTGAGGCCAGGTAGGTGATGCCGATGATGAAAATGAAGATCATCCCGACCGCGAAATTCCGGTCGAGGAAAAGCCTCGGATTAACGAAGGTGTTGCGGGCGGTGAAGGTGTGGACGAGAAAGATGTAGAAGGCCGATGCGCAGACCAGCGCCTCGATGATGATCTCGGATGACGAGAACCAGTTGAGCTGCTCGCCGCGATCGAGAAACATCTGCAGGGCCGCGATGGTGATGCTGAGCATGCTGAATCCCAGCCAGTCGAGCCTTGCCCTGATGTCCACCTTCGTCTCTTGGACGAACATCCACACGCCCGCGAACGCCAGGGCGCCGATCGGGACGTTGATGTAGAAGACCCAGCGCCAGCTGACATTCTCGGTCAGCCAGCCGCCTATGACCGGCCCGAGCACCGGTCCGACCATGACGGAGACGCCGAACAGCGCCATGGCCGAGCCGCGTTCTTCGACGCTGTAGATATCCAAGAGGATGCTCTGTGACAGCGGCACGAGAGCAGCGCCAAACAGGCCCTGCAGCAGACGGAAAGCGACGATCTGCGGCAGCGACTGCGCGAAGCCGCAAAGCACCGAGGCGACGACGAAGCCGGTGATGGACGTCAGCAGGATGCGCTTGCGGCCGAACCGATTGGCAAGGTAGCCCGAAGGCGGCGTCATGACCGCCGCCGCGACGATGTAGGACGTCAGCACCCAGTTGATCTGGTCGGCGCTCGCTGACACGCTGCCCTGGATATAGGGCAGCGCGACATTGGCGATGGTCGTGTCCAGCGCCTGCATGATGACGGCCAGGATGACGCAGGCGGTGATGGCGCCACGATTGGCGACCACCGATGTGCCACCTGTCGCGGACGCGCTGGTCATGATGCTATCCCGAGCCTTTTCATAAGATCGGTCACGAAGTCGGGCAGGCCGCGCGCATGGCCGGTATCGATGCCCACGACGACGCTCATTCCGCCTCTGAGCGGCGGCTTGTCCTGGGTATCATCGACGGTCACGCGCATGGGAATGCGCTGCACGACCTTGACCCAGTTGCCGGTGGTGTTCTGCGCGGGAAGCAGCGAGAAGCTCGACGAGGAAGCCGGGCTGATGCTGGCGACCGTGCCATGCCAGACGGTGCCCGGATAGGTGTCGACGCTGATGGTCGCCGTCTGGCCCGGCCGCACATAGGTCAGTTCGGTTTCCTTCGGCTCGGCCGAGATCCACAGGTCGGTCGCCGACACCAGGCTGAAGGCGGGCTGCGACGCCGGCAGATACTTGCCGACCTGAAGCGCGTCGACATTGGTGACGATGCCATCGAACGGCGCCTTGACGATCGAATCGTTGAGGTTGCGCTGGGCGTCGTCCACGGCCGACTGTGCCTGGAGATAGAAGGGGTTCTTCTCTATGGGCTGGCTGGCGTCACCCAGCTGGGCAAGCATGGCCTGTGCCTGCGCCTTGGCAACGGATACTTTCTGGCGGGCGGCAACGAGGTCGTGCTGGGCGCTGTCGAAGGTCGCCTTGGAGGCCGTGGACGTCTTGAGAAGATCCTGCTGGCGGGCGAAGGCGGCTTCATAATAAGGAATGTCAGCCTGCGCCTGATCGATCTGTGCCTGCGACTGCTGGTAACTCGCCTGCAAGGTCAGCACCTGGTTGCGCACCGTCCCGAGCTGGGCCTGGGCAGCGGCGAGAGCGGTTTCGAAAGAGGCCGGCCTCAGGCGGAAAAGCACGTCGCCCTTCTTCACCACCTGGTTGTCATGCACGTTGATTTCAGAGACGGTGCCTGAGACATCGGTGGAAACGCCGAGCGACTGGGCCTGGATATAGGCATTGTCGGTCGTCATCACCTGGCCGCCGGTGACATAATAATAGCCGCCGACGACCAGCGCGACCGGAAGCAGGGCAAAAAGGAGCGGTCGCCTCAGGCTGCGCCTGGGCTTGACCGGGACCTGCGGTGCAACGGCAACTGGTGCTTGCTGGGGCTGCGTGGGCGGAGGTTGCGTGGACGGAGCCTCCAGCGCCGCCGGCTCCAATGCAACAGGCGCTTCCAGTTCGTCGTCTTCGACGACGGTGCTGGCCTTTCTCTGTCCGCGCTCGCTAGCCAGCCGTATCACCTGATCGCTGCTGCGAGCCGCGGACGGCGCATCCCCGACCGGTTCCTCTTCATATTTCTTGGGTGAGGTTGAATCAGTCATGTACTTTCTCCCGGTCGACGACTGGCTGGACGCAAGCCTCGAGCAGATTGGATTTCATCAGGCAAAGGGTTTGCAGCAGGTGTTGCTGCTCATCATCGGAAAGGCCGGCAAAGGCCTCGTCACGAGTCTTCTGGCCGTTGTCGCGCATGATTTCGAGCAGCGGATGCGCCTCGGGGGTGAGGTAGAGCAGCCATGCCCTGCGGTCGGCGGGATTGGGTCGCCGTTCAATCAGACCCTTGGCTTCCATCTTGTCGAGCAGCCGGGCAAGCGTGATCGGCATGGTCTCGACGAGGTCGGCCAGCCTGGTCTGGTGGATGCCTTCGTTGCGGGACAGATAGGCCAGGACCTGCCATTGGGTCCGGGTCAGTCCCAAGGTCCGGGAACGCTGCTCAAACCGCTTTCTGAGCAGACGCGCGACATCGTGCAGCACGAAGCTGATGTTGGGTGAAGATGCCATGGGGAGTGTCGGGGTTGTTGGCGCGACTTTTAGTAGGCATGCTTATTATCACCTATGCTTATAATCCTGCTGGACGCCGCGCACAAGACGGATTAAGCCGTTTGGTAAAAAATGTCGCACGTGCTGCGGTGCAACAAAAGTTCCGGTAATGTCGGATTTCCGGCGAGGACATGATGATGAATTGGCTCAAGATCGCGACCATGGTGATCCTGGCGGGATACCCGAGCTTCGCGGTCGCGAAGAGCGCGGCCAGCTGCGGCGGCGCCGCCATGCTGGGTGGGGCGCAATTGAACTGCAGCCACGTCGATCCCAAGGCGCCAAACCAGTTCTGCACCTTTAGCTGGGCCTTGCACACTACTGCTGGTGACCAGAAAATCGTTGAAGGCACCTTCATGTTGCCGCCAGGGGCCGCGAACGTCACAATCTACCAGGGCAGTGGCTTCGACAGCGCGCTGTCCGATCCGATCGTGATCTGCAGGGATGCCAATTGAGCGGAAGCGCGGAAGGCTAGCTCGTCAGCGGATTGGTGCTATAGGCTGATCACGCTATTTTGAATGCAAGCGAATTTCGGCTTCGCGGTGCCTGCCCGCAAATTTTCGACGGACCTCGACATGAACGGACCCAACCCGGCGATCAAACATCCGGTGCCTCTGCATACACGTGTCGGCTTCCTGAAGCCGCTCGTCACTTCGCCGAACATCGAGATCGGTGACTTCACCTATTACGATGATCCGGACGGGCCGGACAAATTCGCCGAGAAGTGTGTGCTGCACCACTATCCGTTCATTGGCGACAGGCTGATCATCGGCAGGTTCTGCGCGATCGCGGAGGGGGCGCGGTTCATCATGAACGGCGCCAATCATGCGATGTCCGGCTTTTCGACCTATCCGTTCAATATATTCGGGCACGGTTGGGAAGAGGGCTTCGATCCGGCGACGTGGTCTAAGGAAGTGCGCGGCGACACGGTCATCGGCAATGATGTATGGATCGGCATGGAGGCGGTGGTCCTGCCCGGCATCAGCATCGGTGACGGCGCCATCATTGCGGCAAAGTCGGTGGTGACGCATAACGTACCGGCCTTTTCGATCGTCGCCGGCAATGCGGCCAAAGTGGTGAAGATGCGTTTCGACGAGCGGACCATCGACCGGCTGCTGGCGGTGGCCTGGTGGGACTGGCCGGTGGACAAGATCAGCCGTAACCTCAATGCCATTCGTGGCGCCAACATCTCTCTTCTGGAGGCAGCGGTTTGAACGCTTTGAACCCAACCACGATCGGCATCGAACTGTTTACGCGTGGGTGGATATTCATCCGCGGCGTGCCGGCGATGAAGTTCCTGCCGCCGGAAGGCCCCCCGGAAATCGCCTTTGCCGGCCGCTCGAATGTCGGCAAGTCGTCGCTGATCAACGCGCTGGTCAACCAGAAGGGACTGGCGCGCACCTCCAACACGCCGGGGCGGACGCAGGAGCTCAACTATTTCGTACCGGATGGATTTTCGGGCGAAGGCGCGGATCTGCCACCCCTGGCGCTCGTCGACATGCCCGGCTACGGCTATGCGACCGCGCCGAAGGAAAAGGTCGACGAGTGGACGAAGCTGGTCTTCGACTATCTCAAGGGCCGCGTCACGCTAAAACGCGTCTATGTGCTGATCGATGCCCGCCATGGCATCAAGGCCAAGGATGACGAGGTGCTGTCGCTGCTCGACAAGGCGGCGGTGTCCTACCAGATCGTGCTGACCAAGACCGACAAGATCAAGGCCGCGGGCGTACCGAGGCTGATCGAGGAAACGCTTCTGAAGATCAAGCGACGGCCGGCGGCGTTCCCGTTCGTTCTCGCCACCTCATCGGAGAAAGCCGAGGGTCTTGAGGAACTCCAGGCTGCCATCGTGCTGGCGGCCAACGGCGGATAAGCCCGCCAACGCCCATCTGTCAGACTGACTTTGCCGCGCTTTCTTCCGCCGCAAGCTGCTCGGTGCCATAGAACTTCAGGAACATATCGACACCCGAACTGACGATATGCTCGATCTCGGCCGCGCTCGGCGCCTTGGTGCGATAGCCAAAGATGCACTGGCGAAAAAGACCGGCCAGGCAGAGTTCCGTGAACTGATACCCGGCCAGCTCGACATCGGCTATCTTCAGCAGGCCGCGCTCAACGGCAACGTTGAGAAAGATCACGATCCGGTCGTGTCCACGCTTTGGACCGCGCTCGTAGAAGCGCGTGCCAAGTTCCGGAATTCGGTCCGCCGCGCCGACGACGGTGCGTTGCGCCTGGATGACCTTTGCTGAAGTGATCTTGGCCGAAAGCACCTTGCCGAACTTCACCAGCGTCGCCCGAAGATCGCCGATCTGGTCGAGAACATCATACATGTTCTTGAAGATCGTGCTGCGCTCTTCCTCGATCAGCGCCTCGAACAGCTCTTCCTTGTTGGCGAAGTAGACATAGATGGTGCCCTTGGAAACGCCGGCTTCGCGGGTGATGTCGTTCATCGACGCCGCTTCGAAGCCCTTGTCTATGAAAACACGGCGCGCGCCTTCGATGATCTGGCCGCGCTTTACTGGATCCTGTCCCGCTGCCGGGCGGCCGCGAGGAAGACTTTCCAGCAAATCACACTGGTCGTTGTCAGCATTCGGTAATGTTGGGCCCATAAGGTCACACCTCGAAAATAATTCGAACCAACCGGTTCGATTGCCCTTGATATGGGCCTCTTTACGCGCTAAGTCAATGTCCAATTCGAACCGAACGGTTCAGTCCGCTATAGAGAGATCCTCATGTCTTCGAACACGCCAGCCACCGCCGAGGTCCGTCCGTTCCCAAACGCCAAGGTCGCCCCCGCGATCGAAGCTCCGAGTGCTCCAATCGAGCCCGTAACCGCGCCTGCGGCCGAGGCACCGGCCAAGAAGAAGCGTTCGGCACGCTCCTTCCTGCTGCCCATCATCGCGCTTGGGCTGCTTGGTGGCGGCGCCTGGTACGGCTATAATTACTGGGTCGACGGACGCTTCATGATTTCAACGGATGACGCCTATGTCCAGGCCGACATGGCGTTTATCTCGCCAAAGATTTCCGGCTATGTCGATCAGGTCAAGGTGATCGACAACCAGCAGGTCAAGGCCGGCGACCCGCTGCTTGTGGTCGATGACGGAGACTACAAGATCGCGGTTGCCCAGGCCGAGGCCCAGATCGCCACGCTGAGCAAGACGCTCGACCGCATCGACGCACAGACCGAGGCCGCGCGCGCGTCGCTGAAGCAGGCGCAGGCGCAAAAGGTCGCCGACCAGGCCGCGGCCGACAATGCCGCCCGCGGCCAGCAACGCGCCGCGCAGCTGCTCAAGACGCATGTCGGCACGCAGGCGCAACTGGACGACGCCCAGACAGCGCTGGACCAGGCCAATGCCGCTCTTGCCGGGGCCGACGCCCAGATCGCCACGGCGCAAGCCAATATCGGCGTGCTCCAGGCGCAGCGCGCGGAATCGGCAAGCACGCTGGCGTCGCTGCAGCTCAGCAAGGACAAGGCCGCGCGCGACCTTTCCTTCACCGTTCTCAAGGCGCCCTATGACGGCGTCGTCGGCAATCGTTCCGTCGAGCAGGGCGACCTCGTCAGCCCCGGCCAGAAGCTCGCAGTCATCGTGCCGATGGACAAGCTCTACATCGTCGCCAACTTCAAGGAGACGCAGCTTGCCAAGCTGGTGCCCGGCGAAAAGGTCCGGGTTTCCGTCGATGCGATCGACGGCCAGTCCTTTGAGGGAACCGTGTCGTCCCTGGCTCCGGCCTCCGGCGCGGTGTTCTCGTTGCTGCCGCCAGAAAACGCCACCGGCAATTTCACCAAGGTGGTGCAGCGCGTGCCGGTCCGCATCGATGTGCCGGCCGACGTGCTGAAGACGGGCAGGCTGCGCGCGGGCCTGAGCGTCATCGTCGCCGTCGACAGCCGCACCGCGCCCGCCGCGTCGAACTGAGCGATCTCCCGGGAGCAAGGCCATGGCAACGGCAACCCTTACAGCAGGATCGGCGCCCCCGCCGGCGATGTCGGCCGTTCCTGACACCATCTCGACACGACGCCTCATCGCCTTCCTGGCGATGGTGTTCGGCATGTTCATGGCGATCCTGGACATCCAGATCGTCTCGGCTTCCCTTGCCGAGATCCAGGCCGGCCTCAGCGCCAGTTCCGATGAGATCCCGTGGGTGCAGACCGCCTATCTGATCGCCGAGGTCATCATGATCCCGCTGTCCGGCTTCCTCAGCCGGATGCTGTCGACGCGCGTGCTGTTTGCTGCTTCGGCGGCGGGCTTCACCGCGGCGAGCGCGCTCGCCGCGACCGCCACCAACATCGACCAGATGATCGTCTACCGCGCCCTCCAGGGCTTCATCGGCGGCGGCATGATTCCAAGCGTCTTCGCCGCGGCATTCACCATCTTTCCGCCGTCGCGTCGCGCCATGGTCTCGCCGATGATCGGCCTCGTGGCAACGCTGGCGCCGACTATCGGACCGACCGTCGGCGGCTATATCAGCCACGCAATGTCCTGGCACTGGCTGTTCCTCATCAATGTCGTGCCTGGCATCATGGTTACGATCGCGACATGGACACTGATCGACTTCGACAAGCCCAATCTGAAGCTTTTCAGCAAGTTCGACTGGTGGGGCCTCGCCGGCATGGCAGCCTTCCTTGGTTCGCTGGAATATGTGCTCGAGGAAGGTCCGAACAATGACTGGCTGCAGGATCAGGGTGTCTTCATCTGCGCCATCCTGATGACTGTCGGAGCGGTGGTGTTCTTCTGGCGCGCTTTCACCGCCGAGGAGCCGATCGTCGACCTGAAAGCCTTCACCAACATCAACTTCGCCTTCGGTTCGCTGTTCTCCTTTGTCATCGGCATCGGCCTCTACGGCCTGACCTACCTCTACCCGGTGTTCCTCGGGCGTATCCGCGGCTATGATTCCCTGATGATCGGCGAGGCGCTGTTCGTCAGTGGTCTGGCCATGTTCGTCACCGCGCCTATTTCCGGCATCCTGTCGCGCAAGATGGACCTGCGCGTGATGATGATGATCGGCCTGTTCGGCTTCGCCCTGGGAACCTGGTGGATGACACATCTCACCGCCGACTGGGACTTCTATGAACTGCTGATACCGCAAATCCTGCGCGGCTGCTCGATGATGCTGTGCATGGTGCCGATCAACAACATCGCGCTTGGCACCTTGCCGCCCGAACGGCTGAAGAACGCGTCGGGCCTGTTCAACCTGACCCGCAATCTCGGCGGCGCCGTCGGCCTCGCGATCATCAATACGGTGCTT
Source organism: Mesorhizobium sp. PAMC28654 (assembly GCF_020616515.1). Lineage (GTDB taxonomy): Bacteria > Pseudomonadota > Alphaproteobacteria > Rhizobiales > Rhizobiaceae > Mesorhizobium. Next base: position 3,630,677 of record NZ_CP085135.1, read on the forward strand.
ATCGACCGCAATGCCTTCCACTACGCGAGGCTCTCCGAGCACGTGCAATGGGGAAGCGCGGCCGCGCAGACCAAGCTGCAGAACATGACGCTCGATTTCGAGCAGACGACCGGACTGGACGCCTCCAAGGCTGCGATCTCCAAACTGTCTGGCATGGTCCAGCAGCAGGCGGCGCTGCTGTCGTTCATGGACGTTTTCTACATGTTGACTGTGCTGTTCGCGACGATGGCATTCTTCACCATGGTCATCCGCAAGCCGGCGGCGCCGGCGGGCGGTGGTGGCGGCGGCCACTGATTTCCAGAATGTGCGCAGCGGTTTTCGGGATGCTCCTCCAGTCCAAGCCCGCAAAGCTCTGATCACGCAAAAACTCCGGGCCGCAGGCCCGGAGTTTTTTGTATCGCGGTAGAGGTCTGTCAGGCCGTGGCAGGCTTGAAAGTCAATGCCACGCCGTTGATGCAGTGGCGCAGGCCGGTCGGTGGGGGACCGTCGTCGAAGACATGACCGAGATGGCCGCCGCAACGGCGGCAGTGGACTTCGGTGCGCGTCATGCCAAGCGACCTATCTTCCGTCTTGGCTATGCCATTGGGAATCTCTTGCCAGAAGCTCGGCCAACCAGTGCCGGAATCGAACTTCGTCTCGGACGAATAGACGGGCAGGTCGCAGCCGGCGCAAGCAAAAATGCCCTTGCGATGTTCGTTGAGCAGCGGGCTGGTGCCGGGATACTCGGTGCCTTCCTTGCGCAGCACGTCAAAGGCGGCGGGAGAGAGGATGGCTTTCCATTCGGCGTCGGTCTTGGTGATCTCGAAGGTTTCCGCGGCGCGGGCATCCTGCGGTCCACCCATGCGCATAAGCACCGCGGTGCTGACCAGCAATGCGGCGGTCGCGGCACCGCTCAAAAGAAAGTCACGACGGTTCATGACACAATTCCTTCTGTTGTCCTTTGCCAAATTATGCCGTCACACGGAAATCAAAAGCCGGTGACAGGCCCCTGAAAGCGACACTCCGCGCCTATTCCATGTTTTGCATGGACGGCGCGGAGTGCGGGGCGATTGCGCGGTCACGGGAGCAAGAGCCGTGCAATCAACAGGGAGCCGTTACCGACATCTTCGTCGGCAACGCACCGTTTGTTACATCTTCGGCAAGAGAACCTTGTCGATCACGTGGATGACGCCATTCGACTGTTCGACATCGGCAATGGTCACGTTGGCGACATTGCCGTTCTCGTCGGTTACGGTGACCTTGCCGCCGGTGTCCTTCAGCGTCAGTTCGCAGCCGCCAACGGTCTTGACCTTGTGGGCGCCACCATCGTCCTTGACCATCTTCATCACGTCGGCCGACATCGCCTTGGCGGCGACGACATGACAGGTGAGGATCTTGACCAGCTTGTCCTTGTTCTCCGGCTTCAGCAGCGTGTCGACCGTGCCGGCCGGAAGTGCTGCAAAGGCTTCATTGGTCGGCGCAAAGACGGTGAAGGGGCCAGCGCCCTGAAGCGTGTCGACCAGGCCGGCGGCCTTGACGGCGGCGACGAGCGTGGTGTGGTCCTTCGAATTGACGGCGTTCTCGACGATGTTCTTGTTGGCATACATGGCGGCGCCGCCGACCATCGGGTTCTCGGCGTAGGCCGCGGTCGCGAGAGCGGAAACGGCGATCGTGCCGGCAAGCAAAAGGGTGGCGAATTTACGCATGGTGTCAAACTCCTCGGGGTTTTCTCTTCCCATTCTTGGACGCGAGGAGATACGGAACACAAATGCGTGAGTTTCAGAATATTAGGATTTTTTTATTTTATCTGCGCCGCAAAAGAGATTTTCATCGCTCAAATATTTTCCGGAACGCATGCGATCCTGGGCACATGCAGCCACAGATAGACTTCAAGTCTTTCGTTTTTGATTTTGGCGACGCGAGGAGCCCGGTCAGATGCTCTTCAGATCACCGGCCGCGACCACCGGTCCGGTCGGCTTGCCTGTCGGCGAACCGCCGGCGGGCTCGAGGCTGACCGCCAACACGGCGCCTTGTGCGAGCTTTTGCTGGGCGGCGGGCGAAACGACGATATGCGCCGTTGAACCGACGGGAATGACGCCCATCGAAACAGGTGGGTTCTTGCCCTCGATCATCCACAGCTCGAAGTCCTTGCCGGAAGCACGCTCACCCGAAACGTGCGAGAGCCCGACTTCATGATGGGTGGGATCGTAAACGGCGAGATATTTGACATCGCTACCGTCGGCGGCGAGCGAGGCGACCAGGCGTGCCTGCGGCAGCGGCGCCGGCGGGTTGATGTAGGGCACCGCGACATAGATCGCCAGGGCCGCCACCGCCACGGCGGCAAGGCCGCGCCAGAAGGCAAGGCTGGACCAGATGCTCAAGGAAGGCCGCGCCGGCGCGGCTGCCGCCGACGTGAAGAGCCGGCGATCGATCGCCGGCTTCACCAAGGCTGGCGGCTCGATTTCAGGATAGGCCGAGCCCATCGGCGAGAGGTGCACCTCCCAGCCATCCACCATCCGCGCGAACACAGCCTCGGTATCGATGCGACGGGAAGCAATCTGGCGCTCATCGGCCGGCAGGACGCCAAGAACATATTCGGCGGCAAGCAGGTCGTCGCCTCCATGTTCCGGTCCGTTGTCCTGTTCCAGCGTCATCTTTCCAGACATTCTCTCAGTTTAAGCAGGCTGCGGCGCAGCCAGGTACGCATCGTGTTCAGCGGTACGTTGTGCCGCTCCGCCAGTTCGGCATAGCTTTCGCCCTTGAGATAGGCGCCCCGGACTGCCGCCGCCCGGTCCTGCTCCAGTTCATCCAGGCAATGATAGATACGCTCGGATTCACCGCCCGCGACCACCATTGCTTCCGGTCCAGGCGCCGGATCGGCCACGTCGAGCGCGGCATCGATATCGGCGGCGGGCTTGCGCCGCGCCCTGATGCGATCGATCGCGTGATTGCGGGCGATCGCCACCAGCCAGGAAATCGGGCTCAGATCGGAAACAGCAAAACGGTCGGCCTTCGTCCAAATCTTGACGAAGACCTCTTGAAGCGCTTCTTCCGCATCTCCCCGGTCATTCAATACACGTAGGCAAACGCCGAAAAGTTTCGCGCTGGTCTGCCGGTAGAGCAGATCGAACGCGGCCCGGTCCTTCATTGAAGTCCGGACGATCAGCTTGGTGATGTCCTGCGGCGTCATATGAGCCAAATTAGGCAATTGCGATGTATTTGCAACGACGGAAACATCCTTGTGCACCTAAAGTTCCCGGCGTCGACCGCATGGTATCTGCTTCGATTGAAAAGGAAATCGCCACCGGCTAGCGTGCCCATAGCAGGAGAGCGAACATGTCGGTTGAACGTGTCCTTTGGGAACAAGACGCAACCGGCTTGGCCGACCTGGTCCGCAAGGGCGAGATTTCACCGGTAGAGCTGATCGAAGCAGCGATCGCACGCGCCGAGGCCACCCGGCCTGAAATCAATGCAATCGCGGAGCCGCTGTACGACGCGGCGCGGGCCCGCGCGCAAACCGTCGACCGCGAGCTGCCGCTTGCCGGCGTTCCTTTCGCGATAAAGGACCTCGGCATCGTCATGAAAGGCGTGCCGGTGCACGGCGGCAGCCGCATTCCGGCTTTCACGGCCGATTTCAACTCGGTGATGGCCGAACGCTATCTCGCCGCCGGCCTCATCCCGATCGCCACCAGCACCACGCCCGAACACGGGTTGCGGCTGATGACGGAATCCGCCGCCTTCGGCGTCACCCGCAACCCGTGGAACACCGGCCACACCACCGGCGGCTCGTCCGGCGGGGCCGCAGCACTTGTCGCGGCCGGCGTCGTGCCAGTGGCGCATGCCTCGGATGGCGGCGGCTCGATCCGGGTTCCGTCCGCCTGCACCGGACTGGTCGGGCTGAAAACCTCGCGCGGCCGCGTGCCGCTGACGCCGCTGGTCACCGAGAGCTGGTACGGCATGGTGGCCGACCACGCCGTCACCCGCTCGGTACGCGATTGTGCATTGCTGCTCGACCTGACCCACGGCCCCGATCCGTTGTCGCCCTATGCCGCCCCGCCACCGAAAGGCTCTTTCGCGGCGGCGGCCGCACGCGACCCCGGCAAGCTCAGGCTCGCCGTCTACAGGAAGTCACCGCTCGGCCTGCCAATCTCGGACGAGACGCTGAAAGCGCTGGACACGGCCGTGGCGTTGGCACGCGAGGGCGGCCATAGCGTGGAAGAGATCGACCTGCCCTATGTCGGTCGTGACTTCATCGCCGACTTCGCCAGGACGGTCGCGTCCGCGGTCGCAGGCGCCCTGCGGGGCGAAGCCGAGCGCGTCGGCCGAGCCGTCTCCGGCGACGTCGAACGCGCCACGCGCGTGCTCGGCCGGCTGGGCGAAATGCTGACCGCCGGGGAGATCTATGCCGGCTTACAAAGGCTGCACTCCACCGCTCGCCGGCTGATCTCCGAGACCGCACAATATGATGCCGTGCTGATGCCGATCATTGCCCATCCGCCGCTTGCCTGCGGCGCCATGAACCCAAAGGGCACCGACGAATTGATCGAGAACGCGCTCGACAAACTCCACCTCACGCCCTTGCTGAAGATCAAGCCATTGTTCGGGCAACTGATGGACAAGAGCCTGTGGTTCACGCATTGGCCGGCGATCCAGAATGTTTCCGGCCAGCCATCGATCGCATTGCCCGTCCATGTCACCGATGCCGGCCTGCCGCTCGGCATCCAGGCCGCCGGTCGGCCGGGCGACGAGGAGACGCTCTTGTCGCTTGCCGCTCAGATGGAGAAGATCTCGGGTTGGCTGAAGCGTCGAGCGCCGCTGATGGTGCCCTGATGATGACGTCGTCGTGAGGCCATGGAATATGACAGCAATGCCATTTGCGGCCTGCCCCGTTTCCCGCTAAGACGCCGCCGTCCTTTCCGAGTGCATGTCGCCCAAAAGTGCTCAGCGGTTTTGGGACAATGACATGCATAAAACCAAGCCGGGAACCATGCCGATGACGGAGATAACCGCCACCGCCGAAATGCAGGCCGACCTGCTTTCGCGAGCCCTGCCCTACATGCAGCGCTACGAGCACAAGACGATCGTGGTGAAATATGGTGGCCATGCCATGGGCGACCTCGCACTCGGCAAGGCGTTCGCGCGCGATATCGCGCTGCTCAAGCAATCCGGCGTCAACCCGATCGTCGTGCATGGCGGTGGCCCGCAGATCGGCGCGATGCTGGCCAAGATGGGCATCGAATCGAAATTCGAAGGCGGCCTGCGTGTCACCGACCAGAAGACGGTCGAGATCGTCGAGATGGTGCTGGCCGGCTCGATCAACAAGGAGATCGTGGCGCTGATCAACGCCGAGGGCGAATGGGCGATCGGCCTGTGCGGCAAGGACGGCAACATGGTGTTCGCCGAAAAGGCCCGCAAGACCATGATCGATCCGGACTCCAACATCGAGCGCGTGCTCGATCTCGGTTTCGTCGGCGAGCCGGTCGAAGTCGACCGCACGCTGCTCGATCTTCTGGCGCGTTCCGAAATGATCCCGGTGCTGGCGCCGGTGGCGCCCGGCCGCGACGGTCATACCTACAACATCAATGCCGACACTTTCGCCGGCGCCATTGCCGGCGCCTGCAAGGCAACGCGCCTGCTGTTCCTGACCGACGTGCCCGGCGTGCTCGACAAGAACAAGAAGCTGATCGATGAGTTGACCGTTGCCGAAGCCAAGGCCCTGATCAAGGACGGCACGGTATCGGGCGGCATGATCCCGAAGGTCGAGACCTGCATCCAGGCGATCGAGCGCGGCGTCGAAGGCGTCGTCATCCTCAACGGCAAGACGCCGCATGCGGTGCTGCTGGAACTCTTCACGGAACACGGCGCCGGCACGCTGATCGTGCCCTGAGCGGCGGCGTACATCGCCTCAGGCGCCGCCCGAAATCCTGACGGCGCCGGCGGCGGGTTTTGGGACCCGCCGCGCAACCACCATCGATTCCTCCTCCGCGTCCTGCGGCGCGCCCCAGAATTCGGCAAGCGTCGGGCCGTCTTTCACCCGGCGGTCGCGGGCCAGGAACCCCCAGACCTCGCGGAACCAGACGCGACGGCCCATTTGCGTGTACCAGCGCATCGAATGGCGCTGCTCGGGGTCCTTGTGAAACAGGATGCGCGCCAGCGCCTTCGGCCGCGATTGCACGGCGAGTTCGATCAGCTTGACGCTGAAGAACAGCATCCACGGCTTCAGCCGGGTCATCTTCAGCACCTGATGCTTGTAGTCCCAGAGGCGGACATCCTGCTGGATCACCTTGCGATCCCGGGCGATCCTGAAGAACGGCGTCCAGCGATGCGGCGTCACATAGAGCGCCTGGATCTGGTCGGGGTCATAGGCGATGAGTTGGCGGAAGCCGCGCCAAAGATCGCGAAAACCCTCATCCTCGAAACCGGCCACCCAGGTCGCCATCGACAGGATGCCGTGAAGGCGTAACAACCGGATCGCTTCGCGGTCCGACGAGGTGCTGCCGCCCTTGCGGATCAGTTGAAGCGTCTGCTCGTCGGTGTTTTCCATGCCGAGCAGCCAGCGGATGACACCGGCCTTGCGGTAGAGATGCAGGATGTCGGCATCGCGCACGATGTCGTCGGCACGGGTCGAGCCGACGATCAGCACCGGCACGTTCTCGGCGATCATGGCGTCGAGAAAGGCGCGCCATGCCCTCTTCGACACCGTCGGATTCTCATCGGCGAGGTTGATCAGTTCCACGCCATGCTCGCGGTGCAGCCAGGCGATTTCCCGAGCGAACTTCTGGGGATCGCGATGGCGCCATCGCGTCCAGAAACCGCGCTGGCCGCAATAGTTGCACAGATGCGGGCACCCGCGCGAAAACTGCATGACCACGGCGCGCTTGCCGCCCCAATAGCCGTAGCGGCCGTGATCGATCAGTTCCCAGCCGACGCGGTAGGCGTCGAGATCGCTGATCGTGCTTGCCGGCTGGGTGGCAAAGGGACGGCGCAAATCGTCGCGAAAGGCGATGCCGGCCACGCTCGCCGGGGGCTGGTGCATTTCCAGTGCCTCGACCAGCGCGACGACGGTCGCCTCGCCCTCGCCGCGCACGATGAAGTCGAAGACATCCGTCGCGGCCAGGATGTCGCGCCAGTGATAGGTCGGGAAGACGCCGCCGTAGATGATGATGGTGGCCGGTTCGCGCTCCTTGATCATCCCAGCCAGAAGCAAGGCCGTCGGGTGCGCCGAGGTCGAGCCTGAATGGCCGATCAGGACAAAATCGGGATGATCGCTCAAGGCCTTCTCGACGACATCGGGCAAGCGCATCGGCCCGAACTCGGCGTCGACCAGCCGTACATCATGGCCGGCATCGATCAGCGGCCCGCCAAGCGCCAGGAGGCCGAGCGGCGGCAGATGATCGTCGGGAACGCGGCTGCCTATGGCGGTGTGCGGCGGATTGATCAGGACGATTTTCATGGCGGACCTCCAGTTGGTCCGCGCATGCTGGCCGGCGATGTGGACGCGCGCTTGGCCCGTTTCAGCAGTTAGCGTGCAGCTTTTCCGCAAGAAAAGTCACGCCCGCGCTCTATCCCGGGGCCGAGTAGCCCTCAGGGGTCTCCGGGCGCTTCGGCCTTCAGCCGGGCGATCTGATCGCGCTGCAGGTCGAGCGCCGCGCTCACGAACCTCAGGATGGTTTTCAATTCGGTGTCGCTGAAGGTGCCGATCACCTTTTCCCCTTCACGCGCGATGTCGCCGTAATAGCGCGCCGACAATTGCCGCGTCAGCTCCGTCTGCTCGATGACCACCTTGCGCCGGTCCTCGAGGCTGCGCGTGCGCGTCAGCAAGCCACGCGCCTCAAGCCGATCGATCAGCGCGGTGACGGCCGCCGGCGTCAGCCCCGTCACTGTAGCGACAGCGCCCGCCGATTGCGGGCCGCCATGGAGCAGCCCTAGGCAATGACGTTCGGCACTGCTCAATCCCCACTTTGCGCCAACCGCCTCATCATAGGACTGGGTCGCGTCCTGCCAGCGCATGACGGCCAGCCCAATGGCCGACACTACTTGCTCGCGATCCTCGCTTGACGCATTTAATTCGATCATCTAAATATCAATCTATCAAACATTACATATACCGCATCAATATGAGTTGACCAACGGCGCAAGGCAAGAGCCAAACGCCCCCTGAAAAGGAACGAACCAGATGAGCCACAATGAAACACGCGAACGCCTCTCGCCAGCCGAGGAGTTCAAATATGCCAAACTGGCCATGGAATGGTACGGCTGGGGTTCGCCCGTCGGCCTGGGCTTCGGGATTGTCGCGATTGCCGCGGCCGCCGTGCTCATCCGTTTTGCCATCCATGGCGTGTGAGCGGCAGCCATGACGCTCCCCCTAAGAACCACGCAGCCGGTTGCCACGCCGGCATCGCCGTTATCGCGCCGACCTCACCCGCTCGGCAAGTCGACCGTCTGAAGTCGTTGCTTGTACAACGCGCACCCGGTCAGACAGCGAGGAGCTTGCCCAGATGATCGCCCAGCCGGCAGGCCAGGGCGGTGATCGTCGTCGTCGGGTTGGCTTGACCAGACGTGCAGAAAACCGATGAACCGCCGACGTAGAGATTGTCCATGCCATGGACCTTGCAGTTGCTGTCGACGACGCTTTTGGTTACGTCCGTGCCCATGCGCGTGCCGCCCATGTGATGATGACCAGCGGTTTCCTCGTTCGTCGGATAATCCTCGCCATTGGCAAGCCAGTCGATGAGGCGAACGCGGCCAAGGTTCTTCTCGATGAGGGTGGTGCCGAACAGTTTCAGGCCTTCCAGGATGGTGCGGCGCTCCAGCTCCGACTTCTTCCAATGCAGTTCGATGCGCGGCACGCCGGCATGATCGACATCGGTCTTCGACAATTCGATCTGGTTCGAGGCCAGCGGCGCCTGCTCCCAGGCGACATAGAGCTGGGCGGCGCAGCGCAGGTTCTGGCTGAGCTTGTTGGCCACCCATTCGGCCATGTCGGGGGCCGTGCAGGCGAGGTCGGCGATGACACGCTTGACCCCGGCATAGGGCGTCTCGATCAGCCTGATGCCGAAATTCATGATCTGCAGACGTTCCATAGCGGAAAGAGTTGGCGAGAAAAAAGCCTCGTTGACGGCATCAACTTCGAATTCGCCGTAGTCGGCCAGAATGGCATTGCCGCCCTCGAAGGTAGGATGCTCCATCCAGTAACGGCCGAGCGCCCCGGCGTTCGGCACCACGCCACCGTTCGAACGCCGGTTCGACCACAGGAGCAGACGAGAATTCTCCAGCCCACCGGTGCAGACGATGAAATGGTCGGCGGTGAAGGAGCCGGCATCCTGCCCGTTCGACCATAATCTGGCGCTGGTCACCCGCTTGCCGTCGCCGGCAAGCTCGGTGGCATAGGTGTTGAGAACGACGGCGATGTTGCTGCTCTTGTCGAGTTCATCGGCGAATTTCTCGCCGAACCTCACCGCCGGGCTCTTGATCAATTGCACCCAGCGAATGTCGTCGGAGATGGCCACATCCGGCCGGAAATCGGGCAGTTCGAGAATGTCGTGCACTTCTGGCAAGAAAGGCTCGATGTCGGCGCGGCTGATCGGCCAGCCCGTGTCAGGCGCCCAGGCCTTCGGCTCGAAGTCCTGCTTGTCGAGCACGCGGCACCAGCCGGCCCAATGATTGGAACTGCCACCCATGAAACGCAGCCGGGTGATGTCGAGATCGAAATAGGGATCGCCGACCGTGGTGCCGCGGTAAAAATCCTGCGACTCGTCTCTGAACTCGCGTGAGCCGGCCTCCAGCACCACGACCGGAATGCCGGCGGCGCCGAGTTTCCTGGCGATGGTGGTGCCGGCTGGGCCCGAGCCGAGGATGCAGACCCTGGGTTTGAAGTTCGCCGTGCGAAACGCCTCGTAGCTGTCGAAGATCATGCGAGGTCGCTCCGCTTCAATATCCAGCCATTGACCTCGACGATCTCATCGGCGGCGGCATCGGGAAGCTTGCGAAACAGGGATAGGGCGGGCAGCGCGACAAGCGCCTGCACGACACCGCGGCGCGATATTTTCTTGAAGAAGCTCATGACACGTCTCTCGATGGGGCTTCGATCCACGCATGGCGTTCCCTGAACGACACACGCGCCGATGGAGAAGCCAATTTCGTGCCAAGCCTAGCCATCAACCCGCTTCAAACCGGGTAAACGGCGCGGCCGAATGCGAACAGGGTTAGGGCTTCCTTAACGGCGGCCGGCATCACAAACCTCGAACCTTCCATGGCGCGCTTTTGCCTGGCCCGTCGCCTGAACTCAGGCCGCTTCGGAAATATCCTTGTCGAGGATCGTCCGATTGCGGCCCCGATGCTTGGCCTGGTAGAGGCGCCGGTCGGCGGCGCGCATCAGCTCCGACACGTTGCTGTCCTCGCTGCAGACCGTACCGCCGATGCTGACCGTGAGCGGAACCGTTCGCTCATCGACGGGCCGGAAGCGGATCAGCTCGACCTCGCGGCGGATGCGCTCGGCGACGCGCTTGGCTTCCTGTTCGGTGGCGCCAATCAGGAACGCGCCGAATTCCTCGCCGCCGATCCTGCCCAGCACATCGCCGCTACGCACGCCGCGCTCGATGGCGCTGGCGATCAGCAGCAGCGCTTCATCGCCAGTCAGATGCCCGTAGCCGTCGTTGATGGCCTTGAAGTGGTCGGCGTCGATGATCAGCAGCGCGCCGCGATCGGATTTGCGTCGGGAGCCGTCAAGCGCCGCAAAGAAGCTCTCGCGGTTGAGCATGCCGGTCATGTCGTCGCGGCTCGCCTTCTCCGCCAGGCGGCGATGCGCGGCCGCAAGCTGGGCGTGTGTTCGGGCGAGGTCGCGATGCGCTGACTTCAGCTTGTCGCTCTGCCAGAACGTGTAGGAGCCGGCGATCCAGGCAAGGACGAGCGGGCAGACCGTGGAGGTCAGCCAGATCGTGCGGTTGACGGAGAAACCCATGGCGGGAACGATGATCAGCGTCAGCAAAAGCGAAGCCGCGACGGAAGCAAAAGCAATGGCGGCCGACTTCAGAAATATGCGATTCATCGCTTGCTCCCACTGGACTGCCTAAGTGCCAGCAAGGCCTGAAGGCCGCCTTTCCGGGATGGCTAAAATTTGAATCATGAGAGCGATTTTACCACTCCCGGCGCGTGCAAGTTGTGGATAAAGCCTCTGGCGGAACCGTCAATTCATGCCATAAGGATCGCATGACCACGCTCCCTGATCCCGCCCGCTTCGACCATGTCACCGATTGGGTATTCGATCTCGACAACACGCTTTATCCGCACCATTCGAATCTGTTTTCGCAGATCGACGTGAAGATGACCGCCTATGTCGGAGAGCTCCTGTCGCTGCCGCGCGACGATGCGCGCAAGTTGCAGAAGGAGCTCTATCGCGAATACGGCACGACGCTGAACGGGCTGATGACCCGCCATGGCATCGACCCCGACGATTTTCTCGAAAAGGTCCACGACATCGACTATTCCTGGCTAGTGCCGGATCCGGTTCTGGGCACCGCTATCCGGCAGCTTCCGGGCCGCAAGTTCATCTTCACCAATGGCGACCGGCGGCACGCCGAACGCACCGCGCGCCAGCTCGGCATCCTCGATCATTTCGATGACATCTTCGACATCGTCGCCGCCGGGCTCAACCCCAAGCCGGCGCGCCAGACCTACGAGAAGTTCGCCGCGCTCCACGCCGTCACCGGTCACAATGCGGTGATGTTCGAGGATCTCGCCCGCAACCTGTCAGTGCCGAAGTCATTGGGCATGACCACGGTGCTGATCGTGCCCCGCAATTTCGAACCGACCTTCTCGGAAATCTGGGAGCGCGACGCCGCCGAGGAGGACGATGTCGATTTCGTCACCGACGATCTCGCCGGCTTCCTGACGACGATAGTTGGAGGGCAGTAGGGCAGTAGGGCAGTAGGGCAGTAGGGCAGTAGGGCAGTAGGGCAGTAGGGCAGTAGGGCAGTAGGGCAGTAGGGCAGTAGGTGAAATTGTTCTGGGACGCGGCGACCGCAAGTGCCTTATTCACCTATTGCCTTACTGCCCTACTCCCTTACTCTCTTACTCCCCTAACTTGTAGAATCGGCTGATGATGCCCCAGGCCTCGTCGGCGGTGTCGACGAAATCGATGATATCCTGGTCGCCGGGGCTGATCGTGCCCTGCTCGGCGAGGAAATCGAGGTCGATCGCCCGTTTCCAGAAAGACTTGCCGAACAGGATCACCGGCACGCGCTCCATGCGCCCTGTCTGGATCAGGGTCAGCGTCTCGAAGAACTCATCCATCGTGCCGAAGCCGCCCGGAAACACCGCCACCGCCTTGGCACGCATGACGAAATGCATCTTGCGGATGGCGAAATAGTGGAAGTTGAAACAGAGTTCCGGCGTCACATAGATGTTCGGCGCCTGTTCGTGCGGCAGCACGATGTTGAGGCCGATCGACGGCGCGCCGACATCGTCGGCGCCGCGATTGCCGGCCTCCATGACTCCCGGTCCGCCGCCGGTCACCACGACGAACTCGCGATAGTAGGAGGTCGCCGACTGCTGAGAGCAGAGGCGGGCGAACTTTCGCGCCTCCTCGTAATATTTGCTGTTTTCCTCGAGATTCTTCTTCTGCGTCTCGTTCTTGGCCGCCCAGGCCTCGCCGCCGGGTTCAGGCAGGCGCGCGCCGCCGAATAGAATGACCGTCGAACGAATACCGCGCTCGGCCAGGATCATCTCCGGTTTCAGCAGCTCAAGCTGCAGCCGCACCGCGCGCAATTCGCGCCGTGTCATGAAATCCGGATCGTTCCATGCCAGCCGGTACGTTTCGGCGCGTGTCTGCGGCGTGTCGGGCACGCTCTTTGACCGCTCCAGATCCTCGTCCGAATGCGGCAGCGGCGTCCATCCCGCCTTTTCCATAGGTGTCATATGCTTTTACCCGTCCAATTCTTTCACTTGCGCCGTCCCATGACGCACCCGCGATTGACCCTCACCAAGGCTTCACATAGGGTCCGCGCGACTTTGGAAACAGGTTAAGGCGTTGCCCCTTAACAGCTTGGTAATGGAGCGAATTCATGTCGAAGCCCGATCTGGCGAGCCTCGAAAAGACCATCGAAAAGGCCTTCGAGGAGCGCGACACGATTTCGACGGCGACGCGCGGCGAGACGCGCGATGCCATCCAGTCGGCGCTGGACCTTCTGGATCGCGGTGTTGCCCGTGTCGCCGAGCGCCAGGCCGACGGCAAGTGGCATGTCAATCAGTGGCTGAAGAAGGCCGTGCTGTTGTCCTTCCGCCTCAACCCGATGGAGATCATCAAGGGTGGTCCGGGCGAGGCTGTCTGGTGGGACAAGGTGCCGTCGAAGTTTGACGGCTGGAGCGCGGTCGACTTCGAGAAGGCGGGCTTCCGCGCCGTGCCGTCGTCGATCGTGCGGCGTTCCGCCTATGTCGCGCCGGGCGCCGTGCTGATGCCGTCCTTCGTCAATGTCGGCGCCTATGTCGATACCGGCACCATGGTCGATACATGGGCATCGGTGGGCTCCTGCGCCCAGATCGGCAAGAACGTGCACCTGTCGGGCGGCGTCGGCATTGGCGGCGTGCTGGAGCCGATGCAGGCCGGCCCAACCATCATCGAGGACAATTGCTTCATCGGCGCGCGCTCGGAAGTGGTCGAAGGCTGCATCGTGCGCGAGGGCTCGGTGCTCGGCATGGGCGTCTTCATCGGCCAGTCGACCAAGATCGTCGACCGCGCCACCGGCGAGATCTTCTACGGCGAGGTGCCCCCCAATTCGGTCGTCGTAGCCGGCTCGATGCCAGGCAAGCCTTTCCCCAACGGTGAACCGGGCCCAGGTCTCTACTGCGCCGTCATCGTCAAGCGCGTCGACGCCAAGACCCGTTCCAAGACCTCGATCAACGAATTGCTGCGCGATTGATCTTTCCTGAGGGCGAGTGCACCTTCAGGTCAGCGCGGCCATGGGTCACGCTTGGATGTCAGCCAAGAGGGTGGCATGGACTGAAATGTATCCCGATATGTCTCGGCATCCTCGAAGGCGCGTAGAGTGCCAATCAACATGGACCGGACCCGCTTGCCCGACAAATCAGACCTTACCTGGCTTTTCTTCAAGACATCTGGCCGCGTCAGCCGCGCGGCCTATTTTCTCGGCGGGTTGCTCGTCGCCATCATACAGGCCTTTCCGCTTTATCGCTTCACGCTGGTGCCGGAAGGCTCGCCTGAGAGCAATATGTGGTCGTTCATCTTCTTCATCGCCTTCATCGCGTCGCTCTGGTCGAACATCGTGCTGGCGGTGAAGCGCCTGCATGACCTCGACAAGCCAGGCATCGCGTCGCTGATCCTGTTCGTGCCGGTCGTTTCGATCATCGCCTTCCTGGTGCTTTGCCTGTTTCCGGGACAGCCAGGCCCCAACCGCTACGGCAGACGCACCAACGCGCGAGCCGAACAGTGAGGCTCGATCGGCGCCATGCGCTACCGCACGCTTGATCCGAAACTGATCATCGAGACGGCGGAGCGGCTGGAAGGGCGGATCGCGGATCGTTTTCCCGAAGCGGGCCTGCGTGGCGTCGCCGCGGAACTGGTGTCGCTGTCGCGTGACCTAGCCAAGGCCGCGCAAGCGCTCGAAGCGCCGATCTGGTGGCTGCGCGGCGTCATCATCGCCGCTTTCCTCGCCGGCGTCCTGATGTTCCTGTTCGTCGGCACCATCCTGCCGCTCGACCGAATCTCGGGAGCCGACGACGCCGTCCAGTCGGTGCAAGGCATCGAAGCCTCGCTCAACACCATCATCCTGGCGGTGCTCGGCTTCCTGGCCCTGATCCGAACCGAGGAACGCATCAAGCGAAAGCGCGTCTTTCGCGAGTTGCACGGGCTGCGCTCGCTGATCCACGTCATCGACATGCACCAGCTGACCAAGGATCCGGCAACACTGTCGGCCAGTTTCAAGCCGACGGCGAGCTCGCCCGCACGCATCACCAATGCCGCCGACCTGGCGCGCTATCTCGACTATTGCTCCGAAATGCTGTCGATCACCGGCAAGATCGCCGCGCTCTTCGCCCAGTCGGTCAATGACGACGTGGTCATCGACGGCGTCAACGACATCGAGAATCTGAGCTCCAACCTGTCACGCAAAATCTGGCAGAAGATCACGTTGATCGACGTGCCGTTGCGGTAGGCACTGGCACGCCGGTAAATTAGATTCGTGATTCCATCTGGTGTTTGCCTCAGTTACGAGGCTCCCGTAATTTGCCTCATCTGCAGAATGCTCTAAGCTAATCTTAATCACCTTGCCTCAGCATGATCGTGAAAGCTGTGTCGACTGACACGGAGCATCCGGCTGACACACGGCACACATCAGGCAAGACAAAAAGCGGACCGGCGGCCAGACCTCGGCCCGCGGCTGTTCGCCTGGTTTTCCTCGCCTAGGCGACTGGAACCGGACGCTGTCCGTGCCCGGCTTCTGGACACGACGTTCGATCGCAAGTTCGCTGTTCTGTTCGGCACCGTCAGTGTCCTGGTGCTCGCGGTGAGCGCTGCGATCGCCACCGATGATCTGTGGCCCTGCCTGGATCGTGGCCGACATGACGCTGTTCGCTGTCCGTGTGATGCTGATGCGTGAATGTGAAAGGGCGGCGAAGCGCGCAGAAAAAGGGCCTCTGGCGGAGTTGATGGCCGCCGGCGCCGTGTGGTCGGTCGTTTTCGGTCTTGGCTGCTATGGCTGCATTGCGAGCGGACATATGACCCTGGCCGTGCTTGCCGCCCTCAACGTCGCCGGAGTGCTCGGCGTCGTCTCGTCGCGCAATGCGGCAACGCCACGCTACGCCATATTCGTCATGCTGGCCGTCAGCCTGCCCTATTTCACCGGAGCGCTGCTTTCGGCGTCGCCCGGCATGTGGGTGGTCGGCATCCAGATGCCATTCTACCTGACGGGCGTCATCATCGTTCTGCTGCAAAACCACGCCATCAACGCGCGCATGATCCGCGCGGAGCTCGACAATCGCGACCTGGCGATCAAGGACGCGCTGACCGGCCTGCCTAATCGTATCTTCCTTCAGGAAAAACTGCGCGACATGTGCCGCGACCTGGCGGTGCCGGCCGCCAATGGCGGGGCGCCTTTCGCCGTTCTCAGCATGGATCTCGATGGCTTCAAGACCGTCAATGACCATTTTGGCCATGCGGTCGGTGACATGCTGCTGCGCAAGGTGGCAGAGAGGCTGAAGCGCGCTTTCCGCTCCGGCGATTGCGTCTTTCGCATCGGCGGCGACGAGTTTGTCATCCTGTTGCCGGCGACGTCGGAGATCGAGGCCACCTATCTGGCAAAGCGCGCCATCGACAAGATTTCCACGCCTTTCGATTTTGGCACCGGATCCGCTATTCGCATCGGGCTTAGTGTTGGAAGTGCGTTCGCGCCTGCCGATGGGAGCAATCCGGAAATTCTGCTGGCCTGTTCAGACCTGGCGCTCTACGACGCCAAGCGTACCGGCAAGGGCCGCTACCGGGCCCATGTGCGGGTTGTCTGACTCGTCACACTGGTTGGCCTACCCCCGCGTCGGTGAAGGCCTCTGGTGTCAGACCGGGCGATCCGCGTCCTTCCTGTTCGGCCGCGCGCAGCAGCGCCACCGTTCGCCTTATCAGCGGCGCGGGCGTGCCCGCCTTCCGTGCCAGACGCAGGATCGCGCCCTGCAACTCGTCAATCTCCGTCGCCCGGCCGCGCTGAAGATCGTCCCACATCGATGAGCGTGCCCGGGGATCGATCGCCAGCATCCTGCGCGCCAAAAGCTTGAACAACCAGTCCGGCAGCCGCAGCACTTTCGGCAACAGCACGGGACGCAGGCCGGCGATCCGGGCTGGCTCGATGCGACAGGTTTTCATCGCCGCAAGCGCCTCGTCGATCTGAGCGGCCAGGATCAACCGCCAGCGACGGTCGGCGAGTTCCGTCGCCAGCGGCAGGTCGGAAAGCGCCACCAGCGCGTTGTTGAGGTTCATCAACAATTTGCCCCACTGCACCGCCCTCATGTCGGCGTGAACCTCAACCCCGAACCCATCGACATCTAGCAGTTCGACAAGGCCGGGCTCGCCGTCTTCGATCATCGCCTTGCCGTCGCTGGCGCGGTGCACACGCAGAGGCACATCGCCGTCCGGCGACCCCACCACATTGAACGGCACCATGCCCGCCAACACACGCCGCTGGCCGAGCCGCAACCTGTCGGCATTGTCGACGCCGTTCTGGAAACTGACCACCACGGCGTCCGGGCGAGCATGAGCCGCGATAATCCGGGCCATCTCCTCGGTTGCGCCGCTCTTGACCGTCACCAGGATCACGTCGGCCCTGGCCAACGCAACGGACGGATCAGCAGTGGCCGAAAGCTCTCCCGGCCCCAGCAACCGGTCAAGCCCATCAAGGTCGGTGACATGCAATCCGCCTGTGCGCAGCGCCGCCTCGAAGCGCGGCCGCACCAGCAGAATCACCTGCCGCCCGGCGAGCGCCAGGCAGCCGCCGACATAACAGCCAATGCTGCCAGCACCGGCAATGGCGATCGTGCTCTTTGCGCTGATCATCCCGTGATTCCGCGTGATCCCGCGACTATACGACATGAAAACCATATTGTCGGCGCCATGACTGGCCCTCACGTCTGGCCGTGACAGGCCCCGCGCTTTCGACTATCGCTTTTGCATGACTCTGCCGACCGATCCCGCCGAAAACCTCGCCGCCCTCATTCGTTGCGCCTCCGTGACGCCCGCCGAAGGCGGCGCCCTGACGGCGCTCGAAACAATGCTGAAGCCGCTCGGCTTCTCCGTCGAACGCCCGGTGTTCTCCGAGGACGGCACGCCGGACATCGAGAACCTTTATGCGCGGCGCTCCGGCAACGGTCCGCATCTGATGTTCGCCGGCCATACCGACGTGGTGCCGGTTGGCGACGAAGCGGCGTGGACGCACCCGCCTTTCGCCGCCGAGATCGCCAAGGGTGAGATGTATGGCCGTGGCGCCGTCGACATGAAGGGTGGCATCGCGTGCTTCATCGCCGCGGTGGCGCGCCATGTCGAACGGAAGGGCGGCCCGAAAGGCTCGGTGTCGCTGCTGATCACCGGCGACGAGGAAGGGCCGGCTATCAACGGAACGGTCAAGCTGCTGGACTGGGCCGTCGCCAAGGGCGAGACGTGGGATGCCGCGATCGTCGGCGAGCCGACCAACCCGGACGCGCTCGGCGACATGATCAAGATCGGCCGGCGCGGTTCCCTGTCGGGCAGCGTCACCGTCAATGGACGCCAGGGGCACGTCGCCTACCCTCATCTCGCCGACAATCCGGTGCGCGGGCTGATAATGCTGGTCGACGCCCTGCTGCACCCGGTCTTCGACAAGGGAACCAAGGATTTCCAGCCGACCAATCTGGAGGTGACCACATTCGATGTCGGCAACCCCGCCACCAATGTGATCCCGGCCAAGGCGACCGCGACCTTCAACATCCGCTTCAACGACAGCTGGACCGCCGAGACCATCCAGGCTGAAATCCACAACCGCCTCGACCAGGCGGCCAAGCGCAAGAAATACCGGACGGGCAAGAAGACGCCAGTCGACTACGACATCATCTGGCGCGACCGGCCGAGCCATGTCTTCCTCACTCGCGACGAGAAGCTGATCGAGACGCTCAGCGGTTCGGTCAAGGCTGTGGTCGGCAAGCAACCGGTGCTCTCGACATCAGGCGGCACGTCCGACGCACGCTTCATCAAGGACCATTGCCCGGTTGTTGAATTCGGGCTGGTCGGCAAGACCATGCACATGGTCGACGAACGTGTCGCAGTTGCGGATCTCGAGACGCTGACACAAATCTACCTGCGCTTCATCGAAGACTGGTTCGGATAGGACAGCATGCTTTCGGCGGACGATACACATGCTTCGCTCACCGGCGCCTGGCGATTGATGCTGGGAAAAACCGATGGGTTGCGCCTGCTCGACCTGTCGGCGGACGGCTTCTGGAATTCCTTCTTCGCCATCGTCGTGGCGGCACCGGCGCTGATTGTCGGCTGGGTCGGCGTTGCCAATGAGATCGGCGATCCCGACGCTTTCGCGGGTCGCCTCGGCATGCTGATCCGCCTGGCGACGGTCGACATCGGCTCCTGGGTACTGCCGCTCGTCGCCCTTGCGCTGGTGGCGCCGCGCCTGGGGGTGGGCGGCCGCTTCGTGCACTATGTCGTGGCCAGCAACTGGGCCTCGGCCATTACCGCCTGGCTGATGCTGCCATCGGCGCTGATCAGGCTTTTCCTGCCGCCCTCCAACGCTATTTCCGGCCTGCTGTCGCTACTCTTGTTCGCTTTGTCGATGATGCTGACCTGGCGCATGACCAATGCGTCCATCGGCAAGGGCGCTGCCGTCGGAACGGCCGTTTTCGTCGGCATGTTCATAGCGTCGCTGCTGGTGCTGTTCGGCCTGCAGTTTCTGCTCGGCATCGACGTACCCGACTATTCGGGCGGCTAGAGCCTGTTCCATCCCGATGGAACAGGGATACCGCTCCATCTTCTTGGTGCGCGGTCCATGGCGTTCTGGCAGGTCGCATCATGGTGTTCCCGATCGTAGCCCTCAAAAGATGCCGCTTGGCACGCGCCGATCATCGACACGGGGCACGCCTCTCGGCTTCTTGGATAGCGGCGGGCTGATCGCGCGCCATTCGAAGTCGCCAAGGTCATTTCGGCTCATGTTGAGCTTGAATCAGGGTTCGGCACGATATGAAAGCCGCCAGCCGCAAACGCCCCCTTTTTGCCGCTAGTCCAATTGGGCGTGCCCGTGAACGGTCCTTGGCGATGTTCCGCGACCCGTTACAAAACCGCAAGATCGGTCGAGCACGCTATGGCCATTAGCGACTAGTTGGAGCCGCCACGGAGGACGGACGATGAAGGCGGCGCTTCAAAACGACCATGCTCGCATGCAGCGGAGGCTGGACTACATCGACCTGCAACAGTGATCTGGACCTGGAAAACGGTAACCGGTGTTGCGGCCGTTTCGAAGTTTCATTTCCAAGAGCCTGTAGGCCGCTGTTCACCTCGTCGCACATTTGAGAGACTCCATGACAACGACGTACGCTCCCAAAGAGACGACCACTCGCGGACACACCGTTCAAATCAACGACATTGAGATGTACTACGAGGAGTACGGAGTCGGAAAACCTCTGGTACTCCTGCATGGGTTTGGCGGTTGTGCATAGAACTGGCTTCCCTTTACCGCCAGGCTCTCAGAGCGCCATCGACTGATCGTCGTGGATCTGCGTGGCCATGGTCACTCCACCAATCCCGGGAACAAGTTCACACATCGGGAAGCGGCCAATGACGTGTTCCTCTTGCTTGAAAAGCTGGGGGTAGGTCATTTCTCGGCTATGGGGATCAGTTCTGGCGGGATGACGCTGCTGCACATGGCAACGAGCCAACCCAAGCGCATCGACTCAATGGTATTGATCAGTGCAACTACCCATTTCCCAGATCAGGCAAGGGTTATCATGCGCAGAGCTTCGTTCGACGTCATGCCGCAACAAGTTCAAGAAATGTATCGAGAGTGCGCAAAACGCGGTGACGAACAGATCAGTCAACTCATCACACAGTTCAACGCGCTGGGCGAAAGCCATGACGATATGAATCTCACCGAACAAGATCTATCAACCATTGCAGCTCGTACACTTGTCGTGCACGGTGATCGCGATCGCTTTTTTCCTGTTGAAATTTCTGTAAGCATCTACCGTTCTATTCCGGATGCTACGTTATGGATCGTTCCTGGCGGCGAGCACGCTCCTATTTATGATCCCATCGTCCCATTCACATCAACGGCCCTGCGATTCCTTGATGGGCCAGACAGCAAGTTGCAATCAGAGGCCGAACAACTAGCTGGAGCCGCCACGGAGGAGGGACGGTGAAGGCGGCGCTTCAAAACCACCATGCCCGGATGCAGCGGGTGCTGGACTACATCGACCGGCATCTTGGCAGTGATCTGGACCGGGAAACGCTAAGCGGTGTCGCGGCCTTCTCGAAGTTTCATTTCCACCGGCAGTTTACGGCGACCTTCGGGTTATCCGTGCATAGTTATGTTCAGCTTGCCCGTATGAAGCGCGCTTCGCACCGGCTGGCCTACATGGACGCCCAAAGCGTCACGGACATAGCGATGGATGCCGGTTACGATGCACCGGACGCCTTCGCCCGCGCCTTTCGGCAACGGTTCGGGCAATCGCCTTCATCGTTCCGGAAGTCTCCCGATTGGGAGCCGTGGCTTGCGGCCTTCGGGCCTCTCGACAACGCCAGGAGCAAGCTCATGCAGAAGACTTTTACCACTGACGACGTGACGATTCGCGATGTGCCCCCCACACCGGTGGCGATCATGGAGCATCGGGGCGACCCCGCGACGCTCGGCGCCACCATCCAGCGGTTCATCGCGTGGCGCAAGGCCGCGGGCCTGCACCCCAAGACAAGTCCGACCTTCAATGTCTGGCGTTCAGAGCGGCGTCCTACGCCGCCTGCCGATTATAGCGTGGACCTTTGTGTCGGGACCAACCAACCGATCGAGGCGGACGGCGAGCGGATCAAAGCCGGCGAGATCCCTGGCGGACGCTGCGCGGTGCTACGCGTCGTTGGCAACACCCACAATCTGGAGCCTGCCGCGCTCTACCTTTATCGCGAGTGGCTTCCGGCCAGCGGCGAGGAAGCACGCGACTTCCCGATCTATTGCCAGCGGCTGGGCTTCTTCGCGGAAGTGCCAGAGCATGAGGCGGTCGCGGAACTGTTTTTGCCGCTGAAATAGCGCCTCCGACGGCGGCCTGTCCCATCCGATGGCAAGAAACCGACAGGCCGCTATCCACCCGATCCCGGTCTTTGTGGGTTCACGGCCTAATCCTTAGCCCAGTATAGCGCGACGATCTGGATGAGACGTGAGCGGCGATCTGGATGAGATTCTCAGGTCGCGGTCACGTGCAAATTATCATGCTGATTGTCGCTGGCAAGGCCTTCATCTATTTCTGATTGCCGCTCCGCGACAAGTTCGTGTTTGTTCTTGATTGTCGCGTAAGAGGCTGGCCTGCCGCGCTGGCGTTTGGCTTCCATGGCGGATCTGCGCCGGTAGCTTTCGACGTTCATCTCGAAGATCGTTGCGTGGTGAACAAGTCGGTCCACTGCGGCGAGGGTCATGGCGGGGTCCGGAAAGATTCTGTTCCATTCTCCGAAGGGCTGATTGGCGGTGATCATGATGGAACGCCGCTCATATCTTGCGCAGATGAGTTCGAAGAGCACGCTCGTTTCGGCCTGGTCCTTGGTGACGTAGGCCAGATCGTCGAGGATGAGCAGATCGAACTTGTCGAGCTTGGCGATGGCGGCTTCGAGCTGCAGCTCTCGCCGCGCGATCTGGAGCTTCTGCACGAGATCGGTGGTTCGGGCGAACTGCACGCGCCAGCCGTTCTCAATGAGGGCGAGTCCGATCGCTGCCGCAAGATGCGACTTTCCGCCACCGGGTGGGCCGAACAACAGGATATTGGCGCCCTTGGCGAGCCAGCTGTCACCGGCGGTCATGGCCATGACCTGGGCCTTGGAGACCATGGGTACGGCGTCGAAGGCGAAGCTGTCGAGCGTCTTTCCGGGCGGCAGATGCGCTTCGGCCAGATGCCGTTCGATCCTGCGATGTGCCCGTTCGGCCAGCTCATGCTCGGCGATGGCCGAGAGGAACCGGGCGGCGGGCCACCCCTCTCTATCGGCCTGCTCGGCAAATTGCGCCCAGAGCGTCTTGATCGTCGGTAGCCGGAGTTCGTTGAGCATGATGCCGAGGCGGGCTTCGTCGATGGTGTGGGCGTTGCTCATGCGACGTCTCCCACATGGGTTGCCCCGATCAGGGCTTCATAGCCGTTAAGGGAAGCGAGTTGCACCAAGACGGTCGGCAGCCGTGCGGGGTCCGGGCCGAGGAGGGTTCGCAAGACGGCAATATCGGGCAGGTCGCCGGCGTCGAGGGTCTCGGTGAGTTGCTCGGCAAGCTCACGCTCGCAGCCTCGATCGTGGGCCAGCGCCAGCAGATCGACCATGATCTTGCACGCCTGCCTGTCCGGCAGCCGCTCAATGAGCTCGTCGAAGGCCCTGCGGTATTCCTGCCGCGGGAAGAGCTTGTCACGATAGACGAGATTAAGAAGCGCCATCGGCTTTTTGCGCAGGGAATGGATGACGTGCCGATAGTTGACGACCTGATCGTGCCTCCCGTCGGCATGGCCTCGGCCCCTGGGCAGCGTCATCAGCTTTGTTCCTCCCATAAAGACCTCGAGGCGATCATCGAACAGGCGGATGCGAAGCCGATGTCCGATCAGGCGGGAGGGAACGGTGTAGAAGACCTTGCGCAAGGTGAAGCCGCCGGTCCGCGACACGGTGACGACCACCTCCTCGAAGTCGCTGGTCCGCTGGTCTGGAAGTTCCTGCAGTTGAGGGCGTTCGGCATCGATGCGCTTGCCATGATTGGCGTTGTGCCGGCTGACGATCTCGTCGATGAAGGCTCGATACGCGCCGAGATCGTCGAAATTTCTGCTGCCGCGCATCAGAAGGGCGTCACGGATGGCATCCTTGAGATGGCCATGGCTGCTTTCGATCGAACCGTTCTCGTGCGCGATGCCCTTGTTGTTGCGGGTCGGCGTCATGCGGTAGTGCGCGCAAAGCTCTTCGTAGCGATGCGTGAGATCCTCCTTCGCATCGGCGCTGAGGTTGCGGAAAGCCGCCGACAGGCTGTCGCTGCGATGATAGAGCGGCGCTCCCCCAAGCGACCACAGCGCGTTCTGCAGTCCTTCGGCCAGGGCCACGAAGCTCTCGCCGCCGAGAATGACATGGGTGTGTTCAAAGCCGGACCAGGCGAGCCGGAAGTGGTAGAGTAGATGATCAAGAGACTGGCCGGCGATCGACACGTCAAGGCTGCCCATGTCGGTAAAATCCGATAGCCCGAGTCGGCCGGGTTCGTGAAGCTGGCGGAAGATAACCTCCTGCTCTTCGCCGTGGATGGCACGCCATGACCGGATGCGCCGCTCCAGCGTTCGGCGAATGCCCGCGCTCAGTTCCGGGTGCCGCCGCAGCATCTCCTCATAGATGGCGACAACACGGATGCCTGGCGCCGCCTTCAAAAGGGGAACGACCTCGGCATCGAAGATATGCTCGAGAGGGTCAGGCCTCCGCCGGCCACGAGCCTTTTGCTTTTGCGATGGCAGGTGCGCGTCCGTCTTGATGCGATAGGCCGTCGCCCTGCTGATCGACGCCTTGGCGGCGGCGACCTCGATAGAATTGTTTTGTCGGTACTTCATAAAAAGCCTCGTCTGATGATCGGTTACATGGCGACCCGGCACAAAGATGGTTCTCCATTCCAGAAAACCACCAAGCTACCGGGCCGACCGCGATCATAAGACGCTGAAAAATTGCGCGGCGGCGGGGGTGTAACTCCGGTCGGGCTACGCCCTCCCTTCGTCACACCCCCGCCGCCGAGTCTCATCCTGATTGACGCTGAGTCTCACCTTGTTTGTCGCCGCGCAGCCCAGTTCAATCCAGGGCGACACTCTCTGTATCCGGATAATCGACACCCACCAGAAAGAGCCCATCCGGCGGCGCTACCTGGCCACAGGCGGCGCGGTCATGAGCGTCGAGGGCAGCCTTGAGGCCTGCGGCGGTCCAGCCGCCCTCGCCGACCCGCTTCAGTGAACCGACCATCGAGCGCACCTGATTGTGCAGGAATGACCGCGCCGAGGCCCTCACCTCGATCACGTCATCCATGCGGCTCACCTCAAGCCGCTCCAGCGTCCGCACCGGGCTGTTGGCCTGGCACTGGGTCGAGCGGAAGGTGGTGAAATCATGCCGCCCCAGCAGCTGCTTTGCCGCCTCGTGCATGGCCGCGGCATCGAGCCGCTTCGGCACCCACCACACCTTGCCCTTGTCGAGCGCGGCAGGCGCCCGTCGATTGACGATGCGGTAGAGATAGTGACGGCCGGTAGCCGAGAAGCGCGCATCGAAACCGTCGGATACAGCCACGGCCTTGAGGATGGCGATGCGGTCGCCGGCAATCTGCAGATGCGCGTTGATGGCATCGCGCACCTTGTCATCGGGCCACGCCTTGGCGAGGTCGGCATGCGCAACCTGGGCGGTCGCGTGGACGCCGGCGTCGGTGCGGCCGGCGGCGCGCAATCTCACTTGCTCGCCGCAGAATTTTTCGATCGCCCGCTCGATCGCCTGCTGCACCGAAGGCTGATCGGCCTGGTGCTGCCAGCCGGCATAGAGGCTGCCGTCATATTCGATGTCGAGGCGAAAACGCGGCATATGCGATGAGCGCTCGCCTAGGCGGCGAGCGCGGTGAAGGCGGAGGCATAGACCAGCTTGCCGGTCTCGGGCGCATCGCCCCAGGCAAGCGCCTGCAACGCTTCGCCCTGGTACTCGCTTTCGAATTTCTCGGCGCGAGCGTGGCTATAGCCGAAACGGCCGTAGTAGGTGGGATCGCCCAGCACCACGGCCAGTGTCTCGCCGGCATCCTTGAGGCGGATATGCGCTTCGCGGATCAGCGCACCACCAATGCCCGTGCCATGGAACGAAGGCTCCACCGCCAACGGCGCCAGCGCCACGGCCGGGAAACCCTTGCCGCCATTCCACACGAAAAGCCGCGAAAACAGGATATGGCCGACGACCTGTCCATCTTCTTCCGCCACCAGTTCGACGACGGCATCGCCACCGGTGACCAGCGCGTCGACCAGTCCGGCCTCCGCCTGCTGGCCGAAGGCGTGTTCCTCGACGAGGCGAATAGCCTCGCGGTCCCGCGGCGTCGCCGCGCGTATTGACATCATGCTCATGAGAACTTCATTCCTTTTTCGATCTTGGCCCCGCGCAGAAACTCCTGCGCGGCGGCGGGCTTTCCGCCCGCCCGTTGAACTTCGACCAGCCTGACCGCGCCTGCCCCGCAGGCGACCGTCAGCCGGTCATCGAGAATTCCTCCCGACTCGCCGGCGCCTTGTGAAAGCGTCGAGCGAAGCAGTTTCAGCCGCTCCATACGGCCGCCAATTTCAATCTCGGACCAGGCGCCGGGAAAGGGCGACAGGCCGCGAATATGATTGTGGACTTCGGCGGCAGGCCGTGTCCAGTCCACACGCGTCTCGGATTTATCGATCTTTCGCGCATAGGTTACCCCCGACATTGCCTGCGTGGTAAATGTCAGGGCATTGCTCTCCAGCCGCGCCAGCGCCTCCACAATCAGTGCAGCGCCGGTAACCATAAGCCGATCATGCAGATCGCCGGCTGTTATATCGGGTCCAATGACCAGTTTCAACCATTGCCACCGGACCCGTGTCCAGACCTTCCTCCATCCGCATCACCATCATGCCGGTTTCGGTATCCCCAGCCATGATCGCGCGCTGGATGGGAGCAGCACCACGCCAGCGCGGCAACAGTGAGGCATGGCCGTTGAGGCAACCGAGCCTCGGCGCATCGAGAACGGGTTTGGGCAAAAGCAACCCATAGGCCACGACGATGGCGACATCGGCCCCGATGGCGCGAAACGCGGCCTGCTCGGCCTCGCCCTTGAGCGACACCGGCGTACTTACTTCGATGCCCAGCCGCTCCGCCTCACGCTGGACCGGCGACGGCGTCAGCTCCAGCCCGCGACGGCCCGCGGCGCGTGGCGGCTGCGTATAGACGGCTGGGATCACATGCCCGGCTTCAGCGATCGCGCGCAACGTCGGCACGGCAAATTCCGGCGTGCCCATGAAGATGACGCGAAGGGGCATTTTTCTTCCAATATCCTGTCTTCTGCGCGCCGTGACCGGCTCAGGCATCCGCTTCAAACGGGTTTATCATCTTGAGGTCAAGGCCATCGAAGTCGCGAACATTACGAGTCGCAAGCGTGGCGTCATGAGCGAGACAAATAGCGGCAATCATGGCGTCAGAAAGGCTGATAGGGCGGCCGTTGCGTTCCCGTGCAGCCCGGAGCTTGCCGGCAAGCCGAGGGATCGAGCCGGAAAATTCCACAATACGACCGGCAAACTGCCGCGAGATCAGCTGGTCCAGCACGCGAACATAGCGGTCGGATTCCGTCTTGTTCAAAAACCGTTCCGCACCGAACGACTGTTCCATGACGACCGGGCCACACATGTAAAGCTCGAGAAGATCCTGTTTGCGAAACCACGCCGAAACATTGGCATCGTGCACAGGCTTGCTGGCTTCGGACACAACATTGGTATCGAGGACAATCACTCGAAATCCTCGATGGGACGACCGAAGTCGCGTTTCCTGTCCGCTTCGATTTCGTCCATCATCTTTGCAAACTCGTCGCCAATTGCATTTTCAGCGGCGAATGCAGAGCGAATCGCATCCCATGCCGAAACGGCCGGCTCCGGCTTGGCCTCTCTCTCCGCAACTATGCCTTTGCGCAAAAGATCAATCGCCTTGCCCGACAAGCTCTGCCCCCCCTTGCGCGCCGCCTGTTCGATCTCTCGCTTCAAAGGTTCGGGAATATCCCTGATCAGCATATCGCTCATCGATGACTCCAGATTGATATCATTGATATCAATCCTCGGACTTGCATTCAACGAAATTCGACGATCTGGCCACGGACAAAGCAACCCGGTCGGGCATGAACGCGCGGAGGATGGTCGGAGCGGGCCTTATCCCACCAGCTTGCCCGGCACCTTGTCCTTGGCGAGTTTCTTGAACTTCTTCACCACCATGTCGCGCTTCAGCTTCGAAATGTAGTCGATGAAGAGCACGCCGTTGAGATGATCGATCTCGTGCTGCAGGCAGGTCGCCATCAACCCCTCGGCCTCGATCTCCGCGAGCTTGCCGTCGCGGTCGAGATATTTCACCCGGACAGTGGCGGGGCGTTCGACCTCGGCATAATAGTCGGGGATCGACAGGCAGCCTTCCTCGTAGACCGAGCGCTGGTCGGCGCTTTCGAGGACTTCCGGATTGATGAAGATCTGCGGCGCCGGCGTCTCGTCTTCCTTGGCAAGGTCGATCACCAGCATGCGCAGCGGCTCGCCGATCTGGATCGCCGCCAGCCCGATGCCGGGCGCGTCATACATGGTTTCCAGCATGTCGTCGGCAAGCTTGCGCAAAGCGTCGTCGACGCGCTCCACCGGTTTGGAAAGCTGGCGCAGGATGGGATCGGGAAGGATGATGAGCGGCTTGATCGACATGGCGTTCCACCTAAGACCTCCTGCGAAAAGCGTCAACCGGTGCGCCGGGCCAACGTTCACGTTTTGATCTGTTCGGACATGCCGAATCATCTATGCTGTCCACATGAATGACCTGGCACCAATCCTTTCACAGCCCATAGCCCGGCTTGGTGCCACCACGGTCACGCTTGGCCTCGCCCTGGCTTTCGGCGCGATCCTGTTTCTTGGCCTGGTGGTGACGCTCGTCGTCGCGTTGTGGCGATCAGCCCGGGCGCGGACCATTGCGGCAACGGAAGCCGCCGACCTTGCCCGCGATGCCGAGGCCCGCATGGCCGGCATTTTGCAGAGCCAGGCCGAGATGCAGGGCCGCATGGGGGCCATCGCCGAAGTGTTCGGCGCGAGGCAGGCAGAGCTGACGCAATCAATCGGGCAGCGGCTCGACGCCATGACCGGCCGCCTTGGCCAGACCATGACCGAGCAGACCAAATCGACACATGAGAGTCTGGCCAAGTTGCAGGAACGGCTGGCGATCATCGATGTCGCGCAAGGCAACATCCAGTCGCTTGCCGGCCAGGTCGTGCAATTGCAGGCGATCCTCTCCAACAAGCAGACGCGCGGCGCTTTCGGCCAGTCGCGCATGGAGGCGATCGTCGCCGACGGACTGCCGCATGGCGCCTACGAATTCCAGGCGACCTTGTCGAATGGCAGCCGGCCCGATTGCCTGGTGAAGATGCCGAACGGCGCGCCCTCGCTTGCCATCGATGCCAAATTTCCGCTGGAAGCCTGGAATGCCATCCGCGCCGCTGACGGCGCCGACCTGCAGAAGGTCGCCGCGCAGGCCTTCCGCCGCGACATCGAGATCCATGTCCGCGATATCTCCGAAAAATACCTGATCCAGGGCGAGACGCAGGACACCGCCTTCATGTTCGTGCCATCGGAATCGGTGTTCGCCGAGATCCACGAGAATTTCGAGGCCATCGTCCACAAGGCGCACCGCGCCCGCATCGTCATCGTCTCGCCGTCGCTGCTGATGCTGTCTATCCAGGTGATCCAGGCGATCCTCAAGGATGCGCGCATGCGCGAACAGGCGCATCTGATCCAGGGGGAGGTCATCCGGTTGATGGAGGATGTCGGGCGTCTCGACGAGCGCGTGCGCAAGCTGCAGGTCCATTTCGGCCAATCCGCCAAGGATGTCGACGACATCCTCGTTTCGACGTCCAAAGTGACCAAGCGCGGCCAGAAGATCGAGGCGCTGGAGTTCGGCGCGCAACACGACGGCGATACCGGCCCGGACGCCGCGTCACGGGCTCCCGCCGCAAAGGCCGATGCAGGCGCGCGCTCCGCCGATTCGAAAACGGGACAGCTCAGGCTGAGGGTCGTCGAAGGCGACGACTGAACCGCCTGCGGTCCGCTACTGCTCCTCCACGATCGTCGTGCCCTGAAGTTCCGGCAACCAGTGCAGTGCCGAGCGGTGCCAGTATTGCGTTTTGGGAACCAGTTCATCGCGCTGCCGCGCCGTGCCGACCCGGATGCCGTAGACCTTTGGCCCATCGCCAACCGATGTCGCGTAGAGATGGGAGCCGCACTCGCCGCAAAAGCCCTGGGCACGCTTGGCGCCGCTGGAGCCGGTCTTGACGTAGACCTTTGGCGCGCCCTTGGTGATCCGGTAGTTCTCCTGGGGCACCCGCACCGATACACGAAAAGCCGTACCGGTCAGCTTCTGACAGTCCGTGCAGTGGCAGATCGAGGTCTTTTCAGGATCGACCTCCGCCTGGTAGGTGATGGCGCCGCAATGGCAGCCGCCGTCGATTTTCATGTCTGCTCTCCCTGATGGCGTTCTCTTGATGATAGCCGGCGCTGGCCGCGCCATGCAATTTCCGCCCTGTTCAAGCCAGCTCTTCTCCAGAGGCTGCTTCAATGACCTTGCGCCGTTTCTCCCAGGTGCCAGTGGTCTGCGGCTTGACGAACAGCCTGATGATCTCCGGCATCTCTTTCTTCAGCCGTGCTTCGATGCGCTCGACACAAGCCTCTATCTCGGGCGCCGACACATGATCCTCGAATTCGATGCTGAGGCCGGCGACGATCTCTTCGGGACCCATATGGAGCGTCAGTATGCCGTTGGCCTGCTGCACCGCCGGATCCTCCTGAGCGATGGCCAGCACCTTCCTCTGCACCTCGGGCGACGCCGGCTCGCCCATCAGCAGGCTCTTGCTCTCGCGTGTCAGGAAGATTGCCGTCGCCGCGAGGATCAGCGATATCCCTACCGAGGCGGCGCCATCGAGCGCCGGCATGTCCAGCAGTTCCGCCGCCAAGATCCCTGCAAAGGCGACGACCAGACCCAAAAGCGCCGCGCTGTCCTCGAACAGAACGGTATAGACGCTTGGATCCTTGCTCCGGTGTATCGCGGCGAACCAACCGAGCTTGCCCTTGCTCTTGCGGAACTCTTTCAGCGCCACTAGCCACGAGGCACCTTCAAACAGCGCCGATATCGCGATCACAATGTAGTTCACCTTGGCGTTGGCGATCGGCTCAGGTGCCATGATGTGGGTCACACCCTCGTAGAACGACACTCCAGCGCCGAGCGCGAAGACCAGCAACGCAACGATGAAACTCCAGAAATAGAGCTCGCGGCCATGACCCAGCGGATGCGTCCGATCCGCCGGTCGCGCGGCACGATGCATGCCGTAGAGCAGCAGGCCGCCATTGCCGGTATCGACCAGCGAGTGCACGCCTTCCGACAGCATCGCCGAACTGCCGGTGAGGAAGGCGGCGCCAAATTTGGTCAGTGCGATCGCAAGATTGCCGGCGAGCGCCGCGTAGATGACCTTTTTCGAGCCGCCATGCCCGGCCATGCTTTGTCGTCCCCTTCGAGGCGCCCAGAGCAACTCCAGGAAAAGTGTGAAACGGTTTTCCGTCCGGAATTGCGTCAAACAAAGTCTAGCGGCCCTGCCGCCGATGCTCCACAGGCATCACAACGCGCGAACCGTCAGGTCGTTCACGTCGGCGTCAAAGACTCGCGGGTACGCCGGCTACTCGACGATCTCGTCGGTCCACACTTTGAAGCCGGCAAGCGTGCCGGGTCCAAAAATATGGGTCAACGGCACATCGGCGGCATCGCGGCCGGAGGCAATGCGGATACGGCCGATGCGCGGCGAATTGTTGCGCGGGTCGAAGACGTGCCAGCGGCCGCCGAGATAGACCTCCATCCAGGCGGCGAAATCCATGCTCGACCACGGCTTGGGAAGACCGATGTCACTGATGTAGCCGGTGCAGTAGCGCGTCGGGATGTTGAGCGCCCGGCAGAAGGTGACAGCGAGATGCGCGAAGTCGCGGCACACACCGCTTTGTTCCCGATAGGCCTCCGCCGCGGTGCGCGTCGGCCGCGCATTGCCGTAGCTGAAGACGATATGATTGTGGACGAAATCGCAGACCGCCTGCACGCGTGGAATGCCAAGCGGCGTGTTGCCGAACAGCCGCCACGCCTCGTTCGCCAGCAGATCGCTTTCGCAAAAGCGGCTCGGCAGCAGGAACAACAGCGTATCCGACGGCAGGTCGCGCACTTCGTGCTGCCAGGCCATAAGGTCGCCCATTTCGAAGGTGCCGGGATCGCGGATCACGGCGTCCGTGCCGAAGGAGAACCGGCCAGCCGGCGCGACAAAACGGCTGCACCAGTTGCCGAAACTGTCGCGATAGCTCTGGATCGGCACCGGTGGATTGGAGATCAGGAAATCCGGCCGCTCAAGATCGGAGGCGCGGGAATAGTGGACGTTGAGCATCGCGATCAGCGGCGTTTCCTGCGGGAAGTCGAAGGCCATCTCGCAGCCGATATGGATACGCATTGTCATCCTGACCGGACTGCCCTTTCATCGCCCGGCGAAGGCACGATCGATGCTGCAGTGCGAAGAAGAACATGACACGGACGCGCGTCGTTTGCGAGGGGAATAGAAAAGTCGTTGACGGCTACCGAGGCAAGCCAATGAAAGGCAGCAACCTCTTGCGGCGGAGCCAATCTCTTGTTTCACTTCGGCATCATCAACGGAGGAACGAATCATGGCTAAAGGCGCGATGAAGGCAGGCAAGGAAGCCCGCAAGCCGAAGAAGGATGCGAAGAAGCCCGCCCCGGCCCCGGCCCTGAAGGCGCCGCCGGTCAAGGCGATGAAGCTCAAGGACAAGTAGGCCCGGCCATTTCTTTCGGCATGCTTTGATCCGAAGCGGCGCATGGGCCCGAAAATCGGAATCTGATTTTCAGAAAGGTTCGTGCGCCGCTTCGACGTTGGGTGTTCCCCGCGGAAATTGTTGATTGAGCGCGCAAGAGCCCCTATATCGACGCGGCGAGGACGGCCTCGCACTTTCCTCGAAAACCGGCCGGGACGACCCGCTAACCTGACGGAGCGTTCCGATGTCCTGGATTTTTCTTTTTATCGCCGGCCTGTTCGAAATCGGCTGGGCGATCGGCCTCAAATACACTGACGGATTTTCAAAACCGTTGCCAACCGTCCTGACGGTTGCCTCGATGATCGTCAGCCTTGCCTTGCTCGGCCTGGCGCTCAAGGCGCTGCCGGTGGGCACGGCCTATGCGGTGTGGACCGGCATCGGCACTGTCGGCACGGCGCTGCTCGGCATCTGGTTGCTGGGCGAGCCCGCGACCGCTGTCCGCCTGGGCTGCATCGCGCTGATCGTCTGCGGCATCATGGGATTGAAGCTCGCGGCGTAACCCCCAAAGGCATGCCCGTGCCCGGTCGGAAAGATCATGGTCAACCAGCTTGGCCATGACCCCTTTGGATGGGCGAGATCCAGTTTCGCAGCACAAGCATGTTCTGGGCCGCTGCGAGGCGACCCTGATCTTCAATTGCCTCGAACGGCTAGCGGGCGGAGAAGCCCGGGGGCGTCCTGCCGGTGCGCTGCTTGCGCGCCGCATAGCGTGCGTCGCGCTTGGCCTTGCGTTCGGCCTCATCGGCGAGAAAACGGGCAATGCGCTCGTTCTCTTCGGATTCCCGAAGGTTGGCTTCCGCCTGTGCTGCTTCTTCGGCGGCAATGCGCGCTGCTTCGGCCGCAGCTTCGCGCTCGGCTTTCTCGATCGCCTCGCGTGCCTGCTTCTCCTGCTTCAGCTTGACCTTCTCGGCCTCACGTATTGCACGAGCCTCTAGGATTGCCTTGCGTTCAGCCTGGCGTGCCAGCACAGCAGGATCGTCTGCTGCCGGCTTTGCCTTGAAGCGCTCCAGAAGCGCCTTCTTTGCCTCGTTCGCGGTATTGCGCCGCTCGAAAACGTCTTTTTCCCTGTAGATAGCCAAGTCCACTTCCCTGAAGTCAATTCGCGACGCTTACATACGCGCGAAAACCGAGAGTTCAAGCGCCAAAACGGCATGACAGCCATGAAATTCTGGGCTGTTGCAGCCGGGAGACGCCTTTTTGACCGAAACCGACATGCACTGTTCACCGCCGCCCCTCTGGCAGCGCCGTAGGCGGATCGTTACGTCTAGCCCAACAAACAAGACACTGGTGTGGCAAATCCAAAGTTCATTCGTCACACCAGCTTCACACTGTGCGAATTATGGGATTCGCCCACCAGGATGATACGACATGGAACTCGGTCTCTACACTTTTGCTGACGTCAGCCCGGAACCGGGCCCCAATGCAATCGGCCCCTATGAGCGGCTGCGCAACCTGATCGAGGAGGTCGAGCTGGCCGACCAGGTCGGGCTCGATGTTTTTGGACTGGGCGAGCATCATCGCCCCGACTACGCCGCTTCGGCGCCGGTCGTGGCTCTGGCGGCGGCGGCCGAACGCACCAAGCGTATCAAGCTGACCAGCGCCGTCACCGTGCTGTCTTCCGACGATCCGGTTCGCGTCTTCCAGCAGTTCGCGACACTCGACCTTCTGTCAGGTGGACGGGCCGAGATCATGGCCGGGCGCGGCTCGTTCATCGAGTCCTTCCCGTTGTTCGGCTACAATCTCGAGGACTATGACGAGCTCTTTGCCGAAAAGCTCGACCTCCTGCTTGCCATCCGCGACAGCGTGAAGGTCACATGGTCCGGCAATCTGCGTTCACCGATCAACGATCGCGGCGTCTATCCGCGTCCCTTCCAGGACAGGTTGCCGGTGTGGATCGCGATTGGCGGCACGCCGCAATCGGCCGCTCGGGCCGGCGCGCTCGGCCTGCCCTTGGCGCTTGCCATCATAGGCGGCGAGCCCGCTCGGTTCGCGCCGCTGTTCGATATCTACCGGGAAGCCGCCAATCGGGCCGGCAGTGACCCGGCAGGACTCGCCACCAGCATCAACGTGCACGGCTTCATCGCCGAGACGACCGAGCAGGCGGCCGATGATTTCTATGGCCCGCAGGCAGAGGTGATGAATCGCATCGGCCGCGAGCGTGGCTGGGGCCCGACGTCGCGGGCCCATTTCGACCAGTCGCGTGGTCCGAAGGGCGCGCTGTTCGTCGGCAACCCCGAACAGGTGGCCGAGAAGATCGTCGCCCAGAACAAGATCTTCGGCAACGACCGCTTTCTGTTGCAGATGGCGATCGGCACCATGCCGCACGCCAAGATCATGAAGGCGATCGAGCTCTACGGCACCAGGGTGGCGCCGATCGTGCGCAAGGAAACGGCAAAGGCCATTCCCGCCCTGGTTGCGCCGGTCGCCTGACTTCAACGAGCCGCACGCCGGATAGCGCCGAGCGCTCTCGGAGGGACGTGGGCAAGGCCACGTCCCAAAGCCGGCTCATGGAACCTCGCAGCGGATTTCGCGTTTCGAAGCAAGCCTGCGACGCGTCGATGGTCGCGGGATGGGCTTGTGAGGGGCATGATGAAAGTTGAACCCGCGGCCTCTGGGGCCGGCACGCAGATTTCCAACGACGCCCGGGTCGAGGTGCGCGCGGACATGCAGCTCATGCGTTCGCTGCTCATCGGCATATTCATCTTCATGGCCATCTACGCGCTCTACTTCGCCAAGGCCTTCTTCATGCCGGTGATCCTGGCGTTCCTGCTAGCGCTGACGCTGACGCCGATCGTCCGCTTCCTGCGCAAACGCGGCATCCCCGAAGCGCTGTCGGCGACCCTTCTGGTGGTTCTGTCGCTCTTCATCGTCGTCAGCGCCGGCTATCTCCTGAGCGGCCCGGTCATCGATCTCATCAACAACACCTCCGCGATCGGCCAGCAATTGACGGAGCGCCTGGCGCAGTTGCGCCGTCCGTTCGAGAAGATCATGGAGATTTCGCACCAGCTGGAAGGGTTGACCGAGACAACCCAGGAACCCGGCATCCAGAGGGTGGCGATGGCGCAGTCCGGCATCCTGTCCTCGGCAGCCAGCAATGTGCTGTCGGCTGGCACAAGCTTCACCATCATCTTCGTGCTGTCGCTGTTCCTGCTCGCCTCGGGCACGATGTTCTATGAAAAGATCATCCAGTCATTCACCAGCCTCAGTGAGAAGAAGCGGGCGCTGCGCGTCGTCTTCGACGTCGAGCGCGAAATCTCGCACTATCTGCTCACCGTGACGATCATCAATGCCGGTCTCGGCACCGTCATCGGCCTTGGCCTGTGGGCGCTTGGAATGCCCAATCCGTTGGTATGGGGCGCCGCCGCGGCCCTTCTCAATTTCCTGCCCTATGTCGGGGCACTGATGACCCTCGTGCTTGTCGCGGTCATCGCCCTGATCAGCTTCGACTCGATCTCCTATGCGTTGCTGGCGCCGGCCTTCGTGCTTTTGTGCGACATCATCGAAGGCCAGTTCGTGACGCCCATGGTGGTCGGCCGGCGCCTCGAGATCAACGCGGTGGCGATCTTCATCGCCATCGCCTTCTGGTCATGGCTGTGGGGCTTCGTCGGCGCATTGATGGCGGTGCCGCTGCTGGTCGTCATCAAGGTGTTCTGCGACCATTTCGACGGCCTGACCCATGTCGGCAATTTCCTGGCGGCGCAGCAGACGACCGTGGTCGACGAAGAGCCCGTCGAGGAGGCCCACAAAGCCGGATAGATCGGCGCCCCATTGTTTGCGACGCCCGAACTGAATGCCTATATCGAGCCGGTAACTGTCCGGACCTTCCCATGACCGATGCCGTCTTCGATATCGACGCCTATTTCGCCCGCATCGGCCACACCGTCGGGAGCGACGCGTCGCTGGAAACGCTGCAGGCGCTGCATCAGCGGCACCCGCAAGCGATCCCCTTCGAAAATGTCGATCCTTTCCTAGGCCAGCCGGTGCGGCTTGACCTCGCCTCGTTGCAGAAGAAGATCATCGCCGATCACCGTGGCGGCTATTGCTTCGAGCACAATCTCATTTTCATGCATGCGCTGAAGGCGCTCGGTTTCGAGGTCAGCGGTCTCGCCGCGCGCGTGCTATGGGGCCAGCCCGAGGATGCCGTCACCACGCGTAGCCACATGCTGCTGCGTGTGGAACTCGGTGGCCGAACCCACATCGCAGATGTCGGCTTTGGCGGGATGACCCTGACCGCGCCGTTGCTGCTCGCACCGGGCTTGGAACAGCAGACGCCCCATGAAACGTTTCGCGTCGTCGAGACGGACGATCACTTTCGGCTGCAGGCCAATGTTGGCGGCGATTGGCGCACACTCTACCGCTTCGACATGCAGCCGCAGCATGAGATCGATTATTCGGTCGCCAACTATTTCCTGTCGACCCATCCAACCTCGCATTTCCTGTCCACCATCGTCGCGGCACGCGCGTTGCCCGACCGGCGTTACGCGCTTCGTGGCAACCGGCTGTCGATCCATCATCTTGGTGGCCGCACCGAGCAGAAGGAGATGGCGACAGCGGCCGAGCTGACGGAGACGCTGGAGCATCTGCTCGAAATCATCATCCCAGACCGTGCGGCCTTCCAGGCCAAGCTACGGCAGAAGAAAATCGTGGAGTCCTAGACAATGGCCGCTCTCTCAGTTCTCGACCTGTCACCAATCGTCGAAGGCAGCGATGCCTCACGGTCGCTGGCCAATTCGCTCGATCTCGCCCGCCATGCCGAGCGGCTGGGCTACAAGCGCTACTGGCTGGCCGAGCACCACAACATGCCGGGTATCGCAAGCGCGGCCACGGCCGTCGTCATTGGCCATGTCGCCGGCGGCACGAAAACCATTCGCGTCGGCGCCGGCGGCATCATGCTGCCCAACCATTCGCCCCTGGTCATCGCCGAGCAGTTCGGCACGCTGGCTGCTCTTTATCCCGGCCGTATCGATCTCGGCATCGGCCGCGCGCCCGGCACCGACATGGGCACCGCACGCGCACTGCGCCGCAATCTCGAGGCCGGCGTCGACAATTTCCCGCAGGATGTCATCGAGCTGATGGGCTATTTCCAGCCGGCCGAAGAGGGCCAGCGCATCCGCGCCGTGCCCGGCGAGGGCCAGAACGTGCCGGTCTGGATTCTCGGCTCCAGCCTCTATGGCGCGCAGCTCGCCGCCATGCTCGGCCTGCCCTACGCTTTTGCATCGCATTTCGCGCCGGCCGAGCTCGACCAGGCGCTCGACATCTACCGCTCGCGTTTCCAGCCGTCGGAACAGCTCGACAAGCCTTATGTCATGCTCGGCCTCAACGTCTTTGCCGCCGCCACCGACGCCGAGGCGCGGTTGCTGTTCACCTCGCTGCAGCAGGCCTTCGTCAATCTGCGCACCGGCCGCCCCGGCAGGCTGCCGCCCCCCGTCGAGGGTTATGAACGCGATCTCGACCCGATGGCCAAGAGCATGCTTGGGCAGGCGCTGTCCTGCGCCGTGGTCGGCTCCCCGGAAACGGTAAGACAAGGCATCGACGCCTTCGTGCGGCGCACCGGCGCCGACGAGCTGATGGTCACCGCGCAGATCTTCGACCATGCCGCACGCTTGCAGTCCTTCGAGATCCTGGCCGACGCCCACAAATCCCTGGCGGAAGCCGCCTAACTATCTGTTTTCCTGCAATTCCGGGCGCGGAGCCGTTCCCACTTTTTGCCGGAATTGCTTCAGGACACTTTTGCCGACGGCATCCTTTTGCTAAGGGCGGAACATCTCCCTCAAGATCGAGTCCCGCCTGTGAAAAATGACCATGACGCGCGAATGCAATTCGCCATCGAATTGGCGCGGCGCGCGGGCGAACTCGGGCTGAAATATTTCCGCGACCTCGACAGCTTGATCATCGAGAGCAAGGGCCACCAGGATCTGGTCTCGGATGGTGACCGCGAGGTGGAGCTGTTCGTGCGCGCCGCCATCGCCGCCGAATACAAGCAGGATGGCATCGTCGGCGAGGAACATGCCAGCGTTGCCGGATCGACGGGATATGTCTGGGTGATCGATCCCATCGACGGCACCGCGAATTTCGTGCGTGGGATTCCGGCCTGGGCCGTGGTGATTGCTTGCGCCAAGGATGGGCAAACCGTCGTCGGCGTGATCCATGAGCCGTCGACCGGCGAGACATTCCATTGCCGGCGTGGCGGTGGCGCATTCGTCAATGGCAGGCCGATCAAGGCCAGCACCGCCACCAGCCTTGAGGAAGGGTCGGTGGGAACCGGGTTTTCGAACCGGGCCGAGGCCGATAATATCGGCGTGCTGATCCGCCTCATCCTGGCGGAAGGCGGCGTATTCTTCCGCAATGCGTCCGGCGCGCTGATGCTGGCCTATGCGGCCGCCGGCAGGCTGCTTGGCTATGTCGAAGAGCACATGAACGCATGGGACTGCCTGGCCGGTCTGCTGCTGGTCGAGGAAGCCGGCGGTGCGATCGTGACACCGGACCCGAAGACGGTGCTGCAGGACGGAACACTGGTGATCGCCGGTGGAAAGGACATCTTTCCGAAACTGCAAGAGCTCTGCACGAACGCCTTCAAACTCTGACCTGCCCGGTCGAGATCAGGCGCTCTGTGCAATCGCTCCCAGCGGACGGCATGAGTTGCGGATCATCAGGCGGCCCTTGAGGACCAGCTTGCGCGGCGGCGCGTCTCTGTTGCCGGCGAGACGATCAAGCAGAAGATTGGCCGCCTGCTCGCCGATCGCCTGCACCGGCTGCGCCACGGTGGTCAGTTGCGGCTGAAAGACGTCCGACCACGGAAAATCGTCGAAGCAAGCAACCGAAATATCCTCCGGGCAGGACAGCCCGATGTCGCGGATCGCCTTCATCGTGCCGATGACCATCGGGTTGTTGGCCGAGAAGATCGCGCTTGGCCGATCATGCGAGGACAGCAGTTGCATGGTGGCGTTGTAGCCGTCGATCTCGTGGAAATTGCCGGAGCGAATCAACTCCTCCGCTATCGGCAGGCCGGCGGCGTGAAGCGCCTCGCGATATCCCGCCATGCGGTCATGCATGGGTGAAATATCGGATGTGCCGGTGATGTAGCCGATGCGTCGATGGCCAAGATTGATCAGGTAGGTGATCGCGTCGAACACGGCGCGCTGGTTGTCGAGGACCACCGTATCGGTGTCGACGCCTTCGCAGATGCGGTCGAGCAGCACCACGGGCACATTGGCGTCATCGACGATCCCCTTGAGGATCGCACCGTCGCCGACGCGCGCCACGATCAGCCCGTCGACCATGCGGTCGAGCAGCAGCCTGATCTGGTCGTCCTGGGTGTTCAGATCTTCATCGGTGCAGCACAGCATGACCGCATAGCCTGCACGGTCGAAGGCCTGCTGGATCACCGAGACGACATCGGTGAAGAACGGGTTGGTGATGTGCGGGACGGTCAGGCCGATGGTGCGCGTCGTGCCCATCTTCAGGCTGCGGGCGATCGCGTTGCGTTTGTAACCGATATCGCGGATCGCCTGTTCGATGCGCTGGCTGAGCTCCGGACTGAC
This sequence comes from Mesorhizobium sp. PAMC28654, assembly GCF_020616515.1. GTDB lineage: Bacteria > Pseudomonadota > Alphaproteobacteria > Rhizobiales > Rhizobiaceae > Mesorhizobium. Next base: position 3,670,534 of record NZ_CP085135.1, read on the forward strand.
GGTCGCCGTGCCGTTGATCAGCGCCGACACCGTGGCGACCGAGACACGCGCCGCATCGGCCACATGAAGCATGGTGGGGGCAGTGGATTTTCGCTGCCTTGTCCGCTTGGATTCTGCCATTTTCGAAACGTTTCGCCACCCTTTCGTTTGCCATACCTACGGAATGCAACGGTTTTTCGCAAGAATTGAAATGGGTCAATCCTGCGTTATCAGATATCGGCTTGACACGATCGAAACGTTTAGATTAGCGTTTGACGAGATTTGACGACGACGGAAGGGAGGCCGCCATTGTCATGGAACACGGCCATTCCCTTTCGTCGGAGCACAATGCGGTAGCGCCGGATCGCTCGGACACGGTCCTGAGCGCGGAGCATATTTCCAAGAGCTTCGGCGGCATCGCAGCGCTTACCGATGTCGGCTTCGACCTGCGTCGCGGCGAGGTCCACGCCTTGATGGGCGAAAACGGCGCCGGCAAATCGACGCTGATGAAGATCCTCTCCGGCGTCTATACCGGCTATGACGGCACGGTCCGCATCGACGGCAGCATGGTCAGCTTCACAGGCGTTCGTGACGCCGAGGATGCCGGCATCGCCATCATCCATCAGGAACTCAACCTGGTTCCTGAGCTCAGCGTCGCCGACAATATTTTTCTCGGGCGCGAGAAGCTGATCGCCGGGCTGATCGTCGACCGCAAGGCGAGCAGCCGCGCAGCCGCAGCATTGCTGCAGAGGCTCGGCATCGAACTCGATCCGGCGGCGCCTGTCGGTTCCCTGCGTGTCGGCGAGCAGCAATTGGTCGAGATCGCCAAGGCCTTGTCGATGTCGGCGCGCATCCTGATCATGGATGAACCGACCTCGGCGCTGTCGCCAGCCGAATGCCAAAGGCTGTTCCGGATCATCGGCCAGCTTGCCGAAAGCGGCGTCGCCATCGTCTACATCTCGCACCGCATCGATGAAGTCATGCATCTCGCTAATCGCGTCACCGTGTTTCGCGACGGACGCCATGTGTTGACCGAGTCGATGGACGAGTTGGACGAGAATGCCATCATTTCGGCGATGGTCGGGCGGGACCTGCTCGCATCCTCCCAAGATGAGCGGGATCCCGGCGGCAAGGTTGTGCTTTCGGTCAGCAACCTGTCCTTGGCGAAACCCGACCGTCAAGGCTGGCGGCTTGTGATCGATGGTATCAGCTTCGATCTTGCCGCCGGCGAAATCCTCGGCATAGGCGGGCTGCTGGGCTCGGGCCGTACCGAGATCCTGGAAGCGATTTTCGGCTCCAGCGACGGTCGCACCGGCGGCGAAATCCGGATCGACGATGCGCCCGTGGATATCCGCTCACCCCGCGACGCAAGGCGGCTGGGCATCGCGCTGGTGACCGAGGACCGCAAGACGCAAGGCCTGCATCTGCAGGCGTCGATCACCGACAATGTCGCGCTGCCGCTGGTCGGTGCGCTGGCGCGGTTTGGCATCCGCGCATTAGCCGGCGAACAGGGACTGGCGCGGCATGCGGTCAAAGCGCTCGGCATCCGCTGCGGGACCATCGACCAGCCAGCCGGCACGCTGTCCGGCGGCAACCAGCAGAAGGTCGTCATCGGCAAGTGGCTGGCGACGAGGCCAAGGGTACTGTTGCTGGACGAGCCGACGCGCGGCATCGACGTCGGTGCCAAGCGCGAGATCTACGACCTCATCTTCAAGCTGGCGCGGGACGGCCTCGCCATCGCCGTCATCAGTTCCGAACTGCCCGAGCTTCTGCATCTCTCCGACCGCATCCTGGTGATGGCCGACGGCCGCCAGACAGGCATTCTTTCCCGCGATGCGGCCAGCGAAGAGGCGATCATGCGCCTCGCGGCACCCCGACGGACGATATCGAGACCAGCCGCATGAATGCCCTGAAACTCCTGTCCCGCACCAAGCTTTACTGGGGTCTGATCGCCATCTTCCTGATCGGCGTTCTGGGCTCGCCGATCAGTTCCAAGGGCAATAACATCTTCCTGTCCTATGGCAATCTGCTCGACGTGCTGCGCCAGGTGTCGACAACCGGCCTGATCGCCACTGGCATGACGGCGGTGATCATCACCGGCGGCATCGACCTTTCGGTCGGCTCGCTGATGGCGATCTGCTCGGTGGTCTGCGCCATGCTGCTGACGGTTCCGGGCGTGACGCCGGCGGTCGTGCTCGGCGTGCCGACTGTCGCCGTGACGGCGCTTTGCCTCGGCTTCGTCGTCACCCGCTTCATCTTCCTCAACCTTGCGAAATCCCGCGCCGACGCCGCGCGCGATGTCAAGCTGGATGGCGTTCGCGGACTGGTCACGCCCGCTATCGCCGGGGTGATCCTGTGCTGCCTCGTGCTGTGGTTCCTGCTGCCGCAGATCGACACCAAGTTTGGTGTGCTCGGCGTGCTGCTGGTGGCGCCATGTGTCGGCCTGCTGTTTGGCGCGATCAACGGCTTCATCATCGTTGCCGGGCGGCTGCAGCCTTTCATCGTCACGCTGGCGATGATGGTGACGGCGCTGGGCATTGCCCGGCTGACCGCCGGCCAGAACAATGCGGTGCTGCCGGTCTATACCGGCTCGAACGCCACCGCCGATTTCGAGATGCTGCGCTCGCTGGTGTTCGGTGTCATCCCGATGCCCGGCCTGTTCTTCCTCGGTGCGATCCTGATCTACGGCGCGGTGCTGCGCTTCACGCCCTTCGGCCGCTACGTCTATGCCATCGGCGGCAATGAGGAGGCGGCGCGGCTTTCGGGCATCGCGGCTGGACGTGTGAAAATCGTCACCTACGCCGTGTCCGGCCTGCTCGCCGGCATCGCCGCCGTGCTCTATGTCGCGCAATACCGGCAGGGCAAGCCGGATGCCGGCGCCGGGCTGGAGCTCGACGCCATCGCCGCCGTGGTCATCGGCGGCACCAGCCTGATGGGTGGACGCGGCAGCCTCACCGGCACATTCTGCGGCGTGCTGATCTTCGGCCTGCTCTCCAACATCCTGCAACTGCACAACATCAATTCGAACCTTCAGTTGGTGCTGAAGGGGATGATCATCATCGGCACCGTGCTCGTGCAGGAGCGCAACGCCGGTGATCTCCTGGCCTATCTGCGCCTGCCCGGCGGGCAAGCGGCGCACAAGGAAACGACCGCGGCAAAGCGGCCGTCACAAGAGACCCCGTCTCTAAATCTTGGAGGAAACAAGAAATGACACGACGTGACATGCTGAAGCTTGCCGCCGTCACCGCGGCACTGCTGACCACGACGGCGCTGCTGACCACCGGCCACGCCTATGCGCAGGACAAGAAGTGGAAGATCGGCTTTTCGCAGGTGACCACCATCGAACCGTGGCGCGCCCAGTTCAACAAGGACATCCTGGCCGAGGCCGCCAAGCATCCGAATGTCGAGCTGATCGTCACCGACGGCGAGGACAAAACCGAGAAGCAGGTCGCCGATGTCGAGAATCTGATCCGCCAGGAAGTCGACGCGCTGCTGATTTCGCCAAAGGAATCGGCAGGCCTGACCGGCGTCGTGCAGCAGGCTATCGACGCCAAGATCCCGGTCTTCGTGCTCGACCGCAATGTCGACACCAAGGACTTCACCCAGTTCGTCGGTGGCGACAACAAGCTGATCGGCCGCGCGGCCGGCGAATATGCCGTCGAGCTGCTGGGCGGCAAGGGCAAGGCCGCCGGCAATGTCGTCGAGATCTGGGGCGGCATGGGCACCGAGCCGGCGCATGACCGCCATGACGGTTTCCATGAATTCACCGACAAGGAGCCGGGCATCAAATATCTGCTCGACCAGCAGTCCGGCGACTGGAAGCAGGACCAGGCCTACAACATCATGGCGACCGCGCTGCGCAACAACGAGAAGATCGATCTCGTCTACGGCCACAACGACCCGATGGCCTATGGCGCCTATCTCGCCGCCAAGGATGTCGGCCGCGAGAAGGACATCAAGTTCATCGGCATCGACGGCCTGCCCAATGAAGGCGTGCAGCTGGTCAACAAGGGCGAACTGACGGCGACCTTCACCTATGTGACGCCGGGCGCCGAAGGGCTGCGGCAGGCGATCAAGTTCCTGAACGGCGAGAAGGTTGAAAAGACCATCACCTTGCCGACGCAGAAGATCACCAAGGAGAATGCCGCTCAGGTGCTGAAGGACAACGGCCTCTGAGGCGAGACTTCCCTGCCGGGTGCCTCTGGGCGCCCGGCAGGATCGACCTACGCCAGCCTGGCCAGCAGCTTCATGAAGGTGGCGATCTCCTTGGGCGAGAGCGGTTCTAGCGTTTCCCGAGTGATCTCACGCGCGAGCGGGATCAGGCGCTCGATTGCGTCGCGGCCTTCCGCCGTCAGATTGACCAGCAGCCGCCTCTTGTCGACTTCATGCTTTGAGAGCTCGACCAGGCCGCGCGCCTTCAGCCTGTCGATCACGCCCTTCACCGTCGCAGCGTCCATGGCGATCAGCGTGCCCAGCTGGTTCTGCGAGGTCTCGCCGACATCGCGCAGCTTGGCGAGTGCCGCGAATTGCGGTGGCGTCAGGTCGGCGATATGCGCGGCGAAGATCGAGACATGGCGCTGGTGCGCCTTGCGCAGGATGAAACCGACCTGCTCCTGCAGGTGGTAATCGTGATCGTCGGCCTCTTCGGCCTCGACCAGCTTGAGCAGGTTGTCCTCGGCGCTCACCGCAGCCCGTCCCAGGCCTTGATACCGTCGGCCGCGAGGCCGCCCATGCGGTCATGCACGCGGGGGCCGCAGGTCATGGCGAGGCAGAACAGGATCTCCTCGGGGCGCGGACCATCGCTGATGCCGACTTCCATGGCGTCGAAATGGCTGCGCACATAGGCAGCGTTGATGTGACCGAGCGGCACATCAAGCCGAGAGCCGAAGGCGCCGACCTTCTTGGCCGACGGCACGATCGCCTTGGCGTCGCCGAGCCGCTCGCGCATGGCGTAGCCGCCCGGTACATGCCAAAGCGCACCGTGCTCCAGCTCGCCGGCGGTGCCGACGATGGCGCCCTTGCCATAGCCGTCGATCTGTTTCACGTCACCGCCGAGCGCCGCAATCAACCGGTCGGCGAGCAGCAGGCCGAGCGGCTTGAGGTCGTCCATGGCGCTCTGCAAGTCCTCGACATAGCGTCCAGCGAACGGATTCTTGACCAGCGCCATGGCGGCGGCGCGGCGGCGCGGCACTTTTGCGACCGGTCCGCCCTCGTGAAATATCTCTTCGGTCAGAACCGCGATCTTGCGGATCGGAAACTCAGGCATGGGCAACTTCCTTCCCTGGACTTTTGTTGGGCGCGGCAAGCGCCATTGAACCACTGATGCGGGCCTCACCGCCAAGAAACAGCGCCGATGCGGCAATCAGGCCGCGCCGGCGAAAATCTTCGGCGACAGCAAGGCCATTGTCCAGCGCCCGCGCCACTTCGCCAAGTGCAAGCGTGCCGACGCCTTGTGTCACAAGCCGCGCGCCGAGATCTGTGTCGGGCGACAGTTCGTGTGCGGGAGTGCGCTTGATATCGGGATTGCCGGGCAGGTCGACGGCGTTGGCAATGAGCGTCGCCGCCGCATCGGCCTCGGCGCCAGTCCGCGCCAGCACGGTGACGGCGTCGGCAATGCCGAGTGAGAAGGAGCGGCCGCGCCAGCCACTGGTGGCGACACCACGAGCGCTATCTTCCGAGCGGATCGTGATCCGGTCCGCGATGTCGGGGCCGGTGCCGGCGACCGCCAAGCCCATTGACTGGCCCCTGCCGATATGGAGAGCGCAATCGCCGCCATTGTTGACATAGGCGCGATCGAGCTTGCGACCGGCAAGCAGTGCCGCGAGCATTTCGTCGGCTACCGATCCAGCGACGGCGGCCATCGGCGTGATGAAGCATTCCGCTAGGGGTATGATGGCTGCTTCCATGCGGCGCGCCGTTGGACCGGCGAAAGTGCGCGGCGCCAGGAAAAATGCCGGGAGCCGCAATTCGGGAAGCTCCTCGACCAGTTCGATCAGGATCGTCTGGAAGCGCTCGACGGCCTGGCCGTAGGCCAAGCGGCATTCCTGCGCCTCGCCAAAGGCCTCGACGATCAGGTCGATCGGTCCGTGGTTGAGATGCAGCCGCTTGCCGTCCTGCAACCAATGTACTTGCGGGCCTTCCATCACTCGGCCCCGTTCGAAGTGGAACGGCGCAATTGCGCCAGCGGCGGCCACGGATTGCCGGCCGGAGAACTCGTGCCGCGACGCGGATTGAGATACTCGCCGCCCTTGGCCACGATGTCCTCGACGCTGCGGATTTCGGCTTCATAGCCGCCGAGCCTGACATAGTCGTCGCGGCGCAAGGTGAACTCGATCGGCGCCACCAGCGCCGGGGTCGGCACATAGCCGAAGGCGCCCTCCGGCACCCTGGTAACATCAACCATCAGCGTGATGCCGCCACCCGGCCAGACATAGACCGGCGCCCCGCCGACAGTCACATAGGTGGTCAGCCCCTGCACCGAACGGGTGAGATTGACCGGGTTCTCGGTGACGCCGGCGCGCAGCGAACCGCCGGCGCCGCCGATGAACAGCACGGTGCACAGCGCCGGCTCGCAATTGTCCTCGATCAGTCCGACAGACTTCTGCAGCCGCTCGGGAAACGGCTTCTGTACAGGTTTCAGATCGTCATCGAGCTCGTAATAGGCGAACTGCTCGCCAGTGGTCGAAACCATCAGCAGCGACAGGCCCGGGCGCGCGCCCTTCCTGGCGTTCCATTCACCGAGGATCGACAGCGGGTCGGATATGCTGGTGCCGCCCCAGCCGAGGCCGGGCTCCGACACCTTGAAATAGCGGCCCGGCGTTGAGCGGCGGCCGATGATTTTTATGCCGGTATCCTGCCAGCCCAGCACCTTGCCGGCCTGATGCTCGGAAACGACGCCGGTGATGTGGTCGTCGACCACCACCACTTCGTCGACCAGGCCGCGCCATTGCGTGGCGAACATGCCGATCGTCGCCGAGCCGCAGCCGACGCGCATGCGGTGTTCCTGCTTGCCGTCGATGACAGGTGGTTTGCCGGCTTCGACGATGATGGTGGCGCCGCCGTCGATGGCAAGTTCCACCGGCTTGCGGTTGCACAGGTTGAGCAGGGCGTCGCAGGTGGCGCGACCCTCCGCCTTGGAGCCACCGGTCAAATGATGCACGCCGCCCAGCGACAGCATCTGCGATCCATATTCGCCGGTGGTGACATGGCCGATCGCCTCGCCTTGCGATCGCACGACAGCCGTTTCGGGTCCGATATGGCGGTCGGTGTCGATCTTCACCTTGACGCCGCAGTAGGAGAAGATGCCTTCGGTGACCACGGTGACGAGATCGACACCCTCGACCTCCTGGCTGACGATGAAGGGGGCCGGCTTGTAGTCGGGATAGGTGGTGCCCGCGCCTATTGCCGTGACGAAGCGGCGGCCGGTGTTGACCAGGTCGCCATCCCATGCCTCGCCCTCGGCGACGAAAGGCACCACGGCAGCGCCTGTCTCGGCAGCGTGATCGAGGATGGTCAGCGGGTCCATCCGCACGATGCGGCCGCCGACATTGCCGTAGCGGTCGCAGGCGCCGGTGCGGCCATCGGCGATGTAGCACATGACCGGGCAGGCATCGCAGCGGATCTTCTCGGCCACCAGCTTCTCGCCGGGATCATGGGTTTCGAAGCGTTCGGCAAGCTCGCTCATGTGCGGGCATCCTTCTCGCGGATGGCGGCGCGGATACGGGTCGGCGTCGCCGGAACCTTGGTGATCAGAACCCCTGTGGCGTGGCGGATGGCATTGAGGATCGCCGGCGCGGTCGGAATCAGCACATGCTCGCCCAGGCCCTTGGCGCCGAACGGTCCTTCGGGATCGGGAACCTCGATCAGGATGATCTCGATCGGCGGCACATCGCCGATCGTCGGGATGAGATAGTCGTGCAAATTTTCGGTGCGGCCTGGGATGTATTCCTCCATCAGCGCCATGCCGATGCCTTGCGCGATGCCGCCTTCGATCTGGCCCTCGACCAGCAGCGGGTTGATCGCCTTGCCGACATCGTGCGCCGCGGTGATCTTGATCAGCTTCACCGTGCCCAGCTTGAGATCAACCTCCAGTTCGGCGATCTGCGCGCCATAGCCGTAAACGGCGTAGGGCTTGCCCTGACCCTTGGCATCGAGCGGCAGCGTCGGCGGATCGTAGGTTTCTTGAGCACGGAAGACGAAGCCCTCGGCATCCACGTCAAGGCCGGCGAGATCGATGCGGCGGGCTGCCTCGCCCTCGCGGATGACGATCGCGGAGCCGTCCAGCTGGAGTGATGCCTTTTCAGAAACATTGGCAAAGCGCAGGATCTTTTCACGCAAGGCACGGCCGGCCTTCTCGGCGGCCTTGCCAGTGACGAAGGTCTGGCGCGACGCGGAGGTCTTGCCGGCGTCCGGAGTTATCCCTGTGTCGGCGCTCTTCAGCCGGAATCTTTCCAGCGGCAGGCCAAGCGCATCGGCGCAGATCTGGGAGATGACGGTGTTCGAGCCCTGGCCGATATCGACGGCGCCCTGGTGCAGGACGATGTCGCCCGAAGCCGAGATGCCGACCCGGATGGTCGACGGATTGGGCAGCGAGGTGTTGCCGCAGCCATACCAGCAGGAAGCGACGCCAACGCCCCGCTTTTTGTTTACGTTGGCGCTGTTGAACGCATCCGTGTCTGCAAGCGCGCGGGACCAGTGCGGCCGTAGCGACTCCAGACATTCGGCGATGCCTACGCCAGACTCCAATCTCTGACCGGTCACCGTTTCAGAACCATCGCGAAGGCAGTTCTTCAAGCGAAAATCGAGGCGGTCCATGCCAAGCTTAACCGCCAACTCGTCATACAGCGTCTCTTGCATGATGGTTGCCTGCGGCACGCCGAAGCCACGAAACGCGCCGGAGATCGGGCCGTGCGTGTGAATGGCGCGGCCCTCGGCGCGGTAGTTCGGCGTCGCGTAGGCCGGAGGCATGAACCGGAACGCGGTTGGCGACGGTCGGACCCCAGCTTGCATAGGCGCCAGTGTTGAAATCGCCTTCGAAGACCATGCCCATCACGTGACCGTCGGCATCGGCGCCGATGGTCGCCTTCATGTCAGCGGGATGGCGCTTGGTGGTCGACATCATCGATTCATTGCGGGTGTAGGCGAGCGCAGCCGGCCGTCCCGTCTTCAGCGCCACAAGGCCGATCAGCGGCTGCAGCGAAACGTCGAGCTTCGAGCCGAAGCCGCCTCCGGTCGCGGTCGGCACGATACGCACCTTGTCGACGGCAAGGCCAAGCACCTTTGCCGTCTCGTCGCGATCCATGTAGGGCGCCTGCGTGCAGGCGACGACGACCAGCGTGTCGCCATCCAGATAAGCATAGCCGGCTTCCGGTTCGATATAGGCATGCTCGACATAGGATGTGTCGATGGCGCCAGACACGGTGAACGCCGCGTCAGCAAGGGCAGCTTCAGGATCGCCGCGCTCGACGAAGCCGGAGGTCAGCAGGTTCGTCGGGCGGTCATCATGGATCAGCGCAGCACCATCGGCCTGCGCTTCGCAAGGCTGGAGAAAATGCGGCAATTCCGTCCAGCGGATAGGGAAATCCGACAGGTCGAGATCGAGAATCGCCTCGCGCTCGCCGGCTACCAGCGCCACCGCCTCGCCACGAAGCCGCGAAAACCCTTCGGCCAGCGCCGGCTGGTCGGCGAACGGACTGATGACGCCAAAGCAATTCTTTCCGGGAATATCGGCAGCTGTGAAGACACCGGCGATGCCGGGATGGGCTTTTGCCCAGCCTTCCAGGTCGCCGAAGACAAAACTGGCGTGGTAGTGCGGCGAGCGGACAACCAGCACGGAAAGCGCATCGGCGGGGAAGGAATCGCCGCCAAACTTTTCGTCGCCAGTGACTTTTGGAATGCCGTCGAGCCGGACTGGGGATGAGCCTACGGCGTGGCCTGAAGTTGGCATTCTGTGGTCAAGGTTGCGATCCAACTGGTGATGTTGGCGCTGCCCCTCACCCTTACCCTCTCCCCGTGGAGCTAGACTCTTCTCCCCGTCACTATACGGGGACAAGGTGCCGGCAGGCGGATGAGGGGCAGCGCCGTCATTCGACGATTTATCTGAGAACCGCGCCGCATCCATCACCGCCGCGATGATCTTCCGGTAGCCGGTGCAGCGGCACAGAATGCCGCCCAGCACGTCCTGCACCTCGGTCTCGGTCGGACTGGGCGTCTTGTCCAGCAATGCGGTCGCCGCGACCAGCAGCGCCGGCGTGCAGATGCCGCATTGCGCCGCGCCATGGGCCAGGAAAGAAGCCTGCAGCGCCGACAGCCGGCCGTTGGCGAGACCTTCCACCGTCGTCACAGATGCCCCGGCGGCGGAGGCCGCCGGCATCAGGCAGGCGCAGACGGGATCGCCGTCAACCAGCACCGTGCAGGCGCCGCAGTCGCCGGCGTCGCAGCCGACCTTGGTGCCGGTCAGCCGCAATTCATCGCGCAACACCAAGGACAGCCGGCGCAGCGGTGGCACATTGACCGAGACGGCTGATCCATTGACCTCGAAGGCGATGTCAGCACGCTCAAGGCCGAGGCCCGGCTGAAGTCCTATCCGGTCAGGCAGAGCTTCACTCACTTCAGGCCGAACCTGGCTCATGCCGCCACCATCCCAGGGTCGCTCATCTGTCCGGAGGCTTGCAGCACGGCGCGGGCAACAATCTCGCGCACGGCATCGAGCCTATACTCCGCGCTGCCACGCACGTCGGCTATCGGTGACAACTCAGCTATCGGCGCCGACAGGACCGCATCGGCGAGTCCGCCGTCCGCTGCCAGCCCGCGCAACGCGGACTCGACACCGACAAGCCGCTTGGCCACCGCGGAACAGGAACCGACGGCGACGGCCGCTTCAATAACAGTTCCGTGCTCCACAACTAGGCGGGCCGCGACCATCGCGATCGAAATGACGAGATAGCGCCGCGCGCCAAGCTTGACGAAAGCAGACATACCGGTGGTCGCAGGCTTCGGCACGCGGATGGCGGCGACCATCTCGCCGCGCTGCAGGGCTGTGCGGCGGTTTCCGAGAATGAAATCCTGCAGCGGCAGATGACGTGTCGTCATCACCGACCGCAGTTCGACCTCAGCGTCGAGGACGAGCAGGCCAGGCACGCCGTCGGCGGCTGGCGATGCATTGCAGAGATTGCCGGCGATGGAAGCGACATTCTGGATTTGCACTGAACCAACTTCCCGTGCCGCCTGTTTCAGCGCATCGAAAGCCGGCGGCAAGGGATGGCGGATGATGTCGGTCCAGGTCGTGCGAGCGCCGATGACAAAATGGTCATCCGTCTCGACGATGCCGCGCAATTCAGCGAGACCGTTGATGTCGAGGACATCATCGCGAAACGGCTTTGTGCCCTGAGCGGGATAGAAATCGGTGCCACCAGCAAGAATGCGCCACGCGCCATCGCCAAGCAAAGCGAGCGCTTCGTCGACCATGGTGGGTTTCGCGTAACGGATCACGCTTTGCCTTCCAGAAAAGAGGCCTTCGCAAAACTTGCCGAGCAATCTTTCCGGTATTCGAGCCGGCCAGATTCATTCGTATGCAAATGATATCAAGCCGGCACGAATTGTCAAAGCCAGAGTTTTGCGCCGTGCTGCTGCCGGCGCCGCCGGCAAGCATTTGTTGGCCATCGGAGGTTGACGCAGCCGGCCATCTGGTCAAGTTTCTGCGTCCGGTCGCATCGGCGGCATCTTTCACTTGGAGCCTGACCCCAACAGAGAAGAAGGAGGCCCCATGGCCGACGAAGCGCTTGTTGTCATCGACCTGCAAAACGACTTCTGCCCGGGCGGCGCCCTGGCGGTCGCCGGTGGCGATGAGATCGTGCCGCTCGTCAACGATATGATCCGCCGTACCGAGCATGTCGTGTTGACCCAGGACTGGCACCCCGCCGGCCATTCGAGCTTTGCCTCCAGCCATCCCGGTTCGCAGCCTTTCACGACGATCGACATGCCCTATGGCCAGCAGACGCTGTGGCCGGATCATTGCATCCAGGGCAGCCTGGGCTCGGATTTCCATTCCGGTCTCGCCTGGACAAAGGCCGAGCTCGTCATCCGCAAGGGATTTCGACCGGCCATCGACAGCTATTCGGCCTTCTTCGAGAACGACAGGGCAACGCCGACCGGCCTTGCCGGCTATCTGCGCGAGCGCGGCATCGACACGCTGACCCTGGTCGGGCTGGCGACCGACTTTTGCGTTGCCTTTTCAGCGCTGGATGCCGTCAGCCAAGGGTTCAAGACCACCGTGCGGCTCGATGCCTGTCGCGCTATCGATCTCAATGGTTCGCTCGAGACGATGCTGCAGCGAATGCGCGATGCCGGCGTGACGCTTGAAGACCATTTGTCGGACTGAACCGACCGTGGGGCATTCGAGGGGGGGTTCGCTGGTACCGGCAGGCGTGATGGCGGTCGCTGCGATCGCTGTCGCAACGCTGGTTCCGGAACAGGCTTTCGCGGCGGAAGAACACGGCCTTCCCGGTGCCTCGATGTCGCTTTGGTGGGCACTGCCTTTCGCCGGCCTGCTGCTGTCGATCGCCACTGGCCCGCTGCTGTTCCATCATGTCTGGGAGCACCACTACGGCAAGATATCGGCACTGTGGGCAGCGCTGGTGATCGTGCCGCTGGCATGGGCCTTTGGCATTCCCTCTGCAAGCGAGGCAGTGCTGCATGCGCTACTCACCGAATACATGTCGTTCATCATTCTGCTGTTCGCACTGTTCACCATTTCGGGCGGCATTCTGGTGGCCGGCAACATCCACGGCACGCCGCTGATCAATGCCGGACTGCTGCTGGTTGGCGCGCTCTTGGCCTCGGTGATCGGCACGACGGGCGCTTCGATGATCCTGATCCGGCCGATCATCCGCGCCAACGATAACCGGCCGTTCAATGCCCATGTCGTCGTCTTCTTCATCTTCCTCGTCTCCAACATCGGCGGGTCGCTGACCCCGCTGGGTGACCCGCCGCTGTTCGTCGGGTTCCTGCGTGGCGTCGACTTCTTCTGGACGACAGCCAACCTCTACCGGGAGACGCTGTTCGTCGGCGGCGTCGTGCTGGCGGTATTCCTGATCATCGACATCATCCTGCACCGGCGCGAGGCGGGAGCGCCGAAGATCAAGGACCCGACGCCGGATTCGAAGATACGCCTCCGTGGCCTGCCCAACATCCCGCTGCTTGCTGGCGTGATCGCCGCCATCCTGCTGTCGGCGACCTGGAAACCCGGTGTGAGCTTTTCCATCCAGGGCGTTACCGTCGAACTGCAGAACCTGGTGCGCGATGCCATCATTCTGGCGCTCGCCTTCATCTCGCTGGCCATCTCGCGCAAGGAGTATCGCGAGGCGAACGGTTTCAACTGGGGGCCGATCGTCGAGGTGGCGAAACTGTTTGCCGGCATCTTCATCTGCATCGTGCCGGTCGTCGCCATTCTGAGGGCCGGCCATGAGGGGGCGCTGGCGCCGCTGGTCGCCCTCGTCACCTCCGCGCAGGGAACACCCAACGACCTCGCCTATTTCTGGCTGACCGGGGCGCTGTCGTCCTTCCTCGACAATGCGCCGACCTATCTGGTGTTCTTCGAACTGGCCGGCGGCGATGCGCGGCACCTGATGACGGAGCTTGCTTCGACATTGGCGGCGATCTCGGCGGGCGCCGTGTTCATGGGCGCCAACACCTATATCGGCAATGCGCCCAACTTCATGGTGTATGCCATCGCCCGGCAGCGCGGCGTCAACATGCCGAGCTTCTTCGCCTACATGCTGTGGTCCGGACTGGTGCTGATCCCGACATTCGTCGTCGCGGGCTTTTTGTTCTTCCGCTGATCAACCCACGCCGACATAGCGGCGAACCGCCGAAGGGTCGGCGCGCAGCTCCTCGACATCGACCGTCTCGCGGTTGCGGCCGTTCTCGATGAACGCGACGCGGTCGGCGACCGACAGCACGGCATCGACCCGCTGCTCGACCAAAATGGTCGAGACACCCATGTCGCGCAGCTTCGACACCGTCTCGCGTATCTTGGCGATCATCGACGGCATCAGCCCTTCGGTCGGCTCGTCGAGCAGCAGCACCTGCGGTTCGAGGCAGAGCGCACGCGCCATGGCCAGCATCTGCTGTTCGCCGCCGGACAAGGTGCCTGAGCGTTGCCTCAACTGCTGGCGCAGCAATGGAAAAAGGTCGAGGACGTTTTCCCGCACGGCCTTGCCCTTGCCGCGCGCCATCAGGCCGATCTCGATGTTTTCGGCCACCGTCATCTCGGCGAACAGCCGCCTGCCTTGCGGCACGTAGGCGACGCCGGCCTTCGGCACCTCATGCGCCGGCAGGCCGGTCAATTCCTGGTCAGAGAGCCTGATCGAGCCGGCGCTTGCCGGAACCAGTCCCATGATCGCTTTCAGCGTGGTCGTCTTGCCGGCGCCGTTGCGGCCGAACAGGCAGAGCACTTCGCCCTTGTTGAGCACAAGATCGAGGCCGTAGAGAACCTGGACCGCGCCATAAAAGCAATCGAGCCCGGAGATGGTCAACGCCTTTGATGGTACCTCGGTCATGGGGCTGTCCCCAGATAGGCGTCCTGAACCGCCGCGTTTTCGCGGATCGCCTCGGGCGTGCCTTCGGCCAGGATCCTGCCGGCGTTGAAGACGGTGATGCGGTCGGCAAGTTGCATGACAACGGGCATGTTGTGCTCGATCAGGAGCACGGTGGCACTCACCGCGATCTCGCGCACCAGGGTGATGAAACCGTCGATCTCGCTGTCGGCCAGGCCCTGCGTCGGCTCGTCGAGGATCAGCAGGCGCGGCTTCAGCGCCAGGCCCATCGCCACTTCCAGCAGTCGCTGGTGACCGTAGGACAACTGCCCGGCCGGCGTATGGGCACGGTCGGCAAGACCGGTGCGTTCCAGCGCCGCCATGACGCCGGCACGCACCGCATCCTTCGAGCGGCCATCACTCAGGGTCCGCTGCACCGGCAGCGCGACATTATCGTAGGCGGTGAGGTTGGCGAACACGCTGGTGATCTGGAATGTGTAGGCGATGCCCTGGCGGACCCGGACATAGGCCGGCAGGCTGGTAATATCCGCGCCATCAAAGACGATCATGCCTGACGACGGCTGGATGCGGCCGCTGACAAGGCTCACGAAGGTGGTCTTGCCAGCGCCGTTCGGGCCGATGACAGCGCGGATCTCGCCGGGCATCAGCGCGAAATCGACGCCGTCGACAGCGCGCAGGCCGCCGAAATTGCGCGACAGGCCCCTGGTGGTCAGCAGCGGCATCATGGCAGCCACCCCAGCCAGCGTTGCCGGACGGTGCCAAGAATACCCTTGGGGAAAAACAGCACCAGAAGGATCAGCGCTATGCCGACGATCAGCAGATAGGCGGAGGTGTAGCCGCTGGTGACGTCGATGACATAGTACATGAACAGCGTGCCGATCAGTGGTCCAAGCGTCGTGGCCGCGCCGCCCAGCAGCACCCAGAGCAGCGGCAGAATCGAATATTGGATCGAAGCGAAGTTCGAACCGACATAGCCGAACAGCAGCGCATAGGCGGCACCGGACGCCGCGCAGATGGTGCCGGACAGAACGACGGCAGCGAGCTTGTTGGAGAAAGTGTCGTATCCCAGCATCTTCGTGCGCTCCTCGTTCTCGCGGATGGCGACCAGCACGCGGCCATATCGCGAACGAACGATTGCGAGGGTGACGAGCAGCACGAGCGAGAACAGCGCCAGCGCACTCATGTAGCGCACCGTCGGATTGGTGAGGTCGAGCGAGGTCGCGCCGAAGGTGAGGACCCGCGCCGGCTGCGGCACGACCATGCCCTGGTCGCCGCCGGTCCACGACGAGAAATAGAGGATGATCAGATAAAAGACCTGCGCGAACATCATGGTGACGATCATGAAGGCGACACCTGATGTGCGCAGCGCCAGCAGGCCAATGACCAGTGAAAGAACAACACCACAGGCAAGGCCGGCGGCGAATGCCGCCGGCACGTTCCAGCCGAGTTGGATGACGGCAAGGCCGGCGCCATAGAGCCCGGCGGCGAAGAACATGGCATGGCCGAGGCTGAGCAGGCCGACATAGCCGAACAGCATGTTGTAGCCCATGGCAAAGACCGCCAGAACCATGATGCGGGCGAGCAGGCCGTGATAGTACTCGGGCAGCAGGAAGCTCAACACGAAGAGCAGCGCAATAACGCCGAGATGTAAGGCGTAGGCCTTTGCCGGCGAAGCTTCGCTCATCGAGCCTGTGTCCCGAACAGGCCTTGCGGCCGGAACACCAGCACCATGGCCACGAGGAGCGTTGCGATGATCTTGGCCAATGTCGGTGAGAAGAACATCGAGATGATGCCGTCGGACATCCCGATCAGCACGGCGGCGACGACGGTGCCGCGCAGCGAACCAAGACCCCCGATAATGACGACGATGAACGACAGGAGCAGCGGGTCCTGCCCCATCAGGTAATGCGCCTGGCTGATCGGCACGATCAGCACGCCAGCAATGGCCGCCAGCATGGCGCCGAGCGCGAAGACGCCGCCATAGACGCGACCCACGGGAATGCCGAAGGCCTGCGCCGTCTCGCTGTCATATTGGGTGGCGCGCATGATGAGGCCGATCTTCGTGCGGGTCAGCACCAGCCATGTCGCGATCAGCAGCAGCGCGGAGGCAGCGATGATCGACAGCTTGTAGCCGGAATAGCCGAACCAGGGCAGCAGGATGCGATAGGTGAAGGGCGGCTGCACGGGGCGCGCCTCCGGACCGTAGAAGGTCAGCGCCAGTTGCTGGATGATGTAGAGCATGCCGATGGTGGCGACGATGGTGGCTTCCGGATTGTAGTTGAGCCGGCGCAGCACCAGCCGTTCGGCGACCAGCGCAATGGCGCCGACGATCAGTGGCGCAATCACCAGCGCTGCCAGGAAGCCTAGCGCGGGGTGGCCACCGATGGCCGTGGTGATCGCCCAGGCGAGCACGGCGCCGAGCATGAAGAACTCGCCATGGGCGACATTGACCACGCGCATGACGCCGAACACCAGCGACAAGCCAAGCGCCGTCAGCGCCAGCACGGCCGATGTGACGAGGCCTTCGAGGGTGGCGAGGAGGAGATGGGGCCCGAAGTGCATGGTTATACGCAGGCAGGCGCCAAGTGCACCCCCCTCTGTCCTGCCGGCCCCGGCCCTCCGCTGTCGCTCCGGGCGTTCGCCGTTCGGAAAGCCAAGCAATTGGCTTTCCGTCCGCTACGCGGACCACATCTCACCCCCCTCAAGGGGGGAGATTGGCGGTTCCTGCAGAGGCGGCTACCCACCAACCTTGGCGAATGCCGAAAGCGGTGAAGACAGCCTATCTCCCCCCTTGAGGGGAAGATGTCCGGCAGGACAGAGGGGGGTGGCTTGGCGCTCACGCTAGCTGGGTGGCTAAGCCTAAAGCGCCTGCGTCGTGTAATCCCCCTCGGCCTCGTAAAGTCCGTCCTCGATCTTGGTCTTGTGGACGACCTTCAGCTTGCCGCCTTCCACCTTGGAGATGTTCTGGATGCCAAAGCACTGGTGGATCTTGCCATTGAAGGTTTTTGCGCCCTGCGGATGCTCCGGACCTTCGGCGAAAGCGGTCAGCGCTTCGGTCGCCTCGACCAGCTTGGCGCGGTCTTCCGGGCCCTTGTAGCCGGCGTCTTCCATCGCCTTCTTGACGACATAGAGTGTCTCCCAGCAGCCGAACATGTGAGCGGCGGTGGAGACATCCTTGGGGTCGCCGACGGCCGCGCCATTGTCGTCGATGCCGACGGCGGCGCGATAGGCTTTCTGGGCGGCGGAATCATCGGGCTGGGTATAGCGCGGCGAGCCCTCCCAGAAATGGCTGCCGTCGAGGAACTCAAGGCCGGGGCTGTTGATGTCGGTGGCTTCGAGCGAATCGATGAAACCGAACAGCTGCGGCCGGTTGGAGCCGTAGAACTCGCCGAGTTCCTTGACGAAGGTGAGCACCGCCGGGCCGACCATGACGTGGTAGATCACCTCGGTCTCGGCGGGGATTTGCGGGAAGTATTTGGTGAAGGACGATTCCGTCGGCGGGATGGCGATCTGGGCGATGACATCAGCGCCCTGCGCCTTCAGCGCCGGCGGCAGGTAGTTGCGATGGTCGTAGCCGAACGCGAAATCCGGGTAGATCATGGTGACCTTCTTGCCGACATTGGCTGATATCCACGGCGCCATCGACTGGATCTGGCTCTTCACGTCGGTGATGCCGGGCTGGAAGACGTAGCGATTGAGTTTGGTCGAGGCGACATGGTGACCTTCGCTAACGACGAAGTAAGGGATCTTGGCCTCGCCGGCGGCTGGCGCGGAGCCGATCACGACATGCGAGAACAGCGTGCCGAAGACAATGTCGGTCTTGTGCTGGGTGGCGAATTTGGCGACCACTTCGGCGCCACGAGCCGGATCGGTTCCGTCATCCTCGATGATCACTTCGACGGGGCGCCCATTGATGCCGCCGGCGGCGTTGATCGCCTTGATGGCGGCCGCCGTGGTCTTTTCATACCAACGGCCATAGGCGGCGCCGATACCGGTGCGGTGCGACTGGAAGCCGATCTTGACCGGCGCCGAGCTCTGCGCCTGGGAATAGCGGACGAAGCCCGGCGCGGTGATCAGGCCAGCGGTGGCGGCCAGTCCCTTCAGCGCCGTGCGGCGGGTGAGGCCGGTTTTCGAGAGATCGAAGAACCCATTCTTGTCAGTCACGGCAGTTCCCCTGTTTTTGAGTTTTGACCAATGGCTGGGACGAAACGGATCGCCCCCCAGATGAGGGTGAGATTGCATGTGTACAAACTAAATCACCAAAGCCGAAGCGTGGCAAGCGAGCTTCCCCAAAGGCAATGGAGGCCAGCGCTCGTCTCACCCGGCAGCCGGCGTGGCAAGCAACCAGAGACCGAACACCGTGTAGCCGATCATCAGCAGGGTGAGCGGAAACTGGCTGATCGCGGCGCCAGCGGGGCCCGGGTGCAACCGCCAGGCGAAGCCGTGGGCGAGGAGCACCGCGAGCATATGACCGAGGATGATGGCGCCGGCCTGAAAATTCCACAGCCACCAGGCGGAGGCTGCGCCCGCGACGATACCGGCCTCGATTTGCATGTCGGCGGTTCCAAACAGGTTCCAGCCCAGCGCGAACGGGTCGGAAAGGGCGGCAATCGCATATTGGCCATCGACAAGCAGCGCCGTCAGATAGTGCGCGAAATGATAGGCGAGCGCGATCGGCACGATCGACCAGACCAGCAGACCGGCGGCCTGATCGAGGGCATCGGGGCTGCTGGCAAGCCGCTGGCCCACGAAAACGGCAAGCATGAACACAGTCGCCAGCAGAACGAACGTCACGACAAGTCCCAGGCTGCCGATGCCCATCACCGCCGTGCGTCCCGGAAACTCGAGCGGGTTGATGCCGAACAGCCCGAGCCAGAAGAACGTCTTCGACAGGCCGTCGAACGATACCGATGACAGCGCAAGCAGCAGGAAAGCGATGCCGCTCACCGGCAGCGGCTCGGCATCGAGCAGTTTCGCGCCCGGCCAGCACAGCCTGATCCGGCCATCCTCGGCGCGTTCGACGACGGCAAAGCGCGCCACCATCGAAAAGAAGACGCTCAGGAATTCACCTCGCCGGCTCCAGTCCTTGTGGCCGAACACCAGCATGCAAAGGAAGCCGACCAGCCAGTAGAGCCCGGCGACGACCGCCAGCCGCCACGGGTCGTCGGGAGCCGGGTCAATGAGTTCAAACCAGGCGAAAGCGAAGAAGAGCACGAAGGCCGGCCAGCAGCCGAGCCATTCAGGGAGCCGCCATACCGGTCCTTTGTCCCCGCCAGACAGGCGAGAGACGATACGGCACGGCCCATACCACGGGTTGAGCCACGACCAGAGGTCGCCAAGAAGGCCCTGCATCAACGCCAGCCCGACCCACAGCAGCGTCCATATGGTCAGCGGCAGCGGATTGGAAAGCGGATCGCGGCTGCCGAAGATACCGGCGGCGACAAGCACTGCAAAGCCGGCAAAGGATATGGTGCTGACGGCCGCCCGGGCGCCGTCGCCGAATGCGAAAAGCCACAGGCGGCGCCGTCCGAAGCGATCGAGGACATCGGGCGACAGCGCCGAGAGCATGAGGAAGCTGACGGCGACGGCAAAAGCGCCGGCGGCCACGTAGTAGCCGGTGGGCAGAAGCAAGACATGGCCACGGTCGGAAGCGTGAGCGAAGGCCGCCGCGGGCCAGGCAAACAGCGCGACCAGAGCGAGGCGGTAAAAAAACTGAACTGACGTACGACTACCTTCTACGGCGCTTCCCTCTGTCCTGCCCAAGCGTCCCCTCGCTTCACACCTTGACCAATTGCTTTACGCGATCCTTTTCCCCGAAGATTCGCAGGTAGCGTTCGATCTCTTTTTCGTCGCCGGTGGCCTTGGCCGGATTGTCGGAAAGCTTGACCGCCGGCCGGCCATTGGCCTCGGTGACCTTGCACACCAGCGATATGGCGTCCAGCCTGTTGGTTTCGGTCGGCGCGCAGCCCTCGAAATCATTGGTGAGATTGGTGCCCCAGCCGAAGGACATTCGCACCTTGCCCTTGAAGTGTCGATAGGTTTCCTCGATGGTTTCCACCTCGAGGCCGTCGGAGAAGATGAGCAGCTTCTGCAGCGGATCCCTGCCCTTCTCGCGCCACCAGGAAATGATCTTCTCGCCGCCCTCGATCGGCGGCGCGCTGTCGGGACGGAAGCCGGTCCAGTCGGCGACCCAGTCCGGCGCATCGCGCAGGAACGAAGCCGTGCCGAAGGCGTCGGGCAACACGATCAGCAGATTGCCGCCATAGTAGCGCTGCCAGTCCTGCAGCACCTTGTAGGGCGACTGCTTCAATTCCTTTTCAGAATTGGCGAGTGCGGCGAACACCATCGGCAATTCATGCGCGTTGGTGCCGAGCGCTTCGAGGTCGTTGTCCATGGCCAGCAGCACATTGGAGGTGCCGGTGAAGGCATCGCCGATGCCTTCCTTAAGTGCCTCGACGCACCAGCGCTGCC
Organism: Mesorhizobium sp. PAMC28654; assembly: GCF_020616515.1. Lineage (GTDB taxonomy): Bacteria > Pseudomonadota > Alphaproteobacteria > Rhizobiales > Rhizobiaceae > Mesorhizobium. The sequence goes on from NZ_CP085135.1 coordinate 3,691,539, forward strand.
ACAGGAAGGAGTGGCGGCGGCGCGTGCCGAAATCCGAAATGCGGATGCCGGGCAGCGCCTTGAGCCGCTCGGTCTTGGCCCACATCTTGGCCTTGGCGCGGGCATAGAGCACATCGAGCGCGAAGGGGCCCAAAGCCCGCATCGCGGCGCGTGAGCGCAACTCGTTGATGATGGCAAGCGCCGGGATTTCCCACAGCGTCGTGTACATCCACGGTCCGCCAAAGGTGAGTTCATACTGGCCGTCGCGCCTGGAAAGCTCGTATTCGGGCAGCCTGAAATTTTCGAGCCAGGCAAGGAACTCCGGCTCGAAGATCTGCTTGCGGCCATAGAAATTGTTGCCGCCCAGCCATATCATCTCCTTCTTGCTGAACCGCAGCGTGCGGGCATGATCCAGCTGTTCCCGCAGCTCGCCTTCGTCGATCTCGTCGGCAAGTCGGACCGAAGTGGTGCGATTGATCAACGAGAATGTGGCGTCGACCTTGGGATACATGCCCCAGATCATCTGCAGCATCAGAAGCTTGTAGAAATCGGTGTCGAGCAGGCTGCGGACGATCGGGTCTAGCTTCCAGGTATGATTGTAGACGCGCCGCGCTATATCGGTCCTTGCCATGTCTCAATGCTGCCTTCGCTGCCTGCCATCATAACCGCGACAGGCCTCATAGCATCGAATTGGGCAAAGCGCTTCCCGGTTTGCTGGCTGGCCCGACAAAAAGGAAACGCTGCCGTTGATCGCGAAGGGGCAAAGGCGGCAGCAGGCGACGCCGCAGGCCGCTGTCAGGAGCCGGTCCTGGCGCCGACGACCCTGAGCGCCGGCCGCTTCCGGCGGGCACCGATCCGGCCTGCCACCGGCGCGCCGACGCGGCCGTCATCAAGCGCTTTCTCCGCGAACAGCCAATCGATGAAGACCTGCACGATCGGCGTCGATTTCATCTCATTGCGACAGACGACATAGAAGTCGTCGACAGCCGGCACCGACAGGCTGAAGGGGGCGATCAGCAATCCCCTGGCAAGCAGCGCGCTCGCCGTCACCGTATCGCCAAGCGCCACACCGTGGCCATGAACGGCGGCTTCCGTCGCCATGCGCGCGTCGCCGAGATAATGGCGGCGGCCGCGTTCGAGGTCGAGCCCGTCGGCGGCGGCCAGCCAGGTGTGCCATTCGCGGCCATCGTCGCCATGCAGGAATACGTGGTCGGCAAGATCGCGCACGGCGCGTATCGGGCGGTTGTTGATCAGCGTCGGGCTGACCACGGGAAACAGCTCGAGACCCGACCATTTGCGCATCCAGCAGTCGGTCCAGCCGCCGTCGCCATAATGCAGGCAGAGGTCGATATGCGCGGCACGGATATCCCTGCCATCGTTGGACGGAATGAGTGTCAGCCGGACATCCGGATATTGGGACGTGAAGCTGCCCAGTCGCGGGATCATCCACAGCGACAGCAGCGCCGGCACGCAGGACACCGACAGGGCACCGGTGCTGGCCGGCCTTGTCATGCGCTGGGTGGCGGCGGCGATGCCGTCGAAGGCCGCGGATACCGCCGGCAGCAATTCAGCGCCGTGCGATGTGAGTTTCAGCCGCTGGCCGGCGCGCTCGAACAGCTTGACGCCGAGCGATTGTTCGAGCGCCTTGATCTGGTGGCTGATGGCGCCATGGGTCACGCTCAGCTCACTTGCCGCCTTGGTCAGCGAAGCATGGCGCGCCGTCGCCTCGAAGGCGCGCAACGGATTGAGGGGAGGCAGACGCTTGGCCATTGGCTTTCAGAAGTTTGTGAGTTTTTCTCACACCAAACAGCCTAACAATATCAATTGATTTTTCAATGCGCCTACCCGACACTTTGCCCGGGAATAGTATGAAATCGGCAGCCAGCCAGCGGAAAAACGACTAGGCCGAACAACGGCCGACATCCCAAGCGTCGCCACGGGCTGCTGCATCAAGCCATGCAGGAGGACAGACATGGGTTATGATCGCGGCAAGCTCGAAGCGTTGCGTCGCAAATATGGCGAAAGCCATGGCGGCGAAATGTTCGACCCGAAGTTCCAGCGCGTGGCGGACAAGATCTTTTCCAAGAGCGGCACACGTCTGGCGCCCTATTCGGGCATCCCGACCTTCCTCGCCGCGCCCTACCGGGAAATTGCGGCCGACAATCCGGATTTCGGTGACCTGCAGGTGGCGATCATCGGCGTGCCGATGGATCTCGGCGTCACCAACCGGCCTGGCTCGCGCTTCGGGCCCAGGGCCCTGCGCGCCATCGAGCGCATCGGCCCCTACAACCATGTTCTGGAATGCGCGCCGACGCATGAGCTGAGGGTCGCCGACATCGGCGACGTGCCGTTCCGCAGCCGCTACAGGCTGGAGACAAGCCATGAGGACATAGAGCGGCGCGCCAACCAGATAGTCGACGCCGGCGTCATCCCACTGTCCGTCGGCGGCGACCATTCGATCAGCCATCCGATCCTCAAGGCCGTCGGCAAGAAGGCGCCGGTCGGGCTGATCCACATCGACGCCCACTGCGACACCAGCGGCCTGTTCGACATGACCAAGTTCCACCACGGCGGACCCTTCCGCAACGCGGTTCTGGACGGCGTGCTCGATCCGTCGCGCACGATCCAGATCGGCATCCGTGGTTCGGCCGAGTATCTGTGGGAGTTCACCTACGAATCCGGCATGACCGTGGTTCACGCCGAAGAGGTGACGGGGCTCGGAATTCCCGCCATCATCGAGAAGGCACGCAAGATCGTTGGCGACGGCCCGACATATGTGTCCTTCGACATCGACAGCGTCGATCCGGCCTTCGCGCCGGGCACCGGCACGCCGGAAGTCGGCGGGTTGACGACGCGCGAAGTTCTCGAACTTCTGCGCGGTCTCAAGGGTCTCAACATCGTCGGCGGTGATGTTGTCGAGGTGGCGCCGCAATATGACTCGACCACCAACACCGCCCATGCCGCCGCCCAGGTGCTGTTCGAAATACTGAGCCTGATGGTTTTCAGCCCGGCGATCACCGGCAAGGGAGCCTGACGTCCAAAACAGAAAAGGCGGCCGCCGCACTGGAGCCGGCGGCCGACCCAAGCTAACAAAGCTTCCAGACAGGGGAATAAAATGACAATCCGCACGACACTCAAATCATCCATCGCCGCCGTCCTGATGGGAGCCGCCGGTCTCGGCCTCGCCATCCAGGCCGCCAACGCCGACGCACTGGCTGACATCACCAAGGCCGGCACCATCAATGTCGGCGTCTTCGCCGATTTCCCGCCCTTCTCCTCGGCCAGCGCCGACATGAGCCTCAAGGGCTACGACATGGACGTCGCGCAATACATCGCCGACACGCTCAAGGTGAAGCTCAACCCGGTTGCCGTCACCGGCCAGAACCGTATTCCCTACCTGAACGACCATCGCGTCGACATCCTGATGAGCGTCGGCTACTCGAAGGAGCGTGAGCAGGTCATCGACTTCGCCGCCGCTTACGCGCCCTACTACATCGCTGTGATCGGGCCCGCTGCAATGACGGTCAAAGGCAAGGAAGACCTTGCCGACAAGTCGATCGCCGTCAATCGCGGCACGCTGGAGGACACCTCGCTCACCGAGGCAGCACCCGCATCGGCCGACATCAAGCGCTTCGACAATTACAATGCGGTGATCCAGGCCTTCATCTCCGGCCAGACCCAGTTGATGGTCGTCGGCAACGATGTCGGCGCGCAGGTTCTGGCAAAGCAGGACGCGCTGAAGCCCGAGCAGAAGTTCCAGCTTCTGACGTCGCCTTCGCATATCGGTCTCAACAAGAATGAGGACAGCCTCAAGAAGGCGGTCAACGACGCCATCGCCAAGATGCTGGCGGACGGCAAGCTGGACGAGAGCTCGAAAGCCTGGCTGAAGACGCCGCTCAATCCCGACAACCTCAAGGATTGAGTTCCCGTGGCCTTTGCCTGGCTTCCGGGTGCCCTGGGCGACATCGCGCGCGGCGCGGCCACGACGGTGCTGTTGATCGCCGTGACCACGCTCGCGGGAACGTTTCTCAGCATCCTTGGTGCTGCGGGACGGCGAAACGGCCCCGTGCTGCTCAAGCGGGCGATCGCTGTCTATGTCGAGGTCGTCCGCAACACGCCGTTCCTGGTGCAGCTGTTCTTCATCTTCTTCGGGCTGCCCAGCCTCGGCATACGGCTCGACCCGGTGCTGGCGGCCATGCTGGCCATGACGCTCAACATGGCGGCCTACACAATCGAGATCGTCGGCGCCGGGCTTGACGCGGTGCCTGGCGGGCAGACGGAAGCGGCCCTTGCGCTTGGGCTGCGGCCACGCCAGGTGTTCGTCAAGATCGTGCTGCCACAGGCGCTCAAGGTGATCTTTCCTGCGCTCACCAGCCAGATCGTGATCATGATGCTGGAGTCCGCCGTCGTGTCGCAGATCGCGGTGCGCGAACTGACCTATGAGGCGGACATGCTGCAGGCACGCACGTTCCGCTCCTTCGAGACCTACTTTGTCGTGACGGTGGTCTATCTCGTCCTGTCGATGGCATTGCGCCGGCTGCTGGTCACAGGCGGACGCCGCGTACTCGGGGCTGGTGTGTCATGATCGAGTTCACCTTCTGGGATATCGTACGCAATCTTCTGCTCGCCGCCCGCTGGACGGTGCTTCTGTCACTGGCTGCCTTCATCGGCGGCGCGGTGGTCGGCATGGTCGTGCTGTTCTTCAGGATCGCCAAGAATAAATGGAGCCGGCGCATCGCCTCCGGCTACATCGCGCTCTTCCAGGGAACGCCGCTGCTCATGCAGCTTTTCCTGATGTTCTTCGGCCTGCCGATGCTGGGCTTGCGCATCGAGCCGTGGACCGCAGCGGTGCTCGGCCTCACCTTCTTCGCCAGCGCCTATCTGGCCGAGATCTGGCGCTCAGGCGTCGACGCGCTGCCGCTCGGCCAATGGGATGCCGGCGCCAGCCTCGGCCTGCACTATCTGCAGGAGCTCAGGCTGATCATCCTGCCGCAGGCGTTCTCGATCACAAGGGCGCCGACCGTCGGCTTCCTGGTGCAGCTCATCAAGTCGACGGCGCTGACATCGATCATCGGCTTCGAGGAACTGGTGCGGACCTCCAACGCCATCAACAACGCCACCTTCGAGCCGTTCAAGGTCTACGGGCTGGTGGCGCTGATCTTCTTCGTCATGTGCTTTCCGCTGACGCAATACGCCCGCAAGCTCGAAAAGCGCGCGGCAGTCCGCTAGTTGTGAGCTTTCGGGAGGTTGTCCATTCGGACCGGACCGAGGAGACTGGAGTTACCAAGCTTCAGCATCCAACGGAGGGTCCGAATGAACATCCACAAGAATGCCCGTCTCACGCCGCTGCGTCGAGAGGAGATGGCGCTGTCGGTGATAGAAGGCGCTCTTTCCCAAGCCCATGCGGCGCGCGTCTACGGCGTGTCGGCCAAGATCGTGGCGCGTTGGGTCGAGCGTTATAAGGTCGAAGGGCGGGCCGGCATGGTCGACCGTTCGTCGCGGCCCTCTCATATGCCACAGGCCACCGCTGCGTCGATCGCCGAGCGCATCGTGGCCTTGCGGCGGCAACGTTGGACCGGCAAGCATATTGCCATGGAAACCGGCGTCTCGCCCGCCACCGTCAGCCGGGCTCTCAAGCGTGCCGGACTGTCGCGGTTGAGCGATATCGAGCCAGCCGAACCGGTCCGACGCTACGAGCGCGAGCATCCAGGCGAGATGATCCACATCGACATCAAGAAGCTCGGTCGTTTCGAGCGCGTTGGTCACCGCATCACCGGCAACCGAAAAGGACAATCCAACAGCCGCGGCATCGGCTGGGAGTTCGTCCATGTCTGCATCGATGACGCCTCGCGGGTGGCCTTCTCACAGATATTGCCTGACGAGAAGAAGGAGAGCGCCATCGCCTTCCTCAAGGCGGCTGTCGCCTTCTATGCCAGCCTCGGCATCACCGTCGAGCGCGTCATGACCGATAATGGCTCTTGCTACAGGTCGAAGGCCTTCGCCAGAGCCTGCCGCAAGCTCGGGCTCAAGCACGTGCGCACAAAGCCATAAACGCCAAAAACCAACGGCAAGGCCGAACGCTTCATTCAGACCGCCCTGCGGGAGTGGGCTTATGCCGTCGCCTATCCGACCTCAGATAGCCGTGCAGCCGAGCTTCCAGTCTGGCTTCACAGATACAATTGGCATCGTCCGCACGGCAGCCTAAAGACACTAACACCAATCAGCCGCCTCGGCTGGACCGAGGACAACCTGTTGAGGCTCCACAGCTAGTCGACCTCCTCTCTGGCGCGGATCATTCGGCACGCAACTGTGATTAGTGGTCGGCGGGAGTGCGCCTCACTGTAAGCGTCACGGCTTTTCGCGGAAGAGGGTGGTTCGGCGATGCAGGCGAAACATCTTGTCGCTCTCGCAGGCCTGTTCGCCCTTTGGATGGCGAAGCCGGTCATGGCCGCTGACCAGGCACCTGATCGCGTCAGCATTCCGGCCGACGGCAAGGACGAGCCGGCGACGCTGGATGCAATGATGTTCAAGCCGCAAGGGCAAGGGCCGTTCTCGGCAATCGTGGCCATGCATGGCTGCAGCGGCCTGTGGAGCAGCAAGAACGGGACGGAACTCAGTCCGCGCCATGCCGATTGGGGCCAACGCCTGTCCACTCTCGGTTATGTCGTGATCTTTCCTGACAGCTACGGTTCGCGCGACCTTGGACCGCAGTGCAAGAACGGCGACCGGGAGGTCGAGCCGTATCGTGAGCGGGTGGAGGATGCCAACGCCGCTCGCCGCTATCTGCAGACCCTGCCCTATGTGAATTCAGCCGCCATTGCCTTGCTTGGCTGGTCGAACGGTGGCTCGACCGTCCTGTACACGGTCCGGCCGAGGGACACGCCGAAGCCGGATTCCCCGGACTTTCGCGCGGCAGTCGCTTTCTATCCGGGTTGCAGCGCCCTGACCGACAAGAGCGATTGGGCGACACGTGTGCCGCTTCTCATTGTGATGGGCGACGCCGACGACTGGACTCCGGCCAAGCCGTGCAAAACGCTGGCCGCCGCCAACCCCGATGGCGTGAGGCTCATCCTCTATCCCGGCGCCTATCATGATTTCGACAATGAGGCGCAGGCGCTTCACGAACTCCACGGGCTGGCCTTCACGGCCAATGGCCACGGTGTTGCGCATGCCGGCCTGAATCCGGCCGCCCGTGCGGCGGCACTCAAGGACGTGCCCGATTTCCTGGCCGTGCTGAAGCAGTAGGCGGCGACCGTCGGGTTCAGCGACCAAAGGCGAGCGGCGGCGCCAGGCGGTCACGCCGCAGCCAGCGCGCCAGGAGCAGCGCCGCCACCACGGCCAGCCCGAGCGACAGCCCCATCCAGATGCCGACGCCGTGCAGGCCGAAATGGAAGGCCAGCACCACGCCAAGCGGCAGGCCGACGCCCCAATAGCCGATGGCCGCGTAGATCATCGGCACCTTGGTGTCGTGCAGGCCCCTGAGCATGCCGGCGGCAACCGCCTGCGCGCCATCGAAGATCTGGAACAGCGCGGCAAAGACCAGGAACGATACGGCAAGCCCGATCACCCTTGCGTTGGCCGGATCGCCAAGGTCGATGAAGGCACCAATCAGCAGATGCGGCCACAGGATCATCACCAGCCCCATCAGCGCCATGAACGAGACGCCAATGACGTACGAGGTCCAACCGGCGCGCGAAACACCAGCCGGATTGCCGGCGCCATGGGCAAGCCCGACGCGCACCGTCACCGCCTGGTTGAGGCCGAGCGGCACCATGAAGGTGACCGAGGCGATCTGGATGGCGATGGCGTGCGCGGCAAGCGAGTCGGCGTCGATCAGCCCCATGAGCAGGGCGGCCGCGTTGAAGATCGTCACCTCGAAGGCGAGAAGGCCGGCGATCGGCAGGCCGAGCCGCAGCAATCCCTTGAAGCGCGGCCAGTCGGAGCGCCAGAAGCGGCCGAAGAGATGATACCGGCGGAATTTCGGTTCCAGCATCACCACGGCGACCATGCCGACGAACATCAGCGCGCTGGACAACGAGGTGGCGAGACCGGACCCGGCGATGCCCATGGCGGTGACGCCGAGATTGCCGAACATGAACACCCAGTTGAAGAAGACGTTGCAGGCGACGGCGACGAAGACGATGACCAGCGCCCAGCCCGGCCGCTCCAGCGCCGAGATGAAGGAGCGCAGGATGATGTAGCCGTAGAAGGGCAGCACCGCCCATTGGAGCCAGCGCAGATAGATGCCGGCCTGATGCGCCAGTGCCGGCTCCTGGCCCATGGCCAGCAGAATTGCCTCGCCGTGCCAAAGCACGAGCCAGATCGGAATGCAGATGAGGATCGCCAGCCACAGGCCCTGGCGCACGGTGCGGCGCAGGTCGCGTACCGAGTGCCTCCTGCGGCCAAGCTCGGTGGCGATCATAGGCGAGGTCGCCAGCATCAGGCCGAGCCCGAAGATCAGCGGCATGAAATAGAGGTTGGCGCCGAGCGCGCCGCTGGCCAGCGTATCGGCCCCGAGACGCCCCATCATCATGACGTCGGTCGCGGTCATCGCTGTCTGGCCGAGGTTGGTCAGCACCATCGGCCAGGCGAGCGCCAGCGTCGCCTTGATTTCCTGACGCCAAAGGTTTTCCGGCGCGCGCGCGCCGGTTTCGATCGCAGACATTTTCCGCTCTTTCCGAGTGCGGCGCGTCGGCATCGAGCCGGAAGCCGCATTTCAAACGGCAAAACCTTCGGTTTCGCGGCGTTTGCGTCAGCTTTTGGACGAAACGCGACATGAAGGCAAGAGAGGACGGACAATGAGCCGTTGAGCCAGACGACGAAGCCCGCAGGACAGATGTCAACTCCGCACGGCTCTGTTAGCCGCGGCGTGCAGGCTGGCCGCGGTGGCCGGCGTTGAGAAACGCCGCGCCGCACCATTCGCCTCGGCGCGACGCGACGCGACGCTGTCACCCAAGGTGGCTTCCGTCTAGACTTCTTCCGTCGGAAGAAGCGGTTTGCGACCGCCCAATATGTACGCAATGGATTCGAGGATGATGCCATTTGTGTTCACATCGGTCACCTGGATAAGCTTGCCGGTCCGCTCGGATACGCCTGATGAAAAACCCATTCCAGGCATCTTGGCCCGATCCCTCACAAAGGCGACAAGCTTCCGCGAATAGTCGCCTGGCCGCGTGGCGTGCCAGAGATAGGCCGCCTTCGTGCTGACCAGACGAAGCGAATCCGCCTGCTTTGCCGTCTCATCCGGGGCAGACGTCTTCAACGTGTCGACAGCGAAATCGCCGCCGTCGTCCGTCAGTTGGTATCCCTGATAGGTGAAGTAGGGAGGACCAGCCATCGCCGATTCCGAAACGCAGGTGAGAATGCCTGTTTCACGGTATCGCTTCATCTGGGCTGCGTAGAGGATGTCTGCCATGAGGCGGCCGTGCGGCGACCCTCCCAGTTCAATTTCCTCGGTTACGTGCGGTTCGGTGGCAATCCGGCCTCGCCGCTGAATTTCCGCCAGAGCGGCGGTCGCGTCATCCATGCTGCGATCGGGATCGCCGGTGTCAAAGACCGGCTTGATCCACTGGCCCCAAAGACTATAGCCGCGACCTGCATAGCCGGCGTAACTGTTTGCATGCACGGACGAGATCTTGCCGTTCTCGCTCACAATATGCATTTCGCCGTCCTTGAGGACCGGCCCGAACGACCAGCTGGAAACGAGCTTGAAGACGGGGAAGGCGCCAGCCGTATGCTGATCGAGAATTTTGAGCGTGATCAAAAGACGTCCGGTATCGGCGCTGTCGAAACCTTCGCGCTCGCCACCCTTCGCGGTCAACGCACGCTCGGTATGGGGCAGGTTTCCTCCAGCATACTGGAAGCTTGTCTGGCCCAGGAATTCAAGGATGCGACTGATAGTCGTCTCGAACTCGCGTTGATCGATGATGCCCATTTGCTGGGCGGACAGAGTGGCAAGAACGTGTGTTCCCACGTCCCACATCGTCGTGAACGGGTAGCCCGCCTGCTTGCCGAATTCCATCCATGACGTCGCCGGCACGATGCCGTTGAAGTTCCTGGCCCCCCAGTCGAAATAGCTCCACGCGAGCTCGGCGTCGGCCTTGAGGATGCCATCGTCCAGCTGATCGGGCTTCTTCCAATCGCGCACCGCCACGTCGGCGCGCGCGCCCTGGATGCGTTCGACGTCCGGCATGCTAGGCGTGACGGCGCGGTAGTACTCGTCGAAGTTCACCAGCCTGGTGCCGCGCTGGGCGGACAATTCGGCGAGCGTCTCGAGTATGACCGCCTTCTTCTTGGGCGAATTGGCGGTATCGGGATGGATGCAGAAAACAGCATCGTTGTCGGTTCCGAAATAGCTGAAGACCTCGTCCTTCGAGAAGTAGGGGATATCTCCGCTCCAGGCCTTCTCGAATTTCATCGTGTTCGAGACGTGGAGGATGCCCCGGCTGTCCAAACCATTGAACCAGCGCAGGTCGCCTTTCTCGGCGCTGAAGACAGGCGTTCCGGTGGCCGCCAAGGCATCGAGCGTATTGTCATCGAATGCGTCATTGGGCGGGATGTAGGACGTGGGAGCCCTGCCGGTCGAGCGATAGATCTCGCTGATGCCGCCCCGGATCAGGTCCAGATCCTTCCGGGTCGAATTGCCGAGAAGCTCCGAGGGCGTGTGGTTCCAGCCATGGGCTGCAATATCGAAGCGTTTATCGACTGACATGGCTTGCAGGTATGTCTTGGCTGGCTTGTCCGTCGAAAGCAGGAAAGACAGTGGCGCGGGGATGATGGCATCCGTAACGGGGTAGCCGGCCGCGATAAGATGGCGCACAAACGCCATGTGGCTTGGATCCGTGTCGGGATCCACCCTGAGATCATCGACGCGGACGACGATGAGCCGGCTTAAATCCCGGCTTTGCCTATAGAGCAGTTGTGGAAGAATGCCTCGGACCCCGCCACCAGTGGATGCGGCAAGCACGGTTTGGGCGACCTCGGCCGCGTAGCTGGCGGCATCGCTGTCGCTCAGGCCCGCCAGCGCCGCTACCGGAAGGTCGACAATGATGGGATCGCCGCCGGCGCTCAGTTTGGCGATGTTGGCGGCCAGCGCAGGCGCACTGATCGGTTGACTGCCTGAGGTCCGCCGACCCGTGGAACTGAGCGGGGACGCGAAAATGTTCACCAGGCCCGTATCGGTCGACCAATAGCCGCCGTCCGGTTGCAGGCCAACCGGATCCTCTATCCCGGCATGAAGTCGAATGACCGACCGAAATCCCGCCATCCGCATTGACGCGGCGTCTTGGGCCGCACGCAATGGCGAATTGGTGGTCAAGGTCAAAGCCGTGAGCACGGCTTTCGACTGATACCTCTGGTACTCGTTGATCAGGTAGGAAAACGCCGCCTGGATTTCACTTGCCTGGCGCGCTTGCAGATAGGGAACGTCCGACTGGATGAGGTCGGTATGGGCGCCGAATTCGATACCGTCCGGATTGAGCCGAACCGCCTGGCGAAGCCAGAGAGCCAGACCGGAATTGTAATCTAGCATTTTCCCGGCGGCATCGATGGGCGAGACCGTTACGATGATCGGCACCTTGCGTGTCAGGAACGCGTCGGTGACGGCGGCAAGCCTGGCCGGCGTTGTGTGTGCGTCCACGCCACTGATCGTGACGACCAGCGGGTTGGGCAGTTTCTCATTGGCAGCTGCCCATGAGACGCCTTTGCCGGCCGATGCCAGCAGCGGTACGGTCAGGCCACCAAGAAGAACGGAGCGGCGGGTTATGTTCATGCTTGCCTCCCATTGGGAACGGAAACGGCGTAGCGTTGCGGACTGATCCAGCGGCCGTCTGATTTCGCTGAAAACGATTTGACCAAGGCGCGCAGGAAAAGCGCGGCATCGAGAAGCCGGATTGCCGGGAACGCGAGGCCATAGACGAGCAGGATAGGCCTGCGTTCTATCACCACGACAATGACGGTGAGCGCGTAGTCCACGGCGAGGAACAGAGCCAAGAGCTCAAGCGGCGAGACCGGCCTTACCGCCAGGTCCCCAAGCGACATCGCCGGGACCTCGATACCGGTGGCAAGGTAGGCGACCGCGGCAATGGGAAGGCTCAGGGCGAAGATGGATATTATCAGAAGTTCGGCCAGCAGCCCGGCAAGGGAAAACCAGAAGCGGCTGGGCCAGAAGCCGTGGCGCCGCACGGTCTGCCAGAAACCGAGATACCAGCGTTGAACCTGCTTGCGGTAGTCGCCGAGCGTGAAAGGATCTTCCGACGAGCACCGCGCCCTGGGCGAATAGGCAACACGACCCAGCTGCTTGTGCTGGACTTCGAATGTCATGTTGAAATCCTCGATGACGAGCCCTGGCGCGGTGATGTCGATCTGGCGTAGCGCGCTTGTGCGGTAGATGCTGGCGAAGCCGGGGGCGATGTAGCTCACGCTTGTCCATTTCCAGGATTGGCCGTACTGGAAGGCCGTCTGCAGGATCCGGTAGAGACGCGTCCTGTAAGCAGCGAAGAGCATGTCGAGAGTGGGCCAGCGCTGGTCGCGCCAGCGCGACAACACATGGCCTGCCACGGCCACCACCTTGGGGTCGTTGAAGAGCGGCAGTGCGTGCTCGAAATAACCTGGGTCGATCTCTGAATCCGCATCCTGTATCAGCACTGCCTTGTAGCGGTCGCACAGGCGATACTTGCGGATCACGGTGTCGATCGCCCGCGCTTTTCCCCGGTTGGGCTGGATGTCCAGCGCCCTGCATCCGGCGGCGCGCGCGATGGCAACGGTGGCGTCGCGCGATCCATCACTGGCGACATAGATCTGTCGTGCCGGAATGATGACCTTCAACGCGCCGATGCATTTCGGCAATGCGATTGCTTCATTGTGGGCGGGAATGACCACGGCAACATCGGATATTCGAACCACGTCCGGACCATGACCGGCTTTGACATTCGAGCCGATCTCGCTGACGAACCGGATGACGCCGACGACGCACCAGAACGCGATGTTGATGCCCAGCGATGCGCTGAGAACCATCATCGTGATGTTGGTGGCGGCGATCCCGGTCATGGAAGCATCGTTTCCACCTGACCCAGACCGCCGGGCCGTTCCTGACAACCGACGAACCTGCGTTCGGACGATGCGGTCCTTGCCTTGGCGCGCTTTGCCTCCTGGATCGAAGCCAGCAGGTCCTGGTAGCTCTGGCGGATGCCCGTCGTGAGCGAAACCTTCTGGCGCCAGCCCAACGCCTCGATCTTGCTGGTGTCCGGCCAACGGCCACGATGATCGGCGATGAAATGTTTCTTGAAGACGACGCTGCCGGGAAGACCGGTTGCGTCCTTGATCAGGTCGAACAATTCGCGGATTGAGAGCTGGGTGCCACCCCCGATATTATAGACCTCGGCGCACTCGCCTTTCTCCATCACCGTCAGCAGGCCGTCGACGAGGTCGTCGACATGCAGGAATGTACGGGTCTGCGAGCCGTCGCCGAAGAGTGGAACAGGTTGCCCGGCGATGAGATGCGAGAGTATCTGCGGAATGACACGCTGGTCGGCGGGCGACATTCCTGGGCCGTAAGTGTTGAAAATGCGCACGATGCGGACATCGACCTTGTGCTTGCGGCCCCAGAAGCGGGTCAGCGCTTCGCCGAACCGCTTGCCCTCCTCGTAGGGACTGCGCCGGCCCACCGGGTCGACCCTTCCGACATAGGTCTCCGGCTGCGGAAAGACTTCCGGGTCGCCATAGGCCTCCGCGGTGCTGGCAAACAGGTATTTTGCCTTTGACCGACGCGCGACCTTGAGAAGATTGAGTGCGCCCACGGACGAGGCCATGAGCATTTCCTCACCCAGCAAGGCGATGTTGGGAACGCCGGTCGGGCAAGCCAGATTGTAGACGTGGCTGTAACGTCGCCGCTGCAATCGCGTGCAGAGGGCCGCGTCCGTGATGTCCATCTTGATGAACCTGAAATTTGGATAACGCGACAACTCATCGATATTGGCCTTCCGCCCGGTCGAAAGATTGTCGACGACATCCACGAAGGCGCCCTGATCGAGCAGGCGGAGCGTCAGATTGGTTCCCAGACACCCCGCCCCACCAGCGACAAGGCTTCTGATTTCTTCGATCTTGCACGTATCCATATGGCGACAATCCTGCATTGAATAGGAAGGAAAGCCGCACCCCTCAATGTGCGCTTTTGTGCATGGAAAGGGCATTTCCACAGGCAACGCAACTGATAGTTAACAACATGCTAAACAACAGTGGTTAATTACCGCGTTGTAATTGTTGAGCTTTTTCTCCCATCATTCCTTATATGAGCTATCTTGCAACAATAGTGTTCAAAAACGGGACAGGCAGCAGGCTTGACACTGCCTGTCTTCCGACGCAGCCGAAAATGCCGCAACCCTACCTCCTGAGCCTTTTCTTGAACCGGCGCCCCGTGCGCGGAACAACTGGCACAAAGGTTGCGCTGGTCATCTCGAAAACCGTGAAACCGTGGCGCCGGGAAGGCTCGTCAAATCCCGCTGCAGCGACTCGCGGGCATCGCGTGACAGCAGCCGCAAGCGGCCGGCTGCATCAGTGGAGGCGCAATTGAACATTCTGGCGGATCAGGCCCGAGGGGCGATACTTCTTTCGAAGCTGGACATGCGTACGGCCACGGTCGGGGTCGTTGGACTTGGTTATGTCGGGCTGCCGCTTGCGGCCGCAGCGGCGCGGGCCGGCTTCAAGGTGATCGGCTTCGACGTCGACAACAGCAAGGTTGAAAAATTGCGGAGCGGCCGATCCTACATGGGCGCCGTCAGCGACGAAGCTTTGCAGTCGGTCATGGCCGACGGATCGTTGCGGGCAACGTCCGATTTTTCGGTCTTTGCAGAATGCGATGTCATCTCGATCTGTGTGCCGACGCCACTGACCAAGCAACGCGAGCCAGATCTCTCCTTCGTCGAGAATACGACACGCGCCATTGCCACGTATCTGAGGAAGGACCAGCTGATCATTCTGGAGTCCACCACCTATCCGGCACGACCGACGAAGTGATGAGGCCCATTCTCGAAGCGCGTGGATACAGATCCGGGCGGGACTTTTTCCTCGGCTATTCGCCCGAGCGGGAGGACCCTGGAAGCGCGGGCTTCGAAACCGCCACCATTCCGAAGGTCGTTGCCGGTGACGGCCCGGTCGCCGCCAGGCTGGTCGCGCTCTTCTACGGGGCGATCGTCGAGACGGTCGTGCCCGTATCCAGTATCAAGGTGGCCGAAGTCGTGAAGCTGACCGAGAACATATTCCGCGCTGTGAACATCGCGCTGGTGAACGAACTCAAGGTCATCTACGGCGCCATGGGAATCGATATCTGGGAGGTGATCGAGGCTGCCAAGACCAAGCCTTTCGGCTATATGCCGTTTTATCCAGGGCCCGGACTTGGCGGCCACTGCATACCGATCGATCCATTCTACCTGACGTGGAAGTCGCGCGAGTTCGAGGTTTCAACGAAATTCATCGAGCTTGCCGGCGAGATCAATGTTTCCATGCCGCACTATGTGATGTCGAAGCTGTCGGAAGCGCTGGACACGCGCCTTGGCATCCCTCTCAGCCAAGCGTCCATCCTGATCGTGGGTGTCGCTTACAAGAAGAATGTCTCCGATGTGCGCGAAAGCCCGGCGCTGAAGTTGATCGAGTTGCTGGAATCTCGCGCGGCCGACATCGCCTACCATGATCCCCATGTCGCGCGCATACCGAAGACGCGCAAGCATCCGACGCTTGCCGGCAAGGACTGCATCCGCCTCAGCCGGGATTCGATCGGGGCCTATGACGCGGTCGTCATCGTCACCGACCACGACGGGATCGATTATGGACTGCTGGCCAATCATTCGCGATTGATCATCGATACGCGCAACGCCATGCAACGCAACGGCATTGTCTGTGATCGCGTCGTGAAGGCGTAAGTCCGCCGCATCAAGCTAGCCGCGACGGGCCTCTCAGTTTCGCCCGTTGAATGCATTCTCGACATGCACCGGCCAGCGCCAGGGCAGCACGGCGACCATGTCGAAGCGCATCGACAACTTGCCATAGTCGGACTGGCGCGACAGCCAGAGGTCGGGGCGCCCTCGATGCGACGCTCGGCCTGATGGCCGATCGCTTCCATGGCTTCCAGCAGCGTGCGACGCGCCTTGACCTCGACGAAGACAACCAGATCGCCGCGCCGCGCGATAAGATCGATCTCGCCGAGCTTCGTGCGATGGCGGCGAGCCAGGATCCGGTAGCCCTTGAGCATCAACGCCGCCGCTGCCAGCCACTCGCCGCGATGGCCGCGCCGGTAGGCTTTCTGGCGGCTGGCGCTTGGGCGTTCAGTCCGCACCGTCTTCCGTATCCTTGAGTTCGAGCAGTCGTCGGTAGAGCGCCTGTTTCTGGCCACCGGTCATCTTCGCGGCCTCGGCCGCCGCCTTGGAGGCCGGCATCTCGGCGGCGAGCGACAGCAGAAGCCGGTCGATATCGGCCGGTTGGTCGGCCTTGGCCTCGGCCGGACCGACGCAGATGACGATCTCGCCCTTCGGCGTATCGGCCGCGGCGTAATGATCGGCCAGTGTTTGCAATGTACCGGTGCGCATTTCCTCGAAGGTCTTGGTCAGTTCGCGGCCGATCGCCGCCTTGCGTTCGCCGCCCAGCGCTTCGACCATTCCGCCAAGCGTCTCGGCCAGCCGGCGCGGCGATTCGAAGAAGATCAGCGTCGCCGGCACGGCTTTCAGCGCTTCAAGCCGGGTTTGCCGTTGTCCTGTCTTCACCGGCAGGAAACCGGCGAACATGAAAGCGTCGGACGGCAGGCCGGATGCCGTGAGCGCCGCGAGTGGCGCCGAAGGACCGGGGATCGGCACGACGCGAATTCCGTTGTCCAGGGCTTCGCCGACCAGCCGGTAACCAGGATCGGACACAAGCGGCGTGCCGGCATCCGAGATCAGCGCCACGCTCTGCCCAGCCTGAAGCGCCGCGATCAGCTTCGGACCGGCCTCGCCGGCATTATGCTCGTGATAGGCGGTGGTGCGACGGCGGATGCCGTAACGGTCGAGCAACACGCGCGAAACACGCGTGTCCTCGCAGGCGACGATGTCAGCGGCGGCAAGCGTTTCCAGAGCGCGCAGCGTGATGTCGCCGAGATTGCCGATCGGCGTCGCCACCAGATAGAGCGCCGGCTCAAGCGGCCGGGCGGCAATTTCGGTCTGTCCGACCACGTAGCTGCGTTTTACGATCTCGCTGGTCAACAGGCATTCTCCGTTCGGCCCTGTTTGGCATGGCTTGTCGCCGCTTGCAAAAGCCCATGTCGATGTAACGCGCCCGCCATTCCTTTGCCACAGTAGGGAACGAAACCGGGATTGGCAGATTTAGCCCCTGATTCCCAAGGGAGGACAGGATGGACAGCCTGAGAATACAGGACGCTTTCGAGCCCTACTATGTCGGCCGCCGGCGCTTTGCCTCACCCGTGGACAAGGCCCGGCCTGCCAAAGTCGATGAAAGCCAAGCCAGCAAACCGCCGACGAGCCGTTTGCCGTCTGACATCAGGCTTTCGAGCGAAACCGACAGCACGACGGAGCACTGACCGGACGATGCCCAATAGATTCGATATTTTCATCACCCGTCTTGAAACGCAGACCGCCCGCAATGGCGCTCCGCCGCATCCGATAGGCGATCAACAACGGGCCCGCCGCGACAAGAACGACCCCAAGCAGGCCCGTTCCGGCGAAACCCCTTCAGAGAAAGACCGCGCCAAACATCGCCACAAGCACGACGCCTGACTTTTCCAGCGGGTGTTCTGGGCTGCAGGATCGCTACGCCTCGGGTGCGGAGGCCGGGTCACGGAAGGCTCGGCTTAGGCCAGATAGCTTGACGCGCGCACTTCCAGCAGGCGAACAAGAGCCGGATCCATGAATTCATAATCATCGGGAATATCGAGGCAGATGATCCTGGCCTTCTTCAGGCTCGCCTTGAATTTCTTCTGCAGCTTGGCGCGATGCGCCTTTTCCATGACGAAGATGATATCGGCCCACGCGACCAGTTCGTTCGTCAGCGGCGTATCGGCATCGTGGTTTGTCCCCGCCGACGCGACCTCGATATTCCCAAATTTGGAAAACACCTGCTCGGCGGTCGGGCTGCGCAAGCGGTTCTGACTGCAGACGAAGAGGACTTTCTTCAATGGTGTCTATCGCGCCAGATCAGCCACCACGGCATCGAGCACGATCATGCCGGCCGGGGTGGCGCGCAGACGGGTATTGCCGATCGACGCCACCAGCCCCTCGCCCTGCAGCATCGACAGACGCGCGCTCGACAGACCGCGCCCGGAAAACGCTTCGTAGCGGGAGAGGTCGATGCCCTCGGCAAGCCGCAGGCCCATCAGCAGGAATTCGTCGGCTTCTTCCGAGCGCGTCAAGACCTCGCCGCCGGTGATGCCGTGGCCCTTGGCCTCGACCAGATTGGCCCAGGTTTCCGGCATCCTCTCGGCGATCGTCACCACGCGACGCCCGCTTTCGACGAAGCGGCCATGCGCGCCGGGGCCGACGCCGACATATTCGCCATAGCGCCAATAGGTCAGATTGTGCCGGCTCTCGGCGCCCGGCCTGGCGTGGTTGGAAATCTCATAGGCCGGCAGCCCATGCGCCGTCGTGATCTCCTGCGTCAACGCATAGAGATCGGCGGCATGGTCATTGTCGGGAATGATGAATTTCTTCGCCGCGTGCAGGGCGTGGAAGGGCGTACCTTCCTCGATGGTCAACTGATAAAGCGACAGATGATCGGCGGCGTGGCCGATCGCCTGTTCGAGCTCGGCCTGCCAGTCTTCCGGGGTCTGGCCCGGCCGGGCATAGATGAGATCGAAAGACAGCCGCGGAAAGATTTCGCGCGCCAGGCCGATCGCATGGAGTGCCTCCGACACATTGTGTAGCCGACCAAGGAAACGCAAATCCTTGTCGTTCAGCGCCTGCACGCCGAGCGAAACGCGGTTGACGCCGGCTGCCCGGTAGCCGCGAAACCGCTCGGCCTCGACCGATGACGGGTTGGCTTCCAGCGTCACCTCGATGCCATCAGGCACCGTCCAGTTCTTCGCGACGGCGTCCAAAACCCTGGACACCGTTTCCGGCTTCATCAGCGACGGCGTGCCGCCGCCGAGAAAAACGCTGGTGACCTCGCGCGGACCGGTGCGCTGGCGCATCGTCGCCAGTTCCGCCTCGAAGGCGCTGGCAAAACGGTCCTGGTCGACCGGCTGGTGGCGGACATGGCTGTTGAAATCGCAATAGGGGCATTTGGCCGCGCAGAACGGCCAATGGATGTAGACGCCGAAGCCGGGGCTACGGTCGAGCAGCATGCTCATGCCGAACCCAATCTGGCGCGAGCGAATTTCTGGTACGCACGGGCGCGGTGCGACAGGGCCGTCGACTGGCCGGGCTTCCAGCCGTGTTTTTCCTCGGCGCTCATCTCGCCGAAGGTTTTTTCGAAACCGTTGGGCAGGAACACCGGGTCATAGCCGAAGCCGATGTCGCCACGTGGCGGCCAGACCAGCGTGCCTTCGGCCTCGCCGCGATAATATTCGGCCTCGCCGTCAGGAAAGGCGAGGCAAATGACGGCGACAAAGCGCCCTTTGCGCTGCGCCGGCTCGGCGGCGCCGACTTCCTGGAGCGCCACTTCGGTGCGCTGCATGGCCATGCCGAAATCGCGCGAACCGTCAGCTGTTTCGGCCCAATTGGCGGTGTAGACGCCTGGCGCGCCGTCGAGAGCATCGACGCACAGGCCGGAATCGTCAGACAGCGCCGGCAGGCCGGTTGCCCGGGCGGCGGCAAGCGCCTTGATGTAGGCGTTTTCCTCAAAAGTCGTGCCGGTCTCGTCAGGTTCTGGCAAGCCGTAGTCCCTGGCCGATTTCGCCTCGAAGCCGAACGGCCCCATCAGGTCGGCGAATTCGCGCAGCTTGCCGGCATTGTGGCTGGCGACGACGATCTTTTTTCCGTCAAGCGTATGCATCAAAGGCCCCAGATTCTTGGCTCGGCGAATTCGATCGAATTGCCCGAGGGGTCGCGTATATAGATCGAACGGCCGCCTTGTGGCCATTCGAATTCGCTCTCGATGACAATCTTCTTCGCCTCAAGATGCGCCTTCCAGCCGGCGATTTCCATGGCGCTGGCGGCAAAGCAGAGATGACCTCCGCCGACAGTGCCATGCGCAGGCACTTTCAGTCTCGCGTCGGGTGCGGGCGGCACTTTCGTCGCCTCGGCGTTGAAGATGAGTAGCACGCCGGCGCCACAGCGAAAGAAAAGGTGCCGGCCTTCGACCTTGCCGAGGAGGTGGAGGCCGAGGATATCGGTGTAGAATTCTTCCGCGGCCGCCAGATCGGTGACGTAGAGGGCTGATTCCAGAATTGCTGAGGGAGTCACGAAGCGCCCCCCTCTGCCCTGCCGGGCATCTCCCGCTCAAGTGGGGAGATTGGCTGTATCAAATGCCTCCGCCAAACCTCACAGCCGTAGAAAGTGCGCCGACTTTGAAGCCTCCAATCTCCGCCCTTGAGCGGGAGATGCCCGGCAGGGCAGAGGGGGGCGTTCAAGCTCGGCATTTAAAACTAAGCCACCGCCATCTGCTGCAGGCTGACCAGGCGCTGGATGCCCTTCTTGGCCAGGCCCATCAGGGACGCGAACTGCTCTTCGGAGAAGGGTTCGCCCTCGGCCGTGCCCTGGATCTCGACGATGCCGCCCTTGCCGGTCATGACGAAATTGGCGTCGGTTCCGGCGGAGGAGTCCTCCACATAGTCGAGATCGATGACCGGCTGGCCGTCATGGATGCCGCAGGAGATGGCCGCCACGTGATCCTTCAGCACCTTGGCGACGCTGGCCATCTGCCGCGCTTCCATCCAGCGCAGGCAGTCATACAGCGCCACCCAGCCGCCGGTGATCGAGGCCGTGCGGGTACCGCCATCGGCCTGGATCACGTCGCAGTCGACGGTGATCTGCTGTTCGCCCAGCGCCTGCAGGTCGACAACCGCGCGCAGCGAGCGGCCGATCAGCCGCTGGATTTCCAGCGTGCGGCCGCCCTGCTTGCCGGCGGAAGCCTCGCGGCGCATGCGCTCGCCGGTCGAGCGCGGCAGCATGCCGTATTCCGCCGTCACCCAGCCCTTGCCCGAATTGCGCATCCAGCCCGGCACCTTCTCCTCGAGGCTCGCCGTGCACAGGACATGCGTGTCGCCGAACTTCACCAGGCATGAGCCTTCGGCGTGCTTGGAGACGCCGCGCTCGAAGGAGATGGCGCGCATTTCGTCGAATTGGCGTTTGGAGGGGCGCATTCGGGCTTCTTTCTTGTCATTTTTCGGAATCGTGGCCGGCTTGTAACCGCACCAAGCCCATGGCGCAAAGGAAAATGGCCGGGCGATCCGACACAGACGCCGGCGATCTGATACAGACGCCGGGTTGCGCGGATGCAGCCGAAGTCTATATCCTTGTGATGGAGGTTTTTGGCACGCATGACCAAAGCAGTCGCCGATCCCATTATGCAATCGCCCGCTCTTCAATCGCTGGACATGCGTTCGCGCGACATCTTCCGGCGCATCGTCGATTCCTACCTGAAGGATGGCGAACCCGTGGGCTCGCGCAGCCTGTCGCGCATCCTGCCCTCCTCGCTGTCGCCTGCCACCATCCGCAACGTGATGAGCGACCTGGAACATCTGGGCCTCATCTACGCTCCGCACATCTCGGCCGGCCGGCTGCCGACCCAGGCCGGTCTGCGCTTCTTCGTCGACGCCTTCATGGAACTCGGCGACCTCTCGGACGAGGAACGCCGCGCCATCGAGGCGCAGGTGCGCGCTTCCGGTTCGGGCGCCACGCTGGAACACATGCTGACCGAAGCCAGCCAGATGCTGTCGGGCATGTCGCGCGGTGCCGGCCTTGTGCTCGCCACCAAGAACGAGGTGGCGCTGAAGCATATCGAGTTCATCCAGCTCGAGCCGACCAAGGCATTGGCGGTGCTGGTGTCGCAGAATGGCGATGTCGAAAACCGGGTTGTCGACCTGCCGGCGGGCATCACCCTATCGCAGCTGCACGAGGCCTCGAATTTCCTCAACGCCCACATTCGCGGCCGCACGCTGGCCGAGGCGCGGGTCGAGATCGCCCGCATCAAGGAAGAGACCAGGGCGGCGCTGGACACGCTGTCGCAGGATCTGGTCGAGAAGGGGCTGGCGGTGTGGGCAGGTGCTGATAGCGGCCTGCCGGCACGCCTCATCGTGCGCGGCCGCGCCAATCTGCTCGAGAATGTCACGGCACAGGCCGACATCGAACTCTTGCGGCATCTGTTCGAGGACATGGAGACGCAGGACGGGTTGATTCAGCTGCTCGATCTGGCCGAGGAAGGATCGGGCGTGCGCATCTTCATCGGCTCGGAAAACAAGCTGTTTTCGCTGTCGGGTTCGTCGCTGGTCGTTGCCCCCTATCGTGACAAGGACGCTCGCGTCATCGGCGCGCTCGGCGTCATCGGCCCGACGCGGCTGAACTATGCGCGCATCGTGCCGATGGTCGATTATACGGCGCAACTGATTTCCCGCATGCTGCGTTAGGGTATATTGGTATTCAGGTGATGCCGGCCTGCAAACGGCTGATACCCGCGCTTCCGGTGCTCACGTACGAAAGTACACTCCGCTCCGGTTCTCGCAAGCCACCATTTTCGGTGCGGCCTGACCTGAATATCAATACACCTTATCCCCAGCAGATCGCTGACAAGGAGAAAAACAATGGCGCTCGAAGAGATCAAGGCCCAGATCAGCCTGTTGCTCGAGGAGATGGTCAACCAGCCCGAGGACCAGCACGAAGTGCAGGAGCAACTGCGCGAAAAGCTCAGGGCAATGCGCGCCATGGGCCTGCCGTTGCCGGCCGATCTGGTGGAACTGGAAAAGCGCCTCGACGACGATTTCTACGCAGCCGGAAGCTGAACCGCACATCCATTCAACTCCTCGTGTAAGCGGAACGACCGCCGTCGCCACCCGTTTCCTGTTTCGCGACCGATCCGCGGAGGACAGGATGATCCGATTTGCCGGCCCGGCAGCGATTTCCGCCGCTTTCTTTCTCACCACGACGGCATTCGCCCAACAGGCGGATTCTCAAGTGCTGAAGGGCCCGGCGGCCTTTGGCGACTGGCGTGCCGACAGGCCCGGCGTGCGGCGCCTTATCAAGCCGGAAGATTTGCCGAAAGCCTATGCCACGAAATCCGCATCGAACGGTGCTGGCCTCGTGGACAGGCCGAAAGGCGCCATGCCGCAACTGCCGCCTGGCTTCTCGGCCCAGCTGATCGCGTCGGGCATCGACAATCCACGCGTCGTCCGCATCGCGCCGAACGGTGACCTGTTCGTCGCCGACAGCGAGGCAAACCAGATACGCGTCTATCGTCTGGCCGAGGGCAGCGCGAAGCCTGCCGACACAATCTTCGCCGATGGCCTGACCCAACCCTATGGGATTGCCTTTTATCCGGCGGACAACCCGCAATGGGTCTATGTCGCCAACAGCGACAGCATCGTTCGCTTCCCCTATCAAACCGGTGACATGAAGGCCTCTGGCGCGCCGGAAGTCCTCGTCGACAATATCCCTTCGAACCATCACTGGACGCGCGATATTGCCTTCTCGCCCGACGGCAAGACGCTCTATCTGTCGGTCGGCTCGGGATCGAACGTCGCCGAGGGCATGGCGAAGAGGCCGCAGGGCGGGCTCGACGCATGGATCAAGTCGAAGCCTCTCGGCGCCACCTGGGGTTCGGAAGGCGGCCGCGCGGATGTGCTGGCCTTTGATCCGGACGGCAAGAACCGACGGATCGTTGCCACCGGCCTGCGCAATTGTTCGGGCATGACCGTCCAGCCAGCCACGGGCGCGCTCTGGTGCGTCGTCAACGAGCGCGACGCGCTGGGCGACAATGTGCCTTTCGAATATGCGACGGCCGTCAAGGAAGGCGCCTTCTATGGCTGGCCCTGGTATTATATCGGCAAGAACGAGGACCCGCGCCACAAGGGCGAGCGCCCCGACCTTGCCGGCAAGGCTGATATCCCCGACGTGCTGATGCAGGCGCATTCCGCGCCGCTCAACATCACTTTCTACACCGGCAAGAGTTTTCCGGCGGAGTACCGGGGCGATGCATTCGTCACCTTGCACGGCTCCTGGAACCGGGCCAACAGGACCGGCTACAAGGTCGTCAGGCTGCTGTTCAAGGACGGCAAGCCGACCGGCGAATATGAGGATTTCATGACCGGCCTCGTCACCTCCAGTGGCGACGTGTGGGGGCGGCCTGTCGGCGTCGCCGTGGCCAAGGACGGGGCGCTTATCGTCACGGAGGATGGCAACGGCACCATCTGGCGCATCACACACGGTAGTGGTCCGTCCTGACCCGTGGTCAAGCGTGTGCTGGTGCAAACGAATCCAGCCCTCAGGGAATTCACGTCCCGCCTGGTATCTGGCAAAAGTCAGCGGTAGTCCTGAAAGCGACCCTCATGACCCTCACCGGATTCCTTGCCTATAGCGCAGCGCTCGGCGTTGCCGCCGCCATTCCCGGTCCAGGCCTGACCGCACTGATTGCGCGCGCGCTCGGCTCCGGCTTCCGCTCGTCACTGGCCATGTCCTTCGGGCTGATGCTTGGCGATCTCACCTATCTCACCGCCGTGGTGCTTGGTTGCCTTTGTCGCCCACACGTTCGGCATGGTCTTCCTGGCGATCAAATGGCTGGGCGTCGCCTATCTCGCCTTCCTCGGCTGGCGCTTCTGGACCAGCGGGATCACCCCGGAAACAGTGGAAGCGAAGAAGGGCAAGGGCGGGCTGATGTCGAGTTTTGTCGCCGGCCTCACGGTCACCCTCGGCAATCCCAAGACGATGATCTTCTATCTCGCCATCACACCCACCATCGTCGATCTGAAGACAATCACGCTGGCCGACTACGGCATTCTCGTCGCGATCACCATTGTTGTTCTGCTGGTCGTTCTGGTTCCCTATCTGGCGCTGGCGGCCAAGGCGCGCTGGTTCCTGAAATCGCCGCGCGCCTTGCGGGCGCTCAACCGCACCGCCGCCGTTTTCATGGTTGGCGCGGCGGCGGCGATCGCTGCTCGCCAATAAGAACATTTGCGCCAAATCATTCCAGATGGAGCCTGCTTCAGGAAATGCTTTTCCGAGGCGGGCGCGTTTTGAGCACATGCCCCACTCGGATATTTTCGACCGACAGCTTATCTTGCGCGGCTGAAAGCCGTATCTTGCGAGGCTTGAATCCACTGCCTGAAATCCTGGGAGCGAAACCGATGAACAAGCCCGTCACCTCCGCACGCGTGCCCGGCCGCGGCCGCGTCTACAATTCGATCACCGAGACAATCGGCGACACCCCGCTTGTCCGGCTCGACAAGTTCGCCAAGGAAAAGGGCATCGTCGCCAATCTCATGGCCAAACTGGAATTCTTCAACCCGATCGCCTCGGTCAAGGACCGCATCGGCGTGGCGATGATCGAGGCGCTGGAGGCGGCCGGCAAGATTTCGCCCGGCAAGACGACGCTGGTCGAGCCGACGTCGGGCAACACCGGCATCGCGCTCGCCTTCGCCGCCGCCGCCAAGGGCTACAAGCTGATCCTGACCATGCCGGAGACGATGTCGATCGAGCGCAGGAAAATGCTGGCGCTGCTCGGCGCCGAGCTGGTGCTGACGGAAGGGCCCAAGGGCATGAAGGGCGCCATCGCCAAGGCCGACGAACTGGCGGCGACGATCCCCAACGCCATCATCCCGCAGCAGTTCGAGAACCCCGCCAACCCCGAGATCCACCGCACGACCACGGCCGAGGAGATCTGGAACGACACGCAGGGCGACGTCGACATCTTCGTTGCCGGCATCGGCACCGGCGGCACCATCACCGGCGTCGGCCAGGTGCTGAAGAAGCGCAAGCCTTCGGTGCATGTCGTCGCCGTCGAGCCCGACGCCTCGCCCGTGCTGTCGGGCGGCCAGCCCGGCCCGCACAAGATCCAGGGCATCGGCGCCGGCTTCGCGCCAAAGATCCTCGACACGACGATCTACGACGAGATCGTCAAGGTCTCGAATGAGGATTCGATCGCCAATGCACGGCTCGTCGCCCGCCTCGAAGGCGTGCCGGTCGGCATCTCTTCAGGTGCGGCACTGCAGGCGGCCATCGTCGTCGGCTCGCGGCCGGAGAACAAGGGCAAGAACCTGGTCGTGATCATCCCGTCCTTCGCCGAGCGCTACCTGTCGACAATCCTGTTCGAGGGGCTCGGCTCTTGATGTCCGGGCGGCGTGGGTAACCCCCAGGCCGCCTCACAATCCGCCGGCGAAGTCACCTACGAGGCTGATCACCTCGTCCAGCTGCTCCATATGCGGGAAATGGCCGGCCTCTGCGATCCGTTCAAAGCGAGCGCCGGCAATGCTGTCGGCGTAGCGCCGGCCATAGTCGACATCCACGATCCCATCGCTTTCGCCCCATGCGACGAGGGCTGGGACAGGCATCCGCGCCAGCCGCGACCTCAGCGTCGGCTCGTACATGAAGTGTTCTCCGGACTAGAGCCGCAAGGTCTTCTGATTTTCCGCCATCGCGGCGGCGGCGTCCGGACCCGATGGGGCAATCGCATAGCGTTGCGGGTCGTGGAAGGCGAGGACGGAGCGTTCCGCCGGCGGGAGCTTGGTCGGATCAATGATCGGCCGCGCCGCCGGGTCTGGATCGATCCCGACCGCGTTGAGGAGGATCAATCCGGCGATACGGGGCGAATTGCGAAGCGCCATTTCGGCCGCGACCCAGCCGCCGGCCGAATTGCCGACAACAACTACATCCGTCAGGTCCAGCCGCTCGATCAGGGCAAGGTAGGCGAGCGCCAGATCGGCGATGCCGGCAAATTCTTGCGGGCGCGGTTCGCCATCAAAACCTGGATGTGTCGGCAGGATCGTGCGCCCATTTTTCGCAAGCGCCTGCGCAAGGCCCGACATCGAGCCTGCTCCCGCGCCACCATGCAGGACCAGGAACGCCCGGCCTCGCCCCTGATCTGAAAAGGCAACCGGAACGGTTCCGGCAAACAGGCTCACTTGCTGCTTGGGCATCGCACGATCTCCCGCGGATTGATTGACATGATCAATATGTTTATATAAACTTGTTGATATGTCAAGCTCGCCTGAAATGCTCACCCTTTCGATAAAGAAGCTCCAGCACCGCCACCATCGGGCGCTCGATACGGCGCTGTCGGAATTGGGCGTCAGCCTCGTGCAGTGGAATGCGCTGCGTGAGATCGGCCGGAACCCCGGCGCGACGATGCACAATCTGGCGGCGCTGACCTTCAATTCGGATCAGGCCTTCGGCACGCTCACGACGCGGCTGATCCGCCAGGGCTGGATCGAGCGCCAAATCGGCCCGGGTCGCGCCAACGCGCATCGCCTCACGGCTGAAGGAGAGGCGATGTTGCAGCGCGGGCATGAACGCGTTGTCAACATTTTCGCCAGGGCGGTCGCCCCGCTTGATGAAACGGAGCGGGATATGCTGATGCGGCTGCTCAACAAATTGCTGGAGCATGGCCTGGACGATTCTTCCAACGATTCGCTGGAACGCGGAAACTGACCGTGGCGGCAGCCGCCAGCTTGAGCAAGACGCTGCTTCCGGTTCATATCGCCACCGGCCCGCGTTGCGCGGGCCGGCGGAGGATTTCATGTACAAGCTCTACACACGTCCCGGCAGCGGCGGCTTCGTCGTCGAGGCGGCACTCGCCTTGGCGGGAGCATCATTCGACCAGATCGATGTTCCCAAGACCGACCAGCCCGACCAGGCCTTCCTGGCCATCAGCCCGCTGAACCAGGTGCCCGTCCTGACCTTGCCGGACGGCCGCTCCATGACCGAATCGGCGGCGATCTGCATCCTGCTCGCCGAGCGCCATCCGCAGGCCAATCTGGCGCCCGCCATCGACGCCCCTGCCCGCGTCGACTTCCTGCGCTGGATGACGTTCATGTCATCGGTTCTCTACCCCGCCGTCCTGCGTTTCTACTATGCACCACGCTATACGGCCGACGCCGACGGCACGAAAGCGGTCAAGCAGGCCGCCGTCGCCGAGATGGATCGCGGTTTCGCCGTTGTCGATGCTGCGTTGCAGGGCCGTGACTGGCTGGTCGGTGACCAGCTGTCGCTGGCCGACATCTATCTGGTGATGCTGGTCGCCTGGCATCCAGAGGTCGACAGGGCACGATCGGCCTGGCCGAACATCGAGCGCTTATGGGCCGGGCTGCGCGAGCATCCGCTGCTGAAGAAGCTCAATACATCGCACGAGATGTGGCCGGCCTGAACGAGGCGCGGACGGCAGAGCACGTCCGCCGACACCTCAATTTCTGAGGGCTGCCCGTTTTCCTTGCAGGAACCGACGCACCGCCGGGTCGCGTTCAAGGCCGATCGCCCGATCATAGGCTTCGGTCGCCTCGGGGACATTGCCAAGCCTGGCCAAAAGCCCGGCTCGCGCCGCCCAGTAGGGCTGATATTCATCAAGCCGCTTGTCGTCGCCCAGCACGTAGAGCGCCGCCAGTCCCGCCACCGCGCCCTCGGTCTCCGCGATCGCCACCGCGCGGTTGATCGCCACCACCGGCGACCCCACGATCGAAAGCAGCGCGTCGTAGAGCTCGCGGATCGCCACCCAGTCGGTGCGGCCGGTCAGCCGTCGTGCCGCATGGGCCGACTGAACCGCCGCCTCGAGTTGATAACGGCCGATAAGCTCCATCGTTGCCGCGTGCCTGAGCAGGGATTCCGCCTCGTCGATCAAGGCGCCGTCCCACAGTGCAAGATCCTGGTCGGCCAGCGGCACGTAATCACCTGCCGCATTGCGCCGTGCCGGCCGCCGCGCCTCGGCAAACAGCATCAGGGCCAGCAGGCCGAGCGCCTCCGGCTCATCGGGCATCAACGAGGCAACGAGACGGCCGAGCCAGATGCCTTCGGTGGCCAGGTTGCGGCGCTGCGTTTCGGTGACTGCCGGATCGGACCAGCCTTCGGCGAAGGCCGCGTAGATCGCCTCCAGCACCGTGTCCAGCCGCTCGCCGAGTTCGGCTTGCTCGGGTATCCTGAATGGAATGCCGATCTCGTGGATGCGGGCCTTGGCGCGCACCAGGCGCTGGCTCATCGCCGCCGGTGAAACCAGAAAGGCGGAGGCGATCGTCGCCGCATCGAAGCCCAGGATGGTCTGCAGGATCAGTGGCGCGCGAATGCTCGCCTCGATCGCCGGATGGGCGCAGGCAAACATCAGCCTGAGACGTTCGTCCGGAAGATCTTCGTCGACCATGCGCGCCTCCATCTCCTCGGCGATCAGCCTCAGATGATCGCGGCTTGCCTCCCTGGTCAGCCGCCGCCTGACGGCATCGACGCTGCGCCGCCGCGCCACCGCCAGCAGCCAGGCCTCCGGCCTGTCGGGCACGCCGGTGCGCGGCCAGTGTTCGAGCGCCGCGGCAAAGGCATCGGCCAGCGCGTCCTCGGCGCCGGCCACGTCGCGGGACCTTGCGGCGAGATAGGCGATCAGCTTGCCGTAGCTTTGCCGGGCGGCTGCCTCCGCCGCCGCCCGCGCCAAATCTGGGCTGATGGCTGTCACGCAGCGTATTCTGTCATGTATTCCGCCATCGGCCATACCGGCCGCACCTCCATGGTGCCGGTGCCGGCGCCGGGGCAGCGCGCCGCCCAGGAAATGGCCGCGTCCATGTCGGGCACTTCGATCATGTAGTAGCCACCGAGCTGCTCCTTGGTGTCGGCATAGGGGCCGTCGATCACGTTGGTCTTGCCGCCGGCCACCCGCACCGAGGTTGCCGTCGACGTGAACCTCAATCGCTCGCCAGCAACAAACACGCCGGCCTTCTTCATCGCCTCGGTGTAGGCGCCATAGGCGGCGCTCATCTGGATGGCCGCCTCCTTGGGCGCGGCTGCCATCCCGGCCTCGTTGTTGTAGATAAGAAGCAGATACTGCATGGTCATCTCCCGTGGTTACAGGGCCGCATCGTTGCGGGCCGAACGTATGTCGCGCGACCGTGGACGATTTCGACAGGGTTCGGAAAAATCTTCGCCCTCTGCCACGCGTTGCGCAAGACGCACCGTGCCGGCGCCAGCCTCTATCTATTGATTGAGCATGATCTCTGGACAAACGGGACCGTTTGTCCGAGGAAACCGGTTCCCATTTTTCGGGATCATGCCCTAACCAATCAAACGCGCCCTCAGCTCGGCGGACGGGATCTCGCAGCTGTCCTTACGGCCGAACAGGGCGTAGCGATTCCCAGCGACACGTTCATAGAGCCAGTTGCGAAGCGGGCGCGGCAGGAGGAGCAACAGCCTTGCCGCCCGCCACGGCCAGCCGAGTTCGGACATCACCGCGACGAGACTTTCCAGGCGCATGAAGGCGGCACCGTCGATGATGACGAGATTGGTCTCGTAGCTATCCGTCCGCAGCCCATGCTGACGAAACAGTGCCTCGCCGAATGGCGATTGCGCGGTGGCGAAACGGAAGCGGTCTTGCCGATCGAGCCTGACCACCATGCGCACGAAGCCGGAGCACAGCACGCAGACGCCATCGAAGACGATCAGCGGATGGCTTGCATCAAGGGATGGTGGTTCAGGAGAGTGGTTCGGCTTGGTGAGCTCGGTCACGTGGGCCTCGGCTGCTTATGCCCGAAGGACATTAAGCCAGCCGATCACGGCATCAAAGCCGCAGCGATGTCGCACGCTGTCTGGCGACGAACGCCAGACGCTCGGCGCGATAGGTGGTTGCGCGGGAATCGGCGGCCGGCCTGCAGATCCGGCTGTTGTGGCGGCTCTCGAACGTCATGGTCAGTGCGCGCTCATGCCGAGCGAGTTGCCGCGACGGGCGCAAGCGGGGCCGGGGCCGCGCATGTAGTAGCGCTCGGGCCGATAGGTCGGCGAGACGAATTCGCGGATGGCGGCGGCATAGCCGATGAGGTGCGTGAGGAAGTTCATAGTACCAGTCCCTGTCCGATTTTCGGATCTCTTTCCGAATTACCGGCATCATAGCGTCTAGGCGTGAATAGTCGGTGAACGCGATGTTAATCTTTGCCCAAAAATGCCTTGCATCATGGCCGGAATGCGGCTGTTTCGGGGTCTTTCCATGCAGTTCAGCTGCATTCCGGCAGCTGTGACTTTTGCATCACATATGTTTCGTTTTAATGTCGCCTGCGCGCGATTTTGTTTCAGTTTTTTCGACGACCGCAAAAATTTCCGGGCTTGCGGCCCACGCCACCGGCGTTGCCGTCACCTCCAGTCGGAACTGGATGGGAATTTGCCCGTTCTCGCCTCTCACGGAGAGAATTGTCATGGCGCCGCGTCCCGCCTGGAAAGGCTATCTGAAACTGTCGCTGGTCACTTGTGCGGTCGAGCTGACCAATGTCGTCACCCATACCGAGAAGGTCTCGTTCAGGGTGCTGAACCGCAAGACCGGCAACACGGTGAAACGCATCTATGTCGACTCGGAGACCGGCAAGCCGCTCGACGACGGCGACGAGATCAAGGGCTATGAGGACGACGGCGATTTCATCCATATCGAGGAGGACGAGATCGACGCCGTCCAGATCGAGTCCTCGCACACGATGGCGCTCGACGGCTTTGTCGACAAAGCCTCGATCCAGCAGATCTATCTCGACACACCTTACTATGTCGCGCCGGCCGACAAGGTGTCGGAGGAGGCGTTTGCGGTGATCCGCGATGCGATGGCGGGCAAGAAGATGGCGGGGCTGGCGCGCATCGTGCTCTACAGCCGCGAACGCCCGGTGGTGATCGAGCCGCTGGGCAAGGGCATGGTGCTGACCACGCTGCGCTACGACAACACGGTGCGGCAGCCCGACACCGTGTTCGGCGACATCAAGGCGGTGAAGACCGACCAGGAGATGACCGATCTCGCCGAGCTCATCATCGACAAGAAGAAGGCGACGTTCGATCCCTCCAAGTTCGACGACAAATACGAGGACGCCCTGCTCGAACTGATCCGCGCCAAGAAGGCGGGACGCAAGGCGCCGAAGGCCAAGGCGGCACCCAAGCCCTCCAACGTCGTCAATCTGTTTGACGCGCTGAAGAAGAGCCTTTCGTCGGACGCCGGCTCGGCGAAGGCCTCGGCGGCGGCGAAAGCCAAACCGGTGGCGAAACGCGCCAAGCCGAAAGCCGGCGCGCCCAAGCGCAAATCCGCCTGAGGACGCGAAGCGATGGCCAGCCTCGAACAATATCAATCCAAGCGCGATTTCAAGAAGACGTCGGAGCCGGCGGGCAAGGTCTCGCGTGGCGGGAAAGGCAGCGCGGGAGGCATCTTCGTCATTCACAAGCATGCCGCGACCAGGCTGCATTACGACCTACGCCTCGAGCATGGTGGTGTGCTGTGGAGCTGGGCGGTGACGCGCGGCCCGAGCCTCGACCCGCATGAAAAGCGGCTGGCCGTGCATGTCGAGGATCATCCGATCGATTACGCGTCGTTCGAGGGCACCATTCCCAAGGGCGAGTATGGCGGCGGCTCGGTCATCGTCTGGGACGAAGGGACATGGGTTCCCGAGATCGACCCGGACAAGGCTATGAAGAAGGGACACATCAGTTTCGAGTTGCACGGCCACAAGCTGCATGGGCTCTGGCATCTGGTGCGCCTGAAGCCCCGCGCCGGCGAAAAGCGCGACAACTGGCTGCTGATCAAGTCCGACGATGCGGCGGCGCGGCCGGGCGAAGACATTCTCAAGGAGGCACCGGAATCTGTGAAGTCTGGCCTGACGATAGAGGAGGTCGGCGAAGGCAAGAGCGCGAAGGGCCAGAAGCCGAAGGTCTGGCATTCCAACAAGCCGGCTGCCGGCAAGGCAAAGACCGCAGGCCGGAAACTCGAATTCATCGAGCCGCAGTTGGCGACGCTGGAGCGGGACGCACCGCCGGGCAAGGACTGGCTGCATGAGGTGAAGTTCGATGGCTACCGCATGCAGGCGCAGATCGCCGGCACGGATGTGCGACTGTTGACGCGCACCGGCCTCGACTGGACGAAAAAATTCGGCGGCGAGATCGTCGCGGAACTGGCTGGGCTGAAGTGCAGCGACGCGATCCTCGACGGCGAGGTTGTCGTACTGGCTGACAGCGGTGTGTCCTCGTTCTCGCTGCTGCAACAGGATCTGTCCGCCAACCGAACCAACCGCTTCATCTATTATATCTTCGACCTGATGCGTCTCGATGGCGCGGATCTGCGCGGTGAACCGCTGGTCGAGCGCAAGCAGGCCTTGCAGGACCTGCTCGGCAAGCAGCCGGAGAATTCGGCGATCCGCTTCTCCGACCATTTTGCCGAGCCCGGCAAGGTCATGCTGGAGCATGCTTGCCGGATGGGGCTGGAAGGTGTCGTCTCCAAGCGGGCCGATGCGCCCTATCGCAGCGGACGCGGCCCCTCTTGGGTGAAGTCGAAATGCACCGCGCGGCAGGAGTTCGTCATCGGCGGTTACCTACCGTCGGACAAGACCGGACGTGGGCTGCGCTCACTGCTGGTCGGCTATCACGAGGACGGCAAGCTTCACTATGCCGGCCGCGTCGGCACCGGCTTCTCGGCCAAGGGCGCCACCGACCTGAAGAGGAAACTTGATGCGCTGAAGGCGAAGGTCTCACCCTTTGACGCGGCCGTGCCGAAGGGCAAAGGCCTGGTCTGGGTCAAGCCCGAGCTTGTCGGCGAAGTGGAGTTTCGCAGCTGGACGTCCGACCGTATAATACGTCACGCCTCGTTCCAGGGATTGCGCGAGGACAAGCCGGCGGAGGAAGTCGTGCAGGAAAAGCCAAAGGCCGCGACAGCAGGCAAAAGCCCGGCCAAGAGCAGGTCGGCGCCGAGTGCCGCCAGCCCGGCCGGAGCGATGACGACCACGGTAAAACTCTCCCATCCCGACAAGCTGCTGTGGCCCGAGGAAAAGATCTCCAAGCAAGGCCTGCTCGACCACTACGCGCTGGTGTGGCCACGCATGGAACAGTTCGTCATCAACCGGCCTCTCAGCCTTGTCCGCGCGCCGGACGGCGTCGGCGGCCCGCGCTTCTTCCAGAAGCATGCCTCGGCCGGCATGAGCGACAAGATCGCGCGGATGAAGGACCCGACGGATGGCGAAGAGATCCTGTTCATCCGCGATTTCGACGGCGTGGCCGCACTGGTCCAGTACGGCGTGGTCGAGATTCATATCTGGGGCTGCACCATCGATGCGCTTGAACAGCCCGACCAGATCATCTTCGATCTCGATCCCGATGAGGGCGTCGACGTGAAGGCGGTGCGCGAGGCGGCGCTCGACATCAGGGGCAAGCTCGATGAACTGTCGTTGCCGAACTTCGTCAAGACATCGGGCGGCAAGGGCTATCATGTGCTGGTGCCGCTGAAACCTTCGGCGGATTGGGATGAGGTTAAAACCTTCGCCCATGATTTCGCCAAGGCATTGGAGCAAGGCGCGCCCGGCCGCTATACGGCGACGCTGTCGAAGAAGGCGCGCACGGGAAAGATCTTCGTCGACTATCTGCGCAATGGCCGGGGCTCGACGACCGTCGCGCCCTATTCTTCTCGCGCCAAGAAGGGCGCCACCGTGTCGATGCCGGTGACCTGGGCGGAGATCGAGGCCGGATTGGCGCCGAACGCTTTCCCGATGGGCGACAATACGACGCTGAAGCGGCTGGCGGAAGCCGATCCGTGGTTGGATTTCTTCGAGCAGGGCAAGGTGTTGAAGCGAGGGTAGCTCGCGCAATTTGCCAGCACAGTGATCCTTCGCGCCGCGCCTCAGCTCAAAAACACCCTCTCAAACGCCTGCTTGCCCGGCGGGGAGAAAATGACGGCACGGCTGTCCTTTTCGCGGCGCGCCCATTTCTCGGCGAGGATCTTGTCGAGGATGGCGGCGCCCAGCGTGCCGGCGAGGTGCGAGCGCCGCACGCTCCAGTCGAGGCAGGCGCGGCAGACAGGCCGCCGCGGCTTGGTGTAAACATCGATGCCGATGGCGGCGAAGTGCGAGGCCGCCGACGGCGCGAGGCTGATCTCGTTGTTGTCTCGGACCAGCACGTTTTTTGCGACAAGGCGGTCGAGCATTGCCACTGCCTGTTCGCCGGCAAGGTGGTCATAGCAAACGCGCGCCACGCGCATCGCCGTGTCGCGCGGGCCCGGCCGCACACGCCTGGGGCCGACGGCTTCCGCAACGCCGATAATGGACTCGATCATGCCAGCCACCTGTGGACCGGCGAGGCCGTAGTAGCGATGCCGCCCCTGGCTTGCCAATGTCAGCAGGCCGCCCTCCATCAGTTTCGACAGGTGCGAACTGGCTGTTGGCAGCGACACGCCTGCTTCGAGCGCCAGCTCGCTCGCGGTCAGCGCGGTGCCGCCCATCAGTGCGGTCAGCATGTTTGCCCGCGCCGGATCACCGACCAGGCTGGCGATGCGGGCAATGTCAGGTCCTTCACGCATAGTTCGTTCCTCATCGAAGCGTTCTTGTCAGATAACCATTATTCTCCGTGCAGATCAAGGAGACGACGATGACAACCGCTTCCACCTCCGCACCGTCCGAGAGCCAATCATTCCTGTTCGTCACCTGGTTCCGCTCGCGGCTGCTGGCCCGGTGGTATGAGCGCCACCTGCAGCGCCGCGACCTCGCCGAGATCGACGATCATCTGCTGCGCGACCTTGGTCTCACTCCAGAAGACGTGCGTCGCGAATGCGCGAAGTCCTTCTGGCGGGCATGACCAGCCAGGGAATTGCCTAGCAGATCCACTCACCGGATGCTTCGACGCCGCTCGAATTGTCGACGCAAGACACCTCAAGGAGACGACCATGACCATCACCTGCTTCATCCGCTACGAGATCGACCCGTTCGGCAAGGCGGCGTTCGAGGAATATGCCCGCAACTGGGGCCAGGCCATTCCGCGCTGCGGCGCCGACCTGATCGGCTATTTCGCGCCGCATGAGGGCTCGGCGACCACTGCCTATGCTGCCTACAACATCGAAAGCCTGGCCGCCTACGAAGCCTATCGCGCACGACTTGCCGCCGATCCCGCCGGCAAGGCAAACTACGAGTTCGCCCGCCGCGAAAGATTCATCCTCAAGGAGGATCGCATGTTCCTGAAACTGGCTTCCGGCCCACACGCCCCTCTGGTGAAAACATGATTGCCGTCATCTTCGAGGTCGATCCGGCGGCGGGCAGACGCGACGCCTATCTCGCCATCGCCGCCGAACTGCGGCCACTGCTCGACGGCATCGACGGGTTTGTCTCGATCGAGCGCTTCCAGAGCCTGGTTGACCCGAACCGCATCCTGTCCCTGTCGTTCTGGCGCGACGAGGACGCGGTGAAGGCCTGGCGAAACACCGAGGAGCACCGGCAGGCGCAGCAGGCCGGCCGGGGCGGCATCTTTGCCGGATATAGGCTGCGCATCGCGCATGTCGTTCGCGATTACGGGCTGACTGAGAGGGCAGAGGCGCCAGCGGATAGCCGGGCGGTGAATGGGTGAGGGGCTCTTCCTTCTCACCCTGTGGGAGAAGGTGACCGAGCGAAGCCAGGTCGGGTGAGGGGTGTTCCAGAAAACACCAACGCCTCATTCCTTCCAGCACCCCTCAACCGTCTCGGCGCCGCGCGCCGATCCACCTTCTCCCACAAGGGGAGAAGGAAAAACCCCGCTCAAGCATTGCCGATCAGCACGCCGGCCGCGAACACAAGCGCGCCGCCCAGCACCACCTGGAAGGCGGCTCGCCAGAAGGGGGTCTGCATGTAGCGGTTCTGGACGAAGGCGATGGCCCAGAGTTCGAAGAACACCACCACGGCCGCAACGGCTGTCGCTGTCCAGAAATGCGAGATGAGGTAAGGCAGCGCGTGGCCGAGGCCGCCCAGGGTGGTCATGATGCCGACGGTCAGGCCGCGCTTGAGTGGCGAGCCGCGGCCGGACAATTTACCGTCGTCGGAAGCGACTTCGGTGAAGCCCATCGAGATGCCGGCGCCGATCGAGGCGGCAAGACCGACAAGCAGTGTCTGCCAGGTGTCATGCGTGGCAAAGGCGGCGGCGAAGATCGGCGCCAGCGTCGACACCGATCCGTCCATCAGTCCGGCCAGCCCGGGCTGCACATAGGTCAGGATGAACTGGCGCTGCTCGGCGGTGGCCTCCTCCTCCTTGACGGCGCCCGGCACATGTTTCTGTTCCAGCCGCTGGGCCAGCGTCTCATGGCCCTGCTCGGCAATGGCCAGATCATCAAGCAGTTTTCGCGTCGAGGCGTCGGTGGTGCGCTTTGCGGCCTCGACGTAGAACAGATAGGCGCGCCGCTCCATCGCCTCGGCCTGGCTGCGCACATGCTCGATGCCCAAGGGCTTGACCAGCCAGTCGGGCTTGCGCTCGAAATAGCCCTTTACATGCTCGCGCCGGATCAATGGAATCCGCTCGCCGAAACGCTTGCGAAAGAGCTCGATCAGCGCATCGCGGTGGCCGTCCTCCTCCTCGGCCATGTCCTCGAACACTTTCGCCGATTGCGGAAAACTCTCCAACAGCCCGTCGGCATAGGCGCGGTAGATGCGCCCGTCATCCTCCTCGGACGAGATGGCAAGCGCCAGGATCTCCTGTTCCGAGAGCGATTCGAAGGGGCGGCGGCCGAAGCCGAAAACACGGGAAAGCATGAGGAATTCACCCTAGTTTAGAATAGTTCTAAACTAGGGTTTGACGCTGGCTTGGTCAATCGCACTGTTGGGTCAGGTCAAGAATTGTTGAAGCCGGAACGCCCCGCACGCCCCTTCACTATCGCTGAATGTTTACCTATATTGGTGAACTCCAGCCAAGAAGAAGGAATTCGCAGATGCCGGCAAAACCGCATGAAGAAGCATTTGATGCGAAGCCCGTTCTCGATCTCATCGCCAGTATCGAGGCCGACCTGCAGCGCCTGAAAGGCCTGGTCGAACAGCGGGTCGAGAAATTCGACCCCGCCAATCCCCACAACAAGGCTCCCGACGGCAAACTGACGGAGGAGGGCGCCGAGTGCTGCTACCGGATGTTCGACGAAGGCAAGTCGCGCTACACGGTCGCCCAGCAGATGAAGATCTCCTTTGCCGCCGCCACGCACCGCTTCAACAACTGGCGCAAGCTGGGTGGGACGAAGCGGCAGCGCGCGCTATTGGGATGAGGAACGGTCCGCAGGGAGACCAATAACCAGCCTCGGCGCCGCCCCTCATTGCCCTGCCGGGCATTTCTCCCCGTATAGTGACGGGGAGAAAGTAGCCGGTCGCAATGCCAGCGCCATTCTGCAACGCAGAAAATTGGCGAAACCATCGGCAACAGCGACCCTCTCCCCGTCACTATATGGGAGAGGATGCCGGCAGGCAGGTGAGGGGCAGCGCCGACCGTGGTCATCACCGCCCAGACTTTGTAACCGTCACATTTTTTCGTTGGCGTCGCGCGGCCCTTTCCGTGCACCATGGGGATCGCATCTCCGCAGGATCCACCATGACCACGCCTCCCGGCATTGCCGACATCCACCGTGCCGCAGCCCGGCTTTCCGGCCTGATCGTCGAAACACCGCTGATTGAATCGCCGGAACTCAACAAGCGCTTCGGCGCCAGGATCCTGTTCAAGCCGGAGACGCTGCAGCGCACCGGTTCGTTCAAGTTTCGCGGCGCCTACAACAAGCTGTCGTCGCTGAGCGAAGAGGAACGCGGCCATGGCGTCGTCGCCTTCTCGTCGGGCAACCATGCGCAAGGCGTCGCCGCCTCGGCGGCAATGTTCGGCGTCAAGGCCGTCATCGCCATGCCGGCCGACGCGCCGGCGATGAAGATCGGCAATGTCCGCAAGATGGGCGCGGAGGTGGTCCCGTTCGACCGCTTTCGCGATGACCGCATGACCGTCGTTCGCCCTTACATGGAACAGGGCATGGTGCTGGTTCCGCCCTTCGACGACGCGGCGATCATCGCCGGCCAGGGCACGATTGGCCTCGAGCTGATGCGCCAGGCAAAAGCACTTGGGGTAAGCGTCGACGCGGTGGTGGTGCCCTGTGGTGGCGGCGGCCTGACCAGCGGCATTTCCGTCGCGGTCAAGGACGCTTCGCCCGGCACAGCCGTCTGGGCGGTGGAGCCCGAGCATTTCGACGACACGCGTCGATCTCTGGCCAAGGGCGCCCGGGTTTCGAACGAACCGGGTCACAATTCGATCTGCGACGCGATCCTGACCGCCGAGCCGGGCGTTATCACCTTCGAGATCAACCGCAGGAACCTCGCCGGCGGCATCGCCGTATCCGACAAGGCGACCGAACAGGCGGTGCGCGACGCCATGGCCTATCTCAAGCTGGTGGTCGAGCCCGGTGGCTGCGTCGGGCTGGCAGCACTTTCGTCGGGCGAGATCGAGCTATCGGGCAAATGCGTCGTCGTGGTGCTGTCGGGCGGCAATGTCGACTACAATACCTACGCGCGGATCATGGCAGCCGCCTAGAGCATGATCCCGAAAAGTGGAATCCGGTTTTCTCGGACAAACGGACCCCGTTTGTCCAGAGATCATGCTAAAACAAAGAGATAGAGCCCCATCCCGATGCCATCGGGATGGAACAGGCTCTAGGTTGACAGGCTAATCCAGCGTCCGGCGAAACCGCAGCAGCGCCGTGCCGGCGAACACCACCACGAACAGCACCAGCCAGGCGATCTCGCCGCCGATCGCACTGAAGTCGGCCCCCTTCAGCATCACCGCGCGGGTGATGCGCAGGAAGTGCGTGAGCGGAAAGATTTCGCCGAGGACCTGGGCCCAGCCCGGCATGCCGCGATAGGGGAACATGAAGCCGGACAGGAGCAGCGACGGCAGGAAGAAGAAGAAGGTCAGCTGCATTGCCTGCATCTGCGTGCGTGCCATGGTCGAGATCGTGTAGCCGAGCAGCACCAACGAAAGCACGAAGACCAGCACCGCCGACAGGAGAAGCGTCAGCGATCCGACGAAGGGGATGGCGAACAACAGCTTTGCCGCCACCAGCACCACCGCCACCTGCACCGCGCCGACCACGAGGAAAGGCAGCACCTTGCCCAGCATGATCTCGGCGGGGCTCGCCGGCATCGCCAGGAGGTTCTCCATCGTGCCGCGCTCGGTCTCGCGCGTCAGCGCCATGGCCGTCATCATCACCATGGTCATCTGCAGGATGACGCCGAGCAGGCCAGGCACGATGTTATATTGCGAGATGCCCTCGGGGTTGTAGCGCTGGTGAACCACCACCTGCAACTGCCCCTTGGCGTTTTCGGCGGCTGTCTCCTGCATGCCCTGCGCCCGCAGCAGCGCTTGGCTGGCGACCGTGCTCAACGTCGAGACGGCGCCGCTCGCCGCCGACGGATCGGTGGCGTCGGCTTCGATCAGGATCTGCGGGCTGTCGCCGCGCTCGACCCGCCTGGCGAAATCGGCGGGGATGGTGACGACGAAGGAGACGGCGCCCTTGGCCATCAGCGCTTCCGCCTCTTCGGCACTGTGAGCGACATAGTCGAACCGGTAGTAGCCGGTCACCTGCAAGGCGGAGACCATGGCGCGTGTGTACTGGTCGTTGCTCATGGCCACGAGCGCCGCCGGCAGGCTCTTTGGGTCGCTGTTGATGGCAAAGCCGAACAGCACCAATTGCATCAGCGGCACGCCCAACATCATGGCGAAGGTGATGCGGTCGCGCCGCATCTGGATGAATTCCTTGATCAGCAGCGCACCAAGCCTGGCGAAGGAGAAAATGGCGTTCATCCAGGATTATCCTTGGCCGGACTATCCTTGGCCATATTGTCCTTCGAGCCGGCCATGAACTGGATGAAGACATCCTCCAGGCTGGTTTCACCAGGCGTCACCGTCACACCCTCATGCTCCTTCTCGACATCGGCGAGCGCTGCTTCAAGTGCTGCCTTGTCGGAACCGACGACGTGCAATGTCGCGCCGAACGGCGCCACCTGGTCGACACCGGCACGGCCTTCCAGGGCCGCCGAGACCCGGTCGAGACGCGGCCCCTGCACGACGTAGGTCGTCAGCCCGGCATTCCTGACCACCTCCGCGACCGTGCCACTGGCCAGCATCTTGCCGTAGGAAATATAGCTGATGCGATGGCAGCGTTCGGCCTCGTCCATGTAGTGGGTGGAGACCAGGACCGTCAGCCCGCCACGGGCCAGCCGATGGATCTCGTCCCAGAATTCACGCCTGGCCTTGGGGTCGACGCCCGCCGTCGGCTCGTCGAGCAACAGCAGCTTCGGCTTGTGCATGATGCAGGCGGCCAGCGCCAGCCGCTGTTTCCAGCCGCCGGAGAGCGTGCCGGCCAGCTGGTTCCGGCGCGAGGTCAGGCCGAGTTCCTCCAGCGTCCTGTCGACGTAGTCACCAACCGGCTTCAGCTGGTAGAGCCGCGCCACGAATTCGAGATTCTCGCCAATCGTCAGGTCCTCGTAGAACGAGAATTTCTGCGTCATGTAGCCGACCTCGAGCTTGATCTTCAGGCTGTCGGTGCGGATGTTGAAACCGAGCACGGTGCCTTCGCCCTCGTCCGGCGTCAGCAGGCCGCACATGATGCGGATGGTGGTGGTTTTTCCCGAGCCGTTCGGGCCGAGGAAGCCGACGATCTCACCTTCGGCCACCGACATCGTCACGTGGTCGACGACGGTCTTGTCGCCAAAGCGCTTGACCAGGCCGTGGACGTCGATCGCATTCATTTATTGAGATCCGCGAGATCGACGTCGACGATCTGGCCAGGCTGCAGCACACCCTTGTCACCCTCCGGCCGCGCCTCGACCAGATAGACCAGCTTCTGCCGGTTCTCGAGCGAGTAGATGACCGGCGGCGTGAACTCCGGATCCGGCGAGACATAGCTGACGCGCGCCTTGAGACCGTCTCCGCAGCCATCGCAACGGACGCTGAGCATCGTGCCGATCTTCACCGACGAGAACGCGCTTTCGGGTATGTAGACGCTGAGCTTCACCGCGCCGTCCGGCAGCATGGAGATCACCGGCGCGGTCGGCCCCGCCGTGTCGCCGGGATTACGGATGACATCATTGACGCGGCCGGGTGACGGCGCGGCAAGCGAGCGCTTCGACAGCCGCCATTGCGCCTGTTCCAGCGCCGACTGCGTCTGCTTGACCTGATTGTCGGCGGCCTTGATCGTCTCGGGGCGTGCCGGCAGGCCACCGACGGCGAGATTGGCCTCGGCCTGGCCAACCTGTGCATCGGCCGTCTCCAGCGTCGCCGAGGCCGTGTCGTTGTCGGCCTGCGTGCCGGCGCCTCGCTTGAACAGGTCGCTGGCTCGGTCGAATTTGCGCTTGGCGTCAGCCGCCTGCGCCTTGGCCATGTCCACCGCTGCCTTCAGCGCCGCGATCTCTTCCGGCCGCTTGCCCACCTGCAGGTCGGCGAGTTGCGCCTGCGCCTGCGCGAGCGCCGCTTCGGCCTGAGCCACGGCAATCCTGGCGTCGGCATCTTCCAGTGTCGCCACCGGCGTGCCCGGCATGACGCGATCGCCACGCTTCACCGACACCGTCTCGACCTGCGCCACTTCGATCGGGGCGAGCAGCACGTAGTCGCCCTCGACATAGCCGACAGCGAGCGGTGCCTGCGAACAGGCGCTGAAAAGCTGAACGGCAAGCGGTAGAGAACAGAGGAAACTCATGGCTCTATCCCTTCCTGGCGGCCAGGATGGCGCCGAGATTGTCCGTCACCGCCGCCGCGATCTTGCTTGCCTCGGCATCGCCGATTACCTGCCAGCCCATGCGACGCATCACTGCTTCGCGGCCAATACGGAAATAGATGACCTGGCCGATGAGCGTGAACACCGTGAGCCGGGTCGCCTCGCTTTCGGCCGGCTCGCCGGTCGCCTGTTCCCAGATCAGACAGAGCCGTTGATGCGTCGGCTCGAACACGCCCTGGTAGATGCGATCGAGCGCCGCGGTCGGGTGCGAGAGTTCACGCAGCACGAACTGCACGATCGCGCCTGCCCGCGGGCTTGCGACAACGAAACCCACCATGTGCTCCAGGGCCATGAACAGCTGCGCTTGCGCCGCCTCGCGACTGGATGTTCCCGCCGCCAGTGGTGGCAGATCGCCAATTGCCTGCCCGGCGATCTCCTGCATCGTCTCGACAATGTAGTCGGCTGTGGCGATGCGAAGCCCTTCCTTGCCGCCGAAATGATAGGCGATCGACCCTATATTGGCCTTGGCCTCGGCCGCGATCTCGCGTGTCGAGGTGCCGTCAAAACCCTGCTGACCGAAGAGCCTGAGCGCGGCCTGGACAAGCGCCGCACGCGTCGTTTCGGCGGGAGATTGCACCGTTTCCGGCAGTCGAACCCCAGCACTTTCTGTCTTGCTCATGTGCGGTTTTTAATCAATCGAATGATTAAAGTCAATCCAACCAGGCCATCTCCGACTTGCCATCTGCGGCCGCGCGCGCTTTAGTGCCGGCCCATGGCAAAGGAAATCGAGCGCAAATTCCTGGTCTCCGGCATTGCATGGCGGACTCTGGCAGAGGCGGATATCCGCATCCGCCAGTTCTATCTTGCCGCCGCGCCTGGTCGCACGGTGCGCGTGCGCATCAGCGATGGCGCGTCAGCCAAGCTGACGCTGAAATTTGGCAGCAAGGCCCGCGAGCGCGACGAATTCGAATATGTGATCCCGCTGGCCGAGGCCGAGGAGATGCTGGCTTTCGCCGTCGGGCGTGTCATCGAGAAGACACGCCACCATGTTAGGCATGGCGGCTACCTTTATGAAGTCGATGTTTTCGGCGGCGCGCTTGCAGGGCTTGTGGTCGCCGAGCTTGAGACGCCGGACGACGTACCGGACGAAATGCTGCCAGACTGGCTCGGCCGCGAAGTGACCGGCGAGTCAAGATATTACAACGCGTCGCTCGCCCTCGGGGGGATTCCGGAGATCGCCGCATGAGCTTCCGCATTGATCCGCGCCTTCCGCTGACCGGCGAGGTCAGGCGTATCCTCGCCGAGGAAATCGGCAAGGCGCTCGTCCATCTTGACGCGGCACTTGGCCAGCCGGAACAGGCGCTGCACAAATGCCGCAAGCGGCTGAAGAATGTGCGTGCCTTGCTGCGCCTCGTTCGTTCCGGAGACGAAATATTCTTCGTCGCCGAAAACCAGTGTTACCGTGATGTGGCGGGACTGCTTGCCGGGCCGCGTGAAGCGACGGCGCTGATCGAGACCGTCGACCGGCTGGCGGCGGATTTCCCAGAACATTGCGCCGATGGCGGGCTGAACGTGGTGCGCGAGCGGCTCGTCGCACGCCAGCAGGCGCTTCATGCCGGCGCCGATCTCGCCGCGACGATCGATACCGCGATCGCCGCCTGCGAGGCCGGCAGGAGCCGCATCGGTACGCTTGCCCTCCCCGATCTGCCCGAGCAGGCCGCTGACATATTGGCTGAAGGCGCCCGCCTCACCCTGCGTCGCGCCAGGAAGGCCCTGGGCAGAGCGGGGTCGCGTGGCGACGCCGACGATTTCCACGATCTGCGCAAGGCAGCCAAGACCCACGGCATGCATCTGTCGCTGCTTGGACGGCTTTGGCCGACGCCGATCAAGGCCAGGCGCAAGGCGGTTGACGAACTCGGCGAAAGACTGGGTGAGCTGCATGATGTGCTGGTCATGCGCGCCCTTCTCGACGCGGAGGACTGGCCGCTCGGGCCGCCGAAGGAGACGCGGCTTCTTGCCAAGCTGCTGAAGCGCTCGGAAAAGCATTTGAAGAAAACATGCCTCGCCGAGGCCGCCGACCTGTTCGGGGACAGCCCCAAGCGGTCGACAAGGAAACTTGCCCGC
The DNA here is from genome assembly GCF_020616515.1 of Mesorhizobium sp. PAMC28654. Classification (GTDB taxonomy): domain Bacteria; phylum Pseudomonadota; class Alphaproteobacteria; order Rhizobiales; family Rhizobiaceae; genus Mesorhizobium. The sequence continues at coordinate 3,736,191 of NZ_CP085135.1, forward strand.
AAGGCGCGCGACGATCTGGCTGGTGCGGCAAGGCATGAAGAGGATGCGCCAGCCGCTGCCTGATCGCTGTCGCAGGCCAAAGTGAAGCGCCTGAGGCCCACGGGCAAAACCCGTCGATCAGCCTCTAGATAAGCCCTGCCTTGCGCACGGCATCGGCATAGGACCGGCTGACCGGGAGCAGCACGCTCTCTCCCAGTTTCAGGAACAGCTTGCCGTCCTTGCGCCGGTTGCCGGTGACGGCATCCAGCGCCACCCAATGCGAGCGGTGGATTTGCAGGCCGGGGATGTCGCCGGCCTCGCGGATGGCGTCGGCAAGCCGCATCAGGACGAGCGTCGTCCCCTTGTCTGTATGCACTTCGACGTAGTGATCTTGCATCGACAGATAGGCGAGCTTTCCGCGTATGGCATGCGGCAGCCGGTCGTTCAGAGCCGATCGCGCGGATTGCGACGGAGGCGATACCGAAGGTGGGAATTGATCGAGCGCATCCTGCTTCGCATCATTGCCGGCGAGCTCGTCGGCCGGTGCACCGTCACTGGCAGGGACGTTTCGCGCACCTCTGCCGGCCAGAGTGGAAAGGAAGGAAATCGCCGCCGCTATCAGACTGCAGTTGACGAAGAGTCTTGCAACCTCGGCCACTGGCGGAACAGGGCCGCCGAACAGCGCGTGGTTGAACAGCAACACGACCAGCGTCACCGGCACCCCCGCCGCGATGCCGGCAACCACGGTGCGGACCGGCTGCGCGCCGGCATTGCCGAAGACGATACCAAGCGTCAGCCTCATGGCCAGATGGCCGGCGATAAAAGTGACCAGGGCCAGCGCCAGCCAGTAGGCGAAGCGCGGCAGAAGCTCGAGCTGCTGGTAGGTCCCGAACGGCCCGGTGAGGCCAAGGATCGCCGACACGGCCGCAAGCGCGCCCCAGAAGCGCGGCGAGAACAGCAAAGCCTGCATTTCGCGAAGCGTGGAATGCAACAGCGTGTCTTTCACGTAGCCGTCCGTCCCTTGCCGAAGACGCGTTTGATACCCCGGCTCCGCGCCGCCATGGTGCCGGGCGAACCCGCCAAGCCGATACCGCGCCGGCGGCAACCCTTCAACATCGCACGGAGATGCGCAATGTCCCTTCAACTTGTCCGCCGCTGCCGGAAGGCCTTGACGGGCAAGCTGGCCCTTCCCGTTCTTGCCGCGGGCCTCATCCTGGCTTCCGGCGGCGGTGCGCTGGCCGCCGAGACCCATGTCCCCAGCCTGAACAGCATACTTTCCCACACGCCGGTCTGGGTGTGGCCGCTGATCCTCTACGGCCTGTTCATCGGCTGGAACCGGACCAGGGCCCGCATCGTGGCGCCGCGCCGGCTTTTCGTCATGCCTGCGCTCATCACCGGTCTTGCTCTCTACAACCTGGCCTCGTCCGGTATCTCAGTCAGCGGACTGCTCGGTTTCGCCTGCGGCGCCGTGGCTGGCGCCTTGACCGGCATCGCGGTTGCGCGTCGCCGCCCCGCCAAGATGCTCGCCGACGGCCGGCTGGCGCTGCAGGGCGATTGGGTGCCGCTGGTCCTCATCGTCGCCATCATCGTCATCCGCTATGCCAAGGGCGTCGCCCTGGGCGTGGACCCCGCACTGGCTGAGATCCCCAGCTTCATTCTGGCGAGCGCCTTCCTGTCGGGTTTCTTCGCCGCAATGATGATTGCCCGCACAGTCGGCGTCCTTCCTTCGGGTTTCTTTCGCAACGAAGCGCGGAAGTCGGATGGCGTCGCCAACCCCCTGTAGATGTGTCCGACCGGATAGGGACTACAGCTTCCCCTCCTCGTCCGTCGCGGTGCCGACCGATTTGACAGATGCCGCGCGCACATCCGAGGGCGTCGCGTCGTAGCGGCGGCGGAATGCCCGGTTGAAATAGGAGAGGTCGTTGAAGCCGGCCTCGTAGGCAATGTCCGTGATGCTGCGGCCGGCATGGCTGATATCGCCGAGCATGCGATGCGCGCGGACCAGCCGCTGGCGCAGCATGAAATCCGACAGCGAGGTGCCCTCACTCTCGAACAGCTTGCGCACATAGCGCGACGATAGCCGGTGGCGGGTGGCGACATCCTCGGCCGACAGGTCGACATGCCCGCCATGGGCGATGATGTCGGCCTTGATGGCGCGCAACCGGGCGACACGCACGCCGCGCCCTCGCGCAATCTCGGCCGCGTCTCTTGTCGCGCCCAAGGCGAGCGCGGTGAGGTCGAAGATATGTGTCGCCGCAAGGTGCCAAGTCTCGGGCGTCAACGTATCACCGACCTCGTGGATCGACTGGACATAGTCGAGCAACAGCCGCATCGCCCCGGCATCGGTCTGCAAGGGACGCATCAGCACGGATGCCGGATCGCCGATCAGCGGCGAAAGCTGCTTCAGCGAGAAGCTCATATTGACGAAGCGAATGCCGCCGGGACCAATCAGGTTGAGGCCAACTTCTTCGCCGCTCATCATCAGCGCACGGCCGTTGCCGACCGGCTCCTCGCGGCCACGGTGCTTCATCACGCTGGTTCCGTCGAGCAGCGCCAGCAGGATCAGGTCGTCACTGTCGATCAGCGACGTCGAGCGATGAACCCTGAATTCCGAAGAACTGCCGGTGGCGATGCCGAGGCCGGGCAGCGCGCGCACCCGCATGTCGACCTCAGCGGGTGCGAGAGGATCAAGGTCTACTTTCAGCACCGTGCGGCCATAGACCTCACGCGTGATCTCGACACGATCCCGCTCCGGAACCATGTCGGTCGTCAATCGAAACGAAGCAGACGGCCCCATCGTCGAAGTCATCGGCACCCCCATGCCCAGGAGGTCGCTGATATGCGCCGAGGCCCCTGAAACGTCAATACAGGACCGTTTTGGCTGTGTTTGGGGCCGTTTTGTCCAAGCCGGCCGCTTTTGCCAGACCTAGTTTGCGTCGCGCTTCCGAACCCGGAACCGCGTGGGGGCAAGACAGCGGCGATCATCGCGACCTGAAGCGGGCGCCGCTGTCTGGATATGAGGACCTACATGAGGAAGAGAATTTTCCTGGCGCTGACCATCGCGTTGGCCGGATGCCAGACGGGCCAGATCGAGGCTGAACCATCGCCGGTCCCCAGCGCGGGCAACAGCAAGAAGATCCAGCACAAGGTGACGAAAAAGGAAGCGGCTTGCGCCGAGGCCGCCCAGAAGGCGGCGCGGGCGCAGACCAATGCGGCCCTGCTTGGCGGCGTTCTGTCGGCGGCGGGGGGCCTTGGCGGTCTGGCTGGCAATGGTGGGGTCATTGCCGGCCAGGCCGCCTCGATCGGTGGCTCCGTGCTGCAGTCGCAGGCCACAAGCACGGCCCGGGCCGGCATGGCGGAGAACTGCTATGGTTGATTTCCTGGCGACAATATGCCGGGTGGGCGCGCTCATACTGGTTCTCGGCATCATATTTCCAACCTCCCGGGCCATGGCGCTGACCTCGCGCGACGCCTCCGCCGTCGTGGGCCTGATCGCGGCTCTTCAGCCTGAATTTGGTCAGTTCGCCTATGATGAGGAGATCGCCGCCGACTGGTACGAACGCGACGCGGCCGACAAGGGGCTGATCGCCGCCGCCGGCTTTACCGCCGAAAGCTGGGAGGTCGCGCTGGGCGAGACCGTGCGCGGGTTCCTGGCCACCATCCCGATCGCGGAACTCGATCCGATCTTCGGCAGGATGAAGAAGGCGATTTCCGACATGGAGGAGCTAAGCGACACGCAGAAGGGTGAAACGATCTCTGCCATCGACGAACAGATCGACGCCCTGATGGTGTTGCGTGCCGAGGGCCGTCCCTTCGTGGATATCGTGAGACCCCTGACACCAAGGATCCGCGGTCTCATCCTCGATCCGACGATCCGACAGCAATAGCATGTTGTTCGACGGTTCGGCGTCGGGTCATCTATCCTGGCTACGGATCACTCGCTGTTGTCGACCACCTTGCGCCGCTGCAACGCCCGCGCAACCAGCCAGCACAGCATTGCCCATGTGAAGCCGGCGCACCAGCCGGCCAGGACATCGGACGGCCAATGGACACCGAGATAGATGCGGCTGACGCCGACCAGCACCGTTGTCAGGACGGCGAGCGACAAAACATAGATCTTGGTCGTTCGCCCATGCAGGAAGCGGGCCGCGAGCGAACCCAGCGTCAGATAGGTCACCGCCGACAGCATGGCGTGGCCGCTCGGGAAGGACAGCGAGGTCTCGGTCACCAGATGCGAAACGAGTTCCGGGCGCGGCCGGTCGATCCCAACCTTCAGCAGGCTCGACAGCACCTGGCCGCCCGCCACCGCCACGAACATGAAAAGCGCCATTCCCCACCGACGCACCAGCAGCAGATAGATGATCACCGCCGCTGTGATCAGCACGAGCACACTGGCGCTGCCGAGGCTGGTGACGTCGCGCATGGCGCCTTCCAGCCATGGCGGGCCAATCGGATTGTTGGGCTGGCCCGGCTCGCGGAAGGCGAGCAGGATTTCGGTGTCGAAGGTATGCGGCGTGGTGGCCCGCGCCAGTTCCACCAGCTCCACGAAACCCCACAGCCCGCCGGCAATGACCAGCCCGGCCAGCAACGCGGGAAATTCGATCCAGTTGGACAGTGCGCGAGTGGCGGTCTTCATAGGGCTGGTCGTCCTACAATCGTCCTTGCAGATAGGGCCCGAGCGTGATCAGCGCCACCGCCGCGATAGCCAGCACGATGCCAGTTGCCTGCAGCGCGTTGACGCGCTCGCCGAAGAAGAGCAGCGCCACGACATTCACAGAAACAAGCTGGATGACCGCCGACAGGCTGAACGAAACGGACATGCCGAATTCGCGGATCAGCCTCAGCATGATCAGATTGCCCAGCGAATAAAGCGCCAGTGTCAGTACGATCTTGCCCAGGCTCGGCGCCAGCCCCCATTGCTTTGCCGCCGTGGCAGCCAGCAGGAAGATGACGGTTGAGATACCGAGCTGCAGCAATCCGGAAAAACTCACTTTTTGCCCCTCAATGACCCTTTTGGGAGTCCTTGTTTCCGAACCGTGCCGGAACGTCAAGCAACGTCCATCGGGCCAAGATCCAGGTGCCAGCAGACCGCGACCGAATGCTGAAATTTGCGGCTTGCCCACGGAATGCCGGTCGCGGTTGAAAGAACCCGGCGCTGTCACGAAAATGTGATCGGTCGATTATAAGGAGTTGAACAGGCACCCCCCGCTCCAGCCACTCAAAAGCCAGAGGCAAGCCTATGACCGAAGATCGCGCCCCCGACACAAGATTCCGCACCAGCCTGCTCGAGGAAAACGAAGGCGCGGGCACCAACCCGACCGACAACCGCACCATGGGCGAGATCATCGCCGCGCGGTTCTCGCGCCGGGGCTTCCTGAGGGGTTCCCTCGCCGTCGCGGCCATCGCCGCCACCGTCAGCCCGCTGGCGCTTGTTGCCGCCGACGATGCTCGCGCGGCCGAAGGCTCGGCCTTCAAATTCGACGAACTCGAAGCCGGCATCGACGACAAGCATCATGTCGCGCCGGGCTATGATGCCGATGTGCTGTTGCGCTGGGGCGATCCGCTGTTTGCCGACTCACCGGAATTCGACCCGACGAAGCAGTCGGCGCAGGCGCAGGCCAGGCAGTTCGGCTACAACAACGACTATGTCGGCTACATCCCGATCGGCGGTTCGGCCGAGCACGGCATGCTGGTCGTCAACCACGAATACACCAACCCGCATTTGATGTTCCCGGGCATCGTGAAGATCGTCGAAAAGGACGGCAAGACGTCGGCCGAACTCGCCCCGCTCAGCAAGGAGCAGGTCGATGTCGAGATGGCGGCGCATGGCGGCACCATCGTCGAGATCCGCAAGGTGTCAGGCAAATGGCAGGTGGTGCGCGACGGCAAGTTTAATCGCCGCATCACCTCCAACACCGAAATGGCGCTCTCGGGCCCAGTCGCCGGCCACGACCGCGTCAAGACCAACGCCGATCCGTCCGGCACCAAGGTGTTCGGCACCGTCAACAATTGCGCCGGCGGCGTCACGCCGTGGGGCACCTATGTGATGGCCGAGGAAAACATCCATGGCTATTTCTCCGGCGACCTGCCCGAGAGCCACAAGGAAGCCGCCAACTACAAGCGTCTCGGCATTCCCGAAGGCGCCTATGAATGGGCGGCGCACTATGATCGCTTCAACCTCGCCAAGGAGCCTAATGAGCCCAACCGCTTTGGCTGGATCGTCGAGGTCGACGTCGACGATCCGACATCCGTGCCGAAGAAGCGCACTGCCATGGGCCGTTTCAAGCATGAGGGCGCCGAATCGATCGTCGCCAGGGATGGCCGTGTCGTCTTCTATCTCGGCGACGATGAGCGCTTCGACTATGTCTACAAGTTCGTCACCAAGGGCACCTTCAACACCAACGATCGCGCGGCCAACAAGGACCTGCTCGACGACGGCACGCTGCATGTCGCCAGGTTCGCCGAGGACGGCACGGTGGAATGGCTGCCGATCGTCTTCGGCCAGGGACCGCTGACCGCCGAGAACGGCTTTACCAGCCAGGCCGACGTGCTGATCGAGACGCGGCGTGCCGCCGACCTGCTCGGCGCCACCAAGATGGACCGGCCCGAGGACATCCAGCCCAATGCCGTCAACGGCAAGGTCTATGTCATGCTGACCAACAATTCGAAGCGCAAGGCCGGCCAGGTCGATGCCGCCAACCCGCGCGCGGGGAATGCCTTCGGCCACATCATCGAGATCGCCGAGGACGGGGGTGATTTCGCGGCTGCCAAAGGCAAGTGGGAAGTGCTGCTGAAATGCGGTGACCCGGCCGTGGCCGATGTCGGCGCCACCTTCTCGACGGCAACAACGGCCAATGGCTGGTTCGGCATGCCCGACAACTGCGCCGTCGATTCGGCCGGGCGTCTGTGGGTCGCCACCGACGGCCAGGGCCCGAAAGCCACCGGCCGCACGGATGGCCTGTGGGCGGTGGATACGGAAGGGCCGGCGCGGGCAACCTCAAAGCTGTTCTTCCGCGTACCGATCGGCGCCGAAATGTGCGGCCCGCTGTTCGCACCGGATGACCAGACCGCCTTCGTCGCCGTCCAGCATCCTGGCGATGGCGGCGAGGACTGGGAAGCGTTCGGCCGCCCGTCCTACTATGAGGACCCGTCGACCCGCTGGCCCGACTTCAAGCAGGACATGCCGGTGCGGCCGGCGGTCGTCGCCATCACCAAGCAGGGCGGCGGCAAGATCGCGGTCTGATTGTCGAGGCTGGCGCCGCCCCTCATTGTCCTGCCGGACATTTCTCCCCGTATAGTGACGGGGAGAATGAGGCTGGTCGCGACGCTGGCACTCCCTGCAACGCTGGTCATTGGCGAACCATCGATGAGAGCGCCCTCTCCCCGTCACTATACGGGGAGAGGATGCCGGCAGGCAGGTGAGGGGCAGCACCACGGCTGGATAGTAATTCGCAATTGTCCTACTCAAGCCACAGGAAAGATTGGCAATTTAGGAATGGCGCCCTAACTCCTCCTTCAGGGAGACCGCCATGCCGAAGTCCGTCCATGACCGTGGCCTGCTCAAGCCTGCCGATATCGCCAGGCTGCAACGCGTGTTTGATGAAGCCTGCAAGCGCCGCGAAGCGCTTCCGGAATCGCCCGAAGCGCGCGAAATCGCGCTCACCCTGCTTGCGTTGCACAATGCCGGCATGGTCGACGAGGACATGCTGATGGAAGCCGTCGGCTTCCGACGGCTCGAGCCAAAGTCGGCCTGACGAACCCCGGCGCTACACGTCCGCCTTGAAGGTCTGCTTCTGCTGGCCGAGCCCCTCGATGCCGAGTTCGACGACGTCGCCGGCCTTGAGGTAGACCGGCGGTTTCATGCCGAGGCCGACGCCGGGCGGCGTGCCGGTGGAGATGATGTCGCCGGGGTGCAGCGACATGAACTGGCTGAGATAGGACACGAGATAGGCGACGCCATAGACCATGGTCTTGGTCGAGCCGTTCTGCATGGTCTTGCCGTTGACTGTCAGCCACATCTTGAGGTTCTGCGGGTCGGCCACTTCGTCCTTGGTCACCAGCCATGGGCCGGTCGGGCCGAAGGTGTCGCAGCTCTTGCCCTTGGTCCACTGGCCCTGGCGCTCTGCCTGGAAGGCGCGTTCCGAGACGTCATGCGCAACACAGTAGCCGGCTACATAATCAAGCGCATCGGCCTCGCTGACATACTTGGCTGTCTTGCCGATGACCACGGCGAGTTCGACTTCCCAGTCGGTCTTCACCGAGCCGCGCGGGATCAGCACGTCATCGTCCGGACCGACAATGGCTGAGCTCGCCTTCATGAAGATGATCGGCTCCGGCGGCACGGTTGCGCCGGTTTCGGCGGCGTGGTCGGAATAATTGAGGCCGATGCAAATGAACTTGCCGGTGCCGGCGACGCAGGCGCCGATGCGCGGGCTGCCGGACACAGCCGGCAGCGACTTCGGATCGAGCTTCGCCAGGGCCGTCAGCGACGCCGGATCGAGTGCCTTGCCGCTGATGTCAGCCACATGTCCGGTCAGATCGCGGATCGTTCCATCGGCGTCGAGCAGGCCGGGCCGTTCGCTCCCGACGTCGCCATAGCGCAGCAGTTTCATGGTAGCCTCTCCTCAGTCAGATTGATTTGGAGCGGTTCATCGTTTCACGGAACCGCTCTATCTCTTTGTTCCAACGCCATTTCGGACGGAAAACCGCTACGCGTTTTTCCGTCAATTGCTCTATCTTTTTTTTGAGCATGACCTTTTCCGAAAGCCGGATTCCACCTTTCGGGATCATGCTCTAGATCGACCAGCCGCCATCGATATTGTAGGCCTGCCCCGACGTATAGGTGGCGCCAGCCAGATAGACGGCGAGATCGGCGATTTCCTCGGGCGTGCCAAGACGGCCCATGGGCTGGCGGGCGATGAAGGCCGCGCGCGCCGCGTCGTAATCACCCTGCGCATGCATGCGGTCCTGCAGCGACGGGCTCTCGACGGTGCCGGGGCAGATAGCATTGCAGCGTATGCCCTTGCCGACATAGTCGGCGGCGATCGACTTGGTCAGGCCGATGACGGCCGCCTTGGTCAACCCATAGACGAAGCGGTTCGGCACGCCCTTGGTCGAGCTCGCCAGCGACGCCATGTTGATGATCGAACCGTCACCACGTTCCAGCATCCCGGGCAGCACCGCCCGGATTGTGCGGATCATGGCGTGGACATTGAGGTTGAAGGCGAAATCGAGATCGGCGTCCTTCATCTCGAGGATCGAGCCGGAATGGACGAAACCGGCGCAATTGAACAGCACGTCGACGGTGCCGATCTCCGCGAAGGCCGACGTCACGGCCGCGTCATTCAGCACATCGAGTTTGCGGGTCTTGATGCCCGCCGTCTTGCCGAGTTCGGCAAGGAGCACTTCGTTGATGTCGGTGGCGTAAACGATGGCGCCAGCCTTGGCAAAAGCCAGTGCGCTCGCCTTGCCGATGCCTTGCGCCGCCGCCGTGACGACGACCACCTTGCCTGCCAGATCCGCCATATTGTTCTCCTCGCCGCTTGTGATCGTCCGGGTTTATCGGCAGCCGGCCAAGGCGTCATGTACCAGTCAGACACCGTTGTGCGGCCTGCGCCACTGTGCTCACAGATAAAAATGTTTTTTCTCGTTAAAGAACACGCATCCGGGCGTCAAGCCCGAACAGAGATCACTTGCGCGGCAGCCAAGGCGTCAATCGCCATAGGGCACCCAGACATTCTTGACCTCGACGGCGCGGCGCAGGAAGGCGTCGCCGGCGGCCTCATCCGAGGTCCAGTCGAGGCTGCGGCCATTGCCGCTCCAGACGCGCTTGAGGTTGCCGATCGAGTCGGCCTCCGCCTTGGCGCAGGTGTCGGCATCAGCGAATATCCAGAGCCCGTCGACATCGTCATGCTTGGCCAGCACGCCGGCGAGTTCGGCCGTGCGGCCGGTGACAATGTTGATGGCGCCTGCGGGAATGTCGGAATATTCGATGACCTGATAGAGATCGGTGGCCAGCAGCGGGTACTTTTCCGAAGGCACGGCAACGACCGTGTTGCCCATGGCGAGCGCCGGCGCGACCAGCGAGATCAGGCCAAGCAACGGCGCATTGTCGGGCGCGACGATGCCGATAACACCGACCGGCTCGTGCAAAGCCAGTGTCACGGCGCGGGCTGGCGGCTGATGCACCCTGCCGTCGAACTTGTCGGCAAGGCCGGCATAGAAGAACAAGCGTTCGATCGACTGGTCGACCTCTTCCCGCGCCGCCTTGGCGGTAGCGCCGGCGAGTTGGACAAGGCGAGCGGCGAATTCATCCGTACGGCCGGAAAGGTTCTCGGCCATATAATAGAGCACCTGGCTGCGATTGTAGGCAGTCGCCTCAGGCCAACCCTTGCAGGCTCGCGCGGCCGAGACGGCGTCGCGGATATCCTTGCGGCTGCCCAGCCCGACTTCGCCGGCCAGCTTGCCCTTGGCGGTGGCAACCGCCAGCGAGTAATTGCCGTCCGGCCGCACCTGCTTGCCGCCGATGAACAGTTTTGCCGTCCGGTCGATGGCACCACCTTCGGCTTGCTCGACCGGTTGGGCCGAAACCGTTGCCGGCTTGATGACCGGACCAAGCGGCAGCTTCGCTGTCAGATACTCGAACATGCCTTCACGCCCGCCTTCGCGGCCAAAGCCGCTTTCGCGGTAGCCGCCGAAACCACAGGCGGCGTCGAACATGTTGGTGCCGTTGACCCAGACGACGCCGGCCTTCAGCTGCGGTGCAACGTGGAGGGCCAGATTGACGTTCTCGCTCCACACCGAGGCGGCGAGCCCATAGCGCGTGTTGTTGGCGAGTTCGATCGCTTCCTCGGTGTTGCGGAAGGTCATGGTGGCAAGAACCGGGCCGAACACCTCCTCCTGAGCGAGGATGTTAGCCGGCGAAACACCAGTGGCCAATGTCGGCAGATAGTAGTAGCCGGAGGACGGCAGAGCGACATCCGGCTGCCAGCAGATGGCGCCCTGTCTGGCGCCTTCGGCGACCATGCCCTTGACGCGGTCGAGCTGGGTCAAGTCGACCAGCGGGCCGATATCGGTGTTCTTGTCGAGCGGAGCGCCGACGCGCAGCCGGCTCATCCGCGCCTTGACCTTGGCGATGAAGGCGTCCGCGATGCCTTCCTGCACCAGAAGCCGCGAGCCGGCGCAGCAGACCTGGCCCTGGTTGAACCAGATGCCGTCGACCAGACCTTCGACGGCGCTGTCGAGATCGGCGTCCTCGAAGACGATGAAGGCCGACTTGCCGCCAAGCTCCAGCGACAGTTTTTTCCCTGATCCGGCGGTGGCCTTGCGGATGATCTTGCCGACCTCCGAAGAGCCGGTAAAGGCGATCTTCTGGATGCCAGGATGATTGACGAGGGCAATGCCCGCTTCCGGCCCGCCCTGGACGATGTTGACGACGCCCTTGGGCACGCCGGCGCGTTCGCATATCTCGGCGAACAGGATGGCGGTCAGCGGCGTGAACTCGGCCGGCTTGAGCACCACGGTGCAACCGGCGGCGAGCGCCGGCGCGATCTTCCAAGCCAGCATCAAGAGCGGGAAATTCCACGGGATGATCTGGCCGACGACGCCGACGCCCTTTTGTCCGGGAAAATCCTTGTCCAACGCCTGCGCCCAGCCGGCATGATGGATGAAATGGCGGATGGCCAGCGGCACGTCGATGTCGCGGCTTTCGCGGATCGGCTTGCCGTTGTCGATCGATTCCAGCACCGCGAACAAGCGCTGGTGGCGCTGCATGGCGCGGCCGATGGCGTAGAGCACTTTAGCGCGCTGGTAGCCTGTGCTGGCGCTCCATTTCGGCAGCGCCTTGGTGGCAGCCGAAACCGCGGCGTCGATATCCGCGGCACCCGCGTCGGACACTTTGGCCAGCAGCTTGCCGGAAGAGGGATCGCTGGTGTCGAAGGTCTTGCCGCCAGTGGCCGCCTTCCACTCTCCACCGATGAACAGCGCCTTGCCGAAATCGCGCGCGGCCAGCCATGCATCGGCCTCGTTGCGGGCTTCCGGCGCCGGGCCGTACTCCATGGCGTGATAGCGTTCGAGAATGTTCATGGGACGCTCCTTTGGGAGGAGATTATCGTTCTGGCTACGTTCAAGGTCTCACTCGCCTCAAGCCATCGCGTGGCGATGATTGGCTGAATAGTGACCTGTGAGATGATGCTCGAGTTGCCGCTCGATGTCGGTCAAAAGGCTCGATGCGCCGAAGCGGAACAGGGTCGGCTCCAGCCATGGTCGGCCGAGCTCTTCCTTCATCAGCACGAGCCAGTCGAGCGAGACTTTTGCGGTGGAAATGCCGCCGGCCGGCTTGAAGCCGATGAGATAGCCGGTCTCCTCGAAATAGGCCCTGATAGCGCGCACCATGGCAAGGCCGACGGGCAGCGTGGCGTTGACGCTTTCCTTGCCGGTCGAGGTCTTGATGAAATCGGCGCCAGCCATCATCGCCACCATCGAGGCGAGCATGACATTGCGCAGCGTGGCAAGGTCGCCGGTGCCCAGGATGACCTTCAGATGCGCGTCACCGCAGGCGGCGCGCATGGAGACGATCTCGTTGTAAAGCTCCCGCCACTTGGCGCCAAAAACCAGCCCGCGCGGAATGACGACGTCGATCTCGTCAGCGCCGTCCTTCACCGAGGCCTCGATTTCCTGCAGGCGAGTCGACAGCGGCGTAAGGCCATGCGGAAAGGCGGTGGAGACGGCGGCGACATGGATGCCGGTGCCACGCACCGCGTCGACGGCGGTGGCGACAAACGGATGATAGACGCAGACGGCGGCCGGGCGGATGGTTTCGCCTTCTATGCCGAGACCCTCGATGAGATCACGGCGCAAGGGATTGATCGCCTTGGCGCAGAGCCGGCGCACGCGTTCATCCGTGTCGTTGGAGTTCAGCGTGGTCAGGTCCATGCAGGCAATGGAACGCAGCAGCCAGGCCGCCTGGTTGTCGGCCTTGATCGAGCGCCGCTTGGTCAAGCTGGCGACGCGCCGTTCCAGCGCCGAGCGGTTGACGCTGCGCATCGATTCCATGAAGCCGAGGTCGAGCTTCATGCCGGGGTTGCGGGCAATGCCGTGGCCGAGTTGGACGGGAATATTGGCGGCGGCGCGCGCCGGCAGCGAGGTCACCTTGGAGGCGCCGGCGCCGAGGTCGGCTTCGCGGATCGTGCTGCTCATCTCCTGCCCTTTCGTTCAGCGGCGTGCGCTTATGTCTTGGCGCGTGTCATCTCCCAAAACCGCCAGTTTCCAAAACGGACAGTCACTTTTGGGCGACACGCACAAAGATAGCCCGCGAAGCCACGCTTCACGAGTCCTCAGGCGATTGATAGCTGAAAAAGGCTGCGATGGCAGCACATTTTTGACCGGAAGGTCAAAACCTGGCTTTCGAGCGATGCCCTGGAGGCCTCAGCCGACGAAGGCGCGTTCGACGACGAAGCTTGAGGGATGGCTGAGCGAGCCTTCATGGAAGCCGAGGCTTTCGGCCAGTTCCTTGACGTCCTTCAGCATATGCATCGAACCGCAGATCATGATGCGATCGGTTTCCGGGTTGAGCTTCTCGATGCCGAGGTCGGCATAGAATTTGCCGGAGCCGATCAGCGCGGTGATGCGGCCCATGCGCTCGGAAGTTTCGCGCGTCGTCGAATTGTAGAGGGTGACGCGGCCGCCGGTCAGTTCGCCGATCAGCGGGTCGTTTTCGAGCGCCGCCACCAGCTCCTGGCCATAGGTCAGTTCCGCGATGTCGCGGCAGGTGTGGGTGAGGATGACCTGCTCGAACTTCTCATAGGTGTCGGGGTCGCGCAGCAGGCTGGCGAAGGGCGCGATGCCGGTGCCGGTCGAGATCATGAACAGCCGCTTGGCCGGGGTCAGCGCGTCGACCACCAGGGTGCCCGTCGACTTCTGGCGCATGATGACGGTGTCGCCGACCTGGATCTTCTGCAGTTCCGACGTCAGCGGGCCATCGGGCACCTTGATCGAGAAGAATTCCAGCTCTTCGTCCCAGGCGGGGCTGGCCACCGAATAGGCGCGGTAAACCGGCTTCTCGGCATTGGGCAGGCCGATCATGACGAACTCGCCGGAGCGGAAGCGCAGCGACTGCGGGCGGGTGATGCGGAACGAGAACAGCCGGTCGGTATAGTGTTTTACCGACACGACCGTCTGCGCATAGACATTGGCCGGAATCGGAAACTGCAGTGGCCGGGCATCGGCGGTGTTGAACGCGGGTGTGGTGTTCATCAAATCCAACCTTCCGGCGCAACCTTCGGGCGTTGGCGCCAAACCTTCTCCTGCACGCCCGGACCGTTCAGGTCCCGGCGTGCTCGGCACACTCCGAAGCGGTAAGCTCTTGTGTCCGGAATTTATTAGTATACAAACGATATTTGCGTCAAGATACCGCCGCGAAACACCTTTCCAAACTGCTGCATATCCGTAGTCCGCGCATTTCGGGTTTCGACGATGAAAGAGAATTTTTCGGTGCAGCCGCAGGATTCGCTGGGCAATGTCGTCGCCGGCATCGATGTCGGCGGAACTTTCACCGACCTGCTTTTGATCGACGGTCGTGATGGCGGCCGGGTGCATATCGCCAAGACGCCGACCACGGTCGACAACCAGGCGTTCGGTGTCGTTTCAGCACTTGGCGCCACCGGATTTCCGATCGACGGCATCGACCTCATCGTGCATGGCACGACCACCACCACAAACGCGGTGCTGGAACGCCGGCTGGCGAAAACCGGCATGATCACCACGCGCGGTTTTCGCGACGTGATCGAACTCGGCCGGCGGACACGACCGCAGGCCTATGGCATGACCGGCAGCTTTGTGCCGATCATTCCGCGCAATCTGCGCCTTGAAGTGTCGGAACGCGTCGAAGCCTCCGGAACCATCCGCACGCCGCTCGATGAGACCGAAATGCGCGAGGCGGTGAAGACGCTGATCGCGGATGGCTGCGAGTCGCTGGTCATCCATTTCCTGCATTCCTATGCCAATCCGGCGCATGAGAGGCGCGCGGCCGAGATCGCCGCCGAGCTCTGGCCGAACGGCTACATCACGACGGGACATGCGCTGCTGTCGGAAGCGCGCGAATTCGAGCGCGGGGTGACGGCTGCGGTCAACGCCTCGGTGCAACCGATTCTCGAGCGCTATGTCGAACGGCTGCGCAAGGAGCTGGCGGCCAAAGGCTATGCCCGCGACTTCCTGATCATGAACGGCAATGGCGGCATGATCTCGGCGCGCTTCGTCACACGCGAATCGGCAAAGACGGTGATGTCCGGCCCGGCCTCCGGTGTCATCGCCGCCGCCTATACGGGAAAGCGCGCCGGTTACGAAAACCTCGTCACCTATGACATGGGCGGCACCTCGACCGACGTGGCGCTGATCCGCAACGCCGAACCCGCCGTCTCCAACGAGATCGAGATCGAATATGCGATGCCGATCCATGTGCCGATGGTGGCGGTTCACACGGTCGGCGCCGGCGGCGGCTCGATCGCCCGGGTCGATGCCGCTGGGCTGATCCAGATCGGTCCGGAAAGTGCCGGCGCCAATCCCGGCCCGATCTGCTACGGGCGTGGCGGGCTGGAGCCGACCATCACCGACGCCAATCTGGTGCTGGGGCGGCTGGCGCCGAAGAAGCTGCTGGCCGTCGAAAATCCGGTCACCATCGAGCGAGTCACCAGCATCTTCGAGGACAGGATCGGCAAGGCGACCGGCCTGTCCGGCGTTGAAGCAGCGGGTGCGGTGCTCAGGCTCGGCAACATGAAAATGGCCGGCGCCATCCGCATGGTCTCAGTGTCGCGCGGCCATGACCCCCGCGATTTCGCGCTGTTCGCCTTTGGCGGCGCCGGTCCGCTGCATGCCACCGCCCTGGCGCGCGAACTCGGCCTGCCCCGGGTGTTGGTGCCGGCGCGTCCCGGTATCACCAACGCGCTCGGCTGCGTCGTCGCCGATCTGCGGCACGATTTCGTCAACACGGTCAACCAGCCGGTGGCGGTGCTTGATGAAACCCAGCTTCACGCTGTGTTGGAACGGCACCGAAACGAAGGCGAGGAGCTGATCGGCAAGGAAGCGGTAAAACCGGAAACGATCCGCGTTACCCACTCCGCCGACATGCAGTTCGTTGGCCAGACCCACATCATCAACGTGCCCCTGCCGTCGTCATCGGTAACTCGCGCAACGCTGCAAGACCTGTTCGAAAAAGCCTATTTCGCCCGCTTCAAGGTCGAACTGCCGGAGATCCGCGCCAATCTGGTCAACCTCAACACGTCGGTCACCGGCGTGCGGCCCGCGATCGATCTGTCGCGGCTGATCGACCCGGCCGGGCGCGTAAGAACGCTGGAAGAGGCGAGGCGCGAGATCCGGCCGGTCTGGTATGCCGGCAAATGGCACGACACGCCGATCTATATCAGGGAAAAGCTGCCACTCGACGCGGTCATCGAAGGGCCGGCGATCCTCGAGCAGATGGACGCGACCACCGTGCTCGAACCCGGCGACAGGGCGCGCTCGGACGCCGACGGCAACATCATCATCGATATCGGCGAGGCCTGAGATGCCTGACATTGATATGGCAAAGCTCAACGCCATCACGCTTTCGGTTCTCCAGGCGGCGCTGCAGCAGGTCTGCGACGAGATGGACCTGACCTTTTCGCGCGCCGCCTTCTCGCCGGTCATCGCCGAGGCCAATGACCGTTCCGACGGCATCTATTCGGCCGTCGATGGCTCGCTGATCGCGCAAGGCAGCCAAGGCCTGCCGGTGTTCGTCGGCGTCATGCAATATTCGACCAGGACAGTGATCGAGATGATCGCCGACGGGCGCTGCCTGGCCCCGGAGCCCGGCGACATCTACATCGTCAACGACCCCTATCTTGGCGGCACGCATCTGATGGATGTGCGCTTCGCCATGCCGGTCTATCGGGACGGCAAGATCTTCTGCTGGCTGTCGAACACCGGCCATTGGCCCGACATTGGCGGCTCCGTGCCGGGTGGTTTCTCGGCCTCCGCAACGGCAGTCGAGCAGGAAGGCTTGCGGCTGCCGCCGGTCAAACTGTTCAAGAAAGGCGTGCTCGACCGCGAGATCTACGCCATCATCTGCTCGAACATCCGCGTCGCCGACCAGCGCATCGGTGACATCCGCGCCCAGGCCGCGGCGCTGCTGATCGGCCAGGACCGGCTCAATGGCATCCTGGATCGTTACGGTGACGAAACCGTTGTCGAGGCGATCGCCGAACTGCGTCGCCGCGCCGCCGAACAGATGCGCGCCAACGTCTCGGCCATCCCCGACGGCACCTATCATTCCAAGGCGTTTGTCGATTCCGACGGTGTGGTGAACGAGCCCCTGACCATCGCGCTCGCCGTCGAGAAACTGGGCGATACGCTGACCTTCGATTTCGCCGGCTCGTCAAAGCCCTGCGCCGATGAACAGCGTGCTGGCGACGACACTGTCGTCCGTCTATCTCGCCATGCGCCACATCTTCCCGGATGTGCCGATCAGCGCCGGCGCCTTTGAGCCGCTGATCGTCAAGCGGCCGGAAGGCACCTTCCTCGACGCGAAATATCCGCGTCCTGTTTCCGGCTGCGCCGCCGAAGTATCGCAGCGCATCGCCGAGGCGGTGTTCGCGGCCATGGTGCAAGCGCTGCCGGACAAGGTCACAGCGGCGCCCGCCGGCTCCAGCGGCAATTTCGCGCTCGGCGGCAACGATCCGGCGCGCGGCCGCGACTACGTCATGTACCAGATCTCCGGCGGCGGCTATGGTGGCAATGCCGGCCATGACGGCCTGACCAATGGCTGCTCGACCATCGGCATCTCAAAATCGCCGCCGGTCGAGATCATGGAGCAGGCCTTTCCGGTGCTCTATCGCCACTATGCCTTGCGCGAAGGCTCGGGCGGCGCCGGCAAGCATCGTGGCGGTTTCGGCCTTGCCTATGAGGTGGAAATCCTGCGCGGCGACGCCCGGGCATCCTTTGTCATGGACCATGGCCGTTTCGGCCCGCAGGGCGCATTGGGCGGCAAGGACGGCGCGGTCAACACCGTGACCGTTTTCCGCAACGGCGAGGCGCACGTGCCACCGCATCTCTCCAAGGAGCAGGACATCGCGCTGAAGGCCGGGGATCGCGTGCGCGTCGGCACGCCGGGCGGCGGCGGCTATGGCGATCCGCGCGAGCGCGATCCGAAACTGGTCGCCCAGGACGTCAAGCTTGGTTATTATACCGCCGAGCAGGCAAGAGACATGTTCGGGGTCGCGGCACAAGGAACGTGACCGGATTTACATGCGCGATCACCGCGCCGTGATCGGCGCATGACATGTCGTTTCCGTCTCCGCCGGCAGCTTGAAAGCCCGTAGACTTCTCCGGTCAACGGAGATCTGGAACATGCGTCTTTTCGGTCGTTTCGTGCTTGCCGCTTCCGTCGCCCTTGCGCTCGCCACGGGTGCCGCTTCCGCCCAGGACAAGAAGCTGAGGATCGGTACCGAGGGCGCCTATCCGCCCTTCAACTATGCCAATGCCGACGGCACGCTGGGGGGCTTCGACATCGATCTCGGCAAGGCGCTGTGCGCTGAGATGAAGGCCGATTGCGAGTTCATCGTGCAGGATTTCGACGGCTCGATTCCAGCACTCCAGGCCGGCAAATTCGATGCGATCATCAACATCACCATCACGCCCGAGCGGGCCGAGAAGGTCGAGTTCACCCACAAATACTACCAGACGCCGCCGGCCATCGCCGTGCCGAAGGATTCGACGATCACCGGCACATCGCCGGACGATTTGAAGGGCAAGGCGCTGGGCGTGCAGACCGCGACCATCCACCAGAAATTCGCCGAGCACAAATACAGCGGCTCGACCATCAAGGCCTATCCGACCGGCGATGACGCCCGCACCGACATGGCCAATGGCCGGCTTGATGCGATGATGGATGGCTCGATCATCCTGACCGAATGGCTGAAGAAGCCCGACGGCGCATGCTGCAGGCTGCTTGGCACGCTGACGGCCGATCCGGCCATCCACGGGCCCGGCGTCGGCATCGCGCTGCAGAAGGGCAACAAGGAGCTGGCCGACAAGTTCAATGCCGCAATAGACGCGCTGCGCGCCAACGGCAAATACAAGGAAATCAACGACAAGTATTTTGCCTTCGACGTCTACGGCAACTGAGACCGACAACGACGCCCTCGGCAGCGCTGTCGGGCGCTGCCGTTTTTCATGAATAATGGAGATTTTCTTGGCTGAGCGGCGATCCCCTTTCTGCAGCAGCATCGTTGGGCTGGGCGCGACCATGGGTCGGGTCGGCGGCGATTTCATCTCGGCCAAGTACTACTCCGGCATTGCCGACGAGCATCTGAACACGCGCAAGAATGTCGGCGTGCAGGATCTCAGCACCATGGGCAAGATGGACATCAAGGGGCCGGATGCCGAGGCGCTGGTCAACCACATCATCGTCAACGATGCAGCCGCCATGACGCCGGGCCAGGTGCGCTACTCGACCATTTGCCGCGACGACGGCGGCATCATGGACGATCTTACTGTATTCCGGTTGGCGCCCGAACATTTCATGCTGGTGACCGGCTCGGTCAACCGGCTGAAGATGCTGCCCTGGTTGCTGCATCACGCGCAGGGGCGGAAGACCTATGTCACCGACATCACGGCGGCCGTCGCCTTCCCGACGATCCAGGGACCGCGCTCGCGCGAACTTCTCAAGATGCTGGTTTCGGATGCCGATCTGGACGGGCTGAAGCGCTGGGCGTTCACCGCCGGACGCATCGGTGAGACGAAGCTGCTGATCTCGCGCACCGGCGTCACCGGCGAACTCGGCTTCGAACTGTTCGTGCCGGCCGACGAGGCGGCTTCGGTCTGGGACGCGCTGATGCACGCCGGGCGGGATTTCGGCCTGAAGCCCTATGGCGTGCTGGCGATGTTCACGCTGGGGCTGGAAAAGGCCTATCCGGCGCATGGCATCGATATGGACGAGACCCGGACGCCGTTCCATGTCGGGCTCGACCGCTGGATCAAGTTCGACAAGGGCGATTTCATCGGCCGCGAGGCGCTGCTCAAGGTCCGCGACAAGGGCCTCGACGAGCGCTGGACCGGACTGATCCTCGACGGCGACACGCCAGCGGCAACCGATGCCAGGGTTCTGGCTGATGGCGAGGATGCCGGCGTCGTCACCTACAGCGACCATGGCTATTCGCTGGGCAAGGTGCTGGCGACCGCCCATCTGCGGCTGCCCTTTACGGCAGTTGGCACCGAACTCAGCATCGATGTTGCCGGCGTGCCGACACGCGCGGTGGTGGCGCCGATGCCGTTCTTTGACCCGGAAGGGGCAAGGTTACGTGGCTAGACGCTTGCGTCGATAGACGGAATGCGTCGGCGATTGGCGGAAACACCCATCACTTCGTCATCCACGGGCGGAGCAAGGAGCGCAGCGACGCGGCGCAGACCCGAGGATCCATGCCGCGACTTCAACTTGTCGCAGCGGTGCAGAATTTTGCTCTGCTGCGTTCTTCGATCCATGTCATGGCATGGATCCTCGGGTCTCCGCGACGGAGCTTCGCTCCTGCTCCGCCCGTGGATGACGAAGTTGGGGGAGGCCCGCCCAATCTCAAATGTTCAGCCGGCTCATCCCCTCCGATCCAGCCTCGCCACCAGCCGGTCACCCACCCACTGGATGCCGCAGACCAGGATGATCAGGACGATGACCACGGCGACCATGACCGACGTCTCGAAACGCTGATAGCCGTAGCGGATGGCGAGGTCGCCGAGCCCGCCGGCGCCGATGGCGCCGGCCATGGCCGACGCGCCGATCAGCGTCACCAGGGTCACCGTGAAGCCGGCGACGATGCCGGGCAGGGCTTCGGGCACCAGCACCTCGCGGATGATCGTCCAGCGGTTACCGCCCATGGCGCGTGCGGCCTCGATCAAGCCGTGGTCGACCTCGCGCAGTGACACTTCAGCGATGCGTGCATAATAGGGCGTGGCGGCAATCGACAGCGGTACGATAGCCGCCCAGGTGCCGATCGAGGTGCCGACGATCAGCCGCGTCACCGGGATCAGCGCCACCAGCAGGATGATGAAGGGCACGGAGCGGAAGCCGTTGATGACGGCGCCCAGCGCGCGGTTCACCCACGGGCTTTCGGCGATGCCGCCGCGTTCGGTGGCGATCAAGGCCAGGCCGAGCGGCAGGCCGAACACCAGCGAGATGAGGCCGGACGCGGCCGTCATCAGGATTGTTTCCCAGATCGAACGCAGCAGGAGCTCAAACAGAACCGGCGACATGGCCAAGAACCTCCACCCGCGCCTGGCGGGACTTCAGGAATGTGATCACTTCGGCGAGATGCCTTGCATCGGCGCCGGGGACAGAGAGAAACAGCGTTCCGACGGGCTGCTGCTGGATATGGTCGATGCCGCCATGGACGAGGCGGAACGGACCAGGGACGATTGCCGCGAGATCCGAGAGCAATGGACCTCGCGCGGCCTCGCCAGCCACGTCGACGCGCAGGATGGTATCGGTGCCCGCCGAAGGCAGCAGCCGTGCAGACAGCTCGGCCGGCAGTTGCGGCCGGATGGTACCGAGCAGACTCTTTGTGATGCCTGAACGCGGATCGGCAAAGACCGACCAGACGGGCCCCTCCTCGACGATGCGCCCGGCATCGATCACCGCCACACGGTCGGCGATCGAGCGGATCACCTCCATCTCATGGGTGATCAGCAGGATGGTCAGGCCAAGCCGCCTGTTGATGTCCTTGAGCAAGGCGAGGATAGAGCGCGTCGTTTCCGGGTCGAGCGCCGAGGTGGCTTCGTCCGACAGCAGCAGCGCCGGGCGCGCCGCAAGCGCCCGGGCGATGCCGACACGCTGCTTCTGGCCGCCCGACAGCGATGCCGGATATGCCTTGGCCTTCTCCGACAGGCCGACAAGGTCGAGCAGTTCGGCCGCACGCGCCAGCCGCTCGGCTTTCGGACGGCCTTCGATCTTCAGCGGCAGCGCCACATTGTCCTCGACGGTCTTGGCCGACAGCAGGTTGAAATGCTGGAAGATCATGCCGATGCGCCGCCGCAGCGGCTGCAGGTCGCGCTCGCCGAGCCGGCTGATCTCGCGGCCTTCGATGAAGACTTCACCGGAATCGGGCCGTTCCAGACCGTTCAGGCAGCGGATCAGCGTCGATTTGCCGGCGCCGCTGCGGCCGATGATGCCGAGGATCTCGCCCTTGCGCACCGTCAGCGAGACGCCGTCCAGTGCCGCCGTGGCGCCGAAGCGGCGCTTTAGGTCGACAAGGCGCACCACGTCCTGAGACGCGTCGGGCCTGGCTTTGGTCGGATCGATGGTCTCCACGGATGCCATGTTGTGCTGGTTCATGCGCGTTCCTGTTCTCAGCCCTTCCGAAACACAATTGCGGCCCGCGCCTGAGCGCGGACCGCTATTGCTTCCAAATCGGGCGTTCAGCCTCAATAGGCGCTGAGGCCGGTACCCTTGTAGACCTTGTCGAACTCGGCCTTGACCGCGTCGTTCTGGTACGAAGCGACCAGCGTCTTCACCCAGGCTTCGTTCTCGTTGCCGGCCTTCACCGCGATGAAATTGCGGTACGGATTGTCGGCGATGGGCTCCTGCGCGATGCGGTTTTCCGGCGTCAGCCCGCTTTTCAGCGCCCAGTCGGTGTTGACCACGGCGGCGTCGAGATCCTCGACCGAGCGTCCGACGATGCCGGCGTCCAACTCCTTGATCACGACTTTCTTGGCGTTCTCTGCGATGTCGGCGATGGTGGCGAGAATGCCGGTGCCGTCCTTCAGTTTGATCACGCCTTCATTCTGCAGCACGCGCAGCGCCCGGCCTTCATTGGACGGATCGTTGGGCACGCCGATGACCGCGCCCTCGGGCAGGTCGGCGATCTTCGTAAACTTCTTGGAGTAGAGGCCGATTGGCCAGACGCCGGTATAGCCGACGCGCACGATATGATAGCCTTGCGTCTTGATCTGGTTGTCGAGATAGGGCTGGTGCTGGAAGGCGTTGGCGTCGATCTCGCCGCGCTCCAGCGCCTCGTTGGGCTGGGTGTAGTCGTTGAACACCACGGTCTCGATCGTGAGGCCCTTTTCGGCCGCCTGCGCGGTAACAACGCGCCACACATCCTCGTCCTCGCCGCTGATGATGCCGACCTTGATCGCCTTCTTGTCCTCGGCGAACGAGGCCTTGGGCGCAGCCAGGCTGCCGATCGCGACGACAGAGGCCAATAGAACCGCAAGACCAGTGCGCCGATTGAAAGCTGACGTAAGGAGAGAGGGCAAAGTGTTTCTGAAGTCGGACATGATTGATCTCTGCAGGTGTGAAGTCTTGGTAGCCAAGCGGATTGCTCAGGCTTGATCACATCATCATGAACTCTATCGATTTTATCAAAGAATACCGTTTCCCTGCCACGGCCAAAGCCGGGAATATTCTCTCAAAGATTCCTGCATCGGGAGCACAGGACGGTTTCATGGGCCTGCCGCAGGGCGCGGCACTTTACCGCTTGACTGGCCGGATGTTCCGAATAGGCTAATGGAATAAAGTTTTCGGAGCGCCTCGCGCTTTGATTTAAATAGCGGCTTGATCGAAAATACCGGCTCTGATTGCCGGGCGGCAAGGATGCCTCGTATGCCTCGCCCTTCGCGGCGGCGGCTGCGGGGCATTGTTCATTTTGGGGACCAGTTTGAAACGGCGTATCGAGATCGGCATCCTTTATTCCCGCTCGGGCAGCTATCAGCTCGTGTCGGATGCGTGCCGCATGGGCGCGATGCGCGCGATCGCCGACATCAACGCCGACCGCGGCCATGGCATCGAGCTGGTGCCGGTCGAGCGCGATCCGCAAAGCAATGCCGATCGCTACGCAACGCTCTGCGAGGATATCTTCAAGACGAGCAGCGCGCGTCATGTGGTCGGCTGCGTCACCTCCTGGAGCCGCAAGGAAACGATCCCCGTGCTGGAGAAGGCCGGCGGCATGCTCTGGTACGCCTGCCCCTATGAAGGGTTCGAGGCCAACGAGCATGTCGTCTACATGCACGCCTGCCCCAACCAGCACCTGGTGCCGCTGATGGCCCATGTCGTGCCGCGCTTCGGCGCCAACGGCTTCCTGCTTGGCTCGAACTATATCTGGGGCTGGGAGATGAACCGCGTGGCGCGCGACCTGATCGCGGATGCCGGCGGCAAGGTGCTGGGCGAACGCTATCTGCGCATCGGCGAGACCGACGTGTCGCGGCTGATCGCTGAAATCCGCGCCACGCGGCCGAACTTCATCCTCAACAACCTGATCGGCACCTCCTCCTATGCCTTCCTGGCCGCTTATCGCGAGCTGGCGGGCGAGGATGCGGCCTTCGGCCCCGAAACCTGCCCGGTCATCTCCTGTAATCTCACCGAGGGCGAGCTGCCGGCTATCGGCGAATCGGGGAAGGGGCATTTGTCGGTCGGGCCATATTTCGCGCCGCGACCGGCCGCGTTCGCCTCCTCCTTCGAGGCGTCCGCCTATGCGTCCGTGCAAGTGATGGCGGACGTGCTCTCCCGCGACCCCGACGCCGGTCCGGCCGAGTTTTCAAAAGCTTTCGCCGAACGGCGCTTCTCCACCCGGCTCGGACCGATCGCCATCGACGCCCACACCCAGCACGCGACGCTGCCGGTGATCATCGGACGGATCGCGGACGGGTTCTTCGAGGTCGTCAGCCGCGAGGACGAGGTCGCGCCGGATCCCTATCTGTCACGCTACGACCCCGCCAAGACATTCGGCCGCCCGCGCCTGAGGGTGGTGTCGTGACCAGGACACGCATTCCCAATCTGGGCGGCGCCAGGGCGTTCGTCATGCATCGTCCGCATCCGACAGTGCAGGCGATCACCCGGCAATTGTCGGCCATCGGCCTGATCACGGTGGACTGCTGGCCGGAACTGCCGGCCGAGGCGCTGGCCGCCGATTTCGTCTTCTTCGATGCCGATCTCGGCTTCGACGAACAGTTTCCCTGGAGGCCGGGCGAAGCGCAGATGCCGCTGGTGGCGCTGATCGGTTCGGAAGCGCCTGGCCGTATCGAATGGGCGCTGTCGCACAAGGCCGACGCACAGCTTTTGAAGCCCGTCGGCACTGCCGGCGTCTACAGCGCGCTGCTGATCGCGCGCCAGAGCTTTGAAGCGCGCAAACACCTGGCCAGCGAGATTGCATCGCTTCGCCAGCGTGTCGCCGAGCGACAGACCATCGTGCGCGCGGTCGAGGCGCTGTCAAAGGGAGCGGAAGATGGCCGTGCCTACGCACAGCTGCGTTCGCTGGCGATGAGCTGGCAGATCAGCATCGAGGAGGCCGCGCGGCGCATCGTGGCGATGACCGAAGAAGGTGACGATGACCAATCCCATCGCGCCTGATCTTCCGGCAACCGCGCGCATGCCAGGCAAGCCACGCGCCGGCGTCTGGCGTCGGCTGTTCCAGCGTCCGCTGGCGCTGATCGGCCTGGTGATCGTCGCCATCGTGGTGGGCGGCGCGATCCTGGCGCCATGGCTGACCGGCTACGATCCCAATGAGCAGATGTTCGACGGCCTGACCATCGAGGGCTCGCCACTACCGCCGAGCGCCCATTTCTGGCTGGGCACGGACCTGCTCGGTCGTGACCTGCTGACCCGCATCCTCTACGGCGCGCGCACGTCGCTGATCATCGGCGTCGTCGCCAACGGCGTGGCACTGCTGATCGGCACGCTGGTCGGCGTCACCGCCGGCTATTTCCGCGGCTGGATCGGCAGCGTGCTGATGCGCTTCACCGACCTGATGATGGCCTTTCCGGCACTGCTGCTGGCGATTTGCCTCGCGGCGGTGTTCCAGCCGAGCCTGTGGATCGTCGCCATGGTCATCGCGCTGGTGAACTGGGTGCAGACCGCGCGCGTCATCTACACCGAGACCAGTTCCTTGTCCGAGCGCGAGTTCATCGACGCCGAACGCACCATCGGCGCCAGCGCGCCGCGCATCCTGTTTCGCCACATCCTGCCGCATCTGCTGCCGACGATCATCGTCTGGGGCACGCTCGGCATCTCGACCACGGTGCTTTTGGAAGCGACGCTCTCCTTCCTCGGCATCGGCGTGCAGCCGCCGACCGCTTCCTGGGGCAACATCATCTTCGAGAACCAGACCTATTTCCAGGCAGCGCCCTGGCTGGTGTTCTTCCCGGGTGCCGCGATCCTGGCGCTGGCGCTGGCCTTCAACCTGATCGGCGATGCGCTGCGCGACATCCTCGACCCGACACAAAGAGGCCGGGCATGATCGCCTATCTTGGCCGCCGCATCATCCAGTCGGCTCTGATCCTGCTCGGCGTCTCGCTGATCACATTCGCGCTGCTCTATCTGCTGCCCGCCGATCCGGTCAGGCAGATCGCCGGCCGCAGCGCCACGCCCGAGACAGTCGAGAATATCCGCCGCCAGCTCGGCCTCGACCAGCCTTTCGTCGTCCAGTACTGGCACTATCTGACCCGCCTGCTCAGCGGCGACCTCGGCCGTTCCTACATCCAGCGTTCGCAGGTTACCGAGCTGATCGTCTCGCGGCTGCCGGCGAGCCTGCTTCTGATGGTTGGCGCGATCCTGTGCGAGCTGGCGATCGGCCTGACCATGGGCCTCATTGCCGCCGTCAAGCGCGGCACCGCCACCGACCAGTCGCTGATGGTAGCCTCCTTCGTCGGCGTCTCGGCGCCGCAATTCGTCGTCGGCCTGCTGCTGCTCTACGTGTTCGCGGTGCGGCTCGGCTGGTTTCCGATCGGCGGCTACGGCACCTGGCGCCATCTGGTGCTGCCTTCGCTGACGATGGGCATCCTCGGCGCCGGCTGGTACGCGCGCATGATGCGCTCGTCGATGATCGACGTGCTCCGGCAGGATTATGTGCGCACCGCGCGCGCCAAGGGCCTGGCACGCCGTGCCATCCTCTTCCGCCACGCTTTGCCCAACGCCATCCTGCCGGTGATCGCCATGATCGGCATCGACATCGGCATCTTCATGGGCGGCATCGTGGTGGTCGAAAGCGTGTTCGGCTGGCCCGGCATCGGCCAGCTCGCCTGGCAGGCCATCCAGCGCGTCGACATTCCAATCATCATGGGCGTCACGCTGGTTTCTGCCTGCGCCATCGTGCTCGGCAATCTCCTGGCCGACGTCATCACGCCCTTCATCGATCCCCGTATCAAGCTCAGATGAAACCAAGAAAACAAGCCAAAGAAAGGGAACATAAAATGAAGAAGTTTCTGGCCTCCACCGTGGCGGCATCGGCGCTGGCGCTGATGCTTGGCATGACAAGCGTTCGCGCCGAGGACACCATTGACCCCAACGCCAAGCAGGGCGGCGCCATCACCATCACCTACAAGGACGATGTCGCGACCCTCGACCCGGCGATCGGCTATGACTGGCAGAACTGGTCGATGATCAAGAGCCTGTTCGACGGGCTGATGGACTATGAGCCGGGCACCACCAACCTGAAGCCCGATCTCGCCGAAAGCTATGACATCTCGCCCGACGGCAAGACCTTCACCTTCAAGCTGCGCCATGGGGTGAAATTCCACAATGGCCGCGAGATGACCGCCGACGACGTGAAATATTCGCTCGACCGCGTCACCAATCCGAAGACGCAGAGCCCCGGCGCCGGCTTCTTCGGTTCGATCAAGGGCTATGACGATGTCGCCGCCGGCAAGGCGACAAGCCTCTCCGGCGTCACCGTCGTCGATCCCTATACGGTCAAGTTCGAACTGACCCGTCCCGACGCCACCTTCCTGCATGTCATGGCCATCAACTTCTCGCATGTCGTGCCGAAGGAAGAGGTCGAGAAATACGGCGCCGATTTCGGCAAGCATCCGGTCGGCACTGGCGCCTTCAAGCTCGCCGAATGGACGCTCGGACAGCGCATCGTCTTCGAGCGCAACGCGGACTATTGGCACAAGGGCCTGCCGCATCTCGACAAGATCACCTTCGAGATCGGCCAGGAGCCGATCGTGGCGCTGCTGCGCCTGCAGAAGGGCGAGATCGACGTGCCCGGCGATGGCATTCCGCCGGCCAAGTTCCAGGAAGTCATGGCTGATCCCGAGCAGAAGGCCCGCGTCGTCGAGGGCGGCCAGCTGCACACCGGCTATGTCACCATGAACACCACTATGGCGCCCTTCGACAATGTGAAGGTGCGCCAGGCCGTCAACATGGCGATCAACAAGGCGCGCGTCGTCCAGATCATCAACAACCGCGCGGTGCCGGCCAACCAGCCGCTGCCTCCGTCGATGCCGGGCTATGACAAGGAATTCAAGGGCTATCCCTATGACGTGGCCAAGGCCAAGGCATTGCTCGCCGAGGCCGGCCACCCCGATGGCTTCGAGACGCAGTTGTTCGTCATGAACACCGACCCCAACCCGCGCATCGCCCAGGCCATCCAACAGGATCTGGCGGCGATCGGCATCAAGGCCAGTATCCAGTCGCTGGCGCAGGCCAATGTCATTGCCGCTGGTGGCGACAAGGCCGGCGCGCCGATGATCTGGTCCGGCGGCATGGCCTGGATCGCCGACTTCCCGGATCCGTCGAACTTCTACGGCCCGATCCTCGGCTGCGCGGGCGCTGTTCCGGGTGGCTGGAACTGGTCGTGGTATTGCAACAAGGACCTTGACGCCAAGGCGGCCGAGGCCGACGCCGTGGTCGATCCCGCCAAGGCCGGCGAGCGCGACAAGATGTGGAGCGCGATCTACGAAAAGGTGATGGCGGACGCCCCCTGGGCGCCGGTCTTCAACGAACAGCGCTTCACCATGAAATCCGCGCGCATGGGTGGTGCCGACAACCTCTATGTCGACCCGGTCCACATCCCGATCAACTATGACAATGTGTACGTAAAAGATGTGCAATAACTGCGATTATACCATCCACGGGCGCCATCATCATTTCGGCTGGGACAATTCCTTTGTCCCGGCCGAGAAGGTGGCGCCCGGCTCGACCATCGAGTTCCAGTGCCTCGATTCGTCAGGCGGCCAGTTGACGCCGGACAGCACGGTCGGCGACATCGCCAAGCTCGACTTCGCTAGGATCAATCCGGTGACCGGGCCGATCTTCGTCGACGGTGCGGAGCCCGGCGATGCGCTGAAGGTGACGATCGAGATGTTCAAACCGTCCGGCTTCGGCTGGACGGCGAACATTCCGGGGTTCGGCCTGCTCGCCGACGACTTCAAGGAACCGGCGCTGAACATCTGGAAATATGACGCGGCCTCACTGGAGCCGGCTTTGTTCGGCAGACAAGGCCGCGTGCCGCTGAAGCCTTTTGCCGGCACCATCGGCAATGCGCCGGCTGAAAAGGGCCATCATTCGGTGGTGCCGCCCCGGCGTGTCGGCGGCAATCTCGACATCCGCGATCTCGCCGCCGGCACCACGCTTTACCTGCCGGTGGAAGTGGCGGGCGCGTTGTTTTCCGTCGGCGACACGCATGCCGCGCAGGGCGACGGCGAGGTGTGCGGCACGGCGATCGAGAGCCCGATGGACGTCGTGCTCAAGCTCGACCTGGTCAAGGATGCCAGGCTGAAGACGCCGCGCTTCACCACGCCCGGACCGGTGACACGCCATCTCGACGCCAAGGGCTATGAGGTGACGACCGGTATCGGGCCGGACCTGATGTCGGGCGCCAAGGAAGCGGTCGCCCAGATGGTCGACCTGCTTGCCGGCCGGTACCAGATCGATCCCGTCGAGGCCTATATGCTGGCTTCGGTGTGCGGCGATCTGCGCATCAGCGAGATCGTCGACATGCCGAACTGGGTCGTCTCATTCTACTTCCCGCGCTGCGTGTTTGAATGATTTCGCGTCAGCGCCAAGGGACCCCCCTCTGTCCTGCCGGACATCTCCCCCTCAAGGGGGGAGATCGGCCGTCACCGAGGCCGGTTTCCCCCATTGCAACGCTAGGGATTGGCGAAATCCTGCGCGCAGTCCGATCTCCCCCCTTGAGGGGGAGATGGCCGGCAGGCCAGAGGGGGGCGCGACGGAATAAATCCCTCGCAAGGCTGCGCACGCGATGACCAGCGAAACAAAGCCCATTCTCGATATCGCCAACCTCTGCGTCAGCGTGCGCGGCGAGGATGGCGAGCGCGAGGTCGTGTCCAACCTCTCGCTGCGGCTTTCGCGCGGCGAGACGCTTTGCATTGCCGGAGAATCCGGCTCCGGCAAATCGATGACGGCGCTGGCGATCATGCAGCTGCTGCCGCAACCGGCGGCCCGCATCTCCGCCGGGACGATCCGACTTCACGACAAGGACCTGGGCGATAGCGAGCTGACTGGTCGCAACGAGCGCCAGATGCGGCGCATTCGCGGCGACCGCATCGCCATGATCTTCCAGGAGCCGATGACATCGCTGAACCCGGTGTTGTCGATCGGTCGCCAGCTCACCGAATCCATCGAGGCGCATACCAGCCTGTCGCCGGCCGAGGCGCGCAAGCGCGCCATCGAGGCGCTGAAAGCGGTGCGCATCTCGGAAGCCGAAAGTCGGCTAAAGCAGTTTCCGCACGAACTGTCCGGCGGCATGCGCCAGCGCGTGATGATCGCCATGGCGCTGGCGCTCGAGCCCGACGTGCTGATCGCCGATGAGCCGACGACGGCGCTCGACGTCACCGTGCAAGGCGAGGTGCTGGAGCTGTTGCGCGACCTGCAGCGCGAGCGTGGCACCAGCGTCATCCTTATCACCCACGACATGGGCGTGGTCGCCGAAATGGCCGACCGTGTCATCATCATGCGGCATGGCCGCATGGTCGAGGAAGGAAAGGCCGCCGACATTTTCGCGCGACCGCAGGCTGCCTACACCAGGGAATTGCTGGCGGCCGTGCCGCGCATCGGCGCAGGCGTCGGCCGGCAGGCGTCCAGGGACACCGAAGCAGCGGCATCGGCGAATGTCGCCGAGGTAAAAGACCTGCATGTCCGCTTCGACCTGCATGGCGGCTTCTTCGGCAGGGTCAACCGCCGCGTCCACGCCGTCGAAGGTATCAATTTTTCGATCGCGCCCAACGAGACGCTGGCGCTGGTCGGCGAATCCGGCTGCGGCAAGTCGACCACCGCCAAGGCGCTTGCCGGGCTGGTGCCTTACAGCGGCGACATCGTCGTTGGCGGGCGCAACCTGTCGGGCCTTGGCCGCGACGAGCGTAAGGCGGTGCGCCGCGACGTGCAGATGATTTTTCAGGACCCCTTCGCCTCGCTCGACCCACGCATGCGCGTCGGCGACCTCGTCGCCGAGCCGCTGGTGATCCACGGCATCGCCTCGAAGGAACAGCGCAGCCAGCGCGTGGCAGCGCTGTTCGAACGCGTCGGCCTGACGACCGACCAGATGGAACTCTATCCGCACGAGTTCTCGGGCGGCCAGCGCCAGCGCGTCTGCATAGCGCGTGCGCTCGCCCTGCGGCCGAAACTGATCATCGCCGACGAGAGCGTCTCGGCGCTCGACGTGTCCGTGCAGGCGCGGGTGCTCGACCTTTTGAAGGAGCTGCAGCGCGAGTTCGGCGTCGCCTATCTGTTCATCTCGCACGACATGGCGGTGGTCGAGAACATTTCTGACCGCGTTGCCGTCATGTATCTCGGCCAGATCGTCGAGATGGGCACGCGCGACCAGGTCTTTTCCAACCCGCGCCACCCCTATACAAGGCGCCTGATCGAAGCAGTGCCGGTGCCCGATCCGGCAAGGCGAAGGAGCCGCTTCGCGCGCCTCGAGCAGGAGATACCGAGCACCACCCGCAAGATCGGCGAAGCGCCGATGAAGCTGGCCCTGCAGGATGTCGGCAACGGGCATCTCGTCGCCGCCGGGAATTGAGGTCCGCCAAGTGACGGCCCTGCTCTGCCTCTTTGCCTACCTGATCGCGTCCAGCATCTGTCTTTGCCGGTGCATCTCCAGGAAAATCCGGTAGTCGCGGTCGAAGCGCGGGCCAGAGGCCGGGTTTGACGCGCGCTCCTTGCCGCCCTGCTGCATGGCAAGACAGGCGGCGTTGAGATCGGGGAACAGCCCGGCGGCGGTGGCGGCGACCATGCCGGTGCCGAGCAGCACCGCCTCGTCGGCCAGCGGCTCGATCACCGTGCAGCCTGTGGCATCGGCATAGAGTTCCATCAACAGCGGGTTCTTGGTGTGGCCGCCGGTGACATGCAGCGTGTCGATCAAATAGCCGTTCTCGTTCAGTGCCTCCAGCACATGGCGCACGCCGAGCGCGATGCCGACGGCGGTGCGCCAGTAGAGCTTGCACAGGCTGTCGAAGGAGGCATCCAGCGTCAGCCCGCTGACCACGCCGACGGCATGCGGGTCGGCGAGCGGCGAACGGTTGCCATGGAAATCCGGCAGCACGTGCAACCTCGCGGCAAGGTTCTCACCTTCAGTGGCGCGCAACTCCGCGACGCGCCGTGCGATCTTGGCATGCATGGCGGCGTCCGGCTCGCCGCCGGCGCCGTGCCAGCGGATGATGTGGTCGAGCAGGGCGCCGGTGGCGGACTGGCCGCCTTCCGACAGCCACAGCTTCGGCAATGCCGCGCCATAGTAAGGACCCCACACGCCGGCGAAAGGCTGCGGATCGGGCGACATCGCCATGACGCAGCTCGACGTGCCGGCGATCAGCGCCAGATGCCGGCCGATGTTCTGTTCATCGCCGGCAAAACCACCGAGCACGCCAAGCGCGCCGGCATAGGCATCGATGACCCCGGCGCCGACCCGGCATTTTTCGGTCAGCCCAAGCTCCGCTGCCGCCCGCGCGGTCAGCGGCCCAATATCGGCGCCGACTGGGCTGGCCTTTTCCGGCAGGTTGCCGTGCTCGAAAAGATCGTCGAGACCGACGATGTCGAAGAAGTCCCGCCGCCATGCGGTTTCTTCATGCGCGAGATAGGTCCATTTGGCCGTCAGCGTGCATTGCGATCTGGCGAGCGAGCCGGTCGCCTGCCAGGTGAGGAAGTCTGCGAGGTCGAATAGGTAGCCGGCTTCATTCCACGTTTCCGGCAGGTTTCGCTTCAGCCACATCAGCTTCGGCGTCGCCATTTCCGGCGACATGACGCCGCCGATATAATCGAGCACGGCGTGGCCGCTTGTCGTGCATTCGTCGGCCTCGGCAATGGCACGATGGTCAAGCCAGACGATGGTGTCCCAGCGCCTGTCGCCGGTGACGGACACGCTGAGCTGGCCGCCTTGCCGGTCACGCACGACCAGCGAGCAGGTGGCGTCGAATGAGATGCCGACGACATCCTCGGCGGCGACGCCTGCCTTGGCCCGGGCAGCACGCGCGGCGGTACAGACCGCCGACCAGATATCGCGAGAATCATGCTCGGCGTGATCCGGCTTTGGCTGGTTCATGGCGATCGGATGTTCGGCGCGGCCGAGCAAGGTGCCAGTTGTATCGAGAATGCCCGCGCGGGCGCTCCCGGTGCCGACATCGACCGCGCAAACGAACTGTTTCGTCAAGATGCTCTAACTCTCGCTCCCAGGCCTGCAATGATATCGGGCAATTGCAGCATGTCAGCGAATATAAAGTCCGGTTGCATCGACGCAAGCCGTGCTTTGAGCGCCGGGTTGCCGGCATGCGAGCCGCCGGTGAAGGCGAAGACGTGCATACTTGCGGCCCGCGCCGCCTCGACACCCGCCGGACTGTCCTCGATGACGAGGCAGTTTTCAGGTTTGACCCCCATGGCCGTGGCGGCGTGAAGGAAGAGATCCGGGGCCGGCTTGCCCCGCGTCACCATGGCGGCGCTGAACAGGTGTGGTTCCAGCAGGCCGAGCAGCCCCGTGACGTCAAGCGCATAGCGGATGCGGTCGAGCGTGCCTGAAGAGGCAACGCAACGAGGCACGGAGAGCTTCGGCAGCATCTCGCTGACGCCAGCCACCGGCTTCAGCTCCTCGCGAAACCTGCGCATCAGCTCGACGCGCATCTCGGTCAGCTGCGTGTCGGTGATATCAAGCCCGAAGTCGCGGCCGAGGATCTCTCGGACGCTCTTCATGCTCTTGCCGAGGAAATGCTCGTAGGCGGTATCCTCGTCCATGGTGCCGCCGGCTAGCTTGATCATGCCGAGCAGGGCGGAGACGGAGAGCCCTTCGCTGTCCACCAGCACGCCGTCGCAGTCGAAGATGACCAGTTCGGGCGCCATGGCCTGGAATGGTTCTCAGAGCTGGCCGGCGAGATAACGCGTCAGCGTGGCGCGGGCGCCGTTCGACCAAAGGACGCCGAGCGCATGGGCGAAGGCTTGCGCGAAGGCTGTCGAGCGGCCGACGTCGCCATAAATGTCCTCCATGGCAAGCCACGCGGCCGGCGTATCCTTCGCCGCTTTTGCCGTAGCCTGCAGCCGGTCCCAGCTCGGGTCGTTGGGTTCGATGATGGCGCCGCTATCCGTCGTGCCGAAGCAGTAGCGGCACCACAACGCTGATTCCAGCGCCAGGCCGGCGACGCCTTTTCCCGCCTTCAGCCTGTCGGCGATGGTCGGGATGATGAACTTCGGCTGGCGGTTGGAACCGTCGAGGCACAGCCGGCGCACAGTGTCGCCGATCTTGGGATTGGAGAACCGGCTTTCGATCAGCTGGTAGTACTCCTCCAGAACGGTGTCCGGCACCGGCGGCACGGTCGGGATGATTTCCTCCCGCTCGAGCTTGGCCAGGAAGCCGCTGACCAGCGGTTCCTGCATCGCCTCGTGGACGAAGTGGATGTCCATCAGACCGGCGGGATAGGCGATGGTCGCGTGGCCGCCATTGAGGATGCGGATCTTCATCAGCTCGTAAGGCGCGACATTCTTGACGAACTGCACCCCGACCTTCTCCAGCGCCGGTCGCCCTGCGGTGAAATGGTCTTCCAGCACCCATTGCCGGAAGGGCTCGCAGAAGACCGGCCAGTTGTCCTCCAGCCCGAAATCCGCGGCCAGTATGCCGCGCTCGCGGTCAGTGGTCGCCGGTGTGATACGGTCGACCATGCCATTGGGAAAGGCGACCTTGTCGCTGACCCATTTCGCCAGATCCCCATCGATCAGCCAGGCAAGGCCGATGACGCCGGCGGATGTGACGTGGCCGTTGTGGGGAATGTTGTCGCACGACATCACGGTGAACGGCACGGTGCCTTCGTCGCGACGGCGCACCAACCCGGCGAGGATGATGCCGAACACCGTCTTCGGCGTCGCCCCTGGCTGCGCGTCCGCGACGATATCGGGATGGGTCGGGTTGAAAACGCCGGAGGCCGGGTCGATGAAATAGCCGCCCTCGGTGATGGTCAGCGAGACGATCTTGATCGCCGGATCGGCAAGGCGTTCGATGATCGCCGATGCATCGCCAGGCGTCAGGAAATCGATCATCGCGCCGGTAACACGGGCGCTCATATGGCCGCTATCCTGCTCGACCACGGTGGTCAGCCAATCCTGCTCTTCCAGCTTGACGCGACCGATCTTCTCGCCCTCGAAGACACCGGCGCCGATCAGCGCCCAATCGTGGCCGATGCCTGAATTGAACAGATCGTCGAGATAGACAGCCTGGTGCGAGCGATGGAAATTGCCGACGCCGAAATGCACGATGCCGGCCTTCAACGCGGAGCGGTCGTATTTCGGACCAGCGACCTTGGCGGGTAGCCTGGAGAGATTGGAGGAGGAGAGTTTCACGGTCATCTGCTTTACCCTTTTGGCCGGGCTACGGCCTTCGTTCATGGGAACAAGGTCGGGGCGCCACACCTTCCAAGGTCAGTGCGGCCTTTCATTTTGATAGCGGCCTCTGCTCCTCGCGGAGGAACGGAGAACAGAGGCCATCCCCCTCAGCTCATCCACTGGCCGCCATCAACATTGTAGGTCTGGGCGACGATGTATTCGGCGTCCTCGCTGGCGAGAAAAACCGCCATGCCTGTGAGGTCCCGCGCCGTGCCCATGCGGCCGTAAGGCACCGCCTCGCCGACAAGCTTTTTCTTCTCGCCCCTGGGCCGGTTCTCGTATTTGGCGAACAGGGAATCGACGTGATCCCAGTGTTCGCCATCGACCACGCCCGGCGCGATGGCGTTGACGTTGATGCGATGCTTGATCAGGTCGAGCCCCGCCGACTGAGTGAGCGAGATGACGGCGGCCTTGGTGGCGCAATAGACCCCGACCAGCGCCTCGCCACGCCGTCCGGCCTGGCTTGCCATGTTGATGATCCTGCCGCCCTTGCCCCGCGCGATCATCGAGCGGCTTGCCGCCTGCAGCATGAACAGCGTGCCGGCGACATTGACGGAGAACAACTTGTCGTAGCTTGCCTTGGTGATCTCGACGATCGGCGCCAGATCGAACAGGGCGGCATTGTTGATCAATATATCCAGCCCACCGGTCTTTTCCTCGACAGCCTTTACCGCCGCCTCGATCGAAGCCAAGTCTGTGACATCGAGTTTCACGGCGTAGGCCTTGTCGCCGATCTCGGCGGCAGTCTTCTCGGCAGCTTCCAGATTGATGTCGGCAATGGCGACAATGGCGCCTTCACGGACATAGCATTCGGCGAAGGCCCTGCCGATCCCGCGTGCCGATCCCGTGACCAGCGCCGATTTGCCCTTCAGCCTCACTGCGCTATCGCCTTGCCGTCGGGGCCGAAGCGATGCAGCTTGGCCTTGTCGGGCGTCAGATAGATCGTGTCGCCGTGATGAACGGCGAGTTCGCCATCGGCACGCACCGTCAGCGGGCCGACACCGTCTGCCTGGACGTGAAGGAAAGTGTCGGAGCCGAGATGCTCGGCGACGCCAACGACGGCTTTCCAGTCCCCGGCCGTCGTCGAAATCTGCATATGCTCGGGACGGATGCCGATGGTCTTGACGCCATATTTGGCGGCGGGCGCGCCCTCGATCAGGTTCATCTTCGGCGAGCCTATGAAGCCGGCGACGAACAGGTTCTTCGGGGTCTTGTAGAGTTCCATCGGCGAGCCGACCTGTTCGATGTTGCCGGCGTTCAGCACCACGATCTTGTCGGCCATGGTCATGGCCTCGACCTGGTCGTGGGTCACATAGATCATGGTGGTCTTGAGCTGATGGTGGAGTTCGCTGATTTCCAGCCGCATGGTGCCGCGCAGGGCGGCATCGAGGTTGGATAGCGGCTCGTCGAACAGGAAGGCAGTCGGCTGACGCACAATGGCACGACCGATGGCGACGCGCTGGCGCTGGCCGCCGGAAAGCTGGCCGGGCCGGCGTTCGAGGTAGTTGGTAAGGTTGAGCACACGCGCCGCGTCTCCCACCTTCCTGTCGATGGTGGCCTTGTCCTCGCCAGCCATCTTCAGCGGGAAGCCGATGTTCTTGGCCACCGTCATGTGCGGATAGAGCGCGTAGGACTGGAACACCATGGCAAGCTTACGCTTGGCCGGCGCTTCGCCGGTGACGTCGCGGCCATCGATATTGATGGTGCCGCCGCTGGTGTCCTCCAGGCCCGCGATCAACCGCAGCAGCGTGGACTTGCCGCAGCCCGACGGACCGACGAAGACGACGAACTCACCGTTCTCGATCACCAGGTCGAGGCCGGGGATGATCGATGTCGCCCCGAAGGACTTGGAGACGTTCTTGAGCGTGATGTTTCCCATGGTTTCCTCCCCGAGGGGTTATTGTCCGTCGTCTTTTTGCTCGTAGCGTTACTTCACGGCGCCAAATGTCAGGCCGCGCACCAGCTGCTTCTGGCTGAACCAGCCCATGATCAGGATCGGGGCGATGGCCAGCGTCGAGGCCGCCGAAAGCTTGGCCCAGAACAACCCCTGAGGGCTGGAGAACGAACTGATGAAGGCGGTGAGCGGAGCGGCATCGGTGGTGGTCAGCCGGATCGTCCAGAACGCCTCGTTCCAGGCCAGGATGATGTTGAGCAGCATGGTCGAGGCGATGCCGGGCACCGCCATCGGCGTCAGCACATAGATGATCTCGTTCCACAGTGATGCGCCGTCCATGCGTGCCGCTTCCAAAATCTCGCCGGGGATTTCGCGGAAGTAGGTGTAGAGCATCCACACCACGATCGGCAGGTTGATCAGCATCAGCATGATCATCAGGCCGATGCGGGAATCCAGCAGTCCGAGGTTGCGGAAGATCAGGTAGATCGGGAACAGCACGGCGACCGCCGGCATCATCTTGGTGGACAGCATCCACATCAGGATGTCCTTGGTCCGCTTGGTCGGCGAGAACGCCATCGACCATGCCGCCGGTA
Organism: Mesorhizobium sp. PAMC28654; assembly: GCF_020616515.1. Classification (GTDB taxonomy): domain Bacteria; phylum Pseudomonadota; class Alphaproteobacteria; order Rhizobiales; family Rhizobiaceae; genus Mesorhizobium. Next base: position 3,774,262 of record NZ_CP085135.1, read on the forward strand.
TCGCGACCAGCAAGGCAATGATGGTCGAGCCGACCGAGAGGATCACCGAGTTGAGGAAGAACTTGAAGTAGCCGCTTTGCGCCTGGACCTCGGAATAGCTCTCGAACGTCCCCGACGGGATCAGGCTGAAGCCCTGGATGGCCTCCTGCTCCGACTTGAACGAGGTGATGATCGTATAGAGGATCGGGAAGAAGATCAGCAGCGCGACGATCCAGGCGGCCGCGGTCGCAATCGTCTTGTGTTGGGTGGTGACGGAGCGTGCCATGATTTCCTCCCTTACTTGTCCAGGTTCTTGCCGACGGCGCGCATGGCGAAGAAGGCGACGATGTTGGCGAGGATGACGGCGATGATGCCGCCGGCGGATGCCTGGCCGATTTTGAACTCCAGCAAGGCCTTCTGGTAGACGAGGAAGGGCAGGTTGGTGGAGGCGTAACCCGGGCCACCATTGGTGGTGACGAGGATTTCTGCGTAGACCGACAGAAGGAAGATCGTCTGGATCAGGATGACGACGGTAATGGCGCGCGACATGTGCGGCAGCGTCAGATAGATGAAGCGGCTGACAAAGCCGGCGCCATCCATCTCGGCGGCCTCCTTCTGCTCGCCGTCGAGCGACTGGAGGGCGGTCAGAAGGATCAGCGTCGCGAACGGCAGCCACTGCCAGGCGACGATGATGATGATCGCGGTGAGCGGATACTGCCCGAACCAGTCGATCGGCTGAGCCCCGAAGAAGCGCGCAATATCGGCAAAGACGCCGTATTGCGGGTGCATGATCATGTTCTTCCAGACCAATGCGGCCACCGGCGGCATGACGAAGAACGGCGAGATGACGAGGATGCGCACGATCCCCTGTCCCCAGATCGGCTGATCAAGCAGCAGCGCCAGCAGGGTGCCACCGATCACCGTGATCAGTAGCACGCTGACGACGATGGTGAGCGTGTTGAGGATCGACTGCAGGAACGCCGGGTTGGAGTAGAAAAGCGCGTAGTTGGAGAAGCCAACGAAGCCGTCACGGATCGGGTTCAGCGGATTGTACTGCTGGAAGGAGAACCACAGCGTGAATGCAAGCGGAACAACCATCCAGACCAGAAGCAGCACGACGGATGGCGCCATCATGAAACGGGCAAGCGAACGGGTCTGCTGAGTAGCCATGACGGTCACCCTTCAAGGTCAGACTGAATTTTCTGAGTTGTAAAAGCGGCCGCCCGAACTGGGACTCGGGCGGCCGTTGCCGGTCATGATATGCGACCGGCATTCGGCACCGGGAGGAGCCTTACTTGATATAACCGCCTTCGGTCATCGTCGAGGTGGCGACGTCCTGGGCCTGCTTGAGCGCATCGTCGACGCTCGACTGGCCGGCGAGAGCCGCCGAGAAGAGCTGGCCGACGGTCGTGCCTAGACCCTGGAATTCAGGGATGGCGACGAACTGGACGCCGACATAGGGCACCGGCTTGACGGTCGGATGCGTCGGATCGGCCGCGTTGATCGAGTCCAGCGTCATCTTGGCGAACGGCGCCGCCTTCTGGTAGTCGGGGTTGGCGTAGAGCGAGGAACGCGTGCCGGGAGGAGCATTGGCCCAGCCTTCCTTCGAAGCGACGAGATCAGCGTAGTGCTTGCTGGTCGCCCAGGACACGAACTTCTCGGCGGCGTCGGCCTTCTTGGTGCCGGCGGGAATGGCCAGCGACCATGCCCACAGCCAGTTGCCGCGCTTGCCCAGCCCATTATCGGGCGCCAGGGCATAGCCGACCTTGTCGGCGACGGTGGAGTTCTTGGGGTCGGAGACGAAGGACGCGGCGACGGTAGCGTCGATCCACATGCCGCACTTGCCCTGCTGGAACAGCGCCAGGTTCTCGTTGAAGCCGTTGGACGATGCGCCCTCAGGACCGTCGGCCTTCATCAGGTCGACATAGAACTGCAGCGTCTTCTTCCACTCGGGCTGATCGAACTGGGGCTTCCAGTTCTCGTCGAACCAGCGCGCGCCGAAGGAGTTCGACATCGCCGTCAGGAAGGCCATGTTCTCGCCCCAGCCGGCCTTGCCGCGCAGGCAGACGCCGTTCACGCCGTTGGCGCGGTCGGTCATCTTGTCGGCGGCCTGGCGGATGAAATCCCAGGTCGGCGCGTCGGGCATCTTCAGGCCCGCCTTGTCCATCAAATCCTTGCGGTACATGACGAAGGAGCTCTCGCCGTAGAAGGGCGCGGCATAGAGCTTGCCGTCGACCGAAAGGCCGCCGGCGATGGCCGGGATGATGTCCTTGGCGTCGTAGTCGTCGCCGAGCTTGTCGAGCGGCAACAGCCAGCTCTGCTTGGCCCAGATCGGTACTTCATAAGTGCCGATGGTCATCACGTCGTACTGGCCGCCCTTGGTGGCGATGTCGGTAGTGACGCGCTCGCGCAGCACGTTCTCTTCGAGCGTGACCCACTGGAGCTGGATGTCGGGGTTAGCCTTGGTGAAGTCGTCGGTCAGCTTCTGCATGCGGACCATGTCGCCATTGTTGACGGTGGCGATGGTGATGGATTCGGCATGTGCGGCGAACGCGAGTGCGCTGGTCGAGCACAAGCCCAGGATGAGCGTGCGAAGTTTCATCAAATTCCTCCCATGGACCAAGATGAGCATTTGCCTTGGCTTTGAGCAATTACTCACCTGCCATGAATTATGTCAAGCCGGATTCGATGCTGCAGCGCAGCACGCAGCGTCGAACAAAGGACGGTAGAAGGACAGGATGATGCGAGTTCGTCCCGTTACAGAACGGCAAGGAATGATCGTGCGGGCTTGCCGGACCAAAGCTGGCCGGCCGAAGGCAACTTGTCAGCAGGCGATCTCGGCCAGCACCCAGTCTCGGAAGGCGCGGATCTTCGGCACGTTGCGTCGTGCTTCGGGATAGACCAGCCAATAGGCGTGGCCATCGTCGCCGACCAGATCGAAGGGCTGGAACAGGCGGCCGTCGGCAAGCTCGTTCTTGAACAGCGCCCTAGTCAGGATCGCCACGCCATGGCCGGCAATTGCCGCATTGGCCTCATAGGCTTGCGCGCCCATGCTGCTGCCGGGCCGGCTGGCAAGGTCGTGCGCATGGACACCGGCGGTGGCAAACCACTCCCTCCACCAGATGTCGCCGGGGTCGAGGATCGGCAATCGCAGGAGATCGGCGGGCTCGTTGACGCCGCCGATGCTCGCCGCGAGCTTCGGGCTCAGCATTGGCGTGAAATCGGCGTCAAGCAGCTTGTGCGCTTCAAGGCCAGGCCAGTTGCCGCCGCCTGAGCGAATGGCGATATCGACATCCTCGCGGGCGAAATCGGTCAGGCGGCTCGACGTCTCCAGCCGCACGGCAAGTGCTGGATGCGCGATCTGGAACGAACCTAGCCGATGCGCCAGCCAGTTCGAGGCGAATGTCAGCACCGTGGTGACGCACAGCAACCCATCGGCCCCGCCGCGCGCCGCGGCATAGGCCTGGCCAAGAATGGCGAAGGCCTCGCTGACGGCGGGCGCCAGCCGCTGTCCAGCCTCGGTCAGCGCGATCTGTCGCGGCCGGCGCAGGAACAGCGGCGCGCCGACGCGCTCCTCCAACACCTTGATCTGATAGCTGACCGCCGCCTGCGTCATGCCGAGTTCGCCAGCGGCCTTGGTGAAGGAGAGATGCCGCGCGACCGCTTCAAACACCCTGATCGCTTGCAGCGGAGGGAGTTGCGAAGCCTGTCGCCAGCCGAGGTCAGGCATAAAACCTCCTTATGGGTCGTTATCGACGTTCGATTGGCAAAGGCGGTCGACAGGACCGACATTCAGCATCAACCCGTCATTCGGGTTCAGGATAGCGAAGGTTGACGATCATGACCATGGCTCGGCAGAAGTGCACTCCCGCTCCGGATCATCGCTGGATTTCGTGGATCACGGATGGATTTGGCTGGTTCGCGATCAGAAAACGCGTGCATCTCGACATCCGGGACCTGTCACCGCATCTGCAGCGTGACCTGGGTTTCCTCGATGGCAACGACCCTTTCGGGCGGCACAAATAGCCTCGCTGGCTTTATGCCGGATCAGCCGGCCGCCAGCAGCGCGGCGGCGGTCCGCTCGTCGGTGATGAGGCCGTTGACCAGCCGCCGGTTCACGGCCGCGAGGATGCCCGGCAGTTTCCGCTCGCCCATGGCAAGCGCTATGACAAGCGACTTCTCGCGTGATGGCAGCGCCGCCGACGACACGCGGTCGTTGGTGATGCCGTCGATCATACGGCCATCGCGATCGAACACCCAGCCGACGATTTCGCCGACGCCGCCCGCCTTCTGCAGTGCCTTCAACTCACTTTCCGATATGAACCCGTCCTCATATAGCGGCGCCTTGGGGCCAAGATCGCCGATGCCGACGAATGTGACATCAGCCTCGGCGGCGAGCGCCAGCGTCGGCTGGATCATCGACTGGTTGAGCAGCATCTCGCGCTCTTCCGGCGAGGAGGCGATGACGGGCAAGGGCATCGGGAAGGACCGTGCCTTGACCCTGTCGGCCATGGTGAAGATGACGTTGTAGAAAGCGGCCGAGCCGTCCGGCGAAATGTTGCCGGTCAGCGACACCACCTTGTGCTGCGGGCACTCCATCGGCGGCAATTGCTCGATCGCTGCCTTCAGCGTGCGGCCGGTGCCGATCGCCATGACGATCGGGGTCGGCGAGCGCAAGCGTCGCTCGATCTCGGCGGCAGCCGCCTCGGCGATGCCGATCGTGGTGGAGGACGAGGAAGGGTCGCTGGGCACCACCTCGACCAGATCGAGCGCGAAGCGCGATTTCAGCCGGGCCGAGAGGTCGAGGCAATTGGCGATCGGGTGGTCGACGCGGACCTTGATCAGGCCTTCCGAGACGGCCAGCGACACCAGGCGCTGCGCCGTCTGCCGAGAAATGCCGAGCGTGGAGGCAATCTGGTCCTGCGTGTTGCCGGCAACATAATAAAGCCAGCCCGCGCGCGCCGCGTCGTCCAACCTGTTGCTGCCGCCGTCCTGCCGGGAATTCAAGTCCTGCCTCCAGAGAGCCCGCCTAACATCCAGGCGGAGCCATAGTCTCGCAGGGAATTCACCGGCGCGCAATTGCCAATCAGCAGGGCAATTGCCTGACATTGTCGATGGAGCATTGGTATCCTGGCAACCATTCCAGAGAGGGAGGAAAGAACCGCATGGGCGGCCCCCGGCGGTTTATCTCGCGACACGGACCTGCATTTTTGTGCATGTCGTCATTTCAAAACCGCGAGCACTTTTGGGCGACATGCATTAAGGGAATCGCAAAGAGGAATCTAGCATGACGCCGAAAGCGGTTTTCTGGGACATGGACGGAACGCTGGTCGACAGCGAGCCGCTGCACGAGGCGGCGCTGATCGCGGCACTGCGAAACGCCGGCGTCGCGCCGCCGGCCGACCTGCATCAGCGGGTGCTCGGCGTCGCCGCATGGCCCGTCTACGAGATGCTGCGCGACGAGTTCGGGCTGGACGTACCGTTCGACGAATGGATCAGCCGAAAATACGATCACTATCTGCCGCTGACCGCGACGCTGAAGCCGCGCCCCGGCGCGATCGAGATCTTCAACGAGTTGCGCGCGCTTGGCGTGGCGCAGGCGGTGGTGTCCAATTCCGACCGCCTGGTCGTCGACGCCAATCTGCGCGTGGTCGGCCTGAGCTATCCCGGCATGAAGACGGTCAGCCGCAACGATGTGCGCGAAGGCAAGCCGCATCCGGAGCCCTTCCTGCGCGCCGCCTGGCTGGCGGACGTCGACCCTTCGCAAGCGGTCGCCGTCGACGACAGCTGGACGGGCGCCATGGCCGGGCTGGCCGCGGGGATGAAGACGATCTTCTGGCCGGAAGCACCGATGGCAGGCCCGCCCGGCGCCATCGCCATCAACAGCGCTGAAGAATTGCGGAAGCAATTAGGACTCTGAAGAAACCCGCCCACGTCGGTGCCGCCCCTCATCCGCCTGCCGGCACCTTCTCCCCGTAAACGGGGAGAAGGGAGAATTTTCAGTTCCGGTAGACCGGCTCCTGCTCGTCGAGGATCGCCTTGAGTTCGGAAAGATGCCGGTCGGCCTGGCCGGGATAGTCATCCATTTCCTTCGCGGCCTTTTCGGCGATCGCATCCGACAGCACGCGCAGCGGACGGCCCGTCCACAGCGCCTTGATGTAGGTTTCGGCGGCACGCTCGAAATAGAACATGCGGTTGAAGGCGTCGGCGACCGTGTCGCCGATGACCAGCACGCCATGGTTGCCCATGATCATGACCTTGTCCTTCGGATCGGCGAAAAGCTGCGAGCAGCGCTCGCCTTCTTCCTCGAAGGCCAACCCGCCATAGTGCGAATCGACGACATGGCGGTTGAAGAACATCGCTGAATTCTGATCGATCGGCGGCAGTGTCGAATCGGCCAGCGAGGCCAGCACCGTGGCGTGGATCGAGTGCACATGCATGACGCAGCGCGCATGGGGCACATTGCGATGGATGGCACCATGCAGGCCCCAGGCCGTCGGGTCAGGCGCATTGGGGCCGGAAAGCGTGTCCGGGTCGTTGGCGTCGATCAACAGCAGATCGCTCGCCTTGATGCGCGAGAAATGCGCCTGGTTGGGATTCATCAGGAACTGCGTTCCGTCCTCGTTGACCGCCAGTGAGAAGTGATTGGCCACCGCCTCGTGCATGTTGAGCCGCGCCGTCCAGCGGAAGGCGGCGGCGAGATCGACGCGCTCCTCGTAGAATGGCAGGTTGGTCAGCTTTTCCTTCTGCAGGCGCGCGATGCTCATCGAGAATACTCCGTGAAAGACCCGAGGATGCCGTGCGCTGAATGCGCGTGCAACCGGTTTCGTTTGGTGCAGGGGCCGCGTCCCCGCCGCCACGACGCCATCAGGCGGCCGAACGGGCGGCCCGCAGCCCGCCATGCTCGACGATGAAATCGATGACCTCCTGCAGGCCCTTGCCGCGCGACAGGTCGGTGAAGCCGAAGGGGCGCTTGCCGCGCATGCGGCCGGCGTCGCTTTCCATGACGTCGAGGTTGACGTTCACATACGGCGCAAGATCGCTCTTGTTGATGACCAGGAAGTCGGAGCGGGTGATGGCCGGGCCGCCCTTCCTCGGGATCTCCTCGCCCTGGCAGACCGAGATGACATAGAGCGTCAGGTCGGCGAGGTCCGGCGAGAAGGTGGCGGCGAGGTTGTCGCCGCCGGATTCGATGAAAACGATGTCGAGGTCCGGGAATTTTCGGTTCATCTCGGCGATCGCCTGCAGGTTGATCGAGGCATCCTCGCGGATGGCGGTGTGCGGACAGCCGCCGGTCTCGACACCCATGATTCGGTCCTCGGGCAGCGCCTGCAGCCTGGCCAGCATCATGGCGTCTTCCTTGGTGTAGATGTCGTTGGTGACGACGGCGATGGAGAACTCGTCGCGCAGCGCCTTGCAGAGCTTTTCGGTCAGCGTCGTCTTCCCGGAGCCAACGGGGCCGCCGATGCCGATGCGAAGGGGACCATTGGTCTGCGTCATGCGGGGAACTCCGTGATGGCGAGGACGGCAAAGCCAAGCCCGATCAACAGGCACAGCGGCGAATAGTAGCGGATATCAAGCCGCGCGAAAGGCTGTTCCGGCGCCAGCCGCCGCCACCAGGGCGTAAAGCCGGCAATGCCGCGCCCGAGGAAAACCAGCCCGATGAGCAGCGATGTGGCAGCGAGCCCCTGCTTGGGAAAGGGAGAGGCAAAGACGCCTTCGAGCGCCATCGGCCACAGCGTTGCCAAGGCGAGGCATGCGGCGACGGCGAAACTGGCGAAAGGCGTCGGCATCTCGTCGACGCCGCGAAAGCCGACAACGGCGCGGGCGCAGGAGGCGGTGTCCCTGCCCGGCCAGATGCCGCCGATGCCCCAATAGACATGCAGCGCGGTGATCAGCAGCAAGACGAACGAAAGGGCGAAGGCAAGAATGATCATGAACGGAACAACCGGGAATACTGGGTTTCATGCTTCATCGCCATGACATCGGAGATGAAGGCGCAGCCGCCGAGATCATCGAGCGTCGAACGGACGGCGCGGGCGGCGGTTGCCAATGCCAACGGCTCGAAGCCGGCGAGCAGGGTCGTTGCGGCATGCTGGCCGACAACGCCGAGCCTGATCGCGGCCTGGATGAGATTGGAGAAGAAGGCTTGCAGGAAGGCCGACAATGCATCCTGCAGCGCGATCGCATTGCCGCCGGCGATGGCGCCGACGGCAACGCAGTAGGCGCAGTCGGTCGGCAGGCGTTGCAGCACCGGGTTCGGCCAGGCCGATGCCGCCTTGAGGAAGGCCGCGCCCTGCAGCATGGTCTCGGTGTGACGCTCGCGCGAGCCGGCCAGGGCTTCGGCGAGCGATGCGATCCCGTCGAGATCGCCGTCTTCTCGCGCACGGCGCCAGCTTTCGGCAAACAATACGGCATCGTTCCAGCCCGAGCCCATTTCAACCAGCGTTTCCAGCCATGCGGCGAGGCTCTCTCTATCGGCAACGAGCCCGTCATGCACCGCACGCTCAAGACCATGGCTGTAGGAAAAGCCGCCGACCGGAAAGGCCGGGGACAGCCACGCCATCAGCCGCAGCAAGGCGATGTTCGAAGGCTGGTCAGTCATGGTCGTGGTGGTGGCCTGCGTGACTGTGCGAATGGGAATGCGATTCGCTGTGCGCGTGGGAATGACCCTCATGGCTGTGCGCATGCGCCTCTGCATGCGCATGGCCGTGACCATGTCCGCCGGAATAGGCGCCGCGCACCGGCTTGAACGGTTCCGACACCTCGGCCACCTTGGCGCCCAGCCCTTCCAGCATCGCCTTGATGACGTGATCGCGCAGGATGATGATGCGGTCCGGCTCGATGCCGGCAGCGAGATGACGGTTGCCGATGTGCCAGGCGAGCTCGGTCAGATGCACGGCATCGCGAGCGCGGATGTCGTAGACGTCCTCTCGCGCCGCGATGATCTCGACATGGCGGCCATCCTCCAGCACCAGCCGGTCGCCATCGTTCAAGGCGACGGGCTCAGGCAGGTCGACCAGCACCTTGCCGCCGTCGGAAAGCTCGATGGCCCGGCGGCGCAGATGCCGCTCGTCATGGGCGAGCACGGCACGACCATGGGGCACGATTGCTCCCGCCTCGCCGGCTGGTAGCACGGAGACCGCGCGCGGGAATTTGGTGAAATCGGTGTTGATGTTGAGTTTCATTTCATGGCTCCGCCATTGGCTTGCGCCCGTGCGCGGGCTGGGCGCGAAAGCACCCGGTCTAGATAGGCGTTGACGTGCTCGGACCCGATCGGAAATTTTCCGGCGCGAGCCCAGCCGCCCATGTCGCCAAGCAGGACATCGACCGCGGAAAACCGGTCGCCTAGTGCAAACGGCTGGTCGCCCAACCGCCGGTCCAGAGCCTTTACCTCGGAGGCAAAATCATACGCGGCGGCCGGACCGACATCGACCCGCACCTCCTTCGGCAGCAGGAAGCGATGGCGCAGCTTGTTCCACAGCGGCGCTTCGAATTCCGATTGGGCAAAATGCATCCAGGAATCCATCTCGGCGCGGCCGGCGAGGCCAGGATTGGCGCCCATGTCTTTTTCAGCATGCTTGTCGGCGAGATAGACGCAGATCGCCGCCGAATCCGTGACCTTGAGATCGCCGTCGATCAGGATCGGCACCTTGCCAGACGGGTTGAGCGCATAGGCTTCGGGCGAGCGCAGCTTGACCTCGACGAATTCATAGGGCTGCCCGAGTTCCTCGAGCATCCAGAGAACGCGGCTGACCCGGGACCCGCGCGATCCGACGGCCTTGTACATCAGCAACCTGCCTTTTCCAGCGGAGCCTAAACCATTGTAAACGTCCGCCCAATGGCGCTCAGACGATCGTGTCGAAGAGCCGCAGGATGAACGATATCTGATAGACCAGCGTGGCCGCGACAAAGGCAATATGAAAGCTTCGGTCGCGCACCAAGATCGCGGCAATGCACAGTCCGACGAAGACCGGCGTGCGGAACAAATACTCGTTGCCGAAGTGAGCGAAATGCTCCGGCCCTTTCAGCAGCGTGTCGATGACGTCGAGCAGATAGGTCGCGGCCAGCAGGCCGAAGAACCAGGCTCGATGCGAATAGAAGAAATCCTCGTAGCTGGTGTAGTCGAGCATCGAATCCGGGAACAGCAGCGCGCACAGCAGAAACAGCGTGATGGCGTAGAAGATGATGAAAAGATATTTGCCGAAGGTCCACGTCTCGATGGTGTACAGGCCGAATTCCCACCACCAGAAATGCACCAGCATCAACAGCACCGAGGCCACCCAGGCCAGATGCACGGGATAGAGCCGGTACTGGCCGGGATGCTGGACGATACGGGCGACCCCGGACAGCAGGCGGGCCATACCGAGGCCGATCACCATGCCCATGACGACGCGGATATGCGGGAAGATATCGTGGGTGGAGGCTATTTCGCTGGCCATGCTCGATCACAATGCGACTGTCGTGACCGCATATTGCGGCGTCGTGGACCGGGTAGCAACGGATTTTGCCCGGCCGGTCGAAGCGCCCTTCACCTCAAAACAGAAAATATCTCTGCGCCATCGGCAGCACGGTCGCCGGCTCGCAGGTGAGCAATTCACCGTCGGCGCGAACCTCGTAGGTTTCGGGGTCGACCTCGATATGTGGCGTGGCGTCGTTGAGCACCATGGAATGCTTGCCGATGCCGCCGCGCGTGTTTTCGACCGCGACAAACTGCTTGTCGACGCCAAGCCTGCCATGCAACCCGGACTCGAGTGCGGCTTTCGAAACGAAGGTCACCGACGAGTTGGTCCGCGCCTTGCCGTAGGCGCCGAACATCGGCCGGTAGTGCATCGGCTGCGGCGTCGGGATCGAAGCGTTGGGGTCGCCCATGGGTGCCGCGGCGATCATGCCGCCGAGCAGCACCATGTCGGGCTTGACGCCGAAGAAGGCGGGGTTCCACAGCACGAGGTCAGCGCGTTTTCCCACCGCGATCGAGCCTATGTCCTTCGACAGGCCATGCGCGATGGCCGGATTGATGGTGTATTTGGCGATGTAGCGGCGGACGCGGAAATTGTCGTTGTTGCCGGTTTCCTGCGGCAGCGAACCGCGCTGGCGCTTCATCTTGTCGGCGGTCTGCCAGGTGCGGATCGCCACTTCGCCGACGCGGCCCATGGCCTGCGAGTCCGAGGAGATGATCGAGAAGGCGCCGATGTCGTGCAGGATGTCTTCCGCCGCGATGGTCTCCTTGCGGATGCGGCTTTCGGCGAACGCAATATCCTCGGGGATCGATGGCGACAGATGATGGCAGACCATCAGCATGTCCAGATGCTCGGCCAGCGTGTTGACCGTGTAGGGCCGTGTCGGATTGGTCGACGACGGGATGACATTGGGCAGGCCGCAGACCTTGATGATGTCCGGCGCATGGCCGCCGCCGGCGCCCTCGGTGTGGAAGGCGTGGATGGTGCGGCCCTTGATCGCCGCCACCGTGTTCTCGACGAACCCTGACTCGTTCAGCGTGTCGGTGTGGATCATCACCTGCACGTCGTAGTCGTCGGCAACCGACAGGCAGCAGTCGATGGCCGCCGGCGTGGTGCCCCAGTCCTCGTGCAGCTTCAGCGAGCAGGCGCCGCCCAGAACCATCTCCTCGAGCGCCGCGGGCAGCGACGCATTGCCCTTGCCCGACAGGCCGATATTCATCGGGAATGCGTCGAACGACTGGATCATGCGCGCCATGTGCCATGGCCCCGGCGTGCAGGTCGTCGCCAGCGTGCCATGCGCCGGGCCGGTGCCACCGCCAAGCATGGTGGTGATGCCTGACATCAGCGCCTCCTCGATCTGCTGCGGGCAGATGAAGTGGATATGCGCGTCGAAGCCGCCAGCGGTCAGGATCTTGCCTTCGCCGGCGATGATCTCGGTGCCGGGGCCGATGATGATGGTGACGCCATCCTGCGTGTCCGGATTGCCGGCCTTGCCTATCGCCGCGATGCGGCCGTCCCTGAGGCCGATATCGGCCTTGAAGACGCCGGCACTGGCGTCGACGACCAGCGCATTGGTGATGACGGTGTCGACGGCGCCCTGGGCCCGGGACACCTGGCTCTGGCCCATGCCGTCGCGGATGACCTTGCCACCACCGAACTTTACTTCCTCGCCATGGATGGTGAGGTCCTTCTCGACCTCGATGAACAACTCGGTGTCGGCGAGCCGCACCTTGTCGCCAACGGTTGGGCCATACATCTGGGCGTAGGCGGCGCGGGTAATTCTAGCCATCAGCAATTGCTCCCGAAATACGGTCTGGCCGCAGCCGAGCTTCACATCGTCGCCATCCTATGGTCATGCAATGACCCGCTGAGCGACACCCTCTGATCCGATTTTCCGTTTGAGGTTGGCCGGCCACCCCAAAGGACCGTCTGTCAATCGATGGAAAGGAAAATCCATGCGTAAAATGATACTTCTCGCGGCCGCCAGCCTGATACTGGCGAGCGCCGCCAATGCCCAGCAACAGCCTGCGCCGGCTCAGCCGCCGGCCGCCGCCGCTCCCACGACACCCGGCGCACCGGCGACCGCGCCGGCGATCCAGAGCGTCAACATCGTCGACATCAAGGAACTGCCCGAAGCCACGCAGACCCAAGTCAACCAGGTGATCGCTCAACGCGGCGACGCCGGCCTGCAGAAACTGCGCAGCTCGATCGACGCCACACCAGAGGTCAAATCGGCGCTCGAAGCCAAGGGGCTCACCTCGGCGCAGGTAATCGCGGCCAGCATGGAGCCAAATGGCGCGCTGACCCTGATCACCAAGAAGGTGAGCTGACGACAGGATGTGGCGGACCGGCATCCGGTCCGTCCGCCGCATCGAAGGGCCGCGAGCATTCGACGCCACCGGTCTCATAGCTTGCCCATCACCTTCCGCTGAAATCCATAGACTTCGCGCTTGCCGCCCAGCGGCACCAGCGTCACGTCCCGCTCCTGCCCGGGCTCGAAGCGCATGGCGGTGCCGGCGGCGATGTCGAGGCGCATGCCGCGCGCCAGTTCGCGGTCGAACTTCAGCCCTTCATTGGTCTCGAAGAAGTGGTAGTGACTGCCAACCTGGATCGGCCGGTCGCCGCTGTTGGCGACCTTCAGGGTGATCGTCGGCAAGCCCTTGTTGAGCTCGATATCGCCGTCCCTGGTGATGACTTCGCCCGGGATCATCGCGGCCTCACAGGACGCCGAAGGCAAGGCCGACGCCAACAGCCGCGCAGGCCGCACCCGCCGCACGGGCAAGGACGCGGAACCGCAGGCCGAAACCAAGGCCGGCGGCGATGCCGGTGGCGTGCAGCAGCGCTGTCGCGACGGCAAAGCCGGCCATGTATTCAAGCCCACCGGCATTTTCGGGAACCTCCGTACCATGGGCGTGGCCGTGGAACAGGGCGAACAGGCCGATGATGGCGGCGCCGGCCGAAACAGGCAGATCGACCGCCAGCGCGACCAGCAGCCCGAGTGCCACGACCGAGGCGAGTATGCCCGGTTCGACGAACGGCAGGGGCATATGCAGCATGCCGAGCGCGCCGCCGACCAGCATGACGCCGACAAAGGCCGCCGGCCATGCCCAGATCGCCTTGCCGCCCTTGAGTGCGGCCCACAGGCCGACCGCGATCATCACCGTCATGTGGTCGAGACCGGAAAGCGGATGCATGAAGCCCGCCGTGAAGGATGACGTCGTGCCGATGCCGACATGGGCGTAGGCGGGCATCGAAGCGGCCAGCAGCAGGATCGCCGAGAGGGACAAGCGTTTGGCTGGGATCATTCTACTTACCTTTCGTTTGCGGTGTCGGGGTGTTCACGCGGCCTTGCGGGGACCGCAGCCTTCGGCCTTGAGCACGCGCTTGGTCGAAGCGGGATATTTTTCCAGCATCGCCGCCGGGCGGATCGGCCGTGCGGAAAAATTGCCACTGCAATTGGGGCAGACGCCACCCAGCACCTTTTCAGCGCAATCGGCACAGAAGGTGCACTCGAACGTGCACATCATGACATCCGCGGCCTCGGGCGGCAGGTCCTTGTCGCAGCATTCGCAACTGGGGCGCAGCTCAAGCATTTTCTCTCCTCACCTGATGGGTTCGTGTACGGTCACCAGCTTGGTGCCGTCGGGGAAGGTTGCTTCGACCTGAACGTCGTGGATCATCTCGGCGATGCCTTCCATCACCTGCGCGCGGGTCACGACATGGGCGCCGGCCTCCATCAGCTCGGCGACCGGGCGACCGTCGCGGGCGCCCTCGACGACGAAGTCGGTGATCAGCGCGATCGCCTCCGGATGATTGAGCTTGACGCCGCGTTCGAGCCGCTTGCGCGCCACGATCGCCGCCATGGCGATGAGCAGCTTGTCCTTTTCCCTTGGCGTCAGGTTCATGCGCTTCCCTGGAATGATGCGGACAGAATCAGAGTGACCATAATTTGGGCAGGCCCGCCCGCCCGTTGAGCAATTCGACGAGCGGCACCAGCCGTTTGCGGAGCTGGTAGCCGTCCCCGGCATGAAGCCTCGCAAGAAGCTTGCCAGATTTGTTCACGGTCCAGACGCTGGCATCGCCTTGGCCGCCGATGATGTTACGGACCGGATCGAGGAAGGCCTCGGCACGCGGCGAAACCATCAGCAGCGTCGCCACCGCGATCGCGCCGCCGGCGACCGCCGGGCGGGCCAGTGTCGCGGCGATGTCGGGTCCAATACGAAAATCCTCGGCATGTATGAGCGCTCCATCCTGCCGGACACGCCAGCGATCATGAAAATTGCCCTGAGCGGCGCGTTCGCCCATTGCCAGCCGGCCGAAGACGGTGGCCTCCAGCACAAGCGCCTCGGCGCCGGGGGCAAGCTCGACATCAAGCGTGCGGGCAAAGCTGGCCCGGTCAAAGACGATGGTTTCCTGCGGCAGCCAGGCAATGCGGCCCTGTTCGCCAACGGTCAGCCTGACGCGTACTTCGGCGCGGTCGGAGGCGGCGCGGTAGACCTTTTCGCAGGCCTGGGTTGTGATCGTCGCCGAGGCAGCCGGGCCGACATCAATCTCCCAGCCGAGACGATCGCCTCCGGTCAGGCCGCCGGCGGTGTTGATCAGCACGGCTTCCAGCGGATCGGCCGAAACAGCCGGCATCCTTATCTTGGCGGAACCGTCCTGGTAGAGGCGCCGCAGGCGCGTGCGTCCGTCACTTTTGCCGCATGCAAGCCGCGCCATGCCGGCGGCGCGCTGGGCCGTCGGCGTCGAAATCCTCATATGTTCCGTCGTGTCCACACCGCAACGTTAAGCACTCCGGCGGCTTTGTCGATATATAGCTTGTTGCTTGACAGCGTTTCCCTTTCTATAGAGGGAGCCACCTTGGTACGGTCGTGCAGCGCCTGGAGGGCGTAAAAGGCGACGATTGCGGATCGATCCGAGGACGAAAGACGCTGGTATCAGATGGCGTCAGGAAACGACAAGGTTGGGGAAGAAACCGAATGGCTGACCAGCTGGCTACGGATATCATCGCTAAGATCAAGGCTCACGCCGAGCCGGGCGGCGAGGAAATCACCACCAGTACCGAACTGACCGCGCTTGGCATCCATTCGCTGGAGCTGACCGAGATCATCTTCGACCTTGAGGAAGAGTACGGCATCGAGATCGAGATGAACACGGTCGACGCCTGGAGCAATCTGAAGAATGTCGGCGATATGATCGAGGCCGTACGCGCGCTGATTGCGAAGAAAGCCTGAATGCGCAAACGCGTCGTCATCACTGGCCTCGGCGGCATATGCGGGCTCGGCACGAATGCGCCCGCCATCTGGGACGAGATGCGCGCCGGCCGATCGGCCATTGGCCCGATCAGCAATTCGCCATTGTATGACCTGAAGGTCAGGGTCGGCTGCGAAATCAAGACGCTTCCCGAGCACGGCATCGAGCGCAAGCAGACCGTGTCGATGGACCGCTTCAGCTTGCTGGCGACGATCGCGGCCAGGGAAGCCATGCAACAGTCCGGACTGGTCTCGGATGAAGCCACCACCTATCGGATGGGTACCGTCATCGGGGTCGGCGTCTGCGGCTGGGAGGCGATCGAGGAGAGCTATCGCGCCATCCTGCTCGAGGGAAAAAATCGCGCCGGCATCTTCACCGTGCCAAGAGTGATGCCAAGCGCGGCCTCCGGTCATGTCAGCATGAACCTCGGCCTGCGCGGTCCGGTCTTCGGCATTACCTCCGCCTGTTCCTCATCCAACCACGCCATCGCCTCGGCTGTCGACCAGATCAGGCTCGGTCGTGCCGACGTCATGGTCGCAGGCGGCACGGATGCGCCGCTGGTCTGGGGTATCCTGAAGGGCTGGGAAGCCTTGCGGGTGCTGGCACCGGATACGTGTCGGCCATTTTCAGCCGATCGCCAGGGACTGGTGCTCGGCGAAGGCGCCGCCATGGCGGTGCTGGAAAGCTATGAACATGCCGTGGCGCGCGGCGCAATAATTCTTGCCGAGGTAGCGGGCGCCGGCCTTTCCGCCGACGCGTCCGATATCGTCGCACCGACCATCGAAGGACCGACGGCCGCCATGCGTGCCTGCCTCACTGATGCAGAGCTCAATCCTGAAGACGTCGACTATGTGAATGCGCATGGCACGGGCACCAAGGCCAACGACCAGATCGAAACGGCGGCGATCAAGCGTGTCTTCGGCGACCACGCCTACAAGCTTTCGGTGTCGTCGACCAAGTCGATGCATGCGCACTGCCTCGGCGCTTCAGGCGCGCTGGAAATGATCGCCTGCGTGATGGCGATCCGCGAAGGCATCGTGCCGCCGACCGCCAATTTCCGGCAAGCCGACGCCGACTGCGATCTCGACATCACGCCGAACGTAGCGCGTGAGCGCAAGGTGCGCGCCGCGATCAGCAACGGTTTCGCCTTCGGCGGCACCAATGCCGTGCTGGCGTTCAAGGCAGCCTGATTCTGTGAGCCTGATTCTGGGCAGCCTGATTCTGGGGCGACCTGATCCGGTTGACTGTGCGTGCACGGCGAAACGTTCACCGCCATATTGATCATGATGCGACGCGGGCCTAATTCTTGCCCACCGCCATGATCGCGCCGTTCGGCGCGAAATCTCATCCTGGAGTTTTCGATGACCGATCTGTCCGCCTTCCCGATCGCGACGCGCTGGCCGGCCAGCCATCCCGACCGTATCCAGCTTTACTCGGCTCCGACGCCGAACGGAGTGAAGGTTTCGATCGCGCTGGAAGAACTCGGCCTGCCCTACGAGGCGCATGCGGTGAACATCGGCAAGAACGAGAGCTGGACGCCGGAGTTCCTGTCGCTCAACCCCAACGGCAAGATACCCGTTATCATCGATCCCAAAGGACCGGGCGGCAAGCCGATAGGTTTGTTCGAATCCGGCGCGATCCTGCTCTACCTCACCGACAAGACCGGCAAGCTAATCCCGGCCGATCCGGCGCGGCGCTACGAAACCATCCAGTGGGTGTTCTTCCAGATGGCCTCGGTCGGGCCGATGTTCGGCCAGGTCGGCTTCTTTCACAAATTCGCCGGCCGCGAAATCGCCGACAAGCGTCCGCTGGAGCGCTACCGCGACGAATCAAAACGTTTGCTCGGCGTCCTCGACACCAGGCTGATGGGCCGCAAATGGATCATGGACAACGACTACACGATCGCCGATATCTCGCTGCTCGGCTGGGTGCGCAACCTGATCGGCTTCTACGATGCGCGGGAGCTGGTCGGCTTCGACGATTTCGTCAATGTGGCGGCGTGGCTGGAGCGGGGCCTTGCGCGACCGGCGGTGCAATCGGGCCTGAATATTCCAGCCAGGGGCTGAGCAGGCTTGACCAGCCAGGGCTGCCAGGAACGGCAGCCTCCTACTTGGACTTGGCCGACTTCGCCTTGGATTTCGAGCCGCCCTTCCCCATGACGGAGGCCGCAAACGAGGCAGCCCCACGGGCGGCAACGACGACGGTGCCAACAGCGACATTGGCGGCGGCCTTGACCGTGCGCATCGCGCTGCCCGACATTGAACCGTCGGCACCGGCCGGCTTTTTCGACCTCGAGGACTTCGGCGCGGTCTTTGCCGCAACAGGAACGACCTTCTTTGGCGCCGCCTTGCCGAAGGCGGCTTTTGCCGCATCCTTGGAGCGGGCATCGCCGGCAGCTGTTTTCGGTTGAACTGCCTTGGCTTTGGCGAGCACGGGTTTTCTTGCCTTGGTAGCCATGAGAGTCCCTTGTACCGGCACTATGCCGTGTCGGGATAACGACCGGAAAGTCTTAAGGTTCCTGCAACGGTTTCAGGCAAATCCCACCGAATCGCCGATCACAAGATCGGCTTCTCGACGGCGGGCAAGGACCCGATCGATGTTCGGCATGTCGTTGGAGGCGATCCAGGCGCGGGCATCCGCGTCGGAGCGGCCATGACCATGCCAACGCTCGAGCAGGCGACGCTCCAGTTCAGTGCGCGGCACGTCGACGAAAATCGAGAAATCGAACAGCGGCGCCAGGCGCGACCAGGGCTCTTCGTCGAGCAGAAGGTAGTTGCCCTCGACCAGGATGAACTTGGTCTCGGTGGCAACGATGGCGGCCGCGGCACGCGACAGCTCCATGCTACGGTCGAACACCGGGATGGCAATGTCGGGCTCGGCCGCCCGGATGCGCTTCAAGAGGGATTCAAAGCCGGCAAAGTCGAAGGTTTCGGGCGCGCCCTTGCGGGCACGCAGGCCGCGCTGCTCGAGCACGACATCATCATAGTGGAATCCATCCATCGGCACGACTTCCGCCGTGCCCTCCGGCAGCAGGCCGTGCAGCCCGGCCGAGAGCGTCGACTTGCCGGCGCCCGGGGGCCCGGCGATGGCGACAATGAAACGCGGCGCCTTGCCGGCGCGCTTGAAGATGGTGGCGGCGAGATGGGCGATTTCGGACATGGGGCCTCTCTTGCCTGGTCGGCGGGATGTTTGAGGCCGCATCTTGGCGGCAGTTCGCGGAAATTTCAAATCCCGCGATTGGCGCCGCCCTCACTTACATCGCGGCGGGCTGGCCAATGCGCAGGAAACCATCGTCGAAAGCCACATCGTCAACCGAGTCGTCTGCTGCGAGGATACGCATCCGCCCTTGCGCTGTCGCGATATCGCGTGGCGGCTGGCCTGACGACCGCGGCACGGCACCAATGACATGGCGGAACGAGACGTTGTGGCCTTCGCCCAGCACAAAGGCCGTCGCGACGCCTTCATGCTTCAGCCAGTTGTCGCCGATCGAGGCGGCGTGGCCGACGGCGGCGCGGCCGTCCTCGATGCCGAGCACGCCAATGTGGCGGCCATTCCACGGCGCGTAGTCGCGCCCGCCATTGCTGACCCAGAGCATGGTGATGGGCAGTTCGGCCGGGTTCTTCAGCACCAGCACCAGATCGGTCTCAGCGTGGCGCGCCAGTGCCGTCCAGCCCGGCCCGCCATGGTCGGCCTCGACCAGCGTTATGAAATCCTCGCGCTTCTGGTCCATGCGATAGTCGGTAAGGTCGATCGTGCCGCCGGCGCTGGCCGGGAAATGGGTGAGGTCGGCCGCGCGCGCCGGATAGGCGAGCAGGAAGCGGCCGCGCGAGGGGTCCGGCTCCAGCGGGTCGGCCGGTGTCTCGGCGAAGCGCTTTGGCGAGAAGGCCAGCGTGCCGCCATCCTTCATCGAAGTCATCGGATGATGGGCGACGGAAATCGCCCCGGAGCCGCCGGTAAAGACATGCTCCTGGTAGAGGAAAGGATGGTCGTCGCGCAGGGTGAGGATCTTGTCGACGCTGGCGCCCATAACCTTGCGCTGAAGCCGGAACACGGCGCGCCAGCCATCGGTGGTCGCCTTGCTGTCGACGACGTCCCAGGCGCTGTTGGCCGGCCAGCCATGCAGGGGGGCGGCCTCGACATCGCTGCGCGAAAACGGTGCGCAGAGGAAATCGCCGGACAGATGCACCGTGCCTTCCGGCAGGTCCTGCGGCAGCGTCCCGCTGATATCCCCGACCCAGGGTGCGCGGTGCAGCGGCTTCAGCCGGCGTCCGTCCCTGTCGATGACCATGTCGGCGAGATGGCCGACCGCGAGATCGACCGAAACCGAGATGCCTTTTGCCTTGATTGTGATGGTGTCCATTGCGCGCCTCGATTCTGATGCCGCCAGCAGAACCCGTTCGACGCCGGTTGTGCAAGCGTCGTGATCCGCATTTCACATCAAGCGCCGCTAAGCGAACGGTGGACCGCGCGTTAACCAAATGGACGCAGCGGATGGGTTACGCTAGCGTTCGCCCAGCAACAGCCTGCTTCCAGAATAGATACGCCTTGCCCCATTCGCGCTTCCTTTCGATCATCCAGAAATTCTTCGCGGCGCTTGCCTTGGCCGTGTTCGTTGCCGGCTGCGCGACGACGGCGCCGCCGCCCGAAGCGGTGCTGTCCGTGCCGGCGCCGGCGGCGCGCTATGCGGCCATCGTGGTCGACGCCAAGACCGGCAAGCAACTGTTCGAGGTGAATTCGACGGCGCAGCGCTATCCGGCTTCGCTGACCAAGATGATGACGCTTTATCTCTTGTTCGAGGCGATGGATTCCGGCCGCGTCAGCAAGACGACGCAGATTCCGGTTTCCGACCACGCCGCATCGCAGCCGCCAACGAAGATGCGCTTCCGGCGCGGCGAGACGATCGATGTCGATTCGGCGATCCGGGCGATCGTGGTCAAATCGGCCAATGACGTGGCGGTGGCCGTCGGCGAATATCTGGGCGGCAGCGAAGACCAGTTCGCCGCCATGATGACGGCCAAGGCGCGCCAGATCGGCATGACCAGCACCGTGTTCCGCAACGCATCCGGCCTGCCCGACGACGACCAGCACACGACCGCGCGCGACATGGCGGTGCTGGGCATGGCGCTGCATAGCCGCTTCCCGCAGCATTTCCACTATTTCTCCGAAAGCGACTTCATGTTCCGCGGCAAGCTTGTGCGCGGCCACAACGACATGCTGGGCCGCGTGCGCGGCGTCGACGGCATCAAGACCGGCTATATCCGGGCGTCGGGCTTCAACATCGTCACCCATTATGACGCCGACGGCCGCCAGCTGATCGTGGTGGTGATGGGCGCCGACAGCGCGCGACAGCGCAACGACCATGTCGAGGCATTGATTCAGCGCACCCTGTCGCCGACATCGGCGGATGCGAACACGAAGCTGATGTTCGCCGAGCAGCAATAGTCCACGACGTTGAAGGCGGCGGCCGGTCGAAAAGCCCGTGGCCGGGCATTGCGAGCGGCTGATGGCAAGGACCCCGATCAAGGTCCAGTGGACCTTTTGAAGGCGCTGGCGCCCACGCGGCCCGCGACCTTCATATAACCGACTAAAAAACATGGCATAGGGCAGGAAATCCAAGCCGACGGTGGATATGGTCCGCCGTTGGCGTATTGTCTCTCGCAGCGCGACAGCAGGAGCCCGCACATGAGCACCGTCCCCAAGGCGCCCGAGGCCAAGGCCGCGGCCAATCAGAACGACACCGGTGGCGAATATCTGGAGGCGCCCACCATCGGGTCGCACGATGAGAGCGGGATTTCGGACGAGCACCTCGAAGCACCGGAGGTGCCGGACTCGGAGCCAACCGGACCCGGAGCCACACGCGGAAAGCCGAAGAAGCTGTCATCGGCGATTTCAGGCAAGAAATTCCACAAGCGCGACCTCGTGCGGGTCGATGACCTGCGCCCGAGCCTTGCGCACCGGATCCGCACCGATCATCCGGATCTGCCGTCCGGCGCCCGCATCAGCCGCGAGGAGCTGGGCCGCTACCGCATGCGCTACACGGAGGAGCTGCTCCAGCAGGAACACGGCGAATTCTCCGAGCTGGACCGGCAGGTGGTGGAAAGCATCGCCAAGCAGGACACGATTTCCGAAAACAGCGAGGAGGAGTTCGAGGAGCACAGGACTTTTGCCGACCGCGTTTCCGACAATATGGCGGCCTTTGGCGGCAGCTGGTGGTTCCTGATCTCGTTCGGCGGTGTGCTGCTGGTGTGGATCTGCATCAACCTGATCGAGGGCACGGTCAGCGCCTTCGATCCCTACCCCTTCATCCTGCTGAACCTGCTGCTCTCCTGCATCGCCGCCATCCAGGCGCCGATCATCATGATGAGCCAGAAGCGGCAGGAGACCAAGGACCGCCTGCGCTCGTTCAACGACTACCGGGTCAACCTCAAGGCCGAGTTGGAAGTGCGGCACCTGCACGAGAAGCTGGACTACCTGATCTCGCGCCAATGGACGCGGCTGGCCGAAATGCAGCAGATGCAACTCGACGCCATGCACGAACTGACCGGCGCCAAGACGCAGAAGCGCGCGCCACGCCGGCGGCGGGCGGTGAAGAGCAAGGCGGTGCAGTAGGCGCTCCTGCCAATCTCATCACCGGCCTCACGATCCTCGACGTTGCGGCAGGGTATCAATCCGGCAGCAGGACCGTTGCGCGGCCACTGGAGAGATCGGTGATCATTCGCGCGATCGACGAGGCTTCAACCTCAGGGACCGCCACGGTGAGTTCCGCGCCATTCGCGATGAAATTGTCATGCAGGATTCGAACCCCAGGCGATGCTGCCAGCCGCGCCTGGACCAGGGCCAGATCGGAAAACCCACATGTGACAGTCGCTTCGACGGTCACGACGATTGGAATTCTGATGGCCGCTCGAAGACACGCGGAGGCGGTGCCACCATAGGCACGCATAAGCCCGCCACTGCCGAGCAAGATGCCTCCGAACCAGCGCGTGACCACGATGGCGACATTGTCGAACGACTGACCGTCGAGCGACTGGAGGATTGGCTTTCCAGCCGTCCCGCTTGGCTCGCCGTCATCGCTGAACCGGTAGTTGTCACCGACACGCCATGCCCAGCAATTGTGGTTCGCCTCGAGAACCGAGTGAGCGGTTACAAATTGCCTTGCGGCCTCCTCGGTCGGGACAGGTCCGGCAACCGCAAGGAAGCGGCTTTTCTTTATCTCCTGCCCGAAGGTCGCAGGCTGCTCAATGCTGAACATCGCGCTCCTTTCGACTGCAACGCCTGGTGCCGAACCGCAGATAACGCAACGCACACCCCAATGGTAGCACTCGGTTCAGCAGCATCGCAGATCCGAATGCCATCCGGCACATCACGGCACCCGGCAGGACGCGAATCTATGACCTCTGCCTTCGGAGGGCAGCGCTACTCCATTTCGCCGTTGAAGCCCGCGCCGGCTTCAGCTAAGAAGCCGTGGCTTGCCGGTTTACCGGCTGGTTCGTTTTCCGGATCGCCGATCCTGAAGGCACCCGTAGCTCAGCTGGATAGAGCGCTGCCCTCCGAAGGCAGAGGTCACAGGTTCGAATCCTGTCGGGTGCGCCAACAACCCCTTGAAAATACTAACTATTCTCCGCCGCCGCCGCCCGCGCCGCGACTGGCTAATGGTCGGGGTAACACCGGGGTAACACAATCGCGTGATTCCGGTTCCTGAATTGATGCTAGGCGGCGGACGCGCGCTTACCTATTCCTGCGATCAACTCGCGTTGGGTGTAGCCCGGCAATGTGCCGTAGCTGGTCAAGGTTATGAGGGCGCCATCGTGCCCAAGGTTCTGAGACCAAGCCTTGTACTCGGCGGGCGTCGTGCAAACGTGGCTGCCGAGTTGCGCCAGGGTGTGGCGGAAGCTGTGCGGCTTGAAGTCGGGATGGCCGGCCGCTGCGCAGGCCTGCTTGAAAACCTTCCGAATGGGGTCGGCGTTTGCCCAGCACTCTTTCTTGAGGCGTGGCGGCAAGACTTCGCCACCGGCACCGAAAGCGACTTCGGTCTGCGGAAACAAGGGATCGGTCGGGCCGAAGCCGTGCTCGATTTCAAGCTCCCGCTTCCACTCGGCGACGATTGTAGCGAAGTCGTCGCCTACCGGGAAGAACCAGGTCGGGAACGTCTTGCCGAACTTGGTGCGCACATCGCGCGCGTCTTGGAACAACTGGCGATCATCGAGGTCGAGGTGCTTCAGCAACAGCGAGGCAGTGGCGTTGTCGCGTGCGCCGGTGACGGCAATAATCGCTACCAGCGCCCGGTTGCGCCGTTCAACTGGGGATGTCGCAGGCATTGCCGCTACCATCGCCCTGATTTGCTCGACCGTCGGGACCAGCATGGGCCGGGACGCGCGGGCAATGGCCTCGTCGCGGCGAGACGGCTTGAAGTAGTCGGCGTGCGTCCTCACAAGTCGGTTGCGAAATCCCTTCTGTTCGGACAACCAAATGATGAAATCCCGCATCGCATAGAGGGTTGAGGTGATCGTCGCCTTGCTCAGTCTTCGGTTGCCGATTTTGGTATTGAGAGTGGCCAGGTGCTTCTTGAAGTTGGTTGCCTGTTCGATCCGAAACTCGCTGAAGCCCTTGCGCCGGGTGTAATCTTCGAAGCGGTTGAGAGACGCGACAATTTGGTCGATCGAGTGTTCGCCGAGTTGCCGGGCGCCGCGCAGGTAGGCGACATAGCGGTGCTTGAGGCGTTCGTTGGCTGCGTTCAGTTCCATGCTTCAAGGTCCTTGTTCCGAAGTAACAGTCTGGAAGGCATCAGGCACTCCCCTCTATGGGTTCGGGGCCGGGCCTGATCGTTACGTCGATTTCTGTCGAGAACTGCTTCAGCCGCGCGGCATTGACCCGCTGGGCCATCATGCGGTCGCAGGCCGGGCAGATGGCCACCAGCGTTCCCACCGACGCGGTCAGCTGCGAGTAGTCGGCCATGTCCGAAGCGGGGCGGCGTGGCGCGCGGCAGGGGAGGCAGTACATTTCGTCCGGGCCGCAGACCCGCTTCGCCGACCCGCGACGATCCGCATGAAAGCGGTTCAGCGCCGTCCCATGAATCAGCACCGGCTTTCGTGCGTCGAGTGGCTTCAGTCCGTCGGCAAGCCAATGCCGAACCGTGTTTCGATGGACGCCATAGAGTTCGGCGGTCTCTACGATTGTGAAGCAGCGCAGCGACTTCGCCAGTCGCGGGTTGTGGCGCCGGTTTGCCATCGTGACACCTAGACCGCGACCGACGTGGACCGGCGCGGCGTGCCAATCCGGCCTTCCGCCCAAATGTCGAGGTCGGCCGACGCATAGATCGGAAAGCGACCTGCTTTGCGATAGATCGGGCCGCCGCCGACGACGGCGAGTTTGGCTAGCCACTTAGCCGAGCAGGGGATTCCCCAGGTCTGGCGGACATGGTGTGCGGCGTCGGCGCGACGAAGGTAGCGCTGCGTTGCTAGCGGTTCGGCCATTTTCGGTATCTCCAGTGCGCACCGGCTTTCCGGCGGCTTCTGAAACACCTTTTGGCAGCGTCTCGTCACCCGAAACAGCTGACCCGAAATATCACCTGTCGGATTATTTCGGGTGCGCTTGCAGGGTTCGGAAGCGATCCCGAATCTGGTTCTCGACGGTCTTCGGCTTCGGGCGGGGCGATTGTGGGTGTTTATCTCTCAGCCACGCGACCAGCTCGACAGATTCTTCGCCTACTTTAATCTTCATTGTGCCGTTGTCAGCACGCCGTTCCAACTCGTCTAGGATGAGATGCATCGAAAGGGCCGGACGTCCAGGCGCGCCCGTCTTCGTCGCCTCACCCACCGCGAACGGCCAACGCTGGCGCACGTCGCCTCGCTCGACCATCAACTGGGTCCAGTGGTCCTTCTGTCGGCTTGTCAGGGCGTCGTCGAAGCCTTTGCGCCAATGCTCTTCGTCCACATAGGGATATGATCGAAGGTAGATGGATTCGCTCAGCATCATATCAATCGAACCTTCAGCGTGTGGATAGTCGACGACACACCCTGCAAAATGGAAGCTTGGCACCGGCTCCCGCGCACCCGAGCGAAGGCCAACGACTCGGATCTTCTCGGATGCAATCGCGCCGAGCAGTTGGTCAAAGGCGGGCTGCCATCGGGTCGTATCGGCCGGGTCGAAATCGACCGCCCCGCCTTCGGTCGCAATCCATTGCGCAGCGCAATAGAGTGGCATGTAGCCGTCGCCTACGGGCGGCATCACCGGCGGCAAAGGATCATGTTTCTCTTTCGGCTTTCTCCAAAAGAATTGGATTGCCTTGGCAGGTAGCAAAACATCCCGGTATCCGCTGCCGAGCAGGCCACGCCTGACTTCATCGACTTCGCCTTTGCCTTGCACTGGCACAAGCTCATTCCAGTCGAGCGCTGGTATCTCGACGCGGTGTTCGGTTTCGAAATCTATACCACTGGCGACAAAAAACCCCTCGCGCAGGGCAATCCATAGCGCCTGCCGAGCGTCCTCGACTGTCATTTGCTGCTCGCGAACCCCTGCCACTCGATCGTACGCCGACCGTATACTAAGCAGGGCCAGCGTTGGCCGCGATCGGCCTTCGAGAAACCAGCCCTCTTGCACGGCTCCATCCGGTCCCACCCGCCAGCGTCGCCAAATCCAATGTGTGCAGGCTTTGAGATACGGCTCCCACCAGTTGCGCACCTCGTCGAGGTCGAGATAGCTGATCCACGCAACGGCCATTGTGATCGTCCATCGCGACTCCGCTTCGGGGCGATACTCTTCATGCGCTGGCGTGTGGGACAGACTGCCCAGCCCCAAGCTTACCGCCTCGGCGTCCGCTTCATCCCCGGTGATCTCGCCGTATTGGGCGCGTTCGAAAAGCTGATCGCGCTGGTCTTGTGGGGTCATCGCAGCGTGTCTTCAGATTGCGGTTTCCGGGGGGACGACGAGTCGTGGGTGTCCTCTTGACTCCTCAGGGCTTTGTACTCTCGAAAGCCATCAATGAGCTGCCTTAAGGAGGTGGGCTTGTACTTTTCGAAACTTTCCTGGTCCACGTAAACAAAATCATAGGTCACGTCGGACTGTACCCGGTTGATGTCCTCGCACCATTGCCGCAGGCGTTCCATTTTCAGCGGCACGTCCAAGTCCTCAAGGCCCTTGGTTTCGAAGATCACAATGCGCTTGTCGGCCAGCTTCACCAGGAAGTCGGGATAGTAGTTGGAAATGTTGCCGTCGGCGTTGACGTAATCCAGTTTGAAATTCACGGCGAAGTAGTTCTTGGCGTAGGATACGACATCGGTGCAGGACTCAAGGAAGCCAGCAAAAACCAGTTCCAGACGGCTGTCGCCGATGATCCGGTTGAAGACGCTTTTCTTCGACACCAGATAGCCCTGCTCCTTAACCACGAACGGGCGGGTCTGCCGCAGCTTGATGGTGTCGCGGATTTCCGCATCGCCCTTGTCCTTCACGGTCAGGGCGTTGATGGCCTTCTTGAAATTCTCGATCAGCGTTTTCGTCGCGGACAGTTCGGAAAGGTTCCGCAAGGTGTTCGGGCTGTCGAGGTCAACTGCGCTGTCGAACAATTCCGATTGCACGAAGGCTTTGATTTTCCCGTAAAGCACGTCGTAGCCGCTAATCAGCCGCAAGTCCTTCATCACGGTCTTGGTGAAATATCCCAGAACGCTGCGGTAGTCGGCAATCCCGGCCGTGTCGAGAATAGTGGTGTGCGTCACAGCCCCGGTCGTGATGTCCTTGAACACGATTTCGCGCTGTTCTTCCTCGCTGAACATTCGGTAAGGGACGCGCTTATGGCCGAAGGCGGTTATATCCAGGTCGCCGAGTGATTTATACTCGCGGTAGATGCGCGGGGTCATCACCGGAATCTCGATGTCGAGGGCGTCCATGTCCTTCTTGTCGTTGTCCTTCTCGACCTCGATCACCAGGGGGGTCTTGGGCTTCGTCCCCTCGCCCATTGCCTTGCGCTCAAGCTCGACGCCCTCGGCCTGGATGGACTCGACAAACTCCATGAAGGCGTCGGTGCCGACGACGCTGACATATTCCTCGATGCCGCCCGGATACATTTTGCGCAGGCCGCGCCCTAGGGTCTGTTCGGGGAGAATGTTGCTCTTGGCGGCGTAGGCCCGCAGCCCGACAATGGTGGTGACGTTGCGCACGTCCCAGCCCTCTTTCAGCATCAGGACCGACACGATGGCCTTGTAAGGGCTGGCGGGGTCGTCGATCTCGTTGGCCTGTTTGCGGAGTTTTTCCAATTCCTCCTTCGCCTTGCCGGACGTGGATTCGGAAATTTCGCCGTTGGCCTTGGTGTGAATGACCAGGACCGCGCCCTTGAGATCGGGATAATGGCCCTCAAGGTAGTCCGCAACGTCGTCGCAGTTGCGGGTGTCATCCGTCATGATGAACAGGATGGCCTTCTTGTTGAGCTTCTCGTGTTCGGCGTGGGCCTTGCGCCACTCGATCACGCCCAGGTCGATATAATCGGCGTATTTCTCGGTGTATTTGGCGCTCTGGCGCTCGTGCAGTTTTGCCCGGCTGGCGGCATCCGGCAGCACGGGATGCTTGACGACGTTCTGCGAAATGGCTTCGACGAGCGGATAGTCGGCCACGGTCTGCACGAAAATCGCGCCGTTAGTGTGCTTCGGCGTTGCCGTCACATCGACTTGCAGGGACAGCGCGGACCCTTTCTGCAGGAGCCGGTTGTGAATGTCCTCAATCGACTTGAACCAGGCCAGGCGCGAGTCATGGATATGATGGGCCTCGTCGTTCAGCACCATCAGCTCGTCGATGTCGCGGACGATCATGCCGAGGTCCACCTTGGAATCGGTGGTCGCGCCGGTCGGCCGGGTGCCGAGGAAATAATCCATCGTGTTGTCGTCGTCGGGCGATGATGGAATGTCCTCGCCCGCGTAAACCCGGTGAATGTTGGTGAGGAAGATGTTGCCGGTCGGGTGCGTGATACGCACCTCGTCCTGAACATGCAGCGTCAACTGGAAATCGTCGCGCCAGTTGCGGCCGTCAAAGCCGTTATCGGGGATAACCGGGTCGTCGAAAAACAGACGCAGCCCCTGAAAATCCTTGTAGATGCGGTCCAGCACGATGATGTTGGGCGCAATCACCAGGAAGTTGCGGGCCAGTTTTGAATCCGGCTCATAGAGCTTGTGGTAAAAGCTCCATGCGAGGGCGAGGCTCAAAACCTTGGTCTTGCCCGCGCCGGTCGCCATTTTGATAACGAAGCGCCGCCATGATTCATCGAACAGGCTGGCGGAAACGGCCCCGCTGCTGTCGAAGCGCATCAGGTCGAATTTATCGTTCACGCCCACAACGTCGTAGAGATAGATAATCGTTTCGAGGGATTCCCTCTGGGCGAAAAAATACTGAAACTCGGCCATAGTGCCGTCAGCCTGCGGCATCAGGTGGGGCGTCTTGAACCACCAGTTAAGCAGGCTCCGGCTGGTGTCGGACGCGCCGACATAGCCGCCGTTACGGAAGTCCTTCACCTTCTGGCGCAATGCCGCCACAAGCGGCGGCATGAGCTTTTCCATGCTGGTTTCGCGCAACGTCTCATCGGCCGGAAACCACCGGATAGAGGGGTCGAGAATGGCGTGGGGATCGCTCGGAAAATCGGGATGCAGCGCCATTATTTTTTCGCTCCCACGGTCACTTCGGCAATCGTCATGGTGTCGTTGCCGAAGATGTCCACGACCTTGACGGCGATCTTGCGCCGTCCTGCCGGGCATTCGTGGAAGACACTGGTGAGTTCAAGTTTCCGGTCCTTCTTGGTGCGGAAGGACTGCCATTCGTTCTCGAAAATATAGTCGCCGGTCCACGATTCCTCCCATTCCCCGGTGTCGGGATTCTGGGTGCGGATGATCTCCCGCTTGTTTTCAAAATCGAAGTCCACGGACCAGTAATCAATCCAGTCGGTCCAGTTTTGGGTCAGCGTTTCGCGGGTGACGATGCCATCCTTGTCCTTGCTGACTTTGACGATCTGACCCTTCTCGACGACGATCTTGCTGCCCTTGTCCTTGAGGGTGGCTTCGGCATTGGCGATGGAATCCTGCGAGTAGAACACCGAAAAGTCCGTCAGTTCGACCGCGACGCTGCCGCCTTTGACGTGCGGCTTCACCTCGATGAACGACACGTCATGGAACACGACCTGGTTCTTCTCGACGGCTCGTTTGTCGAAAACGTCGGCCGGAATGTATTTCGGGGCGATGTCGATGCCCTTGCCGCGCGCCTCGTCCAGCACGTTCGGGAATAGGCCCATTTCAAACTCAAAGCCGAGAATATCGACCTTGGTGATGTGCTTCTTACGGCATTCGAGGATGATTTCCTCGACGAATAGCCGCGACACCGGCATATTGACCGGGCCAACGGCAACGAGCCGTCCGGCCTTCTTGCCGTGGAAGCTGGCGAAGCCATCCGTCCGCTCGGCGCGATAGGCCCGTAGAATGAGGTCCAGAAACGCCGCCTCTTTTTCCTCAAGCTGCTTCTGGCGCTGTTCCTCACGCAAATTAGGGTTCACACCGACATAATGCTGGCGCTCGTATTTGCCGAGATTGAGGATTTCAAAGGCGCGGTAGTCCTTGCCCTCGGCCTTCAACCCCGCGCTGCACACCGATCATGCGCTTACGGGTCGTGTGTACGGAAAACTTGCCAAGGTCGCTAACGATCCATTTGCGCCCCAACTTTTCAGCCACTGCTGCCGTCGTGCCTGAACCAACAAAAAAATCAGCGACCAAATCGCCTTCTGCGGAAGACGCTTTAATAATTCGTTCAAGCAACGCTTCCGGCTTTTGAGTTGGGTATGCAATGCGCTCAATTGCCATGGCATTTACTTCAGAAATGTCGGCCCAAATATCAGATATCGCCTCGCCGTTTTGTTCATCTAAATATCGTTTCAATCCAACTTTTCCTGATGGATAGTCGTATATTTTGCCAACCTTTCTGAATTCTGAAATCGACTTTTCCGAATAGTCTCCAATATCACCAACACGATAACGGCGGCCATCAGGCTCCAAATTTGTAAACTTTGACGCTATATATTCTTCGCTGTATTTCTTGTATTGCGAAGACCACGCATAGGAATCTTTTTTGGTATAAAACAGAATTTTGTCGGATGATCGAGCAAACTGCGCAGACTTTGCTCGCGCGCCCCTTGGTGGTTGCCTTTTCCAAGTGATGTCGTTGCGAAAATATTGACTTCCGAACACCTCATCCAAAACAAGTCTCAGGTAGCCATTTACTCGCCAATCACAATGAACATAAATTGACCCATCGGCCGCAAGAAGATCGCGCATCAAAACAAGCCGCTCATAAATCATCGCAATAAATGAATCTGCGCCGCGACCCCATGTGTCGCGGTAAGCGATCTCCTCAAGAATATTTGGCTTCTTTGTAAACGTGTCGCCGCCGATCTCGATGTCCATCGAAAAATCCGCGCCAACGTCGAACGGCGGGTCGATGTAGATCATCTTCAAGCCACCCTGACGTTCAATTTCCTCACGCAGTGGCCCGTTTTTCAACGATGACAGGATTAGTTTGTTATCCCCCCATATCAGCTTGTTAGTCCAACCTTTAAGCTGCCGCCCCCGGCTGTCGGTGGAAAATAGATCATGTTGCGCGGCGGTGTCTTCTGGCTTCTCCGCGCGCGGCTCGTCCACCTGTTCGATGGTCTGAAAGGGCAGAACGACGTTGCTGACCTCGCTGGTCTTGCCGTTCCAAACCAACTCGACCTCGCGCTTGTCCTCGAAAAGCAGAAAGCGGTATTTCTCCGGCAACGGCTTGTCGGCCTCGACAAACCGGATGATGTCTTGCTGTTCCTGCTCAGTCAGCCGCGCCATTTAGTTCCCCCGAGAGGTGCCTGATTCCGCCTCCCACCTTTCTAGCCGCGTTCGGCTACGTTGGCCAAAGGGCAAATAATCCGAGGAAGCGAATTCTGGTCTTGGCACTGCCGATGAGTTGATCAGATGACGACAGGACACAACGCGTAGATAGGCTGGCCTGACATGAGGAACGGCTTATCGGCGTCGGAACCTATGACAACGTCATCCAGCCATGGATCGTAGACCATCGCGTCTCTTGCAGGTATGGCATGACTTGCGTACGAGCGGCGCAAATGAAGTGATCCTGGCCGCCCTGCAAGGCAGCACGCTTTAGACATCCTAAGCGTTTCCCCGCGTGTGCGGTCGAGCTAAACCTCAGTTTTTCTTGCGCGTCCTGCCAAGTGCTATCACTTCGGCGCTTGGGTTGCTGGCGAATGCTGCCTGCACTGACTTCGAGATTGCGTCAGCGGCCACTTTCACCGGATCGTCCGCGAGGTGTGCGTAGCGGCTTGTCGTCTTGACGTCGGCATGACCAAGAATGGCACCTATGACAGGTAGGGCGTCGCCGCGCGCCAGCCCCACCGACGCGAAGCTGTGTCGCAGGTCGTGCAGCCGGAGATCGGGAAAGCCAGCTATGGTACGAACACTTCGCCAAATCTTCTCGACACCCTGGAAGTGACTGTCACCCTTTGCCGCTGGGAAGACGAAGGTACTGCCCTCGATCACCGCAACGCCCGCCAGCACTTCGCAAGCCGGCGCTCCGATCGGGATCACCTTGGCGCCGGTCTTGGAATCGCCTAGCCGCAGATAGCCGCGCTCAAGATCAACTTCCGACCAGCGCAGCGCCGCAATCTCGCTTTTGCGGGCGCCGGTGAAGGCGAGCAGACGTATGATCGCCACCGCCGACGGATTGGCGCCTTCGGCTTCAATCGCGGTCAAGGCGGCGCCGACCTTACCCAGTTCGGTCGGCGATAGGAACGTCTCGCCCTTCTTGTCAGCATAGCGCTTCACCCCACGCACCGGATTGTCGACGCGAAGTTGGCGCGACACGGCGAAGGTCATGATGCCGCCGAGCAGGCCAACCGTGCGCGTTGCGGTCCCCTTGCCGCCTTCGACGATGGCTCGGCCATGTCGCTTGGTCTTCTCGTCGGCGGCGGTCTTTCCTTTCGCCACGTCGCGCATGAACTTCTCGACGTCGGTCCGGCTAATCTCGCCGATCCGCTTCATGCCGAGCAGCGGCTTGATGTGGCGCTCGATCCGGCCCCGGTCTGTCGCGATGGTGCTGGTCTTCTTGGTTTCGCAGCCTTCTTGCAAATACAGGTCGCAGACCTTGGCGAACGTCATTTCGGCGCGAAGCTTTGCTTTCTCCGCTGCCCTGTCCTGCCCTAGTTCGGCTTGGTTGATGATCGCCTTTGCTTCGTTGCGCGCCTTGTCCGCCTCGATCTTGCCGACAGAACCGATCGTTACGCGGCGCAGCGGCGTGTTGCGCCCTCCGGTACGATAGACCGCGACGAATGACTTCGATCCGCTGGGCCGTACCCGCACTCCGAAGCCGGTCAACTCACCATCCCAATGCACGTAGTCCTTGCCCGTCGCCTGAAGGGCATCAACCGTCCGCTTGGTGATCCGACCCGCAGCCATTTCCGTCCTCCATCTGCGCCCGGTTTTCCGCTGGGATAACACCGGGGTAACACCGGGGTAACACGCCGTAGGGAATTCGAGGAAACAGTGAGAAAGACGATATTGCAGAAAAGCCTTGATACGCAAGCATTTTTGGGAATTCTAGAAATCTTGAGAACCTGTCAGAAATGCCGGACCATTGCCCTCCGAAGGCAGAGGTCACAGGTTCGAATCCTGTCGGGTGCGCCAGTTTTTCGGTTCCAAAACTCCTTCAAATAACCCGAAGACCAAAATCTTAAGCCGAGTGTGGTGATTTCGCGCGCCAGTTTCGAAGCATTCGCTGATTGCACGAAAGCCTTCAAGGGAGTTGGGCATGAGCACCATCACCACCCGCCGCGCCCTCATCACCGGCGCCGGCGCTCCGGACGGCATCGGCTTTGCCATCGCTCGCCAGCTGGGCAAGGCCGGGCATTCGGTCTTCCTCACCGGCGCCAGCGCGCGGGTGCTTGATCGGGCCAGGGAGCTTTCGGCGGAGGGTATCGATGCCGTTGCGGCGGTCGCCGATCTCACTGTTGCCGCTGATGTCGCTGGGTTGCGGGAGGTCGTCGGGGCGGTCGATATACTCATCAATAACGCCGGGATGGGGTCGCTGGCGTCGCCTTCTGTCGACAAGGCGTTCCTGTCGATGACCGAGGCCGACTGGGACCAGGGCATCGATGTCAGCTTGAAGACGGCGTTCCTGGTGACCCGGGCGTTCCTGCCTTCGATGGTCGCGGCGGGTTATGGGCGGATCGTCAATGTGGCGTCGGTTACCGGGCCGCTGGTGTCCTTCGAGGGCACCGCCGCCTATTCGGCGGCGAAGGCCGGCATGGTCGGCCTGACCCGGACGCTGGCGCTGGAAGTGGCGAAAAGCGGCGTTACAGTCAACGCCGTGGCGCCGGGCTGGATCGAGACGGGTTCGTCGAGCGAGATGGAGCGGATGGCGGCGTTGCATACGCCGCCGGCGCGGGCCGGGCGACCAGATGAGGTCGCGGCGGCGGTGGTGTTCCTGGCTTCCGAGGGCGCCAGCTATGTCAACGGCACCCTGCTGGTGGTCGACGGCGGCAACAGTCTTCAGGAGCGCAAGGGGTAGCGGCTACGCCGCGTGATCCGGAATGGGTCAATTTGTCTGGCATCGCAATTGCACTGTAGGTATTGGCCGGACATCGAAGAGACCGGCCGATCCCCCGTGACCCGTAGGCTCGCACATGCAGCCAGGCGGGCGATTTGACCGGTTGCCTATGATGCGCTCCCTGAAATCCATGATGATCGCCGCGCTTGCCATGATTGCGATGGCCAGTTCGTCCCGCGCGGATGATGACGACGCCTACTTCGCTTGCGTGATCGGGACGGCGGAAGCGATCATGAAAGACCAGGCGCAAAAGGATGCCGCCGCAGCGCTGGACAAGGCTTACGCGCAATGTCAGCCAATCGTGGTGACGCAAGGCGCTGGCGATCGTACTGAAACCGCAAGGCATTCCCTACCAGTGTAGCCACGAACCTGCCGTATCACCAGGCAGCGCCTCAGGAAGCAGTCCGGACCCCATCCACGCCATGCGCTTCCAGCATCCGCCGCGCGCTGTCCTCGTCGGTGATGAGAATGGTCGGCGCGATGAGGTGCATGGCTCCGAGCAGGGCTTCGATCTTTTCGGGGCCGCCCGAGGTGAGGATGCGGATCGGCGCCTTGCGCAGCCGGTCGACATCCACCGACATCACCAGGCTGTTGATGGGGTGGTCGACCAGATCGCCATTGCGGTCGAAGAAGTGGAACAGGAGGTCGCCGACGGCGCCGCGCGCAAGCAGGGTCTCCCGGTCCGCTTCCTTGAGAAAGCCGCCGCGAGAGAAAGTGGTGGCCGAGGCGATGCCGCCGACGCTCAGCAGAACGGCATCGAGCACATTGGCCATCTCAAAAACCTCCTGCAGGCCGCAGCGCTCGACCAGCGCGATCTTGGTCTCGACGCTGTCGACGACAGCTGGCGTCGGGATAAGGTAGCCGTCGCCCTGGAAGATCTGGGCGAAGCGCCAGGAGAACTCAGCCGGGTTGTATCGCCGCACGACGCCGACACCGCCGAGCAGCGAGATGACCTTGAAGTCGGTGAGCGATTTGGCACTGATGAAGGGCAGGCTCGCGAACAGCGTCCGGCCCCAGCCAACACCGACGCGCATGCCGGATTTCATCATGTCGGACAGAAAACTGCCGGTCTTGGCGGCGATGGCCGGGATCGGGTCCGCATTGGGGGCGGAAAGCGGCGCCACCAGCGCCTGCTGCAGGCCAAAAGTCTTCTCCAGCGCGCGTTCTAGCCGGACGATCTCCGACAGTTCGCTCTCGATGCTGATCTTCACCTCGTTGCGCGACCGCGCCTCCGCCAGCATGCGCACGATGGTGACGCGGCCCACGCCCAGCACATCCGCGATCTCGTTTTGCGTCATCTGCTCGACGAAATACATCCAGGCGGCGCGGATTCTCAGGCGGTCGGTGCGGCTCTCGCTGACGAGATGCTCCGGCGTCTCGGCCGCGCCTTCGGTTTCGCTCTGTCGCCGCCTGCCCACGCCCATTCCCTCTCCCCTGCGCGCCAGCCAACGCGCTGTCACCGATTCTGCATGCGCGTCTAGTATCGCCTATTGATCGACCAATCGATAGGAACAATGTAGGGTCAGCGGCAGCCACCTGGCCGCACCCCGCAGAAGATTTTGAGGCGATCCGCGATGCTGCGACAAATATCCGAGGATGTCCGCGTCAACCTGAAGGACCGGCTGCGCGAGGTGCGCGACGCCATCCGCCAAAGCCGCCATGACGGCGCGGGCGAGGCCTTGCGCGAAGCCACCAGCCATTTGCCGCCCTTTCCGGGCAAGGGCATAGAAGGCCTGCTCAGCCATGCCGCGAGCGCCGTCGACGACGCGCTGTCGCTGGCCGAATCGCTGGTCCCACATGAGCGCCCGGCCAAGGTGGACGGCACGACGGTGAAGAGCCTGCGCAGCTATTTCCCGGCCGGCAA
The DNA here is from genome assembly GCF_020616515.1 of Mesorhizobium sp. PAMC28654. Classification (GTDB taxonomy): domain Bacteria; phylum Pseudomonadota; class Alphaproteobacteria; order Rhizobiales; family Rhizobiaceae; genus Mesorhizobium. Next base: position 3,810,430 of record NZ_CP085135.1, read on the forward strand.
CAAGGACCAGCAGCTTGGCGGCGAGCGCCTGTTCCGGCGCGACATGTATTACCTGGCAAAGGCCGTGCTTGCCGAACTGAAGGTCGCGGACGCCCGCATCCATGAAGCGAATTTCGCCGCGGTCCACGCCTCAATGCGCAAACGGCATGCCGACCTGCTTGCCGCCCTTGCTAGTGATGCCGACCCGTCCGGCCAGCTTTCGACGGTCGCGGCCACTTGCTCGGCGCTGCTGATGGAATTCCTCGGCCACCGGCCGATCCGCTTCAGCGAGGCGGCAGTGGACATGCCTGCCGGTGCGCATGGAAACGCTGTGGATATTCGCTGCCTCGCGCCGCTAGCGCTGGCCTGCGGCCTGGCAACCATCGCCACGGATGGCTCGTCGGAGCCCGACATGCTGGAGATCGCGGTGCTGGCGGCCAATGTCCGCCATGACCGCATCCTCCAGGCCTGCGCGAAGGCGGACCCGATGAGCGAGCTGACGGCGGTTTTCGCCACGCTGCTCGCCCATCTGCCGTAATCGTCAGACTTCAGCCACCATCGCAGCGATCGTCTTCTTGGCGCGCTGGATCGAGGCCGGGCTCATCGAGAGTTCGGTCAGGCCCATCTTGACGAAGATCGGGATCAGGTCGGGACGGCCCGCCGCCTCGCCGCACATGCCGACCATGATGCCGGCGGCGACGCCGGCCCTCGCCGTCAGCTCGATCGCCGACATAACCGCCGGATTGGTGACATCGTTGAGCCTGGCCACCGTCGGGTTCAACCGGTCGGCGGCCATGATGTACTGGGTGAGATCATTGGTGCCTATGGAGAAGAACGACACCTCCTTGGCCAATGCCGGCGCGATCAGCACGGCGGCAGGAGTCTCGATCATGACGCCGAGGTCGAACATGGCATGCGCAACGCCCTCGGCCTTCAGCTCGGCCGCGCATTCCTCGACCAGCACGCGGGTCTGCCGGACCTCGCCGATGTCGGAGACCATCGGCAGCATCACCTTGATGTTACCGTGCACGGCGGCGCGCAAAAGCGCGCGCAGCTGTTGCTTGAAGATGTCGGGCCGGTCGAGGCACATGCGGATGCCGCGCCAGCCTAGGAAGGGGTTTTCCTCCTCGGGGAATTCGATGCCGGCAATCGGCTTGTCGCCACCAATGTCGAGCGTGCGCACGATGACCGGATGCCGGGCAAAAGCCTTGGCCAGCGCCGAATAGGTTTCCGCCTGCATGTCCTCGGAGGGCAGATGCATGTGGCGCATGAACAGCAATTCGGTGCGGAACAGGCCGATGCCCATGGCGCCGGCGTCCAGTGCTGCCTCGATCTCCTCGAGCGAGCCGATGTTGGCGGCGACCTCGATGACCGTTCCGTCCGCCTGGGCGTCACGCCCTTGAACACGGTCAGCCCGGCGCGCTCCCTGGCGGCGGCTTCCACGCGATCAGCGAAATCGGCTGTCGTCGCTTCGTCGGGATCGATGATCACGGCGCCGGAATTGCCATCGATCGCCACCTGGCGGGCCGTGCGTAGCGCGTTGACCATGTCGCCAAGGCCCAGCACCGCCGGTATGCCGTGCGAGCGAGCAATGATGGCGATATGCGAGGTGGCGCCGCCATGGCCGCAGACCACGCCACCGATGCGCTTGAGCGGCGCGCGCGCCAGGTCCCAGGCGCCGATGTCGTCGGCGATGAGGATTGCGCCTTGGGGGATATTTTCCAGGCTGACGTCGTCCTGTCCAAGCAGCGCCAGGCAAAGCTGGCGGCCCACTGCCTGCACGTCGTCGGCTCGCGCGTTGAGATAATGGTCGTCGACCGCGCTGAAATCGCTGGCGATGGTCGCTGCCGCGGTGACGACGGCCGAAACCGCATCGGTGCCGCCCCTGATCTGGGTCTCCGCCTCGCCGGTCAAGGTGTCGTCGGCGGCGATGTCCCTCAACGCCGCGATGATACCACGATCGCCGGCCGACAGGCTGTCCTGCGCCAGCGCGCGGTCCATGCGCGCCTGGACGGCGGCCACGGCGGCGCGGAAGCGCTCTATCTCGCCGCCGATCTCGTCGGCCTTGAGCGTGTGGGCCTGCGCCGTGATTTGCGGCGGGAAATGCGCGAAGGCCGGGCCGATGGCCACGCCCTCGCTGGCCGCCACGCCGCGCAGGCTGCCGGCGCCGGCAGGCTCTGTTTTCAACGACTCGGGCGCGGTCGCCACTGCTTCCGCTGCACCGCCCGCCGGGCTTTGAGCCTCGGCCTCATCGTCGAGACCCGCCTTCGGGTTCTCGAGATAGCCGATCAGCGCTTCGACCGCTTCGATGGCGTCCGCGCCGGTCGCGCGGACGACGACCTCCTGGTTTTCCTTGACGCCCAGCAGCATCAGCTTGACCGAGCTCTTGGCGCTAACCGCCTTGCCGTCCTTGATGATCTCGACATCGGATTCGAAGCCCTTCGCCAGCTTGACGAAGCGGGTGGCGGGACGGGCGTGCAAACCTTCATGCACTCTGACGATGGTCGAGCGTTCCATGGCAAATACTCTGCTTTTCTTGGCGCCGTCACAACTCAGGGGCGGCGCGAATTCGTTAGGCGGCGATGGTGATGATCGCGCCGGCCTTCAGGGCGGCCACGAGCGCCTGGGTATCGACTAGCGATGCGCAGATCTCGCCCGGCCTCTCGGCCTCGGTGGCGCCGTTGAACGAGATGACGACGTGGCCCATCTCGAGGACCTTGCTCCATGCGCTGGAGCCGACGGCGGTGATTACAGCGGAAACATCGCCAAAGCTGATCGACGCGCCCCTGGCGGGCGCGCCGTCGCTCGGTCCGTGCTCCGTCTTGTGGAGCACGGAGACCTCGGCAAGCTCCGGCGGCGAGCCATCCGCGAACAGGATGACCACGCCCCCTTCGGCGAGATCCGCCACTTCGGGCCCGATGGCAGTGACCCGTGTTCTCAACAGAACAGTCATATGGCGAACCTCATTCTTGTTTATCCTAGAACACAATCAGGCTGACGACCCATGCGATCAGCACGGATACGGGGCCCATGATCTGGCGGCTGATGAGCACCGCCGGAACACCTATCTCGATGGTTTTCGGCTTGGCTTCGCCGAGCGCCAGGCCGACGGGGACGAAGTCGCAGCCCACCTGGGTATTGTAGGCAAACAGCGCCGGCAGCGCCATTGCGGGCGAAATCGTGCCGTTGGCGATCTGCGGGCCGATGATGGCAACGCCGATGACCTGGGCGATGACAGCGCCTGGCCCGAGGATGGGCGACAGGAACGGCAGGCCGCAGATGGCGGAGATGATCAGCAGGCCGACGATGTTGTTGGCCAGCGGCCCCATCGGTTGTGCCAGCACGTCGCCGATGCCGGTGTAGAGGATCAGGCCGATGAGCATGGTCACGAAGGCCATGAACGGCAGCACGTTGCGAATGACCTGGTCGATGGTGCGACGGCCGGCATTGAAGAAGATGCCGACGACGCGCCCCATGACGCGGCCTATGGTGCTGATGAAGCCGATAAGGCCGCCTTCGCTCGGCAGCGGTGTCGGCGCCGCAGGCGCATTGCTGTTGCTTGAACTCATCGATGCTGCTCCCCCGGCAGTGGTGGTCGCTTCGGATCCATCCGCCATCGTGATGTTGGCCGGCTTCACGCCCGAAACGTAGATATCCTCCGTGATGAACTGGGCGAGAGGCCCAGACTGTCCGACCGGCGTCAGATTGACGGTCGGGATACGCTTGCGCGGATAGACGCCGCATCGTGCGGTACCACCGCAATCGACGACGACAACCGCCATCTCGCTTTCGATCGGCGGCGCCCTGAAGCCGTCGACGGCTTCGCCACCGGTCATATCGGCGATGAGCTGCGCCACGGGGTGAATGCCCCCGCCTGTCACGGAGACGACCTTGCTGCGCTGCGCGGTCGGCTCGATCACGAGTGGGCCACCCCAGCCGGTGTTGCCTCGGGAGATCTTTACGGCTTTGTATGTCTTGGCCATGATGTCCTCCCTCCTACAACTCAACGCCCTGGCGGCGTGCCATGATGGCGGTGATGCGTTCGGTCAGCATGCCCTTGAGCAGGATGACGACGAGGCCGACGATGGCGTACCAGATCGCCACTTTCACGTGGTAGCCGGCAAAGACGACGCCCTTCTTCTCGAGCTCGAGCAGAGCCACGAGGATGCCGCCCCAGACGAAATATTCGCCGGGGTTGATGTGCGGGAACAGGCCGAGTGGCGGATGCACGTAGGACACGGCCGCGTCATAGAAGGCCGGCTTGTGCTTTTCTTCCAGGAACGACCCGAACGTGTAGGCCATGGGATTGGTGAGGAAGAACACCGCCAGCACCGGCAGCAGCGTATAACGGGTCAGCGCGATCCTGCCGGCGCCGCGCGCCAGGCCATGCACGCGCTCTTCACCGACCAGTTCGGTGATGGCGTAGAAGGCCGTCATCAGCACCACAAGCGTGGGGATGATGCCGGTGACGAAGCCGGCGAACACTTCGCCGCCCTTCTGGAAGATGCCGATGAAATACTTGCCGATGGCGGTCAGCCAGCCGAGCTGCTCTTCCTGCTGGACGTCCTTCAGCTTTTCCTTGAACTGGTCGACGGTGATGGGTCCGCTGTCCGCTTGCGCGAGGACAACGAGATGGTCAGAGGCATGCTCGACAGCGAGCTTGCCATGCAAGGCAGCATCCGAAACCATGGTGCCCGCGACATGCAGGTTGTGCACGGCCATGTCGGCATGCTGCGCCAACAACGAAAATACAGACATTTCTCCTCCTTATTGCCGCGCCTGCCGGTTAATCCCAGTCGGCGCGCGGCGTCCTCTAGGCCCTTGCTACATTCAAACCGGACAAACCCGGCTTCTTCCCCGGCTCCGACCGTGATTTGTCGATCTGTTCGATCGCCCGTTTCACGGCCTCGGCCACACCGGGTTCCCCCTCCCCCATGATCGCAGGGTTGGACCGGAGTCTATCGAGGGGAACGCCCTCGAATTCTTCATGCCTCTTGAATTTGGTGAACACCGAACGGCCGGTCATCACCATCAGGCGACGCACGACCAGGTCGGGTGTCACCACAACCAGGGCTATGGTGCCCTTGGCGAACCGGCCGCGAAAATTGCCGGCGCCGACAAATCCATCCTTGTACTGATCCGTGACGCCCCTGAAGACATCGGAATAGTGTCTCATCTGCAGCCAGACGCCGAGCGATTGAAGCGCCCAGACAATAACCAGCAGAAGCAGTCCCCACTGCCAAATCGCCATTTCGGTTTTCCTCCCGAAGCCTCCGTCGACTCGCAGTTTGCAGCAGTGCGAGGCAACGTCAAAGTGAGAACATTTGTTTCCGCGAATGTCAATATGTATGATAATATCGTCAACGATCGTCATCCACAGGAAACGCTGATTGATTTCGGCGATCGTACAAGCGTGCTAGGGTCGGGGCCCTGGCTTCCGCCGAAACAGGATCAATGAGAGATGGATCTGCCCTTCAAGGATGAACTGGCCCTGATGCCCGATCTTGGTCATCGGCTGCGGCAGTTGCGCTGGTTTCGCGCCACCTTCCGCAGCAGCGCCAAGGTGGTCTCGGACACGTTCGGCGTGCGCTACGACATCGACGAGACGAAGCTCACCAGGGCGTTTCTCGACTGGATCGAGATCATGGAGGCGCAGAAGTGCTATGCCGAGATCGACCGGGCCGACTTCATCGTGTTTGCCGCCGGGCTGGTGCTGCGCGAACTGATCCGGCAGGCGCCGGCAAGGGAGATATCGGGCCTCACCGAGCTGATCGAGACGAAGGCGAACTCCAGGACGCTGGAGATCGTCCGCTTCTGGCCGGAGGGATTTCTCTATACCAATTACTGCGTATCGGCGATTTCGGCTGTCTATCAGCAGGAATTCGGCAGTGCGCCCAGCATCGACAAATGCGCCGACGACCTGCGCACCTGGTGGTCCTATCGCGAGAATGTGACGGAGATGCCGGCCTACGCGGTGGCCTTCCTCGACCGTTTTCTCGGCGCCGAACCGAACTGGATCACGCCGGACCATGCGCAGTCCCGGCAGGCCATGCAGCGGGCGCTCGGAGCACAGCGCCCGAGCGACGCCATCCGCCAGCTCTGATTTTTGAACGTTCACGGCCTTTCCCTGAAATGCCGGGGCGCGCCAGCTATTGAACATTTGACTTTTTACCGATAGCGATGTGCGGATTCTATTGAAGGTTCGGGAGAAGCGCGTGGCGCGTTCAAAGCTCATCATTTTCGATTGCGACGGCGTGCTTGTCGACAGCGAACCGCTGGCCGCGAAGGCCTACGAACGCGTCTACGAGAAGCACGGCATGAGCGGCGTCCACGGCGGCATCATCGCCCAATGCGTCGGCATGAAGCAGTCTGACATCATCGTCCGGATCAAGGAACTGACCGGCCATCAGTTTCCGGCGGCCGCCGACGGCGATATCTGGGCAGAAACCAAGATCCTGTTCTCGCAGGAGCTGAAGCCGACGCCCGGAATCACGGCTTTCCTGAAGGCGCTCAAGGGCGACCGCTGCGTTGCCTCGTCCTCCTCCGTCGAGCGCATAAACCACAGCCTCGCGGTGACGGGACTGGCATCCTTCTTCGGCGACGCCATCTACAGCTCCTCCATGGTCAAGAACGGCAAGCCGGCGCCGGACATCTTCCTGTTCGCCGCCGCGAAAATGGGCGCCGATCCGGCGGATTGCGTGGTGATCGAGGATTCGCCGTTCGGCATCCAGGGCGCGGTCGCCGCCGGCATGATGGCGATCGGCTATACGGGCGGCGGACATACCTATCCCGAGCACGCGGCGCGGCTGACGGCGGCCGGTGCTTCCATCATCTGTTCGGATTGGCAGGACGTCAGCCGGCAGCTGGCCGAGATCGGCATTCCGGCATAATTATCGATGATTGCCCGGGTGCCACGAAGACGGCACCCTAATGCGGCATCGATTTGAGCCGCGCTGATTGCCGGGCCGGACCTTGGCCTATGCGTTCAGCGCACGACCATAGGCGTCGAGCACGCTTTCCTTCATCATCTCCGACAGCGTCGGGTGCGGGAAGATCGTGTGCATCAGCTCTTCCTCGGTGGTCTCCAGGTTCATCGCCACAACAAAACCCTGGATCAACTCGGTCACCTCGGCGCCCACCATATGGGCACCCAGCAACTGCCCGGTCTTCTTGTCGAAGATGGTTTTGACGAAGCCCTGGTCTTCGCCGAGCGCGATCGCCTTGCCGTTGGCTGCAAAGGGGAAGCGACCGACGCGGATTTCCTTGCCTTCTGACAGAGCCTTGGCCTCTGTCAGGCCCACGGAGGCAACCTGCGGGTTGCAATAGGTGCAGCCGGGAATCTTCAGCTTGTCGATGGCATGCACGCCCGGGAAATTGGCGATCTTTTCAACGCACACCACGCCCTCATGCTCGGCCTTGTGGGCGAGCATCGGCGGGCCGGCGACGTCACCGATGGCATAGACGCCGGCAACATTGGTCTTGCCGTAGCCGTCAACGACCACGCAGCCGCGATCGGTCTTTACGCCCAGCGATTCGAGACCCAGATTTTCGATGTTGCCCTGCACGCCGACGGCCGAAATCATGCGGTCGGCGGTGATCTCCTGGACCTTGCCGTCCTTCATCTGGACATGGGCGGTGATCGAATTGGCTGATTTCTCGACCTTGGTCACCTTGGCCTCGAGAATGATCTTCATGCCCTGCTTCTCGAACTGCTTCTGGGCGAATTTCGAGACTTCGGCATCCTCGACCGGCATCACCGCCGGCAGAAGTTCGACCACGGTCACATCGACGCCCATGGTGCGATAGAACGAGGCGAACTCGATGCCGATGGCGCCCGAGCCCATGACCAGCAGCGACTTCGGCATCTCTGGCGGCACCATCGCCTCGAAATAGGTCCAGATCAGCTTTCCGTCCGGCTCGATGCCGGGCAGCGCGCGCGGCCGGGCGCCGGTGGCGATGATGATATGCTTGGCCGAGTAGGTACCTTCGCCCTTGACGCCCTTCGGAACGGGTGGCTGCGGCTGCATCGGCTTCTTGGCCGTCTTCGAAACGACGATCTCATTGGCCTTGGTCAGCTTGGCCTCGCCCCAGATGACGTCGACCTTGTTCTTCTTCATCAGGAAGCCGACGCCGTTGTTGAGGCGCAGCGAGACCTTGCGTGACCGGTCGACCACGGCCGCCGTGTCGACGCTGACCTTGCCGTCGAGCTTAAGGCCATAGTCCTTGAGATGGTCCGAATAATGCATGATCTCGGCCGAGCGCAGCAGCGCCTTGGTCGGGATGCAGCCCCAGTTGAGACAGATGCCGCCGAGATGCTCGCGCTCGACGATCGCCGTCTTGAAGCCGAGCTGCGCGGCGCGCACGGCGGCGACATAGCCGCCGGGCCCCGAGCCGATGATGATGACGTCATAGTTCTCAGCCATGGGAATTCCCCTGCTCGCGCATGCTTGATGGTCGACACCGACGATGGACTATATAAGCATGCCCATCGGGTTTTCGATCAAGCCCTTGAAGGCGACGAGCAGTTCGGCGCCAAGCGCGCCGTCGACGGCGCGATGGTCGGTCGACAGCGTCACCGACATGACCGTCGCAACCTTGATCTCGCCGTTCTTCACCACGGCCCGCTGCTCGCCAGCACCCACCGCAAGGATCGTCGCATGCGGCGGGTTGATGACGGCCGCGAAATCCTTGATGCCGAACATGCCGAGGTTGGACACCGCCGTGGTGCCGCCCTGGTACTCTTCCGGCTTCAGCTTGCGGCTGCGCGCGCGGCTTGCCAGATCCTTGATCTCGTTGGAGATCACCGACAGCGTCTTTTCTTCCGCCTTGCGGATGATCGGCGTAATCAGGCCGCCGGGGATCGACACGGCGACACCGACATCGACATGCTTGTGCTTGACCATGGCGCTCTCGGTCCACGAGGCATTGGCATCCGGCACGGCCTTCATCGCAACGGCAAAAGCCTTGATGACCATGTCGTTGACCGAGAGCTTGTAGGCGGGCGCTTCGCCCTTGTCGGTCTTCTTCATGGGAGCCGCCGCATTCAACTGCGTGCGCAGTGCCAGCAGCGCATCGAGCTCGCAGTCGAGCGTCAGGTAGAAATGCGGAATGGTTGATTTGGCCTCGACCAGGCGGCGCGCGATGGTCTTGCGCATGTTGTCATGCGGGACGAGTTCATAGGAGCCGGGTTCGAACAGCTTCAGCACCTGATCGTCCGACATGGCCTTGGGTGCAGACGCCGCTGTGGTGGCGGGAGCCGCCGGAGCAGCTGCAGGCGCTGCCTTGGCTGCGGGAGCCGTCTTGGCGCCGCCACCGGCAATCGCCGCGTCAACGTCGGCCTTCACCACGCGGCCATGCGGGCCGGTGCCTGATATGCCAGCGAGAGCAAGGCCCGCCTCACGGGCCAGACGTCGAGCAAGCGGTGTCGCACGTGCGCCCGACGGCGACTGGCCAATCTCCCTCCCCGTGGGGGAGATGCCCGGCAGGGCAGAGGGGGGCGTGACAGAATGCGGCGTTGGCGGGACAGCGCCCCCCTCTGTCGGCTTCGCCGACATCTCCCCCACGAGGGGGGAGATCGGCGCCACTTGCTTGGCCGCATAGCTTTCGCCCTCGGCATAGATCCAGGCAACAGGCGCACCGACTGCAATGTCGACGCCTTCCTTGCCGGTGACATCGCGCAGGATGCCGCTGGCCGGGGCGTCGATTTCCATCGCTGCCTTGTCGGTTTCGATCTCGAAGAGAACATCGCCCTTCTTGACGGTGGCACCCTCGGTCGCGAACCAGCGCGAAATCTGGCCGGTCGCCATGTCCATGTCGACCTTGGGAAGAATGACTTCGGTCGGCATGAGCTAGCGAACCCCTTTCACGAGGTCGCGCGCGGCGGTGATGATGTCGGGAACCTGCGGCACCGACGCCTTTTCCAGTTCGGGATTGTAGGGGATCGGCGTTTCCGCCCCGCCCAACCGGACGATCGGTGCATCCAGATAGTCGAACGCGTCGCTCTCGGCGATCATCGCGCTGACCTCGGCGCCGATGCCCAGCGTCTTGACCGCCTCGTAGACGCACATCAGCCGCGACGTCTTCTTGACGCTGTCGATGACCGTCTGCTTGTCCATCGGACGGATGGTCCTGAGATCGACCACTTCGACGTCGATGCCCTCGGCTTCCAGAACAGCTGCGGCTTCGAGCGCCTTGTTCACCATGATCGAGGTGGCGACGATGGTGAGATCCCGGCCTTCGCGGCGGATATCGGCCTTGCCGATCGGCACCGTGTAGTAGCCTTCGGGGACCGGGCCCTTCGTCTTGTAGAGCAGCTTGTGCTCGAAGATCATCACCGGATCGGGATCGGCGACGGCCGCCAGCAGCATGCCCTTGGCATCGTAAGGCGTCGCCGGCTGGATGACCTTCAGGCCGGGAACATGGCCGAGCCAGGCCTCGAGGCTCTGGCTGTGCTGCGCGGCGGCACCGGTGCCGGAACCGGCGGGAAAGCGCATGACGACGGGAACGGAAACCTCGCCGCCCAGCATGAAGCGCATCTTGGCCGCCTGGTTGACTATCTGCTCCATGGCGAGCGTGGCGAAATCGGAGAACTGGAACTCGAAGATCGGGCGCATGCCGGTGACGGCGGCGCCGACGGCGACGCCCGCTCCGCCCAGTTCCGAAATCGGCGTATCCAACACCCGATCAGCGCCAAAACGTTCGACAAGATCGCCGGTGACCTGGAAGGCGCCGCCATAGACGCCGATATCCTCGCCCATCAGGAAGACGCGTTCGTCCATTTCCATGGCCATCGCCATGGCTTCCTGGATCGCCTGGGCATAACTCAGCTCACGCACCATCGCGTCCATCACGCCTGCTCCGTATAAACATAATTGCCGGTGTCGCGGACATCCGGGGAAGGACTGTTCTTGGCGAACTCGATACCGTCGGCGATTTCCTGCGCCACGGCGTCGCGGACGGCCTGAATGCCCTTGTCGTCGATGAGACCGAATTCGCGCAGCTCGTTCTCGAACAGGGTGATCGGGTCGCGGTTCGACATCCAGTCCTCGATCTCCTCCTTGGTGCGATAGCGGTTGCGATCGCTCTTGGAGTGGCCGCGATGACGGTAGGTCTTGGACTCGATCAGTGTCGGGCCTTCTCCAGCACGGGCACGCTCGACGGCCTTGTGCGAGGCCTCGGCGACTTCCGAGAAGATGTTGCCGTTGACGATGACGCCGGGCATCGAATAGGCGGCGGCGCGGTCGGCGATGTTCTTGACTGCGGTGGAACGCGCTGTCGATGTCGACATGCCGTAGCCATTGTTCTCGCAGACGAAGATGACCGGCAGTTTCCAGATGGCGGCCATGTTCAGCGCTTCGTGGAAGGCGCCTTCATTGTTGGCGCCGTCGCCGAAGAAGGAGACGACGACCTTGCCGGTCTTCATCATCTTGGAGGAAAGTGCAGCGCCGACCGCGATCGGAATGCCGCCGCCGACGATGCCATTGGCGCCGAGATTGCCCTTGGCGACATCGGCGATGTGCATCGAGCCGCCACGGCCCTTGCAGTAGCCGGTGGTCTTGCCGAAGAACTCGGCGAACATGCGCTTGACCTCAGCGCCCTTGGCGATGCAGTGGCCGTGGCCGCGATGGGTCGAGGTGATCTGGTCATCCTCGCCGAGCGGCATGCAGATGCCCATCGCGCTGGCTTCCTGCCCGATCGACAGATGCATGGTGCCGTGGATGAGGCCGCGCATGTAGGATTCTTCCGCGCCCTCTTCGAAGCGGCGGATGAGGTACATCTTGTAGAGCACCTGCTTGAGCTGCTCGGCGCTGTACTGGCGATAGACGAAAGGCAGGTTGGCGCGGCTGTCCGCGACGGCTTTGCTGGCTGCGGACATGATCATGCTCCCACGGTGCCGTAGACGAGCTTGTCCTGGCGCGCGCGCAGCTCGGCAATCTTGGAACCCGACGCGGGGGCAGCGTTGGCATAGGTTATGAGCTCACCCTTCTTGATCGGCGCGGTGACGGAACCGCCCTGCAGCAGGCCGCAGGGAATGGCCTTGGCGGCACGCGCTTCCGGCGCCGTCATGATCCAGGCGCGGTAGCAATACTCGCCGATCGCATCGAGCTTCTCGCCGGGCTGCATGTCCTTTTTGGCGACGGCCGCGACTTCCGCCGTTGGTTTTGCCAGCGGCACCATGTCGGCCTTGCCGTAGAGCACGACGCGGGCGCATGTCAGCGGCACTTCGAGCGAGGTCAGGTGATAGGGGCGATGGAAGGTGAAGTACGGGCCCTTGCCCATCTTCAGATCTTCCATGCGCTCCGAAATGCGCGGATGCGACATGTCGGCGACGACGAAGACGCCGGGCGCGACGCCCTTGCCGATCGTGTAGTCGACGACGCCGACCCGTGACAGCACGCCGCCGTCCTTCTGCGGAACGAGCACCTTGGACAACTCGCCCAGCGTTGCCGCCGGGCCATGCATGCCGGCCTTGTCGGGAACGAGGCCGGTGGCGTTGGCGATCGCCGCCATCTCGACCATGGTCTTGGAACCATCGACGAACTCGACGAGCATGCGCACGTTCATGTGCCGGCGCTTGGCCTCCTCGGCATAATCGTCAGGGATCGCGTCGATGTTGAGCGGATTGTTCTTGCCCTTGCCGGCGGCGACGATCGGGTGGCCCATCGCCGAGACGAATTCGATCAGTTCCATGCAGGATGACGGCTCGTCGCCGGCGCCCAGCGAATAGGTGACGCCAAGCCGGTCGGCCTCGCTCTTCAGATAAGCGCCGATGGTGACGTCGGCCTCGACGTTCATCATCACCAGATGCTTGCCGTGCTCCATGGCGCGCAGTCCGATTTCGGCGCCGACAGCGGGAACGCCGGTGGCATCGATGACGACGTCGATGAGATCATTGTTGATGACCAGGCTGGCGTCGTTGGTGACGGCGATCTTGCCGGCCTCCATCGCCGCGGTCATCGCGGACGCGTTCGACACTTCGCGGGCGTGCCCGGTCTCCTGGAAGGCGATATCCACCGCCTTGCTGGCAGCGGGAAGGTTGAGTTCGGAGATGGCGCCGATCTCAATGCCGGACATATGGGCGACGCGGGTGACGATGTCCGTGCCCATCTCGCCCGAGCCGATCAGGCCGATGCGAATCGGCTTGCCGGACTTGGCGCGTTCCTCGAGATCGCGGGCGAGGCCCGTCAACGAAACATTGGAAGCCATAGCGATCATTCCTCCCACAATACAGGCTGTTCAAGTGCATGACAGGTATTGAACATCTGTATTTCTGTCAAGACTAATGTCCAAAATTCCACGCTTTCGCGACCCTTTCGCAAGGCCTTGCGCGAACCCAAAACGGGTCCGTTGGAAAGCCGGCTGTCGAACGGCTTGTCCTGTCGGTCCGGATGGGAATAGGCAGTCGAGGCGGAAGGCCCCGAGTCTGTTTGGAGCCGGCTATTTGATGCCGGCCCGCATGAAGCTCTGGACGAACTGGCGCTGGAACAGCAGGAAGCCGATCAGCAGCGGCGCCGATGTCATCAGGGCGGCGGCTGAAATGATGCTCCACTGCACACCCTGGTCGGGCGACGCGAAGACCTGCAGGCCGACCGTGAGCGGCCGGGTCGAAACCGAGTTGGTGATCACCAGCGGCCACAGCAGATTGTTCCAGTGGTAGCTGGCCGAGACCAGCCCGTAGGCGACATAGATCGGGCGCGACAGGGGAACATAGACCTTGAGCAGGATGCCGAGCGGCCCGGCGCCCTCGACGCGTGCGGCATCGTCAAGCTCCCTGGGCACGGTCAGGAACGCTTGGCGGAGCAGGAAGATGCCGAAGGCCGACGCCATGTAGGGCAAGCCCATCGCCCACACCGTGTCGACGAGGCCGAGCTTTACCATGGTGCGGTAGTTTTCGACCATCAGCACCTCGGGCATGATCATCAGCTGGACCAGCACCAGCATGAACACCAGCGTCTTGCCGCGGAAATCGTAGCGGGCGAAGGCATAGGCGGCGAGCGTGCAGATGACGAATTGCGAGGCAAGGATGACCGTGATCAGCACGAAGGTGTTGAGGAAATAGCGCGCGAAGGGCGCGGCGTTCCACGCCTGGATGAAGTTGGCGAGCGTCAGCGGCGCCGTCAGGTCGAAGCGCACCTCGTATTCGGCCGGATGGAACGCCATCCATACCGCGTAGAGCAGCGGCAGGATCCAGAGCGCGCCGAGAAGATAGCAGCCGATGACCTCGATGGCGTGCCAAAAACCGTGCTCGCGGGACTGGACCTGCTGGGGGAGAGCGGTGGCGGTCATTTGTAGTGGACCCTCCGGTCGAGAATGCCGAACTGCACGAAGGCAAGCGCGGCGAGCAGCGCCAGCAGCACCATGGTCAGCGCGGCGGCATAGCCGGTATCCCAGAAGCGGAACGCCGTCTGGTAGATGTAGTAGAGCAGCAGCGTGCTGGCGTTGTCGGGACCACCGCGGGTCATGACGATGACGTGGTCGATCAGCCGGAACGAGTTGATGATGGCGTTGATCAGCACGAACAGCGTCGTCGGCATCAGCAGCGGAAAGGTGACGCGGCGAAAGAAGTACCAGCGCCCCGCGCCTTCGAGCGCGGCGGCCTCGCCGAGCGACGGGCTGATCTGCTGCAGCGCCGCGAGGTAGAAGATCATGAAGAAGCCGGCTTCCTTCCAGACGGCCAGCACCATCAGGCTGCCAAGCGCCGTCGAACCATCACCCAGCCAGTTGCGTTCGGCAAAGCCGAACAGGCCGAGAAAGCGGTCGATGAGACCGTAGCCGGGCGTGTAGAAGAACAGCCAGATGTTGGCCACCGCGATCATCGGCAGGATGGTGGGCAGGAAGAAGGACATGCGCAGCAGGCCCTTGCCGCGGATGGAGGAATTGACGATGAGCGCCATCAGCATCGCCAGGCCGATCGCCACCGGCACGGTGCCGATGGCGTAGATGGCATTGTTCTTCAAAGCGACCAAGAACACCGGGTCGCTCAGCATGTCGGTGTAGTGGCCGACGCCGACGAACTTGGCCGGGCGCGCGCCGCGCGGCGTGTTGTAGAAGCTGTTGACCAGCGTCATCACCGCCGGGATGTGGGTGAACGCCGCCAGTAGCACGACGGCCGGCAACAGCAGCAGCCATGCGGTGATCTGATTTCGTCCCTGTGTCACGGGAACAGCCTTTCCTGTCGGCGGTGAGGAAGCCGAAGCGGCGGACCGGTATCGGCCCGCCGCCTTTGTCTCGGTCAGCGATACTGCTTGAGGATGCGATCGGCTTCCTGCTGCGCGTCGCTCATCGCCTGTGCCGGTGTCTTGGAGCCGGTGAGCGCGGCCTCGATGCCGTCGTCGATGACCCGGGCGACACGCTGGTTCTCATGCGTCGAGAGCTCCGGCACCATGTAGGGAATCTGGTCGTGCGGAACGGCGGCGCCGGGGAATTCCTTGACATAGGCCTGCATGGCCGGCGTGTTCCAGGCATCGTCGCGCGGCGCGATATAGCCGGTCTTGATGCTCCACTCGGCGGCCTGATCGGCGGAGGTCAGCCATTTCACGAACTGGAAGGCGGCCTGCTGCTTTTCGGGCGCGGTGCCGTTGAAGATGAAGATGTTGCCGCCGCTGGTCGGGGCGCCACGCTTCTTGTGCTCGGGCAGCATCTGCACGCCGAAGGGGAATGGCGCATTGGCCTTGACGTTGGTCAGGTTTCCGCTGGTGGTGGTGATCATGGCGGCGCGACCCTCGAAGAAGTCCTTCGGGTTGGTCGCCCATTCGATCACGCCGGGCTTCATCACCTTGTGCTTGAGCGCGAGGTCCGTCCAGTACTGCAGGCCTTCGACAACTTCGGGCGCGTCGAAATAGGTCTTGGTCCCGGAGATGTCGGCGATGGTGCCGCCGTTCTGCGCGACATAGCCCTGCAGCAACCAGTAGGAGGTCAGCGACGACGGCACCTGCATGCCCCATTGCGTGACATTGCCGCCGGCATCGCGCTTGGTCAGCTTGGTGGCGAAGTCGACGACTTCGTCCCAGTTCTGCGGACCGATTTCGGGGTTGAGGCCGGCCTGCTTGAAGGCGTCCTTGTTCCAGAAGAAGATCGTCGTGCCGCGCGGGAACGGGATGCCCCAGGTCTTGTCCTCGCTCTTGCTGTTGAGCATGAACACCGGCGAGAAGCCGGCGAGCCAGGCCTTGTCGTCGTCGGTCTTGATGAAATCGTCGACCGGCGCGATCGCGCCCTCGTCGATCAGCGTGAAGACGTCAGCCGAAAGCATGACCGCCAGTTCCGGCGGCTGGCCGGCCTTGTACGCCGTCAGCGACTTGCTGATCGTCTCGGAATAGGTGCCCGAATAGATCGCCTTGACCTTGATGTCGGGGTTGGCGGCCTCGAACCTGGTGATCAGGTCGTCGACGATCTTGGTCACCGGGCCGCCGATGGCCACGGGATAGTAGAGACTGATCTCGACCGGCGCCGCCTGCGCCACGCCAAAGCTCAGGCCTGCCCCCAACAGCGCGGCGCCGATCCATTTACCACCGATATTCAGCATCGTTTCCTCCGGTTTTCTGATGTTTTTCTGGTCGCCATTCGCCGATCCGCGGATCGTAGGCCTGGCGCGAACTCGCCTGAAGGTCAGGGCACCACGCGCAGCGCGCGCTCGCCGGCCGCCTGGCCGACCAGCACCCGGCGCTCGACCCGGTTGCCGTCGCTCTCGTCGAAGACATGCATGGCGTCGGGCAGCCAACCCAGCCGTATTTGGTCGCCGACCGATTGGCGCCGGATGCCCTCGACGCGCACCTGCAGGAGCTGGTCGCCGACGCTGCATTCGAGAATGCTGTCGGCACCATGATATTCGATGCTACGTATGACGGAGGGAACGACGCCATCCTGCTCGATCCTGATTTCCTCGGGCCGCAGTCCGAGCGACAGCCCGTCGCCCTTGCCCTCGACCAACGCCGGACCCGATGATCCCTTGACGATGGCGCCGGCCGGCCCGTCGGCCAGCGAGACCAGGTTCATCGGCGGCGTGCCGATGAACCTCGCGGCGAACGAGGTCGCTGGCCGCAGATACAGGCCGACAGGATCCGCCTTCTGCTCGATGCGGCCATTGCGCATGAGGATGACCTGGTCGGCGAGGCTCATGGCCTCGATCTGGTCGTGGGTGACGTAGACCATGGTCATGCCAAGCGCCTGCTGGATGGCGCGGATTTCCTTGCGCATCTCGTGGCGAAGCTGCGCGTCGAGATTGGACAGCGGCTCATCCATGAGGCAGACCGATGCTTCGGCGACGATCGCCCGGCCGAGGGCGACGCGCTGCTGCTGACCGCCCGAAAGCTGGGAAGGCTTGCGGTCAAGAAGCGCCCCCAGCCCGAGAATGTCGACTGCCTTCTTCAGGCGGCGCGTCCGCTCCCCGGCCGGCACCCGCCGCACCTTGAGACCAAATATGATGTTTTCAGCGACACTGAGATGCGGGAAGAGCGCATAGGACTGGAACACCATGGCCAAGCCACGCTTGGCCGGCGGCTGTCCGGTGACATCCTTGCCGCCGATGAATATCTGGCCGGAGGTGACGGGATCGAGGCCGGCAATCAGACGTAGCGTCGTCGACTTGCCGCACCCGGACGGCCCTAGCAGGACCGTCAGTGTACCGGGCTTGACCTCGAAATTGACATCCTTGACGGCGTCAAAGGTCGACCACCTCTTGTTGAGATTCCTGATCTCAATGCCGGACATGGCCGCCTCCCTATTCCCACCCCCACCCGATCCCTCTGGAACCAGCGCAGCAAATGCGCGATCAGGCTGGCGATCCGCTGATCGCTCAAATCGAATATTGAACTATCTTTTATAAGTCAATACAATTGTACACTTCTGAGCCGGCTACGCGTCAGATCCACGACCCACGCAAAAGAGAGATCCATGGCCTCGATTCGAATTATGCAGATATCCGACACGCATCTGTCGCCGCGAACGCATCGCTTTCACGAGAACAACGAACTCATGATCGATGTGCTGAAGGCCGCCGATCACGACCTGATCATCCATACCGGCGACATCACGCTCGACGGCATCCGCTTCGAGGAGGATTATCCGTTCTGCCGCGAATTCCTGCAGCGCGCCGGCAAGGACATTCGCTACATTCCCGGCAACCATGATGTCGGCGACAATCCGCGCCTGTCGAAGTCCGAAACCGTCATGGGCAGCGCCATCAGCCCGACCAGGCTTGACCGCTACGAGCGCTATTACGGCGCCGACAGATGGTCGATCGATCGTGGCAACTGGCGGCTTCTGGGCATCAATTCGCTGCGCGTCGGCTCGGGGCTCGACGGCGAACGGCAGCAGTATGACTGGATCGGCGAACAGCTGGCGACGCTGGGCGAGCGGCACCTGGCTGTCTTCTCGCACCAGCCGCTTTATGTCGACACACCCGAAAGCACGGAACTGACCTACTGGACTGTCGACCCGATCGGCCGCGAGCATTTGCGTGCGCTGATGGAGCACAAGCAGCTGAAGATGATCGCCAGCGGGCATCTGCACCAGCAACGCTCACGCAGCCATGACGGCGTCCGGCTCGAATGGTGCTCTTCCATCGCCTTCACCACTCGCGAGGAATTGGTGCCGGAAATGGGCGGCAATCGCGAGGTCGGCTATCTCGAGCACGTGCTTGACGATGACGGCGGTGTCGAAACGCGCGCTATCACCATCCCCGGCTTCGTCAACAGCTATCTCGACGACTGCCTGCTCGAGGTCTACCCGAAATACTGATCTCCCAACGCTTGAGAGCATCAGAGCAATTCCTGGAAAAGTGTGAAACGGTTTTCCCGGGAAAGCGTCAAAACAAAGAGATAGCGAAAGGGCGCCGGCTGATCCCGGCGCCCCTTGTTTTCAGGCGACCGCCTGTTCACGCGCGCCGTCGAGCTCCGACAATGCGCCCGCCGGCACCGCGGCATGCCCCATCCAGTTCAGGCAGGTAACAGAAGCTACGCCCGAATCGATCAGGCTGTTCTCGTCGCCCGGCGTCGTCGCGTAGTTGCGATCGGCCAGCGGCTCGATGCGGGCGCTGCTTGCATCCTCGGCATGGATGACGACGCGCGTCGCGCATTTGTCGCGGCCGATGCGCGCCGCGCGCATGGGCGCCGGCACAGTGCGCGGCAGGTTGACGCTCAGCCAATGCCCCTCCAGAGCCCATTCATCGCGGGTCTTCCAGAAACCTTCGATGCGCGCGGCCAGCCAGGCGACATCGTCCTCGCCATAGGCCTGGCTGTCGCGCGGCATGGAGAAGGCGACGCCGGCAATGCCGCACAATGCGGCCTCGCGCGCCACCGCCATGGTGCCGGAATAGGAAACGTCCTCGGCGACGTTGCGGCCTTCATTGATGCCCGACAGCACCAGGTCGGGTTTCGCACCGTCGCGGAACACCCAGTGCATCGCCGCGATGACGCAATCGGCTGGGGTGCCGGTGCAGGAATAGCGGCGGGCCGAAACCTCTTCGACGGTAAAAGCCTGCCGCAACGTGATCGAATGACCAAAGCCGCTGCGATTGCCGCTGGGCGCCACGGTCCAGACGTCGTCGCTCAACAGCTTTGCCGCCCGTTCCAGGATCGCCAGGCCCGGCGCGTCGATTCCGTCATCATTGGAGAGCAGTATTCGCATATCGTATCCTTCTGGCCGCGCCAAAGCGCCTTCATAATTCGTACATTTATGCCATATTGAGAATTATTGTACAATTCTGCAGCATAGGCTCGGCGCGGCTATTTTCAGTTTGCCAGATTTCCCTCGGCCGACCGGCGCGCGAGCGGGCGGCGCGATTTCCCTCCGCCGGCAAATCGTCTAATGGGGGTTATCTTGGGGGATGCGGCATGACAGGTTCCGAAAAGAAGCCGAGGCGGACGAAATTCCAATCCGACCAGGATGAGCTCAAGCTCAGGGCCGCCTATCTCTATTACGTCGAAGGGCTGACCCAGGAACAGGTCGCCCAGCATCTCGGCATCAGCCGCATCAAGGCCCTGCGCCTGCTGGCGGCGACGCGCGAGGACGGCACCGTCCAGATCACCATCAATTCGCACGCCGAATCGCTGATCCGCCTGCAGCGCGACCTGGAAAAGCACCTTGGCCTCGCCGAGGCGATCGTGGTGCCGGCATCGAGCCCTGATGAAGAAAGCGTCGCCGCCGTCGTCGGCCATGCCACCGGGCGCTACATCTCCGAACAGGTCACCAACGGGCTGTCGATCGGGGTCGGCTGGGGCGCCACGCTGCAGGTCTGCATGCGGTCGCTGATCTGGCGCGAGGTCGATGACATGACGGTGATTTCGCTGCTCGGCGGCCTGACCCACGCCACCGCGCACAACCCTTCGGCCGTCGCCTGGCGTTTCGCCGAATTCTACCGCACGGAACTCTACCAGATCACCGCACCGGTGTTCGTGCCCGACCGCGAACTGGCCGATGCGCTGTGGAAGCAGGATGACCTCAAGCAGCTCTACGAGCGGGCGCGCGCCGTCGACATCGCGCTGCTGAGCGTCGGCGATGTCAGCACGCAGGCCTCGATCTTCCGCCGCGGCATCCTGAACTGGTCAGACGCCAAGAGCCTGAAGGACGCGGGCGCGGTCGGCGACGTGCTCTGCCACTTCGTCGATGCCGACGGCAATGTCATCGACCATCCCGTCAACCATCGCGCCATGGCCATCAATCCCGCCGATATCCGCAAGGTGCCGAAGGTGATCATCTCGTCCGGCGGCGTGCGCAAGATCCACGCCATCCGCGCCGGCATCGCCGCCACCAACGCCAAGCTGCTGATCACCGACGTCGCGGCCGCCCAGGCCTTGCTGGAGCTTCCTGCCCTTTCGCGGTCCTGAAGCAGGTTTCGGGTTCCATCGCACAATCCCGGCGGCGATCATGACCCGCCGGGATTTTTTCAAACTCCAAAACTGATTGACTGGACAATCAATTTGTGAGCTTGGTTGTGGCGTCGGTGGATCGCAGCGCGATCAGCAGCGTCAGGTCGTGTGCACTGGGATCGTAGACGCGCAACGACGGACAGGGAGGAAGTGTCATGAACAAGGCGGTCGGATCGCAGTGGAATGCCACCGAGATGGAAGAGGCGGCGCGACGGCATCTGCTGTCGCCGTCCGAAGCCATGGAAAAGCTTGGCCAGTCGGCACGCCCACTGCTTGCCCGTGGCGAGGGCATCTATGTGATCGACGCCAAGGGCCGCCGGCTGATCGACGGCCCCGCCGGCATGTGGTGCACGCAGATCGGCTACAACCGCCATGAGATCGCCGACGCCATCGCCGAACAGGCGTTGCAACTGGCCTACAATTCGCCCTGGTACACGACGAATTCGCAGTCGGCCGAACTGGCGGCGCGTATCGCCGCGCTGACGCCGGGCGACCTCAACCGCGTCTTCTTCACCACGGGTGGCTCGACCGCGGTCGATTCGGCGCTGCGCTTTGTCGAATTCTACAACAATGTGCTGGGACGCCCGCAGAAGAAGCACATCATCGTGCGGCGCGAAGGCTATCATGGCAGCACCGCGCTGACGGCAGCCTGCTCGGGCCGCGCCGGCAACTGGCCGAATTTCGATATCGTCTCGGACAGGATCTCGTTCATCTCCAGCCCCAACATCCGCCTTGCCGGCGGCAAGGACGAGGCAGCGTTCCTGGACTTTCTGGTCGACGAATTCCGGCACGAGATCGCGCGCATTGGCGCCGAGAAGGTGGCGGTGTTCCTTGCCGAACCTTTGCTGGCGTCCGGTGGCGTCATCATTCCGCCGAAGGGCTATCATGCCCGCTTCAAGGCCGTGTGCGAGGAGCATGACATCATCTATATCTCCGACGAGGTCGTCACCGGCTTTGGCCGCTGCGGCGAATGGTTCGCGTCGGAGAAAGTGTTCGGCGTCGTCCCCGACATCATCACCTTCGCCAAGGGCGTGACCTCCGGCTATGTGCCGCTGGGCGGCTTTGCCATTTCCGAGCGCCTGCTGGACAAGGTCAGCGGCGAGAACGCCAGGGGTAGCAACTATTCGAACGGCTACACCTATTCCGGTCATCCGGTGAGCTGTGCGGCCGCGCTCGCCAATATCGCGGTGATCGAGAAGGACGGCATATTGGAGCATGTGCGCGACATCTCCAGCTATTTCGCCGAGCGCCTTCACAGTCTGGCCGACCTGCCGCTGGTGGCGAATGTCCGCGCCTCCGGCCTGGTCGGCTGCGTCGAATGCCTGGTCGATACGTCGTCGCCCGATGTCACCGATTTCGACAAGCGGATCGGCGCGCGCATCGACGCCCATTGCGCGGAGCTCGGGCTGATCGTGCGCCCGCTCGGCAATATGTGCGTGATGTCGCCGGCGCTGATCATCACAAGGGACCAGATCGACGACATGATCGGCATTCTGCGCCAGGGCATAGAGCGGGCGGCTGCCGAAATCGAAAGCGGCGAACTCGTCTAGTGCGACAGCGTGATTCCCGGGCTCCGGGCGGCAAAGTCTTGTGCCGGCTTCGCCGAAGCTGCTATCCAGACCGGATACATCCCGGTCAAGACCAGAGATCATGAACCAAGCCGCGGCACACGCTGACAACTCGACCGACAAGCGGCGCGCGCCGACGCGCGAGGATCAGGTGCAGGAGCGGCGGCGCTCGCTGATCGAGGCGGCGCTCACCGTCATCGCTCGCAAGGGCCTGGCCGGCTTCACGATGAACGACATCGCCCAGGAAGCCGGTTGCAGCTACGGCGTCGTGTCGTTCCATTTCAAATCGAAGGAAGGCATCACGCTGGCCGCGCTCGACCACATGGTCGAGGAGTATGACCGCAGCCTGAACCGCCCGGAATACGACTCGCCGGCCGCCCGCCTGCTGGGGATGATCGAACTCGATTTCGATGCAGAGATGTCGAACGCCGGGCACATCGCCGTCTTCACCGACTTCTGGGCGGAGTCGGCGCGCAATCCGGAGTATCGGCGGCGCTGCGCCGAGCTGAAGACCCGCTACGATGCCATCGTGAAGGCCGATATCGCCGCGCTTGCCGAGCTGAGGCGGATCGATCTCGACCCGGCCCTGGTCGCCCGCAGCCTCAACGCCCTGATCGACGGGCTCTGGATTTCAGGCCAGGTTTTCACAACCGCCGGCCCCGCCGGACGCGACATGGCGAAGAAGGCATGCCGGTTCTATCTCAAGGCCATCTTTCCCGACGATTTCTGACCAGTTCACCCGCCTCGGGACGGCGGATGATGCCGGTTAAAACCTGATCCCAGGCGACCTACATGCGCATGAGCAGTCCGCCATCGACGGCAAGCTCGATGCCGGTGATGTAGCTGGCGGCATCCGACAGCAGGAACAGCGCGGCATTGGCCATGTCCTGCGGCGTGCCAATGCGGCCGAGCGGGGCGTAGCTGGCCACGGCCGAGCGCTTTTCCTCGGTATCCCAGCGCGCCTGCAACGGCGTCAGCGCCATGCCCGGGCAGATCGCGTTCGAGCGGATGCGTTCGCCGGCGAGCTGCATGGCCAATGATTTCGAGAGCGCGCAGACGCCAGCCTTCGATGCCTGGTAGGCGTCCTGCGGGTTGGCGTCGCCGCGATACCACTGGATGGTCGAGAAATGCACCATGGCGCCGCCGCGCCCGCCCGCGCGCATATGCGGAACGACGGAGCGCGCGGTGTGCACGAAGGATTTCAAATTGATGTTGAAGACCTCATCCCAGACGTCGAGATCCATCTCTAGCGCCGACTTGTCGCGGCCGAACCATAGCACCCCGGCGACATTGGCGAGATAGTCGATGCCGCCGCGTTCGCGGCCCGCCGTACCGATCGCCTGTTCGACAAAGCCGGCGTCGGTCAGATCGCCCTGGGCGAAGGTGAGCCTGTCGTCATAGGAGGCCAGCGAAGCCGGACGGGCCTTGACGTCGATGGCGGTGACGGAGGCACCGGCCTCGAGCAGGGCCAGCGTGATCGCCTCGCCCATGCCGCCGCCCGCGCCGGCGACGACCGCATGCCTGCCGGTGAAATCGTAAGCGATCATCTGAACCCCTCATCTGCTTCTGCTGAAATGCTGACGGAGCGGACAATAGGGGCGGATAAAAATTCCATCAAGCGGGATTAGAAAAAATTTGCCAAAATGGAAAATCGCGATATCGTGCCTCGAAATGACCTCTCATCTCGGATGGATTTCAAGACCATGAACCTGCATTCCGGCGCGCGCACCTTTTCGGTGACCTCTCCCGTCGACGGCTCGACCTACACGACGCGCGCCTATGCCGACGGCGCGGCCATCGAGGCCGCGCTCTCGCGGGCTCGTGCCGCGCTGTCATCGTGGCGGCGGACGCCGCTGGCCGACCGGCTGGCGATCCTGCTGCGCTTCGGCGAGGAGATGAAGGCGCGCGCAACACCGCTGGCCGAGATGGTGGCGTGGCAGATCGGCCGGCCGCTGTGGCAGGCCGACGAGACGCCGCGCCTGGCGCTGGTTGGCGAGTTGCTGGCCGATGTCGCGCCGGAAACGCTGGCCGACATCCCTTATCCCTCGGATGAAAACATCCGCCGCTATGCCAAACCGGTGGCGGGCGGCCTGCATCTTTCGATCTGCGCCTGGAACTACCCCACCGCCATGCTGGGCTATCTGGTCACGTCGCCGCTCGCCGCCGGCAATGTCGTGATCTTCAAGCATTCGCCGCAGACGCCGCTGATCGCCGAGCAGGCCGAGGAAGCCTTCCGTGCCGCCGGTGGCCCCGAAGGCGTGTTCCAGAGCCTGCATCTCGACCATGCCGATGCCGAGAAGCTGATTGCGTCCGGCGCCTTCAACGCGGTGAATTTCATCGGCTCGGTCAATGGCGGCCGTCGCGTGCACGCCGCCGCCGCGGGCACATTCACGCAGGTGCATCTCGAGCTCGGCGGCAAGGATCCGACCTATGTTCGATCCGATGCCGACCTCAAATCGGCGGTCCCGCTGATCGCCGAAGGCACCTACTCCAATGCCGGCCAGTCCTGCTGCTCGGTCGAGCGCATCTATGTCGACAAGGCGATCCATGACCGCTTCGTCGAAGCCCTGGTCGCCGAGACGGCGAAATGGACCATCGGCCATCCCTTTGGCGAGAAGCCGATGGTCGGGCCGGTGGTGCGGGCGAGCGCCGACACCATTCGCGGTCTCACCGAAAGTGCGGTGCGGTCAGGGGCCAGGCGCCTGATGCCGCAGGACGGCACACTCAAGGCATCTGGCCTTGGAGCCGCTTATGTCGCGCCCGAAGTGCTGGTCGGGGTCGACCACGGCATGCGGATCATGCGCGACGAGCTGTTCGGGCCGGTGGCTTGCATCCAGTCGGTCGGCAGCGACGACGAGGCGATCCGCCTGATGAACGACAGCGATTTCGGGCTGAGCGCCTCGATCTGGACCAGGGATATCGATCGCGGCGTGGCGCTGCTCGACGAGGTCGAGGCCGGCACCGTCTATCTCAACCGCTGCGACCACGCCGACCTGCATTTGCCCTGGGGCGGCATCAAGAATTCCGGGCTGGGACGCACCAATGGCCGCGCCGGCCTGGCGGAGGCGACAGCGGCGAAGTCGTACCATGTCCGTTCGGTTATCGGTTGAGCCGGGAAGCGGCCTGTGAACGTGGCGAGCCTTGAAAAGCTTGATGATGCGAGCGTCACCGCACTCGCCGACGCCAGCGTGGAGCGGCTGCGGATCGGGGCTGCGAGCCCCTACCTGCTGATCGCCGAGCACGCCGGCAATCTCGTGCCCGCGCCGTGGCATGACCTTGGCTTGGCAGTGCCTTATCTCGGCACGCATTTCGCCGTAGATATCGGCGTCGATGCCCTGACGCGCCGTCTGTCGCAGACGCTTCGGGCGCCGGCCGTGGTCGCGCATTATTCGCGGCTGTTCCTCGACTACAACCGCCCGGCCGATGAGTGGGACTTCATGCGTCCGGACCTCGGCGGCATTCCCGTGCCCGGCAATCTGGCCGCTGATGCGGCGGACCGCCAGTTGCGCACGCGCATCGCCTGGGCGCCGCTCGAACAGGCGATCGTCGAGGCCGCGGCGGGCAGTCAGGCGCTGGTGTCGGTGCATTCCTTCACCCCGGTGATGGGCGGCATCAGGCGCGATGTCGACATCGGCGTGCTGTGGCGGGACCAGTCACCCTTCGTCACCTCGGTGCTGAAAACGCTTGGCGCGCGGGGGGCGGAAGCCGGATTGCGGATCGGCGACAACGAGCCCTACGACTGGCGCCAGGCGATCGGCTACACGCTGAACCGGCACGGGCTGGAGCAAGGCCGGCCCTGCCTCTATCTCGAAGTTCGCAACGACCTGCTTTCCGATCCGGAAACATTCGAGCTCGTCAGTCGCACGCTTGAGACCGTCTTTGCCACCGTCGCGATGTCGCTATGGCCGAAACCAGCCGTAGCCGTCTAAAGGCTGGACGCCCCAAGGCCACCCCGCTAGAGCTTGTCGAATTGGAAACACGGCAGCCAAGGGCGTGGATGATGCAGGGCAATGTGGGCAGCAAGATCCGCGATGCGCGCAAGGAGCAGAACATCACGCTGCGCGATCTCAGCGAACGCTCCGGCCTTTCGGTATCGCAACTGTCGAAACTCGAGAACGGCAAGGCCCGGCTGACGGTCGACGTCGCGCTGATGATCGCCGGCGTTCTGCATGTGCCTGTGGCGTCCTTCCTGTTCAGCCCCAAGCCCGGCATGCAGGCGCGCCGCTCGATCACGCGTGCCGGCAGCGGTATCCTGCATCAGGGCAACGCCATGGAATTCGAGGTCCTGTGCAGCGATTTTCGCGACAAGACCAACATTTTCTGGCGCGTGACGCTGCGCGCAAGGAGCCTTGAGGAGAATGGCGGCTGGCGCAGCCATTCGGGCGAGGAGTTCATCCACGTGCTGAGCGGCCGCCTGGAACTGCACACGATCCACTACGATCCGACCGTGCTGCAGCCGGGCGACAGCATCCTGTTCGACGGGGAAATGCAACATGCCTACATCGCGCTGGGTGACGAGCCGGTGGTGATGCTGATGTCGAACACCGTGCCTCGCGACGGGCTTCCCGCCAGCGCCGGGGCCTGATCCCGGCCGGTCGGATCGGCTGGACGTTTGGTTGGAAAACGTTGCGCTCCAAGAATATTTTCTAAAATGGAAAAAAATACTTGTTATGGAAAAGTCGTGGGGCTAGCATCCCATTGACCGGTCGACAGGAGAAATAGCCATCGGCCGGGATGGGAGAGATGACCGATGCTGTCGGTTGAGTCAGTCAGCAAGACCTTTGGCGGCGTGCAGGCTTTGCGCAGTGCTTCGCTGTCGTGCGAGGCCGGCGAGATCCTCGGCCTGATCGGCCCCAATGGCGCCGGAAAATCCACGCTGGTCAATGCCATCTCCGGCGTGCTCAAGCCCGACACCGGCAGCGTCCGGCTGGCAGGCAAGGAGATCACCGGTCATGGTCCCGAATACTGTGCGCGAGCCGGTGTCAGCCGCACATTCCAGACCATCCGGCTGTTCAAGGACCTGACCGTCCGGCAGAATGTCGAGGTCGCCCATATCACTTGCCAGGCGGTTCGCCCTGACGCCGCCAGGCGCATCGGCGTCGACCAGTTGCTTGCCCAGTATCAGCTGGACGTCTTTGCCGACGTGCCGGCTGGCACGCTGTCCTATGGCAGCCAGCGCCGGCTGGAAATTGCCCGCGCGCTGGCGCTCGGCCCATCGCTGCTGCTGCTCGACGAACCGGCGGCCGGGCTCAACGAGGGCGAGTCCGAGACGCTGGCCGTGGCGATCGAAGGCATTCGCCGCGATGTCGGCTGCGCCACCATCGTCATCGACCACGATCTGCGCTTCATCAACCGGCTTTGCGACCGGCTCTGCGTCATGGACCAGGGCCAGGTGATCGCCTCCGGGCAGACCGAGGCAGTATGGCGCGATCCACGCGTCATCGAGGTTTATGTCGGGCAGTCCGAGACATCGTGACGGCGCCTTCGGAACGGGAACAACAAGGAAGAAGGAGGGGTTCAATGGACAAGATGATTTTGGGGGCCGCGATTGTCGCGGCGGGGCTGTTGCAGGTCGCGCATGCCGAGGCCAACGACCTGAAGATCGGGCTCGCCGTGGCGATGACCGGCACCTACGCGCCTTACAGCGAAGCCGAGGGCGCGCGCTGCATGGCCGACAAATTGAACAAGGCGGCGAGTGCCGATGATCTCAAGGTTGAGCTGATGATCGAGGACAACCGATCCGATCCGCAGCTTTCGGTGTCGCTTGGCCAGAAATTCCTCGACGCCGGCGCGCAGATCATCACCGGCGTGCCGTTCCCGGATGCGTTGATCCCGATGGCCCAGATCGCCCAGCCCTATGGCGCCACGGTGTTCTCGGCGCCGAACACGCAGCTCGAAATGCAGCAGGCGGGCCTCGACAATTTCATTGCCGGCGCGGTTCCGGATCCGATCAATGCCGCCGCTGCTGCCAACGCGCTTTACGGCAAGGGCGCGCGCACTGTCGCGCTGATGGTCTCGCCCGATGCCGGCACCTATTCCGAAAAGCTGCCTGAATGGTTCGGCGAGGTGTTCGAGCATCTCGGCGGCAAGGTCGTCGCCAAGTTCAACTATTCCTATGGCACCACCGACTGGTCGCCGCAGATCGCCAGCATCAAGGCGTTGCCGCAGAAGCCGGACGCCATCCACATCTGTGCCGTGCTGCCGGATGTCGGCATCCTGATCCGCCAGCTGCGCGCCAATGGCTACGAAGGTTGGGTGGCCGGTTGCGATGCCTTCGACGACAAGTCTCTGGAGGGCACCGTGGGCAATCCCGCGTCACTGGAGAAGGTGATGTTCGCCACCCATGGCGCCACCGGTATCGACAGCCCGATCGACAAGTTCCTCGCCCAGTGCAAGGCCGACGGCTACAAGATCAACGGCATCTTCGACGCGCTCGGCGCCGACATGGTGCAGATCAGCTACGAGGCGGCGAAGAAGTCCGGCACGGTCGAGCCAGCCGCCTTGCGTGAAGCAATCCGTGCACCCGGCGGCTATCCCGGCACCACGGCGCCGGTCATCTCCTTCGCCGAGAAAAAGGGCTATCCGGTCAAGGCCGTTCCGGTGATGGGCTTCTCGAATGGCAAGCGGGTGTTGATCACCGACACGCCGCCAACCTTCGTTCCGGCGTTGAACTGACGGGCAGGCAAGCGATGATGGATCGAGCCTTAGAGCAGTTCACCGTTTCAAGGAAACGGCAAACCGCTCTAACTCTTTGTTTTGACGCAATTCCGGACGGAAAACCGTTTCACACTTTTCCTGGAATTGCTCTGGTGCAGGCCTCGTCGTGCTGAGCGTCGACAATCTGGTCGTCCGCTACGGCGCGGTTACAGCGGTGCGCGACCTCAGTCTGAAGGTCGGCCGGGGCGAGCTTGTCGCCCTGCTTGGCCCCAACGGGGCCGGCAAGAGCTCGACCATCAATGCGCTGACCGGCCTGGTCACGCCGGCCTCTGGCCGCATCGTCCTCGACGGCCAGGACATTTCGCGTGTCCGCACCGAGGACCGTATTCGCGCCGGGCTGACCTCGACGCCAGAGGGCCGGCACATCTTCGCCAATCTGACGGTTGGCGAGAACCTGCGCCTGGGTGCGGCGACACGGCGCGATCCCAAGGGTGTGCGACAGGACATCGAGCGTTTCCTGGCGCTGTTTCCGGTGCTCTCCGAACGCTATGGCCAGGCGGCCGGCACGCTCTCGGGCGGCGAGCAGCAGATGCTTGCCATTGCCAGGTCGCTGATGTCGCGGCCGAAGCTCCTGTTGCTCGACGAGCCGTCGCTCGGGCTGGCGCCGAAGATCGTGGTGCAGATCTTCGATTTCATCGGCGAGCTCAAGGCCGAGGGGCTGACGCTGCTGGTGGTCGAGCAGAACGCCAAGCAGGCGCTGCGCTTCGCCGACCGCGTCTATGTCGTCAGCGCCGGCACGCTTCGCTATGAAGGGCCGCCTTCCGAACTTGCCGACGAACACGGCCTCTTCAACCTCTATATCGGCGGATAGGCGGCGACATGGACTATGCCTTGCAGCAGCTTCTCAACGCGCTGGCCTTCGGCGCGGAATATTCGCTGGTCGCGCTCGGCCTTGCCGTGGTGTTTTCCATCATGGGCCTGGTCAATTTCGCGCATGGCGAAATCATCGGCGTGTCCGCCTACAGCGTGTTCCTGGCGGCGGCACTCGGGCTGACCTCGCCGGTCGTCGCCGTGCTGATCGCGGTTACGGCGGCGGCACTGGCTGCCGTCACCTTCGAGCGGGTGGCGTTCCGGCCGGTGCGCTATGCACCGACGACGACAGGACTGCTCACCGCCTTCGGCGTCTCGATCGTCGTGCAGAACCTGTTCATGCTGCTGATCTCGCCCAAGCCGCAATCGGTGTCGATTCTCAATGGCTTGAACCAGATGTGGTTCTTCGGCCCCTTCGCGGTGTCGTCGCTGCAGGTGATGGAACTCATCGTTTCCGGCCTGACCATCCTGGCCCTGGTGCTTTTCCTCAACCGCTCGACGCTGGGCCTGGCGATCCGCGCGGCGTCGCGTGATTTCGCCACGGTGCGGCTGATGGGCATCCGGGCAAACCGGGTGATCGCCACCGCCTTCGCCATTTCGGGTGCGCTCGCCGGCATTGCCGCCGTGTTCATCATCGCACGACGCGGCAGCGTCTCGCCCGATCTCGGCTTCAGCCTTGTGCTGAAGGCCTTCGTCGCCTGCGTCATCGGCGGCTTCGGCTCGCTGGCCGGGGCGGCTACCGGCGGCATGCTGCTCGGCTTCATCGAGGTCGGCCTGCTGGTCGCCCTGCCGCAGGAATATGGGGGCTTCAAGGATGCGCTCACCTACGTGATCATCGTCGCGCTGCTTGTCTACCGACCGGAAGGCCTGCTCGGCCAGCGGGTCGAACTCGGCGACAAGGAGATTTGAAGTGGGGGAGATTTGAAGTGGGGGAGATTTGAAGTGCCGCAAGCCCTGGAAAATTCAGCGCCCCCGGTTGTTGCTGCTGCGCCCAACAGCGTGCTGACGCGCTCGCTGATCGGCGGACTGGTGACGTCTCTTCCTGTTTTGATGGTCGGGCTGGCGATCCTGAATTTCGCGCCGACCTACTACACCTATCTGGCGCTTGGCGCCTTCGTGAACCTGATCGTCGTCGTCGGCCTGCAGGTGTTCATGGGCAACAGCAACATCGCCAATCTCGGCCACAGCGCCTTTGTCGGCCTGGGCGCCTATGGCGTCGCCATCCTGTCGACGCCGCTGGCGATGAAGAAGCTGTCGATCCCCAACGCCCCGTTCGGCTTCGCCACGCTGCAGCTCGATCCGGTGTCGTCGGCGCTCATCGCGCTGATCGTGGTCGGCATCATCGCAGCCGTCAGCGGCAAGGTGATCAGCCGCCTGTCGGGCGTCGCCGCGACCATCGTCAGCCTGGCGCTGCTGATCATCGTCCATTCGGTGTTTCTCAACTGGACTAATCTGTTCAAGGGCAACCAGGCCTTCTTCGGCATTCCAAAAGTGGTCGGCCTGCCCTGGATGATGGTGTTTTCGGTGGTGGTGATCGTGCTGGCGCGGCTGTTCAAGGACAGCCGCTGGGGCCTGCAGCTGAGAGCCAGCGCCCAGAGCCCGCAAGCGGCCGCCGCGCTTGGCATCGACGCACGGCGCCTGCGGCTGATGTCGTGGGTGCTGTCGGCGCTGATCTGTGGTCTCGCCGGCGTGCTCTACGCCTATTTCGCCGGCACGATCAGCCCGAAACTGTTCTACTTCCAGATGATCTTCAACACGCTGGCGATGCTGATCCTGGGCGGCATGGCGACGGTGACGGGTGCCGTGACCGGCGTGATCGTGCTTTCGGTGGGGCTCGAATTCATCCGCAGCATCGAATCCGGCGTGACCATCGCCGGTATTCAGCTGCCGCAAATGCTCGGCCTGTCGGGCGTGGCGCTGGGTGTCGTCATCGTGCTGTGCATGGCTTTCCGGCCAAGCGGCATCAGCGGCCGCTACGAGCTTGACGAACTCTTGTCGCGATTTTTCCGGCGCAACGCGAAGTAGCGGCGCCCGTGGTTTGGTGGAGGACTGAAAGTGGAATTTGAGGACATAACGGCGGAGTACGCGCCGAAGCTCGAGGCGCTGCAGCGCGATCTGGCATCGCGCGGCGAATTCGTCGAGGTGCATACGGTCGACACGTCGGGAGCGTTCCGCTCCAAGATCGCGCCGCTAAAACTTTCGCCTTATGGCGAATCCATCAACGCCATCCTCTATTGCGTCACCCATGGCGACGGCCAGCCGATGGGTGATGTCGCCTTCGCCTCGCCCAGCGCCAACGAGGAAAACGGCTTTCCCAACATCAAGGGGATCATTGATCCGGCGACCGTGGTGCAGCACGGCTGGAAGCCGAAATTCGCCTCGGCCATCACGTCCTCCTACATGCTCGATGGTGCTACCTGCCCGTTCGATCCACGCGGCGTGCTGGCCCGCATCGAGAAGCGAGTCAAGGCGCTCGGCTACGAGCCGATGTTCGCGCTCGAATACGAATTCGGCATCTTCCACGCCGACCACGATCTGATGCGCGCCGGGCGCTACCGCGAGCTGAAGCCGTGGGGCCATTCGCTGACCAACTATGATCTGGTGCGCAGCGGCGAGTACCAGGATTTCGCCGCCGAGTTCATCACCCGCATGAAGAGCATCGGCATCGGCGTCGCCTCGCTGGTCACCGAATATGGCTACGGCATGTATGAATACGCGCTGACGCCGAAGTCGGCGCTGGAGGCGGCTGACGATGCCATGCGCGCCAAGCTGCATCTGCGCGAATTGTGCGCCGAGCGCGGCCTGGTCGCCACCTTCATGACCCGCTTCCAGCCGCCGGGCAAGGAAAGCGCCTGTGGCGCGCATCACCATGTCAGCCTGTGGCGCGACGGCAAGCCAGCCTTCGCCGCCGGTCCGAACCGGCTGACGCCGGTCGCCGAAAAGTTTCTCGCCGGCGTGCTGAACCGGATGCAGGAAACGCATCTCCTGTTCCGGCCGACGGTCAATTCCTATCGCCGTTTCGACCGTGGCGCCTGGTCGCCGGAGGACGTCGCCTGGGGTTTCGAGAACCGCACAGCTCCTATTCGCGCCATCACCACGCCCAATGACGGCGCCTGCCGGTTGGAGCATCGCGCGCCGGGCGCCGACATCAATCCCTATCTGTCGATCGCGGCGATCCTGGCGGCGGGCTGCGAAGGCATCGAAAAAGACCTGCCACTGGAAGCGCCGGTGACATCGAACCTTGCCAATCTCGACAAACCGAAACTGCCGCGCACGCTCAACGCCTCGATCGAGGCATTCGCCACCTCCGACTTCTGCGCCGACGCGTTTGGCGAGGCTTTTCGCGACAATTATGCAGAGAGCCGGCGAGCCGAGCAGGCGGCGTTTGATGCCTGGCAGGCATCGCATATCACCGACTTCGAATGGCAGCGCTATTTCGTCAGCTAAAGCAGGACATTAGCAACAGCAACACGGCCAGGATCCCGCTACAGGGATCCTGGATCGCTTTCCCAAGCTAGCCCCAGATCAGCAGGGCAACCAGCCCGACGGTGCCGACGACCAGCCGCCACCAGCCGAACAGCGAATAACCGCGCCGCGAGACGTACTCGAGCAGGAAGCGCACGACGATGAGCGCCGAGATGAAGGCGGCGATGAAGCCGACGCCGATGATCGGCAGGTCTGCGGAGGTCAGCACGTTGCGGTTCTTGAACAGGTCGAAGGCGAAGGCGCCGACCATGGTCGGCATGGCGAGGAAGAAGGAGAACTCCGCCGCCGCCCGCTTGTCGACGCCCAGAAGCAACGCGCCGACAATGGTCGAACCCGAGCGCGACGTGCCGGGGATCAGCGACAGGCACTGGAACAGGCCTATCTGGAGATAAAGCCTCGTCGGGAAACGCTCGACATCCCGGTAGACCGGCTTGAGATTCATGCGATCCACCACAAGCAGGACCACGCCGCCGATGATCAGCATGATGCAGATCAGCTTCGGCGATTCGAACAGCACCGTCTTGATGAAATCATGCGCCAGCGCCCCCAGAAACGCCGCCGGCAGGAAGGCGATGAGGATACCAAGGACGAAATGCCGCGTCAGCCGGTCATGCGGCAGGTCGAGCAGCATCTTCCAGAGACGGCCGAAATAGACGCTGAGAATGGCCAGTATGGCGCCGAGCTGGATCAGGATCTCGAAAGCCTTTCCGGTCGACTGGAAGCCGAGAAAGTGGCCCGCGAGCAGGATGTGACCCGTCGACGAGACCGGAATGAACTCGGTCAGACCCTCCAGAAGACCGAGCAACAAGGCTTCGACGATGGTCTGGCTTTCCATGGCAACCTCGGCAATCGATGGGCGGCTAATAGAACGGCTTGCTTGTCATGGCGCGGAAGTGCCCCTATAGGTCGCTGCACCCTGACAGCCCGCTAACACGAGCGGCAAAGACTTACCGGCGCATCCGGCGATTCGCCAGTGCGCTTTGACCATCACGGACCCATGCTGACGCTTTTCCACCATCCCATGTTCGCCACTTGTCGCTTCGTCCGCCTTGCGTTCGGCGAGTACGGCGAGGAATTGGCCCTGATCGAGGAAAAGCCGTGGACGCGGCGCAAGGAGTTCCTGGCGCTGAACCCGGCCGGTACGCTGCCGATCCTGCTCGCCGAAGGCGACGTGCCGATCGTCGGCGCCATGGTGATCGCCGAATATCTCGACGAGACGCGCGGTGTCTTGAAGCGCGACAAGCGGCTGTTTGCCGAGGATCCTATGCAGCGCGCCGAAATCCGCCGGCTGACCGACTGGTATCTCACCAAGGCTGAAGGCGAGGTGACCCGGCATCTGGTGCGCGAACGCGTGCTGAAGCCGGTCATGCCGGAAACGGCGGGCGGCGGCTCGCCCGATTCAGGCGCGATCCGTGCGGCGCGCGCCAATATCCGCCAGCACATGAAATACACCAACTGGCTGGCCGGCACCCGCCACTGGCTGGCCGGCAGCAGGGTCACCTATGCCGACCTCGCGGCGGCGGCGACGCTGTCGGTGCTGGATTACCTGGGCGAGATCGACTGGCGCGAACATGCCGCGGCGCGCGAATGGTACACGCGGGTGAAGTCTCGGCCCTCCTTCCGGCCGCTCCTGACCGACCGCGTGCGCGGCCTGTCGCCGGTGTCGCATTATGCGGACCTCGACTTCTGACGCGTCAAAACTGCGCG
This sequence comes from Mesorhizobium sp. PAMC28654, assembly GCF_020616515.1. GTDB lineage: Bacteria > Pseudomonadota > Alphaproteobacteria > Rhizobiales > Rhizobiaceae > Mesorhizobium. The sequence goes on from NZ_CP085135.1 coordinate 3,845,561, forward strand.
CGCTGATCGACGCGGAGGCGCAGCGCGCCGGCTTCGATGCCATCGCCGTCACCACCCCGGATGCGATCCCGCTGGCGCCGGCCAGGCTCGCCGAATTCGTCGCCGACGGCTTTCACGGCTCGATGCAGTGGATCGCCGAGACGCTGGAGCGGCGCAGCGAACCGACGGCACTGTGGCCGCGGGTGCGCTCCATCATCGTGCTGGCGATGAATTACGGCCCCGACCACGATCCGCGATCAATCCTGGCCAAACGCGACCGTGGCGCGATCTCCGTCTATGCGCGCAACCGCGACTATCACGACGTCATGAAGGGCCGGCTGAAGGAGATCGCCGGCAAGATCGTGGCGCGAGCCGGTGGCGACGTGCAGGTTTTCGTCGACACCGCGCCGGTGATGGAAAAACCGCTGGCGGAAGCGGCCGGACTTGGCTGGCAGGGCAAGCACACCAATCTGGTCAGCCGGGAACACGGCTCCTGGCTGTTCCTCGGCACCATCTTCACCACAGCCGAACTCGTCCCCGACCGGGCGGAGATCGACCACTGCGGCTCCTGCCGCGCCTGTCTCGACGCCTGTCCGACCAATGCCTTTCCCGCGCCCTACCGGCTCGACGCGCGGCGCTGCATCTCCTACCTCACCATCGAGAACAAGGGGCCGATCCCGCATGAATTCCGCGAAAGGATCGGCAACCGCATCTATGGCTGCGACGACTGCCTCGCCGCATGCCCGTGGAACAAGTTTGCCCAGGCGGCCTCCGAGGCCAAGCTTGCCGCACGCGACGATCTGCGCGAGCCGGCGTTGGCCGATCTGCTCCACCTCGACGACGCCGCCTTCCGCGCCTTCTTCTCCGGTTCGCCGATAAAACGCATCGGCCGCGACCGCTTTATCCGCAACGTGCTGATCGCCGCCGGAAATTCCGGCGATGCCTCGCTGGGCGGCATTGTGCACGCGCTGCTCGACGATGCCTCGCCGCTGGTGCGGGGCGCGGCAATATGGGCGCTGACGCGGCTTGTGCCCAACACCGAATACTCCGAACGTGCCGCCGCCGGCCTGAAGACCGAGAGCGACGAGGCCGTGCGCGACGAATGGCGGTTGGCGCTGTCAAAGCCAAATCCAATCGGGACGCATGCATGACCAGGAAGCAGATCTTCATTTTCGGCGCCGGCTATTCGGGTAGGGCTTTTGCCCGCGCCAACTCCGAAGCCGCCACGATCTTTGGGACAACGCGGTCACCGGAAAAATTCGAGGCGCTGCGCCAAGCTGGCATCGTACCCCTCGCGTTCGACGGCACGCTGACACCGGAGATCGGCGCGGCGTTGCGGAAAACGACCCATCTGGTGATCTCGGTCGCACCGGAGGACGCTGGCGATCCGGTGCTGAATGCGATCCGCGCGACAATCATCGCGGACATGCCGGCGCTGGAATGGATTGGCTATCTCTCGACCGTGGGCGTCTATGGCGATCATGGCGGTGGCTGGGTCGATGAAGCGGCCGAGTGCCGGCCGGTGTCAAAACGCTCGATGATGCGGGTGGCAGCCGAACAGGAATGGCTGAGACTGGGTGAGGATATCGATCGGCCGGCGACCGTCCTGCGCCTTTCCGGCATCTACGGGCCAGGCCGCAACGCCCTCGTCAACCTGGAAAACGGCACCGCAAGGCGGCTGGTCAAACCGGACCAGGTGTTCAACCGCATCCATTGCGACGACATCGCCGGCGCGCTCTGGTATCTCGCCGACGGCAATCGTGGCGGCATCTTCAACGTCACCGACGATCTGCCGGCGCCGCCGCAGGATGTCGTCGCCTATGCCGCGTCGCTGATGGGTGTCGCACCGCCGCCCGAAATTCCCTTCGATGGCGCTGAGCTTTCGCCCATGGCGCGCTCCTTCTATGGCGAGAACAAGCGTGTCGCCAATGCCGCCATCAAGGCGGCGGGATACAGTTTCCGCTTTCGCGATTACCGCACCGCCTTCGACTATATGTGGAAGAGCGGCGACTGGCGCGACGGCGAGGCGCGCAGCCCGATGAAGCGCTAGATCAGGATGACGATCGGTTGAATCGTGATCCTGATCTAGCTCTTTGTTTTTCCGAAAACCGGTTCCCACTTTTCGGGATCATGCTCTGGCGATCGAAGCGTCCCGCGTTGCGTGCTATGATTCGGTCCTGGGATTGCGGTGGGGGTTCCGTTTAGATGAAGACAGCGTTGCGGCCATCTCTTTGCAAAACGTCCTTGCTGGCCGCCGTGCTCGGTCTGCTCGCCCTGGTGGTACAACCGGCTGCGGCCGAGGAGCGGGCGAAGGACCTGTTCGGCGCCGAGAAACTGCCGACGGCGACGGCCCCACAATCCTTTGGGTTCTATTCCAAGGGCTGCTTTGCCGGCGGCGTCGCCATTCCCATGGACGGGCCGACCTGGGAGGTGATGCGGCCGTCGCGCAATCGCCGCTGGGGTCATCCGGCGATGATCGCGCTGGTCGAGAAACTGTCTGTTGACGCCGTGGCCGACGGCTGGCCCGGCCTGCTGATCGGTGACATCGCGCAGCCGCGCGGCGGCCCGATGATGACCGGCCACGCCTCGCACCAGATCGGCCTTGATGCCGACATCTGGCTGACGCCGATGCCCAGTCGCCCGCTGTCGATGGCACAGCGCGAAAGCATGAGCGCCACCTTGATGGTCAACGAGAAGACGCATCTGGTGAAGGACGCGCTGTGGACGCCTGCGCATACAAGGCTGCTGAAGCGGGCAGCGAGCTATCCTGAGGTCGAACGCATCCTGGTCAATCCGGGGATCAAGAAGAAGTTGTGCGACACCGTCAAGGGCGACCGCGGCTGGCTGCGCAAGATCCGTCCGTTCTGGGGCCACGACTATCATTTCCACATGCGCATCGGCTGCCAGCCGGGCTCGCCCAACTGCAAGGGGCAGGAAGCTACCCCGGCGGATGATGGTTGCGGCAAGCCGCTGGCATGGTGGTTCACCGAGGAGCCGTGGCGGCCCAACAAGAACCCGGATGCGCCCAAGGCGCGCGATCTGATGACGATGGCGAACCTGCCCAGGGAATGCCAAGCCGTGCTCGACGCACCTGGCCCGGCTTCCGCCGAAGCCGCCACCTACCATGGTGGCGGCGTGCCGGCGGCAACCACAGCGCGAGCCCGAAGCGCCCGCCGCCACGGCCGATGGCGCAGCCGGTTTGCCTGCCTCGGCCAGTGCTTTCACGGCAACCCCGGAGAGCGGCGCGCCGGTGCCGCTGCCACGGCCGGGAAACTGATACCTTTGTCATTTACCGGCTGTTGAATCGGTTTAGCCCGCCGTTTTTATGAAATTGTGGCTGTTTGGCCGCAGAACATGTCTCTGTGCGCCGCTGCTTTCGAAAACCGATTTCCCTTTTCAAACTCATGCGCTAGTCAACGGATGAACGGCGATATGCCGTCAGGGGCGCCGGGGGACGGACGAGAGCATGCCAAGCACAGGTGACAACGACGCTTTGTTGCGGTTTCCGATCCTGATCGGTGATATCGGCGGCACCAATGCGCGCTTCTCGATCGTTGTTGACGCGAATTCCGAGGCGGGCGAGCCGACCATCGTCCAGACGGCCAATTTCAACACCATTGACGAAGCCATCCAGGCGGCGGTGCTCGACCGCTCGTCGATCCGCCCGAATTCGGCGGTGCTGGCCGTGGCCGGGCCTGTCGACAGCGACGAGATCCAGCTCACCAACTGCCCGTGGGTGGTGAAGCCAAGACAGATGTTCGCCAATCTGGGCCTGAGCGACATCGTGGTGCTCAATGATTTCGAGGCGCAGGCACTGGCGGTCGTGGCACTAGGCGAAGAGCATATGGAAAAGATCGGCGGCGGCACGCCGGAGCCCAATGCCGGACGCGTGGTGCTTGGCCCCGGAACCGGGCTCGGCGTCGCCGGACTGATCTATGCGCTAAATCACTGGATACCTGTGCCCGGCGAAGGCGGCCATATGGATATCGGCCCGCGCTCGGCCCGGGATTTCGAGGTTTTTCCACATATCGAGAAGCTCGACGGCCGCATTTCGGGCGAGCAGATCCTGTGCGGGCGCGGCCTGGTCAATGCCTACCGGGCAGTCGCCAAGACCGACGGCAAGCCATCGCCCTTCACCACCCCGGCTGAAATCACCGCCGCGGCATTGGCAAAGACCGATCCGGTCGCCGAGGAAGCACTGTCGATGTTCGTCACCTGCCTCGGGCGCACCGCCGGCGACCTGGCGCTGGTGTTCATGAGCCGTGGCGGCGTGTTCCTCACCGGCGGCATCGCGCAGAAGATCGTGCCGGCGCTGAAGGAAGGCAATTTCCGCGCTGCCTTCGAGGACAAGGCGCCACACAGCGAGCTGATGCGGACCATGCCGGTCTACGTGATCACGCATCCGCTGGCGGCCCTTTCTGGGCTCACCGCCTATGCCAGGAACCCTACTTTGTTCGGCGTCCAGACGTCGGGGCGGCGCTGGCGCGACGAAGTTAGTCACCCCAAGGCATAGGCAAGCCGGCCCCATGGCGCTAAGAGGGTAGCCCAAATTGCAACCTGGCCGCGGGAAGCGGAAACCGACGAAGCGCCCTGATTTGACTCTTCAAACCCCAAACAAGCAGAAAGTCCGGCCCGGCGAGGTCACGGCGGTGCTCCGCCGCATCCTCACTGAAAATGGTGATGAATATCGCTGGTCGTATGTCGTCGCCATCGCTTGCCTGCTGATCGTTTCGGGCACGACCGCCTTCACGGCCTGGATCATGGCCCCGATGGTCAACCAGATATTCTACGAACGGCATGGCGGCGCGATCGTGTGGATATGCGCCGGCTTCATGGGAGCTTTCACGCTGCGCGGCTTCGCCGGTTACGGCCAGGCCGTGGCGCTTGCCAAGATCGGCAACAATCTGGTGGCGCGCTACCAGAAGCGCATCTTCGATCATCTGATGAAGCTCGGGGTCGGCTTCTTCAACGACACCCGTTCGGGCCGGTTGGCGGCGCAGGTCAACGAGAACGTCGGCGGCATTCGCGACCTGTTGTCATTGACCCTGACATCGATCACCCGCGATGCGGTAACGCTGGTCGGCCTTCTCGGCGTCATGATCTACCAGGACCCGGTGTTGTCGCTCAGCTCGCTGCTGATCGGACCGCCGCTGATCTGGGCCGTGGTGTACATCACCCGCCGACTGCGTCGCATCAACCGCGAATCCGTGCTGATCAATTCCCGACTGACCGGAGCTATCCAGGAAGCCACTCAAGGCATCGCCATCGTCAAGGCCTTCACCATGGAGGAGGCGCTCGCGCGTCAAATCGGCGCCATGGCCGAGACGGCGGAGCAGCGGAACAACAAGATAGCGCGCGTCTCGGAGAGGCTGGGGCCGATTTCCGATATACTGGCCGGTTTCGCCGTTACCTCCGTCATCGCCTATTCCGGCTACCGTGCCCTGGTTCTCGGGCAGCCACCGGGTGCGGTCTTCTCGTTCATCACCGCGCTGATCATGGCCTATGACCCGGCGAGACGCCTGGCGCGCATGCAGGTCGGCATGGAGCGGGCGCTGGTCAATGCCCGCATGATCTACGAGCTTCTCGATCTCGAGCCGAAGCAGGGTGACGCGCCAGGTGCCACCGAGGCGCACTTCACCACCGGCGAAGTGCGGTTCAACAACGTGTCTTTCCGCTATGTCGAGGACATGCCGGTCCTGCAGGATCTGAGTTTCGTCGCCGCCGCCGGCAAGATGACCGCCATCGTCGGCGCATCCGGCGCCGGCAAGACGACGCTGGTGGCGCTGCTGCAGCGCTTCTACGACGTCGAGGCCGGCACGATCGAGATCGACGGCCAGGACATTTCCAAGGTCACCAAACATTCGTTGCGCGGCTCAATCGCCTATGTGTCGCAGGCGCCGTACCTGTTCGAGGGTACCATCCGTGACAACATCCGCTACGGCAGGCCTTCGGCGACCGACAGCGAGATCGAGCAGGCCGCGAAGCTGGCTGCGGCTGACGAGTTCATTCGCCAACAGCCGCAAGGCTATGACACGCCGGTTGGCGAGAACGGTGTGACGCTCTCGGGTGGCCAGCGCCAGCGTGTTTCGATCGCCCGCGCCATCGTGCGGCAGGCGCCGATCCTTCTGCTCGACGAAGCGACATCGGCGCTCGACAACGAGGCCGAGGCCCGTGTCCAGCAGGCGCTCACGGAGGTCATGGAGGGGCGCACCACCATCGTCATCGCGCACCGGCTGTCGACGGTGGTCAACGCCGACCACATTATCGTCATGGAACAGGGCCGGCTGGTCGAAGAAGGCACCCATGCCTCGCTGATGGCTGATCCGCACAGCGTCTATGCCCGTTTCCACCGGATACAGGGCAACAAGGGGCTGGGGCTTGTCGATGACACCCAGGCGATCCAGACTTCGGCGCCGGACATACGGGCCAGGAAAACCGTCGGGGGAAACACATGAGCGGCACACATGGTAGCGACACACCCGGTAGCGACATGGGCCTGGTGGTCGTGGGTGCTGCCGGCCGCATGGGACAGGCGCTGATACGGGCCATTCACACCATCCCCGGCGCGCGCGTTGCCGCGGCCATCGAGCGGGCCGACTCACCGCATCTTGGCAAGGATGCCGGCGAGCTGGCGGGCATCGGCATCATCAACGTGCCGATATCAGACGATCCGCTGCCAGCCTTCGCCAAGGCCGATGGCGTGCTCGACTTCACGACACCGGCCTCGACCGTCGAATTCGCCGGCTACGCGGCACAGGCGCGCATCGCCCATGTCATCGGCACAACCGGCTGCTCGGCGGACGACAATTCCAGAATCGCGGCGGCGGCGCGCCACGCGACCATCGTCAAATCGGGCAATATGAGCCTCGGCGTCAATCTGCTGGCGGTGCTGGTGGAGCAGGCCGCGCGTGCGCTCGATGCGGATGATTTTGACATCGAGATTCTGGAAATGCACCATCGCCACAAGGTCGACGCGCCCTCGGGCACGGCGCTGCTGCTCGGCGAAGCAGCCGCGGCCGGGCGCGGCATTGATCTCGATGGCAACAGCGTGCGGTCGCGCGACGGCCACACCGGCGTGCGCAAGACCGGCTCGATAGGCTTTGCCGCGCTGCGCGGCGGGTCGGTGGTCGGCGATCATTCGGTGGTGCTGGCCGGCACCGGCGAGCGCATCACGCTTGCCCACCATGCCGAAGACCGCGCCATCTTCGCACGCGGCGCCGTCAAGGCTGCGCTCTGGGCGCGCAGTCGGAAGCCGGGACTGTATTCCATGCGGGACGTGCTCGGCCTCGGCTGAGCGGACCAAAAACACCTTGTTTTAACGCAATTCCGGACGAAAACCGTTTCACACTTTTCCTGGAATTGCTCTCGAAGGAGCAAACATGTCGAGAACTCTCGTGCTCGTGCGCCATGGCCAGAGCGAATGGAACCTGAAGAACCTGTTCACTGGCTGGCGCGATGTCGACCTGACCGAGCAGGGCCACGCCGAAGCCAAGGCCGCCGGGCAGAAGCTCAAGGCACGTGGCCTGAAATTCGACATCGCCTTCACCTCGGTGCTCTCGCGGGCGCAGAAGACCTGCCAGCACATTCTCGACGCGGTGGGCCAGAGCGATCTGAAAACCATCCGCGACCAGGCGCTGAACGAGCGTGACTATGGCGATCTCTCCGGCCTCAACAAGGATGACGCCCGCCAGAAATGGGGCGAGGAGCAGGTGCATGTCTGGCGCCGTTCCTATGACGTGCCGCCGCCTGGCGGCGAAAGCCTGAAGGACACCGGCGCACGCGTCTGGCCCTATTATCTGCACGATCTGCAGCCACATGTGCTGCGCGGCGGCACGGTGCTTGTGGCGGCCCACGGCAACTCGCTGCGCGCGCTGATCATGGCGCTGGACGGCAAGTCCGGCGAAGAGATCGTCAAGCTGGAACTCGGCACCGGCGTGCCCGTCATCTACACGCTGAACGCCGATTCGACCGTGGCCTCGAAGGAAGTGCTGGACAGCTGAGCCGGCAAGCGAGCAACGCTTAAAGCGCGCATAAATGCCGGATTTGCGCGGCGTGCTTTAAATCTTTGATTTTGCGGATGTCGTTATCCCAAAACCGCTCCGCACTTTTGGGCGACATGCTTCAAAAAGCGCGTTGACACACATCGTTTGCCCGCTTACATGAGCCCGCACCAGCCCAGATGGCGGAATTGGTAGACGCGCACGGTTCAGGTCCGTGTTCCGCAAGGAGTGGAGGTTCGAGTCCTCTTCTGGGCACCAATCCCTTTGTAAGCTCTTGATTTCCCGGAAACCCTAGGTTTCCGGGTCATCGACTGCTACACAAAGGTGATGTACATGGTCATTCAAATGACGTCCCCCACAAGACGACTCAATTCGACTCTCCTTCAGTTCCGCAGGCGAGTTCCGGCGGATATTTTGAGGGTCGCCCAGAACGAGCGCGTCGTATTGCATTTTCCAAAAAATAACATCGACCCACAACTGTTCATCCAACCGAAGCTGGGCGATGTTGTCAGCTTTTCGCTTGGGACAAGCAGCAAGCTGGCTGCGAAGGTGCGAACCAGCATAGCCGTGGCCCAGTTGGAGCGAGCTTATCAGGCAATTCGCGCCGGTCAGGTCACTCTTTCCCAACGGCAAATCGTAGCATTGTCAGGAGAAATCTATCGGCTGTTTGTCGAGAGCTTTCAGGAAAACCCAGGAACACCTCAAGATTGGGCCTCGTTCAAAGCTCTCAATCGAGCAGCGCGTGAAGGACGATTGGAGAACCTCCCCCCGATTGGCTTTTCATTTCCGCAAGAGAACGACGTGGCTACCTCCGTTTTTGGGCAAGATCTCACGAAAGGCGTCGACTCGCTGCCCCCGTCGACGAATTCAATCGCACTCGAAAGGCGCTTTGGCGGTCTGGTATCGTGGGTGTTGGGTCTTCATGCCATTTTGATCGACACAGCAAGCCGATACAAGCTGCTGATGGCCGTGGATCAGGCCGTAACCGACGCTGCTTACGCGCTCAAGCGAAATGCCGACGGCGACTACTCACCCGATCCGAAGGCTGACCGTTTCCCGGCCATCGTTCAATCTAGAGCAGAATCTGATCATTCCGGCTCATATCCTGTTGCGGCGAAGTAGTTGGCGCACTCGGTTGGTGTGAAGCAAGGCAGTGCGGCGCTGATGGTATCCCACAATTCCGCGACGGTTCGTGCGGCGGCTTTGCGTAGAATCGATTTCAGCTTGGAAAAGGCGTTCTCGATCGGGTTGAAGTCGGGGGAATAGGGCGGGAGGAACATCATCCTTGCGCCGGTTGCTTCGATCGCCACACGGGCGGCTGCGCTTTTGTGCGCCGGCAGGTTGTCGAGGATCACGACATCGTCGGGCCGCAGCGTCGGCACGAGAACCTGCTCGACATAGGCGACAAACCATTCGCCAGTCATCGGGCCGTCCAGGACCATTGGCGCGGTCATGCCAGTGAGGCGCAGGGCGCCGGTGAACGTCGTCGTCTTCCAATGGCCATGCGGGATTGGCGATCGGCACCGCATCCCGCGCTTCGTGCGCCCCCGCAGTCGAGCCATCTTTGTCGAGGCTCCGGTCTCGTCGATGAAGACCAGATGCTCGGGATCAAGATCGGGCTGGGCGTCGAACCAGGCGTTTCGTCGCGCCGCCACGTCTGGCCGCTCCTGCTCGCTGGCGTGCGCCGTTTTTTTTGAAGGTCATGGAGTGACGATCGAGAAACCGCCAGATCGTGCTCGTCGCAAACGACGCGCCATGCTCCTGTCGCAGCAACTCGGCGAGTTCGACCAGCGTGATGTCCACCCGCCTCTCGATCGCCGCCAGGATGATGTCGCGATACGCTTCAACGCGGTGGGACCGCCTGTCGCCGCCCTGCGGCTTTGCGCAGGTGGCTCCGGTCTCGCGCCATTCCCGGACCCAACGCACCGAGCTTGCCGCCGCCACGCCAAATCGCGCCGCTGCCGCCCGTCGCGACAGGCCGCCATCAACCGCTGCGACCACCCGAGCCCGCAAATCTTCCGATAAGGATTTCGCCATGCCATGCCGGCCTCCGAATCCAGCAGATATGCTGAATCAGATTTCCAATCCCAACGAAACCCCTATCGATTCTATCCGCTCGGATTTTGCTCTAGCTTGGTGTCGCTCCAAGCCTTATTTGATAAATGGTCGAAAGTATAGCGCGACGATCTGGATGAGACGTGAGCGGCGATCTGGATGAGATTCTCAGGTCGCGGTCACGTGCAAATTATCATGCTGATTGTCGCTGGCAAGGCCTTCATCTATTTCTGATTGCCGCTCCGCGACAAGTTCGTGTTTGTTCTTGATTGTCGCGTAAGAGGCTGGCCTGCCGCGCTGGCGTTTGGCTTCCATGGCGGATCTGCGCCGGTAGCTTTCGACGTTCATCTCGAAGATCGTTGCGTGGTGAACAAGTCGGTCCACTGCGGCGAGGGTCATGGCGGGGTCCGGAAAGATTCTGTTCCATTCTCCGAAGGGCTGATTGGCGGTGATCATGATGGAACGCCGCTCATATCTTGCGCAGATGAGTTCGAAGAGCACGCTCGTTTCGGCCTGGTCCTTGGTGACGTAGGCCAGATCGTCGAGGATGAGCAGATCGAACTTGTCGAGCTTGGCGATGGCGGCTTCGAGCTGCAGCTCTCGCCGCGCGATCTGGAGCTTCTGCACGAGATCGGTGGTTCGGGCGAACTGCACGCGCCAGCCGTTCTCAATGAGGGCGAGTCCGATCGCTGCCGCAAGATGCGACTTTCCGCCACCGGGTGGGCCGAACAACAGGATATTGGCGCCCTTGGCGAGCCAGCTGTCACCGGCGGTCATGGCCATGACCTGGGCCTTGGAGACCATGGGTACGGCGTCGAAGGCGAAGCTGTCGAGCGTCTTTCCGGGCGGCAGATGCGCTTCGGTCAGATGCCGTTCGATCCTGCGATGTGCCCGTTCGGCCAGCTCATGCTCGGCGATGGCCGAGAGGAACCGGGCGGCGGGCCACCCCTCTCTATCGGCCTGCTCGGCAAATTGCGCCCAGAGCGTCTTGATCGTCGGTAGCCGGAGTTCGTTGAGCATGATGCCGAGGCGGGCTTCGTCGATGGTGTGGGCGTTGCTCATGCGACGTCTCCCACATGGGTTGCCCCGATCAGGGCTTCATAGCCGTTAAGGGAAGCGAGTTGCACCAAGACGGTCGGCAGCCGTGCGGGGTCCGGGCCGAGGAGGGTTCGCAAGACGGCAATATCGGGCAGGTCGCCGGCGTCGAGGGTCTCGGTGAGTTGCTCGGCAAGCTCACGCTCGCAGCCTCGATCGTGGGCCAGCGCCAGCAGATCGACCATGATCTTGCACGCCTGCCTGTCCGGCAGCCGCTCAATGAGCTCGTCGAAGGCCCTGCGGTATTCCTGCCGCGGGAAGAGCTTGTCACGATAGACGAGATTAAGAAGCGCCATCGGCTTTTTGCGCAGGGAATGGATGACGTGCCGATAGTTGACGACCTGATCGTGCCTCCCGTCGGCATGGCCTCGGCCCCTGGGCAGCGTCATCAGCTTTGTTCCTCCCATAAAGACCTCGAGGCGATCATCGAACAGGCGGATGCGAAGCCGATGTCCGATCAGGCGGGAGGGAACGGTGTAGAAGACCTTGCGCAAGGTGAAGCCGCCGGTCCGCGACACGGTGACGACCACCTCCTCGAAGTCGCTGGTCCGCTGGTCTGGAAGTTCCTGCAGTTGAGGGCGTTCGGCATCGATGCGCTTGCCATGATTGGCGTTGTGCCGGCTGACGATCTCGTCGATGAAGGCTCGATACGCGCCGAGATCGTCGAAATTTCTGCTGCCGCGCATCAGAAGGGCGTCACGGATGGCATCCTTGAGATGGCCATGGCTGCTTTCGATCGAACCGTTCTCGTGCGCGATGCCCTTGTTGTTGCGGGTCGGCGTCATGCGGTAGTGCGCGCAAAGCTCTTCGTAGCGATGCGTGAGATCCTCCTTCGCATCGGCGCTGAGGTTGCGGAAAGCCGCCGACAGGCTGTCGCTGCGATGATAGAGCGGCGCTCCCCCAAGCGACCACAGCGCGTTCTGCAGTCCTTCGGCCAGGGCCACGAAGCTCTCGCCGCCGAGAATGACATGGGTGTGTTCAAAGCCGGACCAGGCGAGCCGGAAGTGGTAGAGTAGATGATCAAGAGACTGGCCGGCGATCGACACGTCAAGGCTGCCCATGTCGGTAAAATCCGATAGCCCGAGTCGGCCGGGTTCGTGAAGCTGGCGGAAGATAACCTCCTGCTCTTCGCCGTGGATGGCACGCCATGACCGGATGCGCCGCTCCAGCGTTCGGCGAATGCCCGCGCTCAGTTCCGGGTGCCGCCGCAGCATCTCCTCATAGATGGCGACAACACGGATGCCTGGCGCCGCCTTCAAAAGGGGAACGACCTCGGCATCGAAGATATGCTCGAGAGGGTCAGGCCTCCGCCGGCCACGAGCCTTTTGCTTTTGCGATGGCAGGTGCGCGTCCGTCTTGATGCGATAGGCCGTCGCCCTGCTGATCGACGCCTTGGCGGCGGCGACCTCGATAGAATTGTTTTGTCGGTACTTCATAAAAAGCCTCGTCTGATGATCGGTTACATGGCGACCCGGCACAAAGATGGTTCTCCATTCCAGAAAACCACCAAGCTACCGGGCCGACCGCGATCATAAGACGCTGAAAAATTGCGCGGCGGCGGGGGTGTAACTCCGGTCGGGCTACGCCCTCCCTTCGTCACACCCCCGCCGCCGAGTCTCATCCTGATTGACGCTGAGTCTCACCTTGTTTGTCGCCGCGCACGAAAGAGCGCTCTCCGGCGACCAGCACACAGACGACCTGGCGCACAGCAATCAAATCCTTGCAAAGCCACGTCGGCCATGAGGATGCCCGCCGCATAAAGGCGACTGACGTAGTGTCATGGAAAGATGGGTTGGTCGCGGCTGGCTTGTCGGCCAAAACCATCAACGGGTCGTACTTGGCAGCTCTCAACGTCCTATATGTCTTCGCCATCGCAAATAAGCTGCTCTCCGAGAACCCAGCAATTGGCATTCGCGCGGCGACCGTGAACAGGGCCGGCACTAGAATGTTGCCTTATTCGACGGAAGAAGTTGGTCGGCTTCTGTCGATGGCGGAACGCAAAGGGACACCTCGGAGACGCTGGCTGGTTTGGCTTGCAGCGACCAGCGGCGCTAGGATCGGCGAAATCGCTCAACTTTGGGGGAGTTCGATAGTCCGCGAAGACGGTTTCGACGTGATGCGCATAATGCCTGCTCCTGACGGAGGTTCACTAAAGAACGAGGGGTCGGAACGCACGGTTCCAATTCATTCCGCCGTAGTCGCTGCTGGCTTCCTAGATTTTGTCAAGCAGCAGGGCGATGGCCCTCTCTTTTATCGGCGGTCTTCTGGCAAGCCGACAAAGACCCACGCCTCGAAGGGCGTTACAAATCACCTCGCATCTTGGATACGCGAGCAAGGCTTTGTTGATCTGCGCAAGGCACCAAACCATGCCCTTCGTCACTGGTGGAAATCTCAGGCTGTTGATGCCGACGTACAGGATAGTCTGGCAGATCATATCCAGGGCCATGCCACCAAGTCCGCGGCCGGTGGGTATCGCCACTTCAGTATCGAAACCGTCGCGAAGGCTGTTGAGAAAATTCAACTTCCAAAGTTCATTAACCCCGTTGCCGCTTCTGGTTAGTGAAGCAACTGGCGCCCGGTCCCAACCGGATGGCAGCGTTCGACCCGAAGTCGACGCACGTCGTCCACACCGCGAACGGCAGCTTTGCGCCCAATGTCGGACGTTCGCGCGAAGCTTTCATTCAGACAAAAGCGGACACCTAGCATGAGCGCACACTCATCAAGGGTGTCATGGATCGAGCGGAGATCGGACCGGTTCGACGCGATGCTGAAGGGGTATGTCGCGAGTTTGGGGGTTCACGCCATCCGCAGCGAAGTGCCGGAACTCTATTGCAGCCATGGATGGGACATAGCTGCAGGGAAACGACCGCCGTCTAGACAGGTCGGAAGAGCAATCGTTCGTTGAACGGATGTGGCGAAGCACCATCTGACCTCATTCGATAGCGGCAGCCGCTGCCGCCTTCTTCGTGGGTTTGTCGTGCAAGGTAAAGCCTGGGTGATAGTGCTGTATAAGGCCGTGCACGACTTGCCTCGCCTCCTCGATCAACTTTAGAGCATCGGGCTCATCGGCGAACGCGCCCCGGTGGACGATGTCGTTCCGTTTCTGGTTAATCAGCTCCGCCTGCTTTTTGAGCGAAGCGAGTTGTGTCTTGCGCGCATTGTCTGCCTCAGCCGGAATAATCAGCCGGGTGAACTTGCCATCGATGCCGTTGGCCCACTTCAGTAGGCTGTCGACGAAATCGTTGCTGAACCCGGTGCCTGCGAAGCGCTGGCGGACTGCGATATTGGCGGCAATCTCGGCAGCCGTAGCGGCGCGAACGATGGCAGCAGACCAGTCCCTTCCCCTGCCCAGCAAGCCACCGATCTTGTTCCATTGAGATTGGATTTTCTGCAGATCGGTGCGGTCATTATACGGTGTAGTGCTCATTTTCGCCTCCTGCGGCTGGCCGTCAATCCAGGGTTGACATCTCGACGGCTGAAGCTCAGGCCTTCAGCGGTTTGACCGCAAGTCTCGCGAACAGCCCCTCCGCAGACCACTCCTGTTGCTCTCCCATCGAGGAAGCACGAGCGTAGCGTTCAAGGGGAGAAAGGTTGCCCATTCCCTGGACGACAGCTAAAAAATCCCTGTAGACCTTCTGCATGGCCACCCTGTTGGAGAAAAACATCCTCGCGGACGGATTGCTGCTATCAGTGACCATTGAACTTTCCGAGTACACCAGAATTCCGGGAACCTGGTAGTCTGGGAAGTTGTCTATCGTCCACTGTAGATGCTGAAATACCTGTCCGACCTCCTCGGAATTCAGCCACGATGTAGTCGCCTTGTCGGTCTTCAGCTCGATGGGGATCGCCGTCTTTGAATGATGATCGAGCCAAAGGTTATCCGGTCCATCATTTACGTCGGTGCATGGTCGCGACGACTCGAAGCCGAGCGCAGCGCCGATGACACGAACTGCTTCCTCCGCCTTGCGGTGATCCGTCTCGGAAAACGCTGGTTGGACAAGATCGATCATCTTGGTCATCCGCCTGTTGAGCTCTGGGATGCTGCCGACACAAAAGGCGCGGAGCCCCTCTTCAACTACCGTGCGGGTGTTTTCGAGAAGACCGACGTCGGCTGCGGTCCTCCGAGGCAATGGAAGCTTACCTCCCAATCTGTTCCGTGCTTCGTCGAACCAATCGAACATCGCCTCTTGCTCGTGACGCACGCCGTTAGCCACACCGAGCCAAAGCGCATACCACCCAGCCAAGCGCGGGTTCGCCATCCGAACCTCCTCGATCTTGCCGGAAAGCTCGTTTATCGCGCCTGCTGGCTCCCCTTGCCAGAGCTTCAGCATGAAGTTCGCCTCACATTTTGCGAGTTCATCGTCCAACTTAGTGTAAGCCGCCCGATCGGTGATGCGCTTTTCTTCGATTGGGTTCTTTCCAATCTGCGCCTGATAGTAGCCAAGCCATTGCGGGTCTCTCTTGATGATCTGATTAACGATTGACTGAACAATTTCCGGAGTTATTCCCTTAAGTTGATCGCAAAACTCCTCGGAAAGTCTGATTTGCTCCTGAAGTATTTTTGGAAAGAATGCTTGGTTTGCTACGTTACGAAGCCAGTTCTCTGCATCTTTCGAATAAATGAAGTAAATTCCATAGTCGTTTTTGCCTCGATTAATCCGACCGAACAGCTGCGTGAACCTGTTTGCAACGCGGGGGAAAAAGGTCTGGTCAAGCCGAATGCGCTCGAACAGATAGCGCTCAAGCTGGGCCGATCCCACGGGCACTCCATCTACCACCATGACGCGGCAGTCATCGTCCGGAAGGTCAATCCCGTCATAGCGGCCCATCAACAGGAAACTGCCTGACTCAGCCGAACGAAAGGCGTCGAGCTTTGCCGTAAAATCGTTAGCGGTACTCGGCGCCTCTGCCACATTTTCCCATTTGTCTGCTTCCCGCTCGCTGGGAACTGCGATCAAGACCTTTGCCTGCGCGCTGACAGAAGCAATCCCATTCACGTTGTCACAGAACCCGTTCAGCGCGGAGCCGAACAACATGAGTCGCTCGCCCAACCCGGCATCAACATCTGGTTCGATGACTCGTGGAGAACGGCCGAAGGCGCGAATTATGTCGCCTTTCGACTGCACTGTCGCAGAAAGAAACACTTTCGGGACAGATCTATCCTCAAGAGCTCCAACTTGGAGAGCTGGGAGGAACGGCGGCGTTATTTCAATAACAAACTTGCTTATCGTTATAGAACAATACTGAATATGACCCCGCAAATAATCGTACGGAAGCGTAAACCCAATGTCACTATCAGAGAATGCCGTAACGATAGACTCGATCTCATCGCTTCTATTTAGAACTCCATTTGGAGGACACAATGCCACTGAGCCGGAAGACGTATCCGATACAATTTGCTCAAAATTGTATTTTTGGCCTATGTCTTGAAAACAATCTCGAATGACACGGGCTAGCTGATCGTAGAACTGCGCATTTTTCGCTTTGCGAACCGTTATCGTGAAGGCATCACGGACAAGGCGCTCCCCAACGTGTGCATCGTCAAATATTATCGCACCCGGCGTACGTTCGCCACGGAATTTGTTGCGTGTATTGAATAGTGCTTGGTACGTTGTGATACAGAACGACTTGGATTGCGCAAAGTTCTCATCTGAAAACTCTCGCTGATGGTATGTCGTCGGAAATATCCCAATGCCGTTGGCTTCTTTAACGGTCTGACGTATCAGATCAATTGTCGGGCAAACGTAGACGACATTCCTGTATCCCTGCTGAAGAAAGCTCTGTGCAATCAGGACGCCGACCAGCGTCTTTCCAGCGCCAGTATACATCGATATCAGCGTGTCTAATTTTGGATCCTTGAACCATTCATCAAGAGCCTGGGCCTGCCCTTGCCAAAGTTCTTTTACCTTGGCCTTGCCAGACGGTCTGTTCCTGAAAATTTCGCGAGGGTTAGTTGATCTCGCTCCCACCTTCGGCTTTTCCAGCCCTCCAAAATCGAAGACCACCCTGCAACCTCCCAATACTGCCCGCTCGCGCTTCGTCTCGACAATAGTTGAAGTTGGAAAACGTCGCGAGTCCAGAGCTCCAAAATCTCTCTCCGATCGACAATATTCGAAACAGCGGTATCCGGCGGCTTGTCGTACTGGCTTTTTGTTCCCCGTCAGCACCTGTGTCCCAGATTTGAGGTTGTGAATTAAGGAGGGTTTTGATCTCGTCGTCACGACGAAGGAACCAAGATGAGCCCTAAATCCTCAAGTGCCAAGAAGCCTGCCGAGCAGGTGGTAAAGGACATTCGCCGGGCGACCCGGCGGCATTTTTCAGCGGAAGACAAGATCCGGATCGTGCTGGACGGGCTGCGCGGCGAAGACAGCATCGCCGAGCTGTGCCGCAAGGAAGGGATCGCGCAGAGCCTGTATTACACCTGGTCCAAGGAGTTCATGGAGGCCGGCAAGCGCCGATTGGCGGGTGATACCGCTCGTGCTGCCACCAGCGACGAGGTCAAGGATTTGCGCCGGGAGGCCGGCGCGCTGAAGGAATGCGTCGCTGATCTGACACTGGAAAACCGTCTGCTCAAAAAAAGCATGATCGCGGATGGGGACGAGCAAGAATGAGATATCCCGCATCCGAAAAGCTCGAGATCATCAGGATCGTCGAGCAGTCACACCTGCCAACCCGCAAAACGCTGGACCGACTGGGCATCCCGCGCCGGACCTTCTATCGCTGGTATGACCGTTATGTCGAGGGCGGGCCTGAGGCGCTGCAGGATCGGCCCTCGGCGCCGAGCCGGGTGTGGAACCGCATCCCGCCTGCCATCCATGACCAGATCATCGAACTGGCGCTGGAGCAGTCCGAGCTCTCCCCGCGCGAACTGGCAGTACGGTTCACCGACGAGACGCGCTACTTCGTGTCAGAAGCCAGCGTTTACCGGCTCCTCAAGGCCTACGATCTGATCACCAGCCCGGCCTATGTGGTGATCAAGGCGGCGAACGAGTTCCACACCAAGACGACGCGACCCAACGAGATGTGGCAGACGGACTTCACCTACTTCAAGATCATCGGCTGGGGCTGGATGTACCTGTCGACCGTGCTCGACGATTACTCCCGCTACATCATCGCCTGGAAACTGTGCAGCACCATGCGGGCCGAGGACGTCACCGACACGCTGGACATGGCACTTACTGCCTCAGGGTGCGACCAGGCCCATGTGCACCACAAGCCTCGGCTGCTCAGCGATAATGGCCCCAGCTACATCGCCGGCGAACTGGCGGACTATATCCAGGACCAACGCATGAGCCATGTCCGGGGCGCTCCAATGCATCCCCAGACCCAAGGCAAGATCGAGCGCTGGCACCAGACCCTCAAAAACCGAATCCTCTTGGAGAACTACTTTCTGCCCGGCGACCTTGAGGCCCAGATCGCAGCCTTCGTCGAACATTACAACCATCGACGCTACCACGAGAGCCTGGCCAACGTAACGCCAGCCGACGCCTACTTCGGCAGGGCCGCAGCCATTATCAAACAGCGAGAAAGGATCAAACGCCAAACCATCCAACATCGGCGCTTGCAGCACCGCAAGATCGCCGCTTAACATCAACCCCAAGATGAGGCCGACACTCCGCTAATCTGCGATCCAATCTGAGCCAAATGATCTGACGACGGACACTGGCTTTTGTCCTCCCGGTCGCCGTTCAAGAATGGTACTGATGGTACCGGCGCCTGCAGCTAGCGGACCATCGCGGACGGCAGCTTCCAAAAAGCGGCTGATCGTTCGGAACGACTGCTGTCGCGTCGTGAGTTAATGAGGCAAAATTGGCTTATGACGCGAAGCTAGAACGGCAGCTTACCGCCGAGAGCTTCGGAAAAGCAGACCGTCAGGATACGGCCGACTACTGTCATTCGAGACTGGCGGCGGATGGTCGCTTTTGGCCACGACAGGAACCACACGGAGCCGCCTTCTGTGGCGACGCTAGGCGCCAGGTGTTCACGCCACTAGGAAGCGTCTTCGCGGTCGGGTTCGCGCAAGGCCTATCGCGGAGACGGAACGCCCGCCACTAGTCGAGCCGCAGGCGTTCTGAACCAACGGCCTTCAGGCATTGCGCAAGAAAGACTGCGCTAAAACGACCCCGCGCCAATTTGTTGCGGATATTGGCTTCTTTCTCTTCGACCCCAATCGCGGCCAATTTGTCCGCAAGCTCGGCGTAGGTCACGCCTTTCAGCTTTAGCTCTCCCTTCAACAGATTGCTGATCAGCTTTTCCCAGTCGGTCGTCGGCATGGCAACCCCAAAATAAAGTTAGTAAGACTCATTGAACGCACTATATTCGCGCCTTATGTATCGTTCACAGTACTAATGCAACCAAAAGATACCCACAAATCACTTGTTGGCAGCTTCGGCATTGCCGGTTGCCGCTCAAAGGAATTCCAAAATGACCATCGACCCCACGACAGCGAGCGCGCTGAACGAACTTTTGCGCGAACTCGCCTCGGAGCTAGATCTTCACTATGACGACAACGCCTTCCGCGCAATCGAACCCACGATTGAAGCGATGAAACGCGCTGCCAAATTGGTGACGGAGGCCGGCTACACAGCGCCGGACTCATACCGGCATATCGTTCGGCGTTTTGAACGAAACGTTAATCCCAACAGATAGTGATCGCTCACCAACAAATCCACGCCAGCAGTTTCCACTCTGCAAAGCGAGCTTAGTGACCGCTCGCTTTGCCGGGCATCCAAGGATTTCAAACAATGCCTCAAAAATTCGATCCTACAGTTTCGAGTGCCGACTATCTGGCAATCGCCCGCAAGCGACATAGCGCCGGACGCTCCAAGATTTATCCCGATCTAAAGTGGATGCTGGTCAACGCCGCATTCGACTTTGGTATCCAGCCCCGACACGTTGATCTGCTACTTGATCCTCTCGGTTGGAGTGAACTGGTCATCCAACAAAAAAGGACACCTCGCGTTTTCTTGGACGCACGTGTCAACCAGAGCGGCAACGCGGAAATCGTGTGGGCGAGAGGGGACAAGGGAATTCTCTACGAAGAGGATTTCGTGCGCCCGTATTTGCACGCAGCACAGTCTCCGAGCGAAGGTCCTGGCCGCGGCATTGGGGAGGTCATGTGGGCCAAAGGTTTTGAGAGGCTCGTCGCCAATGCTGCCGCGCGTCAGTGCCCTGCGGCGACAGCTTTGCTGTTCGGGTTTGCCGCTCGACTGAATGAACTCGCTGCTGTAATCGCGGAAGGGGTGGATCTGGTAGGTGCCATGAAGTTGGAGTTTCGCTATCTAGCGGCTATCCGACCTCGGTTGAATTCGTCCCCACCATCTCATCGGAACGCCTGGACGGGTTGAGAGAAGCTGGCCGTGAACAACGAAGGCCGCGTTTGCAGGCCGCGATAAAGAAGCTTGAGGAGTTGCATCCCTTAGACATGAAGGCGCCGGATAGCGCGGATCGGACCGATTAAGCGGACAAAAATCCTGCATGGCCGTTTCCTGAGTCAGACAGGTGCCTCACAGCGCCATGCGGCAGCGCCGAGTCCCTGCCAGCCTCAGGCGGAAGGAAGCCCTGCAGGGTGCCTCCCTGGCGCCGTATGACTCAAAGGCGAAGCGCCACCAACTCACGTTCGCTCGTTGCCTCGCTTAAGGCTAAGTGGGTGCAGGTTGTTCCCCGTCAGCACCTGTGTCCCAGATTTGAGGTTGTGAATTAAGGAGGGTTTTGATCTCGTCGTCACGACGAAGGAACCAAGATGAGCCCTAAATCCTCAAGTGCCAAGAAGCCTGCCGAGCAGCAGGTGGTAAAGGACATTCGCCGGGCGACCCGGCGGCATTTTTCAGCGGAAGACAAGATCCGGATCGTGCTGGACGGGCTGCGCGGCGAAGACAGCATCGCCGAGCTGTGCCGCAAGGAAGGGATCGCGCAGAGCCTGTATTACACCTGGTCCAAGGAGTTCATGGAGGCCGGCAAGCGCCGATTGGCGGGTGATACCGCTCGTGCTGCCACCAGCGACGAGGTCAAGGATTTGCGCCGGGAGGCCGGCGCGCTGAAGGAATGCGTCGCTGATCTGACACTGGAAAACCGTCTGCTCAAAAAAAGCATGATCGCGGATGGGGACGAGCAAGAATGAGATATCCCGCATCCGAAAAGCTCGAGATCATCAGGATCGTCGAGCAGTCACACCTGCCAACCCGCAAAACGCTGGACCGACTGGGCATCCCGCGCCGGACCTTCTATCGCTGGTATGACCGTTATGTCGAGGGGGCGGGCCTGAGGCGCTGCAGGATCGGCCCTCGGCGCCGAGCCGGGTGTGGAACCGCATCCCGCCTGCCATCCATGACCAGATCATCGAACTGGCGCTGGAGCAGTCCGAGCTCTCCCCGCGCGAACTGGCAGTACGGTTCACCGACGAGACGCGCTACTTCGTGTCAGAAGCCAGCGTTTACCGGCTCCTCAAGGCCTACGATCTGATCACCAGCCCGGCCTATGTGGTGATCAAGGCGGCGAACGAGTTCCACACCAAGACGACGCGACCCAACGAGATGTGGCAGACGGACTTCACCTACTTCAAGATCATCGGCTGGGGCTGGATGTACCTGTCGACCGTGCTCGACGATTACTCCCGCTACATCATCGCCTGGAAACTGTGCAGCACCATGCGGGCCGAGGACGTCACCGACACGCTGGACATGGCACTTACTGCCTCAGGGTGCGACCAGGCCCATGTGCACCACAAGCCTCGGCTGCTCAGCGATAATGGCCCCAGCTACATCGCCGGCGAACTGGCGGACTATATCCAGGACCAACGCATGAGCCATGTCCGGGGCGCTCCAATGCATCCCCAGACCCAAGGCAAGATCGAGCGCTGGCACCAGACCCTCAAAAACCGAATCCTCTTGGAGAACTACTTTCTGCCCGGCGACCTTGAGGCCCAGATCGCAGCCTTCGTCGAACATTACAACCATCGACGCTACCACGAGAGCCTGGCCAACGTAACGCCAGCCGACGCCTACTTCGGCAGGGCCGCAGCCATTATCAAACAGCGAGAAAGGATCAAACGCCAAACCATCCAACATCGGCGCTTGCAGCACCGCAAGATCGCCGCTTAACATCAACCCCAAGATGAGGCCGACACTCCGCTAATCTGCGATCCAATCTGAGCCAAATGATCTGACGACGGACAATTCTGTCTGCTTTTCCTAAGCTGCTTGCTGGTCGTAGGTCCGTATCACTGACGCATTGTCGGCCATTTCAAGGAGCGCCAACATCAGGCTGCGCATTTGTTCGTGGTCCAGTGTCGTCCGCTCCCCTTTTGCCAGCGCCCAATCGAAGTTTACGAGCACTGCCTCGATTGCCTCCTGTCGACCTAAATTGAATTTGCTTGTTCGCGATCCTTCAAGGGCTCCGGATACCAACCGAAGTTCGTTTCGAAGATGGCGATGATGGTCGAGGCTTTCTCTCACTCGCTGTCGGGGTTCAGCGTTTGCGATCAGGCGATCCACAGAGAATTTCGCCGATGCGTTCAGCTTGAGAACCAGGTAGTGCTTGCCTTCGCCTCCATCTTTATCCGACCTATTTGACCCCAGATAAACCGTTCCCCGGTGGAGGGTCGCGATCTTGAGAAAGAGGTAGAACGGTAGGTCCATGAGATGTTCTCCATGACCCTCCTCCACCTTCCATGCAATCAGACCTCCCTCTAGCCGGGCCTCGGGGTCATCAAGCAACAGGGACTTCAAGGGATCAGCACCATCCTTAAGTTCCGGTTGAGCATCCGGCATGCCAGGATAGCCCTCGTTGACAGTATAGCCTAGTACCAGCTCCAGGTATTGACACCCGGAGAGCCTGGGTATATCCATACCCTTACTCCTTCATCTTATCTGTATTTCGTATGCGTACCTGGATAGGGGCATACAATTTTGGCCAATACAGTTTTTTACTGAGGCCTGTCAACTGTTATTTTTGCGAGACGGGCGAAGGATGCGAAATACGCTCGCCCGTCCGATGTCCAGCTCGGCTGCAATGGCGTCAGCAGTCTTCCCTTCGCCCTTGAGGCGGATGACATCGGCCGCCTTGCGCTTGGCCGTAGGTGCCCGTCCCTTGTATTTCCCCTCGGCCCTGGCCTTGGCTATGCCCTCACGCTGCCGCTCCAGCATCAATCCACGCTCAAACTCGGCAATGGAGCCCAGCAGATTGAGCATGAGCTTGCCAGTCGGCGTTCCCGTGTCGAGGCTTATGGCGAGGATACGTAAGCCGGCTCCTTTGGCCTTCAGGTGCTCTGTGATCGCCACTAGGTCGGCAACCGATCGTGCGAGCCGGTCCAGCTTGGTGACGATCATGGTGTCTCCCTCGCGGACATAGTCCAGGCAGCGCTCCAGCTCAGGGCGCTTGGTTGCGACCGACGAAATCTGCTCCTGGAAGACCTTGGCGCATCCTGCGGCGTTTAGATCGCGAAGTTGCGCCTCTAGGCCCGCCTTCTGGTCGGTGGTCGAGGTGCGGGCATAGCCGACAAGCTGGCCGTGAGAGGAAGAGGGGGTCTCGTTCGATATCATGCGGGCGCTCCAGGAGGATCACTAGGGTCTGAGATACCATGAGTCCGCAGTATCAAAATGTCAATTGGTATTTGTGTGAGACATGCAGATGGTGCCCGGACGGAGAATCACTAGGGCAAGGCCATGTGACACTGTCCATCAAGCCATTATGTTTGTTGTGTTTTCAGGGTCCGTACCCTAGACTCAACTCCGGTACGCTCCGGCAAGCCCGCTTTTTGAATGGCCTGTTGCGACCTGAGGCCAATCCGGCCTCGGCGAGGGATGGCAGGGGGGGGAAATTCGCCCGCTGTCACGTAGATTGAGGGGCTCGCGTGAGGTACCCCTTATTGCGATCCGGTAGTCTAGGCCCGTCAGCAGAATATGGCGGCGGCCTCCAACCAACTCAAACGCCATTTCGTAAGACTTGAAGGCGATTTGCAATCCGCTCCCACTGAAGCCTGACCCCTTCAAACCCTCCCGCTGCATTGAAGGTTCGCCCGCCGGTGTGAGTGACCGCGAAAATCTCGGAATTTCGATACGGAAAGCGTTCCTTTAGGGCTTCCGTTAGTGTCAAGCGGGGCAATCCTTCGGCCCTTCGTAAGGTATTATAAGTCGCGGACCCCAGACAAATGACGACCAGTGGGTTCACGATGTCAATTTGCGGTCGACAATAGGTCTCCGCACAGTAAGCGAGATGAGCCCTTGAGATTCTAGAATCCATATTGCCGGGCTTTGCGAACACGAACAGGTCCGTTGCATATGTTTGTTCAAATCGCATACCCAAGTGCTCTAAGAGTAGCCTCCTCAAATTTCTATTTGTTGGAAGATCTGGCTTTTGTCCAAACTGCTGCTGATCGGGATCAAAGGGACCTGCGAGGTTGGCCTCCGAATTCCAGTCTTGGCCAATGATCATTACGTCTGAATCGTAATTGTGAGCTGAGATGGTCCACGGGACAACGTAATCTTGTCGATCGTACGCCCCGTCGTGGAAATCTCCAAAACAGCGATGGGGTGGAAGCCTGTCATTCTTCCGAGCGATTGCGAGTTTTCTGAGCGCAGCCCGTTTGGTCAAATCGCAGCTCCCGTCCGATTAGCTGGAGTGTGCAACAGCGGTGTGTAACAAACAGTGGATCTGAGGCCAAAAAGTAGTTATAAATCAAAGCACAAGGCGATCAAGAGCGCAATCCTCTTCTGGGCACCAAATTCCCGTTTCGAACCAGTCGATGGTTCAGAGACTTAAAGAAAAAGCCCGGCTCATCCGGGCTTTTTCTTTGTCCCGGTCCATCCGCCCTGTCCGATGTCCGGCTGTCAGCGAACTGACAGGTTGCCCCTGCCAGTGTCCCGCAAGATCATGATCGTCAAAGCTTGGTTCCAGGACCGCTCTCGTCACCGGAATCAACGGTCGTGGATTGCGGTCGCCGGGGGATCGCGACTCGACAAAGCTTTGACATGATTGTGGCTAGTTTAGAATTATTCAAAACTGGAATGCGCGGATGAACCCCACCTACACAGGCGCCCAGAAGGCCATTCATTGGGCTGTGTTTCTCCTGGTCATCGGGCTTTACGGTCTGACCTATGTCGTTGATCTCTATCCACGTGGCGACCCCGGCCGCGCGCTGGTCTGGTGGCTTCATATTTCGTTCGGAATGCTGCTCTTCGCGCTGGTTGTCGTCCGCGTCGGCCTGCGCCTCACACTGGGAACACCCGGCCTACCCGTGGAAATGTCACAGCTTGAACGATGGGTGGCCAAGATCGCGCATCTTCTGCTCTACGCGCTGCTTGTGGCCATTCCTGTTCTCGGCATCCTGTTGACATGGTATCGGGGCGACGCCTTGAGTTTCTTTGGGCTTTTCACCATTCCGGCTCCAGTTTCTCCGGACCGCGCCACGGCTGGTTTCATCAGGCAACTGCACAGCCTCTGCGCCAATGCGATCCTTATCCTTGCCGGACTGCATGCGGCGGCGGCGCTCTGGCATCATTTCGTCCGCAGAGACGACGTGCTCAAGCGAATGCTGCCGGGGACAAGTGGCTCCTGATCGCGGTTCGAACTACACCGGTCAGATGCAAGCGGCGTGGTGCCGTTTGCGATGTTTCGGGCTCGGACACATGGCCCCCAGGATGAAATCGACGCTGAAGTGCCTGGCGATGGTGGGTCTGTACGGGCTCGTTCTTGCCGCGCCGCTTGCCGCGCGTGCGGACGTGGATGATGACGGCGATCATGATCGGGCGCGGGACCTTTACGAACGTGGAGAAATAAAGGGCCTGTCCAACATACTGGGCGTGGTTCGCGCCGAGGCTCCCGGCGACATCGTGGCCATCGATTTCATCCGGATAGGCGCCAGGTGGGTCTATCGGTTCCAGGTCGTCGACACCGACGGACGCCGCAGGATCGTCGATGTGGACGCCGGTGCCGGGGTGCTGATGCGCGGCAGGGGCGGCGACCGATGAAGATCCTCCTCGCCGAAGACGAGCCACGCATCGCGAGCGACATCTCGGCGGTCCTCAAGGCCGCGGGAATGGCGGTAGACACCGTTCGCGACGGCGAGGCAGCCTGGTTCGCGGGCGACGTCGAGAATTACGACGCCGCGATTCTGGATCTCGGATTGCCGAAGCTAGATGGCTTAACGGTGCTGAAACGCTGGCGGGCCAATGCGCGCCGCTTTCCCGTCCTGATCCTGACGGCAAGGGGCCTGTGGACCGAGCGCGTCGAAGGCATCAACGCGGGTGCGGACGACTATCTGCCCAAGCCGTTTGAAATGGAGGAAATGCTGGCTCGGCTGCGCGCGATCCTAAGGCGCTCAACAGGCCAGGCGGCGCCAGTGCTGAAATCCGGACCGTTGCTTCTCGACACGCGCCAGATGCGCATTTCGCTGCGCGGCGTTCCCGTCGCGCTGTCTCCGCTGGAATACCGGCTGATGGCGTTCCTGATGCATCATGCCGGGCGCGTGGTGGCGCCGACCGAACTGGCGGAGCACCTGTATGATTCGGGCAATGACCGCGATCCCAACGCAATCGAGGTGATCGTCGCGCGCCTGCGACGCAAGCTCGGCAACGATGTCATCGAGACGCGGCGGGGGTTCGGGTACTTCGTGCCCGACGAGCCTTCCTGATGCCGAACTCGATCCGCTTCAGGCTCTGGTCGGCGGCAACCATCTCGATCCTCGTCGCCCTTGCCATCGCCGGCGTCGGACTGCGTTATCTGTTCGAACTGAATGTCGAACGGCGTGTCGTCAGCGAGCTGACCGTCGATCTCAACGAACTGATCGGTGCGACCAGCTTCGCGGCAGACGGCCGGCTGTCGATCGCGCCGGGCCTGACCGACCCACGCTTCACCAACCCGCTGTCGGGTCACTACTGGCAGGTGGAGGACCTGGCCAGCCATATTCTGGTCCGCTCGCGATCCCTGTGGGACGCAACGCTTGCCTTGCCTGACCAAGGGGCGAGCGGCGAACTGAGAAAGATCGAGGAGCTCAGGGGGCCAGGTGGCGAACTCACCGTAGCCGTGGTGCGCACCATCACCGATGCCGACGGCCGGTCGTTTCGCGCCATCGTGGCGGAAGACCATCGCAGCGTCACGGTGTCGGTGCGCGAATATGTCAGGGATCTCGTGCCGGCGCTCATCGTGCTCGCCGCCGCTCTCATGGCGGCCTTCTTCATCCAGATCACCGTTGGCCTTGCGCCGCTGGAAAACCTGAGGGTCGCCGTTCGAAACGTGATCGCGCAGCGAACCGCGCGGCTTGAGGTGGTGGCGCCAAGCGAGGTGCAGCCGCTCGCCGACGAAATCAACCGCCTCCTCGATGCGCAGGAGAAGGCGCTCGCACGGGCCCGGTCGCGCGCCACCGACCTGGCACACGGCCTGAAGACGCCGCTGCAGGTGCTGTCGGCCGACATTCGGGCCCTGCGCAAGAAGGGCGAGACAGAGCTCGCCGATGAGATCGAGAAGAGCGCCGGAGCGATCCGTCGCCATGTCGAGCGGGAACTGGCGCGCGCCCGTCTGGCGCCCGGCGTTTCCAGCAAGGCATCATGCCGGGTCGGGGAAGCCGCTGCCGGCGTCATCGCCGTCATCAAGCGCACGCCGAGCGGCAAGCACCTCGCCTTCCTGAGCGACGTCGCGGAGGATTTCATGGCGCCGGTTGACGAGGGAGACCTATCGGAGATCCTGGGCAATCTGGTGGAGAATGCGGCGCGCTTCGCAAGATCGTCGGTTCAGGTCAATGCTTGGGCAAGCGACGGCGAGGTGTCCATCGCCGTCGCCGATGACGGCCCGGGCATACCCGATGCGGACCGGGAATCCGCTCTGTCGCGCGGCGTGCAACTGGACAGCAAGGGCGGCAGCAGTGGGCTGGGCCTGGCCATCGTTTCAGACATCGTCGAAGCCTATGGCGGACGCCTGACGATGACCAATGCCGATCCCGGCCTAGTGGTGACCATCGCCCTGCCCCGGCACGGCTGATTCAGGCAAAGCCGGGGAAATAGTCGACCTTTATCTTTGAGCGGCGAACACCCATGGCCAGCAGCTTCTGGCGCAACGCCTTGACCATGGCCTGGGGGCCGGAAATGTAGAAGGTCCGCTCCAGATAGTCGGGGATGGCGAGGCGCACCAGACGCGCGTCGATGTAGCCGGGATATTGGCCGCGCTCGGCCCCCCGGGCCACGGCAAACACCGTCCTGATGCCCAGTTCTCGTCTCGCCGTGTCGAGCACGTCGCGATAGGCGATGTCCTGCTGGGTCTCGGCTCCGTAGAGGACGACGATCGGCCGCTTTTCATGGCTATCGATGAGATATTGCAGCATCGAACGGAATGGCGTGATGCCGATGCCGCCGGCCAGGAAGGCGATCCTGGTTTCGGGATTGGTCGGCAGGGTGAAGTCACCGGCCAGCTGAGATGCGTGGATCGTGCTGCCCGGCTTCATCGTACCCAGCGCCTGCTTGAAGGCGCTTGATTGCGGATAGAATTTGACTCCAAGCCGCACGGATTGCTCCGTGGGCGCCGATGCGACCGTGAAATAGCGACGGTTGCCGCGAATGTCCGAACGGTCGAGACCCAGCGTCCACTCCAGATACTGGCCGGCCTGGAAGGCGAGCTTGCGCGGTGACCTGAAGATGAAGTCGTAGCTGTCGACGGCCGATTGCTCGATGCGTTCGAGCGTAAGCACGAAACGCCCTTTCGGGCTCACCGCGTAGGCGAAGAGATTGCCCGCCAGAAGCGCCAGCTCCGGCGTGAAATAGAAAGAGCCGACATGGATGTTGGGGGCGAACAGAAAGCCGACGATGGCGGCGAAGGCGATGCGCGGCCAGCGCGTCGTCGGCGCCGTCAGCGGCTCGGTCAGCATCACGAAGGCGAAGAACAACAGCGGGGACGACCCCAGCGTCTCCGTCAGCGCGGTGGCGTATTGCGATGGCTCGGTGGTTGCAAGGATGGTGGCCAGCGCCACGATTACGAAGGTTGCGACCAGATCAAGCCGGCGCAGCTTGCGCACGATGAGGAGGCCGCCGGCAAGCACGACGGGAAGCAATGGCAAATTGCCTCCGACCCACCAGGTGGCCGACTGGTCGAGCAGCAGCGCGGTCAACGCCACGCCCAGCGCCGCGGGATTGAACAGGTGCTTCCTGCCGATGGCGAGGATGAACTTGGATGAAATCGCCCAGACGCAGGCGAGCACCACCGCGCCGATCCCCTTGAGGTCCGTGACTGCGACCGGATCGAGGATGAGCGCCAGGATGAGGGCCGTGATATAGACGGACTCGTTGTTGGCCGGAACCTTGAAGACAGAAGCGAAAACCCTGTTGCTGATCCAGCAGGAGGCCAGCATCAATCCCGTGGTGAAGGCGAGCGCGACCGGGTCATGCGGTACAAGCTTGAAGAAGCCGAGCACAAGGGCCGCACCCAGCAAAGCGATCAGATAGTAGAGGACCAGCCGATACATGGTCTGATGGTCGAGAAACCGGTCGAGGGTCCTGATCATGGTTGGCAAAAGGCTCCGAAGCCGCTTGTCGGCGTGGCGCGGCGGTTGCTGTCGACAACGTAGCCCTCCAGACCCGGCGTCTGCTCGAGAAAGAGAATGCCGTCCCGGCCCATGGCGAAGGCGGCCGTGGCGAAGCGATCTGCTTCGAACACATCCGACCCGATGACGGTCAGGCTGACGATTTCGGTGATCAGATCGCCAATCCCACGCGGATTATAGATGTGCTGCCCGCGCACATAGGTGCCGGAAGTGGCGACGCCATGTCCGCGCGGATAGACGATTTTGATGATCTCATCGGCATTGAAGGGATTGCGGATACCGACGCTCCAGTCGAGTCCCAACGAATTCCTGCCGAGGGACTGGATGTCGCCGCCGGCCTCGATGAAGAAATCACTGATGCCGGCCCGCTGAACGATCCCGGCCGCATTGCGGATGGCCCAGCCCTTGACGATGCCGGACGGGTCCAGCGAACCGTCGGGCTTGCGGATGTCGAAATATCCGTCCGTCTCGGTTCTCGTCCGGGCGGCGAGGGCCAGGACTTCCATCATCTCGCCGCTCCAGTCGCGGACAGGAAGATCACCCCGGTTGATGGTCGAAATCTCGCTGTCGGTCCTGTAGGTGCTGAAGCGTCGGTCGATCTGCTCGAAATAGTCGAAGACAGTGTCGACAAGCACGCCGCCCGAGGCACCGTCGATGTCGACGGTGATAGGCATGCCCATCAATATCCGCGTGTCGCGCATGGACTAGGACGACGCTTTCTTCAACGCGCCGCCAAGCGACTGGATGAAGGCCCTGCTGGTCAGCGTGGCGCCCGAAATGATGTCGACATTGGCGCTCTGCGCGCTGATCGCTTCGTCACGCAGCATGGGCAGCGCCTGCCGGTTGATGCTGATCGAGGTGCGGCGGTCATTCGGGAATTTCAGTATTCTCAGGGATGTGAGACGGCCGCCCTGGACGGAGGCCTGAATCTGGATGAGGCCATAATAGGCATCGGCGACAGGGCCGGTGTAGGTGCCGTCGGCAAAGCCGTGCCCTGGCGGCTTGGTGCCGGCACTCACGGCCGGCTTCATGGCGGCCTTGATGATGCGGGCGGTTGCTTGCGTATAATCCGGCCTCGGCTGGGGAATGGGGATGTAGACGGCCGGAGTTATGGCGAAGGACGCCGCCTGCGGCACGGCATTGGCGACAAGCTGGGCTGGCGCCTGTTCCGGCGGTGCAACAGACGTCTGGGAAATCCCCGGCTGGCTGACTGCAGGCGGCTTCTCGGCAGCTGGTGGCTCTTGCATGGGAACAGTGATCGCCGCCGTGGTTTCGCTGGCGACCATGGTCGGCGTGATCGCCGCAGACTCGAACCCCACACTTTGTTGGGGAATCCCAGGCGATGGCGCGGCAAATGCCGCAACGAGACCCGTTGGAATCGGGCTGGCCGGAGCAGGGGGCGGGAGCACGTTCCCGTCGGCGGCACTGGCGGGTCCTGCGGTGTCGATTGCATCGCCGGCGGAGGCCCTGCCCGCCTGATCCCAGACGTAGGCACCCGAAGACGCGATCACGAAAAGCGACAAGGCAATCTGTTTCATGGGCTGCGTTCCACACTGGGTCATGCGCCGGCGAGTCGGCTTTGCGGCAATTCGGAAACAATGTGCCACGACACAGCTGACAATTGGCTGTCAGCGCTTGTGGCCGCCGACAGCACCGATCCTTGCGGTATGTGGCGCCAGATCGTTATCGCGGAACGAGCAGGGCGGCGGCCAGCCCACCTCTCCTCGCGGCTAGGCGCTCAACAAACCGCTTCAAACCGTAGGATCATGGCGCTACGTTCAAAACCATGTCTCAAGCCATCAACCCGATCTTCGGTGCCCGTCGTGACCAGGCGTTTCCGACGCTGCCCCAGGCGGATATCGATCGCATGCGCCGTTTCGGCGAGGCCAGCGCCTATGCCACCGGAGAACGCATCATCAAGGCCGGCGACGTGGCGCCTGGTTTGATCGTCGTCCTGTCGGGCAGTGTGGACATCACCCAGGATGGCGGGCTCGGCCGGCGCGAGACGATCGTCACCCATGGTCCCGGCAGCTTCGTTGGCGAGCTGGCGCAGCTTTCGGCCCGCCCCTCGCTGGTGAACGCGGAGGCCGCCGAACCCGTGGAGGCCTTTGTCATCCCTTCGCAGAGGCTGCGGGACCTGATGGTGCAGGAAGCCAATCTCGGCGAACGCATCATGCGGGCGCTGATCCTGCGCCGTGTCGGGCTGCTGGAAAGCGACACCAGCGGGCCGATCATCATCGGCCCTCTCGACAATGCCGACGTGCTGCGGCTGCAGGGTTTCCTGGCCCGAAGCGGCCAGCCATACCGCGTGCTTGATTCCGCTGCTGATCCTTGCGCCAAAACCCTGGTCGAGCGCTTCGACGTGGACCCCCATCATCTGCCGATCGTGCTGTGTCCGAACGGCAGGCTGTTGCTCAATCCCGGCGAGAAGGACCTCGCTCGCTGCATCGGGCTGCTGCGGCCGATCGATGCTTCCAGGCTATACGACGTCGCCATCATCGGCGCGGGACCGGCCGGGCTGGCGGCGGCGGTCTATGCGGCTTCCGAGGGGCTGTCGACCATCGTGCTCGATTGCCGTGCCTTCGGCGGACAGGCCGGCGCCTCCTCGCGCATCGAAAACTATCTCGGCTTCCCGACGGGCATTTCGGGCATGGCGCTGATGGCGCGTGCCTACAACCAGGCGCAGAAGTTTGGCGTCGAGATGGTGATACCGGACGAGGCGAAGCTGCTGGGCTCCGCGACCGAAGGCGCCTGTTACAGGCTTGATGTCGGCGACGGCGAGACCGTGCGGACGCGCACGGTGGTGATCGCCAGCGGCGCGCGCTATCGCCGTCTCGATCTCGCCAACCTGGCGCAATTCGAGGGAACGTCCGTGCACTACTGGGCGTCGCCGATCGAAGCGCGGCTTTGCGCCGGCCAGGAAGTGGCGCTGGTCGGCGCCGGCAATTCGGCAGGGCAGGCGGCGGTCTACCTGGCAAGCCATGTGCGGAAGGTGGCGCTGCTGGCGCGCGGCGGCAGCCTTGATGCAAGCATGTCGCGCTATCTGGTCGAACGCATCAAGGCGCAAGCGAATATCGAGGTGCTGACCGAGACCGAAATCGAGGCGCTGGACGGCGACGAGGGCAATCTTGCCACCGTACGCTGGCGCAACCGCGTTAGCGGTTTGGAAACGACACGCTCGATCCGCCATCTCTTCCTGTTCATCGGCGCCGACCCCAATACCAACTGGCTGGCGAACTGCAACGTGACGCTGGATGCGAAGGGTTTCGTCCGTACCGGATCGGACATAGGATCGACACACGGTGTGATGGAGACAAGCCGCAGCGGGGTGTTTGCCATCGGCGACGTTCGCTCCGGCTCGGTCAAACGTGTCGCGGCGGCTGTCGGCGAGGGCGCGCAGGTGGTGGCGGCGCTGCATGCTTATCTTGCGAAGGACGGCAGCCACGCCGCCTCGCCTGAACGGAACGGGAGAGTGTGATGGCGGATGAATGCAAACATGCGGCGCATATTCAGGATGTGACGCCGAGCGCGCTCGGCTGCGAGGAATGCCTGAAGAGCGGATCGTGGTGGGTGCATCTGCGGCTGTGCCGCACCTGCGGCCATGTCGGCTGCTGCGACGACTCGCCCAACCGCCACGCCACCAAGCATTTTCACGCCACCAGCCACCCGGTCATCGAAGGCTATGATCCGCCGGAAGGCTGGGGATGGTGCTATGTCGATGAGGTCTTCCTGGACCTTGGCGACCGCACCACGCCCCAGAACGGTCCCATCCCGCGCTTTTATTGAGCCGAGCCCGCTATCTCAAGGACCCTGTGACGGTCCGGTCGACGTCGGGAACGGATTTGCGTTCGTTTCCGGCAAGTGCTGCTATGATCAGCAGGCTGGCAACAACCGGCACAAACAGGATGGCAACGCGGGCTTGGACATAAAAAATGGCGCGCCATTCGCTGCGCTTTTCAGGGCTGTCGCTCATTGTACTCACTTTGCTGCTGCCCCTCGGGGGAAGACATAGCCGCGAACGGTTAAACAACTCCTTCCGACTTCGTTAACGGGAGCCAGTCGCGACCGTTCGGTTGCGACTGGCCGGCATCACGCGGCTTCGGACTTTTGTCCCGGCGCCTTGTTGCTGTTGGCGCCCATGAGCCTGCCCAGGCCGCCCGAGACCAGGAAATTGATGTCGAGCAGCACCTGCGGAATGTTGAAGCCGCCGGGGCAGGCAAGATAGTGGGGCGTCCAGACGGGCGAGAACTTCTGCTTGAAGGCGCGCAAGCCGCCAAAATTGTAGAACTCATCGCCATAGCGGAAGGCAAGCCGCGCAAGACGGCTCCAGCGCGACGCAAGCGAATGGTCGGGGATTCCCGACAGCGGCGCCGCTCCCAGGTTGAACCAGGCGTAGCCCTGTTCCTTGCCGTAGAGGAACAGCCGGACGAACAAGGCGTCCATCAGCACTTTCGAAACGCCCGACTTGTAGCGCATGAGATCGACCGACAGCTCGACGCCGCCGCCGCGCCATATGTTGGCGAACGCCACGATGCGCCCGTGCTGCCTCATGACCGCGCAATCGAACCGGGCGAGATAGGCTGGGTCGAAATGGCCGAGCGAAAACCCCTTCTCGGAGCCGTTCTTCTCCTTGAGCCAGGTATCGGAAACCTCGCGCAACTCGCCCATGATCGACGGTACCTGCGCGGCGGGAATGATCTCGAAGGTGATTTCCTCGCGGGTCGCCCGCCTGTCGGCGTAGCGGAATTCCTGGTTCTTCTGGCCCTCGAGATTGAAGGCCTGGAGATTGACCCTGGCCACCTCTCCAAGCTTCAGCAGGGAATAGCCCATGTCCAGGTAGAGCGGCAGGTTCTCCGGCTGCACGCCATAGAAGACAGCGCGTTTGGCCTGCTTGTCGGCCACTTCGCGGAACCGCCAGACAAGCTCGTTGGCTTCCGCCGGATTGCCGATCGGGTCGCCCATGCTCACCAGCGAATTGCCGGCCCGGCCATACATGATGAAGGTCTTTTCGCTGGACGACAGAAGAAACTCCTTGTCGCCGAGCAGGGCAATGTTGGCCTGCGTGTCCGGCGACAGCGCCACTATGTCAGCGATATCAGCGTGAACCTCGGTCTTGGCCCGCGCCTTGCCGCCGCCGGGCTGGTGGACGACGCGATACATGGCGAGGGCAATCACGCCGATTGCCAGACCGATCGTCGCACGCAGGAAGCGCGTCGCGTCGCTGCTCCACTCGAACTGCCAGAACAGCTGGTTGGAATACTCCACGTCGCTATAGGAGAAATAGCCGAGCCATGTGGTGGCGGCCACGACCAGGCCGATCAGGCCGAGCCAGCGCCAGGATACTCTCGAGACATCCAGCGGGGCCCGACGATAGAACGCGTCCCGGCACAAAAGCAGGAACAGTGCCGTGGCGCCGAGCACCATCGCTTCCTCCCAATCGATGCCCTTGGCCAGGGATGCCAGCGCGCCCAGCACCAGCAGCACCATGGAGATTGCCCAGGCATGGAACAGGCGCCGGCGCAGACCATAGGCCACGATCAACAGCGCCAGCCCGAGCAAGCTGCCGAGGAAATGCGACGATTCGACCAGCGACAGCGGCAGCACGTCCTCGAGCGCGTCGAGGCGGGCGGGAATGCCTGGTGTGGCGCCGGAGAGCAGAAGCACGATACCCGACAGGAAGACGATGGCTGATGTGATCAGGGGCATCATGGTCTTGAGGCTGCGCAGCGGCGCGGACAGCCTGTCCGGCAGGTGGGAGACGAAATAGCGCGATTCGAACGCGGCGAGCAGGAGCGCGGCGACGACGAAGGGGAGCACGTAGTAGATCAGCCTGTAGACGACGAGAGCGGCAAGGACGTCCGCCCTGCCCGCCAGTCCGAGGCCGGCGATGACAGTTGCTTCGAACACGCCGATGCCGCCAGGAACATGGCTGATCGCACCCACGACCAAAGCAGTTGCATAGACGGTGAGGAACAGCGCCGGGCCGACCGACACATCGGCCGGAAGCAGCACGTAGAGCGTCGCGGCGGAGGCGACGATGTCGAATGTCCCGACCAGCAGCTGCAGCAGGATCATGTTTCTCTGGGGCAGCGGGATGGTCCAGCCGAACAGGCTGATCGTGCTGGCATGGCTGCGCGCACGCACGATGGCGAAGATGAGGCCAAGCAGGATCGCGACCCCCAGCAAGCGATCGGCCGCCGGATGGATCAGATCCATCAGCGGAATGCCCGCGGGGTCGAAGATGAGCGCCATGGAGACCACCACGGCGAAGGCGAGCCAGATGGCGAGCCAGGTGAGCAGTACGATCTGGCCGATTTCGCCGGCATCGAGGCCACTGCGCGAATAGGTGCGGAAACGAATGGCGCCGCCTGTGAGCAGATGGAAACCAAGCAGGTTGGAGAATGCGTAGCCGGCCATGCCGGACAGGGCGGCGGTCTGCCATGTCACGCGGCCGGGCGCGACCGAGCGGCTGGCGATGACGTCATAAAGGCCCAGCGCCACGAAACTGGCTGCTGTCGCGAGGACGGCGGCTAGGATGGCATGCGGGCTGAGCATGAACGCCTGACGCCGGATGTCTGACGGGTCTACCCCCGAAATCATCTGGTGAAGCGTTACAAGTGCCGCCGCGGCCATGGCAATTGCCAGCACCTTGCCGGCATGGGCGCGCAGCCCTTTCGGCTCCGCCATCACCATATCGTCTGTATTCGACATTCCCACCTTCGTCTCTCTTGCTATATCCTGCGGCGCGATCTGATTTTCCGCACCGGCCAGGAAGCGCCTTCAGCATCCGAACGGAGAGAGTGATCCCCGTGTGGATGATGAACTGCGAATCTCGGCCTTTTATACTGGAAGGGTGGCGTAATTCCCCTCAGATTCTGGCGCCAATTGGGCGCCGCACCATTTTGATCTCAAATCAAGGGGCAGGCTGAGCCGCCAGCCGCTTGTGCAGTCCGTCAATGATCTTCTGCGTCAAACCGTTGTAATCGCCATCGAAATGATGTCCGCCGGTGGTCTTGATCGTCTGTATCGGGGTGCCCACGAGTTGCGGACAGGCGGTATCGTCCTCGTCCTCGCCGTAAAAGCACTGGATCATCGCCGGATTGATCTTGCGAAGCTCGGGCAAGGTCGGGACTTCGTCGCCACTGCTGGAGCCAAGCCAGCCTTCGACGGAAATCTCGTAGGACGCACCGGTGGAAAAGCCCAGCAAGGAAATCTGCGCGATGTCGGCCACTGTGGCCTTGTCCAGCACATTGTAGACGGAGGGCAGCACGTCCGCGCCGAAGGAATAGCCGATCAGCAGCACATGCTTCACATGCCAGCGGTCCTTGTAGGTCGCGATCAGGTTTTCCAGGTCGGTGGCTATGGCCTGCGGCGTCTTGGCGGACCAGAAATAGCGAAGCGAATCGATCCCGACCGTCGGGATCCCCTTGCTTTGCAGGACGGTCGCGATCGATTTGTCGATGTCGCGCCAGCCGCCGTCACCCGAATAGACGATGGCCAGCGTGTCCTCGGTCGGCGTTGCCGGCAATTCGGCGATGGGCAGGTCGGAAATGGATCCCGCTGCTGGAGCAAGCAAGGCTTCCACCGCCAATTCGAGC
Organism: Mesorhizobium sp. PAMC28654; assembly: GCF_020616515.1. Taxonomy (GTDB): domain Bacteria; phylum Pseudomonadota; class Alphaproteobacteria; order Rhizobiales; family Rhizobiaceae; genus Mesorhizobium. Next base: position 3,882,811 of record NZ_CP085135.1, read on the forward strand.
GCGTCCCCAGCCGCGCTGGTGCTCTGCGTGAGGTTGATCGCGTGGCCCTGCTTGATCAGGCTGTCGATGTGGCCGCGCTGGTCGACCGAGCCGGCGGGTGTGAACACGACGTTCAGCTTTTCCGGAAGCTGCCCAGGCAACAGGTCATAGACAATGCCGTTGGCGGTATCGTGCCGGGGCGCACCGCTGCACAGCGTGCGCTTCGACGGAAATGTCTCGGTCGGGTCCACGGCGACGCTGCCGCCGATGGTCGCCGGCGGCGTCTGCGCGGCGATGCCCATCACCAGCCCGCCGGCCGTCCCGGATCCGGCCAGGATCGGCGGCTTGTACACGGAAGCCTTGCCGGCGCGCATCACCTCATGGCTCAGCGTCTCGATGTCCGACACCAGATAGACGCAATCGCCATCGGTCTTGTCTATCGCGGCGAGGTAGCTGGGCATGTCGACGCCGACAACGGCGGCGCCCTTGTCCACCAGGCGCTTCGAAAGATCCTCATCCGCCGGTGACCAGCCGTCGAGAGCGGAGAAGACGAACACGGTGACGGACGGCGGTTGCGCCGGCAACACGATGTGACCGCCCGGGATCATGCCGGTATCGAATTCCGCGGCCAGGCCAGGCGTTGCACAGGAAGCAACGGCCACGAACAGCAATGAGGCGAGCGACTTGAGACTGTTTGAAGGCGAAAGGGGCAAGGTTGTCTTTCTCAAGTTTCTGTTCAGCGTCTTTGTAAGCCGGGCGCGCGGCAAATAAAAGCCGCGGGGAAACCACGTCTTTGGCTCCTGGCCGGAATCCGAGGCAACAAGATGTTCAACCCGTCGCGCTGGCTGCGGCTTTTTGGCTGCCCATCGTGATCCTGACACTGGCGCCGGTGCGACGCTCCGTCGCCGCTGTTCGCCTCAGCCCAGCCCGATCCGCCTGGCGCCTTGCCTAAACAGCGCCGCGGCGTCCGGTTCGAAGCGGAAGGTGCCGATGAAATCATCCGCGCAGTAGTGCGGCAGCGTCCTGCGGATGGTGGCGGCAAAGCCGCGCGCCTCGTCGAGCCGGCCCGCCAGCGCCAGGCAATGGGCGGCGATCGCCAGGATGATGGCATGGGCGTTGGGCCGGGCTACCGCCTTCAACGCCCAGTCGGCCGCCTCGTCGAACTGGCCGAGGCGGACATGCGCCATCGCCCTGGCACCCAGCATGCCGAACAGCAGCGGATCGAACGGGCTCAGGTGACGCGAATGGTCGGATGAGCCGATCGCCGCCATCGGGTCGCCGGACTGCGAGTGGACAAAGGACAGCGCATAGTGGCCGAGCGCGAAGTTGGGGCTCAGATCCACGGCTCTTTCCAATTCGATCAAGGACCCGTCCTGCTCGCCACGCAGCCACAGCGCCCGGCCCATGGCCCAATGCGCCGCCGGATTGTGGTCGTCGACCAGGAGGCTCCGGCCGGCGGCCTCGAAGGCGAGAGCGCTTTCCCGGTCGCGATCGCCCCAGCGCTGGAAGGCGCTTTGCCAATGGGTGAAGGACAGGCCGGCATAGGCGCGCGCAAAGGTCGGGTCGCGCTGCACGGCCATTTCGAAGAAATGCCGCGCCAGCTCGTTTTCCGGCTGGGTGAAACGGTACATGTGCCAGAGGCCGCGATGATAGGCCTCCCAGGCGTTGAGCGAATTGGGCGCTTTCAGCATGGCGCGGTTGCGCTCGACCGTCTCGACCTCGATGGAGATCGAGGAGACGATGCTGTTGCCGATATCATCGAGCACGGCGAAGATGTCGTCCGGCCTGCGTTCGAATGTCTCGGCCCAGACGATCCTGGCCGTGCGCACCTCGACAAGCTCGACGCTGACAATGATGCGGCCCGCAAGGCTGCGTACCCAGCCGGTGGTGACATAGTCGACGTTCAGCCTGCGGCCGGCATCCTCCGGCGCGATGTTCATCTCGGCGAGCGCGAAGACCGATCCGCGCGCGATAACGAAGAAGTCCCGCAACTTGGCCAGGCGGGTGATGATGTCGTGGGTGAGGCCATCGGCCAGGCCGCCGCGAACGCTGCCCGTGCCGGCCTCTTCGACAAACGGCATCACGGCAAGGCTGGCGTGACGATTTTCGACGGGGGCATCGGCGGGCGTGATGGTCGCCGTGATGGCCGCTGGCAAAACGCATGGCAATGTTCGCGATGCCACACCCGGCTGTTCGCCTCGGATCGCCTGCCAGGCGGCACGGACCGGTTCGAAATCCAGCTCTTCCGACTTAAACAGCACGGCGGCTGCCGTCATATGCGCCTCGGCCGCGCCGAGCTGGCTACGCGCAGCCAGATTTGCCAGCAGCGCCGCATGCGCGCGTGCGTCGAACGGCGCCATCTCCACCCATCTGTCGAGATGCGCCGATACGTCCTCCGATCCTGCCGGGAGGCTCGCGACAAGATGTTCCAGGATGGCGGCATGGCATGCGTGAAAGCGGCGGCGTTGCGCGACCAGCCAGCTGTTGAAATGCGGGCTGCGATCAAGCACCAGCCCGTCGAGAAAATCGCCGGTGAATAGCCTGGCCAGAGCCTGAAGCCTCGGCACACCGAGCGTCGTGATATCCTCCGCCGCCGCAAGAACGGCGACCGCGTCGACGAAGTCGTCCTCGAGACGCAGCGCGACCGTATCGCCTTGCGTCTCGATACGGCGACAATCCGGTTCGTCGAGAACACCGCGAAGCTTGCTGAGGCACCAGCGCAGTTCGCCCCTGGGATCGTTCGGTACATCCCACAAAAGCTCGCACAGGCGGCTGCGCCCGACCGGATGCGGCGCCAGCGCCAGATAGGCGAGGAGCGCGCGCAGCTTGCGCGATTGTGGCAGGTCGACCGTCGCGCCATCGCGGATAACCGTCAGCGGCCCAAAAAGGCGCACGGCAAGGCCAGCCTTGCAGCCATCCGGGCTCGATCGGGCGGATTCCACGTGCGTTTCCACGCCTGTTCCCACGCTGACCAGTCGGCATCTCCTCTATCACCGAAAACGACAGGGCGCATCGCCGGATGCCGCTATTGCCGCGTTGCCGGCACGTCAGGGAACCATAGCGCGGCAAGGTCTCAAGACTTCGCCGCCCAACCGCCGGTTTGTAACCGGCCCGTGAGGACAGGAGATCCGACATGTTGCATCACCAGAAAATCAGGACCACGGCCGGGCGCGGGCGCCTGTTCGACAGCATTCTCGATACGGTCGGCGATACGCCGGTGATCCGCGTCAACAATCTCGGGCCGGCACACGCGACCATCTATGTGAAGGCCGAGTTCTTCAATCCTGCGGCTTCGGTGAAGGACCGGCTGGCGCTCAACATCATCGAGGAGGGCGAGCGCAGCGGCGCGCTGAAGCCGGGGCAGACCATCGTCGAGGCGACCAGCGGCAACACCGGTATCGGGCTGGCCATGGTCTGCGCGCAAAAAGGCTACCCGCTGGTGGTGACCATGGCCGACAGCTTTTCCATCGAACGCCGCAAGCTGATGCGCATGCTGGGCGCCAAGGTGGTGCTGACGCCGCGCGCCCAGAAAGGTTTTGGCATGTACAAGAAAGCGGTGGAATTGGCCGAGGCCAATCGCTGGTTCCTCGCGCGTCAGTTCGAGACGGCGGCCAATGCCGCCATCCACGAGGCGACGACGGCGCGCGAGATCATCAATGATTTCGCCGGATCGAGGCTCGACTGCTTCGTCACCGGCTATGGCACCGGCGGTACTGTCGTCGGCGTTGCCCGTGTGTTGCGCCGCGAGCGGCCGGAGACCCGCATCGTGCTCTCGGAGCCGGCCAACGCCCAGCTCATCGGAAGCGGCAAGGTGCAGGAGCGCGGCGCCGACGGTGCACCCGCCGCCAGCCATCCGGCCTTCGAGCCGCACCCGATCCAGGGCTGGACGCCGGATTTCATCCCCAATGTCCTGCAGGAGGCGATCGACGCCAGCCTCTATGACGAGGTGATGCCGATAGCCGGGCCCGAGGGCATCAAATGGGCCACGGCGCTGGCGCGCAAGGAAGGCATATTCACCGGCATCTCCGGCGGCTCCACCTTTGCCGTGGCGCGGCAGATCGCCGAGAAAGCGCCGGCGGGATCGGTGATCCTGTGCATGCTGCCCGACACCGGCGAACGCTACATGACCACGCCGCTGTTCGACGGCATCGAGGCGGAGATGGACGCCGACGAGATCGCCCTGTCGCGCTCGACACCCGGCTGCCAGTTCCCGGCGGCTTGACGAGAGCCATGTCATGGACGCCGCACACGAAACACTCGGCATGGTGGCCGAGGAAACGCTCGACCCATCGGACTGGACCGATGTGCAGGCACTGTCGCATCGGATCGTCGACGATGCCGTCGCTTACCTGCGCGATGTCAGGGATCGCCCGGTGTGGCAGGAGATGCCCGGCAACGTGAAAGCGTCCTTCACCGCACCCCTGCCGCGATCGCCATCGTCGCTGACCGAAATCTATGGCGAGGTCGTGGAAAAAGTGATGCCCTTTCCGATGGGCAACATCCATCCGCGTTTCTGGTCCTGGTACATGGGATCGAGCAACTTCACCGGAGCGCTCGGCGATTTCCTGGCGGCGATCCAGGGCTCCAACCTCGGCGGCGGCAACCATGCCGCCGCCCTGGTGGACGGCCAGGTGGTGAACTGGTGCAAGGAGATGCTGGGCTTTCCAGCTTCGGCCAGCGGCACGCTGGTCAGCGGTGGCTCCATGGCCAACATCATCGGGCTGACCGTGGCGCGCAACACCAAGGCGGGCATCGACGTGCGCGAGCACGGCGTTGCCGCCATCGCGAAGCCACTGCGCTTTTATGGCTCGGATCAGCTTCACTCCTGCCATCGCAAGGCCATGGAGGCTCTTGGCCTCGGCAATCGGGCGCTGCGCCGCATCTCGACGGATGCGGACTTGCGGATCGACATCGAGGCCTTGCGGTCGGCGATCGCCGAGGACCGCAAGGCGGGCTACAGGCCGGCCTGCGTCATCGGCAATGCCGGCACGGTCAACACCGGAGCGATCGACGATCTGCAGGCGCTTGCTAAGCTGGCGCACGAGGAAGACCTCTGGTTCCACGTCGATGGCTGCATCGGGGCCCTGATCGCGATTGCGCCGCGGAATGCCCATCGCGTCGCCGGTATCGAATGGGCCGATTCGGTTGCGCTTGATCCCCACAAATGGCTGCACGCGCCGTTCGAGGTCGGTTGCGCGTTGGTCAGGGACGCTTTGGCACATCGCAACACTTTCGCCGTCACGCCGGAATATCTGGAATCGACGCCGCGCGGCCTCGCCTCCGGCCAGTGGCTGCACGACTACGGCATGCAGACCACGCGCGGCTTTCGCGCGCTCAAGGTGTGGATCGCGCTCAGGGAACATGGCATCGAGAAGTTCGGCCGGCTGATCGACCAGAACATCGCTCAGGCCGGCTATCTCGCCGACTTGATCGTGGACGAGCCTCTGCTGGAACTGGTCGTGCCGCCGACCGTCAACATCGTCTGTTTCCGCTGTCAGCCCGGCGGCATGAAGGGCGCGGCGCTGAAGGCGTTCAACACAGAGATCATGCTGCAATTGCAGGAGCAGGGCATCGCAGCACTTTCGGACACGACGGTGCGCGGCGAACACTGCCTGCGCGTCGCCATCAACAACCACCGCACCCGGCGCCAGGATCTGGACCTGCTGGTACGGGAGTTGGTGAGGCTGGCGCGCGGGATGGGGAAGCCGGGCGCTGCATCTTCCTAGGCACGGGCGGCCATGCGAATCTGCTGGAATGATTCGGGAGGTGCTCATGGTGACGCTGTTTCGCATTGCCGCTCTCGCCGCCTTGCTTCTGACCACGTCCGCGCACGCGGCGGACATGGCCTTCTTCGTGAAGAACAAGCGCACGGAAGCGGTCGCGGTCGAACTGTTCAGCCGTGACCGCGAGACCGTCTGGCCAGGCAACGACAAGGTTTTCCTCATCGATCCGAGCTCGCGGAAATCGATCCCGATCTCCTGCAATGCCGGCGAGCGCATCTGCTATGGCGCTTGGGTGAACGGCAATGATAGCATTTCCGCTGGCGTCGGGCCGGACAACGACCAGCCTTGCGACACGTGCTGCTTCACCTGCGTCGAGCATTCGACCGAGACGATCGATCTGGTGGAGTGAGGAGCGGTCGGCCGCGGGCCGATCAATCGACAACGATTTGTCGATTGAAGCGACGAACGGTGAAGGCCCGGTCCGCCTTCGGGCGGATCGAAAGGTCCAGTGGACCTTTTTGAAGGGCCTGAACGCCCGAAGGGCAGGGAGCCATAGGGGAGGGCAAAGCGCGGCGCTTTATCCCACCATCCGCTCGAACTTCATCACCCAGTTCAGCTCCCAGTTCTGCCCACCGTCGGTCGAGAATGACTGTTCCCAGCGCGGGCTGGCGCCGGTCGTCCACAGGAAGCGCACGCGCACGGGCCGACCGCCCTCGACATCGTCGCCGAAGAACTCGCCGCGTCCATCGACAAAGCGGCCGACGGTCGGAGGAAACAGCCGGAAACTCTTGGTGTCCGACCAGTAGATCGACCACAAGCCGGTTTCCGGATTGTAGAGGCGCAGCGTCATGCCGGTGAAGTCGCGCACGGGGATGAACATCTGGTCGAGATTGCCGCCGAAGCCGCCGCCGGGGATCGGCATCACCTTTTCGACGCGCGAGGTGGCGGGGAAGGTTTCCCAATCCGTCGAACCGATCAGCCGCCCGCGCAGGAACTCGTTGGTGATCGACCATTCGCCGACCAGGAAATCGAAATCGTCAAATCCGCTCATAGTCCCTTCCCCCCTCGATAGAACCGACCTTGAATGCAAGGTCTTCATAGCAGGGGCCTCCTGACAGGGCAGTGTCAGGAGGCAGACCGCCGACGATGTTTTTCGGCGGCGGACGATTCCACGCTGCCGGCACCTCCGCGGTCGGGCCGCCATCTCGAAAAATCAGGATCCGGTCGTGGCACCCCCTTCCGTGCATCAACGCAGCATGGCATGGGTGTCCATGCGGTCGGACGGGCCGTTTCTTTCCAGGGGGTTACCATGTTCCATGCTTACGCGCGCCGCACGCTGGCCGCGCTCTCTCTTGCCGCATTGCTCGCACCGGCGGCACAGGCCGCCGACATTACCTTCTCCATCAAGAACAGCCATCCCAACGCCATGCGCGTCGAGCTTTACAGCCAGGACCGTGACTATGTCTGGCCGGGTGACGGCAAGGACTACTACCTCGATGACGGCGAGACCAAGCAGCTGCCGATATCCTGCAACCAGGGCGAATCGATCTGCTACGGCGCCTGGGTCGACGGTGAAGAGGGAACCTATTGGGGCGTTGGACCCGGCAACAAGGAAAAATGCGAGGATTGCTGCTACACCTGCACCGGCGGCGAGACCGAGGAAATCAATCTGGTTCCCTGACCGGTTTGCCAGCTTGACGCTCTTCCCGGCGAAGCCATAGCCTGCACTAAGGCAAGTACCCAGGGCGCGCCGCGTCTGTCCGCTCGGACGCGGCGTGCTCCAGGCAACAGGAGCACAGCAATGGCTGGCATGGTCGAAAGCAAAGAGATCGACGTCGGATTTTCAGGAAAACGCTGCATTCATTCGCGCAACTGCGTGCTTGGCGATCCGCATGTCTTCGTGCCCAATGCGCCCGGCGAGTGGATCCATCCCGACGCGGCCAGCGTCGAGAAGGTCGTGGCCCTCGCCGAAAACTGCCCTTCGGGCGCCATCACCTATGTCCGCAAGGATGGCGGGTCGCAGGAGAACCCGCCGGTGGTCAACACCGTGCGCATCCGGGAGAATGGCCCGCTGGCTGTCCATGCCGAGATCGTGCTCAACGGTGAGACATTCTTCCGCGCCACGCTCTGCCGCTGCGGCGCCTCCGAAAACAAGCCTTTCTGCGACGGCAGCCACACCAAGGCGGGCTTTGCCGCCACCGGCGAGCCCGCGCTGAAGAACACGCCGGCGCTTGAAGCACGGGATGGGCCGCTCACCGTAAAGCCGACCACGAATGGCCCGCTCAAGCTCGAAGGCAATCTCGAGATCGTCACCGGCACCGGCCATACGGTCGACCGGACCACGGTCGCCTTCCTCTGCCGTTGCGGCCATTCGGCCAACAAGCCTTACTGCGATGGGACGCATAAGAAGGTCGGGTTTGTGGGGTGAAGGCGGGACTCTCCCCCTTGAGGGGGGAGATCACCCTTGGCCTATCTCTCATTGCTTTATCGCTCGGCCGCTATCGGCTAAGGGCGGGGAACCAGAGTTCCTCGCCTATCCGGATCCGCCAATGACCGCCAAGACCAAACCACTGCCCCTGTTCCTCGGGATCGACACCGGCGGCACCTATACCGACGCAGTGCTGTGGTCCGAGATGGAAGGACCCCAGCACGGCCCAAACAAGGGCAAGGTGCTGGCCAAGGCCAAGTCGCTGACGACGCGGCACGACCTTGCCGTCGGCATTTCCGGCGCGGTCGACGCGGTGCTGGCGAAGGCCGGCACCGACCCGGCGGCGATAAAACTGGTGTCGATGTCGACGACGCTTGCCACCAACGCGCTGGTCGAGGGCCAGGGCGGCCGCGTGGCGCTGATCATGATCGGCTTTTCCGAGGGGGATCTCGCGCGCGACGGATTGAAGACGGCATTGGGCACCGATCCGGTGGTGTTCTGCCCCGGCGGTCATGACGTCCACGGCAATGCCGCGAAGCTGGACCTCTCCGCGTTGGAGGCGGCGCTGCCCGAGCTGGAAAAATCGGTATCCGGCTTCGCCGTCTGCGCCTATTTCGCCACCCGCAATCCAGCGCATGAGATCACTGCCCGCGACCTGATCCGCGAGAAGACCGGCCTGCCGGTCACGGCCAGCCACGAACTGTCGGCCAAGCTCGGCGGCCCGCGCCGGGCGCTGACGACGCTGCTCAATGCAAGGCTGATCTCGATGATCGACCGGCTGGTCGCGGCAACCGAAGGTTTTCTCGAAGCCCGCAAGATCGCCGCGCCCCTGATGGTGGTGCGCGGCGACGGCGCGCTGGTGTCGGCCGCCTTTGCCCGTCAGCGCCCGATCGAGACCATCCTGTCCGGCCCGGCCGCCAGCCTGGTCGGCGCCCACCACATGACCGGCCTCGACAATGCCATTGTCTCCGATATCGGTGGCACCACCACCGACGTCGCGGTGTTGGACAAGGGCCGGCCGCGGCTTGATCCCGAGGGCGCCACGGTCGGCGGCTTTCGCACCATGGTCGAGGCTGTAGCGATGCGCACTTTCGGCCTCGGAGGCGATTCCGAAGTGACGCTGGAGGACGGCGCGCTCATCCCTAAAATCCTGCTCGGGCCCCGCCGCCTCGTGCCGCTGGCTCTGGCCGGCATGATGCATAAAGAAGCCGTGACCCTGGAACTCGAGCGCCAGCTGCGGTCGCCCAATCCGGGCCGCATGGACGGCCGGTTCGCCGTCAGGACAGGCGTTCCCGACAGGCTTGCCGCCGGGCTGACCGGCGCCGAGGCGCGGCTCTATGAGGTGATAACCGCCACGCCGATTGCCGTCGACAAGCTTCTGACTTCGAATGCGCAGAATGCGACCCTGAACCGGCTGGTGTCGCGCGGGCTGGTGCATGTTGCTGGTTTCACGCCGTCCGACGCCGCCCATGTTCTGGGCAAGCAGGCGAACTGGGATGCGGTCCCGGCACGCCTCGGCGCCGAATTGTTTGCCCGCAGGCGCGACGGCCGGGGGCAAGCCATCGCCGCTTCGCCGGAAGCGATCTCGGAGCGGGTGCTGGTGACGCTGACGCGCTGGTCGGCCGAATACATCCTCGAAACCGCCTTTGCGGAAGATGGTCTCGATGGCGCCTCGACCGTCGCGCATGCGCTTGTGCAGCGCGCCGTCGACGCGCATCCCGGCATTGCGCGCTTCAGCGTCTCGCTCGACCGGCCGGTCATCGGTCTCGGCGCCTCCGCGCCGCTGCACTATGCTGGCCTGCCGCCATTGATCGGCAATGACTGCGTGGTGCCCGAGGATACCGACGTCGCCAACGCGCTTGGCGCCGTCGTCGGCCAGGTGCGGGTCTCCGCCGAAGCACGGGTCAGCCAACCTAAGGAAGGCCTGTTCCGTGTCGCCTCCGGCGAAACCGTGCGCGATTTTCTTGACGAGGCAGCAGCAATTGCGTCGGCTGAAAGCGATGTCCGCGCCATTGCCGCGGCGCGCGCCAGGGATGCCGGCACCGACAGCGCCGAGATCGAGGTCGCGACCGATTTCCGGGTTTCAACCGTCGAAGGCCAGCGCATGTTCATCGAGGCGCATGTGGTGGCGGTGGCGTCCGGGCGGCCAAGGATCGCGGTATAGTCTTCATCTTCCTTCTCCCCGTTCTCGGGGAGAAGGTGCCCGAAGGGCGGATGAGGGGCAGCGCCAACGAAATATGGTTTCACCGTGCCGCCTCTCCGGCCAACGTCGAGCCGCCCCTCATCTGGCTGCCGCCATCTTCTCCCCGTAAACGAGGAGAAGGACGCTGTTTCGCCAACCTTGCCTAAATGTCCCCTTCACCTTAAGCCGAATTGACCGGGCAAACCCGACATGCCAAAGGCCCCGGAGCCGGCAAACCCGGCCACAAGTATTGGAGACGTGCTGATGACCGACCGCATCGAGATCGCCGGATTGCGGATCGCCCGCGAGCTGCATGATTTCGTGGAGCGCGAGGCGCTACCGGGCACCGGGATCACGGCCGACGCATTCTGGAACGGTTTTTCGGTCATAGTCCACGACCTTGCCCCGAAGAACCGGGCGCTGCTGGCCAAGCGCGACGCCATGCAGGAAAAACTCGACGGCTGGTATCGCGACAATGGCGCGCCGGTCGACATGGATGAATACAAGACCTTCCTCAAGGAGATCGGCTATCTCGTCCCCGAAGGCCCAGCCTTCGCCGTGACGACGGAGAATGTCGACCCGGAGATGTCGGTGGTCGCAGGGCCGCAACTGGTCGTGCCGGTGATGAATGCCCGCTATGCGCTGAACGCCGCCAATGCGCGCTGGGGTTCGCTCTACGATGCACTCTACGGCACCGATGCCATCCCCGAAGCGGGTGGCGCGGAAAAGGGCAAGAGTTTCAACCCGGCGCGCGGCGCCAAGGTGGTTGCCTGGTCCAAGAACTTTCTCGACGAGTCGGTGCCGCTCACCTCCGGCAAATGGGCCGGTGTAAACGGGCTTTCGGTGGCGAACGGCGCGCTGCGGCTGGGCGCTGGCGCTGGCTCGACCACGCTTGCCGACCCCAGGCAATTCGCCGGCTATCGCGGCGACCCAGCCAATCCCGATGCCGTCCTTTTGGTGAAGAACGGCCTGCACACAGAGATCGTCATCGACCGAAACAACCAGATCGGCAAGACCGACCCGGCCGGCATTGCCGACGTCGTCCTGGAATCGGCTGTCACCACCATCCAGGACTGCGAGGATTCAGTCGCGGCGGTCGATGCCGAGGACAAGGTCGTCGTCTACCGCAACTGGCTGGGATTGATGAAGGGCGACCTTGCCGAAGAGATCACCAAGGGCGGCAAGACATTTACCCGCAAGCTCAATCCCGATCGTTCCTACACGGCTCCCAATGGCGGCACGCTGACGGTGCCCGGCCGCTCGCTGATGCTGGTGCGCAATGTCGGTCACCTGATGACCAATCCGGCGATCCTGGACCGCGACGGCAACGAAGTGCCGGAAGGCATCATGGATGCGGCCATCACGGCATTGATCGCGCTGCACGATGTGGGTCCGAAGGGACGTCGCGCCAATTCCCGCGCCGGCTCGATGTATGTCGTGAAGCCCAAGATGCACGGGCCGGAGGAAGTGGCCTTCGCCGCCGAGATTTTTGGCCGTGTCGAGGCGCTGCTCGGGATGGCCCAAAATACCATCAAGATGGGCATCATGGACGAGGAGCGGCGCACCACCGTCAACCTCAAGGAGGCGATCCGCGCGGCAAAAGACCGCGTCGTCTTCATCAACACCGGTTTCCTCGACCGCACCGGCGACGAGATCCACACCTCGATGGAAGCCGGCCCGATGATCCGCAAGGGCGACATGAAGCAGGCCGCCTGGATTTCCGCCTATGAGGCCTGGAATGTCGATACCGGCCTGGAATGCGGGCTGGCCGGCCACGCCCAGATCGGCAAGGGGATGTGGGCGATGCCCGACCTGATGGCGGCGATGCTGATCGAGAAGATCGCCCATCCCAAGGCCGGCGCGAACACCGCCTGGGTACCGTCGCCGACGGCGGCGACGCTGCACGCGACGCATTATCACAAGGTCGACGTCCATGCCGTACAGGCGGCGCTGAAAAGCCGGCCGAAGGCGAAACTCGACGACATCCTTTCGGTGCCGGTCGCGGTACGCCCGAACTGGAGCGACGCCGACATCCAGAAGGAGCTCGACAACAACGCGCAGGGCATACTGGGCTATGTCGTGCGCTGGATCGACCAGGGCGTCGGCTGCTCGAAAGTACCTGACATCAACGACGTCGAGCTGATGGAAGACCGCGCCACTCTGCGCATCTCCTCGCAACACATCGCCAACTGGCTGCGCCACGACGTCTGCTCGCGCATCCAGGTGATGGATTCCCTGCGGCGCATGGCGGCGACCGTCGACCGGCAGAATGTCGGCGATCCGCTCTACCGGCCTATGGCACCAGACTTCGACAATTCCATCGCCTTCCTCGCCGCCTGCGATCTCGTCTTCAAGGGCCGCGAACAGCCCAACGGCTACACCGAGCCAGTCCTGCACGCGCGGCGGCTGGAGCTGAAGGCACGAGATCGGGTCGGGTAGGCTTCGGTCTGCACTGAACAGCTACCGACGTTTCGGCATAGGCCGAGTCGTACAGTCGGCCGGCCACAGGGCCTACAAGTAATATATCAATATTTTGACTGCGATTTCTTCTTTTGGTATTTCAAAGCGAGACTTGGACGAATAATATCAGGCAGACTGCCTCTAAAGAGGAGCGGATTTTTTGGGCGGGTTTTTTCCTGAATCAAGATCTACCCCCTTCTTAATATCATTTTTGTTATTTTTATTTTTGGCTTTTTGCTATTCGCCAGCAAATGCTGAAAATAGTATTTCCCAGATTGTCCCACTCATAAAGCAGGAGTATCCAGGCAAACCGCCCCACATTCGGATGCTGTATGTAAATATTCTGTCGCTTGGGACGCGAAAGATCAATCAGCCAATTCTACTCGATACAGGATCGAGTGGTATGACTATTGACTGTGCCGCTGTTCTTCCTCGCAAATTGTGCTCGGCCGAAGGAGTTCATATCACCAAGACCCTGGAACTGGATGGAATATTCGTTACCACCCAAAAGGTGGTCATGAATTACGGGATCTACGATGAATACGGAAACGTTGCATTAGCTCGTGTGACTTTCGGCTCACCACATTCCCCTGTCGCCACCGACCGGTTGGTCCCGTTTCTCATTCGCTATAAAACAGTCAAACGCAGTACGGGTGAAATAGTTGGCGGCCGGCTCTGGCCGAAAGGCATTTTTGGTGTTTCTCCCATTGGAGGTGGAGGGCCAAATAGGATGCTTAAATCGCCGATTGACGCTGTGAGTGCCGGAAATGGCCTTCGGAAGGGATACTATCTTTCTCCGATAGGCACCGATTGGAGGATTTGCGCAAATGAGGATGCGAACTGTCCGACAGTTGAGGCCTTTCACATCGGGATATCGGAAAGCGTCAAGAGTGATTTCAACACCCAGAAATGGATGGCTGCAAGCAACCGCTATAATTTCCCGACCATAGATTCGTGTATTTTGCTGAAAGAAATAACAACTTGCCGGCCGACAGTTTACGACACAGGAAATTCCACCATCCTGTTAGCGGACAACCTGCCAAAGGACTCAGATGGGTCGATGGGTGTCGGGACCAAGGTAGCCGTAAAAATCGCAATGCTGGGGGAATGGAAGTTCGATACGTCATACGCTTCCGAGTTGGAGTTCTCTCCAACGATCGGCCATAGCATTGTCGGTATACGATACTTTGAGACAAACAGTTTGCTTGTTGATCTTGACGCGAAAGAAATCGGCATCCGCATAGGGCACTGACGGGAATTATGCGTTCTGTCCCGCCGAGTCGGGAAGCGAACCTAAGTGACCTCTAAGCCGCCTGCGCCACGCGCTCTGACATCATCCGATAGGAAATCGCCTCCGCCAGATGGATGCGACCGACCGTCTCGCTGGCGTCTAGGTCGGCCAGCGTCCGCGCGACTTTCAGCACGCGGTGATAGGCGCGCGCGGAGAAGCCGAGCTTTTCACTGGCGTCCTTCAGCAGCGACAGGCCGGCGGCGTCAGGCGTCGCGATCGCCTCGATGATGGACGGCGAGCAGTGCGCGTTGGTGGTGGCGCGGGCGACGCCGAGGCGTTCGAAACGCTCGTGCTGGATGGTGCGGGCGCGCGCCACGCGCAGTGCCACGGCCTCGCTCTTCTCTGCCCGGTCCGGCCGGATCAGGTCGCTGGCCGAGACCGCCGGCACCTCGATGCGCAGATCGATGCGGTCGAGCAGCGGACCGGAAATGCGGGCTTGATAATCGGTGCGGCAGCGGTCGCCGCGCAGGCAGCGATAACCGGGTTCGCCGGCCATGCCGCAACGGCACGGGTTCATCGCCGCGACCAGCTGGATGCGCGCCGGATAGGTGACGCGGTGGTTGGCGCGCGCGATCATGCAATCGCCGGTTTCGAGCGGCTGACGCAGAGCATCGAGCGTCTGCGGCGTGAATTCGGGAAACTCGTCGAGGAACAGCACGCCGTGATGGGCGAGCGAGACTTCGCCCGGCCGCGCGCGTATGCCACCGCCGACCATGGCCGCCATCGAGGCCGAATGGTGCGGAGCGCGGAACGGCCGCCGGTCGGTCAGCTTGCCTTCGCCGAGTTCGCCCGCCACCGAGGCGATCATCGAGACTTCGAGCAATTCCTTCGGCGCCAGCGGCGGCAGGATCGACGGTAGCCGCTGCGCCAGCATCGATTTTCCGGAACCCGGAGGGCCGACCATCAGGACATTATGGCTAATTAATTGACAGCCGCGCCTTTGGTGATGTAGTCCGCAGCAACCATGGCCGAACCCGCACCCAAGCGCCCCCGGGCTTACTCCTACATCCGCATGTCCACAGACATTCAGCTGAAGGGCGACAGCCGACGCCGTCAGCTTGAGCTGTCGGAGGCATACGCCAAAGAACACGACCTCCAGTTGGTCGAGGAGTTCCAGCTGGAAGATCTCGGGGTGTCGGCGTTCAGAGGCGCCAACCTGTCGGAGGCTTCGAGCCTCGGCCGTTTTCTGCAATCGGTCAAAGACGGCGAGGTTCCGGTAGGCTCGTACCTGTTGGTGGAGTCGCTTGATCGCCTTAGCCGGCAAAATGTCTTCACGTCGCTTTCGCTTTTCACTGACCTGATCAAGGCCGGGGTGGTGCTCGTGACACTCGTCGACGGCCAAGTTTATACGGCGGATAAGACCGATTTCAGCCAACTGGTCGTTTCGTTGGCGATCATGAGTCGAGCCCACGAGGAATCCCAGACGAAGAGCCGTCGTCTGAGCGCGGCCTGGACGAACAAGCGCCAAACAGCTGACCACCAGAAGCTGACCGCGCTCGCCCCAGCTTGGCTCAATCTGTCGACCGACCGGAAGTCCTTTGTTCTTGATGGCGCGCGTAGCGCCGTCGTTCGGTCGATCTTGGAGGATGCGGCGGCTGGCTTGGGAAGCTACGCCATCGCAAGACGGCTCAATGCCAGACGCATTGTGCCCTTTGGTCGATCCAAGGGCTGGCAGACATCATATGTTACGAAGATCATGACAAATCGCGCTGTGATTGGCGAGTACCAGCCACATATGATGCTGGACGGAAGACGGGTCCCAACGGGTGCACCAATCCCGAATTATTTTCCCCCGGTTGTGGACGAAGAGCTCTACCTGAGGGTGCTTGCGGGGCGCTCTCAACGAAGGGTAGGGGGCGCGGGACGGAAGGGGAATTTCGTCAGCAACCTTTTTTCCGGATTGGCTCGCTGCGCCTACTGCGATTCGCAGATGCATTTCATCAACAAAGGATCCCTGCCCAAGGGCGGCAGCTACTTGGTATGCGACAATGCTCACCGGGGCCTTGGCTGTGACAACATGGCCTGGCGCTATGACGATTTCGAGGCTTCCTTTCTGACTTTCGTCGAAGAAGCCGATCTGCGTCCGCTGCTGCAAGCTCAAGGAGACAGCGCCGGGCCAGGGGGCATCGACCAAAGGGCCCAGGCGCTGGAAGGCAGAATTCTGCAGCTTGAGAAAGAACGAGATCGGACGTTCCGGCTGCTGCTCGATCAAGACATGCCATCGGAGTTTTTGAAAGGAGAGCTTGCCAAGCTCCAGCGCGACATAGAGATGGTGTCCGTCGACCATGCTGGTTTGGTCGAACAGCGCCGTCAACTTGAGGCCGAGGTTGCAAGCTTCTACGCGAGCCGCGACGAGATCCAGGACCTGGTCGCTCAGATGCGCGCTCGTGAGGGCAATGACAGATATCGGCTTCGTACCCAGGTGGCCGGCCGGCTCAAGTCGCTGATTTCGGTGATCAATGTGGCGACGCTGGGTGATAGGCGACCATATCCCGAGAACCTGATCGAGCTAACGAAAGAAGCGCACGGTCTGACGCAGGGTGGTCAAAACGGTCGCTCTCAGGGCCCGGATATCCCTGACCGCTCTGCTCGCCATTTCGACGTGTTCTTCAAGGATGGCACGACCCGCCTCATTCGCCCACGGCCGACTGACCCGGTCATTGGTGAAAGCCAAGTGTACCGCTCGATTTACTCGACTAGCCGGTAAATCTATCCCCTTCCTGTTGATTGCCACTGAGAACTGACCCGGCGACACAGGATATTTCCACCGAGAATTGACCCATGTTTGACCCTTACCCTGCGTTTTTTCAGCGGGGATTACGGAGTGATCGACATGGCATTATTGAGCGTGATCCGACGCTGGCATTATCGAGAACATTTATCGATCCGAGAGATTAGCCGTAGGACCGGCTTGTCTCGGAATACGGTGCGCAAATACCTGCGGGTGGACGAGGTGGAGCCGAAGTTCAAGGTTCCAGAGCGGCCGAGCAGGCTTGACGCATTTGCCGACCGCTTGTCAGCCTGGCTGAGGGCGGAGGCCAAAAAGAACCGCAAACAGAAACGCACGATCAAGCAGCTTCATGCCGATTTGCTGAGCCTTGGCTATGAGGGGTCATACGGTCGTGTTGCGGCTTTCGCTCGGGAGTGGAAGGCTGATCTGCAGAGGGAGTTACAGACGACAGGGCGCGGAACATTCGTGCCGCTTTCGTTCGATCCTGGTGAAGCGTTCCAGTTCGACTGGTCCGAGGACTGGGCGATCATCGGCCATGAACGTACCAAGCTGCAGGTGGCCCATAGCAAGCTCAGCTACTCGAGGGCGTTCATCGTGCGAGCCTATCTCCTGCAGACGCATGAGATGCTGTTCGACGCCCATAATCATGCCTTCCGTGTCTTTGGGGGCGTTCCCCGGCGCGGCATCTATGACAATATGCGGACAGCGATCGACAAGGTCGGCCGCGGCAAGGAGCGCGACGTCAATGTCCGCTTCATGGCCATGGCCAGCCACTATCTCTACGAGCCTGAGTTCTGCAATCCGGCCTCTGGCTGGGAGAAGGGACAGGTTGCGCGGCGACAAACAAGGTGAGACTCAGCGTCAATCAGGATGAGACTCGGCGGCGGGGGTGTGACGAAGGGAGGGCGTAGCCCGACCGGAGTTACACCCCCCCCGCCGCGCAATTTTTCAGCGTCTTATGATCGCGGTCGGCCCGGTAGCTTGGTGGTTTTCTGGAATGGAGAACCATCTTTGTGCCGGGTCGCCATGTAACCGATCATCAGACGAGGCTTTTTATGAAGTACCGACAAAACAATTCTATCGAGGTCGCCGCCGCCAAGGCGTCGATCAGCAGGGCGACGGCCTATCGCATCAAGACGGACGCGCACCTGCCATCGCAAAAGCAAAAGGCTCGTGGCCGGCGGAGGCCTGACCCTCTCGAGCATATCTTCGATGCCGAGGTCGTTCCCCTTTTGAAGGCGGCGCCAGGCATCCGTGTTGTCGCCATCTATGAGGAGATGCTGCGGCGGCACCCGGAACTGAGCGCGGGCATTCGCCGAACGCTGGAGCGGCGCATCCGGTCATGGCGTGCCATCCACGGCGAAGAGCAGGAGGTTATCTTCCGCCAGCTTCACGAACCCGGCCGACTCGGGCTATCGGATTTTACCGACATGGGCAGCCTTGACGTGTCGATCGCCGGCCAGTCTCTTGATCATCTACTCTACCACTTCCGGCTCGCCTGGTCCGGCTTTGAACACACCCATGTCATTCTCGGCGGCGAGAGCTTCGTGGCCCTGGCCGAAGGACTGCAGAACGCGCTGTGGTCGCTTGGGGGAGCGCCGCTCTATCATCGCAGCGACAGCCTGTCGGCGGCTTTCCGCAACCTCAGCGCCGATGCGAAGGAGGATCTCACGCATCGCTACGAAGAGCTTTGCGCGCACTACCGCATGACGCCGACCCGCAACAACAAGGGCATCGCGCACGAGAACGGTTCGATCGAAAGCAGCCATGGCCATCTCAAGGATGCCATCCGTGACGCCCTTCTGATGCGCGGCAGCAGAAATTTCGACGATCTCGGCGCGTATCGAGCCTTCATCGACGAGATCGTCAGCCGGCACAACGCCAATCATGGCAAGCGCATCGATGCCGAACGCCCTCAACTGCAGGAACTTCCAGACCAGCGGACCAGCGACTTCGAGGAGGTGGTCGTCACCGTGTCGCGGACCGGCGGCTTCACCTTGCGCAAGGTCTTCTACACCGTTCCCTCCCGCCTGATCGGACATCGGCTTCGCATCCGCCTGTTCGATGATCGCCTCGAGGTCTTTATGGGAGGAACAAAGCTGATGACGCTGCCCAGGGGCCGAGGCCATGCCGACGGGAGGCACGATCAGGTCGTCAACTATCGGCACGTCATCCATTCCCTGCGCAAAAAGCCGATGGCGCTTCTTAATCTCGTCTATCGTGACAAGCTCTTCCCGCGGCAGGAATACCGCAGGGCCTTCGACGAGCTCATTGAGCGGCTGCCTGGACTTGCCCCGAAAAAGTGGAGAGTTTCCTTCTGATGAAAGGCGACCTCGATGACGAAACAGAGACAGTTTACGGATGCGTTCAAGGCGGAGGCGGTTGGCCTTGTGCGAACGAGCGGTCGGACGAAGCGGCAGATCGCGGAGGATCTTGGTGTTGGTTTCTCGACGCTGACGCGATGGATGGGTCGGCAGCTGGATCGTGAGATGGGCGATCCTGGGCGTCCGCCTGATGCTGATGTCGCCGCTGAATTGAAACGGCTGCGGCGGGAGAATGAAATCCTTCGGCAGGAGCGGGATATCTTGAAACGGGCGACGGCTTTTTTCGTCAAGGAGGGAAGTCGGTGAGGTTCGCGCTCATCGACCAGGCGAAGAAGGATTTCCCTGTGGACCGTTTGTGCGCGACGCTGGGTGTCAGCCCGAGCGGCTACTTTGCCTGGGGGCGCCGGCCGGCGTGCCGCCGGCAGCGCGACGACATGATAATGCTGGCGCATGTGCGATCGTCGTTCGCGCTGTCGAACGGAACCTATGGTAGCCCGCGCATGACGCGGGAACTGCAAGACAATGGCTTTGCCATTGGCCGGCGACGAACGGCGCGTCTGATGCGGGAGAATGGCCTCCAGGCAAGACAGAAGCGGCGGTTCAAGCGCACGACGGACAGCGAACACGCCTTTCCGGTTGCCCCCAATGTCATCGACCAGGATTTTGCCGCCACTGGTCCCAACCAGAAATGGGGTGCCGACATCTCCTACATCTGGACGCGGGAGGGCTGGTTGTACCTTGCTGTCGTCATCGATCTGTTTGCCCGCAAGGTCGTTGGCTGGGCTGCTGGCAACCGGCTACACCGCAGCCTGGCTCTGGCAGCGCTCAACAAGGCGTTCGTCATGCGGCAGCCGGAACCCGGCCTCATTCACCACTCCGACCGCGGCAGCCAATATTGTTCTATCGACTACCAAGCCGAATTGCGTGCCGCCGGCGTCATCATCTCAATGTCAGGCAAGGGCAATTGCTTTGATAACGCCATGGTCGAAACATTCTTCAAGACGCTGAAAACTGAACTGATCTGGCGCACCTCTTTCCTTACCCGCGCCGATGCCCAAGCCGCCATTGCCCGATATATCGACGGCTTCTACAATCCCATCCGGCGGCATTCCGCGCTCGACTACATCAGCCCGATGCAGTTCGAGCGAAACGCCGCCGAATGAGCAACCCGCTCTCCACTTTACCGAAGCAAGTCCAAACAGAATCTTTCCGGACCCCGCCATGACCCTCGCCGCAGTGGACCGACTTGTTCACCACGCAACGATCTTCGAGATGAACGTCGAAAGCTACCGGCGCAGATCCGCCATGGAAGCCAAACGCCAGCGCGGCAGGCCAGCCTCTTACGCGACAATCAAGAACAAACACGAACTTGTCGCGGAGCGGCAATCAGAAATAGATGAAGGCCTTGCCAGCGACAATCAGCATGATAATTTGCACGTGACCGCGACCTGAGAATCTCATCCAGATCGCCGCTCACGTCTCATCCAGATCGTCGCGCTATAACAGGTCGAGAAGAATGTGCAGGATGCGCGTCATCGGTTCTTTCAACCGGTTCCGCGCTTTCCATCACTGGAAGCCCTGAACGACTGGCTGGAGCTTCGATGCAAGGAGTTTTGGCACAAAACCCCGCATGGAAGAATGCGCGGCACCATTGGCGATGTCTGGGCTGAGGAAGCCCAGTCTCTCATGCCGGCGTCCCGTCTCTTCGACGGCTTTGTCGAATACACCAAGCGGGTCTCCCCAACCTGCCTCGTCCATCTGGAACGTAACCGCTGTTCCCCGTCAGCACCTGTGTCCCAGATTTGAGGTTGTGAATTAAGGAGGGTTTTGATCTCGTCGTCACGACGAAGGAACCAAGATGAGCCCTAAATCCTCAAGTGCCAAGAAGCCTGCCGAGCAGGTGGTAAAGGACATTCGCCGGGCGACCCGGCGGCATTTTTCAGCGGAAGACAAGATCCGGATCGTGCTGGACGGGCTGCGCGGCGAAGACAGCATCGCCGAGCTGTGCCGCAAGTGTTCCCCGTCAGCACCTGTGTCCCAGATTTGAGGTTGTGAATTAAGGAGGGTTTTGATCTCGTCGTCACGACGAAGGAACCAAGATGAGCCCTAAATCCTCAAGTGCCAAGAAGCCTGCCGAGCAGGTGGTAAAGGACATTCGCCGGGCGACCCGGCGGCATTTTTCAGCGGAAGACAAGATCCGGATCGTGCTGGACGGGCTGCGCGGCGAAGACAGCATCGCCGAGCTGTGCCGCAAGGAAGGGATCGCGCAGAGCCTGTATTACACCTGGTCCAAGGAGTTCATGGAGGCCGGCAAGCGCCGATTGGCGGGTGATACCGCTCGTGCTGCCACCAGCGACGAGGTCAAGGATTTGCGCCGGGAGGCCGGCGCGCTGAAGGAATGCGTCGCTGATCTGACACTGGAAAACCGTCTGCTCAAAAAAAGCATGATCGCGGATGGGGACGAGCAAGAATGAGATATCCCGCATCCGAAAAGCTCGAGATCATCAGGATCGTCGAGCAGTCACACCTGCCAACCCGCAAAACGCTGGACCGACTGGGCATCCCGCGCCGGACCTTCTATCGCTGGTATGACCGTTATGTCGAGGGCGGGCCTGAGGCGCTGCAGGATCGGCCCTCGGCGCCGAGCCGGGTGTGGAACCGCATCCCGCCTGCCATCCATGACCAGATCATCGAACTGGCGCTGGAGCAGTCCGAGCTCTCCCCGCGCGAACTGGCAGTACGGTTCACCGACGAGACGCGCTACTTCGTGTCAGAAGCCAGCGTTTACCGGCTCCTCAAGGCCTACGATCTGATCACCAGCCCGGCCTATGTGGTGATCAAGGCGGCGAACGAGTTCCACACCAAGACGACGCGACCCAACGAGATGTGGCAGACGGACTTCACCTACTTCAAGATCATCGGCTGGGGCTGGATGTACCTGTCGACCGTGCTCGACGATTACTCCCGCTACATCATCGCCTGGAAACTGTGCAGCACCATGCGGGCCGAGGACGTCACCGACACGCTGGACATGGCACTTACTGCCTCAGGGTGCGACCAGGCCCATGTGCACCACAAGCCTCGGCTGCTCAGCGATAATGGCCCCAGCTACATCGCCGGCGAACTGGCGGACTATATCCAGGACCAACGCATGAGCCATGTCCGGGGCGCTCCAATGCATCCCCAGACCCAAGGCAAGATCGAGCGCTGGCACCAGACCCTCAAAAACCGAATCCTCTTGGAGAACTACTTTCTGCCCGGCGACCTTGAGGCCCAGATCGCAGCCTTCGTCGAACATTACAACCATCGACGCTACCACGAGAGCCTGGCCAACGTAACGCCAGCCGACGCCTACTTCGGCAGGGCCGCAGCCATTATCAAACAGCGAGAAAGGATCAAACGCCAAACCATCCAACATCGGCGCTTGCAGCACCGCAAGATCGCCGCTTAACATCAACCCCAAGATGAGGCCGACACTCCGCTAATCTGCGATCCAATCTGAGCCAAATGATCTGACGACGGACACAGTTCCATGCGCAGACAGTTAAGAGCTTCGCAAATCGACTGCTTAAGCGGTAGGACCGTAAAATCGCCTGAACTTTATCGTGCTGCCGGCTGTCCGACCTCGCATCGGTGAATGTTTCCGCGCAGCACTGGCTTTTCGCATTTTGGGCATTTTCCAGCGATCATTTTCTGCGCCTTTTACGTTCGACCCACCCGTTGAAATATTGCTCCTCGCTGACTCCGGCTTTTCGGGCGCGCCGCCGCATTCCCTTCAAAGCGCTTCGTGTAGGCGCATCAACGCCGGTCTGGTTTTTGAAGTTGGCTGAGGCCATGGCAACCACGGCGAGACCGATCACTATCAAGATTACTGCGCCCAACGTTTCCTCCCCCGGTTGCCGCTCCCGACGACGGCGAACATGCCGGAGCCTGAATGGTAGCGCAAGCATGTCTTGTGCATCTCAATTTGCTGGGCGAAAGTGAATTGGCATCAAACTGGGGGGATCCAATGAATTTCGTAGCCACAAAGGAACTTAAGGACCAAATCGACGATCTGCATCGCGGATTGCATTTCACGTTAGAGGCATTGGTCAATCAGAAAGACTATCGTCGATCGGAAGAGCTGCTGCGCGAGATGGATTTCTATCTAACCAGAATGGTCAACGAGACCAAGGTCACACGATTGCGATAGAACGAGGCTACTGATGGCGGAGTTTAGAGATGTCGATTGGTCGGAACACTACCGCTTCGTCGGGACGTTCGTCGTCGAGTTTGAGAAGATACCGACCAAGCTTCGGTATTTCTACAGCTGCATTCTGCAACTGCAAGGCTTGAAAGTATGGGAACTCGGCGCAAACGTTCTATCCATCGTCACCATTTCTCCCGAGAGCCTCGCAATTGCGTACGGGTCGGCGCTGAAGCTGCTGACGGACGACAAAAACGTCAAAGGCTTGGTCGATGATATCTGCAAGCGCACGAAGACACTGGCGGAGCGTCGCAACGAAATCGTCCACGGAGAGTGGCGCATTGGTCCGGAAATGGTCATCGTTGGCACAGATAAATTGCCGGACCGGTTCGGTATAAAGCGGAAGCCGACGAAAGATGGGCAACGCGTAACCGATCTTCCTACCATCAACGAACTTTCCGGTTTAGTAGATGAAGCTAGGGCGATTGCTCAAATGATAGAGCGAGCTTTCATCGCACTCGTGATGATTTTAGAGCCACCAGATGCGGCATCCTCACAGGCGGAATCGTAGCGAGAAGAACGACTATCGCTATCAGCCGAGTGGCCTGCTGCCGGTTTCGTGGACACCGAGATAAGGTGTTTAACGGAACTGGAGAGTGGGAATGCAGAGAAGGAAGTTCAGCCGCGAGTTCAAGCTTGAGGCGGTGAGATTGGTGAAGGATCGGGGCGTTGCGGTGGCGCAGGCGGCCCGTGATTTGGATCTCCATGAGAATGTGCTGCGCAAGTGGGTCCGCGAGACGAGCGCTGACCCGCAGCATGCCTTTCCCGGCCATGGTCAAATGAAGCCTGAGCAGCAGGAGATTGACCGGCTGCGTCGGGAAGTTACTAAGCTGAAGGCGGAGCGCGACATCCTAAAAAAGGCCGCAGCCTACTTCGCGAGGGATGCGATATGAGGTTCGCCTTTATCGCGAAGCACCGTTCGATCTGGCCGGTGGCATGGCTGTGCAATGCGCTGGATGTGTCGCGCTCAGGCTTCCATGCCTGGCTCAACCGCAGCCCCAGCGCCCGGTCCCAGCACGACGAGATGCTCGTTCCCAGGATCGACCGGAGCTTCAAGAGCAGCGACCGCACCTATGGCGCCCGTCGCGTCTGGCACGACGTCTTGGCTGAGGGAGTCTCCTGCGGTCTTCATCGCGTCGAGAGGCTCATGCGGGAGAACGGCTTGCGTGCCCGGCCTCGGCGCCGCGGGCTACCGAAGGACACTGGCGAGCGAGCCGCCGTGTCGGACAATCTCCTTGATCGCGCCTTCGAAGCTGCTGCTCCGAACCAGAAGTGGATTGCCGACTTCACCTACATCTGGACCGCCGAAGGATGGCTCTATGTTGCGGCGGTCGTCGACCTGTTCTCCAGGCGTGTCGTCGGCTGGGCGATGAAGGCCGAGATGACGGCCCAACTCGTCACCGACGCCCTAATCATGGCGATCTGGCGCCGAGGCAAGCCAGACAGCCTGCTCCATCATTCGGACCAGGGGTCGCAATATACGAGCGAGCAGTTCCAGCGCCTGATGGCCGATCACGGCATTACCTGCTCGATGAGCCGGTCCGGCAACGTCTGGGACAATGCTGCGATGGAGAGCTTCTTCTCGTCGCTCAAAACCGAGCGGACAGCCCGCAAGGTCTACAGGACGAGGGATCACGCCAAGGCAGATGTGTTCGATTACATCGAATGCTTCTATAACCCTCGGCGAAGGCACTCGACGCTGGGCTATCTCAGCCCCAACGAGTTCGAGGAGCAAGCTATGCTAGCTTAACCGGGTGTCCGAAAAACCGGCAGCAGGCCAGGGGTCGGGATTTACCCACGACGGTATATGTCCCATGTCGTGATCGGTCAGCGCCTGATAGTTTCTTTCAAAGGCATTCCGGATCGTAGCTTGGTCAAACATGCTGATCACGACTTGAGATGGATCGTCCGCCAGCGGATGTGCATGGATAACGCGCTCCACTTCATCGAGCACCCTGAATGTGCCGTCCGTATCTCGCACGAATGATATCCGGCCGCTGGTCGATGTCTTGATGGCGCATGTGAGTGCCTCACCGTTTTTCGAAATCCGGATACGAGACAAGTCGCGCGAGCCCTTTCCTCCGGGCTGAGAGGTTACTGAGAACCCCTCGCGCTCCAGCAGAGATACGACAGCCTTTCTAACTTCCCTATCATTGTTCACCGAGCTTTCCTTTCCTTGTCGTTTAGTAAGTTATGATAAGCTGGCATTTCGGCGAGGTAAGCTCAAGAGACTAAGAGATAAGTTGGGGAGAGCACACCAGGGGGGGGTGGCGGATCCTTGGTTCTCGGCCAGCGAATTTGGTCGAAATCTGCGACCTTTCGAACCACTCAAGCCAACATCATGTAGCTGGCTCGACTAGTTAAGATCGCCGTTGTCGTTGGTCACTTGCCAAAGGATAGCGCCGCCCGTCGGATCAACCTGACGGAGAAATGACAATGGATGCACGAATCATAAAAGCGCTCGCTTGCGAGAGCAGGCTGAAAATCCTGGATTTTCTGAACTGGCCGGGGCTGTATTTTCCCGATGTTCCCAACGCGCCACAGACCGGCCTAACAAACAAGCTGATCTGCGGGCGGCTCGGTCTTAAGCAAGAGACCGTCAGTCTGCATATGCGCTGGTTGACGGAAGCCAGGCTGGTTTCCGCGACGAAGGTTGGGACACGGGTCTTTTACAGGCGGAATGAGCCCGGAATCGACGAGGCAATCAGCTCCCTGTGCGATATCCTACAGGCCGGCTTTGACGAAACTCGCAAATCATAATCGGCAGGGCTTTTCTGGTTGCCGCCAGCTAATGAACCGCCTATTCGCGTATCAGGGGGTTATTTCAGCCTAGGAGGGCCAATTGTCAGACGAAAACACTAATTCCGCGCTCGTTGAGCTGACAGCGGGCATTGTTTCGGCATATGTGTCGAATAACCCGGTTCCTGCCGGCGAACTCCCCGCTGTAATTGCCCAAATTCACCTGTCTCTATGCGGATTGCAGGCGGGTTCTTCGCCCCAAACGGCGTCAGAACCATTGAAACCGGCGGTTCCGATCAAGAAATCCGTCACGCCCGATTTCATCATCTCACTGGAAGACGGCAAGAAATTTAAGTCCCTGAAGCGCCATTTGAGCACGAGCTACGGGATGACACCGGCTGAATATCGCGAAAAATGGGGTCTTCCGGCCGATTATCCGATGGTTGCCGCCAACTATGCGGCATCTCGTTCGGAATTAGCGAAGAAAATAGGGCTGGGACGGAAGCCGAAGGAGCCAGCTGAGCCCGTGGCTAAGAAACCAACCCGGCAAAAATCCAAGAGCTGATCGATCGATTGCGAGATGCTCATGGTGACTCCTGCGCCATTAGCTGACACTGAGGCCACGGAGCTCAATCGGCATGTCGGGATTTTGTGTGCTTGAGGTCAACCTGCGACAGGGTGATCACTTTCAATTGTCACTGCGGATTGAACCTCAGGCGCATGTATCCCCCGCCTATTCTTGTCCTTCAGCCATGCAGCGACTTTGTCCAGGAACGACCAGACATCACCCGTGCTAGGGCGTACGTACGTCTGCGATTTGGGGTCGCTTCCGAGCGCTTCAAAAACCTCGTGTAGCCATTTCTTGTTCCGTCGCACCTCTAGCGTAGGAAGCCAATGCTCAACTTCGCCATGGCGTAAAACAAATAGCCCGTATTTATCGAGCGCATCTAAAAGGTTTTCAGCCTTTTCCAAATCCTGCCCTTGAACCAAGGATATGCCACCCTCACTTTTGGGCGATTCCCCCGTGTCAATCAAAGCTTTCCAAGTTTCACCGCGCTGTTGAAGAACGTGGTTGAATGGCTTCGGATATCCACATGCTTCAAGAATGCTTTGAAGCTTGGTTTCAGGATTCAAAGCGTCGATATCAAGTACCGCTGCAACCGGAATGCCCAGTTTACGCAACGGACCGACAATCCGATGGACGGAGTCTTTGCCATTGGCATTGAGAAACAGCGTATTAGGTGAACCTCGATCGGGCGACAACTCAACAAGTCGTTCATTAATCTCTTGATAAAAGGCCCGGTCAGCGTCGGCTTCTGCAACCAACACGCTTTCGTAAAAAACACCCGCAAGGGCATTAGCAGATCGCAGAAGCGGGTCGAGCATCATCGCCCTCACATCCGTGTTCCCAAGCATTCGAGCACTACCGGCACCGTCCCGGTAAGTTAGCCTCACTACGTTAACCGCAGCACCAGATTGGATCGCTCCCATGAGAAACTGGGGACTGTGCGTTGAAACGAAAACGTGCTTGCCGACTTCGTCTGCCGTTCTTGCGATCTCTTTCCCGAGCTTAAAAGCCAAAGCGGGGTGCAGAAACGCCTCCGGTTCATCGATCACGATGACCCGAGGGTCTCCAGCACGAAGTTCAATAAGAATTCCCGTGAACGCCTTCACCCCGTCGCTCATTTGATTGATGTTCCGGGCTCGGCTCATCCAATCGAGCGTCTCATCCTCCACGCGGCGTTCTGGCGGCGGTGGGGACTCACCGTATCGCAAACCGAGGTAGCTTGCTTCAGACATATCGATACCAAGGTATAGGCCGAAAGCGTCGTAAAGCACTTCGCGAATTTTCGTTCGCCGAGGGTCATCCGTGAAAATTCGTGCAAACGAACTTGAGGGATCTTTCAAGTTTCCGCGATCCTGAGGATTGACAAGGTTGATCCTGCTCGGACCATCCAAGTTGAGCAGAAACCTACTGGCATAATAATTGGCGTAGTGCTGTCGTCGATGATCCGGCGCATTGGGAGCCCGCAAAGCCTCCAGGAAGTGCGGAATATGCAACTCAGCTCGCCACGGGCCGTGCTTCAGAATTGCATTGGTAGGATTCACACCTTGGCCGGGATCAGGCTCCACCTTCCAAGCGTCGAAAATTGCCTTTGCCTCATCGGCGTCATGAGGCTTGAAGCGTATCTCATCAAGGATCAAATTCGCACTGGGTCGGCCATCGCTGCAGGATTGCGCAATTTCGCGCAGAACTACGCTCTTTCCGGAATTATTCGGGCCTACAAATACCGTGCATGTTGGTGAGTTGAGCACTAGGGGGGCGCCGCCGGGGCTAGCTCCGAGCTTAAACTTCAGTTCTTCAATGAGCATTGCGCTGCCAAAGGATTCTTTTGCTACATCCCTTATATCTATAAATTGTGAGATCTTGGTCAATAGCTACCGTTTCGGCGGTAGGAGAACGGGCGGAAACAGACCATACGAAACTTGGTTGAGATGAGATGCAGTGCACCAGGATCATTGCTCCGGCATCGTGGGGCGCCCATACTCATCGAACGCCTGGACCACTTCGTCCTTGCCGTTCTCGGTTGTAATCTGGCGACCCTCGACGCACCGATGCTTCAGGTTCTTGACCTTCGGCGAGTTGAAATAGACGGCTTCGTCCCCATTGATGGTTATCACCCAGCCTGAATGCTTGCCGGCATAAGCCCGGATCGAACGGACCAGATTGGTGACGCATGCGGCCGTTTCGCCGGAGTACCCTCGCTGGATAATGACTTCACTGGCGCGATTGTACTTTTCGATCGGAATGCGAATTGTGTCGTCGGCATACGAGGTGCCTGGCGACAATGCTGCCAGGACCAACAGCGAAATCGCCAAGCCTGTTTGGGATGGTGTACGGAGCATCGAGCTACACGGCTTCAATAATAGTACCGCTTGTTCCGGAACAAATACATCAGGACGTAAACCGGGATCCAAAGACCGCCGGTAACGATCACCAACAGGATGTGCAGCCAGTGACGAAAGCGTCTTAAAGTCCCGGCTCCTGACGCGGCTGCCGCGGCTGCAGCACCGCCTCCGGCATTCATGAACACCTGGGGAGCATGCTTCTGGCTCTTTAGGTACTCGATTTCGCGCATTTGCGGGTCGAGAATCTCGCCACAATGCTTGCACTTCTTGGACTTGGGATTGATCGGCTCCGAGCAATACGGGCAATCGATCGTGCTTGTCGGCGCTGCTGCTTCTTCCATGTGATCCCCACCGTTGAGATCGTCGGCTGAAGCAACATGGTCGCGTTATCAGAGCCGAGCGAACCACTTATCTATCAGGACGATGTTTCTCAGGATTATGGTACCTTCGTATGTTTTTCAACGAGAAAAACATACGGTTAGATATGTTCTGCAGCTATTTCTTATCCCACCAGATGAGGGATGACCCCGCGTGAGCAATCACAGATCGCCGCTGAACTTTTTAAGGATCGGTTGAAGGCCGCTCGCAAACAGGCTGGCCTTACCCAGGACGACCTGGTCGCAAAAGCTGACATCTCGACGGTGACGCTGAGCAAGCTGGAGACCGGTGTAAACAAGCCAGCCTTCGAGATATTCGTCTCGTTGGCTTACGCGCTGAACGTTTCGCCCAATTTTCTTGTAGGTTGGGACGATGAGGGTCGCGCTGAGACTGATGCAGCATGCAGGCAGCTTCTGAGTCGCCTTCACGTTCTCATCGAACGGCTTTCAGACGACTGGCTTGAACAGCTACTTTCCCTCTCAGAAACCGCCCTGAAGGGCGAATAAATTCGCCTATCCCGCCGTTTTAGCGGGATAGGGTGTCGATTTTCCATGTGAAGGTTAGCGGCCCTTCTTGAACCGAGCCCTGACCTGCTCGGATACCGTGGCCAGCTGGGTGTCAAAAGTGCCGTCAACGGCGGCTACTCGGACCTTCTGAAGCGCATCGACCACACCGTTGATGTCGGCACATGCGATCGCATGCTTGCCCTTGGCAAGTTCCAGGGGAATCTTGCCGTACTTGATTGCAAGGGTCGGCTTGCCGTCCATGTCGATCGTCCACCAGCGGCCACGGAACTTCCGACCCTGGTTTTCCGGTTCGGCCATATACAGTTGATGGTCGATCTGCATGACCAGCCTTTGACGACGTTTTGATGCGGGGTCCGATGCATCCTGCTTCGGTGTGGCGACCAGCTTCAGTCCTTCGAATGCCATTGTGATCTCCTTCCTTGATGATCGACAACGGCATCCCGTCGAACGACCGGAAAGGTCAACGGCCTAGCCCGGACCTTCGTTAAGCCAATTCGGATCACGACCCAAATGTAAGAAAAGGAGGATTTAAAAAGGAGGATAAGTGGAGATAATTTATGTGTGTTCTATATAAATTCGGGAGTTAGCCGAGCCGTTGGAGCACATATAAATTATCTCCACTTATCCTTCTTTTTCAAATCCATGAAAATATTATAAATTTTCACGTTTTCTACGATTTATTGGAGACCCTTCGGCGATCCGCGATTTCCTTCATTTTCTCAAATGATCCTGGATCGATCATATAAAAATAGGTCTTTGCCCCATCGGCGGACGTGGTCCTGGATTTGAAAGTCGACAGACCTGCCAGTTTCAGGATCGACTTGAGCTGGCTCATCGGTTTTTCGACCAAATCGGCCCGGACCGGCTTGTCGAACTGGGTCTCGAACGCCTGCGCGTGCGCCTGCATATAATCGACGAAATCCGCCAGCCCGTCACCCGCGCATTCGACATCAAGATGGAATTTGCCGACGGAATAGAATGGCGTCTTCGCCAGGATGCCCAGGGCCATCATCTCCTTCTGTGTGTGCCCCCGTAAAAGCACCGCAGTCCGACTATCTCCCGGTAGCCATTCCTCAGCCATCAATAGCCTGGCCTCCAGCAAGCTCTTATCGATCAACTGCTCGAAAAGCCGGACTCGATTTCTCATTTTGCCGTTGTTGTCGAGGGCGATTAAATCCTCGCTGATCTCCTCACGATAGAAGCGCTCGATCATCGTCCGTGCGTAGGAGGCGCGCGTCGTGTCGTCGATCGGATCATCACCTTTGATGGCTTCTCTCACATCGTCGAGTTCGTCATCGGTCAGGGACTTCGCATCGAGAAGGCGCCGAATGGCTCGCTCCTTGTGCAACTCGCCGGCGGCGGCCCAGGCCAAACTGCCCTCCTCGTAAACAGCGTCGTTCCTCTCTACGTTGACGACGTCCCAGCCCTGGCTTTTTGCGTACGTAATAAAGTGGTTTTTCAGATCGTTTTTGGAAGCGCGTTCGACAGACAGAACGGCCGCTGCGATCCGCAACAGCGGGTCGGTATCTTGCTGATCGTTGTATTCCACCTTGCCACGAGAATTGTAGCCCTTGATCAGATGCCCCATCATCTCGAATGACAGAGCATCGGCTGTCACGGTATCCAGGTCGGTTTCGAATGAGAACCTCGCTGGGCTGACGAAAATTCGCACTGCTTTGGGCGATCGAACTCGGGCCAATTGCTGATCGCAGTCGAAGTGCGTGAGAACCAGCGGGTCGAACATGCCAAAAACGATATCGAAATGCTCGTCCTCGTTATCGAACGAGAAATCGACGCCGGTCCCGAGGGAAGGGGACGCAAGAATAACCTGGTATTTCGTTGATTCCGATTTGGGGTTGGCGAGGAACGATCTTATAGCGTCATCTGATCTTTGAACCGAATTGGAGGTTATGGTGATCAGCCTGACCTCAGGATTTTTCTCAAGGATTGCTGTCTCCAGCTTTTCGACAAACCCACGGCTATTCGCGGTGACAAAACACCTCTTTCCTTCCGCTATTGCTCGGTGAATCTCGCCACCAAGCTGCGTTTTTGTGGAAACTATGTGGATGGAGCCACGGTTTTTTCGAAACGTGTTTATGACGAGGTGGTTGTTTCCGGCCTGATCGGGCTTTTTGCGCCATTCGCTTATTCGCCGGAACGTATTCCAGGAAAGATCGGCATCCAGGGCGATAACCTTGTGCGCGCTGGATACCAGGTGGATCAGTCTGCGCAGGATCGGCAGCCGTTTCTCGGCCATGGTTGACGACAGGAAGTGAGCAAGCACCTGCTCGGACTCATCGATCAAGATGTAGTCGTACGGCTTGTCGGTCTTGATCTTCATAAGGCTGTCGAGACAGATGCCGTATCGATCCAGCCTTTCGCGGGGTTGTTCGCCTTCATCGTCCAGATAACAGTCTAGGTCGAGCCTGTTGCACATTGACCTGATCAGCGTGCGTCGATGGCCGATCAACAAGATTCGGCCGCGTTCTTCCTGAACTAGGTTTGCGAGTAGTTGGGTCTTCCCGCTGCCTTTCGGGCTGCGAATGAACGTCGCTCCTGGCAGGAGTGGCACCGATTCCAGGTGCTCCCTTTCGATGAATGAGATGTTGGCT
Source organism: Mesorhizobium sp. PAMC28654 (assembly GCF_020616515.1). GTDB lineage: Bacteria > Pseudomonadota > Alphaproteobacteria > Rhizobiales > Rhizobiaceae > Mesorhizobium. Next base: position 3,915,341 of record NZ_CP085135.1, read on the forward strand.
GCCGATAGATCCTCAGCAGCATCCTGAGACGGGAAGAATTGGTCGATATCGGCCGCCGGTATCAGAATTTGTTTCAGTGCGTGGGCGGCCTTTTCGAAACTGTAAAAATCGTATTGGTCGTTATACCCAGTAGACCAGAAGCTCTCGACACATGCCGAGCATCGAATTCCTTTTTGTCCATGACGGTTCTCAGTGACGAAGGCACTGGGATGTGTGTCCCTGTGGAACGGGCAAAAAAGCGCTTCCGAGCGCTTAAAATCGTTCAAAAACCCTGAAATTCCCTTGGAATTCGTGAAAATTTGGTTGTTGGCAATGGTCAACTTCGACCTAGTTGAGGCCAGCCTGCCAAATTCCTTGTCGGATTGATCCGCTCCGATACCTTGGGCGATCAGGTCGTCCAACACCGCCGCAGGAATGCCCCTGTCGAAATACAGGTATTCGGCTTTCCTGTTTCCGAAGAAAATCCTGGTTGGGTCCGATGCCGAACCATCGCTTGAGAATTTCAGGATCAGCGAGCGCGTTGCGGCTCGCATTTCCTTGGCATCTTCGATCGTCCGTTCCAGGGCAAAGCCGATCCTGAACCGATGATTGGCTTCTGTGTGACTGGCCGTCGTGTAGATGAACGTTGCGTATGCGGCGACGAATGGGTCGTCGACCGCCTGATCGAGGGTCATCCCTTCATCGATGTCGACGGACAGCAGATCGGACGCTTTGAAGCTACTGGTTGACCGGGGTCCCCGGAGTTCAGCACAGTAGGCGTAGCCAGAGATGATGTTTCCCAGCAATGCCTTGACATCAAGCTGCAGTGGCTCAAACCCATCGGTAAACGCTCGGGTGTCGTTCAACGAATTTTTGTCAATTAGCCGTCGGTTGATCGACACGCGGAGCCGATGTGTTAGCCAGCTTTCACCGGTCTCTGGGACCGGGGGAGGTTCGGCGGAATTGTTGAGCGCGTCAGGACCCGCTCGTTCCTCAAGATTTTCCATCTCACCCCACGCTTTTAAATCCTACGAACGCAACGCGTTCGGAGGATTCTACCAACAGGATCTTACTTGCCGAGACCCGCAATTGCCCGTTACCGGCAGTGATCCAATGGTCTAGTTGATCGATTATCAGTACCCTATGGCATGGAATCAGCGTTCGATCACAAGAAGTATACTTCAATCGTCTTCATGGACAGCATGGTTGCCCTCGAAGGGAAGCCACTGGAAACAATGCCATGGCACGAAATCGACCCGACAGGGCCTATCCTTATATTGGTTGTGCCACAGGTAAATTCCGAGATTGACAAGCGAAAACGCGATGGAAGGCTCGGCCCACGTGCCAGGGCGTTTAATCGCCTAATTGCTCCTGCCGCCGAAACTGCTGCACCTCACCGGATAGTAGAAGGTCCTTCACCGGTTGATATTGCCATTGCCCGATGCGCGCGAATTAACTGGGACCTGTTGGATGATCTCGATCCGAACGAAGGCGATGACCGGGTAGTGGCTCAGATCCTTCATGCCCGGGACGTGCCGAACGACCGCAAGCAGCTACTTAGCCATGATACCAACCCGATAGCGATTGCTTCCCGTCATGATCTCAAGTGCCGTCGACTACCTAACCATTGGCTTCTGGCGCCGGAACCTAGCCCAAGCGAAAAAGAAGTTGCTCGACTGAAGGCACGAGTGCGGGAACTGGAGGATGACCAGCCCTTGATAGAGCTGTCACTCGAATTTGGACTGACCCAGCCCCAGAGAATTTTCCGTATCGAACCGTTGCCCGATGATGCCCAGAAGGCATTCGTGTCCCATATCCTTCGTGCTAATCCCCCGATGCAGAGTGAGGCTCGTTCTCCGTTCGTAATCGACTTGGATTACTATGACAGCGGTTACAATGACCGCTATAGGGGCTATCGAACCAAGGTTGTTCCTGCATATGCAGCTTCAGCGCACCGCCTTTTGGAGATTCACTACGGGCAGGTTCCATTCGTTTTTAGTCTGAAAAATGCCGGGTACCTACAGGCTGAAGGATTGGTTTTGAGGCTGACTGCAAAGGGCGGGTCACTACACGATCGGTTTAGCTGTTACCCGATATTTGGCCCGGCTGCGCCAAGACCGGCCACCGATCGGTGGCTTCCTAAGTTAGGTTTCCACCCGCGAGATCTTCGCACATCAATCGTGGGCAGACATGAAATGGATTTTGCCGTGGGACCTAACCGTAGCGATACGGTCGAGGTCCATTGCGCCGATTTCAGGCATGGTCGTGCATGGGACTTTGAAGGGATCGCCACAATCGACCCTGAGGGAGAAGGGCCTTTCGTAGTTGAGGTCGAGGTAACGGCATCGAATATGCGGGGAATCCGATCGCAGACGTTTCAGTTGCCTTATATCATTGAGCAGGCAAAAGTCGGCGAACTGGTCGACTTGTTGAATCGATCATATCGCGTTCCGATCCCGATGATGGACCGCTTTACGGACGAGGTTAAAGCCATGAATAAGGATTGGATCGAATTCGTGGCTATCGACGATTGAGGTGAGGTCGACCGACACAGCCATACCTGCCGGCTTATTTTCAGAACGATCTCAATGCTTTGATCTGGCATGCTCGATCGGCAGGATCCTGAAATCGTCACTGATCGTCAGCTGGTGATTGTTGTGACCGATGAATTTGGCCGTGTACGACGATACACGGCTCTCATCCGTCGGATTCCGATCATCTAGATCGAGCTGTTGGATATCCAGCTCTCGAATCGAGAACCGTTCTTTGATGGATAGAAGCCGTTGTTTGTCGGCTAATAACTTTAGAAATCCATCTCGGGTTTGATCGGTGAAAATCCAGATCGAATGGATATGTGGGTTTTCCTTTTCTCCCATCGATTTCCAGTATCTCGATCCATTCATGTCCAGACAACCGATAGCTAGAGGTTTTAGGTCGTGGAATGATGGTCGATGGTAGTTCCGTCCGATCAGGATCCGGCATAGGTAGTTGTACAGGTCGGTGAACGTATCCAGCGTTGACTTCGAATTGGGACCGTCGATCCGTTCGGAATCTTCTTGCCGCTGCTTGCGACTGGCATGGTCGAACGAGATCGTGATGAAGAACCCGTTCTGTCGTTTGAAAAATGAGGTTGGCTCGAATTTGCCTTTGTGAGCTTCGATGAACTCGTTGATCCTGTCGTCGAACCAGGATGCATATTGAGATGTTATGGAGTGTGAAGAGAGGTGTGCGTGGCTTGGCTGCATGTGAGTTCGTCTTTTTCATAGGGATATAGACCCATCGAAACGACGGGTGAATTTGCGTTTGGCTTATTGGAGTCGTGCGAGGATAGCCGTCGGCACGGGTGAAAAAGCAATTTTCGGAAAATGAGAAAAAAGGGGAATTGGCTAAAGAGGTGAAGTTGGTTCTGAGGGGATGACGGTGCGGAATTATCTGTTCTATTTATTCTGAAATTGACACCGATCTCCTCGAGGTCAGAAAAAACAGTGCTTTCGTCCTCGGTGAGGCACTCACATATGCAGTATGACGCGACTGATCCAAGTTAAAGCCCGTCTAATCCGGCGCTCGCATTTGTCTTTCAATGAAGTAGGGACTGATTTCCACTGCTCACTGCCTGCCCAATCTGTGAGGCCAAATGCGTATTAGCGGTTTTTTGATTCGATGGCCCGATCGTGATTATAAGATCGTGCGTGCGCGTACGCCCTACCGAAAACAGGGGCAGGTTTCCATTGCTACCGGTGAATTTAACAAGCTTCCATGTCGGCGTAACGTTACCGCTTGATACTATCACGAACTTAATCTCGATACCCACCGTGTCAGGCTTAACGTTGTTGGGGGAACCTGCGGAGTCATGGGATGGAAGCGCGCTGTTGGTGAACATGGCCTCAGTGAGCCACTTTTCAATCCCAAGATCACTCTGGATCAAGGGCGAACTCGACGACGGAGTTTCATGGTTCTTCAGAAAAGGATCGTTCTCCGGATGGCAAACCGAATCCTTCGTCATTGGCGTCTTTAGGAAGGCTATCGAGTAGTACGGGTCAAATTTGTCGATGCGCGTAGCCGTCGAAGAAAGCACGCCACCTAGTCCAAGAGAGAACGATTGCGGTGAAGTCACCGTTCCGTTAGAGAACACGGTTGTCGCATTTTTTAGAGGTTGAGTTATCGAAACCCCAGGATTTAGCGCTGTAGACTCGTCGACCTGCAACGAAAGGCTGACTTGGGCACCCCATTCGTCGGGGATAATTTGTTTCCTTGTTTTCTTTCCGGTTTTCTCATCTTGAACCCAGAATGGTATCTTTTCTGCCTCTATTACGGCGTCTTTGAGATCACAGAATATTATCTTCTTAATTTCAAATTCGATCTGCTCGGTTCCTCTCGGCCCGTCCCAAATCTCCTTGATAGGTGGAACGCGCAGGCCACAGCCGCCAACAATGCAGGGTGCAATTACAAAAGCCAATTTCTTTGTAGTTTTCCCCAACATCGAAGTTATTTCTGCGCTTTTACTATCGCCATAATCTCCGGAGAGACGATGTTTGGGCATATTGTATAATAGTTTCCGTCTTGATATATAACGGCGCAACTGGGATCGCTATTCTGCAATGACGTTGTTACCGTCGAACTTGGGTCGAGCTTTTCGACTTTTACTTTTGCATCATCAGCACCAGCCTGTGTAGCGTGCCATCCAGCAAAAGCGACACAGAGGATTATGCGCACGCAAAATCGTTGCATCTTCACCTCCATAGGGGATGCGCGACATTGTCCTGCAGTAAAGGCTTTGCTCCTTTAATAGAAACGCCACTTTTTCTTTGTACGCAAGTAGCCTGAAGAAATAATTTGTCCCACGACAAGCTATAGGCACCTCGCTCAACGTCACTCTGCGCAGCGCGTGTCGGCCTCACGGTAGTGAGACGAGCCGTCAGTGAGGAATGGGTTCGTTGGAAATGTTGTCCAACCCATATGAACCCTCAAGAGGCATTCCACGATCGCTGCCGAAAAACGCCCCACTGCCGTCAACCACAACCTCAGCGACGAAGTCCGTTGGGTTGTCATTGTTCAGCACGATTCTACGGGAAATTCCGTCGGCAAGAACGACCGTGAAGCTGCGATTGTACCGCTGTCCCACGGTGTTGGACCGTTCGATTGCCTCAAGGATTCGCTGACGTTCCGACGGATCGAGGCTTTCGTTTTCAAGAAATTTCTCAATCCGCTTAATTTTCGGACGGGTTCCCTCGACCGCCACCCTCAATGAACTGATCACCATTCTCAGACGGTTAGCCACTGCGGCGCGGCGGTCGAAAATGTCCGGAGCGGACATATCCTGAACAGTGTCGATTAACGACCTTAGTTCGGAGGCTGTGATAACTGGCATCGCTTCGGCATCCAATATCTGCGCCCGAAAATGCCCAATCTGCGCTTCCTCGAGCACGATTTGCCCCTCACATTCGTCAAGCTTACCCTTGATGAAGGGCGTAGTTGCTCCCGGTTCGGTCAACATTTCGAATATCAATTCGCGCTTGGCTTTTAGCTGATGAACCTTTTCCTCAATGGCCGCGATTTGCTGTTCAACAGAGGCGCGCTCCGACTTTTCCGCTGCCGCTTTCAAGGTGGCGGTTAGATCGACCTCCTTAACGAAATACAGAAATGACGTTTCGAAGTCGGAATATGTCCAGCTGCTGCTCACGCAATCAAGATTGCGTACCGCATTTGTGCATCTAAGTGTCTGGGACCCTTTGGGCGGAAGCCCCTTATTCACAAACCTCATAGGGGCGCCGCAATAGTCGCACTTGGCTATTTGGGTGAAGAGGTTGCGGTATTTCGGCCCTTTTCGCCCCGCTCCCTCGACTAGCCTTTTTCGGCGAGATGCCTGAATTCGAAGGAACTGACCTTCCTCGATGATCTTTGGAAAGTAGTTCGGCACCGGATCGCCCGACGGTACGCGTTCCCCATGCTCCTCATATCGGTGAGGTTGGAATTCGCCCAGCACAGCACGACTGTTCAGAATCTTGGTTACGTACGACTCATGCCAGCCGTTGGATTTAGTGAATGTCGCCACGCTTGACTGATTCAGCGCCCGTGCAATCACGTACGACCCGTGTCCAGTGTCTGCCATTTGAAAAATCTGGCGGACGACGTCGGCACGTTCAGGGATCAAATCGAAGTCGGATCGATCTTCTCGTAATGACAACCATGCCGGGGCAACTTTGGTGACCTTCTTCTGACCAGCGTTCTTCCGCTTGTTCTCCCAAGCTGCTCCGATACGCATGCTCTTGGTCTTGGACTCCTCGTAAGCTCGACCAAGCACGACGACCGAGTAGATCACATCGGAAACGTTGGTATCGCCAGCCCTATAGACATGGTTGTCAGCGAGGGTGACGACATGGATCCCTCTTTTGACGATGTCGAAAAACACAGGAACTGAATCAAGCACCTGCTGACGGCTGATGCGATCCAGAGACTCGACCAGCAGGTATGACCCTTTGGTGACCACCCCTGTCTTCACTAAATCGAGAAATCTGCCGAGAGCGCCTGATGATACGTTCAGCCCCTTGAACGCCGAGATACCAATGTCTTCAAGCTTGAAGCCTTCAACGAGATCCAGGCCGTTTTGCTCCGCGTAGAGCTTGGATGCCTGTTGTTGCCTACGGAGACTGTCCCCTTTCAATTGAATGTCGGTCGACATTCGGATGTACGAATATGCCAGAGGCCTGGAATTTGCAGAATCCATACGAGCTATGTAGACCGGCCCCGATCTAAGCTCAACGCACGCTATCTTCCCTCATTCGTCGCCTGACAGAAGGAAAATTAATCCGCCTCACCATCTGCATGTTGACCTTGCCAGGCGCGATCATCACCTGCACGTCGACCGGCACGGCCTCGATGCCTTGGAACGCCACAGTGCGAACCCGCGCTACCATTTCCCCACCCCGGATATGGGCTTGCCCCAGATCAGGATGACGTCATCCTGATCTATCTCTTTGTTGGAGCATGATCTTTTCCGAAAACCGGCTCTCGCTTTTCGGGATCATGCCCAGCCTGTATGACTCCGGCCGCAAGCGACCGGATCGAAGTCAATCACAGATTGTTGATCAAAGCAAGAACATTACAGGAACAAGCAATCGGGATGGTTGCATCGCAATTGTGCCGGGTTGAAAAAGTGGAACATGGTTAAGCTGGAGTGAAGGTAAAACCTCTACTTCCGCCTTTTGTCCTCGACGGCATCCCAGAACAGGCTGGCGATGTCGGCGCCGCCGAAGCGGCGCACTTCGCGCACGCCGGTCGGCGACGTCACGTTGATCTCGGTCATGTAGTCGCCGATGACGTCGATGCCGACCAGGATGAAACCGCGTTCCTTCAGCGACGGGCCGATGCGGGCGCAGATCTCGCGCTCGCGCGCGGTCAGTTCTGTCTTTTCGGCACGGCCGCCGACATGCATGTTGGAGCGGGAATCATGTTCGGCCGGTACCCGATTGATGGCGCCGACAGGCTCCCCGTCGATCAGGATGATGCGCTTGTCGCCCTTGCGCACGTCCTTGAGGTAGCGCTGGACGATATAGGGCTCGCGGAACATCTGGCCGAACATTTCGAGCAGCGAGGCCAGGTTGCGGTCCCCCTCGAGCAGATGGAAGACGCCGGCGCCGCCATTGCCGTAGAGCGGCTTGATGATGATGTCGCCGAACTCCTTGCGGAAGGCGGCGACTTCCAGTGGGTCCTTGGTGATCAGCGTGTCCGGCATCAGGTCGGAAAACTCGGTGACGAAGATCTTTTCCGGGCTGTTGCGGACCCAGGCCGGATCGTTGACGACCAACGTCTTCGGATGGATGCGCTCAAGGATGTGCGTGCTGGTGATGTAGTTCATGTCGAAGGGCGGATCCTGCCTGAGCAGGACGACGTCCATCTCCGACAGGTCGGTGCGCACCTTCTCGCCCAGCGAATAGTGGCTGCCCTTCTCGTCGCGGACAGCCATTTCCTCGATGCGGGCGAACACCTTGCCATCCAGCAGCGACAGCCGGTCTGGCGTGTAGTGGAACAATTGGTGGCCGCGCCGCTGTGCTTCCAGCGACAGCGCGAAGGACGTGTCACCGGCGATCGACACGGTGGAGATATGGTCCATCTGGACGGCGATTTTCAGCTTCACGGCAGGTCCCCAGCGCAGTCAACGAGAGCGATATAAGCATCACGGGGCCGTCTGCCAATCGGGCCACGCCTTTAACGGTCGAAGACCAGCCGGGAATAGCCAAGGAAAGACAGCGTCATGGCGAAGAGCGAGGCGACGGCAAGGGCGGCAAGCGGCGGGGCCACAGGGAGCGCGAGCAGGATGGCCGAATAAACGAGATAGTTGACGATGCTGGTGGCAATGCCGACGCCGCCATAGCGCGCGCCTTCCCGTGCGATGCCACGGCTCGATGGCTGGAAGGTCAGATGCCGGTTGATCGACCAGGTGACGCACAAGGCAAAGCCGATGGACAGGATGCGGGCGAGGAAAGGCCCGAACGGCGTCACGTCCAGCAACAGCCAGAGCGCCGTTGCATCGGCGAAGAAGCCGATGCCGCCGGCGAGAATGAAACGGACGATGCGTTTCATAGTCAATCTTCAGGCCGCGCGGGGCGTCTTGCCGTGCTGGGATTTGACCGTTTCAGGCTCGCCCGCGCGCTCACGGCGCTCGACACGCGCCGACGGCATCGACAGATAGAAGATCCGCTTCTGCTCGGCCCGGCCGCGCGACACGGAATCGAGGATCAGCCCGGTCACCGCCGCCAGCATGGACAGCAGCAGCAGGGCAACGGACAGCACCCAGGTCGGCATGCGCGGAACAAGGCCGGTCTCGACGAACTCGATCAGCACCGGCGTCATCAGGAACAGGCTCGCGCCCAGGAAGAACACGGAAAAGGCGCCGAAGAAGCGCAGCGGCTTCGTCTCTTTCATCAGCATGGCGAACATCCAGAGGATCTTGGCACCATCGCGATACGTCGACAGCTTCGAGGAAGACCCTTCCGGGCGTCGGCCATAGTCGAGCGCGATCTCGCTGACCGGCAGTTTGAGCTGCGAAGCATGGACCGACATTTCGGTCTCGATCTCGAAGCCACCGGACACTGCTGGGAAGCTCTTGACGAACCGCCTGGTGAAGGCGCGATAGCCGGAGAAGATATCGGTGAAATCGGTGCCGAACAGCCGCTTGTAGAGGTTGTTGAAGATGCGGTTGCCGAAGGCATGGCCGGCCCTGCCGGCATCGTCGGTGACGCCGCGCCTGGTGCCGACCACCATGTCGGAGCGCTCGGTCAGCAGCGTGTTGATCAGTTGCGGCGCGTCCTCGGGGGCATAGGTGCCGTCGCCATCGGCCATCAGGTAGATGTCGGCGTCGATGTCGGCGAACATGCGGCGCACCACATTGCCCTTGCCCTGGCGCGGCTCGCGCACGACGATGGCGCCCGCCGCGCGCGCCTTGAGCGCGGTCAGATCCGTCGAATTGTTGTCGTAGACATAAATCTGGGCCGCAGGCAGCGTTTCGCGAAACCGCCTGACCACCTCGGCGATCGTCAGTTCCTCGTTGTAGCAGGGCAAGAGCACGGCGATCGACGGTTCATAGCGAACTTCTTGCGGCATTTTCGTCTCCGGCGCCTCGCCTGGCGATATGGCGGCGTTGGAAGCCAGCCCGTTCAGGCGGCTTTACTATTTATTGAAGCTGTTAAGGCCAGGTTAGGACCGGTCGGCATTCCTCCAAAGGTCATGAAATGGGCATAGCCAAGGGCGGCGCTTCCACCTGGAAGTTCGATCTCGCGCTGGCGCTGCTCGCCGCGCTGGTGGCCCTTGCCGTCAGCGTCTCGTGACGAAGAACCCGTTCCGTCGGTTGAACATCGAGGTTGGTTCAAGCTGCAAGGAAGTTGACTGACTTGGCGCGGTTCCCATTCGGTAGACACCTCTCAGCCGTTCTGAGGGCGCTACTTGGGTGCGGCAATGGCCGTACCAACACCAACTTTGACCGGATCAACAGCTGTCTGCCGATTGCCCACATACCGTACACGCAGTTGCAGGAACGGCGCTTCAACGCATGTGTAGCTGAGGTAGCCGATCGGGATCATTGCCAGGAAGCACAGGCCGGACCAGAGGCACGCCACATAGAAATTGCTTATGCTCATAATCTTGGTGTTGATGAACTCAGCCAACTGTGAGACGAAAAACACATGCAGCAGATAGATTGAATAACTATAGGATCCGGCCTTTTCCATGATCTTGAGCGGGAGGCTCGTTCGCTTCTGCGAAAAACTCGTATCGTAGTATGCGATCCCAAACGAATACGCTGCCGCCTCGATAGTCGGCAAGATGATCCATATCCAATGCGGCGACGGATAACGCACCAGCTGAAAAAATCCGCCGGCGGCATCGAACCACCAGAAGAACCCAGAAAATGCCGCCAGAACAGCCATCGCCAGCCAGTGCCGGTTCTTCGCATAGGCGCGGACCTGGAAGGCAAAGATGCCGGCCAAGAACTGGTCTCCATGTCCTATGATGGTCCAGGAGGCTACGGACTGCACCTGGCCGATTTGCTCGTACAGCGCGACCCGCAGCAAAATGGCTGCCGCAATGAACAGCAAGGGAGCGAACAAGAACCGCCTGGACGCCATCAGCAGAAACGGAAGCAATATATAGAAGTGGGCTTCTACGGTTATCGACCAGCCGCCATTCGGAAGAGTGGGAAGAACAAGGCCCTCACCGATCCTCGTGAAGTATTCGCCCAAGGGCTCTCCAGCTATGTATCTCCGGCAAGCCTCGATGCATATCACGGCCAGGAGCAGCGGAAGCAGTCTTAGCGCCCTGTTGGCAAAAAAGGGCAGATACCGAATCTGTTTTCCGTCAAGAAGCTTGGCAAACAGGTAGCCGGAGAGCGCCATGAACAATGAAACGCCGGTGTGCCCTTCATCCAGAAGGCTGAATATGGGAAAGGCCGGTACGAAGCCATAAGGTACAGGCCCCTCAGGCGACTGGTGGAGAAAATGCCAGGTGAAGACCAGAAAAATCGCCAGGCAGCGAATGTGATCAAGCGCCGGGTAGTGTTCTCCGGTCGATGATTTCATGGTTCAGACCACGGCCCCCGCGTCTTGCGCGATCATTACACGGACTTTGCACGACCTATCTATGCGCTGGATTATTTTAAATTGATTAAGCGCGTAAAGTCGACGCTCCCATATAGTCTCACTTAGACTCGAGCACCCTTGAAAACCATGATTGTACCGCTGGCCCTCTTTGTTGAACGGGTGAACGCATTCAAGTAACCGCTGACGCTCATTCGGTTCAAGACTGAAAGCCAGCCTCGCCAAGGCGGCTTTACTATTTATTGAAGCCGACAAGGCTAGGTTAGGACCGGTCGACATTCCTCCAAAGGTCATGAAATGGGCATAGCCAAGGACGGCGCTTCCACCTGGAAGTTCGATCTCGCGCTGGCGCTGCTCGCCGCGCTGGCGGCCTTAGCCGTCAGCGCCTATGCGGGCTTCCCCCAATTGGCCAATGCCCATGGCGACAATGACAGCCTGCTGCAGCTGGTCCAGGTGCGCGACCTGCTGGCCGGCCAGGGCTGGTTCGACATGCACCAGTACAGGATGGGTCCGGAAGGCGGCTTCATCATGCACTGGTCGCGACTGCTCGACGCACCGCTTGCCCTTGGCATTGTGGGCACCTCGGCACTGACCGGCAACATGGCTCTGGCCGAGAAAATCGTTCAGGTGGCCTGGCCAGCCCTGCAATTGTGGCTTTCGGTGTTCTTCATCATCCGCGCGGCGCGCAATTTCGCCGGAGAGCGCGCCGTCGTGCCGGCTATCATCGTCGGTGGCGCGGCGCTCTACTATCTGGGGATCTTTTCGCCGGGCGCGCTCGACCACCACAATATCCAGTTGATGCTGACGCTCGCGAGCCTCAGCCTGCTGCTCGACGCACCAACCCGCGGATGGGCGGCCTTGCCTTCGGGGATTTGCGCGGCGCTGACCATAGCCATCGGCATGGAGAGCGCGCCCTATGCTGGCGCCCTCGGCGTGCTCGTCGCCATGCTGTTCCTCACCGGAGGGGTGGGGGAGCGGCTTATCGCGCGCGATTTCGGCTTGGGCTTTGCCGGCGTTTCCGCTGTCGTCTTCGCCACCACCGTGCCGGCATCCGCATGGAGCCAGGCGCAATGCGACACATTCTCGATCGTGCAATTCGTGGTCGCCGCGATCGGCGGCGCCGGCCTTGCGGCCATTGCCTCGATCAGGGCTCTAAACCATACGCGCCAGCGACGCATGATCTCGCTTGGCCTGCTCGGTCTCGCACTTGGCGCGGTCGTCGTGGTGCTGTTCCCGCAATGCCTGGCGATGCCCTACGCAAATCTCGACCCACGCATCAAGACGCTGTGGCTCGACCATATCGACGAGGCGCAGTCGCTCTACAAACTCATACTCGCGGACCCGGCGCGGGTGGCGGCGCGCTATGCCACGCCGCTGCTGGCGATCATCCTGATGGCGCTGCGGCTGCACCGTGGCGACTGGCGCAGGCAGGACAGCATTGTCGGCGCGCTGCTCGTCGTCGCCTTCATCGTCAGCGCCTGGGAAGTGCGGGCGTCGACATTCTCGATTGCCTTCGCGGTGATCCCGCTTTGCGCCTGGATCGCGAAATGGCGCCAACGGGCGGAGACCAGCTCCTCGCGTGGCGTCGCCTTGCGCATGGCCGCGGTCTGGCTGGTGTCGGTGAATGCCGTCTGGACGGGCGCCGCAGCCGCCGCCTCTATCGCCTTCGACACCAGCAAGCCGGCGGTCGACCAGGGTGACGTCGATGCCACCTGCGAGCGCAAGGCCACCTTCGCGATGCTCGGCCAGCAGCCGCAAACCACGGTGCTGGCGATTTCCAATCTTGGATCGCCCATCCTGGCCTATACCAAAAATCGCGTTTTCGCCGGGCCCTACCATCGCAACATCGCGGGAAACCTGCTGGCGCTCGATGCCTTCATGGGCTCCGCCGCTGCCGCCAGGACGATCGCAAGGGATCATCACGTCGGCCTCGTCGCGGTGTGTCGCGGCAACCCGGAAACCAGGCTTCTCACCTACGAGGCGCCGGAGGGCTTTCTCGCCAGTCTTGCGGGCGGCAGCGTGCCGGAATGGCTTGAGCCCGTCACGGAAACGCAGGGTAGCCAGCTAGAACTTTACCGCGTGCGGCCGGGCAGCTGAGCAAGTATTTTTCAAGTGCCTGGGCCAATCTACACTGCCCCGGGAAAAGTCGACTTCGGGATACGTTTCCTAAAGGGTTTGCTGACAGTCTGGAAATAAATTCCGAGTTCTAAAACAGGGACACCGATGCAAACGTCGTTTGGCACCGGTCAGGCAAACAGGGAGACAACGGATCTGGCGTTCACCGATCCGTTGACCGGGCTTGGCAATCACCGTCGATTCTTCGACAAGGTCGACCGCCTGATCAGCGATCGGGCCGACGACCCGGCGCCGTTCACCGTCGGCATTCTCGACCTTGACGGCTTCAAGCCGATCAACGATCTGTTCGGGCACAAGGCTGGCGACGACATCCTGATCCAGGTGGCCATGCGGCTGCGCGCCTCGATGGACGGCTATTCCACGGTCTGCCGCATCGGCGCCGACGAGTTCGCCTTCCTCTATCCGATGGTATTCAGCGAGGAAGCGGCGGCCGAAAAATCCCGCATGCTGATCGAGATCCTGTCGGCGCCCTACGATGTCGGCGAACGCACGGCCAGGCTTTCGGCCTCGGTCGGATGCTCGCTGTTCTATTCGGGCGACGAGACCACCGAAATCCTCGTCAACAAGGCCGAGACGGCGCTCTACCACGCCAAGCGTTCGGGACGCGGACGCGTGGTCGTCTATACCCGCGAAATGGAAGAGGCTGCCAAGCGCGTCACCCGCATCGAACAGGCCCTGCGCCGCGCGGTCTCGGCCGGCGAGGTGGAGCCACATTTCCAGCCCATCGTCGACCTGAACACGCGCCGCACCGTCGGCTTCGAGACGCTGGCGCGCTGGACCGACCGCGACCTCGGCTCGGTGCCGCCGACGATTTTCATTCCCATCGCCGAGGAGCGCGGCATTATCGGGCCGCTGTCGCAGCTGGTGCTGCGCAAGGCCACGGAGGCGGCCAGGAGTTGGCCCAAGGACCTGTTCCTGTCCTTCAACCTGTCGCCGTCGCAGCTCGTCGACCAGAACACTGGCCTGCACATTCTGGCGATCCTCGACCGCACCGGCTTCGATCCGCGCCGGCTGGAGATCGAGATCACCGAAACCGGCCTGATGAACGATCCGGCCTCGGCCGAAAAGATCGTCGAGGATCTGCGCCGCGTCGGCATCCGCGTATCGCTCGACGATTTCGGCACCGGGCAGTCCTCGCTTGGCCGCTTGCGCGAATTCCATTTCGACAAGCTCAAGATCGACCGCGCCTTCGTCTCCTCCATTCTCGACGACCGTCCTTCGGAACACATCATCCGGGCGATCCTTGCCATGTGCGAGGGACTTGGCATGGACGTCGTCGCCGAAGGCATCGAGCAGGAAGCGCAGGCCGATCGTCTCGTCCAGTTCGGCTGCGCCGGCGGGCAGGGCTATTTGTTCGGCAGGCCGGTCGATGCCGACGCGACGCTCGGCTACCTGCGTGATTCGTTCCGCGGCGCCCTGCACGCCAAGGCGATCTGACCAGCCGATCCGCGATCCGTCTGGAGCCAAATTGAGCTCACGCCAAGGCTCGATGTCTTTTTGTCAGACATAAGCAAAACGAATCTGCTTTTCGCCCTTGCCCGCCGAACGTGTCTGGCTAGGATGCGCGCCGGTCCGGCTTGGAGAAACAGATCATGATGCCATCGGCGCATTTTGCCGACCTCGAAGGTGCTTCGGTGCTGATCACCGGCGGTGGCTCCGGCATCGGCGCGGCCCTGACCGAGGGCTTCGTGCGCCAGGGCGCGCACGTCGCCTTCATCGATATCGCTGATGGCCCCAGCCTGGTGCTTGCCGACCGCATCGAGAAGGAGCATCGCCGACGGCCGCTCTATCTCAAGACCGATTTGCGCGACATCGAAGCTCTGCGCGCCTCGGTTGTCAGGGCGGCTGAAGCGCATGGCGACGTCACCGTGCTCATCAACAATGCCGCCGTCGACGATCGCCACGCCGTGGAAGACGTCACCGTGGAATTCTGGGACAACAATCAGGCGATCAATCTGCGGCCGCACTTCTTCACCGCGCAGGCGGTGGCGCCGGGCATGAAGCGCGCCGGTGGCGGCTCGATCATCAATTTTACATCGACATCCTATCTGATCAATCACCCCGACATGCCCTCCTACACCGCCGCCAAGGCGGCGATCGTCGGCCTGACCAAGGGTCTGGCCGGCAAGCTTGGAAGCGACGGCATCCGCGTCAACGCGGTCGCCCCCGGCTGGGTCATCACCGAGCGGCAAAGAGATCTCTGGGTGACCGAGCAGGCTCTCGCCGCCCATGTCGCCAAACAGTGCATCAAGGAAGTGATGCGGCCGGATGACATGGTCGGGACGGCATTGTTCCTGGCGTCGGATGCTTCACGCATGCTGACCGCGCAGATGCTGATCGTCGACGGGGGCTTCCTGTGAGCGGGGCGGCTGTCGCCGCCATCGACTGGGGCACGACCCGTCTCAGGGCCTGGCTGATCGATGAAGCGGGAAAAGTCCTTGCCGAGCGCCGCGGCGACGATGGGTTGATCACCGCGCAGCAAAAGGGGTTTTCGACCATCCTTGAGGGCCATCTGGCGGCCATGGGCGCGCCGGCCGGGCTGCCAGTCATCATCTGCGGCATGGCCGGCTCCCGCCAGGGCTGGCTGGAAGCTCCCTATGTGACCGTGCCGTCGCCGCTCAGTGCCATCCTCGCGGGCGCGGCCGGGATTCCCGGCCAGAGCCGCGACATTCGCATCGTGCCGGGTCTCGCCCAGCGCCAGGCCGACGCACCGGACGTCATGCGCGGCGAGGAAACGCAGCTCGCCGGCGCTGGTTTGCCGGCAAAGGGACGCCATGTCGTCTGCATGCCGGGCACCCATTCCAAATGGGTTGTCGTCGAAGACGGCGGCGTCGCCGGCTTCTGCACCTGGCCGACCGGCGAACTGTTCTCGGTGTTGGCCGCGCATTCGATCCTGCGTCATTCCCTGGGCGAACATCCAAAGCCGGTCACGGCCGAAAACCCGTTCTTCCGGCGCTGGTGCGAAACGGCGCTGACCGAGGGCGGCGACGTCACCTCACGGCTGTTCTCGATCCGCGCCGCTGGCCTGCTCCAGGATCTCAAGCCCGACGATGCGGCTGCTTGCCTGTCCGGCCTGCTGATCGGCGGCGAGATCGCCTCGGCGAGACGCCGCTATGGAGATGCATCCACATCCATCGCGCTGATTGCTTCCGGTGCGCTGGCGTCGCTATACGGGGAAGCGCTTGGCCTTGCCAGCCTTGCGGTGAGGACCGTCGACGCTGACCAAGCCGTGCGCGCCGGCCTGATCGAAGCGGCACGAGAGAATGGCATGATCGCCCGAAGCGGAGTTACCAGATGACCCAGACAGCCGCCTTTCCGAAGCTCAAGCGCGGGCTGGTCGCCATTCTGCGCGGCCTTAAGGCGGCCGAAGCCATAGCCATGGGCCAGGCAATCTTCGACGCTGGCATCGAGGCGATCGAAGTGCCGCTCAACTCACCCCAGCCCTTTTCGTCGATCGCCAGGATTGTGGAAGTCCTTCCGAAAACCGCCCTGGTTGGCGCCGGCACGGTGCTGACGCCGGCCGATGTCGACGGTCTGCACAAGGCCGGCGGGCGGCTGTTGGTCAGCCCCAACATCGACGCCGAGGTGATGGGGCGCGCGATGCACTACGGCATGGTGACGATGCCCGGCGTGCTGACGCCCACCGAGGCCTTCCAGGCCATCCGGCTCGGCGCCTCGGCGCTGAAATTCTTTCCGGCAAGCGTGATCGGCGCGGCCGGCATTTCCGCCATGCGCGCGGTGCTGCCGCCCTCGACGCTGGTGGGCGCGGTTGGCGGCGTTTCGGAGAAAGACTTTGCCGGCTACAAGGCGGCGGGAGTCACCATGTTTGGCCTCGGCTCCAGCCTGTTCAAACCGGGCATGAGCGTCGACGAGGTGGCGACGCGTGCACACGCCGCCGTCGCGGCCTGGGACGCGGCCTTCGGAGAGGCATGATGAGCGAAATCGTTTCCGTCTTTTCCGACCATGTCTGCCAGTTGGGAGAAGGGCCGAGCTATGATCCCGGCACCGACGCGCTTTTCTGGTTCGACATCGTCAACGGCCATATGCTGGAGAAGGGTCTCGCCGGCGGCGCTGTCAGAATCCACGAGCTCGGCCAGATGGCCAGCGCCGTCGCCATCATCGACGATGGCAGACAGCTGATCGCCACCGAGACCGGCCTGCATGTTCGCGATGTGGCGACCGGCAGACTGACGCTGCACACCGCGATCGAGGCCGACAATCCGGTCACCCGCTCCAACGATTCTCGCGTCCATCCCTGCGGCGCCTTCTGGGTCGGAACGATGGGCAAGAGGGAAGAGAAGGGCGCCGGCTCGATCTACTGGTTCTTCAAGGGCGAACTGCGCACCCTGTATTCGGACATCACCGTCTCGAACTCGATCTGCTTTTCCGAAGACGGAACAATCGCCTACTACACCGACACCAGCAGCGGCCTGCTGATGCGTGTCGACTGCGACCCGGCGACCGGCCTGCCGAGCGGCGAGCCCAAGGTCTTTGTCGATCATCGCTCGTCCATGGGCTATATCGACGGCTCGGTGCTCGACCGCGACGGCGTTCTCTGGAACGCCTGCTGGGGCGGCAAGGTCGTCAAGGCCTACGGTCCCGACGGCAAGCTTGTCCGTTCGGTCGCAATGCCGGTGACACAGCCCTCCTGTCCGGCCTTTGTCGGCAAGAAAGCCGACCGTCTGGCGGTGACCTCCGCCTGGTCGGGCAAGGACGAGAAACAGCGCCAGCTCGATCCGCAAGCCGGCATGACGTTCCTGCTCGACATTCCCATCAACGGCCGCTTCGAGCCGCGCGTGCTGATTGCTTGAGTGCACCGCTGTCACGCATACGCCTGGCATACGTCGGTTTCGCGAAAGCCGATTGCAGGCGCCATGCGATGGTAGGCTGAAGCGCCGCCAGGAATCGTCCGACCATGCCCGACACCAAGCCGAAGCTGATCCTTGTCTACGAGCCGGAAAAGGCCTGCTTCGACCGGCTGATCGCCGATGGTTACGCGCCTGATCGTGCCACTGAAATTTCGTCCTATCTGGCGCAGTCGACCGATCTTGCGCATGAGTTCGATGCGATCGCCGCCGCCTGCGTCGAGCGCGGCCTGTCCTTTGCTCCGGTGGCGCTCGACGATGCCGCAGAGGCGCTTGCTGGCCAGGATCCGCGGACCACGCTTGTCTGGACGCTGTCCGACGGCATCGCCTATTTCCGGGGTGGCGCGGCACCCGCGCTGGCCAGGCTCAAGGGGCTGAAGACGATCGGCGCCGATGATTCCCTGTTCGCGCTCTGCCAGGACAAGTTCCGCTCCGGCGCCGTGCTTGGCGCGCTTGGCCTGCCGGTGCCGCAGGCGGGCCTTGCCCGCAATGGAGAATGGCTGGTGGAACCGCCAGCCTCCCCGGCCGGCTGGTTCGTCAAGCCGAACCGGCTGGGCGCCAAGATCGGCATCTGGCCGGATTCACGCTGCGGGGATCTCGCCCATGCGCTGGAATTGAGCCGGCGCGTATTCGAAGCCTATCGCGACGATGTCGTCGTGCAACCCTATGTCGCCGGCCGCAATGTCCGCGCGAGTTTCCTGGGGCTGGAGCCCGGTGCTGGAGTCGAGGCGCTTGGTGTCGCCTTTGTCGATTCAGGCGCAGATTTCCAGACCATGGAAGACAGCATGGCGCTTTACGGCGAAACGGGCGAAGCCGCGAAGGCAGAAGGAAAATACGCAGAACCGGAGCTGCTGCCGGTCGGCGACAGTCAGCCGGGAGCCGATGCCAGGATACGCCGTATCGCCGAGCGGCTGATGAGCGGGCTCGGCCTGCGCGATGTGTTTTCGATCGATCTCAGGGTCGAGGCTGATGACACCCTCCATCTCATCGAGTTCGAAGTCTGCCCCGGCCTGCCCTGCTTTGATTTTCGCGCCTATTGCCGCACGCAATGGGACATGAGCCTCGCCGATGCGATGGCCGAGACGGCGGCAAGCCGGCTGACAGGTTAGAAGCGTCGCGCCTGAACCGCACGACGCCACGTCCGGAATCCGTTGGGCCTTGGCGGCGTGTAGCCCTCGCTGAGCGCCTTGACGCTTGCTGCCTTGCCTCTAGTGTCGGTCGCTACTCCCTAGCGAAGATCGCGCGATGAACACCACGCCCGTCAGCCCCGAAACCCTTGACCATCACATCAGGCGCATGGCTGGTCGTGATCCACACGAGGCGCATCGTGTTGCAACGCCGCTCGAGCTTCTGTTCGACCTGACCTTCGCGACCGCATTCAGCTTCGCCTCGGCTCAGCTCGCCCATGGGCTGGCCGAAGGCCACTATACGGCTGCACTGCTCGGTTTCGCTTTCGCCAGTTTCGCCATCTGCTGGGCCTGGATCAATTTCTCCTGGTTCTCCTCGGCCTATGACACCGACGACTGGATTTTCCGCCTTGTCACCATGGTGCAGATGATCGGCGTTCTGGTGCTGGCGATCGGCCTGCCGCGGATGTTCGCGTCCATCGAACACGGCGAGCACCTCAACAATTCGGTGATGGTGCTGGGCTATGTGATCATGCGGGTGGCCATGCTCTTCCAATGGCTGCGCGCTGCCAGGCAAGACCCTGTGCGGCGCCGGGCCTGCCTGACCTACGCCATCGCCATCGCGGTCGCCCAGATCGGCTGGGTCGTGCAGATCCTCGTGGATTTCTCGGTCGGCACCAGCATCATCCTTGCCGGCATCCTCGGGCTCATCGAACTGGCGGGGCCGGTGGTCGCGGAACGCAGGGATGGCGGCACGCCCTGGCACGCGCATCATATGGCCGAGCGCTACAGCCTGTTCGCCATCATCGCGCTGGGCGAAGGGGTCGTCGGCACACTCGCGACCCTATCGGCCGTGGTCGAGGAGCAGGGCTGGTCAATGGATGCATTCCTGGTCTGCATCGCGGGCACCGGCCTCACCTTCGGCATGTGGTGGGTCTACTACATGCTGCCCTCGGCGCCGATACTTCATGCCCACCGTGGCCGTGCGTTCATCTGGGGCTATGGGCAGATGCTGATCGTGGTCGCCATCGTCGCGACCGGAGCCGGGCTGCACGTCGCGGCCTATTTCATCGAGCACAAGGCTGGCATCGGACCGCTTCCGACGCTGCTTGCCGCCGCGGTGCCCGTCAGTGTCTTCCTGGTGTCGATCTATGCGCTTTACACCTATCTCGTTCGGCGCTTCGACCCGTTCCACATCTGGTTGCTGGGCGCGACAGCGGCCGTCGTGGCACTTGCCGTCTTCGCCGCGCTTGCTGGCGTCGACATGGCGGTTTGCCTCGTCATCCTGATGTTCGCGCCGGCCGTCACCGTCGTCGGCTACGAAATGCTGGGGCATCGCCACCAGGCCGAAGCGCTCGCGACCGACGAGCGCTGATCCATCACCTCTTCAGATGCCTTCGATCAGGACGATCTCGCCATCGGCGACTTTCTGGCGGATCGCGACCGCGCGCTGATACTCCGGCGAATGGTAGCAGTCATGCGCGACAGCGAGCGATTCGAACTCGATGACGACGTTGCGGGCGCGCCCCACGCCTTCGGCAAGCTCATGCGCGCCGCCCCGTGCCAGGAATTTCGCGCCGAAACGGTCGAAAGCCAGCTTCGAAGCGGCGACATAGTCCTTGTAACCTTCGGCGTCGCGCACATCGACGCGGGCGATCCAGTATCCCTTGGGCATGTTTTTCTCCTGTTGCTGTCCGTGCAGGCAAGGACCGGTTTTGAAAGTCGCTCCGGGTGACCGCCGACTTGTCCTCAGGCTGAGCGCATTTCAGCCAGGATCGCTTCGGCCGCCGCGCGCCTGTCAACCGCCCCGACAATCGGGCGGGCAACGACAAGGTGGCTGGAGCCGCTGCGGATCGCCTGCGCCGGCGTCACCACGCGCTTCTGGTCGCCATGGTCGCTGCCCTTGGGTCTTATGCCCGGCGTGACAACCGCCATGTCAGGCCCGACGATGCGCCGCACCGCCTCTGTTTCCTCGGCCGAGCAGACAATGCCGCCCATGCCGGCATGGAGCGCCTGTTCGGACCGTCTCAGCACGAGCGTGTGCGGATCATATTCATAGCCGGCGTCGATCACGTCCTGCTCGTCCATGGAGGTCAGCACCGTGACGCCAAGCAGGCAGAGGTCGCTGCCCCTCGCTGCCTCGACCGCCGCTTTCATCGTCCTGGGATAGGCGTGCAGCGTCAGCATGCTCATGCCCATCCTGACGATGTTCTCGACGCCCTTGGCCACCGTGTTGTCGATGTCGAGCAGCTTCATGTCGAGAAAGATTTTCGTGCCGCCGCTGGCCAGTTCGCGGGCGAAGTCGAGCCCGCCGGCGAAGGCAAGCTGGTAGCCGATCTTGTAGAAGGAGACGACGCCGTCGAGTTCGCGCACCACCTTCTCGGCTTCAGCCACCGTCGGCACGTCGAGGCCGACGATCAGTCTTTCCTGAATGGATTGGGCCTGAACAGATTGGGCATGGGTGGACTGGGCCTGCATGGTATCGGCCATCACGCCTCGACCCGAGTCGACAGCATTCGCGATGTTTCGATCAGCGTGCGACATAGATGCTCCATCGATTGGCGTAGTCTTTCGTCCGCGAAATGCCCATCCTCGTCGAATGCACCACTGGCGCCCGAGACCGAGCATTCCGGTGTGATCACTTCCAGCTGGCATCTGACCAGCACGGCGCGCAGATGGTTGATGCAGCGTATGCCGGCGAATTTGCCGTCGGAGGAGGAACACAGCGCGGCGGGCTTGTCGGCAAAGGGCTTGAACTGCCGGCCGCCATCCTTGCGCACCCGGCTCACCCAGTCGATTGTGTTCTTGAGCAATGGCGGGATGGAGCCGTTATACTCCGGCGTCGCGATCAGAAGCCCGTCATGGGCTGCGATCAGACGGCCAAGCTTCATGGCATTTTCGGGAATGCCTTTTTCCTTTTCAAGATCCTCGTCCAGGATCGGCAGCGGATAGTCGGCGAGCGAGATGCGGGTCACGACCGCGCCCTGCATGGCGAGTTCCGTCTGCGCCACGTCGGCGGTCCTGCCGCTGAAGGCGCCGGTCCGGATCGAGCCGGCGAAAACGAGGATTTTCGGGATCACTGCCATTGGCCAACCTTGTTCCCGGACAGGTACAGCCAGAGGCCGTTCAAATCAACGCGCGGGAGCCGAAAAATCGAAACCGATTTGGGTGCAAACGCGTGTGTTTAGATTCAGGTCAGGTCGAGTCGAACCTGGTTGTTCGATCTCGGGAGGGTCCAAATTGGGTTATTGCCGCCAGATCTTGTCATAAAATACCACAAGATTTGGCGCATCCATCGGCGGTCCGATGCGGTAAACGCCGAGTTTGAAATATACCTTTTTGGCGGACATAGTTTGGCCCCTGAAATCGTAGGTTAGGGCGTCGTTAACGAAGACCTTGAAATAGCCGTCCTGGGCTTTTCGCCAATATGCTTCGACGCGGATATCGTGCCAGCGGCCGCGTAGGTTTTTCTCGTCAATAATCGTACGAACGTTGGTGCCGACGCTGTTGCGCGTTTCATCCACCCTGCGCTTCACTTGCAGACCACCACCCTGGCTTTGGTAGAAAAATTGGAATGCCGGATGTGAACCCGCTTGATGGAATTGGCCCATGACGATCTGCGAAAGGTCCTTGGGGTTCCAGTCGCCCGGGAGGTAGATACTCCACCCGTATTTGGTGCGAGAACTCGGCTTGATCCAGTTCTGTTCGGGGGTTGTAAGTTCGACACGCTCGTTTGAGTAATAGCAATCGTCCCAATCCGTGCTCTTTCCGCAGTCGCCTTTATGGAGCTCAATGCGTAGCGAGTACCTGCCCTCGCGAACAGGGAGCGGAGGGGAAGCCAGCAGCATCCCGTAAGCTTTCACATTGGACAGCGGGTCGCGATAGACGCTCAACCCGGTTGCAATGTCCTTTCCTAGGGGCTTCCCGGCAACGACTTTGGTTAGGCCATCGATTTCCTCGGCGAAACCTGCCGTAGGGAAAAAGCCAAAACAACCAACGTGAAAAGTAATGCACGCGTGCCCATCATCCCTCCCATTGCCCCTGTTGGCAGTAACCAACAGCGCCTCTAGCAGGCAAGCGCGTCGGCCGTGACGTCGAAAAACTCGAAGGTGTTCTCTGCGATGGTATGGCTGCAGCAGAGAAATGAACGGGCACCCCTTCTTCAGCGGCGAAGCCGCCATCGCGACCGCCAAAATGCTGACTCAGGGATACACTTACTCCCGCGAATTATACGTGAGCGCCGCGATCACATCTCCTTGGTCCAATGGCCAAACCAAGGGGAAGATTGCCAAATTCAAACTCGTCAAGCGCCGGATGCAGGGCCGACTCGGCCTAGGCCCGCAGGCGGATAAGTGTCGGCGACCTGTGCCGATGTCAGGATTTTCGCCTCATCGATATCGTCCAATCCCACCAGGCTGACATCATCGAACCAAAATCGTGGTCACGCCAGCTCATCGCGGCAAGGCATTTTCTCTCTACAGTCTGGCAAGGCCCGGGCTTTTTGGTCGAAAGTATACATCAGTCAAAACTTGTAGTTCAGGCCGACGCGAACAACGTTCAAAGTATGATCGCTTGTCTGGGTAGAGTCAGGCGAACCAATATCGCCCCAAGCATCGCCGACGTTCAGGTCGCGACTTCCGAAATCGGCATGCAAATATTCCGCCTTGATTGTCCACTGATTGGTTACAGCATACTCACCGCCGACCCCGATCGTCCAACCGGCTTTCCAACCAGATCTGGTGTAGTCAAAGCCGGGATCATCCTGGAAACCGTAGCGGTCCTTGATATCCGCCACCGCCAAGCCAGCTGTGCCATAGACCAGCAGCCGGTCCACTGCAAATCCAAGCCGCCCTCTCAGCGTCGCCAAGGACCTGTATTCCGTCTCGAAGTAGTTCGTCTGCGGTATCGGGTCACGGTATGCCGAATCATTGAGTTTACCGAAGGTAATATCGCCTTCCACACCGATGACAACATTGTTCATCTGATAGTTGTAGCCGGCCTGGATGCCTCCCAAGAATCCTTTGGGTTCAAGAGTTGGGAGATTGCCGATCGGGCCATCGATGGGCGAGTGGACAATGTTGTCGACCCTGCCCCAACCGTAGCCGGCATTCAATCCGACATAGCCGCCGGTCCAAACAAAGCCGGCCGGTTGGGAAGCAATATTCATGATATCAGCTGCCGCAGCGCCACCGACAAGCGTGACGAGAAAAGTAGAAGCGA
This sequence comes from Mesorhizobium sp. PAMC28654, assembly GCF_020616515.1. Taxonomy (GTDB): domain Bacteria; phylum Pseudomonadota; class Alphaproteobacteria; order Rhizobiales; family Rhizobiaceae; genus Mesorhizobium. The sequence continues at coordinate 3,939,755 of NZ_CP085135.1, forward strand.
GTAGCAATCGGTTCAACATGCAGCCCCTCAAACTCAAATTAATGGCGGATAGAATCCAAGGCCTGTTGCAGCAGTAGTTTGAAAGCCACCCAGGATCACCCCAATGAGGCCACTAAATCATGAGGCGGGACCTGAAACATGACGCAGATGCGTCATGTTTGAAAAAAGGGATAGCAGATAATTCGACTGCGGTTCCGCACTTCGAACGAGTCGTGACATTGCCGTATCTTGGCTTGCGCGCTGCAGTCCAAGAGAATTACTGTCCACTTCGGCGCGAAGATCCGGGGTGCATTGCCAATGACTGAACTGACAGGCGAGAATTTCGACCAGCTATTGCATACTATCTATCGAGCAGCCCTTGGTCCGGGGCTCTGGTCGGATTTCGTCAATCAACTATCTGGCTTGATGGCCGGCACGATGATCGTCATGCACGGCCATGATGTCGTGACCAATGCCAGCCTTGGTGCGCTCTCCAGCCCAGTCGATCCAGATCTGCTCGTCAGTTACGATAATTATTACGCCGCTAGGAACGTCTGGGTGCCTGGAATTGCTGGCATGCAGGTGGGCAAGGCTGGGCATCCGGAACATGACCTGAGTCAGGACCAACTTCTCAAGAGCGAATTCTACAATGACTGGCTCAAGCCCTTGGGCGGATATAGCACTGCTAGAGCAGAATCTGATCATTCCGGCTCATATCCTGTTGCGGCGAAGTAGTTGGCGCACTCGGTTGGTGTGAAGCAAGGCAGTGCGGCGCTGATGGTATCCCACAATTCCGCGACGGTTCGTGCGGCGGCTTTGCGTAGAATCGATTTCAGCTTGGAAAAGGCGTTCTCGATCGGGTTGAAGTCGGGGGAATAGGGCGGGAGGAACATCATCCTTGCGCCGGTTGCTTCGATCGCCACACGGGCGGCTGCGCTTTTGTGCGCCGGCAGGTTGTCGAGGATCACGACATCGTCGGGCCGCAGCGTCGGCACGAGAACCTGCTCGACATAGGCGACAAACCATTCGCCAGTCATCGGGCCGTCCAGGACCATTGGCGCGGTCATGCCAGTGAGGCGCAGGGCGCCGGTGAACGTCGTCGTCTTCCAATGGCCATGCGGGATTGGCGATCGGCACCGCATCCCGCGCTTCGTGCGCCCCCGCAGTCGAGCCATCTTTGTCGAGGCTCCGGTCTCGTCGATGAAGACCAGATGCTCGGGATCAAGATCGGGCTGGGCGTCGAACCAGGCGTTTCGTCGCGCCGCCACGTCTGGCCGCTCCTGCTCGCTGGCGTGCGCCGTTTTTTTTGAAGGTCATGGAGTGACGATCGAGAAACCGCCAGATCGTGCTCGTCGCAAACGACGCGCCATGCTCCTGTCGCAGCAACTCGGCGAGTTCGACCAGCGTGATGTCCACCCGCCTCTCGATCGCCGCCAGGATGATGTCGCGATACGCTTCAACGCGGTGGGACCGCCTGTCGCCGCCCTGCGGCTTTGCGCAGGTGGCTCCGGTCTCGCGCCATTCCCGGACCCAACGCACCGAGCTTGCCGCCGCCACGCCAAATCGCGCCGCTGCCGCCCGTCGCGACAGGCCGCCATCAACCGCTGCGACCACCCGAGCCCGCAAATCTTCCGATAAGGATTTCGCCATGCCATGCCGGCCTCCGAATCCAGCAGATATGCTGAATCAGATTTCCAATCCCAACGAAACCCCTATCGATTCTATCCGCTCGGATTTTGCTCTAGGGTAGCAGCCGCCTGATGTGTATCGTCAAGATGCCGCTGTTCCCGCCTTCGGACAGGGCATGTTCGATCGTATAGTCGCCACTGGCGACAGCGGGCCTTAGGTCAACTGGAGCGGCGGCAGGCCTGAAAACGATGCAATCGAAGATCATGTCGCTTTTGTAGCCAAGCGTCGCGGCAAGTTTGACGCACGTTTTAATGCGCCCCGCGCCGGTAGATCCACAGCTGGGTCGGCGGAATGTTGCGGATGACGAAATGGAAATGCTCGACCGTGTAGTTGCCGCGGCCGGGCGGGATAGGCGACATCGGGCCGTAGGTCAGCTGCACGATCGGCCGGCCGGCCGGGATGCGGTCGAGCAGGCTGTTGATATAGGCGATGCGCTGGGCGACGGGAAAGTTGAGCAGCGGCACGCCGGAGACCACGGAATCGAAGATCATGCCGCTTTTGTCGCCGAGCGTGGCATCGAGATTGAAGGCATCGCCCTCGATAACGTTAACGCCGGGATAGAGCCGCCGCAGATGGCGGACGAAATCGGTGGAATATTCGACCGCGTAGAGGTTTTCGGGCCGCACGCCCTGGGCCAGGATGGCGCGGGTGATGACACCCGTGCCCGGCCCGACTTCGAGAACCGGAAGGCCGGACTTCGGGTTGACGATCGAAGCCATCTTGCGAGCGGTGATGGAACTGGTCGGCACGATCGAGCCGACCGTCTTCGGCTTGTCGATCCACCCTTTGAAGAATTTGAGCTCGTCGTCAAACTTTTCGGCTAGCGTTTTCCGCAACCCGGGACCACGTGTCATGCAAGTTCTCCAGAGCGCCCCAAGATGGTACTTAACACTTGGGTGACCCAAGGCAAGGTGCGGTCATGCCAATGTCGTGGACAAGATAATTTTGGTCGCACCTCAAGGCGCGACGCGTTTTATGGATTGACCCGGCATACCTTTGATTCTTGTCGGCATGTCGTTGTCCCAAAACCGGTTCCCGCTTTTGGGCGGCATGCATCAACGCTCGCCGAAGGATTCGAAGAAATCCTTCATGCGGGTGAAAAAGCCGCTCGACTGGGGCGAATTGTCCTTCGACGAGAGCTGTTCGAACTCCTCCAGCAGCTCGCGCTGGCGACGCGACAGGCTCTGTGGCGTCTCGACGGCGGTCTGGATGTAGAGATCGCCGATATTGGCCTGGCGCAGCACCGGCATGCCCTTGCCCTTGAGGCGGAACTGGCGGCCGTTCTGGGTGCCTTCCGGCACCTTCACCTTGGTCTGGCTTCCATCCAGCGTCGTCACCTCGAAGGAGCCGCCAAGGGCGGCCGTCGTCATCGAGATCGGCACCTTGCAATAGAGGTCGGCGCCGTCGCGCTGGAAGAATTCGTGCGGCTTGACCGCCAGGAAAATATAGAGGTCGCCCGACGGACCGCCACGCAACCCGGCCTCGCCCTCATTGGCAAGCCGGATGCGGGTGCCGTCCTCGATACCGGCCGGAATGTTGACCGACAGCGAACGCTCCTCGGTGACGCGGCCCTGCCCAGCGCATTTCGGGCACGGGTCCTTGATGGTCTGGCCGCGGCCCTGGCATTGCGGGCAGGTCCGCTCGATCGAGAAGAAGCCCTGCGTGGAGCGCACCTTGCCATGGCCGTTGCACATCGAGCAGGTGACAGGCTGGGTGCCGGGCTTGGCGCCGGTGCCCGAGCATTCGGTGCAGGAGATCGAGGCTGGCACGCGGATCTGCGCGGTCTTGCCGGCGAACGCCTCTTCCAGCGAGATTTCCATGTTGTAGCGCAGGTCGGCGCCACGCTCGCGGCCGCCAGAGGAGCGGCGCTGGCGCCCGCCCATCATGTCGCCGAAAATGTCCTCGAAAATATCGGCGAAGCCGCCGGCGCCAAACCCCTGCGCGCCGCCGTTCATGCCGCCCTGCTCGAAGGCGGCGTGACCAAAGCGGTCATAGGCCGCGCGCTTCTGCGGGTCCTTCAGCGTCTCGTAGGCTTCGTTGATTTCCTTGAACTTGTGCTCGCAGGAATGATCGCCCGGATTGCGGTCGGGATGGAACTGCATGGCGAGCTTGCGGAAAGCGCTCTTGAGCTCCTTCTCGTCGGCGCCCTTCTGGACACCCAGCGTTTCGTAGAAATCAGCTTTCATTTTTTCCCGCTGTCCGGATGCTCAATGTCTTCAAGCATTGTTGCGTCGTTTGCCGGCATTGCCGTTCCGATTTAGGTGCGATGGAGCCGGGATGCCAGTGTCAGCGCGCGCTTGCTCGCATTTTTTCAGCCAAGGTTGCAAAAAAGCCCGGCTTTGCGCCGGGCTTTTCCGCTTTGTCAGCCGTCAGGCCGTTCAGGCCGACTTCTTCTTGTCGTCGTTTTCGTCGATTTCCTCGAAATCGGCATCGACCACGTCGCTATCCTTGGCGGCGTCCGCCTTGGCGTCGGCTTCCGCCGCTTCCTTCTGCGAAGACTCGTACATGGCCTGGCCAAGCTTCATCGAAGCTTCGGCAAGCACCTGCGACTTGGCCTCGATGTCGGCGGCGTCGTCGCCTTCGGAAGCTGTCTTCAGGGCAGCGATGGCATCGACGATTGCCTTGCGGTCGGCTTCCGATACCTTGTCGCCATATTCCTTCAGCGACTTCTCCGAGGAATGCAGCATCGCCTCGGCCTGGTTGCGGGCCTCTACCAGGCCGCGACGCTTCTTGTCGGTCTCGGCATTGGCCTCGGCGTCCTTCACCATCTTCTCGATGTCGGCGTCCGAAAGGCCACCCGAAGCCTGGATGCGGATCTGGTGCTCCTTGCCGGTGCCCTTGTCCTTGGCCGAGACGTTGACGATGCCGTTGGCGTCGATGTCGAAAGTGACCTCGATCTGCGGCACGCCGCGCGGCCGGCGGGATGCCGACCAGGTCGAACTGGCCGAGCGCCTTGTTGTCGGCGGCCATTTCACGCTCGCCCTGGAAGACGCGGATGGTTACGGCCGACTGACTGTCCTCGGCCGTCGAGAACACCTGGCTCTTCTTGGTCGGGATCGTGGTGTTGCGCTCGATCAGGCGGGTGAACACGCCACCCAGCGTCTCGATGCCGAGCGACAGCGGCGTCACGTCGAGCAACAGCACGTCCTTGACGTCGCCCTGCAGCACGCCGGCCTGGATGGCGGCGCCGAGTGCGACGACCTCATCGGGGTTGACACCCTTGTGCGGCTCCTTGCCGAAGAACTGCTTCACGATCTCCTGGATCTTGGGCATGCGGGTCATGCCGCCGACCAGAACGACCTCATCGATCTCGCCAGCCTTCAGGCCGGCATCCTTGAGTGCTGCCTTGCAGGGCTCGATGGTACGCTGGACGAGATCCTCGACCAGGCTTTCGAACTTGGCACGCGTCAGCTTCAGCGTCAGATGCTTCGGTCCGGTCGCGTCGGCGGTGATGAAGGGCAGGTTGATTTCGGTCTGGGTCGTCGACGACAACTCGATCTTGGCCTTTTCCGCGGCTTCCTTGAGACGCTGCAGGGCAAGCTTGTCGTTCTTCAGGTCGATGCCCTGTTCCTTCTTGAACTCGTTGGCCAGATACTCGACGAGACGCATGTCGAAATCCTCGCCGCCGAGGAAGGTGTCGCCGTTGGTCGACTTGACCTCGAAGACGCCGTCGCCGATTTCGAGAACCGAAATGTCGAACGTGCCGCCGCCAAGATCATAGACGGCGATGGTCTTGCCTTCCTTCTTGTCGAGGCCGTAGGCGAGCGCGGCAGCAGTCGGCTCGTTGATGATGCGCAGCACTTCGAGGCCGGCGATCTTGCCGGCGTCCTTGGTGGCCTGGCGCTGGGCGTCGTTGAAATAAGCGGGAACGGTGATGACCGCCTTCTCGACCTTCTCGCCGAGATAGGCCTCCGCCGTTTCCTTCATCTTCTGCAGGATCATGGCCGAGATCTGCGACGGCGACTGCTTCCTGCCGCCGGCTTCGACCCAGGCATCGCCATTGTCGCCCTGGACGATCTTGTAGGGGACAAGCTTCTTGTCCTTGTCCGTCACCGGATCGTCATAGCGGCGGCCGATCAGGCGCTTGACCGCGAAGATTGTGTTTTCAGGATTGGTGACCGCCTGGCGCTTGGCCGGCTGGCCGACCAGACGTTCGCCGTCGCCGCTGATGGCGACGATGGAAGGCGTGGTGCGCGCGCCTTCCGCATTCTCGATCACCTTGGGCTCCTTGCCATCCATGATGGCGATACAGGAGTTGGTGGTGCCGAGATCGATACCGATTACTTTTGCCATTTTTCTAGTCTCTCCGCTAAGCAGGCTCTCAGGACCCGTACAGGCGTTCCGACGAAAGCCCCTGTTCACAAGAAATCCCGTTCCGGCAACCGGCATTCCGGCACCGAACGGCTTGGCGCGTATATAAGAACAGGCTGCGCAACGCGCAAGCATTCTGCTGAAGACGTCCACCGTCCTTGCCGGCCGGCGGGGAACGGCATAACTATGCATCATGCATAGGATTATCCCCGCCAGGATATGGTGATGGCAGAAGACGTCGCAAGCGAAAGCCGGGAAAAGCTCCGGCTGGAAAACATCTTCGGCGCCATGAGCCTCGCCCTGGTCGACAAGATGGAGAAGGCGTTCGGCGCGGATACCGGTCTTGGCCCCAGCGCCGTCGCCGCTGTCGTCCAGATCGGCTCGAACCCCGGCCTGTCGATCGAGGTGCTCAGGCGCACCATCGCCTTGTCACATTCGGCGACCGTCAGGCTGATCGATCACCTTGTCGAGCAAGAGCTGGTGGTGCGGGGTAGCGGCATCGACGGCGACCGCAGGTCGAAGGCGCTGCATCTCACCGAGGCCGGCACAGCCGTCTTCCAGCGCAACCTGGCCGCGCGCCGCGCCGTCATCGAGCGCGCCGTCAGCGTTCTCAGTGCCGAGGAGACGCGCAGCCTTGGCGCGCTGGTCGAAAAACTGCTGCCGGCGCTGGTCGACCTGGGAGACGACCAGAATGTCGTCTGCAGGGTCTGCGACGAGTCCGTCTGCGTGCGCGAGCGCTGCCCGATCAGCCATATGAGCTGATGCCTCGCTTCGGCCGAGGTCATCCATGAACCTTTCCATCCCGAGCGGCGACTGACGCTCAGGAGCCGCATGGCGCGGCCCGGAAAGGAAGTCCCCATGACCAGCACCCCAGAGGCTCCAAGGTCTCCGGGAACAATGGGAGCCCAGCGCGACCACCGCCTTCGGGACGGATCGGATGCGCTGGGCTTTCCGCTGATTCCGTTGACCCTGCGTAAGACCAGGCGTATCGTCACAATGAGGAAAGCAGACAATTCGATCAGGGAAAAACGTGACGGAACGCCGCGCCTTGCCCTGATTCGCGCGGCGAGACCGGGCGTTTCTCCCCCAGCCTACGGGGATAGCTCCATGTCTCGCGTCCACGGCTCGTTCATGTCCCCCGCCGGCCGCCCGCGCCACGCCATCCACACGATCGGCGGCTTCCTGGCGCTGGCTCTTACCGCCAGCCTATGGTTCAGCGGGTCTGCCGCGGCGCAGGAACCGCAGACGCAGATCATCTATCCGGGATCGATGGCGGTGACCGGTTTTTCCGGCACAATCATTCCCAATTTCGACCAGGGCCTGCCTCCGGGCGTCGACCCGGTCGACGAAACCTTCATCGACACGACGCGCGCCACCTTGCGCGTGTTCGACGTTTCCCATCTCGGCGGGCCGGCTTCCGGCCAGCTTGTCTCGACGCCGCCGCCTTTCGAGGTGACGGCCAGCCAGATCGGCCAGGTCTTCGGCCTCACCTATGATGACGGCGTGCGCGAAGGCGTTCCGTCCGGCGTTCCCAACCTCTATGCGGCGGCAAGTTCGCTGCACGGCATTCGCATCGTCACGCCTGACACCAAGGGCGACGGAAGGCCGCGGCGACAGCACCACGGCATGGCAGGCGCCACCTTCATGGTCGGCCAGTTCGGCGCCGAGAATGGCGGCGGGCCGGGCACGATCTGGAAGATCGACGGCATAACCGGCCAGGTCAGCAAGTTCGCCGACATCGAGACCAACAGCGGTCCCGGCATCGGCAACATCACATTCGACATCAATCACCGCCAGTTCTTCGCTTCCGACCTGGACACCGGCCTGATCCACCGCATCGACGCCAACGGCGCGCCGGTCGATACGTTCGACCATGGTGTCGCCGGGCGTCCGGCGCACGGGCTCGCCCCGGTCGCCGATGACGGCTCGGTGATGGACATACAGGGCGCCGCCTTCGACACGGAAAACCCCGCGACCTGGGGCTATACACAGGACGAGCGCCGAGTCTGGGCCGTCGCCTACCATGGCGGGCGGCTCTACTATTCGGTCGGCGAGAAAGCCGAGATCTGGTCGGTGGGCATTACCCGCGACGGCAAATTCGCTGGCGATCCGCGCTGGGAGCTGACCGTCAAGGCCGATCAGGACTATGCCGTCACCGATATCGCCTTCGACAACAAGGGCTTCATGTACCTGGCCCAGCGCGGCCCGGTCGAGAACCGCTACGACTACAGCCTGTTCGCCGATTCCGGCAAAGGCGAGGTCATCCGCTACTGGCGCGAAAATCCGGACGACCCGGCGACGGAATCAACCTGGGTGCCGGTGCCGCAGGAATACGCGGTCGGTTTCCCGGACGGCAACCGGCAGTCAGCGGGGGGTGTCGACCTGCAATATGGTTACGACGCCGACGGCAATCTCGATACCAGCGTCTGCACTGACACGCTGATCAACACCGGCGACAAACTGCGTGAGAACCCCACTCTTGCCGACCGGCTCGCCGCCGGCGGGCCGCTGGCCGTTCACGGCGTGCAGATCACGCCGACCGTGCTGGTCAAGCCGGCGAATGTGCCGCCTTTCGGCTCCTGGTTCACCGATTTCGATGGCTATTTCGAAGACCCCGACGTTGAAGGCCATGTCGGCGACGTCAAGGTCTGGCACCCCTGCGAGGGCCGTGCCGGCTACTATGAACAGATTCCGGGCGGCGGCTACCTGCCACCCTTCTATCCGCCGGACCTTCCACCGCCCGGCAATCTGCCTCCCTGTCTCGACGTCGAGGATGTCCAGTATTTCTGCACGCCATCGGGGCTCAAGGCTGATCTCTATCTCCATGACCATGCCGGCTTGGGCGGCGATTCGATCACGGCTCAGTCCAGGACGCCGGGCGTCGGGGTGACCACACCCCAGTCGCACGCGCCTGGCGCGCCATACACGATCGATATCACCGGCCATAATCCGGGCGATACAGTCAATGTCGGGCTCTGCTTCTACAGGAAGTCCGACCAGGACAAGGGCGGCTATTACCCTTGCTGCAAGATGACCGTGCCGCTCCGGACGCCAGCCGTCAGTTGCGAACGCTGAGGAGGGAAAGATGACCATTCTTGCCCTCTCCCCGCTCGCGACGAGCACCCGACCAACCGTCATGGAGACCATCATGAAACCCCTGTCATATGCCAGGCGCGGTTCGCGCTGGCTGATGGCGCCCGGTATCGCGGTCGCCATGCTCGGCACCACGCCGGGCTTCACCGAAGACCTCGCGGCCAAGACCAGCCAGGCCGCCAACCCTGATCCCGGCCTTGATCTCGACAATTCCCGCATCATCAATCCGGAGCCGGGCCGGGTCGTGCCCTTCTTCACCAAGACGGGCGGGCAAAGAGGCTGCGACTACGTCGAATATTCGCTGAGCTTCGGCCTGCGCGGCGATCCGCAGAGCTTTGCCAACCCAAGCCTCGTGGCCTCGTTGAAAGCCGCAAGGCTCGACTTCAAGGACCAGCTTCCGCACGGCCTGCGGGTCGTCAATGTGCAGGTGTCCGGCGACGGCACGGATTCGTCGGGCGGGCCCCTGCCCGCCGCCACGATCAGCACCTCGGCCAGCCCGAACGATACGGCCGATGTTTCCGATTTCCGAATCTCGGCGTCGGATCTGGCTGGCCTGGGCATTCCCAACGAGCGTGTCATCAACTTCCGCATCACCGCCAAGATCGACCATGCGGCATTTCCCTCGCCGACCATCGTCGACAACCAGGGGATGATCACGGTGGCCAAGGGCGGCGGCACGGGAACCGTCATCCCGTCGCAGGATCCGAGCATGCCCGACGACGGCAACATTCTCACCGGCGTCAAGACATCGATCAAGATCGACGTCACCAAATGCAACCCACCGCCTCCTCCCCAGCATGAATGCTTCAAGGTCGAAAGAGGCACGGTCGATTGCGTGCCTGGCGGCGGCGCCTTCATCTACCACATGCCGGTTGGCCCGGAGATGGGCGGCAAGTGGGTGCAGCTTTCGACGACGACGCCGGGCATCACCATCATCCCCGACACGCAACAGGTGCCTTCGGGCGGCGGCGTGCTCAACTGGAAGATCGTCGGTGCGTCACCCGGCGAGACGATCCACATCATCGTCACCGGCATCAACTCCTATGCCGGCCCGAAGGAAGGCTGGGGCCTTTGCTGCACACAGACGATCGACATCGTCATCCCGCCAGACCTGAAATGTCCGCCACGGGACAAGGAACCGGACCTCAAGGTGGAAAAGCATGCCGATGTGCCACGTTGCACGATGGCGGGCGGCTGCGATTTCACCATCAGGGTCACCAATGTCGGCACGGCTCCCTACAACGGCAAGATCGTGCTCGACGAGGTGACGCTGCCTGCCGGTTCGACCATCGATTCGGGACCGAACGCGCCCTGGGTCTGTACGCCGACGACAAGCCCGATGATTTGCACCTATCCGGTGACCACGCTCAATCCGGGCGCCTTTGTCGACCTCACTATCGGCTTCAAGCCGGCTCCGGGCTGGCAAGGCCACGTCTTGCGCAACTGCGCCACCTATGACTACAGCGAAAGCGGCAAGCCGCTGTTCGGCAGCCAGCAGAACGACAGGGGCTGTGCCTCGATCCCGATCTGCCAGCGTGGCGATCGCGACTGCCAGCCGCCGGTCGAGAAGAAAGTCGACCTGATCCTGAAGAAGCGGGCTCGCGGCGAAGTGTGTACGGCCGACGGCGTCTGCACCTTCGTGATTGATGTCATCAACAACGGCACCGCCACCTATAGCGGCCCGCTGACGGTGACCGACACCTATCCAGGTGGCGCGCCGGCATCCTCGACCTTCGGCCCGACCCCGCCATGGACATGCGGACCGACGGGCCCCGGCCAGTTCCGCTGCGACGATGCCGGCATCACGCTGGTGCCGGGCGCCTCGACATCGATCGTAGTCACGGCGGTGATGCCGGCCGGATATCGATCGGACACGGTCGAGAACTGCGCCGAGGTGAAGCCAATCCCTGGCGAAACCGACCTCTCCAACAACAAGGCCTGCGCTGCGGAACGCATCCGTCATCCAAATGGCGGCTCCAGCATCCGCGTCGAAAAGACCGGCGACAGCAGCTGCCAGGTTGGTCGGCCCTGCTCGTTCACCATCACCATCACCAATGATGGGCCAGGACCCTTCTCCGGCGCGGTCCGCATCGGTGATGCGATCGGCGTAGACGGCCTCGGCCGACTGGACGGCGTTGCGATCACTTCGATCGATCCGCCTTTCGGCTGCTCGCCGGAACCGGCAATGCTGCCGGCCTCCTGCATCGCCAACCTGTCGCTCGGAGCCGGGGAAAGCAACGTTCACCATGTGACCGTGGTCATTCCCGACGATGGCCGTCTTGCCAGCCTGCAAGGCACCGTCAACGGCCAGAACTGCGTCGGCGTCCTGCCACCCGACACACCGGTGCAGGGCGGGGGCGACGTTCTCCCCGGCAATGCCACCAATGTGCAGGGCGATCGCGGCAAGGCCTATGCCTGCCACCCCTTCACCATCACGCATGAGGTGAAGCAGGGGTGCTCCACGGGCTTCGTCATGAACGACGCCGGCAACTGCGTCTGCCCGCAAGGCACCAGCTTCCGCAACGGCCAGTGCTCATCGGGCGGTGGCATCAACCTTCTGCCGCTTCCCATTCCGCAGCGTTGCGTGTTGCTGCCGGGGCAGGTCCGGACCACCGACGGGCAATGCATCTGCCCGCGCGGAAGCGAGGTGCGGAACGGACGGTGCGCGCCGAGCAACCAGCAGCCCTCGGGCCAGTGCAACCTGCTGCCCGGCCAGTACCGCAACCAGGATGGCGACTGCGTATGCCGGCAAGGGGTGGTGGTGAATGGCGCCTGCCAGGTCATCAACCAGCGGTGCACTATCCGCGGCGCGGTGCCGACACCCGACGGCAGCTGCACCTGCCCCGACGGTACGCATCGGCAGAATAGGGCGTGCGTGCCCGACAGGCAGAAGCCTTCGCAATGCACGCTGCTGCGCGGGCAGGTCCGCACCCAGGACGGCGCTTGCGTCTGCCCGGACGGGACACAGCTGCGCGGCCGGGCCTGCGTGCCGGTCAGGACCGTGGAACAGTGCGACATCCGCGGTCAGGTCCACGGCAAGGGCGGCGCCTGCGTCTGCCCACGCGGGACCCAGGTGATCGACGGCGCATGCCGCGGATCTCAGCAGCAATGCGCGCCCGGCGCCCGGATGATCAACGGCCAGTGCCAGCCGGTAGGCGTCAGGCGTTTCTGTCCGCCAGGGACGGTCGGGCGGTTCCCGAACTGCGTCCCCGGCCGCCGGAACCCTTCGATCGAGGTCAATCCCGGCCTGCTGCTCAACCCGAACCTGCAGCCGAGACGCAGGCCGCTGGACACTCTGCAGTAGGATACCGCGCACCGCGCGACAGACATCGAGACCCCGCCGGTTCGCCGGCGGGGTTTTTCCTTGGCGGCACGCCGCCATACGTCAGGTCGCGAAAAGGAGCGCGATTTGATCCCGACCGGGGCCCCGCTGTTCACATCGTCGCCCGAACGACGTGCCCACTCGACAAGCCACATTCCGCGCATTAGGCAATCGATCGAGGCAAACGCACCCTGAAAGGCCGTCCCATGAGCAAGAAAACCCTGATCGCACCCTCGGTGCTGGCGTCGGATTTTTCGAAGCTCGGCGATGAAGTGGAAGCGGTGGCGGCGGCCGGCGCAGACTGGATCCATCTCGACGTGATGGACGGGCATTTCGTACCGAACATCACGTTCGGCCCGCCGGTGATCAAGGCGATCCGCAACCGCACCAAGGCATTCTTCGACTGCCATCTGATGATTGCGCCTGCCGATCCGTATCTGGCCGCCTTTGCCGAGGCCGGCTGCGACGGCATGACGGTTCATGCCGAGGCCGGACCGCATCTCGACCGCTCGCTGCAGACAATCCGCAACCTCGGCAAGAAGGCCGGCGTGTCGCTCAACCCGGCGACGCCGGAAAGCGCCATCGAATATGTGCTCGACCGGCTCGACCTGATCCTGATCATGACCGTCAATCCGGGCTTCGGCGGCCAGGCTTTCATCCCGGGCATCGTCGAGAAGGTGAAGCGGGTGAAAGCATTGATCGGCGACCGCCCCATCCATATCGAGATCGACGGCGGCGTTTCCGCCGAAACCGCACCGCTGGTCACCGCCGCCGGCGCCAACGTCCTGGTGGCGGGCGCCGCCGTCTTCAAGGGCGGCAGCGTCGAGGCGTATCGGGCGAACATCGAGGCCATCAGGTCAGCGGCCGACAGCGCGGCAAGCTGACGCAAATTGTAGCAAGCCTCGCCATCAACGGCCGTAGCCGGAGGGTATGATGAGCAATCACCTGTTCGACGCTTTCCGCTCCCGGATGCCCGCAGCCGATCGTCTTTTGCTGGAGGCGGATGACGGCCGCTCGCTCACCTATGGCGACATGCTGGCGCGATCGGCGCAGCTGGCGCATGCGCTCCTGCAACTGGATGTCGAGCCGGGCGACCGGATCGCCGTTCAGGTCGAGAAAAGCCCCGAGGCGTTGCTGCTCTATCTTGCCTGCGTGCGGGCAGGCGCCGTCTTCCTGCCGCTCAACACCGCCTACACGCTGACGGAACTCGGATATTTCTTCGAGGACGCCGAACCGCGCGTCATCGTCTGCGATCCGGCAAGGGCTGCCGACATCGGGCGCCTGGTCGAGGCATCCGGCGCCGTCGTGGTCACGCTCGACCGCAATGGCCGGGGGTCGCTGACGGACCAGGCATCAAGGCAATCTTCGGACTTCCACGATGTCGAGCGGGGCGCGGACGATCTCGCGGCGATCCTCTATACGTCGGGAACGACCGGCCGTTCGAAAGGCGCCATGCTCAGCCATGAGAACCTGGCTTCGAACGCGCGCGTGCTGGTCGACCAGTGGCGCTTCACGAGCGGCGATGTGCTGGTCCACGCGCTGCCGATCTTCCATACGCACGGGCTGTTCGTCGCCACCAACGTCATCCTGATGGCCGGCGCCTCAATGCTGTTCGAGCAGAAATTCGACCCGGCCCGCACCGTCTCGCTGCTGCCGCGCGCCACTACCCTGATGGGCGTCCCCACGTTCTATGTACGACTGCTGCAGCAGGCGGCCCTCGATCACGAGTCATCGAAGACCATCCGGCTGTTCATTTCCGGATCGGCGCCGCTGCTGGCCGAGACGCACAAGGCATGGCGCGAGCGCACCGGCCACGCGATCCTCGAGCGCTACGGCATGACCGAGACCAACATGAACACGTCGAACCCCTATGAGGGCGAACGGCGCGCCGGCACGGTCGGCTTCCCCTTGCCCGGCGTGGCACTGCGCATCGCCGATCCCGACGGCGGTGGAACGCTTGCCCAAGCGGAGGTCGGCATGATCGAGGTGAAAGGCCCGAACGTGTTCGGCGGTTATTGGCGCATGCCGGAAAAGACCAAGGCCGAATTTCGCGGCGACGGCTTCTTCATCACCGGCGATCTCGGCATCATCGACGCCGACGGCTATGTCCACATTGTCGGGCGCGGCAAGGACCTGATCATTTCCGGCGGCTACAACATCTATCCGAAAGAACTTGAGAGCGAGATCGACGCGCTCGACGGGGTCAGCGAAAGCGCGGTCATCGGCGTCGCCCATCCTGATTTCGGCGAAGGCGTCACGGCGGTCGTGGTACGGTCGCCGGCCTCGACGATCACCGCCGCCGAAATCCTCGGCGCCATCGCCGAACGGGTGGCGAAATACAAGCATCCGAAGCGGGTGATCTTCGTCGACGAGTTACCGCGCAACACGATGGGCAAAGTGCAGAAGAATCTCTTGCGCGACGCCTACAAGGACCTCTACGCATCGTAGTTCATACGGCGCGTTAATTCAGCTTGCGCGGCTTTTCGATCCTGGTGCCGGAACCCCACAAGGCGCGCTGGATCAGGTTGCGTTTGCGGTTGCGGGGCACAAGGTCGATATCCCCTACCAGTTTTGCGCCACCCTTGCGGCGCTCCAGCGTGATCTTGCGGGTATGGAAGGCTTCCAGTTCGGCGCGGTGCGCCACGCTGACGATGGTGACCTCGGGCAGTTCACGGATCACCGTTTCCATCATCTGGTCCTGGCTCTTTTCGTCCAGCGCTGAGGTCGCCTCGTCCAGCACGACGATATCGGGACTATGCAAGAGGAGACGCGCGAAGGCGACCCGCTGCTTTTCGCCGCCCGACAGGGTCTGGTCCCAGGGCGCTTCCTCCTTGATCCGGCCGGCGAGGTAGCCGAGGCCGACCTTGTCGAGGGCGACCTTGATCTGTTCGAGCTTCCAGTTGTTGGCGGCAGCGGGGTAGGCGACCACCCGGCGCAACGTCCCGGAAGGGATGTAAGGCCGCTGCGGCAGCATGAACAATCGCTTGTCGGGATGGAAATTGACGCTGCCGCTTCCCCATGGCCACAGGCCTGCGATCGCTCGCACCAGCGTCGACTTGCCCGAGCCTGATTCGCCGGACACCAGCAGGCGCTCGCCCGGTTCGACCACGACCTCGGTTTCCTTGACCACGGACGTGCCGTCGTCGAGTGTCACGGAGAGATTGTCGAGGGAGAGCATCGCTTCCCCCTTGGTCTCGCCTTGCTTGATGCGCCCGAGCTCTTCGCTCTGTTCGGCGCGCTCGAGTCCGTCGAGCGACATCATCAGCGAGGCGATGCGCCGTGCCGACGCGTTCCAGTCGGCAAGGCGCGGATAATTGTCGACCAACCAGCCGAAGGCACCCTGCACGATGGCAAAGGCGGAAGCCGCCTGCATCACCTGACCAAGCGTCATCGAGCCTTCGAGGAACTTTGGCGCGCACAGCAGCACCGGCACGACCGGCGCAAACAGGCTGGACCCTTGAGAGACCACCGCCGTGCGCATGTGCTGGCCGGTCAGCAATGCCCATTGCTTGAGCACGCCGGCAAAGGTCTTGTCGATGCCGCTGCGTTCCTCCTCTTCACCGCCGAGCAAGGCGATGCTCTCGCCGTTTTCGCGCACGCGCGTCAGCACGTAGCGGAATTCGGCCTCCGACTGGTTCTTCTTCTCGGAGAGCTGAACAAAATCGCGGCCGATGAGGAACATCGAGGTGGAGGTGATGGCGGCATAAAGCACCGCGGTGATGACGAGGAAGCCGGGCACGGTGAAGGTCGAGCCGCCCAATGTGAAGCTCAAGGCCCCGCCGATCGTCCACAGCACCACGATGAAAGTCGAGGCGGACAGAAAGGCTGATACGACGCCGGCGACAAAATCGACGGGCGATTCCGTGGCGACGCGCAGGTCCTCCGAAAGGCGGGCCTCGGGGTTCTGGTGGTCGCCCTTCACGAGGTTCAGCTGGTAGTAGCGGCCATTGGCGAGCCAGCGCGCTACGACCGACGTCGTCAGCCACGACCGCCAGCGGCGCTGCATCGTCATGCGCAGATAGACCTGCGTGACGACAAGGCTCATGCTGCCAAGCACGAGTGGCACGAACACGGCGCTTAGAAAGTAAACGGTGTGGGCGTCACGCTTCTCGATGGCGTCGAAGATGGCACGGTTCCAGACATTGATCCCGTACTGGAAGCCGACATTGACGCCGATCAGGATCAGCAGCCCTATGGTCAGCGGCCAGCCGAGCTTGTCGCCGTGCCGTCCCCAGTAACCACGCCCGCTGATCCAGAAACGCCGCAGCAGGTATTTCTTGCGCGCCTGCTCGGTTTCCTCGGCCGTCAATTCCGGATCGGGTTCGACGGCTTCCGGTGGCGGAGCTTCGCAGACCATTTCGGACGCGGCCGCTTCGACGATCGATGCCTTCTTACCGCGTGGCTTCTTTTGGCGTGGAGTTTCTTCGCGCGACTTCTCGTCAGGCGGCGTTGATCGCCGCGGCTTTCGCTGATGCGGGCTGGGGGCGCCGCCCGGTTTAACACCGTCGGCCGGTTTCGATTTGGGTTTCGCCTCGGACATGCGCCCCGACAACGACCTCGAAATCAAAAGGTTTCATGACGTTCGCTTGAGACGAAAAAAGA
The DNA here is from genome assembly GCF_020616515.1 of Mesorhizobium sp. PAMC28654. Lineage (GTDB taxonomy): Bacteria > Pseudomonadota > Alphaproteobacteria > Rhizobiales > Rhizobiaceae > Mesorhizobium. Next base: position 3,956,751 of record NZ_CP085135.1, read on the forward strand.
CCGACGACACCGGGTCATGGCGCATCAAGCAACTCGACGACGTGATCGGCGATCGCCAGGCTTGCCGTCAGGCCTGGACTCTCGATGCCGAACAGATTGATGAGCCGGCCAGCGCCGTGATCGGGAGGTCCCTGGATCATGAAATCGGCGGCAGATTGGCCGGGACCGGACAGTTTCGGCCTAATGCCGGCATAGGCCGGCTGCAGGGCTTCGTCGGTGAGCTCGGGCCAGTAGCGCCTGATTTCGTCGTGGAAGACCGCACCTCGAACGGGATCGACCGTGTAGTCCACGCTGTCGACCCATTCGACATCCGGACCGAAGCGCGCGCTGCCGGCAAGATCGAGGGTCAGATGGACGCCGAGCCCGCCATCGACAGGCACCGGATAGATCAGCCGCGAAAAAGGCGAGCGGCCTGAAAGAGAAAAGTAGTTTCCGCGTGCCAGCCACAAGGGCGGAATGCGGTCTTGCGGAAAGCCGTCAATGCAACTGGCCAACGCCTGCGCGTCCAGGCCGGCGGCGTTGATGAGGGCGCCTGCCTGCAATGCGAAGGGTTCGCCATCGGCATCCTGCGTGCGGATTTCGATCCCGTCGGGCCCGGCGGCGGCGCCTGTAACGGTGGTGAGGAACGCAAATGATGCGCCAGCGGCTTCCGCATCGCCGCGCAGCGACAGCATCAGCGCGTGGCCGTCGATGATGCCGGTGGAAGGAGACAGCAACGCGCCGGCGCAGTTCAGCGCGGGTTCTAGGTTTTGTGCCTGCGCACGTGTCAGCAATTCGAGGTCGGCGACGCCGGAGCGTTCCGCATTGGTCCGGATCGCCGACAGTCTGTCGAGTTGCACGGGCTCGACGGCGACGATGAGCTTGCCGGTGCGCGCGTGTCCGATGTTTCGGTCACGGCAGTAGGCGTAGAGCCGTTCCCGCCCTTCAACGCACAGCCGGGCTTTCAGGCTGTTTGGTTCGTAGTAGATACCGGCGTGGATGACTTCGGAGTTGCGCGCACTTGTGCCGGTGCCGATGGCATCAGCCTTTTCGATCACCAGCACCGAGTTCCCTGACAGAGCAAGCGCCCTGGCAATGGCGAGGCCGACGACACCCGCTCCGGCGACAACGCAGTCGACTTCGTGCATGGGATCGTTCCTCAGAGCGGTTCATCGTTTCACGGAAACGCCGACCCGTTCTAGATCTTCGCGCCCGCTTTGAAAACGTTGGCGCCGTCGATCCAGACGCTCTTGACATCAAGGTCATCCGACAGCACGACGATGTCGGCGGCGGTGCCATTGGCGAACCGCCCAAGCCGATGCGACTGGCCGATCGCTTGCGCCGGATAGAGCGAGGCCATGCGCAACGCCTCGTCGAGATCGAGGCCGATGACGCGGTGGACGAAGCGCACGGCCGAGATCATGTCGAGGTCGGCGCCGGCCAGCGTACCGTCGGCCAGCCGCAAGGTGCCATCCTTGCGGAAAATGGTACGGCCGTTGAGCGTGAATGAGGTCATGTCGGTGCCGATCGTTGCCATGGCGTCGGTGACCAGGACAATTTTTGCCGGCCCCTGCTTGGCGCGGAGCGCGATCGCCATGGTGGCAGGGTCGACATGAATGCCGTCGGCGATGATGCCGGCGGACAGGGTGTCTATATCGATCGCCGCACCCGCAAGCCCCGGCTCGCGATTGCCGATCTGGCTCATGGCATTGAACAGATGCGTGACCATCGACGCCCCGGCATCGGCGAAGTCGCGGGCCTTGGCATAGCCGGTATCCGAATGGCCGAGGCTGATGACAACGCCCGCCTTCGTGAGAGCGGAAACACGGGCAGGATCGACGGATTCAGGTGCGATCGTCGTCAGCAATACAGGCAGCTGTTGCCGCGCGGCGATCAGCGATGCCTGGTCGGCATCCGTCATCGGTCTGATCAGCTTTGGGTCATGCGCGCCTTTGCGGGCGATCGACAGATGCGGGCCTTCGAGATGCAGGCCGAGGAAGCCCGGCACCTTCAGTCGCGCGGCTTGCGCCCCGGCGGCAATCGCGGCGGCGGTGATCCCGGGCGTGTCAGTGATCAGCGTCGCCAGCAACGCCGTCGTGCCGAAGGGCGCATGCGCCCGGCAGATGGTTTCGATCGAGGCGACGTCGGGATGGTCGTTGAGCATGACGCCGCCGCCGCCATTGACCTGCAGGTCGACGAAGCCGGGCGCGAGGATGCCGCCGCCGGTGTCGACCTTGCTGATATCGGAGGGGACGGCGCCGGCAGGCAAGATGGCTTCGACGAGGCCATCGCGCACGACAAGCGCATGGGCTTCATGCCAGTCGTCGCCGTCGAAAATACGGGCGCCAGTCAGGGAAAAGCGTTCGCTCATACTGTTTCCGTCACCTTGCGAAGATTGCGCGGCGTGTCCGGATCGAGGCCGCGATGGCGGGCGAAGGCCTCGACGAACATGTAGAAGGAGACGATCAGCGTCAACGGATCGGTCAGCGGGTGTCCGGTGGCGACATGCGGCAGGCGCGTGGCGCGATTGGCAAGCGCTGAGGTGACGAACACCGGTGCGCCCTTGGCCGCCAGGCTGTCGGCGGCCTCGGCGACGGACGGTTCGGAAGCGTCGCGCGCGGCCAGCGCCAGCACCGGAAAGTCCGGGCCGATCAGCGCCAGCGGGCCATGCATGACTTCGGCCGCACTATAGGCCTCGGCATGCATGCCGCAGGTTTCCTTGAATTTCAGCGCCGCCTCGTTGGCCATCGCCGCCGACGGGCCGCGGCCCAGGATAAACAGCGACTTCTGCTTCTCGATCGTCTCGGCCAGCACGCTCATCCAGTCACAGGCGATCGCCTTGCGGAAATGCTCGGGCAAGCGGGCAAGTGCAGCCAGCAGCGCATCGTCGCCGGTGGAGTGCGCCATCAAGGCAAGGCCGGCGACTGCGGAATTGATGAAGGTCTTGGTCGCCGCCACGCTGCGCTCGGGTCCGGCCAGGATGTCGATGGAATAGTCCGACGCACGCGCCAGCGGGGAGTCGGCGGTGTTGGTGATGGCGACGGTCAATGCGCCGCCGGCCTTTGCCGCTTCCGCCATGGCTACGATGTCCGGGCTCTTGCCCGACTGCGAGATCGCCAGGCACGCGGAACCGTTGAGCCTGAGCTTGGCGCCATAGATCGAAGCGATCGACGGGCCGACTGAAGCGACCGCAAGACCGGCGGTGAGCTCCACGGCATATTTCATGAAGGTGGCGGCATGGTCGGAGGAGCCGCGCGCCACGGTAACGACAAAATGCGGGTCGCGTTCGCGGATACCGCGACCGGCGTCCGTCAGCGCTGCTCCGGAGCCGTCGAGCAGGCGGGCGACGGCCTCCGGGATCTCCTCGATCTCGCGGCGCATATGGGTGATCCCTGTTGTCATCGTCGGCACTGCACTCATGGTCGACCCTCTTCGCTCGGCCCTGTCAGCCGCAGTTCGGCGACGAAATCATAGGCATCGCCCCTGTAGATGGAGCGGGTGAATTCGATCACCTTGCCGCTCGCCAGATAGGAAATACGCTCGATGTGCAGGCCGGCGACGCCGGGCGGCACTTCGAGCAGGCGCGCGTCACCATCGCCGAGATTGGCGGCGGAAATGCGCTGCACCGCACGCACCGGCCGGTTTCCGGTTGTCTCAAGCGCCGCATAGAGCGAGGAACCTATCCCCGCCGGATCGGGCAGCACGCTGGCCGACAGCGAGGCGCGTTCGATCGCCAGCGGCGTGTCGTTGGCGATGCGCAGGCGCGCCACGCGCGCCACGAGCTCGTTCGACGACAGGCCGAGCACCATCATCTCGTCGGGCGAAGGGGCGTAAAGGCCACGGTCGAGCCAGGCCGAGCGCACCGCCATGCCGCGCCGGGCCATGTCCTCGGTGAAGGAGGTCAGCCGCGACAGCGACTGCTCGACGCGTTCCATGCGCGGCGCGACGAAGGTGCCGGAGCCATGGCGCTGGACGAGGATGCCGCCCTTGACGAGGTCCTGCACCGCCTTGCGCACGGTGACGCGCGAAATGTCGGCCTTGGTGGCGATGTCACGCTCGGAAGGCAGCGCGTCCCCCGGTCCGATCAGGCCGCGATTGACGGCGTCCTCGATGCTCTTGCGGAGCTGAAGATAGAGCGGCGCGCCGCTCTGCGACGATTGTTTCAGCGTGGCGAAGATCTGGTCGGCGGCCTCGCTCATCGAGCCGCCTCCGCCTTGGCGAACAGACGGGCCGCCATCTGCACCGCACCACCCAGCGCATCGTCGAGCGGCGGCTTCAACAGCGCGCGGTAGCGTGCCGACAGACGCGGCGCGTAGAGCGGCGCCAGACCGCCGAGCAGGCAGAGCGGCGCATCGTCAGCGAGATCGAGCGCGCCGAGCGAGGCTTCGACATCGGCGATTGACTTGTCGAGGATCCAGTTGGCGACGATGTCGCCTTTCACCGCGTGCTCGAACACCTTGGGCGCGAAGCCGCCGAAATCGCCGGGCTTGGCATTGGTGGTGAATTCGACCACGTCCTCCGGATTGTCGCGGAAAACGGCGAGCATGCTCTGTGTCAGCGGTGAACCCTCGCGGACGCCGTCATAGGCAAGCAGCGTCTGCTCCAGAAGGTCACGGCCGATGCGAGCGCCGCTGCCCTGGTCGCCGACCTGGAACCCCCAGCCGCCGATCGCGCGCGACGTGCCGTTCCGGCGCGCCATATAGGCGGTACCGGTGCCGAGGATAGCCATGGCGCCGTCGCCCGACCCGACCGCGCCTTCCAGCGCGATCTCGGCATCGGTCTCGACGCGACTGATGCTGAACGGCAGGATTGCTTCAAGCTGCTGCCGGTAGGTGCCGACATTGGCGCCGGCGAGGCCGAGAATGGCAGGGGTTCGCGGGATCAATTCCGGATCCTGGCCGGCGGCGATGAATGCCTGCCGCGCCGCCTCGACGATGTTCGACCGAGCGCCGGTGAGGTCAGTACGGATATTGGCGGCGCCGCTCTTGGCGCGACCGACGACCGTGCCGTCCGCTGTTGCCAGGGCGGCCCTGCAGCTGGTGCCGCCGCCATCGATACCGAGCACGAAATTCACGCGATTTCTCCTCCGGATCGATAATACCAATAAAATACCAATAGCCAAGGATTAATTTCCGTTTCAAAAAGATTAAGGCGTATTTTATTGAAAAACCTATACATTTCGCCGGCTCATTGATTTCCGAACCGCGAATCCGTTAATGCGTGTGGACAAGTGGTATTTTTTTGGTATTGTTTCCGAGGTTGGAGGAAATGGGATGGCCGAAACGCGCACAGAAGCGCTTCACCAGAATGCCAGGGGTCTGGATATCCAGGCCCCGGACGCCATCCTTTCCTCGCTCGCCGATGCGCAGATCGAGGCCGCCAAGGCCGTGCGCGGCGCCATTCCAGCCATTGCCCGTGCCGCCGAAGTGATCGCGAACCGCCTGAACAGTGGTGGCAAGCTCGCTTATGCCGCCGCCGGCAGTTCCGGCCTGATGGCGCTGGCCGATGCGCTGGAACTGCCCGGCACGTTCGGCATCCAGAGGGACCGCATCGCCATCCTGATCGCAGGCGGCGACGACGCCTTCAAGACTCTTGCCGGCGGCCCGGAGGACGACACCGACGAAGCCTCGGCTGCCGTCGCAAATGCAGGCATCGGCAAGGGTGACTGCCTGATCGCCATCTCCGCCAGCGGCTCGACACCCTATGCGGTCAGGGCCATCGAGGACGCACGGCGCCGTGGCGCGGCAACCATTGGCATCGCCAACAACAAGGACACGCCACTGCTGCGACTGGCTGACGTCGCCATCCTGCTCGAAACGCCGCCGGAGGTGATCGCCGGCTCGACGCGCATGGGTGCCGGCACCGCCCAGAAGATCGCGCTCAACATGCTGTCGACGCTGACCGCCATCCATCTTGGCCATGTGCATGACGGCTACATGGTCAACCTCATGGCCGACAACATCAAGCTGCGCGACCGCGCGGCGCGCATCGTGGCCGCCATCAGCGGGCGAGGCAAGGACGACGCGGCGCGGCTGCTGGAAAAGAGCGGCGGCGCGGTCAAGACAGCCATTCTGCTCGCCGCCGGCGCCGCCAGCGCCGACGCGGCCGAGAAGATACTGGAAGGGACCGGCCAGAAGCTGCGGCCCGCCCTTTCCGCGATCGAGGGGAGCAAGGGACCAAAAACCCCTGTTCTCATCAAAACCGAACCTGAAAAAGGTCAACAGGGAGACTGAGCATGAAAACGAAACTACTGACGGCACTTCTTCTCGGTACAAGCATTCTCGGCTCGGCCGGAGTGGCTTATGCCGCCGACGTAACGCTCAACATCGAAAGCTGGCGCGGCGACGACCTTGCCATCTGGAAGGACAAGCTGATCCCGGCTTTCGAAGCCAAGAACCCCGGCATCAAGGTGGTGTTCGCACCATCGGCTCCAACTGAATATGACGCAGCACTCGGCGCCAAGCTCGCCGCCGGCTCGGCTGGCGACCTGATCAGCTGCCGCCCGTTCGACAAGTCGCTTGAACTGTTCAAGAAGGGCAACCTTGCTGATCTGACCTCGCTGCCCGGCATGGAGAACTTCTCGCCCGTGGCCAAGGCCGCCTGGCAGACCGACGACGGCAAGGCGAGCTTCTGCGTGCCGATGGCCTCCGTCATCCACGGCTTCATCTACAACAAGGACGCCTTCGACAAGCTCGGCATCAAGATCCCGACTACGAATGAGGAGTTCTACGCCGCGCTCGACAAGATTAAGGCCGATGGCACCTACATCCCGATGGCGATGGGCACCAAGGATCTCTGGGAAGCCGCGACCATGGGCTACCAGAACATCGGCCCGAACTACTGGAAGGGTGAGGAAGGCCGTGCGGCCCTGATCAAGGGCACGCAGAAGCTGACCGACGCCGACTGGGTCGCACCCTATGCCGAACTCGCGAAGTGGAAGCCCTATCTGGGCGACGGCTTCGAAGCGCAGACCTATCCGGACAGCCAGAACCTGTTCACGCTCGGCCGCGCCGCCATCTACCCGGCCGGCTCATGGGAAATCGGCCTGTTCAACACGCAGGCGCAGTTCAAGATGGGCGCCTTCCCGCCGCCGGTGCAGAAGGCAGGCGACACCTGCTACATCTCCGACCATACCGATATCGGCATGGGCCTGAACGCAGCCTCGAAGAATGCCGATGCGGCCAAGACCTTCCTGTCCTGGGTCGCCTCGCCGGACTTTGCCACCATCTACGCCAACGCACTGCCTGGCTTCTTCAGCCTGAACTCCACTCCGGTGAAGATGGCGGACCCGCTGGCGCAGGAATTCGTCTCCTGGCGCGGCAAGTGCAAGTCGACGATCCGCTCGACCTACCAGATCCTGTCGCGCGGCACGCCGAACCTCGAGAACGAGACGTGGGTTGAATCGGCCAACGTCATCAATGGCACCGACACGCCGGAAGCTGCCGCCAAGAAGCTGCAGACCGGTCTCGACAGCTGGTACAAGCCGGCAAAGTAAGACCTCAGGCAAAGGAGCCGGCTGGGCGCATGCCCGGCCGGCTTCGGATTATCCCAGATTGCGATTGTCGGCACCGCCTCCCGGCCTTACCCTCTTCTTCTCCGGGCAAGGCTAGCTGACTTGTCGCAAGCCTTGTCCTCCTCCGGGGACGGACACGGGCAGTGCATCGAGGCCTTTTCTATTATCACACCCTTTAGAACCGAGAGACGGCGGGGACCGAACTCATGGCCGCAGAAATACGACCGAAACGACCGTTCCGCTGGCACATAGGCGTCTTCCTGGCGCCGGCCGTGCTCGTCTACACGGCGATCATGATCCTGCCGCTGGCCGGCACGCTGCAGCTCTCGCTGTTCCGCAACATCGAGCAGCACCAAGTCTTCGCTGGGCTGGAAAATTTCCGCACGCTGTTCGGCGACCCCAACTGGTCGGTGGGTTTCTGGAATGCGCTCAGGAACAACACCTGGTTCTTCATCATCCACATGCTGGTGCAGAACCCGATCGGCGTCATGCTGGCGGCGCTGCTGTCCAGCCCCAGGCTGAGATTCGCCGTCTTCTACCGCACGGCGATCTTCGTGCCGACGATCCTGTCCTTCGTTATCGTCGGCTTCGCCTGGAAGCTGATCCTGTCGCCGCTGTGGGGCGTGGCGCCGCATTTGATGGACTTGGTCGGCCTGAAAAGCCTGTTCACGCCATGGCTCGGCAAGGAGCAGTATGCGTTGACGGCACTCAGCCTGATCTCGGTGTGGCAGTTCGTCGGCATCCCGATGATGCTGATCTACGCCGCGCTGCTGTCGATCCCCGAAGAGGTGATCGAGGCGGCCGAATGCGACGGGATCACCGGCATGTCGCAGTTCTGGAAGATCAAGCTGCCGCTGATCTTGCCGTCGATCGGCATCATCTCGATCCTCACCTTCGTCGGCAATTTCAACGCCTTCGACCTGATCTACACCGCGCAAGGGGCGCTCGCCGGGCCGAACTATTCCACCGACATTCTCGGCACCTTCCTCTACCGCGCCTTCTTCGGCTTCCAGTTGCAGGTCGGCGACCCCAACATGGGCGCGGCGATCGCCACGATGATGTTCCTGATCATCCTCGGCGGTGTCTGCGTCTACCTGTTCCTCGTGCAGACGCGCCTGCGTCGCTACCAGTTCTGAGGGGCAAGAGATGAGCACGGCTACCCGTTCCCTGCCCCGCACCATCGGCGCCCACGCGATCTTGCTGACCTACACGGCGATCGCGCTGTTTCCGGTGATCCTGGTGGTGATGAATTCGTTCAAATCCCGCGCCGGCATTTTTGGCGCGCCCTTGACGCCGCCAACGCCGAAAACCTTCGACCTGATCGGCTACACCACCGTCATCGGCCAGGGCGACTTCATCCACTATTTCCAGAACAGCCTGGTCGTGACCGTCGCCTCGCTGTTCTTCGTGCTGCTGTTCGGCGCCATGGCCGCCTTCGCGTTGTCGGAATATCGCTTTCGCGGCAACTCGCTGATGGGGCTCTATCTGGCGCTCGGCATCATGATCCCGATCAGGCTCGGCACCGTCGCCATCCTGCAACTGATGGTGGCGAGCGGGCTGGTCAACACGCTAACGTCGCTGATCCTGGTCTACACCGCGCAGGGCCTGCCGCTGGCCGTCTTCATCCTGTCGGAATTCATGAAACAGGTGTCCGACGATTTGAAGAACGCCGGCCGCATCGACGGGCTGTCCGAATACACCATCTTCTTCCGGCTGGTGCTGCCGCTGGTGCGGCCTTCCATGGCGACCGTCGCCGTCTTCACCATGATCCCGATCTGGAACGATCTGTGGTTCCCGCTGATCCTGGCGCCGTCGGAAGAAACCAAGACCGTGACGCTCGGCGCGCAGCTGTTCCTTGGCCAGTTCGTCACCAACTGGAACGCCATACTGGCCGCACTGTCGCTGGCGATCATGCCGGTGCTGATCCTCTACGTCATCTTCTCGCGGCAACTGATCCGCGGCATCACCTCCGGAGCAGTCAAGTGAGTTCGCAGACACCCCTTCGCCCCCAAAATCCTCTACGGGTAGTCGTCGCCGGGCTCGGCAATATGGGCCGCAGCCATGCGCTGGCCTATCACAACAATCCGGGCTTCGAGATCGCGGCGCTGATCAACCGTTCCGGCGCGCCGCTGCCGGAAGGGCTTTCCAGCTATGGCATCAAGCGCTCCTTCGACGACGCGCTGCGCGACGAAAAGCCTGACATCGCCTGTATTGCCACCTACTCCGACAGCCATGCCGATTATGCGGTTCGGGCGTTCGAGGCCGGCTGCCACGTCTTCGTCGAAAAGCCGCTGGCAACGACGGTGGCTGACGCCCAACGCGTCGTCGCGGCCGCCAAGGCCAACGGCAAGAAGCTGGTGATCGGCTACATCCTGCGCCATCACCCGTCCTGGATCAGGCTGATCGCCGAGGCGCGCAAGCTCGGCGGCCCCTATGTGTTCCGCATGAACCTCAACCAGCAATCCTCGGGCCACACCTGGAAGACGCACAAGCAGCTGATGCGGACGACCTCGCCGATCGTCGACTGCGGCGTGCACTATCTCGACGTCATGCTGCAGATCACCGACGCCAAGCCGGTCGAAGTGCGCGGCATAGGGCTGCGTCTGACCGAAGAGATCGCGCCGTCGATGTACAATTACGGCCATCTGCAGGTGCTGTTCGACGACGGTTCGGTTGGCTGGTACGAGGCCGGCTGGGGGCCGATGATTTCCGAAACCGCCTTCTTCGTGAAGGACGTGATTTCGCCCAATGGCTGCGTGTCGATCGTGATGAAGGAGGGCGTCAAGTCCGACGACATCGACACCCACACCAAGACATCGACCATCCGCCTGCACAGTGCGGCCACCGGCCCTGACGGCAAGTTCACCAAGCCGGACGAGATGCTGTCGATGCAGGGCGAGCCCGGCCATCAGGATCTCTGCGACCTCGAACAGGCCTTCGTGCTGAAGGCGATCCGCGAGGATCTGGATCTGACCAAACACATGGACGACGCGGTGAAATCGCTCGCCGTCTGCCTTGCCGCCGATGAGAGCGTGCGCAGTGGAAAGGCGGTGCGTCTGTGACAGCGGAGTTATCGTCAGGGGTTGCGCTTTACGACGCCCCCCTCTGGCCTGCCGGCCATCTCCCCCTCAAGGGGGGAGATCAGATGTCGGTGCTGCTTTCGCCAATCGTCAGCGCTGCAAAGTGGCGCGAGACCTCTAAGCTGCCAGTCTCCCTCCTTGAGGGGGAGATGGCCGGCAGGCCAGAGCGGGGTGCCTTGGCTCCCGCATATCAATTTGGAGGACTGCCGTGGGCTCGCTGAACATCGAGAACGTAAAGAAGGCCTTCGGGCCGGTCGAGGTGCTGAAGGGCATCAACCTCGAGGTGACGGATGGCGAATTCGTCGTCTTCGTCGGCCCGTCGGGTTGCGGCAAGTCGACCCTGCTCAGGGTCATTGCCGGACTGGAGGATTCGACCTCGGGCCGGGTGGTGATCGACGGCGTGGACGTCTCCACCATACCGCCGGCCAAGCGCGGCATCGCCATGGTGTTCCAGACCTATGCGCTTTACCCGCACCTGACGGTGAAGAACAATATGGGCCTTGGCCTCAAGCAGGCGGGCACGCCGGCGGCCGAGATCGAGCGGCGCATCGGCATCGCTTCGTCGATGTTGTCGCTGGAGCCCTATCTCGGGAGGCGGCCGGCCGAACTGTCCGGCGGCCAGCGCCAGCGCGTCGCCATCGGCCGCGCCGTGGTGCGCGAACCCAAGCTCTTTCTGTTCGACGAGCCGCTGTCCAACCTCGACGCGGCGCTGCGCGTCAACACGCGGCTGGAGATCGCGCAGCTGCATCGCCGGCTGAAGGCGACGATGATCTACGTCACCCACGACCAGGTCGAGGCGATGACGCTGGCCGACAAGATCGTCGTGCTCAACGCCGGCAAGATCGAACAGATCGGCGGCCCGATGGAGCTCTACAACTCACCCGCCAACGAGTTCGTCGCCGGCTTCATCGGCTCACCGAAGATGAACTTCATCGATGGCGCCCGCCTTGGCGAGACGGCCAAGACGATCGGCGTTCGTCCCGAGCACCTGACCGTCGATCCGAAATCCGGGACCTGGAAGGGGACCGTCGTTCACGCCGAGCATCTCGGCGCCGACACCAACCTCTATCTCGACTGCGAGAAGGCCGGGCTGATCACCGTTCGCATCTTCGGCGTCTATGACGCCGAACCCGGCGCGACCCTCTATGCGACGCCGGATCCGACCAGGACATACCGCTTCGGCGCCGATGGGAAAGTGCTGAAATAGCACTCGAAGATGGCGCTGGCGGCGTCATCTCGCCGCTGCGATCTGCCTGGCGATGGCGCGGGCCTGGACTCCGGCGCTATGGAAATAGCTGGTAAGGCTCGGCCGCATGCCGATGAACCACAGGCCGGGTTGCCCGGTTGACGCGCCGCCATTGGCTTTCGAGACGCCCTTGGCGTCGAGGACGCCGAGATTGCCGACCATGGTTTCGAGACCGCTGCGGTAGCCTGTCGCCGCGATCACCACGTCCGGCTCGATGACCTTGCCGTCGTTCAGCCGCACGCTTTTGCCGCTGAAGGACGCCACCGGCGCGACCACCGTGATGCGGCCGGCCTTGAGTGCCGCGACGGCGCCATCATCGACAGCGATGGCGATCTGCTCGGCGCCGAGGCGGCTGGCACCGCCCTTGGGCGCCGGCGGCAGGCCGTGGCGCGTGAGATCGCCAAAGATGAGACGCTGCGTTGCCGAGATCATCATGTCGACAATGGATGTCGGCAATCGCGCCATGATGCCGGCGAAGCGATGGACGGCCACGCTGCCGACCCGCTTGGGCAGCAGCGACGGGCCTTGCCTTGCCGACAGCCAGATTTTCCCGGTTTCAACGCCGGAAAGATGATTGAGGACGTCGAAGCCTGAATTTCCGGCGCCCACCACCAGCACGCTCTTGCCCGCATAGGCCTGAGCCGCGCCGAAATCGCCGGCGTGGATGAGCTGGCCCTGAAAGGATTGTATCCCGTCCCAGTCCGGTATCCACGGCAAGCGGTCACGCCCCGTGGCCACGATCACCTGGCTGGCCCGGCGCGCGCCCTCGGCGGTGTGCACAAGCCACCCGCCATCCTTGCGTTCGATGCGCTCGACCGTCGTGCCAAATTCGACAACAAGGCCCCGCTCGGCGGCAAACCGTTCCAGATAATCAACGATGACGCCCTTGTGCGGAAATGCCGGGGTGCGGGACGGGTAGGGGAGCCCCGGCAGCATGGAAAGCGCACGGTGGGTGTTGAGGTGCAGCTGTTCGTGCCGACGCCGCCACGGCTCGGCGAGCCGAAATTCCCTTTCCAGAATGACGACAGGCACACCACGGCCGCGCAGCGCGTCGGCCGCCGCCAACCCGGCGGCGCCCGCGCCTATGACGATCACCGGCTCGTTTGCCGCCGGCCCGGTCGTTGTTACCGCCATTGCGTCGCGAATCCTTTTCGATGCATTCCCGCCAGTTGCGCCCTATATGGCACTTGCGCGATATGGTCGATAATCAGGTCGCGTCAATGCGATTGATTCGAGGTCCGTGGGCTGGCGGGTTTCGTATGAGTGCATGGCCCCGAATACGGGATCGTTCTCGGCGAAGGGTTGTGCGTAAAATCAAGTGGTGCAGCGTTCCCTGCCTGTCCGACAGGACATGCGGCGCAGCAACCGGCACGCGGAAGTTCGACCATGCCCCCCTTGCGCATCTATTTTGATCGCCTGCTCGAAGGCGCGGCGCCCAAGGTGGAACGGCATGATCTGACTCATGTCGAGCGCCTGGCACTGGTTCGCCGGCATGGCGATTTCTCGCTTGCCTATTCGACCGCGGTCCAGGGCAGGCTCTCCTATTTCGGCGATGCCGACGGCTACATCGCCTTCGGCACCAAGATGAAGCATCATTTCGCGCTCGGCGATCCGGTGGTGGCTCCGGCCCATCGGCCCGACTACATCAGGCGCTTCGTCGATACTGCCGGGAGCCCATGGTTCGTGCAGATCGGCGAGCAGACCGCGCGTGTGCTGGCCGGGCTCGGCTACAAGATCAATCGCTTGGGCGTTGACACCCGCCTCAACCTGCCCGAACATGATTTTTCCGGAAAGCGCAACGAAACCGTGCGCTATTCCGAGCGCTGGCTCTTGAAAAAGGGCTTCTCCTTTGACGAGGACAGGCGGACGGTCTTCCTCGACGAGATCGCACGGCTTTCCGGAAACTGGCGCGGCAACCGCATCGTCAAGCGAACGGAAATGGGTTTCCTCAACCGACCGTTTTACGACCATCTCGGAACCGACATGCGCCGCTTCGTCCTGCACGACCCGGACGGCGACCTGGTCGCCCTGCTCGACTTCGATCCGCTGTGTCGCGACGGCAAGGTCATCGGCTACACCACCGCCTTCAAGCGCAAGCATCTCGATGCTTCGCCGCATGCCGAGATCGGCCTGACCAAATTCGCCGTCGATCGTTTCAGGGAGGAAGGCATCTCGGTCGTCACGCTCGGCCTGTCGCCGATGCTCGACATCGGGCCAAGCGGATTTGCCGAAAGCGACTTCTGGCGCAATGCCTTCCAGCGCGCCTATGACTCGCCATGGGTCAATCGCCGCCGGTTCAACCTGCAGGGCCAGGCGGCGTTCAAGCGCCGCTTCCATGGCGTGGAGGAGCCGGTCTACATCGCCTTCCGCGAAGGGACTTATGTCGAGATGCTCGGGCTGCTGCGGCTGGTCAAGGCGATCTAGCTCAGGATCTCCTAAAGATAGCTCGTCACCTCGGGCACAACCCACCAATTGTCATGACGGCCGTCCATGTACTGGACCGGCAGGCGGGCCAATTCCTCAGGCGCCACATCATCGAGGCACGCAATGTTGATGGAGACAAAGGCGCCGCCGGCTTGTTCGATATAGCCGTGGCCGTAAGGTGAGGCCCCACAGGTCCTGCAGAAGCGATTGTGGGTACTCATGGTGTTGAACTGATAGTCGCCGACATCGGCCTCGTTGGCGACAAGCCGAAAGTCTTCCGGCGAGACGCGTGCGCCCCAATAACGCCTCTTGGCGCAGATGGAGCAATTGCAGCGCGTCGTGCCGGCAGCAAGATCAAGTTCCGCCTCGAATCGCACTTTGCCGCAATGGCAGCTTCCTTTGTGGGTCATTCTCATCTCAAATCCCCTTCGCGCAGCCACTTGTTCGTTGCACTGCATAGGTCAATATGACAATATGTTGTCATTATGATTGAGATACAAAAAAGACAACATGTTGTCAATGGCGAAAGGCCGAGACGTACCTCGGCCGGTGACGCTTTTTCGGCCTTCGCTATTACCGCGCTGAAGCTGGCCGGCCATCTGACCGCCGCTGGCGATCAGATGGCCAAGCCTGCGGGCCAGACAAGTGCCCGGTGGCAAGTCTTGGCAGGCGCTCGCCACGAGAACATGTCGGTGGCCCAAATCGCAAAATTACTGGGTGTTGCCAGGCAGGGCGTCCAACGACTGGCCGACGTGCTTGAGGCCGAGGGCCTCGTCACCTATGCCGACAACCCAAATCACCAGCGTGCCAAACTCGTGGCCTTGACCAGCGAAGGGCGCGCGAGGCTCTCTGTCATAGAAACCAACCAGGCCGTTTGGGCCGATGCGCTGGGCGCCGAATTTGATGAAGATACGCTGAAAAAGGCAACCGAAATCATGGCGCACGTCCTCGACAGTCTGGCCACTCAGCGTTGATCGGCGCAGACCATCCATCTTCGATGAAGCTTTGCGGTCCCGATAGGGCGTAGGGCGGTCAGTTGCGCAGCCGATAGCCGGTCCTGAATATCCAGGCGACGATCGCGATGCAGACGAGCAGGAAGACGACGGTCATGCCCAGGCTGACAGTGATCGAGACATCGGACTTGCCGTAGAAGCTCCAGCGGAACCCGCTGATCAGGTAGACGACCGGGTTGAAAAGCGTGACCGTGCGCCAGACGCCGGGCAGCATGTTGATCGAATAGAAGCTGCCGCCGAGGAAGGTCAGCGGCGTGATGATCAACATCGGCACCAGCTGCAGTTGCTCGAAGCTTTTCGCCCAGATGCCGATGATGAAGCCGAACAGGCTGAAGGTCACCGCCGTCAGCACCAGGAAGGCGACCATCCAGAACGGATGCTGGATGGTCAGCGGCACGAACAGTGACGCTGTCGCCAGGATGATAAGGCCGAGGATGATCGACTTGGTCGCGGCACCCCCGACATAGGCGATGACGATTTCCAGATAGGAGACCGGCGCCGACAGCAATTCGTAGATCGAGCCGACGAACTTCGGAAAATAGATGGCGAAGGACGCGTTGGAGATCGACTGCGTCAAGAGCGACAACATGATCAAGCCCGGCACGATGAAAGCGCCGTAGCTGATGCCGTCGATCTCGGTGATGCGCGAGCCAATGGCCGAGCCGAAGACGACGAAATAGAGCGATGTCGAAATGACCGGCGAGACAATGCTCTGCAGCACGGTACGCCAGGCCCGTGCCATCTCGACCCGGTATATCGCCCAGACGGCGCGCAGGTTCATGCGTCTTTCCTCACCAGATTGACAAAGATTTCCTCAAGCGAGCTGTTCAGCGTGTCGATGTCGCGGAACTGGATGCCACCGGCCTCGAGATCGCGGATCAGCGATGCGACGCCGGGACGCTCGGCCTGGTTGTCATAGGTGTAGGTCAGCTGCCCGCCATCCGGCGACAGCTCCAGCGCGTAGCTCGACAACGCCTCTGGAATGGCCGTCAGCGGGCTGCGCAGTTCCAGCACCAGCCGCTTGCGACCGAGCTTGCGCATCAGCTCGGCCTTGTTCTCGACCAGGATGATCTCGCCGCGATTGATGACGCCGACGCGGTCGGCCATCGCCTCGGCTTCCTCGATATAGTGCGTGGTGAGGATGATGGTGACACCGTCCTCGCGCAGCCTGCGCACCATTTCCCACATGTCCTGGCGCAGCTCGACGTCGACGCCGGCCGTCGGCTCGTCGAGGAACAGGATGCGCGGCTCGTGCGACAGCGCCTTGGCGATCATCAGCCGGCGCTTCATGCCGCCCGACAAGGTGATCGCCTTGGCGTCCTTCTTGTCCCACAGCGAAAGATCGCGCAGCACCTTCTCGACAAAACCATGGTTGGCGGGCTTGCCGAACAGGCCGCGGCTATAATTGACCGTCGCCCAGACCGTCTCGAAAGCGTCGATCGTCAGCTCCTGCGGCACCAGGCCGATCAGGCTGCGCGCCGCGCGGTAATCCCGGTTTATGTCGTGGCCGTCGACCGTGACGGTACCCGTCGAGCGGTTGACGATGCCGCAGACGATCGAGATCAGCGTCGTCTTGCCGGCGCCATTCGGCCCGAGCAAAGCGAAGATCTCGCCGCGCTGGATGTCGAGATTGACCTCCTTGAGCGCCGTGAAGCCGGTGGCGTAGGTCTTGGAGACCCCGGAAATGGACAGGATGGAGGGCATGGCTGAACAGCTGCTTGAAAGAGGTCCCCTGATATAGGCCGAATGTCGTTGCGTGCAACCGGAAGTCAATGGCGCTGCTGACAGTTCTGGACATTGAAGAGGATCGCTCGGGAATGCACCGCCTACAACCGGTAAAATTGTCCTGTGGCGTTGAGCCTCGCGGCAGGACGCCGCTTTGACCTGAACTCGCTTGAGGCCTATCTTCGCGAGTATTAGCAGCAGCCGGAGCCCGCCATGGACCCGCTCATACTTTCGCGTATTCAGTTTGGCGCGAATATCTCGTTTCATATTCTGTTTCCAACGATCACCATTGCGCTCGGCTGGGTGCTGCTCTTCTTCAAGCTTCGCTACAACGCGACAGGCGATTCGGCCTGGATGCGCGCCTATTTTACCTGGGTGAAGGTGTTCGCGCTGTCCTTCGCCATGGGCGTGGTGTCCGGTGTCACCATGAGCTTCCAGTTCGGTACCAACTGGCCGGGCTACATGGAAAAGGTCGGCAACATCGCCGGGCCGCTGCTGGCCTATGAGATCCTCACCGCCTTCTTCCTCGAGGCGGCATTCCTCGGCATCATGCTGTTCGGCTTCCGTCGCGTCTCCAACCGCGTCCACACAATGGCGACGGTGCTGGTGGCCGGCGGCACCACCCTGTCCGCCTTCTGGATCATCGCGCTTAACTCCTGGATGCAGACGCCGGCCGGCTTCGAGATGCGCGACGGCGTGGCGCACGCCGTCGACTGGTGGGCGATCGTCTTCAATCCATCGATGCCATACCGCCTCGTCCACATGCTGCTTGCCTCCGGCCTGACGGTCTCGTTCCTGATAGCTGGCCTGTCGGCGCTGCGCTATCTCCAGGGCGACCGCTCGGAATCGATGTGGAAGGCGCTGCGCACCGGCGTGTTCACCGCGGCCATCCTGATCCCGATCCAGATCTTTGCCGGCGACCAGCATGGCCTGAACACGCTGGAGCACCAGCCGCAGAAGGTCGCCGCCATGGAGGCCAACTGGAACACCGGCCCGAATGTGCCGCTGATCCTGTTTGCCATCCCCGACGAAGCCGCCAAGGAGAACAAGTTCGAGCTCGCCATTCCCGATGGCGCGAGCCTGATCCTGCGCCACAGCGCCAGCGGCGTCGTGCCAGGCCTGAACGACTATCCCGGCAACCATCCTCCGGTGTTTCCGGTGTTCTGGGGTTTTCGCATCATGGTCGGCACCGGGCTATTGATGCTCGCCGTCTCCTGGTCGGCCGCCTTCTTCCTCAAGCGCCGCCACGGCCTGCCGAAGCCGCTCGCCATGCTGATGGTGCCGATGGCGCTGTCGGGCTGGCTGGCAACGCTGGCAGGCTGGTACACCACCGAGATCGGCCGCCAGCCCTGGCTGGTCACCGGTGTGCTCAAGACGGCCGACGCCGTCGGCCCGATCGCCGGCAGCCATGTCGCGCTGACGCTTGCTGTTTACCTGATCCTCTACGCGCTGCTTTTGATCGCCTATCTCGGCGTGCTGGTGCACCTGGCGCTGAAGGCGGCGAAGGACGGCGACACCTCGCCGCTACCGGGTGTTCTCAACGCGCCGATGTCACAACCGGCCGCAGGAGAGTGACATGAGCTACGACTGGCCAACCCTGCTCCCCCTCATCTTCGCCGGCCTGATGGGGCTCGCCATCCTGATCTACGTCATTCTCGATGGTTTCGATCTCGGCATCGGCATCCTGTTTTCGGTGGCCGAGGACGCCGAACAGGACACGATGATCGCGGCCATCGGCCCGTTCTGGGACGCCAACGAAACCTGGTTGGTGCTGGCGGTCGGCCTGCTTCTGGTCGCCTTCCCGCTGGCGCATGGCATTATCCTCACCGCGCTCTACATCCCGGTCTTCGTGCTGCTGATCGGCCTGATCCTGCGCGGCGTCGCCTTCGATTTCCGCGCCAAGGTCCCGGCCGGCAGGAAGCATCGCTGGAACCGCATCTTCTTCCTCGGCTCGATCATCGCTTCACTGGCGCAGGGCTATATGCTGGGCGTCTATGTGCTCGGCCTCGATGTCGGACTGGGCGGCATGGCTTTCGGCGCGCTGGTGGCGCTCTGCCTTTCAGCGGCCTACGCGGCGATGGGCGCGGCCTGGGTGATCTACAAGACGGAAGGCGCGTTGCAGAAGAAGGCCGTGCTTTGGCTGCGCACGGCGCTGGTGCTGACCGCGCTCGGGATGGCCGCGGTGTCGCTGGCGACACCCTTCGCCAGCCCGCGCATCTTCGACAAATGGTTCATCTGGCCGGAGATGCTCTACCTGTCGCCGCTGCCGATCCTGTCGGCGATATTGTTCCTGTGGCTGTGGCGGCAGACCTTCCATCTGCCGAAGCCCGACGACCGCCATTCCCTGACGCCGTTCCTGACGCTGGCCGCCATCTTCACGCTCGGCTTCGCGGGGCTCGCCTGGTCGTTCTATCCGTTCGTGGTGCCCGACAGGCTGACCATCTGGCAGGCGGCCTCGGCGCCTGAAAGCCTGGCGATCATCCTCGTCGGCACGGTGGTGGTGCTGCCGGTCATCATCTTCTATTCGTTCTATGCCTACCGCGTGTTCGGCGGCAAGGCGACCGACCTGACTTACGATTGACCAAGGGCTGCTCCGCCTTCAGATCAACCCGGAATCACGCGCGGCCGCCGTGGCCTGGCCGCGAGAGCCGGCGTCCAGCTTGCCCAGCACCGCCGAGACATGGTGGTCGACGGTCTTCGGCGAAATGGTGAGATGCTCGGCAATCCGCTTGTTGGAGAAGCCACGCTCGATCAGCTGCAGCACTTCCATCTGCCGCTGGGTCAGGCCGGCGCTGTTGGCGCGTGTGGTGCGGCGCGGCCCCCGCGCGATGTGGTTGACGCCGTTTCGCCGCATGATGTCGCGCACATGGCTCGCGACCGGCCGGGCGCCGAGGGTCTCGAAAATCTCCAGCGCCAGGCGTTGCGCCGCCTCGTCGCCCTGGGCGAGCGCGAGTGCCCGTTCGTAAGGCGCGTCGAGATCGGCCCAGATCGCGGCGGCCCCTCGCCAGTCTCCATGAAGAAGCATCCGGTAGGGCGCGGCCATGCCCGCCGTGTCGCCCGGGTCGATATCGGGAACCAGCAGTTGCCGCCAGCTGGCCAGCTCGGCGAAGACCGCTCGTGTCGGAGAGAGGGTTTCGGCAAGATCGATCAGCCGCAGCGCCTCATTTTTTTGCGCCTCGCCCAGCCATGCCTGCTCGGCGACGACGGCGGCATAGGGCAACAGCCGCTGCAGTTCGGCTCCCCTTTCCAGAAACCGCATCATTTCGCCGAGAAGCGGATCGACCGATGGATCGCCGTGCCGCAGCCGCAGTTTCACCAGGGCCACCAGGGCGGGATAGCGCACCAGGGCCGTTGCCTGGTCATTGCCAAGGACATCCAGCGCCTCGGCGGCCGCCTCGTCCCAGCGTCCCCAGCGCAGCAGCAACTGCGCACGCACGCCGCGCATGTAATCGCGCCATGTCGCCAGGTCGTTCTCGACGCAATAGTCGATGCCGCGATCCAGAAAGGACTGAGCCTCGGCATAGCACAGCTGGTTCATGCCGCCGCAGGCGCAGTTGGTGAAGGCGCGCGCCGCATGTTCCTGGAAATTTTCCGCGAGCGCGATTTCGAGGCTGCGGCCCAGATGCCGTCGGCTGCTGGCCAGGTCCAGCCATTGCTCGGCGGCGCCGACATTGTTGAGCGCGTGGCAGACGACATCAGGCCGGTCCAGCTGCTCGGCGAGCTCGATCGCCCTTGCGCCCAGCGACAAGGTCTCGTCGAGCCTTTCCGCCAGCATCGCCAGCTGCGAAAGGTTCGAATAGGCCATGGCAAGTTCGGCGCTGGCGGGGACGGTCTCCAGCAACGCGACTGCCTGGGCGCCGAACAGGTCGGCTGCCTGTCGGTCGCCCAGCAGATAGGCGAAGCGCGATAGCCACCTGAGGCTGTCGCCTTCCTTCAGCGTGTTGCCCAGCGCCTGTTGCAGCACACGCGCCTGTTGCTGCGCCTTGATGGCCTCATCGATGCGCGCGATCAAATGGCATTCGAAGGCATGCTGCTCGTAAAGTCCGGCGCGCTCGTCCATCGGCAAGGTGTCGGCCTGGCGCAAGGCGACCTCGTAGTAGCCGGCGGCGTCGCGATGCGCGCCGACGCGGGGGCCTCGCGTGCGGCGACCGGCGCGAACTGGCGCACCGCCTCCAGATTGTGCGCCTCCACCGCATGATGCACCAGGCGCGCGGTGGCCACGCCGCCGTTTTCAAGCAGCGCCGACAAAGCGCGCTGGTTGAATTCGCGCCTGTGGCTTGTCGCCAGCATCGTCTCGATGGCGCGACGGGCGATCTCGTGGCGAAACGCATAGGCGTCGCCCAGATCCTCCAGCAGCCCGTTCGAAACGCATTCCGCGAGCTGGCCGGCACTGGCCACGCCGCACAGCCCCTGCAGGGCCCACGCGTCGGCTCGCCTCGGGAATACCGAGACGGCATCGAGCATCGAGCGGGCGCCGGCGGACAGGCGTTCGGCCCGCGCGACCACGGCATCGCGCACGCTGGCCGGCAGCGCCGTTTCGCTTTCGGCGCTCAACAGTTCGGTGACGAAGAAGGCGTTGCCGGCCGTTGCCCGGTAGATGGCATCGCCATCGCGGCCGGCGGCATTGGCAAGCGAGAGCACCGCCGCCTCGCTCAACAGCGGCACATCGATGCGGGCGATGCTCGCGGCCGGAATTTCGCCGAGCGCGCGGCGCACGCGCATCTGTCCTTCGCTGCGGTCGGTGCGCGCCGTCAGAAGCAAAAGGATGTGGGTGTTGGCGATGCGCCGGCCGAGAAAGCGGACGAAGTCCAGCGTCGCGTCATCGGCCCAATGCAGGTCCTCGATCACCAGCAGGGTTGGCTGCGCCCTTGTCTCGAAGACGTCGAGCGCGTCGGAGAACAAGGGCAGCCTTTGTCCCTGTCGGGCGTCGATCGCCCGCGGCATGGCCCATTGCGCCTCGCGGGCGAGATCGTAGAGCGGCCCAAGGGGATCGGGGATCGACAGGTCCTCGCAGGCACTGCGCAATATGCGCGCATCGTTGGCGGTTCCGGCGATGAAAGCCTCGACAAGCGCCGACTTGCCGGCTCCCGCCTCTCCAACCAGCGCCACGACGTGGCCGCGGCCGCTCGCCGCCTCCGCCATCAGGCCGTCCAGCTGCTCCAGCTGTGTCTGCCGTTCCAGAAGCATCGTCACTCGCTCACAGGGATCAGTCCAGCGATCTCGCCATGTCCGCCAGGATAGATCGGGTCGGTATCTGCTTTGTGGCTCCCAGCATCAAACGTTGCAAACATGGGGAATCGTCCCGCCAAATATGGGGAAAGGCTCCGATGCGCGCCGTTTGCGAGCGTGATCTTTGTCCAGCCGCGCTCGGATCGAGCGTGAATCAATGGAAAAAGGAAGATACCCATGCCCCGTTACATAGTCGAACGCACATTTCCGGACGGCCTCAACGTGCCGATGAACGATGCCGGCGCCAATGCGTTGGGCGGCGTCATCATGCGCAATGCCGAGAAAGGCGTGACCTGGGTCCGATCCTACGTGTCGCCCGACAAGAAGCACAGCTTCTGCATCTACGATGCGCCATCCCCCGAAGCCATTCGCAGCACCGCCCAGAAGAATTCGCTGCCTGTCGACAAGGTCACGGAGGTGCGGGTCCTTGACCCTTACTTTTATCGTTGATCGCACCGATGAGCATCGGCTTGCCGTTCGCATCGATCGCGACATGCCTGATGACGCGGACAACCGCGAGGTCCTGCCGGCTTCGAGAACGGTCGGGCGAGGCACGGTACTGGGCCGGGGCCTCCGGCGGTTCGCCTCGCTGCTGCTTTCGCCCTTGCGCGAAAGGCGGCGGCGGTTGCCTCCGCAGGACGATTTTCTGAGGCGGGACATCGGGCTGCCGGAACGGGAAACGCGGCGCGACACCTGGGAATACTGGAACTACCTGGATTTCCATTGATCCGAAAGCGCACGGGCGGCTTCGAAAGCGGGACCGGCCGTGCATCCTCAACAACGAATGGAGACATCATGAACATCACGCTTTGGGGCAGGCACCTGGCCGTGCTGTCCATCCTGTGCCTGTCCACCGCCGCCCATGCGGCCGGGACGAATGCGCTGGCCGAAAAGGTGCACGCCGCCAACAGCCGCTTCGAAAACGTGGCGGCGGCTGTCGCCGAAGGCTATGCGCCGATCCCCTGCGCCAGCGGCATCATGGGCGGCGCCATGGGCATCCACTATGTCAACGCGGCCTATCTGAAGGACGATGCGATCAATCTCGCGAAGCCGCAGGCCGTCATGTACGAGCCGATGGCCGACGGAAAGCTCAAGCTGGTGGCGGTCGAGTACATCACCTCGAAGGGACCGGCGTCGCTTGAAGGGCAGCTGTTCAACTTCGACAGCGCGCCGAACCGCTATGGCCTCGGCCCGTTCTACGAGCTGCATGTCTGGGCCTGGAAACAGAACCCGACCGGCACCTTCGCCGACATGAACCCGAACGTGTCGTGCGATGCGATGAAGGCCGACGGCAAATAGGCGGCCTTCACCTCGGGACCAATCGACATCCATCCTCTACCTGTCTGGGGCGGGTCGGATGCCGGTTGGTCCTGGGGTTCGTGTGCCCGTTCAGACCTGAAAAATCAGTTCGAGGCCGACTGCACCAGGACCGGCTTTTCGCTGTAGAGCGCCGGGAACAGCTGCTTCAGGTTCGCCACCTTGGGCAGGTCATTGTAGACGATGTAGGGATAGGTCGGGTTCAGCGTCAGGAAATCCTGATGGTAGGCCTCGGCCGGATAGAAGGTCTTGCCCATCTCCAGCGTGGTCACGATCGGCTTCGAGAACACCTTGGCCTTGTCGAGCTGGGCGATGTAGCTTTCGGCGATGTTCTTCTGCGCGTCGTTCTCGGCGAAGATGGTCGAGCGGTACTGGGTGCCCTCGTCCGGGCCCTGATAATTCAGCTGCGTGGGATTGTGGGCGACCGAGAAATAGACCTGCAGCAGCTGGCCATAGGTGACCTTGGACGGCTCGTAGGTGATCTCCACGGATTCGGCATGCCCGGTCCGGCCGGTGCCGACCGTTTCGTAGACAGCCGTGTCCTTCTTGCCGCCGGTGTAACCCGAAACGGCGTTTGTCACACCCTTGACGTGCTGGAACACTCCCTGCACGCCCCAGAAACAGCCGCCGGCGAAGATCGCCGTTTCGGTGCCGCTGGCGGCCTTTTCGTCTATCGCCGGCGGCGGAATCACCACCGCATCCTCGGCTGAAACAGCCGGCGACTGCCAGAAGACGGCACCGGCCGCCGCCAGAGCGAGCGCGGCAAGCGCGCCCCTGGCGAAATTCAATGACTGTCTTGCGGCTGGTTTTTGAATGTCGGTCATGGCTTGAGCTCCTGTGACGTCCATCGGACGAGACACTATTGGATAAGTTACGTGCGTGCGACGCACGAGTTGCGGCAGCGCGTCACTTTCACGTGCGTCCGATATCCGGTCCCGGCCTGAAGCCGGGACCGGATATGGTCGCAGGGTCGGTTTCAGTTGGTATCCGTCGCCGGCTTCATGGCGTCGGTCGCGGGCTTCATGGCATTCGAGGCCATCGGATCGGCCAGTTTCATCGCATCCGTGGCTGGCTTCATGGCGTTGGCCGCCGGCTTCATAGCGTCCGTGGCCGGCTTCATGGCATTGGCGGCAGGCTTCATCGCATTGACGGTGTCGTCGGCGCGCGCGACGCCACCAGCAAACAGCGCCGTCGAGCACAGAGCGAGAGCGAGGGCCGGCAGTGTCAGGCGGGAAAGATTGGTCATGGTGGTCTCCTTGAGGGTTGGTCGTTGGGGATAATGGCGCACCTTTCGGTGGCCGGGCGACCTGCGACGCCGCTCGCACGGCGTTGCGCGGGTCTCTGCTGGAGTGGTGAACTCTAGTTGGTGGCGGCGGCGAGGATCGGCCCGCCGCCTGGCGACTGGACGAGCACGGCCGTGCTGAGGCCACCGGAAGCGGCGGGTAGCGACAGCGCCGTGGCATCGCCGGTCCAGCTGCCGAGCTTTTGCAGCGAATGGAC
The DNA here is from genome assembly GCF_020616515.1 of Mesorhizobium sp. PAMC28654. GTDB lineage: Bacteria > Pseudomonadota > Alphaproteobacteria > Rhizobiales > Rhizobiaceae > Mesorhizobium. The sequence goes on from NZ_CP085135.1 coordinate 3,981,777, forward strand.
GACATTGGCATGCGGCAAGGTGCGGCCGGTGTTTTCGCCGCGCGCCACAGGCACCTCGACGACGCCGCGTTGATAACGGACCAGCCAGACATCGGCCCGGCCGCCCGGCGCCGAGCCGGCGCCGATATTGATCTTGCCGCCGTCCAGCGACAACGACGGGCCGCTGGTGCGACCACTCTTCGAAATCAGATGTTCGATCTCGCCGGGCCCGATGCCGACGACATCGGCATGACCGTTGACAACCACTTGCGGCGTGAACGGACCATCATGGCCGAGCGGCGGCTCATAGGTGACCTGGCGCTGGGTGAATTCCTGCTTGCCGAACGTGTCCTTCCAGCCGAGGTAATCCCAGTAGGTGACGTTGAACGACAGCGCCAGCACGCCCGGCTGGTCCTTGACCTTGATCAGATTGGCGTTGGCCGGCGGGCAGGACGAGCAGCCCTGACTGGTGAACAGTTCCACCACTGTGAGTGGCTGGGCGGTGGCCGTGCCGAGCGCGGAGAGCATGGACGTGGCGAGCGCGAGCGCGCCCGACAATGCGATGAACGTGCTGCGTTTGGCTGGTGATACCGACATTGGCGTGCTCCCGTGGGCGGCGCTCGGATGCGCCTGTCATATCCCCACTTCGTCATCGCCATGGATTTCGTTACAACGCTCACCGGTTTGTGATCGGTGGCGCTGCTTCTTCCCTTCTCCCGCAAGGGGAGAGGGGAAGAAGCTACCACCACCTTACTGCGTCAGCACCGTCTGCGAGGGCCGCTGGTTGAAGTCGCACTTGCCTGTGACACTGTAGAAGAAGTCGGCATCCGTGATGGGCTCCGGCACAGAGGAGCCACCATCTTCCCAGGCCTGGGTGCTCGACTGGCCGCAAGGCACCGCGGTGAAGATGTCGATGGCCTGGCCGAGCGGCATTTCGACAGCAGTCGTGTCGGTCGCGCCAATGAACAGGTAGTTCGACTTGGTTGGATCGTTCGACTTCAGGACCGTCGGGTTTCCCGAAGGAACATCCATCTCCAGGTAGAGGCTGTTCATCTGGCTGACATCGATCACCGCGCCGGTGCCGTTCGCCGGCGTGGTGGTGCAGGTGGTCAGGTAGTTCTTGCTGCCGCTCGTCCGTTCGATCGAACCGGCGGGGGCGTTGTTGAAATTCTTGACGGTGCTGGTCGAGCACACCTGCTGCTGGACCTGGGTCAGCTGGGTTCCGCTGACGGTGTAGACGGTGGTCGTGCCGTAGCCCTTGGGATCGCCGGCGCCATTATAGGTATAGCTGATCTGCATCAGCTTCTGCGCCGTGATCGCGCCGAACTGCGTGCCCCAGAGATAGATGGTCTTGTTCCACCAGCCCGAGGCCTTGTCGATCTTGAAGGTGGCCTGCACCAGCGCCGGCGTCTTTGTCACCGACGATGTGACGCCGATCTGCACCGTCGAGATCTGAGCGATCTGCATGAAATCGGTCGGCATGGCATAACTGGCCGACGTGTTGGCGGTGGCGGTGCCGTCGGCGGCGACGGTGAAGCTGTTGAGCGTCACGGTGCCCTGTCCGCTGTTGGCCGTGAACTGGTCCTGCAACGACTGCTGTCGCGCCGCCGTGGTCGTCGTTGTCGGCAGCGTCATGATCCCCAGGGTTGCCGCGTCCAGCGCGCCCTGCATGTCGCCTTTGTCCGTGACCGCGGCGGTGTAATCCACCGACAGGCCAACGGCGGCGACCATCGGGATCATGCCGATGGCGAATATCGGGATAAGCGAACCACTTCGGGACTTGAGAAACTTTCCTGCAAGCCGCAGCATTTTTGACCCCCGCAAATCGGAATATGCTGTTCGGCTAACATGCAGGTCACAAATTATGCTCTAACGCGGTTGGTTAAATTTTAGCGATTGGCGCTGAAACCATTGCGACAGCAGGCAAGCGGCCATGCCGCGCGGCTTGCCGATGCACCTTGCCCCTGCTAAAGCGCGCGACATGAGCACGCCCCTCGACCACATCCGCAATTTCTCCATCGTCGCCCATATCGACCATGGCAAGTCCACGCTCGCCGACCGCCTGATCCAGCTGACCGGAGGGCTGGAGCTGCGCGACATGAAGGAGCAGGTGCTGGACTCGATGGACATCGAGCGCGAGCGCGGCATCACCATCAAGGCGCAGACGGTGCGGCTGAAGTACCACGCCAACAATGGCGAGGACTATATCCTCAACCTGATCGACACGCCCGGCCATGTCGACTTCGCCTATGAAGTGTCGCGCTCACTGGCCGCCTGCGAAGGTTCGCTGCTGGTGGTCGACGCTTCCCAGGGCGTCGAGGCGCAGACGCTGGCCAATGTCTACCAGGCCATAGACAACAACCACGAGATCGTCGTGGTGCTGAACAAGGTCGACCTGCCGGCCGCCGAGCCCGAGCGCATCCGCGAGCAGGTCGAGGAAGTCATCGGCATCGACGCCTCCCACGCCGTGCTGATCTCGGCCAAGACCGGTCTTGGCATTCCCGATGTGCTGGAAGCCATCGTCAACCAGTTGCCGCCGCCGCGCGAGGGCGACGCGACCGCACCGCTGAAAGCGATGCTGGTCGACAGCTGGTACGACGCCTATCTGGGCGTCATCGTTCTGGTGCGCATCATCGATGGCGTGCTGAAGAAGGGCCAGACCATCCGCATGATGGGCACCGGCGCAAAACATCTGGTGGAACGCACCGGCGTGTTCACGCCCGCCCGCATCAATGTCGACGAGCTTGGCCCCGGCGAGTTCGGCTTCTTCACCGGCTCGATCAAGGAAGTGGCCGACACACGCGTCGGCGACACCATCACCGAGGACAAGCGCTCCACCGCGCATGCCCTGCCCGGCTTCAAGCCGGCGCAGCCGGTGGTGTTCTGCGGCCTGTTCCCGGTCGACGCCGCCGATTTCGAGGATCTGCGCGCCGCCGTCGGCAAGCTGCGCCTCAACGACGCTTCCTTCTCCTATGAAATGGAAACCAGTGCCGCGCTCGGCTTTGGCTATCGCTGCGGATTCCTGGGCCTGCTGCATCTCGAAATCATCCAGGAGCGGCTGGAGCGCGAGTTCAACCTCGACCTGATCGCCACGGCACCTTCCGTCGTCTACCGGCTGCTGCTCACCGACGGCTCGATGAAGGAACTGCACAACCCCGCCGATATGCCCGACGTGGTGAAAATCTCGGCGATCGAGGAGCCGTGGATCCGCGCCACCATCCTGACGCCCGACGACTATCTCGGCGGCATCCTGAAACTCTGCCAGGACCGGCGCGGCATCCAGGCCGACCTGTCCTATGTCGGCAAGCGCGCCATGCTGATCTACGATCTGCCGCTCAATGAAGTCGTCTTCGATTTTTACGACCGGCTGAAGTCGATCTCCAAGGGCTACGCTTCCTTCGACTACCATTTGACCGACTACAAGGAAGGCGACTTGGTGAAGATGTCGATCCTGGTCAATGAAGAGCCGGTCGACGCGCTGTCCATGCTGGTGCACCGCACGGCGGCGGAAAAGCGCGGACGGCAGATGTGCGAGAAGCTGAAGGAGCTGATCCCGAACCATCTGTTCAAGATCCCGATCCAGGCCGCCATCGGCGGCAAGGTCATAGCGCGCGAAACCATCTCCGCGCTGCGCAAGGACGTGACCGCCAAGTGCTATGGCGGCGACGTGAGCCGTAAGCGCAAGCTGCTGGACAAGCAGAAAGAAGGCAAGAAGCGGATGCGCCAGTTCGGCAAGGTGGATATCCCGCAGGAGGCGTTTATCCAGGCGCTGAAGATGGGGGACTAAGCGGTCCGGCCTTCGGCCGGACGCATCGACCCGGTGGGTCGATGCGAGCGCAAGTCCGGGTGGGAGCTGCCGAAGGCAGCGGGCCCCACCCCGGGGGTTGCGGCAGTGCGGGGACCCAGCAGGCGCAACTAAGCAGTACGGTGGAAACTAGATTCAGTCTGATCTGGCGGTGTCTTGAGCAAGCGCCACAACGCCTCGTCGCCCTTTTTTGTCTGGGAGCTTTCGGTCATGCCCTACCAGATCAAGAATCTAGTTGGATTGGCTGCAAGAGGCGGCCTTAAGATCATCTTGGAAAGACCAAAACTCGCTGCGTTGATAGGAGCCATAGCAGCGGAATGGGGAGACATTGACAACCTGTTGGCGGACATCTTCAATTTTGTAAGCCTTTCTCAGCCCATTCCAATCGGTGCTCACAGCAGAAGCGGCCTAGCGCACGCAATCTTTGACAATTTGGTGGCGTTTCCAATCCGGATCGAGGTCATTGCAAGTGTCATGAAACTCCGCATGACCCTTGAGATCCAAGACGAATTTTTCGCCTTGGCGCAGCAAATCCGTCGTAAAGCTGGCGAGCGAAATGACCTCATTCACGCCAGATGGCATATCTGCGACAAGTATCCCGACGACTTAATACAAATAGAAAATGGCGAATGGATTCGCTACACTGAAAAGGACCTTGTTGACCGGCTGAACCGTTCGGCGCAGATGACCCTGTGTGTATCTGATTTCTCTATAAAAGTTGCTCACGCGCCGAAGCTCGACATTCAGTAAGGGGCTACCGCAAGGAACCCTTCTTGTCAGAAGCCGAGCGTTGGCATAGGCAAGCATCGCGACCAACTCCAATCGCCGGCCCGACGCGATTCACTTCGCCTGCCAAAGCGTTAGCCCATTGAAAACGCCCCACCCTAGAGTATCCTCTGCACGGCCTGGGGAGGTCTCAAATGCGCTCCACATCAGACACCATCGCCTCTCTCGGCCTCGCCATCGGTGGCGCCTTCGGCCTGGCCGGCACCTTCGACGCCAGCACGCCGCTGCGCGAAACGCTCTGGACGATCGACGGCGCGGCACTGGTGGTGGCGACCGCGCTGCTGACGATGAAGTATCAGCGGCTGGGCAATGACTGCGTGGCAGCGGGGTTCCTGACCTTTCTGGCCGGCGAGAGCCTGCTGATGGCCGGCAATGCGGCGGGGCTGGAGGCCAGCGTGCCCTCCTATGTCGGCGGCATCACGCTTTGGGCGGCCGCACTTGTCATGGTCAGCGCGCCGAAAACCTTTGCCCTGTGGATGCGGATCACCGCTGTTATCGCCGCCGTGCTGTTTGTCGTCTCGGCTTGCATGATCATCTGGGGCGCTCCCTTGCTGCCGACCTCGTCGCCACTGCCCGCCGCCGGCTATCCGTTCCTGGTCCTCACCTTCGTCGGCTGGATCTGGACCTTGCTGAAGCCGGCAAGGTGAGCGGGCCCATGCCCCCATGTCCGCCCCCGTCGAAATCCGCAACAGCGCCACGGGCAAGCTGTTGCCGGCGATCGGGCCGTTCCTGATCGCAGGGATTTTCGGCTTCTTCGCGCTGAAGGGGTTGTCGTCGGGCGCGCCGGGTGGCGGCGTGCTGCTGGTGGTGGTGGTGCTGGCGCTGGGCTGCCTGGGGCTCGGGTTCTTCATCGCGCGCGGCGCCTTCGACACCAGCGTGCAGGTGGTGCTTGACGCAGATGGTTTTCGCGACCGGCGCAGCGGCGGCGTGCTGGTGCCCTGGCAGACGGTGCGCGGGGTGCGCCTCGTTTCCGGCCAGGGCTCGTCCATGCTCAGCTTCGAACTGACCGGGCCCGATGCGATCCGCCATGCGCCGGCCAGTGCGCTGCGCCGCGCGCTGCCCTTCGCTTGGAATACCGTGCATATGGAGGTCTCGTCGCTGGATATGAGCGGGGCGGATATGATGGCGGCGATACGGCGACTGGCGCCGGGTGTGAGGGCGGGGCGGTAGGGGTCTTCGGGGGGCTTGAGGTTGGGTTTAGCGCTCAATGCAAGGCGTTGGCGCTGCCCCGGGGAAGGCGCGCAACAGCTGAACCCTTATCCCCACAAGCTCTTTGCTTCGCGGAGGGCTTCCCCCACTCCGTCGCTGCGTCGCAGCGCCACCTCTCCCCCCTCCGGAGGGAGAGGAACCCAAGATGGCGAAGGCTCAGCTATCCAGCCACACCTTCTCAAAATGCTGCTCGAGCGCCTGGTGCTGTTCGCAGCCTTCGACGCCCCTGCGGTACGTCCGGTAGACCGAGCGCCAGTAGGGCTGGATGATGATGCCTGAGTCGCGCAGATTCTGCTCAATCTTGGCCATGATCTCCTTGCGGGCCTTGGCGTCGGGCGTGGCCAACGCCTTGTCGAGCAGCGTGTCGAACTCCGGATTGGCGTAGGCGCTTTCGTTCCAGGCGCCGCCGGACTTGTAGGCGAGCGCCAGCACCTGGACACCGAGCGGGCGGCCCAGCCATTCGGTGCAGGAGAAGGGGTATTTGCTCCAGTCGTTCCAGAAGGTGGCGGCGGGCAGCACGGTGCGCTTGATCTTGAGGCCGGCCTCGCGCATCTGCGCTGATATCGCATCGGCGGTGCTCTTCTGCCATTCGACGTCGACGGAGATGAGTTCGTATTCGTGGTCGGCCTTGCCGGACTCGGCGATCAGTTTCTTCGACGCGTCCACATCGCGCTTGGCCGGGCCGATGTCGGCATATTCGGGATGCATGGGGCCGACATGGTGGTTGTCGGCGGGTTTTCCGCGGCCGTCGAGGCCGAGCTTCAGCACGGCGGAATTGTCGACGGCAAGCTGGGCGGCGCGGCGCAGCTTGACGTCGTCATAGGGCGCGTTGCCGACATTGAAGCGGGCGACGATGGTGGAGCCGGTGGCGATCTCGGAATTCTTCAGCCCCATCTTCTCGGTCTGCGACACGGCATCCGAGGCGGTTTCGTGGTCGGTGTCGATCTCGCCGGATTCGAAGGCCGACAGCATGGCGTTGGGGTCGGAGCCGTAGTCGACCCATTTGATGCCGTCGAGCCAGAACTGGCCCTTCCACCAGGGCTTGTCCTTGCGCTTCACCTCGGCACCCGTCTCGGCATCCCAGCTGACCAGCTCGCAGGGCCCGGTGGTGATGGCCAGCGCCTTCTTGGGGTCGCCATCGCCGTCATAGGAGCGGTGCATGATCAGCGCTGGGTAGTCGGCCATGCCGGCGACCAGCGAAATGTCGGGCTTCGGCAGATTGAGTTTTATGGTGAAGTCGTCGACCTTCTGGATGCCGCCATCGACCACCTTCTTGGTGTCGGCATTGACCAGCGCGCCCATGCGTGCGGCGACCGAATTGCCGGCGACGCCGGCGTCGCACCAGCGGGTAAGGTTGTGGACGACATCGTCGGCATTGAAGGTGTCGCCGTTCGACCAGGTGATGCCCTTGCGCACATGCAGGGTCAGTGTTTTCGCGTCATCGCTCATCTCCCAGCCTTCGAGCAGCCAGGGTTCGAAGGTGAAGTCGGTGTTCCAGCGCACCAGATATTCGTTGCAGTGGCGCGCGACGTTGGACATTTCGACGCCGTCGAAGGTGCGCGGATCCTTGAATCCCTTGACGTTCATGGCGACGCGCAAGATGCCGCCGCGCTTGGGCTCCGCCGCGCGGGCAGGGCTGGAGGCAAGGCCGCCCAGCGCCAGCGCGCCGGCCGCGCTGACGCCGAGGCCGGCCATCAGGGCGAAATATTCGCGGCGGTTGATGGCACCGGTCTTGAAATCCTCGGCGGTGGGCTTGGCCTGCGGGTGCAATTCTCGGTCGGTCAGCATGGTCTTCATCGTCGTTCCCTTGTTGTTGGGCGGGGCGGACGCGACCGCCGGGACGCCATTGCCTGAGGCGAATGATAAAGCGGGGTGACGTTAGGGAGTGTTCGAGATTCCGCAGTTCTTGTGCGGTGCTCCGCAGGGGGGGGTTAGCAACGCGAGGGGATGCAGCCTCATTCCAGCTTGGGTTCCTCGCCCCTGCGAAGCGCTACGCTATGCACATATCTTCCGTGACTGGCGTGACTGATCGGCCCGAGGCTCGATTGTTACGTGATTCCCCCAATCCGTCGCTGCTTCTCAGCGCCACCTTCCCCCCTCCGGAGGGAAAGGTGGGGAGCGTTGCTGGACGAGCGTTGACGGCAAAAAGCTTGGCGCCTTTCCTCTACCCCGTCGATCGGGGGAGAGGTGGCTCGGCGAAGCCGAGACGGAGTGGGGGTCGACCAGCCGCAGCATAAAGACAATGCATGCGCCAAGCTGCCATGCACGCTATCGCCAAAGACCAGCCGCTGGAAATGTGTGCATGCCGTGGCGCTCTGGCGGGGGCGAGGAACCCAAGCCTTGCAAGCTCAGTACGGCCAATCACCCCGGCCGAGCGCACCAACCGCCGCCACAATCCGCGCAAAGGCATCCGCTGCCGCTGGCACCGTGGTGCGGGCGCGCAGGAAGGAGTGCACGAGCCGCTTCTCCTCGTGCCACCACGCCTTGCCGCCGGCGGCCAGGATGCGGTCACGATAGGCTTCTCCATCCGACGATAGCGGATCGCACTCGGCCGTGATGATCACCGTTGGCGGCAGGCCGGAAAAATCGGTGTCGCGCAGCGGCGAGAAGGACGGGTCATCCGGCGATTGCCGCTTGGCCGAGCGGACGTCGCGGTAGAAGGCGATGTCGTGCGCCGACAGCAGCGGCGCATCGGCGTGCTCGATATAGGAGCCGGCGGTCTCGTCGCCGCCGAGGCCGGGATAGATCAACACCTGGCCGATCGCGGCGCGCGGGTGCCGGCGCGCCGCCCGCGCCACCGCCGCCGCGAGATTGCCGCCGGCGCTTTCGCCGCACAGCACCACCGGCAGGCCGGTTGTCACTGCTGCCCATTCTAAGGCGGTGAGCGCATCGTCGAAGGCGGCGGGGTGGAGATGCTCCGGCGCCAGCCGGTAGTCGACCGACAGCACATCGAAGCCGGTGCCGGCGCAGAGTTCGGCGCAGATGTCGTCATGGCTGTCGAGCCCGCCGAGAATGAAGCCGCCGCCGTGATAGTAGACCACCAGCGCTCGTGTCGCCCTGTCGGCCAACTGGTAGCGCCTGACCGGGATGTCGCGACCGGCGGCGGCGATCACGCCGTTGCTGGCCCTGAGCCCGGATGGCCGCCCCCGGTGGAAGGCCCGGCACATCTTGTCATAGACCGCGCGCTGCTTGTCGATCGGCAGGCCGATGATCTCGGACGGATACCAGCCATTGACCTCGTCGATATAGGCCCACAGGGCCGGGTCGAGCCGTGTTTCGTATTTGCCGCGATTGGTCATTTCAATCTTGCTGGTCAATCTTGCTGGCGGACGTCAAAGCTCCGCGTAGAGCTGGGCCGCGTTGTCGAAGGTGAAGCGCAGCGGCACCGAGCCTTCTACCTGCCAGGCGGTGACCGTCTCGCCCGCCAGCAGCCGGCAGGCGCCATCGGTATCGACGACCGCGCCGCCATAGAGCCGGTTGGCGAGGTTGAGGATGCCGGTCTGGTGCATGGCCGCACTGCCGCTGCCGCAGGCATCCTTGACCAGAAGCACGCGAAAGCCCCTGGCCACCGCATCCTTGACCGAGGCATCGATGCAGGCCTCGGTCCAGACGCCGGCAACGACCAGCCATTCGACGCCAGCGGATTTGAGATCGCTGGCCGCCGAACCCGAGCGGAAGGCGCTGGCCTCGGCCTTGATCAGCAGCGCCTCGCCCTTGGCGGGCGCCACCTCATGGCAGATCTCGGTCAGCGGATCGCTCTTGTCGGAAAAGGCCGACTTGCCGTTGGCATCGAGCGGATGAAAGGGGCGATCCTGCTTGTCGAGGTCGACGATGTAGGCCCAGTGGTAGAGCGGCACATGGTTTTGCCGTGCCGCCGCCTGCAAGCGCTGGACGTTGGCGAGGATGTCGCCGTAGCCTTCGACCAGATAGCGCTGGTCCTGCCGGTGTTCTTCTTGCAGGTCGATGAAGACCGCGGCCACCGTGCCGCGCTTGATGGAGATGGGAGCCTTCACGCGAGAAACTCGTCCTCATAGGGGAAGCGCGACAGGAGTTCGGTGCCGGTGTCGGTGATCAGGATCTCGTCCTCCAGCTTGACGCCCTCGCGGCCGCCCTTCTCGCCGATATAGCTTTCCACGCTCACCACCATGCCTGGCACGATATGGCCGTCGCGGCCATAGGTCTCGTAATCCATGGCGTGCGCGATGAAAGGCGTTTCGCCATGCATGCCGACGCCGTGCATGACCGAGGTGTAGCGCTGGTCGACGAAACGATCGGGTATCTTCCACGCCTTCTCGGCGATCTCGCGAAACGCCATGCCGGGTTTGACGATCGAAATGTTGTGCTGAACCTGATCGTGCGCCATGCGGTAGAGCGATTTCTGGTAGTCGGTCGGCTTGCCTGGCCCACAGCGGAAGGTGCGCGAGAAGTCGGAATAATAGCCATAGCAGCCGATCGTGTCGGTATCGAGCGCCAGCAGTTCGCCGGGCCGGATCTTGCGGCCGCTGGCTTCGTTGAACCACGGATTGGTGCGCTGGCCGGAGGTCAGCAGCCGGGTCTCGATGAACTCGCCGCCCTGGCGGATCACCTCGCCATACATGATAGCGAACAGGTCGTTTTCGGAGACGCCCGGCTTGATCGCCTCGCGCACCGCATAGACGGCAGCCTCGGCGCCGGCCATCGATACCTGCAGGCATTTGACTTCCTCGGGCGTCTTGACCGCGCGCACCGCCAGGATCTCGCCCTGGCAATCCCTGACCTCGCAGCCGCGCTTTTCCAGCGCCAGCGCCTGCAGATGGCTGCAGCGGTCGAGCCCGAGTTTCATCGAGCCGCCGCCATGCTTCTTCAGAAGCTCGGTGATCTCGTCGGCGAAGGGACCGGCGGTCTCATCGTCGCGGCCGGAGACCGACGACCAGACGAGCTTGGAAGGACGCGCCTCGTCGATCGTGTCGAGCACCATGGAGACATGGTAGCTCTGCGGGTATTCGAACAGCACGATCGGGCCTTCGGTCGGGATGAAGAAGTAGCGGGTCGAGTTGCGCAGGAAATAGCCGAACATGTTGCGCGAGCCGGTGGCGTAGCGCTGGTTGTAAGGGTCGAACAGAACGACGCCGCCATAGCCGGCCTCGCGCATCCAGCCGCGAAGCTTCGCCAGCCGGCCTTTTCGCAGGGCATCCGCATCGATGAAGGACGGCTCGGTGTCCGACAGCCACATGCCGCCGGCCGGATCGGCGGCGGCGGGGTGGCGCATGCGATCCTTGAAGTCCACGTCCTCGGTGCTGTCGGGTTCGAATACGACGATGCTCATGGGTGCCTTGCCTTGGGTGGGTTGCGAGGTGTGACCATGGCGCAGAAGGGGCGGAAAGATTGTGCGGAAAACCGCGTTTGTTGTGCGGGATGCCGCTGGCAAGCGGGGGACGTCGCGATCCTTCGCGCCCCTCTCTGCCCTGCCGGGCATCTCCCCCTCAAGGGGGGAGATTGGCAGCTTCGCTGGCAGCGTCAGCTTTTCAACGGCGGCGATTGGCGAAGGCGGTTGAGCGCTTGATCTCCCCCCTTGAGGGGGAGATACCCGGCAGGGCAGAGGGGGGCGCTGTCCCGCCAGCATCAAAAAGCTCGCGAAAGACCCTAATGCCTTCTTGCCAGCTTCGGCGGGTGGCCATGCTCCTCGCGGAAGGCGCGGGCAAAGCTGGACATCGAGGCAAAGCCGCAGGCCAGCGCCACGTCGCGCACGGCAAGTGTCGAATGCGCCAGCAGGTCGGCGGCGCGCTTCAGCCGTAGCCGCCGGTAGTAGCCGTTGGGCGAGATGTCGAGTTCGGAACGGAAGGAGCGTTCGAGCTTGTCGGAGGAGACGCCGAGCCGCGCCGTCAACTCGGCCATGCCGAGCCTTTCCTCCACCGCGTCCTCCATGATGGCGATGGCCGATAGCACCAACTCGTTCTGGACGCCGGTGCGCAGGCGCAGCGGCATCAGCTTGCGGTCGACGCTCGACCGCAACTGGCTGTGCACGAACCATTCCGCGACGCCGGCGGCAAGCTCGGCGCCGTAGTCGTTGGTGATGATCTCCAGCATCATGTCGAGGCTGCCGACGCCGCCGGCCGAGGTGAAGCGCTTGCGGTCGATGACATAGAGGTCGCGCCGCAGCTCGATGTTGGGGAAGGCCTCGGTGAAGGCGGCCTGGCTGGTCCAGTGCAAGGTGCAGGCATGGCCGTCGAGCAGGCCGGCGCGGGCGAGGAAGAAGGCGGCATCGGCCACCGCGCCGATATGGGCGCCATTGCGCAGGCTCTTGCGAATCCAGCTCGCGGCGTCCTCGGCGACGAGATGATCGGCGTCACCTCCGGAACAGACGACGATGCGATCGACCTTCGGCGCATCCTCGGCATAGAAGCCCGGCTGGATGACGACGCCGTTCGAGGCCTCGACCGGCCCTTGCGTCGCCCCGACGATGATCCAGCGATAGCATTCCCGCTTCGCCAGCACATTGGCGGCGCGCAACGGCTCGATGACGGAGCTGAACGCCATCATCGGAAAGCCGGGGAACACCAGCACGGCGAAGGTGAGGGGCTCGGTGGGCTTGGGTTGATCGCGCGTTGGCATGGGCGCTACAATTCGGGCAGATGGCGTTCGCGGTCAATCGAGGCGGCGGATCGATATCATGAAGCGTTGGCGCTGCCCCTCACCTGCCTGCCGGCATCCTCTCCCCGTAAACCGGCCGAGGGACGCTGCTATCGATGGTTTCGCCAATCGCGGTTAGCCTCTTTCTCCCCGTTCTACGGGGAGAAATGCCCGACAGGGCAATGAGGAGCGGTGCCGACCTCAACAGTTGAGAGGAGCTATCCCCCCAGCGCCTGCTCCAGATCCGCGATCAGATCATCGCCGTCCTCGATACCCGCCGACAACCGCACCAGCGAATCCGATATACCGATCTCCTCGCGCTTCTCCGCCGGGATCGAGCCATGCGTCATCAGCGCCGGGTGTTCGATCAGGCTCTCCACCCCGCCGAGGCTTTCGGCCAGGGTGAACAGTTGCGTGCGTTCGAGGAAGCGTTTCGTCCCGGCGAGGTCACGGTCGAGCACCACCGTGATCATGCCGCCGAAGGCATGCATCTGCTGGACGGCGATGGCGTGCTGCGGGTGGCTGGCGAGGCCGGGATAGATGACCCGGCGCACATCCTTGCGGGCTTCCAGCCACTGCGCGATCTTGAGGCCATTGGTGGAATGTCGCTCCATCCTGAGCGCCAGTGTCTTCAGGCCGCGCAGGGCCAGAAAACTGTCGAACGGGCCTGAGATGGCGCCGATGGCGTTCTGCAGGAATTTCAGCTGGGCGGCGAGGTCCTTGTTGTCGCCGACCACAGCCACGCCGCCGACCATATCCGAGTGACCGTTGAGGTATTTGGTCGTCGAATGGACGACGATGTCGATGCCGAGCTCCAGCGGGCGCTGGATATAGGGACTGCAGAAGGTGTTGTCCGCGACTGTCAGAACCCCCTTGCGCCTGGCCAGTGCCGCGACCCCTTCGAGGTCGACGATGCGCAGCAGCGGGTTGGTCGGCGTCTCGACCCAAAGCAGTTTCGTGTCAGGACGGATCGCCGCCTCGACGGCGGCAAGGTCGGTGAAATCGACGAAGCTGACCTGCAGATTGGCCGAGCGCTTGCGTACCCGCTCCATCAGGCGGAACGAGCCGCCATAGATGTCGTCGGTGGCGACGATATGGGCGCCGGAATCGAGCAGCTCCAGCACCGTCGAGATCGCCGCAAGGCCGGAGGCGAAGGCAAAGGCATTCGTCCCGCTTTCGAGATCAGCCACGGCGCGTTCGAAGGCAAAGCGGGTCGGGTTCTGGCTGCGGGCATATTCAAAGCCCTTGTGCACGCCGGGCGACTGCTGGGCAAAGGTCGAGGTGGCGTAGATCGGCACCATCACCGCGCCGGTCAGCGGGTCATGGCTCTGGCCGCCATGGATGGTGCGCGTCGAGAAGGCCAGACGATTTTTTCCGGCTGGGGGTGTGTTGGTGGTCATCGTGCGCGCCTCAAATGGTTGATCAGGTCGATGCGAGTTATCAGGCCGACGAACTCGTCGCCGTCGAAGATGATGGCGACCTCGTTGCGGTCGAACACCGGCAGCAGCGCGTCCAGCGTCTGGCTCGCCTGCAGCGTGTGCAGATTGGAGGTCATCGCCGTGCGCACCGGGCCGTTGAAGCGCTCCCAGCGGCCGTCATGCGGGCCTTCGACCTTGGCCAGGATGTCGCTTTCGTCGACGATGCCGATCAGCTTGCCGTTATCCAGCACCGGCAGTTGCGAGACATCGGAACGGCGCATGCGGCCATAGGCGTTGAGCAGGCTTTCGTCGGGACCCACGGAGACGGTGTCGCCGGTGCGATGCGAGCGCATCACCAGGTCGCGCAGATCGCCGTGCTGTTCCTGCTCGGCAAGGCCTTGCTCGGCCAGCCAGAAATCGTCGAACACCTTCGACAGGTATTTGTTGCCGCTGTCGCAGACGAAGGTAACCACCCGCTTGGGCACCGTCTGCTCGCGGCAATAGCGCAGGGCGGCCGACAGCAGCGTGCCCGAGGACGAGCCGGCGAGAATGCCTTCCTTCGACAGGAGATCGCGCACCGCCAGCATGCTCTGCTTGTCGGGGATGGAATAGGCCTTCTTGACCAGCGACAGGTCGGCATTGGGCGGCACGAAATCCTCGCCGATGCCTTCCACCGTCCAGCTGCCGGCTTCTTCCATCTTGCCGGTCTTGATCAGCGGCGCCAGTACCGAACCAACGGGATCGGCCAGCACCATCTCGGTCTTCGGCGAGACCTTCGCAAAATAGCGGCCAAGCCCGGTCAGCGTGCCGCCGGAGCCGACGCCGACGACCACGGCATCGACGTCGCCATCGAGCTGCGAAAAGATTTCCGGGCCGGTCGTCGTCTCATGCGCCAGCGGATTGGCCGGGTTGGCGAACTGGTTGGCATAGAAGGCGCCGGGCACTTCAGCCGCGATCTTTTCGGCCATGTCCTGATAATATTCGGCATGACCCTTGCCGACATCGGAGCGGGTCATGCGTACTTCGGCACCCAGCGCCCGCAGATGCTGGATTTTTTCGCGCGACATCTTGTCGGGCACGACCAGCACGATCCGGTAGCCCTTGGGAATGCCGACCTGAGCGAGGCCGAGCCCGGTATTGCCGGCCGTCGCCTCGACGATGGTGCCGCCGCGCCTGAGCTTGCCCTCCCTCTCGGCGGCGGCGATCATCGAAAGCGCGATGCGGTCCTTGATCGAGCCGCCGGGATTCTGGCTTTCGAGCTTGATGAACAGCCGGCATTTTCCGGTGTCGAATTTGGTCAGCTCGACCACCGGCGTCTGGCCGATCAAATCGAGAACCGACGCATAGGGGGGACGCAGGCGGGATGATGCACTGTCGGGTGCGGCGGTCTTGTGCTCGCTCATGCTCGATGCTCCATGGGTCAAGCAGCCGCCTCGGGGCAGAGCGGCAGCCTATCCTCTTTTCCAGCCGTTTGTCGCGGGAAAGAAGATAGATCGTGCCAATCAGGCGGCCAGATGAGGAATGAAATTCCGGTTTGCGCCGCGCGTAGCCTCTAACCCAGCAATTGCTTGCTCAGCCTGGCGCATTGGACGCGAATGTCGGGGATGGCATCGATCTCGAAGAATGTGCCCCGCGTCAGCGGGCCGACGGCGAGGATCTTTTTGGAAACCGTGCCGTCGCCGGAAATGATTTCGCAATTGGCTGACACATCGAGACCGATCCTCATGGGGTCAGGCCGCGCCAACCCGCGGTCGACCAGTGAGCGCACCACGCTGTTCGACGAGGTCGAGATGTCCCGGACGATGCCGCTGCAGTCGTAGATACGGGCAACCTCGAATGTTTCGAGGCGCTGGGTGTGGCGCGACTGGACCTGCACCGTGACCTGATCGTCGGCCTCTATGCCGACCACGCGGCCGGCGACAAGCCGAATGCGGCCGGATTGCACGGCCTCGGTCACCCTGGCGTAGACTTCCGGCGCCATGCGATGGCGGTGGATGTCCCACCAGGCCTTGGTGTGTTCGACAAAGCGGCGCTTGGCGGAAGCCGGCCAGTTCTGCCAGATCTTCTGGTTGAACGGCCGCAATCCGTCGACGACGTCGCGCCAGTCCCTGCCTGCCTTCTGGTTCTCCCGGATCAGGTCGCGGAACCAGCCGACGAAGTAGGAAAGCTGGGTGCCCAGGGGAATGTCGGCGACGTCGAGCTTGATCGGATTGCCCTTGCGATGCGGCGACGGCAGCAGGCCACGCCTGGACACCGCGATGATGTCGCCACGATGGCCGCGCTGCTCGAGCGCCAGGAACGCGTCGACCATGCTCAGTCCCGTGCCCAGCACCATGACGCTTGCGTCAGGGGGAAGCGCGGTATCGGCTTCCGACCCCATCCTTATGGCGTGCCCCTGGGCTGGCATCTCGTCATGGCCGGTGGCCAGAATAGCCAGGTGCGCGACGACGCTGGTGCCATTGGCCAAGGTCACCTCGACGCCGGATGTGGTGGGCGTGATTGACCGGCTCTCCTCGCGGATCAGCCGAAGCCGTCCTGTCTGCTGCTCTCGCGCCTCGAGATCGTCGAGCAATTCCCCAAGGTAGCGGGCATAGACGCTGCGCGGCGCGTAGACCGGCACCTGATCCGCCGTTGCAAGGCCGCGTTCCAGCAGCCAGCGCCAGAAATTGCCGGGATCGTCCGCATAGGCGCTCATGCCGGCGGCACTGACATTCAGCACATGCGCGGAGAGCAACGTCGAATAGGCGATGCCCTGGCCGAAATGCGGGCGTTTCTCGATCAGTGTCACGCGCAGATCGGGATTGGGTGATTTCAGCAGATGCGCGGCCAGCACGACGCCACTGGCGCCGCCGCCGACAATGATGATGGAGTTCGCGCGCCCGGTCATGCGCATGCCAACCGCGTGCGAAGCGCCAGCGTCAGGCCTGGACCTTCACCGCGACCGGAAGGTCGTCGATGGCGATGTCGCGCATCTCGGCGAGGCTGCGGTTGTCCAGCACCTCGGCGATTGCCTGCCTTACTTCCAGCATCAGATGTCGGACTTGGCATGTCGCCTCATTGCAGTCTTCACAGCGCTGATACTGGGTGCGGCTGGCACAGGGAATGGGGGCCAGCGGCCCGTCGAGGACGCGCACGACATGG
The DNA here is from genome assembly GCF_020616515.1 of Mesorhizobium sp. PAMC28654. Taxonomy (GTDB): domain Bacteria; phylum Pseudomonadota; class Alphaproteobacteria; order Rhizobiales; family Rhizobiaceae; genus Mesorhizobium. The sequence continues at coordinate 3,998,724 of NZ_CP085135.1, forward strand.
CCGACCTTGATTTCATCGGCCGGCCGGGCAAGACGATAGCCGCCATCCTTGCCCTTGCGGCTCTGGACGAAACCGGCATTGCGCAGCTCCCCCAGGATGGCATCGAGAAACTTCTTCGGGATGTTGTTGCCGGTGGCGACGTCGTTGACGAAAGCAAGCTCTCCGGCGGGTAATTGCGCGAGGTGCACCAGCGCCTTGAGGCCGTACTTGCCCTTTTTTGTGAGCATGAAATCAAAATTTCTCTGTCATGCGAAGGCACCAGGCCATCCGCGTCAAAATCCACAGCGCTCCGGTGGATCGCCACCAGGACCAGCCCATCTTCATAGATAAATTCTAGCGACATTATCTACAAGCCAAGAAACGTTGATTTTGCTTCGTTTTCAAGCCGCTGCGGCCATTTTAGCCTGCTTTTGTGCCATTCAGGACACAGAATTGCGGCAGGAGGCAAGCGGCGCGAGTGTAGGCGGCACGAGCGACTTCGAAGGCCGATGCGTGCCGCGAGCGATCGCAGGCGTGTGATGGTCGCTCATCGTCCTCTCCAACTCCCTAATGTCGATAAGAATACTATACTTATCTCCGAACACGTGGAAAGTGTTTTCAATTCCCAGGCCGCAAACGGTGGGAATTTGCCGTCACGGCCGCCGGAGTAGAAAATTGACGACGATATGGACGGCGTCTGTCAAACCGGCGGCGACACGCCAGCCTTGCATATCCATCAATGAGCCAAGCCTGCCTTATCCCCCAGGGGCGGGAAAAGCCTCTTACAGCCGCCGAATCCGCTTTGCGCGGCTGCGGCAGGTAACTTTTTTCCAACGAACCCGCTCTGACTAGAAGGATTTAACTCTACAAGGACGATAGAATTAACCGACTATGGAAGGGCAATCCGGTTTTCCCTGTTTTCATGGAGCCTTTCATGTCCACCATTTCGCGACGCATCATTCTCCTGTCGTCGGCGGCATTTGCCGGCGCCGCCTTCCTCGGCCCGGCCGTAGCGCAGGATCTCAAGATCACCATCGGCTACCAGACGGTGGTCGAGCCCTCGAAAGTGCCGCAAGCCGACGGTACTTATGAAAAGGCAACCAAGGCTACCATCGACTGGCGGAAATTCGATTCCGGCGCCGACGTCATTGCCGCCGTTGCTTCCGGCTCCGTCGATATCGGCTATGTCGGATCGAGCCCGCTGGCGGCCGCGGCCAGCCGCGAGCTTCCCATCCAGACCATCTACGTTGTCGGCCTAATCGGAGAATCCGAAGCGCTCGTCGCCCGCGACGGCGCCGGCATCGAGAAGGTCAGCGACCTCGCCGGCAAGAAAGTAGCCGTGCCTTTCGTTTCGACGACGCATTACAGCCTGCTCGCCGCGCTGAAGCACGAGAATGTCGACCCGAAGTCGGTGCAGATCCTCAATCTGCGGCCACCGGAGATCGCGGCCGCCTTCGCGCGCGGCGACATCGATGCGGCTTACGTCTGGGATCCCGCGCTCGGCCAGATCAAGACGACGGGCAAGGTCGTGCTGAACTCCTCGCAGGTCGCCGCATGGGGTGCGCCGACCTTCGACGCCTGGATCGTTCGGACCGACTTTGCAGAGAAGAACCCGGAAGCAGTGCGCGACTTCGTCAAGGTGACGGGCGCTGCCTATGCAGACTTCCTGGCCAAGCCGGATGCGTGGTCCGTGTCGTCGCCGCAGGCCGCGGCAATCGCCAAGATCACCGGCGCCAAGCTGGAGGAAGTGCCGCAGCTGCTCAAGGGCTATGTCTTCCCGACGCTCGAAGAGCAGGCATCGGACAAGTTCCTCGGCGGCGGTACGGTGAAGGCGATCGAGGCGGCATCAGCCTTCCTCAAGGAACAGGGCAAGATCGACGCGGTGCTGCCCGACTATTCGAAATATGTCTCGTCGAAATACGTCACCGAGGCGCTGGCTTCGAACTGAACGCAGGGGTCGTGGAACCGGTCCGTTCCGGCTTCATGCGCCCGACTGAACGCGCGCGGTTCTCTTCCCTGACGCCGCGTGCTGCCTGCCCCGGACCCGCCGACGAGGGGTGGTCCGGGGCAGGTGGATTTTCATCCAATCTCCTGCGAGGGCTTGATGCCACATCTCGTGCTAGACAGAGTCTCCGTCCATTATGAGGGCCAGCCGGCGCCCGCCGTGGAGCGCGTGTCGATCGATGTCGCCAAGGGCGACTTCGTGGTCCTTGTCGGCCGCTCGGGCTGTGGCAAGACCTCGCTGCTCAATGTCGCCGCCGGTCTTGTGGCGCCAGCGCGCGGGAGCGCTGCCATCAACGGCAAGCCGATCACCGCGCCGGGCTCGGACCGGGCCGTGGTGTTCCAGAACGATGCTTTGTTTCCATGGCTGACGGCGCGCGAGAATGTTGCTTTCGCGCTGCGCCTGCGCGGTATCCGGCCAAGCGAACGGGCACGCCGCGCCGATGAGCTTCTGGCGCTGGTGAAGCTGGCCGAGGCCGGTGACAAGCACATCTGGGAGCTGTCCGGAGGCATGCGTCAGCGCGTCGGCCTTGCCCGGGCGCTCGCCGCCGAACCCGAATTCCTGCTGCTCGACGAGCCGCTCGGTGCACTCGACGCGCTGACGCGCGAACGCATGCAGACGACGTTGCTCGACCTGTGGACGGCAAGCCGGGTCGGCGTGCTGATGGTGACGCATGGCATCGAGGAGGCGCTGGTTCTCGCCACCCGCATCGTGGTGCTGGCCCCCGGGCCCGGTCGCGTGGTGCGGACCTTCGAACCCGGTTTCAGCCGACGCTACGCGGCTGGCGAAGCCATTCGCGCGATCAAGGCCGATCCAGCCTTCGCGGCGGCGCGCGGCGAGCTGACCGACGCCATCTTCGAGGGAGAGGCGGCATGACCATTTCCTCCTATACGGAACGGCCGAGCCACAAGATCGATGAGGCCGAACGCCTTTCGGTGCCATGGTCCAGGCCCAGCCGGAAGCGCAAAGGTGTTTCGGCACGCATGGTCAGCGCCGTCACCATCCTGGTGGTGCTGGCGGTTTGGGCGCTGTCGGCACGCCTGCAGCTGGTGTCGCCGGTGTTTCTGCCGTCGCCCGTTGCCGTCTGGAACAAGTTCATCATCGTGGCTCGCGACGGCTTCGTCGACGCGACGCTGCTCCAGCACATCATCGCCAGCCTGGGCCGAGTGTTTGCCGCGCTGATCGCGGCCATCGTCGTCGGCGTGCCGGTCGGCCTGGCCATCGGCATCAGCACGATCGGACGCGGCATCTTCGATCCGCTGCTGGAATTCCTGCGGCCGATCCCGCCGCTCGCCTATCTGCCGCTGGTGATCATCTGGTTCGGCATCGGCGAGCCGTCCAAGATCCTGGTGATTGCCATCGCCATGCTGGCGCCGGTTGCACTGTCGACCGCGTCAGGCGTTCGCGGTGTCTCGCAGGAACGTGTCAACGCGGCGCGCTCGCTTGGCGCCACTCGGCTGCAAGTGATCCGGCATGTGATCCTGCCCAGCGCGCTGCCCGCGATCCTGACCGGCTTGCGCATCGCGCTTGGCGCCGGCTGGTCGACACTGGTCGCCGCCGAACTGGTGGCCGCGACGCGTGGGCTCGGCTTCATGATCCAGTCGGCCGCCCAGTTCCTCGTCACCGACGTGGTGGTGATGGGCATACTTGTGATCGCGGCCATCGCCTTCGTCCTCGAATTCACCATCCGCCGGATCGAGCGCGTGCTCGTTCCATGGGCGGGGCGCGACTGACAACGGGGTCCTTTCAGAGGCTCGAACACCATCCATGTGCGACTGAACCCTCCAACGGAGACGACCATGTCGACAAAAGACAACTCGCGCATACTCAAGGAAGTTCTCGATGCCAACGCCGGCTACGCTGCCGATTTCGGCGACAAGAAGGATCTGGCACTGCCACCGGCGCGTGGCTTCGCCATCCTGACCTGCATGGATGCCCGGCTCGATCCGGCCAAATACCCCGGGCTTGCCGAGGGTGACGCGCATGTCATCCGCAACGCCGGCGGCAGGGCAACCGACGACGCGATCCGCTCGCTCGTCATCTCGCACAAGCTGCTCGGCACCAATGAGTGGTTCGTGATCCACCACACCAATTGCGGCATGGAGCTGTTTTCCGACGAGATCATCGGCGATCTGCTGGAGGACAGCCTCGAAACCGCATCGTTCGACGGCAAGACCTGGAGCAACCCCAAGCACGGCCACGGCAGCGCGCACGGTCACTTCGTCAAATGGCACACGATCGGCGACCAGCAGGAAAGCGTCGAACAGGATGTCCGGCGCATCCGCGAGCATCCACTGGTACCCGGCCATATCCCGATCCACGGCTACATCTACGACGTGCACAGCGGACGCCTGGTCGAGGTCAAGCCAGCCACCGCCGCCGGCCGCGCGGTTTAGAACCAATCACCGGGCCTGCCGGCGCGGCAGGCCCTCGGTCGAAGCAATGAAGCAACCACCCATGGGCAGCGGCAATCGAGAAACGGAGAGATGGCAATGACGCATTCCACAGCAGTGCTGTTCGCCCAGTTGGGCGCCTGGCTTCGCCAGCCCAAGCCAGGCGATAAACCGTCATCCGACAGCGAGGCCCGATCGCCGGCGCCCGTGCGCTGGGATGCCGAGCGCAACCGCCTTCCGCCGCGCGACGAGAGTTTCTACTGGGCCTGGCAATATTGGTCCCAGTGATGCTCCGTCCTGATTTGCGCCTCGTTCCGGCTCATTGTGGAAAACAATTCCAAAATATCCCGGCAAGTAGCAAAATCGTTTCTCTACTAAATTTATAGACCTACCTAGCCTGATCCCAGTTCCGGCCCGGCGCGAGATTTCCCGCGCTGTTTCCGGATTGAAGGAGTGGGATCATGTTCAATCTGACGCGACGTGCTTTCGGCGCCGGCCTGCTTGCCGCAAGCATCGGCCTTTCATTCAGCGCCACGGCGCAGGAGCTGAAACAGCTCAACATCGGCTACCAGAAAACCGGACTGCCGGTCATCGCCAGGCAGCAACAGGTGATCGAGAAGGCGCTGGGCGACAAGGGCATCACGGTGAAGTGGGTCGAATTCTCGGCCGGGCCGCCCCTGGTGGAGGCCCTCAATGTCGGCGCCGTGAATGTCGGCTGGACCGGCGACGCACCGCCGATCTTCGGCCAATCGGCCGGCGCAAACATCGTCTATGCGGCGGCACTTCCCTCCAATGGCGACGGCGAGGCGATTTTCGTCAAGCCCGCTTCGCCTGTTCAGTCGGTCGCCGATCTCAAAGGCAAACGGGTCGGCGTCGGCAAAGGCACCAGCGCGCACAATCTGCTCGTCGCGGCACTGGAAAAGGCCGGCATTCCTTTCGATCAGGTCACACCGGTCTATCTCAGCCCGGCGGATGCGGCCGCCGCCTTCGCCAGCGACCAGATCGATGCATGGGCCGTATGGGACCCCTTCTTCGCCATCGCCGAAACGCGCTATCAGCCGCGCGTGCTGGCCCGCTCCAGCGACGTGCTCAAAGTGAACACCTATTTCATCGCCAACAAGGATTTTGCCAAGGCGCATCCCGAGGTCATCACCACGACCATCGCGGCCCTCGGTGAAGCAGCGAAATGGGCTGACCAGAACCGCGACAAGGTGGCCGCCGCCCTGCATGAGGTGACCGGGGTGCCGCTCGACGCACAGACAATTGCCGCCAACCGCAGCAAATTCGGCATCTTTCCGATCACCGACGAGATCATCGCCGGCCAGCAGGCGACAGCCGACCGCTTCTACAAGCTCGGCCTGATCCCGAAAGCGGTCCGGATCTCCGACGCGGTGTGGACCGCACCGGGCAACTGATCCTGCCTCAGGCAGCGCCGGGCCGAAACGCCCGGCGCTTTGCCGTTTGCGCCCGCATCTCAGGAGTTCGATATGAACGTACCCGCCAACACCGCGCCGCTCGATTTCTTCTGGTTCATTCCGACGCATGGCGACGGCTCCTATCTCGGCTCCGAAGAGCAGCAGCGGCCGCCCGAGTTCGGCTACTTCAAGGAGATCGCGCAGGCGGTCGACCGGCCCGGCTTTCCCGGCGTGCTCTTGCCGACCGGGCAGAATTGCGAGGATTCCTGGATCACCGCCACCGGGCTCGCGACGCTCACCGAAAAGCTCAAATTCCTTGTCGCGCTCAGGCCGGGCGTGACGCTGCCGACCTTCGCCGCGCGCCAGACCGCGGCACTCGACCGGCTGAGCAGCGGCCGCCTGCTGCTCAATGTCGTCGTCGGCGGCAACCCGACGGAACTCGCCGGCGACGGCGTCTTCCTGCCGCATGACGAGCGCTATGCCCAGGCGCATGAATTCCTAACCATCTGGCGCGCGCTGGTGTCCGGCGAACGCGTCAATTTCGACGGCAAATACTACCGTGTCGAGAATGGTCGCCTCGACCTTCCGCCATTGCAGGAGCGGCCGCCGCTCTATTTCGGCGGGTCGTCCGATGCCGGGCAGGAACTGGCCGCCGATCTGGTCGACATGTACCTGACCTGGGGCGAGCCGCCGGCTCAGGTGGCCGAGAAGATCGCGGCGGCGCGCAAGAAAGCGGCGCGGCGCGGCCGCAAGCTTCGGTTCGGCATCAGGCTGCATTTCATCGTCCGCGAAACCGAGGACGAAGCCTGGCGCGCCGCCGAGCGGCTGATCAGCCACGTTACCGATGCCCAGATCGAGAATGCGCAGGCGCGTTTCCTGAACCAGATGGACTCCGTCGGCCAGCGCCGCATGGCCGAGTTGCATGGCGGCCGTCGCGACCGGCTGGTCGTATCGCCCAATCTGTGGGCTGGCGTCGGTCTGGTGCGTGGCGGCGCTGGTACGGCGCTGGTTGGTACGCCCGAGCAGATCACGGAGCGCATCCGCGAGTATCAGGCGATCGGCATCGACACCGTCATCGGCTCCGGCTACCCGCACCTGGAAGAAGCCTACCGCGTCGCCGAGCTGCTGTTTCCAAAACTCGGGCTCGGTACCAAGCGGCAGAGGGCGCGCGAGGACATCGCCAACGAATTCTCCGTCGGCTTCCACGGCGCCAATCGGCTGCAGGCGTCATCATGAGCCTCAGCGGGCGTCTCGGTCGGAACAGCATCGGCTGGCTGTTGCCGGTTCTGATCGTCGCCGGCTGGGAGATCGCTTCGCGCGCTGGCGTCATGTCGCCGAACGTATTGCCGGCGCCGAGTGCCGTCGCCGAGGCCTTCTGGCGGCTGACGCTGTCCGGCGAGCTGATCCGCAATATCGGCGTCAGCACGGCGCGTGCGCTTGCCGGTTTCGCCATAGGCGGGGCGATCGGCTTTGCGCTCGGCCTCGCCAATGGACTGTCGGCGCTGAGCCGCGGCCTCACCGACACGACGCTGCAGATGATCCGCAACATCCCGCATCTGGCGCTGATCCCGCTGGTCATCCTGTGGTTCGGCATCGACGAGGAGGCGAAGCTTTTCCTGGTGGCGCTCGGCGTATTCTTTCCGATCTACGTCAACACGCTGCTCGGCATCCAGAGCGTCGACCCGCAGCTGGTCGAAATGGGCCGGGTCTACGGCATGGACCGCCGCACGTTGTTCTTCCGGGTGATCCTGCCCGGCGCGCTGCCGGCGATCTTCGTCGGCCTGCGCTATGCGCTGGGCATCATGTGGCTGACGCTGATTGTCGCCGAAACCGTCTCGGCCAGCTCGGGCCTTGGCTACATGGCCATGCAGGCGCGCGAGTTCCTGCTAATCGATGTCGTGGTGCTGTCGATCGTGATCTACGCGCTGCTCGGCAAGCTTGCCGACAGCCTTGCCCGCCTGCTCGAGCGGCTGTCGCTGAGCTGGCATCCCGCCTTCCAGAACGCTTGAGGAGGTCTTCGATGCCTGCAGCCAGCCTTGCCGCCGTCCGCTCGTTCGTCGCCGCGCCACAAGCGCCGCCGCCACAGGCCGGCGAAAGAAAGCGCGCCTTCGCATTCAAGGGCGCGGGCAAGCGTTTTGGTGACAAGGTGGTGCTGGACGGCATCGATCTCGAGGTGCCGGTCGGCCAGTTCGTCGCCGTCATCGGCAAGAGCGGATGCGGCAAGAGCACATTGCTGCGGCTGCTGGCCGGGCTCGACCGGCCGACAGCCGGATCGCTCACATTTGAGGCTGAGGAAGACGGCCACAGCCGCACGCGCTTCATGTTCCAGGAGCCACGGCTGCTGCCATGGGCCAGCGTGGTGAAGAATGTGGAGGTTGGCCTGACAGGCATTGCCTCGGGCGCCGAGGCGCGAGCCCGCGCGCTCGCCATTCTCCGCGAGGTCGGCCTCGCCGATCGCGCCGACGAGTGGCCTTCGGTGCTTTCCGGCGGCCAGAAGCAGCGCGTGGCGCTGGCGCGCGCCCTTGTCGGCCACCCACAGATCCTGGCACTCGACGAACCGCTGGGCGCGCTCGACGCCCTGACCCGCATCGAGATGCAACAGCTTCTGGAACGCATCTGGATCACCCAGAAATTCACGGCGGTGCTGGTCACGCATGACGTGGCCGAGGCTGTCGCGCTGGCCGACCGGGTCGTGGTGATCAGCGGAGGCAAGATCGCCTTGGACCTGGAAGTGCCGGTCGCGCGGCCGCGCCGGCGCGGTTCCGCCGAACTGGCTCGCCTGGAAGGCGAGATCCTGGACCAGCTGTTCAGCTAGCCCTTTAGGGGTCAAAAAAACCCTCGATATGTCAGAGGGACCGAGGGGCGAAGGATCACCGGCGCCCGTTCTGAATCACAGCTGACCGCAAACTCAGACCCGCGAACGGTTCGCCCATACCAGCCCTGCCAAGCCGACCAGCATGGTGACGATGCCGATATAGAGCCATTGCGACTGGCCGGTCATGAAGCTTCCGCCGACAAGGCCGATGCCCTGCAGCGACCAGAGCGCGCCGATGGCGAGCACAATCAAGGCTAGCAGATTCCTGATCAATCTCATTGCCGAAGTCTCCTTCTCAAGTCGATCGTGAGCTGTGCGCGCACCGCGATGAAAGAGCTAAAGGAAGCCGCCAATCCGTCTTTGGCTCTACTTGCATATTAACGTCCGATCCGGCCGAAGACATCCCGAATGTCGGCACGAAACTCATCAAGGATTCGTAACTGGCTCAGGGAAAATCCCTGACAAACTGTTTCCCCGTGACTCCAAACGTGTGTCCTCGCCACGGAACCGACAGATGCTTGCCGCATTTCATGCCTTATTCGCCGCCTAACGGGTTGGGCCTGTCAAACGGAGCCATTCCCAACATATGAAGAAAACAAACCAAACCGCGCTTGTCGCGGTAACGATCGCTGCTGGCCTGATGGTCGGCGGTGCGTCCGCCTCAGCCGGCGCCGCCCAGTGTGGCCGCGCGTCCTGGTATTCCCTGCACTCCAAGACCGCATCCGGCGAGCGCATGAACCCCTCGGCACTAACGGCCGCCCACCGCACCTTGCCCTTCGGCACCAGGCTTAAGGTGACCAACAAAAGCAATGGCCGCAGCGTCGTGGTGCGCATCAACGATCGTGGACCCTTCATCAAGGGCCGTGTGCTCGACCTATCGAAGGGCGCCGCCAATCAGCTCGGTTTCATCAGTTCGGGCCAGACCGCCGTCTGCATGGCGCGCGTCTGATGGTTCGTGTGTCCGGCTGAAGCCGGACACTTCGCAATCGCACAATGAGCCGGCTGCCCCCGTTCAAAGCGGATTCTCAACGCCTTGGACCAAAGAACGAGCAGTGATTACCCGACGTAACGTATTGCGTCGCAGCAATTAGTTGTTAACTTCGCCGCGAGACATTCAAGGCTCGGCGCTGCCGTCGTCCCTTCGGTCGCAGGCAGCAGCGGGGTTCTCGATGTTCTACCAGCTCTACGAAATGAACCACGCGGCCTTGCGGCCGGCCCGCCTTTATGCCGATGCGGTGCGGATGCTCTACACCAATCCGCTCAATCCGTTTTCGCACACGGCCTGGGGCCGCTCGGTCGCGGCAACAGCAGAACTGTTCGAACGCACCACGCGCCGCTACAGCAAGCCGAGTTTCGGTCTAACGCAAACCGTGGTCGACTGGAAAAGCGTCGACGTCACGGAGAAGACGGTCTGGTCGCGGCCTTTCTGCAATGTGGTCCGTTTCGAGCGTTCCATCCCTGAAGGACACCGGCCGGATCCGAAACTGCTGATCGTGGCGCCGATGTCCGGCCATTATGCAACGCTGTTGCGCGGCACCGTCGAAGCGATGCTGCCCTATGCCGACGTCCACATCACCGACTGGGTCGATGCCCGCATGGTGCCGCTGTCGGACGGCAGTTTCGATCTCGACGATTACATCGACTACGTCATCGACATGCTGCATGCGCTAGGTCCTGATACCCATGTCATGGCGGTTTGCCAGCCTTCCGTGCCGGTGCTGGCGGCCGTGGCGCTGATGGAGACGAAGGGCGATCCTTTCGTGCCGTCAACGATGACGTTGATGGGCGGGCCGATCGACACGCGCCGCAACCCGACCGCCGTCAATCTGCTGGCGCAGGAAAAGGGCATCGACTGGTTCCGAGACAATGTCATCATGCATGCGCCGTGGCCGGTGCCCGGCTTCGGCCGCGAGGTCTATCCCGGCTTCCTGCAGCTTTCGGGCTTCATGAGCATGAACCTCGATCGCCACATCATCGCCCACAAGGACTTCTTCATGCACCTTGTGAAGCATGACGGCGACAATGCCGTGAAGCACCGCGACTTCTACGATGAATATCTGGCGGTGATGGACCTGACGGCGGAATTCTACCTGCAGACCGTCGACACCGTCTTTGTGCGCCAGGCCTTGCCCAAGGGCGAGATGACGCATCGCGGCACGAAAATCGATCCTTCGGCGATCCGCAACGTCGCCCTGTTCACGGTCGAGGGGGAGAATGACGACATTTCCGGCCTCGGCCAGACTAAGGCGGCGCACGATCTCTGCGTCAACATCCCCGCCGACAAGAAGGCTCACTACATGCAGCCGGCCGTCGGCCATTACGGCGTCTTCAACGGTTCGCGCTTCCGCTCCGAAATCGTGCCGCGCATTGTCGATTTCATCACCAGTTATGGCCGCCAGAACCGCGTTGACGTGAAGCCGAAACTGGTGCGCACCGCCAAGCGATAGGCGAAGTCTTCTTCGACCTGGCTTCGAATAGTGTTGCAGCTCCGCGAATGGAGCGGTTGCGCGACGGCTGCTGTGATCCCAGCCAAGTAACCATGCCACCAATCCGGCCGACGTCTTAATTGACACGGACTGTAAATCGCCTTTAACGTTTCGTTAACAAACAGGGGCGAGCGGGGACGATGGTTTCCAAGGCGCGAAAGCTGCTGATGCATGCGGCGGCCGGGATGGCGATCTCGGGATACTGGGCGGCGCCGGCCTTGGCTGAGGGCTCAATGGCAACGGGCGGCCCCACGTCGCAGCCGATCGGCCACTACGATTTCTGCAAGACCCACCCCGGAGAGTGCTCGATCCGCCCGGCCAGTCTTTTACCGGCGACCATGGGCAGAGCGCTTTTGCGCAAGCTGACCAGCGTCACCGCCCAAGTCAACGCGGCCGTCAAGCCGATGAGCGACCTCGAGATCTATGGCAGGGACGAGGTCTGGGCCTATCCGGACAATGGCGTCGGCGACTGCGAGGACTATGTCCTGGAAAAGCGCCGCGAACTCGGCCGCATGGGCGTGTCGCTTGCCAATCTACTGATTACCGTGGTGCGCAAACCCGACGGCGAGGGCCACGCCGTGCTGACGGTGCGCACCGACAAGGGCGACTATGTGCTCGACAATCTGAACGACAAGGTCGAGGCTTGGGACCGGACCGGCTATCGCTTCCTCAAGCGGCAGGCTATCGACAACACCGGCCGCTGGGTCTCGATCCGCAGCGGGCAACAGGTGCTGGTCGGCGCGGTCCAGTAGTTTTCGGGCGTGGCGCTAGCGCAGCTCACCGTTTCACGGAAACGGAAAACCGTTTCACGCTTTTACTGGGATTGCTCTATCGCCGGCCCAGCGCGGCGCGGATGGACGCGGTTATGCGGTGAAGGTCCGCTTCACCCAGTTTCTCGATGTTCTCGGCCAGGAGATTGGCAAGCTCCGTGGCCGCCGGGGTAAGACCCGACGTGTCGAGCCTGACGCGCGGATGCGAGGCCTCGGCCAGCCGGGCGAGTTCCTCCGCCTCGTCCCAAATGACGTTGAAATAACCGATGATCTTCTGGATCAGCGTCCAGGTCGGCGCGCCCCGCCGGCCGTGTTCCAACGCCGACAGATAGGCGGCGCTGACGCCGATCGCGGCCGCCATGGCCTTCTGGCTGACACCGCGCTCATGTCGCAACGCACGCAGCTTCTCGCCGAACGGGGTCACGGCCTCGGCCTCACGAGCGCACGCGCCGCAATCGAACGTAGAGCGCGCCGGAGCCGCCGTGATTGCGCGCGGCATGATCGTGGCTCGAGACCAGTGGCCGGAAGGCCGGCGTCGACAGCCATGCCGGTACCGACCGGCGCAGGACGCCATCTCCGCCCGACGAGGAACCTTTGCCGGTGATGACCAGAACATAGCGGACGCCGCCTGCATGCGCCCGGTGCAGAAACGAGAACAGCAGCGAATAGGCCGCCTCCTGGGTCAGGCCGTGCAGGTCGACACGACCTTCGATCGGCAGCCGGCCCTTGGAAAGTTTATCCAGTGTCGGTTCGTCGAGCGCATGGGAGACATGCTGCGTCTTCGGTTTGGGCGCCGCGCCCGGATTGCCGATGGCGAGGACCTGTGGTGGCGGCGTCGGCTTGGTCTCGACGGCAACGGGAATGTCGACCGCGGCGTGGCCCTTCAAGGGCTTTGCCGTACGCGCCACCAGGTTCCACAGGACCCGGTCGTCTTCGTTCAGTCTGTCGATGGACCGCGTCATCGATTCGCCCCCGAAACGAGCGCGCGCGGTATCAGTGCATGGAAATCGGCGGCGTTGCGGACGACGCCGGCGATCTCGCCCGCAGCATTGCCCGAACCGGCGAACAAGTCGCCCCGGGCGGGACCGGTGATGGCGGAGCCCGTGTCCTGCGCGATCATCAGGCGCCGGAACGGCTTTCCACCGAAGGCGAGCAGCGATGGAGCATCGATATAGAATGGCGTGCCAAACGTATGCAGCAGCCGGTCGACGGCGACGGAGCGGCCGGGCGTCAACGGCACCTTGGCGGCGGCGATCGGGCCAAGTGCGACGTCCTCGACGGCGGCCTCGCGGAAGAAAATATAGGAACGGTTGCGCCACAGGATCTCGTCGACGCGATCCGGATGCGCCTTGAACCAGGCGCGGATCGACTGCATCGTCACCTCCTGCAGCGGAATTTCGCCGATCTCGCTGAGGATCTTGCCTGGCCCGGTGAAGCGCTGGCCGGACTTGGCGGCGTAGGTGACGCGGCCAAGCCTGCCATCGGCCATCTTCAACCGTGCCGCGCCCTGTACATGGATGAAGAAGGCATCGACCTTGTCGGCAAGCCAGGCGATTTCCAGGCCCTTGCCGGCCAGAGCGCCGCGCTCGATCTCGCCGCGATCGAAATATTCGACCGGCCCGCGGGGCGTTTCGCGGCCGAAGGCCAGGTAAGGATCCAGGCCCGCGGGCCGGTTGGCGTCATCGATATCGACGAGATCGGCGGGGCGAGCCAGCAACGGCACCGAAAAACGCTCCGTTCGCACGGCCGACGCCTCGACCTCCGGCTCATAGAAGCCGGTGACGAGGCCCGGTCCGCCGTCTTCAGCGGCTATCGTCGCCGGTGCGAAATAGCGCTCGAAGAAGGCTCGCGCCTCCAATCGATTCGCCGGCGAAATGGTGCGGGCTTCCCCGTAAGCTTCGGAGAAGGCGTTGAAATCAACGCCGAGCGCACCGGAGCGATAGGGCTTTGCCAGGATGTGAAATGCCGAGCGGCGAAACGCGGCGAAGGCGGCGAGATGATCGTCATCATCCCAGCCGGGCAGCTCGGCGAAGGATCGTTCGGTGAAGAGGGTCGACAACGACACGGAAGCCTCGCCGACGTGGCAGGTTCAGTCTTCTTCCTCGGTGGCGACGAGCTTCCAGTTCGGATCGCGCGAACGCGTGTCGCGGGCGAAGGTCCAGACGTCCTTGACCTCGGCCACGGTTTCCGGGTCGCCGTCAATGACCGCGCCGGCCTTGTCGCGCGTCGCCGAAATCAGCTCGCTGATGATGCGCAGCGTGACATGGGCCTCGCCACCCTTCATCTCAGCCGACACGATGTCGGCCTTGTCGATGCCGACAAAGGAGGACTGGATCTTTTCCGACTTGGCCTCGCGCTCGCCAATCGCCGCCGAGAAGCCGTCATAGACCTCGCGAGACAACAGGTTCTTAAGCGTCTTGCGGTCGCCGTCGGCATAAGCCATCACGATCATCTCATAGGCCATCTTGGCACCATCGACGAAGGTTTTTGGATCGAAGGTCGGATCATTGTCCTTGATCGCGCGCAGACCCTTGTTGAGGTCGGTGTCAGGCTTGGCGAAAGCGTCGATCGCGGCATAGCTGTCGCTCGCCGGCTCGCCCGGCAATCGCTTGCGCGGCAGCGAGACGACGTTTTCGGGTTTCTGGGCGGCATCCTTTTCGCCCGTACGGGCTGCCGTATAGGGATCGAAGGGCGGGCGCTCATTGCCGGTGCGACGGCCCAGCACATTGCGCAGCTGGAAAAAGATCACCACTGCCGCAATCAGAAAGAAGATGGTGCCGAAGTCGAAGAATCCCATATCTTCCGCCAATCAATCCCTGCCCTGGCCGGACCGCTCGCCCAAGCAATGGCCGCGGTCGCATAGCGTTCAACATTCAAACCATATAGAACGCTAGGCGCAATCATTCAAATCAAAGGCAGGCATACCTATCTAAAGGGCCCAGGGCCAGCGGCGATTGCCCGCGGGCAGCAAAACATCGAAACGATCGGTCACCACTTGCGCATTTCGTTCCTCCCCTTGTTCGTCCTCGTGCTCCCCCTCCTGGAAATCGCCGGCTTCGTCGTTGTCGGCCGCCAGATCGGCGCCCTGGCGACGGTCGGACTGGTGCTGGCTTCGAGCGTCGCCGGCGCCTTGCTGCTGAGGCACCAGGGTTTCGGTGTCATGAAACGGGTCCGGGCCGAGATGGATGCCGGGCATGATCCGAGCCGGCAGCTGGCGCATGGCGTCATGATCGTGCTGGCGGCGATCCTTTTGATCATTCCCGGTTTCATCACCGACATTTTCGGCCTGCTGCTGTTCCTGCCGCCGGTGCGCGATCTTGCCTGGCGCATGTTCAAGGGCCGCATCGTGCTGGCGACCAATTTCAGCACCGGCGGCTTTCGTGGCCGGCGGCGCGAACAGGTCATCGACCTCGACGATGGCGATTATTCGCGCGAGGACGACCTCAAGCGCGGCCCCGACCACAACTCCCCCTGGCGCCGCCTCAAGGACGATTAGGTCGCGGTGTGGCGTTCTAACCCGTTACCAGAAGCCAGCGCTGCCCCCCGATCGGTTTCTCCGGTACAAGTTGAAGCGGACATGCGCCTGAAGCAAATGCCTCGAGCCTGAAGGCGGCAAACCTTGTCTTGTCATGCCGACCATGGTAGCGAACGCCCGATTTCAATTCGGTCAGCACGGCTGCCCAGGCAAAAGGACAACGGCTCATGGCCAGCAAAGATGACGCACCGGTTGGCGCCGCCAATGGTAACGGCAATGGCAACGCGGCGCAGCCTTCGCTCAACGTGCTCGCCCAGTATGTGAAGGACCTTTCCTTCGAAAGCCCCGGTGCGCCGAATTCGCTGCGCGGCCGCGACAAGGCCCCCGGCATCGCCATCAACGTCAACGTCAATGCCAATCCGCTGTCCGACAAGCAGTTCGACGTCAACCTGACGTTGAACGCCAAGGCTTCCTTCGACCAGGAAGTGCTGTTCAACGTCGAGCTGGTTTATGGCGGTGTCTTCAACATCAGCGGCTTCCCGCAGGAGCACATGCTGCCGATCCTGTTCATCGAATGCCCGCGGCTCCTGTTCCCATTCGCCCGGCAGATCATCGCCGAGGCCACGCGCAATGGCGGCTTCCCGCCGCTGATGCTCGACCCGATCGATTTCGCGCAGATGTTCCAGCAGAAGCTGGCCGAGGATCAGGCTGCAGCGTCCAAGGTTCAGGTCAGCTAATCAGCCGCGACAGGATCAATTGAAAAACCCGGCATCGCGCCGGGTTTTTTGTTGGGACCGATTTCAGTTGCCCAGAATACGCGACCAAAGCGCCTTTTCGCCGAGCGTCGCGACCATGCCGGCGTGCGCGGCACGATCGGCGTTGGTCAGGCGGGACGGCAAGGGCGCCGGCCGCTCGCCGATGGTGATCTCGATCTGGCGGACGTTCTCGCTGCCCCGGGCCGGTGCGCTTGCACTGTCGAGGACAAGCGCCGCCTGCTTGCCGCCGATCAGCTCGATATAGACCTCGGCCAGCAATTCGGAATCAAGCAGGGCGCCGTGCTTGGTGCGCCTTGTGTTGTCGATGCCATAGCGCCGGCAGAGCGCGTCGAGCGAATTAGGACCCATCGGATGCTTGCGGCGCGCCAGCGCCAGCGTGTCGACGACAAGACCATTGTCGATGACCGGGTGACCCAGCCGGCCGAATTCGACGTTGAGGAAGCCGATGTCGAAGGTGGCGTTGTGCGCGATCAACTTGGCGCCGTCGGTGAAGGCCAGCCATTCCTCGGCAATCTCGGCAAATGTCGGCTTGCCCTGCAGATCCGCCGCGCTGATGCCATGCACGGCCTGCGCCTCGGCGTGGATCGCGCGACCTTGCGGATTGATATAGTGGTGGAAGGTCTTGCCGGTCGGGAAGCGGTTGACCAGCTCGATGCCGCCCAGTTCGATCACCCGGTCCTCGCGGGAATCAAGGCCGGTGGTTTCCGTATCGAAAATGATCTCGCGCATCGAATCAGTCTGCTGGAGCGTGGTCTCGCTGATGATGGCGATGCGAAGCGCGGACGGCAAGGTCATCCGCTGGCGCTGCCGGCCTTATCCCCCGTGAGTTCGGCGATGATCGCCTTCACCGCCGCGCGGGCGGCGTCCAGACCTTTGCCGGTGTCAATGACGAAATCGGCAAGCTTGCGCTTTTCAGCGTCGGGGACCTGCTTGGCTAGGATCGACGCCAGCTTTTCCTCCGTCATGCCCGGCCGCGCCAGCACACGCGCGCGCTGGATTTCGGCCGGCGCGGTGACGACCACCACCTTGTCGACGCGATCGCGCCCGCCGGTTTCGTACAAGAGAGGGATATCGAGGACTGCGATCGGCGCGCCGGCGGCCGCGTTGCGGGCCAGGAAGGCGTCGGCCTCCGCGCGCACAAGCGGATGGACGATCGATTCCAGCTTTTTCAGCGCGGCGGCATCGCCCAGCACGTAACCAGCCAGCAAAGTCCGATCAACCGAACCGGCGGTGGTGGTTCCGGGGAAGGCGGCCTCGACCAATGGTACCGCTTTGCCAGCATAGAGGCGATGCACCGTCTCGTCGGAATCGTGAACGGGCACGCCGGCCTCGGCGAACATTTTCGCCGTCGTCGACTTGCCCATGCCGATCGAGCCGGTGAGGCCGAGCACGATCATGCTTTCGGCACCAGGTCGGCAACGATGAGGGATCGCAGCTCGGCCGTGACCTCCGGCCGTTCGCCAAACCATCGTTCGAAGCCCGGCACGGCCTGATGCAGCAACATGCCAAGACCATCGACAGTGCGCAGACCCCGCGCGCGGGCAGCGGCGAGAAGCGGCGTTTCGAGCGGCACGTAGACGATATCGGTGACGATGGCATGGTCCGGCAGTCGGGTCGGATCGGCGGACAGGCTTTCATTGCCATGCATGCCGAGTGCGGTGGTGTTGATCAGCAGGCCGGCATCGCCGAGCAGTTCGTCGGTCGCGGCCATGGCATAGGCTGAAACGCCAGCCCCAAAGCGCTGCCGCAGGTCTTGCGCCCGCGCCAGCGTGCGGTTGACGATGCGGATGTCACTGACGCCACGCAGCTTCAGGGCATGGATGACGGCACGTGATGCGCCGCCGGCGCCCAGAACAACGGCCGGGCCATTCTTCGCCCAGCCGGATGCGTATTCATCAAGATTGGCGGCAAAGCCATGGGCGTCGGTATTGCCGCCCCAGAGTTTCCCGTCCTCGAACCACAGCGTGTTGACGGCGCCGATCTCTTCCGCCGCCCGGTCGCGGCGGTCGACCAGCGCGAAGGCGGCTTCCTTGTGCGGGATGGTGACGTTGCCGCCGCGATAGCCGTTTGCCTGCAGCGTCGCCAGGAACTCGGCAAAGTCCTGCGGCGCTACGTCGATGGCCTGGTAGCTGCCATCGATGCCATGTTTGGCCAGCCAGTGGCCATGGATCTTCGGTGAGCGCGAATGCTTGATCGGGTGGCCGGTGACGAAGGCCTTCTTCGCCGCCTCAGCCATCGATCGCCCCAAGCGTGCGAAGTTCGTCCAGCAGCGGCAAAAGCGGCAGGCCGACGATGGTGAAATGATCACCCTCGATCTTTTCGAACAGCTGGATGCCTTCGCCTTCGATCTGGTAGGCGCCGACGCTGGACAGCGCCTTAGCGCCGACACGAGCCAGATGGCGGCCAATGAAAGCGGGGCCGAGCTTGCGCATGGTCATGCTGGCGATGCCGACATGACGCCACAACACCCCGCGATCTCGAACCAGCACGGCGGCGCTGTTGAGCTGATGGGTCTTGCCCGACAGCGCCAGGAGGTGGCGGCGAGCGCCTTCCATGTCGGCGGGCTTGTGAAAAACTTCGTCGCCGAGCGACAGCGTCTGGTCGCAGCCGAGCACCAGCGCACCGCGCCTGCGCTTGCTCACTTCGGTGGCCTTGGCTTCGGCCAGCACCAGGGCAACGTCCTCGGGGGAGACGCCACTGCCTTGCAAGGGCGCTTCGAGCGCGCGCTCATCGACATCCGCGGGAACCGCCTCGACGTCGATGCCGGCATTGATGAGCATCGCCTTGCGGAACGGACTGCCCGAAGCGAGGATGATTTTTTCGGTCATTCTTTCCACCCGATTTTTGACACTTCCTGGGGTGTGTCGAGATTCAGGTCAGGCCGAGTCGAAAATGGTGGCTTCCGAGAACCGGAGCGGAGCGTACTTTTCGTACGTGTGCACCGGAAGCGCAGGAAGTCGCCATTTGCCGGCCGGCTGAACATCACACGCCCTAGCGCGTCTTGCCGCGCAGGGCAACGATGGCCGCCGCCGTCTCCTCGATCGAGCGCCGGCTGACATCGATCATCGGCCAGCCATGCCGCGTGCAGATCTGGCGGGCATAGGCGAGTTCCTCGGTGATGGCGGCGCGGTCGACATAGTCGCCTGGCTCGTAGTCGCTGCTGTTGCCCAGAACGCGGTTCTGGCGGACATGCGAAATACGTTCCGCCGTTGCGATCAGCCCGACAATCAACGGGACCTTTGCGTTGACCAGGCTTTCGGGGACCGGCACGCCGAGCACGATAGGAATGTTGGCGGTCTTTATGCCGCGATTGGCGAGATAGATGCTGGTCGGCGTCTTCGACGTCCGCGAAATGCCGATCAGCACGATATCGGCATCGTCCATATTGGCCGGCAGCTGACCGTCATCATGTTCCATGGTGAAGTTGAGCGCGTCGATGCGGCGGAAATATTCGGCATCGAGGACATGCTGCGCGCCGACACGGCGACCGGCCGGCGTCCCCAGATAGGATTGGAAGACCGTCAGCACCGGCTCCAGCACGGAAACGCAGGGCAGGCCCATGGTCGCGCAGCGCTCGTCGATGCCACGGGCGAGCTTCTGGTCGACGACCGTATAGAGGATGATGCCAGGCTCTTCCTCGATGTCCTCGAACACTTTCGCCACCTGCTTTTCGGTGCGGATGAGCGGATAGATGTGCTCGATGGCGCGCGCATCCTTGTACTGCGCCGACGCCGCGCGGCCAGCGGCGAGCAGCGTTTCGCCGGTCGCGTCGGAAATCAGATGAAGATGAAAGAAGCTCTGGGGTTTGTTCACAGGGGGCACCTGGGGCTGTGGGCGGATGTGGATAAAGGGAGGCGAAAAGGCAGGCCGGTTGGAGGCGACTGTATCAGATGCCGGTTTGTCCACAATTCGATGCTCTGTCGGCTTCGTCGAGCGGCTGGGGACAAGTTTGGGGACGGCCGCAAAAGGCCTGGTCTTGTCCACAGAACCATTTCTCCAGCGCTGCCGATAAGACATTGACTCCGTTCAGGATTGCCAGACTTTCCCCAGATCTATCCAGGCGGGAGAGGGAAATACGCGACAATATGGAGGCTGGCCTTTTTCGAGCCAAAGCGGGACAGGTGACAACCACCATAACCAACAGACTCTTAGAATCAGAAGATTCTATAAAATAAGATATTTGATTATAGGGACGCAGGGAGAAGCGAGCGCTCAATGCCCGAAAACCGGATCATGCTGGACGTCCTGAAAGGTGAAGCGGTGTTCCCACCGCCTCTTTGGATGATGCGCCAGGCCGGGCGTTACCTGCCGGAATATCGCGAGACGCGCAGGCAGGCCGGTTCGTTCCTGGATCTTTGTTACAACCCCGACCTGGCCGTGGAAGTGACGCTGCAGCCAATCGAGCGCTTCGGCTTCGACGCATCGATCCTGTTCTCCGATATCCTTGTCGTTCCACATGCACTTGGCCGCGATGTTCGCTTCGAGGAAGGGCGCGGGCCGCTTTTGACGCCGATCACGCCGGCCGAAATCGCGGCTCTGGATGGCAAAACGTTTCACGTGAATCTCGAACCGGTCTATGAAACCGTGCGGCGCTTGCGGGCAAAACTGCCCGGAGAAACGACGCTGATCGGTTTCTGTGGCGCGCCGTGGACGGTGGCGACCTACATGATCGCCGGCCACGGAACGCCGGACCAGGCGCCGGCCCGGCTCTTTTCATATCGCGAGCCGGAAGCATTTCTGAAGTTGCTCAAGGTGCTCGCCGATCATTCCGCCGCCTATCTGATCCGCCAGATCGAGGCGGGCGCGGACGTGGTTCAAATTTTTGATTCATGGTCGGGCGTGCTCGACGATGCGTCTTTCGACCTGTTTTGCGTTGAGCCAGTGGCGGAGATCATCAGGCAGGTTCGAGCCGTTTATCCCGATGTTCCAATCATCGGTTTTCCCAAGGGCGCCGGTGCCCGGTATCAAACCTATCGCGAGAAGACTGGCGTAACGGGGCTGGGCATCGATTGGACGGTGCCCCTGATGGCGGCGAAGGATTTGCAGCGCTCTGGTGCCGTCCAGGGCAATCTCGATCCCTTGCGGCTCGTAGCAGGCGGCAAGGCCCTGTCCGATGGCGTCGAAGCGATCCTGAGGTCGCTTGGGAATGGGCCGCTGATCTTCAATCTTGGCCACGGCATCACGCCGGAGACGCCGATCGCGCATGTCGAGGCGATGGTGAAGATGGTACGGAGCGCGAGACGCTGATGGCCGGGACGAGCAATACGAACAGCACCGGGCAGGCGATGATGCGCATGAGCATCGGGATTGTCGCCCTGGTCGTCCTGACAGCGCTGCTTTTCTTTTTCGCATCCGACAGCTTCTATCCGTGGGCGAAGGTGATCCATGTCCTTGCCGTCATCTCGTGGATGGCGGGAATGCTCTATCTGCCGCGCTTGCTGGTCTATCACGCCGATGCGGAAAGGGGCTCCGTGCAGTCGGAGACGTTCAAGGTGATGGAGCGCCGTCTTCTGCGCGGTATTATCAATCCGGCGATGATCGTCACCTGGGTGTTCGGGTTGTGGCTGGCCTGGAAGGGCTTTGGCTTTCACGGCGGTTGGCTTCACGCCAAGATCGGTGCGGTGCTTCTGTTGTCCGCGGTCCATAGCTATCTGGCCGGCGCTGTGCGCAAATTTGCCGACGATCGCAACGAAAAACCGGCGCGGCACTGGCGGATCGTCAACGAGATCCCCACGTTGTTGATGATCGCGATTGTCATCCTGGTGATAGTCAAGCCGTTCTGACACCGTCTGGTCGTAAAAGGCAGCTTGCTCTTTCAGCCGACCGACGATAAAAGACGGGCCTTCCTTCCCGTCAAGCGCCGCCCCTCATTGCTTCCGGCCGCGCCAGGCATTCATCGCATCCCGCCTATTTTCCCAAAGCTTACCCAGAC
This sequence comes from Mesorhizobium sp. PAMC28654, assembly GCF_020616515.1. Classification (GTDB taxonomy): domain Bacteria; phylum Pseudomonadota; class Alphaproteobacteria; order Rhizobiales; family Rhizobiaceae; genus Mesorhizobium. Next base: position 4,020,767 of record NZ_CP085135.1, read on the forward strand.
TCCATCTATTCCCAGACTCCATCTATTCAAGGTCCGTCTATGCAGGAAATGAAAACTCGCAGAGTTCAAGAACAAGAAGCCGCCTGAGCTGATCGCTTATGCCGAATCGCTCGAGGTCGAGAATGCCAGCGTCATGCGCAAGCAGGAGCTGATGTTCGCGATCCTGAAGAAGCTGGCCGCACAGGATGTCGAGATCATCGGCGACGGTGTTGTCGAAGTGCTGCAGGACGGTTTCGGCTTCCTGCGCTCGGCCAATGCCAACTATCTTCCGGGTCCCGACGATATCTACATTTCGCCGTCGCAGATCCGGCGCTTTTCGCTGAAGACCGGCGATACGGTCGAAGGCCCGATCCGCAGCCCGAAAGAGGGCGAGCGCTATTTCGCGCTGCTCAAGGTCAACACCATCAATTTCGACGATCCCGAAAAGATCCGTCACAAGATCCATTTCGACAACCTGACGCCGCTCTATCCGACGTCGCGGCTGAAGATGGAAATGGAGGTTCCGACCTCCAAGGACATCTCCGCGCGCGTCATCGATCTGGTGGCGCCGCTTGGCAAGGGCCAGCGCGCTCTGATCGTGGCGCAGCCGCGCACCGGCAAGACGGTGCTGCTGCAAAACATTGCGCACTCGATCACCACCAATCATCCGGAATGCTACCTGATCGTGCTTTTGATCGACGAGCGCCCCGAGGAAGTGACTGACATGCAGCGTTCGGTGAAGGGCGAGGTCGTGTCCTCAACCTTCGACGAACCGGCGGTGCGTCACGTCCAGGTCGCCGAAATGGTCATCGAGAAGGCAAAGCGCCTTGTCGAACACGGTCGCGACGTCGTCATCCTGCTGGATTCGATCACCCGTCTCGGCCGCGCCTACAACACCGTCGTGCCGTCATCCGGCAAGGTGCTGACCGGTGGTGTCGACGCCAACGCGCTGCAGCGGCCGAAGCGCTTCTTCGGTGCCGCGCGCAACATCGAGGAAGGCGGTTCGCTGACCATCATCGCCACCGCGTTGATCGACACCGGCAGCCGCATGGACGAAGTCATCTTCGAAGAGTTCAAGGGCACCGGCAACTCGGAAATCGTGCTCGACCGCAAGGTCGCCGACAAGCGCATCTACCCGGCCATGGACATCCTCAAGTCCGGCACCCGCAAGGAAGACCTGCTGGTGGCGCGCGCTGACCTGCAGAAGATCTTCGTGCTGCGCCGCATCCTGGCGCCGATGGGAACCACCGATGCGATCGAGTTCCTGATCGACAAGCTCAAGCAGACCAAGACCAATGCCGACTTCTTCGATTCAATGAACACCTGATCGGATTGATCGCAGCCAGACGCCACGGTTTGATGGTGTTAGCTGCGCCGCAACACCAACGTTCCTGAAAAGCCTCGGTCCGATATTTGGGCCGGGGCTTTTTCTTGTGGTCTACGGGCATCGGATTTGAATCGGATCCGTCCGTCAATGCGAAATACTGGTGTCACCGCGGTGCAGCAGGCGTTCGAGCTCTTGAGCATCAATGACAGGAGACAAGCAGACCTGCCCTGTGCAAAGCCAGGCGCCCGCCTTGTCGGTTGGCGGCAAGATGCCACCCGGCAATATCGGTCGATTCGCTTCCGAACCGATAGACACGACAATATCGACGCGACGTGGGTCCGGATTCCGATTCGCTACCGGAACAAGCCTTGAACCATCTGGGTTGTCGACCAGAACCAGTTTGATCGGTTCGATCGTCAATGCGCAGGCGTTGACAACGCCTGCCTGGCCATAGGCCTGGCGCGCGACGCGACCGGCCGCATGTTCAGCGATGTTCCAGGCTTTTTCCTGAAGGGCGAGATCGCCGCTGGCGGAGGACAGGCGAACCAGCGCTTCGATGATCTGGCCGGTTGCCGATTGTATGGCCTCGTCGACATCGCCCCTGATCCGGATCGGCACGTCGGTGCTGTCCGAGGCCGTCAGGTAATAGCCGGTTTTCCCTGCGTCCTGATGCCATTGGTCGAGCTGTTCGACGAAGTGGCGGGCACGATCGATATAGCTCGGTTTGCCGGTGGCTTCGTAAAGTGAAATCGCTGCGTTGGTCATCGCCGCATAGTCACTGGACATGGCGGGAAACAGCTTGCGCGCACCGAGCATCGAATGCGGCAGGCGGCCGCCCTGGCTTGCGCCGTCGATGTGAGCAAACGCTGTCTCTGCGGCTTCGACCCAGTCCGGCCGGTTGAGTGACCGTCCGGCTTCGGTAAGCGCTGCAATCATCAGGCCGTTCCAGTCGGTGAGGGTCTTGCCGTCGCGACCCGGCCTGATGCGCCCTTCCCGGGCTGCAAGAAGTTTGGCTTTGAGCGGTGCTAGGCGACCGCGATCAGTCAGGCTCTCGGTTTGCTGGGACGCGGACTGGTGGACAATCGGCTTTCCTTCCCAACTGTGCGGCCTGGAAAGTGTGAAGTATCTGAAAAAAAACGCGGAATCGTCACCGAGAACGGCTTCGATCTGGGCACGGTCCCAGGTGTAGAAGAGCCCTTCCTCGCCGTCGCTATCGGCATCGAGGCTAGCGGCAAGGGCGCCCCCCTCAACGCTCATTTCGCGCAGCAGCCAGTCGATTGTCTCTTCGATTCGTATCCGGAACAAATCGTTCCCGGTCTCGGCATAGGCCCAGTTGCACAGCCGGATCAGCTGGGCGTTGTCGTAAAGCATCTTTTCGAAATGCGGCACCAGCCATTCCGCATCGGTCGAATAGCGGCTAAGCCCGCCGCCAATATGGTCGTAGATGCCGCCGGCCAGCATACGCTCAAGGCTGACGAGGACGGCGTCGCGATGCGAGCTGTTGCCGTCCCGCAGCCACGACAGCCAGAGTGTCAGCATGAAGGGTGCGTTCGGGAATTTTGGCGCACCGCGCAGGCCGCCGAGATCCCTGTCGATCATGCCGTCGATCCCCACAGCAAGATTTGCGAGCGTATCGCGCTCGAGCGTGGCCTTTGCATGGACGCCGGCAAGCCGTGCCTCGACATGAGCGGTCAGGCCGTCAGCGCTCTGGCCGAGGCTTTCCTTCTTCTCGCGCCAGGCCTTGTCGACGGCTTCCATGACCTGGATGAAGCCCGGACGCCCATAGCGCGGCTCGCGTGGAAAATAAGTGCCGCCCCAGAACGGCTTTCCCTCCGGAGTGAGGAACATGGTCAGCGGCCATCCGCCTTGCTCGCCCATCGAGGACAGGGCGGCCATGTAGATCTGGTCGATGTCCGGACGCTCCTCGCGGTCGACCTTGATATTGACGAAGAGACGGTTCATGACCGCTGCCACGCCGTCATGTTCGAAGCTCTCGTGCGCCATGACGTGGCACCAATGGCAGGCGGCGTAGCCGATCGAGAGCAGAATGGGCCGGTTGAGCGTCCTTGCTTCCGCCAAGGACGCGGGCGACCAGGCCCGCCAATGCACGGGATTGCCGCTGTGCTGTTGCAGATAGGGGCTGGCTTCTTCGGCAAGCAGGTTCTTGGCAGGCAATGTCACAATGAGGCAATCCGGCAGGGTGATCGGAACATGAGGCTAGGGCGGTTCGGCAGGGTGGGCAAATGATTTCAGGCGAAACGATCGTTGCGCTTTCCAGCGGGCGTCTGCCCGCGGGCGTTGCCGTTATTCGCATTTCCGGGCCAAAGACTCGATTCGTTGTCGAAACGATTGCCGGAGGCGTGGCTAAGGACCGTATGGCGAGTTTGCGTAAACTCAGGGCGGCGGACAATGCCGTGCTCGACACCGGTCTCGTGCTGTTTTTTCCTGGTCCCGACAGCTTTACCGGCGAGGATGTGACGGAATTTCACGTCCATGGCGGGCGCGCCGTTGTGGCAAGGGTACTGGAAACCATCACCGGCTTTGAGGGCGTAAGGCATGCCGAGCCGGGGGAATTTACCCGGCGTGCCTTTCTGAACGGCAAGCTTGACCTCGTTGAGACGGAGGCACTGGCGGATCTTGTCAACGCGGAGACCGAAGCGCAGCGGCGCTTCGCCGTTCTCAATGCCGAGGGCGTCCAGAGCGAGCTCTATCTGAGTTGGCGTCGCCGGTTGATCCATGCGCGGGCCATGATTGAAGCCGAGATCGACTTTGCCGATGAGGATGATGTTCCTGGTTCCGTTTCGGATACGGTTTGGTCCGATGTTAATGTGATGATTGAAGAGATCGACCGTCATGTCGCGGGATTTCGTGCAGCCGAGATCATCCGTGACGGGTTCGAGGTCGTCATCCTCGGCGCGCCGAATGCGGGAAAGTCGAGTCTCTTCAATGCGCTGGCGCGGCGCGATGCCGCTATTGTAACGGATGAGCCCGGAACGACACGAGACATTCTCGAAGTGGCGCTCGACGTCAACGGGATGAGGATAAGGGTTATCGACACCGCCGGACTGCGCGAGACGCCGGGAAAGATCGAGGCCATTGGCATCGAAAAGGCGAGGAACAGAGCTGATGGAGCGGATCTGGTGCTCCTGCTGGAAGATATGTTTAACCCAATCGAAATCGACGGACTAGCCGTCGAAGGTCGTGTCCTGAAGGTGGGAACGAAACTCGACCTTCTAGACGGCAAATCGCAGGTTGCGGCGCTTGGCGAAGGCTACGAAATGGCCATTTCGACCAGGGACGGAAGCGGCCTCGCGGAGTTGCTGAAGCATATCGCGGATCTTGCCGCCGCCCAAATCAGCATGTCCGGAGACATCTTGCCGTCGCGCCTCAGGCATGTCGAACTACTCAATGAGACCAGGGGTTTTCTGGTCAGAGCAGTGAAGGGAGACGTGGCCGGCCAGGAGTTGAGGGCGGAGGAACTGCGTCTGGGAGCGGACAGGCTTGGCCGGATCGTCGGAGCGGTTGATGTAGAGGACATGCTGGACGTTATCTTCTCGCAGTTCTGCATTGGGAAATGACTCACGTGAAACAATCCAGGCTCCGCGAGCCTAGCTTTGGTAACTCACGTGAAACAACTGTGATCGATGACTCACGTGAAACACGACAGGATGGTGCGGCGGGACTGTTTCACGTGAAACGTGTACGGAGTTTTCTTGACAGCGCATGCCCTTGGGGACATGTGTCGGGAAAACCGAATCCGGGACAATAAGATGAGCAATCACTACGATGTCGTTGTGGTGGGCGGCGGCCATGCTGGTAGCGAGGCTGCCAGCGCTGCCGCGCGCGCGGGCGCAAGAACGGCACTGGTGACATTGCGCTTCGACACCATCGGCGTCATGTCTTGCAATCCGGCTATCGGCGGTCTCGGGAAGGGTCATCTCGTTCGCGAGATCGACGCCATGGATGGCCTGATGGGCCGCGTGGCCGATGCGGCTGGAATCCAGTTTCGCTTGCTAAACCGCCGCAAAGGGCCAGCAGTCCGGGGCCCTCGGACTCAGGCCGACAGGAAGCTTTATCGCCTGGCGATGCAGGAGATGATTCGGCAACGGAACAGTCTCGATGTCGTCGAGGGTGAAGTCCTGGATTTTGAAATCAAGGACGGACGCCTGATCGCTGTTCTTCTGGCTGACGGACAAAGACTCGGCTGTGGCGCGGTGGTGCTGACGACCGGGACCTTCCTGCGCGGGTTGATTCACATCGGCGAAAGGAAGATCGTCGCCGGTCGAATGAACGAGCAGGCCAGCGTCGGCCTGTCGGCGACCATGACACGGGCAGGCTTTACGCTTGGACGTCTCAAGACTGGTACGCCGCCACGGCTTGATGGCCGTACCATCGATTGGTCCTCGCTGGAGAGCCAGGCCGCGGATGAAGATCCGGTGCCGTTCTCGCTGATGACCGACCGTATAGAGAACCCGCAGATCCATTGCGGTATCACGCGGACGACCATGGCCACGCACGAGCTGATCCGCGCCAATCTCGGGCGTTCCGCGATGTATTCCGGCTCCATCGAAGGGGTAGGCCCACGCTATTGCCCGTCGATCGAGGACAAGATCGTCAAGTTCGGCGACAGGGAAGGGCATCAGATCTTCCTTGAGCCGGAGGGTCTCGATGACGACACGGTCTATCCCAACGGCATTTCGACCTCGCTGCCGGAAGACGTCCAACTCGATATTCTCAAGACCATTCCGGGACTTGAACGCGCCGTGATGCTGCAGCCCGGCTACGCTATTGAATATGACCATGTAGACCCGCGCGAGTTGCAGCCGACGCTGGAGACCAAGCGCATCAGCGGTCTGTTCCTGGCGGGACAGATCAACGGAACCACCGGCTATGAGGAAGCCGCGGCGCAAGGCCTGCTCGCGGGTCTCAACGCGGCGCGCCGGGCATCCGCGAGTGACCAGATCGTACTCAGCCGCACCGAGGCCTATATCGGTGTCATGGTCGACGACCTGACCAGCCGCGGTATCGCCGAGCCTTATCGCATGTTCACGTCGAGGGCTGAATTCAGGCTGTCGCTGCGTGCGGATAATGCGGACGAGCGATTGACGCCGATGGCTTTGAAGCTCGGCATTGTTTCCCGGGAGCGTACCGATCGATTCGAAGCCGTAATGAATGATCTTGCGAGGGCACGCGACCTTGCTGTTGGCATCAGCCGGACCCCGAACGAGGTGGCACGGCACGGGCTGGAGATCAACAAGGACGGCGTGCGGCGCTCCGCTTATGAACTTCTGGCATATCCGGGCGTGGATGTCGCATGGCTTGCGCGTGTCGCGCCCGAATTCGGCGCCATGGACGCCAAGACAGCGGAGCGCCTCGAAACGGAAGCGAAATATTCGGTGTATCTCGATCGACAGAAAGCGGATGTCGCCCAGATACGGCACGAGGAGTGCCGCCTGATCCCGGAAGAGCTGGAGTTTTCCGATGTTCCCGGCCTGTCGAACGAGCTTAAGCAGAAGATGCGGGTCAGGCGCCCGCGCTCCATTGCCGACGCGCAACGCATGGAAGGCATGACGCCGGCGGCGCTTGCCATCATTGTTGCCCATGTCCGCAACACCGAGAGTTCCGCGCGGAGAGTTGTTGCGTGAGCAGTGCATCCTGGGTGAGCCTGCAAGAGGCGGCAGGCACGGTTTCACGTGAAACATTCGATCGTCTGGTGGCGTTCGAAGAGATGTTCCAGAAGTGGAACCGCAGAATAAATCTCGTTGCGCCTTCGACGCTCGGTCATGTCTGGGAGCGGCACATCCTCGATAGCGCCCAGTTGGCGCGAATCGAACCCCTGGCCACGCGATGGGTCGATCTCGGTTCGGGAGGCGGATTCCCAGGCCTCATCCTGGCATTCCTGCTTGCCGAACGGGATGGGGCCAGCATCGATCTGGTTGAAAGCAATCGGAAAAAAGCATCGTTTCTGCAATCCGTCGTCGGGCAGTTCAATCTGCCGGCTCGCGTCGTCGCACGGCGAATCGATGACAGCTACGAGCATGTCGCGGCGCCGCAGATCGTTACAGCCCGCGCGCTGGCCTCGCTTTCGAGCTTGCTCGACCTTTCGGCTCCCTGGCTGACAACGGGAACGCGCGGGCTTTTCCACAAAGGCCGGGATTACCGCGCCGAGGTGGAAGAAAGCGCTCACCGCTGGGCGTTCGATCTGGTAGAACATCCGAGCATGACCGACCCCTTGGGCGTCATCCTCGAATTGTCCGATCTCAGACCCGTCTGATCTGCCCTCTCTGATCCGCTTGTGGCGACCCAAGAATGAATTTTTGGCATAGATCCATGATGAAGAACGGCCCCCGAATCATCACCGTAGCCAACCAGAAGGGCGGTGTCGGCAAGACGACCACCGCAATCAATCTGGCTACCGCGCTGGCGGCAATCGGCGAAAAGGTGCTGATCGTCGACCTCGATCCACAAGGCAATGCCAGCACCGGCCTCGGCATCGACCGCAAGGACCGCACCGTCTCGTCCTATGACGTGCTGACAGGCGAACTGGAACTCGAGGCGGCTGCAATCCCGACGGCTGTGCCTGGCCTGTCGATCGTGCCGTCAACGCTTGATCTGCTTGGCATCGAAATGGAAATCGCGTCGGCGCCGGATCGGGTCCTGCGGCTGCGCAATGCACTGCGTGCCGCGTCGGCTCGCTCGGCCAATTTTGGCTATGTGCTGATCGACTGTCCGCCGTCGCTCAATCTTCTAACGCTCAATTCGATGGCAGCCGCGGATTCAGTGCTTGTGCCGCTGCAATGCGAATTCTTCGCGCTTGAAGGCCTCAGCCAACTTCTGGAAACCGTCGAGCAGGTTCGCCGTTCGATCAATCCGGACCTGACCATCCAGGGCATCGTGCTGACCATGTATGACGGCCGCAACAATCTCGCCAACCAGGTTGTGCAGGATGTGCGGGCGCATATGGGCGACAAGGTTTATGAAACGATAATCCCGCGCAATGTACGCGTTTCGGAAGCGCCATCCTACGGCAAGCCGGCGATCCTCTACGATCTCAAATGTTCCGGCAGCCAGGCCTACCTTCAACTGGCCTCCGAGGTGATACGCCGGGAGCGCAAACTGCGCGCCGCTTGATACCGAGGCCTGAAGGCTGAAACCGGCTTTTGGACGTAGAGCAAGAAACCGATTCGATACCGAAACGATCTGGAATGACGATGAGCGAAGACCTTTCGAGAAAAAGACTGGGACGGGGACTTGCGGCACTGATCGGCGAAATCGATCGCCCGAGCGCGCCGGAAAAGCAGCATATGTCGGCGGACGGCAAGGTGCCGATCGAGTTCCTCACGCCAAACCCGAAAAACCCGCGTCGACATTTTGGTGACGCCGAGCTGACCGACCTCGCCCAGTCGATCCGCGAACACGGCGTGGTGCAGCCGGTCGTCGCTCGGCCGTCTGCCACGCAAGCGGGCCGTTACGAGATCATCGCCGGCGAGCGGCGCTGGCGCGCGGCGCAGCGCGCCGGTCTGACCGAGATCCCGGTCATCATTCGCGATGTGAACGACCGCACGGCGCTCGAACTGGCCATCATTGAAAACGTACAGCGTACGGACCTCAACGCTGTCGAAGAGGCCCTGGGTTATCAGCAGCTCATAGACGACCACGGTTACACACAGGCCGATCTCGGCCAGGTCATCGGCAAGAGCCGCAGCCATGTCGCCAATACGCTGAGGCTTTTGAAGCTGCCGGACGTCATCCGCGACATGCTGGTCGACGGCGCCCTGTCGGCCGGCCATGCCCGCACGCTTGTAACGGCCGAGGATCCGGTGGGTCTCGCCAAGCGAATCGTCGAAGACGGCCTGTCGGTGCGCCAGGCCGAAGCGCTTGCGCAGATGCCGGCTGGCGCTTCGACAGCGCCAAAGCCGAAGGAGCCGGTGCAGAAAGATGCCAATACGCTGGCGCTGGAAAAGCTGATGTCCGACACGATCGGCATGATGGTTGCCATCGACCACAAGGAACGGGGCGGCGTGCTTCGTGTCTCCTATCGGACGCTGGAGCAGCTCGACGAGCTCTGCCGGCGTTTGAAGCAGGAACGCTAACGACGAATATCAGCCGCGCTGCGCCAGCCGGCTGCTCTCTATGGCAATGCCGAGCAGCGCCTGGCGGGCCAGCGCGACCGCAAGATCGGGGCGCCGACGGGTCTGCAGAACTGCTGTCTGCAGGCGAGCCAGGGCTCGGCCAAGCGCGTCGGTGTTCCAGCGCTCAAGCGCCTTTTCCACCAGTTTTCGCCGCGCGAAGAACACGGGCGGCCGGGCGGCTGCGACGACCGACCCGGCGTTGCGTCCGCTTGAATCCATCTGGCCGCGCATGGCCTGGATCGACTGCAATTGCCGCATGGCCGAGGAAAGCACCAGGAAGGGATGGCCCCCGGACTTGCAATGGCGGGTGAAGGCGGTGTCGAAGTCGCCGATCTTGCCTTCCAGCAGGGCATCGACGGCATCGTCGAAAGAGGCGCCGGACACATCGCCCGACGTCGCCTTGACATCGTCGATTCCGATCTCCTTCTGGCCGTGGGCGTAGAGCACGAGTTTCTCGATCTCGCCGCGTGAAGCCAGCCGGTCGCCGCCCAGATTGCGGCGCAGCGCCTGGCGGGCTTCGAGCGTCATCGACATGCCGGCTTTCTGCAACTCGCCGTCAATCACTGTATCGATATCCCTGGCCTCGTCGGCATAGCAGGGCAAGGCCATGGCATTGTCGGCTGCCTCGACAATGGCCCGCAAACCGACGCCTTTCTTGAGGTCGCCGGCCTCGATCAGGATGATGGCGTCACGTGGCGGCTCCGCGGTCAGTGCCTTGACGTCCTCGGCAAGCGCCTTCTGGCCGCTGGCATTGCGCACCCAGAGCAGGCGCCGGTCCGAAAACATCGGCACGGTTCGGGCTTCGTCGAGCAGGCGGCCCTGGTCCTGGTCGACTTCGGAACCTTCCAACCTCACTACGGAGAAAGGATCATCGAGCGAGAGGCCGGTCTTGGCGGCGAAAGCCTTGGCGCGCTCAGCGACCAGCCCGCGATCGGGACCATAGAGCAGGACAATCGAAATGCGCGAGTCCGGGCGCGCCAGCCATGAATCGACCTCGAATGCTTTCTTCTGTGCCATTCCGGCTGACTAGCACGTGAGGGCCGCCGGGTGAACAAAGTCGATTGCTTAAAAGTGGCCCCAGGGGCTGCGTTGTACCTGCCTTCCGCACAACCTACCTGAATTGCATGCTCTTGCGGCGGATCAGGCAAATCATTCGCCTAATTGCGCGCGGGACCGGAAGATCGATAAGAAATTTCGCCGACATATCGTCATGTTGCCTCCGGCGCGGATGTGCAAATATCGCGCCAGGCAACCTTGGAGGAGAAGGGTCATGGCCGATGCTGGACTGTTGCGGTTTCACGTCCCGGAACCGGAAGTCCGGCCGGGCGGGACGCCGGATTTTTCCAATGTAACCATCCCCAAGGCCGGCTCTGTGCCGCGCCCCGAGATCGACGTCGATCCGCGCACCATCCGCGACATGGCTTTCTCGATCATCCGGGTGCTGAACCGCAGCGGCGAAGCGGTCGGTCCCTGGGCCGGCCTGCTTTCGCACGATGAGCTGCTGGCGGGCTTGCGCCATATGATGACGTTGCGCACCTTCGACGCGCGCATGCAGATGGCGCAGCGGCAGGGCAAGACCTCGTTCTACATGCAGCATCTGGGCGAGGAAGCGGTGAGCTGTGCGTTCCGCAAGGCGCTGTCGCCAGGCGACATGAATTTTCCGACCTACCGCCAAGCCGGCCTGCTGATCGCGGACGGCTATCCGATGGTCACCATGATGAACCAGATCTATTCCAACGAGGCCGACCCGCTGAAAGGCCGGCAGCTGCCGATCATGTATTCGTCGAAGGAGCACGGCTTCTTCTCGATCTCCGGCAATCTGGCGACGCAGTACATCCAGGCGGTCGGCTGGGCGATGGCCTCGGCGATATCGAACGATTCCAAGATCGCCGCCGCCTGGATCGGCGACGGCTCGACGGCCGAGTCCGACTTCCATTCGGCGCTGGTGTTCGCCTCCACCTACAAGGCGCCGGTCGTGCTCAATGTCGTCAACAACCAGTGGGCCATATCGACTTTCCAAGGCATCGCGCGTGGCGGCTCGGGTACTTTCGCGGCCAGGGGCCTTGGCTTCGGTATCCCGGCGCTGCGCGTCGACGGCAACGACTATCTCGCCGTGCACGCAGTGGCCAAATGGGCGGCGGAACGTGCGCGTAGCAATCTCGGCCCGACGCTGATCGAATATGTCACCTATCGCGCCGGTGCGCATTCAAGCTCGGACGATCCGTCGGCCTACCGGCCGAAAACCGAATCCGACGCATGGCCGCTAGGCGACCCCATTGTCAGGTTGAAGAACCATCTCATCCTGCTTGGTGTCTGGTCGGACGAGCGCCACGCACAGGCCGAGGCCGAGATCCTAGACGAGGTCATCACGGCGCAGAAGGAAGCCGAAAGCCACGGCACGCTGCATGCCGGCGGCAAGCCGTCGACGCGTGACATGTTCGAAGGCCTCTACGCCGAAATGCCGCCGCATCTGCGGCGCCAGCGCCAGCAGGCGGGAGTCTGAACCATGCCGAGACGGACGATGATCGAGGCGATCCGCGACGCCATGGATGTGTCGATGGGGCGCGACGACAAAGTCGTCGTGTTCGGCGAGGATGTCGGCTTCTTCGGCGGTGTTTTTCGCTGCACCCAGGGCCTGCAGGCCAAATACGGCAAGAGCCGCTGCTTTGACGCTCCGATCAACGAATCCGGTATTGTCGGCTCGGCAATCGGCATGGCCGCCTATGGGCTGAAGCCCTGTGTGGAAATTCAGTTTGCCGACTATATGTATCCGGCCTACGACCAGCTGACCCAGGAAGCGGCACGGCTGCGCTACCGCTCGAACGGCGATTTCACTTGCCCGATCGTGGTGCGGATGCCGACCGGCGGCGGCATCTTTGGTGGCCAGACCCACAGCCAGAGCCCGGAGGCGCTGTTCACCCATGTGTCCGGCCTGAAGACAGTCGTGCCATCCAATCCGCATGATGCCAAGGGCCTGTTGATCGCGGCGATCGAGGATCCCGATCCGGTGATTTTCCTTGAGCCGAAGCGGCTCTACAACGGTCCCTTTGACGGTCATCACGACCGGCCGGTGACGCCCTGGTCGAAACATGAGCTTGGGGAGGTCGCCGACGGTCACTACACAGTGCCTCTCGGCAAGGCCGCGATCCGCCGGGCCGGCTCCGCTCTCACCGTGCTGGCCTATGGCACGATGGTCTATGTCGCGCAGGCGGCCGTCGAGGAGACGGGCATCGATGCCGAGATCATTGATCTCAGAACGCTACTGCCGCTCGATCTCGACACGATCGTTGCGTCGGTCAAAAAGACCGGGCGCTGTGTCATCGTGCACGAAGCGACGCTGACGTCAGGGTTCGGCGCCGAACTCTCCGCACTGGTGCAGGAAAACTGTTTCTACCATCTGGAGGCCCCGGTGGCGCGGGTCGCCGGTTGGGACACGCCCTATCCGCATGCGCAGGAGTGGGACTATTTCCCTGGCCCAGCGCGCGTCGGCCGCGCTCTCATCGAAACCATGGAGGCCTGACATGGGCGAGCACATAATCAAGCTGCCCGATGTCGGCGAGGGCGTCGCCGAGGCCGAACTCGTCGAGTGGCATGTGAAGGTCGGCGACATTGTCCGCGAGGACACCATGCTTGCCGCTGTCATGACCGACAAGGCGACGGTTGAAATCCCGTCGCCGGTTGATGGCGAAATCCTCTGGCTGGGGGCCGAGATCGGCGACACGGTGGCCATCGGTTCGCCGATCGTGCGGCTGAAAGTGGCGGGCGACGGCAATGTGAAGCCGCAGGGCGGCGGTGATTTGGAACCCGTGGCAGCCGAACCACCGGCGAAACTCCCGACGCCGAAGCCCGAGACCGCGGCACCACCGGCGAAGACTTCGCCAAAGGCCACCGCGGCGGACGTGAAACCTGTTCCGGCTTCGAAAGGCCTGCGGCAGCAATCGGTCTCCGGCGCCCCACGGCCGGAAGGCGAGAAACCGCTGGCGTCGCCGGCTGTTCGTTTGCGCGCGAAGGAAGCCGGCATCGATCTCAGGCAGGTCGCGGGAACCGGCCCAGCCGGCCGCATAGGCCATGAGGACATCGAGGCTTTCCTGGCGCGCGGGCCGCAGGTTGCGAAGACGTCCGGCCTTGCCCGCAACGACGCTGTCGAGGACATCAAGGTGGTCGGGCTCCGGCGCAAGATCGCCGAGAAGATGACGCTGTCCAAGTCGCGTATCCCGCACATCACCTATGTCGAGGAGATCGATGTCACAGCGCTCGAGGATCTGCGCGCCGCGCTCAACAAGGACAAGCGCACGGCCAAGGGTGGCGCGGAGAGGCCGAAGCTGACGTTGCTGCCGTTCCTGATGCGGGCAATGGTCAAGGCGATCGCCGACCAGCCGAACCTCAATTCGCTGTTCGATGACGAGGCCGGCATCATCCATCAGCACGGCGGCATCCATATCGGCATTGCCGCGCAGACGCCGTCGGGGCTGGTGGTGCCCGTCGTCAAGCATGCCGAGGCGCGTGACATCTGGGACTGCGGCGCCGAGGTTATCAGGCTGGCCGAAGCCGCGAAATCCGGCACGGCGACGCGCGACGAGCTGTCGGGTTCGACCATCACCATCACCTCGCTGGGTGCGATGGGTGGTGTCGTGACGACGCCGGTGATCAATCATCCGGAAGTGGCGATCATCGGCGTCAACAAGATGATGGTGCGGCCGGTGTGGGACGGCACGCAGTTCATCCCGCGCAAGATGATGAACCTGTCCTCCAGCTTCGACCACAGGGTGATCGACGGCTGGGACGCCGCCGTCTTCATCCAGCGCATCAAGACGCTGCTGGAAACGCCAGCGCTGATCTTTGTGGATTGATGACATGAAGGAAATCTCCTGCAAGCTGCTCGTCATCGGCGCCGGTCCAGGCGGTTATGTCTGCGCCATCCGCGCCGGCCAGCTTGGCATCGACACGGTGATCGTCGAGGCCGGCAAGCTGGGCGGCACCTGTCTCAATGTCGGCTGCATCCCGTCGAAAGCGCTGATCCACGCCGCCGAGGAGTTCGAGAAGGTTTCTCATATGGCTGGGGGCAAGAGCCCGCTCGGCATCTCGATCACTGCGCCGGCGCTTGATCTCGCCAGGACCATCGCCTGGAAGGACGGTATCGCTAGCCGGCTCAACAGTGGCGTTTCGGGGTTGCTCAAGAAGGCCAAGGTCAAGATCGTGCAGGGCTGGGCGACGTTTCGCGACGGCAAGACCGTCGAGGTCGAGACCGAGACCGGCGTGCAGGTGATCCGCGCTGAAATGATCGTGATCGCCACTGGCTCGGCGCCGATCGAATTGCCTTTCCTGCCGTTCGGGGGGCCCGTGATTTCCTCCACCGAGGCCTTGGCGCTGAACGAAGTACCCAAAAAGCTCGCGGTGGTCGGGGGCGGCTATATCGGCTTGGAACTCGGCATGGCTTTCGCGAAAATGGGCGCCAAGGTGACCGTGGTCGAGGCTCTGCCCCGCGTGCTGGCGCAATATGATGCGGAGCTGACCAGACCGGTCGTCAAGCGGCTTGCCGAGCTCGGCATCGAGGTGATGACGGGCGCCAAGGCCAAGGGGCTTTCGACCCAGGGACAGGCGGGCAAAGGTGATGCGCTGCTGGTCGAGACATCGGACGGCAAGAGCACCAAGGTCGCGGCCGACAGGATCCTGGTGACGGTCGGCCGCAAGCCGGTAACCGAAGGCTGGGGACTGGACCAGATCGATCTGGACAGGACAGGAAAATTCATCCGCATCGACGACCAGTGCCGCACCTCGATGCGCGGCATCTTTGCCATTGGCGACGTCACCGGCGAGCCGATGCTGGCGCACCGGGCGATGGCACAAGGCGAGATGGTTGCCGAGATTGTGGCTGGCCATAAGCGCAGTTGGGACAAGCGGGCTATCCCGGCTGTCTGCTTCACCGATCCGGAGCTGCTGACGGCCGGCCTGTCGCCGGAAGAGGCCAAGAGCCAGGGCGAGATCAAGATCGGGATGTTCCCGTTTGCCGCCAACGGCCGCGCCATGACGAAACTGGGCGAGGATGGTTTTGTCCGGGTTGTCGCCCGGGCCGACAACCACCTGGTGCTCGGCATCCAGGCGGTTGGCCAGGGTGTGTCGGAACTCTCGGCTGCTTTTGGTCTGGCGCTGGAGATGGGCGCGCGGCTGGAGGACATCGCCGGCACGATCCATGCCCATCCGACGCAAGGCGAGGGGTTCCAGGAAGCGGCGCTGAAGGCGCTGGGCCACGCGCTGCATATTTGAAGCGGCTCAGCCATGGCGACAGGCTTGAAAGGTCCGCGCCGCCCCTCATTGCCCTGCCGGGCATTTCTCCCCGTATAGGAACGGGGAGAAAGCAGCGGACCGCAACGCGGCACTATCCTTGCAATGCCGGTGATTGGCGAAATCGCTGGTGACAGCGTCCCTCTCCCTGTCTCTATACGGGGAGAGGATGCCGGCAGGCAGGTGAGGGGCAGCGCAGACGAGTGTAATTGTCAGCTCGCCAGCCGGGTCACCATCTCGTGCTGCGCGTAGGCGCGGCCGAAACGGTTGGCGAGGAAGGCGTCGAGCGCGATGTCTTCCTGCCTGACGAAGCCGGTTGCCGGCAGGCTGCCGTCGGCCAGCATGTCGAGAACGGCGCAGATGCCGGACGCGGTGGTGATCTGGATGGCGCTGCGCACCACCTGGCCGACGCGCCGCGAGTAGATCTTGTTGGCGTAGGTTTCCTGCAGCAGCCGGCCATTCTTGCGGCCCGAGACGGTGACGAAGACGATGACCACGTCCTGTAGTGTTGCCGGCAGGGCGCTTTCAAAAATGTCCTTCAGCACGTCGCGGCGGTGGCGCAGGCCGAGATCGTTGAGCAGCGCCTTCATGATCGCGGCGTGGCCGGGGTAGCGGATGGTGCGGTAGTTGAGCGTGCGCACCTTGCCCTTCAGCGTCTCGGCCAGCGTGCCCAGTCCGCCCGAGGTGTTGAACGCCTCGTAGGTGACGCCGTCGAGCGAAAATTCCTCGCGCTCTTCCAGCGGCGGCACCTCGACCAACTCGCCCTCGACAATCGCCTCGCAGGGTTCGCAATATTCGTTGATGACGCCGTCAGTGCTCCAGGTGAGATTGTAGTTCAAGGCATTCGACGGGTATTGCGGCAGGGCGCCGACGCGCATGCGCACGCTTTCCAGCGTGTCGAAGCGGCTGGCGAGGTCATTGGCAACGATCGAGATGAAGCCGGGCGCCAGCCCGCATTGCGGAATGAAGGCGCTCTTGCCCGAGCGCGCCAGTTCCTTGACCCGCCTTGTGCTGACGACATCCTCGGTGAGATCGAGATAGTGCAGGCCGGCACTTGCCGCCGCCTCGGCGATGCGCGTGGTCAGGTGGAAGGGGGCGGCGCTGAGCACCGCGAATTTGCCGGCGAGCGCTGCTTCGAGAACCCCGGGCGCCTCGATGTCGAGTTCGAGCGTCGCGACGGAAGCCGGCAGCTCCGCCGAGCCAAGCTGGGTGGCGGAGCGATCGACGAGGGTGACATGATAGTCGCCGGTGTCGGCGAGCATCTCGGCGATGGTCGAACCGATCTTGCCGGCGCCTACGATAACAATTTTCTTCATGACCGATTCCTCGCCCGAATTTTTGATTGATACTTTTGTTTTGTGCATGCCGTTGTCCCGAAACCGCTGCGCGCTTTTGAACAACATGCGTGAGAATCGCAGCTTGCCTGTCGAAAGGAAGCGTGGAATTGTGCAAATCGAAACTCAATTCCAAGCAATCCGCCAAAGGGATTCGTCGAAATGCTCAGCGAAGCGGAACAGGCCCTGCTTTCCCTGCTGCGTGAGAACGCGCGGGCCTCGACGGCCGAACTGGCGCGGCGCCTCGGCGTGTCGCGCACGACAGTGCAGAGCCGGATCGAGCGGCTTGAGCAGCGTGGCGTCATCAGCGGCTATGGAGTCCGGCTGTCACCGGACTACGAACAGGGCCTGGTGCGCGCGCATGTGTTGCTTACGGTGACGCCGAAGCTCGCCGACAAGGTGGTGCGCAGCCTGCGGTCCCTGGCGGCGGTACGAACGCTTCATTCCGTCAGCGGCAATTTCGACATGATCGTCATCGTCGCCGCTCCGTCGATCAAGGACCTGGATTCGCTCCTCGACCAGATCGGCGCCATGGAGGGCGTCGAGCGGACATCATCGTCGATCATCCTGTCGACGCGCATCGATCGCTGACCGATCCTGCTGTCAAAAAAGGTGTGCTTGGCCGATGCTGGCTGACATTCCGCGGATCGAGCACTGTGCCATCCGCCATAATTTGCGCGGCATTGCCTCTTACCAATTGGTAAGAATTCGGCAAATCCCCGGTATGTTTAACATGGCATTCTGTTTGGCGAGGCGACTATTCGGTCCAAGTCGAGACCCCAAGTAGAATCATCAAAAAGCTTACATTAATGTTCAGGGTCCGGGTTTCACGTATGCCGCGCCGCAATCACTCCATTGTTGCCAGCAAATGGGCATGGATCACCACCTCCCTGGTGCTTTTTACCATTGCTTCTCTGCTGATTGTCATATCTCGAAATGGATCCGCGCCTGACGAGCGTTGGCAGATGCTGTGGATCTGGTAGCGGCAATGCAGCCCGCTTCCCAGAACCTGGCCGTGCTTAGGAAGCCGTCGGCGATTGCCGACTGGTTATCCAAGGCTGGCCTTTCTGACTCTCCGGCCTCGCGGATGATTCTTCTGGTGGGTACATTCCTGATCTTGCGGATCGGACTTGCCGCGGTCATCCCGCTGTCGATCGACGAGGCCTATGCTGTGGTGGTGTCGCGCAGCCACTCGCTCTCTTACTTCGATCATCCTCCGCTCGGCTTTGCGCTTGGCCGCCTGATGGCGGATATCACCGGATGCGAATGCCGGCTGTTTGTGCGGCTGCCCTATGTCGTGCTCGGCTCCCTGTCGGCACTGCTGCTCTACGACCTGACCCGCCTGGCCTATGGCGCCGTTGCCGCGTTCTGGGCGGTGGCGTGGTACACGGTTGCTCCCTTCTTCTTCATTTCGGCCGGCCATTTCGTGGTGCCGGACGGTCCGCTGAATTTCTTCCTGCTGGCGAGCGCCTGGGCCGTCGCGCCGATGCTGCTTGGCAAGGCGCCGCGCCATGCGCTCCTGCGATGGACCGTCGCGGGTGTAGCGCTCGGCCTTGCCCTGATGTCGAAATACCAGGCGGGGCTCTTCTGCGTCTCCGCCTTGCTCATCCTGCTGTCGACAAAGCCCGGCCGGGCCGAACTTGCCACGCCCGGCCCATGGGTCGCCGGCGCCATCGCGCTCCTCGGCTTGTTGCCGGTCGTGCTTTGGAACATGAACCATGGATGGGTGTCCTTCGCGTTCCAGTCCGGCAGGGGCCTGGCCGCCGAAGGCCATCTTCTGCACCCGGGAAACCTGGCGATTACCCTGCTTGGCCAGGCCGCTTATGTTTGGCCGGCGACGTGGCCTATTGCGATCGGATGCATGTGGTCGGCCGCCAGAAAAGAAGCATCGGTCGCCGATCGCTTCTTCGCACTGATCGCGGTGCTTCCGGTGGTGTTCTTTGGCCTGGCCGCGCTGTTCAGCGCCCATTCCTTGCCGCACTGGTCGATGAGCGGGTTCCTGTTTGCTTTTCCCCTCGTGGGCCAATGGTGCGGCCGGCTCGCGGAACGCAGGCCCGGGTTGCCGCGGGTGTCGTTCGCCATCGCCGCAATCGTCGTTCCGCTTCTGGCCGTGGCATTCGCGGTGCAGACGACGACGGGCGCCTTCACCAGGCCTTTCCATGAACGGGCAACGAAATTCGACATCAACTGGCAACTCGTCGACTGGTCGGCGCTGACCAATGACGCTCAGAGCAGCGATCTCAGCGGCTCCGACGCCTATGTCGTCGCCGCGGACTGGATGCAGGGGGCACGGATCGCCCATGCGCTCGGACCAAACGTCCCAATTGAAGTACTGCCGGGGGATCCGCGCCACTTCCAGTTCATGGACGACAAACGCCTTGATGCCCGGAGCACGGGGTTCCTCGTCGGGGCCCTGAATTTCGGCAAGGAGGCCGAGCGGGAAAAGGAATACCGCGATAGTCTCGGCAGAATTTTCGTCCCGAACGGTCCTGCCCGGCATGTCACCCAGAGCGTCGCGGGCTTCCCGATATTCGAGATCCTGATCCTGCCGATCAGGCGATCCAGCCCCTCACCGCCGACGCTTCAGGACAGGGCCGCGTCCCCAGACAGCAGGACTTTGCCATGAACCAGACATCTATATCCCGGTCGGCGGGCGGTTCCGTCGAAATGCCATCCGGGCCGGATCTCGTTGTGGTGGCGAACCAGAACAAGGGTGTGGAGCTGACCGTTGTCGTGCCCACACTGAACGAGCGCGCCAACATCGAGTTGCTGGTCGCCCGGCTGCATGAGGCGTTGCGGGGGATCGAATGGGAAGTCGTTTTTGTCGATGACGATTCGAAAGACGGGACGATCGCGGCGGTTCGCGACATCGCGGCCCACGACCCCCGGGTTCGCGGCATCAGGCGCATCGGCCGGCGCGGTCTCGCCGGCGCCTGCCTCGAGGGCGCTCTGTCGAGTTCAGCTCCCATCGTCGCCATCATGGACGGAGACCTCCAGCATGACGAGAAATGCCTGCCCAGGATGCTCGAGATCATGCGCGGCGGCGAAACCGATCTGGTTGTCGCCAGCCGGTATGGGAACGCGGGGAGCGCCGGCAGCGGATTGAGCCGGCTGCGTTCGAGCGGCAGCCGGCTGGCGACGCGTCTTGCGCAATTGTTGTTAAAGACGCCGATCAACGACCCGATGAGCGGGTTCTTCATGGTGCGCCGGGATATCGTCGAAACGGTCGCGCCACGGCTTTCGCAGCAGGGCTTCAAGATCCTGATGGACATCGCCGCGTCTTCGCCCAAGACCCTGCGCATTCGGGAAATCCCCTATGTGTTCGGTGCTCGTCTGCACGGGCAGAGCAAACTCGATTCCATGGTCGTGGCCGAATATCTGGGCCTGTTGATCGCCAAGGCGTCGGGCGACCTCATCTCGACGCGGTTCCTCGCCTTTGGCCTGGTCGGTTCGCTGGGCGTTCTGGTTCACCTGTTCGTCCTGCACGCGCTCTTGCCGGACGGCCTGCCCTTCGCCGCGGCCCAGACCATGGCCATGTTCACGGCAATGGCGTTCAACTACACGCTGAACAATGCCTTCACCTACCGCGACAAGCGCCGGCGTGGCTGGCGCTTCCTGACCGGGTTCGTCATGTTCGCGGCGCTCTGCAGTTTTGGTGTCGTGGCGGGTGTTGGCGTATCGGCGCTGCTTTACACCAGCCCCTCGCGGTGGTGGGCGGCTGGACTTGCCGCCGCCGCCGTGGGCTCGGCGTGGAATTACATCACCAATTCCGCCATCACATGGCGCACGCGCTAGGCCCGATCAGGCCCTCGCTCTCGGGAAACTCACGATTATCCCCAGCCCGGGATGGCAATCCTCAAGGACGACGGTCGCCCCATGCAGATCGGCTATGGCCCGTACCAGGCTGAGGCCAAGTCCGCTGCCTGGCGTGGTTCGGCTGCTGTCGAGCCGGTAAAGCCGTTGGAACACCTTCTCGCGCTCCTCGGCTGGAATTCCAGGCCCGTTGTCGCTGACTTTCGCAAGAATGTGGTCAGCTTCCCCCGTCACGGACAATCCGATGACCGTGCCTTTGGGGCAGTGCCGCAGCGCGTTCTCGACGAGATTGGCGAACAGCTGCGTCAGCAGTTCGCGGTCGCCATGTATCTGGCTTCCGGCCTGAAGCGCCGTTGCCGACAGGGACTTTCCGTCGTCCTCGGCCACATCGGCGTAGATTTCGGCGATGGTTTCCACCACCTCGCCGAGGTCCAGGTCGGTGAAGCGCGCCTTGCGCGCGCCAGCCTCGATCTGGGCGATGCGCAGCAGGGCGTCGAACGTCTCATTGATCTGGGCGCCTTCGGCTCGCGCTTCCGCCAGGTCGTCCGAAATCTCCTGGCCGAAACCCGTCTTCTGGGAGGCAACATCCAGGATCATCTGGAGACGGTTCAACGGCGTCTTCAGGTCATGCGCGATGTTGGCGCTGACCTGCCGCATACCGTCGACAAGCGCCGACAGTCGTTCGAGCGCGGCATTGACCTGGCTGGAAACGACGTCGATGTCGTCACCATTTCCGATCAGCGGGATGCGAGCGTCGAGCTTTCCATGCGAAACGTCCACCATGGTCGCGGCAATTCCGTCGAGACGGCGCTGGACGCGCGAGGCCAGAAGAGCGCCGCCGGTCACGGCGAGGCCCGTGATGATGAGCGTTCCCCAGCCGAAACTCATCAGGACAATCGTCTCCAGCTCCTCGGTTTCCGAAAGGCTGAAGGCGACGGTCAGGTTGTTTGCGCCAACCGAACCGGAATAGGCCCGGTATTCGACACCGGAGGGTGCGCCGGGCATTGCCGCCTTGAACAAGGAAAAGCCGTCGGGAAGGCCTGCCGCGGTAAAATTCCCGGCCAGGTGATTGCCGTCGGGACCGGTCAAGGAGAAAATCTGCTCCTTGATCGTGCTGAGCTTGGAATGGCTTTCGACCGTGGAAATCAGGTCTTCCAGGTCGCCATCGGCGTAAGTCGCCGCAACGACCGAATAGGTTTCGATGATCGTCTCGTCGAGCCGGTCGGCAAGGTCGGCACTCATCATCTGGTAAACGATGGCGCCCGACAGCACGAAGGCAAGCACGAACAGGAATGCGAACGTCAAGGCAAGCCGGAATGGCGTGCTGCGAAGCAGGCTAAACCGGTGCATGCAGGCTGTAGCCGGTGTTGCGGACGGTATGGATGAGCGGGACCTCGAACGGCTTGTCGATCTTGGTGCGCAGCCGGCTGATATGGGTCTCGACCACGCTGGTCTTGGGATCGAAATGGAAGTCCCAGACACGTTCCAGCAGCATGGTGCGGGTAATCACCCGTCCTTCGCCGCGCATCAGCACTTCCAGCAGGCTGAACTCGCGCGGCTGAAGCTCGATGGCGTGACCCTGTCGGGTGACACGGCGCATGATCAGATCCATCTCAAGGTCGGCGACCCGCAAAGTGGTCTTCTGCTCCTGCGCCGCCGGACGGCGGCCAAGTGCATTGATGCGAGCAAGCAGTTCGGAAAAAGCGAATGGCTTGACGAGATAGTCGTCGCCACCCGCTTCAAGTCCTTCAACGCGGTCGTCGACACCGCCGATCGATGTCAGGAAGATTGTCGGCGTGCGCACACCGGCGGCGCGGATCGCCTTGATCATGGACAGGCCGTCCAGGCCGGGGATCATCCGGTCCGCTATGATCACGTCATAGGCCCCGCGTGTCGCGGCAAACAGGGCGTCATGCCCGTTGCGCAGAAGATCACAGACATGACCGGTCTCGCTCAGGCCTTTCATGACATAATCGGCCGTTCGCGGGTCGTCCTCAATGAGAAGAAGGCGCATGATCGTTCCGGTCCGTTGCCGATGCTTTGTCGAAACGCGATGCTAGCATCGGCAAACACAGGTTCCTAGGATATCCGGTGGGCCCTGTCCTGACGTGTCTTGCCTCAATCGGATTCAAGCAGGATGTCCTCGATCTCGTCGGCGTCCTTCTTCAACGTCATGTAGAGGACGAGGGCGGCAATGCAGCCAAGGAAGGCCAGGCTGGTAAAAGTCGTTCCCCAGCCCAGGCCGCCATACTCGACCGGCTGCGAGAGCAGGTCGCCGAACGAGGCGCCGAGCGGCCGGGTCAGGATATAGGCAAGCCAGAAGGCGAGGATGCCGTTGAGCTTGAGGACATAGTAGGCAAAGGCAATGAGCGCGATCACGCCGCCAAACAAAAGGCCGGTGGTCAGATAGCCCATGTCGAAGCTTTCCGCGACCAGATCTCCAGCGGCGGTCCCCAGCGAGAAGGTGAAGAGGATCGCCAGCCAGTAGAAGATCTCGCGTTTCGTCGTGTGGATGGTGTGGATCGACAGCGTTCTTTCGCTGGCGTACCAGATCGCGAATGTCGCGGCGAGCAAGACGCTGAACACGATCGTTGTCGTCTGCAGGCGTACGCCGAAATTGTCGACGAGATTGTCGGTGATCAGGGTGCCGACGACACTTACGAGCACGACCGCCAGCCAGTAGGCCCAGGGTATGTAACGTTTCTGGGCAAACTGAAGGATGAGGGCGATGATCAGGACACCGGTCATCATCAGCGATGTGACCGTCAGGCCAAGACCAAGATTGACGGCGAGGTAGTCCGCCGCCGTTTCACCCATGGTCACGGCCATGAGCTTGATCAGCCAGAAATCGGCGGTGACATTCGGAACCCGGTTGAGAGGTGGTGCGATGCGTTGGGTGGGTGAGAGCATGGCCGGTGTCCTGTCCTCGAGGATATTGAGCGGGCTTACTTGCCCATGACCTTCATGGCTTGAGCGAAAAAGTCGTCGGCGCGCTTGTCGTCGTCGGCGTTGCAGCGCTCGATGCCCTTGGTTTCGAGATCCGAAACCTTGGCCTTGTCCGCGACATCGAGCTTCGCGGTGGCTTCCGCGGCCCGCAGCGCCTTGAGCGCGTCCTCGCAGGGCGTCGGCGCGGCGAATGCGGAAGCAATCGGATTGGTGATGGCAATGGTGCCGAGGGCGAGGGCAATAATAAGCTTTTTCATCGGAAGTTTCCTTGTCTGGCGCCGGATCCCGGCGACACTGAGCAATGCCGGCGAGGGCGAAATCTCGCCGGCATCCGCACAATAGGGACGTGAAATCACCTCCGTCTTTCCGGCGGCTTACAGTTTCGTAAAGATGGATACGAGGGGAAGGGAGCCACAAAGCAGACCGCTGTCGGGTCGCGCATGGCGAGCTGGTTTGCGGATTGCCCGGATTTGTTTTCAGCCAGATGCGCAAGCAGCAAAAGTGACGCAAGAATATTTCAAGTGAGGGCGATTTCCCGCCAAATTCATTTACCCTCTATTGATCAGCGCCGCGTCACGCGGCGAACGGCATCGGTCAGGATGACGAGGAGCCCACCACGAGAAGAATGCAGCCCACTGCCGAAGGCTTGACCGCCGTGATTGAGCTTCCGACCATATCGATGGGCATGTAGGCACGCAGGCGCTTGTAGTTATTCGGCTAATTAATTGAAGCGTGTGCTGCCGTGGCATCAGTCGAGAAGGAAATCAGACGCGACCAAGTCCGTCAAGCACCCTGTAATACTGGCTGACGGCGAAGACCCCGACCTTGCGCAGGGCATGCAGTGCGTAGGGGTCTGGCGTGGTCACCGGGAAGGGCAGGTCGGCCGGTTCGGTTCCGGTCGCAAGGCTGGACAGCAGCTTGCCGATGGCCGTGCATGTGGCGACACCGCGACCGTTGCAGCCAAGTGCCGTGAACAGGCCGGGAGCCAGCACGTGGATGTGCGGCATCGTGTCCTTGGTGATGGCAACCTTGCCGCTCCACACGAACGCGATCGGCGCATTCGCCGCCTGTGGGAAGGTGCGGGCAAGCGCTGCCTTCAACGGTGCCGCGTCGCTCATCGTCGGATTGTCGTCGACGGGGGAGCGGCCGCCCATGATCAGCCGGCCCTCGTGGCCCAGGCGAAAATAGAGCAGCAGCCGGCGCGTGTCGGCAACGCCCTGGCCGCCCGGCAGGATGGTCTCGCGTACCGCCGGCGCCAGCGGCTGCGTGGCGATCTGGAAGCTGGTGACGGGAATGACGGTCTGGCGAAGTCCGGGCCAGATATCTCCGGTATAGGCGTTCGTGGCCAGGATCACCTTTCGCGCACGGACGCTGCCCTGGCCCAGCTCCAGCGTCCAGCCCTTGCTCGTCGAACTCAGCCCGAGCACCGGCGCATTCGCCAGGATTGTAGCGCCTTGCGACATCGCGGCTGCCGCCAGCCCGCGCGCATAGCTGAGTGGCTGCAGCACGCCGCCGCGTGGATCGAACCAGCCGCCATGATAGGCATCGGGCGACGAGCCGGTCAGCGTCGCCATTGCCTGGCGATCGAGCAGGCGGGCCCCGACGCCGCGCGCATGCCATTGGCGAAAGCGCGGCGTCACGATCTCCTCGAAAGCCCTGACGCCATGCGCGCCCTGGATCCAGCCGCTGCGCCTGGCGTGGCAGTCGATGCCGTATTTCTCGATGATGTCGAAGACCAGGTCGGCCGCGCCGCCGATTGTCCTGGTGATGGCGGTGCCCAGCGCGTGACCGAATTTGGCTTCGAGCTTGTCGGGATCGTGCTTCAGTCCGGCGATGATCTGGCCGCCATTGCGCCCCGAAGCCCCCCAGCCGGGCTCGCTGGCTTCGACCACCACCACCTTCTTGCCGGCCTGCGACAGGTGCAGCGCGGCGCCGAGACCGGTATAGCCGGCGCCGACGATGGCGACGTCGGCAACAATGTCGCCCTTCGCCCGGGAATACTGCGGAGCAGGGGTCGCGGTCGCCGCCCAAAGGCTGGCTGGCAGGGCGAAGGGGCCGGCGGCGGGCATGGATGGCTCTCCCAAAGGGCATTTGACGGTAAGCGCTCCGGCAAGCGAGATGCCGGAGCGCCAAGACTTTGCCTCAGGTCACTCCAGCATCAGCTGGTTCCACTTTTCCTCATAGGCGACGGAGTATTTGTCGGCTTCGCCCTCGTTGAGGATCAGCATGTCCTTGATGTTGTCGGGCGACATGACGAGGATTTTCTTGGTCTCGGCGTTGGCGCCTGATGTCGCGGTGCTGAGCACGGGTCCATAGGTCTTGAGGGCAAGCAGCTTTGCCTGCTGCGGTTCGGCAAGCGCGAAGTTGATGGCCTCGTGCGCCAGATCCACATTGGGCGATCCCTTGGGGATGACCCACCAATTGGCCCAGGCGATGCCGTCCTTGTAGGTGAAGCCGACGGGTGCGCCTTCGGCTTCAGCGGCGAGCACGCGGCCGCTCCAGGCCGAGGACAGCGCCAGCTCTCCCGACGACAGCAGTTGCGGCGGCTGCGCGCCGGTGCCCCACCAGACCGAGACATGCGGCTTCAGCTCCTTGATCTTGGCCATCGCCATGTCGGCCTTCTCGGTGGTGTAGGGAAACACTTCCGACGGCTTCACGCCGGAAGCCAGAAGGGCGGCTTCGTAATTGTAGTAGAAGAAGCGGTAGAGGCCGCGCGGCCCGGGGAAGCGTTTCACATCCCAGAAGTCGGCCCAGGATTGCGGGCCTGCATCTGGAAACGCCGTCTTCGACCATGCGATTACCGTGGCGCCGGTCGAGGTGGCGATGCCATTCGGGGCGACCCAGCCTTTTTCAAGTGCCGAGGCATTGGGGATCTTCGACACATCGATCGGCTCGAGAAAACCCTCATTGCCACCTTGCCACACGGTGCGGCCGCCGACGTCGACGAGGTCCCATTCGACGGCCTTGGCCTGGACCATGGCCTTGATCTTGGCTGTCTCGGTCGGCGAGGTGTTGATGACGTCGATGCCCTTGAGCTGGCCGAACGGATCGATGAACGCCGCCTTTTCGGCATTCGACAGGGCGCCGCCCCAGGAGGTGAAGGTGAAGGGCCGGCCGGCAGCGTTGGCCAGCTTGGGAAGACCCGTCGCACCGGCCAGCAGGCCGCCCGCTGCCGTCAGAAGGAAAGTACGCCTATGCATCAGCTTTCTCCGTTTTGGTGGGTTTTGGTGGGGTATGAGGAACGGCACGGACATTGCCCGGCTTCCACGACACATGGACCCTGGCGCCGGCCTGCAATGTCCGGTCGGTGATCTGGCGGGCCGCGAGCGTCTGACCGCTCTCCAGCCTGAGGGTGAGCTGGGTGAGTTCGCCGAGATAGATCACCTCGACGATCTCGGCGACGACGCCGTCGCCGCCTTGGCCGAGCTCGACATGTTCCGGCCGGATCAGCAGCCGCGCCGGCTCGCCGGGCACTGTCCCCGGCGCTGCCTCGACGGCAATTGTCCTGCTGAATGCCTCGACATCGACCGAGGCCTGGCCGCCGGAGGTGGAGAGAACACGCACCGGCAACAGATT
This sequence comes from Mesorhizobium sp. PAMC28654, assembly GCF_020616515.1. Taxonomy (GTDB): domain Bacteria; phylum Pseudomonadota; class Alphaproteobacteria; order Rhizobiales; family Rhizobiaceae; genus Mesorhizobium. The sequence goes on from NZ_CP085135.1 coordinate 4,048,156, forward strand.
GGACTCGCCGATGAAGCCGGCGACGAAGGCGTTGACGGGGCGGTCATAGAGATCGTCGACCGTCCCCAACTGCTGGATGCGGCCGCTGTCCATCACCGCGATGCGGTCGGACAGCACCAGTGCCTCCTCCTGGTCGTGGGTGACATAGATGGTGGTGCGGCCAAGGCGTTGGTGAAGTCGGCGCAATTCGAGCTGAACCGAGCGGCGGAGCTGCTTGTCGAGCGCGCCAAGCGGTTCGTCCATCAGCAGCACGTCGGGTTCGATGACCAGCGCACGGGCCAGCGCCACGCGCTGCTGCTGTCCGCCCGACAGTTGCTGGATCGGCCGGTCGGCGAAGCCGTCGAGCCGCATCAGGGCGAGGATTTCAGCGACCTTTCCAGCAATGTCAGCTTTCGTTAGCCGGCGTACTGTCAGGCCATAGGCGACGTTCTCGCCGACGCTCATGTGCGGGAACAATGCGTAGTTCTGGAAGACCATGCCGATGTTGCGATGGCGGGCGGGCGTGTGCGTCACGTCGCGCTCGCCGATGCGGATTTCGCCCGCCGTCGGCTCGATATAGCCGGCAGTGAGGTTGAGCAGCGTCGTCTTGCCCGAGCCCGAGGGGCCAAGCAGCGTCAGGAACTCGCCGGCGTTCACATCAAGGTTTGTGGGTTCCAGCGCCTTGAAGCTTCCATAGTTCTTCGACAGGCCGGCAAGCCGCAGCGGCAGTCCTGATTGGTTCCCCGGCTTGATCATTGGGCCCGGCCTCCGGTCCTGCTGCTGACAATCTGCGCCAAGGCGAACAGCACGATCGCAAGCGCGATCATCACGGTCGCGGCGACGGCGATGACCGGGGTGAATTCCAGCCGGATCGATTCCCAGATCTTCACCGGCAGCGTCTTCGAGGAATAGCCGGCCATGAACACGGCGACGATCACCTCGTCGAAAGAGGTGATGAAGGAGAAGATGGCGCCGCCGACAATACCGGGCACGATGTTCGGCAAGGTGACGGTGCGAAAGATCGTCCATGGCCCGGCGCCGAGGCCGGCCGCCGCCTTCAGCCAGTTGTCGTCGACGGCGCGCAAGGCGATGCCAACATTGATGACCACGAAAGGCAGCGCCAGCAAGGCATGGCCAAGGCTCATGCCGAGGATGGTGCCGCTGAGGCCGACATCGAGCGCGCTGCGGTAGAGTGCCACGGCGGTGACGATGACCGGCACGATCATCGGCGCCAGGAACAGTCCGGTGACGATGGTGCGCAGGCGGCCGTCGATCCGGCGCAGGCCGATCGCCGCCAGTGTTCCAAGCACCACGGCGATCACCGTCGCCAGCGTCGCGACCTCGATGCTGTTGAACAGGGAGCTGCGCCATTCGGGATCGGCGAGGAAGCGCTCGTACCAGACATCGGACCAGGCACGCGGCGGCAAATAGATGAAGCTCGCCTTGTTGAAGGAGGCCGGAACCACCGCGAGGATCGGCAGCACCAGGAAGGCCAGGACCAGGCTGGCCCCGGCATTGGCGGCGATGCGCAGCAAAAGCGGCAGCCTGTTCATCGGGCGAAGAACCCTTTCTCCACCGGCAGCAGCCTCGCGGTCAGCGCCATCAGCACAAGCACGATCGCCAGCAGCGCCATCGAACCGGCGGCGGCGAGCGACCAGGCGAGACGGTCATTGACGAAGCTCGCGATCAGCATGGAAAGCGTGATGGCGTTCGAGCCGCCAAGCAGCGCGGGCGTGATGAAGAAGCCGAGCGACAGCAGGAAGACGAAGGTCGCACCGCCGGCAAGGCCGGGCAGGCAGAGCGGAAGATAGATGCGGCGGAAAGTGTCGAGCAGGCCCGCACCAAGCCCGTCGCTGGCCAGCAGCAGCCGGCGGTCGATGCGGATCATGGCGCCGTAGAGCGGCAGGATCATGTAGGGCAGGAGGATGTGAATCATGCCGATCAGCACGCCGACATTGTTGAACAGCAGGGCAAGCGGCGCATCGGTGAGGCCGGTGCTCATCAACAGCCGGTTGATCGGTCCGTTGCGTTCGAGCAGCATCATCCAGGCAAAGGTGCGCACCAGCACCGATATCCAGAAGGGAAACAGCACGCCATAGAGCGCCACCGCGAACCACACGCCTTTGAGGCGCGACAGCACATAGGCGACCGGCCAGGCCAGCAGCGCGCAAAGCACGGTGACGACGACGGCGACGACAAAGGTATTCCACATCACCTGGCGATAGACAGAGCTTTCGGCCAGGATGCCGAAAGTCGCGAACGGGCCGGCGGGATCGGTGAAAGCCAGGGAGAAAAGCCGCGCCAGCGGCACCACGAACAGCAGCGCCAGCACGACCAGGGCCGGGCCGAGCAGGCATGCGGTTTCGAGATGCCGGCGCGACATCAAGACCGGCACTCCTTTTGATTCCCGTGGTGCGCCGGCATGGGTCAGGCGACCTCGCTGAAGATGCCAAAACCGCGCTTGCGGATCTGCCCGGCGACGATCACGCGCTGGATTTCCGACGTGCCTTCCCAGATGCGGTCGACGCGGATGTCGCGGTAGAGCCGCTCGACCGGGTTCTCGCGCATGTAGCCGCGTCCGCCCAGGACCTGCAGCGCCTTGTCGATGACGCGGCCGGCGGTTTCGGAGCAATAGAGTTTCAACGCACTGGCATGGGCATGTACGCGCTTGCGGTCGAGGCCCTGATCGATCTCCCAGGCGACGCGGTAGAGCATCGACTTGGCGGCGAAGATGTCGACGGCCATGTCGGCCAGCATGAACTCCACGCCCTGGAAGTCACGGATCGGCCGGTCGAACTGGTGGCGAGTGGTGGCGTAGTCATTGGCGATCTCGGCGGCCCGCGTCGCCGCACCCACGGCATGCGAGGCGATCTGCAGGCGGGCCTCGACGAACCAGTCCTTGGTCAGTTCCAGACCCTGGCCTATGCCGCCCAGCATCCTGTCCTCGCTGACTGGCGTGTCCTCGAAGCGAAGCTCGGCATGGTCGAAGGCGAAATTGTGCATGAACTTCGGCGAGCGCAGATGCACCATATTGTTAGCCGGCTTGTCCACGAGAAACAGCGTCGGCTTGTCGGGATCATCATCTACATGGGCGTGGACAATGATGAAGTCCGAGGCGTTGTAGGAGGTGACGAACCACTTTTCGCCGGTCAGATGCCACATGCCGTTCTTCAGCACGGCGCGGGTCTTCACCCGACGCGGGTCGGAACCGGCCTCCGGCTCGGTGATGGCGAAGGCGCCACGGCGATGGCCATCGATCGAGGGGACCAGATAGTCCTGCTTCTGGGCGGGCGTGCCGAACTTCAGGCTGACCGGCGGACGCCAGACACAGCTCCACAGGCCGTTGGTGACGCGGCCGAGCTGTTCCTCGATCGCCGTCTGCTCGACCATCGACAGGCCAAGGCCGCCATTCTCCTTGGTATGGTTGATGCCAGCCAGGCCCCAGTCGCGAACCGCCTGCCTGACGGCCTCGCGGCGCTCCATCGGCAGCTCGCCATGTTCGTCGGTGATCTGCTCCAGCGGCAACAGCACCTGGTCGCAGAAGTCGCGGCCCTTCCTGGAGAGTTCCTTTTCGCGTGGGCTGAGGTCGAAATTCATAAAAGTCCTCGATTTACTCTGGTGAGCGGTTGGCATTGCGGGCGAGCACTAGTGCGTCGACGGCAACGCAGCCCCGATCGGAAACCAGCAGCGGGTTGACATCCATCTCGTCGATGAGATCGCCGAGATCGGCCGCCAGCATCGAGAAGCGGGCAAGTGCCGCGTAGATTGCTGGTTTGTCGGCGGGCGGCATGCCGCGCGCGCCATCGAGCAGGGGACTGGCCTTCAGCCGGCCGATCAAGGCTCGCGCCTGTCCGAAGCTCAGCGGCGGCAAGGCTACGGCTCGATCCCTGAGGATCTCGATCCAGATGCCGCCCGAGGCAACGACGAGATAGGGCCCGAACTGTTCGTCGCGGATCAGCCCGAAGGCGATCTCGACGCCCTTGTGCGCCATGGCGGCCACGAGCACCTGGGGGCCGAGCCGCGCCGACATGTCCGAGTAGCTCCGTTCCAGCGCGGCCTCGTTGGTGAGCCCGAGCACCACGCCGCCCTGGTCGGACTTGTGCTGGATGCCGGCCGCTGTCTTCAGGGCGACGGGAAAGCCAATGTCGCGCGCGGCTTGGAGGACCTCGGCCGATGTGTTGGCCTTGATCGAATGGGGCGTGGCGATGCCGTAGTCGGCCAACAACGCCAGAGCCTCGCTTTCGTCGAAGGGCAGGGCCTGTTGGAGGCGGGCCCGCCAGCGCTCGCGGATGCCCCTGGCCACCGCACGCGGGTAGGTATGCTGGAGGGAGCCCCTGTCGCGGAAGGCCAGCAGATTGCGGATAGCGTGCAGGCCCTCGTCGGTGCCGTCGATGACCGGCACACCGGCCTCCGTGGTCGCCAGGGCCAGTGCGCGGTGGTTCACCGTGGCATAGTTGCTGACGACCGCTACCGGCTTGCCGCTCTTGGCGCGGGAGCGGATCACCGCCCGGGCAAAACCTTCGGCGATATAGGAGCCGTCACGGATGTCCTGGAACAGAACGCCGATGGCGGTGTCGGGATCGGCGAGCATGGCGTCCATGCAGGCTTCGACATGGGTCTCGAAATCGGAGCCCGAACCCCAGACGTCGAGCGGGTTGGCCGGCTGCAGGCCGCTGTCGAGATGAAGCCGCAGCTCCTCTTTGGTCTTCTCCGAAATGACGGCGAACGGCACGCCGGCCCTGGCCGCGAGATCGGCGACCATTTCGCGTTCGCCGCCGGAATCGTGCAGGCTGGCAAGGCCGCCGCTCCCGGCCGGCCGGCCGGTGGAAAACAGCAGCAGATTGGCGGCCAGCTGGTCCAGCGTATCGACGCTGATGACGCCCCATCTGGCAAACAGCGCTTCGTAGGCGGCGGCGTCGCCGGCAATCGCGCCGCTGTGGCTGGCGGCGAAGCCCGCGCTCAGTTCCGTGCGCCCGACCTTCAGGACGACGACGGGGATGCCAAGACGGTCAGCCTTTTCAAGACAAATGGCAAAGTCGCGCGGCTTGCGGGCCGTTTCCAGGAACAGGCCGACGACCTTCGTCGCGGGCTGGTCGAGCGCCCAGTCGACATAGTCGGCGGCCGTCGTCGTCAGTTCGCGGCCGCTCGAGACACACAGCGAGAATTTCAGCCGCTGGTCATTGTAGGCGAGTGCGCTGAAAGCTGAGCCCGATTGGGTGATCAGCGCGACACCGCCGGGCTTCATGGCGAGGTTGGCCGCATAGCCGGAGACGCGCAGGCCGATGCCTGGATTGCAGAAGCCCATGCCGTTGCCGCCGCAAATGACGATGCCGGCATCCTCGGCGATCCCCGTCAACCGGTCGGCGAGGCCGTCATTGGCGGCGCCGGTCAGGTCGCAACTGGCGAAGATGGTGACGGCCCTGGCGCCGTGGCGGGCTGCATCGAGTAGGTTTTTTTCGAGCTGATCGTTGGCGACGCCAAGGACCACATGCTCGACCCTCTCGGGCAGACTCGCCAGACCGGGAAAGCACGGCACCCCCTCGACAGCGTCATATTTCGGGTTGATGGCGTAGAGCCGGCCCCGATAGCCATCCATCGCCGCCGCCCGCACCATCGTGTTGCCCGGCGTGTTGGGGCGGATGGACGCGCCGACAAAGGCAATCGATGCTGGCCGCAGCAGCGGATCGAGGCGATGCACGGCTTCTGTCATGCCGTCAACGGCGGCAATGGCTCCAATCAACAATCTGCTCCCTCGGCTCGTTCCCAAAGCCTTATCTGTCCTGCTGCCCGGTGTTCTTGGTTTTGCGGTTCAGCGGATGGGGTGACTATAAGACCCGGAATCGATCGCGCACGGTCCGAAATAGTCACGAGCCGATGACTACAGGTCATGGCTTCAGGAGGTGGTCGAGTTGCCGGGGGCCTCAGCCGGCCAGGATTTCCTGTTTCAACACGGCCATTTCGTTGAGCAGCCAGTCTCGCACCAGGATCGCCGGCTTGCGCAGCGGGCGCCTGGCCGTTGCCACCAGGTAATAGTGGTCGCCGGTGCGCAACTCATGCCGGCCGCCCTTGACCAGGCCCTTTTGCAGCAGTTCGTGCGCCACCACATGCCACCAGCCGAGCGCCATGCCTCGTCCCTTGATGGCCGACTGGATGACGAGCGTATAGTCCGAAAAGGTCAGGCTGCGGCTGCCCGCCGGCTGCGGATAGTCGAACTGGGCGAGGTAGCGCTGCCAGGGTATGCGGATCGAGCCGGAAAGGTGGGCAAGCGTATGCCGGCCGAGATCGGCGCAATCGTCGAGACTGCCATGTTCGGCCAGATAGGCCGGGCTACAGACCGGCAGCACGACCTCTTCCATCAGTTCCCAGCTTTGCTGCTCGGCGTTCGGCGGCTGGTTGTAGCGGATGGCGAGATCGACATCCTCGACCGGTCCGCTCGGCTCGCCGCGCACCAGCTGAAAGCGCAGGTCGATGCCCGGGAAACTCGCCTGGAACCGGTCGAAGCGCGGCATGAACCAGTGCATGGCAAAGGCCGATGAGAGGGACAGCGTGACGGTTCCCGCCTCGCCCTGCCGTGCGCGAATATCGTCCAGCGCGATCTCGATCTGCTGGAAGCCGCTGCCGACGGCGCCATAGAGCATGCGGCCTTCATCGGTCAGCTCGATGCCGGTTGGCGAGCGGATGAAAAGCTTGACGTCGAGATGGCTTTCCAACCGCGCGATCATGCGGCTGACCGCCGACTGGGTGACGTTGAATTCCCGCGCCGCGACGGTGAAATTGAGATGGCGCGCGGCGGCCTCGAACATGAAGATCGCGTTGGGCGAGGGAAGCAGTTTGCGCAGTGTCATGAAAGCCGGACGCCCTCGCGGTCCAAAGAGGTTTGAGATTATCGTTGACTGATCAATCAGTCTACGGAATTATATCGGTACCATCATCATCAAACGGGGCCGCCGGATGTCGTCGACTTCGGATGGTACGGGATCGGTGAACAGCCAGCCACACAAATCCGGGCGCAGACCGATGCAACGCCTCCCTGTGAATGCCGCCGGCGGCATGGCCGTCCTCGATGCGCGGGCCGATGGCTGGACGACGCTCACGGCTGCCTTGCCGCAGGACATTGCGCGGCGTGTGTCGACCTTGCAGGCGATCGCCGGCGTCGTCGGGGTTGTGCAACACAGCGCAGAAGGCCGACCCGTCGCGGTAATGGTCGGCCAGCGCCGACCAGCCGCGGCGATGATGCGCATCGTGCTGTTCTGGACCGCGCCGAGCTTTTTCCCGGCCGATACCGCCCGTGTCCTGGAGACGCTGGAGAAGGAAGCCTTCAGCCATGGCGTCCTGTGCCTGCGTGCCGACGAGGACATTGCTGGGCTTGTCGGTGCGCGGTCATGGCAAGGCCGGGACGGCTTTCGCGAGCATTGGATCGGCGGTCGGCCGGACCGGCGTCCGGAGGCTGCTCCGCCACTCTATCCGCAGAGCATAGGATTTACCTGCGGCCCCTCAGCGCTCGCCATGGCAATAGCCGGCCTCGATCCAGCGACGCAGCCCGATCGCGCCCTGGAGATCGAGCTGTGGCGGGAAGCCACTACGATCATTGGCCCGACCGGACCCGGCGGTTGCGACCCCTATGGCCTCGCGCTGGCGGCGCACAGGCGCGGGCTTCGGGTCGAAGTCTTCATGAGCAGCGAACAACCGATCTTTCTCGACCGTGCAAGCACGGATGAGCGTCGCGGCCTGATGGAATTCGTCCAGACCGGTTTCAAGCGCGAGGCCGGGCTGGTGGGCATTCCCCTGCGGCCTCGCGCCTTCGCGATCGACGAACTGCGACAGGCTCTGGATCGCGGGTTTCTGGCGCTAGTGCTGATCGATCAGGCACCGATGATGGGCTATACCTGCCCGCACTGGATCCTGGTCCATGGTCATGGCGAGGGGGTCTATTTCATCAACGACCCCTGGATCGAGCCGGACCGGTTGGAACAGCCGGCCGACGTGCTCGATCTTCCCGTCGCCGGGGCGATGCTGGACCGCATGGCCTGGTATGGCACGCCGGCCTATCGCGCCGCCGTGCTGGTCGGCGCGGGAAGGCGGATAGGGTAAGCGGCTTGCGGGCCAAACCCATCTGGCGCGACCCGCTCCCGTCTTCCGTGCCCCGATCAGAAGGTGATCGCCGTGCTCAGGAAGAATGTGCGGCCCGGCTCGGGAAAACCGTCGGCGAGCTGGTAGTCGGTGTCGAGAATGTTCCTGACGCCGAAATCGAAGCTCATATTCTCGCGCGGCCTGTAGTTCATGCTGAGATTGACCAAGGCAAAGCCCTTGGTCTGGAAGAAATTGTTCTCCAGGCGGTCGGTCGACCAGCGCGAGCTGTACAGTTCGATGCCCGGTGACACCGTGAGGTCTTCCCGCGGCAGCCACTCGGCATAGATATAGGCGCTGTGGTCGGGTGTGCCGATCGGCCGCAATCCGGGCCGGACCGGATCGATCAGCTGCCGCTTCAGATAGGTATAGCGGGCGCCGAGCGTCAGGTTGGACAGGGCCTCCCACTCGCCGTAGATCTCGACGCCATAGTACCTGCCGTCGCCGACATTCTGGTTCTGAACCTTTCCGCCGCCGACATTGTAGGACTGGATCACGTCGGTCAGGTCGCTGTAGAAGATCGAGCCGCCAACCTGGAGCGTCTTGAGTGGCCTGCCGGACCAACCCAGTTCGTAATTCGTGGCACGTTCGGGGCGCAGGTCCGGATTCGGCAGTGCGTCGCCAAAACGTGTGCTGAAGCGTTCGAACAGCGTTGGGAAGCGGCTTCGCGACGAAACGCTGGCATGGAATTCCGAAATGTCGCTCTGCCGGAAGATGCTGGCAAACTGCCAGTTGACAGCGGAACTGCCGCCGCGCGGATATTCGTAGAGGCCGGCGCCGGTGTTGTATTCCTGCGCGATGCTCAGCTTGTTGGTGTCGTAGCTGACGCCGCCGATGAAATCCAACCTATCAGTGGCATGGAACGTATCCTCCGCCGCGACCGACCACGTATCTTCCGCCGTCTTCTGCCACGGTTCGATGGTCGGACTCGGGTTGGAAGAGCCCGGCGCCACCAGCTGCTGCTCGTTGTGAACGTCCCGGCGGAAGTGGAGCGCCGTCTTCAGCGTGTTCATCGCGATCAATTCGGTGCCGCCCTCAAGGCTGAAACCGAGCGCGCGGTCCTTGTAGTAGCTGTCGAAAGATCGCGTCGTCACCCGCTTGCCGAACTTTGAATCGTCATAGGCCGACAGCAGATTGTCGAAGCTGTTGTAGTAGACCTTGGACTTTATGTAGGACTCATCGCCGATGGCCGTGTTGGAATTGAAAGCCAGGGTGCCGATGTTCCAGTATGGCCAGTTCCAGTTGCGCTGGTAGGTTGTGCCCGAGGGTTGCGATGTGATGCCGCGAACCGGTTCATGGACGCTATAGGGCGCGCCTTTTTCACCTTCCTGATGGGTGTAGCTGATCACATATTCGTCGGTGGCGTTCGGGGTAAAGCCAGCCTTCACGTTTGCCCGCCAGTCCCTGACGTTCGAAAAATCGCGGCGGCCGCCATCCTCGACCACGCCACCGCCAATGGTTACCGGATCGTAGTGGCGCGACAGGAACCAGCCGTCGCTGTTGCGGAATGAACCGCTGGCCAGCAGATAGAAATTCTCCTGCTTCGTGCCCGCTGAACCGGATGTGGTGAACGCCGCCACCTTGCCGGTATTGCCGACATCGACGCCGGTGCGAAGCTCGCCTTCAAGTTCGCGCGTCGGCTTCCTGGTCACTAGGTTGATGGCGCCGCCCATGCCGCCCGGGCCGCTGAGCACCGAGACATAGCCCTTCTGGATCTGGATCTCGGCGAGGTCGGGCGTGAGGAACCGGCCATAGTCCAGCCGGTTGTCGGCGGGAAGGTAGATGCGGACGCCGTCGACATAGAGCGGCACCTGAAAACGGTCGAAGCCGCGCACGAAGATCAGCCGTTCGTTGCGGCTGCCACCCGTATTGGCAACCTCGACGCCCGGCGTCGTCGCCAAGGCATCGTCCAGCGTGTTGCAGTTGCTTTTGTGAATGTCCTCGGCCGTCACCACGCTTTGCGAGATCGACTGGCCACCAATGCTGGATTGCTCGCTTGCACCACCATAGATGACGATCTGGCCAAGCTCGAAGACGGGCGGTGTCGTGCCGGCAAAACGCTCCTGCGCGGGCGCGTGCTGCTCATCCGGTTTCTTCTTCTTGATCTCCTGCTTTTCCTCGGCGGCAGCTGCCGCCAACGTCACGGTGCTCGACAAAAGCACCAACGAAATTCCAGACAATATGCGTCGCAATGGATCGCCCCCCGATCGTATTTCAAACCCAGTTTACGACCGCCGACGCAAAGGTTCGGCTGCCTGGCTTCCCACAGCCGGGCCGGTCGTTATATTTTCATGAATACAGAGGATTTTTGTTTGTTCAAGTGTCGTTAGCCGATTACGCGAATGGACCAACGCATTGCCCAATGATTAGTCCTGCGATGGGCCAATGGCTCCGGTGGTTCCGCTTGACCGATGTATCCGATCAACCATAACTATGCCCATCCAACACTCGCTGGGCACGGAGACGGTCATGAATCGCCGCGGTTTTCTGATCGCACTGGGCCTGATGCTTCAGGCGCTGCTCTTTTCTCCACAGATGGCCGGCGCCGAAACACGCGCCTTCGTCGATGCGGCCGGCCGCAAGGTCGAAATACCGGACAATGTTCATCGCGTGCTGGCGGCCGGGCCGCCGGCCTCCGTGCTGCTCTATGCGCTGGCGCCGGACAAGATGGTCGGCTGGGTGCGCGAACCGAGCGCGGACGAGAAGGCATTCATCGCCGCGCCTTACCACGACCTGCCCGCCTATGGCCGCCTGACCGGCAAGGGCAACACGGCCAATATCGAGATGGTGCTGAAGATGAAGCCCGACCTCATCATCGATGTCGGCACCGTCGATGCCACCTATGTCTCGCTCGCCGATCGCGTTCAGCAGCAGACCGGCATCCCGTACATCCTCATCGACGGCTCTTTCGCCAAGACGCCGGATTCGCTGCGCACGCTGGGCGACCTGTTGGGCGTCAAGGACAAGGGCGAAGAACTGGCTGGCTATGCCGACGCCACGCTCAAGCGGGTGGATGCCGTGGCCGCCGCCGTTCCCGCCGACAAGCGGCCCCGCGTCTACTATGGCCGGGGCCCGAAGGGGCTCGAGACCGGCCTGGCCGGCTCCATCAACATGGAGGTTCTCGGCGCTGTCGGCGCGGCCAACGTCGCCGAGGCTGCCGGATCGGGCGGGCTGGCCAATGTCTCGCTCGAACAGGTGCTGTCCTGGAATCCCGAGGTGATCCTTACGCTCGATCCCAACTTCCAGGCTTCGGTGCTGCACGACCCGCTATGGGCTGGGATCGCGGCGGTCAAGCAGGGCCGGGTCTACCGCGCGCCGACATTGCCGTTTGGCTGGTTTGATTCACCGCCCGGCGTCAACAGGCTCATCGGCGTGGCCTGGCTGACCAGCGTGCTCTACCCCGATAGCCATGTCGATCTGCGAACGGAGACGCGCGACTTCTACAAGCGCTTCTATCATGTCGAGGTCACCGATGAGCAGCTCGATGGCTTGCTTGCCCAATCCTCGGCCAAACCATGAGCGCAGGCCGGCCAAAAGCCGCCGCTCTTATCAGGACCGCTGCTCCACCGGTGCTGCTGGTCGTCGTGGTCCTTATCTCGTTGGTTATCGGCAAATATAACGTCTCGGCCCGAGATATCGCAGCGGTCATCGGCGCGAAGCTGTCGGGAATGCCGAGCGGCCTGCCCCCGACCGTGGAGACCGTGATCTGGAATGTGCGGCTTCCGCGCGTCGCCTGCGGCCTGTTCGTTGGGGCTTCCCTCGCGGCCGCCGGAACGGTTTACCAAGGTCTTTTCCGCAACCCGCTGGTCTCGCCGGACATACTGGGTGTCTCGGCTGGCGCCAGCCTCGGCGCTGTGCTTGGCATCTTCCTGTCGCTTCCCGTCCTGGCCATCCAGGGCTTGGCCTTTGCCGGTGGGCTGGCAGCCGTCGGGCTGGTCTACATGATCGGTGCCGCCGTTCGCGGCCATGATCCCATCCTTGTCCTGGTCCTCGCCGGCGTTGCCATCGGCGCCCTGCTCGGCGCCAGCATCTCGCTGCTGAAAGTGCTTGCCGATCCCTACAATCAACTGCCGGCCATCACCTTCTGGCTGCTCGGCAGCCTGGCCAGCGTGACGCGCGGCGATTTCCTGTCGGTGCTGCCGGCCATGATCGTCGGCTTGATTCCGATGGTGCTGTTGCGCTGGCGGGTCAATCTGATGACGCTGGACGACCAGGAGGCGCGCGCGCTCGGCATCGAGACGACGCGCATGCGGATCATCCTCATTGCCGCGGCAACGTTGATGACGGCGGCGGCGGTGTCGATCTCCGGCATCATCGGCTGGATCGGCCTTCTGGTGCCGCACGTGGCGCGAGTCCTTGTCGGCCCGAATTTCTCAAGACTGCTGCCCGCTTCGCTGCTTCTGGGCGGCGGCTATCTTGTCGCCGTCGACACGCTGGCGCGCAGCATGGCCGAGATCGAAGTGCCCCTGGGCATCCTGACGGCGGCGATCGGCGCGCCGTTCTTCATCTGGCTGCTGATGACGACGCGGCGGGGATGGCAATGATCCTGTCGGCCGTCGATCTGGCTTTTGGTTATGGTGGTGCGCCGATCGGACGCGACCTGACGCTGTCCGTCGACCAGGGCGAGGTGCTTTGCCTGCTCGGGCCCAATGGCTGCGGCAAGACGACATTGTTCAAGACGCTGCTCGGCCTCATTCCGAGCCAGGGCGGTCGGCTGGAGCTGGACGGGCGGCCGGTATCAGCGTTTTCGCGGCCGGAATTCGCCAAGCGCGTCGGCTATGTGCCGCAAGTCAGTGTCGGCTATTTTCCGTTCGAGGTGATGGATGTCGTGCTGATGGGAAGGGCAAGCCGCATCGGCGCCTTCTCGCTGCCTTCCGCCGCAGACCACGCTGTGGCGCGGGCAGCACTCGACACGCTCGGCATCGGGCATCTGAGTTCACGAAGCTATGCGGCGATCAGCGGCGGCGAGCGCCAGATGGTGCTGATCGCGCGAGCGCTGGCGCAGGAGCCGGCGCTGATTGTCATGGACGAACCGACGGCCAGCCTCGATTTCGGCAACCAGGCCCGCGTGCTCGAACGCATCGGCGCGCTGGCCGCGTCCGGCCTGACCATTGTGCTGTCGACGCACGATCCGGGACATGCCTTCGCTTGCGCCGACAAGGTCGCGCTGATGAAGGCGGGAAAGCTCGTGGCCATGGGATCGCCCGAAACCGTGCTGACGCCGCAAGCATTGGGCGACCTCTACGGCGTGGAAGTGACGGTGGCCTGGCTGGAAGAGGCTGGCCGCTACACCTGTGCCCCTTCCTTGAGGCAACTGAGCAGGCCGGTTTAAAGCGGTTCGGTGAACCGCTCCAACTATTGTTGCTACGCAATTCCGGGCGGAAAATCGCTACACACTTTTCCTGGAATTGCTTATGCGCCCAGCGGATACGGCATGTAGCCGACGAAGCCGGCTATCTTCCAGCTGCCCTGTACCCTGGTGCAGAAATACAGCGTCTGCCATTTCAGCCTGTCAACGCTGCCGTCGGCCTTGGCTACGGTGCCGTCGAATTTCTTGTGCAGCACGGCGCGGTCGCCGTCGACGTCGATGTCACGCAGGTTGGTGACGCGAAACAGCGCCTCGCGCAGCGGCTCGGCGAATTTCGTTGCCGCGGTTTCCTTGGCCTGCCGCAGCCACTCGTCGCGATAGACCTCGAGCCTCGGGAACTGCAGCCGCCAGGCGTCGGCATTGCCGAGGAAATGCGCGTGCATGCCGAAGAAGCTTTCTGCCGCGAAATCATTCTCGACCATCGACCAGTCCTGGCCGATGAAGGCGTCGATGTCGCGCCGCACCAGCATGTCCCAAAGCGCGTGGCGGTCGGCATCGCCGGTGGGAAACGGGTTCTTGTCGAAGGTCATTCTGTTCTCTCCTGTCCGGCTCTATGCTGGCCGAACGGCCGGCTTCGTTGTCTGCGATGACATCAATTGTGACGCAAGATGCTGAGGCGCTTGTAATAAAGCAACATTTTTTTTGGAAAAATGTTGCTTTCCAACAAGGGCTCTATGAGGATCATGGCGACGGGCCTAGAGGATCGCATTGTCCCGTCAATTCAACAGGAGGATATCCCTTGCCCAAGCAATGTTTCGGAACGTCGCATGTCCCGCTCTCTCCGGCCGTCCGCGCCGGCGACACCGTCTATATTTCGGGCCAGGTGCCGGTCGGCAGTGACGGCGTGGTGGTCAAGGGCGGCATAACCGAGCAGACCGAACAGGTGCTGGCGAATGTGAAGGCCGCCCTGGCGCTCGCCGGCTGCACCATGGACGACGTGGTCAAGACAACGGTATGGCTCGAGGACGCGCGCGATTTCGGCGCCTTCAACGCTGTTTATGCCAGGCATTTTCCCAAGAACCCGCCGGCACGCACCACGGTCGAATCGCGGCTGATGATCGACATCAAGATCGAAGTCGAAGCGGTCGCCTACCGGCCGCTCTGACGCGACGAAGCAACAGCCGGAGGTGGCGCGCATGCACATTGATCTGCTGCTCAAGGGTGGACGCCTGATCGACCCGGCGTCCGGCATCGACGCGCAACGCGATGTCGCCATCGCCAATGGCCGGATCGCCGCCATGGATGCCGATATCCCGGCCGAGAGGGCGGCGCGCGTCATCGATGCCTCAGGCTGTATTGTCGCACCCGGCCTCGTCGACCTGCACAGCCACGTCTACTGGGGCGGCACGTCGCTGGGCGTCGATGCCGACCGCCTCGCCGCCAAGAGCGGCACCACCACCTTCATCGATGCGGGCAGTGCGGGCGCCGGCAATTTCCTCGGCTTCCGCCGCCATGTCATCGAGCGGTCGACGGTCCGCATCCTCGCCTATGTCAACATTTCCTTCGCCGGCATCTTCGGCTTCTCGCAAACTGTCTCGGTCGGCGAGTGCGGCGATCTCAGGCTCTGCGAACCGCGCGAAGTGGTGGCGGCGGCGCGTGAGCATGCCGAGGTGGTGGTCGGCGTCAAGGTCCGCTCCGGCAAGCATGCCGGCGGCACCAGCGGCATCGCGCCGGTCGACCTGGCGCTTGAAGCAGCAGACCAGGCAGGCCTGCCGCTGATGGCGCATATCGACGAGCCACCTCCCGGCCGCTCGGAAGTGCTGCCGCGTCTGCGCAAGGGCGACATCCTCACCCATTGCTTCCGCCCCTTCCCCAACGCACCGGTCTTCGCCTCCGGCGCAGTGCGTCCCGACATGCGTCTGGCGCGCGAGCGCGGCGTCATTTTCGATCTCGGCCACGGCATGGGCTCATTCGACTTCGACGTGGCCCGGGCGATGCTCAAGGAAGGGCTGGCGCCGGACGTGATCAGCAGCGACGTGCATCTCTACTGCGTTGACGGGCCTGCCTTCGACATCCTCGTGTGCATGTCGAAGCTTTTGGCGCTCGGCATGCCGCTGGTCGAGGTTTTGCGCGCGGCCACGCAAGGTCCGGCGCAAGCGATCGCGCGGCCTGAACTCGGCACACTGAGGGTTGGCGGTGTCGGCGATGTCGCGCTGCTGCGCATGCGATCCGGCCGCTTCACCTTCGTCGATGCGGTCGGCGCGTCGATGGTTGCCGAGGAGAGGCTGGTGTCGGAAGGGATCGTTGTCGGCGGCACCTGGTGGCCGAATGAGGCGGCGAACGATGTCAGCGAGACCGAGCGTTTCGAGGCGCATGCTGACCATACGCATGTCGAGGTCGCGGCCAGGCATTTTGGGCACCGGCATGAGTAAGATCTGATCTCCCCTCGGGGAGATAGCCGCCAGGCCTGTCTTTCGGCTGCGCGTTTAGCGAATGGCTTCCCCCACTCCGTCGCTGCTTCGCAGCGCCACCTCTCCCCCCTCCGGAGGGAGAGGAAGGGAGCCAACCGTGCTTAGGCTCGCGCCCTTCCTCTCCCCCGTCGATCGGGGGAGAGGTGTCGAGCGAAGCTCGACGGAGTGGCGGTCGACCTTTACCCAGCGTTGCTCGGCTCCCCGTAAACCGGCGTCGCAACACCCTCCATCCGCGCCTTGATCTGCAGCGCGACATATTTCGAATAGAAGCGCGACAGTGCCAGATTGCCACCCTGGAACCACAGCGCCTCCTGCGCGGTCGGCTTCCACATGTTGCGCAGCTCGCCTTGCCATGGACCCGGATCGCCTTTCACGCCCGAGCCGAGCCCCCAGCAGGGGCCGACCTTGTCGGCGACGTCGCGCGAGACGATCGCCGCGACGGTCTCGTTCATCGACTGGTAGCCGGTGCAGGAAATGATGGCATCGACCGTCAGTTCGGCGCCGTCCTCGAACAGGATGCCGGTGGGCGTCAGCGACTTGATGGCGACGCCGCTGCGCACTCCGATCTCGCCGTCGATGATCAGCTCGGAGGCGCCGACATCGATGTAGTAGCCAGAACCGGTGCGATAGGCCTTCATCAGCAGGCCGGTCTCGTCATGGCCGAAATCGATGGCGAAGCCGGCGGCGCGCAGGCGGTCGTAGAAGGCCGCGTCGCGCACCTTGATCACATCATAGAGCGCCTGCTGGCTCTTCGGCAGCAGGGCGAAAGGCGTCGAGGCGACGATCATGTCGGCCTTCTCGGTGGTGATGCCGCGCGCGAGTGCCTTTTCCGAAAAGATCTGGAAGCCGACATCCATCAGCGTATCGGATTTCACCACTGTGGTTGGCGAGCGCTGGATCATGGTGACCTCCGCGCCGCTTTCCCAGAGATCGACGCTGACATCATGCCCGGAGCTTGCCGCACCGATGACGGCGACGCGTTTGCCGCGAAATTTCTCGCCGCTGGAATACTGGCTGGAGTGCAGCAACTCGCCCTTGAACTGGTCGGCGCCGGGGAGGTCTATCCGCCGAGGCGGGCCATAGGCGCCGGTGGCGAAGACGATGTGCCTGGGCTTCAGCGTGATGCGCTGGCCGACGCGATCGACAACGACGGTCCAGACTTTTTCGGCCTCGTCATAGGTGGCGCTGACGCATTGGGTGGCGACCCAATAGTTGAGCTCCATGACGCGCGTGTACATTTCAAGCCAGTCGCCCATCTTGTCCTTGGGCGTGAACACCGGCCAGTTTTCCGGGAACGGAATGTAGGGCAGATGGTCGTACCAGACGGGGTCGTGCAGCACGAGCGAGCGGTAGCGCTTGCGCCAGGAATCGCCGGGCCGGGCATTCTTCTCGATGACGATGGCGGGAACGCCGAGTTGCCGCAGACGCGCGCCCAGCATGATACCGCCCTGGCCGCCGCCGATGACCAGGCAATAGGGTTGCTCCGAGGCGCCGAGATCGCGCGTTTCGCGCGCCCTCGCCTCCGACCAGGTCTCGCGGTTGGGGTCGGCCTTGTGGCGGACGCCCAGCGGCCGCGCCTGGCCCTTGCGTTCCTCGAACCCCTTGAGGTCGGTCATCGCCGTGAACAGCGTCCGGCATCTGTCGTCGCGCAGACGCATGTGGCCCTGCCCCCAGGCTGACGCCGTCTCGAAGGTGAACCAAGCTTCGATGACGCCGTTATCCGACGTCGCTTCGCCGCTCAGCTCCCATGCCGCCGGCTTCGTGGTCGCCAGCGTTGCGTCGAGCATCTCCTCGATCGCCTGATGGCCCTCCATGGTCTTGATGTTCCATGTGAAGGTCAGCAGATCACGCCAGTAGCAATCATCGGCGAACAGGTTGGTCGCGGCGGCGACGTCGCGCGCTTCAAGCGCCCGCGCAAAGGACCCAAGCCATGCGGCCGCCTGTTTCGATGGTGCCATGTCGAGCATTTCTTCCCCCTCCTGCAATGCACCCAATCCGTATTGGGCCGTAAACTATCGAACTCGGCGCTGCCCCTCATCCGCCTGCCGGCACTAATCCCCGAGTGGCTCCATCTCCTTGCCGGTGCGGTGGATCTGGGCGTTGTACTTGATGCGGCGCACGGTCTCGCGGGCCGAGCCATCGAGCTTGTAGGCGGCGGCGACGGCCATGAGATCGATCATGGCCAGGAAAGCATAACGCGAAGCCGTCGGCTTCAGCGTGTCGGGATATTCGGGCACCGCCACGGTCAAGCGTACGTCACAGGCGCGGGCAAGGTCGGTGTCGGGCGCCGTTACGCCGATCGAATTGGCGCGGTAGTGCTTGGCCAGTTCCACGGCCTCGATCACCTCGCGTGTGCGGCCGGTCGCCGAAATGGCGATCACCAGGTCGCCGGGCTTCAGGGTCGAGGCGGTCATCCGCATCAAATAGGGATCGCACTGGGCGTTGACCGTGATGCCGTAGCGAAACAGTCGGTACTGGGTTTCCTGCGCCAGCGCGGAAGAACTGCCGCCCAGCCCGAAAACGGTCACCTGGCGCGCCCGGGCGATGAGTTCGGCCGCCTTTTCCAGCTGCGCCGGATCGAGCTGCCGTTCCGCTTCCTGCAGTGCCCGGCGCGCCTCGCCGAACACGGCATTCCAGAACGGCATGCCATTGTCCCTGTCGGTGGCCGGTGACGTGTCCAGATAGAGCGCGCCGACAAAAAGGCTCTGCGCCAGCTTCAGCTTGAAGTCGCGCACGCCCTCGCATCCGATGGCCCGGCAGAAACGGGTCACGGTCGGTTCGCTGACTCCAGCGCGCTGGGCGAGCGCCGCATTGGAGGCATCGACGGCGTATTTGACATCATCCAGCACGACGTCGGCGACCCGCCGCTCCGCCGGGCGGAGCTCGCCGTAGGAATCCTTGACCAGCGAAATGATGTCGGGAATGCGCCTGACATAGCCGCGCCCGTCCGGATCGCTGCCTGAACTGTCAGCTTCGCTCATGAGGTCACGTCTTTCTCCACGTTTTCTGGACCTCGCCTCTTACCATGTTTGCACGCCACCGCTCCACGTGCCCCACCGCATGGTCGCCGAGGCATGGCGCCCGGAAATCCTGCCCCGGTCGCCCTTCGTATTCGCCGCCAGCGCGTGCGCCGCCTGTGCCTGTTTTCAGAACTATGTAGGAAAGCAACACGATTTTCAATATAGAGAAAATAGCGTAAAAACAACCAATTACATTAGCTTCAGGTGATTTGCCACGGCTACGCCTCGGTCATCGCTTGACACGAAAGTAGGATAGTTACACACTGATCTGGCAGACGGATGATCCACGGATCTCCGCGCAAATCTCCGGGGGGTCGGATGAATACGGGCGATGTAAAAAACCCGAAGCTTGCCGTGCAGGCGGCAACCAAGATCTATCGCACGGCTTCCGGCGACCTGCTGGCGCTGGACCGCTGCGATCTCGACATCCGCGCCAACGAAATCGTCTCGATCGTCGGTCCTTCCGGTTGCGGCAAGACGACCCTTCTATGGTCGATGTCGGGCCTGCATGGCCTGACCAGCGGCGAGATCCGGCTGGACGGCAAGCCGATCACCGGCCCGCATCCCGACATCGGCATCGTGTTCCAGGAAGCGAACCTTCTGCCCTGGCGCAATCTGGACGCCAACATCCGCTTTCCCTTCGAGATCAAGGGCGAGGCGCCGGACCGAGCCTGGATCGCGCATCTGCTCAACCGAGTCGGGCTCGACGGCTTCGGCGGCAAGTTCCCGCGCGAGCTTTCGGGCGGCATGCAGCAGCGCGCGGCGATCGTGCGGGCGCTGGCGCTGAAACCCTCGGTGCTTTTGATGGACGAACCGTTCGGCGCGCTCGACAGTTTTACCCGCGAGGAGATGAACCGGCTGGTCGAGGAGATCTGGCTAGATACCAAGACCACCATCGTCTTCATCACCCACAGCATCGAGGAAGCCATCTTCCTTTCCGACAGGGTGGTGGTGCTGAGCGCCCGGCCCGGCCGTGTCGCCAAGGAATATCAGGTGCCGTTCCCGCGGCCTCGCTCGATGGAGATCATGGCGACTAAGGAGGTTTTCGACCTCACCAACAGGATCAAGATGGACATTGTCGGCGGGCGCACAACGCCAAAGGCGCAGGAGCGCGCAAGCGCCGAAATCGTGAGGATCAGGCCGTGAGCGGAGGCGACGCCATTCCGGAATTCTCGAAGTCCAAATCGGGTGCCAAATCCGGCGACGGCCGCGATGTGAGCCTGACCAATCTTTCGGCCTTCGCCAGCGGGCCCGGCATCAGGTCGGGCGCGGAAGTGGTGGCCATCATCGCGGTGGCGGTGATCATCATCGGCGGTATCGAACTGGCGCTGCGGCTGTTCCACGTGCCGCAATACATCATGCCGCCGCCGAGTTCGATCGCCTACGCGCTGTTCGACGAGTTCCCACTGATCGCGCCTCATCTCGGCTACACGCTGGTCGAGCTGGTGTCCGGCTTCACCATCGGCGCCATCGTCGGCCTGGTCATGGCCGCCGTCATCACCCAGTTTCCCTTCGCCGAGAAGATCGTCGCGCCTTACATCCTGCTGCTCGTCACCACGCCGATGCTGGCGCTGGTGCCGCTGCTGATCCTGCGCTTCGGCTTCGGCTACACGCCGCGCATCATCGCGGTGGCGCTGGCCGCCGGGCCGATGGTGATGATCAACGCGGCCACCGGCTTTCGCCGCGTCGACAGCGCCAAGATCGCGCTGGCGCGTTCCTATGGCGCCAGCACCTTGCAGATCTTCTGGAAGATCCGCGCGCCGATGGCGCTGCCGATGATCCTGGTCGGGTTGATGATCGGCGCGATCTTCGGGCTGCTGACGGCGGTCGGCGCCGAGATGGTCGGCGGCGGCTTCGGCCTCGGCAACCGGCTGACCACCTATTCGTCGATGATCCAGATGCCGCAGTTCTTCGCGGTGGTGCTGATCCTGTCGACGCTCGGCATCCTCATCTACGTGCTCTTCTTCCTGATCGGCAAGAAATGGGCGAGCTGGGAGGCATGACCACAAAGCAGTGACGGCGCCCGGGAGGCGGGCGTCAGCCAGGAAACCACCACTCAACAAAAAGGGGGAATACCGTGACACATGAAAATTCGATCGGCGGAGCGGGAATGAACCGCCGTTACTTCCTGCAGGTCACCGGCGCCGGCCTGGTGACGGCCACGGCGCTCGGCGCTTCCGGGCTCCGGGCAAAGGCCAAGGCCTATGGAAAGTTCACCTGGATCTCGCCGCGCGGCACGCTCGAAGTGCTCGACGATTATCCCTACTGGGCGGCCAAGAAGGCTGGTTATTTCGACGGGCTGGACACCGACATGCAGCCGGGCCCATCGGATGGCACGGCGACGGTGAAGTTCGTCGATGTCGGGCAGGCCGACATGGGCTTTCCGTCGCCCGGCGTGTTCTCCTTCGCCATTCAGAACGGCATGAAGCTGAAATCCGTGTTCCACATGGGCGCGCGCGACACGTTCAGCATCGCCTTCCGCAAGGGTGAGGGATCGAACGACCTGAAGAAGCTGGAAGGCAAGACCATCCTGCTCGGCTCCGCCGCCTGGCAGGCGATCACCGATCCGCTGCTCGCCGCGCAAGGCGTCGACATCAAGAAGGTGAAATATGTCGAGGCCGGCTGGCCGACCTGGGGCACCGCGCTTGCCGGCGGCCAGGGCGATGCCGCTCTGTCATGGGAAGGCCTGCGCGCCGAATGGATCGCCAAGGGCCTCGACTTCGAATACTGGCTGGGCGTCGAGCATTCGAAGCTGCCGGCCAACACATTCGTGGTGCGCGCCGCCGATCTCGAAGACCCCGACAAGAAGGCCTTCCTGGAAAAGTATCTGCGCGGCTGGGCGATGGGCCTGGAGTTCGGCTACCAGAACCCACGTGCGGCCGTGGAAGCGGTGTTCGAGCAGTTCCCGACGCTGGCCAAGAATCTCGGGCCGGAACTAGGCACCACCTCGATCCTGCAGCAGATCAACGTCTTCCGTGGCGACATGGACAAGCGCGGCGGCTGGGGCTCGCACGACATGGCGAGCTGGCAGGGCTTCTTCGACGAGATCCACAAGATCGGCCAGATCACCAATCCGGTGACGGCGGAGGATGTCTGCACCAACGAGCTGATCCCTGCCGCCAACGACTTCGACAAGGCCAAGGTCAAGGCCGATGCCGATGGCGTGAAACTGTCGGAAGGCTTTGCCGCGCTCGATGTCGAGAAGATCAAGGCGCATCTGTTCGACTCGGCGATCAAGTAAGAGCCGGCGGCAACAAGACCGGGCGGCGGCAACGCTGCCGCCCGCAATTCATTGGAAGCATGGGAGGTAGCGGTGTCCGACAGAGTAAAAGTCCTTGTGGTGGGTCTCGGCAACATGGGCGCGTCGCATGCCAGCGCCTATCATCGGCTCGACGGTTTCGAGATCGTCGGCATCATGAGCCGCTCGATCAAGAGCAACACAAAGATCCCGGCGGAGCTGGCCGGCTATCCGCTCTACGAGGATTTCGACCAGGCGCTCGCGGAAACCAAACCAGACGCCGTTTCCATCAACAGCTGGCCGAATACGCACGCCGAATACGCGCTGAAGGCGATTGCAGCCAATTGCCATGTGTTCATGGAAAAGCCGCTGGCCACCAACATCGAGGATGCCGAAAAAGTTGTCGCGGCGGCCCGCGCCAAGCACCGCAAGCTGGTGCTCGGCTACATCCTGCGCGTCCATCCGTCATGGATAAAGTTCATCGAGGTCGGCAAGACGCTGGGCAAGCCGTTGGTCATGCGCCTCAACCTCAACCAGCAGAGCAGCGGCAGCGCCTGGCATTGGCACAAGAACCTGATCGACTCCCTGATCCCGATCGTCGATTGCGGCGTGCACTATGTCGACGTCATGTGCCAGCTGACCGGCGCCAAGCCGGTGCGCGTTCACGGCATCGGCGCCAAGCTGTGGGCGGAAGCCGATAAGCCGAATTACGGCCATCTGCACGTCACCTTCGATGACGGTTCTGTCGGCTGGTACGAGGCCGGCTGGGGCCCGATGATGAGCGAGACGGCCTATTTCGTGAAGGATGTGGTCGGCCCCAAGGGTGCGGTCTCGATCGTCGCCGGCCAGCAGGCGAGCGTGGCCACCGATGCCGAGGTTTCTAACTCGGCCGATATCGACCGGCACACCAAGACCGATGCGCTCAAGATCCACTACGCACAGGTTGACGGCGACAAGAATTTCTCGAAGCCCGACGAGATCGTCAACATGGAGGACGAGCCGGGCCATCAGGAACTTTGTGACCGCGAGCAGGCCTTCTTCCTGCGCGCCATCCGCGAGGATCTCGACCTGGCCGAGCAGATGGACGCGGCGGTCAACAGCCTGCGCATCGTGCTTGCCGCAGAGCAGAGCATCGCGCTGGGGCGGACCGTCGACCTCTGACGTGATCCTGTTGCGTGCAAGCCCCCTCGCCTGGGTGAGGGGCCGGCCCGAGGACAGTCCGCGCGGGAACAGGCATCAACACAAAGCCATCGGCCAAGGGAGAGAGACATGGCTGGGATATCGGAAAGCTTCCTCGAAACTTATGCTGAGTCCGACGCGCTGGATCTCGCCGGTATGGTGCATCGGGGCGAGGCTTCGCCGGCCGAGCTCGTCGAGTGCTCCATCACCATGATCGAAAGGCTGAACCCGGCGCTCAACGCGGTGGTTCATCGCCTCTACGACATGGCGCGCGCGCAGGCGGAGACGGTCGACAGGTCATCGCCGCTCGCCGGCGTACCGTTCCTGCTCAAGGAACTGGCCTCGTCCTGGACAGGCGCGCCCAACACCAATTCCTCCTTCTACCTGAAGGACGTTGTCGCCGACTTCGACGCCGAGGTCGTTCGCCGCATGAAGGCGGCCGGGCTGGTGCTGGTCGGCAAGTCGAACGCGCCGGAGAATGGCTGGTCGATCACCACCGAGCCAAAGCTCTATGGCACGACGAAGAACCCATGGAAGGAAGGCATCACGCCCGGCGGCTCCAGCGGCGGCGCGGCCTCGGCCATCGCTTCGCGCATGGTGCCGATCGCCGAGGCCAGCGATGGCGCCGGCTCGATCCGCATCCCGGCGTCGTGCTGCGGCATCGTCGGGCTGAAACCGTCGCGCGGCCGTGTCAGCCTCGCGCCGTTTGGCGACTATTGGTATGGCGGCGCCTACTTCCTGTGCTGCTCTCGCACGGTGCGCGATACCGCCGCCTATCTCGACGCGGTGGCCGGCGCGTTGCCGGGCGATCCCTATACGCCGCCGGTCCCGGACGGCACCTGGCTCGGCCTGTCGTCACGCGTTCAAAAGAAGCTGCGCATCGGATTTTCCGTGACGCCGCCCAACGGCGCGCCGATCGACCCGGAAGTGAAGGCGGCGGTGCTGGCAACGGTGGCGGCACTTGAGCGTCTGGGGCACCATGTCGAGGAGCACGACATGCTGCTCGACGCCAATGCGGTCTGGGCAACCTACACCAACATGACTTGCGTGCAGACGGCGGCGACCTTCGGCTATCTTGAAACGGTGGTCGGCCGGCCGGTGACGCCAGGCGATGTCGAACCGGTGACCTGGGCGATCATCGAACGCGGCCGCTCGACCGATGGCATCCGCCATGCTTCGGATATCGAGCAGCTCAGGCAGATCGGCCGCGGCATTGTCGGCGATCTCGCCGCGTATGATCTTTTCGTCACGCCGACCCTGACGCAACTGCCCCGGCCCTTCGGCTACTACGACATGTCGGAAACGGACATCGACCGCTACAACGCCAAATGGGCGGACTCCGTCTTTGCCTACCCTTTCAATATTTCAGGACAGCCGGCGATCTCGCTGCCACTCGGCTGGTCGAAAAGCGGTGTGCCGATCGGCGTGCAGCTGGTTGGCCGCTACGGCGACGAAGCGACGGTGCTGGCGGCGTCGGCGCAACTTGAACTGGAGATGCCTTGGAAGGACAGGTGGCCGGCGGTGAGTGTGTAGGACCAACACACCCTATCGTGTCATGACTTCTTGCCCGAATGCGGCAATCTTTACCCGTTGGCGCTGCCCCTCACTGTCCTGCCGGACATCTCTCCCGTGAACGGGGAGAGAGTGGCTGGCCGCGACGTCGGCGCCTTTCCTGCAGCGTTGGTGATTGGCGAAATCGACGATGGGTGCGCCCCTCTTCCCGTCACTATACGGGGAGAGGATGCCGGCAGGCAGGTGAGGGGCAGCGCCAACGGCTGGCCATTATGGATAGCTGATATGGCGCACCAGGACGCTTAAAAGTGCGCGGCCTTGCTACCCAATGCTCTCCAACCGTCTCGGCAGCTGGTTCATCGATACCGGCCCGTCCGGCGTGATCAGGAACTGGTCCTCAAGATTGAAGCTGGCGAGACCGTTGATGTAGAGCGGGATTTCGTATGCCAGCACCATGCCGGCTTCGATCTCGGCATCGCAATCAGTGGCGATATACGGCCATTGTTCGGAAAACACCGACTGCCCGACACCATGGCCGAAATGCCCACGGCGGTAGGAACGCAAGCCTTGCCGCGCCAGGCTGTCGGTGGCGGCGCGGTGCACGCCCGAGATGGGCTTGCCGGGCATCAGCTCCGCCAGCCCATCCTCGAAGGCCCTTTCGGCGATGGCGTGCAATTCACCCTGTTCGGCGGAAGGCGGCCCGAAGATGAAGTTGCGCGACATGTCGGCCGCGTAGCCACTGACAGTGCAGACCATGTCGCACTTCAGCGGATCGCCGATGGCCGCAACCGCATCGGCGCCCTTGGCGTGGGCGCCGAGCGTGACATACTCCGCAGTGGAAGCCTGGAGGGACGATCCCGCCGCCGCACCGGTTACACCTTCCCGGTAGAGGGCGATGAGGTCCGACTGGCGCATGCCGAGCGCCGCACGCTCCCGCAACCGCGCCAGTCCGGCCTCGGACAGGACAATGCCTTGCTGGAGGAGGTCGATCTCCCCTTGCGACTTGATCGCCCGCAACCTGTCGAGAACCTGCGAGCCATTGACCATTAAACAATCCGGCAGCATCGCCTGCAGCGCCGAAAAATCGGTGGCGGAGACGAAGTCCAGATCGATGCCGATCGTTGCGCGGTCGAGCCCGAATTCGCCGAGGATCCGCTTGAGCTGAACGGCCGAGTTGGCGAGTTCGAATGTTCCCGGCCGGGAAAAGTCTGGCCCGCGACCAAGCGAGATCAGCCCGGCCTCGATGCGCTCTCCCAGCGAATGCCCTGATGTCGAGGCCTCGAAAGGCGCTGATTCGATCCAGATCGGATGCGTATGGACGAGGGCATCCGGAGACGCTGCCCGCAGTTGCGCCGCATAGAAATCGGCCGCGACCACGCCGATCGGCAGGTCGCTTCTCCTGGGAATGACGACGAAGCCCGCGCCAGCCCGCCGGAACAGGCCGGCCGCGCCGATCCATGTTCC
This sequence comes from Mesorhizobium sp. PAMC28654, assembly GCF_020616515.1. GTDB lineage: Bacteria > Pseudomonadota > Alphaproteobacteria > Rhizobiales > Rhizobiaceae > Mesorhizobium. The sequence continues at coordinate 4,074,454 of NZ_CP085135.1, forward strand.
GGTGGCATATTGAAAGGCTTCGGGCTCGCAAAGCACCAGCGCCTCGATCCCCGCGCGCTCCATCAGCCGCGTTGCACGTTCACGGTCCACAAAGCCGGTCATGAGGTTCCTTTCCGACACCGCCGATGCGGCGGCGTTCTTGCGGGTCTTTGCATTACGCGCCCTTGCGGGTGCTATCCAGCCGCCTGACAAGCAGCGAGCAGGGAATGCTGATGGCGAGGAAGATCAGCGCCACCAACGTGTAGGGCTCATTGTAGCGATAGGTCTTGCCCGCCACATCCTGTGCGGCGCCAAACAGTTCGATGACCGTGATGGTCGCCAGGATCGGCGTCTCCTTGAACATGCCGATCAGGTAATTTCCAAGCACCGGGAGGATCGGCTTGAGCGCCTGCGGCGCGATCACCAGCGCCCATTTCTGGACGGTGCTGAGGCCAAGCGCGTCCGCGGCTTCGAACTGGCCCACGGGCACCGCGCCGATGCCGGCGCGATAGACCTCGGCGATGAAGGCGGAATAGTGCAGGGACAGGCCGAGGATGCCCGCCGAAAGGGCGCCTATGGTGATGCCGAAGGACGGCAGCACGTAGAAGACGAAATAGAGCTGCACCAGAAGCGGCGTGTTGCGGATCACATAGACGAAGCCGATGGCGATGAAACGCAGCGCCTTGATATGAGAGCGGTACATCGTCGCGACGATGGCGCCGCCTACCAGCGCGCCGGCAAACCCGCCGATCGTCGCCAGTATGGTCAGCACGGCGCCCTGCAGCAGGACGGGCAGGATGCTCAGGGCGAAGGCGAAATCAAACGACACGCGATTTCCCCTGCTTGAAGCGGCCGGCGCGCTTTTCCGCCCAGGACACGAGAAGGTTCAGCGGCGTGTTGATGGCGAGATACATCACCAGGATGATCAGCCAGACCAGCGACGTGTCGCCGGTGGCGTTGATCAGATTGTGGCCGGTCTGGGTCAGCTCGGTAATGGTGATGAGCGAGACAAGCGCGGTCGCCTTGACGATCTCGATCGCAAGGTTGCCGAAACTCGGCAGCATGATCAGCATCGCCTGCGGAAAGATGATTTTCGAGAAGGTGATCCAGCGGGGGAGCGACAGGCTGCGTGCCGCCTCATACTGGCCGATGCCGATGCTGGCGATGGCCGAGCGGACAATCTCCGAACCATAGGCGCCAAGATTGAGGCCGATGCCGAGCACCGCGGTCGTCTCGGCGCTGAGCCGGACATGGTAGAGCGGCAGGATGAAATAGAGGAAGAACAGCTGCACCAGCAGCGAGGTGCCGCGGAAGAACTCGACGAAGATGACGGCGCCGATGCGCAGCGGCCGCAGGCCGGACAGCCGGGCCATGCCGATCAGGAATGCCACGGCGATGGCCGCGACGAGCGACATGGCCGATATCTGGACGGTCGCCCATGCCCCTTGCAAAAGAAGGGGCATAAGTTCGGCCAGCTTGGCGAAGCTGTCCGTCACCGGTGCTACGAGCCCGAGCAGATGGCGGCGGCGGTGACGCCGTCAGCCGGCAGGTCCTGTGCGCTGAAGCCGAACGGCTTGAGGATCTCGGCGAGCTTGCCCGAAGCGCGCAAGGCGCTGATCTGCTTGTTGAGCGCCTCGATGAAGTCTGTGTCCTCCTTGCGCAGGCCAAGCGACTGGAAGTTGAGCAACGGCTTGCCGTCCGTTCCCTTGGCAATGGTGAACGGCTCGACGCGCTCGACATCCTTGGCGCCGGTCTTGGCGATCAGTTCGCTTATTTCCAGGGCCGGATAGTAGATGGCATCGACCCGCCCTGCCTGCAGTCCGGAAAACCCTTCCGTGTCGCGCGTGAACAGCACGATCCGGTCATCGGGTATGCCGGCGCGGTGTAGGTCATCCACCTGCGCGGTGCCGAGCTGGCTGCCGACCTTCAGCGTCGACGACTTGGCGATGTCCTCGAGCGAATGGATGTTGCCGGGGTTGCCGGCATGGGTGGCGAGGACGGTGGCGATCTGCGTCAACGGGTTGGTGAAGGCGATGCTCTCGCAGCGCTTGGGCGTGACATACATGCCGGCGCCGATGATATCGAAGCGGCCGGCCATGACGCCGGGAACCAGCGCCGAGAATTCGTTGACGTTGGCTTCGATCTTGGTGATGCCCAGCGGCTCCAGTGCCGCGCGCAGCACCTCGACGATGGCGCCGGTGACCTTGCCGTCGGTTTCGATATAGGCGTAGGGTTTTTCATTGGCGAGGCCGACGGTGACGGTTCCCGTCTGCTTGGCCGTTTCGAATGCCGTTGCCGACATCGCCTGCGTGGTCGGGGTCACGGTCCACAGCGCCGCCGCCAGGAACCCGTAGCTCAGCCTGCCCAATCCGCTTCTCATCATACGTATTCCTTCCTGCTGTTGTTCAACTCTTCTCGCCCAGCGCGAAATCCATCGCCGCCTTGGCGTGGATCCAGGTCGTGTCGAAAACCGGAATGTCGAAATCGTCCTGCCCGATCAGCATGGTGATCTCGGTGCATCCGAGGATCACACCATCGGCGCCGCGAGCCTGCAAACGCGTCACTTCGTCGAGATATGCCTGCTTGGAACTGGCAGTGACAACACCCTCGCAGAGTTCCTCGTAGATTATCCTGTGCACGGTCGCCCGGCCAGCCTCGTCCGGGACGATCGTCGCGATGCCCTGTTTCTCGACAAGACGGTAGCGATAGAAGGCGCGTTCCATGGTGAAACGGGTGGCAAGCAGCGCCGGTGTCGTGGAGGACGTCCGCCTGATGGCGTCGGCGGTGGCGTCGGCGATGTGGATCAGCGGAATGGAACAGGCCGCCTCGATGCGGTCCGCGAGAAGATGCATGGTGTTGGTGCAAAGCACCAGCGCCTCCGCGCCGGCGCGCTCCAGGTCACCAGCGGCCGCGACCAGCATTTCGGCCGCTCCGTCCCAATCGTCCTTGTGCTGCTTTTCCGCGATGTCGGCGAAATCCAGCGAGCGCAGGACGATGTCAGCTGAATGCAGGCCGCCCAGCCGCTGGTGCGCGATGGTGTTCAGGTGGCGATAGTAGATCGCCGTGCTTTGCCAACTCATTCCGCCAATCAGGCCAAGCCTACGCATTCCGGTCTCCCTTTCGTCGCATCCACGTAAAGGTTCTCCCCGATACCAGACAATGATAATGATTGAGTGACTCCTGATCGGATTGTGTGGCGCTCAATGTGGACACCCGAAATCCCCGCGGCTTCCGGCCCCAAATATGTCGCCCTTGCCCACGCCATCGCGGAGGCGGCGCGGTCGGGAACGCTGCTGCCGGGAACCAGGCTGCCGCCGCGCAGGGCGCTCGCGGCGCGCCTGGGGATGAACCTCTCCACGGTTTCCAAGGCCTATGATCTTGCCGCCGAAATGGGGATCGTCGCCGGCGAGGTCGGCCGGGGAACCTTCGTGCGCATGCTCTCGGTGCCCGAACGCATGCCCTGGCCAAAGTCCGGCGGCGTCGACGCCCTCGACATGAGTTCGAACTTTCCGTTTCCGTCGGCCTCGAACGACGAGCTTCGCCTGGCGTTTGAGACACTGGGCTCCCTGCCCTATTCGGCGGACCTGCTGCGCTATCATCCCAACAGCGCGCATCCCAGCCATCTGGCAGGGGGTGCCGCCTGGGTGCGAAATCTCGGCGTCGAGACCGCGCCGGAGCGGCTTCTCATCACATCGGGCGCCATCCACGGCGTCTTCGTGTCGCTTCTGGCCGTGGCGCGTCCCGGCGATCTCGTGCTGCTGGAAGAGCTGACCTCGCCCGCCATCATCGGCGCCTGCCGGGCGCTGGGCCTGCGCATCGGCGCGGTACCGCTGGACGCCGGCGGCCTGCGACCAGACGTGCTGGAGGCCATGGTGAAACGCGAGCGTCCGCGCGCGCTTGTCGTGGTGCCAAATCTGCAGAACCCGACCTTGACGACCATGCCCGTGGAGCGACGCGGGCAGATCGTCGAGATCGCCCGGCGTTTCAGCTTCATCCTCATCGAGGATGATGTCTACGGGCCGCTTCTGCGGCAGCCGGACCGTCCTCAACCACTGGCCGCCATGGCGCCTGAACGCACCTGCTTTTGCACCAGCCTGTCAAAATCCGTCGCGCCGGGCCTGCGCATCGGCTATCTGCTCATGCCCGCCTCGCTGCGGGCGGACGCGCTGAATGCCATCCGGGTGTCGACCTGGATGACCTCGCCCCTGCTTGGCCAGATCGCTGCGAACTGGATACTCGACGGCACCGCCGGCAGGCTCTGCGAGCGGCAGCGGGCGATGACGGGGCGACGGCAGGATATCGCCAGGCAGATCCTTGGCGAATTCGACATCGTCACGCATGACGCGGCCCTGCATCTGCTGCTGAGATTACCCGAACCCTGGCGTGCCGAACAGTTCAGCGCGCATATGCAGCAGCAGGGCGTGGCGGTTCTGCCCAGTTCCGAAATGTCGGCGGACCCCGGCGGCCGGCAGAACGTCGTGCGTCTCAGCCTGTGCACCATCGACAGCGAAACCGCGCTTCAGTCGGCCCTGACCGTTTGCAGGACGGTGCTGCGAGGCGGGTGAAAAATGATTGCTGATCGCCAGAAACGAAAAAGCCGCGGCGAACCGCGGCTTTTCGACACTTGGTTTCCCGGAGGAAACTGGAGCGGGTGAAGCGATTCGAACGCTCGACCCCAACCTTGGCAAGGTTGTGCTCTACCCCTGAGCTACACCCGCTCACACGACGTTTCCGCCGCAAGTCGCGGCCTATATGGCTGAAGAGCGCGGCGATTGCAACAGGGAAATCGTAGGGTTTTTCAGCCTGTGCAAACCAGGCAAACACGTTTTGGGGCGGCATGCCCGGATGGAATCGCCGCGCCGTTGGCTAACGGTCTTGTCTCGGCGGCCTCATTGGCCGTAAACGGCGATAGCGCAAAGCATCGAGCAGACCGTGCGGCGCTACAGATAAAACCCGTGACATGGAAGCGGAACGATGCCGAAGACCGAAGCCGAGCTTTTCGCCTTTCTCGCCGAACTCGGCATCGACGCTTCGACGATGCGCCATCCACCCCTGTTCACGGTTGCTGATTCGCAGGCACTGCGCGGCGAGATCGCCGGCGGCCACACCAAGAACCTGTTCCTCAAGGACAAGAAGGACAATTTCTTCCTCGTCACCGTCGGCGAGGAGGCGGTGGTCGACCTCAAGCAGATCCATCACCTGATCGGCGCATCGGGAAAAGTGTCCTTCGGCAAGCCGGAGATGCTGATGGAACTGCTCGGCGTCGCGCCTGGAGCGGTGACCGTTTTCGGCGTGATCAACGACACCGCGCGGAGGGTGAAACTCATTCTCGACGAGGAGTTGATGACGCATTCGCTTATCAACGCGCATCCGCTGACCAATGAGGCGACGACATCGATTGGCGCCGACGACCTTCTCAAATTCGTCAAGGCAACCGGGCATGATGCTGCTATCTTGAAAGTCTCGGCGTGATCGCCACATGGGTGGTGGAAAACCGGGATGGCGGAAAACTGGCTTCTAAAGAAGGACGTTGCGCCGATCCATTGGCCGGTGGCGCGACCGAAAGGGTGACGAGATGAGTGACAACAATCAGTTTGGCGGCCCATTTGGCAATAGTGGCGGTCAGTATACCACCACCGTGCAGTATGGCGGAGCCGAGGCTCCCCGTGCGAAAGTCGCGCTGGGCGACGCCCCGCCAGCCGACGTCATCAAGGACACGACGACAGCGGCGTTCGCGGCCGATGTCATCCAGGAATCGCGCCGTCAGCCGGTGCTGGTCGATTTCTGGGCACCCTGGTGCGGGCCCTGCAAGCAACTGACCCCGCTGCTCGAGAAGGCCGTCAAGGCCGCCGGCGGCAAGGTCAAGCTGGTCAAGATGAACATCGACGACCATCCTTCGATCGCCGGCCAGCTTGGCATCCAGTCGATTCCGGCGGTCATCGCCTTCAAGGATGGCCAGCCCGTCGACGGTTTCATGGGCGCCATTCCAGAGAGCCAGATCGCCGAGTTCATCACCAAGGTGGGCGGCAAGGGCAATGGCGTGCCGGCTGTCGCCGACGCCCTGGCGGCGGCGGCTGAGGCTCGCACCGCCGGCGACATGCAGACCGCGGCCGACATCTATGACGCCATCCTGGAACAGGCGCCGGAGACAATCGAGGCGATCGCCGGCCTGGGCGATTTGCTGTTCGAAGCCGGTGATGTCGCAGGCGCCGAGGCATTGCTGGCGACAGCGCCGGAAGCGAAAAAGGATGCGCCGCTGCTTGCCGCGTTGCGCGCCAAGATGGCGCTTGCCGCGCAGGCGGCTTCGCTTGGCAATCCGGCCGAATTCGAGCGACGCCTGGCGGAAAACCCCAAAGACCATCAGGCGCGCTTCGACCTCGCCATGATCCAGAACGCTGGTGGAGACCGCACGGCGGCCGCCGACAATCTGCTGGCGATCATCAAGGCTGATCGCACCTGGAACGACGATGGCGCCAGAACGCAGTTGCTGCAGTTGTTCGAGGCCTGGGGCATGACTGACGAAGCGACGCTTGCGGCGCGGCGGAAATTGTCGGCGCTGCTTTTTTCCTGAGCCGGATTATGGTTGTTTTTGCCTGATGGCCTTGCGCCCGGCGGCGGGCGCGCCAGATTAGAAGCCGGATCAGGTCGGACTGATCCATGTTCTTTTCCTTGTAAACAGCTTGCGCCTGTCGGATTACGACGGGCGCAATTCCGGATTTGGCAGCTTCTGGGAAGCAATCGGAGGATTGAGGTGCAAGCGGGAAACGCGCATTACCGGCTCGGTACGGATTTGCCGTCGACGATCCCGATCTTTCCGCTTGAGGGTGCGCTTTTGCTGCCGGGAGGCCGCATGCCGCTCAACATTTTCGAGCCGCGCTATCTGCAGATGGTGGATGAGGCCATCACCGGGCCGCGGCTGATCGGTATCATACAGCCCAGCCTGGATGGCGCCTTGCGTGGTGACGGCGAGCCGGAGCTGTGCAATGTCGGCTGCGCCGGGCGCATCATTTCCATGGCCGAGAGCGGCGATGGCCGGTATCTGATTTCGCTGCAGGGCGTGTGCCGGTTCCGCATCGCGCACGAACTCGCGGTGAAGACGCCGTTTCGCCAGGGCCGGCTTGCGCCCTTCCTTACCGATCTCGGCGACGATCCGGCGGCGACCGAGGTGGACCGGCCGGCGCTCTTGAAGGCGTTTCGCGCCTATCTGCAGGCCAACGACCTGGAAGCCGACTGGGAAAGCGTCAGCCGTGCCGAAAATGCCATGTTGGTCAACGCGCTGTCGATGATGGCGCCCTATGGACCGGCCGAGAAGCAGGCGCTGCTCGAAGCGCCCGACCTGAAGACACGTGCCGAAACGCTGATCGCCATCACCGAAATGGCGCTGGCGCGAGAGAATGAGGATTTTGGCTCGAGCCTGCAGTAAGATGTGGCGATATCCGGGTGATGCCGGAATCACCTTAGGCCTGTAGTTGGCTGAGAAAGAGAAACTGATGGCGGCGGACGGGCGCGACGGAAAGAGGGCCAGTGTCGATCCCAGGATGCTGGAATTGCTGGCCTGCCCGTTGACAAAAGGGCCGCTGGCCTGGGACCCGGAGCGTGGCGAGCTGGTCTCGAGGGTCGCCAAGATCGCTTATCCGGTACGCGATGGTATTCCGATCATGCTGCCCTCGGAAGCGCGGGTGCTTTCGGCGGAGGATGTGCTGTCGCCACCGCGCTTGAGCGGACCGTCCTGACGTTCCAGCGTCGCCAAGACGTTGCCAGATGGCGCTCGAAGGATCGCCGGCGCCCGCTTCGTGTTCGCTCCGCGTGGGACGATGAATGGGCCTTCCTACTGAAAATTGCGGCCCTTGGGCATGACACTTTCCGCCTCTTCAGACAGCGTTGCGAGATCCTGCCTGATCGGCGCGTTCCGTAGCGCCGGTTGGCTGGAGCGATCCGGGCTCACTTGTCTGGCGGCGCCGACCTTCTCCAGAAGCACGGTCAACCAGGGCGTGAGATCCTCGATCCTGTCGGCGACGATGTGGATGACACCCGATTCGGACTGGAGCTTGCCGGTGACGCGGATGAACCTAGCGCCCATGATGACCGGCCGATAGCGATCGAAGATCCTTGGCCAGATGATGACATTGGCGACGGCCTTGTCGTCCTCCAGCGTCAGGAAGATCGCATTGCCCTTGCCGGGGCGCTGCCGCACCAACACGAGGCCGGCAACGGAGACACGCCTGCCGTCGCGTACGGATGGGAGGTTCGCATTGGGCGTGACACCGGTCCGGTCGAGCCGTTCGCGCAGGAAAGCCACCGGATGCGCCTTCAGCGACAGGCCGAGCGAGCGATAGTCGTGGATGACATGCTCGCCGAGCGGCATTTTGGGAAGTTTCGTTTCGGGCTCCAGCTCGCGCAGGCGGATCGCCGGCTGATCGAACAGCGGCAGGCTCTCGGCGGCACTCTTGCGGTCGAGCGCGCGCACCGCCCATAGCGCCTCGCGGCGATCGAGGCCAATCGAGCGGAAGGCGTCGGCCTGGGCCAGCCGCTCGATCTCGTCGACATCGAGGCCGGAGCGCAGCCAGACATCACGGACGGATTCGTAACCTGAACCGCGTCGCGCGACGAAAGCCTCCATGCGGTCCTTCGACAGCCCCTTGATCTGCCGGAAGCCGAGCCGAAGCGCATGGCTGGTCTCGATAACACCTCGCATTTCGGCATGGCGCGCGAGGATGCGGGCCGGATCGAAGGGGGCCTTTTCCAAGGTGCAATCCCAGACGGAGAGATTGACGTCGACGTCGCGGATGTCGACACCATGGTCGCGCGCGTCGCGCACCAGCTGCGCCGGCTGATAGAACCCCATCGGCTGCGAGTTCAGGATCGCGGCGCAGAACACGTCTGGATAGAAGGTCTTGAACCAGCAGGAGGCGTAGACGAGCAGGGCGAAGGAGGCGGCATGGCTTTCGGGAAAGCCGTATTCGCCAAACCCTTCGATCTGCTTGAAGCAGCGCTCGGCGAAGTCTCGCTGGTAGCCTTTCTTGACCATCCCTTCGACCATTAGCGTCTCATAGTTCCCGATCGTGCCATTGCGTTTAAAGGTGGCCATCGCGCGTCGCAGCTTATCTGCCTCACCGGGAGAGAACCCTCCGGCATCAATGGCGATCTTCATTGCCTGCTCTTGAAACAGCGGCACACCGAGCGTTCGCTTGAGGATGGTTTCAAGCTCTTCGCTCGGATACTCGACCTTCTCCTTTCCCTGCCGCCGACGAAGGTAGGGGTGAACCATGTCGCCCTGGATCGGGCCGGGCCGAACGATCGCGACCTCGATGACCAGATCATAGAATGTGCGGGGCCTGAGACGCGGCAGCATGGACATCTGTGCGCGGGATTCAATTTGGAAGACGCCAAGCGTGTCGGCACGACAAATCATGTCGTAGACGCGGTCATCCTTTTGCGGAATTGTCGCAAGGGTAAGGCGCCGGCCATATCTGTCTCTCACACCGTAGTGGGTTTCCAGCAGATCAAAGGCGCGCCTCAGGCAAGACAGCATGCCAAGCGCGAGCACATCGACTTTGAGGATGCCGACATTGTCGAGATCATCCTTGTCCCATTCGACCATCTTGCGCTCGTCCATCGCCGTCTTGACGATGGGTACGATCTCGTCGAGCCGGTCCTTTGTGATGACGAAGCCGCCGACATGCTGGGACAGGTGACGGGGAAAACCCATGATATCGTTGGAGCGCTCGATCACCAGTCTTGCCAGCGGGTCGGCGCGGTTGATGCCGCCAGCGTGAGCCTCCTTCTCGCCGAGCTCAGAGGTCGACCAGCCCCAGATCGTGCTCGACAATGCGCTTCTGACATCCTCGGACAGACCCATGGCCTTCGCCACTTCACGCAGCGCCGAGCGGCCGCGATAGCTGATGACAGCAGCAGCAAGTGCCGTGCGCTTGGCGCTGTATTTGTCGTAAATATACTGGATGACGACGTCGCGCTTTTCATGCTCGAAATCGACATCAATATCTGGGGGCTCGTCACGCTCCGTTGAAACAAAGCGCTCGAAAAGAACGTCCAGAAGGTTAGGATCGACTTCCGTAATCTCAAGACAGTAGCAAATGACGGAGTTTGCGGCGGAGCCGCGTCCCTGACACAGAATACCTTCTGAACGCGCGAACCGAACGATGTCGCGAACGGTAAGGAAATAACGGGCGTATTTCTTCAGGCCGACAATTGCGAGTTCATGCCGGATGAGACCTTCCACTTTGTCAGGGATGCCCTCGAGGTAACGTTTCCTGGCGCCCTCCCAAGTCAATCTCTCAAGTTCCGTTTGAGGGTCGACGCCTGCCTCGGTCGTCTCTTCTGGGTAGTTGTGCTTCAGTTCATCCAGAGAAAAACTCAGGCTTTCCGCAAAGCGCAAGGTCTCGGCCAGCGCCTGCGGATGCCTGCGGAACAGGCGGGCCATCTCCATCGGCGGCTTCAGATGGCGCTCGGCATTGGCTGCCAGTTGCAGCCCGACCTCGGCAACGGGGACGTTGAGGCGGATGGCGGTCAGCACGTCCTGCAGCGGGCGCCGCTCCGCCGTGTGGTAGAGAACATCGTTGGTCGCCATCAGCGGGATGCTGGTACTCTCAGCCATCGCCGCTGCCTGCTCGATCCTGAAGCGGTCATTGCCCGCATAGTCAGGCGAAATGGCCAGACGGAGATTTCTTCCGAAACGATCCTTCAGCTGGCGAAGCGAAGCGAGACTGTCTTGCGCGTCCGCCGTCAGATCGGGCACGACGGCCAGTGACATGAGGTCCCCCCATTCAAGCAGGTCGCCGCGCTGGAGCAGGGTCGCGCCCTTTTCGGTTTCGTCGCGCAGATTGGCTTGGGTGAGCATGCGGCACAGATGTCCCCAGCCCTTGCGATCCTTGGGATAGGCGAGAATGTCCGGCGTGCCGTCGCAAAAGACCAGCCGGCAGCCGGGGTGATAGGAGAGCTTTTCGACCTTGGCCTGCTGCCAGGCACGCACCACGCCGGCCACCGTGTTGCAGTCGGCAAGCCCGATCGCGGAGAAGCCCAGGAGCTTGGCCGCGACCACCAGCTCTTCCGGCTTGGAGGCGCCGCGCAGGAAGGAGAAATTCGACTGGATGCCGAATTCGGCATAGGTAATGACGGTCAGCGCGTTCATGCGAAAACCCCATGCAGGAACCAGCGCGGCGGCACTTGCGGGTTGCCGTAAAGGCCTTGCCGGTAGAGCCAGTAGCGGCGGCCGTCGGTATCCTCGATGCGGAAATAATCACGGGTCGATGTGACCGGATCGCTTGCGGCTTCACGCCACCATTCGGCGGCGATGCGTTCGGGTCCCTCGGCGCGGGTGACGCGGTAGAGCGCGCGGCGCCAGCGGAAATTCAGTGGCGGACCCTCGGGCATTTCGGTGGCCGGCACCTCGACGGGTTCGGGCGAGCGGAAAAGCCGGATCGGCCGCTCCCGCCGAAAGACGGTCGTGGGCGCGGGCGTCGTTATCTTGTCCGGCTTTTTTGGCGGCGTGGTTTTCCGCAGCACCTCGGTGAAGGGGATCGTGGCGACGGCGTGTTCCGGCAGATGGCTTTCGACGACGACCGGCTTCAGAACCGCGCCATCGCCGAGCCGGGCGCGGATGCGGTCGGCGAATAAAGCGATATCGGCGCCATCATCGGTCACATCGCCGGCAAGGTCGGCCTGCTGCATGTCGAAGGCGGCGGTCGCCAGGACCGACAGGCGCACGAGATCAAAACCATAGCCGGCATCGATATCCTGTTCGAGCGCGGCCAGCCGTTCATGGAACAATTTCTGGATCAGCAAGGGTTCGCGCATCGGCCGCGATGTGCCCAGCGCGATGCGGCTGACGGCGCCGTCGACGCGAAAGAGCAGCAGCGCCAGCGTCCGGGCGCCCTCGCCGCGACGTTCGAGGTCACTCTTCAACGTCGTCGCCAGCATGCCAACCAGACGTTCGATCTCCTCGGTCAGGGTGACGGGCTCGGCGAGATGGCGCTCGACCGACAGTGGCGCGATGGGAAGGCGCGGCGACACCGCCTCGTCGAGACGCCCAAGCGCCTGGTCGAGACGCAAAAGCAGGGAGGCGCCAAAGCGGCGGGCAAGCGGCGCGCGGGGCGCCGCCATGACGGCGCCCGCCGTGCGCAGGCCGACGCTCTCGAGGCTGTCGCGGATCGCCGGCTCGATGCGCAGCGCCGCCAGCGGCAAGGGCGCGAGCAGGGCTTCCTCCTCGCCGCCAGCGACGATGCGGTCGCCGGAAAATCGTGCCGCCGCCCAGGCTGCACCCGGCGTCGCGGCAAGCCCGGCGCGGACGTCAAAACCCTGATGGAAGAAGCGCGACAGGATGTCGTCCAGCATCGCGCGTTCGCCACCGAAAAGATGCGTGCAGCCGGTGACGTCGAGAAACAGGCCGTCGCTGCCGTCCAGCGCCACCAGCGGGGTGTAGCGGTCGCACCAGTCGGCAAGGCCTTCGAGCAGGCGCCGGTCGGCCTCCGGATCGGCCTCGACGATATCGATTGAGGGATGCATGGCACGCGCGTCGGCTATGCCCATGCCGCGCTTCAGGTGAAGCGTCTCAGCCCGTTCGTCGAGGGCTGAGATGCGCTGCGCGTTCCCCTGGCGATGGCTCATCACCAGTGGCGGGTGATCCGACGGCCGGGAACGCCAGGACCGCCCCAGCCGCTGCCGCAGGATCCTTTCCGCGGCGAGATGCGGAAACCACAGGGACAGAATTCTCTGTCCATTCTTTCTGGGGCCATCTTTCCTCGAAGCTGCGTTCATCGGGGTTCCATTCCAGTGTGAATTGTCCGGGCAAGGCCGTGCGGCTCTTGCCGATGGTGATGGTGAAGGCCGGGCGGCCGATCGAGCCGGCAAGCGGCCCGGCTATGGTCTCGCGTGCTGCCGCCGGCGCCGGCGACAGGATGAGGCGAACAGGCGCGGCCGTTGGTTCGGGCTCGGCTGCCTGCCGCAGCAGGAACACGGGGCGGCCGGCTGCCTGCGCGCGAGCGTGCAGCCGTCTTGTCGCCGTGAGATCCAGCCGTTGCGGGTTGCCGCGAATTTCGAGGATCACGGCGGCGAGCGCCGTCATCCGGGCGGCCTCCTCGGCCACCCACAGCGCATCGACCAGTTTTGGCGCCTCGGAAAACAGCAGCTGTTCCGGCTCGATGCCGAAAAGCGAATGCAGCCCCCTGGCATAGGGAAAGCCGGCCTCGCGGAAAATCTCCGATGTGCCGACCCATAGAACAGGCAGTCGCGGTCCCTGCTTGAGGATCAGGCTTATGAGCGACAAAGCGAAGCCGGCGACGGCTCCAGCGTCGCGGGTTTCAGTGCCATGGATCTCGTTCAGGGCTGACTTCGGCAGGCCGCCGCTCAAGGCGCCGTCGAGACGTGCGGCGCCGGTTTGCAGAAACGCATCCGGCGTGACCACGGCAAGGCCGCGCCGGACAAAGGTGAGATCGGTGTTGTGCGGAACATGAGTGTCAAGCGACGCGCCGGCCGGCGCCTCCAGGCGCTCGGGCAGCGTTCCCTCGATCTTCGCGATCTGGCGGCGCAGGGCAAAAACAGTATCCCGCGCCACGGCGGTCATCGCCATGACGGTCAGCTTCCACTCACAATTGTTCCTGTTATGTTCCTATAGATTCCAGAGGGCACCCCAAGAGTCAAGCAGACTCATGGGGAATTTATTCCTGTCCTGGTGGCTGCAGCAGACTTGACCGTCCGGCATTTGCCGATTCCCGCGCGAAAGCCTATATGCCGGGTTCAAAGGAAAAAGCATGGCCCGCATCTACAAGACCCGCACCTGGCACGACGAACTTTCGCCCTCGATGGAGGAAATGGAGTTCCTGGCGCTGGAGGCCTATGCCCATCTGCCGGAGGATTTCCGCAAGCTGACTGGCGAGATCGTCATCCAGATCACCGAATTCCCGACCGACGAGATCATGGACGACCTGTCGTTGGAAACGCCCTTCGACCTGCTCGGCCTGTTCGAGGGTCGCGGCATCGCCGAGCGCTGGAACCCGCAGACCGGCGAGGGACCGAACCGCATCACGCTCTACCGCCGCGCCATCCTCGACTACTGGTCCGAGAACGAGGAAACGCTGGGCGACATCGTCACCCACGTGCTTATCCACGAGATCGGCCACCATTTCGGCCTGTCGGATGACGATATGGAAAAAATCGAAGAGGCGGCTGAATAGGCGCACACCTTCGTCATCCCAGGGCGGACCGACGCAAAGCGGAGCGAAGACCCTGGGATCCATGCTGGGATGATGGTGCCGTGCTCGACGGTGCACGACAGGGCGACCATCCGTTGCGCTTTTCCTGTCGCACCAATCCTGATCCGCCGGGCTCTTTGGCCAAGGTAACGGAATGGATCCTAGGGTCTCCGCGACGTCGGTTCGCGACTGCTAAGCCCTAGGATGACGAAGGAAGGGCAGGCGCTTTGCGGCCTACCAGTCGCTGAGCTTTGTATCGGGCCCGTATTCCTGACCGTCGATATCCTTGACCACGGCCTGGCCGCAGCGCATGGCCTTGGCTTTCTTGTCGTAGGCGTAGGTCGGTGAGCCGAACAGGTGCCAGCCCTTGTTCAGAGCCCCCGTCACCTTGTGGCAGAAGCTGGCATCGTCCGGGCCAGTCAGAAAGCGGTAGAGTTTCATCCGTCAAGTCCTGTCGTGAGTAGCACGCGCATCGGGCCCTATCATGCGCCGATGGCGGCCGCCTTCGCCAGCAGTTTTTCAGCCTGCGCCAGATGCAGCCGCTCGACCATTCTGCCATTCAGCGCAATCACGCCCTTGCCGGCATTTTCTGGCAACGAAAAAGCGGCCTTCACCGCGCGTGCCTCGATCACGGCTTCGGCCGATGGGGCAAAGGCATTGTTCGCGGCTTCGATCTGAGCGGGATGGATGAGGGTCTTGCCGTCGAAACCCATGGCGGCGGCTTCCGCGCATTCGCGTGCAAAAGCATCGAGGTCGCGAAAATCGTTGAAGACGCCATCGAGCACGTCGAGGCCACCAGCGCGCGCCGCCAGCACCATCTGCATCAGCCAAGGCACGAGGTAACGCCGGTCAGGCGTCGCCAGCACGCCGGTGTCTTTCACCAGGTCATTCGTTCCGGCAACGAAACAAGCCAGCCGGGAAGCCGGGTCGCGGCCGAGCTCAGCGATAGTTCCGATGTTGAGCATCGCCTTGGGTGTCTCTATCATCACCCATAATTTCACGTCGTCCGGCGCAAGACTGTCGTCGAGCGCGTCGCCAGCTTCCAGAATGTCGCGCGGCGTGTTGACCTTGGGCAAAAGGATACCGTCGGGCAGGCAACTTGCCGCTGCCAGCAAATCATCCGCGCCCCGTTCGCTGGAGAGGGCATTGATGCGCACGATCATCTCGCAGCGTCGGCCAAAGTGGTTGGCAACTGGGCGATTGGCGAAGATGCCCGCCAGTTTTTCGCGCGCGGAAACCTTGTCGGCCTGGGCGATACCGTCTTCCAGATCGATGATGACTACGTCGCAGGAAAGCCGCGCGATCTTGGCCAGCGCCTTGTCGTTCGAGGCCGGGACGTAGAGCACCGAGCGGCGCGGGCGGTAGGTGTCGGTTGTCATGCCCGATCTATGCCGTTTGATGCCGGTAGAGGCAAGCCGTCTCCAGCGCTGCACGAAAACTGCATAAAAGTCCCGAAAACCTCCTAGGCTTTGTCCCGCCGTCCGCACGTCCGCCTGTCAAACCAGCGGCATGCAAGAGACACGAAACCCCCGCTGGTCCCTGCCCTCCCGCCTCCGCAATGACGGTTGGTGGCTCGGCGATGCGCATGTGCGGCGGCAACCCTTATCCCTTTTGCCCGCAAGAGACCGCCGACGATCCGGCTGGACGCCATCAGGAAGGCCCGGCCATGACGTCGTTCTTCACTGCCGCACCAAGCTATTGCAGCCGCTTCGGCGCCGCCGTCTTGCTGGTCGTGCTGGCGGATTTCCTCTTCTACGGCCAGCCCGCCGGCATCACGGTTTTCCTGTTCGCCATCCTGATTGCCGGTGCGGTCGTGGCCGTGCATCCCACCGCCTTCAGCAGTGGCAGGGTCTGGGTCAGGCCAGCCGCCCTGTTCGTCGCGCTGCTGCCACTTGCCGAAAATGTCAGCCCGCTGTCCGTTTCGATCGCGCTTGTGGCCTTGGCCATCTTCGCGCTTTCGCTGGCCGGCCGGTTGCGAAACCGGATCGGCCGTATTGCCGGCCAGATCGTGCTGTTCCTGCTGGCCGCGCCGTTCCGGTTCATGCGCGATTTCATCCGCTGGCGAAAGGCGGCGCGGCGGATCGGCCGGCGCCGTATCCGCTTTGCGACCGTTGCCGTCTGGGTGATGCCGCTGACGCTTGGCGCCATCTTCCTCGCTCTGTTTGGCGCCGCCAATCCGGTCATCGAATATTGGCTGTCGCTGATCGATCTCATGAAGCTGCTGGATCTGATCCAGCTTGCGCGGATTGCCTTCTGGCTGTTCGTGCTTGCCGGCGTCTGGGTCTTCCTGCGGCCACGCCTGCCCCGCTTTCCGCGCCGCCTTGCACGCCTGGGGCGAGGCCTCGCCGGTGCCCAGCCGGCGACCAATCCAGAAAGGCATGTCGTCGAAGACGTGCTGTTCGGCAAACCCGCCATCCTGCGTGCGCTCGTTGTCTTCAACATCCTGTTTGCGGTGCAGACCGGGCTCGATGCCGCATATCTGTGGGCCGGCATCGCGCTGCCCGACGGGCTGACCTATGCCGTCTATGCGCATCGCGGCGCCTATCCGCTGATCGTCACCGCGTTGCTCGCCGCCGGCTTCGTGCTGGCGGCGCTGCGTCCGGGCAGCGAGACGTCCGCTGATCCCCTTATCCGCAGGCTGGTCTATGCCTGGGTGACGCAGAACATCGTGCTGGTCATCTCCTCGATCCTGCGGCTCGACCTTTATATCGGCGTCTATTCGCTGACCTACTGGCGCGTCGCCGCCTTCGTCTGGATGGGGCTGGTGGCGGCGGGACTTGCCTTGATCATCGCCCGCATCGCGCTTGGCAAACCCAATACGTGGCTGCTATCCGCCAATCTTCTGACGCTTTCGGCGACGCTCTATGCCTGCTGTTTCATCAACTTCGCGACGCTGATCGCCAACTACAATGTTGACCATTCCCTTGAGATGACAGGACAGGGCATCCCACTCGACGCCTGGTATCTCCGTGCGCTTGGCCCGGCCGCGTTTCCGGCCCTTGATCGCTTCCTCGATCATCAGCGGCGCACGGTTGCCGCCGGTGATCGGGTCTTCAGCGAACTCTTTGTAGAGCATGAAAGCGACAAGGGTTCGTATCGTATCCTGCAACAGAACTGGCGGGTCTGAAGCTTTCGCGATTGGCGGCTGCTTGCCTATCTCGACAGGAGAGCCCACGCTCGTGTTACTGACGTTTCCGAACCTTACATGCGGGACCGCTGACCCATGCCGCATCACATTCTCGTCGCCGATGACGATCCGCATATCCGCGAAGTGATCTGCTTCGCGCTGGAAAAGGCCGGCATGAAAACGCAGGGGGTGGCCGACGGTGCTGCTGCCCTGCAGGCGGTCGAACGCTGCGCACCCGATCTCATCGTGCTCGACATCGGCATGCCCGAAATGGACGGGCTGGAGGTCTGCCGGCGGCTGCGGCAGCGATCCGATGTGCCGGTGCTGTTCCTGTCCGCGCGCGACGAGGAGATCGACCGCATTCTCGGCCTCGAAATGGGTGGCGACGACTATGTGACCAAACCGTTCAGCCCGCGCGAGCTGGTCGCCCGCGTCAACGTCATCCTGCGGCGCGCCCGCCCAATACCGCCCGAACAAACCGACGACAGGCAGTTCGCGCATGGCAAGCTTGCTTTGGCGCCGGCCAGCCATGCCGCCAGCTTCGACGGCAAGCCGCTTGCCCTGACGGCAATCGAGTTCTCGATCCTCAGGGGGTTCCTGGCGCGGCCCACCCATGTGCTCGACCGCGACATGGTGATGGCCAATGCCTATGCCACCAACATCCATGTCGCCGACCGCACCGTCGACAGCCATATCCGCAACATCCGCGCCAAGCTGGCGGCGGCGGGTTGCCTCGATGCCATCGAGACCGTGCATGGCGTTGGCTTCCGGCTTGGCCGATGCGGCTGACGACGAGCCACAGATGGATTGGCCGCAAATGGCGGCCGCGCCTGGCCACGGTCGTCGTCGCCATCCTGATCCTGGTGATGGCCTTGCCGCTGGTCGGCCTGTTCTTCTTCCGCCTCTACGAAAACCAGCTGATCCGCCAGACCGAGGCGGAGCTGATTGCACAAGGTGCGGCCATCGCCGCCATCTATGCTCGGGATGTGCGCGATGCCGGCATTTCCACAGACAAGCTCGGCGCGCCGATGCCTGCCAGCCGGGGCAATGTGAACTACCCCTACCTGCCGATCGAGCCTAGCCTCGATCTTGCCTCGGACGCTATCCTGCCGACCCGGTCCGCAGGGCAGGCAGCAACCATCGATCCCGCTTTCGCGGCGATCGGCGCGCGCCTGTCCGGCATTCTAGACGCCACGCAGAAAACCACGCTTGCCGGCTTCCGGCTGCTCGACCCCAGGGGCGTCGTGATTGCCGGCCGCGATGAAGTCGGGCAGTCGCTGGCTGAGGTCCCGGAGGTGCAAGAAGCGCTTGCCGGACGCTATGCCAGCGAACTCAGGCTGCGGATCCCCGACCAGCCGACACCGCCGCTCTATTCGGTCAGCCGTGGCACCAGGGTGCGGGTCTTCGTCGCCATGCCGGCGGTCGTCGACGGTCATGTCGCCGGCGTGGTCTATGTGTCGCGGACGCCCAACAACATCGTCAAGCATCTCTATGGCGAACGCGGCAAGGTGACGGCGGCGGCGATCGCCATCCTCGGCGGCACGCTGCTCATCGGCCTGGTGTTCCTGCGCACCGTCAGCCGGCCGATCTATGCGCTGATCGACCGCACCCAGCGCATCGCCGCCGGCGAGCGCGACGCGATCAGGCCGCTCGACCACCACGGCACGCGCGAGATGGCGGAGCTGTCGGCCGCCTTCCTCGACATGGCCGAAAAACTGCAGGCGCGGTCCGACAGCATCCAGACCTTCGCCACCCATGTCTCGCACGAGCTCAAATCACCACTGACGGCAATCCAGGGCGCGGCCGAGCTGCTGCGCGATTCCGGGGCGGCGATGGACGATGCGGAGCGGCGGCGCTTTTCCAACAACATCGTCACCGATGCGGGGCGTCTCAATCTGCTGGTCCGTCGCCTGCTCGACTTGGCGCGTGCCGAAAACCGCGCTCCAAGTGGTGAAATCACCTCGATCAGCGCGGCGCTCCCTGTCGACAGCCGGCTGGCGGTTCGCGTCGAGGCCGGCGGCGATACCAGCCTGCGCATGTCCACCGAGAACGCGGCGATCGTGCTCACCAATCTCATCGACAATTCGGCTAGGCACGGCGCGACGCTGGTTTCGATCACCACGACGAGTATCGACGGCAAGGCGCGCATCCTGATCGATGACGACGGCGCCGGCATTTCGCCCAGCAACCGGGCGCGAATCTTCGAACCGTTCTTCACCACGCGCCGCGAATCCGGTGGTACCGGGATGGGGCTGGGTATCGTGCTGGCCCTTCTGAAAGCGCATGATGGTACGATCCGGCTGGTTGACTCCGAGACCGGCACGCGCTTCGAGATCATTTTGCCTGCCGCGTAACTCCCTATCAGCGGCTCGAATCGGAAAGGGCATAAAGAGTGCGCTACGACATTCTCATCATCGGCGGGGCCATCGTCGGTTCCTCGGTTGCCTATTATCTGCGCGAGGAGGGGTTTTCGGGCTCCATCGCGCTGATCGAGCGTGACCCGCAATTTGCCCATGCGGCGACGACACTGTCCATGGCCTCGATCCGCCAGCAATTCTCGATTCCAGAAAACATCCGCCTGTCGCAATTCACGCTGAAACTGTTCCGGCGGCTGAAGGAAGAATTCGGCACGGACGCTGACATCGGTTTCCGCGAGGGCGGCTATCTCATCCTCGCCGGCGAGAACGGCTTGCCGATCCTCAAGGCCAATCATGACGCGCAGGTCGCCGAAGGCGCCGACATCGTGCTTGAGGGCGCCGAGCAGTTGACGCGGCGCTTCCCGTGGCTGTCAACCGAAGGTATTTCCGCCGGCGCCTATGGCCGGACCGGCGAAGGCTGGTTCGACGCGCATGCGATGCTGATGCTGTTCCGCAAGGCGCTGCGGGAGAAGAAGATAGATTTCATCACCGCTGATGTCACCGGCATCGAGCGGCAGGGCGACCACGTCACCGGCGTCACCCTCGGCAATGGCGAGACGCTGGAGGCCGGCATCGTCGTCAATGCCGCCGGGCCGAACGCCGGCAAGGTGGCTGCCCTTGCCGGGCTGGCGCTGCCGGTCGAGCCGCGCAAGCGCAATGTCTTCGTCTTCGAGGCACGCGAGAAATATGCTGATATGCCGCTGCTGGTCGATCCCTCCGGCATCTATGTGCGCCCGGAAGGCTCGGTCTACCTCACCGGCGGCGCCGAGCCGGAAGAGGGCGATGGCCCCGCCGATCCCAGCGATTTCGAGCCGGACTGGCCGCTGTTCGAGGACGTGATCTGGCCGGTGCTGGCCACACGTATCCCGACCTTCGAGGCGATCAAGCCGACGCGGGCCTGGGCCGGGCACTATGACTACAACACGCTCGACCAGAATGCCGTGGTCGGCCCGCACCCACAGGTCGGCAATTTCATCTTCGCCAACGGCTTTTCCGGCCACGGCCTGCAGCAGGCGCCAGCCGTCGGCAAGGCGCTGGCCGAGTTGATCGTCCATGGCGGCTACCGCACGGTGGATTGTTCGGCGTTCGGCTACAGTCGCGTCGCCGAAGGTCGGGCGTTCCGAGAGTTGAACGTGATTTGAGGGCCTCCAGCCGTTTCGGGATCGTGCCCTGGAGAGCATGATCCCGAAAGGTGGAAGCCGTCTTTCTCGGACAAACGGTCCCCGTTTGTCCAGAGATCATGCTCAAACAAACAGATAGAGCCCCATCCCGATTCCTTCGAGATGGAACAGGCTCTAATAGGTCAGCGTAATCTGCATCTGGGGCAGCGGTCTTGGTGCCGTGTTGGTGAAATCAGGTCCCTTGTCTTTCCATTCATGGCCCTTGGCGATCAGGCCTTCGAGTAGATTTCTTGCCTCCTCGCGTTGCACGGAACCTTCGAAATCATAGGGCGGAACCGGATTGTCGGTACGCGCCGATTCGTAGGCGTTCACGTACTCGGCGATCTTCGGCGTGTAGTTCGCACTGTCGGCGACCTTGATCGTGTAGCGCTGCATGGCCGACGCGAGGTTGCGCCAGCGTGTCCAATAGTGGTCGTCGAAAGAGAATTCCGCGAACTTCTGGCCCGCCTGCGTTCCCTTGAGCGAGATCTGCGCCAGAATGTCCCTGGACATGTTCAGGTTCATGCCGCCCTGTTCCTGCGTCAGGGAAACATGGACGATCCGTTCGCGGTTGCCGGGGGCGCGCGACTGGAGCAAATCGCGCCAGTTCTGCATCGTCGCGATGATGCCAAAAATGAATCCCGACAGCTCCTGCACGGCCAACATGCTGGCGATCGACTGATACTGGGCCTGCCAGCCGTCGCTGGGTTTCGGCAGGAAAACGTCAGGGGTTTTCGTCCGGTTGCCCGCACCGGGCCCATTTGCGTCAGGGTACACGAGGTCGATCGCGAAAGTAGGCCACCGTGGCAGAGGAGCGTCAAACAGGTGGATGGGGAAGTTGCTGCAGATACCGCCGTCGGAAAACCAGCACTGCCGGAAGGCGGCGGCGGGCCCTTCTCCGGTGCCTCCGGCGGCAAGCGAGTCGGTGCTGTCCAGCTGCGTTTTCGGCCTGCCGCGCTTCGGCTCCGGCGTCGCCTCACCTTGAATGGTTCCGGCGCCAATCGATTCATGGAGGGGAACGGCGCTTATCAGGAGGGGAAAGCTCAGGCTCATCCGCGTGGCCACCAGCACCGGCAGGTCGCATGCGGCTGGCAAAGGGTAGTATGTCTCGCCCTCGAAGGAGCGATTTTCGGGAGCCTGCCTGATCATCCAGTCAACGAGATCCTTGGGAAACAGCGTCTCGAATTCGCGCTGCAGGAACCAGAAATGTGTGTCCTTGTCGAAGGGCAGGCTTCGCGGCTCGCTATGCGAGACGTCGGTGGTGATCATTGTCAGCGAAACGGCATGGTCCGAATGCGGCTCATGCTCATAGCGCGGCGCGTGCCACAGATCGCTGAACAGGAGTGGCTTGTCAGGAGACTGGCCGGACAGATTCTGCAGGGTCTCATGAAGCCAGTCGGTAAGCGCGGGTTTCGACTTTCCGCCAAAATGCCCGGCCTGCTGTTTGCCCGAGCAGAGACCGAGGAGATTGCGCCGCGCGACACGCGCCACGCGCAAGACCGCAAATACCGCGCCGACCGCATAGGCCCCGAGAAATGAGGGGATTGCATGCAGCAGGATTGCCCAGCAGCTCGAAAAATATCCCGCCGCCCACCATCCGCAACAAAGGAGGGCAAACAGGAAAAACGTTTCAAGCGGAGCGATGGCGATAACCGCGAAGAGAAGCCAAAGGCACTTTCGTATGGTGCTGGCGTTTCCGGCCAGGACAACGAGCAGCCTGTAGGCATTCCAGGCCCCCGGTGCGGGCTGGAAGAGGCTGTAGATGAAGCCATCGCTCGAAAGCTTCCCCGACACTCCCGCCAGGCCGTGGAAGCCGATCAGGCCCGGATCTCCGGAGACTTCGGATCCGAGGGTTTTTCGCCGCTCTCCGACCGCGGCGGCCACGCATGCGGCGGCGGCAATCGCACCGGCGGATGTTCCGCCAATACTCTTGAATCGGTAGGTTTTCGACAGTTCCAAGGCAGCATTGGGATAAACGATACCGCTGGTGATGCCGCCCTTCATCACAAGATCGCAATATCTGAACAAACTCTCCGCCACCGACCCCTCCCAAAATGCTGAAAGCAAATCGCCCACAAAGGAAGCATTCGATACAGCAGTACTGCTGCCAAGCGTTCTCCGCCTTGTAGACGATGTGCCTCTTCTTGTGAAAAGTCTATTGCCGCGTGCAGAAATTGCCGACAGCGAGGGCGTTGCCGAGTGCGTGGCCCTCGGCCGTGTTGTCGAAAATGCACCAGACTTCGGCACCGGCTGCCGCTGCTGTTTGCATTTGCCGCCCAATCTGGTCGAGCCTTTCGGCGTCGTAGTTCGAGTAATAGATGCGCGGCGCGCCATGCAGGCGGAAGTAGGCAAGGCCGGGCCACCCGGCTGGCCGCTCCGCTGATGGAGCTGGAGCCGGGTCGGCCGCAATGCGCGCAACGCCGCACCCAGCGAGAAGCGCATCCGCGTCCGCGGCGAACCAGCTGGGGTGGCGCGGTTCGCAGGCCAGCCTTACGTCGGTTCGCCCGCGCAACATGGCGAAGAAGCCCGCCGTGATGTCTGGGTCGAAGCGCAGGCTCGGCGGCAACTGCACCACCAGCACGCCAAGCTTGGCTCCGAGACCTTCGACCTCCAGGAGAAACGCTTCGACAAGGTCCTCGCAGGCGACCAGGCGGCGCTCATGTGTCACGGCCTTGGGCGTTTTCACCGCGAAGCGGAAATGCTCGGGCACGGAGCCCTTCCAGCGCTCATAGGTCGCGCGGCGATGCGGCTTGTAGAAGGACGTGTTGATCTCGACGACCGGAAGGCGCTGGGCATAACGCTCGAGATGCGAGCCGGATTGTGGGAAGTCATCCTTGTATCGCGCGGAAATGCCCCAGCCGGCCGTGCCTATGAAACATCCCTGCTTTTGCATGCATGGGATGTGGACTGGATGAGGCGTGGGTCAAGGTAAGGGTGCGCGAAAGCATCGCTGCCGCGGACTCGCTGCTCAGGCCGCAGCCAGCCTTCCAGCCTCGACATGCGCTTGAAGCCACGCCAGCACCCGTCCCCAGCCGCCGGCATGCTCGCTCGCCGCATTGCTCAACCCGGCAAAGCCGCCATGGCAGATGGTGAGGCGCGTGCCCTTGGCGATCGGCTCCAGCAAATAGGCCACCGTTGTTTGCCGCCGGCCAAGCGTGGGATGATCCCAGCCATAGGCCCGCGTCTGCACAATCTGGCGCGGCGTCTCGATCTCGAGGAATTCGCCGCCGGCCGGCAGGTCCCTGCCGTCAGCCGTCCGGGCGACAACCGTCCAGCGGCCGCCGACGCGAAGGTCGGCTGACCAGTCGACCATCCGGTAGGTGTCGGCGGATCCCCACCAGCATTCGACCTGTTTCGTGACCAATGCGCTGAAGATGCGTTCCGGCGAGGCTTCGATCTCGGCTAATGCCATGATCGTCTCGCCATTGGTCATGCTCTGTATGTTGAGAACATGCATCATGGATGCCTCCGTAATTTGTT
The DNA here is from genome assembly GCF_020616515.1 of Mesorhizobium sp. PAMC28654. Classification (GTDB taxonomy): domain Bacteria; phylum Pseudomonadota; class Alphaproteobacteria; order Rhizobiales; family Rhizobiaceae; genus Mesorhizobium. The sequence continues at coordinate 4,098,824 of NZ_CP085135.1, forward strand.
TCGTTGTCGAAACGCGGCTTTCATCCTTTCGATGGCGGACGCTGAAAGCCCTTGCCGGTCTCGAGCAGGCTCTTCAGGCTGGCCAGTACCAGCGGCCAGCCCTTGGCGACGTTCCCGATCAGCTTGTGCGGCCCGTCAGCTTCGTGGGTGACAGCAAGCTTCATCAACTCTCCGTCCTGCTCGATTGTGAAGGTGCAGCGCGTGTAGCCGTCTTCCTTTACCTCCGGCATCCACTCATTGCGCCATTTGATGACGAGGCGCCGTGGCGGGTCGATCTCGAGAATCTCGCCGCTGTCGGCGAGACGGCCGTCCGGAAGGATCAGCTTCCAGCTGGAGCCCACTTTCCACTCGCTCTCCTGATAGGAGCAGAGGAAGAACTGCCGGTTGAACTCCGGGTCGGTCAGGGCTTCCCAGAGTTTTTCGGGCGTGGTGCGGATGTAGGTCACGTAGACGAAGGCGTTGCTCATGGCTCTTCCCTTTCGAGGCGTTTCTTCAGATCGCTGAGAGCGGTCAGTCGCCCCCGTTCGAACTTGCCGATCCAGCGATCGGCGATCTCGTTGATGGGAACGGGGTTGAGGTAGTGTTCCTTCTCGCGCCCCTTGCGGATGGTGGTGACGAGGTTTGCCTCCTCCAGGATCGCCAGGTGCTTGGTCACCGCCTGGCGCGTCATGTCCATCTCCGCGCATAGCGCGTTCAGCGGCTGCCCGTTCCGCTCATGGAGGCTATCCAGCAATTGCCGGCGTGTCGGGTCGGCCAAGGCGCGAAAGACGGCATCCATGCTCATGGCTCAATATGCAACCATTTAGTTGCATGTCAAGCAATAAACCTTGCACGGCGGCACTATGGTCGTCGTTGGATGAGGTCAGCGCTTGCGGTTGAACCAGAAGGCGTCGGGCATCCTGGACATGCCGATGCGTTCGTAGAAACCGACGGCGTCGGGCACGGAGATCAGGCTGATGGCGACGGAGGGACCAAGCTGGAGCCGCGCCTCGTTCAGCAGGCCCTTGCCGATGCCAAGCCCCTGTGCCGATCCGGAAACGGCAAGTTCCGAGATATAGCAGACCCAGGAAAAGTCGGTGATGCCACGGGCAACGCCGACCAGCGGCTTGCCGGCGATATCGAGGCGGGCCGTCAGCACCAGGTTGGCGCCCGACAGCATCGTCTTCAGCCGGGCTTCGTCATCGATGGGGCGTGTCTCGCCAAGGCCGGATTCGATCAGCACGCGGCGGAACTCGGCGGCGTCGAGCGCCGGTTCGCTTGCGTACAGGATGTGGGAACGTTCAGCCATGCCAGCCAGACTGCACCAAGCAACGGCAGTTTCGAAGCTGTTTTCTCATGTGCACCGCCATGGACCAAGGCCCGACCGGGAACAGCCGCCTTTTATTTGCCCACGGCTTTGTGTAAACCGTGCGTCAGCAATCCCCTGCAACGAAGACACGGGCAAAAGCCATGGAAAAGTTCACCAAGCTCACCGGCGTCGCCGCGCCGATGCCGATCATCAATGTCGACACCGACATGATCATCCCCAAGGATTATCTGAAGACAATCAAGCGCACCGGGCTCGGCACCGGCCTGTTCGCCGAAATGCGCTACAATGACGACGGTTCGGAAAATCCGGATTTCGTGCTCAACAAGCCGGCCTACCGCAAGGCGCAGATTTTGGTCGCCGGCGACAATTTCGGCTGCGGCTCGTCGCGTGAGCACGCGCCATGGGCGCTGCTCGATTTCGGCATCCGCTGCGTTATCTCGACCTCGTTCGCCGACATCTTCTACAACAACTGCTTCAAGAACGGCGTGCTGCCGATCACCGTCAGCCCCGAGGATCTGGAGAAGCTGATGGACGACGCCTCGCGCGGTTCCAATGCGACGCTGTCGGTCGACCTCGAGACCAAAGAAATCCATGGCCCCGACGGCGGCGTGGTCAAGTTCGACCTCGACGACTTCAAGCGGCACTGCATGCTCAATGGGCTCGACGACATCGGCCTGACCATGGAGAAGGCCGGCGCCATCGCATCGTTCGAGAAGCGGAACGCCGAACAGCGCCCTTGGGCTTGAAAAGAAGCGGCCTGAAAGACGCGGCCTGAACGACAGGCCGCACCGGTGGTCGGTCTCGCGCCTGGTGAACGGAGGACTGTCATGACACGATTGCTTCTCGCTGGCGCCAGTGCACTGGTACTGATGGTCCTGCCCGCGGCGAGTGCGTTTGCGCAGTCGGCGCCGGCGCCCAACCAGCCGGCTACAGGTACGGACAATACGGCCGCCCCCGCCGACGCGGGCCAGTCGCCTATCCCGTTCGAGGGCGGGCAACTGACCATCACCCAGCCTGAGCAGGATGGCGAGAAGGTACTGGCCTTCGACGGCCAGACGCTGGCCAGCAACTACGATGTTTCCTTCGACAAGATCGTCGTCGTATCAGACGTCAAGGTGGCGCTGTTCGATGTCGGCGACGGCGGCAACCAGTGCGGGCCGGCAACGATGATCGTCTGGAAGCCGGAGGGCGGCAAGATCCAGAGCACCAAGGTCGAACAGGACGAATGCGGCGCGCCACCGGCCGCGATCTCGGACAGCGCCATCTATTTCGTGCCGTATCTTTTGCCGGGGGATTCGAAGCCGGCATTGCAATGGTCGCCCCAGAGCGGCCTTTCGACCTCGGGCAATCTCACCTACATGCCCGAACCCGGCACGCAGTGGAAGGATGTCGATCCGTCGAAATACGACAACATCATCGACGCCTTCCGCAACGAGGCCGTCTACAAGCAGGCACAGACGCTGCTCGGCAAGGACATGACCGACATGGCGACCAGCCTGCTGGTTGGCGGCGGCACCGAAAAGACCGCGTCCGGCGCTTTCTACGCCACGGGCTGCGTGCCGCATGACTGCGGTGGCAATGACGGTTTCATGGCGGTCGACCCGGCCAGCCAGAAGCTCTATTTCGCCCGGCGCGGCGACAAGCCCGAACCGGATGCCTGGCCAGCGCTGACGACATGGCCGGCCGACATCAAGGAAGCGTTCGACAAAGCGTCGGGATCGGCGAATTAACCGGCGTTTTGTTCGCGATTTACAGACGGAGGTCATGATGCGGAATCGGCGGCAAGTAACGGCAGCCGGGTTGTTTCTCGGCGGCGGTCTGCTGACACCGGCCCTCGCCCGTTCGGCTCCCTCGCCTCGGTCATCGGCGGAACAATTCGCGGCGACATTGAGCGCGGGCGATATCGACGGCTTCTCCGCGCTGTTCGCCGACACCTATGTGAATCATCAAAAAAGCGCCGCCGCGCCACCGCCAGCGAACCTCAGCCCGAAACAGGGAACGGTCGCCTTCTTCAAAGCGCGGCTGGCGGCAATGCCCGATCTCAAGGTCGCCATTGAAGTCGTGGTCGCCGACAAGGACCATGTGGCGGCGAGCTTCGTCTACAGCGGCACACACAAGGGTGACTATTTCGGCGTCGCGCCGACCGGTCGGGCACTGCGGTTCACCTCCTGTGACATTTTTCGGGTGGTGGACGGCCGCATCGTCGAGCATTGGGGCATGGGCGACATCGCGGGCGTCCTGGCGCAATTGCGCGCCTGACGATCAAGACAGCTGAAAATTCCACGAGGACATCCATGCGCAAACTGATCTCCACCGGTTCGCCCTTCGAGAAGACCGCCGGCTATTCGCGTGCCGTCGTGCAGGGCGACTGGTGCTTCGTGTCGGGGACGACCGGCTACGACTATGCGACCATGACCATGCCGGAGACGGTCGAGGCGCAGACGCGCAATTGCCTGGCGACGATCGGCAAGGCGCTGAAAGAAGGCGGTTTCGACATGGCCGACGTGGTGCGGGCGCATTACTACATCACAGATCAGGCCTTCGTGGATGTGGTCTTCCCGATCCTGGGCGAGACATTCGGCGAGATCAGGCCGGCGGCGACGATGATTGTCTGCCAGCTCAACAAGCCGGAAATGAAGATCGAGATCGAAGTGACGGCGTTGCGGCGCACGGTCTGAGGTGCGGCCATGAAAGTCCGACGCATCGTCGCCAACATCGCCACGTCGGACATCGCGGCGGCGAAGCGCTTTTACCAGGATGTGCTTGGCCTCGATCTCCAGATGGACCTTGGCTGGATCGCCACCTACGGTTCGACTGAACGAATGAGCGTGCAGATCAGTTTCGCAACCGAGGGGGGATCCGGGACGCCGGTGCCGGATCTCTCGATCGAGGTCGACGATGTCGATGCCGCGTTGCAAGGCATGAAGCAGGCCGGCTTCGCCATCGAATACGGACCGGCCGACGAGCCCTGGGGCGTGCGGCGCTTCTATGTGCGCGATCCCCTGGGCAGGCTGGTCAACATTCTCTCGCATCGGTGATGGCTTCTCGCCCCGGCTATTGACCTGCAGGCTTGCGCAGCAAGCGCTTGGCGTTTAGCAAGGCCGCGGTCGCACAGCGCCGCGCGCCTCCTTGGCGCGCAAAGGACGCTGTGCAAAATCGAAACGCAATCTTTCTGGGATGGTTTTCATGGCAACGAAGCATCTTTTCCTGCTCCCCGGCGACGGTATCGGCCCGGAGGCCATGACCGAGGTTAAGAAGCTGATCTCGGCCATGAATGACAAGCTCGGCAGCGGCTTCGTCACCGACGAGGGCCTCGTCGGCGGCTCGGCTTACGACGCGCATGGCGCGGCGATTTCCGATGCCGACATGGAAAAGGCGATGGCTGCGGATGCGGTGCTGTTCGGCGCTGTCGGCGGCCCGAAATGGGATGCCGTGCCTTATGAAGTGCGCCCGGAGGCCGGCCTGCTGCGTCTGCGCAAGGACATGGAGCTGTTCGCCAATCTGCGCCCCGCCATCTGCTATCCGGCGCTGGCGGCATCCTCCTCGCTCAAGCAGGAAGTGGTCGAAGGACTCGACATCTTGATCGTGCGCGAATTGACCGGCGGCGTCTATTTCGGCGAACCCAAGCAGATCATCGATCTCGGCAATGGCCAGAAGCGCGGCATCGATACGCAAGTCTACGACACGTTCGAGATCGAGCGTATTTCGGGCGTCGCTTTCGAGCTGGCGCGGACGCGCAAGAACCACGTCACCTCGATGGAAAAGCGCAACGTCATGAAGTCGGGCGTGCTGTGGAACGAGGTGGTCACCCAGACCCACAAGGCAAGGTACGCCGACGTCAAGCTCGACCATATGCTGGCCGATGCCGGCGGCATGCAGCTGGTGCGCTGGCCAAAACAGTTCGACGTCATCGTCACCGACAATCTGTTCGGCGACATGCTGTCCGACATCGCCGCCATGCTGACCGGCTCGATCGGCATGCTGCCGTCGGCCTCGCTCGGCGCGCCGGACCCCAAGACCAAGAAGCGCAAGGCGCTCTACGAGCCGGTGCACGGCTCGGCGCCGGACATCGCCGGCAAGGGCATCGCCAACCCGATCGCCATGATCGCGTCCTTCGCCATGTGCCTGCGCTACTCCTTCGGCATGGTTGATGAAGCCGACCGTGTGGAAAGCGCGATCGCCGCCGTGCTCGATGAAGGTCTGCGGACAAAAGACATCCTGTCCGAAGGCATGACCGAGGTCGGCACGGTTGAGATGGGCGACGCGATCATCGCCAAGTTCCTGGGCTAACGTGTAGCGGCGCGGCTCATCGGATATCGCCGGCAAGCCGCCGCAGCATGCCGACCAGTCGCGCTTCGTCTACCGGCTCGAAAAAGGCGGCATCGGCAGCCTCGACGGCGACGATGGCGCGTTGAGCGGCTGCGGCACCGGCCGTGGTGATGCGGATCACCTTGGCCCGGGAATCGTGCGGGTCGGTCTCCCGGGCGATCAATCCCTTGGCCTCGAGCCGGGCGACGACGTCAGACGTCATTTTCACCTCGGTGCCGGCCTGTGCGGCGAGCTGCACCTGGTTGGGCGGCTCGCCATTGCGCCCCAGCCACATGGCCGAGGCCAGCAGCACGAACTGGACATGTGTCAGGTCGAGCGGGGCCAGTGCCGCCGTCATGACGCGCTGCCAGCGCATGGTGGTTCGCCAGAGCAACAATCCGGGGCTCTCCGACGGCCCGCCCTTGAAGCGCGTGTCCAGGTCCTGCGGATCAGCCAAGGTTTTCAAACTCCTTTGCCCGCTCGAACAGCCTGGCCATCGAGACGTCGAAATCGCCGCTGATCTGCGGTCCGAGTTCGGGTCCAACCTCGGCCGCCGAGGGGCCGGAAATTTCAAGCCGGTGCGTGACCCGCGTGCCGCCTTCGACAGGCGTCAGAGTGTGCCGGAACAGCAGCGTCGTATCACCGAACGAAGTCTCGTCGGCATAGGTCACGTTATCGACGAGGTCGACGATGGTGGATTCGAATGTGTCCTGCCCGACCGGGGTCACCGAGACGCGGGTGCCCTTTTCGAACGGTCCGTGCAGCACGAATGTGTCGGACCCTTCATAGGTCAGGCGGCCTTCGTGCAACGCCTTGAGCGCGTCCCAGATGGCTCGCGCCGGAAGTGGGGAAATCGCGGTGTATTCATTGCTCCACATTGTCTTGGCTCCATCCCTGCCTGGTTGATCATTTAATCTGTGCACAGACTATCTGTGCGCGGATCATATTGCAAGCGGAATCTTTTGCGACGCCCATGGAGCGGTTTGCCCACCTTCGTCGTGGCTTGGCACTTGAGGAACCAAGCGGCCGGCAAGGGTTCTGCCGGCGCGGATGGCTTTCGTCCTCGCGGCAACTGTAGCATAAGGCACATATACGATCCTCATCATCCAAAGCAGGCAATGACAGTAGAGAGCTTGAATTCCATCGCGGTGACGCAAGACGAAGGGGACGCGAGGTCTCCAACGTTTGCCATCGATGCGACCGGGTTGCTGTCATGGGGTGACGGGGCGCTCGCTGGCATCCAGAGGATCGAGGATTTTCTCATCAAGGCAGCATTTGCCGACCCCGATCCCGATATCGAGGTCGTCGCGCTCAACCTTTCGAACCAGCGCTTCCGAAAACTTTACCCTTTCGAACAGAAGCGCCTGTCGGCTGACCACATCGCGCCATTTCGTGTGAGGCGATGGGCAGGATCGGCAACAGCGCTGCGGCACGCCCTCAAGGCGATACGGGATTTTCCGATGGCCAAGAGAGAGGCGGACCGTCAGCTCGCCAGCATGGCGACCAATGGCGATACGGGGCTGCGTTTCATCGCGACCAGGCTGCTTTTTCGCACCTATCGGCTCTATAGGCGAGCGCATCGGCGGTTTGGCTGGTCCAAACCCGCTGTGCCCCCTCCACCCATCGGTATCGAGCTCTCGACCGTGCTGATCAGCCACCAGGTGCTTGTTGGAGACAACAGAGCGCCCGTCTCGAACACCACCAACACCATCGCATTTCTGTGCCATGACCTCATTCCCACGATACGACCCGATCTCGTGTCACAGGGCAAACTTGAAAAGGCGTTCGGACCCAATCTGGAATCACTGGTGCGGTCCGGGGCGACAGCATTCTGCACGTCGCACGCCGCCGGTCAGATGCTGACCAGCCATATGAGCCAGGCAGGCATAAGCGTGGCCGGCCTTCATCGCTTTCCGATGCCTTCCCTTCTCCATGAAGCAGCTTCCAGACGGAACATGACCTCGCGTCTCGAAGCCAGCGAGCCATTCGTCCTCTACTGCTCGACCATCGAAGTGCGCAAGAACCACATCATGCTGGCCAGGATCTGGCAGCAGGCGCGTGAAGAGGGGGTCAAGCTGCCGAAGCTGATCTGCGTCGGGCGACGGGGCTGGATGATCGAGGAGCTGGAGGCCTATCTGAAGTCCCATCCGGAGTTGGCCCAGTCGATCGTGTTTACCGGGCCGATCAGTGACGATGATCTTATAGGCTATTATCGCACCGCGTCTTTTGGGGTCTTTCCCTCGCATATCGAGGGCTGGGGTTATGCGGCCTCGGAATGCCTCGACTTCGGTGTCCCGGTCATCGTGTCGACGACGCCGTCCCTGATCGAGGCGACAGGAGGCTTAATGCCGGCGATCGATTCGACCGATCAGGCAGGTTGGTACGCGGCAATCCGCAGGATGTCCGAGGACAAGGCCTGGCATGCTTCGCTGTCGGACAGCATTGCCCGACAGCATCGACCGACGTCCGTGGCGGCCAGCTGGGCGGCGATCAAGGCCGGTTTGCAAGCGACCGGGACAAGCGCGGGACCTCAGCGAAAATAGCGGGGAGCCGAAGCGAAGCGCAGGCTTGTCACTCCGGCCGCTTCCTCGGCTTCTTGTGCTTTGGCGGTCCGGCCTTGTCGAATTTCGGCTTGCCCGGTTTTGCCCAAGGTGTTGCCTCGCTGGCGGCGGCGGGGCGCGGGTCGGCCGACGGAGCGCGCTTCTCGAACTTCGGCTTTGGGGCGTTCTGGTCAAACGGCCGCTTGCCGCGATGCGGCTTCTTGTCCGGCTGTGGCGGCTGATAGCCCGCTCTCGACAGATCGGGCGTGCCTTCCAGCCGCTTGACCCTGATGTTGTCCTGCAGCTTGCGGTCGGGACCGATCGCGGCAAGGAACCGGTCGGCCCAGTCAGCGGCGATCTGCACGAAGGTTTCTTCCTGCTGCATCTTGATGGCGCCGATCTCGCGCTTGCTGATGCCGCCGGTGCGGCACAGCATCGGGATCAGCCAGCGCGGTTCGGCATTCTGCCTGCGTCCCACCGAGACCGAGAACCAGACGCTGTCGCCGAAATCGTCACGGCGGCTTGGCGCCTCGTCGCGATGCGCGAATTTTTCGCCTGCCAGTTTCTCACGCGAAGGCGTGAACGGCGCGACATCCATGAGGTCCTCGGGTGCCGAGCGGCTGGCACGGCACAGCCGCACGAAGGCCGCCGCCACCTGTTCGGCGCCGTGCCGTTCGATAAGCTCGCCGACAAAACCGCGCTCATCATCCTTCAAGGGTTCGCTGAGGGTCGGATCGGCGAGGATGCGCTCGTCGTCGCGGCGCAGCACGTCGTCGGCCGAAGGCGGGGCGGCCCACGTCGCCTTGAGACCGGCGTTCTGCAGAAGGCGCTCGGTGCGCTTGCGGGCGCTGTTGGGCACGATCAGCGCACTGACGCCCTTGCGTCCGGCGCGTCCGGTTCGTCCGCTGCGATGCAGAAGCGTCTCCGGATTGGTCGGCAGATCGGCATGAACGACGAGTTCGAGATTGGGCAGGTCGATGCCGCGCGCCGCGACATCGGTGGCGATGCAGACCTTGGCGCGGCCGTCGCGCATCGCCTGCAGCGCATGGCTGCGCTCGTTCTGGCTAAGCTCGCCCGAGAGCGCGACCACAGAGAAGTTACGGTTGTTGAAGCGCGCGGTCAGATGGTTGACGGCGGCACGCGTGTTGCAGAACACCAGCGCGTTCTTGGCTTCGTAGTAGCGCAGCACGTTGATGATGGCGTTCTCGCGATCGGGGTGCGCGACGCTCAGCGCTCGATACTCGATGTCGAGATGCTGCTTTTCCTCGCCGCCGGCCGAAATGCGCACGGCATTGCGCTGGTAGCCCTGGGCCAGCGTGGCGATGGAGCGCGGCACGGTGGCCGAGAACATCAGAGTGCGGCGCGCGGCCGGTGCCGCGTCCAGGATGAATTCGAGGTCTTCGCGAAAGCCGAGATCGAGCATCTCGTCGGCCTCGTCGAGGACGACCGCCCTCAGCGCCGACATGTCCAGCGAGTGCCGCGTGATGTGGTCGCGCAGGCGGCCGGGTGTGCCGACGACAATATGGGCGCCGCGCTCCAGCACGCGCCGTTCGCTGCGCATGTCCATGCCGCCGACGCAGGACGCCACGGTGGCGCCGGTCATCTCATAGAGCCATTCCAGTTCGCGCGTCACCTGCAGGGCAAGCTCGCGGGTCGGTGCCACGGCCAGCGCCAGGGGTGCGGCGGCCTGGGAGAAGCGCTCCGCGCCGTCGAGAAGGGTCGGCGCCAGCGCAAGGCCGAAGGCCACCGTCTTGCCGGAGCCGGTCTGCGCTGAAACCAGCGCGTCGGCTTGCCCGAGTTCAGGAGCCAGAACAGCCTTCTGGACTGGCGTCAGTTCGGAATAGCCGCGTTTTTCCAGCGCTTTTGCCAGCGCTGGGACAATGCCATCAATGTTGATCATCTTCGTCTTTCGGATTTCGAGGGCCTGCGCGCCCGGCAATGGATCGTCCATCCGTGAGCGCATGCCGAGGCCAGACGCACTGCCAGCCAAACAATTCCGCCGTTCCTACTTCGCGCGGCCCCCATTGTACAGGGCATGCGCGTAAACCTTGCGCGCGGCGCGATTGACTCTTTTGGCAAACCGCGTAAAAGCCGGCTCCGAACAGGACAGCTTCGATGCGCGGCCTTCCAATGGCGCCTTTTGCATTCGACTTCCCCGGCCATGGCAGCATGGTTTCCGGCGAAGCGAAGTGTGTTTGCCTGCATTCGACCAAAATCACGGCCAAAACGACCACTAAAACGGTCTGATCTCCCTTGGCCTGCTCGCCCTCTCCCCGGGTCCGGCCCGGGGGCGAGACCCGCACCGGCCGGCGGGTTTCTCCAAAAACGAGCGGAGAGGGACAGGAGATTTTTCGATGGGTTTCAAGGTTGCAGTCGTAGGCGCCACGGGCAATGTGGGCCGGGAAATGCTCAACATACTGGAAGAGCGCGGCTTTCCAGTGAGCGAAGTTGTGGCGCTCGCCTCGCGGCGCAGCCAGGGTACCGAAGTGTCGTTTGGCGACCGCACGCTGAAGGTCAGGACACTCGACCAGTATGATTTCTCCGACACCGACATCTGCATCATGTCGGCGGGCGGAAACGTCTCCAAGGAGTGGTCGCCCAAGATCGGCAAGCAGGGCTGCGTCGTCATCGATAATTCGTCGGCCTTCCGCTACGACCAGGACGTGCCGCTGATCGTGCCGGAAGTGAACCCGGACGCGATCTCGCTGTTCACGCGCAAGAACATCATCGCCAACCCGAATTGCTCGACGGCGCAGCTGGTGGTGGCGTTGAAGCCGCTGCACGACTTCGCCACCATCAAGCGCGTTGTCGTCGCCACCTACCAGTCGGTGTCGGGCGCCGGCAAGGAAGGCATGGACGAGCTGTTCACGCAGACGCGTGCCGTGTTCGTCGCCGATGGCGTCGAGGTCAAGAAGTTCACCAAGCGCATCGCCTTCAACGTCATTCCGCATATCGACGTCTTCCTTGACGACGGCTCCACCAAGGAAGAGTGGAAGATGGTGGCCGAGACCAAGAAGATGCTCGACCCCAAGATCAAGCTGACGGCGACCTGCGTGCGCGTGCCGGTGTTCATCGGCCATTCGGAAGCGGTCAACATCGAGTTCGAAAAGCCGATCACCGCCGACGAGGCGCGCGACATCCTGCGCGAAGCGCCGGGCTGCCAGGTCTTGGACAAGCGCGAGGACGGCGGCTACATCACGCCGCTGGAATCGGCCGGCGAGGACGCCACCTTCATCTCGCGCATCCGCGAGGATTCGACCATCGACAATGGCCTGTCGATGTGGATCGTCTCCGACAATCTGCGCAAGGGTGCAGCGCTCAACGCGGTGCAGATCGCCGAACTGCTGGTCGAGCGTGGGCTGATCCAGCCGAAGAAGAAGGCGGCTTGATTCTCGCTCACGGGCCGCACCGCCGCTAGCGCGGCTGGCCCTGCGCGGGCGCGCCGGACGGCCGGCGGCCCGCAGTCGCGGGCTCGGCCTTTGGCCGAAGCATTTCTTCTCCCCGTTTACGGGGAGAAGGTGCCGGCAGGCGGATGAGAGGCAGCACCGCCTCTGATGTGAAACGACCATGAGCGATACCGCCAAAGTCTTGCTGCGCCCGGCCGCCGGCTCGGACGCCGCTGCTATCGCAAAAATCATGCGGGCAGCCCTTGGCTCGCTCGACTGGATGCCGGTCATCCACACGCCAGCCGAGGATCTCGCCTTCATCCGTGATATCGTGCTGCGACAGCAGCAGGTTACGGTCGCCCAGACCGGCGAGAAGATTGTCGGCTTCATCGCTGTCAGTGGCGATTGGGTGGAACAGCTCTATCTCGATCCGGCCTGGACAGGCCAAGGCATCGGCAGCCGGTTGCTGATGGACGCGACCGCGTTCCTGTCGGCGGTGAAACTCCATTGTTTCCAAGCTAACACCGGCGCGCGGCGCTTCTACGAACGCCACGGGTTCCGTGCGGAGTCCTTCGGCGACGGTACGGCCAATGAGGAGGGCTTGCCTGATATCCTCTTTGTCCGCAGGTGCTGACGCCTACTCAGGCCCGGCTCTCCACCGCCAGTCCCTGCAACAACTCCATCGCGTCTTCCGCGCGGTCGGCCGGAACAAACAGGTGGTCGTGGTAGAAGGCCGAGACCGGATTGACGCCCATGCCGGCGGTGGCCAGCCGCGTGGTGATGGCGGCGAGGAAGCCGACCGCTTCCAGCGACGAATGGATGTTCAGCGTCACCATGCGGCAGCGGAATGTTGCCTGCAGACCGGCGGCCTTTGCCTCTCCCTCGCGCAAGATGAGCGTGGTGCCTTCGCGCTCGCGAAACAGCATCATCGGTTCGAGGCCTGCCGGTTGAGCAACGCCAGGCGCCAGCGTGGCGAAGACATATACGTCAGGGAGCAATTCGGGTGTCATCGACCCCAGCAGCTTTTTCAGATCGGTCTCGCCGGTCATTGTTTCCCTCGGCTGTTGCCTTGACGGAAGATTGCAGCAGCTTCTGTCATGCCTTTCAATATCGGTGCCGGCTGCCCTGCGATAGTCCGGCCGGTTCGTTGCGCGCACGACATGGCGGTGTCGTTGACGGCTGAGCTTGCGCATCCATCGCATCGCACAATAGATGTGGTTGAGGACCAGCGCCGGTCCGTGAAAGGCTCTCGATGATCGTTCGCCCGCGCCCTACCTTCCTGCAGCTGTTCTTTGTCATGCGCGGTTCGGTGGTGCCGCGCATCCTGCCGCAGATCCTGGGCTTTGCGGTTTATTCCGTGGTCATCCTTCTCGTGGCGGGCCAGTTCCATCTCGATTTCAGCGTCTTCAACATCACGCCCTTCGGCCTGGTGGGCGTCACGCTGTCCATCTATCTCTCGTTTCGCAACAACGCCGCCTACGACCGCTGGTGGGAGGCGCGCAAGCTGTGGGGTGCGCTGGTCTTCGAAATCCGTAATCTTGCCCGTGCCACGACCAGCCTTGTCCCAGACCGGACCGAACAGCGCGCGCTGCTCATGGAGTCGCTTGCCTTCTGCCATTTCCTGCGCGGGCAATTGCGCAAGATTGACAGCATCAAGGACGCCCGCGCCTTCATCGCTGCCGAAGCGGAGACGGCCGCGACCTTCGCCAACCCGGCGGACGAGATGGTCAGGCGCATGGGCCGGCGCGCCAATGCGCAGCGCAAGGCAGGCGAGCTCGACTCGATCGGCTTTCGTATCCTGGATGAAAGGCTGGCATCGATGTCAGCCATCCAGGCCGGCTGCGAGCGGATCGCCGGCACGCCATTGCCCTTCGCCTATACGCTGCTGGTGCATCGCACGGCCTATATCGTCTGCCTGCTCCTGCCCATCGGCCTGATCTCGACCACCGGTTGGGCGACGCCGCTGTTCACCGCGCTGATCGCCTACACCTTCTTCGGCCTCGACGCGCTTTCGGAAGAGCTCGAGGATCCGTTCGGCACCGAAGCCAATGACCTCGCCCTCGATGGCCTGTGCAGGGTCTGCGAAATCTCGGTGTTCGAGGCACTGGGCGAGACGCCGCCGAAAATGATCGCGGCCGAGAAGTTCTATTTTTCCTAAACAGGATTTGTCCGGTTCTTTGCCGTCTAGCATCAAAAAGAATCCGCGCCATGTCGGAACGCGCCCCTGTGCTACGTCCTTGGTCTGACCTGGCGAAGACGGCCAGTGCTCGAACCAATCGGAGGGGAACCCAATGAGTATTTCTGAAACCGCGCCCGTCTCGTCTGGCGCATTGTGGACCGGCCGCGTGCTGAGTGGCCTCATCGTGCTGTTCATGATTTTCGACGGCGTTATCAAACTGCCGCCGCTCGATGTCGTCACCCAGACCATGACGCTGATCGGCTGGCCCGCTGACCCCAGTGTCGCTCGGCTGCTCGGCGTCATCGGGTTGGTCTCAACCGCGCTTTATGCGGTGCCGCGCACGTCGGTGCTCGGCGCCATCCTGCTCACCGCCTATATGGGCGGCGCCATCGCCACCCATATGCGCATCGGCAGTCCGCTGTTTTCGCACACGCTGTTCGGCGTTTATCTCGGCATCATCCTGTGGGCCGGCCTGTTCCTGCGCGATCCCAGGGCGCGCGCGCTGATCCCGTTCTCTCGTTAAGATCGAAGGATAGAAAGATGTTCATCACCATTGCTGTCATCCTGCTTGTCCTGATCGCCGCCTTGCTCATCTACGCCGCGACAAGGCCGGATGGTTTCGTCACCACCCGCACGGCCAACATCAAGGCCCCGCCGGAAGCGATCTTTCCGCTGATCAACGATTTCAGCCGCTGGCCCACATGGTCGCCCTACGAGAAGCTCGACCCGAGCATGAAGCGCACGCTTTCCGGTGCCGAAAGCGGCAAGGGCGCCGCATATGCCTGGGAAAGCAATGGCAAGGCAGGAAAGGGACGCATGGAAATCATCAACTCGGCGCCGTCCTCGCTGGTATCGCTCAAGCTCGATTTCGAGAAGCCGTTCAGGGCCAACAACACGGTCGACTTTACCCTCACGCCGTCTGGCGACGGCACCAGTGTCACCTGGGCGATGCGCGGCAGCCGGCCCTTCATCGCCAAGCTGATGGGCGTGTTCATGAACTTCGACACTCTCATCGGCAAAGACTTCGAAGCAGGTCTCGCCAATCTGAAGGGTCTTGCCGAACAGTGAGACGTGACGGCCACGGCAGGGTTCTTCAGCAAACGAGGTTGATGGCTATCGGCAACGCGGAAATCGCCCGGCCGGGCGTGGTCGGCATGAAGCTCAATCGGAAAAGGCGATCCTCTCCCGTTGAGAAAAGGTTAATCGGCGTCATCATTGCCCCGAGTGGATCAAATTTGGTATTCGTGCGTTGTTGGCGCGAGGCGGGTGGATGCCTTTTCCGTTCGAGAGGAACGATAATGAAGAAAATGATGCTTTTGATGGCCCTTCTGGTACCGCTTGGGGCCTGCTCGCAAACGGAACGCGGGGCGACAATCGGCGGACTGGGCGGTGCCGCGGTCGGCGCCGCGGTGGCAGGAAATCCGGTTGAAGGCGCCGTGATCGGCGGTGCGGTTGGTGCCGTAGCCGGCGCGATCATCGGGCGGGCGAGCGAACGAGGCGAGTGCCGTTATCGCGGTCGCGATGGTCGTCCATACGTTGCCCATTGCCCGCGCGGGTCAAACTATTGGTAGGCGATGTCCAGGCCATGAATTCGAGATAGCAAAACGGCGGGCAAAGGCCCGCCGTTTTCGTAAATGCCAAGCCATGATCCCGAAAAGCTGAAACCGGTTCGAGATCATGGTCGTGGATTCCGGATTACTCCGCGGTGGCGGCTTCCGCCGGTGCGGCTGCCGCGGCTGCAACAGCGGCGGCGGCATCTTCCTGCGCCTTCTTCAGCAGGGCGGCGCGTTCCTGCGCCTTCTTGCCCGGCTCTGCCTTGTTCGGGTTGGAGCGGGCGTCGCGCTTGGCAATGCCGGCTTCGTCGAGGAAGCGGAGCACGCGGTCGGTCGGCTGGGCACCGTGCGAGAGCCAATGCTTGACGCGGTCGGCGTCGACCTTGACGCGTTCGCCATCCTTGGGCAGCAGCGGGTTCCACGAGCCGAGCGCCTCGATGAAACGGCCGTCGCGGGGCGAACGGGCGTCGGCAACGACGACGTGGTAGTAGGGACGCTTCTTCGAGCCCGCGCGGGCCAGTCGGATTTTCAGTGGCATTTCTTTTCTCCTAAAAACTCTGATTTCGTTGATTGGGTTTCAGTTGGTCTTGGCCACGCCGTTGGAAGCGGCGATCTGTTCGTGGTGGCGGATCACTTCGCGGACGACGAAGTTGAGGAATTTTTCCGCGAAATCCGGGTCGAGATGGGCATCTTTCGCCAGTTGCCGAAGACGTGCGATCTGCTGCTGCTCGCGCGCCGGGTCGGCCGGGGGCAGACCATGCGTCGCCTTCAGCACGCCAACCGCCTTGGTGCAGCGGAAGCGCTCGGCCAGCATGTGGATGAGCGCGGCGTCGATGTTGTCGATCGAGGCGCGATAGTCGGCCAGGATGATGCGTGCGTCGGCCATGTCCTTCTCTTCGTTCATCGCGTCCTCACTTCTTCTTGCCGAGACCGGGCAAACCGCCGCCCATGCCGGGCAGGCCCGGGAGTTTCATGCCGCCGGGCAATCCGGGCAGGCCACCGCCTCCTGGAAGACCACTGGGCAAGCCCTTCATGCCGCCGATGCCGGCCGCCTGTGCCTGCTTCTGCAGCGCTTCGAGCTGTTTCGGGTCCATCTTCGAAAGGTCGGGCATGCCACCGCCCATCATGCCACCCATGCCGCCGGGCATCATGCCGCCGAGGCCCATCTTGGAGGCGAGGCCGCCCATCATGCCACGCATGAGGCCGCCGCCTTTGCCCTTGCCGCCCATCGCCTTCATCATGTCGGCCATGCCGCGATGCATCTTGAGCAGCTTGTTGATCTCGGCCGCGTCGGTGCCGGAGCCAGCGGCGATGCGCTTCTTGCGCGAATGCTTGAGTACGTCCGGGTTGGCGCGCTCGGCCTTGGTCATCGACGAGATGATGGCGAGCTGGCGGCCGAACATCTTGTCGTCGAGGCCGGCCGCGGCCATCTGGTCCTTCATCTTGCCCATGCCCGGCATCATGCCCATGATGCCGCCCATGCCGCCCATCTTCGACATCTGCTGAAGCTGGCCGGCGAGGTCGTTCAGGTCGAACTTGCCCGACTGCATCTTCTTGGCCATCGCCGCCGCCTGCTCGGCGTCGATGTTTTCGGCAGCCTTTTCGACGAGGCTGACGATGTCGCCCATGCCGAGGATGCGGTCGGCGATGCGCTTGGGATGGAACTCTTCCAGCCCGTCCATCTTCTCGCCGGTACCGATCAGCTTGATCGGCTTGCCGGTGACGGCGCGCATGGACAATGCGGCGCCGCCACGGCCGTCGCCGTCCATGCGGGTCAGCACCAGGCCGGTGATGCCGACGCGCTCGTCGAAGCTCTTCGCCAGATTGACGGCGTCCTGGCCGGTCAACGAATCGGCGACCAGCAGGATTTCGTGTGGGCTCGACACCTTCTTGATGTCGGCCATCTCGACCATCAGCGGCTCGTCGATATGGGTGCGGCCGGCGGTGTCGAGGATGACGACGTCGTGGCCGCCAAGCTTGGCCGCCTGAACGGCGCGGCGGGCGATGTCGACCGGCGTCTGGCCCTCGATGATAGGCAGCGTGGCGACCTTGACCTGCTCGCCGAGCTGGCGAAGCTGCTCCTGCGCCGCGGGACGCCGTGTGTCGAGCGAGGCCATCAGAACCTTCTTGTTCTGACGCTCGGAAAGGCGTTTGGCGATCTTGGCCGAAGTCGTCGTCTTGCCGGAGCCCTGCAGGCCGACCATCATGATGACGACGGGAGCCGGGGCATTGAGGTCGATGGCGACGCCCTCGGCGCCCAGCATCTCGACCAGTTCGTCATGGACGATCTTGACGACCATCTGACCGGGCTTGATCGACTTCACCACGGCGGCGCCGACGGCCTTCTCGCGCACCTTGTCGGTGAAGGAACGCACAACTTCCAGCGCGACGTCGGCTTCGAGCAGCGCACGGCGCACCTCGCGCAGCGCTGCCGAGACATCAGCCTCCGACAGGGCGCCGCGGCCGGTCAGGCCGTTCAGGATCGAACCAATACGTTCCTGTAGTGATTCAAACATTCGTTTTCCTTTTCCCTGGCACCCGGATGGTGCCCGAGAGGTAATGCGTTCGCGTCAAGTCGCCAAGCAAAAGCCAAAACCAAAAAGCACCCGGGGGCGCTCAGCGCTGCCGGGTGTTGGCCTCCAGGATCGATTTACAGCACCCGCCTCGAAGAGGCTTCGGCATCCTGGTCGGTTTGCTCAGAGTGATACTCGTCGCGGAATTCGGGGCGTGTAGACAGGAAATCGGCCGCGGAGTCAAGGTCCGGGCCAAATACGGCACCGGGCAGTGGCATGCCTCACGCGCTTTCTCCAGGTCGCGCCCTGTCCGGTTCGACCTTCAGCGGCGAGCGCGGATGCAGCAGCAGCAGGACGGTCAGCAGGCTGGAGACGATGCCGATCGGCGCAATGAGAACTGCGTCCAGCGTCGTCCAACCGGGGCCTTCCAGCGGCTTGGCATTGAACAGGGCGAAGGAATTGTAGCTTTCCTGATGCGATATCAGCAGAAATCCAGTCAGATTGTTGCCCAGATGAACGCCGAATGCCGCACCGAGATTGCCGGTGGCATAGACCAGGAGCGTCAAAAGCAGCGCGAAGGCGGCGATCGAGGCCAGCACGCTGGTGTTGATGGCGGCTGATGAGCTTGAACTCCAGTGCAGGGAGGTGAACAGCAGCCCCGGCACCAGCGCCCAGATGAAGGGGCTTTTGAAGCGGTTGGCCAGGCCTCTCAGCAAGTAGCCCCGAAACAAGGCTTCTTCCGACGACGTCTGCAGCAGGGTCAACGCTACGATCGGGATCAGGAACAGCAGCCAGGTCGACAGGCTTATCGCGCCGCGCGCGATCTCGGGCTGCAGCAGATAGAGCAGGATCTCGGACAGCAGCGACGTGATCAGCACCGCCACCAATCCCTTGAGGAATCCAGATCGCGAAACACGGCGGCTGGCACCGACAAGTGCTGCCAGCGGTTCGCCATGGACCCAGCGCATGGCAATCCAGAGGCCGAGCCAGATGCCGGCGAAGGTGGCGAGCGCGGTGAGGATGCCCTGAGGTGAAGCGAGGAAATTCTGGACCGCTCCGCCTGAGAGCGGCGAGCCGCCGATCGATGCCTGCCAGATGACATAGAAATAGGTGCCGCCCAACAAAACGGCCATGGTCATGCCGACCCAGAGCGCGACGGTGATCGCCGTGCCAAACAACAGGCGGGGCAGGGTGGTCCAGTCGTTCGGGGACTGCCGGTAGCGTTCGAAGGCGGTTGGATCGATCGTCACGCGGCTTCCCTGGCGATTACCTTGGATTGGATTCTCGAGTGTCGGTCTACGGGATCGATGCTTTTCAGGCAATCATTCAAGCCAAGGTCTATTCATTGCGTCAAAAGCTGGTGAACGAAGGCCAGCTTCCGTGCCGTGACGTCCGAGATGATGAAGGGATAGAGGTCGGGCAAGCCCATGCAGCGATTGATGGAGTTGGAGGCTTCGGACAGCACCAGCCAGCGTGCGAGGATTTTTTCGAAGGGCTCCGGGGTGGCCGATGGTTCGGAAGGCGCCGCCTGCAGTCCGCCGCCCGTATCACCCCGAGGCAAGGCTTCGGCTTCCACCGTCTCCAGCCGGCCGAGCGGGAAATTCAACGCATACACCATTTCCAGCGTGTCGGTGATGTGCAGATGGTGCGCCCAGGTCTCGGCCCAGTCCTCCCAGGGGTGCGACGTGGCATAGGCCGAGATATGCTCCTGTTGCCAGTCGGGCGGCGCGCCATTGGCATAGTGGTTCTTCAGCGCCTGTTCGTAATCGGCGCGTTCGTCGCCGAACAGGGCGCGGAAGGCTTCCAGCCTTTCCGGATCGTCGCGGATCAGGCGATCCCAGTAGTAGTGGCCGAGTTCGTGGCGGAAATGGCCGAGCAGCGTGCGGTAATTCTCGCCCATCTCGACGCGTCGCTTTTCGCGCTCGGCCGAGTCGGCCTCGGCGACATTGAGCGTTATCAACCCGTTGTCGTGCCCGGTCAGGATGCGCTCGCCGCCCGGCCCGCCGCCGATCGGATCGGCGAGCAGGTCGAAGGCAAGGCCGATCTCGTCGCCGGGGTTCTGCTTGGGCGCGACGGGCAGGCCGAAGGCGAGCAGCGAATAGATGGCGCGTTTCTTCGCCGCCTCGACGCGGATCCAGCGGCGACGGTTGCCGTCAACGGAGAGATCCGGGATGAGCTGGTTCAGCTGGCATGCGCGGCAGAAGGCTTGGCCGGGTTCAGCGACCCAGTTGCAGGCGCATTCCTCGGCATTGGTGCATTGGAAAATGCCGACGGTGCCCGACAATACAAAGCGCGCGTCCTCGGGATGATAGAGCACCGTGCTGGAGCAATTCAGGCACTGGGCGTTTTCGAAGTAGAGGCGATGGCCGCAATGCGGGCAGTCGAAAAGCTTCATCGATATCTCACATCACCAAATGCGGCGTAACGGGCGCGGCAGATGTCGCCTCGCCCCAACGCCCGGCATCGGCCGGCGTTCCACGATCTGCTCACGCCATTTTGTCCCAGGCTGGGGCAACGATACATCTTGCCACAATAAGTACTCGATCGTAGGCGAGGGCTCTCGCATTCGCCAGCATGGCGCCATGGCGCGTAACGACTTCTTAACCGTGACAAGCGAGCGTTTCGCTGGCAAATTCGATTTCAGGGACGTGACTCAGGCAACCAGGAGACTAGGGATGGCATTTCTTGCCAAGGGAAAGATTTTTGCGGCCGCCGCCTTGGCGGTGTTCGCGATGGCGACAGGCACCCAGGCGGCGCCCAGCTGTGGCAAAACCGGCGCCGGCTTCGACGCCTGGAAGCCGGGGTTCGCCGCCGAGGCCAAGGCCGAAGGTGTAGGCCCCAAGGGGCTGGCCGCCCTGGATGGCGCCACCTACGCGACAAAGACGATCTCCGTCGACCGCGGCATTCACAAGGCTTTCAGTGGCTCGGTGGAAGATTTCATGAAGCGCCGTGGCGGGGCAGCGATCATTTCCAAGGGTCGTTCGCTGAAGAAGTCGAACGCGGCGCTGTTCAGTCAGATCGAGAGCACCTACGGTGTGTCGCCGGGTGTGCTGCTCGCCATCTGGGGAATGGAGACCGGCTTCGGTTCCGCCATGGGCAACCAGAATACGGTGTCCGCCATTCTGACGCTTGCATATGATTGCCGCCGTCCGGAGTTCTTTCACCCGCATGCCATTGCAGCCCTGAAGCTGGTTGATCGCGGCGCGTTGACCGCCTCGTCCGTCGGCGCCGCGCATGGCGAGATTGGCCATACGCAGTTCCTGCCCGGGAATGTCTTGAAGTATGGGGTGGGCAGCGGAAACCTGCGCGACAAGGCCACGGCGTTGGCATCCACCGCCAACTTCCTCAAGGGTCATGGCTGGCAGAGGGGTGCGAGCGCGCAGGCCAATATTGGCGCCATTGCCGGCTGGAATGACGCGAGCGTCTATCAGCAGGCCATCGCCCGCATCGCCACGGCGATCGACGCCAACTGATAGAAATCTCCATATGACTGAAAAGCCCGGCCATGCGCCGGGCTTTTTTGTTTTTGGAGCAGGGTCAAAACCCAATTCCTCGGAACGATCTCATCGCATCACTTTCTCTAATGCGCGTAGCCGCTCAACGGGCATTTCTGGGAAGCGGGAATCTGGAAGGTACCGTCAAAACCGTTGCAGATACGGAACCTGGACGTCCGCGGCGGCGGGGCTTGCGTGGCCATGGCCGCCTTTGACTTGCCCTTGATGACCATCCAGATTTCGGTCGGTAGGTCGAGCTGCAAGGCGTTTATGTCGGAGTAGCTGAGTCGTCCGCTGCGCATGCCTTCGGCGATACGCTGGCAGAATAGGGCTGGCATGCGCTCCTTCGACACGCCCATGAAAGAGGTGATGTCGTGCTTGAGCGTGATGTCCCATGCCATGACTTCATTGATGCACCCGCCCAAATCAGGCTTCGGCGCGCGCTTCGCAGTTGCCTGGGAGGACTGACATGCCGTCAAGACGACGAACGTCGCAAGTAGAAGAGAAATTGTGTTTTTCACCGTAAGACCCCCCAATCCCGCAGGAGAAGTTAGATGAAGCCGCCAAAAGGTCAAAGGGGAACCTGTTCGAGCCGGTTCAATTTCAACTATATTAGAAACACCAAATAGAAACCCGGCGTCGTAGCCGGGTTTCTTGATCCGCTTTTGCTCTGACGGGTTAGCCAAGTAGCAAACCCAATATTCGGATATCAACCCTTACGGCTGCGCGCCGCGAGCGTCCGCAGCCGCAGCGCGTTGAGGCGGATGAAGCCGGCGGCATCCTTCTGGTCGTAGGCGCCACGGTCGTCCTCGAAGGTGACCAGTGCGTCGGAATAGAGCGTCTTCTTCGACTTGCGGCCGGTGACGATGACATTGCCCTTGTAGAGTTTCAGCCGCACCGTGCCTTCGACGTCGTCCTGGCTCTTGTCGATCATCGCCTGCAGCATGAGGCGCTCGGGCGCGAACCAGAAGCCGTTGTAGATGAGTTCGGCATAGCGTGGCATGAACTCGTCCTTGAGGTGGGCGGCACCCCGGTCGAGCGTGATCGATTCAATCGCACGGTGGGCTGATATCAGGATGGTGCCGCCGGGTGTCTCGTAGACGCCGCGCGATTTCATGCCGACGAAGCGGTTCTCGACCAGGTCGAGCCGGCCGATGCCGTTGTCGCGGCCGAGATCGTTGAGCGCGGCCAGCATGGTTGCCGGCGACAGTTTCTTGCCGTTGAGCGCGATCGGATCGCCCTTCAGGAACTCGATCTCGATCTCTGTGACGACGTCCGGCGCATCCATCGGCGAAACAGTGCGCTGATGGACGAATTCCGGCGGCTCGTTCCACGGGTCTTCCAGCACCTTGCCCTCGGAGGACGAGTGCAGGAGGTTGGCGTCGACGGAGAACGGTGCGTCACCCTTCTTGTCCTTGGGGACGGGAATCTGGTGCTGCTCGGCGAAATTGATCAGGTCGGTGCGCGACTTGAACGACCAGTCGCGCCATGGCGCGATGACCTTGATGTCGGGGTTCAGCGCATAGGCGGATAGCTCGAAACGAACCTGGTCGTTGCCCTTGCCGGTGGCGCCGTGCGCAATCGCGTCGGCACCGGTTTCCTTGGCGATCTCGACCAGATGCTTCGAAATCAGCGGCCGGGCGATCGAGGTGCCGAGCAGATAGGTGCCTTCATAGACGGCGTTGGCGCGGAACATCGGGAAGACGAAATCAGCAACGAATTCCTCGCGGACATCGACGATGCGGATGTCCTTGATGCCCATCATCTCGGCCTTGAGGCGCGCCGGCTCCAGTTCTCCACCCTGGCCGAGGTCGGCGGTGAAGGTGACGACTTCGGCGCCGAGTTCGGTCTGCAGCCATTTCAGGATGATGGATGTGTCGAGGCCACCCGAATAGGCGAGCACGACTTTCTTGACGTCTTTTCCCTTGGACATTTTTACCCCGTCGATGAGGGACGCCCCAAAAAGGCGTCGCGGATTGTCGCAGCGCCTTTTAGCAGGAACGGCAAAGCGAGCAAGCGCGCGCGACACCTGACGTCTGATCCAGCGTGTGGTTGGTTGGCGACAGCCTGGCGGCGTGGCGAGGCGATCCAGGCAAACAACCTGCTACAATCAAGGGCTGCATTTGCCTGCAGCATTTAATCAAGTTTTCACGCCCCGCTGCTAACAATGAGGCCAAAGCTGTGCCGGCGGCGTGCCGAAGCTGCTTTGCCCGATCTCACGGGCACTCTCAGGCTTGGGCCGTTCTTGATGCGCGTTATATCCTGTATCGTCACGGAGCATAATCTGTGGCTCGTCCTCCTGGCGGCGCTGATGTGCGTCACCGGTTCATGGGTGACGATTGGTCTCCTCGACCGCACCAGGAAAACCGCGGGCGTGCAGATGAAGGGCTGGCTGTTCCTGACCGCCGTCGCCGCGGGCTCCTCGATCTGGTGCACGCATTTCATCGCCATGCTCGCCTACCAGCCCGGTGCGCCGATCACATTCGATCCCATTCTCACCATGGTGTCGCTGGTCATGGCTGTTGCCGGAACCGGAGTGGGCTTCACCATTGCCTCTGACAAAAGCCGGCGTCTCGCCCCGGAATGGGGCGGGTGTGTTGTCGGGCTGGCGATCTCGGCCATGCACTATACCGGCATGATGGCCTACCACGTTGCCGGGATCGTCGAATGGGACCTTGGCTATGTCGCGGCGTCGCTGGTCATTTCAATGGCCTTTTCAGCTGCCGCTATTGGCCAGGCCATACGCCGGCCCTACCGTCGGGCGCAGTATGTCGGCATCGGACTGCTCGTGCTGGCGATCGTCGGCCTCCATTTCACGGGGATGGCGGCGGTGGCGGTGACGCCGATGTCCTTCATCAGCACGGGCACCAATCCCGAAATCCTCGTGGCGATGGCTGTCGCCGTCGCCGTCGTTGGCCTGATTGTCGCCGCGACCGGTTTCGCCAGCTATCTGATCGACGAGCGCGGGCGGCTGGAGAGCTTCGAGCGGCTCCAGCATCTGGCGCTCAACGATTCGCTCACCGGCCTTGCCAACCGCGTCAGTTTCAACGATCGCCTCGACCATGAGATCGAGCGGGCGCGGGAAGACGAGGAGACGATGACGGCGGTCATCGTGATCGACCTCGACCGCTTCAAGGAGATCAATGATCTGAGGGGCCACGCAGCGGGCGACCAAGCGCTGAAGATCGTTGCCAGAAGACTGGCAAAGCTGACTGGAGAAGGGGAATTCGTTGCTCGCCTGGGCGGCGACGAGTTTGCCGCGATCAAACGCTTCAAGGACCAGAACGACCTTCTCGGCTTGGTCTCGCGCTTGGAAAAATCATTGTTCCAGCCGCTGCGGATCGACGATTTCGAAATCGCCACGGGAGCCAGCATCGGCGTCGCCGTCTATCCTCGAGACGGCGATGATCGGGAAAGGCTGGTCAGCAACGCCGACCTTGCCATGTATCGGGCCAAGAACGACATGTCGCGGGCCGTCTGTTTCTACGAATCCAACATGGATGAGACGGCGCGTGCGCGGCGTGCGTTGGCCATCGACCTTCGGCAGGCGGTCGAGCGTGGCGAGCTTTCCCTCCACTATCAGGTGCAGACTTCGGTTTCGACCGGTGCCGTCTGTGGTTACGAGGCGCTGCTGCGCTGGACGCATCCCGAACGCGGCATGATCGCGCCCACCGACTTCATCCCGATCGCTGAAGAAAACGGGTCGATCCTTGCAATCGGCGAATGGGTGCTGCGGACCGCATGCCGCGAGGCGGCGTCGTGGGACAACAACTACAAGATCGCCGTCAACCTGTCGCCAGTGCAGTTCGCCCACGCCGATCTTGCCAAGCTGGTTCACCACATCCTGATTGAAACCGGCCTTTCTCCCAATCGGCTGGAGCTGGAGCTCACCGAATCGACCATCGTCGCCGACAAGTTCCGCACGCTGCATGTCCTTCGCCAGATCAAGGCGCTGGGCGTCACGATCGCGATCGACGATTTCGGCACGGGCTATTCGTCACTGGATACATTGCGCTCGTTTCCCTTCGACAAGATCAAGCTCGACCGATCCTTCATGGCCGATGTCGAGCGCAGCCCGCAGGCCAAGGCGATCATTCGAGCGGTGCTGACGCTGGGGCGCAGCCTGGACATCCCGGTGCTTGCCGAGGGTGTCGAGACGCATGTCCAGCTCGCCATCCTGCAAGTCGAGGGTTGCAACGAGGCGCAGGGCTATTTCCTGGGCCGCCCGCAGCCGATCGATCAGATCCTGCTGGCGGGGGTGGCGGATAGCCGCCGCGTCCCGCATGACCTGGTCCCTGGCGAGCGACCCAGGATAAGCGTGAGGCGGTAGAGCCGTTCATCGTTTCACGGAAACGCCGAACCGCTCTATCTCTCTCTTTGTTTGAGGCACTGGACCATTGGTGCGTGTCTGGCGCCGGCGCGGCGCATCATGTATGGCTCCGCCGACCTATGCTCCAGGGCCGCCGCATGTCCTTCATCCCCGATACCTCGACGCTGATCCAGTTCGCCATCGCCACCGTTATCCTGGCGATCACGCCGGGACCGGACATGACGCTGTTCGTCTCGCGCACGCTGAGCCAGGGCCGCGCCACCGGCTTTGCCTCGATGGCCGGCGCGCTGTGCGGCACGCTGGTCCACACGACGCTGGTGGTGGTCGGTGTGTCGGCGCTGATCGTCGCCTCACCCATGGCCTTCTTCGCGCTTAAGATTTGCGGCGCCGGCTATCTCGTGTTCCTGGCGTGGCAGGCGATCACCAAGGGTTCGGCCTTTTCGCCGGAGAAGAAGACGGGACCCCAGATTTCGCTGTTCCGCAGCTGGGCGGCCGGGCTTGGTGTCAACCTGCTCAACCCCAAGATCATCCTGTTCTTCATGACCTTCCTGCCGCAGTTCGTCTCCGCGCATGACCCGCATGCGCCGGGAAAGCTGTTCTTTCTCGGTGCGATGTTCATCGTGTTGTCGATCCCGGTGACGGCGCCGATGGTGTTCGCGGCGGAGAAATTCTCGTCTGCGATGAAGGCCAGCCCGCGCGTGACGCGAGTCGTCGATTATCTGTTCGCCGGCGTGTTCTCGGCCTTTGCCCTCAAGATACTGACAGCGCAGGCGAAATAGCCTTTTTCGCAACATTTAATTTAGCACTGTTGCTCATTTGATATTGCGACCCGTCCGAGCTCCCCCTATTCGACTCAGGAGGGTGTTTCGGGGGACTAATGAAAAGCATATTTCTAGCGTCGGTCGCCGTGTTGGCGCTGGTCACCGATGCCGGCGCGCAGGATGCGCGCTATAGCTGGGCCGGTTCCTATATCGGCGTCGAGGGTGGCTATGCCGGCTCGTCGGTCGGCTTCGATGCCGATGCGACCAAGTTTCAGGATACCTACCACAAAAGCGGATTTCTTGGCGGCATTTATGCCGGCCATGATTGGCAGTCCGGAAACGTCGTCTACGGTGTCGTCGGGGATTTCGATTTTGTCGGTGTCGGCAACACGGACTTCGGCGACAGCGAGGCGTTTACCGGCGGCAAGGGTGAAGCCTATAGTTATGATGTCGACTGGGTAGCGACGGCGCGTCTGCGCGCCGGCTATGCGGTGTCGGATCGCTTCCTGGCGTATGCGACCGGCGGTGTGGCGGCCGGTCATTTTCAGGCGACAAATTACGATTATCCGTTCTTGGGCACGAGTTCGACCTCGGATTTTTCCGGCGTGAAGTTCGGCGGCGTCTTTGGTGTGGGTGCCGAATACGCTTTGGCCGACAAGTGGTCGCTGAAGGCGGAGTATCTCCACTACATATTCGACGGAATCGATCCGGGCCCCGGCGGTACGGCAGGTGCGCGGTTCAAGCCATCTCTCGACACCGTCAAATTCGGTATCGCGTACCGCTTCTAACGCAGGCGCTGATCGTCAACCGCTAACGCCAGGTCCGTCATAGGGACGGGCCACGCCCGACGCGGCGATCATTTTTGTGCGCTCTTCGTACTCTTCGAGCGTCAGCGCATAGAGCATTTGGTCAAGGCGCTTGCCGGTGCGGCCGTCGATGCGGTGCGATCGCAAGGTGCCCTCAAGCCGCAGTCCGGACCGTTCGCACACGGCGATTGCCGCTTTGTTGCGCGCCAGGGGCTGGAAGGTGATCTTTTCCAGCTTGCGCTCACGGAAGAAATGCCGGAGCAAGACGACCGAGGCGTCAAAGGCGATGTTCCGGCCCCGGTTCTCGGGATCGCCGACGATCAGATGCAGAGAACCCAGCCTGTGCCTGAGGTCAACCTCCATTACGGCAAGGCCAAGCGGTACATCGTCGGCTTGGCGCAGGATCGTCATCAGGTTGCGCTTCAGATTGTCGAAGCTCCCGACATAGGCGCGAAAAGCCTCAAGCCCCATCGCCTTTTGCGGCGCGTTCAGGCCCTCCATGACCGCCGGATCGGTCAACCATTCCGCGATCTCGTTGGTCATCTCGGATGGCTTTAGCGTGCGGATCCGAACCTTGTCGCTCCACCTGTCGACAAAGACCGGCTTCAGCCGCTGGGCGGCAAGAGGCGTGACAAGTGGTGGGAGAGGCGACCTTGCGCCCTGCTGCGGCATTTTTGGCATGGTCTAGTCATGCGAAAGCAACAGGCCGGGGTCAAGGGTGTCGGCCGAGATCAGGGGCGTCGATCGAGATCAGGTTCCTGCAAAGTTCGCACGCCGGCTTGCCGCCAGCTTCCGGCCCAGCGCCCGGCGCTGAGCCAGTAGAAGATGCCGCCAACCATGCCGCAACCGATCACCGCCATGATCGCGTGGGTGTCTGACACGGCGAAGTCGCTGTCGCCGGTCTGGTGGGCGAGCCCAAGGAAGATAGCCGCGGCCACCGCGCCGCCCAGCGCATAGAACAGCCAGTCGCGCCGGCCGAGGATTTCGGAAACCAGGATGACGATCGAAGCCGGCATGAAGGCGAAATAGGCGACGAACAGGGCGACGAAGGGGATCGAGAACATCAGTGAGGCGGTCGTCGCGGGCTGTGCCGCATGCTCCGGCGTAAAACCGAGATAGGCGAGGAAAATGATGTTGAGGAAAGCGCTGGCCGCCAGCGAAGCGACGACGTAGCCAATCAGGATGACGGCGAAGCGGATGAGGTAGGCGACGAGACGGTTCATCGCAAATCCCGGCGCATTAGATGACCTGACTTGCGGCCGGCCAGAAGCCAGTAGACCGAACCGGCGGCGGTGCCGGCTGTCGCCAGGAAACCGAGAAAGACCGGATTGAAAGCAATCCATCCTGCGGAGCGCGGGGTTGAAAGACCGAATGCGATGGACGTGATCGCACCCATGGCCGCGAAGTAGAACCATCTTCGAAGCGACCACCGTTCGGCGACAAGGATCGCGGGGGCGGCGATCAGTAGCGCGCAGACCATCACGGTCAGCACGGCGAGCGGGAAGGAACCCAGCCAGTCGAATTGGAAAACCATGGACCAGTTCCCTTCTTCGATCCCTTCCAGGAGGACAATCAGAAGCACAGGCACAAGGATCGAGGTCAGCGCGGCGGCAACATAGCCCACTGCAATCGTGGCCAGGCGCTTCACGACGGGACGCTTCACGCCTCGCCGTGCCCTGCTATCATCATTGCCTCGAGCGCCAGCCGGTCGACCTTGCGCATGCGCTCCGAGTCCGACTTCAACTGACCGCAGGCGGCCAGGATGTCGCGGCCGCGCGGCGTGCGGATCGGCGAGGCGTAGCCGGCATTGTTGATGTAGTCTGCGAATTTCTCGATCGTCTCCCAGTCGGAGCACTGGTAGTTGGTGCCGGGCCACGGGTTGAACGGGATCAGGTTGATCTTGGCCGGAATGCCCTTGAGCAGCTTGATCAGGCCCTTGGCGTCCTCGATGGAATCGTTGACGTCCTTCAGCATCACATATTCGAAGGTGATGCGCTTGGCATTCGACAGGCCGGGATAGGCGCGGCAAGCCTCGATCAGTTCCTTCAGCGGATACTTCTTGTTGATCGGCACCAGCAGGTCGCGCAGATCGTCATTGGTGGCGTGCAGCGAGATCGCCAGCATGACGCCGATCTCCTCGCCGGTGCGGAAGATTTCCGGCACGACGCCGGAGGTCGAGAGCGTAATGCGGCGCTTGGACAAGGACAGGCCATCGCCGTCGGAGGCGATCAGCAGCGCCTTCTTCACCGCTTCGAAATTGTAGAGCGGCTCGCCCATGCCCATCATGACGATGTTGGACACTTTGCGGCCCTCCGCCGGCACGATGGCGCCGTCGGGCGTATCGCGATCGGGGAAATCACCGAGCCGGTCCCGCGCGGTGAGCAACTGTGCGAGGATTTCCTCGGCCGTCAGGTTGCGCACCAGCTTCTGCGTGCCGGTGTGGCAGAACGAGCAGGTCAGCGTGCAGCCGACCTGCGAGGAGATGCAGAGCGTGCCGCGGCCTTCCTCGGGGATGTAGACGGTCTCGATCTCGACGGGACGGCCGGCGCCGCGCGGCGGGAATCGGAACAGCCACTTTCGCGTGCCATCGGAGGAAATCTGTTCCTCGACGATCTCGGGCCTGGCGACGGTGAAATGCTTGTCCAGCTCGGCGCGCAAATCCTTGGAGATGTTGAACATGCCGGCAAAGTCGGAGACGCCGCGCACATACATCCAGTGCCAGAGCTGCTGGGCGCGCATCTTGGCCTGGCGCTCAGGCACGATGCCCGAAGCAACCAAGGCTTCGCCAAGTTCGGCGCGGGTCAGGCCGATCAGCGTCGGCTTTTCGGGCTGTGCGGCGCGGGCGCGCAACGCATCACGGGCACCTTCGGCAGTGAGATCAAGCGACAGGGTCATGGCGGTGCTTATATAGGGACGAGGCGAACCCGATCCACAGAGTGTCGGAAAACAAGCGCGGCGCATAGCACAGCTTGGCGGCGGAGTCATGGCATATGGCAGCTCACGCTGTTTTGTCCGTCCTTGCCGGCTTCCGGTTTAACAGCTCGCCTGCCTGTGTTAGGGCTCGCCATCCCCTCCCGAGGATCGACATGGCCCGCACATCGCGAAAATATCCCATGCTGCGGCGTTCGCGCGCGATGTGGGGCTCGCGGCGTGTCTGGCAGCCGCGCCTGGTATTCTGGGCCGGCGCTATCGCCATCGGCCTGATCAGCGTTCTGTTCGCGGTGCTGGCCGACAAGGCGCAAGGTCTGTTCCATGCGATCACCGGCAATGAGGGCGGCTGGCGCAGTTTCCTGCCGCTCGCCATCACACCGCTCGGTTTTGTTCTCTGCGCGTGGCTGGCCCATGCCTTCTTTCCGGGCTCGCAAGGCAGCGGCATTCCGCAGGCGATCGCTGCCCGGCACCTGCGTGACGACGACGATCGAAGCCACCTTCTTTCGTTGCGGCTGGCGGCGGGCAAGATCGCGCTGACCATTGTCGGCCTGTTCTGCGGCGCCTCGATCGGCCGCGAGGGGCCGACCGTCCAGGTCGGGGCATCGCTGATGCTGCAGGTGGCGCGCTGGGGCGGCATGGCACAGGCGCGTGGCCTGATCCTCGCCGGCTCGGCAGCCGGGATCGCGGCGGCCTTCAATACGCCGCTCGCCGGCATCGTCTTCGCCATCGAGGAGATGGGCCGCACCTATGAAGCCCGCACCAACGGGCTGGTGTTGACGGCGGTGATCCTGGCCGGTCTTGCCTCGCTGGGGTTGTTGGGCAACTACACCTATTTCGGCGTGTCGAAGGAAACGATCTCTCTTGCCGCCTGGCCGCTGGTGATTGCCTGCGGCGTCATCGGCGGCGGTTTTGGCGCGCTGTTCTCCTTGCTGGCGCTCAAGGTGACACGGCGGATCCGGCGCTGGCACACACAGCAGCCCCTGCGCCGCGCCCTGATCGTGGCGGCTGTCTGCGGATTGCTGGTGGCCGCCATCGGCATCGCGTCGGGGGGCTGACGTTCGGCACCGGCTATGTGCAAGCGCGCAGTGCGGTCGAGGGGGCTCCGCTGCCATGGTTCTTCTTCGCCGAGAAGTTCCTGGCCGGGCTGTTGTCGATGATCTCCGGCATTCCCGGCGGCATCTTCGCGCCGTCTCTGGCGGTTGGCGCCGGCATCGGCAGTTCGCTCGGCCTGATCTTCGGCGCCAGCAGCGGCATTGCGGCGCTGCTTGGCATGGCCGGCTATTTCGCCGGCGTGGTTCAGGCGCCGATGACGGCCTTCGTCATCATCCTCGAGATGACCGGCAACCATGACAATGTCATAGCGCTGATGCTGGCCTCGATGCTGGGCTACGGTACGGCACGGATAATCTCGCACGAGCCGCTCTATCACGCGCTGTCGCGTGTCTTCATCGCCGATGCCATCAGGCGGCGGCGGGCCGAAGCCACGCCGGAAACAGCGCCAGGCTGAGGAGCAGGTCCTGGAAAGCAAAAGGGCCGGGCTTCGTGGCCCGGCCCTTCATTCAAAGCCGGCTTTTGCCTACTTGCACTTGGCGATCGACGACAGCGCCGCCGAAATGCCCTTCAGCGAAAAGACATAGGAGGTCGGATTGCCACGGCCCGACTTCGCCGTCACCTTCATGTCGGTGCCAGTCTTCATCGCGGCGATCAGCACCGGTTCCTCGGCGGCGTTCTCGACCCAGGCCGACTTGCCGCGCGTGAACATCGAGAACGACTTCTTGTCGATGGTGACGGTGGCCTTGGAGCCTTCCTGGAAAGTGTAGCCGGCGATGAACTGCGGCTCGTAGGACACCTGCTGTCCCGGACGCTGGCTGACGAAGAAGAACATGTCGCCATGGTCGAGTGTCGGCGGCTGTTTGTCGGTCGGCACCGTCAGCACGTAGCAGACCTTGCCGCCCGCCGCCTGGTAACTGTAGGTGCCCCAGGCATTGTGCTGGCCGATCTTGGTCGCCGACTGCGCCAGCGCCGGCGCCGTCACGGCCACCAGGACCAGGCTTGAAACTATAGCTATCAATCCGCGCATCGTTTTTCCCGTATTCCAAATGGTGCGGAGGCAGGCCGGCTTGGCGTCCTGCCCGTCGCTTCATTTTGATTTAATCTGGGTTACCAAACGGTGAATTTTCCTCAAGAAAAGGACCCTTACCCCAGTAAACCACCGCCGTCTCCGTGCCGCCGCTTGAGAAAGCGGCCAACGATGTCCCTGTTTCGAGTTGGAGGCCACGAAAGCGGCAAGAGTTTGACTGTCCCTGTTGCCGCTGGGTGAGTGGATCAACGGTGCCGCGCGCGATCAGTTCTTGTCGGCAATCGCCTGCTTGGCGGCGAGCCGGTGCGCGGGCGTGATATGGGCGCTGACGGCGGTGATCGCGGCGGTCAGCACGGCGATGTCGTCGGTAAAGCCGATGCCGAAGATGAAGTCGGGGATGACATCAAACGGCAGCACGAAATAACCGAGCGCGGCCAGCAAAATGCCCTTGGCGCGCAGCGGCGTGTTCTTGTCCATGGCGCAGTAGTAGGCGGCGACCACGTCCTCCATGAACGGAATGTGGCGCGCGGCCTTCTTCGCCGTGCGCCAGAATTTCTCGCGCACTTCGTTCTCGTCGCCCAGCCTGTCGCGAAAGCCGAAGAAATCAAAACCGGATTCTTGCGCCATCAGTTTCTCCTTGCGGTGCCCGCGCGCATTGTTTCCCGCACGGGTTGCAGGGGAAAATGTGGTGAAAGCGCAAGTCCGCTACAAGATGCCGCCGCCGATTTGCGCTTCGCGGCTCAATCGCGAGCACGCGCGGCAGGCACTCAGCCGCTGAAATAGCGGTTCATCTTCTTCGCCAGTTCGAAATCGAGCACGCTGAGGCCGCCGAGATCGTGTGTGTTCAATGTGACATCCACCGTCTTGTAGACGTTGAACCATTCCGGGTGGTGGTCCATCTTCTCCGCTGCCAGCGCCACGCGGGTCATGAAGGCGAAGGCCTCGGAGAAGTTCTTGAATGTGAAAGTGCGCTTGATGGCGCCGCCATCCGCGGCCAACGACCAACCCTCAAGGCCGGCCAATGCCTCGGCAATCGCGTCCTTGCCCAGTTTCTCTCTCGCCATGTTCGCCTCCCATGCTATTTCGACTAAGTCGTCACATAGATAGCGTCGGATCGATGAGCGCGAAGCCCATAGGGTCTATTCTTTTTGTCTGTCTCGGCAATATCTGCCGTTCACCGCTGGCGGAAGGCGTTTTTCGCGCCGTCCTGGCGGAGTGTGGGCTGGATCGACACGTGCTGATCGATTCGGCGGGCACTGGCGGCTGGCATGCCGGCGAGGCGCCGGACGGGCGTTCGATCGCGATCGCCGCGCTGCACGGCGTCGATATTTCCAGACAGAAGGCACGCAAGGTGACGCTGGACGACTTCTCCCGCTTCGACCTCATTCTCGGCATGGACCGGTCGAATGTCGCCGATCTCAAGGCGCTGGCGCCTGCCGCCATGCGCGACCGCATCCATCTGTTCCTGGAATTGGCGGAGGGCCGGCCACATGACGTGCCGGATCCCTATTACGACGGGCCGGAAGCGTTTGCCTCCGTCTACCGCATGATCCGCACGGCGTCGGAAGCGTTGTCGATACGGCTTGAGGCGCGGCTGTCGGCCGACAGCGGCCAGGCCTCTTCGACGATATAGGGGCCGCCGCCGACCGAATCGCGCGACGACATCAGCACGAAGCGGCCAACACGGAACGGCAGCGTCGAGAAATTGCCGCGTGCCGACAGATACTGGGCAACGTCGAGCGGGCTCGAATTGCGTAAGCGCGCCAGCGTCACATGCGGCATGAACTTGCGCGGGTCGGCGGGAATGCCGAGCCGCTGGCAAATGCGGTCGATCTCGCCTTGCAGCGCCGCAAGGTCGGGCGATGCGGAAACGCCGGCCCACACGGCATGCGGCTTCTTCTGGCCGAAGGCGCCGACGCCGGACAGGTTCAGGGAGAAGGACGGGCGGTGGACCCGGTCAAGAGCGTTGGCGATCTCGTCGGCGATATGGCCCTCGACATCGCCAATGAAGCGCAGCGTCATGTGGTAGTTTTCAACATCGATCCAGCGGGCCCCCGGCAGGCCGCCCCGCAACAGGGACAGCGAAAGGGCGGCGTCACGCGGAATTTCGAGGGCGGTGAAAAGACGCGGCATGAATGAGCCTCCCTTCCTCGAATCGAACTGTACCCCCTAGCGAATCATCGATATTCGAGTGGGGCAAGATGTTTGTTGGTCACAGTTCCTGCAAAAAAGTTTCCCAGGCGGAAGGTGACCTGGGCGTGTCATCAAATCTCAGGATCCGCCCTGTACGGACGCAATGGCCTTTTCAACGGTGGGTAGAATACGCTCGACCATCTGGTCGACGCCGTGTGCGTTCGGGTGCATGCCGTCCTCTAGCTGCAGGGCTGGCTGGCCGGCGACGCCGTCGAGAAAGAACGGATAAAGTGCCGCGTCGTATTTCCTGGCCAGGTCCGGAAAGATCGCGTCGAAAGCGTTCTGGTAGTCAGGGCCAAGATTGGGCGCGGCGCGCATGCCCGCCAGCAGCACGGCAATTTTACGCTGCTTCAACTTGGCGAGCATCTCGTCCAGGTTCTTTCTGACGATATCGGCCGAGACGCCGCGCAGCATGTCGTTGGCGCCGAGTTCCAGGATGACCAGTTGCGTGCCGTCGGGCACGGACCAGTCGAGCCGCGCCATGCCACCGCTCGACGTATCGCCGGAGACGCCGGCATTGGCGACCGTCACGTCAAGACCCTTGGCCCGCAATGCGGCGGCGAGCTTGTCGGTGAAGCCCTGGTCGGGCCCGAGGCCAAAGCCCGCCATCAGGCTGTCACCGAAGCCGACGATCTTGAACGGTTCGGCGCGCGCCGACGAAATGGCGCCGCAAATGCCGAGGAAAAGGATGAAGGCTGCGGCAAATGTGTGTTTGAAA
Organism: Mesorhizobium sp. PAMC28654; assembly: GCF_020616515.1. Taxonomy (GTDB): domain Bacteria; phylum Pseudomonadota; class Alphaproteobacteria; order Rhizobiales; family Rhizobiaceae; genus Mesorhizobium. Next base: position 4,133,925 of record NZ_CP085135.1, read on the forward strand.
GACATGCGGCAGGCCCCATATGACCGAGGATATTCTCTGGCGAAGGCCTTTGGCAAAGCAGGTTCCGACCTTCTCCCTCCCATATAGGACGATTTGATTTTGACAGAAGCCGTCATCGCGCTGAAACACATATCGCTGACGCTCGGCGAAGGCGCGTCTTCCGTCCATGTGCTGAAGGGCGTCAGCCTCAATGTCGCATCCGGTGAGGCGACGGGTATTGTCGGCCCATCAGGTTCGGGCAAATCGACCTTGCTGATGGTTCTGGCCGGCCTGGAGCGGGTCGATTCGGGAACGATACAAATCGCTGGCGAACTGTTGAACGACAAGACCGAAGACCAGATTGCATCGTTTCGTGGCCGAAACATAGGCATCGTCTTCCAGTCCTTCCACCTGATCCCCAACATGACAGCGCTCGAAAATGTCGCGGTGCCGCTGGAACTGGCTGGCCATGCCGACCCGTTCGGCGTTGCCGCCCGTGAACTGGCGGCGGTGGGCCTGAGCGATCGCGTCACCCATTATCCCGGCGAATTGTCGGGCGGCGAACAGCAGCGCGTGGCGATTGCCAGGGCGCTGGCGCCGTCGCCGCGCATCCTGATCGCCGACGAACCGACTGGTAATCTCGACCAGGCGACGGGGCGACAGGTCGCCGATCTCTTGTTCGCCAAGGCGGCCGAGCGCGGCATGACGCTGGTGCTGGTCACCCATGATCCAGTACTTGCGGCGCGCTGCACCCGCCAGGTTTCGATGCGCTCCGGCCGTATCGAAACGCCCGTGCCCGTCAAGGTGACGGCCTGATGCCGCTTTCGCAGACGCTGAAGCTCGCCGTCCGGTTCTCGCTGCGCGAGATGCGCGGCGGCCTGTCCGGCTTCCTGATCTTCCTTGCCTGCATCGCCCTTGGCGTCGCGGCGATCGGTGGCGTCAATTCGGTGGCGCGGGCGATCACCGCCGGGGTCGCCAACCAGGGCCAGACCTTGCTTGGCGGCGATCTGCGCTTCCAGATCAACCAGCGCGACGCGACAGGGCCGGAACGCGCCTTCCTTGATGGGCTGGGCGCGGTGTCGCACAGCGCCAACATGCGTTCGATGGCACGGCTCGAAGACGGTTCCGACCAGGCGCTGGTCGAGGCCAAGGCGGTCGACGATGCCTACCCGCTTTACGGCGCGCTGGAGACGGAACCCGCGCTGTCGAAGCAGGACCTGTTCGGCGAAAGGTCCGGCGTCTTCGGCGCGGCGGCACCCGATCTGCTGTTCGAGCGGCTGAACATCAAGCTGGGCGACCGGCTGAAGCTCGGCAGCGCCATTTTCGAACTGCGCGCCAGGCTTGTCACCGAGCCGGACGCGGTGTCGGAGGGTTTCGGTTTCGCGCCACGGCTGATGATTTCGACGGATGGGCTTGCCGCCACCGGCCTGGTCCAGCCGGGCAGCCTGGTCGAGAACGCCTACAAGATCCGACTGCCCGCCGACACCAGCGAGGCTGGCATCAAGGAAATCCAGGATCAGGCTGGAAAGGATTTTCCGGAGGCGGGATGGTCGATCCGCACGCGCGGCAACGCGGCACCGGCGCTGTCCTCCAACATCGAGCGCTTCTCGCAGTTCCTGACGCTGGTCGGGCTGACGGCGCTGGTGGTCGGCGGCGTTGGCGTGGCCAATGCGGTGCGCGCCTATCTCGACGGCAAGCGCGGCGTCATCGCCACCTTCAAGAGCCTGGGCGCTTCGGGCGGCTTCGTCTTCACCGTCTATCTGGTGCAGATCCTGATGATTGCTGCACTTGGCATCGCGCTCGGCCTCGTTCTCGGAGCACTGATGCCGTTCGCCGCCAGCGCTGCCCTGCGGTCGGTCATTCCAGTGCCGGCGGAAGGCGGCTTCTATCCCGGTGCGCTCGGCATGGCGGCGCTGTTCGGGCTGCTGGTGACGCTCGCCTTCGCTCTTCTTCCGCTCGGTCGTGCCCGCGATGTGCCGGCCACCGCGCTGTTTCGTGAAATGGGGCTCGAAGGCCGTGGCTTTCCGCGCGCCCGCTATGTCGTCGCGGCGCTTGGCATCGCGCTGCTGCTGGCGGCGCTGGCCATCCTGTTTTCCGGCGACCGCCGCATCGCCTCGATCTTCGTCGGCGCCACCATCTTTGCTTTCCTGGTGCTGCGCCTTGTCGGCGCGCTGGTGCAATGGGCGGCAAGGAAGAGCCCGCGTGTGCGCTCGGTCGCGCTCCGGCTCGCCATCGGCAACATCCATCGCCCTGGCGCCCTGACACCCTCGGTCGTGCTGTCGCTGGGGCTCGGATTGACGCTGCTGGTGACGCTGGCGCTGATCGACGGCAATCTCAGGCAGCAGATCTCCGGCAGCCTGCCTGAAAAGGCGCCGAACTTCTTCTTTGTCGACATCCAGAGCAGCGATGTCGATGCGTTCGCCACGCTGGTCAACAAGGAGGCGCCGCAAGGTACCTTGGTCAAGGTGCCGATGCTGCGCGGCCGGGTGATGGCGCTGAACGGCGTCGACGTCGACAAGGTGAAGGTTCCCGCCGAAGGCGCCTGGGTGCTGAAAGGCGATCGCGGCCTGACCTATGACGAAAAACTTCCCGAAAACACCACGCTGACCGAGGGCACGTGGTGGCCGGCCAATTATACCGGAGAGCCGCTGGTGTCGTTCTCTGCCGAGGAAGGCAAGCAGATCGGGCTGAAGCTGGGTGACACCATCACGGTCAATGTGCTGGGACGCAACGTCACCGCGAAGATCGCCAATTTCCGGCAGGTGCAATGGGAGACGATGGGCATCAATTTCGTCATGGTGTTCTCGCCCAACACATTCGCCGGAGCGCCGCATGGCTGGATGGCGACACTGACCGAAAAGAATGCCTCGACGGTGGATGACGCCCGTCTTCTCAATGCCGTCACGCGCGCCTTCCCGGCGGTGACCACGGTGCGGGTCAAGGACGCGCTCGATGTCGTCAACCGGTTGGTCGGCCAGCTCGGCACGGCGATCCGGGCCGCGGCCGGCGTGGCTTTGATCGCGTCGGTACTGGTGCTGGCCGGCGCGCTCGCCGCCGGCAACCGGGCCCGTGTCCATGACGCGGTAGTGTTGAAGACGCTTGGCGCGACCCGCAGGACGCTGATATCGGCCTTCTCGCTGGAATACATGCTGATCGGGCTCGCCACCGCGGTTTTCGCCCTGGCGGCGGGTAGCGTCGCCGCGTGGTTCGTCGTCGCTAGGATCATGACGCTGCCCTCGCATTTCATGCCGGAAGTGGCGGTGGCGACCATTGTCTTTTCGCTGGTGATCACGGTCGGCATGGGCCTTGCCGGGACCTGGCGGGTGCTCGGGCAGAAGGCCGCTCCGGTGCTGCGCAACCTCTGATCCTCGACTGTCGGCGACGCGGCTTGGTTAAATTTGAGTCATAATGAGCCTCTACAGGCCGAAAACAGCATTGCGTGCGCCTCACGAAGCATTACAGTCCGGTTACGGACTTGTTCTTGACACCAAGAACCATCATATTTCGCCATAGGCATGCTGGAGCCCTGCCAGCGGCGCCTGGGTCCGAAAGGACCTGACACCCGACGGGGCAGAAGCAATATGAGGACTCCAATGGCTGAACCCATTCGCAACTATCAGACGCGCGCCGTGCCCGGCGCCGGCGTCGATGCAGGCATCGATCAGGGCCTGCGCGCCTACATGATCAAGGTCTACAATCTGATGGGGCTTGGCCTCCTCATCACGGGTCTTGCCGCGATCGGCACGATCATGCTGGCCACGACCACCAATCCGGCCGCCGCCGTGGCCACGCTGCCAAGCGGCGAGATGCTGACCTCCTTCGGCTACGCGATCTTCGGCTCGCCGCTGCGCTGGGTGGTGATGCTGGCGCCCCTGGCCGCCGTGCTGTTCCTGTCGTTCCGCGTCCAGTCGATGAGCGTTTCGGCCGCGCAGACGACATTCTGGGTCTATGCCGGCCTGGTCGGTCTGTCGCTGTCGTCGATCTTCCTGGTCTACACCACGGCCAGCATCTCGCAGACCTTCTTCGCCACCGCCGCGGCCTTCGGCGCGCTGTCGCTCTTCGGCTACACGACCAAGCGCGACCTGTCGGCCATGGGCTCGTTCCTGATCATGGGCGTGTTCGGCATCATCATCGCGTCGTTGATCAACTTGTTCCTGCAGTCGTCGGCGCTGACCTTCGCCATCTCGGCGATCGGCGTGCTAGTCTTCGCGGGCCTGACCGCCTACGACACGCAGAACATCAAGGAGATGTATTACGAGGGTGATGCCACGGATGTCGCCGGCCGCAAGGCGATCATGGGCGCTCTGAGGCTCTATCTCGACTTCATCAACCTGTTCATGTTTCTGCTGCAGTTCATGGGCGACCGCCGTTAAAGCGGGCATCATGGTCTGACTGGACCATCGAGTTTGGAAAGGGCGGCCCAATGGCCGCCCTTTTCTTTTGTGCCGGTCCTTGCTGTTATCGAAGGCAGATAGAAGGCTTGCACAAGGAATGAGCATGCTCACGATACGGGCGGCGTCTTCGGCCGACCTCGACGCCATCACCGAAATCTATGCCGACGCCGTGGCCCACGGCACGGCGAGCTACGAACTGGAGCCACCCGGCCGCGCCGAGATGGGCGCGCGATTCGACGTGCTCTCGGTTGGCGGCTTCCCCTATCTGGCAGCGGAAAAGGGCGGTGCCGTGCTGGGCTATGCCTATGCCGGGCCCTTCCGGCCGCGTCCGGCCTACCGTTTCATCGTCGAGGATTCCGTCTATGTCGCACCAGAGGCCAAAGGCCAGGGCGTCGGCCTGTTGTTGATGCGGCATCTGATCGAGGCCGCGCGGGCGGCGGGCTTTCGCCAGATCGTCGCGGTGATTGGCGACGGCCGGCCGGACAGCGCCTCGGTTCGGCTACATGAAAAGCTTGGCTTTCGCCATTCAGGGCACCTCGAAGGCTCCGGCTACAAGCATGGGCGGTGGCTGGACACGGTGTTCATGCAACTGGCGATGAACGGTGGGGCGTCGATTCCGCCTGATCCGGACTCACTGCCGGAACGGAAATTCCGCCAGCAAAAATAAGAGCCTGATTTTTACGAAATTCCTGACGAAAAACCGGTCCCCATTTTACGGGATCATGCTTTAAGCCTGCACCAGCTTCAGCTTGCCGTCGAAGACGCCAAGCACGCGGCCGAGTTCCTGGCCGCGCTTGAGGATGCGGCCGCCTGCTGCGATGACGGCAAAGGCGCCCTGCTTGCGGGCGAGTTTCGGATCCTTGACGATCTGGAACAGCGGCACTTCGCTGGCGCGGCGAAAGACGGAAAACACAGCCCTGTCGGTGAGATGGTCGATGGCGTAGTCGCGCCACTCATTGGCGGCGACCATGCGTCCGTAGAGCCTGAGGATCTGGTCCAGTTCACGCCGCTCGAAGCGCACCGGCTGGTCGAGGCGCTCGCGTCGCGCCTCATACAGCGGGATCAATATCGCGGATGCGTCACCATCCCCCGTCCCGCCGCTGTCATCAGTCATGCCTCGATCCCTCAAAATGAATCTTTGCCAACCAAAGTTGGCCCCTTCGCGCTGCAATTGCAAGACCCGGCGAGGCGAGGCGGTGGTGCGCTATTCCGGCACGTCCAGTCACTTTTGTAACGCGCCCTGTTGGAATTGGTGATGCTTCGCCACATTTCTGCCTTTTTTTATCCGCGCTCATGCCCCAATGTCCGACGAATTTACCGGTGTTGCCTGAGACGGTTCGGTCCGGCACCGGCTCGTAAACCCCAAGCCCCCCGCCCACGGGTCTGCGTCGGATCGAACCAACCTCGGTTTATCTCTTGGAAAAATCGAGAGCGACGATCCCAAAACTCAAATGACCGACGTCAGAAGCAAGCTGACGTCGGTCTTTTCATGTCTGCGTCAGTTCAGTTGAAGTGCAGCGCGGCGATTTTTGTGGGGTTAGACTGCCCAATATTATCGCGTTGCGTGCCGGGGCATTCGGATGACCTGCCGGCTTCTTGCAGGGGTCCGAGTGCCGCGATCTACGGCTTGTGGATGAAAGCCGCGCCCAGGATGGGGCCGGGCAGGCCATCCTTGCCCACCGATTGCAGCAGCACCGCGGAGCCGCCCTTCTTGGAAATCTCGGTCATCGGCAATTCGTAGCGCTGTGCCTTGCCATGCCACATTCCGGCGGTCTGGATGCTTGTGACCGAATTCCAGTAGGTCATCTTGCGGCCGACGTTCTCGCCCTTGCCGATCTTGATCGTCTGCGGAGGCTCGAAGTAGACGATAATGACATGGGCGTCGCTGGGGCCCGACCCGGCGTCGCCGGTGTCGATGATAACACGGTCGCTTGTCCTGCTGACCTTGACGCTGACCCGCATGCCCTCGCCGGCCTTCTCCAGGCGGTTGAGTGAGCCGTTGACCTCGCCGCGGCTGGCGCCGTTTACGTGGACGCGACCGTTGATGACGGCTTGCGGTGTGTAGACGGAGCGGCTGCCGAAGGTGCGCATGTAGTCATACTGCCGATCGGTGTTCTCCTTGCGGCTCAACGTGTCCTGCCAGCCGAGATAATCCCAGTATTCGACGTGGTAGGCGAGCGCGACAATGTCGTCCCGGGCGGCCAGTTCGGCGAAGAACTCGTCGGCCGGCGGACAGGAGTTGCAGCCTTGGCTGGTGAACAGCTCAACCACGCCCAGGGGCTTGTCGGCCTGCGGCTTGTCAATCGGAAGGGTGCTGAGCGTGGGTCGGTCGCTCTGCGGCCGGCTGAACTGGGGTCGGTCGCTCTGGCCGGCAACCGCCGATCCGGCAAACACCGAGACCGCCAGCGCGAACACCGCTAGCTGCAAGAGTCTTCGAAATGCCATGGTCGTTCCGATTCCCGCCGGTGGCGCCGGCCTTGTTATGATTGGCGGAATATGTGGCAGAAGCAACAGTCAACGGGAAGTCACGTTGCGGTGAAATTTTTGCCATTGCCATCAGCCACGAAGGCACAATAGGAGGCAGCGGAAACCTCCGGCCGGGAGACAGATCGGGCAACAACAAACGATGTGGCGATATCTCCTGGCCCCGGTCGATCTCTGTTGCAAGCGGACCGTCCGGAACTTTGGTTCGAACCAGTCAATACATTGAGCAACCTTGCTTTTCTCGCGGCTGGGCTCTGGGCGTGCGCGAAGTGCGAAGGCTGGCAGTAGGCAGAAGGCAGTAGGCGTGTCCTTCCCTACGGCCTACTGCCTTAATCCCTGCTCTTAAGCTGCCAGATCGCGCAGTACGTATTGCAGGATGCCGCCGTTCTTGAAGTAGTCGAGTTCGTCCAGCGTATCGATGCGGCAGATGATCGGCACGTTCTTCACCGTGCCGTCGCCATAGGTGATCCTGGCGGTCATCGTCTGGCGTGGCTTGATGGCGCTCAGTCCGTCGATTTCGACCAGCTCATCGCCCTTGAGATTGAGCGAGGCCCATGACGTGCCTTCCTCGAAGACGAAGGGGATTACGCCCATGCCGACCAGGTTCGAACGATGGATGCGCTCGAAGGACTGGGCGATGACGGCGCGGACGCCAAGGAGATTTGTTCCCTTGGCCGCCCAGTCGCGCGACGAGCCATTGCCGTATTCAACGCCGGCGAAGATCACCAGCGGCACGCCTTCCTTCTTGTATTCCATCGCCGCGTCGTAGATCGATTCCTCTTCCTTCGACGGGTAGTGGATGGTGTAGCCGCCCTCGCGGCCATTCTCGCCCAGCATGTGGTTGCGGATGCGGATGTTGGCGAAGGTGCCGCGCATCATCACCTCATGATTGCCGCGCCGCGTGCCGTACTGGTTGAAGTCGGCGACGCCGACGCCATGATCGATGAGGTATTTGCCGGCTGGCGAGGCCGCCTTGATCGAGCCCGCCGGCGAGATGTGGTCGGTGGTGATCTTGTCGCCGAACAGGCCGAGGACGCGGGCGCCCTTGATGTCGCCGATCTTGCCGAAGCCAGCGGTCATGCCGGCGAAATAGGGCGGGTTCTGCACATAGGTCGAGTTGTCGTCCCAGGCATAGGTCTGGCCTTCCGGCGCCTGGACCTTCTGCCAGTGTTCGTCACCTTTGAAGACATCCGCGTATTTGCGGGCAAACAGCTCGCGGGTGACGTTCTTCTCGATGAACTCCTGGATCTCGGCCGAGCTTGGCCAGATGTCCTTGAGGTAGACCGGATTGCCGTTCTTGTCCTCGCCGAGCGGCTCGGTGGTCAGGTCCTTGGTGACGGTCCCAGCCAGCGCATGGGCGACGACCAGCGGCGGCGAGGCGAGGTAGTTGGCCTGCACGTCGGGCGAGACGCGGCCTTCGAAGTTGCGGTTGCCCGACAAGACCGCGGCAGCAATCAGACCTTTGTCGTTGATGGTCTTGGAGATAGGCGCCGGCAGCGGGCCGGAATTGCCGATACAGGTGGTGCAGCCGAAGCCGACCAGGTTGAAGCCGATCTGGTCGAGTTCCTTCTGCAGCCCGGACTTCTCCAGATACTCGGCGACCACCTGGCTGCCGGGCGCCAGCGAAGTCTTCACCCACGGCTTCTGCTTCAAACCGAGGCGATTGGCGTTGCGGGCGAGCAGGCCCGCACCGATGAGCACGCTCGGGTTCGAGGTGTTGGTGCAGGAGGTGATGGCGGCGATGACGACGTCGCCATGGCCGAGATCATGGTCGGTGCCTTCGACGGCATAGCGTTTGTGGATCTCGGCTGCCTTCTTGTATTCGGTCTCCATCGCCTTGGCGAAGCCTTCCGGAATGCCTTCCAGCGCGACACGGCCCTCGGGGCGCTTGGGGCCGGCCATTGACGGCACGACGCTGCCGAGTTCCAACTCGAGCAGGTCGGTGAAGACCGGATCGGCCGAGCCGGCTTCACGCCACATGCCTTGCGCCTTCGCATAGGCCTCGACCAGCGCAATGCGGCTCTCCTCGCGACCGGACATGGTCAGATAGCGGATGGTTTCGTTGTCGACGGGGAAGAAGCCGCAGGTCGCGCCATATTCCGGCGCCATATTGCCGATGGTGGCGCGGTCGGCCAGCGTCATGTTCGACAGACCTGGGCCGAAGAACTCGACGAACTTGCCGACGACACCCTTCTTGCGCAGCATCTGGGTGACGGTGAGCACGAGGTCGGTGGCGGTGACGCCTTCCTTTAGCTTGCCGGTGAGGCGGAAGCCGATGACTTCGGGCAGGAGCATGGAGACGGGCTGGCCAAGCATCGCCGCCTCGGCTTCGATGCCGCCGACGCCCCAGCCGAGAACGCCAAGGCCGTTGATCATCGTGGTGTGCGAATCGGTGCCGACGCAGGTGTCGGGATAGGCGGTTGTTTCGCCATCCTCGGTGTTGGTCCAGACGACCTGGCCGAGATATTCGAGGTTGACCTGGTGGCAGATGCCGGTGCCGGGCGGCACGACGCGGAAGTTGCGGAACGCCTGCTGGCCCCATTTCAGGAACTTGTAGCGTTCCTCGTTGCGCTCGTATTCGAGCTCGACATTGCGGGCAAAAGCCATCGGGGTGCCGAACTCGTCGACGATGACGGAATGGTCGATGACGAGGTCGACGGGAACCAGCGGATTGATCTTCTGCGGGTCGCCGCCGAGCGAGGCCATGGCGTCGCGCATGGCTGCCAGATCAACCACGGCGGGAACGCCGGTGAAATCCTGCATCAGCACGCGGGCGGGGCGATAGGCGATCTCGACGCCGGCGGTGCCCTTGTCGGTCAGCCAGCCGGCAACCGCCTGGATGCTTTCCTTGGTGACGGAGCGGCCGTCCTCGTTGCGCAAAAGGTTTTCGAGCAGCACCTTCATCGAATAGGGCAGCTGGGCGATACCAGTGAGGCCGTTCTTTTCGGCCTCGATGAGGTCGAAATAGACATACTCGGTGCCACCCGCGGTCAGGGTGCGGCGGCAGTTGAAACTATCGAGGGATTTTGACACGTGCGATCCGTCCTTGTCTGTTCAGCCTGAAAGGGAACGGACGCCGATGGCATGCAATCACGCGCAAAGGTGCGGGTACGGCCATTTCCGCTGTCCGTTCCCAAGCAACCCGAGCCGTTCAAGGCGGCGCGTGCGCTGGTTCGGCGCTAATTCTGTTCCCGCGCCGACCGCTGGCACGGATGCACCGCATATAGAGAATTTTCTGGAATAGTTCTAGACAGTTGGAAAGCAAATTTGTGCGATGCGGCAGTCGCCGCGCGCGATGATTTCGGGGCGGGCAAGGATGCGGCTGATCGCCGAAGATCTGGGCGGCGAACGCGGCGGCGAGCCCGTATTTTCCGGCATCGGGTTTGTGCTGGAGAGCGGCCAGGCACTGATCGTCACCGGGCCGAACGGTTCGGGAAAATCGACGCTTCTGCGAATCATCGCCGAGCTGCTGCCGGCGGCGAAAGGCCGCGTGCTGATCGAGGGCGGCGGCGGCGAATTCCCCTCGGTCGCGTCGGCCTGTCACTATCTCGGCCATCAGAACGCGATGAAAACGGCATTGAGCGTGGCGGAGAACCTCCGCTTCTGGCGCGACTTCAATGGCGCGGGTTTTCTGGGCATCGAAGAGGCGCTTGAAACCGTTGGGCTCGGCGGCATCGGCCATCTGCCGTTCGGTTACCTGTCGACCGGACAGCGACGCCGCGCGGCGATCGCGAAACTGCTGGTCAGCCATCGGCCGCTGTGGCTGCTCGATGAGCCGACGGCGGGACTGGACAAGGCGTCGGAAGAACGATTTGGCGTGCTGATGGGGAAGTATCTCGAAGGCGGGGGGATCGTGGTCGCCGCCACGCATTTGCCGCTGGGGCTGGATGGGGCACAGGAATTGAAGATGGGGATAGCTCTTTGATGTCGGCGCTCGACAGCGCTCCCCTCTGCCCTGCCGGGCATCTCCCCCTCGAGGGGGGAGATCGGATGTTGCCTCGGCCTTCGCCAATCTCCAACGTTCGAGGACTGGCGAGATGCATGAACTGCCAATCTCCCCCCTTGAGGGGGAGATGGCCGGCAGGCCAGAGGGGGGTGCCTGGGCACAGGCGTTTCAAATCATGCTAGCCCTCTTCCTCCGCGACATCCGTCTCAACATCCGTGCCGGCGGCGGCGCGCTGACCGGCGTCATCTTCTTCCTCGCTGTGATCGCGACGATCCCCTTCGGTGTCGGCCCCGACCTGAAACTGCTTGCACGCATCGGCCCGGCGATCCTCTGGATCGGGGCGCTGCTTGCCTGCCTGCTCGGCCTTGACCGCCTGTTCCAGGCCGACCGCGAGGACGGTTCGCTCGACCTTTTGGTTGTTGGCAACGACCGCCACATGCTGGCCTTGACGGTGCTGGTGAAATGCCTGGCGCATTGGGCGGGGAGCGTGCTGCCGCTGGTGGTCGCGGCCCCTTTGCTTGGCCTGTTCATGAACATGGAGCCGCTTGCCATCGGCGCCACGGCTCTGACGCTGCTGGTCGGCACGCCGGCGATCACTTTCATAGGTGCCGCTGGCGCGGCTGTGGCGGTGGCGCTGCCGCGCGGCGGGTTGCTGATCTCGGTGCTGGTGCTGCCGCTGACCATTCCGGTGCTGATCTTCGGGGTTTCGGCGAGCTATGGCGCAACAGTCAATCCCGATCCCTTCCTGCAGCCCTTCCTCATTCTTGCCGCGCTGACGCTGTTTCTTGCCGTGCTGGGGCCGGTCTCCGCGGCGCTGGCGTTGCGGCACGGAACGGATTGAGGCCGTCGTGCACCACGGATGATGGTGGCATGCGGCGCGGCGCCAGATTGCGAAGCCGAGGATGCAAGGCTAAGGGAAAGCATGATCGAACGAAGCGGCATGATCGGGCTGAGAGTCTGCGCGGAGCGGCTCGCATGAGCGCGCACGCCCTTTACGTCACCGCCGCCTACGGCATCACGGCCGTTGTTCTGGCTGGGCTGATCGGCTGGATCCTCATCGACCAGCGGGCACGCAAGCGCGAGCTCGCCGAACTCGAAGAGGCCGGCATCCGGCGGCGTTCCGACAAGGCCGGGACGGTCAAATCATGAGCATGGAAACGGATACGCCGGCGCGTGGGCGACGCTTGATCGTGCTTTTGCCGCTGCTGGTTTTTCTTGGATTGGCGGGACTGTTCCTGTCGCAGCTGCTGTCTGGCCGCGACATTTCGGAAGTGCCGTCGGCCTTGATCGGCCTGCCGGCACCGCGGACAAACCTGCCGCCGCTTGAAGGCAGCAATCTGCCGGGGCTCGATTCCACACAATTCGCGGGGCGGGTCACACTGGTCAACGTGTTCGCGTCATGGTGCGCGCCGTGCCGGGAAGAACATCCCGTGCTGCTCGCTTTGTCGCAGGACAAGCGCTTCGTCATGGCGGCGCTGAATTACAAGGACCGGCCGGAAAACGCCCGCCGGTTCCTCGGCGATCTCGGCAATCCGTTCCAGGCCATCGGCGTCGACGAAGCTGGCCGCACGGCGATCGACTGGGGTGTCTACGGCGTGCCGGAAACCTTCGTCATCGGCAAGGACGGCAAGATCGCCTACAAGCATGTCGGCCCGCTGACGCCGGAGTCGGCGCAGACCGTGCTGTTGCCGCAGATCGACAAGGCGCTTGCGGCGCCCTGATATTCAGGTGATGCCGGCCTGCGAACGGCGGCTTTCCGCGCTTCCGGTGCTCACGCACCCAAAAGTACGCTGCGCTCCGGTTTTCGAAATCCACCGTTCTCGACTCGGCCTGACCTGAATCTCAACGCGCCTGGGTGGCGCATGAGTCGCTCGACCTAAGATCAGCCGTAGATCTGCTTGTGGACCTGGTACAGCATCTCTGAGCGGTCGGCGCGCATGTCGGCCAGATCGCGGCTGGAGAAGCTGTCGATTTCGGCGACGAGGCGGTTGTAGTGCTTGCGCTTGGCGATGCTGGTGCGAGCGCGGTTCATGAGGTCGTTGAAGATCATGGGTGTGTTCCCTTTATTGCACCGCATTCTCGCGGCCGTTGTTCCTCCCTTGATCAGTACGAAGCATGACATAGGAATGGTGCGTTGCAAAAAGAAGATGTTGCAATGCAGCATTGCGCGCAGCGCATAGCCGGTTAATGGCGCCCTAACCACCGCGCGCCGGCCGAGCCGTGCTGCCGCGTCCGTCTCTCCCGTTTTGTCTTACAATTGCGGATGTCCCGTCTTGCCATATCGATCGCAGGCTGGCTTGATCCGGCGTCACGTGATGCCGGGAGGAAAAGCGCATGGCGGCTGCAGACTATTATGAAGTTCTCGATCCGCGCTTCGCGCGACTGTTCAACGGCACCGCGCAGGTGGAAAAACTCTTTACCGGATGCCGGTGGGCGGAAGGGCCGGCGTGGTTCGCGGCTGGCCGCTATGTGGTCTGGTCCGACATTCCGAACAACCGCATGCTGCGTTACGACGAGACCGACGGCAGCGTCAGCGTGTTCCGGCAACCGTCCGGCAATTCCAACGGCAACACCGTCGACCGGCAGGGCCGGCTGGTGACGTGCGAGCATTCGGGCCGCCGCGTCAGCCGCACCGAGCATGACGGCTCGATCACCACCATCGCCGACAGATGGAAGGGCAAGCGGCTGAACTCGCCCAACGACGCCGTGGTGAAGTCCGACGGGTCGATCTGGTTCACCGATCCGAGCTACGGCATCGACAGCGACTATGAGGGCGACAAGGCGCAGAGCGAGATCGGTTCCTGCAATGTCTACCGGGTCGATCCCGGCAGCGGCGACGTGGAGGCTGTCATCACCGACATGGTCAGGCCCAACGGGCTCGCCTTCTCGCTCGACGAGAGCAAGCTCTATGTCGTCGACACCGGCCGCACGCATGGCGCCGACAACCCCGCCCATATGCGCGTGTTCAACGTCGGCAAGGGCGGCAAGAAGGTTTCCGGCGAAAAAGTCTTCGCCGACTGCACGGCCGGCCTGTTCGACGGTTTCAGGCTGGACGACCAGGAGCGCATCTGGACGAGTGCCGCCGACGGCATACATTGCTACGATCCGGACGGAACGCTGATCGGCAAGGTCAAGGTGCCGGAAATCACCGCCAATTGCGTGTTCGGCGGCAACAAGATGAACTGCCTGTACATCGCCGGCACGACGTCGCTCTACGTGGTGCGGCTCATGGTCAACGGGGCCAGGACTTTTTGAGGTTGCTGGAAACTCTTCTTTGGCGGGTTTTGCTGGCGTTTCCGCGCTTGTCCGCGGTGCCTGCCGCGCTACGGTTGCCGCTGCCGCCACGCGGTTCGCCAGAGCGAATTTCGAATCGGCTTCCTGACGGCAGCCGACAAAATTCAAAGGGAGAAAATCATGCCTTTCGTCAACATCCGCATCGTCAAGGAAGTGATCGCCGCCGACCCCGCCGGCAAGAAGGCTGACATCGCCAAAAAAGTCACGGCTGCCATCATGGACGCCACCGGCCTCAGCAATGACGACGTCTGGGTGGTTTTTGAAGAGGTCAATGCGCGCGACTGGTATGTCGGCAAGACCGATGTCGAGACGCTGAGGAAGGGTTAGGACGAAGGAGTGGCGAAGCCGTTCCTTCGTCCTCCTAGGGTATGCGCGCGTCGCTTCGCTCCTTGCTCCGCCCTAGGATGACGAAGCGTGTTGGGTGGCCACTCAAAGATCAACGTGAGCGGATGAACTCCGCGAATGCTGAAAGCGCCTCGCGCATCGCCAGCACATTTTCCGCTTCAGCCAAAATAGCCGCCACCTCCGGCGACTTCTTGCCCAACAGCCCAATCTCCAGCGCCACGTCTTCATAAAGCGCGAAAGACATGGTCCGCATGATCTCGGCCAGCGCCGTACGGGCAAAAAGCGAGCGCGGCGAGGCGTGCACCAGCATGGCTGGCTTGCCGACTGCGGCGTCGCGCGACACCAGCCAGTCGAGCGCGTTCTTCAGTCCTCCCGGCACGCCATGGGCATATTCAGGGCAGGATACGATGACGCCATCGGCGGTTGTGACGGAGTCGATCAGCTCGGATGCTGCCAGTGGGGTCCGGTCGCCCTCGCTATCGGGGTTGAAGATCGGCAGGTGGCCGAGCCGGCCATAGACCGTGACACGGCATCCAGGTGGCTCGTTGCGCGCAAGTGCCGCGACCAGGGCCGAATTGGTGGAGGCTGCCCGCAGGCTGCCGGAAATGACGATGATATTCAGCACTGTGTGGGACCAGCCAGGACGAATCGTGTCCGGACGAGACTACCACATCGTCTGCTTGTAGCTCTCGTCCAGCCAGCGGTCGGTCGCCTCGACGGAATCGGCGAGCGCCAGCTGGTCGCGCAGGATCTGGCCGAGCGTAGGCAGCGTCGAACGGTCGTACCAGCTCTCCGGCTTCCACAGGTCGGAGCGCATGAAAGCCTTGGCGCAATGCATGTAGGTGGCCTTGACCGTGACCACTATGACGCTTTGCGGTTCCCTGCCATCAACGGCAAGCCGTTCGCGCAAGGTGGCGTCGACGGTGATGCGGGCGTCGCCATTGACGCGCAGCGTCTCGTTCATGCCGGGAATGAGGAAGAGCAGGCCGACCGAAGGGTTGAGGATAATGTTCTCAAGCGTGTCCAGCCGGTTGTTGCCGGGCCGGTCGGGAATGGCGATGGTCCTGTCGTCGAGAATGGCCGCGAAACCGGGCCGGTCGCCCCTCGGCGTCACGTCGGCGTTGCCGGCGCCATCGGATGAACCGATCAGTACGAACGGGCTCTTGCCGATGAAGGAGCGGCAATGGCCATCCAGCGTCTTCAGCTCCTTGCGGATCGAGCCGTCGGTGGGCCGGGGCGTCTTGTAGATCGTCCTCAGCTCTTCGCGCGTCGAGACGAATTCCATGGCACACTCCCTATTGTCTGGCGGCCCTATTGTTTGCCGGCTTTTTCTCCGGTCTTGTCGTCAAGCGAATGGCGCAGGATCAGCGGCATCTGGCTTAGAGTGAAGACAAGCGTGATGGGAATCGTGCCCCAGACCTTAAAATAAAGCCAGGTTTCTTCCGAAAAATTCCGCCATACGACCTCGTTCACCACGGCCAGAAAGAGGAAGAAAACACCCCATCGAAAAGTGAGTTTCCGCCAGCCCTCGGCGTCGAGGCTGAAGGCCGAGTCGAAGACATAGCCGAGCAGCGATCTGCGGAAAACCAGCCCGCCAAGAAGCGTAGCGCCGAACAAGGTGTTGATGATCGTCGGCTTCATGAAAGCGAAGGTCTTGTCTTGAAGCCACAGCGCCAGCGCGCCAAACACAAACACGACGATGGCCGAGACCAGCGGCATAATCGGCCAACTGCGCGTCAAGATCCACGAAACACTGAGTGACAGCGCCGTTGCCACCATGAAAAAGGCCGTCGCGATCAGGATCGGTTCACCGAGATGATTGAGGATCGGGAACTTCTCGGCCAGCCACGCGCCGCGAATGGTTGTGAAAAAGAACACCAGGCCAGGTCCCAGTTCGAGCAGGAACTTTAGGCCGGGATTCAACGTCTTGCGGCGCGGGTCGGACGGGTCGCGTTCGAGGATGGGTGGGTTCATGGAATTTCTTTCTTGCGCATGATCTGGCCCAAAAAGTCTGCACCTCTGTGGGGCATGCTTGTTAGGCCACTCCAGCGATCGCCCGGGCGAATTCGCTTGCCGAGAAGGGTTCGAGGTCGTCGACCTGTTCGCCGACGCCGATGAAATAGACCGGCAATTTGTGCTTTGCCGCGATCGCCACCAGGATACCGCCGCGCGCCGTGCCGTCCAGCTTGGTCATCACCAGGCCGTTGACGCCTGCGACATTGCGGAAGATCTCGACCTGGTTGAGCGCGTTCTGGCCGGTGGTGGCGTCGACCGTCTGCAGCACGGTGTGCGGCGCTTCCGGATCGAGCTTGCCCAGCACGCGGACGATCTTTTCGAGTTCCGCCATCAGCTCGACCTTGTTTTGCAGGCGGCCGGCGGTATCGATGATCAGCACGTCGGAGCCTGCCGCCTTGGCCTTCTCGAAGGCGTCATAGGCGAGGCCGGCGGCATCGGCGCCAAGCTTGGAGGAGATGACCGGCGATTTCGTCCGCTCGCCCCAGATCTTCAACTGCTCGATCGCGGCGGCGCGGAACGTGTCGCCGGCGGCCAGCATCACCGACAGGCCGCCATCGGTGAGCTTCGCCGCCAGCTTGCCGATGGTCGTGGTCTTGCCGGTACCGTTGACGCCGACGACAAGGATGACATGCGGCTTGTGGTTGAGATCGAGCTCCAACGGCCGGGCGACAGGAGTCAGCACCTTTTCCACCTCGGCGGCCATGACAGTGCGCACGTCCGTGTCAGAGACGTCCTTGCCGTAGCGGCTGGAGGCCAACGCATCTGTGATGCGAAGCGCGGTTTCCATGCCGAGATCGGCGCGGATCAGCACATCTTCAAGGTCTTGCAGCGTCTCCTCGTCCAGCTTGCGCTTGGTGAAGACGCCGGCGATGTTTCCGGTGAGCTCGCGCGACGAGCGGGCAAGCCCGTCCCGCATGCGCTGGAACCAGGAGCGTCTTGGCGCTGGCTCCGGCGCTCTAACCGGCTCTGCCTTCTGCTCGACCTTCTTGGTCACGGTCACCTTGCCCGGAGCGGGCTTTGGCTCGGGCGTTGGGACCGGTGGCGGGACGGGCTGTGGCTCGGGCGCGATCTCGGCAATGACGGGCCGCGTCTCGACCGGCGCGGACTGGCGAAGGGGGGGCGCTATCTCCGCTGGTGGCGTCGGAATCGTGGACGCGGCTTCGGCGGCTGGCGTCACGTCATTCGCAGGCTGGCGCTGCCCCTTACCCTCTCCCCGTAAACGGGGCGAGGGGGGCGTCAGCGTTGAGGCTTCTTCTTTGATGTCTGCAATGTCTGCAGGAGGAGGCGCGGCGTCGTCGCGATCAGCGCGCTTCTCCCCGTCACTATACGGGGAGAAGGTGCCGGCAGGCGGATGAGGGGCGGCGCTGACCTCGGTGGCAAGCCTTGCAGACGGAATTGACGAAGGAGCCTCGACTGGCGCCGGCACTTCGATTGGCGCAGGCTCTGGCTGGGAGTCCGGAACGATCTCCGGCTGTTCAGGTGCCGGGACCGGGATTTCCTGTGGCGCAGGTTCCGGAACGCGCTCCGGCACCACTGGCACCTCGGGCGTTTCTTGCGGCCTGGGCTCTTCGGCGGGTACTTCGGGCGCCGGCGGCTCTGGGGCGGGCTCGACCGGCCGCGGCTCCTCGGCCGGGGCAGGCTCGGGCTGGATTTCGGGCTCGGATGGCACCGAAGGTTCCGGCGCCGGTGGGATGGTTGGAGCAGGCTCTGGTGCCGGTTCTTCGACAGGCGCCGGTTCCGGCGAAGGAACCGCCTCCGGCCCGGTCGGAGCTGTCGGCACGACCTCCACCTCGGCTACCGGCTCGTCGCGTTTCAAGAATTCCGGAACGACCTGCTCGGCCGCCGGCTTCAGCGCATCCAGCTGATCCCATTTGATCGGCGGCAGCGGTGCGGTCTCGTCGATCCGCTCCTCGACAACCTCCTTCTTGCCGAACGAAAATATCTTCTTGAAAAAACCAGCCATGCTTTTGCGTTCTCAGGCGGCGCGCGCGGCAAGCGGCGCTGCAATCAGTCGGGCGCCATCGTGGCCAGTAATATCAGCTTCGACGATCTCGCCCGGCGCGCCCGTGCCGAGTGCGGCAAGCGTAAAACCTTCGGTGCGGCCAAGGCCGTCACGCTCGATCAGGATCGACTGACGCGTCCCGGCAAGCGAAGCGAGATGACGACCATAGGCGGCTTCGCCGGCGGCGCGCAGCCGGGCGGCGCGCTGCTTGACCACCTCGCGGCGAACCTGCGGCATGCGTGCGGCGGGCGTGCCTTCGCGTGGGCTGAACGGGAAGACATGAAGATGGCTCAGCCCGCACTCCCCTATGATTTTTTCCGAATTCTCGAACATCTCGTCGGTCTCGGTCGGAAAGCCGGCGATGATGTCGGCACCGAAGACGATGCCTGGGCGTAATTTTCGCACATCCTCGCAGAAACGGATCGACTGGTCGCGCAGATGCCGGCGCTTCATGCGCTTCAGGATCATGTCGTCGCCCGACTGCAGCGACAGATGCAGATGCGGCATCAGCCGGGGCTCGGTGGCGATGGCGTCGAGCAGGTCCTCGTCAGCCTCGATCGAATCGATGGAGGAGAGCCGCAGGCGCTTCACATCGGGCACCTGCTTGAGGATGGTCTTCACCAGCTTGCCGAGCTTTGGCGCGCCTGGCAGGTCGGCGCCGAAACTGGTCATGTCGACACCGGTCAAAACGATCTCGGCATAGCCGTTTCCGGCAAGCCGCTTCACCTGCTCGACCACGGCGCCCATCGGCACCGAGCGCGAATTGCCGCGGCCATAGGGGATGATGCAGAAGGTGCAGCGATGGTCGCAGCCATTCTGCACCTGGACGAAGGCGCGCGCGCGGCCCTCGATGGCGTCGACCATGTGGCCGGCTGTCTCGCGCACCGAAAAGATGTCGTTGACACGCGCCTTCTCGGTGTCGTTGACGCCGAAATCCGGCAGCGCGCGATAGGAATTCGCCTTCAGCTTCTCTTCATTGCCGAGGACAAGATCGACCTCGTCCATGGCGGTGAAATCCTGCGGCGCGGTCTGCGCGGCACAGCCGGTGACGATGATGCGCGCCTGCGGATTGTCGCGGCGCGCCTTGCGGATGGCCTGCTTGGCCTGGCGCACGGCCTCGCCGGTAACGGCGCAGGTGTTGAAGATCACGGCGCCGCCGGCCAGCGCGCCCAGGCCGGCACTTTCGGCCTCGCGGCGCATCACCTCGGATTCATAGGTGTTCAGGCGGCAGCCGAACGTCACCACGTCGACACCCCCCGCCATATCGACGCCCTTGGACAGAGCCGACATCAGGCCGCGCTTTCGGTGTCGCGGGCCCAGATTCCGGTCGCGGGATCGAAGCTGCCCGAAAATTCCCATTCGGCCGCACCCGTCAGGATGACGTGGTCGTCGTCCCGCCATTCGACATGCAGCGACCCGCCGCCGGGCGTCATCAGGTTGACGCTGCGGCCGGTGCGCCTGGTGCGGGCGGCGGCGACCACGGATGCGCACGCGGCGGAGCCGCAGGCCTTGGTCAGGCCGGCGCCGCGTTCCCAGGTGCGGATGACCATGGTTTCCCGTGAGGTGACCTGCGCGATGGTGATGTTGGCCCGTTCGGGGAAGATCGGATGGTTCTCAAGCAGCGGCCCGAAGCGGTCGAGTTCGTAGGACCAGACATCGCGGTCGACCCAGAAGATGGCGTGCGGATTGCCCATCGAGACGACCGAGGGCGAATGCAGTACCGGCGCGTCGATCGGCCCGATCTGCAGCTCGATCATGCGGGTGTCGCGAAATTCCTCGGCCAGCGGAATGTCCTGCCAGCCAAAGCGCGGCGTGCCCATGTCGACCGAGATCAGACCGTCGGCATGTTCCCGAGCATTGAGGATGCCGGCGACGGTCTCGAAGGTGAATGTCTTGCGGCCGGTGTCGGCGGCGAGCGCCTGGACGACGCAACGCGTTCCGTTGCCGCAGGCCTGGGCGCGCGAACCGTCGGAATTCAGGATGTGGATGAAGTAGTCGGTGCCATCAGTTCTTGCGTCATGGATCGCCATGATCTGGTCGAACTTGGTGGCGGCGTCGGCATTGAGCGCAATGGCGGCCGCCGGCGTTACACGATCGGCACGGCCACGCATGTCGGCAACGATGATCTCGTTGCCGATGCCGTTCATCTTGGCGAAAGGGGCAGTGCTTGCCATCGCTCCGAAAATTCCGTGTCCGTTTGGCGCTATATGGCGGAAACGGGCGGGAATTACCAGTGTGCAGCTGCCTTAGAGACCGTTTCGAAATTCGCTATGGCGAGTCATATGATGGTGTTTTCGAGAACCGGAGCGCAGCGGACGTTTGGTCCGTGAGCACCGGAAGCGCAGAAAACGCCTTCAGATGGCCGCCAGAGCAGAATTTCCAGACGGTCTCTTACGTCACCGCGAAGATGCCGAGCACCACGAGCAGGAAGATGATCAGAACGATGCCGATGAGGATGCGCGCACCGGTGGCGGCGGCTCCGGCAAGCGCTGGCATGCCGAGCAGGCTGGCGGCCGCTGCGACAATCAGAAGTATGATGATCCACTTGATCATTGAAAATGCCTCGCACGACATGATTGGAACCGCATAAAAACGCTGATGTAGCGCTTGGGTTCCGCTGGCTGCGAGGCCGGTGTCCTTGAGCGGTTCGCCGTTTCGTGGGGAACGCCGAACCGCACACACTTGCGGATCGAAAAACCGCTTCCTACCGGAATGCCTTAGCCGGCGATCTCGATATCGGTGGTGAAGGGCGCTGTCTTGTTCGAATTCTCGTCATGCATGACAAAGTCGCACCGGTATTTACCGGGCGGCAGGCCGTCAAGCGAGAGGTCCAGCTTGAAGAACAGTTCGCGGTTGTGCGATCGGGAGGCGACCTTGACGCTACCGATCTTCTCGAAGGTGCCGAGATTTTCGCCCGATTCGGAGACCACGGTGAGGTCGACGGAAAGCGCGATCTGGCTATTGCCGAGCCCGTCCGAGCCGTAGCCATATCCAACCGGTTCCATGTACAGAAAGATCTTCTCGCCCGGTTTGTAGGTATGATTGGCGCGTTCGCTGTAGATTCCGAAGCCGGTGGCCGAATCCACTTGCTTGACGTTCATAATGGCGAGCGACATTGCCTGCCATAGGGCGTCCTCGGCGCTGCGGAATTTCTCCAACGCGCCGGCGGAATCGCCGGATTGCAGCAGCTTTTCGGCCTCCGTGGCGCGGTCGCTGATTTCGCCGGCCAGTGCTGCCGGTGCTGAAACCATCAACGCCAACACAACCGCCATAATTGATTTCATCTGCATTCCCCTTTGCTGCTCGCGGGACCATCGGTGAAAATCGTGGTGGCGTAAACGACCAAATGCCGAACTCAGCGGTGCTCGATCTCCGGGACGTCCCACGCCTCGCCCGGCCGCAAGGCGCGAAAGCGTTCACGCGGGATGCCTTGGTTGTCGAGCGCCTGGTTCAGTTTCTCGACGGGCTCGTCGATAGGCTCGTCGGTCAGCTGGAACGTGCCCCAGTGACATCCGGCGGCATAGGCGGCGTTGCACAGTCTCATGCCTTGCGCGGCTTCTTGCGGATTCTGGTGCTGCGACGCCATGAACCAGCGCGGCTCGTAGGCGCCGATGGGCAGGATGGCGAAGCGGAAGCCGCCATGCTTTTGCGCCATCAGCCGGTAATTAATGCCATCGTGAAATCCGGTGTCGCCGGCGAAATAAATCTTCCCGGCTGGCGTTTCGATGACAAAGCCCGCCCACAGCGCCATGCGCCTGTCGCGCGCGCCGCGCGCCGACCAATGATGCGCGGGCTCGATGTGAATCGCTGTCCCTTTGCCGATGTCGAGGCGATCGCCCCAGTCATGCGCCGAAAGCCGCATGCCGGGAACGCCGTCGTCAATGATGGCATCGTTGCCGAGCGGCGTGACCACCAGCGGATCATGTCCCGCCTTGAGCCGCTTCAGCGTCGGGAGGTCGAGATGGTCATAATGATTGTGACTGACCAGCACGAGGTCGATCGGCGGCAGGTCGGCAAAGGCGATGCCCGGTGGGTTGACCCGTTTCGGTCCGGCAAAGGAAAACGGCGACGCGCGCTGCGACCATACGGGATCGGTGAGGATGTTCAGCCCGGCCGTCTGGATGAGCAGCGAGGAGTGGCCGACCATGGTTATCAGCAATTCGGCGCCATCGATGCGTGCGGCCGGCTTTGCTTGCGGAAACGGGCTTGGGTTGGTCTCCGGCCATTTCGAACGTTTTCCGCTCAACTGCCATTTCAGGAGGTCGGTGAAACGACCGGGTAGCCTGCCGTCGGGATTGAAGAACAGAGTGCCGTCGAAATGGTCGCTCAGTGGGCCGCTGTAGTAGCGATTGGCGGCTTTCTTTCGTGCAGCCAAGATTCGCCTCCAGCCGGTTTCTCGTGCCGAACATAGTGTCGGCAAGGCTTGACGCAAGGCAGGCTCAACGCCGGGTCTTGAAGAGCGCCGACGGCGGCTGGTTGCGACAAATTTGCAACAGACGTTGTTGCAAACCGTATTTTGACCATATCGGGTTGAAATTTCGCCACCTTCTCCATCTTGGTGGGGGTGACATTGCGCGGACGGCAGCCCCGCCGATCCGACGGAGGTTTGGAATGAATTTTTCGAAAACCGGTCTGGTGGCCGTATCACTGGCCGCTCTTTTTGCGAGCGGCTGCTCAACCTCGCGGTTCTCGTCGATGGATGAACAGCAGCCCGCACCGCTGCAAGCCGCGCCCGCCGGCAAGGTGACCGCCAACCAGCTGCCGCCGCCAGCGGCGCCCGGCACCACCGATCCATCGCAATTCCCGACCGCGCCGCAAGGCAACACCCAGGTGGCCTCATTGCCGCCGGATGGTTCGGCTCCCACCGGGGCGGCCGATCTGACCGCGGCCAGCGTCGCCGGCGTATGGAGCGCCAGCGTTTCCGGCCAGAGCTGCAAGATCGCGACGCCGCAGACCAAGTTCGGCGCCGGCTTCCGCGCCGGACCGCTGCATTGTCCGGCGCCGATCGACGGTATCAAGTCCTGGAACGTTTCCGGCAAGCAGCTGACGCTCTATGACGACAATGGCGGCACGCTGGCGCGGCTATTCCTCGGGCGGCTCGAAATTCGACGGCCAGACTTCCAACGGCCAGCCGATTTCGCTTACAAGGTAAGCCTGACTTCTTCTTGTTTGTTTTTACGCAATTCCGGACGGAAAACCGCTACACACTTTTCCTGGAATTGCTCCGGAACGACGTGACCGATGCATCTGCGTGACGGCCTCCAGACCCATGCGACCGTCAGGCAGCGCTACGACCATCTGGTGGAAACCGGTGCGATCGAACGCGATCCGGCGCAGGAACGAATCACTGCCGCGCTCGACCGGCTGACCGACGAGATCTCGGCAAAGCGGCTTGCGCACAAGTCGAGCGCGCTGGGCTGGCTGTTCGCCCGCAAGCGCGAGACGCACGAAGCCGTCAAAGGCCTGTACATCCATGGCGGCGTCGGCTGCGGCAAGACCATGCTGATGGACATGTTCTTCGAGCTGGTGCCGGTGAGGCGCAAGCGCCGCGTCCACTTCAACGACTTCATGGCCGACGTGCAGGACCGTATCCAGAAGCACCGGCAGGCGCGCAAGAATGGCGAGGTCAAGGAGGACGATCCGATCCCGCCCGTGGCCAAGGCGCTTGCCGAACAGGCCTGGGTGCTGTGCTTCGACGAATTCTCGGTCACCGACATCGCCGACGCGATGATCCTGTCGCGGCTGTTCTCGGCGCTGTTTGCCAGCGGCGTGGTGCTGGTCGCCACGTCCAACGTGGCGCCGGACGACCTCTATCGCGACGGCCTGAACCGCCAGCTTTTCCTGCCGTTCATCGCCATATTGGAGCGGCACGCGCATGTGCTTTCGCTCGACACCGACAAGGATTACCGGCTGGAAAAGCTCGCCCGCACGGCGGTCTATGTCACGCCGGCCGATGCGGCGGCCGATCGGGCGCTCGACGAGGCGTGGCGCACAATGACGCGCGGCGAACCGGCCTCGGAGACCTCGCTGACCATCAAGGGACGGCAGGTGGTCGTGCCACGCGCGGCCGACGGCGCGGCACGGTTTACCTTCGCCGAACTGTGCGAAAAGCCGCTTGGCGCCCGCGATTACCTGGCCATAGCCGCGCGGTTCTCAACCATCTTCATCGATCACGTCCCGGTGCTGGGCGAAGGCAAGCGCAACGAGGCCAAGCGCTTCATCCTGCTGATCGACACGCTCTACGACCATCATGTGCGGCTGGTGGTGAGTGCCGAGGCCCCGCCGCCGCAACTCTACGTGGCCAAGCGGGGCGTCGAGGTTTTCGAGTTCGAGCGCACGGCATCGCGACTGATCGAGATGCAGAGCCGCGACTGGCTGGAAGACTGGGCGGAGCGGCAGAAGGCGAAGGCGGCGCCCGCCGAAGCACCGCTGGCGCGGACCTGAATTTCCAGAAAGTCGTTCTGTCGCGATCCCGCGTCCGCAACTCATTACAAGCTCACGGGCTGCATGGAGCGGACAGTCCGGGTGCTGAGGAGAACCAGCGGAACCGCGATGGCATTGATGGCAATCACCGAAAGCCAGATTGCCCCCGGCCACTGCTTCTGGACGGCAAAGTAGAATGTCGAGAACGCCAGCGGCGCGACGATGGAGGCGAGGCTGACAGCCGATGTCAGCACGCCCTGGAGCTGGCCCTGGCTGGCCTCGTCGACCTGCCTTGTGGCGAGCGCCTGAAACGATGGCGTGCCGATGCCGGCAAGGGCGAAGATCGGCATGATGGCGAACACGATCCAGCCCTGGCTGGCGAAGGCCATGGCGACAAGAGCGATGCAGGCGCAGGCAATGCCGACGACAACGGCCCAGCGCTCGCCGAACAGTCTGGTCGCCGGGCCGGGCAGGAACGCCTGCACCAGCGTCTGGCAGAGACCGAACGTGCCCAGCGAAAGGCCGATCCAGAGGCCGTTCCACTGGAACGTGTCGAAGCCCCACAACGCCCAGCAGGTGCCGTAGGCGTCGCCGCCGGCGCTCATGATGAAATACACGAGGATGATGGGAACAAGTCCTTTCATCGAGAAGACCCAGCGCAGCGGCCGAAGCGGATTGAGCGCGGCCAGATCGATCTTCTGGCGGGCCGGGGTGCGGGATTCCGGCAGGATGAACAAGGCCAGCAGGAGATTGCAGGCGTTCAGCACGGCGGCGGCGATGAAGGGCAACCGCAGCCAGTGGTCACCGAGCACTCCGCCGAGAACCGGCCCGATGATGAAGCCGGCGCCAAACATGGCATTGAACAGGCCGAAGCGATGGGCGCGCTTGTCCTGCGGCGTGATGTCGGTGATGTAGGCGCTCGCCACGGAGATATTGGCACTGGTTAGGCCGGCGATTGCGCGGCCGAGCAGCAGCATCCAAAGCTGTGGCGCGAAGGCCATGACGACATAGTTGATCGCCGCGCCCGCGAGCGAGATGAGCAGCACGGGACGCCTGCCGAAATTGTCGCTCAAGGCGCCGAGCACGGGCGCGAAGACGAACTGCATGACCGCGTAGAGCGCCGTCATGATCCCGATATAAACAGCGATATCCTTTGTCTGCGCCACCTCCTCGAGAAGCCGCGGCAGAATAGGGAAAATGAGCCCCAGGCCCACGGCGTCGAGGCCAATGGCGGCAAAGATGACGATAAGCGGTCTGTTCATGGTGGGGGTCCAAGGGGAATGGCCGGCAGGGTTCGCATCCAGGTGGCAATGCGCCTGGATGTCTTCCCGCTGCGCCGGCCTTGATGCCTATGGGTTCAGGCGATGGAAATGACGAGCTTGCCGGTCACGCGCCCCCGGGCGCTGACTTGCTGCGCCTCTGCCGTCTGCTCGAGCGGAAAGGTCTGCTCCACGCGCAGATGGAAAAGGCCCTCGGAGTAGAGCCGGGCCACATCGGCAAAGATCGGCTCCGGGTCTTTTGGAGGCCCGTGGGAGAATTTCGCGCCGTACTGTTCGGCCGAGAAGTCGGCGACGGAAAGAACGCGCTGGGGATCACCGACAATTTCGATCAACTCCGGGATGATCCCCGAGCCTGCGAGATCGAGCGCGGCGTCGACGCCCTGCGGCGCGAGCTCCCCGACGCGGTCCGCCAGGCCTGGTCCATATGTCGTCGGGATGGCGCCGAGCTCACGCAGATAGTCATGCTTTTGTGCGCTCGCGGTGCCGATCACGATGATCCCGCGCAGCCGCGCGAACTGGATGACGGCCGAACCGATCCCACCGGCGGCACCGCTCACCAAGAGCGTCTGACCGGGTTTCACGCCCACTTCGTCAAGGGCGCGCGTTGCCGTGTCGACGATCACCGGCAGGCCGCCGGCGATTTCGAACGACAGGCCGTCCGGCTTGCGGGTCCAATGTGTGAGAACCGCATGTTGAGCCATCGTGTTTTCGCCGAAGCCGAAGACGGCGTCTCCGACCGACACGTTGGAAACGCCCGGACCAACCTCGTCCACGACGCCCGACGCCTCGACGCCGAAGCCCGAGGGAAAAGCGACCGCCTCGAAATCGCGGTATTGCCCGTCCCGGCGCTTCCAGTCCGAGGGGTTGACCCCGGCGGCGCGGACGGCAATCCGCACCTGGCCTGGGCCGGCATGCGGCTCGGCGACCTCGAAGATATGAACGACCTCCGGGCCTCCATACTCGCTGAACTGAACTGCCTTCATGAACGTCTCCTGTGGCTTTCCGCCATCCGTGCGCACGCCACCCAACCGGCTTGATAGCGGTAAAAACGGCCTAGATCATTTGCGTACTGAATTCCAATGTGTACTGAGTACATAAATTGCCGACCTGGTGCATGTCAATACAAATATGTACTCAGTATATTTACCGTGCTATCAGGAGGCCATGTCGATGCCATCCGATCGCCGATCCCGTAAACGCCTCGCCACGCGGCAAGCCATTTCCACGGCTGCCACCCGCCTCTTCCTTGCGCGGGGTTTTGATCATGTGACGGTGGACGAGATCGCTGATGCCGCCGACGTCGGACGCATGACGGTGTTCAATCACTTCCCCCGCAAGGAGGACATGCTGTTCGACCGTGACGAGGAGGGGCGCGAGATGCTGCGCGACGCCTTGCGCCGGCGCGATCCCGGCGTCGCTCTGATCGAGACATTACGTCTGCTCGCGCATCGGCTGATTGCGCAGCAGAGCCCCGTCGTCGAATTTTCTCCCAGGAGCCAGTGCTTCATCGAGACGATCGAGGGCAGCGAAACCCTCAAGGCTCGTGTCAGGGCGATCCGTGACGAACTGGCTGAAGTCGTGGCGGTGACGCTTGCCGAATGCGTGGGCCGAGACCCCGCCGATCCCGACGCCCATCTGGCGGCCGGCCTGCTCCTGGCGACATGGAGCGTGGCCTTCATCCAGGCTCACCGGACCTTTCGACAGAGACGAGATAGAGAGGAGGCGAAAGCCGCCTTTCTCGCTCTTGTCGACAGGGGAACCATCGGCGTGAAGGCCGCGATGGCAGGCACACCTTACGCCTGAGCAACCAACTCCGGCCGATGATGCTTGTAGCGAATGCTGGATGCGCCGCTACCCGGTGCAGGGGAGATGTCCTGCGAAGCAGGGGCGTGCGGCCCCCTACAGCCTATGGACATACATGACGAAATCCTCGGCCGGCCCGTGTGGCTCCTTGCGCGACGCGTAGAGCGCGCGGGCGGCGACATTATCCGGCTCGGTGCCGACCCACGCCTCTTCGCAGCCGTTCTCCCTGCCGATTTCGAACATTGCGTCCAGCATTCTACGCGCGATGCCCTGGCGCTGGAAGGCGGGCGACACGCCGACCTCGTCGATATAGAGTTCCGTCACCTTGTCGGGGTGGCGGTGGATGACGGCGGCGCATTGGCCGACAACGACGCCGTCGATGATCGCGACGACCATGAAATGGCCGGATTGCGAGAGGTAGGCTGCGAGCCGGTCCGGCCTCACCGGTTCGTCGAACACATTGTCAGCGACTTGCATCACAAGGGCGTCATCGCCCGCTTCTAGTCTTCGGATTTCCATGGTCATTGTGTAAATTCTCCCAAGTCGGCTTACAAACTTTGACGTTTACGTAAATCCCAACTGATCTAACCGATTGAAAATGCTCACTCCAAAATAATCGTTTGAATTTATCTTGCACCGGAGCTATTGGGTGCGGCGAAAATTCGCGGTTCCCCGCAGCATTCCGGCCTCTTCCTCGACGCCGTACTGGCGCCGTCACAGACAAAGGGAAAACATCCTGACATGGCACGCAACAAGATAGCGCTCATCGGCTCTGGCATGATCGGCGGCACGCTCGCCCACATGATCGGCCTCAAGGACCTCGGCGACGTGGTGCTGTTTGATATTGCCGAGGGCACGCCGCAGGGCAAGGGGCTGGACATCGCGCAGTCGTCGCCGGTCGATGGCTTCGACTCCCGGCTGACCGGCGTCAACGATTACGCCGGCATCGAGGGCGCGGATGTCTGCATCGTCACCGCCGGCGTGCCGCGCAAGCCAGGCATGAGCCGCGACGATCTGCTGGGCATCAATTTGAAGGTCATGGAACAGGTTGGCGCCGGCCTCAAGAAGTACGCGCCGAAGGCCTTCGTCATCTGCATCACCAACCCGCTCGACGCCATGGTCTGGGCGCTGCAGAAGTTCTCCGGCCTGCCCAAGACCCATGTCGTCGGCATGGCCGGCGTGCTCGACAGCGCGCGCTTCCGCTATTTCCTGGCCGAGGAATTCAAGGTTTCGGTCGAGGACGTCACCGCCTTCGTGCTCGGCGGCCACGGTGATTCCATGGTGCCGATGATCCGCTATTCGACGGTGGCCGGCATTCCGCTGCCCGACCTCGTCAAGATGGGCTGGACCTCGAAGGAGAAGCTCGACCAGATCGTGCAGCGCACTCGTGACGGCGGCGCCGAGATCGTCGGGCTGCTCAAGACCGGCTCGGCCTACTACGCGCCGGCGGCCTCGGCGATCCAGATGGCCGAAGCCTATCTCAGGGACAAGAAGCGCGTGCTGCCTTGCGCCGCGCACCTCTCCGGCCAATATGGCGTCAAGGGCACCTATGTCGGCGTTCCCGTGGTGATCGGCGCCGGTGGCGTCGAGCGCATCATCGAGATCGACCTCAACAAGAGCGAGCAGAAGATGTTCGACAGTTCGGTGGCGACCGTGCAGGGCCTGACCGAGGCCTGCGTCAAGATCGCGCCGCACCTGGCGTCGAAGTGAACCTCCAGTAAGTGATCCGGAGAAAATCCACATGAACATCCATGAATATCAAGGCAAGGCGCTGCTGAAGACGTTCGGCGCGCCGGTGGCCGAAGGCGTGCCGGTGTTCAAGGCGAGCGAGGCGGAAGCCGCCGCCAAGGCGCTGCCCGGCCCGCTCTATGTGGTGAAGAGCCAGATCCATGCCGGCGGCCGCGGCAAGGGCAAGTTCAAGGAGCTCGGCCCCGAGGCCAAGGGCGGCGTGCGGCTGTCCAAGTCGGTGGCCGAAGTGGTCGCCAATGCCAACGAGATGCTCGGCCACACGCTGGTGACCAAGCAGACCGGCCCGGCCGGCAAGCAGGTCAACCGCCTCTATATCGAGGACGGCGCCGACATCGAGCGCGAGCTTTATCTGTCGATCCTTGTCGACCGCACGGTTGGCCGCGTTGCCTTTGTCGTCTCGACCGAAGGCGGCATGGACATCGAGGCGGTCGCCCATGACACGCCGGAAAAGATCATCACTGTCGCCATCGACCCGGAAAAGGGTGTGATATCAGCCGATGTGAAGGCGCTCAACAGCGCGCTGAAGCTCGACGGCGATGCGGCCAAGGACGGCGATACGCTGTTCCCGATCCTCTACAGGGCCTTCGTCGAGAAGGACATGAGCTTGCTCGAGGTCAACCCGCTGATCGTCATGAAGAACGGCCGGCTGCGCGTGCTCGACGCGAAAGTGTCGTTCGACAACAACGCGCTGTTCCGCCATCCCGACGTGCTCGAACTGCGCGACACCACCGAAGAGGACGAGAAGGAGATCGAGGCGTCGAAATACGACCTCGCCTATGTCGCGCTCGACGGCAATATCGGCTGCATGGTCAACGGCGCCGGCCTTGCCATGGCGACGATGGACATCATCAAGCTCTATGGCGCCGAGCCCGCGAACTTCCTCGATGTCGGCGGTGGCGCTTCCAAGGAAAAAGTGACGGCTGCGTTCAAGATCATCACCAAGGATCCGGCGGTCAAGGGCATCCTGATCAACATCTTCGGCGGCATCATGAAGTGCGACATCATCGCCGAAGGCGTGATCGCCGCGGTCAAGGAAGTCGGCCTGAAGGTGCCGCTGGTGGTGCGTCTCGAAGGCACCAATGCCGAGCTCGGCAAGAAGATCATCAACGACAGCGGCCTCAATGTGGTCTCCGCCGACGATCTCGATGACGCAGCCAAGAAGATCGTGGCGGCGGTGAAGGGTTGAGCGGATGCCTCCGCGCAAGATAAACCTCGTCGAGGCGGCGGATGCGAAGATCACCAAGGTCTTCGATCCGCATATCGCCGGCGACGTGAACGACAGCCAGGCGAAAGTCGCCAAGTTCGGCGAGACCTTCGACTGGCACGCGCATGACAATGAGGATGAAGCCTTCCTCGTGCTGCGCGGCAGGATCGCGATCGATTTCCGCGACGGTCCGGTCGAACTCGGCGAGGGCGACTTCATCGTCGTGCCGCGCGGCGTCGAGCATCGGCCTCGTTCGCTCAGCGAACAGCCTGTCGTGCTGATGTTCGAACCGGCAACGACGCTCAACACCGGCAATGCCAAGAGCGACCTCACTGTCTCAGACCTGAAGCGGCTCTGACCATGCCTTCCTCGATCAACGGTTTTTAAAAAGGGCTCCCATGTCCATTCTCGTCGACAAGAACACCAAGGTTCTCGTGCAGGGCCTGACCGGCAAGACCGGTACGTTCCACACCGAGCAGGCGCTGGCCTATCACGGCACGAAAATGGTCGGCGGTATCCATCCCAAGAAGGGTGGCGAGACCTGGACCGGTTCGAAGGGCGAAAGCCTGCCCATCTTCGCCACCGTCGCCGAGGGCAAGGAAAAGACCGGCGCCAACGCGTCCGTCATCTATGTGCCGCCGGCAGGTGCCGCCGAAGCGATCCTGGAAGCGATCGAAGCGGAGATCCCGCTGATCATCTGCATCACCGAGGGCATACCGGTGATGGACATGATCAAGGTCAAGGCGCGGCTCGACCGTTCGACATCCAGGCTGATCGGCCCGAACTGCCCAGGCGTGCTCACCCCCAATGAATGCAAGATCGGCATCATGCCCGGTAACATCTTCCGCAAGGGCTCGGTCGGCGTTGTTTCGCGCTCGGGAACACTTACTTATGAGGCAGTGTTCCAGACCACCAATGTCGGCCTCGGCCAGACCACCGCCGTTGGCATTGGCGGCGATCCCGTCAAGGGCACCGAATTCATCGACGTGCTCGAGATGTTCCTCGCCGATGACGAGACCAAGTCGATCATCATGATCGGCGAGATCGGCGGTTCGGCCGAGGAAGACGCCGCGCAGTTCCTCAAGGACGAAGCCAAGCGTGGCCGCAAGAAGCCGATGGCCGGCTTCATCGCCGGGCGCACGGCGCCGGCCGGACGTACCATGGGTCATGCGGGCGCGGTCATCTCCGGCGGCAAGGGCGGCGCCGAGGACAAGATCGCGGCGATGGAATCGGCCGGCATCAAGGTTTCGCCCTCGCCGGCGCGTCTCGGCACGACGCTGGTCGAGGCGATCAAGGGTTAAGGGAATAGGGGAGTACGGGAGTAGGGCAGTAGGGAAAAGATCAGCGGCAAAACGCCCTACTCCCCTACTGCCTTATTCCCCTACTCCCCTCCAACTAAGGAGACGGAGCAAGGGCTCCGCTAGGTGACATGGCAAGACAAGATCAGGCCAACGACCAATTTTCGCTCACCTCTTTCCTCTATGGCGGCAACGCCGACTATATCGACGCGCTCTACGCCGCCTATGAGGATGATCCCGCCTCGGTCAACCCCGATTGGCAGGAGTTCTTTGCCGGTCTGAAGGACGATGCCGGCGATGTGCGCAAGAACGCCAAGGGCGCCTCCTGGGCCAAGCCCTCCTGGCCGCTGCAGGCCAATGGCGAGCTGGTGTCGGCGCTCGACGGCAATTGGGGCATCGTCGAGAAGCATCTGGAGAAGAAGGTCAAGGATACGGCGGTCACCAACGGTGTCGTCCTTTCCGACGCCGATGTGCACCAGGCGACGCGCGACTCCGTACGCGCGATCATGATGATCCGCGCCTACCGCATGCGCGGCCATCTGCACGCCAATCTCGATCCGCTCGGCATCGCCAAGCCGCTCGAGGACTACAACGAACTGTCGCCGGAAAACTACGGTTTTACCGCCGCCGACTACGACCGGCCGATCTTCCTCGACAATGTGCTCGGGCTCGAATTCGGCACCGTCCGGCAGATGCTGGAAATCCTGACCCGCACCTATTGCTCGACGCTCGGCGTCGAGTTCATGCATATTTCGGACCCCGAGGAAAAGGCCTGGATCCAGGCCCGCATCGAAGGCGCCGACAAGGAGATTTCCTTCACCGCCACCGGCAAGAAGGCGATCCTGCAGAAGCTGGTCGAGGCCGAAGGTTTTGAGCAGTTCATCGACGTCAAGTACAAGGGCACCAAGCGTTTCGGCCTCGATGGCAGTGAAGCGCTGATCCCGGCGCTGGAGCAGATCGTCAAGCGTGGCGGCCAGCTCGGCATGAAGGAAATCGTGCTCGGCATGGCGCATCGCGGCCGGCTGAACGTGCTCTCCCAGGTGATGGCCAAGCCGCACCGCGCCATCTTCCATGAGTTCAAGGGTGGCTCGGCCGCACCCGACGAGGTCGAGGGCTCGGGCGACGTCAAGTACCATCTCGGCGCCTCGTCGGACCGCGAGTTCGACGGCAACAAGGTGCATCTGTCGTTGACCGCCAACCCTTCGCATCTGGAAATCGTCGATCCGGTGGTGATGGGCAAGGCGCGCGCCAAGCAGGACTATCTGTTTGGCCGCAGCCGTGAGGAGATCGTGCCGCTGGAAGAGCGCGCCAAGGTGCTGCCGCTGCTCTTGCATGGCGACGCCGCCTTCGCCGGCCAGGGCGTGATCGCTGAAATCCTCGGCCTGTCCGGCCTGCGCGGCCACCGCGTCGCCGGCACGCTGCATTTCATCATCAACAACCAGATCGGCTTCACCACCAATCCGCGCTTCTCGCGTTCGTCGCCCTATCCGTCCGACGTCGCCAAGATGATCGAGGCGCCGATCTTCCACGTCAATGGCGACGACCCGGAAGCCGTTGTCCATGCCACCAAGGTGGCGATAGAATTCCGCATGAAGTTCCACAAGCCGGTGGTGGTGGACATGTTCTGCTACCGCCGCTTCGGCCACAATGAGGGCGACGAACCGGCCTTCACACAGCCGCTCATGTACCGCAACATCCGCACCCACAAGACGACGGTGCAGATCTATGGCGAGCGGCTGATCGCCGAGGGCCACATCAGCCAGGCCGAGCTCGACAAGCTCAAGGCTGACTGGCGCGCGCACCTCGAATCCGAGTGGGAAGTCGGCCAGCACTACAAGCCTAACAAGGCCGACTGGCTTGACGGCGCCTGGTCGGGCCTGCGCACGGCCGACAACCAGGATGAACAGCGGCGCGGCAAGACCGCCGTGCCGGTCAAGACGCTGAAGGAAATCGGCAAGAAGCTGACCGACGTGCCGAAGGATTTCGAGGCGCACAAGACGATCATCCGCTTCCTCGAAAATCGCCGCCAGGCGATCGACTCCGGCGAAGGCATCGACTGGTCGACGGCGGAGGCGCTGGCCTTTGGCGCGATCCTGCTTGACGGCAATCCGATCCGCCTGTCCGGCCAGGATTCCGAACGCGGCACCTTCTCGCAGCGCCATTCCGTGCTCTACGACCAGCGCGACGAGACACGCTACATCCCGCTCAACAATCTGTCGGCGGCACAAGCCGGCTATGAAGTCATCAACTCGATGCTGTCGGAAGAGGCGGTGCTGGGCTTCGAATATGGCTACAGCCTGGCGGAGCCGAAGGCACTGACGCTCTGGGAAGCGCAGTTCGGCGACTTCGCCAACGGTGCACAGGTGGTGTTCGACCAGTTCATCTCCTCGGGCGAGCGCAAGTGGTTGCGCATGTCGGGCCTCGTCTGCCTGTTGCCGCATGGCTATGAAGGCCAGGGCCCGGAGCATTCCTCGGCCCGGCTTGAGCGGTTCCTGCAGCTTTGCGCCGAAGACAACATGCAGGTGGCCAACTGCACGACGCCGGCCAACTACTTCCACATATTGCGCCGGCAGCTGAAGCGGGACTTCCGCAAGCCGCTGATCCTGATGACGCCCAAGTCGCTGCTGCGCCACAAGCGGGCGGTGTCGACACTGCCGGAAATGTCGGGCGAAAGCTCGTTCCACCGGCTGCTGTGGGACGATGCCCAGCTGTTGCCCAACCAGGCGATCAAGCTGGCCAAGGATTCGAAGATCCGCCGCGTCGTGCTGTGCTCGGGCAAGGTCTATTACGACCTCTACGAGGAGCGCGAGAAGCGCGGCATCAACGACATCTACCTGCTGCGCGTCGAGCAGCTCTATCCGTTCCCCGCCAAGGCGCTGATCACGGAACTGTCGCGCTTCCGCAATGCCGAGATGGTGTGGTGCCAGGAGGAGCCCAAGAACATGGGCGCCTGGTCGTTCATCGACCCGTATCTGGAATGGGTGCTGGCGCATATCGACGCCAAGCATCAGCGCGTGCGCTACACCGGCCGCCCCGCGGCCGCGTCGCCGGCGACCGGATTGATGTCGAAGCATCTCGCCCAACTCGCCGCGTTGCTCGAAGACGCTCTTGGCGAGTAGAGCAGATCTGGGCGAATAAAGAACAGAACCGAAAGCAACGGACAGGCACAATGGCTACCGAAATCCGCGTTCCCACTCTCGGCGAATCCGTCACCGAAGCGACTATCGGCAAATGGTTCAAGAAGGTCGGCGATGCCATTGCCGTCGACGAGCCGCTGGTCGAACTTGAAACCGACAAGGTGACTGTGGAGGTGCCGGCTGCGGCCGCCGGAACGCTCACAGAGATCGCTGTCAAGGAAGGCGAAACCGTCGGCGTCGGCGCGCTGCTTGGGACGATCTCGGCAGGCGGCGCCGCGAAGGCGGCAACCCCCGAGCCGAAGCAGGAAACCGCCGTGGCGCAGGCCTCTGCGCCGACCGCGGCATCGACGACCAAGCAGGCCGCCGCGCAAGGCGCCAAGATCGCCGGCGAGAGCGAGCTTGAACAGCGCACCATGCCGCCGGCCCCGTCAGCGGCCAAGCTCATCAACGAGAACAATCTCGCTGTTGATCAGATTTCTGGCTCCGGCAAGCGCGGCCAGGTGCTGAAGGGCGACGTGCTCGACGCCATGTCGAAGGGTGCGCCGTCGCAGCCGGCCGAGATGCCGAAGGCGGCACCCGCACCTGCACCGGTTGCCTTTCGTGCGCCGTCCTCCGGCGACGATGCATCGCGCGAGGAGCGTGTGCGCATGACCAAACTGCGCCAGACAATCGCGCGCCGCCTCAAGGAAGCGCAGTCGACGGCCGCCATGCTGACCACCTTCAACGAGGTCGACATGTCAGCGGTGATGGCGCTGCGGACCAAATACAAGGATGTGTTCGAGAAGAAGCACGGCGTGAAGCTCGGCTTCATGGGCTTCTTCACCAAGGCCGTCACCCACGCGCTGAAGGAAATCCCTTCGGTCAATGCCGAGATCGACGCCACCGACATCATCTTCAAGAACTACGCCCATATCGGCGTCGCCGTCGGTACCGAAAAGGGCCTCGTCGTGCCGGTGGTGCGCAATGCCGACCAGATGTCGATCGCCGAGATCGAGAAGGATATTGGCCGGCTGGGCATCGCCGCGCGTGACGGCAAGCTGTCGGTCGCCGACATGCAGGGCGGCACGTTCACCATCTCCAATGGCGGCGTCTATGGTTCGCTGATGTCGACGCCGATCCTCAACGCACCGCAGTCGGGCATCCTCGGCATGCACAAGATCCAGGACCGGCCGGTGGTGGTCGGCGGCCAGATCGTGATCCGGCCGATGATGTATCTGGCGCTCAGCTACGATCACCGCATTGTCGATGGCAAGGAAGCGGTGACCTTCCTGGTGCGCGTCAAGGAAAGCCTGGAGGATCCGGAACGGCTGGTGC
The DNA here is from genome assembly GCF_020616515.1 of Mesorhizobium sp. PAMC28654. Taxonomy (GTDB): domain Bacteria; phylum Pseudomonadota; class Alphaproteobacteria; order Rhizobiales; family Rhizobiaceae; genus Mesorhizobium. The sequence goes on from NZ_CP085135.1 coordinate 4,170,593, forward strand.
TGGATCTGTGATCGGAGCTGATCCGCAATGAGCGGCTGGCCAGATACCCTACGCCGATTGTTTCGGGGTGGACTCGTCTGGCTGGGTGTTGTCTCCGCTTTGCCGCTGGCCGCTTCGGCCACCGATTGGGACGTCTCCGAGGTGAGCAGCAATCTCGCGGTGTTTGCCCTCGGCGATGCTGAGATGGCCGAGCGGAAGATCACCACCACCACGATCGGTGAGCTCGAGCTACCGACAGGCCAAATCATCGCCTGCGATCCGCTTATCACCGGGCTGGAGCGGCCTGTGTTTAGCCGCAAGGTCAGACCGGGACGCTATCCGGTAACCTTGTTCGAGGCGCAAGGCCGGGTTGCCGCAGCGGTATTGCGGTTTGGCCCTGGTTTGCCAGTGCGATGGGAATTGGCCACCTTCGCCCGCGACGGCAGCGGCGTGTCGGCATGGAAGTCCGGATTTATTGTCGATGACGCAGTTGCGTCGTTCATGGACACGTCGATTATGACGCTCATATCCGACCCGGAGGAATTCGACGACTATCTTGCTGACATTGCGTGGTCCCTCGACAGGTTCGGTATGGATAATCCGGTTGCTGGCAATCCGCTTAATATCGTCATGTTCGACACTGGCTGGGGCGACGGGACGTACACATCCTGGTGGGGATTGGACGCGGCCGGCGAGCCGCTGGTCTTGATGACCGATTTCGAAGTGCTCGAAAACGCCGATGGCCGAGAAAGCGGCCAGGCCAACTGATGACAAAGTTTGCTTCGCCCATGATCGGATTTATGGCAGGCTCGCTGGCTTTTCTGGCTGCGGGTTCTGCGGCGAGAGCTGCCTGCCCGATCGAACTCGCAGTCTATGGCGACCCGCAAAGCGGCACCGAGATCGACTTCACCCCAACCGGCACCTCGGCGACCGTCACCAATACCTTTCGCATGATCCTCGACAACAACGTGGTGCTGAACGGCATCGTGATGTGGAGCACGGGCGAAGAGCGGCCGAATGGCTCCTTGATGTACAAATGTCCCGAGGGCGATGTCACCGGCGGCGAACTTGCCGCCTGCACCCTCTGGAGCGGCGTCATCTATACGTCTGACGACAAGGGCACGATCGGGCTGTTGCCGGCGCAAGGCATCGATGCGCCGAAGACACTGATCCTGCCTGATCTCGGGCCATCGCTGCGGCATTCCCTGGCCTATGGCGGCACCGGATTCTCGAAAGTGCCGTCGGACGTTTTCGTCATGAAGGGTTGCCAGGAATGAGTGGGGCTCGGGTTGCACTGGTTACTGGCGGCAGCCGTGGCATTGGCGCGGCGACCTGCCGTTTTGCCGCCGATGCCGGCTACCGCGTCGTGGTCAATTATGCGTCGAACGAGGCTGCGGCCGGAGCTCTTGTCCAGGACATCGAGCAAGCCGGCGGCAAGGCCATCGCCATCAAGGCCGATGTCGGCAACGAATCCGAGATCCTGTCGATGTTCGAGCAGATCGATCGCGCCTTCGGCCGCCTCGACGCGCTGGTCAACAATGCCGGCGTTCTCGATGTGATGTCACGTCTCGACGGCATCAGTGCGGCCCGCATGGAACGCATGATGCGCGTCAACGTCGTCGGCTCGATGCTGTGCGCCCGCGAAGCGGTGAAGCGCATGTCGACCCGTCACGGCGGCAAGGGCGGCTCTATCGTCAACCTTTCTTCCATGGCGGCGCATATCGGCGGGGCGAACCAGTATGTCGACTATGCCGCGTCCAAGGGCGCCATCGACAGTTTCACCATAGGCCTGGCGCGGGAAGTCGCCGCCGAAGGCATCCGGGTGAACGCAGTCAGCCCGGGGATCATCGATACCGAGATGCATGCGTCGACGGGCGAGCCCGACAGGGTCGCCCTGATACAGGACACGCTACCGATGAAAAGGGCGGGCACGGCCGATGAAGTGGCGCGTGCGATTCTCTATCTTCTATCCGATGCGGCGTCCTATACGACGGGCGCGATCTTGAATGTGAGTGGCGGCCGCTGAGCGCCAGGCGAAAAGGGTACTATCATGGCTTATGACGTCGTTATCATCGGATCGGGACCAGGCGGCTATGTCTGCGCCATCAAGGCGGCGCAGCTAGGTCTGAAGACGGCGGTGATCGAGAAGAACCCGACCTTTGGCGGCACTTGCCTCAACATCGGGTGCATTCCGTCCAAGGCGCTTCTCCATGCCTCCGAGATGTTCGCCGAGGCCGGCCATTCCTTCGACACGCTCGGTGTCGAGATCAGCGCGCCGAAGCTGAACCTGAAGAAGATGATGACGCACAAGGACACGACGGTGGCGTCCAACGTCAACGGCGTCGCCTTCCTCTTCAAGAAGAACAAGATCGACAGCTTTCGCGGCACCGGCAAGGTGATTGCGGCCGGCAAGGTGTCGGTCACCGGCGAGGACGGCAAGGTCGAGGAGATCGAGACCAAGAACATCGTCATCGCTACCGGCTCGGATGTCGCCGGCATTCCCGGCGTCAAGGTCGATATCGACGAGAAGGTGATCGTGTCGTCGACAGGCGCGCTGTCGCTGGACAAGGTGCCCAGCCATCTCGTGGTGGTCGGTGGCGGCGTCATCGGCCTTGAGCTCGGCTCGGTGTGGGCGCGGCTTGGCGCCAAGGTCACCGTTGTCGAATTCCTCGACACCATTCTGGGCGGCATGGACGGCGAGGTCTCCAAGCAGTTCCAGCGGTTGTTGTCCAAGCAGGGTTTCGAGTTCAAGCTCGGCGCAAAGGTGACCGGCGTCGCCAAGGCGAAGAAGGGCGCTACCGTCACGTTCGAGCCGGTGAAGGGCGGCGCGGCGGAAACCATCGACGCCGACGTCGTGCTGATCGCCACCGGGCGCCGTGCCTATTCCGACAGCCTCGGCTTGAAGGAAGCCGGCGTCGAGGTCGACGAGCGCGGCCGGGTCAAGACAGATGGCCATCTGAAGACCAATGTTCCCGGCATCTATGCCATCGGCGATGTCATCGCCGGTCCGATGCTGGCCCACAAGGCCGAGGACGAGGGCGTTGCAGCGGCGGAGACCATCGCCGGCCAGGCAGGTCATGTGAACTATGACGTCATCCCGAGCGTCGTCTACACGAGCCCGGAGATCGCCTCTGTCGGCAAGACCGAGGAGGAATTGAAGAAGGCCGGCATCGACTACAAGGTCGGGAAATTCCCGTTCAGCGCCAATGGCCGGGCGCGCGCCATGCTGCACACCGACGGCTTCGTGAAGATCCTGGCCGACAAGCAGAGCGACCGCGTGCTTGGCGTGCATATCGTCGGCTTCGGCGCCGGCGAGATGATCCATGAGGCGGTGGTGCTGATGGAGTTTGGCGGCTCGTCGGAAGACCTCGCCCGCACCTGTCATGCGCATCCGACCATGTCGGAAGCGGTGAAGGAAGCGGCGCTGGCTACTTTCTTCAAGCCGATCCACATTTAAAGGCCGACTTCGTCATCCTCGAGCCCGAGGATGAACGCGTAGTGACATTCAGCCCCCAAAACAAAACGGCCCGCCTTTCAGCGGGCCGTTCGTATTTGATGTCGAGCCGATCAGTTGGCTGGTGCGGCAGGGGCCGGCGCTGGTGCAGGAGCAGGAGCCGGAGCGGGCGTTGCGGGCGCCGGTGTTGCGGGAGCTGGCGCTGGGGTCGCGGGAGCCGGTTCGGCGGGCTTCATTGCCGGTGCTGGTGCAGGTGCAGGAGCTGGTGTGCTGGCGGCTGGCGCCTCGGCAGGTGCCGGCGCATGGTCGGCGCTTCTTCCGAAAACGTAGTAGGCGACAATTGCCAGTATGATGACGACCAGCGCAATCAACCAGGTGCTGCCGCCACCGGATTGGGGAGCGGTATCGTTTGGGTTCGCCATAAAAGTGTCCTCCGTGGATTAAAAGTATCAATCAACTGCCATCAACGCGCAATCCTTGAACAGGTTTCACGCCAAGGATCGAAAACGCCAAAAACAAGGCGGTCGGGCCCTGTCCGGCGGCGTTTCGCCACGCAGCGAGGCAGACTAACCGATGCTATCGTTGGTTGCGAGGTATTTGCCGACATGACCCCCACCGCACAGACTTTTCCTGATCCCGGCGCTGCTCTTGCCGGCGCTCAGTTCGCCGACCGCTACGTGCTGATAACCGATGGTCTTGCACTGACCGCAATTGACGCGGCCGAACGCGCTCTGGGACGATCACCGAGATGGATCGGCCGGCTGACGCAGCTACGCAACCTCGCCGTCAGGCCCTTCGGGTTGAAGACGGGAGCTGGACCTGACGTGTTGCCGGAAAGCAGGATCGGTATATTTCCACTCATAAGCCAGGCGCCCGGCAGGGTCGTGCTTGGCCTGGACGACCGGCATCTCGATTTCCGGATCCTGGTGGAGGTGAACGACCTCGGCGCCGGCCGGCAGGAAGTGGCGGCATCGACGATCGTGAAAACGCACAATCTGCTCGGGCGGACCTATCTCGCCATCATCAAGCCATTTCACCGGATCATCGTTCCGGCGATGCTGGCTCAGGTTTTGACCAGGTAGAGTTAAAGCCCCACAGCCGTGACAGTATAGCCGGCCTTGCGGAAATCCTCGACCAATCCCTGCGGACCCGGAAGGTGCAGCGCGCCGACCGCCATGAAGGCGTTGCCCTTGGCGAGGATTGGCTGGGCATGATCGACCATCACCTTGTTGCGGCTGGTGATCATGGTTTCCTCGAACGCGGCATAGGCTGCCGGGTCGTCCTGCTCGCCGGGCATGGCCGCACGGAACAGCGGCCAGAACAGCCCGGTGTCGCCGCGCTGGTAGAGCACGATCATGGTCTCGTTGACGTCGTTGACCTTGTCGCCAAGCTTCAGCGTCTCGACCAGATCCTTCATGTGGAGAGCAATCGGCAGCGAGGCCATGGCATGGAGTTGGTCGGCGACGGTCTCCAGGCCCTCGACAGCCTTGCCTGAAGCCTTGGCATCCTCGGCGAGCTTGACGTCGAGCACGGGCGCGCCGCCGGCCTTGCGGGCCAGCTCGCAGGCTGGAAGCGCCACCATGGCCGACAGCATCCATGGCTTCATCTTGGCGACGGTCGCCGGCGGAATGCCGCGTGCGTCGAGCGCCTTGTTCATGGCCGCCGCATCGTCCGGCGACAGCAGCGACGACAGCGTGGTGTTGTCGGTGAACATCATCAGGTCCGGCTCCTTGAGGAGCGCCGCCATCATCTTCTTCTGATCGAGCACTTCCGTCGTTTCGATGATGACCGTGTCGGAAGCATCGAAGGCCTTCTGCGCGGCTGCCGGCAGCGTGGTGACGCGCGGGTCGGTCATGTGCATGGTCCCGAATAGGAAGGACGGCTTTTCGCCGGGCTTTTCCAGTTTCCACAACAGGCCCTTGCCGTTCGGCGTCGCCGCCGCTTCCGCCTCGATCTTCTGGTAGGTGGCCGGGTCACTCGCGTGCAGGGCGGACAGCATGTCTGTTCCGGTGCAAGACACTTCGGCGTGTGCCTTGCCCGCTGTCAGCAGCATGATGACGAGGAAGGATAGGAAAAACAGGATGTTTGCGACCACCAGCAGCTTCAGGGACACTGCTGCCGCGCGGTCTGCGATGGCGATGACGCGTTTCATGGATTCTTAGTAGGACCAAAAAGCGGCGAAACGGTTAACCCGCGCCGCGAAATTGTCCTGGATGACGCGATCGTTCATGCGCGAGGATGGGCGGACTCGTAGATTTCGAGCAGCCTGGCGGTGTCGACCCCGGTGTAGATCTGCGTCGTCGACAGGCTGGCATGGCCCAGCAGTTCCTGGATGGTGCGCAGGTCGCCGCCGCGCCCGAGCAGATGCGTAGCGAAGGAATGGCGCAGCGCATGCGGTGTCGCAGTGTCCGGCAGGTTGAGCGCCGAGCGCAGCCTGGCCATGCCGCGCTGGATGATCGCCGGGTTAAGCGGGCCGCCGCGCGCGCCGCGAAACAGTAGCCCCTTTGGGTCGAGATGATAGGGGCAGAGGCGGCGATACTCGGCGATGGCGCGCAACGCCACGGGCAGCACCGGCACCAGCCGTGTCTTGCCGCCCTTGCCGGTGACGCGCAGGACGGTGTCGCCAGGCGATGAGAGATCGGCGCCCAAGAGCCCGAGCGCCTCGGAAATGCGCAGGCCCGAGCCGTAAAGCAGCGTCAGCACCGCCGCGTTGCGGGCAGCGATCCACGGTTCCTCCGCCAACTGGCCTTCCAAGGATACGACATGCTTTGCATCGGCGGCCGTCAGCGGCTTGGGCAGGGATTTCGGCTGGCGCGGCGCGCGCAGCGCTGCTGCTCCGGCCGCGTTGGCGAGGCCACGCCGCTCGAGGAACCGCAGCAGCGAGCGGATGCCGGCAAGTCCGCGTCCAAGCGTGCGGGCACCGGCGCCGTCATTGCGGCGGGCAGCAAGGAAGCCGCGCAGATCGGCCGGGCGCAGATTGGCGATATCCGAAATGCCGGGCGCGCCGCCGCAATGGCCGGTGAGGAAATGCAGGAACTGTCGGGTGTCGCGCTCATAGGCTTCCACGGTCGCGGGGGACAGCCGACGTTCGCGAGCCAGCATCTTCAGCCAGGCTTCACGCGCCGCCTGAAGGTCGGGTTTGGCGGGGATGAGGAATTCCTGCATGGCGCCCTTTCATTTTCGTGGCGCCATCCTGCGATGGCGAGGTTAGGAAGCGGTGAAGAGCTGTCATTGAAATGAGGACGAGGCGGCGCTAGAGCAGGACAAAGGATACTTTCCACATGACCAAGCCCCAGAACCCCGTCCAGATGGCCGTGATCGGCGCCGCCCACGGCATCAAGGGCGAATTGCGCGTGAAGACCTTCACCGGCGAACCGCTGGCGCTGGCCGATTATGGGCCGCTCTACGCCAGGGATGGCCGCGCCTTCCAGATCGTCGACATCCGTCCCGCCAACACGGTTGTCGTGGTGCGCTTCAAGGGTGTCAGCGACCGCAATGCCGCCGAAGCGCTGGCCGGCACGGAATTGTTTGTCGACCGCTCCATGCTGCCCGATGATGGCGAGGAGGATGAATTCTATCACGCCGATCTTGTCGGGCTGGCGGTCAAGGATGAAACCGGTGCGGCCGTCGGCAAGGTTGTCGCCGTGCATAATTTCGGCGGCGGCGACATACTCGACGTGACGCTGGCGGGCCGCAAGGGCGTGCTGATCCCGTTCACGCAGGCAGCCGTGCCAGAAGTGTCGATCGCCGAAGGGTTTGTCCGCGTCGATCCGGCAGCGGCTGGCCTTGTCGACGACGAGGATGGCGATGCTCCGCGCGAGGAAGATTTCGACCCGAAGGGCAGGCCGCGCGGACCGAGCGATGCCGGGGGCAATCGGTGACGTTCAAGGCGTCGGTATTGACGCTCTATCCGGAGATGTTTCCGGGCGCGCTTGGCCTGTCGCTTGCCGGGCGGGCGCTGGAAGCGGGCACCTGGTCGCTGGAAGCCGTCCAGATCCGTGATTTCGCCACCGATCGCCACCGCACCGTCGACGATACGCCGGCCGGCGGTGGCGCAGGCATGGTGATGCGCGCCGACGTGCTGGCCAGGGCCATCGACCACGCCTCGCCCGAGGGCGATGCGCGGCCACGGCTGTTGATGAGCCCGCGCGGCAAACCGCTGACGCAGGCGCGTGTGCGCGAACTGGCCGCCGGCCCTGGCGCCATCATCTTGTGTGGCCGTTTCGAGGGCGTCGACCAACGGCTGATCGAGGCGCGTGGCCTGGAAGAGGTTTCGATCGGCGATTTCATCCTCTCGGGCGGCGAGCCGGCGGCACTGGTGCTGCTCGACGCCGTGGTGCGGCTGCTGCCGGGCGTGATGGGCAATGCGGAGTCGGGCGAGGAAGAGAGTTTCGAGAACGGCCTGCTCGAACATCCGCACTACACGCGGCCGCAGGAATTCGAAGGCCGTCCAATCCCCGACGTGCTGATCTCGGGCAATCACAAGAAGATCGCGCAATGGCGGCGCGCGCAGTCGGAGGCGCTGACCAGGGAGCGGCGGCCGGATCTGCTTGGTGCGGGCTCTCACCCCTTGGCGAAGTAGTAAAAGGCCAGGAACAGGCCAACCGCGATGACAAAGCCGCGCACCACGTTCTGCGGTACGCGCTTGGCGATCCAGACGCCGGCATAGCCGCCCAGCGCGCCACCCGGGATCATGACGATCGCCTGCGGCCAGGCGACGACCCCGCCGGACACGAAGACGACGATCGCAACCGCCGCGATAACAATCGCCAGCATGTTCTTCAGGGCGTTCAGGCGGTGATAGTCGCCGGCCTGGGTCAGGCCGAGGGTTGCCAGCATCATGACGCCCATGCCGGCGCCGAAGAAGCCGCCATAGATCGCGGTTATGAATTGCGCCACGGACCCGGCCAGCGAGCCCACGGATGCTTCTTCGCCTGGCTTTGACGCCGGTTTCAGCCAGGGCCCGGCGGCGAACAGGGCTGTCGCGGCAAGCAACAACCACGGTACCATGACGCGGAACGACGGATTGGAAAGCGCCAGGAGGATGAGCGCGCCGGCCAGCGCCCCGGCGGCCGAGATGAAGCACAGCAGCAGCGCGCCGCGCCAGAAATGGCGGATGTCATCCCAATAAGCGAGCGTCGAGGTGATGTAGCCCGGGAATTGCGTCACCGAGGAGGTTGCGTTGGCGACGATCGGCGGCAAGCCGACCAATGTCATGGCGCCGAAGGTGATGAACGTGCCACCGCCGGCGACGGCATTGGCGGCGCCTGAAAGAAATCCGGCGAGGAAAAGCAGGACCGCGTCGAAAACGGACATGAGGATCTGCCGCTGGAGAAAGCTACACGCTTGCTCTAGAAAGCTTGAAGCGGGGGCGCAACCGGCATCGGAGAGCCAAACGGCACACAGCGGCCAAAAAAGACTCAGGCCAAGGCGTGACAAAGGGTCGAAATAGCTGTATGTGCCGCCCGAACCGGAAGAAGAATCTGCCGGACCCGTCAACAATGACGGTGTAGTCGCCCCTGCCCGATGTCTTCCGACAAAGGGCATAGCCGAGCGGTCATAGGAACTGCAAGGCGAGTGCCGGACGCTCTGACTGTCGAAGAACAAGAAGTGGATTTTTAGATGGATATTCTCCGTCAGCTCGAGGCCGAACAGGCCGCCAAGATCGAAGCCAAGCGCAAGCTTCCCGAATTCCAGCCCGGCGACACCGTGCGCGTCCAGGTCCGCGTGACCGAAGGCACCCGCACCCGCGTCCAGGCTTATGAGGGCGTCGTCATCGCCCGTTCCGGCGCCGGCTTCCAGGAGAGCTTCACCGTCCGCAAGATTTCCTACGGTGAAGGCGTCGAGCGCGTGTTCCCGGTCTACTCGCCCATGATCGAAGGCGTCGAGATCGTACGTCGCGGCAAGGTGCGTCGCGCCAAGCTCTATTACCTGCGCGATCGTCGCGGCAAGTCGGCCCGTATTTCGGAAAACACCGGCGTGCGCGCCCGCAAGCTGAACGACGAAGAGCGCGATGCGCTGAACGCCGAGAAGGCCCGTATCGAGGCTGAGAAGGTCGCGGCTGCCCAGGCGCTGGCCGCCGAGAAGGCAGCGCAGGAAGCCGCCGAGAAGAAGGCCGCCGCCGAGGCAGCCAAGGCCGCCGAAGCCGAAGCAGCAGCCAAGGCCGCTGAAGCGACCCCCGCCGAATAAGCTTTCGACGAACAAGGTTTTCGAAAAGGCGGCTTCGGCCGCCTTTTTTCGTTTGGAGGAGAAACATGGACACGTTCTTCGACGCCAACCGCCTGAACTGGGACAATCGGGCCGAACTGCATTCGACCGACAGCACGGGCAGCTACCGCATCGCCGCAGTGCTGGGCGGCGGTTCGGCGCTGCATGCGCTGGAAACCGGCGAGATCGGCGATCTGGTGGGCAAGGATATCGTCCATCTGCAATGCCATATCGGCCTGGATACGCTCAGCCTGAAGCATCTTGGCGCGAAAAGCGTGACCGGGCTCGATTTCTCGCCGAAGGCAATCAGCGCGGCGCGCGCGTTCGCGCAAAAGGCAGGCACCGAGGCGCGCTTTGTCGAGGCGTCGGTCTATGATGCGGTCGCCGCACTGGGCCAAACCTACGACATGGTGTTCGTCACCTGGGGCGCGATCAACTGGCTGCCCGATATCGCGGCCTGGGCCAGGGTGGTTGCCACCCTGCTCAGGCCGGGCGGCAAGCTCTATCTGCTCGAAGGCCACCCGACCATGCTGCAATTCGAGGCCAGGGAAGGCCGACTCGATCTCGAATATGGCTGGCGCACGCCGCAGGCCAAGCCGCTCGTGTTCGACGAAGCCCAGACCTATACAGGCGACGAGAGGGCGCTGTCGCATACGCGCAATTATGAGTGGATCCATCCGCTGTCCGACATCGTCAACGCCATCCTGTCGGCGGGGCTTTCCGTCGACTTTCTCAACGAACACGAAGTCATCGTGTGGAAGGCGTTTCCCTTCGTCGTCGAGACCGGCGAGGACCAGTTCGAACTGCCGGACGGCTATCCTACGATTCCGATGTCCTTCTCGATCGGCGCGACGAAACGCGGCTGAAACCTGGACCGCATGAAGCGTTCAACGGAGCGTGAATTGACTCCAAATAGATCGTGCATTAATTGATCGTGCACAAGATAAATGGAGAAAACGAAATGCCCGCACTCTATTCCACGCAAGCTCGCGCCGTCGGCGGCCGCGCCGGCCATGTCCAGAGCGAAGATGGCCTGCTCAGCCTCGACCTTGCCATGCCCAAGGAACTGGGCGGCAAGGGCGGCGCCACCAATCCCGAACAGCTTTTCGCCGCCGGCTATGCCGCCTGCTTCGAAAGCGCCATGCGTTTCATCGCCGGCAAGCAGAAGCTGCCGCTGCAGGATGCCTCGGTGACGGCCAATGTCAGCCTGCATTCCAACGACCAGGGCGGTTTCGTGCTTGGCGTTTCCCTGGCGGCCGAAACGAAAGGTCTTGATCAGGCGGCGGCGGACGCGCTTGTATCGGCGGCGCATCAGGTTTGCCCCTACTCCAACGCCATCAAGGGCAATATCGAGGTGGCGCTTTCGGCAAAGGCGACATGACCACCAAGATCACATCCACGCCCCTGGACGTCCCGGCGGATTTCGCCGGGATACCGAGGCTCGATCAGCATCTGTGCTTCGCGCTCTATTCGGCGAGCGGGCTGATGACTCGGCTTTACCGACCGCTGCTCGAGCCGCTTAGCCTGACCTACCCGCAATATCTGACCATGCTGGCGTTGTGGGAACATGCACCGCGCACCGTCGGCGCACTCGGCGAAACGCTGGGGCTTGATTCAGCGACGCTGACGCCACTGCTCAAGCGGCTGGAAGCCAACGGCCTGGTCACGCGCCAGCGCGATCCCGCCGACGAACGCCGCGTGCTGGTCGAACCGACGCAGCAAGGCCGGGCGCTGCGCGAGAGCGCCAAGGCGGTATCGACAGCGATGCGCTGCCATTCGCCGCTCGATGGCGATGAGCTGAAATCCCTGCATCACACCTTGACCCGGCTGATCGACGGACTGCGCGAAGCGACTGATGAAATATAATCTGGAAACGATTGTTCGGAGCAGCCCATGCCATACCGGGTCAAGAGGATGCTCTTCAAAGACGGCAGGCTGCTTACGGAGCGTGATCTTACGGAAGAAGAGACTGTTTTTGAAGGTGCTGCTCCGATAGTCTGCGACGTGATAAGTTTCAGCCTACGAGGGCGATCTTTGAGAGCCGAAGTTGTTTGGGGCAATTGGCAGGACGAAGCTATCCTCCGTCGACCGTGGTTCCTTTGCGCGTCGTAGAGATCTAGCCGCCAGCGCAGATGTTCATTGCCAGGGCACGGATCATCCCGAAATCCCGGGATTGAAGGCATCCGAATCCGTTTTCGCGCGAGCTGACGCAGCGGACCGTCTTGCATGACGCTTGCGGAAAGCTAAAGTCGGCGCCGGATTTTCCTGCAAGCCCGGACCGTGCCCGGGCGGTTCAATTTCTGGGGGTATGTCATGACCAAATCGAAGCTGTTGCTGGCCGGCCTGCTGGCTTGCCTTCTCGTGCCCGTCGCCGCCTTCGCGCAGGCGCTGCCGGACCTCGGCGGCAAGAAGGTGGTGGTGGTAACGGAAAACGCCTATCCGCCGCTGCAGTTCATCGATTCCAAGACGGGAAAACAGATCGGCTGGGAATATGACGCGATGAACGAGATCGCCAAGCGGCTGAATTTTTCCGTCGAGTACCAGAACACCTCCTGGGACGCGATGATCCAGGCGGTTTCAGACAACCAGTACAACATCGGCATGACCGGCATCACCATCAAGGACGACCGCAAGGCGAAGGTCGATTTCTCCGACCCCTACATGCGCTCGGAACAGTTCATGCTGGTGCGCGGCGATGAGAGCCGCTTCACCGACGCCAAGACGTTTGGGGCCTTCAAGGACGGGTTGGTCGGCGCGCAGGCGGGGACGACGCCGTTCTACACCGCTGTCTACAGCGTGCTCGACGGCAATGAGCAGAACCCGCGCATAAAACTGTTCGAGACGTTCGGCGCCACGGTGCAGGCTTTGAAATCGGGCGACGTCGATGTGGTGCTGACCGACGGCACGGCGGGCAAGGGCTATGTCGACGCCTCCGGCGGCAAGCTGAAGCTGATCGGCGGGCCGCTCGGCAGCGAGGATTTTGGGTTCATCTTCCCCAAGGGGTCGGACCTCGTGAAGCCGGTCAACGCGGCGATCGCGGCGCTGAAGGCCGACGGCACCTTCGACGCGCTCAACAAGAAGTGGTTTCTTGATTACAAGATGGGGCAGTAGTTCGTCTTGTTGAGAACGGTGCGCGTGCGAGAACTCGCGCTGAGTTTGCGCGTGAGCACCCCCCTCTGCCCTGCCGGGCATCTCCCCCTCAAGGGGGGAGATGGGCTGTTCAACCACCGGCGGCCTCCAACTGACTTTGATGATTGGCGAAAGCTGATCGAACATCCGATCTCCCCCCTTGAGGGGGAGATGCCCGGTAGGGCAGAGGGGGGTGCCTTGGCGCTACCCTCTCGGGACTTCCATTCCGGCGACATCGCCTGATGGCAACGACGCCATCGACCACCAAACCCGACTTCCCCTGGTGGCTCGCGGTCGCCGTGGCCATCGCGGCCGCGGTGGCCGTCTTCGTCGCGAGCAGTGATCTCTACACCCAGGTTTTCGCCACTGTCGCCAAGGGCATCGGCGTCACCGTCTTCGTCACGGTGGTCGCCTTCGCATTGGCGTCGACGATAGGACTCGGCATCGCGCTGATGGGGCTTTCGGGCTCGCGATGGCTGCGGCAGATCGCCCGCTTCTATGTCGAGATCATCCGAGGCGTGCCGATCCTGGTGCTGCTGTTCTGGATCGCCTTCGTCGGTGCGCCGGCCTTCGTCGCGGCCTGGAACGCGGTGACGGCGCCGCTGCAGAGTGCCGGCCTGTTGGGCGAGTTGCTGGTGCGCGACGTGTCGTTGCTGTGGCGCGCCATCATGGCGCTGACCATCGGCTATTCGGCCTTCATCTCGGAGGTTTTCCGGGCCGGCATCCAGGCGGTCGAGAAAGGCCAGATCGAGGCGGCCAAGGCGCTGGGGCTGACGCGCGCGCAGCGTTTCCGGCTGATCGTGTTTCCGCAAGCCATACGCACCATCCTGCCGCCGCTCGGCAATGATTTTGTCGCCCTGGTCAAGGATTCCTCGCTGGTCTCGGTGCTCGGCGTCGCTGACATCACGCAGATGGGCAAGGTGTACGCCGCCGGCTCCTTCCGCTTCTTCGAGACCTATTCGATCGTCGCCTATATCTATCTCATCCTGACCGTCAGCCTGTCGCTGGCGCTCAGGGCGCTGGAGCGACGGCTGCGCCATCAGCACGAGCAATAGCGCGCAGGCAAGGACGGCGTTACGATCATGGCCACACATCTCGTTTGGGAGGTCTCATGATCGTCGACAAAGCCAATGCGGCACTGAATTCCGTCTATGGCGCCGATACGCCGGAAACGCTGGCCGAGGCCTATGCCGCATGGGCCGCGACCTATGACAGCGAGACCGCTTCGCTGGGCTATCTCTTGCCGTTCCTGATCACCGCCTGGGTGGCGCGCCACGTGCCATCCGGTGAAGGCCCGCTTCTCGATGCCGGCTGCGGCACCGGCCTGTCGGGGCCATCGCTGAAGGCGCTGGGCTACGCCGACATCGCCGGGCTCGACCTGTCGGACGACATGCTGAAGATCGCCGGCAGCCGCAATAGCTACGGCGAGTTGAAACAGGCGATGCTGGGCGGGCCGCTGCCTTGGCCGGACGGGCATTTCCGCGCTTTCTTCTCCACCGGCGTGTTCACCATCAGCCATGCGCCGGCGTCGGGCCTGCACGAACTGGTGCGCATCACCCGCAAGGGCGGCCATGCCATCTTCACGGTGCGCGACCAGGTGTTCGAGAGCGGCGGCTTTCAGGCCGTGTTCGATGAACTCACGACGGCGAACAAATGGGGGCTCGTCGAGCAAAGCCCGTGGTTCCGCTGCTATGCCATTGCCGAGCCTGATGCCTTGGTGAAGACTTTCGTCTTCGAAGTGATCTGAGGGGCGCATCTTCCCTTCTCCCCAGGGGAGAAGGAAGAACCCGCGCGTGACACGCCGCAATTGCCGAAAACCCAAAACATTGGTATGAGCCACGCCATGGAAGAGCTTTTTGGCGATCCGGCTTACAAGGGGTTCGTGCTGCAGGACAGAAAACGCCTGCCGTCGCGATTCTCCGCGCGCCTGTCCGGCGCGTTGACCAGCCGACTTAGCTAGGCCGGTTTTGCCGGGCGAAGGCCTCCGGCGTCTGCCTCTTCCCATTTCCAAATCGACGGATTTACGCACATGAGCGCACCGCGCACCCTCTACGACAAGATTTTCGACGACCACATCGTCGACCGCCAGGATGACGGCACCTGCCTGCTCTACATCGACCGCCACCTCGTCCACGAAGTGACCAGCCCGCAGGCTTTCGAAGGCCTGCGCTTGAGCGGCAGAAAAGTCCGGCATCCAGAAAAGACGCTGGCCGTGGTCGATCACAATGTCTCGACCTCGCCCGAGCGCAAGTTCGGCATCAAGAACGAGGAAAGCCGCATCCAGGTCGAGGCGCTTGCCAAGAACGCCAAGGATTTTGGCGTCGAATATTATTCCGAGAACGATATCCGCCAGGGCATCGTCCACATCATCGGCCCGGAGCAGGGCTTTACCTTGCCCGGCATGACCATCGTCTGCGGTGACAGCCATACCTCCACGCATGGCGCATTCGGTGCCTTGGCGCATGGTATCGGCACGTCGGAAGTCGAGCATGTGTTGGCGACCCAAACGCTGATCCAGCGCAAGGCCAAGAACATGCTGGTGCGCGTCGACGGCCAGCTGCCGGAAGGCGTCACCGCCAAGGACATCATCCTGGCCATCATCGGCGAGATCGGCACCGCCGGCGGCACCGGCTATGTCATCGAGTATGCCGGCGAGGCGATCCGCGCGCTGTCGATGGAAGGCCGCATGACGATCTGCAACATGTCGATCGAAGGCGGCGCGCGCGCCGGCCTGATCGCCGCTGATGAAACGACCTTCGCTTATGTCAAGGACAAGCCCCGCGCGCCGAAGGGCGCGGCCTGGGATGCCGCGCTCGAATACTGGAAGACCTTGCAGTCCGACGAGGGCGCGCATTTCGACAAGGTGATCGTGCTCGACGCGACCAAACTGCCGCCGATCGTCTCCTGGGGCTCCTCGCCCGAGGATGTCGTTTCGGTACAGGGCATCGTGCCGAATCCGGAGGATATCACCGACGAGAACAAGCGCACCTCCAAGCAACGCGCGCTCGACTATATGGGCCTGACGCCGGGAACCAAGATCACCGACATTTCGCTCGACCGCGTCTTCATCGGCTCCTGCACCAATGGCCGCATCGAGGACCTGCGCGCCGTCGCCAAGGTGGTCGAAGGCAAGAAGGTCAGCGCGCATGTCGATGCCATGATCGTGCCGGGTTCCGGCCTGGTCAAGGAACAGGCGGAAGCCGAAGGTCTCGACAAGATCTTCCTCGCCGCCGGCTTCGACTGGCGCGAGCCGGGCTGCTCGATGTGCCTGGCCATGAACGACGACCGGCTGAAGCCGCATGAACGCTGCGCCTCGACCTCGAACCGCAATTTCGAGGGCCGGCAGGGTTTCAAGGGCCGCACCCATCTGGTGTCGCCGGCAATGGCGGCGGCTGCGGCGATCGCCGGCCACTTCGTCGACATCCGCGACTGGAAATAGCTTTGGCCTTCGATGCCAGTGACAGGGGCCCGGACCGCACAGCGGTTCGGGCCTTTTTCTTGGTCTGACACCTTGCGCTGACCGCACGCGATCGTGAACACCGGAATCCGCGTAAACGGCCAGGTTTCGGCTGCATCCGCAGTGTCTTTCCGGTTGCGCTTAACGGCTTGTTTGGGCTTGCGCCTTATGGTCTTCCCTCACGGAAGCGAGGGGAAGTAGGGTCTTTTGGACGTCGGACTGTTCATAGCGCTGCTCAACCCGACGATCGCGCTCGCGCTCGGCGCCGCCTTCCTCGTGCTTTGGTCCTATCAGCGCCATAGACCCTACCTGGCCGTGCTGGGCGCAAGCTATTCCGTGTCGGCCGGCGGCTTCCTGTTCCAGTATTTCACGCTGCCTTTCGGCATGGCGCTCACCAAGCTGGTCTCCAACCTGTGCTTTACTTTCGCAGGCAGCTGCCTCGTCGGTGCGATCGTCGCCCGCTATGGCCGCAAGGTGCCCTTTGCGGCAATCGGCACGCTGATGGTTGGCGGCCTGGTCGCGTTCTGCTGGTTCATGTTCGTTCAGCCCGACCTGACGTGGCGTATCTATGCGATGAATTTTGCCTTTGGCGGCCTGGGGCTGCTTGCCGCCGCCGAATTGCGCCCGGTTCGAAACAATGGCCCGACGGAAATGATCCTGTTCGTGCTGTCGCTGATGTCGGCGGTCAACTTCTTCGTGCGAACGATCATCATCGTGGCCATCCACGGCCCCTTCACCAGCTACGACGGGTTCTATGGCTCGTCCTACTGGACGACGGCGCTGCTGTCGCATGCGCTGCTGTCGCTGCTCATCGCGCTCTGCCTTTTCACCGCCGCCGCGCTCGATGTGATGAAGGCGCTGAAGACCGAGACCTATACGGATCCGCTGTCGGGTCTTCTCAACCGTCGCGGCTTCGAGGAACGCGCGGCTCACCTCTTGCAACGCTGCGCCGCGGCTAGATTCCCGGTGGCGCTGGTGCTGGCCGACCTCGATCATTTCAAGCTGCTGAACGATGTGCATGGACACGCGGCGGGAGATCGGGTGATCGCCGACTTTGCCGCCAAGCTTCGCACGGCCGCGGGTGCCCGAGGGGTTGCCGGCCGCGTCGGCGGCGAGGAATTCGCGGTGCTGCTGCCGTTGACCGATCTCGGGGCGGCGCGGCTGTTCGCCGAAGCCATTCGCGTCCTGTATTCAGCGGGAGGCGTGGATGGGCTTCCTCCGGGCACCAGGGTGACGGCGAGTTTTGGCGTGGCGGCCCGCACCGGGGAGGAGGGGCTGGAGCCGTTGATGCGTCGCGCCGATGAGGCCCTCTACAAAGCCAAGAAGAACGGCCGCGACAGCGTGCGGCTGTCCTACGAGCGGCCGGAAGCGGCCTTCGTCGCGGAGTCGTACAAGGCCAGCTGACCCCAGGGAATTCCGTGCCGCGTTAACGTCTTTTTCGCCCGTCGGTGATTTGGTGCCGGACGGAGTCCGAAGCCATATGGGCAGTGCAGATTATATCCTTGCGATCAACCTGGTCGTCGCCGGCCTGCTGGCCGCGGCCTTCATGACGATCGCCGTCCATGACGTGGGCCGTGTCTCGGCGCGCTGGCTGGCGTTCGGCTATGTGCTTGGCATGGCCTATTTCGCCATCGAATTCAGCATTCCGTCCTTCGACAATGCGCGGCCGGTGGTGGTTGCCGCTTTTGCCGCCTTCCTCGGCGCCACCATCGCCTTCAATGGCGGGCTCGCCCATAAATACGGCGTTTCGCCGCCTTGGCCGCAGATGCTCCTCTTCCTGTTTGCGGCGACTGTCGCGGTGTATTTCGTGCAGGATCTGCCGCGCCAGTCATTCATCCGCATGATGGCGTACCAGTTCCCCTACGCCGTCATGCAGTTTGTCGGCCTTGGCATCGTCTGGTCATCCAGGCAAAGACGCGACCGCCTCGACCATATATTAATGGCCGTTCTGGCGGCCAGCGCCCTGCAGTTCCTGAGCAAGCCGTTCATCGCGCATGCGCTGGGCGGCTGGGGCGCCAATCCGCAGGTCTATCTGCAGAGCAGCTATGCGCTGGTATCGCAGTCGCTCGGCACCATGTTCGGCCTGGCGATCGCCCTGCTGATTCTTGTCATCCTGGTTCGCGACCTGCTGGCCGAGGTGATGTCGAAGTCGGAGACGGACACGCTCTCGCGGCTGCTCAACCGTGGCGGCTTCGAGCGCCATGCGGAGCTGGCGCTGTGCGGCGCCGCGCGCCAGGGCATTCCGGTCGCCCTGGTGATCGCTGACCTCGACCATTTCAAGAGCATCAATGACAGTTTCGGTCATGCCTCGGGCGACCGGGTCATCGAGGCTTTCGCGGGTTTCCTGCGCGATGCTGCCGCCGACCATCACGTTGCCGGTCGGATCGGCGGCGAGGAATTCGCCATCATCCTGCCGGGAACAAACATGGCCGCCGCCCGGCTCTTCGCCGAAGGCACGCGGAGCGCTTTCGGCGCGCTGCCCGTTGATGGACTTCCATCGGAACATCGCTGCACGGCAAGCTTCGGCGTTGCTGAACTTCATGTGGGCGAGGGGTTCGCCGATCTGATGCGGCGTGCCGACGAGGCCCTCTACCAGGCTAAGAATGGCGGGCGCGACTGCGTGCGGATTTCATCCGGCCCGGCAGGTGGACGATCGGCGATGGCGGCAAACGCCGGATAGTCTCAGCGGCAGGGCGTGAGGTCTGGCATCTCGCCATCCGACAGGCCGTACATGTAACTGCGGCCTTTCACGAAAGCCGGTGGCCGGTAGCAGTCGTTGCCGCTGATGGGGTCGCCCGATTCGTTCTGGTAGAGCACCTTGGGCTGGCCGGCGCTGGTGTAGGCCGAAAGTTCCTTGGCGAGCTTGCCTTCGCCAACGAGGATGCGCTTGTAGCCAGCGGCACTTTCGATGACGAGATTGCCAAAGGAATCGGCGTACACGTGGTCCCGGGTGTTTGTGCCTGCGATGGCGGGCGCCGCGAAGCCAACGGCCATGGCTGACATGATGAGCGCGCAAAGGCGCTGGCTGGTCGATTTCGAACGCATTGCGTCCTCCAACTTCCTGTTGACCTCGATCGCGGAAAAGCGGTTTCGCCGGATCACGATCTGAAACGAGTTCGAATCAGAAATTAACCTTTTATTAACCTTTGTTAAGGGGGTGCGCGTTTTCCGCGCCATGTCCTTTCGAACATGGTTAATTTTCGCCGGCCGGGAACGCCGCTGGCCATCATTCGGCCATGCTTGCCCGCACCATCGCGCCGGGCATCGTATTCGGTCGCGAAGCGGTGCCGGGGAACCTTGATCTTGAGCAAGCATCGCGGCTAGTCTGATGCGTGGGGAGGACAGCATATGGCGTTACGCCGGTCATTTCGGGTGACGCTCGTGCTGTTGCCGGCGTTGATTGCCGCGGCCCGCGTGCCGGAGACCAATGCACCAAAGGCGGGCAACAAGGTCACCCAGGCGGTCTCGCTTGCTCCGACCGCCACCACCACCGACGTGTCCGCGCCACAGCCGCGCACCGCGAGCTACAGATGCGCGGATGGCGGCATGATGACCATCGAGAACCTCGGCACGTCGGTGCATGTCGTGGAGCCCAATGGCGCCAGCGAGGACCTGCCGGCGTCGCCGGCCAATCAGAGCAGCCGCTATGGCCAGGCCCATGACGCGATCGTGATCGACGGCCGCGAGGCGCTGGTGATGAAGGGCGGCAAGACGCCGCTGACCTGCACCCGCTGATCGGCATGGTTTGAGATTCAAGTGATGCCGGCCTGCAAACGGCGCGGCCTGACCTTTATCTCAATACATCGCGCCAGCCGTTGGACCATGCGAATATACCGCACTGCAGCGATATCGAGCCAGCTCTGGCCGCCAGCCTAATCGATTGAAGCGAAATCAGCCGTTTATTCAGACTAAATTACGTTTTCGAAACGGTTTTCCGGCTTTGACGCGGTGCAAAAAGAGCATTAGAAACCGGCTGTCCGAAGTCGCGTCCGGAAGCGGTCATGCCGCATTTCCACCTGAGGCAGGAGACGCCGAACTGGGGGAGCCATGAGCAAATCACCAGCCACCCGCGAATTTGCAAGACGTGAACGGCCGCTTTCGCCGCATCTGACCGTGTACCGGCCGCCGATCACCATGACGATGTCGATCATCCATCGCATCACGGGCGGCGCGCTTTATTTCGGAACGCTGCTGGTCGCCATATGGCTGATCGCGGCGGCGGGTTCCAGATCGACCTTCGATCTTGTTAACTGGGCGTTCGGTTCCTGGCTGGGACAGCTGGTGCTGTTCGGCTACACATGGGCGCTGATGCAGCACATGCTAGGTGGCGTCCGCCACCTGATCTGGGACACCGGCGCCGGTCTCGAAAAGCACACGGCCTCCAGGATCGCCTGGGCAACGCTCGCCGGCTCGATCCTGCTGACGCTGCTGATCTGGATTGCCGGCTACATGGCGCGGGGAGTCTGATCATGAGCGGCAAGAACACCGACATGCGCACGCCGCTGGGCAAGGTCCGCGGTCTCGGCTCCGCCCGCGAAGGCACGCAGCATTTCTGGCGCCAACGCCTCACCGCGATCGCCAACATTCCGCTGATGCTGTTCTTCGTCGGCTTCCTGGTCGCGCTGAACGGCGCCGGCTACGAACATGTGCGGGCGGCGCTCGCCAATCCCTTCGTCGCGCTGATCATCATACTGGTTGTTGTCTCCGGCCTCACCCATATGCGGCTCGGCATGCAGGTGATCATCGAGGATTACATCCATGGCGAGGGCATGAAGCTGGCGCTGATCGCACTCAACACATTCTTTACCATAGCGGTCGGCGTCGCCTCGATCTTCGCCCTGCTCAAACTGGCATTCGGAGGCTGACATTTTGGCCAAGGACGCGAACAAGGCTTCGGCCTATACCTATGTCGATCACAAATTCGACGTGGTGGTCGTCGGCGCCGGGGGTGCTGGCCTGCGCGCCACGCTCGGCATGGCCGAACAGGGGTTGCGCACCGCCTGCATCAGCAAGGTGTTTCCGACGCGCTCGCACACGGTGGCGGCGCAGGGCGGCATAGCCGCCTCGCTGTCCAACATGGGCCCCGATTCCTGGCAGTGGCACATGTACGACACCGTCAAGGGGTCGGACTGGCTGGGTGATGTCGACGCCATGGAATATCTGGTGCGCGAAGCGCCGGCCGCCGTCTACGAGCTCGAGCACTACGGCGTGCCGTTCTCGCGCACGGAAGAGGGCAAGATCTACCAGCGGCCGTTCGGCGGCCACATGATGAACTATGGCGACGGTCCGCCCGTGCAGCGCACTTGTGCTGCCGCCGACCGCACCGGCCATGCCATCCTGCACACGCTCTACGGCCAGTCGCTGAAGAACAATGCGCAGTTCTTCATCGAGTATTTCGCGCTCGACCTGATCATGGAGCCGGACGGCACCTGCACCGGCGTCGTTGCCTGGAACCTCGACGACGGCACCATCCACCGCTTCTCGGCCAAGATGGTCGTGCTGGCGACCGGCGGCTACGGCCGCGCCTATTTCTCGGCGACGTCGGCGCATACCTGCACCGGCGACGGTGGCGGCATGGCGTCGCGCGCCGGCTTTCCGCTGCAGGACATGGAGTTCGTGCAGTTCCACCCGACCGGCATCTATGGCGCCGGCTGCCTGATCACCGAAGGCGCGCGCGGCGAGGGCGGCTATCTCGTCAATTCCGAGGGCGAGCGCTTCATGGAGCGCTACGCGCCATCGGCCAAGGACCTTGCTTCACGCGATGTCGTGTCGCGCTGCATGACGCTGGAAATCCGCGAGGGCCGCGGCGTCGGCAAGAAGAAGGACCACATCTTCCTGCACCTCGACCATCTCGATCCGGCCGTCCTGCATGAGCGGCTGCCGGGCATTTCGGAATCAGCGAAGATCTTTGCCGGCGTCGACCTGACCAAGGAGCCGATCCCGGTGCTGCCGACGGTGCACTACAATATGGGCGGCGTGCCGACCAATTACTGGGGCGAGGTGCTCAACCCGACATCCAGGAGCCCGGACAAGGTGTCGCCCGGTCTGATGGCGGTCGGCGAGGCCGGCTGCGCCTCTGTCCACGGCGCCAACCGGCTGGGCTCGAACTCGCTGATCGATCTGGTGGTGTTCGGCCGCGCGGCTGCAATCCGCGCCGGCCAGGTGATCGACCGCAAGTCGGCGATACCCTCGCCCAACGAAGCCTCGGTCGAAAAGATCATGGACCGCTTCGACGGGCTGCGCCACGCCAATGGCTCGACGCCGACGGCGGTGCTGCGCGAGAAGATGCAGAAGGCGATGCAGGACGACGCGGCGGTGTTCCGCACCCAGGAATCGCTGGAGAACGGCTGCAAGCGCATTTCGGAAATCTGGACCGAGCTCAAGGACATCAAAGTGTTCGACCGCTCGATGATCTGGAACTCCGACCTCGTCGAGACTCTGGAGCTGGAAAACCTGATGGCCAACGCCATCACCACGGTCTACAGCGCCGAAGCCCGCAAGGAGAGCCGTGGCGCGCACGCGCGGGAAGATTTCTCGGCCCGCGATGACACCAACTGGCGCAAGCACACGCTGGCCAAACTCAGCGAGAGCGGCAAGGTCACGCTTTCCTATCGGCCGGTGCATACCGAACCGCTGCTGGCGGAAAAGGACGGCGGCATCAGCCTGGCCAAGATCGCGCCGAAGGCACGGGTGTACTGATGATGGCGCCGGCGGCCTCGGGATATTCCGGCACGCCCCTTCCGGCCAAGCTCGGCCTGAAGGACGGAATGGTCGCCGCGTTCATCGCGCTGCCGGCGGAACTCGACGAACTGGCTGATGCTGTGGACTTCGCTGAGGTCGACCGGCTGACCGATTGGTCGGGGATTTCGGGAGTTGCCCTGAAATACGACGCTGTGCACGCCTTCACCCGCCGGCGTGCCGAGATCGAGGATCGTCTCGCCGGCATCGAGGCGGCGATCAAGCGCGACGGTATGGTCTGGGTATCCTGGCCGAAAAAGGCATCGAAGGTGCCCACCGACGTCACCGAAGGCGTCGTTCGTGCCGAGGCACTGAAGCTCGACCTTGTCGATGTGAAGGTCGCCGCCGTGAATGAGATCTGGTCCGGGCTGAAGCTCGTCATCCGAAAGGACCGCAGGTAATGGTCGAACTGACACTTCCCAAGAATTCGCAGATCAAGCAGGGCAAGACCTGGCCGAAGCCGGAGGGTGCCACCAACCTGCGCGAATACCGCATCTACCGCTGGTCGCCGGATGACGACGAGAACCCGCGCATCGATACCTATTTCGTCGACATGGACGATTGCGGGCCGATGGTGCTCGACGCGCTGCTGTGGATCAAGAACAAGATCGACCCGACGCTGACCCTGCGCCGCTCCTGCCGCGAAGGCATTTGCGGCTCCTGCGCCATGAACATCGACGGCTCCAACACGCTGGCCTGCACCAAGGGCTGCGACGACATTTCCGGCGCCGTAAAAGTCTATCCGCTGCCGCACATGCAGGTGGTCAAGGACCTGGTACCCGATCTCACCAATTTCTATGCCCAGCACGCCTCGATCGAGCCATGGCTGAAGACCGTGTCGCCGCAGCCGGCCAAGGAATGGCTGCAGAGCCATGAGGATCGCGAGAAGCTCGACGGGCTCTACGAATGCATCCTGTGCGCCTGCTGCTCGACCTCGTGCCCGAGCTACTGGTGGAACGGCGACCGCTATCTCGGCCCGGCGACACTGCTGCAGGCCTATCGCTGGCTGATCGATAGCCGCGACGAGGCCAAGGGCGAGCGGCTCGACAATCTCGAGGACCCGTTCCGCCTCTATCGCTGCCATACCATCATGAACTGCGCGCAGACCTGCCCCAAGGGGCTCAACCCGGCCAAGGCGATCGCCGAGATCAAGAAGATGATGGTGGAGAGAAGGGTGTAGATCGAAGCGGATACGCTTGCTGCAACCTCGGACGTAGCAATCCTTCGCGCCCCTCTCTGTCCTGCCGGACGTTCGTCGTTCGAAAAGCCAAGCAATTGGCTTTCCGTCCGCCGCGCGGACCATTCCTCGACCCCACGGGTGGGAGCTTGGCTGTCATCGCGGCTTTCGCCAATCTCCAAGGTTGAAGGATGATGCGCTGTCGGCGAAGTTGCTGGTCTCCCCCTTGTGGGGAGATGTCCGGCAGGACAGAGGGGAGCGCTGTCCCGCCAGCCTTAGAAAGGATTGTAATCCCATGAGTGACGACCTTCCTCTTCTCTCCGCCATAGAAGCCCGTGTGCTCGGCTGCCTGATCGAGAAGAAGGAGCTGACGCCGGACATCTATCCGCTGACGCTCAATTCCGCGCATGCCGCCGCCAACCAGAAGACGGCGCGCGAGCCTGTGATGGCGCTGGAGCTTCCCGAAGTTGGACGAGCATTCAGCCAGCTCCAGCAGAAGGGCCTTGTCAGGCAGGTTTTTGGATCGCGCGTCGAGCGCTATGAGCATACCGTCGCGCAGCGCTTCTCGATGACCTCGCCGCAGATCGCGCTGGTTGGGCTGCTGTTGTTGCGTGGCCCGCAGACAGCTTATGAATTGCTGGCGCGGTCTGAGCGGATGGCGCGGTTTTCCTCCATCGATGGCGTGCGTACCGAACTCGACCTGTTGACCAGCCGCAGACCGCCGCTGGTCCAACTGCTCGAGCGAGCACCTGGCCAGCGCGAGGAACGCTATGTCCATCTCCTGAGCGGGCCGCCGCAGATACCGGTGGCTACGGCTCCTGTGTATTCGCCTACGACCGCTTCGGATCTCGAAGCCCGTGGCTCTTGAGGAAGAGGTTGCGACGCTGCGCGCGCGAATTGAGACGCTGGCCGGAAACTGAACCCCGGGGGAGGAAGTCAGGTCCGATGGTGCCTCTCAGGGTTGATGCTGGCCGGCGCGCGGGGGCTTCTTCAGGTCGCGATGGTCCGTCGCTGTCTTGCCCAACGCGATCGACAGAAGATAGACGCGCGGATTGAAGCCCGCCGAGGCAAGCGCCGACAGCGTCTTGAACAGTTGCAGGTGAAACATCGGACCCCCTCGGTATCGCTCCCGCTTTGGAAGCGCGCCGCAAACTAGAGCAAAATCCGAGCGGATAGAATCGATAGGGGTTTCGTTGGGATTGGAAATCTGATTCAGCATATCTGCTGGATTCGGAGGCCGGCATGGCATGGCGAAATCCTTATCGGAAGATTTGCGGGCTCGGGTGGTCGCAGCGGTTGATGGCGGCCTGTCGCGACGGGCGGCAGCGGCGCGATTTGGCGTGGCGGCGGCAAGCTCGGTGCGTTGGGTCCGGGAATGGCGCGAGACCGGAGCCACCTGCGCAAAGCCGCAGGGCGGCGACAGGCGGTCCCACCGCGTTGAAGCGTATCGCGACATCATCCTGGCGGCGATCGAGAGGCGGGTGGACATCACGCTGGTCGAACTCGCCGAGTTGCTGCGACAGGAGCATGGCGCGTCGTTTGCGACGAGCACGATCTGGCGGTTTCTCGATCGTCACTCCATGACCTTCAAAAAAAACGGCGCACGCCAGCGAGCAGGAGCGGCCAGACGTGGCGGCGCGACGAAACGCCTGGTTCGACGCCCAGCCCGATCTTGATCCCGAGCATCTGGTCTTCATCGACGAGACCGGAGCCTCGACAAAGATGGCTCGACTGCGGGGGCGCACGAAGCGCGGGATGCGGTGCCGATCGCCAATCCCGCATGGCCATTGGAAGACGACGACGTTCACCGGCGCCCTGCGCCTCACTGGCATGACCGCGCCAATGGTCCTGGACGGCCCGATGACTGGCGAATGGTTTGTCGCCTATGTCGAGCAGGTTCTCGTGCCGACGCTGCGGCCCGACGATGTCGTGATCCTCGACAACCTGCCGGCGCACAAAAGCGCAGCCGCCCGTGTGGCGATCGAAGCAACCGGCGCAAGGATGATGTTCCTCCCGCCCTATTCCCCCGACTTCAACCCGATCGAGAACGCCTTTTCCAAGCTGAAATCGATTCTACGCAAAGCCGCCTATAGCGCGACGATCTGGATGAGACGTGAGCGGCGATCTGGATGAGATTCTCAGGTCGCGGTCACGTGCAAATTATCATGCTGATTGTCGCTGGCAAGGCCTTCATCTATTTCTGATTGCCGCTCCGCGACAAGTTCGTGTTTGTTCTTGATTGTCGCGTAAGAGGCTGGCCTGCCGCGCTGGCGTTTGGCTTCCATGGCGGATCTGCGCCGGTAGCTTTCGACGTTCATCTCGAAGATCGTTGCGTGGTGAACAAGTCGGTCCACTGCGGCGAGGGTCATGGCGGGGTCCGGAAAGATTCTGTTCCATTCTCCGAAGGGCTGATTGGCGGTGATCATGATGGAACGCCGCTCATATCTTGCGCAGATGAGTTCGAAGAGCACGCTCGTTTCGGCCTGGTCCTTGGTGACGTAGGCCAGATCGTCGAGGATGAGCAGATCGAACTTGTCGAGCTTGGCGATGGCGGCTTCGAGCTGCAGCTCTCGCCGCGCGATCTGGAGCTTCTGCACGAGATCGGTGGTTCGGGCGAACTGCACGCGCCAGCCGTTCTCAATGAGGGCGAGTCCGATCGCTGCCGCAAGATGCGACTTTCCGCCACCGGGTGGGCCGAACAACAGGATATTGGCGCCCTTGGCGAGCCAGCTGTCACCGGCGGTCATGGCCATGACCTGGGCCTTGGAGACCATGGGTACGGCGTCGAAGGCGAAGCTGTCGAGCGTCTTTCCGGGCGGCAGATGCGCTTCGGCCAGATGCCGTTCGATCCTGCGATGTGCCCGTTCGGCCAGCTCATGCTCGGCGATGGCCGAGAGGAACCGGGCGGCGGGCCACCCCTCTCTATCGGCCTGCTCGGCAAATTGCGCCCAGAGCGTCTTGATCGTCGGTAGCCGGAGTTCGTTGAGCATGATGCCGAGGCGGGCTTCGTCGATGGTGTGGGCGTTGCTCATGCGACGTCTCCCACATGGGTTGCCCCGATCAGGGCTTCATAGCCGTTAAGGGAAGCGAGTTGCACCAAGACGGTCGGCAGCCGTGCGGGGTCCGGGCCGAGGAGGGTTCGCAAGACGGCAATATCGGGCAGGTCGCCGGCGTCGAGGGTCTCGGTGAGTTGCTCGGCAAGCTCACGCTCGCAGCCTCGATCGTGGGCCAGCGCCAGCAGATCGACCATGATCTTGCACGCCTGCCTGTCCGGCAGCCGCTCAATGAGCTCGTCGAAGGCCCTGCGGTATTCCTGCCGCGGGAAGAGCTTGTCACGATAGACGAGATTAAGAAGCGCCATCGGCTTTTTGCGCAGGGAATGGATGACGTGCCGATAGTTGACGACCTGATCGTGCCTCCCGTCGGCATGGCCTCGGCCCCTGGGCAGCGTCATCAGCTTTGTTCCTCCCATAAAGACCTCGAGGCGATCATCGAACAGGCGGATGCGAAGCCGATGTCCGATCAGGCGGGAGGGAACGGTGTAGAAGACCTTGCGCAAGGTGAAGCCGCCGGTCCGCGACACGGTGACGACCACCTCCTCGAAGTCGCTGGTCCGCTGGTCTGGAAGTTCCTGCAGTTGAGGGCGTTCGGCATCGATGCGCTTGCCATGATTGGCGTTGTGCCGGCTGACGATCTCGTCGATGAAGGCTCGATACGCGCCGAGATCGTCGAAATTTCTGCTGCCGCGCATCAGAAGGGCGTCACGGATGGCATCCTTGAGATGGCCATGGCTGCTTTCGATCGAACCGTTCTCGTGCGCGATGCCCTTGTTGTTGCGGGTCGGCGTCATGCGCGGTAGTGCGCGCAAAGCTCTTCGTAGCGATGCGTGAGATCCTCCTTCGCATCGGCGCTGAGGTTGCGGAAAGCCGCCGACAGGCTGTCGCTGCGATGATAGAGCGGCGCTCCCCCAAGCGACCACAGCGCGTTCTGCAGTCCTTCGGCCAGGGCCACGAAGCTCTCGCCGCCGAGAATGACATGGGTGTGTTCAAAGCCGGACCAGGCGAGCCGGAAGTGGTAGAGTAGATGATCAAGAGACTGGCCGGCGATCGACACGTCAAGGCTGCCCATGTCGGTAAAATCCGATAGCCCGAGTCGGCCGGGTTCGTGAAGCTGGCGGAAGATAACCTCCTGCTCTTCGCCGTGGATGGCACGCCATGACCGGATGCGCCGCTCCAGCGTTCGGCGAATGCCCGCGCTCAGTTCCGGGTGCCGCCGCAGCATCTCCTCATAGATGGCGACAACACGGATGCCTGGCGCCGCCTTCAAAAGGGGAACGACCTCGGCATCGAAGATATGCTCGAGAGGGTCAGGCCTCCGCCGGCCACGAGCCTTTTGCTTTTGCGATGGCAGGTGCGCGTCCGTCTTGATGCGATAGGCCGTCGCCCTGCTGATCGACGCCTTGGCGGCGGCGACCTCGATAGAATTGTTTTGTCGGTACTTCATAAAAAGCCTCGTCTGATGATCGGTTACATGGCGACCCGGCACAAAGATGGTTCTCCATTCCAGAAAACCACCAAGCTACCGGGCCGACCGCGATCATAAGACGCTGAAAAATTGCGCGGCGGCGGGGGTGTAACTCCGGTCGGGCTACGCCCTCCCTTCGTCACACCCCCGCCGCCGAGTCTCATCCTGATTGACGCTGAGTCTCACCTTGTTTGTCGCCGCGCAGCCGCCGCACGAACCGTCGCGGAATTGTGGGATACCATCAGCGCCGCACTGCCTTGCTTCACACCAACCGAGTGCGCCAACTACTTCGCCGCAACAGGATATGAGCCGGAATGATCAGATTCTGCTCTAGGTCCGCGAAAGAGGGGAGGCTTGGACAAGGCGGCCCTAAAAGCGGCTGAGGCGGCCCTGTATCGACGTTTCAGACGCCCGGCGAACTCGCGGCGTCGCCGATCGACAGCGACGACCCGGGAGGGGTGTGCCACAAAAACGCCGGCCCGAAGACCGGCGTCTGCTGTCGTTGAACGGCTTGTCAGACGAGTTTGGCGTCGAGCGAAACCTTGATGGCGCCGAGCGCCTTGGAGACCGGGCATTCCGCCTTGGCCTTTTCAGCCAGTTCCTTGAACTTTGCCGCATCGATGCCCGGCACCTTGCCGGTCAGCGTCAGGGCGCTGCCCGTAATGCCGGTGCCGGGAACCAGCGTGACCACCGCCTTGGCGTTGAGCTCAGCCGCCGGCGTGCCGTTCTCGGCGAGGAAATGCGAAAGCTGCATGGCGTAGCAGCCGGCATGCGCCGCGGCGATCAGCTCTTCCGGATTGGTGCCGGACTTGCCGCTTTCATCCTCGAAACGCATCTTGAACGAGTAAGGCGCGGCCTTGAGCGCTCCGCTCTGGGTATCGAGCGTGCCTTTCCCCTCTGTCAGATTACCCTTCCAGACGGCGTTTGCGGTGCGATCCATGAAATTCCTCCTTGGTTGTCGTGAGTGAGCCCGTTGCTCGGCATCCGATGAAACTATAGCGCGCGCCGGCACGAAGGCCACCCGCGCGGGGGCGCGATGATGTTGCCCTGACAAAAATATGTCGGTGCCAAAATGTCGACTCGCACCCATCTCGACCGTCCTGCGGGCGCCACGGCATGCGTGGCCGGCCACGGTATGCGTGGCTGGATGGAGCGTCACATGGACATGCTGTTTTCCGCCCGATGGAAAAGACCCGGCCAAAATGCCGGAGAGATCGACTGGTCGCACCTGCCGTCGGCCGGCCTTGGTCGCTTGCTCGCGGCGTTCGCCATCATTGCGACCGTGGTGGCATTGCTCGACGGCGCCGCCTCGCTGATGCCGGCAAGCCTGACAGCTCCGTCGCCTCACCCTATGATCCAATCCAGAATGGGAGATAGACAATGCAATACATCTGCCTGGTTTACGGTGAAGAACAGCACCTTCATGCGCTCACCATTGAGGCGGGGGCCAAGCTCAACGCGGACTCCCTGGCCTATGACAGGTCGCTGCAGGCGAGTGGGCATTTGATTGTCGCCCAGGCGCTGCAATCGGTGAAGACGTCGAAGCTTGTGCGCCGGCGCAATGGCAAGAAGCTGGTCATCGATGGCCCCTTCGCCGAAACCAAGGAGCAATTGCTTGGCTTCGTCATGGTCGAGGCTGACAACCTCGACGAGGCACTGAAGATCGCCGCCGGAATTCCGCTGGCCGAAATGGGCTCGATCGAGGTGCGGGCGATCTACGACATACCGGAGTCCTGAGCGGTAAAATCCGAGCAAAGTCCGCGAGGCTTCGCTCCGCGAAGCATCGCGGGCTTGCTCGCCGCGCCTAACGCGATGTCGCGACCGCTGCCTCGTCGATAAGAGCGGCCACCTCAACCGGCATCGATGCCAGGGAGGCGTGGCTGGACTTGAGCGTAGTGATCTTCCTGGCGCCAAGGCGTCCGGACATCCATTGCTGGTTTTCGGGAGCAATCATCCGGTCATTGCTAGAGATCTGGTACCATGACGGCTTGGTCTTCCACGCAGGCTTGGTGATCTTGTCGCCGAAGGTGCTGGCCAAGGGGGCCTTCTGGGTAACCCCCATCACCAGACCCTCCTCGGCAGTCAGGTCTTGGCAGAAGCTTTCGTGGAATTTTTCGGGAACGACCCACAGATAGCCGTCGCCATCGGGAGCGAGATTGGCCGCGCCCAGCGGAGGATGCTTGGCGGTGATTTCCCCTGGGCTCTCGCCAGCGTCCGGCGCGAACGCGGCGATGTAGACCAATCCCACGACATTGTCCTGATTGCCGGCCTGGGTGATCACGGCGCCGCCATAGGAGTGGCCTACCAGCAGGACCGGGCCCGTCTGTGAAGCAATCATCTTGCGGGTGCGCTCGGCATCATCGGCAAGCGATGTCAGCGGGTTCTCCACGGCATGCAGATTCTTGTGCCCCTTGCGGGCAAGCTCGGGGATGACCTTGCCCCAATGAGCAGCACCGCCCCAGAATCCATGAACCAGAATGATCGTTGGCTTTTGCGGCATCGTGCAATCCTTTCGCGTGATCAGAAAGCCCCGGCCGCGTGATTGTCGCACGGAAGACCGTCACAAAACAGCTGGGTTCCGCCGCGGAAAAGTTGTCCTGCTCCTCAGCAATTGCTCGTGTCGAGCCGCGGTCAGATCGCCTCGCCTTTGAGCAGGCGCGGCGTTCCGCCGGAAAGTCCCGACGCCTGGCGGATGAAGAACGCCTTCAGCTTTGGCATGCGCTCGACAAGGCCGAGCCCGATGTCGCGGACGGCGCGCAGCGGGGCGATGTCGTTGGAAAACAACCGGTTCAGGACATCGGTGGTGACGCCCATCTGCACGGTGTCGAAGCGCCGCCATTGCTGGTAGCGCTCGAGCACGTCGAGCGCGCCGATATCCTGGCCGAGCCGGTCGGCTTCAACGATCACCTCGGCAAGGGCCGCTACATCCTTGAAGCCGAGATTGAGGCCCTGGCCGGCTATCGGATGGATGCCATGCGCGGCGTCGCCGGCCAAGGCGATGCGCGGTGCGACGAAGGCACGCGCAAGGGTCAGGCCGAGCGGCCAGGCACGCGGCTTGTCGGTGACGCGGATCTCGCCCAGCTTCAAGCCAAAGCGCTGTTCGAGTTCGTGCTCGAAGACCAGATCGTCGCCGTCAACCAGCCTTTGGGCGTCTTCCGTCCGTTCGACCCAGACGATCGACGAGCGGTTGGTGCCGTCCTTGTCCGGCTTCAGCGGCAGCGTGGCGAAGGGACCGGCAGGCAAAAAGTGCTCTTCGGCGCGGCCGTTGTGCGGGCGCTCATGCGCGACGGTGCAGACGATGCCGGATTGGCCGTATTCCCACTTCACGGTCTTGATGCCGGCCATGTCGCGCAGCTTCGAATTGACGCCGTCGGCGGCGACCAGCAGCCGCGTCTTCAGCGTTATACCGTCGGCAAGATGCACGGTGATGCCGGCGCCATTGGTTTCGAAACCTTGCACCGCCATGCCTTCGATGATGTCGATGCCGAGTTCTTGCGCGCGGCGGCGCAAGGCGCCGTTCAATACTTTGTTGGCCACCATATGCGCAAAGGGCTCGCCGGGCGCGACCTCGCCATCGAAGGTCAGGAAGGCCGGACGCACCGGATCGAAGGTGCGCGAATCGGTCACGATCATCTCCGTGATCGCCTGGGCTTCCGAGGTGATTTCGGTCCAGACGCCGAGCTGGTCGAGCATGCGGCAGGCAGCGGCGGCGATGGCCGAGGCGCGGCCGTCCTTCTGCCAGACGCCGGCGGGGGCGGCATCGACCACGGCGATGCCAAGGCCGGGGCGCGCCTGTTTCAGGGACACGGCGGCGGCAAGGCCGACATAGCCCGCGCCGGCGACCAGAATGTCGGGGGTGTTTGCGTCCGTGTTGCGTTCCATCATCGTCAATCCCTTCGCGCCTGGCGGGTATTGCACCCTTGACGGTTCGTCCTTCCTGTCGGAAACCCGCCATAGCATCTTGCGGCGAGGTTACGAAACATGACGGCTGCCATGGACGAGCTTCTCGATATTCTCGACCTCGAGAAGCTGGAACACAATCTGTATCGTGGTCGCAGCCCCCAGGTCGAATGGCAGCGCGTGTTCGGCGGCCAGACGATCGCGCAGGCGCTGGTGGCGGCGCAGCGTACGGTCGAGCCCGACCGTCACGTTCATTCGCTGCACGGCTACTTCATGCGGCCGGGCGACATCAAGGTGCCGATCATCTACGAGGTCGACCGCATCCGTGATGGCGGCTCGTTCACCACGCGCCGGGTGCTGGCGATCCAGCACGGACAGGCGATCTTCTCGCTCGAAGCATCGTTCCAGGTCGACGAAAAGGGCCTTGAGCACCAGTTCACCTTGCCTGGCGACGTGCCGCCGCCCGAAGGGCTGCAGACGCAAAGGGAGTTGCTTGAGAAGGCCGAGCACGTGCCGGCGGCAATCCGCCGCTTCTGGGCGCGGGAGCGGCCGCTGGAGTTGCGGCCGGTCAACCTCGAACACTATGAGAGCCGCGACAAGCTGCCGCCCCGGCAGAATGTCTGGATACGCCTTGCCGGGCCGGTTCCCGACGATCGCGCGCTGCAATCCGTGCTGCTCGCCTACCTTTCCGACATGACGCTGCTGGACACCTCGACCTTCGCGCATGGACGCGGTCTTTTCGATCCCGACATCCAGGCGGCGAGCCTCGACCATTCGATGTGGTTCCACAGGCAGCATCCACTCGACGGCTGGCTGCTCTATGTCCAGGACAGCCCCTCGAGCTCGGGCTCGCGCGGTTTCAGCCGCGGCACGCTCTATGCTCGCGACGGCACGCTGATCGCCTCGGTGGCCCAGGAAGGGTTGATCCGGCTGCGGCGTTAACCAGAACGAGGGCTGGCCCCATTCTGACGTTGCCTACAAAGTAAGCTATTCAATAAAACTGCCTAATTTTTAGGCTGATGCTTTGCCGTGCCTGTGAGCCAGTGGTGGCATTAGCCGGCTCAATCCTTTTGTTTACAACAGGTTAACACACTGCTTCGGCAACTGGCACGGAGCTTGAATCCTCGTGAGCACTCTCCGGCTCTCATTGGGATCGGTGAAGTCGTGCAAACGCGGGGGACCGCAACAGCAAAGGGTGAAACCTTATGAAAATCGTGATGGCAATCATCAAGCCGTTCAAGCTCGACGAGGTGCGCGAAGCGCTCACCGCCGTCGGCATCCAGGGCCTGACCGTCACCGAAGTCAAAGGCTACGGGCGTCAGAAGGGGCATACGGAAATCTATCGCGGGGCGGAGTACGCGGTCAGTTTCCTGCCGAAGATCAAGATCGAAGTCGCCGTCAGTTTGGACTTGGTCGACAAGCCGTCGAGGCGATCACCGCCGCGGCCAAGACCGGGCAAATCGGCGACGGCAAGATCTTCGTTTTCGGCATCGATCAGGCGGTGCGCATCCGCACCGGCGAAACAGACACCGACGCGCTTTGAGCCGCGAACACGTATTCCAATGGAGAGTTCAATGAATATTCCTTCCACCTTGAAGACGACGGGACGGGCGGCCCTTCTGGGCTCGCTTGCTCTCGCGGCATTGGGCACGGTCGCCGCATTCGCGCAGACCGTGGCTCCTGCGGCGACCGCTGCTGCTCCCGCCGCTGCCGCCGCCACACCCACGCCGGTGCTCGACAGCGGCAACACCGCCTGGATGCTGACATCGACGGCTCTCGTGCTGATGATGACCATCCCGGGTCTCGCGCTGTTCTATGGCGGCATGGTGCGCAAGAAGAACGTGCTCGCCACAATCATGCAAAGCTTCGCCATCACCTGCGTCGTCACGGTGCTGTGGTTCATGTTCGGCTATTCGCTGGCCTTCTCCGATGGCGGCAGCTGGAACAACTATCTCGGCGGCTTCACGAAATTCTTCCACCACGGCATCACCGTTTCGACGTTGTGGGCGCCGGGGGTCTCGAACATCCCTGAATTCGTCTTCTCGATGTTCCAGATGACCTTCGCCATCATCACGCCCGCACTCATCGCCGGCGCCTTCGCCGAACGGATGAAGTTCTCGGCGCTGCTGATCTTCATGGCGCTGTGGTTGCTGGTCGTCTACGCGCCGATCGCCCACTGGGTGTGGGGCGGCGGCTTCCTTGGCACTGCCGGCGTTCTCGACTTCGCCGGCGGCACGGTCGTCCACATCAACGCCGGTGTGGCCGGCCTCGTCTGCGCGCTGGTTCTCGGCAAGCGTGAAGGCTACGGCACCACCAACATGGCGCCGCACAACCTCGTCTATTCGGTCATCGGCGCTTCGCTGCTGTGGGTCGGCTGGTTCGGCTTCAACGCCGGTTCGGAACTGGCGGCCGATGGCCTTGCGGCGCCGCGATGCTGAACACGCAGGTGGCGACCGCTGCCGCGGCACTGGCCTGGATGTTCGCCGAGTGGATCGTCGCCAAGAAGCCGAGCGTGCTTGGCATCATCTCCGGCGCCGTCGCCGGCCTGGTCGCGGTGACGCCTGCTTCCGGCTTCGTCAATCCGACCGGCGCCTTCATCGTCGGCATCGTTGCCGGCGTCGTCTGCTACTTCTCGGCGGTCAAGGTCAAGCACATGTTCGGCTATGACGACTCGCTCGATGCCTTCGGCGTCCATGGCGTCGGCGGTGTGGTCGGTGCGTTGCTCACCGGCGTGCTCGCCGATCCGTTGATCAACCCGGCCGGCAAGGGTGCCTCGATCTTTACCCAGCTCTACGGGATCGTCTTCACCATCCTGTGGACGGCGATCGCAACCTTCGTGATCCTCTACATCGTCAAGGCCCTGGTCGGTCTGCGTCCGACCACGCAGGAAGAAGTCGAAGGTCTCGACATCAGCCAGCATGGCGAAGTGGTGCCGTAAGGTCCTTTCGCCAAGGGACCGGCGGAACCCTCCTCCCGCCGGTCCCATAACCATCGACGCAATTCCGGGAAAACCGCTGCATCTTTCCTTGAATTGCCCAAAAATCCCGTCGTGACGCTCCCGAAAGGTGCTCACGCATTGAGGCCCGGACCTGTCCGGGCCTCCTTTTTTGCCGCAGTGCCGGCAACGCGCGGTACGATCACGTTCGCTTGATAAGTCATTTGATTGCGCGGCACCGTGAAACATCGGCGGCACCGGTTCCGAATTGTGAGGGCGATCGTCGTTCGGCGCTCGTTCAAACAACAGGGAAGGAACTTCATCATGAACATCAAGAATATCTGCCTCGGAGCGCTCGCTCTTTCCATGGTCAGCGGCGTGGCATTTGCCGGCATTCTCGACAACCCCGACAACATGTCGCCGTTCTTCACCGATTCCGGCATGAAAACCATGAAGCCGATGGCCGAATTCAAGACCGCCTTCATGGCCATGCCGATGGAAAAGCAGGAAGCGATGAAGAAGGAGTGCAACGACACGGCGATGAGCAACCCTCACGCCGAGTTCTGCCAGAACGTGCGCATGCTCGGCGGCAGCAAATAAGCGCGACCAGACCAACATCCGAACCGTTTCCGGCAACGTGGAATGATGGCGGGCCAGTGTGCCCGCCATTGTCATTCGGGGCCTGCGGAGCGTGTTGGCAAGGCAGCAAATTTTCGCTCCGTTCGGCAGGAGTGACCGACGCTTCGGCATGCATGATCCGCCATCGAAGAATATGAGGGCGCGAGGGCTCCCATGGTTAATGCCGCCTTAACCTTCCCGCCGATAATCTGGCGTCCGAATCTCCCGGAGTGCGTCATGCGCCCGGCCGAGACAATGACAGACGGGGAAGAGCATGCGTTCAGGGGCTTCAGCACCGCTCGCGCTGACCGACACGGGGCACGGCATCCAGGCATTCGCGCGGCGCCAGGTCGGCCGGCTGGTCGGCGCTGGGCTGTTCGCGCTGGTTGCCTTCGGGGTGGCCAGCCTCGCCACATGGAACGTCGCCGATCCGAGTTTTTCCCACGCCACGGCCAATATCGTCACCAACGCCATGGGTTATCCGGGCGCGGTGTTCTCCGACCTCGCGATGCAGTTCTTCGGCCTGGCCGCAGTCGCGGCCCTGGTTCCGGCGGTGATCTGGGGGGCCCTGCTGTTCACGGCCCGGGGTGTCGACAGGCTGCCGAAGCGCGGGCTTGGCTGGTTCGGCTTTGCCTTGCTTGCCGCCGCCATCGCCGGCTGCGTGGTGCCGCCGAAAACCTGGCCGTTGCCGACCGGCCTTGGCGGCGTGTTTGGCGATATGGTGCTCAAGATCCCCGGCCTCGTCATCGGTGGCTATCCCAAGGGCATCATTGCCAGCATCATCGCGGTGCTCCTGGCTTCACCGACCGTATGGCTGTTTGCCTATGGCGCGGCGCTGATTGCGCGCAAGAACGGGTTCGCCGTCCTCGAGCCTGAAGCCGCCGATCCACGGAGCCAGGACGAGGTGCTCTTCGAGCATGAGGAGGAGGATGAAGGCGACGGGGGCATCCTGGCGCTTGGCGCCATCACCCATTGGTGGCTGTCGCTGCGTGCCTATCTGCGCCGGCGTGCCGCGCGCCGCATGGAAGAGGACGGCCTGGAGCCCGAGATGGAGGCGCGGCCCAGCGCCTGGCGCCGCGCCGCTGAACGGGTCGAATCAGCCGAATTCGCCGAAGCGCGGATGAGCGCGGATGGCCGCGCCCGCGTCGAGCCGGAATTCTTCGCCGCCATGGTCAATGATCGCAGCGCCTCGATTGACCCCGACGACGCCGATGTCTTCGACGCCGAGGACGACGATTTCGCGCCTGAACCCAGCCAACGCCGCGCCGAGCCGACCGCAAAGGTCCAGCAGTTCCGCTCCGATGCCGCCACGCGCGTAGAGGCGCCCGCACCCCGGCCGGCCCCGGGTGGGCGGGTCCAGCGCGAGGCGCAGACGTCGCTCATCGGTTCCGAAACATTTGAAATGCCGTCACTGCATTTCCTGTCCGAGCCGAAGAATGTCGTGCGCGATGCCAGCCTGTCCAAGGACGCGCTGGAGCAGAATGCCCGCCTGCTTGAAGGCGTGCTGGAGGATTTCGGCGTCAAGGGCGAGATCATCGCCGTCCGTCCCGGTCCGGTCGTCACACTCTATGAACTCGAGCCCGCGCCCGGCATCAAATCGTCGCGGGTCATTGGTCTTTCCGACGACATTGCCCGCTCGATGAGCGCGATCGCCTGCCGTGTCGCCGTGGTGCCCGGCCGCAACGCCATCGGCATCGAGCTGCCGAACGCCAAGCGCGAGACCGTGTATCTCAGGGAAATCCTGGCCAGCCGCGATTTCGAAACGACCAAGGCCAAGCTGGCGCTGGCGCTTGGCAAGACCATCAATGGCGAGGCCGTCATCGTCGACATCGCCAAGATGCCGCACGTGCTGGTCGCCGGCACCACCGGTTCGGGCAAGTCGGTCGCCATCAACACCATGATCCTGTCGCTGCTCTACCGGCTGAGGCCGGATGAATGCCGCCTGATCATGATCGACCCGAAGATGCTGGAACTCTCGGTCTATGACGGCATCCCGCATCTTTTGACACCGGTGGTCACCGATCCGAAGAAGGCCGTGGTGGCGCTGAAATGGACCGTGCGCGAGATGGAAGATCGATATCGCAAGATGTCGAAGGTCGGTGTGCGCAACATCGACGGGTTCAATGCGCGCGTCAGCCAGGCCGACAAGAAGGGCGAGAAGATCTCGCGCACCGTGCAGACCGGCTTCGACCGGCAGACCGGCGAGGCGATCTACGAGACCGAGAATCTCGATCTCGAGCCGATGCCCTACATCGTCGTCATCATCGACGAGATGGCCGACCTGATGATGGTGGCCGGCAAGGATATCGAGGGCGCGGTGCAGCGCCTGGCGCAGATGGCGCGCGCCGCCGGCATCCATGTCATCATGGCCACGCAGCGCCCGTCGGTCGACGTCATCACCGGCACCATCAAGGCAAACTTCCCAACCCGCATCTCCTTCCAGGTGACGTCGAAGATCGACAGCCGGACCATCCTTGGCGAGCAGGGCGCGGAGCAGCTGCTCGGCATGGGCGACATGCTCTACATGGCCGGCGGCGGCCGCATCCAGCGCGTGCACGGCCCCTTCGTGTCCGACGAGGAGGTGGAGAAGATCGTCGCCCATCTCAAGCTGCAGGGCGTGCCCGAATATCTCGACGCCATCACCGAGGATGACGGCGAGGATGATGACGAGCCGTCGGGCAAGGGTGGCTCCGGCGGCGGCGGCGGCAATTTCGAGGATTCCGACGATCCCTACGATCAGGCGGTTTCCGTGGTGCTGCGCGACGGCAAGGCCTCGACCAGCTATATCCAGCGCCGCCTCGGCATCGGCTACAACCGTGCCGCCTCGATCATCGAGAAGATGGAGAAGGAAGGCATTGTCGGGGCCGGCCAACCATGCCGGGAAGCGCGAGATCCTGGTGCCGACGGAAGAGGACAAGTTCTGACGCGGGCCGCCGCGCGCTTGAAGGACGACAAAGGGAAACCTTTGGGGGGAAACCTTTGGGCCATCCCGCGCGTTGCTAGGACAAAGGTGTGGCGCGGCCGCCAAACTTCAGCCCAACTGGGGGCTCATGCACCGACGCACGATACGAACCAGACGAAAGTGACCGGCATGAAAAACGACCTTCCCGCCCTCGGCGATTTTGCCCCGACCCGCCGCAAGCTCCTTGGCCTCGGCCTGATGGTTGCCGGTGCGGCCGCCATCAATGTCGTGCCCGGGTTCCAGTTGCTGGCGTCGGCGCAAGCCGCGGTGCCCACGGCGGCGCAGAAGATCGCCGACCATTTCTCCTCGGTTAAAACGATGAGCGGCGAGTTCGTCCAGTTCGGCCCCAAGGGTGAGCAGACCGGCGGCAAGTTC
The DNA here is from genome assembly GCF_020616515.1 of Mesorhizobium sp. PAMC28654. Classification (GTDB taxonomy): domain Bacteria; phylum Pseudomonadota; class Alphaproteobacteria; order Rhizobiales; family Rhizobiaceae; genus Mesorhizobium. The sequence continues at coordinate 4,210,048 of NZ_CP085135.1, forward strand.
TTCCTGGAACGGCCGGGCAAGATCCGCTTCAACTATGACGGCGCCTCGAATTTCAGGGTCATTTCCGACGGCAAGTCGGTGGTCATCCTCAACAAGAAGCTGAACACATCCGACCTTTATCCCCTCTCGAAGACGCCGCTGAAGCTGCTGCTCGACGACAGGATCGACCTCTCCGGCGACCGCGTCAAAAGCGTCAAGGAAGAGAACGACCTGACCACCATCCAGCTTGCGGATAAAAATGTCTTCGGCAATTCGAGGATCACCATGATGTTCGATCCGAAATCCTATGAACTGCGCCAGTGGACCATCACCGACGCGCAGGGCAAGGACACGACGGTGATGATCTTCAACGTCAAGGAAGGCGTGAGTTTCGCCGCCGACACCTTTGCCATCGACTACACCGCCAACCGCGAGCTCAACACCAATTCGCGCTGACGCTCGCCGCCTCACGGCGTTGTCCCGGACACTTGCCGCGATAGTTGTGGAAAGCCGCGCGTCGTGCCCGACAGGGCGCGGCGCAGCTTGTTTTTGAGGCTTGCGACTGGCAGGTTCGCGCCCTGACCTTTTCAAAGCGTCACGATCCGTCAAATCGTTCAATTTGACGGCCTGCGTCGCCCTGGATCCCGCCATGCCTTTTTCCATCGCCACCTGGAACATCAACTCCGTTCGCCTGCGGATGCCCATCGTCGAGCGACTGCTCCTCGAGCAGGCACCGGACGTGCTCTGCCTGCAGGAGACGAAAGTTCCCGACGAGCTGTTTTCCGAGAAGGCTTTCCGCAAGCTCGGCTACGAGCACATCGCCTTCCACGGCCAGAAGGGCTATCACGGCGTGGCGACAGTGGCGCGCCGGCCGATCGAGATCGTCGAAAAGCGGCGCTTCTGCGAGATCGAGGACAGCCGGCATCTGTCGGTGACCGTGCGGGCCGGCGGCAAGACGATCCTGGTGCACAATTTCTACGTTCCGGCGGGCGGCGACGAGCCGGACCCGGTCATCAACAAGAAGTTCAGGCACAAGCTCGATTTCGTCGCCGAGATGAATGCCATCCGCGCCGAGCACGACGAGGTGTCGGCCTCGATCCTGGTCGGCGACCTCAACATCGCGCCGTTGGAGCACGATGTCTGGTCGCACAAGCAACTGCTCAAGGTGGTTAGCCACACGCCGGTCGAGACCGAAAACTTCGAGGCAATGCGCCTGGCCGGAAACTGGGTCGACCTGATGCGGCTCAACGTGCCGCTGGAGCAGAAGCTCTACACATGGTGGAGTTATCGCGCGCAGGACTGGGAAACGTCCGACCGCGGCCGGCGGCTCGACCATGTCTGGTCGTCGCCAAACCTGGTGCCAAGCTTTGCCGGCTACGAAATCCTGCGCCTGGCACGCGGCTGGGATCGTCCGTCGGACCATGTGCCGGTGATCGCGCGGTTCGACTTGGATTAAGTATCATGTTTGGGATCGGCGCTGTTCCCATTCGGGCCGCAGCTGCGACATGACCAGCTCGTCGCGGTGAACGCCTTTGAAAAAGGCACTGCCTCGCGCAATGCCCTCGGCCGTGAATCCGACAGCCTCGTAGGCACGCCGCGCACGATGATTGTCCGGGAACAGGCCAATCCAGAGCCGATGGGCGTCTGTCTCGACGAAAACCCGATCAACCACGGCTGCCAGGAGCAATCTGCCAAAGCCCTGTCCCGGCGCGATGACAGTGATTCGCTTGACCAGTGTCACACGCTCGGTCGAAGCCCATTGGCGAAGGATGGCAAAGCCGGTGGGTACTGAGCCGTCGACACCGATAAAGTAGGCATGGCTGCCGTCGACAAAGGCTTCGCGATGACGCGATTCGCCCCAACGCCCGACAAGAGCGTCATAACCTTCGCGCCGTTCGGTAGCCATGATGAAGGGCAGGTCATTTTCGGTGGCGCGAACGAGCCGGAAGTCCATGTGCGCGCCGCCTAGAGCAGAATCTGATCATTCCGGCTCATATCCTGTTGCGGCGAAGTAGTTGGCGCACTCGGTTGGTGTGAAGCAAGGCAGTGCGGCGCTGATGGTATCCCACAATTCCGCGACGGTTCGTGCGGCGGCTTTGCGTAGAATCGATTTCAGCTTGGAAAAGGCGTTCTCGATCGGGTTGAAGTCGGGGGAATAGGGCGGGAGGAACATCATCCTTGCGCCGGTTGCTTCGATCGCCACACGGGCGGCTGCGCTTTTGTGCGCCGGCAGGTTGTCGAGGATCACGACATCGTCGGGCCGCAGCGTCGGCACGAGAACCTGCTCGACATAGGCGACAAACCATTCGCCAGTCATCGGGCCGTCCAGGACCATTGGCGCGGTCATGCCAGTGAGGCGCAGGGCGCCGGTGAACGTCGTCGTCTTCCAATGGCCATGCGGGATTGGCGATCGGCACCGCATCCCGCGCTTCGTGCGCCCCCGCAGTCGAGCCATCTTTGTCGAGGCTCCGGTCTCGTCGATGAAGACCAGATGCTCGGGATCAAGATCGGGCTGGGCGTCGAACCAGGCGTTTCGTCGCGCCGCCACGTCTGGCCGCTCCTGCTCGCTGGCGTGCGCCGTTTTTTTTGAAGGTCATGGAGTGACGATCGAGAAACCGCCAGATCGTGCTCGTCGCAAACGACGCGCCATGCTCCTGTCGCAGCAACTCGGCGAGTTCGACCAGCGTGATGTCCACCCGCCTCTCGATCGCCGCCAGGATGATGTCGCGATACGCTTCAACGCGGTGGGACCGCCTGTCGCCGCCCTGCGGCTTTGCGCAGGTGGCTCCGGTCTCGCGCCATTCCCGGACCCAACGCACCGAGCTTGCCGCCGCCACGCCAAATCGCGCCGCTGCCGCCCGTCGCGACAGGCCGCCATCAACCGCTGCGACCACCCGAGCCCGCAAATCTTCCGATAAGGATTTCGCCATGCCATGCCGGCCTCCGAATCCAGCAGATATGCTGAATCAGATTTCCAATCCCAACGAAACCCCTATCGATTCTATCCGCTCGGATTTTGCTCTAGCCCGCGAAGCGCGGCGCCAGTTCCTCGATGCGGCGGATCATCGCCTGGAAATCCTCGGAGATGCGCTGGTGCAGATGGGCTGCAATCTCGGGGTATTCCTCCAGGATGCGGCGGAACATCTTCCTGCTCAGCCGTATCACTTCCGAATCGATCGCGGCGGAGGCGCTTGTCAGCCGCTTGGTGTCGGCGATCAATGCCAGTTCACTCAGCATGGCGCCGGGGCCGGCCGTGCCTATCGGGATGCGCTCGCCATTCTGCTCGCGGTAGAGCGCGATTCGTCCGCTGACCACGACATAGGCCGAATCAGCCTCGTCGTCCTCACGGTAGAGCTTGCGATCGGCCTGCAGCAGGGTGGTCTCGGCGCCGAAGGCGAGCAGGCGCAGCTGTTCCTGCGTGAAACCCTGGAAGAGCCCCACGGCGGACAGGATGCGGATATCGTCATCCAGCGCCATCTAACTATGTCCCCGAACCGACAGTCCGACTCCTCCTCTACGAGTTCGATCCAAACTGCCCCCAGCATCAGGACCGTACCCGAAAAGCGCCCGCCCAGCCGCTTATTGGATAATGAAATGTTTAAGGAACCAGCTTGTAGCCGCCGCTTTCTGTCACAAGAATTTCCGCATTGGAAGGATCGCGTTCGATCTTCTGGCGCAGCCGGTAGACATGGGTTTCCAGCGTGTGCGTGGTGACGCCGGAATTGTAGCCCCATACTTCCTCGAGCAGCACGTCGCGCGTCACCACCTTCTGGTCGGCGCGGTAGAGATACTTGATGATCGAGGCCTCCTTTTCCGTCAGCCTGACCTTGCCGCCACGTGCGTCGAGCAGCAGCTTCTGGCTTGGCTTGAACGTATAGGGGCCAACCGAGAAGGTGGCGTCCTCGCTCTGCTCGTGCTGGCGAAGCTGGGCGCGGATGCGGGCCAGCAGCACGGCGAAGCGGAACGGCTTCGTGACATAGTCGTTGGCGCCGGCTTCAAGGCCAAGGATGGTGTCCGAATCGGTGTCGTGGCCGGTCAGCATGATGATGGGCGCCTTGTAGCCGCCCTTGCGCAGGATCTTTACCGCCTCGCGGCCATCCATGTCGGGCAGCCCGACATCCATGATGAGCAGATCAATGAGGCCGCCGCGTGCCGCGGCGACGCCTTTTGCCGCGCTCGATTCCTGCAGGACATCGAACTCCTCGTAGAGGGATAATTGCTCGACGAGGGTGCCGCGCAGGTCGTCATCGTCGTCGACGATCAGAATGGTGCGTGAAGTCATGGATCAATCCGTTGTTTTGAAAAGTAAATTCAGTTGACCGCTGCGTATTTATGCGGAAGCTGGCCGACACAATAGCCGATCACAGTGATTTGTTCCGTGGCACGATCATACAAGAAAAAACACGATCGCAATGCAGCCGGCGCAATTTTGCGAAAAGGACTGCGTTTGCTCACCGTGCGGGCGCGGCCCGGCCACCCCACACAGGGGTTCCTGCAGGCCGGCAGTCTGGTGTTTCCATGCGCGCTTGGCCATGGCGGCATCTCGGCCGACAAGCGGGAGGGCGACGGCGCGACGCCGCTCGCGGCGATGCGGATTCTGTCAGGATATTTTCGCGGAGATCATTTCCCAGGGGGGCGCAGAACCCGTCTGGCGATGGCGCCGATCGACGGGGATCTTGGCTGGTGCGAGGTGCCCGAGGATCGCAACTACAACCGGCCGGTGAAAATCCCCTATGGCGCCAGCCATGAGCGGATGCTGCGCGGCGACCATCTTTACGATGCCTGCCTGGTGCTCGATTGGAACATTGTACCGCGCCGCCGCGGGCGCGGCAGCGCTATCTTCTTCCACCTCGCGCGTCCGGACTTCACGCCGACGCAAGGCTGCGTCGCGGTAACAGCGCGTACGATGGCGCGGCTGCTGCCGCTGCTGTCGGATAGGACGGTGGTGAGGGTGGTGCGGTAGGGTATGTTGATATTCAGGTGATGCCGGCCTGCGAATGGCGGCTTCCTGCGCTTCCGGTACTCACGTACCCAAAAGTACGCTCCGTTTCGGTTCTCGGAATCCGCCACTCTCGGCGCGGCCTGACCTGAATCTCAACATACCCTAAGGTCACCGCTTTGGTCTCTGCCAGCCGATATCGAGCAGGCCCAGGCGGCCGACTTCCCGATCCAGTGCGCGCGAAACGTCCTTTCGATGGGCGCCGATATCGCGCAACTGGCGATCCGAAAGATCCTCGACATCCTGTCGTGGAAGGCTGGCGGCGACCTTTGCCTGCCGGAGCCACTCAAACACCGCGTTCAGGCGGTTCGGCTGGACATTTCCAAGCCTCAGAGCGATGTGGGTCATGATATCTTCCGTTCATCCGGATATCAAATCCGGTTTGATAGTGTTTCGATGCTCACATCATGATCGATTGAAATTCAAACGGGAAACGAGTAGTTCTTGGCTAATCATCAAGTTTATTTTGAAGATGGTGGCAAGTGATCTCCCTGAACCCGAGCCCGCCCTGATGGCCCGCCTGCTGCCGGGAACCCGTGCCTTGCGGACGCTGGAAGCAGCGGCCAGGCATCTCAATTTTACCCGCGCCGCCGACGAACTCGGGCTGACGCCCGCCGCCGTCAGCCACCAGATCAAGGAGATCGAGGATCAGCTCGGCATCGTGCTGTTCACCCGTACCAGCCGGACCATGAGGTTGACAGAAGCCGGCGCGGTGCTGTTCGAGGCCTCGACAGAGGCACTCGACCTGCTTGGCCGTGCCGTCTCTCGGGCGCACAAGATGACGCGCGGCACGGCGTTCCTGAAGGTAACGCTGGACGCGCAGTTCGCGGCAAAATGGTTGATGCGGCGTGTCGAGGATTTTCGCAAGAAGAAGCCGGGCATCGAGCTGCGGTTCGACATTGCCTATGGATTGCGGGATTTCGACCTCGACGATGTCGATGTCGGCATCCGCTTCGGCGCCGGCAAATATCCGGGCCTTTGCGCCCATCGCCTGTTCGACAACATCATCATTCCGGTGTGCAGCCCCAGCCTGCTAGCTTCCGGCCCGCCGCTCAACGAGCCACGCGATCTTTTCCGACACACGCTTGCGCACATCGAGTGGGCACGACAGGGCGTGACATGGCCGAACTGGCGCATGTGGATGGCGGCGGCCGGCATCGACGATTTCGACGACAGCCGCACCGTCGTGTTCGGCACCTCCACCGATGCGGTCCAGGCCGCCCTCGACGGCAATGCGGTGGCGCTCGCCGATTTCGCCATGGTGGCAAACGACCTTTCCGAAGGGCGGCTGGTGCGGCCCTTCGAACTCGGCATCAAGGTCGCGGCGGAGTTCGCCTATTTCCTGGTCTACCCGAAGACCGAGGCGAACGACCCACGCATCGTGGCTTTCCGCGAATGGATTCTCGAGGAAGTCGCCAAGACTCGGACCTGATTCAAAGCGCGTCGCGTTCGAACGGATTCATGTGACACGCTTTAAAGTCTTTGTCTTATGCATGTCGTTGTCCCAAAACCGCTGCGCACTTTTGGGCGACATGCATCAGGTTGCCGCCGCTCCAAACCAGCCGATCACCGCGCCCATGATCAGCAGCACGCCAAGCCAGTGGCCGCCATCGATGATGGTCAGGCCCCAGCCGAACCCTTCGTAGCGGTGGTTCACGGACAGCGTCGTGATGACGAACCCCAGCCAAAGCACGAAACCGAAGACAAGCCCGGCGATCAGCGTCGGTTCGCCGCCCGTCATCGCGCCGACAACCAGGGCCATGATGCATGCCATCACCAGTTCGGCGATGAAGCTGACGACGAACGGCAGCGGCGATTTCTTCATGGTCGCCGGATCAAGCCTGGCGGCCTTGAGCCACGGCTTGCTCAGGGCCATGTACCAGGCCGCGCCGAACAGCCACGCCACCACGGCGGCGACAATCACCGCCAGCCAGTTGACCGCTGAAAAATCCATGAGCTTCCCCCCTCCAGATGCAAGGGGATGGAACGCCTGTTCGGCGGTGGCGTCAAGCAAAGCGCCAGACGGTCGTGCGCTTGACCAGGGAATCCTCCAGCGCTCGCGTTACAACCACTTCGTAGACCGCCAGCGGTTCCAGCCCTGCCTTCGGCATGTAGGAGCGGCCGGGATCGCCAACGAGGATCTCGGCGCCGCGCGCCTTCAGCGTCGCGAACCATGGCATAAGCAGATCGGCGAAGGATTTGTCATAGAAGACGTCGCCGGCCAGGATTACATCCCAGCCGGCATCGGTTCCGATGCAGTCCGTGCCGTTAAATCCGATGCCGACAGCATTGGCGTCGGCATTGAGGCGGATCGCCGTCGAGCAGAACGGGTCGATGTCCGAAGCCATCACCTCGGCGGCACCAGCCCTGGCGGCGGCAATGGCGACAAGGCCGGAGCCGGAAGCGAAATCGAGGACGCGCTTTCCCCGCACCGTCTCGGGATGATCGATGATATAGCGAGCAAGCCCCTGCCCGCCGGCCCAGGCGAACGCCCAGAAGGGCGGCGGCAGGCCGATCTCGACCAGTTCATCCTCCGTGCGTTGCCACAGATCATGGGCTTCGTCGGCCAGATGCAGGAGGATTTCCGGTACATGCGGCGGCGCCATCAGCGCCGTGTTGTCGAGGATGAATTTCTTCGCGCTTATGGGGGTGAGTACGGTCACGGAGCGGGTGTCAGGCCGCCCATGCGGCAGACTTCCTTCCATTCCGCCGGTGTCACCGGCTGCACGGAAAGCCGCCCGAGGCGAACCAGCGCCATCTCGGCAAGTTTTGGATTGGCCTTGACCTGTTCCAGCGTCACCGGCGTCGGCACATCCTTGACGGCGCGGATATCGACGCATTCCCAGCGCGGGTCGTCGCTGGTGGTATCGTGATGGGCAAGGGCGCAGACCTCGGCGATGCCGACGACGTTCAGCCCCTCGTTGGAATGGTAGAAGAAGCCGAGATCGCCGATCTGCATCGCCTTCATGTTGTTGCGAGCCGCATAATTGCGCACGCCGTCCCATTGCGTGCCGTCCTTGCCCTTCGCCTTCAGCATGTCGAAGGAGAATTTGAATGGCTCCGATTTGAACAGCCAGTAATTCATCTTTGTCGTCCTGTCGTCATTCGCTAGGCTTCACGGCTGCCGCCCGAGGCGGCGTGACAAGGCGTCACGCCGGCGTGATAAGGCATCACGCCGGCTTGTTGAAGGTCCAGTTCCATTGCTTGATCTCGACGCTCTCGAACAGCCCCGCCTTGGCGTAGGGGTCGGCGGCGGACAGGGCCTTCGCGGCGGCCATGTCGGGAGCCTCGACAACGACGAGGCTGCCATTGGGCTTGCCGTCGGCATCAAGGAACGGGCCGGCAAACGCGAGTTTCTTTTCGCCGTTCAATCCTTCCAGAAAGGCGACATGCTCAGGCCGCGTGTCGAGGCGCACCTGAAGGCTTCCGGGCTTGTCCTTGCACAGCAAAGCAAACAGCATTCTCTAAAACTCCCATCGTATAAGGCAGAGCAGATCCGACCCCCCGGTTCGGGATCATGCTTCAAGCGTCGGTTTCGGTCTTCAGCGGCCGGGTCATCAATGCCGACACAGCTTGGCTTATCGTGATGGTGCCGTCCAGTATCGCAGATACCGCGGCGATGATCGGCGCGTCGATGGCGCGCTCGGCGGCGATGCGGGCGGCGATCGCCGCCGTCGGCACACCTTCGGCCAGCGGCAGCCCGGCAAGCGGCTTGCCCTGTCCGAGCGCCAGCCCATAGGCAAAGTTGCGCGACTGTGCCGACGAGCAGGTCAGCATCAGGTCGCCAAGGCCGGAAAGCCCCATCAGTGTTTCAGGCCTGGCGCCGAAGGCAGCGCCGATGCGTCGCAGCTCGACGAAGCCGCGCGTGACCATCGCCGCCTGGGCGCTGGCGCCAAGCCCGGCACCGGTGGCCGCGCCGGCGGCAATGGCAAAGACATTCTTCAGGGCGCCACCGATCTCGACACCGATGAGATCGTCGCTCGAATAGCAACGCAGGTTCTGGGCCGAGAAGCGGGCGGCGAGGTTCGCGGCCATGCCGTTGTCGCGGGCGGCAACCACCACCGCCGTCGGCAGGCCCCTGGCGACATCGGTGGCAAAGCTCGGGCCTGACAGGGCGGCGACCGGATTTTCGGGGAGGATTTCCTCGACGATGGCCGACAGCAGCGCGCCCGTGTCGCGCTCGATGCCCTTGGCGCAAAGAACGATCGGAACCCCCTTGGGCACATGGTTCCCAGCGCCAGTCAGCACCGCGCGCAGCGACTGCGCCGGTGTCACCGCCAGCACGCAGTCCGCACCATCGAGGGCCGTCTTGAGGTCGCTTGTCGCCTCCATGCCGGGTTCAATGGCGATGCCGGGCAGATAGCGCGGGTTCTCGCCCCGGCGTATCGACGCCACGGTTTCCTCGTCGCGTGCGAACAGCCGGACCGAATGACCGGCATGCAGCATGGCCAGCGCCAGCGCCGTGCCCCAGGCGCCGCCACCCAGCACGGCAACGCGCCATCTGGTCGAATCGCGACGGTTCATGCCTTGGCTCCGCGTCGGCCGGAGCCGACCATCGGCGCCGAGATACTGTCCAGTGGCCAGCGCGAGCGCGGCACGAAATCCCGGCCGTTCTCATCCGCAAGGCCCGCGCGCAGCCGCTCTATGCCGGCCCAGGCGATCATGGCCGCGTTGTCGGTGCAAAGCTTCAGCGGCGGCGCGACAAAGGAGAAGCCGTTGTCGCCGCACAGGGCTTCCAGGGTCGCCTTGATGGTGTAGTTGGCGGCAACGCCACCAGCCACGACCAGAGCCGGCCTTTTTGTATCGGGAAACGTTTCGCGAAAACGTGTCAGCGCCTTTGAGACGCGGTCACCCAGCGCATCAGCAACCGCTGTTTGGAACGAGGCGCAGATATCGGCGATGTCCTGATCGCTCAACGGGGCGATCGCCGTCGCCGCCTGGCGCACGGCGGTCTTCAGTCCGGAGAAGGAGAAATCCGGTTGCGCCGAGCCCTTCATCGGGCGAGGGAAGGCGAAACGCCTGGCGTCGCCGCTCTTGGCGGCCTTCTCGACATTGGGTCCGCCGGGATAGGGCAGGCCCAGCATCTTGGCTGTCTTGTCGAAGGCCTCGCCAAGCGCGTCATCGATGGTCGTCGCCCAGCGCTGGTAGTCGCCGACGCCGCGCACGGCGACGATCTGTGTGTGTCCGCCGGAAACCAGCAGCAGCAGATAGGGGAAGGACAGCCCATCGGTCAGCCTTGCCGTCAGCGCGTGGCCCTCGAGATGGTTGATGGCGATCAGCGGTTTGTTTGCCGCAGCCGCGATCGCCTTTGCCGTCATCAGCCCGACAATCAGGCCGCCGACCAGACCAGGTCCGGCGGTCGCGGCGATCGCATCGATATCGGCGAGATCAATACCCGAATCGGCGAGCGCCGCCTCGACGATGCCGTCCAGCGCCTCGACATGAGCGCGCGCGGCGATCTCCGGCACGACGCCGCCAAACGCGGCGTGTTCCTCGATCTGGCTGAGCACGATGTTGGACAGAATTTCTGGCGCGGCATCACCGTCCAGCGTCACGACGCTGGCGGCGGTCTCGTCACAACTCGTCTCGATGCCCAGAACGCGGATCAATTGGTCGCTGCCCTCGATGATTGTGTCGCCGGTCATTCCCCATTAGGAAAAGGTCCGGCCCCATTGGGAAAAGGCCCGGCAAGGCCTCGCTTGCCGGGGGTTATCACGGACCGAGCGCCATGCAAACATTCTTGAGAATCGGAACACGCGGCAGCCCGCTGGCGCTGGCACAGGCGCATGAAACCCAGGCGCGGCTGATGGCCGCGCATGGCATGCCGGAACAGGCGTTCGAGATCGTCGTCATCACGACCAGCGGCGACCGCATCCAGGACCGGCCGCTGTCGGAAGCCGGCGGCAAGGGCCTGTTCACCAAGGAGATCGAGGAAGCGCTGCTGGAGCGCCGCATCGATATTGCCGTGCATTCGTCGAAGGACATGCCGACGCAATTGCCCGACGGATTGGAACTGTCCGCCTTCCTGCCGCGCGAGGACGCGCGCGATGCCTTTATCGGCAAGGCGGCACGCACTATTGCCGATTTGCCCGAGGGCGCCAAGGTCGGCTCGTCTTCGCTGCGGCGGCAGGCGTTGATCCGCCGGATGCGGCCGGATCTCGACGTGGTGATGTTTCGCGGCAATGTGCAGACGCGCCTGCGCAAGCTGGACGAGGGTGTCGCCGCCGGCACCATCCTCGCCTATGCCGGGCTGAAGCGACTCGGGCTCGAGCATGTGATCACCGACCTGATGCCGCTCGACAGTTTTCCACCAGCACCAGGGCAAGGCGCCATCGGCATCGAGAGCCGCATCGGCGACCGCGATGTGGAAGCGATGCTGACGGCAATCCACGACGTGCCCACCGGGCAGGCGCTGGCCTGCGAACGTGCTTTCCTCGCGGCGCTCGACGGCTCCTGCCGCACGCCCATCGCCGGCCATGCGGTGATCGCGGACAACAGGCTTGTCTTGGTCGGGCTGATCATCTCGCCCGACGGAACGCAATCGCACGAGATCAAGGCCGAGGGGCCCGCCGACGAGGCCGCCTGCATCGGCGATGAAGCGGCGCGCGCGGTGCGGGCGAAGGCCGGCGAAGACTTCTTCGACGGCTGGGCCTGACCATGGTCCGCGTTCTGGTGACCAGACCGGAACCAGGCGCCTCCCGCACGGCCCGGCGACTGCGGGAGATGGGTTTTCAGCCGATTCTCTTGCCCCTGAGCGAGACGGTGGCGCTGCCGGTCGAACCTGATCTTGTTCCAGACGGTGCCATTACCGTTCTCATCACCAGCGCCAATGCCGTGCGCCATGCGCCGAAGGAAATCATCGCGGCGCTCGCGGCCTTGCCTTGCCGTGCCGTCGGCAAGCGAACGGGGGAGGCCGCGCGAGCGGCTGGGTTCCAGGACGTCGACGAAGGTCCGGGCAATGCCGTGGCACTGGCCGACATGCTTGCCGACCGGCTTTCGGGGAAGGCGGCCATCTATCTGTGCGGTCGTGTGCGGTTTCCGGCATTCGAGGCGCGGCTTAAAGCGGCGGGAGTCCGGGTCCATCCGATCGAGACCTATGACACGGTTGCGCCTGTCTATTCGGACGCGGCTGTCATCGGGCAGCTGTCCGGCCAACCGGTCGACGCGGTGCTGCTCTACTCGGCCAAGACGGCCGCAGCGATGCAGGCCTTGGCCCATCGACCGGCATTGCATGATCTTTTTGAAAAGGCATGCTTTTTCGTATTGTCTCAGCGCATTGCAATGGCCTTGGATGGGGCTGCGGTCGGAAAAATCCGTGTCGCGGCGGAACCTCACGAGGACGCATTGCTTGAGCTTTTGAAGTGGTGGCGATGACCCGCGTCATCACACCGCCCCTTTTCACCGCATGGTGATGTGGTAGACCCTTTTGAACCATCCCGAAGCGAGTTTGTGCGGAGCCCAAGCATGGTCAAGACGCCGAAGATGCGACATTCGAAAAGCCGCCGCGAGCCGGTGACGATCGAACTTGAACCCGGTGCGGTCTCGCGCATCGTCGACGAGGATGCCGCCAAGGCGCAGATCGAGAACGCCAAGGCCAGGCAAGTCGCGGATGGTTCGCAGCCGGATGTGCCCGAAGAACCCGTCCATGCCGACCAGACCGATCTGGAGCCGTGGGAACATACCGACGCGGCCGCGCAGTCTGACGGGCAGAAATCCGCAGCGTCCGAAGGCGGCGATGATTCGAAGCCTAGCTATCCAACCGGATCGGAAGCGCCGTCCGGCCGGACGAGCAACTTCGACTACAGTTTCGAGGATGCAACCGCAAAGACCGGCCCTGCGACGGCCGCGCCACCAACATCCGCGACGGGGGACGAGACCATGGCAGCGCAACCGAAGCGTGGCATCAACGGCATTGCTGCCGGCATCATCGGCGGTGTCATCGCGCTGGTCGGCGCGGGCGGCCTGCAGTTCGCCGGCGTGCTTGGCGCGCCGGGTTCCAGCGGTGTCTCGCTCGATGCCGTCAACAGTCAGATCTCCGCCCTGAGGTCCGAGATCGCCGGGGCCAAGCAGGCCGCCGGCAACACCGACGCTTCGGCCAAGGTGAATGGCCTGTCGTCGGCCCTGGACCAGGTGAAGGCCGATGTCGCGGCGCTGAAATCGGCGGCGGGATCCGGAAGCGCGGGCGACAGCGCTGCTCTCGCGGCGCTGGGCGACAAGGTCAAGCAGATCGAAACCGCGGTTGCAGCACTTGACCAGGCCGGCAACCAGGCGCCGGTCGATCTCGGTCCAATTAACGAAAAGCTTGCCGGGCTCGACGCACTGGTGAAATCGGCCGGTGAGACGGCGACTGCACAGCAAGGCCGGCTCGCGGCACTGGAGCAGTCCGTGTCGCAGCTTTCCGGCAAGGTCGAGGCGCAGGCGTCGCAGCCGAAGATCGCGCTTGCCATCGCCGCCTCGGCGCTGAAGTCGGCGCTCGACCGTGGTGCGCCCTTCAATGCCGAACTGGAGACTTTCGCCGCGATCGCGCCGGACGCACCGCAGCTCGCCACACTGCGCGGCTACGCGGAAAAGGGTGTGCCGACCCGGGCCGAGATCGCCGCCGGGGCTGATACGGCCGCCAACGCCATGATCGCCGCCGCGAGGCCCATCGACCAGAATGCCGGTTTCTTCCAGAATCTGATGTCCAGCGCCGAATCGCTGGTCAAGGTCAGGCCGGTCGGCGCTGTCGAAGGCACCGGCGTTCCGCAGACCGTCGCGCGCATGGAAGTGGCTGTTAGCCAGGGCGACTATGCCAAAGCGCTGAGCGAATATGGCACGCTGCCCGATGCGGCCAAGGCGGCGGGCGCTGACTTTGCCGGCAAACTGAAGGCGCGCACCGAGGTCGAGACCCAGATCGAGGCGCTGATCGCCGGCGCGATGAAGGCATGAGGAGCTGACGATGATCCGAATTCTCATTTTCGTCGTCGTCGTCTTCGCGCTTGCGGCGGGGTTTGCCTGGCTGGCCGACCGGCCCGGCGACATGCTCATCACCTTTAACGGCTATCAATACCAGGTCAGCCTGATGGTAGCGGCCGTTGCCGTCGTTGCCGTGGTTGCGGCGGTGATGATCATCTGGTGGCTGGTCAAGTCGCTGTGGAACAGCCCCTACACCATCTCGCGCTACTTCCGGGTGCGCCGCCGCGACCGTGGCTATCAGGCACTGTCGACCGGCATGATCGCCGCCGGCGCCGGCGATGGAGCGCTGGCGCGCAAGAAGACCAAGGAAGCGGCAAAGCTCATCCGCTCCGACCAGGAACCGCTTATCCACCTGCTCGAGGCGCAAGCGTCGCTGCTCGAGGGCGACCATGAGGGCGCCCGGGAAAAATTCGAGAGCATGCTCGACGATCCTGAAATGCGGCTGCTCGGCCTGCGCGGTCTCTATCTCGAAGCCGAACGTCTTGGCGACCGCAACGCCGCCCGGCATTATGCCGGGCGTGCGGCGGTGATGGCGCCGCAACTCGCCTGGGCCGCCGAATCGACCCTGGAACATCTGACCGAACGTGGTGACTGGGACGGCGCGCTGAAGCTGGTCGAGGCTCAGAAATCGACACGGCAGATCGAGCGCGACGCCGCCAACCGGCGCCGGGCGGTGCTGCTCACCGCCAAGGCGCACGCACTCATCGACAGCGATCCCAACGCGGCCAAGGCCGCCGCCGTGGAGGCCAACAGGCTGCGGCCGGATTTCGCACCCGCGGCGGTCATCGCGGCCAAGGCACTGTTTCGCCAGAACGACGTGCGCAAGGGTTCCAAGATTCTCGAAACAGCCTGGAAAGCCGAACCGCATCCGGAGATCGCCGAACTCTATACCCATGCCCGTCCGGGCGACGCGGTGCTTGATCGGTTGAACCGGGCGAAGAAGCTGCAGGAGCTGAAGAAGAACCACGCCGAGTCCTCGCTGACCGTGGCGCGTGCGGCATTTGACGCGCAGGACTACAAGACAGCGCGCCGCGAGGCGGAGGCGGCGATCAGGATGGACCGCCGCGAAGGCGCCTATCTGCTGCTGGCCGATATCGAGGAAGCGGAAACCGGCGACCAGGGCAAGGTACGCCAGCTGCTGTCCAAGGCGGTGCGGGCGCCGCGCGATCCGGCCTGGGTCACCGACGGCGTCATCTCCGAACACTGGGCGCCGGTGTCTCCAGTCACCGGCAAGCTCGACGCTTTCGAATGGCGTGCGCCGATGGAGCGGCTCGGCCAACTGATCGACAGCCACGAGGATGTTCGAGATGTATCGGCGCCGGCCATCGCCGCGCCGCTGGCGGCCGAAAGCGCGCCCGAGGTGGTCGATCATGCTACTGTTCCTTCCGCCGAGACGGTGGGACAGCCGCAGTCTGCCGACAGGGATCACGTCACGCCGGTGACCGCGGCCGCCTTTGCCGCCGTGCCGAGCGATGCGGAGGCCGTCGAACCGGCGGAGGAATTGGCGCGTCTGCCCGACGATCCCGGCGTCGATCCGGACGACGAGGCGGAAAAATCGCCACGCCGGTTTCGCTTGTTTTGATGGGACCCGATCCTGAAGCCAGGTTTGGGCGAATGGGAAGTGCTTGATGTTCGAACGCGTTCTGTCGTTTCTGAAGGAGTTGCCGATCGGCGCCGGTGCGCGTCCCAGCGCCGACGATCCGCGCGTTGCCGCCTCGGCGCTGCTCTATCATGTGATGAGCGCCGATGGCGTGCGCCAGGATGTCGAATGGGAGCGCTTCAAGGCGGTGCTGGCGGAAAGCTATTCGATCGGCGGGGCCGAACTCGAGGCGCTGGCCGCGGCCGGCGAACGCGCCGACAATGAGGCGATCGACCTCTATGCCTTCACCAGCGTGTTGAAGCGCCACCTCGACGCCGATGCGCGCAAGGCGTTCATCGGCCTGATGTGGGAAATCGTCTATGCCGACGGCGAGTTGCACGAGCTGGAGGACAACACCGTCTGGCGCGTCGCCGAACTGATCGGCGTCGAACGCCGCGACCGCGTCGAGGCGCGCCGCAAGGCCGCCGCGCATGCGCCGGGCGCCACCGGAACGTCGAGCGACGAATAGACAGGGATCCCGCCTCTCCATGCCTCCGCGACTGTGTTCGAAACCAAAAATCCTGATTGTGCTGCATCAGGAGAATTCGAGCCCGGGGCGCGTCGGCCACATGCTCCTGGAACAGGGGTTTGATCTCGACATCCGGCGTCCACCGCTTGGCGACAGCCTGCCGGAAACGCTGGACGGTCACGCCGGCGCGGTGATGTTCGGCGGGCCGATGAGTGCCAATGACGGGGACGAGTTCGTCCGCCGCGAGACCGACTGGCTGCGAATTCCGCTCAAGGAAAATCGACCTTTCCTCGGCATCTGCCTGGGCGCGCAAATGCTGGTCAACCATCTCGGCGGCAAGGTCGAGGGGCATGACGAAGGTCTGGTTGAGATCGGCTGGTATCCGCTGAAGGCGACCGAGGCGGGCAAGAAGCTTATGCACTGGCCGGAGATGGTCTACCAGTTCCATCGCGAGGGCTTTTCCCTGCCCAGGGACGCGACCCTTCTGGCGACCGCCGAGACCTATCCCAACCAGGCATTCCGCTATGGCGACAATGCCTGGGGTATCCAATTCCACGGCGAACTGACCCGGGTGATGATGCAGCGCTGGGTTGTGCGTGGCGCGCAACGTTTCGAGTTGCCCGGCGCGCAGCCGGGCCGCGATCATCTCGGCGGCCGGCTGATCTGGGACATGCATCTAAAACGCTGGCTTGGCGAACTTCTGCGGATGATCTTCGACAGACCAGTGGTGCGGTAGCCCTATCTTCTGCAATTCTCTAGGGTTCGAGCACCGGTCGCATGAAGCTGCGCTCATAGCTGAGAATACTGCGATTGCGCTTTTCCGTTTCAAACACATCCTGGCATTCCGGGTCGGCAGCCATCCGCTTGCGATAGTCCTCGTAGTCGGCAAGGCTCGGAAAACTGAACATGGCATAGGCGATATTGTTCGCCCCTTCACTTGGAAGGAAATAGCCATGATGGTTTCCGCCGAGGCGATTGACCAGACCGATCCAGCGGCGGCCATATTCTTCAAACTCGGCAAGCTTGTACGGGTCAATGACATATTTCAGGTAGCAGGTGATCATGGGAGTTCCTGTGACGGGGGTGATGGATGAACGTCAGTTGCGCCCCTTGAGGTGGCGAACCTTGCGCAATTGCGGAAACAGATAGGCCCATAGGCCGGCGACCACGATGGCCCCGGCGCCGCCGATCACGACAGCCGGCACGGTGCCGATCAGCGCCGCCATCGTGCCGGCGCGGAATTCGCCCAGCTCGTTGGAGGCACCGACGAAGACCTGGTTGACGGCGTTGACGCGGCCGCGCACCTGATCCGGCGTCCACAGCTGGATCAGCGTCTCTCGGATATAGACGCTGAACATGTCGGTGGCGCCCAGGAAGGCGAGCGCGACAATTGAGAGCCAGGTGATGGTCGACAGGCCGAACAGCACGGTAGAGGCGCCGAACGCTGCCACGAAGCCCAGCATGATCACGCCGGCGTGGTTGCGGATCGGGTGGCCGGCCAGCCAGACGGCGACGCAGATGGCGCCCACGCCCGGCGCCGACCGCAACAGGCCGAGACCCCACGGGCCGAGTTCGAGGATATCGCGCGCATAGATCGGCAACAGGGCCGAGGCGCCGGACAAAAGCACGGCGAACAGATCGAGCGAGATGGCGCCGAGCACGATCTTCTCGCCCCAGATATAGCGGAAGCCGGCAAACAGGGTCTGCATCGTCGGCTTGTCGGTCTCGCTGCGCTGCGCTGGTTTGGGGATGGTGAAGATCAGCACCGCGGCGACAAGCATAAGGACGGTGGCGGTGCCATAGGATGCTTCCGCCGAAATCCCGTAGAGCAGGCCGCCGGCGACCGGCCCGAGGATGGTCGCCGTCTGCCAGGCGGACGAGTTCCAGGCAATCGCGTTGGCGAAATCCCGAGGCGGCACGAGATTGGCGAACAGCGAGGCCGCTGCCGGCCCGAAAAAGGCCCGCGCCATGCCGAACATGGCGAGGACGACGAAGATCGGGCCCGGCCCGTTGAGGCCGCGCAGCGCCAGCAGGAGCAAGGCCAGCGCACAGACCGCCTCGATCACCACCGCCACTGCCATGATCAGGCGGCGGCCGAAACGATCCGCGACGACGCCGGTGACCAGCACCAGCAACAGCGAGGGCAGGAACTGGACGATGCCGACCAGGCCAAGATCGAACGGGTCGCGAGTCAGGTCGTACATCTGCCAGCCGACGGCGACGGATACGATCTGGGTGGCGAAATTGGTCAGGAAACGCGCCGCCCAGTAACTCAGGAATGCCTTTTGCCGGAAGGCGGCGTAGCGCTGGTCCGGCGATATTGGTTCTGATGTCACGAAATGCAGGCCCCGTTGCGATGGCCGGCGGGGCTCTTCCCGGATGGGCGCTGTTCCGGCCAGGGGAACTTTAGCAAAGTTCGCGACGCGATGTTTGCCAAAATCCGCGCTGGATCAGGAATTTTAGGCTCGCCTGGCCGACCGCATGGCAAATTTACTGCCGCAGCGCGGCGGAGATGGCGTCAAGACCGCCCCGCAATTCGGCTTCCGTCGGCCAGCCGAAGCCGACGCGGAAGAAGCGCTTGGGCATTTCGAACCAGTGGCCAGGTCCGACATAAGTGCCATGGTCTTCCAGGAGGTTCGTGTAGAACCGGTCAAGGTCGAAGCCGGGATCTACATTTAGGCGCGGGAAGCCAACGACGCCGCCTTCGGGTCGCACCCAGTCGACCAGTGGCTCGCGGTCGATCCAGGCCTGGACGATGTCGCGTCGCTTGGCCATTTCGGGCAGCAGCGTCGCCAGAAAGCCGTCGCGGCGTTCGAGCATGCCGCGCGCGATACCCTCGTCGATGACACTGCCGCAGATGCCGATCTGCTCCTTGGCGGCCAGGAACTGTTCCTGAAGCGTCTCGTCGCGGGTGACCAGCCAGCCGATGCGGATACCGGGAATGCCGAAGGCCTTGGACAGCGACGACACGCTGATCGCTCGTCTGCTCAGCGACGCGGCCGACGGCAACCGCCTTCCATAGGAAAGATCGCGATAGGTCTCGTCGACCAGCAGATGGCAGTTGCGGCTTTCGGCGAGCGCCACCAGCGCATCGAGGTCGGCGCGGTCCATCATCGTGCCGGTCGGATTGTGCGGGCAGGTGACGCTGATCAGCTTGGTGTTGGGCTGCATCGCCGCGGCGACACGCCCGACATCGACCGCGAACCTATCTTCGAAAGCCAGATCGACATAGCTGATGGCACAGCCGATCGCCCTCGGCGTCTCGATGTTGGTGGCATAGTTGGGCCTGACGACAACGAGGTGGTCGCGCTCTGACAGAAGCGAAGTCGAGATGATGAACAGCGCACCCGCGGCACCCGCGGTGACCAGCACGTCATCGGGCGAGATAGCCTCGTCTTGCGCGGCGATCAGCGCCCGCAACTCCTTGTCGCCACGGTGTTCGCCATAGAAAAGCGTGAGATCGGGGAGCGACAGGCCAATGTCGGAGAGCTTCTGGTCGGCGATGGAGCTTTCGGAGAGGTTGTAGCGGATACGGTCGTAGCCGTATTCCTCAGGCGCCTCTTTCTCGATCACCATCCTGGTGTAGTTCATGGTCGCGCCCCCCGGAGCTGTTCTGGTTGAAAACAGTTTGAAAACAGTTTTCTATGGGGCGATGCGCGCGAAAGATAGGGCTGGCTCGATGTGATGCATCGGGCCAATAAAGAAGCCGGATGTCCGTCCGAAAAGGTCCGGTCGTGCGTCGCTCAGGCCGGAACCTTGGCCTTGCGTGCCTTGGCCTTGGCGGGCGCTGCTACTACCGGCTCGATCTTGCGGCCGAGGCCGATCGACTTCGCCAGTTCCGAGCGCGACGCGGCATAATTGGGAGCGACCATCGGATAGTCGGAAGGCAAGCCCCACTTGGCGCGATAGGCGTCCGGCGTCAGCCCGAAATGAACGCCCAGATGGCGCTTCAGGGATTTGAACTTCTTGCCGTCCTCGAGGCAGATGATGAAGTCGGGCGTTACCGACTTCTTCGGATTGACGGCGGGCACCAGCGGCACTGGCGCGGGCTCCACGGGCTTTCCAAGCCCGCTTATCGAAGCGCTGACGCTCGCGATAAGGTCGCCCAGACCGGAAGCGGGCAAGCGGTTCTTCTCGACATAGGCGGACACGATATGGGCGGTCAGCTCGAGAAGGTCGATATCTTTGCGAGCGTTGTTGCTATCGTCGGCCAAACTATTTCTCCGTCCGGGGGCTGGCGGAATTCCTAGTCGGCAAATCTGGGCAACGCAATGATTAGTGCTGCCGCACACGTTATTTTGAACAACTATACTAATCGGTAATAATATCAGACGACCGGCGCGTTGTCTCGCCACAGTCGAAAACCGCCTTCGAAAGCGCGTGTGTTGTCACCGCGCCTGCAATCAGGAGGTAGTGCGTCGAGCTTATCGACATTACCGCCGCCGATGACCACATAGTCCGGCTGCAAGGCGGCGCGAAGCCTGTCCACTACGTCGAAAACATGTTTGCGCCATTTCTTCTTGCCGCGCTTCTCAAGCCCGCGTTCGCCGACATAATCCTCGAAGCTGCCGCCCTTCCGATAGGGCAGATGCGCGAGTTCCATCGGCTGGGCGACATTGACGAGGATCATCGCGGCGCCGAGGCCCGTTCCCAACCCAACGAACAGCATGCGCCCGCCCTCATAGCTGCCGATGGCTTGCATGGTGGCGTCATTGACGATCTTCACCGGCTTGCCGAATTGCGCGGCGAAATCATACCCGGCCCAGCCCTTGCCCAGGTTTGCAGGGTCTTTCGCCGGTTTGTTGTCGCGGACAGGGCCGGGATAGCCCATGGAGATGACGTCGTATGACAGGCCGTCGGCGAGCTTCTTCACTATCTCGATCATCTGCTGAGGCGTGAGGCCAGGCCCTGAGTCGGCTCGGCGCTCCTCACCGCCGGCGCTGGTGAGGACCTTGACGTGCGATCCGCCAATATCGATCGAGAGCACGATCTTCCCGTCGGTCGACGCGGTCTTTGCCGGACTTTTCATGGCTTCCCCTCCAAAAGACTATTTTGCCGGATCGATCCAGCCATTGGGTGGTCCGAACCCTGCCATGGCATCCCCTGGGCCCCATGTCAGCGGCTCATAAAGGTGCGGCGGCGTGGTGTCGCCAAGCACCGGCCCGACGATGCGCCAGGCGAGTTCGGCCGCGTCCTGGCGAGTGAACAGCTGGCCGTTGCCGTTCATGGCGTCGCCGATCAGCCGTTCATAGGGCGGCATGTCGCTCTTGCTGTTGTCCAGCGCGGTCAGTTCCACCTGCTCGCCGATCATGTCGTCGCCGGGCGCCTTGCGCTGCGCGCCGATGGCGATCATCACCTGCGGGTCGATGCGGAAGCGGACATAGTTCTGGTCGGCTGGCTTGATCGGGTCGAAGACGTCGAGCGGCGGCCGCTTCAACCGCACCACCACTTCGGTGACGTGCACCGGCATGTTCTTGCCGGCGCGGATGAAGAACGGCACGTCCTGCCAGCGCCATGTGTCGACGAAGAAGCGCACCGCCGCGAAGGTCTCGACCGGCGAATTCGGCGCCACGCCGGGTTCCTGGAGGTAGCCCTTGAACTGGCCGCGCACGACGTCGTCCCTGGTCAGCGTGCGGATTGCCCGGAGCACCTGCACCTTCTCGTCGATCAGGTCGTCGGCGGAGCGGCCGACCGGCGGCTCCATGGCGAGCAGCAGGAGGATGTTGAGCAGGTGGTTCTCGATGACGTCCCTGATGCAGCCGACCTCGTCGTAGAAGCGGCCGCGCCCCTCGACGCCGAAATCCTCGGCCATGGTGATCTGCATGCTTTCGACGAAGTTGCGGTTCCAGATCGGCTCGAGGAAGGAATTGGCGAAGCGGAAATAGAGCAGGTTCTGGATCGCCTCCTTGCCGAGATAATGGTCGATGCGAAAGATCGACTGTTCGTCGAACACCAGATGCAGGACACGGTTCAGCCAGCGCGCCGATTGCAAATCGTGACCGAAGGGCTTTTCCACCATCAGGCGCGCGCCATGCGCCGTGCCCGATTGCTCCAGCCCCTGGACGACCATCTCGAACATGTTCGGAGGCACCGCCATGTAGTGCAGCGGCCGCTGCGCGGTCCCGAGCGCGCTCTTCAGCTTCTCGAACGTGCCGGGATCCTTGTAGTCGCCACTGACGTAGCGAAGCAGGGAAGCGAGCTTGGCGAACACCTTCTCGTCGATACCGCCAAGCGCATTGACGATGCCGTCGCGGGCGCGGGCCTGCAACTGCTTCACGTCCCAGGGGTCGAAGGCAACGCCGATCACCGGCTCGGTGAGGGTTCCCTTGGCGACCATGGCGTAAAGCGCGGGGAAGATCTTCTTGTGGGCGAGATCGCCGGTTGCTCCAAAGAGCACCAGCGTGTCGGAGCGTTCCTGGCTCATGAGCGTGTCTCCCTGTTCACCGTCACGAGCCGGCCTTGGGCTTCTCGACATGCCCGCCGAAAGCGTAGCGCATGGCCGAGAGCAGCTTGTCGGCGAATTCGGATTCGCCCTGCGAGGAGAACCTGTCGAACAGGGCCGAGGACAGAACCGGGGCCGGCACGCCGGTGTCGATCGCCGCCTTCAGCGTCCAGCGTCCTTCGCCGGAATCCGAGACGCGACCGCCGAAATTCGCCAGCGAGGGGTCGGATTTGAGCGCGCCGGCGGTGAGGTCAAGCAGCCAGGAGCCGATGACGCTGCCATGCCGCCAGACCTCGGCCACCTCGGGGAGGTTGATATCGAACTGGTAGTATTCCGGGTTTTGCAGCGGGCTGGTCTCCGCATCCGCCTCGCGTTTCACCTTGCCAGAATTGCCGGCCTTGAGGATGTTCATGCCCTCGGCATAGGCCGCCATGACGCCGTATTCGATGCCGTTGTGGATCATCTTGACGAAACGACCGGCGCCGCTCGGGCCGCAATGCAGGTATCCGAAGGGTGCCGTGCCGCCGGCCTTGTCGGGAGCGGGCGCGCCGGCATCTGCGCCGGGCGCCAGCGTGGCGAAGATCGGATCAAGATGCTGGACCGCACCATCCGGCCCGCCGATCATCAGGCAGTAGCCGCGATCGAGGCCCCAGACGCCGCCGCTGGTGCCGACGTCGACATAGTTGAGGCCTTTCGACTGCAGCTTCGCCGCGCGATCGACATCGTCGTGATAGTAGGAATTGCCGCCGTCGATGATGATGTCGCCGGGCTCCATCAACCCGGCCGCCTGGTCCACGACCTTGCCGGTGATCGCGGCTGGCAGCATCAGCCACAGGCAGCGTGGCTTGGCGAGCTTGCCGATGAATTCCTCCATCGATGCCGCTCCGGACGCACCATCCTTGACCAGCGCGGCAACACTGGCCGCGTTGATGTCGTAGACGACGCATTCGTGGCCGGCACGCATCAGCCGCCGAACCATGTTGGCACCCATCCTGCCAAGTCCCATCATTCCGATCTGCATGTTCTCGTCCTGGTTTCTTGAGGGAAGATCTAAGGATGTCCTAGGGATTCTGGTCTTCGATACCGACGGAGAAGTCGACATTCTCCCAACAGCCGGCATCGGGCCAGTGAAAAGTGAAGGCCAGGGTTGTTCCGGCCGCAGCCGAGGCCACCGGGAGGTCCGCCAGATGGATGCCGAAGGCATTCTCGGCCGTGTCGCTGTCGACAGCGGTCGCCCAGCCATCGATGCTCCAGCGGATCACGGCACGGGCCGGCAGTTCGACGCGCAGCAGCTTGCCGGATGGCATCGTGCGTAGCTTGTTGTTGAACCGCCATGTCCGAAGCGGCGACACGGTCTTGTCCTCGATGTAGCGCTTCACGCCTTGCGGCGGCATGTCGAAGACGGTGCCGTCGCGTAGCGAGCGCAAGAGCTTGATATGCTCGGAATGGGCCCAGACCAGCGGCATGGCGCTGCCGGTCGGCCCGCCGAGCCGCAATTCGCGCTCCGGCATGTCGGGACCATCCCACGACTGTTCCGGCAGCAGGCCGCCGGGCTCGGCCGAGGCTTCCAGCGTCTTGAGCAGGCTTTCGGCGCTGGCCTTGTTTCCCGCCGCCAGTTCGTAGTGGGCGCGTTCGCCGGCCAGCAATGGCCAGGGCCTGCCCTGGCCGGTTCCGTCGAAAGGCGCGCCATCCTCATGCTCGCCATAGCCGTCATCGGTGTAGCGATACCAGAGCGGTCCTTGCGGCAGGTCGCGGCGCAATCGCGCGTCGATGACCTTGACGGTGTCGACGATGCGCGGATCGTCGGCGGCTCTCAGGCCGAAGCGGACGAGCGCCAGCGCATCCGGGCTGACGATGGCTTCGGCCGGCCGGTCAGCGTCGCCGGGCGGCCGGTTCTTGATCGGCACATAGCCGTCCTTCGGCGACGCGGCATCGGCCGTGTCGGGCGGCGCGATGCGGACGTAATAGCCGGAGACGCCGACTTCGGCACAGAGCGCGGTGCCACTGACATAGGTCCAGCGCTCGACCTGGTCGTTCCAGCTGTCAGCGGTTTCACGCAGATAGTTTGCCGGCTCTGCTTTGCCGCACACGTCGAACATGTCGGCGGCGGCAAGGAGCGCGGCGATCTCCACGGCCAGTGCGAAAGGGCTGTAGCCGGCATCCTCTTCCCAGCGGTCTTCACCGGTCACGGGGCCGTTCTTGGTGATGTAGGATGCCGCTCGCTCGATCATCAGCAGGAAGGGGAGCAGCTCTGCGCGGGGCAGATGGCCGGCGCGGCGCAACGCGTCGGCGAGCAGCAGTGGGAAGGCGCATTCATCCATCTGGATGCCCGGCCAGTAGGCGGTGCCGTCCAGCCAGACGTTTTGCGGCCAGTGTCCGTCGGCCTCCTGGATGGTGCGAAGGTAGGTGAGTATCTGCAGCGCTTCGTCGAGGTCGCCCGCCGCCATGAAGCCGCCTGCGGTTTCGACCAGATCGCGCGGCCAGACAAGATGGTAGCCACCGAGATCGTCGTCGCCCTTGTTGAAGCCCCAGGGGATCGACAGGCTGGCGACGGTCGCTCCGGGCTTCGCCGATGAACGATGCGTCGCCAGAACCGCCGTGCTGACGCGATAGGCATTGATGCCGGATGCCGGATGCCGGTCCAGCGGCACCAGACTCTTCTGCCATTTGCGCCATTGTTCGACATAGGATTTGGCCGCGGCCGGAAAACCCCGTTTCAAGCTGGCCAGGGCATTGTCGGCTGCTTCCTCGGGCGTCGCACCAAAACCCAAAGCCAGCAAGGCCTTGGTTTTGCTGGCGGAAAAGCCGATCTCGCCGGTCAGCGCCACGTTGCCGTTTTCGGCCCGTGGCGAAGCCGGATCAAGCCGGCCCGTATGATGGAGTTGCTGCCAGCCGTCGGAGACACCGACATAGCCCGCCGAGCATTCCCCCCACGGCAAGGAGGAAGCCAGCGCCAGGCAGGTGCCACGCCCCGACGCGAACAGCATCGTATTCCCCTTATGGTCGGCGATCCAGGCCGTGTTGCCCATGCCGGCATTGACCAGGTGGGGTGCCAGCAGCGCGTAGACGCGGTAGTCGCCGCCCTTCAGCGGCGTGAACTCGATCTCCTGCAGCAGCACTGGACGCGCCGGATCAGCGAGGATGCGCTTTTCGATCCGGTAGCTGCCATCGGCGGCGGTGTTGACCAGCCTGTAGGCGGGGACGCCGTCCTCGAAAGGTTCGATCTTGTGCTCGGCGTCGCGCTTCTCCTCGGAGAAGTATCCACCGGGGCCGGTCACGATCAGCCCCATGTCGCGCGTGCAGGCGCTGTCGACGCGCGGATAGTAGACCTCGTTGAGGATGCCATGACTGATCGTGAACCAGACACGGCCGGCCGGCGAAAATCCCGTTCCGACGCCGCTCTTGGCGCTTGACGTCCAACGCGCCGGAATTCCCGGGGCGCCCAGAGCAACAGTTGGCGCTTCTGCCATCTTGATTTCGGTCTCCTGCGCCATCCCTAGACCAGTACGCGAAGTCTTTTCAATCATCGCACCGCAAGTTGATCGCTGATCGTTCGCCAATCGCAGTTGACAAGCGCTGGCATCTGCATTTGTCTGACAATAGATAAAAAACAGGGACGGAACCGCATCAGTCACCAGAACTCAGCATAACCAACAGACCCATGGGAGGAGTATGACATGAAGAAACTATTCGTCTTGGGCGCCCTTGCCGCCGTGCTCGCAACCGGCACGGCCTTTGCGGATACCAGCGGCAAGAAGATCGCTTTCTCAAACAATTATGCCGGAAATTCCTGGCGGCAAGCCATGCTGGACAGTTATGGCATCGTTACCAAGAAGGCTGTCGCCGACAAGATCGTCGCAGCGGCCGACATCTTCACGACGGCCGACAAGGAAGTGCCGACGCAGGCAGCCCAGGTCCAGAACCTCATCCTGCAGGGCTATGACGCGATCGTCATCAATGCGGCTTCCCCGGATGCACTCAATGGCGCCATCAAGCAGGCCTGCGCCGCCGGCATCGTCGTCGTTTCCTTCGACGGTACGGTGACTGAACCCTGCGCCTATCGCGTCGTCGTCGACTTCAAGGATATGGGCAAGCAGGAAGTCGAGCAGATGGCCAAGTTCCAGCCCAAGGGCGGCAATCTGCTGGAAATCCGCGGTCTCGCCGGCACGTCAATCGACGATGCCATCCATGCCGGAATTCTGGAAGGTATCGCGGCTCATCCCGAATTCAAGATCGTCGGTTCCGTGACAGGCGACTGGGACCAGACCACGGCCCAGAAGGCCGTCGCGACGATCCTGCCTTCGCTGCCGGATGTCGTCGGCATCGTCGACCAGGGTGGTGACGGCTATGGTGCGGCGCAGGCTTTTGCCGCCGCCGGCAAGCCGCGCCCGACCATCATCATGGGCAACCGCCAGGACGAACTTCAATGGTGGAAGGAGCAGAAGGACAAGGACGGCTACAAGACCTGGTCGGCTTCCATCGCGCCCGGCGTGTCTTCGCTTGCCTTCTGGGTGGCGCAGCAGGTCCTCGACGGCCGCACCGACATTCCGCACGATCTCCTGGTGCCCTACCTCGCTTTCACACAGGATGACTTCGAGGCAGAGCTGCCCAAGATCGTCAAGGGTGGTGTTGCCAGCCACGAATACACGCAAGCTGACGCCATGGCGGCTATCAAAGCCAACATCAAGTGAGCCCGGGGCGACCGTTGCCGTCCGTATTGCCACCGGATACCGTCAAGCATGGCTGAAACACGGTCCGGGGGCAGTGCGGACATCATCAGGTTGGACAGCGCCGCAAAGCATTTCGGCGCTGTCCGCGCGCTTGACGGTGTCGATTTCAGCGTCCGTTCCGGCGAGTGTGTCGGTCTCGTCGGCCATAATGGTGCCGGCAAGTCGACGTTGATGCATATGGTGGCGGGCACGTTGCTGCCCGACAGCGGCCAGATCGCGGTGCGTGGCCACAGGGAGCAAAACTACTCCGTGCCTCGCGCGCAAAGGCTCGGCATACGCTGCGTCTTCCAGGAACTGTCGCTTTGTCCCAACCTCAGCGTCGCCGAGAATACGCGCATCAACCACCCTTCGCTGCGCGGTTTTGGCTGGCGGCGCAAGGCGGCCGATCTCATCACCGCCAAGCTGGACGAGATATTCCCAGGCCACACCATATCCGCGGCCGATATCGCGGGCGACCTTTCGATCGGCCGGCGCCAGATGGTGGAGGTGGCGCGGGCCTTCACCGTCACGCAGGATCCGCTCGAACTGGTCATCCTCGACGAGCCGACGTCGTCACTCGATGCGCATACGGCGGGGCAGCTGCTGGCTTTCGTCCGGCGCTTTGTCGCCAGCGGACACAGCTGCATCCTGATCTCGCATCTGCTGGGCGAGGTACTTGGCAATGCGGACCGCATCGTGGTGATGCGCGACGGCAAGATCGTGGCAGCCGCGGCGGCTGATACTTTCGATCGCGACAAGCTCGTGACGGCAATGGGCGGAGCGGAGGCTCACAAGAAGGCAGCGGCCTCGATTGCGCCAAGGCCCGAGGCCGGCGTGCTCAGGGTCAGAGCCCGGCAGCAGGACGGCCGGGAACTCGTAGCGCATGCGGGCCAGATCATCGGCCTCGCCGGACTGGCGGGCCACGGACAGACGGATCTGCTGCTGGCAATCTTCGCAGCCGCCACGCGCGCCCGGCCCGGCATCGAGGTCACCGCGCCGGTGGCCCTGGTGGCCGGCGATCGGCAGTCGGACGGTATCTTCCCGCAATGGTCGATTGCGCGGAACATCGGCATCCGCTCGCTGGCGCGCCTGCGCGCCGGGCTGCTGATCTCCCCGCAGCGCGAGGCCGAACTTGCCGAGTTCTGGCAAAGGAAGATCGGCATCCGCACCCCCGACATGAACAACAACATCTTCTCGCTATCGGGCGGCAACCAGCAGAAGGCCCTGTTTGCCCGCGCGCTCGGCTCCGACGCTGACATCGTGCTGATGGACGATCCAATGCGCGGCGTCGATATCGGTACCAAGCTCGAAGTCTATGACCTTGTGCGCGAAGAGGCGCGTCAGGGCCGCACCTTCCTCTGGTACACCACGGAAACGGAAGAGCTCGACAATTGCGACCACATCCATGTCTTCAAGAATGGCCGCATCGTCGCCAATCTGCGCCGCGACGAGTTGACCGAAGAGAAGATCATCCAGTCCTCATTCGGCGACGCGGCCTGAGATGACGGCTGCCAGCGTCGAGCCCACCGCCAAGAATTCCCTGGAGCGTGGCGCGCTGGCGCGCGCGCGTCTGCTGCGCGGGCTGCTGCCGGCGCTATCGCTGGCGATTGTGCTGATCGCCATCGCCTGGCTCAATCCGCGCGCCATCAGCTATTTCGGCTTCAGCCTGATGCTGAACCTGGCGATCCCGATCGCGTTGGCGACGATCGCACAGATGTTCGTCATCGCCGGCAACGAGCTGGACCTGTCGATCGGCACCTTTGTCGGGTTCGTTGGCTGTGTCACCGCCACCTGGCTGAAGGACGCCCCGCTTGTCGGCGTTGTCATCCTGCTCGGGTCGATCGGCGTCTATGCTCTGCTCGGCGCGCTGATCCTTCTGCGCAACCTGCCCTCGATCGTGGTGACGCTCGGCATGAGCTTCGTCTGGCAGGGGCTGGCCATTCTCGTCCTGCCCAAGCCCGGCGGCAAGGCGCCGGACTGGCTGCTGGCGTTCATGGCGTTCAAGCCGCCTCTGGTTCCGTTCCCGATCATCGCGGCGCTGCTGATCGGCCTCATCGTCCATTTCGGCCTGATGCGCACCTCCTATGGCGTCATCCTGCGTGGCTCCGGCGGCAATCCGGCAGCCCTTGGGCGCGCCGGCTGGTCGCTGCTCAAGACCAAGATTGCGCTGTTCGCGCTGGCCGGCCTGTTTGGCGTGCTATCCGGCATGGCTCTGATCGGCATCACCACCTCGGCCGACGCCAATATCGGCAACGGCTATACGCTGCTGGCGATCGCCGGCGTCATCCTTGGTGGCGGCGAATTCGTCGGCGGCCGGGTGTCGCCAATCGGTGCGGTGATCGGCGCGCTGACGCTGGCGCTTGCCGCCTCGCCGCTGCTCACCTTCATGCACATCCCGCCCGACTGGCAGGTGGCCGCCAATGGGGCCATCCTGATCATCGTGCTTGCGGCGCGGGTGCTGATCAGCCGCAGGGAGAGGTGAGCGATGGCGTTGGTGAAATCGCTGGTTGCCAAACCCTGGATCTGGTCGTTCCTCGGCGCGTTGCTGGTGTGGCTGGCGACGATCATCTTCACCGGCGGCTACGGCGCCGGCGGCATGATCACGGCCGCACTTTCGCTTGCCGTCTTCACCGTTATCGTCGGTGTCGGCCAGATGTTCGTCATCACGCTCGGCCCCGGCAATGTCGACCTGTCGCTGCCGGCCAATATCGGCCTTGCCAGCGCCGTCGCGATGAAAGTGATGGACGGCAACGACTCCATGATCGTGGTCGGGCTGCTGGCGGCGATCGCCTGCGGCATGGCGGTTGGCGCCGTCAACTATCTGTTGATCTGGGCGCTGCGCATCCCGCCGATCATAGCCACGCTGTCGGCCAGCTTCATCATCCAGTCGATCGACATCAGCTATGGGCGCGGGCTGCAGATCAAGCCTCCGCCGGGTTTCGCCGACTTCGCCAACTGGCAGATTCTTGGCATTCCGGTGCTGGCGATCCTCACCGTGCTGTTCACCATCGGTGCGGCCATCGCCTTGAAGCGCATGATCTATGGACGCTCGGTGCTGGCGATCGGCCAGAACATCCGCGCCGCGTGGCTCGCCGGCGTCAATGTCGGCCGCATCCGCTTCCTTACCTATACGCTGTCGGGGGCGCTCGGCGGCATCGACGGCGCGCTGCTCGCCGGCTATTTCCGTGGCGCCAATGTCGATATCGGCAATGAATATCTACTCGCCTCGATCGCAGTCGTCGTTATCGGCGGCACGTCGGTGGCCGGCGGCAAGGCCAACGTGCCCGGCGTATGGGGCGCGGCGCTGTTCCTGGTGCTGCTCTTGACCATGCTCAACACATTCGGCGTCAGCGCCGGCGTTCGGTTGTTGCTGACGGGGTTGATTATCGTCGGGGTGATCACGGCGGCGGGTGGGCAGAAGGCGCTGCGCTAAGCCACACGTTCGTCATCCTCGGGTGCGTCGCTTCGCTCCTTGCTTCGCCCTAGGATGACGAGGCTGTTTCCAGGTGCCGGGCAAGCATCAGCCGCAATTCCTCCAGAACGCCGTCGCGCAATCTCTTTTCGCCGACCAGCGCCAGCGGGATGCGCATCAGCTGCGGCACGATGACGGCGAGACGTTCGGCCTGGCCGGTTGGCAGCGGCGGTTCGGCCTGGGCAAACAGGGCGGCGATCTGGGCCCGTCGTCTCGCGCGCATCTGGCGCCGCCAGCCATCGTCGCCGGGAAGGTCGAGCAGCGCCGAATAGGCAGGATGCGACGCGAGGAAGTCGCCGAGCACATCGAACAGAGCATCGGCGATCGCCGCCGGCGCGAGGCCCTTGGCGCGTTCCTGCAATGCGTCGAGTTGAGCGGACAGAGCTTCCGCGTGCTCGGCCAGAATGGCCTCGGCCAACGCCTCCTTGGTCGGGAAGAACAGATAGAGCGTGCCGATGGCCGCACCGGCGCGCGCGGCGATCTCGGTCATCGTCGTGGCATCAAAGCCTTTCTCGACGAACAGCTGCGCGGCACTCGCCATCAATGCGGCGACACGCTCGCGTCCTCTTTTTTGCTGCGGTGCACGCGGATTCGCCACCGAGGCTCTTGCTTTTTCCGAGGCCATCCTCATATTTCCAAACCTGAGACTATCCTCATATATAGCGCTGGCGACCAGCACGCCAGCATCTTCGAGAGTTGCCATCATGAATGCCGCCACACCGGATCGCCTACAGAGCCACAAATGGATGGTTCTGAGCAATACCACGCTCGGCATGCTGGCCGCCGCCATCAACGGCTCGATCCTGCTGATCAGCCTGCCGGCCGTGTTTCGCGGCATCGGCCTCAAGGCGCTCGATCCCGGCAACATCAACTACCTACTCTGGGCGATCATCGGCTACATGATCGCCACGGCGGTGCTCGTTGTCGCCTTCGGCCGGCTGGGCGACCAGTTCGGCCGCGCGAAAATGTACAATCTCGGCTTCGCCATCTTCACCGCCGCCTCGATCGCGCTCAGCCTGTTGCCGGGACAGGGCGATTTCGCCGCGATGTACCTGATTTCAGTGCGCATCATCCAGGGCATTGGCGGCGCGCTGATCATGGCCAATTCCACGGCGCTATTGACCGACGCGTTTCCGGAAAACGAGCGCGGCTTCGCGCTCGGCATCAACGTGGTGGCGGCCATCGGCGGCCAGTTCATCGGCCTGCTGATTGGCGGGCTGCTCGCCGACACCGACTGGCGGCTGGTGTTCTGGATCAACGTGCCGTTCGGTCTTGTCGGCACGGTCTGGGCGTATCTCAAGCTGCATGACGCGCCGAACCGCTCCACGCATACGATCGATTGGCTCGGCAATATCAGCTTCGGGCTTGGCCTAGTGCTGATCCTCACCGCCATCACTTACGGCCTGCAGCCCTATGGCGATCAGGTCATGGCATGGACCAGCCCCAAGGTGCTGACCCTGTTCGCCATCGGCTTCATCTCGCTGATCGCCTTCATCTTCATCGAGCAGCGCGTCGCCAAGCCGATGCTGGACCTGAAACTGTTCCGCATCCCCGGCTTTGCCTATGGCAACATCGCCAACCTTGCCTCGGGCATCGCGCGCGGCGGGCTGCAGTTCATGCTCATCGTCTGGCTGCAAGGCATCTGGCTGCCGCTGCATGGCTATTCGTTCGAGGAGACGCCGCTGTGGTCGGCGATCTTCATGCTGCCACTGACCATCGGCTTCCTGATCGCCGGGCCGGTGTCCGGCTATTTCTCGGACCGGGTCGGCGGCGTGCCCTTCGCGGTCGGCGGCATGGTCGTGGGTGCTGCCAGTTTCGTGGCGCTGATGGCACTGCCGGCGGACTTCTCCTACACCGCCTTCGCCGCACTTCTGTTCCTCAACGGCCTTGGCTCGGGCCTGTTCGTGGCGCCGAACTCGACGCAGATCATGAACTCGGTGCCGGCGCGCGAACGCGGCCAGGCCTCTGGAATGCGCGCCACCACCACCAATGCCGGGCAGGTGCTGTCGATCGGCCTGTTCTTCAGCCTGATGATCTTGGGCCTTGCCGCCAGCCTGCCGCAGAGCATGGAGGCCGGGCTGCTGGCGCAGCATGTGCCGCAAGCCATTGCGCACCAGATCGCCAACATGCCGCCGGTCGCCAGCCTGTTCGCCGCCTTCCTCGGCTACAATCCGATGGGAGAACTGATCCCGGCAGACGTCCTGCACGCGCTGCCGCAGCAGAGCATCGACACGCTGACCGGCCACGCCTTCTTCCCCGAACTGATGTCGGGACCGTTCAAGCATGGCCTCGTCTTCGCTTTCACCTTCTCGGCGATCCTCTATCTGGTCGCCGCCTTCGCCTCCTGGCGCGGCGGGCGCACCGTCAATGTCGCAATGCCGGAGATGATGGCGGCGGAGGCTGCCAGCCGGCGCTAATCATTGTCGGCATCCGGTTCCCATTCGCGTCATGGCGCTGTAAACCCCGTTCGCGCGGCCTTGGCCGCTCACCATTGTTGGGAGGTTCTGCTTGTCCGATTTCCTGAAGATCAGCCGGGACGGCGATGTCGCCATCGTCACCATCGACAATCCACCGGTCAACGCGCTGAGTTTTCATGTCCGCGAGCCGCTGATGCAGGCGCTGGTTTCCTTGCGCGACGATCCATCGGTCGCGGCCATTGTCATCGCCTGTGCCGGCCGAACCTTTGTCGCCGGCGCCGACATCACCGAATTCGGCAAGCCGGTGCAGCAGCCCGATCTGCGCGCGCTGATCGCAACGCTCGAGACCATCGCCAAGCCGACGGTGGCGGCCATCCATGGAACCGCGCTCGGCGGCGGCCTGGAATTGGCACTCGGATGCCATTTCCGCGTCGCGGACGTTGGCGCCAAGCTTGGCCTGCCCGAGGTGAAACTCGGCCTGTTGCCGGGTGGCGGCGGCACGGTGCGGCTGCCGCGTCTGGTCGGGGCGGTGAAGGCGCTGAGGATGATCGTTTCGGGTACGCCGATCGGTGCGGACGAGGCGTATGCCGCCGGTCTGGTCGACGCCGTCTTCCATGGCGATCTGACCGCGCATGCGGTGAACTTCGCCAGGGAAATAGCCCGCAAGGGTGGTCCCTTTACACCGGTGCGCGACCGCGATGACGAGCTCAAGGAAACCGACCTGGCGGCTTTCGATGCCGAAGCCGCGTTGCTCGCCAAAAAAGCGCGTGGGCTCGAGGCGCCGGTCGCCTGTGCTCAAGCGGTGCGCAACGCCGTCACGCTGCCTTTCGACGAAGCGCTGGCGGCGGAGCGCGCGCTGTTCGTGACGCTGGTCGCCAGCGACCAGTCGCGGGCGCAGCGCCATCTGTTCTTCGCCGAACGTGAGGCGGCAAAGAGCTCGGCCAAAGACATCGTCAAGCGCAGGATCGCCCGTGTCGGCGTCATCGGCGCCGGCACGATGGGCGGCGGCATCGCCATGGCTTTCGCCAATGGCGGCTACCCAGTCACCTTGCTGGAAACCAGCCATGAGGCGCTGCAGCGCGGGCTCGGCACGATCGAGAAGAACTATGCCGTATCCGTCACGCGCGGTTCCTTGACCGAGGACGCCAAGCGCGACCGGCTCGCCCAGTTCAAGGGTTCCACCGACTATGCCGACCTTGCGGATTGCGACCTGATCGTCGAGGCGGTGTTCGAGGACATGGCGGTCAAGAAAGAGGTGTTCGGCAAACTCGACGCGGTGGCCAAGCCCGGTGCAATCCTCGCCACCAACACCTCCTATCTCGACATCAACGAGGTCGCCGCCTCGATGTCGCGGCCTCAGGATGTGCTCGGCCTGCATTTCTTCTCGCCAGCCAATGTCATGAAGCTGCTGGAGATCGTGCGCGCCGACAAGACCGCGCCAGATGCGCTGGCGACCGTCGTCGATATGGCGCGGCGGATCGGCAAGGTGGCTGTCGTCGTCGGTGTCTGCCACGGCTTCGTCGGCAATCGCATGCTGGCCGCGCGTGGCTCCGAGTCCGAAGCGCTGCTGCTCGAAGGGGCAACGCCCAGCCAGATCGACCAGGCGTTCACCGATTTCGGCTGGCCGATGGGACCGTTCCAGATGGGCGATCTCGCCGGCCTCGATATCGGCTGGCGCAACCGCAAGGCACGCGGCCTGACGGCTGTCATCGCCGACACGTTGTGCGAACAGGGACGTTTCGGCCAGAAGACCGGCCGTGGCTTCTATCTCTACGAAGCCGGCGCGCGCACGCCGGTTGCCGATCCCGAGGTCGAGGCGCTGATCCGCGCCAAGGCGGCCGAGAAGGGCATCGCGGCACGCGCGATCGGTGCCGAGGAGATCATCGAGCGCACGGTCTATCCGATGATCAACGAGGGCGCGAAGATCCTGGAGGAAGGGATAGCGGCCCGCGCGTCCGACATCGACCTCGTCTGGGTCAACGGTTATGGTTTCCCCATAGGCAAGGGCGGCCCGATGTTCTGGGCCGGACTTGAAGGCGCGGCCAAGATCATCGAGCGGCTCGAATACTGGCATCAGCGGACGGCCAAGGATGTCTTCAAGCCGGCTCCGCTGCTCCGGCGGATGGCGGAAACTGGTTCGTGGGAAGGCAGCGCCTCCAACTGACACGGCCGTTGGGCGACATTGTTAACCGGCTACCTTATCCGCGCGTCGATGATCTCGACGAAGCGGGCGAATAGCCCGGCCTGCGACTTGATCTTGAGCTTGCGGTAGATGTTGCGGCGATGGACCTTCACGGTTCCTGGCACGATGCGCATGGCCCTGGCGATCGATTCCGTGGAATGTCCCTGCAGCACCAGATCGACAACATGCTTTTCGCGCGGCGTCAGTGACAGGCTCTGCCAGATATGCGCGCGGTCGAACTCGTTGACCGGGGCAACCGCCTCGTCCTGCGTGGTTTCCGTGGGTTCGTCGGCCGGAAGGTTCGGCCAGCGCAATCTGGCGAAGCTGATCACAGCGGGGGCCATGTCGCGCAGCAGCCTGGCATGGGCCGTTCCGAAGGGTCCGGAAGCACGCAGCCGCATCAGCGAGAGCACCAGCGCGTCCTTACCCGGCAGCGGCACGAAGAAGCCGACCTCCTCGGCCAGCCTCGTCTGGCTGTAGTAGGATCGAAAATACTCGCTGGTATAGAAACGGTCCGGCGCCAGTTCGCGCATGCGCCAGAACCCTTCCTTGCGTTCGACCGCCGCGTGGTGGAACGGGTCGAGCAGATAGGGCCCTTCCTGGTAGAGCGCGACGAAGACGTGGCTTTCCGCTGGTGAAAACGTCTCGAACAGCAGCGGCGGGCGCGCGGCACCGCGATAGCCGAAGATCACGCAGTGGTCGAAGCTGACATGCTGCCGCAGCCAATCGACCATCGCCTTGCCGAAGAGGTCGCCGCTCGTCTCCCGCGTCGCGGCGACAAGCTGGGCAAGCCGGTTGTATTCGTCGCTGCGGGACACGCTCGGCCATACCCCTCTAAACGATAATATAGATCAGATATACCACCTGAGAGGTATATACTAGCAGGTATTGGCTCTAGTAGCGTCCTGAAATCGCCCTGTCGCTGGAGCCCGCAGCCTTTGACCGCAGTGCCCGACATCGAGTTTCGCGGCGTCACCAAGCGCTATGGCGCGGTGACCGCTGTCAGCGGCATCGACCTTGCGGTGCCACCCTCCGCCTTTGTCGCGCTGCTCGGGCCATCCGGCTGCGGCAAGACCACGTGCCTGCGCATGATCGGCGGCTTCGAGCAGCCGAGCGAAGGACAGGTGTTGATCCGTGGCCAGGACATGGCGGGAACGCCGCCCTACCGTCGGCCGGTCAACATGGTGTTCCAGCAATACGCGCTGTTCCCGCATCTGGATGTGGAGGACAACGTCGCCTACGGACTGCGCCAGGCGAGGCCGAGGCTGTCGTCACGCGAGATCGGCCAGCGGGCCGGCGAAGCGCTCGAAATGGTGCGGCTCGCCGGCTATGGCCGCCGCAAGATCCACGAACTGTCCGGCGGTCAGCAGCAGCGCGTCGCGCTGGCGCGCGCGCTTGGTCAACAAGCCTGCCGTGCTGCTGCTCGACGAGCCGCTGGCCGCACTCGACAAGAAGCTGCGCACCGATATGCAGATCGAGCTGCAGAACCTCCAGCGCGAGATCGGCATCACCTTCGTGCTGGTTACCCACGACCAGGAGGAAGCGCTGTCGATGAGCGACTTCGTCTGCGTCATGAATGGCGGGCGCATCGTCCAGCTCGGACAGCCGAGCGAGATCTATGACGAGCCGGCCGACCTGTTCGTCGCCGACTTCGTCGGCAAGACCAATCTGTTGAGCGGCACCGTCGCCGGGCATTCCGGCGACTTGGTGGAGGTGGCGCTGGCCGACGGCACCGTCATCGCGGCGCGCAAGCGGACCACCTTGCGGCAGGGCGAGACCGTCTCGGTCAGCCTGCGTCCTGAAACGCTCAGTCTCGGCGCTGCGGCAAGCGGCCCGTTCAAGGGCATCGTCCGCAACCGGATTTTTCTCGGCTCGACGGCGGAATACGCCATCGAGGTCCCGGGCATCGGGACGCTGCTCGCCAAGGCCGACCATGTGATCGGCCATGGAAATCTCTTCAAGCCGGGTGAACCCGTCGCCATCGGCTTTGCCACCGGGACGCCGCTGGCGTTTCAGGAGACCAAGAACAACGGGACCAACCAGAGGGTAAACAAACATGTCGAAATCATATCGTGATGGACTGCCGATAAGCCCAGAGAAGTTCGTAGACCAGTTGATGCGCCTCAAGCGTGGCTCGATCGGCCGCCGTGATTTCCTTGGCCTGACCGGCCTTGGAATCGCCACTGCCGTGATGGCGCGCGAGATCGGCATCATGCCGACGCCGGCTTTTGCCGCCGAGAGCCTTGGCGACCGCATGTCGATCGCCACCTGGTCGAATTATCATGACCCGCAGACCTTCGAGAATTTCAAGAAGGACACCGGCGTCGCCGTCGAGGTCAACGTGTTCGGCTCCAATGAAGAGATGCTGGCCAAGCTGCAGGCTGGCGCGTCGGGCTGGAGCCTGTTTGTGCCAACCAACTACACGATCTCGACCTACAAGAAGCTCGGCATCATCGAGCCGCTGGAGATGGCGAAGCTGCCGAATTTCGACGGCACGCAGGAAGACCCGCGCTTCACCGCCGAAGGCACGATCGACAAGGTGACCTACGCTGTGCCGAAGAACTGGGGCACCACCGGCTTTGCCGTCAACACCAAGAAGCTCGCCAAGCCGATGACCAGCTGGAAGGAATTCTGGGATACCGCCATGGCCGAAGGCGATGGCCGCACAATGGTGCACGACTACCAGCTGACCACCATCGGCAATGCGTTGAAATATTACGGTTACTCGTTCAACTCGCTGAAGCAGGACGAACTTGCCAAGGCGGAGGCACTGCTGCTGAAAGTCAAGCCGCATCTGTTCGCGGTCTCATCCGACTATCAGCCGGGGATGCGCGCGGGGGACGCCTGGATGACGATGTGCTGGACCAATGACGGCGCGCAGCTGCATCGCGACATCCCGGATATCGCTTATGTGCTCGGCAAGGAAGGCGGCGAGATCTGGACCGATTTCTACGCCATTCCGAAGGACGCGCCCAACAAGCCGGCCGGCTATGCGCTGCTCAACTATTTGATGAACCCGCAGGTCGCGGTGAAGGAGCACTTGGCCAATGGCGCGCCCTCGACCGATGCGCGGGTCAACAAGCTGCTGCCCAAGGAAGTGCTGGACAACCCGATCCTCTATCCGGCCGCCGACCTTTTGACGCCGCTGGAATTCGGCGCGGCGGCAACGCTGACCGATCCGGGCCGTGCCGAACTGATGGCGCGCTTCAAGTCGGCCTGAGGGTCGACCTGACGTGGACAATTGACCGGCGGGCACATGCCCGTCGGTATCGGGGCGGTTTCAATGCACGACAATAAATTTCGTCATAATTTCCTGACCGCCTTGCTGCTTGCGCCTGCGACGGCGTGGCTGGTGGTGTTCCTGGTGCTGCCGTTCATCGCCATTGCCGTGTTCAGCGTTGGCGAACGAGCGCCTGAGGGCGGCTATCAGGCCGCCTTCACGCTCGCGCAATATGCCAATCTTCCGGCGCGAGCGACCGCCTTCTGGAACACGATGGTGCTGGCGCCGTTGGGAGCGCTTGCCTGTCTGCTTGTCGCCTATCCGGTCGCCTACTACCTCGCCTTGCGCGCCCCTGCACGGTGGCGGCTGATCCTGCTTGCGCTCGTCGTCATTCCATTCTGGACCAGCCTTTTGATGCGGACCTACGCCTGGATGTATGTGCTGGGCGGACGCGGCATTCCGGCGCTTCTAGCCTATATCGGCTTCGAGGACGTGAGGCTGATCAACACGCCGGGCGCGGTGCTGCTCGGCATTGTCTATGGCTACCTGCCACTGATGATCCTGCCGATCTATGTCAGTCTCGAGCGGCTCGACCGCCGGCTGCTGGAAGCCTCGGCTGATCTCGGTGCGACGCCACTCTCGACCTTCCTGGGGGTGACGCTGAAACTGTCCCTGCCGGGTGTGATGACAGGCTTCTCGCTGGTGATGATCCTGCTGCTTGGCGAATATCTGATCCCGACGCTGCTTGGCGGCGGCAAGGTGTTCTTCATCGGCAATGCGCTGGTCGACCTGTTCCTGCAGTCGCGCAACTGGCCGTTCGGATCGGCTATCGCCATCACACTGGTGCTGGTCTCGGTGATAGTGCTGATTGCCGCCAACCGTATCTCGACCCGGGTCTCGGGCGCCCGCCGTGTGGATCTGATCTGATGCGGGCCTTCGTCATTGCCGTCTTTGCGTTCCTTTATCTGCCGATCGCGCTTGTCGTTCTGTTTTCCTTCAACGCCGGCCACCATGCCAGCGAGTTCACCGGCTTCTCATTGCAGTGGTACGGCAAGGCGCTGTCGAACCCGTTCCTGGTCGAGGCGCTGAAGAACAGCCTGTTCATCGCCACCACCAGCGCCTTGCTGGCGGCGGTGTTCGGCACCGCCGCCGCGCTCGGCCTGGCGCGCGTTGGTGTCAGAACCCGCGCGGTCTTCGACGCGCTGCTGGGAGCGGCGATCGTCGTTCCCGGTGTCGTCATCGGCATCTCGACACTGGTCGCGCTCGTCCAGCTGTTCGCGGTCGTCAACCCGTTCCTCGCCTCGATCTGGCCGGGCGATCAGCCGCCCAAGCTGTCGCTTGGCTATGGCTCGATCATCGCGGCGCACGGGTTGTTCTCAATGGCGCTGGTGACGATGATCGTCGGCACGCGGCTCGGCAGCCTCGACCGGAATCTGGTCGAGGCCTCAAGTGACCTTTACGCGACGCCGTTGACGACGTTCCGCTCGATCATCCTGCCGCAGATCATGCCGGCTGTGGTCGCCGGCTTCCTGCTCGCCTTCACCTTCTCCTTCGATGACTTCATCATCGCCTTCTTCGTCGCCGGCGCGCAGACGACGCTGCCGATCTATGTGTTCGCGTCGATCCGGCGCGGGGTGACGCCGGAAATCAACGCCATCGCGACCATTGTGCTCGTCGCCTCCGTCCTGCTCGTGGTGCTTGCCCAATGGCAGCTGCGCCAGCGCAAACCATCAAACTGAAAGTCGCATCATGATCCTCAAAGACCGCATCGCCGTGGTGACAGGCGCCGGTTCCGGCATCGGGCGCGCCGGCGCCATCATCATGGGCAAGGAGGGCGCACTTGTTGTCATCGCCGACAGGGATCAGGCCAGCGGGGAGGCGACGGCCACGGACATCCGCGCAGCGGGTGGCCAAGCCGAGGCGATCGCCACCGATGTCAACGAGGACGCGGCAGTCGAGCAGTTGATTGCGGGTACGATCCAGAAGCACGGGCGTATCGACATCCTGCACAACCATGCCGGCATCCAGGTCGGCGGCACGCTGACCGAGGTCGACATTGACGGCATGGATGCTTCGTGGCGGGTCAATGTCCGCGCCCAGTTCCTGGCGGCCAGGACGGTCATGCCGTCGATGGTCGCGCAAGGTGGCGGCGTCATCCTGAACACCGCCTCCAATTCGGGCGTGTTCTATGACCGCGAAATGATCGCCTACGCCACGTCCAAGCATGCGGTGGTGGCAATGACCCGGCAGATGTCGCTCGACTATGCCAAGCACAATGTCCGCGTCAACGCGCTTTGCCCGGGCTGGGTCGACACGCCGTTCAATGAACCGTTCATCGCCCAGATGGGCGGGCGGGATGCCATCGAGCGCTATGTCCGCACCAAGATCCCGATGGGGCGCTGGGCCAGCGCCGAGGAGATCGCCGAAGCGATCCTGTTCCTTGTCTCCGACCGCTCATCCTTCATGACCGGCCAGGCGCTGGTGATCGACGGCGGCGAAAGCATCGGCTGAGGTCCGCGAACCCAGCGTAGCCCCGGGCGGCTCGGCGGCCTGCCTTTCATTTCACGCCGATGCCGGCGGTCAGTCCTCCGTCTATCCTGTAGTCGGCACCGGTGCAGAAGCTCGCCTTGGACGAACACAGAAACGCTATGAGCTCGGCCACTTCCTCGGGCTCACCGATGCGGCCGATCGGATGCGCCTCGCCAAAGCGCTTGAAGGCCGCTTCGACGTCGGCATCCGTGCCATTGTCGCCGCGCGCCGCCCGCTCGAGGATGGGCGTGCGGATCGATCCCGGACTGACCGAATTCACGCGGATGCCCTGACGTGCGTAGTCGAGCGCCAGCGAGCGTGTCAGCGTGTGGATCGCGCCCTTGGTGGTGGCGTAGGCGGCGACGTTCTCCTGGCAGGCGTGGCCCTGCACGGAAGCCACGTTGATGATGGCGCCGCCGCCCCGCTTGATCATTTCGGGAATGCCGAAACGGGCGGTGAGGTAGATCGAGCCGACATTGACGGACATCGTCCGGTTCCAGGTCTCGAAATCCGTCGTCGTCGCCGTGCCGTAGGGATGCACGGCGGCTGAATTGACGATGATGTCCAACCCGCCGAAGCGCTCGGCGCCGGTGGCGATCGCCCTGGCCACCTCATCCGGCACGGAAACGTCCGCCGTCATCACAAGGGCGACGGCACCCGAGCGATCGAGTTCGGCCTGCATGGCCGCGTTGGCGCTTTCGTCGATGCCGCAGGCGAGGATCGCCGCCCCGCCCGCAGCCAGACGCCGGGCGCTTGCCAGGCCGATGCCGGTCGTTCCCGTCACCAGGGCAACCTTGCCGTCGAAATCCTTCATTGCGAAGCTCCGATTTGACTCGCCATTGTTGTCCGACAATATGGCTCCTCGCAACCACACAAGAGACAATCATGGAACAATGCTGGCGTTGGTACGGTCCGGACGATCCGGTCACGCTCGATCATGTCAAACAGGCCGGAGCCACAGGTGTCGTTTCGGCCCTGCACAGCATCTATGATGGCAGCGCCTGGCCACTCGCCGACATACTCGAGCGCAAGCGCGTCATCGAGGCGGCAGGGCTGAGCTGGTCCGTGGTGGAGAGCATCCCCGTCCACAATTCGATCAAGACCGGCACGGCGGAAAGGGAGCGCTACGTCGGCTGGTACAAGGACACGATCCGGGCGCTGGCAAAGGCCGGCATCACCACCATCTGCTACAATTTCATGCCGGTGGTGGACTGGACCCGGACCGATCTCGCCTACCGGCTGCCGACCACCGGCTATGCCCTGCGCTTCGATGCGATCGACTTTGCCGCCTATGATCTGTTCGTGCTGAAGCGTCGAAATGCTGAAGCCAGCTACAGCGCGGCGCGCCTGAAGGAGGCGGAAGCGCGGCTGAAGACGTTGAGCGACGAGCGCATCGGCAAGATAGAGCACAACCTCATTGCCGGGCTTCCTGCCACCGAACGCAAATACGATCGGGATGGCATGCGCGAGGCCCTGGCTGACTATGAGGCGATCGGCCCGGTCGAGCTGCGCGCGAACCTTGCCTGGTTCCTGAAGCAG
Organism: Mesorhizobium sp. PAMC28654; assembly: GCF_020616515.1. Taxonomy (GTDB): domain Bacteria; phylum Pseudomonadota; class Alphaproteobacteria; order Rhizobiales; family Rhizobiaceae; genus Mesorhizobium. Next base: position 4,252,599 of record NZ_CP085135.1, read on the forward strand.
ATCATTCCCGTTGCCGAGGACGTCGGCGCGCGCATGTGCATCCATCCAGACGATCCGCCTTTCTCGCTCTACGGATTGCCGCGCGTCGTCTCCACCGCCGATGACGCGCGCCTCATCCTGGAAACGGTCGACAGTCCTGCGAACGGCCTGACGTTCTGCACGGGCTCCTACGGCGTGCGCGCCGATAACGACCTTGTCGCGATGATCAGCGAGTTCGCCCCAAAAATCCATTTCGCGCATCTGCGCAACGTGACGCGCGAGGAGGACGGCTCCTTCTTCGAGGCGGAGCACCTGGAGGGGTCCACCGACATGGCGGATGTCATCCTGGCGCTGATGAAGGAGGAGGCGCGCCGATGCAACGAGGGCAGGGCCGACTGGCGCATACCCATGCGACCGGACCACGGCCACCTGCTCGCCGACGATATCGGCAAGACCAGGATCAACCCCGGCTATTCGCTGATCGGCCGACTGAAAGGTCTCGCCGAACTGCGCGGCATCATGCGGGCGGTGGAGCGGTTCGGGCTGGCCTGAAACCTGGATCCTGGCTGCGTACCTGGGTGGAAGTATTGGCCGGACGCAGCCGGTTCAACGCATGGCTGCTGTTTCCGCCTTCAGCCAATCGGCGAAGACGGTCATCGCTTGCGAATTCTGGCGCCTGCGCCGCGCCGACAGCCAGTAGCGGCCGACATCGACGGTGCAATCGAAAGGCTGGACCAGTTGGCCGGAACAGAGTTCGCGGCTGAACATGGAGACCGGCAGCAGCGCCACGCCGGCGCCCTGGACGGCGGCATTGGCCATGGTGACCGACGAATCGAAGACGATGCCCTTGATCGGCGGGCAATGGCGCCCCGCCGCCTCGAACCAGCGCAGCCATTCGTCTTCCCTGTAGGAGCACAGCAGCGTTTCACCCGCGAGGTCCGAGGGGTCGCGCAGACGCGCCGCGATGTCGGGCGTGCAGGCCGGCGAGAAGGAGCCAAGCAGCAGCGGGATGTTCTCGGTCCCTGGCCAGGAGCCGTCGCCAAAGCGGATGGCAAAGTCGAGACCATCGGCGGCGAGATTGACACGGTTGTTGTTGGTCGAGATGCGCGGCTCGATGTCCGGATAGGCCTTGTGGAACAGCGGCAATCTCGGGATCAGCCAGCCCGACGCGAAGGTGCCGACGACGCCGACGGTGACGATATCGTTGAAGCGGCCGCCCTCGAAACGGTCGAGCGTGACACTGATCCGGTTGAAGGCATCGCTCAGCACCGGCAGCAAAGCCTCGCCCTCCTCGCTCAAGGCGAGCCCGTGCGGCAATCGGCGAAAAAGCCTGACGCCAAGTACCTCTTCAAGACCTTTGACCTGATGGCTGACGGCGGCCTGGGTGACGCGCAGCTCAAGGCCGGCGCCGGTGAAGCTGAGATGGCGGGCGGAGGCCTCGAAGGCGCGCAGGCCGTTCAGCGGAAGATGCGATCGTTTCATGGAATCGAGCCCTAGTTTTTCTTATGGCGGGGGCGATGTTTACTCGTTTGCGGCGGCGTTCGATCCGGTCCAGTTCTGCGGCGCGGGCAATAGAGAGTGTGGATATGACAAGCAGACGCAATTTTATCGGTGGTCTCGCGGTGGTCTTGACGGTGCCCGTCAACCTTGGCGTGATTGCGAAGGCGGCGACGAGCCCGACAAAATTTGATGGGCTGACGCCGAAAATAGGGCGAATCGAGGCGGGAAGCGGTGGGCGGCTCGGCGTTACATGCCGGATTTCAGGAACTGGCGAGCAGTTCGGTTACCGCGAGAACGAGCTGTTTCCCATGTGTAGCACCTTCAAGATGCTGGCGGCGTCGCTTGTCCTGCATCGAGTGGATGGCGGCATCGAGCAGTTGGACCGCCGCGTCAAGGTACCAAAGACTGCCGTGGTCGCCAATTCGCCGGTGACGAAGAACCATGCCGGCAGTGAGATGACGATGGCGGAGATTTGCGAAGCCGCAGTCACGGTCAGCGACAATGGGGCCGGCAATCTGATGCTGGACTCCTTTGGCGGACCAGCGCAACTGACAGCCTATCTGCGTTCGCTTGGCGACAAGGTGACGAGGCTGGACCGGATCGAGCCGGAGCTGAACGAATCGTTGCCGGGAGACGAGCGCGATACAACCTCTCCCGCCGCCATGGCCGAGACCGTCGAGCGGCTTGCCCTGGGCGACAGCCTCTCGCAGAAGAGCCGGGCGCAACTCGCCGCATGGCTGGTGGCCAACAAGACCGGCGACCAGCGCATCCGGGCCGGACTGCCGAAAGGCTGGACGTGCGGGGACAAGACCGGCACGGGCGAGCGCGGCAGCACCAATGACGCGGCCGTCATCTGGCCGGCTTTCGGCAATCCGATTTTGATGACGGTCTATCTGACCGGCTCGAAACAGAGCCTGACCGAGCGCAACGCCATCATTGCCTCCGTCTCGCGCGAGTTGATCGAAGCGATCACGGCTTAAAGACCATGTCGAGCGGCGCCATCGCGCCGCTCCTCGGAGCGATTCACACGTGCTTGCGGCCGCCGGTCTCGCGGAACCAGCTATCGGGGTAGGGATACCACCATTCCTGGATTGCCGGCTTGTGGTCGATGATCACCATCTTCGAGCGACGGAAGGCATCGAGCCCCTGGCGGCCGAGCTCGCGGCCGAGGCCTGATGCCTTCCAGCCGCCGAAGGGCAAGGCGTCATTGTCGATCAGCGGATTGTTCACCCAGACCATGCCGGCCTCGAGCCGTTCGGCCGCTTCATGCGCCTCGGCGAGGTCGGTGGTGAAGACGGAAGCGCCGAGCCCGAACGGGCTGTCATTGGCCAGCCGGATCGCCTCGTCGAAATCCTTGACCCGGCAGATCGCGGCGACCGGCCCAAAACACTCCTCGCGCACGATGGCCATGTCCGGCGTCACGCCGGTCAGGATCGTCGGTTCGTAGAACCAGCCTATGGTGTGTGCCGGCGGGATGCGCCCACCGGTCACGGCCGTTGCGCCATTGCGAATGGCATCGTCGACCAGCCGCATCACCTTGGCCCGCGCCGCCTCGCTGACCAACGGGCCGATCTCGGTCTTGTCCATGCCGTTGCCGATGCGCAGTGCACGGGTTCTCTCGGCAAACAGTTCGACGAAGCGATCATGCACGCAATCGACGACGAAGAAACGCTCGGCCGAGGTGCAGACCTGGCCGGTGAGGTGGAAGGCAGCGGTGACGCTGCCCGCCGCCGCGACGTCGAGCGGGGCGTTTGCGCTGATGATCAACGGGTCGCTGCCGCCGGCCTCGATGACACAAGGTTTCATGCGCTCGGCGCAGGCCACCGCCACCGCCTTGCCGGCGGCGACCGAGCCGGTGAAGGCAACCGCATGGGTGCGGTCGGAAGTGATCAGTGCCTGTGCCGTCGCTGCTCCGCCCGGCAGGCAGGAGACGAGGCCTTCGGGCAGGGAGCGGAACACGGTCATGTAGTCGAGCGTCGACAGCGTCGTCGCTTCGGCCGGCTTGATCACGCAGGCATTGCCGGCTGCAAGTGATGCCGCAACGGTCCAGCACATCAGCAGGATCGGAAAGTTGTAGGGCATGATGTGGACGGAGACGCCATAGGGCTCGTAGCGCGCATACTGGAACGAACCGGCCTGTGTAGTGCCGGCGATCTTGCCGGCATCGTCGCGCGCCATCTCGGCATAGTAGCGGAAGATCGGCGCGCAATTGGCGATCTCGCCGATCGCTTCAGGATAGGGCTTGCCCATCTCGCGCACCATCAGTTCGGCGCAGCGCGTGAAGTCGGCGGCTTCGATGGCGTTGGCGACGGCGTGCAGATGCTTTGCCCGGCTCTTGGCGTCGAGTTTTTTCCAGGCGACCTGTGCCTTGGTCGCTGCGGTGAGCACGGCGTCGATCTCACCGTCGCTGGCTGATGCGACGGCGCCAACGGTCTCCAGCGTTGCCGGGTCGATCACCGCTTTGTTCGCACCGGCCATCAGCCGATAACCCGGATTGACGAAGAAGGTCGGCCGGTCAGGGGAGAAATGCATGGACATCCTCTCAGATCCGCTCAGCGGATCATGTAGACCTTCTTGATGGTCTCATGGACGGTGCAGACGCCCTTCCAGTCTTGCGGAAAGAAGGCCGCGGTGTCCGGCTCGATCTCGATCACCTCGCCGGATTCATGGACATAGGTGCAGTGCCCTTCGAGGAAGTGGCAGAACTCGTCGCGGGTGACATGGCAGTGCCATTTACCGGGCGTGCAGACCCACAGGCCGCATTCGGAACGGCCTTCAGGCCCCTTGTGCAGCAGCTTGCCCGAGGTGCGGGATTCGCCCTCGATCATGGTGGGGATGACGCCCCAGTCGACAAGGTCGGTGATGGCGAGCGGCGATTGCATGATCGGCGTGGTCATATGGTTGTTCCTTGAAAAAGTGCTCACCGGCACATGAAGGCCTTGGTCAGCGTTTCGGTGATGGTGCAGGTGCCGGTCCAGCCGGCGGGGAAGAAGACGAGCGTTCCGGCCTCGACCGGAATCTGCTCGCCATTGTCGTGGATGTAGCTGCCGCGGCCCGACACGAAATGGCAGAATTCATCGGCAAGGAAGGTCACCTTGCGCGTACCGGGCGTGCATGACCACAGGCCGCATTCGCTCGATCCGTCCGGGTGCTGGAAAAGGACCTTGCCATAGGCATGCGGCGACCCGGCAAGCGTGTTGCTGCCGGCGCCCCAATCCTCCAGTTCCACGCTCGAGGCCCTCGGCCAGTGCGGTGTCGGCATGTCGTCCTCCTGTTCAGCGATGTCAGGCCAACATGTAGACGTTGCGCATGGTCTCATGCACGGTGCATTCGCCCGTCCAGCCGGCGGGGAACATGACCACGGTTCCAGCAGAGACTTCTATCACCTCGCCGACATCCGACCGGTAGGTCGCGCGGCCGGAGACGAAATGGCAGAGTTCATCGCGCGGGATCGAGAGCCGCCAGCGTCCGGGCGTGCAGACCCAGATTCCGGATTCCGGCTGGTTGTTCGGTCCCTTGTGCACGAGCTTGCCAGTGGAGTGCGACGCGCCTTCCAATGCATCCGGCTGGATGCCCCAGTCGACGAGATCGGTGCGGATGGAAGCTTGGTGGAGATACGGGGCTGAGGAGGTCATGAGTGTGCTCCGTGATCATGACGCGGAACGCCGATCCGTTGCCGCTCTAAGACGCCCCCCTCTGTCCTGCCGGACATCTCCCCCTCAAGGGGGGAGATTGGCAGTATCTGCGGCGGCGCATTCCTTGTGAGCTTTGCGATTTGCGAAAGCGGTGGTGACAGCCGATCTCCCCCCTTGAGGGGGAGATGTCCGGCAGGACAGAGGGGGGTGCCTTGGCTCGGCATGTCAAACCTCACAGCAACGCCTCCAGCAAACCCGCCGCCTTTTCCGGGCCGTTCTGCTCGCGCATCTGTGCCGATGTCCCCACCAGCTTCGCCTTCATCACCGGATCAGTCAGGCCGGCTTCGATCTTCGCGACCAGTTCGGCATCGTTCCAGTCGTAGCGCGGCATACCGAAGCCGTGGCCAGTTTCCTCGACGCGGGTGGCGTTGTCGTGGCCGTCCCAGACATAGGGCATGATGATGGCGGGCTTGCCAAAATAGAGACACTCCGTGAACGAGTTGTTGCCGCCATGGTGGATCACCGCATCGACCTGCGGGATGACCGATGGCTGCGGGAACCAGCTGTCCACGATGACGTTGCCAGGAACGTCGGTATACTGGTCCTTGTAGCCGCCGACATTGACCAGCGCCCGGTAGCGCGTCTTGCCCAGCGTCGCGATGATGCGCTTCAGGAGGTCGACGTCGCCGGCGCCCAGGCTGCCGAACGAAACATAAAGCAGGGGTCCGTCATTGTTCTGCGCGAATGTCGGCACCGTATACGGCTTCTCCTGCCGCACGCAGCCTTCGAGATACTGGAACCTTGCCGGGTCGAGCGGATGGCGGCGCTTGAACTTTGCTGCTTCGGGGTAAAGCAACAGGTTCAGGTAGGGAGAGGCTTCGAAGAACTGGCCGGTCGGATAGGGCGCCTCGCCGTTGGCAGTGAGGAAGGCGTTGAAGTCGTCATGGATCGGCTTGATCACGGCGTTGAAATGGTCGCGGTAGCGCTGGTGCCCGTCATGGTCGTTCTCGCCGCAGCCGGAGAGATGCGGCGGGATGTCCTCGTCCTCGATCTCGTTTTCCGAGCAGGAGATGACGCGAACCCAGGGCTTGCCGTGCTGCTTGATGGTCGGGAACAGGATGACGTTGTCGACGCAGATGACATCCGGCTTGATGGCGTCGAGAACGCGCGGCAGATCCTTCTGCGCCCACTTGGCGCTGTCGACGATCGCCGTCCAGCAATCCCTGACGTAGTTGTCGACCTGGTCGTAGGGCGACTTGCGAAAATTCGGGATGTGGCCGTTGATGAAATCTTCCCAGAACTTGGCCATCTGCTCGGGCGGCATCGGTTCGGAGAGGTTCACCGGATGCGCCTCGAAGCCGTAACCCTTGTAGACATCGACGAAGCCGGGATCGGACAGGAACACGGCCTTGTGGCCGCGCGCCTCGACGGCTTGCGCGATGCCGACGGAATTCAGCGCCGGGCCATAGGCGGCTTCGGGAAAAAACGCGATCGTCTTCAGCGCCATCAACTTCTCCTCACTCTGCGAATATTCTGACGTCGGCGGCATCCCAGCCGAGTTCGACCTGGTCGCCAGCCGATACTGGCCGGCGGTCGGCGGCATCGGCGGTGACGCGCACCAGGAACGGTTTTGATGACAGCGGCGTGCGGACATGCAGCTGCAGGTCGAGCCCCTGATAGGCCAATGCCTCGACCCGACCGGTCGTGCGGTTCTTGGTTCCGTCCGATGGGTACAAGCGGATGCGCTCGGGCCGCACCGAGGCCACTGCCTGCGCACCTGATACGAGCGTGGCGGGAACCTTGCCGGCGATCTCCGCTCCATTCGTGCCAACGACACCATCGGGGGTGGCTTTGCCCGGAACAAAGTTCATGACGCCGATGAAGTCGGCCACGAAACGGTCGGCCGGATGTTCATAGACCGCGTGCGGCGTGTCGCATTGCAAGAGCTTGCCGTCCTTCAGCACCGCCATGCGGTCGGCCATGACCAGCGATTCCTCCTGGTCATGGGTGACGATGACGAAGGTGATGCCGACCTCGTGCTGCAGACGTTTGAGTTCGAGCTGCATCGCGCCGCGCAGTTTCTTGTCGAGCGCGCCGAGCGGCTCGTCGAGCAGCAGCAGCCGGGGCCGCTTGACCAAGGCACGCGCCAAGGCGACACGCTGCTTCTGGCCTCCCGACAATTGCTCCGGCTTGCGGTCGGCGAAAGGGACAAGCTCGGTCGTCGCCAGGATGGCGTCGACGCGGGAGTGGATTTCCTTAGCCGGCAAACGCTCCATTTCCAGGCCGTAGGAAACGTTGGCCCGCACGCTCATATGCGGGAACAGCGCGTAGCACTGGAACATCAGATTGACCGGCCGCTTGTTGGGCGGTGTCCGGGCTATGTCATGGCCGTCGAGCAGGATGCGGCCATCGCTTGGCGTCTCGAAGCCGGCCAGCATGCGCAACAGCGTGGTCTTGCCGCAGCCCGATGGTCCAAGCAGCGCGAAGAACTCGTTCTCGCGGATATCCAGCGAGATGCCGTCGACGGCGGTGACCCTGCCGAAATTCTTCGACACATGATCGATGGCGAGCAGCGTTCGCGGTTCGCTCATTGGCCCACAATCCCACGGTTCAGGCGCTGCGAAAGGGTGAGCGCGGTGATGGAAACGGCCATGACGATGGTCGCCAGCGCGTTGATTTCCGGAGTGATGCCGAAGCGGATCATGGCGTAGATCTGCATCGGCAGCGTGGTCGAGGCGCGGCCGGCGCCGGATGTGAAGAAGGCGATGATGAATTCGTCGACCGAGAGCGTGAAGGCAAGTAGCGCGCCGGCGATGACGGCCGGCGCAATGACCGGCAATGTCACGCGCCGGAAGGTAGTGATGGCGGAGGCGCCGAGGTCGGCGGAGGCCTCGACGATCGACCAGTCGAAACTCTTCAGTCGGGCGCGCACCACCGAACAGACGAAGGCGAGGTTGAAGACGACATGGGCGAGGATGATGGTGTGCAGGCCCGTGGTCAGGTTATCATGGAAAAGAACGACAGCAGCGCGATCGCCAGCACGATGTCGGGAATGATCATCGGTGCGAAGATCAGCGCCTCGAGCCCCCTGCCATACTGCCGGCGCATCTCGACGCCGATCGCCAGCAGCGTGCCGAGCAGCGTGGCGATTGCTGTCGAGACCAGCGCCACGATCAGCGTGTTGAGGCCGGCCGACAGGATCGCGGAATTGTGGGCGAGCGAGACATACCATCTCAGTGAAAAGCCAGACCATGCCGTCGGCAGTCCGCCTTCATTGAAGGACAGGACCACCAGCACGGCGATCGGGATGTAGAGGAAAGCGAAGACGAGGCCGAGCACGAACCAGAGCGCGCGCCGCTTGGCAGGGGAGCGCTCAGCCATCGGCGTTGCCTTTGGCCTCGGCCGCCTGCCCCGAGGCGCGATCTGCGGCCAATGCCTGCGCCATCAGCACCAGGAGCATGATGGCGATCAGCGCCATGGCCAGAGCCGCGCCGAACGGCCAGTCATTGGCGGTCAGGAACTGGTCGTAGACGAGATTGCCGATCATCTGGAAGCGGCCGCCGCCGAGCAGGGCGGGGGTGACGAAATTGCCGATCGACAACACGAAGACGAAGACCGCGCCGGCGGCGATGCCGGGCACCGTCAGCGGCAGGATGACACGGCGGAAGGTGGTGACGGCGGAGGCGCCGAGATCGCGCGATGCCTCGGCGAGCTCCGGGTTGAGCCGCGACAGCGGCGCGTAACAGGCCAGGATGACGAAGGGCAGGTAGTTGTAGACGAGGCCGGCGATGACCGCGCCCTCGGTGTAGAGCATCGATGGCGGCTCGCCGGTGTAGCCGAACCAACGCAGCAGCTGGGTGATCAGGCCTTCGCGGTTGAGCAGCACGATCCAGGCATAGGTGCGGATCAGGTAGTTGGACCAGAAGGGCAGCACGGCGAAGAACAGGAACACCGGCTGCCAGCGGCGCGGGGCCGCTGATATCGCATAGGCGGCGGCATAGCCGATCACCACCGCGATCAGGGTGGCCGTGCCGGCGATGCGTGCCGAATTGAGGAAGATGCCGGCATAGAGCGGGTCGAAGACCAGCCCGAAATTCTCCAGCGTGAATGTGTAGTCGATGCCGCCATAGATGCCGCGCCGGAAGAAGGCGAGTGCCAGCACCAGCGCGCATGGGATTACCATCAGCGCGGTCAGCCAGACCAGCGCCGGGGCCATCAGCAGGGAGGAACGGGAGAGCAGGTGCTTCACGAAATGCCCCCCTCTGCCCTGCCGGGCATCTCCCCCTCAACGGGGGAGATCGGCAGCCTCAACGTACCGTTCACCCTGCTGCGTTGAAGGTTGGCTAAGGCAATGCCACAGCCAATCTCCCCCCTCGAGGGGGAGATGCCCGGCAGGGCAGAGGGGGGCGCGAAGGGACGCAAGCTTACTTCCAGGATGCTGATGGAACTGCCGCCTTACTGCGCGGCCTTGATCTCGCTGACGATCTTCGAATAGTCGCGCTGGGCTTCGCCGACGTCGCGCAGTTGCTCGAACTTGACGAGGTCGGCCACAGGCATCGCCATGTTCGGGAACTTGGCCAGGAAATCGGCGGGAAGGCTTTCCATCGCCGGCTTGTTCGGCACCTTGTAGTCGATGTTCTGCGCCGCCCAGGCGTGGTTCTTGGCGTCGAGCATGAAGTTGACGAACTTGAAGGCGTCATCCTTGTGTTCGGAAGCCTTCATCACCACCATCGTGTCGACCCACAGGTCCGAGCCTTCCTTCGGGATGACGTATTTGATCTCCGGCTTCTCGGCGATGCCGTAGTTGCACCAGCCGTCCCAGGCCTGCACCATCAGAGCCTCGCCGGAGACCAGTTTTGAATAGAAGGTGGTGTCGTCATAGGCGAGCAGGGTCTTCTTGGCGGAGATCAGCAGGTCCTTGACCTCGGCGAGCTTGGCCGGATCGGTCTCGTTGACCGAAAAACCCTTGTCGAGCTGGCCGGCGGCCAGCAGCCAGCGGTCGGTCGCCAGCATGGTGGTCTTGCCCTTCAACTCGTCGGAAGGCGCCAGCAGGTCGCTCCAACTCGTCGGCGCCACCTTCACCAGGTCCGAGCGGTAGCAAAGGCCCGTCGTGCCCCAGGTATAGGGCACGGAGAAGGTGTTGCCGACATCGTGCGGCAGCTTGGTCGCTTCCGGATAGAGGTTGGCGAGATTGGGGATCTTGGCGTGGTCCATCGGCTCGGTCAGGCCAAGCTTGTTCAGCACCTCGGCGAAGGGCGAGGAAACGAAGACCACGTCATAACCCTTGCCGCCGGCGGCGATGAGCTTGCCCATGATCTCTTCATTGGTGGCGTGCACGACCACTTCGCCGGAAACACCGGTCGCGGTCTTGAAGGCGGCCATGGCGTCGGGCGCCATGTAGCCATCCCAGTTGGAAATGACGAGGTCGGCGGCCATCGCCGGCGCGGACAGCGCCCAGGCGAGGCCGAGAGCGAGCGAGGACGTTCTCAGCGCACGGCGCCGCAGGCTGGTAGCGGTCATGACAGACTCCCATTCGGTTGATCGTCGAATTCTTGTTGGACCGGCGCGACCTATGCCGCTGCTGCGATCCTGTTCCCTCGGTCTTTTTATTGCCGATTGCACACACAGTACTATTGCAGAAAAAAGTACGTCAATCCATAATTTGAAAACTGGCCGAGGAATCTGGTCGATTGCCTCCGTGAGGCTTATCGGTCAACGATGAAGGTCATGCCGTTCACGAGACCAGTCATGCAAGCCGCAGCCCGACGACCTCGCACCAACCATCTCGACCTGGCGCAGCGCATCCTGGATGTGGCGCGGCAGCGGGGTTTCGAGCCCGGCGCACGCCTGCCCGAGCAGCAGATCGCGTCGCTTTGCAATGTCTCGCGCACGCCGGTGCGGGCGGCACTCGGCCTGCTCGCGGAGCAGGGCGTCGTGCGCTGGGAGGCGGATAGCGGTTATCACCTGGCCATCGATCTCGCCGCGCAGCCTTCTGTTGCCGCCGAACTGCCTGCCGCCGAGGAAGACGAACTCGCCGAGGCGATCCTGCGCGACCGCTCGGCGCGGCGGCTGGACCAGACGGTAACCGTCGCGGGATTGATGCGGCGCTACAGTGCCGAGCGAAAGACGGTATTAAAAGCGCTTAATAAACTGACGGAAGAGAATCTTCTGGACCGTGCGCCCGGCCAATCCTGGCTGTTTCGGCGCGCGCCCGATGATCCCGAGGCGCAAGGCGAAAGCTATGAGTTCAGGCTGCTGCTGGAGCCGGCGGCCATCCTGACGCCCGGCTTCCGGCTGGACGGCGCGCGGGCAGCGGTATTGCGCCAGGGCATGGAGGCGGTGGCGGCACTGCCGGACGCCGCGTTCGACACGCGCGAGTTCCAGCGGCTCGACATCGACTTTCACGGCATGATCGCCGAGGGCTGCGCCAACCGCTTCATCACCGACGCGCTGTCCGATCATCTCAGGCTGCGCCGGATGCCGGGCATCTACGCCGGCGTCAACGTCTTCCGGTTGAAACAATCACTGCGCGAACACCTGAACATACTCGACCATCTCGAAAGCCGGCAGTATGAGGTGGCTGCCGACCTGCTTCGCATCCATCTGCGGCTCTCCCGCAGCCAGAGACCGCAAGCGGCCAGTCGCGGCGCCCCCGCGCTGTTCGGCATGATCAGCCGGCCGGAATGAAGAGGATTAATTGACGCGTAAAGCCAGCCCGACCATCGCGCTGTTTCCCGAAGCAAGCTTCGGCGCGGCGTTGAATTGCGTCGGCATCGCGCAGGCGTTGCGCGCCGGGGGCGCCCGGCCCGTCTTCATCTGCCATGCCGGTTTTTCCGGCGTCTTTGCCGACTATGGTTTCCAGGAATACCAGCTGCCGACCGACGACCCGCTGACCGATAGCGAGCGCCAGAGCTACTGGCAGGCCTTCGTGCGCCGGCACCTGCCGCATTTCAGGCTGAGCCCGATCGACCAGCTCGAAACCTATGTCGCGCCGACCTGGCAAGCCATCGTCGACACCGCCGTCAATGCCGAGGCGCCTTTGCGCCAATTGCTGGCGCGGCTGAAGCCGGACGCGGTGGTGCTCGACAATGTCATCATGTTCCCGGCGATCGCTACCGCCGGCTGTCCGTGGGTGCGCGTCGTCTCCTGCGCCGAGACGGAGTTGCCGGACGCTGACGTGCCACCCTATCTGTCGGGGCTTGGCGCTGATGACCCGCAGCGCGCGGCGTTCGAGGCCCGCTATCTGGCGGCGTCGGCGCCGGCGCATGACCGCTTCAACCGCTTCCGGACGGATGCCGGCCTGGCGCCATTGCCCAAGGGCCTGTTCCTCGAGACATCGCCCGACCTCAATCTGCTGCTGACGCCGGCGATCGTGCGCCGCGAGCGCGCCAAGCCGCTCGACCCGGATCGCTTCGTCTATCTCGAAGGCTGCGTGCGTTCGGAAGGGCCCTTCGAGGTGCCGGTGTTTCCGCGCAACAAGGGGCCGCTGGTCTATATGAGCTTCGGCAGTCTCGGCGCCATGGATGTCGGCCTGATCGAGCGCATGCTCGCCGTCTTCGACAGGCTGCCGGCCCGCTTCATCGTCAATGCCGGCGGCCTGCGCGACGCCTACCGCGCGGTGCCCGACAATGTCTATCTCGACGCCTGGTTTCCGCAGCCGTCGGTGGTGGCGAAATCGGACCTGTTCATCCATCACGGCGGCAACAACAGTTTTTGCGAGGCGCTGCGCTTCGGCGTGCCGTCGCTGATCATGCCCTATTGCTGGGATGGGCACGACAATGCGCAACGCGCGGGAGAGACCGGCGTTGGCGACCATATCGGCCGCGACAGCTGGACCGAAGGAGTACTGGAGAGAGCCATTCTCGGCCTGCTGGCCGACGATGCCATGCGCGCCCGCCTCAGGGACAATGCAGCCCAGATGGCGCTGAAACCTGGAACGGATGTGGCCGCGCAAGCCATACTCTCTTTGATACGGACATGAACGAAATGCTTGATAAAAACACGAATACCTCGCTCTTCAATGGCAACGATCCCAAGGCCTGGCTGGCCCAGCGCGGCATCACCGAGGTCGAATGCCTGGTGCCGGACATGAACGGCGTTCTGCGCGGCAAGGCCTTGCCGACGGCCAAATTCCTGCAGGCGCTGAAAGACCGCGCGCTCTACCTGCCGAGCAGCGCCTTCCTCGTCAGCATCGATGGCCGCTACTCCGGCTCGATCGACGAGGGTTTTGCTTATTCGGACCCGGACATGCGCATGGTGCCGGATGTCTCGACGCTCTGCCTGGCGCCCGGCGCCGGCGCGGGTAGAGCTTATGTCTTTGCCGACGCGTTTCATATGGACGACGACCGGCCGTGGATGGCCTCGCCGCGCCATGTGCTGCGGGCCGTGCTCGATCTCTACCGTCAGCGCGGCTGGCGGGCCGTGGTGGCGCCGGAGCTTGAATTCTATCTCACCGCGCCCAACCCCGATCCCGACCAGCCGCTAACCGCGCCGGTCGGCGCCAATGGCCGCACTGAAACCGTGCAGCATCCCTATGACATGGCGGCGCTCGAGGAATTCGAGCCGGTGATCCGGCGTATCTATGACTATGCGGCGGCGGCCGGGCTGCCGCTCGACACGCTCATCCATGAATCGGGCACCGCACAGCTGGAGATCAACTTCCTGCATGGCGACGCTCTGCCGCTGGCCGACAAGGTGCTGCTGTTCAAGCGGATGACACGCCAGGCCGCGCAGCAATGCGGCATGCATGCCACCTTCATGGCCAAGCCGATCGCGGCGCAGGCCGGCAGCTCGATGCATCTGCACATGTCGGTCATCGACGAGGCCGGCAACACATTGTTTGCCAGCGCTGATGATGCCGACACCGAGATGTTCGGTCATTTCATCGGTGGCCTGCAGAAATATGTTCCCGAAATCATGCCGCTGTTTGCGCCGAACGTGAATTCGTTCCGCCGCATCCGGCCGAACCACAGCGCGCCGGCCAATATCGAGTGGTCGCATGACAATCGTTCTTGTGGGTTGCGCGTGCCGGCCGGCGGCCGCGCCGCGCGTCGGGTGGAGAACCGGCTGCCGGGCGCCGATTCCAATCCCTATCTGGCGATCGCCGGCTCGCTTCTCGCTGGTTATCTCGGCGTCGAGCAGAAGCTGGCACGGTCGGCCGAGGCGTCGGGCAATGCCTACAAGATCAAGAGTACGCTGCCGAAGACCATGGAGGAGGCGCTCGATCGTTTCGAGGCTTGTGACCCGGTGCGAGCACTGCTCGGCGAGGACTTCTTCCAGACCTATCTGCGCGTCAAGAGCGTCGAACTCGACCTGTTCCAGGGCGTGGTGACGAGTTGGGAACGCGACCACCTGCTGCTGAAGGTGTGACCATGGCACCCTCAACAGGCTTCAATTCCGGTCTCGATATCGGCAAATCCTATTATGTCGCCACCGCCAATCCGGCGCCGGCCCATCCGGCGCTTGCCGGTAATGTCGAAGCCGACCTGGTGGTGGTTGGCGGCGGCTGTACCGGCCTGTCCGCCGCCCTCCACGCCGCCCAGCGCGGCCTGAAAGTGGTGTTGCTCGAAGGCGGCAAGATCGGCTGGGGCGCATCGGGCCGCAATGGCGGCCAGATGATCCCCGGCCTGCGCAAGGGCGCGAAGGGGCTGGTCAAGCTCTACGGGCCCGAACGGGCGAAGGCGCTGTTCGATCTTGCCTTCGAGGCACGCGGCCTGGTGCTCGATATCATCGAGCGCCATGCCATCGATTGCGATCTGAGGCTGACCGGTCATCTGGTCGGCGCGGTCAACGGCTCCGACCTCAAGGATCTGGAAGACGAGGCCAAGTGCCTCGAGAGCGTGATGAGATTTCGGGACGTCGAGATCCTGTCGGCGGCGGATGCCCGCGGCAAGGTCGACACGCCCTATCATGGCGCGATGTACGAACCGCTTGGCGGCCACATGCATCCGCTCAACTACACGCTGGGCCTTGCCCGCGCCGCCACAGCTGCCGGCGTCACCATTTATGAGAACTCGGTGGCGGTGAAACTGGAGCGCGAGCCTTCAATCCGGGTCTCGACGGCCAAGGGTTCGGTCCGGGCCAAGCATGTCGTGCTGGCGGGTGATGCGCTGCTCCACGGGCTGGAGCCGCGCGTCAACAGCCGCATCATGCCGGTCGGCAACTACATCGTCGCCACCGAGCCGCTGGAGGGCAAGCGCAATGTCATCCCGGCCAATGTCGCGGTGTCCGATACGCGTTTCGTCGTCAACTACTACCGCATGTCGGCGGATGGCCGCCTGCTGTTCGGCGGCGGCGAGCGCTACACGCCGTCGCCGCCGGCCGACATTGCCGGCTTCGTGCGGCCGCACATGGAAGCCACCTTTCCGCAACTCCAGGGCTGCCGCATCGACCATGCCTGGGGCGGGCTGGTCTCGGTGACGACGTCCAGGCTGCCGCATGTCGGGCACTATGGCGAGGTCTATTTCGCGCATGGCTATTCCGGCAAGGGTGTCATCCTGTCGACGCTGTCGGGCAAGCTGCTGGCCGAAGCCATCACGGGAGATCCCTCGCGGCTCGATTTGTTCTCGACTCTGACCCCGATGCCGTTCCCCGGCGGCACGGCGCTGCGCGGTCCGCTCTATGTGCTGGGGATGTTGTGGTACGCGATGCGGGACAGGATCAAGCACTGAGGGAGAGTGCAGCGCGGCTACGCACCTGCCTGCCGGCATCCTCTCCCCGTAAACGGGGCGAGGGGCGCTGTCTTTGGCGATTTCGCCAATCGCCAGCGTTGCAAAAGGAATGCCGGCGTTACGGCCCCGTTTACGGGGAGAAATGCCCGGCAGGGCAATGAGGGGCGGCGCTGAAGTTGAGAATTGGTTGCTCCAAGGGCGCCTTAAAGCCTGACTAAACCACAAAGAAGTCTTCAATCCGCTGCCTGGCCTCAAGCAGCGCCGGCAGAATTTCCTTTTCCATCTCCGCGACCGAAAACCGCGCCGACTGCGTCGACACATTGATGGCCGCGACCGTGCGTTCGGCGCGGTCGCGGATCGGCACGGCGATCGAGCGCAGGCCGAGTTCCAGCTCCTCGTCGACGATGGCGAAACCGTCCGTCTTCGCCTTGCCGATGGCTTCGGCCAGCAGCCTGATGTCGGTGATCGTCTTCGGCGTTCGTCTCTCGATCGCCGCCTGGTCGAGAAATGTGTTGAGTTCCGCAGATGTCAGCCCAGCAAGCAGGATCCGCCCCATCGAGGTGCAATAGGCGGGCAGCCTGGTGCCGACATCGAGCGAGACGCTGAGGATGCGGCGGCCCGGGATGCGCGCGACATAGACGACATCCTGACCTGAAAGAATGGCCGCCGAGCAGGCCTCGTTCAGCTGCGCGGCAACCACGCGCATGATGGGCGCGGCGAAGGTCCACAGCGAGGCGCCGCCGAGCCATGTGCGGGCAACCGTCAGCAGGCGCGGCGACAGTGAAAACACGCGACCGGCTTGCGTCGCATAGCCGGTGGCGACCAGCGTCAGCAGGAAGCGCCGGGCGCCGGCGCGGGTCAGGCCGGCTTCGTCAGCCATTTCGGTCAGCGTCATGCCCGAGGGATGCCGGGCCAATATCTCCATGACGGCAAGGCCGCGCTCAAGCGAGCCGACATGGTCACGGGTAGCGGCTTCTTCGTCCATCTCGCCTCCGAGGCGTGGGCATCGTCGCCAGGATTGACTCCGCGCTTCCATTCAACGTAGAAAGTATCGCATACAAAACATATGTTCGCAATACGAACATCTTGAATCCCGGAGCATGTTGGATGGTCAAGTTCCTGCCGCTCAAAGAGGCCGTTGCCGAGAATCTCAAGGATGGCGACACCGTTGCCTTCGAGGGCTTCACCCATCTGATCCCGACGGCGGCGGCGCATGAGGCGATCCGCCAGGGTTTTCGCGACCTGACGCTGATCCGCATGACGCCGGACTTGATCTACGACCAGATGATCGGCATGGGCATGGCGAAGAAGATTGTCTTCTCCTATGTCGGCAATCCCGGCGTCGGCCTGCTACGGCGCGCCCGCGACGCCATCGAGAACGGTTTTCCGCGTCCGCTCGAGATCGAGGAGCACAGCCACGCCGGCATGGCCAATGCCTATGAAGCCGGTGCCGCCGGCCTGCCATGCGCCGTGTTCCGGGGGTATCGCGGCGCGGGGCTGGCGGCGGTCAATCCCAACATCAGATCGATCACATGCCCGTTCACCGGCGAGGTCCTGGCCGCCGTCCCCTCGATCCGGCCTGATGTGACCTTCATTCATGCGCAGAAGGCGGACCGGAAAGGCAATGTGCTGGTTGAGGGCATCATCGGCATCCAGAAGGAAGCGGTGCTGGCGGCCAAGCGCGCGGTGGTGACGGTGGAGGAAATGGTCGACAATTTCGACGACCTGCATCCCAACCTCACCGTGCTGCCGCGCTGGACGATATCAGCGATATCCGTCGTGCCCGGTGGCTCCCATCCATCCTACGCGCATGGCTACTATGCGCGTGACAATGCCGCGTATCTGGAATGGGACGAGATCGCCGCCGATCGGGAAAAATTCCAGGCGTGGATGCAGGTGAACGTCATGGAGAAGAGCGCCGACGATTTCCCTGATAGAGTCGAGCATCTGAGGAAAACGGCATGAGCGACAATCACAACCCCTTGGGCTTCACCCCCAACGAGATGATGACGATCGCCGCCAGCCGCGCGCTGGGGAATGACGATGTCTGCTTCGTCGGTATCGGCGCGCCGTCCGCCGCCTGCAATGTGGCGCGGCTGACGCATGGGCCCGATATCACGCTGATCTATGAGAGCGGCACGATCGGTACCGCTCCGCAAGTGCTGCCGCTGTCGATCGGCGATGGCGAATTGTGCGAAACCGCCATTACCACCGTCGCGGTGCCGGAGATGTTCCGGTACTGGCTGCAGGGTGGCCGCATCTCGATCGGCTTCCTGGGTGCGGCGCAGCTCGACAAGTTCGGCAACATCAACACCACGGTCATCGGCGACTATTTTCATCCCAAGACCAGGCTGCCCGGCGGCGGCGGCGCGCCGGAGATCGCTACGTCGTCGAAGGAGATCTACATCACCATGGCGCAGACCAGGCGCGGCATGGTCGAGAAGATCGACTTCTTCACCTCCTTCGGCCATGGCGAGGGCGGCGATCATCGCAAGCGACTTGGCATCGACACCGCCGGTCCGACCTTGCTGATCACGGATCTCGCTATCTGGAAGCCGGACCCTGTGACCAAGGAATTCACGGTCGTGTCGCTGCATCCGGGCGTTACACGCCAGCAGGTGCAGGAGACCTGTGGCTGGGTTGTAAAGTTCGCGGAGGCGCTTGACGAAACACCGGCGCCAAGCGAACTCGAACTGAAGACATTGCGCGACCTGCAGGCCCGCACCAAGGCGGCGCATGAAGGAACCGGAAAAGAGAAAGCTGCCTGACATGGCCGAGGCCTATATCTGCGACTACATCCGCACGCCCATCGGCCGCTTCGGCGGTTCGCTGTCTTCTGTGCGTGCCGACGACCTCGGCGCTATCCCGCTGAAGGCGCTGGTCGAGCGCAATCCGGGCATCGACTGGCAGGCGGTCGATGATCTCGTCTATGGATGCGCCAACCAGGCTGGCGAGGACAACCGCAATGTGGCTAGGATGGCGCTGCTGCTGGCCGGGCTGCCGAAGGAGATTCCGGGCTCGACCATCAATAGGCTGTGCGGCTCCGGCATGGATGCGCTGACCATCGCGGCGCGCGCCATCAAGGCCGGGGAAGCCGAACTGATGATCGCTGGCGGCGTCGAATCGATGAGCCGCGCGCCCTTCGTCATGCCCAAGGCCGACACGGCGTTTTCGCGCAATGCCGAGATCCATGACACCACCATTGGCTGGCGCTTCGTCAACCCGCTGATGAAGAAGCAGTATGGCGTCGATTCCATGCCGGAGACCGGCGAGAATGTCGCCGAGGATTTTTCGGTGTCGCGCGCCGACCAGGACGCCTTTGCCGTGCGCAGCCAGGACAAGGCGGTCGCGGCACAGGCCAATGGCCGGCTGGCCAAGGAAATCACGCCAGTGACGATCCCGCAGCGCAAGGGCGATGCTGTCATCGTCTCGACGGATGAGCATCCTCGTGCCGGCACCACGGTCGAGTCGCTGGCCAAATTGCCGACGCCATTCCGGCAGGGCGGCACCGTGACGGCCGGCAATGCGTCCGGTGTCAATGACGGGGCGGCGGCACTGATCGTTGCTTCGGAAGCGGCGGTGAAGAAATACGGCCTGACGCCGATCGCCCGCATCCTTGGTGGTGCTGCCGCTGGTGTCGAGCCGCGCATCATGGGCATCGGCCCGGCGCCTGCGACGCAGAAGCTTTGCGCGCGGCTTGGCCTGACGCCAAAACAGTTCGATGTCATCGAGCTCAACGAAGCCTTTGCCTCGCAAGGCATCGCCGTGCTGCGCCAGCTCGGCATTGCCGAGGATGCCGGGCACGTCAACCCGAATGGCGGCGCCATCGCGCTCGGTCATCCCTTGGGCATGTCGGGGGCGCGCATATCCGGCACGGCTGCGCTGGAGCTTCGTGAGCGGGGTGGCCGCTATGCACTGGCCACAATGTGCATCGGTGTTGGCCAGGGCATTGCGATCGGACTCGAACGAGTTTGAGCAAAAGCCATCTACTAGCCGGCTGACAAGATAACGAAGCGGCCACCCCCTGCAGAAGAGTGGCCGCAATCCGGCACTCTCAAATTTGACCATGTGGACAAAAGTCCAGACCCGTTCCATAGTTCCTTGTCTGATAGAGAACAGCCGGCTCGACACGGCAGTCAAACAGAGGGGCAATCAATGGAAAACCGGAAGAATACAATACAGTCGAAGGGGCTCTCGCGCCGCAACGTGCTGGAACTCGGCGCGCTTGGCGTGGCGGCGGCGATGTTGCCGGGCGCGGCCTTCGCGGCGGGCAAGAAGCTGAAGGTGGCCGCGATCTTCGCCACGCCGATCGAAGAGCCATGGGACAACCAGGTCCATGTCGCGCTGCTGAAGGCCCAGAAGGAACTTGGCATCGAATACAAATGGTCGGAGAAGGTGCAGACGGCCGATTTCAGCCGCGTCATGCGTGAATATGCGCAAGGCGGCTATGAACTCGTGCTGGGCGATGCCTTTGCCGCCGAACGCGAATCCCGCCGCACGGCCAAGCAGTTTCCGAAGACCGCCTTCCTGTTCGGTTCTGGCGCCGGGCCTGCGGAACCCAATTTCGGCGTCTTCGACAACTGGATCCACGAGCCGGCCTATCTGTCCGGCATGATCGCCGGGAAAATGTCGAAGAGCGGCACCGTCGGCGCCGTCGCGGCGATGGGCATCCCGGAAGTGAACCGGCTGGTCAACGCCTTCTTTGCCGGCGCCAGGGAGATCAATCCCAACATCAAGAAGAAGGTCTCCTTCATCGGCTCCTTCTTCGATCCGCCCAAGGCCAAGGAGGCCGCGGTCGCGCAGATCGACGCCGGTGTCGATGTCATCTATGCCGAGCGTTTCGGCGTCATCGAGGCGGCGGTGGACAAGAAAATCCTCGCCATCTCCAACATGTCCGATCAGTCGAGCCTTGGCCCGGATACGGTCATCACCGGCCCGGTCTGGGACATGTATCCGACGGTCGAGCAGGCGATCAAGCTGGTCAAGGCCGGCGTCTTCACGGCGCAGGACTATGGCGATTTCTCGCGCATGGCCAAGGGCGGTTCGTTCCTTGCGCCCTACCACAAGTTCGACAAGACGCTGCCGGCGGACGTCAAGGATCTGGTCGAGAAGAAGAAGGCCGAGATACTGGAAGGCAATTTCCGCGTCGACGTGGATGAGAACACGCCAGTTTCGGATTGAGTTCTGGTCTTTAGAGGTTGGTGCTAGGCGCCCCCTCTGTCCTGCCGGACATCTCCCCCTCAAGGGGGGATTGGCAGCTTCCACTGCGGTACTTTTCTTCGACGTAGAAATTGGCGAAAGCCGAAATGAGAGCTGATCTCCCCCCTTGAGGGGAAGATGGCCGGCAGGCCAGAGGGGGGTGCAGCGCATCCCCACCAAGCAAAGCTGAATCGCAAAGCCAACTCCGATCAGGAGCATCCTTGTCCTTGCCCGCCCCCCTCATCGAAATGCGCGGCATCACCAAGAGCTTCGGCGCCGTCAAGGCGAACGAGGCCGTCGACCTTAGCGTCGCGCCAGGCGAGATCCTCGGGCTGCTGGGTGAGAACGGCGCCGGCAAGACGACGCTGATGAACGTGCTGTTCGGCGCCTACGCGCCCGACGCCGGCGAGATACTCATCCAGGGCCAGCCGGTGCGGATCACCAGTTCGGCCGACGCGCTGGCCGCCGGCATTGGGATGGTGCACCAGCATTTTCACCTCGCGCCACGGCTGACGGTGCTGGAAAACCTTTTGATCGGGATTCCCGGCAAATCGGGGCGGATCGACCGTGCCGGTGGGCTCGCGCGGCTGGCCGAAATTGGCCGCCAGCATGGGTTGACGCTCGATCCCGACCTTCCGGTCTCGGCTCTGTCGGTCGGCGAGCAACAGCGGCTCGAGATCGTCAAGGCGTTGTTTCGCGGTGCGAAACTGCTGATCCTCGATGAACCGACAGCGGTGCTGGCGCCGAGCGAGGTCGACGGGCTGTTTTCGGCATTGCGCTCAATGGCGGCGCAGGGCCTCGGCATCATCTTCATCTCGCACAAGCTCAATGAAGTGCGGGCGCTGACGCATCGCTGCACGGTTCTGCGGCATGGCCGTGTCGCGGGCCGTGTCGACGATCCCCGCCAACACGACATCCGCCGCCATGGCGCAACTGATGTGCGGCCACGAGATCGTGCCGCCGGCAAGAGGGCCATCGACGCCGGGTGCGGCGGTGCTGACGCTCGACGGCATTTCCACCTCAAGGCATTCGGGCATGCCGCTGCGCGATGTATCGCTTGCCGTCCGCGCCGGCGAGATCCTCGGCATTGCCGGCGTCTCGGGCAATGGCCAGCGGGCGCTGGCGGAGGTCATCTCCGGCGTGCGCGCGCCCGATGCCGGCCAGATGACGATTGCTGGCAGCAAGGTGTCGCGGTTTTCGCCGCGCGAGGTGCAGGCTCTGGGCTTGGGCCGTATCCCGGAAGACCGCATGACGACGGGGCTGGTGACCAATTTGCCGCTCGCCGATTCGATGGTGCTGCCGCGTATCGGCACCGCCGCGTTCAGCAGCAGGGGCCTGCTCAAGCCCGATGCCATCCGCGCCTTCGCCGAGGCCCAGATCAAGGCCTATGACATTCGCTGTCCCGGGCCGATGACCCGCGCCGGTGCGCTGTCCGGTGGCAACCTGCAGAAGGCGCTTCTGGCGCGCGAGCTCGCCTTTGATCCAAAGGTCCTGATCGTCTCGCAGCCGACGCGCGGGCTGGACATCGGTGCGGCCCGTTTCATCCACGAAAAGTTCCTCGACATGCGCACCAAGGGCCGCGGCATCATCGTCATCGGCGAGGATCTCGAAGAACTGCTGGTGCTCTGCGACCGCATCGCGGTGATGTATGAGGGCCGCATCGTCGGCACGCTGGACAGCGCCGATGCGACGATCGCTCGACTGGGGTTGATGATGACCGGGGCGGAGGGCCACAGCTGATGTTTCGCCTGGAAGTCCGGACGTCAACGCCCGCCTGGTTCAATCTGGCTTTGCCGCTGCTGGCGATCGCGGCCACGCTTATCCTGTGCAGCGGGCTCATCGCGCTGGCCGGCGCCGGTGTCATCGATGCCTATGGCGTGATGTTCACGGCCTCGCTCGGCGACAGCTATGCCATCACAGAGACGATGGTGCGTGCAGCACCGATGATCTTCACCGGACTGGCGGTGGCCGTCGCCTTCCGGGCAAAATTCTGGAACATCGGCGCCGAGGGGCAGTTACTTGCCGGCGCGGTTGCCAGTTGCTTTGTCGGAACGATCCCGATGCCGGGCCCGCTCGCGATACTGTTGATGGCGGTGGCCGGGGCCGCCGCTGGTGCGGCGGTCGCCCTCATCCCGGCGACGTTGCGGGTAAAATTCAAGGTCGATGACGTCGTCAGCTCGCTGCTGCTCAATTCGGTCATCTACTATGCGCTGATGGCGCTGATCGAAGGGCCGTGGAAGGACAGTTTCAGCGGTTATCCGATCTCGCCGCCGATCGAGGATTCGGCGAATTTCCCGGTGCTGATCGAAGGCACGCGGCTGCATCTCGGCGTGGTGGTGGCGCTGATCGCCGCGCCGTTGATCTGGTTCCTGATGGTGCGCACCACGCTTGGTTTCAGGATCAGGGTTACCGGCGAGAATCCCGAAGCCGCTAGATATGCCGGCATCAACGTTGAGCGCGTGCTGATCTCGACCGCGCTGCTGTCGGGCGCGCTGGCGGGGCTCGCCGGCGTCGGCGAAGTCGGCGGCGTGCATTTCCAGGTGATGAGCGACATCTCGCCGGGCTACGGCTATTCCGGCATCGTCGTTGCCATGCTGGCGCGGCTCAACCCGCTGGGTGTGGTGCCGGCGGCGATCTTCCTGGCCGCAGTCATGACCGGGGCCGAGGCGATGTCGCGGGCAACCGGCGTTCCGGCCTTCCTCAGCGATGTCATCCAGGGCACGGCGCTGCTTGCCATGCTGGTGGCGCTGCTGTTCACCGCCTATCGCATCCGCCGCGTCGGAGCCGCATGATGAGCGCGGTGTTCGAACAGATCTTCCAGGTCGGCTTCCTCGCCGCCATCATCCGCATCGCCACGCCGCTGGCTTTCGCCACGCTCGGCGAAATGTTCTCCGAACGGGCCGGCGTGCTTAATCTCGGCATTGAAGGCATCATGCTGCTCTCGGCCATGACCGGCTTCACCGCCACCAGCCTCAGCGGCAGCCTGTGGCTAGGCGTGCTCGTCGCCGTGCTGACCGGCATGCTGATGGGCGCGCTGCACGCGCTGTTCACGGTTGCGCTGGGCCTCAGCCAGCATGTCTGCGGCATCGGCGTCACGCTGTTCTCGTCGGGCCTCGCCTATTTCCTCTACCGGCTGATCTTCGGCCAGCAATCGGTGCCGCCGAGCATCAAGGGTTTCCAGACGCTGCCGATACCCATCCTCTCCGACATTCCGGTGCTCGGACCCGCGGTGTTCAACCAGTTTGCGCTGGTCTACATGGCGATCGGTGCCATTCCGCTCGCCGCCTTCGTGCTCTACCGCACGCCATGGGGGCTGTCGGTGAGCATGGTCGGCGAAAACCCCCGCGCCGCCGATTCAGCCGGTGTCAGCGTCATTGCCACGCGCTTCCAGGCGGTGATCCTTGGCGGTGCGCTGATGGGGTTGGCCGGCGCCTTCCTGTCGATGGCGCAGTTCAACGCCTTTACCTTCGGCGTCGTTTCCGGACGCGGTTGGGTGGCGATCGCGCTGGTCGTCTTCGGCCGCTGGGACCCGTGGCGCTCGGCGGGGGCCGCGCTGCTGTTTGCCTTTGTCGATGCCTTGCAACTGCGCATGCAGGCGAGCGGCCTCGGGCACGTCCCCTATGAGGCGTTCCTGATGCTGCCTTTCATCTTCACCATTGTTGCCATGGCTGTCATGTCGCGCAACGCGGTGGCGCCATCGGCACTGCTCAAGCCGTTCAGGCGTGAGGAGCGGTAGACGAGCAGGACTTGATGTCCTTTCCTCTCCCTCCAGAGGGGGGAGAGGTGGCACTGCGAAGCAGCGACGGAGTGGGGGAACCACCCGGCAACCGTCGCCAACGGATATTGAAAGGGGACCAAGGCGCAAGAATCTTCCTGCACCGCGCCAAGCGTCGACCCCCACTCCGTCGAGCTGCGCTCGACACCTCTCCCCCGATCGACGGGGTAGAGGAAGGGCGCCAGGCTGTCCCTGGGAGGGCCTCACATCGCCGTAAAGCCATTGTCCACGAACAGATGTGCGCCGTTGACGAAACTGGCCTCGTCGCTGGCCAGGTAAAGCGCCGCCTTCGCCACCTCTTCCGGTTCGCCGATACGACCCTGCTGCGCGGCCAAAGCCGCATCGGAAACGTCGACGCCGAGCTTGCCGAGATCGGCGACCTCACGCAGGCCGTGCGGCGTGCGGATGAAGCCGGGGCAGACGGCGTTGCAGCGGATGTTGCGGTCGCGGAACTCGACGGCGATGGCGCGGGCGAACATGTGGCAGGCGCCCTTGGTGGTGTCGTAGAGCACCTCCATCGGCGTCGCCGCCACCGCCGAGATCGACGAGGTGCAGACGATAGAGCCTCCGCCCGCCGCGATCATGCCGGGGAGTATGGCGCGCGTCATCAGGAACATCGAGCGCACATTGACGGCATGCAGCCAGTCCCATTCCTGGACTGTCGTTTCCAGGAACGGCTTGATGACGATGGTGCCGGCGTGGTTGAACAGGACGGTGACCGGACCGAGTTTTTCGGTTGCCGCTTTCACCGCCGCCTCGACCTGCGCCTCGTCGGAGACGTCGGCCACCCAGTGTTCAGCTACGTGCCCCCGCGCGCGTATCGCCGCCGCAGTGGCTGCTGCCGCATCGCCGTTGCGGTCGATGATCGCCACCTTGGCGCCCTCGGCCGCGAACAGCTCCGACGCCGCGCCACCCATTCCCGTCGCGCCGCCCGAAATGATGGCGACCTTGCCGGCCAGTCTTTCGCCCATGCTTTTACTCCCGTCCTGTTTTCAGCGACTTTTCGTCTTCGATGATATGGCGATGCTATCCCTCGCGTTTCGGATGGCCAAGCGAGCCACCTGAAACGGCGAATTCCTCTTCCGGCGACAGCACCAGGCGGTGGCGGCGATAGAAGCCGAAGTAGGCCAGGCCGATCGCGTACCAGACCGCTGCGGCGATCGCCGCCCAGCGATAAAGCGGATCGAAGAACTGGTAGGCGAGCGTCACGATGCAGATCAGGATCGTGGCATAGGCGCCGAACCTGCCGAGCGGGCTGACGAAGGGCCGCGCAATTGACGCATAGAGGGTGCGCAGGCGCAGGTAAGCGATGCTCTGCAGGATGTAGGAAACCATGCCGGCGAAGACGATCATCGAGACCAGGAAGCCGCCCATGAAGGCGACGTTGTTGTTGCCGCCGAGATACCAGACCACCAGCAGCATCGACAACGCCATGGCCGAGCCGGCGGCGAGCGCCCTGTTGGGGGTCTTGGTACGGGCGCCGGTCACCGACAGGCCTGTCGGCAGATAGCCGGCGCGCGACAGCGAATAGATGTTGCGGCCCGAGGCAAAACTGCCGGCGAAGAAGCTGGCGGCAAGGCCTAGCACCGCGACCGAAGCCAGAAGCTTGGCCCAGCCGTCGCCGAAGATTGTGCGGAAGCCGTCGAGCAGCGGCTCGCCGGAAGAGCCCATGGCATGCGCGCCGTGCGGGATCGAGGCGCTGAAGAACAGCACGCCGAGCGCCAGCGCGATCAGCGTCACGATCGACAGGATGAGTGCGCGCGGCATGTCGCGGGTCGGGTTCGTCGCTTCCTCCGCCGTCAGCGGCAGTTGTTCCACGGCCAGGAACATGTAGACGCCAAAGGGCAGGGCCAGCATGACGCCGGTAAAGCCGAAGGGCAGCCAGGGGCCGTTGCCATCGGCCAGCGCGGCCGGTCCGTCAGTCGCGGCGCCGATGTTCAGGGCGTATCTGAAGAAGTCGACATGCGGGATGGCGACGACGAAGAAGAACAGAAGCACGGCGATCGCCGCGACGGTGATGTAGATGACCACCTTCATCGACAGTTCGAGGCCGCGCAGCGACAGGCCGAGCATGACGACATAGCCGGCCACCCACCAAAGCGGCAGCGCGCTTTGCGGCGTGCCGAAGATCGCGGCGAGGTATGAGCTCATGAAGAACATGTTGGCGGCCGGCGCCAGCACGAATTCGATGTTCTCGGCAAGCCCGGTGGTGAAGCCGCCCCAGGGGCCGAGCGCGGTGCGCGAGAAGGAATAGGCGCCGCCCGTATGCGGCAACGCCGCGCTCATCTCACCGATCGAACAGCACAGGCAGATATACATGAAGCCGATGATCAGCGCGGCCAGCAGCATGCCGCCGAAGCCGCCTTGCGCCAGGCCGATGTTCCAGCCGGAATACTCGCCGGCCACCACCGCGCCGACGCCCATCATCCACAGCGAGAACAGGCCGGCATGGCGCTGCAACTGACGCTGTTCGAAATACTGCTTGTCAACGGTCTGGTAGGTGACGCCGCCCGCCCTGCGGTCCATGGCTTGTTCTGTCATTGCTGTGCCCCTTCGTTGCGGCAAAGCGTGTCCGCTTCGCCCCTTGCGATGGGGGGATAGTTCAAGAGCCGGTCATCGGCGTATATACCCCCAAGGAGATATGTCGGGCGCGCGGCGCCGGGTGCAGGATGCTAAGGCGGGGGAGGCAGGATGGGACGGATGTCGGCGCTGGCGGACTGGCACGAGGCTTTGCCGGAGCTGGTGTCGCTGATTGGGAAACAAGGATTTGCCGAAGGGCTCGATCGCGCGTTGCGGGCGGTCGCCCCCTTCGATCTCAGCTGCGTGTTCGCCTATCCTGGCCGCAACCGGCCAATGTTCCTGCATGACGGGCTTGGCGCTGTGTCCTCGAGCCAGATCATGGCCAATTATCTCAACGGCACCTATCTTCTCGATGCTGTTTATTCGGCCTGTACGCGGCGCACGCCGCAAGGGCTGCACCGCCTGGCTGACCTGGCGCCGGACGCTTTCTTCGAGGGCGAGTACTACAATTCGCCCGACGTGCATCCATGCATTTCGATGGAGTCAGGCACGCTGGCCGAAGAGATCGTCTTCCTCGTCCCAGTCCAGGGCAGCTTCTATCTCGCCTATTCCCTGTTGCGGGCGAACGCCAGTCCGGCCTTTCGCGACGAGGACTTTGAACGGCTGCGGCAGACGGCGCCGATGGTCACGAGCCTGGCGCAACGGCATTGGGAGCATCTGGCGCCAGCCGGGTCGGACAGCGAACCCGCGCACAAGCCCGCCGGCCAGGATGTCGAGCAGGCATTCGAAACCTTTGCGCCGTCCCGCCTGACGCGGCGCGAGCAAGGCATCGTCAGCCTGATCCTGCGCGGCCACTCCTCGATGTCGATCGGCAGGATCCTGGAGATCGCCGAGGGTACGGTGAAGATCCACCGCAAGCACATCTATGCCAAGCTCGACATTTCCAGCCAGACGGAACTGTTCAATCTTTTTATCAAGCATCTGCTTGCCGGCCGCTGACCTCCCGTGGCCTGAACGCCTCGCAAGTCGATGATATGGCTGGGATTTCGCATCGGTCGGGCCGGGTTTTTCTGGTGGTGACGTAGTAGAAAATACCAATGGATCGCCAATTGGTGGAAATCCATTCCAACAATGGTCGAAAAATAGCAATCGACAAAGTCTACAAGTTTTATAGATTAACGGCCGAGACGGAGGTCGTTATGTCCTATACCCAGAACGCTCAGACTGATCGCGGCCCCCAGAGGCTGGCCAATGCCCAGACCTTTCGTCCGGCCTATGCCGGTGCCTTCGCTTATATCGTCTTTGCCCTTGCGTTCGTGTTCACCGGGGCTGTTGTCCTGGGCATCATTCCCTGAGTCCCAGGATTCAGGGCCAAGGGTAGCGTCCTACCGCTTCCGCGTAATTGGAGTTGAATGAACCGAATCCCGGTGCGTTTTCGTGCGCCCGGTGTGGCGCGATGCAAACTTCGAATTTGCCGCACGCATAATTCCAACGTGATGGAGATGGCAATGCCGATCGAGTTCACGCATGTCCCCGGAAAAGTTCATCCTGCCGGCACCATTTCGACCGTGCCCTTCTTCTATGATTTTGCCGAAACCGCGACGAAGCTGTCGCTGATCGAGGACGTCGGTTTCCGCAGGATCGTCGTCGACGACCAGGCCGGGCTCCTGACCAACATGGACCTTGCCGCCCAGGTGCTGGACCGCACCTCTTCGCTGGAGGTCATTCTCGCGCATTGGGCTGGCGTGATCGAGCCGACGGTGGCGGCGCGGCAACTTGCCTCGATCGGTGCAAGAAGCGGCGGACGCCTGTCGCTCAGGATGCTGAGCGAGCCGCTCAACGACTACGATGCGGAGACGCGGCCCGTCGGTCATGCCGTTGTCTGGCAGCGTATCGACGAATATCTGGTCTTGCTGAAGCGGCTGTGGTCGAACGACCGGCCCTTCGACCATGAAGGCACCTTCTACAGCATCAAGGGCGGTTATGTGCCGCGCAAGGGGCCACACGGCGCCGGCTTGACCATTCGCATGGGCGGGCAATCCGGAACGGCGCTCAAGGTCGCCGGTCGCCACGCTGATGTCTTTGAACTGGCGCCGGGCTCGATCGACGAGGTCCGGCGGCTTATGGAACGGGCGCGCGGCGCCGCCGCCGAGCACGGTCGGGCGGGCAAGCTACGCTTTGCGCTTCCGGTCGGGATTCACCAAGGCGTTCCCGCCTCCGGCCACAAGGCGGTCGATGTTTCAGGACCACCGGCACAGGCCGCCCTTTCGCTGCTTGCCTATGCCGGGCTTGGGATCGACGAATTCATGATCGCCGGTGTCGATACGCCGCGCGAGATCGCCACGGTTGGCCGGGAAACGCTCGCCTTGCTGCGCAACTCGCTGGTCCGCCGTGAAGCCGATGCGTTCCAGCCCGGGGCCTATGCGCCTCGCCACGCGCAAGGGACGCATTCAGCAATCTGAGATCATCCGCTTTCCAGAGCCGAGGCTGACACAGGACGAGCGTTGCAAGCGTGCCGTAGCGTCAATGCGAAGGGGCAAGATGCTGCGCGTCGTGCAGGCGACGATAGATGCCGTCGGCGCGGAGCAGTTCGCTGTGCGACCCTTGCTCGACAATGCCTGAATCCGACACCACGACGATGCGGTCGGCACCACGGATCGTCGCCAGGCGATGGGCGATGACCAGCGTGGTGCGACCTTTGGCGAGCGCTGCCAGCGCCTTCTGGATTTCCCGTTCCGTCTGGGTGTCGAGCGCCGATGTCGCTTCGTCGAGGATCAGGATCGGCGGGTTCTTCAGGAACATGCGCGCGATCGCCAGCCGCTGCTTCTGGCCGCCCGAAAGCTTGACGCCGCGTTCGCCTATGATCGTGTCGTAGCCGGCCGGCAGGCCGGCTATCGTGCCGTCGAGCTGGGCCCGCCGCGCGGCGTCGGCGATGGCCTCGTCGGATGCGCCGAGACGGCCATAGGCGATGTTTTCACGAATCGAACCGCCAAACAGGAAGACGTCCTGCTGGACGATGCCGATCTGGCCGCGCAGCGAGGCGAGCGTCATGTCGTGAATGTCGATGCCGTCGATGGCTATCTGACCGGTGTCCACCTCATAGAAGCGCGGCAGAAGCGAGCAGATGGTGGTCTTGCCGGCGCCGGACGGTCCGACGAAGGCGATGGTCTCGCCCGCATGGATGGTCAAGTCTATACCCTTCAGGACCGGCTTGCCGTCGCCATAGCCGAAGCCGACATCGCGATACTTTATGGCGCCCTTCAGATTGCCGACAACCTTGGCGCCGGGACGGTCGGCAATATCGGGTTCGGTGTCCAGAAGCTCCGTATAGCGCCGGAAGCCGGCAATGCCCTTGGGATAGGTTTCGAGCACCGAATTGATCTTCTCGATCGGACGCACAAAGACGCCGACCAAAAGCAGGAAGCCGACGAAGCCGCCATTGCTGAGGTTCCCGGTGATGACGAGATAGCTGCCGACGATCATGACCACGAGCTGGATCAGCCTGATGCCCATGTAGTTCAGTGAATTGCTCGCGGCCATGATCCGGTAGGCATCGAGCTTGGTCTGGCGATAGTTCTGGTTGTCGCGTGCGAACAGCGTGCGCTCATGCTCTTCATTGGCGAAGGCCTGCACCACGCGCATGCCGCCGACATTCTCCTCGATGCGGACGTTGAAGTCGCCGACGCGGCCATAGAGCGCCTGCCAGTTGCGCTCCATGCGTTCGCCATAGCGGATCGTCACCCAGGCGATAACAGGCACGATCACCACGGTGACCAGCGCCAATGGGATGTTGACCACGAACACCAGCGCGAAAGCGCCGATGAAGGTCATGATGGCGATGAACAGGTCCTCGGGGCCGTGATGCGCGATCTCGCCGATTTCCTCGAGATCCTTGGTCACGCGGCCGACGAGATGCCCGGTCTTGTGGTTGTCGTAGAAGCGGAAGGACAGTTTCTGCAGATGGTCGAAGCTTTTTCGGCGCATCTCGGTCTCGATGTTGATGCCAAGCATATGGCCCCAATAGGTGACCACCGCCATCAGCACCGTGTTGAGCAGATAGATCGCCAGCAGGCCAACCGCCGCGGCAATGATCAGCGTCCATTCCTGCCGTGGCAGAAGCTGGTCGACGAAAGAACGCACCGCCATCGGAAAGCCAAGCTCGAGCAGGCCGGCCAGCACGGCGCAGGAGAAGTCGAGTGCGAACAGCCCCTTCCAGGGGGCGTAGTAGGAAAGGAAGCGTCTGATCATCGAGGTGAACCGGAGACTTTCATCTGTATTTCGGCGGGCACGGGCCGGTGCGCCGTCGGTGGCACTGCTTACGAGCGCGGAGCCCCTGGCGGCAATATGCCAGGGTCTTTTCGGTACATCCCACTGCCTGCGGAATTTCGACGTGCGGCGGCTGTGCCAAAATTTGTTGATTCAAAAACTCATCTAAATGTTGACTAGTAAGGTCATGTTTCATAGTCAACCGGCATCGGCCGCCGAAAGCCAGATCGCTGGACCAAGGGGCCGCGCAGGAGAGAGGCCAGGACCGTGGCTGGAATTCATGCCGAGACAGCCTTCCATATCGACGCGGTGCGTTTCGCCGCCGGCGAGCGAACATTGCTCGGCCCTGTCTCGCTCGAACTGGAACGCGCGCGCGTCTACGGGCTGATCGGCCACAATGGGTCGGGCAAGTCCACGCTGATCAAGCTGCTGGCGCGCCAGCAGCCGGCAAGCTCGGGCGCCATCACCTTCGCCCAGCGGCCGCTGGCGCAGTGGGGCGCCCGCGAACTCGCCCGCGCGCTTGCCTATCTGCCGCAGACGACGCCGGCTGCTACGGGCCTGACCGTGCGCGAACTGGCGACGCTCGGGCGCTACCCCTGGCATGGGGCGCTTGGCCGGTTCCGTGCCGAGGACAGGCGGCATGTCGAGGAGGCACTGATCTTGACCGACATGGAGGGTTTTGCCGACCGGCTGGTGGACGAATTGTCAGGTGGTGAGCGCCAGCGTGCCTGGCTGGCCATGCTGGTCGCCCAGAATGCCGGTGTCATGCTGCTCGACGAACCGATTTCGGCGCTCGACATCGCCCATCAGGTCGAAGTGCTTGCCCTCGTCAAGGATCTCAGCCGCAAGCGCGACCTGTGCGTCGTCGTCGTCCTGCACGACCCCAACATGGCGGCGCGCTATTGCGACGAGCTGATCGCGCTGAAGGACGGCAAGCTGCTGACGCGGGGCACCCCGGACGAGATCATGCAAGGCGATGTGCTCAAGGGCATTTTCGGCGTGGAGATGGGCGTGTTCGCGCACCCCGTCACCGGCCAGCCCATAGGCTATGTGCAATGATGGCATTTGCATATGTTGCACGAAATAGGGAGCGGCACACCGCTGCGAGAATGAGGACGAAAACCTTGTCGAGAATTGGTCTGTTCGCCGCGCTGGTCGCATCCGCCATCCTTTCGGCCAGTGGTGTTTCGGCTCAGGAACAGCCGGCGGGCAATCCCCCGGCCGTCGAAACGCCGGCCCCCGTCACGCCAGCCCCAGCCGCGCCCACGAATGGAGCGCCAGCACCAGTCGCGCCCGCCCAGGCCCCGGCGAATGCCCAGCCCATCGCCGTCGGCGCTCCAGCGGCCGGCGGCCCGGCGCCAGCGCTGACCCTGCCGCACGATTTGTCGCCATGGGGCATGTTCATGGCCGCCGACATCGTGGTGAAGGGGGTGATGCTGGGCCTGGCCTTTGCGTCGCTCGTCACCTGGACGATATGGGTGGCCAAGTCGCTGGAAATCCTTGGTGGCAAGCTTCGCGCCCGGCGCGCCGCGCGCGCCATCGGTGATGCCGCGACGCTGACGCAGGCCGGCCGCGCGCTTGGCCACAACAGCGGACCTGGCGCCTTGCTGGTGCGGGCCGCCGAGGAAGAGGCGGCACTTTCGGCCGGCGCGCTCGATCATGTTTCCGGAGACGGGCTGAAGGAGCGGGTCGCGTCGCGGCTGGCGCGCATCGAGGCCGCGGCGTCGCGGCGCATGTCTCGCGGTACCGGCGTGCTGGCGACGATCGGTTCCACGGCGCCCTTCGTCGGCCTCTTCGGCACGGTCTGGGGCATCATGAACGCCTTCATCGGCATTTCGCAGGCGCAGACCACCAATCTCGCGGTCGTTGCGCCCGGCATCGCCGAGGCACTGCTTGCCACCGCCATGGGCCTGGTCGCCGCGATCCCGGCGGTTGTCATCTACAACGTCTTCGCGCGCTCCATCGCCGGCTACCGGCAGATCCTCGCCGATGCCTCGGCCGGTGTCGAACGGCTGGTCAGCCGTGATCTTGATTTCCGCACGGTTCCACCGTTGAGCGCCTTGGCGGCGGAATAAGGGAGCGGCGCGATGGGAAGTAGAATACGCGAGAATCTGGACGGCGATCTCGAGGAAAACCACGAGATCAACGTCACTCCCTTCATCGACGTCATCCTGGTTCTGCTGATCATCTTCATGGTCGCCGCGCCCCTGGCGACGGTCGACATCAATGTCGACCTGCCGGGCTCAACCGCCACGCCGGCGCCCCGGCCCGAGACGCCGCTGTTCCTGACGCTGAAGGACAATCTTAGCCTGGCGGTCGGCAACGACACAGTGCCGCGCGCAACCTTTGCTGCGGTCCTCGACGGCAGGACCAAGGGCGACAAGCAGACGCGCATCTTCCTGCGCGCCGACAAGGCGGTCACCTATGGCGACCTGATGGAGGCGATGAACCTGTTGCGCGGCGCCGGCTATCTGAAGATCGCGCTGGTCGGCCTGGAGACAATGCCATCCGCCGATGCCGCGGCGGCGGCGCCAAGTGGAGCGGCGGTGCCATGACCCAGCAGTCGGCCGCCCCCTCGGTTCAGCTGCCGCGCTTTGGTTGGCGCGACCTGGGCTTGTGGACGGCTGCCACCGCGCTTGTTCTCGGTGCGCATGTCGCTATCGCCTATGGGGTCCAGGAATGGAGTGACGCCGACGCGTCGGACGGTGGTCCACCGCCAGCGATGATGATCGACATGGCCCCCATGATGGTTGCGCCAGCCATTGAGGAACAGGCGGCGATGCTGGATCCGACCCCGCCAGACCAGACGGAGACTACAGAAACGCAGAAAATGATCACCAAGGCGGAGCCTGTCGCGGACCCCTCGCCGGAGCCGGTGACCGAGGAAGCGGAGGCCGCTCCGTCCGACCCGGTGGAGCAAGCCCAACCGACGATCACCGAGCCTACTGATCAGCCCCCGCTGGACGAGGTCGTTCCGGACATCGTCCAGGCCGTCGCCCCTGACGTGGTCATTCCCTTGCCGCAGCAAAAACCGGTCGAGACGCCGGTCGAGAAAAAGAAGCCGGTCGAAGCCAAGGCCAAAAAGCCCGTCGAAAAGCCCAAGCCCCGGCAGAAGAAGGAAAAGGCGGCACCGTCGAAGACCGTCGTCACCGCAAGCGCGGATGTGAAGTCCTCAGCCAAGACAGCCGCGCCGAAGTCCGCCGAGGCGGCGTCGAGATCCGGTGACGACAGCAGATGGAACTCTCGTCTGGGAGCCTGGATCAAGCGGCACACCCGCTATCCGAGAGCGGCGAGCGCGCGGCGCGTGGAGGGCAACCCATATGTGACATTTACGGTCGATGCATCTGGCCGGGTCCTCACCGCCAGGCTTTCCCGCTCTTCTGGTAGCGACGACCTCGATCGCGCGGCGCTGTCGGCCCTTCAGGGCGCCACGGTGCCGGCGCCGCCGCCCGAGAAAGTGGGCACGAGCATCCTCGCACCTTTCGTGTTCAACCTGCCCAGGTAGACGGCAATGGGAGCGGGCATTGCTGTCCGCACGTCGAATGGGTAAGCGCTGTCTTCTGCCACGGCGTTTGCAATGACGGTGTCATCCGTCGTAGCCATTCCGGTCACTTGATTGGAGGAGACGCAGCATGGACCGATTCACCGGCGGTTGCCTGTGCGGCGACGTCCGCATTGTGGCGTCGGGACGCCCGTACCGGGTCGGCATCTGCCATTGTCTCGACTGCCGCAAGCATCATGGGGCGCTTTTTTACGCCGCGGCGGTGTTCCCGCAGGATGCGGTGACGATCGAGGGCGAGACGCGTGATTACCTCGGGCGATTTTTCTGTCCCCGCTGCGGCTCGCCCGTTTTCGCACGCAGCGGAGACGAAATCGAAGTGCATCTGGGATCCCTGGATGCCCCTGATCAACTGATGCCAACCTACGAGAGCTGGACCGTCCGCCGCGAGTCCTGGTTGCCCCCGTTCCCGCTCGCGAGACGATACGACCACGGTCGTGACGCCACGGATCGCCTTGAGGAACAAGTCGGGTGACCGGCGGCTTTCGAATGGCCGGCCACGAGATCACGCCGGCGCGTCACTCCGGAAGACCGGCCTTGCGGTAGCCATCAATGAAATGCTCAAGCACAGCCGCGTCGCGGAATGGCTCGGTGATCGCCCAGTGGCGGGTCGTGAAACGCGGGTTGCCGACGAGGAACAGTTCGACCTCCGCGCGCGCCTCGTCGAGCCGGCCGAGTTGGGCCAGGCTCGCCGCCAGGAAACGGCGTGAGCTTGTACGATACGTCTCGTCCCTGCGCAGTGTCTCGACAGCGGCTTCATAGTCGCGCGCGGCATATTGTGCCTGGCCAAGCGTCAGATAGTACCAGCTTGCCGGAAACGGGTTCAGCCGGAACGCCTTGCGAATATGCTCAAGACCTTCCTCTACCCGCCCGGCCAGGACCGCGATATCTGACAATGCCGCCCAGGTGTCGGCCTCGTTCGGGTCGAGCTCGATCGCCTTGGCGAATTCCGCATCCGCCTCGGCGAAGCTGCTGTCATAGGCAAGCAGATAAGCCAGGATCCATCGGCAACCGGCGTCGTTTGGATCGATCGCCACGGCCTTGCGCGCCAGTTCCAGGGCAACGCCGCGGTCAGCTTCGGTTGGTCCGCCCGAATGCACCCAGCCCATCCAGTGGTTCATGGCAAGCCAGCGATAGGGCTCGGCGTATTCCGGATCGAGCGAAACCGCACGCGTGAGCATCAGATGGGCTTCCCGCGCCATCTGCGGCGAATCGTCGATCAGCTTGCGCGCCCGCACGCAGAGGTCGTAAGCCTCGAGATTCCTGGGCCGGTTGCGCGGCGACGTCGCGCGCAGCCGACCGAGCAAAGCCTCGACGATCTTGGCCGTCACCTCGTCCTGAACGGCAAAGATATCTTCCAGGCCGCGATCGAAGCGTTCCGCCCATAGATGATCGCCACTCACCGCGTCGACCAGTTTTGCGTTGATGCGCACGCGCCCTGCCGCGCGTCTTGCGCTCCCCTCCAGCAGGTAGCGTACGCCAAGATCCCCAGCGATCTCGCGCACGTCCATCGCCTTTCCCTTGTAGGCAAAGGCCGAGTTGCGTGCGATGACAAACAGGCCGGGGATCCTGGACAGGTCGGTGATCAGGTCCTCGGTCAATCCATCGGCGAAGGATTCCTGCTCGGGATCGTTGCTGACATTGACGAAGGGCAGCACGGCTATCGATGGTTTGTCGGGCAACGGCAAAGGTTTTCGTTTC
Organism: Mesorhizobium sp. PAMC28654; assembly: GCF_020616515.1. Taxonomy (GTDB): domain Bacteria; phylum Pseudomonadota; class Alphaproteobacteria; order Rhizobiales; family Rhizobiaceae; genus Mesorhizobium. Next base: position 4,289,403 of record NZ_CP085135.1, read on the forward strand.
GCGCCACCGAGCTGTTTGATGGCCCCCGTGAAGCGGTAGCCGACGCGCGGAACCGTTGATATCCATTCACCGCCGATGGCGGGCGAACCAAGCAGCTTGCGCAACTGCGCGATCTGGACGGTCAGGTTGCCTTCCTCGACGGCGGTGTCCGGCCAGGCCGCGTCCATCAACTCGGCCTTGGCCAGGATTTCGCCGGGCCGCCCGACGAGCGCCGCGAGCAGCTTCAGCCCGCGATAGCCAACGGCAACAGGAACATCGCCCCGAAGCAGTGTTCCCGCATCCGGATCAAGCACGAACGGACCAAAGGCAAACCGCGATCCCTGCATAGGGCGCCATCTATAGAGCAATTCCAGGAAAAGTGTGAGACGGCTTTCCGTCCGGAATTGCGCCAAAACAAAGAGTTAGAGCAGTTTGAAGGCTCCGGGAACCGGTTAACTGCTCTGCGGGTTTGGAAGTTTTGAGAACTATTTGGAAGGGCTTAATTACGGAGCTGACGGTATCCGACAGAATTCAACCTCTTTCAGGTCGGCCCTATGGAGGTTGCTGTGAATGATACTCTTGCATCGGCACGGCATCGCCCCGTGCGACCGGAGACGGCGGTGGAGCCGGCGGACGTGCCGCGTGGTCACCTGGCGACCCTACGAAGCATGATCGACAACTGGCGTGAGCGGACACGCTATCGTTGGGAACTCAAGCAGATGTCTAAGGACAATCCCCATTTGATCGACGACATCGGTCTGACAAGACTGCAGGTCGAGGAAGAGATCGCCAAGCTGCCCTTCTGGCAACGATAGGCGCATGGCGCGACGGCATCGGTCGCGCGCCAGCCTCGCACACTGACCCCGCGGAACCCGGCCTCAACGAGCAGGCCGTGGGCTTCGGATCAGAGCCTGTCTAACGATAGGCCTGCGACTGGCAGAGGGCTTCGACCTGTTCCAGATAGAAACGGCACTTGGTGCGAAGGCTCCGCAGCCCCGGATCGCCGGCGCCGTTGAGATCGATTGCCTGCATCATGAAATCGAAGTGGGCGTAAAACGCATCCACCGCGCCCCAGAGGTTGTCGGCATGGCATGTATCGGCGATTGCCCGTGAAACGAGCCGGCGGGCCTCCGTGCGCGCGTCATCGGGTGAGTCCGGTCGTCTTCCGATCATGTCCCTAAGCCGGCTGAATACATCGTCTGTCTCGATGCCCGTGATGGGTGCCATCATGTTCATGCGTGGTATCCCCCTATGCCGTTGCAGGCCGATGTCCGCCCTCCAGGGCAGGATGCGATCCAATAGGTCATTTCGTTGCGATCAAGGCGGCCGCTGCCGTTTTCAGGGACGGCAGCAGGCTTTGCGGCGCGCAGTATCTCCCAGCGACTCATCCCAGGCACAGAGCCTGTCCCTGCATTTGAAACCGCCATCCATATTTTGCTACGCTCTTCTTGGCTGAGCGTGGCTGTCCCCTGAATGCGTTCTCGGATGCAGCGCATCGCCGCCAAATTTGGCGTGCCGTGCCGGCCGCGCGCCGCGAAGAACGTCGAAGGCTTCCGCATAAGCCATGCCCAGCAGATAGGAGATCATTGGGAAGCGGCCCGCTTCCGCCATCTGGACGAGCTCATTGGACATCGTAGCAATGTATTGGAGGCTATCGATTTCCGACTGACGTAACGATTGATTTGCCACGTGTGGCTCCTGTCAATTAGGGGAAACTCTAGGAACGCTTACTGGCAATTAAGTGTACTGATGCATAAAGGTCGCGGATTGCCCGCTTGGACTGCGTCTTTGGTTCACCTCTTCGTTTTACTGCCAGGTCTAAAGTCTTTGATCCGATATTCTAGTTGATCGCGCCGCCCACGGCGTGCGTAGCTTTTTCCGGGACAGCGATGGTCAAAGCGTAGATCGGCGCGTCGGTGAGGCGATCGAGGCCCAGCAGCCGCTTGATTGACGAATGGCACAGCGCCGCCGTAGGACACGCCGACAGGCCATGGCTCGTGGCTGCCAGCATGATGTTCTGGCCGATATGGCCGGCTTCGATCAGCACGACACGGTAGGCATTGGCGTCCTCGTATTTCCACATCGTGCGATCAAGTTTCGCGCAGAGCAGGATCAGGCAGGGCATTGCGTCTCCCCATTCCTGCCCGCCGATCAATTCGGAGATTTTCGGCAGATGGTTTGCCGAGATCCGGCCAAGATCGTGGTCGGCGGCGGAGTAGTGGTAGACGCCAGGGTCCAGGCCCTCCACCGCCAGCGCAACGACATAGGCTTCGTATGGATTCCTGGCGCCGCCGGAAGGGGTCATGCCGAGCGGCAGGGACCCTACGCAGTTGGTCGTTTCCCCGGTGATGCCCATGCCGGCGAACAGGCAATCCGAGAGCTGCTTCGCCGTGATAGTGGGCGCTCCCGCGGTCCGGTTGGTGCGGCGCTGGGCCATCAGCCCGAGAAGATCATTGTCGTCCAGCGCGTTCGGCAGCCGAATGGCGCCGGGCGAATTCTTGAGCATGAGCTCGGGCTGCGGAATATGACCGGCGCGTTTGACCTGCCGCTCTTCCGATTGCTCGATGGTAATGAATTCACTGTCCTGGACGCAGAAGTGCATCAATGCGGTCGGGATGCCCCAGCCCCATTGCCCCGAAAACCGGGCCTCCTGCTCGGCGAGTTCCGAGCCGGCCGTGACCAGGGCTGAAAAGTCGACCAATTGGGGAACGACGGCTTTCAACTCGGAGCGTGACCAGCCCTTGGCGCGGGCGATATCAGCCGGAGATGCCCATTCGTCCCATGAGGCGAGAAGGCCGATGACCTCGGAACTGCATTCAAACACGCTCTTGGTGAGAAAGTTGCAAGCAGTGACCTTGTCTTGCCCGGGGTAGAAAACCAGCGTTTTTGAGGAGCGCATTTTCATTGTTCGACGCCATTGCCAGGGCGGGACGCCGACGAACGATAGCCCGTCGACGCCCCATGATTTCAGCGCTTGTTGTAGTGCATGCCCTGCGAGAAGAAGACGGTCTGAGTGCCAGCGGCAACAGTCAACTTCGGAGCGGTGTTCACTTTCTTCGCCATTTTTCATCCCTTTCCTTGACCCCCCAAGTGGGATCTACGAAAGGAAACGTAGTGTTGAAGAAGTTAATGATTTATTAAAATTACAGTAGAGTTGCAGACGAAGGCAGGGATCGTGCCTTTTGTTGCTTTTGTACAAACTTCATAAACTTATTTTACTCGCACCTGGAGTAGAATATCAGAAGTATATGCTCTTTTCGAATATCTTATCCTGATTTAGCATAACAAGCTGTGGTTGAAGCCAACTATTTGGCGCTATCCCTGGTAAGGCTGACCACGAGTTGATCGATATCCGGGTCATCGAGCCTGACGACGTGAGCCATCCGGATCGCATCCCTCGGACGAATGTTGGAAACTTCTTGGCGCATGACAACAGAGACAAATGCCGGCCCGGACTCGGTCAACAGCATAGCCTTTCCCGTCAGGACCGGTTCCGAGATGGGTGCCACTGGACCGAGATGAGCGACGGCTCCCCGGTCTGCCGGCGATTGACCCCGCTGAAATAGATCCAGTTCAGACGTGCGATCGCCACCCCGTAGTGATTGCCGCGTGCACGGGCCCATGTCGATCCGCGGCGCTCGGACCAGCCGGTCACTCTTCTGAATGTGACCAGTTCCGCGTCGCGCCGGACAAAGGTCACCGACCGCACCAAGAGGTCGTCGCGACCCGGGATCGAGAAGTAGGTGAAATACGTTCCCCCCGCGATGGATGGGCTGGGCGGGCGTATCAACTGTTTGAACAGGCTTTCGGAAACGGCAGGCAAGCCCGGAACTCCCGCTTCCGAACTACCGTGGTCCTGGTACAGTTCGGCCTCGTCGATATGGAAATAATCACATATGAGCTTGGCCGTGGCCTTGTTGGGAACAGTCTGGCCTTGCAGGTAGCGCTCGAACTGCGTGCGGTTGATGCGCAGTTCCCGGCATACCGCGCTTACCGAGGCATGGTCTTTGCAGAGCCGTCTAAGGTTTGCAGCGATATTCTCGCGAATGGGCACTTCATTGCTTCCGCAGGCGGATTCATAATTCTGCTGGAAACCCATATAGCGTTTTCGGCCGCCCCACCGAACGCCGTGACGCAACGCACAGAAAAAACTGATACAATCCGCCGACAATAACCGGCTGGCCGTCAAAACAAATAGCAGGAGCCCGATCGCGACCACCGCCATAAGTCCAATTGACAACCGGCTGGCCAAGTGTTGGACGCGATGATCAGGGATGGAAGCGAAGGCGCCGGATCCGGCTGGCGCGTTGCGTCGTCATCAGCGGGCCGTGCCCGCAACGGCGCACCGCCGTTCTTTCGATAGGGCAGGCTACGGTGTCAGTAGGATTTCAGCGCCCGCCTGTTCGTCGAACAAAACTGAATAGCCGCACTGAAGCGCTACCATCGAGAGAGCGTTCGCCGCCACCTCGTCCGAGGACTCGAAATCGCCAGTCAGGATCCGCAACTCTTCCACGGCTTTGGCCGTCGACATGAAATGTCCAACCGCCAGATCGTGCTTGCAGGCGTCAACCACACAAAGCAAGTCAATCATTTCGAAGCCGCGCATGTCCAGCCTCCAAGGTTTGTTCCTCTAAGGAACGTAGCCGCGGGCGATAATGTTCCCGCGGGTCAGTCTCAGCTTCCGCGATCGCGCCATGTCCGCACCCTGGCGACTCGGCCATATCTGCCTTGCGGCGGACCTGTCGATCCGCCCGGCTGGCGTCCCTTCAGTTACTCCGATCTGGTGGGGACGTCAGCCACCCAAACAGCCAAAGCAATTCCGGGAAAGTGTGAAACGGTTTTCCGTTTCACCTCCTCGCCATTTCAGCCCACGGGCTGGCCAGTTTTTGGGGGTGCCTTGGGCGGCATAGGCTTGTTGACGCTGGTGCTCTGATCAGCGGCGTCGACGGGCACGAGTGTTATCAATGCCGGGTTCGGATAGTGGTCCAGCGTCGCTCCGGACATGGCATCAACGCCGATGCCAATAACACCGCCAAGCAAGATGTTGCCGGCAAGGCCGGCAGCGCCGTTGCCGCCCATCTTCGTGCCGATGAACAGTTGACCCGCCTTGTAACCGGGTTTCTCGGCGAAGGCCGTCAGTTCCGTCTTGCGGCTGACTTCGATCGTGCATGGCGATTGTGGGCAAGAATGCCCGAGACTCGTTCTGATCGTCGCATCGGGCGGATTCGAACTTATTACTACTTTTTCCGTGGTGCCACGAACCACGGACGCGCAGCCGCACAGGGCAGCCATGCAGGCCGCCGCAACTATTGCAGATTTCATAAATTCCCCCAATCCCCAGTTGTAGTGAAACAGACGAAGGGAGGCGTGTCTAGTTCTTCATTTAAAGCCAGGCGTGTATGACTTGGTGACGAACCTGTTCCTCACGGTTTTTGTAAGAAACATGGGGCGACTGATCTTTATCTCGTCCTTTGAACCAAGAAAGGGTCCGCTTCCACGTGAGGCGGGAGCCCTTACAACTTCAGTCAGAGGCGTCAACGTGGCCCGGAAACGATGATGACTTCAGCTGCTATTGGCTTTTGGCTCACGCGACTGCCGCAACGTCATAGCGAAGCTCCTGAAAACCGCTCTTGCAGTTCAATCGTCCGGGTATGATCCGCTGGTGGAGCTGAGGTCCACCGAACTAGCGTTTCCGGGTGTCCCACACTGTCTCCCCATCCGTTGAAAATAATGTTCTTTTTGCATTGAGTGTCTAGGACCGTCCCACATTGTCTTGTACTATCCCCACTTCAAAGTGGGGATAAAAGTGGGGACGGATGGCCCGGACGCTTCACAAACTCTCTGACGTTGCCGCGAAAGCCGAAAAGGCCGCAGGTCGTCACAGCGACGGCGGCGGCCTCTACCTGTGGGTTTCCCCAAGCTGCTCCAAGTCCTGGCTGTTCATGTGGACCAAGGACGGCAAGCGGCGTGAGATGGGCTTGGGCGCCTATCCCGTGGTCACGCTTGCCAGGGCCCGAGGGAAGGCCACCGAATGCCGCACAGCGGTTGAGGAAGGCCGCGATCCAATCGCAGAGAAGGCCAAGGAAGCGGAGCCGACATTCGGCGAGTGTGCCGACAAGTACATCGCCACGATAAAATCCGAGTGGCGCAGCGCGAAACACGAGTACCAGTGGAACCAGACCCTCACCAGCTTTTGCGGAAGCATCAGGCCTAAGCGCGTGTCGACCATCACAACCGAGGACGTGTTGAAGGTTTTGTCTCCGATTTGGCAGGAGAAAGCCGAAACGGCTTCGAGGCTTCGCGGTCGGATAGAACGCGTTCTTGAGTTCGCGAAGGTGAAAGGGTGGCGCTCGGGAGAGAACCCGGCAGCCTGGCGCGGCAACCTTCGAAATCTTCTACCGAAGCGCCAACGGCTTCAGCGCGGTCACCAGCCCGCAATGCCCTATCAGGATATCCCTGCATTCGTGACGCGGCTCAAGGCGCTAGTGGCCACATCGGCTCGCGCCTTGGAATTCACCGTCCTGACGGTTGCCAGATCCGGCGAGACGCTAGGAGCGAAGTGGAAGGAAATCGACTTCAAGGGCGAGCTCTGGAACGTACCTAAGGAGCGCATGAAAGCTGGTGAACCGCATACGGTGCCACTGTCCACCCGAGCTTTCGCGATCCTGGAGGCGCTGTACGAGCATCGGGGGGACGGCGAATATATTTTCTCCCGGGACGGTGAGAATGCGCTTTCCGACATGTCGATGATGATGCTGCTTCGCCGAATGAAGCTGACCGACATCACCGTACACGGCTTCCGGTCTGGCTTCCGCGACTGGTGCGGCGACGCCACCACATTCCCGCGCGAGGTCGCCGAAGCAGCGCTCGCCCATAAAGTCGGTGACGCGGTGGAACGCGCCTATCGCCGCTCCGATGCGCTGGAGAAGCGCCGCAAGCTCATGCAGGCGTGGGCGGATTTTCTCGCAGCGACGAAAGCCGGGAATGTGGTGAAATTGACTCGGGCTCGAAAAGCCTAACCGAATCGCAGGGGATAGGACGGCCATCCGACAAGCCGGCAGCACCTACCGGTTCCCCTGCGGCCCTCAAATAGGTGTTTTCGCAAAGGTGAGTGGATGCCGAAGAATGAATTTACTCGGGAAGAAATATCCGCATGGCGGAAAGACCAGAAAACGGTCTTGCGCGAGGAGTATCAAGAAAAACTCTTGAAAAAACGTCGCACCAGCCAGCGCAAAAAACGAGATTGGATAAGCGTCGAGGACATCGCGAAGTACCTTGGGCGCGAGACAGGCACGGACACCGTAGACGAGAAGAAGCGCTTGGAATTGGCTTATTGGTCCATCTGTTCCCCGTCAGCACCTGTGTCCCAGATTTGAGGTTGTGAATTAAGGAGGGTTTTGATCTCGTCGTCACGACGAAGGAACCAAGATGAGCCCTAAATCCTCAAGTGCCAAGAAGCCTGCCGAGCAGGTGGTAAAGGACATTCGCCGGGCGACCCGGCGGCATTTTTCAGCGGAAGACAAGATCCGGATCGTGCTGGACGGGCTGCGCGGCGAAGACAGCATCGCCGAGCTGTGCCGCAAGGAAGGGATCGCGCAGAGCCTGTATTACACCTGGTCCAAGGAGTTCATGGAGGCCGGCAAGCGCCGATTGGCGGGTGATACCGCTCGTGCTGCCACCAGCGACGAGGTCAAGGATTTGCGCCGGGAGGCCGGCGCGCTGAAGGAATGCGTCGCTGATCTGACACTGGAAAACCGTCTGCTCAAAAAAAGCATGATCGCGGATGGGGACGAGCAAGAATGAGATATCCCGCATCCGAAAAGCTCGAGATCATCAGGATCGTCGAGCAGTCACACCTGCCAACCCGCAAAACGCTGGACCGACTGGGCATCCCGCGCCGGACCTTCTATCGCTGGTATGACCGTTATGTCGAGGGCGGGCCTGAGGCGCTGCAGGATCGGCCCTCGGCGCCGAGCCGGGTGTGGAACCGCATCCCGCCTGCCATCCATGACCAGATCATCGAACTGGCGCTGGAGCAGTCCGAGCTCTCCCCGCGCGAACTGGCAGTACGGTCACCGACGAGACGCGCTACTTCGTGTCAGAAGCCAGCGTTTACCGGCTCCTCAAGGCCTACGATCTGATCACCAGCCCGGCCTATGTGGTGATCAAGGCGGCGAACGAGTTCCACACCAAGACGACGCGACCCAACGAGATGTGGCAGACGGACTTCACCTACTTCAAGATCATCGGCTGGGGCTGGATGTACCTGTCGACCGTGCTCGACGATTACTCCCGCTACATCATCGCCTGGAAACTGTGCAGCACCATGCGGGCCGAGGACGTCACCGACACGCTGGACATGGCACTTACTGCCTCAGGGTGCGACCAGGCCCATGTGCACCACAAGCCTCGGCTGCTCAGCGATAATGGCCCCAGCTACATCGCCGGCGAACTGGCGGACTATATCCAGGACCAACGCATGAGCCATGTCCGGGGCGCTCCAATGCATCCCCAGACCCAAGGCAAGATCGAGCGCTGGCACCAGACCCTCAAAAACCGAATCCTCTTGGAGAACTACTTTCTGCCCGGCGACCTTGAGGCCCAGATCGCAGCCTTCGTCGAACATTACAACCATCGACGCTACCACGAGAGCCTGGCCAACGTAACGCCAGCCGACGCCTACTTCGGCAGGGCCGCAGCCATTATCAAACAGCGAGAAAGGATCAAACGCCAAACCATCCAACATCGGCGCTTGCAGCACCGCAAGATCGCCGCTTAACATCAACCCCAAGATGAGGCCGACACTCCGCTAATCTGCGATCCAATCTGAGCCAAATGATCTGACGACGGACAACGGATGCCTGGCGCCGCCTTCAAAAGGGGAACGACCTCGGCATCGAAGATATGCTCGAGAGGGTCAGGCCTCCGCCGGCCACGAGCCTTTTGCTTTTGCGATGGCAGGTGCGCGTCCGTCTTGATGCGATAGGCCGTCGCCCTGCTGATCGACGCCTTGGCGGCGGCGACCTCGATAGAATTGTTTTGTCGGTACTTCATAAAAAGCCTCGTCTGATGATCGGTTACATGGCGACCCGGCACAAAGATGGTTCTCCATTCCAGAAAACCACCAAGCTACCGGGCCGACCGCGATCATAAGACGCTGAAAAATTGCGCGGCGGCGGGGGTGTAACTCCGGTCGGGCTACGCCCTCCCTTCGTCACACCCCCGCCGCCGAGTCTCATCCTGATTGACGCTGAGTCTCACCTTGTTTGTCGCCGCGCACCATACGGAGTTCCAGGGCTTCCACTGGAGGGGAGCTGTCTGAAGACCAGTCATGGAGCCGTCAAAGAACTCCGTGTTCTGGGGATTGAGGATGGAGTCGCCCCGCCTGAAGGCTTCGACCGCGTTAGACCAGCCATCCGCCAAGGAGGTGATCGTATAGTGGTACTCCCGGAGACCCTGCCTGGAGAGTGAGGACAGCTCCGCCCTCTTCCCCGCATCCTTGGTGATGAGCCGTAGGGCTGCTGACCCAAAGACCTTCTCCGTTGGCCTCGCCGCCAGCATGAAGGCGTTGCTCGTCATGTTGACCAGGTGCGTTGGCCACATCCAGAGAAGGCCGTTGGTCAGGTGCCAGGTGGCCTCGTCCAGGACTCGCTTGCGCCAAGTCTCGTTGAGGAGCATGGCGACCTTCTTGGGGTCCCCGCCGGCCTTGCGCATGACCGTGATGACCTGTTGGGGGTCCATACCCTTGAGCTTGGCGATATCGGCAGGCCTGAAGCGGAACTGGGAGCGGGCGAGGCGCAAGGTGCGCCCCGAGTTGGACAGCATGGAGTTGGCGGAGGCCATCGTATCGAAGGAAACCCCTAGCCGCGCCATGAACTCCTGGGTGGCGAGATGGACGTTGCCACCGAACTCCTGGAGGTTGCCATTGGAAATCTTGGTAGCCAGGTCGTCAGCGTCGATGAACATCCTGTTGCCGAGGCGGAGTGCGGCTTCCATCTGGGGGGCGAGGAGCTTGGCCTGTTCGCCGGCCTCCGTGAGCTGCCCTATGATGAGTGCTGGGTCCTCGTTGAACTGGGCTCCAAGCTCGTTGGCGAGGGACTTCACGTGGGCGTCTGTCAGGACCTTCCCACCCTTGGCCATGTTGAAGCGGTCTGCCAGGATCTTGGCGGAGCGCTGGAGGAGGGACTCCACGTTGCCGGGGGTGTGGAGCTTCTGCCACGGCAGGGGGACCTTCTTACCGAAGTCATGGCCGGCTTCCTGGGCTTGTGCCCTGGAGCCATACGTCTCGACCGCCTTGGCGTCCGCCTGAGTGTCCTTCAGTATCTTCGCAATATCGTCGTCCGGTATCTCCTGGGTGGGGACAGGCGGGGTCTCGTCGGTCGGGGGGATGGGCTGACCGGTCTTGGAGTTGATGGGCGGTTCGGTGCCAACGGTCTTCTGGGCGGGACTCGGGGGAACTCCTTCGGTCTTGGCTGGGCTGGGTCCTTTGGCGGTAGGTGCCTCGGGCAGTGCCTGGCGGGGCCTGGGTGTGTCTTTCCAGATGCCAAGGCGCACCTCCTCTTCGGGGTTGATCATCTCGGGAGCCCGCACCTCGCCACCCACGGATGGGGCTTCCGGCGGGCCGAACCCGTTGGCGTTTCTCAGCCGGTACTTCTCCAGCTTGGCTATCTCCCTCGCTGCCGCCGCCTTGTCGCCACCACGCAGATATTTGATGGTCTTGACGACGCCCACCAGGGCGAGGTCCGCGCCGATGGACTCTAGGGAATTCTTGAAGCGACCCTCAGCGGCAGTGTCATCGGGATCGGCCGCCAGGTAGTTGGTCACCGGGTTCTGGAGGTCAGGGAACTCCTCGACCAGGTTCGACAGGCGGTCCTCGTGGGGGTCCAGGACAACGGCCCCGGCGAGTGCCCCCTTAGCGATCTCCATGCCTGTCCTGAGGATGGCGCTGCCCTCGCCCAGGACCTTGAGCGGAGCCAGCAACTTGCCGGCCCCAATGAGACCCACGGCCATCTGGGAGACCCCAGAGGCGAGGGAGTAGCCCATGCTCTCCTGGCCCAGCGCCCGGTCCTGGGACTCAAAGCTTTGCCTGAGGCCAGACTTGTCGGCGTCTGCCGGCTCGCCCACCAGGAAGTCCTTGGTTTCCAGCACCGCTTTGGCGGCCCCCAGAGAGGCGGCTCTGGCTGTCCTCTCGGCAACTCCGGCCCCGTCTGGTCCCTCCATCTTCGCCAACTCGGCGCGATCCCTGAAGGCGGAATCCCCGGTGGGATCGGTGGGATCGGCAAGCTGGCGGCTCTGGCGGAGGGCGAGGCCCGCCTTATCGAGGGTCCCGGCCTTCTTCATGATGTCCAGACGGGCGCTGGCCCTCTCGAATGCCCTGCGGATACGGGCGGTTTCATCGTCGGCGGGGGCTGCGGCGGGCGGTGATGTTGTGTCGTTGGTGTCCACGTTGAGTGGCTCCTTGTAGGTTGGTCGGGCTGGATGGCGGTCTCCCCGGACAAATCGCGGTGGATACTTCGGGGAGCAATGACGGGGCGGGCTAGGCGCGGGTCACCATGCGGCGGTCCAGCCAGGGCTTCAAAGGCTTGTGGTCTTGCCAGTCACGAAGGAACGAGGCGGTCTCATGCTCAGGCAACTTGAGGGCGAAGGCGATGGTGAAGGCCGCGCTTGTCAGTCGTCCTAGCGTCTCCTCCGTGCTCATCTCCCCGAAAGGCCAGGTGGATGTCTCGCTGGGTACCAGGGGCAGCGCGGAAATCGGATCTTCCCCACCGGCCTCACGGTCCACGATGGCGAAGAGGCGCTCAATGTTGGCCAGGTATGCCGAGATATCGAAGCCCTTGGGGAGGGTGCCTCCGGCTTCCCGCTCCCGTGCCAGACGCGCGACATGCCGCATGGTCGTCTTGCGGGCGTCCTTGTCGGGCTTGCCTCCGGGGATCGTGTGGAGGTTCTCGCCCCGGAGGTCGGACTTGATGCGGCCCTGCTTGATGACCTCGTGGTCCACAGCCCCGTGGAGGATGCGTGTGAAGGACATCATGTCCTCGGGCGCGTCTCGAAACATCATGCGAGGGTGGACGGTCGGGACGGGCTTAGAGTGGTTGGAATTCGTGACGCCCCGGTGTCCACATCGGCTTACCTCGAAAAGAGCCCCGGTCTCGGCCAATGTCAGGCTGATGGCCAAGATGCTCTTTCCGCCCATGACGATGCTGACGACCGGTGCGGCGTCCAGTTCCTCAGGGCGGGTGATGGCGTGAAAGCGCACCCAGGAGGGTGCAATCGCCAGGGCGGCTACCGGATCGTTGGCGAGCCACTCGGGCGTGATGAGGGGATGGTTCTCGAAGGCAGCATTTCTCGTCTGCATGTGCAGTTCCTTTGCGGGATTTGGGGTGTGGGTACTGTCCCGTCCGGGTGGAGAGCGAGGAGATGGACGGCGCGATGGAGGGTTTCGCGCTAGCTGGCGCTCATCAGCGGACCCGTTAGGCCCGGACCTTGCACCGCCTGAGGTATTCCCCTCCGACTTTCCCCTCAGGTCTTCCCTGAGTGCGACCAGCCCCTATGCTTGGCAGGCTGATTGACCGTGAGGTATAGGTCCGCCTGCCCGCTGAAGAGCGTGCGCGTGCGCACGTCTCTCCAGAGAGTTCAGTCGAACTTATTGATATGAATGGATGAGGATGGCCGAGATATCAGCGATAACTGCTGCGATAGCAAGGGTGTCCGTCGAGTTATTTTTAGAGATTGCTCGTTCAATCTAGTGCATCTGTCGAAAAGTCCATCAGCGTACTTGAGGAGCCTCAAGTACTTGGCTCCCGATGCAGTGGCCGCTTGCTCCGATGCGGCGGCCGATAATTTGTTTCTACGTCGCCTTGGAGAATACGAATTGGAGCTGTGAGACCAGCCCTTTTCCCTTCGAGGTCAGATAGAAAATCTTCTTGCGGCGATTGTCGGCATTTTCTGCTGTCTCAACCAAGCCGAGTCCCGGTGTTCCCTCGCGGTAGCCGTAAGACAGATAGCGGAGATGCTGGCTGATAGTCGTAGGGGACACACCAATCCGAGCCGCGAGGTCTTCAAGCGTGAGCGGATCGTTTATGTCGTGTCGGTCCCTGCCCCATATTGCTGCGCCTAGGAGTGCCAGACTAACTCCGATAGGCATGTCTTTCGCGACTGTCATCAAGCACTTGTTGGCCTCAAAGTACGCACGGATTGTAGGATCGCTCATCATGACATTTACTCAAAACTGACATTGTGAAATGTGGTGGAGGAGGCGATGAACCCGCCCCCGCCATGTGGCTTAGTGGCCTGCTGCCGGTTTTTCGGACACCCGGTTAAGCTAGCATAGCTTGCTCCTCGAACTCGTTGGGGCTGAGATAGCCCAGCGTCGAGTGCCTTCGCCGAGGGTTATAGAAGCATTCGATGTAATCGAACACATCTGCCTTGGCGTGATCCCTCGTCCTGTAGACCTTGCGGGCTGTCCGCTCGGTTTTGAGCGACGAGAAGAAGCTCTCCATCGCAGCATTGTCCCAGACGTTGCCGGACCGGCTCATCGAGCAGGTAATGCCGTGATCGGCCATCAGGCGCTGGAACTGCTCGCTCGTATATTGCGACCCCTGGTCCGAATGATGGAGCAGGCTGTCTGGCTTGCCTCGGCGCCAGATCGCCATGATTAGGGCGTCGGTGACGAGTTGGGCCGTCATCTCGGCCTTCATCGCCCAGCCGACGACACGCCTGGAGAACAGGTCGACGACCGCCGCAACATAGAGCCATCCTTCGGCGGTCCAGATGTAGGTGAAGTCGGCAATCCACTTCTGGTTCGGAGCAGCAGCTTCGAAGGCGCGATCAAGGAGATTGTCCGACACGGCGGCTCGCTCGCCAGTGTCCTTCGGTAGCCCGCGGCGCCGAGGCCGGGCACGCAAGCCGTTCTCCCGCATGAGCCTCTCGACGCGATGAAGACCGCAGGAGACTCCCTCAGCCAAGACGTCGTGCCAGACGCGACGGGCGCCATAGGTGCGGTCGCTGCTCTTGAAGCTCCGGTCGATCCTGGGAACGAGCATCTCGTCGTGCTGGGACCGGGCGCTGGGGCTGCGGTTGAGCCAGGCATGGAAGCCTGAGCGCGACACATCCAGCGCATTGCACAGCCATGCCACCGGCCAGATCGAACGGTGCTTCGCGATAAAGGCGAACCTCATATCGCATCCCTCGCGAAGTAGGCTGCGGCCTTTTTTAGGATGTCGCGCTCCGCCTTCAGCTTAGTAACTTCCCGACGCAGCCGGTCAATCTCCTGCTGCTCAGGCTTCATTTGACCATGGCCGGGAAAGGCATGCTGCGGGTCAGCGCTCGTCTCGCGGACCCACTTGCGCAGCACATTCTCATGGAGATCCAAATCACGGGCCGCCTGCGCCACCGCAACGCCCCGATCCTTCACCAATCTCACCGCCTCAAGCTTGAACTCGCGGCTGAACTTCCTTCTCTGCATTCCCACTCTCCAGTTCCGTTAAACACCTTATCTCGGTGTCCACGAAACCGGCAGCAGGCCATAGGCCCGACCTCGCTAGGCCATATCCGCCGCGTCTTGCCTTACGTCTTTGACATGCTGGAGCCATGAGGTGAGGTCCTCGCCGGCCCGCCTCGATTTCAAGAACTCACGGACCTCAAAGTCCTCAAGGCAATCAAGTGCCCAATTGATTGCGGCCTCGGGGTCCGTGAGTGCAGCGGCTGAGGTGGGAAGGCCAGGCCGGTCGGCTATGGTCGCGTTGGTCATGCGCAGTCTCCGATTTGGGTTGCGCTGCCTATTAGGGTCATGTCGCAAACAATAGCAACAGTTATAACCTACGCATCTGCACAGTGTCGTCACCAGTTTATCAATCGAGTGAAGTGTCCACTGCACCGTATACTAGGCCAATGTTTTAGACACCGGAGAAGGAGGCAGCTTTATCGCTTCCACCAAGGCCCGCTTTGCATCGGCGGAGCTTGGCCCTGGGTAGTGCTTCATGGTCAACTTGAGGAAATCCTTCACGCCTTCGTCGTCGTGCCCCACCACATCTGCGATGGTCCATGGGGAGTATCCGGCATCCGGTGCGTCCAGGCGGTCACGCGCCACCATGCAGAACCAGCGGCGGAACGAGTGGAAGTCAACGTTGGACTTGGCCTTCCCGTTGGGCCGCTCATCCACCCCCACCTTCCGGCGATACCGGGTGAATGCCTTAGACGCTGGGTCCGATCTGGTATCCCTGGACTTGGGCGTCTCGGGAAGGCCGTCGATGAGGAAGGTGCCGGGTGTCTTACCCTCCGAGCGGGCCGCGACGATCTCCCCCAAGTCGCTGTGGATGGGAATGTCGCGGCGGGCGTTGGCGGTCTTGCCGTGGCGAACCGTGAAGCTGGACTCCAAGCAGTCTCCCACCCGGAGTTGGCATATCTCCTCCAGCCTCATCCCACTTAATGCGGCAATGCGCATCAAGTCCGCCATATAGTCACTGGGCGGGGCCTGGAGGTGCTCCGCAACGTCGCTATGGATGAGCGTGGCGACCTCTGGTGCGGTATAAGGCCTCTTGCCCTTGTCCAGTTCATGGTCGGCGCTCGGGCGGGCCTTGTTGGGCAGCTCCTGGTCAACCCAAGGGTTCTCGTCCACATGGCCGCGCATCTTGAGCCACTTCCAGTATTCGCGAAGGAACCCCAGGTAAGCGGCCACCTTGTCGCGGCTGCGCCCGGTCCCCAGGCTCTCGTCTATGAAGCGTCCGGCCTTCTTGCGGTCCATCATGTCGATAAAGGGGGAGAAGTGATTGGCCTTCATCCACGCCTCCAGCCACCCTAGGACCCGGAGGAAGTCGCCGCTGGACTTCTTGCGGTATGTTGCCTTGTAGGCGATGAAGGCTTCGGCGTGGTGATCGAGCGGGGTAAACATGCCTAGCGCCACCTCAGCAAACTCGGTCGCGGCCCTCGGCCCTCTAAGCTCTGCGATCTCCTCCGCCCGCTCCTCGATTTGGTCCCGAAGGTTTTCCGTCCTGTTGCGGATGCGAAGCCGCAATGCCTCCGCCCCGTGTGAGTCACCTTTGGCGAGTGCTCGCCTGGCCTCCTCAATCGTAGACCTCATGCCATCCACGATTTGCCCTTTTCGCCTGTTGGCCTGAGATAGATCAGAGGTATGGAGCGGCTGAATAAGTTGGGCTGTGCCGAGAATTGAGCGCACATGATCTGGCACTCGGACTCGGACACGCCACTGCTTGCCGTGCCATTGAAGGTGGTCCGTTAGCTTTGGCAATTCGCCTCTCCTATGTCCCAGCGTTGTGTCCCACCGAGATACTCCAGAGGCTTATAAGTCAAGGGGTGCAAGGGGTCTAGAGCGCTGGAGGAGAGTGTCCCTCCCTCTCCGCCATTCCCTTCACCCAGGATACCGCACCGTTGCTCGTTGATCAGATTGCCGAGGCGATCCCCTCAGCTTCAATGCGACCGTGCAGCTTCCGGGCATAGGCAGCCTGCCCAGCGCCGGCTATCGCGTTCACCCCCTGCTCCAAGGGGCCTACAGTCAAGGCCGGTTCATATTTCCGCATTCGACGGGGACCGATACCATAGCAGCCGGTCCGTGGTCATGGCTTGCGGCGCAACCAGCGCGTCGGCAAATAGGACGACAACAGCGCGCCCGCCATTACAAGAAACACTGCAATGTCAGAGTGGCGACGATAAGCCGACGTGACCGACGAGACTGATTTTTTGCCATTCGCCACGGAAGACTTATTTCTATGGAATCGGCAGAACGCCCACCCCAGAAATACGCAGATCAAAAAGAAAGCACTAAACCAGATAAACATTACAGCTCCCCAGCCTGCAATCGGGATAACACAGATGGGGCTGTTGTAAACAGTGTGACTACCGGGGCAGCAAGACTTCGTCGTTCAAGCCGACTGTCTTGCTGCTGGCAAGGCTTGCACGCGTGCCCATTTCGACAGCCGCAAGTTTGTCGATCATCCTCCGATAAGGAAAACCAATGGACATGGCGAAATTCTTCGCCGGCCTGCTTTCGCGCGGATCTGGCGTGTTCGGCACGTCGCATTCAGTGGCCCAGGTTGACGCAACAGAGCGCATCGTAGAAGTGGGCTAGGCACGAGGCATCTCGCTTTCGGCTCGCCAATATGCTGGCCACGGCACTACGAGACAGGCGCGTCGATGAAGCGGTCCGCATTGACCTTGCAGCGCTTCAACGGCGCATCGCCCTGCATGCCGAGCGACCGTCTTGACGATGGCGTGCAAATGGCTCTGCGCCTCACCGGTGGTGCTGGTCACCTTCCGTCGAGATGGCCGACGGAAATCGAGCCGGCTTAACGACAGGGTTGGTTTCCAGGCGATCCAACTCGAGCGCGGTCGACGGGCTATCAATACCGGGGCCTTTTGTCGGAGACCACGACGAGCCTTCCTCCAACATTCTGGCACCGTTTGCATACCAGCTTCGATGCCAGCCGCCTTTCGGTGGGGAAATCATAGTGCGTGCCGTAGATCTCGATCAGGCCATCGAGATCAAGCGAGCGCAGATGACCACAACGGGGATTGCCGCAATATGCGCTAAGGCCCATTCCCTGGTCGCGAAGCTCGCCAAGTTTCATGGGCTGAACGACCGGCAGAACAATGGCCGCCGGCTCCGCTGGATTTGCCACCGCCACAAGCACAGGCCTTCGAATTTCTGCCCGGTCGATGGCGCCGATCGCGTGGACAGCCTTGTCTTCGGCCACGCCTATGAGGGAATCGATTTCTTTCATTGCTTCGACATGCCCGCAGGCAAAGAGTGCCCTTCGCAGCACGTGCAACGCATCTCTTGTTTCACAAAGTGTCGTCCGGAGGGTTAGAGGCATTTCGCGCTCAATTCTTCATATAGCTATCGGGCAGACAATCTGCTTCGAGCGCCGCCGCAATGAAGGCTCGGTGTACGTCCCTCGTGCTGCAACGCCCCACCCTTTCTCCCACCAAGGCCGCGAGCGCGGCCAAGAACATCGGGCCATCGGATGGCCAGTCGTTCGCCAAAGCATCGGCCATTTGAGGAAGTGTGCAAAAGATCGATATGGTGCCGTCACTGTTCTCGACGGGGATTCCGGAAAACATATTAGGTTGGCTGACTGTCATTGCATAGCTCCCGCTCGGGCGGGAGAATGTTAAGCGCTCTCAAGCATCAGCGCCCATACACTGGCTGATGACAAATCTATTTGAGCACTTAAACAAAACGCCGTCTATTAACTATGACGTATTGCGTAGACAAAACACTCTTTTCGGGTTTCATTTTAGTTTGCATGGACGCACGGCAGAAATGAGTGTAGACTAAATTTGGCTGTTCTGGCTAGACCACCATTTTAGGCACCGCTGCGCGGTCGCCTTCAGGCCGATGCGGATCGGCGCGCGGCGATTGCGCTCAGAAAAACCCGCCGAACCTCTTGAGCGTCGCCGCCCGACGCCATTCACCCCGGCGAAAGCGTCGAGGTCGCGCGAGCAGCGTTCCGCCATGTCGATCAGGGTGCGATCGGAGAACACCCCACAGGCGCTCTGAGAGGCCGCCAAACTCAAATGCCGGTGAGGGCTAGAGATTTGCGTACGCGATAATTCAGATAGCTGAACTGAGCGGAAAGCGGCAAATCGATCCGGTAAGGGCGAAGATGAGCGGACCAAAGGGCCTGATCTCCCTTCCAAGCGTCAGCGCCCTCGGGACCATCGCCTTCAGGGCCGGCGAGCAGTTCGAATTGCTTTGCTGGGCACCGATCAGCGATCAGACCCGACAAGGATCTGAAATCCTGGGCCGACAGCGGTTTGCCGAAGACGAACAGTGTCGAGTGGCTGTTGTCCAGCGCACGCCTCGTTTCGTCACACCATCCATCGTGCGATGCCCGCGCTTTCACGTCAAACGCCAGTCGCTACACAGTTTTCATGGACAGAGGCCAGGATCTCTCGACGTCAGCCAAGAGAAGTTCCGTGGGATCAATTCCAGAGAACCAATGCTGAGGTGTCGCCGGCGAAGAACAAGGAGTGGGACAATTTTTCCTGTCCTCACTCATCCTATTTTCGCAGGAGCACGGGCTAACGATCGAACCCCATGATTCGCCCATCATCGACTTAAGCTTGTTTGTGTTTTTTTCATTCTCGATACGAGAGCATTATGCCAGCATATTATGCGCAATGGTTGTTGTTATTTATTTAGAAATGCCTAGAAACGAGCCTGTCGGCAATTGGTAACAAGTATTTGAGCACGTCTAAATTTTGTCCCGAGATTCAGGGACTGCGCGCAATCGCTGTCTGTTTGGTCGCAGTGTTCCACGTCTGGCCGTCTCTGGTCCCCGGCGGTTATGTCGGCGTCGATGTATTTTTTGTCATTTCCGGGTATCTCATCACCGGCGTTCTGGTGCGGGAAGGCGAGCAAACCGGCCAGATAGACCTCATCGCGTTTTACACCAGGCGGGCGCGCCGGCTTCTGCCGATGGCGATGCTGGTGCTTCTGCTCGTCGGCGTGCTGACGCCAATATACCTTCCGGCGGTACAGTGGGTCGACGGCACCGTCGACTTGGCCTTCAGCGCCTTCCAACTGGAGAACTGGCATCTGGCCGCGCAGTCGGTCGACTATCTGGCCATGTATAACGCGCCGAGCCCGGTGCAACATTATTGGTCACTGTCGGTCGAAGAGCAATTCTACATCGTCTGGCCCGGCTTGATCGTTGCCGGATTGTGGATGTCGCGGGTGTTCGGCATGTCGTCACGAACCATGCTCCTCGTCCTGTTTGGAGCCATCGTCGCTGCCTCGCTTGCCGCCTCGGTCTGGCTGACCGCCACCAATCCAGCCTCGGCTTATTTTGTCACCCATACCCGGATTTGGGAGCTTGGCCTTGGAGGCCTCGTCGCACTCTGGATGCCCGCGCTCGGCGAAGGGGTGCGCCGTCTCTTCGGCTTTGTCGGCGTCGCGGCGATCCTCGGGGCTGCCTTCGTCCTCTCCAGCAAAACGCCCTTCCCCGGCTATGCCGCGTTGCTGCCGACATTGGCAACCGTGTTGGTGGTTCTCTCGGGACAAAGCCGATCACTACTCAGCGTCTTTGCCTTCCTGAAAACGCGACCGCTTCAGTTCCTCGGCGACATCTCCTATTCCCTCTATCTCTGGCATTGGCCGATCATTGTCTTTGTCTCGTGGCAAACAGGCGGCGCGATAAGTTCGGCGGTCGGCCTCGCCATTCTTGCCGCAAGCATGGGTCTGGCTGCCGTTTCAAAGGTTCATGTCGAGGATCGTTTCCGGTCGCCGCGGCCGTCACAATCACGGCCGGCACAATCGCTGCGTCACCGGCTCGCCGGACTGGCCGCTGCCTTGGTCGCCGTTCCGCTTGTTGCGCTTGTCGGATTGGGCGCTGTCCGCATTGCCATTGCGCAAGAGAGAGCATTCATCTCTGGCAACTCGGACGACTATCCGGGCGCCAGTTCATTGTTCACCACCAAGCCCGTGCCGGATGTGAAGGCCTTCGCGCCACCGTTGGCACTGTTAAAAAGGGACGTTCCGCCCACGGATGCCTGCCGTCTTACCTCTTTTGAGGTCGAGCCTGTTGGCTGCCAGTTTGGCGACCGAAACGGCAGCTTCAAGGTTTTTCTGGTCGGCGATTCGCACGCCGAGCAGTGGGTCCCGGCACTTGAAAGAGTGGCCAAGGATCGTGGCTGGAACGCTATGAGTTTTACAAAACCTGCCTGCCCGCTATTTACGGCCATGCTGATGTTCAGGGATCGCCCCTATGATGAATGCCTGACCTGGGGGCGGCGCATACTGGAGATCGTTCAGCGAGAAAATCCTGATGTCATCATTCTGGGGCAGTGGATAGCGTCGCGGGTTTACCCACTGGAAGGGGCGGTGCAGGTACCCATCAGTGCAACGCTGGTGCAATTGTGGCGCGGCCTCGAGGCAATGGGTACGAAGGTGATCGTCATCGCCGATACACCGGACTGGGGAGCGACACGACTTGGGGATTGCCTGGCGAAAGACCGGCACTGTTCCATCCCCCACGTTGCCCGCCCTGATCCGCTGGTCTTTGCCCATCAGCTCTACCCGCATGTGGCAATGATCGACTTCAACGACGTCATCTGCCCCAATGAGCGTTGTCCCGCGGTTATTGGCAACGTCGTCGTCTGGCGTGACGAAGGTCATCTGAGCGCAACCTATACACGCTCGATGGCCGCTGTCTTTGGCCGACGCCTCGATGCCGCTATCGCCAGATCTTCTGACTAGGCGGTTTTCGTTCGGCAACCATTCCGGCGCAAGCTGATTAAATCGCGGTTTTGCGGGTTGGTTCATGCTTTCGATCGTGCCGTGTCGAGGACCGATCGGGCGCCTGTCCAAGCTTTCGGCATCAGTGGCATCGCTTGATGCCAGGTTGTTATTTCAGTGTCTCTCGCGTTCTCATGCCAAACCGTCCGACAGGTGCGCGGCGATCGTGTCGAGGAATATCGGGCCGAATTCCTTGAGCTTCGTTGCCCCGACGCCATTCACTTCGGCGAAGGCGTCGAGGTCGCGCGGGCAGCGTTCGGCCATGTCGATCAGCGTCCGGTCGGAGAACACCACATAGGCCGGCACCTGACGCTCTTTCGCCAGACGCAGCCGCAATGTCTTGAGCGTGGCGAGCAGCGAAGCATCCAGGCCTTCAGCGCCGGCGGCGGCCGCCTGATCGCGTAACTTGCGCGAGGCGCGGCTGCGCACTTCGACACGGTAGTGGAACGGCACCTCGCCACGGCCAAGCGCATGGCCCTTCTCGGCGATGGCGAGGCCACCATGGCCGTTCGGATCCGGCGCCAGGAAACCGTTCGCCACGAGCTGACGGATCAGCGACAGCCAGAAATCCTTCTTGTGCTCGACACCACTGCCGAAGCTGGCGAGCCCCTGGTGGCCCCGGACCTGCACCTTGTCGGTTTCATGGCCAAGCAGGACGTCGATGACATGGCCCGCGCCAAAACGCTCACCGGTCTCGGCCATTGCCGCCAGGATGATCCGCGCCTCCGCCCCGCCATCCGCGCGCGGCGCCAGGTCGAGGCAGTTGTCGCAATTGCCGCAAGGCGGGGCTTCCTCGCCGAAATAGCCAAGCAGCACCTGGCGGCGGCACTGCGCCGTCTCGCAATAGCCGATCAGCGTGTCAAGCCGGCGATGCGAGCGCCTCTTGTGCTCTTCCGACGCGTTCTCGTCGTCGATGAAAAGCCGGCGCATGCGGATGTCGCCAAGGCCAAACAGCATATGCGCCTCGGCCTCCCGGCCATCGCGGCCGGCACGGCCGATTTCCTGGTAGTAGGCTTCCAGGCTGCCCGGCATATCGGTGTGGAAGACATAGGCGACATCGGGCTTGTCGATGCCCATGCCGAAGGCGATGGTCGCCACCATGACGACGCCGGACAGGGTCATGAAAGCGTTCTGATTCGCTTCACGCGCGTCCTTGCTCATGCCGGCATGATAGGCGAGCGCGGTGACCCCGTTCTTCTCGAGGAAGGCCGCCATCTCCTCCGTCTTCTTGCGCGACAGGCAATAGATGATCCCGCTACGACCGGCATGGCGCTCGATAAAGCGCAGCAACTGCCGCTTGCTGTCCTGCTTGGCCTCGATGGCAAGCTTGATGTTCGGCCTGTCGAAACCCAGCACCAGGGTTTCGACGCGCTCGGCGAACAGCCGTGCTTCGATGTCGTTGCGTGTGCTCTCGTCCGCCGTCGCCGTCACCGCGATGATCGGCACGTTCGGGAAAATGCCGCGCAGCCGCGACAGATCCTCGTATTCGGGCCGGAAGGCCGGACCCCATTGCGAGATGCAATGCGCCTCGTCGATGGCGATCAGGCGGACATCGAGCCTGGCGAGCGCGTCGAGCATGCGCTTGGTCATCAGTCGCTCCGGCGCGAGATAGAGCAGGCGCGTCTGGCCCGACGCCACGCGACGCCAGGCACCTACATTGGCCTCACGGTCGATCGAGGAATTGATCGTGTCCGCCGCCACGCCGGCAAGGCGCAAGGCGGCGACCTGGTCCTGCATCAGCGCCACCAGCGGCGAAACGACGATGGCGAGCCCGCCCAGAACCAGCGCCGGAACCTGATAGCAAAGCGATTTGCCCGCACCCGTCGGCATGACGGCCAGCACATGGCGCCCGGCCAGCAACGCTTCCATGACATCGGCCTGGCCTGGGCGAAAATCGTCGAAGCCGAACACATCCTTGAGGACCCGCCGCTTCGGATCCTCGACCGGACTGCTCTGTCTCGATCCCAGCATCAGGAAAAAACGACCGGCACTGCTGTGCAGCGGTCTCGGGCAGGAATCGTTCTGCGCGGTTTGGCGAGGACGAGGAAACGGGTCAAGGAGGCACTCCGCGTGGTGCATCGCAGTAGCGCAGCCGCCATCGAACCACAACCTTGGCCACGCTGACCGCACCTGCAGTAGGTGATAATTCGAACACGGACGTGTCAATTTCCGTCGATGACGCAGATGCCGAAATGGGG
This sequence comes from Mesorhizobium sp. PAMC28654, assembly GCF_020616515.1. GTDB lineage: Bacteria > Pseudomonadota > Alphaproteobacteria > Rhizobiales > Rhizobiaceae > Mesorhizobium. Next base: position 4,312,833 of record NZ_CP085135.1, read on the forward strand.
GGGGCGATGTTTACCCGCCAGGAATCGGCGAGTGGTTCGCCCCGAAAAGATCATTCCCGGCTGCTACTTCTTTCCAGTTCATCATAGTAGCTCTGCGCAGCCTTGTCTTTTGAGAGACGGTACGCGGCGGAGCGCCCGGCAAACTCGGACTTGAGGCTTGCTGAAAATTGCAACGCGTAAAGACAGTATGCGGACAGACTCGCTAGCAGCAAGATAACCGCACCACTCGCCCTGCCATCGGAAATGGCAATGACTCCTATTAGCCCTTCCAACAGAAAGGCGAAAGCAGACATCACCGTAAGAAAGATTTTGGCGGCGTTTGAGCCCTTGCTGAAATAATACGCGCCGATCGCATAAGCCACACTTGAAAGGGTGGTCCCGATATTCGGGGATTTCCCAAAAATCAGTAGAGTGATCGCGGATAGTATCCCGATCGCCCCCACCAGGAAGTAGAAGCCGGCTATTGCCCGTATGTGATTTGTTCCGCTCATGTCTCCCCCCGTATGCCGTCCATGATTTTCATCAGCCGAATGACCGCGACAAGCAGAGACCCGACCATTGGCGTGTGGGAAACTGGCAATTCTCGTATAAGATGTAAAGATACGCCATGCACCAATTGGTATAATTGTCTAAAAACGCCGGCCGCGAGGCATCCTTTCCGGGCGAAGCGAACCTTGCTGGATTCTTCCCGGTTGCGCGATGTAAGCTTGCCCCAAAACCGGCCGGAGGGCGCAATGCTGCAGACCAGACAGGATGCCCTGCGCGAACGCTTCGACTTGCAGCGCTCAGCCTTCGAAGCACAGCCCTTTCCGGACCTTGGTGTCCGAAAGGACCGCCTCACGCGCCTGCTCGCGCTCACCGAAAAGCATGAGGCCGACATCTGTTCGGCGATCGACGCCGATTTTGGCGGCCGGTCGACCCATGAGACACGTCTTGCCGAACTCTTCGTCGTGCGCGCGGGCATCAGACACGCGCTGGCGCATATGCGAGGCTGGATGCGGGAGCGTCGTGTGGCCACCAGCCTGCCGTTCCTGCCCGGCAGAAATCGCCTCGTCCCGCAGCCACTCGGCGTCATCGGCATCGTCTCGCCCTGGAACTATCCGTTCCAGCTTGGCGTCGCGCCTGCGACCGCGGCCCTTGCCGCCGGCAACCGGGTGCTCATAAAACCTTCCGAACTGACGCCCGGCTTCTCCGCGTTGCTGGCGGATCTGTTCGGCCGATACTTCGCCCCGGACGAAGCAAGTGTCGTCACCGGCGATGCCGAGATGGGAAAGGCATTCGTGTCACTGCCTTTCGATCATCTGCTGTTCACCGGCTCGACCGCCGTCGGCCGCCAGGTCGCGATGGCAGCGGCCGCCAACCTGACTCCGGTCACGCTCGAACTCGGCGGCAAATCGCCGGCGATCTTCGATCCGTCATGCGACCTCGACGCGGCGGTATCCAGCGTCGCCTATGGCAAGCTGCTCAACGCCGGGCAGACCTGTATTGCGCCGGACTATCTGCTGGTACCGAAGGGACAGGCCGAAGTCGTCGCCGCCAAGCTTGCAACCGCCGTGGCGCGGCTCTACCCGACCTTGCGGGATAACCCCGACTATACGTCCATCATCAGCGACCGGCACCACCAGCGCCTGCGCGACATGATCGCCGAGGCCCGCGATGCCGGCGCTGATATTGTCGAGGTCAACCCGGCCGGCGAGAATTTCGACGCGACCCGCAAGATGCCACCGACCCTGGTCCGCAACGCCAATCCCAACCTGCGGCTGATGCGCGAAGAAATCTTCGGGCCGGTGCTGCTTATCCTCGAATACACAGGAATCGACGACGCCATCGACCATGTGAACCGGGCCGATCGGCCGCTGGCGCTCTATTGGTTCGGGCGCGATGCCGGCAATCGACAACGAATCCTTCGCGAGACCATCGCCGGCGGCGTGACGATCAACGACTGCATGCTGCACCTGGTGCAGGAGAACCAGCCCTTCGGCGGTGTCGGCGCCAGCGGCATGGGCGCCTATCACGGCGAATGGGGATTTCGCACCTTCAGCAAGGAGAAGCCTGTCTTCCTGCAATCCAAGCTGAGTGCCGGCGGCCTCCTGCGTCCGCCCTACGGCAAGACCTTTGAGCGGCTCTATCGCTTGCTCAATCTGATCACCTGAGCGACCCGACCGAGTTGCGTATCCGGACGGATGTCGGAAACTGCGTCGTCACCGGCGGCGTTGGCCTCACACCCTTGCGGTGAAGCAGAAGCTCCGCCGCCGCCCGCCCCATCTCCTGCGCCGGTTGCGCGACTGTCGTCAGCGACGGCATCAGGAATTCGGCGTTGGCGATGTCGTCGAAGCCGGTGATGCTGAGCTGTCCGGGGATGCTGATGCCGCTTTCGCGGCAGAACCGCATGACGCCGATCGCCATCAGGTCGTTGGCGCACAGAATGGCGGTGGGGCGTGTTGCGGCATCGCCGGCCAGGAGACGGGCCGCCGCGAGATAGCCGGAACGCTCGGTGTAATCCCCCGCGATATAGGGCGCCGCGTCGGGATCGAGGCCTACCGACGCCAGTGATTCCCGAAACCCGGCAAGGCGTTGCTCGCTGGTCCAGAGGCGCGGCGGACCGCCGATGATGGCGACCCTGCGGTGTCCGTAGTCCAGCACATGACGCGCGATCGAACGCGCGCCGGCCAGATTGTTGCTGCCGACGAAGGGCACGTCCAGGCCCGGCAGCACTTCATCGACGAAGACGACCGATCCGACCTTCGCCAATTCGAGCAGCGAGGAACTCGGCAGGCCGGTGCCGCTCAGATAGATCACGCCATCGAGCCGCTGGGTCCTAAGGATGCTGGCGAAATATTCTTCGCGTTCCGTCTTCGACCAGGTGATGCACAGCATCAGCAATATGTCGTTGTCGGCGATGCCGCGCTGGATGCCTTCGGCGATGCTGGCGAAGAACGGATTGCCGAGGTCCGGGACGACAAAGCCGATCGAGGAGATGCGGCTCCGCTTGAGGTTGCGCGCCGCGTTATTGGGCTCGAAACCGAGCTCGGCGATGAAGCGCAGCACGTGCCGCTTGGTGTCCTCGGCGACGAGACCGCGCTGGTTGATGACCGCGCTGACCGTGCCGATGGAGACGCCGGCCTCGCGTGCCACGTCGCGGATCGTCGGGCGCTTGCTTCCGATGGCCTCCGTCCCGTCACTCATCTCGGGGAAATGTCCCTCGTTCCTGATCCTATGACGGGTCCCGCCAATAGGTGCGAGACCAGGTCCGCGCTTTCGACGACGACTTCCAAGGCGTTAGCAAATATTCCGCCAGCACCACAAGCAGGAAACTGACGACGCCAAGCAACGCCAGGAAACTGATCGCCGAGAATGTGCCGGCTGTGTTGAGGCGGGAATTGGCCTGCAGCAGATAGGCGCCCAGTCCGCCGCTGGTCGAGGCCGTCCATTCGGCGATGACCGCACCGGTCACGCTGAATGTCGCCGACAGTTTCAGGGCCGAGAACAGCGGCGAATAGGTCGCCGGCAGTTTTACATGCCGGAAGATGTTGAACTTGGACGCGCCCATCGACCGCACCAGGTTGAGCACGTCGCGATCGACCGATGCCAGGCCGTCGAGCACGTTCACCACCACGGGGAAGAAGACGACAAGCGCGACGATGACCAGCTTGGGCGCGAGGCCGAAACCGAGCCAGATGGTGAGCGCCGCCGAGATCGCGACGACCGGGATCGCCTGGCTGGCGATCAGCACGGGATAGAGCACGCCGCGCGTGGTGCTGGACGCATCCATCAGCACGGCGAAGACGAAACCCGCGCTGGCGCCGAAGATGAAGCCGAGCAGGAACTCGTAGAAAGTGATGCCGAAGCCATTGAGCAGCGCCTGCCAGTCGGACTGGATGTGATTCCACACCTGCAGCGGCGACGGCATGACATAGCGCGGGATCTGGAACAGTTCGACCGCGGCCGCCCAGATGAGAATGACCAGCACCAGCGCCAGGAGCGGATAGACGACCTGCAGGACCGTGCTGCCAGACACGCGTCTAGTGGCCATGGGCTGCCTCCATTTCGAGTGTTTTTGCTACCGCATCCTCGGAATAGATCAGGTCGAGGATGCGTGCCTTCAGTGCGCTGAATTCCGGACTGGTAAGGCTGGACATCGGCCGGGGCCGCTCGATCGGAACCGGCAGAACCTCCCTCACCCGTCCCGGGCGCGGCGTCATCACGACGACGCGGTCGGCAAGCAGGATCGCCTCGTCGATGTCATGGGTGACGAAGACGATGGTCCGCTTCTCCTGTCCCCAAACGCTCAGCAACCATTGCTGCATGGCAAGGCGGGTCTGCGAATCCAGCGCGCCGAAGGGTTCGTCGAGCAGCATCACGTCGTGATGCATGGCAAGCGTGCGCATCAGCGCAACGCGCTGGCGCATGCCGCCCGAAAGGGCTGCGGGATAGTGATTGATGAAGTCGCCCAGCCCGTAGCGGCGGGCGAGCGCCACGCCCTCGGCCCGTTGCGCATGGCTTGCGCCACCCTTGAGGATCGCGCCGAGCACGATGTTGTCGATGACCGTGCGCCAAGGCAGCAGAAGGTCCTTCTGCAGCATGTAGCCGACATGGCCGCTGCGTCCCGTAACATCCTTGCCATCGATCAGGACTTGGCCATTGGTCGGTTTCAGCACACCGGCGATGATGTTGAACATCGTGCTCTTGCCGCAGCCCGACGGGCCAACGACCGAAACGAATTCTCCGGCCTGCACGTTGAGATCGGTGGGCGCGAGCGCCTGTGTTTCGCCGAAGGTCTGCGAGACGTCCTTCAGCGACAGTTTCGGGGTCGAGTTTTCCGGCATCTGGTCTCTTTTTCCGAACGCTCAGAGCGTCACGCAGTTTTCACGGCCGAACCAGACGAGGTCCTCGACCTTGACGGCGATGTCGCCGCGCGCGGCGAAGGGCTCGATGGCCCAGGCTCCCCACATCGGCGTGGTGTTTCCCGCGTCGATGAATTGGTGGAGATAGGCGGCTCCCGCCGTCAGCGAATGACCGATATTGGCAAGCTGGTCGAGCAGGATGTAGCCCTCGGCGACCAGCCGTTCATGCGTCATGCCGAAGAGTTCATTCGCCGCCATGCCGGGTCGGCACTTCGCCAGGATCTCATAGTGGAGCGTTTCGAGATCGCGCAGCGCCTGGGTTGCTTCCGGCCAGTCGCCGATCACCTTGCAGCGCGTGCAATCGCCCCACGACCCATCAGCCGTTATCGGGTGCACGTCGACCATGAGCACGTCGCGCTCCCCAGCCGCGAGGTCTGTCGGCGGATTGGTCGGGAAGCAGGTGCGCGTGTTTTCGCCCAGGCCGACATTGGTGATCGTCCAGACGTTTTCGACGCCCTGCTCGAGCAGGCAGGCACTTACCGCCAGGTCGACCGCCTGCTCCGTTATTCCCGGCCGCGCCGCCGCCAGACCCGCGGCAGCCGCCTGCTTCGCGATCGCCTGCGCCCTGGCCAGACCGGTAGGGGGCACATTGGCGACATCGGGTCCCGGCCTGTAGGTCCAGGCCGGGACGACACGTCGTGAAGAGGCGGCGACACTCATACGGTCAACTCCTGTCGGGCTTGCTTGGGAGAGCGCTTATTGGGCGAGGTACTGGTTTGTATAGTAAGCCGACGGCTCGAGGACGTCCGACACGACCTTGAACTTCTTCAGCGCGTCGAGCAGCGCCACCCAGTCGGCATTGTTATGGACCATCAGGTCCGGCCCCATTTCGCCGAAAAGCGGAACCGTGTCCTTCCACTGCTGGGTGATGAATTTCTCGTCATAGGCCTTGGAATAAAGCTCGAAGAAGGCCGCGACGGCTTCGTCCTGATGGGCGGCCGCATATTCGATGCTCTTCTGCGTCGCGCGCAGAAACGCCTTTGCCACATCCGGATTGGCCTTCAGCCAATCATCATTGCCGGCGAGCATGAAGATCGGCGAATTGGGCACGCCATGCTTGGTGGCGGCGAGGAACTCGGCGCGCTGTCCGCCGGTGGTGGCCATGCCGGTGCCCTCGGCATTGGTGATGCCGGTGATCGCGTCGACCTTCTTTTGCAGCAGCAGCGGCACCGTATCGTCGCTCGCCGCGACCGTGCTCACATCGTCAAGCGTCAGGCTGGCATCGGCGAGCATCATGGTCAGCTGCGCCTTGGTCCAGGCATCATTGTAGATGCCGATCGTCTTGCCCTTGAGATCGGCCACGGTGAGAGGCGATCCTTCCGGGCTCAATATGCCCCAGTTGTTGCCACGGCCATAACGCGCGATCGCGGTGACCGGCGCCTGCTGCTCCCTGGCGAAAATAACGTCCATCACGGTGGTGAAGGCGACCTGCGCACGGCCGGTACCCAGGAACTTCATCGTATCGGCGACGGTCGGCGGGTGACGATCTCAAGCTCGATGCCCTCTGCCGCGTAGAAGCCCTTCTTGTTTCCCAGGATCCACGGAACCCAGAAGCCATCCGGCGTCGGCCATTCCTGGATGAAGGTCAGCTTGGTAAGGCTTTGTGCCGAGGAAGGTGAAGGGGCCACCGCGAAAGCTGCCATGGCAGCCAATGCATAGCCGAAACTGCGGCGGGTGAGGTTCATGTCGCGATCCTTTGCGCTTGTCCGGTTGGCAATCTCAATTGATCGATACTGAACCGGTTCAATCTTCCTTGTCAACGGCGACGCTGCAAATTATTTATCCATTGCATTTACGACGGAACTCAGCCAAAACATGCGTATTGAACCGGTTCATTATGATCCGCGCTCTCGGTTAAACCAAATGGCGCGGCGGCACGTTAAGGAGTATTCGTCTTGGCAAAATCCAACAAGAAAGTCTTGCTTGTCGGCGAGACATGGATGAGCTCTTCGACCCATTTCAAGGGTTTCGACCAGTTCGGCAGCGTCACTTTCCACTCGGGCGCAGAGCCCTTGATGAAGGCGCTGGAAGGCAGCGCGTTCGACCTCACCCACATGCCTGCGCATGAGGCCGTGGAAAAGATGCCCTTCGATATGGAGGGACTTAATGCCTACGACGCGATCCTGCTTTCCGACATTGGCGCGAACTCGCTGCTTCTGCATCCCGATGTCTGGCTGCGCGGAACCCCCGTTCCGAACCGGCTGCAGCTGCTCAAGCAGTGGACGCAGGCCGGCGGCGGCCTTGCGATGATCGGCGGCTACTTCAGCTTCCAGGGCATTGATGGCAAGGCGCGCTGGCACCGGACTCCGGTCGAGGACGCCCTGCCTGTCGAATGCCTCCCCTATGACGATCGGCTGGAGATTCCAGAAGGCTTCAGCGCGGCTGTCGACGCCGACAGCAAGCACCCCGTGCTTCAGGGACTGCAGGGCGAATGGCCGGTGCTGCTCGGCGCGAATGAAGTGCGCGTGAGGCAGCGCCCGGATGTCGAAGTGCTTGCCCGCCTTCCAGAGGCGCAGGGTGGTCATCCGCTGCTGGTGACCGGCGAATATGGGAAGGGCCGGACGCTTGTCTGGACCTCCGATGTCAGCCCGCATTGGCTGCCGGCGTCCTTCTCCGACTGGCCGGGCTATGCCACGCTGTGGCGCAACGCCCTTGGCTGGCTGACCAGAAGCTGACAACCACGCAACAGGACCACGCGCGATGCCGAAGCAGATCGAGGAAGCCTCCGTCACCGTCGCCATCATCCAGATGGAGCCGCGCTTCGGCGAGACCGCTGAAAATGTCGCGCGGTCCATCGCCTTCATGGAAGAGGCCGCCGCCAGGGACGCGCAGCTCGTCGTCCTGCCGGAGCTGTGCAACACCGGTTATGTGTTTCACAATCGCGCCGAGGCGCGAGCGCTTGCCGAGGAAATCCCCGGCGGTCCGACAACACAGGCCTGGATGGAGGCTGCGGCGCGGCTGAACCTTCACATCGTCGCCGGCATCACCGAGCGCGCCGGCGAGATCCTGTTCAATTCGGCTGTCATCATCGGCCCGAACGGGCTGATCGGCCGCTATCGCAAGATGCATCTGTGGGGCGACGAAGCGCTCTATTTTTCGCCCGGCGATCTCGGCTTTCCCGTCTTCGACACGCCGCTCGGGCGCATCGGCTGCCACATCTGCTACGATTGCTGGTTCCCCGAAAGCTTCCGTCTCGCCGCCCTGCAAGGCGCGGAGATCGTCTGCGTACCGACTAACTGGGTGCCGATACCCGGCCAGGATCCCAAGCGTGAAGCGATGGCGAACATCATCGTCATGGGAGCGGCCCATTCCAATTCCGTCTTCGTCGCCGCCGCCGACCGTGTCGGCACCGAGCGCGGCCAGCCCTTCATCGGCCAGAGCCTTCTCGTCAGCCATACCGGCTGGCCGGTCGCGGGGCCGGCCTCGCCGGACAAGGAAGAAGTGCTGATCGCCAAGGTCAATCTGGCCGACGCGCGGCGCAAGCGGAACTGGAACGCCTTCAACCAGGTATTGCGCGATCGCCGCACCGACGCCTATGACGAGATGCTCGGCAGCGGCCAGCGGCCGGGATGGTACTGAGGGAGGCCAAGGTGAACGCGATTGACGCGGTGCGGCTGACGCAGGAGCTTGTCCGCTTCGACACGCGCAATCCGCCTGGCAATGAAGCGCAATGCGCTGCCATGCTCGCCGACCTGCTCAGCAGCCACGGTCTCTCGGTAACCGTCCACAATTTCGGCCCGGGACGGACCAACCTCATCGCCCGCTTCCCCGTCCAGGCATCGAAGGCGACACAACGTCCGGTGATCTTCACCGGTCATATCGACACGGTGCCGCTTGGCGCTGCCGAGTGGTCGCACGACCCCTTCGGCGCGGAGATCGTCGACGGGCGGCTCTATGACCGTGGCTCGACCGACATGAAGGCCGGCGTCGCGGCGATGATCGCGGCGATCGTCGAAGAGGCCGACCAGCTGCGCGAACGCTCAAACTTGGTGCTGGTGATCACCGGCGGCGAGGAAACCGGCTGCGAGGGCGCCACTGCGCTGGTGAAGGACAGGATGCTCGACGCGGCAAGCCTGCTCGTGGTGAGCGAACCCACAGCCAATGCGTTCGTCGCCGGCCACAAGGGCGCGCTGTGGCTGAAGGCCTGCTGCAGCGGCCGCACGGCGCATGGCGCGATGCCGCATCTTGGCGACAACGCCATCTACAAGGCGGCGCGCGCCGTGACCAAACTCGAGACCTTCGGCTTCAACACGGCGCAACATCCGATCCTGGGCTCCGCGACGCTCAATGTCGGCACCATTGTCGGCGGGCTGAACATCAACTCCGTTCCCGATCGCACCGAAATGACGATCGACGTGCGCATGTTGCCCGGCATGGACAGCGCCGCCGTCACCGACCAATTGTCGTTCACGCTCGGCGGCGACTGCTCGATATCGACGATCCTCGACCTGCCGGCGGTGTGGAGTGATCCCGCGCACCCCGCCATGAAGCTCTTTTCCGAATGCCGGGAAGCGGCCACCGGTTCGGTCTCCACCGTGGGCGGCGCGAACTTCTTCACCGATGCCTCCATCTTCACGCCCGCGCTTGGCGGCGTCGATACCATCATTTGCGGACCGGGCAGCCCGGACATGGCCCACAAGACCGATGAATATTGCCAGGTGGCCCGGATTGATGAGGCGGTGAAGATCTATCGCACGATCATCGCGCAGGCCGGGCTTTTGGACACGCACTGACCGTCCACGAACAAACTCCCTCTTGGCCGGCTTCTTGCCATTTTTCGAATCCCCTCCTCGATGCCAAAGCTGCATGTGGGCCACTCCGGCCAAGTTGTCAGGCATCAAATTTTCCTGATCGCGCCTGCGGGCCTTGCCGAGCGGATCGTTTTGCGTTCGGTGATCAGCAGGGCATCCCGCACCGCCCCAGCCTTTTACGATTATGTAAAGCGACGGGTGTAGATGAATAAGTACGGTCGAAACCGACCTGTGGACCGAGGTTGGAATGATCGCGCCGCGCAGCTTCACTTTCATCCGCACCGTTCTCGCTCTCTGGTCCGTTTCAATTCTCCTGTTCGCGGCGAGCCCGGCCAATGCGTCGGTGTTCCTCGAGGACCTGACCTGGACCGAACTGCGCGACCTCATCGGAGGCGGGACGACGACCATCATCATCCCGATCGGCGGCACCGAGCAGAGCGGTCCCGCCATGGCGCTGGGCAAGCACAATGCGCGGGTGAAGTTCCTCGCCGAAAAGATTGCCGAGCGGTTGGGCAATGCGCTGGTCGCTCCGGTGATTGCCTATGTGCCGGAAGGCAGCATCGATCCGCCGACCGCCCACATGAAATTTCCAGGCACCATCACCATCAGCGACAAGGTGTTCGAGGCGCTGCTCGAATCGGCGGCGCGCAGCTTCAAGCTGCATGGCTTCAAGACCATCGTTTTCATCGGCGACCACGGCGGTTATCAGGCCGATGAAAGCACTGTCGCCGATCGCCTGAATGCCGAATGGAAGAAAACGCCGGTCCGGGTGTTCGCGGATCTCGACTATTACCGGATCACGCAAGGCGCCTATGTCGACAAGCTCTTGGCCGCCGGCGCGAAGCATTCGGAGATCGGTAGCCATGCGGGCCTTGCCGACACGTCGCTGATGCTTGCCGTCGATCCATCCATGGTGCGCAAGGACCGTCTTGCGGCCGCCTCCAAATTCACCGCGGCCGACGGCGTCTATGGCGGCGATCCGACGCGGTCCTCGGCCGAGTTCGGCCAGCTCGGCATCGACCTGATCGTCAACGGAACAACCGACGCCATTCGCGGCTTCATCGCAAAGCAGCCCAAATGACCAAGACATATCAGCGATTCACCAGCTTCCTTGCACCGTTCCTGCTGCTGACCTGCCTGTCGTCAGCGGCGTCGGCTGGCTCCTGCCCGGAGGATTGCAGCGAGCCGCCCGCCCAGGCCCCAGCCAAGGCGCAGACTCCCGTCAATATCTACAGCGAAACGACGGCCGGTCATCTCAGCCCCGCCACCGCCGGCGCTCTCTCGCGCGTCTATGTCCCCAACCGCTCCTCCAACAGCGTGTCCGTGATCGATATAGAGACCTTGAAGGAAGTGGCCAGGTTCCCTGTCGGGCGCAAGCCCCAGCACGTCGTTCCGTCCTGGGACCTCCAGACGCTCTGGGTCGCCAACAACGCCAGCGGCACCAAGCTGGGCAGCGTGACGCCGATCGATCCGAAGACCAGCAAGCCCGGCCAGCAGATCGCGGTCGATGATCCCTACAACATGTATTTCATGCCGGACGGCAGTTCAGCCATCATCGTCGATGAAGCCTATGAGCGGCTCGACCTGCGCGATCCCCATTCAATGGCGTTGAAATCAACCATTCCCACACCGACCTGCCCCGGCATCAACCATGCCGATTTCGCCGCCGACAATTCATACGCCATCTTCACCTGCGAGTATGGCGACGGCGGCCTGCTCAAGGTGGACCTCAAGAACCAGAAGGTGCTGGGCCACCTCTCCCTGTCGAAGATGGGCATGCCGCAGGACATCCGGCTTTCGCCCGACGGCAAGGTTTTCTACGTCGCCGACATGATGAATGACGGTGTCTTCCTCATCGACGGCGACAGCTTTACCGAAATTGGCTTCATTCCCACCGGCATTGGCACGCATGGCTTTGTCGTCAGCCGCGACGGAACCAAGCTCTATGTGTCCAATCGCGGTTCGCGCAAGATGGAGCAAGGCCGTGCCAAGGGGCCGGGCAGTGTCACCGTCATCGATTTCGCCACCCGCACGATAACAGCGCAATGGCCAATCCCCGGCGGCGGCAGCCCCGACATGGGCAATGTCAGCGCCGATGGAAAGCAATTGTGGCTGTCCGGCCGCTTCGACAGCGAAGTCTACATGTTCGACACCACTTCCGGCGCGGTGACGAAAATCCGTGTCGGCGTGGAGCCGCACGGCCTGACGGTATGGCCGCAGCCCGGCCGCTATTCGCAAGGCCACACCGGCAACATGCGGTGAGTTGCGTCACCCCGACGATCTTTGTGAGTCCGCCGACAGGCCGGGCCGGCCGCCGTGATTTCCACCACCTGCACGGCTCAGCCGGGTCGTTGACGCGCTACTCCTCGCCCAGAACAGGTCGGTGCCATTTACCAGGCAGTCAGGAACAAGCCGCCTCGCCGTGAGTTACCAACACGGACGTACCTCTGCTGTGAACGCAAAGGCGCTTCCCGCGCATTCATGCATTCATTCAAAGGAGACGGTAGTGAAAACGCATCTTTCAGTAGCAGCAGCAGGTATTCTTCTTCTCGCTGGCGTCGGTATCGCCTCGGCGGAAACTATTATCATCAAGCCAGAGCAGGAAACCGTTATTCGGGAATACGTGAAGAAGAAGCCACTGGTTTCACTTGATCTTCCAGGCGTCGAATTGAACCTCGGCTCAAAGCTGCCCGATACGGTCGAGCTTCACAGGATCGATGTGCCGGATGTCAGGTATCAGTATGTCGTGGTGGGCGGACGCACCTATCTGGTCGATCCGGACACCCACGAGATTGTCCAGGAAATCGAGCAGTAGCCTCAGCGTCAAAGGCACGAAGACCCGCCGTGCCGGAAGGCACGACGGGTCTACTGCGATCGGCGACGGATTCTACCGGCTGTTCACACTGGCTCGCGCTTGAGCGCCTGCGCCATGCAGTGGATGCCGCCGCCGGTCTTCGAGATCTCGCTCATGTCGACCGCCGCGACCTCGAAGCCGCGCGCCTTGAGCTGGCCGATCAACGACTTCGATGAGGTCGGCGCGATCACCCGGTCCTTGCCCAGCGACATGAAGTTGCAGCCGAGCGCCATCGTGTCCTGGAACGGCACGTCGATGATCTCGTGGCCCTTGCCCTTCAGCCAGTCGACGATGCCCGGTTCCGTGCAGGCAAGGCAGACGGCCGTCAGCTTCTCGGCGATCGGCACCACCATCAGGTCGATATGGACGTAATATTCGTCGATGAAGGCGATACGGGTTTCCCAGCCTTCCTTGTCGAACCAGGCCTGCACCTGACGCGCGCCTTCCTCCTGCGTACGGGCGCCGCCGCAGCCGATCAGTACCACGCCATCCTCGATGACGTTGAAGTCGCCGCCTTCGAAGGTGCCGGCGGTGACCATGTCATAGATCGGGATGCCGAGCTTCTCATAGGTGCGGATCGCCGCGTAGTTCTCGCCGCGCCGCCACCAGTTGGCCATGGCGGTGATGAAGGCGCCATAGGGCGTCATCACGCTGGAATCGCGCGAATAGACCTGCATCGGCAGCTCCGGCGTCGGCTCGTGCCAGTGGATGTTGACGCCGAAATGCTCGTAGGCGGCAACGAGGTCCTTGTGCTGCGCCTGCGCGATCTGGACGTTGCAGGGCGCCTCGCGCAGATGCTTGCGCGACAGCGAGCTGGTCGACAGATGGCGCAGGAAATTCGGCGAGCCGAGCAAAACGTCGGTCAGCACGTCGGTCTCGTTGGCAAAGCCCCAGGCGGTAAGCGGCTTGGTGCCGCCGGCCGGGTTGCGGCGCTGGAGCGAAAATGGTTCTGCGACAATGCGGTCATGAACGGTCATGGGATTCTCCTCGTGATCAAATCGGCGGTCATGCGGTTTGGTTGGGTATCCACCAGTCGCGGCCGCGCGGCGTGGTGACATATTCGGGCCAGCGGAAGTGGATCGGTGGGTCGTAGTCGCACAGCGGCGCGATCCAGTTCGAACCGCCAATACCGCCACCGGTACGCTTGACGAATTCGTCCATCGCCGCATCGCGGGCTGCCTTGTCTTCGAGCAGGCGCAGCGCCGCGAGCGCGACCGTCTTGGACGCGCAGGTGACCATCGGGTCGATGGTGGCGGGAATGCCGCCCAGCGCATTCATGACCCAGGATGGATAAGCCTGTCCGCCGGACGAGCGCAACGCCGGACGAGCGACATAGAAACGTGCCGTCGGCGCATGCCAGCTCATGTCGGTGTAGTCGTCGGAGGTCGAATTAGTCTGCGACGGCGGCAGGTCGCGCCGCAGGATCGCTTCAGCCTCTTGTGGCGTGATCAGCCGCTCCAACGCATCGATAAACGGATTTTCCGTGGCAATGCCGCCGGCATTGACCTGGATTTCGCGCGCAACGGCTTTCGCGGCTTCGTTCCAGTGCGGCGGACCAACCGTCGACAGCGCCCCATAGGCGATATCAGCCATCGCGTGATTGGCGAGCCCCGGTCGCGATTTGGAGACCCAGTGCCGCTCATACCGGCAGCCACTCATCCTGGCAGCGGCTTCCGCATTGCGGTCAAGTATCGCGGTCACCTGCTCGGCCATGGCCAGGGTCGGCACGCGCATCATGTACTGGATCTCGGCGAGCCCCGCCGGCAGATTGTCGGCGGTGGCCTGCCCCGCCGTCAGGATCGCCTCGCTGATCGACCAGCCGCCCTGGTGCGGAAGCATGGAATCACGCAGCGCTTTCGAGGCCATGTACATCATCATCAGCGCGTCATTGGCGCCGGGCGCCCTGATCGCGGAATGCGACTGCGGAATCGGCGCCCCGTCGCTTGCGCGAACCCAATTTTCGGGTTCGTCGCAGATAAAGCGGTAGATCATCGCATAGGCCGCGCCGCAATGCGTGTCCCAGCGCGCCGTGTTGCAGAGCGGCAGCATGTAGAACGGGTGGAAGGAGAGCATTCCATCCAGTCCGTCATAATAGCCCCTGGCGGCATGGATGGGTTTTGAACCCCGCACCTTCTCGGCCGGCTCCCCGGTGAAGCGCAACGTTCCGCCAATGCCATGGCGCTGCATCGCGGCCTTGGTCGCCAGCAGACCGCCAAGGCTGGAAATCCCCAGTCCGGAATGCGGATCGGTATGGCCGCCGGCATGTTCGCCGAGGCCAGGGCGCGGGCGCTTGACCGTCGCCGCATCCTGGCAATTGCCGGGCACCGCGTCATACTCGGCATACATGCCGATGGTCGGACCGGCGCCGTTGGTCCAGTGGGCACAGAAGGCCGTGGGCATGCCGCCCGAACCTTCTTCGACCGAGAACCCCTCGCGCTTCAGCAGTTCCACGTACCAGGCGGCCGACTGGTATTCGCGCCAGGCGGTCTCACCAAAATCGAAGATGGTCCGCGTCCACGCCGACAGCGACGGCTGGATGTCGTCGAGATGGGCAAGCGCGGTTGCCTGGGCGGAGGTCGTCACTGGTTTATCCATGGAACGAGAAGAAAGCAGTGAAGCGCTTTTTCAAAAAGTGATATGTTTTCCCGGTTCGTGCAAATTCGGTTCACCTGAGGCATCTTGAGAATACCATCGACCCAAGCGCTGCGTGCGCTCGACAGTTTCGCCCGCCATGGCAGCGTGTGGCGCGCCGCCGACGAACTGCACCTGACCCGCAGCGCCGTCAGCCATCAGCTGCGCCTGCTCGAGCGCGATCTCGGCTTCGATCTGCTTGAGCGCATCGGCAAGGGCGTGGCGCTGACCCCACGCGGCCAGCGCTACGCCAGCGACGTGCGCAAGGCGCTGACGGTGTTGGGCGACGCGGTGACCCGCCACGAGGGCACCGGCGTCGGCGGCTCGTTCGCCGTTTCCTGCACACCGGGCTTCGCCTCGCTGTTCCTGTGCACGCATATCGCGGAATTCCGGCAGATGTATCCGGATGTGGCCCTGCACATATTGACACCGCGACGCCTGGACGATGTCAGCAATCCGGAAGCCGATGCCTTCATCGCCTTCGGCGTCGGCAACTGGCCGAACCGCGCGGTGGAGCTGCTTTGCGAAATTTCCTTCACGCCGCTGTGCAGCCCGACCCTGCTCAACAAGGTAGGCGGCCTTTCGAAGCCGTCGGACGTGCTGCGCGCAAATCTGCTCCATCTTGATGACACCGAGGACTGGGCGCGCTGGCTGGCGCTGTCCAAGGTGGAAAACCCCGACACCGAAGGCGGCATCTTCTTTTCGGACATGAACCTTGTCTTCTCGGCGGCGATCGCCGGCCAGGGCATTGCCATGGGCGATGAGCTGACCAGCCGCCGCGCGCTGAATGAAGGCCGGCTCGTCAGACCGTTCGACATCGCGATCAAGTCGCCGCGCTCCTATTTCATGGTCTCCGAGCACGCCAAGGCGTCGCATCCTGTGCTGGAAGCGTTCGCGGCATGGTTGAGGTCGAAGCTCTCGGAGAATCCGGTCAGGCCATATTGAGCCAGGCGATGGAGAGCTGATCTCCCCCGCGCGGGGGAGATGGCCGCGAAGCGGTCAGAGGGGTCGGTCCGATCGGGCTCGGCCCCGTCTGGCTTTTCACAAGAAGAGGACGTCGCGCTCGACGCGAACCGCCCTGTCTGGCGCCATAGATGAATCAAATTTGCCGATCCGGCGAAAACTATTCGGTTGCGGTGAGCCGGAACCGTGCCTACGATTTCGATAAGCGTTAGGGAAAGGGCAGTATGCAGCAACCCGGCCATGCCGCAGAGATCAAGGCAATCGGGATCGGTAAGAGCTTCGGCTCCTTCCGTGCGCTTGACAATCTGTCCCTCAATATCGGCCGGGGCGAGTTCCTGACCCTGCTCGGACCTTCTGGCTCGGGCAAGACCACCTTCCTGATGATCCTGGCCGGCTTCGTCCAGCCGAGCGAAGGCAAGCTTTTCAGCGACGGGACCGACATTACCGACCGGCCAGCCGAACAGCGCGCCGCCGGCATGGTGTTCCAGGGCTATGCGCTGTTCCCGCATATGAGCGTCGAGGCCAACATCGCCTTCCCGCTCAAGGTGCGCAAGAAATCGGCTGCCGACATCAAGCGCCGCGTCGGCGAGATGATCGAGCGCGTCGGGCTGAAGGGTCATGAGAAGAAATTGCCGGCGCAGCTTTCGGGCGGCCAGCAGCAGCGCGTGGCCCTTGCCCGTGCGCTGGTGTTCGAGCCGGGCGTGCTGTTGCTCGACGAACCGTTCTCGGCACTCGACAAGGGCCTGCGCGGCCAGATGCAGGCCGAGATGAAACGGCTGCATGAGGAGACCGGCACCACTTTCGTCTTCGTCACCCACGACCAGAGCGAGGCGCTGGCGCTGTCGTCGCGCGTTGCCATCTTCAACCATGGCAAACTGCTGCAGGTCGGCGCCCCCGACGAGGTCTACGACCGGCCGGACAACCGCTTCGTCGCCGAGTTCCTCGGCGAGATCAACATGTTGCCGCTGAAGGGTGTGCGCCCGGCCGACAACGGCTCGACGGGCCTCTGCGAGGACCGCGCGGTCAGCATGCGCTGCAAGGCCGAGGCGGTGCGTGGCGATGCGATCCTGGCGATCCGGCCTGAATATATGTCGATCGCCGGCGAGGCCGTGGCAGGCGAGAATGGGATCGCCGCGACAGCCACCAACTCGACCTACCTGGGTGCCGCGACGCGGCTCGACCTGACGACGCGGCAAGGCGCCAAGGTCACGGTGTCGGTGCCGAACGAGGTTGCGGCCTCGGCACTCAGCAAAGGCAATTCCGTCTGGCTGACCTGGCCGGCGGAAAAGGGTTTCCTCCTTCCGGACGGAGGACAATGACCGCCTGCGTGGACCGGTGGGACACGCAGGCTTCCGGAAACGATCAACAACAATAAGGGGAACTGACATGACACACGACACCAAGAAACAAGCCGTCGAGACCCTGTCCGCCCGGGCAGGTCGAGGTGAAATCTCGCGCCGTCAATTCGCGCAGTTGGCGGCGATCGTGCTGGCCGGCACGCCGATGCTGCTGCGCTCGACCGGGGCCTTTGCCGCGGCCAAGGAACTGGTGCTGGTGAACTGGGGCGGCGACGCCATCACCGCTTATGACGCCGCCTATGGCCAGTCGTTCACCAAGGACACCGGCATTGTCGTCAAGATGGACGGTTCGGGCCCGACCGAAGGCGCCATCGCCGCTCAGTTCAAGAGCGGCGCGCCGACCTGGGACCTCGTCGACGTCGACCCGTTCTCGGCCATCACGCTCGGCGCGCAAGGTATGCTCGAGCCGATCGACTACAATGTTGTCGACAAGAAGAAGATGCGCCCCGGCTTCGGCTGGGACTACGCCGCCTCGACCTATTTCTTCTCCTACATCATCGCCTACGATTCGGAGAAATACGGCAAGGACGCCCCGACCGGCATGGCCGATTTCTTCGACGTGAAGAAATTCCCCGGCAAGCGCTCGCTCTACAAATGGGGCGTGTCGAGCTGGGAAGCGGCCCTTCTGGCCGACGGCGTCGCGCCAGCTTCGCTCTACCCGCTCGATCTCAAGCGCGCGCATGACAAGATCGCTGCCTTCAAGGAAAACGTCGTCTCCTATTGGGGCGGCGGCGCCGAGAGCCAGAGTGTGCTGCTCAACGGCGAGGCGTCTATGGCCATCGTCTGGTCGACCCGCGCCTCGCTGATCGAGCAGGATTCCGGCGGCAAGATCAAGTTCATCTGGGACCAGGGCCTGATCTCGCCCGGCGCACTTGCCGTCCTCAAGGGCAACCCCGGCGGCAAGGACGCTGCAATGAAATTCATCGCCAGCGCCCAGGATCCGCAAAAGCAGCTGATCATGTTCGACAAGCTCGGCCAGGGCCCAGCCAATCCGGCCGCCGACGCGCTGATCCCGGCCGACAAGAAGCGGATCAATCCGGTCGACCCCGCCAACATGGCCAAGCAGATCCCGCTCGACATGGACTGGTACGCCAAGAACTACGGGGCGGCGCTCGACGAATACACCAAGATCATCTCCGCCTGATCAGGCCAGGATGCGGTCCTATCTCTCAGACAGGATGGGCGCGGCGCTGTTGATGGCGCCGCTGCTCCTGTTCCTCGTGCTGGCCTATGCCTGGCCGTTCCTCGGTGTCGTCAAGTGGAGCTTCACGCTGCCGACGCCGGGGCTCGGCCAGTATGAAGCGCTGCTCACCGACGATCTCGTGCAGTCGGTGTTCATCAGGACGCTGCGCATCGCGGCAATCGTCACCATCGTGTCGGTCGCCGCTGCCTATGCCATCACAGTCGTCTGGGTGCGCGGCACGCCGGCGCAGCGCCTGGTGGCCGAGTTCTGCATTCTCGTTCCCTTCTGGATTTCCGTGCTGACCCGCGCCTTCGGCTGGGTGGCGCTGCTCTCCAACCGCGGCCTGATCAACACCTGGCTGCAGGCGCTCGGCTTCATCTCCGAACCGCTGACCTTGGTGCGCAACGAATTCGGCGTCATCGTCGGCATGACGCATTTCCTCATTCCCTTCGCCGTCTTTCCGCTGGCATCCGCCATGCGCAGCCTCGACGACCGCGTGCTTCTGGCGGCGCGCGGGCTCGGCTCCAGCCGCATGCGCACCTTCTGGTCGGTCTTCGTGCCGATGACCCGCTCCGGCATCATCGGGGCCGCACTCATCGTCTTCGTCTTTTCGCTGGGCTTCTTCGTCACGCCGGCGATCCTTGGCGGCGGCCGCAGCGTGATGGTCGCCGAACTGATCTATCTCAGGATCTTCCAGAGCCCGGATTGGGGACTGGGCGCGGCGATCAGCGTCGTGCTGGTGCTGTTCGTCGGCGCGCTGATGGCTCTGCTGTTCCGTTACGTGCAACCAAAGCAGATGGTGTAGCCGCGATGCCGACCTATCGCCCCGGCCCCGTCTCGCTGATCATCGCCGCCTTCGTCGCGCTGTTCCTGCTGATGCCGCTGCTCGCCGTCGTCCCGGTGTCGCTGACGCCAAGCCGCATGCTGTCGATGCCCAATGGCGAACTCTCGCTGCGTCACTACAGGTCGCTGATCGAGGACCCGCGCTGGATCGACTCGATCCTGCTCTCGATCCGCATCGGCGTCGTCAGCAGCGCCTTCTCCACCGTGCTGGCGCTGTGCTTCAGCCTGGGTGTGTGGATGTTCCAGCCGCGCTTCACCGCCGCCCTTGTCGGCTTCGTGTTGCTGCCGATGGTGGTGCCGCCGGTGGTCTCGGCGATCACGCTCTACTTCCTGTTGACCTCGATCTCAGGCTTCAGCTCGTTCTTCGGCTATGACACGTGGCTTGGCGTCGCCATGGCCCATTCGGTGATGACGGTGCCCTTCGCCACGGTGCTGATGCTGGTGTCGCTCAGCCAACTCGACCGGCGCATCGACCTTGCCGCGCGTGGCCTTGGCGCCACCGTCTGGGAGCGCGCCACCCGCATCATCATGCCCAACATCAAGTTCGGCATCATCACCGCCGCGCTGCTGTCCTTCGTACTGTCCTGGGAAGAGATCGGCGTCACCCTGTTCATCACCTCGGTCAACGCCATCACACTGCCCAGGCTGATGTGGATGGGCCTGCGCGACAACATCGACCCGGCGATCGCGGCACTTTCGGTGATCCTGATCATCATCACTGTGCTGGTGCTGGCAGTGCGCAGCTTTGTGGTCAGGCTGCGCACCACGCAGTGAAGCTCCATCCCGATCGGGATGGAGCTCTGTTTTCTTGCGTTCATGGCTGATGCGATGGAGTCGAGGACGACCCGACCCCCGTCATTGCGATCAGGCAGGCTGCAGTCCTGGCACCGACAAGTCGACCTCTTCCGGCAAGGTGCCGGCCAGGGCCGCCGCGAACTTCGACTGGTCGAGCTCGCCTTCCCAGCGCGCCACGACGATCGTCGCAACGGCATTACCGACGAGGTTGGTGAGTGCACGGCATTCCGACATGAAGCGGTCGATGCCGAGGATCAGCGCCAGGCCGGCGACCGGCACGGTGGGGACGACAGACAGCGTCGCGGCCAGCGTGATGAAGCCGGCGCCGGTAATGCCGGCGGCGCCCTTGGAGCTCAGCATCGCCACCAGCAACAGCAGGATCTGGTCGCCATAGGTGAGCGGCGTATCGGTCGCCTGCGCGATGAACAGCGCGGCAAGCGTCATGTAGATATTGGTGCCGTCGAGGTTGAAGGAATAGCCGGTGGGAATGACCAGGCCGACCACGGAGCGATTGCAGCCGGCGCGCTCCATCTTGGCCATCAGGCCGGGAAGTGCCGCTTCCGAGGACGAGGTGCCGAGCACCAGCAGCAGTTCTTCCTTGATATAGCGCAGCAGCGCCAGGATCGAGAAGCCGTTGTAGCGGGCGACCGATCCGAGCACCACCAGCACGAACAGAACAGCGGTCAGGTAGAATGTGCCGATCAGCATGGCGAGATTGGCAACGGAGCCGATGCCGTATTTGCCGATGGTGAAGGCCATTGCGCCAAAGGCGCCGATGGGTGCGGCCTTCATCAGGATGGCGACGAGGCGGAAGATCGGCGCGGTCAGCGCCTGCAGGAAATCGACGACGGGGCGGCCGCGATCGCCGACCAGCGCAAGTGCTATGCCGAACAGCACCGAGAAGAACAGCACCTGCAGGATATCGCCCTGGGCGAAGGCGCTGGTGATGGTGTCGGGGATGATGTTCATCAGGAACCCGACGATGGTCGAGTCATGCGCCTTCTCGGCATATGAAGCCACCGACTTGGCGTCGAGCGTGGCCGGATTGATGTGCATGCCGGCGCCCGGCTGCACGATGTTCGAGACGACGAGGCCAACGAGGAGCGCCAGCGTCGAGAACACCAGGAAGTAGATCATCGCCTTGCCGGCGACACGGCCAACCTTCTGCAGGTCGGAAACACCGGCAATGCCTGTTGCCACCGTCAGGAAGATGACCGGGGCGATGACCATCTTCACCAGCTTGATGAAGGCATCGCCCAGCGGCTTCATGGACGCGCCGATCTCGGGATAGTAGTGGCCGAGCAGGATGCCGGCGGCGATCGCCGTCAGGACCTGGACATAGAGATGCCGGTAAAAGGGTACCTTGCCGCGCGTTTCGGCGGCAGCGAATGCTGTCTGCATGATGTCCTCCATCGCGCCCCGATCGAGAAGCTCGACCTCCCGGGGCAATTGCATTGACCTCCAACAGCCGGAGCTGCTGGATTGGCATTTGCAACTGCCGTGCCAGACGCGCACGGTCAGCCTATCAATCTGATTTCATTAGAAAATCACAAGTTATATGGCTACCTTCAGCTGCCAATAGTGCGGATATCCGCATGGTTCCAATTGTGTTTTGTGCGAAATCATGCACAGATGGGTGATGCTGCAACGTTCAGCCATTGCTTCGTTGTCGACGCCCGAGCAACTCAGCGGGCGCGCACGCCGCGCATGGCTGCTGTTTGCAGCAATTGCGCTGCTGGTCGTGGCGGCGGCGTTGTACGGAGCCGGACGCCATGCCCGCACGGCCGCGATCGAAGCACTGGCAACGCAGGGCCGCACTGACGCCAATCTGAAAGTCGCGCTGTTGCGTGCCGTGCTGGAGAGCCCGCGCGCCCTGCCCTTGCTGCTGTCCGAGGACCAGCAGGTGCGCGATGCGCTGACCCTGAAAAGCAGCGCCGCGATCGATGTGCTGAACCGCAAGCTGGAGGGCCTCGTCTCCGGCACCAAGGCGTCGGTGCTCTATGTCATCGGCACCGACGGACTGGCCATCGCCTCCAGCAATTGGCGCGAGCCGATCAGCTTTGTCGGCACCGACTACACATTCCGCGACTATTTCACCCGGGCGATGCAGGCTGGCACGGCCGAGTATTTCGCGCTCGGCAATGTCAGCAAGCGCCCCGGCCTCTACATTTCCCGCCGCGTCGGCGGTGCCGACGCGCCGCTCGGGGTCGTCGTCGTCAAGGCGGAGTTCGACCAGCTCGAAGCCGACTGGCACGAGGCGAACCGACCCGCCTATGTCAGCGACGAACATGGCGTCGTGCTGATCACCAGCATCCCGTCCTGGCGCTTCATGACGGTGGCGCCGCTCACCGGCCAAGACCTCGCCACAGTTCGGGACAGCCAGCAATTCGGCGACGCGCCGCTGATGCCCCTGCCAATCACCCGCCCGGAGGCGCTGAGCCCAGACGTGACCGTCGTTCATGCCGTCACGCCCGGCGGCAGCGACGCCGAATACCTGCGCCTTTCCACCTTGGTTCCCTCGACCGCCTGGCGTCTCGACTATCTCGTTCCAACCGAGGGACCGGTTGCCGCCGCGATCCGCGAAATGCGGCTTCTTACGCTGGGCGTCATCATCCCCCTGATGGGCCTTGCCGCGTATCTCTTGTGGCGCCGGCAGTCGACGCTGATGCGGATCGCCGCAGAACGGGCTGATCGCACCGAGCTTGAGCGCCGCGTCACTGAGCGGACCGAGGATCTGAGCCGCGCGCGTGACCGCCTGCAGGCCGAGATCACCGGCCACCGCAGTAGGCAAAGCTCCAGGGTGTGCAGCAGGAGCTGGTCCAGGCGAACCGCCTCGCGATCCTCGGCCAGGTCGCCGCCGGCGTCGCGCATGAGATCAACCAGCCGGTCGCCACCATCCGCGCCTATGCCGACAATGCGCGTGTCTTCCTTGACCGCAAGCAGACCGCGCCCGTCGAGGAAAACCTCGGCGCCATCGCCGTGTTGACGGAACGTATCGGCGGTATCACCGACGAATTGAAGGCCTTTGCCCGCAAGGGGCGAACCGCCGCCGAGCCGGTGGAACTGCGCGGCGTGATCGAGGGCGCCCTGGTGCTTTTGCGAAGCCGTTTCGCCGGCCAGCTTGATGCGCTCGCCATCGACCTGCCGCCACCCACGCTGATGGTGATGGGAAACCGCGTGCGGCTCGAGCAGGTGCTGATCAATCTCTTCCAGAATGCACTGGAAGCGCTCGAGGGCCGTGACGACGCCAGGGTGCGGGTTTCCGTTGAAACGACCGGAGACGAGGTAAATGTCAGCGTGTCCGACAACGGCCCGGGCATATCAGCCGAAATCCTGCGCTCGCTCTTCACCCCCTTCAACACATCGAAGGAAAAGGGCCTTGGCCTCGGCCTCGTCATCTCGAAAGACATCGTCGCCGACTATGGCGGCCGCATCGAGGTTGCGAGCGGCGACAGCGGCACAAGCTTCACGATCTTTCTCTGCAAGGCGGCATGATGGACCAGGACGCAGCACCCGTCATCCTGATTGACGACGACCGCGATCTGCTGAAGGCGACCGCGCAGACTCTGGAGCTTGCCGGCTTTGCCGTGTCGGCCTTCTCGGCGCCTGTCGAGGCGCTGGCCCATCTCGACGCCGGTTTTGCCGGCGTCGTGGTGTCCGACATCCGCATGCCCCGGATCGACGGCCTGCAGCTCTTCGACCGCGTCCTGAAAGTGGACCAGGACATTCCGGTCATTCTCGTCACCGGGCACGGCGACATCGCCATGGCCGTCAAGGCGATCAGGGACGGCGTCTACGATTTCATCACCAAGCCCTTTGCCGCCGACCGGCTGGTGCAGAGCGTGCGGCGAGCGGCGGAAAAGCGCCGCCTGGTGATGGAGAACCGCGCCTTGCGCGATGCGGCCGAGCAGGCGCGGGACGGCCTTCCTCTGATCGGCCAGACGCCGGCCATGGAGCGGCTGCGTCGCACGCTGCGGCAGATCGCCGACACCGATGTCGACGTGCTGGTGACGGGCGAGACCGGTTCCGGCAAGGAAGTGGTGGCGAGCCTCCTGCATCGCTGGAGCCGCCGCGCAAAAGGCAATTTCGTCGCGCTGAATTGCGGCACGCTGCCGGACACCGTCATCGAGAGCGAACTGTTCGGCCACGAGGCCGGCGCCTTCACCGGCGCGCAGAAGAAGCGCATTGGTCGGATCGAGCATGCAAGCGGCGGCACGCTGTTCCTCGACGAGATCGAGAGCATGCCGCCCTCCACGCAGATACAGATGCTGCGGGTACTGGAGATGCGCGAGGTGACGCCGCTCGGCACCAATGAGATACGCCCCGTGGACCTGCGCGTCGTCGCCGCCGCCAAGGTCGATCTCGGCGACCCCAGCCAGCGCGGCAAGTTTCGCGAAGACCTCTACTACCGGCTCAATGTGGTGACGATCTCCATTCCGCCGCTACGCGAACGGCGCGACGATGTCGCCCTGCTGTTCGGCTATTTCACCGAGCGTGCCGCAAGCCGCTTCCGGCGCCCAACGCCCGTCGTGCCGGCGTCCGTCGTTCGCCATCTGCGGGAGCATGACTGGCCAGGCAATGTGCGCGAGCTCGCGCATTTCGCCGAGCGCTTCGTGCTGGGCCTGGAAGACATTGCGGAAACAGCGAAAGCCGGGCCGGTGTCGCCGGACATGCCGCTGCCCGAGCGCATGGAGCGCTATGAGGCCTCGGTCATCCGCGAGACCCTTGACCATCATGACGGCGACGTTCGGCGCACGATCGAGGCGCTGGGCATTCCGCGCAAGACTTTCTACGACAAGCTCCAGCGCCACGGCATCGTGCGCAGCGATTTCTCCAGATAGCAGGCCGCCGATCCGCGGCCGCAATACCAAGTCTGGCCGCAGCATCAGGTCGAGACGGTCGTTAAACCTATTTTCACCATGATCCGGCACCTTCGAATTCAGCGGCGATGTTTGAGTACCGCGGCGCCATGAGCGTCCAGCCAATAGACCCGCGCCTCTCCGGGGCGCGGGTTTCTTCATTTCACAAGGTCCCAACTGTCCGGAGGTCGCCGCGTCGCTGGACGGTCATTGCCAATCCGGCATGTCGTAGCCGAACTCGCGGCAGAAGCTTTCGACACGGTTGAGAAATGCCGGCGGCAGGCCGTGGAGATACGTCCGGAATTCCTCGTTGCTTTCCCATTTTCTCAGGGAGGTTGCCCGGATCGGGTTGTTCGGATCCTGGCTGAAGGGGATTGCCGGTAAAAACCCGAACTGGCGGGCAATGTTGCCCTGAACCATATCCGGCTTGGCGATCAGGTCTTCATAGCGAAGGTAGAGGATGTTCCTTTCCGGGTGCGCCTCTCGCAGCCGCATCAACCCATCATACTCCGCCTCCCAGCGCCCGGTGGTTACATGGAACCGGCGCAGATGCTTCGTCTCCGGATGGGAGCTGGTCAGCGCGTCGAAGGGATGACGCACGCAGTAGATCAGTCCGACGGAAGCCGGCAATTGCGAAAGATTCTCGTGGCAGTCCGCGGTGCGCTTGACGACAAGGTTGGTTTCCGGGCGATCCAGCCTATCGAGCAGTGAGTACGGCGCTTCGACCGGGTGGACATAGATATCGTCGAAACACGCCATCAAACTCAAGCTGAGAGTGGTTCCGCTGCGCGCGCAGCCTGCGATGAAAATACCGGACCCCGTTTGCTCCGGAATTTGCGGTTCTGATGACCGTGGCGACAGCATCCGGCCAACACCGCCAACCAATCGTCCACCCAATTCCTGCAGGGACGCGATTGCCCGGCCGGTCGCCGTGATCCGCGGCGGCTCGGCGAAAGAAATCTCCGCCAACGCTATGCCGCTCTCGGCGGCAACGGCATACAAAAGCCAGGTACGACCGCCTTCCTCGAAAACCGCGGGGTCGCGCAGTGCGTTCTCCCTGCCCTTTGCCGGGCCTGGCCTACTGCGGCGGACGGGCAGATCGGCCCCTTCGTTGGCGGTCATGGGGCGCAGCAATTCGGTTGCTCCCCGCACCTTCCATTGTCGCCAATCCCCGGTGAGATCGATCGCGCCGTGAAGAACCCGCTCGGGAGCATCGCCCTTGCGCGTGTAATAGACTCTCAGTAACTCATCGAATTTCTGCACGGCGACGTGCCTCGGCACAACACGGCGGCGGACAGTGGACAGCACGACCGGGCCCTGCTTGAAATCCGAAATGCCGTCCCTGGAGCGGCAGAGGGTGACGGCATCTGTCCCGAAAAGCCCGTACCACCAGCCGTTGTGGCGGAAAATCCTTGCATAGGATGGCCCGAGCATCTCGGGAAGCGGGTTGAAATGAAGGCCGTCACCGGATGTCGCGGCAAAGGTCATCTGGCCCTTGCCGCTTTTTGTCGGACCATGGAAATACATCACGAAGCGGCGTCTCTGGTGATCGATATGAACGTCGGGAGAGGCAATGTGCTCTTTGATGAACGGGCATTGATCAAGTGCTAACACGCCCGCGGCGTGGACACGCCACGGACCCTGCAAGGAATTCGAATAGGCCAGGCGAATATACGCGCCCGTGTGGTGGGCGAAATAGAGATAGTAGGCGCCCAGCCTGCCTGGCGCCCAGTCTGGCACCTTGATCAGCGACGGGCCATTGATATTGGAGCCATCTTCGCCCGGCAGCATGTTCCGCGAGATGACAGGCCCCAGTCGGCCCGCGGTAAGGACCGCGTTGATTTGAGCACCGGTATGGCGTGTACCTTGCAGGCTTTCGATCAAGCTTCGTCCCCCCGGGCAAAGTTCGCTGATAAGTCCATTTCAGAGCTGATGCAATTCGCTCTCCGGTTCCCGCCGATCAGCGATCAGCCATGCACCCTTCCACGCTGTCGCGGTCAATAATGAAGTTGCTCACACTCCTGCTGCTCAAAGCCTGTAGGCTTTTTTCGCAAGCGAGTAAGCCAGCTCCCCGGCCAGCTCATGCGCCTCGTCCTGGCCAAGCCGATGCTCCGCGACGAGCCGCGCCAGGAAGGCGCAATCGACGCGGCGCGCCACGTCGTGACGGGCCGGGATCGATGGAAAGGCGCGCGTGTCGTCGTTGAAGCCGACGGTGTTGTAGAAGCCGGCGGTTTCCGTCGTCATCTCGCGGAATCGGCGCATGCCTTCAGGGCTATCATGGAACCACCAGGCCGGCCCGAGCTTCAGCGCCGGATAGACGCCGGCAAGCGGCGCCAGTTCGCGCGCATAGCTGCTCTCGTCAAGCGTGAAGAGCACGACCGTGAGATCCCGTTCCAGCCCGACGCAGTCCAGCAGCGGCCTCAGCGCCGTCACATAGTCGGTTCGGGTCGGGATATCGAAACCCTTGTCCCGGCCGAATGTCTCGAACACTGCGCGCGAATGATTTCGCAGGGAGCCGGGATGGATCTGCAGGACCAGCCCGTCGTCCAGGCTCATCTTGGCCATCTCGGTCAGCATCTGGGCGCGAAACAGCCGCCGTTCGCGCTCGTCGTCCGAGCCAAGACGAATCCGGTTGAACAGCTCCTCGGAAGCAGCGGCGGAAAGATTGGCGGTTTCGGCCGTCGGATGGCCATGGTCGGAGGAGGTCGCGCCAAAGCCCTTGAAGAAAGCCCGGCGCTGGCGATGCGCGTCGAGATAGCCGCTCCAGCTACCGGTATCGCAGCCGGTGATTTCGCCGAAACGATCGAGATTGGCCAGAAAGCCCTCAAAATCCGGATCGACGACCGCGTCGGGCCTGTAGGCGGTGACGACCCGGCCCTGCCAGCCGCTGTCGCGGATCATCTTGTGCCACTGCAGATCGTCGAGCGCGCCTTCCGTTGTCGCGATCACCTCGATGTTGAAGCGCTCGAACAGCGCGCGTGGGCGATAATTGTCCCACTGCAGCAAGGTCGCGATCGTGTCGTAGTGACGTTCGGCGGTCGTGGCGTTCAGCGGCTCTTCTATGCCGAAAAGATGAGACAGCACATGGTCGAACCAAAGCCGGGTCGGCGTACCACGAAACAGATAATAGTGTTCGGCGAAGCGTTTCCAGATCGCCCTGCCGTCGGTCTCCATGGCCGAACCGCCGAGGGTTGGAACGCCGAGATCCTCGAGGCGAACACCCTGGCTGAGCAGCATGCGGAAAATATAGTGATCGGGAACGATGAGCAGTCGCGCCGGATCGGGAAACGGTTCGTTGAGCGCATACCAGCGCGGATCGGTATGGCCGTGCGGACTGACGATCGGCAGGCTTTTTATGCCCGCATAGAGGTCGCGGGCAATGGAGCGCGACTGCGCATCGGGTTGAAAAAGCAGGTCCGGATCGGTCAGCGCGATCATGGGAAAAACAGCTCCTTCCAGGTTGGATATCGGTACGGTTGGGCAAGGGTGATGTCAACGTATACGCCGAAACAGGCATCCTTGCGGCAACCGGGAACAGGTGTTACGCAACCCGCGATCCGCTCGGGGACGACGCCATGACCAGCAACCATTTGTCGGACAACACGCTACGATCGCTGTCCAAGGGCGTCACGACCCCCGGATATGATCGAGACAAGGTTGCGCTAGGCATCGTCCATCTCGGTGTCGGCGCCTTCCATCGCGCCCACCAGGCTGTCTATGTCGACGATTGCCTCGGAGCCGGGGAGACAGGTTGGGGGATTGTCGGCGTCTCGCTGCGCAGCGCCGACACCCGCGACGCCCTGTCGCCGCAGGATGGGCTCTATACGCTGGCGGTCCGAAGCAGCCGCGGTGAACAGCTGCGCGTCATCGGCTCGATCGGCTCGATGCTGGTAGCACCGGAGGACGCTGGTGCCGTGCTTGCGGCACTTGCCGATCCGCGCACGCGCATCGTCACCCTGACGATCACCGAAAAGGCCTATCTGAGGGCGCCGGGCGGCGGTCTCGACAGCGCTCATCCCGACATTGTCAGCGACCTGGCGCGGCCGGAACTGCCTAGGACCGCGCATGGCTTCCTGGCGGAAGCTCTCCGCCGCCGCCGCGCCGCCGGCGTCGCCCCCTTCACCGTGCTCTGCTGCGACAATCTCCCGGCCAATGGTGCGACACTGCACCGGCTGATGATCGAATTCGCCACGCTGCGCGATGCCGATCTTGCCCGTCACATTGCTGACGAAGTGGCTTTTCCCTCGAGCATGGTCGACCGCATCGTGCCGGCAACCACGGATGCCGACCGGGCAAGGATCGCCGTCGAACTCGGTGTTCAGGACGCCTGGCCGGTGATGACCGAGCCATTCCGCCAATGGGTCATTGAAGACCACTTTCCGGCCGGGCGGCCGGCGTGGGAAAAATTCGGCGTCACCATGGTCGAGGACGTGCGGCCATACGAGGAGATGAAGCTGCGCCTGCTCAACGGCTCGCACTCGGCCATTGCCTATCTCGGCCTGCTCAGCGGTCATGCGACCGTGGACAGGGCTTTCGCCGACCCGGCGATCCGGCAATTCGTCGACGCATTGTGGGCGGAAGCCATTTCGACCCTGCCCGAGGATGCCGGACTCGACACGAGCTACACCGAGGCGCTGGCGGAGCGTTTTTCCAACCCCGCGCTCGCCCACCGCACGGCGCAGATCGCCAATGACGGCAGCCAGAAACTACCGCAGCGTATCATCGCCTCCGCCATCGATTGCCTCGAAGCTGGTGATGAGATGGTCCATCTGACGCTGGTGGTGGCCGCCTGGATCGCCGCCTGCGCGGCGCGCGGAAGCACCTTGCCCGAAAGCCATTTCACCGATCCGCTCGACACGGCGCTGACAACACTTTTGCGCCAGCATTTGCCCGCGACCGAAACCGTGGCGGCGGTGTTCGACCTCGCCGGCTTCGCCGGGGATCATGCCGAGCGCCAGACGCTGATCGAACTCGCCGCCGTCCATCTCGTCCACCTGCGGCGGGGCGGCCCCACTCTTGCCTTCGCCGCGCTTGGCATAGGAAGCGAAGAGGCTTGAGATAGATCCGGCGCGGATCCGGCGCGGCGATCCCCGTGACATCGCCGCATGCCCGGCAGACCGACAAGCAGCTTTATCTGACGATCTGGCGATAGGTGTAGTCGATGCCGCGCGAGTTCCAGAACAGGCGCTCGGCCTTGCCGACCAGATTCTCAAAGGGGACAAAGCCGACGTCAAAGCGGCTGTCGGCCGAATTGTCGCGGTTGTCGCCCAGCATGAAATAGCAGCCTTGCGGGACCACCAGGGCAGGTGTGTTATCGCCCGTCGAACCATCCATCAGGTCGACGACGAAATGCGACACGCCGTTGGGCAGCGTTTCGCGCTGCAGCCTGGCGGTCTTCTCCGAAAACTCATCCGAGGCAAAAGGGCCGACATCCTGGAGGCTCACCGCCACGCCATTGATGTGCAGGATGCCATTGATCATCTGGATCCTGTCGCCGGGCATGCCGACGATCCTCTGGACGTAGTCGATGTCCGGGTCAGGCGGAAATCGGAACACGACGACATCGCCTCGCTCGGGCTGCGCCGCCAGCACCCGTCCCGTGATCGGCAGCAACGAGAACGGCACGCTGTAGCGGCTGTAGCCATAGGCGAACTTGGATACGAACAGATAGTCGCCCCGTTCAAGTGTCGGCAGCATGCTGGTGGACGGAATCGAGAACGGTTGGAACAGGAACGACCTGATCACGAAAGCCACCAGGTAGCTGGCGAGGAAGACCAGCCCGAGGACCGACAATCCGCGCGCATACCATTTGACCGGCCGGAACCTGCCGGCGAAAGGCACGACGACCGCCACCGAAAGAACAGAAACGGCCAGGCTCGTGACATTGGCCGCCCCAAGCCCGCTGGACCCGGGAACGCCGAATGCCGGGAAGCCGACATAGCAGGCCAGCAGCCCGATCAGGACGATCGCAATCAGGCTCGCAACCGCGAGCTTTCCACTGCCGATCCAGAGGAACCCGCCGAACGGCCCGCCAAAGAACGACACCAGGGCTGTGGACCATCTTGATCGTGATGGAGGTTCTTCTGCCATCGGCTACCAAATGGGACCGCAAACGAGGCAGGACTTTCCAACAAACAAAAAAGCGAGGCAAGCCTCGCTTTTCAATTGCCCGATGGTCTGGGCGTATCGATGTGAGCCGAATGTCAGGCCGGCAGGATGGCGCCTTCCAGCGTCGTAAGCTGGCTAAGGAACTGCTCCGCCTTGCTGCGGCTGTGGTCGTCCTTGGCGTCGGCGGCGTCTTCCTTCGCCTCCTGGATGCGGCGGGCGAGATCGGCGCGGTCGACATTCTTCACGGCAACGGCGGATTCCGCCAGCAGCGTGCAACCCGAAGGAACGATGTCGGCGAAGCCGCCGAACACCACATAGCGCTCTTCCTGGCCAGACACGGACTTTACAGTGACAACGCCCGGCTTGATCGTGGTCATGACCGGCGCGTGATGGGCCATCACCGTCATCTCGCCTTCGGCACCCGGAATGACGACCGATTCGACCTGCTCGGAAACCAGCAGGCGCTCCGGCGAGACCAGTTCGAATTTGAAAGCTTCAGCCATGGTGTCTCACAAACGCTTGGATCGAAGGCAGCGCGGCTGAACCGCGCTGCCAAATGGGAATTACGCCGCTTCGGCGGCCAGACGTTGTGCCTTCTCGACGGCTTCGTCGATGCCGCCGACCATGTAGAAGGCTGCTTCCGGCAGGTGATCGTAGTCGCCGTTGCAGAGGCCCTTGAAGCCCTTGATAGTGTCGGCGAGATCGACCAGCTTGCCAGGCGCGCCGGTGAACACTTCGGCGACGAAGAAGGGCTGCGACAGGAAGCGCTCGATCTTGCGGGCGCGGGCCACCGTCTGCTTGTCCTCTTCCGACAACTCATCCATGCCAAGGATGGCGATGATGTCCTGCAGCGACTTGTAGCGCTGGAGGATCGACTGCACCTGGCGGGCGACGGCATAGTGCTCGTCGCCAACGACCAGCGGGTCGAGCATGCGCGAGGTCGAATCCAGCGGATCGACCGCCGGGTAGATGCCCTTTTCGGCGATGGCGCGATTCAGCGTCGTCGTCGCGTCGAGGTGGGCGAACGAGGTGGCAGGCGCCGGATCGGTCAAGTCGTCGGCCGGCACGTAGATCGCCTGCACGGACGTGATCGAGCCCTTGGTGGTGGTGGTGATGCGTTCCTGCAGCATGCCCATGTCGGTGGCGAGCGTCGGCTGATAGCCGACGGCAGACGGGATACGGCCGAGAAGCGCGGACACTTCGGAACCAGCCTGCGTGAAGCGGAAGATGTTGTCGACGAAGAACAGCACGTCCTGGCCCTGGTCGCGGAAATATTCCGCAACCGTCAGGCCGGTCAGGCCGACGCGAGCGCGCGCGCCCGGCGGCTCGTTCATCTGGCCATAGACGAGTGCCGCCTTGGAGCCCTCGCCGCCGCCCTTCTTGTTGACGCCGGACTCGATGAACTCGTGATAGAGATCATTGCCTTCACGGGTGCGCTCGCCAACGCCGGCGAACACCGAATAGCCGCCATGCGCCTTGGCGATGTTGTTGATCAGTTCCTGGATCAGCACGGTCTTGCCGACGCCGGCGCCGCCGAACAGGCCGATCTTGCCGCCCTTGGCGTAAGGCGCGAGCAGGTCGAGCACCTTGATGCCGGTGATCAGGATCTGTGCTTCCGTCGACTGCTCGACATAGGTCGGAGCCGGCTGATGGATGGAGCGCATTTCAGTCGCGTCCACCGGACCTTCTTCGTCGACCGGCTCGCCGATGACGTTGATGATGCGGCCGAGCATGCCCGGGCCGACCGGCACGGTGATCGGCGCGCCGGTGTCATGTACTTCCTGGCCGCGAACCAGACCTTCGGTCGAGTCCATGGCGATGCAGCGCACGGTGTTTTCGCCCAGATGCTGGGCAACTTCGAGCACGAGGCGATTGCCGACATTGGTCGTTTCAAGCGCGTTCAGGATCGCCGGCAGATGTTCGCCGAACTGCACGTCGACAACGGCGCCGATGACCTGGCGAACCTTGCCGACGACGCCTGTCGCCTTCGTGGCCACGGCCGATGTCTTGGCCGCGGCTGCCTTTGCCGGCGCTGCCGCCTTCTTGGCCGGAGCGGCCTTCGCTGCTGCTGGAGCCTTTGCCGGCGCCGCTGCCTTTGCGGGCGCTGCCGCCTTGGGAGTCGCTGCTTTCGCCATCGTCTTTACCCTTTTTCGTCCTTTGTTTCTCACACGATCCGGTCGAAGGTCGATGACCTCCTGGGACCGCGCCTAGAGCGCCTCGGCGCCCGAAATGATTTCGATCAGTTCCTTGGTAATCTGCGCCTGCCGCTGGCGGTTGTAGGTGATCGACAGCTTGTTGATCATGTCGCCGGCGTTGCGCGTCGCATTGTCCATCGCACTCATCTTGGCGCCCATTTCGCCGGCCGCGTTTTCAAGCAGCGCCCGGAAAACCTGCACGGAGATGTTGCGCGGGATAAGGTCGGAGAGGATTTCACCCGGCTCCGGTTCGTATTCATAAACGGCATTGCCGCCATCGGTCGCCTGGACTGGCGCGGAAGCGAGCCCAGCCGGAATGATCTGCTGCGCGGTCGGAATCTGGCTGATCACCGACTTGAACTGCGAATAGAAAAGCGTGCAGACGTCGAAGCCGCCCTCGCTGAAGAGGTGGATGACCTTCCTTGCGATCGCGTCGGCATTGGCGAAGCGAAGTGTCTTCACCTCGCGCAGATCGATGCGCTCAAGGATCATCGATGCATAGTCGCGGCGCAGGATGTCGAAACCCTTCTTGCCAACGCAGATGATCTTGACCTGCTTGCCGTCGGCCAGCAGCCTGCGGATATGGTCGCGGGCGTGACGGGCGATCTGTGAGTTGAAGCCGCCGCACAGGCCGCGCTCGGCGGTGCATACGACCAGCAGATGCACGTCATCCTTGCCGGTACCGGTCATCAGCGTCGGCGCATCGCCGCCGCCGCCGATAGCCTGGGTGATGTTGGCCAGCACCGAACCCATGCGCTCGGAATAGGGGCGTGCCGCTTCGGCCGCCTCTTGCGCACGGCGCAGCTTCGCCGCGGCGACCATCTGCATCGCCTTGGTGATCTTCTGCGTCGCCTTGACCGAGGCGATACGGTTACGAAGGTCTTTTAATGAAGGCATGCTTCAAACCTGATCCCGTCTTGTCTCATCCGGACTGGCGCTTCGCTCAGGCGAAGGTCTTGGCGAAAGCGTCGATCTCGGCCTTCAGTTTGGCACGCAGGTCGTCCGACAGCGCCTTTTCCTTGCGGATGGCCTCAAGGACATCCTTGCCGGCCGCACGCATGTGGCTGAGCAGCCCGTGCTCGAACTTGCCGACCTGATTGACCGGCAGCTTGTCGAGATAGCCGTTGACGCCGGCGAAGATCACCGCGACCTGCTCTTCCGTCTTCAGCGGCGAGAACTGCGGCTGCTTCAGGAGTTCGGTCAGGCGCGATCCGCGGTTGAGCAGGCGCTGCGTGGCGGCATCGAGATCCGAGCCGAACTGCGCGAACGCAGCCATTTCGCGGTACTGCGCGAGCTCACCCTTGATCGAGCCGGCAACCTGCTTCATCGCCTTGATCTGCGCGGCAGAGCCGACGCGGCTGACCGAAAGGCCGACGTTCACGGCAGGACGGATGCCCTGGAAGAACAGGTTGGTTTCGAGGAAGATCTGGCCGTCGGTGATCGAGATCACGTTGGTCGGGATGTAGGCCGACACGTCATTGGCCTGCGTTTCGATGATCGGCAGGGCGGTCAGCGAGCCACCACCCAGATCGTCGTTGAGCTTGGCGGCGCGCTCGAGCAGACGCGAGTGCAGGTAGAAGACGTCGCCAGGATAGGCTTCGCGGCCCGGCGGGCGGCGCAGCAGCAGAGACATCTGGCGATAGGCGACCGCCTGCTTCGACAGATCGTCGTAGCTGATCAGCGCGTGCATGCCATTGTCGCGGAAATATTCGCCCATGGTGCATGCCGTGAACGGCGCCAGGAACTGCATCGGCGCGGGATCGGAAGCGGTGGCGGCGACGATGATCGAATATTCCAGCGCGCCGCGCTCTTCCAGGACCTTGACGAACTGCGCGACGGTCGAGCGCTTCTGGCCGACGGCGACGTAGACGCAGTAGAGCTTTTCCTTCTCGGGGCCGTTGTCGTGCACCGACTTCTGGTTGAGCATCGTGTCGAGGATGATGGCGGTTTTGCCGGTCTGGCGATCGCCGATGACCAGCTCGCGCTGGCCGCGACCGACCGGGATCAGCGCATCGATGGCCTTGAGGCCCGTCGACATCGGCTCGTTCACCGATTTGCGCGGGATGATGCCGGGCGCCTTGACGTCGACGCGCTTGCGTTCGGTCGCCTTGATCGGGCCCTTGCCGTCGATCGGGTTGCCCAGCGCGTCGACGACGCGGCCGAGCAGGCCCATGCCGACAGGCGCGTCGACGATGGCGCCGGTGCGCTTGACGATGTCGCCTTCCTTGATGTCGCGGTCGGCGCCGAAGATGACGACGCCGACATTGTCGGCTTCGAGGTTGAGCGCCATGCCGCGGATGCCGCCGGGGAACTCGACCATCTCGCCGGCCTGGACGTTGTCGAGGCCGTAGACGCGGGCGATACCGTCACCGACGGACAGCACCTGACCGACTTCGGAGACTTCAGCCTCCTTGCCGAAATTCTTGATCTGGTCTTTCAGAATTGCGGAAATTTCCGCGGCGCGGATGTCCATCAGCCGACCTCTTTCAGTGCAAGCTTGAGCGAATTGAGTTTGGTTTTGAGTGACGTGTCGATCTGGCGCGAGCCCATCTTGACCACCAGCCCGCCGAGCAGCGACGGATCGACGGTGACGATGATCGCCACGTCCTTGCCGGCAACGCTTTTCAGCGCGGCCTTCAGTTCTGTTTGCTGGGCCGCCGTCAGCTCATGCGCCGACGTGACATCAGCAGTGGTCTCGCCACGAGCTTCGGCGGCGATCTGGCGGAACGCCTTGATCATGCCGGGCACCGCGAACAACCGCCGGTTCTGGGCGACGACGCGCAGGAAATTGCCGGCGAGGCCGGTGATCTTGGCCTTGTCGGCAATGGCAGCGATGGCCTTGGCCTGGTCCTCGCTGGAGAACACTGGGCTGTTGATCAGGCGGGTAAGGTCCGCGCTGCCTTCCAGCATCGCTTCGAAACTGTTGAGGTCGGCCTCGACCTTGGCGATCGAATTTGCCTGCCGGGCGAGTTCGAACAGCGAACCCGCATAGCGTTCTGCAACACCTGAGATTGGCGATGACGTTTGAGCCACGGACCGTCTTTTCTCTTGTCTGACAGGCCGCAGATTGTTGGCGCGAGCAAAAACTCTGGCTAAATCTTTGACCTTACTGCATTTTTTCGAGCACGGAGGCGCGGCTTCCGCTATCCCCGGCCGAAAGTCGATTGCCGTCTAGCACAGGCATTTTAAGACCGCAATGCGTCGTCCCGCATGGTTTTAGGCACTATTGTCGCATCCGGCGGCCCAGTTCAACCGGAAGCCCCTGATTAGTCGATGATTCAGGGCAGAAAGCCGAAGGCGAAGGCCAGCGGCGGCACGGCCAGCGCGAGTTCGATCACCACCGAAACCCAGTTGTAGGGCGTGTTGGCGCCATCCGACATCATTCCCAGCAGGCGGCCAAAGGCGGAGAACAACCAGCAGAAGCCCAGCGTCATGTAAATAAGCGGCTGGGCGAGCAATATCGCGCAGATGCCGACGCCGAGATAAAAACCCGCCATGGCCGCGCGGCCTTCGGCGATCGCCTCCGGTTTTGCGGGAATGGGCTGGATCCGCATGATCCTGAATCCAAAGCGCGGCGCCAGGAACATCAGCAAGCCGAACACAAGCGTAATGGCGGCACTCGACCATGCCGCCCACTCGCCCTGGCTCATCGGCCACGGAAACGTAAAGTCCATCTTGTCCCCTCGAAAAGCCCCTGCTTCGAAATTTTAGGCAGTCTAACGCACGCCCTTGGAAATCGGAATCGGTTTCCGGAAAGGATCATGCGTGAAATCAGATGCCAACGGCACACGCATGGCGAACTGTTCCTTTCCAGACACAATTCCTATATTATGACCACATGAGACCACAAGGAGAGCCGATATGAAAACCATGCAGGTTCGAGAAGCCAAGGCGGGGTTCTCGGCACTCGTCGAGGCTGCGGAGAGCGGCGAGCCAACCATTATCACGAAGCATGGCAAGCCGGCAGCGATGATCGTGCCGATCGATGAGGGATGGAAGCTCTATCCTCAGGGCAACCAGAAGAGATTCGTGGATTTCCTGCTTCAATATCCGGGGGGCATCGAGCTTGAGCGCAATGAATCACCATCGCGGGAAGTCGAATTTTGAGCGGCTACCTGCTTGATACTTCTTTTCTCTCAGCCTTCGCACCTGACCGCGCTCCGCTTCCTGCTCACGTCCAGACGTGGGTTGCCGAACAGCGCGAGCGTGGCGCCTGGTATATGTCGTCGATCGTTGTTCAGGAGGTGGAACGAGGCATTGCGAAATTGATGCGGTCGGGCGCGCTTGCCAAGGCGGAACGCCTCGGCCTCTGGTTCAATAGCCTCGTCATCGAGTTCGACCAACGCATCATCCCGGTCGATGCGGTCGTCGCACGGGAAGCCGGGCGGCTCGAAGACGCGACTATAGCGCGAGGCTCCAGTCCTGGCTTGGCTGATGTGCTGATCGCGGCGACCGCCCGTTTGAATGATCTTTCCGTG
This sequence comes from Mesorhizobium sp. PAMC28654, assembly GCF_020616515.1. Taxonomy (GTDB): domain Bacteria; phylum Pseudomonadota; class Alphaproteobacteria; order Rhizobiales; family Rhizobiaceae; genus Mesorhizobium. The sequence goes on from NZ_CP085135.1 coordinate 4,350,755, forward strand.
CTGACAGCCAACGTCCGGCATTTTGCCGCTCTCGATGTGCGCTATCTGAATCCGTTCGCCGAGGGCGGCCCGGCAGCGTAACGCTCCGGCTTTACAAAAAACTCTGCGGATCGATATCAACCTGCACCCTGACCGAGCCGCGCGGCTTCGGCCCATTGGCGAGCATCGCCCTTATGAAGCCTTGGATGTCGGCGCGGCGCTCGCCCTGGATCAGCAGGCGAAAGCGATGGCGTCCGCCGAGCAGTGCCAACGGTGCTTCGGCCGGGCCCAGCACGAACAGGTCGGAGGCTTCGGGCGCCGTGCGCCGCAGCGCTCGCGCATGGCCTTCCGCCTCGGCGCGGCTTGCGGCACTCACGATCACGCCGGCCAGCCGGCCGAATGGCGGCAGCACCGCCCGTTCGCGCTCGGCGATCTCGCGCTCGTAAAAGGCCTCGGCGTCGCCGGAAATGATCGCCCGCATCACCGGGTGGTCCGGCTGGAAGGTCTGAAGCAGGCCAAGGCTCTTCTTGCCCGTGCGCCCGGCGCGGCCGGTGACCTGGCTGAGCAGCTGGAAGGTCCGCTCGGCGGCACGCGGATCGCCATTGGCAAGGCCAAGGTCGGCATCGACGACGCCGACCAGCGTCATGTTCGGGAAATTGTGCCCCTTGGCGACGAGCTGTGTGCCGATGACGATGTCGGCCTCGCCATTGGCGATGGCTTCGAGCTCCAGCCTGAGGCGCCGCACGCCGCCCATGATATCGGACGAAAGCACGATCGTGCGCGCGTCAGGGAAATGCGTGACAACCTCTTCGGCGATACGCTCGACGCCCGGTCCGCAAGCCACCAGATGATCGAGCGTGCCGCATTCCGGACAGGCTTCGGGACGGCGCTCATTGTGGCCGCAATGATGGCAGACGAGCTGGCCGCGAAAGCGGTGCTCGACCAGCCAGGCAGAGCAGACGGGACAGCCGAAGCGATGGCCGCAGACCCGGCAGAGCGTCAGCGGCGCGTAGCCACGCCGGTTAAGGAACAGCAGGGACTGTTCCTTCTTGTCCAGGGTCCGGCTGACATGGTCGAGCAGCACCGGCGACAGAAACCCACCGCGTGCCGGCGGCGCCCGGCGCATGTCGATCGCCTTCAGGTGTGGCAGTGCCGCCTCGGCGAAACGGGCGGAGAGAATAGCCCTGTTGTATCGACCCTGCTGGGCGTTGACCCGGCTTTCGACCGACGGCGTCGCCGACGCAAGCACCACCGGGAAGCCGCCGATATGGCCGCGCACGACAGCCATGTCGCGCGCATTGTAGAAGACGCGATCCTCCTGCTTGTAGGCAGGGTCGTGCTCCTCGTCGACGACGATCAGCCCGAGTTCCTTGAACGGCAGGAACAGCGCCGAGCGCGCGCCGGCGACAACGCGCACGCCGCCCTCGGCCACCTGCCGCCAGACCCTTTCGCGCATCCTTGGCGGCAGGTCGGAGTGCCATTCTCCCGGCTTGGCCCCGAAACGCTGCTGGAAGCGTTCGAGGAAGGCATGGGTCAGCGCGATCTCCGGCAGCAGGATGAGCACTTGGCTACCCCGGTCGAGCGCGGCCGCGACCGCCTCGAAATAGACTTCCGTCTTGCCCGATCCCGTCACGCCGTCGAGCAGCGCGACATTGAAGACACCGGCCGCGACATTGGCGCGCAGCATCTCGGCCGCAGCGCTCTGGTCGGGCATCAGTTCCGGCACGGCGTAACTCGGATCAGGTGCCGCCACCACCGGGCGTGGCGGGATCATCACCGTTTCGAAGACACCTTGCGCCCGCAGGCCATCGATCACGGTCGACGACACGCCGGCCGCATGGGCGAGACCCGATCGCGTCCAGGCAAGCCCGCCTTCGGCTGTCTCCAGCACACGCTGCCTTGCGGCAGTCATCCGGTCGGGATCGGCGAGCGTACGCTGCAGCCCCTCGATCCAGGGTTCGGGGTCGAAAGCCTCGGGCGCCCGCAACAGCATGCGCGCCACCATGCCGGGCGGTGACAGCGTGTATTGCGCGACCCAGTCGACGAAACGACGCATGGCACGATCGATCGGCGGGCAGTCGAAGACCTGCTCGATCGGCCGCAATTTCCTGGCGTCGACCTTCTCGACCACGCCGTCCCAGACGATGCCGGCTACCTGGCGCGGACCGAGTGGAACGCGCACGATCGAGCCCGGCACCACGCGCATGCCTGCGGGCACCGCATAGGTATAGGGGCGTTCGGCTGGCATCGGAACGAGCACGGGCGCGGCCGTGGCAAAGGGCGAATCTTCGATCATGATGCGTGACCTTGCCCCTACTTTGCTCTAGATCAAAGGGCAACGCTGAACGTGCCATTCTGGCACGAGAAAATCGTCAGGAGACCCGCCATGAAATTTTTTGTCGACACCGCCGATGTCAAGGACATCCGTGAACTGAACGACCTGGGGCTGCTCGACGGCGTCACCACCAATCCGTCGCTGATCCTGAAATCCGGCGGCAAGATCGCCGAGGTAACCAAGCAGATCTGCGACATCGTCAAGGGCCCGGTTTCGGCCGAAGTGACCGCCACTGAATATTCGGAGATGATGCAGCAGGCCAAGATTCTGGCGGAGATCGCCGACAATGTCTGCATCAAGGTGCCGCTGACCCTCGACGGCCTGAAGGCCTGCAAGACGATCCGCACCGAGATGAAACGCATGGTCAACGTCACGCTGTGCTTCTCGGCCAACCAGGCGCTGCTGGCGGCCAAGGCGGGCGCGTCCTTCATCTCGCCCTTCGTCGGACGCATCGACGATACCGGCATCGACGGCATGGAGCTGATCCAGGAGATCCGGCAGATCTACGACAATTACGATTTCCAGACCGAGATCCTCGTCGCTTCGGTCCGCACCGTGAACCATGTCAAGCAGGCCGCCCTCATCGGCGCCGATGTCGCTACGGTGCCGCCGGCAACGCTGAAGGCTTTGGTCAAGCACCCGTTGACCGACAAGGGCCTGGAGCAGTTCCTTGCCGACTGGGCAAAGACCGGCCAGACGATCGGCTGAGATCAAGACAACGGCATCCCAAAAGAAAAGGCCGAGCAATCGGCCTTTTTTCGTTTCGGCACATCAGGCCGGATACCCTACCCGGCCGTCTTGCCGTGCTTGATCAGATCCTGGGCAATGGCGAGATGGAGCACTTCGGCCAGTTCGCGCGCGGCGCGGTTCTCCGCGTCGATCTGCGCCCGGTATGATGCATATTCCTGACGTGGCCGGTCGAAGGACGATGTGATCGCACGCCTGCCCTTGGAGATCGTTGCGCCGGTCTTGGAGTCGGTCAAGGTGTAGGCGGCCGTCAGTGTCACGCTGCCTGACGTCGGCTCGTCCTCATCCGTTGCCACCTGCTCTATCGCAGCCGATTCGACGAGTTCGGTGACGCCAAGATCGAGCGAATAGGCAGGCGAAGCCGGTTCGCCCTGGCCACCGCCAAGCCCGAAGACCAGGTTGTTGCGAACCTGCTGGGCATAGCGCGTCTTGACCGGCTTGATGCCGATCGAGGCAAGCTCGGCGGTGGGGCTGACTTGCGAACCGGGGGTCAGCGGCGCGCTCGAATAGAGCGGGCGCACCGTGCACGCGGAAACCAGCGCCATGCAGGCGAGGCCGAAAAGCGCCATGCGGCGCAGGGAACGCGTCACTTGCGTCTTCTCCGGATCAGGCAACGACATTGACGATCCTCTGCGGGACGATGATCACCTTGCGTGGTGCCTTACCTTCGAGCGCTTTCTGCACGAAGTCGAGAGCGAGCACCGCTTTTTCGACCGCACCTTGGTCCGCGTCGCGGGCAATTGTCAAATCCCCACGCTTCTTGCCGTTGACCTGGACCGGCAGGACGATCTCGCTGTCGACAATGAGCGACGGATCGTAGGCCGGCCACGGCCGCTCGGCGACCAGATCGGTGCCGCCAAGCGTGTGCCAGCATTCCTCGGCCAGATGCGGCATGACCGGCGCGATCAGGTGCACGAGAATGTCCACCGCCTCGCGGCAGGCGCCTTTCAGCGCCGCGTCGGCCTTGCCTTCCACCACCTCGTTCAGCGGTGTCGTCAGCGCATTGGCCAGTTCGTAGACACGGGCAATGGCACGGTTGAAGGCGAGCTTCTCGATATCCTCGCCGACAGCCTTCAACATCTTGTGCGCGGCCTTGGAAACCACCCCGGCCTCGCCGTCCCTGGCTGCGGCCGGCTGGATTGCGGCGAGTGATTCGGCCGCTGTCGACACCAGGCGCCAGATGCGCTGCATGAAGCGATGCGCGCCGGCGGCACCGTCATCGGTCCATTCCACGTCGCGCTCGGGCGGCGAATCTGACAGCATGAACCAGCGGGCCGTGTCGGCGCCGTAACCGTCGGTGATCTCTTCCGGGCTCACCGTGTTCTTCTTCGACTTCGACATCTTCTCGAGCGGTCCGATCGACACCTCGTCGCCGGTGGCGATCTCGATGGCGCGGCGATTGCCCTCCGCGTCCTCAAGCCGCACCTCGCTCGGCGCCAGCCAGCGGCCATTCGATGCGCCGCCGACCCGGTAGGTCTCGTGCACCACCATGCCCTGGGTGAACAGGCCCTTGAATGGCTCGGCCAGATCGACATGGCCGGTCTCGCGCATGGCGCGGGTGAAGAAGCGCGAATAGAGCAGGTGCAGGATCGCGTGCTCGATGCCGCCAATGTACTGGTCGACCGGCAGCCATTCGTTCGCGGCCTTGGGATCGGTCGGCTCATGCGCCCAGGGCGCGGTGAAGCGGGCGAAATACCAGGACGAATCGACGAACGTATCCATCGTGTCGGTTTCGCGGCGCGCGTCCTTGCCGCACCGCGGGCATTCGACATGGCGCCATGTCGGATGGCGGTCGAGCGGATTGCCCGGCCGGTCGAACTCGACATCATCCGGCAGCTTGACCGGCAGGTCGGCCTTCGGCACCGGCACCACGCCGCAATCCTCGCAATGGATCATCGGGATCGGGCAGCCCCAGTAGCGCTGGCGCGAAATGCCCCAGTCGCGCAGGCGGAAATTCACCTTGCGCTCGGCCATCGGCCGGTTGCCGATCGTCTTCTGCTCCAGCAGCCTGGCCACCTCGTCGAAAGCCTGGGTCGGCTTCATGCCGTCGAGGAAACGCGAATTGATCATCGCGCCGTCATCGCCGTAGGCCACGTCGATGATCTGGAAGGTCGCCTGATTCTCGCCCTCCGGCATCACCACCGGCACCACCGACAGGCCGTATTTATTGGCGAAGTCGAGGTCACGCTGGTCGTGCGCCGGGCAGCCGAAGATGGCGCCGGTGCCGTATTCCATCAGCACGAAATTGGCGACGTAGACAGGCAGCGTCCAGCTGTCGTCGAACGGATGGACAACGCGGATGCCGGTGTCGAAACCCTTCTTCTCGGCCGTCTCCAGCGCCGCCACCGAAGTACCCATGTGGCGGATCTCTTCGATGAACTTCGCCAGCGCTGGATTGTTCTCGGCGGCCTTCCTGGCCAGCGGATGGTCGGCGGCGATCGCCATGAAAGAGGCGCCGAAAATGGTGTCGGGCCTGGTCGTGTAGACTTCCAGTTCGTGTTCGCCGGCAACGTCCGAGGCCAGCGGCCAGCGGATCAGCAGGCCCTCGGAACGGCCGATCCAGTTCTGCTGCATCAGCTTCACTTTTTCGGGCCATTCGTCGAGGCCGTCGAGCGAGTCCAGCAGGTCCTGCGCGAAATCGGTGATCTTGAAGAACCACTGGGTCAGCTCACGCTGTTCGACCAGCGCGCCGGAGCGCCAGCCACGGCCATCGATGACCTGCTCGTTGGCGAGCACGGTCATGTCCTCCGGGTCCCAGTTGACCTTGGAGGATTTGCGCGTCACCAGCCCCTTCTCGACGAAGTCGAGGAACAGCATCTGCTGGCGGTGGTAATAGTCGACGTCGCAGGTGGCGAATTCGCGCGCCCAGTCCAGCGACAGGCCCATGACCTTGAGCTGCTCGCGCATGGCGGCGATGTTCTTGTAGGTCCATTCCTTGGGATGGACCTTGTTCTGCATGGCCGCGTTTTCGGCCGGCATGCCGAAGGCATCCCAGCCCATCGGGTGCAGCACGTTGAACCCCTTGGCCCGCTTGTAGCGCGCCACCACGTCGCCCATCGTGTAGTTGCGGGTGTGTCCGATATGGATATTCCCCGACGGATAGGGGAACATCTCCAGCACATAGTATTTCGGGCGCGGATCGTTGTTGTCAGCTTCGAACAGCTTCTTGGCGTCCCAGGCCTTCTGCCATTTGGGCTCTGATATGCGCGGATTGTATCGTTCGGTTGCCATGGGACGTTTTTCACTTAAAAGCATCGCGGACTGCGGGCGACAGCTCGGCAGTTCAGGGAATGTGGTCCGGGTGTTCACCATGGTTTGGCAAACCCGTCAACCATATGGGTATCGCGTCGGTTAAAAACGCGGGTCAAAACAGCAGGATTCAGACATGGGCGACGCCGTTCAGCAGTTTTTCGCGGTCAGGGCCAGGATCGCCGCCGCCGAGCGCGAGGCGGCTCGCGAGGCCGGCGGCGTAACACTGGTCGCGGTTTCCAAGACCTTCGACACCGCCGACATCCAGCCGGTGATCGAGGCCGGCCAGCGCGTCTTCGGCGAAAACCGCGTGCAGGAAGCGCAAGGCAAATGGCCGGCTCTAAAGGAGGCTTTCCCCGATATCGAGCTGCATCTCATCGGCCCGCTGCAGTCGAACAAGGCGAAGGAAGCGGTGGCCCTGTTCGATGTCATCGAGACGGTCGATCGCGAGAAGATCGCCGCCGAACTCGCCAAGGAGATCGCGAGGCAGGACCGCGCTCCAAAACTCTATGTCCAGGTCAACACCGGTTCCGAACCCCAGAAGGCCGGCATCGAGCCCCGCGAGGCCGTCGCCTTCGTCGCCCGCTGCCGCGATACCCATGGCCTCGCCATCGAAGGCCTGATGTGCATCCCGCCGGCCGACGAGAACCCCGGCCCGCATTTTGCACTGTTGGAAAAACTTGCGCGCGAGGCCGGCGCCGCCAAACTGTCGATGGGCATGTCCGGCGACTACGAGACGGCGATAGCCTTCGGCGCCACCAGTGTCAGGGTCGGTTCTGCGATTTTCGGCAGCCGGTAGTAGCTCTGCTGGTCTGGTGTATAATTTGCGAAGCTATTCAGCGGGCAGCCCTTATGAAATGGGATATTCAGAGCGCAAAGAGCAATCTCTCGAAACTGGTAGGTCAGTCTCGCGAAAAAGGGCCGCAAACCATTAGCGTGCGCGGAATGCCAGTTGCCGTCGTGCTGGCTGTCGAGGACTCTGAACGGTTTGTCGCTGAAAAACCTTCGCTTGCGGAATATCGTCTTTCCGGTCCCGAGTGGGATGACGACCTCGTCGAGGAGGTCAATCGCCGCTCGAACACGATGATCCGAGCCGTTGATCTCTGATAAATTCTGAGACCACCATCATAAATGCAGCGGTAATGGCGGTCGACCGAGGATGGTCCAGCTTGAAAGGTCCATTACGCCAAGTCTAGAAACGAAACGTACCGTTCCTATTCGCCTTGCGTCATCACAATTCTCTTGGAGTCTCCACCCATGCGTTACAATCAGCTTGGAAATACGGGGATGTTCGTCTCCGAACTGTGCCTCGGCACCATGACCTTCGGCGCCGCCGGGGAAAATGCCCAATGGGGCCTGATCGCCAGCCTCGACCAGAAGGGCGTGAACGAGATCGTTGCCCGCTCGCTGGTCGCCGGCGTCAACTTCTTCGACACGGCCGACGTCTACTCGTTCGGCGAGTCCGAGCGACTGCTCGGCCAGTCGCTCAGGGATCTCGGCGTCGCCAGGTCGAACGTGGTCATCGCCACCAAGGTCCACGGCGCCATGGGCGAGGGCCCGAACCAGCGGGGCTCGTCGCGAGGCCACATCATGGATTCGGTCGATGCCAGCCTGGAGCGCCTGCAACTCGACCATATCGACCTCTACCAGCTGCATGGCACCGACACCGTGACGCCGATCGACGAGACCTTGCGGGCGCTGGACGACCTCGTTGCCAGCGGCAAGGTTCGCTATGTCGGCGTTTCCAACTGGGCGGCGTGGCGCATCGCCAAGGCGCTGGGCATTGCCGACCGCAAGGGCTTTGCCCGTTTCGAGACCATCCAGTCCTACTACTCGATCGCCGGCCGCGACCTCGAGCGCGAGATCGTGCCTTTGCTCAACGAGGAGAAGCTTGGACTGATGGTCTGGTCGCCGCTGGCGGGCGGCCTGCTGTCCGGCAAATACGGACCTGGCGCAGCTGGCAATGGCGAGGGCCGCCGCGCCAGCTTCAACTTCCCGCCGGTCAACGAGGACCGTGCCTGGGCGGCTGTCGCGGTGATGCGCGAGATCGCACGCAAGCACGATGTCAGCGTCGCCACGGTGGCGCTCGGTTATGTGCTGGCGAAACCCTTTGTGATGAGCGTCATCATCGGCGCCAGCCGCATGGAACAGCTCGAACAGAACCTCGCCGCGACCCAGCTGAAGCTCGACACGGATGATCTTGTCCGTCTCGACGAGGTCAGCGCGCTGCCGGCCGAATATCCCGGCTGGATGCTCGAACGCCAGGCGGCGGGCCGACGCCCGGCGCCGTTCACACCGAAAGCATAGCGCCCAGCCAGACATCTCGGGAGCCCGACGGCTCCCGAGAGCCTGCTCCTGTCAGGTCAGCCGCACGGTCTCGGCCAGGAAATCGAGAAACGCGCGCACGCGCGCCGGCAGATGCCGGCCCTGTCCTACATAGACCGCGTGGGTGACCTCCTGGTCACCGGGATTGAAGCCCTCCAGCAGCGGTACCAGCCGACCGGCGGCGATATCGCCAGCGACATGCCAGCGCGCCAGCCTGGAGATGCCGGCTCCGGCAAGTGTCATCAGCCGCATCGCCTCGCCGTCGCTGACCAGGGTGTTGCCCGTGATCGGGACCGTGACGGCGTTGCCGGCCTCGTCGAGGAACGGCCAGCCGTCGACATGCCGCACGAAGCAGAAGCCCATGCGATTATGCCCATCGAGATCGGCCGGTGTCAGCGGCGTGCCATGCATGCCTAGATAGCTCGGCGCGGCAACGACCACCACCGGGCTTTGCCCGAGCTTGCGCGCCACCAGCCGGGATTCGCTGAGTGGCCCCGCTCGAACGGCGACATCGGCCCGTTCCGCCATCAGGTCGATGACGCTGTCGGTCAGCACCAGATCGACCGAAATCTCGGGATAGCGTTCGAGGAAATCGGGCAGAAGCGGGATCAGCCGGTGTACCCCGAAGGGTACGTAGGTGTTGACGCGAAGCCGCCCGCGCGGCGCGGCCCCCGCTGCCGCCTCGCGCTCGGCGGCCGCCAGGTCGGCCAGGATGCGCAGACCGCTATCGTAGAATGCGGTCCCTTCCGGGGTGAGTTGCAGCTTGCGCGTCGAACGGCTGACCAGCCGCGCACCAAGCCGAGCCTCCAGCCGCGCGATCAGCTTGCTTACCGCCGACGGTGTCATGCGCAACATGCGCGCCGCGGCTGAAAAGCTGCCCGCCTCCACAACGCGGACAAACACTTCTATCTCGCCGGAGCGGTTGACGTCGTGTCTGGCCATCTGTGAATCTATTTCACAGAAAATGTTCCCAAGGCAAGTCTGGTTCACAATGCATGCCGGCACGATCTTTCAGGTCGGGGGCGCGGTTTGGACGAGGCGCCCATTGCATCAACCGCCCGTCTTCGAAGTGAGAACCCCATGCCTCTTGCTCTCTATGCCCTCGCCGCTGGTGCCTTTGGCATCGGCGTCACCGAATTCGTCATCATGGGTCTGCTGCTCGATGTCAGCAAGGATCTCGGTGTCTCGATCTCGGCCGCCGGCCAGCTCATTTCCGGCTATGCGCTCGGCGTCGTCATCGGCGCACCCCTGCTGACCATCGCCACCGGCAACTGGCCACGCAAGACGGTGCTCCTGGCACTGATGGCGATCTTCACGCTTGGCAATCTCGCCTGTGCGCTGGCTCCGGACTACTGGACGCTGATGGGCGCGCGCGTCATCACCGCCTTTGCCCATGGCACCTTCTTCGGCGTTGGCTCGGTTGTCGCCACCGGCCTGGTCGCGCCCAACAAGAAGGCCTCGGCCATCGCGCTCATGTTCACTGGGCTGACGATCGCCAACATCCTCGGCGTTCCCTTCGGCACCTGGCTCGGCCAGGCCTTTGGCTGGCGGGCGACCTTCTGGGCGGTAACCGTGGTCGGCCTGGCGGCCTTCGCCGTCATCCTGCTTCTGGTGCCACGTAGCCAGACAGCCCCCGAAAAGAGCGACCTGCGCGCCGATCTCGCCGTGCTTCGCCGAACGCCGGTCCTGCTCGGCCTCGCCACCACCGTGCTCGGCTATGCCGGCGTTTTCGCCGTCTTCACCTACATCGCCCCGTTGCTGACCGAGATCAGCGGCTTCAAGGAAGCCGCGGTGTCCCCGATCCTGCTCGTCTTCGGCGGCGGCCTCATCGCTGGCAATCTCGCCGGCGGCAAGGTTGCCGACCGCTGGCTGGTGCCGGCTGTGCTGGGCAGTCTCGTCGTGTTGGCCGTGGTGCTGGCAACCATGACCTTCGCGATCCACAGCCAGGTCATGGCCGTCATCTATGTCGGCCTGCTTGGTGCTGCTGCCTTCGCCACCGTGGCGCCACTGCAGATGTGGGTGTTGGAGAAAGCGCAAGGAGCCGGCCAGAGCCTCGCCTCGTCCTTCAACATCGCCGCCTTCAATCTCGGCAATGCCGCCGGCGCCTGGCTCGGTGGTGCGGTCATCGCCCATGGCCTTGGCCTGGGTTCGCTCACCTGGGTCGCTGCCTTGCTGCCGCTCGCGGCCCTTGTCGTGGCGGGAACGGCACTACGTCTCGATCGCACGCCTGCGCTCGGCGCGCCTGCCTCCATCCGGTCGTGACCGCAAGCCAGCTCCCTATTCGACATTCCCCCGTTCCACATCATCAGGAGTAAAATCATGGACTATCGACGTCTCGGCTCATCCGGCCTGAAAGTGCCGGCACTTTCATTCGGCGCGGGCACCCTTGGCGGATCCGGCCCGCTGTTTGGCGCCTGGGGCAACAGTGATGCCAACGAAGCGCGGCGGCTGATCGACATCTGCCTCGAGGCCGGCGTCAACCTGTTTGATACCGCCGATGTCTACTCGAATGGCGCTTCGGAAGAAGTGCTTGGCGAAGCCATCAAGGGCCGTCGCGACGCGGTGCTGATCTCGACCAAGACCTCGCTGCCGATGGGCGACGGGCCGGCCGATTACGGCTCGTCACGTTCGCGGCTGATCAAATCCGTGGACGCCGCGCTGAAGCGCCTCGGCACCGACTACATCGACCTCTTGCAGCTGCATGCCTTCGATGCCGGCACGCCGATCGAGGAGGTGCTGTCGACGCTTGACGAGCTCGTGCGCTCCGGCAAGCTGCGCTACGTCGGCGTCTCCAATTTCTCCGGCTGGCAAGTGATGAAGTCGCTGGCGGAAGCCGACAAGCACGGCTACCCGCGCTACGCAGCGCATCAGGTCTATTATTCGCTGGTCGGCCGCGACTATGAATGGGAGCTCATGCCGCTCGGCCTCGACCAGGGTGTCGGCGCGCTGGTGTGGAGCCCGCTCGGCTGGGGCCGGCTCACCGGCAAGATCCGTCGCGGACAGCCACTGCCGGAAAAGAGCCGGCTGCATGACACGGCGAGCTTCGGGCCGCCGGTCGAGGACGAACATCTCTACCGGGTCATGGATGCCCTCGACACAGTGGCCGAGGAAACCGGCAAGACAGTGCCGCAGATCGCCATCAACTGGCTTCTGCGGCGCCCGACCGTTTCATCCGTCATCATCGGCGCCCGCAACGAGGAGCAGTTGCGCCAGAACCTTGGCGCCGTCGGCTGGACGCTGACGCCAGAGCAGATGAAGACGCTCGACGCGGCGAGCGCGGTAACCGCGCCCTATCCTTACTTTCCCTATCACCGGCAGGAAGGCTTCGCACGGCTCAACCCGCCGGCGGCCTGACATCCCGTCGCTTGGGTCGCGTGATGCGCGACCCAAGCCTTGGACAACCTATCCCCAGATCGGCCAAAGCGCCGCCTGGCCGCTGCCGATCAGGGCGATGACGATCAGGCAGACGATCCACAGCGCCGGATATTCCCAGCCGCCGCCCGCATTGGTGAACCAGAAACCATTCTTGCCGTGGACGAGCACGATCGTGCCCGCCATCAGGGGAATGAGCAGGATCGCCGCCAGCCGCGTGGCGACACCGAAGATCAGGCCAAGACCGCCGGCCGTTTCGGCGGCGATGGCGATCAAGCCGAAATAGCCGGGTACGCCGAGCGACTGGAAATAGTCGGTCGTGCCCTTGGGCGTGAAGACGAAGTATTTCAGATAGGCATGGGCAAGAAACAGTCCGCCGACGCTGACACGAAGCAGCAGTGCGGCATAGTCGAAAGCGGTCATGTCCGTTCTCCCGATCGCGGACGCCGGGCACTCTGCCTTGCCGCGCCGCCCGCCAACCATAGCCGACTGCCGCTTGGCTGTCGCCGCACGAGAATGGAAACAGACCGTCCGCGGCCACTCTTCAGTGCAGCACGAATTCCCCGTCGACCTTGCGCCATTCGTTCGGCGCGATCAGCTTCTGGTGCGTGTAGACAACCGAATGCAGCGGGCCCTCGAGCTTGGCCTTCCAGAACTCGATGAACCGGATCAACACCGGAAACTTCGGGGCGATGTCGTAATCCTGCCAGATGAAGCTCTGCAGCAGGTGCGGATGGTCGGGGAAATGATAGAGAATCTTGGCCGTGGTCAGCCCATAGCCCTTGAGCATCAGGTCCATTTCGGCGTGGTCGCGCATTGTGGTCCTCTGGGTTCGAGTCTCCTTCTCCTCCCAATGATGATTCTGCGCTTCATTACTTAATCGTCTATTGATATTTTCGTGATCGGTGTCAGGTTTATCCCGCAAAAACATGCGGTTAGCAGCGAACTCTCTCGAGTGCTGATAGCGGCTCGGTCGGGACGTGCGGCATCCCGCCGCGCAAACCCAATGTCTAATATTGCCGTCAACGCGGAACTGGTAATAATGCCGCCGAATTCGCGGCCGTGTCGCCGCGATCCCCGCTGGCGGCCAAGCCGGCGGTTTGGTTTCGGGAGGAAAGCGAAGACATGTCCGAGGCAAAGATCCATCGCGTCCAGCCGGCGTGGAAAAAGAACGCCCTGATCGACAATGACACCTACCTGAAATGGTATGCCGAGAGCGTCAAGAACCCGGACAAGTTCTGGGGCAAGCACGGCAAGCGGATCGACTGGTTCAAGCCCTTCACCAAGGTCAAGAACACCTCCTTCGACGGCAAGGTCTCGATCAAATGGTTCGAGGATGGGCTGACCAACGTCTCCTACAACTGCATCGACCGGCACCTGAAGAAGCACGGCGACCAGACCGCCATCATCTGGGAAGGCGACAATCCCTACGACGACAAGAAGATTACCTATAACGAGCTTTACGAGCATGTCTGCCGGCTCGCCAATGTGATGAAGAAGCACGGCGTCAAGAAGGGCGACCGCGTCACCATCTACATGCCGATGATCCCGGAGGCCGCCTATGCGATGCTGGCCTGCACGCGTATCGGCGCCATCCATTCGATCGTCTTCGGTGGCTTTTCGCCGGACGCATTGGCCGGCCGCATCGTCGACTGCGAATCGACTTTCGTCATCACCGCCGACGAAGGCCTGCGCGGCGGCAAGCCGATCCCGCTGAAGGAAAACACCGACAAGGCCATCGACATCGCCGCCAGGCACCACGTGATGGTCAAGAATGTCGTCGTCGTGCGCCGCACCGGCGGCAAGATCGGCTGGGCGCCTGGCCGCGACGTCTGGTACCACGACGAGGTCGCGACGGTTAAGCCCGAATGCAAGCCGGAGAAAATGAAGGCCGAGGATCCGCTGTTCATCCTCTACACCTCGGGCTCGACCGGCAAGCCGAAGGGCGTGCTGCACACCACCGCCGGCTATCTCGTCTATGCCTCGATGACGCACCAATATGTCTTCGACTACCATGACGGCGACATCTACTGGTGCACCGCCGATGTCGGCTGGGTCACCGGCCACAGCTACATCGTCTACGGCCCGCTCGCCAACGGCGCCACCACGCTGATGTTCGAAGGTGTGCCGAACTATCCGTCGCAGTCACGCTTCTGGGAAGTCATCGACAAGCACAAGGTCAACATCTTCTACACAGCGCCGACGGCCTTGCGCGCGCTGATGGGTGCCGGCGACGAGCCTGTGAAGAAGACGTCGCGCAAATCGCTGCGCGTGCTGGGTTCGGTCGGCGAGCCGATCAACCCGGAAGCCTGGGAGTGGTATTTCAACGTCGTCGGCAACGGCAAGGTGCCGATCGTCGACACATGGTGGCAGACCGAGACCGGCGGCATCCTGATCACGCCGCTGCCGGGCGCCACCGACCTCAAGGCAGGTTCGGCGACGCGGCCCTTCTTCGGCGTCAAGCCGCAACTGGTCGACGGCGAGGGCAAGGTGCTGGAAGGTGCGGCCGACGGCAATCTCTGCATCACCGATTCCTGGCCCGGCCAGATGCGCACCGTCTACGGCGATCACGAGCGCTTCATCCAGACCTATTTCTCGACCTACAAGGGCAAGTACTTCACCGGTGACGGCTGCCGCCGCGACGCCGACGACTACTACTGGATCACCGGCCGTGTCGACGATGTCATCAACGTCTCCGGTCATCGCATGGGCACGGCCGAGGTCGAATCGGCGCTGGTCAGCCATGAGACGGTTTCGGAGGCCGCCGTCGTCGGCTATCCGCACGACATCAAGGGCCAGGGTATCTACAGCTACGTCACCCTGATGAGGGGGGTGGAAGCAACCGAAGAGTTGCGCAAGGACCTTGTCGCCCATGTCCGCAAGGAGATCGGCGCCATCGCCTCGCCCGACAAGATCCAGTTCGCGCCCGGCCTGCCCAAGACGCGCTCGGGCAAGATCATGCGGCGTATCCTGCGCAAGATCGCCGAGGATGATTTTGCCGCACTTGGCGATACTTCGACGCTTGCCGATCCGGCTGTCGTCGACGACCTGATCGCCAACCGGCAGAACAAGAAAGGCTGACGCGGGAAGTGGCAACACTGGGTAGCGTGACCGAGCTTTGGCGTTATCCGGCGAGTTCGCTCGCCGGGGAACGCCTGGACACGATTTCGGTTAGCCTGGAGACCATCGACGGCGACCGGCTGTTCGGCCTTGTCGATGTGTCGGACAATGAGATCGCCCGGCCGGATCGCGCGGCGAAATGGCATAAGGTGCCGCGCATCCGGACCCGGCTGTCGGAAACCCGGCAGTTGGAGATCGCGACGCCGGGCAGTGATTGGCTGGCCGCGCCCGGCGCCGAAAGCGACCGCGCCGTATCAGCCTATCTCGGCTTCGAGGCTTCGATCCGGCCGTTTCGCCGGGACGATGCGACGCCCGACTATTCGGGAGCACTAACCGAGGAACGCTATCGCAAGGCGCCCATTCATCTGCTGACCACAGCGTCGCTGGCGCGGCTGAAGGCGCTGCATCCGCAGGGTGCGGCCGACCCACGCCGTTTCCGGCCCAACATCGTGGTCGACATGGCCGCGGTCGAAGGATCCTTTCCGGAAACGGAATGGATCGGCCGCAAGCTGGCCATCGGCGACCTGTTGTTGACGATTTCGGAGCCGTGCCGCCGCTGCGGCTTCACCATCATTGCCCAGGACGGTTTCGACAACGATCCGGCGATCCTGCGCAACCTGGTTCGCCACAACGCGCACAATCTGGGTGTCTACTGCACGGTCGACCAGCCGGCATCAGTGGCGGTCGGCGCGGCGATGCGATTCGTCTAGTGGATTGATGCCGGCGTTAGGGTGCTGGCCTTGCCGCCGCGGGTGGGCGTTGACGATCCAACAGCCTCCCGAGCCACGCCTTGCTTTATAGTGGGTAGACGCGCAGCGACCTGACATACATGGAGTGCCCGGCGGGCTTGTCGGGAATTTTGCCGGCAAAGAAGGCCAGAGCGGTTGAAAAGCGGATGTCCACCGGCTTCTTGATCGCGCCATGGGTCGCGATCGCCGCGACTGGTTCGCCATCGACCTCGAAGATGATGTCCGTCGGTGTCCAAAGGACGCCAAAGTCGTGGAACCCTTTCGACAGGTCGCCGCTGAACTTGCTGTCGAACCCAACCCCGGTGCCGGCGCTGGTGACCCAGTTATGAAGGGTCATATGCAAATCGTTGGGGAAGTGCACCTCCGCGATGTCGATCTCGAAAGCGTCTTCGCTCACAAGCCAGAAGGCATTGTTGAGCCCATCGATGTCGGCCACCTTGATACTGGCTTCGAAAAATCCGTACGACTGCTTCGATTTGCTGGTCGCGAAGCCGGTAGACCATTTCGCATGACATTTCACGGCGTCCAGCGTCCTGAGCTCGAGGCCTGTTTGGGTGGTCACCACGTTGCGCGGCTGACGGCAAGATTGCAGGTCCCCACGGTCGTCCGATTGCAGCGACCATTGCGATTGGAACTCCGCCGGGTCTGTGAAGTTCGTATCGATGACCGGCTTCTTCCGTCCGGAGCGATAGCTTGCGATCAACGCCCGGTCCGCAGCCGTTACAGGTCGGCGCTCTCCCCAAGGCTGATTGGGATTGAACCATGTCGCGGCGGCCATCTGCTGCGTGGCGGCGACGAGCGGCGCGGCTGGCAGGCCTGCTACCAGGAAAACCAGGAGCCTCAACAACCACTTGGGCATCGCATGCCAGGTAGCCTTGTTCGATATGGGATCCGAAGGCTTCCACAGGCGCTGCATCGGGGCGTCTCTCCTCCGTCGGAATCTGAAGCCGGGCCGCCGACAGCCGAACAGGCGAAAAAGGCTTATTTAAGCTGCCTGCATCGTGTGGAACCTTGCCGGCCTCATCAGTCGGTCGCTGTCCTCGACGCGCGATTGGGCCGAGCGGGTCGCTACCGGTAAAGGTCCGCCCGCGTCGGCGGCAGCCCGCTTGGGCCTCGCGCGCGTTTGGTCACGACAGTCTGGAAAATCTGCGCCGAGGCACGCTCGAAGGTGATTGAACAGCCGGTAAGATAGAGCAGCCAGAGCCGCGCCCTGGCTTCTCCAACCTCGGCGATCGCTTCGTCGAACCGGGCATGGAGGCGCTCGGCCCACAGCCGGCAGGTGCGGGCATAGTGCTCGCGCAGGTTCTCGACGTCGTAGACGAAGAAGCCATGCGCTTCGAAATTGCCGAGCGTCATGCCGATCGTGTCGAGTTCGCCGCCGGGGAAGATGTATTTGATCAGCGCCTTGTATTCCGGCCCCTTGCGCAGGGTTTTCTTCATGTCTCCCTTGCTGCGTCTGGTGATGGCATGATGCAGATAGATGCCGCCCGGCTTCAGCAGCCGATGGATGGTGGAGAAATAGGTGGCATGGTTGGCGAGCCCCAGATGCTCGAACATGCCGATCGACGATATCTTGTCGAAGGTGCCGGTGAGTTCGGCGTAGGACCTTATCTCGATGGTGATCTTGTCCTCCAGCCCCTCGGCGCGAATGCGCTGACGGGCGAGTTCGGTCTGGGCTTCCGACAACGAGACGCCGTGGCCGGTGACGCCGTAATGTTTCGCGGCATGGATCAGCATCGCGCCCCAACCGCAGCCGATGTCGAGCAGCCGCTCGCCCGGCTTCAGCCGCAGCTTGCGGCAGATGTGGTCGAGCTTGTCGGCCTGCGCCTGATCAATGTCGCTGGCGAAATCCTTGAAGTATCCGCAGCTGTAGACCATGCGCTCGTCGAGAAAGAGCCGGTAGAAGGCATTTGAAATATCATAGTGATGCTGGATCGCCTGCTTGCTCGATCCGCTGACGAAAGGGTTTCGTCCGGCAAGGTCGACCGGCGCCGTCATCTGCTTTCGCGAAAACAGCACGGCGGGCAGGTCGCGCAGGATTGCCAGTTTCGGCAATGTCTTGAGCTTCGACCTGAGCTTGCCTTGCGATGGCAGGGCGTAGAAATCGAACAGCGATCCGTCTTCCACATCGACCGCCTTGGAAATCCACATCTCGATCAGGGTCGAGAGAGAAGGGCGGCGCAGGATCTGCCAGACAATGTCTGGGTCGTTGATGGTGAGCACCGGGCCCGTGATGGGGCCGATCCGCTCGCCCGTCCAGAGCTTGATCGCAAAACCCGGCTTCAGCGTTTCAATGACCGTTCGAACTATCCGCGCGGCCTTGTCGGTGGCGTCCATGCTCCCTCCCCGAAGCCAATGCAACAATGTTGTCCGTTTGCCCCTGGACTGCAAGCCGGTTCGTCCGGAAAGACACACTACCGGCTTTTTGAGGGTGACGCCTTGCCATTTACCGGATGAGACCCCATCATCATGGTGTGTTCAACAAATCGAAAGGAGGTGATCCGATGTCGAGTGATTTCGTTTTCCAGAACGTGGCCTCAGCGGATTGCACTTTCGGGAAGCAGTCTTCCCGTTAAGGCGCGAGATGCGCGGCGGGTGACCTCACAGGTCGCCGCCATTGGGCCGCGCCATGGACGGAAACACGGAAGGCCGCCGGCTTCGCAAGAAGCGGCGGCCTTTTCCTTTTCCGCGATGCTATTTGCTCAGCGCCAGGCGCTCGATGTTGCGGGCGATGGTCTGGAACGCGGTGTCGAGTTCGGCGCCGTTGGCGGCCTGGTAGAAATGCTTGATGCCGCCGCTGTCCGGGCTGGCGCAATCCTGCAGGGTTGCCTTGGCGTTCGTCTCGTTGAGATCGAAGCCGATGGTGAATATCTCGATGCCCTTGTCACGCATGGCGGCGCAAAGCTTCTTCGCCGCCGTGCGGGTCGGTTCCTTGCCGGCGTCATTGTACACCTGGTTGACGGTGCTGGCGTCGAAATAGGACAGGTTGAACTCGCCGTCGGTCATCAGGATCGCGTATTTGGCGACCTTCTTGGGATCCATCTTGGCCGGCCGTTCCGAGGCCTTCATCACGCTGCCCCAGTTTTCCGAAAGCATGTACCAGGCCCATTGCACGCCGACGTGACCGGCAGTGCCGCCGGAGGCGACGAAGGTCTTGATCACATTCTTGAGCGCCGTGGCGTCGGCCGTCAGCGGTATCAACGTGGCCGATGGACAAGCGGCGGTGCCTGTCTGTTGCGCGAAGCCCGAAAGCAGATAATCGCGATTGACCATGCTGGAGTCGGGGCCAGCGTCTGAATACTGATCGACACCCTTGCGTTCGGTTGCGCAATTGTCCGGACGCGGTGATGCCGAGACGTATTGCGGGTCGTTGTTGCCCGGCGCCTGTTTGCGTTGGCTGGTGGACGTTTCGACATAAACGCTGCTGGCGGCAAGCGTGCCGGCATTCACCGAATTGGCGTAAGGCACAATGGATACGCGCACCCGAGGCTTGGACAAATCCTGGCCGGCGAGGAATGTGTCGACCGCGTTGCTCGCGGCGGCCTTGAGATCCTTGATTTTCTGGCCGGCCATGGATCCTGTCACGTCAAGCATCATGGCCACCTCGATCGTCTTGTCCGAATAGACGGCCGTGGTCGAGACAGGCACGCGCTGCATGTTGCCGATGCTGAACAGCGGGAAATAGAACGCGATGTTGACATAAACATCCGCCTGCACCGTCTTGGCAATCGGGTCGACCGTCAATTTGTCGAGAACGATCTGATTGGCCTGCAGGATGCCCGCCGAGTTGTTGGCATCGAGAAAGGCCTGCACCGACGCGTTCGCATTGGCCTCCTTGATGACGCCGGTCGTCAGATCACGCGCCGTCGAGGTGACGGCGGCATCGACCACGCCCTGCAGGCTCGACCTGGCATTGTAGAGCTGGGACAGGTTGACCGAGAAGCCGACGGCCAGCGCCAAGACCGAGGCGGTAAGGCCGAACAGGACTGCGAAATTTCCACCGCGATCCTTGGCGAAACCGCCAATCGCGTGAACAAGACCCCCGTAATTCCGCATCCTGTTGCCTCTCCTCGCCTCGGCCTCGTCGCCGGGAAGGTTCGATGCAGGATTCCAGCCGGATGACGCCGCCAATCGCCCAAAGGCAGGGCAGGCGACACAAACTCTTTGTTTTTGTTGGGTTTTGTCAGGAAGACAGGGTCAACAATCCGTAAACGCGACAGCAACTCTCGCGCCGTTTACCTGGCGCTTACCACGATCTGGTCCACCCAAAAGGAGCCGTCTGGAACGCGTCCCGCGGCGGCACAGCCGGACTGTGCCAGAGCGGATCACCGCCAGCTGATGCCGTGACCAGTGCATGTCGCCCAAAGTGGAAACCGGTTTCTCGGACAAACGGTCCCCGTTTGTCCAGAGATCATGGTCAAGCAAGAAGATAGAGTCCCATCCCGACACCATCGGGATGGGACAGGCTCTATGCCAGCATGTGCGCGCTGACTGTCTTGTCGACAGCGTGATAAGGCGGATTGAACAGATTGCCTTCCTGCTCGTAGGTCCAGACCTTGAACAGGCTGAGCCGATGCGGACCGAAACTGTGCAGCAGCGGCACGTCGGTGGCGTCACGACCGCGCGCGATGACGACGCGGCCGATCCTCGGCATGTTGTGACGGGCGTCGAATGTGTACCATTTGCCGTCGAGGAACACTTCCAGCCACGCCGAAAAATCCATCGGTGCGGGGTCGATGGGCACGCCGATATCACCGAGATAGCCGTTCACATAACGGGCGGGAATGTTCATGCAGCGGCAAAGCGTGATCGCCAGATGCGCGAAGTCGCGGCAGACGCCGACCCGTTCCTCATGCGCCTGCGCCGCCGTTCGGGTCGGCCGCGCATAGCCATATCCGAAGGACAGGCGATTGTGGACATAGTCGACGATCGCCTGGACGCGCGCCCAACCCGCCGGGACATGGCCGAACAGTTGCCAGGCAAGTCCGCTGAGATGGTCGGTCTCGCAATAGCGGCTGCCAAGCAGGTAGCCGAGCACCTCGTCCGGCAGTTCCGCTACCGGCACTTCCCTGGCAAGCGTGTTGACCTCATCCGTCTGGCCGCCATCCTCGACGACGGCGTCATAGAGAATGCGAAAGCCGCCAGGAGGCGCCGTGAAGCGCCGGCAGGCATTGCCGTGAAGGTCGTGATAAAGGCGCGTATGGACGGAAGGCGACGTCAGCACGCGTGTCTGCCGCTTGATTGTGGGCTGGCGATCCCTGTGGATCTCGAGCAGCGAAACAATGGGTGTGGCCTGTGTGCATTCAATGGAGATTTCGTAGCCGAGCCGGATCAGCATCGCGGGTCCCCTTCAATCGACATGGAGGTCAGAACTGTTGAAACGCGGTAGGGCCGGGCATGGTTCCCTGAGCCCAGGCGAAAAACGCCCCGCGTCTTTCAAATCCACCACCGCACCGATACGGTTGTCTGGAATCGATAGTTCCGTGAACAGCCATCAAGGAAACCAATGCTCGCAGGCAGAAAATTCGCCGCATTCCTGTTCGACATGGACGGCACATTGCTCAATTCGACCGCCGCGGCAGAGCGGGTGTGGAGCGCATGGGCGACCCGCCACGGTCTCGACGTGGCGGCTTTCTTGCCGACGATGCACGGCAGGAGGGCGATCGAAACCGTTCGCAGGCTGGCCCTCCCAGGCGTTGACCCGCAGCGGGAAGCGGACCAGATTACCCGCGATGAAATCGCCGATGTCGCGGGAATCGAAGCACTCCCCGGCGCGGCCGCCTTCCTGGACTCGCTGCCGCCAAAGCGCTGGGCCATTGTTACGTCATCACCGCGCGTGCTGGCGCTGAGGCGGATCGAGGCCGCGGGCATTCCGGTTCCGGCCACTCTTGTCACGGCCGAGGACGTAGCGCATGGCAAGCCGGCTCCCGATTGTTTCCGGCTGGGGGCCGAGCGGCTCGGCTTTGATGCCAGCGACTGCCTTGTTTTCGAGGATGCAACGCCCGGCATCCAGGCGGGCGAGGCTGCCGGAGCCGAGGTGCTCGTCGTCACCGCCACACATCAGCACCCGATGGCAACAGCGCACGCCACCATCTTCGACTATGATGGTCTGAGGGCGGTCACGGACGCCCAGGGCCGTATCGGCATGGAGCGGACACAAGCCGCGGCGGCTTCCTAGAAATCGCTGGTCAGGCCCTTGACCTCCCAGTCGCCGTAGCGGCCGGGTTCCTTGCCGCCACGGCCGCCGATCTCGCGGGGCAGCGCGGCTTCCTTCTGGCGATAATCTTGCCGCCGTGCCTCGGCTTCCGCCAGTGCGCGGCGGGCGGCGGCCGTCAGCTCTTTTGGCGGCGCGTCATCCGTGCCGGCGGGCGTTTTACTGGTTTCGTCGTTCATGCGATATTTCCAGCGGATTGAAACAGGGACAGGCCTTTCCCATCATATAGCGATGACCCCACGAGGATCGACCCCTTTTCATCACCATCCGCAGAGGAGCAGACGATGAACACACTTCGCACCGCCATGCTTCTAGCCGCCATGACCGCGCTGTTCATGGGCGTAGGCTTTCTGATCGGCGGAACAGGCGGCATGATGATCGCGCTGGTCGTCGCCGCCGGCACCAATCTGTTCAGCTACTGGAACGCCGACAAGATGGTGCTGTCGATGAACCACGCAATCGAGGTCGACGAAAAGAACGCGCCCGAATATTACGCGATCGTGCAGGGCCTTGCGCAACGCGCCGGCCTGCCGATGCCCAGGACGTATCTGATCGACAATCCGCAGCCGAATGCCTTCGCCACCGGCCGCAATCCGCAAAATGCCGCGGTCGCCGCCTCCACCGGCCTCCTGAAGGCGCTGACCCATGAAGAGGTCGCGGCCGTCATGGCGCACGAGCTCGCCCATGTTGAGCATCGCGACACGCTGACCATGACCATCGTCGCGACCTTTGCCGGCGCCATCTCGATGCTCGGCAATTTCGCCTTCTTCTTCGGCGGCAACCGCGACAACAACAACCCGTTTGGCTTTGTCGGCGTGCTCGCCGCCATGATCGTGGCGCCCTTTGCCGCGATGGTCGTGCAGATGGCGGTCAGCCGCACACGCGAATACGAGGCCGACCGGCGCGGCGCCGAAATCTGTGGACACCCGCTGTGGCTGGCATCGGCGCTTGACAAGATCGCCCGTGGCGCCGAACGCATCCGCAACCCCGATGCGGAACGCAACCCGGCGACCGCCCACCTCTTCATCATCAATCCCCTTTCCGGCGAGCGCATGGACAATCTGTTTTCCACCCACCCAAGCACCGAGAACCGCATCGCCGCCTTGCAGGCGATGGCGCGGGAGGGCTCGGGTGCCGCTTTTGAAACGGCACGCGCGCCAGGACGGGCATCGGCTCCACGGCAAGCGGACGAGCAGCAGCCCTCCGGTCCGTGGGACCGGCCCGCGCAGCCGCAAGCGCCGGCCGAGCCTGCCAGGCCGAAATCCAACCCGTGGGGACGCAACCCGACCGGACCCAAAGGTCCGTGGTCGTGAGCATGGCAAGGCCTCGCCCGGCAATGTCAGGCAATCGTGAAGACAGTACAGGCGGCGACACCGTTGCCGGCCTCGCCGCGCGCAAGGCGGCCGCACGCCTGCTTGCCGCTGTCATCGACGCCAGGACGCCGCTGGATGGGCTGACCGACCACGAGAACGGCCACCCGCAGTACAAGGCACTCGATCTGCGCGACCGTGGCCTGGTGCGCGCCATCCTGGTCACCGCATTGCGCTATCGCATGACCATCGTCGGCCTGCTGGCCCGGCGCCTGGAAAAGTCGCTGCCGCCCAACGCGACGGCACTGTCGCACATCCTGCACGTGGCCGCGGCGCAGATCCTGTTCCTCGACATTCCCGACAGCGCCGCTGTCGACCTTGCCGTCACCCACGCCAAGTCCGACCCGCGCACCCAGCGCTTTTCAGGTCTCGTCAACGGGGTGCTGCGCACGCTGGCGCGCGCCAAGGAAACCGAACTGCCTGCCGCACTTGCCACCACCGACGAGGCACCGAAATGGTTTTCGGATCGGCTGAAGGCGGCCTATGGCGCTGATAAGGCCAGGCAAATCCTCTCTGCCCATCGCCATGAGGCGCCGGTTGATTTTTCGGTCAAGGCCGACCCCGCGCTATGGGCCGAACGCCTCGGTGGCATCGTCCTGCCGACCGGCACGGTGCGAGTGGAAAAGCTCAGTGCGTCCGTCCCGGAATTGCCCGGCTTCGCTGATGGAGCCTGGTGGGTTCAGGATGCTGCGGCCAGCTTTCCTGCGAGGTTGTTCGGCGATGTCAGCGGGCTTCGCGTTGCCGATCTCTGTGCGGCGCCCGGCGGCAAGACCGCACAATTGATTCTTGCCGGCGCCAGGGTCACCGCGGTCGACACCTCCAAGAACCGGCTGGCGCGTCTCTCCCAGAACCTCGAACGCCTTGGCCTGTCGGCGGAGACCGTGCAGGCAGACCTCCTCAAATACGAGCCGACGGAGCTGTTCGACGCGGTTCTTCTCGATGCGCCATGTTCCTCGACCGGCACGGTGCGGCGGCATCCCGACGTGCCCTGGACGAAGACCGCTGCCGATGTCGAAAAGCTCGCCGACCTGCAGCGCAGGCTGCTCGCCCGCGCCGTCAATCTGGTCAAGCCGGGCGGCAGGATCGTGTTTTCCAACTGCTCGCTCGACCCGCTGGAAGGTGAAGACCTGCATCGCGCCTTTCTCACCGAGACCCCCGGCGTCATCGACGATCCGCTTCATGCGGGAGAGATCGCCGGCATCGATCCGTTCCTGACGGCGCGGGGTACGCTGCGCACCACGCCCGCCGACCTCGACCTGGGGTCGCCGGAACGCTCCGGCCTGGATGGTTTCTTCGCCGCCCGCATGCGCAGGATTGGCTAGCGATCTTCCGCGGTGCGTTTCAAACTTTTTGGGGTGGATGCGGGTCAAAACCGGGTGAACCGGTATCGTTCCATGGAATTGGCCTTCGCATAAGTTCTTGAATCATATAAACTTGCTTTGGGGAAGTGGACGACCAGGAGGGGCTTTGGCACTTGTTGCCGGCAACACGACGCGTCTATGGACGCTTGTCGCGAAGGAGTTCTGGCGCAAAACGCGCCGGCGCCTTCGTGCCGGGCCTGCCTATCGCTGGCGCTATTCCGGCCGCACGCCGGAGCGCGTGCTGATCGCGCCGCCGGACCTGCGCCTGGCCGATCCGCAGATCGCGCTCGAGATTTACTACGGCCGTTACCCGCTGTCGGGCCATCTGGTCGAGACAGGCGGCAAATCGCCCTTCCAGATCAACGTGCCAAATCCCGGCTGGCAGAAGACGCTGCACGGCTTTCGCTGGCTGCGCCACATGCGGGCGGCCGGCACGGAGCTTGCCGCCGCCAACGCACGCGCCCTGGTTTCCGACTGGATCGCCATGCATGGCAACCACATCTCCGGCATCGCCTGGGAGCCCGGCACGACGGCCAAGCGTGTCATCGCCTGGCTGCAGCATTCCTCGGTGGTGCTGCAAGGGGCCGAATATCCGTTCTACCGGGCCTTCCTGAAATCGCTTGCCGTTCAGATCCGTTACCTGCGCTCGATGGCGCGCGAAATGCCGGATGGCAAGGACAGGCTACGCGCCCGCATCGCGCTTGCCTTTGCCGCTTTGTCGCTGCCGGCGCCGGCATCGGCATTGCGCGGCGCGACCCGCAATCTGGCCGAGGAACTCGATCATCAGATCCTCCCCGACGGCGGTCACATCTCTCGCAATCCGATGGCCGTTCTGGAAATCCTCGCCGACCTTCTGCCGCTGCGCCAGACCTATGCCAATCAGGCCGAAACGCCGCCGGCGGCGCTGATGGGCGCCATCGACCGCATGCTGCCGGCGCTGCGCTTCTTTCGCCACCAGGACGGCAGCCTCGCCCGCTTCAACGGCATGGGCGCGACCATTCACGATCGCATCGCCACCATCCTGCGCCACGACGACACCGCCGGCGCGCCGCTGCTGCATGCACCGCATTCCGGCTACGAGCGCTTGTCCATGGGCGGCGTCACGGTGATCGCCGACACTGGCCTGCCGCCACCGATCGACGTTTCCAATGCGGCGCACGCCGGATGCCTCGCCTTCGAACTGTCCTCGGGGCGCCAGCACTATATCGTCAATGCCGGCATCGACACCTATGGCGCCGCCGAATTCCGGCCGCTGGCCCGAGCAACGGCAGCACACTCGACCGCCACCATCAATGACACGTCATCGGCACGCTTCAGCCATTCCCTGCGCTTCAACGACCTCCTCGGCTCGCCGCTGATCGGCGGCCCGCAGCATGTTCCCTGCAAGCGTATCGACCAGAAGGGCAGCCAGGGTTTCGTCGCCCGCCATGACGGCTATGCCCAGCGCTTCGGTTTTCTGCACGAGCGTGAGCTGAAACTGTCGACGAACGGCAATGTGCTGGCCGGCAGGGACCGGTTCCAGCGGCCAGGCGGCGCGCCGATCCGCAACACCGGGCGCGACTTCATCACGGTGCGCTTCCACATCCATCCCGATATCAATCTGTTCCAAGACGAGCATGATCGGCTGGTGCTGACCGCCGAAGCCGCCGACAGCTGGGTGTTCACCTGCGCCGAAGTGGCGCCCGAAGTGGAGGAATCGATCTATTTCGCCGGACTTGGCGGCCCGCGCCGCAGCCGCCAGATCGTGCTTGCCTTCAAGGCATCGGACGTCTCCGAAGTCCATTGGCAGCTGACGCGCACCAGCATCGCCGGCCATCCGGAAAACAATTAGGCCCTTCGACTGCTTCGGGCAGACGATGTTTCGCCGGCTATGAGATGCCGAACGCGTCATACGTGCTGAGCGACGGCGGACCGGCAAAGGCGAAGCGTATTTTGTCGACCATCGTCGCGGCCTGGCCGCTTCGGTCATAACGCTCAGCGTCCTCGATGGTGCTCCAGACAGTGATTGTTAAGAACGAGGTTCGTTCCTGATGCTGCTGCAGCAGCACGGCGCTGATATTGCCGCTCGCCGCGCGGATGACGGGTATCGCTTCGGTTTCGTAGATCGCGCGCAGTTGCTCGGTGCTGTCTGGCAACGCCTTGAACTGGCCAATACGGACAAATGCCATGGTTTTGCTCCTCCAACGATCGGCGAGCCTACACCCAAAACCATTGGATTGCAGGCCATCACGTGCTCGGACAGCGCGCGCCGGTTTGATTTCCGAGCGTCATGTGCTACGGCGCGCGGACCCTTCAAATCAGCCTTGAAAGGCCGCCAGCCATGGCCGTCGCCGCCAAGAACATTCCCGCGCCAGACCTCGTTCCGGTCCGCCGCGTCCTGCTCTCCGTTTTCGACAAGACCGGCCTCATCGATTTCGCCAGGGCGCTGGCCGGGGCCGGCGTCGAGCTGGTTTCGACCGGCGGCACGGCCAAGGCGATCGCGGAGGCCGGCATGGCCGTGCGCGATGTCTCCGAACTGACCGGCTTTCCCGAGATCATGGACGGCCGCGTCAAGACGCTGCATCCGTCGGTGCATGGCGCGCTGCTGGGCGTCCGCGACGATCCCGAACATGCCGCGGCGATGCAGAAATACGGCATCGAGCCCATCGATCTCGTCATCTGCAATCTCTACCCCTTCGAGGAAGTGCGCCGCTCCGGCGCCGACTACGCGTCGATCGTCGAGAACATCGACATTGGCGGGCCGGCGATGATCCGCGCCTCGGCCAAGAACCACGCCTATGTCGCTGTTGTCACCGATCCCGGCGACTATGCTTCGGTGCTCAACGCGCTGGAGATGAATTTCGGCTCGCTGTCGCTGGATTTCCGCAAGAAGCTGGCAGCCAAGGCCTTTGCCCGCACCGCCACCTACGACGCGGCGATTTCCGGCTGGTTCGCCGAGGCTCTGGAGATCGAGCATCCAACCTGGCGTGCCTTCGGCGGCAGGCTGGAATCCGTCATGCGCTATGGCGAGAACCCGCATCAGAATGCCGGCTTCTACGTCAATGGCGACAAGCGACCGGGCGTCGCCACGGCGCGCCAGTTGCAAGGCAAGCAGCTGTCCTACAACAACATCAACGACACCGATGCCGCTTTCGAACTGGTCGCCGAGTTCGACCCCGCCCGCTCGGCCGCCGTTGCCATCATCAAGCACGCCAATCCGTGCGGCGTCGCCGAGGGCGCATCGCTGAAGGACGCCTACGCCAAGGCGCTGGCCTGCGACCGTCTCGGCCTTCGGCGGCATCGTCGCGGTCAACCGCATCCTCGATGCCGAGGCCGCCGAGGAAATCGTGAAGACCTTCACCGAAGTGATCATCGCGCCCGGGGCGACCGACGAGGCAGCGGCAATCGTCGCTGCAAAGAAGAACCTGCGCCTTCTGGTCACCGGCGGCCTGCCCGACCCACGCACGCCCGGCACGATGGTCAAAACCGTCGCCGGTGGCCTGCTCGTCCAGTCACGCGACAATGCGGTCGTCGACGATCTTGAGCTGAAGGTGGTGACCAAACGTGCCCCGACCCCGGCTGAGATGGCCGATCTGAAATTCGCCTTCCGTATCGCCAAGCACGTCAAGTCCAACGCCATTGTCTACGTGAGGGATGGCGCGACGGTCGGCATCGGCGCCGGCCAGATGAGCCGCGTCGATTCCTCGCGCATCGCCGCGCGCAAGGCGCTCGATGCCGCTGAGGCAGCGGGCCTGGCCGAACCGCTGACCAAAGGCTCGGTCGTCGCGTCCGACGCCTTCTTCCCCTTTGCCGACGGCCTCCTGTCGGCAATCGAAGCCGGCGCCACCGCCGTCATCCAGCCGGGTGGCTCGATGCGCGACGACGACGTCATCGCCGCCGCCGACGAGCACGGCATCGCCATGGTGTTCACCGGCGTGAGGCACTTCAGGCATTGAGCACTTCTTTCCTTCTTCCCTGAGGGAGAAGGAAAAGCACTCACTCCGCCGGCTTGTCTGCCGGATATGGCGTGCGGGCCAGTATGGCCAGGCCGCCGACCAGGAACAGGATGATGACCGCCATGCCGAGCCGGGGCGAGCCGCTAACGGCGGTGATCGTCGCCACCATGAACGGCGCCAGGAAACTGGTCGCCCTTCCGGCCAGCGCGTAGATACCGAAATAGCGGCCCGATTCGGCGGCGGTGACACTGCGCGCCATGTAGGACCGCGACGACGCCTGCACCGGCCCGAAGGCAATGCCGATCAACAGGCCGTAGAGGATATAGACCTTCTCGGCCGCGGTCGCGAAAAGTCCTCCCGAATCCGTGACAGGAAGCGGCAGGGCGCCGAACAGCGTGTAGCCCGGCCCGGTCGACACGACGCCGACCGTAGCGATGCTCAACAGCACCAGCGCGATCATCACCACCACCTTCGAACCGAGCGCGGTGTCGAGCCTGCTGGCGGCCATGCAGCCGAAAATCGCAATGACGTTCAGGATAATGCCGAACAGGCCGATCTCGGTGATCGACCAGTGGAACATCGCCGCCGCGAACAGGCCACCCAGGCCAAGCAGCGCGTTGACGCCGTCCTGATAGATCATGCGGGCAACGAGGAAGCGGAAGATACCGACGCGACGACGCACTTCGCCGAGCGTGGATTTGAGTTCCGACAGGCCCTCGCGCACCGCCGGCCGGATGGGAATGCCTTTTATGGCGTCGGGTGTGAAGAAGAACATCGGCAGGATGAACAGGAAATACCATGCCGCCGACAGCGGCCCGGTTGCCCGCGCGTCCTCGCCCAGCTTTGGATCCAGGCCAAAAAGCGGAGTGATGCCGATGATCGTCTTGCCGGTCTCCGGCGAGCCGGCCAGGCAGGTGACGACGAAGATCAGCGCGATCATGCCGCCGAGGTAGCCGAGACCCCAGGCGGTGTTGGAGATCCGCCCGATCTCGCTCTTGGGCACCAGGCGCGGCATCATCGAATCGTTGAACACGGTCGAGAATTCAGCGGCGACCGAGGCCAGCGAGAAGAACAGCACGACCAGGAACAGGTTCGAGCCTGGCGCGGCAAGCCACAGCAGGCAAAGGCAGGTGATCTTGATCGCTGCGAAGAACGCGATCCATGGCTTGCGTGGTCCGGTCTGGTCGGCGATCGAACCGAGGATCGGCGACAGCACGGCGATGACCAGGCCGGCCGCGGCGATGCCGTAGCCCCAGGCCGCCTGGCCCGTAACCGGATCGCTCGCCATTCGCGAGACGAAATAGGGCCCGAAGATGAAAGTGGTGACGACCGTGAAGAACGGCTGTGCCGCCCAGTCGAAGAACATCCACCCCCAGATGCCGCGTCCCGACGCGCGCTGCACTGCTACCTCGGCCATGTCCCCTCCCGGAAGCAGAGCCCCGAAACGGGGCTCTGCTTTGCTCTATAACGAAGTTCTTGCCGGCAATCTCGCACGAAGCGTCAAACCGTCATCGTGCGGTCAGATCGCTCATCAGCCCCGACGCCACCGACAGCCGCGACACGGTGATTTCGCCGCCCTCGGTCAGCGCCTGCAGCCGCTCGCGGATGCGTGCCACCCGCTCGCCGCCTGCTTCCAGCCACGCTGTCACTGGGTCCGCCGCACTTGCATGGCCGGTCAGTGCGGCCACGGCGATGCCGCGCCGGGCAGCGCCGATCGTGTCGGTGGCGCGAGACAGCGCGAGCTGGTCGTAATAATCCGACGGCGTGATCGAGCGCGCCGCGTCCTCGACACGAGGGATGCGGAAGGCGTCGCTGACCGCGAAGAACGCCCTGGCCGCAGCGACGATGTCGGCACCGGCCGTGCGTGCCGTCAGCGCGATGTCGGGAATAAGTTCCGCCACCTCGCTCAGCGCCAGTTGCTCGGCCAGTCTGTCGGGAGCACCGCTCTTGAACAGCCCGTGCCGCTTCTCCTCGATCCGCTCGCGCGAGAAGACCGGCAGCAGCGAAACGAGCTTGGGCTCCAGCGCCTTGCGCGCATCCTGCAACTCGGCGATCCGCTGGGCCAATGGTGCGGTGCCGGCGTCGTTCTTCAGGTACCAGCCACTGGTCACATAGATCAGCCGGCTGACCGCCTGATAGAGGTCGAGCTGCACCTGCCCGTCGATATGATTGTCGAGCGCGTCGATCTCGCGATAGAGCGCCGGCAACGCAAAACCGTCGCGCACCACGGCGAAGGTGCGCACCACGTCGGCGGCGGTGCGGCTGGTCGCTTCCTGAAGCCTGTTGACGAAGGACGGGCCGCCGCGATTGACCAAATCGTTGGCGACGACGCGGGCGATGATCTCGCGGCGCAGCCGGTGGCCGTGGATCTCGGCGGCGTATTTCTTCGCCATGCGGTCGGGGAAATAGCCCATCAGGTCGCGGTCGAAATGCGATTCGTCCGGTGCGTCGCTGGCGACGATGTCGGAGAACAGCACGATCTTTGCATAGGCGAGCAACACACCGAGTTCGGCCCGGGTCAGCGGTTCGCCGCGCGCTTCGCGCTCGGCAAGGGCAGCCGGCGACGGTAGCGTTTCCACAGTGCGGTCGAGCAGGCCGCGCGCCTCCAGCGCCGTCATGAACCGGCTCTGGTGCGCAATGTCGGCAAGTCCACGCTTGCGGGCGATGGAGAGTGCCAGGGTCTGCTCGTAATTGTTGGACAGCACCAGTCCGCCGACCTCCTCGGTCATCTCGGCCAGCAGCTTGTTGCGCGCCGGCCTGGTCAGCGATCCCTTGCGCATGGCGGACGCCAGCGCGATCTTGATGTTGACCTCGACGTCGGAACAATTGACGCCGCCCGAATTGTCTATGGCATCGGAATTGCAGCGGCCGCCATTCAATCCGAACTCGATGCGGGCCCGCTGCGTGACGCCCAGATTGGCGCCCTCTCCGATCACCTTGGCGCGTACGTCGAGCGCGGTGATGCGGATGGCATCGTTGGCGCGGTCGCCGACCTCGGCGTTGGTTTCGGTTGATGCCCTGAGATAGGTGCCGATGCCGCCGAACCAAAGAAGGTCGACCGACGCCTTGAGGATGGCGGTCATGATCTCCACCGGCGTGGCGGTCGTCTTGCTCAAACCGATCGCCGCCGCCGCCGCCGCCGGAAGGGTGATCGACTTCTGATTGCGCGAGACGATGATGCCGCCGTCCGACAGTTTGGTCTTGTCATAGTCCTGCCAGCTCGAACGCGGCAGGGCGAACATGCGCTCGCGCTCGGCCATCGACGCCGCCATGTCCGGATCGGGATCGATGAAGATGTCGCGATGATCGAAAGCGGCGATCAGCCGGGTCTTCGGCGACAACAGCATGCCGTTGCCGAACACGTCGCCCGACATGTCGCCGACACCGACTACGGTGAAGGGCGAAGTCTGGATATCCCGGTTCATCTCGCGGAAGTGCCGCTTGACCGCTTCCCACGCACCCTTGGCGGTGATGCCCATCTTCTTGTGGTCGTAGCCGGCCGAGCCGCCGCTGGCAAAGGCATCGTCGAGCCAGAAGCCATGCTTCTCGGAAATGGCGTTGGCGGTGTCGGAGAAGGTCGCCGTGCCCTTGTCGGCGGCAACGACGAAATAGGGATCGTCCTGGTCGCGTCTGATAACGCCGGCAGGCGGGATGACACCGTCGAGGCCGATATTGTCGGTGATCGACAGAAGGCTGGAGACAAAGTTCTTGTAGGCCGATGTGCCGGCCTCGAAGATGGCATCGCGACCAGCGCTCATCGGCAGCTTCTTTGGATAGAACCCCCCCTTTGCGCCGACCGGCACGATGACGGCGTTCTTGACCTGCTGCGCCTTGACGAGGCCCAGCACCTCGGTGCGGTAGTCCTGTGCACGATCCGACCAGCGCAGGCCGCCACGCGCGACCGGGCCGAAGCGCAGATGCAGGCCCTCGACCTCGGAACCATAGACAAAGATCTCCCGCCACGGCCGCGGCGCCGGCAATCCCTCGACCGCGTGCGACTCCAGCTTGATCGCCAGCGACTGGCCCTTTTTCTTTGTATCGGCAACGAAATGGTTGGTGCGCAGCGAGGCTTCGATCAGGTTGAGGTAGCGGCGGATGATGGTGTCGTCGTCGATGTTCGGCACATCTTCAAGCGCATCCTTGATCTTGGCCTTGAGATGCTTTGCCGCCACCACGCCTTCGCCCTCCGCGGTCGGGCCGAGCCGGGCAATGAACAGCGCATGCAGGCCGCGCGCGATGTCGGGGTAGCGGTTGAGCGCCGCTGCGATGAAATCCTGGCTCTGCGGGATGCCGACCTGCTGCAAATAGCGGCCATAGGCGCGCAGGATGGTGATCTCGCTCGACCACAGGCCGGCGGTCTGGGCAAGGCCGCTATAGCCGTCATTGTCGACGTCGCCGCGCCACACCGACAGGAAAGCGTCCTCGAACAGCGCGCCGCCATCGGCAAGGTCGATCGGCTTGGCGTAGCGGTTCTCCAGCTCCATGTCATGGATGAAGACCATGCCGGATTGGTCGTCGCCGACCTCGAACGTGCGCTCGCTGATGACGCGGAAGCCAATGTTTTCCAGCACCGGCACGCGCCGCGACAGCGCCACCGGTGCGCCATGATGATAAATCTTCAGCGCCGCCTGCTGCGGCTTCTGGTGGGCGTGGCGATAATAGTCGATGGCGATCGGATTGGCCGCGTTGATCCTGGCGATACGCCCGGCATCGACCAGCGCCACGGTCGGCGAGAAACTGTCGCGGTAGCTCTCCGAAAAGCGTGAGGCGATCGCTGTAAGCGCGGCATCGGCGCCGCTTTCGGCGGCGGTTTCGCGCAGCGCATCGTCCCAGGTCCGCACGATGTCGCGGATCGCCGCCTCGATCGCCGCTTGCTCGACCTTCGGCGTCTTGCCGCCGGACCGACCGATGATGAAATGGACGCGCGCCAGCCCGCCTTCGGGAAATGCCGGATAGTAGGCCGACAGCCGGCCTTCGAAAACGGTCTTGAGGTAGGTGCCGACCTTCTCGCGCACGACGCTGTCGTAGCGATCGCGCGGCACGAAGACGAGGATCGAGACGAAACGGTCGAACTGGTCGGCGCGCACCAGCGCGCGCACGCGCGGCCGTTCGACCAACCCCAGAATGGCTTCGGCGTGCTTCCTGAGAATGGGCACCGGTACCTGGAACAGTTCGTCGCGCGGATAGCTTTCCAGCACGTTGATCAGTGCCTTGCCGGAGTGATCGCCGGGATTGAAGCCGGATTTGGCGATGACGGTTTCCGCCTTCGAGCGCAGATAGGGGATCTTCATCACCGAGCGCGTGTAGGCGGTCGACGTGAACAGGCCGACCATGCGCAGCTCGCCCGAAAGCACGCCCTTGGCGGTGTATGTCTTGACGCCGATGTAGTCGAGATAGATGCGGCGATGCACCGCCGACTTGGCATTGGCCTTGGTGACGATCAGCGGCTCCGGCCCGTGCAGGAAGGCGCGGATTTCCGGCGTCGTCGTCACCGCTTCGGTGCCGCGTCTCAGCACCAGCACATCGGGATCGGTCAGGATGCCGAGGCCGGCCTTGTCGGCGCGTTCCAGCGTGCCGCTTTTCTCACCGCCTGTGTATTTGAACTCACGCATGCCGAGGAAGGTGAAATTGTCATCGCGCAGCCATTCGAGGAAGGCGATCGCCTCGGTGACGTGGGCCTTGTCGAGCGGAACGGGCGCATAGCGGAATTCCGAGATCGCCTGGTCAAGACGGGCCAGCATCGGTTTCCAGTCGGTGACGGCGGCACGCACCTGCGACAGGATCTTCTTCAGCCGCGCGGTCAACGCCTCGGCCTGCTCGGCGGAGAGACGACCGATGTGGACGTGGACGACGCTCAGCCGATCGTGGTTGTGATCGCCCTTGGCGAAGCCGCCATCGCCGAGTATCTCGTCGACGCCAGCCTTGCCGTGCTTCACGACGACGACCGGATGGGTGACCAGCAGCGGCTCGCCGGCGCTCTCGGTGATTTCACCGAGGATGGAATCGAAAAGGAACGGCATGTTGTCGTTGACGACGGTGATGATGGTCATCGGCCGGCCCTGCCGGACGACACCCGAATCGACATCTATGGCGACGACGCAATCACCCTTCTTGTGCCGGGCGACGGCGCGGCCGGCGAGGTCGGCGGCGCGCTCGAGGTCGGCGACATCATAGGCGGCGACATCTTCCGCCGGGGCTCGGGCAAGCAGGTAATCCGCGAGCCTGCCGGGCTTTTCGCTCGCCTTCGCAGCAGCCCCGTTTGTCCCGCTTCCCTTTGTGACGCTCGTCTTTTTTGGGCCACTTGCGGATTTCAGGCTTGCCATGATGCCAATTTCCTCCCGTCACATGCTTTTACGACTATCGTAGCAGATGACCGGTATTTGGCGACAAAGGTTTGACGGCTTGCCAACAAATATCGAAATCCATCGGAAAATAGCCAGCGAATGAGGAAAAATGCTCCATGACCGGCAAAATCACCGCACTTGACCTCGGCACCGCCGAGCTCAGCGAAGCGACAAAAACCTATTTCGCCAAATGCGAGGAGAAGCTCGGTCTCGTTCCCAACGTGCTCAAGGCCTATGCCTTCGACGAGAAGAAACTGCGTGCCTTCACCGACACCTACAACGACCTGATGCTGGGCGAATCCGGCCTGTCCAAGCTGGAGCGCGAGATGATCGCGGTCGCCGTCTCCTCGATCAACCATTGCTATTATTGCCTGACCGCGCATGGCGCGGCGGTGCGTCAGCTTTCGGGCGACCCGGCACTCGGCGAGATGATGGTGATGAATTTCCGTGCCGCCGATCTCTCGCCGAAGCAGACCGCGATGCTCGAATTCGCGGTCAAGCTGACTGAGGAGCCGGCTAAGATCGTCGAGGCCGACCGGGCCGCGCTGCGCGAAGCCGGTTTCTCCGACCGCGACATCTGGGACATCGCCTCGACCGCCGCCTTCTTCAACATGTCGAACCGAGTGGCGGCGGCCATCGACATGCGGCCGAACGACGAATATCTCGCCATGGCGCGGTAGTTCTTCTCGGAAACCGGGGCGAGGGGAATCAGCGCGTCGCGATCGCCGCCGCTGCTCCGGCCATCGTCGTGGCGCTGACGCGGTTGGCGATCTTCATTGCCCGCTTGCTCTTCAGCAGTTTTCGCGCCTGCGAGGCGGCAAGCACCCAGGCGAGATCGATGGCGATGAGGACAACGGCCATGGTCAGCGTCAGCTCGACCCAGCCGACCACCGTCACCGAAGCCAGGTCGATGATGGTCGGCAGCAGCGCCAGGTAGAACATCATGATCTTGGGGTTGCCGAGCGTCACAGCCATGCCGGCGAAGAACAGTTTCACGGCTGAATCTTCACGCGGCATATCGCCTTCCCCGGCTTCGACAGGCGCCGTCCACATCTTCCAGGCCAGGTAGGCGAGATAGGCGACGCCAACCCATTTCACGACAACAAAGGCAAAGTGGAAGGTCTGCGCCACGACAGCCAGGCCGAACACCGCCAGCGACAACCAGATGCCCTCGCCGATCCACATGGCGAGCAGGAACGGGAAGACGTCGCGAAACCCCTTGGAGATGACACGCGCGACAAGTGCGGCAATCGACGGGCCGGGCGAGCCGGCGGCAACGAACAGCGCGGCGGCGAAGATCAGGAGAGAGGTGAGCTGCATGGCGAGGATCTCTGTTTGAAAACCTTCGATATCAGACATTAGCGCAAGTGATTGAGCGACGGTAGCGCTGACAAGAAAGACGCTTGCCGGCCGAACGCCTCGCGGCTAGAAGTGCCGCCGCGAAACAATTTCGAGCGTCACTTTGCCCCAGTAACCGCCGGTCTCGTCAACTCCCCTGATACACCACAAGACGTCGCATTGGCGGCGTCTGCTTTATTTCATGTGTTCCTCAGGCGGCGGTTCGAGACCGGTTTGGCACTGCTGAACCGCTGTCGCGCTTTCCGCCGTGACGCCTGATTTCCGACTGCCACAGCCTCTTCGCCACGCCGTGCCCGCATGGGCATCTCGACATCGCCGGCCTGATGAACTTCCCGACGGGAAGGACTTTTCGGCATGTGTGGACACCTGCGTATCCGCTGGACGATCACCCCCAAGATCGCGCCTCAACCGCTCATCAACTGCAATCGCTGTGGCGGCCTGAAAGCCTATCGCAGCAGCGGCAAATTTCGCGTCAACGCCAACGGCAAACGCATTGACGTGTGGCTGATCTATCGCTGCATCGGTTGCGACAATTCCTGGAATTTCGGCATTTTCGAGCGCTGCAACCGCCGCGACATCGATGCAGCGCGACTGGCGGCGCTCGAAAGCAATGATCCGGCGCTCGCGCGTCGTCACGCCTTCGATGTGGACGCGCTGCGAAGCCAGGTGCGGCGCGTCGAGGAGTTTCCGGATGTAGCCGTGCGCAAGGACGTGCTCGGCGGCAGCCAGGAAAACGCTACCGCATTGGAATTGCGCCTGGAAATGGAGGGGCCGACATCCCTTAGGGTTGACCGGTTGCTGGCCAACGAGTTCGGCGATCTCGCGATCGAGACTTCAGGCGCTGGAGGAGAAGCAACTGCTCGTCACTCACCCGGATGGGGTCAAAGCCCTGCGCAAGCCGACCCGCCAGGGAGCCA
This sequence comes from Mesorhizobium sp. PAMC28654, assembly GCF_020616515.1. Taxonomy (GTDB): domain Bacteria; phylum Pseudomonadota; class Alphaproteobacteria; order Rhizobiales; family Rhizobiaceae; genus Mesorhizobium. The sequence goes on from NZ_CP085135.1 coordinate 4,388,131, forward strand.
TGATCCTTGTCAACTTGGCAGGCGAGCCCGATCGCAAGGACATTATCTCGGCTGCTGCTGGATGAACGAAAAGAGGGGCGCGGCACACCTATGCTTCGCCCCTCTTGGCTGTTGGAAAATCGAAAGCTTACGCCGCGCCGACCGCCTTCGAGGACTTCTCGAAACGCTTGCGTTCGTTCGGATCGAGATAAAGCTTGCGCAGGCGAATGGTCTTTGGCGTCACCTCGACCAGCTCGTCGTCCTGGATCCAGGCCAGAGCCTTCTCCAGCGTCATGCGGATCGGCGGGGTCAGCTTCACCGCCTCATCCTTGCCGGCGGCGCGGATGTTGGTCAGCTTCTTGCCCTTCAGCACGTTCACTTCGAGGTCATTGTCGCGGGAGTGGATGCCGATGATCATGCCCTGATAGACCTTGACGCCCGGGTCGATGACCATCGGGCCGCGGTCTTCCAGGTTCCACATGGCGTAGGCAACCGCCTCGCCCTGCTCGTTGGAGATCAGCACGCCGTTGGTGCGGCCCGGCAGCTCGCCCTTGTAGGGCTCATAGGCATGGAAAAGCCGGTTCATCACGGCGGTGCCGCGCGTGTCGGTCAGCAGTTCCGACTGGTAGCCGATCAGGCCGCGCGTCGGCGCGTGGAAGACGATGCGCTGGCGGTTGCCGCCGGAGGGGCGCAGTTCGACCATCTCGGCCTTGCGCTCCGACATCTTCTGCACGACAACGCCGGCATGTTCCTCGTCGACGTCGATGACGACTTCCTCGACCGGCTCCAGCAATTCGCCGTTTTCGCCCTTCTGCATGACGACGCGCGGTCGCGACACGGCGATTTCAAAGCCTTCGCGGCGCATCGTCTCGATCAGCACGGCCAGTTGCAATTCGCCACGCCCGGAGACGAAGAACGAATCCTTGTCCGGCGATTCCTCGATCTTCAGCGCGACATTGCCTTCGGCCTCGCGCAGCAGGCGGTCGCGGATGACGCGGCTGGTCACCTTGTCGCCCTCGGTGCCGGCGAGCGGCGAATCGTTGACGAGGAAGGACATGGTCACGGTCGGCGGATCGATCGGCTGCGCATGCAGCGCCTCGGTCACCGCCAGGTCGCAGAACGTGTCGGCGACGGTGCCCTTGGACAGGCCGGCAATGGCGACGATGTCGCCCGCCTGCGCTTCCTCGATCGGCTGGCGCTCGAGGCCACGGAAAGCGAGGATCTTCGAGATGCGGCCGGTTTCGATCTGCGTGCCGTCATGGTGCAGCACCTTGACCGCCTGGTTGGCCTTCAGCGTGCCGGATTCGATACGGCCGGTGATGATACGGCCGAGGAAGGGGTTGGCTTCCAGGATGGTGCCGATCATGCGGAACGGACCGGGATGAACGGTCGGCTCCGGCACATGCTTGATGACGAGGTCGAACAGCGGCGACAGGCCCTGGTCCTTCGGACCTTCCGGGTTCTCAGAGACCCAGCCATCGCGGCCGGAACCGTAGAGGATCGGGAAATCGAGCTGATCGTCGGTGGCGTCGAGTGCGGCGAACAGGTCGAACACCTCGTTGACCACCTCGACGTGGCGGGCGTCCGGACGGTCGATCTTGTTGATGACGACGATCGGCTTCAGGCCGACCTTGAGCGCCTTGCCGACAACGAACTTGGTCTGCGGCATCGGGCCCTCGGCGGCGTCGACCAGCACGATGGCCGAATCAACCATCGACAGGATACGCTCCACTTCGCCGCCGAAATCGGCGTGGCCGGGCGTGTCCACGATGTTGATGCGGGTGTCCTTCCAGTCGACCGAGGTCGCCTTGGCCAGGATGGTGATGCCGCGTTCCTTTTCGAGATCGTTGGAATCCATGGCGCGCTCGGCGACGCGCTGATTGTCGCGGAAGGAGCCGGATTGCCGGAGCAACTGGTCGACCAGGGTTGTTTTTCCATGGTCGACGTGCGCGATGATCGCGATATTACGGATTTTCATGTTCTGGTCTCGGGAGCGTTGCAGGCAGCAGGCCAAAGGCGCTGCCTTCTTTCGGTTGCGCGGCTCATACAGGGTTTTTCGCATTTGCGAAAGAGGAAGCGCGACACCAAATACTCATCAAATCTTAAGCATCATAGTGTGAGATGATTTTGTTAACCAAGGTGGGAACCTTAAGGGGCCCGGGCAGTTCGAACCTCATGACCGACAAACTCACCCGTTTCTGGCCACTCATCGCGTCGGCGGCATTTGCCGTCCTGCTGGCGGTCAACGCCGCGCAGTCCGCCGCGACGCGCAATGACGCGCGCACGGTTCTGCCGCCAGACACGATTTCCGCGCAGCAGGTCTATACCAATGCGCCAGACGGCGTCGACCCGATCGTGACCGGCCCCGTCAGCACCGCCTTCAAGCAAAGGCAGGCCGCAGCCAACTGCGAAACCGCTGTATGGCCGAACATCCCGATGGTTTGCTACCCGAACTGATTTCTGATCCCTATCGCCGCAATGCCGCGACGAGACCGACCGACCCCTCGCCTCAGGCTGCCTGCGGTTCAGGATCGAAGGCCGGGCGGCTGGTGTTGATCAGCAGCGAAATGCAGGCGGCGGCTATTGCCGTCATGCCGGCAATGAGGAAGGCAAGCTGGTAATTGCCCTGCAGTTCGCGCATCGTGCCACCGAAGGCGGCCGCGGAAGCCGCACCGATCTGATGGCCGGCCACGATCCAGCCGAACACGATAGGACCGCTGCGGTCGCCGAATGCCTCGTTGGCGAGCCTGAGCGTCGGCGGCACGGTGGCGATCCAGTCAAGCCCATAGAGCACGGCGAAGATGATCAGGCTGACCGCCGAGAAACCGGAATAGGGCAGGTAGATCAGCGACAGGCCCCGCACCGCATAGTAGAATCCGAGCAGCTTGCGCGGATCGAACCGATCGGTGAGCCAGCCCGACAGCGTCGTGCCGATCAGGTCGAAAATGCCCATCATCGACAGCAGGCCGGCGGCTTGCACCTCGCCGATGCCCATGTCGCCGCAGAAGGCGATCAGGTGCGTGCCAACCAGACCGTTGGTGGTGAAGCCGCAGACGAAGAAGGTGGCGAACAGGTACCAGAACACCCGTGTGCCGGCTGCCCGGCGCAGCGTCGAGAGCGTGTGCGCGAGGAAATTGCCTTGCGATGCCGGCGGCGTCGGCGGCACGTCGTCGAGTTCGGCGCCAAAGCGCACCATGCCGATGGCGGCGGGCCGTTCCGGCACCAGCAGCCAGACCAGCGGTATGAGACAGGCGGTCGCGACTGCCACGGCGACGGCAACCGGCTTCCATCCGCCCGACTGCGCCAGTGCCGCGAGCAGCGGCAGGAACACCAGGAGACCGGTGGCGCTGGAGGCTGACATCAGCCCCATGACCAGGCCGCGATTGGTCTTGAACCAGCGATTGACGATGGTGGCGCCAAGCACACTGGCGACCGCCCCGGAACCGATACCCGAGAAGACGCCCCAGGTGATGAACAGATGCCAGGGCTTGGTCATCAGCAGGCTGAGCGCCGTCGAGGCCGACATGACAACCAGCGATGCAAGCAGCGTGCGACGCAGGCCGATGCGTTCCATCAGGGCCGCGGCGAATGGTCCCGTCAGGCCATAGAGCAGGATGCCGATGCCAGCGGCAAGGGAGACGACATCACGGCGCCAGCCAAAACTGTTCTCCAGCGGCAGCATCATGACGGCGGGCGCCGACCGAAGCCCTGCCGCGATGAGCAGGCAAAGGAATATGACGGCGACCACAACGAAGGCGTAGCGCTGGCCAAAGGGGCGGGACTGAGCTATCATGTTACTGACCGGTACGTTGCAGTTGACTTTACGTATACGTACCGATCGGTAACACTGTCAAGCGAGTCCCCGGATGACATCGGACAAAAATATTGAACCATCCATCAAGGATGATCACGGATCGGCCCCGCTGAAGGCTGGCGAAAAGATCCTCGACGTGGCGCGTGACCTGTTCTACCGGGAGGGCATCAGGGCGATCGGCGTCGACGAGATCGTGAGGCGCGCCGGCGTCACCAAGCCCAGCCTCTATCGCAGCTTCCCGTCGAAGGACGAATTGGCCGCCTCCTATCTCAGGCGGTACGATCTCGAATTCTGGGACCGTTTCGACGAGGCGGTGGACGCCCATCCGGGTAACCCCCGCGCGCAGATCATCGCTTTCCTGACCCGCGTCGGCAAGCGTACGCAGATGCCGCAATATCGCGGCTGCGGCATGACCAACGCGGCGGTCGAATATCCAGAACATGGCCATCCGGCCCGCGTCGTCAGCGAGGCCAACAAGCAGGAACTGCGGCGCCGCCTGCGCGCCATGGCGACGGCGATGGGCGCCGGCGACCCCGACACGCTGGGGGACGGTCTGCTGCTGTTGATCGAGGGCGCCTATATCAGCGGCCAGTTGTTTGGCCTCGGCGGCCCTGCGCAATCGGTTGCCCGCAACGCCGACCTGCTGATCGAAGCGAGCTTGAAGAAATAGCGTTTGGCGATACGCTGCGGCGGCTCGAAACGGAGTTGTCCGCCATGCGTGCGCTGCTGATCCCGCTTATTCTCGCTGGCTTATGCCAAGCGGCCCGCGCGGGCGATATCTCCAGCGTCTACACCGATCTCGACTGGAAGAAAGACTGCGTTACCTATGCGCAGTCCGGACAGGGCGACGGCGACTGGGCCGATCTCGCCTGCTCCGGCTATCGCGGCTATCCCGTGCTCATCGCCTATGACGACAACAGGGAATCGCTGTTCTACGGCTTTTCGCCCAGCGATATGACCTCGGTGTGGGAGAGCTTTTCCGGCTTCAATTCGGCGGGACCCAAGGTCGAATGGCGTATCGAAACGACCGGCGAGACCGTCGTGCCCTTCGCCGCCATCCATCGCCGCTCTGTCAGCGATCCTGAAAACGCCGATAAGAAAACCGAAATCCTGATTGTCGCCAAGGTCGGCCAGATGGAGGCTCGCGACGGTTGCACCATCGGCCTGGTGCTGGCCACCGGCAATCCCGACGCCAACGACCAGGCGCGCAAGCTTGCCGATGAAAAGGCGCGGACATTCGCCTGCGGCAAGGACCACCACACCGTCATCGGCAACGTGCCGGCTTTCGGCCGGGTGGATAACTGAAAGCCGTCAAAACGACCTCACGCAGCACTTTCGTGAGACATGCTTGGTCCGTGCCGCCCCTCATTGCCCTACCGGGCATTTCTCCCCGTAGAACGGGGAGAAAGAAGCCGTCGTCAATGGTTTCGCCAATTGTCAGCGTTGCAGAATGGGCGCAGGAATCGGCGCCAGGCGGATGAGGGGCGGCGCTACGTTCGCAACAGTTCGCGCGCTCCGATCGTCGCCTACTTGCTCTTCTTTGCCCGCTCGATCGCCTCGACGATCATCCTCTTGGCATGAGCGGAATCGTGCCAGCCTTCGATCTTGACCCATTTGCCGGGTTCGAGGTCCTTGTAGTGCTCGAAGAAGTGCTGCACCTGGTCGCGCGTGATCTCAGGCAACTGCGTGTACTCGGTGACGTTCTCGTAGCGCAGCGTCAGCTTGGGCGACGGCACGGCGATGATCTTTTCATCCTGGCCGGCATTGTCTTCCATGATCAGCACGCCGATCGGCCGTACATTGATGACGCAGCCCGGCACCAGTGCGCGCGTGTTGCAGACCAGCACGTCGATCGGGTCGCCGTCGCCCGACAGCGTGTGCGGCACGAAGCCGTAATTGCCGGGATACCGCATGGACGTGTGCAGGAAGCGGTCCACGAACAGCGTGCCGGCTTCCTTGTCCATCTCGTACTTGATCGGCTCGCCGCCGATCGGCACCTCGATGATGACGTTGACGTCCTCGGGTGGATTCTTTCCAGTGGCTATGGCTTCGATGCGCATGGCGTTGTCCCTCTTTCGATGGGAGACCGATAGCGGGCGGCGCGGAATGGCGCAATGCGGCGAATGGTGTTCGCCGGCGTCAGGCGAGACACGATGTCACCCGGCGCGTTCAATCATCAGCACAAGATGTTTCAGCGTCGTGATTTCGTGTTGGATGCGTCCCGCGGACCGGCTCCGGTTTCCGGGACCATCCGTAAAGCGCTCATTCCCAGACGAAGGCGACTTTCTTCAGCGCTCTCTGTTCGAAGACCTCGACGCCCTCGGCGACATCGCGGCCACCCGCGCCAGCATAGAAGGCGAGTGCGTTCTGGTTGTCCTCCAGCGCCCACACCACCATGCCCTTGAACCCGTGGTCGGCAAGCCGTGCCCTCGCCGCGGCGAACAAACGGCTGCCAAGCCCGATGCCCTGGTATTCCGGACGCATGTAAAGCTCGTAGATCTCGCCCTGCTGCCTCAGTTCACGAGCACGATTCTTGCCGATCGTGGCATAGCCGGCGATCTTGCCGCCAATCTCGACGACCAGCACGGTGGCGGCGCGACGAATCGCATTCGCCCACCAGTCGGCGCCGCGACGGTTGATCATCGAGGTCAGCGTCTTATGAGGGATGATGCCGGAATAGGCGCCTTGCCAAGCCTGCTGGTGCACGTCGGCGATGTCTTGCGCATCGCGCGGCTCGGCTTTCCTGATGTCGATCGTCAACGTGTTCATGATTGGTTAACCATAAACCCGCATCAACCGATTGCAAGAGTCCGCGTCGGCCCTAGCCGCGCTTTCGCACAGGCCATCTTTCGCCCCTGCAGGACCGCGCCTTGGCTAGTTGGAGTGGCCTAGATTTCGACCAGGTGGTCGTCCAGTTCGTTGATGTCTCCGGGGGTAACCGGGAAATGCTCGGCCAGCACCGCCCCGACGGATTCGATGGTCTTGATGAAACCATCGGCGAGACGGTCGTCGCCGGCATGCGCGGTCAGGTCGCGCACGGCGCCGTCCCAGACATGCTGGCCAACACGGCCGTCGATGCCGCTGTCGGCGACCACTTCGGCATAGCGTTCGGCGATCGAGACGAACACCAGCACGCCGGTGCGCGCGGCGGTACGATGGACATTGCGGCCGAGGAACTGTTTTACCGCATTGGCGTGCGCCGCCTTGTAGCGCAGCCGCCTCGGCACCAGATGGATGCGCAATCCCGGCGCCACCCACAAGAGCACCACCACGCTGCCCAGCGCCAGAAGCTGGGCGAGCACGAAATGCGGCAGGCGCAGCGACAGCCACCAGGCCTCCAGCCCATAGGCGACGGCGAGGCTGACGATCAGCATGCCGAGCGTCGCCATGAAGGCAGCCGGATAGAAGTAATCGTCGCTGGCGTGTGCCACGACGCAGTAGATCTCGCCGTCGGTATTGGCCTCGGCGGCGCGGATCGCGGCGGCGATGCGGTCATGATCCTGCGGGCTGATCGGTCGTGTCGCCATGATCTCACCAGCTTCCCGAGGAACCGCCGCCGCCGGACGACCCACCGCCGCCGGAGAAGCCGCCGCCACCGCCGCCGGACGACCAGCCGCCACCGGAACTTCCCGACGACCAGCCACCGGATGAATGTCCAGGTTGGAACGTCATGCCGAGCCAGCGATAGCGGCCAGGGCCGAGCTTCTGGCCGAAGATTGGCGGCAGCACCGAGGCGGCCAGGCCGCCGAAGAAGATGAGCACCCAGATACCGATAAAGACGGCGAAAAACAGATTGTCCGTGTTGACCGGCGCTTGCTGGTTGCGGGCGCCGCGCGCCTCGAGCTCTTCGGGATTGCCGTTCAGCACCATGATCATGTCATCGACGGCCTTGTTGATGCCGCCGGAGAAATCGCCGGCACGGAAGGCCGGCACCATGTCGTTTTCGATGATCAGTTTTGTATGCAGGTCGGTCAGCGTGCCTTCGAGGCCATAGCCGACCTCGATGCGCATCTTGTGGTCGTTCTTGGCCACCAGCAGCAGGACGCCGTTGTTTTCCTTCGCTTGCCCAAGCTTCCACGCGCGGTACAGCCGGTTGGCGTAGGGTTCGATCTCCTCGCCGTCGAGGCTGTTGATCGTGGCGACGACGATCTGATCCGAACCCTTGGTCTCGAAATCCGCGAGCTTCTGGGTGAGCGCCGCCTTGGTCGCGGCATCGATGATGCCGGCATTGTCGATCACCCGCCCCGTCAGCGCCGGCAGCTCGGCGGCCAAGAGCTTGAGCGGAAGCAGAGCGATGAGGAGCGCGAACGCGACAATGCGAACCCGGTACCAGCCCTTGTCAACTTGGGATATCACGGCAATCGGCCCTGGATATCAGCCGCCCTGCTTTGTTGTTGTCGTTCCGAAGTCGACCTTCGGCACCTGCAGCTTGTCTTCGTCGATGGTGAAGTTCGCGAATGGCTGGTTGCTGCGGAACCACAAGCTTGCCCATATCACCGAGGGGAATGTCCGCAGCGTCAGATTGTAATCCTTCACCGCCTGGATGTAATCGCGGCGGGCGACCGCGATGCGGTTCTCGGTGCCTTCCAATTGCGCCTGCAGCGCCAGGAAGTTCTGGTTGGCCTTGAGATCCGGATAGGCCTCCGAGACCGCGATCAACCGCGACAACGCGCTCGTCAGCCCCGCCTGGGCATCCTGGAACTTCTTGAGAGCTGCCGGGTCGTTCAGCGTTTCCGGCGTCACCGTTATCTGCGTCGCCTTGGCGCGGGCTTCCACCACGGCATCAAGCGTGTCCTTCTCGTGCGTGGCGTAACCCTTCACCGTCTCGACCAGGTTTGGGATCAGGTCGGCGCGGCGCTGATACTGGTTCAGCACCTCGCTCCACGCTGCCTTGGCGTTTTCCTCGGCGGTCGGGATGGTGTTGAAGCCGCAACCGGCCAGCAACGGCAGCACGATGGCCAGCATCACAAAGGCGGGCAAGGCGCGGAGCCTGGACGGTGAGGAAAGGCGCTGGGCAAACATGATCGGATCCCTCGGCAAGAAATCGGCAATAAAGTTGTAGGCGAAGCATTAGCACAATCCGCGCGCAAGAAAATGACCCCGGCCGGAAAGCATTTCCGGGCCCGGCGCCATCCGGCGCACAGCCCCTGTGATTGACTGGTCGAACACGCTAAGGTCATTGCAAACGGGACATCACCATGGCGGGACGCCAGGACAGCGACGACGAATCGCGCCGGATCCTCGAGCGCATTGCGCGCGAGACCGATCCGGCGGGCACGTCGTTCGTGGCGCGGGCCGTGAAGGACGCGCACGATCACGTCACCGCGGCTGACGCCGACCGCTCGGATCCGATCGAATATTGGGGGACCCGCGTTGGCCGGGCACTCGGCCTTCTTCTGGCCATTGGCCTGATGATCTGGCTCGTGCTCTTCATCATCCGGGGCAGTTAGCAGACAAGGAACATAATGAGCGCCGAACAAACCGACGCGCCGCGCGCGGTCATCGTCATCTCCAGTCATGTCGTGCGTGGTTCGGTCGGCAATCGAGCCGCTGTCTTCGCACTGGAAACGCTGGGCTTCCCCGTATGGGCGGTGCCGACCGTCATCCTGCCTTGGCATCCGGGCCACGGCCGGGCAACGCGCATCGTGCCGCCGCTCGACCAGTTCAAGGCGATGATGGCCGATCTCGAGCGCGCGCCGTGGCTGGGAGAGGTTGGCGCCGTGCTGTCGGGCTATCTCGGCGAAGCCGGCCAGGCCGAGGCGGTCGCCTCGCTGGTTGCCGCGGTCAAGGCGAAGACGCCCGGCGCTGTCTACATCTGCGACCCGGTGATGGGCGACAAGGGCGGGCTTTATGTGCCGGAACCGACAGCCGCCGCCATGCGCGACCGGCTGATGCCGATCGCCGATATCGCCACGCCCAACCGTTTCGAGCTTGAATGGATGGCGGGCGCGCCGCTGCCCGACATGAAGTCGACGATCGCGGCCGCGCTGCACGCCGGGCCGTCGACCATGCTGGTCACCTCGGCGCCGTCGATGATGACGGGCGGCACCGGCAATTTGCTGCTCAACGGCAGCCAGGCGCTGCTGGCCGAACACCGCCTGATCGACAAGCCGCCGAATGGACTGGGCGACCTGACGGCGGCCGTCTACCTGGCCCGCACCCTGTCCGGCCAGCCGGCGGTCAAGGCGCTGCAGTCGACGACGGCCGCGGTCTACGAGATCCTGGCGCGCACGGCCAAGCGCGGCGGTGACGAATTGCAGCTTGAAACCGACGCACAGAGCCTGTCGCACCCGATGGCGATGGTGCAGCTTCGCCACCTCACGCATCCGGGGCGGGACCGCCGGGCGTGACAGCCCAAAGCAGCGTGCTTGTCGGCGTCGACGGCTGCAAGGCCGGCTGGATCGCCGTCAAGCATGAGGATGACGCACTCTCAGTCGAGGTCATCGCATCCTTCGCCGCCCTGCTTGCGGCACTTCCCGACGATGCGGTCGTCGCCGTCGACATGCCGATCGGCCTGCCGGAGTTCTCGCAAAGAGGCGGGCGCGGACCGGAAGTGCTGGTGCGGCCACTGCTTGGACAACGCCAATCCAGCGTCTTCTCCATCCCCTCACGCGCCGCCGTCCACGCCGACACCGACGGCTTCACCACGATCGACGCCTGGTATTCAGCCCATCGCAAGGCGAGCGACGTGGCGAAGGCCACATCCGATCCGCCACGCGGCGTTTCGATCCAGGCGTTCGGCATCTTTTCCAAGATCCGCGAGATCGACGCATTGCTGATCGCGCGGCCCGAATTGCGTGGCCGCGTCTTCGAATCCCATCCAGAGGTCGCCTTCTGCCGGCTGAACGGAGATCAGGCCATGCGACTGCCCAAGAAGATCAAGGGCGCCATCAATCCGGCCGGAATGGCGGAGCGCAAGGCGCTGCTCTGTCGGCATGGCTACAACCGTGCCTTTCTCGATCAGGCACCGCCGCGTGGTGCGGCGGCCGACGATTTCCTCGATGCCGCGGCAATGATGCTGATCGCCGGCCGCATCGCCAGCGGCAAGGCCACGCCATTTCCCAACCCGCCGCTCACCGACCGTTTTGGCATACCGATCGCCATCTGGGCGTGACAGTGTCGGCGGACGTCACGCATTGGCGCATGGCATTTATGGTCGGCCCCCGCAATTCTGCATTGCTCGTAACAGGCTTTTACCGTTAGAGCCTTTTTCGACCGCAACGAGCTGCCGCCTCCAACCCGGAAAGGCCTTAGCCGCCCATGCCCCATCTTCCCGACCATCTCATCACCGGCTACCGCAATTTCATGAACGGCCGCTATCTCACCGAGAGCGGGCGCTATCGCGAACTCGCCCGCGAGGGCCAGTCTCCGGAAACCATGATCGTCGCCTGCTGCGATTCGCGCGCGGCCCCCGAGGCGATCTTCGACGCCGGACCGGGTGAGCTCTTCGTGCTGCGCAATGTCGGCAACCTCGTGCCGCCCTACGCGCCGGATGGCGAGTTCCATTCGACGTCGGCCGCGCTCGAATTCGCCGTGCAGAGCCTCAAGGTCAAGAACATCGTCGTCATGGGCCATGGCCGCTGCGGCGGCATCCGAGCCGCGCTCGACACCACCTCCGCCCCTTTGTCGTCCGGCGATTTCATCGGCAAGTGGATGAGCCTGATCGCGCCGGCGGCCGAAACGGTCTCGTCCAGCACCTTCATGACGGCGACCGAACGCCAGACCGCACTTGAGCGCATCTCGATCCGCTATTCGATCGCCAATCTCAGGACCTTTCCGTGCGTGTCGATCCTCGAAGGCAAGGGGCGGCTGTCGCTGCACGGCGCCTGGTTCGACATCTCGACCGGCGAGCTTTGGGTGATGAACAAGGAGACCGGCGATTTCGAGCGCCCGGAGATGGCATAGGGCGGATTCTGAACTGGAGTTTGGCACCCAAGAAAGCGGGAGACGATTCCAGGCCGGATCGTGCTAGGATGCTCAGGACGGAGCTCCATTCTGGCTCCATCGGTGCAGGACAAGCTCCAGGGGTGAGCATGATGCGAAATTGGCGTGCGTACGCTTTGTCCGTGACAGCGCTTGTGTTTTTGCTGACAACTGCCCTTGCTGACGACAGCGCGCTGATCGGCCGCTGGTACGCGGCCTTGCTGGTTGCCGACCGCACCGAAATCTCGGATCTGCTGTCCGACGACGTCCGCATAAAACTCGATGACCTGGGCGTCGTGCAAAGCAAGCAGGAATTCATCGCCTCCATGGACGACTGGCAAGGCGCCGTCTCGGGCGCCGCGATCCGGCACCGCATAGCCAGGTCCGAGGGTGGCGTCACCACGGTCATTGCCTGCTACGACTTCCCCAACAATGACATGCTGATGCAGGAGACGTTCGCGGTGACCGACAATCGCATCACCGCCAGCTCGCAGGCGGCGATCTCCGAGACCTGCGACGGCTACTGACGAAGTCATGATCGGCCGCGATGTTGCGCGCCGCAAGCCCGCGCCCTACATCGGTGACGACACCACCTCCCCTCGCCGCCAATAAGCGAAAGTCTGTTCATGCCCTCCACGAAGACGCTCGACCTTGCCGCCCATCCTTTGACCGCGTGGCAGGGGCCGCTCGGCCTGCCCGATTTCGCCAGCATTGGTGACGGTGATTTTGCTGATGTCTTCGACGCGGCGCTGAAGGCGCATGAGGCCGAGATCGAGGCGATCGCCGGCAATGCCGAGGCGCCGACAATCGAAAACACGCTCGAAGCGCTGGAACTTGGCGGCGAGGCCCTCGACCATGTCTCGTCGATCTTCTGGTGCCGCGCCGGCGCCCACACCAATGAGGCGATCCAGGCGATGGAGCGCGACATTTCGCCGAAGATGTCCAGGCATTTCTCCGCGATCTCGATGAACGAAAAGCTGTTTGCCCGCATCGACGATCTGTATCAGCGCCGCGAAACCCTGAAGCTCGATGCCGAGACGCTGCGAGTGCTGGAAAAAACCTGGAAGGGCTTCGTCAGATCCGGCGCGAAGCTTGACGCCGAAGGCAAGAAGCGGCTGGCCAAGATCAGCGAGGACCTGTCTTCGCTCGGCACGAATTTCGGCCAGAACGTGCTTGCCGACGAGCGCGACTGGGCGCTGTTCCTCGACGAGGCCGACCTCGTCGGCCTGCCGGATTTCCTGAAGAGTTCCATGGCGGAAGCCGCCGAGATGCGCGGCCAGAAGGGGCGTTACGCCGTCACCCTGTCGCGTTCGATCTATGAGCCGTTCTCGACCTTCTCCGAGCGCCGCGACCTGCGCGAGATTGTGTTCCGCGCCTTCACCATGCGCGGCCAGAATGGCGGCGCCACCGACAACACTGTTGTGGTGCGCGACATGCTGAGACTGCGCGCCGAGAAGGCGAAGCTGCTGGGCTACGCGTCCTTCGCCGCGCTGAAGCTCGACGACACCATGGCCAAGACGCCGAAGGCGGTGCATGCGTTGCTCGATCCCGTGTGGGAAAAGGCGCTGGAGAAGGCAGCCGCCGACCAGACGCAGCTGGAGCGGCTCGCGACCGAAGCCGGCAGCAACGAAAAGTTCGCCGCCTGGGACTGGCGCTTCTACCAGGAGAAGCTGCGCGCCGAAAAATTCGCCTTCGACGAGGCGGAACTGAAACCCTATCTGCAGCTCGACCGCATCATCGATGCCTGTTTCGACGTGGCGACACGATTGTTCGGCATCACCTTCGAGGAGAAGAAGGGCATTGCCGCCTGGCACCCGGACGCGCGCGCGTTCGTCGTGAAAAATGCTGATGGCAGCGAGCGCGGCCTGTTCCTTGCCGACTATTTCGCGCGGCCGTCAAAACGTTCCGGCGCCTGGATGAGCGCGCTGCAGTCCGGCTACAAGCTGGGCCACGGCTCGACGCCGGTGATCTACAACATCATGAACTTCGCCAAGCCGCCGGCCGGCGAGCCGGCGCTGCTGTCGGTCGATGAGGCAAGGACACTGTTCCACGAATTCGGCCACGCGCTGCACGGCATGCTGACCGATGTCACCTGGCCATCGGTTGCCGGCACCTCGGTCAGCCGCGATTTCGTCGAGCTGCCTTCGCAGCTCTACGAACACTGGCTGACAGTGCCGGCCGTGCTGGAAAAGCACGCGCTGCATGTGAAGACCGGCAAGCCGATGCCGAAGGCGCTGCTCGACAAGATGCTGGCGACGCGCACTTTTGGAGCCGGCTTCGCCACCGTCGAGTTCACCGCCTCGGCGCTGATCGACATGGCCTACCACGCCCGGCCGAATGGTCCGGAAGAGCCGCTTCGTTTCGAAGCCGAGACGCTCGAGGCGCTCAACATGCCCGACACCATCGCTATGCGCCACCGCACCCCGCATTTCGGCCATGTCTTTGCCGGCGACGGCTATTCGGCCGGCTACTATTCCTACATGTGGTCGGAAGTGCTCGACGCCGATGCCTTCGCCGCCTTCGAGGAAACCGGCGACCCCTTCAACCCGGCGCTGGCCGAGCGGCTGCGCAAGAACATCTATGCCGCTGGTGGGTCGAAGGATCCGGAGGAACTCTACACGGCGTTTCGCGGCAAGATGCCGTCGCCGGAAGCGATGATGGCCAAGCGCGGGCTGGTTTAGACAATCGCCAAAGTCGGCGCCGCCTCTCATTGCCCCGCCGGGCATTTCTCCCCGTAGAACGGGGAGAAAGTAGCTGGCCGCGACGCTGGCGCCTTCTTGCAACGCTGGAGATTGGCGAAACCATAGATGACAGCGGCCCTCTCCCTGTCACTATACGGGGAGTTGAGGAATGGTCCGCTTGGGGACGAAAAGCCAATTGCTTGGCTTTTCGAATGACGAACGCCGGCAGGCAGGTGAGGGGCGGCACTGACGTCCGCCTCGTTACCTCTGCCCCTCACACCTTCCAAGGATCAGCCACCCGAGGCCAGATCGGCCGCGTCAGCTTGGTGTAATTCGTCACCGCTGGCTCGCTCGGATACGAACTCGGCGCCGCGACATAGATGATCTCGGCGGCGATCGGTTCGAAGCCGGCATAGAAATGGTTGGTCGACTTGATCAGCAAGATATCCTTGCTCATCGGATCGACGCCGATATTGGAAAAGATATCCGGCTCGAAGGTCTGCGTGCGGTTGGTATTGAGGATGATGTCGACCTCGGTGCCTTCGATGCGAACCAGCGCCGTCGGCCCGAGCGTCACGCGGCTCGGCCCAAAACTCTGCCATCCTTCCGGGACCGCCTTCAGCACCCGCACGCGCGCGTCGATCGGCTCGCCGGCCTGCGGGCCGGCCTTGCCGCCAAAACGCAGGTCGATGACGGCGCCCTCGCCGGCTGCCAGGGCGAAGGT
This sequence comes from Mesorhizobium sp. PAMC28654, assembly GCF_020616515.1. Taxonomy (GTDB): domain Bacteria; phylum Pseudomonadota; class Alphaproteobacteria; order Rhizobiales; family Rhizobiaceae; genus Mesorhizobium. Next base: position 4,403,252 of record NZ_CP085135.1, read on the forward strand.
CACGGCGATCGGATCCCAGATCGTCGCCACGCCGACATTGTTCAGGCCGCGCGCCAGCATCTGGCGCAGCACGACGGTGCCGTCACCGGGAACTCCACCACCGGGATTGTCCCAGATGTCGGCGATCACCACCGGCTTGCCCGGATTTTCAGCACACACGGCAAGCGCCCGATCGATGCCGTCGGCGGCGCTGAGCATCGTCATCGCCGTCTTTTCGCGAAGCTCGTAGAGCTCTCGCCCCAGCCGTTCCGCCAGCGCATCGCCCTTGGCCTTGTCATTGTCGGTGACGACCAGGATGCGCGTGCCCATCTCAGCGACGTCTGCCGCCATGAAGCCGTGGATGACGGAGACCGACAGCACGCCGTCCTTGCCATGCAGCGCCTTGATGCGGTCGACGAAGGAGCGCATCGGCTCGCGGCTGGTCGGCAGCACCTGGATCATGCGGCAGTCGAAGGTCGAGATGACCGGCTTGATCTCGCCGCGCGCCGCGGCAAGGCCGAGTTCGACCACATGCTCGCCGCGCTCGTAGAAATCGGTGTGCGGAAACTCAAGAAAGAAGGCGAGTATGTCCGATGCCGCCACCCGCTTCGGCGTCAGGTGGCTGTGCGGATCGAGTTCCACGGCGATCACGACATCCGGCCCGACCATGTCGCGTACGCGCTCAAGCAGATCGCCTTCGCAATCGTCATAGCCCTGCGCCACCATCGCGCCATGCAGGCCGAGGATCACCGCGTCGACGGGAAGGGCTGCCTTGAGCTGATCGAGGATCTCGTCGCGCAGCGCTTCGTAAGTTTGTCGTTGCACGAGCCCCCCTGGCTCCGCCCAGGTGGCGGTGCCCTCGATGACGGTGAGGCCTTCGGCTGCCGCGCGCCGTCGCAAGGCGACGATCGGCGAAGAGCACAGCGTTGGCGTCTCCGGATGTTTGCCGGGACCGGCATAAAAGGCCATCTCGAATGACGCCCTGTCGGTCGGCACCGGCGAGAAGGTGTTGGTTTCCGTCGCCAGCGAGGCGGTGAAGATACGCATTTTGGGAATTCCGCTTCGCTCTGTCAGTTCGTGTTCGTTGCGGCTCGGCATCTAGACGAGATCGCTAGCCGTGGCGACAGTAGGTCAAGCGATGGTCCGGACACATGTTTGTGTGACATCCAAAACTCCGTTCGGCTCGACTACTTGACCGCCCCGAGCGCGAGGCCCCGGACAAGATAGCGTTGCAGCCAGATGAACAGGATCGCCACCGGCAAGGTCGCCAGCAGCGTCGCCGCCATGACGTGGTGCCATTCGATCGTGTAGCGGCCTGCGACCAGCGAAAACACCTGGATCGGTAGCGTATAGCTCTCCTGGCTGCGCAGCATGGTGAGCGCCACGACGAATTCGTTCCAGGCATTGATGAAGGTGAAGATGGCGGTCACCGCGATTGCCGGCAGGCAGAGCGGCAGGAACACCTTGCGCAAGGTCAGCCAGCGGCCGGCGCCTTCCATCCAGGCCGCTTCCTCGAGATCGCGCGGGATGGTGTCGAAGTAGCTCTGCAGCATCCACACGGTGAAGGCGACGTTGAAAGCCATGTAGATGACGCCAAGCGCGGTCGTGCTTTCGACGAGACCCCAGGCCGCCATCAGCCTGAACAGGCCGAGCACCAGCACGATCGGCGAGATCATCTGCGAGATCAGCAGGAACTGGCGGAAGGCACCGTAACCGGCGAAGCGAAACCGCGACATGGCATAGGCGGCGGGGACGGAGATGATGATGGCGCCGACCGTGGCAATGATCGACACGTAGAGCGAGTTGGCCAGCGCCCGGCCAAAGCCTGTCGCCACCCACATGTCGGAAAAGTTCGACCAGCGGAACTCGCTTGGCCACCATGTCGGCGACAACACTTCCTGTCTCGGCTTGACCGCGGTGAGGAACATCACGGCGAAGGGAAAGATCGTCACCACGATCAGCGGCGCCAGCAGCAGCCACGCAATTACAGTACGCTTCAGCTTACTCGTCATGCGCGTTGCTCCCGCATCGCCAGCCGCACATAGATCATGGTGAAGACCAGCAATATGGCCAGCATAACCAGCGACACGGCCGATGCTTCACCCAGCTTGCCGATGCGGAAGGCCAGCTTGTAGAGGTGGGTGACCAGGATGTCCGTCGAGTTTGCCGGCCCGCCCTGCGTCATCACCCAGATGATCGGGAAGGAGTTGAAGACATAGATCGTGTTGAGCACGATGGCGATGTTGATGAACGGCTTCAGCAGCGGGAAGGTGATCTCGCGGAACTGCTGCACGGGCGTCGCGCCTTCGAGTGCCGCCGCCTCGTAGAGATCCTCGGGGATCGATGACAGCCCTCCCAGGAAGATGGTCGTCGTGAACGGCACCGTCACCAGGATGCCGATCAGCACCTGCATCGGAAACGCCGTCTCCGCCCGCGCCAGCCACTGGATGTTCTCGTGGATGAGGCCCAGCCCCATCAGCGCCGAGTTCAGCATGCCGCTTTCGCCGTTCAGCGCCCAGCGCCAGACCACCGCTGTCATGGTCAGCGAGACCGCCCAGGGCAGCATGATGATGACGCGGGCGAGGCCACGGCCGTAGAAGTCGGTGTTGAGGATCATCGCCACCGGCACCGACACCAGCAGGGCGCCGCCGACCACCAGAACGGTCCACAGGCCGGTGCGCAACAGCGCCGAGAGGAAGTCGGGATCGGCGAGAAAGGCCTGGTAATTGCCGAAGTCGTTGAGCTCACGCAACTGACCGAAGCGGTTCACATCGTGAAGCGAAATCTGGATCAGGTCCCAGACCGGCCAGAAGATGACCACCGCCGCCAGGAACAGGCTGGGCAGGGTCAGGAGGTAGGGCAGGAAACGATTCTGCATCGGCTGGCCAGGAACCCTGATGTGATGGATGTGAAGCCGAAATCGTGCCGCTCGTCGAGGGAATGCGAACTTCGGATTGGCGAACCAGGCGGCAGTTTCGGAAGATGTGGCGCGCCCCGATGACCGGGGCGCGCCACGGGCGCAGGGAGTACGCCCTTATTTCTTGAGGACCGCGTTGGCCTTTGCCGCCGCATCCTTCAAGATTGCTTCGGGCTCGCCGCTGCCGAGATAGATCTTCTGCATGGCGTCGGAAGTGATCTGAGCCACCTCTTCCCAGCCCGGAATGACCGGCGCGAAGCGGGCGTCGGGCAGCAGCGCGGTGAACGCCGCCAGATCGGCATTGTTCACGTAGTAGTCCATTTTCGCCTCTTCCTTGTTCACCGGCAGGAAGCCTTCGCCCTGCGTGAACTTGGCGCGCTGCTCCTTGGTGAACAGGAAGTCGAGCAGCTTCCAGGCCTCATCCTTGTTCTTGGAATTCTTGAACATGATGATGGAGTCGGTCACGCCATAGGTGCCGCGTGCACCGGTCGGCCCGGCCGGGATAGCCGCCACGCCATATTTCAGGTTCGGCGCCTCGTCCTTGATCTGGTTGGACAGGAAGGGTGCGGTGATCATCATGCCGACCTTGCCCTGCTTGAACAGGTTCTGCACGTCCTCGCGGTTGTTGGAGGTGACGCCTGGCTCGGTCAGGCCCTCATCGATCATCGACTTGTAGAGCTTGGCGGCTTCAAGCGCGCCCGGCGTGCTCAGCCCGGATGTGCCGTCCTTGTTGAGGATCTCGGTGCCCTGGGACCACATCGCATAATAGTAATAGACGTCGGTCTCGATCTCCTTGCCCTGCAGGCCGAAACCGAAGGTGCCTGACCCCAGCGCCTTGATCTTGCGGGCATCCTCCTGCAACTCCGTCCAGTTTGCCGGCGGCTTGGCGATGCCGGCTTTCTCGAACAGCTCCTTGTTGTAGTACATGGCGCGCGCCGAAGCCGCGATCGGCAGGCCGTAGGTCTTGCCCTCCATGATCGAGGGCGACAGGAAGGTGTCGATGAAGCGGCCCTTGAAGTCAGGCGTGATGTAGCTGTCCAGCGGCTCGGCGACGCCCTGCTGGACGAAATCGATCAGCCAGCGCGTGCCGATGATCGACAGATCCGCATTGGTGCCGGCGGTGATGTCGGTGGTCAGCTTCTGCAGGAGAACATCCCACGGCACCACCTCGAACTTGACGGTGATGCCGGGGTTTGCCGCCTCGAATTCCTTTTTGACGCTGTCGAAATAGGGACCGGTCTTGGCGCTGTATTCGGCGACGGTGACACGCACCTCGCCGGCATTCGCCTGCGCGGCCAGCGCCATCATGCTCATTCCGGCCATCAGGCCGACAGTCCATTTTGCAAGGTTCATTCGATGTCTCCCATTTGATTTGCGCTTCTGCGCCCTCTCGCCATTGGACGACGAAAGATTGTGTGACTTTCCTACATTATCGATCATTTGGTGGCTTGCAAGCAGATTATTCTGTTGCTTAATTACATTCTCTGCACTAGCTCTGACGGCAATTGTCAGAGATCCCGGAGGGTGTCGCACGGTGGGTTCGAAAGCCGAGTTCGAAGGCAAGACTGTCGTGGTGACCGGCGCGGGCGGCGGCCTCGGCTCCGCGATCGTGGAACTGATGGCGCAAAGGGGCGCACGGGTCGTTGGCTGCGATCAGTCGAGCGAGGCGCTGAACAGCCCGCACCTTGCCTCCCGCCACGTCTTCAACCTTCTCGACCGGGCTTCGATCGAGGGTTCGGTCAGTGCGATCCTCGACAGGGACGGCGTGCCGGACATCCTCATCAACAATGCAGGCTGGACGCGCGCCGAAACGCTGGCCGCCCTGACGCCGGACAAGATAGAGCAGGAGCTAGACCTCAACCTGACCGGCGTGATGAATTTCGCCGATCCGCTTGTCAAGGCGATGGCCGGGCGCGGCTCCGGCAGCGTCGTCTTCATCTCCTCGGTCAATGCCATCGCGCATTTCGGCAATCCCGCCTATGCCGCGGCCAAGGCCGGCATAAACGCCTATGCAAAAGCGATTGCCGTGGAACTTGGCCGCAACGGCCTGCGCGCCAATGTCGTCTGCCCGGGCTCGATCCGCACCGCCGCCTGGGATCACCGCCTTGCAAAAGATCCCGAAATCCTCGGCAAGCTGCAACGGCTCTACCCGCTTGGCCGCATCGTCAATGCTTCGGAAGTGGCCGAGGCCGTCGCCTTCCTTGCATCCGACCGCGCATCGGGCATAACCGGCGTGGTGATGCCGGTGGATGCCGGGCTGACCGCCGGATGCCTGCCGTTCATTGACGACATATTGGGAGCGTAACCATGACCGACGTCGAGTTTCGCGACCTCTCGAAATCCTTCGGACAGCACAAGATCCTCGAGAACATCAGCCTCGACATCAAGAGCGGCGAGTTCGTCGTATTGGTCGGACCATCCGGCTGCGGCAAGTCGACCTTGCTGCGCATGCTGGCCGGGCTGGAGACGATCAGTTCCGGCGATCTGCTGATCGGCGGCGAGCGCGCCAACGAACTGCCGCCGCAGAAACGCAACATCGCGATGGTCTTCCAGTCCTATGCGCTGTTCCCGCATCTGAAAGCATCGGACAATATCGGCTTTGGCCCGAAGATCCGTGGCGAAACCCGGACTGTCATCGACGAGAAGGTCAAGAAGGCGTCGGGTGTGCTGAACCTGTTCTCCTATCTCGACCGCTACCCCCGGCAATTGTCGGGCGGCCAGCGCCAGCGCGTCGCCATGGGCCGCGCCATCGTGCGCGAGCCATCGGTCTTCCTGTTCGACGAGCCGCTGTCCAACCTCGATGCGCAATTGCGCGTGCAGATGCGCACCGAGATCAAGGCGCTGCACCAGCGGCTGAAATCGACCATCGTCTATGTCACGCACGACCAGATCGAAGCCATGACCATGGCCGACCGCATCGTGGTGATGAACCTTGGCAAGATCCAGCAGGTCGGGCCGCCGCTGGAGCTCTACGACCGGCCGGCCAACAAATTCGTCGCCAGCTTCCTTGGCTCCCCGTCGATGAGTTTTGTTTCCGGGGTTCTCAAGACAACAGACTCCAAGAACTGGTTCGAGTCCGCCGGTGGCGGGCGGCTTGCGCTTGCCGGCAAGGCGGTGACAGCGGCCAGCGTGGTGGAAGCCGGCATCCGGCCCGAGCACTTCGTCATCGGCGAGGCCGAGGACGCGATGGCGATCAAGGTCGACGTCGTCGAGCCGACAGGCTCCGAGACCCATATTTACGGCACCATTGGCGCTGATACGGTGCGTGCGGTGTTCCGCGACAGGGTTCATGCGCGCCCAGGCGACCTGCTGCCGGTGACGGTCGATCCACGTAACGTTCACCTGTTCGACAAGACGACAGGCCTGCCCCTGTGAAAACACGACCATGAAAACGCCGGCCGACATCATCACGCGCCTGCAGCTGATGTCGCAGGACGGTACCAAGTCGGATCGCCGGCTGGCCGGCCTCGTGCTGTCCGATCTGGACTTTGCCTCCAAGGCGGCGATCTCGGAGATCGCCGCGCGCGTCGGCGTCAGCGAGCCGACGGTGACCCGCTTCTGTCGTAATCTCGGCTGCGAGGGCCTGCGCGATTTCAAATTCTATCTGGCGCAGGCCATCGCAATCGGCGGCCAGTATCTGTCGCCCGAACCGCTGAGCCGCGACGCCCGTGAGCAGCGCATCGCATCCGCCATCACCGAAGCCGCGATCGCCTCCATCCAGCGCGCCAGTGAGAACCTCGACATGACGACGCTGGTCGACGTCGCCGCGCGCATCGCGACCTCCGGCAATGTGCTGTGCATCGGTTCCGGCGGCATTTCGTCGATGATGGCGACGGAAATGCAGAACCGGCTGTTCAGGCTTGGCGTGTCGGTGCTGGCGCAGATCGATGGCCAGTTGCAGCGCATGTACGCCGCCGTTGCCACTCCCGACACCACCGTGGTCGCCTTTTCGGTTTCCGGCTACGCGCGATCGGTCATCGAGGCGGTGCAGGTCGCCCAGCAATATGGCGCCACCACGGTCGCCATCACCGCGCCGGACTCCGCACTCGCCAAAACCGCCGACACGGTCATCCAGTGGCAGCCGCTCGAGGATGGCAACATCTACAAGCCAACATCGTCGCGCTACGCGCTGCTGGCGATCGTCGACATGATCGTCACGTCGGTCGCGGAGACACGCGGACCGAAAGTGCTGGAGAACCTGCGCCGCATCAAGCAGAGCGTGAACACGCTGAAGGTAGACGACCCACGCTTACCGCTGGGCGACTGACCCAAGGCCCTACGCGAAGGTAGGGGACGATCTATACGCTGAGCGTCTCGATGCGCGTCGCCAGTATCGCCGGTTCGCCAACAATACGCAGCGTCTTAAGCCGGGCCGTGCCGCCTGCGACGACAGAAACCGCCGATGCCGGCACGCCAAGCGCCTTGGCGAGCAGCTTTTCCAGCGCGGCGTTGGCGGCGCCGTTTTCAGACACGGCGCGAACCCGCGCCTTCAGATGGCTTCGTCCATCCGCCGATGTCTCGACGCCTTCGAGCCGGTCCATGGAAGACTTCGGTGTCAGCCGAACGAACAGGTCGATACCGTTCTCGCGGGTGCGGAACGGCGCACTCATGCGCTCGCCGGGCTCACAGGACCAGCGGCGCTACCGTGGTGAGTATGAACTGCCTGACGAAGAACAGGAGCAGCAGCAGGATGATCGGCGAGATGTCGATGCCGCCCAGGTCCGGCATGAAGCGGCGGATCGGCCGCAAGGCAGGCTCGGTCAGACGGTACAGCATGTTGCCGATACTGCCGACGAACTGGTTTTTCGAATTGACCACGTTGAAGGCGTAGAGCCAGGAAAAGATCGCCGAGGCGATGATGATCCACCAGTAGAGGTCAAGCGCCATGACGATTGTTTGAATAAGGGCGAGCATGCCGGTCTCCGATTGTTGCCGACATGTAGCCACTGCTGGCCAAACCGGCAAGGGCCGCCTTCCGCCGCATGCCGGGCCGGCGGTTGGCGAGGGGAAATTTCGGCAAGCCGCCGCCTTGACAGGAAACCGCGCCGCCCCATAAATGCGCCATCCGCTGGACGGGGCTGTAGCTCAGCTGGGAGAGCGCGTCGTTCGCAATGACGAGGTCAGGAGTTCGATCCTCCTCAGCTCCACCAGCGGATCATCCCAAAGTATTGAATCACAAGGATGATTTGGAATAGCGTCATTCTATCCCCACTTTTATCCCCACTTCAGTTGAGCGCCGCTCGCCGGTATTCGACCGAGACCAGGTGGGAATAGCCCGGGAATTGGCGATTGCGGGTTTCTCGCAACTCCTAGCTATTCGAACACGATCGCGTTTCATGTCCCTCGACAGATAAACGACGGCCAGTTTCGGCTCACGCCGGAACGGGCTTTTCGTTTGTCCGCGTGCAGCTTATCCTCGCCTCATGACAACGCTTTCCGAAATCAAAGCCTCTGGTATGGGATTGATGGCCAATTGCGCTGGCCCAAATTGCGGCCACGGCAAGCCGCTGGACATGGACATGCTGATAGAGCGGTTCGGGACAGACTATGAGATGGTCGGCGAGAGGCGGATTTCTGCATCCCTCAAATGCGATCGGTGCGGGCGCAAAGGCGCCGTCATCCACTCGATAGCCGATACGACGCCAAACGGATACGCCAAGGCGAAGGACGGGCGATGACCGACGTTAATCCGACATTTACCGGTGTAGCCCCTTTCGGATGCCCGAGAGGGGCTCATGTGGTGTGCGTGAAATCGACGATTGGTTCCACGACTGCGAACGCTACCATAATAAGTTTCGGCACCGAGTGAGGTCCGGAAATCGCTCTTTACGACCTTTCGAATATTCATCCGATTCAACAATTTTCTGGACAGACACTCAGCGACCTATGCAGAGAAGCTCACACGCGTGTGCCAAAAACGGCGCCTACGCCGGCGGTTATGGCCATAGCCAGAGATCCCCAGAAAAGAACGCGAATAGTCGGTCTGAGAAGACTTGCACCTCCGACCCTCGCGCCGACGGCGCCGAGAAGCCCCAAAAATATCAATGATCCAATCGAGACGGACCAGATCAGCCATGACGCTGGGGACACTAGTGTCAAGATAAGGGGAGCAGCCGCGCCGGCTGAGAAGCTCCCGGCCGAAGCTAACGCTGCCTGGACGGGACGTGCAGCCGAAACGTCCGAAATGCCTAGTTCATCTCGGGCATGTGCTCCAAGCGCATCCTTGGCCATGAGCTGTTCAGCAACCTGACGCGCGAGATTCTGGTCAAGTCCACGCGCCACGTATATTTGCGCCAGTTCCGTCTTTTCCGAAACGGGATCAGCAGCAAGTTCCAAGCGTTCTCTGCCCAGATCAGCCTCTTCGGTGTCCTTCTGGGAACTGACGGAAACATATTCGCCGGCCGCCATCGACATTGCTCCGGCAACTAGTCCCGCAATGCCGGCAAGGACGGCGCTTCCGGATGAAGTACTGGCTGAAGCCACGCCTAAAATCAGGCTTGCAGTCGAGATAATGCCGTCGTTAGCGCCGAGGACAGCCGCGCGAAGCCAGCCAATCCGTCCCAACAGATGATTTTCGGTGTGATCGCGAGGCATCAGAAACCTATCCCGTTCTTTCGCAAAGAAATTGCATTTCACCACGTTGCAACAGGCCAACTGCCGCCACAGCCATGACTGCCGCTTGGATCATCATCCGCTGCCCCGGATATGGCGATGGACAAATAAATAGCGTGCCGATAATTAATTTCCAGAATTACCCGAATATTGGAAACCCTGAACTGACCAGCGGAATTTTATCGCGCTGTGCTCGCGGCCTATCGTAGTTTTCTCAAGCGGAACAGAGCTCGGCATCGGGGCTCGCGTCGGTCCCGCGCTGAATCGGCCGAGCCATTAAGCAACGAGGCCCGCCACCGTGAGGCGGCGGGCCGGGTCCGCCATTTGGCGGAGGCTCTCAGTGTACGGTGACGACGCGCTTGATGGTCGGATTAGCGGAAACGCGCCTATTTCCGCTTTGTCTTCGGCCCCGTCGCCTTCTTCGCGGTGTGGGCTTGGCCTTCGGGCCGCCCTTCGGCTGATGCGAGTGGGTCAGGACCGTCTTTAGCTGGCCCTTGATCTTGGCGTGCAATTTGGCCTTGTCGATGTTATTGGGTAAGGCGTTCCGGGTCGACTTTCAAAGTGACCACAACACCTTCTTGAGCCCAATCATAAGCAATCGAGCCGCGCAGATGTCCCAATGCGCTTCGTTCGACGAGTCTGCTTCCATAGCCTGGCGCACCAGTCGGTGCTTTTACCGGCGGTCCTCCACTCTCTGTCCAAACGATTGTAACAGCTTCGTCCTGTGCAGAGCACGAGACGTCGAGCGTACCAGTTGCTAACGATAGGGCCCCGTATTTCAGGGAATTAGTGGCCAGTTCATGCACGATGAGTGCAAGGATCGTCGCACACGATTCGCCGACGCTGATGCGGGGCACTGACACCCTAATGCGTCCGCTAAACGCCCCCAAATCATCATAAGGTGCGAGAAGAACGCTGAGTAGGTCGCCAAGGAGTGCCGCCGCTGCCTCTGTTTGCCCCGGCAGTGGCCGGACGAGATCATGAGCACGCCCCAAGGCGGTCAGCCGCTGTGTTAGTTCGCGGGCCATGTCACTTGTCGTTGAGGTCGAGCGCGACGAAATAGCGGTGAGGCCGGAGGCGATGGCGAGCAGGTTTTTGACCCGATGGCTCATCTCCCCTGCCAGAAGTTCGCGGCCCTCTTCCGCCTGCTTTCGCCCTGTTACATCGATAAAGATGCCGAACATATTACGTTGGACTATTCCAGCATCGTCGCCTTGACCGCGAGCGGAAATCCACCTGAGTTCGTCCCCGACCATTATGCGAAAGTCGATTTCGTAAGCGCCGATCAGAGCACGAGTAGCCGTGAAAGCCGCCCGGACTCTGTCGCGGTCAGCAGGATGAATGTGTGCAGACAGGTCTTCAAATTTGACTTCGTCACCGCGCTCAACGCCCCACAGATCATAGGCCCGATCATCCATTGTCAGTGCGTCGGTATCCACATTCCAAGACCAAAGGGTGACCCCGGCGGCTTCGATGGCACGAACCAGGTTCTTGGGTTCCCATAGAAGGGGCTTTAGATTTTCCGATGTCGCAGTCATTGAACCTCCGAAATAACCGTCTCCTGACCCTATACCGCGCCGGCCAACGTCTTATCGAGAATATTCTGCGCCATGAAACTCATCCGCTCAGCCGATTAAATTATGCGACGGGCGCCATTCTTGCGCTTCGTAGCGCATCTTTACAAGGACGCCGCTATGGGCAAGCGGCGGCGAATGGAGGCGTCCAAAAGTCGGGCGCCATGGCGGATGAATGGCTCCATGCATGTGCCAACGGCAGGCTGGAGAGAGTACAGGAGATATCGTATTCTCCGATATAGCGAAGTTTCAGTCAGTCTCGGACGAAACGCAGGGTACAGCTATAGTTTATTTCAACTCGCCAGGCGGCGACCTTGAGGCTGGCATCAAGATCGGCAGACTAATCCACAAGCGAGGATGGAACACCGCCGTTGATGACACTTGCGCCTCAGCCTGCGCTTTGGCGTGGCTTGCGGGGCGCGTCAAACTAGAGCAAAATCCGAGCGGATAGAATCGATAGGGGTTCGTTGGGATTGGAAATCTGATTCAGCATATCTGCTGGATTCGGAGGCCGGCATGGCATGGCGAAATCCTTATCGGAAGATTTGCGGGCTCGGGTGGTCGCAGCGGTTGATGGCGGCCTGTCGCGACGGGCGGCAGCGGCGCGATTTGGCGTGGCGGCGGCAAGCTCGGTGCGTTGGGTCCGGGAATGGCGCGAGACCGGAGCCACCTGCGCAAAGCCGCAGGGCGGCGACAGGCGGTCCCACCGCGTTGAAGCGTATCGCGACATCATCCTGGCGGCGATCGAGAGGCGGGTGGACATCACGCTGGTCGAACTCGCCGAGTTGCTGCGACAGGAGCATGGCGCGTCGTTTGCGACGAGCACGATCTGGCGGTTTCTCGATCGTCACTCCATGACCTTCAAAAAAAACGGCGCACGCCAGCGAGCAGGAGCGGCCAGACGTGGCGGCGCGACGAAACGCCTGGTTCGACGCCCAGCCCGATCTTGATCCCGAGCATCTGGTCTTCATCGACGAGACCGGAGCCTCGACAAAGATGGCTCGACTGCGGGGGCGCACGAAGCGCGGGATGCGGTGCCGATCGCCAATCCCGCATGGCCATTGGAAGACGACGACGTTCACCGGCGCCCTGCGCCTCACTGGCATGACCGCGCCAATGGTCCTGGACGGCCCGATGACTGGCGAATGGTTTGTCGCCTATGTCGAGCAGGTTCTCGTGCCGACGCTGCGGCCCGACGATGTCGTGATCCTCGACAACCTGCCGGCGCACAAAAGCGCAGCCGCCCGTGTGGCGATCGAAGCAACCGGCGCAAGGATGATGTTCCTCCCGCCCTATTCCCCCGACTTCAACCCGATCGAGAACGCCTTTTCCAAGCTGAAATCGATTCTACGCAAAGCCGCCGCACGAACCGTCGCGGAATTGTGGGATACCATCAGCGCCGCACTGCCTTGCTTCACACCAACCGAGTGCGCCAACTACTTCGCCGCAACAGGATATGAGCCGGAATGATCAGATTCTGCTCTAGCCAGTGAAAGAGCCAGGATCGGCTTTCATGTCGCCTACGTGGGTACCGACCTGAAAACAGAATCCGGGCTCGGCAACGCTCTTGTTGGGCTCTATCTCGGTGAGTTGGGAATGGGGGAAAACGTCGTTCGTTATGTTGCTTCAGCCCCTCCGGAGAATATGCAATGGCTTTCATTTCGTGACGCGTCCCTACTTGGCATCGATGTTGTCCCAATCACACAACAGGATTCAGCGAAGGCCAGAACCGAGACGCCAACCCAGTCGTCTGCTCCGACTTCCGGAGGCGTTGGGGTCGATGTCGAAAATGTCGATCGAGCCATCAAGAATGTTTTGTCCCGGTACCGCGATGCTGGCATGCAGGGCCTTCAGGAAAGTTCGGCAGCGTGTTGGCAGGTCGTTCAGGCAAAGCGAACTTTGGATAAGGTTCAGTACTGCCGTGTCTTGGATCTCATCGGAATAAATCTCAACGACGCCGGGATGCGTCGGTTTGGCTTGAACGCGGGTACGAGCCATTTTTCAAACGAAAGAAGAACCTCTGATTTGGCAGGTGGATTGCTGTACTCAGGTATCTCCGACGTGGAGTTAGCCAAAAAGATCACGGCCTGGTGGCAATACCAGTTTGACCAAGAATTTCCAAAATTCGCAGCACAATAAACTCAAGCGCGGCTCGGCAGCATGCTTATTCCCTCAGCTTAGCTGCATGCGGTTCAGCGCGGCGCCTGTCGTCGACAGGCTCATTCCCGATCCCGAGAGCCTTATGGAACCAAGGCTGACCTCCTGAGTTTGGAGGCCAGGAGGATGAGATGCCGCGATATCAGATCGATGAAATGGATGGCGAAATGCTGGCTGCATCGCATGTCGCCAGCGGCGCCACAGCGTCTCGCGCGCTGTGGCGCCGGAACGTATCTCTCCATGCCGGATAAAATCAAAATAGGCGACGTGGCGAGGCTCACAGTCACAGTCTTGAGTCTGCTTCCGAGCGGCCGTGCCCGCGTCAGCGTGCCCTCCTACGCATTCCCGTTTGTCATCACGCTGACGCGCAAGGTGAAGCCTGGGGACGAAGTATTCATAGTGGCACCTGTCACGCATGTGGATTATGAGGCGGGCAATATCACCGTAAAGGCTGGCTGCTTGGTCACGGTTGACATTCGATCGATTAGAGCTTGGGCCGCAAGACGCGTGCGGGAAGAAGACGCAACGGATCGACCCACGACTGGTAGAGCAACCTGATATCCGGCTGCGTGGCGGGCAACATGGGTTTTGTCCTCTTTGAGGAGTGCCAGGGCTGTCAGGCCGCCGCTCCATCAATTCCCAAATCAGGTATCTTCCACTTTATTCGCCGCACTACTGCGCCTTTCCACCATCTGGCGGATCACCGCGCGCTCCTCGGGTGAAAGCTTGGAGAGTTCACCTGCGTGCTCGATTTGGAGCGGAGATCCATTCGGACCGGAATGTTCGACGCGCTTGAACATGCCAAGATGCTTGCCGAGGTCGACCAGCGCCGATTTCTTGTCGTGCATCTTGACCTTGATGCCGGTCTGGGTCAGCGAGACTTCAGACACAGCGGCCGCCGTGTCGTCGTCGATCTTGTCACTGGGCACCAACTCGACCGGATAGATGCCAAGGCCGTTTGATCTGGCATTTTCTGAAGTGGCATCAATCGGGCTTCGACCCCAGCTCACAGCCTTGCGAATGTCGGCAAAGGCTATCTTGGCCAGCTCAGCGACGATGCGCTCTTGCGTGACGCCAAGTGTCCCGGCAATGGCCGCCTGCCTCGCTGCGACTGCTTTCGCGATCCTAACATTGGCTAACAGACGAGATGCCTGCTCAGCGGCCGTCTTTGCGCTATACCCTGTACGAATTGCAGCTTGTGTACCATTGAGGTCGATCAGGTACTCGTCAACAAATCGCTGCTGCTTCGCGGTTAGGCCAAAGGGATGCATCATTTCGCTGGCTTCGTCATTTTGATATGTCATCGCTTGGAGTTCCTTGGGAGGGGATGAGATGAGATACTTTGTGTTGGCCGCATTGGCGGTCATTTTGTCCGGCTGCGCGTCCGCCAGCACGGTGCAAACTTCAAAAGACACGGCGATCGTTCAATCCAGGGCCGCACCAGTGTGCGGAGGCATAGGAGCCTCGAAGGTTGCCGAGAAAGAAGCGGCGATCGCTACCCTCAAAGCGGGGTTCGACAGCTACATCATTTTCAATGGAGCGGCCGAAAGCAGCATCGCCGTCCTGCAAGGGCCTGGAACCTATGATACGACAGCCATCGCAAGCGGCTCGGTTATCAATGCGACGACTACCTATCAGCCGGGGCTGCCGATAGTTGTCGGTCATCACGGCCAGTCGTTCGCGATCAAGATGTTTCATCAGGGCGATCCAGGCTTCGAAAGTGCCCTTTCCGCGAGAACTGCATTGGGTCCGGATTGGGAACAACAGGTGAAAAATCCCGTTCTCACTTGTGTTGGTTAGGCGCCGAAATAACCGGCGCCATAATGCTCATCCGCCTGAATTTGTTCGCCAGTGTCAGCGCGGAACCCGTCCCAGCTTTTATAGGCGCCTTCATCAGCAGCGTGCGAGCCAGATCAGGATCGAGCATCGCTCGCGTGATCAGATCTTCAACGCTCTTAATGCCAGCTTCTCGCGCCCCGAGCAGAAGGTGAGAGCCGACAGCGCCCAATGCGATACCCCACGGACCGCCGCTGCCGAGAAAGCCCGCCGCACCGCCCGCCGCATGGGTAACTATCTTGCTCATGAGCGATTGATGGAGGTTGTTTTCTCCCACCGCAGTGAGGTCTTGAGCAGTATTTGAGCCGCCCGGAAGCTTCGCCGCCGTGATCGATCGGTTGGCGCGCTTTAAATCCTGAGCGATTGCTCGCATTGATCCGAGTTCATCGTCCGTAAATGCCTGGCTGCGCGGCGACAAACAAGGTGAGACTCAGCGTCAATCAGGATGAGACTCGGCGGCGGGGGTGTGACGAAGGGAGGGCGTAGCCCGACCGGAGTTACACCCCCGCCGCCGCGCAATTTTTCAGCGTCTTATGATCGCGGTCGGCCCGGTAGCTTGGTGGTTTTCTGGAATGGAGAACCATCTTTGTGCCGGGTCGCCATGTAACCGATCATCAGACGAGGCTTTTTATGAAGTACCGACAAAACAATTCTATCTGTCCGTCGTCAGATCATTTGGCTCAGATTGGATCGCAGATTAGCGGAGTGTCGGCCTCATCTTGGGGTTGATGTTAAGCGGCGATCTTGCGGTGCTGCAAGCGCCGATGTTGGATGGTTTGGCGTTTGATCCTTTCTCGCTGTTTGATAATGGCTGCGGCCCTGCCGAAGTAGGCGTCGGCTGGCGTTACGTTGGCCAGGCTCTCGTGGTAGCGTCGATGGTTGTAATGTTCGACGAAGGCTGCGATCTGGGCCTCAAGGTCGCCGGGCAGAAAGTAGTTCTCCAAGAGGATTCGGTTTTTGAGGGTCTGGTGCCAGCGCTCGATCTTGCCTTGGGTCTGGGGATGCATTGGAGCGCCCCGGACATGGCTCATGCGTTGGTCCTGGATATAGTCCGCCAGTTCGCCGGCGATGTAGCTGGGGCCATTATCGCTGAGCAGCCGAGGCTTGTGGTGCACATGGGCCTGGTCGCACCCTGAGGCAGTAAGTGCCATGTCCAGCGTGTCGGTGACGTCCTCGGCCCGCATGGTGCTGCACAGTTTCCAGGCGATGATGTAGCGGGAGTAATCGTCGAGCACGGTCGACAGGTACATCCAGCCCCAGCCGATGATCTTGAAGTAGGTGAAGTCCGTCTGCCACATCTCGTTGGGTCGCGTCGTCTTGGTGTGGAACTCGTTCGCCGCCTTGATCACCACATAGGCCGGGCTGGTGATCAGATCGTAGGCCTTGAGGAGCCGGTAAACGCTGGCTTCTGACACGAAGTAGCGCGTCTCGTCGGTGAACCGTACTGCCAGTTCGCGCGGGGAGAGCTCGGACTGCTCCAGCGCCAGTTCGATGATCTGGTCATGGATGGCAGGCGGGATGCGGTTCCACACCCGGCTCGGCGCCGAGGGCCGATCCTGCAGCGCCTCAGGCCCGCCCTCGACATAACGGTCATACCAGCGATAGAAGGTCCGGCGCGGGATGCCCAGTCGGTCCAGCGTTTTGCGGGTTGGCAGGTGTGACTGCTCGACGATCCTGATGATCTCGAGCTTTTCGGATGCGGGATATCTCATTCTTGCTCGTCCCCATCCGCGATCATGCTTTTTTTGAGCAGACGGTTTTCCAGTGTCAGATCAGCGACGCATTCCTTCAGCGCGCCGGCCTCCCGGCGCAAATCCTTGACCTCGTCGCTGGTGGCAGCACGAGCGGTATCACCCGCCAATCGGCGCTTGCCGGCCTCCATGAACTCCTTGGACCAGGTGTAATACAGGCTCTGCGCGATCCCTTCCTTGCGGCACAGCTCGGCGATGCTGTCTTCGCCGCGCAGCCCGTCCAGCACGATCCGGATCTTGTCTTCCGCTGAAAAATGCCGCCGGGTCGCCCGGCGAATGTCCTTTACCACCTGCTCGGCAGGCTTCTTGGCACTTGAGGATTTAGGGCTCATCTTGGTTCCTTCGTCGTGACGACGAGATCAAAACCCTCCTTAATTCACAACCTCAAATCTGGGACACAGGTGCTGACGGGGAACAAAAGTGACTACCTGATGCCCGGACCCACAGGAAAAGAGAGGGAGGGGGGAGACAACCCTTACAGGCACCAAGGGGCCGCACTCGGTATCAATGCGCTGGGTCTCCCGTGTGGTCCTATCGGTGGCGCAATCCAATCAGTCCGCACCAAGGGCCAGGGCGGGGAGAGCAAATGGCGTCCCCCAGATGTTCCTAGGGATAAGGATGCATGGGCGACCGCCGACCACGCTCTAAGCAGTTTGGCCTGCTGCCGGTTTTTCGGACACCCGGTTAAGCTAGCATAGCTTGCTCCTCGAACTCGTTGGGGCTGAGATAGCCCAGCGTCGAGTGCCTTCGCCGAGGGTTATAGAAGCATTCGATGTAATCGAACACATCTGCCTTGGCGTGATCCCTCGTCCTGTAGACCTTGCGGGCTGTCCGCTCGGTTTTGAGCGACGAGAAGAAGCTCTCCATCGCAGCATTGTCCCAGACGTTGCCGGACCGGCTCATCGAGCAGGTAATGCCGTGATCGGCCATCAGGCGCTGGAACTGCTCGCTCGTATATTGCGACCCCTGGTCCGAATGATGGAGCAGGCTGTCTGGCTTGCCTCGGCGCCAGATCGCCATGATTAGGGCGTCGGTGACGAGTTGGGCCGTCATCTCGGCCTTCATCGCCCAGCCGACGACACGCCTGGAGAACAGGTCGACGACCGCCGCAACATAGAGCCATCCTTCGGCGGTCCAGATGTAGGTGAAGTCGGCAATCCACTTCTGGTTCGGAGCAGCAGCTTCGAAGGCGCGATCAAGGAGATTGTCCGACACGGCGGCTCGCTCGCCAGTGTCCTTCGGTAGCCCGCGGCGCCGAGGCCGGGCACGCAAGCCGTTCTCCCGCATGAGCCTCTCGACGCGATGAAGACCGCAGGAGACTCCCTCAGCCAAGACGTCGTGCCAGACGCGACGGGCGCCATAGGTGCGGTCGCTGCTCTTGAAGCTCCGGTCGATCCTGGGAACGAGCATCTCGTCGTGCTGGGACCGGGCGCTGGGGCTGCGGTTGAGCCAGGCATGGAAGCCTGAGCGCGACACATCCAGCGCATTGCACAGCCATGCCACCGGCCAGATCGAACGGTGCTTCGCGATAAAGGCGAACCTCATATCGCATCCCTCGCGAAGTAGGCTGCGGCCTTTTTTAGGATGTCGCGCTCCGCTTTCAGCTTAGTAACTTCCCGACGCAGCCGGTCAATCTCCTGCTGCTCAGGCTTCATTTGACCATGGCCGGGAAAGGCATGCTGCGGGTCAGCGCTCGTCTCGCGGACCCACTTGCGCAGCACATTCTCATGGAGATCCAAATCACGGGCCGCCTGCGCCACCGCAACGCCCCGATCCTTCACCAATCTCACCGCCTCAAGCTTGAACTCGCGGCTGAACTTCCTTCTCTGCATTCCCACTCTCCAGTTCCGTTAAACACCTTATCTCGGTGTCCACGAAACCGGCAGCAGGCCAAAGCGCTGATCGGCTATCGTTTTTGCTTCATTTTGATAGACGATCACGTCGCGTATGACACGCGTCATTATCTCCATCATCTGATCTGGAGAAATGCCAATGATAGTGTCGCGTCCCGACTGAATGCCCAGTCCGCCTTTAGTCTCCTGAGATTGTTCGGTCATCTGTTGATTTTGGTATCTCTGCCGGACTGAATAACCGTGCCGTCACCCTTGGTCACCTGCTTCTGAACGTGGCGTTTCTTGCGCGACTGTACAGCAAACCAACCCCCAACCCCGACCACTAACACCACTACGATGCCAGCAATGGCTATCCAATTGTCTGTAGTCATCTTGCTCCCCAAAACCTGTAAGAGCCTGGGAAATAGCACATCTCAATTGATAAAGCACAGGCTCAGATACCGGATTGCTGCAACGGGTGCCTTACGCGAGGGCTCCAATTTACGTGACAGCGGACGGACTTCCCCCCGTGCCACCCCAGGCAGTCCAAACGGCACGCCCTCTATCTGGCGGGGCATCCCATCAAAGCAATGTTACAGTCACAACCTTCGTTGACATTTGTAAAATCCCACCTAGACTCCCCTTGAAGCCATCGGACAGGGGCAAGGCAATGAAGCAGTACGTGGTCTATACGCGGGTCAGCACGGAGGAGCAGGGCCGCAGCGGGCTAGGCCTGGAGGCACAAGAGCGCGACATAGGCATTTACCTGGAGACCTTCTCGGAAGTCCCGTGGGAGGTCATAGGGCGCTTTCAGGACGTGCTCTCCGGGGGTAGCGACGACCGGCCACAACTGGCGGAGGCGATCAGGATGGTGAGGGCCACGGGGGCGGAGCTTCTGGTCGCCAAGCTGGACCGCTTAAGCCGAGACGTGGCCTTCATCGCCACCCTCATCAAAGACAAGAAGGTCCGCCTCAGGGTGGCCCAGATGCCGAACGCTGACCCCTTCCAGCTCCACCTCTATGCCGCCCTGGCGGAGCAGGAGCGCAAGTTCATCTCGGAGCGCACTAAGGCGGCCCTGAAGGCAGCAAAGGACCGGGGCGTCCGACTTGGCGGCCTCCGGGACAAGACCAAGAAGCGCAACGAGGCGGTACAGCGAAAGGCGAAGGCCGAAGCGGAAAAGGCGATGCGGATTATCGGCCCCTTGCGGAGCGCCGGCCAGACCCTCGCCGCCATTGCCGACACGATGAACGACATGGGGGCGAAGACCTCACGGGGCGGCCGGTGGTCGGCAACTCAGGTAATGAGGGTGCTAGAGAGGGCCGCACGATAGAGTCCCGGAGCGATCCTTGCTGACAACGGTTCATATTGTCGGGGAGCGCGTCGCTAGCGACTCAGCTAGAAGAAGACAAGCGGCTCGCAACAAGCAGCTATGATATGTCGGTACCCCCTCCCGAGACGTCCGAGCGTCCCTGGCTATACTTTCCAGACCGCAAGGAGCTAGGAACTGGGGCGCTGCAGACGTTCGTCAAAGACTGTTCGGACATCTTCAATATGTTCATGTTTTCTGTGACGCTTGCGCACGGGGTGGACGAGAACCGGGTGCGGGCCGCAAAAGCCCTCTTGAAGGCAATGGACCCCGCTTCAGAGGACTATCTGAAGTATCAGAAGACTTTGGACAATCCTGATGCGATGGCAAAGCGCCTAGCCCAATACGCAACCCTTAACGCGCGAAACCTAGTCACCGGCACCGCCGACTCATTCCTTTGGTATCTGTCCAAAATCATTCAAATGGCGATCAAGAAGCGTCCCGAGTTGTTGAAGTCCTCAGAGTCGATAAAGATCGACGATCTGATGCATTTCCGGCGTCGGACAGAGTTGGTTGAATATCTCATCGACAAGAAGGTCAATGAGCTTTCCTACGGCGGGATGAAAAAGATGGAGCAATACTTCCAAGATCGCCTCGGGATATCAGCTTTCGGCGATGCTTCTACCAGAGACATGCTGGTTCTGTTTATGGAAGTCAGAAACATCTACGTCCACAATCGAGGCTATGTGAACTCAGTATTCCTTGAAAGAGTAGACAATGCCCAAGGCCTCAAGCCAGTTCTAGGCGAACGACTGCACATAGATTTCGACTGGTATGCGAGGTTTCAAGGCGCTGCCGTTGGGAGTGCCGTCTCGATTGACCGCGCTGTGGCGGGCAAGTTCGGGCTAAAGCGGAAGCGGTTGCGAAATTGGGATCGGCCCGGAGTACGTCTGGAGCGCGTCTCGGACCCATTACCGGCAGACCAGGAAACTGGCAGCGCCGACTAATTTGGGACACAATACTGGGACACAGCGCTTTTATGGCCAGTCGCTAAGGCGTTGATTTTCTTATAAAAACACGGCGTCTGGGACATTGGCGGAGAGGGAGGGATTCGAACCCCCGATGGGCTTGCACCCATGCCGCATTTCGAGTGCGGTGCATTCGACCACTCTGCCACCTCTCCGCGGTCATGGTCGGCCGTTGCCGGCGCGGCGCACTAGATAACGGCTGTACGGACAGGTTACAAGGCCAAATCCGACGCTTTCTCAGCTTCTTGGATAAGGGGTGGTTTTGCCGGGGAAGGGAGCCGCGATCGGCTCCGGTCAGCGCCGGCCGCCGGGGCGCGATGGCATCACGTTGGCCTTGCCTCCTGATGGCAGGAGGCAGATGTGGTGCGGCCATGTCGGCGCGGATGCCCCAAGCCGGCAAACGGTGGGTCGCGCTGGCAATCTCTTGGTCGCTTGCCTTGACTTCAACCCGGCCTTCGGTTAGGGACAGCGCGCAATCGGCGTGGAGGGATCTTCCGCGCCGCTTGTTTTTTGAACCCGCAGACTGACAAAAAGACGGCCGAACCGCCTGAAGCGGTTCATCAAGGCCGACCGAACAGCGAAAGGCAAAAAATGTTCGCAGTCATTAAAACGGGCGGCAAGCAGTATCGCGTAGCCGCCAACGATCTCCTGAAGATCGAAAAAGTCGAAGCCAATGTCGGCGATATCGTCGAGATCGGCCACGTGCTCGCGCATGGCGAGGGCGAAAATGTCACGTTCGGCGCGCCGTTCGTGGAAGGCGCTTTGGTTACCGCCGAAGTCGTCGAGCAGGGCAAGAACCGCACCGTCATCGCTTTCAAGAAGCGCCGCCGGCAGAATTCGCGCCGCAAGATCGGCCATCGCCAGCTTTTGACCACCGTGCGGATCTCCGAGATCTTGCTGGATGGCGCCAAGCCGTCGAAGAAGGCCGAGGGAAAGTCTGCTCCGAAGAAGGCAGCCAAGGCCGCCGAGACAACTGAGGCAGCAGCGCCGTTGTTCAAGGCGCCGAAGGGCGAACCGGACGACCTGACCGTGATCAAGGGCATCGGCCCGGTCGCAGCCAAGGATCTGAACGAGCAGGGCATCATCACCTTCGCCCAGCTCGCCAAGCTGTCCGACAAGGATGTCGCCAAGATCGACGAGCACATGCCGTTCAGCGCCGACCAGATCAAGGACTGGCGTGAACAGGCCAAGGAATTGGCGAAGTAATTTTCTGGCGATTAGGTCGCCGGATCGGACTTGAAACGGAACGCGAAGGCGTTCATAAGGCCTTTTAGGCGCCTTGCGGCGCAACGGAGTTAGTTAGATGGCACACAAGAAAGCTGGCGGCTCGTCGCGCAACGGTCGCGACTCGCATTCCAAGCGTCTGGGCGTGAAGAAGTTCGGCGGCGAAGCCGTCATCCCGGGCAACATCATCATTCGTCAACGCGGCACCACGTGGCATCCCGGCGTCAATGTCGGCATGGGCACGGACCACACGCTTTTCGCGCTCGAAACCGGCGCCGTGACGTTCAACAAAAAAGCCAATGGCCGAACCTACGTATCGGTGAACCCGATTACCAAAGCCGCGGAGTAGCCGGTTCCGCACTAGAACACCGGCGCCCATCTCGGGAACCGGTGTCTGGAAAAGCCAGGAAAAGGATCAGGGGAGATGGGTTTCCATCTCCCCTTTTTCTTGCGCCTGGAGAACTCAAATGGTTGCTGAAGCTGAAGACACCGACGACGAAAGTTACGCGATAGACTGCCCTGCGCTGGTCACCGAGCGGCTGGTGATGCGTGCGCCGCGCGAAGACGACATCGCGCAACTGGTCGAACTCGCTGACAACCGCCACGTCGCACAAATGCTGGCCCGCATGCCGCACCCCTATGGCGAGGCCGAGGCGCGTGCCTTCCTCGCCATGACAAAGTCGCGCCGTGCCGGCGTCGCCTATGCCTTGACGCTGGCAGGCAGCGACACATTCGTCGGCTGCGCCGGCCTCAACACCACCGATCGCGGGCTGGAACTCGGCTACTGGATCGGCGAGCCCCACTGGAAGCGTGGCTATGCGACGGAGGCCGCGCATGCGCTGGTCGATCTCGCTTTCCAGAAGACGACGATCCAGGTGCTGCATGCCTCGACGCGGGTCATCAATCCGGCCTCGCGCCGGGTCATCCACAAGTGCGGCTTCCAGTATGCGGGACAGGGCATGCTGAATTCGATCGTCGCCGGCCAGGTGCCGGTCGAGCGCTACCGGCTCGACAGGAAGACCTGGACCAGCCTGAGGTCATGGCGGTCAAGCTGATGGTCGATGGCAGCAGCGATATTGAAACAGTCGCGATCACGCCGATGACGCCCAGGCATGTCGAAAATTTTCATCGCGCGCTCGATGTCGTTGCGCGCGAGCGAAAGTAATTGACCATGCTTGAGGCGCCGCCCCTGGAGCAGACCCTTCCATTCGTGACGGGCTGTATCGAGAGAGGCGACCCAAGGGTTGTAGCCGTTGTTGGTGACGAGGTAGTCGGTTGGTGCGATATCACTCGCCATGATCCGCCCATACGCCCATCGCGGTACGCTTGGAATGGGCATTGTCCCCGCTTATCGGGGGCGTGGCCTCGGACTGAAGCTTATCAATGCGACCCTGGAGCAAGCACGCAAGGCCGGCTTTGTCCGCATCGAGCTTTCCGTGCATTCCGACAATGCTCGCGCCATCTCGCTTTACGACAGGGTCGGGTTTGTCAGGGAGGGAGTGCAGCGCGACGCTCTCCATGTCGACGGGGAATACCGGGATGCGATCGTGATGGCGATTGTCGAACGCGAAAATGCCGCTGGATGAACAGCCATCAGGCCAGTTCGATCCAGACCGGCAAATGGTCGGAGCCGGCGGCTTGCCGGTCCACCCAAAGGCGCTTCAGCGAGCGGGCAAGCGAAGCACTGGTGAAGACGTAGTCGATGCGCTTGTGGCGGCTGGCATCCTCGGGCCGTTTGGGATCGACCCAGGTGGCGAGATCAGCCACGTTGAGGCGCAGAGCGGCATCAACGGCAAAGTCGGCGGTCAGCGGCATGCCGAATTCATGGTCGGGCCGACCGGCGAGTTCGACATATTCGGGTGAAGCAGCCAGCATGTTGAAATCGCCCATGGCGACAAAGGCTTCGGGATGGGGCAATTCCGGCAGGCCGATCTCGGCGACGCCGGACAGCGCGCCGCCTTCGAGCGCATAGTTCAGCAGGCGCTGGCGCAGGAACTGGATCTGGCTGGCGCGTTCGACCGGGCTGCGGTGATCGAGATGAATGGAATAGAAGCGGATGAAACCAAGCGGCGTCTCGATCAGCGCCTCCAGCGCGCCGCGCTGGAAATTCATGACCTCGAAGCTGCGGCTGCGCGGCAGAAGCAGATTGCGCGACAGATGAATGGGCGTCTTCGACAGAACCATGTTGCCGAGCTGGAAGGTCGTGGTGACAGCGCGGCCGTTCTCGATGCGCGAACCGATATTGGCCTCGAAATTGCTGCCATAGACGGCGAAATAGTCCGGCAGCGCCTCCCCCAGTTCGGCCACCATGTCGCGTCCGCTGTTCCTGGGGTTGTTGCGGGTCACCTCCTGCAGCGCGATGACGTCAGCGCCGCGCACGGCGTCCGCAATGCGCTCGACGTCGTATTGTCCGTCGAGGCCGATGCCGTACTGGATATTGTAGGTTACGACCTTCATTGCGCCATCTCTCCTGCCGCACTGACAAAACGGCCTCGCCCTTCGCCCCGCCTTGGTTTAGAGCAAGGGCTAAGGTTTAGAGCAATGCCGCAAGGCCAATAAAAGAAACTGCAATCCAATGAAATTTCTAGATCAAGCCAAGGTTTACATACGCTCCGGCGACGGCGGCGCCGGTTCGGTGTCGTTCCGGCGCGAAAAATTCATCGAGTTCGGCGGACCCGACGGCGGCGACGGCGGGCGGGGCGGCGATGTCTGGCTGGAAGCGGTCAACGGGCTGAACACGCTGATCGACTATCGCTACCAGCAGCATTTCAAGGCCAAGACCGGCATTCACGGCATGGGCCGCAACATGACCGGCGCCAAGGGCGCCGATGTCACGCTGAAAGTGCCGGCGGGAACGCAGGTGTTCGAGGAAGACAACGAAACGCTGATCTGCGACCTGACAGTGGTCGGCCAGCGCTTCCTGCTGGCCAAGGGCGGCAATGGCGGCTTTGGCAACCAGCATTTCAAGACCTCGACCAACCAGGCGCCGCGCCGTGCCAATCCCGGCCTGCCGGGCGAAGAGCTCAACATCTGGCTGCGGCTGAAGCTGATCGCCGATGCCGGGCTGGTCGGGCTGCCCAATGCCGGCAAGTCGACTTTCCTGGCGGCCGTCACCGCGGCCAAGCCGAAGATCGCCGACTATCCGTTCACCACGCTGCATCCCGGCCTTGGCGTTGCGCGCATCGATGCGCGCGAATTCGTCATCGCCGATATTCCCGGTTTGATCGAAGGCGCGCATGAGGGCGTCGGCATCGGCGACCGGTTCCTCGGCCATGTCGAGCGCACGCGCGTGCTGCTGCATCTGGTCTCGGCGCAGGAGGAAAATCCCGGCAAGGCCTACAAGACCGTGCGCGCCGAACTCGAAGCCTATGGCAATGGCCTCACCGACAAGGTCGAGATCGTGGCGCTTTCCCAGGTCGATACGCTCGATGCCGATGCGCGCAAGAAGAAGGTCGCGTCCCTGAAGCGCGCCGCCGGCCGCGCGCCGATGCTGTTGTCCGCCGTCACCGGCGAAGGTGTCGAGACGGTGCTGCGGGCGCTGATGTCGGTGGTGGCCGAAGCGCGCGACAAGATCGCGGCGCCGGTCGAGACGCGCTGGGACAAGTAGTGCCATGCAGTCGCTGAAGAAATACCGGCGCATCACCGTCAAGATCGGCTCGGCGTTGCTCGTCGACCGTGCGACAGGCCTGAAGCGCGACTGGCTGGCCTCGCTGGCTGATGACATCGCGGTGCTGGCCGCTGGCGGCGCCGAGATCCTCGTCGTGTCGTCCGGCGCCATTGCGCTTGGCCGCACCATTCTCGGCCTCGGCAAGCGGGCGCTGAAACTGGAGGAAAGCCAGGCGGCCGCCGCCGTTGGCCAGATCGCGCTGGCCGGTGCCTGGTCGGACGCGCTTGGCAAGGGTGGCCTGAAATCGGGCCAGATCCTGCTGACGCTCGGCGATACGGAAGAGCGCCGCCGCTACCTCAATGCGCGGGCGACGATCTCGACGCTGCTCAAGATGAAGGCGGTGCCGGTCATCAACGAGAACGACACGGTGGCAACCTCCGAAATCCGCTACGGTGACAATGACCGGCTGGCGGCGCGAGTCGCCACCATGATGGGCGCTGACCTCCTGGTGCTGCTTTCCGATATTGACGGCCTCTATACCGCGCCGCCGGCTCGCGACCCCGATGCCAAATTCATTCCGGTGGTCGATCGCATCACGCCGGACATCGAGGCGATGGCGGGTGCGGCGGCTTCCGAATTGTCGCGCGGCGGCATGCGGACAAAACTCGATGCCGGCAAGATCGCCACCGCCGCCGGAACGGCCATGATCATCACGTCGGGCACGCGCCTGTCGCCGCTGATGGCGATCGAGCGCGGCGAGCGAGCGACCTTCTTCCGGCCGAGCAGCAATCCGGTGAAGGGTTACAAGACCTGGATTGCCGGCCAGCTCGAACCGGCAGGGCGGCTGACCGTCGATGCCGGAGCCATCGGCGCGCTGAAGTCGGGCAAGTCCTTGCTCCCGGCCGGGGTCAAGCTGGTCAGCGGCAATTTCGCGCGTGGCGACACCGTGGCGATCCTGTCGCCCGAGGGCCGCGAGATCGCGCGCGGGCTGGTTGCCTATGATGCCGCCGATGCCGTAAGGATCGCTGGCCTGAAGACAGCCGAAATTGAAACCGTGCTTGGCTATGAGGCGCGTTCGGCGATGATCCACCGCGACGATCTTGTGGTGAGCTTTGCTGGTGACCAAGTACCGGCTGCCGACCAAGTACTGGCTGGTGGCGATATTAGCGGAGGATAAGCCATGCTGAAGCTGCATGAAAAATCCGGGGATGACACTGTGGCTGTCATGGCTGATATCGGCCGCCGCGCCCGCGCCGCCGCCCGACCGCTGGCCATTGCCGCGACCGAACAAAAGAATGCGGCGCTTGTCGCCATGGCGGAGGCGATCGTTGCCCGGGAGCGCGACATTCTCGAAGCCAATGCCATCGACATTTCGAATGGCGAGGAATCGGGCCTGTCCGTCGCCTCCATGGATCGGTTGAGGCTGACGCCGGCGCGTGTCCAAGCCATGGCTCAGGGCATCCGCGAGATCGCCGAACTGCGCGATCCGGTCGGCGATCTGATCGCCGAATGGCATCGGCCGAACGGCCTGCATATCGAACGCGTGCGCACGCCGCTTGGCGTCATCGGCGTGATCTATGAGAGCCGGCCGAACGTCACGGCGGATGCCGGGGCGCTCTGCCTCAAGGCCGGCAATCCTGTCATCCTGCGCGGCGGCTCGGATTCGCTCAATTCTTCTTCCGCCATCCACGCCTGCCTCGTCGACGGGCTGATGGCCGCCGGCTTGCCGGAAGACGCCATCCAACTTGTACCGACCACCGACCGCGCCGCCGTCGGCGAAATGCTGAGAGGCCTTGGCGGCACGCTGGACGTCATCATTCCGCGCGGCGGAAAAAGCCTTGTCGAGCGCGTCCAGAACGAGGCTCGGGTGCCGGTCTTCGCCCATCTCGAAGGCATCTGCCATCTCTATATCGACCGCTCGGCCAAGCTCGACATGGCCATCAAGATCGCCGTCAACGCCAAGATGCGGCGCACCGGCGTCTGCGGCGCCGCCGAGACGCTGCTGATTGATCGCGCTGTCGCTTCAACACATGTGGTGCCGATCCTTGACGCGTTGCGCGCCGCGGGTTGCGAGATTCATGCCGACGCCGAAGTGCTGAAGGTGTTCCGACGCCAAGCCTGCTGATGACGCCGACTGGGTGACCGAGTATCTCGACGCCATCATCGCGGTGAAGCTGGTGGACGGCGTTGCCGGTGCGATCGAGCATATCGAGACGTTCTCGTCGCATCACACCGAGGCGATCGTCGCCGAGGATGCGCGGGCCGTGGAACGTTTCTTCAACGAAATCGATTCGGCGATCCTGCTGCACAACGCCTCGACGCAGTTCGCCGATGGCGGCGAATTCGGCATGGGCGCCGAGATCGGCATCGCCACCGGCAAGATGCATGCGCGTGGGCCGGTCGGCGTCGAGCAGCTGACCTCATTCAAATACCGCGTGCGCGGGTCGGGCCAGGTGAGGCCTTGAAGCCGTTCGCCACTAGAGCCTGAGGCGTGCGCGCGTCGACCCCCCTCTGCCCTACCGGGCATCTCCCCCTCAAGGGGGGAGATTGGCGGTCGACCGCGGTTTCGCCAATTCCCAACCTTGCGGGATTTGGGCCGCCCGTGAGACCACCAATCTCCCCCCTTGAGGGGGAGATGCCCGGCAGGGCAGAGGGGGGCGCATAGCATCATGCTTTCGCAGCCCGAACACACCGTGCCCTCCCGCTATCTTCACATGCCGCATGCCGAAAAGGGGCTGGCCGTCGGCCTGTTCGGCGGCTCGTTCAATCCGCCGCATGCCGGCCACGCGCTGGTCGCCGAGATCGCGCTGCGGCGTCTGGCGCTTGATCAGTTGTGGTGGATGGTGACGCCTGGCAATCCGCTGAAAAGCGTACGGGAACTGGCGCCGCTGGCGGAGCGGCTGCAACTGTCGGAGCAGATCGCCAAGAACCCGAAGATCAAGGTCACCGCCTTCGAAGCCGCCCATCATGTCCGCTACACCGCCGATACGCTGGCGCTGGTCAAGGCGCGCAATCCCGGTGTCGATTTCGTCTGGATCATGGGTGCGGACTCGCTGCGTGACTTCCACCGCTGGCAACGCTGGCGCCAGATCGTCATGACCTTCCCGATCGCCGTCATCGACCGTCCTGGAGCGACACTGTCGTTCCTGTCGTCGGTCGTCGCCAAGACCTTCGACTATGCGCGCGTCGATGAAGGCGATGCGCCGCGTCTTGCCCGGATGAAGGCGCCGGCCTGGACGTTCATCCACGGCCCGCGCTCATCGCTGTCGTCGAGCGCGATCCGGAAGATGGCGAAGGAGTGAGCCGGGCCGCCTGCCAATGTCGCTTTTATGGCTCCCTCTGCCTGTTTCATGAGCAATCTTGAGCGGGTATGACGATATCCGTGAAAAACCGCACCAGCATTGATCCGGAACAGGGTGGCGAATCCACGCCTCTGATCGCCATTGCCAGCGTTATCGTGTCGATGGCGCTGATCGCGGTCGGCAACGGGCTGATGTTCGCCTACATCCCGGTCCGTCTCGGTGCCGAGGGATTCGATCCGACCTGGGCCGGGCTGATCATTACCGGCCTTTCCGCCGGTGGTCTTGCCGGCTGTATCCTGACCGGACCGCTGGTGCAAAGGGTGGGGCACGCCCGCGTCTTCATGGTGCTGTCGGCGCTGATCGCCTTGGCCAATGCCGCTGTCGGCGCCGGCCCGCATCCACTTGTGTGGATTGCCGCCCGCGCGCTCTACGGCTTCGCCATATGCGGCCTGTTCATCGTCGCGCAAAGCTGGCTGAACGACGCCGTCGCCAATGCCATACGCGGCAGGGTGATGGCTTTCTTCTACGTCGCCTATGTCGCGGGACTCGGCGTCGGCTATGCGACTTTGGCTCTTGTCGACATCAAGACAGCGGATGCGCCGCTGATCGGCATCGTCTTCACGGCATTGTCGATCCTCCCCGTCGGGCTGACCCGGCTTGCCCAGCCGCCGGCGCCGCAGGCAGCATCCGTTGCACTGGTGCGCGCCTGGCGCATCTCTCCCGTGGGCGTCGCCGGCATGCTTGCCGTCGGCGGCCTGTCCATGGCGATTGCCGGTTTCGCGCCGATCCATGCCACGGCCAAGGGGTACAGCCAGGCCGATGTGGCGCTGCTGCTTTCGGCGATGCCGGTCGGCACGCTTATCCTGCAGATTCCACTCGGCTGGATTTCGGACCGCACCGATCGTCGCTATGTGCTGATGGCCGCCTCGATGCTCGCCATGGCCGCGGGCTTCCTTGCGCTGGCATTCGATGGCGGGGCGTTGGCGGCGCTGGTGGTCATCTACATCATCTGGGACGGCGCGTCGGAATCGATCTATTCGCTCTCCAGCGCCCATGCCGCCGATCGCGCCGGCAAGGACGATATGGTGGCGCTGTCCAGTTCTCTTTTGTTTGCCTGGTCGCTGGCGGGTTTCATCGTGCCGGGCATCATCACCGCGCTTTCGGCCATCTATGGAACGCAGGCCTTCATCTATGTGGCCATTGTCATCGCCGCCGCCTTCTGCCTGTTCGTTTTGTGGCGCGTGGTCACGACGCAGG
The DNA here is from genome assembly GCF_020616515.1 of Mesorhizobium sp. PAMC28654. GTDB lineage: Bacteria > Pseudomonadota > Alphaproteobacteria > Rhizobiales > Rhizobiaceae > Mesorhizobium. The sequence goes on from NZ_CP085135.1 coordinate 4,433,634, forward strand.
CTGTTCCCGCCGCCGAGACCGGTACGTTCGCGCCGATGACTGCGCAGGCGCCCCTGCCGGTGGAGCTCGCCTTCGCGCCCGAGGAGCATGCCCGGCACAGGGACAGTTGATTATTGCCTCCGCGCTTCCGGTTGCGGCGCTTCCGGTGGTGGCAGCGGGATCGAAATGCCCTCTGAGTCGAATTCCTGCTTGGCGCGCTTGGTGAGATCGGTCTGGGTGGCGAAGAAATCCGCTGATAATGTCCAGTAGCGCAGGGCAATGGAGACCGTACTGTCGCCCAGGGTCGCCACGAAGGCGATGGGCGCGGGATCGCGCTTGACCCGCCGCTCGGCGGCGGCAATGGCGAGCAGCGTCTTCTGTGCCCGGTCGATGTCGTTCCAGGAGCCGATGCTGAGCGTGACGTCGCCACGACGCACGCCGTTGCGGGTGAAGTTGCGCACCGGTTGGTTCCACAGCGTCGAATTGGGCGCCAGAACATAGATGCCGTCGGCGGTGCGCAGGCTTGTCGCGAACAGGCCGATCTCCTCGACGGTGCCAGCGATCGAACCGACCTCGACGGATTCGCCAATGCGGAACGGCCGCAGCGCCAGCAACATGATGCCCGCGGCGATGTTCTGCAGCGTGCCCTGCAGCGCCAGCCCGATGGCCAGGCCAATGGCGCCGATCGCGGCGATGATCGACGCGGTCTGCACGCCGAACTGGCCGAGTACCATGATGGTGACGAGGATGAGGATGGCATAGCGGACGATCTTCGAGAAGAAATGCCGCAACGTCGCGTCGAAGCCGTGGATGTGGCCGAGGCCGGCGAAGATGGAGCGCTCCGCAAGGCCGGCGACGATGTAGCCCACAACCAGCAGGATGACGGCGCCGATGGCCGAGAAGGCGTAGGAGACGATCAGCGTTGAGAGCTGCGCGAGGCCGGCCTGGACGGTGAGGAGGGCGTTTTGCGGGTCGATCGGCATGGTGGAATTCCGGTTGGTCGATGAGCCGATAACCCATGCAGGCCGCGTGGGTTCCGATCTTTTCGGGAGTGCAGCGGAACCACAGTGACGGCGATACGTTCAGGCATAGTGGGCGTCCGTCTTGAAACTGCAACGGAACTCTGCCTATCTAAGCGGTGTCACCTGCTTTGAAGGGTGATTTGGTTGTTCTTGCTGCGAAAGGAAATACACTGAGAACAGCACTGCGGAAGAAGGCCGACATCGTGCCTTCGCCGGCCGAGATCAGCGTAAACGACGCCGTGTCTCGCGCCATCAAGACAGTCCTTGTCAGTCTGGAAGACTCCAAGGCCGAAAACATCGTCTCAATCGACATTCAGCGAAAATCGAGCCTCGGCGACTATATGGTCGTCGCATCGGGCCGATCGCATCGTCATGTCGCGGCTGTCGCCGATCATCTCCTCAAGGCGCTCAAGGATGCCGGTCTCGGCACGGCGCGCGTTGAAGGACTGGCAGGCGCCGACTGGGTCCTGATCGATTCCGGCGACATCATCGTCCATGTCTTCCGCCCCGAAGTTCGCGAATTCTACAATCTGGAAAAGATGTGGCAGTCGCCGGACCTAGAGGAAGAGACCCGCCACTGAGCGTCTCTTCGAGGCAAGGATGAAGATTACCGTTCATGCCGTGGGCCGGATGAAAGCCGGCCCCGAGAAGGAGCTCGCCGACCGTTATTTCGAGCGCTTCGCCAAGAGCGGCCCTGCGGTCGGGCTGGAATTTTCCGGCATTGCCGAGATCGCGGAAGGTCGCGCCCAGACCGCCAATGAGCGCCGGCGCGAGGAAGGCCAGAAACTGCAGACCCTGCTGCAGCAGGGCACCGCGCTGATATTGCTCGATGAGCGCGGCAAGGGGTTCTCATCGGAAGATTTCGCCGGGCGTATCGGTCTGCTGCGCGACGGCGGCCGCAAGGCGATGGTCATCGCCATTGGCGGCGCCGATGGCCACGATCAATCGCTGCGCGATCAGGCCGACCTGGTATTGTCGTTCGGCATGATGACATGGCCGCACCAACTGGTCCGGGTCATGCTGGGCGAGCAACTCTACCGGGCCGCCACGATCCTGTCTGGCCATCCATACCATCGGTCGTGAACGGACCGGATATCCGCCAGTGGATAAGCGCCGGCCGCCCGGATTTTTGCCCCAATATACAGCGATATCGCGCACACAGGGGGCTTTCGAACATGGTTGATGGTTCGTTAACGAAGCCACGCATAGAATCGGGCTTCAATGTCTGAACACTGGAAATCGAGAGCGGGCTATTGGCGCACGCGCTGCGGCGTGGCAGTGGCGGCTATCGTGCTGTCGCTCGGTGCGGTGCGGGCCGAGAGCACGCTTGACACGGCACCCGATCCGGACCAGAGCCGCGCCGAGTACGAGCGGGTGTCGAAGGAGATCACGCTGTCGTCCGAGCGGCTGGCCAAGCTTGCCGCCGACATCGCGGCGGTCAAGAAGGACCATGCCTCGATCACGGCGGCGCTGATCCAGTCGGCGATGACCGAGCAGAAGCTCGGCCAGGACATCGAGGACATCGGCGGCAAGCTGGAAGGGCTGAAGGACCAGGAGCAGAAGATCCGAGCCTCGCTGCTGGCGCGTCGCGACGTGCTGGCCGAGGTGCTCGGCGCCCTGCAGCGCATGGGGCTCAACCCGCCGCCGGCGATCCTGGTGAAGCCGGAGGACGCGCTGTCTTCGGTGCGCAGCGCCATCCTGCTGGGCGCCGTCGTGCCGGAACTGCGCCAGCAGACCGACACATTGCTGGCCGACCTCAAGGAGCAGGCGCGGGTGACGGCCTCGATCGAGGCCGAGCGGGCGCGGCTGACGGCGGCGGTCGGGGACCAGGTGGCCGAAAAGAAGCGATTGAGTATGCTGCTCGAGGCCAAGCAGAAGCTCGAATCGGACACGGAAACGGAACTGGCCGCCGAGAAGCAGCGATCCCAGGACCTTGCGGCCAAGGCCACCAGCCTGAAGGATTTGATTGCCTCGCTGGAAACCGAGGCTGACAGGAACCGCAAGGCGGCGGAGGCCGCGCGCCAGGCGGCGGCCGACGCCAAGGCGACCGGCGATGACAAGGCAGGGGCACCAGCGGAGCTCGCGTCGCTGCCTGTGCCGGAGGCCAATCGCCTTACGGCGGCAACGCCGTTTTCGACGCTGCAAGGGCAGATCGGGTTGCCGGTTACGGGCAAGATCAAGCGGAAGTTCGGCACCGATGACGGTAACGGCGCGGTGATGCAGGGCGACATGGTTGCGACACAATCCGGAGCCATCGTCACCGCGCCGGCGGATGGGAATGTACTTTATGCGGGGCCGTTTCGCTCTTACGGTCAACTCTTGATCCTGAACGCAGGTGACGGCTATCATGTCGTCCTGGCGGGGATGAGCAGAATCAGTGTCGCGACTGGCCAGTCAGTGCTCGCAGGAGAGCCGGTCGGCGCGATGGCAGAGGCCAGGGTGGCAAGCACCTCGGCGACGAAGACTTTCGATGCCACGCCGGAACTCTATGTAGAGTTCCGCAAGGATGGAAAACCCGTCGATCCGACCCCATGGTGGGCGGACCGTTTTTCTGGAAGGACGTGAAATGATGCGGAAACTGTCGCTTCTGTTTGCCGGTGCGCTGATGGGCGCGTCCGCCATGAGCCTTGTCTATGGCGCGCCCGGCTCAACGGCGAACGCTGCAGGGTCCGAGACCTACAAGCAACTGGCGATCTTCGGCGACATCTTCGAACGCGTGCGGGCCCAGTATGTGACGCCGCCCGACGACAAGTCGCTGGTCGAGAACGCCATCAACGGCATGCTTGCCTCGCTTGACCCGCACTCGTCCTACATGAACGCCGAGCAGGCGCAGGACATGCGCGTGCAGACCAAGGGTGAGTTCGGCGGCCTCGGCATCGAGGTCACCATGGAAAACGACCTGGTCAAGGTCATCACGCCGATCGATGACACGCCGGCAGCCAAGGCGGGCGTGCTCGCTGGCGACTATATCGCCAAGATCGACGGTGAAGAGGTTCGTGGCCTGACCCTCAACGATGCGGTCGAGAAGATGCGCGGCCTGGTCAACACGCCGATCAAGCTCACCATCCTGCGCCAGGGCGCCGACAAGCCGATCGAGCTGACGGTGGTGCGCGACATCATCAAGGTCAAGGCGGTCAAGTTCCGGGTCGAGAACGACATCGGCTACATGAAGATCACCTCCTTCACCGAAAAGACCTATGACGATCTCGAGAACGCCATCGAAACCATCAAGAAGCAGGTGCCGGACGACAAGCTGAAGGGCTACGTGCTCGATCTGCGCCTCAATCCGGGCGGCCTGCTCGACCAGGCGGTGAGCGTGTCAGACGCCTTCCTCAAGCGTGGCGAGATCGTCTCGACGCGGGGCCGCGATCCGAAGGATGTCACCCGCTTCGACGCCAAGCCCAAGCAGGTCGACGACATCAACGGCAAGCCGATGATCGTGCTCGTCAACGGCGGCTCGGCCAGTGCGTCCGAGATCGTCGCCGGCGCGCTGCAGGATCTGCGCCGTGTGACGGTGGTCGGCACGCAGTCCTTCGGCAAGGGCTCGGTGCAGACCATCATCCCGCTCGGCGAGAACGGTGCGCTGCGGCTGACGACGGCGCTCTATTACACCCCGTCCGGCAAGTCGATCCAGGGCAAGGGCATCACGCCCGACATCAAGGTCGACCAGCCGCTCCCGCCTGAGTTGCAGGGCAGGGACCTGACGCGCGGCGAATCGGATCTCAAGGGCCATATCAAGGGCGCCGACGAGAGCTCGACCGGCTCGGGCTCGGCCGCCTATGTGCCGCCGGATCCGAAGGACGATCTGCAGCTCATCTATGCCGAGCAGCTGCTGCGCGGCCAGAAGACGGATCCGTCCTTCCCGCCCAATCCGGAGAAGGCTGTTCTTAACCAGTAGCGGTCGATCGGCCGGACAAACAGGTCTGGCCGCCTGATCCAAGCGATGCAATGCTGCCGGAGCCGCGAGGTTCCGGCAGTTTGATTCGGGGCGGAAGCGCGGTTCGCGCTTGATGTGTTCGCGAAGAGCGCATGGGGGTGCGCCGACGAGGCAGTTTGCGTGTGGCCCGTTTCGGGAAGTGATCGCACTTTTCGAAGCCATGCGTTGGGGACAAGGCTTGGCTGATTTCGGCAAGGACATCGAACGCCCGCTCGGACAGACGGTCCGGCCGCGCGCGGCGTCGTCGCTGATCAGCACCCGCGCGGTTGCGGCCGGCGTCGTCATACTCGCCGTGGTCGGGATCTCGGGTGCGATCGCGCTCAGGGAAAAGCCGTTTCGAAAGCCACAAGAGGCCGCCGTCTCGACGCCAAAGGTGACAGCGGCCGCCGAACCCGCCGCGCCGGCCAGCCATCTGGCGCCGGCTACGCCCAAGCCGGAAACCCAGGCCAAGACCGGCGGCCCCCAGATCATCCATGTGCAGACGGAAGAGGGTGACGGGCCGCCCAAGGCAGCCATCGTCATCCACGACCCGTCGACCATGGGCCAGAATCTCAAGATCGCGCATCTTCCCGACAAGGCGCTGATCGAAGCCAGCGAAACCGGGCCTTTGCCGATGCGGTCCGCCGACGGCCGGCGGCCGTTCGATGTCTATGCGCGGCCCTGGTCCGGTGCGCGCGGTGCGCGCGTGGCGTCATCGGCGGTCTCGCCGTGTCGCAGACCGGTACGCAGGCAGCGATCGCCAAGTTGCCGCCCGAGGTCACGCTGGCCTTCGCGCCGCAAGGCAACAGCCTTGGCCGCTGGATGCAGGCAGCCCGGCAAAGCGGCCATGAGATCGTCATGCAGGTGCCGCTCGAACCCTTCGACTATCCGAATGTCAATCCCGGGCGCAACACGCTGACGGTGGCGGGGACAGCGGACGAGAATCTGAAGAACCTGCATTGGGCGCTGTCGCGGACGACCAACTACACCGCCGTCATGAACTATATGGGCGCGCGTTTTTCCGCCGACGCGACAGCGATGGGGCCGTTCATGGCCGAGCTGGGCAAACGGGGCCTCGCCTATATTGATGACGGCTCGTCTTCGCGCAGCCTCGCACCGGACCTCGCCTTGAAGGACGGCGTACCCTTCGTTGCCGGCGACACCGCGATCGATGCAGTGCAGGATCGTGGCGCTATCCTGAAGAAACTCGACGGGCTGGAGGCCACCGCGCGCGCGAAAGGCTTTGCCGTTGGCATCGGCTCGGCCTTCGACCTGACGGTCGACACGGTGTCGACTTGGGTGGCCGAGGCCAAGAAACGCGGCATCGAGATCGTGCCGATTTCAGCGGTGGCCATAGACCCGCAAAAAGGCTAGCGACGCCTGACCGCAGACCGCACGGAGGACCGATGATGGCAAAGACGAAGGTCGATCACGAAACGCTGCCTTACCGTCCCTGTGTGGGGCTGATGATCCTCAATGCCGAGGGCCTGGTCTGGGTCGGGCATCGCATTGCCGAGCCCGACAGTGAATTCGCCGGCACGACGCAGCTCTGGCAGATGCCGCAAGGCGGCATCGACAAGGGCGAGGAGCCGTTGCAGGCAGCGGAGCGCGAGCTCTATGAGGAAACGGGCATGCGCGGCGTTTCGCTGCTGGCCGAGGCGCCCAACTGGATCAACTACGATCTGCCGGACGACCTTGTCGGCGTCGCCTTCAAGGGCAGGTATCGCGGCCAGACGCAAAAATGGTTCGCCTTCCGCTTTCACGGCGAGGCCAGCGAGATCCAGATCAACCCGCCGCCCGGTGGTCACACGGCTGAATTCGACGAATGGGCATGGCGGCCGATGCAGGACCTGCCAGACCTGATCGTGCCGTTCAAGCGCAAGGTCTATGAAGACGTGGTCGCGGCGTTCAGGCATCTCGCGGGCTGACATGCACGGCTTGTCCGATGCCCGCGCGATTGCCGATTTCGTTGGTCGCCATACGACGGATTGAAGGGTGCCCTGCAACCAATCTTCCGGTGCATACGTATAGCATCGCGAAGGACGGGCCATTGGTGACTGAACATCCATTCGTGAAAACGCTGGCGGTGGTTGCATTCCTGCTGCTTGCCTTGGCAGGCTGCTCGGCGCTGGGCGCTTCAACGCCGTCGTTCCGCATGATGGCGGGGCGCGGCTCGTGGCTCACAATGTCGCTTACGGCCCCGATCCAAGGCAGACACTTGACATTTACGCGCCAGCCGGTGGCGTCAAGGACGCGAGGACTATCGTCTTCGTCTATGGCGGCTCGTGGAACAGCGGCAACAAGGAAGACTATTCCTTCGCCGCCAAGGCGTTCGCCAGCCGCGGCTTCGTGACCGCGGTGTTCGATTACCGGCTGGTGCCGCAAGTCCGCTATCCGGCGTTCGTCGAAGACAGTGCGGCGGCGGTCGCCTTCGTCTATCGCCATGCCCCTGCCTATGGCGGCGATCCGAAACGCCTCTATCTGGTTGGTCATTCCGCCGGCGCCTACAACGCGATGATGGTGGCGCTGGCGCCGCGATTCCTGGCAGGGCAGGGGCTTTCCAATACCATTATCAGGGCTGTGGCCGGCCTTTCCGGACCCTACGACTTCTTGCCGCTCGATGTGGACGCGACGCGGCGGGCCTTTGGCGGCGTTTCGGACTTGAAGAGCACGCAGCCGCTGAACCAGGTCTTGAAGGGACGTTTCGCGCCGCCGGTGCTGCTTGCAACAGGCGACGCCGACGATCTCGTCTATCCACGCAACACGGTCGCGCTTGCCGCCCGCCTGAGAAGCACCGGCCATGAGGTCGAGGAACGGCATTATCCTGGCGTCGACCACAAGGGTACGCTGCTTTCGATCAGTCGGCCGCTGCGCGGCAGGGCGCCGGTGCTGGAAGATATCATCGCGTTCTTCGATGCACATTGAGGCGTGCGATTGGTCGGGTGAGGCCGCCCTGTGGCGTCGGCGACCCACCACAACAGGCATGATAACGTGCCGTAATGTCGCGATGGACGAACCGCTGTTGCGACATGTTGGCGACCGTCCTAAAGGTCAGGCAATCGCCGCTTTCCGGAGAACGGTGTGAGCCAGACGCCAGAAAAACTCGAAATCACCTCTGTCAGCACCGCTGCCGCCGGCGCGATCCTGACTATCGATCTCGGCGCCATCCGTGAAAATTACCGGCGGCTGAAAGCGCGGCTTGGCGATGTCCGCTGCGCCGGCGTGGTCAAGGCCGACGCTTATGGGCTCGGTGCCAGCCAGGTGGCTGGGGCATTGGTGGCCGAGGGCTGCGATGTCTTCTTCGTGGCGCATCTGGCCGAGGGCGTCGTGCTGCGCGAGGCGCTCGGTACGAGACCGGCTATCTATGTTCTCAACGGAATGCCGCTGGGCTCTGAGTCGGAGGCTGTCAGGGCGAAGCTCTCCGCCGTCGTCAACAGCATCGACCAGTTGGCCGCATGGCGCGCGGCAGCCAGCCGCGCCGGCCAAAAGCTTCCGGCCGCGATCCAGGTCGACAGCGGCATGTCGCGGCTCGGCATGTCGCCCCAGGAGGTCGAGCGCATCGCCGCCGATCCGCATGCGTTCGACGGCATCGACGTCACCTTTGTCATGAGCCATCTGGCTTGCGCCGACGAGCCGGAGCATCCCGCCAATGAGCGCCAGCGGCTGGAATTCGAACGGCTGCGCAAGCTGCTGCCCTCAGCGCCGGCATCGCTTGCCAATTCATCCGGCATCTTTCTCGGGCAGCGCTATCACTTCGACCTCGCCCGGCCGGGGGCCGCGCTCTACGGCATCAATCCGACGCCGGCCAGGCCGAACCCGATGCTGCCCACAGTGCGGCTTGAAGCGAAGGTCATCCAGACACGCAATGTCGCCAGCGGAGCCGGCGTGGGCTATGGCCATACGTTTCACGCGACCGGGCCACTTACGGCGGCGACGATCTCGCTCGGCTATGCCGATGGCTGGCATCGCCGCGCGGCGTCCGCTGCCTGGTTCCAGGGTGTGCGACTGCCCTTCCTTGGACGCGTGTCGATGGATTCGATCATCCTCGACATATCCGCCTTGCCGCCGGGCAAGCTGAAGGAAGGCGATCTTGTCGAACTGCTCGGTCCCGCGCAGAGCGTCGATGACGCGGCGGGCCATGCCGGAACAATCGGCTATGAGATCCTGACCAGTTTTGGACATCGGTTCCACCGCCGCTACATTGGTGGTTGATGTGGGGCGGCTGAAGTGGGTCAGGCGGGCGGTTTCGCCACGCTTGACAAGCTGGGGCTTCTCGGCGAGGTTCCGCGCATGAGCAACCTCGCCCATATCAAGACCTGTTTTAGGGTTTGCCCCATCGCGGGAGCGTAGCCCCGGCGCGGCCGCCCTTTTGGGCGCCCGTCTGAACCGGGGCGTCTGCATATCCAACATCATCATCGAGCCATAGCCGTTTCGGCTGTGAGCTTTCCATCAGGCCGCCGTCAGCACGGTGGCAAACGCGCGTCGTTCGATGCGCCATTCAAGAGGTTTGCCATGCAACATGCAGCAGGATTGCCCCCGTCGAACCGGCTTCTGGTCAGCGATGCCGACCATGACAGATTGACGGGGCTGGCGAGAACGTTTCTCGACCGCGCGCCCGACACGGCCGAGGAACTGCTTTCGGAAATGGACCGGGCTGTCATCACGACCTCGGCGGCAATGCCCGCCGACGTGGTGCGGATGGGCTCGATGGTCACGATCCGCGCCGGTGGCGGGGACACCCAGCGCATCACGCTGGTCTATCCGGGCGAAGCCGACATAGCCGAAAACAGGATCTCGGTGCTGACGCCGATGGGAACGGCCCTGATCGGCGCGACCATCGGGCAGGTCGTGTGCTGGAGCAGCCGTGGCGGCCGCGAACTGTCGGTGACCATCGAGGCCGTCGACACGCCAGCACCCTGCCAGCGGTCCTGACCCGTGGAGGCCGTGGTGATGAGCGGGAATTGCTGCCTGACGACCAAGGACCTTGCCGTGCTCGAGGTCATGCTGGAACGCCGGCGGGCTTTCGCGGATCCGGTGGTTCGCATGCTCGAGGACAAGCTTGCAAATGCCGGGGTTGTTTCGATCGATGCGGTCGAGCCCGATATTGTGACGCTGAACAGCAGGGTGGTGTTTCGCATCGATGCCGGGTCGGTGGAGACGCGGACGCTGGTGCAGAACGAGGGGCGCGGTCCGGTCGGCTCCAGCCTGTCGGTCGCAACGCGGCGCGGGCTCTGCATGCTTGGCATGGCCGAAGGCCAGACGGCAGTGGTCGAGCAGGCTGACGGCAGGCGCGAGTCGATCCAGGTCATGGCCGTGCTCTACCAGCCCGAGGCCGCGCGGCGGGCCGTCAGGGAAAAGTCGGCGGGTGCGCGGCGGCCGCATGGGCTCACCCTCGTCTACAGTGCCGCGGCCGGCAGTCGACCCCTTGGCGAAATGGCTGGAATGCGGCAGACAGAGGATGACGACCCCGGCCCTTCGGCGGCGTGATCAACCTACGGTGCATGACCTTGAAAATCGCCATCGATTTTCGCTAGGGATCATGCGCAAACTCAAGTGCCGCAGCGCCTTTTGCGCGTCCCCAAGGACGCGCGGCGCCGCAAGGAGCGAACGATGAAAGTCATGGTGCTGGGCGGCGGTGTCATTGGGGTCACCACAGCCTATTTTCTCGCCGAGGCCGGCCACGAAGTGACGGTGATCGACCGCCAGAAAGGCCCGGCGCTGGAAACCAGCTTTGCCAATGCCGGCGAGGTTTCACCCGGTTATGCTTCGCCATGGGCGGGACCGGGCATTCCGCTCAAGGCAATAAAATGGCTGCTGATGAAGCATGGCCCGCTGGTGGTGCGGCCGGCCTTCGACGTGCATATGTGGGTGTGGCTGGCCAAGATGCTGCGCAACTGCACCGCCGAGCGCTACGCGGTGAACAAGGCGCGCATGGTGCCGCTGGCCGAATACAGCCGCGATACGCTGAAGGCGCTGCGCGAGACCACCGGCATCGCCTATGACGAGCGCGCCAAGGGAACGCTGCAGCTTTTCCGCACGCAAAAGCAGCTCGACGGTACCGCGGGCGATATCGAGGTTCTCAAGACCTACGGCGTTCCCTATGAGACGCTCGATCCGGCGGGCTGCATCGCGGCCGAACCGGCACTGGCGGCTGTTCGCGAAAAATTCGTCGGCGGACTGCGGCTGCCAGGTGACGAGACCGGCGACTGCAAGATGTTCACCGACAGGCTGGCCGAAATGTGCGTGGCGCGGGGCGTCACCTTTGAATACGAAACCACGATCAGGCGCGTCGTCAAGAACCGCAACCGCATCACCAGCGTCACCACGGACAAGGGCTGGAGGTCGGCCGACGCCTATGTGATGGCGCTGGGCAGCTATTCGGCGCGGTTGATGCGCTTCCTGAAGCGGCCAATCCCCGTCTATCCGGTCAAGGGCTACTCAATCACGGTGCCGATCAAGGACGTTGACGCCGCCCCGGTGTCGACGGTGATGGACGAAACCTACAAGGTGGCGATTACGCGACTCGGCAACCGCATCCGCGTCGGCGGTACGGCGGAGATCTCCGGCTTCGACCTCAGGCTGCATGAATCGCGGCGCCGCACGCTCGAACATTCCGTTGGCGACCTCTTTCCAGGCGGCGGTTCGATGCGGGACGCGACCTTCTGGTGCGGTCTGCGGCCAATGACGCCGGATGGGCCGCCGCTGGTCGGGCGCACCGAATTCTCCAACCTCTATCTCAACACCGGCCACGGCACGCTTGGCTGGACCATGGCTTGTGGCTCGGCGAAGGTCCTGGCCGACATCATCTCCAGTCGGGTGCCGGACATCAATGTCCGTGATCTCGGTCCCGAACGTTACATGAAGTAAGGCGGCTGCAATGGCTGCCGCACAGGCTGGAATGCGTGACGTTCCGGCCTGTGCCCGGCCATGATTTTCGAGATCAACCCTAGAAAGCCTGCCTCACCCAGTCCTCGTCGAACAGCAGCCGATAGGGCAGTGCGATCGTCACGTTGCTGGGAACCGGGTTCGAATGGGCGACATAGTCGTCATAGATCGGCTTCATGCGGCGATAGAAGGCGGGATCGAGCACCATCATGCCGTTCTCCGAGTCGTGGAAGAAGCTGCGGTTGTTGAGATTGACCGACGAAATGGTGACCAGCCTTTCATCGATCATCATGATCTTGGAGTGCAGCACGACGTCGGGGGCCTTGAACTCGCGGATGTTGATGCGGTCGCCGTATTTCTCGACGAACAGCTTGTTCAGCGCGGTGAGGAACCTGCCGCCAATGTCGCCCTTGAGGTCGATGCGCCCGACAATGTCGATCTTGACGCCGCGCGCGAGCGCCCGGTCAAAAGCCCCGGCGATCTTCGGCGTCAGGTTGAGGTAGGGATTGACGATCTCGATGTGGTGGTGCGCCGCGTCAACCAGTTCGACGAAGTAGTCCTCGAGCGCATGGCCATCCTCATAGGGCACGGAGATGAAATGGCGCGCGGTTCCAGACGGCCGCTGGCCGCCGGAGGCGACCGGAATGGAGAAGGGGCGTGCGATGTTGGTGTCGGCATCGCGCAGCCACAGCGTGGAAAGATGTGCGGCCAGGGTTTCGACCGTGGGATGGTCGGCGATCTCGATGTCGAAATCGCTCCAGTTCGAATAGTAGTTCAGCGAGAAGCCGTCGGTCTTGCCGTATTGCTGCAGGTTCGGGTAGCGCGACAGGTCGACGGGGCTGTGGAACAGGAAGCCGTCATGGATGTTGCGGCCACCGATGATGACGCGCGAGCGGCCGGGATCATCAGCCAGCGTCGCCAGCATCTTGACGTGCAAGGTCTTGTGCAGCTGTGAGATCTGCTCGTCGATCGGCGCGCCGCGATCCGCCCGCCAGCGATATTCCTGCAGCGAAACGTTGGGGAATTCGGCCGCCAGCCGATGCAGCATGTCGTCGTCCTTGTCGCGCTCCAGGACATCGGTGACCATGATGCGCACCTTGGTGCCGAGGGCGGCGTGGTGGCGGATGAGGCGCTCGATGACGCGGCCGGAAAAATCCGCCTTGAACTCCAGCGACGACAGGTAGATCAGCTTGAGTTTCGGGGCGTTGGAGAAATCGAGCGGCAGTTCGGGATCCGCCTTGTCGATGGCGCTGTCGGACAGCGGCGCGCCCATCAGCGCTTCGACCTTGGCGTTGAAGCCGTCGCGCGACTTGCGCAGCAGGCGCGGTTCGCCTGGCGTCAGCACGCAGGTCTGCGACAGCCAGCGGCCGGAGTAGAAGGCCCGTTGCAGCGGGTCGAGGCTGGCGGAGTTGGGAACCGGACAGCGTTCGTAGCGGCTGTCCAGTGCCGCGAGCGCCGGGTCGGCGACCTCTTCGCGCAGGATGGTGAGCGGAGCACCGGCCGGCGCTAGGCTGGAGTGGATGCGCAGATCGCAGCGGTTCAGGACTTGGTCCGGAAAGAGGCTGAATGACGTGCCTTCGCCGCCCGCTAGGCGGATGCGCAGCATCTTACCCGCCGGAAAGGTCCGCGTGCCGCCGAGCTGACGGATCGCCAGCGCGCCGTCGCAGGTGCCGCCAATGTCGATGGGATGTGAGCCCGCTTGACGCAGCACGATCTCGACAGAGCGCGCCTGCAGCCCGGAGAAGCTGAATGTCTTGGGCGAGGAAGGTCGCGCCGAGGCGTCGACATAGAGGGTCTGCCGCGACATCCGCCAGCGCCCATCGAAATGGCCTTCGCCCTTGCCGCCGCCGGCTGGCGGCACATGCGGGGAAGCGACGGGCTTCGCCAGGCGCTCCAGTGCGCGGTAGGTCGCCTGGAAATCGGCGTTGCGGATGTCGTGGCGGTCATGGCCGAACGGGCCGGTGCCGTTGGCCCGGTCCATCGCGCCGATCTGGTTGTGGGCGAGAACGGCCAGAAAACGCTTTTCATAATCGCCCTTGCCGGCATCGCCGAAAAACTGGGCGGCGGCGACGTCCGGCCCGGCCGCGTTTGCCGAGAGCGTGGGGCGTACACAGGTATCCTCACCGGGAAAGACATCGCAGCCATGGCGGAGCGGGCCAGCGCAACCGCCAAGCAGCGTCAGCGCCAGCCCGAACAAGGCCGTGGCAAATGGCATGCGCCGGTTCATCCGGTGGTCCCGGTGTTCAGCGTCTTCAACAGCGCGGGATCGCGTGGCGGCATGAAGCCCTGCGGAAAGACCCTGCAGACGGGAAGCGCGAAGGTGACAAGCAACAGTTCTGCTTCGCTGCGCATTTTTCTCGGTGCCGTCTTGTCGTCGCGGATCGCTGTTGCCGAGGCGACCAGCGCGCCATCGCAATTGCAATGATTGTGCTGCGCGATGTAGCAGGCATCATGGGTTTGGCAAGCTCTGTCGAGCCGGTCGACCGGCGGCGCCGACAAATCGCCCGTGCGGGTGCCAGGACCGCAATAATTGTCGAAAACGAAGGGCGAAGGGCGCGCCATGGCATAGCGGATCGGTTTGGGCAGGTTTGCCTCGGGGACCTCCGTCCAGGGATTGGCGCAGGCCGACACGAAAAGCAGCGGCAGGACGGCACGAACGACTCGCATTTCTATCCGTGCCAGCTTTCCGAATAAGGTCCCACCCGAAGCCGCCATCCTATCGTGTGATCGGCAAGATTGCGCGCCTGCTACCACACTCCCCGACTTTGTGGCGAGTAGAAGGCGATTGCCTCATGCGAACAGCCCCCGTTCCCGCTCCACCGCCTTGGTGATGAAACCGGCGACGATCTGGACGCGCCGCAATGGCCTGACCGATTCATGATAGACCAGCCAGTAGGCGCGGCGGATGGGCGCGACGATGTTGACGGGCACCAGTTCGGGCATCGAACGGGCGATGAATGTATGGAGGATGCCGATACCCGCGCCGGCGCGCACGGCTTCCGCCTGGCCGAGCGCGGAGGAGATGGCAAAGGCGGTGCGCCAGTCGGCGCTGAACTCGGCCGCATAGTCGAGCGAGGGGCTGACGATGAGATCAGGAACGTAGCCGATGAGCGTATGCCGGGAGAGGTCGGCCGCCGTTTCGGGCAGGCCATTGGCCTCGACATAGGCGCGCGATGCGAACAGGCCGAGCGTGTAGTCGACCAGCTTTCCCGCCACCAGCCGGCCCTCGGTCGGGCGCTCGACGGTGATGGCGATGTCGGCCTCGCGCCTTGACAGGGAGAAGGAGCGCGGCACCGGCACCAGCTGAATGGTCAGTTCGCGGTGCAGGGCGGTGAGTTCGCCCAGACGCTTGGCCAGGAAGGCGACGCCAAAACCATCGGGCGCGCCGATGCGCACGGTGCCGGACACGTCATCGCCTTCGCCAGCCACGGTAGAGCGCGCCGCGATCATGTCGGCTTCCATGCGCTCGGCAATGTCGAGGAACCGCTCGCCCGCCGGCGTCAGTTCACTGCCGGTGGTAAGTCGGCGAAAGAGTTTCGTGCGCAGCGCATCCTCAAGTGAGGCGATGCGGCGCGAGACGGTGGCGTGGTTAAGCTCAAGCCGCTTGGCCGCGCCCAGGATCTGGCCGGCCCGCGCCACCGCCAGAAAGATGCGGACGTCATCCCAGTTCATGGGGATGGTCCGGATGATAGTCTTCGATGTTGCGTTCTGTGGCGCCCCCCTCTGTCCTGCCGGACATCTCCCCCTCGAGGGGGGGAGATTGTGCCGTGACTCCTGCTTTCGCCTATCGTCGAGACCGGTGGGGGAGAGCCGTCGATGCAACTGCCGATCTCCCCCCCAGAGGGGGAGATGTCCGGCAGGACAGAGGGGGGCGCGAAGGAACTCAACCTGTTGTCCTTGAGTGGCATAGGGGACATCTATCATTTGCGAGAATTGATGCTCCTCCGTCAACCGCTATCTATTCTCCGCACAACGGTTGCGTTCTGGCTCGCGTTGCCATCGACCTTTCAAAGGCGGAGAATGCAACATCACAAACCCAGGGAGAGAAATCATGATCGAATACGGTCATTTCATTGGCGGCAAGCGTGTCGCCGGCACCAGCGGCCGCAAGCAGGACGTCATGCAGCCGATGGACGGCACAGTCCGTGGCACGGTGGCGCTGGCTTCGCCAGCGGAACTGCGCGCGGCTGTCGAGAACGCCAGGGAAGCGCAGCCAAAGTGGGCGGCGACCAACCCGCAGCGGCGCGTGCGCGTGCTGATGAAGTTCCTCGAACTGGTGGCCAAGGAATATGACGCGCTGGCCGAAATCCTGGCGCGCGAGCACGGCAAGACCATTGCCGATGCCAAGGGCGACATCCAGCGCGGCCTCGAAGTGGTCGAAGTCTGCATCGGCGCGCCGCACATGATGAAGGGCGAATTCACCGATGGCGCCGGTCCCGGCATCGATGTCTATTCCATGCGCCAGCCGCTCGGCGTCGTTGCCGGTATCACGCCGTTCAATTTCCCGGCCATGATCCCGCTGTGGAAGATCGCGCCTGCCATCGCCTGCGGCAACGCCTTCATCCTCAAGCCGTCGGAGCGTGACCCCGGCGTGCCGATGCGCATCGCGGAACTGTTCATCGAGGCCGGCCTGCCGGCAGGCATCCTCAATGTCGTCAACGGCGACAAGGACGTGGTCGACGCGATCCTGGACGATCCGGACATCAAGGCCATCGGCTTCGTCGGCTCGACGCCGATCGCCCATTACATCTATTCGCGCGGCACCGCCGCCGGCAAGCGCGTGCAGTGCTTTGGCGGCGCCAAGAACCACATGATCATCATGCCCGACGCCGACATGGACCAGACCGTCGACGCGCTGATCGGCGCTGGCTACGGCTCGGCCGGCGAACGCTGCATGGCGATCTCGGTGGCTGTTCCCGTCGGCAACGACACTGCCAACCGGCTGATGGAAAAGCTGATCCCGCGTGTCGAAAGCCTGAAGGTCGGTCCGTCGACGGATTCGTCGGCCGATTTCGGGCCTGTCGTGACGGCGCAGGCGCTGGAGCGTATCAAGGGTTATGTCGACACCGGCGTCAAGGAAGGCGCCAAGCTGGTCGTCGACGGTCGCGGCTTCTCCATGCAGGGCTATGAAGACGGCTACTACATGGGCGGATGCCTGTTCGACAATGTGACCGCCGACATGCGCATCTACAAGGAAGAGATCTTTGGGCCGGTGCTCTCCGTGGTGCGCGCGCCAAACTATGAAGCCGCGATCAAGCTCGCCAACGATCACGAGATGGGCAATGGCGTCGCCATCTTCACCCGCGACGGCGATGCCGCGCGTGACTTCGCTTCGCGCGTCCAGGTCGGCATGGTCGGCATCAATGTGCCGATCCCGGTTCCGATCGCTTACTACACCTTCGGCGGCTGGAAGGCCTCGTCCTTCGGCGATCTCAACCAGCATGGCCCGGATGCGTTCCGCTTCTACACCAAGACCAAGACGGTGACCTCGCGCTGGCCGTCCGGCGTGAAGGATGGCGCGGAATTTGTCATCCCGACGATGAACTGAGTTCCTGCCGACATTCGGAAACGGGCGCCCTTTTGGCGCCCGTTTTTGCATTTGGGCTACCGAAAAGCCAAGGCCGGCGAAGCCTGAACGAGCGCTTGTTTTCAGGTCGAGACCTCACCATATCGAATCCAGGAGTGCGAGAACGCGCTCCCTGACGACAGACCGGAAACCAGAAGGAGTGACGTGATGAAGACGTCGAACCCGGCCTGGAGCGTTCCGGCACATTAAGGCCATCGATGCGCCTCCCTTGCCGGAATGCAAAGGCAAAGGAGGTGCCAAATGGCACGCATATTTTCATTTCGATGGATCAGGATAGCCGCGATTGGCGCTGTCATGGCGCTGGCGGCCTCACCCGTGCAGGCGCAACTCGTCTGCGGCGCTCACAGCGATCTTGTCGCGGGGCTGGCGCGGACCTTTCAAGAAAAGCAGGTCGGTTACGGAGTGGTCGGGCAAAAAGCCGTCATAGAAATCTATGTTTCGGCGAGCGGCACGTGGACCATGCTGATAACCGGCGTGAAGGACCAGAGCTGCATTCTTGCGACCGGTGACGGATGGGAAAATACCCTGGCCGTCGCCGCGGCTGCGCACGGGCTCTGATCTGTCCGACTAGCGCGTGGCAGCCACTTCGGCGTGGCCGCGCAGCAGCGCCATCAGTCGCTTGGCATCCTTAGCCGCTGCCTCTTCATCACCGTCGAGGATCGAGCGGATCAGCGCGACATGGTGCTCGGCCGATTCGGCGAGGCCGGTATCGGCCTTGTAGCGGAACCAAAAACGCCGGCTATGAGTCTGCAGCGGGGCGGCCAGCCGCGCCGCGAAGGGGTTGTCGGCGGCCAGTGCCAAGGCGTCATCGAGCGCCTTGTCGGCGTGAATGAAGGCAAGCACATTGCCAGAAATGACCGCCTTCTGCATGGCAAGCGCGGCCTCATGAAACAGGTCGGCGGCCTCTCGGGTGACGAAGCGCGCGGCCGAACGGGCCAGCACCACCTCGACGCCGCGGCGTGCGTCAAGCACGCGCAACCAGTCGCCGGGGTGGAGCGGAGCGATCGCGATGCCGGCGCGCGGGCGCACGTCGAGCAGCCCTTCCCAGGCCAGCCGCTGGATAGCTTCGCGCACGGGGGTGCGGCCCAGCGCCAGCTTTTCGATGAGGGCGCCCTCGGTGACAAAGCTCGCCGGCGCCAATTCCAATGTGACGATCATATGCTCGAGCACACGGTAGGCCCTGGTAGCCGCCGGCTCGGATGTCATTCCTGGTTCCATGGATATCAAAGGCGCTCTCCTGATATATCTAGAATATATCATAAGAGATTCCGCATTGACAGCGGGTTTCTTAACAGATATACGGCTGATATATCAGATGGAGCAATGACCATGTGGACTGGAGTTTTCCCCGCCGTCACGACCAAATTCACCGAGGATGACCGTCTCGACCATGCCGAGATGGAGCGCTGCTACGCGCTGCAGATGGAGGCCGGCTGCGGCGGCATCATCGTCTGTGGCTCGCTCGGCGAAGGGCCGATGCTGTCGGCCGACGAGAAGATCGAGGTGTTGAAGACCGCGCAGAAAATCGCCGGCAAGAAGCCGGTCCTGCTGACGGTGAACGAAGCCGGCACCCGTGAGGCGGCAGCGATCGCGCGCCGCGCCGCCAAGGAAGGCGCCAACGGCCTGATGGTCGTGCCGAGCCCGATCTACCACACCAATGCGGAAGAGACGGTCGCGGCACTTCGCGCTGTCGCTGAAGCCGGCGACCTGCCGGTGATGATCTATTCCAACCGGCTTGCCTACCGCGTCGACGTGACGGTCGACCAGATGGAGGAACTGGCGTCGGACAAGCGCTTCGTCGCCATCAAGGAATCGTCAGACGACATCCGCCGCTCGACCGAGATCATCAACCGCCTGGGCAGCCGTTACGACCTGTTCACCGGCGTCGACAATCTCGCCTTCGAGGCGCTGTCGGTTGGCGCCATCGGCTGGGTGGCCGGCCTGGTCACCGCCTTCCCGCGCGAGACGGTCGCCATCTACCAGCTGATGAAGCAGGGCCGCCGCGAGGAGGCGCTCGCCATCTACCGCTGGTTCCGGCCGTTGCTCGATCTCGACGTGTCGACATATCTGGTGCAGAACATCAAGCTCGCGGAAGTCTTTGCAATCAACACCAATGACCGGGTCCGCATGCCGCGCCAGCCGCTTTCGGGCGAGCGTCGCAAGGCAGCCGAAAAGATCATCAAGGATGCTCTGGCGGTGCGGCCGACACTGCCGACATTCTGAGGCTTTCTTCTCCCCGTTCACGGGGGTGAGACGTGGTCCGCGTAGCGGACGGTGAAAGCCCGGAGCGACAGCGAAGGGCCATAGTGGCAGCCAGATGAGGGGCAGCGCCCACGTGCCAGGGAATTCCAGGTCGACAGAAGCGGGGCGCAGCCCCTCATCCGCCCTTCGGGGCCATTCTCCCCGTGAACGGGGAGAAGGGGAAGATATCGCCATTATCGGTGGCGGCATCATCGGCATCTGCGCCGCCGCCTATCTTGCCGAGGCGGGACGAAGCGTCACGGTCTTCGACCGCACCGGCATCTGCGAGGAAACGAGCTCCGGCAATGCCGCCGCCTTCGCTTTCTCGGATGTGCTGCCACTGGCGCAAAAAGGCATGATCAAGAATCTGCCGAAGTGGCTCGCCGATCCGCTGGGGCCGCTCAGCATTCCTCCCGCCTACCTGCCGAAACTCCTGCCCTGGCTGATCCGCTTCTGGCGCGCCGGGCGCGCCGATCGCTATGAGGCCAGCCTCGCCGCGCAAGTCGCGATGATGGGGCTTGCGGAAAGCGAATGGGCCGGACTGATGCAGCGCTCCGGCACGCGTGCCATGCTGCGCGAGGACGGTTCGCTCGAGCTCTACGAGAGCGAGGCGGAGTTCCGTGCCTCATTGCCGGGCTGGGCCGCCAGGCAGCGTTTTGACATCGGCTTCCGCCATGTCGAAGGCAGCGAGCTTGCTGCCCTTCAGCCTGGTCTGTCGCCACGCTTCGTCAAGGGCACCTTCGTGCCGGCATGGAAGACCGTGGCCGACCCCAAGCTGCTCGGCAAGGCCATTTGGGCCTATGCGCAACAGAAGGGCGCATGTTTCGAGAAGGCACGGATCGAGCGTGTCGAGACAGGACCCGCCGGCACCACGTTGCACCTCGCCGACGGCGCCACGCGGCAGGCACGGCATCTCGTCATCGCCGCGGGCGCATGGTCGCATCTGCTGGCGAAAGACCTCGGCGATCGCATTCCGCTCGAAACCGAGCGCGGCTACAACACGACGCTGCCGAAGGCTGCCTTCGACGTGAAGCGGCAGCTGATCTTTTCCGGCCACGGCTTCGTTATCACGCCGCTGGAAACAGGCTTGCGTGTCGGCGGCGCCGTCGAACTCGGTGGTATCGAGCGACCGCCCAATTATGCCCGATCAAAGGCCCTGCTGCGGAAGGCGCAGAAATTCCTGCCGGGGCTCGATCCGGCCGGTGGCCGCGAATGGATGGGGTTCCGGCCGTCACTGCCGGATTCGCTTCCCGTCATCGGGCGGGCGCGGGCAAACCCATCCGTGACCTATGCCTTCGGCCACGGCCATCTCGGCCTGACCCAGTCGGCCGCTACCGGGCGCTTGATCCGTGACCTCGTTCTGGAGCAGGCTCCGCCGATCGACCTCATGCCCTTCAGTCCACAACGTTTTTGAATCCGGGAGCCGTCATGGCCAAGAAATCCTTCTTCTGCATAGACGGCCACACCTGCGGCAATCCGGTGCGGCTGGTCGCCGGCGGCGGCCCGCTGCTCCAGGGGTCGACCATGATGGAGCGGCGCGCGCATTTCCTCGCCGAGTATGACTGGATCCGCACCGGCCTGATGTTCGAGCCGCGCGGCCATGATGTCATGTCCGGCTCGATCCTCTATCCGCCGACGCGCGAGGATTGCGACATCGCCATTCTGTTCATCGAGACGTCGGGATGCCTGCCGATGTGCGGCCACGGCACCATCGGCACGGTGACGATGGCCATCGAGCATGGGCTGATCAAGCCGAAGACGCCGGGCATGCTGAGGCTCGACACGCCGGCCGGCCTGGTGATCGCCGAATACAAACAGGTCGGCGACTATGTCGAGGAAGTGCGCATCACCAATGTGCCATCCTTCCTCCATGCCGAGGGTCTGACGGTCGAATGCCCGCAGCTTGGCGAGATCCGTGTCGATGTCGCCTATGGCGGCAATTTCTACGCCATCGTCGAGCCGCAGGAGAACTATCGCGACATGGCCGACCATTCGGCCGGCGACCTGATCGCCTGGAGCCCGGTGGTGCGGCAGCGGCTCAACGAGAAGTATTCGTTCGTGCATCCGGAAAACCCCGGCATCAACCGGCTGTCGCACATGCTGTGGACCGGCAAGCCGACTCACGCCGAAGCCGATGCGCGCAACGCCGTCTTCTATGGAGACAAGGCGATCGACCGCTCGCCATGCGGCACCGGCACCTCGGCGCGGATGGCGCAGCTTCACGCCAAGGGCAGGCTCAAGGCCGGCGACGACTTCATCCATGAGTCCATCATCGGCTCGCTGTTCAAGGGCAGGGTCGAAAAGGAGGTCACGGTTGCGGGCAAGCCGGCCATCATTCCGTCGATTGGCGGCTGGGCGCGCATGACGGGATTGAACACGATCTTCATCGACGACCGCGATCCATTCGCGCATGGTTTCGTCGTCAAGTAAGAGGGCACGAAGTCGCCAGAGGCCAATGCGACGCAAAAACCGAACCATGGACCGAGACGCAACGATCCGTCTCATCAAATTCTTTTGACAGCGATTTCTTCGAAATGGAGCGCATGATGCGGTCGATTAATCAAAGACATTGCGTTATGCCAATGGTAGGGTCCGCGATAGTCCAGAGGCCGGATATGAAAAAACGGGCAATTCGAAGGCGTGCCGACATAACACGCGTGACGATTGAAAAATCACGTTGCAATCCGGGCTCGAAACTTTACGACTAGGGGAAATACGAAAAGGAATGCGTCTGCATGGGCGACATTCCAGGGGAGCAATGTACACATGCAGTATTTTGTCCAGCAGCTTATCAATGGGCTGACGCTGGGGTCGATCTATGGCCTGATCGCGATCGGCTATACGATGGTCTACGGCATCATCGGCATGATCAATTTCGCCCATGGCGATATCTTCATGGTGGGCGCCTTCACGGCGCTGATCGTTTTCCTCATCCTCGGCGCCTTGTTCACTTCGGTGCCAGTGGTCCTGGCGCTTCTGATCATGATGGTCGTGGCGATGCTGCTGACCAGCCTCTACAACTGGACGATCGAGAAGGTAGCCTACAGGCCGCTGCGCGGTTCGTTCCGGCTGGCGCCGCTGATCACTGCCATCGGCATGTCGATCGCGTTGTCCAACTTCGTCCAGGTGACGCAAGGGCCGCGCAACAAGCCGATCCCGCCGATGGTCAGCCAGGTCTACAACATCAACGGCATCAGCGTGTCGCTGAAGCAGATCATCATCGTTGTCGTCACGGCGCTGCTGCTGGCGCTGTTCTGGTATCTGGTCAACAGGACCTCGCTTGGCCGCGCCCAGCGCGCCTGTGAACAGGATCGCAAGATGGCGGCGCTGCTCGGCATCGACGTCGACCGCACCATCTCGATCACCTTCATCATGGGTGCTGCCCTTGCCGCCGTCGCCGGCACGCTGTTCCTGATGTATTACGGCGTCATTGCCTTCTCCGACGGCTTCACCCCGGGTGTGAAAGCATTCACGGCCGCGGTGCTTGGCGGCATCGGCTCATTGCCGGGCGCCGTGCTTGGCGGGCTGATGATCGGCCTCATCGAGAGCCTGTGGTCGGCCTATTTCTCGATCGACTACAAGGACGTGGCCGCCTTCTCGATCCTGGCGATCGTGTTGATCTTCCTGCCTTCCGGCATTCTGGGCCGGCCAGAAGTCGAAAAGGTCTGAGATCATGGCAGTCACCGTATCTCCGGAGCGCGACGTCGTCGCCCCTCCCATGCAGCGCGCGCTGCGCGAGGCATTCTACGCAGGCGCCATCTCGCTTGGCCTGTTCGTGCTGTTCATCGGGCTGAAGACCGACCAGAACATTTCCAATGAGCTGATCCTGGTGCAACGCTGGGGCCTGCTCGCCGCCGTGGTGATTGCCACTGCCGTGGGGCGGTTCCTTTATGTCGGTTTCGCGCAGCCAGCGATGGAGCGCGCCAAGGAGCAAAAGGCCAAGGCCCCGGCTGTCGCCGCCGATCCCAGCTTCGTGCGCCGCAACTTCAACAAGATAGGCATCGCCGTCCTCTTGGTGTACCCGATCGTGATCGTCCTGCTGGTTGGCTTCCAGGGCTCGCTGAAGTGGGTCGACAATTTCGGCATCCAGATCCTGATCTATGTGATGCTGGCCTGGGGGCTGAACATCGTTGTCGGCCTGGCCGGCCTGCTCGACCTCGGCTATGTCGCCTTCTACGCGGTCGGCGCCTATGCCTATGCGTTGCTCGGCACGCATTACGGGCTGTCGTTCTGGATCCTGCTGCCGGCAGCGGGCGCCATGGCCGCCTTCTGGGGCGTGCTGCTCGGCTTTCCGGTGCTGCGCCTGCGGGGCGACTATCTTGCGATCGTGACTCTGGCCTTCGGCGAGATCATCCGGCTTGTGATCATCAACTGGCGCGAGGTAACCAACGGTTCGGCCGGCATTTCCGGCATCCCGAAGGTTTCCTTCTTCGGGCTGATGTCGTTCAACGTCTCGGACCCGAATTACATCGCCAAGGTCCTCGGCATTGCCCAGTCGGGCGCCTACTACAAGATCTTCCTCTATTACCTGATCCTTGGGCTCTGCCTGCTCACGGCCTTCGTCACCATCAGGCTGCGCCGCCTGCCAGTCGGTCGCGCCTGGGAGGCACTGCGCGAGGACGAGATCGCCTGCCGCTCGCTCGGCATCAACACCACCACCACCAAGCTCACCGCCTTTGCCACGGGCGCCATGTTCGGCGGTTTTGCCGGCTCGTTCTTCGCCGCGCGGCAAGGCTTTGTCAGCCCTGAATCCTTCGTCTTCCTGGAGTCGGCGATCATCCTGGCCATCGTCGTGCTCGGCGGCATGGGTTCGCTGGTCGGCATCGCCATCGCGGCGCTGGTGATGATCGGCGGGACGGAAATCCTGCGCGAACTGGATTTCCTCAAGGCGGTGTTCGGGCAGGACTTCACCCCGGAACTCTACCGCATGCTGCTGTTCGGCATGGCCATGGTCATCGTCATGCTGTGGAAGCCGCGAGGTTTTGTCGGTAGTCGCGAACCAACCGCGTTCCTCAAGGAGCGCAAGGCAGTATCAGGATCCTTCACCAAGGAAGGACACGGCTGATGAATGCGAACCCTTCCATGAAAAACGCTATCCTTCAGGTCGACCATCTGTCGATGAAGTTCGGTGGCCTGGTCGCCATCGGCGACCTGTCCTTCACCGCCAAGCGCGGCGAGATCACCGCACTGATCGGCCCGAACGGGGCCGGCAAGACCACCGTGTTCAATTGCATAACCGGTTTCTACAAGCCCACCGAGGGCATGATCACGCTCAACCGCCAGGACGGCACCAGCTACCTGCTGGAACGCCTGCCGAACCACGAAATCCCGGCGCGCGCCAAGGTGGCGCGTACCTTCCAGAATATCCGTCTGTTCTCTGGCATGACATTGCTGGAAAACCTTCTGGTCGCCCAACACAACAAGCTGATGAAGGCGTCGGGCTATACCATGCTCGGCCTGTTCGGTTTTAGCAGCTACCGCAAGGCCGCGGCCGAGTCGATCGACCTGGCCAAACACTGGCTGGAAAAGGCCGACCTCGTCGACCGCGCCGACGATCCGGCCGGTGACCTGCCCTATGGCGCGCAGCGGCGGCTGGAGATCGCACGTGCCATGTGCACGGGTCCGGAGCTTCTGTGCCTCGACGAACCGGCCGCTGGCCTCAATCCCAAGGAATCGCTGGCGCTCAATACGCTGTTGATGGACATCAAGAACACGTCGGGCACGTCGATCCTGTTGATCGAGCATGACATGTCGGTGGTCATGCAGATTTCCGACCACGTCGTGGTGCTCGAATACGGCCGCAAGATCTCCGACGGCAATCCGCAGTCGGTGCGTACCGACCCGCGCGTCATCGCCGCCTATCTGGGCGTCGACGATGAGGAGGTCGAGACGGTGCTTATCGAGGTCGGCGACGAGGATGTCATCGAACAGCTCGACACCGGCCCCGATGCCGCGCATGGCCCGGGGACGTCGTCGTCGTATCTCGCCGGGCCGGTAACGGACACGGTCGGCCACAGTTCGGGCGAGCGCGTCACGGTGGCGAAGGGCGCCTCGAAGGCGGCACAGGTCGATGCGCGCGCAGCGGCCGTGGTAAGCCGACCTGTTGTTGCAAAGCCCGCTTCGCCGGCCAAACCTGCTTCGCCGGCCAAGTCGGCCGCGAAACCCAATGCGGCAAGGCCGGCCGCCAAGGCGCCGGCGAAGACGGTCGGCGTCTCCAACCGGCTTGCCGCGCCGCGCGACGGCAAGGCAGACAATCTGACCCGCATCAAGGGGATCGGCACGGTCAACGAGAAGAAGCTCAACGAACACGGGATCTTCCATTTCGACCAGATAGGCGCCTGGAAAAAATCCGACGTCGAAGCCGCCGAAGCCTATCTCGCCTTCGATGGACGTATCGCCCGCGAGGAGTGGGTCAAGCAGGCCAAGCTTCTGGCAAGCGGCAAGGACACCGAGTTCTCGCGCCGGGTCGATGAGGGGAAAGTGGCGACAAGTCATGCTTCCGGAAAGACGACCGCCGCGCCGTCGGCTGGCAAGCGCGGAGGGCGTAAATGATGACTGGCACAACGCTGCTCGATATCAAGGGCGTCCAGACGTACTACGGCAACATCCGGGCGCTGAACGGCGTCGACGTTCACGTCAACCAGGGTGAGATCGTGGCGCTGATCGGCGCCAACGGCGCCGGCAAGTCGACGCTGATGATGACCATTTTTGGTGCTCCACGCGCTCGCGCGGGCACCATCACCTTCGCCGGCACCGACATCACCCAGATGCCGACGCACGAGATCGCGCGCATGCGCATCGCCCAGTCGCCCGAGGGCAGACGCATCTTCCCGCGCATGACGGTGATGGAAAACCTGCAGATGGGCGCCAGCCTCGACAATCTCAAGCACTATGCCGAGGATGTCGAGAAGGTGTTCTCGCTGTTCCCACGACTGAAGGAGCGCATCGCCCAGCGCGGCGGCACCCTGTCGGGCGGCGAGCAGCAGATGCTGTCGATCGGGCGCGCGCTGATGGCGCGGCCGAAACTGCTTCTGCTCGACGAGCCGTCGCTCGGTCTCGCACCGCTGATCGTCAAGCAGATCTTCGATGCCATTCGCGAGCTGAACCGCACCCAGGGGCTGACCGTGTTCCTTGTCGAGCAGAACGCCTTCGGCGCGCTGAAGCTCGCCACGCGCGGCTATGTCATGGTCAACGGCAATGTGACGATGAGCGGTACCGGCAAGGAACTGCTCGCCAATCCGGAAGTGCGCGCCGCCTATCTCGAAGGTGGGCATCACTGATCCCAGGAGACATCATCATGCAAGGCATTCTCTACGAGGAACCGTCAATCTGGCAGTTCTTCTTCGTCACCTGCCTGCTCGGCGGCTGGGCGGCATGGATGACAGGCAAGGCCAGCGCCCAGACCTGGCGCAGCTTCATCCAGCTGTTCGCCTATATGCTCGGCCTCGGCATTGGCATCAGGTTCATCCATCACGCGCTGTTCAACGGCACGATGTTCTCGTTGCATTACTACATCGTCGATACAATTGTGCTGATGATCCTGGGCTTCATCGGCTATCAATACACGCGTACCAACCAGATGGTTACACAGTATAACTGGCTCTACGAAAGAGCTTCGCTTTTGAGCTGGAAGCCGAAAGGTTGACGTTCATCATTAACGCCGTTTCGGGGATGAATCGGCGTGACAAGTGCCTGAAAATCGGCAAACTATGCTTTCTGCGATAAGAGTGGGCATCGCATGAAAGCGTCATCCACGCCTACTCCGATAATGGGAGCGTTTAAATGAAAAAGTCACTTTTGTCCGCCGTCGCCCTGACCGCGCTCGTCGCGTTCAGCGGCAACGCGTGGGCTGACATACTGTTCGGCGTTGCCGGTCCGATCACCGGCCCGAACGCGGCCTTCGGCGCACAGCTGCAGAAGGGCGCCGAAGCGGCTGTCGCCGATATCAATGCCAAGGGCGGCATCAATGGCGAGCAGATCAAGCTCGAAGTCGGCGACGATGTCTCCGATCCGAAGCAGGGCATCTCGGTTGCCAACAAGTTCGTCGGCGACGGCGTAAAGTTCGTGGTCGGGCACTTCAACTCGGGCGTCTCGATCCCGGCATCGGAAGTCTACGCGGAAAACGGCATCGTCGAAGTGACGCCGGCCGCGACCAATCCGAAGTACACCGAGCGTGGCCTGTGGAACGTGTTCCGCACCTGCGGACGTGATGACCAGCAGGGCGCCATCGCCGGCGCTTATCTGGCCGCGAACTTCAAGGACGCCAAGATCGCGGTTGTCCACGACAAGACCACTTACGGTCAGGGCCTTGCCGACGAGACCAAGAAGGCCATGAATGCCAAGGGCCTCACGGAAGTCATGTATGAAGGCATCAATGTCGGCGACAAGGACTTCTCGGCGCTGATCGGCAAGATGAAGGAAGCCGGCGTTACCATCATCTATTGGGGCGGCCTGCAGACCGAAGCCGGCCTGATCATTCGCCAGGCGGCTGACCAGGGCCTCAAGGCGACACTGGTGTCCGGCGATGGCATCGTGTCGAACGAACTGGCCTCGATCGCGGGTGACGCGGTTGCTGGCACGCTCAACACGTTCGGCCCGGATCCGCGCCTCATCCCCGCGAACAAGGAGCTCGTCGAGAAGTTCCGTGCTCAGGGTTTCGAGCCGGAAGCCTACACGCTCTACGCCTACGCCGCCGTACAGGCGATCGCGGAAGCCGCAAAGGCCGCCAAGTCGAACGACCCGCAGGCAGTCGCCAAGGCGCTGCATGAAAATGGTCCGTTCAAGACCGTTCTCGGCGACCTGTCCTATGACGCCAAGGGCGATCCGACGCTGCCCGGCTACGTCATGTACGAATGGAAGAAGGGCGCCGACGGCAAGTACACCTACATCCAGAAGATGTAAGCCTGTCGACCGCGATATTATAGGAATGCCCGGCGCTTGCGCCGGGCATTTTTCGTTTGACGGCTGACCTGTCCGAAAGCGAAATCACCTTGCTGAGCCGGCTTTCGGCCTAGGCAGGATGGCGCGTGAACCGAGAATTGTCGTTGCATCTTTTGCGTGCCGGAATGAATGCGCGGAGATTTGCAACAAAGAATCGATTTAAATCGGTTTAGCTGCATTCCGATTCTGTTTGCACTGCAGCATTTTCGCGCTAATCATGGCTCCAGTTTCCCTCCCGTCAGTGTCTGGAGCCTTGTCCTTGGCCATCACGAAGATCCTCGTCGCCAACCGGTCAGAAATCGCCATCCGTGTCTTTCGCGCGGCCAATGAACTCGGCCTCAAAACCGTGGCGATCTGGGCAGAGGAAGACAAATATTCGCTGCACCGCTTCAAGGCCGACGAGAGCTACCAGGTTGGGCGCGGGCCGCACCTGACCAAGGACATGGGGCCGATCGAAAGCTATCTGTCGATCGAGGAGGTGATCCGTGTCGCCAGGCTTTCGGGCGCCGATGCGATCCACCCCGGTTATGGGCTTCTGTCGGAAAGCCCTGAATTCGCCGACGCCTGCGCCGAGGCCGGCATCACCTTCATCGGGCCAAAGCCCGACACGATGCGCAGGCTTGGCAACAAGGTCGCGGCGCGCAATCTGGCCATCGAGGTCGGCGTCCCGGTCATTCCCGCCACCGATCCCCTGCCGGACGACATGGACGCGGTGAAGAAACTGGCCAAGGAGATCGGCTACCCGGTGATGCTGAAGGCATCGTGGGGCGGCGGCGGGCGCGGCATGCGCGCCATCCGCTCCGAGGCCGACCTCGCCCGCGAGGTGACGGAAGGCAAGCGCGAGGCGAAGGCCGCCTTCGGCAAGGACGAGGTCTATCTCGAAAAGCTGATCGAACGCGCCCGCCATGTCGAGGTGCAGATACTCGGCGACACGCATGGCAACGCCGTGCATCTGTTCGAACGCGACTGCTCGATCCAGCGCCGCAACCAGAAGGTGGTCGAGCGCGCGCCGGCGCCCTATCTCCAAATGTCGCAGCGCGAGGAGCTTTGCGGCCACGCGCTGAAGATCGCCCGCGAGACCAGCTATATCGGCGCGGGAACGGTCGAGTTCCTGCAGGATGCCGACACCGGCAAATTCTACTTCATCGAGGTCAATCCGCGCATCCAGGTCGAGCATACCGTCACCGAGCAGGTTACCGGCATCGACATTGTCAAGGCGCAGATACACATCCTCGACGGCTTCGCCATCGGCACGCCGGAATCGGGCGTGCCGGCGCAGGCGGACATCAGGCTGAACGGCCATGCGCTGCAGTGCCGCATCACCACCGAAGACCCCGAGCATAATTTCATTCCAGACTACGGCCGCATCACCGCCTATCGCGGTGCGACCGGCTTCGGCATCCGCCTCGATGGCGGCACCGCCTATTCCGGCGCGGTCATCACCCGTTTCTATGACCCCCTGCTGGAGAAGGTGACCGCATGGGCGCCGACGCCGGCCGAGACCATCGCGCGCATGAACCGCGCGCTGCGCGAATTCCGCATTCGCGGCGTGGCGACTAATCTCACCTTCCTCGAAGCGATCATCAATCACCCGAGCTTCGCCGATAATTCCTACACGACGAAGTTCATCGACACGACGCCGGAACTGTTCCAGCAGGTCAAGCGGCAGGACCGCGCCACCAAGCTGCTGAATTACCTTGCCGACGTGTCGGTCAACGGTCATCCCGAGACGCGCGGGCGGCCGCAACCCAAGGCCGACGCCGCCGCGCCCGTGGTTCCCTATCTCAATGGCAATGTGCCCAGCGGTTCCAAGCAGAAGTTCGACGTGCTGGGCCCGGAGAAATTCGCGACCTGGATGCGCGAGCGGAAAGAGGTGCTGGTCACCGACACGACCATGCGCGACGGGCATCAGTCGCTGCTGGCAACGCGCGTGCGCACGCATGACATTGCCGGTATCGCCGGCACCTATGCGCGCGCTCTGCCGCGGCTTCTGTCCCTGGAGTGCTGGGGTGGCGCGACATTCGATGTCGCCATGCGCTTCCTCACCGAAGACCCATGGGAGCGGCTGTCGCTGGTGCGCGAGGGAGCGCCCAATCTGCTGCTGCAGATGCTGCTGCGCGGCGCTAATGGCGTCGGCTACACCAACTATCCCGACAATGTCGTGCAGCATTTCGTCAAGCAGGCAGCCGCCGGTGGCATCGACCTGTTCCGTGTCTTCGATTGCCTGAACTGGGTCGAGAACATGCGCGTCGCCATGGATGCGGTCGGCGCCGAGGGCAAGCTGATCGAAGCGGCGATCTGCTACACCGGCGACATTCTCGACCCGGCGCGCGCCAAATACGACCTGAAATACTATGTCGGCCTTGCCAGCGAATTGCAGGCTGCCGGCGCTCATATCATCGCGGTCAAGGACATGGCCGGACTGCTGAAGCCGTCCGCCGCGCGCGAGCTGTTCAAGGCGCTGCGCGAGGCGACCGACCTGCCGATCCATTTCCATACGCATGACACCTCCGGCCTGTCGGCGGCGACGGTCCTGGCGGCGGTGGAGACCGGCGTCGACGCCATCGACGCGGCAATGGATTCCTTCTCGGGCAATACCTCGCAGCCATGTCTTGGCTCGATCGTCGAGGCGCTCAAGGGTACCGACCGCGATCCGGGCCTCGACCCGCAATGGATCAGGAACATCTCGTTCTACTGGGAAGCGGTGCGCAACCAGTACGCTGCCTTTGAAAGCGATCTCAAGGGGCCGGCTTCCGAAGTCTACCTGCACGAAATGCCCGGTGGACAGTTCACCAACCTGAAGGAGCAGGCGCGCTCACTCGGGCTTGAAACACGCTGGCACGAGGTGGCGCAGACCTATCACGACGTCAACCTGATGTTCGGCGACATCGTCAAGGTGACTCCGTCGTCGAAGGTGGTCGGCGATATGGCGCTGATGATGGTGAGCCAGGACCTGACGGTCGCCGATGTCGAGAATCCGGACAAGGATATCGCCTTCCCGGACTCTGTCGTGTCGATGCTGCGCGGCGACCTCGGCCAGTCGCCGGGCGGTTGGCCGAAGGCGCTGCAGCAGAAGGCGCTCAACGGCGAAAAGCCGATCACGGTACGGCCGGGCTCGCTGCTCAAGCCGGCGGATCTCAAGGCGAGCCGCAAGGAGATCGAGGAAAAGCTTGAACGCAAGCTCAGCGAATTCGAGTTCGCCTCGTGGCTGATGTATCCGAAGGTGTTTTCGGATTTCGCCGGCGCGCAGGAAACCTACGGACCGGTCAGCGTGCTGCCGACGCCAACCTATTTCTACGGCATGAAGCCGGAAGGCGAGATCTTCGTCGACATCGAAAAGGGCAAGACGCTGGTGGTCCGGTGTCTCGCCATCGGCGATGTCGATGACAAGGGCATGGTCACCGTGTTCTTCGAGCTCAACGGCCAGCCACGCCGCGTGAAGGTCCCAGACAGGGCGCATGGCGCGTCCGCTGCCAAGGCGCGGCGCAAGGCGGAGCCGGGCAATGAGGCGCATGTCGGCGCGCCGATGCCGGGTGTTGTCTCCGCGCTCTCCGTTGCCACCGGCCAGACGGTGAAGGCCGGCGACGTGCTGCTCTCCATCGAGGCGATGAAGATGGAAACGGCGCTGCATGCCGAGCGAGACGGCAAAATCGTCGAAGTTCTGGTCAAAGCCGGCGACCAGATCGATGCCAAGGATTTGCTGATCGCCTTCGGCTGACAAGGCCCTTGCCGAAACGGGGCTGTCGGTGTTTGGCGGCAACCCTTCATGCCGCATAGATAACGGCTTGACCCACTGTCCCCGGTCGGGCATTCGAACCGGCTGAAAAGCGCCGGATGTTCTCCGAGTCGCGACGCAGAAATTGGAGAAGAACATGGCCGACGACATCACAGATACCAGCCAGACTGTTGCCGCCGGCCAGTTGCGCGCCTTCATCGAGCGCATAGAGCGGCTCGAGGAAGAGAAGAAAACCATTTCCGAGGACATCAAGGAAGTGTTCGCCGAGGCCAAGGGCACCGGCTTCGACACCAAAGGCGATGCGCACGATCATCCGGCTGCGCAAGAAGGACCAGGCAGAGCGGCAGGAAGAGGATGCCATCCTCGACCTCTACATGGCCGCGCTCGGCATGGTGTAATAGCCGGCAATAGTTTTGGCGGGCCGATGGGGCTTGCCGCCATATGGTTCGGGCCATGAGCGAGTTCGACTTCGGCGCCCGCCGCGCCTCTGAATTCCGGCATCGCGGCTTCTGGGCCCTATTCGACCAGAGGCATCCCGAGGAGCGGGCCCGCCGCGCAAAGCACGGGCCCTGGTTCTGGCAGCGCGGACTGCCGGAATTCGGGCTCGTCCTCTCGATGTATGTGGCGCCGGGCGAGAATGTCGTCGGCGTCTTCTTCGGCCGCAACGAGAAGCTTGGCGCCACTGACGTCTGGTCGCGATTGAAACCCTTCCAGCCGGCGATTGAAAACAGGCTGAACCTTCGCCCGGAACAGCGCTCGCCGGGCCTGGGCATCAATTCGC
Source organism: Mesorhizobium sp. PAMC28654 (assembly GCF_020616515.1). GTDB lineage: Bacteria > Pseudomonadota > Alphaproteobacteria > Rhizobiales > Rhizobiaceae > Mesorhizobium. The sequence continues at coordinate 4,466,721 of NZ_CP085135.1, forward strand.
TCTGGCGGGTCACTGCTTTGCCGAGGACAACTGGCCGGCGATGACCGACTGGCTGGTGACGGAGGCCTCACGGGTCGAGCGGGCCGTGACCGAGATTCTCGGGCAGGGATAGATCACCGGTGTTTCCCGAAGCCGTCACATCCTTCTTTCGCCTGCGCTGGCGAGGCGCTGTACCGCTGGACCGCCTGTTCTGGCGTGACCTGGTTCTTGTCGGCACCGCAATCAGCATTGCGTCGTCGGTGGTGGCGCTTGTTCTGCTCGGGCTGAAGATGCCGCTCGCGCTTGTGCTGGCGATGCATTTCGCGCCGGTGCCCTACAATCTGTTCCTGACCTTGGCTGTCTGGCGAACCGCCGAAAAATCTCCCGGCGCCAAGGCCTGGATGATGACGCTGGGCGCCTCGTTGTGGCTGATCCTGACGGTTGTGGTCTGAGGCAGTTCTGGCGGTTGGGTAGAATGGGACGCCTTGCAAGCTCAGCACATGAAAAGGGCGGCCGAAGCCGCCCTTATGATCAAACAATCAGATTGCTGTTCAAGCTGCCGGCTCGAATTTCAGCGCCACGCCGTTGATGCAGTAGCGCAGGCCGGTCGGCGGCGGGCCGTCCTCGAAGACATGGCCGAGATGGCTGCCGCAGCGGGCGCAGTGGCATTCGGTGCGGACCATGCCGTAGCTGCGGTCGACGGTGTTCTCGACTGAACCTGGAACCGGATCGTTGAAGCTCGGCCAGCCGGTGCCGCTCTCGAACTTCAGCTTGGATTCGAACAGCGGCTGGTCGCAGCCGACGCAGGAAAAGGTGCCGGCACGCTTCTCGTAGAGCAAGGCGCAACTGCCTGGCCGCTCGGTGCCGTGGGCGCGCATGACGGCATACTGCTCCGGCGTCAGCCGGGCGCGCCATTCGGCGTCGGTGCGGGTGACAGGATAGGTGTGGGTGTCCATTTGATCTCCTCAGCCTTGGCGGCTCGTTATTGATTGCAACCTCATATTCGCACCAGATAGGCATTTGTTACAGGGTTTGCCCGCATTTTCGATCGGGTTCTCATGCGATCGCCGCGAGATAGCGCGCAACCGATGCATCGAACGCCGTCCTTGCGCCGCCGATAATGTTCTGGTTCCACCAAGCGCCGTAGATATGGTCGAACGCGAAGGGCTCCAGCGCGGTGGCAATGCGGCGCACCGCCGCCGCATTCAGCGGGATGTAGTTCGGATAGCTGTACATGAAGCCGACATGGCTGCGTGTCGGCGTCACCTGCACGATATCGCCGGTCAGCAAGGTGTTGCCGCCGTCGCGCTTCCAGTGCAGGACCTGCCCACCGGCAAAGTGGCCGCCGCAGCGGATGAGTGTCAGCGAAGGATTTAGGGCTGTTGTCTCGCCCTCCCAGCTGACGATCGCCTTGTGTGGCCGCATGATCCATTGGCGGTCGTCGGCGTGGAGATAGATCGGCACGCCGCCAAAAGCCTCGCTCCACTCGACCATCACCGAATAATAGTGGCAGTGCGAGATGGCGATCGCTGACAGGCCGCCGCGACGGTTGATTTCGGCGACCGCCTCGTCGCTGACCATCGAGATACAGTCCCACAGCACATTGCCGTGCGGCGTCTGAGCCAGCAGCGCCCGCTGACCAATGGCGAAGCGCGGTTCGATGCCGAAGGCGAGAACGCCGGTATCGTCCTTGACCACCACGCGGTGACCGTTGGCGAGCTCCTGCGAGGTCGTCCAGGCCTGACCCTCCCAGCGCACATATTGCCGCTCGTCCTCGCAGATCGGGCAGTGTTCCGGCGGTGTCTCCGTTGCCGCCAACTGGACGCCGCATTGCAGGCAGAGGAAGCAGGTCATCGGGATTCTCGCCGGTCCATTCAGTGTTTCCTTGAAAGCTGCTTCGTCGCGCCTTCCAGCCCGGCGAGCGTCAGCGGGAACATGCGGCCGCCAAAAATGTCGCGGATGATCGTGATCGAATGGGTGTAGCCCCAGTTCTTCTGGTTTTCCGGATTGAGCCATACAGCGTTCGGCCATTGCTGCAGCAGGCGGCCGAGCCAGACAGCGCCGGCCTCCGGGTTCCAATGTTCGACGGAGCCGCCGGGGTGCGCGATCTCGTAAGGGCTCATCGAGGCATCGCCGACGACGATCACCTTGTAGTCGGGACCATATTTGTGCAGCAGGTCGAAGGTCGGTATCACCTCTGCATGCCTGCGCCGATTGTCCTTCCACACGCCCTCGTAGAGGCAGTTGTGGAAGTAGAAATATTCGAGCTGGCGGAATTCGGCGCGGGCGGCTGAAAACAGCTCCTCGACGCTCTTGATGTGGTCGTCCATCGAGCCGCCGACATCGAAGAACATCAGCAGTTTCACGGCATTGCGCCGTTCGGGCCGTGTCCGCACGTCGAGATAGCCGTGCTCGGCGGTGGCGTGGATGGTGCCGGGCAGGTCAAACTCTTCCTCGGCCCCTTCGCGCACCCAGCGGCGCAGGCGCTTCAGCGCGATCTTGATGTTGCGGGTGCCGAGTTCGACGGCATCGTCGAAATTCCTGAACTCGCGCTTGTCCCAGACCTTCACCGCGCGGCGGTTGCGGCTTTCATGCTGGCCAATGCGCACGCCTTCGGGATTGTAGCCATAGGCGCCGAACGGCGAGGTGCCGCCGGTGCCGATCCATTTCGAGCCGCCCTGATGGCGGCCCTTCTGCTCCTCGAGCCGCTGCTTCAAGGTCTCCATCAGCTTTTCGAAGCCGCCGAGCGCCTCGACCAGCTTTTTCTCTTCCTCGGTCAGATGCTTTTCAGCGAGGCGGCGCAGCCATTCCTCGGGAATACCAGCGACATCGACGGCATCCGGGCCGCCCAGCGCCTCGATGCCCTTGAAGACATGCGCAAACACCTGGTCGAAACGGTCGATATGCCGCTCATCCTTCACCAGCGCGGTGCGGGCGAGATAGTAAAAACCCTCGACATCGTAATCGACCAGCCCCGCTTCCAGGCCTTCCAGCAAAGACAGATACTCCCGCAGCGAGACGGGAACGCGGGCTGCCTTCAGTTCGAGGAAGAAGGGGATGAACATGATCTATCTATAGCAAATCATACTCGATGAAGCCTGTGCGCCGCGCCACATGGTCGTAGAGCTTGCGCGCGGTGGCGTTGGTCTCGTGCGTCATCCAGTAGACGTTCTTGACGCCAATCTTTGCGGCCTCTTCCTTCACCGCCTTGATCAGCGCCGCACCGATGCCCTTGCCACGCACTTCCGGGTCGGCGAACAGGTCCTGCAGGTAGCAGTTGTTTTTCTCCGACCAGCCGGAGCGGTGGTAGAGGTAATGGGTGAGGCCGACAGCCTTGCCGTCGAGCGTGGCGATGAAGCCCTTCGGCTCGAACTCGCCTTCGGTGAACAGCCGCTTCCAGGTAACGACATAGACCTCTTCCGGCAGCTTGGTTTCATAGAAGGTGAGATAATCGGTCCATAGCCGCCGCCAGTCGGCGTGATCGGACTGTGCAAGCGGGCGGACGGTGATGTCAGTCATTTCATTTCCCTTTGAAGTCTGAACCTCGATAGAATCAGGATCAGCAATATCTCACTCTACCCTGCCGGCAAATTATACTCGCGAAAAGCAGTTGTAAGCATGTGCAGGGCCTCTCTCGCGTGAGGCGTCAAAGCATGCGAATGCAGGATGATCTCGGACGAGGGAATGGGTGGAAGGCCGAGTTTGCGGCCGACCTCGACCAGGCCGGGGGGAACGACACGGTAGGCGAGGGCGGAAACGGCGAAGCCGGCCGACACCGCGATGTTGACCGCCACGCCGCCGCCGCCGACAAAAGCCTCGTTCCAGGCGATGCCCGCCTTGTCCAGCGCTTCGACCGCCCTCAGGCGGTCCGGGCAGTTGCATACCATGCTCAGAAGGGCCAGCCGCAGAGGCGTTTCGGGTCGCCATTCGAAGGAAGGGGCGGCGAACCAGCCATAATGGGTGCGCGACAAGGTTTCGCCACGGCGGCTGCCATCTTCCCGGTGCACGATGACCGCATCGAGTTCGCCGCGATCGAACGCTTCTTCCAGCAAGGAGCTGGTATCGATCCTGACATTGAGCGCCAGTGAGGGATCATGGGCATGAAGCCGGGCTATCAGTGTGGACAGCTCTGGCCCAGCGACATGGTCGACAAAGCCGAGAGCAAGCCGGCACGACGCCGCTGAGAATTCCGTGAGCGCGCGTTCGTGGGAGGCCAGGAATTCGCGTGCCGCGGGGAGGAAAACGGCTCCCCGGGCCGACAGCGCCACGCGGCGTGGCGTTCGTTCGATCAGACGCGCGCCGAGCTTCTCTTCCAGGCGGCGCAGCTTGACGCTGATCGTCGCCTGGGTGCTGCCCAGCGCGGCCGCGGCGCGGGTGAAGCTCTGCAGATCTGCCACCATCACGAAGATGCGCACGGCGTCGACATCAAGGCTCGTCATTTCGGCTATTCCATTTTGTCATCTCTGAAATAGAGATGCATCGTCTTTTTTCATGGTCAAACCTCGTCTATCTCATCTCGACCGCAGTTTGAAGAGCGCCGATCCCAGCCTCTCTCCGAATACGCCGATAGAAAGTGATGGATATGATTTTTCAAGTTGACCGAAACACCGTTGCGCTTGCGGGCGTCTGCCTTGCCTCGCTGTTGTTCGGCCTCGAAATCTCCAGTGTGCCGGTCATCCTCCCGAAACTGGAAAGCGTGCTCGCCGCCGACTTCAGGGATCTGCAATGGATCATGAACGCCTACACCATCGCCTGCACCACGGTGCTGATGGCGACGGGGACCTTGGCTGACCGTTTCGGCCGCAAACGCGTGATGGTGATCGCCACCATCTCGTTCGGCGTCACCTCCCTGCTGTGCGGCCTGGCACCCAACGCTTCCCTCCTGATCGTCGCGCGCTTCCTGCAAGGTCTTGCGGGGGGCGCGATGTTTACCTGCAGCGTCGCCGTGCTGTCCCACCAGTTTCAAGACGGTCGTGACCGGAGCAAGGCTTTCGTGGCCTGGAGCGTCGTCTCCGGCATCGGGCTTGGTTTTGGCCCCGCCATTGGCGGGTTGATCGTAGCGCTGTCGAGTTGGGAGTGGGTGTTCCTCATCCATGTGCCGCTGGCGATCCTTGCCCTGGTCTTCATCGGCGCCGGTGTCACCGAATCGCGCGACGCCAACGCCCAGAAACTCGACCGTGCTGGCATTCTGACACTCTCTTTTGCCGTCTTCGGCTTCTCCTATCTGATCACGCAAGGGGCTGATCTTGGGTCCGGTGCCCGCATTGGCGTGACCATCGCGGCCGTGCTGGCCTTCATCGCGTTCCTCGTTGCCGAGAAGACCAGCCCCTATCCGATGTTCGATTTCTCCGTGTTCCGCATCCGCCAATTTTCGGGCGCGATCATGGGCGGCATCGGCATGAATTTCAGCTACTGGCCGTTCATCATATATCTGCCGATCTATTTTTCGGGAGTTCTCGGCTACGGCAGCACCACGACCGGCCTGTTGCTGCTCGCCTACACGCTGCCCTTCATGCTGATGCCCGCGATCGCCGAGCGCATTCGTGCGCGCTACCAGGCGCGCGTCGCGATCCCGCTGGGGTTGCTGACATTGGGGATCGGCTTCATCGCCATGAGGATAGGGTCCGGGCTCGAGGGAGCCAACTGGCTGACCATGCTGCCCGGCACGCTGATCGCCGGCATCGGCATAGGCTTGACCAATTCGCCAACCACCAACACCACGACAGGCTCGGTGTCGGCTGACCGTGCCGGCATGGCCTCAGGCATCGATATCAGCGCGCGCCTGATCACGCTGGCAATCAACATCGCGGTGCTGGGCCTGCTGTTGACGCAGGGCATCGTTTCCTATCTGCGGAACGCTTTTGGCGGGGCTCTCGATGCGAGTGAGCTGCGCGCGCTGGCGGAAAGGATCGCCACCGGAAATCTCGATGGCCTATCGCAAACCTCGCCCAGGCTCGCGATCCTCGACCCGTCAGGGGCCATCGTGCACGCCGCCTTGGTCAACGGTTTTGGCTGGGTCACGCTCTATTGCGGGATCGGCGTTCTTGCCCTTGCCGTCATCAGCTTCATGATCTTCGGCGCCAGAGGCCGAGTCACCCCTGCCTTCGCGCCATGAACGCCAGCCGCTCGAACAGATGGACATCCTGTTCGTTCTTCAGCAACGCGCCGTGCAGCTTGGGCAGCGCGTTCTTCGGGTCGGCGCGCAAATCTTCCGGCGCGATGTCGTCGGCGACCAGCAGGCGTATCCAGTCGAGCGCCTCGGATGTCGATGGCTTCTTCTTCAGGCCGGGCACTTCGCGGATCTCGTAGAACTGGGTGAGCGCTGCCCGCACCAGGTTCTGCTTGATGCCAGGATAGTGGACGTCGACGATCTTGTGCAGCGTGTCGACATCGGGGAAGCGAATGTAGTGGAAGAAGCAGCGGCGCAGGAAAGCGTCCGGCAGTTCCTTCTCGTTGTTGGAGGTGATGATGACGATCGGCCTGACCGAGGCGCGGATCGTCTCGCCGGTCTCGTAGACGAAGAACTCCATTCGATCGAGTTCCTGCAAGAGGTCGTTGGGGAACTCGATATCGGCCTTGTCGATCTCGTCGATCAGAAGCACGACCTTTTTGCCGGCGGCGAATGCCTCCCACAATTTGCCGCGCTTGATGTAGTTTCCAATGTCGTTGAAGCGGTCGTCGCCGAGCTGGCTGTCGCGCAGCCGCGAGACGGCGTCGTACTCGTAAAGGCCCTGCTGCGCGCGGGTCGTTGATTTGACGTGCCATTCGATCAGGTCGAGGCCGAGTGCGGCCGCCACCTGACGGGCCAATTCGGTCTTGCCGGTGCCGGGCTCGCCCTTGACCAGCAATGGCCGTTCCAGCGCGATCGCCGCGTTGACGGCCACCATCAGATCCTTGTCGGCGACATAAGCCGCCGTGCCTTCGAAACGCATTTTTGCTCCTCGGTTCGTTCCGGCGACCGTAAGGAGACGATTTGGCCTGCGCAAGGCGCCGCAGTGAAGCGGATGTGAAACCTCGCGGCGGAATCCTCGTTTCTATGTCAGGTCCAATGCCGGACCGGGGGCGGCAGCGGTGAAGCAAGGAACATTTGGCAAGATGGAGTTGCAAGTGGTGGTCGGGGTGCTGGCGGCTACGCCGGTGCTGGTCGGGTTCGAAGGCATCTTGTCGGGGCCGGACTTCCTGAATGTCACGGCTCCGTGGCCGGTCGACCTGGACAGCCATTTCCGCTTCCTGTCCGGCTTCTTCCTCGCCGTCGGCATCGCCTGGTATACCTGCATTCCCGGCATAGAGACCAGGACCGAGCGGTTTCGGCTGCTCGCGGCCTGCACTTTCGCGGGTGGGCTGGCGCGGCTTTACTCGCTGCTTGCGGCCGGCGAACCGTCAGTGGGTCACATGGCCGGGCTTTGCGTCGAGTTGCTGGCGGTGCCGGCTCTGGTCTGGTGGCAGGGACGCGTCGCGAATAAAGCCACGGAGAACGCTCGGGCATCTGGTCTATAGGCTGCAACAGGCCTATATCAGGGGAGACGATCTGTGCTTCCCGGCAGGAGAACATTTTCCCCGGGGCCTTAATCATCCCTAGGGAGCTGTCCCTGGGAAGACCCGTGGGTTTTCTCATACGGCGCCCACCTACTTTGTAGGTTCCCGGGATCGCTCTCTCCACCGGTTGTGTGGATCGTCACTCAATGCGAAAGGTCCACTCACCCTTTGGTGGATCATGCGGTAGAAAACGTCGCTTCCGTAACGCCATCGATTTCCGACCTTTTCTACCGTGGCCGCATGACTTCTCCCAAAGACATGACTTCTCCCAAAGACCTGAAAAAACATCTTCGCAAGGAAGCACTCGGCCGCCGCGACGCGCTCGATGAATTCTGGCGGGTGGAGGCGGCGCTCGAAATGGCCGAGACGGCGCGCGATCATCTTGAGATCGAGCCCGGCCAGATCGTCTCCGGCTTCTGGCCGATGCGCTCGGAGGTCGATGTCAGGCCGCTGATGTTCGCCTTGCGCGAGCAGGGGGCAAGGCTCTGCCTGCCGGCCATCCTCGACAAGACAACCATCGTCTTTCGCGAACTGGTACGCGGCGCGCCCATGGTCGATATGGGCTTTGGTACTGTCGGGCCCCATGCCGAAGCCGAAGTTCTTGATCCCACGGTCATGCTGGTGCCGCTCGCGGCTTTCGACGCGCGTGGCCACCGCATCGGTTACGGCGCCGGCTACTATGACCGCGCCATTGCCAAGCTGATCGACAAGGGTCATCCGCCCCGGCTGGTCGGCATTGCCTTCGACTGCCAGGAAGTCCTGCTGGTTCCGGACGAACCCCATGACGTGGTCATCCCGGAAATACTCACCGAGAGCGGGTTGCGCCGGTTCACGCCGGAATTGTAGATAGTTCTTTGAAACGCATGATCTTTGCCGAAAAGTCATGCAACTTTTCGGGATCAAGCGTAGATGAGACTTCTCTTCCTCGGCGACATGGTCGGCAAAACGGGACGCACGGCGGTGTGGGAACAGCTGCCAGGGCTGATCTCCGACTTCAAACTCGACTTCGTCATCGTCAATGGCGAGAACGCCGCCGGCGGTTTCGGAATCACCGAGGATATTTTCCGCGAGACGATCGCGGCCGGTGCCGATGTCGTTACCACCGGCAACCATGTCTGGGACCAGCGCGATGCCCTTGGCTTCGCGCCGCGCGAGGAGCGCTTCCTGCGTCCGTCCAATTTTCCCAAGGGCACACCTGGGCGTGGCTCTGGCGTCTACATCGCCAAAAACGGCGCGCGTGTGCTGGTCGCCAACATCATGGGGCGGGTGTTCATGCACCCCGAACTCGACGATCCGTTCCAGGCCGGTGAGCGCGAGCTCGCCGCCTGTCCGCTCGGCGAGCAGTCCGATGCGGTGATCATCGATTTCCATGCCGAGGCGACCTCGGAAAAAATGTGCTTCGCGCATTTCGTCGACGGCCGCGCCAGCTTGGTCATCGGCACCCATACGCACCAACCCACCGGCGACCACCAGATCCTCAACGGCGGCACCGGCTACATGTCGGACGCCGGCATGTGCGGTGACTACGATTCCTCGCTCGGCATGGACAAGGAGGAGCCGCTCAACCGGTTCCTGTCGAAAGTGCCGAAAGGGCGTTTCGAGGCGGCAACCGGACCGGCGACGCTGTGCGGCGTCGGTGTCGACATTTCCGACCGCACGGGGCTGACGGAGAGGATCGCGCCGTTTCGTCGCGGCCCCCGGCTAGAAGAAACCGCACCTTCTTTCTGGTCGTGACATTGATATAGGCGTTCGCAGTACCTAATTGCCGGCGACATCTGCTTCAGATCGTTACAAGAGGGAACGACGACCTCCATGCAGCTTATCGAATTTCTGACGCCTTACTTTGCCTTTGTCCATGACCCGACCGCTTGGATTGCGCTGCTGACGCTGGTGGTGCTGGAGATCGTGCTCGGCATCGACAATCTGATCTTCATCTCGATCCTGACCAACAAGTTGCCGGAGGGGCAGCGGGCACAGGCACGCCGGCTCGGCATCTCGGCCGCGCTGATCATGCGGCTGGTGCTGCTGGCCACCATCTCGATCATCGTCCAGTTGACGGCGCCGGTGTTCAACGCCTTCGGCCACGGCTTCTCCTGGCGCGACCTGATCCTTATCGCCGGCGGCCTGTTCCTGGTCTGGAAGGCGACCAAGGAGATCCACCACACGGTCGATCCAGACGATCACCAGGACACGATGCTGGGCGGGACGCTCAAGATTTCGCTCGCCGGGGCGATCTTCCAGATCCTGCTGCTCGACCTCGTCTTCTCGATCGATTCGATCATCACCGCTGTAGGCATGACCGACGAGATCGCCATCATGTACATCGCCGTCATCGTGGCGGTGAGCGTGATGATGCTGGCGGCCGGACCGCTGGCGGACTTCATCGCCAAGAACCCGAGCATCGTCATGCTGGCGCTTGGCTTCCTGCTGATGATCGGGATGACGCTGATCGCCGACGGCATGGGCTATCATGTGCCCAAGGGCTACATCTACGCCGCCATGGGTTTCTCGGCACTGGTCGAGGGGCTCAACATGCTGGCGCGGCGCCGGAAGAAGGCAAGCAAGGGCGGCGGGCATTGAGCCAGGGAGACTCGATCTGAGCAGATCGGGCCGTCGACTGCCGGCGGCCCGTTAGCCTGGTCGTCACCAGGTGTCGGGTTCGCGCACCATGTGAACGATGCTGGCCGGGCTGGTGATCCAGAAGCAGCGAAAACCCTCACCCAGAGGTTCGATGGCATCGCAACGCACGATGCCGGCCTCGCCGAGGCGCGAGGCGGCGGCGGAAGAATCGTCAGTGAAGAGTTCCAGCCAGACCTCGGCCTGGCTCATCATAGGCGCTTCGTCGATCCACAGCCGATTGGGACCGAGTTCGAAGCCGACGGCCGGCGCCTTGGCGGTGAACGGCTTCAGGCCGACGACATCCCGGTAGAAGGCGATCGTCGCGTGATACTGGTGCGGCGGCACCTTCATGGCGATGTTGATGCCGCCGGTGATCGTTGCGGTCATTGTTGGCTCCTTCGTCTTGACTGTCAGATATTGCTTTCGTTGGCGGGTTCCCCCTTCATCTCGCTGCGGTAGTAACCGTCGCGCAGGTTGATGCCGTATTCGACATAGGCCTTCATGCAGGCCAGCATCTGCGACCAGCCCTCGCAGTTGAGGTAGGATTTCTTCAGGCCGACCGCGCCTTCCTGCCAGCCGCTCTCGGCGATGGTGACGAAGGTGCCGCCATCGTCGAGCGACTCGAAATTCATCTCGATGCGCGTCTTGTAGGCCGGCTTGCCGTCGGCATCGGTGGCGTCCCAGCGCAGCACGATGCGATTGTCCTTGACCACCTCGTCGACCTCGACCGGCACCTTGCCCCACCAGACGACGCCGGCGCCCGCCACCAGTGGAGCGCTGGCGCCGCCGATGGTGGTGAAATAGCCGCTCAGCTTCTTCGGATTGAGAACCGCGTCGAAGACCTCTGCGACCGGCCTGCCGATGCGGCCGGAAATCCTGAATCCAAGAGACATATCCACAGCTCCTTCCTTGATTGCATCAACGCTATGTTATAGAAACATAACATGTCAAGTGGATCGCAGGATGACCATGTTTTCAAGGCGCTGGCGCATCCGCGCCGGCGTGAATTGCTGGATCAGTTGAAGGACACGCCGAAGACCACCGGCATGCTGTGCGAAGCCTTTCCCGACATGGATCGCTGCACCGTGATGCTGCATCTCAAGGTGCTGGAGGAGGCTGATCTGGTCGTTCCCAGGCGGGAGGGGCGCGAGCGCTGGAACCATCTCAATGCGCTGCCGATCAAGCATATCCATGATCGCTGGATCAGCCAGTACGCCACGCATGCGCTCAGCATCATCGACGGGCTGAAATCCGAGCTCGATGGATGAACGATCGGCGGCCATCGTTGCGGGAGGCGTTCGGCCGTGACGACAGTGCGGCTGGACGAATTGAGCCGATTTATCTATAAGCCGGCCATTCCGAAACAGAACGCCGTACGTTCATCCGGACGCACCAGGGACGTTCTTGAGTTTTAATTCGAGCCTTTCTGCACATGCCGGGCGATAGCGCTCGGCCGCAGGGTGCTCTAGCCGAACACGACAGGGGTGCCATGGCTGGCCATTCACAGTTCAAGAACATCATGCACCGCAAGGGCCGCCAGGACGCGGTGCGGTCGAAAATGTTTTCCAAGCTGGCGCGCGAAATCACCGTTGCCGCCAAGAGCGGGACGCCGGATGTATCGATGAATCCGCGCCTACGTCTTGCGGTGCAGAACGCCAAGGCGGTGTCGATGCCCAAGGACAACATCCAGCGCGCCATCAACAAGGCCTCGATGGGTGATGCCGAAAGCTACGAAGCCGTGCGCTATGAAGGCTATGGGCCAGGTGGCGTCGCCGTCATCGTCGAGGCCTTGACCGACAACCGCAACCGCTCGGCATCCAACGTGCGCGCCGCCTTCACCAAGGCCGGCGGCGCACTGGGCGAAACCGGCTCGGTGTCGTTCATGTGGGACCGTGCCGGCGAGATCTATTATCCGGCCTCCGCCGGCAGCGCCGACAAGGTCATGGATGCGGCGATCGAAGCCGGCGCCGATGACGTTGAAACGGACGAGGAAGGCCACACCATCTATTGTGGCTTCGAGAATGTCGGTGAGGTGTCGAAGGCGCTGGAAGCCTCGCTCGGCGAAGCGGAATCGGTGAAGTTGATCTGGAAGCCGCAGAACAATGTTCCGGTCGACGAAGACCGGGCGCAGTCGCTGATGAAGCTGGTCGCCACGCTCGAGGATGACGATGACGTGCAGAGCGTCTACGCCAATTTCGAAGTCGACGACGAGACCATGGCCAAACTCAGCGCGGCCTAGATTTCGGAATGTTGACGCGTTATTCACGCGTTGTTCAATTGAAGATTTCTTTGGAATTGTTCAGCATCCCTCGGTTTGACTGGGGGGCTGAATGACTGTTGACGAAGCGCGGCCTGAGGTGCCGAAGGAGGGCATGTGGTTGCGTCCACGTGCCGGGTTCTGGCGTCGTCTGGGTGCGTTGCTATGCGATGCAGCGTTGGTGCTCATTCCCCTGCAAGTCGTCGTTGCGATCTTGTTTTCCCAAACGAATGGCTGGGTTCAGGGAAGTTTTGGTTTCAAGACCACTATTTGCAGCCCAGTCGGTCAATTGCCAGATGGATTGCAGCCCGCGCCGCCGGATGGTTTCAACTCGATCCAGGATTGTCGGACATCCCTTTTCGGTCTGGTAAACGGGCGCGTTTTGATCGTCGCCAAGACCACTGTGAACGGCCATACAAAGACCAGTTTCTTTCGGAGCTATCCGCTCGATGCCGAAGGCCGGCCGAGGGAGGACACCTTCGATGTGACCTGGATCGCGATCCTGTCGCTGCTTGCATACATGGTCTGCATGGAGTGGAGGTTTGGGGAAACTTTCGGAAAGCTAGCGACAGGGATCAGGGTTGTCGATGCCGAGAATCCTGCCAGCATCGGCATTCCTTTCGGTCGGGCATTGCTGCGTCAGATCGCTATGTATGGTGGGGTTCTCCCGTTCCTGGCACTTGAGATTGGCATCGTCATGTTTGTCAGAGATGCCGCTCAGTTGCAGGCAATCATGACCTCACCATCCTATACCTTGCTGATGGTCGTTGCCGGCCTCGTCGGGTTGGCATGGGCGATCTGGATTCTTGTCTCGCTTGCGAGAAAGCGCGATCCCATCTACGACCGGCTGGCAAAAACCACCGTAGTGATAAAATGACAGCACTGCCCACCATCCGCATCACCTACTGCACGCAGTGCCAATGGCTGCTGCGTGCCGGCTGGATGGCGCAGGAATTGCTGTCAACCTTTGGCACGGATTTGGGTGAGGTTGCGCTGGTGCCCGGCACTGGCGGCATCTTCACCATCAGCTGTAACGAGACGCTGGTCTGGGACCGCAAGCGCGACGGCGGCTTTCCCGAGGCCGCGAAGCTCAAGCAGTTGGTCCGCGATGTCATCGATCCGGACCGCGACCTCGGTCATTCCGACAGGGGGCACAAGGCCAAGGACTCCGCCTGAGGCGGTACCCCTGGCTTTGAAACTCCCGCTCATCGCCATGCGGCGATGAAGCAGCCCAGCGCCGCGATGCCGGCGACGGTGCGGACATGGTTCCACATCACCCATTCGTCGAGGTATCGCGACCACAGGCTTGCGCCGTTGGTGCTTGCCGGATCGACGGCGGCAAGAGCGTCGTTGAGCGGCACATTGAACACAATCGTCACCAGCACGATGCCGGCCAGATAGATCAGTCCGCCGGCAATCAGCCAGAGCGAACCCGCGGGCTCCAGCCCATCGCCGCGCCGATGCCGACGATGAGGCAGACAAGTGCGGTGCCGAACAAAGCGGTCATGAACAGCGGGGTCACGGCGGTGACGTTGATCGAGTTCATGGCGGCAATACCGCCTGTGGCAGGCATGCGGCCAAGGCCCGGCATGACGAAGCTGGAAAAGGCGAAGAAGACGCCGGCGACGACGCCCGAGCCAAGCGCTGCGACGAAGGTGAGCGCGGGAAGAAATTTTGCGATCATCTCATTTGCTCCAGACGCCGGTCGCCGCCGCCTCTTGGGCATAGGCGGCAAAATCCCTCGGGGCGCGGCCAAGCACGCGCTGGACACCGTCCGTCAGATAGGAATTGCGGCCATCCAGCACTTCGGTGAACAGTTCGTTGAGCAGGCCGACGAATTCGGCGGGAACGTGCTGTTCCCGCAGCATGGCGTCAAAGGCGGCATGGGAAATGTGGGCGTAGCGGATCTCGCGGCCGGCCGCCCTGGCAATCTCGACGATCGCTTCGGCGAATGTCAGCAATCGGGGCCCGGTCAGTTCGTAGAGCTGGTTCTCGTGGCCGGGTTGGGTCAGGGCCGCCACGGCAGCGTCGGCGATGTCGTCGGCGTCGACAAAGGGCTCTCCGATCGCGCCGACCGGCAGCGCCACCTCACCGGCGAGCACGGGATCAAGCAGGAAGCTTTCGGAAAAATTCTGGGCAAACCAGGCGCAGCGCAGGATGGTCCAGTCGGCGCCGGAGGCCTTGAGCAACTCTTCGGCGCGTTGCGCCTCCGGTTCGCCTCGGCCCGACAGCAGCACCTGCCGGCGCACGCCGTTTGCCACGGCAAGACGAGCGAATTCGCCGACGGCTTCGGCCGCGCCTGGCACGGCGAGATCGGGGTAGTAGCTGATGTAGACGGCGCCCGCGCCATCAAGGGCGGGCTTCCATGTCGCCTTGTTCTCCCAGTCGAAGGCCGGTGTGGCGGAGCGGGAGCCGATACGGACCGGCAGGCGGCGTGCTGTCAGGCGCTCGGCAAGGCGACGACCGGTCTTGCCAGTGCCGCCGGGGATCAGGATCGGTTTCGATGCTGTGTCGTTCATCATAGGTTTCCTCTGTTCACAAATGTGAGTAATACTCACATTTGCAAAACGTGATAAACCCTCGTATTTTGAGAGTCAAGCCGGGTTGCCGGCCGATGTGTCGGGAGACGGTCATGGAAGGCAGTGCGCTATCGGGCGCGCAGGATGGGCAGGTCGCATCGCCGCGCCGGGCACCGAGCCAGCAACGCAGCCGCGAGCGGGTCGAACGCATGCTTGCGGCGGCCTCAGTGCTGATCGCCGAGCAAGGCAGCGACGCCATGCGCATGGGCGAGGTGGCTGAAAGGGCCGGCGTGTCGATCGGCTCGCTCTACCAGTTCTTCCCGGACAAGCGGGCCATCGTCTGGGCGCTCGCCGAACGCTACACAGCCGAAAGCCAGGCCTGCATTGCTGCCGCGCTGGCCGATGTCGCCGACGCCGAAGGCCTGCGGAAGGCGTTTTCAGAGCTGGTGGATATCTATTACGGGCTCTTCCTGGCGGAGCCGGTGATGCGCGACATCTGGTCGGGCACGCAGGCCGACAAGGCGTTGCGCGAGCTTGAACTGGCTGATAGCCGGGCGAATGCTGAATTCCTTGTCACGGTGCTGAAGCGCTTGCGTCCCGACGCCGACCCCATCGCGCTCGAGACGACCGCGCTTCTCGTCTGGCAGATGGGCGAGGCCGCCATACGGCTCGCGATCTCGGTGGAGCGGCAAGAGGGAGACAGGCTGGTCGCCGGCTACAAGCGCATGGCGCTCAGGGAACTCGTCGGCGCCTGACTGGCGCCGCGCGGTTGTTATTTTCCCCGTCTGACAAGGATGTGGCCGACATCGCATCGCCTGGCGGCTGGCGCTCAAGCCGCCAGGCCTTCGGGCTCAGGCCGGTGATGCGCAGGAACTCACGATTGAAGTTCGATTTGCTGAGGAAACCCGCGTCGAACATGATGCGGGTGATGGGTTCATCCGTCGTCGCCAGCAGGCGGCGCGCCTCGTCGATCCGCTGGTTGTTGACGTATTGCGACACGCTCGATCCATGGATGCGATTGATCGCCGACGACACTTGCCGCGCCGGCAGGCCGAGCCGCCTGGCGATGCGCCCGAGATTGAGATCAACATCCTTGTAAAGCTCCTTCGACCGCATCAGTACGTCGACCGCCGCCGCGATCGCGGAATCTTCGCTGGTTGCCCGTGGCGCGGTCTGCGACCCATCAACTTCCTCTTCGTCCGGAGCAGCGGTTTCGCTGGCAACCGCGGCTGCACCGCCGAGCAGCAGCAGCGCCAGCACGTTGCCGCCGGCAATCACCGCGCCGGAATGAATGCCGCCGGTCCATTGCATGTCAAAACTGATGATAATGTCGGTGACCGGCGAAGCAAGGATCGCCAATGCCGTCACCCACAGCGACCGATAGGATCGCAAGGCACCGTCGAGACGTGATTCGACAAGGACATCCGGGCCGGCCAGCGCAAGCCAAAGAAGCGCGAGCCCATACGACAAGAACACCAGGATGATCACCGGCCCGACCGGCTCGCGCCAGAAGATCAGCAGCAGGGCAACCAGGCAGGCGGGCAGCAGATGCGGCCACAGCCGTGCCAGGCGATGCTCCGACGGTTCCTTCGTCAGGCCGCTGAAGGCGATCCAGGCAAGCGGCGCGATCAATGTCGCCAGCACCGACTGAACCGGCATCATTGCCCTGACATCATAACCCCAGCGGATGCCGATCAGCACCGACTGCAAGGCATAGGCCGCCATCAACGTCATGAAAACGATGTTCTCGCGCAGATCGGCCTCGTTTGAGCGGATCATCTGCGCGAGCAGGATGACGAGCAGCAGAGCGACGACGAACGGCAGGGGAATGAAGATCATGATCGCAAGCGTGGTTCCAAGGCTGGCAGCGACCGACAATGACCTGGATTGCGTTCACGGTCGTCCCGGATCGCGATCGAGGTCGCGAAAATCGACGTCTCGGGTCATTCCGACAGCGCCACGGTTCCAGCCGGGACCGCCCACACATGATCGGAGATAATGATGAAATCCGCAATTCTCGCGTTGCTGTCATTTGGCAGCGCAGCACTTGCGTCACCGGCAAGCGGGGATGCCGGCAAAACGCTTGATCTCGCCGGCGTCAGCGCTATCGTCATATCGGGCGAAGCCAGTTCCGTCAGGCTCACCACTTCGGCCTCGGCACCTTACCAGGCGACGATCGGCAGCCGCCGCGAAGGCTGGTTCGCGCGCTGGTATTCGAGCTGGTTCGCCAATGACTGCAGCCTTGCCAGCGACATGAAGCTGGAAGCCTCGACATTGCGTATCGACGTTGCCCCTTCCTCATGGCTGGATCCCTCGGACTGCAGGGTCGAGATCAACGCGAATATTCAGCCCGAAAGTTCGGTGTCGATCGACCAGGCGGCGCTGCAGGCCAACATGGCGGGGAATTTCTCCACCATTGCCATAACCAGCAAGGCGGCCGATGTTTCGCTGAACGGGCATGCCTCGACCGTCGAGATCAAAGGCGACGCCCTGAAAGCCAATTTCGCCTTTGGCAGCGTCAGGCAGGACGAAGAAATCGCCATCACCGGCAAGGCGCTGGATGCCACGCTGTCCTTCGGCCGGGGGGTTGCTATCAGCTATTCGGTCATCGCGACGGCGTCCTTCGTCGACAGCTCGCTTCCCAACACCGCCGGCGCCAGGCCCTCGGTCGTCATCAGGGGCGACTTTGTTCGCGCTACCATTCGCTGAACAAAAAACCCGCCACAAGGGCGGGTTTTTTGTCTCTTGAAGGCGGGTGCGGCTTAGATGCCGAAGCCTTCGAAGCGCTTCTTGAACTTCGACAGGCGACCACCGCGGTCGAGCAGGGTCTGCTGGCCGCCGGTCCAGGCCGGGTGGGTGGTCGGGTCGATATCGAGATTCATCGTATCGCCTTCCTTGCCCCAGGTCGAACGGGTCGTGTACTCGGTGCCGTCGGTCATGACGATCTTGATGGTGTGGTAGTCGGGATGGATGTCGGTCTTCATCGCTCTGTTCCTGGCTTGCCGGCGCCGCTGACGGGCAAATTGCCTGCGTCGATGCGCCCCTTTTTAAAACACGAAGCCGCAGCTATTGAGGAGCCACGGCTTCTAAAACGGTCGGCGAGCCTATACATCAGCCGGAATTGAATCACAAGGCCGAGGCAAGCGCATATTGAAGCGCATACCGTGAAGCGGCTAGAGGAAACACTGGGATGGCGCAAATCAGCAGCGCAGACGAGCGCCGGCGCTCGCTCAAGCCGCTCAGGCGCCTGTTCCCGTATATCACGCGCTATCGCACGCTGGTTATCGGCGCCATTGTCTCGCTGGTCATCGCCGCGGCAACGACACTGATGCTGCCGTTGGCGGTACGACGCATGATCGATCACGGTTTCTCGTCGTCGAGCACGACCTTCATCGCCGAATATTTCGCAGCCTTGGTGGCGATGGCGGCCGTGTTGGCGGCGGCATCGGCCGGCCGCTATTATTTCGTCATCACGCTCGGCGAGCGCGTCGTCGCTGATATCAGGCGCGACGTCTTTGCCCATGTGACAACGCTGTCGCCAGCCTTCTTCGACACTGCCCAGTCGGGCGAAATCGTGTCGCGGCTCGCGGCCGACACCACACAGGTCAAGTCGGCGGTAGGCGCCACGGCTTCGGTCGCGCTGCGCAACGTCATCCTTGGCCTTGGAGCGTTGGGGATGATGGTCGTCACCAGCCCGAAACTGTCCGGTCTGGTCATTGCAGCCATTCCGATCATCGTGCTGCCGCTGGTGGCCTTCGGCCGTTCGGTGCGGCGCAAGTCCCGGCAGGCGCAGGATACGCTTGCCGATGCGACAGCCTATGCCAGCGAGCAGATCGGCGCGGTGCGCACGCTGCAGGCCTTCACCAACGAGAAGCTGGTGACGGGGAAGTTCGCGGGCGCGGTGGAAGCCGCCTTCGAGGCTGCGCGTTCCTCGATCTTCGCGCGTTCCTTCCTCACCTTCTTCGCCATCTTCACCATCTTCTCCTCGGTGGTGGCGGTGCTGTGGTTCGGCTCACGCGACGTGCTCGAAGGCACGCTGTCGCCGGGCACGCTCGGGCAGTTCCTGCTCTATTCGGTGTTCGCCGCCGGTGCGCTTGGCGCGCTGTCGGAAGTCTGGGGCGAAATGGCGCAGGCAGCGGGCGCGGCCGAGCGCTTGACCGAGATCCTGGCCGAAAAGCCGGCGATCCAGTCGCCCGCCGATCCAAAACCGCTGCCGGCCGTGGTCAAGGGCGCGATCAGCTTTGACGATGTCTCCTTCTCCTATCCGGCCAGACCCGACCGCGCCGCCGTCCACGGCCTGAGTTTTTCGGTCAAGCCCGGCGAGACGGTGGCGATCGTCGGCCCTTCCGGCGCCGGCAAGAGCACGGTCTTTTCGCTGATCCTGCGTTTCTATGATCCGGAAACCGGAAAGATCATGATCGACGGCGTCGATGTGCGCGATGCCGATCCGGCTGCAGTCAGGGAGCGGATCGCCATCGTGCCGCAGGACGTCACCATCTTCGCGGCAAGCGCGCGTGACAATATCGGCTTTGGCCGGCCGGGTGCTGGCGATGCCGAGATTGAGGCGGCGGCGAAGGATGCGCTTGCCGACGAATTCATCCTGAAGCTCGAAAAAGGCTATGACAGCCAGGTCGGTGAGCGCGGCGTGACGCTGTCCGGCGGCCAGCGCCAGCGCGTGGCGATTGCCCGTGCCATCCTGCGCGACGCGCCGATCCTGCTGCTCGACGAGGCGACCTCGGCGCTCGATGCCCAAAGCGAGACGCTGGTGCAGACGGCGCTGGAACGGCTGATGCAGGGCCGCACGACGATCGTTATCGCGCACAGGCTGGCGACGGTGCTCAAGGCCGACCGCATCCTGGTCATGGATGGTGGCCGCATCGTCGAGGAAGGCACGCATCAGAGTCTCGTCGCCAGGGGCGGCATCTATGCGCAACTGGCGAAACTGCAGTTCGAAACCGGTGCCAGTGCCTTCAGGGGCGCCGCGGAGTAATTCACGACCGCATTAGAGGAACGTCGCGATGTCCGCGAGCGGCCGCTTTTCCAGCGCATGCGCTGGAATTGTCGCGCCTTCCTTCGTAGCCGACAACCATCAGGATGTATGGCTTGTCGTGCGGATCCCGCCCGCAGATTTGGTTGAGGAAGCTCATCGGATTTGGCGTATGGGTGAGCATGGCCAGGCCCGCCCTGTGCAGCGCAAGGATCAGGAAGCCAGTGGCGATGCTGACGGATTCCGGCACATAGTAGTTCTTGCGCAGCACACCGTCGGCGGGCCGGCTCTTGCGCTCGCCGAATATGCAGATCAGCCAGGGCGCCTCCTCGAGGAACGGCTTGTTCTCGTCGGTGCCGAGCGGTGAGAGCGCGGCCAGCCATTCCGCTCCGGCGCGGCCGGCATAGAATGCGCGCTCCTCGGCCTCGGCCGCATCGCGGATCTTCTTCTTGATCACGGGGTCGCCGATCACGGCGAAATGCCATGGCTGGTGATTGGCACCGTTTGGCGCGGTCCCGGCCGCCAGGATGCAGGTTTCGATGATGTCACGCGGTACCGGCCTGGAAGAGAATTCGCGCACCGTGTGGCGGGTGCGCAGATCGGCATGGAAGGCCTCGGCGTTGGCGCGCATTTCGTCCACCGGCATCTCCCGGTAGTCGGGTAGCGGAACCGGAAGGTACCTTTGGGTAGGGGGCATGTCCTCAGCTCCACAAAAGGATTGTCCAGCAATATTGTCCGACAATCCTTTTGAATGCAAGCGCCTCCACACTTGGCGGATCTCATGCCGAGGCGAAATGATCGTCGGGGAGCAGTTGGACAAGCCGCCGCGAGGCGTCGATATGATTGCGCATCGCCGCCTGCGCCGATTGCGCGTCACCGGCCATGATCGCCTCGACGACAAGCCGGTGTTGGACGTTGCTCTGAAGGACCTCCTGCCGGTTGATCAGCAGGCGGAATTGCAGCCAGTAGATCGAGTTGGAAAGCCGCAGCAGCGATTCCCGCAGCAGCGCGTTGTCGGCGGCTTCCGGAAACATGGCGTGGAAACGGCGGTTGAGGTCGGAAAAAGCGCTGATGTCGTTTGCCTCAACGGCCCGGTCCATTTCACCCTGCAGGGCGAGCAGCTGTTGCGGGGCGACGCGGATGCCGGGAGCCGCGAGGCCGACGGCCAACGCCTCGAGAGCGCCGCGTACCTCGAACAGATTGTCGACCTCCTTGCGCGACAATTGGCGCACCACGACCCCGCGGTGCGGTTCCAGGGCCAAAAGCCCATCAGCGGCCAGCCGCTGAAATGCCTCGCGCACCGTCGAGCGCGACACGCCGTAGCGGCGAACGAATGCTGCTTCCGTGAGACGTTGCCCTGGCGCCAGATGGCCGCCACGCACGGCGGCAGTGATCGCCGATGCGATGTGTTCGACGGTTGAAGCGCTGTGCGGATCGGCCAATGTCTAGGGATCCCTGTCTCGACGACAAATGCCTGACGACGAGCCGATGCTAGTCCGAAATGCGAACCGCACCAACATCAGCCCATGTGGAAGCGAGGTCGTTCAGTTGCTTCCGTATCGTTGCTTGAGATGGCTGGTGAAATGCGCGGCGTTCAGTTTCTCGCCGGTGGCGCGTTCGAG
Source organism: Mesorhizobium sp. PAMC28654 (assembly GCF_020616515.1). Lineage (GTDB taxonomy): Bacteria > Pseudomonadota > Alphaproteobacteria > Rhizobiales > Rhizobiaceae > Mesorhizobium. The sequence goes on from NZ_CP085135.1 coordinate 4,488,240, forward strand.
CAGGTCCGGCGTCGACCAGCGCGATCCTTGCGACCAGATTCTTTCGCGCCGCCAGTCGTTGATTGCCGTGAAATCGCCCTTGGCGAGGTCTCGATCAGCCGCTGGATTCTGCTTGGTCAGCGCCGCCCATTGCTGCGCCGCCATCATCGCGCCCAGCGTGTAGGACGGGAAATAACCGAAGGCGGCACCCGGCCAATGCACGTCCTGCATCGGACCGTCCGCGGGGTTGTCGATGGTGGACAGGCCGAGATACTCGCGCATCTTGGCGTCCCACGCTTGGGGCAGTTCGGCTACGTCCAGCCTGCCGGAGACAAGGTCCTGTTCCAACTCGTAGCGCAGGATGACGTGCAGCGGATAGGTGACCTCGTCGGCGTCGACACGGATCAGCCCGCGCTCGACCCGATGCACATGGGGCAGGATGTCGTCGATGGACCAGGTTTCGCCAAGCTGCTTTTCGACGACAGGCAACGCCCAGTGCCAGAAGGCCGGATTGCGGCCGAGCTGCTTTTCGACGAACAGGCTCTGGCTCTCATGCATGGCCATGCCGCGCGCCTTGCCGAGCGGCCAGTGGGCCCAGGCCTTTGGCAGGTTCTGCTCATACAATGCGTGGCCGGTCTCGTGCAGCACGCCCATCAGCGCCGACAGGAAGTCGGTCGTCTTGTAGCGGGTGGTGATGCGCACATCGGTCGGCACGCCGCCGCAAAAGGGATGATGCGATACGGACAGCGAGCCATGCGTGAGATCGAAACCGACCGCAGCCATCATGGCCAGGCCAAGCTCGCGCTGCCTGTCGATCGCATACGTGCCTGAAAGCGGCTTCAATGGGCGCTTCGCCAAGCGCTCTTCCTGCACGGCCAAGGCTTCCGGCACGAAGCCTTTCAGAAAGGCCTTCAGGTCGGCGAAGACGGGCGTGATGTCGGCGGTGCGATTGCCGGGGTCGTACTGCTCCATCAACGCATCGTAAGGATCGAGGCCGAGCACGTCGGCGCGCAAGGCTGCTTCTTCGCGTACCAGCGAAACAATGCCTTCCAGCGCTGGGCGGAAACTCGCCCAGTCGTTCTTCGCGCGCAGGTCGCGCCGAAGCTGTTCGCAGCGCATGCGCGCCGTGGTCTGGCGCTCGATGAATTCGACGGGCAGGCAGGTCAGGTTGGTATACTGCCGGCGCAGTTCGGCAACCGCTGCCTGCTGCTCCTCGTTCAACGCCTCCTCTTCGGCCGCGGCGAGCCAGTCCGCGATCTCCGGCGCGGTCGCGCGGGCATGCTGCATGCCGGCAAGGGCCGACATGGCCTCGGCGCGCTTTTCGCCGCCGCCGACGGCCATGTGCGTGGCCTCGTCCGCGCCGAGAATGGACAGCGCATGTTCCAGCGCTTCGAGCTTGTGGCCGAGATCATCAAGTTTCTGAAAGGACATGGCTGGTTCCGCTGACTATGGACGGCGGGAAAAGATACCAATGCGGGGTCGATGACAAGCCCGCGGCCATGCCCGTGTTGGCGCCTTGATCCCGGTCGTCCGCCCGGCGGGATTCGGCTTGCGCAGGCGAGGACGGGCGTGGAATGCTGGCTGGCGGCGCACGCCTTGGAGGGGAGACAAGATGATCGGCAACATTCTGGTCGGGCTGGTGGCCCTGATCCATCTCTACATCGTCTATCTGGAGATGGTGCTGTGGGACACGCCGCGCGGCCACAAGACGTTCAGGCTGACGCCGGAATTCGCCAGCGCCTCGAAGGTGCTGGCCGCCAATCAAGGGCTCTATAACGGGTTTCTCGCCGCCGGGCTGATCTGGGGCCTTTACCTCGGTGCGGCCGGTTTCCAGACCAAGGTGTTCTTCTTGGTTTGCGTGGCCATTGCCGGCCTCTATGGCGCGGCGACAGTGGGCAGGAAAATCGTCTACATCCAGACCGTGCCGGCTGTCCTTGCCTTGATCGCGGTCTGGCTGGGCTGGTGAAAAAAGGGCGCCAGCAGGACGAAATGTCCCGAAGGCGCCAGTTAGTCCCTTCCTCTCCAAGACGCAATTCCGGACGGAAAGCCGTTTCACACTTTTCCTGGAATTGCTCTAAATGGTGTCAGCCGTTCGGGTAATGCCCGCCATCGGAGACGTCGCCGATGTTGAAGCCGCTGCCGGTGTCGATCATGAGCTTTTGGTCAAGGTGGTCGACGCGGCGCAGGAGCTGATGATATTGCGCCGAAGGTATCCGGCCATTGTTTGAGGCCGCCGTCTTCTCAGCAACCCTGCTGATGTCGGCGTCGCGCATTTGCAGGCTGTGCGCAACGGCTGGCGTAATGAGGTTCTGCTGTTCGGCGTCCTTGATGCCGCTGCTGATGCCTTGCAGCTGACCGACAATGCCGTCCACACGCGGGCCTTCGAACACGATGGGTGTGCCCTCATCGAGGGCGCCCCTGTGGTGTCCAGCCGCATAGGCGCCGGCAAATGGAATGGCGACGAGGAACGCAGCGACGGTTGCAGTCTTGAGCGATGTCCTGGAAGTGAAAGAGCGCATGGCTGCGTCTCCCTTGATTGTGGAAGGCGGCGGTTGCTCCCGTTGCCTCCCGGCCGCGGGCCGTCCGGTTCCGTCGCGTCGCGATGATGGGAGCCATCGCCTGCGGTTCTCGGCCCACGGGGAAGCTAGGACCGCTCCGCAACAATGTGTAATTAAAAAAAGATAATGTTTTCAGGCCTTGCCTGCGTCGATCTGCGCCCTAGGGTTGAAGCGTCAAACAAATTCGCGTGATATCGCGTGATAATGGATCAACGTTCGGTGAGCTTCAGTTCGATACGGCGGTTCTTGTTGCGCGCCTCGTCGGTATCGGCGGGATCGAGCGGCTGGAATTCGCCGAAGCCGGCGGCGACAAGCCGGTTGGCCGGCACGCCGTTCTCGATCAGGAACTTCACCACGGAGGTCGATCGCGCCGTCGACAATTCCCAGTTGTCACGATAGCGGCCGGTGCCGGACAGCGGCTTGTTGTCGGTATGGCCATCGACGCGCAGCACCCAGTTGATCTCCGGCGGGATCTCTTTCTGCAGCTCGATGATGGCGTCGGCCAGCTTCTTCATCTCGACCTTGCCGGCATCGTTGATCACTTCGGAGCCGGTCGGGAACAGCACCTCCGACTGGAAGACGAAACGGTCGCCGACAATGCGGATGTTTTCGCGATCGGCGAGAATCTCGCGCAAGCGGCCGAAGAAATCGGACCGGTAGCGGTTCAGTTCCTGCACGCGCTGCGCCAGCGCGACGTTGAGGCGGCGGCCGAGATCGGCAATCTTGGTGTTGGAGTCGCGGTCGCGCGTTTCCGACACGTTGAGAGCGTCCTCGAGCGCGCCGATCTGCTTGCGCAGTGCCGAAATCTGCTGGTTGAGGATTTCGACCTGGCTCAGTGCCTGCTGGCTGATCTGGCGCTGGCTGTCGAGTTCGCCCGTAAGCGCGGTGGCGCGCTGGTTGGCCACGTCGCCGGCGCCGGCGCCCTGCGACAGCAGCTGTTCGAGCCGGCTTTTTTCCGCTTCGGCCGCCGACAGCGATGCCTGCATGTTGGCAAGCGAATCTTCCTTGTCCTGCGCCGTCGAGCGCTCCAGTGCCAGAAGCTGGGTCAGTTCGTTGATCTGCGAGTTGAGGCGGTTGAGCACCGTGTCCTTGCCGGAGATTTCGCGGCCGAGCAGGAACTGCGCCAGCACGAATACGGTGAGCAGGAACATGATCGCCAAAAGCAGCGTCGACAGCGCGTCGACGAAGCCTGGCCAATAGTCGATGCGGCGATCGGTACGCCGGCCACGTGCCAAGGCCACGTCAGTGCACCCCAGGCTTCTTCAGGGCGTCGGCGATCTTCTCCAGCGTGTTGCGCATCGCCTTCTGCTCGTCCGACTGGGCTTCGACCCAATCACGCATGATCTGCTGTTCCGAGCGCATGTTCTTCACCAGGCCCGAAATGCCGTCGGCAAGATTGGCCATGGCGGTGGCAACGCGTGGATTTGAACCGCCGCCGTTCTCCTGCATGCTTCGCAACCTTTCCGACAGGACGCGGATCTCGTCGGAGGATTCAGTCTTGGCCGGATCGGAGACGACGATGTCGGACGACAGGTCGGTGACCGAGGACAGCCAGTTTTCGAGCTCGGTGTAGAAACGCGTCTGGGCGCGACCCGCCTGCAGGTCGAGGAAGCCGAGCACCAGCGATCCCGACAGGCCGAACAGCGAGGACGAGAACGCCGTGCCCATGCCGGCCAGTGGCGCGGAAAGCCCCTGCTTCAGCGAATCGAGCACCGCCGCGGCGTCGCCGGTGCCGGGATCGAGCGACTCGATGGTCTCGCGGATCGAGGCGATCGTGTTCAAAAGGCCCCAGAAGGTACCGAGCAGGCCGAGGAACACCAGCAGGCCGACGAGATAGCGCGATGTGTCGCGGCTTTCGTCGAGGCGCGTGGCGATGGAATCGAGCATGGTGCGCATCGAGCTGGTCGAGAAAGCCATCGATGACGAGCGACCGATCATCGCCTTCATCGGCGCCAGCAACACCGGCTCGGTGGTCTCGGAACCGGCACGGAAGGAGTTGACCCAGCGCACTTCCCTAAACAGGCGTCCGACCTGGACGAAGGCCAGCAGGATGCCGACGACGAGCACGCCGACGATCAGGCCGTTGAGGCCGGGATTGGTGACAAAGGCCGTGGAGATCTGGCGGGTCAGGATCGCGGCGATGAACGCGACGATCACCAGGAAGATCACCATGGTCAGAAGAAAGACCTGCGGGCTCGACAATTTATGGGGGTCGTAGACCAGGACGTCGGAACGCCTGCCCATGCCGAAGGATTTGAGTAAAGCCATCCGTGCCCCGTTTCCGATACCGCCGATCACGTTTAACGTGACTCTAAACGCAATTGTGACCAAATTGAATGGCGCTTGGCAATATTGCCCAGCAGGATGCCGAATACGAAATCCGCATCAGCGCGAGCGAACCTCGGATTCGAAGCCAGCATGATCAGAACCGGTTGATCACCAGGCAATCAACCATGGCGGCAAGATGCAGGCCGGCGCCAGTGACGACAAAGCCATGCCAGAGCGCATTGTGGAAGCGCAGCGCCTTCCAGGCGAAGAAGATGACCCCACAGGAATAGACGATGCCGCCGGCAACGATGAGCACGATCGAAGTCGTCGGCAGCGTCTGGACAAGCGGCTTCACCAGGATGATGCCGCTCCAGCCGATGGCCAGATAGAAGACAATTGCCATCCGGTCGAAACGGCCGGGAAGAAGCACCTTGATGGCGATGCCGATCACAGCCGCCGTCCACACAAGGGCAATCATCCACCTGGCCAGTGGCGAGCCGTCGAGCTGAGCAAGGAAGGGTGTGTATGTCGCGGCAATCAAGAGGTAGATGGCGGCATGATCGAAGCGCCGCAATATCCACTTGGCCGGGGAGGATACCGGCCACAGATTGTAGGCCAGCGAGGCCGACAGAACCGTTAGCAGCGAGATCACATAGAAGGCTGCCGCGATGTACTCGCCGGGCCCGGTGTGGAAGGCAGCCAGCGCCAGCAGCGCCGATCCGGCCGCGATTGCCAGCACGATGCCGACCGCATGGACGATGCCGTCGGCGATCATTTCAGCGCGCGAGTAATGCCAGCGTCCGACGAACGGAATGGGGGTATCGAGGTTTTGCTGGCTGTCGCTCACTGCCTGGTTTCCTGCGTCACCCTCATCTGGGCGGTCGCAGGGCAGTATTTCAAGGTTTGGTTGCGGTTTTGCGACTGCGGCGCTTCAGCGCGGCGCGAGCGGCTTCTTCACGGTTTTCAGCAGCGCGCGATGAATGACCTCGTTGCCTGCAACCACCGAGCCATTCTCCAGCATATCCTGTCCGCCGGCCATGTCCGACGCGAAACCACCTGCCTCCCGGATCAGCAGAAGGCCGGCCGCGATGTCCCAGGCCGACAGGCCGGTTTCCCAGAAACCGTCCATGCGGCCCGCGGCGACGTAAGCGAGGTCGAGCGAAGCGGCGCCAAGGCGGCGGATGCCCGAAACCTCGGCCATGACGTTGCGCAGCTCGATGAGGAAATTGCCGTGCTGGCCGCGCCCGAGATGCGGCACGCCGCACCCGATCACCGCGTCGACCAGTTTGGCGCGACCGGCGACGCGCAGGCGGCGATCGTTCATGAAAGCGCCACCGCCGCGTTCGACCGTATAGAGCTCGTCCATCGCCGGGTTGTAGATGACGCCGGCAACGATCTGGCCCTGGCGTTCCAGGGCAATCGAGATGGCGAAGATCGGAATGCCATGCAGGAAGTTGGTGGTGCCATCGAGCGGGTCGACGATCCAGCGATGCTGGTTGTCGTCGCCTTCGACGACGCCACGTTCTTCCATCAGAAAGGAGTAGCCCGGCCGCGCCTTCGACAGTTCGGCGAAAAGGATGTCCTCGGCCTTGCGATCGGCCTGGCTGACATAATCGCCGGGGCCCTTCAGCGAGACCTGCAGGTTCTGCACCTCGCCGAAGTCGCGCGACAGCGAGCGGCCGGCCTTCATGGCGGCCTGAACCATAACGTTGAGAAGTGCGGAGCGTGCCATCGTGCTTCTTCCTGCTGCTGCGCTTTAAGTTCTGTCCCGATGCATGTCGGTGACCCAAAACCGGGGCCACTTTTTGGCGACATGCATCAGTCGGCGCGGCGCACGTAGGTGATTTCGTTGGTATCGACGATGATGCGTTCGCCAGCACCGATGAATGGCGGCACCAGAACGCGGATGCCGTTCTCGAGTATCGCCGGCTTGTAGGACGAAGCTGCTGTCTGGCCCTTCACCACCGGGTCCGCCTCGGTGATGGTCAACGTCACATAGTCGGGCAGCGAGATGCCGATCGGCCTCTCGTCATAGAGCTGGACGGTCACCATCATGCCGTCCTGCAGGAACGCGGCGCGATCGCCGACAAAGTCCTTGTTCAATTCGAGCTGCTCATAGCTCTGGGTGTCCATGAACACCAGCGCGTCTTCCTGCGCGTAGAGAAAGGAAAAATCCTTGAGGTCGAGGCGGATCTGCTCGACGGTCTCCGCCGAGCGGAAACGCTCGTTGAGCTTGGTGCCGTTGATGAGGTTCTTCAGCTCGACCTGATTGTAGGCGCCGCCCTTGCCTGGCTTGACGGTGTTGGTCCTGACCGCGACCCACAGCCCGCCATCATGCTCGATGACATTGCCGGGACGGATTTCGTTGCCGTTGATCTTGGCCATTGTGATTGGATCCGGAGTGAGATGATCGCCGGGGAAGGCGATTTCGGCCTCCAAGACCACAAAACGCCCGAAGAGGCAAGGGAGCGAGGCGAGGCACCGGCTCTCAGGGCAGGCGATTCGCCCTCTGCAGCGCCTGCTTCGTCTGGTCGTCCGACAGGCCCTGCAGGAAGTTGTCCATGTCCGGATCGATGAGACCGGCGCGCCGGGCGACGATGTACCAGGCGCCGGCAAGGATGAGATCGGGATCGGCGCCAATGCCGTTCATGTAGAGTTTGGCGAGGCGATTGCGGGCGGCGACATTGCCGCCCTCCGCGGCCTGCTTCATCCAGCCGAAGCCGGACTTCAGGTCGCGGGCGCCGCCACGGCCTTCAATCATCCAGGCGCCGAGGTCGATCTGCGCCGTGTCGTAATTCTGCCTCGCGGCCTGGGTCAGCAGGCGGCGGGCTTGGGCGTCGTCGCGTTGCTTGCCGCCGACGCCGTTGGCATAGATCTGGGCCATCGCGTATTGCGCATCGGCAAGGCCGGTCGCGGCGGCGCGTTCGTAGTAGGGCACGGCCTTGCTGATGCCAGCGTCGCCGGGATCCTGCTGGACAAGCAACTGCGCGAAATTGAATTGTGCCAGCGGGTTACCGGCCTCGGCGGCAGCCTGCATCAGCGCATAGGCGCCCTTCTCGTCCTTCTTCACGTAGCGGCCATCCAGCAGCATCAGCGCATACTGGAACTGCGATTCCGGCACGCCTTGTTCGGCGGCAAGCGCGTACCACTTCGCCGCCTCGGCCGCGTTCTGCTGTACGCCCAAGCCGCGTGACAGTATTTCGGCCAACAACGTCTGGGCCGCCGGATCGCCGTTCTGCGCGCGGGGCAGCGCCAGATCATAGGCCGTCTTGTAAAGCCCTCGCTGAAAGGCCCCGTAAGCCTGGTCCGCTGGTTTCGCGCCAAAGCGGTCGGGGTTGATCGCGTCGATCGACGGCGGCTCGTTGGTAGTGGCGGGCTGGGGCAGCGGCGTGTCGATCGGCTTGTCCGTGTGCACGCCGGCTTCGGGTCTGGCCTGCGGCAACGGCACGGGTTCCGCGGCACCGGCGGCCTGCACCATGAACAGCGCAAGCAGGGCCTGGAGGGGAAGCGTCGCCGAGGCCACGTCAGTCCTCGAAACGCGGCGCTGTTTCATCGAGCAGTGCATTGGCGCTGGCGATCGCCGTCTTCGGATCGACGCCGTCGGCGAAGACGGCACTGGACAGCGCCACGAATTCGCAGCCAGTGGCGGCCACCGCTTCCACCGAGGCGATCTCGGATCCGGCCATGACAATGCAGGGGATCTGGATCATGTCGGCCCACCATCGGCCAAGCGACAGGTTGCGCGGATGCGGCTCGGGCTTGTTGTCGTAACCGAAGCGACCGAAGAAGATGTAGTCAGGCCGGGTTTCGCCGAGCTCAAGAGCGTCGTCCCTGGTCTTGGCGCCGCCGGCGCCGACCATCAGTCGTGGCTGGAAATGCTCGATCGTCTCGGCAAGCTCGTCCTTGCCGACCTCGACATGGATGCCGTCGGCCTGGACGCGACCGGCGATGCGGGTGTCGCCCGCAATGATCACGGCGATGCCCGCGGCTTGCGCCAAGGGTACGACCTTTTCGGCGAAGGCCTGGAAGGACGCCTCGTCCATGCCGTTCTCGGGCAGGATGAGCGAAGCGATGTCGCCGCCATCGAATGCCGCGCCTATAGTGGCGGCGGACGCGCCGGGCGGCGCGATCAGCACGATGCGGCAGCGATTGGGGGGCATTGCGTCATTCATGGTTTTTCGATCCCGGTTTTCGCCTATGCCGGGCGAAGATGGTTGGATTGCGGCATAGAGCAAAGTGCGGGGATTGAACAGGCGCTAGCTGTCAGGTGACAGCCGGCGATCGGAACGAAGGGCATCGCTGGCTTTCGTTATGAGGTCGAACACTTTCGACGGCTCTTTGATGCCGAGAAATTGCGGGACGGGATCCAGAGCCGGCGACCAGCTGCCAAAACTCTGATAGCGGCCCCGAGACCAGCCGCCCGGACTTCCAAAGGATGATGCCGCCGCGCCGAAGCGCAAACTGCCGCGCTCCGCTCCCTCGCCGGTGAGTTGGATATCGGGGAGACGCTCCAGATCGATCGATGTGAAATTGAAGAAAGGGGCGCTACGCATGATGAGAATGCGCTTGTCCGTGACCGCATAGGAGATGCGTCGCCTCAGCCATGCGTCGACCGCAAATCTGCCAAAGACAAAAAAGAGTCCAATGCAGATGAACATCGCTCCCCATGCATCGAAGAAAAGCGGCGCGCCCTGCCTTGTCGCCGTATAGGTCCAGAAAATAGCAAAGCCGCACCAGAGCAGGCTGAACGGAATGAGAAACATATCGCGACCGGTGAACAACACACCCTGCGCGGGAATACCGCTCCACAAGATGCGTTCGCGGGGCAAGAGTCGTCTCTGAAAGGTTCCGACGTCCATGCCCCACCCCTCGTATGCGCCTATGCTTTCATCGCATGAGTCCTGCTTCCGGTGCAAATCCACGGTGCTTCATCTGCTGGTCTCAACGGCTTGCGGCAGTGTTTTTGACTTCCACAAGGACCAGCCGAGGTTCATGCCGGCCGCGGCGATCAGGATGGCCAGGGCGCCGACGATCTGTACGGCTTGCAGCCGATGGCCGAAGGCGACGACATCGACCAGGATGGCGACCACCGGATAGATGAAGGACAGCGAGCCCTGCAGATATGTCGGCAGTTTCTGGATGGCGCCGTACATCAGAATGTACATCAGCCCGGTATGGACGATGCCGAGTATGGCCAGCATGATCCAGCTCCGCGCATCGGTCGGCGGATGGGTGAGATTGGCGAAGGGCGCGAGCATGACAATGCCGACACTGACCTGAATGAGGGCGATCAGCTGTGGTGGCGTGCCCTTGAGTTTCTTGGTGACGATGGCGGCGACGGCCCAGAAGAAAGCCGCGCCCAGCGCCATCAGGATCCCGACAAAATAATCCGTACCGCCATAGCCGGCGTCAGGCTTGGCCTGCACGATCAGCACCATGCCCGCGAAAGCCATGCCCAGCCAGGTCAATTTTGTCAGGGTCAGCCGTTCGGAAAAGAACAAGGCGCCAAAGGCCACCAGCATGAAGGGCTGGGTATTGTAGACCGCGGTGGCGACGGAGATCGATGCGCGCGAGAATGAACCGAAAAGCAGCAGCCAGTTGATGACGATGGCAGCGCCGCCCAGAGCCGCCATGGCCATGATGCGCGGCGGCGGTGCGTGGCGCAACAATCCCAGCGCCGCGCAGATGACCAGCAGCGTTACCGCGCCGAAAGCGCAACGCCAGAACACGACGTCCAGCACGGGTTGGCCGGAGAGGACGACGAACCACCCGATCGTGCCGAGGATCGCCATCGCCGCCGTCATCTCGATCGTGCCGCGTACCGTATTGTCCATGAAATGCTCCTGAAACTGCCGCAGGCCTGACAATCTCACGCAGGGTCGGCGCTTTCCATAATTTTGAGAAGGTGATATCCAGATAATGCCTAATTAAATAAGGCATGGTCGCCTTTCTCCCGCGGAATGTTAAATGCTTGATGACCAGGACAGAAAGCTCCTCGATATCCTGCTCAAGGATTCGCGAACCTCGCTCAAGGACCTGGCTGCCCAGGTCGGGTTGTCGTCGCCGAGCGTTTCGGAACGGCTCCGCCGTCTCGAGGATCGCGGCGTCATCAGGGCCTTCACCATCGACATCGATCCGCAGGCTCTCGGCTATACGCTGCAGGCGATCGTTCGCATCCGGCCCTTGCCGGGCAAGCTGCATATCGTCCAGAAGCTGATCGAGGAGATCCCCGAATTCGGCGAATGCGACAAGGTGACGGGTGACGACTGCTTCGTCGCCCGGCTGTTCGTGCGCTCCATCGGCGACCTTGACAGCATCCTCGACCGCATCGCCGACAAGGCCGAGACCAGCACCGCCATCATCAAGGCGCAACCGATCCGGCGACGCCCGCCGCCGCTCGCCCCTGTCCTGGATGTGTGACAGTCCCCGCGCATATTTGCCGTCGCGGCATTGCGGTTTCTGGGCTATTCAAGCGTGGATACGTTTTCCTCCAGCCTTTCCCTTTCCATGACAGGTCTGCTCGCCGATCCGTGGTTCTATGCCGCCGCCATTCCAGCGGTCATTCTCGTAGGCTTGTCCAAAGGCGGCTTTGGCGGCGCGGTGGGATTCGTCGGCGTGCCCTTGATGGCCCTGACCATGCCGCCGGTGCAGGCCGCCGCCATCCTGCTGCCGATCCTGTGCCTGATGACGTCGCCTCGGTATGGACATGGTGGGGCGTCTATGACCGCCAGATGCTGGTCGACATGATGCCCGGCGCCGTCATCGGTATCGGCCTTGGATGGCTGACAGCGGCTTTGGTCACGGAAGAGGCGGTGCGGCTGATCGTCGGCTCGGTCGCCATCATCTTCGTGCTGCGCTGGCTCTATCTGCAGTTTCGCCACGGCTCCGATCACGCGGCCAAGCCCAACCGGGTGGCCGCGGCGGTCTGGGGCACGGTCGCCGGTTTCACCAGCTTCGTCGCCCATGTCGGCGGTCCGCCCTTCCAGGTCTACGCGCTGCCGATCAGGCTCGATCCGAAGGTGCTGTCCGGCACCGCGGCGATCTTCTTTGCCGCCACCAACGCGCTGAAGCTCATCCCTTATTTCGCGCTCGGCCAGTTCGACACCGCCAACCTGACGGCTTCAGTGGTGCTGATGCCGCTGGCACCACTCTCGACCATCGCCGGCGCCTGGCTGGTGCGGCGCATGCGGCCGGAAATCTTCTACCCGTTCACCTATGCGACGGTGGCGGTCGTGGCGGTGAAGCTGCTGTGGGACGGGATCGCTGGCCTGATGTAGGCGATCAGGCGACGCGCGGTGTCAGTCGCCGTGCCCCGCCGAGAGACAGAGTGAGACCGATCGCCAGGATCGCCAGCATGCCGACGAGGATAGCGATGTCGCGCACCGTTGGCTTCAGCACCATGTCGGCGACGATCACCAGCATCACCGAATAGTCGAAGCATGCGGCGGCGATAATGCGCTGGCCATGGGCAAGGGCTCCCGGCGTCACGCCGTCCCTGTCGATCATTGCCGCCATCTTTTCGGCTGTCGGCTTGAAGATGAACATGCCGACGCAGAAGGTGGTCAAGTAGCCGGCAAGACCGATGATGATCCACAGGTCGGAAAAGCCGACCCAGAACCAGCACATGACCAGCCCGAAGGCCAGCGTCAGTATCGACAGTGGCGCAAACAGCTTGCCGCCGAGCTCACCGGTGGCCCGCATTGCCTGAAGCGTTGCCGCCAGATCGCCCGCGCGATCGGCGAGGAATGCCAGCAGCATCAGCGTGAAGCCGCCACCCACCCAGACCGTGGCCGATACGATGTGCAGGAACTTGACGATGGAATACCAGTCCATGGAGCTCTCCCCGGATGTTGCCCATGATCGCAAGCGGCGCAGGATTCTTTGCTCGTCGCCGTTTGCGATCAACTGGCTTTTTGCGCGGCTCCTGTTTCGTGACGATGTCGTGTGCAAGCGGGATTTGTTTCGGCCCATCGTGCCGCGTTGCGATCCGCAATTGGCTGCGTGCGCGGCGGTGTTTCTCTGCTAATGTAACAGCACCGGGCGGGGCCTGGCGCCGGGCGTCATCGTCCAGAAACATGGCCGATGCTAGTGCGCCGGTGCCGGGAGACCGGTGGCGGAACGACCGCCTGTTCAACCCATTCCCGGGACGGGAAAAGGCAATTCGGGGGACCAGACCAATGCAAGGGGTAGCAAGGAATTTCTTCACGCTGGCCATCATCTATTCGCTGTGCGGGATGGCGCTCGGCCTTCACATGGCGATCAGCGAGGACCATGGCCAGATGCCGACCCACGCCCACACGATGGTGGCCGGGTGGCTGATGTCGGCGGTATTCGCCTTCTTCTACCACCTGTTTCCGGCTGTCGCGAAAAAGACGCTTGCCGTCGTCCATTTCTGGCTGACTGCAATCAGCGGCATCGGGCTCATGATCGGGCTTTACATGATGCTTGCCGGCCACCCGGCGATCGAGCCGGTGCTGGGAATATCGTCGATGGCTTTCTATGCGGGGATGCTGCTGTTTGCCTTCATCGCATTGCCGGCGATCTGGAAGCCTTGAGGGGCCTGATCCGGCCATGAAGCCTGTGCTGTTCCGGTACAGCCAGGCGCCATTTGGTCGAAAAATGCGCATGTCATTAAGGGTTCATTAAGCTTTACAAGCGTTTACTATGTGCATCCAGTGATCTGGATTCTTACCGAGTGGTTGGAGCCACTTTGTTTGACGCCTCCCTGTTAAACTCCTGAGAGCCGCCTTACCCGCGGCTCTTTTTTTGTCCGATTTCCGGCCGTTTCCCCGCCGTTAACCGTTTGTTAAACATGTGCTTGCCTTCGCCAACTACGAGGCGCATTTTCAATGCTTCAGTCGTATAGGGTGCTGGGCGCGACGGCAATGAAGCCTGACCAGCCAGCTGTTGGAAGTGCAGGGGCGTATTGATGAACGAGCCTTCGAAGGCAAGCGCGAATACCGTCAAGCTGGCGGAACGTCGTGTCTTTTCCCAATCCTTCAAGCCCCTTTACCAGGAAGGTATGGGCCTGGTCGAACAGGCGGCCGAGTATCTCGACGGCAAGGGCCGGGCCGAGGCTAAGAAACTGTCCCGGCTGGCGGCAACACTCTATGCCGCCGAATCGATGCGGTTGACCACCAGGCTGATGCAGGTCGCCTCCTGGCTTTTGTTGCAGCGTGCGGCAAACTCCGGCGAGATGACCCGCGATCAGGTTGCGTCTGAAAAGTCCAAGGTTCGTCTCGATACAGCTTCCGCCCATGATGAAGCGGCGGGCTGGGCCGAACTGCCCAATGATTTTCTCGACCTCGTCACCCGCTCGCTGCGCCTGCAGGCGCTGGTGCGCCGCATGGATGAGGAAATCTACGGCGGCGCCATCGTTGATGCGTCCTTCGCGGCTCGCCGCGTCAACCCCGTCTCCGACCAGATCACGCTTTTGAACACCGCCTTCGGCCGCGGCTGAGTTCAATCGTTCTTTCGTTTCCGGTTTGTTCACATTTCGCTGGCATCGCTTGCCACCGGAGGTAAAGTTGGCAGATGGCGGAAGCGATTCGCATCATAGGTATCGATCCGGGGCTCAGGCGCACCGGCTGGGGCATCGTCGAGAGCCTCGGCAATTCGTTGCGCTTTATTGCTTCCGGCACCGTGCGCTCCGAAGACAAGGCGGCGCTGGCCACTCGCCTGTGCCAATTGCATGATGGGCTCGCCGAAGTCCTGCATGCCGCCATGCCGCACGAGGCGGCCGTCGAACAGACTTTCGTCAACAAGGATGCGGTAGCAACGCTGAAGCTTGGGCAGGCGCGCGGCATCGCCATGCTGGTGCCGGCACGCGCCGGCCTGGTCGTCGCCGAATATGCTCCAAATGCCGTCAAGAAGGCGGTGATAGGCGTCGGCCATGGCGACAAGAAGCAGATCCACATGATGGTGAAGGTGCTGTTGCCGAAGGCGACTTTCGACACCGAACATGCCGCCGACGCCCTGGCAATCGCCATCTGTCACGCGCATCATCGGCAGAGCGTCGCCTACAGGATGGCGCTTGCAGGCTAGCGATGTTCTTGACTTGTTCACGCTGCGAGGGTAAGTAATACCTCAGAGGTATTACCATGCGCGTAACCACCAAGGGGCAAGTCACGATCCCCAAGCCGATAAGAGACCATCTGGGCATCGGCCCGGGCTCCGAGGTGGAGTTCGTGGCCACCAACGGGGGCGTTCAACTGGTTGCCGTCAACGAGAATCTCACCGAGGATGAGAAATTGCGCAGGTTCAACGATGTCCTTGACCGGATGGAGGGGACATTGGATCTGGGAGGCATGACCACCGATCAGTACATGGAGTGGTTGAGGGGCCCGCGTGAAGATCTCGACGTTGATTGACACGAATATCCTGATCGATGTTTGGGGACCAGCCGGCCCGCTGACAAAATGGTCAGCGTCTGCAATTACCTTTTGCCGCCGCGACGGTGCGTTGGTCGTCAATACCATCGTCTGGTCTGAATTGGCGCCGCTGATCGCGACGGAGACGGCGCTGCGAAAAGCAGTCGACATGCTGGAGATACATCGCGAACTTGTACCTTGGGACGCCGCATTCCTTGCGGGCGTCACGCATTCCCGCTACCGCCGGGCCGGCGGTGTTCGTGAAAGAACCTTGCCTGATTTCTTTATCGGTGCTCATGCGATCGTTGCCGGACATCGTCTTTTGACCCGCGACGCCGCTCGGTATCGCAGTTATTTCCCGGACCTCGAGATTATCTCTCCGGAATCCCATCCATGAAAGCTGGCGCATGATCGGCAAACTCAAGGGCACGCTGGACGAGATCGATGAAGACCACTGCATCGTGGATGTGCATGGCGTCGGCTATGTAGCTTATTGCTCGGCACGCACGCTGGCATCGCTGCCGACTCCTGGCGAGGCGGTGGTGCTGTTCATCGAGACCTATGTGCGCGAGGACATGCTGCGGCTCTACGGTTTCCGGTCGGCGCTGGAGCGTGAGTGGTTCCGGCTCCTGATGACAGTACAGGGCGTCGGCGCCAAAGTGGCATTGGCCATGCTGTCGACGCTGGCGCCCGCTGATCTCGCCAATGCCATCGCGTTGCGCGACATCGCCATGGTCAGCCGGGCGCCAGGCGTCGGCAAGAAGGTGGCCGAGCGCATCGTCACCGAACTGAAGAACAAGGCGCCGGCCTATGCGGGCACCGCCTCCGACACCATTGGTCTCAAGCAGGAACTCGGCGAGGGTGTCGCGTCGGCACCGATCACCGATGCCGTCTCGGCGCTGGTCAATCTTGGCTATTCGCGCGACACCGCCGCTAATGCGGTGGCCGCCGCGCTGAAGACAGCCGGGGAAGATGCCGACGCGTCGAAGCTGATCCGTTTCGGCTTGAAGGAACTGGCGCGGTGAGGCGTCGCTTGTTCCGCTCCTTGCCCTATGCAAGGAAGGCTGCATGAGCCTTTCGCCCCGCCTGATTGCGCCCGAGAAACGCGGCGAGGACGCCGACCAGACCTTGCGTCCGCAGACGCTCGCCGATTTTGTCGGCCAGGCGGCGGTGCGAGCCAATCTCAAGGTGTTCATCGAGGCCGCCAAAGGCCGCAACGAGGCGCTCGACCATGTGCTGTTCGTCGGGCCGCCTGGTCTCGGCAAGACGACGCTGGCGCAGATCATGGCGCGCGAGCTCGGCGTCAATTTCCGCTCGACCTCCGGACCAGTCATCGCCAAGGCCGGCGATCTCGCGGCATTGCTCACCAATCTCGAAGAAGGCGACGTGCTGTTCATTGATGAAATCCATCGGCTCAGTCCGGCGGTGGAGGAAATCCTTTATCCGGCGATGGAGGATTTCCAGCTCGACCTGATCATCGGCGAGGGGCCGGCGGCGCGGTCGGTCAAGATTGATCTTGCCCGTTTCACCCTCGTCGCCGCCACCACGCGGCTTGGCCTGCTCACCAATCCGTTGCGCGACCGTTTCGGTATCCCGGTGCGGCTCAATTTCTACACGGTCGAGGAGTTGGAGCAGATCGTGCGGCGCGGCGCCCGCATCCTGCAGATGCCGCTCGGCGACGACGGCGCGCTGGAAATCGCGCGGCGCGCGCGCGGCACGCCGCGCATCGCCGGCCGGCTCCTGCGTCGCGTGCGCGATTTCGCGTCTGTCGCAGGCGATGGTCATGTCAACCGGCAGGTCGCCGACGAGGCGCTGACCCGGCTCGAAGTCGATACACTCGGCCTCGACGCGCTCGACCGCCGCTATCTGTCGATGATCGCGCGCAATTTTGGCGGCGGCCCGGTCGGTATCGAGACCATCGCCGCCGGACTTTCGGAGCCGCGTGACGCCATCGAGGATATCATCGAACCCTATCTGATCCAGCAGGGCTTCATCCAGCGCACGCCGCGTGGCCGCGTGCTGACGGCCAATGCCTGGCGACACCTCGGGCTCGACGCGCCGAAGGACCTGGCACAACAGCAGATCAACCTGTTCCAGGAAGAGTAGCTGTCCGAGCGATCGGTGGCGCGATTTCCATCCGGCGCCGTGCATCCGTCAAACGCCTGCGCAAAAACTCCTGATCCCCACCGGTTTACCGACGTATTCGTGGGTTTAAACGGCGCTCAATGTCGGGGTGATTCACTCCGATCAAGGGCTGGGGCTGAGCCGTGATGACCAGACGCGGGTTCCTACGCCTTATCGGCGGTTCATTTCTTTCCGTCGCCTCATTCAGCGCCTATGCTGTCGGCATCGAGCCGATGCTGCTGACCCATGTGAAGCGCTATGCGTTGACGCCGCCAAACTGGCCGGCCGGCTTGCGGCTGCGTATCGTGGCGCTTGCCGACATTCATGCCTGCCGGCCGTGGATGCCGCCCGAGCGAATTGCTTCCCTTGCCGAACAGGCGAACGCGTTGCAGCCGGACGTAATCGTCCTGCTTGGCGACTACATCGCCGGTATGCGCTTGATGGCGGAGCCGGTGGCGGCATCCGAGTGGGCCTCGGCGCTGTCCGGTCTCAAAGCGCCGCTCGGTGTCTGGTCGGTCCTGGGCAATCATGACTGGTGGGAGGACCCCGCCGCGCAGCAGGCAGGGGCGGGGCCGACGGTGGCGGGCACGGCGCTCGAGAACGTTGGCATCCGCGTCCTGGAAAACGATGTCGTGCGTCTGGAAAAGGACGGTCACGGCCTCTGGCTTGCCGGACTTGCCGATCAGAAGGCCCTGCTGCCTGGCAGGGGCCGCAGCCGGGTCAAGGGATTGGACGACCTTGACGGCACAATGGCAAAGGTGACGGATACGTCGCCGGTCATTCTGCTCGCGCATGAGCCGGATATATTCTCGAAAGTGCCGTCGCGCATTTCGCTGACCCTTTGCGGCCATACCCATGGCGGGCAGGTACGGATCTTCGGCTATTCGCCGATTGTGCCTTCCCGTTTCGGTAACCGTTATGCCTATGGCCATGTCGTGGAGGCAGGCCGCAACCTGATCGTCTCAGGTGGACTGGGGTTCAGCAGATTGCCGGTGCGGGGGCGTTCGCCCCGAAATCCTCTCGATCGACCTTGGCTGACCGTCAGCCTGGACTGCCATCACCTCAGTGCAGTCCCCTGATCGTCTCCATCACATCCGACTCCGCCTTCTCGCTGTTGAAGGCATCGACGACACCGAAGGCGCCGCCATAGCTCCATACCGACCATGAGAAGCCGTGCGCTTCGGCGCGCTTGATCATGTCCTTGACATAGGCCGCGCGGTATTGGCCGGGCATGATGTAGGGATTGCCATATTCCTGGCGGATCATGCCGAATTCGCCCAGCGTGATGTTTTCAGGTTTGATGCCGTTGGCCTTCGCCCAGGCCTCGACGCGCTCGAACGGCGCATCCATCAGGCTCAGCAGCTTGTCAGGGGTGTCCATGCTGGCGACCTGTTCGTCGAGATAGGCGAGCAAGCCGCTCTGCCGCAGCCACGGCGCCTTGGCCTTGATGCGGGCGCGGATCGTGTCGAGCGTGGCCTCAAGTTCGGCACGTGGCACCGCGCTGAGCGGGTAGGGCAAGCCGGTCACGTAGGGAATGAAATCGCCGGCCCAGGTCGCGCCCTGATGGGTGAGCAGGAACGGATCGTAGGAGTGGAAGGTCCAGATGATGTTGTCGTCGGCAATTGCTTTCGGATCGATCTTCGCCAGTGCCGTCGAACTGGAATAGCAGGCGCCGGTCAGGATCAAGGTGAGCTTCGTGGCCGATGAACGCGCCGCCGCGAACAGTCTCTGCTGGCGCTCCGGCCACAGGCTGGTGCCGTCGGCGTCGCAATCGACGACCGGCTCGTTCATAGGCTCGAAGGCGACTTGCGTCGGGTCCTCCGCTGCCAGGGTGCGTGCCATCTTCCTGGTCATCTCGACATAGGCATCGAAGATCTGCGGGTCGTCCATCACCTCGGCCATGCCGATCTTGCGGCTGCCGCCGGACGGGATCAGGTGCATGTCGACGATCACCTTCAGCCCGGCGCGGTTGATCATGCGCACCGAGTCCAGCACGCTGGCATAGAGATCGTCGCGCAGCGCCAGCGTCTTGTCGGACAGGAAGGGCGAGGGGTCGACGGGCATGCGCAGGAAATCGAGGCCGGCATCCTTCAGCGCCTTGAGGTCTTGATCCTTGAGGAACTTGCGCCATTCCGGGTAGGGCAGGATGGCCTTGGGATCGCTCCACTGCTCCTCGCCCACCCATGTCGTCCACTGGTCGAGATTGAGGCCGCGCTTCATGGAAAAGGTTGCGGCATGGGCGGGCAGCGCCAAAGCGCTCAGCAGCAAAAGCGCCGTCAACAAGGTCTTGATCATCGCCGTCAACAGTGCCATCCGGGTTCCTGCGCCAAACCAGTGCGTGTTGCCCAAAAGTGCGCAGCGGTTTCGGGACAACGACACGCACAGAGGAAACCACCTAAAGCGTGCCGCGTTTTAGGTGCCCCGTCGGGATCAAAAAGGGAAGCGCTATGGGCGATCATGGTGAATCGGCGACCCTGTCGGCAGGCCTTTCGGGAGCGCTGACGGAATTCGGCCACCGGCTGATGGCGCGGGTCTACTATGCCGACACCGATTTTTCCGGCGTCGTCTATCATGCGCGCTATCTCGAATTCTTCGAACGCGGCCGTTCCGACTATCTGCGGCTGACAGGGGTTCATCACACCGAACTCGCCGACGGCAAGCATGGCGAGAAGATCGTCTGGGTGGTGCGGCGCATGGAGATCGATTTCCGCGGCTCGGCACACATCGACGACATCCTGACCATCGACACGCGCACCGAAGACATTTCCGGCGCGCGCATCTTCATGGCGCAGCAGCTGAAACGCGGCGACGAGGTGCTGGTCGAGGCTCGGGTCGAGGCGGCGATCATCGGCGAGAACGGCCGGCCGCGACGCTTTCCCAAGGAGTGGGTGCAAGCGTTCATGCCCAAGGCCGCCAGCTAGAATTCTTCGTCTTGGCCATTGCTGGCCGCGTTCGCGGCGCCAGTTTGAGCGGATCACCGTCGGTTCGCGATGGCGCTCGGGCGCGTCAATGCGCCGCGCCTTATGGGCTAACCCATCCTTAACCATAACGGTTCATGAAGAGATTGGTGAAGATTGGCGGAATCCAAGCGCCTTCCTTTCACCAACATTTGCCCCGAAAAGGCCGCCAACGGTGCATTTCGGGGTTATTCCGCAAGCTTGACGCGAACGGACCACAAGGGATGCCCATGGGCCAGCCGCCAGCGATGCCCGGAAAATCTTAAGGACGTTACCATGGAAAATATCGCACTCGCCGAACCGGGCGCGCAATTGTCGATTTGGGCGCTGTTCATGCAGGCCAGCTGGGTGGTCAAGCTGGTCATGATCGGCTTGCTCTGCGCCTCGGTATGGACCTGGGCGATCATTGTCGACAAGCTCGTCGCCTATGCCCGCATGCGCGCGGCGCTCAATCGTTTCGAGCAGGTGTTCTGGTCGGGGCAGTCGCTGGAAGAGCTTTACCGGACGCTGGCCGACCGCAAGACCACTGGCATGGGCGCGATCTTTGTCGCCGCCATGCGCGAATGGAAGAAAAGCTTCGAGAAGGGCGCAAAAACGCCACTCGGGCTGCAGACGCGCATCGACAAGGCCATGGACCTGGCGCTGACCCGCGAGATGGAAAAGCTGGAGGGGCGTCTGGGGTTCCTCGCCACCACCGGCTCGGCGGCGCCTTTCATCGGCCTGTTCGGCACCGTCATTGGCATCATGACCTCGTTCCAGGCGATCGCCGGATCGAAGAATACCAGCCTTGCCGTGGTCGCGCCCGGTATCGCCGAGGCGCTGCTGGCCACCGCCATCGGCCTGCTCGCCGCCATCCCCGCCGTCATCGCCTACAACAAGCTGTCGTCCGACGCGAGCAAGATCGCGGTGCGCATGGAAGGGTTCTCCGACGAGTTCTCCGCCATACTCTCGCGCCAAATCGATGAAAAAGTCGCGCCGAAGGCCTGAGGAACGATCATGGGAATGTCAGTTGGCGCAGGTGGTGGACGTGGCGGGCGCGGTCACAGGCGGCGTGGCCGTCACCACGCATTGATGTCGGAGATCAACGTCACGCCGATGGTCGACGTGATGCTGGTGCTGCTGATCATCTTCATGGTCGCGGCGCCAATGCTGACGGTTGGCGTGCCGATCGACCTGCCGGACACCCAAGCCAAGGCGATGAACGCCGACACGCAGCCGATCACGGTTTCGGTGAACCAGGCCGGCCAGATCTATCTTCAGGAAACCGAAATTCCGATCGAAGAGATCGTGGCGAAACTTCAGGCGATCTCCAAGACCGGCTATGAGGAGCGCATCTTCATACGCGGCGACAAGAGCGCCGACTACGGCACGGTGATGAAGGTGATGGCTCGCATTTCGGCGGCCGGCTACAAGAATATCGGTCTGGTTTCACTGCAGGAACAGGGTCAATAGACGCAAGATGAGGACCGGCTTCACCACATCGGTGATCTTGCATGCGGCGGTACTGGTCTTTGGCCTGTTCACGCTGTCGGCTCCGGCTGCGCTGCCTCCGTCGGATGTCGAGTCGATCGCGGTCGACATCGTGCCGGTGGAGGCCGTCGCGCAGGTCCTGCAGGGCGACAAGAAGGCCGTGGTGCATGAAAAGCCCGCACGTGCCCACCCAGCGCCCGGACGTCGTGCCGGACGCGCGGAAGGTCGGAGAGAACAGCGTCGATACCGACAAGCCGATAACGCCGGAAGCCAAGCCGAAGCCGGTCGACACGACGTCGGCTCCGCCGCCCGCGCCGACCCCGATCGAGAAGCCGAAGCCCGAGGACGTGCCGAAGCCGCAGGAAAAGCCGAAGCCCATTCCTGCAACGGAAGTGGCGCCGGCGCCGCAGCCGAAGGAAGAGGTGAAGCCCGAGCCGGTCAAGCAGACGGATCCCAAGCCGACACCGGCCAAGCAGCCGACGCCGACCCCGCCGGATGAAAAGACCGCCGCGATCCAACCGACGCCCGAGGTCAAGCCGGATGCCGTCGCCGAGGCGATAGCGCAGGATCCGCCCACCGAGACCACAAAGCTTCCGGACTCGGCTCCCGCGCCCGAGGCCCGCCCGAAGCCGCAGCCGGCACAAGCCGAAAGCGCCAAGGCGCCGGAGCGCAAGGACGCCGACAAGCCGGTCAAGGAAGCCTCGTCGAAGCCGAAGTCGGATGACAAGCAGTTCAATGCCGATCAGATTTCAGCTCTCCTCGACAAGCAGAAGCCGTCCGGTGGCGGAGCCAAGCGCTCGACCCAGCAGGCATCTCTCGGAGCCGACAAGGATCAGGGGCAGAAGCTCTCCAAGTCGGAAATGGGAGCCCTGGAAAGCCAGCTTGGCGGTTGCTGGATCCTTCCTGTCGGTCTTGAGGGGTCGGAGAGCTTCGTCGTGGTGGTCCGGTTCAATCTGAACGTTTCCGGCAAGCTGGATGGCCGGCCAGCCATCGAAAAGTCGAGCGGAAACCGTCAGTTCGACGAAAGCGCCGTGCGCGCCGTCCAAAAATGCGATGTGACCGGGCTGCAAGTTCCCGCAGGCAAGCAAGACATCTGGAATGACGTCCGCGTTACCTTTGATCCGAGGGAAATGCTTGGCCTGTAGGCCGAGCGCCCGCAAAATCAGTTAAGAGAAGCGAGAAGACATGAAATCAATCCTCAAGCCGCTCCTGATGGCCGCAGCAATGGCGATGGGCATGACCGCGGCCGGCACGTTGCCGGCGCTCGCGCTTGTCGAGCTCAATGTCAACAAGGGCAATGTCGAGCCTCTGCCCATCGCCATCACGGATTTCCAGGGCGGCGACGCGCTTGGTGCCCAGATATCGCAAATTGTCACGGCTGACCTGAAGCGCTCGGGCCTGTTTGCGCCGATCGACAAGAGCGCCTTCATCGAAAAGATCACCAATCCGGATGCGGCGCCGCGTTTCGACGACTGGAAGGTCATCAATGCGCAGGCGCTGGTCACCGGCAGCGTCAGCAAGGAGGCCGATGGCCGCATCCGCGCCCAGTACCGGCTCTGGGATACGTTTGCCGGCCAGCAGATGTCGGGTGAGCAGTTCTTTGCCAACGATGCCAATCAGCGGCGCGTCGCCCACATCATCGCCGACGCCATCTACGAGCGGCTGACCGGCGAGAAGGGCTATTTCGACACGCGCGTCGTCTTCATCGACGAATCCGGCGCCAAGAACGCGCGCAAGAAGCGTCTTGCCATCATGGACCAGGACGGCGCCAATGTTCGCTACCTCTCGGACGGCAAGTCGATCGTGCTGACACCGCGTTTCTCGCCGAACCGGCAGGAAATCACCTATATGTCCTATGAGAGCGGCCAACCGCGGGTCTATCTCCTGCAGATCGAGACCGGGCAGCGCGAACTGGTTGGCAATTTTCCCGGCATGACCTTCGCGCCGCGCTTCTCGCCCGACGGCCAGAAGGTGATCATGAGCCTGCTGCGCGACGACGGCAATTCCAACATCTTCGCCATGGATCTGAGAAGCCGCTCGACGACGAGGCTGACCAATTCGACCGCCATCGATACGTCGCCATCCTATTCTCCGGACGGCAGCAAGGTGGTGTTCACCTCCGATCGTGGCGGCCGCGCACAGATCTACGTGATGGGTGCCGATGGTTCCGGACAGACCCGCATATCCTTTGGCGACGGTGTCTATTCGACGCCGGTGTGGTCGCCGCGCGGCGACCTCATCGCCTTCACCAAGCAGACCGGCGGCGAATTCCAGATCGGCGTCATGAAGACCGACGGCTCGGGCGAGCGCATCCTGTCCTCAGGCTTCCAGCAGGAAGGGCCGACCTGGGCGCCGAATGGCCGCGTGCTGATGTTCTTCCGCGATTCCGCCGGTGGGCCGAAACTTATTTCGGTCGATCTCACCGGCCGCAACGAACAGTCGATCCCAACCGCGAATTTCGCATCGGATCCGGCTTGGTCGCCGCTGTTGGAGTAGTTTGCAAAAAAGCACAATGACTTCGGAAAGGGGCCTTTCGGGCCTCTTTTCATGCCTTGGTCGCGTTTTGGCCGCATTTACGCCTACGGTCCGCGCCAAATGTGACCTCGATTGGACCGGCTGCGGACGGCGGCCGAAACAGAATATTAACCGTGTTCATTGAGCGTCGGTTAACCCAAACGTGGTTACTGGTTGATCAATGAATTCACTCGAATTGCGAAGGAGAGGCGGCATGGGCCGTATCGCAGCACTTACCAGAAACCCGGTCATGATCGCGCTGGTGGCGATGCTTGCCATCACCGGTTGCGCCTCGAAGAAGACACTGAACAACCCCGGTGATCTCGGTCTCAACGGCGCCGGCGCGGCAACGCCCGGCTCGGCACAGGATTTCACCGTCAACATCGGCGACCGTATCTTCTTCGACACGGACTCGACCTCGATCCGCGCCGACGCCCAACAGACACTCGCGCGTCAGGCGCAGTGGCTGAACAAGTACAAGCAGTACGCCATCGTCGTCGAAGGCCATGCCGACGAGCGCGGCACCCGCGAATACAATCTGGCTCTCGGCGCCCGTCGTGCCGCCGCGACGCGCGATTTCCTCGTCTCGAAGGGCGTTTCCGGGCAGCGTCTGAAGACCATTTCCTACGGCAAGGAGCGTCCGGTCGCGGTCTGCGACGACATCTCCTGCTGGTCGCAGAATCGTCGCGCCGTCACCACGCTCAGCGGCGCGGGTTCCTAAGCGCAATCCCAGCGCCTCAGCGTCCAGCGGGACGCGTGGCGCCGATGTCGGCAAAAATGCAACACAACAATGCGAAAGGCGGCCGCGAGGCCGCCTTTTTCTTGTCTTGGCCTTTGAAACAAAATTTGGCCGAAGTCTCACGTCCTGCTATGAGCCGAGGGCGCTTGGCTGATCCTATTTTGATCGGAAGGCGCAAAACAGGCTAACGATTCTACGGCGAGAGGCACATGCATTTCAGATCGGTCTTGAGCGGCACGCTTGCGCTGCTGCTCCTATCAGGCGTCACCGCCCTGGCCAGTGGCACAGGGCAACCAGCCGACAGCGGCTTTTCCTTCCATCTGCCGACCATCCAGCTGCCCGGCATCTTCGGCGAGAAGAAGCAGACGGACCAGGTTCAGATCGCACAGTCAGCCAGCGCAGCCTCGCTGGAAGACCAACTGCGGCAGATGAACGGCAAGATCGAGGAGCTCAATTTCCAGGTTCTGCAGATGCAGGAGCAGATCCGCAAGCAGCAGGAAGACAACGAGTTCCGCTTCCAGCAGCTTGAAGGTGGCACGCAAGGCGGGCAGCCGGCACCCGGCAAGAAGACGGATCCGCAAAAGAAGTCGGACGCCACTTCCAACAGCGACCAGAACGTCGCGGCGGCTCCCGCGACGCAAGCGCCAGCCGATGCAGGCAATGCATCGGGTGGCGGACAGACCATCGAGGACGTCATCGTCGAATCGCCCAGCGGCGATCCCGGCACGGTCATTCCTGGAACGGGAGCGCCGGCCAAGACGTTCGGCTCCATCACCGTCGACAAGAACGGCAACGTCATCGATGCCGAGGGCCACACCCAGGCAAGCGCGCCGGCGCAGGATACGGCTCCGGCCGCGGGTGCCGCCGCCGGTGGGGCCAAGACTGGCAAGTCCGACGGCGCGGTGGTCGCGGCGCTGCCCACCACCAACAGCGCGGAGGAATTGTACCGCAATTCCTACCAGTTCATCCTGTCGGGCGACTACGGCACCGCCGAGCAAGGCTTTCGCGACCACATCACCCGCTTCCCGAAGGACCCGAGGACGGCGGACGCGCACTACTGGCTGGGCGAGTCGCTGCTCGGCCAGCAAAAATACCGCGATGCGGCCGAGATTTTCCTGGCCGCCAGCAAGGATTATCCAAAGGCCAAGAAGGCGCCCGACATGCTGCTGAAGCTTGGCGTGTCGCTGGTTGGCCTCAAGCAGCACGATGTCGCCTGCGCCACCTTCAGCGAGGTCGCCAAGCGCTATCCGGAAATATCGCCCACGCTCAAGGAGCGCGTGAAGCAGGAAAGGGCGCTCGCGGCGTGCTAGTGCGCATGTCGTTGTCCCAGAACCGGGACCACTTTTGGGCGACATGCATTGATGCTCGACACCGAGCCTGACGTTTCTGATTTTTCGCGGATCGATTTTACCAGCGGCGCCGTTGTTGCCGTGTCCGGCGGCAGCGATTCGACCGCCCTTCTTCTCCTTCTCAAAGATTACCTGGACCGCACCGCACCGGCGACAAAGCTGCTGGCGGTGACGATCGACCATAATCTGCGGCCGGCCTCGGCGGCGGAGGCGCAAGCCGTGGCAAAGCTCTGCGCCGCGCGCAACATTCCCCATCGCACGCTGACCTGGTCCGGCCGCAAGCCGTCGACCGGTTTGCCAGCAGCCGCGCGCGAGGCGCGCTATAGATTGCTGGCCGAAGCCGCTGGATCGGAAGGCATCGGCCTGGTCCTGACTGGCCATACCGCCGATGACCAGGCCGAGACAGTGCTGATGCGGCAAGCGCGCGAGAAGGGACTGGCACCCGAGAAGGGACTGGCACGCGAGAGGGAACTGGCGCGCGAAGAGGGATTGGCCGGCGAAGAGGGGCGGGGACTGGCGGGCATGGCGCCAGCCACGCTTTACGACTGGCGATGCTGGATCCTACGGCCGCTTCTGGGCACGAGACGCCAGACGCTGCGCGACTTCCTGCGGCGCCAGCATGTCGGCTGGGCTGACGATCCGACCAATGCCGATGAAACATTCGAGCGGCCGCGCATCCGAACGATCCTTGCGCGAGACAGGGCGGCCTGGGGCGATGCAATGGCGTTGGCCGCGAGCGCCTCGGCCGAACGCACGGCACTTGGGCTTCGTGTGGCTGCATTGGTCCGCGGCCTTGCCAGCCAGCCAGGCCCTGGGCTTGTCCGCCTCGATCACGACTTCGCCAGGTCCGGCGACGACCGGGCGGCCGTCTATGCGCTGCGCATCCTTCTGGCGACCGTTGGCGGGGTTGCGTTCCTGCCGGACCGGATGCGCGGCGAAGCGCTTTTCGACCGGCTGAAGGACGGCTCTTTTTGCGCTACATTGTCGCGGACGGTCATCGACGCGCGCCGGACCGGCGTGTGGTTGCGGCGTGAGATCCGGGGCCTGCCGCTTCCTGTCGCCGCTTCGGACATTTCGTCCTGGGATGGGTCGTCCTGGGATGGGCGCCGGCGGATCACGTTGGGCGACACCAACAGCGTGTTCTTGATCGCGCCACTCGGCATGACGGCGGCAAGACAGATCGTGGTGCCGGAAGATCATGGGCCGCCGGGACTTTTGCGGGCTGGGCTGGCCGCCGAACCGGCACTTTGGCGAGCCGGCCAATGCCTTGGCCTGCCTGGAAACAGGCCTGATCTGGCGGCGATCGCGGTGCGACCGGCCGTCGCGCCTTTCGCCCGCTTCCTGCCGTCCTTCGACCTGGCCCCGGCGCATGCCGTCGCGGAGCTGATCGGGGCACCCTCCGTTCCGCCCTTGCCTTTCAGTGGCCACAGTGCCGGCCGATCATGGGCGAAAGCTTAACCGAGACGTGCTGTTATGCTTGGCAAGGGGAGGCGCTCTCCCTATGTTAGGCTCAAGTTTCCTCTCAAGACAGGTGTCCGCCCGCGGATGCCAACGGGACAATTGATGAATCCGAACTATCGCAACCTAGCGCTCTGGGCGATCATAGCGGTCTTGCTCATAGCCCTGTTCAATCTGTTCCAGACGCCGCAGACGCGTGGAGCGTCGAGCGATGTGCCTTATTCGCAGTTCCTGCAGGATGTCGCGTCGGGCCGGGTCAAGACGGTGACCATTGCGGGCGCCCGCATCTCCGGCACCTACACTGACAATTCCAGCGGCTTCCAGACATATTCGCCCGGCGATCCGTCGCTGGTCCAGAGGCTGCAGGACAAGAACGTCACCATCAATGCTCGGCCCGAGACCGACGGATCCAATTCGCTGTTCGGCTATCTGATCTCGTGGCTGCCGATGATCCTCATCCTTGGCGTCTGGATATTCTTCATGCGCCAGATGCAGTCCGGCTCCGGCCGCGCCATGGGTTTCGGCAAGTCGAAAGCCAAGCTTCTGACCGAGGCGCATGGCCGCATCACGTTCCAGGATGTTGCCGGGGTCGATGAAGCCAAGGAAGACCTTGAAGAGATCGTCGAGTTCCTGCGCGATCCGCAGAAGTTCCAGCGGCTGGGCGGCAAGATTCCGCGCGGCGTGCTGCTCGTCGGCCCTCCGGGTACCGGCAAGACCTTGCTCGCCCGCTCGGTTGCCGGTGAAGCCAATGTGCCGTTCTTCACCATTTCAGGCTCGGACTTTGTCGAAATGTTCGTCGGCGTCGGCGCCAGCCGTGTCCGCGACATGTTCGACCAGGCCAAGAAGAACGCACCCTGCATCATCTTCATCGACGAAATCGACGCTGTCGGCCGCCATCGCGGCGCCGGCCTCGGCGGTGGCAATGACGAGCGCGAACAGACGCTGAACCAGCTGCTGGTCGAAATGGATGGTTTCGAATCCAACGAAAGCATCATCCTGATCGCCGCCACCAACCGGCCCGACGTGCTCGATCCGGCGCTGCTCAGACCAGGCCGCTTCGACCGCCAGGTGGTGGTGCCGAATCCCGACATTGTCGGCCGCGAGAAGATCCTGAAGGTGCATGTGCGCAACGTGCCGCTGGCGCCGAACGTCGACCTCAAGGTCATCGCGCGCGGCACGCCGGGCTTCTCCGGCGCCGACCTGATGAACCTCGTCAACGAATCCGCGCTGATGGCGGCACGCCGCAACAAGCGTCTCGTCACCATGGCTGAGTTCGAGGACGCCAAGGACAAGATCATGATGGGCGCCGAGCGCCGCTCGTCGGCCATGACGCAGGCCGAGAAGGAGCTCACCGCCTATCACGAGGCAGGCCACGCCATCCTGGCGCTGAACGTGCCGTCGGCCGATCCGCTGCACAAGGCCACCATCATCCCGCGCGGCCGGGCACTCGGCATGGTCATGCAGTTGCCGGAAGGCGATCGCTATTCGATGAGCTACAAATACATGATCTCGCGCCTGGCCATCATGATGGGCGGTCGTGTTGCCGAGGAGTTCAAGTTCGGCAAGGAGAACATCACCTCGGGCGCCTCCTCCGACATCGAGCAGGCGACCAAGTTGGCGCGCGCCATGGTCACGCGCTGGGGCTTCTCCGACAAGCTTGGCCATGTCGCTTATGGCGATAACCAGGAGGAGGTGTTCCTGGGTCACTCGGTGGCGCGCACGCAGAATGTTTCGGAAGAGACCGCGCAGATCATCGATGCCGAAGTGCGCCGGCTGATCGACGAGGCCTATTCGACGGCGAGGACCATCCTGACCAAGAAGAAGAAGGAATGGATCACGCTGGCGCAGGGGCTGCTCGAATACGAGACGCTTTCCGGCGAGGAGATCAAGCAGCTGATCGCCGGCCAGAAGCCCGCGCGCGACCTTGGCGACGATACGCCGCCGAGCCGTGGCTCGGCCGTGCCCAAGTCGGGTGGCCGGCGCAAGAAGGGGCCGGAGCCCGAAGGCGGCATGGAGCCACAGCCGCTGGGCTGAGGCAGGCACCTCATTCGTTTTCAAACGCCGCGGCTTGTCCGCGGCGTTTTTGTTTTGGAGGTTGGAGAGCCAGCGACCTGCAGACGTCGGCGATTGGAAAGCCGGCGTGGCCAATCCCCCTTGTGGCAGATAATCGCATGTGGCGGCGCCATCCCCCACTCCGGCCGCTGCGCGGCCACCTCTCCCCTATGTCCATGGGGGAGAGGAAACCTAAGCCTTTCAAGGCAGCGACCTCGGCGGTTGGCATTCCTCTCCCTCACGAATGTGGGGGAGAGGTGGCTCGGCGAAGCCGAGACAAAGTGGGGGAACGCCATATGCGATTGTCCTGCCCTTGAGGGGGAAATGCCCGCACCTTCGTGAAGGTGAATCCAAGCTGGAATGAGAGCAGCGATCTTTCGCGCCCCCTCTGTCCTGCCGGACATCTCCCCACAAGGGGGAGATTGGCAGCGTCGCCGACGGCGCTTCCTTGCAGCGCGGATATGGCCTCTGAAGCCGCCCAACAAAAAAGGCCCGCGCACCTTGCGATGCGCGGGCCTTCTTCTGGAAGATGTGACTGAGAGATCAGGTCTTCAGCTTGGCGTTGCAGAGGCTGTAGAAGCCACCGCCCTTCTGGATCCACTTCAGGCCGCCGAGCGTATTGGCATCCTTGTTGGCATAGTACTGCTCAAGGCAGGTATGCATACGGCCCTTGGCCGGGGTCTCGGTGGCAAATTTCTGCGAGATCGCCTTCGGGAACGTGACGCCCTTTGGCGCAACAGCGGTCGGCTTTTCCGGTTCGCTGCTGTAATTCGCTTCGCTTGGAGCCGGCACCGTGTCGTCGTCGGATGCACTGGCGCCGCACTGGCTCTTGCGGAAATCGTTCCACTTCATGCCAGCCAGCGTATTGGCCGTCTTGGCAGCCTGATACTTGGTGCTGCATTCCGCCATGGTCAGGTTCTTGCCGGTGCTGGCGGCAGGAGCCGCCGCGTTCGTGGTCGCCTTGGCCGCGGGCTTCGTGTCAGCCGCCGCGGTCGCGCCGGCAGCGCACTGCGCCTTGCGGAAGTCAGCCCATTTCATGCCATTCAGCGTGCCAGCGGCCTTCGCGGCCTGATACTTGGTGCTGCATTCCTTCGCCGTCAGCCCTTTGGCACTGCTGTCGGCGGCAGCTGCCGTGGCGGCGGGCTTTGTCGTCGCCGTTGTCGTTGCCGCCTTGGTGTCGGAGGCTTTCGTGGCTGCCGCATCGGTGCCGCACTGCGCCTTGCGGAACTGGTTCCAAGTCTGCCCGGAGAGTGTCCCCGCGTCCTTAGCCGCGTTATACTTGGTGCTGCACTCCGCCATGGTCAGCGCGTTGGCTGGCGCCGCCAGGAACAAGGTTACGACGGCGAGGCCCGTCAAAGTAGCAAGTCGATGAATGAGCATAGCGTTTCTCCATTGCAGCCGCCCAAGATGCGTCCCTGCAAATCAATAGCTCTCAACGGTCGGTTGCGCTAGATGCGAAGTAGCGTATATATCGTCGAAATTCATGCTCATCCCGCCAAGGGGATGAAATCGTTGCAAGTAGCGGCCCGGAAACAAGGTTTTGAGACAGGCTCCCGCGACAAACAACCCGCAAACCCCTGTATTGCCCGAAAGCTGTTTCACTACGGTATGCTGGCAAATTACTTTGTGCGGCGCACAACAATGAATTTCTAAGGATTCGTAACATATAATCACACAATGTGATGATAGGGCACTGGCCAATTGTGGCATTACGTGCTCGCGAAATGATCGGGGACTCTGGCTAACATGGCAGGAAATTACTTCGGCACGGACGGCATCCGCGGGCGCGCCAACAAGTTTCCAATGACCGCTGAAATCGCCATGCGGGTCGGCATGGCCGCCGGCCTCTCGTTCCAGCGCGGCAGCCATCGTCACCGAGTTGTGCTGGGCAAGGATACGCGGCTTTCCGGTTACATGATCGAGAATGCCATGGTGGCTGGTCTTTGTGCCGCCGGCATGGATGTGTTCCTGCTCGGCCCGATCCCGACACCAGCCGTCGCCATGCTGGTGCGCTCGCTGCGCGCCGATATCGGCGTCATGATCTCGGCCTCGCACAATCCCTATTATGACAACGGCATCAAGCTGTTCGGACCCGATGGCTACAAGCTCTCCGACGAGATCGAAGAGCGCATCGAGAGCATGCTCGACAAGGATATCGAGCTGGCGCTCGCCGATTCCGACGGGCTTGGCCGCGCCAAGCGCGTCGACGGCGTGCATGACCGTTACATCGAATTCGCCAAGCGCACCTTGCCGCGCTCGATGTCGCTTTCGGGCCTGAGGATCGTCGTCGACTGCGCCAATGGCGCCGCCTACAAGGTGGCGCCCGAGGCGTTGTGGGAGCTTGGCGCCGAGGTTGTCGCCATCAATGTCGAGCCCAATGGTTTCAACATCAACAAGGAATGCGGATCGACCCATCCGGCCGGCCTGCAGAAGAAGGTCCACGAGGTTCGCGCCGACATCGGCATCGCCCTCGATGGCGACGCCGACCGCGTCGTCATCGTCGACGAGAATGGCGCGATCGTCGACGGTGACCAGATCATGGCGCTGATTGCCGAGTCCTGGCACCAGAGCGGGCGGCTGGCCGGCGGCGGTGTCGTCTCGACGGTGATGTCCAATCTCGGTCTTGAGCGCTTCCTCGGCGATTTGAAGCTGCAGCTGCATCGTACCAAGGTTGGCGATCGCTATGTCGTCGAGCACATGCGCGCGCATGGGCTCAATGTCGGTGGCGAACAGTCTGGCCACATTGTGCTGTCCGACTTTTCGACCACGGGTGACGGCCTCGTTTCGGCGCTTCAGGTGCTCGCCTGTATCAAGCGGCAGAACCGGCCGGTCAGCGAGCTGTCGAAGAAGTTCGAACCGGTGCCGCAGCTTCTGAAGAACGTCCATTTTTCCGGCGGCAAGCCGCTTGAGGAAGCTCCGGTCAAGGCGGCTATCGAGGATGCCCGCAATCGCCTGGGCAAGGCCGGGCGGCTGGTCATCCGGCCTTCGGGCACCGAGCCGCTCATTCGCGTCATGGCGGAAGGCGATGATCCGCAACTGGTCGAAGCCGTCGTCAACGACATCGTCGGGGTGATTTCGGAAACACGTAGCGCCGCCTGATCCCCGGCGCGCCCGGAGGGGCGTCACGCCGTCTGATTGTATCGAAGCCCGCCCTCCGGCGGGCTTTTTTATTGCTTCCACGATCCGAAAGCCCCGCTCGAAGTCAGGCAAGCCCCAAGGGTTTTATCGATTCGTGGTTAAGCAACACGGTTAAATGCCTTTTAACCTTTGCAATTCATTATCCACAACTGAAGCCAATCAAATCCGGACGCGTTCGCTGTTCCGAAGGTCTTTAGGGGTGACAAGCATGTTCAATACAGCAAGAAGGGCCTTGTTTGCCGCGCTGTTCGCGGGCGTGGCCGGACCAGTGTTCGCTGCCGATCTACCGGAGCCGGTGGTCGAGCAGGCGCCGCCGCCGGCCTATGAAGAGCCGGCTCCGGAGTACGGCGGCTGGTATATTCGCGGTGACGTCGATTATCACTGGTCGAAGTTCGGTGGCGCCGACTACATTACCTACGGACCGGGCACCAACAGCTTCGACAGTGGCACGCTCAAGAGCGCCTTCTCGGCCGGTGCCGGTGTCGGCTATCAGATCAACCAGCACTTCCGCACCGATCTCACCGGTGATTGGCTGAGCAGTTCGAAATTCAACGGTTCGACCAGCGGCACTTGCGGCACGCCTGTTCCTGGCACGCCTTGTACTTCGGTTGATACTTCGTCCTATTCAGCGCTCCTGCTTCTGGCCAACGCCTATGTCGATATCGGCACCTGGCATGGCGTGACGCCTTATGTCGGTGCCGGCATCGGCGGCGCTTGGATGAAGTGGGATACGTTGAACAACACCGACAATGATGGTTCCTTCGATCATAATGGCGGCAAGGGCTGGCGCTTCGCTTACGCCCTCATGGCCGGCGCGTCTTACTGCCTGACCGATCGGGTCAAGCTTGATGTCGGTTATCGCTACAGCCACATCAATGGTGGCCGGATGTTCGACTACGCGGATGGCGCTGGTGGCAGCACTGGCGCTGGTCCGGGCTTTGACCACGGCATCAGCGTCAACGAAGTGCGCGGCGGCCTGCGCTATCAGTTCGGCAAGTCGGACTGCGCTCCTCCGCCGGAGGCATATGTTCCAGAGCCGGAGCCGGTCTACACGAAGTAACGGTTCGACAGCCTGAAATTGATGAACCGCCCGGCAAGTGCCGGGCGGTTCTCGTTCAAGCAGCGTCGGCGAAAGATCATCGAAGTCAATTCGCTAACTCTCTGTTATCCTTAACTGCCACTTAACCACTATGGTTAACAATGCTTCCTGAAACGGTGCTCGCTATTGCGACCAGCGCCAACTTCGGGAGCCAGGACCATGACCTTCAAATCGCTGACAGCGCTGGCGCTTGCCGCAGTCCTCATGCCGCTGTCGCCAGTCCACGCGGCCGACTACGATCCGCCGATCTATGTCGATCAGGCGCCGGACTATCAGCCGGTCGAGGTCGGTTCCGGGTGGTACCTGCGCGGCGATGTCGGCTATGCGTTCAACAAGCCGTATGAATTCTCAGAGACGGCGGCAGGCGTCTCCACCGGTACCCAGGCTTTCTCCGGTTCGGTCGGCATGGGGTATCACTTCAACGACTATCTGCGCGGCGAGTTGAATTTCGGCATGCTCCCGACAAGCTCGTTTGATAATGCCTTCACCACCACGTGCGCCCGGACCCAAACGACGACGGTTGTCAATACGGGCGTCATTACCAGCCAGACTTCGGCACCAGAGTCTCCCTTGGCGTCATGCAATGGCTCCAACAACGGCCAGAATCGGGCCTTTGATGGCATGGCGAGCGCCTTCGTCGATCTTGGAACCTATGTCGGCTTTACACCCTATGTCGGCGGTGGCGTTGGGATCGCCTACACCTCATACAGTCTGACCCAAAATGCTCGCAATTGCGTCAACGGCAACCCAGTCTCCACAACAGATCTTAGCGGCAATACGACGACAATAACCGTAACCTGTCTGGATCCGAGCAATTACGCGGGTACGTCCTCCAGCGAAAAGCAGTTCAGCTTGACCTATTCACTGGACGCGGGTTTCGCTTACCAAGTCAGCAAGAATCTTTCGCTCGATGTTGGCTACCAATATGTGGCGTTGCCATCCGCGAAGTATGTGTCCTTTGACAATACCGGCACCCCTTCCATCAGCAAGGGCCTCAGCTATCAGACGGTCAAACTCGGATTGCGTTACGACCTCTGGTAGGGCCTCAAACCCATGAAATCACGACGGTGGGCCTCTGGCCCGCCGCTTGCGTTTAGCGTCACTAAATTCTGATCGCAGGCTGCCAGTATCCTGTCCGCGACAAAAACTTTTCCCTTGACGCCGAAAGCGTGAGGGAATATCGCCGTCCGTGGGCCACCCCTCCCCAACGAGGGGCCACTATCTGGAAGGATAGACCACGATGACGACACCCACGAAGCCCGGGCTCCGTCCGGCAAACCCCAATTTCTCCTCGGGTCCCTGCGCAAAACGTCCCGGCTGGTCAGTCGAGGCGCTGAAAAATGCCGCGCTCGGCCGTTCCCACCGCGCCAAGATCGGCAAGACCAAGCTCGAACAGGCGATCGAGCTGACGCGGGAAATTCTCCAGGTTCCAGCGGATTACCGCATCGGCATCGTGCCGGCGTCGGACACAGGTGCTGTCGAGATGGCGCTGTGGTCGCTGCTCGGCGAGCGTGGCGTCGACATGGTCGCCTGGGAGAGCTTCGGCTCCGGCTGGGTCACCGATGTGGTCAAGCAGTTGAAACTCGCAGACGTCCGCAAGATTGAGGCCGCTTACGGCGATCTGCCTGATCTGACCAAGATCGATTTCGACCGTGACGTGGTCTTCACCTGGAATGGCACGACCTCCGGCGTTCGCGTGCCAAACGGCGATTTCATCCCGGCGGACCGCAAGGGCCTGACCATATGCGACGCCACTTCGGCGGCGTTTGCACAAAGGCTCGATTTCCAGAAGCTGGATGTCGTCACCTTCTCCTGGCAGAAAGTGCTGGGCGGCGAGGGTGCACACGGCATGCTGATCTTGTCGCCTCGCGCCGTCGCGCGACTTGAGAGCTACAAGCCGGCCTGGCCGCTGCCAAAAATCTTCCGCCTGACCTCGGGCGGCAAGCTGATCGAAGGCATCTTCAAGGGCGAGACCATCAACACGCCGTCGATGCTGTGCGTCGAGGACTATCTCGATGCGCTCAACTGGGCGAAGTCGATCGGCGGCCTTGATGCGCTGGTCGCCAGGGCGAATGCCAATGCCGCCGCCCTCGACGGCTTCGTCGCCAAGTCCTCGTGGCTCGGCCATCTTGCCGTCGAGCCGGCGACGCGGTCGAACACCTCGGTCTGCTTGTCCTTCACCGATCCGGACGTGTCCGCGCTCGACGCCGACGGACAGGCGGCTTTCGCCAAGGGGCTGGTGTCAATGCTCGACAAGGAAGGCGTCGCCTACGACATCGGCGCCTATCGCGACGCGCCGCCCGGCCTGCGCATCTGGTGCGGGGCGACAGTCGAGACATCCGATCTCGAAGCCTTGCTGCCCTGGCTCGACTGGGCCTTTGCCGCGCAGAAGGCATCGCTGAAAGCGGCCGCCTGAGATTTTCCGTGGCGGCCTTCGGGCCGCCCATTCCCGGATCAATCCCATTTTGAAGGAGGCCGCCATGGCGCCCCGTGTTCTCGTCTCAGACAAACTCTCTCCCACCGCCGTGCAGATCTTCAAGGATCGCGGCGTCGAGGTCGACTACCTGCCCGATCTCGGCAAGGACAAGGAGAAGCTGCTCGAAGTGATCGGCCAGTATGATGGCCTCGCCATCCGCTCGGCGACCAAGGTCACCGAGAAGCTGATCAACGCCGCCACCAATCTCAAGGTCATCGGCCGCGCCGGCATCGGCGTCGACAATGTCGACATCCCGGCGGCCAGCCGCAAGGGTATCATCGTGATGAACACGCCTTTCGGCAATTCGATCACGACAGCCGAGCATGCGGTGGCGATGATCTTTGCACTCGCCCGCCAGATCCCTGAAGCCAATGCCTCGACCCATGCCGGCAAATGGGAAAAGAACCGCTTCATGGGTGTCGAGATCACCGGCAAGACGCTGGGCGTCATCGGCTGCGGCAATATCGGCTCGATCGTCGCCACGCGCGGCGTCGGTCTCAAGATGCATGTCATCGCCTTCGATCCGTTCCTGTCGGACAAGCGCGCCGAGGAACTCGGCGTCGACAAGGTGGAATTGGAGGAACTCTTTGCCCGCGCGGACTTCATCACGCTGCACACGCCGCTGACCGACAAGACGCGCAACATCATCGATGCCGGGGCAATCGCCAAGATGAAGACTGGCGTGCGCATCATCAACTGCGCGCGTGGCGGGCTGATCGTCGAGGCGGACCTGATCGCGGGGCTGAAGAGCGGCAAGGTGGCGGGCGCCGGCATCGACGTGTTCGAGGTCGAGCCGGCCGAACAGAACGCCCTGTTCGGCATGGAGAACGTGGTGGCGACACCGCATCTCGGCGCCTCGACGGCGGAAGCGCAGGAGAACGTCGCATTGCAGGTCGCCGAGCAGATGGCCGACTATCTGATCAAGGGCGCGGTCTCCAACGCCATCAACATGCCGTCGATCACGGCGGAAGAAGCACCGCGGCTGAAGCCGTTCGTCAAGCTGGCCGAAGTGCTCGGCGCCTTTGTCGGCCAGGTCACCGAGGATCCGATCAACGAGGTCGAGATCCTGTTTGACGGCTCGACCACGACAATGAACACGCGCGCGCTGATCAGCGCCGCGCTTGCCGGGCTGATCCGGCCGCAGGTCGCCGATGTCAACATGGTGTCGGCGCCGATCATGGTGAAGGAGCGCGGCATCATCGTCGCCGAGGTCAAGCGCGACAAGTCCGGCGTGTTCGACGGCTACATCAAGCTCACGGTCAAGACAGAGCATATGACGCGGTCGATCGCCGGCACCTGCTTCTCCGACGGCAAGCCGCGCTTCATCCAGATCAAGGGCATCAATCTCGACGCGGAGGTCGGCCAGCACATGCTCTACACAACCAATGCCGACGCGCCGGGCATCATCGGCCTGCTCGGCACGGTGTGTGGTGAGAATGGCGTCAACATCGCCAACTTCCAGCTTGGTCGTAACAGGCCCGGCGGCGACGCCATCGCGCTGCTCTATCTCGACGCGCCATTCCCGGAAAAGGTGCTGGAGCAGGTCAAGGCCCACAAGTCGATCGACTCGGCCAAGCGGCTGCAGTTCGACGTCAGCGCGATGTGATCCGGGTCCGCGGTAAAAGATCGAAAGGCGCGGCTTGGTCCGCGCCTTTTTGTTGTTCAGCGTGTCCGGACTGAAGGCGGGCTTGCCGCCTTGCGGCCGCTATACTCGGCAAGCCCGATGCCGCCCAGAACGAGTACCAGCGCGAGAGCCTGATAGATCTGGAATGTCTCGCCGACGATCAGCACCGAAAGCAGCGTGCCGAAGATCGGCACCAGATTGATGAACAGGCCGGCGCGGTTGGCGCCGATCAACTCGTTGCCCCGGATATAGAACATCTGCGAGATGACCGAAGCGCCTATCGCGGTATAGACAATGACCGTCCAGCCATGCGCGTCGGGCACGATGACCTTGCCGGCAGCTATCTCCCAGAGGAAGAATGGCAGCGAGGTGACAAGTGCGGCAATCGACAGCGCCAGCATCAGGCTCTGCCAGCGCATCACCGGCTTCAGCCGCAGTCCAACCGAGTAGCCGCTATAGAGGAACACGGCGACCAGCATGATGGCGTCGCCGAAATTGAGTTCGAGCGTCAGCAGCCGACGCGGGTCGCCGTGGCAGGCGGTCAGGATGACGCCGACGATGGTCAGCACGACGCCGGCAATCTGCGCCCAGTTCACGCGCAAGCGGAAGAAGACGAAATTGGCTGTCATGATCAGGATCGGTATCGCTGCCTGCTCGATCGAGACGTTGATCGCCGTCGTGTAGTTGAGGGCGGTGTAGAAGATCGTGTTGAACAAGGTGAAGCCGCTGGCGCCCAGGGCGGCCAGGACGATCCAGTGCTTGCGCACCACCGGCCAGTCCTCTCGCATCGATCGCCAGCCGATCGGCAGCATGATCAGCACGGCCAGCACCCAGCGCAGGAAGACAAGCGTCATCGGCGAGACATGACCGACCGCGAGCTTGCCGGCCACGGAGTTCCCGCCCCACAGCAAGGTGGTGAGCAGCAGGAAGATGTAGGCGCTTCGATGCATCGGAAAATTCCAGCCGCGGGGAGGTGCGGCCGCGGATATTGCCGCCTATTGCCACGGGTTGGACAAGTAAATGATGTCAAAGCCGAAAATTGTTGTGCCTCGGGGCGTTTTCAGCGGCAAAGAATGGTCGCGCTCGTCGGGGCTTGACGCTATAGAGGCCTGTCGTTTTGAACAGTCTTCCAGCCGCGGTGCGGCATCTCAAGGGAAATAATCATGGCCAATGTGGTGGTCGTCGGCTCGCAGTGGGGTGACGAAGGCAAGGGCAAGATCGTCGATTGGCTGTCGGAGCGCGCCGATGTCGTGGTGCGCTTCCAGGGTGGCCACAATGCCGGCCACACGCTGGTTGTCGACGGCAAGGTCTACAAGCTGTCGCTGCTGCCGTCGGGCGTCGTGCGCCAGGGCAAGCTGTCGATCATCGGCAACGGCGTCGTTTTCGACCCGCACGCTTTCGTCGCCGAAGTGGCGAAGCTGAAGGGACAAGGTGTCGAAGTGACGCCGGATCGCCTGAAAATAGCCGAAAACACCGCGCTTATCCTGTCACTGCACCGGGAACTGGACGGCTTCCGCGAAGACGCGGCCTCCAATTCCGGAACAAAGATTGGCACGACCCGCCGCGGCATCGGCCCCGCCTATGAAGACAAGGTGGGCCGGCGCGCCGTCAGGGTGATGGATTTGGCGGATTTGGAAACATTGCCCTTGAAGGTCGACAGGCTGCTGACGCACCACAATGCGTTGCGTCGGGGGCTTGGACATGCCGAGGTCACGCATGAGGCGATCATGCTGGAGCTGACCTCGGTCGCGCATGAGATCCTGCCCTATATGGACCGGGTCTGGAAGATCCTCGATGACAAGCGCCGGGCTGGCGAGCGCATCCTGTTCGAAGGCGCGCAGGGCACGTTGCTCGACATCGACCACGGCACCTATCCCTTTGTCACCTCGTCCAACACGGTCGCCGGACAGGCGGCCGCCGGTTCCGGCGTCGGTCCGGGAACCATCGGCTATGTGCTCGGCATCACCAAGGCCTACACGACGCGCGTCGGCGAAGGTCCTTTCCCGACCGAGCAGAAGAACGAGATCGGCGAATTCCTCGGCACGCGCGGCCACGAATTCGGTGTCGTCACAGGGCGCAAGCGCCGCTGCGGCTGGTTCGACGCCGTGCTGGTGCGCCAGGCCGTCGCCGTCAACGGCATCAAGGGAATCGCGCTGACCAAGCTCGACGTGCTGGACGGGCTGGACGAGATCAAGGTCTGCACCGGCTACCGTCTTGATGGCGAGATGATCGACTATCTGCCGGCGAGCCAAGGCGCGCAGGCGCGTGTCGAGCCGGTCTACGAGACGCTGGAGGGATGGAAAGGCACCACCGCCGGCGCGCGCAGCTGGAACGACCTGCCGGCCCAGGCGGTCAAGTATGTCCGTTATATCGAGGAGTTGATCGGCGCGCCGGTCGCACTGCTCTCCACCAGCCCCGAACGGGACGACACGATACTTGTGACCGATCCGTTTCAAGACTAGTTTCTGAAGCCTTTCCGGGCGCTGCGGCTGATTTGCGAGGGCCGGCGCTGAAGCAAAAATACAGGTCGACTGAAGCATGGCGGATTTCGTTGCTATTCTGAAAACGGCGCTCGACAGGCACGGCGACGAGACGCCCGAAAAGCGTACGCGCATCTATGGTAGCGTTCGCGCCATGCTGGCGAAGAAGCTTGCGGAAAGGTCGCCGCCACTGGCCACCGAAGCCATAACCACGCAAAAGCGCGCGCTGGAAGACGCCATTGTCAGTGTCGAGCGGGACTATGCCAAGAGCGTGCCGGAGACCGACCCGCTGGCGGAACTGGAAAACATCTTTTCGTCCATCGACCGCAACAAGAACCAGTCGAGCCACGTCCGGCAGCCGCTTTCCACTCCGCAGCCCCCCAGGCCCGAGCCTGCCAGACCTCAATCCGCCAGACCTGAGCCGGTAAGGCCTGAGCCCGCAAGGCGTGAACCCGCAAGGCCTGAAACCGTCCGTCCGGCAGCGCCCTATGCTGCGAAGCCGACGCCTCCCGCCGCTCGGGTGGAGCCAAGCTGGCAGAGGTCATCAACGGCTCCTTCCTTTCCTGATCGTGCCGCGCCGGATCGCGACGATGCCACCCTTCCGGGGATGGACGAAGGCGAGCCGGACGAGAAGGCCGACATTTTCGCCAATGACGAAAGGCCGGCGGCCGATACGTTCGAGCGCCTGCGCCCGGCTCGACGCAAGCGCAGCTACGGCGGGCTGATCGCCGCCGTGGTCGCGTTGGCCGTCATCGGCGGCGCCTATGGCATCTGGCTGAACAAGGGTGCGTTCGGCAAGATGTTCGGTTCGGGTGACAGCAAGGTCGTCAAGACCGAGCCCCTGAAGGCCGCTCCTGCCAACCCCGCGGCCAACGCCGCCGCATCGCCAACGGCTCCCGCGACCGGCACGACGGACGCCGCCGGGGCAACCAAGTTCACCCAGCGCCTGACGCCCCAGGGCAGCGAAACCGATCCCGGTCCGGCCGGTGGGCAAAGCGGCATTGGCGAGGGCGAATCCGTCGCCGCGCTGACCACGCCGCCGCCAGCCCATCCGACAATCACGCCGCCTGCCGGCGATGCACAGGCCGCCGCCACGCCCGCGGCGAACGCTCCCGCGGCCGCCGCAACCCCGCCCGCACCGGGTGCGGCTCCGGCAACGCCGCCGGCCAATGGAACCGCTCCCGCCGCGCCGGCCGCCGTCGCCACACCGGCAGCGCCAGCAGGTGCCACGCCGGCACCAGCAGGCACCACGCCGACACCGGCGGCTGCCGAGCCGACAGTGGCCGTCGGCCAGAAGGCGATCTTCTACGAGGAGCGCACCAGCACCTCGCAAGGTTCCGCCGAGCCCGGCAGTATCGTTTGGTCCCTGGTCCAGGAATCACCTGGCGGTGACCTTCCGCCGGAACCGGCGATCCGCGCCGAGGCAACCATTCCCGGCAAGGATATCCAGCTGCGCATGACCATTCGCCGCAACACCGACCGGACGCTGCCGGCCAGCCATATCATCGAGATGATCTTCCTGACGCCCGAAGGTTTTGAAGGCGGCGGCGTCGACAACATCCTGCGCGTTGCCATGAAGAGCTCGGAACAGGACGCCGGCAGCCCGCTGATCGGTATTCCGGCCAAGATCGCCGATGGTTTCTTCCTCGTCGCGCTCAACGACACCAAGGCGGATGAAGACGCCAACATGACCTTGCTGCGCGGGCAGGACTGGATCGACGTGCCGGTCGTCTACAAGACCGGACGACGGGCCTTGCTGACCATGGAGAAGGGCATCCCCGGCGAGAAAGTGTTTGATGAGGCGATCAAGGCCTGGCAAGCGAAGACGGCGGGCTGAGGACGAGCGTCTCGCTCAGCTGTCGCCGCTGTTCAGAAACCCTGGAACAGCATGTCGAGCGCAGCGACGATGTCGTCATGGTGCTTCGTCAGGTTCAGTCGACTATCACCCAGTTCGCTGGCCGCAACAGTTGCGATCAGATGGGTGGCCATGACCAGCTTTCGACCGTTGACTTCGAAAATGGGATGGAGTTTTCGCATTGGCGGCGGCACCGCTGCGACCGGCAGAAGCGGAACGACCACCCTTGTCTTGAAATTATCGAGCAGTTCGGATTGAACGTCGAGCAAATAGCTGCCTTCAATGCGCCCCGCGAAGACATCGAAGCGTGCCATCAGAACTGCCGCGAGTCTTCCAGTGGGATGCCATGTTTTTCGACATACTCGTTCCACGCATCCATCGTGGCCCGATTCTCTAGCTTCCATAACCGCGTTTTTTCAGCTGCCACTGCTTCCGCTATGCCGGCTTCCGCAGCGCGCGACACATTCACGTCAAGCCCCTTGGCTTCCCTCATGAGGTTCGAGTCGATCGACAGGTTTGCTGGGCGACGGATCGCATTCAAGGCAATTTTGCGCATTATAGCCTCCGCAACATGCGCATAATGTATGCGCACTCTCGTATCGGGGCAACAATCAAGTAGGCCGATTGCGGGTGAGTCCGGTTCTCCGGCCATGGCTCTCAGCCCTTCGGGCGTTCAAGTCCTTGCAAAGGTCCAGTGGACCTTTGAATTCGCCTGAAGGCGAACCTGGCTTTCGTCGTTCGTCGCTTCAATCGACAAATCGTTGTCGATCGACTGGCCTACGGCCAAACGCTCCTCACCCCTCCATCTCTTCGCGCAACATC
Source organism: Mesorhizobium sp. PAMC28654 (assembly GCF_020616515.1). Classification (GTDB taxonomy): domain Bacteria; phylum Pseudomonadota; class Alphaproteobacteria; order Rhizobiales; family Rhizobiaceae; genus Mesorhizobium. The sequence goes on from NZ_CP085135.1 coordinate 4,531,572, forward strand.
TCCAGTTTCAGCCATTCCTCTTCGAACGCCGCCAATGTGGAGCGCTCCTTGTCGAGGGCCGCGATGGTCTTCTGGAACGAAGCCGGATCGCGCTCGTAATAGGCGGGGTCGGCGATGTTGTTCTCCAGCCGCGAGATCGAAGCGGTCACCGCCTCGATCTTCTTGGGCAGCGATTCCAGCGCGAATTTCTGCTTGAACGACAGCTTTTTCGCGGGACCCTTCGGGGTCGATGCATCGGCCTTGCCTACGGCCGCGGGTTCGCCATTGTCGGCCTTCGCCCGCGACTTGCGGTCGTCGAGCCGGGTGCCGCCGCGTTGCGCCAGCATGTCCGAATAGCCGCCGGCATATTCGATCCAGCGGCCGCCGCCATCCGGTGCGATGATGCTGGTGACGGTGCGGTCGAGGAAATCGCGGTCGTGGCTGACCAGAATGACGGTTCCGGCGAAACCGGCGACCAGTTCCTGCAGCAGTTCCAGCGTTTCCATATCGAGGTCGTTAGTCGGCTCATCGAGCACCAGAAGGTTTGCCGGCCGCGCCAGGACGCGGGCCAGCAGCAGCCGCGCCCGCTCGCCGCCCGAAAGTTCGCGCACCGGCGTGCGCGCCTGCTCGGGCTTGAACAGGAAGTCCTTCATGTACGAGACGACGTGGCGCTGCTCGCCATTGATGACCAGGTTGTCGCCGCGCCCGTCGGTGAGATATTGCGCCAGCGTTTCGGCCGGGTCGACCGCTTCGCGCTTCTGGTCGAGCGTGGCGATCTCCAGATTGGTGCCGAGCCGCACCGAACCGGCATCCGGCTTCATTTCTCCGGTCAGCATCTTCAGGAGCGTCGTCTTGCCGGCGCCGTTGGGTCCAACCAGGCCGATGCGGTCGCCACGCTGGATGCGGGTTGAGAACTCCTTGACCACGGTGAGGTCGCCAAAGCTCTTCTCGATGTTCTTGGCCTCGATCACCAGCTTGCCGGATTCGGTGGCGTCGCTGGCCACCATGGTGGCCGAACCTTCGGCGCCACGATGGCCACGAAAGCGCTGGCGCATGGTCTGCAACTCGCCCAGCCTTCTCATGTTGCGCTTGCGCCGCGCCGTCACGCCGTAGCGCAGCCAGTGCTCTTCGCGCACGATCTGGCGGCCGAGCTTGTGCTGTTCACGCTCTTCTTCTTCCAGCACTAGGTCGCGCCATTCCTCGAAATGGCCAAAACCCTTGTCCAGCCTGCGGGTCTGGCCACGATCGAGCCAGACGGTGGCGCGCGAGACGCGCTCGAGGAAGCGGCGGTCGTGCGAAATGACGATGAGTGCGGAGGAGGTGCGGACGAGCTCTTCTTCCAGCCACTCGATCACCGACAGATCGAGATGGTTAGTCGGCTCATCGAGCAGCAGAATGTCGGGCTCGGGCGCCATCACTCGGGCAAGTGCCGCGCGCCGCGCTTCGCCGCCCGAGAGGTCGTTCGGCCGCTCCTCGCCGGAAAGGCCGAGATGCTCCATCAGGTAGGTGGCGCGGTAGGGATCGTCGGCGGGTCCGAGCCCCGCCTCGACATAAGCGCGTACGTTGGTGAAGCCATCCATGTCGGGCATTTGCGGCAGATAGCGGACAGTCGCGGAGGGTTGGCGGAAGACTTCGCCGTCCTGCGGCTCGATCAGGCCGGCCGCGATCTTCAGCAGCGTTGACTTGCCCGAGCCATTGCGGCCGACGAGCGCGATCTTGTCGCCGGAAGAAGCCGCCAATGCGGCGCCGTCGAGAAGCGGCGTACCACCGAAGGTCAGTTTTATGCCGTCGAGGTTGAGAAGCGGCGGGGCCATATCAGCTTTCAGGTAGTGGATGGGGATGGGCGAGCAGCAGCGCGCGACCGCTACCCAGGGCGATTTCGAGCCGGCCCTTGACCTCGTTGGAAATGGTCAGCGAGGAGCCGAATGCTACCTCGACATGATCGAGCGGCCATTTGGCGCCTTTGACGGTGAGGCCGGAGAGATCCGAGAAACCAAGAACGGAAAACAGCGTGGCGTCGGCGTAGTCGAAGAAGGCTTTCCCCGGCAGCAGGGGAATGCCTTCTTGCGCGCCACTGGTCAAGATCACTTTCATCCCGGCTTCGGCCAGCCGCAGACCGAGCGACAGATGCAGGAAGGCGTGATCAGCGCGCTTGCCGCCGAATGCGCCGGCCAGAATGAGAGTGGTCGCGCCGCGTTCGAGTGCTGCGGCGATGGCCAACTCACCATCGGTCTTGTCCTTCTCCGCAGGGAAAGTGCGACGGGGCACGGCGGCGAGATCATCGGGCAGATTGGCCGGTACGGAATCGAAATCACCCACCCACAGTTCGGGGACAAGCCCCAACACCCGCGCATGGCCGATGCCGGCATCGGCGGCGATGACACGCGAACCCTCGACCTGGCGGTCGAGCCGTGGCGTGCGGATGAGGTCGCCGCCAAGCAGGATGGTGAATGTGCTCATGTGCGTCGCCCTTACCAGCCCGGCACGGGAAACGGAAGGCGGCAAACTCCCACTTGCGTGGTTCATCGACCGGGCCTATGTGTCGAAACGCTCTAACGGGGTGCCGGACGCGATCTTCGCGGACCGGCTGAGAGGCAATCTTGCCAACCCGCTGAACCTGATCCGGTTTGTACCGGCGGAGGGATTAGACGTTTCGGACAGTCCGACGCCTCAATTCCTTTCAATTCGAACGAAGGAGGCGCCGATGCGCACGCTTTTCTACTCTCTTGTCTCAGCCACTGTTGTGATCCTGTCCGGGCCGGCCTTGGCCAAGGACAAGCTCACCGTCTACACCTATGAGAGCTTCACCGCGGACTGGGGGCCGGGCCCGGTGGTGAAGAAGGAATTCGAGGCCGAATGCGGCTGCGATGTCGACTTCGTCTCGGTCGCCGACGGCGTCGCGCTGCTCAACCGCGTCAAGCTGGAAGGCGCTTCGACCAAGGCCGACATTGTGCTTGGCCTTGACACCAATCTGACCGCCGAGGCCAAGGCCACCGGCCTGTTTGCCCCGCATGGCCCGGTTTCGAACGTCAACGTGCCCGGCGGCTGGAGTGACGATACGTTCGTACCGTTCGACTACGGCTATTTCGCCGTTGTCTATGACACCGAGAAGCTGAAGACACCGCCGAAGAGCCTGAAGGAATTGGTCGAAGGCAGTGCCGACGACAAGATCGTCATCCAGGATCCGCGCACCTCGACACCCGGCCTTGGCCTGTTGCTATGGGTGAAATCTGTCTACGGCGACAAGGCGCCTGAAGCCTGGGCCAAGCTCAAGGCGAAGGTGCTGACCGTCACGCCCGGCTGGAGCGAGGCCTATGGCCTGTTCACCAAGGGCGAGGCGCCGATGGTGTTGTCCTACACGACGTCGCCGGCCTATCACATGGTTGCCGAGAAGACCGAACGCTATCAGGCGGCCTCCTTCGAGGAGGGCGAGTACCTGCAGATCGAGGTTGCCGGCATCACCACCACCGGCGCGAAAAACCCGTTGGCGGAAAAGTTCATGGCTTTCATGACTGGGCCGAAATTCCAGGATGTCATCCCCGAGACCAACTGGATGTTCCCCGCCGGCAAGACCGATGCACCGCTCAACCCAGCCTTCGACAAACTGGTCAAGCCGACCAAGACGTTGCTGTTCAGCCCTGAAGAGGTCGCCGCCAACCGCAAGGCCTGGGTCGACGAATGGCTGGCGGTGATGAGCAAATAGGGCTCGAGCCGCGTCGGATGTTTGCGCCAAGGCACCCCCCTCTGGTCTGCCGACCATCTCCCCCTCAAGGGGGGAGATCAGCGGCTTCGGCGCCTCGCCAAGTCCAGCAGCATTGGAGATTGGCGAAAGCGACCGAGTGCGTAATCTCCCCCCTTGAGGGGGAGATGTCCGGCAGGACAGAGGGGGGTGGGCTCGGCCCTGGCCAGGTATTTCAATTGATCAATACCCATCCCGGTGTTGGGTAGCGCGAGATGCGGACGCGTCATCCCGCTGATCCCCGCGTCGCCGCCGGCATTGTCGCTCGCGGCAATCGCGCTACTGATCGGTGGCGCGATTGCTGGTCTGCTTTTCGAAGGCGCTCGCGACCTTTCAGGCGCCTGGGCAGCCTTCGATCCCTATCTCTTCCGCGTCGTGCGCTTCACCCTGTGGCAAGCGGTCCTGTCGACGCTGCTTTCGGTCGTGCCGGCGCTGTTCGTCGCCCGCGCCCTGTCGCGGCATCCGCGGTTCTTCGGACGAAGCTTCATCCTGCAGCTGTTCGCCGTGCCGTTGGCGCTGCCGGCCATCGTCGCCGCGCTCGGCATTCTGGCGCTGTACGGTCGCGCCGGCTATTTCGCCGGCGTGTTCACGGTGATCGGCAATGGCAGCTGGCCGGGCATCTATGGTTTGGCTGGCATCCTGGTTGCGCATGTCTTCTTCAACCTGCCGCTCTGCGTGAGGCTGTTTCTCGAAGCGCTGCAGACGGTGCCGGCCGACCAGTGGCGGCTGGCGAGCCAGCTCGGCATGGGTGCCAGGCCGGCTTTTCGGTTGATCGAGTGGCCAAGGCTGCGCGCGGCCATTCCGGGCGTCGCCGGGCTCGTCTTCATGCTCTGCATAACGTCCTTCACCATCGTGCTGACACTGGGTGGCGGTCCGCGCGCAACGACGCTGGAAGTCGCGATCTATCAGGCGCTGCGTTTCGATTTCGATCCCGCTGGGGCCGTGGCGCTGACCGCGCTGCAGATCGCGCTGACCTTTGTCGTGGTGCTGGCCCTGGCGCGACTCGGCGTCAATGTAACTGGCGACGCTAATCTGCCGGTGGCGTCGCGCCGCTATCTTTCGGTGGGCAAGGGAGAGAGCTGGCTCAATGCCTTGCTGGTTGTTGCCGCACTGCTATTCGTCGCTGGGCCGATGGTGGCGACGGTGATGGCCGGGCTTGGCGCCGATCTCGGCCGGTTGGCCGGCGAGGCTGCTGTGCGGCAGGCGACGCTGACCAGTGCCGTGCTCGCCTTCCTGTCGGCGCTGCTTTCGGTGATGCTGTCGCTGGCGCTGATCATGGCGCGCCGGGCGCTGGCCCTGAACCGGGGCGCGGGCTCGAGGACGTTGCTCGAACATGCCACCGACACTGGCGCCGGTTTCGTCCTTGTCGTGCCTCCGATCGTCATTGGCGCCGGCTGGTTCCTGGCTCTGCGCAATGTCAGCGATGTCTTCGCCGTCGCACCGATCATGGTCGTCACCGTCAACGCGGTGATGGCGATGCCCTTCGCCATCCGCGCCGTTCGCCCCGCCTATGACGCGGCGAGCGAGCGCCACGAACGGCTTTGCGCACAGCTCGGCATTTCAGGCTGGAACCGGCTGATACTGATTGACTGGCCGTCGTTGCGGCGGCCGCTCGCGACGGCCTTCGCCTTCGCCATGGCCCTGTCGCTTGGGGATCTCGGCGTCATCGCGTTGTTCGGCAGCGACTCCGTGCAGACATTGCCCTATCTGCTCCTGGCGCGCATGGGTAGCTACCGGACGGAGGACGCCGCCGGCCTGGCGTTGCTGCTTGGTCTTGTCTGCCTGGCGCTTGTCCTGGCCTCCGACCGGCTGGGGAGGGGAGGGAAATCATGATGCTCGCCAAAGCCAACGAGAGGATCGAAGACGGCACCGCCGTGCGGTTGGAGCATGTCTCGTTCAGCTATGGCCAAACGCCCTTGAGCTTCGATGTCGGTTTTGCCGCCTCCAGGATCACCGCCATCATGGGCCCGAGCGGCTCTGGAAAATCGACCCTGCTCAATCTGGTCGCTGGTTTCGAAACGCCGCGCTCCGGCCGCGTGCTGATCGGCGGGATCGATGTCAGCGCGGAGCTGCCCTCGGCACGACCGGTGTCCATGGTGTTCCAGGAGAACAACCTCTTTGCCCATCTTTCCGTGGAGCAGAATGTCGGACTAGGCCGTTCGCCGTCGCTGCGGCTGAGCGATGCGGACCGCGTTGTGATTGCCGGGGCGATCGAACGCACCGGCCTGGCCGGAAAGGAGAAGCGATTGCCGCGCGAACTCTCCGGCGGCGAGCGTCAGCGTGTCGCGCTCGCCCGTGTCCTGGTGCGCGACCGTCCGGTGCTTCTCCTGGATGAGCCTTTTGCCTCGCTTGGCCCGGCCATGCGAGACGACATGCTCGATCTGGTGGCCGGTGTGCATGCCGACCGGCCGATGACGGTGCTGTTCGTCACGCACCAGCCAGAAGACGCGCGCCGGATCGGCCAGAATGTGGTATTCCTGGACAATGGTTCGGTTGCCGCGACGGGTGCGGCGGCTGATTTCTTCGCCGGGGCTGGCCCGGAGGTCTTCCAGCGCTATATCGGGGCAGGTCCGATTGGCGCCGGATCACGAGATGTTGCCCGGAAGCGGACATAATTTACGGTCAAACCGGCCCAAGGCGATGCGGCGCTTGCTTGCCATGATCAGGGTAGTGTGGCTAGGTCCACCCTGTATAGGTCTGGCACGGTCGTGATTTGCCTGCACGCCGTGCGTCATCCCGGACGCCAGAAGACGTTGCAACATGTTGATTTTGCGCGTGATCTCCACGAGGTTTCGAGATCATGGGCCAAGACCTGGAAGGAAGCGGTTCTGTCGACCCGCACGCATAGAGTCCGGATGAATCCGCTGGCGCGCTTCTTCGCGCTAGCCGGCTTTGCCGTGGCGCTGGCAAGCTGCCAGATGTTCACGCCTCCGGCAGTCCAGGAATCCGGCTTCCAGCCTTCCGACAAGCCGATCACGGTCGACAATGTTGCCGCCAACAGCAAGCTCGCCGAAATGGCCAAGGCGCAGCATCCGCGCATTCTTGCCACTTATGGCGGCGAATACTCCGACCCGAAGCTCGAACGCATGGTTGCCAAGGTCGTCGGCAATTTGACCGTCGTGTCGGCAAACCCGACCCAGACCTATCGCATCACCATCCTGAATTCGCCCAACGTCAACGCCTTCGCGCTGCCAGGCGGCTATCTCTACATCACGCGCGGCCTGCTGGCGCTGGCCAATGATTCTTCGGAGCTGGCCGCAGTCATCGCGCATGAAATGGGCCATGTCACCGCCAATCACGGCCTGCAGCGCCAGCAGCTCGAGGCCGAGGAGGGCCTGGCGACCAAGGTCGTCTCCGACGTGCTCGGCGACAGCCCGACCGCCAAGGCGGCGCTTATCCGCGGCAAGCTCAGGCTTGCCCAGTTCTCGCGCAACCAGGAGCTGGAGGCCGACGCCATCGGTATCAAGTCGATCGGCGAGGCCGGCTACGACCCTTATGCCGCCGGCCGCTTCCTGCAGTCGATGTCGGCCTATACAGACTTTCGCTCGATCAGCGGCGCCACCGACCCCAGCCTCGACTTCCTGGCAACTCACCCCAACACGCCGCAGCGCATCGATCTGGCGCAGCGCCATGCCCGCCAGTTCGGCGCGCCCGGCTTTGGCACGCGCGATCGCGATTCTTTCCTGGCCGGCATAGACGGCCTGCTTTACGGCGACACGCCCGAGGAAGGCTATGTGCGTGGCGAAACCTTCCTGCATCCGGGACTTGGCGTGTCCTTCTCGGTGCCCGAAGGCTTCGTCATCGACAATTCGGCAGCGGCTGTGACGGCGACCGGCCCCGGCGACACGGCGATCCGTTTCGACGGCGTCTCGATCGACAAGAACCGTCCGCTGACCGACTATATCCGCAGCGGCTGGGTTGCCGGCCTCGTCGACAGCAGCGTCAAGCAGGAGACGATCAACGGCAATGAAGCGGCGACCGCGCATGCGGGTGCCGAGGGCTGGCAGTTCGATATCGCGGTGATCCGGGCGGGTGGACAGGTCTACCGGCTGCTGACGGCGGCACCTTCGGCCAGCACAAACCTGGACAGCGTCGCGCGTTCGGTCAGCGGCAGCTTCCGTATCCTGAGTGCCGCGGAAAAGGCGGCGCTGAAGCCGCTGCATATTCGCGTGCTGACGGTGCAGCCGGGGCAGACCATGGGCACGCTTGCGGCGCAGATGGTCGGCGTCGATCGCAAGCTCGACCTGTTCCGTGTGCTCAATGCACTGTCGCCCGGCGCCGCGGTCTCGGCCGGCGACAAGGTGAAGATCGTCACCGACAAATAGCAACTGCTCTTGTGCTGATGGGATCAGGCGGCCATGAATTCGGGGTTCTGCCTGACCAGCGCGACCTTGAGCTTCTCCATGGCGCGTGCCTCGATCTGACGGACACGTTCCTTGGAGATGCCAAGCGTCTCGCCTAGCGCTTCAAGCGTCGCGCCTTCTTCACTCAGCCGGCGGTCTTCGATGATCCTGAGCTCGCGGGCGTTCAGGGCACCGAGCGCGGTCTTCAGCCAAAGCGAACGGCGCTCGACATCGATCGTGTCGCCGGCGACCTCGTCGGGCAGCGGATCGTCCGAAACCAGGAAGTCCATGCGTTCCGTTGCGCCTGAATCATCAGCCAGCGGTGCATTGAGCGAACTGTCGGGCGCCGAGAGGCGTGAATCCATCATTGCCACATCGGCTTCCGAGACGCCCAGCGCAACCGACACCTCATGATAGAGCGTGGCGTTTGAGAGCGGCTCGGTGCCGTTGGCGAGGCGGGCACGCAGGCGCCGCAAATTGAAGAACAGCGCTTTCTGCGCCGAACTGGTGCCGCCGCGCACGATCGACCAGTTGCGCAGGATGTAGTCCTGCATCGCGGCGCGGATCCACCATGTCGCGTAGGTCGAAAACCGAACTTCACGCTCAGGCTCGAAACGGGCCGCGGCTTCCAGCAAACCGACATGACCCTCCTGGATCAAGTCGCCTAGCGGCAGGCCGTAGTGCCGGAACTTCGACGCCATGGAGATGACCAGCCGCATATGCGCGACGGTGATGCTGTGCAGCGCGTTCTGGTCGTTGTCTTCCTTCCAGCGCAAAGCGAGGATGTGCTCCTGGTCACGTTCGAGATAGGGAGCCTTCATCGCCGCGCGGACCATGGTCCGCCCTGCCGTGTCCTGTATCATGCCATGCTCCCTTTTTCGGGCGTTCGGACGGCGGGGTGGTTGAAATGATTACGCCGTGCCCGACAACAGCCGAGAAACGTGTCACGCCGGAGAATGGTTCCGCTGCGCTCACCATGTGGATTGCGCCGTTCCTGGCGCTCCGCAAAGGAGGTGATTGGTGCCAATCGATACGTTTCGGAGAATTTGATTTCAGAACGCGATGCTATTCGGAATCTTGTTCCTTATTTTGTTTGCAAGCATGTGCCATTTTCCAAATCTCACAATGCGCCGCACAACGGCCAAGGACGGGATCACAGAAAAATGAAATGGCTTAAATCGCTCGTTGTCGCCGGAGCCCTGCAGGTTCTGGCCGTCGCCGCCGGACATGCCGGCGCCAATCTCGATCAGATCAAGCAGGCAGGCACCATCAAGATCGGCACGGAAGGCACCTACGCGCCCTTCACCTATCATGATGCTTCCGGCGCGCTGGTCGGTTTCGATGTCGAAATCGCCAAGGCGATCGCCGACAAGCTCGGTGTCAAGCCGCAGTTCCTCGAAGGCAAATGGGACGGGCTGATCGCTGGCCTCGACGCCAACCGTTACGACGCCGTCATCAACGAGGTCGGCATCACCGACGCGCGCAAGGCCAAGTACGACTTCTCCGACCCCTACATCGCCTCCAAGGCGGTGCTGATCGTGCGTGGCGACAATACCGACATCAAGGGCTTTGCCGATCTCAAGGGCAAGAAGTCGGCGCAGTCGCTGACATCGAATTTCGGCAAGCTGGCCGAGACGAACGGCGCTGAACTCGTCGGCACCGATGGCTTCGACCAATCGATCCAGCTGCTTTTGACCGGCCGCGCCGACGCCACCATCAATGACAGCCTGTCCTTCCTTGACTTCAAGAAGCACAAGCCCGACGCCAATGTGAAGATCGCCGCGCAAGAGGAAAACGCTGACTATTCCGGCGTCATCGTGCGCAAGGGTGATCCGGAACTGGTCGCGGCGATCAACAAGGCGCTGGCCGACATCAAGGCCGACGGTACCTACCGGAAGATCGCCGATACCTATTTCGGCCAGGACGTATCGAAATAACTTTCACCAGGATGGGCCGATCGCCGGCCCATGCAACATGCCTAGCGGCGAGCCGTCTTTGACGGCCCGCCGCTTTTGTCGTGATATGCCCCGGCATTCGCGCTTCGATGATGCCGGCTTGACCGGATGGAGGGGTTTTTCGTGCCGCACTGGCTGCAATTGATGCTGGAGTCGCTGCCTTCGCTGCTGTGGGCCGCACTCATCTTCACCGTGCCGTTGACCCTGCTGTCCTTCGCCCTTGGCTTGACTGTCGGCCTGGGTGCGGCGCTCGCCCGGTTGTTCGGCGCCAAGCCGCTGGTCGCGCTTGTGCGCTTCTATGTCTGGATCTTTCGCGGCACGCCGCTGCTGGTGCAGCTGTTCCTGATCTTCTACGGCCTGCCGTCGGCCGGCATCCTTCTCGACGCCTTTACAGCGGCCTTGATCGGCTTCACGCTCAACATCGGCGCCTACACGTCGGAGATCATCCGCGCGGCGATCGGCTCGGTGCCGAAGGGACAGTGGGAAGCCGCCTATTCGATTGGCATGACCTGGAGCCAGGCGATGCGGCGGACCATCCTGCCGCAAGCCGGCCGCGTCGCGGTGCCGCCGCTTTCGAACACTTTCATCTCGCTGGTCAAGGATACGTCGCTTGCCGCCGCCATCACCGTGCCGGAAATGTTCCAGGCCGCGCAGCGCATCGTCGCCACCACCTATGAGCCGCTGATCCTCTATGTCGAGGCGGCGATCCTCTATCTGGCGCTGAGCTCGGTGCTGTCAGCTCTGCAGACGCGGCTGGAAACACGGCTCAACCGCTATGGCGGCTTCCTGGAGGCGCGCTCATGATCGGCCTCACCAACATCGAAAAGCGCTTTGGCGACAATCTCGTCCTGAAGGGCGTGAGCGTCACCATCGACGAAGGCAGCGTCACCGCGCTTGTCGGCCCCTCTGGCGGCGGCAAGAGCACGCTGCTGCGTTGCATCAACCTCTTGGAGATCCCGACCTCCGGCACTGTGCGTATCGGCGATGAGACGCTCGAATTCCACCCGGGTGGCAAGGTCCCGGCCAGGGACATCCAGCGCCTGCGGCTGCAGACCGGCATGGTGTTCCAGAACTTCCAGCTGTTTCCGCACCGCACCGCGATCGAGAACGTCATGGAAGGCTTGGTGACGGTGTTGAAATGGCCACAGGAGAAGGCGCGAGAGCGGGCGCTCGCCCTGTTGGAAAAGGTCGGGATGGCACACAAGGCCGACGCCTGGCCCGCGACGCTGTCGGGTGGCCAGCAGCAGCGCGTGGCCATTGCCCGGGCGCTGGCGCCGTCGCCGAAAGTTCTGCTGTGCGACGAGCCGACCTCGGCGCTCGATCCGGAACTGGCGCAGGAGGTGGTCGATGTGCTTGGCAAACTGGCCAGCGAAGGCACGACCATGGTGATGGCGACGCATGACCTGCGCCTCGCCTCCAAGATCGCGCAAGAGGTGGTTTTTCTCGACGCCGGTGTTGTCGTCGAGAAGGGGCCAGCCGCCGTGTTGTTCGGCAATCCGGAGCATCAGCGAACAAAGCGGTTCATCGCGACGCTGAAGCAGGAGGCGGATAAGGAAGGTGGCGGCCAGGCGTAGGCGGCGCCGTCGCTTTCAGCCCTGTTTTCCCAAAAACAAAAAACCCGGCGCGAGGCCGGGTTTTTCTAAACTTGAAGGCGGAAAAGCTCAGGCAGCTTCTTCCTGCTCGGCTTCCTCGTTGTCAGCCTTGGCGCCGCGCTTGGGGCCCTTGTTGAGGTTGACCTCGATGAGGCGCACCGCTTCGGTTTCCGACATCCGGTTGACGGCCGCGATCTCGCGGGCCATGCGATCCAGCGCCGCCTCATAGAGCTGGCGCTCGGAATAGGACTGCTCCGGCTGGTTGTCGGCGCGGTAGAGGTCACGCACCACTTCCGAGATCGAGATCAGGTCGCCCGAATTGATCTTCGCATCATATTCCTGGGCGCGGCGCGACCACATGGTGCGCTTGACGCGGGCGCGGCCCTGGACGACCTTCAATGCGCGCTCGACATAATCCTCTTCCGACAGCTTGCGCATGCCGATGGAGGTCGCCTTGGCGACCGGAACCTTCAGGCGCATCTTGTCCTTCGAGAAGTCGATGACGAACAGTTCCAGCTTGTGACCGGCAACTTCCTGCTCGTCGATCGAGATGATCTGGCCAACGCCATGCGCCGGATAGACGATGAACTCGCCGGTCTTGAAACCGTGACGTGCCGCGCTGGACTTCTTCTGCGGGGTGATCGTTGCCATTACGCCCTGAACTCCTTGTTGTGGTGCCGGCGTCCTGCCAGCCTAATTCGCGCGACCGGTGGGGTGCCGATCGTTAGCCGCACAACGGGTGAACCCATCGGAAAAGCCGGGACCGGCAAACCGCACATATTGCGACCGCCTGGCCCAGATTGCTCTGGTCCGATTGAGAAATTCACCTTTCAGTGATTTGGGGCTTCTGCGCCATAAATCGACGTTGTGTCACCGGCATGTTTCTATGATGTAACACAAAAAGTCGGAAGAATCAAGGTTTTGCTGCATTCGCGAAGGTCATGCAACACCGGCGCTGTCAAGGCAGTTAATGTGTAGTGCCTCTTACGTAGCGTTATGCCGGGCAAACCAGCCGTGCCGTCAGTCGCCTTCGCCAGGCTCCGCCGAGAAGTACTTCTCGAACTTGCCAGCCTCGCCATCGAAGGATTTGGCGTCGGCCGGCGGTTCCTTCTTGGCCGTGATGTTGGGCCATTTCTCGGCGTATTCGGTGTTGATCTGCAGCCATTTGTCGAGGCCGGACTCGGTGTCGGGCTTGATTGCGTCGGCAGGGCATTCCGGCTCGCAGACGCCGCAATCGATGCACTCGTCCGGATGGATGACGAGCATGTTCTCGCCTTCGTAGAAACAGTCTACCGGACAGACCTCGATGCAGTCCATGTACTTGCATTTGATGCAATTGTCGGTCACGACATAGGTCATCGGTCGGCTCCGGGACGTCCCATTTTTGCTGGGCTTTTTTCGTGAGGTAACGCCTTTGCCGGCTGCTGGCAAGGGCGGCCATTGCGACTGATATCGGTGTTTACGGAATGGAATTCCAGATGGCTGCCGCATTGGGAGCCGGTGATGGCTCAATCCTCGCCGAACAGCCGGTCCGTCTGGCGACGCTCCTTCTTCGTCGGACGACCGCTGCCGGCCTCGCGCAGCGCGGGAATTGCATCGCGAACGCTTTCGTTCTTGGGTGCGGGCGGTGGCGACATGTCCTCGTAGAGCGTGCGCGCCTCCTCGGCGGGACCGCGTCGCACGCCTGTATTCAGCACCTTCCAGATGAAGATGCGCCGCTCAAGCGTGATGGTCAGCACATCGCCGGGCTTGACCATGTCGGATGCCTGCGCTGCTTTGTCGCGATTGATGCGAACCCGGCCGGCCACCGCCAATTTGGCGCCCAGCGAGCGCGATTTCACGGCGCGCGAGAAGAACAGCCACTTGTCGATGCGTTGACGGTCTCGCGCGACCATTGGAGCAACCATCGAAGCGAGCCAGCCTACTTCTTCAGTTGATCACGCAAGGCGGCAAGCTTGGCGAAGGGAGAGTCCGGATCAAAGCGCACCGGGCGCTCCTCGCGCGGCTTCGGCTGGAACACAGGCTTTGCACCTTGTGGACCACCCTTGTTATCCGGCCTGCCACCCTTCCAGTCGGGCCGACTTTCGCGACGATCGGGGCGTTCGCCCTGCGGCTTGCCCTCGCGACGCTCACCGCCTTCACCCTGGGGTTTGGGCTTGAACTTCGAGCGGTCGAAACGTGGCTTGCCGGCCCCCTCGCGCTGATCGCGCCGTCCTTCACGAGCAGGCCGTTCTCCGGGCGTAGCCGCCGCCTGTCCGGCCGTCGCGGCATCCGCCGGCGCATCGCCGGGGCCGCGCGCGGCCTGGCCGTTGCGCGGACGGTTGTTCCTGCGGTTGTCTTCGCGGTGGCGCGGACGCTGGTCGAAACGGGCTTGCCGCCACAACAGGATGGGCTTTGGCGCTTCGGCTTCCGCTGCGGGCTCGACGATGGCTGCCGCTGGGGCTGCCTCCGGCACCGCGGCAATATCGCCTGACACCGCTTCCGCCATGGGCGCGGCTTCGGATACCGGCTCTGTCGGCGCGATCGCGACAGGTTCTGCTTCCGCCTCTGGCTCGGCAGCCAATTCAGGTTCGGCTGGAACTTCCGCAACTGCTTCCGTTACGGCCTCTTCCGTGGCTTCGGGGTGCTCTTCGGCTGCAGGCTCCGCGACCGCTTCCGCGATGGGTTCAGCGGCGATTTCGACGGTGTCCTCGACAGTGTCGGCTGGCTCCGAACCTTCGATCGATGCCTCCGCGACTGTGTCGGTTGCCGCGGCCTCCGCCGCCTTGGCCCGCTCGGCCCGTGCGGCCTCTTCCGCCACCAGCTTTGCAGCGGCCGCCTCGCGCGCGGCATTGTCCTGCGCTTCGAGCCGTGCCTTGACCTCCGCCGGTGGCTTAGGCTCGGCACGGTAGCCAAGGCCCTTCAGGATTTCTTCCATGTCGTCGGCATTGGCGCCGAGGATCGACATCATCGGCGGCGTCACCATGAAGGACTGGCCGTCATAGGCGCCGTCGGGGCGCTGGCCGAGGCCGGGCTTCCAGTTGGTCGCTGGGCGGATCAGGTCGGCCAGCCGCTCCAGAATGTCGACGCGCACGGCGCGGCGGCCGAGATTGCGATAGCCGGCAAGCTTGTAGAAGGACTTGTCGAAGGTCGGGTCGATGACCACGGAGGTGCGGCCGGAAGCGAGTGCGTGCACCACGTCGCCAAAGCCGGGCTTGTCCTTGCCGTCATTCTTCAACGCCCACAGCAGCGTCACCAGTCCGGCTGGCGCCGGCTTGATCAGGGCGGGCACGAAGACGTGGTAGGCGCCGAAGCGCACGCCGAGACGGCGAAGGGCCGCGCGACCTTCCTGGTCGAGCGACTTCATCTCGTCGGCGATGTCACGACGGTTGATGAGGCCGAATTGTTCGACGAGCTGGAAGGCGATGCCGCGGCCGATACCGGTGATCTGGTCGGCATTCTTGAGATCGACCAGCGGCTTCAGCAGTGATTCGATCTGGAAATTGACGAAACGCTCGGCACGCGCGGCGACCTTGTCGCGCGCCGGGCCGGTCAGCTGTTCGTCGGCCAGCAGCACCAGACGGGGCTTCAGCGCGTCCTCGCCTGACACCAGCGTGCCGATCGGCGCGCCGATCCAGCGCAGCGTGCCGTCCGAGCCAAGCGCGATATCGCCGTTGGCGCAGGCGCCAAAGCGTTCGGCGCGCGCCTCGAACTCGGTGGCCAGCGCTTTTTGCGCGGCCGTGCGCACGGCCTTGGCGTCTTCGCCGCCGGCGCTTTGGTCGGCGGTAAATCGGAACCCCTGCAACTCGCCGACATGGTGGCCTTCGACAAGGACGGTTCCGGTAGAACTAATTTCGGCTTCAGGCATGGTATTTTCTCTAAGGCGCCGCATGAGGACGGAAGTCCTGCGGTCTACGAAGCGTTTCGTCAACCGCTGATGCAACGCATCCGACAATCTGTCTTCGATTTCGCGCGTCTTTTCCTGCCAGTGTGCCTGATCGGCCAGCCAGCCCGGCCGGTTCGACACAAATGTCCAGGTGCGGATCTGGGCAATACGGTGGGAGAGCGTGTCGATATCGCCCTCGGTGGTGTCGGCTCGGCGCACTTGCTCGGCCATGTAGTTCTCGTCGACATGGCCATGCCTGGCGAGGTCCATGTAGATCGACGCAATGAGGTCGGCATGCTGGGCCGGCGCGATCTTCCTGTAATCGGGCAGGGCGCAGGCTTCCCAAAGCAGCGCGACGCGCTTGGCATCGGTGGCAAGCGCGCGGATGTCCTCGTCGCGCGACAGATATTCGAGCGCCTGCGCGTCGACCGCCGGAAGCGCGCGTGTCAGGCCCTCGACCGGTGCGTTGGTTTCGATCGAGCGCTTCAGCGCATCGAGGCTGGCGAAGTCGAAATGAGCGGTGCGCCACTGCAGCACCTTCACAGGATCGAAATCATGGCTCTCGATCCGTTTCACCAGCTCTTCGTCGAGCGGATCAACCTGGCCGGTGACGCCAAAGGTGCCATCGCGCAGGTGCCGGCCGGCGCGGCCGGCGATCTGGCCAAGCTCGGCCGCCGTCAGGTTACGATACTGATAGCCGTCGAATTTGCGGTTCTGGGCGAAGGCGACGTGATCGAGATCGAGGTTGAGGCCCATGCCGATGGCGTCGGTGGCGACGAGATAGTCGACATCGCCCGACTGGAACAGCGCCACCTGGGCGTTGCGAGTGCGTGGGCTGAGCGCGCCGAGCACCACGGCGGCACCGCCCTGCTGGCGGCGGATCAATTCGGCGATGGCATAGACCTCGTCGGCGGAGAAGGCGACGATCGCTGTGCGCCGGGGCAGGCGGGTCAGCTTCTTCGAACCGGCATAGGCGAGATGCGACAGGCGTGGCCGTGTCACCACGGATACGCCCTTCAGCAGGCGCTGGAGAATGCCGTGCATGGTGGCCGCACCCAGAAGCAGCGTCTCCTGGCGGCCGCGCAGATGCAGGATGCGATCGGTGAAGATGTGACCACGCTCGAGATCGCCGGCAAGCTGCACTTCGTCGATGGCGACGAAGGCGGCGTCGGTCTCGCGCGGCATGGCTTCCACCGTGCAAACCGAATATTTGGCGCCTGGCGGCTGGATCTTTTCCTCGCCGGTGATGAGCGCCACCTTGTGGGCGCCGACCTTTTCGCAGACGCGTGTGTAGACTTCCCGCGCCAGCAGCCTGAGCGGCAGGCCGATGACGCCAGTCTCATGCGCCACCATGCGCTCGATGGCGAGATGGGTCTTGCCCGTGTTGGTGGGCCCAAGCACGGCGGTCACGTCGCGGCCCGACAGGATCAGCGGCTCGGTATGTTTCTGTTGGATGTTCATCGACCTGGAAATAAGGCTTTCTGGCCTCTCGTTGTCGGGAGCGCGCCCCGGATGGCGCGCATGACAGGCGACACATAGGGATTTCGTGCGCGAAGCGAAAGCGGAATGTTCCAAAGGGCCGATCGAAGGTGCCGATCCTCGCCTTCGTTCCCGTTGCGATTAACAGTTGGAACGAGTCTGGAACGAATCAGCGACGAATCGCTGACTCGACGGTATTCATGCTTTGTTCACGGCTATATATGGATTTTTGAGGTGTGAATCTTACCACATGCTGAATCGTCGAACTGGCCCGTTTCATGCGGGGCAAGCACCATCGTTAACTTTTGCCGATGAACGATCCTGTCGGCTTGACAAGTGCCGCTCAACATTATGAAATTATTGATCTTTCTTAATGCGCCTTAACCGTTTGGCAGGCGTTTTTCGTCTCCGCCGTTAACCTTCCGGTCAAAGCCGGAACGAAACGGCGACGAATCAGTGAAAGCGCTATTTTCCTGTTTTGTTCTCCACAATATCTTGTGTTGTGAACAGGTTTTCCACCGATAATCCACAGGCTGGGGAGCCGGTCCCGGACAGCCGGAGCGGCCGCCGTTAATCTTTCCGTGCCGGAGCGGGCCACCGGGCCTCGCCGACCGCTCGCGGAACGGTGGAAAAGCGGGAGTTGCGCCCGCTCTTCCCAGAATCCAATACTCGGTCCAAGCGCCTCGTCAGGCGAAGTACTGGCCGCCATTGGCAGTAATGGTCGAGCCGGTGATGAAGCCGGCATCGTCGGAGGCAAGGAAGACGACGCAACGCGCGATCTCTTCCGGCTCGCCAAGGCGGCCGACAGGGATCTGCGGGATGATACGCTCGTTCAGCACCTTCTCGTCGATCGCCTTGACCATTTCGGTGGCGATGTAGCCGGGGCATATGACGTTGACGGTGATGCCGGCGCGGGCACCCTCCTGGGCCAGCGCCTTCGAGAAGCCTATGTCGCCGGCCTTGGCGGCGGAATAATTGACCTGGCCGGCCTGGCCCTTCTGGCCGTTGATCGAGGAAATGGTGATGACGCGGCCGAACTTGCGGTCGCGCATGCCGCCCCACAGCGGATGCGTCATGTTGAAGACACCGGACAAATTGGTGTCGATGACCTCTTTCCACTGCTCGCGCGTCAATTTGTGGAACATGGCGTCGCGGGTGATGCCGGCATTGTTGACGAGCACCGAGACCGGGCCGAAATCCGCCTCGATCTGCTTGATGCCGGCGGCGCAGGCGTCGTAGTCGGCGACCGACCATTTGTAGGTCTTGATACCGGTCTGCGCGGTGAACTTCGCCGCCGCCTCTTCATTGCCGGCATAGTTGGCGGCAACCGAATAGCCGGCGTTCTTCAATGCGATCGAGATCGCCGCGCCGATGCCGCGCGATCCACCCGTGACGATTGCAACCTTGGTCATGCATTTCCCCTTTTTGATGCTGCCCTGTTGTCGGGCTTGGCAGGCACTGGATATGAAAGGGGCGGCTCGCGCCGCCCGTTCAGTGGTCTTGTCAGAGTGCTTCCACGCACAAGGCGACGCCCATGCCGCCGCCTATGCACAGGGTGGCCAGCCCCTTCTTGGCGCCTCGACGGCGCATCTCGTAGACCAGCGTGTTGAAAATGCGGGCGCCCGATGCACCGATCGGGTGGCCGATGGCGATCGCGCCGCCATTGACGTTCACGATCGACGGGTCCCAGCCCATGTCCTTGTTCACGGCGCAGGCCTGCGCCGCAAAGGCCTCGTTGGCTTCGACTAGGTCGAGATCCCCAACCGACCAGCCGGCCTTTTCCAACGCCTTGCGCGAGGCGGGAATGGGTCCCGTGCCCATGATCGCCGGATCGACGCCGGCGGTCGCCCAGGAAACGATGCGCGCCAGCGGGGTGATCCCGCGCCTTGCGGCCTCCGCTTCGCTCATCAGCAGCGCGCCGGCGGCGCCGTCATTGATGCCGGACGCGTTGGCGGCGGTCACCGTGCCGTCCTTGTCGAAGGCCGGCTTCAGCTTGGTCATGGCGTCGATCGTGGCGCCATGGCGGATGTACTCGTCCTGGTCGACAATGGTGTCGCCCTTCTTGCCCTTGATGGTGAAGGGTACGATCTCGTCCTTGAACTTGCCGGCCTTCTGCGCGGCCTCGGCCTTGTTTTGCGAAGCCAGCGCGAACTGGTCCTGGTCGTCGCGGGTGATCTGGAACTGGCGGGCGACGTTTTCGGCGGTATTGCCCATGTGATAGCCGTTGAAGGCATCCCACAACCCGTCCTTGATCATGGTGTCGATCATCTTGTAATCGCCCATCTTGACGCCGGCGCGCAGATGCTCGGCATGCGGCGAAAGCGACATCGATTCCTGCCCGCCGGCGATGATCATCTTGGCATCGCCGGTGGCGATCTGCTGCATGCCCAAGGCAATCGCGCGCAGCCCCGAGCCGCAAACCTGGTTGAGGCTCCAGGCAGTGGTTTCCTTGGGCAGGCCGGCGATGATCGATGCCTGGCGAGCCGGGTTCTGACCCTGGGCCGCGGTCAGCACCTGGCCGAGGATAACCTCGTCGACCTCGGCCGGCTCGACACCGGCACGCGACAACAATTCCCTTATGACGACGGCACCGAGTTCATGTGCGGGGGTGGCGGCGAAGGCGCCGTTGAAGGAGCCGACGGCCGTGCGCGCGGCACTGGCAATGACGATGGAAGCGGACATTTTCTTCTCCAGACTTCAAGGTGGTATTCTGTCGTTGAGGACTTTTCTTGCCCTTTCCAGAACCCAAGTCAAACCGGAAATGGGCATGCCGGCCACGCGCCGCAAGCAGGGCATGCATTGCCTGCGCATCGGGCCGACCATTGCTGCGCAGCATATTTTGCCCGCTATGCAGCATTAATTGATCCCGCACTGCACAAACCGCTTGGATTTATGACGCTTTTGCGCATATCCTCAAAAAAGGCACAATCGTTACCGGCAACTTACTTAAGCGCGCCGGTGTCCCCGGGAGGATGCAGATGGCCGCTAAAGACGATCCGATCATCATCAAGAAATATGCCAATCGCCGCCTCTACAATACGGGGACGAGCACCTATGTGACGCTTGAGGACCTCGCCGAAATGGTCAAGAAGGGCGAGGAGTTTACCGTCCAGGATGCCAAGACGGGCGATGACATCACCCATCCGGTGCTGACGCAGATCATCTTCGAGCTTGAGAACAAGGACGGGCAGAACATGCTGCCGATCCCGTTCCTGCGCCAGCTGATCGCCTATTACGGCGACCAGATGCAGATGATCGTGCCCAGTTTCCTCGAGCAGTCGATGCTCGCCTTCTCCAAGGAGCAGGAGCGCTTTCGCGAGCAGATGAAAGGCGCGATCGGCAAGTCGCCGCTGGACATGATGAAGATCACGACGCCGATCAAGGCGCTGGAGGAACAGACCCGCCGCAACATGGAAATGTTCCAGAACGCGATGCGCTTATTCACGCCGTTCCCGCCAGCGGGCTCGAACGGCGCTGCCGCGGCGGCGCCTGAACCCGCGAGGAAGGAGACGCCGGAGAAATCCGACGACCTTCAGGAGCTGAAGGATCAGATGGCCGCGATGCAGCGCAAGCTCGACACAATGTCGTGAGGCCAGCCATCGAAAGGTCACCGGGCACATGTCCCGGCAGGCCGGGTCGATGGGTGGCTACGGCAGCAATCCCTCATAGCGCCCGCGCGGCCTGATAAGACTTCCACTCGTTATCTGTTCGACGGCATGCGCGGCCCAGCCGATGCCGCGGCCGAGCGCGAACAGGCGGAACGGCGTGTCGGACGGCAAGCGGAGACCGCGCGTCAGCGCGGCCAGAGCGAAATCAACGTTTGGTCGCATGCCTGTTGCCGCGAAGGCCATCTCGCGCAGGGACGACAGGACACTGTCGCTAGCAACCCTGGGGAGCAACGATGCTGCCCGTGGATCGCCATCGGGATAGAGCGGATGGCCGAAACCGGGCAGCGGCCGGTCATGGTCGAGCCAGCGCCTGATTGCCGCGTCGGCGCCGTGCCGGGTGGCGTCATCAGCCAGCTGCATCACCGCTTCGCCGGCGCCGCCATGGCGCGGGCCTGAAAGTGCCGACAGTCCCGCCAGCAGGCAGGCGGCCAGCGGCGCTCCGGTCGAGGCCGCGACACGTGCGGCAAAGGTCGATGCGTTCAGCTCGTGATCGGCGAGCAGGACAAGGGCGCGACGGATCGTGTCCGCACCCGAGGCATCCACTGACCAACCTTGCGCCAGGCGATCGTGGACAGCATCTGTTCCGGGGACCGCGCCGAGCGCGCCCGCCAGCATTCCAATTGCTTGCGCCGCATCGCCATGGAGCGAGGCGGGACTGCGTCCGAGAGAAGGACGGCCTTCGCCGGCAAGCGAGGCAAGTTGCGCAAAGGCAGCGGATCGGCCGCTTTGATGCGGGCTGTCCGTCGACGGTGACTGGAAACGCACCTGATTTGGCAATGCCCACAGGACACCAGCCGTTTCTTCCAGCGTCGCCTCGTTGGAAAGCGCGACGGCATCCTGGCCGCGATAGACGAGGTGGCCATGCAGGATGGTCGAGATGGAAGTGGCGATCGCCGGCTCGCCCCAGGCAATCGCGCTCTCGGCGATGGCCGAAGGACGTCGCCCGCGTGCCCGGCGCGTCGCCAGCGCCGCGATGTCGTCGGCGCGATACTGGCTGCGGCGCGGATCTTCCTCGTCCGGTCGCATGCCGATGCGCCCACGGCTGACATAGGCGTAGAGCGTCTGCGCCCGTACCTTGAGCCTTCCCAGCGCTTCGTCCCGTGACAGCCACTCCGACATATCGACCCTATATATTGATTCTATTGATCAAGATTGATGGATTGATTGCCTAGCCTTATCTCCGATCCGGAAATCATTCAAGGAGACGGCTATGGTAAACGGGCTCGATGACGTGGTGGCGGCGGAAACCGTGCTTTCCGATGTCGACGGTCTTGGCGGCCATCTGACGATCCGAGGCCATTCGCTGCTGGAACTCGCTGGTCGCTGGAGTTTCTCCCAGGTGGTCCGCTTGCTGCTGGACGGCTTTTTCGACGATCTTCCGGGCGACGCGGAACTGGTCGAAAAGATCGGTCAGGCGCGCGGCGAGGTGTTCACGCGGCTTCAGCCACTGTTTCCGTCACTGGTTTCGCTCGACATCTACAGCGCTATGCGCGCCGGCATGGCCTTTCTGCCGGACGGCGACACGCTGGAGGACGCGCTTCGGCTGATCGCGGCACCCGCCGTGCTGACGCCGGCCCTGCTGCGCTTGCAGCGTGGCGAGCGGCCGATGGCGCCGGACGTGCAGGCTGATCATGCCGGCGACATGTTGAGGATGCTCAACGGCGCCGCCGCTTCGCCGGCACTGGCGAAAGCGCTCGACACCTACCTCGTCACTGTCTGTGATCACGGCCTCAATGCCTCGACCTTCGCGACCCGCGTGGTCGCCTCGACGCAGGCCGGCCTGACGTCGTCGATATTGGCAGGCCTCGGTGCGCTGAAGGGACCGCTACATGGCGGCGCGCCGGGCCCGGTGATCGAGATGCTCAACGCGATCGAAGCGCATGGCGACGCGGCCGGCTGGCTGCGCGATGAAGTCTCACATGGCGAGCGCATCATGGGATTCGGCCATCGTATCTATCGTGTGCGTGATCCACGCGCGGACGTGCTGAAGGCGGTCGTGCGCCAGCTGGGCGCGGAGGGCCAGACCGGTCGTCGGCTGGCTTTCGCCGAGAAGGTGGAGCAAGCGGCCCTTGAGGTGCTTCGGGTCGCCAAGCCGTCGCGCACGCTGCAGACCAATGTCGAGTTCTACACCGCATTGCTGCTGGAGACAGCCGGCTTCCCGAAGGAGGCGTTCACCAATGTCTTTGCTGCCGGGCGCGTCGCCGGCTGGATCGCCCATGCGCGTGAGCAGCAGACGACGGGACGGCTGATCCGTCCACAGTCGCGTTATGTCGGGCCTGTGCCGGACCTTGTTGCCTGACGTTCGCCTTCTCGATCCGTTGGACAGGTGAAGGCCCAGGTGAAAGAGCGGAGCAGCCTCTGGTTGGGCCGGCCGTAGCCACGCCCTTCTTGGCTTTGCCAACGGGGGGCATTGGTGCCCTCGATGACGAAAATTTCACGCCGTTACCTAGGGGTACCGCTGTTTTCGCGACGCGTAGGGCATATATGCTGCACTGCAACATTTATGCCTGCTCGCGCCGCGAAGGGAATTTGCCTTGATCGCCACAAAAATCGCTGTTGTCACCGGCTCCACCTCGGGTATCGGCCTGGCCATTGCCAATGCGCTGGCGGCTCAGGGCCACAACCTGGTCATCAATTCCTTCTCCGATACGGCCGCCGACCACGCCATCGCCGACGCGATCGCCAAACGGCACGGCGTCAAGACCGCCTATATCAAGGCCGACATGTCGAAGCCCGCCGAGTGCCGGGCGTTGATTTCCAAGGCGGCCGAGACATTCGGCACGGTCGATATTCTCGTCAACAATGCCGGCATCCAGCATGTCGCACCGGTGGAGGATTTTCCGACCGAGAAGTGGGATGCGATCATCGCCATCAATCTGTCGTCAGCGTTCCACACCATCGCGGCGGTGATCCCGCTGATGAAAAAGGCCGGCGGCGGACGGATCGTCAACATCGCCTCGGCGCATGGTCTGGTCGCTTCGCCCTTCAAGTCCGCCTATGTCTCCGCCAAGCACGGCATCATGGGGCTGACCAAGACGGTGGCCCTCGAGCTTGCGCGCGAAAAGATCACCTGCAACGCCATCTGCCCCGGCTATGTGCTGACGCCGCTGGTCGAGGCGCAGATTCCCGACCAGATGAAGGCCAACAAGATGGACCGCGAGACGGTCATCCGCGAGGTCATGCTTGAAAAGCAGCCGACCAAGGAATTCGTCACGGTGGAACAGGTGGCGGCGGCGGCGGTCTTCCTGTGTTCGGACGCGGCGGCTCAGATCAACGGCACGCATATTTCGGTCGATGGAGGCTGGACCGCCCAGTGAGGCCGGAGATTTCTTCAAACCTTCCAACTCAGTTCCAGAAACGAAGCGCCGAGCGGTTGAAAGCCAACAAGCTCGACACCTAAAGGACGACGCCATGACGAAAAACGGCAAGGCGGAGGAGACCAAGAAGATCAATATCGCGCTGCAGGGTGGAGGCTCGCATGGGGCGTTCTCCTGGGGCGTGCTGGACCGACTGCTGGAAGACGGGCGGCTCGACATATCAGCGGTTTCCGGCACCAGCGCCGGCGCCATGAACGCGGTCGCGCTGGCCGATGGCTTTGTGCGCGGCGGGGTTGAGGGTGCCAGACAGAAGCTCCATGATTTCTGGCGCGCGGTGGCGGCGAAGGGCCGGTTCAGCCCGGTGCAGCGCATGCCTTGGGATGTCGCCTGGGGCAACTGGTCGATCGAGAACACGCCGGGCTATCTGTTCTTCGACACCATGTCGCGGGTGTTCTCGCCCTATGTCGCCAACCCGCCCGGCCTCAACCCCCTGCGCGATGTGGTCGCGCGGGAGATCAATTTCGACAATGTGCGAGCCTGCAAATCGATGGAACTGTTCATTTCGGCGACCAATGTCGAGACCGGGCAGCTGCGCGTCTTTTCCGATGGCGAGATCGACCTCGACACGGTGATGGCGTCGGCCTGCCTGCCGCAATTGTTCCGCGCCGTCGAGATCAAGGGCGTGCCCTATTGGGATGGCGGCTATGGCGGCAATCCAGCGCTCTATCCCTTCTTCAAGACGACTACCGAGGATGTGCTTCTGGTGCAGATCAATCCCGTGGTGCGCGAGGGAACGCCGAAAAGCGCCAACGAGATCCAGAACCGCATCGACGAGATCACCTTCAACGCCGGGCTGCTGCGCGAATTCCGCTCGATCGCCTTCGTCAAGGAACTGATCGCCGCAGGGCGTCTGCCGCATGGCGAATACCGCGACATCCGCATGCACCGCATCGATGCCGACGAGGCATTCAAGGATCTCTCGGCGTCGTCCAAGGTCAACGCCGAATGGGCATTCCTGGCCTATCTGCGCGATCTCGGCCGCACCGCCGCCAGCGATTGGCTGGAGGAAAATTACGATGCGGTGGGCAAAACGGCGACGCTCGATCTCTCCGGCCAGCTCGATGACGGCTTCAAGCCGGTGCGTGGCCCAGCGCCGGGCCGGCGGGTCAAGGAATTCCTTGCCGCTCGGCTAAAGCCCGAGGTGGCGCGCCGTCAGGCTTGAGGCTCTTCAACAGGAGGTTGTGACGTTGGCATGAAAAGTTCCAAATCATGCTGACGCCTGCTGCCACCCGATTTTCGGAAGAGAGCGGGGCGACGGCGCCTTGGATCGTCAACCCGCCGAAGGAGCCTGCCGGCACGGAACTCTGTTCGTCCGGCGTCTTCGTCCTTGCAGCGTGCTGGTTGTCGCATCGCGGATGCCCGTCGGCGGTGGCTCAGGCGCGTATTGCCGCGCCGTCCGCAGTCATGGCTTCGATGGTCCGTATGATGGCGGGAGCCGAGGCTCGGAAATTCCGTACCGCCTTGCTTGATCTCCAATTCATACAGTAATTACAATGCCTTGTCTGAGTGGTCATGCACGGACAACCGACACATTTCGTCGGTCGAGATGGCGTGGTTCGGGAAATTCCCCGGCGGAAATCCGCTGGGATCAACAAGCTGGGCCGCAAGAAGTAGCCGTACCTCGAAGGTATTCGCGAAGGGTGCCCAGGGCGACCAAGACGGACCTCGTGGCTGGTTGCCAGGAGCGGATCGTAAGCCGGCGTCGGGACCGACGGAAACGATTTGCCGGCCGCACGAAAATCGATTCCAGCGGGTGCGCCTTGCCCGGCGACGCAATGTTCTCGCAACTTTCCGGCTATATTGCGGTGCAACTTTGATGTAGAAGCGCCCTTCGCCGATCACGGCAAATTGAACACGGCTTGGCGCGCACCCATATCGGCGACGCGCCCGCGTTACGGGACGCGGTGCTGGCCGAACCCGCAGTGGAAATAACGACGATGCCCAGAATCAGGTTTCACAAGCTTGCAGCCATTGTTGTGCTCATTGGTTTCGCTGCCTGGATGGCGACAGGCGAGTTTTCGTCGGTTGGTAGCATAGCCGCCAACAAAGCCAAGGCCGCCGAAGTCGAGCAAGGCAAGGCGCCGGACGCCAGCAAGCCGAAGACCACGGAAGTCGAGCCAAAGGCACCGCTGCGCACCGTCGCCGTGGTGACACCGCCGCGCCGCACCTATGCGCGCGCCATCCGCATTTCCGGGCTAACCGAAGCCGACAAGCGCGCCGTTCTGGCAACCCGTGTCGCCGGCGTCATCGAGAAGCTTCCGGTCAGGCAGGGCCAGCATGTCAAGACAGGCGATCTGGTGCTGATGCTTGCCGCCGAGGAAAAGATCTCGATGGTAAGCAATGCCAGGCAGCTTGTGGTTCAGCGCCAGGCGGAACTCGATGCCGCCGAGCGGCTGGCCAAGACCGGCAACCTGCCCAAGCTGCAGCTCGACACCGCCCGCTCCAATCTGACCCTGGCGCAATCCCAGCTGGACACGGCGCAAGCCGAGCTTGACCGCAACGAGGTGAAGGCGCCCTTCGATGGTGTCATCGACCGGGTCCCGGTGGAACTTGGCAGTTCCGTCATGCAGGGCAGCGAAGTGGCAACCATCCTGAAGCTTGATCCTGTGATCGCCCGCGGCGAAGTCAGCGAGCGTGACCTCGGCTACCTCAAGCTCGGCGACAAGGCCAATGTACGCCTGGTCAGCGGCCAGACCGTCGAAGGCACCGTGCGCTATATCAGCCGCGACGCGTCGTCAGCGACCCGCACCTTCCGCGTCGAGGTCGCCATTCCCAATGCCGATGGTTCCGTGCCGGCCGGCATGACCGCGGAAATCTCGCTCAGCGCATTGCCGACCGACGCGATCATGCTGCCGCGCTCCGTGGTGACACTCGGCGACAAGGGCGACCTCGGCATCCGCGCGATCGACAAGGACAACAAGGTTGTGTTCTTCCCGATAGACCTGGTCGACGACACGCCAACCGGTCTGGTGCTTGGCGGCATCCCTGCCGATGCGCGCATCATCGTCGCCGGCCAGGAACTGGTGAAGGAAGGCGATGTGGTCAAGCCGGTCGATGCCGATCAGGCGACAATCAAGAAGCTGATCGGCGAAGCCACCGCCGGCACGCAGTAGCGCAAGGAGCGCCGGCGCCGGGCCTTGCCCTGCGACAGCCGTCCGTTCGCCACTCCCCAAAGCAACAGCAGGCATAAGTCATGGATATCGTCAGACTCGCAATCAACAATGCCCGCCTGACCATTTCGGTCCTGGTCTTCCTGCTGATCGCGGGCTGGGTCGCCTATCAGTCGACGCCGAAGGAAGCGGAACCCGACGTTCCGATTCCGATGATGTATGTCAGCCTGATCTACCAGGGCATTTCGCCGGAGGATTCGGAGCGCCTCCTGCTGCGGCCGATGGAAAGCAAGCTGAAGAGCCTGAAGGGCCTCAAGGAAATGCGCTCGGCCGCTTTCCAGGGCGGCGGCTATGTGCTGGTCGAGTTCCAGCCGCAGACGAACCTGGCGACGGCGCTGCAGGACACGCGCAGCAAGGTGCAGGACGCCAAGGCAGACCTACCGCAGGCGGCCGAGGAGCCTGTCGTCACCGAAGTCAACATTTCCGAATTTCCGGTGCTCGTCGTCACGCTGTCGGGCGAATTGCCCGAGCGCGTGCTGGCCGCCGCGGCGCGCGAATTGCGCGACCGGATCGAGGAAGTGCCCGGCGTGCTCGAAGGCTCGTTGCAAGGCTCTCGCGACGACCTCGTGGAAGTCGTCATCGATCCGATGAAGCTGTCGTCCTACGGCCTGCAGCTCGATCAGCTGATCGGCGCCGTCAGCGCTTCCAACAGCCTGGTCGCCGCAGGCAATATTGAAGGCTCGCAGGGCAAGTATGCCGTCAAAGTACCGTCGCTGATCGAAACGCCGGAGGATGTGGCGTCCCTGCCGGTGGTCGCCGGCCCCAATGCCGTGGTCCAGGCCAAGGATATCGCGACGATCCGCTCGACCTTCGCCGACGCCACGACGATCACCCGCCTCAACGGCAAGCCGGCCATCGCCATCGAGGTCAAGAAGCGCATCGGCGCCAATCTGATCGACACGCTGACCAAGGTGAGGGCGGTGTCCGACACCTTCATCAAGACCATGCCCGAGGGCATGCATGTCACCTACACGCAGGACAAGTCGGTCTTCGTCAACCAACTGCTCGGCGATCTGCAGAACCATGTCATGATCGCCGTGATCCTGGTGTTCATCGTCATCCTCTATGCGTTGTCCGGTCGTGCCTCGCTGCTCATTGGCCTCGCCATTCCATCGTCCTTCCTGATCGGCATCCTGTTGCTAGCCATGATGGGTTACACGATCAACATGATCGTGCTGTTCAGCCTCATCCTGGCGGTTGGCATGCTGGTCGATGACGCCATCATCGTCACCGAATTCGCCGAGCGGCGCATGAGCGAGGGGATGCCGAAGGAGGAAGCTTTCGCGCTCGCCGCCAAGCGCATGGCCGGCCCGGTCATCGCCGCGACGATGACGCGTATCGCCGCCTTCTCGCCGCTGCTGTTCTGGCCGGGCATCATCGGCGACTTCATGAAATACATGCCGATCACCCTGATCGTCACGCTGTCGGCCTCGATGCTCTACGCGCTGGTGTTCGCGCCGACGCTGGGAGCCATCTTCGCCAAGGCGCCGGCGCATCACGCGGATGACAATCGCGACGGCTGGTACATGGCTGTTGTCAAGCAGGCGGTGCGTTTCCCCATCACCGTGCTTGTGCTCACTGTCACGCTGCTGTTCGGTATCGGTTTCGCCTATTCGAAATATGGTGCCGGCGTCGAGTTCTTCCCGAGTGTCGAACCCGACTACGGCCTGCTCTACGTGCATGCCCGCGGCAACCTTTCGCTGGCCGAAATGGACACAGCGACCAAGATTGCCGAAAACAGGCTGCTCGGCTGGCCGGGCGTGAAGTCGGTCTATACCCGCGTCGGCAAGTCCGACGGCGGCGGCCAGGATGTCCCCGAAGACGTTGTCGGTGTCATCCAGTACGAATTCGTCGACTGGCGCGAACGCAAGTCGGCGAACCAGATCCTGGACGAATTGCGCGGCGTCATGGCCGGCATCCCTGGCGTCGATGTCGAGGTCCGGGTGCCGGAAGCCGGCCCGCCGACCGGCAAGCCGATCCAGATCAGGCTTTCGGCCGTCGATCCCAAGGGGCTGGACGAGAAAGCCCGTGCCGTGGCGGCGCGCATTGCCAAGGTGCCTGGCGTCATCGATATTTCAGACGGCCTGCCGCCGCCCGGCGTCGACTGGGCGATCGAGGTCGACCGCGCCAAGGCGGCGCAATACGGCATCAGCCCGACCTCGGTCGGAACCGTGGTTCAGCTGGTGACCAACGGGCTCAAGCTCAGCGAGTACCGACCTGCCGGGGCCGACAAGGCCGTCGATATAAGGCTGCGGCTGCCGGAGGACCGACGCACCTTGTCCACGCTCGACGAGTTGAGGGTGCAGACCTCGCAAGGGTCGGTGCCGATCTCGAACTTCGTCGTCCGCAAGGCAAAACCGAGCGTCGGCATCCTCAACCGCATCGACGGCGCCCGCACCGTGGTGGTGCAGGCCAATGTCGCGGCCGGCGCGCAGGTCGCGGCTGTCCAGCAGGAGGTCACGAAGGCTGTCACCGACATGAACCTCGGCAGCGGCATACGCTGGAAGCTTGCCGGCTCGAACGAGGACAGCGCCGAAGCCAGCGCGTTCCTCGGCAAGGCCTTTGGCGCGGCGATCTTCCTGATCTTCCTCGTGCTTCTGGCGCAGTTCAACAAGTTCACCAGCGTGTGGCTGGTGCTGTCCTGCGTGGTCATGGCGACGATCGGCGTCTTCCTGGGATTGCTGATAACCGGCGAGACATTCGGCATCGTCATGTCGGGCATCGGCGTCATCGCGCTGGCTGGCGTTGTGGTGAACAACAACATCGTCCTGATCGACACCTATGACCGACTGCGCGAGGAAGGCTGGGACAAGATGGACGCGGTGCTGCAGACCTGCAGGGAACGCGCCCGTCCGGTGGTGCTGACGGCGGTGTCGGCCATTCTCGGCGTGCTGCCGATCGCCTTCGGCCTCGGCCTCGAAATCTTCCATCACGAGACGACGATCAATGCGCCGTCGACGCAATGGTGGATTTCGCTGTCCTCCGCGATCGTCTTCGGCCTCTCCTTCGCCACCATACTGACGCTGGTGGTGACGCCGTCGATGCTGATGGTGTTCACCCGCGCCAAGGTCAAGCCAGGCGCGCGGCGCGGCTGGTTCAGCCGGCTGTTCCGGCGCGGCAAGGGCGAGGTCTCGTCGGATGCGACGACAGCGGATGCCGGCGGCGAGCCGGCGATCGCCTTCCCGAAGGCCGCTGAATAGACAGGCTTTTCGATTTGCACGGCAAAGGCCGCCCGGAACAACCGGGCGGCCTTTTGCATTGTTCTCCCAGGAGCAATGCGCGGCATTGTCTCGGGGCAACACTGTGCGGGGAATTCTCATGCCGATCAGCACCATCGTCATCATCATCCTGATCCTTGTCCTCGTCGGCGCGGTACCGGCCTGGCCGCATTCGCGCTCCTGGGGATATGCGCCGTCAGGCATTGTTGGCGTCGTGCTGGTGGTGGTTCTTGTGTTGCTTTTGATGGGGCGGCTCTAAGCCGCCTTTTCAGTTCAGAGACGCGACGGGCCTGCGATGGCTGCACCCGCCGAGTTGCAAATCATGCGGCTTTCGCGCCATTCACTGTGGCAATGCCGAGGTCCTCGAGAGCCTCGGCGACCGCCCGATCCAGCGGCGTGTGCGGGATCTCGCCGATAATACCTTCAAGCCGCGTCGAGACGAGCTTGTGGCGCTCGAAGCGCAGGTAGGACATTGAGACGATCTCGCGCCACATCGCCACGAACGGGCTGCCGGCACGCAGCACCCACCAGGGCATCGAGGTCATCTTGAGCGACCGTCCTACTGCTTTTTCGGCGGCGGCCTTGATGTCCAGATCGGTGACCGCGTGGCCCGGAAAATTCAGCGCCTCGTAGAAGCCGAGCTTGTCCAGATTCTTGGCCAGTGCGACGAAGCCTACGGCGAAGTCCGGCAGATAGGCCCATTCATGCACGAGGTCGGCCGGTCCAGGCGCAGTGTAGGTGCCCTTGTTTATCTTGGCGGCGACGACCAGGTCGAACCACGAGCCGCTGCCGGTGCCGCCGAAGAAGTCGCCGGCCCGAAGAAGAATGGTGCGCACGCGGCCGGCTTCGGCCTCACTGCGAAACAGGTCTTCCATGGCGCAGCGGATGCGACCCTTTTCCGTCGTCGGGTGGAACGGCGTGTCCTCGGTGATCACCGCCGGCATTGGCGAGCCGTAATTGTAGACGGTGCCGGGGAAGAGATGCAGCGCACCGTTGGCATGGCAGGCGGCCATGACGTTCTCGGCCATCGGCAGGCACTTACCCCAGTCGGTGTAGATCGGGTTGAGGCCGTTGAAAATGATGTCGACGCCTGCCGTCGCCTGTATGAGGGCATCACGGTCGAGCGCATCGCCGGCGGCGGCTGTCGCCCCCTTGAGTTCCGCCGGCACCTTGCCGCCGCGGGTGATGGCGCGGACGTCGTAGCCGGCGTCGATGAAGGCCTTGGCGACCACGCGGCCGAGCCGGCCATTGGCACCGAGTATTGCGATCTTGGTCATTTTTCGTCTCCGTGTTTGCGTTAGGCCCCAAATATGAGCCATCAGAAAACGAATGAAAATTGACTGAAATTGGTGATATGATATTCAATTATGAATGGTTGAAATCGACTGGAACCTGATCAAGAGTTTCGTGACCGTGGCGGAAACCGGCAGCCTGTCGGCGGCCGCGCGCAAACTGTCCGCGAGCCAGCCGACGCTCGGCCGTCACATCTCGGAGTTGGAGCAGGCGCTGGGCGTCACGCTGTTCCGGCGCGGGCGGCGCGGCTACACGCTGACGGAGGCGGGCAGCACGCTGTTCGAGCGCGGCAAAGCGGTCAGCGAGCAGGCGAGTGCGTTTTCACTACTGGCGCTGGGCTCGGTCGAGGCGATCGAAGGCACGGTGCGCATTGCCGCCAGCGAGGTGGTGGCGGCCTATGTGTTGCCGGAGATGATGGCGCGGCTTGGTATCGAGGAACCCGGCATCGAGGTCGAGATCGTTGCGTCGAACCAGGTCGAGAACCTGTTGCGTCGCGATGCCGATATCGCCATCCGCATGGTCAAGCCGGCACAGAACGAGCTGGTGGCGCGCAAGGTCTGCGATATTTCGCTCTGTGCCTGTGCGGCGAAATCCTATCTCGATCGCCGTGGCCGGCCCCGCGCGCCCGGCGATCTTGCCGACCATGATCTGATCGGCTTCGACCGCAGCGACGAGATTATCAGGGGCTTTGCCCAGTTCGGTGTATCACTCGGCCGCGGCGCTTTCCGTTTCAGGGCCGACAACCAGATCGTGCTGTGGGAAGCGGTGCGGGCCGGCAACGGCATCGGATTTGGCCAGGAGCCGCTGGCCGACCGTGATCCGTTGGTGGAGAAAGTGCTGCCTGGCCTGCAATTGCCGGCGTTGCCGGTGTGGCTGGCCATGCACCGCGACGTGCGCACCAGCGTGCGCATCCGTCGCGTCGCCGATTTCCTCCACGAGGAACTGAAGCGCTATTCGGCCGGCGCGGCGCTGGGCGCGAATTCGGCGCGGTGAGCAAGCCCTGCCATCAGCAGGACGATGATCAGCAGGCCCGACATGGCGATGAAGATCGGCCCGAAGCTTGAATGCTCGGCGACGAAGCCGATCGCCGATGGTGCCACGAGGATGCCGGAGTACCCCATGGTGGTCACCACGCTCATGCCGGTGCCCGAAGACATGCCTTCCTGGTTGCCGCCAGCCGAAAAGATGATCGGCACCATGTTGGCGATGCCGAAGCCGCAAAAGGCAAAGGCCGCGATGGCGAGCCAAGGCGAGGGGGACAGGCCGGCCACCAGCATGCCGGTGGCTGCGACGAGAGCCGACACGCGCAACGTCAACACCGCGCCGAAGCGATTGCGAACGCCGTCGCCGAAGAAACGCATGATGGCCATGACGCCGGAAAAGGCGGCGTAGGCGAGCCCAGCGACGGCAAGGTCGGCGCCAAGCTCCTGGCGCAGATAAAGTGCTCCCCAGTCGAGCACCGCGCCCTCCGAGATCATCGTCAGCAGCGCCATCAGCCCGACAAGATAGACCAACGGATTGGTCGGCAGCGCGAATTTATGATGCTCGGGAGCCTGCGGCCTGTCCTCGGCGACCAGATGCTGGATCGCCACCGCGATCACGGCGAAGGCGAGAGCGGTCACCACCGCCGCATGGGCAAGATGGCCGTAATGCTGGATGGCGAAGCCGCCCGCCCCGCCGCCGGCGAAACCGCCAAGACTCCAGAAGCCGTGCGAGGACGACATGATGGCGCGGGAGAGCCGCCGTTCGACCACAACCGCGTTGGCGTTCATGGCGACATCCATGCCGCCGATCGAGCCGCCAAAGATGAACATGGCGATCGCCGCCAGCGGCACGTTGGGCGCCAGCGCCACGACCAGAAGGCCGAGGCTGCCGCACAGGCCGAACCAGCGCAGCACGGTTCGCGAACCATGCCTGGAAATCAGATGGCCGCACCAGGTCATTGCCATGACCGCTCCGGCGCCGAACAGCAGGATCAACAGGCCGAGCGTGAACTTCGAGATATCCAGCCGGGTCAGGAACACCGGGATCTGCGGCGCCCAGCTGCCGGTCAGGAAGCCGTTGGCGAGAAAGATGGCTGCTACTGCCCATCGTCCACGAGTGGCTATCTGTATGGCGTTTGACGCGTTCATAAGGCGATTCCGGTCCGAAAATGGCTTCGGACGGCAAATTAGATCGATTCAATTTTCAGTCAAGCGCTCTTTAGGAAAGAATTTGGGCCAAACGCGGCGTTGAAGCGGCCGACGAATGTCGGCGGCCGACTTAGTGGTCCTTGGGTCGCCTTGCCTCGAATTCGGCCTTCTTGGCCTCGGAGGCCTCGGTCTGGTTGAGCGCCTGCCATTGCGCATAGGGCATGCCGTAGACGATTTCCCGCGATTGGTCCTTGGTGAGATCCACGCCCTCGGCGTTCGCGGCCTCGCGATACCAGTTGGACAGGCAGTTGCGGCAGAAGCCGGCGAGATTCATCAGGTCGATGTTCTGCACGTCGTTGCGTTCGCGCAGATGCTCGACCAACCGGCGAAAGGCCGCTGCCTCGAAATCGCGCTTTTGCTCGTCGTTGAGTTCGGTCATCGAAACCTCCTTGCGGTCTTACAGCGGCCCGGTGCGCGAGCCGAATTGCCTGACCACATGTATATCGGGACGGCGGTCGATCGCGTCAACGATCGGCGCCAGACGCTGCGCCCATGCCAGCGCACCCTTGCCATCGGCGATCAGATCCTGGCGGATCTCGATCAGCGCATGGGCAAAACCGTTGACGATGGCGTGCTTGAACATGGTGTCGCCGCGCAACGCGCCGTCATAGGGCTCGTTGTCGCCGACGACGAGGTTTTTGTCGGCGGCCAGCATGTCGATCAATGGCCGCGCCACGCGGTCGTCGAGGTCCCACAGGATACCGACATGCCAGGGACGCTTGATGCCCTGCATGGCCGGCGTGAAGGAATGCACGGAGAAGATGAAGGGTGCCTGGCCGGACGCCTGCGCGACCGATGCGATCATCGCCCCGACCGCGTCATGATAGGGGCGATAGAAGCGGTCCAGACGTCTTTCGCGTTCGTCTTCGGCCAGGGGATAATTTCCCGGCACGACCGTGCCGTCGTATAGCTGGCGAATCAGCGTCGGATCATCCTCGCCGCGATTGGGATCGATCAGCAGTCGTGAGAAATTGCTGAGCATCGCGGGCACGCCGAGCAAGGCGGCCAGTTCACGAGTCACCGTCTCGACACCGATGTCGTAGGCGATGTGGCGCTCGAATTCCGCGTCGGGCAGGCCGAGGCTGCCATAGTCTTCCGGCAGGTCGCGGCGGGCATGGTCGGCCAGCAGCACAATGCCTCGCTTGCGGTCGCCTTCGACAATATCGAATGGCGCGAAAACTGTGGATCGGGTCATTGGCGGGAAATGGTCTGTTC
This sequence comes from Mesorhizobium sp. PAMC28654, assembly GCF_020616515.1. Classification (GTDB taxonomy): domain Bacteria; phylum Pseudomonadota; class Alphaproteobacteria; order Rhizobiales; family Rhizobiaceae; genus Mesorhizobium. The sequence goes on from NZ_CP085135.1 coordinate 4,566,657, forward strand.
GCTGGCTTCCTGGGAGGGTGCTATCGTCATTCCACGAAGAGGACGCTCGCGCAATGCCGTTGTTTGGCCACGGTTTCTGCGGAAATCTGGCAGAAGCGACGGAATCTCGCGCCAGGGCCTTTCTAAATCGATTGGAATTGGACAGAACGGCGCGTTGACATGCGCCCGGACTTTTCCGAAAAGGGGCGCAGAGAGATGCTAATGTGGTTCTTCAGGGGTTTTGGAATGGGTTCCGCTGGCAGGCAGCGCGCGCGCTACGCCTTTGCCATGCCGCTCCTGACCCTTGCCGTGGGTTTGTCCGCTATGGTCATGGCCTCGCCGGCACGTGCCGATTTCCGCGTCTGCAACGCCACGCAGAACCTCGTGGGCGTCGGCATCGGCTATCGCGCCAAGGCCGGCTGGATCACAGAGGGCTGGTGGCACATAGAAGGATCGAGCTGCAAGACGCTGATCGAAGGGCCGCTGTCATCAAGGTTTTACTATCTTTATGCAGAAGACGCCGAGCGCGGTGGACGCTGGGACGGCCCGATCAACATGTGCGTGGCTGAAAAAGAGTTCAAGATCGCCGGCGTCACCGATTGCGTCGCCCGAGGCTTTCAGCGCGCCGGATTCCAGGAATATGACACGGGCGAGCAGGCAAGCTGGATGGTCCAGCTGACCGACGAGCCCGCAACGGGAGGCGCGCCAGCCGCCCCGGGAACGAACAGTCAATGAGACGCAGCCGCAAGGTCAAGATCCTCGCCACCATCGGTCCGGCCTCCTCTTCCGAGGAGATGCTAAAGAAGTTGTTCGAGGCGGGCGCCGATGTGTTCCGCATCAATATGAGCCATACCGATCACGAGCTGATGCGCACGCTTGTCGGCCGCATCCGCGCGGTCGAGGAAGCGGTTGGCCGGCCGATAGGCATCCTGGCAGACCTGCAGGGACCAAAGCTGCGCGTCGGCAAGTTCGCCAACGGCAAGGAAGTGCTGACCGTCGGGCAGACCTTCACGCTGGACGACAATCCCGAGCCCGGCACTTCGACAAGGGTTTATCTGCCGCATCCGGAAATCCTGAGCTCGGTCGAGACCGGTCACCGTCTTTTGATCGATGATGGCAAGCTTGAGCTGCGGGCGGTCAAGAGCGACGGCAAGTCGATCGTCTGCACCGTTGTCGCCGGCACAACCATTTCCGACAAGAAGGGCGTCAGCCTTCCCGATACGGACCTGCCGGTCGGCGCGCTGACCGAGAAGGACCGCAAGGACCTCGATGCGGTGCTGGCCACGGGCGTCGACTGGGTCGCACTGTCCTTCGTGCAGCGGCCCGAGGATCTTGCCGAAGCACGCAAGATCGCGCGCGGCCGGGCGTTGATCATGGCCAAGATCGAAAAGCCGCAGGCCGTCGCCCGGCTGGCCGAGATCATCGAGCTTTCCGACGCACTGATGGTCGCCCGTGGCGATCTCGGCGTCGAGATGCCGCTCGAGGCCGTGCCCGGCATCCAGAAGCAGATCACCCGCGCCGCTCGCCGCGCCGGCAAGCCGGTGGTGGTCGCAACGCAGATGCTGGAATCGATGATCACCGCGCCGGTGCCGACCCGCGCCGAAGTGTCCGATGTCTCGATCGCCGTCTTCGAAGGCGCCGACGCCATCATGCTGTCGGCTGAATCGGCGGCGGGCGCCTATCCGGTCGAAGCCGTGGCGATGATGAACCGCATCGCCACCAAGGTTGAAACCGATCCGACCTATGCCGGCATCATCAACGCGCAGCGCTCCGAGCCGGAAGCGACCGGCGCCGATGCCATTTCGCTGGCCGCCCGCGAAATCGCCGAGACGCTGAAACTGTCGGCGATCATCACCTACACGGCGTCTGGCAATACCGGCCTGCGCGCCGCGCGCGAGCGCCCGCAGGTGCCGATCGTCGCGCTGTCGCCAATCCTCAACACCGCGCGGCGGCTGTCGCTTTTGTGGGGCACGCATTGCGTCGTCTCGCCCGATGCCAGCGACCTCGACGATTTGGTCGACCGTGCCTGCCGCATTGCTTTGGAGGAAGGGTTCGGCAAACCGGGCGACCGGGTCATCATCACGGCCGGCGTGCCGCTCAGGACGCCCGGCTCGACGAACATGCTGCGCATTGCCTATGTCGGGTCGGACGTGCAGAGCAGCCGGTAACCCGTTCTTCCAGACGGAAGCGTATCGCGGGCTTGGTGCACATCTCCTGTGGCCATAATACAACAAAGGCACGGACAATGATCCCGACCTTTGTCTCGACACAGGGTTGCCGTGATCGCCTCTACAAAACGCGGTGAGGCGGCGCTAACAGTCGCCCCGCGCCCGTCTGCATTTCCCATCGTGAAAGTATATTGAATGTCATCTCTCGTCTCGCGCCGGTCATTTCTGACCGGGCTGTCGCTTATTGGAGTTTCCACGATCTCGGCGTGCGCCCAACTGCCCAAGCAGTCGCTCAGCGTTGCCAGTCCTCTCAATGCGGCGCCGCTTGAGCCGACACTTGAAAAGACGCCGATCGAAGTCGCCGCGCCTCAAACACGGGTGTCTCCCGACTATGCCAGCATGTATGGGGCGGTCGAAGATGGCGGTCGGGCGTTGCCGGCGATCCCCTTCAGCAAGGTCGATGAGCGCTTCCTGCGGCAGGTCGTTGACGATCCGACAGGAGAGAAACCCGGCACGATCGTCGTCAACACGACCGACAAACACCTTTACCTGGTCCTCAAGGACGGCAAGGCCATGCGCTATGGCGTTGGGCTGGGGCGTCAAGGCTATTCCTGGAAGGGTCGTGCGATCGTTCAATGGAAACGCAAATGCCCGACCTGGACGCCCCCCTCGGCAATGATCGGCCGGGATCCAAAGCTGGAAAAATGGCGCCAGGGTATGCCGCCCGGCATCAGCAACCCACTCGGGTCGCGCGCCCTCTATATCTTCAAGGATGGGGTCGACACGCTTTATCGAATACACGGGTCGCCTGACTGGAAGTCCATCGGCAAATCCGCGTCATCCGGTTGCGTGCGCATGTTCAACCAGGATGTCATCGACCTTTACGATCGCGTTCCCAGCAAGACACCGCACTGGTCATCTGAATCGGTTAATGGACAGGTCTCAGGTCGGCGCGAGTTCGGCTTCCGGCAGCTTGATGTCGGCGCATTTGCCGGCGCCATAAGTATCGCTGGCGATACGCGCTTCCACCGTCTTGGCGAGAGCCTGCAGATCGACATCCTTGCCCGCGACCTTCTCGATCGCGCCGACAACGAGGTCCGACGCGATCCAGTCCGGCTTGTGGCCGAGATTGTGCACCCAGACAAGTTCGGCGCCGGCGATGTCCCTGACAAGGCCGACCGAGTGGATTTGCGCGTAGACGACCTTGTCGTGGTCGCCTGAGATCACCACTGTCGGCGCCTTGATCTCGCGGTAATGCGGCGAGGCACCGAGGGCGTAGGGATAGAGCCCGGCGACATCGGTGGCATTCGCCCGAAAGGCCGAGGGCCGCAACACCATGGGGATCGAAGCGCTGGCGACGTAGTTGTCCGGCACCTTGTTAGGCGAAAAGACACAGGTCGTGGCATCCGCCATTTGCAGCGTCCCCGCTGGATAGGTCAGCGTTTCGGAAAACAGCCAGCCGACAACCGGAATTGTCGTCAGATCGTAGTACCAGGAGGTGGCGCCGCCCGGCCATGGATGGGTGGCGGGAGACAGGAAGACAAGGCCGAGCGTCTTGTCGGGATGCTCAAGTCCAAAGGCCGAAGTCACCGCGCCGCCAAAGGAATGGCCGACAATGATCGCCTGCCTGATGCCAAGGCGGTCCATCAACGCCGCGATGGTGTTCGCCTGCGCCGACGGGTTTTCGTTGTTGCCGGGGCCGCGTCCCGACCAGCCAAAGCCCGGACGGTCGAAGAACAGCATCTCGGCACGGCCTTCAAGCAGCGGCCTGAGCGGCAGCATCTGGTCCTTCAGATTGGCGCTGGCGCCATGGATGAAGATGATCGGCGGCAGGTCGGCATGGGCCGGCGCCGGAACGTGGACATAGTGGATACGGGCGCCATCGATGTCGGCGAATTCGCCGATTGGGGGATTGCGGCGTTCGATCAGCCACGCGCCAACGCGGGTGACCCCGACCAGGGTGAACACAACAGCCATCAGGAAGGCAAGCACGGCGTAGATCAGGTTCATTGGGGGATATACGGCAGTGGAGGGGAATTAGTTCTAGGCAGTAGGCAGTAGGCAGTAGGCAGTAGGCAGGAGGGGAGGTTCAGGTGCCTAATGCCTATTCCCTACTGCCTAATCCCTTAGATCATATGCCTTCGCCGGCAAGCTCTTCCGACAGCGTGGCGACCTGATCCTGGGCGCTGCGCATCATCGGATAGATGGCCAGCACCTTCTGCCAGGCTTCGAGTGCCGATTGCTTGTGGCCGGTCAGGGCCATGATCTGCGCCAGGCCCGAAAGCGCACCGAAGTGGCGCGGCTCCAGCTGCAGCGTATGATCGATGTCGGACATCGACTTTCCAAAATTCTTCATCATGAAATGCACGGTGGCGCGGCGGTTCCAGCCCTCGGCGTAGTTTGGCTGCAAGGTCACCACCTGGTCGAGGAAGTCGAGCGCGACATCGAACTTCTGGTTTTCGATCGCCTTTTGCGACCACTGCATCATCAGGTCGATCGATGCACTGCCGGATTGGGACCATTCGCCCCAGATGCGCCCGGCGATCCGCTCCGCGGCCTTCTCATTGCGCTCGCGCTTCAGGTCGATGAACAGCTGATTGAGCCGGGCATCCTTTGTCGCGGCAACCGGAGGAGTGACCGGGTCATCCGCCCAGGCCGGCACCGCAATAGAGCCGGACAGAAGAAGGGCGGTGAGAAATGCCTGGAGAATCCGCATTATGGGAACCTAGTCCCGGACAGCGGAACGTCAAACTGAATTTCGCGTAAGACGGCCGGCAGGCCGAAACGCAGAGCACCGCGCGTCCTTGCGGGCGCGCGGTGCTCTGGCATTTTGAATTTCCACACCGTGCCTGCCGAAAGCGATCCGAATCTCGGACCGATGCGGTGACATCACGCGGACAGAGGCCAAGGCCTCCGGCCGAAAAACTCAGCCCTGGCGAGCCTTGTAGCGCGGAGCGGTCTTGTTGATGATATAGACGCGGCCCTTGCGGCGAACCAGCTGGTTGTCGCGGTGACGCGCCTTGAGCGCCTTGAGCGAATTCTTGATCTTCATGGTCTTGCCTGTCGGTCTGGGCCCACCGGGCCTAATTTTTAAGGCGCGCCAGAAGACGCGCCTTTGAACTTGTGCGTGGCTCATAAACGAGGAGCCTTGTCCGTGTCAACCGCAAGCGTGCCGCATAACCGATCGGATTGGCCGGCGCCATTGAAATATCCGCCATCGAAGGCTTCGCGGCATTGCGTGGACAGGGTCCGGCTGGAATGATGCCGCTGCCGCGAAGCCGCTGGAGGTCATCATGCGCCGAATTCTTCTGCCCGCCTGCTTCGCCATTGTGGTCGCGGCGTCGACCGCCCTCGCGCAGGAGTGCGACCGCAATGACGACAGCCAGTCGGGCATGAATACCTGTGCCGCCGAGGATTATGCGACCGCCGATGCAAAGCTCAGCAGCACCTACCAGGCCATCATCGGCGGCGCTGACGACGCAACCAAGCAATTGCTGCAGACGGCGCAGCAGGGGTGGATCGTCTTTCGCAACGCGGAATGCAATTACGCCGCTTCCGGCAGCCAGGGTGGCTCGATACATCCGATGGTCGTGTCGGAATGCCTGACGCGGCTGACCAATGACCGCACGAAGCAGCTCAAGGCCGACACGACCTGCCCACAGGGGGAGAGTTGCGCCAGTTCGGGCGACAACCAGGATGACGAGGTTCAGTAGGTTCGGCGCATCCTGGTGGTCGAGGATTGACCATTCATGCCCTTGGAGCAATTCCAGGAAAAGTGTGAAACGGTTTTCCGTCCGGAATTGCGTCAAAACAAGAGATTTAGCCGCGTCGGCTGATCCGCGTAAAATGACCCATCTTGCGGCCAGGACGCGCCTCGGCCTTGCCGTAGAGGTGCAGCATCAGGTCGGGTTCGGCAAGCAATTCGGGAACCCGCAGGACATCGTCGCCAATCAGGTTTTCCATGACGCAGTCGGAATGGCGGCCGGGGTTTCCCAGCGGCAGACCGGCCACGGCGCGAATATGCTGCTCGAACTGCGAGACAATGCAGGCGGCTTCCGTCCAGTGGCCGGAATTGTGCACGCGCGGCGCAATCTCGTTGGCCAGCAGCGAACCATCGGCAAGCACGAAGAATTCGACGCCCATGACGCCGACATAGTCGAGCGCCGAAAGTATTTTTGACGCCGCGGCCTGTGCCGCTGCAGCCGTACCGGCACTTATCCCGGCCGGCAACGTTGAGGTGTGCAGGATGCCCTTACGGTGGACGTTCTCGGCTGGGTCGTAGGCGGTGACCGCGCCGTCAATGCCGCGCGCTGATATCACCGAGATCTCGCGCTCGAACGGCACGAAGGCTTCTAGGATCAACGGCACATTGCCCATTGCCTCGCAGGTGCCGGCAAAGCCGCCGGCTTCCATGTTGCGAAAGACACGCTGGCCCTTGCCGTCATAGCCCATGCGCCGCGTCTTCAATATGCCGCTGCCGTCGAAGGCTTTTAGCGCCGCCGCCAGTTCGTCGTCATTGTCGACGGCGCGGAAATCCGCGGTGGCAATGCCGATGCCATTGAGGAATGTCTTTTCGGTCACCCGGTCCTGCGCCATCTCAAGGGCACGCGCCGGTGGATAGACGGGCACCTTGGCGGCAAGCGCGTTGGCTGCTGCCACCGGAACGTTCTCGAACTCATAGGTGACGACGGCGCTGGTATCAGCCAGTTCGGCAAGGGCTGCCGGGTCGTCATAGGCGGCTGTTATCTGCTGGTTGGCGACCTGCGCCGCCGGGCAATCCGCTTGCGGCTCCAGCACCACGGTGCGGTAGCCGAGACGGGCCGCGGCCATCGCCAGCATGCGGCCAAGCTGGCCGCCGCCGATAATGCCGATCGTCGATCCGGCGGGCAGGGTCACGGCGTATCCGTTGGTTCTAACGCGACCTTGGCGGTCTGGGAGGCGCGCCAGGCATCCAGTCGCGCGGCAAGCTTTTCGTCGTTGAGCGCCAGCACGGCGGCGGCCAGAAGGGCCGCGTTGGCGGCGCCTGCCTTGCCGATGGCCAGCGTGCCCACCGGAATGCCGGCCGGCATCTGCACGATGGAAAGCAGCGAGTCCTGCCCCGACAGGGCCTTCGATTCCACGGGCACGCCAAAACGGGAAGTGGCGTCATCGCGGCCGTCATGCCGGGCAGGTGGGCGGCGCCGCCGGCGCCGGCGATGATCACCTTGTAGCCGGCAGCCTTGGCGCCCTTGGCGAAATCATAGAGCCGGTCGGGGGTACGATGAGCCGAGACGATCAGCCGCTTGTGCGGGATGCCCAGCGCCTCCAGCGTCTCGGCGGCGTGGCGCATGGTCGCCCAGTCGGACTGGCTGCCCATGATGATGGCGACGTCGGCGCGTTGATCGTCCAAGCTTTTGCTCCCCGGCGACAAAGGCGCGCATTAGCGGAATTCGCCAAAAGCCGCAAGGACGGGCAGCGCAGGCTGTGTGCCGGCACTGCCCGCGCCGTGGCGGGATGTCACTTCATCAGGTGCCTGGCGAGCGCTTCATAGGCCGGCAACGATGTCGGATCATTGGCGGCATTACCGGCAACGGGGTTGGAGGCGAAGCGCGCGATGACCATGTGCGCCTTCGGGTCGATATAGATGGCCTGCCCGTGCACGCCGCGCGCCATGAAGGCGCCATGCTCGTTGTTGGAGATCCACCACATGCCGCGATAGCTCCAGCCCTTGAGGAGAGAGTATCCAGCTTTCGCGAATGCCGCCTTGTCGCCGCCGGCGCGGATATCGGCGATCGCAGCCGCCGGCACGAGGCGCTGGCCATTGATCACGCCGTCGTCGAGAAGCAGCTGGCCGATCCGGGCCATGTCGCGCAGGCCGGCATTGAGCCCGCCGCCGGCAAAGGGCGTGCCGATGGAATCAACGGTGTAGTAGCCGTCCTGCTCGGCGCCCATCTTGCTCCAGATCCGCTCCGACAACAGGTCGGCGACGGATTTTCCGGTGACGCGCGCGATGATCCAGCCCAGCGCATCGGTGTTGATGGTCTTGTAGCCAAAGGCGCTGCCATGCTCGCCTTCCTTGCGCACGGTCTGCAGGTATTCGAAGTAGGTGCGCGGACCAGTATAGTCGGCAGGCTTGGGCAAGGGATTGCCGGCCGCGGAATAGATCCAGACATCGGCATCGGGATCGGCGTAATCCTCGCTGTAGCGGAGGCCTGTCGTCATATCCAGCACCTGCCGGACGGTCGCGTCACCGAAGGCGCTCTTGGCCAGCTCCGGCACGATGGTGGCGACCTTGGCACCGGCGTCGAGCTTGCCGTCGGCGACCAGCATCTCGCCCAGCAGCCCGGTGAGCGATTTCGTCACCGACATCGCCCCATGCTGGCCGGTATCGTTCAGGCAGCCGGAATAGCGCTCGTAGACGACGACGCCGTCATGCAGGACGACGATGCCGTCGGTGTAGTTGGCGGCCAGCGACGCCTCCCAGTTCATCGGCTTGTCGCTGCCCAGTGGGGTGAAGGTGATGGCGTCGATCGTCGGGTCGAGCTTGCGCTCGAGAGGCACCGGCGCGCCGAGCCCCCGGCTGACACCGACCGTCGGCATCAGCTGGCGGAAATGACAAGCGGTCCAGCGCAGCTTGGGAAAACTGAAATAATCGGGATCGGAAAACCGGATGATCTTGTCTGCGGGCGGGGGCGCACCGACCATCCATCCGAGTTTGCCGGGATCGGACGCTTCGGCTGACATGGGGGTTGTCTCCTCGGCATGGGAAATCGCCGGCACGATCGCCGCGCCAAGCGCCAAGGTGAAGGCCAGTATGGCGGCAAGACCGGATTTCCTTGCTGAATCCGTCTCAGTAATTGGCGACGACATTGACGAAACCTCCTGTCCAGACTGGCAGATTGCCGTTGACGAGCGAGGCCGCTCCGGGCCCGGGAAAGGAAACACTGAAGCCGGCGGTAAGATATATATTGGGGTTCAGTACGCGGTTGTACTCGAGGAAGATGTCATCCGCGAGATGCTTGGCCGTGGCACCTGTGACCGCGTTCGGAACGCCCTCGGAAGAGTCGTCTACACGCGTCGCCTGACCGAACTGGATCGGACTGCGCAGTTCATTGACGTCGATATAGGAGTAGCGGAGAGTGAAGGTGTCGCGGTCCGTCGGCGTCACGCGCAGGCTAAGCTGGTGGGCGTTGACGTTGGAGTTGATGAAGAGCATCGACGATTTCGATCCGGTCGACCAGGAACTCGGGCTGCCCTCGTAGAAGAGCGGATCGAAGCGTTCGAGCTTCGAGGTCGATGGATTGTCACCCGAAAATGTCTGGTACGAATAGGTGATGGTTGGCGCCCATGAATACTCAGTGAAGGTGTAGCCGACCTGGGCCCGGCCGGCCCATGCCGCCATGTCGATGCGGTTGTTCCATTCATAGGTGAAGTCACCGCCAACAAAGAAGTTCTCGAAGCTCCCCTGCTTGGGGCTGACGCGGCTGTAGAGGTTGACGAAATTCAGGCCATCACGCCCCCCGGGCAAGATGCTCGGCGCACCGATGCCGTTGGGCGCGGCTTTCGGATAGGGGGCGTCGGAGGACAGTACGTGGCCGATCGTGGCTCCGGCAAAGTTCTCGGTTCCCGCGTCATAGCGAAAATCGGTTCCAACGATCCTGGTGTGGCTGTCGGTATCGGACAGCTCGTTGGCGTCCAGATAGAAAGCCGTGCCGGTAAAGCCGTCCATGCCGAATCGAGCTATCGCGGCCTGTTCCCACGCCTTGCGCGGCCCGAGCTTGAGCGCGCCGCGATCGAAGCCGCTGGAGCCGCCATTGGCGAGCAGCATGCCCGTGCCCGCCTTGAATTCGCGCGGTCCGAGCGAGAAGTCGAATGTAGGGCCGCCGTCCTTGTTGGTGGAGCGCAGGCCGAGATAACCCTCCTCGAGGGTTATGCGGCCGGTGTTGCCGGTGTGATAAGCGTCGATGCCCAGCGTGCCTGAAGCCACCAGCGAGATCAGGCCGTAGGCCGACACGACGGAGGTGAGTTCCTTGGAGAAGCTCAGGCCGGGTTTGACATAGCCTTCGAGCCAGGTCGGGTTCGCATTGAAACCGGCGCCTGCCGCGAACGTGTCGGCATAGTTCCAGAACAGGTTTTGTTCGGAGACGATGTTCAGGCCAGCCTGGAGATGAGCCCTGACCACAAGCCCATCGCTGTCGAGCAGCACCATCGGGTCATCAGCCAGTGCCAAGCCGGGGATGAAGAGCGCTCCGGAGAAGCAGACAATTGCGGCAGGCCATAATTTATCCCGTCGCATTGGCATTTCCTGATGCACGCATCTCAGTCATTCCCCGGGCGCGTCACTGCCAGTGTGATTTGAATCCAGTGTAGACTATCCGTGGTCCTTCTTTCGCATTTTCTGCAACAGATGGATAACACGCATGGAATTGCTGTCCAGCCTGGGGGCTGATGCTTGCAAACCCAATCCCTTGCTGAGGGAGCGGCTCTTGGACATGCATGTGACAGTCGAAATCCACCCGCCACTCCGGCCACGGCAACATCCAGCACGCGACGAAGCGCGGATGCATCTTTCCGCGATTCGTCGCGCCGATACGGTTGGCGCCAAAGGCCGTGTGCGGTCGTGTTGTCGCGGCGCCGTGCTAAAGCGCGTCGCGTTTGAACAGATTCATGTGACGCGCTTTAAGCCTTTGTTTTTATGTATGTCGTTGCCCCAAAACCGCTGCGCACTTTTGGGCGACATGTATTAATCTGGCCAGCGCAAGGCGCCGGACGAATCCTTGCGGGCGGGTTTCATGGCGCCGGCGGGCCGGTCGGCCGCTGTCAATATGGCGCGCAGGCGTTCGGCGACGATCTCTGCTTCGCCAGGATGAAGGTTGCACGGATCGAGGAAGAAATGGCCGCGCTCGACTTCGTGGTTGCGCACGATAATCGGCGGCGAGCCTGTGGCCAGCGCCGAGGCGAGGCCAGCGGCGGTAAACCGGCTCTCGGGTGATACGAAGATCTGCACCCGGTCGAGCGGATTATCAGTTGGGTCCGGAATGATCTTCGCGGCGATGCCCGGCAGGCCGTGCAACGCGTCCTTCCACAGCTTGAGTGCTGCTTCCTCGCGCTGGCGGATGCCAGAATGGTCACGCCTTTCCCAGGCTTCCAACGCGGCCATGGTGCCGGCGATGCTTTCCTTGCCGACCTTCATCGCCCTGGCGACTCCGCGATTCTGCAGGTAGGCGGCCCGCACCAGATCCTTGCGTCCGGTGACGATGCCGCTGGTCGGCCCGCTGAGGAATTTGTGCCCGCTGTAGATGACGATGTCGGCGCCGCGCGCCAGGAAGCCACGCAGATCGTATTCGGAAGCCGCGTCGACGATCACCGGAACGCCCCTGGCGTGACAGATCTCGCAGAACTCCTCCAGCGACAGCATGCCGTACTGCACGGTGTGGTGGGCGACCACGTAGAGGCCCGCCGCCGTGCGGTCGCGGATGGCGTCGCGCACATGATAGTCCTGCGTCACGCTGACGGTGCCGGCTGGGATGGTCCTTGCGCCCGCCAGCCGGATCGACTGGTCGATCGGCGCGCCGTAGTTGACGATGTGGCCGAGCTGGACGATGACCTCCGACTTCAGCCCTTCCGCGTCGTCCGGCAGGCGTTCGATGGCGAGCAGGTTGGTTCCCGTCATCGCACCAGCAATGGCCATGGTGATGCCGCTGGCGCAGCAGGCTGTGATGAAACCAGCTTCGCCGCCGGTGAGGCGCGCGACGATCGTGCTGGCGGCCCGCTGCAGGTCGTCCATCTCCACCCATTGTGAGGCGATTTCCGACATCGCACGGATCGCTTCCGGGACGATAATAGACGCGCCAAGCGCGGTCATCGTGCCCGACACGTTGATGATCGGGCGAAGACCGAGCCGTTCGCGGATGGTGGAGTTGGAGCCGTCGGCGGAAGTGGTTTTCATGTTGGCAGATCCCATTGATGGCAGGTCAGGCGGCGATCTCGACGACCGCCTCGATTTCAACCGTGATGTTTCCGGGCAAGGAGCCGACGCCGATCGCCGAGCGGGCATGGCCGCCAATCTTGTCGAAGACATCGGCGAAGAGATCGGAGCAGCCGTTGACCACTTTCGGATGGTCGCTGAAGGTCGGTATCGCATTGACGAAGCCGAGCAGCTTGACGATGCGCACGATACGGCCCAGGTCGCCGGCGGCCGCATGCATGACGGCGAGCAGATTGAGCCCCGTGAGGCGAGCGTGGCCATAGGCCTCCTCGACGGTGACATCGTCCCCCACCTTGCCTGTGAAGAGCGTGCCGTCGGCGCGCAGCGGGCCCTGGCCGGACAGGAAGATCAGCCGTCCGCTTTCGGCATGGGTGACGAAGTTGGCGATGGGCGTCGGCGGTTCGGGCAGCGTCAGGCCCAACTCGGCGAGCCGGATATAAGGCGTCATGAAAGAAGCTCCTTGCGACGGCTTTCGCCCGTCCTGTGTCAGAAATGCGAGGCGCGGAAGCGCGCCAGGAAGGCGCGGAGGCGTTCGTTGTCTGTGTCCGCCGCCAGGATTTCGGCGGGCGGACCCGCCGCGCTGACGCCACCGTCGGCCATGAAGATGATGCGATTCGAGGCATCGCGGGCGAAGGCCATTTCGTGCGTGACCATCACCATCGTCATGCCGTCCTCGGCAAGGCTGCGCACGACCTCGAGCACTTCGCCGACCAGCTCCGGGTCGAGTGCGGACGTGATCTCGTCGAGAAGCAGGATCTTCGGCCCCATCGCCACGGCACGCGCAATGCCGACACGCTGCTGCTGGCCGCCTGAAAGTTCGGCGGGCAGGCTGTCGGCCTTGTGGGCGAGGCCGACCCGCCCGAGCCAGTGCTCGGCGATGGTGCGCGCCTCGGCGTTGGTCTTGCCGCGTACCTTGGTCAGGCCGAGCATGATGTTGCCGGCCGCCGTCAGATGCGGAAACAGGTTGAAGCTCTGGAACACCATCCCGGTCTCGGCGCGCATCGCGGCGAGGTCGCGTTCGCTGCGGCGTTGTCGTGTTCCGCTGTCGCGGTAGCCAACCTCCTTGCCGTCGATCCGGATCGAACCGCCGTCATAGCTTTCCAGGAAGTTCACGCAACGCAGCAGCGTGGTCTTGCCGCTGCCCGAAGGACCAATGACGGTCACCACTTCGCCGCGCGCCACCCGCAGGCTGACCGAGCGCAGCACTTCGACGGCGCCGAAGGATTTGGAAACATTGGAGACGTCGAGAAGGGCTGGGGTGGCGTTCGGACTGGTGGACATCTTGCTATTCCCGGATGAAGGAGAAGCGCCGCTCCAGCCGTCGGCTGGCCAGCGAAAGCGCGTAATTGACCGCGAAATAGATGAGCGCGCCGAGGATATAGAGCGGCATGGCCTCATAGGTGCGGCCGATGACCTGGTTGATGGCCTGCATCAGGTCGGTGACGCCGAGCAGCGACACCAGCGCGCTGCCCTTGACCGCATCGGTGACGCCGTTGATCCAGGGCGGCAGGAAGCGCCTGAACGCCTGCGGGAAGATGACGTAGGCCAGCCGCTGGCGAAAGGTCAGCCCGATCGCCATCGCCGCTTCCGACTGCCCCCTTGGTATGGAGCCAACCGCGCCACGCAGGTATTCGATGACCTGTGCCGTCTTGAAGAGGGTGAGTGCCAGGACCGCCGCCCAGAACGACTGCAGATGGATGCCGACGGCAGGCAACCCGTAATAGACAAAGAAGATGAGCACCAGGATCGGTATGCCGCGAATGGTGTCGCTGAAGATGCGCACCGCCCAGCGCAGCGGGACGGGACCATAGACGAGGCCGACGCCCAGGATGACGCCGGCTACCAGCGAAAACACCACGACCAGCAGCGATACCCAGAGCGTCAGGGCAAAGCCCTGGGCCAGGAAAGGCAAGGCATAGGCGATCTGGCTGATCATCTAGTGCGCCACCTTGAACCAGCGCTCGAGAAGCCTGAGCGCATAGAGAAGCGCATAGCCCGTGAGCAGGTACATCGCCGTTACGACGAGATAGACCTCGACGATCCTGAACGTGTTGAAGTTGATCCACTGGGCGCCATAGGTCAGTTCGGGGACCGAAATGACCGACGCGACGGATGTGTCCTTGAAAAGGGAAATGAAGGTGTTGGAGAGCGCGGGCAGCGTTATGCGCAGCATCGTCGGCAGGCGCACATGCAGCAGCCTTTGCCAAGGTGTCAGGCCGATCGCCTTGCCAGCGTCTATCTGACCGCGCGGTACAGCCTCCAGTCCGGAGCGAAACACCTCGACCAGATAGGCGCCGCTGTAGAGCGCCAGCGTCGCCACGAACGAGGTCTGCGCGCTGTAGGCGATATCGACCACCGTCGGCAGGCCGTAAAAGACCAGATAGACGAGCAGGATCAGCGGCACGTTGCGGATGAACTCGACATACGCGGCGATGATGGTGCGCACCACACGCCCGGCCGAAACGTACCAGACCGCCAGGACCAGTCCGATGACGATGCCGATGGCGATGGAGATCACGGCAAGCTCGAGACTGAGCAGCAGTCCGCCCCAGAGCTTGTCGAAATGTCGCCAGATCAGATTGAAATTGAGGGCATAGCCCATGCGTCCGCCTCTGTGTCGAGGGTCGTCGGCGGACGAAAGGGCGCTGGTTGCGCCCTTCCGTCCGCTCGGATCAGATGACCGGGAAGCCGGGATGGCGCGCCGGCGGCTCCTGCCCGAAATAGTCCTTGAACGCGGCGTCATAGAGCGCCGTCTCATGACCGAACATGGCGATGGTGAAGGTCGCGTTGACGAAGGTCAGCCAGTCGAGATCGCCTTGCCGAAGTGCCGCACCGTAAAGCATCGAGAACCAGCTCTTGCCGGCGTCGAAATATTTGTCGGGATTGCGCGAGGCGAGCCAGCGCACTGTCGAAAGATCGACCGCTGCCGCGTCGACGCGCTTTGATTCCAGGGCCTGCAGCACGTTGGCCTGGGTATCGATCTGCATGACCTGCGACTGCGGCAGAGCCATATGCACCGATGCCTCCGCATCGACATTCTGCAGGATGGAGATGCGCGTTGCCGAACCACCGGCCAGCAGCTTGTCGAAGGTCTTGTTCTCGGCGGTAGGCAGGGTCAGCAGGGCAACGCCTTCCACGTAATAGGGTCTGGAGAAATTGATCAGCTGCGAGCGCTGGGCGCTCATGGTCATGAACTGGATGGTGATGTCGACCTTGTTGGTGGTCACGTTCGGGATGCGCTGCGAAGGATCCTGCATGACAAATTCGACCTTGGTCGGATCGTCGAAAAGCCCCTTGGCAAGAATACGCCCCATGGTGATATCCATGCCGACGAGTTCGCCGGCATCGTTCTCGAAATGCCAGGGCGCGTTGGTGCTGCCGGTGCCGACGATCAGCTTGCCGCGATCGAGCACGGTGCGCAGCAGGCTGTCGGATGCTGCCTGGGCAGCGGCCTTCTGAGCATCGACGGCTGCCAGCACGCCAGCCGTGGCCAGTCCCGCCATTCCCAATTTCAGAAAATCACGTCTTCCGGATGTGTCGTTCACGGCGACCTCCTTTCGTGTTGTTCCCCTTTGAACGGATACACGCGTCAGTGATCTATAGCCGATTGTCTCTTACAAGAGACGTATGTATCCTGTACAAGACAGATACTAGCATCAGGAATCGACAATGCAAGATGGCAGTGCCCCAGCAGTTTCCGCCGACGAGAAGATTTCGGGATCGCGTGAGAAGGGGCTCAACCGGGTGCTCGAGATCCTGGAGTTTCTTCACACGACCCAGCGGGCGATCGGCATTGGCGACCTCGCCAAGGGGGTGAACGCGCCCCGTTCGACGACCTACACGCTGGTGCGGTCGCTGGTCGATGCGGGGCTGCTGGAAATGGCTGGCGACGGCAACCGCGTCTATTTCGGCAAGAAGCTCTATCTCTATGGAATGGATTACGTGCGGGGCAACGACCTGCTGAGAAGGGGACGCCAGGAGGTCGACAACCTCTCGCGTGAGACTGGCGAAACCTCGGAACTCTGCATGCTGCAGAGCGGCCGCTACACGATCGTCCACTCAAGCCCGGGCAACAGGCCGTTCCGCATCAGCTCCGCCACCGGCTTGCAGATACCCCTGCCCTGGACCGCATCGGGACGGTTGCTTCTTGCCGGCTTCGAGCGGGCCCGGATCGAGGGCATGGTGTCGCAGGATGACCTCGTCCTGCCTGATGGACGCAAATTGCTGCTCAACGACTTCATCGCCGACATAGCGAGGGCGCAAACCACCGGCTATTGCGTCACTTCGGGCCTTGTCGATGCCTATACGAAATGCCTTGCCGTGCCGGTCTTTTCAGTGCCCGGCAAGGTCGAGGCGACGATGTGCCTGGTTGTCCCCATCGACACTTCCGAGGAGCGCACCGGCAATCTCATAGGCTTGCTGCGCGACCGCGCCGCCAGGCTTTCGATCGCCGGATAGGTGTCTCACGCAATGATGTCGGGGATGATCTTGTCTTCCAGCGCCATCAGCCGGTCCTTCAGGAACAGCTTCTTCTTCTTCATGCGCTGTATCTGCAGCGGGTCGCAATTCACCGCGATCATCGCGTTGATCGCGGCGTCGAAATCGGCGTGTTCCTGCTTCAGCCGGGAAAATTCGAGGCGGATATCGGCCTGTTCCTGATCGGACATTCTCTACCGTGTGCACGTCTGCGGCGCCCAAAAACTGGGCCTGATTGGGCGGGGCCGGTGTCTTTTGCAACCGGCGGGCAGCCCATATCACATTTCGTATTGTCGTGGAATGCTACCACGGATCATTCGACATCGCTTCCGGATGGTGGCACAGTGTCATCGTGCCGTCACAGATGCGACCTGCGGTGGATGCGCCTTTGACGGCTGCAATCGAGGAAAACCATGAAAGGGAGAACCAATCATGTCTCTTGCATCCCATCTTGATGAGTTGCAGCGGAAACACGGCGACATCGAACGCGAGATCGATGACGCGATGAACCATCCATCGGTCGACGACCTCGATATCGTGAATCTCAAGCGGCGCAAGCTGGCACTCAAGGACGAGATTGAAAAACTGAGGGCGACCACACACTAACGCCCCGTTGATTTAGCAGCCACAGTTTGAGATTTCCTGCCGGCGGCATCGGCCGCCGGACAGTGGCTGTCGATCTTGGCGCAAGCGGCCGGAAACCGAGGCTGGGTTCCGGAGCTGTTGTTGTTGTCCCTGACTTTATGAGATCCGAGGATTTTCCGGTCTCGTCCCTGGTCTGGTGTGAAGCAGTGGCGACCTGTCGCCATTGACAAGCCCTCTTTGCTCCTCCACCTCATGCTCGGACCTTGGCGCGTCGCCCTCGCAACCCCGATACGGTTTCGGGAAGCGGGAAGCGCGGATTCAAAAGTGTTGGACAAAGGGTAGCCGGCCATGACCGGATATTTCTCCTCTCCATTTCCACGCCGTACCTCGGTCGGTGTCGATGTCAGCGGTGTGATGGTTGGCGGCGGCGCTCCTGTCGTCGTGCAGTCTATGACCAACACCGATACCGCCGATATCGACCAGACAGTCGCCCAAGTCGCAGCGCTGCATCGTGCCGGCTCCGAGATCGTGCGCATTACCGTCGACCGTGACGATAGCGCCGCCGCCGTGCCGCGCATACACGAGCGGCTTTTGCGGCTCGGCATCAACGTGCCGCTGGTTGGCGATTTCCACTATATCGGCCACAAGCTGCTGGCGGATCATCCGGCCTGCGCGGAAGCGCTCGCCAAATATCGCATCAACCCCGGCAATGTCGGCTTCAAGGACAAGAAGGACCGGCAGTTCACTGATATCGTCGAGATGGCGATCAGATACGACAAGCCGGTGCGCATCGGTGTCAATTGGGGCTCGCTCGACCAGGAGCTGCTGACCCGGCTGATGAACGACAACCAGGCCCAGGGCTTTCCGCTGACGGCGCAGGAAGTCACCCGCGAGGCGATCGTGCAGTCGGCGATCCTGTCGGCCGAAATGGCCGAGGAAATCGGCCTCGGCCGCGAGAAGATCATCCTGTCGGCCAAGGTCAGCGGCGTGCAGGATCTGATCGCCGTCTATACGGAACTGGCCACGCGCTCCAACCATGCCCTGCATCTCGGCCTCACCGAAGCCGGCATGGGGTCTAAGGGCATCGTGGCTTCTTCCGCCGCGATGGGCATCCTCCTGCAGCAAGGCATCGGCGACACCATCCGCATTTCGCTGACGCCGGAGCCGAATGGCGACCGCACGCGCGAAGTGCAGGTGTCGCAGGAGCTCCTGCAGACGATGGGTTTTCGGCAGTTCGTGCCGATTGTCGCCGCGTGCCCCGGCTGCGGTCGCACGACGTCCACCGTGTTCCAGGAACTCGCCCAGAACATCCAGGCGGATCTGCGGAAAAACATGCCGGTGTGGCGCGAAAAATATCCGGGTGTCGAGAACCTCAAGGTCGCGGTGATGGGCTGCATCGTCAACGGTCCGGGCGAGTCCAAGCATGCCGATATCGGCATTTCGCTGCCCGGCACCGGCGAGACGCCGACAGCGCCGGTGTTCGTCGACGGTAAGAAGGCCGCGACGTTGCGTGGGCCGTCGATCGCCGCGGATTTCGAGAAAATGGTCGCTGACTATATCGAGCAGCGGTTTGGTCGCGGCAAGGCCGCGGCCGAGTAGATCAGATGCGGCGTTTCCTCTGGGCGACGCTGGTTTTGCTGTATGGACTGACCTGGTCGACTGTCGTTCAAGCCGATCCTCCCCAGTCCGCCAAGCAGCGGCTGATCGACAAGGTTTGCAATCTGATCGAGGCCTATGCCGATCAGAACGGCCTGCCGAAGGATTTCTTCGCCCGGCTGATCTGGAAGGAGAGCCGGTTTGATCCGAATGCGATCAGTCCGGTTGGCGCCGAGGGCATCGCCCAATTCATGCCGGGCACCGCCAAGATGCGGGGCCTCGCCAATTCCTTCGACATCACCCAGGCGATCCCGGCCTCGGCGAAATATCTCGCCGAGATGAAGACCACCTATGGCAATCTCGGCCTTGCTGCGGCCGCCTACAATGCCGGCGAGAACCGGGTGTCGCGCTGGTTGAGTTCCGGCGGTTTCCTGCCGATGGAAACCGAAAGCTACGTTTTCGACATCATGGGCGAGCCGGTGGACAAGTTCACCGACACGGCCTACGCCGGGACCTCCCAGCCGCTTGATCCCAAGGCGAGTTTCGCCGTTGCTTGCCGCAGGTTGCCGGCGATTATGTCGACGACCGTGGCGATGGCCTCGATCAACGTCATGCCATGGGGCGTGCAGGTGGCCGGCAATTTTCGCCGCTCCGCCGCGCTCAACCAGTGGCTCAGGGTGAGAAGCCGGTTCCCAGCGTTGCTCGCCAGTCATGATCCGGTGATCAGCCGGGTGCGCACGCCAATCGGCCGGCGCGGCATCTATGCGGTCAGGATCGGGGCCGATACCCGGGCCAATGCCGACATCATCTGCCAGAAACTGCACAGCGTCGGTGGCTCATGCCTGGTCATGCGCAACCGGTAGAACAGTCGGAAATTCCTGTTGAGGGCACAGCTGGCATGACCGCCAAGATCATTCTTCTCAATGGTGTCGGCAGCGCCGGCAAAAGCTCGATCGCCAGGGCGTTGCAGACGATAACCGCCGAGCCCTTCCTGCATGTCCAGATGGACGCGTTCATCGAGATGTTGCCGGAAGCCCTGCAGGACCATGCGGACGGTTTTTCCTATGAAACCATCCGGCAGGACGGCAAGCCTTCGGTCGTGATCAGGACCGGACCGACAGGGGCGCGAACCCTGCGCGGCATGCGCCACGCCATCGCCGCGATGGCGCGGCAAGGCAACAATCTGATCGCCGATGATGTGCTGTGCGATGGCGAAATATCGGAATATGTCGACCTGCTGTCAGCCTTCAATCTCCATCTGGTCGGCGTCATGGCGCCGCTGGAGGTCTTGGAGGCCCGCGAAGCCCAGCGGGCCGACAGGCTGCCGGGCCTGGCGCGCTGGCAGTATGAGCGCGTGCACCAGAATATAAATTACGACCTCGAAGTCGACACCAGCGTAGGCACGCCGCTGGAGTGCGCCCGTCTCATCCAGAAGAGATTCCTGTTGTAGCGGCTGGCGTCTTCCACCGCGCTGCTTTCGCCAATCGCCAGCAACGCCAATAGGCAATTGCCAATGTTGCAGCAAGATGCCGACGGTCAGGGCGGCGTCGATTAAATCTTAATGAGTTCTGTCATAGCAAGAGCAGGATCAGCATTTACAATGCGGGTTCTATTCACGGCCTTTGACAAAAAGGGGCATCATGCCGGTGGCAAATTTCCTTAAGAAGATTGTCGGCGAGCTCGAAACGCCTCGATCCAAGCGTCCATTCGGTTCCGGCTGGCTGTCCGGTTCGATCGGGTTGCTTGCCGGCATCACCGGCCTGCTGATGGTCATCGTATTGCGCTACCCATCGCTGACCTCGATGCCGGATCTGGCTCCCATCCACCAGATGCTGTTCTTCAAGCCGGTACTCTATTTCGTGCTCATCTCCGGCTATATCCTGGCCATCCTGAGCATGATGCTGCGTAGAGAAAAGACACTTGGCGCGGCGGCGATGTTCACCGTGCTCCTGGCGTCGCTGCTCGGCATGCTCCCGGTGCGCCATGACCTGCGGATCGACGGGGTCTTCTTCGGCCTCGATTTCTTCATTCTAAATGCCCTGTTCATGGGTGTGTTGTTTGTTCCGCTCGAGCGCATTTTCGCTCGCGGCAGGGATCAGACGGTGTTCCGCGACGAATGGCGCGAGGACCTGTTTTATTATCTGGTTTCGTCGCTGCTGGTGCAGATATTGACCTACCTGACCCTGGCGCCGTCCAATTTGGTCAATGCGCAGGGCGGTTTCGGCTCATTGCGGGGCTGGGTCCACGACTTGCCTTGGCTGGTGCAGTTGGTGGCGGTGATGTTTCTGACGGATCTTGCCCAATATTGGGTGCACAGGGCTTTCCATCGCATTCCCTGGTTGTGGAATTTCCATGCCGTGCATCATTCAGCCAAGTCGATGGACTGGATTGCCGGGGCGCGGATGCATTTCCTGGAAATCATCGTGCTACGCAGCCTGACCGCCACGCCGATGTTCGTGCTGGGGTTCGATGAATCGGCGATCCAGACCTACATCTTGATCGTCTATGTCTATTCGTCTTTCATCCATTCCAACGTCGGAACGAGTTTTGGCCCGGTCGAAAAAGTGCTAGTGTCGCCGCGCTATCATCACTGGCATCACGGCCTCGAGAAAGAGGCGATCGACGTCAACTTCGCCATCCATTTCCCGCTGCTCGACCGGCTGTTCGGCACCTACCATCTGCCCGAGGGACGGTGGCCGAAGGGCTATGGGATTCACGGCCATCCGGTACCGAGGGGATATTGGCGGCAATTCCTCTATCCATTCCGGCGCGGTTAGAGCACTTCACCGGTTCACGGAAACGATGAGCCCCGCTTGATCTCCAGCGCCTCACCGCTTGAGGTGCTCGAGGCGCGCGAAGCCCGGCGGGGCGACAGGCTGGCGCGCTGGTAATATACAAGCGTGCAGGCGGGTATGAGTTACGACCTCGAAGTCGATACCCGCGTTTTTTCGCCGCTCAAACACGCCCGTCGCATCCAGCGACAATTTCGACTATAGGCGGCGGTGGATTGGCCGGGGTTGCCCTGGCTGCGATGCACGCCAAGGGCAGCAGGATGTTCGACGCATATATCATCTGCGGCACGCCGAGAACCGGCAGCACTTTGCTGTGCAAGCTCCTGGCGTCGACGAAGACGGCCGGGGATCCTCACTCATTCTATCGGCGGCAGGACGTGTCGGAGTGGGCACAAGAGTGGAATCTGCCCGCTCGCGACACGATGAGCGACCTCGAATTCAATACCGCCTATCTCGGCGCGGCGATCACCGCTGGCAAGGGTGGGACAGGCATCTTCGGCCTTCGCTTGATGAGAGAGAATCTTGATGAACTCTCGGCGATCCTCGATCAGATCTTCCCAAGACTGCCATCGGACAAAGCGCGTCTTGAAAGGGCCTTTGGCGATATCCTGTACATACATCTCTCGCGTGAGAACAAGCTCGCGCAGGCCATCTCCCTGGTCAAGGCGGAGCAAACCGGTCTTTGGCATATCGCGCCCGATGGAACCGAGATCGAAAGGGTGGGGCCCCCAGGGGAACCTCGGTACGATTTCCAGCGGATCAAACAGGAGGTCACCGAGCTTGAAGCTTATGATGCGGCCTGGAATATTTGGTTCGCGGCGCAAGGCATAACCCCGCTGCGGGTTGGCTATGAGCGTCTTTCAAGCAGTCCGCCCGCGACGTTGTTGTCCATCTGTGAAGCCCTGGGGGTTCAAGCGCCGAGTGCCGATGACGTGCGGCCCGGCGTTGCAAAGCTCGCCGACGAGACAAGCCTTGACTGGATGCGCCGTTATCATCTGGACGCAGCCGTCTGACGCACGGACAGGTGCCCTGTATTTTTGTTTTTGTGCATGCCGTGATCCCAAAAACTCTGCGCGCTTTCGGGCGGCATGCATCACGCCGTCTTGGCCACCACCGTCTCGCTGAGCCAGGTGCCGATCTTCGTCCCCAGGCGATCCGGGGAAACCGGCTTTGGCAGATAGTCATCCATGCCGGCCTCGATGCATCTGTCGCGGTCGCCCTTCAATGCATGCGCGGTGACGCCGATGATCGGTATGTGGCTGCCTGTCGTGGCCTCCATGGTCCGGATGGCGCGCGTCGCTTCGTAGCCGTTCATCTCGGGCATCGAGACATCCATCAGGATCAGCTTGGGCCGCAGCGCCCGGTACATCTCCACCGCCGTACGACCGTTGCCGGCGATGCGGTAGCTCAGCCCCAGCCCGTTGAGGATCTGGCCGAAGACCAGCTGGTTCACGTCATTGTCCTCGGCGATGAGGATGTCGATCGGGCCGTTGGGCGTCACGGTCGATTCCGGTGCGGTGGAGACCGGAATGGCAGGGCCGCGAATGACGGTGAAGGCTGGCACCGACGGCTGGGCAACGGCGACCGGTTCGCGAACGAACTGTGCCTTGCTGCCCTGCGCGCGGGCCTTCTGGACGACCGAGATGACCGTACCAAGCAGCACAGCGGAGCGGGCCGGCTTGGTCAGGTGCGCGGCAATGCCGTAATCGATGATCATCCTGCCGAAATCGACCTGATCGACCGACGTCAAAAGCACGACCGGAATGGTGTTCAGCCGACTGTCGGCGGCGATGGCTCTGGCGACATCGGCGCCGTTCATGCCCGGCATCTGATAGTCGAGGATGATGCAGTCGACCGCCGCACCCAACTGGCAGGCGCGGTCGAGGAAAGCCAGGCCGACAGCGCCGCTTTCGGCGGCGGCGCAGTCGAAGCTCCAGCTTCGGAGCTGTTCGAGCAGGATTTCGCGGTTGACCGGATTGTCGTCGATGACCAGCACCCGTGCGCCAGTGACGTCGACCGGCACGCTCTCGTCGCGCTGCTGGGCCTTGTGCGCGGGCAGCGGCACGGCGAACCAAAACACCGAACCCCGGCCGATCTCACTCTCGACGCCGATCTTCCCCCCCATCAGGTCGACAAGGCGGGCGGCTATGGCGAGGCCGAGGCCGGTGCCTTCGTGGCGGCGTGTCGAGGAACCGTCGACCTGGGCAAACTTTTCGAACACGTTCTGCAGCTTCTCGGCTGGAATGCCGATGCCGGTGTCCTCGACCCGGACCTTGAGCTGAACCACGCCATCCACGGTGTCGCCGCCGACATCGATCAGGACATGGCCTTTTTCGGTGAATTTCACCGCATTGCCGAGCAGGTTGGTGATGATCTGCCTGATACGTCCGGCGTCGCCGACGACGAAGGCGGGCAGACGCGGGTCGACGCGGACGATCAGTTCCAGGTTCTTCTCGGCAACGCGCGCCGACACCAGGGTCGCCACGTCCTCGACCGCTTCGGAAAGGCGGAAGGGCGCCGGGTCCAGCGTGAGCTGGCCAGCATTGATCTTCGAAAAATCGAGGATGTCGTTGATGATGGTCAGCAGCGCATTGCCGGACTTCACGATGACGTCGGTGAAGGTCTTCTGGCGCGACGTAAGCTCAGTCTTGGCAAGCAGTTCCGCCATGCCCAGCACGCCGTTCATCGGGGTGCGGATCTCATGGCTCATATTGGCCAGGAATTCCGATTTGGCGCGGTCGGCTGCTTCGGCCTTGAACAGGGATGCGGCGGATTCGGTGAAGGCGCGCCGGATCGCCTTTTCCATCGGGCGGAAGATCCAGAAGGCGACGATGGCAAGCACGCCGAACAGCAGGCCGCTTGCCCACAAGAGCAGCCTGTCGCTGGCGGCATCGACCAGATGACGCTCGTCATCCATGGCGGTGCGGACACGGACTAGCATCGGCTGTGCAACCAGGTCATTCTGGTTGCGGATCTCGCGATAGCTCCACTCATCGGCCTTCTGTGCCACCGACATCAGGTTGAAACTGCGCACCATGTCGCGCGGCGACCAGAACAGGTCGCCGTTGACGGACGCGGAATCGAGCTCGTTGACGGTCCGCTTCGAGAGGCGCGGCCGGATCGCGGTGATCTGGGCATCGAGTGTCTCGATGTCGCTGGTCAAGCGCTCCGAATGGCCACGCGCCGATGTGGCGAGAGCATCGCGCGTTTCCGTCTGCCAGGCGGTGCCGGTCGTTTCGGCGAAACTTGTCGCGTTGCGCAAGTCGCGCGTGAAGACGACGAGGTTGCTGCTCACGGCCTCAATGTCGCGACGGAAGGAATTCACTCGATCCAGCGCAACCATGATCGCGGCGGAAGCCAGTGCGAAAATCAACAATCCTGAAAGGTAGCGAATCCGGATCGACCGGATAAAGGAAGAATATTCCGGCATGCGCAACCCCAACACATACGCATCATTTTAATGGTGGGGATTACGCTTCATTTACATTAAAATTTCGTTCGTGGAGCAAAACCGCGCCTTAGTTGCTGCGGACCGCCACGAATTTGGCGGCCTCCTTCAGAAGTGCCGCGCGTTCGCCATAGGGCTCGAGCAAGGCATGGGCCTGATCGACGAGGCCCTGGAGCTGGCTTCGCGCCCAGGTCGCGCCATGCAGCGCCACCAGCGTCGCCTTGCCGGCCGCGGCATCCTTGCCGGTCGCCTTGCCCATCTGGCTCGCATTGGCCGTCAGGTCGAGCAGATCGTCGGCGAGCTGGAAGGCAAGCCCTATCGCCGAGCCGAATTCGGCCAGCCGTTCGCGGTCTTGCGCCGGGGCGCCGGCGACAATCGCACCAGCTTCGCAGGCAAAGCGGATCAACGCGCCTGTCTTCATCGCCTGAAGCCGGATGATGCCGGCCTCATCTGGCCGACGCCGTTCCGCTTCGAGGTCGAGCATCTGGCCGCCGACCATGCCGCCGGCGCCGGCAGCGCGGGAAAGCGTCAGTAGCAACGCCACCTTGCGTTCCGGCGGCAGTACGGTCGCCGCATCGGCGATTATGTCGAAGGCCAGTGTCAGCAGTGCATCACCGGCAAGAATGGCCGTCGCCTCGTCGAAAGCCTTGTGGACGGTCGGCTGGCCACGGCGCAGATCGTCGTTGTCCATGGCCGGCAGATCGTCATGGATCAGCGAATAGCAATGCATGCATTCAAGCGCTGCCGCCACGCGCCACGCGGCCTCCCCGTCGGCCGAGAACAACGCGGCGCCCTCCATGACAAGGAAGGGACGCAAGCGCTTGCCGCCGTTCAGCACACCATGGCGCATCGCCGCCATCAGACGTTCCGGGCGCGCGATTTCCCCGGCAAGCGCGCGTCCGTCGAGGATCTGGCGCAATTGCGCGTCGATCGCGGCCGCGTGCTCGACAAGGATGGTTTCGAACGCCATTTGATCGTCTTTCGTCATGGCCGGGACGGGTAGCCGACACTCAGACATTGCGCAAGAAGCCAAGCGCCATTATGCCGGGGAGGGGGAGTAGCACGGGTTGGGCGGCTTGACGGAACCGATCGTCGATCACGAAACCGAAGGGCTGGACATGGCGGGGAGACCGAAAGGCGGCAACCGCATCGGTCTCAAACGCTGGGTCCGGCGCGGCATTGCCGTACTTTTCGTGATGGCGCTGATACCGGCTGTGCTGACCTTCCTCTATCTGCCATCGTTCGTGCATCCGGTTTCGACGCTGATGCTGAAGGATCTGGCGACGTTTTCCGGCTACGACCGCCGCTGGGTTTCGATCGACGACGTGGCGCCGGTGCTGGCGCATTCGGTCATCATGTCGGAGGACGGGCAGTTCTGTTTCCATCGCGGCGTCGACCTTGGCGAATTGAAGGGCGTGGTCGACGACGCGCTCGCCGGCGAGGCCACGCGCGGTGCGTCGACCATCACCATGCAGACCGTGAAGAACCTCTTTCTGTGGTCGCGGCCGCTGGGCACGGTTCGAAAGGTCGTCGAACTGCCGCTGGCCGTCTATTTCGATGCCGTCATGTCGAAGCGACGCATCATGGAGATCTATCTCAACATCGCCGAATGGGGGCCGGGCATCTATGGCATCGAGGCCGCCGCCCAGCATCATTTCGGAGTTTCGGCCAAACAGCTGTCGCGGCGGCAGGCAGCGCTGCTGACCGTCACCTTGCCCAACCCGATCGAACGCAATCCGGCAAAGCCCGGACCGGGCCTCAAACGGCTCGCCAACCTGATCGAGCGGCGGGCGGGCCGGTCCGGCGCCTATGTCGGTTGTCTACAGTAGCCAACTCAAAAAAATTCGCGGTGGTGCTGGCCAAAACGGCACAGGGCGTGTATAGGCACCCGACTTTCTCAGATCCGGCCCCTGCAACGGCCCTTTCACGAGGGCAGGCGGGGCTTTTTTGACCATGTAATGGAGCATATCCATGGCCGTTCCGAAACGAAAAACCTCTCCGTCCAAGCGCGGCATGCGCCGCTCGGCCGACGCCCTGAAGGCCCCGACCTATGTCGAGGACAAGAATTCCGGCGAAATGCGCCGCCCGCACCACATCGACCTGAAGACCGGCATGTATCGCGGCCGTCAGGTGTTGACGCCCAAGGAAAGCTGAGACCAGCTTCTCCCAAGTCTTGATTTACAAAAAGACCGGCCACTGGCCGGTCTTTTTGCGTTTTTCAGCCGGATGGCGCGCTTCGCGAAGCGCGGGCGGCTATCGCCGACATCCTTCCAGGCCTTGATCTTCGATCGACTGTGACGCTGTTTCAGTGCGTGGGTATCCTTCCAGACGGGTCTGACGCCTGGCAGGCGTGATCACGCTGCCTGAACTCCCTCAACGCGCCATCTTCCATGAACCAAACGGGCATTCCGAGATCTCTCGCGATGATCGGATTCTCCAGCGCTCGATGTTTTTCGGCGCATGTGGGATTGTCATGAATGGTTTCTTATGCAATTTTATAATTTCTAGTCGTTAATCGACAAAAATTAGGGAATATATGTGGGATTTCGTCAGTACGAGTGACCTGGACGATACCGAACAAGCGGTGCTTTCCCAACTCAAGGTCGACGGGAGGATGTCGAGCGTCGATATCGCCAAGCGCATCGGCGTGACCGAAGCGACCGTGCGGCGAAAAATGGCCCGTGTGCTGGAAGATCCGGATATCTGCATCCAGGCTGTCGTGCGTCCCTTGCGCAGCGATGTCGGCATCGCGGCAATCATCGGGCTCGATGTCGATCGCGAGCACATCATCAGCGTTGCCAAAAAGCTGTCCGAGTACTCGTTCGTCGACAGTGTCTACGCCATGACCGGACCGTTCGACATCATCATCCAGCTCACCTTGCCGTCAACGACCAGCCTGCATGACTTCCTGGTCAGCGAACTGGCCAATGTTCCCGGCATCAAGGACTCCGAGAGCTACATGATCGGTCGCGTCTTCAAACACAGCGGCCGCGCCTACCAGCACAGTAAAACCGAAGAAAAAAGAGGGTAACAATGATTGCGTTTTTCTCCGCCTCGCGCCGCCGCGTCCTGTCCCTGCTTGCCGCCGCGCCGCTCTTCCTGTCACTCGCTCCCGCTCATGCCGATGGGTTGATCGATCAGATCAAGCAGCGCGGCACCATCGTCGTTGGCACCGAGGCCGCCTTCGAACCATTTGAGTTCGTTCGTGATGGCCAGATCGTCGGCTACAACAAGGACATCCTGGACTATGTGGTAACCCAGCTAGGGGTGAAGCTCGACCAGCTCAACCTTCCTTTCCAGGGCCTGCTGCCGGGCCTGCTTGCCAAGAAGTTTGATCTGATGGCGACGTCTACAGGCATCAACGCCGAACGGGCCGCGAAATACGCCTACACCCGACCGACGGGGTCGTTCGAGAATGTGATTGTCGTGCGCGCCGATGAGACCCGCATCAAGAAGCCGGAAGACATCACGGGCATGGTGGTGGCGACGCAGCTTGCGTCGTCCGTGCAGCCGATCATCGAAGCCTATGACAAGGAGCTCAAGGACAAGGGTGGCAAAGGTGTCGGCGAACTGAAGCTGTTCACCTCATTCCCCGAAACCCATGTCGCCCTGGCCTCCGGACAGGTCGACGCCATTGTCATCGCCTCACCTTCAGCGGCGGTGCTGATGAAGAACGTTCCCGATACCTACAAGGTCGTCGGCTCGATCGGCGAATTCTCCTATCTGTCCTGGGTCTTGCGGCCGGAGGACAAGGATCTGCGCGAATTCATCAACGCCAAGATCGGCGAGCTGAAGGACAGTGGCAAGCTGAAGGAGCTGCAGCTGAAATGGTTCGGCTTTGAGATGAAGACGCCCGCTGAAGGCTATCTGCCAGCCCGCGCGCTCTGAACCGTTTCTGTCCTTGAACATGTCTGGCGCGGCGCAGGCGATGGTTTGCTGCCTTTGCCACGCCAGGCGATGCTTCTCCGTTCGAGTTGAAAAATGTTCTATTTTTCAAAAACGCTGGCCTTCCTGCCACAATTCCTGACCGGTGCCGGCATCACGCTCGGTGTCTCGGCGCTGGGGTTCCTGGTCGGCACGGTGATCGGCTTCGGCTTGCTCGCTTGCGGTCGATCACGCTGGCGCGTGGTTCGCTGGATCGGCGCGCTCTACACCAGCTTCATTCGCGGCACGCCGCTGATCGTGCAGATCTTCGTTGTCTATTATGTGTTGCCGGGCCTCGTCGGAATTGATCTGCCGCCGCTGCTGGCGGGTGTGCTGGCGCTCAGCTTCAACAGCGCTGCCTTCGTCGCCGAGATCCTGCGCGCCGGGCTGACACGCATTCCCGCCGGCCAATACGAGGCGGCCAAGGCGCTTGGCCTGAAACCCGTGGTGACCTGGTTCAAGATCATCATGCCGCAGCTGTTCCGGGCCATCATCCCGCCGATGGTCAACGAGTTCACCATGCTGGTGAAAGCCTCATCCATCCTCTCCGTGATTGCCGTGGTCGAACTGACCCGCACCGCGCAGAACATCATGAACGTCACCTACCGGCCGGTCGAGGCCTTCTGCATCGCGGCGGTGCTGTATTTCATCGTTCTGTTCTCCTGCAGCCTGCTGACCAGGCATCTGGAACGCAAGACGGAGGGAGCACGCGCATGACGTTCGATTTCTCCGTAATCCTGGACAATGGGCAGATACTCGCCAAGGGCTTCGGCAATACGGTGCTGATGTGCGCGGTGTCGCTGCCGCTTGGCTTCGCGCTCGGCGTCGCGCTGGCGCTGGTCAGGCTGCGTGGCGGGCGGCTGTCGGCGGGTATAGTCTCGGCCTATGTTGAAATCTTCCGGAACATCCCGTTTCTGATCCAGATTTTCCTCTTGTTCTACGCCTTGCCGATGTTCGGCATCCGGCTTTCGCCGGTAGTGGTTTCGATCGGCGCGCTGTCGGCCTACGCCAGCGCCTATTCGGCCGAGATCATCAGGGGGGCGATCCAGTCCATCCCGCGTGGGCAGGTAGAGGCAGGCTATGCGCTCGGGCTGCGCTACCTCACCATCTTTCGCAAGATCCTTGTGCCGCAAGTGCTCGGCTATATCCTGCCCGCGGCCACCAACCTCACAATCACGCTGATCAAGGAATCAGCGATCCTGTCGGCGATCACGGTTCCCGAGCTTACCTATATGGCTCAGAACGTCATCGGCCGCACCTTCTCGCCGGTGGAGATCTTCACCGCCATTGCATTGCTGTACTGGGGGCTGACCGCTCTTGTCGCGGCAATCTCGCGCAGCCTGGAGCACAGGTTGCAGCCCCATCTCGCGGCCCGCCGTGGCGCCTGATCCAAAAAACTTTTCAATACAGAGGAGACCCCATGTCCAAACTCACCACCGCGCCGCGCGATGTCTTCCAGACATTCATGAACTTTCCGCTGGTCGAGGATCTCGACACGCTGAACGCTGACGTCGCCATTATCGGCATGCCCTATGGCGACCCCTACACGATCGACGAGCTGATCAACGACCAGACCAACGCGCCGACAGCGGTGCGGCGCGCCTCGCAGCGCATCAGCCAGGCGCTGGACCGCTATGATTTCGACATTGGCGGGCCGGTCTTCGACGGCCAGGACGTCAAGGTCGTCGACGTCGGCGACGTGCCCGGCGCGGCTGCCGACCATGTCGGGCACTACGGCAGGGCGGAAGCCGCGATCCGCAAGATCCGCGCCGCTGGCGCGCTGCCGATCACCATTGGCGGCGACCACGGCATTCCGATCCCGATCTTCCGGGCGCTTGACGGCGAGGGCCCGATCACCCTGGTGCAGCTCGACGCCCATCTCGATTGGCGCGACAATGTCAACGGCGTCAAGGAAGGCTATTCCAGCACCATCCGCCGGGCTTCGGAAATGGCCCATGTCAAGGACATCTTCCAGGTCGGCGTGCGCGGCCAGGGCAGCGCGCGCACCGAAGAGGTCGAGGCCGCCCGTGCCTATGGCGCCAACATCATCACCACCAATGAATGGCAGGACATCGGCACGGCTGCCCTGCTCAAGCGCATCCCCGATGGCGGCCGCTACTATCTGACCATCGATGCCGACGGGCTTGATCCGGCGGTCATGCCGGCTGTCGCGGGCCCACAGCCGGGCGGGGTCACCTATCGCCAGACGATCGACCTGATCAAGGGACTGTTCGCCAAGGGAGAGGTGGTCGGTGTCGACATCGTCGAGATCACTCCGGCGCGCGATGTCAACGAGATCACCTCGATTACCGCTGGCCATATCCTCCTCAACGTCATTGGCGCTGCGGTGCGGGCGGGGCAGTTCAAGCGCTGAGTTCAGGGGATCGCGTGGCGGCCGGGAGCAATTCCGGCTGCCATGCGGTTTCACGCGGTCTTCGTTCGTGTTGTCGTGCCCTTACGAAAATTCTTGACGGCGGGCCTACGCCGCATTCTACAGAAGGGTGTCCCCAACCGGAGACGCCAGATGTTCGGTGCCATTCCGCTGCTGATCGTGCCCTTCGTCCTCTACAATCTCGGACTTCTGGGAATATTCGGCGGCGGCGATGATCCGTGGGCGACCGAGATATTCTCGGTCCACATGATGTCGGGCGGTGTGTTTTCCATGACCCTCGGCGACCTGATGGTGCTGATCGGGCTGATCTTCTTTTTCGCGGAAATGGTGAAGTCGACACGCACGACCAATGCGTCGATCATGGACCACCTGCTGTCGACTTTTGTCTTCGTGGCGTTCCTGGTCGAGTTCCTGCTGGTGAAGGGTGCGGCCCATTCCGTCTTCTTCACGCTGATGGTCATCGCGCTCATCGACGTGCTGGCGGGGTTCGCGGTGTCGATGCGATCGGCAAGCCGGGATATCAATCTCAACTAAGGATGTGTTGACATCCAGGTGAGCCCGACCTGCGAATGCGGGCTTCTCGCGCTTCCGGTGCCCACGTAGTCAAGTACGCTCCGCTGCGGTTCTCGGAACCAACCATTTTCGGCTCGGCCAGACCTGAATCTCAACGCATCCTCGCGCTCGATATCGAGGGCGCTCAACCCGGGTCGGCGGTGAAACCGGCCGCCTCGATGCCGGCAATGGCCGCGGCCTCGTCATTGTCCGAGGTGTCGCCGGAAATGCCGACCGCGCCGATGACGACACCAGCCTTGTCGCGGATCAGAACGCCGCCGACAACCGGCAGGACACGTCCGCCCGAGACATCGGAAATGCCGGCGACTAGATGCGGGCGCTCCTTGGCGAAGGCTTCCACGTGGCGCGACCCCATGCCGATGGCAAGCGCGCCATAGGCTTTTCCGGCAGACATTTGCGGGCGCAGGAACGAGGCGCCGTCCTGGCGCTGGAAGGCGACCAAATGGGCGCCGGCATCAAGCACCGAGACGCCCAGCGGCTTGAGCTTGAGCTCGGCTCCCTTGGCAAAGGCGGCGTCGATGATCTGCTTGGCCTTTTCGAGCGTCAGTACTGTCATGGTAATCTCCTGTGGGAAGGCGTGGATCATTGACCGGGTGCGGGCGGTGCGAAATCCCGGTTTCGGTTGAAATTGCTTCGCCGGAAAGGGCGGAATAGGCAGCGACCGCGACAGGCGGCGGCAACGTGTCGATCACGTCGCCAGTCCCCGCACCATCCGGATATGGCGGGTGCAGCGTGCGTGCTTCTGGATCTGCTTTTGAAGGTGGAACCCGCTAGGCGGTTTTCTTCTTGGCGCGCGCCGGCTTCTTGGCCGGCGCGGCAGGCGCATTGGCGAGGTCTTCGGCCTCCTTGGCAAGGCGGAGCGCCCGCAGCTTGTTGGTCTTGGCCTGCCGGGCATCGCTCTCGGCGACATACTCGGCCATCGCCTTCTGGCGCACGGTGGCGGCCTCTTCCTGTTTCTTGAAGCGCGAATCGGCGCGTGCGCGGGCGGTGTCCTTAGAGTTCTCAACCAAGTGCTTTATCCAATCCCGTGAAATATGTTTTTCAACTCATTGATAGCAGAGCCGGCCCGCAAATGGCAAAATAAGTGATCAACTGGCCGGAGCGTTCACGGCCTTGCGAGCCATCACCGCTTCATACGCGGCCCGCAAGGTTGCGCGCACGGTGGCGTCGGAGGGGCTGCTGGCCGGCGTGCCCAGATGCTCGTGGCGCAGCTCTTCCATGAATTGCTCCCACATCGGCGAACCGCCTTTTTCGAGAAGCTCGGCGCGGATCGACAGCTCGTCGCTCACCGGCAGCCAGACACGGCCCCAGGCACCGAGATGCGCCAGGATCGGCACCAGCGTGATGGCCATTTCGGTCAGGCTGTAGATGGCCTTCTGCTTGTGGGTGGGATCGTCCGCCTTGGTCAGCATGCCCAGCTCCATCAGCCGCTTCAGCCGGTCGGCGAGGATGTTGGAGGCGATCCCTTCCATCGAGCCTTTGAGCAACTCGCGAAAATGGCGTTTGCCGCCGAAAATCATGTCGCGAAGGATGATCAGACTCCACCGGTCGCCGAACACCTCCAGCGACAGGTTGATCGGACATCCGGACCGGCGCTCGATGCTCATGCGACTCTCCGAGAAAAACCGGTTGCATTATCGTATCGGTTTTATATCGTGCAACCGATTGTGAAATGCAATCAGTTATGAAGGCCAGGAGACTCCCGACATGGCGATGAGCGAACACCCGGAGATCACCTCGCAGGCCTTTGGAGATCCCGCAAACCCGCCGATACTGCTGATCATGGGCGCCATGGCTTCGATGCTTTGGTGGCCGGAGGCGCTTTGCCGGAAACTGGCCGACGCCGGCCTGTTCGTGATCCGCTATGACAATCGCGACACCGGCCGCTCGAACAAATATCCGCCCGGAGCGCCGCCTTATACGCTCGACGACATGGCTGATGATGCGATCCATGTGCTCGACAGCCATGGCATCGGAGAGGCCCATATTGTCGGCATGTCGATGGGCGGCATGATCGCGCAGCTTACGGCGCTCGAGCATCCCGGCCGTGTCCTGTCGCTTACGGTCATCAGCAGTTCGCCGATCGGAACCGACACGTCCGACCTGCCGGGAACGGCCGAGGCCTACATGGAGCATTCGGCCGGCGGCGAGCAAGTCGACTGGTCCGATCGCGGCCAGGTGGTCGATTTCATCACCAGGGATGCGCGGATGATCGCCGGCGTGACGCATCCGTTCGATGATAAACGGACAAGGGCGTTTATCGAAGGGGATTACGACCGTTCCGGCGGCTTTCTGAGCGCGACCAATCATTTCATGCTCAAGGGTGGCGAGGGCTGGAAGGGCCGCCTCGGCGAAATCGCGGCCCCGCTGCTTGTCCTGCACGGCACGGCGGATCCCATCTTCCCGATCGAGCACGGCGCGGCACTTGCCGACGCGGTTGCCGGGGCACGGCTTGTCCGCATTGCAGGCGGTGGTCACGAACTTCACCCCGACGATTGGACAACGATAGCCGCAGCGATCGTCGCTCACGCCCAGGCCGGCTAAGAGCATGGCCGGACTTGACGCTTCGGGCTTGCGGCAATAGTTAAGTAAATGCTTCAGTGTTTGAACTTTCACGAAAACGAAGCGCCAAGGCTGGCGCGCCAACGAACAGACGAGCAGGACAATGACCCTTACGCTTCACTTTCACCCGCTGGCCTCCTTCTGCTGGAAGCCGTTGATCGCGCTCTATGAGAACGGCACGCCGTTCACATCGGTCATCGTCGATCTCGGCAACGAGCAGTCGAGGGCCGCCTTCCTGAAATTGTCACCCTCGGGAAAGATGCCGGCGTTGCGCGACGACGCGCGCGACCGCACGGTGCCGGAATCGACCATCATCGTCGAATATCTGGCCGCGCATTACCCGGGGCCGGTCGATCTGCTCCCCGCCGATGTCGATCTCGCCAGCAGGGTTCGCGTGGCCGACCGCTTCTATGATTTCTACGTGCAGGAGCCGATGCAGAAGATCGTCGCCGACCGGTTGCGGCCGGAAGGCAAGACCGATCCTTTCGGCGTCGAACAGGCCCGCCGCCAGCTGCGCAATTCCTATGCCTTCCTTGAGCAGGATATGCGGACAAAGAGCTGGGCGACGGGCGAAACCTTCACCATGGCCGACTGCGCGGCGTCGCCGGCGCTCTTCTACGCCAACAAGGTCGAGCCATTCGGCGACGGATATCCGGCGGTGAAGCGTTATCACGACCGGCTGGTGGAGCGGCCGTCCTTCGCCCGGGTGATCGAGGAAGCGCGGCCCTATTTCCACATGTTTCCCTACAATAACGGTTAAAGCCGATGCTGCACGATCCGGCCCAGCTTGATCTGATGTTCCAGGCGCTCGCCGATCCGGCGCGCCGGCAGATGGTCGACCGATTGTCGCGGGGGCCCGCATCGGTCAGCCAACTGGCCGAGCCGCTGGCGATGTCGCTGTCGGCCGTCGTCCAGCACCTGAACGTGCTGGAGGCAAGCGGCCTTGTCCGCACCGAAAAGCTTGGCCGGGTGCGCACCTGCCAGATCGAACCGAAGGCACTGAGGGCCGCCGAACACTGGATCAACGAACGGCGCCTGACATGGGAGCGCCGGCTCGATCGGCTGGGCGACTTTCTTGCCGAAACCAATGACGAGACCGAGGGAAACTGAAGGAGGCCATCATGACCGAAGCATCCGTGACACATGCCACCATCGTACTCGAACGCACCTACGACGCCTCGTCGGCGCGGGTGTTCAAGGCCCTGGCCGACCCGCAAGCGCGCATGCGCTGGGGAACACCTTCGAAACATGTCGAGCTGATCTACGACAAGGCCGACTTTCGCGTCGGCGGGCTGGACGTCAGTCGCTGCGGGCCGCGTGGCAAACTGATCTACCGGGTGGAAACCCGCTATCTGGATATCGAACCCGAACATCGGATCGTCTCGACCGAAACCGTGTCGGAGGGCTGGAACCGGCTTTCGGTGTCCCTGATCACGGTCGAACTCAAGGCACAGGGCAAATCCACGCGGCTTATCCTTACCGACCAGGTCGCGGCTTTCGGCGACAAGGACATGATCGCCGGCAGCGAAGCTGGATTCAGCGCCGCGCTGGACAATCTCGCGGCGGAGTTTTCGAGCGAGCCCGCCAACGCCTGATCTGGCAAACGCCATACCAAGCAGAAGGGAGTTTCCACCATGCCAGGCAAAAGCAGATCGGAGCTGATCCGCGGCTACTTCGCTGCCTACAAGGCGAATGACCGCGAAATCATCGAGGCTGTCCTGACCGATGATTTCACCTTCACCAGCCCTTATGACGATGCCATCGACCGGGCGACCTATTTCGTCAGGTGCTGGCCCAACAGCAAGCCCTTCAAGTCGATCACCATCGAGAGGATATGCGAGGACGGGGACAGCGCCTTCGTTCTCTACCGTTGCGAAACGCTCGACGGCAAAAGTTTCCGCAACACCGAGCTTCATACGTTCCGGGGCACCCGGCTGTGCAATGTCGAGGTCTATTTCGGCGCCGCCTACAAGGACGGCGTCTTCATCACCCAGCAACCATCGAGCTAGCAGGAGAATTCCGATGACCCAGCGATCCGTCGTTCACTCCACCTTTGTCATCGACCGCTTCTATCCGGTGCCGCCCGCGAAAGTCTATTTCGCGCTGAGCGATCCGGTGGCCAAGAGACGCTGGTTCACGGACCCCAGCAACCCGATGCCCAGCAGGCACGAAATGGATTTTCGCGTCGGTGGCAAGGAGGTCAATGCCGGCGGCCCGAAGGACGGACCGATCCACGTCTACAATGCCACCTATCAGGACATCGTGCCGGACCAGCGCATCGTCTACAGCTACGACATGCTTTTTGGCGAAACCCGCATCTCGGTGTCGCTGGCCACGATCGAGTTGCATGCCGAAGGGAAGGGCACGCGGCTGGTGCTGACCGAGCAGGGCGCCTTTCTCGACGGCCATGACAACTCGGCCACCCGCGAGCATGGCACACGTGAACTGCTCGATGCGCTGGGAGCGGCCCTGTCGGCTGAAGCCTGATTTCGGCTACCGGTATCAGGTGAGGGCTTAAGCGCGCCGCGCTATTGCGGATTCACGCGACGCGCGTCAGGTCTTTGTCTTCCTGCATGTCGTTGTCCCAAAACCGCTGCGCACTTTTGGGTGACAAGCATCAGGTCTCCCAGAACTGATCGAGCCAGAGGTTCAGCTTCAGGAAACCGGCATTGCTCACCGTATAGACGCGCCTTGTTCCTTCCGGCTTGGCGTTGACCAGGCCGGCATCAAGCAGCACCTTCAGGTGCTGGGAGACGGCGGGTCGCGATACCGGCAGTCCGGCGGCCAATTCGTTGACGGTCTTCGGGCCGCGCCGGAGTTCTTCCAAGAGATGGCGCCGGTTGGGGTCGGCAATCGCCATGAAGGCGTCGGAAAACATCATACCTTATTTGTGAGGCAAAGCTTTTCGAATCTCAACCATTGGTTTCAGCTTTTCTTCGAGGATCAAGTCGCAACGCTTCCGGCGTGACCGAGCGGTCGGCCGGCTGTGTCTTGAAGGCGTCGCGGCCTTCGATCGGCACGGGGGCGCGGCGGCTGATGCGCAGCAGCGTATAGGCGGCGAGACTGAGATGCGCGAGCGCCGTCGCCAGGAACAGGCCTTCCGGCCGAACCCAGCCCATCAGTGCCGCGGCCAGCAACGGCCCGATCATCGTGCCGAACCCATAGAGCAGCAGCAGCCCGCCCGAGACCTTGACGAAATCCTCCGAGCGGGCGTGATCGTTGGCATGAGCGACGGCGATCGAATAGAGCGTGTAGGCAAAGGCGCCGTAGGCGGCAGTGCAGATAAGGACGAGAACAGCGGAACGCGGCTCGAGCAGGAAGATCGCCAGCGCGAACAGCGCTGCGCCGAAGGCAGCACCCGCCAGCACGAAACGTCGATCAGTCGTGTCGGACAGGCGGCCGGCTGGAAGCTGCATGGCGGCGCCGGCGACGACGACGAGGCTCATCATCAAGGCAATCTCGGGCGTCGAAATGCCGATGCGCGCGCCGTAGACCGCGCCAAGCGTGCCCCAGGCGCCATTGGCTATGCCGACCAACAGGCAAGCGACCGCCGACACCGGCGAATTGGCATAAAGGCCTTTGACGTCGAGCGAGACGTCCTGCAGCGGCTTGGGATGCGACGCTGTCGAAACGGCGGTCGGAATGAGCGACAGGCAGAACAGTATGCCGGTGATCATGAACAGCGAGGCCGAATTCACGTCGCCGCCGGCGACGATCATCTGTCCGCCCATGATCGAGGCGTAGGTGACCATCATGTAGAGGCCGAAGACGGTGCCGCGGTTCTCGTTCGTCGCCTTCTCGTTCAGCCAGCTTTCGATGACCATGAAGGCGCCGGCCATGGTGAAGCCGGTGAAGGCGCGCAGCAGGATCCAGACATACTCGTCGATGATCAGGCCGGTGAGCAATGCGACGATCGCTCCCGATGCGGCGAAGGCGCCGAAGGCCCGCACATGACCGGCTCGGCGCACGATGCGCGGGGCAAAGAAGCAGCCGGTGACGAAGCCACCCGCCCAGGCGGTGCCCATCAGGCCGAGCGATGCCGTTGAGAAACCTTCAAGCTGACCGCGCAGCGGCAGGAGCAGGCCGTGCAAGCCGGATGCCGCTAGCAGGAAAGCAGTGCCGCGAAGCAGCGAGAGGATCGGTCGGTAGGCTGCGAACATGTTTTGATCCGGCTGGAGTTTGCTGAAGCGCAAGGTCTGAAGACAGTTGCATTCCGGCTTTTCGGCGGCGTCAAACCGGTGCTTTCGAAACTATCCGCGTCGGAACAATGCCTCGGCCGCGGACTTCGTGGTGTCCTTGGCCTTGAGTTCGGCTTCCAACCTGGCGATCTCTTCTCGCAAGATGACGATCCGCTCCGACAATTCGCCGACGGAAAGCAGCGACAGGTCCTGCCCGATCTCGTGCGGGCGCGCATTTTTCTTGGGTTCGTCGTCGAAGATCGCCATCGTCGCTCCTCCCTGATTTGGCCATTTGCCTGATTTGGCAATGAGCATACATAGGGCAGGGGCACGGATGCAAACATCGGGCAAGATTTGGGCATCGGGCAAGATTCGGGCGAACCAGGATTGGAAATACGCATGGCGAATGGACAGAGAATTCCGGCAAAGATGACGGCCATCGCGATCTCGGAACCTGGTGGTCCCCGGGTGCTGAAACCCGAAACCCGCGATGTGCCGCAGCCGGGCCCCGGTGAAATCCTGATCAGGGTGCGCGCCGCCGGCGTCAACCGGCCCGATGTGCAACAGCGCAAGGGTGCCTATCCGGCACCGCCCGGTGCGTCGGACCTGCCGGGCCTCGAGGCGTCCGGTGAAGTGGCCGCCCTCGGCGACGACATATCGCGCTGGCGCATCGGCGACCGGGTCTGCGCGCTGACGCCTGGCGGCGGGTATGCCGAATACGTCAAGGTGCATGCCGGCAGCGTGCTGCCCCTGCCGGCTGGCTTTACCCACACCGAAGCCGCCGCGGTGCCGGAAAACTATTTCACAGTCTGGCACAATGTGTTCGAGCGCGGCGGCCTGAAGCGCGGCGAGACCTTGCTTGTGCATGGCGGCTCGTCAGGCATCGGCACCACGGCCATCCAGCTTGCCGCCGCTTTCGGCGCCTATGTCATCACCACGGCCGGCACCAAGGAGAAATGTGACGCCTGCCTGAAGCTGGGAGCGGATCGAGCGATCAACTATCGCGAAGAGGATTTCGTCGCCGCCGTCAAGGATGCGACAGGAGGCAAGGGCGCCAATGTGATCCTCGACATGGTCGGCGGCGACTATGTGGCGCGAAACTACGAGGCCGCGGCGGTCGAAGGCCGTATTGTCCAGATCGCCGTGCAGGGCGGGGCGGTGGCGAGCGCCGATTTCTCGAAGATCATGGTCAAGCGGCTTGTTCACACCGGCTCGACGCTCAGGCCGCGCACCGTCGAGTTCAAGGCGGCCATTGCCGCCGCACTGGAGGCACAGGTGTGGCCGCTGCTCGGCACCCGCAAGGTTGCCCCGGTCATGGACATGATCTTCCCGCTCAGCGACGCCTGGCGGGCACATGAGCGGATGGAGGACGGCGAGCATATCGGCAAGATCGTGCTCGATGTCGGCTAGGCCGCATCGATATTCAGGTGATGCCGGCCTGCAAATGGCTGATGCCTGCGCTTCCGGTGCTCACGTACGAAAGTACGCTCCGCTCCGGTTCTCGGTATCAACCATTTTCGACTCGGCCTGACCGGAATCTCGACACGTCCTAGGCAGCGCCGTGCGGGCCTGCTCACAAAGTGAACAAAGGCTTAATGCTGCAATGCAGCATTTGCATCATTGCTATGCAAAATCAGCCATTCAACTCCGCATCGTTGACGCCTATTTGAGCATCACCGAAACGAACAACCATTTGGAGGACTACCATGAACCCGATCCGCGCTTTCCGTAACTGGCGTATGTACAACGAAACCGTTCGCGAACTGAACCGGCTGAACACCCGTCAGCTCAACGATCTCGGCATCAATCGCGCCGACATCGAAAAGATCGCTCGCCGCGCCGTCTGATTTCAAGAACGGCCTTCCGGGGCCGTGACCTAAGCCAGAGCCGCATGAGACGGGTTTCCCGTCGCCGGTTCCGAACCCGCTGGACCCTGTCCGGCGGGTTTTGTCGTTTCGGCCCTTGAGTGCGTCCGCCGACAACGGAAATGCGGGGCATACCGAGGCGGTTTTTGAGTGACGTATCGGTGTTCAGAAATATATCCGGCTAACAAACGATGTCTGTTGCGAGCGATCATGCGGCCGGGCAGGAAAATCGTCAGGCAAACAGGCTCGCTCCGTTGACTTAAGCCCCAAGGTTTCAATTTCTCAAGGCAGGTATTCAGATTGACGTTCGATCGAGTGTAAATTTATCGAATTTTTATGGACTAATGAATTCAGCTACATTAGCCTCTAATTGTAGTCGATCGTGAGTTTGATCGTTCCATGCGTTTGGCGGGACAAGTGCATGATCCACCACAGCCTCAATGAAATCGCGGCCTTGATCGGGGTAATTTATGAAGCGGCCTATGATCGGAGCCGCTGGCAGAAGGTCGTGACGGATCTGGGCGATCTGTTCGACGGTTCGCGAACCTGCATATCGCGTTTCAGGCGGAACAGCGTCGATGCGGTGATGTCCGTTGCCGATCCGGACCTGCTCTCGCAGGAGACGATCGAAGCCCTTCTGCGGGATCCGATTTACGGTACTTCGAAGGCCGAGCCCGTCGGTGTGGCCTGTCGCCGGCCGTCGGCCGCCGATGAGGCGGCATTTCGCGAGCGTGAGATCTGGCTGAATTGTTTCAGGCCGCGCGACATGCATCACGGAATAGCCTGCAACCTCGCGAGCTCAAGCGACGCCTATTGGTTCGTCGACATACAGCGCGGCGCAAGGCAGCCTGCCTTCGAGGATGCGGATGTCGATCTGCTGCAGAAAATCGCGCCGCACATATTGCGCGCCGGCCAGATTGGCCGGAATTTCCAGGCGGGTTCCTTGCTCGCTTTATCGTTCTCGCATCTCCCCTTCGGGGTCGTCGTTGTCGATGGTCACCAGCGGATCGTGCAGATGAACGAGGCCGCCGAGACGATTCTGGCGCATCCCGGCAGCCTGCTTCGCGCGTCCGGCGACGAGATCCAGGCAGCCAATTTCAAGGACGCCCAGCCGCTCCGGAAACTCGTCGCGAATGCCTGCGCGGCATATGATGATCTCATGCCCGGCAAAGGCGGTACGCTCCTGCTTCGGGGCGATCGCGAGCAGCCCGACCGCCCGGAACTGCTGGCCTCCATCACGCCGTTCGTTCATGCCCCGGCCTATGGCCTGGCGCCTGAACACTGCGCGATGATCATGCTTCGGGAAGTCTCATTCCAGGTGAGCGACGGCTTTGCCGACCATATTCGTATCCTGTTCGAGCTGACGCCGGCGGAAGCCACGCTGGCCGCGGCTCTTGCCGCCGGATATTCCCTGAAGGACGCGGCGGCGAGTTCCGGCATCACGGTCAAGACCAGCCGGACGTATCTCGAAAGGATATTCGCCAAGACGAGGACCCGCCAGCAAAGTCAGCTCGTCGCGCTGCTCAAGAGCACCGAGCCGTTTCGATGAGAACGGTGCGCGGCCAAGGGCGGATGAACCAGGCTTGCTGATCTCTCGGGGCGAGCCATTGCGCGTCTGCCAAAAGCGTTGCGAAACGGCTTGAGAGCGGTTATACAGACCGCGAATTTCCCATTTTGGTGGCCCTAAACCACCGCCCGCGCGGGAACGCGGGCGAACGAGAAGGATTTTTAAAATGGCCAATACGCTGTTGATGCCCAAGGCGACCGCCGTCTGGCTGGTCGACAACACCGCGCTTTCCTTCGAGCAGATCGCGCAGTTCTGCGGGTTGCATCCGCTCGAAGTCAAGGCGATCGCCGACGGCGAATCGGCCCAGGGCATCAAGGGCATGGACCCGATCATGACCGGCCAGTTGACCCGTGACGAGATCGCGCGCGCCGAGAAAGACGCCAATCAGCGGCTGAAGCTGTCCGAACCCAAGGTGCGGGTGCCGGAATCCAAGCGCAAGGGTCCGCGCTACACGCCGCTGTCGAAGCGTCAGGACCGTCCCAACGCCATCCTCTGGCTGGTGCGCAACCATCCCGAACTCAAGGATGCGCAGATTTCGCGCCTCGTCGGCACCACCAAGTCGACGATCGAGCAGATCCGCGACCGCAAGCACTGGAACTCGGCCAATTTGCAGCCGATGGACCCGGTGACGCTGGGCCTTGCTTCACAGATCGACCTCGACATGGAAGTCAACCGCGCCTCGCGTGGTCGCGAGCAGGCGCAGCCGGTCGGCGACACGCTGCTGCCGGCGGCATTGACCGAACGTCTGGTGCCAACGCCGGAGAAGCCGAAGGACGAGGATGCTGAGCTCGACGCCAACGCCGTCTTCGCCAAGCTGTCGGCGCTGAAGTCCAAGAACACGGACGCCGACGACGACGAATGAGAAAAGATCGGCTCTGGGCCGATCCATTGATCTTCAAAAAAGCCCGCTTCGCGCGGGCTTTTTATTGTCATGCTCGCACAGCTATCAGGTTCGCGCCGCGCGGTCCGGCGCCATGCCGTAGTCCTCGCTGCGCTCCACCGCCCGGTAGAAGTCGGCCAGCTGCTTGCCGCGCTCCGGCTTGAAGATGCGGCCGGCGATGATGACCGAGGCGATGCGGTCGATGCGGAAGGCGCGGAAATCATCGCGCATCTCGCACCAGGCGACCAGCGTCCAAACCTTGCCCCAGAACCACAGGCCGAGCGGACGGATATCGCGCGCGGTGCCGCGGCCGGCCTCGTCGCAATAGTCGATGGTCAGCACCTGGCGTTTCTCCACGGCGCGCTCGATCAAGTCGATCGCTTCGCGAGCAGCGTCGCTCACCACCCACATCGGCGTGTGGATTTCGGTGCGGGCGATGCGGTCCTTCTCGGCGTCTGGCAGTACGGCGCCGATCTTCACCAGCGCCTCGTCGGCCGCCCTCGCCATGGCGGCGCCGCCAAACGCACGCACCATGCGGGCACCGGCGACCAGCGCGACGATCTCGTCACGCGTGAACATCAGCGGCGGAAGGTCGAAACCCTCCCTCATCATGTAGCCAACGCCGGCCTCGCCGTCGATCGGCACCCCCGTCGACTGCAGGTCGGCTATGTCGCGGTAGATCGTTCGCTCGGAAACCTCGAGCCACGTGCCCAGCTTCTGGGCGGTGACCAGACGACCACCGCGTAAATGCTGCACGATTTGAAAGAGCCTGTCGGCACGGCGCATCGTATCGTCCCTCGGCGTTGCTTCCATGCATGTCATCGCCCAAAACCGATTTCCACTTTTAGGCGGCGTGCATTATGGTTTCAGTCCTTCGCGCTTGCGCTGCGCGGCAACAAATGCCGTGCCAAAGGACAGTTTCTTCGTCGTCGGCGTCTTCGTGTCGAGCACGCGCCAGAATGGCGCGATGTCGTTCAGCGTCATGCCTCGTTCGAGATCCTCATTGGCGGCCTCGGCGACGGTGCGCAGATGATAGCCTATGGTGACCGGGCATGTCACTTCGGCGCCGTGCTCAATGGCGAGCGCGGTGCGCAGGGCGCGAACATCCATGTCCACGCCGTTGGGGATTGTGCGGATGAAATCATCCACCTGCCGGGCCGTCGGCACCAGCATTGGCTGATCCTCGATGACGTCGGCGAACGTACGCGGCGACGGCTTGACGCCGTTGATGCCCGGTGTGTTCAGCCTGTCGTTCCAGCTTTTCACCATCAGGCGGTCCTCATCACCTCAAACGAAAAGGCTGAAACTGTTGCCGTCCGGGTCGAGACAATAGGCGAATGTGCCGACCGGAATGGAGATGGCCGGAGAAACGACCTGGCCGCCATTCTGTTTCACCCGCTCCATGGCATCCTCGATGGGCGCCGCGACCGACAGGTGAATGGTTGGACCGGTTCCAGGCGCCGCCGGCCTGCCGGGATAGACATGCCCGGATGCCATTCGGTCCTGCGCCGC
Organism: Mesorhizobium sp. PAMC28654; assembly: GCF_020616515.1. Classification (GTDB taxonomy): domain Bacteria; phylum Pseudomonadota; class Alphaproteobacteria; order Rhizobiales; family Rhizobiaceae; genus Mesorhizobium. The sequence goes on from NZ_CP085135.1 coordinate 4,611,121, forward strand.
GAACATTGCAATCGGGTTCGGGCCGCTTTCCTCAAGCGTCAAATCGTTCTCAAGCACGGCGGCGTAGAAGGCGCGTGACCGATCCATGTCGGTGACAGGGATCTCGAACCAAGCAGAGGCTTTTGAAGGTATGACGGCCATTTTTTCGCTCCCGTTATGACTGCACTATCGCATGCCGCTCCTGACAGCATTCTGTCAGGAGGCTTCGGCATATTCCTTGGCGAACATCGTACGCATCTGGGCGAGATCACCGCTCCGTTCCGGGTAGAGCGCTTTCAGGAAAGCAAGGGCGAACGTGCCGGGCGCCGAACCCGGCGCTGAAACGATCGTGCCGTCCGCAACGGCATGCGGCACGTCCTGATAGTTTGCGGCACCCGGATAGCCGGGTTGCTTTTCGTTGATCCAGTCGCGGCCGTTGCTGGTGTGGCTGGCCCGGTCGAACAGGCCGGCACGGGCGAGCGCCAGCGTTCCGGCACAGATGCCGCCGACCACGCCACCGCGCTGCCCGACGGCCGTGAGTAAGTCATTGGTATCAGGAGGCGTCTTGCCGAACCATTGCTCGGAGCCGATCACCGCGACGGCGTGGAGATCGGCATTGTCGTCGACATTGGCCGAGCGTTCGGGCGTGAGCCGAAAACCGCTGATCCCGCTCACCGGCTTGCCGTCCGGCGTCAGCGACACGGTGCGTGCACCGAACCATTCGACCGCCGAGGCTGCCAGCAGCCCATATTCCCAGTCGGCGAAGCCTTCGATGAAAAGGATGCCGATTTTCTTCTGTTCTGGCATGAGCTCGCTCCACCGGACCTATTATCTGGGTGCCGTCGCGCCCACATCCAACCGTGATGTCGGAAAATTCGTCTCAGTTGCCGCGCATGCGGCGTTCGGCATACATGTACGGCCAGCCGATGTCCTTGCGGATATCCGGCGGCAGCGCGTTCAGGAATCGCTGGGTGCGGATCTCGTTGCGTATCGTGCGTATCTTGCCGACATAATGCTGCATGTCGCGCAGAATGGTAAAACCGGGCATGATTTGACTCCTCTCTCTTTGATGGAGGCATCATCGCACACCCCTCCTGACAGCAGTCTGTCAGGAGGCTTGGAGGCCAGGCGGGTTGTCGAATGCCCCTGCCTGTCAAGGGCGCCAGCGTTCAGCCTGCGGCGACGGACCGTCGGGTTTTGGGCTCTTCGGGGATGGGCCGAGCGTCCCGATATGAGGAACAACAATTCTCGTAGATTTCCTCGAGATCAGGGAGACGACCATGAGCCTGCAATTGACTGGAATCCATCATCTGACGGCGATCACCGCCAATGCCGCTGGAAACCTGCATTTCTACAGGAACATACTGGGCTTGCGCCTGGTCAAGAAGACCGTGAACCAGGACGATACGTCAGCCTATCATCTGTTCTATGCCGACGGGGAAGCGACGCCGGGTACCGACATGACCTTCTTCGACTGGCCTGTCGGACCGGAGCGGCGCGGTACCCACAGCATCGTCCGGACGAGCCTGCGGGTGGCCAGCCGCGAAAGCCTTGGCTGGTGGAAAGAGCGCCTGACCGGCGAGGGCATTGTGTCAGGAGCGGTCAGCGACATCGGCGGCTATCCTTCGCTGGATTTCGAAGATCCGGAGGGACAGCGCCTGCGTCTTGTCAGCGATGACGGCAAGGGTGACAGCCACGCGTGGGCCGGGAGCCCGGTTCCCGTAGAGCACCAGATACGTGGGCTCGGCCCGATCGTCATCAGCGTTCCCGACATCACCAACACCGAGGCGGTGGTGACTGATGTGATGAACATGCGCAAGGCGCGGGAATATGCCTCGCCGGACGGCAAGGGCCATGTTCATGTCTTCGAAATGGGTGATGGCGGTCCGGCGGCGGAACTTCATGTCGCGGTGCAGCCGGGTCTGGCTCCAGCACGGCAAGGCGCCGGTGCCGTGCATCACGTTGCCTTCAGGGCGCCAGACGAGAAAACGTTGCATCAGTGGACGGCCCGCCTAGCCGAATTCCGGCTGCCGTCAAGCGGCGAGGTCGAGCGCTACTATTTCCGCTCGCTCTATTTCCGCGAGCCGAACGGGATATTGTTCGAGATCGCCACCGACGGACCTGGGTTCACGGCCGACGAGCCGCTGGAGACACTCGGCGAAAAGCTCGCGCTGCCGCCGTTCCTCGAACCGAGACGCGCTTCGATCGAGGCCGGCCTCAAGCCGCTGAAATAGCAGCGCATTCCTGGGGAGAGCGCGAGGAGTGCTTTGACAGCCGGCCGAGATACTGGTCAAAAGACGACATGTCGAAATGCCTCGCGCCCGTTATTAGGTCATGATCGTCGACCAGCCGACCAAGCGGGCCGGCTGGTCCAGTCTGGCGCAGGGCAATTCGCAGATTCTGGCTATTCTGGTGCTGGCGGTGATCTCGGCATCGCTTGCCTTCCACAACATCGACTTCCCGCTCGGCATCCAGCCGGACGAGCGGATCAAAGTGGGGTTTGTCGCAGGGCAGCACCACAATTACGCGCATCCCCCATTGATGATCGTATTGGCACGCTTCGCCGCATGGCTTTCCGGGGCGTCGAGCGAGCACGACTTCTTGCTGGCCGGCCGGAGTGTCAGCGCCTTGGCCTGCGTCGCGGCAACCGTCCTCTTCTATGTCGTCTTGCGGCGCTATGCGGATGACATCAATGCCTTTCTTTGGGCCTGTGTTTTCGCGGTATCGCCGGCCATCGCGGTTCATGCGCACTATCTCAAGGAAGACGCAGTCCTGGTCTTCGCCATCTGTGTTGGGCTGCATGCATTGGTGCGGTTGAAAGAACATGTCACCACCGTCAATCTTGTCTATTTCGGATTTGCGCTGGGGCTGGCCGTAACGGCAAAATATGTGGGCGCCGGCAACAGTCTCGTTCTTTTCATCGTGGCGATCGTCTACTGCAAGCTTAGTCCCAGACAAGGCGTCATCATAGCCGCGGCGGACGCGGTCACGGTATTGGCGGTATTCGGCGTATCGCTTCTGACTGAAACTGGAAGCAGGCTTTCAACCGTGATCGGCGGCCTTCGCGCGGAACTGAAGCACGCTGAAATGGGTCATGATCTCAAGGAATGGTTCTGGGAGGGCTACGGGCTCACGCATTTCCGCTACCATCTGATCCCCGGCGTCACCGGCCCGACATTGGCGATCGCCCTTGGGGCGATCGCCATCGCCATCATCGCCGACAGGAACAAGTGTGTCGCGGCCTACGCGGGCGGGGCTTTTCTCTGGCTGTTCATGCTCGAGCTCTCGCCGCTCAAGATTGTCGGCTCGATGCGCTACGTCTTGCCGGTGGTTGTCTATCTACTACTGGCAGCCGGTATCGCCTGCTCCAGGGCGGTTGCGCCTCGAAGCCGGCTGGTCGCAACCGGACTTGGGCTTGTCGCCATGCTGGCAAGCGCACATGCCGGCATTGGCTATGTCGCGAACCTGGACCGGAAAGCGGATACCCGATTTGCAGCAATGCGTTTCCTGGAACAGCAGGGCATCACGCATTTCCTGGTGGATTACCAGATGGGAGAGCCGGCGCCGGTAACCCAGGATTACCGTGATCTTTCGTCTGTCGATTACCTCGTATCGCTAAAGTTCCAGCGATACCTGCGTGGCGGAGGGTTGAGCGAGCAAGACCCGAGAATATATGAGCTTGCCGCCATGTTCCGCTGTCTCGATGGGCATGTCGCAGCGCAATTTTCGAAACCAGATGGGGACTATGGCTACGTCGCGCCGACTGTCAGGATCTATGATCTGCGCGATGCGCGATCTTGTATCTCCCAGGGCGGACAGTAGGCGACCGGAATCCTTCATGACGCTTGCGCCTCTGGTCGCGGCCTGCGTTCTGTACGCAGGTTTTGACAGTTGGTCACGTTGCTGGTCAAAGGCGGCATGACGAAACTTCTCGCCCTTGTCATCGTCGGTTTCATGGTCATCCAGCTCATCAAGCCACTCGGCTGGCCTGGGCTCAAGCGCCGCGGCGATTTCTGGAAGCTGGCGCTGCTTGCCATGGCGGCGATATCGCTGGCTGCCGTGCTTGGGCATTTGACATAGACCCGCATCACACAACACCAGCCTGTCTGCCACCGATCAGTCGGCAAGGACCAGTCCGACGAGATGCTCCGCCCAGGCCCGATAACCGGCTTCCGAGGCGTGAAAGCCGTCGGAAGCAAAGCCGGCCTCGGGATTGGTGATCGGCAGGCGCGGCGCCGGCACCGCGCCGCGCTCCAGGCAAAGGCGTTCGCCCATCCGGTTCATCTCGACGGCGCGGATTTCGAGGATCTTGCCGAGCAATGACGGCATGGCGGGCGCTCGGGTGAATTCCAGCACCGGCGACCACACCACGCGCGCTTCCGGCCATTTGGCGCGCAGCGCGTAGAGCAGGCCGCCAAAATCCTTCTTGAAGCGGGGCACCGAATGAAAATTCTTGGTGTCGTTGGTGCCGATGGCCAGCACGATATGCGTCCACGGGTCGGCCGAGAGATTGGGCAGGACGTGATCGCGGATCTGGCCTGACGTTGCCGAGTTGAAGCCGGCGGCGCGCCAGCGTACGGCGCGGCCGGTGCTCTGCGAAATCAGGACGGCGAGTTGCGCGGCAAGCCCGTTTTCGGAATTGCCGATGCCGACGGAGGCGGCTGAGGAATCACCCAGGACAAGCAGCGAGATCGCCGGCGCCTTGCCTGGGAGATCATGCATGACCGGTCCCTGCGCCGGCAGCATGCGCGAGGTGCGGCGGCGCACCCCCAATCCCTGCCAGATATAGATGGGGAAGGCGAGCCAGGTGAGAAGGGCCAGAAAGCGTCGCATCACGATACCCTTGGACGAACAACGAGCATTAGCCGATGTTGCGCCCAAGGTGAACGGTCCAACCGCTGCCGCAAGGTCAATCGCAGCAGTCGCCCTTCGTCTCCGATCTGTCGCAATACTCGTCGTGCAGCCGCACCCAGTCCATCAGGCCGTGATAGGGGCCGGTTTCGTTGCGGCCCTTCGGCGTCATGTCGAGATAATCGTAAGTGCCGATCAGCGACTCGCCGCCACGGGCCCGCGATATGAAGGTGAGGAAGATGTCGCGGTTCTCGTCGCGATAGAAAACACTGGTGCCGGGCAGCTCCTTCGATGTTCGGGGACGGGTCTCGAAATTGTAGGTGGTGTCGCCGGCCGCGATCTGCTTGTCGGTGAAGGAGACCTGCAGGTCGAAGTTGAAATCCGAGGCATAGGACGATACCCAGTCGAATTTCCAGCCCATGCGCTGCCTGTAGGGCAGAAGCTCGGCCAGTGGCGCGCGCGACACCACGACCAGCGACACGTCGTGATGCTTGAGATGCTGGTTGGCGCCGTCGATATGGTCGGCAAGGAACGAACAGCCCTCGCAATGATGGTTGCACCCCGGCCCGAGCATGAAGTGATAAACGATCAACTGGCTGTTGGCGCCAAACAGATCAGCCAGTTTCTTCGGCCCTTGCTCGGTCTCGAAGACATAGTCCTTCCTGATCTTCAACCAGGGCAGTTCACGTCGCTCGCTCGAAATGCGTTCGCGAAACCGCGTCAGTTCCTTCTCTCGGCCCAGGTGCGCCTTGTGCGCCTGAAACCAGTCTTCGCGTGAAACGACCTTGTTGCTGCTCATGAACCTCTCCCTGGCTTGCCCCAAGGACGTTCGAGACCGGTGTAAACCGACATCGTCGCCACTTTGCCGAAGAGGAAATAAGGACGAGGCGGCTTCAGCCCAAGCCCGGTAAGCTACAATCAGAAACCCGGGCACGTGGCCCGGGTCCGGAGAGAGATGGAGGAATGTCGATCAGGCGGCCTGTTCCAGGCTCGGCTTCCATTTTCCAAGCGCCGCCAGATGGTTCATGTGGGCGCGGTGGGTGAAGGCGGCCTGGCCGGCGGCCACGTTCGACGCCTTGCCGCTCCAGGCCTTCTGCGGGGCCGCCTGCAGGGCGCGGCCGTAAGAGAAGGTCAGCTTCCACGGGTGCGGCCCGATGGCATTGATGGCGTTGAGGTTGGCGGTCGCTTCCTCGTCCGACTGACCGCCCGACAGGAAGGCGATGCCTGGCACCGCGACGGGCACGGTTTCGCTAAACAGCTTGATCGTCTTCTCGGCGATCTCCTGCGGGCTGTTGGTCTTGCCCGACTTCTTGCCCGCGATGACCATGTTTGGCTTCAGGATGGTACCCTCCAGCACAACGCCTGCCGCGTTGAGCTCATCGTAGAGCTTCAGCAGCGTTGCCTTCGAGACCTGGTAGCAGGTGTCGATGTCGTGGGCGCCGTCCATCAGCACTTCCGGCTCGACGATCGGCACGATGCCGGCCTCCTGGCAAAGTGCTGCATAGCGGGCGAGCGCATGGGTGTTGGAGCCGATAGAATTGGCTGATGGAACGCCCTTGGTGGTGTCGATGTCGATCACAGCGCGCCATTTGGCAAAGCGTGCGCCGAGCTTGTAGTAATCGGCAAGGCGTTCGCGCAGGCCGTCGAGGCCCTCGGTGATCGTGTCGCCGGGAAAGCCTGCCAGGGGTTTTGCGCCGGCGTCGACCTTGATGCCGGGAATGGCGCCCGCCGCCTTGATGATATCGACCAGCGGCGTGCCGTCGGCGGCCTTCTGGCGGATGGTCTCATCGTAGAGGATGACGCCGGAAATGTACTTGGTCATCGCGTCCTTGGCGCGAAACATCATCTCGCGATAGTCGCGGCGGCTGTCGGCCGTCGATTCGACGCCGATGACGTCGAAGCGTTTCTTGATGGTGCCGGAACTTTCGTCGGCGGCCAGCAGGCCCTTGCCACCCGCCACGATCGCTGCGGCAATGTCTTCGAGACGTTCGCTCATTCTGCTTCTCCTCAAGGGGTCTGTTCCGCGCTTAACGGAAGTCTACCGCCAAAGGAATGGCATCGGAAAGCTCGAATCGATTGAAAGTTCCTGGCGCGCTTGCTCGCCTGCCGATCCCGGGAGGGCTTACTTTTTCAAAACGTCAACGCCCGGCAGTGGCTTGCCTTCCATCCACTCCAGAAAAGCGCCGCCGGCGGTCGACACGTAGGTGAAATCATCGGCGACGCCGGCGTGGTTGAGGGCCGCCACCGTGTCGCCGCCGCCGGCCACCGAGACCAGCTTGCCGGCCCTGGTACGCGCTGCCGCGTGCTTTGCCGCCGCGACGGTCGCGTGATCGAACGGCTCGATCTCGAAGGCGCCGAGCGGACCGTTCCAGACCAACGTCGCGGCGCGGTCGATCCATTCGCCGATGGTTTTGACCGTCTTTGCACCGACATCCAGGATCATGCCGTCGGCCGGCACGTCGGCGATATCGACGGTCTCGCAAGCGGCGCCCGCCTTGAATTCCCTCGCGACGACACCGTCGACGGGCAGGATGATGGCGCAGCCAGCTTCGGCTGCCTCGATCATGATCTGCTTGGCGGTCTTGGCCAGATCATGCTCGCACAGCGATTTTCCGACATCGGTGCCGCGCGCGGCAAGGAAGGTGTTGGCCATGCCGCCGCCGATGACCAGGGCATCGACCTTCTTCACCAGGTTCATCAAGAGGTCGATCTTGGTCGAGACCTTGGCGCCGCCCACAATGGCAACGACCGGGCGGGCCGGGTTGCCCAGGCCCTTTTCCAGCGCTTCGAGCTCGGCCTGCATGGTCCGCCCGGCAAACGCTGGCAACAGGCGCGCCAGGCCTTCCGTCGACGAATGGGCGCGGTGCGCCGCCGAGAAGGCGTCGTTGACGAAGATGTCGCCACAGGCGGCGAGCTGTTCGGTGAAGGCCGGATCGTTCTTCTCCTCGGCTTTGTAGAAGCGAGTGTTTTCGAGAAGCAGCACGTCGCCCTTGTTCATCGCCGCCACGGCACTTCCCGCCGTGTCGCCGACGCAATCAGAAGCGAAAGCGACAGGGCGGCCGAGCACCTCGGCCGTGGCCCTGGCGATCGGCTCCAGCGAGAATTCAGGCGAGGGGCCATCCTTGGGGCGGCCGAAATGGGCGAGCAGGATGACCTTGGCGCCCTTGCCGGACAGTTCCGCGATGGTCGGCGCGATGCGCTCGATGCGGGTGGCGTCGGTGACCTTGCCGCCGGCGACGGGAACATTGAGGTCGACACGTACCAGCACGCGCTTGCCGCTGATATTGCCGATGTCGTCGAGTGTCTTGAAGGCGGCCATGCTGGTTCCTTTCGCGGAAAAATCGCCGGGACATTACCCCGCACCATCGGCGATGCAAGGCTTACGGCGCGAGCCTGCGGAAAATTTGATGTTGAGCGGGCGAGCGAACCGGCCCTATTCGGTCTTTTCAGGAGCCACAGGCGCGGCGGGCGTTTCCCGCGCCTCGGCGATCTGCGTTTCCGTCGGCTTGCGCCAGTTGCGGATAAAGGCTCCGAGACGGTCACCCATCTCGCCGGCGCTCAAGAAAACCGGTACCCGCGCCACGGGCGCGGTTGGCTCAAAGGAAAGACCAAGACCGATGATCTTGCCCTTGTCGTCGACGTCGCGGACGATCAGCTCGATCGGGCCGAGCAGCACCCGATCGGCATATTCGGCATGGCCGCCGAGCCGCGCGGTGACGAGGGCACCGATCGTGAGCTTCTGCTCCGCCTCGGTCAGGCCCGGCGCATAGGCTGCCTCCAGTTCGGCGGCGAAACGTGCCGGATCGACGGCAAAGGCGCCGAAGAAATCCGCATCCTCCGGATCGACCACGGCGCGGCTGGCAAACAGCTTGTCGAGCAGGCGGGGATAGCGGTCGGGCACGAAGATGTAGACCTGGTCGCCCGCGGCCAGCCGGCCCATGTCCTGGAAGCGCATCGAGCGTCCGTCGCGCAATACCAGCGAGGGCCGCGCCCAGCGTGGAATGCGCTCGCCGCGCGCCACTGGACTGCCCGGCGCCACGCGGTAGGCAAGAAGCTCGTGATGGGCCGAGCCCGGCAATTCCAGCTCAACCTTGTCCAGGGGCCCGAGGCGGGCCGGCACGATGAGGCCCAGGCGGCGCGCCAGCGGCCCGACGGTCCAGCCCTGGATGACCAGCGACACCAGCACGATGATGAAGGCGGTGTTGAAGATGACGCGGCCGTTTTCGAGGCCACCGAGCAAAGGGGTGATGGCGAGCAGGATCGACACCGCGCCGCGCAGGCCGACCCAGGACACAAAGGCGACTTCGGGGCGCGGCAGGCGGAACGGGATCAGGCACAGCCAGACCGCGATCGGCCGAGCCACGAACATCAGGAACAGGCCGAGCCCTATCGCCGGCAGCATGATGGCCGGGAACTGCGAGGGCGTCGCGAACAGGCCGAGGATCAGGAACATGATGATCTGCGCCAGCCACGACATGCCGTCCTGGAAGCGCTTCAGGATGGTGACGGCACGAATGTCGGAATTGCCGGCGATCAGGCCGGCGATATAGACGGCCAGGAAGCCCGAGCCGCCGATGGCGCCAGCGGCGGCAAAGACCATAAGCGACAGGGTCAGCACGAAGATCGGCAGCAGGCCGTGATCCAGGTTGAGCCGGTCGACGAGGCGCACGATGGCGAGGCCGCCGAGCACGCCGACCACGGCGCCGAGGCCCATGTTGAGGAGGAAGCCAAGGACCAGGTTGGTGACCAGGACATTGGTCTCGGGGTTGGCATGGGCGGCAATGATCTCGACCAGCGTGATGGTCAGGAAGATGGCGATCGGATCGTTGGTGCCGGATTCCACCTCGAGCGTCGAGCGGACGCGTTCGCGCAGGTTGATCTCGCCGGCGCGCAACAGGAAGAACACCGCGGCCGCATCGGTCGAGGCGACGGCGGCGCCGAGCAGGAAGGATTCCAGCCAGGTGAGACTGAGGAGGTAATGAGCCGCTGCGCCGAACAGCCCGGTGGTCAGGAGCACACCGACTGTTGCCAGCGACAGGGCGGGCCCAGCCGCCTGCCGCAAGGCGTTGAGCGGCGTGCCGAAACCGGAATCGAACAGGATGACGGCCAGCGCCAGTGAACCGGCAAAATAAGCCACGCGTGCATTATCGAACTGGATGCCGAGACCATCGGTGCCGGTGGCAAGGCCGATGCACAGGAACAAGAGCAGCAGAGGGGCGCCGAAGCGAAAGGCGATCAGGCTCGAAAACGCGGCGGCAACAACAAGCGCGGTGCCGACCAGCGTGACGAGATAGATCGCATGCTCCATCCGTGATTTGCCCCTCGAATTCCTCTGTTTCCCGCTTTACGTGAGAGTGGGGCGAAGACATGACCAGTGCAAGGCGGGAGGGTGGTTTTTTGCCCTATGCCGCTGATTTTCTGATCATTTGCAGTGGCCGCGCTGGCGGCGCGGCGAAGACGGCAGGGTGGTGACTCAAACGCGCCTGAAGAGCGTGGGATAATCACCGACCACGCCGTGCTCGTCCACCGGCAGGTCGGCGGCGAACGTTCGGTCGGCAGCCTCGTAACGGTAAAGCCGTCCGGCCCGCAGGCAGGTATAGCGCTGGGCGTCCCTGAACGGCGTGAAATCGTCGAATGGCACGTAGAGCATGTCGAGTTGGACCGTGCCGGCCTCCGGCTTCAGCTCAAGCCGCCTGATGGGCAATGTGTTGGTGAAGGGCGTGCCGGCCAGATCGATGTCGATGCAGCCGTCGAACTCGGGACGCGGCTTGCCGCCGAGGCTGCGCCAATGGCCGGCTCCGTCCGAGAGCAGGGCGAGGCCCCGGCCGTCCGTCGTGACGATCCTGAACGCGCGCGCGCACCAGTTGGCGTCGCAGTCGATCCGGTAATTCAGCCCATAAGGCTTTTCGCCGCGCTCACCGATGACGACACTTTCGGCAACGATGCCGCCAGCGTCGGGGCGAAGCGTGAGGTGCTCAAGCCCGATGCCTTGCACCGGGCTCCAGCGTATCGTGCGCGGGGTCAGCGCGTCGAACACGTGCCGTCAGATGGTCTTGCCGAAGGCGACGGCGGTATCGGACATGCGGTTGGAGAAGCCCCACTCATTGTCGTACCAGGACAGGACCGAAACGAAGTTGCCGTCCATGACCTTGGTCTGGTCGAGCGCCATGATCGAGGAACGCGGATCGTGGTTGAAGTCGATCGAGACGTTCGGGTGATGGGTTACGCCGAGAATGCCCTTGAGCTTCCCGTTCGAGGCGGCGATCACCGCATCGTTGATCTCCTGCACCGTCGTCGCACGCTTGGCGATGAACTTGAAATCGACGACCGAGACGTTCGGCGTCGGCACGCGAATCGAGATGCCGTCGAGCTTGCCCTTGAGGTCGGGCAGCACCAGGCCGATCGCCTTGGCGGCACCGGTCGAGGTCGGGATCTGCGACAGCGCGGCAGCGCGGCCGCGGTAGAGATCCTTGTGCATGGTGTCCAGCGTCGGCTGGTCGCCAGTGTAGGAGTGGATCGTCGTCATCATGCCCTTTTCGATGCCGACCGTCTCGTGCAGCACGGCTGCCAGCGGCGCCAGGCAGTTGGTGGTGCAGGACGCATTCGAGATGACGATGTGGTCCTTGGTCAGCTGGTCGTGGTTAATGCCGTAGACGACGGTGAGGTCGGCGCCTTCGGCCGGAGCCGAGACCAGCACGCGCTTGGCGCCGGCGGTGAGGTGCGCGGCGGCCTTGTCGCGAGCAGTGAAGATGCCGGTGCATTCGAGCGCGATGTCGATGCCCAGTTCCTTCCACGGCAGCTGCGTCGGATCCTTGATCGCGGTGACCTTGAACGTTTCCTTGCCGACGGTGATCTGGTCGCCTGAGACCGAGACTTCATGCGGGAAGCGGCCATGCACGCTGTCGAAGCGCAGCAGATGGGCATTGGTCTCGACCGGGCCGAGATCGTTGACGGCTACGACCTCGATGTCCTTGCGGCCGGATTCATGGATGGCGCGCAGGATGTTGCGGCCGATGCGGCCGAATCCGTTGATGGCAACTCTGACGGTCATTTTTTTCTCCCTGGGAGCTGGAAGGCAGACGATGGGTCCGCAGCTTCATAGCGGCGGAAGCGGAAAGAATCCAGCTGCGGCGATGTGGATTTAAATCGATTAGGTTGGGCCAGTCCGGCGAAACCGCTATGCGCGATTTCGCCGAGGCATCTTTCTTTCATGCATGTCGTTGTCCCAAAACCGCTGTTCAATTTTGGGCGACATGCATAGACCTTACTTGCTGTGCAGGCGGGCTTCCGCCGCCTTGGCAGCCGCTTCGGCGGTGATGCCGAAATGCGGGTAGAGCTGTTCGATCGTGCCGCTGGCGCCGAAGCCGGTCATGCCGATGAAGATGCCGTCCGAGCCGATGAAATGATCCCAGCCCTGGCGGATGGCCGCCTCGATTGCCATCTTCACGGGTGCGTTGCCGATCGTCTTCTTGCGATAGTCGTCGCTCTGCTTGTCGAACAGCTCGAAGCAGGGAACGGAGACGACGCGGGTCGGGTGGCCGTGCTTCTCCAGCAGGTCGCGGGCAGCAAGCGCGATCTCGACTTCGGAACCCGTGGCAAAGATCGTCACTGCCGCTTCACCGCTGGCGGCAGCCAACTCGTAAGCACCCTTGCCGCTCAGGTTCTCGGCAACGAATTCGGTGCGTACCGTCGGCAGGTTCTGGCGGGTCAGCGCCAGCGTCGACGGCGTCTTTTCCGACTCGAGGGCCAACTGCCAGCACTCTGCCGTCTCGACCGCGTCGGCCGGGCGGAACACATTATGGTTCGGGATGGCGCGCAGTGCCGCCAGATGCTCGACCGGCTGGTGGGTCGGGCCGTCTTCGCCCAGACCAATGGAATCATGGGTCATGACGAAAATCGAGCGGATGCCCATCAGCGAGGAAAGCCGCATTGCCGGACGCGCATAGTCTGAGAAGCACAGGAAGGTGCCACCATAGGCAATGAGGCCGCCATACAGCGTCAGACCATTGATCGCGGCGGCCATGCCGTGCTCACGAATGCCGTAGTGGACATAGCGTTGGCCGTAGTCGTCCGGCGTGATGTTCTTGGTCTGGCTGGTCTTGGTGTTGTTCGAGCCGGTCAGGTCGGCCGAACCGCCGATGGTTTCCGGCACCGCGCCATTGATGACCTCCAGCGCCATTTCCGACGATTTGCGGGTGGCGACCTTCGGCTTGTCGGCCGAGAGCTTCTTCTTGTAGTCGGCGATGACGGCGTCGAAGTTGGACGGCAGCTTGCCGGCGGTGCGGCGCTCGAACTCAGCCTTCAGCTTTCCGTCTGCCTTGGCGAGGCGGCCTTCCCAGTCGGTACGCGGCTTGACGCCGGTCTTGCCGGCAGTGCGCCATGCGTCGAGGATGTCGGCCGGAATGTCGAAGGGCGGCGATTCCCAGTTGAAGAACTTCCGCGCGCCGGCAATCTCGTCGGCGCCGAGCGGCGAGCCGTGTGCCTTGTTGGTGCCGGCCTTTGTCGGTGCCCCGAAGCCGATGGTCGTCTTGCAGGCGATCATCGTCGGCTTGTCGGAATGGCGGGCGGCTTCAATGGCATAGGCAATCGCTTCGGGATCCGTGCCGTCGATGTGGCTGGCGTTCCAGCCGGAGGCCTGGAAGCGGGCGACCTGATCGGTGTTGTCGGAAAGCGAGACCGGACCGTCGATCGAGATGTTGTTGTTGTCCCAGAAGACGATCAGCTTGTTGAGCTTGAGGTGGCCGGCAAGCGCGATGGCTTCCTGGCTGACACCTTCCATCAGGCAGCCGTCGCCCGACAGCACATAGGTGTAGTGATCAACGAGATCGTTGCCGAAGGCGGCGTTCATGATGCGCTCGCCAAGTGCGAAGCCGACCGAATTGGCAAGGCCCTGGCCAAGCGGGCCCGTTGTGGTCTCGATGCCGGTGGCATGGCCATATTCCGGATGCCCGGCCGTCTTCGATCCAAGCTGACGGAAATTCTTGATCTGGTCGATGGTCATGTCTTCGTAGCCGGTCAGATACAGCAGCGAATAGAGCAGCATCGAACCATGGCCGGCCGACAGGATGAACCGGTCGCGGTCGGGCCAATGGGGGTTCTTCGGATCGTATTTCAGGAAGCGCGTGAACAGCACCGTGGCAATGTCGGCGCAGCCCATGGGCAGGCCGGGATGGCCGGAATTTGCCTTCTCGACGGCGTCCATGGCGAGAAAACGGATCGCATTGGCCATCCGGTCATGTTGTTCGCGCGAGCTCATGCTTCCTCCAAGGTGGGGGGGTGGGGACCGTGGGAAGGCCCTTGAAACGGTGCCGCGACACATAGCAGGCGCGGCCTTTTAGTCAACAAATCGGTGCGCTTTTGCCTGCCTTGTGATGGGTGTCCGGGCGGCACATTAGCGTTAGCGGGGGACAGTCGCGAGAGCTTTGTTGACGTGCGCTTAACACGGCGCGTAATGTTTCCTGGATAACGCGTTCTGAACGCGAGCGATTCGGTGATGGGCAGGGCACAGGACGAAGGCCATGACCGGGGAAACGACACTGAAGGAAGTCATCGCCAGGCTGGGCAAGGCCATCGAGGGGCTGGAGAACGCCGTCGCGGCTAAGCTCGAGCATGAGCGGGACTATTCCGAAGCCGAGGCCGAGGTGCAGCGGATGAACGCCGACCGTTCGCGGCTGGCGCAGGAACTCGACAATTCCGAAGCGCGTGGCGAACGGCTGGAAGATGCCAACAAGGAAGTGTCGCGCCGGCTGGTGACCGCCATGGAAACCATCCGCGCTGTGTTGGACAGATAGGGGCTGGACAGGTAGGCCAATGGCACAGGTCACGGTTTCCATCGACGGCAAGCAGTATCGCATGGCCTGCGACGAGGGCCAGGAAGATCATCTGATCGATCTTGCCGAGCGCTTCGACCGCTATGTCTCGCATCTGAAGGATTCATTCGGCGAGATCGGCGACCAGCGGCTGACCGTCATGGCCGGCATCATGGTCATGGACGAACTCTCCGAACTGCAAAAGCGTATCGCCGGCATGGAGAGCGAAGTGGTGACGTTGCGCAAGACGCGCGACGATGCGCTGACCAAGGCCGACAAGAACGATTCCGTGCTGACGGGCGCGCTCGGTGCACTTGCCCAGCGCATGGAGGATCTGGCCGCCGCGCTGACGGTGTCGAAAGCCTAGGCCATCATATCCTGCTCCGCTGCACGGAAATTCGTGCTGCATTTCCCGAAAAAGGGCGAATTTTTTTCGCCGCCAACGCGGATGCCCGCGACCATAGCATTTTGAAGGATGGCGTCGGGGTGCTAGAAAGGTCGGCGGAGCCGATGGTTGGTTATTTCCGGCGGCAATCACAAGGGTAGGAGCACGCCATGAGCCTTCGTATCAACGATATCGCGCCCGATTTCACCGCCGAAACCACGCAAGGGACGGTCAAGTTCCATGAATGGATCGGCGACGGCTGGGCGATCCTGTTCAGCCATCCGAAGAACTTCACGCCGGTCTGCACGACCGAGCTTGGCACCATGGCCGGGCTTGAGGGCGAGTTCAAGAAACGCAATGTCAAGATCATCGGCATCTCCGTCGATCCGGTCGAAAGCCATGGCAAATGGAAGGACGACATCAAGACGGCGACGGGGCATTCGGTGAACTATCCGCTTATCGGCGACAAGGACCTCAAGGTCGCCAAGCTCTACGACATGCTGCCGGCGAGTGCCGGTGACACGTCGGAGGGCCGTACGCCCGCCGACAACGCCACGGTGCGTTCGGTCTACGTCATCGGTCCAGACAAGAAGGTCAAGCTGGTGCTTACCTACCCGATGACAACTGGCCGCAACTTCGACGAGATTCTGCGCGCCGTCGATTCCATGCAGCTGACCGCCAAGCATCAGGTGGCGACGCCGGCGAACTGGAAGCAGGGTGAGGACGTGATCATCACCGCCGCCGTCTCCAACGAGGACGCGATCAAGCGGTTCGGTGCCTATGAGACAATCCTGCCTTATCTGCGCAAGACCAAGCAACCGTCCGCCTGAGTGGCCAGTCGCCACGGAAGAATTTTCGCCATTTCAGCTCAAGCAAGCCAAGCCATGCTTGACTGACCAATGTTAGTGGACGACCATCCTCCTTGTTGAGCCCGATAGAGAAAATCATTCCTGTCGGGTGAGGCGAGGAGGCGCAGTTGGACGCAGCATTGGCCAAGCCTCGGGTCAGAGGCTTTTACGACAAGCCGAGCGGGTCGATCCAGTATGTCGTCGCCGATCCGCGAACGCGGCGATGCGCTATCATCGACCCTGTGCTTGATTTCGACGAGAAGTCTGGCGCCACGGCGACAAGGTCCGCCGACGCCCTGCTCGATTTCATCCGGGAAAACCGGCTGGAGGTGGAATGGGTCCTTGATACCCATCCGCATGCCGACCATTTCTCGGCCGCCTATTACCTGAAACAGAAGACCGGAGCGCCGGCAGCGATCGGCCAAGGGATCGTCGACGTTCAGCGATTGTGGAAAGCCATCTACAACTGGCCGGATTTTCCCGCCGACGGCTCGCAGTGGGACAGGCTGTTCGCCGATGGCGCGGTCTTTACGGTCGGCGGCATTCCGGCAAAGGTGATGTTTTCTCCCGGGCATACGTTGGCGTCGATCACCTATGTGATCGGCGACGCAGCCTTCGTCCATGACACGCTGTTCATGCCGGACAGCGGCACGGCGAGGACGGACTTTCCGGGCGGCAGTGCCGCGCGGCTCTGGCGCTCGATCGAGGATATTCTGGCGTTGCCGGATGAGACACGGGTTTTCGTCGGCCACGACTATCAGGCTGGCGGGCGTGAACCCTTGTGGGAAAGCACGGTCGCGGAACAGAAGGCCGCGAACATTCACATCGCTGCCTGCAAGACGGAAGCCGATTTCGTGGCTCTCCGTGAGACCCGCGACAAGACACTGCCAATGCCGAGGCTGATCCTGCATGCGCTGCAGGTCAACATGAATGGCGGGCGCCTGCCGGAGCCGGAAGCCAATGGCCGGCGGTACCTGAAGTTTCCGCTGGATGGGCTTTGAAGAAACTGCCGATGCCCGCGCCCAAGGGTAGTCGCCTATGGCAGCGCCGGGGGAGCACCATAGGAGATTGCCCTGGTCGGATGTCAGCCCCTTCATCAAATCGCGGCGCAACCATTGGACACAAAAAAGCGGCGCCAGTTTCCTGACGCCGCCGTTTGTTTCGTAGCCGAAGCTGGCTTCAAGCCGCGGGCTGAGCCTCGATCGTGCGCAGCGCCTGCATCTGGCGCTTGGCGGCGGCCTTGACCGCATCCTGCACCTTCTCGAAGGCGCGCACCTCGATCTGGCGCACGCGCTCGCGGCTGATGTCGAACTCGGACGACAGTTCTTCCAGCGTCAGCGGCTCCTCGGCGAGGCGACGTGCCTCGAAGATGCGCCGCTCGCGATCGTTGAGCACCGCAAGGGCACCCGACAGCATGCCGCGCCGGTTTTCCAGCTCGTCCTGCTCGATCAGCATGTCTTCCTGGCTTTCATGGTCATCGACCAGCCAGTCCTGCCATTCGCCGGATTCGCCTTCGCTTGCGCGGATCGGGGCGTTGAGCGAGGCGTCACCGGACAGGCGACGATTCATCGACACGACTTCCGCTTCGGAGACGTTGAGGCGGGTGGCGATCTCGGTGATCTGATCGGGCTTGAGGTCGCCGTCGTCCAGTGCCTGGATCTTGCCCTTCACCTTGCGCAGGTTGAAGAACAGGCGCTTCTGGTTGGCGGTCGTGCCCATCTTGACCAGGCTCCACGAGCGCAGGATGTACTCCTGGATCGAGGCCTTGATCCACCACATGGCGTAGGTCGCGAGGCGGAAGCCACGCTCGGGTTCGAATTTCTTGACGGCCTGCATCAGGCCGACATTGCCTTCCGAAATCACTTCGCCGATCGGCAGACCGTAGCCGCGATAGCCCATGGCGATCTTGGCGACGAGCCGAAGGTGGCTGGTGACGAGCTTGTGCGCGGCGGACGTGTCTTCATGCTCGGCATAACGCTTGGCGAGCATGTACTCTTCCTGCGGCTGAAGCATTGGAAAGCGGCGGATTTCTTCCAGGTAGCGGCTGAGGCCGCCTTCGCCGGAAACGATACTGGGTAATGACTGGGCCATGATAGCGCCCCCTCTCTATTGGAGTGATGCCCCCGAAACGCGGCGGGCATGTGACGCGAGCACCAGAAGGCTCGCCCGCGACAACCGATTTATACAGGAACAAAACCAGAAAATACAGACATTTGTTCAACACGAAACAGTGTGTCACGCTGAAGTGAACAATGCCAGTCAGGTTTTTTGATGGCAGGTTCAGAGCTCGCGAAAGCCGACCACGAGCGCCTCCATGTCCCTCGGTATAGGTGCCTCGAACCTCATCGCTAGATGGGTAGCGGGATGGCGAAATGCAAGGAGGCGGGCATGCAAAGCTTGCCGTGGAAATGCCTTGACCTCGCTTTTCAGCGGTTCGGGCAGTCGGTTGACCTTGGTACGGAAGGCCTGGCCATAATCGGGATCGCCGACCACAGGATGGCCGATATGGGCCATGTGAACGCGGATCTGGTGGGTACGGCCGGTCTCCAACCGGCATTCGACGAGACTTGCCGTTGCGAATTCCTGCTGTTTTTCGCCAAAACGCTCCACCACGGTGAAATGAGTGATGGCATGGCGGGCGTCGTCGCGGCCTTCCGGCACCACGGCGCGGCGCACGCGGTCGGCGGCACGGCCAAGCGGCGCGTCGACTGTTCCCGTTGGCCTTTGCGGTATGCCCCAGACCAGCGCCAGATAGGCGCGCTCGAGATCACCGGTTCGGCCATGATCGGCGAAGGCCTCGGACAGCGCCTTGTGAGCGCGATCGGTCTTGGCGACCACCATGACGCCGCTGGTCTCCTTGTCGAGGCGATGGACGATGCCTGGCCGCCGCACGCCGCCGATGCCCGAGAGGCTGTCGCCGCAGTGATGGATCAGCGCGTTGACCAGCGTTCCCGTCCAGTTGCCGGCGCCCGGATGCACGACAAGCCCCGCCGGCTTGTTGATGACGATCAGCTCATCGTCTTCATGGAGCACATCGAGCGTGATGTCCTCACCCCGCGGTTCGGCCGGTTCCGGCTCCGGCATGGCGACCGATACGCTCTCGCCGGCGATCATCTTGCGTTTGGTTTCGTCGACAGGCTTGCCGTTGACCGAGACCGCGCCTTGCTTGATCAGCATCTGCACGCGGCTGCGCGACATGTCCGGGCCGAGCTTGCCCGCCAGCCATTGGTCGAGGCGCTGTCCCGTGGCATCGGCGTCCGCTTCCAGCACGGTCGGCGCGGCCTCTATGAATTTCTGGGTCTCTTCGCTATGAGCGCTCATCGATAACATTCCGGAATTTTGCCATGGCCAGGCCACTTGTCGAGGAAGACGAAGAGAAGCCGCTCGACCCCGAGGTCGAAAAGGTGCGGAAGAAACTCGTCCGCTTCATCGTCATCAATCTCGGCATTCTGTTCTTCGCCCTTATGGTGGTGATCGGAGCCCTTGTCTACAAAGCGCGCAACGCACCGCCCGCCGTGCAGCCGGCCGGTGACTTCCAGGCGCCCGCGGGTGAGCCGATCAGCGGCGACATCGTGCTGCCCGTCGGCGCCAAGGTGGTCAGTCAGTCGCTCTCCGGCAATCGCCTGTCCATCGATGCCGAGATTGCCGACGGCAGCCGTGTGATCTTCGTCTACGACATTGCTGAGCGCCGCATCGTCGGCCGCTTCGCAATTCGCAACAAATGATGGCCGCGACAAATGATGGGCCCCAGCGGATGACCGGGTTCGCGGGCAATCGTCGTGTCGCCACGGTCGCTGTAGTCGTCGCTGATTATGACGAGGCGATCGCCTGGTATGTCGACAGGCTGGGATTCTTGCTTGCCGAGGACATCGATCTTGGTGACGGCAAACGCTGGGTGACGATCACGCCGGCAGGCGGGAGCGGCGCAAGGCTATTGCTGGCCGAGGCTTCCGATGACGCGCAGAGAAAAAGCGTCGGCAACCAGACCGGCGGCCGTGTGTTCCTGTTCCTCGAAACCGATGACTTTGCCCGCGACATACGGCGATGCTCGAAAAGGGCGTCGAATTCCGTGAAGCACCACGCCATGAAGCCTATGGCACGGTGGCGGTTTTCGCCGATCTCCATGGAAATCTCTGGGACCTGATCGAGCCGAAACGATAGACTTTCGATCGGCTAGCCGCCGATCCGATAAAGCGTCGGAAGCCCAGTTGCTTTTTCCAATCCGTCAGCCTATATCGCCGGTTCTTGAACGCGCCCATCGTCTAGCGGTCAGGACACCGCCCTCTCACGGCGGGAACAGGGGTTCGATTCCCCTTGGGCGTACCAAGATTTTCAGACACTTAGCGACAGACGGCGAAAAACCGTCAAATAACGGTCAAATAAGCCGTTTGGGGAATGTCGAATCGGGCTTGGTGGCTGTGTCGAACAGTCAAGCTGAGATTGTGCTTCGCCGACTAGGGCAGCAGCCCTCTCCCGCGCGCGCAATTCTCCGGTCCAGCCAGACCGGCGGACGCGTCTATACCTTCGATCGTCGCCATCCGGCCTCTCGCGCTTCAGCCTCAGAACAAAACCACCGTTCCCCGAACTCAGGCCGGATGATAGTTTGCGCATAATATTCCTGGCCGGGCACGTGATAGATGTGCTCGCCGGTCTCAATCGAGATGTTGCCCTTGATGTTGCAGTTTGACTTGGCAATGATCGTCGATGTAGCCGCTGACGCCCCTCGCAGGAGGTCGTCGGCGAAATAGCCTGCTCCGGCAGCAGCAATCAGAAGCGCAGCGGGTATCGTGGCTTTCATCGCCTGAAGATAGCTGCCAACGTTCAATGGCGGGTTTCGCCGGTCGGTAAAATTCGATCATCATCCAAGAAGGATCAACGAACGGCAGGCCTCGTTGCCGATGGTGCATGGCGTCAACTACCCCTCCGCCGCTCGTTGACCCACGCTGGTTGATCCCAGCTACTCCAGATTAGCCCGCTGCCTCACGGTGGCGTGCCTTCTTGTCGGCTTGACTGGAGGATGACGGAGGGCAATCCTAACGGATAGGGCGAACCATGGGGATCTACGTGAAGAAGAGATACAAAAAGCCAACGCTTACGAAACGGGGGCGCCTGTCGGCTGTTACAGCCGCCCAGCCTTTGTCGGGCGATTCGCAGGCCCCCGAGAAAACTTGACGATACGATTCCGTCTCACAGGCCAATTGCCGTTTAAGCCCGCTGCCTCGGTAGCTGGCCTTTTTGCAACCATGTTGCGATATTGTGACAGCCGCATACCTTCGGTTGAGCTACACCGAGGTTGAAATCAATGGCGGCGGGTCTTGAAATGAAAAAGCTTCTTCTCTCTACAGTTCTTGTTTGCGTGTCCGGTTCGTCAGCCTTCGCAGCCGATATGGTCGTGGCCGAAGCCCCGACGGTTTACAATTGGTCTGGGGCATACATCGGCGGAGTCGTCGGTGCCAACTTCCTGCGTGGGAATGTTACGATCCCGGTCTACACCCCATCGGATTATGATGGTGACAGCACGTCAGCCTCGGTTGGCGGTCAGATCGGCTACCAGTACCAATTCGAAAACAACTTTGTTCTCGGCGCTGAAGCACGCCTTGTGGCTGTATTCAATAAGAAGACGGTGGCGACAACCGATACCGAAGATTTTCGAACCGGGGCTAACTGGCAGGGTGATATCGTTGCAAAGGCCGGCTATTCGATGGGCAACGTTCTTCCCTACATCAAGGGCGGCGTAGCTTTCCTGAACCTACACGACACCGGTTATGAAGAGTCGAACGGCCCGTCGGCCCTCTTCAACCGGACCTTTACCGGATGGACTGTCGGCGCCGGTGTCGACTACGCTTTGAACAGCAAGTGGATCGTTGGCGTGGACTATGCCTACGCGCACTTCTCGAGCCACGACTTCTCCGAAGATGGCCCCGTTGGCCCAACCATCGTCAAGCCGAGCACACATACAGTTTCCTTGACACTCAACTATCGTTTCTAAACACGCACCGAGGTCATCATGAAGAAGTACGAAAAGCCGACACTGGTCAAGCGCGAGCGCCTGTCCAAGGTCGTCGCCGCGCCTGTATCGTCAAAGCCGCCTGTCGGCTGATCGGTTAAGGCTGCTACACCAAAGCCCGTCTCGGCTCTCGCCGGGGCGGGCTTTTTGCGTTTCAGGAGCCATTTCAGCGCAAGCAAATAAATCGCGGCTTGCGAGTTCCGTTCATGCGCTTGAATTCGTCGCGGAGGGTGAGGATTTACACACGCAACGGCCTCAAATGAAAAGCGCCAGGGCAAGCCCGGCGCCTGAACTGCAGAAAGCTGACCGCAGCTTAGAACTTCATACCGACTGCGACTTTGAAGTCGTGTATCTGGACGGTGTGGTCCAGAAGGCATGCCCCGGGGCAGTAGCTTAGCTCCTTCTTGCCGAAGAATGAGAAGTCGTACTCGCCGCGCAGGAAGACGTTGTGGGTCAGCGCCACATCGACACCGGCACCAACAATACCGCCGACAAGGGTCGCGTCGGCTTCCGCGTTACCGCCGGGATAGAACGTCTTCATCTGTGCCGCCGTGACGCCGGCCGTCACGAACGGCATATAACGCCCCATGTCCATGCCGACCCGTCCCTTCAAGGCGCCGTAGAGGCCGGTCGAGACGTCCAGCGTGCCGGGACCGGTAACGCCGGTGAAGGTCGATTTCTTGAAGCGATAACCAAGCTCACCTTCAACGCCATAGACGATCTTGCCCGACTGGAAGTTATAGCCAGCGAAGCCGCCAAGGGTCGCCGAGCCGGCATTGTGGGTCGAGTCCGTGGATGCGGGGAAGCCAGGCGCATGGATCTTGTAGTGCTCTAGCGTTCCGGCGCCGATGACACCTGCATAGGGACCCTGCCAGGTCCATTCCGGCGTTTCAACAGGCGCTAGCTGATCGGCAGCCATGACCGGTCCGCAGACAACAGCAAGACTGAAAACAGAAGCGAGCAAAAGCGATTTCATAAGGAGCCCCGTATGCGATTCATCCCAGACCCCATGTATCCCGAAATATCTTCGCCTCGCTGTAGCGAAAAGATCACTGTCGAGTGATTTCGAGCAGTGGCTTGCTGGTGAGCCGGGGGTCCAGATACCGGCCGACCGAGCGTAGATAGGCGACGATCTGGGGTAGCAGGAAATCGCGGTCGCCAAACTCTTCGCCTATGCGTTCGAGATCATCTGCAGCAGCAGCCATCTCCTCGACATCGCCGAGCACATAGCCGTAATGGCCGACAGCACAGATGTCGCAGCCGGTCTCGATCACCTTATTGACGAAGGCGGGGATCTCGATTGACGAAGGCGGGGATCTCGCTCGCTGTCATGAGCCGAGCACAACGTGCCATGGTGCATCTTCCAATCCTAGATTGCAGGGCCGGTTCTATGCACAACTTTCTGACAGAACAAGCTGCAACAACGACAGGCCCCGCAATCGCGACTGGAACCATCTTCGACCGAATATGAAAGATGGCCGGCGCCAGTGGGAGCTGGGTGGCTTTAGGAAGGCGCCGGCCAAGCGGACATCAGGTCCGCCGCGTTGCACGTATGGGCGATTTGTCAGGGCAGAGGATATGGCGTGATCGCGCAAGCCCCCGCGCCAACGTTTGCGGTCGAGCACTCGCAATAGGCCGCCGGAATGTCTTCAGGAGGAGGTGGCCGCCGCTAACCGCGCGGTCTGACTTTCGGCCCCGGCGAGCTTTCCGACGGGTTTGCGGCCAATCTGGCGGATCGCCGATCTCTTAGCCATAGGGATTTCTTTCTTCGTGCCAGTAGGTCATCGCGATCGCCATCATCAGCGGTAACTCTGCTATGCATCGCAGCAATCGCATAGTCGGCCCTGTTCGTTCGATAGTCTCCTTTTTGCACGGACATCGTTTTCTCCCGGTTCGCTGCCTTCCCCGCCTTTTAGCCTGCCGCGATTAACTGCCGGTGCATCGCACGAGTCAACCAATTGGGGATTGCGTGGAACAATACACTCCGCAGTTGCGCCTACATTTCACCGTGATGATGATGCCGGCTTCGCCTTCGCGCAGTTGAGTTGAGGGCGCCCACAAGCGCGTCGCAGCCAGCCGTGTATATCTTTCGGCCGACGGAACGTTCGTGCCCGCCCGGCGTTTTTACCATGATCCCCGCATAGGGATCATAAAGGGCCCTGCCCCTCTTGGCCCTAGTTTGAGTCCGCTGTCTCCCCGGCAGCGGACCCGACGAATTTTGTGATCGCCGGCACACCAACCTTTTTATAGGATGCCATGGGCCATAGCGGCAGAGGAAGGTACGCTCCTACCGTTGGCTGCGGGTGTTGTGCTTAGGGAGGATGCTACTCGGCCGAACCATTGTCAGTGAAAGGCGAGGCGCTCGGCACGCACTGCAGCGACCAGCCGGCCGGCGTCGGCTGCTTCTGATATTCGGCGATGGCTGCGGTGCATTGCTCGCGCTTGTCGAAAGTGCTGGGTAGCACGACCAACCCGTTCCCAGGGCTGGCGATTACCATATACCAGACTAGCGCTGCGCTCGTCGAAGCCATGAGAAATTCCTCGTTCTGCCCATCCATGCGGTTGTCGCCGGGCATCGATCAAACCCTATCAACTTCGACCGGGTGGCAAAAGCATGGCCGGCGTCACATCATCGGAGATCTGAGTTCACGCCGGCCAGACGGATCGACAGGTCCGCCACACTCCAGACATGGCTGAATCGCGCGGGAGAGGTTATGGCGTGATCGTGGAAGTTAGGCGCTTCCGTCCGTTTCGCTGTCCTCGTCGACCACGCGCACGGGCAGATAGGCGTTCGTTTCCAGCCACTCGCGCAGCACGATCTGAATGAGGTCTGACCGGCCGATTTTCATCTCGGCGCGATCGAATTGAGTGCGTCTTCGGTTGCGGGCTCAAGCGCCACTCCTGCGACGTTTCGGAGCATCAGCGCCGCACGCCGAAGGGCAATCTGCAGCTCGGCGCGGGATATGTCGGCGACGCGGACGGCGGCACTTTCGAGCTCTTCCGCGATGGAAAGACGCGTCATCGAACCTCTCACCGATCCTATGAATTCCAAAGCATTGCCTATGGTTCCCAGCATTCGCGCGCGATATTGCGCGGAGAAGACAGCGTATTGATACCTTGATGGATCGGTTTTCACACGTCGGGTATGCCCACCACCCCATGAGGTGGCGGGCTACTGGTCAGATCAATGGGCAGTGTTGCTGCTCTGGCTCAATTGGCTCGCGCATGCGCCGCTTAGGATTCTTACCTCCGCGCTTCTGATTATGCGCGCTGCAAAATCTAAGTGGCTGGTGGCGTCCTGGAACGCACGCATAACCATCCTCCCTTCTTCATTGTCCCACTTTTCGACCTCTAGGCCGATTTCAGCCTTCGTCTTGAACATTGTCTTGTAAGAAAACGTTAGCATCATCTCGAGAACGCGATTTCTTTCCTGCATGTAATCCATAGCCTCCCCGTCGGAACATTCCGGTTGCAATAAAGGTTCAAACTCAAGAGCTGCATAATCTTGGGCTGTCGCACTCTTGGCCTTGGCTCTGACGCGTTTAGGCTCCTTTTTTACGGGTTCGGGCAACACTTTGTTACCCTCCTCCTTGCTGTTGCCGTCGACTGATATGGATTGAGTCGGAGAGTTTGCTTTTGGTTGCCAAGTTTTTTTCGAAGCACGATTCAGCCGCGCAATATCACGCAGCATCACATCGAGAATTTCAGAATCATCGAACTGATTTACGTTGTGAATGCGAACCTTCACCATGAGGTCACCCAGGCTCCTGGCGGGGACACGGTTGGCGCGTCGCGCAATCTGGTCAGCCTTGTCGAGCAAGCGCCTGTAGTGAAGGTCGATCTTGCGCCATTCGGCTTCACCGCCTTCACAGGCCTCGTTGTACGCAGCGCGCCTTGCTGCATTCCGCTCAGAGATGGCTTGTATCTCCGCGATCGCCGGGATGGAGCTATCACTTATGCGGCCAATCGGCACTTCATTGAACCGGGCACGGAGGCTATCCGACCATTCCTCATCAACCGGCCTGGGGGCGAGGGCATCGAGCCTCTTCCTTTCCACCATGTTGCTCACCGGCTCAGTCGCCTTGAGTGCGGCCCACGCCAGATGAAAAGCTTTCTCGAGTTCCTGAAGACGCGGACTGACCGGTCGAGCATCTGCCGGCTCTTCCAAGGCCCTCAGCGACTCGTGAGCTTTCATGTTCGATGCAGCTAGCTTTGCGAAGGTGGCGCTAAAGGCGGCTTCCGATATGGCGGGGCGGCGGCTGATAACTGATGCTTTTGCAGACATGGTAGCTTCTCCTGTTGCATGACGTTCCTGGGGCGCACAGCGCCCTCACGAGCGCGCAGGAAACGCTTCGCAGGCCGAAGACCCAACCACCACTTTGGGCAATGTCGACCCCACAGAATCCTTGCTAACAACGCACGGATCGCTGCCTGTTAGGTGAAGGAAAGGTTGATGGCCCGGTCTCCAGCGCGCCGAGAGTCTGTCGAGAAATCGGCAAACCCCTCAACGCAAAACTGCATCCCCAGATTTGGGGACGGTCTCCTCGAATGTGAGGAGGCTTAGCTTCGGTGCGCAAGGCAGTACTAATGTGGCAGATGCCTTGGTCCGGCAAGCCGGCGCCGCACTCAGTGAGGGGACAGGCGGGCAAGCGCCGGCCAAGCGGGATTTTGGTCCGCCGCGTCTTGAGACGTAGCTGATTCTTGACGTCACGTCAGGTGGCCAGCGCGGTTGCCGGTGAAAGCAATTGCCTGAAAGCTCCGCGCTGGCCGGCGGGGACTGGCGGTCGCCGCCACGAACAATTTAGCGCGAACTAATTAATGGGAAATGGCGCGTTCGCGGACTACCCCTTCGCCTTCCTTTTGACCGGAGCCTTCTTTGACGGAGCCTCCTCGACAGGTGCTGCCTTGCGGCCCAGACCACTGGCCTTTGCCAATGCCGACCGAGTTGCCGCATAGCTTGCCGCGACCATCGGATAGTCGGTGGGCAGGCCCCATTTGGCCCGGTATTCGTCCGGCGTGAGGCCAAAGTCGGTTGCAAGATGCCGTTTCAGCGACTTGAATTTTTTGCCGTCCTCCAGGCAGATGATGTAGTCTGGGAACACCGACTTCTTTGGGTTGACTGCCGGCGCCTTCTGTTCGACCGGCGGAGTCACTGGTCCGCCAAGATTCGAAAGCGACGAGTGGACAGAAGCGATTAAAGCCGGTAATTCCACCACCGGAAGCGAGTTGTTGCTTACGAACGCAGATACAATACCTGCCGCCAGTTCGATAAGTTCGGCGGCCCTGTTGTCGGTTTCGTCGGTCATTCACTGGGTCCTTTTGTCTGATTTGTCCCACCTCTATTTCAGCAACATCTAATGCGCAACCGGGCGTGATCTGCCGTTAACGCAGGAATACGTCTCGCCGACATCAGACAGCTGCCGCGCGGTTCATCGATGTGGATCATTTTGAAATGCCCGGTTTTGCCCGCCTTACGCCGGCACCGCCGCCATTCTCGGGGATGAACACTGCGCCGGCCCCTTCCAGGGCTCTCTTCACGGCCATCACATTGTCGGTTGAACTTCGGCCGGTACCCAAGCCCTCCATGCGCTTAATCGTCTGGGCGGAAAGCCCCGAACTTGCGGCCAAGTCGTCTTGTGTAAGACCGAGCAGGGCTCGCGCGGCTTTGATCTGATCGCTGTCTATCACGGCTCACGGCCCCTCATGTCACTTTTCGTATAATGTATGTATCCTGCAGGTTGACACTCTGCAATACGCACGTTATACCTAGAGTACAACGTAGTTAACCGCAAGGTTCTTGCAATGTTCAACCGCTCGGAAATTATGAAAGCAGCCTGGGCCAAATGGAACGCCCATTTCGCAGCTCGTCCCCATCTGGTGCGCAAGCTCAACCGATCTGACTTCGGCTTCTATCTGGCTCAAGCATGGCGCGAAGCTAAGGCGGCGGTGATGACCGAGGCGGAAAACCGCGCCGATCGCATCGCCGTCCAAATCGATCGTCTGAAATACCAGTCCTCTCGCGTCAACATCGAACCGCGTCGTCGTCAACTCGAAACAGAGCTTGCAGCACTCGCCGGATAGCCGGCCGCCGACCAAACAACCCCTGGAGAAATCAAAATGTCGAACACCCCTGTTCGGGCAGCCGCCGAAGGCTTGCCCAATGTCAACCGCCGCAAGGCGCTCGCCTTCCTGTCCGGTGGCATTGCTGCCTCTGTGACAATACCAGCCCATATCGTTCAAGCGGCCAGCCACTTCGGTTCAAGACGTTCTGTCGGCCTGCCATGCAGCGGACGAGGCGTATGGTCTCTGCGAGGTCCGGGAAGCCGCCATCGCCGAAGCGCTCGGGGACAAGCTGTTTCCTGAATGGAGGACGCCGAGCGGCATCAATTCCAGATGGTCGCATACCCCCATGGTTTTCCGCACCGCCAAAGCCCTCGAAGCCGAACTAGCGCGGAAGCGGGAGCAGGTAGAAAAGTCCGTCGCGGGCGGCATGATGAACCGGTCAGCTTACGACCGGTGGATGGGCCGACATCGAAGCTCAGGGCGCGCAGGGCCTAGCATCGCTCCGAGAGCAGGAAGCCATTATCACAGCCAGCGGGCATCCTGATGCGTATCGACAGACCGACGAAGCCTTCACCCAAGCCAAAGCGGCTTTCCAGGCCGTGATGAATCTTCGGTGCCAAACCATTGAAGAAGTCAGAGCCAAGGCGGCCTGCATCGTCCGCGTCTACCAGCACCTGGGCATGGAAATCGACGGGGATGACCTCGTTGCCTGCATGTCGTCGCTTTGCGAGGAGGCGTGACCATGGGCGAGGTTGTTCAATTTCGCCCAAAGCCGGCCCCGGTGGTTGCCGACGAATTGACGGCAATCACAGCATGGCTCAACCCGCCATCTGACTGGTGGACCGGCCGGATGGAAATCGAGGCGGCATACCACTTCTACATGACCTTCGATTATCGACGGATACTGACCAGCAGAGAGTTCGGCCAGGAAAGCCCGGAGGCCGCCAAGGCGAAGCAGGCCGTCAGAGAAGCGGAACATGTCTGGCGGGTTCAATGTCTGAAACAGGTGTTCATCCCTGCCCAATGCGTCCGTCATCTGCGCTGGAAGCAGGATTGGCTGCGGCGCCATGGCGGTGGCACTCCCGAAACCGCGCTGGCAATCGCCCGCGATGAGGCGGCGCTGGTCGATCGCATCCACCTTGCCAAGCGCCAGCAAGCGGGGCGCAAGGCGAACCGGAAGGCGGTGCTGTTGTGAACGCCCTTGCTCGCATTTCGGACCCGTCCATTCGCCGCTCGATCGAAGATGAGATCGAACGTCTGATTTCTCTGCTGGATCTCTTGGACCCCGACCCGGATCTGGAACCGTACCTAGCAGATGGCGCCGAACATGGCGGCGACGACAGGGAGGGCGACACCAGCGACGATGAAGATTCGCTGGGCTGGACGAGAACCGGCGCGTTCGGCTCGGGCGAGGATTTGGAAGGCAATCTGGCCGACAGCGGTTCCGACCTCGAACAAGATCATGCCGATTACGACCACCCCGGCTTCATTTGGGGAGGCGGGGAAGGCGGTGGCCGAGCGCATGAAGGAGCTTGATGCTCTGAGAGGGTAGGATGGTCACACGACCATAGCTTCCCTTGTGATGGCAAGCACCAGCTAGCTAAGTGGCTAAGGAAGCTCCCGCATATAAGACACCTCGTGAACAACCTCGCGGCCGTCGAACGGATTCTTTGCGGGAGCCGAGGTGTAAGACAGCGTATCTCCGTCAACCGCGCAGAACCGCACCTGATCCGTGCCGCTCCACGCTTCATTCCAGCTCAAATCGACGTGATGAATAATCCGATCTGATTCAACTGTATAGCTGCCAGAATAAGCAAACAAATGGCCCGTCCCAGCTCCCCTGGGACGGGGCTTGCGCACGGAGAGGCGGACTGGATCAATTATTTGCAATCGCCCAGAAGTTTCAGGGCTTTGTCGGCATCGCCCTTGGTGGCGTAGGTTTTTTTGCCCGCATCCATCAACTTCGTGCCGTCCGGCTTTTTCGTCACGACTTCACACTTCTTCGTGGTCGCATCCTTTGCCACCCAATATTCCGTGGCAGCGAAAGCGGGCATACTGCAAACGGCTACGAGTGCAGTGGCAATGGCTACTTTCCGAAACATGTTCATTCCTCCATTCAGCGAACTTGTCCCTACAGTTCCAAATTCGTGAACGACTTTGGCGCCAGCGTGGCGGTATGCTTACAAAACCGTATAGAACGGCACTGAGCCTGAGCGAAGTTAGGCGCGGTGACCAATCGCGAACGCGCGTGGGCTGGTCATTCCCGCTGCGAAAGCTGATGAGCGCCCGGCGCCAATGGCCAAACAAACGGCCATGCTGGTCGATCTCGTGAATCAGACAAATTGCCAGACGCTGGCCGCGCCCTCATCGCCTCGATCGTCGGCGCCGCGATTGCCGGTCTGTGGATATGGATCAGCGCGAGGGCTGGGGGATGATGGAACGTCCATGTCGCGTCCATGTCGCGTGGACCTGCCGATAGTCGCAGGAAGCACGCCAGAATCAATAGTGGCAACCTAGGCGGCCGGTTTGTGGGAGCCACTTCCTGACAGCACGATATAACCAATCCCTCTGGCCCAAGTCGCGATGTCGGCGCCAGGGGCGCAGTCCGCCTAGGCAACCAAGCCGGTCGCACGATCAAGAGGGCGCCCACACTTTCCGTCCGTCAGCAGCTATTCAGAATCTCTTATCCTGGGGTAGGGTGAAGCCGGGAGGGCTTTCTTATGCTGGATCGCGGGATTGGGATACTTGGGCTCGCATTAGCGATCATTTTTGGCGCCTTGAGCCTTGCACCAGAATGGTTGCCCAAAACACCACTCTGGATCGCACCAACTGGCCTGGGCGTTGGTGTCTTCCTGATTGGATTAGCAATCGGCTTAGTTATAGGCCAGCAACGCACGCCAATTGATTTGAGCGAGCCGCAGATCATTGAGACAAATCTGTTTCTTCAGTTTTCGGATTCTAGCTCGATTCCCGTTGAAAAAAATCCGAGGAATATTCGTCATTGGTACGCACTCTATACTGAGAGCATTCATGTGGACACCCGAGATGAGGACGGGAAATCATTTGGCGGCTTTTCCATACCGCCGCGATGGGCCGTGTTTATGATGTTTGAAAAACCCCCTGTTTTTCGACAGATGATCGCCATCTGTTGTGGTCCCAATAACCCTACCTGCAGTGTGTCGACCTCCAACGCCACTTTTGCCGTAATTTCGATCGCTGGCGACGTAACCGGAGCTACTCTCGATGTTTCGATAATCCGGTGATCCTAGCGGGAATTTAGGAGTGCGAGATAAAATGCGAACACCAGCAGCGCTGATTGCCGTTCTACTTCTCGCTTCTTGTGGAGAAAATTCGACGACGGTCATCGTGGCAGATTGCCTACTGGGATTTTCCCAACGCCCGATCTGCGGTGAAAACACGGAATATGGTGTTGATACCTTCTCGGTTAACCCGGCAGGCAATACGGTGCTGCGAGAATGGCAAACAGTCAGTGGCCCAAATATTGGACAGAAAGGAAAGTCGTTTTTGCCCGGATGCTCAGTTCTGGATTCGAGGAACTGGGAGTGCGAAAATGCTGACAGTACGAGTCGCGATCGGTGAGCCATGGATGATGGAATTTATTCAGAAGTGTTTATGGGAACTTCCATATCCCAAAGTTCGTCGCCGTTCGCCTATGCGCTATATGAAATAGGCCTCCAGACTGCTGCGGATGGTTTCAAGCCATGAGCTTCGTCGCAGAGCCGCATGGAGGGCAACAGTGAAACATTACCTGTTTGTTGATGGCGCCTCCCTCTTAGGGCGGCTGAAAAATATCGCGGCGAAGTTCTTTGGGGGTGCCGAATTTGAGATCGACTTTGCAAAGCTGGTCGGGTCACATACCAAAATGTTTTTCTATGACGCAGTGCCGGTTCAGAAGGACGATCAGAATGACGCCGAATATGCGGCCCTGATTGCCCCCAAACTTGCGGTTCTAGAGAAGGCTCGTTCGGTTGATCGCATCCACGTATTTGAAGGTGATGCACGGAAAAGGAAGAAAGCGGGCCATGAACAAAAGATGGTCGACGTTGCCATAGCAGTCGACATGCTCACTCACGCCTTTCGCAAGAATATGGACGAAACCACTTTGCTGACCGGTGACGTTGATTTTGTCCCGCTCGTCAACGCCCTGGTGCAGCATGGAATGATGATGACCCTGTGGTATCCACCCGATGAGACAAGTCAAAAGCTTGTCGATGCAGCCGACATCCGGCGGTGTCCGTCGTCAGATCATTTGGCTCAGATTGGATCGCAGATTAGCGGAGTGTCGGCCTCATCTTGGGGTTGATGTTAAGCGGCGATCTTGCGGTGCTGCAAGCGCCGATGTTGGATGGTTTGGCGTTTGATCCTTTCTCGCTGTTTGATAATGGCTGCGGCCCTGCCGAAGTAGGCGTCGGCTGGCGTTACGTTGGCCAGGCTCTCGTGGTAGCGTCGATGGTTGTAATGTTCGACGAAGGCTGCGATCTGGGCCTCAAGGTCGCCGGGCAGAAAGTAGTTCTCCAAGAGGATTCGGTTTTTGAGGGTCTGGTGCCAGCGCTCGATCTTGCCTTGGGTCTGGGGATGCATTGGAGCGCCCCGGACATGGCTCATGCGTTGGTCCTGGATATAGTCCGCCAGTTCGCCGGCGATGTAGCTGGGGCCATTATCGCTGAGCAGCCGAGGCTTGTGGTGCACATGGGCCTGGTCGCACCCTGAGGCAGTAAGTGCCATGTCCAGCGTGTCGGTGACGTCCTCGGCCCGCATGGTGCTGCACAGTTTCCAGGCGATGATGTAGCGGGAGTAATCGTCGAGCACGGTCGACAGGTACATCCAGCCCCAGCCGATGATCTTGAAGTAGGTGAAGTCCGTCTGCCACATCTCGTTGGGTCGCGTCGTCTTGGTGTGGAACTCGTTCGCCGCCTTGATCACCACATAGGCCGGGCTGGTGATCAGATCGTAGGCCTTGAGGAGCCGGTAAACGCTGGCTTCTGACACGAAGTAGCGCGTCTCGTCGGTGAACCGTACTGCCAGTTCGCGCGGGGAGAGCTCGGACTGCTCCAGCGCCAGTTCGATGATCTGGTCATGGATGGCAGGCGGGATGCGGTTCCACACCCGGCTCGGCGCCGAGGGCCGATCCTGCAGCGCCTCAGGCCCGCCCTCGACATAACGGTCATACCAGCGATAGAAGGTCCGGCGCGGGATGCCCAGTCGGTCCAGCGTTTTGCGGGTTGGCAGGTGTGACTGCTCGACGATCCTGATGATCTCGAGAGCTTTTCGGATGCGGGATATCTCATTCTTGCTCGTCCCCATCCGCGATCATGCTTTTTTTGAGCAGACGGTTTTCCAGTGTCAGATCAGCGACGCATTCCTTCAGCGCGCCGGCCTCCCGGCGCAAATCCTTGACCTCGTCGCTGGTGGCAGCACGAGCGGTATCACCCGCCAATCGGCGCTTGCCGGCCTCCATGAACTCCTTGGACCAGGTGTAATACAGGCTCTGCGCGATCCCTTCCTTGCGGCACAGCTCGGCGATGCTGTCTTCGCCGCGCAGCCCGTCCAGCACGATCCGGATCTTGTCTTCCGCTGAAAAATGCCGCCGGGTCGCCCGGCGAATGTCCTTTACCACCTGCTCGGCAGGCTTCTTGGCACTTGAGGATTTAGGGCTCATCTTGGTTCCTTCGTCGTGACGACGAGATCAAAACCCTCCTTAATTCACAACCTCAAATCTGGGACACAGGTGCTGACGGGGAACAGTCCATGGGCCATTCCCGGCCCCGCCAGGAGGCGAAGCCGGCGCAAACGGGTCATCATCGACCGGGACGAGTTGGGCCATCTTAAAATTCCCCAACCCTGCGGGACTCGAGGAGGCTGCTGGCCTGTCGAAGCATCTCGCTCAACGATTGATTGCGCTGGAGGGCAACTGCCATCAACTGGCGCTTTTCATCGCTTGAGACTCGGATCCTGATCTGGTCTGTCATTCCCGCGTTGAAACGCATCTGTAGGGCACTCCCTTTAGGGTGCGAGGATCGTAGCCGGATCGAGACCGAGCGCCTTGACGAACGAAATGGCGTCAGGGTCCGTGCAGTTGACGAACGGCTTATCGGGTGCGAACCATTTGGCGAAGAAGACGGGGTTGGCTGTCAGCATGGTGTAGGCGGAAGCCATCTGCCCGGCAGTAAGCCGGCCCATCACAGTAGATTTAAGGACGGTCGCCGTGGCCGTTGTAGGCGGTGCGTAGCCGGGGAATACGCCTGCCAGTTCGGCGTCAGTGGCATAGTCCGCAAAGAGGACTTCGCCGGTCTGAGCAACGTAGTCGGGATCGACCGCGCGCATCGACATGCCGCCATTCGAGTAAGCAAACATCAGAGATTGTCCTCGTATCCGGAAGCAAGTATAATTACCTCCGCGCCACCGTTAGTGTCTGACCCAAAAAGAAGTTGGGTGATATCAATGACTTGTGATTCAATCGGAGTTGCGAAGCCTCGACGGAGCATCACATGTGGACTGATATCACCCGCGCCAAGCATGCCCGAAAGGGACTACGTTATTCAAGCGATTTGACGGACGCGGAATGGATGGTTCTGGAACCGCTGCTTCCGCCTCGCTCGGCGCTTGGCCGCCCGCCGAAATGGTCGCAGCGGTCTATCATGGAGGGCGTGTTTTATGTGCTGCGTAGCGGTCTGCCTTGGCGAATGCTGCCCAGGGACTTGCCGCCGGTATCGACGGTGCAGCGCTATTTCTACGCTTGGCGCGACAGCGGCCTTTGGAACACGATCAACCACCTGCTGCTGATGGCCGTGCGTGTCGCCGCAGGTCGGGAGGCGTCGCCCAGCGCCGGCGTAATCGACAGCCAAAGCGTGAAAACCACTGAAAGCGGCGGGCTTTGTGGCTACGATGCGGGCAAGAAGATCAAAGGCCGAAAGCGCCATATCCTGACCGACACCTTGGGCCTGCTGGTCGGCGCGATCGTCCATACCGCTGACATCCAGGACCGAGACGGCGCCCCCGAGGTTCTGGCTTCTATTCGGGAAAGCTTTCCCTGGCTGCGCCACGTCTTCGCCGATGGCGGCTACGCCGGTGAAAAACTCCAGACCGCGCTCAGGGGAAAAGGTGGCTGGACCCTCGAAATCATCAAGCGATCCGACGCCGCAAAAGGCTTCGTCCTGCTCCCGCGCCGGTGGGTGGTGGAACGAACCTTCGCCTGGTTCGGCCGCAACCGACGCCTGTCCAAGGACTTCGAGCAGACCATCGAAAGCTCCACGGCTTGGCTGCTCCTCGCATCCGTTCAACTCATGACACGGCGCATCGCAAATCCATGATATCCATCAGAAATATTATGAGTCAGACTCTTAGAAGCCCAATAGATATTAGAGGACTCCAAAACGAAACTAAATTGGAAGTTTACAGACCCATAAGCATTAGCCCAATTTTCCCGAATTGGAGGAGGATTGGCCGTACTGCTAGCGGCTCCGTAGGAATTATTTGGAGCTATAATGGCCCCCGTACCATCGGCAAAACTTCCGATCAAATAGGCGTAAATCACAGAAGCTGTTGGTGGGACAAAACTACTTACTGACACTGCGGCCCAGGTCGGCGTGGAAGTGTTTCCAGCAGACCCGCTCGCCATCGGGGGGAGACCGGTCGGATTGGTCCCGATGACAATCTGTGCCCGGCGGTCGTATTGAATCTTGAAACGAAGCTTTGAACCGGCGTCGTAGTAGCTTGCGCCGCAGCGAGCCTTGAAGGTGTAGCCGGAAGGCATCGTAGGCGCGGTCGAACTGAGCGAGATCAGACCCGCCAACGTCATGGAGAACGGGTTGAAAATCGTGTACTCGAAATACCAATTGCTAGCCGTGATCGTACCGGTATCGAGACCATTCGCGCCAGCCGTGCCCGTGGCATAGGAGACGTTGACCGAGGTCGCTCGATAGGTCGCTCCGGTCGAATCCTCCAGAATTAGCTCGTCGGCGGTGATGGTGCTTGCCGTGATCGAGGTCGTGACGATCTTCAAATTCTTCCGGGTGGCTGCCGGCGGCGAGGCGGAATACGCCTGCCCTATCTGCCACCCGCCTGAGATCCCATCATACTGCACCCACGTCGACTGATCCGCGAGGATGACCGTCGGGATAGGACTTAGAAACTGATTGACGCCATTCGCCCCACCATTCTGCCCAATGATCAACGGCGCGGTGCCGATGTTCGTGATGATCAAGAGCGTCCCGGCCGGCTGTGCAACCAAGCCTCTCAGCACGCTACCAGCGGCATTCGGGGTCAATCGTAGCGTCGAAGCTGTGGCAAGTCCGGCTGGCGCGTAGTTGTCCGTATTCCCCGAAGGTAGTGCGGCCGGGGAAATGACGCCGGTTAGCGCAATCGTGAGCGGGGTGAGGATGTTGCCGCTCAACCCGCCAAGGATGAATTGTGTTCCATCATAGGTGACGGTTGTGCGCTGGTTGATGGCGAATTCACCACCGGCAAGAGCGACCAATCCCGCAGGCGAACGCTTCAGGATATTCTTGGCCGCAAACGCGCCCACAGTAAGCGTCGTTGCGGCTGTCGGCGTGAAACCAGGGTTGTAATCGATTTCGTTGCCAGCCGTCAGAGTGAAGGTGTTCGGCGTGGTCGTGGCGAGAACCTGGGCATTTGCGCTACCGGTCGAGGTGCCGCCGACAAAGCGAGTGACCGCCGAGACCGGAGCTGTGGTCGTATCGACGTAATTCTTCGTCGCGCCATCCGTCGAAATCGTCGGATCGGCCATGCCAGTGACTTTGTTGCCACCCATCGGAAGGTTGGCGGCCATAGCCTTGACGCCAGTCGTTGGGAGGCTGTTCGTCAGTTCGTTGTAGACATCAGCGGTCAACGAATTATACGGGCCGCTGCCGATCGTCGTATTCGGAACGGCCGCAGTTCCTGCTGGCTGGGTGGCGATGCCTGAACTATTGCGTGGCACAGCTTGCCCCCCTTACCAGGTAATCGAGCTGAGATGGTCGAGCGTGGTCGCTGCCTCCGCCTTGGCGGTAAGATTGCCGATTTTGCTCAATACGGCCGAGGCTTCGACACGACACTGCTCGGTCAGAGCCAATATCCGCGCGACGGCGTTGCGATCAGACGTCCAGGTCCAATTTTCTGCACCTAGAGCAAAATCCGAGCGGATAGAATCGATAGGGGTTTCGTTGGGATTGGAAATCTGATTCAGCATATCTGCTGGATTCGGAGGCCGGCATGGCATGGCGAAATCCTTATCGGAAGATTTGCGGGCTCGGGTGGTCGCAGCGGTTGATGGCGGCCTGTCGCGACGGGCGGCAGCGGCGCGATTTGGCGTGGCGGCGGCAAGCTCGGTGCGTTGGGTCCGGGAATGGCGCGAGACCGGAGCCACCTGCGCAAAGCCGCAGGGCGGCGACAGGCGGTCCCACCGCGTTGAAGCGTATCGCGACATCATCCTGGCGGCGATCGAGAGGCGGGTGGACATCACGCTGGTCGAACTCGCCGAGTTGCTGCGACAGGAGCATGGCGCGTCGTTTGCGACGAGCACGATCTGGCGGTTTCTCGATCGTCACTCCATGACCTTCAAAAAAAACGGCGCACGCCAGCGAGCAGGAGCGGCCAGACGTGGCGGCGCGACGAAACGCCTGGTTCGACGCCCAGCCCGATCTTGATCCCGAGCATCTGGTCTTCATCGACGAGACCGGAGCCTCGACAAAGATGGCTCGACTGCGGGGGCGCACGAAGCGCGGGATGCGGTGCCGATCGCCAATCCCGCATGGCCATTGGAAGACGACGACGTTCACCGGCGCCCTGCGCCTCACTGGCATGACCGCGCCAATGGTCCTGGACGGCCCGATGACTGGCGAATGGTTTGTCGCCTATGTCGAGCAGGTTCTCGTGCCGACGCTGCGGCCCGACGATGTCGTGATCCTCGACAACCTGCCGGCGCACAAAAGCGCAGCCGCCCGTGTGGCGATCGAAGCAACCGGCGCAAGGATGATGTTCCTCCCGCCCTATTCCCCCGACTTCAACCCGATCGAGAACGCCTTTTCCAAGCTGAAATCGATTCTACGCAAAGCCGCCGCACGAACCGTCGCGGAATTGTGGGATACCATCAGCGCCGCACTGCCTTGCTTCACACCAACCGAGTGCGCCAACTACTTCGCCGCAACAGGATATGAGCCGGAATGATCAGATTCTGCTCTAGCGTCGCCACCGCGACTTTCACGGGTTGCTCAATACGAGCTATTTCCGCAGCGCAGGCATGTTGCAGGCTGCATATCTTGAGCCCTCTGGCATAGTGCAGAACAAGCTCTTCGCCCTGCGTGAAAGAGGCGCGGAATTCATCGTCAGTTGGGAATTCGGCAAAAAGCCGCTCGTCGTCCAGTGGCGCATAATCACCGTCCACGGCGCGCATCGCGTAGCCATCCGTCGAGAAACAATACACAGCCCGGCTCCGCTGATCTTGAAGCGGCCAAATCAGCCGCTAATCTGTGACAACAGACTAGGCGAAAAAAGCTTGGAGCGCAAATTTAGCCAATTATTTCAATGGCTTGTCCTACGTGTCCCCGGGTGTCCCGGTGTATCCCGGGGTGTCCATTTCGGCCGGCAGCCTTGTGCGATCGGCGAATAAACGCAAAAATATTCCTAAAATGTCACGGAATTAAAAGTGATTTTCTAAGCTCGGAAGCCGAGGAATTGGCATCGACCGCCATTCCGCGCCGGAACCCAAATGAACCCAGCTATTGCTGGCGTTCCGCATCATCGGCAATGTGGCGCATCATCGGCAGACTATGATTCGAGCAGCAGGGGACGAAATGTCGAGGGGATCTGAGGGAGATCGATGCAGCGCGAGCGTCTCAGCTTTTGTGTTGGCGCTTTCGCTAGCCTTACCGTCCACGCCCGGAGCGGCAGCAAATTTCGACGTAGCAAAAGACACACACGGCCAGCAACTTGAAGAGCTCTATGTGAAGCTATCCGGCGAGGTCACAACTGGCGATCTGTCGAAGCTCAAAAATATTCTTGCGGGGTTCGACACTGAGGGCCGCAATGAATACGACGGAAGGGTGCAGCTTTATCTAGATAGCCCGGGTGGGAGCTATTCCGAGGGCCTTGCCGTAGCCGATTATGTACGAAAAGAAGGTATCTCCACGCGGGTCACAAGCGACGCGGTGTGCCTATCTGCGTGCGCGATTATCTTTATGCATGGTGTGGCAAGGGACCCCGACGAGACAGCATACCTCGACCGGAAAATCGAGATTGGCGCAAGAGTTGGGTTTCACGCGCCCTACCTGATCCTTCCTCCTGAACTGCAACTTACAGGCGACGAAGCAAGGCTCGCGATAGCTTACGCATACAGCGACGCTCTGTCGGCTTTCTCAAAACTTTTGGAAAGCGGTGACAAGGTTCTCGATTCCGAACTGCTGATCAAAATGCTTCGAACGCCTCCAAATCAGATGACTTATGTCGAAACCTATGGCGACCTCCTGAAGTGGAAAATCGGGCTGAGCGATGCCCCAAAAATTACGTCGCTGAAATATGAACAGATAGTCTTGGCTTGTGAAAACGCCTGGGCTCAAGAACAAGGCCAAAGGGGCACGAGCTCCCTAACTGATATCCGCACGAATAAGTACCGCACTAATCCAAAATTATACAAACGCCTCCGTGGCGGTGGAGAATGGTATCAGTTTGTGACCGAAGATTATTCGGGAGCTACGTGCAACTTAAAAATAACGCAAGATGTAGGACAATTGGACGTTAGATTGCTTGGATTTTCATATGGTGAGGAAAACTTGCCCCTAGATTCAACCCCAGGACAGGTTCTGACATACGAATACATTAACGAGCCCGCAGAGAAGATTGCTATAGCGAAAAACAATTGAGGCTGAAGAACAGAAGAGTTCATCGTGATCTGTTCAGATAGCGATCTAGTGCCTCAGCGTCTCCAGCGCTAACGATGGCTAATCCAAGCGGATCAACCCTCCATGGTGCCTTGGCGTGAAGTTGCTTTCCGATCCCATAACGCTTGCACGACCTGGCAACAGTGTCGGGAGAGACCCCGGCGATGCCAGCGGCCTGCTGCAGGGTGATCGGCGCTTGCTTGTCTGGTCTTGTCACGCCGCTCTCCGCGAATTGAGCAGGACATCATTCCAGTCGTCTCCGACAGTCGGCGGGATCTGAACGCCGGCCATGAGGCCGGCACAGGCCAGCCGATGGGCGAGTGCATAGGCGGCTGCCTGGCCGCCGAACTTAGGGTCATTGTCCCCGTAGACCACAATTTCGGTCACACCAGCCGGCGCCAACCATTTCTCAAGCCCGGTCGAGTTGACCGCTGACCAGCACGGGACGCCGAACAGCGCACTCGCGGCGAGCGCGGTTTCAATTCCCTCGGCAATACCGAGCTTGT
Source organism: Mesorhizobium sp. PAMC28654 (assembly GCF_020616515.1). Taxonomy (GTDB): domain Bacteria; phylum Pseudomonadota; class Alphaproteobacteria; order Rhizobiales; family Rhizobiaceae; genus Mesorhizobium. The sequence goes on from NZ_CP085135.1 coordinate 4,651,463, forward strand.
GGCCGTGAGGCGCAAGGCGGATCGCTGCGCCGGCAGGAATGCCACCGGGCATCATCTTGCGCACCTCGTCGACATCAGCCTTGCGGCCGTCTGTTGTGAGGTAGGTTCGATGGACGTTCACGGCTGTGCCGTTGATGTCGATCAGCGCAGCGAGCATTGCCGGGTGCCTCTCGCGTCTGCCGTCCTCGTCGCGATAGGCTATGGACGAGGCAAACCGCAGCGTCAGCGGATAGAAGTCGAGCCCGAGGCCGCGCCCGCGCAGATATCGGTCGACAGGATCGCCACGCGTGATCTTACTGGCGTTGTCCCAGAGGCGGGCAAGCGTTGCCTCCCGCTCTTCCGGGCTCGTTTCCTTTTTTTTCGTTGCGACAGGTGCCGCGCCGATCACTCCTTCGATCTCGGCGGCAGCTTCCTTGAAGTCGAGGCCTTTCATCCTCATGACGAACTGGACGCCATCACCCGCACCGCAGCCCGAGCAGAAGAACGTGCCGTTCCCGCCCTTGTCGTCGAAGCGGAAACGATCCTTGCCGCCGCATCCAGGCTGAGGGCAGGGACAATGCTTGCCAGTCAATGCAGCAGTAGGAACACCGAGCGCTGACAGGATGCCGTGCCAACGACCACGAGCGCGGTCTCTGATCTTTTCCATCAGGCCGCCCCCTTCCTGAAGGAAACTTGTCCAATGGTTGACAATGCCTGCTGGTGCTTACCTTCAGAGGTTTTCGCCTCTTGGACAGGAACGGATTTCTCCTGCTCCTGCTCCTGCTCCTGCTCCTGATAAGGCATAGCCTTCCCGAAGGTATCCCGAAAGGCTTTGCCAAAGGCTTCCGACATGCCTTTCGCATAGTCTTTAGCGCCTTGAATAACCTCAGCTTTTAGGGCGCACTCTGGCAGCAGATCGAGGGCGCCATTCCACGCTTTGACGACATTCGGGGACTCTGGCGGGTTGTACTTGATGAAGTTGGGAAGGGCGATCAGGTGAACCCTTTCGTCATGCTTTGCCATACCCTTCCCGCATATCTTCGCGAAGGCTTCCCGGAAGGCTTCCGCCGACCAGCCAAGCTCCTCGGCAAGACCTGATGGCGTCGCGCGCATTGCACCCAATGCCGTCATGTTGGGATGGGTCAGAAGCATGAAAAACGCCAACTTACCCCGATCGTCGAGCGACGTGAATTTGGCGTCGTTCCAGATCCGCGTGTCGACCTTGCGATATCGGCTCATTTTCGGCCCTCTCCGCGTATGGCTTCGGCGCGACGGATCACGTCGACCGCGTCGATGGCCGAAAGATTGAACTGGCGCCGAAGGTGCGGAATGAGAGGTCGCGGAACGTCCGCGACCTGGAGAGAAGCAAGCCAAAGGGCCGCCGTGGCGACGACCTGGCTATGGGGGGATAGAGGTTCAAGCTGCATCGGCCGCTCCCGCTGCAAACTCGCCGTAATGCTCTACTTCCGCCTGAGCACGGACCGAAACAGCCTCGTCGAACGTCTCGAAGGTGCCCAGGACAACGTTCTTAAGATCCACGCCGATAAACGTGCGCGGCGACAAACAAGGTGAGACTCAGCGTCAATCAGGATGAGACTCGGCGGCGGGGGTGTGACGAAGGGAGGGCGTAGCCCGACCGGAGTTACACCCCCGCCGCCGCGCAATTTTTCAGCGTCTTATGATCGCGGTCGGCCCGGTAGCTTGGTGGTTTTCTGGAATGGAGAACCATCTTTGTGCCGGGTCGCCATGTAACCGATCATCAGACGAGGCTTTTTATGAAGTACCGACAAAACAATTCTATCGAGGTCGCCGCCGCCAAGGCGTCGATCAGCAGGGCGACGGCCTATCGCATCAAGACGGACGCGCACCTGCCATCGCAAAAGCAAAAGGCTCGTGGCCGGCGGAGGCCTGACCCTCTCGAGCATATCTTCGATGCCGAGGTCGTTCCCCTTTTGAAGGCGGCGCCAGGCATCCGTGTTGTCGCCATCTATGAGGAGATGCTGCGGCGGCACCCGGAACTGAGCGCGGGCATTCGCCGAACGCTGGAGCGGCGCATCCGGTCATGGCGTGCCATCCACGGCGAAGAGCAGGAGGTTATCTTCCGCCAGCTTCACGAACCCGGCCGACTCGGGCTATCGGATTTTACCGACATGGGCAGCCTTGACGTGTCGATCGCCGGCCAGTCTCTTGATCATCTACTCTACCACTTCCGGCTCGCCTGGTCCGGCTTTGAACACACCCATGTCATTCTCGGCGGCGAGAGCTTCGTGGCCCTGGCCGAAGGACTGCAGAACGCGCTGTGGTCGCTTGGGGGAGCGCCGCTCTATCATCGCAGCGACAGCCTGTCGGCGGCTTTCCGCAACCTCAGCGCCGATGCGAAGGAGGATCTCACGCATCGCTACGAAGAGCTTTGCGCGCACTACCGCATGACGCCGACCCGCAACAACAAGGGCATCGCGCACGAGAACGGTTCGATCGAAAGCAGCCATGGCCATCTCAAGGATGCCATCCGTGACGCCCTTCTGATGCGCGGCAGCAGAAATTTCGACGATCTCGGCGCGTATCGAGCCTTCATCGACGAGATCGTCAGCCGGCACAACGCCAATCATGGCAAGCGCATCGATGCCGAACGCCCTCAACTGCAGGAACTTCCAGACCAGCGGACCAGCGACTTCGAGGAGGTGGTCGTCACCGTGTCGCGGACCGGCGGCTTCACCTTGCGCAAGGTCTTCTACACCGTTCCCTCCCGCCTGATCGGACATCGGCTTCGCATCCGCCTGTTCGATGATCGCCTCGAGGTCTTTATGGGAGGAACAAAGCTGATGACGCTGCCCAGGGGCCGAGGCCATGCCGACGGGAGGCACGATCAGGTCGTCAACTATCGGCACGTCATCCATTCCCTGCGCAAAAAGCCGATGGCGCTTCTTAATCTCGTCTATCGTGACAAGCTCTTCCCGCGGCAGGAATACCGCAGGGCCTTCGACGAGCTCATTGAGCGGCTGCCGGACAGGCAGGCGTGCAAGATCATGGTCGATCTGCTGGCGCTGGCCCACGATCGAGGCTGCGAGCGTGAGCTTGCCGAGCAACTCACCGAGACCCTCGACGCCGGCGACCTGCCCGATATTGCCGTCTTGCGAACCCTCCTCGGCCCGGACCCCGCACGGCTGCCGACCGTCTTGGTGCAACTCGCTTCCCTTAACGGCTATGAAGCCCTGATCGGGGCAACCCATGTGGGAGACGTCGCATGAGCAACGCCCACACCATCGACGAAGCCCGCCTCGGCATCATGCTCAACGAACTCCGGCTACCGACGATCAAGACGCTCTGGGCGCAATTTGCCGAGCAGGCCGATAGAGAGGGGTGGCCCGCCGCCCGGTTCCTCTCGGCCATCGCCGAGCATGAGCTGGCCGAACGGGCACATCGCAGGATCGAACGGCATCTGACCGAAGCGCATCTGCCGCCCGGAAAGACGCTCGACAGCTTCGCCTTCGACGCCGTACCCATGGTCTCCAAGGCCCAGGTCATGGCCATGACCGCCGGTGACAGCTGGCTCGCCAAGGGCGCCAATATCCTGTTGTTCGGCCCACCCGGTGGCGGAAAGTCGCATCTTGCGGCAGCGATCGGACTCGCCCTCATTGAGAACGGCTGGCGCGTGCAGTTCGCCCGAACCACCGATCTCGTGCAGAAGCTCCAGATCGCGCGGCGAGAGCTGCAGCTCGAAGCCGCCATCGCCAAGCTCGACAAGTTCGATCTGCTCATCCTCGACGATCTGGCCTACGTCACCAAGGACCAGGCCGAAACGAGCGTGCTCTTCGAACTCATCTGCGCAAGATATGAGCGGCGTTCCATCATGATCACCGCCAATCAGCCCTTCGGAGAATGGAACAGAATCTTTTCCGGACCCCGCCATGACCCTCGCCGCAGTGGACCGACTTGTTCACCACGCAACGATCTTCGAGATGAACGTCGAAAGCTACCGGCGCAGATCCGCCATGGAAGCCAAACGCCAGCGCGGCAGGCCAGCCTCTTACGCGACAATCAAGAACAAACACGAACTTGTCGCGGAGCGGCAATCAGAAATAGATGAAGGCCTTGCCAGCGACAATCAGCATGATAATTTGCACGTGACCGCGACCTGAGAATCTCATCCAGATCGCCGCTCACGTCTCATCCAGATCGTCGCGCTATAATAAACGCTTGCCATCGGCCGCTCGCGGTCTTGGTCACGCCGATCCGACCACTACTGTTGCGCGCGCACGGGCGCCGGTTTTGTGCATTCTGTCTCGGGGTGGCTTCCCGGAGGTTTTTCCAGCGGTTGTCTGCGCGCATGCCGTTCCGGTGGTCAACATGATGCTTCGGCCAGCCGCCGGTTTGGATCAACCAAATGACGCGGTGAGATTTGTATATTCGAAAATCGATCTCGACCTGCGTGTAGCCTTCCGATGTACGAGTGCCGGCCAACGCGCCGCTGCGGCACCCCCGAGGGACGCGCCAATTCAACGCGCCAGTTTCTGGATCGTAGTCGAGTAGCTCACGAGCGCGTTCCGCAGTGAGTGCCGGCATTCTTTTCCGATTCGGCTATGCTTGTTTTCCTGGCCATTTAGCGCACCCACAGCCCAGCCATCCGGCAGACTTCATGAGCGGTAGCTCGTGGTAGGCCAAAGCGGGCCGCTATGACGGTGACAGCGTAGGAACCGTCGACTGGGCCAATTGTCATTTGTGAGTTGTTGCGATAAAGATGTGCCGTCACAGCATGCTTATCTACCGAGCCGCCGAGCCCAGCCAGGCCGGCGGCTTTGTCGTGAATGATCATCGCTGCACCTCACGCCGCGACCGGGAGGTTTTCGATGAGCGCGCTAAGTTCGGAAACCAGCACGAGAGTACGCTTACCGTTCTTGCGGGGGGTGAGCTTCTTAGCCCGGAACATCTTGTAGAGACCGCTCCGGCTGATGCCGGACATCTCCACTGCTTCCTCTACTGAAACTGCGATCTTGGTCATTTATTTCTCCGTAATCGCACCGGGATGTTGGTGCATACGGAGATAAATAAAAGTCGAAAAATGCGCAGTCTATTTATGCAATTGCGCAATTATATATGCTATTGAGCAATTCCGGCGCGGTATTGCTCATTTATTTCCGGTGCCGGCCCCGTATTCTCCATTCGACGGGAGTTTTCTGAGCCCAAACATCGCGCGCACGGGGACTGCGCAACCCGAAGCGGTCTCGTAGTGCGGACTCGACAGCTGTTTTGGTCAGCCTTTTGCCATTTCCATGACGCCAAGCCTCAACCTGAGCGGTTAGCCAATCGGCTGCTGCAGCCCAGGTTTCATTATGTGAAGCTGGCAAGGGTACTTCGGCGGGCAGCAAGGCAGGCTCGTTCGCCTCCGGTGCAATGCCGTCGGCTGGTGCCCCGCCATTGGCGGCAATCCGGGCGTCAAGGCTTTTTCTCGTGACATAGATGTAGCACTGGTGACGCCAACCGTCTTCCCACTCGTCGTCAGGATCTTCAACGGGAACATGGGGATAGAGGGCATTGAGTATCCCAAACCGGAATCGGCTATCAATGTTTTCCGTGATCCAGTCATCTGCTGAAATCGACCATATCTCGCCCCCTTCCCGCTTGCGTATTCCCGCCACTAGCGCTCCCGCAATAAAGTCTTGGTGCGCCTGTCTGATGACGGATTGCGCATTTGGCCCGGCCTCATTGGCCAAGATATTATCCTCGCCAGTGATCGCCATGCCGATTTGCTGTATTGCTCGTCGCAGGAATACGTAAGACGGGGTGTCGACAGGCCATGACGCCTCATCGGTCCAAGAAAATATGTTTGCCATCGCTCACCTTCGCGAATGCACCCATGGTAGGCCGCAGGGGAAACCGGTAGGTGTTGCCGGCTTATCGGATGGCCGTCCTATCCCCTGCGATCTGTGAAGCCCTATCCGGCGCGCAATGGTACAACCTTGTCGTCGTCGCCTTCAGGCGGCATCAGGGCCACCACGGCCCCGGCGGACAGTTCGTCCAGTGCGTCGATGATGGCCGACGAATAATGGGTCTCGATCATGCGAGTGCTCGTGTCGTGCAGCGCGGCGACGAGACGGACCGGCAGTCCATTGCGGAGCTGTCTCACGATCGACGAGTGGCGCAACGCATAGGGCACGGTATCCGCTGGCAACTCGGCCGGCGCGACAATATCGGCCCATGGTCGGGAAAGTTCAGTGGCATTGAGCCACGGCCCCCGGCGATCACGAATCCACGGTGCCTTCTCCTGGCTCTTATCCTGTTTGTGTCTCCAGCGTTCCAGAAGCGTATCCCCAGCGCGCCGGCCGGCGGTAGCAGGCCGTAGTGCCGTGATAATGTCGGTCCCGACACGTACTGCGATATGCGACGCCTTTTTTACGCCGCGCCCCTTCCGGCTCGTTGGGACCATCAAACGAGATTGCTGCACATCGCCAACCGCCATGCGCCTGACTTGGGAGAATCGCGCACCGGTCGCGCTCAAAACCACGACCATGCGCAGGAGATCCCCGTTCCAGTCGTCGCGATCGTCAACCACTTTTGCTGCCGCGATAATCCGTCGAATGTCGCCGTCGGGAAGTGCGGCCTTGTCTCGTGCCGTCGGCGTTTCGGCATGTGACGTAGCAAGGCCATTCTTGATGATCAGAGGAATTTCCGCAGGAAGGCGCGCGCGGTGCTTCGTGGTCGCTGCATTCAAGGCTGCCTTCAGATCGTTGACGATTCGACGAACGGTTGTTTGGGCTAGCTCGCCATCCAGGCCGTCGCGCCACTTCGAAAGGTCGCCTTCCTTCAACGAATGAAGCGCCTTCTCAGCAAGCTTGGTCGAAAGTACGTGACGGGTCAGCCGCAGACGAGCGTCGCCTCGACTTGCCTTCTCACCGTCACGAGCCAGCTCGCGCGCTTCCTGCGTCACCAAATAGGAATCGATCGCAAGCTGCACGGTGGGGGCAGGGCCGTCGGCCGCCGCCAGGTCGTCAGCCCGTTTGGTCGACACATGCCGAGAGGCAACAGTCTTAGCCTGTTCAAACGTGAGGCAAGACACGCCATCGGCCCCCAGCTTGCCGTCGTCTGCCGTGCCGAGGGTTTCCTGCTTGTACTTTTGATCGCCCTGATACCAGCGCACAAGCCAGCGGCCACCCCGCCTCTGTTTCCGGTAGCCTAGATGGACATCGGGACTTAGCCCACGCCAGTGTACGCCTTCGGGCAAGCCGGCGCGCGCATTCCGGGTCGTCAGCGCGGCCTCCGTCAATGTCTTGGCCATCAGGGGAAATCACCAATTCGTCAAATATCCGTCAAATATACCCCCGTGGACGGCCTGATACAATATGGGACGCTAGATATGCATTGCGTGAATCATTGGGGAACAGAGGCAAAACAGGTGTGTACAAAGGAGAACAGACGGGGACTGGCCCTATAATATGGAATTGCCCTCTCACGGCGGGAACAGGGGTTCGATTCCCCTTGGGCGTACCAAGATTTTCAGACACTTAGCTGGACGGGGTCAGAAACCGTCAAGTAAGGCTTCCGTGGATGCCGATTTGGCGGCGTTCCCGAGTGATTTATCCACAGCTTCGCCGCGATCGGTAAAATTGTCCGGACCCGGTTAAGGTCTCAATCACACGCCCTCGCCATGATCACCCGTGCGAGTGTGTTGCGTATTTCCTCGCCGCCAAAAGAGAGCCCGTTGCCAACCCCAAGCCCCCCGCCCAGGCAACGGGCTTTTCTATTGGACCGTCATCGGCTTGCGTCCTTTCCAAGGCCTCTCGAACGATCCGCCCACACGCAGTCGGACTTGGCGCCGAAATCGGTATGTTTATCGTCGCACCTTGCGACCCAGAAGCCTATCGGCCCACCCAAACGACCATATATGCCGCTGGTCCCACAAATCGATTGGCGTCCGCCAAACGCGGTATTTCGAGGCATTATCGATTTGCTGGCTAACACTCAGATGGCTGTTGGCATCGAAAAACGACTTAATCCGCTGACGCGCGAACAACTTCTTGCCCTTGGTACTGTAGTTATGCAGCGGGAGCCTGTGACGGCTAATCGTGCGACCATCGCTCGACAACGCTACCCCCACGCAAAATTGTTCAGAAGTATGCGCCCGCACGATGCCGATCATTTGTTCGACAGTGGCGTATGCGTGGACCAATCTCGAGGCATTGTCGCGATGGACCCCGAGCACCGCGCTTGCCCACATTGTCTCGTTTCCAGTCAGGATGTGGCCGTCGAGCGCGATGCCTTGCCCGTTGAGTGACAGGAACGACTTCTTCGGGCGCCCTTCACGACGCCACATTATCGATCGCGACGCGGAAATCTGGCTGAAGCATTTCGAGATGTCGCCTACCGGATAGACGTCGGTGTCCATGAAAAACAGTCGGTCGCACCGGTTCAGCAGTTCAATGACGCCCGCGGCCTTTATGCCGAACTTGTACCTGCCGCCAAAGGACATCTCGGCCATTCGCTCTGGGGTCAGGTGCATGGTCTCGATCGGATAGCCATCAAAAATATGAGGCCTGTCAGTAAGGACCTTGATGCTGGCGCCCGGACAATGATGTAGAAGTCGCAACGCACTGAAAAGCGCCCCAAGGGCGTAGACCTCGTCTTGCCCGAACGCGACGTAGCCGAAATGATCGTCACTCATTGGTCCGGCCGCCGTCAGGGCCGGAATATCAGGGCGTTCTCTTCGATGGTCATTACGATCCAGCCGAAGGGATCAATTTCCTGCTGTCGTTGTCCATTCGCGTTCCCCTCACCCGGAGCGAATATTACGCGAGGATGACAGACCGGTACAATGGTCGACTCGCCAGATCACGGCACTTTGCGTGTCAGCTCGTGCAGCGATCCCGAACGCCTCCAAAGCAGTCATCGCCGCTATGTCGGGAATCAGAATCCTGCCCGACGAGGCAGGTGTCGGTTCGCCGGTCCACGTATCTTGCCTCGCTTCTGGGGCGCCCGGCCCATACGCTTACCACTTCACGTCACGGTCCACGGCTGCCGCCATTGTCCGGATACCTTACGAATCCGTAAGTCGCTGCCCCCAACCCCGGTGGCTATAAAGACGACGAGCGGCTGATCGTCCGAGCTTCGGCGCGGTTTGATCGGGCTCCGAACCCGGCGCTTGCTGCCATGTTGTTGCCTGGCAACAAGCGCCACGGTCTTTGTCAGCAATGTCGTGGAGAGGTGTCCTCAGGATGACCCTTCACATGAGGAAGGAAGAGTTTGCGATGCGAGTGCAGTTTGCCCCCATGCTTTCGATCGCTGCTGTCGCGGTCATGATGGCGTTCGCGCCGAGTACCGTAATGGCTGCCACCAAGACCGCCAAGGAATGCAACGCCGAGTACGCCGCCAACAAACCGGCCATTCAGGCCTCCGGCCAGAAGAAGGCGGATTTTGTCGCGGCGTGTCGCGCCGGTACCGATACGACGTCGGGCGCCGCCGCGCCGGCTACCACGACCGCCCCTGCCAAGAATACCGCGCCAGCATCCACCAACAGCGCGGCGACCGGGAATGTGAAGACGGCAAAGGCTTGCGACGCGGAGTATGCGGCCAACAAGGACGCCATCAAGAAATCCGGCGAGACCAAAAAGGATTTCGTCGCCGCATGCCGCGCCGGAACCGAAGTGATCCCCGGCGGCCAGAGCACGACGGCAGCCCCGATGCCCGCGCCGGCGACGGCCCCGACCACGACGACGGCTCCGGCCAAGTCTTCTACAGCCCGGACCAAGACCGTTTCGACACCATCCGTGGCCGGTACGCCTACCGGCGCCAATCAGTTCGCGACCGAAGGCCAGGCGAAGTCCCGTTGCCCATCCGGTACGGTGGTGTGGGTGAACCTGAAGTCGAAGATTTTCCACTTCGCCGGCAGCCGGAATTACGGGAACACGAAACAAGGCGCCTATATCTGCGAGTCTGACGCAACCGCCTCCGGTTTCCGCGCCGCTGAAAACGAAAAGCAGCCGCAGTAGGGTTCCGTGGCGAAACAGCCGATCGCCACGAAATTAAGGTTTGGTTAACCATTCCCCTGTTTACTGGGTCGGTGATCCACTTTCGGCCCGCGACCACGGATGTACTGGCGCGAATGGCGAAGTGGAATGAAAGGTCGGCCTTGTGCCGGCCTTTTGCTTTTCAGCCCGGTCGGGCGTGCAACCAGCCGCCGATTACGCGGTAGGCGATAGGGCCCACACGGAAAACATGGCGACGAGACATATTGTCATCGCCGACGCCTGCTCTACCATAGCTATTCTGATACCTGCGCGGCGTGCTTTCAGGAGGACTTTGCGATGCGAGCTTCTGCGACACTGATCATGGCGATTTCGATCGTGGCGGGAACAGCCGGTCAGTCAAAAGCCGCCACGCTCAACACCATGGATGATGTCGGGGCCGCGATTCGCGCCTGCTGGAGCCCGCCATCGGATATCCGGAATTCCACCGTCACACTGAGCTTCAGCTTCAAGCGCGACGGCACGCTGATCGGACCACCCCGGCCAACCGCTATTCATGTCGAAGGCGATGAAAAGGCGCGGAAATCCTTTATGGATGCCGCGACCTCCGCGCTGGCGCAATGCCTGCCGCTAACCTTTTCCACGACACTGGCCAAGGGAATCGGGGGCACGGTGTTTACGTTGCGGTTTCCGTCCAAACAATAATCGGGCCAAGCAACAATCGCGTTGGACCGGTTCCGAATAATCCCGCAAGATCAATCGCTCAATCAAATGAACGAGGGCTCTGGCAGCGTCGCCCAAGTTCTAATGATCGCGAAAGTTCCGTTCGCGCCGCACTCTCAGTGCTTGTTGCGTCTCGCATTGACATGCCGTGCCAGTTCCGGCGTCTCGAAGACATAGTCGGTCCAGGCCGACTCCGGGATTTGGCCGGCCAGATAGCATTCCAGCAACAGGCTTTGCTCGGGATTGAGGTGCCTTGGCGCGCGCTCATGGTCCAGCCCGAGCGAGTGAAACAGGTTCCTGGTCAGACCCGATACCGTGAAGTGGATCGACATGTGCGTTCTCCTTCCCGAATGACTAAACGCGGAAAGGGGGCAAAGGTTGCACCACGATGCTGCCGGTAACGCCGGTCTGATCAAGGTCCCCGGTCTGATCAAGGTGCGTTGCCGCTCTATCCGCCTTCAGGACGCGCGAAGGTTGTTGGCCTCGTCCTTCTTTCCGGGAACGCTGGAAGCAGGTCCTGATCTCGAAACCCCTGTCCGGAACGCATGGGCATTCACGGCGTTGTGACTGGCGATCAACCGGGAGCAGTCGCCATGGCCACATTCAGGGAAATGAGGGTGCACGAGATTGTCGAAGACGGCTCTCTGTCCACCGAACAGAAAATCGCGGAACTTCGAGATATCGAGTCCGAGGCGCGCGGGCTGCAGCGGGCGGCATCGGAAAGCCCGATGGGTGACGATGACGGCTGGCAGGATGAATTGCGTCAGGTTCGCTTCGCGTTGGAAAAACTCGGCGCGAAAGAACCCAGGAAAGGCGCCGCGACGCTCTGAAGGTTATTCGCACACCATGCGGTACCGCTGGCCAGGCTCGCTGACATTCCTGCAGGCAAGCGGTTTTTCCGGGGCGGAAGAAGAGAACGGAGGACTTGAGAGCCTCGACACGCGTCTCGTAGCCGCCTTGTGACGTGTCGTACGGCGCGGCTCGAAGCTTCCCGGCTCCTGCGGCGCGACTGGAAACACGCTGGTCTCGATGAGCGGCTGCTGCGCGCGCGGTGGTTCCTTGTCAAAGAACCGTCTCGCATCGAGCGGCTTCGGAATGATCACCGTACCGTCATAGCTGCGCGCGCAACCGCTGCCCAAAAGCAACGCCAGCCCCAGGAAAAAAGGCAGAATCCGTTCAGACATATATACACCCCTGCTAGGCTTATAACGCGGCTTGCATATCGCCGACAACCGGCGGAATGGCGCAGGCAAGGTTGCGCTCGAATGGCGACGGTTGGCTGGTCGCGATTCATTAAGGTTAGCGGATCGTTAATGCTTCTGAGGCACATTCCGCAAACGGACCTCGGGGGAGGGTTCGGCCTTGGTTTTCGGGTGGGACGGGATGGCTGAAGCGGACGGAAAAGATGGGGCGCGTGGAAAGCGCGAGCCCGGTAAAATGCCCGCGTATGGTGACGGCATGCCTTCATCGGCTGGATATCTGGATACGATGGAAGCGCTCCGCGCGCTCGTCGACGCGGGTTCTGACTGGATCTGGGAGACCGACGCCGAGCTGCGCTTCTCCTGGCTTTCGGATAACTATCAGGAGGCCACCGGCATCGACCCCGCAGCGGTGCTTGGCCGGTTCCGCTTCGATTTCCTCAAGCAGGTGCTGAACGGCAGTCGCGCCGCGGCAACGCATCTGGAAGACCTGCAGGCGCGCAGGCCCTTTCGCGATTTCGTCTACGAGCTGAAGGGTGGCGGCAGCGACTGCCGCTGGGTTTCGATCACCGGTTTTCCCCAATTCGATGTCGTCGGGAAGTTTGCCGGCTATCGAGGTGTCGGCCGCAATGTCACGGCGTTGGCCGGAGCGTTCAACGAGATGGAGCAGACGCGGAAAACCTTCACCAATCATGGCACCATGGTCGACTCGATGCCGATCGGCATTGTCGTCGTTGACGCGGATCTGCGTGCGGAAGTCATCAATCGCGCCTTCTACGACTTCTGGGAGATCGATGCCCGGCGCGTGGAGGTTGGATGCAGCTTCCGCGACCTGATGGAAGCCAGCCGCGACGCCGACCCCTATGGCGCCAACGACGATGCATGGCAGCGGCACGTTGCCGAGCGCGAGGCGGAAATCAGAGCCGGCGTGCCCGGATCGAGGCAACTGCCACGCAGTGACGGCCGCACACTGATTTCATCCGTGGCGCCGCTTGCCGGTGGCAAACGGCTCATCTCCTATGTCGACGTGACCGATATGAAAGACCGCGAGGCCGAGCTTGCGGACGCGTTGGAAAAAGCGCGGCTGGCGGAGGCGGTGATCAACGCCGTCAAGGACCCGATCTTCGTCAAGGATGACAATCTGCGGTTTGTGTTTGTCAACGAGGCGTTCTCGGCGCTGTTTGGCCAGACACCACAGGCGATGCTGGGCAAGCCCGGCAACGACTTTCTCTCTCCGGGGGACGTGGCGCTTTTCGAACGAAGCGAGAAGGAAGTTCTGGCCACGGGCCGGCCCTATGAAGTCGAAGAAAGTTTCGAACTCAATGGCGCCAGCCGCTCGCGCATCGTCAGGAAGAGCCGCGTCGGCATGGCCAGCGGCCGCAACTACGTCGCCGGTTTTCTGTTCGACATATCCGACATGAAGCGGCGCGAGATCGAAGCCGAAGACGCGCGCAAGCATCTTGCCACCGTGCTGGAATCGCTGCCGGCAGGCGTGATCATCTACGACCGCGATGACAATTTCGTCTTCGCCAACCATAAGATGCAGGATGCAATTCCAGAGCTGAAGCCGGTATGGCAGCCGGGCCGTACCTTCCGCGAGGCTCTGACATTCGGGCATTCGGCCGGGTATTTCCGCCAAAGCGGGGATCCGGAACTGGACACGCTCTACGATAGGGATCCGGATCGTTGGGCCGATGGAATTCTCGAGCGGTGCCGCTTGCCCAGCGCGTCCTTCGAACGTGTCAATCCCGATGGTCGTTGGCACCAAGTCTACGACATGCGCACCGATGACGGCACGTTTATCGGCGTGCGCGTCGACATTACCGACATCAAGAGCCGCGAGAAGGCCTTGCGTGACTCGATGCGCCAGATCGACCTGTTCCGGCATGTCATGGATGAGTTGCCGGTGGCCGCCTTCATCAAGGCCGAGGATTTGAGCATCGAGTTCGTCAACAAGGCCTGGTGCGCCATGACCGGCCTTGCCAAGGAGGACGTCATCGGCCGCACGGACCGCCAGCTGTTCGGCGCCGAGGATGCCGAAAGCTACAGCAACGATGATAGCGAAGTCGCCGCTACCGGACAGGTCAGGGAAGTCGAGGAACCCGTCACCCATCGCGACGGCACGGTGCGGCAATTGATGACGCGCAAGAGCCGCCTGGTGGCGATCGACGGGTCCGTGCACCTGGTCGGCTCCAGCACCGACATCACCGAGGTCAAGGCGCGCGAGCAAGCGCTGGAAGAAAGCATGCGCGAGAACGAGGTGTTCCGCAGCCTCATCGACAATGTGCCGGTGTCGATCTACGCCAAGCGCTCCGACCTCAGGCAATTCTACGTCAACAAGGGGTGGTGCGATCTCACCGGCTTCAGCCGGGAAGAGGCGATCGGCAAGACCGACATCGAGATCTTTGGAGCGGACGGCGAGGCCTTCGTCAGTGGCGACCTGGCCGTGCTGCGCACCGGGGAAACCCAGGAGGTAGAGGAAACGGTGACGCTTGCCGATGGCAGCGTCCGCCACCAGTTCGCGCGCAAGGGCGCGATGATCGCCTCCGACGGGTCGCTCTATCTGATCGGCTCCACCACCGACATCACCGAACTGAAGCAGCGCGAGGCCGAACTGCGTGAGGCGCGGCAACGGGCCGTGCTCGCCGACCGCGCCAAGTCGGAATTCCTCGCCAATATGAGCCATGAAATCCGCACGCCGATGAATGGCGTGCTCGGCATGGCGGAACTGCTTGCCAAGTCAGACCTCGACCCGAAGCAGAAGACGTTCACCGACATCATCGTGAAGTCGGGCAATGCCCTGCTCACCATCATCAACGATATCCTGGATTTCTCCAAGATCGACGCCGGCCAGCTCGTGCTCGATCCGGCGCCCTTCAACCTCGCCGAGGCGATCGAGGATGTGGCGACGCTGGTGTCGACGCGGGCCAAGGAGAAGGACCTCGAGCTCATCGTGCGGGTGGAGCCTGGTCTTGGAGACCTCTTCATGGGTGACGTTGGCCGCATCAGGCAGATCGTCACCAATTTGCTCGGGAATGCGGTGAAGTTCACCGACGAAGGCCATGTACTGGTTGACGTGACCGGCGAAAGGGTCCCGACGGGCACCAAGCTGACGATCGCCGTCACCGATACGGGCATCGGCATTCCCGAGGAAAAGCTGCAACTCGTCTTCGAGAAATTCAGCCAGGTCGACACGTCGTCGACGAGGCGGCATGAAGGCACCGGGCTTGGTCTCGCCATCACGTCGCGGCTGGTCGATCTCATGGGGGGCGACATCGGCGTCGAAAGCGCCGAGGGCAAGGGCTCCACGTTCTGTTTCACCATCACTCTGCCCAGGGCCGGTCAATCGACCGGGCAGCGGATCATGCCGGTGGATGTGACAGGGGCGCGGGTGCTGATCGTCGACGACAATGCGGTCAACCGTGCGATCCTGATCGAGCAGATGGCCTCGTGGACATTCGATTCCTGCGCGGCCGAAAGCGGCGCCGAAGGGCTCAAGGTGCTCATCGCCGCAGCCGCTTATGGCGTGCCGGTCGACTGTGTCGTGCTCGACTACCAGATGCCGGGCATGAGCGGCGCCGAGATGGCGCGGATCGTTCGCAACACCGCCGGGCTCACCGATACGCCGATCATCATGCTGACCTCCGTCGACCAGTCGCTGGCCAACACCAGCTATCGCGATCTCGGCATTGATGCCCAGATGATCAAGCCGGCGCGTTCCTCCGTGCTTCTGGAAACGCTGGTCGCCACCATCCAGCGCCATAGACATACGACAGGGGGCGTCGGCATGCCCGCGGCGAATGCCGGTTCGGGCAGTGTGATGGAGCCGTCGCCGCTTGTAGCGACGTATGGGCGGGCGCTGCTGCAACCGCCGCCAATTCGTCCCCGTCTGCGCGCGGCGGCCGGTGAAGAGCGCCGTCTGGACATCCTTGTCGCCGAGGACAACGAGGTGAACCAGATGGTCTTCACCCAGATTCTCGGCGAAACCGGCTACGGCTTCGAAATCGTCGGCAATGGCCGCAAGGCGCTCGACGCCTATGGCAGGCTTAATCCGCGGATGATCCTGATGGATGTCTCGATGCCCGAGATGAACGGCCTCGAGGCAACGGCCGCCATTCGCAGGCTGGAGGAAGACAACGGCACGCACATCCCCATCGTCGGGGTCACCGCGCACGCCTTGAAGGGCGATCGCGAACGCTGTCTGGAGGCAGGCATGGACGATTACCTGCCCAAGCCGATCAGCCCGCGCGCGCTGCTGGAAAAGGTCGAACGCTGGGTTGGATCGGGCAACGAACGCCAGCGCGACGTCGGGTAAGCAGGCCAGCAGTTCACAGTGTCACGGGCGATCGCGGACGGAACGCCGTGGGACATCGCGCCCCGTTGTTGCCGAATCGAAGACCAAAGCCGGAAGTGGCAGCTTTGGGCCAGATGAGGATTCGTTGTTGCACTTGTGCAAAAGGATATGGTGCGATCGCGCCATATCAAAGCTAAGGTCCAGCCGAGACAATATCTGTATTCGAGTTCCGCTCCTCAGTTACGGGCGGGAGCAGCGACCGCCGGCATCGAACAGCGTCAATCTACCCCAACGGACCTGTTTTCGGCGATGGCTCGGCCAGGACATCTTCTGGCCGAATGCAACGCGCTCCCGCCCGGATTTTCTTTGTCGCGGCGGACGCCCCCGAGCTGGTGGCAAATACCGACTGAAAAAACGCGCAAGCCCATGATTCCCGGGATAAACTCCCGTTCTGTCCGGACGAGCCGACATCGTTCGTTTCCGGTGCCGTCGTGCGGCGTTACCGGGGTGACATGAAACTGTCATGCGACTGTTATAATCGAAGGCTATTGGCCTCAGCGGGCGCTGAAAGGAATGGCGCCAAGAGACCATCTTCCGAACAGGAGCAGGCCACATGAGACATTTCATCCGCTCGGCGGCTGTTGCGATTGCAATGGCCGCGGCGTCTACCCTCACCCTTTCCGCAGCAATGGCCGCGGATCTTTCCGGCGCCGGCTCGACCTTCATCTACCCGGTGTTCGCCAAGTGGGCCGACACCTACAAGAAGGATACCGGCATCGGCCTCAACTACCAGTCGATCGGCTCCGGCGGCGGCATCAAGCAGGTCATCGCCAAGACCGTGACCTTCGGTGCCACCGACAAGCCGATGTCCGACGCAGACCTCGAGAAGAACGGCCTCGTGCAGTTCCCGATGGTCATGGGCGGCATCGTGCCGATCGTCAACCTGACCGGCGTCAAGCCGGGCGAACTCGTCCTTGACGGCAAGACGATCGCGCAGATCTACCTCGGCGCCATCACCACCTGGGACGACGCCGCGATCAAGGCGCTGAACCCGACCCTAACCCTGCCGTCCACCGCCATCGCCGTTGTCCACCGTTCGGACGGTTCCGGTACGACCTTCAACTTCACCGATTATCTGGTCAAGCTGTCGCCTGACTGGAAGGACAAGGTCGGTTCCGACACGGCGGTCGAATGGCCGGTCGGCGTCGGCGCCAAGGGCAGCGAAGGCGTTGCCAACACCGTCAAGCAGACCGACGGCGGCATCGGCTACGTCGAATACGCCTACGCCAAGCAGAACAAGCTGTCCTACTCTAAGATGCTGAATGCCGCCGGCAAGGTCGTCGAGCCGTCGCTCGAATCCTTCGGCGCGGCTGCTTCGAATGCCGACTTCAAGGGCGCGAAGAACTTCAACGTCATCATCACCAACGAGCCGGGCGACGCCACCTGGCCGATCGCGGCTTCGACCTGGGTGCTGATCCACAAGGCTCCGGACGATGCCGTTGCCACCGGCGAAGCGCTGAAGTTCTTTGCCTGGGCCTACAAGGACGGCAGGGACACTGCCAAGGCGCTCGACTACGTGTCGATCCCCGACAACGTCGTCGACCTGATCAAGGCTTCGTGGAAGGCCGACATCAAGGCCGACGGCAAGCCGGTCTTCGCTGGCGAGTAACCATACCTGAAGGGGCGCCGCATCGCGGCGCTCCTTTTTCCTCGAGACAAAGAGCCGAGCCTGACATGAGCGCTGCCCAGGAAGCCTTGCCAGCCGTGCGCGGGTCGCGCGACGCGATCGTGAGACGGTTCGCGCTGACAGATGCCGTCTTCCACGGCATGACCCGGGCCGCCGCCATATTGGTGCTGGTCCTGCTCGGCGGAGTTGCGATCTCGCTGTTTGCCGGCTCCTGGCAAGCCCTGTCGACCTTCGGCTTCTCCTTCCTGGCCACCCAAAGCTGGAACCCGGTGACGGAGAAATTCGGCGCGCTGGCGCCGATCTATGGCACCATCGTCACCTCCGCGATCGCCATCCTGATTGCCGTGCCGCTCGGCATCGGCATCGCCATATTCCTCACCGAGCTTTGCCCGCGCCCGCTTCGGCGCCCGATCGGCATGGCCGTGGAACTGCTCGCCGGCATCCCCTCGATCATCTACGGCATCTGGGGCCTTTTCGTGCTGGCACCCTTCCTGCAGACGACCGTGCAGCCCTTCATCATCGGCGTGTTCCATGGCATTCCCGGCCTCAACAGCCTGTTTGCCGGTCCGCCCTACGGCATTGGCCTGCTGACCTCGTCGCTGATCCTTGCCATCATGGTGCTGCCCTTCATCACCTCGATCACCAAGGACGTCTTCGACACGGTGCCGCCGGTGCTGAAAGAGTCTGCCTACGGCATCGGCTGCACGACCTGGGAAGTGACCCGCCGGGTTGTCATTCCCTACACGCGGATCGGCATCATGGGTGGCGTCATGCTCGGCCTTGGGCGCGCGCTGGGCGAAACCATGGCGGTGACCTTCGTCATAGGCAACGCGCATCGCATCAGCACGTCGCTGTTCGCGCCGGCCACGACGATCTCGGCGACCATCGCCAACGAATTCACCGAAGCCGTCGGCGATCTCTACACCTCTTCGCTGGTGGCGCTCGGCCTGATCCTCTTCGTCATCACTTTCCTGATCCTTGCCATCGCACGCTACATGCTGATGCGCATCGACGCCCGCACGGGAGCCTGACCGATGTCGACAGCCACATCGCTTCACCAGAGTCGCAAGAGGAAGAATGGCGTGATGATGACGCTGTGCGTCATTGCTGCGGGCATCGGGCTTGCCTGGCTGGCGCTCATCCTCGGCGCGCTGGTCTACAAGGGCGCGGCCGGTCTGTCCCTCAGCGTGTTCACGCAGATGACGCCGCCTCCCGGCGACGCGGGCGGCCTGCTCAACGCCATCTATGGCAGCGTGGTGATGACTGTCATCGCCGTCATCTTCGGCACGCCGATCGGCGTGCTGGCCGGCACCTACATGGCCGAGTATGGCCGCTTTTCAAAGCTCACCACCGTGGTGCGCTTCATCAACGACATCCTGTTGTCAGCGCCGTCGATCATCATCGGCCTGTTCGTCTATGAACTGATGGTGCGGCCGATGGGACACTTCTCTGCGCTTGCCGGCGCGGTCGCGCTCGCCATCCTGGTCATCCCGGTTGTCGTGCGCACCACCGAGGACATGCTCAACCTGGTGCCGAACGCCCTGCGCGAAGCCGGTACCGCGATCGGCGCGCCGCGCTGGGTGGTCATCAAGTCGGTCGCCTACCGCGCCGCCCTTTCCGGCATCGTCACCGGCATATTGCTGTCGATTGCCCGTATTTCCGGCGAGACGGCGCCACTGCTCTTTACAGCGCTCAACAACCAGTTCTGGTCGAGCAATCTCAACGCGCCGATGGCCAGCCTGCCTGTCACCATCTTCCAGTTCGCTCTCAGCCCCTACGAGGAATGGCAGCAACTGGCCTGGACCGGCGCACTCATCATCACATTGACGGTTCTTGCGCTCAGCATCTTTGCGCGCAGCCTGACCGGACGCAGAGAGGACAAATGAGCCAGATGCTGTCTCCAGACATGACGATCGCCGCCGAGGCTACCGCCAGCAAGGCCAAGATCGAGGTCAAGAACCTCAACTTCTACTACGGCCAGAGCAAGGCGCTGAAGGACATCACGCTGTCGTTGCCCGAGCGCAGCGTCACCGCCTTCATCGGACCGTCGGGCTGCGGAAAGTCGACGCTGCTGCGCGTCTTCAACCGTATCTACGAGCTCTACCCCAAGCAGACCGCCGAGGGCCAGGTGCTGCTCGATGGTCAGAACGTTCTCGATCGCTCGCAGGACCTCAACCTGTTGCGCACCAAGATCGGCATGGTGTTCCAGAAGCCGACGCCGTTCCCGATGTCGATCTATGAAAACATCGCTTTCGGCGTCAGGCTCTACGAGAAGATCAGCAAGTCGGAGATGGACGGCCGCGTCGAACAGGCGCTGAAGCGCGCCGCGCTGTGGACCGAGGTCAAGGACAAGCTCAACGCCAGCGGCCTCAGCCTCTCCGGCGGCCAGCAGCAGCGGCTCTGCATCGCCCGCACCGTGGCGGTGAAGCCGGAAGTCATCCTGCTCGACGAGCCGGCTTCGGCGCTGGACCCACTGTCGACCGCCAAGATCGAGGAGCTGATCGACGAATTGCAAGCCGACTACACGATCGTCATCGTCACCCACAACATGCAGCAGGCGGCGCGCGTGTCGAAGCAGACGGCCTTCATGTATCTGGGCGAACTGGTCGAGTTCGACCGCACCGAGAAGATCTTCACGTCGCCCCGCGAGAAGCGCACGCAGGACTACATCACCGGCCGCTTCGGCTGAGCTCAGGCATACGAGGGACAGGATCATGGGCGAACACATAGTCGCTTCTTTCGACGAGGATCTCGGACAGATCAGCAGGCTCATCAGCGACATGGGCGAACTCGCCGGCTCGATGGTCGGCGGTGCGACCAAGGCATTGCTGAATTCCGACAACGCGCTGGCACAGCGCGTCGTTTCCGACGATGCCATCATGGATGCGCGCCAGCGCGAACTCGACGATCGCGCCATCACGCTGATCGCCAAGCGCCAGCCGATGGCCGACGACCTGCGCCATGTCGTCGGTTCGATTCGCATGGCCGGCGATCTCGAACGCATCGGCGACCTTGCCAAGAACATCGCCAAGCGCGTCGGCACCGTCGGGCTCAGCGTCACGCCACGCGACCTTTCGCACTCCATCGACGGGATGGCGCAACTGGTGCTGATCCAGGTTCAGGGCGTTATCGAGGAATACGCGGCACGCGATGCCGCCGCACTTGCGAAGCTACGGGCCGACGACGAACGCATCGACGT
Source organism: Mesorhizobium sp. PAMC28654 (assembly GCF_020616515.1). Classification (GTDB taxonomy): domain Bacteria; phylum Pseudomonadota; class Alphaproteobacteria; order Rhizobiales; family Rhizobiaceae; genus Mesorhizobium. The sequence goes on from NZ_CP085135.1 coordinate 4,672,500, forward strand.
CAAATACACGTCGGTGTTCCGCGAATTGCTGACCTACATGATGGAAGATCCACGCAACATCACCGCGTGCACGCATCTTCTGTTTTGCGCCAAGAATCTCGAGCGCATCGGCGACCACGTAACCAACATCGCCGAAAATGCGTATTATGTTCTGACCGGCACGCAGTTGCCAGCCAATCGCCCGAAGCAGGACGAGACGGCAATGTCCGCGCCGGCGGCATGACAGGGGTGACCAGCCGATGATCGCGCCACGCATCATGGTGGTGGAGGATGAGGAGCCGCTAGGCGTGCTGCTCCGCTACAATCTCGAATCCGAAGGCTACCAGGTCGAGGTGGTGACCCGCGGTGACGAGGCCGAAATCCGCCTGCAGGAGAACGTCCCCGACCTCTTGGTGCTAGACTGGATGGTGCCGGCGGTGTCCGGCATCGAACTATGCCGCAGGCTGAGGATGCGCTCCGAAACCGAACGGCTGCCGATCATCATGCTGACCGCGCGTGGCGAAGAGAGCGACCGCGTGCGCGGCCTGTCCACCGGCGCCGATGATTATCTCGTCAAGCCGTTCTCGACGCCGGAATTCATGGCCAGGGTCAAGGCGCTGCTGCGCCGTGCCAAGCCGGAGGTCCTGTCCAGTGTCTTGAAGGTCGGCGACATCGTGCTCGATCGCGAGTCGCACCGGGTCTACCGCAAGAAGAGCGAGATCAGGCTCGGCCCGACCGAATTCCGCCTGCTCGAATTCATGATGCGCCATCCCGGCCGTGTGTTCTCGCGCAGCCAGCTGCTCGACAATGTCTGGGGCGAGACGATCTATATCGATGAGCGCACGGTCGACGTGCATGTCGGCCGGCTGCGCAAGGCGGTCAACAATGGCCGCATGCCCGACGTGATCCGCACCATCCGCGGGGCGGGCTACGCGATCCGCGAAGACTGACGGCAATCAGGCTCAGGCGACATTCTTGCCGATAACGCCGGATTTCGCTTGCGCGCCCGGCGCGAAAATCTCCTGGTCGACGAAGGTCAGCGCGCGCATGGCGCAGCCCTCGCGGATCAACGGCAGTTCGTTCGGCTCGGTATCGAAGGAGATCGACGTCGAATGCTGGCCGCCGGCGGTTTGGGCGATGGCCTCCCGCAATGCCGGCTCGATCAGGTCGAAGGCGGCGGCGCTGACGCCGACCATGGCGACCGGGGCAGGGTCGATGAGAGCGAACAGGCTGCCCAGGCCGAAGCCAAGCGCTTCGCCGGCCTTGCGATAGGCTTCGCGCTCCGGACCGTCCTTTTCGCGTGCCGTGGCCGCCAGCGTCCGCATGTCCACGTCGCCGACGTCAACCGGCTCGGCGTCCTCGCCCATCTGTTTTGCGTTGCGCCAGATGGCGTAGTTGCCGGCATAGGCCTCGACACAGCCGCGCCGCCCGCAGCGGCAGAGCGCGCCATTCGGCCGGTGGATCATGTGACCGAACTCACCGCCTGACGAATGCGTGCCGGTGAAAAGCTCGCCCTTCAGAACCAGGCCCATGCCGATGCCGTGCGACAGCAGGATGGCGATGAAATCGTCGCGATAACGCTCCGGATCGCGCCAGCGCAGCGCCACCGCCATCATGTTGCAGTCGTTCTCCATGGTGGCGGGGATGCCGAACTCTCGCTCCAGTATGTCGGCGAAAGCGATGTTGGTCTGTGGCGTGATCGGCGACCACAACATGGCGCGCGCATGGGAATCGGTGATGCCCTGGATCGCCAGCGCGATGCGGGCGATGCTGCGGACGTCGAGGTCAGGATCCTCGAGCCGGCGCCGGACGATGGCAACGCATTCGCCGATCAACTCGTCGCGGGGCAAGGTCAGCGTGTCCAGGCGGCGCTGCTCCTCGGCGATGACCTGTCCGGCATAGTCGATGACGGCAACCGAAAGAAAGTTGAGCGACAGCACCACTGTCATCACCGCCGCCGCTTCCGGGTTGAGGCCAAGACCAACCTGCGGCCGGCCCCGCTTCAATGCCCCCGCCTCGCTTGGCTTGCTTTCCGCCAGGATGCCTTCGCCGATCAGATCGGATGAGATCGTCGATATGGTCGAATGGCTAAGTCCGGTGGTCGCCGCGATCTCGGTGCGCGAAGGTTGTCCGGTCCGGCGCACGGCCGCAATCACCATCGCCCGGTTGCGCCGGCGCAGATCGTCGTGACGGATTCCGACCGACATGCTCTTTCACATCCTCCCGGCCACAGCGGCCTTTCGTGGTCTCGAAGGCCGTCAGCGACACCTGAAGCGCGTCGCGCGTCAGGTTCTTGTTTCCAGTCAAATTCTGGCAGAAGCCCACCATCCTGTCATTATTTATTCGGAGCTCGAAAAAAATTCACGGGGACATCAAAATCCATCAGAATCGATGTTGACAGCGTTCGGGTGTTGGATCAGTGTTTTTTCGAGGCTCGAAAAAATGGAGCCTTTGTGCCGGCCCTCGGGTCAGTTTGGTCGCGCCACACGCGGCGCAGGGAGGATAATATGAAAAGATTCACAGCCGCCATCCTGGCGGGTGTCGCCATGTCGCTGACGCTCGTGTCGGTCGCGCAGGCAAAGGGCAAGGTCATCGGCGTTTCGTGGTCGAACTTCCAGGAAGAGCGCTGGAAGACCGATGAGGCCGCCATGAAAAAGGCGATCGAGGCAGCCGGCGACAAGTATATTTCCGCCGACGCGCAGTCCAATCCGGGCAAGCAGCTGACCGACGTCGAAAGCCTGATCTCGCAGGGCGCGAATGCGCTTATCATCCTGGCGCAGGATGCCTCGGCCATCGGCCCGGCCGTGCAGAAGGCGCTGGACGAAGGCATTCCGGTTGTCGGCTATGATCGTCTGATCGAGAACAAGGACGTCTTCTACCTCACCTTCGACAACAAGGAAGTTGGCCGCATGCAGGCCCGCGAAGTGTTCAAGGTGAAGCCGGAAGGCAACTACGTCTTCATCAAGGGCTCGGGCGCCGATCCGAACGCCGACTTCCTGTTCTCGGGTTCGATGGAAGTGCTCAAGGCAGCCATCGACAGCGGCAAGATCAAGAATGTCGGCGAGGCCTACACCGATGGCTGGCTGCCGGCCAATGCCCAGAAGAACATGGAGCAGTTCCTGACCGCCAACGACAACAAGGTCGATGCGGTGGTCGCGGCCAATGACGGCACCGCCGGCGGCGTCGTCGCGGCATTGACGGCACAGGGGTTGGCGGGAACCGTTCCGGTGTCCGGCCAGGACGGCGACCATGCCGCGCTGAACCGTATCGCACTGGGCACGCAGACCGTGTCGGTGTGGAAGGATGCGCGTGAACTCGGCAAGAATGCCGCCGAGATCGCCTCGCAGCTCGCCGACGGCAAGAAGATGACCGACGTCCCGAACGAGAAGGACTTCACCACGCCTGGCGGCAACACCGTCAAGTCGTTGTTCCTGACCCCGGTCGCCATCACCAAGGCCAACCTCAACCTCGTCATCGACGCCGGTTGGATCAAGAAGGACGAGGTTTGCGCCGGCGTGGCGGCAGGCACCGTCGCCGCCTGCAACTAGGAAGCAGGCCGAATTCTGCTATCGCAACGCCGCGGCCTGGAGCGGTTCAGTGTTTCTAGAACCGCTGAACCGCTCCAGTTTTTGTTTTCCGCAATTCCGGACGGAAAACCGCTATGCACTTTTCCTGGAATTGCTCTCCAAGCTGCGGCGTTTTCTCAAAAAGATTTGTGTTTCCGCCTCGGGCAGGTAGCTTCTAGGCTGGTTTTCGGCATCCGCGTCAGACGGCAAGCCGTTGGGAGGAAATCATGACCGACACAACGTCCACCCCGCAGGCCGATACCGCGCGGGCGTCCGATCTTGGCGTGGTTGCCCGTTTCCTGAAGGCAACGGAGATCGATACACGAATGCTCGGCATGGTCGGCGCGCTGCTGGTCATCTGGATCGGCTTGCACGTCATTTCCAGCATTCGCCTCGGGGTCAATCCGCTCGATTTCGACAGCCGTACATTCCTGACACCGCGCAATCTCTGGAATCTGTCGGTGCAGACATCCGCCGTGGCCATCATGGCCTGCGGCATGGTGCTGGTCATCGTCATGCGCAACATCGATCTCTCCGTCGGCTCCGCCGAGGGCGTCATCGGCATGGTGATGGGCTTCGCGCAAGTGCATTTCCTGGTGCGGTTTGTCGGGCTCGAACTCGGCAATCCGTGGATCTGGGTCCTGGCGCTGTTAATTGGCCTGGCGCTCGGCCTGTTGATCGGGGCTTTCCAGGGCTTCATCATCGCCTATCTTGAAGTGCCGGCGTTCATCGTGACGCTGGGTGGTCTCTTGATCTGGCGCGGTGCGGCCTGGTGGGTGACAAGCGGCCAGACAGTGGCGCCGCTCGACGCCACCTTCCAGCTGATGGGCGGCGGGCCGGCGGGATCGATCGGCGCGACATGGAGCTGGGTTGTCGGCATCGTGGCTTGCCTTGCCGTGGTGTTCGCGTTGTTCAACGGGCGCGTGCAGCGCAAGCGTTTTCGTTTTCCGTTGCGTCCAATCTGGGCCGAGGCACTGATCGGCGTGGTCACCTGCGCGCTCATCCTGGGTGCGGTCTGGCTTGCCAATTCCTATCCTTGGCCGATCGGCATCGTGAACCGGTACGCCGCTGCCAACAATATCACCGTGCCTGAGGGCGGCCTGTTCATCGCTCACGGCATCGCCATTCCGGTGCTGATGGCGGTCGCGGTCGGCCTTGTCATGACCTTCATCACCAACCGCACGCGTTTCGGCCGCTATGTCTTCGCCATCGGCGGCAATCCCGAGGCCGCCAATCTCGCCGGCATCAACACGCGCTGGATCACCATGAAGGTGTTCATGATCATGGGCGTGCTGGCGACGATCGCCGCGGCGATCTCATCGGCCAGGCAGAATTCGTCCACCAACGTGCTTGGAACACTGGATGAATTGCTCGTCATCGCCGCCGCTGTCATCGGGGGCACGTCGCTTGCCGGCGGCTCGGGAACGATCATCGGCGCCATGCTCGGTGCGCTCCTGATGCAGTCGCTGCAGTCGGGCATGGTGCTGCTTGGTGTCGACTCGCCGCTGCAGAGCATCGTCGTCGGCGCCGTGCTGGTCATCGCCGTCTGGCTCGACACTGTTTACCGCAAGCGCGTTTAGGGAGGGATCGCCATGATTGACAAGACTGCTCCTGCAGCGACCGCGCTGATCGACATGCGCAACATCTCGATCGCCTTTGGCGGCATCCGCGCTGTCGACGACGCGTCGATAGACCTTTTCCCCGGTGAAGTCGTGGCGCTGCTCGGCCACAATGGCGCCGGCAAGTCGACGCTGATCAAGGTCCTGTCCGGGGCCTACAAACGCGATGCCGGCCAGATCTTCGTCAATGGCCAGGAGGCTTCGATCTCCAACCCACGCGAGGCCAAGAAATACGGCATCGAAACGATCTACCAGACGCTGGCGCTGGCCGACAATGTCGATGCCGCCGCCAATCTCTTCCTCGGCCGCGAAATCATGACCGCCTATGGCACGCTCGACGATGTCGCCATGGAGGCCGAGGCACGCAAGGTGATGGGCCGGCTCAATCCGCGTTTCCAGCGCTTCAAGGAGCCGGTGATCAAGCTCTCCGGCGGCCAGCGGCAGTCGGTGGCGATCGCCCGCGCCATCCTGTTCAACGCGCGCATCCTGATCATGGATGAGCCGACGGCGGCACTCGGGCCCCAGGAGACGGCCCAGGTCGGCGAACTGGTCAAGCAGCTCAAGGCGGACGGCATCGGCATCTTCCTGATCAGCCACGACATCCACGACGTGTTCGAACTCGCCGACCGCGTCTGTGTCATGAAGAACGGCCAGGTGGTGGGGACGGCGCGCACAAGTGATGTGACCCAGGACGAGGTGCTCGGCATGATCATCCTCGGCAAGTGCCCGCCCGGCGCCATTCCAGGGCCGGGCGCGCTGAAGATCGCCGCCTGAAAATCGGCGGAACGTGATTGGCAAAACCCGGCTGTCATCACTCATCGGCAGCCGGCTATTTGCCAATCATGTGATATGCCAGTGATGCCGATGGTTTGGCCCCGGCATTGTGTTGGTGCGGGGACTTGACCATAAAGGTGGTGAACCGCTCACGGGCCGCATTATCCATTGAAGAAGTTCTTCCCGATCGTTGCCTTCATCGCCGTCGCACTGATCAGCCTGACTATGGCGGGGTTCGCCTACTTCGCCACGCAGGAAGCGGCGCGCATCAAGTTCGAGGCGGCGGCCGACGATGCGCTCAACCGGATTGAAAGCCGCATCGACCTGCATCTCTCCTTGCTGCGCTCGACCCAGGCGCTGTTCGACGCCCGCAATGGCGACATTTCACAGAACGAATTCAAGGCCTTCTTCAAGGCGCTCGATGTCGACAACAATTTCGCCGGCCTGCGCGGCATCGGCTTTCTCAGGCTGGTGAAGGCGGGTGACGAGGCCGCGGTTGAACGCGATATCCTGCGCGACCAGGGTGTGGCCCATGCGGTGTATCCGGATACGACCTTGCCCTGGCGCGCGCCCATCGTCCTGTTCGAGCCACTGGATCCTTCCAACCAGTCCAGCATCGGCTACGACATGTTCACCGAACCGGCGCGGCGCGAGACGATCGAAAAGGCCATGGCCGACGATCAGCAGCACGCGAGCGGTCTCCTGCAGCTTGGCCAGGGCACCGGCGCCACGCAGCTTTTCACCGGCTTCTTGGTCTTTGTGCGGCTCAATGTCGAAACGGCGCCGGACGTCATCAACGCGTCCAGGTCCTCGACGGCCGGTTTTCTTTATGCCGCCTTTCGCGCTGAGGACCTGTTCCAGGTCGCGCTCAGCCGGGTGCCGCTGCTGCCGGTCAGTACCGAGATCTATGATGGCACGGTGAAAGCCGACAATCTTTTGTTCCGGTCGGAAACGCCGCCTGTCTCCATGTTCGGGGACAGGCTTCTGGTCACTCGCAAGATCATGGTGGCCGGCCGGCCATGGACTGTCCAGTTCCGGCCGACAAGCGCCTTTTCGCAACCTTCCTCGCGCGCCATTCCTGTGATGCTTGGATTGTTAGGGCTGTTGCTGGCGGGCGCTATCGCCCTGGTGGCACGCTATCAGGAGCGGGCCTATGACGCGGTGTCGCTTCTGCACGAAACGACCGAAAAGAGCCTGCTGGAAAAGGACTTGATGCTGCAGGAGATGAAGCATCGCATCAAGAATTCGATCACACGGGTTCTGGCGATCGCGCGCCAGACGGCGTCGCGCGCCACTGACGTCAACGAATTCTCATCGTCCTTCTCTGCCCGGCTGCAGGCGATGGCCGCTTCGCAGGACATGCTGACGCGTTCACGGTGGCAGAAGGCCGATCTCGGCGATCTCCTGCGCATCGAGCTTGGCCAGGTGTTCGGCAAGGAGCTTCCCGAGGGACTTCTGGCTGGGCCGGAGGTGCTTCTCGACGAGACGACAACGCAGGCGCTCGGCCTGACCTTTCACGAACTGGCGACGAATGCGCTGAAATATGGCGAGGCCGGCAATTCCGTAGGCGCGCTGAAAGTCGACTGGTCGCTCGAAGGGTATGCGCGTGACAGGACGCTGGCCCTCAACTGGCGGGAATCCGGGCAGAAGAAATTGGAAACACCGACCAAAACCGGTTTTGGCACCAAGCTGATCGACCTCAACGTAACACGCGAGTTGCGCGGCACGATCAACCGTGATTTTCGCGCTGATGGATTGAACGTGGAAATCAGGATCCCGCTCTCGGGTTGAGGCGGGACGCCATCAACCGCGATAGCATGCAGCTTTGGGCGCGAAAATGCGGAGACCGGTTTGCCGGTCTCCGCATTTGACGTTCAGTCTAAAGCGCGTCGCGTCGAAACGGATTCATGCGACGCGCTTTAGGGTCACTTTTGGGCGACATGCATTAGTGATGACGATGACACCGAGCCGTGTATATCCGGCCGTGACGATCGCGATACTGGCAATAGCCATTGCGCAGATTGCGCACCAGCAAGCCGGAGCCGACACCGACCGCTGCGCCGATAATCGCACCCTTGCCACCGCCGAGCAAGCCGCCGACACCGGCGCCAATCAGGCCACCGCCAACCACGTCCTGCTCGGTGCTGGTGCAGCCGCTGAGGGCAGCCAGCGCAACCATCGCAATAATCATGCTCCGCATAGATTCACTCCTCACTTGTGTCCTCACTTCAATAATCTCCAACCGCCATTTATCATGAAATAACGGTCTCTGCCCGCTCGATTTTATTGTTGGCTAAGATAGTCTTTCTGGGAGCGCGCGCCACTGGATGCTAGCAGGAGGTCGGAAATCTCCAGGGAAGCATCAAGTGTCCCGTCTGGACGCACGTTCCAGGCTATCTTGTTGTAATCATCTTCCAGAGCCGGATCGACAGGAAGACACTTGGCAACGATGTGTTCAGCCTGACCTTGAACATCACCCAAGGCGAACGGGCGTTCCGCCGTGCATTCCGCCGCTGTCTCGAACACGCTCACCGGAACGGACAATTCACGGCACTCGGTCATATTGCTTGAACAGCCAATAACGAGCAGCAAGGCGGCGATGTGTTCCATGGCGACATGTCCTCTCGCCACAATAACGACTCACATTCGCCAAAGTTCCTGCGATGGCAGGTTGGTCAACGAATAATTGGACGGGCGCTCAAGACCAAGCGACGGGCGCTCAAGACCAAGCATTGCCGCCAAGGCACGGCGCCGCTCGGCGGGCGCCATCAGAACAGTTGGAAGGCTGCCACCAACAGGATTGCCGTGATCAGTGCAAATGCGGCGAGACGGAGAGCGAGGTGGGAGGTTCGTGGCGCGGGTGAGGCGGGTGACTCAGGATCCTGAAACTCGCCCATCGAAACGCGGGCGGCCTGTTCCAGTCTGTTCATGTCGGCGACCATCAAAATCATTCCTCCCGCGCTGCGAACCGGAACGTCCAGACGATCGGCAGGTTCCAGCGATATCTGGGAAATACAGTGTGGGATGTTATGGTAAATAGCCGGTTAAGGTTTGCATGATGCCTGGGTTTCCAGCCATGCTGCCAGATCAGTCGGTCTCGAAATTGCCGTGGGGTACGACGAGGCGGTATTCGAGGCGGCCAGCCGTGATTTCAAGCGTTGCCGTGCCATTCAGCGATGCCGGCACGACCCGCTCGAGGGCGACGCTGCCAAAGCGTTTCTCGCTGCGCTGATTGTCATTGGCCCCGATCGCCTCGGCCCACGTCAACGAGAGGGCGGCTTCACCGGCGGAAGCGGCCATGAGATTGGCGGTCACCTCGACAAAGCCGCCCGGCCGCGACAGGGCGCCATAGCTGACAGAATTGACGGCGAGCTCATGCATTGCCAAGCCGATATGCAGGGCCGCATTGGGATTGAGATATGGATTGACGCCCTGGAAACGCAGGCTGCGCACGGGATCAGCTCCGTAGCGGCCGACCTGGCCGGACACCAGTTCGCGAAGAGCCGCCCCGCGCCAGTTGGAGGATGTCACCAGATCCTGGGACGACGCGAGTGATTGCAGCCGGCCGCGAAAGCGCGTCAGGAAATCGCTGATGGTGTCGGAGTAGCGGCCGGTCTGGGTGGCGATGCTCTGGATGATGGCCAGGAGATTTTTCGAGCGATGGCTGACTTCACGCAACAGCGTCTTCAGAGTCTGTTCGCGACGCTTCTGCTCGGTCGTTTCGACCATTGTGGTGACAACGCCCTGCACGATGCCACTGTCGCCACGATCCGCGTCTATCCATACCTGGAACCAGCGAACGCCGTCTTCGGCGGGAACGCTGAGTTCAAGACGCTCCGCGTTTCCTGACGCCATGACGTTGCGTTTGGTTGCGTCGATGCGCTCTGCCTGGGCCAGCGGCAGGATGCCGTTGCTGTCGGCGCTGTCAGCCCATGGCGCGCGCATGTTGCGCGCCCATACCGTCTTCAACTCGCGATCCTGATAAAGTACGGAAATGCCGGCATTGTGCAGCGCATGCAGGAGAGCCCGGCCGAGCTGCATTCCACTTTCGGCGGGATGCAAGGCGATGATCTCATCGCTCTGCCTACCCTCTTTAATGTCTCCGGCCTTGGAACGCATCGGTCAATATGTCCACCCAGTTCAGTTGAACGGCTCACTGACAAATGGGTTCCCAAAAAGGAGTCGGTTCCGATCCCCTAAAAGCGGTCCGCCGAGCGACGTCCTGTGAAGGATATCGCCCGGCGGTGGCTGGAAACCGTTTGAGGGGTGCGGCTTCCAGTGTTCGCTCGATTGTCCGCCTGATCGTCACGCGCGCTTGAACAGGCCCGCGAGAAGCGAAATGACCAGGAAAGCGAGAAATATGAAGAACAGGATTTGCGCGATGCCAGCCGACGTTCCCGCAATGCCGCCGAACCCGAGCGCGCCCGCGATGATCGCGACGACAAGAAAAACAAGCGCCCAGTAGAGCATGATCCATCTCCTTCAAATGGTGTGGTAAAAACGTGGTTCGCCGCCGTTTGTTCCACCATTGGCCGAAAAAGACGAGCCTGCAAATCGCTCAAGAAGCCTGATGCGCGGGAAAATTCTCGGCGATGCTGTCCAGTCATGAAGAAGGCCGCCCGATGCAGCGCATCGAACGGCCCGTTTCATGCATTTCGAGACAGGAAGGCTATGCCGCGGCCTTCGCCTGCCGGTCGAAGAATAGCGCCTGGCTGATCAGGGCCTTGACCATGTCCGGGTTGAACGGCTTGGTGACCAGGAACGCCGGTTCCGGCCGCTCGCCAGTCAGCAAGCGTTCGGGGAAAGCGGTGATGAAGATCACCGGTACCGAGGTGGACGAGAGGATCTCGTTGACTGCCTCGATGCCAGAGCTGCCGTCGGCAAGCTGGATGTCGGCAAGAATCATCTTCGGTCGTGTCTTGCCGAACAGCGTCACCGCCTCGGCATGGGTGCGCGCCGTTCCGACGACGCGATGGCCAAGACTTTCGACCATCTCCTCTATGTCCATGGCGATTAGCGGCTCGTCCTCGATGATCAGCACATCGGTCGCCACCTGGCGGGAAATCTCGTTGCTCGCCTGAGCCAGAAGTTCCGAGAATTCGGCGTCGCCGACATCGAGAATCTCCGCCGCTTCGTCTTCGGTGAAGCCTTCGACCGCGACCAGCAGGAAAGCCTGGCGGGGGCGGGGGGCGAGGGCATTCAGGTTGGCGGCGGCACGCTGCTCCCAGGCCGACTGGGCATGCTCTTGCGGCACGCGAATGGCGACGGAGGTGAAGAGCTTGGCGAATATCTTGTAGAGGGCGATGCGGTCGTTCGACGCTTCCGGGAAGATGTCGACATCGTCGATGAGGGCTTCAAGCATCGCGGCGACCAGCGCGTCGCCACTCTCCTGCGATCCGGAGACTGCCCGCGAAAAGCGGCGCAGGAACGGCAGGTGCGGAGCGATGGTTGCGGATAAACTCATAATGAACGTCTCCCTCAGATGACGTGGTTGCATAGTTTGCAGGTCAAGCTGATTGCAAGCCCCGGTGAAACAAACGCGGCGTTTCGGAAAAAGTTCCGGACGCTGTGGAACTAATGTGCGGGGAAGGCGTTTGAAGCCGGGATGGGCGACCAGACGAGGGTGCCGCTTGCCTTGTGTTGTGTAGTATGGCGGCCTGGTAGCTGGGGGAATAAAGGGCGAAATGAAGGATATGATGAAACATGTAATGGCTGGCGTCGTCGAAAGGCGCCGGGATGGTTCCGGCGACCCGCTTGGGCCGAACTCGGAAATTGGTCGCAAACTCAAGCAGTATTATGATGAGCTGGTCTCCGACGATGTGCCGGATCGCTTCGCCCAGTTGCTCAGCCAGCTGGAACAGGCCGAACCCGCACAGAAGAAGGACTGAGGCATGGCCGCCGTCTCTCAGGGCTTCAAGACCGATCTGCTCGGGTCGATCCCGAGCCTGCGCGCCTTTGCGGTGTCGCTGACGCAGAATGCCGACAAGGCCGACGATCTGGTGCAGGAGACGCTGGTCAAGGCGTGGGACAAGCACGAGAGTTTCCAGCCGGGCACCAATCTCAAGGCTTGGCTGTTCACCATCCTGCGCAACGAATTCTATTCGCAGATGCGCAAGCGCGGCCGCGAAGTGCAGGATAGCGATGGCATCATGACGGCAAGGCTTGCCGTTCATCCGGCCCAGCACGGTCAGCTCGACCTGAAGGATTTTCGCGGCGCGCTCGAACAATTGCCCGAGGACCAGCGCGAAGCCATCATCCTCATCGGCGCGTCGGGCTTCTCCTATGAGGAAGCCGCCGAGATTTGCGGATGCGCGGTCGGAACAATCAAGAGCCGCGTCAGCCGGGCCCGCACGCGGCTGCAGGAAATTCTAAAGATTTCCGGCGAGGACGAGTACGGCCCCGATGCGATCTCGGCCCAGGTGATGGGCACGCCGGGAAGCTGAGGCGTGACGGAGCAGGCGGGATCGTGATCGCGCCGCTCAGCAATCAAGATATGTCGGTTGTCAGTTGGCGGGCGTCCGGCCGCAGGCGGCCGCCACGGCCTCGACAAGGTCCTCTCCCGAATAGGGCTTGGTGACCAGCCTGATGCCGGGAAAGGACGCCTTGATCTCGTCGACGTCCGAATAACCCGAGGCGAAGACGAAGGGCAGGCCGGTTTCACGCAATCCCGAGGCGAAATCGAGCGTTGAGGCTCCGCCAAGCATCAGATCGACGATGGCGGCGTCGAAGTGCCCGGCGACATTCTGTTGATCGACCTCCGCCAGATCGCGGGCGATAACCACCTCGCCAGCGCCATAATCGCGGCACAGCTGCTCGACATCCATGGCGATCAGGAATTCATCCTCCAAGACCAGAATTCGCAGTCCGTCAAGCAATGGTGGCACGTAGCAATGTCTCCTTGAAACCACGGAGTCATGATCGTTATTTGGCATCGTGTCATTTAAAAAAGACATGCCGGGCGCAGATGATGGAACCTCGATCCCCCGAAATGCGTTTGGAACCGACTCTCTCGAAGAGGGGCAACGCTTTCGAAGAGGGGTCGAAAATGTCGGGCCAGAACGGTCGTTCTTTCTCCAGCCGCCAATATCCTTGCGAGAACTGTCCGCTTCGACCGCTACCGGTGTTCCGTGAGTTCGAAAAGCAGGAACTCGTCTTCATCAGCAAGTTCAAGAAGGGTGAGCTTGCCGTCGACAAGGGCGCCACGGTGCTGGTCGAGGGCAGCCACAGCGCCCACCTTTATACAGTGCTTTCGGGCTGGGCCTTTCGCTACAAGCTGTTGTCGGATGGCCGCCGGCAGATCCTCAACTATCTGATGCCGGGCGATCTCATCGGCCTGCAAGGCAGCGTGATGGGCGAGATGCAGCATTCCGTCGAGGCTCTGTCGCCGATGCTGCTGTGCGTCTTCGAGCGCGAGTCCCTGCACGAACTCTACCGCAATCACCCCGGCCTCGCCTATGACATCACCTGGATCGCGTCGCGGGAGGAGCGGATGCTGGACGAAAACCTGCTCAGCGTCGGTCGTCGCAGCGCCATCGAGCGTGCCGCCTACCTGATCGCCTTCATAGGCAGTCGCGCGAAAGTGGTCGGGCTGAATGGCAAGCATTCCGTCCAGATTCCCATCACGCAGCAGCACATAGCCGATACGCTCGGCCTCTCCCTGGTTCACACCAACAAGACGATCCGCAAGCTGATGGACCGAAAACTGATCGTCTGGCGCGACGGCGGCTGCGAGGTTGTCGACAATGAAGGGCTCAAGGAACTCGCCAATTGGGAGGGATTGAGCGAGGGTCGTCGGCCGTTGATCTGAAGGGCCCATGTTAACCTGAAGCCAAATCGCGGCTGGACTCGATCGCGGAAACAACCTTTCATCGGACCAATATGATTTCAGGGGCCAGGGGCCGCCGGTTCGGAACCTTGGTGTCCATCGAACGTTTGAAATCAAGCAAACGCAAGGAGTTAAGCAATGGCAACCGCCACTGGGAAAACCGCTAATGAAAGCCGGACGAATCCAGACCTTGAAGCCGACATCAAGCAGCTCAAGGCCGATATCGAGAAACTGACCAGGCAGTTGGCCAAGACCGGCGAGCATGGCTATGGGACAGCCCGACGCGCGGCGACGGAAGGTGTCGAGCAATTGCGTGCCCAGGGCGAGGCGGCATTCGATAATTTGCGCAGCAACGCCAGGGATGTCGAGGCGCAACTCTTGGCGAGCGTGCGTGAAAAGCCGGTGACGTCGCTGGCGATCGCGGCCGGCGTCGGATTCCTGTTCGCGCTTCTCGCCCGGCGCTAATTCCCGTGGGAATGCTGGCATCGCTTATTTCGGGTTTCGCCTCCGGCGAAACCGTGGCCGCCATACGCCGCGCACGCACCGCGGCGATCGTCTATGCCGTTGCCGCCCTGGTGGCACTCTGCGGCATCGGGTTCCTGGTCGGAGCGGCCTATATCTGGACGGCGAGCCGCTACGGATCGATGGCCGCCTCGCTGGGTTTTGGGGCCGGCTTTCTGGTCATCGCCGGGCTCATATTGCTCATCTATCAGCTAGCTTCCGGCACGCGCGCCCGGCGCCGGGCGAAACGGCGCGACGCCGACTTGAAGGCGATCGGCATTACAGCGGCGCTAGCCGTGTTGCCGACGCTGCTCAAGGGGAAGGGCGGTCTGGGCGTCATTCTCGGCCCGGCGGTGGCACTTGCCGCCTACGCCATCTACCGTGAAAACGTGAAGCGTGGCGCGGATGACCATGATGGCGACACGAGATAGCGCGGGCTATTTCGACAAATCTTCCAGCGGCATGGATATCTCGGCATAGACGCCCTCTGGCCTGAATTCATGTGTCACCTCGCTGGAGATGACCTTGGCCAGGCTGCGACGGATCAGGATCGAACCGAAGCCGTGGCGTGCCGGGGGAGCAACTTCAGGACCGCCGCTTTCGCGCCAGGTCAGCACAAGGCGCCGGTTGCCCTTCTTGCCTTGCGTCTTCCAGTCGAGATCCACCTTGCCGGTCGCCACGGAAAGCGACCCGTATTGCAGCGCGTTGCTGGCCAGTTCATGCAGGATCAGGCCAAGTCCGACAGCCTGGTCGGGTGACAGCAACAGGTCGGCGCCGGAGATCTTCATGCGTGGCTGCGCGGCGTTGTCAAATGGCTTCACTTCGATCTGCACGAGTTCGCGGATGCCGATGCCGCGCCACTCGCGATCCGACAAAAGACTATGGGCAACGCCAAGCGCCTGCAGCCGGGCGCCGAAGGCCTCGAGAAATTCGCTCGGCTGGCGAGCGTGCCGGACCGTCTGCGTTGCCAGCGCCTGGACTGTCGCCAGCGTGTTCTTGACGCGGTGATTGAGCTCGCGCAGCAAAAGCCGCTGCCGTTCGTCTCCGAGCTTGCGCTCGGTGATATCGTAGTTGACGCCGAAGATCAGCGTCGGCTTGCCGTCGCCGTCGCGTTCGATGACACGCCCGCGCGTCGCGAGCCAGCGCGGCGGATGGAAGCCTTTCACCCGGTATTCGCCGAAATAGTCGTCGCTGCCGGTCAGTGCGTCGCGGAAGCGGGTTTCCGTCTGATAGACGTCGCGCGGATCGATGGCGGTCAGGATCTCGCGTGCCCGCAACCGGGTCGAACGCGGCAGGTTGAACAGTTCCGACATCAAGACATCGCATTCAATCATGTCGGCGCGGATATCCCAGGCCCAACTGGCCAGCGAAGCCGCGTCGAGCGCGATGGCACGTCGCTTTTCCTCGCGCACCAGTGCTGCCTCGGCGATGGCGCCGCTGCGGGTCGCGTCCTTCAACGTAAACAGGCTGGCGGCGAGGCCGGCCAGCGCCTTCAATTGAGCGAGCTTGGCGGCCGACGGGAACGCGTGCGGCTTTCGGTCGAGTACGCATAGCGTGCCGATGCGCGCGCCCGCTACCACCATCGGTGCCCCGGCATAGAAACGGACGTGGTGCTTGCCGGTCACCAGTGGATTGGTCATGAAACGTGGGTCGAGCGTGGCGTCGGGAACCACCAGCGGTTCATCGCCCGCGGCGATTGCATGGGCACAGAAAGATATGTCGGTCGTCGTTTCGGTCTCGTCGATCCCGACGCAGGACTTGAACCATTGCCGGTCCAGATCGAGCAGCGTGACAAGCGCGATCGGTGCCTGCATCACCGACGCCGCGAGATTGCTGATGCGGTCAAAATCAGGGTCGGCCGCCGTGTCCAGCATCTCCAGCCCGTGCAGCACGGACAGCCGATCCCTGTCACTTACCGCGCGAAAGACCTCGGCCGGCAGGCCCGGCGCGCCTTCAATCGTATTGTCCACCAGATCCCCGATGCCCCGTCTTGCGGTCGTTCTTTGTTGCCCCTGCTGGCCGGCGAGAGGTCGTACCCCAAGCATGGAACCTTCGTAGCGGGGAACTGTTACCCGAACATGTTTTTTCGAACACGCCTGCCGGCGCCAAGCTATGAGGCCAAACATGACCAAAATCA
This sequence comes from Mesorhizobium sp. PAMC28654, assembly GCF_020616515.1. Lineage (GTDB taxonomy): Bacteria > Pseudomonadota > Alphaproteobacteria > Rhizobiales > Rhizobiaceae > Mesorhizobium. Next base: position 4,688,901 of record NZ_CP085135.1, read on the forward strand.
TCCCTGAAGACAAAGCCCGTCAGGGGCGCTGGGGGTGGCATGGCTTTCGCATCCTCATTGCGGCGCTGCTCCTGGCCTTTATCGCGTGGGGCGCGGCCGAAATCTATGGCGAGGTGATCAAGTCGCCGGCGACCCAGCAAAATAGCATCCCCCAAAGCTAGGGGTCCCACGGAACCGGATCGCATCATGCGGCCTCAGCTTGAGCATTTCGTGCTGGCACCAGCACATTGAGTGCGCCAGGGTGGATTTTGATCGTCGTTTCCTGATCAAGCCTGACCAGTTCGCCATCGACCACCGCCCGGTATTTCTTCGCTGGCGAATGCACTTTCACCACCACCCGCTCGGCCTGGTGAATCTCGACATGTTCGTTATCGCGCCATTTGCCGCGCGCCATGTTGAAGAAGAACTTGAGCAGATGGCGGCGCTGCTCGGCCACCGTGACATAGATGCCAAGCACGCCGCCCGCAGGATCGTCCGCGTAGGGCAGGTGGCCTTCCCCAAACAGATTGTTGGTAATGCCGATGGCGGTGGTCCGTGTGACGATCTCGACTTCGCCGACCGTCAGCGTCACCTTTATTGCCTGCGGGTTGTTGATCGTTGCCCAGGCAGCCTGTGCCGAGGCTCTTATCTTTCCCAGACGCGAACCGAACTCCAGTTTCTGGCGACGCTGCACCATCTTGGCATGCATGCCGATCGAGAACTGATGCACGAACGGACGACCGTTCGCGGTAGCGATATCCACTGCCGCCACGTCGGCGTCGACAAAGGATTCCAGCGCGGCATCGAGCGTCTGGGGAATGCCGAGCCCGCGCGCGAACAGGTTCATGGTGCCTGCCGGCAAAATCGCCAACGCCTTGTTCCTGCCCATCAGCCTGGCCGCCGCCGCCGAAATGGTGCCGTCGCCTCCACCGGCCAGCACAACATCGATCCCACGCCGCGACGCCGCACTGTCCAGCGCCGCCACAACATCCTTGCCGGCGACGACATCGAGATCGACGGAGTGACCGGCTGCTTCAAGGGTCTGGCGCATGCGCTGGGAGAAACCGGCGAGGTCGGTCGAGCGCAAGGTGCCACCGTCCTGGTTCAGCACCGCCGCAAACCGCATAATCTGCTCCGCATTCTCAAATACCCAACCGGGCCGGAACCAGCCCAGCCACAGGCTGAAACGGGCATGGCGGAGAAAGGTTCCGCTGGCGGCCATTTCAAGGAGGGAATTCCCCTGCAACCAGGCGTGGAGGTCATAACCGTCACGGCCGGATTTTGTCGGAACAACAGCGTGGTCACGACGTTGTGAACACGTAGAAGATGCCGCGTCCGGTCTTCCCAGCGACGGTTCAACCGGACGCGGCGCGCATGAAATCACGCACTAGGAGAGACTATCATGATCCGCACCCTTTTAGCCACGACTGCGCTCGCCACGCTGATTGCGACAGGCGCATATGCGCAGACGGCCACAACGCCGGCACCCGCCGAGACGCCCGCAGTCCAGGCTCCCGCCGCAGCAGTGCAGCGCGCCGAGGGCAGCCTCGTCACCAACGTCATTGGCGAAAGCGTCTACAACGGTACTGGCGACAACGCCGAGAACATCGGCAAGGTCAGTGACGTCGTGTTCGACAAGGACGGCAAAGCGCAGTCCGTGATCATAGGCGTTGGAGGCTTCCTTGGCGTAGGCGCCAAGAATGTCGCGTTCGACTACAGCAAGCTGCAATGGGCTGAGAAAAACGGCGACCGCTGGCTGATCGCGCCGACGACCAAGGAGCAATTGACGGCTCAAGCGGAATTCGACGCCAAGCCTTATGCTCCGGCGCCGGCCGCACCCGCCGCGTCGACTGACACCACGGCACCGGTGGCGGGCACGGATACCGCGCAAGCCCCCACTGCCGAGCCCGTGAAGCGTGCCGAGGGCAATCTCGCCACAAACATCGTTGGGCAAAAAGTCTACAATGGCACCAGTGACGACGCCCAGAACATCGGCAGCGTCAGTGACATCGTGCTGGCCAAGGACGGCAAGGCCGATTCCCTGGTCATCGGCGTCGGCGGTTTCCTTGGCCTGGGGGCCAAGAACGTCGCCTATGATTTCGGCAAGGCCCAGTGGGCCGAGAAGAATGGCGAGCGTTGGCTGGTCGCCCAGACCACGAAGGAAGAACTGCAGGCGCAGCCGGATTTCAACCGCAAGGCCTATGATCCGGCCCCGGCTACGACTGCCTCCAACGATGTCACAGCTCCCGCCCCGATGGCCGCAGTGCCATCCGATAGCTCGGTTCCGGCAGTGGCTCCGGCCGACAAGACAGCCCAGGCGCCCGCCGCGACCACGCCTGATGCGACGGCTCCCGACCAGACGCAGACCGCCGCAATCGACAAGTCAGCCCTGACGGAAATGCCGATCGGTGAAATCCGCGGCGATGATCTGAAGGGCACGACCGTCTATGGCGCCAACGACGCCAAGGTAGGCGAGATCGGCGACGTCGTGCTGACGCCCGACAGCAAGCCCGATGCGGTTGTCGTCGACGTCGGTGGCTTCCTGGGCATCGGCGAAAAGGAAGTGGCCGTTGGCATGGATAATCTGAAGTTCATGTCCGACAAGGACGGCAAGAAGTATCTCTACACGACCTTCACCAAGGAGCAGCTCGAAGCCCAGGCGGCCTATGACAAGAGCAGCTACACGCAAAACCGCGACAAGCAGCGACTGACGATCATGCAATAACCGGTCACTTTGATTGAAGGACCCGCGCCGGCAACGGCGCGGGTCCTTTCATGTCACGCCATGACAGCCGGCAAGGTGGCGACGTTGCCGGCAACGCCGGCGTCCGTCAGTTCGGCGAGCGCCAGCGACTGGTCGAGATGCTCGGCCCGCCAGGCGAGCAGCCGCTCGGCGAATTCCAGCCGCACCGACAGATAGGCCGGATCGCCAGCTACATCGTTCAACTCGCCCGGATCCGTCTCCAGATCGAACAGAAGCGACGGCAACCCGCCGCCGAAGTGCACATATTTGAATTTCTCCGTGCGGATGACGGCGAGGTTGCACTGGCGCGAGGTGGTGCCGAAATGGCGTTCGGCGTGGCCGCCGGCAATTGAACGAAAATCGAACTCCCAATGCGCGGCGTCGCGCCAATCCTGGGGTTGCTTGGCTTCCATGAACGGTTTAAGTGAGCGCCCGTCGAGATGCGTTGGCGGGGACTCGCCGAGCAAGTCGAGCAGTGTCGGTACTATGTCGACAGCCTCGGTGAAACGATCGACGCTCGTGCCGGCTGCCTTGTCGTGGCGCGGATCGCGGATGATCAGCGGGATATGATAGCTGCCGTCGAAGAAGCCGCCCTTGCCCAGCATGAAATGGTCGCCCATCATCTCGGCATGGTCGGAGGTCAGCACGACGATGGTGTCGTCCCAGGCGCCCGCCGCCTTGATCGCCTGGCAGATACGGCCAAGCTGCGCGTCGACCTCCGAGATCATGCCGTAATAGATCGCGCGGATGCGGCGGAAATCATGGTCGCTCCAGTCGTGCACCTTGCCCGATGCGCCGGGAAGGAACTTGCTCCGCTCCTGCCGGCTCAAATCATAGGCAAGGTAGGGATGGCGCTCCGCCTCCGCTTGCCAGTTCTCGGCGCGGCGGAAGGCCGGTCCTTCGGTCGGGTCGTACATGGTGTTGTATGGGGCAGGTACGATGTAGGGCGGATGCGGGCTGATGAAGGAGAGATGCGCGAACCATGGCGCATCATGCTCCTGTTCGCCAAGCCAGCGGATGAACTCGCCGGCAATGAAGGCAGCCGGCGTCTCGTCCTTCGAATAGACCGGCGGCCCGTTGCTGACCGCACCGTCCGTCCTGTTCCCATGGCGCTCTTCGACCGGGCGATGAATGCCGGGGGAACCCGCTGTTGTATCGACACCGCGCGCCTTGAGCCAGGACAGCCACGGTTTCTGATGTTCCGGCAAAAGCTGGCGGACGGTGAATCCGGGCAGCACGCCTTCGTAGCTTCTCAGCCTCGGGTCGCCGGGCGCCACCGTGCGCGGATCAAGCGACACGTCGGTATAGCCGAACAGCGTCGGATCATAGCCGAGGCCGCGCGCCTGTAGCGCGATGTTGCCATGGCGCACGTCGAGCGGCGTGCCGTTGCGGCAGACGCGGTTGTTCATCTGGTAAAGGCCGGTATAGAGGCAGGCGCGCGCCGGCGAGCATGGTGCCGCCCCCCCATAGTGCTGCCGAAACAGCACGCCTTCGGCTGCCAGCGCGTCGGCATTCGGTGTCTTGACCACCTCGTGGCCCGCCGCCGACAGGCTATCGCCGCGCCACTGGTCGCAGGTGATCAGGAGAACATTCGGGCGTCTGCTTCCACTGGCCAATCGCTGCATCCTCCATTCGTCCGGGCGCGCCCATGGAACCGAAATCCGGCGCCGAGGCAAGCCTCAGACAAGCAATAAACCAAGCCAGCCGCATTGCGCGAACGGTGAACAAAAGACGGTTCATTGTTCACTTTTACAGCACAGTCCATTCTGTGTTTGCTGTCTTTGCCAGGGACCGGCCAACCCTCATATTTGCGTGGACAGCGGCGAGGGCCGCACAAGCACCAAGGGAAGGAGCAAGACAATGCTCGATCAGATCAAGGGCCTGCATCACGTCACCTCGATGGCCAGCGATGCGCGCCAGAACAATGCGTTCTTCACCGACACGCTCGGTCTCCGACGGGTGAAGAAGACCGTCAATTTCGACGCCCCCGATGTCTATCACCTCTATTATGGCGACGAGATCGGTACGCCGGGTTCGGTGATGACCTACTTTCCGTTCCCCAACATCGGCAAGGGCCGTCATGGCGTCGGCGAAGTCGGCGCCACCGTCTATTCAGTGCCGGAGGGAACGCTCGCCTATTGGGAAAAGCGTTTCGCCGAGGAAGGCGTAGCGGGCCTCTCCCGCGAAGAGACCTTCGGTGAGAAGCGGCTCGCGTTTGCCGGGCCGGATGGCGATGGCTTCGCTCTGGTCGAGGAGAAGAACGACCGGCGTGCGCCATGGCTGAAGGGCAGAGTTCCCGCTGACGAAGCGATCCGCGGCTTTCACTCCGTGTCGCTGCGGCTGAAGGACGGCGGCGCCACCGAAGAGCTGTTGAAATTCATGGGCTATGAGGAGGTCGACGCCTCCGGCAACCTCAAGCGTCTGGCCGTGAAGAACGGCAATGGCGCCGATGTCGTCGATATCGAATCGCTGCCGGGCGCCGGCTTCGCCAATCTTGGTGCAGGCTCCGTCCACCATGTCGCCTTCGCCGTCGAGAACCGCGCCAAGCAGCTCGAGGTGCGCAAGGCGCTGATGGACACCGGCTACCAGGTGACGCCGGTGATCGACCGCGATTATTTCTGGGCGATCTACTTCCGCACGCCGGGTGGCGTGCTGTTCGAAGTCGCCACCAACGAGCCAGGCTTCGACCGCGACGAGGATACCGCTCATCTCGGCGAAGCGCTGAAACTGCCGTCGCAGCATCAGCATCTGCGGCCCTATCTGGAACAGCATCTGCAGAAACTGGAAGGCTAAGGATCAGGTCATGAGCAAGGACGCTTACATCCACAAGCTGCTGCCCGGTTTACCGGGCGGCGCGCTGCTCTTCGTCTTCCACGGCACGGGAGCCGACGAGAACCAGCTTCTGTCACTGGGGCGCGATCTTGCGCCTCAGGCAACCATCATCTCGCCGCGCGGCGATGTTTCTGAACATGGCGCGGCACGTTTCTTCCGCCGCACCGGCGAGGGCGTCTATGACATGGCTGACCTGACGCGGGCGACGGACAAGATGGCCGGTTTCATCAAGGCCCATGTCGAGGCCGCGAAACCATCTTCCGTGCTTGGCCTGGGCTACTCCAATGGCGCCAACATATTGGCCTCGGTGGTGTTTGCCGCGCCGGAGCGGTTCGATGCCACGGTGCTGATGCATCCGCTGATCCCGTTTGAACCGGACGTGAAAGGCAGTCTCGCTGGCCGTCGCGTCCTGCTGACCGCGGGCAAGCGCGACCCCATCTGTCCGCCAACCCTGACGACGCGGCTTGAAGCCTATTTGCGTGCCGACGGCGCCGATGTCACAGTGGAGTGGCATGAGGGCGGGCACGAGGTGCGGCCAAACGAAATCGAAGCGGCACGGCGGTTCCTCGCCAGCGCGCCCGTTGAAGGAGCCTGAACCATGCCTGATCACTTGCCGGAGATTGAACTCGAGGATCGCGGCTCCAAGGGGCGCTATGTGCTACGCGGACCCGACGGTGCCGAGGCCGAGATGACCTTCACCAAGATCGGTGAACACCAGATCATCATTGACCACACAGAAGTGCCTGACGCGTTTCGCGGCCAGGGGGCGGGGCTTCGCCTCGTCACCCGGGCCGTCGAGGATGCGCGGGCGGCGGGTAAGAAGATCATCCCGCTTTGTCCCTTCGCCAATGCCCAGTTTCGCCGCCATCCGGAATGGGCGGACGTGCTGAAACAGTAAGTTCGCGGAGATTTGTCGGCGGCAAAAATGCTGATGATACGACTGGTCAAAACAGCAATATGGATCTGGCATTTGCGCGGGCCGCCCATCTTGCCTAAGTAGGTATGATATACCGCAGGCCGTGCGCCGACAAATCGAACCGAATGATCCCCTTATGACCGAACCCGACCTCGTTCCCGTCTTCGACGGCCACAACGACACGCTGCTCCGGCTCTACAATTCGAAGGACACGAACGTCGAAGGGCTGTTCATCGAGGGAACGCAGGGTGGCCATATCGACCTGCCGCGCGCGAAGAAGGGCGGATTTGCCGGCGGCATGTTCGCGATCTTTCCGCCGCCCGTGGAAAAGGCCAGGCGCGCTGTACCGCTTGCGCCGAGCGATACCGAGCCCTTGCCGCCGGAAGTTCCGCGCGCCGACGCGCTCAACTCGACCATTGCGATGGCTTCGATCCTGTTCCGGCTGGAGCGAGCTGGGGCGCTCACCGTCTGCCGAAGCGCCGGTGATGTGCGCAACGCCATGGCAAAGGGCTCGATCGCGGCGGTGTTCCACATCGAAGGGGTCGAGGCGATCGATCCCGAACTCACCATGCTCGACGTGCTGCATGCCGCGGGCCTGCGCTCGCTCGGCATCGTCTGGAGCCGCCCCAACGCCTTCGGCCACGGCGTGCCGTTCCGCTTCCCTTCATCGCCCGACACCGGGCCCGGCCTGACAGATGCCGGCAAGGCGCTGGTCAAGGCCTGCAATGAATTGAAGATCATGATCGATCTGTCGCATCTCAACGAGAAGGGCTTTCGCGATGTCGCTGCCATCAGCGACGCGCCGCTGGTCGCCACCCATTCCAATGTGCATGCGATCTGCGGCCATTCCCGCAATCTCACCGAATGGCAGCTTGGCGCGATCCGCGAGTCCGGCGGCATGGTCGGGCTGAACTTCGCCACCGGCTTCCTGCGCGAAGACGGCAGGATGAATTCAGACACCAGCCTCGACATCATGGTGCGCCATGTCGATTCCCTGCTGCAGGCGCTGGGTGAAGACGGCGTCGGCCTGGGCTCGGATTTCGACGGCGCCATGATCCCCGCGGTCATCGGCGATGTCACCGGCCTGCCGAAGCTGCTCGATGCGTTCGCCGCACGTGGCTTTGGGCGCGCGCTGATCGAGAAGATCGCTTATCGAAATTGGCTGAGCATGCTGGACAGGACGATAGGGTAGCGCACTAGCGCTATTCGAAACCCATGCGCTTCAGCCAGTCCTTGCCGACGCCGCGATCACGGATGATCGGCAGCGGGTCTTCCGAATCGAGCCGGGCGCAGATGCGGTAGACTTCCAGCGTCTCGGCGCTCATCTCGTCACGCTTGTAGAAGAACATGGCGGCGGCATAGCGCGTGCGGCCCGACCATTTTTCGCCGAGCGGCGTGTTGACCAGCTCCCACTGTTCGGTGGCTTCCCCATCGTCCTGCAGCTTGTCGGCATCGTCCGCCATGGTCAGAAGTCCGCCGGCGGATTGGCGGTGCGGCGATCGAGCTTGATGAACGGCCGCGCCACCACCTTGGCCCGCTTCATCAGCTTCTGGTACTGCAACTCGCGCATGGCGTAGATCTCGACCCACAGGTCCTCGACCATCGTATCACCGAATGGTCGCTCGAGCGAGGCGATGGCGACGTTGCGCTTGGCCATCGGCGACCACATGGCGGCGCTGACCAGTCCAACTTCCTGGCTTTTCTTGTGGTAGACGATGGCGTGTTCGGCCGGGATGTTGCCCTCGATCTCCAGCCCGACCAGCACATGGCTCAGCTTGCGTTTCGTCCGTGCTTCGACGATAGCGCGGCGGCCGTTGAAGTGTCCCTTCTCAAGATCGACCATGAAGCCGAGCCCGATCTCGTCGGGCATGCGCAAGCGGTCGGCGCGGACGGCATGCTCGGCAGTGGTGAAGTCTCCATTGGCGACGATCAGTCCGGCCTCGAGCCGAGCGCGGTTCAGCGCCGTATAGCCGATGGCGCGGATGCCGCGCAGTTCGCCCGCTGTCATCAGCCGGTCCCAGAGGCTGAGCGCCTTGTCGGCCGGCACGAACAGTTCGTAGCCGAGATCACCTGTGAAGCCGGTGCGGGAGATGGTGACCGTGTCGTCGTCATGCGGGAAATCGGCGAGGTCAAAGACTTTCAGCTTCTCGACGCCGACGAAACCGGCATCGCGCAACACGGCGAAGGAGGTCGGCCCTTGCAAGGCAAGGCCGGCAACGGCCTCCGTCTCTTCCTCGACCGTCACGTCGAAACCGATGGCGCTGTCGAGTAGCCAGGGCAGATGGCGCTCCTGCGAGCACAGCCGGAAACGTGTCGGCGACAGACGGAACAAGGTTCCGTCGTCAAGGACGAAGCCTGCGTCGTCGCACCAGGCGGTGTAGTGGACACGTCCTGGCTTGAGTTTTGCCACGTCGCGCAGCGTGACCCGATTGAGGAAGGCCTCGGCGTCCTTGCCCTCGATGCGGTATTTCGCCATCGGCGATATGTCGAACAACGCCGCCTGGCTGCGAATAGCGAAGTATTCCAGTTCCTCGTCCCACAGCGAGTGCGGCGCACGGTAGCCGGCCCAGTTGTACCAGTCCTGGGTCTTGGCTAGCGCGTCGATGCGCGGCTGGAAGGGCGTGCCGAGACGTAGCGTGCGGAAATGGGCCTGGGCGGCAGTGCGGGTCGCGTTGTTGAGCTGACTGGTCATGATGGCGATCCTTCGCGCCCCCCTCTGTCCTGCCGGACATCTCCCCCACGAGGGGGGAGATCGACTTGCAGGACGGTCGGTGATTTTCTTGCAGCGGAAGCAATTGGCGCAAACAGGAATGACAGCCAATCTCCCCCCTTGAGGGGGAGGTGTCCGGTAGGACAGAGGGGGGCGCCGTAGAGCGCGGCCTTGGGCGGTTGGGACATCACATCACCCCTTCATCGCAATGATACGCCGCGCGGCATTCAGGCCAGGTGCACCCGAAACACCGCCGCCGGGATGCGAACCGGCGCCGGCGAGGAACAGCCCGTCGATCGGCGTGTCATAACCCGACCAGCCGGATACGGGCCGCGACATCAGCATCTGGTCGGCCTGCAGTTCGCCGTGGTGCCAGTGCCCCCCCGGCATGCGATAGCGCGTCTCGATATCGGCAGGCGTCAGCAGTTCGGCATGGACCACACTCTTGCCGATCCCAGGCGCATAGGCTTCGAGCTGCGCCATGATCGCCGCTAAGAATTTCGGCTTGCTGGCATCCCAGCCCTCTTTCAGCGCATAGGGCGCGTACTGGACAACCGCCGACAGAACACAGGCGCCAGGGAGCGCGAGCGATGGGTCGGCAAGGCTGGGCAGGGTGATTTCCATCACCGGCTCGAGTGAGAATTCGCCGTATTTCGACGGGTTGAAGGCACGCTCGACATGATCGGGCGAGGGCGCGATGACCAGACGGCCCTTGTGGCTGACAGCGTCGACACCGGTGAATTGCGGCGGCCGGTCGAGCGCCAGGTTGAGTTTCGCTGCATCGCCCTTCATGCGGATATTTCTGACCTTGCGCACGAACCCGGTGTCCACTTCACGCGGGCCGACAAGGTCAATGAAGGTGGTTGCCGGATTGATGGCGGAGACGATTGTCCTCGCCCGCAGCTCGTCGCCATTGTCGAGCGTGACGCCAACGGCGCGGCCGTTCTCGACGATGATCTTCGCCGCTGGTGTCCCGGTGCGGATCGTCACGCCGGCCTTTTCAGCCGCCGCGCGAATGGCTGATACGATTGCACCCATGCCACCTTTCGGAACGATCTGCGCGCCGGCGGCACCACCGGCCTCGCCCGCCAGCCGATAGTAGAGGCCAAGCAGCGAGGTCGGCGATCTCGGACCGAGGTGACTGCCGAGTGTGGCATCGAAGGCAAGCAGGCCTTTCAGCCGGTCGTCCTCCAACTGCTCGTCGAGCAGATCGGCGACGTTCATCAGGAGCACGCGCAGAAAGTCGCGCATATCCTCCTTGCCGAGCTTCTTCAGCGCCAATGCGCTCTGGCCAAGTGCCGCGGTTTCAAGCAGTGACATGCCGCCGAGATCGGGTGGCCGGCGCGCCAGGAACGGTTTCAGGATACCGGCATAGCGCAGCAGCTGCGCGCGCAGTTCTTCCAGGCTGTCTGCTCGGAGGAACTGCCGCCGGTCAGCACCTCGCCATAGGCACCATGCAGGATGAGCGGCGGGCCGTCCTTCGATAACGCGACGGATGGCACGAAGTCGCCGCGCGCAACGGTCAGCCCGTATTTTTCCAGTTCCAGCGTCTTCACCACATCCGGGTGCAGTCGGTTCAGGACATGAGCGATGGACGACACGCGAAAGCCTGGCGCGAATTCCTCGGTGCGGGCAGCGCCGCCGACATCGCCGGCGGCTTCCAGCACCAGCACCTTGCGTCCGGCTTTCGCCAGCGTGGCTGCAGCGACGAGGCCATTGTGGCCGCCGCCGATGATGATCGCGTCAAATGACGTCATGGGCCGGGCTCATATGCGAGGTGGACTTGGCGAGATCACGCAGGATTTCGGCCGCGGCGTTGCGGCCGGGCGCGCCCATGACGCCGCCGCCTGGATGAGTGGAGGAGCCGCACATATAGAGCCCGCCGACGGGCGAGCGATATTGCGCGTAGCCCGGCACCGGGCGGTTGAACAGAAGCTGGTCGAAGGTCAGTTCGCCCTGAAAGATGTTGCCTTCGGTCAGGCCGACCTCGGCCTCGATCTCGCGGGGCGTGCGCACCTCCATATGGATGATGCGATCGCGGAAGCCGGGCGAATATTCAGCGATTTGCGAAATCACGCTTTCGGCGAAACCATCGCGGTCGGCATCGGTCCACTCGCGGCCACCAATCTTGGGCGGCGCGTATTGCACGAAACAGCTCATGAAATGCTTGCCGGGCGGCGCCATGGTCGGGTCGAGCGTCGTCGGGATGACCATGTCGAGGAACGGGTCGGACGACCAGCGCCCTGCCTTCCAGTCGTCATAGGCGCGTTCCATGCGCTCCATGGAATCGGTGAAGTGCATGTCGCCGCGATAGACGGGAGAATCCTTCGGCAAGGCAGGGAATTCCGGCAGGGAATCGAGCGCGATGTTGACCTTGCCGGAGGAGCCGCGAATCTTGAAGTTCCTGACCCGGCGCAGGAAGATGTCGGGCAGTTCTTTTTCCTCGACCAGCTTGAGGAAGGTGCGCTTCACGTCGGCGTTGGAAACGACGAGCTTGCCGTAAACCTCCTCGCCGCCGGCCAGCACCACGCCCTTGGCCTTGCCTCGGCTGACCAGCACATGGTCGACCTCGGCGCCGGTGCGGATGGTGCCGCCGGACGCCCAGAAGGATGCGGCCAGCGCCTTGGTGACAGCACCCATACCGCCGCGCGCGTAACCCCAGGCGCCGACCGAACCGTCGACCTCGCCCATATAGTGGTGCAGCAGCACGTAAGCAGTGCCCGGCGACATCGGCCCGAGCGCGGTGCCGATGATGCCCGATAGGGCGAAGTTGGCCTTGATGACATCGGTCTCGAAATATTCGTCGAGGAATTCCGAGATCGACATGGTCCAGAAGCGCAGTGTCAGCGCCATTTCCTCGGCTGACAGGCCCGCGAATTTCTTGCCCAGATAGAGCAGTTCCCCGAGGTCGCGCGGCCGCAGGCTGGTCGGGTCGGGAGCCGTGCGCATCAGCAGCGGCTGGATGAAGCGGCACTGCCGCGTCACGTCTCGGGCGTAGCGGTCATAGGCTTCGGCGTCGCGCTTCGAGAAGCGGGCGAATTCGCGCCGGTGGGCGTCATGGTCGCGGTAGTTGGCGAGATAGTCGCCGTCGCGCGTGAACACCGCGCCGCCCTCATAGGAGATGACCTGCAGGCCGAAGCGCGGCAGTTCGAGGTCGCGCATGATCTCGGGCCGGAACAGCGAGCAGACATAGGAGCAGTTGGAATAGAGGAAGCCTGGTGTCAGTTCACGGCTGGTGGCGGCACCGCCGACCCAGTCGTTCTTCTCGACAACCAGCACGTCAAGGCCGGCACGCTGCAGATAACAGGCATTGACCAGGCCGTTATGTCCGCCGCCGATGATGATCGCATCCCAAGCTTTCATGCTGGCCCAGTCTTCATTGTGACCGACGCTTTCTCGCGTGATCCGTTCCCCGAATGCGTGAAATCTGGCACGGCGGTCGATATTCTGTCCAGCCATTTTGAATGAATGTTCAACAAATGGTATTGCGTTTTCCCTTTCATGCGCTAGGCTTTGCCAGCACTCGACACTGGGCATTCGACGCTTGGGACCAAGGTCTGATGATCGAAACGGCTGACGCCGCGCCTGAGTATGACGACACCGCCATACGCTTCCTCGAAGCGCTGTGGGGCGAGGGGTATCTGTCGCCGGGCGGGCCAGACGAGGTCGACAGGGTCCTCGAGGGTCTTTCGCTCCGGGACAAGACGATCCTCGACATAGGCTGCGGCTCGGGCGGCATTGCCCTGCATCTGGTCGAGCGCCATGGCGCGGCGCACGCCACCGGCTTCGACGTCGAACGGCCGGTGATCGAGACAGCCACACAGCGGGCGGCAGAGCGTGGGTTGAGCGGGCGCGTGCGTTTCGTTCATGCGGCACCCGGGCTGCTGCCTTTTGCCGATGGAGCGTTTGACGTCGTCTTCTCCAAGGATGCGCTGGTGCATGTGTCGGACAAGGACGCCCTGTTCGCCGAAATCTTCCGCGTTCTGAAACCTGGCGGCGTCTTCGCGGCCTCGAACTGGATGATCTCGCATGACGACGAGCCGTCGCCGGACATGAAGGCCTATGTCGCGGCCGAGGGCCTTTCCTTCGCCATGGCGTCGCCCGAGCGTTATACGCAGGCGATGCGCCGGGCAGGTTTTGCCGATGTCACCATCCGCGACCGCAATCCCTGGTACCGAGAAGTCGCGCGGGGCGAGTTGGAGAGGTTGAAAGGCCCGCTCTATCCGACCATCGCGGCGGTGGTTGGCGCGGCCTATGTCGACAAGAACATACGAACCTGGGAAGCAATGCAGAAGGTTCTTGACAGTGGTGAGCACCGTCCGGCTCATCTTCGCGCATGGAAGCCGGTGGGATAGCCGGCGATGTGGAGCATGACGGCATCAATGAAAGCTGCAGCGCGCGACGAGCGATCCCTGGATGCACCCAAGGGCAATGAGCAGGAGAAACGCGGCCGCAAGGCTTCAAAGGAAGTCAGGCAGCTTCAGCTTATCGAGGCGACAATCGATTCGTTGGCAAAGCGCGGCTATTCCGAGACGACGATGGCTGACGTTGCCGATGGAGCCGGCCTGTCGCGCGGCATCGTCAATTTCCATTTCGAGAGCAAGGAGAAGCTGCTGATTGCTACCTTGCAGCATATGTACGACGAGTATTCGACGCACTGGCGCAACGCCCTGCAGAAGGCTGGCGACGATCCCGCCCGCCAGCTCCAGGCACTGGTCGCTGCCGATTTCGACCGCTCGATCTGCAACAAGCGAAAGCTCGCGGCGTGGTGTGCGTTCTGGGGCGAGGCGAAATCGCGGCCGACCTATCAGGCGCTGAGCAGCGCGCGTGATGCAGTCTACCAGAACATCTTCATCGACCTTTGCTCGACGCTCAAGCAGAGCGGCTTCTATGCCTTCGAGCCACAGGTCATGGCGCTAGCGCTCAACGCCATGCTGGAGGGGCTCTGGCTGCGGATGATGATGGGGACCGAGGACACCACCCGCGAGACCGCGCTGAAGGCGGCAAACGAATTCCTGTCTGTGGCTTTCCCCAAGCACTTTCCACGCACGGCGGCCGACGAGCGCGGGACGACGTAACATAACCCAAAAAACCAAGAGGATGGAACAGCAATGAAGACAATGACTCGACGCCTGGCACTCACCTTGGGCCTTGCGGCAACACTGGCGGCCTCGGCGGCGGCGCTGGCGATTGCCGCCGACAAGGATCTGATCGTGTTCGACTGGTCGGGCTACGAGGCCCCCGGCTTCCATCCGAAATATGTCGAGAAGCACGGGGACTCGCCGACCTTCGCTTTCTTTGGTGACGAGGACGAGGCGTTTGAAAAGATCCGGTCTGGCTTCAAGTCCGATCTCGGTCACCCCTGTTCGCAGAGCGTGGTGAAATGGCGTGAGGCGGGCCTGCTGCAGCCGCTCGATACGTCCAGGATCACCGGTTGGAAAGACCTCAATCCCGGCATCATGGCGATGAAGAATCTCGCCACGACCGATGACGGCAAGGCCTGGTTCATGCCCTGGGACTGGGGCAACACGCTGGTCACCTACAATTCCGAGAAGGTCGACGAGAAGGACATCCAGTCGCTGAAGGCCTTTGCCGATCCCAAGTTCAAGGGCCGGGTATCGATCGGCGACAATGTCGACGATGCCTACGCGCTGGCCAGCCTCGCCATCGGCCTGAAGGACTGGACCAAGATGACGGACGACCAGTTCAAGCAGGCGTCCGACTTCCTGCGCCAGGTGCACAAGAACGTTCGGCTCTACTGGACCGACAATACGGAGATCGTACAGGCCTTCACCGGTGGCGAGGTCGATCTTGCCTGGGCCTGGAACGACGCCGCCGTGCAGTCGGCGCTCGCCGGCTCGCCGATCAAGGCGAAGCGCGACACCAATGAAGGCATTTCGACCTGGGTCTGCGGCTATGTCTTGTTCAAGGATGCGCCGGGCAATATCGACAAGGCTTATGATTACCTGAACGCGGTGAACGATCCGGCCGTCGCCAACGTCCTGGTCAAGGACTGGGGCTATGGCCAGGCCAATGCCAAGGGCATGGCCGGCGTCGATCCGGCGGTGCTCAAGGGCAAGGGCTATGACGACGTGGAGAAATTCGTCGACAAGACGCTGTTCCAATCGCCGCTGTCGTCGGACTTGAAGCTCAAGATGATCGCCGAATTCGAGAAGATCAAAGCCGGCTACTGAACGTGCAGCGCGTCTACAGCTCGCCTGCCGGAAACGGACGGCGGGCGGGCTCGCCAAAGTTGCAGAATTCTCCTAACCTCGCCATGATGTTCTCGCGAAGGGGGAGTTTCGCGCCATGAATTCCATGTTTCGCCGTCTTGTCCTTGCCGCGGCCTGCACGATCGGCGCGGGCGCCGTGCTGGCGTTCGCCGAAGGTGGTGGCGATCTCGTCGTGTTCGACTGGTCGGGATACGAGGATCCACTCCTGCATGCCGCCTACACCGCCAAGAACGGCGCCGAGCCGACCTTCGCCTTCTTCGGCGACGAGGACGAAGCCTTCGAGAAGATGAGGGCCGGCTTCAAGGCTGATATCGCCCACCCCTGTTCGCAGAGCGTTTCGAAATGGCGCGACGCGGGCATGCTGCAACCGCTGGACACGTCGAGGATATCAGGGTGGAAAGATCTTAATCCCGGCATCATGGCGATGAAGAATCTTGCCACGACCGATGACGGCAAGACGTGGTTCATGCCTTTTGACTGGGGCAATACCGCACTGCTCTACCGCACGGACAATGTGACGCCGCAGGAGGCGCAGTCGCTGCGGATATTCGCCGATCCGAAATTCAAGGGTCGCGTCACCATCGGCGACAATGTCGACGACGCCTATGCGCTGGCAAGCCTGGTCATCGGCCTCAAGGACTGGACAGGGATGACCGACCAGCAATTCAAGGACGCGTCCGATTTCCTGCGCCAGGTGCACAAGAACATCCGCCTCTACTGGACCGACTCGACCGATATCGACCAGGCCTTTTCCGGCAATGAGGTCGATCTTGCGTGGGGCTGGGGCCAGACGCTGATCGCCATGACCCAGCAGGGCGTTCCCATCGCCATGAACCGCGACACCAAGGAGGGGATGTCGACCTGGGTGTGCGGCTACGTGCTGATGAAGGACGCACCCGGCAAGCTCGACCAGGCCTATGATTTCCTGAACGCCGTCAATGCTCCGGACGTGTCGAAATACATGGTCACGGCATTCGGCTATGGGCATGGCAATGGCGCCGGCATGGCTGCTATCGACCAGAAGGTGCTGGCCGATCGGGGCTATGACGACCTCGGCAAGTTCCTCGACAAGACCCTGTTCCAGCAGCCGGTGGCGCCGGAGTTGAAGAAGCGCATGATCGATGAGTTCGAGAAGATCAAGGCCGGCTATTGAGCAAGCAGCGAGCGGATGTCGTCATTGTCGGCGCGGGCTTCACCGGGCTGTCGGCGGCGCATGAATTGAAGAAGGCCGGCGTCGATTTTGTCCTGCTCGAGGCGCGTGATCGCGTCGGTGGGCGGGTCGAGGCCAAGCAGAATGGTCTTGGCGAACGTGTCGACAGCGGCGGGCAATTCCTGTGCCAGGATATGCCGGAATTGATGGCGTTGGTGGGCGCGCGCGGCAGGACGCTGGTCGAGACCTATGTCGACGGGGAGTTCCTCGTGCAGCCGCCGATGAGCGAGGCGGAAGCCGAACGAACCTACGCCGCATCGATGATGGTACGCGAGCGCATGAACCGGATTTCCCCGGATGATCCGGCCATCGCCGGGCTAACCGTCGCCGACTGGCTCGGGCATCAGAGCGATCCGCGCGACGTCAAGGCGGCCTTCCTGTCGATGATCGAAGGGCTATGGTGCCAGGCACTGGAAAAGATGCCGCTATGGCACCTCATCGACAATGATCGCCGCATCACCAACGAGGTGTCGGAGCTTCAGTATTTCGTTGGGGAGACCATGCATTCGCTGGCTGATGGTCTGGCTGGCGATCTCGGCGACCGGCTGCGTCTTGGCATGCCCGTCACGCGCATCGAACGCCAGCCAGATGGGGCACGGGTCGTCGCCGCAACGGGCTCGATCGAGGCGCGCGCGGTGCTTGTCGCCGTGCCGCCGGTGATGGCGTCGAGGATCGAGCATTCGCCGCCGCTGCCTGCCGGGCTGGCGAAGGCGCTGGGCGCTTGGCAAAGCGGCACGGTGATCAAGGTGCTGGTGCGCTACGCCACGGCTTTCTGGCGCGACCGCGGCTTGAGCGGCATGGTGATGTGGCGCGACCTGCCGGGACTGTTTGCCTGCGACGTCAGCAAGGATGACGATCATGCGGCGCTCGTTGTCTTCATTGGCGGGCCGCTCGCCTTGCGCTGGCGTGAGTTGGGTGACGCGGCGTTGCGCGCGGAATTGATAGCAAGGTTGGAGGGAGCGCTCGGCACTGATGCGACCGCTGTTCTCGATATCAGCTGGCGCGACTGGACGGATGATCGCTGGAGCGGCGGCGCCTACAGCGATATCATCGCCGACGTCACGGCCACCGGCGCCGAAGGGACAATCCTCGATGGCGCGCCGCCGGTGTATTTCGCCGCGTCGGAACTGTCGCCCTCATTTCCGGGCTACATCGAGGGCGCGATCGTGGCGGGACGCATCGCCGCGCGGAAGATCATCCCGGGCCTTCAGTCGGCCATCGCTACCAGTGCTTCCGGGTCGTAGGCAAGCCGGATCGAGGTGCCGACGGGAATATCGTCGGCGCCGAAATCATTGGTCTCGGTCACCGACAGCGGTTTTTCCAGACCGGGTATCTCCACGATCAGATGGGTGATCTCGCCGAAATAGTGGCGCTCCACCACCTTGCCGGCGACCTCGAATTTTGCGGTCGCATTGTCCCACAGGACACGCAACCGTTCGGGCCGGATGCCGAGCGTGGCGGCACTTCCGTTGCGCACGAAGGCCTTGGGCTTGTCCGTTTTGACACGGCCGAAGCCGAGTGTGTCGACGACGATCGAGGTGCCATTGTCCTCTACGATCTCGGCCTTGACGAAATTCATGCCGCCGAGGAAGTCGGCGACCTGCCGGTTGACCGGCCGCTGGTAGATCTCCTTGGGCGAGGCGACCTGCGCGATCTTGCCGCCGAACATGACGGCGATGCGGTCGGACATGGCCAAGGCTTCATACTGGTCGTGGGTGACCAGGATGAAGGTGATGCCCACCGCCTGCTGCAGTCGGCGCAATTCGATCTGCATCTGCTCGCGCAGCTTCTTGTCGAGCGCCGACAGCGGCTCGTCGAGCAACAGCACTTTCGGCCGCATGACCAGCGCGCGGGCCAGCGCCACGCGCTGCCGCTGGCCGCCCGAAAGCTCCGTGGCGCGGCGCTTGCCGAGCCCGACCAGCGACACCTGCGCCAGCGCCTCGGCGACACGCCGCTTTTCTTCCGTCTCGCCAAGCCTGAGCCGCTTCAGCCCGTAGGCGACATTCTGCTCGACATTGAGATGCGGAAAGATGGCGTAGCTCTGGAACACCATGTTGGAGGGGCGGCGGTTGGCGGGGATACCTTCCATCGGCTGTCCGTCGACGGCGATGGAGCCGCTGGTCGGATTGTCGAAGCCGGCGATCATGCGCAGCAGCGTGGTCTTGCCGCAGCCCGATGGACCGAGCAGCGAGAAGAACTCGCCCTCCCGGATGGTCAGCGAGGCGTCATCCAGCGCCTTGAACGCCCCGTAGCTGCGGGTGACATTGCGGATCTCGATCATCGACCGTTCGGTCTGGCGGGATTGTTCGGCCTGGGACCGCTCAGACATAAAGGCCTCCCTCGTTCTGGGTGCGCCTGGTCGCGCGGCGGCGCAGGATTTCGGCAATAGTCATCAGCAGGAATGAGGCGATCAGCAACAGCGTTCCCAAGGCCAGCACGCCGGGCAGCTTGGCGGCGAACCGCAACTGGCCCCAGATGTAGACCGGCAGCGTCGCCTCCGTTCCAGTGAGGAAGAAGGCAATGATGAACTCGTCGAGCGAGATGGTGAAGGAGACGAGCAGGCTGGAAATGATCGCCGGCGCCACCATGGGCAGGGTCACCCGCCGGAAGGTGCCGAAGGCGCTTTCGCCGAGATCGGCCGACGCTTCCTCAAGGCTGCGATCGAACCCTTCGAAGCCGGAGATCAGCACGGTCATCGAATAGGGAATGCAGACCAGTATATGGCCGAGCACGACGGTGAACAGCGACAGGCTGAGGCCCAGTTGCAGCATGACCAGAAGCATGGAGATGGCGACGATCACCTCCGGCAGCACCAGCGGCGCCATGATCAGCGCGTTGATAGGGCGCCGGCCGGGGAAGCGGTAACGGGTGATGGCGCGCGCGGCGAGTATGCCAAGCGTCGTGGAGAGCACCGCGGCCGAGACACCGACGATCAGGCTGTTCCAGGCAGCGTCTAGCAGTGCCGGCGTGTTTGGCAGGTCCTCGTACCATTGCAGCGTGAAGCCCGAGAGCGGAAACTTTGGCGTCGCGGAGGTGTTGATCGAGAAGATCGGCAGGAAGATGATCGGCAGATAAAGGAAGGCAACATAGAGCAGCGCATAGGCCGCCAGCCAGCTGTTGCCGGGCAGGAAACGCCGCAATCCCTTCATCGGGCAAGCCTCGCCGCGGCACGGATGATGAAGACTGTGGCGCCCGCCATCAGGGTGACGATCAGCATGGTGGTGACTGACAGTGCGGCGCCCAGCGGCCAGTTGGCGGCCTTGCCGAATTGCGCCTGGATGGCGTTGGCGATCATGACGCCGTCCTTGCCGCCGACGAGGCGCGGCGTGACGTAATCGCCGACCGTCGGGATCATGACGATCAGGATGGCCGAGATGACGCCCGGCGCCGAGAGAGGCAGGGTCACGCGCAGGAAGGAGCGCAACGGCCCGTCGCCGAGGTCCTTGGCTGCCTCGACTAGGGTGCGGTCGACCTTTTCCAGCGACACGAAGATCGGCAGGATGGCGAAAGCGGCCCAGGCATGGGTCAGCGTGATGATGACGGCGGTGGTGTTGTAGAGCAGCGCCGTCGAGGGCTCGTCGATGATGCCGAGGCCCATCAGTCCGGAATTCAGGACACCATTGTAGCCGAGGATGACCTTCCACGACATGACCCGCAGCAGATAGCTGGTCCAGAACGGGATGGTGATCAGGAAGAGCCACAGGCCCTTGTGGCGACCGCCATGGAACGAGATGAAAAACGCGATCGGGTAGGCGAGGATGACGGTGAAGAAGCTGACCGTCAGCGAGATGTAGAGCGAGCGCCAGAGCAGGTCGCGATAGATCGGCTCGGTCAGCGCAATGCGATAGTTTTCGAGGGTGAAGGTGCGGTCGATCGTCAGATAGTGCTGCGTCCAGAAGGAATGGGCGATGACCACCAGGATCGGCAGGACCAAGAGGATCAAGGCATAGAGGAATGTCGGGCTGATCAGGGCAAAGCCCTGGACGGATTCGGATTGCAGAAGGGCATTTCGTCTGGCCCGCGATCTCAACAATGCAGGCGACCCTTCCGCGGCCACCGTCATTGCAGGGCTCCGGGTGTGATCTCGGTTGCTGGCTCGGTCTGTCCCGCCATGCGGCATCCCATTGGCTGCACCGGCAGCTTGTTCCCCTTGCTTGCCGGCTTTCTTTCATCATGCGCGCATCCGCGGATTGAAATCAAGCGCTAATTCTGCGATATTGATTGAACGACCATTCAAAATGAAGTGAAGAAAGCCGATATTTCCGAGCTTGGCACTCAGCTTCGTTTTGATGGGAATTTGTCAAACGCATGTGAGGCATTATGGCGGCTGCAAGAGACCTGAGAGCGACCGAGACGGCTGGCGACGGCGGCGACGATGCGATCGAAATGGCCAAGCGCCATCTTATCCAGCCCTGGCCGTATGCCGGCTCTGTCGGCGCCGAGGCGCGGGCGCTGATTGGCGAAGGCGACGGCATCTACATCACCGACAGCACGGGCAAGCGTCTCATCGACGGGCCGGCAGGCATGTGGTGCGTCAATATCGGCCACCGCCGCGAGGAACTCGCCAAGGTGATGTACGACCAGGCAATGGCGCTGTCCTACAACACGCCGTGGTACACGATGAACGCGCCGTCGGCGGAACTGGCCATGCGCATCGCCGGTCATGCGCCGGGCGATCTCAGCCACGTCTTCTACACCACCGGCGGCTCCTCGGCCGTCGAGACGGCACTGCGCTTCATGCAGTTCTACAACAATGTTCGGGGGCGGCCGGAGAAGAAGCTGATCCTGAGCCGGGGCGGCGCCTATCACGGCTCGACCTATCTGTCGGCTTCGCTCAACGGCCGGCCGCGCGACCGAGACTGGATGGATGGCGCCGACGATCTGGTCGTGAAATTGTCCTCGCCAGATCCGTTCCGCCGCCCGGCCGGGATGAACCTTGCCGCCTTCACCGATTTCCTCGTCGACCAGTTCCGCGACACGGTCGCCCGCATCGGCGCCGACAAGATCGGCGCCTTCGTCGGTGAGCCGGTGCAGGCGTCGGGCGGCGTCGTGGTGCCACCGGACGGCTACCTCAAGCGCATCCGCGAGATCTGCCGCGAGAACGATATCCTCTATGTCTCCGACGAGGTGGTGACCGCTTTCGGCCGGCTTGGCCATGTCTTCGCATCCGGCGATGTGTTCGGCATCGACCCGGACATGATCACCTTCGCCAAGGGCGTCACGTCAGGCTATTTCCCGCTGGGCGGCGTCATCATCTCCGAAAGGCTGCTGGAGGAACTGCGCCGGTCGAACCATCCGGATGCGATGTTCGGCCACGGCCTGACCTATACCAGCCATCCGGTGGGTTGCGCGGTGGCGCTCAGGAATCTCGACATCCTGGAAGAGAGCGTGCTCGCGCATACGCGGGAGGTCGCTCCCTATTTCCAGGCGCGGCTGAAGACGCTGGAGGAATTGCCGCTGGTTGGCGAAGTGCGCGGCATGGGATTGATGGGCTGCGTGGAATGCGTCGCCGATCGCGAAAGCAATGATCCGCTGCAACTCGACAAGGATGTCGGCAAACGCATCGACGCGCATTGCCATGAACTGGGCCTTCTGGTGCGGCCGCTGATCAACATGTGCGTGATGTCGCCACCGTTGATCATCACCCGCGAACAGATCGACGACATGGTTGGCATCCTGCACGAAGGCATTTCACGCACGATGGATGATCTGCGGAAGGAAGGTGTTTGGCGGGGGTGAGTTTCTCCCTTCTCCCCGTTTCACGGGGAGAAGGTGGCGGCAGCCGGATGAGGGCCAGCGCCGACGTTGGCGCGCTCGGCCGCGACCGCAATGCAGTCGCCCGTCTAAGGCGCTAATCTCGCAAGCCCGGTGCTGCCCTCACCTGCCTGCCGGCATCCTCTCCCGTATAGTGACGGGCGAGGGGCGCTCTCATCGAGGGCTTCGACAATCACCCGCGTTACATAAACCGCGCCCGGGCCATTGGCGGCTGACTATTCCCACGGCATCTTGACGGGCTGATCGGCGGCTCGGATGACAAGTGTCGATCCGCTCCGGGGGATATCGAAGGTCAGCTTGGCGCCGGCCATTGCGCCCGTCAGCTTGACGGTCATCGTGTAGGCACTGTCCGAAAAGCCGATGGTCAGCGTGCCGTCATCGTTCTGGGTGACCTTTGCATTGGCCATGTCCAAACGCTGCGTGCCGTCATCATTGAAGCGTGAGATCGCCAGGGGCCCGTTGGTCTCGATCTGGTCGTGGCCCTCGCCATTGACCAGAAAGACATGCGCCGCGCGGTCGCCAGTGTTGTTCAGAACAATCCTGTCATCGCCAGCGCCGCCGTGGACGGAGGCGATCTTGTCTCCTGTGATGATGATTGTATCATTGCCATCGCCGCCGTCGACATCGCTTACATCGGCGGCCGTGATCCGTAGCAAATCATTGCCATCTCCGCCATGCACGCCGAAGGCCCGATCGGCGCTGACGGCCACGACATCGTCGCCTGATCCGGCGGAAATCTGGTCCACGCCCCGGGCGGCCACGCTGATCGTATCGTTGCCGCTGCCGCCATGGACATTGCGCACGCCGCCGGCCGCGATTGCGATCCGGTCGTCCCCGTCGCCGCCGTCAACCTGCCAGACAGTGTGACCGGCGGATATGGCGATGGCATCATTGCCGCTGTCGCCGTAGACGCGATTGACATCCAGCGCCGCTGATAGGGCGATGCTGTCATTGCCGGCGCCGCCGTTTATGACATCTATGCCGTGGGAGCCGCTTGAGGCCTGGCCTGCCGACGGATAGGTTCGGAGCGGTGTAATGCTCGACAAACTCACTTCGTGGACCCGCAGCCAGGACGGCCGATTCCACAATAGCGCGTTTTGGTTATCAAACGGTGAGCAACCGTTCCCTACGATCGCGACTTGAGCGCGTTGTTGAGGTTCCCCATGTCCTTTTCCTCGGGAGCCGTTTCCAGGCCCAGCACCGGCAGCATCTTGCGCAGATGGTCGTGGTGGGTGCGCACACCATATTCGAGGTCGGAGAGATAGAAGCCTTCGAAGGCCTCGGACAGCATGGATTCGTTCGACCACACGGAAAGCTGCACGTCCTCCGACATGGTGTCGCGGTCGATGCGGAACGACAAATAGCGGGCGGCCGCCTGCTCGCGGCTCTCGTCGCGGTAGCGGTAGATGGCGCCGCGCAGCAGCGTCTCGCCGGTCGACAGCGGGAACTCCTGATAGAACTGCACCGATTCCGGCATCACCGAGATCACCGCGTTCGGGAAGATGCCGTAATAGACCCAGGCCCTCTTCAGATGATCGGGCAGATGCGTCGGCTCCGGCGCGATCTTGACGTAGTTCCTGACGCTCCAGCGGCGGCCGGCATGCGGGTTATAGGTGGCGAACGAGCGCGAGACGCCATTGATGAAGGGTTCGTCGAAATAGGTGGCGCCGTAGAGATCCTGCAGGGCAGGGTGGGCCATGGCGACGTGGTAGCCTTCATTGTCGACGTCGCGCACCGACTTCCAGTTGACCGGGGTCTTCTGGGTCCAGATGCCCCAGGACGGCACCATGTCGGCGGCCTTGTAGTGCGCAAGCTCGGGTTCGATCGGCTTCAGAAGCTCGGCGACCGAGGGCTGCGGACCGCCATTGCGGAAGCGGATGAAGATAAAACCCATCCAGATTTCGAGATCGAGTGGCATCAGGCCGAACTCGGTCTTGTCGAGGTCCGGGAAGGAGCGCGGGCGTGCGGCGCCGCGCAGCGTGCCGTCGAGATTGTAGACCCAGCCGTGGAACGGGCAGACCAGGGCATTCTTGCAATTGCCCTGGCTGTCGGCGACGACGCGGCTGCCGCGATGGCGGCACATGTTGTTGAAGCCGCGCACGACGCCGTCCTTGCCGCGCACGATCAGCGCACGCTCGCCGACCACATCCATGGTCAGGTAATCGCCGGCATTCGGCAGGTCGGAGACGTGGCCGACGATCTGCCAGTGATTGCGGAAGACATGCTCTTTCTCGAGTTCGAGAAGGGCGTCGGAGTGATAACTCCAGCCCGGCAGGCCCCGCCTGTCCCAATCATTGGGGATCTCCACGTCACGGAGGTGCGGGTTCATGGGCGGCTCTTCTTTTTATTGAATGCTTGTTCAATAAAATCATATTTTTCATTGAAATGCAATGGCTTGTGTAAATATCAGGCGCCTTGCGCTCGGTGTCGAAGCCGACTTTCGATCCGTACGGCTGAAGAAAATCCCGGAAATTCCGAGCCTTAACATGGCTTGTGGAGCGTGCGTCCCACTTGAGGATCGGCGCTTGATGCCATCAAGATCACGCCCGTTTTCGCGCGGAAAAATACTGCTTCCCAGTCCGGAGTGTGAGGTTGCTCATAGTCCGGCCGGCCGGGTTCGGGCTTTGCTGCCTGCTATCGAAATCTCGGCAACATCCTGATCGCGCACATGAAACAGCTTCGCAAACAAGCCAATGTATCGAGCGATGACCGGTTTTGCCCGAATATGCCCGTATTCTCTGTTTCAGAACTGTTACACGGGCATCGCTCACGTATCGTCCGTCCGTTACAAAATGCGATTAAATTCGTTTTATAGAAAAAAGAAAAGCAACGAAGAGAACGGCGATGAAAACGAAGGTCCAAACCTCAGGCAGCAGCGATATCCGTCTCGAAGCCCCAGGGCGCAACGACCGGCGTCCGAAGCTGGCGCTTCGCCAGCGCGCCAGCGACCATCCTATGGCAATGTTCATGGTGCTGGCCGTTTCCACCTTCGCCGGCATGCTTTTCGCACCGACAGTGGGTCCGGCCTTCGCCTCCTGGAGCCCGCCAGCGAATGTCGTTGAAGGCGAGATGACAACAACCAAGACCGCGCGCCTGCCGATGCCGGAAATCGAATTTGCTTGCAAGGGACAGGCCTGGGGTGCCGAGACCGCGGACTGCCTGCGCGTCATTGCCGAGCAGTCGGGCAAGCACAGGGCCCGCGCCGTCCGCATGATCGCCAGCGCCGCTCCGCTGACGAATACGCCCAATATTTTCTGACACGTGATGCGCGGACCCCGCTTCGGGATCACGCCTTGAACTCCCCCGAGCGCTACCCTCCGGCGCTCCATTCGGCTCCCACCGCATCGTCGGTTGGGAGCCATTTTTTTGGTGAAACCTAATTTGAAGCCCGTCGTATGGATCCGCTTCGACGCGACGCGCTTTATGGGTCTTGCGCGGCCTGCTCGGCGATGGCCGAGAGCACGCTGCGCACGTCGAGCGTGCTGAACGGCTTTTCCAGGATCTGTGGCCGCTGGGCTGCCGACAATGCCTCGATTTCTGCCTTGGCGCCAATCAGGTCGCCGGTGACCAGAACGAAGCGCCGCGCCAGCAATGGTCGCTGAACCATCAGTTCGCGATAGATGGCGATTCCGCTGGTGCCGGGCATGCGCAAGTCGGAAAAGACGATGTCGGGCGGCATGTTGCCGTCCAGGGTCGCCGCGACCGAGTCCCACAGAGGCACGATCCGCGATTTGATGCCCATCAGTTCCAGGATGTCGGACAGCGAGCCGGCGACATCCGGCTCATCATCGATGATCAGTGCGTGGCGCAATCCGCTGGAGCGCGCCGGGCTGTCGCCGATGGCGGCGATGCCAGCGGAAATCGCCGGCAACTGGACGACGAAGCGAGCGCCTCTCGGCAGCACTTCCTCGAACCAGACCTTGCCATTGTGCCGCTCGATGATCGATTTCGAGATCGACAGTCCAATGCCCGTGCCGACACCGACCGGCTTGGTGGTGAAATAGGATTCGAAGATGCGGGAACGTATCGCCTCCGGCACGCCAGGGCCATTGTCCTCGACCGAAAATCCGGGATTGCCTTGTTCGCCGCGAAATGTCCGAACCTTGATCAGCCGGTCGCCGGCAATGCCGACGAGGGCATGCTGGCTGTTGATAAGGAAGTTGGCGGCTACCTGGGTGACATGGTCGGCATCGGCCATGGCCAGCAGCGGACCGGGAGCGAAATCGGTGTCGATGATGATGCCGCTTGATCGCGCGCCATAGGCAGTCACTTCTAGGGCGGCGCGGATCACCTGGTTGAGGTCGGTCTCGGCCTGCGCGGCCGGATGGAGACGGACCATCGAGAGGAAGCTCTTGACGATGCGGCCGCAACGTTCGGCGGCGGCGCGCACCTTCTCGGCGCGGACCTTGGTCTGCGGGTCGGCGGCGAATTCGTGCAGCAATGTCGATTGGGCGACCACGACGGCCAGCGGGTTGTTCAGTTCGTGTGATACGCCGGCAAGCAGCGACCCCATCGCCGCCATCTTCTCGTTCTGGTGCAGCTTTTCGCGCTGGCGATTGATTTCCTCCTCGGCGCGCAACTTGTCACGCAGGTCGCGGATGGAACCGAAGATCAGGCGGCGGTCAGCGACACGCATCTCCGTCGCGGTCAGTTCGATGGGGAAGACCTCACCGGCAGCATTTTGGGTGACGGTCTCGAGCCGCTGGCCGACCATTGGTGCTCCGCGGCCCGACATGTATTCGGCGCCCGACACATAGCCCTTGCGGTAGTATGCGGGAACGACGGTGTCGAGCAGGTCCTTGCCAAGGATGTCGCTGCGCTGATAGCCGAACATCTTCTCGGCGGCCGGGTTGAATTCGATGATCGAGCCGGTCTCGTCGATAACGATGATGGCGTCGAGCGAGGCCTGCAGCATGGTGCGGCGGATGACCTCGCTGGCGTGGGCATCCGAGGGCGATCGCTCGATGGCATCGCCGATGGCCAGCGCGATGATGTGGAGTGTCGCCTCTTCCTCGTCGGTCCATTCGCGCTCGTTGACGCAGTCGTTGACCGCCAGCGTACCCCACAGATGACCATGGGAGAAGACCGATACCGAAAGGAACGATTTGATGCTCTGCTTTTCGAAGTCGCGTCTCAGAAAGCCTTCGAGATTGCGCGTATGGCCGGCGAAGCTCTTGCCTTGCCGCTCATCTTCGGCCAACCGCTCCAGTAGCGGGTCTGAATTGATGATCGACTGCATGATGACCGTCGGCGAAGCCAATTCGCCGCCAAATTGCGGATCGATCCAGTAGGCATCGACCGACTGGGCGAATCCTTGGCCTGGCAGTTCGCGCAGGCGGAAGAGGATGCCGCGCTGGCATTCAAGTGCCGTGCAAAGCGTCGCAAGTATCGAGTCCATCTCGCGCAGCCAGTCACCGGCCTCCCGCAGACGTCGAACGACGCGAACGGCGGCCATCGCCGCGCCCTGGCGGGCGCCATGCATGTCCGTGCGTGTTGGGTCAGCGGTCATGGTCTGCCGTCATTCTGGCCCTGGTTGTTTCGCGCCGATCTACTTTTGTCCGAGCATGGTCTTTTCCGAACCAGCCCCCCATTTTCGGGATCGTCGTCTGAAGCGGTTCATCGTTTCACGGAAACGCCCATCTCTTTTGTTTGGCGCAATTCCGGACGGAAAACCGTTTCACACTTTTCCTGGAATTGCTCTAATTGCCTTCGCTGGTCGGCAGCGAGAAGATATAGCCTTCGCCGCGCACCGTGCGCAGAAATTTCGGATTGGCCGGGTCGGCCTCGATCTTTTTTCTCAGCCGCATGATGCGGATGTCGACAGCGCGAGAGGATTCCGGATCCTCCATGAAGCCGATTGCCTCGGAAATCGCCGCTCGCGTCAACAGCCGGTTGGCGCGCGTCAGGAAAACCTCCAGCACGTCGAACTCGCTCTTGGCCATGTCGACAACCGTACCGTTGGCGCCGGTGACAAGCCTGCCGTCGAGGTCGGCCTGGAAGGGGCCGAAGGCCAAGAAGCGACGACCCGTACCGGCTTCGATCTTGCTGGCTTGCGGTGCGGTCGGTTGTGGAACGCGGCGCAGGACGCTGCGCACCCTCGCCAGCACTTCGCGCAATTCATAAGGTTTGACGATGTAGTCGTCGGCGCCGAGTTCCAGCCCGACAATGCGGTCAAGCGCTGTTCCCGCAGCCGTCGCATAGATGATGCCGATCGGCAGTTTCGAGCGCATCCACCGGCCGAGCGACAGGCCGTCTTCACCGGGCATGGCGATGTCGAGGACGGCAAGGTGGAAGGACTGCTTCTCAAGCATGGCTCGCGCGGCGGGGGCGCTTTCCGCGGTGGCCACATCATAGCCATTGGCGGCAAGGTACTCGGCGACCGCATCCCTCAGATCGGGCTCGTCCTCGACGATGATAATTCGCGCCCGCACTATATTCTCGCCCCCGCTGTCAGCGGAAAGTAGATTGGGTATAAACATGATGTCCAGCGCTCATATCGGGTTGCCGAAGGGGACGATAGGAAAATGGCTGCTCGTTCTGTCATCGCGCTTGTCTGCGTTGCCGAAGTGATCGCGACCGATCTCGCCGATCATCTTGAACGGCGCGGCCATGATGTGCGCGAGGCACGGCAGCCATGGGAGGCGGAATCCCTGCTTTCGGGGAAGGGCATCGATATCGTTATTGTCGGCGACAGCCTCAGCCAGGCGGAGGGGCGAGATCTGCTCAGGCGTCATGGCGGCGAGGACGGACCGGACTTCATCCTGATCTGCCGCCCCGCCGATCTTGTCGACAAGGTGCTGGCGCTCGAACTGGGCGCCGCCGACGTCGTCGAGAGCCCGATCAATGTTAGGGAACTCGCGGCCCGCATTGGCGGCCTTCTCGGCCGACGCGGCAGGAATGCCGGGGAACTGATCGTGCTTGAGAATGCCACCGTCGACCTCAGGTCGGCCATGGTCATGCATCGTTCCGGCTCGGAAGAACAGCTTTCGCCCGGGCAGGTGGCCCTGCTCAGGCTGTTCCTCGCCAGCCCGCGCAAGGTGCTGACGCGCGACGACATCATCGCCGCCGCGCCGGCCGAAAATGCCGATGCCTTCGACCGCTCCATCGACTCGCGCATCGTGCGGCTGCGCCGCAAGCTCGACACCGAAACCATCACCACCATACGCGGTGCCGGTTACCGGTTCGATCCGCCGATGCAGTTCGCCGATTGACGGCAGGGCACGCACCCGGGGTTCTCAGCGCACCACGAGAAGCGAAGGGCCCGCTGGCAGGTCGCTGTCAACAGCGAGTTGGCCGGCATGGGCACGATCCTTGAGGAGCACGGTGGCGAGGCCGGCAAAGCCCAGCAGGCCTTGTGCATAGAGCAGCGCTGAAAGCACTGAAGCAGCAAATCTCGTTCTCATGGCAGTCGCTCCTCAAATTCACATATCGACCCGGCTTCTTCGAATATTCCTTCCCGAAAGTCCGGCGCCTCTAGCGCGCCCTCTCTCGGTTCATTGGAAGCCATGCAACCATGGGCGCATGGATCCCGATCCGACTACGCATCCTGCTCATCGAAGACCGACTCCGGTCCTCCGGCCGATGCATGCTTCAGGGTAACCCCCGAAGCGCCCGCGCCGCTGGCGGAGCCCCCCGTCGCGGCGCGGGCCTTCGGTCCTCTCGGCAGCAAGTTGCCGGAGGGGCCGCGCATTCCCATTAGCTCGAGGCCGACCCGCCAGAGGGCCTTGAGCCGGGTTATGCGCAGGCTGGATATGATCCAAACCGTGGCGATGTAGAAAATGGCGTGGAGTGTCGAGACCTCGCTTTGTGTCAACTCCGCGGGATGGCCGCCGACAATGCCGACGCCACCGATGACCGCCACTATGATGCTTGTCCCTGCAAGCCAGAACATCTCGTTCGATTTCATGGGTTTGGAGCCAATTGTTTCGTTGGGTCAAATTTGCCGGGCGCGTGTATCCGCATCATGCCGCCAAACCATCGCTTTGTTGCCAATTGGTTTCGCCATCTGGCAAATTTCTTTCATATCAGGTAAATTCTGCTTTCGTTTGAATAAAAGCAGACTTGTGGTTGCACTTGCTGGCAAAACAGCTGGGCAATGCCAAGTGACGCGGACTGTTTCGTTTGTTTTTCTTTAAGAGATTTGGAAACAAATTCGAAACAAAACAACCACCAATACGAAATTACCCCGAAACATCAGGTTGCGATAGACCGGCCACCGAATTGGAGCCGGTCGTGCCGGCAGATAGGGGACATCTTGCATAGATTCATTTCCGCCAGGCTCATCAACATCACCGCCGCCGCCCTTGCGGGCGCGGCTCTTTTCGTCGGCGGCGAGTGTGGCGCCCACGCGGCCAACAAGGTTGTGGCAGTTGTCTCGCTCTCGCAGCAGATCATGGAAGTTTCGGTCGACGGGCGCCCGACCTTCGCGTGGAAGGTCTCGACCGGCGACAGGACGCATGTCACGCCGACCGGCTCTTTCAAGCCGACCAGCATGCACGAGATGTGGTACTCGAAGAAGTACGACAACGCGCCGATGCCACATTCGGTCTTCTTCAGCGGCGGCTATGCGGTGCATGCGACCTATGCGGTCAAGCGTCTTGGCCAGCCGGCCTCGCATGGATGCGTTCGGTTGCATCCGGACAATGCCGCTGATTTCTACCAGCTCGTCGAGACTTTTGGCCCTGCCAACACCAGCATCCTGATCGTCAAGTGAGCGGTTGAAGAGCCTAACGGCGGCCACGGCCGCACAAGAAAAAGGCCGGGAATTCCCGGCCTTTTTGCTGTCTTGATCAGTCCGCCGGCACCGGCATCAGTTTCGGGTCCGGCTTTTCCGCATGACGCGGCAGGTCCTTGCTCGCGATGAAGGTATAGAACATCGGTACGACGAAGAGCGTGAACATGGTTCCGATCAGAATGCCGGTGAAGATCACCAGGCCCATCGAATAGCGCGCCGCGGCACCGGCACCGCTGGAGACGATCAGCGGCACCACGCCCAGCGCCATTGCCGCCGTCGTCATCAGGATCGGCCGCAGGCGAACCTTGGCCGAAGCGATGATGGCATCGCGCCTGCGCATGCCGTGCGCTTCCCGCTGCTGGTTGGCGAACTCCACCAGCAAGATGCCGTGCTTGGTGATCAGGCCGATCAGCGTGATCAGGCCGACCTGCGTGTAGATGTTGAGCGTTGCGGGTGGAATGCTGAAGTGCAACCCGCTGATCATGAAAATCATATTGAGATTCGGGATCATGTTGAGCGGCAACATCGCGCCGAAGATCGACAGCGGCACCGACATCATGATGATCAGCGGGTCGCGGAAGCTTTCGAATTGCGCCGCCAGCACCAGATAGATGACGACGACGGCCGCGGCAAAGGCGATCAGGATGGTGTTGCCCTGCTCCTTCTCCTGCCGCGACTGGCCGGAATAGTCGATGAAGAAGGTGTCGGGCAGGCTCTCCCGGGCGATATCCTCCAGTGCCTTCAGCCCATCGCCGGTCGTGACGCCGGGAAGCGGCAGCGCCGAAATCGTCGCCGAGTTAAGCTGGTTGAACTGCTCGATGGCGGCCGGCGACGCATTGGTGGAAATCTTCACCACCGCCGACAGCGGCACCATCTCGCCGGTGACGCTGCGCACGAAGTATTGGCCGAGCTTTTCGGGGTTGTCGCGGAACTCCTGCGGCACCTGCGGAATGATGTCGTAGCTGTTGGAGTCGCGGTCGAACTGCGCCACTTCGGCGCCGCCGACAAGCAGAGTGAGCGTGCGTCCGATATCGGCGATCGGCAGGTTGAGCGCGGCGGCGCGGTCGCGGTCGATGGTCACTGTCACCTGCGGTGCGTCATAGGCCATCGAATTCTGCACGACGATGAAGCGGCCGGAGGCTTGCGCCTTGTTCTTGATCTGCTCGGCCGCCTCGTAGACTTCCGAGGGATCGCCGGTCGAACGCACGATCATCGAGATGGGCAGGCCGCCGCCGGAGCCGGGCAGCGTCGGTGGCGCGAAGACGAAGGCCTGGACACCCGCCACGTTGGCGATACGTGCCGTGATATCGGCCTGCAGCTCCTTCGAGTTGCGCTTGCGCTCCGCCCAGTCCTTGAAGGCAAAGCCGACGAAGGCGCTGTTCGTCGTACCGCCGAAGGCGACGGCCGAGAACTGTGCCCGCGTCTCCGGAATGTCCTTAACAAGGCCGAGGATCTGGTTGACGTATGTCTCGGTGTAGTCGGATGTCGCATAGCGTGGAGCGGTCACGATCGACAGCAGAAAGCCCTGGTCTTCTTCCGGCGCCAATTCGCTTGAGGTCTTGGTGAACATGAAGCCGGTCACGCCGACAAGCGCCAGCACGATGATCAGTGTCACGGGGCGATAGTTCAGCGAACCGGTGACCGCCCTCTCGTAGACGTGCTCGATACGCGAGAAAACGCCGTCGACAATGCGCTGGAAACGACCGGGTTCCCCGGCCTTGAGCAGGCGGGCCGCCATCATCGGGGTGATGGTGATGGCGATGATACCCGACAGCACCACCGAGCCGGCGAGCGTCACCGCGAATTCGCGGAACAGCGCGCCGGTCAGGCCGCCGGTAAAGGCGAGCGGCGCGAACACGGCGGCCAGGGTCATCGTCATGGCGACGATGGCCGAGGCGATCTCGCGCATGCCGCTGAATGCCGCCTGCATCGGCGACATATGGTCTTCCTCCATGTGGCGGTGGATGTTTTCCACCACCACGATGGCATCGTCGACGACAAGGCCGATCGCCAGCACCATGGCCAGCAAGGACAAGAGGTTGATCGAGTATCCGACCGCAAACAGCAGGAAACAGACGCCGATCAGCGACAGCGGGATGGTCACGATCGGCATCAGCACCGAACGGAACGAGCCGAGGAAGAGCAGGATCACGACGACAACGATGGCGACCGCCTCGGCGATGGTCTTGAACACCTCTTCGATCGAGGCGCTGATCTGGCCGGTCGCGTCGTAGACGACCTCGATCGTCATGCCCTTGGGCAGCGTCTCCTGAATCTGCGGCACGAGCTTGGTGAGCGCGGCGGCCGTGGTCAGCGGGTTGGCGGCCGGGGTCGGGAAGATCGCGAGGAAGGTGCCTGGCTTGCCATTGAAGCTGACCCTGGTGTCGGTGTTCTCGGCCGCAAGCTCCACCCGCGCCACATCGCGCAGACGCACCACATTGCCGTCCGTCGAACGCAACGGCAGTGCCGCGAAGGCTTCCGGCGTCTGCAGTGTCGAGCGCACGGTGATCGACGACACGACATATTCGTTCTGGGTGTTGCCGGGCGCCGAGAGGAAGTTGGAATTGTTGATCGCTACCAGAACTTCCGATGCCGTCACGCCGCGCGCGGCAAGCTTGATCGGGTCGATCCAGACCCGCATTGAGTACTCTTGGGCGCCGAAGATCTGTACGTCGGCGACGCCCTCGACGGTCGACATGCGGGGCCGGATGACGCGCTCGATATACTCGGTCAGCTGCTCTTTCGTCATGTTCGGGTTCTGCATCGAGATGTACATCATCGCGAACTGCTGGCCGGTGCCCTTGACGATGACGGGGTCCTTTGCCGCATCCGGCAAGGTACCGCGCACGCCCTGGACCTTGGACAGGACTTCGGTCAGCGCGACGTCCGGATTGGAGCCGAGCTTCATCTGCACCGTCACGGTGCTGGAGGACGGGCGGCTCGACGAGGTGACGTAGTCTATGTTCTCGGTCGAGGCGACGGCGCGCGCGATCGGGCGGAAATGAAGCCCTGGATCAGGTCGGCGCTGGCGCCGGGATAGGCCGTCGTGATGGTGATCGCGGTTTCGTCGACCTTCGGATACTGCCGGATCGACAGGTTGAAGATGCCCTGGAACCCGAGCAGCAGAATCATGCAGGCGAGCACGGTCGACAAGACCGGGCGGCGGATGAAGATGTCGGAAAAACTCATTGCTCGGTAGCCTGCTTATTCGCCGACTTGGTCGGATCGATCGTGTTGTCGACGGCAACGGACATGCCGTTGAAAAGCCGGTTCTGACCAGCGGTGACAACTTCATCGCCAGGCGCAAGGCCTTGCAGGATCTCCACCATGCCCTCATTGCGACGGCCGGGCTTCACGAACACCTGTGACAGGACGAGCGCGGGTTTCGCGTCAGCCGGCTTGGCTGGATCGGCGGACGCCTGATCCGCCGGCTTGGCCGCGGCAGCGTCGCTCGCGGGCTTCGTGGCATCAGCCGCGGGCTTGGCCGGATCGGCCGCCGGTTTCGCGGCATCAGCCACAGACTTGTCGGCCGATGGAGCCGGGAGCTTTTCGTCAGGCTTCGCCGCCGGAGCCGCTTCTGCCACCTTGGCCGGATGCACCACGAATATGAAGTCGCCATACAGGCTGGAGGTCAGCGCTGTCTGCGGCAGCGCCAGCACGTTGTTTTCCTGGGGCAGTACGACGCGTACCTGCACGAACTGGCCGGGCGTCAGCTTGCCTTCGGTGTTGTCTACCTCCGCCCTGACCGTCACCAGGCGGCTTGACGGATCGATCTTCGGGTTGATGCCGCGAATAGTGCCGGCATAGGGCATGTCGGAACCACCGATGCCCAGTTTGACCGTCTGTCCGATCTTGAGCAGGGGAAGGTCCTGTTCGGGAATGGAGAAATCAACCCGCATCGTGTCGAGGTCCTGTAGCGTCACGACAGAGGTGCCGGGCGCCAGATATTGGCCTAGATCGATCTTTGGAATGCCGACCGTGCCCGCGAAAGGCGCCGTCAGCTGCTTCTGGTCGAGCACCGCCTGGAGTTTATTCACCTGCGAAGCGGACGCAGAAGCGGTTGCCCGCGCCGTGTCAAGCGTCACATCCGAGCCGACGCCTCGCCTTTGCAGTTCAATGGCGCGGGCAAGTGACGTCTGGTCCAGAGCCGCCTGCGCCTTCGTCGCTTCGAGATCCGCGCGCTCGACGGCATCGTCCAATTGGAGGAGCACCCCGTTGGCCGCGACCTTCTGGTTGGCGTGGAAGAGGATGTCCTTGACGATGCCGGTGGTCTCGACGGTCAGTTCGACGCCCCGCACGGCATTGGCGGTGCCGATTGCTTCTACGCCAGGCGTCCAGCTTGATGGCTTGACGATGGTGGTCGACACGGTGGCCGCCGGCGGCTTCATCGTGGCGAAGAACTGCTTGGTGCCGTAGTCGCGCATGAAGTTGATGCCGACGATACCGCCGACCACCACCACAAGCACGAGCAAAACCATGGCAATGATAAATATGCGGAATATGCGCATGAAGAAGAAAGTCCCCTCAATCGATCCCGGCACAAAGCGCGGGCGATGGGACACATATTCAAGCATGGTCCCGATTTCAAATGATGGCGGCCTTACTGTACCGTCTGGACGGTCTTGTCAATTGGGCCTAAGCTTGCGATGGGAGGCGCCATGAAAAGCCAACGACCAAATTCGCGCGAGAAAATTCTCGCCGCGGCAGCCGATGTCGCCCGGGAAACCGGCCCCGGAAGCCTGTCTCTGGAAGCGGTCGCCAGCCGTGCCGGCGTGTCGAAGGGGGGGCTGTTGTATAATTTCCCCACCAAGGCGAAATTGATGCAAGGGCTGGTCGAGGACTATCTGCGCGAGTTTGAGCAAGCGCTGGAAGCTGCCCGGACAAACGACGTCAGCGGCGAAAGCCCGCTTGCCGCCTATATCAGGCTCTCGGCCAACGATTGCGAGGATACGCAACCTTCAGCCTCATGGATCTTTTCGGCGATCGCCGAGGATCCTGACTTCCTGGCGCCGATAAAATCGTTCAAGCAGCAGCTTTTCCAGCGGTTGAAGGCAGAAACGCCGAGCCTCAAGGCACTGCTGATCTGCTTCATAGCCATCGAGGGGCTGCGCAGCATGAACCTCTTCGATGCGGACGTCCTTTCGCAGAACGAGCGCCAGTTGCTGGTTTCGTCCCTGCTGGAGATCGCCAAATAGGCGTTTCTGGGCGCGACACCGGAATCAGAGCCAACGCGGGCGATACGGCAGGAGCCATTCAGCCGGCGGCACGTTCTATATCCCGGCGCAGAACGATCGCCGTTGTCAGGTCCTCGACACCGCCATGGCTGGCGATGGTGTCGCGTAGCGTGTTCAGCCGATCGATCGAGGGCACCTCGACTTCGACGATGAGATCGAGCTGGCCGCTGACGGATGACACCCGCCGTACCTCCGGAAAACGCGCCAACTGATCGAGGATGCCGATCGACGGCGTGCGCACCAGCGTTACGAACAGAAAGGCGACGACCATCCCCTTGTCCATCTGGCCGATATCGGCCCGATAGCCACGGATGACGCCGCTCTTCTCCAGTGCCGCCACCCGTTCGCTGGTTGCACTGCGCGACAGGCCGATGCGCCCCGCGAGCGTCTTCAGCGGAATACGGGCTTCCTTCGACAGGATGCCGAGAATGTCCCGGTCCTTGGCGTCCAGTTCCCTCATCGCGGCATGCTCCCAGTGGTTCCGTTAAAGTGCCGGTCAATGCATTCATTGTGACGGCGCAACCGACGCTTTGCCGGATGCCCGTTTTAGGCCCATGCCAAGCTTGCGTGAAAGCAAATCCGGATTCCGCATGACCGACGTCTCCCATCCAGCGCCGCAATTCTCAGCCAACGAGGCCGTCGAGCTTGCCGCCGGGCATTTCGGCATTGCCGGCAGCGTCACTCCGCTCGACAGCGAGCGCGACCAGAATTTCAAGCTGACCGCCCCTGACAAGTCGCTCTGGATCCTCAAGATCGTCAATGCCAGCGAGCCGGCCAGCGAGAGCGAATTCCAGACAGCGCTGCTCGATCATCTCGAGCGCAATAGCCCGGATCTCGCCGTGCCGCGCCTCAGGAAGACGGTGCGGGGCACGCCGCTCGCCCATGTCACCGGCGCCGGCGGGGAAAGCCATGTCCTGCGCCTGGTGTCCTGGCTTCCAGGCCAGCCGCTCGCCCAATGCCAGTCGACGCCGGACCTCCTCGGAAGCCTCGGCGGCGCGCTTGGCCGGCTCGACCATGCCTTGCAAGGGTTCATCCATCCCGGCGCGCTACGCACTTTCGACTGGGACATCCGCCGGGCGGGTGCGGGGCGCGAGCGCCTCCGTCATATCACCGACAAGCAGGACCGCTTGCTCCTGGCTGGGTTTCTCGATCATTTCGATGCCGAGGTGGCGCCTCGGCTGCCTGCGTTGCGGGCGCAGGTGATCCACAATGACGCCAATGACTGGAATGTGCTGGTCGATCCGGCGGCGCCGGGGCGTGTCGCCGGACTGATCGATTTCGGCGATGCCTTGTACAGCGTGCTGATCGCCGAGGTTGCCGTTGCATGCGCCTATGCCATCCTCGATGCCGAGGATCCGATCAGTGACGCGGCCCGTCTGGTTGCCGGGTTCCACGCTGAATATCCATTGCGCGAGGCGGAGGTGGACCTTCTCTTCGACCTCATCGCCATGCGGCTCGTGACCTCCGTGACGCTCTCGGCCGCCCGCAAGGAGCGGACCGCCGACAATCCATATCTGGCCATCAGCGAGGCGCCAGCCTGGCGGCTGCTGCGGCGCATGAGCCAGATGAACCGCCGGTTCGCGACGGCGATCCTGCGCCATGCCTGCGGCTTCGATGCCGCTCCAGGCGCGAGCGCCGTGACCCGCTGGATCGCTGCAAACCGCAAGAAACTGACTGGGATACTGGACAGGCATCCGGCGACGCTCGCCAAGGCGATCGTGCCTTACGGGGACCCACATCATCCCATGACGGTGACGTCGGCCGTACGGGAGCCGGACAAGGCGACCGCGTGGTGGGACAATTATTGCGCCGAAAATGGCATTGCGCTGGGCATCGGCCCGTGGGGCGAGGAGCGCACGGTCTATACCAGCGACATCTTTCGGTCCCGCTTCGTCGAAGGCACCCGCCGCGCCCACCATCTTGGCCTCGACCTGTTCATGCCGGCGGGCACGAAACTTTACACGCCGCTCTCGGCGACGGTGAAAAGCGTCGAGATTGAAGAAGACCCACTCGGCTATGGCTGCCTCGTTGCCCTGCGCCACGAGCCCGAGGGCTGCCCGGCTTTCGTCACTCTGTGGGGGCATCTCGCGCACGAGGCGGCCGCTCGGCTGAAGCCCGGCGACCGCCTGGAAGCAGGAGCACTCGTCGGCGAGATGGGCAGGGCGACGGAAAATGGCGGCTGGGCGCCGCATCTGCATTTCCAGATATCGACCGATGCAAGTCTCGCCGCGCGCGATATACTCGGCGTTGGCGAAGCCCGCTATCTCGCCGTGTGGAGGGAGCTGTTTCCGGATGCCGCCGAACTCGCCGGCATTCCGCCCGAAACGTTTCACCAAACGGGCCGGACCCGCCCGGAGATCGTTGCCGCGCGCAAGGCGTCGCTGCTGCCCAATCTCTCCATCTCCTATTCCGAGCCGATCAAGTTCGTGCGCGGCGAAGGCGCCTGGCTGATCGACGATCGCGGCCGCGCCTATCTCGACTGCTTCAACAATGTCTGCCACCTCGGCCATGCCCATTCCGACGTGGTCGAGGCGATCGCGCGACAGGCGGCGAAACTCAACACCAACACGCGCTATCTGCACGACGCCATCGTCACCTATGCGGAACGCCTGACAGCGACGTTGCCCGCTGGCCTGTCGGTCGCCTCCTTCGCCTGTTCCGGCAGCGAGGCCAACAGCTTGATGCTGCGCATGGCGCGCAACCATACCGGCCGCAGCGAGGCGATCGTGCTCGACTGGGCCTATCACGGCACCACGCAGGAGCTGATCGACCTCAGCCCCTACAAATACAAGCGCAAGGGCGGCAAGGGCCGGCCTGCGGACGTGTTCGAGGCGGTCATCCCCGACAGCTATCGCGCACCCGACGAATGGCCGCTGGCGGAGCACGCGAAGCGCTTCGCCGAAAGCGTAGCCGAGCAGATCGCTGATATGGCGAAGCAGGGCCGCGCGCCCGGTCTCTTCCTCGCCGAATCGATCCCTAGCGTCGCCGGCCAGGTGTTCCTGCCGGATGGCTATCTGCGGGAAGCCTACGCGATGGTGCGTGCGGCCGGCGGCATCTGCGCCGCCGACGAGGTGCAGGTCGGCTTCGGCCGGGTCGGCAGCCACTGGTGGGCTTTCGAGACGCAAGGCGTCACGCCTGACATCGTCACCATGGGCAAGCCGATCGGCAACGGCCACCCGATGGCTGCCCTGGTGACGACACAGGAGATTGCCGCTTCCTTCAACAATGGCATGGAGTATTTCAATACATTCGGCGGCAATCCGGTGTCCTGCGCGGCGGGGCTTGCGGTGCTCGATGTCATCGAACGTGACGGCCTGCGGCAGAATGCGGCCGAGATCGGCGATTATCTGGTCACTCGGTTCAGGCAGTTGCAGGTGCGCTACGACATCATCGGCGATGTGCGCGGCAAGGGTCTCTTTCTCGGCATCGAACTGGTCGAGGACCGCAAGAGCAAGGCGCCGGCAACCGCGCTTGCCCGCCGCATCAATGACGGGGTCAGGGCGCGCGGCGTGCTGATCGGCACCGAAGGCCCACATGACAATGTGCTCAAGATGCGTCCGCCGATGATCTTCAGCCGAGCCAATGCGGATCATCTGGTCGGCGTTCTCGATGAAACCTTCGCCTCGGTCCTGGCGGAAAGGGTGTAGCGCAAGCCCGCATGCCCGGGCATGCGGACAGAACATGAAGACAGCAAGTTTGTGAACTTCCGGCGCCTCGGCACCGGCAGCAGGAGAGGCTTTGCCTCATAGAGGGAGGAAACCATGAAAGCATTGATCACTGCGTTC
Source organism: Mesorhizobium sp. PAMC28654 (assembly GCF_020616515.1). Classification (GTDB taxonomy): domain Bacteria; phylum Pseudomonadota; class Alphaproteobacteria; order Rhizobiales; family Rhizobiaceae; genus Mesorhizobium. The sequence goes on from NZ_CP085135.1 coordinate 4,729,052, forward strand.
TTGCTCGGCACGGCCGCCATGGCCGTGTCGGCGAAAGCGGATACGCTCGACATCATCAAACAGCGGGGCGCCGTTAATTGCGGCGTCAGCCAGGGGGTCGCGGGCTTCTCGTCCCCGGACAACCAGGGCAAATGGACCGGCTTCGACATTGATTTCTGCCGCGCGGTGTCGGCCGCGGTTTTTGGCGACGCCGACAAGGTCAACTATGTTCCGCTCTCGACCAAGGAGCGCTTCACCGCCCTGCAGTCGGGCGCCGTCGACCTCCTTTCGCGCCAGTCGACCTGGACGCTGGCGCGCGACAGCGGCCTCGGCATCCATTTCGTCGGCACCGCATACTATGATGGCCAGGGGTTCATGGTGCGGAAAAACCTGAACGTGGACAGCGCCCTCAAGCTTTCCGGCGCGACAGTCTGCGCCGAACAGGGCACCACCACGGAACAGAATGTCGCCGACTATTTCACCGCCAACAAGCTGAAATACGAGTCGGTCGTCATCGATTCGGCTGATGGCATCATCAAGGCGTTCGATACCGGCCGCTGCGATGTCTACACCACGGATGCGTCGGCACTCTATGCGCAGCGCCTGAAACTCACCGACCCCGCCGCCTACATGGTGCTGCCCGAGATCATCTCGAAGGAGCCGCTCGGGCCCGCCGTTCGCCAGGGCGACGACAAATGGTTCAACATCGTGCGCTGGACATTGTTCTCGCTGGTCGAAGCCGAGGAGGAAGGCATCACCCAGGCCAATGCCGAAGCCTCGCGCCAGTCGCAGAATCCGGTGGTCCGCCGGTTCCTCGGCGTCGAAGGCGACAACGGCCAGCAACTCGGACTTGACGCCAACTTTGCCTACAACATCGTCGCCAAGGTGGGTAACTATGGCGAGGTTTTCGAGCGCAATCTCGGCAAGTCCAGCGAGTTGAAGATCGCTCGTGGCCTCAACGCGCTGTGGAACGCCGGCGGCATCATGTACGCGCCGCCAGCCCGCTGAGATCTGACGCCAACAATACGACATCGGCCTGCGCGTTTCGTACCGCGCAGGCCTTGATTTCAGGCCGGCTTGAAGGCCTTGCCTGTCGACGGGTCGAAGAGGCGCAGCGCATCTTCGTCGAAGGTGAACGCGCATGCCTGGCCCTTGGCGATGCCGGCACGCGGGGGCAGGCATGCGGTCAGCCGCTGCGCGCCGATGCGGGCGGTGGTGACCAGTTCAGGGCCGGTCAGCTCGACGACCTCGATGTCCACCGGCAACGATAAGTCCGTTGCGGCGCCGGTCGCCACGCGGAGTGCTTCAGGCCTGATGCCGACGACGACCGGTGAGCCGTCGTTGGCCGCGTTCAGATAGCGCGCGGGCAGGGGCAGTTTCACATTGGAATCGGCAACAGCCAGTTTTCCGCCTTCGACAACGGCCTGCAGCATGTTCATCGACGGCGCGCCAACAAAACCGGCCACGTAGAGGGTTGCTGGATAGTTGTAGATCTCCTCGGGCGTGCCGAGCTGCTCGATCCGGCCGTCGCGCATCACGGCGATCCGTGTCGCCAGCGTCATCGCCTCGATCTGGTCGTGGGTGACATAGACAACCGTGGTCTGCAGCAATTGGTGCAGGCGCTTGAGCTCGGTGCGCATCTCCAGGCGCAGCTTCGCGTCGAGGTTGGACAGCGGCTCGTCGAACAGAAAGACCTGCGGCTTGCGCACCAGCGCCCTGCCGATGGCGACGCGCTGGCGCTGGCCGCCGGAAAGCTGGCTCGGCTTGCGTTCGAGCAGGTTCTCGATCTGCAGCAGCTTTGCCGCATCGCGCACGGCCTTGTCGCGTTCGTCGGCCGCAACCCCGCGCATCTCCAGCCCGAAGCCGATGTTGCGATGAACGGTCAGGTTCGGATAGAGCGCGTAGGACTGGAAGACCATGGCGATGTCGCGGTTCTTGGGATGAACGCCAAGGATCGAGCGGCCGCCGATCAGCACATCTCCGCTGGTCGCCTCGGCGAGCCCCGCGATGATATTGAGAAGTGTCGACTTTCCGCAGCCCGACGAGCCGAGCAGCACCAGGAACTCACCGCTTTCCAGCGCGATGTCGATGCCTTTCAGCGTTTCGACGCTGCCGTAACTCTTGCGGATGTTGCGGATTTCAAGCGCGCTCATGCATGGCTTCCTCGAAATGCATTGGCCCGCCATAGTTGCGGGGCAGGGTGGAGATTGCACGCGATGCCACGCGTGTGGCGGCGGACAGGCAAGCAGTCAGTGGTTGGCCCTGCGCAAGGGCCGCGAGGAAGGCGGCATTGAAGACATCGCCTGCGCCGATCGTGTCGACGACTTTCACGCCGGGTGCGGCAGCCTCGACAAGCATGCCGTCCGGGCCGGTGGCGATTGCGCCCTCCGGCCCGCGCTTGACGACGACGGTGGCGCCCTGCTTCATGTCGGACCTGATCGCCTGCGCGGCTTCCAGCGGGCTTTCCAGACCGGCCAGGGTCACGGTCTCGACCTCATTGAAAAGCGCCAGTTCGCAACGCGACAGCCACGCGCGCGCGGCGTCGCAATTGGCCTCAGTCCAGCCGTCGATCGGCCAGCCGGTGTCGAGCGCGACGGCGATGCCGTGGCTGTCCGCCCAGTCGAAGAACGCATCGTAGTCGGCCGTGAGATCGTAGGTCAGGAAGGACCCGCACAACAGTGCGTAGCCGCCGGACAGGCGCTTGCCGTCGAGGACACAGAACACATCGGCCAGGCTGAAGCGCGGCAGGTGTCCGCGCGTGGTGAAGAAGGTCCGCTCGCCGTCCGGGTGGGTCATGCCGACGGACAGGGTCGTCCCTTCGGGGCGAACCGGCCATTTGTCGGCGCGGCGGCCAAAGGCTTCGCGAAGCCAGCGGCCGAACTGGTCGTCCCCGACGTTGGCGGCAATCTCGAAGTCGACGCCCAGCGCTTCCCAGGCAAGCGCGCTGTTCCCGGCCTGCCCGCCGACGCGCAATTCGTCATGGTCGACGACGGTCTCGGTTCCGGCTTTCGGCCATGGCGCGACCGGGCCGACGATGAGGTCGACATTGACGTTGCCGATGACTGCAAGCGGCCGCATCATTCGCTCCTGGTGATCTTGCTGGAGCGAACCGGCGTGCCGGCATTTTCGACGCGGGCGTCGGCAAAGGCGACCATCAGGCGTTGCGCCACCGGCAGCATGGCAAGGATCGCGGCCATGCCGGAAGCAGGCTTGAACGAAAGTGTCGCGGCGCCTGCCACCGGCGCTTGCCCGGATGAATCGAAAATGACCACAGGCGAGCTGGTCTCGACCACGGACGCGGCCATACCGGCGACAAGGTCCGACGTCGGGTCGTTGCCGCGAAACAGCATGACGCCGACCTTGGGGCCGAGCATCTCCATCGGGCCATGGCGGAGCTGGCCGCCTTCGAGCGAAAAGCAGGGCAGCCGCGACAGTTCCGTGAGGCCGAGCGCGATGGCTTCGGCGACACCCTGCAGCTGGCGGCCCGAGGTGACGATGCTCGTCACATTGCTGAGTGCTGCAAGCGCGCCATCGATATCGCCGGCCTCAGGGCTATCAAGTACGGAAAGTGCGGCGGCCGGGTCCTGGCTAAGCGCCGACAGGATCGCCAGGTGCAGCGCGAAGGTGACGGTCAGGCTGCGGGTCGCGGCGAAGGCCAGTTCGGTGCCGCCGGCTCCGACCAGGCAGGGAGCCGTGCGGGCGAGGAACGAGGCGCCCTCGAGCGTCAGTCCGAAAATATCGGAAGCGACGCCGGTCTCGGAAAACCATCTGACGACCTCGGCGCTTTCGCCGGACTGGGATGTCACCAGGACGGTCCTGCCCGCCAGCGGCAGCGGCTGGCCGAGCTGCTCGGAAAGCGGCAGGGCGATGGCGTCGATGCCGGCAGCGCGGTAGAGCGGCTCGACGGCGCGCGCCACGGCATGTGAGCCGCCCATGCCAAGCAGAAGCACACGCCCGGTCTGCCTGATCGAAGTGGCGACCCTTGCCGCGATGTCAACATTCTGCCTGAACGAGACGAGGGCGTCCGCATGCTGGCGCGCCATCTCGCGGTCGATCGCGGCAAGCCCGGCCGGTCGGTTTTTTCCTGTAGTCATCATTATCCTTTCACGCCACCACTGGTCAGGCCGGAAATCAGCGCGCGTTGCATGACGAGGCCGATCAGCACCGGCGGCAGGGCGGCCAGCACGCCGGCTGTGGCGATCAATCCGTAGTCGGAGACACGGCCGCCGGCTAAATCGGCGATAGCGACGGTCAGGGTCTTGGCGCGCTGGTCCGAGGTGAAGAGCAGCGCGTAGAAGAATTCGTCCCAGGCAAGCAGCAGGGCAAACAGCGCCGATGTCGCCATCACGGGTGCGGCCAGCGGCAAGGTGATGATGCGCAGCGTCTGGAACAGGCCGGCGCCGTCTATCATCGCTGCCGCCTCGATTTCGCGCGGAATCGAATCGAAGCCCGACTTCATCAGCCAGGTGGTGAAGGGCGCCAGGATCGTCAGATAGACCAGCGCCAGGCCAAAGACGTTGTTGAGCAAGCCGAGATGCGACAGGCCCATATAGAGCGGCACGGCGAGCGCCACCGGCGGCAGCATGTAGGTGGCGATGACCATCGACAGCGACCAGCCGATCGACGGCGTGCGCGAGACCGCCCATCCGGCGGGAATGGCCAGGAGCAGGCCGGCGAAAGTCGCCATGCCGGCGATTTCAAGACTGTTGCGAAGCGAGGAGGTGAAGGCCGCGCCGGCGCTGTTTTCCGCCGTCGATAGAAGTTGCTGGTAGCGGGAGAAGTCGACGCTTTGCGGCCACCAGCGCAGCGGCTTGGCGGCAAGATCGGCGGCCGGCGATATGCTCATGATGAACAGCCAGGCAATGGGAGCCAGGATGATCGCGGCGAGCAGCAGCGCGCAGGCATGGATGAAGATGCTGAAGGCGAGGCTCTTGCGTTCCATCAGGTGGCACTCCCGGCGCTCTTGCAAACCAGCGCGGCGTAGGCGACGGCCAGCACGGTGACGAGCAGGGTGACGATCAGCGCCAATGACGCGCCGGAGCCGGCGCGCTGGAAGGAGAATGCCTCCTGGTAGACGAGGATGGACAGGGTCCGCGTGCTGTTGGCCGGGCCGCCACGGGTCATGACCCAAATGATGTCGAAGACCTTGAAGGCCTCGATGGTGCGCAGCACCAGCGCGACCATCAAGGGGCCTGCGAGATAGGGCAGGATGACAAAGCGGAAGCGGTTGAAGGGTCCGGCGCCGTCGACGAGCGAGGCAGCGGTGATGTCGCGGGGAACCGCCTGCAGGGCCGCCAGCGCAATCAGCGCCACCAGCGGAAAATTCTTCCAGCAATCGGCGACGATCAGCGCCGCCAGCGCGGTTCCGGGTTCACCGAGCCAGGACCGGTAGGCATCGATGAGATGCAGTTGTGTGAGTGCGGCGTTCAGCGCGCCATATTCGGGATTGTAGATGAGCCGCCACAGCGTGGCGTTGACCACCGTCGGCAATGCCCAGGGCAGGATCATCAGCGCGCGCAACAAGGCGCGCCCGTGAAACTGCTGATTGAGGAGCAGTGCCGCGAGAACACCGATCACCATTTCAGCGGCGACCGAGATGACGGCGAACAGGGTCGTGGTGACCAGCGTGCGCGAGAAGTTCGTGCTCGTCAGCATGTTCGTATAATTGTCGAAGCCGACGAAATTACCGCCCGTGCCGATGAGCTTGGCGTCGGTGAAGGAAAGGCCGACCGTATCGATCAGCGGCCAGCCGATGACGGCGACCATCACCACGAGAAGCGGCAGCATCAGCAGCCACGCACGGGTTGTCATCCAGGTGCCCGACATCAGAGCAGCCTCTCCCTAACTTATCTTGATTTCAGACATAGCACGGGCGGCACTAGGCCGCCCGTGACTGGAGAAAAGCGCTCAGAGGCCGCTGTTCTTGGCAGCGGTGTTCAGGGCATCCTCAGGCGAGGACTGGCCGAGAAGCGATTCCTGAATCGCCTGCTGCAGGGCGGTCGAGAGCTCCTGATATTTCGGCGTGGTCGGGCGAGGATACATTGCGGCCAATCCGAGCTTTGCGGCGGCGATCAGCTCTTCCTGACCCTTGGTGACCGCCGGATCGTCATAGGAGGACGCCCAGATCGGCAGGCTGAGCTTGGCGTACTGGTTCTGCGTCGCCTGCGAGGTCATGAAGGTGATGTACTTCCAGGCCTCGTCCTGGTGCTTGCTGACCGCCGTGACACCAAGGCCCATCGAGCCGTTGACGGCCGAGACTTCGCTCTTGCCGGCAACGCCGGGCGCCGGCACGACACCAACCTTGCCCGCGACCTTGCTGTCCTTAGGGTCGTTGGCCATGTTGTACATGTAGGTCCAGTTCAGCGCGAAGGCGGCGTCGCCGTTCTCGAACACCTTGCGCACATCTTCTTCCAGGAATTCCTTGGAATTCGGGTTGGTGAGGCCCGACTTGTAGCTGGCCACCATGTATTTCAGGGCGTCGAGACCGCCGCCGTTCTGGAAATCGGGCTTGCCGCCCTTGAGGAAGTCGCCGCCATAAGCGCTGACCAGCGTGGTGTAGTCGCACACAGCAGCTTCAGCCTGCGACCAGCTCCAGGCGATGGGCGTGGCGACGATGCCCTTGTCCTTGATGATCTTGGCCTGTTCGCTCAGCTCTTCCCATGTCTTCGGCGGCGTCTTGATGCCGGCCTTTTCCAACATTTCCTTGTTGTAGAACAGGTATTTGGTGTCGAGGATCCAGGGCATGCCGTAGGATTTGCCGTCATACTGGACGGTGGTCCAGGCGCCGGGCAGGACGCCCTTCTTCATGTCGTCGGTGATGCGCGAGGAGACGTCGACCAGCACCTTGTTGGTCGCGTATTCGGCCGGCCAGATGACGTCGAACAGCACGACGTCGTAGCCGCCACCAGAGCCCTGCGCGAGCACGGTCTTGTCGTGCAGGCCTTCATAGGGGACGAATTCGAGATTGACCTTGATGTCCGGGTTGGCCTTGGTGAAGGCATCCGTCATGGCGCGCACGTCGGCCTCGCTGTAGGCGGCCTGGGCCATGAACAGCGCGTTGAGCGACGTTTCGGCGAAAGCGTGGGGAACGAACAGGCCCCCGACAAAGACTGCACCCAACAGGGTCTTACCGATCGATTTCAGCATCTTCTTCTCCCATTTCCGATGTTGACGGGTCGGCTGTTCATGTTGCCTTCCCGGATTGATGTCGCGTGACCTATTTTCCCAACTGGTTGGCGGTGACGGGCATAAGCCCTGGCCGTCTTGTTTCCGCGCTGGTTTCGCTATTAAGTCAAGCCGCTTGACTTAATTAGTCGATCAATATCCTAATGGAGTCAAGAGGGGAAACGCCGGTGAACGATATTCGTCCGATCCGCGCCAAGAGCGGCACCAACCAGGAAGGCACGAGCGCGCACAACCGCCGTGTCATGATCGAGGCGCTGCGTCTCAACGGTGCGCTTTCACGAGCCGATCTGGCGCGGGCGACGCAACTGACCAAGCAGGCGGTTTCCAACATCATCGAGGACCTCGAGCGCGACGGCCTTGTCGTCGGGCTCGATACGGTGCGAAAGGGCAGGGGCCAGCCCTCGACCCCCTACAGGCTGGTTCCCGAAGGAGCATTCGCGATCGGGCTGCAGATTGACCGCCACCTGACGCGGGCGGTTGCCGTCGACCTGATGGGCAGCGTGCTGGCCCGTGCCGAGGCAAACGTGCCTTTTGATGAACCATCGAAAGGCGTCGAGGTCATCCTCGGCCTTATCGACGGCGTCCGGCGTGAACTGGCTGGCATATCCGTCCAATCGGAGAGGCGTCTCGTCGGCCTTGGCGTCGCCATGCCCGGTCCTTTCGGAGTGAAGAACTCGGATGACAAATGGATGATGCCGGCCTGGCAGAAGTTTCCGTTGCTGGAGACGCTGGCCGCCGGAACGGGCCTGAATGTCGGCCTGCAGAATGACGCCGCCGCATGCGCGACGGCCGAACGCATCGTCGGCGCCGCGCATGGCGTCGATCATGCGGTTTGTCTCTATGTCGGCTACGGCATCGGCGCCGGGCTGATTCTGAATGGCGAACTTTATAGCGGCGGCAATGGCAATGCGGGCGAGATCGGCATGGCGCTGCTGTCGCCGGCCGGCCCCGGCTCGACGCCGCTCGAGCATCGCGCCTCGCTCGCCTCGCTCTATCAGCATCTCGGCCTCGATCCCGCCGATGAAGGTCTCTACGAACGGATAGGCGCGATGGCGGCGGCCGAGGATCCCAGGATCATGGCCTGGATCGAGGGTGCGGCACACGACCTGCGCTGGAGCGTGCATCTCATTGAGACGATTTTCGACCCCCAGACCGTCATCCTGACCAGCGGCGCACCGGAGGCGCTGGCCCGCCGCCTTGTCGAGGCGATGCATCCGCTGCTGCCGTCGATCGCCGACAGGTCCGGGCGAAATTTGCCGCGCCTGCAGCTCGGCACCACCGACCCCTGGTCGATCGCGCTCGGCGCGGCGGCAGCGCCGATCAGCCGTGCCTTCGATCCGCTGTTCTCGGCGATCCTGAAGACGCGATCCGGCGGCTTCTGAGGCTTATCAGTCCCCGAGCCTGTGCCTACCCAACATTTCGCGCAGCGGAGTTCCGCAGCGTCACACAGGGTTCATCGTGCGGACATAGCGTCCCTCCCGGTTCTTTGCTGCGATGCAAAAGGAGTGGGACATGGTGGATATAGTTTCTAGTGAGGCGGGTATTCCGAGACCGGAGCATCCGCTGGACCAGTCGAGCAGCGCAAAATGGTTTTTGCCGGCCTTCGGCGTGCTCGTGCTCGTCGGCGTTGTCTATGTCGGCTATGCGCTTAGCCAGGATCTGGCCGCGGCCAAGGCCGTGCCGTGGATCCTGCTCGGCATCGCTCATTGCGCTCGGCTTCGAATTCGTCAACGGCTTCCACGACACCGCCAATGCCGTGGCGACGGTCATCTACACGCGCTCCCTGCCGGCGGAATTCGCGGTCATGTGGTCGGGCGCCTTCAACTTCCTCGGGGTTCTAACCTCCAGCGGCGCCGTGGCGTTCGGCATCCTGTCACTGCTGCCGGTCGAACTGATCCTCCAGGTCGGCTCGTCCTCCGGCTTCGCCATGGTTTTCGCGCTGCTCATCGCCGCGATCCTGTGGAATCTCGGCACCTGGTTCCTGGGCCTGCCGGCGTCGAGCTCGCATACAATGGTCGGCTCGATCATCGGCGTTGGCCTCGCCAACCAGTTCATGGCGCCCGCCGGCAGCGCGACCAGCGGCGTCGACTGGTCACAGGCGACCAATGTCGGTGTGACCTTGCTGGTCTCGCCGATCGTCGGCTTCTTCGCAGCCGCCGCCCTGCTCTATGCGATGAAGCTCGTTGTCCGCAATCCGGCACTCTACGAGTCCCCCAAAGGCAATGCGCCGCCGCCATTGTGGATCCGTGCGCTGCTGATCTTCACCTGCACCGGTGTCAGCTTCGCGCACGGCTCGAATGACGGACAGAAAGGCATGGGCCTGATCATGCTGATCCTGATCGGCGTCGTGCCGACGGCTTTTGCACTCAACCGCACGCCGGACATCAACTATCTCGAGGCCTACAAGTCGGCTTCCGTCAATGTCGAGCAGGCGCTGGGCAAATATGTCAAGCCGGGCATCACTGTCGCTGACGCCAAGGCAGCCGTCCAGGACGCCGTGCGCACCCGGACCTGGAATGACCAGACGACGCTTGCGCTGCAGACTTACATCCACAACACGACCACTTCACTGCAGCCCTACGCCTCGGTCGAAAAGGTGCCGACCGATCTGGTCAGCAACGCCCGCAACGACATCTACCTGATCGGCGAAGCGCTCAAGCTGATCGACAAGAAGCAGTTGCTGCCGATGCAGCCGGCCGATCTGAAAGCGGTCACCGACTATCACAAGGCCGTCGACAACGCGACGAAGTTCATCCCGATCTGGGTGAAGGTTGCGGTCGCGCTGGCGCTTGGTCTCGGCACGATGGTTGGCTGGAAGCGCATCGTCGTCACGGTCGGCGAGAAGATCGGCAAGAGCCATCTGACCTATGGCCAGGGTGCCGCCGCCGAGCTCGTCGCCATGGTCACCATCGGCATGGCCGATCGGCTGGGCCTGCCGGTGTCGACGACCCATGTGCTGTCATCGGGCGTCGCCGGAACGATGGCGGCGAACGGCTCGGGGCTGCAATGGGCAACGGTGCGCAACCTGGCGCTTGCCTGGGTGCTGACGCTGCCCTGCTCGATCACGCTCGCCTTCGTGCTGTTCATCATCTTCCGCCACGTGTTCTGAGCGAAGCGTAAGAGCTCTCAAACAAAAGGCAGCGCCGGTCGCCGGCGCTGCCTTTTTCTTTGAGCGAGCACCGCGTGCAATTAGGCGAGGACGTATTAGTTTATGTTGACGTGGAACATGCCTATTGGCCGAAACGCCTATCGCCTCGTCATCCTATGGCGGAGCAAGTAGTGAAGCGACGCGGCGCAGACCATAGGATCCATGCCGCGACTCCTGAGCGTTGCTGCGGTACAGAATTCTGCTTGGCTGCACCTTCGGCTGAGGTCGCGGCATGGATCCTTGGGTCTTCGCTCCGCTTCGCGTCGCTACGCCCAAGGATGACGACGTCGGGACACTACGTCGGATCTTCGCGATGCAGGTCGTGGATGGCGACGCCCTCGACATTGGTCGGCAGCGTCAGCCACTGGCGATGGCGCAAGGTGCGCTGCGTGTCTTCCAGTCCGGTGTCCCAGTGCTCGCGCATCGAGGTGCCGGAGAATTCGTAATCCTTGGCGTGACCCTCATAGCCTTTGTGCTGGTAGATCAGGTGCACGATGTTGACCATGCCGGCATTCGAGTAGTCCTCGATCAGCTCCTTCTCGCCTTCCGCCAGCAATTCAGCGGGAACGCGCTTCAGCGCCTCGAGCAGCTTCATCTTCAGCCCGTGGATACGCTGGAAATTGTCGGTGTTTTGTCGCGTGCGGCTCGAATACATGATGTCCTTGTGGCGCGACAGCACGTCCGGCATGCTGCGTGGCAGAACACCGCGCGCACTGAACAGGTCGACCTGGAACACCAGCGACGAGCGGTCTTCCTCCTGGTCGAGAAGATATTGCAGCGGCGTGTTGGAGACGATGCCGCCATCCCAGTAATATTCGCCTTCGATGCGGATCGACGGAAAAGCGGGCGGCAACGCGCCGCTGGCCATGATGTGCTCCGGCTCGATGCGGACCTTGTCGGTGTCGAAATAGACGAAGTTGCCGGTCCTGACATTGACCGCGCCGACGCTGAGCCGCTTCTTGCCGTCGTTGAGGATGTCGAAGTCGATCAGGCTTTGCAGCGTGTCCTTCAACTCGGCCGTGTCGTAGAAGCTTGTGGCGCCCTCGGCGCCCTGCGGCTCGAACCAGGGGATGGGATTGCGCGGCTTGAAGAAGCCGGGCTGGCCCATGGTCATCGTCATCCACGAACTGGTGCGGTTGCGGATGTCGCGGTAGATGTCGCCTTCGGGCGTGTAGGCCCAGATCTTGCGCCCCGAGATCGTCTGCCAGAATTGCTCGAGCCGCTGCAGGCGGCGGCTCGGTTCATTGCCGGCGATGATCGATGCATTGATGGCGCCGATCGATACGCCGGACAGCCAGGTCGGTTCGCAGCCGGCGTCGGCGAGCGCCTGATAGACGCCGGCCTGGTAGGCGCCGAGCGCGCCGCCGCCCTGGAACACCAGCGCGACACGATCATACTGCGCCGAGATTTCCTCGATGGTGGCCTGCTTGTTTCGGTTGCGTTCAAGCACGGGCTTTCTCCAGCTGGTTTGTACTGGTTTCAGACCGGCTGTAATCGGCAAGATAGTCATGCATCACCTCGCCCAGGCCAAGCGTCAGGTCGGCGGTGAAGTGGACGGCGGACACGATGTCGAGCACCGGCAGCCGCGCCACGTCGGCCATGACATGGGGACGCAGATCGAGCGCGGCCGGCGCGGTCCAGGCTTCCTTCAGCGTCACGTCGGTGAGGTAATAGCGCACCAACTCGCAAATGCGTGGGCTGCCGTCGACATGCGGGATGATCTTGATCAGGAAATTAGGCGCTGCCAGCGAGGCGAGCACGCTGTCGTGGTCGGCCTCGCGGTGTTTGTAGCCCATCGTGCCGGTGGCGCAGAGCACGCTGCCATAGTGCAATGTGCCGACGATCACCTCGCCCTCATGCACGATCTTGGGGGTGGCGAGCTTCTTTGGAAAACCCCAGAGCTCGCGCCCACCGGCGATCGGCGCGTCGTCATCGAGATACATCGAATGAACATAGCTGCCGTGCCGGCCCTTGTAGCGCACGGGGATCACCTGGCCGGTTTCGGTGTAGTCGCCAAAGCCGGTCGAATCCGGCATGCGAATGAACTCGTACTTGACCAGCGGCTCGTCGATCTCCAGCGGCTCCGGCACGACGGCCTCAAGGGCTTCGCGCGTCGTGCGATAGGTGATGATGACGTATTCGCGGTTGAAGAAACGATATGGCCCGGGTGGAAAGGAAGGGTTGGTCAGCGGCATCGCATAGGCGCGCTTCACGACATCGGCGATCTTCAAGGCTGTAGCCCCACGGTTGAGGAACGACTGCGCGAGTGCGCACCGGCTTATGTTGCACGGCACCATGACAGCGCCGTGTCAAGCTCCGGGCGGCTAAGGGATCACCGTCGTTCTCCTGTAATCGAGCCGACATATGGCTGTGGCATTGTCATGCTGCGGCGCACAAAGGTGTGCCCCTCAAGTTTCCTCCCACCTCTTGCGAGATCATCATGGCTTCCCTTTCTTCGAAGAGTGCCCTCGTCACCGGTTCGACCAGCGGCATCGGCCTGGCTATCGCCCGTGCCTTTGCCGCCGAGGGGGCCAACGTCACCATCAACGGCCTGGGCGACGCTGATGCCATCGAACAGGAGCGCGCCGGCATCGAGAAGGACTTTGGCGTCAAGTGCCGTTACTCCGACGCCAACATGATGGACGGCGCGGCGGTGACGGCCATGGTTGTTGAAGCCGAGGCGGCGTTCGGCAGCCTCGACATTCTCGTCAACAATGCCGGCATCCAGCATGTCGCGCCGATCGAGGACTTCCCGGACGACAAATGGGAAGCCATCATCCGCATCAACCTGCTGGCGTCCTTTTACGCGATCAAGGCGGCGCTGCCCGGCATGAAGGCGCGCAAATGGGGCCGCATCATCAATACGGCTTCCGCGCACGCGCTGGTCGCCTCGCCGTTCAAGTCAGCCTATGTGTCGGCCAAGCACGGCATTTCCGGCCTGACCAAGACCGTGGCGCTGGAGGCGGCGCTTGACGGCGTCACGGTCAACGCGATCGCGCCCGGCTATGTCTGGACGCCTCTGGTCGAAAAGCAGATTCCCGACACGATGAAAGCGCGCGGCATGACCGAGGAGCAGGTCAAGCACGATGTGCTGCTGGCGGCGCAACCGACCAAGGAGTTCGTCACCGTCGACGAACTCGCCGCGCTGGCGCTGTTCCTGTGCTCGGATGCGGCCAAGCAGATCACCGGCACGATCTTGCCGATGGATGGCGGCTGGACGGCGCAGTAACGCCGCCAGGGTTTTTCTTCTCCGAATCCTGTCGTTCCGTCCAGCCGGTGGCTTCGCAGCCACCGGCTGCGCTCGTCCTTCGGGGATGTTCCCTGCGCCGCTGCCGCCACTTCATCGGGCATGGCGCCAAAGTTGTCATGACCTGATTTCCAACGTATTGCCGGCCGCATCCAGCGGCTTTTTGGGCAACCAACACAGACAGGCAGAATTGTGCGGATGAGTGAGGCATGAGCGACATCAGGGTGGAACGCCTTACCAAGCGGTTCAATGAGACGGCGGCGCTCAACGCCGTTTCGCTCGATTTCCCCAGGGGGTCCTTTACCGCGCTGCTCGGGCCCTCCGGTTGCGGCAAGACCACGATGCTGAGGTTGATCGCCGGCTTCGAGGCGCCCAGTGAGGGCCGCGTCCTGTTCGGTGACCGGTTGATGGCCGATCCTCAGCGGCAGGTGCCGCCGGAATCGCGCGGCGTTGGCGTCGTTTTCCAGTCCTACGCGCTCTGGCCGCATATGGATGTGGCTGAGAACGTCGCCTATCCGCTGAAGGCTCGGCACGTGAGGCAAGGCGAGATCGCTGCCCGTGTCGGCGTTGTCCTCGAGATCGTCGGCCTCAACGGCTTCGAAAAGCGTCGCATCGAGGAACTGTCGGGCGGCCAGCGCCAGCGTGTAGGGCTGGCGCGCTGTCTGGTCGCCGACGCTGGGATCATCCTGTTCGACGAACCGCTTGCCAATCTCGACATGCATTTGCGGTCGTCAATGGTCGATGCATTCCGCGACATCCATCGCCGCACCGGCGCCACCATCGTCTATGTCACCCATGACCAGGCAGAAGCGCTGGCGCTGGCCGACCGCGTCGCCGTCATGAGCCAGGGCCGGTTGCTGCAGGCGGCAGCGCCGCAAGAGGTCTATCGCGCGCCCGCCGATGCGACCGTTGCGGGCTTCGTCGGTAGGGGATCCATCGTCTCGGGAACGGCTGCCGACCATGCCAATGGGACCGCTACAGTCGAGATCGCCGGGCATCGCTTTGCCGCGCGAAGTGCCGGGGGGCAGCCAGGACCGGCCAAGGTCCTGTTGCGGCCCGAGGCACTTCGGCTTTCGTTGGAAGGCCTGCCGGCGACGGTGCTGGACAGCATCTATCGTGGCCCGGTCTATGAGGCGCGGCTGGCCTTGCCGGAGTCGGGACAGGAATTGCTGATCGACAGCGCCGAGGCGTTGGCTGTGGGGCAGAAGGTGCGGGTGGCCGTGTCGGATGGCTGGATCATCCCTGGAAGCTGAGAGCCCTACCGCCAGGGCAGCACGCCCGCCGGTAGCCTCCGCCCGAAGCGGTCGAGCACAAGCAGCAGGGCAACAACGACGACAATCGTTGAGACGGCGATCGCCGCCGCCTGCGTTCCCAGTCCGGCCTCCTCGAGGCTGAACAGCACCACGCCCAGCGTCTCGTTGCCGCTCGACCAGAGCAGGGCCGAGACGGTGAGTTCATTGAAGGCGCTCATGAAGACCAGCAGTCCCCCCGCCACAGCCGCCGGTGCGGCAAGCGGCGCGGTAATCGTGGCAAGCCGGCGAAGCGGGCGGGCGCCCGATACCGCCGCCGCCTCGTCGAGGTCGCGCGAAATCTGCCCGACCGCGGTCGTCACCGGCTTCAGGGCAAGGGTGAAAAACCGCATCGTATAGGCGACCAGGATGATCGAAGCCGTCGCATAGAGGCTGCCGATCAGCGGCAGGGGGCGCAGGAACAGGAGAATGCAGGCGATGGCCAGGACGACGCCTGGAACCGCATAGGGCAGGTCGACAATACCGCTGATGACATGGCGCCAGCGCTGGCCGAATCGTTCGAGCACCACGGTCACCGGGATGACGCCGATGGCAAGGATCAGCGCCGCGCTGCCGGCAAACAGAATGGAGTTGCGGAAGGCGCGCACGGTCGATGCCTGCCGAACCAGGACCTCGGCATAGTTGGACGTGGTCATCGTCGCCCAGCCAAGCGGCACCCCGAAGGACGGCACCAGCGAGGTCGCCAGCAGCGCGCAAGCCGGAAGCACGAGGATGAGCCCGATCACCAGCCAGCCGAGGACAGCGAGCGGCAGGCGGTAGCGGCCGAGCTCAAACCGCGCCGGCGTACCGACGGTGAAACGATGGGCAGCACCACGCAGGGCCAGCGACTGGCAGGCGACGCCGGCGAGCGCGAGCACCCCGACCAGCACGGACAATGCCGCGATCTGCGGCAGGACGCCGGGCCCGAAGCTCGAAAGGTCCTGATAGATCAGCGTCGGCAGGGTCAGGTAATTGACGGGCATTCCAAGCAGGGCGGGGATCCCGAAATTGCCGACGCCGGAAACGAAGGCGAGGGCGGCCGCCGCCACGATGTAGGGACGGATGACCGGCAGCACGATGGTCCACAGCACCGCAAGCGGCCTTGCGCCGGAGGCCCTGGCGGCCTCGACGAGATCGCGCGGTACCCGGGCAAGCCCGGCCCGCAGCGTGATGAACACGATCGGCGCGTGCTGGACCGCGTAGAGCAGGATGATGCCGTTGCGGCCAAGCATCGGATTGGGCGTACCCGGCGGCGGCGCCATGCCGATCATGCCGAGAAGCGTTGACGACGGTCCGAACAGATGCAGCCATGACAGGGCGGTGACCTGCGGCGCGATCATCAGCGGCAGCAACAGCAGGAAGCCGAGTGTTTTTCGCCCCGGCAGGTCGGTCATGGTGACGGCGATTGCGAAGGGGCCGCCTAGGCAGACCGCCAGAACGGCGCCGAGGAAGGCCGTGTCCAGCGTGTGCCACATCGCCCGCAAGGCCGCAGGCTTGGCGAGACGGTCAGTGAATGCGCCGAAGTCGAGTTCGCCGCCGGGCGCGATGGCCGCGATGACAAGCCGGACCATCGGCAGCAGGCTGAGCAGCGCGATGACCAGCAAGACAGCAAGGGCTGACGCACGCATTCCCGTCGTGGCCCGCGTCCCCGTCGTATGCCCGTGCCATGCGGGCACGGACATACGCTGCCTTGGGAGGCTATCTTGTGCGGACACCGCTGATTACTGGGCCATCACGGCGCTGAACTTTTCCTTGTTCGCTGCGTCGTTGGCGAGGGCCGCCGCAGCGTCATAGCCGAGCACCTTGATCGACGAGCGGTCGGGATAACCGGCCGGCAAGGCGATGTCGGCGCGCGCCGGAATATAGCCCATCTTGGCGGCAAGTTCCTGACCGTCCTTCGACAGCAGGAAATCGACGAAGGCTTTCGCGGCTTCGGTGTCCTTGGCGGTGGACAGGATGGCAACCGGCTCGGTGACAGCCGAAACGCCTTCCTTCGGGAACACGAACTCGACGGGGGCGCCCTTGGCCTTCTCGCGAATGGGCATGTAATCGACGATCATGCCGAACAGCTTGTCGCCGCCGCTGACGGCCTTCAGCACGTCGCCATTGCCGCCGCTGGCCTGGGCGCCGTTCTTGGCTAGCGCGCCATAATAGTCCCAGCCCTCCGGCAGATTGCCGGTGAGGGTCACGGTATGGATCATCGCCGCGCCCGATGTCAGCGGGCTTGGCATCGCGACCAGGCCCTTTGCCTCCGGCTTGGTTAGGTCTTCCCAGCTCGCCGGCACGAAAGGCGCCTTGGTGTTGTAGACGATGCCGGTGGTGATCAGCTTGGTCGAGAAATAGGTCTTGTCCTTGTCGTAGAGGGTGGCGTCGATGCCGGAGACATCGGCCTGCGGATAGGCGAGCAGGCGTCCTTCCTTCTTCAGCCCTTCCATGGTCACGACGTCGGCGATCAGGAGCACGTCCGCCTGCGGTCGGCCGGCTTCGATCTCGGCGCGCAGCTTGGCCAGGATCTTCGGCGTTCCGTCGCGGACCCACTCGACCTTTATGCCGGGATTCTTGGCCATGAAGGCATCCACGGTCTGCTGGGCGTCGGTGTTGGGTTGGCTCGTATAGAGCACGAGGTTGCCGTCGGCGGCCGAAGCAACTCCGACAGCGGACGCCAGGAACATGGCGGCGAAAACAATCTTGCGCATGGAAAAACCCCACCTCGTAATAATCATGAAAAGAGCATTGGCCCAGAAGCTGACCTGATGCGAGAAAGCTCTCCCTATCGTCGCGGGATAACTGTATTGTGACAGGGTGGCACCGGGGAAATGGGAGGTTTCCTGGTGGCCGTATGCCGCATTCGGCGATCCGGCAATGCCTGGGAAAGAGGAGGAGCTTTCCGGGCGAGCCGTCATCAAGACGTTATGAATCCCCCCTATTCGGAACTCAACAGCAGGCAGCTGCCATCTCGCGATGCACAGCTGTGCAATAGGTGAAGAATGACAAAGGAAAACTTCCTCCAACTGAGCGGTGTCAGTGCCGGGTATGGTGCGTCGCGCGTTCTGGACGGGATAGATCTCACTATCGCCAAGGGCGAATTCGTTGCGCTGCTAGGCTCTTCCGGCTGCGGCAAGACCACGCTGCTGCGGGCCATTGCCGGCTTCGTCGCACCAAGCGCCGGAACGATCGCTGTGGCGGACAGGGATGTGACAAGCCTGCCGCCGGACAAGCGTGGCATGGCGCTGGTGTTCCAGTCCTACGCGCTGTGGCCGCACATGACGGTAGCCGGGAATATCGGCTACGGCCTGAAGCTGCAGCGGCACCCACGCGCGGAAATTGCGCGGCGCGTCGATGAGATGGAGAAGTTGCTGGGCCTTTCCGGCCTGGGAGATCGCAAGCCGGCGCAGCTTTCCGGCGGCCAGCGCCAGCGCGTCGCGCTCGGCCGGGCGCTCGCCATCGATCCGGAAATCCTGCTGCTCGACGAGCCCCTGTCCAATCTCGACGCGCGCATAAGGCTGACCGTGCGCCATGAGATCCGTGCGCTGCAGAAACGGCTCGGCATCACCGCCGTGCATGTCACGCATGACCGCGAGGAAGCGATGGTGATGGCCGACCGGATCGTCATCCTGGACAGCGGACGGATCGCGCAGCAGGGCACGCCCGAGGTGGTCTACAACCGTCCGACCTCCGCTTTCGTCGCCGCCTTCATGGGCGCGGAGAACCGGGTGGAACTCTGGGGGCAGCCGTCATCCGGCCGTTTCGAGATCGAGGCCGGGCCGGCAAACGCGGCGTGTTCGGTGCCGCTGGACGGGCGTGCCCTGTCGCGCGGCTTCGTCGAAGCGCGCTTTCGCGCCGAAGCAGCGCAACTCTTGCCGGGCAACACAGCCGACGGCGCGGTTGCGGGATCTCTTGAACTGTCCGGCCATGTCGAGAGCGTCAGCTATCCCGGCGGCCTCTGGCGCCATGCGGTCAGGGTCGGCGACGACATGATCCTGGTCGATGCGCACAAGGCCTTCGCGCAGGGCGAGGCGGTCAAGATCCGCATCCCGTCCGATGTGCTTTTCCTGTTCAACACGCCAGAGGCTCAGCCGCTCGCGTCAACCCGTTCCCGGCCGGGCGGCGCCAGAAGTCGCCCCCTGGAAACATCCGAAGCCTAGGTCCTGACACCAACTTTTTTGACCCAATAGGAGACCTATCCATGAAGACAATCCTGCAAGCCACGCTGGTGCTCGGCCTCGTGGCGTCACCCGCCACGGCCGCCGAACTCACGGTGCTCACCGCTGGCGACCAGAACATGGTCGACTACATCAACGACTATCTCGGGCCGCTGTTCGAGAAGGAAAATCCAGGCAATACGGTGCGCGTCGTCGGTACCGGCCCGGGCGATGCCGGATCACAGAAGATCACCGAGCGCTTCAAGGCGCAGGCCGACGCCGGCTCGGAAAAGTGGGACACGGACGTCGCCGTCGTGCACGAGAAATTCGCCGGCCCGATGGTGAGCGCGGGCTACCTTGAAGCCTATCGTTCGAAGATCGACACCGGCAAGATGGTGACGCGCTCCAATGCCGACATGGCGCTCGGCAGCAATGTCAGCGGCTATGTCATGCCGATGTTCAACAGCCAGACGGCGATCGCCTACAATCCGGCCATGGTTCCCAATCCGCCGAAGAGCTACGACGAGCTGGTCGCCTGGGCCAAGGAACACCCCAAGCAGTTCGGCTATAACGGCATCAAGGGCGGCGCTTCCGGCGTCAGCTTCGTCATGGGCTGGATCTACGCCTATGGCGAAGGCGACGCCAAGAAGCTGATGAACGGCCCGTTCGAGGAGGCCGAAACCAAGAAGTGGGACAAGGCCTTCGCCAGCCTCAAGGAGTTCACCACCAACGCCACGCTGACGCCGGGCAATGCCGGCACGCTGGACATGCTGTCGCGCGGCGAGATCGCGATGGGACCGGTCTGGGTCGACATGTTCTATTCCTGGCAAGCCGACGGCCGGCTTCCGCCCGAACTCAAGCTGGTGTTGCCGGCGCCCGGCATGCCGGGACAGCCGATGCACTATGTGATCCCGGCCAAGAGCGCGAACGAGGCGCTTGCCGAGAAGTTCGTGGCGCTGGCCACGAGCCCCGAGGTGCAGGCCGACGGCATCGTCAAGAAGTTCAACTGGTATCCGGGTATCGACGCCGACTTCGTCAAGCCGAAGCTCGACGAGGCGACTTGGAACAAGTTGTTCGTCGACATCTCGCCGGAAGACCTGGCGAAGTACGGCAAGCCGTTCCCGATCGCGCCTTACAACAGCGCGATCCTCGAAGCCTATGAGCGGCAGACCGCGAATTGAGCGCCCTGACTGAGTTCTGAACCCGGACCGCCCGGCACCGCCGGGCGGTTTTCGCCTGTCCGCAATCCCCGCGAGAGTCCAACGATGTCGAAACGACTGTTCGGCCTGTTCCTCGTCCTGCCCGCGCTGGCGGTGATCGTGCTCTTGTTCATCGTGCCGCTTGCCGCGTCGGTCATCGGCGCGTTCGAGGTGACGGGAGCCTATGGCCTGGGGAATTTCGTCAAGGCCTTCGAACTCTACCGCAACGACGTGATCTTCACCGTTCTCATCGTCAGCCTGTCGACCGTTCTGATCGGCCTGTTCTCCGTCGCCATCGGCGGCTACCTGACGCTTGGGGAAAATCCGCGCGCTGTGGCGATCCTGCGCTGGCTCTACCGCTGGCCGATGTTCATTCCGTTCATCGTCGTCGGCCAGATCCTGCGCACCTTCCTCGCCAAGAATGGCCTGATGAACAATTTGCTCATCAACGCCGGCATCATCACCCCGCTGCAGGCGACCGGCTTTCTCGACTGGCGCGGCATCGTCATCGCCTTCGTCTGGAAGCAGGTTCCCTTCGTCGCCCTGCTGGTCGCCGGCGCCATGGCGTCGATTGATCGCGGCACCATCGAAGCCGCCCGCAATCTCGGCGCCTCGCGACTGCGTATCCTCATCGAGATCGTCGTGCCGCAGATCGCCACGACGCTACTGGTCGGCCTCATCCTGTCCTTCGTGACGATGATGTCGGTGCTGTCCGTGCCGCTGATGATCAACGCGCAATCGCCGACCATGCTGACCGCCGACATCGCCTTCCGCATCAATGCCTATGGCGATTACGGCGTCGCCAACGCGCTCGGCCTGATCTCGCTGGTGATCACCGCCGGCGTCGCCTGGATATATCTGCGCCATACGATGAAGGAGCGCGCATGAGCGTCGCCACACTTTCCACCCGGCGGAAGCTGGGGATCGACCTGTGGTGGCTGCCCAGGGCTCTCATCCTCGGCCTGCTCGCCTTCATCATTTTTGGCCCGTTGCTGAACCTCTTGCTGTGGACAGTGGCGGAACGCTGGTATTTTCCCCATGTGCTGCCGCTCGACTACGGCTTCAGCGTCTGGACGCGCGTGTTCTCGCCACGCGGCAACGCAATGGATTCGCTGAAGAATAGTATTCTTGTAGCGGTGCTGACGGTTATCGTGTCCTTGGCGTTGGCCATCCCGGCCGGCTACGCGCTGGCACGTTTGAAACTGCCGCTGCGCAGCCTGATCCTGCTGGCCTTCCTCATTCCGCAGGCCTTTCCGAACCTGCCTGTCTACGCCAACATCGCCCGGATGTTCTACCAGATCGGCCTCAACGGCACGATCACCGGCGTGGTGCTGGTGCATGCGGTGCATGGCCTGGTCTATGCGGTGTGGATCGCAACAGCCGCCTTTTCCGCTGTCGATGTCGAACTCGAGCAGGCAGCGCGTTCGATCGGCGCCGGTCCGTTGCGCGCCTTTCGCGACGTGACCTTGCCGCTGGCCATGCCCGGCCTGATGGCCAGCGCCATCTTCGTGTTTCTGGAATCGCTCGACGAATTCACCGGCAGCTATTTTGTCGGTGCACCCGACGTGAACATGCTGCCGCTGCTGCTCTATTCGGCGGGCGCCGGCGGCAACTACCAGATCGCATCGATCACCGCTCTTCTGCTGCTCATCCCGTCCATCGGCTTCATGCTGATCGTCGAGCGGTTCCTGAAGGCCGACGTGCTGTCCAAGGTCGGTCATTGAGGAGCAGGCAGGTATGACTGACGGCAAAGGCAAGAGCGCCGACAAGCTTCGCTCCGTCAGCGCGCAGCATGTTGCGCGCCAGGCTGGCGTGTCTCGCTCGGCGGTATCGCGCGCCTTCACGCCCGGCGCCAGCGTGGCCACGGAAACGCGCGAAAAAATCATGCGCGCCGCCGAGGACCTCGGCTATCAGGTCAACGATCTGGCGCGCGGCCTGCTCGCCAACCAGAGCCGGCTGGTGGGGCTGGTGGTGACGAAGCCGGAGGTAGGCTTCCGCGCCCATCTTGCCGCGGCACTCACCAAGGCGCTGATCCATCGCGGCAATGTGCCTGTCATCATCAACACCGGTCAGACCGAGCAGGAACTGATCGCGGCCCAGAGGACGCTGCTCGGCCATCGCGCCGAGGCAACGATCATCCTGTCCGGTTCGCCGCCTTCCTCGTTCTTCGAGCTGGCGCGCCGCAACGGCCAGCCGCTTGTGGTCATCGGGCGCTCGGAACCCGAGGCCGACCATATCCAGACCGATGGCGGCGAGGCGGCGAGACTGGCGGCGGCACTGTTCGTCGCGCGCGGCATGATGAGGCTAGGGCTGGCGGGGTCGCTGTCGGGCACGCCCAACATCACCGAGCGCGAGGATGCCTTTTGCGCCGAGGCTGCGCGACTTGGCGCCGATGTCGTGGTGACGCGGGGCAACGACACCGACTATGCGGGTGGGCTGCAGGCGGGCCGGGACCTGCTCGGCCGCAGGGAAAGACCGCAGGCGATCTTCTGCGTCAACGACCTCATCGCCTTCGGCGTCATGGACCACGCCCGCCAGCTGGGGCTGGCCATACCCGGCGATCTCGCGGTGATCGGCTTCGATGATGTTCCAGAGGCCGGTTGGCTCGCCTATCAGTTGACCACCTTCCGTCAGGATCCCGAAGCCATGGCCGCCCGAGCGGTCGCCCTGCTCGATCTGCGGCAGCGGGAACCGAATCTGGCTCCCGTTCGCGAGCGCATCAGCGTGCCGCTTGTCGTGCGCGCCAGTTTCGTTCCGCCCGCATGACCACCAGCATCACGATCAACCCGTCCTGAAATTCGTAACCGCAGGCTCGACACTCATGAAAATCATCCAGATCTCCGATCCTCACCTGGTTCCGCCCGGCGGCCTCCTGTTTGGCACCGATCCGCTGTTTCGGCTGGAAGCCTGTCTTGCCGACATCAACAGCAACCATGCCGATGCCGAACTGGTCATCATTTCCGGCGACCTTGCCAATGACGGCGAACGCGCCGCCTATGCCGCGCTCAGAGATCAGGTAGCGACGTGCGTGCCGCCCTGCAGGCTGATGCTCGGCAACCATGACGACCGCGATCTTTTCCTCGAGATGTTTTCGGAGACGAGGCCTGAGTGTGGTTTCGTCCAGAGCGTCGTCGACACGCAGGAGGGACGGCTGATCCTGCTGGACACGCTGGCGAGCGGACTTGTCGAAGGCAGGCTATGCGAAGCGCGCCTGCGCTGGCTGGATGAAAGGCTGCGGGAAGCAGCAGACAAGCCGGCCTTCATCTTCATGCATCATCCGCCGTTCAAGATTCACATGCCGGAACTCGACTCTGTCCGGCTCGCCGACGCGGATGCGTTTCACGCGGTGCTGGCGCGCCATGGCAATGTCCGCCACATCTTCGCCGGGCATGTCCATCGCCTCATCGCCGGCAGTTGGCGCGGCATACCCGTCAGCACGCTGCGCGGCACCAACCATCAGACCGCGCTGGACTTTTCGGACAGCTGGAAGCTTGGTCTCGAACCGCCCGCCTATGCGGTCATCTTCATCGACACCGACGGCGTCGTCGTCCATTTCCACGATTTTCCGATCGCGGCCGCCTGACCGGAGTTGATGACAGGTACTCCCGGGGCTTCGCAAATCACGAGAGCAGCCAATTACAGGTCATTGACGAGGCGGCCCTCGGGGCCGCCGAGCCAGGTCTCCCAGACATGGTCCGACATCAGACGGCGATAGTGCGCCGTGCTGATCAAACGCCGGTAGGACGCTCCGCCAACGTGGAAGAAGACGCCACCCGGCATGCCGTGGATGGCTTCGGTTCCGCCCAGCGTCAGGGTAATCGTCGTCGTTTCCGCATAGGCGACACTGGTCGGGTCAAGGCTGCGGTACAGCACTGCCCAATTCCCGCCGCCGGTATCCATCCCACTTTCAAAGCGAGGGGTGAAATCCATCTGGACACCGTCCATTGCGGAAAATCGGAAGAAACAGAAGCCAGCCCACAGGAACCACCCTTCCAGGCCTCGCTTCGCAATGCGTCTCGCGCCGTAGGCGGCCTTCCCTTCCATCAGCTTCGGAATATCGACGACGCTGGTGGGAAAACAGTCGTGGTCCAGGAATCCGAAGATCTCCGGGCGCAGATGGCTGACGATGTTATGAGCAACCCAGTTCATGGCTATTCCATGCGACCGGTTGGGGTTCATTTCCCAGTTTCCCGGCAATGCGAAATAGGCGATGCCGCGTGCCCGGCAAATACCCTCGATGATCGGCCTTGCCGATGTCCTCGAGGAGTTGTCGATGACGACCAATGTCATTCCGGGACAGTGGAGCGGCCATGCCCGGGTGAGCGCATCGATGACCCAGGGTGTGTTGAACGCTATGGAGAAGCAGAACCGTTGCGAGCCGGTGCGTTGAAGCTTTTCAGCGAATGCCCTGCCTTCCGCCAACCCGTGCGCGCGGAAGCTGCGTTCAACGAGGGCATTACGGAACGCCTTGGCTTTTCTGACCGGCCAGTTCTGGTTGAGCAGATCGACAAGGATCCGAACCGGTTTCCTGGCCATGAGAACTTTCGTCGACGGAGCTGAGTTTCGCAGATGTTTTCCAAGGGGTGACGCTGTCACGCAAAAAGGGCAAGACACAATGGCTTCTTCGGCCGGCGCGGTCTCGTCGGCAAGAGCGTTGCTCGTATCGGCTGCTTCGGATATCTGACCGGTCAGGTAGCCAATGCCTGCAACGACAACCCTTCAAACGGAGCCCTCCAATGACACGCAAGACGATCCTCAAATTCGGGGCGGTGGAAAACGCTGATGCCGGCGATCTGGCAGGATGGGTTGTCGTCGAAGGCAAGCCGACCATGAAGACCGCCGTGCAGCACACGACCGCCGACGGCAAGGTCATGTCGGGCACCTGGCAGGCTACGCCTGGCACCTATCATGCGACCTACAGCGATTATGAGTTCGTGCACATGATCGCCGGCCGCATCATCATCACGCCCGATGGCGGCGAGCCGGTCGAAGTGGGCCCTGGCGATGCCTTCGTGGTGGAAGCCGATTTCAAGGGAACCTGGAAGATCATCGAGCCGGTGACGAAGCACTTCGTCGTCAAGGTCGACTGAACAAGCCTCGGCATTTTTTGAAGAGCCCGCCATGGCTTGCCTGGCGGGCTCTTTGTTTTCTATGCCGGTAATCGCTGCCCGCGGGAGCAGAAATTATCTGGCTATCGGCAAGGCCGCCCAGGTTTCCGCGATGGCGACCACAGCGGCATTTATCGGCCCGCTTGGGATCGTCGGGATGACCGATGCATCGACGACAAACACATTGTCGAAGCCGTTCAGCCGCAAATCCGGGTCGACAACGGCATCGGCATCCCTGCCCATCCGGCATGTGCCGGCCGGATGATGGTGCGTCGAGGCGGCCCTGGCGATGAAGGTATCGAGTTCGTCATCCGATTGCACGGACGTACCCGGCAGGACTTCCGCGTCGCGCCATTCGTCCAGTGCCGCATGATGGCCGACAGCGCGTGCCATCTTCAGCGCGGCCCGGAAAACCGAGCGGTCGTGCTCGGTTTCGAGATAATGCGGATCGATGACGGGGACATCGTTGCGGCCCGGTCCGGACGGCGTGATGCGGCCACGGCTTGTCGGGTGGGTGACGCCACAGAGTATCGTGAAGGCCGAACCGTAGGGCGGGGCATCCAGGCCTTCCGCCGCCGACGGCGCGACGACGCAGGCGAGCGCAATATCCGGGCTTCCCGTCGAACGGGTCGGGTCGTCGCTGTGCAGGTACATCAGCGATTCAGAGTGCTGCAGGCGGGACGGCGGCACCGGCTTTTTCGCGGCGTAGACGTTGCCAAGCGCCAGCAGATGGTCCTGCAGATTGCGGCCAACCTGAGTGCGATCGGCAAGGCAGCGTATCCCCGCCTGCTTCAGCGTATCGGGGTGGCCAATGCCGGAGCGCATCAGGATGAGCGGCGTGGACACGGCGCCGGCGCAGAGCACGATGCGGTCGGCCGAAACCGTCCTTGTCTCACCCTCGCACACCACGATCACGCCCGTGATCTTGTGGCCGTCCAGCACGAGATGCTCGACCTCGTGGCCGGTGAGCAAGGTCAGGTTCGGCCGCGCCATCACCTGTGGCGACAGGTAGGCATCGGCGAGGCTCAGGCGCTTGCCGTCTCGTATATTCAGCGAATTAGGGCTGGTGCCGACCAGTTCGCCACTGTTGTGGTCGGTGAGGGTGGGAACGCCCATGGCTGTTCCGGCGGCGATATAGGCACGCACGACCGGACTGACCTCGGCATCCGGCAGGTAGACGTCGAGGGGACCACTGCTGCCGCGTGTCGGCGCGTCGAAGGCTGCAAAGGCTTCACTACGGATGAAACCCGGCAGCAGCCCCTGATAGGACCAGCGGTCGCCGCCGGCGTGCTCCCAGGGTTCGAAGTCGTCGGGATGGCCACGCACATAGGCCATGGCATGCAGGCAGCTGGAGCCGCCGACGATCTTGCCGCGCGGCCATTCGTGCACGCGGTTGGCGGTGAAGGGCTGCGGCACGGTGCGGTAGGCCCAGTCGTAGTCGCGGCCCTGCAGCATCGTCCATTTCAGCGGGTCGGCGATATCGGGATCGACCGGCATTGTCCCGGCCTCGATCAAGCCGACCTGGCAAGACAGATCTTCGCTTAGCCGGCTAGCAATAACCGAGCCCGCTGAACCCGCGCCGATGACCAGCACGTCGAAATGACGCTTCAATGTGAAATTCCCCGTGCAGGCTTATTGTCGGTTGGCGAGGCGATCACGCCGCGAAGGCGCCGGCGTTCGACCGCTCCATGATCTGCCTCTGCACGGAAAGGAGATGCGCGCGCATGGCGGCCTCCGCTGCTTCAGGATCGCGCTGCGAGATCGCTTCGGCGATCAGGCGATGCTCGCCGTCGCGCTGGGCGATCCGCTTGGGGCAGGTGGGTGCGGTGGTGCGCGCGACCTTCACCCTGGCATCGACGCCGACCTGGCGCAGCATCTTGTAGAACTCTGCGGCGAGATGGTTGCGGGCAGCAGCGACGATGGCGAGGTGGAAGGCGAAGTCGACCTCGCCCGACGGGGCATTCTCCGGCGTGGTTGCGGCATCCATGATTCTCGCCGTTTCAAATGAAGACGCGCGCAAGGATGCCAATCTGGCCAAGCCCGGCTCCATGATCAGGCGAAGTTCCAGCACCTCTATGGGGTTGGTGACCCTGACCAGTTCCTCGCCATATCTGGGCAGCGCGGTCGGCGCACGCCTGGCACGGGCCGGCTTCAGGTCGCCGGCATGACGCAGTGCCTCAAGTGCCTTGCGGAGCTGATGGCGCTTGACGTTCAGATGCTCGGCAAGGTCGCGCTCGGAAGGCAGCTTGCCGCCGCCCTGCTGCACCTGGCGGACAGCGGCAATGATGTCGTCGAGATCCGATGGTTCGATCTGCGGCTCGAATGCGCTCAAAACCAAATCTCCTGTCTGGTCGGCAGACGCCGACTCAACGTCCGATTATCCTATTGTGACACGAAACCCGATGGAAACGGCACTCAACCAACTCAACCAATCTACATCTGTCTGTAGTGGTTGACAACACCAGTTGCGCGATGGTTGACTGACTTCGTAGACGGCTACCATCGCGGCGGGCCGTCCTTCTCCCGAGGATCACGCATGCCGGCTGGCGAAACCTTTGACTATGTCATTGTCGGTGCGGGATCGGCCGGCTGCGTGCTGGCAAACCGGCTGAGCGAAGACCCGTCGGTGTCGGTGCTTCTGCTGGAGGCCGGGAATTGGGACCGCGATCCGATGATCCACATTCCGCTCGGCTGGGGCAAGATCCTGACCGAGCGCCGTCACGACTGGATGTATTTCTGCGAGCCCGAGGCCAATGTCGGCGGGCGCAAGGTCGAATGCGCGCGCGGCAAGGTCATCGGCGGCTCCTCTTCCACCAATGCCATGGCTTATGTGCGCGGCAATCGCGGGGACTACGACCGCTGGGCGGCAAGCGGGCTGACCGACTGGGGTTTCGACAAGGTGCTGCCCTACTTCAAGAAGCAGGAGCGCTGGGAAAAGGGCGCAAACCAGTATCGCGGTGGCGACGGGCCGGTGAGCACCCAGTTCTGCCGCTACAAGGATGAACTGATCGAGGCCTTCGCCACCGCCAGCCGGGACGCCGGATACCCGCAGACCGATGACTATAACGGCGCCACACAGGAGGGTTTCGGCCGTCTGCAGATGACGATTGCGAATGGCCGCCGCTGCTCGAGCGCGTCCGCCTATCTGCGGCCTGCCATGCGGCGTGGCAATGTGAAGGTGCTGACCGGCGCGATGGCGACGAAGATCCTGCTGAAGGATGGCCGCGCGACGGGCATTGCCTACACCAAAGGCGGCGCGGGGCATGAGGTGTTCGCGCGGCGCGAGGTGCTGCTTGCCGGCGGCGTCATCAACACGCCGCAGCTGATGATGGTATCGGGGATTGGCGACAGCGCCGAGCTTGCGGCGCATGGCATCGAGACGAAAATCGATCGCACGCAGGTCGGCAAGAACCTGCAGGACCATGTCTCGGTCATCCTGATGTACCGGCGCAAGCAGCCGGGGCCATTCCTCAAGATGATGCGGGCCGATCGTATCGGCCTCGATTTCGTCAAGACCTACCTGACCGGAAAGGGATTCTCAGGCGATGTGCCTGGTGGTGTCGTTGCGTTCCTGAAGAGCGATGCGAGCCGGCCGCTGCCGGATGTGCAGCTGCTTTTCACCGCCGCGCCGCTTGGGGCATGGCCATACATGGCGCCGTTCAAGGCGCCGTTCGCGGACGGCTTCGCAACGCGCATCGTTGCCGTGCAGCCGGAGAGCAGGGGGAGCGTGAAGCTGGCGTCGAGCGATCCCTTGGCCGCCCCGCTGATCCATCAGAACTTCCTTTCTTCGCAGCGTGACTGGCAGTCGCTTCGCGCCGGTTTCCGCGTCGCGCGCAACCTTGCCAGCCAGCCGTCCATGGCGCCGTTCGTTGGCGCGGAATTCTTCCCCGGCCCGAAATGTGAGAGCGATGACGAGATCGACGAGCATATCCGCAAGACATCGATCACCGTGCATCATCCGGCCGGCACCTGCCGCATGGGGGTCGATGCGGACTCGGTGGTCGATCCGCAATTGCGGGTGCGAGGCGTCGGGGGACTTCGTGTGGTGGACGCGTCCGTGATGCCGGATCTCGTCTGCGGCAACATCAATGCGGCGGTCATCATGATCGCCGAAAAGGCCTCCGATATGATCCGCAGCCGCGCCGAACAAAGCATGGCGGCCTGACGGGCGAAGGCCTGACTGCAACCAAAATCGTTTGGTTGAGCATAAAATCTGCATTGGTTGAACTGCGCGTCGTCCGTCGTGGCCGTGGTATTCTTGTCGTACCCGGCGGAATCGGGCGGAATTTGTGCATTCTTAGGCCATTTCTGCCCATTTTCGGGCATTTGCCTCTCAAAAATGCAGCTCAACCAAAAACTTTCAAATTTCGCAATTTGGGGATTGTCGAGTAAAACCAATGCGAATACGGTTGAGTTGGTTAAAAGCATTTTCTTCGTGACGAGAGGTGTCCGATATGTCCGTGGCGCAACCAGCAAACGATACGCTCACCAACAAGAAGGCGGCGCTCAAGGGCCTCTATGATGCCCTCTACGCGAAAAACATGTTTCCGTTCTGGGCGACGTCGGAAGGCGTCGACCATGACGAGATCAAGCAGTTGATGGCGACATCGAAGGCGGTTCCTTTCGTCTGGTCCTATTCGGACATCGAGCCGCTGCTGCAGCGCGCCGCCGAACTGGTGACCATGGACGACAGCGAGCGCCGGTCGCTGATCCTGGTCAATCCTGGCCTCGCGCCCAAGCGCGCCTCGGTCAGCACGATGTACACCGCCTATCGTCTGAACGATCCGGACGAGATCATGCCGCCGCACAAGCATTCGCCGAGCGCCATCCGCTTCGGCCTGACCGGCAGGGGCAACTTCACCGGCGTCGAGGGCGAGGACGTGGTCTTTGGCCCGGGCGACATGGTGCTGACGCCGAATGACGCCTGGCACAATCACGGCACGGTCGGCGGCGAGCAGGCGGTCAACCTGTCGGTGCTCGACCTGCCACTGGTCGAGACGCTGCATGCCGTGCATTTTGACCACAAGTACACCGAGATGGTCGACGGCAAGGAAGTCGAGAAGAAGGTGCAGACCGCGCGCTATCCGAGCGACTACTCGCAGCGCATCTATGGCGAGGGCGGCCTGATGCCGCGTTTCGTCGACCACAAGCGCGGCGGCGGCCTGTCGTCGCCGATGTATGTCTATCGCTGGGAGAAGATGGAAGCTGTCCTCGACGCCCACAAGGATTGGGACGGCGACCCTCATGAAGGCATCGTCATCGATTATGTCGACCCGACCACCGGCGGCCCGGTCTTCCACACCATCAATTTCTACGTCCAGATGCTTCGCCCCGGCGAGAAGACGCTGCCGCAGCGCGAAACCGCCAGCCTGCTTCTGGCGCCGTTCCGCGGCAACGGCCATTCGATCATCGACGGCAAGCGCTACGACTGGAACCAGTTCGACACCATCGCCATCCCCGGCGGATCATGGGTCGAGCATGTCAACGGCTCCTCGACCGAGCCGGTGATCTTCTTCGGCGCGACCGATGCGCCGACGCAGAAGGCGCTGCTTCTCTACAAGCGCTGGGGCCGCAACCAGGCCGGCGATCTGCTTCGTCTCGTCTAGTCGGCTTTTCAGCACGCAACGTCCCGCCGCCATTGGCGGCGCGGACATCGGAAATGACGTTTCAGCAGTAAGGGCGTACGCATTTGGTCTCAGCGTTCAACACCAAGCAGATCGGCCACGTGGATTGCCCCGGCGGCGGCCAGGTCTGGATCGACGGCAACATCCTCTATATCGGCCACATGCGGCCGCCAAGCGGCACGACTCTGGTCGACATTTCCGACCCCCGCAATCCGCGCAAGATAACCACGATCGATGTCCCGCCCGGCTGGCACTCGCACAAGGTGCGCGCCAAGGACGGGCTGATGATCATCAACCACGAGCGCTTCGGCAATGAAGGCCCGGCCGATTTCGGTGGCGGGCTGGCGCTCTACGACACCACCAAGCCGGCACAGCCGAAGCTGATCTCGAAATGGACAACCGGCGGCAAGGGCGTCCATCGCTACGATTTCGACGGCCGCTATGCCTACATCTCGCCGACCGCCGACGGCTATGTCGGCAACATCGTGATGATCCTAGACCTCATCGATCCGACACATCCGGTGGAGGTCGGGCGCTGGTGGATTCCCGGCCAGTGGACGGGCGGCGGCGAAGAATATCCCTGGCATGACTATGTCACGCCGCGCTGCCACCATCCGCTGCGCATGGGCGACCGGCTTTATGTCAGCTACTGGCATCACGGCCTGTTCATCCTCGACATTTCGGACATCACCAAGCCGAAACTGGTCTCGCACGTCAATTCGAGCCCGAGCTTCCCGCATCCCACCCACACCTGCCTGCCGATCCCACAGCCGCTCAAGGGCCGCAACATCATGGTGGTGGCGGATGAGGACGTCGCCAAGCTCAGGCCATCGGCGCCGGCCTTCACCTGGATCTACGACATCACCGACGAGACCAACCCGCTGCCGATCTCGACCTTCCAGGTGCCTGGCCTCGACGTGGATGGTTCGCCGCAGCCGCAGATGACCGGCTGCCACCAGCCGTCGGAGCGCTTCAAGGGCACGATTATTCCATTCGCATGGTTCGCTCAGGGGCTGCGGCTGGTCGATATCGCCGACCCATTCGCGCCGAAGGAAGTCGGCCATTTCATGCCCGATGCGCCGGAAGGCGCCGAGCGTTCCTCATCCAATGACGTGACCATAGACGACCGTGGCATCGTCTATCTGATCGACCGAATCCGTGGGGTGGATATTATCGAGACGACTGTTCTCTAGGAGTAGGCATTGAGCGACAGCAGCAAAAATCAGCGACGCACTATGCGATCGGCAAGAAGAACCCGAACCTCCCGTTTCATCCGGCGGTGCGGGCAGGAGACTACATTTTCGTTTCAGGCCAGGTGCCGAAGGACGAGAACAACAACATGATCAGCGGCACGATCGAGGAGGAAACCCTGGCGACGCTGAGGACCATTGCGCGCGTCATCGCCGATGAGGGCGCGACGCTGTCGGATGTGGTCAGGATCACCACCTATCTCGAGGATACGCGTGACTTCGGCCGCTACAACAAGGCGTTCCTCGAAGGTATCGGCGACGCTGTGCTGGCACGCACGACCGTCGAGGCGAAGGCGGTCATCAACACCAAGATCGAAATGGACGCCATCGTCTACAAGCCGCTGCCGGCCGGCAAATAGGCAAGACATAATCGAGGAGACGACATGTACAAGCTCTTAGGCCGCCAGACATCAGGCAACGTTCAAAAGGTCCTCTTCATGCTCGAGGAACTTGGGGCGTCCTACAAGCGCGAGGACTACGGTCGCCAGTTCGAGAACACGCAGACGGCGGAATACAAGGCGCTCAACCCGACCTCCAAGGTGCCGACGCTGGTCGACGGCGACACGGTGATCTGGGAGTCCAACACCATCCTGCGCTATCTGGCGGCAACGGGCGGCGAGCAGCTCACGGGTGCCACGCCGGCGGAGAAGACCGAGGTCGAGCGCTGGATGGATTTCCTGCTGGCAGCCGTCAATCCCGGCTATCTGGCCGCCTTCAAGGGCGCCAAGCTGACGTCCGACGAACAGACCGCTGAATACAAGGAACAGGTCAAGGACCTCGTCGCGCAGCTCAAGATCGTTGACGGTCATCTGGCCGGCAAGGATTTCCTGGCGCTCGGCAAGCTGACCCTTGCCGACATAGCCTGCGCGCCGATCCTGAAGCGCTGCGCCGACTTCAAGATCGACCGGCCGTCGATGCCCAATCTGGAGCGCTGGGTGGCCGCCATCGCAGCTCGCCCGGCCTTCAAGGCGGCAACCGCGCCTGCGCCCGCAAAGGCTGCATGATGATCAAGCGCGCTGCCCTCATCGGATTGGGCACGATGGGTCCGGGCATCGCCGCGCGGCTTTCGCGTGGCGGGCTCGATGTCACGGCGTATGATGTTGCGCCGGCGGCAATCGAGCGCGCCCGCGGCATGCTTGACCTCGCCGGCGGCGTGCTCGACCGTCTCGACATCAAGGCGCCTGAAGCCGGTGCCGGCAGCGTGCGTTTCGTTGAGACGATCGCCGAGGCCGTCGATGGCGCCGAACTGGTCATCGAGAACGTGCCCGAGAATATCGACATCAAGGCACAGACCTATCGTGACATCGATCCGCTGATCGGCCCGAAGGTCATCGTCGCGTCCGACACATCAGGCATTCCGATCACCAAGCTGCAGGCGCATATCTCGCATCCCGAGCGGATGGTCGGCATGCACTGGTCGAACCCGCCGCACATCATCCCAATGATCGAGGTCATCGGTGGGGAGAAGACAGCGCCGCAGACCGTGGCTGCTATCCGCGACCTGATCCGCTCGATCGGCCTGTTGCCGGTGGTGGTGATGAAGGACGTTCCAGGCTTCGTCGAGAACCGCGTGCTCTATGCGCTGCTGCGCGAGGCGGTCGACCTTGTCGAGCGTGGCGTCATCGAGCCGGAAGACCTCGACACCTGCGTATCCTGGGGCATCGGCTACAAGATCGCCGTCGTCGGGCCGATGGCGCTGCTCGATATGGCGGGGCTGGATATCTACAAATCCGTCTCGTCCTTCCTGAACGCCGATCTGTCCAATCGCGACGATGTCGCGCCGATGGTGCTGGAGAAGACCGGGGCGTCGAAGTTCGGCATCAAGTCGGGCGAGGGCATGTTCTCCTACACACCCGAACAGACCAAGGCGCTGCAGTCCGAACGGGCGCGCAAGCTCGTCGCGGTTCGGCGCATCCTGGAAGGCCGGGAGTAGTCGATGGCACACATGGCGCAAGAGGCTGGCCGGGTTGGGGAGTTCCACTGGTTGGCCATTTGCGCGAAGCGCGCCGTCACGGACCAGGCGGCGTGGCTGACGACAGTGCGCGGGGCAGGCCATGCGTATTGAAACCATCCGAGCAGCCGGTGGCAAGCCGGCCCATATCCGCCATGACGATCTGATCTCCGCCAAGGGTGTTTCGGTGGTCATGGCCCGGCAGACGGTGCTCCAGAACATCGATCTCTCGGTGCCGAAGGGGTCGTTCGTATCCCTCATCGGTCCTTCCGGCTGCGGCAAGAGCACCTTGCTCAAGGTTTTGGCTGGGCTCGTAAGCCCGTCAAGCGGCAGCGTTTCGATTGCCGGGCTTTCGCCCGTCGAGGCAGCGCGCAAGCGCATGATCGGCCTCGTCTTCCAGGACGCCAATTTGCTGCCTTGGAAGAACGCCGTCGACAATGCCTCAATGCTGCTCGGCATTGCCGACAGGTCGCTGTCGCGCGCGGATTTGCGGGCACGCGGCCAGGAGATGCTGGAGCTGGTCGGGCTGGGCGACAGCGCCCACAAGCGGCCCAATGAATTGTCTGGAGGTATGCGGCAGCGGGTCGCCATCGCCCGTGCGCTGGCACTCGACCCGGCGGTGCTGCTGATGGACGAGCCATTCGGCGCGCTCGACGCCATTACCCGCGATTCGATGGGCCAGTCGCTGCTGGAGATCTGGCAGCGCACCGGCAAGACGATCGTGCTCGTCACCCATTCGATCGACGAAGCCATCCATTTGTCGCGCCACGTCCATGTGCTGGGGATCAAGCCGGGGAGGATCACCGAGAGCCTCGACATCGGGCTGCCCTATCCACGCGACCTGACTGTGACGGAAGATCCGGAATTCGTCAGGCTGGTGGTTCAGTTGCGCACGATGCTGCGCGCCAGCCATCAACCGGGAGGCGGGTCATGAGCGATCAACCCGTCACGAATCTCTCCGAGCCACGGACGGCCTCAAGCTGGAGTGCCGCGACTGGCAGCTGGCTTCCGGCGGTCATCCTGCTGCTGGTCACGATCGTGGCGTGGGAAGCCGCGGTGCGGATCTTCGCCATATCCGCGTTCATCATCCCCGCCCCATCCGAGATCGCGAAATCGCTGGTCGCGCAATGGGCAACGCTGATGCAGGCGACGCTGGTGACGGCGGGCGAGATCCTGTTCGGGTTCCTGGTCTCGGTCGTGGTCGGCATTGCCATTGCGCTGGTCATCGTGCGCTTCGACTGGCTGGGGCGCGCGCTCTATCCGCTGGTGGTGCTGTTCCAGAATGTGCCCAAGGTGGCGCTGGCGCCGATCTTCATCCTCTGGTTCGGCTATGGGCTCGCGCCCAAGATCGGCCTGATCCTGGTCATCGCCTTCTTTCCGGTGACGCTGTCGATGCTGGCCGGCATGCAGTCGGTCGACCGCTCGCTGCTGTCGCTGATGAATTCGGTCGGCGCCAGTCCAACGCAGATCCTGTTCAGGATTCGCGTCCCGCACTCGCTACCGAACCTGATGGCCGGAACCAAGATCGCCGCGACCTTGAGCGTGATCGGCGCCATCGTCGGCGAATTCGCCGGCGCCTCGGATGGTCTCGGCTACGTCATCCAGTTCGCGTCGACCCAGCTCGACACCGCGCTGGTGTTCGCGGCGCTGCTGCTCGTTTCCGTGCTCGGCATCGCCTTCTACTACGCCGCCGAAATTCTCGAACGCATCGTGGTGCCGTGGGCGCCGAAATTCAGCCAGGCCTAGGTTTTCTGGGACAGCCAACGTGAAGAGGATCGATCAATGCTGAGACGCTCACTTATCAAGGCCGTTACCTTAGCGGCGTTTGCCGGTGCCATCGGCCTCTCGAACGCGGCCCTGGCGGCGGACAAGGTCAACGTCCAGCTCGACTGGGTGGTGCGCGGCAACCATGCCATGTTCTTCGTCGGCAAGGAAAAGGGCTTCTTCGCCAAGAACGACATCGACGTCGCCGAGATCCGCAAGGGCTCCGGTTCGCCCGACGCCATGCGCCTAGTGGGCAACGGGAACGCCGATTTCGGCTTCGGCGATCTCCCAACGCTCGCCGTCGCACGGTCGCAGGATGTTCCGGTCGTGGCGCTCGCGGCGGTCAACCAGCACTCGCCGCTGGCGATCATTTCGCTGGCCAAGACGGTGAAGCTGGCCAAGCCGTCCGACCTCAAGGGCCTGACCATCGGCATTCACCCCGCCGGTTCGACCTATCTCTTCTTCAAGGGTTTCCTGGCCGCCAATGGCCTGACCGAAAAGGACATGACGCTGAACAGCGTCTCGCCGCCCTATGAAAGCTATTTGCTTCTGGGCCGGGTGCAGACGGTGGTCGGCTATGTCGATGCCGAGGTTCCCGAACTGGAGGCCAAGGCCGGCGGCCCCGGCTCGCTCAGCATCATGATGGGCACCGACTATGGCTGGAAGGCCTATGGCTCGGGTCTTTTCACCTCGCAGAAGATGATCAAGGACAAGCCGGACGTCGTCGCCCGCTTCGTCAAGGCATACCGCGAGGCTTTCGACTATGTCGTGGCGCATCCGGAAGAGGCCGCCGAGATCACCGCCAAGGCGGTGCCCGGCTACGCCGACAAGAAGGATGTGCTGCTGGCGCAGATCAACGCCGACATCGCGTCGACCTTCACCAGCCCCGACACCAAGGAGCACGGTCTTGGCTGGATGACCAAGACGCAGTGGGAGGAAACCCTGAAGACGCTGACGGATCAGGGCGTGCTCAAGGCGACGCTCTCGGCGGACGATGTGTTCACCGACACATTCCTGGCGAAGGAATAGGTGCGCGATGTGCGAGCGGGCAGGTCGATGAGCGTCTATCGGCAGACCAGGCTGTCCTGCTCGACGTCGCAGGACACGGCGCGCTTGCCCTTGGCCGCGTCGGCACGGTCGAGCGTGATCTGCACGCGGGTGGCGTATGCGCGGCCAGCCAGGCCACACCACAGCCGCTCGACAGGCAGATTCTCTCTGTGGTCGTTGAGGATCGTGAAGGTGCCGGTCTTCGCATCGAACCAGAGTTCGACGCGGGCGCTCTTGCCGGGTTCGACCATCGCGATTCCGGCCGAATACCAGTGGGCGAAGTCAGCGTTGCAGGACAGAACTTCACTGCCCGCATTCGAAATCGTCAACGGCACCATATCGAGCCCGTCAGTTCCGATGCGGACGATGACGTGGTGCAACTCAACCGCGTTGGCGAAAGACGTGAACGCTAGAATCGCCGGAAGGACATAACGAATCTTCACTTTGCCTGAGCTCCGTATTTAATTGTTCAGGCAGTCTATCTCGCTTTTGCGCAATAACAATAAGAATATTTGTCAGTGAATCAAATGGAGAGGGTAACATGTTAAAGCTTCTGAAGAGCAGTGTAAGCGCAATTATATTGAGCTCCGTCTTGATGGGCGGCGCGTTTGCCGGTGAGGTCAAGTCGATCGCCATCCTGACGCCCGAAGAAGGCACGGATTATGGCTGGAACCAGCAGGGCATCGACGCCGCCAAGGCGGCGGGCAAGGCCGCCGGCGTCGAAGTGGTCGTGGCCCAGGGCCTCGGCTATGGCGATGTCCGTCCGACCTTGCGCGAACTAGCGTCCGATGGCGCCAGCCTGCTGATCGCACATGCCAGCGGGTACAACACCTCGGCACCCGAAATCGCCAAGGAATTGAAGGTTCCGGTGGCGATCGTCGACACCCCCAATGGCCTGGAGAAGGGCCTTGTCGCCGATTACACGCTGAGCGGCCACCAGGGCGCATATCTTGCCGGCCGTCTCGCCGCCAAGATGTCGCGCTCGAAGTCGGTGGGCATCGTCGTATCGGGCGAACCGCCATCATGGAATTCGCAGTCGGCGGCGTTCGCGCAGGGCGTGAAGGCGGAGAACCCGGCCGTCAAGATCACCTATGCGGTGATCGGGCCGGCTGCCTACAGCGATGCGGCCGGCGGCAAGCGCGTCACCGAAAGCGTGATCGCGTCGGGCGCGGACATCATCTTCGGCCAGGGCAATGGTTCGAGCTTCGGCATGCTGCAGGCGGTCGAGACGACCAAGGCAGCGGATGGCGGCAAGGTCTATTTCATCGACGTCATCGGCGACAAGTCGCCGATCGACAAGGGCTTCCTGCTGTCGTCAGTGGTGTGGAACATCGAGCCCGTCTATGCGGCGATGATCGCCGACCTGAAGGCCGACACGTTCGGCACCAAGCACTATGCGATCGGCCTCAAGGATGACTCGGTCAAGCTGCTGAGGACCGCCGCGATCCCGGACAATGTCTGGGCGGAAATCCAGGCGGTGCGCGAAGACGTCATCTCCGGCAAGATCAAGGTCGATCCGGTGTTTGACGCAGCCGCCGTCAGGGCGCTGATGACAAGCGTCGCCCCGTAAGGCGACCAAGATCGGCTGCCGGAGGGGTGATCCGTTCACCCCTCCGGACGATTCCATTTTTCAGTGCTGGGCTTTCATGAGCAGTTCTTCTTCATCGTCCGTTGCCGGGCGCGACATTGTCGCGCTTGAAGGCGTGACCAAACGATTTCCCGGCATTATCGCCAATGACAGCATCGACCTGTCGATCCGTCCGGGCGAGGTGCATGTGCTGCTCGGCGAGAACGGCGCGGGAAAATCCACGCTGATCGGCATGCTGTCGGGCCTGCAGCAGCCGGACGAGGGACGCATCCTGGTCGACGGCAAACCGACGCCAATCAATTCGCCGCGCCATGCGCTGGCGCTCGGCATCGGAACCGTCTTCCAGCACATGATGCTGGTGCCGACGCTGACCGTGGCCGAGAACCTGTTGCTCGGCGGACCGTGGTGGCAGCGGCCCAGGACCGAAGAGCTGGCGGCGCGCGTCTCCGAGATCACCAGCAGCCTTGGGATCACGGTGAAGCTGCATGCCAAGGTATCGGAGCTTTCGCTTGGCGAGCAGCAGCAGGTCGAAATCCTGCGCGCCATGGTGCGCAACAGCCGCCTGTTGATCCTCGACGAATCCACCTCGATGCTGACGCCGAAGGGCATCGACGAGTTGGGCGCGCTGATGCGCCGCCTGGTCGAGCAGGGCCTGGCGATCGTCTTCATCACGCACAAGCTCAAGGAGGCGGCGGCCTTCGGCGACCGCATCTCGGTGCTGAAGCTCGGCCGCAAGGTCGGCGAGATCCCGCCCGAGCGGTTTCGGGCGCTCGGCGAACAGGAGATCATCTCCGAAATCGTGGAATTGATGTTCGGCAAGCAGAAGGACGACCCGGAAGTGGTCGAGCGTCCAGTTCGCACTGTCCGCACGGATGCCGCCCCGCTGCTTCAGGTCGCGGACCTAGCGGTCGCGGCAACGGACAATGCGCCGGGCCTGTCGTCGATCTCCTTCGATATCCGCCCGGGCGAGATACTGGGCATCGCCGGCATCGACGGCAACGGCCAGAAACAGCTGGCGGAGGCGCTGGCTGGCCAGCGCGTGGCGACAAGCGGTTCGGTGCGGCTGGAGGGCACCGCTATCGAGGCCCTGAGCGTCGGCGAACGCCGCCAGCGCGGTCTTCGCTACCTGACCGACGACCGGCTGGGCGAGGGCACCGTCGGGACCTTCCCGGTCTCGATCAATTTCTTTCTCAAGCAGGTCGGCGCGGCGCCGTTCTGGCGCAACGGCGTCGAGCAGCGCGGCGAGATCGACAAGCGCGCCGCCCAACTGGTGCGCGAATACGATGTGCGCACGCCAAGCCTGAAGACGCCGGTCGCACGGCTCTCCGGCGGCAACATCCAGAAGGTGCTGCTGGCGCGCGAACTGGCCGAAGGCGCGAAAGTGGTGATCTTCAACAAGCCGACCTACGGGCTCGATCTCGCCAACACATTGGCGTCGCGCCAGCGCATCCGCGACACGGCGGCGCGCGGCCTTGCCGTGTTGTTGATCTCCACCGACCTCGAGGAGTTGCTGAGCATGTGCGACCGCATTGCCGTCATCGCCGATGGAGCGCTGGTCGGCACGGTCGCCAATGCCGACGACGCCCGCACCAAGGTCGGTCGCCTGATGATCGGACTTGCCGCATGAGCATCGACACCGCACCCACCGCCAGTGCACTCGATGCCACGAGCGGGGCGGCGACGCGCCGCGACATCCTGCATCGGCTGCTGATGACGCTTGGGCCCATCCTTGCCGCTCTGGTCATTGCCGGCTGCATCCTGCTTGCCGTCGGCGTCGATCCGCTCGCCTATTATGGCTATGTGCTGGAGAAAGGCCTGTTTTCGCCGCTCGGCATCCAGCAGACGCTGACCCGCATGGCGCCGCTGCTGTTTCTTGCCGCGGGCCTGATCGTGGCCTTTCGCGCCGGCATGTGGAATCTCGGCGGCGACGGCCAGTTCCTGCTTGGTGCTGTGACGGCGGCTGCCAGTGCTCCGGTGTTCGTTCAGATCATGCCGGCCTGGCTGGCGCTGTTCTGCGCGTTCCTCATCGCCATGGTTGTCGCCATGATCTGGTCGTTGGTGCCCGCGCTGCTGCGCGCCTATCAGGGCGTCAACGAGATCATCACCACGCTGATGATGACGTTCCTTGGCACGTCGTTGGCCAATGTGCTGGTCAAGCTGGTGTTTCGCGATCCCTCCACGACCGTTCCGCAGACCCGAACGCTGCCGGTGGAAGACCGGCTGCCGCGCCTGTTCGAAACGACGATCACCAGCGGCCTGCTGCTTGGGCTGGCGGCGATCATCATCGTGCATCTGGTGATGACGCGCACGGCGTTCGGGCTGAAATTGCGGATCGTCGGCGCCAACCCGCGCGCGGCGGTTCATTCGGGGCTGGGCGTGCCCGGCCTGACCATAGCTGTCTTTGCCATTTCGGCTGGGTTAGCCGGCTTGGCTGGCGCGGTCGACATCATCGGCGTGCAGGGCAATGTCCGTGCCGACTGGAACCCTGCTTATGGCCTTGCGGTCATTCCCGCGGTGTTCCTGGCCCGCATGAACGGCTTTGCGGCAATCGGCTTCGTGTTCCTGCTTTCGGTGCTGTCGATCGGCGGCGAGAGTGCTGCGCGGCGGCTTGGCGTACCCAATCATTTCACGCTGGTGCTGGTCTCCATCGTGCTGATCGTGCTCGCTCTGGCCGAATATTTCGACCATCGATACAACCAGTCGCGGAAGGCCTAGGGCGTGACCGGGCTCTTCAGCGAAGTCTTCCTCAGCGCGCTCCTGTTCGGCGCGGTCACCGCGGCGATCCCGCTGTTGCTTGCCGGGCTCGGCGAGCAGATGTCGGAAAAGGCGGGTGTGCTCAACATCGGCATCGAAGGCATGATGCTTGCCGGCGCCTATCTCGGCTTCGTCGGCGCCTTCTATTCCGGGTCGCTTTGGCTGGGCTTCCTCACCGGTGCCGCCGGCGGCGCTGCGGTGGCGTCTATCATGGCGCTCTTGTGCGTGCGTATCGGGTTGAACCAGATCGTCATCGGTATCGCGCTGACGCTCGGTCTCGAGGGCCTGACAGCGCTACTTCACCATTTCCAGTTCTCGCGCAGCTATCCCCGCCTGCCGGCGGCGGACGCGACCGTCATTCCGCTGCTGTCGGACATCCCGGTGATCGGGCCGGCCTTCTTCAAACACCATCTGATCGTCTATCTGGCGGTCGCGCTGGTGTTCGGCATGAGCTACCTCTACCGACGCACGCAGCTCGGCCTCAATCTGCAGGCCGCCGGCGACAAGCCGGCCGCGCTTGACGTCGCCGGCATCGACGTCATCAGGACCCGTACCATCGCGGTGCTGACGACCGGGGCACTGGCGGGGCTCGGCGGCGCCTATCTCGCCAATGTCGGGGCCGGCCTGTTCATTCCGTTCATCACCAACGGCGCCGGCTTTCTCGGCATCGTGCTGGCCATGCTGGCGCGGGGACGGCCGATCTGGGTGCTGTTCGGCGCCTTGCTGTTCGGCGTCTGCCTATCGCTGACGACCGCCATGCAGGTGGCGGGCATCAACATACCGACCGACGTCATCCAGATGCTGCCGTTCCTGGCTGTCATGATCATGCTGGTGCTGTTCGGGCGGCGCGCCAGCCTGCCGGCGGCACTCGGCATTCCATACGAGCGCGGTGCGCGCTGACAACAACAGATGCGCGGACGGGACCCGCGCCAAAACAGGAGGCAACAATGTCGGATACCAAGGTCTACCTGCTCGACGGCGGCTCGCTCGTTCTCGACGGCTATCATGTGTTCTGGAATCGCGGCCCTGGTGGCGAAGTGCGCTTCCCGGTCTATTCGATCCTGATCGAGCATGCCGAGGGCCGCTTCCTCATCGACACCGGCTACGACTACGACCACGTCATGAAGGTGCTGCCGTTCGAAAAGCCGATCCAGGAAAAGCACCAGACGATTCCCGGTGCGCTTGCCCTGCTTGGGCTCGAGCCGAAGGACATCGACGTCGTCGTCAATTCGCATTTCCATTTCGACCATTGCGGCGGCAACAAGTATTTTCCACATGCCAAGAAAATCTGCCACCGCACGGAGGTGCCGCAGGCCTGCAGCCCCGAGCCTTTCGAACATCTCGGCTATTCGGACCTGAGCTTCTCGGCGGAAGCGGCGGAGGCCCGTGGCGCGACCGCGCAGCTGCTGGCCGGCACGACGCGCGCCAACTCGACCTTCGAAGGGATCGACGGCGACATCGATCTTGCCAAGGGCGTCAAGCTGATCTCGACGCCGGGCCATTCGATCGGCCATTACAGCCTGCTGGTCGAGTTCCCCAAGCGCAAGCCGATCATGTTCACCATCGACGCCGCCTATACGCAGAAGAGCCTTGAAACGCTGTGCCAGGCGGCCTTCCACATCGACCCGGTCGCGGGCGTCAATTCCATGCGCAAAGTGAAGAAACTGGCCGAGGATCACGGCGCCGAGCTGATGTACTCGCACGACATGGACAACTTCAAGACCTACAAGACCGGCACCCAGTTCTACGGCTAGATCAGGATGATGGTTGCACCATTCATCCTGATCTAGCTTTTTGTTGGAGCATGATCTCTGGACAAACGAAAACCGTTTGTCCGCGAAAACCGGTTCCCACTTTTCGGGATCATGCTCTAATCGCCGCCAATCCGGAGACAAGACCATGCGCTATTCAGATCACGCCGATCCGGTCATCACGCTGACCGCGGGCCCGGTAAACGCCTATCCAGAAGTGCTGCGCGGCCTCTCGCGCACGGTGCTTTACGACTACGACCCGGCGTTCCAGCTGTTCTACGAGAAGGTGGTCGACAAGGCGCAGAAGGCAATGCGGCTGTCCAACAAGCCGCTGATCCTGCATGGCGAGCCGGTGCTGGGCCTCGAGGCCGCCGCTGCATCCTTGATCACGCCCGACGACGTCGTGCTCAATCTTGCTTCCGGCGTCTACGGCAAGGGGTTCGGCTACTGGGCGAAACGCTATTCGCCGCATCTGCTCGAAATCGAGGTGCCCTATAACGAGGCGATCGACCCGCAAGCGGTTGCTGACATGCTCAAGGCGCATCCGGAAATCACCATCGTATCCGTCTGCCACCACGACACGCCGTCGGGTACCATCAACCCGATCGACGCCATCGGCGCACTGGTCTCGGCCCATGGCGCCTACCTGATCGTCGACGCGGTTTCTTCGTTCGGCGGCATGAAGACACATCCCGAGGACTGCAAAGCCGACATCTATGTGACCGGCCCCGGTAAGTGCCTGGGAGCGCCGCCGGCGCTGACGATCATGGGCGTCAGCGAGCGCGCCTGGGCCAAGATGAAAGCCAACAAGGCAGCACCCCGCGCGTCGGTGCTGAGCATCGTCGACTGGGAATACGCCTGGTCGCGCGACAAGCCGTTTCCGTTCACCCCCTCGGTGGCGGAAGTGAACGGCCTTGATGTCGCGCTCGACCTCTATCTCACCGAAGGCCCCGAGGCCGTATGGGCGCGCCACGCGCTGACGGCAAAGACCATGCGTACGGGCGTCGTCGGCATGGGCCTGTCGATCTGGGCCGCCAACGACAAGATCGCCTCGCCAAG
This sequence comes from Mesorhizobium sp. PAMC28654, assembly GCF_020616515.1. GTDB lineage: Bacteria > Pseudomonadota > Alphaproteobacteria > Rhizobiales > Rhizobiaceae > Mesorhizobium. The sequence continues at coordinate 4,773,137 of NZ_CP085135.1, forward strand.
CACCACGGCCGTGCGCACGCCCGAGGGCGTCGATGAAAAGGCGCTGAGGATAGCGGCGCGTGCTCGCTACGGCGTGGTGTTTTCATCGGGCCGCGGCGAAACGTTGGGCAAGCTGACGCGCATCGGCCATATGGGCCCGACTGCGCAGCCGATCTATGCGATCGCGGCGCTGACGGCGCTTGGCGGCGCCATGAACGCGGCCGGCCAGAAGCTTGCGGTCGGCAAGGGCATAGACGCGGCGCTGGCGGTTATCGACGCCGACGCCTGAACACACATCACCAGATCAAAGATTGAGGGAGCATTTTTCATGACTGGACGGCTTGCGGGAAAGACGGCGCTGGTTACGGGCGCGGCACAGGGCATCGGCAAGGCGATCGCGACGCGGCTCGCGGCCGACGGGGCTACCGTCATCGTCAGCGACATCAATGCCGAGGGCGCCAAGGCCGCCGCCGCGTCGATTGGCGGAAAGGTCAAGGCGATCACCGCCGACATTTCCGATCCGGCATCGGTCAAGGCGCTGTTTGCCGAGATCCAGGCGCTGACCGGCGGCGTCGACATCCTGGTCAACAATGCCAGCATCGTGCCGTTCATCGCCTGGGACGATGTCGACCTCGATCATTGGCGCAAGATCATCGACGTCAACCTCACCGGCACCTTCATCGTCAGCCGCGCGGCGACCGACCAGATGCGGGCGGCGGGCAAGGCCGGACGGGTGATCAGCATCGCCTCCAACACCTTCTTCGCCGGCACGCCCAACATGGCGGCTTACGTCGCGGCCAAGGGTGGCGTCATCGGCTTCACCCGGGCGATGGCCACCGAACTTGGCAAATACAACATCACGGCAAACGCGGTGACGCCTGGCCTGATCGAGAGCGACGGCGTCAAGGCCAGCCCGCACAATGAGGCGTTCGGTTTCGTCGAGATGCTGCAGGCGATGAAGGGCAAGGGCCAGCCGGAGCACATCGCCGATGTCGTGTCGTTCCTGGCGAGCGAGGACGCGCGCTGGATCACCGGCCAGACGCTGAATGTCGATGCCGGAATGATCAGACACTAAAGCGCGTCGCGTCGAAACGGATCAATGCGACGCGCTTTAGGTCTTTTGTTTTTATGCATGTCGTTCTCCCAAAACCGAGGTCACTTTTGGGCGACATGCATTAGGCAGGGTCGCTCATACCACTCGTTTCTGGTAGCCGTTGCCTCTCTTGCATCTCATGACGCCACAGGAAGGCAACGGCGCCCAGCATCATCAAGGCCAGCCCGAACCACGTGGCGGCATAGATCAGGTGGCTGTTGTGGAACGAGACGACCGTCAGGCCGCCGACCGGCCATCCGCCGGGATTGGAAGTGGCGTCGGCATCGATGAAGTAGGGGGCGGCCTCCACGATGCCTTGCTGGGTGGCGATCGCCTGGACATCGCGCGAATACCAGCGGTTACCAGCCGGATCGTTGTTGCGCAGGAAGCCGCCCTTCGGTTCGCTCATGCGCAGCAAGCCGTGAATTTCAGTGTGTTCGCCTGAGGGCTTGCCGGCCAGACGAGCCTGCGGGTCACGCTTGTCCGGCGGCACGAAGCCACGGTTCACCAGCACAGTAAAACCGTCGTCCGTGCGGAACGGCGCCATCACCCAGAAGCCACCGCCGAGATCACTCACCGCCTGAACCAGGGTCTCGCGATCGTCGAGAAAACGGCCCGCGACGACAAGCCGGCGATACTCGTCATCGGCCGCGTTGACCGTCGCCCAGGCCGCCGGCCCTGGTGCTGCCACTGGCGCCGCCCGCAGGCGATGCTCGACGCGGTCGATCAGGTCGAGTTTCCAGACCCGGCGCTCCAGCTGCCAGATTCCAAGCGCTGAAAACCCGGCCACGCCCATGGCGCCGCAAAGGGTGAGCACCAGCAGCGTCCATTTCGAACGCCAGGCTTGAGGGCTGTCGCCTCTGTCGGAACGCGGTCGCGTTTGCGCCTTTTCGTCCAAAGGAGGGGGTACGCCTCTCAGGGTATCTGGCTCATGTCGTGGCCGGGCATCATGTTGGCGTTGAGGTGGTACATGACCCAGAGCGAACCGGTCAGCGCGATCACCACCAGGATGAGGGTGAAGATCAGCGCCATCATGGTCCAGCCGCTTTCCGACCTAGTGTTCATATGCAGGAAGAACACCATGTGGACGACGATCTGCACGACCGCGAAGGCCATGATGGCGATCGCCGATGCCATCTGGTTGCCCAGCGCGTTGGTCATGACCAGCCAGAAGGGAATGGCGGTCAGCACCACCGACAGGCCGAAGCCCGTCAGATAGCCGCGCAGCGAGCCGTGATCGACGCCGTGATGCGCGTGGCCGTTTTCGGTGGTGTCGGCGTGATGTCCGGCGCTCATCGCAACATTCCCATCAGATAGACGAAAGTGAAGACGCCGATCCAGATGACGTCGAGGAAGTGCCAGAACATGCTCAGGCACATCAGGCGCCGCTGGTTCGCGGCGATCAGCCCATGCCGGGAGACCTGGACCATCAGCACCACCAGCCAGACAAGGCCGAAGGTGACGTGCAGGCCGTGCGTTCCCACCAGCGCGAAGAAGGACGACAGGAATCCACTGCGCTGCGGCGTCGCGCCTTCGTGGATGAAATGCGCGAATTCGTAGAGCTCGATGCCGAGGAAGGCGAGGCCGAACAGGCCGGTGACCACCAGCCATATCTGCATAGAACCCACGCGCCCTTTCGCCATCTCCAGCATGGCGAAGCCATAGGTGATGGAGGACAGGAGCAGCATGGTCGTGTTGAGCGCGACCAGCGGAAGATCGAACAGATCCTTCGGCGCCGGCCCGGCGGCGTAATTGCCGCCGAGAACGCCATAGACCGCGAACAGCATCGCGAAGATGAGGCAGTCGCTCATCAGATAGATCCAGAAGCCGAGCATGGTGCTGCTGCCGCTCTCGGCATGCCCGTGGTCGTCCTCCAGATGGAAGATCGTGTCGTCGATCGCAGTGTCAGCGTGTGCCATTGTGCTCATCCCGCCTGGCTGGTGACCGCGAGTAGGCGTGTCCGCTCGTCCTCGACGTGCGTGACGTCGCTGGACGGAATGTGGAAGTCCCGGTCGTAATTGAAGGTATGCGCGATGGCGGTGCCGATCAGGGCGACGAAGCTGACGATCGCCAGCCACCAGATGTACCAGATGAGCGCCACGGCGAGCACCACGCTCAACCCCGCCAGGATGACGCCGGCTCCGGTGTTGCGGGGCATGTGGATGTCGCGGAAACCCGTCAACGGACGCTGGTAGCCGCGCCTCTTCATGTCCGCCCACGCGTCGAGATCATGGACGACCGGCGTGAAGGCGAAGTTGTAGGCTGGCGGCGGCGACGAGGTCGCCCATTCGAGCGTGCGCCCGTCCCACGGATCGCCGGTGTCGTCACGAAGCTGCTCGCGCCGCATCACGCTGACGAAGATCTGGATGAGGAACGACAGGATGCCGAGCAGGATCAGGAAGGCGCCGAAGGCGGCGATGATGAACCAGATCTGCAGCGAGGGATCCTCGAAGGTGCGCAGCCTTCGTGTCACGCCCATCAGGCCGAGGATATAGAGCGGCATGAAGGCGAACCAGAAGCCGACGACCCAGAACCAGAAGGACATCTTGCCCCAGAACGGATCGAGCCGGAAGCCGAAGGCCTTGGGGAACCAGTAGCTGATGCCGGCGAACAGGCCGAACAGCACGCCGCCGATGATGACGTTGTGGAAATGCGCGACCAGGAACAGGCTGTTGTGAAGCACGAAGTCGGCCGGCGGAACCGCAAGCATCACGCCGGTCATGCCGCCGACCACGAAGGTCAGCATGAAGGCCACTGTCCACATCATCGGCAGTTCGAAGCGGATACGGCCCCGGTACATGGTGAACAGCCAGTTGAATATCTTGGCGCCCGTCGGGATCGAGATGATCATCGTGGTGATGCCGAAGAACGAGTTGACGCTCGCTCCCGATCCCATGGTGAAGAAGTGATGCAGCCAGACGAGATAGGACAGGATGGTGATGACGACGGTCGCGTAGACCATCGAGGTGTAGCCGAATAGCCGCTTGCCGCAGAAGGCAGAGGTCACCTCGGAGAATATGCCGAATGCCGGCAGGATCAGGATGTAGACCTCCGGGTGGCCCCAGATCCAGATCAGGTTCACGTACATCATCGGGTTGCCGCCGAAATCGTTCGTGAAGAAGTTCGTGCCGACATAGCGGTCGAGGGACAGCAGCGCCAACACCGCCGTCAGCACCGGGAAGGCGGCGACGATGAGCACGTTGGTGCAGAGTGCGGTCCAGGTGAAGATCGGCATTCTCATCAGGGACATGCCTGGGGCACGCATCTTGACGATGGTGCAGACGAGGTTGACGCCTGAAAGCAGCGTGCCGACGCCCGCCACCTGCAGCGCCCAGATGTAATAATCGACGCCGACATCGGGACTGTAGCCGATGCCTGACAGCGGCGGATAGGCGAGCCAGCCGGTGCGCGCGAACTCGCCGACGAACAGCGACATCATGACGATCACCGCGCCGCCGGCCGTCATCCAGAAGCTGAAATTGTTGAGGAACGGGAACGACACGTCGCGCGCGCCGATTTGCAGCGGGACGACGAAATTCATCAGGCCCGTCACCAGCGGCATCGCCACGAAGAAGATCATGATCACGCCATGCGCGGTGAAGATCTGGTCGTAGTGATGCGAATTGAGATAGCCTTCCGAGCCATTGAAGGCCATTGCCTGCTGGAGGCGCATCATGATCGCGTCGCTGAAGCCGCGCAGCAGCATGATGATGCCGAGCACCATGTACATGACGCCGATGCGCTTGTGGTCGACGCTGGTGAACCACTCGCGCCATAGATAGCCCCAGAGCTTGAAATAGGTCAGCACGCCGAGAAGGGCGATGCCGCCCAGTGCGACGACAGCGAAAGTCGCGACGACGATGGGCTCATGAAGCGGCAGCGACTCGAGCGTCAGCCGGCCGAAGATCGCCTTGAGAAGTGCGGGATTGTCGAACATGTCTTGCGTGGCGCCTCAGGAGTTGAAGGGCGACCGAACCGTGCCGGTTGCTTGGGGTGACGGCAGTCGGATCGACAGGGGCATTGGCCGTTGCAGGCCCGCGCCGAGGATCGGCGTGGAGGTCATCGGCGAAGAGGGTTGCGCCGCGTTCGAAGCCGCCAGTGCTTCCTCGGTCGTGCATATGCTGGCGACATAAGATGGTGCGGGGCCCAGCGCCGAGCCTCGCCGTGCGAACTTGTCGTATAGAAGCGGAATGGTGTTGTGGATGCCGGCGAGGCCGAGGCCGCCCTTGGCGTCGATTTGCGTCATCTCGCTCATGCACATCTTGCCGGCCTCGACGCACATGTTGAGGATCGCCTTGTAGAGATCGGGATCCACGCCCGCATAGCGTTGAACAGGCTGGTTCTCGCTGGGCTGTTCGAGCTGCAGATAGGTGGGTCGATCGAGCTTGCCACCGCCGTTCTTGGCCTTGGCGACCCATGCCTGGAAGTCGGCGTCGCTCAGTCCGTGGAAGCCGAAGTGCATTCCCGAGAAGCCGGCGCCGCTATAGTTGGCGGAGAACCCTTCATAGTCGCCGGCCTTGTTTATAACCGCGTGCAGCTTGGTTTCCATGCCGGGCATCGCATAGATCTGGCCGGCCAGCGCGGGAATGTAGAAGGAGTTCATCACCGAGGCGGAGGTGATGCGGAAACTGATCGGCCGATCGACCGGTGCCGCCATCTCATTGACCAGGGCGACGCCGTATTCCGGATAGATGAACAGCCATTTCCAGTCGAGGGCAACGACCTCGACCTCAAGCGGACGCACGTCCGGCGCAAGCGGCTTGCCGGCGGCGACACGGCCGATCGGACGATACGGGTCTAGCAGATGCGTGCCCGTCCAGGTCACGGCGCCCAGGCAGATGATGATCAGGAGAGGTACGGCCCAGATGACGAGCTCAAGGTGGGTCGAGTGGTCCCAATCCGGTTCGTAGCGCGCCTCTCGGTTGGACTGGCGGTATCGCCAGGCAAAGAATATGGTGAGAGCCATCACCGGTATGATGACGATCAGCATCAATGCCGTGGACACCACCAACAGGTCGCGCTGCTGCGCGGCCACGTCGCCGGAGGGGTTCATGACAACCATGCTGCAGGAGCCGAGCGATGCCAGCAAGGGCAGCAGGAAGAGGGTACGGAGACGGCTCAATTTATGACCTGTCGGTTGTTCCCCCGAGTGCTAGCTGCACTGCAGCAATGAAGGCATTGGACAATTTGTCCAATGCCGCAATGACGCGGCAACCGCCATCAAAGCACCTGGCCGGCGCATATGGCAAGCGATCGCATGCGAATGCGATGGGAGTCATGTCTCCCGGGCAACGGAGAATGCTGTGAGCCCCACTTCGAACATCGAAGCCGACGCAAGACGGATCAATGCGCGTCATCATGACGTGAAGCCTGGCGAAATCGCCGTCGGCGTCATCATCGGGCGCACGTCGGAATTCTTCGATTTCTTCGTCTACGCGATCGCCTCCGTCATCGTTTTTCCCAAGCTGGTATTCCCCTATGCCGATCCACTGACCGGAACGCTCTACTCCTTTGGCATTTTCGCGCTCGCCTTCATCGCGCGGCCGATCGGCACGACGATCTTCATCTCGGTCGACCGCGCCTTTGGGCGCAGCGCCAGGCTCACCATCGCCCTGTTCCTGCTGGGGACCTCCACCGTGGCGATCGCCTTCGTGCCTGGTTACGAGAGTATCGGCTCGGCGTCCGCCTGGCTTCTGGCTATGTTTCGTATCGGCCAGGGACTGGCGCTGGGCGGAACGTGGGACGGCCTTGCCTCGTTGCTGGCGCTGAATGCGCCGGAAAACCGTCGTGGCTGGTATGCAATGATCCCGCAGCTTGGGGCGCCGCTCGGTCTCATCGTCGCCAGCTCGCTGTTTGCATACTTTGTCGGCACCTTGTCGGCGGAAGACTTCTTCAGCTGGGGTTGGCGCTACCCGTTCTTTGTCGCCTTCGCCATCAATGTCGTGGCGCTGTTCGCGCGTCTGCGTATCGTCATGGCGCCGGAATACACGAAGCTGTTTGAAGGTCAGGAACTGGAGCCGACCTCGGTCAGCGAGACATTGCGCGCGGAAGGGCGCACTGTCGTGCTTGGCGCCTTCGCGCCGCTGGCAAGCTTCGCCCTGTTCCACATGGTCACGGTGTTTCCGCTGTCCTGGATCTTCCTGTTCACGCGCGAAGCGCCGGCGCGGTTCCTGGTGATCGAGACGATCGGAGCCTTCTTCTGTCTTGCGGCAATCGCCGTCTCGGGTTTTGTCGCCGACCGCGTCGGGCGCTGGCCGCTGCTGGGTGGCTCGGCCGTGGCCATCGCCGTGTTCAGCGGCTTCGCGCCGCAACTGCTCGACGGCGGTTTCGTCGGAGAGTCCATCTTCATGGTGCTGGGCTTCGTTCTGCTCGGCCTGTCCTTTGGGCAGTCTTCCGGTGCGCTCGCCTCGAACTTTTCCAAGACCTACCGCTACACCGGCGCCGCGCTGACCTCGGATCTCGCCTGGCTGTTCGGCGCCGGCTTCGCGCCTATCGTGGCTCTGTTCCTGTCCGCCCATTTCGGTTTGATCTCGTCGGGCGCCTATCTGCTGTCGGGAGCGGCCTGCACCTTGCTGGCACTGAGGCTCAGCCAGCGCCTGGATCGTACAACCGCCTGAGTGACATGCTCAGCCATGGCCCAGGACCTGCCGGCCGCATGACCCTGCACGACAAGACCAACAAGCAGAATTTCCTGCTTCTGATCCAGTTGCGCTGGATCGCGGTCGGTGGTCAGGTCGTGACGATCCTGTTCGTCCGCTACGCGCTCGGCATCGGCCTGCCGCTGGTCCCGATGGCGGTGGTGATCCTGCTGCTGATCGCGCTCAACATCGCCAGCCTGCGCCGGCATGCCAGCCAGGACGCGATCACCAATACCGAGATATTCCTCGGACTCCTGCTCGATGTCGCCGCCTTGACGGTCCAGCTCTATCTGAGCGGCGGCGCGTCCAATCCTTTCATTTCGCTCTACCTGCTCCAGGTCATCCTGGGCGCGGTGCTGCTGGAGACGTGGTCGGTCTGGGCGCTGGTTCTCATCGCCAGCGCGTGCTTCATCGCATTGACCACGTTCTACCGTGAGATCAACCTGCCGCATACGCATGACGCCGGGTTGTTCAGCCTGCACATCCAGGGCATGTTCATCTGCTTCGTGCTCGCGGCGACGCTTCTGGTGCTGTTCATCACCAGGGTCCAGCACAACATTCGCACCCGTGACGCGCATCTGGCCGATCTGCGCCAGCAATCGGCGGAAGAGGATCATATCGTCAGGATGGGCCTGCTCGCCTCGGGCGCCGCGCATGAACTTGGCACACCGCTCGCCACGCTTTCCGTGATCCTCAACGACTGGCAGCGCATGCCGACGCTCAAGGCCGACCCGGAAATGGCGCAGGAAATCCGGGTGATGCAGGGCCAGCTGGACCGCTGCAAGAAGATCGTCTCGGGAATCCTGATGTCATCGGGCGAATTGCGCGGCGAGGGAACCGTTCGCACCTCCGTTGACGCCTTCCTGGCGGAACTGGTGGCTGAATGGAAGGTGACACGGCTGCCGCAAGGTTTCGAATACACCAAGCGTTTCGGAACCAACCAGGAGATCGTGTCGGATCCCGCGCTCAAGCAAGTGATGTTCAATGTGCTGGACAATGCGCTCGAAGCGTCGCCTCTATGGGTTGGGCTGATCGTCAGCCGCCGTGCCGACGATCTCATCGTCGAAGTCGTCGACGCGGGGCCGGGATTTGAAGAAGCCATGCTTGCTGAATTCGGCAAGCCTTACAGTTCGACCAAGAACCGGCCCGGCAGCGGGCTTGGCCTGTTCCTGGTCGTCAACGTCATCCGCAAGCTGGGGGGTACCGTCACCGTAAGGAACAGATCCGAGGGGGGAGCTTCGGTCACGTTGCATCTGCCGCTGGCTGCTCTGTCCCCAGGAGGGCACAATGCCGACTAAACGCTCGTTGCTGATCGTCGAGGACGATATCGCCTTCGCAAACGCGCTGCGCCGGTCTTTCGAACGGCGCGACTACGAAATACATAGCTGCCAAAGCGTCGACGGCGTGCTGGCGCTGATCGGCACGGTCGCATTCCGATATGCGGTCGTGGATCTCAAGCTTGCCGGCGGTTCGGGCCTCGAATGCGTCAAGGCGCTGCATGAACACGATCCTGAAATGCGGATCGTCGTGCTGACCGGCTTTGCCAGCATCGCCACGGCTGTCGAGGCGATAAAACTCGGCGCCTGCCAGTATCTTGCCAAGCCGGCCAACACCGACGACATCGAGGCAGCTTTCGGCCAGGTCGAGGGCGATGCGTCGGTGCCACTCACCGAAAGGCCGACGTCGATCAAGAACCTCGAATGGGAGCGTATTCACGAAACGCTGGTCGATACCGACTTCAACATCTCGGAGACGGCGCGGCGGCTGGGCATGCATCGGCGCACGCTGGCGCGGAAGCTCGAAAAGAGGCGCGTGAAGTAAGCGCGATCCGACGCTCGGCTTGCCATCGTCAGTCCATCGATGCCTGCGGCCCCGTCACGGTTCGCGGGCAGTCGAAGGAATCCCAATGGATGTCCTTCAAGACCCAGGAGGGTCGACTGCCGCATGCGTTTACCGGAGGAGAACAGGCCGGGCAGACGAAGGCGCCAAAGCTGTTGACCTCGATGGCTCCCTTCAGATCGACCGGGTTCACAATCGCAGCGAACGCGCCGGACCGATATTGAAACGCCACGATTTTCCCCGCGCCGCCGGGCCCGGTCCAACCATAGCGTGCGCGCGGTTCCTCGTAGCCATTGTCCTCCACCGACTCGAGATGCCCGGCGGAGCCTATGGATTTCTGAAGGTCGGCGAATGTCACGAGGCCTCGCAGATGTCTCGCCCAGGTCGCCGTTATCGCGAACGCGGTCACGCCCTGTCCCGATGCCGCCGGCCAGGATTGCGCGAAGGACGAGACCGCTAGCACCACCAATATCGACACCAATGTGAAAAGAGACGCCGTCCTTGCACTACGGCCCGGACGCTCTGCTTGCGACACCAGAACTGCCTTTATCCAATTGGAACACTGTCCGCGCGAAGAACCCGGCAAAGCGCCGGCTCTGACGGTCGTCCGGGAGACAGCGCTGATCACTGAACAGGCCTGTGGATGCGTCGTCCCATGACCATCCCGGCGTTATTCTTTGGAACGCCGCAGCCCTTCACAGCCATATGCGACCGGGCCTTGCGACATTTCAACTGCTTGGAAACACTGGAACCCAAGGTGTTGGATTTGCTGGCATTATAGTTGATCGACGCGTTGGCGGGAGCGCCAAGGCCAAGGCCGATGGCAAGTGCGAAAACGCCTCCGAGGATACGCATCTGTCAATCTCCGACACCGAACCGAGATCGAATGATAGCAGCGACCGCCAATGAAGGGTGGTCCCGCGCGGCTCAGGTGTCAAATCAAGATACCGTAACGGAAGCCGAGGCTATTTATCGGGCCTGCCATCCCCTCGCACGAGGCAAAATGCCCCACCATTGCCGACGGCGAGGGCAGGCATGGCTTAACTGCGCTCGAAGGCAGAGCGGACCCAAGAGACGCCGCCACCGCCAGCCAGCCGCCGCCAAACGCCGCTTCTGGCGGTTTGTTCCTGCGGAGAAGCCTCACTTGTCGAGTCAAACGGTTAGATTCTGTTCCGGGAACAAAGGCGCGGTCAGCACTTTGTATGCACGGCGACTAACGTAAGCGCCAGATGACCGAATAAGGGAGATAAACCATGAAAACGTATATGATCACCTTGGCAGCCGGCGCCATTCTGATGTCGGGCCTTGGAGTGGCAATGGCCGACACCATCATCGTCAAGCCGGATGATCAGAAGGTTTACCGGGAATACGTTCACAAGAACCCGCTTGCATCGATCAAGCTGCCCGGAGTCGAACTGAATGTCGGCACAAGACTTGACGACAAGGTCGAACTTCGAGAGGTGCCCAACGAAAGATACCAGTACACCGTCATCGAAGGAAGAACGGTGCTGGTAGATCCCGATACCCATCAGGTCGTTCAGGTTCTGGATGCAGAATGATCAGCCAATGGCCCGCGCGAAAGCGTGGGCCATGATTGCGCTGGGTGTCGGAGGGGGTGCGCCGTTGTCAAATAGTCGTCGTGATTGCAGTGCTTTCTGTGACCACCGCCGCAATCAAGTCGATGTCCATTAGCGTTTCCTCACGAAATAGGATATGATGACTAGCTTGGGCGGGGAGATGGCACCATGCGTGCCGACAAAGGCTATCAAGGGAACTCACAAAAACTTCAGCGGTTCGACCGTCTCAGTGTTATGACACTTGTGCTGATCTCCAGCCTGTACGTCATCCTGGTGACGGTGGTCGAATTCGGCGAGGATTTCGGGTTCTACTGGCCTTAGTGTCTGACCCAAAAAGAAGTTGGGTGATATCAATGACTTGTGATTCAGTCGGAGTTGCGAAGCCTCGACGGAGCATCCCATGTGGACTGATATCACCCGCGCCAAGCATGCCCGAAAGGGACTACGTTATTCAAGTGATTTGACGGACGCGGAATGGATGGTTCTGGGACCGCTGCTTCCGCCTCGCTCGGCGCTTGGCCGGCCGCCGAAATGGTCGCAGCGGTCTATCATGGAGGGCGTGTTTTATGTGCTGCGTAGCGGTCTGCCTTGGCGAATGCTGCCCAGGGACTTGCCGCCGGTATCGACCGTGCAGCGCTATTTCTACGCTTGGCGCGACAGCGGCCTTTGGACCACGATCAACCACCTGCTGCTGATGGCCGTGCGTGTCGCCGCAGGTCGGGAGGCGTCGCCCAGCGCCGGCGTAATCGACAGCCAAAGCGTGAAAACCACTGAAAGCGGCGGGCTTTGCGGCTACGATGCGGGCAAGAAGATCAAAGGCCGAAAGCGCCATATCCTGACCGACACCTTGGGCCTGCTGGTCGCGGCGATCGTCCATACCGCTGACATCCAGGACCGAGACGGCGCCCCCGAGGTTCTGGCTTCCATTCGGGAAAGCTTCCCCTGGCTGCGCCACGTCTTCGCCGATGGCGGCTACGCCGGTGAAAAACTCCAGACCGCGCTCAGGGGAAAAGGTGGCTGGACCCTCGAAATCATCAAGCGATCCGACGCCGCAAAAGGCTTCGTCCTGCTGCCGCGCCGGTGGGTGGTCGAGCGAACTTTCGCCTGGTTCGGCCGCAACCGCCGCCTGTCCAAGGACTTCGAGGAGACCATCGAAAGCTCCACCGCCTGGCTGCTCCTCGCATCCGTTCAACTCATGACACGGCGGATCGCAAACCAATGATATCAATCAGAAACATTATGAGTCAGACTCTTAGAAAAGCGGCTGTCATCCTAGCGTTGGGAACAGTGTTCTGGTCTGCGGCGAGAACAGCCCGCAAATGATCCGCCGCCTCGAAATTGTCGACTCATGCCAAGGCGGGTTTTCGAGTTTCTGGTGGGAACGCCATAAAGGGCGGATGGTCGCCCGGAACCGACGCGATCAAATATTGAAGACGTGCGAAGCACTCAGCCCGGCAAGGAGCACGCCCGCAATAAGAGCGATGATCGAGGCGAGGAACCAGCGCAGCGTGACTTGATAGACCGGCTCGTCGTCGTCCCGTGGTAGCAGCGACCGCCACAATGCGAGGAGCTGAAGGACGATGGCCAGTGCCAGCAGGAGCGTCGCCAGGATCGAGGCACCCGACCATCCGCCCTCGGCTTCGAAATTCCAGTACCGCAGGAAAAGAAGCGAAAATCCGAGCAGCACGGTGATAGCGGAGATGACACCCTGTCGGTAGCCGGTGGGCAGCGGAACCCTGCGCGCCTTGATTGCCTGAGGATCCGGCTCGATGGCCTCCTGGCGATCGTCATCCGGGCGCTTGGGTGGGTAGATCATCTTCATTCCATATCCGGCACTTCGCCGTGGGTAGCACGGTCGATGGCCCTTGAATTGGTCCCCGAGTGCCGGATCGGCATGCCTGTTCCAAGCTAAGACACCGACATGTTGTCCGGAAAGCGCCTTGGCAGTTCGGATGGCGCCTTGGAAACCAAGGTATTGATTTGCAACATGATTGCACCAACGATCAGGCGTTAAACTCTTGATTTTGTTGGTGATCCCGACAGGAATCGAACCTGTGACCTACAGATTAGGAATCTGTCTCGATAGCATTGATTGATATCGATATGCATACTAAAAACAGGCGCAAATCCTTGAAAATGCACGATTTGTTTTGAAATTCGGATCGAAAGTCATCGTTCTGCATACTTGCGCATAATCGACGGAAGCGTTACCTTTAGTCACCTTTGGAGGTAACAGCCATGCCGAAATTGAAGCTCACCGACGCCACGCTTAAAGCTCTCAAACCGCCACCCGCTGGCCAGGTTGATTATTTCGACAATCTCTTGCCGTCCTTCGGCGTTCGCGTGGCCTTCACCGGCACCAAAACCTTTTTCGTGTTCGACCGCGTAGGCGGAAAGCTCAAGCGCATGACCATTGGCCGCTATGGTCCTTCGCCCTTGTTTGGCCTGGCAGAGGCCCGAGAGAAGGCGAGAACCTTCAAGGCCAGTGCTGAACGCGGGGCCGATCCCGTCGATGAAGCGAAGCGCGAAGCTGCCGCAGCCGAGGCCAGCACGTTCGGCAAGGCGGTGGAAAGCTTTCTGGCGCGCCAGAAATCGAGGCTGGCTGCGTCAACCCTTCGTGAATACAAGAACTGCCTCACCGGGCAGGACGTGGCCGATTGGAAGGACCGGCAAATATTCTCGATCAGCAAAGCGGACGTGAAAGGGGTGCTCGACAAGATCGACAAGCGCGGCAAACCCTCCGCCTGCAACCACGCGCTCGCCCATATTCGTCTGTTCTTCAACGACTGTATCGACCGCGACTTGATGGAACATTCTCCCGCAAACCGCGTGAAGGCGCTGCACGACAACACCAAGCGCGACCGCGCCTTGTCTGCCGATGAACTGGCCATCGTGGCGGCAGCGCTCCGCGATGACGACGCCACGTTGTGCGTCATGTACGGCGTCAACGATGTACCACCGCTGTCCGACACGCTCCGCGACTATTTCCTAACCCTCATGCTCACCGGCCAACGGCGCGCCGAAGTCGCCGGCATGACATGGGATGAGGTGCATGACCTCACCGGCAAAGACCCGCGTTGGGAGTTATCCGGCAATCGCACCAAGAACGGCTTGCCGCATATGGTGCCATTGTCGCCTACGGTCGCCGCGATCTTACAACGACGCAAGGCATTGGGAGATGCCGAGAGGCGGAAAGCGGAGGCACTGGCGAAGCGAGACGGCGGCGAAGCGCTGGCAAAGCTCAACAGCGATGCGGTCTTCGCCGGCACCCTGCACAACACCAATCGCGCAAAGGTCGCCCTTGACTCCCGCGTAACCGCTGTGGCCAAGGCCATGGGCCGTCCCGCCCTTCCACACTGGACCGGCCACGATCTGCGGCGAACGATGGTCACAGGGATGAACGAAATGGGCATCGCCCCGCATGTTGTCGAGGCGGTTGTGAACCATATCAGCGGAGCGGCAAAGGCTGGCGTGGCTGGTGTGTATAACAGGGCGCTGTATCTGCCTGAGCGCCGGGCAGCATTGAATGCGTGGGCGCATCATGTCGCGGCCTTGGAGCCGACGCGGGCGAGCTGATCGTTTAACCGACAGTACCCTAGAAAGATTGCGCCTCGCGCGAGCAAGCCGACCAGTGGCAGTAGGCCAGCCTCCGAAACCTAGGTATTCGCGACGCAAATTTCAAGCTTCCAAAGGAAACCCAAGTCAAAAATATAGTCGTTGCTTTAATCTCCGGCCCTATGATTTAATCATCTTCTTTCGTCTTTTCGACGGAACAGAGGGCGAACACCCCGGCATGTTCCGACCGGACCGCTAACACTCTGGCGAGGGGGTGCAATCAAGAACACCCTCCTTACGGATCAATCCCAATGCGTCGAAGTACTACGGCCTAGGTCCGCCCTTAAACACGCGTCCTCTTGGCTGGCAACACCAACCGGCCAACGGCCGAAAAGGAAACCGCGATGACCCCTCGCGACGCAATTGACGATCCGCTTCTGACTACCGACCAGGTAGCCGAGCGGTACAACTTTCATCCCCAATCTCTCCGCAATCTTCTGGCCAAGGGGAAAGGCCCCAAGGCCATCAAGCTACCTGGCGGACGCATCCGCTACCGCGCCAGTGATCTCTTGGCCTGGGAAGTCTCGGGCATTGCCGAGCCCGCCAGGGTGGCGTCATGAACGCCGTCATCCACACCGCACCCTCAGAGGCGGCGGAGAACTGGCTTCACTACACCCTCACGACGCGCACAGATCATCAGATTAGGCTCCCGGAGGCGCTGCGTCAGGGGCGGCAGGCTGGCCACCGCGCCAAGGAGGTAGTTGCCGCGAAACGGCGCCTTCAAAGGGATGGCCTCATCGAGATAGCTCGGGACGGCAAGGGAAAGCTGGTTTGGCGCTTGGTCGTCGAAGGCAGGAGGGCAGCATGACCAGCAGCATCGTGGAGAACATCATGGGTGACGCTTTCGCCGGCGCGGCATACGCCGATGACCCGTCGCTCTTCGCCAACGTGAACGGCATCGGCGGCTTTTTCGGTGAGCTTGTCCGGCGTGCCGCCGCAAAGGCGGCTGCTACTGGCCGCGCCGTTGAGATCGCCCCCGGCGTCACGGTTCGCATTACCAGCACCTCGCCACCGCTGATCGATGTCTGCGCCGCTCCCGGCGTCGACCTCAACGAGGTGGCGCGGGGCTTCCGGTCCCCTCCCAATGGAAAAACCCGCCGCTCCGGGGAAAAGCGGCGGGCTCAGTAACCCGAAGAAAGTGAAACAAAATGCCCATTCAGTCTAATGAAACTGATTGCAAAAAGCGATCAGTTTCATCCAAGCTTGCCGCCGCGCGCTGGCTCATCGACCACTACCCCGAGTGCAACCTCTTTCCGGTCACGCCGGGCCAGAAAACGCCGCCGCTGTTCAAGGACTGGCCGTCCAGGGCCTCACGCGATCCGGCCAAATTGCAGAAATGGTTCGGCGGGCCTCACCCGGCTAATATCGGCATTGCCTGCGGTCGCGTTGTGGTGCTGGACCTGGACTGCAAGAACGGACTGGACGGGGTGGCCGTCCTGGATGCTATGGCAAAGGAAGCCGGCGAAGCGCTCCCCGATGGGCCTGTCCATTCGACGCCGACCGGCGGCAAGCATCGCCTCTATCTCGTCGAGGGCGTCAAACTTTCTAACAGCGTCGGCAAGCTTGGACTGAACGTGGCGCGCCGTCTCGGGCTGGCCGGTCCCGATGGCGAAAGCAGCGGCATCGACGTTCGGAGCTTTGGCGGCTATGTCGTGGCGCCAGGTAGCATCACCAACGCCGGGACGTACACTGTCGAACACAAGGCCCCGTTGCCCGACATGCCGCAATGGTTGATCGACGCAATCCTGGCCGCATCCGCGCAGGCCGAGCCGCGCAAGGCGCCGGAGGGCTTGGAACTGGACACGCCTGCCGCTATCGCCAATACCGCGCGCTACCTCGCTCTCGACGCCAAGCCGGCTATACAGGGCAGCGGCGGCGATGCGCAGACATACGCAGTCTGTGCCGGGGCCCGGGATTTCGGCATCAGCGAGGCCGTGGCGCTCGACCTCTTGCTAGAGCACTATAATCCCCGCTGCATCCCGCCGTGGGAACCGGAGGACATGGCCGTAAAGGTGGCCAACGCCTACGCCTATTCTCAAAACGAGATAGGCGCCAAAAGCATCGAAGTCGAGTTTGGCGACCTGGATGCAGAGCGCGACGCCGAACTGCAACTGTGCAATGACCTGGGCTTGGACGTGCCGGCGATGATCCGCACCGCCGCAGCGAATGCTAAAGCGAGGGCGGAGGAGGAGGACGGCGACGCCAAGTCTGTCACCTCGCGCATCCACGCCGCGCCGTTTGTCTGGCGTGATCCCGCCACGATCCCGCCCCGCCAATGGCTGTTCGGGAACCACTATATTCGCGGCTTTGCCACCGGCACCGTTGCCCCTGGCGGCGCCGGCAAGACCGCTATGACACTGACCGAGGCGCTTTCTATGGCCACGGGGCGCGACCTCATCGGCGGCAACCCGAGGCCGGCGCCTCTGAAGGTTTGGATATGGAACCTTGAAGACCCTGCCGAGGAAGTCGAGCGGCGCTTTGCCGCCGCCGTTCAGCATCACGGCATAGAGCCGGCCACGCTGAACGGCCAACTGTTCGTCAACTCGGGACGCGACACGCCGCTTGTGATCGCCAAGAAAGTCCGCGAGACGATCACGGTGCTGGAGCCGGTCATCGACAACTTGGTGGCCGAAATCCGCGCCAACAGCATAGACGTGCTCATCATCGACCCATTCGTGAGCAGCCATAGCCTGCCGGAGAATGACAACGCGGCAATGGATGCCGCCGTCAAGGCATGGGCGCGTGTCGCTCACCTTGGCCGTTGCGCCGTCGAATTGGTGCACCACTCGCGCAAGCTTGGCAGGGAGGAAGCATCGGCGGAGAGCGCGCGCGGCGGCAGCGCCTTTGTCGACGGTTGCCGTGGCGTTCGCGTCATCAACCGCATGTCCAACGATGAAGCTGCCAGGCTTGGTATTTCAGAGCCGCGTCGGTTCGTCTGCATGGCGGACGACAAGCCGAACATGACGCCGCCGCCTGCCGGCAAGCGGGATTGGTTTCAGCTTGTGTCGGTGCAACTGCCGAACGGCGACAACGTGGGAGCCGTCGACAAGTATACGCCGCCTAATCCACTTGACGACGTGACGCCGGATCACCTCGCCCGTGTCCAGGCCCTGTTTACGGGGGGTGCTTACCGGGAAAGCGATCAATCGCCGGAATGGGGCGGCTATGCTGTGGCCAGTGTGCTCGACCTCGACATCGGTGACAAAAGCGGTCGCACGCCGGAACAGAACGCCGCACGGGCCAAGGTGAAGGACATTCTGCGCAAGTGGATGGCCGCCGAGGTGATCGGGATTGATACGCGCAAAGATCAGAACCGGGTGGCGAGGCGCTTTTATGCTGCATCGCCTGCAACACCCTAGGTGATGCAACGGTGATGCAGGCGATGCAAAATCACTGCATCACCCCACCCACGTAAGGGGTGTGGGGTGTTGCGGTGCAGGTGATGAGGCAGATCTTCAGGTAATGCAAAAGCGCGCCATTGGCCTCATCACCAAAACCGTGGCCCCGCCGATGAGCTGCAAGGGGCTGGCAGCACGGCGATGAGGGAAATAGGTACGGTGGGCGATGAGCCTAGGCTGTTAGGCGACTAAGCGGTCACGTCATCCCGATTTGAAAGAACGGTCATGCGCACGCGCAGGAACGTGGCGCAAAGATTGGCTGTACTTTCTGCCAAACGGGGCGCTCACTCAACTTCCTGCTTTTTCACTTCCGCCTTCGCTGCAACCGATTTGCTTATTTCAGCCACCACGCCCCCTGCGATGCCGATCAGAAAACACAACACCCCACGGTCGATAGCCTGGCCTAGGGTTCTTGATCCGAAGTATCGGGGAGCCATAGTTGGGTCGATGGAAAAGGCAAGCGCCACCTGAAGGCCACCAAGGATCACCAATAGCCACGCAATGACCAGCGCCAACTTTGTGAAGAACATAATCCCTCCATCCTCATGTCCTTACTCGTAGTTACTTTGCGCCGACGACAACCGCAACTGGGCTTGATTGCGGCCCCTTCGCCCGTAGCTCCCGGCGCGCGGGCCTTTATCGTTTAAACGAATTTCGCTCACTCGACGATGCGCGAACCGTCCAGCACCTTCTGCACAGTGGCTTTGGAGAAGCCGACTTTCGCCGCCGTCGCGCGGATCGACAAGCCGTCTGCACGCGCCTGCTTGATCGCTGCCACAGCTTCCGCCGTCAAAAGCGCCGGCCGGCCGCCCGTCCTGCCTTCGGCCTTGGCCGCCGCAATGCCTTCCATCTGGCGCTCCTTACGCAGCGCCGTCTCAAATTCGGCGATGCTGGCCAGGATGCCGAAGACGAGCCTGCCGGTGCGCGTGGTGGTGTCCACGCCGGAATCGTCCAGCACCTTGAAGCCGACGCCCTTGGACGCCAACTCGTCAGCGACCTGGTGCAGATGGCTGGCGGAGCGCGCCAGGCGATCAAGCTTTGTGATCATCAGCACATCGCCCTCCCGCACGTACTCCAGGCACCGCGCCAGCTCCGGCCGATCCTTGTCCAAGCCGGACTGCTTTTCAGTGAATATCTTGGTGGCGCCGGCCGCAGTCAGCTTTTCCACCTGGGTTTCGTAGTTCTGCCCGGTGCTCGATACCCTGGCATATCCGACGATTGTCATTTGCGTTCCTTCCACGGTTGGGATTTAGCGTTCAACCATGCCGCGCGGCAAGCGCGACACGGCAGAGCGCTAGTCGGCTCGGATCATCACGTCGTACAGATTGGATGGATGGCAGGTGAGCTTGGTGCGTTGCCGGTCTTTCAACTCGACGAGCACCAAGCCGTGCTCATCGACGCCGCGAAACAGATATCGCGTCGAGCCTCTTCGCGAGCTGATTTCTTCATACGGCCTAAGCTCGACGATACCGCGCTTGAAATGGAAAGCTTTCATGGTCGTTCCCTTCCTGATTTGCGTTTAAACGGAGCGCGCGCCGTAGCCGGCGCGGCGGCTTCGCCATCATGCGGCGACGATGTGGAATGACGACTGGCAGCAATCGCAGGTGGCCGAAAACGTGTCGCGGCCGACCCTAGCCTTGACGGCCGGAACGCATGCGCATTCGAATAAACGCAAGCGACTGCCGGAACCGGCGCCACGCGACTTGCCGCCCTTTGTGCCGATGCCGGCCGGGCATGGTTTAACGCAACGGTACGGCCGAAGCGGTTTGTCAGAACGGCGACAGGCGCGCCATCATTCGGCTTCGGCAGGGCGTTGACGGCAAGCCGGATGCCAGGTGTGAAGTCTGCCCAGCGGTATTGATGGCCGGCCGCATGGCAATGCCGCAGGCCCAGCCGTTGGCAGGCATCCTTCCACTGCTTGCCGTGCCCGGCTTCGAAGCCGGCGACGACGTGGCCCAGCTCATGAATGGTAGTGCCGGCGAGTTGGCAGGTGTTTTCCTCGCCGAAGGCGCACACCTCGACAAACGGTGCCGGAGCCTCGGAACCGTTCTGCCATTTGCTGTAATAGGTGACGCCGCGCAACCCGGCTTCGCCAGCGCCGAACACAAGCTTGATGGATGAGAGCTTGGCGGCATCGTCGGCATTTGCCGAAGCCGCGACGATATCCGCAACGGCGCGGACGTATTGTTCATGTGTCGTGGTCATTCCCGTACCCTTTCGCCTCACACCTATGTGTCCCATAATTAAGGTACGCAAAAGGTACTGTCAATAGCGGTGTACTAGAAATGTTTACCAAAGGGTACATGCTGAAGGACCGAAGATTAGCAGCCAAGAGAAGCGGACAAGGTGCATACCCTTGGCACGCGACGATCAGTTTAACGCGGCGCTGGATTGAGCCGCTCTATGCCCAGCTCAATTGTCGGTCGGCCCGTACGGCGGATTCGCTACACTTTGTTTCGGCGGACGGGGGGGCGGACGGGTGGTACACCCAAACTCGAACGAGCGATGAAAGATCCCGCATACCCCGAGGGATAACAGAGGGCTCGCGCGGGCCGCCGCTTTCTGCCCTTAATGATTACGCGGCGGCCAGTGCGCTGGCACGCGCGCGGGTAAGCCGATCGCGATCAAACCGATATATTCCAGGGGCTTCCCTAACGGCGGCCAACGCCAAAGAGCTAGCTACAACTATAGCAACACTCGTACAGGCACCGCTTCCGGGTATACCACGGGCGTGCGACCAGCTTTTCTAAGCAGCCCCTGATGGTTATCGTGGACCGCTCGACACAAAAGGAATACGACGTGAACGCCTCACCGAATGAAATTGAAGGTGCGCTCGACTTGAGCAGCTTGGACGCGGCTCGCGAGAGTGCGGTCCGTCTACAAAGAGACAAGCAGCTTGTCAGCGCCACGCGCGACGCCGGTTTTTTTGCACGTATTGAAAGGCTTTGGAACGCTGCTCGCGACAAAGACGGTGTCGATCTGTTGAAAGCGGTCTCATTGCTTTTTCGGATATCCGCAGTTGCCAAGCACGTCAGGCCCCGATTCGAGGATTTGGTGTCTCAGATCGCGAATGTCCCTGCTGCAAGCCCGCAGACATTGGTTGAGAGCGATGACCGTCGCTATCTGGGCGAGGGTCTCAGGTTTGCGTCTGGCTCGTGGAAAGCGAACTACGCAGCGCAAGCAGCGGTCGAGGAGGTATCAGGAGAAGAAGCCCGCGAGCAATTTGTAGCTGTTTTGGTAGAAAGTGTGGGTAGTCTTGGAGGTGCCCTTCAAGCCTTGCGCTTCGAATTCGACTCCTGGCGGGTTGATACGCAGGACGTCGGGGCTAGTCGCGCTCGGAGGATGGCGCGAATTGTCTCTTGTCTCAAGAGAATAGTGATCGAGCAAGATCCGGAGGTCGGCAACGACGTGGGAGCTGCTCTCCTGGCATTTGCGCGATCTGCGATTGCAGGTGAGCCAATTTTAGACGTCAGTGCTCGCGTGCAAGCGGCCGAGGCGCTGTTGGACCTTGCTTCAAGTATCGTTCGTTTTCATTTTTCGATTGCTTCGGATTCCGAGACATACGCGGTAGTTGCCTTTGTGCGGCGTTGGTTTCCTTCGGACAACCCCCCGACCGAGCTACAACCTATTCTAAATATCGTCGGGAGGCAGGTCCTAGAGGCTCTAATTTTCCTTGGCAAACAGGGCGTCCCGAACGATCAACTTCGGAGGACGTTTCTGTTGGTCCTCGGTGAATCCCGTGGATTGGTCGAGCTTCGGCAGGTCGGCAGCGAATTACCGGGGATTCCGGAAGAATTGCGCCACTGGTTTCTGTCCGGTAGGCTAAGTAGCGTCAAACTCGCAACCAATGACGCTGTCGATGAAACAGCGTTAAGGACTATCGACAGGGATATTGCCTATCTGTTCCGAGACGCGTCCGATCTAGTCGCAACCCTAGACCGAATAGAGGACGATCTTCCTGCTGCGATGTCGAATTACGAGCCGAGGCTTGTCCCGAGCGTTACGCGCCTCAGCGAGGGGGTTAAGCGAATCACGCAACGAGTGAATGTGGTAGCGGCGCGACGGCAAATGCGATTTGGCGGAATGATCGGCCAACTCGTCGATTTCAATCCTGTTGACCATGAACTGCCTTTCGAGAGCTTGAAGGGAAGCGTTGCCAAGATTAAGCTTCCTTCCGTGATTAAAGGGGCCGAAGGGGCGCCGCCGATCGTTATTTTAAAGGCGGAAGTTGAGGGGGATGGCTAGCCAATGGAAATTGATACAGCGCGGATTTTAACAGCTAACTTACTTGATCGCGTGTCTGCTGCGAGTGACGGACGTACGTATCGGCTTGACGGAGCGATCACTCAAGGAGAGCTGGACGCGTTAAATCTGCTTGCTGGGCGGGCATCGGTGCCCGTTTCACCATCAGAGCCGAGGGCAACGCAAGGGTTGGATCATGCCACCAGCGTCACGCGCACCTCCGAAACGAATTCCTTAGCAGCAGTGCCCATCATCGGCAAAGCTAAGCTGGAAACGGCAGCCCTTGTTGCCGAGGCTGATCCGACTGTCTTCGCTTGCATCGACTTCGGAACTGCTTTCTCCAAGGCGGCAGTTTGGAAAAGCGACGACTCCAGGCCCATTCCGCTCGACTTGGAGCAGGCTGGATCGGGGACCCCTGGCTTCACGATCCCATCTTCAGTCTACATAACTGGAAATTCGGTCTTCTTTGGCCATCGGGCACTGGAAGAAAGCAGGCGCGAGAACAATCCAGCCAGAGAGCGCTTCGACTCACCTAAGCAATGCTTAAGCATAGATGACCCAGACGACATCGATAGGGAAAGCGTCGGCGTTGCAATTGACCCGTCCCAAACGTTTACTCGGGGCGATCTACTCAGACTATATCTCGCCTATTTAACGTCGTGCACGGCTGAGCGGATGGAGGCCCATGGATTATCTCGGCACACTCAGCGACGATTTGCAATACCGGTTTGGCGTGGAAAGCAACTCGAATCGGCCTCGTCGCTGCTACGGCGTTCGTTGCTGGAAGCTCAAGTGATTGCGGACAGCGTTGATCCTGAGGTCTGGGGGAAGGGGATCTCGATTTCGTTTGCCAAGTCGCTTTTGAACGCACTTCCTGACTTGGATGCTGAGCTAATTGCAAATTCAGAAACGGTGCTAGACCATGTCTTGGAACCGATGGCTGCTGCGGCTGGTTTGACGGATCATGTTCGCAACAAGAAGGCTCGTGTGCTGGTCGCCGACATCGGCGCAGGGACGAGTGACTTCGGGGCCTACCAGTTCGTTCTTCCTGCGGCTGGACGCGCCCGAGCGCATCCGTTCTTGAACAGCGAAAGCGCGTTAAAGCAAGCTGGCAATCGTCTCGACGAGTTTCTAATACGGTTCATCGTTGAAAGGAGTGGAACGCCGGTCGGTTCAGACGCAGCCGTACGGATCGCTAAGTTTCTAATGAGAGACATTCGCGAAACGAAGCAAACGCTTTTCACGGTAGGTAGCGTTTTTGTCAGCATTCCCGACTTCTTTGACATGACCATTACGCGCGATGAGTTCTCGCAGGATCCTCACGTAACTCAATTTGGCAGAACAATCGGTGGGCAAATTGCGAAGACAATTGAGAATGCTGGTGCAAAGAACTTCACGGAGGACGGGGTAAGCACCTATGCAATTCTTACAGGAGGCGGCGCCGGCCTCCCGATGATTCGCGACCTATTCAATGCTCCTTTTCCCACCAGTAGCGGAGACGTTAGCCTCCGGTTGGTGGATGCGACGCCAGACTGGGCTCTCGACGCGGGGGATGACGTACTTGCTATATTTCCTCAACTGGCCGTATCGAGCGGGGGCTCGTCTCCCGACCTTATTGAAGTGCGCTCATCCGTTAGCGATTTGACACAAGCGCCCCGGAGGGTTTGGGGACCAAGGTGGACTTGACTATGGGTTCGGCGTTTAAATTGTTGGCCAATTCGCCCTACACTCCTACAGTTCCCTACAGATTCGCACGGTGGGGCGACGAATAGATCGGTTTTGGGCAACCCAGGGCGCTTGTAACTTTCGGGCGAGTCGCTGGGGTAACGGTTCCAGTGGAGACGTTTGCTAAAGAGACTCCTGACTCGCTGCGATTGCAGGAGAGTGGGACCCTTTTCAGTTCGGCTCGAACACTGAAATCTGACGATAGTTGGCACCTGAAGATCGGGCTGCCAGAAGATTGGAACGAGATTGATGCTTGGGCTGACTTTACGCGAAGAATTTCGAGGCAAGCGCCTCAAAGGCACATCCATCGAGCTGTCCAACGATCAGCATACTGGTGCAACCCAGATTGCAGCCAAGCAGTTCCTGGAAATCACCTATCCCACGCATGACCTGCTGAAGGGCATCGAGGCCGTCGGCCCTAACCAGGGCCGTCCCGTGGTCGTAATCGGCGAACGCGGTCTCGGTAAGTCGCACTTGTTGGCCGCGCTCTACCACGCGGTGACTGATCCAGCATCGACCGGGGCGTGGCTCAAAGAGTGGGCTACCAAGCTGGCTGACCCAGGTATCGGCAGCATCGCGCTACGTGACGGGATGTATGTCATCGGCGAAAGCCTGCACCGTCAGCGCTACAAATTCTTATGGGACGTGCTGTTCGAGAACCACCCGCACGGCCCCTTCATCAAGGGCAAGTGGGAAGGCCAAGGCGAATCCAAGACCGAAATCCCGTCCGACAAGCTCATTATCGAGCTGTTGGAGAATAAGCCGACGATGCTGCTGCTGGACGAGTTCCAGACGTGGTTTGACGGTCTCACCAACACCAAGCAGTATCCGTGGAAGCACTGGGCGTTCAACTTCATCCAGATCCTTTCGGAGATTGCCAAGGAACGCCCCGACCTCCTGGTACTGGTGATCTCAGTGCGGAATGGCGGAAGCGATGCCTACCAGCAGGTGCATCGCGTCAACCCGGTCGCCATTGACTTCAAAGCAGGCGGTAGCGCCGAACGCATCCAGCAGGATCGTCGCCGGATGCTGCTCCACCGCCTGTTCGACAACCGCTTGCAGATCGCCAACGGCACGATTGAATCGCTGATTGCCCCGCATGTCTCCGAGTCTTTCCGTCTCCTCGCCGTGCCCCCGGCCGAGCAGGAGCGCAAACGTCAGGAGTTCACCGAATCCTGGCCCTATTCAACACACCTGCTGCGGTTGCTCGAAGAACAGGTGCTGATCGCCACCGACGCGCAGGAAACGCGAGACCTGATCCGAATCCTCGCGAACCTTTACAAGAGTCGCGGTGAGGCCGTCCCGCTGCTCACCGCTGCTGACTTCCGGCTGGACGAAGATTCCTCGGGTATTGGCGCATTGCTGGAAGCCGTGGCCAACCAGCATCACCGCACGTTGCGCGAGAAGGCGCAGCAGAACATTATCTCGGTGACAGAGGCAAGGCACGACCACGCCAGTATCGTACCGCATCTGCAAGAAATCGTCGGCGCGTTGTGGCTGCGCTCGATTGCCGTGGGCAATCTCGCCGGCGCTGAACCAGCCACTCTGCAACTGGACATTACCCGCACTAAGCCGGTGGACGACAACGCCTTTCAGGTCGAGCTGGCAACCATTGTCGAGAACAGCTTCAACATTCACCAGGAAGGCATCAAGCTGCTGTTCCGGGAGCAAGAGAACCCGCGCGCCAAATTGATAGCTTATGCGCGCAACGACAAGTTATTCGCCGATGGCGCCGACCAGGCTCAGCTTGCCAAACAGACGCGCTATGTCATCGCCGGCAGCGACGAGGTGGCCAAGACCTTTCGCGTAATCGCTTTGCCGAAATCATGGGGCAGCGATCCGTGGAAATCGCTCGACGACGCCGAGCATCCTGACAGATGGGATGACCGTCTTCCCATTCTGGTGCTGCCCGAAGAGCCGGACAAGCTCGACGCCACGCTTGGGCGTTGGCTCATAGACCAACTGCAGAAACGCCGCAACACGGTGCGCTTCCTGCTGCCGCGCGCGGGCAGCATAAACGCCTTTCTGGATCGGGATCTGCTCATCCTCGCCCGCGCCGAAATGAAGGCGCAGGAA
Organism: Mesorhizobium sp. PAMC28654; assembly: GCF_020616515.1. GTDB lineage: Bacteria > Pseudomonadota > Alphaproteobacteria > Rhizobiales > Rhizobiaceae > Mesorhizobium. Next base: position 4,799,319 of record NZ_CP085135.1, read on the forward strand.
TGGGGTAGCCAGAACCCCGAGTACAAAAAGCTGCATAAGGAATTCGAGAACACCCTCCGCGACAACCTCAAGAAGCGGTTTGATCGATTCGCCGTTCTGCAACGCTGGAATTTTACTGATCCTGCACAGTGCAAGTTCAGCGTCGAGCGTCTCGACAAGCAGGGATCTCAAATTCCCGAGGCTATCGAAGAAGCCCTGGTAAACGACCTATTCGTGCCGGAGGACTTCGAGGAGTTGGTGCTCGAATTTGCCAACAATAACGAAGCGGTCGGCAAGCTGCTGCGGGAACTGCAAGAGCCGCGCCCATCTGGGCAAGACTGCATTCCGTGGTTGGGCGAAACGGCGATGAAAGAGCGCCTTTTACGCCAGTGCGCCAGGGGCAAGATCGCGCTCAACGTGCGTGGCATGGAGTACCTGCAAACCCATCCGGGCGAAGATGAAGACACCGCCTGGCGACGCTTGCGGCCAAGGCTCTCGCTCACAGGCCGTCATCTCGATGATGTGTTTGTGATGCTTCCTTCAGCAGTGCCTGCGACAGGCGGCTCTATGCCACCGGGGCCATCGCCCACAGGTGGCGGACTTTTCGGTGGCGACGGCACAACGCCCTCCGGCCCACCAGCATCTGGAGGCGAGACAGCTACCAGCGATCCCTCCGCGCCCACGCCGGGGGGCATCTTCGGTGGCGCCACCACGGGCGCCAAACCGCGCACTCCGCTGTCCAACCCGGCTACGTCGCCGCTGAACCTGATTGGAAAGATCGAAGGCTGGGGCATTGGCCCGGCCACGCGCGTGACCGAGGTCGATCAAACTGCCTGCCGCCAACGGCGCGCAGCTCAAGGAACTGCTTAGGAGGCTGCCCGATGGCATGACCTTCGAGCTGAACCTTGAGAAAGAGGACGACTGATGGTCCTGGCCGTCAGCCTGTTGCACGCCTTGGCGCAAGGTACGGACGCCGACGCCTGGAGCGCCATCGTCAACCACGCGGTTGAGATCGCATCGAAGCCCTTGGCCGCAGGAAATGCGCCCAGCGAGGTCGTCAAGCGCGATCGTGAAATCGGTGAACTGGATTTGTTCCTTTCCTCCTGCGGTTGGGATTTGTGGCAAGCCTTCGGCGGCAGCGTAGAGCGGACCTCCGATCGCTTGCTTCGCTGGTGGACCGAACCCTTCAGCGCAAAGGCGGTGTTGATCCTCGATGGTCTTTCGTTGCGTGAACTGCCGTGGCTGTTGCAGGGAGCGAAGGAGCGCGGTTTCACCCTTCATAGAGTCGAGGCCAACGCCTCTGAACTGCCCGGCGAAACCGACGAATTCGCCCACGCGCTCGGCTTTGCCAGCCGCAGCAAGCTACAGAACAATGGCGGCGGCTCGGCTCACAAACTGCAACCGGCGCAGACGGAAACCGTCGATCTGCCGTGGAAGGACTGCGAATCCTTGGTCGGTAGCACACCGAACCAAATCTTCTGGCACCACTGGCCCGACGCCAAGCTGCACGATGGATCCGGTGCAGGTCAGGGATTGGAGCCCCTAACGAAGGATACGGCCGAGCAACTGAGCGGCGACGATTTCTGGGCCTTCGTCGAACGTCTCGCTACCGGGCGGCGGCTGGTCATCACTTCCGACCACGGCTACGCGGCCACCGGCTACTTCCCCGATGCAGAGGGCGAGGTCGGCCAGTTCCTAAAGCAGACGTTTTCCAGCGGGCGCAGCAAGCCGGGTATGGTTGACACCGGTCCCTTCGTGCCCCCCGTGGCATTGCGGATCAGCAGCCCGCGCGGCGCGTCCCTGTTGGCCTTGGGTCGCAGGAAGTGGCGCAGCCAAGGCGGCTACCCGACGCTCACCCATGGTGGCCTGTCGCTACTGGAAGTGCTGTCGCCCTTCGTCGAGTTGACCAGGTAAGGATCGCGGTTTATGGCCACCAAAAAAGAACTGCTCGCACAAGAGGTTGCCAAGGCCGTCAGCGCCGGCAAGGCGGTTGCGCTGGAGACCGTCGATTTCAACGACCCGAACCGCCCCAAGACCTGTCTGGAAGTGGATTTTCCCATCCTGCCGGTCAATCAGGTCGCGGTAATCGAAGGTAATGCGGGCAAGCCCATCTATCAGATGTCTAAGTGGTGGGCACGGCGCCGCTCCAGTGTGTTCCGCTCGATGTTGATCGCAGCGGCCACCAAAGCGCCGGACGATTCTTCTCACGCGGCCAAGCTGGTCTGGGACAACTACTACGCCAACCATCAGAAGCGCGGCGCGTTCAAGCACCTCAAGGTCGCTGACATCTTCATGGGTGGCGGGACAACGCTAGTCGAAGGGTCGCGCCTCGGAATGCAGATGGTCGGCAATGACCTTAACCCAGTGGCGTGGTTCGTGGTTAAGCAGGAACTGGCCGATGTCGATTTGGAGGAAGTGAAGAAGCTTCTCTCCGACATCGAAGCCGAGGTCAAACCGCAGATTATGCCGTACTACTACTGCGACGGACCGGAAGGCGAAAAAGGTCAATGGACACACCTGCCCAGTAACAAGCCGATGCCCACTGACTTCGACCCGCTCGTTATCCCGCGCGACGAGCGGAGGGACTATCGCTACGAAGGTCCGGAAGCGATCTACAGCTTCTGGACCAAGCACGGGCCGTGCCATGTAACGGGCTGTGGCCATCGCACGCCTATTATGACCAGCCCGGTGATAGCGGTGAAGACGCTTACCGTCAAACATTGGGAACATACCTGCGGCAAATGCGGCGGTGGATTCCATGTCGAGGAAGAAGCCGCACGCATGGCCCCAGATTCGCCGCTCTACATCTCACCCACCGAACATCCGTTTTCCGCGCTTGATCGCAAGAAGGGCGTGATCTGCCCGCACTGCAGTCACACGGCTCTGGTGAACTTGGGCAAGGGCAAGAACAAGAAGGTGGAACTGAGCCTTCTGGTGCATCCGCAATGGCTAGCAGGCGAGGCCAAACTGGATGCAAATGGCCGGCCCTACGGCGGGTCGGCGCAGGATGACGTAATTTCGACGACCCGGTGGGATCAGGCACGGGCCGCGAAGGCTCGCCTACTTGAAGTGCGCGGCGTGCTCCCGGATGAAGTGATCTGCTCGGAAATCAATAATACCTTCAAAACAGGTATTGGCACGGTACCAAAGTCGGCATATTTCACTTGCGGAGCCTGCGGCACGGTGCAGCGCATCGTGAAGTCAGTCGATGCTACTAAGAAGACTGCGCCAGCTAGCATCTTTGCGGTTCAAGGCTACGCACCGAGGCGTGCTAAAGCCGGCAAGCCCTATGGCGGTCGTTTCTTTGCCCCTTGGAATGAAGCACTGGCGCGGCAGTACGATGCCGCATTTGCGGAATGGGAAACGCGCAAGGATACCGACCTGAAGGACTATTGGCCAAGGAGTGAGATCCCGTTTGGCCACATGACTCATCAGCGACAGCCGCTGCCCCAACACGGCTACCTCAACTGGTCCGACATGTTCAATCCGCGTCAGTTGCTCGTTCATGCGCAGCTACTGAAGACTATCTTGAATGTTGGCAGCTACGATTGGAAAGTTCGGGAGTTTGTGCTTGGCGCTTACCAACAGTACCTGCGCAACCAGAATATGTTCTGTTTCTGGGACATCAGTAGGGATTGTCTCGCACCCCACTTGAGCAACAATAATTTCCATCCCAAAAACAACGCTGTTGAAAATTGCGTCTTTTCTGCTCTCGGCCGTGGAAACTGGGCATCCAGCGTCGAAGGCATCGTGCAAGGACGCGAATGGGCGGTTCAGCCCTGGGACTCCGTAAGCTTTGATACGCTGAAGCGACATTCTCCAGGTCTCGGCGAACAGATTTGGGGGAAGAGCGAGAAGGTCTTCCCCGGGGATTTGGTCGGCGAGGTCGAGGTGTACCAGAGCTCATCCACCGACCTCACGCACATCGCCTCGGCGAGCGTTGATCTGGTTATCACCGATCCGCCGTTTGGCGGCCTTCTGCATTACTCAGAGCTGTCCGATTTCTTCTACGTTTGGCTGCGGCTCGCGCTGAAAGATAAGTACCCCGACTACTTCCGGGCCGAATACACGCCCAAGTCGCTGGAAGCAGTTGCCAATCGCGCGCGCGAGCCGGAAGACCCCGATGGCTTCTATCAGCGCTTGCTCACGCAGTGCTGGCGCGAAGCGCACCGCGCACTCAAGCCCGGTGGCATCCTCGCCTTCACCTTCCACCATAGCGAGGACGAGCCGTGGGTGGCAGTGCTGGAATCGCTGTTCGACGCGGGTTACTACCTCGAAGCCACGTACCCGATCCGCTCCGACGAAACCAAGGGCGAAGGCGAGTTTGGCTCAAAGACCATCGAGTACGACATTATCCACGTTTGCCGTAAGCGCATCGAGGAACCCAAGCCGGTAAGCTGGGGTCGGATGCGGCGCGAGGTGATGGCCGATGTGCGCCAATTGCAGGCCATGCTTGAGAACCATGCAAAGGAAGGCCTGCCCGCTGCGGACCTCCAGGTCATTCGGCGTGGCAAGGCGTTGGAATATTTCTCGCGTCATTACGGCAAGGTCTATGTTGATGAAGGGCGCACCATCGGGGTCAGGGAAGCACTCATAGGCATCAATCAACTCATCGACGAGGATTCCGACAAAGGGAAGGAGCCGCCACCGGTCAACGCCGAGCCGATCACGCGCCAATTCTTGCGTACCTTTAGTAACGGGGCCGATCTCCAGCGCGACCAGTTGCAGAAGTTCTTGAAAGGGTCGATCATAACGCCGGACGAGTTTGTGCAGCGCGGCTGGTGCGCGGAGAAGAACAAGATTTTCATCCGTACCGACCCGCTAGAATTCGCGCGAGAATGGTCGGGCAAGCACCGCCGCCGCCTGACTTCCGATATGGATCAGGCGTTGGTGCTGATCGGTGCGTGCTTCGACGGCAGTGGGATCGACGCCTCGGGCACGTTGAAGAATGAAAACTTCAAACCACACGTTGCGCTGAAACCACTGCTGGAATGGATCCAGCGCAACGGTCCGGATCAAATCGCCCGCAAGGCGGCCTCGCGTGCGGTGTCGATCTACGACGCATGGCGAGCCAGCGAGGCGCCCAAGCCCGTACAGGGTTCGTTGTTCGATGACTATGAGGAATACGAACGATGAGACCGCTGCTGGACACGGTGTGGCAGCGGCGCGGCACCAGTTGGATATGGGATGAGGAAGCACGTAACCAGATCTGCGCGGCCAGCGAGGTCTGGAGCTTGCGTCAGTTTCTGCGCGCCGCGCGGGAACCGGGGTACTGGCCGGAGGACCTGCCGAGTAACGACGACCAGACGCTGGCTGTCGCCGGGCTGGATGGCAGCCTCGACCTGCTCACGTCGACGGATGCCGAAACATGGCTGGGCGATGTGGTTAAGCCCGCCGTGCTGTCGTTTCAGGATGCCTACGCGGGCGGCGCGGCGCTGGTGTTCTGGCTACCCAGCGGCCAGAACCGCATCAGAGTGCAGGCGTCCACCGACGCGGTGAGTTGGCTATGCCACGCCCCTCACGGACATCAAATCGACTTTGGCCGCGTCCTGTGGGGTGAGGCTAACGAGTACCCACAGGAAATCCTGCTGCACAATGGCGGAAAGTCCGCTGGTTTGTTCCATCTACGGATTACTTGAGGGACGCGTGTGACGGCAGAGTTGCAGTTCCAACCCGGCGAGCGCATCACGCACCACGAATACGGCCAGGGTGTTGTTCTCGATCCAGTTCGTGACGGCTACCTGCGCGCCTTCTTCGCTGTCGGAGAGCGCCTAGTGCCTGTCGCCTCACTGCGCCGCGAAGTTACGCGCACCGAACGTATCCTGCGCGCCGTGGATGGTAGCGCGGAGCGCGGCCGTAGGGCATGGCTGTCCTATGAGGCTCATGCGCTTCCATTGATGGAAAGTGCCTCGGCGCTGACCTCGGCCAAGATCGACCTGCTGCCGCATCAGGTGGTGTTGACGCATCGTGTCGCTACCGCGTCACCCCGACGCTATCTGATCGCCGACGAGGTGGGCCTGGGCAAAACCATCGAAACCGCGTTGATCTTGCGCGAACTTGCAAGCCGGGGCGAACTGAACCGTGCGCTGATGGTCGTGCCCGCTGGCCTGGTGAACAACTGGCATCGCGAATTGAACGAGGTGTTCAACCTCGATTTCGAGGTGTTCGGCTCCGAGGGCGACATTACCGATCGCAAGACAAATGCCTTTGCCAAGCACGACCGGCTGATCGCCAGCATCGACACGCTGAAGCGCCCGGCGCGCATCAAACGGCTACTGGATGCACCGCGTTGGGATTTGACGGTGTTCGACGAAGCCCATCACCTGACCGCCTACCGCACTGGTGGCAAGGTGCGGAAAACCGAGAACTACAAGCTGGCCGAGGCGCTCAAAGATCATTCGCGCGATCTCCTGTTGCTTTCGGCAACGCCGCACCAAGGAAATCATTTCCAGTTCTGGATGTTGGCGCAGTTACTGAATCCTACGCTGTTCCGTAGCCCCGAGGAGATGGTGGAGAACCGGCATCGGCTCAATACGGTGATGTTCCGCCGCACTAAGGCCGATGCTTGCCAGCCAGATGGCTCACCGTTGTTTGCCCGACGTTGGGTCCACACCGAATCCTTCGTGATGGCGCAGGGCGAACGACTATTTTACGAAAAGCTGCGCGAATATCTTGAGGACGGCTTCGACCTTGCGCGTCGCCGGGGCAATCAGGGGCGCGCGCTAGGCTTCCTGATGGCGATCTTCCAGAAGATCGCAGCGTCCAGCTTCGCTGCGGTGCGCCGCACGCTCAAACGGCGGCTTTTGATGCTGACGTTGCATGAGGCGCTGCTGCGCGACAAGGAACTGGACATCGAGGGCCGCGAGCGGTTGATTGGCGAGGCGCGAGCGCTGATCCACGAGGAGTTCGATCTGCCGCGCGACAGTGTTGGACGCAGCGAGGTGGACCGCGTCCTGGCCGACCTGAAATACCGATTGGTCAAGAAACTGGACGAGGAGGCTCTGGAGATGGCCTCCGATCCCTACGACAGTGAATATTCCGCCATGCACGCGGAAGAAGCTGCCTCAGCGGTGGTAAATCTGCATCTGCCCGAAGAGCGTCTGCGTATCGGCGACCTGCTGGGCGTGTTTCCGCCGGAGCGCGAAACCAAAATGCAGAAACTACTCGACGGCTTGGGGACGCTGTGGCGGCAGAACCAGAACGAGAAGATCGTGATCTTCGCCACCTATCTCGGCACGGTGGATATGATCGCCCGCGAAATCGAGCAGACCTTCCCTGGCCAGGGTGTGGCGGTTTTGCGCGGTGGAGATCACGGAGCCAAGCTGGCGGCGGAACGTCGCTTCCGCCAGAAGGATGGCCCGCGCGTGTTGGTCTGCACGGCGGCGGGACGCGAAGGCATTAACCTGCAATTCGCACGCATCTTGTTTAATTTCGATCTGCCGTGGAACCCCATGGATATGGAGCAGCGCATCGGGCGCATCCATCGCTACGGCCAAAACCATACGGCGCAGGTATATAACCTCGTGCTATCAGACACTATCGAGGGGCGCATTTTCCTGCTGCTGGACGAGAAGCTGACCGAGATTGCGCGGACAGTCGGCAAGGTCGATGAACAAGGCAATATCGCCGAAGACCTGCGGGCGCAAATTCTTGGGCAGTTGTCCGAGCGGTTGAACTATGATCGCTTGTATCAGGAGGCGCTATCCGATCCCGAACTAAAGCGCACCCAGGTGGAACTGGAAGCTGCGTTGTCGAACTCCCGCGAGGCGCGGCAGGTAGTGTTCGACCTTTTCCAAAATCTCGACGGGTTCAGCCTGGATGACTACAAGCCGTTCTCGGATGTGTCGTCCAGTCTGGACCGGCTGGTACGCTTCCTTGCAGCCGCAGTCGTTGACCGTCAGCAGAAACTGGTGAAGGTGGATGATGCCACCTACGATCTCGTCACCGCTCAAGGTACACATCGGGCTCGCTTCACCTTGAGCCGAGAGGCCGCAACAAATCAGGATGATCTGCAACTGATGGGCTTGGACCACCCGCTGGTCCAGGAGGAGTTGGGGCGCTGGCGTAGCTTGCCACCGGAGGAAATTGGCATAGCCGTGTCAGGTGAAGTGGACGAGCCGGTGTTGCTGTCGCTTTGGATGGTGGAGACGTCGGCGGGAAACGGCGAACGTCGCGTGGTGGTGCAACCCATCGCGGTAAAGCAAGATGGCACGCGCGTCCCGGCGGTCGAGCGTTTGTGTGAAAACTATCTACAGGCGCCGGCCACAACGCCGACCTTCCAACCTCAGCAACGAAGCGATCTGTTCACCCACGCCGTTGAGCCGACCTTACAACGGGAACTGAAGCACAAGGGAGCCGTGAACGACGACGGCAGCTATTCGGCCGAGTTAATTGGCTACGTCGAGATCGTAGGCTGACACGCGATTCGAAATCAAGTTCGGTACCGGCATTTTGCCCTGCGCCCACAGGACTACGATTGTCCCCTTGAAGCCTTGCCGTCGAGAATTTTGTTACCTGCTGCGTTACCTATGTGGCGGAGCGGATACCTGGAAATCCAGCTAAGTGCTGGTGATCCCGACAGGAATCGAACCTGTGACCTACAGATTAGGAATCTGCCGCTCTATCCTACTGAGCTACGGGACCACGCGGCCCGACACATAGCCGCTTCGGACCGTTTCGCCAAGAGGCAGGCCGAACGCAATAGGCCCTTTGTTTCGCGGGGATCCGGTGCCTCGGCCCGCGGTGTCATGCCCGGGCCGAATGCTGTCAGGGACGTTTGCCCCGGCCGCTATCGCTGACCGGCGCCTGCCTGTCACGCGGCGAGCGCCGTCTCCGCCAGTTTCACCCAGTAGGTCATGCCGTGCGGGATGATCTCGTCGTTGAAATCATAGGCCGGGTTGTGAAGGCCGGCCGAATCGCCATTGCCGATGAAGATGAAGGCGCCGGGCCGGGCTTCCAGCATGTAGGAAAAATCCTCGCCGCCCATCACTGGCTGGATGGCGCGGTGCACGTGGCTGTCGCCGGCGACAACAGCGGCGACATCACCTGCAAAGACCGTCTCGTCCGCGTGGTTGAAGGTGACAGGGTAGTTCGACTGAAAGTCGACGTCGATCTTGGCGCCGAACGCGGTACTCAGACCGGCGCAGATGGCGCGGATGCGCTCTTCCGCCTTATTGGCGATCTCCTTCTTCAGGGTGCGCACGGTTCCGGCAATCTCGGCCGATTCAGGAATGATGTTGTAGGCGTCGCCGGCATGGAATTTCGTCACCGAGACCACGACGGCCTCGACCGGATCGGTACTGCGCGAGGCAATCGTCTGCAGCGCCCCGACAAGCTGGCTGGTGATGACAATCGGGTCGATCGTGCCGTGCGGCATCGCGGCATGGCCGCCCCGGCCTTTGACGGTGATGGTGAATTCGGCGGTCGCCGCCATGATAGGACCCGGACGAATGGCGAACTGCCCGACCGCCAGGCCCGGCATGTTATGCATGCCGAACACCTTGCCGATGCCGAAACGCTCCATCATGCCGTCCTTGACCATTTCATTGCCGCCGCCGCCGCCCTCTTCCGCAGGCTGGAAGATCACCGCGACCGAGCCGGCGAAGTTGCGCGTCTCGGCGAGATATTTCGCGGCGCCCAGCAACATCGCGGTATGGCCGTCATGGCCGCACGCATGCATCTTTCCGGGAATCGTCGAGGCATAGGGCTTTCCGGTGATTTCGTTGAGCGGCAGCGCGTCCATGTCGGCGCGCAGGCCAATGGTCTCACCCTTGCCCCGGCGGCCGTGGATGACGCCGACGACGCCGGTCTTGCCAAGTCCGGTCACCACGTCGTCGCAGCCGAATTCCTTCAGCTTCTCGGTGACGAAGGCCGCGGTCTTGAAGACATCGAAATTCAGTTCCGGCGTCTGGTGGATATGGCGGCGCCAGCCGGCGACTTCGTCCTGCATTTCGGCGGCGCGGTTCAGGATTGGCATGATTCAATCTCACTGTTCGAGCAGGCGGTTCCCGCTTGCCACTTTGTAATCGTGATCGTCAGGCGCTTTGCCATGTTGGCGTCACATAGGATAAATAGCACCGCAACAACGGATCCGGAGAGGGTCGGATCCACTATGCTGGCCATCCGGTAACGAAATCTTACGGAGCCAGGGGCGACTACGGCAAGAGGCGATTTCGGATTTCACCATGTGGCACAGGCATTTCCTTAAACTATTGATCGCTGGCGCGGTCGCGCTGCCGGCACTGATCGGGTCGGCGCAGGCCAATCCGGTGATCCTGTTCGACTTGAACAGCGGCAAGATCATCCAGCACCAGGATGCCTTTGAGCGCTGGTATCCAGCGTCGCTGAGCAAGCTGATGACGGCCTATGTGACGTTTCGTGCCATCGCCGCTGGTGAGGTCCAGCTTGATTCGCCGATCAAGGTGACAAAGCACTCCGCCGGCGAACCGCCGAGCAAGATGGGCTTCAAACCAGGCTCGGTCATGCGGCTCGACAACGCGCTGAAGATGATGCTGGTCAAATCGGCCAACGACATCGCCATGGCCGTGGGCGAGAATGTCGGCGGCTCGCAGTCGGCCTTCGCCGATCGCATGAACGCCGAGGCGCAGCGGCTCGGCATGACCGGTACGCATTTCGTCAACCCGAACGGGCTGTTTTCGCCGGACCAGTATACGACGGCGCGCGATCTCGCCGTGCTGGTGATCGCTCTGCGCCGCGACTTCCCGCAATATGCGCCGTGGTTCTCGATCGAGGGTCTCGCCGTCGGCAAGAAGGCCATCTCGAACTACAATCTGCTGATCGGCCGCTATCCGGGAGCCGATGGCATGAAGACCGGCTTCGTCTGCCCCTCGGGTTTCAACATGATCGGGTCGGCGACGCGCAACGGGCGCACGCTGGTTGCCGTGGTGCTTGGCGAAAAATCCGCCGTCAGCCGCGCGGAAGCCGCCGCCAAACTGCTCGACGAGGGGTTTGCAACGCCGACCGCCGGCTCGACCACTGTCGCCACGCTGGCGTCCTACGGCGACACCCTCGCGGTCAACGACATGCAGGACGAGATCTGCAAGAAGAAGGCGGCCGAGGAGCAGTCGGAAGCCCCGCCGCCCGTCGCCAAGAAGGATGCGCCGAAGTCGCTTTATCAGCAAAAGCTCGACCATGTGCCGACACTTGTCGCCGTCGGTCTCGGCGGCGCAACCGGCCCGGCGCCGAAGGCGCTGCTTGCTCAATCCAGCCAGGAATATGCCGATGTGCCGCTTCCGAGCTGGCGGCCCGACAGGCCGGCCCCGGCAGGTGCCGATCCGATCGTTTCGGGCGCCGTCGCGGTGCAGGGCGACCAGCCGGCCAAGAATTGAAACGGCCAGGTAAATGCCGATGAATAATGGCTTTCCTATCCCGGTCTCGGTGCTGACCGGCTTTCTCGGCGCCGGCAAGACGACGCTGCTCAACCGGCTGCTCAAGGACCCGGCGCTGGTCGATACCGCTGTCATCATCAACGAATTCGGCGAGGTGGCGATCGACCATCTGCTGGTCGAACAGGCTTCCGACGGCATCATCCAGCTTTCGGATGGCTGTCTCTGCTGCACCGTGCGCGGCGAACTGGTCGACACGCTGGCCGATCTCGTCGACCGGTTGCAGACCGGCCGCATCGCCCGTCTCGCCCGCGTCGTCGTCGAAACCACGGGACTGGCCGACCCGGCGCCGGTGCTGCAGTCGATCATGGCGCATCCGGCACTTGTCCAGGCGTTCCGGCTCGACGGCGTCATCACGCTGGTCGACGCCGTCAACGGCAATGCGACGCTCGACGCCCATGTCGAGGCGGTCAAGCAGGTGGCCGTTGCCGACCGCATCGTCCTGACGAAAGCCGACCTGGCTGATGATCCCGGCGACGTCGAGGCCTTGCGGGCCAGGCTGCGGCAGCTCAATCCGGGCGCCGAGGTGCTCGATGCCGGCGATACAAAAACAGGCGTGGCGGCGCTGTTTGATTGCGGCCTCTACAATCCGGCGACCAAATCCGCCGATGTGCGGCGCTGGCTGGGTGAAGAAGCCCGCCACGATCACGACCACCATCCCGGGCATGATCATGCCCATGACCACGAGCATCACCATCACCACGATTCCCGGGTGCGGTCCTATTCGCTGGTTCATGACGGACCGGTGCCGTTTTCAGCAATCGAGATGTTTCTCGACCTGCTGCGATCGGCGCATGGCGAGCGGTTGCTGCGGATGAAGGGTGTCATCGAATTGCGGGAAGACCCGATGCGGCCGCTCGTGATCCACGGCGTGCAGAAAATCCTGCATCCGCCGGTACAACTGGCATCCTGGCCGGATGGTCAGCGCGGCACGCGGCTGGTGCTGATCACGCTGGACATGCCGGAAGACTATGTGCGCCGGCTGTTTGCCGCCTTCACCAACCGGCCGTCGATCGATACGCCCGACCGCGCGGCGCTGGAAAATAATCCGCTGGCGATTGCCGGGCGTTGAACTCTACGATTGCTGGTCGCCGCGCTCTACCAGAAAGCGATGGCCGCCTGATACCGACGCCGTTTCGATCACTTGATGACCGCTGTCCGCACAAAAGGCGGGAATATCGATAACCGCGAGCGGATCGGTTGTTTCGAGCCACAGCCGGCTGCCCGGCCGCATCCCGGCAAGGCGCTTCTTCGCCTTGAGCACGGGCAAGGGGCAGTTCAGCCCCTTGAGATCGTAGATGGCGGTATCCGCGGCCAAGACGAACCTCAGCCGCCGAACATGCCGAGCAGCTTGTTCTTCAGCTTTGTCACCCGGCTCTCATCGGCACTCGCCGACTGCGCTTCGGCCTCTGGCGCGGCTTCGGAGGGAGCAGCGATCGTGGCGGTGGCGACGGGTGCTTCCTTGGCGGCCTTTGCCGCTTCCTTTTCAGCCAGGAGCTGCGCCTTGGCTGCTTGCTTGGCGGCCTTGGCTGCTTCTATCGCCGCAAGCTTCTCTTCGGCTGCCTTCTGCTTGGCGGCTTTTTCAGCTTCGAGCGCGGCCATCTTGCGGCCCTCCGGCGAATCGATTCGCCCCATGCGGGCCGTCTCGGTCACCGAACCGTCGGAATTGAGCGACGGTGGGTCGATCGGCACGCGCTCGCCGCGTGCCCGCTTCTTTGACCAGTCGGAAACGATGCTGGCTTCCTTGATGCCGGCGATGGTAGGCTTGGGCGGCGGGACACTCGCCTTGAGGGCGCCGTTGAAAGCCGCGTCGTAGGTGCTCATGTAGGAGTTGTAGGCGCTTTTCAGCGAATCCGGCTGCGTGGTTGCCGGGCAGGCACCGGTCGGGTTGAAAGTCTGGCCGTCGGCCGCGACCTGGTTGAAGACGTATTTCTTCTCGCAGACATCGACCTTCGGCGGCACCTTGGTAATTTCGAAATTGTCGTAGCCGACCTTCAGCATTTTCCAGAATTCGTAATTCGGGTCGTTGCGATAGCGCGCCATGTTGGCGGCGGTCATGCGGAACGGGAAGGCCTGGATCTGGAATTCGGTCTGGCCGCCCTGGAAGGCGTCGCGGCCGAAAGCGTAGATCTGTTCGATCTGCGCATCAGTCATCGAATAGCAGCCCGACGACGAACAGGCGCCGTGGACCATCAGGTTCTGACCCGTGCGGCCGTTGGCACTATCATAGTCGTTGGGAAAGCCTATGTTGAACGACAAATGGTAGTTCGAGCGCGGATTCATCTGCGACGGGCGGACCGTGTAGAAACCCTCGGGCGCCTGACGGTCGCCCTCGGTGTATTTCGGCCCAAGCTTGCCCGACCATTTGCAAATGTCGTAGCTGGCGACCATGTCGTAACGGCCGTTGGCCTTGGCCTTCCAGATTTCGAGCTTGCCCTCTTCCTTGAAGATGCGCGCCATCACCGAAGAGGTGCGGACCATGCCCTTGGCCCTCATGTCGGCCAGGATCTTGTCCGGCAGCGGCTTGTTGGCCTCCGGGGCGAAATTCTTCATGGAGGAATCGTTGCAGCCGGCGACACCGAGCGCGGCGATCAGGATTCCGGTGCGGGCAAGCTTGGCAAGCATGGGTATCGGTATCGTCTCTTCTCTGGCGCCAGGGTTTGCGAAAACCCGGCTGCTTCACTGAACATTAACGACCCTAAGCTCGTTAACCTTGAAAATTCCTTACCGCAAGCGCCAGCGTGTCCCCTCACGGCAATCTCATTGAGCCGAAGGCGGCGGCATTTTTGTGGCGAAATTGGTGCGCGACGCCACATTGCAAGCGGCAGGCCGCGATGCGATCGGGCTTGCGCGTCACATTGTCGTATGGATGAGGTTCGAGCGTCGGGTGCGCGGCCTACAGGCTGCGCCCCATCGCCAGGTATTTTTCGCGGCGCTGCTCGCGGAAATCCGTGTTGGCGCCGGAAAACTCCTTCATCGTCTTGGCGATGAGGTCGCCGGTGGCTGCAATCACTGTGTCAGCGCCCCGATGGGCGCCGCCGAGCGGCTCGGGAATGATGGCGTCGATGACCTTCAGTTCCAGGAGATCCTGCGCTGTGATCTTCATGTTGGTCGCCGCATCCTTGGACCTGGTCGTGTCCCGCCACAGGATCGAGGCCGCACCTTCCGGCGAGATCACCGAATAGATGGCGTGTTCAAGCATGTAGACGCGGTTGGCGGTGGCAATCGCGATGGCGCCACCCGAACCGCCTTCGCCGATGACCACCGAGATCGACGGCACCCTTAGGCCGAGACAGGTCGAGGTTGAACGGGCGATGGCCTCCGCCTGTCCGCGCTCTTCGGCGTTGACACCGGGATAGGCGCCCGCCGTGTCAACCAGCGTCAGCAACGGGATATTGAAGCGGTCGGCCAGTTTCATCAGCCGCACCGCCTTGCGGTAACCCTCCGGGCGCACAGATCCGAAATTGTGCTTCAGGCGGCTGGTTGTGTCGGAGCCCTTCTCCTGCCCGATGATCGCCACCGGCTCGCCGCGGAAACGCGCGAAACCGCCGACGATCGCCTGGTCCTCGCCGAAATTGCGGTCGCCGGCCAGCGGCGTGAAATCGGTGAACAGCCCCTTGATGTAATCGACGCAGTGCGGCCGGTCGGGATGGCGCGCCACCTGCACCTTCTGCCACGGCGTCAGCGCCTTGTAGGCGTCGCGCAGCGCATCGCGCGAACGCTTCTCGAGACGGCTGATCTCGTCGCCGACATCGACGGCCTCGCCATTCTCGGCAAGCTTCTTCAGCTCGAGGATCTTGCCCTCAAGGTCCTGAACCGGTTTTTCGAAATCGAGGTAATTGTACATTCTTGAGCGGACCGATACGCCGGAAGTCAATGGGATTGTAGGAACCTGAAACTGGTGGTTCCGAGCGGTGGAACGTCGCCCTCACATAGCGATATGAGGTCTAGTCGGCAAGCGGATGATGATCGTTGACCAACCGCACCAGCCGTTCCTCCAGCACATGGGTGTAAATCTGGGTGGTTGAAATGTCGGCGTGGCCCAGCAGTTGCTGTACGGCGCGCAGGTCGGCGCCGTTCTGCAGGAGATGGCTGGCAAAGGCATGGCGCAGCACGTGCGGCGATATCTTGGCGGCCGCGATACCGGCCCTGGCGGCCAGCCCTTTCAGGTCGCGGGCGAAGACCTGGCGCGAGAGAAAGCCGCTGTCGGACGCGGCCGGAAACAGAAACGCGCTGTTGGCGAAGGCCGGGACCGTGGCACGGGCGGTGAGCCATGCCCGCATCGCGACGCGCGCCTTGACCGAGAGCGGCACCATGCGCTCCTTGTCGCCCTTGCCGCGCACCATGAAGAAGCGATCGTCGCGTTGCGCCACCGTCACCGGCAGGCCGACCAGCTCGGAAACGCGCAGGCCCGTGGCATAGAGCACTTCGACCAGCGCGTGCAGGCGCAAGGCCGCCAGGCTGTCGCTGTTGCTCGATGAGGCGTCGCCGGCCTCGGTCGCGGCACGGTCGATGAGCCGGCCGGTATCCGCCTCGCTCATCGTCTTTGGCAGTGGCCGACCCTTTTTCGGGCTGTCCAGCGTGCCGGTCGGATCGTCGCCGCGCAGGCCCTCGGCATAGAGGAACTTGAAGAATTGCCGGATCGCCGACAGTTTGCGTGCCTGCGAGGTGGCGGCGAAGCCGCGCGCGGCGATGTCGTCTAGATAGGCGCGGATATCGGCGGGGGCGGCGCCCGCGAGCCCGCCCTTGATCTCCTGCGAAGCGTCTTCGAGATCGCGGCGATAGGAGGAAAGCGTATTTTCGGCAGCGCCCCGCTCGGCGCTCATCATTTCCAGGAAGGCCTCGATGCGGGCGGCGCTGTTCATTCTTCGGATCAGCTTTTCTTTGTCAGCTTTTCTTGGGGTTCAGCTTTTCCGGCGGGATGCGCACGCTCATTTCCGCCTTTTTGGGCTCGACGAACATGGCCAGCGCGAACATCGTGCCATAGGCAATGCCGGCCAAAATCGCTGTTATCACGACAAAGCGGAACAGTGTCGGCATGAATTCTCGCCCGTCTTCTTGTTCTGTGTTTCCAAACCCTGTGCCCTTATGGGACGCCATTCCGGCCAATTCAAGGACGAAGCGTGGCCAGCACGACGCTTGACGCAAACAGGCTTTTGATGTCGATACGCCGGCAAAGAGGGCCGTATGAACGCGCAACCAGCAAATCCTCCTGGCGAGAGCCATGCCGCGCTGCTCGGCCGGCTGGGCAACCGTTCCATCGTCTTCGTCGGCCTGATGGGCGCTGGCAAGACCGCGATCGGCCGCAAGGTGGCGACGATGCTGTCGCTGCCCTTCATCGACAGCGACCAGGAGATCGAAAGCGTCTCGCGCATGACCGTCCCGGAGCTGTTCGAGCGCTATGGCGAAACCGAGTTCCGGGCGCTGGAGCAACGGGTCATCCTGCGGGTGCTGGAGAACGGCCCGCAGGTGCTGTCGACCGGCGGCGGTGCCTTCATGAACGCTCAGACGCGGGAGGCGATTGCCGGCCATGGCATCTCGGTGTGGCTGAAGGCGGAGCTCGATCTTCTGATGGAACGGGTTTCCAAGAAGCAGAACCGGCCGCTGTTGAAAAGCGCCGATCCTCGTGCCGTGCTGGAGCGGCTGATGGCTGAGCGCTATCCAGTCTATGCAACAGCCGATGTCACCGTGCCGACCCGCGACGACCGCAAGGAGGTCATCGCGGCCGAGGTCACGAACGCGCTGTGCGGCCACCTTGGCGTTGCCGAAACCGCAACGACTGGTGAGGTGGAGTCATGAGTGAAGTCGCGCCAGTCGTCGTAGAGGTCGGGCTCGGCGATAGGGCCTATGACATATTGATCGGCTCCGGCCTGCTGTCGCGCGCCGGGAGCGAGATCGCGCGCCGTCTTCCGGGCACGCGCGCGGCTGTCGTCACCGACGACAATGTCGCCGCCGCGCATCTCGAGACATTGAAGGCCGGGCTCGCGACGGGCGGCATTCAGCCGGCGGTGATCACGATGCCGCCCGGCGAGAAGACCAAGAGCTTTGCCCATCTTGAAGAGGTGGTGGACGGCGTTCTGGCAGCGAAGCTGGAGCGCGGAGATGTCGTCATCGCGCTGGGCGGCGGCGTCATCGGCGATCTCACCGGCTTTGCCACCGGCATCGTGCGCCGGGGCATGAATTTCGTGCAGATACCGACCTCGCTGCTGGCACAGGTCGATTCCTCGGTCGGCGGCAAGACCGGCATCAACAGCCCGCGCGGCAAGAATCTGGTCGGCGTCTTCCTCCAGCCCAAGCTGGTGCTCGCCGACACGGACGTGCTCGACACGTTGCCGATCCGCGAATTCCGCGCCGGCTATGCCGAGCTTGCCAAATACGGGCTTATCGACCGTCCCGATTTCTTCGCCTGGTTGGAGCAGAACTGGTCAAAAGTGTTCGCCGGCGGGCCGGAGCGGGTCGAAGCCATCGCCGAGGCCTGCCGCGCCAAGGCCGATGTCGTCGCGCGCGACGAGTTCGAGACCGGCGACCGCGCCCTGCTCAATCTTGGCCATACCTTTGGCCATGCATTGGAGGCGGCCACGCAATATGACGGCGCCCGCCTCGTCCATGGCGAGGGCGTCGCCATCGGCATGGCGCTGGCACATCGGTTTTCGTCACGGCTCAACCTGGCCAGTCCCGACGACGCGGCGCGGGTCGAGGCGCATCTGCGCACCGTTGGCCTGCCCTGGCGCATGGCCGATATTCCCGGCGAGTTGCCGGACGCCGAGGCGCTGCTGTCCTTCATCACCCAGGACAAGAAGGTGTCGCGCGGCGCGCTGACCTTCATCCTGACGCGCGGCATCGGCCAGTCCTTCATCGCCAAGGATGTGCCGGCTTCGGAAGTGCTGTCGTTCCTGAAAGAGAACCATCCGGGCCAGCAGGGAACCCGTCGGGGGCAGGGATGAACGAGACCGGCTGGATCGTGGTTGCTGTCCTTGCCGGCCTTCTATTGTTGGCCCTCATCTTTCGCGCGCGACTGCTTGCCATGTTCGGCTATGAGCTCACGCGCATCGAGCCACAGCGTTCGACCCAGGACGAACTGCGCGGAGCGGTCGACGATTTCCGCCGTGACGGCCAGGTGGTCCGGGAAGACCGCGACCGTGTCGGCGGCCTGTTCGACCTCGCCGAGCTCGAAGTGTCTGATATCATGGTCCATCGCACCAACATGCGCTCGGTCAATGCCGACAATCCGCCGGAAGCCGTGGTGCGCGAAATCCTGCAAAGCCCGCACACCCGCATGCCCTTGTGGAAAGGCTCGCTCGACAACATCGTCGGCGTGCTGCACGCCAAGGACCTGCTGCGGGCACTGAACGATGTCGGCAACGACTTTTCCCGGATCGATGTGATGAAGATCGCCTCGAAACCCTGGTTCGTGCCCGACACCACGACCTTGCAGGAGCAGCTCAACGCCTTCCTGCGCCGCAAGGCGCATTTCGCAGTCGTCGTCGACGAATATGGCGAGGTCGAAGGGCTGGTGACGCTGGAGGACATTATCGAGGAGATCGTCGGCGAGATCGCCGACGAGCATGATGTCGACATCCAGGGCGTCAAGCAGGAGGCGGACGGCTCGGTCGTCGTCGATGGCACGGTGCCGATCCGCGACCTCAACCGGGCGCTCGACTGGAACCTGCCGGACGAGGAAGCCACGACCATCGCCGGCCTCGTCATCCACGAAACGCAGTCGATCCCGGACGAGAAACAGGCTTTTACGTTCCACGGCAAGCGCTTCATCGTCATGAAGCGCGACAAGAATCGCATCGCCAGGCTGAGGATCAGGCCGGTCGTATAAGTGACGCTGGCGAGTACGTTACGGATCATTCATTGGAACTTCGCGGCGCCAAGGTGCATTTTCACCGAGGGCATGGCCAGGAGACGACGATGATCGACAGGCGAACGCTGCTTTTGGCTTCGATGACGATGCTGCTGCCGGTTGGGGCGTTCGCGGCCCTGGGCAATCCGTCTCCGACGCCACAGACCTTCGACTATGGGCCGGCAAAGCTCGACATCTATGCGCCCGATGGCGCGCGCGGCCTGCCTGTGGTGTTTTTCGTCCATGGCGGCGCCTGGGAATTCGGCAAGCGCTCGCAAGTTCATGACAAGCCAACCTTCCTGCTCGCCAACGGCTTTTGCTTCGTGTCGATCGACTACCGCATGCTGCCGGACGCCGATGTGGCGACCCAGGCTGGCGATGTCGAAAAGGCCTATGCCTATGTGCGGGCCAACATTGCCGGGCATGGCGGCGATCCGAACCGCATCGTGGCGATGGGCCATTCGGCCGGGTGTCATCTCATTGCATTGACCGGAATGCGCGGCGGCCTGCCCGGCGTCGCGGGGCTGCTTCTCGATGACACAAGGGCCTATGATCTCGCGGCACTTGCCAAGAATGGCGGCATGGTGCGGGCCTATGCGCGTGTCTTCTCCGATCCGGCGCAATGGGCCGCACTTTCGCCGGCGACTTATGTCGACGGGAGCAAGCATCCGCCGACCTTCATCGCCTATTCGGGCGCGTCGGGGCGCGGCGAAGACTCCAGGGCTTTCGCGGATCGCTTGAAGGCCACGGGCACCAAGGTGACGCTGTTCGATGGCAGCGCCTATACCCACATGTCGATCAACAGTGATTTCGGCAAGGACGGCGACGCGCTGACGGCCGCCGCTCTGGCGTTCCTGAAATCGACGGTGGGGTGATCCGCGAGTCTTCCATCGATGCACAGGTGTCGCGGAACTGGATCAGACCAAAAATGCCGGCGGGATATTGCTGTACGGGCATGTGCGGGTGCAATTGCTCCATCTGTTTGTTTGACGCAATTCTGGACGGAAAACCGCTTCACACTTGTCCTGGAATTGCTCCTGATCGTCGACGGGAGAGAGTTTTCATGAATGGTGCCGATGTCCTGTGTGACGTGCTTCTGGCGAACGATGTGAATGTCTGCTTCGCCAACCCCGGTACTTCGGAAATGCATTTTGTCGCGGCGCTTGACCGCAAGCCGGAGATGCGTTGCGTGCTCGGTCTGTTCGAGGGCGTGGTGACCGGTGCGGCCGATGGTTATGCGCGCATGACCGACCGTCCCGCCGCGACGCTGCTGCATACCGGTCCGGGCCTGGCCAATGGTCTCGCCAACATGCACAATGCCCGGCGCGCCCGTAGCCCGATGATCAACATCGTCGGCGACCATGCGTCCTACCATTTGCCGCTCGATGCCCCGCTCACCAGCGATATCGAGGGCCTCGCGGCGCCGATGTCGAACTGGGTCGGCCGCGTCAAAGGTCCAGACGATGTCGGACCGGCTGCCCAAGCCGCCTTCCGTGCTTCGCTCACGCCGCCGAGCGTTGCGACGCTGATCCTGCCCGCGGACGCCGCCTGGGGCGGGGCCAAACCCGTCTCATCTGCCAAGGTCGTCCTGTCACCGCCGCCAGCCGTCGACATGGACGTTGTGCGAAAGGTCGCCGATGCCATCCGCGCCGCCCCTGGCCGTGTCGGCATGATCGTTCGCGGCCGCGCGGCGCGGGCCGATGCGCTTGAAATCGCCGGCCAGATATCGGCAGCCGGTGACGTCCGTCTGTTCAGCGAAGTCCTGATCGCGCGCATGCAACGTGGCCGCGGGCGCGTGGCGCCGACCCGCATCCCTTATCCGGTCGATGCCGCGATAGCGGTGCTCAGGGATATCGACGTTCTGGTGCTGGTCGGGGCAAAGGAGCCGGTTGCCTTTTTTGCTTATCCCGGAAAGCCAGGCCGGCTCGTCCGCGAGGGCTGCCAGGTGCTGACGCTGGCCGCCCATGGCGAGGACCTGCATGCGGCGCTGGCAGCGCTTCGCGACGAGCTTGGTGTGAAGCCGTCGCAACAGACGGTGTTCGCTACCGCCTTTCCTGACGAAGCAACGCCGAGCGGTAAGCTGACGGACGATGCCATCGCGTTGTCGGTGGCGCGAAAGCTTCCCGCGGAAGCGATCGTCTGTGATGAAGCTGTGACCTCGGCGCGGCGTTTCTTCGCCCTGTCCGCCTTTGCCGCGCCGCATGACTACATGATGGGCACGGGCGGATCGATCGGCGGTGGCATCCCGATGGCGACCGGAGCGGCGGTCGCCTGTCCCCATCGCAAGGTGATCAATCTCGAAGCCGACGGCAGCGGCATGTACACCGTGCAGGGACTGTGGACGCAGGCACGGGAAAATCTCGACGTGGTGACGATTATCTTTTCCAACCGGACCTACGCGATCCTGCATGGCGAGATGCGCAATGTCGGCGTGAATGCGATCGGCGAGAATGCCAGGCGGATGCTCGACCTCGACCATCCCGCGCTGGACTGGGTTTCCCTGGCCAAAGGCATGGGCGTGGAAGCGGCCCGCGCCGATACCTGTGAGCGCTTTGACGCACTGCTGGACAGCGCCCTGTCCAGGCGTGGGCCGTTTCTCATCGAAGCGGTGATCTGACAGGCTTCGGCAGCCGGCGGTGGGCTTGAATCTACCAGCGCGTCGCTTCACCGGGCGCCGCGGGCTCGATCGCCAGCGCGTGCACGCCGGCCTTCAACTCGTCGGCCAGCAATTCGTTGACCGAACGGTGACGGTCGATGCGGCTCATGCCGGCAAAACTTGGCGAGACGATGCGGACGCGGAAATGCGTCTCGCCGGTGCCGTCATAGGTTCCGTGATGGTCGGAGTCCTGATGATGGTGGCCGGCATGGAGGTGGCTTTCATTGATGATGACCAGCCGCTCGGGCGAAAACGCCCTCTTCAGCTTGTCTTCCATCGTTGCCTGTATGGACATCGCCAACTCCCTTCACCACATATGCGCGATCAAATTACCGCGCGTCCCGCGACAAAATCTGTCAATCGCCTGCATTAAGCCGCGATTCAGCGGTTAGGGCGATCAACGCGAAAATGTCAATTCTTGTTTCGCATCCGCGAACGCCCCATAAATGGGTGAGATGAAGCCGTACCCCAAATATTTCGAAAAGATTCGCGTCCGCCCCGACAAGGATGCGGAGGTGAAGTCGCATTCGCCGATCTGTCAGTGGGATGGCTGCAAGGAGGCGGGCACCCATCGCGCGCCGGTCGGGCGCATGAAGGAGGGCGAGTATTTCCGCTTCTGCATCGACCATGTGCGTGAGTACAACAAGGGCTTCAACTATTTCTCCGGCGTGCCGGACACCGAGGTCGCGCGCTTCCAGAAGGAAGCGATGACCGGTCACCGTCCGACCTGGAAGATGGGCGCTACCGCTGCCTCGACGCGTTCGTCGCCCGATATGGCCCAGCTGCGTTCCGGCCGCGCCGGCTACTACAACCGCATGCGCGACCCCTTCGACCTGTTCAAGGGACCCAAGGATCCGCGCGAGGCGCGCGATCGCAAGGCCAAGCCCCTTGAGGCCAAGGCGCTGGAAACGCTTGGCCTTGATACAAAGGCGACTGGCAAGGACATCAAGGCGCGTTATAAGGAACTGGTGAAACTCCACCATCCGGATGCGAATGGTGGAGACAGAGGTTCGGAAGACCGGTTCCGCGATGTGCTGCAGGCCTATCGTGTGCTCAAACAGGCGGGCCTGTGCTGAGCGACCTTACGGTCCGGGTCGTTTTCCAACTTTCCTAAGGTTGGAAAAGGCTTTAAGACCGCCCCCGAACAAAATCGATTGCCGGCGAAACTCGGCGTTTCGCCCGTGGAGACGTTGATAGAGATGAACAAGGTCGATCGCGACATAGCCAACCTGCCTGACACGACGGTGTCGGTGAAGGAAAAATTCGGTTTCGAGTCCAAGATGGTGGTCCCGGCCTATTCGGTGACATCAGAGCATGTGCCCGATATCGACCCCGACTATCTGTTCGACAAGG
Source organism: Mesorhizobium sp. PAMC28654 (assembly GCF_020616515.1). Lineage (GTDB taxonomy): Bacteria > Pseudomonadota > Alphaproteobacteria > Rhizobiales > Rhizobiaceae > Mesorhizobium. The sequence goes on from NZ_CP085135.1 coordinate 4,822,561, forward strand.
CGACGACGATGGCGATCCTCGCCGGCTTCGCCTACAACCGCCGCGTCATGGTGTCGGGCTATCACGGCACCGGCAAGTCGACCCATATCGAGCAGGTCGCAGCCCGCCTCAACTGGCCCTGCGTGCGCGTCAATCTCGACAGCCATGTCAGCCGTATCGATCTCGTCGGCAAGGACGCGATCGTCGTCAAGGACGGCTTACAGATCACCGAATTCCGCGATGGCATCCTGCCCTGGGCCTACCAGCACAATGTCGCGCTGTGCTTCGACGAGTATGACGCCGGCCGTCCGGACGTGATGTTCGTGATCCAGCGCGTGCTGGAATCATCGGGTCGGCTGACGCTGCTCGACCAGAGCCGCGTCATTCGCCCGCATCCGGCCTTCCGCCTGTTCTCGACCGCCAACACGGTTGGCCTCGGCGATACCACCGGCCTCTATCACGGCACCCAGCAGATCAACCAGGCGCAGATGGACCGCTGGTCGATCGTCACCACGCTGAACTATCTGCCGCATGACAATGAAGTCGCCATCGTGCTGGCCAAGGCCAAGCACTATCGCGATGCCAAGGGCAAGGACATCGTCAACAAGATGGTCCGCGTCGCCGACATGACGCGTTCGGCCTTCATCAATGGCGATCTGTCGACCGTGATGAGCCCGCGTACGGTGATCACCTGGGCCGAGAATGCCGAGATATTCGGTAATGTCGGCATGGCGTTCCGGCTGACCTTCCTCAACAAATGCGACGAGCTCGAGCGCTCGGTGGTTGCCGAGTTCTATCAGCGCGCCTTCGGCGAGGATCTGCCGGAAAGTGCTGCCAACGTCGTGCTGGGCTAAGAGCGGGATGCCGGAAAGTCCTGTGACTTTTCGGGTAACATCGCGTTCCAGGGAATAATCAATGGCGGGTCCGGGCGACAATACGCGCAACAAGTCGAAGACGGGTTCTGAAGCCGACAGCTTCAAGCGCGCCGTTACCGTTTGCATGCGCGCCATTGCCGGCGACAAGGAACTCGAGGTCGGTTTCGCCAAGGACAGGCCGGCGCTCGCCGGCAACCGCGCACGCTTGCCGGAATTGCCGAAGAAGGCGTCGAAGACCGACATCGCGATCACCCGCGGCCTCGGCGATTCCATGGCGCTGAAGCGCGCCTGCCATGACACGCGCATTCACACCAAGCTGGCGCCGGAAGGCAAGGCGGCCCGCGCCATCTATGACGCGGTCGAGCAGGCTCGCGTCGAGGCGATCGGCAGCCGCGCCATGCAGGGTGTCGCCGACAATATCGGCTCGATGCTCGAGGACAAATACACCAAGGCCAACCTCACCGACGTCCGCGACAAGGCCGACGCGCCGATCGAGGAAGCGCTGGCCCTGATGGTGCGCGAGAAGCTGACCGGCCGCCCGATCCCGAAGAGCGGCGAGCGGCTGGTCGAGCTGTGGCGCCCTTGGGTCGAGGAAAAGGCCAGCGCCGATCTCGATGGGCTTTCAGCCAAGCTCGATGACCAGCAGGCTTTCGCGCGGGTCGTGCGCGAGATGCTGGCCTCCATGGAAATGGCCGAGGAACTCGGCGATGACCAGGAGATGGAAGACTCCGAGGACAATGACGACAACCAGCCGCAAGGTGAGGAGCAGAGCGAGGAGGGCGGCGAGGACGATTCCGGCTCCGAGCAGTCGCAGTCCGAGGATGCCGAGTCTTCGGCCGACGACGAGCAGTCGGCCGAGGCGGAGGCGTCCGACGCCACCGCCGACGATCTGTCGGACGATGACGACGCCGACGCGGAGACGCCCGGCGAGGCGCGCCGCAACGACAATCCCTTCACCAATCTGCCGAAGGAAATAGACTACAAGGTCTTCACCACCGCCTTCGACGAGACGGTTGGCGCCGAGGAGCTTTGCGAAGAGGAAGAGCTCGACCGGCTGCGCGCCTTCCTAGACAAGCAGCTTGCCAATCTGTCCGGCGTTGTCGGACGGCTGGCCAACCGCCTGCAGCGCCGCCTGATGGCGCAGCAGAACAGGTCGTGGGATTTCGATCTCGAAGAGGGTTATCTCGACCCGGCGCGGCTGGTGCGCGTCGTCATCGACCCGATGCAGCCACTGTCCTTCAAGCAGGAGCGCGACACGAAATTCCGCGACACGGTGGTGACGCTGGTGCTCGACAATTCCGGTTCGATGCGCGGCCGGCCGATCACGGTCGCGGCCACCTGCGCCGACATTCTGGCGCGCACGCTGGAGCGCTGCGGTGTCTCGGTTGAGATCCTCGGCTTCACCACGCGAGCATGGAAGGGCGGGCAGGCGCGCGAGAAGTGGCTGAAGGACGGCAAGCCGCCGAATCCCGGCCGGCTGAACGATTTGCGCCATATCATCTACAAATCCGCCGATCATCCGTGGCGGCGGGCGCGGCGCAATCTCGGCCTGATGATGCGCGAAGGCCTGCTCAAGGAGAACATCGACGGCGAGGCGCTGCTGTGGGCGCACAACCGCCTGATCGCCCGGCCGGAACAGCGCAAGATCCTGATGATGATCTCCGACGGCGCGCCGGTCGACGATTCAACGCTTTCCGTGAACCCGGGCAACTATCTCGAACGGCATCTGCGCGCGGTGATCGAACTGATCGAGACGCGCTCGCCGGTCGAGCTGCTCGCCATCGGTATCGGCCACGACGTCACCCGCTACTATCGCCGTGCCGTCACCATCGTCGACGCCGAGGAACTGGCCGGCGCGATGACCGAGCAACTGGCTTCGCTGTTCGCCGAGGAAAGCGCACGGGAAACACGGCGCGGCGGCGCACGACGCGCCGGATGATTTTTTCGCGCGGCGGTTTTCGGCCAGAGCGGTTCACCGTTTCATGGAAACGCCGAACCGCTCTATCTCTTTGTCTTTACGCAATTCCGGACGGAAAACCGTTTCACACTTTTCCTGGAATTGCTTTAGCGTTCCGCGTCGCCAGTCTGTTGCTGGGCATTGCCTTGGCGCCGGCGCATGCCGCCGACACAGCGGCAGTCCAGCCGATCGAAATCTCGGCCCGCCCGATCACCGAGTTCCATATTGGCCGTCCGGAAACCAGATTTGGTCCGCTCGAATTCGTCGGCGGTCTGGAGATGACCTCGCGCTCGCGCGATTTCGGCGCGCTGTCGGCCTTCCGCTTCCTGAAAGCGGGCAGCGATTTCATCGGCGTTGCGGACACCGGCTTCTGGTTCTTCGGCACGGTGGCGCACAATCCCGACGGACGCCCGTCGGGCATCCAGAATTTCCGCATGCAGCAGATGGTCGACGAGGCCGGCAAACCGTTCGCGCAGAAATGGGAGGTCGATGCCGAAAGTCTCGCGGTCAAGGACGGCATCGCCACTGTCGGCTTCGAGCGCAACCATCGCGTCGCCCAATACACGATCGATCCAGCCGACATGAAGGCACCGTTCAGGCAACTGGACTTTCTGATCCCGGCCCGGGAGCTTCGCCAGAATCGAGGCTTCGAAACCATTGCCCATGCCAATCCGGACGGACGGCTGGAGGGCGCGCTGGTTGTCGTCTCCGAGAAAAGCCTCGACAGTGCCGGCAACGTCTACGCCGCCATCCTTGAAGGGCCGAGGAAGGGCGTCTTCACCGTCAAGCGCGATGGCGGTTTCGACATCACGGATGGCACCTTCCTGCCCGATGGCGACCTGCTATTGCTTGAGCGCAGCTTCTCCATGGCCAGCGGCGTCAAGATGCGGCTGCGGCGCATTCACGGGGAGGGTATCGAGAATGGCGCCGTCGCCGATGGACCGGTGCTGATGGAAGCCGATATGGGCTACCAGATCGACAATATGGAAGGGCTCGACCTCTGGACGCGTGGTGACGGTGCGCTGATGGTGTCGCTGATCTCCGACGACAACCACTCGATCCTGCAGCGTAATCTCTACCTGGAATTCATCCTGCATCAGGATTGAGCAGCGCCTGACCGCCGCGGCGAACTGGCATGCGAAGGACGTAATCCCCGCACGCCATCTTTCTCCCAAAGTCCACGATCTGCCGGTGTCTCCAAGCCCTGTTGTCGCTTGGCGGAAAACTTTAGTCATGACTTGACAATTCTCACCGACGGCGCAATACTCAAGTCCATGCTTAACTATTCCGAGATCGACAGCATCCTTCGCGCTCTCGTCGAGCCCACGCGCCGCCAGATCCTGGAAAGGTTGGGCCGCGGACCGGCCACCGTCAGCCAGTTGGCGGAACCGTTCGGCATGACCTTCGCCGCCGTTCTGCAACATCTGCAGGCGCTGGAGGCCTGCGGGCTGATCCGCAGCGAAAAGATCGGGCGGGTGCGAACCTGCCGGATCGAGCCGGGCGGGCTTGCTCCGCTCGCCGACTGGATCGCGGAGCGCCGCATACCGGCGGAACGGCACCTCGACCGTCTTGGCCAGATTCTGGCCGAGACAGACCCATCAACCCCGAGAAATCAGAACCAGGAAAAGGACGAAAAGCAATGAACCAGATCGCCCCCGTGAAAGACGAGCATTCCGTCATCCACTCCACCTTCACCATCGAGCGGACCTATCCGCAATCGCCCGAACGCGTTTTCTTCGCCTTCGCCGACAAGTCAATGGTGCGGCAATGGCGGATCGAAGGCGATGGTTTTGCGATCGCCGAATTCAGCTTCGACTTTCGTGTCGGCGGCAGCGAGGTGTCACGCTTCAGCTATGCCGGCGGACCGGAGATCAGGCTCGACGCGCAGTTCCAGGACATCGTGCCCGGCCAGCGCATCGTATTCTCCTACAGGATGGCGATCGGGCCTCAGCCGCTGTCGGCGTCGCTGACCACGGTCGAACTGACCCCGTCGGGAGAGGGCACACGCCTGACCTATACCGAACAGGGTGCCTTTTTCGATGGCGCCGATTCGGTGCAAGGGCGCGAGGAGGGCACCCGGGGCCTGCTCGAAGCGCTTGCCGCCCATCTGCAGAAATCGAAATAGACTTTGCTGGCCCTATTCGGTCAAAGGCCATTCTGCAAATGGAAGGCAGAGTGGCCTGTCAATTTGATTGAGTTCGCTGCCCTTTGGTCGCGATCCAGATGACATGACGCGCGCCGCGTTTGCCGTTGGCGCGGGTCTTGACATCCTCGACGTCAAAGCCGGCCTGACCGAGCCGCCGGGTGAAGCCGGCGTCGGGCCCTTGCGACCAGACCGCCAGCACGCCGCCAGGCCTGAGCGCCGTCCGTGCGGCATTCAGGCCCGCCACGCTGTAGAGGGCGTCGTTGGCCTTGTGGACGATGCCTTCGGGGCCGTTGTCGACATCAAGCAGGATGGCGTCATAGGCTGACGCTTCCGACCGTATGAGCTGGCGGACATCGACTTCGCGAATGCTGACGCGTGGATCATCAAGACAGCCGGCAAAGACCTCGGCCATCGGGCCGCGTGCCCAGGCGACGACCGCAGGGATCAGTTCCGCGACAACGATGCTGGCATCCTCGCCCAGTTCGGCGAGGGCAGCGCGGAGCGTAAACCCCATGCCAAGGCCGCCGATCAGGATCCTCGGTTGCCTATGACTGGCAATCCGCTGGCAAGACAGTTTTGCCAGGGCTTCCTCGGAGCCGCTGAGCCGGCTGTTCATCAGCTCGTTGGTGCCCAGCATGATCGAGAATTCGGCGCCGCGCCGCTTGAGGCGAAGCTCCTGTTGGCCATCGGGTGTCCTGGCTGAATCGAGCTGGACCCAGGGAATCACGGCCTGATTCCGTTTTCCGGGATCATGGCCTAAGCCGCCAGCGCCGGTTGGCTCCAGCGGGCGGCAAGCAGCCTGTAGGGGATCAGCGCCACGACGGCGATGATCAGCTTGACGCTGAGGTCGCCAAGCGCCCAGGAGACCCAGCGCATGGTGTCGACATGGAACACGCCCATCAGCGGTGCGGTTTCCAGCGCGAAGCTGTCGTTCGGCCCCGCGAAGGCAAACGCGGCAGAAAAGGCGATGCTGAAGAAAACGAGCGTGTCGAACACCGAGCCGACCAGCGTGCCGATGATCGGCGCGCGCCACCAGCTCTGCCGGCGCAGCCGGTTGAACACGGTCACGTCGAGCAATTGCGCGGTGAGGAATGCCGCGCCGGAAGCCGCGGCGATGCGCGCAAGCCGACTGGCCGCCGTATCGAACTCGATCAAGCCATGGCGAAACAGGAAGGGCGGCACGAGGATCGAGCAGACCACCGCCGTCATGAAGCCGACAAAGACGATCCTGCGCGCCACGGCCGGACCGTAGCGGCGGTTGGCAAGGTCGGTAACCAGGAAGGAGAACGGATAGGTGAAAGCGCCCCAGGTGAGCACGTCGGCCAGCGACAGGCCGCCGATCTGGCCCTGCATCGGGAACTGGACGAGGATGTTCGACGCAACGACGACAAGCGCCATGGCGACCACGAAAGGCAGGTATCGCGAGAAGGACGTCATTTTTTTATCCTGGGTAATGGAACCAGTGCAGCATCATCCGAAAGCCGGATCACGCTCCATTGTCGTTATTTTCTACGAAACGACCGGAAACCGCTTGGCGATTTCCGGTCCGATGCGAAAAACGGTTGTCCGGAAAATCAGGCGGCCGACTGCTCGGCGACCTTCTTGGCGATCTGCTTCTTCAGAAGACGAGCGCGCTGCGAAAGTTCCTTGGCATCGGCCTTGGCCAGGAAAGCGTCGAGGCCACCGCGATGCTCGACCGAACGGAGCGCGTTGGCCGAAATGCGCAGACGCACATTCTGGTTCAGCGCTTCCGAGATCAGCGTCACATTGACGAGATTCGGCAGGAAGCGACGCTTGGTCTTGTTGTTGGCGTGGCTCACATTGTTGCCGGACATGACTGCCTTGGCAGTGAGTTCGCAGATGCGGGACATTTTCTAACCTCAGTTCTCGGACTTGCCAAACCTTTGTGCCCACGCCGGGTGGCGCGCGGTTCTGGTCAGGCGGCCTTATGGAAAAAGTTGGCGTTCCATAGTTGCATTTCGCCGGTGCGTCAAGCTCCGGCTCGCCCATGGGCATGACGGGCACTTCATATAAACGCCGGATTTGAGCCTATAAGCGATCGTATAGGGACATGCCAGAGCGGAGTTGCAAATCTCCGGTCGAAAAAATCGAGGATCGATCACCGCATGCTTCGTGCATCACATGCTCTCTCCTGCCTGCTCGCCATCGCGCTGCCGACAGCCGCGACGGCTGCCTCGCCGCAATCGTTCAAGGGCGAATACACCGTATCGTTCCTTGGCCTCTCGATAGCCAAGTCGACATTCTCAAGTCGCTATGAGAACGGCGCCTATTCGATCGACGGCACCGTCAGCAGTGCGGGCCTCGCCAAGCTGTTCGATGATACGCGTGGCACGATCTCGTCCAAGGGCACGATTTCGGGCCAGCAGATGCAGCCGCAAGCGTTTCGCGCCGATTATACATCCGGCAAGAAGGCATCGATGATCGATATCCGCTTTGCCAATGGCGTCGTCACCTCGACCAAGGTGATCCCCGAGCCAGGAAAACGCGACCCAAAGGACTGGGTTGCTCTCGGCGCCGGCGATCTGAAATCCGTCCTCGATCCGATGGCCGCCACCGTCATCCATGCCGACAGTCTCGACACGGTCTGCGGGCGAACGGTGAAATTCTATGACGGCGAGATGCGCGCGGACCTGAAGCTGACCTACGATTCAAAAGGAACGATCTCGGTGCCCGGCTACGAGGGCGACACGGTCACTTGCAGAATGGGCTTCGAGCCGGTTGCCGGCTACCGCAAGGGCCGCAAGGCGCTGAACTATCTCAAGAACCACAGTCGCATGATGGTGACGTTTGCACCGCTCGGCCAAACCGGCGTATATGCGCCGATCCACGCGACGGTCGGAACGCAGATCGGTACCCTGACCATCAGCGCGGGCCGTTTCGAAGCTGTGAACTAGGCGCCATTGCGCGCCGCCGGAGGGGGCATGGGGCGCGCAACACTGATCGGTTTCTCGGCGGTCGCCATGTGGTCGCTGCTGGCCCTGTTGACGGATGCATCGGGCAGGGTGCCGCCTTTCCTGCTTTCGGCGATCACCTTCACCATCGGCACCGGCGTCGGCCTTGTCGCCCGGCTGTTCATGCCGGCCGCCGACAGGAGCCAGAAAATTCCGGTGCAGGTGTGGGTCATCGGCATTGCCGGCCTGTTCGGCTACCACTTCTTCTATTTCACCGCGCTGCGCAACGCGCCGGCGGTGGAGGCCAGCCTGATCGCCTATCTGTGGCCGTTGCTGATCGTGCTTGGATCGGCGCTGATGCCAGGCGAACGTCTGGCCTGGAACCATGTCGTCGGCGCGCTGCTCGGCCTTGCCGGCACGGTCCTGATCGTCACCAAGGGCGGCGGCCTCGCCTTCGACGCGCGCTATGTCTTCGGCTATGCGATGGCCGCCGTCTGCGCCGTGCTGTGGTCGTCCTATTCGCTGTTGTCGCGGCGCTTCCCCTCGGTGCCGACCAGCATCGTCACCTGGTTCTGTGCCGCCACCGCAGTGCTTTCGCTCGTCTGTCATCTGGCGCTGGAGGAGACGGTCCTTCCTCAAGGCGCCGGCCAGTGGCTGGCGGTGCTCGGCCTCGGCCTGATGCCGGTTGGCGCGGCCTTCTATGCCTGGGACATCGGCGTCAAGCGCGGCAACATCCAGGTGCTGGGCGCGGCAAGCTATGCCGCGCCGCTGCTGTCGACGCTTGTGCTGATATCGGCCGGCTTCGCTGAGCCGTCACTGCGCATCCTCGCCGCTTGCGTGCTGATCACCGGCGGTGCGGCACTGGCGGCAAAGTCACTGTTCTTGCGCAAGCCGGCGGCCAACGGGGCAGGGGCATGATGCTTTTCCCGGGTGGCATCGAAGCCAATGCCAACGCGACGCTGATCTTTTCGCTGGCGGCGGCGGTGATCTACGCCTTTGCCCTCGGCATGCCGCCAAGGCTCGCCCGCTCGGCGGCAAAGACGCTGGCCGTGGCAATGCTTGCCATTCTGGCCTTTCTGCAGGGTGGCCCGTTGCTGCTGGTCGTGGCGCTGGCGCTCAGCGCCATGGGTGACGCCTTCCTGTCGCGCGATGGCGAAAAGGCTTTTCTCGGCGGGCTGGCCAGTTTTCTCGCCGCGCATTTGGTTTTTGTCGCGCTGTTTGTGCGGTCCGGCGGCGGCATTGGATTGCTTGGCGCCGAACCATGGCGCGCGGCGGTCGCCGTGGCGATGGTCTTGTTCGCGCTCGTCATGCTGGTGGCGCTGTGGCGTCGCGTCGGCCCGGAGCTGCGTGTGCCCGTCAGCGTCTATATCGTGGCCATACTTGCCATGGGTGTTTCGGCGCTCACCTTGAACAATATCTGGGTCATCGGTGGTGCGATCCTGTTCATGGCATCCGACGGGCTGCTGGCCGCCGAAAAGTTCCTGGCGCCCGCCATCTCGCCGCATCGTGTGTGGATGCGCTACGCGGTCTGGGTGTTGTACTACGCTGCCCAGCTGGGGATCACCCTGGGTTTCATACTTGGCTAGGACTTTTTCGGCTGCCAGCCAGGCTCAGCCAGTTCGAATGCGGTAAAGTCGAAGCCTGGCGCCACGGTGCAGCCGACCAGCGTCCATTCGCCAAGGCTGCGTGCTGACTGCCACCAGCCTGCAGGCACGACGATCTGCGGCCGTTCGCCGGCGGTCAGCTCGGTTCCAAGCACCTGCTCGATGACCTGGTTAGCCATTGGGCCGCCTTCCTCGTACATCGACAGCGCCAGTGGATCGCCGGCATAGAAGTGCCAGACCTCGGCGGCGTCCTTGACACGGTGCCAAGCCGACAGCTGATCCTGCTCCAGCAGGAAATAGATCGCGGTCGAGTGGCCGCGCCCACCCCCCGCTGCATCACGAAAGGTTTCCGCATACCAGCCGCCTTCCGGATGCGGCTTCATGCCGAGTGTGGCGATGATTTCAGCGGAGCTGGTCATTGCTTCCATGTCCGTTTCCCGCGCTCAGAAATTGTCCTTGCGCTTGCGGATTTCGGCGAACACCTCGACATCATCAGCCTTCTCCATGCCGAGATGCTTGCGGATTGCCGGATCATGCCAGCGCAGGAACGGGTTGGTCGACAATTCCTCACCGATGGTGGTCGGCAGCGTCGGCTTGTTGTCGGCGCGCAGAGCCTCGATCTTCCTGGCGCGTTCCTTCAACGCTGAATTGGTCGGGTCGACGCTCAGCGCGAAGCGGGCGTTGGCGAGCGTGTATTCGTGGCCGCAATAGATGACGGTGTCGGCGGGAAGCGCGGAGAGCTTCTTCAGCGATTCATACATCACCGGCGGCTTGCATTCGAACAGCCGCCCGCAGCCGAGCGCAAACAGCGTGTCGGCGGTGAACGCGACTTTCGATCCCGGCAGATAATAGGAGACATGGCCAGCCGTATGCCCGGGCGTGGCGATCACCTCGATTCTCTCTTCGCCGAGGTGAATGACCGAGCCCCCTTCGACGGTGTCGTCGATGCCGGGAATCTTTGCCTTCTCCGCCTCCGGCCCGACGATGCGCAGTTTGAAGCGCTCCTTCAGCGCCAGATTGGCCTCGACGTGATCCATATGGTGATGTGTGGTCAGGATCATCGTCGGCGTCCAGCCGGTGCGCTTGATCGCGGCGAGGATTGCCGCCTCATCGGGCGCGTCGATGATCGCGGTCTGGCCGCTCTTGCGGTCGTGGACCAGAACGCCGAAATTGTCGGTCCGGCACATGAACTGTTCGATTTCGACCGGCATCGTGCTCTCCTTTGTCGCTTCAGACATAGGGTTCCTGCGGGCCGATGTCATCTCGCAATGTCCAGTCCATCAAGGCCTTTTGTTGAAACCCGCTGATATCACGGCTACATCCCTCGCATGCATTCCGACATCGTCGATCTTCGCTCCTTCTATTCGACAACGCTCGGCCGGTTCGCCGAGCGTTCGATCACCATGGCGCTGTCCTCGATATGGGCGGCAGTGCCCAACGAGCGGCTGGTTGGCCTCGGCTATACGCTGCCCTGGCTGGAACGGTTCGGCACCGATGCGGAGCGCGTCTTCGCCTTCATGCCGGCCACGCAAGGCGCCGTGGTCTGGCCGGCAACGGGGCCGACGGCGACCGCACTTGTGTTCGACGAGGAACTGCCGCTGGTCGATTCCTGCATCGACCGCATGTTGCTGGTACATTCGCTCGAACATGTCGAAAACCCGCGCGAGACGCTGAACGAGATCTGGCGGGTGCTGTCACCCGCTGGGCGCGTCGTCATCGTCGTGCCCAACCGGCGTGGCGTCTGGGCACGCTTCGAACATACGCCTTTTGGCAATGGCCGCCCGTTCTCGCGCGGGCAACTGACCGAACTGCTGCGCGAGGCGAACTTCACGCCGGCGGCCTGGTCCGATGCGCTGTTCTTCCCGCCGTCACGGCGCCGGTTCATGATGCGGTTCCACAACATATTGGAGCGCGCCGGCCGGCGGCTGTGGCCGATCTTTTCCGGTGTCATCGTTGTCGAGGCGCAGAAGCGGCTCTATCAGGGCGTTCCGGTCGCCCAGCGTGCGTCGCGCCGTGTCTTCGTCCCGGTTTTCTCGCCGCACGGCGCCACACGCCTCGGCCGGACGCCCGAGGCCGGAGTGCCATCTGCCCGCCGGGTGACATGTTCGTGATCGGAGTGGCGTCTTGCGTGTTTGGGGTTTTGCCAGCCTATCTGCCGAGGGCGCGTTCACTGCCAGGGCGGCGCGTGCCGCCAACCGCAATCGGCTGCTGCCCGCGCCGTTTCTGATCGCAAGGAATCCCGCCCATGGATGATCAACCGGACGAGGCGAGCGTTCGACCGGCTGCCACTGTCGTCGAAACCAGCCTGCGCGACCAGGTGGCGACGACCTGGCGGGCTCTTGTCGGTTCGCCGGTTCGCGCGGCCCTGCTGTGGATGTCCATTGGCATCATCGCCGTCATCGTGGCGACCTCGATCGGCCAGGTTCTGCTCAACAGCTGGAACCAGCCCTTCTACGATGCGCTTGCGCGCCGCGACATGGCGGCCTTCCTGCACCAGCTTCTCGTCTTTGCCGCCATTGCCAGCGGACTGCTGGTACTCAACATCGGCCAGACCTGGCTCAACCAGATGTTCCGGCTGAGGTTACGCGAGGCGCTGACACTGGACCTGATCGACCAGTGGATGCGGCCGGCGCGCGCTTTCCGGCTCGCCAATGCAGGCGCCATCGGCGTCAATCCCGATCAGCGCATGCAGCAGGATGCAGCGCATCTTTCCGATCTTTCGACCGACCTTGGTGTCGGACTGTTGCAGTCGTGCATCCTGCTCGCGTCCTTCGTCGGCGTGCTGTGGCAGCTGTCTTCGGGGTTCGTCTTCCATATCGGCGGAACCTCGCTGGCCATACCCGGCTATATGGTCTGGGCAGCCATCCTCTATGCCGGCACGGCCTCGTGGCTGAGCTGGCTGGTCGGACGCCCGTTGATCCGCCTCAACAGCGACCGCTACACCCGGGAGGCGGAGCTTCGCTCCTCGATGGTGCGCGTCAACGAGAATGTCGATGCCATTGCGCTATACCATGGCGAGGCCGATGCCAGGCGACGGCTCGAACTCGACCTCGGTACGGTGCTGGGCGCCATGCGGCGCATCTACACCGCCCAGATCAATCTTTCCTGGGTGACCGATACCTATGGCTGGATCACTGTTGTTGCACCGATCCTTGTCGCCTCGCCGGTCTATTTCGCCGGGGATATCAGCTTCGGCGGGCTGATGATGGCGGTTGGCGCCTTCAACCAGGTCCATTCCTCGTTGCGATGGTTCATCAACAACATCGGCAGCATCGCCGATTGGCGCGCCACGCTGATGCGCGTCGCCGATTTCCGCATCGCGCTTGATGAGACGGATGTGCTCCACGACAAGGAAAAGCGCATCGAGTTCGGCGAGAACAAGAACGGCAGCCTGACGTTCGAGAAACTTCAAGTGGCTTCACCGGAGGGGTGCACCAAGCTCGCCGACCAGCATGTCGAAATCCATGTGGGCGAGCGCGTCATGATCACGGGCGAGCCGGGCGCCGGCAAGACACTGTTCTTCCGCGCCATTGCCGGCCTGTGGCCGTGGGGAAGTGGGCGGATCGGCCTGCCTGAGGGAGAAACCCTTATATTCGTGCCGCGCGTCCCTTATTTCCCGGCCGGTACGTTGCGTGAGGTCCTCGATCACCCGAGCGGACCCGCGCCGGCGAGTGATGCCGACATTTCGGCGGTACTTGCCGAGGTCGGTCTTAAACGGCTGTCGTCATCGCTCGACCAGGCCGGACGCTGGGATCATGATCTGAGCGATGACGAACAGCGCTCGCTGGCCTTCGCCAGGCTCGCCTTGCGGCAGCCGAAATGGGTGATCATCGACGAAGCCCTGGATGCGTTCGACGGACCCTCCCTGCGACGCGTGCTATCGATGCTGGAGAAGCGCTTGAGCGGCGCCGCGATCCTCAACATCGGCCGTGGCCAGCACAACGACCAGTTCTTCCCGCGCGCGTTGACGATCGTGAAAGATGCCGGAGTGCCTGCCCTGAAGCCCGCCCGTGTCAGGGCAGGCGCCATCGAACCGCCACCTCGCACTGCTGCTGTCCGTCGGAAGAAATAGCGGCTGAAGAGCCTCAGGCCGGACGAGCACCAAACCTGGCGCGTAGTTCTTCGGAAAGATTGCGCCGCCAGCGCCGGCCACAGACATATCCATGCAGCAATTCCGGCAGCGAATAGCCGAGATCTTTTGATGACCGGTTGGCCATATAGCCTGAAAAAGCCTGGGGAAGCCTACCCTTGATGATATCGGCGATGATCTGGCGTGCGATCATGTAGGGCGGAATGTCCGGGTAGGCGCGGGCAATGTGCGGGTGTTTGCACATCAAGTTCGCGTAGGCTTCGACGTAGCCGTCGCGACGGCCTGAAATCGAATTCTCCGAATTGTACTTCGTCCAGTCGACATCGTCGGACAGGTGCGCGCCATGGCGGCGGGCAAAACGCAACAGCAATTCCCGATCCTGCATCCGGGTGACATCGCTGTCGTAGCCACCGATGGCCAGCAAAGCGTCGCGCCGCGCCGTTATCGCCGAGCCGGCAATGAAGATCGTCTGCGCGACCAGCGCTCTTTCCAGCATCTTGGGAGGAAGGAATGCATCGTGGTTGATGCAGTTGGAGACGCGGCCGCCTTTCAGGGACACGAACGAACTGATGAGGACTTCGAGCGCCGGATTTTGGTCGAACCGAGCCAAGGTTCGCTCGATTCGGTTCGGCAGATAGACGTCATCTGAATCAAGAAAGGTCACGATGGGCGTTTGCGCCCTCTCGATGCCCGCATTCCTGGCGGCGTTGGCGCCACGCCATTTCGCACCGACATAGATCAGGCGCGGATCGCTGATGCGGGCCAGCGCTGCTTCCGTCCCGTCGGTCGAGCCATCGTCGACAACAATGTGTTCGAATCGGGAAACGCTTTGGGAAAGTACGCTTTCCACCGCACGCAGAACCTTGTCGCGCCGGTTGTGGGTTGGCGTAATGATGGTGATGAGAGGCGCGGTGTCGGCTTTTCTGGACATGCCGCGGCTATGCCCCGTGCCGCGCCAGAATCGAAGAAATCCGCCGTCTGCCCATCATGCCCTGCCCCCAGGATCACGTATCGCCGATACCGTTATCAGGCTACGGAATGAATGCACCCGTGTCACCCAAAGCATACCGGATATATACTTGTGGAATGTCGATTTCCCGGGCTTTGCGCCGTAATGGCCACACAAGGGCCGGCCGAAGCAGCACGGCCTCCTTTTCCGATAGCCGGCTTCCACCGTCGCTGCCAACATCGTCATATTGATTACCTGTCAAGTAATCGACCGACGCAAGGCGGTTCGGCAGATTGCTCCCATGAGGCCGGTTGTACGGCTTCGATACATCAGGGAGCCAATCATGACAGCTTACGCCGTTGCCCATATGCGCCAGGTCACGCCGGGTCCGCAGATCGTCCAATACCTGCAAAAGATCGATGCCACGCTCGAACCTTTCGGCGGTCGCTTCATCGTCCATGGCGGCGATGTCGAAGTGATCGAGAACAGCTGGCCGGGATTTCTGATCGTCATCGAATTTCCCGACAGGGATCACGTGCGCGGATGGTACCATTCGCCCGCCTACCAGGAGATCCTGGCGCTGCGCACCGGCAACTCCCAGTCCGACGTTGTCTTCGCCGACGGCGTCCTCCATCCGCACAAGGCGACCGATGTCCTTGAGTAGACGCGGGGCCGACGGCAGGCCGTTTATCGCCTCAGCAAAAACACCGCCTGCTGGCCGAAGAAATTCCAGAACCACCACGGCATGGACAGGCCGATCTTCTGGCCGTTGGCGTCGAGCGCGGTCGCCTTTTCCACGGTGGCGCCGAGTTCGTCGCACAGGTTGACGAAGTCGCGGATGGTGCAGAAGTGGATGTTGGGCGTGTCGTACCAGGAATAGGGCAGGTCCTTGGTCACCGGCATGCGGCCCTGGACGAACAGTGACAGGCGTACCCGCCAATGGCCGAAATTGGGGAAGGAGACGATGGCGCGCTCGCCGATCCTGAGCAATTCGTCGAGAACCAGTTTCGGATTGCGGGTTGCCTGCAAGGTCTGCGACAGCACGACGAAATCAAAGCCCTTGTCGGGATAGAATTCGAGGTCCTTGTCGGCGTCACCCTGGATGACCGACAGGCCGCGCGCCACGCATTCGTTGACGCCGCGCTGCGACAGTTCCAGGCCGCGACCATCGACCTGCTTGGTGTCCTGCAGCAATTCCAGCAGCGACCCGTCACCAGAGCCAACGTCGAGCACCCGCGACTGCGGCGGAATGAGGTTGGCGACGACCTCGAGGTCGACGCGCTGCGTGTCGTTGACGCTCATGGCTTACACTCTCTCCTGGCGCATGACCCCGGAAAGTCTGAGACTTTCCGGGGTCATGCGCCCAACCCTCTTGCCCGGGCGGCCGAGCCAATGAAGCCGTTGATGGCGGCGAACAGTTCCGGCTCGTCGAGCAGGAAGGCGTCATGGCCACGGTCGGTTTCGATCTCGACGAAGGAGACAGACGCGCCGGCGGCATTCAGCGCGTGAACGATCGAGCGGCTCTCCTCGGTCGGAAACAGCCAATCGCTGGTGAACGAGACCAGGCAGAAACGGGTCTTGGTGCCCGCGAAGGCATCGGCCAACCGCCCGCCATGGTCGGCGGCGAGGTCGAAATAGTCCATGGCCCGCGTCATGTAGAGGTAGGAATTGGCGTCGAAGCGGTCGACGAAGGTCATGCCCTGGTGGCGCAGATAGCTTTCGATCTGGAAGTCGGCGTCGAAGCCAAAGGTGAGCGCGTCGCGGTCCTGCAGGTTGCGGCCGAACTTCCGGTGCAGGGCGGCTTCCGACAGGTAGGTGATATGGGCGGCCATGCGCGCCACGGCCAGACCCTTTTCCGGCCGCTTGCCATAGTCGAAATATTTGCCGCCATGCCATTCCGGATCGGCCATCACGGCCTGCCTGCCAACCTCGTGGAAGGCGATGTTCTGCGAGGAATGGCGCGCCCCCGTAGCGATCGGCAAGGCCGAGAAAACCCGCTCCGGATAGCTCGATGCCCATTCCAGCACCTGCATGCCGCCCATCGAGCCGCCGAGCACGCAAAACAGCTTTTCGATGCCGAAGTGGTCGACCAGCATCAGCTGCGCCCGAACCATGTCGCGGATGGTGATGATCGGCAGGTCGAGCCCGTAGGGCTTGCCGCTGGCGGGGTTGGTCGAGGCCGGGCCGGTGGAGCCGAGGCAGCCGCCGATGACGTTGGAGCAGATGATGAAGAAGCGATTGGTATCGATGATCTTGCCGGGGCCGATCAGCACCTCCCACCAGCCGGGCTTGCCGGTCACCGGATTGGTGCTGGCGACATGCTGGTCGCCGGTCAGCGCATGGCAAACGAGGATGGCGTTGGAGCGGGCGTCGTTGAGCGTGCCGTAGGTCTGGTAGGCAATCTGGAACGGCGACAGCATGCTGCCGGCGTCGAGCTTGAGCGGCTTGTCGGGGCCGAAGCGCAGCACCGGGCTCGACGGCTGGTCGGCCTCGTTGTTGGTTTTTCCAGCGCGCAGAGCGGCCATCGCATCCATCTCACACTTTGAATCCACACCAGCTTTTTCTAGGGCGATGCGGTGTCCGGCCGGCGCGGACAACAAAAAACCGGCATTGCAGTCGCAAAGCCGGTTACAGGATGCAAACGGCCCTTTAGCAAGTTGTTTAACGTGGCTGCAAGCCGACCGGCCAAATCACCACGGAATCTCACTGCTCTTCTAGAACTCAGCCGTGTCCGCGTCAACGGCCAGCCTTTTTGCCGGGCCGGTTGCTCTCGACATTGCCGGCCATGCCGAGTATTTCCGCTGCGGCTTCTCGATGGATCTCGTAAAATGACCAAGACACCGGATCAGGCACGTCCAACGCCCCGTGCGGGTATCATGGACATCGAGGCTTATGTGCCCGGCAAGAGTGCCGCGCCCGCCGGCGTCGCCAAGGTCTTCAAGCTGTCGTCGAACGAGAACCCGCTCGGCCCCTCGCCGAAAGCGATCGAGGCCGCGCGCGAGATTGCCGGGAAGCTCGACATCTATCCCGACGGTACGGCCAAGCGGCTGCGCGAGGCGATCGCCGAAGTGCATGGCCTCAATGCGCAAAACATCATCTGTTCGAACGGCTCCGACGAGATCCTTGGCCTGCTGGCGCAGACCTATCTCGCACCGGGCGACGAAGCGATTTTCACCGAACACGCCTTCATGGTCTACAAGATCTACATCCAGTCGGCGGGTGCCGTTCCGGTGGCGGTCAAGGAAACCAATGAGCGCGCCGATATCGACGCGATCCTGGCCGCCGTCACGTCGCGCACGAAAATCGTGTTTCTCGCCAATCCCAACAATCCGACCGGTACCTATGTACCGTTCCAGGAAGTGCGCCGCCTGCATGCCGGGCTGCCCAGGCATGTGTTGCTGGTGCTGGACGCGGCCTATGCCGAGTATGTCCGCCGCAATGACTATGAAGCCGGCATCGAGCTGGTCGGTGGCGCCGAGAACGTGGTGATGACCCGCACCTTCTCCAAGATCGGGCTCGGCGGCGCGCGGATCGGCTGGATGTATGCGCCGATGCACATTGTCGACGCCATCAACCGCGTTCGTGGCCCGTTCAATGTCAATGCGACGGCGATCGAGGCCGGCATCGCGGCGATCCGCGACCGCGCCCATGTCGAGCGCAGCGTGGCGCACAACGAGACCTGGCTGGCCTGGCTCAGTGAACAGATGACCGGGCTTGGGCTGCGGGTGACACCCAGCGTCGGCAATTTCATCCTCATTCATTTTCCTGACGACCAGAAGCATTCGGCAGCGCTGGCGGACGATTATCTGACCGCGCGCGGCTATATTTTGCGGCGCGTTTCCGGCTACGGCTTTCCCAACGCGCTGCGCATGACCATCGGCACCGAAGAGGCCAATCGCGGCGTTGTCGCTGCTCTCACGACCTTCCTGAAAAGCTAGAAAAATGACATCACCGATGTTTGAAAAGATAGCGCTGGTCGGCATTGGCCTGATCGGCTCGTCGCTGGCGCGGGTCATCCGCCGCGAGGGCCTTGCCCGCCATGTCGCCATTTCCACGCGCAGTGCCGCGACGCTGGCGCGGGCGGAAGAGCTTGGGTTGGGCGATTCCTACACCAGGGATGCAAGGGAAGCGGTTCGCGATGCCGATCTGGTCATCGTCTCGGTGCCGGTCGGGTCTTCCGGCGCGGTGGCCGAGGAAATCGCCCCGGCTCTGAAGCCGGGCGCCATCCTCACCGATGTCGGCTCCACCAAGGCGTCGGTCATCGCGCAGATGCAGCCGCATGTACCTGCTGGCGTGCATTTCATCCCGGGTCATCCGCTGGCGGGAACGGAAAAATCGGGCCCGGACGCCGGCTTCGCCGATCTGTTCGACAATCGCTGGTGCATCTTCACGCCGCTGCCAGACACCGATCCGGATGCCCTGGAACGACTGTCGGAGTTCTGGCGCCGCTGCGGCTCCAACATCGACACGATGGACCCGCAGCACCACGACATGACGCTGGCCATCGTCTCGCACCTGCCGCACATCATCGCCTACAACATCGTCGGCACGGCCGACGATCTGCAGTCGGTGACCAAGTCCGAGGTCATCAAATACTCGGCTTCGGGCTTCCGCGACTTCACCCGCCTTGCCGCCTCGGATCCAACCATGTGGCGCGACGTCTGCCTGCACAACAAGGACGCCATCCTCGAAATGCTGGCGCGGTTCTCGGAGGACCTGGCTTCGCTGCAGCGTGCGATCCGATGGGGCGACGGCGAGAAGCTGTTCGACCTGTTCACCCGCACCCGTGCGATCCGCCGGTCGATCATCGAGGCCGGCCAGGACATCGATGTGCCCGATTTCGGCCGCCAGGCGGTCGAGCATCCAACCAAGAACTAAGCCTGTTCAGCAGGCCAGTGGGCGGCGACCATCGCCAGCGTCTCCGCCCGGTCCGGTGCGCCCAGCCTGCCGCCAAAGCGCTGGCATTTGAGCGCGGCGGCGGCGCTGGCGAAACGCAGTGCCTGCTCGACCGGCATGGCTTCCGCCAATCCGACGGCAAATGCGCCGTGAAACACATCACCGGCGGCCAGCGTGTCGACGGCCTTGATCCGCGGCGCCGCGACATGGCGGGATGATCCTGCTGCTCGATCAAACCACCAGGTTCCCGCCGGGCCGCCAGTGACCGCGACGAAGGCGTCGGTGCGGGACGCCAGGTCGGTGCAAGTGGTCTCCAGATCCAGCGCCTGACCGCAGATGATGCGGGCCGCCGGCTCGGAGGCGACGATATGGGAAGCCAGCGGCAACAGCTGCTCCAACACAGCGAGTGGCGCGGTATCGGCATCGAGGATAGCCGGCCGACCGGCAGCGCGCGCGGCCTTCAGCGCAAGTGCCGCCGCGCCCGGCCAGCGAACGTCGACCAGTACAGCGTCGAACGCCGAGAGGTCGGCAACGGGCAATGCTTCCGGGGCCACCTGTGCCCGGCTGTCGTAGAAGGGCACGATGATGCGCTCGCCATGGGCGTCGACCAGGATCGAGGCCAGTGCCGAACGGGCGCCGCTGACACGCCGGACGAAGCCGCAGTCGACACCTTCCGCCTCGATCCCTGCAACCAGCTGATCGCCGACCGAATCGTCACCAGCACTTGCCCAGAGCGATACCTGAGCACCCAGCCGATGCGCCGCGCATGCCGCGCTCGTGGCCATGCCAGAGGCAATCTGGACGCCGTCCGATGCGATGAATTTCCCCTGATGCGTGGGAAGCTGGTCCACCCGAAGGATGGTGTCGAGCGTCAGGGCGCCGACGCTGAGGAGTTTGACCGGCTTCTTCATGGCCGCCTACTGGACCGGCTTGATCTTGCCCAACGGGATGAAGCCGATCGAAGCCTTGCTCTTGACGATCTTCAGTGGCAGGGACGGCTCGTTGCCGAGCATTGCCAACCCGGCAAAGCCTTGCTCTATCTGGCTTTTCTGCTCGGGAATGGCGGCGCCGAGGATCGCCGCCACGGCCTTCGGGTCCTTGAGCCAGATCGTCAGGTCGGCGTCGATCAGGCCTTCCACGTCCACCGACACAGTCCCAGCAACACTGATATGCGCCGTTCCCGATGACAGGTCGAGCTGGGCGATGTAGATCGACTGGCCGCGAAGGCTCTTCGCCTGGGTTTCGAGCAGGGTCAGGCCGTTCTTCAGCGTCACGTCGCCACTGCCGTCGAGTGCCGGCAGCACGCGCCCCCCAATTGCGTCGGCGTCGATCTCGAGGTCGGTGAAACTTCCCACATAGTTGACGTCCGTTCCGTTCGGACGCAGCTGTCCCGTTGCCGTGCGTGCGTAGAACAGTTCGACCGGGTCGGTATCATCAGTCGGGTCAGTCTGGCCGGACAGGCCCGTGGCCTCCAGCGTGATGTGCCGGGGCAAGGGCCAGGACAATTTTGCCTTGGCCTGGAGGGTTTCCCAGTCGATCCAAAGCGGCAGCATTCCCGGAACCGATGTTCTGAGCGGTCCGCGCAGGTCGGCAACAGGTGACAGGGGTTGCGTGATTTGCGCGACTGCACTGAAGGTGCCGGCGGAGGCCGCGATGTTCCTGGCGTCGTCCTGATAGCCAAGGGTGTCGCAGGAGATGACGAAGCTGAGCGGGTAACCACTCACCGCGAGATTGCTGCAACCCGCCACGATGCCCTGGCTCTTCAGTGTCTCAACCGCCTTGTCGGCTTCGCTCTGGACCTTGTTCGCCAGATAGAACCAGCCGGCGCTGTAGATGCCGAACAGCACGACAATGAAGGCGACGAGCCACCAGAGGCGGCGGCTGCGGTTCGGCTGAAGCTCGTCACTTGACGTCATGCTGCGGCTCTCGTTAACGCATGGGTGTTGTCGACGAGTGAGACTCGCTTCCAACGACAATAGGTAGGGACGGACTTAAAAAACACCGGCTTCGGTGCGGTGCCACCACTCTTTTGCAATCAGGCTCGGCGATATGGGCGATTTTTGGGTTTTTGGCTACGGCTCGCTGATCTGGCGGCCAGGTTTCGCGCATGTCGAGACGCAGCGCGCGCGCCTGCACGGCTATCACCGGTCGCTCTGCGTCTACTCCTTCGTGCATCGCGGCACGCGCGAGCGGCCGGGCCTTGTGCTCGGCCTGGATCGTGGCGGCTCCTGCGTCGGGCTGGCA
This sequence comes from Mesorhizobium sp. PAMC28654, assembly GCF_020616515.1. GTDB lineage: Bacteria > Pseudomonadota > Alphaproteobacteria > Rhizobiales > Rhizobiaceae > Mesorhizobium. The sequence goes on from NZ_CP085135.1 coordinate 4,844,213, forward strand.
TTCCGTGTCCCCGGCGATTTGCGCGACGAGGTTGTTGCCTATCTGCGCGAGCGTGAACTCGTCACCAGCGTCTATCTTGAGCGCACGCTCAAGGTTCGCCTCGACAGCGGTGCGACAGTCGAGGCGATTGCTTACATTGTCGACCGCGACCATGAGCAATATGCTGGCGCGCTCGATGCCGCTCGCGCGGCATCCGTCGTGCGCGGCGCTGTCGGCCAGTCCGGAAACAACGAGGATTACGTGCTCAGCACGCTGGAGCACCTTGAAGCCCTGGGCATTCGCGACCATTGGCTGGAAGAGGTGGCGGGGCGGATAGCGCCCTTGTGAAACACTGGCCCTGAGGAAAAAGGTAATGGGACCTTTGACCTCGAAGAGGCAAGACCTAGGTTAAGCTCCGAACCTCAATCAGCGGAAGTCGTCCGCCCGATTCCAACCATCCCCAATTCATCATGGAGATCCGTCTTGCAAAAACGCCGTCTCGGTCGCACCGACCTTTCCATCGCGCCGCTGGTTCTGGGCGGCAACGTCTTCGGCTGGACCGCCGACGAGGCAACTTCCTTCGACCTGCTCGACCGCTTTGCCGACGCAGGCCTCAATGCCATCGACACGGCGGATGTCTATTCGCGCTGGGCTCCCGGCAACAAGGGCGGCGAATCGGAAGCCATCATCGGCAAGTGGATGAAGAGCCGCGGCAACCGCGACAAGATCGTCGTCGTCACCAAGGTCGGCTCGGACATGGGACAGGGCAAGAAGGATCTTTCAGCTGCCTATATCGAAAAGGCCGTGGACGCATCGCTGAAGCGGCTGCAGACCGATGTCATCGACCTCTATCTGTCGCACTGGCCGGATCCGGCCACGCCCTACGAGGAGACGCTCGGCGCCTATGAGAAGCTGCTTGCCAAGGGCAAGATCCGCTACGCCGGCTGCTCCAACCTCGACGCCGGCCAGCTGCGTGCCGCGCTCAATGTGGCAAGCCTGCGCAGCCTGCCGCGCTACGAGGTGCTGCAGCCGGAATACAATCTCTACGACCGCTCGTCCTTTGACGGACCGCTGCGCGATCTGTGCATCGCAGAGGATATTGGCGTCATCACCTATTTCAGCCTCGCCAAGGGGTTTCTCAGCGGCAAATATCGCGGCAAGGCCGATCTTGGCCAGAGCGAGCGCGGCGAAGACGTCGCCAGCTATCTGAACGATCGCGGCATGCGCATCCTGGCCGCCCTCGATGCGGTATCCGCCAGGCATTCGGCCAAGCAGGCCGAAGTGGCGCTCGCCTGGGTGATCGCACGGCCGGGCGTCAACGCGCCGATTGCCAGCGCCACCAAGCCCTCGCAGATGGACAGCCTGATCAAAGCGGTGTCGCTGAAGCTGAGCGCGGATGATATCGCGGCGCTGGACAGGGCAAGCGCCTAGTTCCTGGCACCGGATGCCCGCTTGAGGGCCATCCTGGCAGGCAGCCCCATCTTCACAATGAAGTCCGTCGGTCAAGCCGGCGGACTTTTCGCACGATCGTCCAAGACGATCCGCCCAGCTCGCCATATCGTCATTCGGGTAGAGCAGGGTAGGGGCAATCCAGGAATGGCCGGGCAGGCTCTTTTCGATCTGGAAACATGGCGGCAGTTGCTTGGGCTCGTGTCGATGTCCGCCGTTGTCATGGGCAGTCCGGGACCGGCGACGATCAGCGTCACCGCCGTTGGCGCTGCCTTTGGTCCGCGCGGTTCGCTCGGATACACTTGTGGGATCGTTCTTGGCACGATCGCCGTGCTGCTCGCCGTGGCCACCGGGCTCATGGCGATGCTCGTCTCGGTGCCGACGCTAACGCCGGTGCTGGCCGTCGCGTCCGCTGCCTATATTCTCTACCTCGCGTTCAAGATCGCGACGGCGCCGCCCTTGGCCGCCAATCCCGACCAAGCCGCGCGGCCAACATTCCTGGCCGGGTTTCTTTTGGCCATCGCCAATCCCAAGGCCTATGTTGCGATTGCCGCTGTGTTCGCCGGCGCCTCGTCGGCGTCCGGCGCTGGCGAACTCGGCGTCGGGTTCAAGCTGGCGGTTCTCGCCCTGATGATCGTCGCCATCCATGCCATCTGGCTTCTCGCGGGGGCAGCGTTTGCACGCCTCCTGCGCCAGCCGGTGGCATCGCGGATCATCAATCTCGTCTTTGCGGCAACGCTGGTCCTGACCACCGCGCTGGCGCTGTTTTCCTGAATTCGTGTCAGGCCTTGGCGGCGGCGCCCAATTCGCGCAGCCGCTTCACGGCCGATGGCGGCATGGCCGGTGGGTTTGGCGCGCGGGCTGCCTCGATCAGGAACTGGTCGCAGGCGGCTTCCGTGTCGCCGATCAGCCGCGCCATGAATTCGTCCTTGCTCAGGCCGGGAGGGATCGGCGGCAGGAAGCGCGCCTTGATGGTGCCGGGATAGCGCAGGAACTTCCTGCGCGGCCAATACAGGCCCGCGACATGGGCGACCGGCACCACCGGAACGCCGAGCTGGGTATAGATTTCGACAATGCCGTATTTGTAGGCGGGATCGTCGCCCGGCGCGCGCCTTGTGCCTTCCGGGTAGATGATGAGCTGGCGGGGATTGCGCGCCATTTCCGCCTTGGTCGCGGCGACAACCGCCTTCAGCGCCTTCGAACGGCTGCCCCGGTGGACCGGAATCATGCGCATCTTCATGATGTACCAGCCGAAGAACGGGATCCAGGTCAACTCCCGCTTGAGGATGTAGAGTGGGTCCTTGAGGAATGGGAAAAAGGCGATGGCGTCCCAGAAGGATTGATGCTTCGGAGCCAGGATGAAGGAGCCTTCGGGCAGGTTTTCCTGGCCGGTGATCTCGTTTTTCGTGCCGGCGACCTTGTCGTAGAGCCACATGCAGGTGCGCGACCAGAATTTCGGCACGAACCAGGCCCGGTCGCGAGGCGAGAGGAAATAATAGGGGGTCCATACGATCATCTGCACGATCAAATTGACGTAGAAGACGAAGTTGAACGCCAGCGAGCGGATGTAGAGCATGTGGGGGGCCCGGTGAAGAAGTGTGCGTTGGTTACACCAAGCGCGGGCAAAAAGGAAACGGTGCAATAAGCAGGAAACCGATCCGATGAGCAGCGAACGGGTTCCAGGCAGGAGCAGTCAGGGCAAACGCCCTCAGGACGGTTCATTCCGCCACATCGACTGCGCCAGTCTTTCCCTGATGCGTGGCGCGGCGAAGTCGAGGAATGCCCGCAGTTTCACCGGCAGCAGGCCCTGGCCGGCATGCACAAGGCTGACAGGCCATGGCTCTGGCTCGAATGCCTGCAACACGGGGCGGAGCGAGCCCGAGCGCACGGCCTCGGCAATCTGATAGGAAAGCACCCTGGTCATCCCGACACCGGCAATGGCGGCATCGATAGCCGCCTCCGCGGTGTTGACCCGAAGCCGTGAGCGGACGGGAACGGCGAATTCAGTCTTGCCACCGCCGAAGCTCCAGGTGGCCAATGCCCCTTCAAATGTGATGCAGCGGTGCGTTGCAAGGTCCTCGGGGGCTTTTGGCGTACCATGTTCGGTCAGATAGGCAGGGCTCGCGCAAACAACATGACGGATCGAGCCAATGCGGATGGCGACCATGTTGGAATCGCGGAGTTGGCCGATGCGGACAGCGAGATCGATATGTTCATCGATCAACTGCGTTATCCGGTCCGCCAGGGTCAGGCGGATGTCCACCTCGGGATAAGCAGCGAGGAAGGCGATGATGACTGGCAGCACATGCAGCCGGCCAAAGACGATCGGCGCGGTGATGATCAACTCGCCTGTCGGGGTGCTGTATTCGCCAGCGGCCGTGCGCTCGGCCTCACCGACATCATCGAGGATGCGGCGGCAGGCGGCAAGATAGGCGTGGCCCGCATCGGTCAGTGTCAGCCGCCGCGCCGAGCGGTTGAGCAGGCGCGTTTTCAGGCGCGCCTCGAGTTCGGAGATTTTTCGGCTGATCGTCGCCAGGGGAATACCCAGTCGACGGCCTGCCGCGGAGAGGCTGCCGGCTTCCGCCGCGGCGACGAAAAGGGACATGGATTCGAGGCGGTCCATCAGTCTTCCGAAAAATGGAAGGGTAGGTTGCAGGTATGCCATCTGCATCGGAAATGTGGAAGGCCTATATTTTGGAGGTGATTATAGCGGCCCGGTCTCGGAGGAAGCTTTCCATGAATGCCCATGCCTTCACCAGCGACGTCGCTTTCACACCGACCGTCAAGGCGATCCAGGTCCGCAAAGGCTCGCGCCAGTCTTACGCCCGTGTCGAAGAGCGTGGTGGCTGGCAAGCCTCGATCACGCCCGACCTCGCTGCCTTCATCGACGCGCAGACCAGCGTGTTCCTATCGACGGTCAATGGCGACGGCCAGCCCTATATCCAGCATCGCGGCGGGCCTCCCGGTTTTCTGAAGGTGCTCGACGAACACGCGATCGGGTTCGCGGATTTTTCCGGCAACAAGCAGTTCATCACCCAGGGCAATCTGCAGGATAACCCGAGGGCATTCCTGTTCCTGATCGACTACGCGCACCGGCAACGCATCAAGATCTGGGGCACGGCGCGTGTTGTCGAGGACGATGGCGAGTTGCTGGCGAAGCTGATGCCAAGGGATTACAGGGCGCGGCCCGAGCAGGTCATCCTGTTCACCGTTGCCGCGTGGGATGCCAATTGCCCGCAGCACATTCCGCAGCGTTTCGAAGCAGCCGATGTGGCAGCCGCGCTGGCCGAACGCGACAAGCGCATCGAACGTCTCGAGCAAGAGATAGCGCGCTTGAGGGAAGCCCAGGCGTGATGGCCAGGAAATGAATGGGCTTCAGCCGCCGGCGGAGGTGTCGGCTAATGCGATACCGTCCGGCGTCGGCTTCACCGGCACGATACCGCGCGCCAGCGCCAACAGGTATTTGTTGTATTCGGTGAACAGCACGCGCAACGCTTCAGGCTTGGTCAGCCAGCCGCCATTGTCGAGATTGGCATTGACCACCGGATAGGGTTCGAGCTTGGCGTTGTGCAGCAGCCGTCCCATCTCCAGCAGGCTGCGCGGCATGTGATAGTTGTTGGTGACGAGGATCACCGTGCCATAGGCGTGGCTCTCGACCCATTTGGCGCTTTCCTCGGCATTGCCGATTGTGTCGAGTGCGGCGCGGTCGATGTCGACGCAGCAGGAAAACAGCTTCTTGTCGCCGCCGATCGCGGCCTGAAGCTGGCGGCGGCTGGCGGAAGGATGCACGCCGCTGATCAAAAGCCGTTCGCCCTTGCCGGAGGCCAGAAGATCCATCGCGGCATCGAGGCGCGACTGGCCGCCGGTCAGGACGATGATGGCGTCGGCCTTCGCCGGATTGGCGGGCGTGGTGAGATGGCTGACCTTGTTTGCGAACCAGCCAAAGCCGCCGGCAAACAGCACGACAAAGGCAAGCAGCAGGAAAGAAAACACGCGCAACGCGGTGGCTAAACGACCGGACCTGCGGTGCGCATGGGAACGCGCAACCAGCACTGGCGTGCATCCAGCCGTATTGGTCGAATCCCGCGCGTCCATCATGCCATGGTTAATCCCGAAATATGGCCTTTGGTAGCGGAAAAGCGCACTTTACGTTACGGCGGTTCTTCATCCGTGATCGATCCTGACCTTTAGCCGGCGTCCGGTTGGCGAACATCAATATCGCTGAGATAGGCGACAACGGTGGCATGGGAGGTTGCCGCGGTCAGCACACCGATGACCAGCACCATGAGGACGACGCCGAAATAGCCCGCCGAACCGATGGCGAAATTGCCGAACAGGGCAGTCGCCTGGTCGGCCTGCGGTGTTGCCATGTTGCGCGACGACCACCACGAGAAGACGATGAAGACAGCCACCGCGGCTGCCCCGCCCGCCGCCGCGCCCTTCATGCCGGTGACCAGAAAGTGCCGGCGGAACTCGCGCGCGATGAAGCGCGCCTCGGCGCCGACGAAATGCAACACTTCGATGATGTGTCCGTTGCCGGCCATGGCGCCGCGCGTCGCGAACACCACGGTCAACACCGTCGCCGAAAGCATCAGCGCCAGCACGGCGATGCCGATGGTGACGGTGGTGCGGGCCATCGCGACCAGCCTGTCGACCCAGGTTCGGTGGTCGTCCAGCGATGCGCTGGGCAGCTTGGGCGTGATCGCCGCACGCATCGCGGCGAAATCGGGCGGGCTGTTCTCGTCGATGGTGACGATGATCAGACGCGGCACCGGCAGGTCGTCGATGTTGAGACCTGAGCCAAGCCATGGTTCCAGCAGCCGCGCCGTCGCCTCGCGGTCTATGATCTTGGTGCCCTTCACGCCGGGAAATTCGCCAGCGATTTGCGACGCCTGGACAAGGGCTGCTTCCATGTCGAGGCCGTCGACCGGCTTGATCTGGATCGTTGCCTCGCGTGAGATCTGGTTCTCCCAGACAGAAGCCGTGTCGCGCACCAGGGTCACGGCGCCAAAGGTCAGGCACGACAGGAAGGTCATGATGGCGATGACCAGCACCAGTGCCCGGCCGGCGATGTTCTGCGCCGGCACGATCGGCGCCATCTTGCGCTGGGCGCGCGGCCTTGCCACGGCCTCCTCGGCGTCGTGATCTTCAAGATGTTCCGCGGAAAGATCAGTCATAGATATCCAGCCTTCCGCCGGCCAGGATCAGGCGTCGTGCATCGACCTGTTCCATCAGGCCGAGATCGTGGGTGGCGATCACCACCGCCGTGCCCAGCCGGTTGAGTTCGATGAACAGCCGCAGCAGGCGTCGCGCCAGTGGCGGATCGACGTTGCCGGTCGGCTCGTCGGCTAGCAGGATTTCCGGCTGCTCGATCAGCGCCCGGGCGATCGCGGCGCGCTGCTTTTCACCGCCCGAGAGCACCGGCGGCAGCACGTGCATGCGCTCGCCGAGGCCAACCCATTTCAACAACTCGGTCACGTCGGTGCGGTAGCTCGCCTCCTCGCGCCCGCGCACACGCAGCGGGAGTGCCACATTTTCATATGTGGTCATGTGGTCAAGCAGGCGAAAGTCCTGGAATACCACGCCGATGCGCCGTCTCAGATGCGGCAGTTCGGTGCGCGAAATGCGCGAACGGTCCTTGCCGAAGATGGTGATCAGCCCGCGTGTCGGCTTCAATGACATGAACAACAGGCGCAGCAACGTCGTCTTGCCCGCGCCTGACGGTCCGCTCAGGAACTGGAAGGAGCGCTCCGGAATGTGCAGGGAAATGTCGCGGAGGATTTCCGGACCCATGCCATAGCGGAGGCCGACATTTTCGAAGCGGATCAATTTCGGCGACCTGAAACTTGCGGCGGCGGTTCGCCAGCCCATTCTGTGAAACGACCATCGGCCGGCATGGTTAACCGTTGGTTAATTGCTGGGCATTTTAGACTGATCACAGGAGCTCCGGTGGGGAAGCGTTAACCATTTGCGTTTACGCAAAAGAAACGAAAAGCGATACGTGCTGCAGTACTGGGGCCATGATGGCTGAGGATAGAACCGCGCGCCCGGTTTTCGGCGAAATCATGACCGACCCGGCAGCAAATCCAATGCCGGAGCGCATCATGCGTGGTTCGGTGGCTGACGTTGTCGATGCCGATTATGAGATCCTGCCGCGCTTCGGCTCCCGAACCGATGCGCCGTCGCCATTGCCGCGCGTCATTGCCACGCCGTCGATCGAGGGCATGGACATGCTGCGCAAGCCCGAAAACCCCGCGGAACGCCTGCCGGCATCACGTGGCGGGCCGATCTTCTGGATTGCCGGCGTTGGCGCGGCACTGGCTGCATTCTGGATCTCCGGCGGCCACGCGCTGGTGCGCCATGTGCCTTTCCTCGCCGCGCAGGACCAGGCCCGCGCACTCAGCATTTCAGGCGTGACGTCGCACGTCGACGCGTCGGGCGAAAAGCCCGTGCTGTTCGTTGACGGAGAGGCCGCCAATGACGGGAGCGCGTCGACACCGCTGCCGCCACTGGAGATCCGGGTTACCGGCAATGACGGGCTCACAACCCGATATACGTTGGGGACATCCAACCGTCCTCTGGCGGTCGGCGAAAGATTTGGCTTTGCCAGCCGGCTAGAGGTGCCTAGAAACGGCGTGAAGACCGTGTCGGTCACCTTCGCCGAATAGGGTGCATTGATATTCGGGTGATGCCGGCCTGCAAATGGCGGCTTCCCGCGCTTCCGGTGCCCGCGTACGAAAAGTACGCTCCGCTCCGGTTCTCGGAAGCCGACATTTTCGACTCGGCCTGACCCGAATCCCAACACACCCTGCGCGAGGGGGGATTATAGGCAATCATCCTGGAAAGGCAGCCAATGCCAGTTGTACGCGGCAAGGACATCGAAGTCCTGTTTTCGGCCTCCGCCATCGCGCGGCGCAATCTCGAACTCGCCAAGGAAATCGCCGGGCACGACTATCACGACCTGCTGGTGATTTCGGTGCTGAAGGGATCGTTCATCTTCGCCGCCGATCTCATCCGCGCCATGCATGATGTCGGCCTGTCCCCGGAGGTCGAGTTCATCTTCATCTCCAGCTATGGCGCCGGCACCAGCAGCGGCGAGGTGCGGGTATTGCGCGACATCGACAATGAGGTCGCCGGTCGCGATGTGCTGCTGATCGACGACATCCTCGAATCGGGCAAGACGTTGACGTTTGCCCGAGACCTGATGTTGTCGCGCGGCGCCAAGAGCTGCGCCATCGCCGTGCTGCTCGACAAGCGCATGCGCCGCCAGACGGAACTCAATGCCGATTATGTCGGCTTCGATTGCCCCGACTATTTCGTCGTCGGCTACGGCATGGATGTCGCCCACGCCTTCCGCGAACTGCCGTTCGTGGGCATCGTCAAGGGCGACGTTTAAGCTGTATTGATATTCAGGTGATGCCGGTCTGCAAATGGCGGCTTGCTGCGCTTCCGGTGCTCAGGTACCCGAAAGTACGCTCCGCTGCGGTTCTCGCAAGCCATCGTTTTCGACTCGGCCTGACCTGAATCTCAACACACCTTGGAGCGTGCCGCTGATTTCTTCCTGACTGTGTTTCCGGTTCAGGAAAAGTCAACTTTTCGCCGCCAAATATGCCGTCCATGGCAAAGCTCCTGATTGTTGAGGACGATGAGTCCGTCCGTACCCTCGCAGCCCGCGCGCTCGAACGCGCCGGGCACATGATCGACGTTGCCGCCGACGGGGGGCAGGGCCTGTCGATGATCCAGGCTGCGCTAGGAGGCTACGATCTCGTCGTTTCCGATATCCGCATGCCGGAAATGGATGGCATCGAGATGGCCATCGCCGCCGCCGCGCGGTTTCCAGCGATGAAGATCATGCTGATGACCGGTTATGCCGACCAGCGTGAGCGCGCCGAGGAACTTGACGGCATCATTCTCGATGTCGTGCAGAAACCCTTCACACTGGCCGAGATTCGCTCGCGGGTTGAACGGGCGCTTGTTTGCCTCGTCTGATTCCACCCTGCAGGGTCTGATCTTCCTCAGGCTGGATCGCAACTGACCGTGATCGAAGGCGCGGCCACAGGGCGTCGGCTGAGGTTCAGTGCCAGCATGCCAGCCCCGATGATCAAAGCCGCGCCCATCACTGTCGTCAATCGCGGCACCTCGGCGAAAAACAAGAAGCCCCACAACGGTGACCACAGGATACCGGTATACTCGAAGGTGGCGACGCGGTTGGCGGGTGCCAGCCGATAGGCCTGGGACAACAGGATCATGCCGGCCGAGGCAATGAAGCCACAGGATGCCATCTTCAGGAAATCCGATGTTGTCGGCCAAAGCCAGGGTCGCACCAGGAATTCGAGGCTTGGATGAACCGCATGGGTTATGCCGGCCAGATGAAATGCGCCGGCGACCACGGCCGCGCCAACTAGATAGGCGCCGTTCTGGTAGAACGCCATGACGGTTGATGATTCGGTATCGCCGATCTTGCGCGCCATCAGCTGTGAAAAGCCGTAGAGGGCGGCTGAGCCCAGCGACAGCAGCGCCGCCCAGTCGAACAGCCCGGCGCCCGGGCGCAGCATCACGAGAACGCCGACCAGTCCGAGCAGCACCGTGGCCAGTGTCTGCCAGGACACGCGTTCTCCCAGATAAGGCCCGGCCAGCGCCATGATGAAAAGCGGCGCCATGAAGTAGAGCGCCACCGCGTCGGCCAGGGGCAGGGCAGCGATCGCCAGATAGTAGATGGTGTAGGAGGCGAACTGCGTGAAGGCGCGCACCGTCAACATGGCAATGCGCTTCGAGGCGATTGCCCGCAGTCCAACGTCGGCGTGGACGAGAAAAATGAGGATCGGCAGCGCGACGACAGAGCGGATCGCCATAACCTCCGTCACCGGATAGGTGCTGGAAACGGCTTTCACCAATGGGTCCTGCAGCGAGAAGACCAGCACGCCAAGGCAGAGGCTCAGCATACCGAGCACCATCCGGTTCTGCATGGGCGTTTCTGGTCTCCGTGTGCGGCGTGGCCGATGTGGATGCGGTTAAAAAGAACCCGCCACCGTTTCGGGCAGCGGGCACGAGTGAGGACTCTTCAGATTGGTCCGCGTCCGATTTCGCGGCCGCATATCCAATGGGTAGCCTGACTATCGTCTGGCGTTTGACATGTTGCAAACGAATTGGAATGATGCCAGCAATCAAATTCTCTTATGATGAGCGCCATGAAACCCACCCTCGACAGCGACCTTCTGCGCACCTTCGTCGCGGTGGCGGACACCGGCAATTTCACCAAGGCGGCGGAACGGGCGGGCCGTACGCAGTCGGCCGTCTCGATGCAGATGAAGAAGCTCGAGGACATGGTAGGCAACAGCCTTTTCGAACGCGGCTCGCGCGGCGTGGCGCTGACGCGGCGCGGCGACGAACTCATCGGCAATGCCAGGCGTATCGTTTCCCTCCTCGACGAAACAGCAGCGTCGATGGCCGCGCCGCCGCTTGGCGGGCCGGTGCGCATCGGCATTCCGGAGGAATACGGCCACGCGATCCTGTCGCGCGCGCTTGGCGCCTTTGCCAAGCGCAATGCCAAGGTCGAAGTCACCGTCCGTTACGCGCATTCGGGCGCACAGATCGCGGCGCTGGCCGCCGATGAGCTCGACCTGGCCGTGGTCTTCGAATGGCAGGATCTTTCCGGCGGTGAGGTGCTGATGAACGACCCAACCGTGTGGGTGACCTCCAATCTGCACCAGATGCATGAGGAACGCCCGGTGCCGATCGCGCTCTACAACCGTGCCGGCTGGTGCCGGGACTTCGCCATAAAATCGCTGGAGCAGCGGGGCCTCGCCTATCGTGTCGCCTATACCAGCGATACCAATGGCGGCTTGCGGCTCGCCGTCACATCCGGGCTGGCGATCGCGCCGATCTCGCGCAGCAATATCCCGGCCGACTGCCGCGAACTGACGGCCGCCGACGGGTTCGGCGACATCGATTCCTCGAACGTGGTGCTGCGGCGCAATCCGAACGCTTCCGGCGAGGCGATCGACAGCATGGAAGAAGCGATCCGCGAGGCGTTCATCAACCGGTAGCCGGGATCGGCATTGAACTCGTCTCCTGTTGCCAAGGCTCCTGACACAAAGCTGTCAGCAGCAGTTCGATACAAGGCGGCATCCAACCGGAGGACAAACGAGATGATCACCTTCTATCACGCTCCATGGTCGCGCGCTTCCAGTGTTCACTGGCTGCTGGAGGAACTGGACGTGCCGTTTGAATTCTCGCCGGTCGATATCCGGGCCAGCGAAGGCGTTCCTGAAGCCTATCGGTCAATACAGCCGAACAAGAAGGTGCCGGCCATCGATCACGATGGCACGGTCGTCACCGAGCGGGCGGCGATCACCCTCTACCTCGCCGACACCTTCGCCGAGGCCGGTCTTGCGCCAGCGCAGGGTGACCGTGTACGTGCACGGTATCTGACATGGCTTGTCTATTGTGATTCCGTTCTGGATCCGGTGGTGGCGGCAAAGGCCCACGGTGTCGAGTTCATGGGGCCGCGTTATTCCTACGGCTCGTTCTCCGAAATGGTCGCCAATCTGGAGAAGGCGTTGTCATCCCAACCCTATATCGTCGGCGATCGCTTTACCGCCGCCGACACGCAAATCGGCAGCGGCATTCACTACGCGACCAATGTCTTGCGGGTGTTGCCGGAGAATCCTGTATTCGCGGCGTATCTCGATCGCCTCGCCGCTCGTCCGGCATTCCAGCGCTATTCGCACAGGGAATATGAGATGGCGCAGGCGGCTGGCATGGTCGGCAGCCACTGAGCTTCAGCGCGCCGAATCTCGTTCGCGTGACGACTCAATCCGTCATCCGAGCGATGCCGCATTCCGCTCGGATGACGACTATTTAAGCTCCAGCAAGCGCTCGAGATAGCTGCGCTCGATGTCGGGGCTCAATGCATTGCCAAGCCGCTTGCGGATAGCGTCCAGGATCTGGCGCGCGCGCTGCACGTCGATCTCGTCGGGCACCTTGACCGAGCTTCCGTCATCGGGCCCTTGCGTGGCGCGCGGCCGGCCGAGCGGGTCACGGTCGGCATTCTGCTGGCGGCCACCCGGCTCACTGCCACCCTGGTCGCCCTGCATGGCCTGCAGCTGCTTCATCATGTCCTTGGCGCCCTTGCGCAGCGCTTCTAGGGCCCGGCCCTGATCGCCAACAGCACGGTCGCCTTCGCCCTCGCCAAGCGCCTGCTTGGCGTCGCCCATGGATTTGCCGGCTTCGCCAAAGCCCGGGCTGGGCTCCATGCCCATGCCTTCGAGCCCCTTCTTAAGCTGGTCGAGGTCTTTCTGCAGCTGGCCCTGGCCTTCCTGCAACTGCTTCATCGCATCGGCGAATTCCTGCGGCGTCATTGGCTTTGGCCGGGCGAGCGGATCGCGATCGTCACCCGGGCCGGGCTTGCCCTGGTCGCCCGGCTGCGGCTGTCCGTCTTCGTCGGTCTGCTGGTCGCCGCGCCGCATCTGATCCATGCGGAAGGTATCGTTCATCATCTCCTGCTGGCGCCGCATGATATCGCCCAGCTTGTCCATCTGCTGCTTCATCTCGCTGTCCTGCTGGCCGCCGCCTTTCTGGTCGCGTCCGGCCTGGAGATTGTTCATCATGTCCTGCAATTGCGAGAGCAGCTGCTGCGCCTTGTCGCGATCGCCTGATTTCGCCAGGTTCTCGATCTGGTCCATCATGCGGTTGATATCGCTCTGACGCAGCTCCTGACCATTCTGCTGGATCTGCGGCGCGTTCGGGTTCTGCTTGGCGCGCTCCGCGAATTCCTGCAGGAACTGGTTCATCGCCTCGCGCAGTTCCTTCATCGCCTTTTCGATGTCCTGGTCGCTGGCGCCGTTCTTGATGGCGTCCTGCAGCGCCTGCTGTGCCTGACGCAACCGCTTCTCGGCGGCCGAGAGATTGCCCTCCTCGATGCCAAGGGCGATTTCCCAGAGATAGGCTACCTCGTTGCGCAACTGATCGTCATTCTCAGCCAGCTTAAGCCGGCTGCGGGCGCTCATGATCGCAAGGTAGTGCGACATGTTGCTGAACGTGTCCTCCGGCCTGAGCGTGATCGCGTCCATCAGGTCGAGCACGCGGCCCTTGGCGTTGGCATCGAGGGCCAGCATGCGGCGCTGCTCGATCACCGCCCGCGCCAGCGGATTGGAGAACGGCCGCTCCGGCATGACCAGCGTCTTGGTTTCGCTTGTCGCCTTATGGCCAGCATCGTCAGTCGCCGTCAGCGTAAGCTTGATGCTGGCGCCGGCCCAGACGTGCTCGGTCAGGTCCTTCGTCGTCTTGGCGGCGTTCGTCTTGCCGCCGCGCCGTGGTAGTGCCAGCGGCATCTCGGGGGCGCCATAGAGCGGATGCGCATTCGGCGCCTGCGGATCGGCCAGCGCGAAAACGGCATTGGCCGAGGCCGCGCCGTAATCATCGTCGATCTGGTAGTTCAGTTCGAAAGTGCCGTTGGCGGCGCGCTTCGGCTCACCCACGAAGCGGATTTGCGGCGGCTTGTCGGGAATTACCGCGAAAGCCCAGCGGCCAATCTGGTCCTGGCCCGATTTCAGCGTCAGCGTGCCGTCATTGGTCAGCTTGCCGCTGAATTGCCGCACCGTCGAGGGCGTTGCCGCCGCCGGCTTGGCCCCAGCGGCAGCCTGGGCGCTTGCTGGGTCGATGGCGTGGGCGCTGCCGTTCTTGTCGGCATAGGCAAGCGTTTCCTCGCCCGAACCGCCTGTGACGCGCAGCGACACGTCGCTGCCTTCCGGAACGCTGAAGGTGGGGGTCGCCTGGTTGGCGTCGGCGGTGAGAAAGATCGGTGGCTTGCCGGTATAGGCCGGCGGCGTCACCCAGGCGTCGATCCGCGGCGGCACCACATCGCGCACGCCATGCTCGCTGAAGCCATCGGCGATCTTGCCGCCAGTCGGACCGAAGGAAAAGGCAAAAGCAGTCACGAGCAAAAGTGCGGCAACGGCGCGCAAGCCCCATGGGTCGCGCTCGGGCACGCGCGTGCGCGGCATGTCGGCGCCGAGGCTGCCGAGCTGGGCGGCCATGCGCCTCTGGTGTTCGCGCCAGAGCGCCTGCGAAAAGCTGGTTTCGCTGCCGCTCGGCCGGTCAGTCTGCACCAGCACCGGGCTGTGCCGCAAATCATTGGCGGCCTCGATGCGGCGATCGACCTCGGCGGCGGCGGGCATGCGGAAGAAGCGCAGCGGATAGAGCGCCGCAACGGCGGCGATGCCGAAGGCGGCGACAAGGCCGATGCGCGCCACGTCCGGCAGCCGGTGGAAGATGCCGAGCCACGAAGCGCTGAGGAACAGGCTGGCGAGGATGACGAGCGGAAGCAGCAATGGCCAGCCGCGCTCGAACACCATCGCGGCGCGAGTCGCCAGCCGGCTCAGGGCAAGGCGTACGGCCAGGCGTTTGTCGCTGCTCAGGGTGGGTCGTTCTGCCATCGGCCCTTTCGGGAGCCTGTTCCATCCCGAGAAACCCGGGATGGGGCTCCATCTCTTTCAGGCATGATCTGTTCCGAAAACCGGATTCCACTTTTCGGGATCATGCCGTGGGGCGGGCAGGATAGCCCGCGCCTCACGACTCGAAGAATACCAGCAAACACGGCAAAGGCGAGGCAGTTCGAAAAAACGCCAGGTCTACGCGAGGCGTTGCAATCAGAACGTGGCGGGGTTTGCGTTGGCGCCGCAGACCAGCACGGCGATACGTTCGCCGGGTTCCGGTGCGTAACGGCCGGACAGGATCGCCGCGAAAGCGGCCGCGCCGCCCGGCTCGGAGATGATCCGCACCCTGTTCCACAGGGCCTTCTGCGCCGCGATGATGTCGTCGTCGCTGACCAGTATGGAGCGCTCGACAAAGGCCTCGGCGATCGGGAACATCATCTCGCCGACGCGCTTTGGCGCCAGCGAATCGGCGGCGATCCCTTCTGCTGGCGCGTCGACGGGATGGCCCGCCTCGAAGGCGCGATGAAGTGTCGGTGCGCCCTCGGGCTCGACGGCGACAATGCGGATGCGGCCGGCGAACCAGGCGGCGATGCCGCCGATCAGGCCGCCACCGCCGACGGCGACCAGAAGCGTGTCGATATCCGCCAAGTCGGCTTCGATCTCAAGGCCGAGCGTGCCTTGCCCGACCAGCGTCTCCTCCTGGTTGAAGGCATGGATCTGCAGGGCGCCGGATTTCTCGGCGAAAGCCTCGCTGGCGGCGAGCGCCTCGGCATAGCGGGCGCCGCCCACGACCAGCTCGGCGCCATAGCTGCGAATCCGGTCCAGCTTGGCCGGCGGGCTCACTTCGGGAACGAAGATCGTCGCCTTGTGGCCGAGCCGCATGGCCGCATAGGCGACCGCCGCGCCATGGTTGCCACCCGATGCCGCGACGACGCCAGCCTTGGGGACCGGCCGTTCGAGAAGGTTGGTGAAGGCGCCGCGCGCCTTGAACGAGCCGGAATGCTGCAGACACTCAAGCTTCAGGTCGACAGCCAACTGCGGCCGGTCGAAATCCGCCATGTCGACGCGCAGCACCGGCGTATGTCTGATATAGGGGCGAATGCGCGGTTCCATCGCGGCAATGCGTTCGCGTGTGATCGTGTTGCTGGCCGCCATGGTTTGCTCCCTTTAGCCGACAAATCCGATGCCGCGCGCGCCTATTCCAGCCAAGCGGGCACTGAATCCAATCCGATCAGCTCGTCATAGGTCTGGCGCGGGCGCACGACGTGGAAGCGGTCGCCGTCGACCAGCACTTCCGGCACCAGCAAGCGCGTGTTGTAGGTGCCAGCCTGCACCGCACCGTAGGCGCCGGCGGTGGACACGGCAATCAGGTCGCCGGACTTCAGCCTGGGCAGGTCGCGGTCGAGGCCAAGATAATCGCCGGTTTCGCAGACCGGGCCGACGACATCGACCATCATGCGCGGCGTGTCGGCCGGCGGCTGCACCACCGGCTTGATGTCGTGGAAAGCGTCATAGAGCGTCGGCCGTATCAGGTCGTTCATGGCGGCGTCGACGACCAGGAAATTCTTGGCGTCGCCTTCCTTCACGAAGATCACCTCGGAGACGAGGATGCCGGCATTGCCGACGATCAGCCGGCCTGGCTCGAACATCACCCTCAGTCCGAGCTTTGTGACATGCTTCCTGACGATCTGCGCGTAGGCGTCGGGCAGGGGAGGCGGATTGTTGTCCGTGCGGTAGGGAATGCCAAGGCCGCCGCCGAGGTCGACGTGCTCGATGGCGTGGCCGTCGGCTCGCAACGCGCCGACCAATTCCACCAGCAGGGCGAAGGCGTCGTCGAAGGGCTGCAACTCGGTGATCTGGCTGCCGATATGGGTGTCGATGCCGGTGACCTTGATGCCCGGAAGCTCAGCCGCGCGGGCATAGACCTGCCGCGCCTTCTGCCAGGGAATGCCGAACTTGTTCTCGGCCTTGCCGGTGGAGATCTTCTTGTGGGTCTTCGCATCGACATCCGGATTGATGCGCAGCGAGATCGGCGCCACCTTCCCCAACGCCGTGGCGCGGGCCGACAGCAGTTCGAGTTCGGGTTCCGACTCGACATTGAAGCAGAGGATACCGGCGCTGAGAGCAAAATCCATTTCACGCGCGGTCTTGCCGACGCCCGAAAACAGGATCTTGCTGGCAGGAATGCCGGCGGCCATCGCGCGGCGCAATTCGCCTTCCGACACCACGTCGGCGCCGGCGCCGAGGTTTGCCAGCGTCTTCAGCACTGCCTGGTTGGAATTGGCCTTCATGGCGTAGCAGACCAGCGCGTCGAGCCCGGCAAAGGCCTGGGCAAACACCCGATAGTGCCGGGTCAGGGTCGCCGTCGAATAACAATAGAACGGCGTGCCAACCCGTTCGGCGATATCGGGGATGGCCACGTCCTCGGCATGCAGCACGCCGTCGCGGTAGTCGAAGTGGTTCACGAGAATGATTCCGGAAATCTAGATCAACGGGTCGAGAATGAACTTCTTGTCTTCGACCGGTTTTGTCGGCTCCGGCGGTACGGGCTGCTTGGCTCTCTCGGCATCCTTGCGGGCCTGCACGGCTGCCTCATAGGGCGTGTCGAGCGCGCCCTTCCTGCCGCAGGCCGTCACGGCGGCCATCGCTGCCAGAAGCGTCAGCGTCATCAAAATTCTGCTTCCGGTCATCGATCCATCCGTCCGAAACTATTGTCCGCCGCCGCTTTTAGCCGAGTTTTCGGCGTATTGCACCCTAGCTCAAGCCTTCGCCAGCCGCTTTTTCCAATAGCGTATCTGCCTGCGCACTTCCGATGGCGCGGTGCCGCCGAAGCTTGTCCGGCTCTTCACCGAATTCTGCACCGCAAGCACCGAGAATATGTCCGAGGTGATGCCGGGATGAATGGATTGCAAATCCTCGAGCGACAGCTTGTCCAGCGCCACCTTCTTCTCCTCGGCCAGCGCCACCGCGCGGCCGGTGACATGGTGCGCCTCGCGGAACGGCAAGCCGAGCGTTCGCACCAGCCAGTCGGCAAGGTCGGTCGCCGTCGAATAGCCGGAGCCGGCAGCCTTCTTCATCGCTGTTGCGTTCACCGTCATGTCGGAGACCATGCCGGTCATCGCCGCCAGCATCAGGTCGAGCGTCTCGGCGGCGTCGAACACCGATTCCTTGTCCTCCTGCATGTCCTTGCCATACGTCAGGGGCATGCCCTTCATCACGGTCAGCAGGCCGACCAGATGGCCGTTGACGCGACCGGTCTTGCCACGCACCAGTTCGGCGGCATCCGGGTTCTTCTTCTGCGGCATGATCGACGAGCCGGTGGAGAAGCTATCCGACAGCCTGATGAAGCCGAATTGCGGCGTCGACCAGATGATGATCTCCTCGGCCAGCCGCGACAGATGCGTCGCGCAGATCGCCGCCATGGCAAGGAATTCGAGCGCGAAATCGCGGTCCGAAACCCCGTCCAGGGAATTGCGCATCGGTTCGCGGAAGCCGAGCGCTTTCGCGGTTGCGTGCCGGTCGATGGGGAAGCTGGTGCCGGCAAGGGCCGCCGAACCCAGCGGGCTTTCGTCCATGCGTTCGATGGCGTCGCGGACGCGCGACAGGTCGCGGCCGAACATCTCGACATAGGCCATGCAGTGATGGCCGAAGGTCACCGGCTGCGCCGTTTGCATATGGGTGAAGCCGGGCATGACGGTTGCCGCGTGCTCTTCGGCGCGTTCCAGGAATGCCGCGATCAGGCCTTTCAGCGCCTCGGCGACGCGAAAGCACTCGTCCTTGACCCAGAGCCTGAGGTCGACGGCGACCTGGTCGTTGCGTGAGCGGGCGGTGTGCAGCCGTCCCGCCGCCGGGCCGATCAGCTCGGCGAGGCGGGCCTCGACATTCATGTGGATGTCTTCCAGCCGGGTCGAGAACTCGAACGTGCCGGCTTCGATCTCTTTCAGGATCGTGTTCAGCCCGTGAGCGATCTTTTCTTGATCGGCCGCCAAAATAATGCCCGCTTGCGCCAGCATCTCGCTATGGGCGATCGAGCCGCGAATGTCCTGTGCATAGAGTTTGCGGTCGAACGAGATCGACGCGTTGATGGCTTCCATGATCGCGGCCGGGCCCGAGGCAAAACGTCCGCCCCACATCTGGTTGCTGGCCTTCTTGTCGTTCATCGCTATAAAACCTGTGTCCCGGAGCAATTTCAGAAATGGCAGACCGCAATAGACTTTTCCCGGCCCCGCGCCTCATCCTTGCCGCTTTGGTGGCGGGCGTGCTTGCCGGCGCGGTCGCGGTATATGTCAGGGAGAGCGGTTCTGGCAACAACGCGCCAGCACAGCAGGCCGCTGTCGGCGACAGCAAGGACGATGTCGCCTGCGCCGCCAAGAGCGAACGCGCCAAGAAGGTCGCTGCCTCCGCCACCGGACAGGTCGCCGCACTTTTGCCGGCCGACCCGCCGCAATCGCTGAGAAGCCTCGCCTTCAATGGCCCCGATGGCAAGCCGATGACGATCGCCGACCATGCCGGCAAGACGGTGCTGCTCAATCTGTGGGCGACCTGGTGCGCGCCGTGCCGTGCCGAGATGCCGGCGCTCGATGCGCTGCAGAAGGAAAAGGGCAGCAACGCGTTCGAAGTCGTCGCCGTCAATGTCGATGCCGGCGACGATGTGAAGCCGAAAAAGTTCCTCAAGGACACCGGCGTCGAGTCGCTCGGCTACTACCGCGATTCGACGATGGCGCTGTTCAACGATCTCAAGACGCGCGGCCTGGCGCTTGGCTTGCCTGTGACCATGCTGGTCGATGGCGAGGGCTGCCTGATCGCCCATATGAACGGCCCGGCCGAGTGGTCGGGGCCAGACGCCAACAGACTGGTGGAAGCGGCGCTCGCTCCATCAGGCTGAGCGCAAGGCGGCTGCTGGCTCCAGCATCAGGATGCTTCCGCCGCGCTGCCTGGCATCTTCGTCCTGGATCACCGGTGTCGTCACGCCGGTCAGCTCGCCGAACGTTTCAATCGGGCTCGGCCGGCTAAGATAGTAGCCTTGCCCGATCACGCAGGCCTCGGCATCGAGGAATTTCAGTTCGCCCAGCGTTTCGACGCCTTCCGCCAGGACAGGCAGGCCGAGGCCGCGCCCCAGGCTCAGCACGGCGCGTACGATGGCCGCGACCTGGCCGTTGCTGTCAACCGACTTGGTGAAGGATCCGTCAATCTTGTTAGGCGAATACATGCGCCTTTCCGGATACGGTCAGCCGGACGATCTCGCCGACCATTGGTGCATCCATGCCGGGCTTGCGCAGGATCAACGGCGTGTTGCCGATCGCGGCGGCATCGGGCGGATCGGCGCTGTTGAGAAGCCGCACCGCGATCATGCATGTCGAACCGGCGAACTCGGATTCCGTCACCTCGCCGAATGGCATGTCCGAGGTACCCGACATGCCCTCGCGTGAGGTTCGTTTCAGCCCTATCTGCTCGGGACGCAGCATGATGCGGGCGACATCGCGCTGCTCCTTCGTGTCGACGGCGATACGTCCGAGCGGCGAGTTGGCGAAGCCGTTCGATATCTTCGCCGGCAGGATAATGGCATCGCCAAGGAACTCGGCGATCATCCTGTCCTTCGGCTTGAGATAGAGCTCGCGCGGCGTGCCGATCTGCGAGAACCTGCCGTCGCGCATGACAGCCACCTGGCTGGCGAAGGACAGGGCCTCGGCCTGGTCGTGGGTCACCAGGATGGTGGTGATGCCGGCGGCCTCAAGAAGCTCGGCCACGGCCTTGCGCATCGAGGCGCGCAGGCCGGTATCCAGCGCCGAGAACGGCTCGTCGAGGAGCATCAGCCGGGGTTTCATGGCCATGGCCCGCGCCAGCGCCACGCGCTGTTGCTGGCCGCCCGAGAGTTCGTGTGGATGGCGTTTCAGGATCGCCTTGTCGAGCCCGACGGTATAGGCGAGTTCGACGATGCGCTCCGCGCGCTTGTCCTCGTCACGCGCCATGCCGAAGCCGATATTGTCGGCGATGGTCAGATGCGGGAACAGGGCGCCGTCCTGCGCCACCACGCCGACGCCGCGGCGATGCGCGGGTACCGCGCTGCCGCCATTGGCCAGCACCGTGCCATCGAGCACGATCCGGCCCTGGTCCGGCGCCTCGAAGCCGGCGATCAGCCGCAGCAGGGTGGTCTTGCCGCAGCCGGAGGGGCCAACGATCGCCGTGCGGCTGCCGCTGGCAACCTTGAGGTCGACGCCGGCAAGCGCGGCGACCGGGCCGTAGTGCTTGTGCAGGCCATTGAGTTCAAGAAAGCTCATCGCCCGGCCATCCGCTTCGATTGAACATAGAGCAACCAGGTCAGCGGCAGCGACATCGCCACCATGATCAGGGCATAGGGTGCCGCCGACGCATAGTCGATCTCGCCGCTGTAGGACCAGAACGCCATCGCCAGCGTGCGGGTGCCATTGGGCGCCAGCATCTGGGTCGCCGTCAACTCGTTCATGATGCCGAGCGCCACCAGCGCCATGCCGGCGGCGGCACCTGGCGCCGAAAGGCGGATCGTCGTCGACCACAGCGCCTTGAGCGGCGGCCGGCCAAGGCTCGAGGCCGCACGTTCGAGCTCGACCGGCGCCTGCGCGATCGAGGCCCGCAGGCTGACCAGCGCGCGCGGCAGGAACATCAGCGCGTAGGCGACCAGGATCGTGAACAGGGTCTGGTAGAGCGGCATGGCAATGCGCACCGTGATGGTGACCAGGGCCAACGCCACGACGACGCCGGGCAGCGAGCCGACGATGTAGTTACAGCCTTCCAGCAGGCGTTGCAGGGGGCCGGGAGCACGGATCGATATCCAGGCCATCGGCATGGCGGCGACGGTGGCGAGCAGCGCACCGGCAAGCGCCAGGAACAGCGTCTGCCCGAGCGCCAGGCCGATTTCGTCGAAACGCCAGACATCGGCGCCGCCAGCCACGAGCCAGCGGCCGATGGTGACGAAGGGTACGCCAAGCGCCAGCAGCGTGGTGAGGATTGGCAGAACCATGCAGAGGATTGTGGCGCGTCCGAGCTTCGTGCGCTGTTGCTGGCGCGCCGCGCCGGAACCGACGCGGGCATAGCGCTCCTCGCCGCGCACCAGCACTTCCAGCCCGAGCAGCACGAAACAGCAGGTGACCAGAACGCCGGCCAGCATGTTGGCGGCCGGTCCGTTGAAGGTCGACTGGAACTGGTCGACGATCGCGGTGGTGAAGGTGTCGAAGCGGATGAAGACATAGAGGCCATACTCGGCCAGAAGATGCAGCCCGACCAGCAGGGAGCCGCCACAGAGCGCCAGCCGCAATTGCGGCAGCACGACGCGCCAGAACACGCGCCAGGGTCCAAGGCCGAGCGCCGCCGCCGCGTCCTCCAAAGCGGGGTCGAGGCGGCGCAGGGCCGCCGACACCGGCAGATAGAGGAATGGGAAATAGGCGATGACGGAAACGAGAACGCCGGCCCACAGGCCGTGCAGCCTGGGCACCATGGTGATCCAGGCGTAGCTGTGGACGAAGGCGGGGATGGCGAGCGGCGCCACCGCAAGCCACGCCCAAATCCGGGCGCCGGGCAGGTCGCTGCGCTCGGTGAGCCATGCCAGCGCCACCGACAGAACGATGGAGATCGGCACGGCCAGCAGCACCAGCAGGACGGTGTTGACCAGAAGCTCGCCAACGCGCGGCCGGAAGACCAGCGCCGCCACGGTTTCCCAGCCGGTCTGCACGGCAACCCAGATGATGAAGGCGAGGGGCAGCAGAGCGAACAGCGAGACGAAGGCGGCGACGATCGCAATCCACGACAGCGGCCGGCGATGTCGGCCCGTTGTTCCCGACGGCAGGCCTGAACGCGCCAGATCGGCGGCGGGCTGCATCAGCTCAGACGCTCCGCCGCCGCCCGGTGGCGGAAACGGTTGCGGTGTCGCGAAGGCGGTTGGAAACGCAGCGTGTCGTCATTGGCGAATGCCATCTCGAAAACAGAGCGCTCCCGCGGAAAGCGAAGTCCCGCGGGAGCGCAGTCGTTGCCCTTTTAGGACGTATGCTGACTAAAGCAAGCCGGCCGCGGTCATCAGATCGGTGACCTTCTTGGAGTTCAGCGTCGTCGCATCGACTTTCGGCGCCTGCAGATCGGCCAGCGGCACCAGCTTTGGATTGGATTCTGCGCCCTTTCCGACCGCGTATTCGAAGGAATCACCGGTCTTCAGAACCTCCTGGCCACCCTTGCCGGTCACCCACTTCAGGAAGGCCTGTGCTTCCTTGGGATGCTTGCTCGAGGCCAGCACGCCGCCACCGGAAATCGAGACGAACGCGCCCGGATCCTGGTTCTTGAAATAATGCAGCTCGACGTTCTTGCTGTTTTCGCCGGTCTTGGCCTGATCACCGAAATAGTAATAGTGGTAGATCACGCCGCCATCGATTTCGCCGGCATTGACTGCCTTCATCACCGTGCTGTTGCCCTTGTAGGCCGTGAAATTCGTCTTCATCGCCTTCAGCCAGTCGGCCGTGGCGGCTTCACCCTTGAGCTGAAGAAGCGCGCTGACGATCGCCTGGAAGTCGGCGCCCGATGGCGAGGCGGCCCAACGGCCCTTCCAGCTCGGATCGGCGAGATCAAGCATGGACTTCGGCAACTGGTCGGCGGTCAGCTTGGTCTTGTTATAGGCAAAGACTGTGCTGCGCGCGGCCACACCCACCCATTTGCCGCTCGCCGGCTGGTAGTCCTGCGGAACCTGGGCCAGCGTATCGGCTTCGACCGGTGCGAACAGGCCGGCACTCTCTACCAGCACCATGGCCGGCGAGTTTTCCGTCAGGAACACGTCGGCGGGCGAGGAAGCGCCTTCAGCGACGATCTGGTTGGAGAAATCGCTGTCGCCACCGTTGCGCACGGTGACCTTGATGCCCGTTTCCTTGGTGAAGCCCTCGGCCCACTCCTTGGTCAAGCTCTCGTGCTGGGCGTTGTAGACGATGATGCCGGCATCATCGGCCATCGCCGGACCGACGATCAGGCTGATTGCGAGCGCGGTGGCGCCGGCAAGGGTGGAAAGAGCATATCTCATTGCGTAATCCTCGATCTTGATGGTCTTGGGTTTGGCACGGCCGCAGCTATCAATACATGACATCAATAGTCAACATTGACGGGCTGCTTCAATCGGTCGCCGGGGCGAAAGACCGATGCGGCGGCGGACAATTCAGCGTGATGAGAACGGCGGCACCATGGAATTGTCCAAGGCCGCGGTTTTCGTGATTTCCCGGCACTTTGCCTTGGACATTATTTCGCCGGCCACGTAACAAATCAGCACGCAAGCGCGAACATCGGGGAGTGAACTCTTGTGACCGGCAAGGACGAGGCCGAGCTTTCCCGGCTGATGCGGGCCGCGATCGCGGGAGACGAAAGGGCTTACGCCGACTTTCTGCACCGGGTTGCCATGCTCGTTCGGGGCTTTGCCCGGCGCAAGATCGTGCAGGGCGGAGTCGACCCCGAGGATGTCGTGCAGGAAACCTTGCTGGCCATTCATGTGAAACGACATACTTGGCGCCAGGATGCGCCGGTGTTGCCGTGGGTTTACGCCATCGCCCGTTTCAAGCTGATCGATGCGTTCCGGCGGCGCGGGCGGCGCATCGAGATCGATGTCGATGATATCGCCGAGACTTTCGCCGAGCCGGAAGCGGACACCGTCAGCGAGCGCGACATCAACCGGGCGCTGGACAGCCTGTCGCCGGCCCAGCGTTCCGTGGTCTCGGCTGTGTCGGTGGAAGGCCGTTCCATCGGCGAGACGGCAGCCAAGTTCGGCATCAGCGAGACGGCGGTGCGCGTGTCGCTGCATCGCGGGCTGGCCGCCATTGCCAAGCGGTTTGGGCAGGGGCGTTTCGGGCGGGAATGACATGAGAACGGACGATCTCATCAAGGCGCTGGACGCCGATGTTCGCAACAAGGCGATGCCGTTGCGCTCGGCCTGGTGGATGGCGGCCGGCGCCGCCGCCTTGATCGCGGCAGCGGTTTTCATGCTGACGATCGGTCCGCGTCCCGATTTCATGGCGGCCGCGCATACGATGCGCTTCCTGTCCAAATTCGTCTTCACGGCTGTGCTTGCGGTCAGCGCCTTTGTCCTTATCCGCGCCCTGTCGGTCCCCGGCGCAGCGACGGGTCGGGCGGCCATGGGGATGATCGCCGCGCCGCTGCTCGTGGCCGTGGCCGTCATTCTGGAGCTGTTCGCCGTGCCCTCGGCCGACTGGGGCACGCGTCTGGTCGGTACCAACATGTATATTTGCATGACCTTCATACCGCTGATCGGTATCGGGCCACTTGCCGTCTTCCTGTGGATGCTGCGCTACGGCGCCCCAACGCGGCCGGTGCTTGCCGGCGCTGTTGCCGGCCTGCTCGCCGGTGGGCTGGCGGCGACCTTCTATGCCGCGCACTGCTTCGACGATTCGCCGCTTTTCGTGGCCACCTGGTACACGATCGCAATCGGCGCCCTTGCCGTGCTTGGCGCGCTGGGGGGCCGATTCTTCGTGCGCTGGTAGCGACAGGCACCGATCCCGGCCAATAGACACCGATCCTTAATCATGCCGGCAATTGTTTGCCGGTTCGTGGTGCAGCTCACACCCGCGGCGCAAGATTTCCTTAAAATCGATCCGTCAAGATTTTACAGGGAAACGATTGCGCTGGGGTGGCTCGGATCGTGACGTCGCGGCATCTTTTCGGCTTTAGGCCTGAGCGACAGGCATTGCTGGCGTTGCCGGTAGCGAGCTTCATCGCTGTCCTGGCGCTGGTCCTGTTGCCGCGCCTCGACGTCGGAGCCGAGACCCTCAGGCTCAGCCTGCAAATATCCTTCGTGGTGATCGCCGGAGCCGGTGCCCTCATAGGCCTGTTCGTCCTTCGCATATCGCGGGATCGCCGGCAGATCGCCGAGGGCGAGCAGCGCTTTCGTCGGATGATGGAGGATTCGCCAATCGGCATCGCCGTGGTCGGCCTCGATGGCCGCATTCTCAAGGCCAATTCCACCTTCGCCACCATGCTTGGCTACACCCGCGAGGAGATCGAGGCGCTGACCGTCCTGCAGATCACGCATCCAGACCATGTCCAGGCCGGCCGCGAAACGATGGAGGGCCTGACGGATGGAATGGCCAATACGTTTCACTTCGAAAAGCGCTACCTCAGGAAGGAAGGAACCTCTGTCTGGGCCCAGCTTGCCGGCTCCATTATCCGCGATACGGACAGCGGCCGGCCGCTCTATCTCGTCTCGCAGATCGAGGACATCGACGCGCGCAAGCAATCCGAGGCGCGGATAGCCGAAGCCGAGACGCGCTGGAACTTTGCCTTGGCGGGCGCTGGCCAAGGCGTCTGGGATCTCGACAGGCGCAAGGGTGGCACCACCTATTCCGGGACCTGGGTGAAGATGCTGGGTTATTCGGAGGGCGATCTCGACGGCGACCCCGACCGCTGGCTGACGATGATCCATCCTGACGATCGTGAAATGGTCGCGGAGGCCGACCGGGCCCATCTCGAGGGCAAGACGGATTTCTTCGAAGCCGAGTTCAGGATGCGTCACAAGGACGGTCACTGGATATGGATACTCGATCGCGGCAAGGCCATCGAACGTGACGATGGAGGACGATTGGTCAGGGCCATCGGCAGCCTCACCAACATCACGCGCCGCAAGCAGGCCGAGGAAAGCTTCGCCGTGTCCGCCGCGATGCTGGCCGACGAGAAGGAGCGGCTGCGGGTAACGCTTCTATCGATCGGCGACGCCGTCATCTGCACGGATGCCGCGAACCGCGTAACCTTCATGAATCCGGTTGCCGAGAAGCTGACCGGCGTCGCGGGCCTCGATGCTCTCGGCAAGATGCTTGGCCATGTCTACTGGGCGGTCGACGAGGAGACGGGACAAAGGATCGGCGTGACGCGGCCTTCAGTCAGTGGCAACGCGCCCTCGGATCAGAATAGCCGTGCGGTGCTCATCCGGCGCGATGACACGCGATGCAGCATCCGTCAGGTCGTATCGTCGATCATCAACGATCGCGGCGAGTTCTGCGGGCTGGTCATCGTTTTCCAGGATTTTATCGATGCGCGCGCCCTGCAGCGCCAACTCGCCCATGCCGCCGCTCACGATGCACTGACCGGACTTGCCAACCGTTCGAGCTTCATACGCGCCATGGAGGATCTGGTCGATCAGGCGCGCAGGTCCGGCGCCGAGCATCAGTTCATGTTCGTCGATCTCGACCATTTCAAACTGGTCAACGACACCAGCGGCCATGCCGCGGGTGATGCCTTGCTCAAGCAGGTTGCCGGTGCGATGCGTGGCGCGCTTGGCCCGGAGGATATCGTCGCGCGTCTTGGCGGCGATGAATTCGCCGTCATCCTGAAGTCAGGTTCGGCCGCGAGCGCCAAGATAGCCGCGCGATCGATCATCGACGCGATCCGGGGTCTGGGCTTCCTGTGGGATGGCCGGCCCCATCAGATCGGCGCCAGCATCGGGCTGGCCGCGATCCGCGCCGGCTGCGGCGAAGTCGACGAGATCATCGCGCTGGCCGATGCGGCCTGCTACGTAGCAAAGGCCGCCGGCCGGGGATGCGTTTTCGCGACGCCGGACGAGGATGAGACAACAGCCAGTCCAGGGACGCCGAAGCCGCTTGCGGCGGCGTCCTGATTTCGCGGAATCCGTTTATGCCCTGTTGAAGACTCAGCGCGTCGGGACGGGGTGCTCGCCGCGATAGTCGTAGAATCCGCGCCCGGTCTTGCGGCCAAGCCAGCCCGCCTCGACATACTTCACCAGCAACGGACAAGGGCGATATTTCGAATCCGACAGGCCATCATGCAGCACCTGCATGATGGACAGGCAGGTGTCCAGCCCGATGAAATCGGCCAGCTGCAGCGGCCCCATCGGATGGTTGGCGCCGAGCCGCATGGCGGTGTCGATGGCATCGACCGAGCCGACGCCCTCATAGAGCGTGTAGATTGCTTCGTTGATCATCGGCAGCAGGATGCGGTTGACGATGAAGGCCGGGAAATCCTCCGAGACCGTGATCGTCTTGTCGAGCTGTTTCACATAGGTCTTGGCCGCTTCGAAGGTCTGGTCCTCGGTGGCGATACCGCGCACCAGCTCGACCAGCTTCATCAGCGGCACTGGGTTCATGAAATGGATGCCGATGAAACGTTCCGGCCTGTCGGTCTGCGCGGCAAGCCGCGTGATCGAGATCGACGAAGTGTTGGTCGCCAGGATGGCTTCGGGATTGAGCTGCGGGCAAAGCTGGGCGTAGATCTTGCGCTTGACCGTCTCGTCCTCGGTCGCCGCCTCGATCACGAGGTCGGCGCCGGCAAGGTCGGCCATGTTCGGCGCCGCCGAAATGCGCGCGATGGCGTCGTTGCGCACCTTTTCCTCGAGCTTACCGGATCCGACCTGACGGGCCATGTTGCCGCTGATCGTGGCAATGCCCTTCTCGATGCGGTCGGGTGAAATATCGTATATCAGTACCTTGTAGCCTGAAAGCGCGGAGACATGGGCGATACCTCCACCCATCTGGCCCGCGCCGATGATGCCGATCGTCTCGATCTTGCTCATTACACCGATCCCGTCATAAGGCCTTTGCGGCCTGTTTTTGTGCGGTGCAAACTAAAAGGGCGGGGCGACTTCGTCTACCCCACCCCTCACTATTTAATACGCTTGCCAGAAAGCGTCAAAGCGCCTTTTGCAGTTCCGGCAGGATGACGAAGAGATCGCCGACGAGGCCGTAGTCGGCGACCTGGAAGATCGGTGCCTCCTCGTCCTTGTTGATGGCGACAATGACCTTCGAATCCTTCATGCCGGCAAGGTGCTGGATGGCGCCAGAGATGCCGACCGCGATGTAAAGATCGGGGGCGACCACCTTGCCGGTCTGGCCGACCTGCCAATCGTTCGGGGCATAGCCGGCATCGACGGCGGCGCGGGACGCGCCGACGGCGGCACCGAGCTTGTCGGCGACCGGCAGGATGACTTCCTGGAATTTCTCAGCCGAACCGAGCGCGCGTCCGCCCGAGATGATGATCTTGGCCGAGGTCAGCTCCGGACGATCGGTCTCCGACAGCTTGTTCTCGACGAAGGAGGACAGGCCTGGATTGGCCGCCGCCTTGACGGTATCGACTGAAGCTGAACCACCTTCGGGTGCTGCCTGGAAGGAGGCCGTGCGGACGGTGATCACCTTCTTGGCGTCGGTCGACTGCACCGTCTGGATGGCATTGCCGGCATAGATCGGCCGCTTGAACGTGTCGGGCGAGACGACTTCGATGATCTCGGACACTTGCGCCACATCAAGCAGGGCCGCCACGCGCGGCGAGACGTTCTTGCCCGACGAGGTCGCCGGCGCGATGATCGTGTCATAGCCACCGGCCAATGAAACGACGAGCGCGGCCATTGGCTCGGCGAGCTGCTCGGTGAGTTCGTCGGCTTCGGCGAGCAGCACCTTGCTTACACCCTTGAGCTTGGCCGCGGCATCGGCCGCCGGCTTAGCGCCCTTGCCAGCCACCAGCACATGGACGTCCGAGCCGATCTGGAGCGCTGCCGAAAGCGCCTTGGCGGTCTGCTCCGAAAGCGTTGCGTTGTCGTGTTCGGCGATGAGGAGAATGGTCATTTTATCTGTTCCTTCCGATCTCAGAGCACGCCGGCTTCGTTCTTGAGCTTGTCGACCAGTTCGGCGACGCTCTTGACCTTAACGCCTGCCTTGCGGCCGCTCGGCTCCTCGGTCTTGATCACCTTCAGCCGCGGCTTGACGTCGACGCCGTAGTCGGCCGGGCTCTTCTCGTCGAGTTGCTTCTTCTTGGCCTTCATGATGTTGGGCAAAGAGGCATAGCGCGGCTGGTTGAGGCGAAGGTCGGCGGTCACGATCGCCGGCATCTTCAGTTCCAGCGTCTGCAGGCCGCCGTCGACCTCGCGCGTCACCTTGGCCTTGTCGCCATCGAGCACGATCTTGGAGGCGAAGGTGCCCTGCGCCCAGCCCAGAAGGGCGGCCAGCATCTGGCCGGTCTGATTGCTGTCGTCGTCGATCGCTTGCTTGCCGAGGATGACCAGGCCGGGCTGCTCGGCGTCGACGACGCCCTTCAGCACCTTGGCGACGCCCAGCGGCTCGGTCTGCTCGTCGGTCTTGACCAGGATGGCGCGGTCGGCGCCCATGGCGAGCGCGGTGCGCAGGGTTTCCTGTGCCTGCTGCGGGCCGATCGACACGACGATGATCTCTTCGGCCTTGCCGGCTTCCTTCAGGCGGATCGCCTCTTCGACGGCGATCTCGTCGAACGGGTTCATCGCCATCTTCACATTCGCCAGCTCAACCGCCGAGCCGTCAGCCTTCACGCGAACTTTAACATTCGCATCCACAACCCGCTTCACGGGCACAAGGATCTTCATTTGCTTGTCACCTCTTTCAAGATAGTTGGGCGCGCTATAGCAGCGTGAGCCTCTTCAGAGTTGTCGAAAGCCGACATTTCGGGCGGAATTCTGGTCTTCATCCGCCTGAGCGGTACCGCTTCGTTAGTTGCGGCAACCCTGCGCGTCAATACAGCCAGAAGACTCAAATCGGTTCAGTCAGGACCTGAAATGCTTCCCCGGCCCCAGCGCGGCGCTGGCTGGGAGGCGGGCGGTTCGCTCGCTGCCGGATCGGTGGTGACGGGGGGCTGATCAGCGTTGGCAGTCGGGACGTCCTCGTCAGCGGCTGCAAAAAGCGGCACGCCGCGGCTGCGCAGGACAAGCACCAGGATGGCTCCGGCGATGATGCCGCCGATATGGCAGGCCCAGGAAATCTGGTCCTCGCCGCCGCGGGCGAACATCACGACCTGAAACAGGACCCATAGGACGAGCGGGATGAAGGCGGGAATGCGCAGCGGAATGCGGGCAAAGGCGAGGACCCATACCTTCACTCGCGGGTAAAGGATCAGATAGGCGGTGACGACGCCGGCGATGGCGCCCGAGGCGCCGATCAGCGGCTCCTGCGAATCCCATGCCACCAGGCTCTGGAACAAGGCGCCGGCGATGGCGCATAGCAGATAGAAGATCAGATAGCGGATATGGCCCAGCGCATCCTCGACATTGTCGCCGAACACCCACAGGAACACCATATTGCCGCCAAGGTGGAAGATATCCGCGTGCAGGAAGGCATAGGTAACGTAGCTCAACTGCTCGGGGATCACCACGAAGCGGGGATCCAGTTCCGCCGTGTTGTGGACGACGGAGGGAATGAAGCCCAGGCCGAGCACGGCCGCGTTGGTGAAATTCTCGCCGCTGAGCGATGTGATGAGATAGACGATGGCGTTGAGCGCGATCAGGCCGATCGTCACATATTGCAGCCTGATGTGGCGAAGCCTGTTGCTGTCGTAGAGCGGGATGAACATGAGTGCCAGGACCTGTCCCGCTCGGCAAATTCAGCGGTTCTTGCCGGGAACCCATAACACGTCGGCATTTCCATTGTCATTGACCGCCCGGGCCGCGACGAACAGAAAATCCGATACGCGGTTGATGTATTTCAGACCATCGCGGTTGACGTGCTCGCCCGGGTCCTGCGCCAGCGCCACCATCAGCCGTTCGGCCCGCCGCGCTACCGTGCGGGCAAGATGAAGGGCCGCCGCCGCCGGGGTGCCGCCATTCAGCACGAAGGATTTGAGCGGCTGAAGGTCCTTGTTGAGGAGGTCGATGTCCTTCTCGACCCGGTCGGTCTGCGTGGCGGTGATGCGCAAGGGCTCATATCCCAGCGGTTTGCCGTCATCGGGCACGGCAAGGTCGGCGCCGAGGTCGAAGAGATCGTTCTGGATGCGGCCGAGCATCGCGTCGATCGACGGGTCGGTCACGGCGGTATGGACCCGGGCCATGCCGATGCAGGCATTGGCTTCGTCGACCGTGCCGTAGGCATCGACGCGAAGATCGGACTTCAGCCGTCGTTCGCCGGTGCCAAGGCCGGTGGTGCCGTCATCGCCCGTGCGGGTGTAGATCTTGTTGAGCTTGACCACGCAATGCCCCCAAACGGTGGTTACTTACGGGTGAAATACACCACCAGCATGATCAGCACCACCGCCAGGAACTGCAGCAGCACACGTGCCTGCATCAGCTTGTTCGAGGTCATGCCCGAGCCGCCACGCATCATGTTGATGAGGCCGCGGATCAAGACGATCACCACCGCGATCATCACGAGGGCTGCGAGGATTTTAAAGACGATTGCCATCGTGGATTTCCAATTAGATTGCGTTCAAGCGCGGTTGGCAAGCAGACGGTAGAGTATCGATGCGGGCAGGATTCGTTTCAGCATGACGCCGATCCTGGCCGGCATTGTTACCACATAGTGCGGGCGTGGGCGCCGCGACAGAAGTGCATGGCGCAAGGCGGCATGAACCACTTCCGGGCCAGGCTTGCCGCGCGACTTGCTGCCACCAGCCCGCAAGCGCTCCAGCTGTGCGGCGTAGTCGATGCGATGGACGGAATTCTCGTGGTCGATGTTCTTCACAAACCACGCGAGGCCATTGCTGGCGATCTTCGAGATCACCGGCCCCGGCTCGATCAGCGAGACATGAACGCCGCTGCTCTGGAGTTCCTGGCGCATGCAGAGCATGAGGCCCTCGAGTGCGTGTTTCGATGCGCAATAGGCGCCGCGAAACGGCACCGGTACCAGGCCAAGGATCGAGGAGCAATGGATGACGCGGCCATGCCCCTGGCGGCGCATCAAGGGCACGACGCGGCAGGTGAGGTCATGCCAGCCGAAGACATTCGTCTCGAACTGTGCCCGCAGCGCCGCGACGGGCAGGTCCTCGACCGCGCCGGCCTGTGCGTAGGCGCCATTGTTGAACAGCGCATCGATACGTCCGCCGGTGCGCTCGACCACCGAAGCCACCAGCGCCTCGATGGAGCCGGGCTCGCCATAGTCCAGATAAAAGGCTTCGACGCCGTCGGCTTCGAGCGCGGCGATGTCCTCGGGCTTTCGCGCCGTCGCGAACACACGCCAACCTTCCGCCCGCAGCGCGCGGGCGCAATAGGCGCCTATTCCAGACGACGCGCCGGTGACGATGATTGTGCGCAACTCTTTCGCGGGTGAATTCGTGGTTTGACGAAGGGTTGCCATTTGCCGCATTCACTTCCCATATTCGCGGCGTCGAGACAATCGAAGGGAGCGCGCGTTCTTGCTGCGGAATATTGTCGCCTTGCGCCGCGTGCTCTACGACGCGCTCGGCCATTTCAACACCGATGACGGCTGGGCGATGGCCAGCCATCTGGCGATCACCTCGCTGATGGCGCTGTTTCCGTTCCTGATCTTCGCCACGACGCTGGGGAGCTTCCTCGGTGCGCAGGCCTTTGCCGACACGGCCGTGCATCTGGTCTTCGACACCTGGCCGGATCAGATCGCCAAGCCGATCGCCCATGAGGTGCTGAACGTGCTGACGGTCAGGCGCTCCGACCTGTTGACCTACGGCGTGCTCCTTGCCGCCTACTTTGCCTCGAACGGTATCGAGGCGCTGCGCACTTCGCTCAACCGGGCCTATCGCGTGACGGAGACGCGAGGTATCATCTATCGCCGGGTGCAGAGCATTTTCTTCGTGCTGATCGCGACCGCCGGGTTCCTGGCGATCAGCGTGCTGCTGGTCTTCGCGCCGCTGCTGGCGCGGCTGGCGGAAGCCAATTTCGAGTGGATAAAGCCCTATACGGGCACGATCACGCTGTGGCGCTATGTGATCGCATCCACCGTCATCGTCGGCGGGCTGTTTTCGGTTCACTACTGGCTGCCGGCGGGCAAGCGCCGCTTCGTCTCCCTGGTGCCCGGCATTGTCTTCACGCTGATCGCATGGCTCGTCGGCTCAACCGTCTTCGCCACCTATCTCGATCATTTCTCATCCTATGTGACGACCTATGCCGGCCTCGCGTCGATCATGATCGCCGTCGTGTTCCTCTACATCGTCTCGGCGATCTTCATCCTTGGCGGCGAACTCAACGCCGCGATCAGCCGCTATCTTGAGGCGCGGGCGAGGGTGGGCTGAGCGGTCGCCAGTCCGACACCGAGCGTCGTGATGGCCATGCCAGCGATCTGGATCAGGCTAAGCTGTTCGCCAAACAGCGCCCAGGCCATTACCGCGGTGACCGCTGGAACCAGGTAGAACAGCGAGGCGACCTTCGACATCTCGCCATCGCGGATCATGATCATCAGCAGGAAGATGGCGCCGAGCGACAGCACCAGCACCAGCCAGGCCATGGCGAAGATCAATTCGCCGTTGATGACGACGGTGTGTGTTTCGAAAGCGAGCGAGGCCAGGGCCATCAGCGAGGCGCCGCCGACATATTGCCACGCGGTTGCCGCGACGAGGTCGCCGCCGGAGGCGAAGCGCTTCTGCCAGATGGTGCCGACGGCCATGCCCAGCACCGAGACAAGCGACGCGGCGAGCGTCTCGGCGGTCACGCCGCCGCCGATCGCGCCGAGCTTCGGCCAGAGCACGATGATCACACCGACCAGACCCGTACCGAGACCGAGCCAATGGCGCGGCAGGATGGCCTCGCCCAGGAATTTGCCGGCAAGTACCGCCGTGATCAGTGGCTGCAACCCGACGATCAGCGCCGAAAGCCCGGCCGGCATGCCCCTGTGGATGGCCCAGAACACACCGCCCAGATAGACGCCATGCATCAGGATGCCCGCCCCCGCCGCATGCATCGCCTCCTTGCGGGTGGCTCTCCTTGAGCCAAGCACGGCCGTCAAGGCCGTCAGCAGAACGGCCGCCAGGACAAAGCGCGTGGCCAGGAACGTAAAGGGCTCCGCCCACGGCATGGCATAGCGCGCGCCGATGAAGCCCGTCGCCCACAGGACGACGAAGGAAGCGGGAATGAACCGCTTTAGAGTTGGCATTTTGGGGGACCGTCGCGTGTTGGGTGAAGGGTTGATTACCGTGAATGCTCTAATGCGGTTCGGCCCGACAAGCAAAACGAAACAATTGATATATAAGCTCAAGCGAATTTAAGGGGTGGCGTCAGGACAATCGATGGCTATTGATTGATCCGACATGGCGTCTCGGCTTCGAGAGGAAGCGGGCATGCTGTTGCGTCTCGATACAAGCTGGCTGCTGATGACCGTTGCGAGCGTTGCGGTCTTCGGTTTCTTCTTCGGTACGGCGCTCGATGCGATCATGCAGGATGACGGCTTCGGCTCGACCGGCAACACGCTGCTGTTCACCTTCGGCTTCTTCGTGGCTGTGCTGGTCGCGAATTCCTACGGCATCGACCTGAAAGACCTCAAGTTTGCGGTCGCCTGGGGTCTGGGAGGCGCTTTTGCGTTCATCAGTGTCCTGGCGCTGATCAAGGCGGGGCTGGCCCGCTGGTAGGCAGCGGGGTCCAGCTTTCAATATGATCTAGAAGCCGACCATCCGCCTGATTTCATCGGGTTGCACGCCGGCCTCGCGCTGGGCGGCAAGGCCGCTGTCGCCGAGGCTCTTCGAAAGCTTTCGTCCGTCCGGGCCGAGGACAAGACGATGGTGGAAGTAGCTTGGTTGTGGAAGGCCAAGGATTTCCTGGAGCAGGCGTTGCACACCCGTTGCGGAAAACAGATCCTGTCCCCGCACCACGTGGCTGATCCCCTGCAAGGCGTCGTCGACGACAACGGCCAGATGGTAGCTGGTCGGTATCTCGCGCCG
This sequence comes from Mesorhizobium sp. PAMC28654, assembly GCF_020616515.1. Classification (GTDB taxonomy): domain Bacteria; phylum Pseudomonadota; class Alphaproteobacteria; order Rhizobiales; family Rhizobiaceae; genus Mesorhizobium. Next base: position 4,879,669 of record NZ_CP085135.1, read on the forward strand.
CGCCACGATCACGTCGCCCCAGTCTTGCGGGCGGGCTTCGACAAGACGCATCGCGACAAGTGTTTCATCCGCGAACTCCGTCCAGGCAAGGGGTTTGCCGGTACGCGCCATCGCCGCCTCGACGTCCAGCCGCCAGGCAAAGGGTGCATTCTCGGCGATCCGCCGCTTGCGTTCCTTCGTCGGCAGGGTTTTGTCTTGTGCCGGATAGTGCGGCACCCCGTCGGGGTCGCGCGGCCAGTGACGGCCACGCTTCTCTGTGTCGGCGATGAAGGCCCGGATGTCGCCGCGACTCATGAAGGCGGGGTAGACCAGTTCCTCCCGGATCAAGCGGTCGAGCATGGTTTGATACTCCGCGAAATGCTGGGATTGCCGGCGCACCGGCTCTTCCCAGTCCAGCCCCAGCCACTTCAAGTCACTGAGAATGGCGGCCTCGAATTCCGGCGTGCAGCGGGTCGTGTCGATATCCTCGATGCGCAGCAGGAGACGGCCACCCGTCGCCTTCGCCAGTTTCTGGTTGAGCAGTGCAGAATAGGCGTGGCCAAGGTGCAATTCGCCATTGGGGCTTGGTGCGAAGCGGAATGTCAGGAGTGTCATCTTTCGGCGGCAATCGGATTGTGCGGGGCTTCGGCTGGTTGCTACCTTGCGCTTGATCAGGGAACAAGCAAGCATGCAACGCATCGCCACGCTCGACGATATTTCGCAAGGACTCGACGCGCTTTGCGCGCTCGACCCGCGCCTCGAAAAGGTGCGTGGCATGGCTGGCGAGGTGCCGCTCAGGCTCTCCGAACCGGGGTTCCGCAGCCTTGCGTCGATTATCGTGTCGCAGCAGGTTTCCCGTGCCAGCGCCGATGCCATCTTCGGCCGGCTGATCAAGCTCGTCGATCCGCTGACGCCGCAGGCCATCCTTGCCGCGAGCGAAGACATGTTTCGCGAAGCCGGCCTGTCGCGCCCCAAACAGCGCGGCCTCATCGCCGTTGCCCAGGCCGTGGTCGACGGGCTCGACCTTCATCATCTCTGCTCCCTCGATGCCCAGGAGGCGATCACGATGATGACGGCGGTGCCGGGCATCGGCCCCTGGACGGCGGAGGTGTATCTTCTGTTTGCCGCCGGGCATCCGGATATCTTCCCGGCGCGCGACGTCGCTCTGCAGAGCGCGGTCGGGCACGCGCTCGGCATCGACCCGCGTCCACCGGAGAAAACACTGATCCAACTCGCCGAATCATGGAGCCCGTGGCGAGGTGTCGCATCGCGGCTTTTCTGGTCCTATTATCGTGAAACCAGAGGGCGGGACGCCGCGCCCCCGGCCTGAATTCGCCAAAAGCATAAAAATCATGCGTTTTTGGCGTTTCGGACAAGCGACAATCCGCTTCACATCCCTGTCATGTCGGGCTTACAGTATCCGCACCGTTAGGCTACCGCGCCGCGCATCCGGTCAGATGCGAAAGGATGCGGTGGCACTTTTGAATCCGCGCATGATCCCCCGCGAAAATCGAATTCGGTTTTCAGGGTCATGCACTGAACGAAGGAGGTAAACACGTGACGGTCGCCGTATCTCCGGATGGGCTTCCAGCACTGGTGCTGAATGCGGATTACCGTCCGCTCAGCTATTACCCTTTGTCGCTCTGGTCCTGGCAGGACGCCATCAAGGCGGTGTTCCTCGACCGGGTGAACATCGTCGCCGAATACGAGCACGCCGTCTCTTCGCCGACCTTCTCGATGCGGCTGCCCAGCGTCGTCAGCCTGAAGGCCTATGTGAAGCCGTCCAGGCATCCGGCCTTCACCCGCTTCAACGTCTTCCTGCGCGACCGCTTCCAGTGCCAGTATTGCGGCACGCCCGAGGATCTGACCTTCGACCATGTCATCCCCCGCCATCGCGGCGGCGCGACGACCTGGGAGAATGTCGTCGCCGCCTGTTCCCCCTGCAATCTCAGGAAGGGCGGCATGATGCCGGCCCATGCCAAGATGTGGCCGCTGCAGACACCCTATCAGCCGACGGTGCATGACCTGCACAACAACGGCCGCCTGTTCCCGCCCAACCATCTGCATGAAAGCTGGATGGATTATCTGTACTGGGATGTCGAACTCGAACCTTGAGATCATTCGAGAATTCGGGAGGCTGGCCGCCTGAAGCGATTTTCTGCGCTTCCGGTGCTCACGGACTTAAATGTCCGCTCCGCTCCGGTTCTCGAAAATCACTTCTTCGACTCAGCCTGCCGAATTCTTGAACGATCTCGCGTCGGTTCCGTAGCTCAGTCGCGGGAAAGCGCGCCGCGGAAGGCGACGGCGGCCAGGATGAGGCTGGCGATGGCGTTCCAGCCTGCCAAGGACAGGCCGAGAATACGCAGCGCCGCCTTGTCGCAGGACGGCGGCACGAATTTGTCGAGCGCGTCGAGCACGCCCTTGCCGCCGGTGTCGACCGGACCGGCACCCGCCGTGCAGTCGGCCGGACCTTGCCACCATGCCCATTCGACGCCGGAATGGTAGACGCCGAGGTAGAGGCCATAGAGCATCAGCAGGCCGCCGATGGCGAGCAGACCGCGCGTGATCCATGCGGGTGCGTTCAACATCGATGCAATCGCCGCCAGCACCATCAACGGCACGCCGATGTAATAGGGGGTGCGCTGCTCGAGGCAAAGGTGGCAGGGGATGTAGCCGCCGAGGTGCTGAAAGCCCAGCGCCGAGCCGACCGTGGCGGCCATGGCGACCGCGAGGAACAAGGCCGTCAGCATGCGTTGGCGTCCGGTGTCGGCATTCATGGTGGCTGTCATTCGATCTGCTCCGTCCGGCTCGGAATAGGGCTGCGTTCAGAGGGCGTATTTGACGAGGATATAGAGCAAAATCAGGGCGGCGGCCGCCGCCCCCGCGATAAGCCCAAGGCGCTTTTCGATGAACTCGCGGATCGGTTCGCCATAGCGGCGCAGCAGCCATGCCAGCAGCAGGAAGCGCCCGCCGCGCGCGATGATGGCCAGCACGATGAACAGCGCCAGATTGACGCCAAGCGCGCCGGACAGGATGGTCACCACCTTGATCGGGGGCAGATGGGCCGCACCCGAGGTGATCAGCATCAGGATAATGAACTCGATGCTTACGCCCGCCGAAGCCCGCAACTGCTCGAACTCGTCATACTTGCCGTAGAATTCGAGGATGGGCCTTGCCACCGCGTCATAGGCGTAATGACCGATGAACCAGCCGGCGATGCCGCCCAGCACGGAGGCGACCGTGGCGATCAGCGCATAGCGATAGGCGCGGTCCGGCCGCGATAGCGCCATCGGCAGATAGAGCACGTCGGCCGGCACCAGGAACACCGAGCTTTCAACGAAAGCGATGAAGGCCAGCCACCATTCGGCGGATTTCCGTGCCGCCAGCGACAAGGTCCAGTCGTAAAGTCCGCGAAGCATTGGCACTCCTAATGCGTGTCGCCCAAAAATGCTGATCGGTTTGGGACAAGGACGTGCATGAAACAAAGACCCCAAAGCACGCCGCGTGGATATTTTCAGACGCGCCGCACTTCAATGCGACGTCTGTCTAGAAAGATTTCTCGCGCTGCACAATGGCAGTGCCGTCATGAAATCGAAAGGTGCGGTTTCGTCGCGGCCGGCGCTGTGAAAATTGGCCAGTTGACGAACAGGCCTCCAACGACCTGGGATGAGGTGGTGCCCCCTGCCGGGGTCGAACCGGCACTCCTTTCGGAACCGGATTTTGAGTCCGGCGCGTCTACCAATTCCACCAAAGGGGCGTAGCACGTAGGCATACGGCGTGGTATGGGAGGGCTCCATAAAGGAGCAGCCCAGTGCCGTCAATCCGCCTCGAACTTCAGGACGCAATCAAGTGTCCGTCGTCAGATCATTTGGCTCAGATTGGATCGCAGATTAGCGGAGTGTCGGCCTCATCTTGGGGTTGATGTTAAGCGGCGATCTTGCGGTGCTGCAAGCGCCGATGTTGGATGGTTTGGCGTTTGATCCTTTCTCGCTGTTTGATAATGGCTGCGGCCCTGCCGAAGTAGGCGTCGGCTGGCGTTACGTTGGCCAGGCTCTCGTGGTAGCGTCGATGGTTGTAATGTTCGACGAAGGCTGCGATCTGGGCCTCAAGGTCGCCGGGCAGAAAGTAGTTCTCCAAGAGGATTCGGTTTTTGAGGGTCTGGTGCCAGCGCTCGATCTTGCCTTGGGTCTGGGGATGCATTGGAGCGCCCCGGACATGGCTCATGCGTTGGTCCTGGATATAGTCCGCCAGTTCGCCGGCGATGTAGCTGGGGCCATTATCGCTGAGCAGCCGAGGCTTGTGGTGCACATGGGCCTGGTCGCACCCTGAGGCAGTAAGTGCCATGTCCAGCGTGTCGGTGACGTCCTCGGCCCGCATGGTGCTGCACAGTTTCCAGGCGATGATGTAGCGGGAGTAATCGTCGAGCACGGTCGACAGGTACATCCAGCCCCAGCCGATGATCTTGAAGTAGGTGAAGTCCGTCTGCCACATCTCGTTGGGTCGCGTCGTCTTGGTGTGGAACTCGTTCGCCGCCTTGATCACCACATAGGCCGGGCTGGTGATCAGATCGTAGGCCTTGAGGAGCCGGTAAACGCTGGCTTCTGACACGAAGTAGCGCGTCTCGTCGGTGAACCGTACTGCCAGTTCGCGCGGGGAGAGCTCGGACTGCTCCAGCGCCAGTTCGATGATCTGGTCATGGATGGCAGGCGGGATGCGGTTCCACACCCGGCTCGGCGCCGAGGGCCGATCCTGCAGCGCCTCAGGCCCGCCCTCGACATAACGGTCATACCAGCGATAGAAGGTCCGGCGCGGGATGCCCAGTCGGTCCAGCGTTTTGCGGGTTGGCAGGTGTGACTGCTCGACGATCCTGATGATCTCGAGCTTTTCGGATGCGGGATATCTCATTCTTGCTCGTCCCCATCCGCGATCATGCTTTTTTTGAGCAGACGGTTTTCCAGTGTCAGATCAGCGACGCATTCCTTCAGCGCGCCGGCCTCCCGGCGCAAATCCTTGACCTCGTCGCTGGTGGCAGCACGAGCGGTATCACCCGCCAATCGGCGCTTGCCGGCCTCCATGAACTCCTTGGACCAGGTGTAATACAGGCTCTGCGCGATCCCTTCCTTGCGGCACAGCTCGGCGATGCTGTCTTCGCCGCGCAGCCCGTCCAGCACGATCCGGATCTTGTCTTCCGCTGAAAAATGCCGCCGGGTCGCCCGGCGAATGTCCTTTACCACCTGCTCGGCAGGCTTCTTGGCACTTGAGGATTTAGGGCTCATCTTGGTTCCTTCGTCGTGACGACGAGATCAAAACCCTCCTTAATTCACAACCTCAAATCTGGGACACAGGTGCTGACGGGGAACACTTCAGGACGCAATCAAGTACCTCGCCCAGGCAATCGTTCTGCTCGGGGCCATCTACTTCATCGGCAATCTCCTGAGCCCCAAGACGGACACCGGACCCCACGGCAACCCCATGACCATCGGTATGGAATGTCAGCAGTTTGCTCAGGGCGTGGTCTGCCAGTAGCCAGTCTGACCTCTAACCCATCGACGGGGAAGCTATGAGATCAACCGAGTTCTTAGGCCTGATGGCCCTACACGACTTAGTCGTCGTCGTGGAGCAAGGTTACCCGCGTAGTGATAGGAAGCGAGATGAGGTTACCATCCAGACGCGCGATGGTCGAGCTGCCACGCTCCGCCTCAACGGATACACGACGCCTATCCACTTGCCCTTAGACATCCTGGATGACTACCTACGGGCAAGCTTTGTCGCTCTGATGACACCGGAAGATGCGAACGGACGTACAGTCTACCAGTTGACCCCGGATGGCCGTACCAGGGGACTGGCGTCCAAATGAAACCGATTGCTCTGGTTCTTCTGGCTGTCTGTTTCGCACTGCCGACAGCGGCATCCTCTGCTGCTAACATGCTGGGCGCTGGGGCGGGCTCCTCTTGCGGAAAATGGCTTTCGGATCGTCAAAGCGGGGACTATTTCGACATGGGAAATTGGGCTCTTGGATATCTTTCCGGGGTCGCAATGTACTCTAAGGATAGTCCGCTCGACGGCCTAGACAGCCCCGCAGTGGCGTTTTGGCTCGACAACTACTGTCGGTCACAGCCGCTGGACTCCTTTCAGAAGGCTCTCGACGCCTTTGTAGACCAACATCCAAACTAGCTCTTGACCACCACCAGTGGCTGAGGCCCCTCAAGGCTAAGTCATTGAAACTACAGGGATTGTCCACTGGACAGTCGCTCGACTCAAAATCGAGTTCCGCAAGGAGTGTTGGTTCGATTCCGGCTAGGGGCACCATAATTTCCATACGCAGGCAATTGACGGATGTCGATTGCCCTTACCGTCTTCCCAGCAAACTCCGCATCCGGTTCCGCAGGAGGCGCGCCATGTTGCGGGTCTCGCGGTAGAGGTGAAGCTGTGACGCGGCTTGGCGGACGTGACGGTCGGCATCTGGTGTCAGCCCGATGACCAGCGTGCCCATCGGCTTGCGCTCCGTCCATAGCCGGCTCATCACCGGGTGATCGGGTACGGCGCAGGAATCGGTCATGTCGATGTTGGGATCGTCGAGATGCTGCCTGGTTACCTCGATCATCAGCAGCGTACCCGGCGAATAGGCTGATAGCGTCTCGTCGTAGGCGGTCTTCCAAGTGTAGGCGACGCCGGCCTCGACGAACACGATCAGGCAGGCGATGGTGCGGCCGTCGAGCGTCAGCGAGTGGATGCGGCACATATCGTGTTCGGCCAGCCGATGCACGGCCTCGCGGGCGAAGGCGGCGCGGTAGCGGTCAATCGCCATGGCGGTGCGCTCGCGGCCTTTCCACCCGGCCGCCTCCAGCGTCAGGAAATTTTCAATGGCATGGCGGATCTCATCAGGCCCGCGCGCCACGACATGTTCCAACTGCCCGAGGTCGGCGAGACGTCGCTTCAGCCGGCGGAACTCGCGATGATGGTGTGAGCGCAACGAGGCTTTCAGATAGTCCTCGCCGTCGAGCTCGCTTTCCAGCACCGGTCTTTCGGCCCTGCCGGTGGTGATCATCGTCAGGCCGCGTGTCTCGGCCACGGTGGCGAGCAGGCTTGCCACCGGGCCGTCAAGCCGCACATCCGGCAGCACGAACACTTTCGGCAGCTTGAGATGTGGCCTGGACAGCATGGAGAAGAAATCCTCGACGACGCCGATGGGGTCGTCACGGTCGACAAGCGGCGTGCCGAGTGGGCCAAACGGGCTCGACCACGTGCGCATGACGGGGACGCCGAGCGGTATTGCCGGCCGTTCGACGGAGAACGGCACCAGCAAGCGCAGCCGGTTGCGATACTCGTCGCCGTCGCGAATGACGGCCAGCCGCACTTCACGGTCTTCCAGCCGCGGCATGGCGGGGGCCAGGAAGCGCGGGTTGAAGAAGACATTGGGCTCGACCGTGCGGGCGCAGAGATAATCGAGTTCCTCGACCAGGTCGAAGCCGGCGGATGCCGGGTACACGGCAAGTTTGCGTTCGGGCCGGTTGTTGGCCAGGATTTCGATATGCGCCGGATCAGCCTCGCGGATCAGGCCCGCGAGGCCCGACACCATCGCGCCGGCCGTGCCTCCGCTGGTTTCCTCGAGCAATGGGATGGCCACCATTCAAGCGTCTCCCTTGGCGGGCACGAAAATGAGCATGACGATGCCGAGCTTGCGCCACACGGTGAAGGACAGCGCGCTGGCCTCGAACATCATCGCGAAGGCGGTGGACATTGCCGCCCCCCATAGGCCGAAATGCGGGATCAGCACCACGTTGAGGCCGATGTTGAAGGCCAGTGTCATGGCGTAGACCGCGGCGCAGATGTTCTGGTTGCCGCTCATGGTGAGCAGGCTTTCGCAGGGGCCGACGGCGGCGCGGGCGACGACGCCGAAGACCAGCAGGTACAGAAGCGGATAGCCGGCGGCGAATTCGGGGCCGAACAGCGTCAGCATGGGCTCGCCCAGCACCAGCACCAGCAGTGCCATGAGCAGTGACGGCCAGAAGGTCCATGACACCGTCTCGCGGGCAAAGGCGGCGAGCCTCTCGGGCTCGCCATGGGTGAACTGCGCGTAGCGCTGGGCGACACCCGCCTTGACGGCGAAGTAGACGAAATGGACCAGCGCCAGCGTCTTGACCGTGGCGAAATAGACGGCGACGTCGTTGGGATCCATATAGGCGCCGACCATCAATACGTCGGCGTTGGTGAGGAGAAAGAAGAAACTTTCGACCAGGAAGATCGGCAGCGACACGATGAACCATTCGGCGAAATGCACCTTCATCGGCCCGGCCGGGATCAACCTTTCCATGCGCGTGGTGACGCCGATGAGTTGACCGAGCGTGGTGACGTAGGTGGCGGCGATCGAGGCGAAGATCGCGGTCCTGGCGTTTGGCGCATAGCCCGCCAGCAGCATCAGCGCCATGAAAGCGAGGATCAGCACCGGTCGCACGAGATAGGTCGGCGACAATGCAAACAGCGCCCAGCTGTTCGCCCTCGACTGGCCCTGCAACAGGTCGGAAAGCGCAATCATCGGCAGGCAGATGACGCCAAGGATGAACGGCACGACATAGTAGCTTTCGAGCCATGGCGAGAACAGCCAGACACCGAGCGCGCCCAGGCCCGCGATCGCGGTCGAGGCCACCAGCACGAACTGCCTGCTGGCAACCACGATGCCACGCAACTCGTCCATCAGGCCGCGCTCGCGGTATTCGGGAATGAAGCGGATAACGGAGGTATGGAAGCCAAGGCAGGCGAGGTTGCCGACAATGACCATCGTCACCCAGACCAGGACGAAGATGCCGTATTCGAAAGACCCTATCCAGCGCGCCATCAAGACCTGGCTGACGAAGGCGATGACGGCGCTGATGATGCGAATGGAGAAGGCGATAAGCGACATGCGGCTGGCTTCGCCGCGCTCGTCGGCGGTGAACAGCACGGCATCGATGCGCCCAAGCAGCGGATTTATACGCAGCGCCAAACGCTGCGGCAAAAACCGCCCGGCCGTCGTTGCCGCGGAAAAGCGCACCCACCAGTCTCCGTTTTCCGCCTATTTCCAGACCTTGGGTATATGCAAAACACATTAAGAAACGGTTGGGTGGGTCGTCCTTGCCGTTTTGGGAAACGCGGTGATGGCGTAAGGAAGTTCTTAAGGCGTACTCACGAGCCGATCGCCGACCCCGCCGAGATATCTGTCCCAGATATAATCGCTCAACAGCTGGCGATGCTCCGCTCCGCGATGGTGACGCGTGTTGGTCTGTTGCGCGTAGGATGATCCGCCGACGTGGAACATGGTTCCTTCAAACAGCTCATGTTCGCCCGTCGCCCCGCCGAAGGTGACAGGGATAAAACTCATCTCGACGGTCGCGACGTCTTCTTCAGCGAGATGCGAGTAGAGCGGCAACCAGTTTCCGCCCCCTGTATCGAGCCCCAGTTCCATTCGAGGCGTGAAATCCATGGCGACATTCTCGACGGCGGAGAACCGGAAGAAACAGAACCCTCCCCAAAGACACCATTGGCGATCATTCCTGCTCGCCTTGTAACGGAAGTTCTCCGTTGGCCCGAACTTCAGGCCGAAGACCTTCTTCCCCTCCATGCGGCCGGGCATGTCGAAAGGCGCGATGGGAAAACAGTCATGGTCGATGAAACCGAACAATTCCGGCCGGACGTGTCTCACGATGTTGTCGAAGACCCAGTTCACCGCCGTCCCGTGAGAACGGGACCAGTGGCGTTCGCGATTGCGGGGCAAGCTGAAGTAAGGTACTCCCCGCTGTCGGCAGATGTCCTCTATCGACTTTCGGGCCGCCTCGTCCGACGAATTGTCGACCACGACAAGGAGCATTCCCGTCGGATGGATCTGCCAGGCCTTGGTCAGAGCGTCGATCACCCAAGGCGTATTGAAGGCGATGGTGAAGCAGAGACGGCTTGAGCCTGATGAGCGCAATATCCCGGCGAATTCGCGAGCTCTCGCTGCTCCCTGAGCGCGAAAGTATCGGTAAAAAAGCCTGTCCCTTACAAACTTGAGACGTCCGACGACGCGACTTCTGCCGATCGCGTCGGCGATTTTCTTGGGCATTTCTCCCGCCAGACGCCTTAAGCAAACGCCCCATGACAGTGCTTGTACTTCTTGCCGGAGCCGCAGGGGCAGGCCTCGTTACGGCCAACCTTGCCCCATGTCGCCTGATTGTTCGGATCGCGGTCCTCGGGAGCAACGATGGCGGCTGTTTCCGGACGGACAAGAAGGGCGGTGTTGCCGTCCTCGAAGTCGTTCTCGCCGGTGGTGCCGTCGATATGCATGCCGAACATGTCCGGCGCCTCGGGTGGCGGGGCTTCGGCGGCCTGGCGGACCAGTTCGACGCGCATCAACTGCGCGGTGACCGCCTGGCGCAGATTGCCCAGCATTGCCTGGAACAGCTCGAACGCCTCGCTCTTGTATTCCTGCAGCGGGTCGCGCTGGGCGTAGCCGCGGAAGCCGACGACCGAGCGCAGATGGTCGAGATTGACGATGTGCTCGCGCCAAAGATGGTCGAGCGACTGCAATACCACCGAGCGCTCGACATAGGTCATCACCTCTGGGCCGAAGCGCTCGGAGCGCTCCTTGGCGGCGACCTCGGCGGCCTGTGATATGCGCTCGCGGATATCGTCCTCGGCGATGCCTTCTTCCTTGACCCAATCCTCGATCGGCAAATCGAGGTTGAGGAACTCGGCCACCTCGGCCTTAAGGCCGGCGGCGTTCCACTGCTCGGCATAGGCATTTTCGGGGATCGCCTTGGCGACGATCTCGTCGATGACGCCCTCGCGCATCTCGGTGATGGTCTCGGTCAGGCCTTCGCCATCCATCAGTTCGATGCGCTGCTCGAACACCACCTTGCGCTGGTCGTTCGACACGTCGTCATATTTCAAAAGGTTCTTGCGGATGTCGAAATTGCGCGCCTCGACCTTCATCTGCGCCTTTTCCAGCGCCTTGTTGATCCAGGGGTGGATGATCGCTTCGTCTTCCTTGAGGCCGAGCTTCTGCAGCATGCCGTCCATGCGCTCGGAGCCGAAGATGCGCATCAGGTCATCCTGCAACGACAGGAAAAATTTCGAACGGCCGGGGTCGCCCTGGCGGCCGGAGCGGCCGCGAAGCTGGTTGTCGATGCGTCGGCTCTCGTGGCGCTCGGTGGCCAGCACGTAGAGGCCGCCGGCGGCAAGCGCCTTTTCCTTCAGGCGGGCGATATCCTCGCGGATGGCCTTTTCCATGGCCTCGCGCTCGGGGCCTTCAGGCATGTCGCCAAGCTCGTCGGCGATGCGCATTTCGGCGTTGCCGCCGAGCTGGATGTCGGTGCCGCGGCCGGCCATGTTGGTGGCGATGGTGATGGCGCCGGGCTTGCCGGCCTGGGCGACGATCGCCGCCTCGCGCTCATGGTGGCGGGCGTTCAGCACCTCGAAGTCCTTGAAGCCGTCCTTGCGCAGGCGCTCGGCCAGCTGCTCGGATTTCTCGATCGAGGTCGTGCCGACCAGCGTCGGCTGGCCCTTGGCGCTGGCTTCGCGGATCTCCTTGACGATCGCCTTGTATTTCTCCTCGACCGTCCGGTAGACCTCGTCGTCCTCGTCCTTGCGGATGACCGGCAGGTTGGTCGGGATCTCGGTGACGTCGAGATTGTAGATGTTGCCGAATTCCTCGGCCTCGGTCAGCGCGGTGCCGGTCATGCCGGCCAGCTTCTTGTAGAGGCGGAAATAATTCTGGAAGGTGACGGAGGCGAGCGTCTGGTTCTCCGGCTGGATCGCCACATGCTCCTTGGCTTCCAGCGCCTGGTGCAGGCCTTCCGAATAGCGGCGGCCGGGCATCATGCGGCCGGTGAACTCGTCGATGATGACGATCTCGCCGTTGCGCACGATGTAGTCCTTATCCTTCTGGAACAGCCGGTGAGCCTTCAGCGCATTGTTGACGTGGTGGACGATGGCCACGTTCTCGACGTCATAAAGCGACTCACCCTTGAGCAGGTCGGCGTCGCGCAGAAGGTTCTCCAGCTTCTCCGTGCCGTCCTCGGTGAAGATCGAGGTCTTCTGCTTCTCATCGATCTCGTAATCTTCCGGCTGCAGCTGGATGATGAAGGTGTCGATGGTGTTGTACATTTCCGAACGGTCCTCAAGCGGACCGGAAATGATCAGCGGCGTGCGCGCCTCGTCGACCAGGATGGAGTCGACTTCGTCGACGATCGCGTAGTTGTGACCGCGCTGCACCATCTGGGCGCGTTCGTATTTCATGTTGTCGCGCAGATAGTCGAAGCCGAGCTCGTTGTTGGTGGCGTAGGTGACATCGGAGGCGTAGGCGATGCTGCGTTCCTCGTCGGACAGGCCGTGCACGATGACGCCGACCGAGAGGCCAAGGAACTTGTAGACGCGGCCCATCCATTCGGAGTCGCGCGTGGCGAGATAGTCGTTGACGGTGACGACGTGGACGCCTTTGCCGGCGAGCGCGTTGAGATAGACAGGCAGGGTCGCGACCAGGGTCTTGCCCTCGCCGGTGCGCATCTCGGCGATACCGCCATTGTGCAGCACCATGCCGCCAATCAACTGCACATCGAAGGGGCGCATGCCGAGCACGCGGCGCGCGGCTTCGCGCGCGGTGGCGAATGCCGGCACAAGCAAATCGTCCAGAGTGGCGCCGTTGGCGATGTCCTGGCGGAACTTCGCGGTGCGGCCAACCAGCTCCTCGTCGGAGAGCGCCCGCATTTCGTTTTCCATGGCATTGATCGCCTCGACACGAGGCCGGGTCGACTTGACCCGACGGTCGTTGGAGGAGCCGAAAACCTTACGGGCGAAACCGCCGAGACTGACCATCCAATGGTCCTTTCGATAGCATTCGTATCATCAACAAGACGAGTACCGGCCGGCCCCGTCAAATCCGCGTGAACGCACCGCCTGAACGCGGGCAAACACAAACAGCGCCCGGAAAACGGTTCTGGACGCAAAGTCGTTGGACAGATAAGAGGGGGCTGAACTGATGTCAACGTCGCGCTCGTCCTGCCGTGTGCGCCAAATTCCGCCACAATCTGGCTGATCTGGAAACCATTCCTCCTCAACAATCCCCCATCGGAGTCATGTTCATGTCCCTATTGTTCCGCCGCGCGTCGCTTGCCAGCCTTGGTCTGGCATTCGGGCTGTCGGCTTTTTCGCTGTCGCCGCTTATGGCGCAGGAAGCCGCTCCCGCCCAACCGGACGTCACGGCGCCGGCCGCCGCGCCGGTCGACCCGAACACCGTGGTCGCCACGATCAACGGCCAGCCGCTCACCGAGGCGGACCTTGTGCTTGCCGAAGGCGAGCTGTCGCAGCAGTTCGCGCAACTGCCGCCCGAGCAGCGCCGCGCCGCCGCACTTTCGGCGGCCATCGAAATCCGCGTCATGGCGGCCCAGGCTGTCACCACCGGCCTCGACAAGGATCCCGACTTCCAGCGCCGCATGGCGTTCCTGCAGCAGCGCGCGCTGCATGGCGAGATGGTCGAGAAGGGTGTCGTCGACAAGGTCACCGATGCCGAGGTTCGCGCCCGCTACGACCAGGAAATCGCCAACACGCCGCCCGCCAACGAGGTGCATGCCCGTCACATCCTCGTGAAGACGAAGGAAGAGGCCGAGGCTATCATCAAGCAACTCGACGGCGGCGCCGATTTCCAGAAACTCGCCAACGAACACACCAGCGATCCGAGCGGCAAGACCAATGGCGGCGATCTCGGCTGGTTCGGGCCTGGCCAGATGGTCCCGGAATTCGACAAGGCGGCCTTCGCGCTCGAGGTCGGCAAATACACCGAGCAGCCGGTGCAGTCGCAGTTCGGCTGGCATGTCATCAAGCTTGAGGACAAGCGCACCAAGCAGCCGCCGGCGTTTGACGACGTCAAGGACCAGGCCAAGCAGGCGGTTATCCGCGACAAGTATTTCGCGCTGGTCAAGTCGCTGCGCGCCGAAGCCAAGGTGGAAATTCCCGACGCCAACCTGAAGAAGGCCGTCGATACGCTGGAAAGCGCCAAGTAGGCTGAGCAACTCTGGAAGGGCGCGGCGAGCGGCTTGCTTGCCGCGCCCTTTTGTTTTTCAGCGGCTGCCTGTCCTGCTGGTTTTGCTGGCGATGCCTTGCATCACGTAGCGGACCGTTTCGCGTATCGTGGCCTCGTTCTCGTCGAGGCGATCGGTCAAAAGACGCGTCCAGGCCCAGGAGGCGATCAGGTCCGCGACAATAGCGGCGTCGATATCCTCAGCGACTTCGCCCCGCGCCTGGGCGCGCTCGACCATCTGCCCGGTATGGCCGTGCCGGCCCTTTGCGTAGTCTGCCAGCGCCGCGGCGGCCGTCGGGTCCGATTGCGCTTCGGCGACCAGCGATCTGAACACGCTGCCCGACGATGTTTCACGCCAGTGCGACAACAGGCTCTTCAGGAAACCGACGAGATCTTCCTCCAGCCATCCGGTGTCGGGAATGTCGACGCGTTTCTGGCGCTGGTAGACTTCGAGCAGCAACGCGGCCTTGCTTGGCCACCAGCGATAGATGGTCGGCTTTCCGGCGCGGGCGCGCCGCGCCACCGCCTCGATCGAAAAGCCCGAATAGCCGGCTTCGACCAGCACCGCCTCGGCGGCGTCGAGAATGGCGCCCGCACTGGCGGGATTGCGTCGGGCGCCGATCGATTTGCGTCCCCGATCCGCGTCGTCAGCCATTCCGTGTCCTCGTCAACGAATCTCACCGGCGACAATACACGGACTCCTGGTGAAACGAACCGGACCGTTCTGTAGCTATGTCCTGGGTGGTTCAGCGGAGACGCCGGAACTTTCCCGGCGAATGAGACGCCAGAAGGCGTCATGCCCCGGCCATTGCGGCAGCCGCGAAAACGCCTTGCGCCGGCGCGTCGTATCGGGCAAACCGACCGTTCCCCTTGCGTTTTTTGCCGCCCGAGGTCTCCATGTCCACATCGATTTCGCCGCTCGCGCCGAAGAAATATCCCAAAATGCCGGCCATGGAGGGCGTGCGCATCGCCACCGCCGAAGCCGGGATAAAGTACAAGAACCGCACCGATCTGCTTGCCATGGTCTTTGATGCCGGGACAGCGGTCGCCGGTGTGTTCACCAAGTCGAAATGCCCGTCGGCCCCGGTCGACTTCTGCCGGCAGAACCTTGGCGGCGGCAAGGCGCGGGTGCTGATCGTCAATTCCGGAAACGCCAACGCCTTCACCGGCAGGAAGGGGCGCGAGTCCACGGCAATGACGGGCGAAGCGGCGGCGAAAGCGGTCGGCTGCGCGGCGGGCGAGGTCTTTCTTGCGTCCACCGGTGTCATCGGCGAGCCGCTCGATACGAGCAAATTCAGCCATCTGCTGGCCGGGTTGGTCAAGGACGGCAAGCCGGACCTGTGGACCGAGGCGGCCAAGGCGATCATGACCACCGACACCTATCCGAAGGTGGCGACCGCCACGGTCAAGCTCGGCGACACGGAGGTCACCATCAACGGTATCGCCAAGGGCGCCGGCATGATCGCGCCCGACATGGCGACGATGCTTTCCTTCATCGCCACGGACGCGCCGATCGCGGCCTCCGTGTTGCAGGACCTGTTGTCGCGTGGCACGGCCAAGACCTTCAATGCGGTGACGGTCGACAGTGATACCTCGACCAGCGACACGCTGCTGATCTTTGCCACGGGCGCGGCCGCCAAGCGTGGCGCGCCTTCCATCAGCGACCCGAAGGATGCACGCCTCGGCGCGTTCCGCCGCGCGCTCGGCAAGGTGCTGAAATCGCTGGCGCTGCAGGTGGTGCGCGACGGCGAGGGTGCCCGCAAGCAGGTCGAAGTCACCGTCACCGGCGCGAAGTCGGCCAAGTCGGCCAAGCGCATCGCACTGTCGATCGCCAATTCGCCACTGGTCAAGACGGCGGTGGCTGGCGAGGACGCCAATTGGGGGCGCGTGGTCATGGCCGTCGGCAAGGCCGGCGAACCGGCTGACCGCGACCGGCTGTCGATCTGGTTCGGCGACAACCGGCTGGCGCATGAGGGCGAGCGCGATCCGACCTATTCCGAGGAAGCGACATCGACCTATATGAAGCGCGATGATATCCGCATCCGCGCCGATGTCGGCATCGGCCGCGGCAAGGCGACGGTGTGGACCTGCGACCTCACCAAGGAATATGTCGCCATCAATGGTGACTATCGGAGTTGACGGCATTGGTTTCCAGACATCCGGCAAGCGTGCTCGCCATCGTGCGGCGCTATGAAGCGGCGGGCTTTCGCGCCTGGCCGGCGGCAGCTGTCCACTATGACGGAACCTGGGTGGTGCGGCTGACAGCCGGTCATCCAGCCAAGCGGTTGAATTCGGTCAACCCGCTCGACCCCGGTGATATCCAGCACATTGCCGAGCGCATCGGCCGGGCCAGCCGGCGTTTCGAAGCCTATGGCAGGCCGCTGACCTTCCGCGTCTCGCCGTTGTCGGGTCCTGATCTTTCCAAGCATCTCGACAGGGAGGGCTGGAGCAGCTTCGCCGAATCGCTGGTCATGCGGTTGCCGCTGGCGGACGCTCAGCTTGATGCCGCCATGGACCAGATTCCGCTCAAGGACATCAGCCGCTTCATCGGTGCCGCCATCAAGGTCAGCGGCTCGGATGTCTCGTTGCGGCCCGGCCTGTCGGAGATCATCGGCGCCATCCAGCCGGAAGCCGGGCTGTTCGCCCTGGAGCAAGGTACAGAGCCGCTGGCCACGCTGATCTGCGTGCATGATGGGGATCTCGCCGGATTGTTCGAGATCGCCACCGACAGATCGGTGCGCAACCAGGGCCACGGTCGCCACCTGATCCTGTCGGCATTGAAATGGGCGCGGCTGCGTGGTGCGCGGGAAGCCTGGCTGCAGGTCGAGGCCGATAATGCGCCCGCGCTGGCGCTCTATCGGTCGCTCGGCTTCAATGAAGTCTATCGCTATCACTATCGCCGGCCGCCTGTTCTTGAGTGAGATTGGGCATGAGTGATATGAAGATCGCGGGCAAGCGCCTGCTTCTTGTCGCTGCCTGCGCGCTTGTCGATACCGACGGGCGTGTCCTTCTTGCCCAGCGGCCTGAAGGCAAGCAACTGGCTGGCCTGTGGGAATTCCCCGGCGGCAAGGTCGAGCCCGGCGAGACGCCGGAACAGTGCATCATCCGCGAGTTGCAGGAGGAGATCGGCATCGAGACCGAAATCCCGTGTCTGGCGCCGCTCACTTTCGCCAGTCATTCCTACGACGATTTTC
This sequence comes from Mesorhizobium sp. PAMC28654, assembly GCF_020616515.1. Classification (GTDB taxonomy): domain Bacteria; phylum Pseudomonadota; class Alphaproteobacteria; order Rhizobiales; family Rhizobiaceae; genus Mesorhizobium. The sequence continues at coordinate 4,896,871 of NZ_CP085135.1, forward strand.
ATCTGCTGATGCCGCTGTTCGTCTGCCGCCGTTTTCGCGGCATCGCGCAGCCCAGGGAAGGGCAGGCGTTGAAATGGGTGCGGCCCAAGCAGATGCGCGACTATCCCATGCCGCCGGCCGACGCGCCGCTGATCCCGTTCCTCATCGATCTTCTCTGAGATACGCCGATACGCCTGCAGCCGACTAAACCAAATATCCGGCCGCCTTTCGGGTGAGCGTTAATGGAAGATTTATCTAGCCGTGAAAAATTGAAGGACCGCCGACTCGCTGGGAGCGACAGCATGAGCCTTGACAGGGATTGGGACTCGATCCGGCCCGACCGCAGTTTTCGTCCCGCCGACGCCGGCATGGGTATATTGCGCATCACGCTGCTGTTTGGCTCGGCGGCGGTGGCGCTGGCGCTGATCGCGACGCCTTTTCTCGACAGCCAGACGCGCTCGACGCGTGACGCCTTTGCCAGCGGCATCGACACGATGACGACCGGTTCGATCGGTCACCGCGACATCTACACGCTGCGCAGGAGCGTGCTGCAGCCGCTGCCCAGTTCCGTTTGCGTGATCCGCGACAACGGCGTCAGCAGCGGCGACTGCTGATATAGCTACCATATTTTTGGGGCATGGGCCCGTTTCATAGCCTGTTAAGATTGTCCTGTTAACCTTTCTTAACGGGTCAGCGCTATGGTCCCCACAAGAGGGGTCGACGATGATGAAAACACTGCTGCGACGATTTGTGAAAGACGAAACGGGTGCGACGGTTGTCGAGTACGGCGTGATCGTCACCGTGTTGTCGCTCGTCATTGTCGGTGGCGTCGGTCAGGCAATGAACGCGCTTCAGTGGCTGTTCAGCGACAATGGCAGCCGGCTCGCAAACGCTTTCGCAGCCCACTGATCGCGCGGTCCGCGGTCAGCGCCCACCAGGGTCTTCCAATATCCCAGGGTCTTCCAATATCCTTGCCAGCGATACGGTTGCCGAGCCTGGCTTCAGCGGCTTCTGTTGCGAGGCATCGGGCGCCCAGCCGGACATCCAGACGATCGAGAAACTGGCCCTGATGCGCCCGTCGGCGTCCGAAAACCGCTCGGCGTAGATTTCGGCGGCACGGGCAAAGAACTTTCGTGCCCCAGGCCGCCTGCTGCGATCGACAAGCGTGCTGGTTTCGCCCATCGCCCGAAGATCAGCCATGAGATCAAACAGCGTTTCATAGCGGACCGTCACCGTCTCGACGTCGGCGACCGGCAACGCAAAACCAGCGCGTTGCAGGAGCGCGCCGGCGTCGCGCACGTCGGTGAATGGCAGGACGCGCGGGCTGGCGCCGCCATAGAGTTCCGTCTCGGCGGCCAGCAGGCTCTCGCGCAATTCGGAAAGCGTGCCGGCGCCGGCAAAGGCGCCGAGGAAGAGGCCATCCGGCTTCAGCGCGCGACGGATCTGGATCAGCATGCCGGGGACGTCGTTCATCGCTTGCAATGACAGAAGCGAGACAGCCAGGTCGAGGCTTTCCGGGGCGAACGGCACGGTCTCCAGCGGCTCGACCAGCCCCGTCGCATCGCCGAGGAATGCCATGCCGCCTTCAACGCGCGTGATATCCGTCACCTTTCCGCTTTCGGCCAGTACGTCGGCCGCGGCTTGCGTCTGGCAAAACAGCGCGGCCGCCTTGCCGAACTTGCGCTCGACCGCGCCAAGCCGGTCCGCGAGGTCTTCCGCCGTGCGTTGCATGAGGAAATCCGCGCCGGTAACCGGATGTGCCAGCGCACGGCGCTTATGCGCCAGCCAAAGCGAGGTATCGAGCATGGGCTGCAATGGGCGGGTCCTTGTTTGTCCGCGCTCCGATATAGTGGTTAAGTGGCGCGAAGTTCCAACCACGTGGCCGATCCGATGCCAGAGATCAAGCATATTGAGATCAGGAGCCTCGCCCGGACGGCACTGGGCTGGCCGGCGCGGATATTGTTTCCACCGGTCTGCGCCGGATGCCGCCGCCACGTCTCGCAGCCTGGCGTGCTGTGCGGTGGCTGCTGGCCGAAACTGCGGCTCTTGGAGCGGCCATGGTGTCCGGTGATGGGAACGCCGTTCACCCATCATATGGGCGAGGGGTTCCTGTCCGCCGAGGCGATCGCCGACCCGCCACCTTTCGAACGGGCGCGGGCCGCGGTTGCCTATTCCGGCGTCGCCCGCCAGATGGTGCAAGGGCTGAAGTACCAGGACCGCACGGATCTCGCGCCATGGATGGCGCGCTGGATGGTGCGCGCCGGCGCCGAATTGATCGCCGACGCGGATGTGGTCGTGCCGGTGCCGCTGCACTGGCGGCGGTTCAGGCGAAAGTTCAACCAGTCGGCGGAGCTGGCAAGGGCGGTGTCGCAACTCAGTGGCGTCGCCTTCGTTCCGTCCGCGATGCGGCGTGTGAAACCAACCCGCCAACAGGTGGGGCTGGAAAGAAAGGACCGCGAGGAGAATGTGCGCGCCGCCTTCCGTGTGCCGAATGAAGCCGAGATCGAGATCGCCGGCCGTCGGGTGCTGCTGATCGACGATGTCTACACAACCGGCGCCACCCTTCGCGCCGCCACCAAGGCATTGAAAAAGGGCGGCGCCGGCGCGGTCGACGTCCTTACCTTCGCACGTGTGCTGCCAGGGGACTTTCGGGCGGATGAGTCCACGACTATATAAGTCGGCAACAGACGTTCATCTGGAAAGACCGCGGAACTTCATCATGGTCGATGTCACGATCTATACGCGCATGATGTGCGGCTATTGCGCCGCCGCCAAGCGGCTGCTCGAGCGCAAGGGGGTTGCTTATACCGAGCACGACGCCTCCTTCTCGCCGGAGCTGCGCCAAGAAATGATTTCGCGTGCTCATGGCCGCGCGACCTTTCCGCAGATATTCATCGGCGACAAGCATGTCGGCGGCTGCGATGATCTCCATGAGCTGGAAGCAGAAGGCCGGCTGGACAAGCTGCTCACCAACGGCTCGACAATTTGAGGATATGAAGATGGGTGCTTTCAAGGCGGCTGCGATCCAGATGCGTTCAGGCGAGAGCTCGGAGCGCAACGCGGTGGATATGGAACGGCTGGTGCGCCAGGCGGCGGGCGAGGGTGCGACCTACATCCAGACGCCGGAAATGACCGGCGCCATGGTGCGCGACAAGCAGGCGCGAGCCACAGCCTTCACCCCAGAGGACAAGGACATCATCGTCTCGACCTCGCGCAGGCTGGCCAGCGAACTCGGCATCTTCCTGCACATTGGGTCGACTGCAATCGTGCGGGCCGACGGCAAGCTTGCCAATCGTGCGCTTCTGTTCGGCCCGGACGGCGCAACACTTGCCACCTACGACAAGATCCACATGTTCGACGTCGATCTCGACAATGGCGAGAGCTGGCGCGAATCGGCTGCCTACGAGCCCGGCGCCGAGGCGGTGGTGACCAACATCAACGGCACGAAGCTCGGCTTTGCCGTCTGCTACGATCTGCGTTTTCCGCAATTGTTCCGGGCCGAGGCGCTGGCCGGCGCGCAAGTGCTTACGGTGCCCGCCGCCTTCACGCGCCAAACCGGCGAGGCGCACTGGCATGTGCTGCTCAGGGCGCGCGCCATCGAGAACGGCGCCTATGTGATCGCCGCCGCGCAGGGCGGTTTGCATGAGGATGGCCGCGAGACCTATGGTCATTCGCTGATCGTCGATCCCTGGGGCCGCATCATCGCGGAAGTCGCCAATGATGCGCCGGGAGTAATCGTGGCCGAGATCGACCCGGCGCAGTCGACCGCCGCGCGCCAGAAAATCCCGAATCTCAAGAACGCCCGGGATTTCACCGTGGATGCCGGGTCTGCGGACGCGCCGTTGCTGCGAGGCGCTGCATCTTGATCCGCTTCTCCCTCATTTGCGAGCACGAGCACGAATTCGAAGGCTGGTTCCGCGGCAATGACGATTTCGATACGCAGAAAAAGCGTGGCTTTGTCGATTGCCCGGCCTGTGGTTCGCACAAGGTTCAGAAGGCGCTGATGGCGCCGGCGGTCTCGACCGCGCGCAAGCAGGAAAAGATCGCGCTGGCCATGGGCGAAGCGCAGAAGCAGGCTTTGGCGCAGTTGAAGGCGATGGCCGAGAAGGTGCGCGAAAACGCTGACTATGTCGGCGACAAGTTCGCCGAGGAGGCACGAAAAATCCATTTCGGCGAGAGCGATGCGCGCGGCATCTATGGCGAGGCGACGCTGGAAGAGGCCAAGGGCCTTGTTGAGGACGGCATCGAGTTCATGCCGATCCCGAGTTTTCCCGACGAGCGAAATTGAGCGCAACAGCGCGCAAGCCAAGTCGACCACGCCTCATCGAGAGGATTTTCGAATGGGCTTGGCTGAAAGCCGCTGACCACCGAACAGTCGACGGCTTGCTGATAGCGGGCGACAATAGCGAGATCGACAAAGTCGCGGAGGCCCTATCGCTTATTCGTCAGCATGATCCGATCCGTTACAGGAGACTTACGCAAGACCTGAAACGGATTTGGGTCACGATCCTTCCGGGTTATCGTGGCTGCTTCATCCGGGCCTCCTGGACGTGCGAACTCGAAGAGCGATTTGTAAGAGACGAGAATACGACGCCCGATCTTGTCGCTTCAGTGATCGTACACGAAGCCACGCATGCACGTCTGGAGCGTGTTGGCATTTCCTATGAGGAAAGTGCGCGTGCGCGCATTGAACAGGTCTGTATCAGGCAACAACTTGTTTTCGCAGCGAGGCTGCCGCAAGCAGGCGAACTGCAACTGGAGGCCTCGGCGTTGCTGGAAAACTTGCCGAGCATGAGCAATGAGGCAATGGCAGAACGCTTTTCAGCGGGATGGGCCAATGCTGCTCGCCACTACAAGTTTCCTGAGTGGTTGATAAGGATAGCCGTGACGCGCTTGGAGCGACGGCAGATTGCAGTTGCAAAGGATAGTAGCTGATTTTCTTCGATGATCTGGCGACCAGAGCCAGCCAAGACTACTGCTGGACAAATCCGGCCGATCGATCGGCGTGCTACGAGCCGGTGTCTTCGCTGGGCGTAGATTTCATACTGCCAATCAGTTTTTCAAGCAGGTGAGAGAGCGTCTCCCGCTCGGCCTGGGTGAGGCCCGCGAGGATTTTATGCTCGTTGGCAACGTGCGCCGTGACGGCCTCGTCGATCAGCGCGAGACCCTGTTCGGTCAGTTGCACGACGATGCCGCGCCGGTCATTGGGGTGCGGGCCGCGCAGGGTCAAACCGGCCTTCTCCAGCCGGTCGAGCCGATTGGTCATGGCGCCCGAAGTCACCATCGTCGCTTCATAGAGATCTGTCGGGGTCAGCGCGTGTGGCGCTCCCGACCGGCGCAGTGTCGCCAGAACATCGAATTCCCCTGATTGCAGGCCGAATCTGGCGAACAGCGGCGCGAGCCGGTCTCGCGCAATGAGCGAGGCGGCCTCGTTCAGGCGCCCAAGCACAGCCATGGGGGAAACATCCAGGTCCGGGCGCTCCCTGTTCCATTGTTCGACCGCTTTTGCCGCGCGATCCATCTATCTCACCGTTAAATATCTTGACGTTAAGAATCTTTGCGTTACTTTACTCTAGGACACAACGCGGCCAAGCGCCATATCGATGACTGGACATCCGATGAAATTTCTCTGGGATTCGGCGCTCGGCCTGCTGGTGGTCACCGGCGGCCTGCTTGGCCTGACGCTGCCGTTCGGCAAGCTGGCGACGGCGGCCGGCGTTTCCGCCATGGTCTGGGCTTTCGTCATCTCGGTCGGCGCCGGTGGCGTGCTTCTGGGCGCTCTGCTGTCGCGCGGACAGCGCATCCGGCTCACCCCACGCAAGTTGCGCTATTTCTTCATCACCGCGGCGGTGTCCTACGCCGCTCCCAATCTCTTGATGTTTTCGGCCATTCCGCATCTTGGCGCCGGCTACACCGGCATCATGTTCACCCTGTCGCCGGTGATCACGCTGGTGTTTTCGATCCTGCTTGGTGTCCGGCGGCCCAACATGCTTGGCGTTGTCGGCATCGCCGTAGGCTTCATCGGCGCGGTCATGGTGGCGGTGACACGTGGCGAGGCCGGCCAGCCGGCCGATCTGTTCTGGGTGGCGATGGGCCTGCTCATCCCGGTCAGCCTTGCCGCCGGCAACATCTACCGCACCATCGACTGGCCTGAAGGCACCGGCCCGATCGAACTGGCCGTCGGCAGCCACCTGGCGTCGGCGGCGATGCTCCTCATCGGCATCCTCACCTTGCAGGGCGGCGGCTCGCTTGGCGCGCTGGGCGCGGTGCCGCTGGTTGTCGTCGCGCAGGTGACGTCGGCCTCGGCGATGTTCGCCTTCTTCTTCCGGCTGCAAGCGGTCGGCGGGCCCGTCTATCTCAGCCAGATCGGCTATGTGGCGGCCGCGGTCGGCCTGTTTTCAGGCACGATATTCCTGGGCGAGCACTATCATCTGCTGACCTGGTCCGGCGCGGTGATCATCACAGCGGGTGTGTTCATCACCACCAAGGCGCAAAACCAGAAGGCCTGATGCTCAGACGGAGCCCTTCTCCGCCAGCACCATGTAGTTGACATCCATGTCCTTCGACCGATGCCAGCGGTCGGCAAGCGGACTGTAGGTGACGCCGGAACGGTCGATGATGGTGAGGCCGGCACCGCCAAGCGCCTTTTCGAGCTCCTCCGGCCGCACCAGCTTGCCGAACTGGTGCGTGCCGCGCGGCAGCCAGCGCAGCACATATTCGGCGCCGATGATGGCCAGTCCCAGCGCCTTCAGCGTGCGGTTGATGGTGGCCACGAACATGATGCCGCCGGGCCGGACCATCTCGCCGCACTTGGCCACGAACAGGTCGATGTCGGCGACATGCTCGACCACTTCCATGTTGAGGATGACGTCGAATTTTTCGCCGGCGTCGGCCAGATCCTCGGCCGTCGTGGCGCGATAATCGACGGTCACTCCGGCTTCGGCGGCGTGCAGCCTTGCCACCTCGATGTTGGTGGCGGATGCGTCGGCGCCGACCACTTCGGCGCCAAGCCGCGCCATCGGCTCGCAAAGCAAGCCACCGCCGCAACCGATATCCAGGATGCGCAGGCCCTCGAACGGCCTGGCCGCGCGTGGATCGCGGCCGAAACGCTCAGCCACCTGGTCGCGGATATAGGAGAGCCGAACCGGGTTGAACTTGTGCAGCGGCCGGAATTTGCCGCTCGGGTTCCACCACTCCGCCGCAAGGGCCGAGAAGCGCTCCACTTCTCCGGCATCGATCGTCGATCGTCGGGGCTCTGGCATCAATGGGTCTCCGGCAGGTCAAACATGTCGGAGCGCGATCAGCAAACCGAATGCCGCTTCGGCTGACCGCGCTCTGGTGCGCTAGGAAGTCGGGCGTAGGGAGATGAAAGTCAAGGCAACAGTTTTCAGCCAGGAGTGCATGCCAACGAAAGCCGTGGTCGCCCCCGCGCATCAAAAAGTCGTTATCCACAGCCCGGCCATGGCGCGGCAATCGGTGTCGGCAAATCGCGGATTGCTGCTGCTCGCCCTCGGTCCTTGCGAATGGTTCCTGTTTTGGCTAAGGAGGCCGCGCATTCTACGGCTGGCGTGAGCCCGACGTATCCTTCCCTTGTTTCGGGATTCCGCTTGTGGGCTGGGGTCCGGCATTCAGTCAAAGGCATTTCGCTTCCATGGCGCGCATCGTGATGAAATTCGGCGGAACCTCCGTCGCCGACATCGCCCGCATCCGCAATGTGGCGCGCCACGTCAAACGCGAGGTCGATGCTGGCCATGAGGTGGCGGTGGTGGTTTCGGCGATGGCCGGCAAGACCAACGAGCTGGTAGGCTGGGCGCGCGAAGCCTCGCCGATGCATGACGCCCGCGAATATGACGCGGTCGTCGCTTCCGGCGAACAGGTCACGGCAGGTCTTCTGGCGATCACCTTGCAGAACATGGGCGTGCATGCCCGTTCCTGGCAGGGCTGGCAGATTCCGATCAAGACAGACAACGCGCATGGCGCGGCCCGTATTCTCGACATTGACGGCGCTTTCCTGATCAAGCGCTTCGGCGAGGGGCAGGTGGCCGTCATCGCCGGCTTCCAGGGCATCGGCCCGGACAATCGCATCGCCACTCTCGGCCGCGGCGGCTCCGATACCAGTGCTGTCGCCATCGCCGCGGCGGTCAAGGCCGATCGCTGTGACATCTACACCGACGTCGACGGGGTCTACACCACTGATCCGCGTATCGAGCCCAAGGCGCGGCGGCTGGCGAAGATATCGTTCGAGGAAATGCTTGAAATGGCCTCGCTCGGCGCCAAGGTTCTGCAGGTGCGTTCGGTCGAGCTTGCCATGGTGCACAGGGTGCGTACCTTCGTGCGGTCGTCCTTCGACGATCCCGATGCGCCCGGAATGGGGGATTTGCTCAATCCTCTGGGAACGCTCATTTGCGACGAGGAAGAGATCGTGGAACAGCAGGTCGTCACCGGAATTGCCTACGCCAAGGACGAAGCGCAGATTTCGCTGCGCCGTGTCGGCGACCGCCCGGGCGTTGCCGCCGGCATCTTCGGGCCGCTGGCCGAGGCCAACATCAATGTCGACATGATCGTCCAGAACATTTCCGAGGACGGCAAGCTGACCGACATGACCTTCACCGTACCGTCCGGCGACGTCGACAAGGCGCTTGCCGTGCTTGAGCGCCTGAAGGCCTCGATCGGCTACGACGTCGTGCAGTCGGAAGCCGGCATGTCGAAGGTTTCGGTTATCGGCATCGGCATGCGCAGCCACGCGGGCGTCGCCGCCACCGCGTTCAAGGCGTTGGCTGACCGGTCGATCAATATTCGTGCCATAACAACTTCCGAGATCAAGATTTCGATCCTGATTGACGGTCCTTACACCGAACTTGCGGTTCGCACTTTGCATTCCGTCTACGGTCTGGATAAGCAGTAGCAGGACTAGAGTCAGTTGTTGCGTTTGTGCCGGTGCGCAGGGAAGCTGCACTGGCCCGAAAGCCATTGGAGAAGAAGCCGCGATGCGTGATACGGCCAGTGGCCCGCGCGTTTTGCTGAAACGGCTCCGCGAGCTCATGCAAGAGCCGCTGGAGCCGCAGGAGCGGCTTGACCGGATCGTGCGCGACATCGCCTCCAACATGGTCGCCGAAGTCTGCTCGCTCTACGTGTTGCGCGCCGATTCGGTGCTCGAACTCTATGCCACCGAAGGCTTGAACCCGAACGCCGTCCATCTGGCGCAACTCAGGCTGGGGCAAGGCCTTGTCGGCACCATTGCCGCAAGTGCGCGGCCGCTGAACCTTTCCAACGCGCAGGAACATCCGGCCTTCGCCTACCTGCCGGAGACCGGGGAAGAGATCTACAATTCCTTCCTTGGCGTGCCGGTGCTGAGGGCAGGGCGCACGCTGGGCGTGCTCGTCGTCCAGAACAAGACGATGCGCCATTACCGCGACGACGAGGTCGAGGCGCTGGAAACCACGGCGATGGTCATCGCCGAGATGATCGCCACCGGCGACCTGGCGCGGCTGACACGGCCCGGTCTCGAACTCGACCTGCGCCGCCCCGTGAGCTTCACCGGCCTGTCCTTCAACGATGGCGTCGGACTTGGCCATGTCGTGCTGCACGAGCCGCGCATCGTCGTCACGAACCTGTTCAACGAGGACAGCGAGGAGGAAGTCCGCCGGCTTGAGACTTCGCTCGGCTCGCTCAGGCTCTCCATCGACGACATGCTGGAGCGCCGCGACGTTGCCTTCGAGGGCGAGCATCGCCAGGTGCTCGAAGCCTATCGCATGTTCGCCAATGATCGCGGCTGGGTGCGCCGGCTGGAAGAGGCGATCCGCAACGGCCTGACGGCCGAGGCGGCCGTGGAGAAAGTGCAGAGCGACATGCGCGCGCGCATGCTGCACATGACCGACCCCTATCTGCGCGAGCGGATGAGCGATTTCGACGATCTCGCCAACCGGCTGCTGCGCCAGTTGATGGGGCGCGGACCGGAGGATGTCGCGGCCTCGCTGCCGAAGGACGCCATTCTCGTTGCCCGCTCAATGGGCGCCGCCGAACTGCTCGACTACCCCAGAGACAAGCTGCGTGGCGTGGTGCTGGAGGATGGTGCCGCGACCAGCCACGTCGTCATCGTGGCGCGCGCCATGGGCATTCCGGTCGCAGGCCAGATGAAGGGCGCCGTTTCCATGGCGGAAAACGGCGATGCCATCATCGTCGACGGCGAAGAAGGCACGATCCATCTGCGCCCGCAGCCGGACCTGGAAGCCGCGTATGCCGAAAAGGTCCGCTTCCGTGCGCGGCGGCAGGAAGTCTATCGCGAACTGCGCAAGAAGCCGTCGGTGACCAAGGACGGTGTTCAGGTCGACCTGTTGATGAATGCGGGTCTGGCCGTCGACCTGCCACAACTGGCCGAGGCGGGTGCCGCTGGCATCGGCCTGTTTCGTACCGAACTGCAGTTCATGGTGGCATCGACATTTCCCCGCGCCGAAGCCCAGGAAAAGCTCTATCGCGATGTACTCGACGCGGCGCGCGGCAAGCCAGTCACCTTCCGCACCATCGATATTGGCGGCGACAAGGTGCTGCCTTACTTCAAGGGTTCCATCCAGGAAGAGAACCCAGCGCTCGGCTGGCGGGCGATCCGCCTGACGCTCGACCGCCCGGGTCTGCTCAGGACCCAGATTCGCGCCTTGCTCAAGGCCTGCGGCGGGCGTGAACTCAAGCTGATGCTGCCGATGGTGACCGAGCTTGGCGAGATCGCCCAGGCGCGCGAAATCATCGACCGCGAGGTACGGCATCTGTCGCGCTTCGCCCATCATCTGCCAACCAGCCTCAAGCTTGGGGCGATGCTGGAAGTGCCGTCGCTGTTGTTTCAGCTCGACGAGTTGATGAAGGCGGTCGATTTCGTCTCGGTCGGCTCGAACGATCTATTCCAGTTCGTCATGGCCGTGGATCGCGGCAACACGCAATTGTCCGACCGGTTCGACACGCTGTCGACGCCTTTCCTGCGCGTGCTCAAGCAGATCGCCGATGCCGGCGTCCGGAATCACACGCCGGTGACGCTGTGCGGCGAGCTCGCCGGCAAGCCGATCTCGGCGATGGCGCTGATCGGCCTCGGCTACCGTTCGATCTCGATGTCGCCGGCCTCGATCGGGCCGGTCAAGGCAATGCTGACCGAACTGCCGCTGGATGAATTGAAGGCGTTCTTCGACGACAACCTCATGGCGCCGGCTCAGGGGTTGCCGATGCGGGCGCTGCTGCATGCCTTTGCCGACGACCGCTCCATTCCACTGTAGCATTTCATCATGATCAACCTGCCCCGCGACCGCATGGATCAAGTCGTCAAGCGTTTCGAGATGCTCGAAGCGCAGATGTCGGCCGGGCCAGCCGCCGACGCCTATGTGAAAATGGCGTCGGAATATGCAGAGATACAGGACATGGTTGCCAAGGTCCGGTCGCTGCGATCGGCCGAACATGAGCAGGCTGATCTGGAGGCCATGCTTGCCGACAAGGGCACGGACGCCGAGATGCGGGCGCTCGCGGAGGCGGACCTGCCCGAGGTCGAGGACCGCATCGAGCAATTGCAGAAGGACATCCAGATCCTGCTGTTGCCCAAGGATGCCGCCGACGACAAGAACGCGATACTCGAAATCCGTGCAGGTACCGGCGGCGATGAGGCGGCATTGTTCGCCGGCGATCTGTTTCGGATGTATGAGCGCTACGCCGCCGAGCGCGGCTGGCGTTTCGAGATGGTGTCGGCCAGCGACGGCGATGCCGGCGGCTTCAAGGAAATCATCGCCACCATCTCCGGCAGGGGCGTCTTTGCCCATCTGAAATTCGAATCCGGCGTTCATCGCGTGCAGCGCGTGCCGGCGACCGAAGCCAGCGGGCGCATCCATACCTCGGCGGCGACGGTTGCAGTGCTGCCGGAGGCGGAAGAAGTCGATATCGACATCAGGGCCGAGGACATCCGCATCGACACGATGCGCGCTTCCGGTTCCGGCGGCCAGCACGTCAACACCACGGATTCGGCTGTCCGCATCACCCATCTGCCAACCGGCATCATGGTGGTGCAGGCGGAGAAGTCGCAGCACCAGAACCGGGCGAAAGCCATGCAGATCCTGCGGGCGCGGCTATACGACCTCGAGCGCGGCAAGGCGGACGAGGAGCGCTCCGAATCACGCAAGTCGCAGGTAGGTTCGGGCGATCGTTCGGAGCGCATCCGCACCTATAATTTCCCGCAGGGACGGGTCACCGACCATCGCATCAACCTGACGCTTTACAAGCTCGACCGGGTGATGATGGGCGAACTCGACGAAATCATCGACGCGCTGCTTGCCGATCACCAGTCGAAGCTGCTCGCAGACATCGGCATCGATGGCTGACCATCTGCAGGAAGCGCTGGGGCCGTTGCTGCGAGCGGCGCGGGCGCGCCTGGAGGCCGTGGTAGACAGTCCGGATCTCGATGCCAGGCTGATCGTCGAGCATTTCTCCGGCACGACCCGCACCCAGGCCATTGCCGATCCCATGCGGACCGTGGATGCCAGGGCGATTGCCGAAATTGACGCGGCCCTGAAGCGGCGGATCTCCGGGGAGTCGGTGCATCGCATTCTCGGCTATCGCGAATTTTACGGTCTGCGGCTGTCGCTGTCGCCGGAGACGCTGGAGCCACGACCGGATACCGAAACGCTGGTCGACGCGGTGCTGCCCTTTGCCAAGGCAACGGCATCGCGGGAAGGCGCATGCCGTATCCTCGACCTGGGAACCGGCTCGGGCGCCATTGCACTGGCGCTGCTGTCGGCCGTTCCCGAGGTCATCGCGACCGGCGTCGATGTTTCAGATGGGGCGCTGGCGACAGCAAGCCGCAATGCGGAGCAATTGGGTTTCGCCAGCCGGTTCAAGGTGCTCAAATCCGACTGGTTCGCAAAAGTTTCCGGCCGGTACCATGTAATTGCCGCAAACCCTCCCTATATACCGTCGGAAGATATCGAAAATCTGCAGGACGAGGTCCGCGATTTCGATCCCCGCCTGGCCCTTGATGGCGGCGTGGATGGTCTTGGTCCCTACCGGATCATAGCAGCGGAGGCTGCGGGTTTTCTGGAAGCTGAAGGCAGGGTAGCGGTCGAGTTCGGCCATACGCAACGCAACGAGGTTACGGAAGTATTCTCCGCCGCCGGCTACAAGTTGGCGGGGGCGTTTCGCGACCTCGGCGGAAATGACAGGGTTCTGGTCTTTGAACTGTGAAAGCCCTGATGCAGTGCAAAAAAAAGCGCTTGGCAATGCCGGGGAATGCGGCTAGGGTCGCCTTAACCGGATGAGACGAAGCAGGCAGTGCTCTTAGCGATTCGGTTTTCCTTAGAAATAGCTGCCTTCTTGCGCAAACGACGCCCAAGCTTCGAGCGGGAATCGTCCGGAAAGTGATGTAACCGGAACAGGATGACACGTGGCGCCAACGCAATCGATGCGGGCGAACGCCGGTGAAGAAACGAAACGGTTGGCTGCATGAGCGCCTCCGTCCGTGTAGAGTCTTTCGAAAATTTCAAGATGAAGAGAGTTTGATGAGGCCCCAACAGCAGAACAGGCGCATGCGCGGTCGCAACAACAATGGCGGCGGCGGTGGCAATAACAATAATAGCAACAACAATAACAACAATCGCAAAGGGCCTAATCCCCTGACGCGCAATTACGAGAGCAACGGCCCGGACGTGAAGATCCGCGGATCGGCTCAGCAGATCGCCGAAAAATATGCCACCCTTGCCCGTGATGCGCATAGCTCCGGCGACCGGGTCATGGCGGAAAACTACCTCCAGCACGCCGAACACTACAATCGCATCATCGCGGCGGCACAAGCGCAGATGCCGATCCAGAACGTCCAGCAGAATCGCGACGAGTTCGACGATGACGGCGATGAGGATCGTGATGAGTTCGACAATGGTGGCAACAACAACAATGTCACCGACACCTCCTCTCCCGTGGTCAATCATGGCGCCGGTCCCCAGCCGGTGATCGAGGGAACGCCGGCTGAGTTGGCATTGAATCCGGAAAACGGCCGGGATGGTCGCGGCAATGGCGGGCGTGACAACAATGGCGGGCGCCATCGTGATCGCCGCCCCAATGGCGGCTATGGCCAGAATGGTCAGCGCGAGCAAGGCGATCAGCGCGGCGAACAGAACCGGCGCAATGATGCGCCTGTGCAGGCGGAGGCCGCGCCAGTCGCGGAACCTGTTTCCGCGCCGGAGCCCGCACCGCAGTTCGATAATTTTTCACCGGCAGCTCTGGCCGCCCAGGCTGAACTCAACGAGGCAGCCGCCGAGGGCAGCGCCGCGCGCCGCCCCAGGCGCCCGCGCCGTCCGCGCGTCAGCGCCGACCAAGCGAGCGGCGGTGACGACAACGCAGCCAGCGGCGAGGTGAGTGCTGCTCCGGCTGAAGGCGTTGACGCGGAACCAGCCGTCGTCGTCGCCGAGAGCTGATCGGCCAATTTCGGGACTATCGAACGGCGGAGAGAAATCTCCGCCGTTTTTGTTTGCGCCGGCATGGAATATCGTGCGCCGGGAGTCTTGAGGGACTGCATTTTGCGCACCATATCAGCCCTAACTGGATTCGGCTCGAATGAGCGGGTCCGTCACCACAATCTGATCCGGTGCCGCAAAGCGGGCCGGTGATGGAAGGAGACAGATATGAACCTTGAGAAATACTCAGAGCGCGTACGCGGTTTCATCCAGTCCGCGCAGACCATGGCGCTCTCGCGCAATCACCAGCAGTTCACTCCCGAACACATTCTGAAAGTGCTCGTCGACGACGACGAGGGCTTGGCCGCGTCGCTGATCGAGCGCGCCGGTGGCAGCGTCCGCGACGTCAAGCTTGGCGTCGAGACAGCCCTTGAGGCGATGCCCAAGGTCGAGGGCGGCAATGGCCAGCTCTATCTGGCGCAGCCGCTGGCCAAGGTGTTTTCCACCGCCGAGGAATTGGCCAAGAAGGCTGGCGACAGCTTTGTCACGGTCGAGCGGCTGTTGACCGCGCTCGCCGTGGAAAAGTCCGCCAAGACCGCCGATATCATGGCCAAGGCCGGCGTCACCGCACAGGCACTGAACCAGGTCATCAACGATGTCCGCAAGGGTCGCACCGCCGACTCGGCGACTGCCGAACAGGGCTATGACGCGCTGAAGAAATACGCGCGTGACCTGACCGCGGATGCCCGCGCCGGCAAGCTCGATCCGGTCATCGGCCGTGACGACGAGATCCGCCGCACCATCCAGGTGCTGTCGCGCCGCACCAAGAACAATCCGGTGCTGATCGGCGAACCCGGCGTCGGCAAGACGGCGATCGCCGAAGGCCTGGCGCTGCGCATCGTCAATGGCGACGTGCCGGAATCGCTGAAGGACAAGCAACTGATGGCGCTTGATCTCGGCGCGTTGATCGCCGGCGCCAAATATCGCGGCGAGTTCGAGGAGCGGCTGAAGGCCGTGCTTTCGGAAGTCACTTCGGCCGACGGCAACATCATCCTGTTCATCGATGAGATGCACACGCTGGTCGGCGCCGGCAAGGCGGATGGCGCCATGGATGCGTCCAACCTCCTGAAGCCGGCTTTGGCGCGCGGTGAATTGCACTGCGTCGGCGCGACCACGCTCGATGAATACAGGAAGCACGTCGAGAAGGATGCGGCCCTTGCCCGCCGCTTTCAGCCCGTGTTCGTCGATGAGCCGACGGTGGAAGACACGGTTTCGATCCTGCGTGGCCTGAAGGAAAAATACGAGCAGCACCACAAGGTGCGCATCTCGGATTCGGCTTTGGTCGCCGCGGCGACGTTGTCCAACCGCTACATCGCCGACCGCTTCCTGCCGGACAAGGCGATCGACCTCGTCGACGAAGCCGCATCGCGGCTGCGCATGCAGGTCGATTCCAAGCCTGAGGCGCTGGACGAGATCGACCGCCGCATCATGCAGCTCAAGATCGAGCGCGAAGCGCTGAAGGTCGAGACCGACGATGCGTCCAAGGACCGGCTTGCCCGGCTTGAGAAGGAGCTTGTCGGCCTCGAGGAGGAATCAACCGAGATCACGACCAAGTGGCAGGCCGAGAAGCAGAAGCTCGGGCTTGCAGCCGACCTCAAGAAGCAGCTCGAGGAAGCGCGCAACGATCTCGCCATTGCCCAGCGCAAGGGTGAATTCCAGCGTGCCGGCGAGCTTGCCTACGGCAAGATCCCGGAACTGGAAAAGAAGCTGAAGGATGCCGAGGCCCAGGACGGCAAGGTCGGCATGGTCGAGGAGGTGGTCACTCCCGACCACGTCGCCCATATCGTCTCGCGCTGGACCGGCATTCCGGTCGACAAGATGCTGCAGGGCGAGCGCGACAAGCTGCTGCGCATGGAAGATGAGATCGGCAAGCGCGTCGTCGGCCAGGGCGAGGCGGTGCAAGCCGTCGAAGGCCGTGCGTCGTGCGCGCGCGGGGCTGCAGGACCCGAACCGGCCTATCGGCTCGTTCATGTTCTTGGGACCGACCGGCGTCGGCAAGACCGAACTGACCAAGGCGCTGGCCAATTTCCTGTTCGACGACGAGAGCGCGATGGTGCGCATCGACATGTCGGAATTCATGGAGAAGCACTCCGTCTCCCGGCTGATCGGCGCGCCTCCCGGCTATGTCGGCTATGAGGAAGGCGGCGCGTTGACCGAAGCCGTGCGGCGCCGGCCCTATCAGGTCGTGCTGTTCGACGAGATCGAGAAGGCGCATCCGGACGTGTTCAACGTGCTGCTGCAGGTGCTCGATGACGGCCGCCTGACCGATGGTCAGGGCCGCACGGTCGACTTCCGCAACACGCTGATCATCATGACCTCGAACCTAGGCGCCGAATATCTCGTCAATCTCGGCGAGGACCAGGATGTCGATGTCGTACGCGACGAGGTGATGAACGTCGTCAAGGCGTCGTTCCGGCCGGAGTTCCTCAACCGTGTCGACGAGGTGATCCTGTTCCACCGGCTGCGCCGGCAGGATATGGGCCGCATCGTCGAGATCCAGCTCAAGCGGCTGGAAAGCCTGCTGACCGATCGCAAGATCACGCTGTCGCTGGACAAGGAGGCGGTCGAGTGGCTGGCGGCCAAGGGCTACGATCCGGCCTATGGCGCGCGGCCGCTGAAGCGGGTGATGCAGAAGGAACTGCAGGACCCGCTGGCGGAAAAGATCCTGCTCGGCGACATCCTCGACGGCTCGACCGTCAAGGTGACCGCCGGTTCCGACAGGTTGAACTTCCGCTCGAAGTCGACGGTTGTCGCGACCGAAGCGGCGGCCTGATCAATGCATGTCGCCCAAAAGTGACCCCGGTTTTTGGGGTGACGACATGCATAAAAACAAAGATCTGAAGCGCGTCGCGCTTTAGAATGCCGCGCGTCCGGTCTGGACTCGCGGCATTTTCATGTAAGAAGCGGGGCGCGGATGACGCTGGACGACTACAACAGCTTTTGTGCCTCGCTGCCGTCGACAAACCACGTTGTCCAATGGGGCGGCGCCCATGTCTGGAAGGTCGGTGCCAAGGTCTTCGCGATCGGCGGCTGGGACGATGGCGAGCGGCTCTTCGTCACCTTCAAATGCTCCGACATCGCCTTCGATGTGCTGAAGGAACAACCGGGCCTGCGGCCAGCACCTTATCTTGCCTCGCGCGGCATGAAATGGACTTGCCCCGAAAAAGTGGAGAGTTTCCTTCTGATGAAAGGCGACCTCGATGACGAAACAGAGACAGTTTACGGATGCGTTCAAGGCGGAGGCGGTTGGCCTTGTGCGAACGAGCGGTCGGACGAAGCGGCAGATCGCGGAGGATCTTGGTGTTGGTTTCTCGACGCTGACGCGATGGATGGGTCGGCAGCTGGATCGTGAGATGGGCGATCCTGGGCGTCCGCCTGATGCTGATGTCGCCGCTGAATTGAAACGGCTGCGGCGGGAGAATGAAATCCTTCGGCAGGAGCGGGATATCTTGAAACGGGCGACGGCTTTTTTCGTCAAGGAGGGAAGTCGGTGAGGTTCGCGCTCATCGACCAGGCGAAGAAGGATTTCCCTGTGGACCGTTTGTGCGCGACGCTGGGTGTCAGCCCGAGCGGCTACTTTGCCTGGGGGCGCCGGCCGGCGTGCCGCCGGCAGCGCGACGACATGATAATGCTGGCGCATGTGCGATCGTCGTTCGCGCTGTCGAACGGAACCTATGGTAGCCCGCGCATGACGCGGGAACTGCAAGACAATGGCTTTGCCATTGGCCGGCGACGAACGGCGCGTCTGATGCGGGAGAATGGCCTCCAGGCAAGACAGAAGCGGCGGTTCAAGCGCACGACGGACAGCGAACACGCCTTTCCGGTTGCCCCCAATGTCATCGACCAGGATTTTGCCGCCACTGGTCCCAACCAGAAATGGGGTGCCGACATCTCCTACATCTGGACGCGGAGGGCTGGTTGTACCTTGCTGTCGTCATCGATCTGTTTGCCCGCAAGGTCGTTGGCTGGGCTGCTGGCAACCGGCTACACCGCAGCCTGGCTCTGGCAGCGCTCAACAAGGCGTTCGTCATGCGGCAGCCGGAACCCGGCCTCATTCACCACTCCGACCGCGGCAGCCAATATTGTTCTATCGACTACCAAGCCGAATTGCGTGCCGCCGGCGTCATCATCTCAATGTCAGGCAAGGGCAATTGCTTTGATAACGCCATGGTCGAAACATTCTTCAAGACGCTGAAAACTGAACTGATCTGGCGCACCTCTTTCCTTACCCGCGCCGATGCCCAAGCCGCCATTGCCCGATATATCGACGGCTTCTACAATCCCATCCGGCGGCATTCCGCGCTCGACTACATCAGCCCGATGCAGTTCGAGCGAAACGCCGCCGAATGAGCAACCCGCTCTCCACTTTACCGAAGCAAGTCCAAAATGGGTCCAGCGCCAGACAAGCCAGAGCATGGATGATGACGCGTTGAAAGACTATCTGCGTGAGAGCCATCGCCTGGTCGCGCTGAAGCTGACCAAACAGGCGCGCGGGGAACTTGGCCTCGCCGGGCGCTAATATACCAGAAATCCGCCATCTTCATGCCCGGTTCATGTTGGAACCATAAGGTGGTTACTGATTTTCTGGCGAAGGGGTTCGCCTGGAAAACGCCGGGCGGCGGCAGTTACGGACCGGAGAGTTTGGCCACCATGTTTCGCACGATCTTCACCCTTTCGGCTCTCGCCGTCGGGCTCATATCTTCCGGTGCGTTCGCTACGCCGATGTCGGATAGCGCTCCGCGCATCGCCCGTGCCGCCGATGCGGGCGGTATTCAGGTCGCGCAGAACGGCAACCTCGACGTCTACTATGATGCCAGGGGAAACCGCGTCATTGTCGATGCGGATACCGGCAAGGTGATCGCCATCCAGCCGCCGCAGACGCGATACGATCGCCGCGCGTTCCGTCGCGACGAGGGAGACCGCAACCTTGGCCCGGTGACTGATGACGATGGCTACACTCTCGACAATCCCGACGACACGCCGCGCTGGCGCCGTCAGCGGATGAACGAGCAGGGCCGCACCATCGCACCACCAGCCGATCAAGACGATCCCTATGGTGACAATTCGGCGAACGCCTATCCGCCGGCGCCGCAGGATGATGGCGGCAACCGCAACGCCTATCCGGCAGCGCCGCAGCCTGCAAAGCCGGGCATCGCCAAGCCGGACACGATCAAACGTCAGCCGCTCAACGAGGCGTCGATCGAGCCGGTTCAGCCGGCGGTACCGAGTACCGACCAGACAGCTCTGCCCCCCAAGGTGGATGGCAAGACCGCTGTTGATCCCTCGCTTTCGCTTGGCGCGCGCCAGGACGTCGCGGGTCTGCAGGTGCTGCTCGATCGCGGCGGTGCTTCGCCCGGCGTCATCGACGGACGGTTCGGCTCGAATGTCGACAAGGCGCTCGCCGCCTACAACGAAATCAACGGCACCAACCTGAAGTCAACCGACGCGGTCGGCATCCAGGCCGCGCTGGCGCAGTCCGGCGGCGATGCCTTTGCATCCTACACGATCACGCCCGAGGATGTGGCCGGTCCCTATGTGGCGTCGATACCGGAAGACTACAGCCAGAAGGCGCAGCTCAACTGCATGTGCTACACCTCTGTCACCGAGGCGCTGGCGGAGCGCTTCCACATGGACGAGAACTATCTCAAATCGATCAACAAGGGCCTCGACTTCAACAGCCCCGGCACGATCATCAAGGTCGCCAATTTCGGCAAGCTGGTGTCGACGCCGGTCGCGCGCATCGTCGCCGACAAGACCAAGAAAGAAGTGTACGCCTACGATGCGGGCGGCAAGCTGGTCGCAGCCTATCCCGCGACCATCGGCTCGGCCGACACGCCGTCGCCCACCGGCATCCACGCCGTGTCGCGCATTGCGCTCGACCCGAACTATACCTACAACCCCAACATCAACTTCAAGCAGGGCCAGAACGACAAGATTCTCACCATTCCGCCAGGCCCCAACGGACCTGTCGGGTCGGTCTGGATCGCGCTCGACAAGCCGACCTACGGCATCCACGGAACGCCCGAGCCGTCGAAGATCGGCAAGACCGAAAGCCATGGCTGCGTGCGGCTGACCAACTGGGACGCGCGCGAACTCGCCAAGCTGGTATCGCCAGGCGTTACCGTGGAATTCGTTGGCGGACCTTCAGCCGATGACGTTGCGCAGCAATGAGCCGCGCAGCGCAGCGGCATAGATCAACTGCACGACCAGAATGAAGCCGACGCTGAGCAGGGGGCTGACCAGGCAGAGTGCCGCGCCGACCGCCCACAGGATCTGGGCCTTGATGATGCGCAGATAGACCGTGCGTGTCGTTTCCGCGTCGACGCCGTCATCCAGGAGACCGTTTCGCTCCGCGTACCACCAACTGGCGAACAGGGTTACGCCGAGCATCAAGAGATTGAGCCAGTAGACGAGCACGGCGGTCCTGTAGTCGAGGAAGTCGGCCAGCAGGTCGGTGGAGAATGGCAGCAGGGCGATGAACCCCAGAAAACAGAGGTTGAGCGTCGCCAGCCGCCGGTCGGACCTTGCGATCAAGCCATGCTGGGCCTGCTGGCCGAACCAGAAGATGGTCAGTGTCAAGAAGCTGAGCGCGTAGGTCAGGAAGCGCGGCGCCAGCGCCGCGATCGCGGCAAGCAGATCGTGTTCTGAATGGATTGCCTCGTGCGCCGGCACCCTGATCTCGAGAACGATCAAGGTCAGCGCGATGGCGAACACCCCGTCGGTGATGCCGACGATACGGCCGCGCCCCTCCGCCGATGCTTCGAGTGGACGCTTCATCGATGTCTCCCGGCTCGCGATTGTCCAAAAGCTTAGCATGACTACCGCCGTTTGCATCCGGATAGGGCGCGACGAGGTGGCTGGTTTCAATGACAGCAAGCCACTGGCGGGTTGTTGGCGGCGGATCGGCGGTCTAAGCAGGGCTCCATGCATTCACCCGATGAAGTCGCCGCCGTCCCGCTGGCCAGCCCGGTCACGAACGGCACGTTCTGTCCGCAATCGCAGCGGCGATTTGTGCTGATCGCGGCGATCCTGGCGTCCGCGCTCGGCTTCATCGACGGTTCGATCCTGGCCATCGCCATGCCGGCGATCCGCGTCGATCTCGGCGCCAGCCTCGCGGAGGCGCAATGGATTTCCAATGCCTATGCGCTGACGCTTTCGGCGCTGATCCTCGCCGGTGGTGCCGCCGGCGACCGGTTCGGCCTGCGCCGCGCCTTCATCGCGGGCATCGCCTTATTCATAGCGTCCTCGCTTGCCTGCGCGGTGGCACCGAATCCCGGGATACTAATTGTGTTTCGCGCCATCCAGGGCATTGGTGCCGCGATCATGGTGCCAGGCAGCCTCGCCATCATCGCCAAGGCCTACCCGAAGAAAGAGCGCGGCAGGGCGATCGGCATCTGGGCGGCGGCCTCGGCGCTGACAACGGCCCTTGGCCCGGTGCTCGGCGGTCTTGTCCTGTCAGCCTTTGGCGACGGCATCTGGCGGGCGATCTTCGCGATCAACCTGCCGCTCGGCCTTATCTCGATCTATCTTCTTGTCACCAAGATCCCCGCTGACCCGCCGATGCAGAAGCGAAATCTCGATCTCGGCGGCGGCGCACTCGCAACGCTGGCGTTCGGCGCGCTCGCCTATGGACTGACCTCGATGAGCGCCAAGGGCGAGGGGCATTTGTCGGGACCGAGTATTGCCGTCGGCATGGTCCTGCTCATCGCTTTCATCGTCTTCGAGCGTCGGCAGCGTGAACCGATGATCGATCTTTCGCTGTTTCGCATCCGTGCTTTCGCCGGCGCCAATGTCGCGACCTTTTTTCTCTACTTCGCCCTGTCGGCCAATCTGTTCTACCTGCCGATGCTGCTGATTGCCGGCTGGGGGTTGAGCACGGCCGAGGTCGGCTTCATCTTCCTGCCGCTGTCGGCATGCATCGCGCTTCTGTCGGGGCTCGTCGGGCAGCTGTCCGACAGGATCGGGCCGCGTTTCCCCATAGCCTGCGGCAGTCTGGTCGTCGCCATCGCCTTTGCCGGTCTTGCCTTGCTGACCCATGCCGGCATCCGCAATTTCTGGACCGGGGCGTTCCCGCTGATGGCATTGATGGGGTTGGGCATGTCGCTGGTCGTGTCGCCACTGTCGACCGCGATCATGACGGCTGTCGAGGACAAGGACACGGGTGCCGCTTCGGGTATCAACAACGCCGTCTCACGCATCGGCGGCCTGATCGCGGTCGCGGCGATGGGGTCGCTTGCCGCGTGGACCTATGCGGCGTCCTTGAACACCAGCGCCGTGGCCGGCGTTCCAGGCTTTGGCGAACCGGCGCCGGCCGGGCTCGCTCCGGCACTCGATGCGGCAAGGCTTGCGGCGAGCGACGCCGCTTTCTCCGCCGTTGCGTCGGTGACCGCGTTGCTTTGCCTGCTTTCGGCGGTCATTACGTGGATGACTGTTTCCGGCGAAGCCCTGCCGTGGTCGCGCCGCGCGGTGGATCCGCGAGGCTGAAGCGGCTTCAGCCTTCGATCTTGGCGCTCGCGACCTTCAGCGAATCGCTGTCCTGCTGCTTGAGCAAATCGTCGATGCGCTCGCGCTCGCGCTTGAAGGCGACAAGGTCGTCGCCCTTCAGCACCTTGCCGACCGGCAGGCGCACGCGCATCGAATCGACCTTGGTGCCGTTGACGATCAGCTCGTAGTGAAGGTG